>NZ_JAICDG010000009.1 GCF_022751215.1 Actinomadura terrae | reverse complement strand
CGGTGGTTTTGGCGAGGGGGAAACACCCGGTCCCATCCCGAACCCGGAAGTTAAGCCTCTCAGCGCCGATGGTACTGCATGGGAGACTGTGTGGGAGAGTAGGACGCCGCCGGACTCATATTGGTCGAGGGTCGCACCGATTCGCGGGGCGGCCCTCGACGCATGTGTTGGACCTGCCGAAGTAGGCTGCAAGTGTCCACGAACCACCTTCAAGAACAGTGACGGACGTGATGAGCGCGGAAGAGGACGGCCGCAGCGACGACAACCGCGAGCGGCGGCGGGATAACGGGGGGCGGAAGCCGCCTGTCCGTCGTGACGGGAACGCTCGTGGTGGTCCCAGGGGATCTGGGGCGCCGCGTAAGAGCGGCGGGCCTCGTGGGGCCGCGCCGCGTGGTGGTGCGCCTCAGGGGGGCCGTGGCCGTCCCGCCGGCGGGGGCTGGAAGGACCGTGACGCGCGCGGGCAGCGGGACGACCGCCGCTCGGACCGTCCGTTCAAGCGGTCGGACGACCGTAGGAGCGATGCTCCCGGGGGGCGTTCCGACGATCGTCGTGAGAAGCGTTTCGGTGGTCCGCGTGGTGGCGGCCAGTCCGGTGAGCGTCGCGAAGGGCGTTACGGCGGCCCGCGCGGTGCGCAGGGTGGCGGCGAGCGCCGAGATGACCGTCCCGGTGGTCCGCGTGGTGGTCAAGGTGGTGGGCGCCCCGGTGGGTTCCGGGGTGGTCAAGGCGGTCCGCGGCGTGATGGACGCCCCGGTGGCCAGGGCGGCGGGCGCAGGGACGAGCGTCCAGGCGGCTCGCGTCCAGGGCAGGGCGGCAGCGGTGGCGGTGAGAAGCGTGAGGGCCGCTTCGGTGGGCCCCGGTCCGCGCAGGGCGGGCAGCGGCGTGACGGACGTCCAGGCGCGCCACGTGGCGGTCAGGGCGGCGGGCAGCGGCGGGACGACCGGTTCGGTGGGCCTCGGCGCGAGGGCGGCCAGGGGGAGCGGCGTTTCCAGGGACGTGAGGATCGCCGTCCGGGAGGCCGCAAGTTCGACGAGAAGCGTGAAGGCCGTCCAGGCGGTCGCAAGTTCGACGGTAAGGGCCGTCCGGGCGGCGGGTCGTTCAAGGGGCGGGGCGGTCAGCGTCCGCAGGAGGGCGGACGGTCCTACGGGCCGCCGCGTGATCGGGTGCGGTCGGAGGAGCGCGAGCGTCCGGCGCCCAAGCATGACGATCCGCTGCTGCCGGACGAGGTGACGGGCGAGGAGCTCGACGCGGATGCCCGTCTCGAGCTGCGCACGCTCCCGAAGGATCTGGCCACCAAGGTCGCACGGCACCTGGTGATGGCGGGTCAGCTGTCCGAGGAAGAGCCGGAGAAGGCGTACAAGCATGCACGGGCGGCCCGGCGGCTCGCGTCGCGGGTCGGGATCGTCCGGGAGGCGGCGGGACTCGCCGCGTACCGCGCCGAGGAGTGGGGCGAGGCGCTCGCCGAGCTGCGGGCCGCGCGCCGGCTCAGCGCGGGCGACGAGTCCTACCTGCCGGTGATGGCCGACTGCGAGCGCGGTCTCGGCCGTCCTGAACGCGCGCTGGAGCTGGTGAAGGCCCCTGAGGCGGCGCGCCTGGACGCGATGGGCCGGGTGGAGCTGCGCATCGTGGAGTCGGGCGTGCGGCGTGACCTCGGCCAGTACGACGCGGCCGTGGTGACGTTGCAGATCCCCGAGCTTCGCGACCGGAGGCTGCGGCCGTGGTCGGCGCGGCTGTTCTACGCCTATGCCGACGCGCTGGTGGAGGCCGGACGCGAGGACGAGGCGTCCGACTGGTTCGCGCGGTCCGCGGCGGCCGACCGGGACGGCGAGACCGACGCGGCCGAGCGGTACGCGGAGCTGGAGGGTCTCCACATCCTCGACACCGAGGACGAGGACGAAGCCGACGAGGCGGCGGAGGCCACGGAGGGCGTCCAGGACGGCGTGCCGGAGCTGGGCGAGCCCGAGGTCGCGGAGATGTCCGAGGACGAGGACGCCGTGACCGAGGCGCCCGACACGCCCGACACCGCGGCGGAGGCGTCCGAGCCTGCCGAAGCCGCGAAGCCCGAGGGTGAGATCGAGGTGGTCGCGGCCACGGCGATCGAGTTCAAGCCCGCCGATCCCGAGATCCTCGACGTCCCGGGCGAGGAGGACGTGCCGGAGGCGCCGGCGGTCTTCCTGGAGCCCGACCACGCGGACGACGCGGAGAGGCCGCCCACCGAGTCCTGACGGGCACAGGGCCTTGGCAGGCGGAGCGCGCGCTCACGCGTGGCGGTCGAGGGCGTGCATGATTCCGGCGACGTTGGTCTCGGTGCTGCTGATGAGCTCGGCTCGGGCGGCGAGTTCCGGGTCGGCGTCCTCGCGGGCGAAGGCGTAGCGGTGCCTGGTCCGGTCGACGGCCATCGCGACGGCGTGGTCGAGGTCGAGGTCCCGCTCCCGTGCGTCCCGGACGGCGTCCACCCAGATCCGCAGCTCCTCGGCGGACCGTTCCAGCGTGGCGTCCACCTCCGCGACCGGCCCGTAGTGCGCGAACAGCAGCCGCTGCGGGCCGAGCGCGCGGAACCGGTCGAGCGAGGCCAGGGCCGTGTCGAGGTCGAAGTCGGGCGGCGGGGTGGCGGGGCGGACGTCCGCCGTCTCGGGGATGTAGACGCCCGCCGCGTCGCCCACGTACAGGTCGCCGGTGGCGGAGTCGATCAGGCCGACATGGTGCTTGGCGTGGCCGGGGGAGTAGTGGGAGTCCAGCCGCCGTCCACCGCCGAGGTCGATCACACCGGTGTCCTCGACGGCGCGGATCCGCGCGGCGTCGGTGGGTTTCAGCTCGCCGAACAGCGTTTCGAGACTGTTCCCGTAGATCATGCGGGCGCTGCGCATCAGGCGTTCCGGGGACGCGAGGTGCCGCGCGCCCTTCTCGTGGACGACGACCTCGGCGCCCGGGTAGGTCTCGGCGATGTCGCCGACGCCGCCCGCGTGGTCGAGGTGGATGTGCGTGACGACGACGGTGGCGAGGTCGGCGGGGCCGACGCCGAGGTCCGACAGGGCGCGGCGGACGACCGGCGCCGACCCGGCCGTGCCCGGTTCCACGAGGCAGGGCCGGTCGGACAGGATCAGGTATCCGGCGGTGATGCCGCTGTGGCCCGCCATGCGCGTGTCGATCTCGTAGACGTCTCCGCCGAGCGGGGTGATCGTGGTCGTGGTGTCGTCCATGCCACGATCATCGTCCCCGGCACGGCCCGGCGGCCAGCCGCACCGCTCGGCCGTCCCGCTCAGAGCAGGCGGCCGTCGGCGTGCAGGTCGTCGAAGATGAGCTGGTCGACGGGGGAGACGCGGGGGCGGTCGGCGTAGCCGAGCCAGACGACCTCCGCGATCTCGCTGCTGGCGGTGAGTTCGCCCGTGTGGTCGGCGGTGTAGCACGTCATGCGGACGACGATCCCCTCGGTGTGGCCGTGCGCCTGGGCCTCCCAGGTGCCGAGATGCGTGATCGTGTCCGGGACGAGGTCGGCGGTCAGCTCCTCCTTGATCTCCCGGACGAGGGTTTGCTCGTCTGACTCGCCGGGCTCGCGCTTGCCGCCGGGCAGGTAGTAGGCGTCCTTGCCGTGGGAGCGCGTGCTGAGCACCCGCCCGTCCACCAGATGGATCCAGGCGATCTTGTCGATCAACGGTCGCTCCCGGGGTCGAGAAGGCGCAGGACGAGGCCCGTGCGCGGTTTGGGGCCGAACGAGGTGGACTTGCGCGGGACCCGCTCGCCGCCGCCCGCGACGGCCAGGACGTCCTCGACGCCGAGCGGGTTGAGGATCACCGACGTGCCGCCGGTGCGGCGGGCGCGCGCGGTCGCGGCGGACGGGTCGTCGTGGACGACCTCGATGGCGTTCTCGTTCGCGGGAATCCGCCACACGCCGCCGATCAGCAGGTGGTCGAGGACGGCGGTGTCGAGCCCGCGCCACCGCGCGGAGTGCTCGGCGGGCAGCGCGCGCGCCAGGGCGGCCGGGTCGGGGCCGGTGAGCAAGTGGAACGCCTCACCGCCGCCGAGCAGGAACGCCGGACGCGGCGCCTCGGCCAGCGCCTCCAGAGCCGCGCGTTCGCCGGTGATCGGTGTGACATCGAACACATGCCGGGCCGTCTCGACGGCGACGCCGGGGGGCAGGCTCGGCAGGACGCGGTGGATCGCGCCCAGGTGCGGTGGGTAGCGGGTGGAGTCGACGAGGAGCGCGAGGCCCCGGTCCCACGGGCCGGAACCGTTCCCGGCGGCCCGGTGGCGGGCCTGGAGGGCGCGGTAGGTCGCGTAGCGGTGGTGGCCGTCGGCGATCAGGGCTCGCCGGTCGCGGAGATCGGCGGCGACGCGCGCGTGCAGGGACGGGTCGGTGATCCGCCAGAGCCGATGGGTCAGGCCGTCGCCGGAGCGGAACTCCAGCAGCGGGGCCTCGGCGGCGGCGTCGTCGGCGACCCGCGTCGCGTCCCCGCCGCCCTCATACACCAGGAAGATCGGCTCCAGGTTGGCGCGGGCGGCCGACATCAGCGCCAGCCGGTCGCGGACCGGTCCGGGGAAGACGTTCTCGTGCGGCAGGACGACCCCGTCCGCCTCCGCGCGTAGCCCGAGCGCGCCGATCAGGCCGCGTTGCAGGACCGTCTCGTCCGTCGCGGCCTCGTAGACGTAGAGGGCGGGGACGGGGTCGAGCGTGAGTGCGCCCTCGTCCAGCCAGCGGCGCAGCAGTGCCCCCGCCTCGTGGTAGCTCTCGCCCGCCGCCCGCGGCATGTTCAGCCGGACGATATTGTACCCGCCGGAGGCCCGCAGCCGCAGCGCTGCCGCGTCGTCGATCAGGTCGTACGGCGGCGAGGTGACGGCGGCCAGGTCGCCGACCACCTCGGGGACGAAGCGGACGCCGCGGAACGGGGCCAGTTCCAGGCCGCCTCCGGCCGGGGGTCCCGCCGTACCGAAGATCTCGGCACTGAACTCGTCCGGGGCGAGCCCGGAGGGGAGGTCGTCGTCCACCGTGGGCATGGTAACCACGGACGGGTCCGTGTCCAGCCTCCGGGTACCGTCGAGGTGATCAGAGTCCGAGGGGAGGTCCACGTGAGTGTGCAAGGACCGGGACGACCAGAGGATTCCCCCGGGAACGGTCCAGGAAATCCGGACGACCCTAACTCCTCCGACGGGCAGGACGCGCAGCCCGGCGGCGGGGTCTACGAGTGGTACACGCGCGGTCTGGAGCTCCTGCGCGCGGGCAGCGCGGCGGCCGCGCTCCAGCTGCTGGCGCGCGCCGCCGACGCCGAGCCGGACTCGCACAGCATCCGGGAGGCGCTCGGCCGCGCGCAGTTCGGCGCCCGGGAGTTCGGCGCGGCGGCCGAGAGCTTCCGGGAGATCGTCGAGGAGGAGCCCGCCGAGGACTACGCGCGCTTCGGGCTGGGCCTCGCGCTCAGCCGCATGGGCGACTTCGAGGGCGCCGTCCAGCATCTGGCGCTCGCCGTGGCGATGCGTCCCGACAACGACGACTACGCGCGGGCCCTCCGGCACGCCAGGGCGACCCTCGCGTCCCGCAGCCTTGATTGAGTCCCGGCCCACGTCCCTCGCCTGGCGGCTCGGGACGTGACCGTGCCTTGGCGGGCGCGGAATCGCTTCGCGATCTTCGCGGTGGGGCCTCGCCTTCGGCGTCGGCCCCACCGCTCAGCTAACGCGCCCGCGCGACCGCTGAGGTCGCTGTGCAACACGCTTGACCGCCCGACCCTCGCAACCTCGACCGTAGGGAGCATGATGAAAGCCTGTGACCGCCCGCTGAGCGAGGCGTACGACGTCGCCCTGCTCGACCTGGACGGTGTGGTCTACATCGGACGGCGTCCGGTGCCCGGGGCGGCCGAGTCGCTCGGCAAGGCCCGCGCGGCCGGGCAGCGGCTGGCGTTCGTCACCAACAACGCGTCCCGGACGCCGTCGGCGGTCGCGGCGCTGCTGTCGGACGTGGGCGTCCCCGCGTCCCCGGAGGACGTCGTCACCTCGGCGCAGGCCGCGGCCCGGTTGATCGCCGAGCGGGTGCCCGCCGGGTCGGCGGTGCTGGTGGTGGGCGGGATTGGGCTGCGCCAAGCCCTGTACGCGGAGGGGCTGCGGCCGGTGTCGGTGGCCTCCGAGCGTCCCGCCGCCATCGTGCAGGGGTTCTCCCCGGGGATCTCCTACGACCTGATCTCCGAGGGCGCGCAGGCGGTCGCCGGGGGCGCCCTGTTCGTCGGCTCGAACGCCGACCTGACGATCCCGGGCGGCGGCGCGCGGCCGAACCCGGGCAACGGCGCGCTGCTGCGGGTGATCACCTCCGCGACCGGCGTCGAGCCGCTCGTCGCGGGCAAGCCCGAACGCCCGCTGCACCAGGAGTCGGTGCGGCGGACCGGGGCGCGGCGCCCGCTCGTGGTCGGCGACCGGCTCGACACCGACATCGAGGGCGCCCACAACGGCGGCGCCGACAGTCTGCTGGTCTTCACCGGCGTCACCGACCACCTCCAGGTGCTCACCGCCCCGCCCCACCGGCGGCCGAGCTTCCTCGCCCCCGACCTGACCGGCCTGCTCGCCGCGCATCCGGAGCCGGTCCGTGACGGCGAGGGCCACCACTGCGGCGGCTGGACGGCGCGTGCGGCCGGTGGCGGCGCGATCGGCCTCACCGGCTCCGGCGACCCCTACGACGGCCTCCGCGCGCTGGCGTCCGCCGCCTGGGAGACCGGCGACGCGCCGCCCGCCGACGCCCTCACCGGCGCCCTCGACACCCTTGGCCTCGCCTACCACTGACCTGGAGGGACATCGACCGTTCCCCCGGGGGCCACCGGTTGCACCCCTGGCCGTCGCGCGGGCACCCGACCGTGTCCGGCGGGCCGCGTCGGCGGACCCGCAGGACACGGAAGGGAGCCGGTCATGAGAGGCATGCGTCGTACCGCCCTGGCGGTGGGCCTCACCGCTCTGATGCTGGGCACGGCAGGACCCGCCTTCGCGGGAGAAGCGCACGGGCGCCCGGGACACGGGCACCCCGGGCACCGGAAGGCGTTCGACCTCCAGGCCCACCGGGGCGGGATCGGCCTGGTGGTCGAGAGCACGCTCCCGGCGTTCGCGAACGCCCTGGAGCTGGGCGTGAGCACGCTGGAGCTGGACGTGCAGATCACCGAGGACGGGCAGGCCGTCGTCACCCACGACCGCAAGGTCAACCCCGCGAAGTGCCAGGACACGGGCCCCGCCACGCCCGGCGACCCCGAGTACCCCTACGCTGGGAAGTACGTCAACACGCTCACGCTGAAGCAGGTGCGGACCCTCGACTGCGGTTCCCGGACGCTGCCGAACTTCCCCGGCCAGAAGGCCGCGCCCGGCGCGCGGATGCCGCTGCTGCGCGAGGTGTTCGGGCTCGTCCACCGGTACCGGGCGCACGGGGTGAAGCTGAACGTCGAGACCAAGGTGGAGGCGGGGGCGCCCAGCGAGACGGCGCCGCGCGAGCAGTTCGTCCGCGTGACGGCGCGCGAGGTCAGGCGCGCGGGCCTGCTGCGGCAGGTGACGATCCAGAGCTTCGATTGGGGCGCGCTGATGCGGATGCGGCGGGTCGAGCCGAGGCTGCCGCTGGTCGCGCTGACCAACTACGACTTCCTCCAGACGGGCCAGCCCGGGAAGTCGCCGTGGCTGGGCGGGATCGACATCGACGACTTCGGCGGCGACCCGCTGCGGGCCGTCCGGTCGTTCGGCGCGTCGGCGTTCTCGCCGGTGCACGGCTTCCCGCAGGACGGCAAGGTCACCGACCCCGGCTACCGCCCCTACGTGACGAAGGCCATGGTCGCCGAGGCGCACCGGCTCGGGCTGAAGGTCGTCCCCTGGACCGTGGACGACGCGCCGACCATGAACAAGCTCATCGACGACGGCGTGGACGGCCTCATCACCGACTACCCCGACCGGCTCCGCACCGTCATGGCCGCGCGCGGACTCCGGCTGCCGCGCGCCTACCACGCACGCTGACCGGGCCCGCTGACCACCGGGCCCACTGCCAGCTCGGTCAGAGCAGTTTGCGCAGGCGCAGCAGGTCGAGCAGGCTCGCCTCGATCTTGAGGCGGCCGGTGGCCCACGCCTTGGCGGGGCTCAGCTCGTCGTCGGCCAGCGCGACCAGGTCGTCGCTGGCCACGGTGAGCCTGACCTGCGCGTCGCGCGGGGCGGGGTCGGGCGTGACCGCGTCCAGCCCGCCCGGATGCAGGCGCGTCCGGTACGCGAGCCCCAGATCGGGGACGCGGCAGCTGATCGTGCGCTCCACCACGTGCTCGGCCAAGCGCTCGGCGTCCACCAGGGCCAGGCGCTCGGCGACGCGGCCCAGCGCCGCCCGGCACTCCTCGTCGGTCGCCATGGTCCGGCCCTACCCCCCGTTCGGTCGGCGACGCTGTCGTGAATGGACGGTAGCGTTCTGACCGAGACCGGAGCGACCCGGCGCGTGCGCCGGGTGCCACTGGGAGGTGGAACGTGATGTCCGACGAGGTGCCGGAGCCGCGCGCCGGGGACGCCGGAGACCCCGGCGCGACCGGCGACGCCGGCGCGGCGGCCGCGGAGAGCGCCGCGGAGCGGGAGCCGGAGGTCGCGGCGGCCCCGCCGCCCGAGCCCACCGGCGACCCGCGCGTGGACGCCGCGCTGGCCCGGCTCGGCGACCTGCCCGGACGCCCCGTCCCCGAGCACGTGGAGATCTTCGAGGACGTCCACCAGCGGCTCCAGGAACTCCTCGCCGACGCCGACGAGGACGAGCACCCCGCTCAGCCGGGGTACCCGGCGCAGGCAGGGCAGCCGCAGCGGCCCGCCTTCCCGAGCGCCCTGCGGCCCCGTCCGGCGGACACCGTCGCCCCCGGCGCCCCCGGAATCGCGGGAAACCGCGGATGAGCAGACGGCGGCTCGACGCGGAGCTGGTCCGGCGCGGCCTGGCGCGCTCGCGCGAGCAGGCGTCGCAGCTGATCGTGGACGGGCGGGTGCGGGTCGGCGGGCAGCGCGCCGGGAAGGCGGCCACGCAGGTCGAGACCGGCGCCGCGATCGTCGTGGACGAGGCCGACACCGGCCCCGGCTACGTCTCGCGCGGCGGCCACAAGCTCGCGGGCGCGCTCGCCGCGTTCGCCGGGCTGGAGGTGGCGGGCCGCCGCTGCCTGGACGCGGGCGCCTCGACCGGCGGGTTCACCGACGTGCTGCTGCGCGCGGGCGCCGCGCACGTGGACGCCGTGGACGTCGGATACGGGCAGATCGCCTGGTCGCTGCGCACCGACGAGCGGGTCACCGTCCTGGAGCGGGTCAACATCCGCGACCTGGAGCCCGGCATGCTCGGCGGGACGCCCGACCTCGTCGTCGGCGACCTGTCGTTCATCTCACTGAAGCTGGTCCTCGACCCGGTGCGGCGCTGCGCCGCACCGGACGCCGACTACGCGCTCATGGTGAAGCCGCAGTTCGAGGTCGGCAAGGACCGCGTCGGCGCGGGCGGCGTCGTCCGCGACCCCGAGCTGCGCGCCGAGGCGGTGCGCGGGGTCGCCGCGCACGCGGGCGCGCTGGGGCTCGGGGTGCTGGGCGTGACCGCGAGCCCGCTGCCGGGGCCGTCCGGCAACGTGGAGTACTTCCTCTGGCTGCGCGCCGGGGCCCCGCCCCTGGAGGACGAGGACCTGGCGAAGGCGATCGCGGAGGGCCCGCGGTGAACGTCCGGGCACCGTCACCCACACAGCGGGCGTTGATCCGGAGGCCGGCCCCGCACCGGGGCGCGGCATGCGGCGGGTGGAGTGGAGCGTGGCTATGAGCGAGAGATCGGTGCTGGTCGTTGCGCACACCGGGCGCCGCGAGGCGGTCCGCAGCGCCCAGCTGGTCATCGAGCGGCTCGGCGCGGCCGGGATCTCGGTGCGGGTGCTGGAGGGCGAGGCGGCCGACATCGGCTGCGCGGGCGTCGACGTCAGGCCCGGCACCGCCGCCGCCGAGGACGCCGAGGTCGTCATGGTCCTCGGCGGGGACGGGACGCTGCTGCGCGCCGCCGACCTGACCCGCACGTCCGGCACGCCGCTGCTCGGCGTCAACCTCGGGCACGTCGGGTTCCTGGCCGAGGCCGAGCGCGACGACCTCGCCGCGACCGTCGACCGCGTCGTCGAGCGCCGCTACGACGTCGAGGAGCGGATGACGATTGACGTCACCGTCCGCCGCAACGGCTCGGTGATGGGCACCACGTGGGCGCTGAACGAGGCGAGCATCGAGAAGGCCGAGCGGGAGCGGATGCTGGAGGTCGTCGCCGAGATCGACGGCCGCCCGCTGTCGAACTGGGGCTGCGACGGGGTGGTGTGCGCGACGCCGACCGGGTCCACCGCGTACGCGTTCTCGGCGGGCGGGCCGGTGGTGTGGCCGGAGGTCGAGGCGATGCTGGTCGTCCCGATCAGCGCGCACTCGCTGTTCTCGCGCCCGCTGGTGGTGTCGCCCCGCTCGCTGGTCGCGGTGGAGGTGCTGGACGGCACCCCCCGCGCCGTCCTGTGGTGCGACGGGCGCCGCACCCTCGAACTGCCGCCGGGCGCACGGGTCGAGGTCCGCAGGGGCGCCGTGCCGGTGCGGCTCGCGCGGCTGCACCTCACCCCCTTCACCGACCGGCTGGTCACCAAGTTCGGCCTGCCCGTGACGGGGTGGCGGGGGCGGGTCAGGCAGCCCGCGCGCCCCTCGCCCACCGAGGACGGGGAGGCGCCGGACGGGCAGAGGGGATAATCTCCACAGGCGCCGATCGGGGATCTGTTTTGCGGAGGGTTGTGACGCTGGTGCGTCCGATGGTCGATGAGGTGCGGATCCGGGGCCTCGGCGTGATCGACGAGGCCGTGCTCGATCTGTCGCCGGGGTTCAACGTCGTGACCGGCGAGACCGGCGCGGGCAAGACGATGGTGGTGACGAGCCTCGGGCTGATGTTCGGGGGCCGCGCCGACCCGCAGCGCGTCCGCCCCGGCGCGGGCCGCGCCACCGTCGAGGGCCGGATCGTCGTCGATCCGGGCGGGCGGGTCGTCGAGCGCGTCGAGGAGGCCGGCGGCGAGCTGGACGAGGGCGCGCTGATCGTCACCCGGTCGGTGTCGGCGGAGGGGCGCTCCCGCGCGTTCCTCGGCGGCCGGTCCGTCCCGGTGAGCGTGCTGATCAACCTCGCGGACGACCTGGTCGCCGTGCACGGGCAGTCCGACCAGCAGCGGCTGCTCCAGTCGGCCCGGCAGCGCGGCGCGCTCGACCGGTACGCGGGCGGCGCGCTGACCAAGCCCATGCGCGCCTACACCAAGGCCTACCAGCGGCACCGGCAGGTGAGCGCGCTGCTGGAGGAGCTGACCACCCGGGCGCGCGAGCGCGAGCAGGAGGCCGAGCTGCTCCGGTTCGGGCTGGAGGAGATCGAGAAGGTCGGGCCGAAGGACGGCGAGGACGTCGAGCTCGCCGCCGAGGAGGAGCGGCTCGGGCACGCCGACGCGCTGCACGGCGCCGCCGACTCCGCGCACGAGGCGCTGCTCGGCGACCCCGCCGCCGCGTTCGAGGCGGCGAACGTCGTCAGCCTGCTCGGCGCGGCCCGCAACGCCCTGGACGCCGTCCGCGACCACGACCCGGAGCTGGCCGGCCTCGCCGACCGGCTCGCCGAGGCGGGCTACCTCGTCTCCGACGTCGGCACCGACCTCGCCTCCTACGCCGAGTCGGTGGACGCCGATCCGGCGCGGCTGGCCGTCGTCCAGGAGCGGCGGGCCGAGCTGACCGCGCTGACCCGCAAGTACGGCGGGCCGGACGGGACGGTCGCGGCCGTGCTGGAGTGGTCGCGGCGCTCGGCGGCGCGGCTGACCGAGCTGGAGGGCGACGACGACCGCATCGAGGAGCTGCGCGCCGAGCACGCCGAGCTGGCCGAGCGGCTCGCCGCCGAGGCGGGCGAGCTGACCGCCGTCCGCACCCGAGCCGCCGAGCGGTTCTCCGGCGCCGTCACCGAGGAGCTGACCGCGCTGGCGATGCCGCACGCGCGCGTCGAGGTCACCGTCACGCAGTCGCAGGACTACGGCCCGCACGGCCTCGACGAGGTCGAGGTGCGGCTCGCGCCGCATCCCGGGTCGCCGCCGCTGCCGCTGCACAAGGGCGCCTCCGGCGGCGAGCTGTCGCGGGTGATGCTGGCGATCGAGGTCGTGTTCGCGGGCGCCGATCCCGTCCCGACGTTCGTGTTCGACGAGGTGGACGCGGGCGTCGGCGGCAAGGCGGCCGTCGAGATCGGCCGCCGCCTCGCCCGGCTGGCCCGCAACGCGCAGGTGATCGTCGTCACGCACCTGCCGCAGGTCGCCGCGTTCGCCGACCAGCACCTGATGGTCGAGAAGTCCGACGACGGCACCGTCACCCGCAGCGGCGTCACCGCGCTCGACCGGGAGGGCCGCGTCCGGGAGCTGTCGCGGATGCTCGCCGGCCTGGAGGACTCCGAACTCGGCCGTGCCCACGCCGAGGAGCTGCTGGCGATGGCGGCCGAGGAACGCTGATCGTCCGGATCCGGCACAGTGATCGTCCGGATCCGGCGCGCTGATCGGGCGAACGGCGCTCGGAGCCCCGAAAACTACAGAGGGTGCGCGAACGGACACGCCTGGACGTCCGCCACTACCGATGTTCACGCCCGCCCTCTGGCAGGATGGTCGGTGATGAAAGACCCGTCTCCCACCACCGAGCGGCGCGTCCGGCTGGCCCAGAAGCTGCCGAGGCGCGTGCTCGCGCTGGGCCGCGGCCGCGACGACGGCCGGACGGGGGTCACCGCCGTCGCCCGCCTCGACCGCCGCACCAAGGACCTCACCAAGCGGCTCCAGCCCGGCGAGGTCGCCGTGATCGACCACGTCGACCTCGACCGCGTCAGCGCCGAGGCACTGGTGTCGTGCCAGGTCGGCGCCGTCGTGAACGTCGCGCCGAGCATCTCGGGCCGGTACCCGAACCTCGGCCCGCAGATCCTCGTCGAGGCCGGCATCCCGCTCGTCGACGACGTCGGCCCCGAGATCTTCACCCGGCTCGCCGAGGGCGACCACGTCCGGGTCGAGGACGCGACCGTCCACCGCGGCGACGAGGTCGTCGCCAAGGGCACCGCGCAGACCGCCGAGACCGTCGAGACCGCGCTCACCGAGGCCAAGGCGGGCCTCGCCAGCCAGCTCGAGGCGTTCGTCGCGAACACGATGGAGTACGTCAAGCGCGAGCGCGACCTGCTCATCGACGGCGTCGGCGTCCCGGACGTGCGCACGAAGCTCGCCGGGCGGCACGCGCTGATCGTGGTCCGCGGCTACCACTACCGCGAGGACATCGCCACCCTGCGGCCCTACATCCGCGAGTACCGGCCCGTCCTGATCGGGGTGGACGGCGGCGCCGACGCGCTGCTGGAGGCGGGCTACCGGCCCGACATGATCGTCGGCGACATGGACTCGGTCTCCGACGACGCGCTCACCTGCGGCGCCGAGATCGTCGTGCACGCCTACCGGGACGGCCGGGCGCCCGGCCTGAAGCGGGTGCACGAGCTCGGCACCGAGGCCGTGGTGTTCCCCGCCACCGCCACCAGCGAGGACATCGCCATGCTGCTCGCCGACGACAAGGGCGCCACGCTGATCGTCGCCGTCGGCACCCACGCCAACATGGTCGAGTTCCTCGACAAGGGCCGCGCCGGGATGGCCAGCACGTTCCTCACCCGGCTCCGGGTCGGCAGCAAGCTCGTCGACGCCAAGGGCGTCAGCCGCCTGTACCGCAGCCGCATCTCGACCTGGTCGCTGCTGTTCCTCGTCCTCGGCGCCTTCGTCGCCATCGTCACCGCCGTCGCCATGTCACCGGCGGGGGACGTCATCAGTCCCCTGCTCGCCGACCGCTGGCACGCCTTCGTCTTCTGGCTGACCGGACTCTTCACGTGATCGATTTCCGTTACCACCTCGTCTCCATCGTCGCGATCTTCCTGGCGCTGGCGCTCGGTATCGTGCTGGGCTCCACGACACTGTCGGACTCGGTCAGCGACACGCTGCGCCAGCAGGCCAGCTCGGCGGCGCGGACCGCCAACCAGGCACGCCTCGACCAGCGGCGCAGCGAGAGGCAGCTGCGCGGCGAGGAGCAGTTCGCCGCCGGCCTCGCGCCCCAGTTCGTCGCGAACCGGCTCAAGGGCCAGTCGCTGGTGCTGGTCGAGACGCCCGGCGCCAGCGACGACAGCATCGAGCAGCTCGGCGAGCTGGCCAAGGACGCCGGCGCCGCCGTCACCGGCCGCGTCACGATCCAGAAGAAGCTGCTGGACGAGGACCAGCGCGGCACCGTCGACGAGCTCGCGAGCCAGCTCAAGTCCGAGGGCGTGGAGTTCCCCGCCGACGCCGGCGCCTACACCAAGGCGGGCGCGGTGCTCGCGAGCGCCCTGGTCACCCGGGACGCGGCGAAGACCGGCCGCGAGGACCCCTCCGGCGGCACCGTCCTCAACAGCTTCAAGCAGGCGGGGTACATCACCACCAGCGGCAAGCCCGGCCAGCACGCGACCGTCGCGGTGGTCGTCGCCCCGTCCAACGCCTACACCTACGACGGCGGGGCGGAGGCCAACAAGGCACTGATCTCGCTGGCCGCCGCACTCGACGCCGCCGATCGCGGTACGGTCGTCGGAGGCCCGGCCACCTCGGCGCAGAAGGGCGGGCTGATCGCCGCGCTGCGCGGCTCTGACACGGCCGACTCGGTCTCGACCGTCGACACCGTGGACACCTCCTCCGGGCAGGTCGTGGCGATCCTGGCGCTGCAGAACGAGCTCGGCGGCAAGTCCGGGCGGTACGGGACGGGCGACGGCGCGAGCGGCTACCTGCCCTCGCCCGTGCCCACGGTGGGGAAGAACGGGTGACCTGATGGACCGACGCATCGCCTCCGGCCCGGCGCGGGCCGCGCGGCTGGCGGTCGGCGCGGCGCTCGGCGCCGCGGCGGCGCGTGCCGCCTACGTCGCGCTGACGCGGCGCCCCCCCGGCCTGAACGGGCTGCCGGGGGAGCAGGTGTGGGGTCGCACCAACCACCGCGGCGAGCCGGTCACGCTGCTGGAGGGGCCCGCGTTCGTCGCGGGCGCCGTGGCGGGCGGGCTGCTCCTGCCCGGCCCGTCCGGCCGCACCCGCGCCGCCGCGCTGCTGGCGGGCACCGCGTGCGGGGCCCTCGGCGGCTATGACGACCTCGCCGGGTCCGGCGCGTCCCGCGGCTTCAAGGGGCATCTCGGCGCGCTCGCCCGCGGCGAGGTCACCAGCGGCGCGGTGAAGCTGCTCGGCATCGGCGCGACCGGGCTCGCCGCCGCCGCGCTGGCCGGGTCGCCCGCCCCGTCCCGGACGGGCCGCGCGTTCGACACGGTCGTGAACGGCGCGATCATCGCCGGGTCCGCCAACCTGATGAACCTGTTCGACCTGCGTCCCGGCCGCGCGATCAAGGTCGGCCTGGTCGCCGGGGCGCCGCTGGCGCTGACCGCGTCCGGCTCGGCCGTCGTGGCCGCGCCGCTCGGCGCCGCCGCCGCGCTGCTCGGCGAGGACCTCGCCGAGCGCGCCATGCTCGGCGACACCGGCGCCAACGCGTTCGGCGCGCTGCTCGGCCTCGCCGCCACCCGGCTCGGCCGCGGGCCGCGGCTCGCCGTGCTGGCTGGGCTCGCCGGGCTGAACGCCGCCAGCGAGTACGTCAGCTTCACCAAGGTCATCGCCCGGACGCCGGTGCTGCACCGCCTCGACATGCTCGGCCGCCGCCCCGCCGAACCCGCCGGTTCCGGCGCGTCGGTGCCCGCGCAGGCGCACGCTCCGTCCGACGGGCCGCCCCCGGACGCGGCGGGCCCGTCCTCCGCCCAGTCCTCCGCTCCGTCCTCCATCCAGGCGGACGGACCGGCCTAGGCGTCCGAGCAGATCCCCCCGAGTCCACCGGCCGTGCCGTCCCGTGAACACTCCAGCCTGCGCCGCCTCACCGGCGGCCTCGCAGGCGCGGCCGTCGTCATCGGCGTCATCACGATCCTGAGCAGGCTCGCCGGGTTCGGACGCACCTACGCCTTCTCCCAGACCGTCACCACGTCCTGCCTCAGCCAGGCCTACTTCACCTCGACGCAGTTCCCCAGCATCGTCTACGAGATCGTGGCGGGCGGCGCGCTGACCGCGATGGTCGTGCCGGTGCTCGCCGGGCCCGCCGAGCGCGGCGACCGCGAGGAGGTCCGCCGGATCGGCTCGGCGCTGCTGACCTGGATCGTCGTGCTGATGGTGCCGCTGTCGGCGCTGATGGCGCTGGGCTCCCGTCCGATCATGGAGTTGCTGGTCGGCGGCGACCTGAAGGGCTGCCAACGGGGCGAGATAGTGGACGTGGGCGGCACGATGCTCGCGGTCATGGCACCCCAGATGATCATGTACGGGGTGGCGGTCGTGCTGTACGGGTTGCTCCAGTCGCACCGCCGGTTCGTCGCGCCCGCGCTCGCGCCGCTGGCCTCCAGCCTCGTGGTGATCGGCGCCTACCTCGTGTACGCGCCGCTCGGCGACGGCTACGAGAACGACCTGGCGGGGCTGCCCCGCTCCGCCGAGCTGACGCTGTCGGCGGGGACGGCGCTCGGCGGCGTCGCGATGGCCGTCACCGCCGGGATCGCGGCGTGGCGGCTGCGGCTCGGGCTGCGGCCCACGTTCCGCTTCCCGGACGGGGTGGCGCGGCGGGTGCGGCGCCTCGCGCTCGCGGGCCTCGCGACGGTCGCGGCGCAGCAGCTGTCGGCGCTGCTGGTCGTCCGCCTCAGCTACGAGGGGACGGGCGGCGCGCTCGCCAACTACCAGTACGCGTGGGCGGTCTACCTGCTGCCGTGGGCGATCCTGGCGGTGCCGATCGCGACCAGCGCGTTCCCGATGCTGTCGGCGCGGATGAGCGCGGGGGAGCGGGACCGGTTCGACCAGATCACCGCCTCGACCACCCGCGCGGTGATCCTGGTGTCGTGCGCGGGCGCGGCGGTGCTGGCCGCCGTCGCGCTGCCGGTCGCGGCCGTGTTCAACCCCGGCCAGCAGGAGCAGCAGGACGTGCTGTCCCGCGCCGTCCTGGCGTTCGCGCCCGGCCTCGTCGGCTACGGCCTGGTCGCCCATCTCGGACGGGTGCTGTTCGCCTGCCACCGGGGACGGATGGGCGCGGTCGCCGTCGTCACCGGGTGGCTCGTGGTCATGGTCGCCGACGTCGCGCTGGTCCTGGGCGCCGGACGGCAGTGGGTGGTCGCCGCACTCGGCCTCGGCAACGCGATCGGCATGACCGTCGCGGGCGTCCTGCTGCTGGGCACGCTCGTCCGCGCCCGGGGCGCGGCGGCCGCGCGGGGGGTGCCGCGCGTGCTCGCCGCCGGTCTCGCCGGGGGGGCCGGGGGCGCCGCCGCCGGATACGCGGCCGCCGCCGCCATCGGGACCGGCGGGCAGCTCCGCGGCGTCGGTGCCGGCGCCCTCGCCGCCGCGGTCGCCGCTGCGGTGTTCCTCCTCATCGCGTTCGTGATCGACGGCCGGGACCTGCGGGCCGTCCTCAGCCGGAAGGTCGCACGGAATGCCTGAACAACCGAACCCCGAGAACCCCGGCCTCGACACCACGGGCCCCGCCAACACCGGCCCCGAGCCCACGGGCTCCGAGACCCCGAGTCCCGAGACCACGGGTCGCGAGACCACGGGTCGCGAGACCACGGGTCGCGAGACCACGGGTCGCGAGACCACGGGTCGCGAGACCACGGGTCGCGAGACCACGGGTCGCGAGACCACGGGTCCCGAGAACGCCGGGCCCGCCGGCGCGGAGCGGGGGCTGGACGGGATGCGCGTGGCGCTCGTCCTCGGGACCAGCGCGGGCGGGGTCGGGCGGCACGTCCGGTCCGTCGCCGTGCGGCTGGCGGCGCGCGGCGCGCGGGTGCTGGTCTGCGGGCCCTCCTCGACCGAGGAGGCGTTCGGATTCGCCGGTGACGGCGTCCGGTTCGCCGCGGTGGACCTGGCCGACCGGCCGCGCCCGGTCAGCGACGCCAAGGCGGTCGCGCGGCTGCGGGGCCTGCTGCGCGGCGCGGACGTCGTGCACGCCCACGGCCTGCGCGCGGGCGCCCTCGCGGTGGCCGCGTGCGCGCGGGTCGCGCCGGGCCCGCTGCGGTTCTCGCGGGGCGGGCCGCCGCTGGTCGTCACGCTGCACAACGCCCTCATCGCGGGCGGCCGGACCGCCGCGATCTACGGCGCGCTCGAACGCGTCGTGGCGCGCGGCGCGACCCTCGTCCTCGGCGTCTCGCCCGACCTGGAGGAGCGGATGCGCGAGCTGCGCGCCCGGTCGGTGGGGCACGCGCTCGTCCCCGCCCCCGCGCCGCGCTCGCAGCCGGGGCCCGCCGCCCGCGCCGACGTCCGCGCCGAACTGGGGGCGGGGGAGCGCCCGCTGGTGGTCACCGTGGGCCGGCTCGCCGAGCAGAAGGGCCTGCCCACGCTGCTGGACGCGGCGCGCGGCTGGTCCGGCCGCACCCCGACCCCGCTCGTCGTGATCGCCGGGGCCGGGCCGCTCGCCGAGGACCTGCGCGACCGGGTCGAGGCCGAGGACCTGCCCGTCCGGCTGCTCGGCCGGCGCCGCGACGTCCCGGCGCTGCTGGCCGCCGCCGACGTCGCCGTCGTGCCGAGCGTGTGGGAGGGGCAGCCGCTGATCGTCCAGGAGATCCTGCGCGCCGGACGGCCGCTGGTCGCCACCCGGGTCGGCGGGATACCCGGCATGGTCGGCGCGGGGGAGCGAGCTCGGGCCGACGGGTCCGGGGCGGGGCTGCTGCACGGTCCCGAGAGCGAGGCGGCGCTGCTGGTGCCCCCCGGCGACCCCGAGGCGCTCCAGCGCGCGGTGAGCCGCGTCCTGGACGACCCGGCCCTCGCGCTGCGGCTCGGCTCGGCCGCCGCGCGCCGCGCCGCGCGGCTGCCCACCGAGGACGACGCCGCCCGCCAGCTCGCCGACATCTACCACGACCTGGTGACCGCCCGCGCCCGCTGAGGGTGGGGGACGACCGGACCTTAGACGCCGCCTCCGGCGGTCTGGTTCGCGCGTGCTCGGGAAAAGTTCACCGAACGGGGAACGGCCAGGTAGAGGCACGCGTTGAAGGAGGTAATGGAGGGGAGTATCCCCGCGCACGGTTCTCGTCAGCACGGTCGGTCCGCACCGGCCCGGGAGCCGGGGTCCGCGAGTCGCGGACGGGAGAGACCTCCGGCGCTCGATCGCGTCCGCCGGAGGAGTCACGTTGTCCGTCTCACCCTGGGTGTGGGCCCTGACCTTGGCAGGGATCCTCGCCGTCATCGCCGCCGACCTCTTCCTGATCCACCGCAACGACACCCGGGAGTTCAGCACCCGGCGCGCCGCGTTCTGGTCGGCGGTCTACCTCGGCCTCGCCGTCGCGTTCGGCGCCGGTGTCTGGCTGTTCTCCGGCGGTGAGCACGCCGCGCAGTACTTCGGCGGGTTCGTCACCGAGAAGAGCCTCAGCGTCGACAACCTGTTCGTGTTCATGGTGATCCTGGCGCGGTTCGCCGTGCCCAAGCACGCCCAGCACACCGTGCTCATGGCGGGGATCGTGATCGCGCTGGTGCTGCGCGGCGTGTTCATCGCGGTCGGCGCCGCCGCCATCGCGACCTTCACCTGGGTCTTCTTCATCTTCGGAGCGTTCCTCATCTGGACGGCCTACGGGCTCGTCCGGGGCGGCGACGAGGAGGAGTTCAAGGAGAACCCGCTGCTGCGCTGGGCCAAGCGGATCATCCCGACGTCGCCGGACTACGACGGCAACCGCTTCCTCGTGCGCCGCGACGGCCGCCGGATGGTGACCCCGCTGCTGATCGTCATGATCGCCATCGGCTCCACCGACGTGATGTTCGCCCTCGACTCGATCCCGGCGATCTTCGGTCTGACCACCGAGCCGTACCTGGTGTTCACCGCCAACGCGTTCGCGCTGATGGGCCTCGTCCAGCTCTACTTCCTGCTCGGCGGGCTCGCCGAGCGCCTGGTCTACCTCGGCCACGGGCTGGCGTTCATCCTCGGCTTCATCGGGATCAAGCTGATCCTGCACGCGCTCCACGAGTACGGCGCGGAGTGGGCCCCGGACGTGCCGATCTGGCTGTCCCTCGCGGTGATCGCCGGAACCCTCGTCGCGACCACCGTCGCCAGCCTCACCGTGGGCGACCGCGCCCGTTCGAAGGACAGGACGGCCGGCGAGCCTCACCCGGAAGTGAACGCGGCCGACCGCAACGCCTCCTGACACCTCTGCATCCCGGGCGCCCCTCACCGAGGGGCGCCCGCTGCCGTTGATACGCGGCCCTTGATACGCGCCCTTCCCTATGGGGATGAGAGTGGCACCACGCACCTACCAGACCAGAATCCTGTTCTAGAATGGATGTCACTACGGGCTGCGGAGGGGGACGGATGGCCATCGGCCTGACCGAGGAACACGAGGCGCTCGCCGGCGCGGTGCGGGGGTTCGCCGAACGCCACGTCACGGCGGTGAGCGTCCGGGCCGCCCTGGAGGCCGACGCGGAGACCACGCCCGCGTTCTGGCCCGCCCTGGCCGAACAGGGCCTGCTCGGCCTGCACCTGGACGAGGAGCACGGCGGCCAGGGCTACGGCCTGCTGGAGCTGGCCGTCGCCCTCGAGGAGCTCGGCCGCGCGGTTGCGCCTGGACCGTTCCTGCCCACGGTGCTGGCGAGCGCCGCCGTGAACGCCTCCGGCAACGCCAAGGCCCGCGCCGAGCTGCTGCCCGGATTCGCGGGCGGGGCGCGGACGGGCGCGGTCGCGCTGGAGGGCGGCCTCACCGCCCGCCGCGACGGCGACACGCTGGTCGTCTCCGGCACGGCCGGGGTCGTGCTCGGCGCCATGCTCGCCGACGTCCTCGTCCTGCCCGTCGCCCTCCCCGCCGAGAAGAGCGAGCGCCGCAAGCACACCGACCAGTTCGAGCACGCCGAGCACCTCAAGCACGCCCAGCACTTCCAACACGCCGGGCGCAACGTGGGCGGCGAGCTGTGGATCGCG
This sequence comes from Actinomadura terrae, assembly GCF_022751215.1. Classification (GTDB taxonomy): domain Bacteria; phylum Actinomycetota; class Actinomycetes; order Streptosporangiales; family Streptosporangiaceae; genus Spirillospora; species Spirillospora terrae. The sequence goes on along the minus strand of NZ_JAICDG010000009.1, from coordinate 127,886 downwards.
GTCGACGCCGCCGACCTGGTGGTGGCGCCGGTCCGGGAGAGTCTGGACCGCGTGCGCCGCGTCGCGTCCGTCGAGGCGTCCGGGGTCCGCGTCCCGGCGAGCCGAGTGCTGGACGGGCTGACCACCGCGCGCGTCCGCGACCTGGCCGCCGCGCTGTTCGGCGCGGAGGCCGCCGGACTCGCGGGCTGGCTCGTCTCCACCGCGTCGGAGTACGCGAAGGTGCGCGAGCAGTTCGGCCGTCCGATCGGGCAGTTCCAGGGCGTCAAGCACAAGGCCGCGCGGATGCTGGTCGCGTTGGAGCAGGCCCGCGCCGCCGCCTGGGACGCCGCCCGCGCACTGGACGAGGACGCGCCGACCGCAGGGTTCGCCGCCGCCGTGTCCGCCGTCGTCGCCGCCGACGCGGGCGTGCGGACCGCGCGCGACGCCATCCAGATCCTCGGCGGCATCGGCTTCACCTGGGACCACGACGCGCACCTCTACCTGCGCCGCGCCCTGACGCTGCGGGCGCTCCTCGGCCCCACCGGCGACTGGGCCGCCGCCGTCGCCCGGCTCGCGCTGGAGGGCGGCCGCCGCGAGGTCGTCCTGGAGCTGGACGAGGAGGCCGGTCCGCTGCGCGAGAGCGTCCGCGCGGACGTCGCCGAGCTGGCGGCGATCGAGGACGAGGACGCGCGGCACGCCCGCATGGGCGACGCCGGGTGGAGCGTTCCGCACCTGCCGAGGCCGTGGGGACGCGGCGCGGACCCGGTCGAGCAGGTCCTCATCCAGCAGGAGCTGCGGGCCGCCGGTGTCGCGCCGCCGCGCCTGAAGATCGGCGCGTGGCTGGTGCCCTCCCTCGTCCGGTACGGGACGGAGGAGCAGAAGGAGCGGTTCCTGCGCCCGACGCTGCGCGGGCGGATGGCGTGGTGTCAGCTGTTCTCCGAGCCGGGCGCGGGCTCGGACCTGGCCTCGCTGTCCACGCGTGCCGAGCGGGTCCCGGGCGGCTGGCGGCTCACCGGCCAGAAGGTCTGGACGTCGGTCGCGCGGCGCGCCGACTGGGGGTTCTGCATCGCCCGCACCGACCCGGACGCGCCCAAGCACGAGGGCATCACCTACTTCCTCGTGGACATGCGGTCCGAGGGCGTGGACGTCCGCCCGCTCAGGGAGCTGACCGGCGAGGCCATCTTCAACGAGGTGTTCCTCGACGGCGTCTTCGTCCCCGACGAGCAGGTCGTCGGGCAGGTCGGCCAGGGCTGGCGGGTGGCCCGCGACACGCTGTCGGACGAGCGGGTGACGCTGTCGACCGGCGGCGGGCTCGGCATGGGCGTCCCCGAGCTGCTGGCCTTCCTCAAGGGCCGGTACCTGGACGCGGTCGCCCTCACCGAGGCCGGCCGGCTCGTCGCGCGCGGCCAGGCGATCGACCTGCTCGCGCTGCGCGGCACGCTCAAGCGTCTCAACGGCGTGGCGCCCGGCGCGGAGGCCAGCGTCCGCAAACTGCTCGGCGTCCAGTTCAACCAGGACGTCGCCGACCACTGCTGGGCGGCCCAGGGCGCGGCCGCCGCCACCGAGCGACCGTCGGCCGAGAGCGGCCCGCTCGCCCGTGCCATGCTGTTCGGCCGCGCGATGACGATCTACGGCGGCACCACCGAGGTCCAGCTCAACATCATCGGCGAGCGCCTGCTCGGCCTCCCCCGCGACCCCGAACCAAGCAGCTGACCCCGCCGCCTACCCCGCGCCCCCAAGCCCGTCGCCCGCGTCGCACCCGGTGCCGCGCGCCGAGGGGTCCGGGGCGGTTCAGTCGCGGCGGGGCCGGAACATGTAGGTGATGTTGAGTATCACGATCATCGTCAGGACGAACATCAGGGCCGGCAGCCCGCCATTGATCACCGAGATCGCGCTGAGCGGGATCGCGGCCAGCAGCGAGAGCACCGCGAGCGCAAGGCTGTGGTCGCGCTCGCCGACCTCCCCGCGCGACTTGGGGTTCGCGCGGCGCGGCGCGGGGGCCGCCACCGGGAAGCGAGGCGGGCGGGGGGCCAGCGTCTCCTCGATGCGGTCCACGACGGAGTCGAGGAAGGCCTCGTCGTAGTCGGGCCCCAGCTCTCGGCGGGCCGCCATGGCCGCCTTCAGGTCATCCCGGGCCGGGCGCGGAATCGTCATGACTCGGTTATAGGCAACCGCGGCCGCCGCCCGCGTCACCCCCCGGGACGATCCGCCACATACTCCTCAAGAGGTAGTCATCCGAGAGGGCGCCGCGCCACGCGATTTGGGCTGGATGTCACGCGTGTCGGGACCGGCGGGGGCGGGGGTGTGGTTCTTGGGCGGGCGGCCGTGGGGCTGCTCAGTGGGGGGTGGAGAGGGTGGCGGCTAGGGCGGCGCCCAGTAGGGCGACGACTGCCGAGGCGAGCATGGCGATGTTCGTGCCGTGCGCGAGTGCGGACGGTGCGGAGCCCGAGCCGGTGGCGATCGCGCCGACGATCGCGACGCCCACCGACGCGCCGAGGTAGCGGGCGGTGTTGTTCGCGCCCGAGCCCATGCCGGCGCGGTCGGCGGGGACGCTGTCGACCGCCACCCGGGCGAGCATCGCGTTGGCGAGGCCGCTGCCCGCGCCCGACACCACCAGCCCGGGGACGAGCCGCCACCAGTGCGAGTCCGGGGCGAGCCCGAGCATCGCGAACTCGCCCACCGCGCTCAGCGCCAGCCCGGCGCCGAGCAGCCGTCCGGCGGGCAGCCGTCCGGGCAGCCGCCGTGCTTGCAGTGCCGTGACGAACGACAGCCCGGACCAGATCGCCAGCACCAGCGCCGAGGCCAGCGTGGACAGCCCGAGCACCAGCGTCATCATCGTCGCGAGGTAGCTCATGACCCCGATCACCGCGAGCCCGGTGATCAGCGCGCCCGAGATCGACAGCAGGAACGGCCGGTGCCGCAGCAGCCCGAGGTCGAGCATCGGCTCCCGGCGCCGCGCCTCGACCGCGGCGAACGCGGCCAGCAGCACGGCCGCCGCCGCGAACAGCGCGAGGACGCCCGGACGCGTCCAGCCGACCCGGCCCCAGGTGATCGCCGCGACCAGCGCCGCGATCCCGAGGCTCATGGTGGTGAGGCCCGGCAGGTCCAGCCCGCGCGGACGGTCGGCGCGGGACTCGCCCAGCGACCGGGCCGCCACGGCCAGGGCCACCGACGCGGCGGCGGCGAGCCAGTACCAGACCCGCCAGTTCCCCGCCGAGGTCGTCGCGGCGGCCGCGATCGGGCCGAGCGCGATGCCGAGCCCGAGCATCGCGCCCCAGACCCCGGTGGCGTGCGCGCGGCGCGGTCCCGCCTCGAACGTGGCGGCGATGATGCCGAGGCCGGTCGCCAGCAGCGCCGCGCTCGCCGCGCCCTGGACGATCCGTCCGGCCACGAAGACGAGCGCGTTGGGCGCCAACCCGCAGGCGACGCTGGAGACGGCGAGCGCGACCGCGCCGCCCGCGAACACCCGCCGGCGCCCGTGGTCGTCGGCGAGGCTGCCGATGGCCAGCAGCGCCGCCGCGAGGCCGAGGCTGATCGAGCTCATCAGCCAGATCTGGGCCGTCCCGCCCGCGGCCAGGCCGTGCGCGGTCTCCGTCAGCGTCGCCATCGGCGCGGTGTAGTTCATCAGCGCCAGCAGCGTCGCGGCGGCGGGCACGGCCAGCGCGGCGGTGGAGCCCGGTGCGCGCTGCCCGGCGCGAGCGGTCGCCAGAGTCGTCATGCGGTCTCCCCAGGTACAGTTCAGTGATTGAACTCAATGGGGCGACCGTAGCACGCCTGGTTCGGTCAATGAACCTTCCGGGCGGTAGTGTGGCGTACATGGCACTCGGCAAGGACTACGCGGCACAGGACTGCTCGCTCGCCCGCGCGCTGGAGGTCGTGGGCGAGCGCTGGACGCTGCTGATCATCCGGGACGCGATCTACGGCGTACGGCGGTTCAGCGACTTCCTGGCCCGCCTCGACATCCCCCGCGCGGTGCTGTCCGGGCGGCTCCAGCTGCTCGTGGAGCACGGCGTCCTGGCCAAGGAGGGGCACGACTACGTCCTCACCGACATGGGCAAGGAGCTGTTCCCCGTCGTGCACACCCTCGTCCGGTGGGCCGAGGACCACCTGTCGCCCGAGGTGTACCGCACCTTCGTCCACGTGGACTGCGGCACGACCGTGGCGGCGGACGGCTCCTGCCCGTCCTGCGGCCGCACCGTCCCCGTCGAGGACATCGAGATCCACGCCGTGCCCGGCGTGCGCTACCGGGACGACCCGGTCAGCGTCGCGCTGCTCTCCCCGCACCGCCTGCTGGACCCCATCCGGACATGATCGGTGAGAGGCGCGGTCGGCGAGGGGCGCGACCGGACGGCGGTTCGCGTCACCGCACCCCGGCGAGTGTGGCGCCCCGCAGCGTCGTGTAGAACGGCGAGTCGGCCAGCCGCGTCCCGTGCTCCTCGCCGATGTAGACGTCGGCGTGGTACTCGCCGCCGTAGCCCGGGCGGAACAGGTCGGTGACCGTCCAGCGCGCCGCGCGGAACCTCCGGCACACCGGCGCCTCGACGGGACGTCCGTTGCCGTCCCGCCCGCATCCGACGATCGCGAACCGCTGCCCGCGCGCGAGCACCAACCGGTCGGCCGCCGCCGACGTCCAGGCCCGCAGCGGACGGCCCGCCGAGTCGCGGGTCGTGTCGTCCAGCCAGAACCCGACGCTGGACGACCAGTTCAGGTACCGGCCCTTCTGCGGCCCGGAGGTGAGGTGCCCGCTGCCCTCCGTCTGGATCACCTTGAGGAAGTCCTCCGGGTAGGAGCCGAGGGGGTCCTTCCCGTGCGAGCAGTGGAACTTCAGGCAGCCGCGCACCGCCTTCGCCTTGCCCCGGTACAGGCTCTGCGAGGCCGTGTAGTAGGTGGTGATGCGCCATTTGCCGGGCCGCCCGAGGGGCCGCTTCTCCGGGACGCCGGCCTCCGCCGTCGGCGCGGCGGCGGGCGCGCTGCCGCTGGGCGTTCCGGTGCTGGGCGTTCCCGGGACGGCCGGGACCTGGGTGGCCGCCGGGGGCGGCACGTCCAGCGCGCCCGACGATCCCGCGGCGCTCTCCCCGCACCCCGCCAACGCCGCACCCAGCAGTAACGCGCACGCCGACGCCGCGTAGGGGAGGGCGACCGGTGCTCTGCGCCGCATCGCACCCCTCTCGCTCGCCGTGCGCCGGCTCACCGCGGACCCTATCGCGGCCCGCGGCGCCCGGACGGCCCGATCGCTCGGTGGCCCCGAACGCCTGGCGCCCCCGACACCTCAGTGTCCCGAGTTCGCCCGGTGCTCCGGGACGCTCAGTGGCCCCGCTCGCCCGGTGGCCCCGTTTGCTCAGTGGCCCCGCTCGCTCGGTGGCCCGTTTGCTCAGTGGCCTCGGGCGATCCACTCCTCCAGGTGCGGGGCCTCCGCGCCGATCGTCGTGGAGTCGCCGTGCCCGGTGCGGACGACGGTGTCCGGCGGCAGCGTCAGCAGCCGCTCCCGGATCGAGGTGATGATCGTCGGGAAGTCGGAGAAGGAGCGGCCGGTGGCGCCCGGTCCGCCGCTGAAGAGGGTGTCGCCGGAGAAGACGGTCCCGAGGGCCGGGGCGTGCAGGCACACCGCGCCCGGACTGTGCCCCGGCGTGTGCAGGACGGTCAGCGCCGTCCCCGCCACGGTGACGGCCTGCCCGTCGGACAGCTCGCCGTCCGGCTCGGTGCCGGGGTGCCGTTGCCTCCACAGCATCAGGTCGTCCGGGTGCAGCAGGACGGGCGCTCCGGTGGCCGCCGCCAGCGCGGGCGCCGCGTCGATGTGGTCGTCGTGGCCGTGGGTGGACACGATCGCCACGAGCCGCCGCCCGCCCACCGCCGCCGCGATCGCGTCCGCGTCGTGCGCGGCGTCGATGACGACGGCCTCCGCGTCGTCCCCGACGATCCAGACGTTGTTGTCGACCTCCCAGGTGCCGCCGTCCAGCGAGAACGTCCCGGAGGTGACGAGATGGTCGACGCGCGCCGTCACAGGACCACCACCGAGCGGAGCACGTCGCCGTGGTGCATCTTCTCGAACGCGGCTTCCACACCGTCCAGCGCGATCGTCTCGGACACGAACGCGTCGAGGTCGAGCCGCCCCTGGAGGTGGAGGTCGATGAGCATGGGGAAGTCGCGGGACGGCAGGCAGTCCCCGTACCAGGACGACTTGAGCGATCCGCCGCGCCCGAACACGTCCAGCAGCGGGAGCTCCAGCCTCATCTCCGGGGTGGGGACGCCGACGAGCACGACCGTCCCGGCGAGGTCGCGCGCGTAGAACGCCTGCTCGTAGGTCTCCGGACGGCCGACCGCGTCGATGGCGACGTCCACGCCGAACCCGCCGGTCAGCTCCCGCACGGCCGCCACCACGTCGGTGTCCTTCGCGTGGACGGTGTGCGTGGCGCCGAGCCCCCGCGCGGTCACGAGCTTGCGCTCGTCCAGGTCGATCGCGATGATCCGCGCCGCGCCCGCCAGCCGCGCCCCGAGCACCGCCGCCGAGCCGACGCCGCCGCAGCCGATGACCGCCACCGAGTCGCCGCGTCCGACGCCGCCGGTGTTGATCGCGGCGCCGAGGCCCGCCATGACGCCGCAGCCCAGCAGCCCGGCCACCGCCGGACGCGCGGCGGCGTCGACCTTGGTGCACTGCCCGGCGGCGACGAGCGTCTTGTCGGCGAACGCGCCGATGCCGAGCGCGGGGGACAGTTCGGTGCCGTCGTCCAACGTCATCTTCTGCACGGCGTTGTGCGTGTTGAAGCAGTACCAGGGACGCCCGCGTACGCACGCCCGGCACTGCCCGCACACCGCCCGCCAGTTCAGGACGACGAAGTCGCCCGGCGCGACCTCGGAGACGCCGTCGCCGACCGACTCGACGACGCCGGCGGCCTCGTGCCCCAGCAGGAACGGGAACTCGTCGTTGATGCCGCCCTCGCGGTAGTGCAGGTCGGTGTGGCAGACCCCGCACGCCTGGACGTCGACGACCGCCTCGCCCGGCCCGGGATCGGGGACCGTGACCGTCTCGATCCGCACCGGCTCGCCCCGTCCCGGCGCGACGACCCCGCGCACCCGCTGCCCCATGCTGCCGCCTCTCGTCGAAGTCTGGTGTCCCGACCCTATAGAGCCGCGTCCCGCGGATCACGACACCGCGCACCGCCCGCCGAACGGCCGGTCAGCCGAAGTGGATGTGCTCCAGCTTGTCGGCGGAGTCGCGGTCCAGGACGACGACCCCGGCGGCCGGACGGAGCGTCCCGCCGCGTGCTCGGGCGACGAGCGGCCCCCAGCGGCGGCGGTGGCGGGCGAACGCGGCGCCGGTCACGACGCGGCCGCGGGCGACCTGCCCGGCGCGGGCCGTCTCGGGGTCGACGTCGAGGAGGACGAGGTGGACCTCCCCGCCGCGCAGCCGCGCCAGCCAGGCGAAGCAGTACAGGATGTGCGGCCAGGTGCCGCGCGTGTGGGCGACGGCGCCGTGGCCGCCGACGACGGCGCGTCCGATGCGCCACACGTGCGTCGCGTGGACGATCGGCGTGCGCAGCCTCGGGGGGAGCGGGCCGAGGAAGCGGGCCCACCAGTTGCGGGACTGCCGCGAGTCGATCACCCGGACGCCGCCGGCGGCGACCACCGGGGCGGTCTCGTCGCCCCGCAGCCCGTAGATCCGGTTGAGCAGGGTGCTCTTGCCCGCTCCCGGGAGCCCCGCGACGAGCACCAGCGAGCCGGCGGGAAAGCGCAGGGCGGGCTCCGGGCCCACGTCGACGGGTTCGTGGATGGTTGATCTCCTGGAGTCGGCCCCGAGGTCAGCGGAAGTGTGGTTGGACAAACGAACACTTCCGACCGGTTGTTCCTCGGGCCACCCAGGCCGCCGTCCGCGCGGCCGAGCGGTGCGGGGCGCCGGCCGTGGGGTGCCGGCCGTGGGGTGCCGGTCGGGCGCGGGCTACCAGCCGCGGGACCGCCACTCGGGCAGCGAGGGGCGCTCGCGGCCGAGCGTGGAGTCCTTCCCGTGGCCCGGGTAGAACCAGGTGGCGTCGGGGAGCCGGTCGAAGACGCGCTCCTCCACGTCCGACAGCAGCCGGCCGAACAGGGTCGGGTCGCCCCACGTCTTGCCGACGCCGCCGGGGAACAGGGCGTCGCCGGTGAACAGGTGCGGGCTCTCGGCGAGCTCGCCGTCCGCGTCGTACAGCAGCGCGATCGAACCGGGCGTGTGCCCGCGCAGGTGGATGACCTCCAGCCGCGCCCGCCCCACGCGGACGGTGGCGCCGTTCTCGACCGGCTCGGTGACCGGCTCGGGCAGCGCCTCGGCGTCGCGGGGGTGCGCCACCACCGGCGCGCCGGTGGCCTGGGCGATCTCGCTGAGCGCGCCCCAGTGGTCCTGGTGGCGGTGGGTGGTGACGATACGGGCGAGCGGCCGGTCGCCGAGCAGCTCCAGCAGGCGCGGCGCCTCGCTGGCCGCGTCGACGAGGAGCTGTTCCCCGGTCGCGGTGCAGCGCAGGATGTAGGCGTTGTTGTCATAGGGCCCCACCGCCACTTTGGTGACGGCCAGCCCCGGCAGCTCCCGTACGTCGGGGCGGCCGCCCGCCTCGACCGTGCCCGTGTAGCTCATGCGTCCTCCCGGCGGGGTGGTCCGGTCGCCCATCATTCCCCATCGGTCCCCACCGGCACGGGTACCCGGTCCACTCAGTGGAATGCGTCACCGGACGCAGCCGAATCGTGCGCCCGCGGACGGAAGTTCCGCCCTTGCTGGCGCACGATGGTTTGTGGAAGATCAGAAAACATCCGGGAGGACGGTGGCGCTTTGGCAACGGCATTCCGTCCCGGACGGAGCGGGGAGGCACCGGAGGACATCCTCGGGCGGTCCTGTGCGCCGGTCCGGCTGTGCGGCCAGGACGCCGCGATCGCCGCGATCGCCGTGGCGCTGTACCCCGTGCGCAGTCCGGGCGCGGCCGACGCCGCCGACGCCGCCGAGGGCGATGACGGGCGGCGGGTGACGGGGTGATCGACCACGACGTGCGGCCGGGCAGCTTCTGGGGGCTGCTGTCCGCGACGGACCGGCAGGCGCTGCGGGCGATGGGGCGGCGCACCGACATCCCGCCGGGCGGGATGCTGTGCCACCAGGGAGTGATCGCCCCGGCCGTGTACGTGGTGTTCAAGCCGGGGCCGCGCGCGGCGAGCAACGCGATCGCCAAGGAGTTCGTCGACTCCAGCGAGGGCGACGAGTCGATCATCGACCTGTACGGGTCGGGGGACCTGGTCGGCGTCCTCGGCCCGTGGGGGCACCCGCAGCGCGGCACTGTCGCCGTCCTGGACCATGTCGCGGCGCTGCGGGTGGACCGCCGCAAGTTTCGGAGCCTGCTGGCGGCCAACCCGCAGGTCGCCGAGGCGATGATGCACACGGTGGCGGAGGCGGTGACCTACGGCGGGCGGCGGCACGCGGTCCGGGCGGCCGACCATCCGCAGCGGCTCGCCTACCACCTGCTGGAGCTGGCCCACCGATTCGGGGAGCGAACCGCGCGGGGGACGGAGATCCCGCTGCGGCTCAGCCAGGGCGAGCTGGCCAACTGGTCGGGCATCTCCCGCGAGACGCTGGTGCGCTGGTTCCGGCTGTGGCGGGAGAAGGGCATCCTCGACCGCAGGCCGCGCCCGCTGACCGTCCTGGACACCGAGAAGCTGCGGCGGGCCGCGAGCCCGTGGGGCGACGAGTGGCCGGTCGGCGCCGCCGACGCCACCGCCGACCCCGCGGCTCACCCCGCCGCTCACCCTGCCGCCCGCCCTCCGGCGGGTCCGGCCTCCGGCGAGGAGTCCGAGGGGATCGCGGGGTTGTCCGCCGGGATCGCCGCGCGCGCCCCGGTGGGCCTGGAGACCTCCGGCGAGCACTCCGGTGAGACCGCCGGCGGACGCCCGCCGAAGACGCGCCTCCCGGCGGACAACCCCTACTTCGCCGGGCGGAACGTCAGCCTCCGCAAGCTCGACATGCTCGTCGCGCAGTCGGAGTGGCCGCGCGCGGTCGTCGTCCAGGGAATGGCGGGGGTCGGCAAGACGACGCTGGCGCTGCACTGGGCGCACCGGGTGGTCGACCGGTTCCCCGACGGGATCGTGTTCGCCGATCTGCGCGGCACGACGCGCAGCCCCGTCACCCCCGCCGAGGCGATGGGCCAGGTACTGCGGGCGGCGGGCGTCCCCGGCCATCAGTTGTCTCGCGCCGAGCCGGAGTTGGCGGCGCAGTGCCGGTCGCTGCTGGGCGATCGGCGGATGCTGCTGATCCTGGACAACGCGGCGCGGCCCGAGCAGATCAGGCCGCTGCTGGCGGCGCTGGCGTCGGGGCTGGTGGTGGTGACGAGCCGGCGGCGGCTGCCGACGCTGCTGGAGGGCGCCGACGTGCGGACGCTGGAGCTGCGCGAGATGGTCACGCAGGAGGCCGTCGACCTGATCGCGGGCGTGCTTGGCCCGGCCGACGCCCGCGTGCGGGACGAGGCGCGCGCCGTCGAGCGGCTCGCCCGCGAGTGCGGGCACCTGCCGCTGGCCCTCGCGGTCATGGCCGGACGGCTCGCGGAGAACCCGGCCGAGTCCATCGCCGAGACCGTCCGGGAGCTGGCCGACCAGGACGGGCAGTCCGTCCCCCCGTACCGGACCGGTTTCGTGTGGGGGGACGACCTCCCGCACCCCCCGGAACGGACCGGTGTGCCGGGCGCGGGCCTGCACGGGGGCCACGCCGCCGCCGGGCCCGAACTGCACAGCGTTCTCAGCCCCACCTTCGACGCCGCCTACCGGGGGCTGCGGCGCGACCAGCGGGAGGCGTTCCGCAGGCTCGGGCTGGTCGCGGGGCCCGACTTCACGCCGTCGGCCCTGGCGGCGTTGCAGGACCGTCCGGTGGAGGAGGCCCGCGAGTGCCTGGAGGGGCTGCGGCAGACCTACCTCATCCAGGACGTGGGGCCCGGCCGCTACCGGATGCACGATCTGCTGCGCGATTTCGCGCGCGAGCGGGGTCTGCGGGAGGACGACGACAGCGACCTGCTCGCCGCGCAGCGCCGCCTGCTCGCCGGATACCTCGCCGAGGCGTGGGCCGCGGGGGAGGCGCTCGGTGGACGGCGGCGCCCGGCCGTCCACGAGGGAGGCCGGGAGGAGGGGGGACCGGACGGGCCGCCCGGGCCACCGCCCTCCACCGCCGCGCGGGCGGCCGCGCTCACCTGGTTCGAGGCCGAGCGCCGCAACCTGGTCGCCGCCGTCCACCAGGCGGCGCGCCTCGGCCTGCACCGCACGTGCTGGGAGCTGGTGGACGCCCTGTTCGACTTCCTGGAGTTCCGCCGCTACAGCGAGGACAACATCGCCGTCCACCAGGCTGGGCTGCACGCCGCCCGGACCGAGGAGGACTGGGCGGCGGCGGCCGTCATGCTGCACAACCTGGCCGTGGCGCACTTCGAGCTCGGCCGGTCCGTCCCCGCCATCGGGTACGGGGAGGGCGCCCGCCGGGGCTTCCGCGCCGTGGACCCGCCCGACCGGCACGGGGAGGCCGCCGCGCTGGCGACGCTCGCCGACGTCAACGCCGCGCTCGGCCGCTACCCGACCGCGATCCAGCACGCGCGCGGGTCCCTGGCCATCCACCGGCGGCTCGGCGACGAGGGCGGCGTCGCCAAGAGCCACGACACGCTCGCCCGCGCCGGTCTCGGCCTCGGCGACTACGAGTCCGCGCTGCGCCACGCGGCCGAGGCGCTGGACGTGCGGCGCCGCATCGGCGACTGGCCGGGCGTCGCGGAGACGCTGCTGACGCTGGCGCAGGTGCACCGGCGGCGCGGGAACGTCCACGAGGCGGTGCTGCACGCCCTGGAGGCCCTCTACATCCGGCAGGAGCAGGGCGACCGGCACGGCGCCGCCCAAGCCCTGACCGAACTCGCCCGGATGAACGCCGCCCTGGGCCTGCGGGACCTGGCCCAGCGCGACGCCGACCAAGCCCTGCGCGCCTACCGTGCCCTGGGCGCCCGGCACGGCGAGGCGCGCGCGCTCACCACCCTCGGCATGCTCATGTGCGACGCCACCCGCTTCGCCGAGGCGTTCACCTACTGCGGGCAGGCGCTGCACCTGCACCGCGACATCAGCGACCGGCACGGCGAGGCCGAGACCCTCGCCCAGATCGGCATCGTCCACTGGCGCCTGGGCCGCTACCGCGAGGCCCGCGAACACCTGCTGCGCGCCCTGGAGATCCGCCGCGAGATCGGCGACCAGCACGGCGAGGCCAACGACCTGGAGCACCTCTCGGTCGTCATGCGCCGCCTGGAACGCCCCCAGGAGGCCTTCGTCCTGGGCCTGGAGGCCCTCGACCTGTGGCACAGCCTCGGCGCCCAGACCGGCCTGGCCGGCACCCTGGGCAGCCTCGCCCGCACCTATCTGCGCCTCGGCCTCCCCGAAGACGCCGAACGCGCCGCCCGCCAAGCGCTGCGCATCCGCGAGGACACCGGCGACTCCTACGGCATGGGCGTCGGCATGGACACCTTCGCCGCCGTCCTGCGCCGCAGCGGCCGGCCCGAAGAAGCCCTGGAGATGGAACTGGAGGCACTGCGCCTGCTCGGCGAGGTCGGCGACCGGCACAGCGAGGGCACCGCGCTCGCCCACCTCGCCGACATCTACCTCGACCTCGGCCGCGCCGACGACGCGGCCGAGACCGGACGCCACGCGCTGGAGCTCGCCACCGAGCTCGGCGACAACCGCGAGCAGGCCTACGCGCTGCACACCATGGCCTGCGCGTCCCAGACCCTCGGCAAGCACACCCGCGCCGTCGAGCACTTCGACGCCGAGATCGCCATCCGCCGCGACATGGACGACCACCACGGCCAACGCCACGCCCTGGACCTGCTGCGCGCCTCCCACCTCGCACTCGACGACCAGCCCGCCGCCGCCGACTGCGCCCGCCGCGCCCGGGCCCTCGACAAGTGGCTGGAGGACACGCCGCTGGACGTGTGACGAGGGCCGTCCCGAACCTGTGCCGAACGAGTGCGAACCAGGGCGAACGAGGCCGGGAGGACTGTGACGGAAGACGCAGTCCGGCGCCGTGCCCGCGCGTTCACTGGAGTCGGGGCACCCTGTCCCCGCCCGGATCGGGCCCGGCCCGATCCGGCGAGGAGGCGAGATGGAGACCATCCGGTTCTGGGACGCGCTGCCCGTGCGCGCGCGGGAGGCGCTGCGGCGGGCCGGTGTGACGGCGATGATCAGACCCGGCGCGTTCCTCACGCGCGAGCACACCCGCGCCTCCCAGGTCTTCGTGCTGCGCTCGGGCGCGGTGAAGGTGTGGGTGTCGCGCGACGGCGAGATCGTGATCCTGGACGTCCTCGGCGCCGGTGACGTGGTCGGCGAGCTGGAGGCCGTGGACGGCGGCACCCGGCACGCCAACGTCGAGGCCCTCACGCCCGTCGAGGCGATCGTGCTGCCCGCCGCCCGGTTCCGCGCCGTCCTGGACGCCCACCCCGGCGCGGCGTGGGCGGTCGCCGCCGTCCTGGCCGAGCGGCTCCGGGACGCCAACGACCTGCGCACCGCCCACTTCCCCGACGATCCCGAACGGCGGCTGGCGAGCCGTCTGCTCCGCCTCGTCGGCCGCTTCGGTACCCCGCTCAAGGAGGAGCAGCCCAACGGCGTTACCCGCGCGCCCGAGGGCGCCTACCAGGTGCAGGTCCCCGTCACCCAGCAGGACCTCGGACGCTGGTCGGGCATGGGCCGCCGCAAGGTCGCGCAGATCCTCGCCGCCGACCCCGTCCGGGGCTGCCTCACCGTCGCCCGCAACATGATCGTCGTCCGCTCCATGGACGCCCTGCACGCCCTGTCCCGCAAAGACGACTGACACACCCGCCCAGCAGCCGGACCGACCGAGCGGCCGGGGCCGTCAGAACTGTCGGACTGTCAGAATTGTCGGGACTGTCAGAACGGGTCGGCGGCGGCGTGCGGCCAGGGGGGCGGCTCGGGGAGGGGGCCGTCCGGGCGCAGTGCCACGCCGGCGCCGTCCGAGCGTCCGCTCAGCCAGCCCAGCAGCGCCCGCCCCGATCCGGACGCCTCGGGCCCGCCGGGCGTCCAGCCGAGGTCGGCGCTCTCCCCGGAGTCGGTCGCGGTGATCCGGTACCCCGCCAAGCCCACGCGCTGCGTCTCCGGCAGCGCCGCCATGGCGGTGAGCGTGCTGGGCAGCGCCCACCGGACGTAGGGCTCGGGCCAGTCGGCGGGGCCGTAGCCGGCGGCGAGGTCCACGTGGTGCGCCTCGACCTCGTGCCAGCGGCGCATGACGCTGTACCAGGCCGGGTGGTACCAGCCCTGCATCGCCCGGACAGGAGCGTTCCACGCCTCCTCCGGCAGCGTCCGCGCCTGCTCGGCGAACCGCGCCGCCGTGGCCAGCACGTCCTCGACCAGCTCGTCCCGCTTGCGCCCGGCGCCCTCGGCCAGCGCGGCGTTGCGCGCCTCCCGGCTGGCGTACTGCGGGGTCTCCACCCCCGTCCGGGCCCATTCGAGCAGGTTCCACAGGGAGTCGGCGTTGCGGGCGATGTGCGTCGCGACGTGGCCGCGGCTCCATCCCGGCAGCGCGGACGGCCCGCGCACGTCCTCCTCGGTCAGCGCGGACAGCGACGCGACGATGCGCTCCACGCCCAGGTCCAGCTCGCCGATGACGCTCCGCCACTCCATAGGGCCCCCTCGTCCGCAAGGAGCCCCCATCCTTTCGCACCCGCCTGGGCGGTGCCAGGGCGCGGGGGTGGATCAGGGCGCCAGCGCCTCCATGATCGCCGCGCGGTCCTGGTACTCGCGCCAGTGGACGACCCGGCCGTCCCTCGCCCGCAGCACCACCACGAACGAGGCCGAGGCGCGCCTCGCGTCCCCGGGCACCGACTTCTCGGGCGCGGACTCTTCGGGCCCGGACTTCCCGGGCACGGACGCGACCATCTCGTACTCGGCGACGATCACCTCGGGGTCGGCGGTCTCGTGCACCACGACGTTCCGGAACTCCTCGAACGTGACGGGCAGCGCCGCGCGCCCCTCCCGCGTCATCGCCAGGACGTTCGCGCGCCCCTCGACCCGCCGGTGCCCGGACGGCGCGAACGGGCTCTCGACCACGATGTCCTCGGCGCACATCCCCTCGTCCAGGGCGGGCTCGCCCGCGAGGGCGTTGCGCTGGAAACGGTCGAACAGCTCGCGCGGACCCTGCTGGGACATGGCTTCTCCTTGCCGCCGCTAACATGAGTGGGAACTCACGATAGGAAAATAATGAGTCACGACTCACGTTGTCAACGGACGGCACCGTGTCAACGGGCGGTCCGGTGACGCCGGACAAGCCGCTGCGCGCCGACGCCAGGCGCAACCGGGCACGCATCCTGGCCGCCGCCGAGGAGGTCTTCGCCGAACGCGGCGCCTCCGCGTCCACCGAGGAGGTCGCCGCCCGCGCGGGCGTGGCGATCGGCACCGTCTTCCGGCACTTCCCGACCAAGCGGGACCTGCTCGCGGCGATCATGAAGGAGCTGCGCGGTCGGCTCGTCCGGAAGGCGGACGCGCTGGCCGCCGACGGCGACCCCGCCACCGCGTTCTTCGACTACTTCACCTACCTCGTCGAGAGCTCCGCGCAGATCGGCACCGTCGTCGGCCTGCTCGCCGAGGAGGGCGCGGCCATCGAGCCCGGCGCGCAGATCACCGCGCTCACCGAGGCGTTCGGCTCGCTGCTGGACGCGGCGCGCCACGCCGGGACGGTCCGCCGCGACGTCCGGCTCGACGAGGTGATGGCCCTGGTCACCGCGACCACCCACGGGGCCCTCGCGGGCGGGTGGTCCGACGACCTGCGCCGCCGCACCCTGGCCCGGATACTGGACGCACTCCGACCCGCTGGGAGGTGACGCTGGGAAGCGGGGCGGGGGCACCGCGTGGGTGAGTCGTGTGGCGGGCGGCGTTCGAACACGTGTACGGTGCGAGGGTGCCGTCCGGACCCGCGAAATGCGGCGGCGTGCATCGCTGTTAACGACTCGGGGGATTCTGTCGGACCCCTTGGCTAGCCTTGAGGCCCCCGTCACCGCGCCCCAGATCCCATCACCCGTGCCCAGAAGAGGATTCGGAAGTACGCCGTGCATGACCGTCTCATCGTGCGTGGAGCACGCGAGCACAACCTGAAGGACGTCTCGCTCGACCTGCCGCGGGACTCCATGATCGTGTTCACCGGTCTGTCGGGATCGGGGAAGTCCAGCCTGGCGTTCGACACGATCTTCGCCGAGGGCCAGCGCCGGTACGTGGAGTCGCTGTCGGCCTACGCCCGGCAGTTCCTCGGCCAGATGGACAAGCCCGACGTCGACTTCATCGAGGGCCTGTCGCCCGCGGTGTCCATCGACCAGAAGTCGACCAGCAAGAACCCGCGCTCCACGGTCGGCACGATCACCGAGGTCTACGACTACCTGCGGCTGCTGTACGCGCGGATCGGGCACCCGCACTGCCCCGAGTGCGGCCGGCCGATCAGCCGGCAGGCGCCGCAGCAGATCGTCGACCGGGTGCTGGAGCTGGAGGAGGGCACCCGCTTCCAGGTGCTCGCGCCGGTGATCCGCGGCCGCAAGGGCGAGTACGCGGAGCTGTTCCGCGAGCTCCAGTCCAAGGGCTACTCGCGCGCGCTGGTCGACGGGCGGATGGTCCGGCTCGACGAGGCGCCGAAGCTGAAGAAGCAGGAGAAGCACGACATCTCCGTGGTCGTCGACCGCCTCGCGGTGAAGGACACCGCGCGCCAGCGGCTCGCCGACTCCGTCGAGACCGCGCTCGGGCTCGCGGGCGGCACCATCGTCCTGGACTTCGTCGACCTCGACGAGGGCGACGAGAACCGCACGCGGATGTACTCCGAGCACCTCTACTGCCCCTACGACGACCTGTCGTTCGAGGAGATGGAACCCCGGTCGTTCTCGTTCAACTCGCCCTACGGCGCCTGCCCCGACTGCACCGGGCTCGGCACGCGCATGGAGGTCGACCCCGAACTCGTCGTCCCCGACGGGGAGCAGACGCTCGGCGAGGGCGCCATCCAGCCGTGGTCCGGCGGGCACGTCAGCGACTACTTCCTGCGGCTGCTGTCCGCCCTCGGCGACGCGATGGGCTTCGACCTCAACACCCCGTGGGACCGGCTGCCCGCCAAGGCCCGCAAGGCGATCCTCAACGGGCACGAGACCCAGGTCCACGTCAGCTACAAGAACCGGTACGGGCGCACCCGCTCCTACTACACCGCCTACGAGGGCGTGATCCCCTACATCCAGCGGCGGCACGCCGAGTCCGAGAGCGACTCCAGCCGGGAGAAGTTCGAGGGCTACATGCGGGAGATCCCCTGCCCGACCTGCGAGGGAGCCCGGCTCAAGCCGGTCGTCCTCGCGGTCACCATGGGCGGGATGTCGATCGCCGAGGTCGCCTCGATGCCGATCGGCGAGGCCGCCAAGTTCCTGCTCGCGATGGAGCTGAACGAGCGCGAGACCCACATCGCCGAGCGGGTGCTGAAGGAGATCAACGCCCGGCTCGGGTTCCTGCTGGACGTCGGGCTCGACTACCTCACGCTCGACCGCGCCTCGGCGACGCTCGCGGGCGGCGAGGCGCAGCGGATCCGGCTGGCCACCCAGATCGGGTCCGGCCTCGTCGGTGTCCTGTACGTGCTGGACGAGCCGTCCATCGGCCTGCACCAGCGCGACAACCACCGGCTGCTGGAGACGCTGATCCGGCTCCGCGACATGGGCAACACCCTGATCGTCGTCGAGCACGACGAGGACACGATCGCCGCCGCCGACTGGGTCGTCGACATCGGCCCGCGCGCCGGCGAGCACGGCGGCAAGATCGTCGTGTCCGGCACCGTCGACGACCTGCTCGCCTCCGAGGACTCGCTGACCGGCGCCTACCTGTCCAGGCGCCGTGAGATCGCCGTCCCGGAGATCCGCCGCCCCCGGACGCGCGGCCGCGAGGTCACCGTCAAGGGCGCCCAGCAGAACAACCTCCGCGACGTCGACGTGGCGTTCCCGCTGGGCGTGCTCACCGCCGTCACGGGCGTGTCGGGCTCGGGCAAGTCGACGCTGGTCAACGACATCCTCTACAACTCGCTCGCCAAGCACCTCAACGGCGCGCGGACGGTCCCGGGCCGGCACCGGCGGGTCAACGGCGTCGACCAGCTCGACAAGGTCGTCCACGTCGACCAGTCGCCGATCGGGCGGACGCCGCGCTCCAACCCGGCGACCTACACCGGCGTGTTCGACCACATCCGCAAGCTGTTCGCGCAGACCACCGAGGCGAAGGTGCGCGGCTACCAGCCGGGCCGGTTCTCCTTCAACGTCAAGGGCGGCCGCTGCGAGAACTGCTCCGGCGACGGCACCATCAAGATCGAGATGAACTTCCTGCCGGACGTCTACGTCCCGTGCGAGGTCTGCCACGGCGCCCGCTACAACCGGGAGACCCTGGAGGTCCACTACAAGGGCAAGACGATCTCCGAGGTGCTCGACATGCCGATCGAGCAGGCCACCGAGTTCTTCGAGCCGATCAACGCGATCCACCGGCACCTGCGCACGCTCAACGACGTCGGGCTCGGCTACGTCCGGCTCGGCCAGCCCGCGCCGACCCTGTCCGGCGGCGAGGCGCAGCGCGTCAAGCTGGCCTCCGAGCTCCAGAAGCGCTCCACCGGCCGGACGATCTACGTGCTGGACGAGCCGACCACCGGCCTGCACTTCGAGGACATCCGCAAGCTCCTCGGCGTGCTGAACGGCCTGGTCGACAAGGGCAACACGGTGATCGTCATCGAGCACAACCTGGACGTCATCAAGACCGCCGACTGGATCATCGACATGGGCCCCGAGGGCGGCTCGCGCGGCGGCACCGTCGTCGCCACCGGCACCCCCGAGGACATCGCGAAGGTCGAGGCCAGCCACACCGGCCAGTTCCTGTCCAAGATCCTCGCCTGACCCCGCCCGCCCCCGTCCCACCCGTCACTCCGTTATTTTCGCTCGGGGAACCTCTGGTCTGGTCGGCGTGTCGCGTCCGGACGGCGGGTCGGTGCGCGGTTCCGCGCCGCGTCCGAGATCATGGACCCGCTGGTCAGGTGCACGGTGGCCGAGCATGCGGTGATCATGCGCCGTCCGCACCGGGCCCGGTGATCGAGAGCACACGGTGATCATGGGCAGGGGTTCGGATTGAACCCTCGGCGGCGCGCGTCCGTGCTCCCGGTGACAGCAGGCGACCAGAGTGACGGACCGGAGGGCGAACAGGCATGGCACACGACCCCGCAACGACCACGGACACCGGGCATCCGCCGCACGGGTCACCGGCGGAGGCACCGGCGGACGCCGCGGCGACCGGGCAGGGCGCGGCGGGGAACTCCCGCCGGGGGCTGCTCCTCGGCGTGGGGCTCGCGGGCGTCGCCGGGCTGGCGGCGGCGTGCGGCGGCTCGGACGACAAGTCGGACGACGAGGGCTCCGGCGACAAGGGGTCCGGCGACGGCTCCGGCGGCTCCGGCGGGGCGGGCAAGGCCCTGGCCTCGACGTCCGAGATCCCCGTGGGCGGCGGGAAGATCTTCAAGGACGAGAAGGTCGTGGTGTGCCAGCCCACCGCGGGCCAGTTCAAGGCGTTCTCGGCGATCTGCACGCACCGCAAGTGCACGGTCGGCTCGGTGTCGGGCGGCACGATCAACTGCCCCTGCCACGGCAGCAAGTTCAAGATCGCCGACGGCTCCGTCGCGAACCCGCCCGCGGACGAGCCGCTGGAGGAGAAGAAGGTCACCGTGCAGGGCGGCAAGGTCATCCTCTCCTGACCGCCCCCTGATCACATCCTCACCGAAACAGTCTTAGCGGCAGTCCCAGCGGCATAGTCTCAGCGGCGCAGTCCCCAGCGGCGTGGCCCACCGACGCGGGCCCGCCGCTGCGGCCGGGCGCGGGCGCTGCGCAGAGGCCAGGCTGCGCGGGCCCTGGGGCGAGGGGGCGGGGGCTCCGCTGCGGCCGGGTGTGTCGGTGGTGGCCACTAGGCTTTTCAGCGTGGCAGATCCGGCGACCTACCGACCCGCTCCAGGCTCCATCCCCGAGTCGCCCGGCGTGTACCGATTCCGCGACGAGCACGGCCGGGTCATCTACGTGGGGAAGGCGAAGAGCCTGCGCTCGCGGCTGAACTCCTACTTCGCCGACTTCTCCTCGCTGCACCCCCGCACCCAGACGATGGTGCGGACGGCGGCCAAGGTCGACTGGACCGTCGTCGGCACCGAGGTCGAGGCGCTGCAACTGGAGTACTCCTGGATCAAGGAGTTCGATCCTCGGTTCAACGTCCGTTACCGCGACGACAAGTCGTATCCGTATCTCGCGGTCACCCTCAACGAGGAGTTCCCGAGGGTGATGGTGATGCGGGGAGCGAAGAAGAAGGGCGTGCGCTACTTCGGCCCGTACTCGCACGCGTGGGCCATCCGGGAGACGGTCGACCAGCTGTTGCGGGTGTTCCCCGTCCGGACGTGCAGCGCCGGGGTGTTCAAGCGGCAGCACCAGCTCGACCGGCCCTGCCTGCTCGGCTACATCGGCAAGTGCTCGGCGCCGTGCGTGGGCCGCGTCACGCCCGACGAGCACCGCATGCTCGCCGAGGACTTCGGCGACTTCATGGCGGGCCACACCACCCGCTTCACCCGGCGCCTCGAACGCGACATGCGGGAGGCGGCCGCGTCCCAGGAGTACGAGCGCGCCGCCCGGCTCCGCGACGACATCCGCGCGCTGGAGCGCGCCCTGGAGCGGCAGGCGGTCGTCCTCGCCGACTCCACCGACTGCGACATGATCGCCTTCGCCGAGGACGAGCTGGAGGCGGCCGTCCAGGTCTTCTACGTGCGCGGCGGCCGGATCCGCGGGCAGCGCGGCTGGGTCGTCGACAAGGTCGAGGACGTCACCACCGCCGACCTCGTCGAGCACTTCCTCATCCAGGTCTACAGCGAGAGCGACTCGGTGCCCCGCGAGGTCCTCGTCCCCGCGCAGCCGCCGGAGGAGGACGCCATGACCGAGCTGCTCAGCGAGCAGCGCGGCGGGCCCGTCCGGCTGCGCGTCCCGCAGCGCGGCGACAAGAAGACCCTGCTGGAGACCGTCGCCCGCAACGCGCACGAGGCGCTCAAGCAGCACAAGACGCGCCGCGCGTCCGACCTGACCACCCGCAGCCGCGCGCTCCAGGAGATTCAGGAGGCGCTGGAGCTCGACGACGCCCCGCTGCGCGTCGAGTGCTACGACGTCTCCAACCTCCAGGGCACGAACGTGGTCGCCTCGATGGTCGTGTTCGAGGACGGCCTGGCCCGCAAGAGCGAGTATCGCCGGTTCACGATCAAGGCGGTCGAGGGGCAGGACGACGTCCGCTCCATCCACGAGGTGATCACCCGCCGGTTCCGGCGCTACCTCGCCGAGAGCGAGAAGACCGGCGAGCTCGACAGCCTCGGCGACCCCGAGGACGAGGGCCCCCACCAGCCGATCGACCCCGAGACCGGCCGCCCCCGCAAGTTCGCCTATCCACCGAACCTGGTGATCGTGGACGGCGGCCCCCCGCAGGTCGCCGCCGCGCAGCGGGCCCTGGACGAGCTGGGCGTCGACGACATCGCGGTCTGCGGGATCGCCAAGCGGCTGGAGGAGCTGTGGCTGCCCGGCGAGGCCGACCCGGTGATCCTGCCGCGCAACAGCGAGGGCATGTTCCTCGTCCAGCGGATCCGCGACGAGGCGCACCGGTTCGCGATCACCTTCCACCGGCAGCGCCGCTCCAAGGCCATGACGGTGAGCGAACTCGATAACGTTCCGGGTCTGGGCCCTGCGCGGAGGGCGGCGCTGCTGAAACACTTCGGATCGCTGAAGCGGTTGAAGGAGGCCACGCCCGAGCAGGTCGCGGAGGTCCCGGGCATCGGCCCGCGCAGCGCGGAGGGCATCGTCGCCGCGCTGAACGGCCGGACCGGGGCGACCGAGCCGGGCACGGGCGACACAAGTGGAACGAGTGGCACGGGCGGCCCGAGCGGCCGGTCCGGCGGCCCGGGCGGGGCCGGCGCCGGCGGCGGTGCCGGCAGCGATGGGGAACGCGGCAACGGGGAACGCGGCGACGGGAAGCACGGCGACGCGAAGCACAGGGGGAAGCGGCATGACGAGTGAGACGAACGTCCCGGACATCGTGATCGTGACCGGGATGTCGGGGGCGGGCCGGAGCACGGCGGCGAAGTCGCTGGAGGACCTCGACTGGTTCGTGGTCGACAACCTCCCGCCGGGGCTGCTGGCCACGATGGCCGACCTCGGCGGCCGGGTGCGCGACGCGGTGCCCCGCATCGCCGTCGTCGTGGACGTGCGGAGCCGCGCGTTCACCGAGGACCTGCACTCCTCGATCGCCGAGCTGGAGGCGCGCGGCGTCCACCCGCGCGTGGTGTTCCTGGAGGCCGGCGACGCCGACCTGGTGCGCCGGTTCGAGAGCGTCCGCCGCCCGCACCCCCTCCAGGGCGACGGGCGACTGGTCGAGGGGATCGCCCGCGAGCGCGAGCTGGTCCGCGAGGTCCGCGCCGAGGCCGACCTGGTGATCGACACCAGCGGCCTCAACGTGCACGAGCTGCGCAACAAGATCATCGGGTTCTTCGGCAACGACACCGGCGAGTCGAGCCTGCGCGCGACCGTCGTGTCGTTCGGCTACAAGTACGGCCTGCCCGTCGACGCCGACCTCGTCGTCGACTGCCGCTTCCTGCCGAACCCGCACTGGGTGCCGGAGCTGCGCCCGAAGACCGGCCGCGACGCCGCCGTCCGCGACTACGTGCTGGGCCAGCGCGGCGCCAAGGAGTTCCTGGACGCCTACTCCGAGGTGCTGCGGCTGCTCGCCGACGGCTACGAACGTGAGGGCAAACACTACGTGACGCTGGCCGTGGGCTGTACCGGCGGCAAACACCGTAGTGTGGCCATGGCGGAACAGATCACCGCCCGGCTGCGGGACGAGGGCATCGAGGTCCAGGTCGCCCATCGTGACCTCGGCCGCGAGTGAGACCCCCGCCGGGGAGCCCGTCCGGGAACCGGCCCGGGTCGCGGACGGAGAGAGAAACGGCACGGTGAAGCCCCTCGGCCCGAAGGTCGTCGCGCTCGGCGGCGGCCACGGCCTGTACGCCTCGTTGTCGGCGCTGCGCCGCGTCACCGACCGGCTGACCGCGGTGGTCACGGTCGCCGACGACGGCGGCTCCAGCGGACGGCTGCGCCGCGAACTCGGCGTCCTGCCGCCCGGCGACCTGCGGATGGCGCTCGCCGCGCTGTGCGGCGACGACCAGTGGGGCCAGACCTGGCGTGACGTGGTCCAGCACCGCTTCCGCAGCGAGGGCGACCTCCAGGGCCACGCCGTCGGCAACCTGCTGATCGTCGCCCTGTGGGAACTCCTGGGCGGCGCCTCCACCGGCACCCCGCCCACCACCCCACCAGAAACTTCCCCCACCCAAACCCCAGGCGCCACGCAAGGCGGCCCACCTGAGGGCCCGCCCAACCACGCCCCCGCCAGCGCGGCGGGCGACCCGCAAGGCAGCTCGGCCGAGGGTTCATCCGGCGACGCGGTGAGCGGCTCGCGCGGCGACGAGCCCAGCGGCGCCTTGGTCGACGCGCGCGGAGGCTCGGCTGAGGCGGCGCCTAACGACGCGCCCGGCAGTGTCCCAGGCGTTCCGCCCGGCGGCCCGTCCAGCATCACATTGGAGGGTTCGGCCGGCGGCGGCCCAGGCAGCGCGCAAGGCGGCGCGGCTGAGGGTTCGTCCGGCGACGCCCCCGGCGGCTCGCGCGGCGATGAGTCCGGCGGTGTCTTGGGTGACGCGCGGGGCGGCTCGGCTGAGGCGGCTGCGGTTGTGGCGGGGCCTGGTGTGTCTGACGGGGTTGTCGCCGGCGTGGGTGGGGGTGTGCCTGGGGGGCCTGCTTGGGGGGCGCCTTCCGGGTCCACGGTCGCGGGGTTGGACTGGGTGGGACGGCTGCTCGGCGCGCACGGCCGCGTGCTGCCGATGGCGGCGGTCCCGATGGACATCGTGGCCGAGGTGCGGGGGGCCGATCCGTCCCGTCCGGACGAGGTCACGCGGGTGAAGGGGCAGGTGGCGTGCGCGAAGACGCCGGGCAGCGTGCTCGGGGTGTCGCTGGTGCCCGCCGATCCGCCCGCCTGCCCGGAGGCGCTCGCCGCCGTGGAGGACGCCGACTGGATCGTGTTCGGCCCCGGGTCGTGGTTCACCAGCGTCCTGCCGCATCTGAAGGTGCCCGCGCTCGCCCGCGCGCTCACCTCCTCCCGCGCCCGCCGCGTCGTCGCGCTGAACCTGGCGCCGCAGCCGGGGGAGACCGACGACTTCTCTCCGCAGGCCCACCTGGAGGTCCTCCAGGCGCACGCGCCCGATCTGAGCGTGGACGTCGTCATCGCCGACGCGGGCGTCGTGGACGACCCGGCCGCCCTGGAGAAGGCCGTCCGGCGGCTCGGCGGGCGGCTGGTGCTCGCCGGGGTCGCCGCCGACGACGGTTCCCCGCGTCATGATCCGGCCCGTCTGGCCCAAGCCTTCGTACAGATATTCAGTGAGTGACGTCCGGTCGGGCCGTCATCGGCGAGACTGCTGGAAGTCCGATAGGGGGAGGGTTCATCTATGGCGATGACCGGTGTGGTCAAGGACGAGCTGAGCCGGCTCACGGTGCTCAAGCCGTGCTGCCGCAAGGCCGAGGTCTCGACGCTGCTGCGGTTCGCGGGGGGTCTGCACCTGGTCAGCGGGCGCATCGTGATCGAGGCCGAGATCGACACCGGAGTGGCGGCGCGGCGGCTCATCAAGGACGTCGCCGAGGTGTTCGGGCACACCTCGGAGGTGGTGGTGCTCGCGCCGAGCGGGCTGCGCAAGGGCAACCGCTACGTGGTCCGCGTGTTCCGCGACGGTGAGTCCCTCGCGCGGCAGACCGGGCTCATCGACAACAACGGACGGCCCGTCCGGGGGCTGCCCCGGCATGTGGTCGCGGGCGCCGCGTGCGACGCCGAGTCGGCCTGGCGGGGGGCGTTCCTCGCGCACGGGTCGCTCACCGAGCCGGGCCGGTCGATGTCGCTGGAGGTGACCTGCCCCGGCCCGGAGGCGGCGCTCGCGCTGGTCGGCGCCGCCCGCCGGCTGAAGATCCACGCCAAGGCGCGCGAGGTCCGCGG
This sequence comes from Actinomadura terrae, assembly GCF_022751215.1. Taxonomy (GTDB): domain Bacteria; phylum Actinomycetota; class Actinomycetes; order Streptosporangiales; family Streptosporangiaceae; genus Spirillospora; species Spirillospora terrae. The sequence goes on along the minus strand of NZ_JAICDG010000009.1, from coordinate 102,809 downwards.
CGTCGACCGGGTCGTCGTCCGCGACGGGGACGCGATCAGTGCGCTGCTCACCCGGCTCGGCGCCCACGACAGCGTCCTGGCGTGGGAGGAGCGGCGGATGCGCCGCGAGGTGCGCGCCACCGCCAACCGGCTCGCCAACTTCGACGACGCCAACCTGCGCCGCTCGGCGCGCGCCGCCGTCGCCGCCGGGGCCAGGGTCGCCCGCGCGCTGGAGATCCTCGGCGACGACGCCCCCGAGCACCTGGTGAACGCGGGACGGCTGCGGCTGGAGCACAAGCAGGCGTCGCTGGAGGAGCTCGGCCAACTCGCCGACCCGCCGCTCACCAAGGACGCCATCGCCGGGCGGATCAGGCGGCTGCTCGCGATGGCCGACAAGCGGGCCGGCGACCAGGGCATCCCCGGTACCGAGGCGAACCTCACCGCCGACATGCTCGCCCCCTGACCCCGCGCCCGCCGCCCGGCCACCCGCTCACCTGGACGACGCCCGCCCACCCGGCCGCCGCTTGGTTACCCGGCCGACGCCTGGTCACCCGCCCGCCGCCCGCCCACCTGGCCGCCGCGCGGTCGCCGGGGTCAGGGGAGGCGGCGGAGCGTCCCGTCCGGGGCGACCTCGGCGGTGAGGCGGCGGCCGGAGAACTCCGCCTCGACGCGCAGCCCGCCGCCCGGCAGTGCGCTCGTCCGCACCTGCGGCCGCTCCTCGCCGTGGCCGCCTCCTCCACGTCGTCCCTCACCACGGACGGGAGCGATCAGCGTCAGCATCCGCACCTTCGGTCCCTCGGCGGGAAACGACACCACCGGCGCGGGGAGGGGCTTGCGCGGGGCCGGGACGATCCACCCCTGCGGCGGCTTGAGGCTGCCCCGGGTGATCCGGGCGGGGAGCGGCGCCGAGCCGGGCAGCGGAATCTGAAGGAAGTGGACGCGGACCTTGCCCGCCGTCGCGATCGCGCCCGTCCCGTCCGGGACGGCGGTGAACTCGGCCGGAAGGTGCCAGAGCTGCTCCACGGGAACGGACGCGGCGGACGCGACGTCGTCCAGCACCAGCAGCGCGTCGGGGTCGGAGGCGGCGAGCACTGTCCGTGACCGGGTCGTCCCGGCGAAGGCGGTGTCGGTGAACCGGAACGTGTCGGCACCGAGTCGGAACCGGTGCGCGGTCAGCTCCGTCGGGGCCTTCGGGTCGAACTCCGCGCCCCGCACGACGACCGTGCTGTGCGCGTCGGGCGAGCGCAGCCAGGCGTTCCACTCCGGGTCGCTGTAGCCGATGTGCCCGCTCGGGACGAGGATGTCGCGGCCGAGCGCGTGGAACGTGAGCGCCATGTGGTCGTTCTGGCCGTGCGCGTACCGGCCGGGGCCAAACCGCGCGGTGTAGGACATCTCGTCGGCGAGCCTCCGGCCCCGCCTGCCCCAGCCGGAGCGTCCCATGACGTATCCCGCCTGGTAGACGCGTGCCCGGTGGCGCGGCGGGGTGCCCTTGGCGCCGCCGGTCGCGACGTACCTGAGCGGGCCGTTCCCCGGCGCGCTGATGTCGGACGCCCTGGCCGCGTAGGACTCGCCGATCTGGAGCTGGTCCCCGCCGGGCGTCGTCTGGAACGCGATGAACTCGTCCATCCTGCGGTGCCGTTCGAGGAACTCGGGCGGCGCGGGACGGCCGCAGACGCGCATCACCTCGAACGCCAGCCGCCACCGGCCCCGGTTGTAGACGGAGTAGTGCGTGGACTGCTCGCTGTTGGCGCCCTCCTCGTCGATCGCGGGCCGCGCGCCGCCGGGCGGGGCGAGCATCGAGTCCAGCAGCCGCCGGTGGCCGGCGTCGACGAGGTCGGCGCGGCCGATCCCGCAGCCCGCCGTCATCAAGATCATGGACTCGTCGGTGCCGTGGTTCCAGGGGCCCGAGTAGTGCTTCGGATCGGCGAGCCACTCCGCGTGCCGGGCGATCGCCTCGTCCAGCCAGCGCCCGCTCCGATACCGGCGCAGGCAGACGAGCGTCGCCAGCCGGAACTTCGTGCCCTCGAAGATCGACTCGCGCCGGTGCTCGTCGAACCGCTCCGGCCGGGCGTTGTCGGCGAGCCAGTCCCGGGCGATCCCGGTGGCGAGGTCGAGGGCGGACGGGTCGCGTGTCCGCTCGTACTCCTTGATCGTGCCGCCGAGCCATTCGAGGGAGTGCAGCCAGAGCTGCCACGTCCGGTCGTTGAAGGGGTCCAGGCCCCAGTCGACGTCCGTGCCGGTCGCGATCCGCGTCGCGGCCGAGCCGGGGACCCTGAACCGGCCCGCGCGGACCTCCGCCGCCGGGTTCAGCCCGTCCAGGCCGTTGAACCCGAGGCATTTCGCCTTGCTCTCACCGCCCCCCATGGCGCCTACGTCGCCGCCCTCAGGGCCACCCGGTGACACCGACCCGAACGGCGCCGACCCGGCTGACCCCTCACAGGCCGTGACCAGCGCCAACAGCGCGGCGGCGCCCGCGAGCCTGCCCGCGACCGTGCCCCTGAGCTTCCCCGCGACGGTGCCCCCGGCGCGGCGCGGCCTTCCCGAAGATCCTTTGTACACGGGTCAGAGACACATCACGTCGGGCGATGGTTGACGGTCGCGGGTGACGGGATGGTGAACGCTCGGCGACGGCACGGAACGTGTGGCGCCCGATGTCATCCATCCTCCCGCCCGGGTGTCCTATCGACGTGATGTCCGTCGAAGACCTTGGCCGCGGCGAGGCGGCGACCCTGTCCAGGTCCGCCCTGGAGGAGCTGTTCGCCGCGCACTACCCGCGGCTCGTGGGGCTCGCAGGCCTGCTGGGCGCGGACGACCCCGAGGACGTGGCGCAGGAGGCCTTCGCCCGCCTCCAGGGACGCGGCGGGGCGCTGCGGCGTCCCGAGACCGCGCCCGCCTACCTGCGCGCCACCGTCTGCAACCTGACCCGCAACCGGCGCCGCCACCTGCGCCTCGTCCGCCTCCGGCAGCCCCCGCCGCCCGAACCGGCCGCCGCCGCCGAGCTGGTGGCGCTCGACCGGGAGGGCCACCGCGAGCTGATCGTCGCCCTGGACGGCCTGTCGCGCAGGCAGCGCGAGGCCCTCGTCCTGCGCTACTGGCTCGACCTCACCGACCACGAGGTGGCCGAGGCGATGGACGTCTCGCCCGGCTCGGCCAAGACCCACATCAGGCGCGGCATCGCCGCCCTCCAGCGCGCCCTGGGAGGTGCCCCGGAATGACGGACATCGGCAAGGCGGACGAGAGCCAGACGGGTACCGGGAGCCAGACGGGTACCGAGGGCAAGGCGGGCACCGAGAGCAGGCCAGGTACCGAGGGCAAGTCGGGTACCGAGGGCAGGACAGGAACACACGGCAAGACGGGTGCCGCGGACCAGGCGGGTACGGAGAGCAGGGCGGATGTCGAGAGGGCCCTGCGGGAGGCGCTGCGCGCGCAGGGCGAGTCGTACACGGTGAGCCCCGATGCCTGGGAGCGCGTGCGGGAGCGTGCCGACCGCAGGGGCTATCGGGGTCGCGGGCGCCGCCGTCTGGCCGGGCCCGTCCTCGCCGCGTCCGCCGTCGCCTGCACCGCCGTCGCGATCACGCTGGTGCCGTCGCACCTGCCCGGCGGCGGGAGCGACCGGGAGCACCGCGCCGGCCCCCTGGCCCAGGGAAGCGGGAGCCAGCCCCCGCCCTCGGCGATCCTCACCCCACGCGAGGTCGCCAAGACGCTGGCCACGCTGTGCGCCGGCGCCACCCCTCCCCAGGGGCGGGCGCTGGCGCTGCGGCAGGTCGGCGCGCTGCGCGATCCCGGCGACCCCGGCCGGTGGTTCGTCCCGATGGAGGAGGCCTCGGGGAACATCCAGATCCAGGCCCTGAGCAAGGCCGGGCGCCGGACGATATGCCGTGCCTACACCCGGGTCGCGCCCCGGGGGTGGAACTCCTTCGTCGGCTACTCCGGCGAACGCGGCGCCGGGGAGGCGTCCTGGGTGGGGTTCGCCAAGGCGCCGGTCGCCTCCTTCGAGGCCGTCTACACCGACGGCACCCGCATGCGGTTCGCGTGCGGGGCCCGCGGGCAGGGCGGGGCCAACTGCGGGCGGGCCACGGTGGGCCGCCGCGGAGCCGTGACGATCTTCGCGACCGCGCCGCGCATGTACCGCCCACGGCGCGAGGGGGAGCGGATCACCGGCGTGCTCACCCTCCTGAACTCCGAGGGAAAGGTGGTCGGGCGCCACCCGTTCGCCCGCTGATTCATCCACCGGCCCGGTCACGGGACGAGCCCGCCCCGCCGGTGGGTGCGGGCCCACCCGTGATCGCCCACGTGAGAGCGTGCGACACCCGCCGTGACTTCCTCCTCGACCGGTGACTTCCTGCTCGACCGGTGTCGGGCTACTCGCGGGTCATTGGATAGGGTCGAGAGCACGGGGGAAAGCCCCGGTCCGACGCTGGAGGACGGCCCGGTCACACCGGGTGAGACGACGTATGAGGAGAGCCGTTCCGTGACCATCCGAGTAGGCATCAACGGGTTCGGCCGGATCGGCCGCAACTTCTACCGCGCCGTGAAGGCGAGCGGAGCCGACATCGAGATCGTGGCGGTCAACGACCTGACCGACAACGCCACCCTCGCGCAGCTGCTCAAGTACGACAGCATCCTCGGCCGCTTCCCCGAGGACGTGCACGCCACCGCGGACGAGATCGTCGTCGGCGGCAAGTCGATCAAGGCGTTCGAGGAGCGCGACCCGGCCAACCTCAAGTGGGGCGACGTCGGCGTCGACATCGTGGTGGAGTCCACCGGGTTCTTCACCGACGCCACCAAGGCCAAGGTGCACGCCGACAACGGCGCCAAGAAGGTGATCATCTCCGCGCCGGCCAAGAACGAGGACCTGACGGTCGTCCTCGGCGTCAACGAGGACCGCTACGACCCGGCCGCGCACACGGTGATCTCCAACGCGTCCTGCACCACCAACTGCCTGGCGCCGCTGGCCAAGGTGCTGCACGACAACTTCGTCATCGAGAAGGGCCTGATGACGACGATCCACGCCTACACCCAGGACCAGAACCTCCAGGACGCCCCGCACAAGGACCTGCGCCGCGCCCGCGCCGCCGCGCTGAACGTCGTGCCGACCTCCACCGGCGCCGCCAAGGCCATCGGCCTGGTGCTGCCCGAGCTGAACGGCAAGCTCGACGGCTACGCGCTGCGCGTCCCGGTGCCGACCGGCTCGGCGACCGACCTCACCGCGACCCTGTCCCGCGAGGTCACCGTGGACGAGGTCAACGCCGCGTTCAAGACCGCCGCCGAGGGCCCGCTCAAGGGCTACCTGACCTACACCGAGGACCCGATCGTCTCCAGCGACATCGTCACCGACCCGGCGTCCTGCATCTTCGACTCCGGGCTCACCAAGGTCATCGGCGACCAGGTCAAGGTCGTCGGCTGGTACGACAACGAGTGGGGTTACTCCAACCGCCTCGTCGACCTCGTCAAGCTCGTCGGCTCGCAGCTCTGACCCCGTAGTCACCGACCCAGTAGTCACCGACCGCGTAGTCACCGACCGCGTAGTCACCGACCGCGCCACCGGCCGCGCCGTGGCCCGCGCCTCCGGGCGGCAGGGCACGGCGCGGCCGTATCCGGAAGGACACTCCAACCCGATGCGCACCATTGACGATCTCGACGTCGCCGGACGGCGGGTGCTCGTCCGCTCGGACCTGAACGTCCCGCTGGAGGACGGGCGGATCACCGACGACGGGCGGATCCGGGCCAGCCTGCCGACGATCGAGGCGCTGCGGGCGAGGGGCGCCAGGGTCATCGTCTGCGCCCACCTCGGCCGTCCCAAGGGGGAGGTTAAGCCCGAACTGTCGCTCGCGCCGGTCGCGGCCAGGCTCGGCGAGCTCCTCGACCCCGGCGTCGGCACCAACGCGGGCGTCGCGTTCCCCGCCGACGTCGTCGGGGACTCCGCCCGCCTCAACGTCGACGCCCTCGACGACGGCGATGTCGCGCTGCTGGAGAACCTGCGCTTCGAGCCGGGCGAGACCAGCAAGGACGACGCCGAGCGCGGCGCGTTCGCCGACCGCCTCGCGGGCCTCGCCGACCTCTACGTCGGCGACGGGTTCGGGGCCGTGCACCGCAAGCACGCCAGCGTCTACGACGTCCCGGCGCGGCTCCCGCACGCCGCCGGCGGGCTGATCGCCACCGAGGTCGGCGTGCTGCGGCGGCTCACCGAGGACGTCGAGCGCCCCTACGCGGTCGTCCTCGGCGGCTCCAAGGTGTCCGACAAGCTCGGCGTGATCGACAACCTGCTCGGCAAGGCCGACCGCATCCTGATCGGCGGCGGCATGGTCTTCACCTTCCTCAAGGCGCAGGGCCACGAGGTCGGCAAGAGCCTGCTTGAGGAAGACCAGCTCGACACCGTCCGCGAGTACCTGCGGCGCGCCGAGGAGACCGGGGTGGAGTTCGTCCTCCCCGTCGACATCGTCGCCGCGACCGCGTTCTCCGCCGACGCCGAGTACGCGAGCGTCCCGGCCGACGCGATCCCCGCCGACCGGCTCGGCCTCGACATCGGGCCCGAGTCCGGCAAGCTGTTCGCGTCCCGCCTCGCCGACGCGCGGACCGTGTTCTGGAACGGCCCCATGGGCGTGTTCGAGATGGAGCCCTACGCGCACGGCACCCGCGCCGTCGCCCAGGGCCTCATCGACTCCCGCGCGTTCACCGTTGTCGGCGGCGGCGACTCCGCCGCGGCCGTCCGGCGCCTCGGCTTCGACGAGGGCGCCTTCTCCTACATCTCGACCGGCGGCGGCGCCAGCCTCGAATACCTCGAAGGCAGGACGCTGCCCGGCCTGCAGGCCCTGGAGGACTGACCGATGGCCCCCGTGACCCCTTCCCGCAAGCCGCTGATGGCCGGCAACTGGAAGATGAACAAGAACCACCTGGACGCGATCCTGCTCGTCCAGAAGATGGCGTTCGCGCTCAAGGAGGCCGACCACGACGCCGTCGACGTGGTCGTGCTCCCGCCGTTCACCGACCTGCGCTCGGTGCAGACGCTGATCGACGCCGACCGCCTCGCGATCCAGTACGGCGCGCAGGACGTCTCCCAGCACGCCTCCGGCGCCTACACCGGCGAGATCGCCGCGTCGATGCTGGCCAAGCTCGGCTGCTCCTACGTCGCCGTCGGGCACTCCGAGCGCCGCCAGTACCACGGCGAGGACGACGCGCTCGTCAACGCCAAGGCCAGGGCGGCCCTCGCCGCCGACATCACGCCGATCGTGTGCGTGGGGGAGGGGCTGGAGGTCCGCAAGGCCGGCGAGCACGTCCCGCACGTCCTGAAGCAGGTGGACGGCGCGCTCGACAAGCTCACCGCCGAGCAGGTGCGGCGCAGCGTGATCGCCTACGAGCCGGTCTGGGCGATCGGCACCGGCGAGGTCGCCACCCCGAAGGACGCCCAGGAGGTCTGCGGCGCCGTCAGGACGCGAATCGCCGAGCTCTACGAGGGCGGAGTGGCCGACCAGACGCGTATCCTGTACGGCGGCTCGGTGAAGGGCGGGAACATCGCCGGGATCATGGCGCAGCCCGACGTGGACGGCGCTTTGGTCGGTGGTGCCAGCCTGGACCCGGGAGAGTTCGTCAAGATCTGCCGGTACCGTGAACTCCCCGTCTGATCAAACTGATCAATTCGGTATCACATGGGGGTTCTTGCCGTACCAGGGGAGACTTCGTCGTACCCTTCGTACCGGACGGGTAAACCGTCCGGCTCGACCCTCCGCCCGCCGGCAGCGCCGCCGGGAGGCCACCCGGCCTCCAGCGGCGGACCGGACCTGCACCACCGTCAGACCCAGAAGCACCGTTCGATCCTGTAGCACCGTTCGACCCGAGCACTGTTCGACCCAGCACTGTTCGATCTTGAAGCACCGACCGATCTTGGAACGCAGGTAGCACCCGCACGACAGGCAAGGTCCTTAACGACAGACGAGCCCGCTCCCGGCGGGACCGGCCAGAGAAGGCGTTGAAGAACTGTGATCATCGCATCGTCCATCGTGCTCATCGTCACGAGCCTGCTGATGGTGGTCCTCGTCCTGATGCACAAGGGGAAGGGTGGTGGCCTGTCCGACATGTTCGGCGGCGGGATCAACTCGTCCCTGGGCGGATCGTCGGTCGTGGAGCGCAACCTCGACCGCCTGACCGTCGGTGTCGGCGTGCTCTGGTTCGCCTCGATCGTCGTGCTCGGGCTGCTGTTCAAGCACAAGGGCGTCGGCTGAGCCGCCTGAACCATATGTACGAGCGCCGCGCCGCCCTCGGAGGTCACGGGCGGCAAGGGCAAACTGAGCGAGGAGTAGTCCGTGGGTAGTGGCAACGCGATTCGGGGCAGCCGTGTCGGGGCCGGTCCGATGGGAGAGGCGGAGCGCGGCGACGCCGCCCCCCGCGTCTGGGTGACCTTCTATTGCGCCAACCGGCACGAGACCCGCCCCAGCTTCGCGACCGACGTCGCGGTCCCCGAGACCTGGGACTGCCCGCGTTGCGGGTTCCCCGCGGGCCAGGACTCGGAGAACCCGCCGGCCCCGCCGAAGACGGAGCCGTACAAGACGCACCTGGCCTACGTGAAGGAGCGGCGCAGCGACGAGGACGGCGAGGCCATCCTCGAAGAGGCGCTCGCCAAGCTCCGCCAGAAGCGCGCCGCCGTCAAGAAGGCCCTGGAGGCCGCGGGCCGCAGCTGACCTGCCGCCCCGCACCTAGGCGCATGGCCCCCACCCGGGGCCATGCGCTTTTTCCTGCTTCCTGTCTCTTCCCTGCTCCTCCTCCTACTGAGTCGGCTATGCCCCGGTAGGGCTCCCTTCGCCCGGGGCGAATAATCTTCGGAGGACGGGGTGCCGGGGCGCGTTTCCCGCGCGGGAGTTCGGCGCCCACCGAGCGGGAGGGGCATTCGATGGACGCGGTGGACCAGGCGATCCTGCGGCGGCTGCAACGCGACGGCCGCCAGACGAACCGCGAGTTGGCCGAGGCGGTCGGGATCGCCCCGTCCACCGCCCTGGAGCGCACGCGGGCGCTGCGGGCCCGGGGCGTCATCACCGGCTTCCACGCGGTGGCCGACCTGGAGCGGCTGGACCGCAGCGTCCAGGCGCTGATCTCGATCCGGATCCGGCCGCAGTCCCGGGAGGCGATCGAGTCGGCCCGCGACAGCATGGCCTCGATGCCCGAGTCGGTCGGGGTGTACGTGGTGACGGGCAACGAGGACCTGCTGGTCCACGTGGCGGTCCCGAGCACCGCGTACCTGCGCGACTTCGTCCTCGACCGGCTGGCGCGCCGCAAGGAGTTCGTGGACGTCCGCACGACGGTGGTGTTCGAGTACGTCCAGCCCGTCGAGCAGTCCGAACTTCCGCGGTCCGAGCGCCCGGACCGCCGAACGTCCTACAGTTGATCTTCGTGGACGGGCCACCGGGGCGAACGAACCACGGCTCGGGCGGGTCGAGCCGAAGGAATCGCGGGTAAAGACGCAGCACGCCGCATTTCCTCCTAGCGTCCAAGCCATGAACCGACGGAACAACTCGTCCGGGGTGCTGCTGGTGCTCGCCGCGGGCGTCCTCTGGGGAACCGTGGGTCCCGCGCAGGTGCTCGCTGAGCCGTCCGCGAGCCCCGTCGCGGTCGGGGGAGCACGGATCATCACCGGCGGGCTCGTCCTCGCCGCCGTGGTGCTCATGACGAACCCGCGGTCGTTCCTGACGCTGCGCCGCCCTGCATGGCCGCCGCTCCTCGCCGCCGCGACCGCCACCGGCACGTTCCAGGCGTCGTTCTTCGGCGCGGTCGACCGCACCGGCGCCGCCGTCGCGACCGCCGTCGTGTTCGGGCTGGCGCCCGTCTCCACCGGACTGTGCGAGCGGATCGTCCTCGGCACGGGGCTCAGCCGCCGCTGGTGCGCCGGGACCGCCTGCGCCGTCGGCGGCGTCGGCCTGCTGGCGGTCCCCGGACCGTCCGTCCACGCCGACCCGGCGGGCATCGGCCTCGGGCTGGTCGCCGGGACGTGCTTCGGCGTCTACACCGTCTCGGCCAAGAAGCTGACCGGACGGGACGTCGGCATGACGGCGGCGGTCTCAGTCACACTGCTCGTCGGCGGCGCGGCCCTGCTGCCGTGGACGCTCACCGGCCTGCCCGCCCTCGCGGCACCCCGTCCGGTGGCCCTGGTCGCCTGGCTCGGGATCGCGACCACGGCCGCCGCGTACATGTTCTTCGTCACAGGCCTCCTCCGGGTGAGCGCCGCGACCGCCGGGACGCTTAGCCTGGCCGAACCACTCGTCGCCACCGCCCTCGCCATCGCCGTGCTCGGCGAACGGATGGCGGCCCCGGTCGCGGCGGGCTCACTGCTGCTGCTCGGCGGCCTGACCGTCGTCTCCTGGCCCGCCCGGACGGCGTCGCCCACGTCCAGCGAGAAATCCGCAGGCCGCAAAGAGCCCTCCGAACGGGACGGCTGCCCTGGACACGACGAGGTCGCAGCTTGATAAGAGCGCGTCCCGCCGAAGGTGCGTCTCGCCGAAGGTGCGGCCTGCTGAAGGTGCGGCCTGCTGAAGGCGCGGGTTGATGATGGCGCAACCCGATGAAGGCCCGCTCTGCTGAAGGTGCGGCCTGCTGATGGTACGGCTTGATGAAGGTGCGGCCTGGGGACGACGCGAGCCGATGAAGGCGCGGTCCGGTGGAAGGGCGGGGCTGTGACGGCGTGGGACGGGGGCGGGTGGGTCGCTATGATGGCGGGCACGCGACTGGCGCAGTCAAGGTGGAGACGACCACCGGGGAGCGAAAGCGGTCCGCACACCGCGCGCCTGGGTGTACGGGTCCCCGTTCGTCGGGGCCGTACGACGCGTCCCGGCGTGAGCAGCGCGGAGGCTGTCATGCACGAACCCGCCATCCCACACCTGCGCGACGGCGATCCCGAGATCGCCGGACTGGTCGAGGCGGAGGCCCGCCGCCAGTTCGAGAAGATTCGGCTGATCGCGTCGGAGAACTACGTCTCGCCCGCCGTGCTGGAGGCCACCGGTACCGTCCTGACCAACAAGTACTCCGAGGGGTACGCGGGACGGCGCTACTACGAGGGCCAGCAGAACGTCGACCCGGTCGAGCTGCTGGCGATCGACCGGGCGAAGGCGCTGTTCGGTGTCGAGCACGCCAACGTCCAGCCGTACTCGGGTTCGCCCGCCAACCTCGCCGTCTACATGGCGTTCCTGGAGCCGGGCGACACGGTGATGGGGCTGTCGCTGCCGATGGGCGGCCACCTCACGCACGGCTGGACGGTGTCGGCTACCGGCAAGTGGTTCCGTCCGGTCCGCTACGAGGTCCGCGCCGACACCGGCCTGACCGACATGGACCAGGTGCGCGACCTCGCGCTCAAGGAGCGCCCGAAGCTCATCTGGTGCGGCGGCACCGCCATCCCGCGCACGATCGACTTCCCGGCGTTCGCCGAGATCGCGCGTGAGGTGGGGGCCGTCCTGGCCGCGGACGTCGCGCACATCGCGGGACTGATCGCGGGCGGCGCGCACCCGTCCCCCGTGGGCCATGCCGAGGTGATCTCCACGACCACGCACAAGACCCTGCGCGGCCCGCGCGGCGCGATGATCATGTCGACCGGCGAGCACGCCAAGGCGATCGACCGGGCCGTGTTCCCCGGGTTGCAGGGCGGCCCGCACAACCACACCACGGCCGCGATCGCCGTGGCCCTGAAGGAGGCGGCGGCACCGGAGTTCGCCGGATACGCCCGGCAGATCGTCGCGAACGCCAAGGCGCTGGCCGCCGCGCTGCTGGAACGCGGCTACGACCTGATCTCCGGAGGTACCGACAACCACCTCATCCTGATCGACCTCACGAACAAGGGCGTCCCCGGCAAGCCCGCCGCCCAGGCCCTGGACCGGGCCGGAATCGAGCTGAACTACAACGCCGTCCCGTTCGACCCCCGCACGCCGTTCGACCCGTCCGGCCTGCGCCTCGGCACCGCGGCGATCACCACGCGCGGGCTGACCGAGGAGCGGATGCCGCAGATCGCGGCCTGGATCGACGAGGTCGTCCAGGCCACCGTAAAGCAGGACGAGACGGCCGTCGAACGGGTCGCGGGTCAGGTCCGCGAGCTGCTCGCCGCGCATCCGATGCCGGGCTGGGCGCCCACTCCCTGACCAGGCCGAATCCCGATCCCGCTCCTGCCCGAGCATGACCACGCTTCTGAGTGAGAGGTATCGCGCCTTGATCGAGCAAGGCCCGCGTACCTGATCGAGCAGGGCCGCGTGCCTGGTGAGGCAGGATCGCGCTTTGGCCGAGCAGGATCGCGCCTCTGATCAAGTGGGGCGTAGGACGGTCAGCATGCGCCATGCTTCGGGGCCGGTGAGGGGGACGGCGTCCTCACCGGCCCCGAAGTCGCCGTACTGGGCCACGATGCCGAGCCCGCCCGCCAGCCGGACCGCCGCGTCCACCTCAGTGGCCGTCCAGAAGCGGTAGGGGACGACGTCGCGGATCACTCGCGGTCCCCGCCCGCCGGTTCCCTCCCCAGAACCGCCCCCGGCTCTGTCTCCGGCTCTGGTCCCGGATCGGTCGCCCTCGATCGTCATCGTGACCTGGTCGTCGGAGATCTGGGTGATCGGGTCGAGCCGGTCCGTGGGTTCGCCCCAGCGCACCGTGGCGCGGGCGCCGTCGCGTTCGACGGTCCAGCCCGTGCTCACGCTGGGCTCGTCGCCGCCGAGCCGGTCGCGCGGGTGCGACATCTCCACGACGTAGAGGCCGCCCGGGGCCAGGTGCGCGGCGACGCGGCGCAGGTGCGCGACGAACGCGTCCAGCGTCATCAGGTGGGACGTGGAGTCCAGCATCGTCACGACCAGGTCGAAGCGTCGCCCCAGGTCGAACCGGGTCATGTCGTCCTGGACGACCTCCAGCGCGACTCCGGCGCGTCCCGCCTCGGCGGCGGCGTAGGCGCACATCGCCGGGTTCAGGTCGAGCGCGGTCGCGGCCAGGCCGCGGCGGGCCATCTCGCGGGCGTGCTCGGCGGGCCCGGCGGCCAGCTCCAGCACCGTCCGGACGGGACCCGCGTCCTCGGGACGGTGCTCGGCGCACCACGCGAGCAGCACGTCCACCTCGGCGGGCACCTCGCGGAACGAGCACGCCAGCTCATACGCCCAGGGATCGTCATAGATGCCGGTCACCGGCCCATCCTGCCAGGGGACCGGTCCGCTCCGGCCGGTACCGCCGATCGGCCAGGTCGGATTCATCTGCCATTTCACCTGTCATCGGCAGCGGTGCGCTGTTACGTAACCGCCATGTCCTCGTGTGCGCGGGGTTTCACATTCCGGACGGGGGTTGAGGCGACCGCGCCGACGGCCTAGCGTGCGGTAAGTGATCGACCCCGTGAACGGTGAGCCCGTCAACGATCGACGCCCCGCCGGTCGGCGCGGGCGCGAGCCGGTCGGGACGCGCCTGCCGCTGCTGTACCCCGGCTCGCTCGGCGACGAGCAGCGGGCCGTCTACGAGGCCGTGACCGGCGGCCCCCGCGCGGACGGCCGTCCGGCGTTCCGGTTCGTCGACGACGCGGGCCGGCTCCTCGGCCCCTTCAACGCGATGCTCTACAGCCCGTCGGTGGGGCTGCCGCTCCAGGACCTCGGCGCCGCGCTGCGCTTCGGCACCGCGTTCACCGAACGGGAACGGGAGATCGCGACGCTCGTCGTCGCCGCGCACCTGCGCTCGGACTTCGAGTGGTACGCCCACGAGCGGACCGGCCGCCGCGCCGGTCTCGGCGACGACGAGATGGCCGCGCTGCGCGAGGGCCGCGCGCCGATGCTCGCCGACGTCCGCGAGCGCGTGGTGTATGAGGCGGTCCGGCAGCTCACCACCGAACGCGACCTCGGCGACGCCGTGTTCACCGAGGCGGTGGCGACACTCGGCCGCGCCGCCGTCGTCGAGCTGGTCACCCTCGTCGGCTACTACTCGACGCTGGCCCTCCACCTGCGGGTCTTCCGGGTGGGCCTGCCCGACGGCGAGCCCCAGCCAGAATGGCCACCCGATCCCGAACCCGAATGGTCGCCGGAGGGCGGGTCCGGATGGCGACCGGAGAGCGGGACCGCGTGGTCGTCGGAAGGTGGGTCCGAGCGGCGGTCGGAGGGCGGGTCCGAGCGGTCGTCGGAGGGCGGGTCCGAGCGGCGGTCGGAGGGCGGGTCCGAGCGGTCGTCGGAAGGTGGGTCTGAGCGGCGGCCGGGAGGCGGGCATGGGTGGTCGCCGGAGGGCGGGCCCCAGCGGCGGCCGGAGGATGGGCATGAGTGAGGCGCTGCGGACTGGAAGTGCGGTACTGGGTCCTGGGAACGAGACACCGCGGGCCAAGAGCGCCGTGCTGCGGACCGGGCGGCTCGTCCTGCACCCGGTCTCCATGAGCGACCACCGTGCCCTGCACACGCACTGGACGGGCCCGCTCGTCCGGCGTCACCTCTTCGGCGACCAGGTCATCTCACCCGTCCAGGTCACCGGGATCATCGCCGCCAGCCAGCGGGACTTCGCGATCGAGGGCTTCGGGCTGTGGGCGCTGCGTCCCAGCGCGCCCGGTCTGTCCGGCCTGTCCGGCCGGCACGGTCTCGGCGACCCGCACCGGCTGTCGGAGCCGCATGGCGCCCGGCTGGTCGGCGTGGCGGGCCTCCGCCGCCACGACGGTCCCGCCGACGGCGCCGTCGACGTCGAGATCCTCTACAGCCTGGAGCCGGACCGGTGGGGCCAGGGCCTCGCGGTCGAGGCGTCCCGCGCGGTGCTCGGCTACGCGTTCGAGGTCGTCGGCCTGCGCCGCATCACCGCCGAGATCGACGCGAGCAGCGCCTCCTCGGCCGCCGTCGCCGAGCAACTGGGCATGCGCCCCTGGCACGAGGGTCCGGACGGGCCGGACGGAGCGTCCTACGTCGCCGCCGAACGGACCCACTGGCTCCGATCCCGCCGAGGAATAGACGCCGTCCCCTAGCACCGTCGTCTTGGCGACGTGGACGTGGTGAGTTGGAGGACAGCGGGTGGAAACACCGCGGAATGTCGGGGGGACCTGGCATGATCCGGGCATGGTCAACACGACGTACCGGAGCCTGACGGGCCGGTTGGTGGAGCTCGGCATGGCGTCCGAGGACGAGGCCGCTGCGGCGCTTGCCACGCTCGGCGAGCCGCCGCCCGGTCCCGACGACGAGCCTGAGGAGGCGGACGTCCTCGACGTCCTCGACGGGTGCGGCCTGGTCGTGTGGGCGCACGCCGGGAGCGTCGACGACCTTGAGGACGGCTACCGCGAGATCCTGGAGAACGCCGCCGAGTGCGGTGGCGTGACGGTCGCCGACGTCGAGCTCGTCGAGGACGAGGACGGCGAGGAGAGCCTGCATTTCCTGCGCGACGGCGAGCCGGTGTGGTGGGTCGTCGAGCACGAGTCCGGGGAGCACCTCGATCTGCTGACCGTGATGGAGTGCATCGACGACCTCGAACCCGGCGGCACCGATCCCCGGATGTTCTACGCGCTGCCCGGCGAGGACCCCGACGATGACGACCTGTACGTCCTCGCGACGCCCGCGCAGGCGCGGGTCCTGCACGATGAGTTCGGTCTTGACCTGGAGGGCCTCGACCGGGTGAAACCGCCGCGCGCCGACCCGCCGACGGCCGAGCTCGGTTCCCCCGAGTGGTACATGCAGAGCGACCGCGCCCGCATGAGCGGGCCCGCTCGCGAGTACCTCGACCAGTGGACGTCCGGCATGGCCGAGGCGCTCGACCGGTGGCGCGCCGAGTTCCTCCCCGACGGCTTCCCCTTCGACTTCTCGCCCGCCTCACTGGACGCGCTGGAGCCCCTCGTCCTGGAACGCCACACCGACTGGGACTCGGTCATCGTCGCCGGAACCGACCCGTTCGTGTCGGGCGCCGTCCGCTACCTGGGCGAGTCGATGCTGCGCGAGGTGCCGAGCCGCTGGGGCTACCAGGACCTCGGCCTGTCCGACTCCTACGACCGGATTCCGATGATCCGGTCGAACACGCCGCTCGGCTTCACCCAGACGGTCGTCCCGCTCCACCGCCTCGCCGCGCTGGCCAAGGAACGCGAACGCGGCATGCTCGCGGAGTCGTCCCGCTTCCTGCAGGACGCCGTCGACTCCCACAGCAAGGCCGTCGCCGCCCGCCGGGACTGACCTCGCTTCCTACCGCTCGTGAGGCGGGGGCGATCGGGGCGATCGGCTTGGTCGTTGGACGGGTCGCGCATGGCGCAAGGTCTCGGGTGTTGCGTCACCGGCTCTCAAGGCGTTGTCGTGTTGCGGGCCGGGTTCGGGTGCTGGTCAGTGGCCTTGCTCGCGGTAGGTCGTTCGCCGGGACGGTCGTTTACGGTGCGAGAAGGTTCTGGATGTCCTGGTAGGACGGGACGGGAAACTCCGTCCCGCTCCTCCCGGCCGCCTCGCCGGAGCCGATTTCGCCCGAACCGTCCCCGCCCGAACCGGCCTCGCCGGAGCGGTTACCGCTGGAGCCGTCCTCGGCTGAATCGTTCGCGCCCGAACCGTTCGCTCCTGAATTGGGCGGGGCGGTGGGGTGCAGGAGGGACGGAGCCGAGGCGACGGTTTCCAGTGCGGCCACGACTGCGGCCTGGAGCGACCTGCGGAACAGCAGGGACCCCAGGCTCACGCGGTGCACGCCGAGTTCCGCGAGCCGCGCGTACTCCGCCTTGCCCGGGATGAACAGGACGTTGAGCGGTACGTCCACGGCGTCCAGCACGGCGCGAATGTCGGCCTCGGCGACGATGGCAGGGACGAACACGCCGTCCGCGCCCGCGTCCGCATAGGCGCGCACCCTGCGCAGCGTCTCCGGGCGGTCGGGTTCGCCGCCGCCCAGCCAGAACGTGTCGGTGCGCGCGTTGAGGAACACCTCGGGCGCAGCCTCCTTCACCGCGTGGACGATCTCGATCTGGTGGTCGAGCGGAGTCAGTGTTCCGTCCGCGCGTCCGTCCTCCAGGTTGACCCCGGCGATGCCGTACCCGGCAAGTTCGGCGACCAGCCGCGCGACGTCCTCAGGACGGGAGGAGAACCCGCCTTCGATGTCCACGGTGACCGGTACGGGAAGCCGGGCGAGCGAGCGGCCCAGTGCGAGCGTCTCGGCGCGGGTGCCGCCCGCCGCGTCGGGCTTTCCGGCCGCCGCCGCGACCCCGAGGCTCGTCGTCCCGATCGCGGGGAATCCGGCCTGGGCCAGCGCGGCGCCGGTCGCGAAGTCCCAGGCGTTGGGCAGCAGGAGCGGGTGGTCCGCGCGGTGCAGACTCCTGAATCGATCGTTCATCTGGTGCCCTTTCGTCTCCTCCGCACCGTCCCCGTGGGCGGGTGTCCGTTTTCGCATGGTGGACGCGGCGTCGGCGGCGAACGGGCGCGACCTCGCCAGCCCTGCCAAGGGGGCGCCATGTCCGGTGCCGCTGGTGCTGGTGTCCCGCCAGGTTTCCGGTGAGAGGAAGCGGCGGTGCCGGTGTTTCTGATGTGCGCGGTGGCGGTTCTGGTTGGCAGGCGCGCGCCAATGGGCCGAGGCCACGCCCGTCAACGTCTCCCCGGAGGGCCGGGAAATGCTCCCTCCGCATCCAAGGCTAGGAGCGATTCGGTTCGTTCCCGGTCGAACCGTCGTCCGCACGGGTCAGGATGCCCGTGAGCAGCGTGACCAGCCGATCCCGGTCGGCGGGGGAGAGCCAGCCGAACAGGCGGGCGCTCACCTCGTCCGCCGCCGTCGCCGATGTGCGCGCGTAGCGGCGGCCCTCGGTGGTCAACTCGATCGCGTAGGCGCGCCGATCATGTTCCGCGCGCTTGCGGACGGCGAGGCCCAGCCGCTCCAGTTCGTCCATGATCCGGACGACGGCGGACTTGTCCAGCCCCAGCAGCGCCCCGAGCCCGCGCTGGCTGGTCGGCCCCGCCCGGTCGAGGGTGACCAGGATGCCGAAGTGCCGGGTCTCGATCCCGAGCGGGCGCAGTTCGGCGTTCAACGAGGACCGCGCGGCTTCGTGCGCGGAGGCGAGCAGCAGTCCCAGTGCCTTGTCGTCGGATCGGGGATCGCCGAGCGCCGTCGGCGCACGTCCCGGAGGTTCGGTGTCCACGCGGCCAAGTTTAGAGCGGGATGGTATAGTCTCATCTGAGACAGTCTCGTATACTCCCTTTTGGGCGGCTCCAACCGACATCTGGGAGAGACATGCGCGCCGAAGAGAACGAGCAGGCGGCCACCGGGCCGAGCCGTCGCGGTGTGATCCGGACGGCCGCCCTGGCCTCCGCGACCGCCGCCGTCGCCGGCCTGAGCCCGGGACCGTCCGCCTTCGCCGGGAACGGGCCGCACGGGGGCCGGATCGACACCCACCACCACGCGCTCCCGCCCGCGATGCGGCGATGGGCCATCGACCATGGCCTCCTGCCGCCCGAGGGCGGCCCGCGGTGGGGCAACTGGGATCTCGCGAAGACCCTCGACACGATGGACGCCGTCGGCATCCAGACGGGCGTGGCCTCGGCCCCCGCGCCGCCCACGGCGTTCCGCGACCGGGAACTCGCCGCGTCCGGCGCGCGCGTCTTCAACGAGTCGCTGGCCGAGCTGGTGCGGGACCACCCCACCCGGTTCGGGTTCTTCGCCTACCTCCCGCTGCTCCACGTCGACCTGGCGGTCAAGGAGGCCGCGTACGCGCTGGACGAGCTCGGCGCCGACGGGGTCCTGCTGATGGCCAACGCCGACGGCCGCTACCTGGGCGATCCGGTGTTCGAGCCGCTGTTCGCCGAGCTGGACAGGCGGAGCGCCGTCGTGTTCACCCATCCCGTCGGCCTCGCGGACGCGCGTCCCGTTCCGGGCATCGAGGAGTGGATCGCCGACTTCATGCTGGACACGACCCGCACGGCCCTCAGCCTCATCGGCGCGGGGACTCTCGACCGCCACAAGCGGTTGTCGGTGATCCTTTCCCACGCGGGCGGCTTCCTTCCCTACATCGGCGGACGTGTCGAGCATGCCGGACGGGTGGGCGAGGGGCCGAACCCCGAGGCGTTCCGGCGCGCCGTCCGGCGGTTCTACTACGACACGGCGATGCCCGCATCGCCGTACTCGACGCCGACGCTGCTGGCCGCCACCGGTCACAAGCAGCTGCTCTACGGCACCGACTGGCCCCAGGTCCTGGCGCCCGAGGTCGCCCGGGCGGCCAAGCTCCTCGACGACGACCCCACGCTGAACGCCAAGGCGCATGCCGCCGTCAATCGCGGCAACGCCCTCCGCCTGCTGCCGACACTGGCCAGACGCCTGGGGAACTGACCCGCGAGACGTCCGTAGAACCCTTGTTCCGGACGTTCCCGGCTTTGTTCGGCGCCGGGAACGGAAGACGACTTCAGGAGCCGACAGGACCGCCGCGCCAGGACGGCAAGGCGCGGCGGTCCGCGGCCACCTCGAACGCCGCGTGCGCCAGCAGACGTGTCGAGTCGAGCACCGGCAGCGGGGACTCGTCCGGCCTCACCAGCAGCGGGATCTCCGTGCACACGAGCGCGACCGCGTCACAACCGCTTTCCGCGAACCTCTTGATGATCCGGACGAATTCGCGTCGTGAATCCGCGCCGAACACCCCGTTCACTAGCTCGGCGAAAATGATTTCGTTGACGGTTTCGCGATCGGCGGCCTCCGGGAACTCGCATCCGATGCCGCGCGCCGCCAGTTCTCGGGGATAGACCGGGCCGTCCATGGTGTACCGCGTGCCGAGAACGCCGACGCGCGTCCGCTTGTCGCGGGCCGCCCGGTCGGCGACCACCTCGGCGATGTGCAGGCCGGGTAGGGCCAGGTCGTCACCGGGACGTTCGAGCGCCATATGTGCGGTGTTGTCCGGACAGACGAAGAAGTCCGCACCCGCCGCGGCGAGCCGCCGCACGCTCTCGCCCAGTGTCCGCCGGATCGGGTCATGGTCGCCCGCGTCCCAGTCGGGCATGCTGCGCGCCATCGCGATCACGTCGAGCGTCACGTCCGGATGCTCGTCCGGACCCAGCTCGCGGAAGCCCTCCTGGCAGAACGCCCGGAAACACAGCGCGGCACCCTCGACGCTGTGCCCGAGTATCCCGAGATGCCTCACATCACCACCTCCGCCGTCCCACCGTACGCATGATCGTGCCGCCTACGTGAGGGCGCTGCCAACGACGTCAAGGGCACTGCCGACGACGTCGTGAGGTGCCGCCGCCGAGGGCAAGGGCACAGCCGACAACGGCAAGGGTGCCGCCGCCCCGCCGCCCCGCCGCCAAGGGAGCGCCGACGGCAAGGGTGCTGCCGACGACCGCAAGGCGGCTACCCGCGATGAGAAGGCCGCTTACCGCGGTGAGTCGGATATCGCCCTCGTGGGTCAGACGGTCCGGTAGTGCGTGGTCAACCGTCGATCATCGTGCAGGACGTGCAGAGCGTAGCCCGGGGGCGCCTCAAGATCGACAATGCCCTCCTCGCCCGGCAACCGAAGGGTAGACACCACACCCGGCGCGACGAGCAGAGGCCGTCCGGCGAACGTGGTCACCGCGGACGTGTGCGCATGCCCGCACAGGACGGCCACGACCTGCGGGTGCCGAGCGAGGACATCGGCCAACCTATCCTCGCCGAACTGCCGGATCGCGTCCACATACGGAATATGCAGCGGGACGGGCGGGTGGTGGAAACAGACGAATGCCGGTGCGCCGGGCCGTTCGCCGAGCGTCGCGTCCAACCAGGCCAGCGTCTCCTCGTCCAGGAAACCGTGATCCTCCCCGGGGACCGTCGAATCGCACATCGCGAACACCACCCCGGCGACCTCATGCACACGGTTGACCGGCCCGATCTCCGAGACGCCGTTCGCCCCACGGCCCGGCCCGCCGCCCAGGTCACCGCCTCGGCCGCCGCGAGCGTCGTCGCCCTGGTCGCCCCGGTCGTCGTCCTGGTCGTCCTTTAGTGATTCTCTCAGCAGCACCTCCCGATACGGGCGCCGCCGGTCGTGGTTGCCGGGGCATGTCAGTATCGGGAGCGACGATTTCAGCACCTCGCGGGCCTGCTCGTACTCCGTCGGCTCGCCGTGGTCGGCAATGTCCCCGGTCAGCAGAATGGCGTCGAGCGGCAGAGTGTCCAAGTGCGTCATGACGCGCCGGGCACGCTCGTCCGCGCGCTCCTCGCCGTCCAGATGGATGTCGCTGAGCTGGGCGTAAACAATCATGTCGCGAACCTAGGCCGCGCCGAGGCACACCTGAAGGTCCACTCCTGGAGGAAAACCACGGGCCACTTCTGGTGTCTACAAAGCCGTCCGCCGGGGTTTGTGGGCCCTACGCCTTGGCCCGGTGCCCGGCCGAGGCGAGGATCATTCACCATGAGCCTTCTTGAGACGATGGCCGACAAGGGACTGCGGCGCGAACCGCCGACGCGTGCGGAGGCGCTGGCGGTACTGGCGACCTCCGACGATGACCTGCTCGACGTGGTGGCCGCCGCGGGCCGCGTCCGGCGCCACTGGTTCGGGCGTCGCGTCAAGCTCAACTATCTGGTCAATCTGAAGTCCGGGCTGTGCCCCGAGGACTGCACCTACTGTTCACAGCGGCTCGGCTCCAAGGCCGACATTCTCACCTACACCTGGTTGAAGCCCGAAGAGGCCGCCGACGCCGCCGCGGCCGGGATGGCGGCGGGCGCCAAGCGCGTCTGCCTCGTCGCCAGCGGACGCGGCCCGACCGACCGCGACGTCGGTCGCGTCGCCGACACCATCGCCGCCATCAAGGATCGCAAGCCGGACGTCGAGATTTGCGCATGCCTCGGCTTCCTCAGCGAAGGCCAGGGGGAGCGGCTGCGCGACGCGGGCGCCCACGCCTACAACCACAACCTGAACACCTCCGAGGGCCAGTACACCGACATCTGCACCACGCACGACTTCAGCGACCGCGCCGACACGGTCCAGCGGGCGCGGGACGCAGGTTTGTCGCCCTGCTCGGGACTCATCGCCGGCATGGGCGAGACCGACGAGGACCTGGTGGACGTCGCGTTCGCTCTCCGCGGCCTGGACGTCGACTCCGTCCCCGTCAACTTCCTCATCCCGTTCGAGGGGACCCCGCTGGCCGGACAGTGGTCGCTGACGCCGCAACGCTGCCTGCGCATCCTCGCGATGGTCCGGTTCGTCTGCCCGGACGTGGAGGTGCGGCTCTCCGGCGGCCGGGAGATCCACCTGCGCAGCCTGCAACCGCTCGCCCTGCACATCGTCAACTCGATCTTCCTCGGCGACTACCTCACCAGCGAGGGACAGGCCGGGAAGACCGACCTCGAAATGATCGCCGACGCGGGCTTCGAGGTGGAGGGCTCGGACGTCCCCACCATGCCCGGACACCGCCGCGAGACCTCCGCCGAACCGGCGTCCTCCGCCGCGTCTGGTGTCGCCGCGACGCAGTCCGACGTGCCTGGTGTGGCTGCGACGCCGTCCGACGCGTCTGGGGTCGCTGTGACGCCCTCCGATGCGTCGGTGGCGGCGGCAGTGGCTTCTGATGCAGCGTCCGAGTCCGGTGGTGGGTCGCCGGTGTCAGGCGGCGCTTCCGTGGTCGGTGCAGTGGCCGGTGCGGCACTGGCCTCCGGCGTTGGCGCGGCATCGGCCACCGGTGCCGGTGTGGGATCGGCTTCTAGCGCTGAGTCTGCATCCAGAGTTGTGCCCGGTGCTGGCGAGGAGCCGGTATCGGACGCCGAGACCGTGCGCGATGCCGAGCCGGCTCCGGTCAGCCACGCCAACCTGGTCGCCGTGCGCCGTCGCGGCGCCGGAACCGACCTACCTCCGAACGCCTAACCCTGTCTGCGAAGTCCTGAGAGCCCCGGGCCGGATGTATCTCCCGCCCGGGGCCGTCTCCTCCATATCGCCGCCATCTTCAGAACGGTCGGCTGTGCGCATCGCCGACCACGTGCGCGGTCAAGTTCGGCGACGGCACGGAAGGCTCGTTGTGTCGCTTTTAGCGAATTCCATTGGGTAGTGGTTGTCGACCTGTATCTCATGGTTGCTTGGCTGGAAGAGCATCGTCATCACTACACATGGCGTGCACCCGCTCCTTACGCTTAACTTCGCACTCGATCCAAGCCGCTCCCGTCTGGCCGAGTAGAGCATTGCTTCCCCTACGTGCTGTCGTCTGGTCGCCCTGTAATTCCCTGTAGCAGGTGATGGTGACCGCGCGCGTGAAGAGGTGGCCTCGGTGTTTGTCGCCGATGGCCGCCCAGTAGCTTCTCCGGGGTGTTTGTGAACAGCGGCGGCGCTGGCCGCGGTATTCGCCTGGCTGTGTGACGCGAGGAATGGTTCCGCGTGGATCTTGACCGGACGGCGGCAGCGACAGCGTGGCCCGAGGCGCCTCGGGCTCTGTCGCATGGCTTGATGTGGCTCCCGCTGTGCTGGGGACTCGTCGAGGTGCTTCAGCGTGCCTGCGACGTCCAATGGAATAATGCGTATTCGTCATTCTGAAGAGTGCGGTGGTGGCGGCGCTGCGTACGGGGCCGCCCCTCCAAAGTCAAGGGCGCTTCGCGTCGCTTCGCGATGGGACTTCGTCCCACCCTTGACTTTGGAGCCTCTGCGGCCCCTGGGTGCAGCTTTCGTCGGGCAGGCTCCGCCTGCCCCCTGCCCGACGCGCCCCCACCACCGCCCTGTACCGAACCGCGTTGAGCCCACCTTCACCTCATAGCTGCTCATGGGTGCCGTCCATCGCGGGGTGAATCCTTCGATTCTGTGTGCTCGGCAGGTGGCGCAAATGCAGCCAAGTCAGACTAAATCGGAAATGAGCTTACCTTGACGGCAGATGTTTGGCTCCTCGTGGTGAGGCTAATCGCCACTGGATCTCGAAAGTAGAACAGGTGGAGTTCGATAGAATCAATGTATGCGTTCGATAATGATCGACCTCGATGAGGCGTCCACCATGGAGTTGGTGGACGTCGCAGCTGCGGTCGCGGCCGAACTGGCCCACCGGACGCCACCAGAATCCCCGGCGGCATGTCTGGACCTCACCCGCACCCTGGCCGCCGCAGTCGACCAGCAGGAAAGTTGTCTGGCCGGGTTGATCGGCGTGGTCGACGCCGCCGGTGAAGTCCAGCGTTGGGGCTTGCCGTCCACCCGCGCTTGGCTGCGCTCAGAGCTGGGCCTGCGCGACCAGCGTGCCACCGAACGTCTCATCCTGGCGCGTCAGCGGCATCGGTTGCCCCAGGTCGCCAAGCGGTGGGCGGCCGGAGAGCTGTCGCAGGGATATGCCGCCACCATCGCCGCCGCTGCCACCCGCTTGGACGATGACGACTGCGCCACCGCCGAGAACCTTCTCCTCGACATGGTCGACCAAGGCTTCTCGGCCGGGACGGTGGCTGCGTTCGGCAAGCGGATCAGTGAGGTGATCGCCGAACGCGACGACACCGAGAACCCCGACGCCGATACCCGTCACGGATACACCCGCTCTTGGCTCACCTCCACACGCTCCCTGGACGGCGGCCGCTACCTCAAGGGCTGGCTCAACGCCGAGGACGCCGCGATCTTCGACGGAACCCTCGCGGCACTCGCGAAACCCGCCGGAGCCGAGGACCAGCGTGACCTGCCCGAACGCACGGCAGCGGCTCTGACTTCGGTGCTGGCAGGCGGGCACGCCGCCACCAAAGTGACGGTGATCTGCGACCTGGACACCCTCACCGGCACCGATACCCCCGCCCGCCTGACGGACGGCACCCCCATCCCCGCCGAACAGGCCCGCCGAATCGCCCTCAACGCCGGAGTTTCCCCACTACTCCTGGCGAGCGGAAACACGCCTTTGTACCTCGGACATCGGGTCCGGTTCGCCACACCGGGGCAACGCCGCGTTCTGGAGACCCTGTATCCCACCTGTGCCGTCCAGGGATGCGAAGTCCCCGGCAGCCTGTGCGAGATCGACCACGTCAACGGCTGGGCCCTGGGTCAAAGTCCCACGGACATCGACCAACTCGCCCTGTGCTGCGGCTGGCACAACCGCTACAAACACACCAACGCCGAACACATCCGCATTAGCCGCACCACCACCGGACGCTACCTCTACCACCTCCACCCACCACCCAGGAGAAGATCGACCATCACCTCCGATCCATCTCTCTGGAGCGAAGCCGCCTAGTCCGTGTATCAGGAGCGTAGGGGGCTGTGACTTGCGCAGTCTGGCGTGGGCGTGGGCTGTTTCGGCGGTCCAGTGGGTGAGGACGTTGGCGAACTGGTCGGGTTCGGTGTCCGTGCTGACCTCGTCCCGGAGGTGGGCCGGGTCGCAAACTCGACCTCGTCTCGCGCGGGCGTTGCGGGCAGTGCGGGTGTCCTTGGCGGCGCGGTCAGCGGAATCGTCGCTGAGGGCTCCAGCGGGCTCACCGGCGGCGGGGTCGCGCCCGCAGTGCCAAACCCGGCGAGGGCACCCGCACCGTCAGCGTTGGCTCCGGCCTCGGCTCCTTCACCTTCGGCTGGCACGCGAACAGCGTCCCCATCACCTCAACGTCGAGCAGGGCTACCGACGCGAACCAGGTGGGGTCGCCCTCGTCGGACTCGATGATGACGAAAGTGTTGTCCGGGTCGGTCAGCTCGACAACCAGCCCGAAACTGGCGTCCTCGGACGGCTCGCTGATGCGCTCACCGTTCTCGTTTCGGCCTTCAACAGGATGTGGGTCTGCCCATCAGCCTGTCCCTCACCGCTATCGAGCCTCCCACCATCGGAGGTCGGTCCGCACAGGTCATAGCAACTTGTTGATCACGACGATCAAGTCAGTGCCCTCGAATCTGACGGCGAGCTGGTCGTACCTGCTCGCCACGCCCCAGTGATGTCCGAGCCGGTTGATGCCGCATTCGACGGCGAGCCGTGCCTTGTGTGCCGCCTCAGCCGAGTCAGAGTCCTGCTCCACCTGATCATCTGGTCGGTTTGTTCAAGGCTGGATCACTGGTTGGCGGTGATCGCGCCCGGTTGCCACCAGGTGAAGGAGTGGATGTAACCAATGCCGTCGCGCGTGGGACGGCGTCCATAGGTGAGCGCGATGATCCCATGGCCGTCACCGTCGGACACCGCCCGGTCACCGGAGCCCGGCCGGGAGGGGGCAGCGTTGCGTACCTCGCCTAGGAGCAGCCGGGCGGACGCGCGGAGCTCCAGCCGCAACTCGACCTGCCCTCGCCCACGTACGTTCGCCCGGGCGAGGACGTCGTGGACGAGCGTCGTCAGATGGTCGGTGAGATCGCCTGCGGCCGAGCCGACGCCCCAACTTTGCAGGGCGTGGTGGATCGCCTGGCGTGTGTGCTTGGTCATCGCTCGCCCGCTCGGCAGGCGCCATCGGCCGGTGTGCAGGGCCGGTGCGGGATCGGCGTCAACGTGGTCGGGCGTGGACAGGGTCACAGCGGCCATCCGTTCAAAGCGAGGCCCGGTCCGAGACGGGCCTCTCGGCCGATCCGCGGACCGTGTGCGATGTGGTCGTGTCGCCACTGTTTTGCCCGGTGTTGGCCTGGTCATGCGGCGAACTCACCCCGGACATGCGGCGCCGGGCAACCAATGCCGCCTGCACATCGTGGGCGCGGCCCCGCGTGGGGTGCTGGCCTGCGGGCGGTGCGAAGAGTAGCCGCTTGGTTGGTGATGTGGTTCGTGGGCGGTGGTCGGCACGGCTGGTCACCGAGGGCAAGGCTTGAATTGTGCGCGGGCCGACTGCTGGCTTCGGAGGTGGGCCGAAGAGTGACGCTGAGGGGTGCTGATGCTGTCCTGGAGGTTGAGCAGCGCCGCCAGCCTGGCGTAGCCAGTGGGCAGCGTCTCTTCCGGCAGGCGAGGTGGCGGAGCGCCTCGTGAGCGAGGAGACGCGGCCTTCTGGTGATCGGCTCGACGCAGGGGCTTGGCTCGTTGGGGGCAGGGCGGGGCGTCCGGCTGTTGCTGCTGGAGGGCGATGCCGGTTGGGTTTGGTCCAAGGGAGGACGAGGCGCGGGGGGATGAAGGCGTCGAACGCGTCGGCAGTCCTTCGTTGGCGGTACGGAAGGTCTGAGCCGAGGAAGGGTGGGCGCCCTCGCAGCACTGCCACTGGTCGGGGAATGGTGCCTAGGCGGGCGGTGACCTAGAGGAGTTCACAGGATCAGCTAGTGTGACGCCTCGTCGTGTGGGCGGGATGTGGCGTCTCGGTGCCGAGTGGTTCGTTCGACGAGCCGTTCAGGGCTAGTACGCCTTGGTCTTGGTAACTGTTTCGCGGGTTTCTGGGTTCGGCTAGGACGTTCCGGGCGATGGTCGTCGGCTGATGGTCAGCCGCTTCGAGCAGGTCCGCGACGAACTCATTTCCTCACTTGCCCTGGGGAGGCGGCTGAGGGCGAGTCTGGCCCCGGTGTTGAGGTGGCTGGTCGGACGAGTCAGAGACGGTGGCGGGGTGCGCGGGGCCGTCGTCGAGGGCGGGGCCTGGGCGGGCAGCGGGAGGGAAGGCGCGGGCAGGTTGGTGTCGGTCATGTGTGCCGGGAATTGCTGCCTGGAAACGAAGCTTTGAGTGCATCGGCGGGTTCGCTTCGCTCGGCCGCTAGGGGGTCGTCCTCGGGGCAATTTCCTATGTCCCCTGCCAGAGCGCCTAGGCAACTGCTCTGCGGTGTCTGGGATGAGGGGGTAGGGGGTGGCGGCCCCTCTGTTGTTGCGGCCATTGTTGATGGCCGTGGAGTCGCGCTGGTGGGTTTTCGGCGGTAGGTCAGGATTGGTCGCCGGGCGAGCCTATCCAGGAACCGTGGAAGCCCACCGGGACGCCTCGCGGGAGGTCTACGGTGGCGACCGGTTGGACGTCCGCCGCGTCCAGGACGAGGAGTTGGGAGGCGGCGCCGTCGCGGGTGGTAGCGATGGCCATCAGCCAGCCGTCGTCCTCGCCGCTCGGGTCGTTTCTGGGGACGAACACCGCTTCGCCGATCATGGTGTCCGGGCCCAGGTCGTGGGAGGTGGTGGCGCCCGTGGCGGTGTCGTACTTGACGATCGCGCAATCGTCGCGGCTGAGGGGTTCGGTGCCGGTGACGGCGTAGAGGTGGCGGGCGGGACGGCCGGTCCGCTCGTCGTTCAGGGTGGGGAACTCCACGGCTCGGTCGTCCAGGGGGCGTTCGGTGACGGTGCCGTTGTGGGGGTCGAGCGTCCAGCGGTGGAGGTGGGCGCGTCCGACCGGGGGAGCGTCCAGGGTCGGCATCACGGTTCGGGAGAGGACGTCCCACATGGCCGTGAATTCGGCGGGGGAGTAGCGGACGGCATCGAGGACGATCCGTCCGTCCTGCTCGTGGGCGTTGCCGACGTGGAAGATGAAGCAGGGGTCGATGTCGAACCACTGGACGGGCGCGTCCGGGACGTCGTGCCGCATGACGCCGAGCCGCGCGCCGTACGCGTCGTCCCAGCCGTAGGGGATGGCGTGGCCGACCAGGGCGCGCTGGAAGGTCATCGGCAGGTCGAGCCAGACGACGTGGTGCTCGGTGACGGCGAAGTCGTGCATCAGTGTCGGGCCCGGCACCTTGACCTCGCGGCTGTGGACGAGGTGTCCGGCCGCGTCGAGCCGGTGGTAGGTGAGGAACGGCGGGCGCATCCCGTAGCCGAAGAAGTGCAGGTCGCCGGTGGCCGGGTCCTGTTTGGGATGCGCGGTCATGGCGGTGGTGAGCGCGCCGCCGAAGTCGCAGGGGCCGACGGTGGACAGGTCGGGCCGGACCTCGTACGGCAGGCCTATCTCGACCAGCGTGAGGATTCGGTCGGCGTGGTGGATCACGTGCGTGTTGGCGGACGGCGCGGTGAGGTCGAACGTGCCGTCCGGGCGGACCAGCGACCGGCCCTCGAAGGCACCCGTCCGTACCCAGCGGTTGCGGTACCACTCGGCGCGGCCGTCGCGCAGGCGTACCCCGTGCAGCATGCCGGGACCCACCTGGAAGTGCTTGCTGGTCGTCCCGGGCAGGGCGTTGGGGCCGTTGCGGATGTAGCGGCCGTCCAGTTCGGGCGGCAGCGCGCCGGTGACGGGCAGGTCGTGGGCCTCGATCTCGTCCGGGACCGACCTGAGATAGCCGGGCAAGCCGAACTTCGCAACCGTTTTCGCGTCGATCACCGCAGACCCCCGTGCTCCGGTGGGACGGCGCCCCGCACGCCGTCGAGGGCACCCAGACTCCGCCTCCGCGTCGTGATTGTCATCCGGTTTTCGCGGCGCTCAGCGTTGGGAGGACTGGGTTCGGTGTCGGTCTGTTGTGTTGTGGCTGGTGGCAGGGGCCGGGGGCTGCCCTGGCAGGGTTCGGCCAATTCGGTGATGGCTCAGGGGTAGAGGCGGTGCCCCTTGGCGCGCTGGGTCTCTGCTGATGGCTTCTGTCGAGTCTGGCTGGGCTCCTTGCGAGCTAGGGCGCTTGTGTGGGGCTTTTTGCGGTGGAGGGCTGCCCGCCTTCAGGTCTTTTCGTGCCCGGACGCAGTCATTGCTGTCCGGCTGAAGCGTCCAGTGCGGCGATGGGCGAGGGCACCAACTGCGGTCGACTAGGCGCGTGCGCAGTGGCGGCAGGCTCGGGCGGCGGAGGTCACTCCGGCGTGGGACACGGCGGTGAGTCCGCCCGCGACCGCCATCATCGGCCAGTTCGCGGCCGGGGCGGCGGCGGTGAGCAGGGCCAGGGCGCCGATTCCCATGGCGACTCCGGCGGCGGTGCCGGTCCAGGCGACGGCGAGGGGCAGCCGCCGGGGCGTCGGCAGGCGGCGGGCCAGTGGGCCGGTCGCGGTCAGGGCGACGGTGGCTAGCAGCGCGGCGGCGGTCGCAACGCAGCCGAGGTGGACCGCCAGCAGCCGTAGCGGCCAGCCGCCGTCCGGGCCGGACGTCCAGGTCAGGAACCAGCAGGTGGCCAGGAACGGGACGGTGAGCGCCGCGACCCGGCCGGTGTGCCGGGCCTGGGCCAGAGTCAGTTCCCGCTGGCAGTTGGGAGCCAGCTCGTCGGCGGTTCCGAACTCCTGTATCGCGCTGTGCACGGCGTCCGGGTAGGGGACGCCCTCGCCGGTGTACGCGGCGGCCGTGTCGGTGAGGCCGTCGCGGATCTCCTCGATCATGCGGGACTTGAGGCGGGACGGGCCGCGCAGCGTGGCCGTCAGGGTCGCCGTGTAGTCCTCGATCGGGTCGCTCGTCTCGTCCGGGTCGGCTTCGTGGGCGCCGGGGGGCTGCGTGCTGTGCGTCATGTGGCGGGGGGCGGTCATGTCGCCGGGTTCAGGACGGAGCCGATCGCGGCCGTGAACTCGTTCCACGCCGTCCGCTCGGTGGCGAGGGCGCGGCGGCCCGCGTCGGTGAGCTCGTAGCGGCGGCGACGGCGTTCGCCGACCGCGTCCCAGCTGCTGCTCAGCAGGCCGAGCCGCTCCAGCCGTTGGAGGGCGGGGTAGATCGTGCCCGTGCGCAGCTCCAGCGCGCCGCCGCTGCGCCGCTGTACGGCGGTGATGATCGCGTAGCCGTGCAGGGGGCCGGGTTCGAGCACGGCCAGCAACAGCCCGTCCAGATGTCCTCGTACGGCGTCCGCTCTCATAGGTAGGCAGCCTACACAAGGTTCGAGTAGGCGTGGTATGTATTGGCAGCCAACACATATGGGGGTTCGCTGATGACCAAACTGCTGCTGTCGGTGCACGTCCTCGCGGCGATCCTGGCGGTCGGGCCGATCGCCGTCGCCGCCTCGCTCTTCCCGCGACTCGTCCGCACGACCGCGCCCGGGGAGGGGACGGCCGCGTTCCTGCACCGGATCTGCCGCGCCTACACCGCCGTCGGGGTCGCGGTCCCGGCCTTCGGGGTCGCGACCGGCGCGCGGCTCGGCGTCCTCGCCGACGCCTGGCTGATCACGTCGATCGTGCTGACCGTGATCGCGGCGAGCGTGCTCGGGCTGGCGATCCTGCCGGGGCAGCGGCGGCTGCTGGCCCTGGACGCGCCGGACTCCGGCGCGACGGTCCGGCTCGCCGTCGTCACCGGCGTGTTCAACCTGCTGTGGGCGATCGTCGTCGTGCTGATGATCGTCCGCCCCGGCTCGACGACGGGGGCGTGACCACCGTGCGCGCACTGCGGATCGCGGCCCTCGTCGAGGCCGCCTCGCTCGTCGTCCTGCTCGTCAACCTGGTCACCGTGCACGTGCGGGTGGTCAGCTCGCTCACCGGTCCGCTGCACGGGACGGCCTACCTGGCGGTCATCGTGCTCACGCTGATGGCACCGCCGCCGGGTGGTGGGCGGTGGTGGTCTTTGGTGCCGGGTATCGGGGGGCTCCTTGTCCTGCGCCAGTTCCCGGAGACCCGGGGGGAGGGGGAGGCGCCCGAGGCGGGGGG
Organism: Actinomadura terrae; assembly: GCF_022751215.1. Lineage (GTDB taxonomy): Bacteria > Actinomycetota > Actinomycetes > Streptosporangiales > Streptosporangiaceae > Spirillospora > Spirillospora terrae. The sequence goes on along the minus strand of NZ_JAICDG010000009.1, from coordinate 71,661 downwards.
TGAGGGTCAACCCTCGTAGGTCTGGACGAAGCGGGCCAGCAGCCGGGCGAACTCGGACCGCTCCGCCTCCGTCCAGCCGGACATGGCCTTGGCGAAGTGCTCCTGGCGGGTGCGGCGCGTGGCCTCGACGACCGAGCGGCCCGCCGCGGTGAGTTCGAGGTGGATGCGGCGGCCGTCCTCCTGGGACGCGACGCGGCGGACGTAGCCGAGCTTGACGGCCTCGGCGACGATGCGGCTGCCGCGGGAGGCGTCGACGCCGAGCCGGGAGGCGACCAGGCCGACGCTCATCTCCTGGCAGGCGTCGTCGGGGCCCTCGTCGATGACGTCGACGACATGCAGGACCTGGACGTCCACCGGGAGGTTGTGCTCCCGGATCGCGGCCCTGCCGAGCCGCTGGCGGGACATGCCCCGGCGCAGCTTCACCATGCTCCGCTCGACGGTGTCGAGCGGCTCGGCGCTCCCGGGTACCTCGACCCCCTTCTCGTTCATGGCGGCCAGTTTAGCGGGCCGCTTGCGCATCTCATGTATGTGTCTTTAGCATCTACCTGTCTTTAGCAGGTAAGTGTGAGGAGCATGTGATGCGGGTGGGCGGGATGGGGCAGCGGGACCGGGTGGTGGTGTTCTGGGGGTTGATGCTCGCCGGGCTGATGTCCTCGCTGGACGCGACCGTGCTCGGGACCGCGCTGCCGACGATCGTGGGCGACCTCGGCGGGCGGGACGGGCTCGCCTGGGTGTCGACCGCCTATGTGCTGGCCATGAGCGTGGCCGTCCCCCTGTCGGGACGGCTCGGCGACCTGTTCGGGCGCAGGGTCGTGCTGCTGACCGGGCTGCTCGCGTTCCTCGCGGGCTCGGCGGCGTGCGGCGCGGCGCCGTCCATGGGGTGGCTGATCGCGTTCCGCGTCGTCCAGGGCGCGGGCGGCGGGTGCCTGATGAGCTCGATGTTCGCGCTGACGGGCGAGCTGTTCGAGCCCCGGGAGCGGGCCCGATACCAGGGCTACTCGGCGCTGATCTTCGCGGTGTCGAGCGTCGCGGGGCCGCTGGCGGGCGGGTTCCTCACCGACCACGCGTCCTGGCGGTGGGTGTTCTACGTGAACCTGCCGCTCGGCGTGGCGGCGCTCGCGACGACGCTGCTGTTCCTGCGGCTGCCCCGACCGGAGCGGACGCCGCGGATCGACTGGCTCGGGATCGTGCTGCTCGGCGCCGCCGTCACCTGTTTCACGCTGTTCACGAGCTGGGCCGGGACGCGGTACGCGTGGGGCTCACCGGTCGTCCTCGCGCTCGGGGCCGGGGCGGTGGGGCTGTTCGCGGCCTGGGTGCTCGCGGAGCGGCGGGCGGCCGAGCCGGTCATCCCGCCGAGGCTGTTCCGCGACCGGTCGTTCGCCGTGGCGTGCGTCGTCGCCGCCGTGGGCGGCGCGACGGGGTTCGGGCTGGCCACCTACCTGCCGATGTTCTTCCAGGTCGTCGGGGGAGCGGGGGCGACCGAGTCGGGGCTGTTGCTGCTGCCGATGATGCTCGGCCTGCTCGTCTCGTCGATGGCCGCCGGACGCTACATCGCCCGGACGGGCCGCTACCACCGGCTGCCCGCGGCGAGCATGATCGTCAGCGCGGCCGGCGTGGCGCTCCTGGCCACGATGGACACCGGTACCGGGCCGGTCGCCGCCGGGGTCTACATGGCGGTACTGGGGTTCGGCGCCGGACTGTCGCAGCAGGTCGTGCTGCTCGTCGCGCAGAACGCCGCGCCGCGCGCCGACCTGGGCGCGGCGAGCGCGGGCGTGTTCGCGACGCGGATGCTCGGGACGGCGGCGGGGATGGCCGTCTTCGGCGGGGTCGTGTCCAGCCGGTTCGGCGAGGAGATCGGCCGCTGGGTTCCGGACGGGAGCGCCCCGCCGTTCGAGGACGCCGTCCGGCCCGGGGTACTGGACACGCTCCCCGGGCCGGTGCGCGACGGCGTCGCCGAGGCGTTCGCGGGCGCCTTCTCCGACCTGTTCCTCACCGGGCTACCGCTGCTCGCCGTGGGCGCCGTCGCCGCGTTGATGCTCCGGGACGTTCCGCTCGCCCCTCGCTAGGGACGGACCCTGTGGGCGACTAGTCGGGCTTGCATTCGTTCGTCGTTGGTGACCGGCCGGGGCTACTTCACTTCTCGGCGGGTCAGGCGGACCACGCCGACAACCAGGGGGATCGCCAGCCACACCGTCACGGATGTGGCGACCCGGGCCCACGCGTTTCCGCTGACGTCCGGGTCCAGCAGGGCGATGAGGGTCTTGTTGGTGTCGAGCCAGCCCGCCGGGCCCCTGAGCTTGGCGACCATCTCGCCGAGCGTCGACCAGAGGGTCGGCAGCAGGAAGAACATGACGATCGCGAGCGGCGTGTTCATCAGGAGCGTTCCGAACGCCACGCCCATCGACACCCAGATCGCCGCCAGGAGCAGTGCGGTGCCGAGCAGGGACATCGGCATCGTCCACGACCCGGACGAGCGGTCGAGGACGGCCCCGGCGGCGCGTCCGATGAAGGAGAGCAGCACGCCCGCGCAGGCGAACACCGCGCCGAGCGCGACGCCGCCGAGCAGCTTGGCCGCGAGGACCCGGCCGCGCCCGGGGACGAGGGCGAACGTGGCGAGGGCCGTCCGCTGCGACCACTCGCTGGTCACCGACAGGATTCCGAGGACGGGCAGCAGCAGCGCCACGCCCGTCTGGGACGCGATGAACATCTCCGGGACGCCCTGCTCGTCCTTCGGCGCCGCGAACATCACCACCGGGATCATCGCGAGGGCGGCGACCCCGATGAGGATCAGCAGCCAGCGGCCCGCGCGGGTGTCGACCGTCTTGCGCAATTCCACGGCGGTCAGCCGGGCGAGGGACGGGCGCGCGGGCTCCAGCAGGGCGGCGACGGCGGTCACAGTGACGCTCCTTCGAGACCGTGGGGGGAGGGGACGGGCCTGCCCGGGGACGCGGTGAGGGACAGGAACAGCTCCTCCAGGCCGCCCCCGCCCGCCTCGCGGAGCTCCAGCAGCACGACACCGGCGGCCGCGGCGGCGCGGCCCACGGCCTCCGCCGGTGCCTCCACCAGGAACGCGCCGTCCACGTCCGGTCGCGGCTGGAGGCCGGCCCCCGCCAGCGCGGCCCCCAGCGCGCCCATGTCCGCGCCCCGGACGAGCGTCCGGCCGGGTGCGGCGAGCAGTTCCTCCTTGGTGCCCCGCGCGGCGATCCGCCCGTTCGCGATGACGACGAAGCGGTCCGCGACGGCCTCGACCTCGCGCAGCAGGTGGGAGGACAACAGGACGGTCCCGCCCCGATCGGCGAAGTCGCGCAGCAGCCCGCGCATCCAGAAGATGCCCTCCGGGTCCAGGCCGTTGGCGGGCTCGTCCAGGATCAGCACGCTCGGGTCGCCGACCAGCGCCTGCGCGATGCCGAGCCGCTGCCGCATGCCGAGGGAGTAACCCGCGACGCGGCGCCGCGCGGGACGGCCCGACAGCCCGACGAGGTCGAGCATCGCCCCGGCCCGGTCCCGTCCGACGCCGGTGAGCATGGCGGTGAGAGCGAGCGTCTCGCGGCCGGTGCGTCCCGCGTGCTGGGCGGCGGCGTCCAGCAGCACCCCGACATGGCGTCCGGGGTTCGCGATCCGGCTGTACGGGACGCCCTTCACCGTCGCCGTCCCGGACGACGGCGGGGTCAGCCCGCAGATCATCCGCATGGTGGTGGACTTCCCCGCGCCGTTCGGCCCGAGGAAACCGGTGACGGTGCCCGGCGCGCAGTGGAACGAGACGTCCTCCACGGCCGGGACGTCCCCGTAGCGCTTGGTCAGGCCCTCAACACTGATCATGCGTCCAGCCTCGTGGACGGCCCGGGGACGCGGCAGCGGCCTAAGGTCCACGGCTCGGCCTACCGAAGTCGGTGCCCGCCGAGCCGTCCGGCTGGCTGCAATGGCCGCATGGCCAGCCGTGATAGCCGGTCGGACGGGCGTGGCAGGAGTTCGACCGTCTGGGGTGGCCGCGCGGACTGGGGTGGTGGCCGGTCGGCCGTCCATGGCGGCCGGGCAGCCGTGGGTGGCGGCCGGGCGGCCCTCCCAGGCAGCTAGTCGGCCGTCTGTGGTGGCCGGTCGGACGGGGGTGGTGGCTGGTTGGCTGTCCAAGGCAGCCGGGCGGCCGTTCGTGGCGGCGGCCGGGTCGGTTGGGCGGCTCAGCCGGCGGGGTTGGTGATGCCCGCGTCGTGGACGAGGAGCGCGATCTGCACCCGGTTGTTCAGCTCCAGCTTGGTCAGCAGCCGCGACACGTACGCCTTCACGGTCGCGACGCTCAGCGACAGCTCGCGGCCGATCTCGCTGTTGGTGCGGCCCTGGCCGACCAGGGCCGCGACGGCGCGTTCGCCCTCGCTGAGTCGGGCGAGCAGCTCGCGGGCCCGGTCGCGGCGCGGGTCGACGCCCGAGTCCGCGACGTAGGACATCATCTTGCGCATCACCGCCGGCGACACCATCGGCTCGCCCGCCGCCACCTGCCGGATGGCCCGGACGATCTCGGGCGGCGGGGTGTGCTTGAGCAGGAACCCGCTCGCCCCGGCGCGCATCGCCCGCAGGATGTGGTCGTCGGTGTCGAACGTCGTCAGGATGATGATCTCGGGTGGCTCGCGGCGGGAGCGCAGCAGTTCGGTGGCGGCGAGGCCGTCCAGCCGGGGCATCCGGATATCCATCAGGACGACGTCGGGCCGGTGCTCGTTCACCGCCGGCACGACCTCCGCGCCGTCGGCGACGTCCCCCACCACCTCAAGGTCGTCGGCGCTCGCCAGCATCATCGACAGCCCCGCCCGGACGAGCGCGTCGTCGTCCACGATGAGCACGCGGATGGGTGGTGAGTCCATCCCGCCACTCTACGGGGCGGCGCTCCACGGACCGACCGGATCGGCCGTTATGGCGGGGTGCCGGAACGGATGCCGGGGCGCCGCCGCCGGGTCAGGCCGGGGGGAGGTTGGCGGGGTCAGGTGGGGAGGGGGAGGTGGGCGCGGAGCCGGAAGCGGCCGTCGTCTGTGCGGCCGTGCTCCAGCGTCCCGCCGAGTGTGTGGACCCGCTCGCCCAGGCCGACCAGCCCGGCCCCGGCGCCGGGCAGCGGGTTCGGGGGCGGGCCCGGCGGCAGCGGGTTGAGGATCTCGATGGCCAGCGCCGTTCCGTCGGGGACGTCCAGCCAGACGCGCACGTGGGCGCCGGGCGCGTGCTTGCGGGCGTTGGTCAGCCCCTCCTGGACGATCCGGTAGGCGTGCCTGCCCACCCGCGCCGGGACGGCTGCCGGGTCGGGGACGCGGTCGTCCAGTGTGACGTGGGCACCGGCAAGCCGCGACTCCTCGACCAGCGCCGCGACGTCCTTCAGCGTGGGCTGCGGACGCTCGGGGCCGGGGCTGGGGTCGGCGTCGCCCGCCCCGGCCGTCCCGGCGCCGTCGCGCAGGACGCCGATCACCTCCCGCAGGTCCTCCATCGCCTCGTAGGCGCTGCGCCGGATGATCCCGGCGGCCTCGCGCTGGTCGGTGGGCGCGTCCGGGCGGAACTCCAGCGCGCCCGCGTGCACCGCCAGCAGGGAGATCCGGTGGGCGAGGACGTCGTGCATCTCGCGGGCGATCCGCTCGCGCTCCAGCAGCCGGGCCTCCTCGACGCGCAGCCGCTGCTCGGACTCGGCGACGCGGGCGCGCTCCTTCAGCGAGGCGATGAGCATCCGCCGGGACCGGACGAGCATGCCGGTGCTCACCAGCATCGCGTACATCAGCCCGAAGACGATGAGTCCCTCGCGGAAGTCCGGCCCCGACAACGGCGCGACCCAGAACTCCGCGACGATCACGGCCATGTTCAGCACGCCGAGGTACAGGCTCGTCCGCCACGGGCGGAGCATCGCGACCGAGAACAGCGCGACGGCGGCGGTGCCGAGCACGGTCGAGGCCGTGAGCTGCGCGAAGGCCATGACGAGCATGACGGCGACCGGGTACCGGCGGCGCCACAGCAGCAGGACGGTCCAGGTGGCCGCGCCGACCGTCACGTCCCAGGCGACCGAGATGTCCTCGCCCTGGGGGAGGTCCTCCCGCGACGCCTGGAGCATGAGCAGGCCGAGCAGCACCGCCGCCGCGGTGACGCCCACGTCACCGAGCCAGTCCCGCCATGATCGCCGGAGGTCCACCGTTCAACGCTACCGACATCGCGCACGTCCGGCAGCGGACGTGGGTCGCCGCCGCCTCGACTTTGGTCGCCCCCACCTCGGCCGTCCCCGCCTGGCCGCCCTCGTACAGGGGGCCAGCCCCCGTATGCCGCCTCCAGCCTGCCCCACCTCATATCTGGGTGAGCGCGGGACTGTGTCCGCGGGTCGCGGAACTTAGCGTTGGCGAACATGAAACAGGAGGATGTGAGAGAAAGCAGACCCAGGCGGCGCGGCTCCGGCAGGCGGGCCGTCGCGGTGCTCGCCACGGGCGCCGCGATCGCGGGCGCTGCCGCCATCCCGGCACCGGCGCGGGCGGACGTGCGGGCCCCGGCGGGCGTGCCAGCGCCGGCGGATGCGCGGGTGCCTGGGGCGCATTCGGGCGGAGGGCTCGCGCGCTTCTACGCGCAGGAGCTCCGCTGGAAGGCGTGCACGCTCGGCCCGGACGACCAGGTCGGCAAGGAGCTGGACAAGGCGGGCGCGCGGTGCGCGGACGTGACCGTCCCGCTCGACTACGCCGAGCCCGGCGGGCGCACGATCGAGATCGCGATCTCCCGGCTCCCCGCGACCGACCGCGCGCACCGGATCGGCACGATGATCCTCAACGGCGGCGGCCCCGGACCCGCCCTCGACATGCCGCCCTACATGCGCGGCGTCATGGGCGAGGCCGGGCCGCGCTACGACCTGGTCGGCATGGACCCCCGCGCGCTCGGACGCAGCGCGCGGGTCGACTGCGGCTGGCCCAGCGGCACCTGGATCACGTCGGCGGGGGAGAGCCGGGCCTCCTTCGACCGCACCGTCGCGTTCGCCAAGGACCTCGCCGGACGCTGCGCCCGCACCAGCGCCGACGTCCTGCCGCATATCAGCACCCGCAACATCGCCCGCGACATGGACATCGTCCGCGGCGCGCTCGGCGAGCGGAAGGTGTCCTACAACGGCGCGTCCTACGGCACCTACCTCGGCTCGGTGTACGCGACGATGTTCCCCGGACGGCTCGACCGCGCCGTCCTGGACAGCTCCGTCAACCCGGAGACCTGGGGTCCCCGCCTGCTCGGCGGCACCGAGGTCGCCAACGACCACGCCCTCGACGGCTGGGCGGACTGGACCGCGAAGCGGAACGCGACCTACGGGCTCGGCGGGACCCGCGCCGAGGTGCTCGGCACCGTCCGCGAGATCATCCGGGCGTCCGCGCGCGAGCCGCTGCACGTGGGCCGGTTCAAGGTCGACGACGGGTCGGTCCCGCTCATCCTGTTCAACAACCTCGGCACGGACGAGGAGCAGGCCCGGGCCGAGTTCGCCACGTCCGTCCAGGTGCTGAAGAAGGCGGCCGAGCAGGGGTCCGCCGAGCCCACCAAGGCGCTGGAGGAGGAGCTGACCTTCATGCTGACCGGCGCCGAGTCCGCCTACGGCAGCGGGCAGAGCGCGATCGTCTGCGGCGACGGCGCGGCGTCCCGCGACCCGGAGGCGTACTGGCGCGAGATCCAGCGGAACCGCCCCGGCAGCCCCGTGTTCGCGCCGCTCACCCACAACATCAACCCGTGCGCGTTCTGGCCGGTGCGGCCCGCCGAGCGGCCCACGGAGGTCGGCGGGCACGTCCCCCTGCTGATGGTCGCCGCGACCGGTGACACCCGCACCGACTATCCGTCCAACCTCGCCCTGCACCGCCTGCTGGACGGCTCCCGCATGATCACCCTGCCCGCCGACGTCCACGCGCCCTACCAGCGCGGCTACCCGAACACGTGCGTGAACCAGAAGGTCAACGCCTACCTGGCGACCGGGCACCTGCCCGCGCGCGACGAGACCTGCCCGCCTGAGTCCTGACGGACGAGCCCGACGTGAGGCCGGTGTGACGCCGACGTGAGGTCGGTGTGCCGCGAGGGCGGTGTCCTGTTGGGGGACGCCGCCCTCGCATGTGCGCGGGCGGCCGTCAGGTCAGGGGCTTGCCGGTGACGGGGGCGCCGAGGGCGCTGCCCTGGACCCAGGAGTCCCAGGACTTCGCCCACGGCGTCGGGCCGTTGCCGAACTGGAGCCGCCGCGTCGTCCCGGTGACCTTGATGATGTCGCCGCGGTTGGTGAAGTCGAAGAACCACTTCGCGTCGCCGGGGGCGGCGTTCACGCAGCCGTGGCTGACGTTGTCGTTGCCCTGCGAGTCGGTCGACCACGGCGCCGAGTGCACGAACGTCCCGCTGTAGGTCATCCGGACGTTCCACTTGGTCGGGATGCGGTACTCGCCGGGGTCGCCCGTCGTCGCGGAGTCCATGACCATGTGCGCCGACTTCTCCTGGGCGATCATGGTGCCGCTGTAGCTGTCGTGGCCCGGCTTGCCGAGGCTGACCTTCATCGAGCGGACGGTGGCGCCGCCGTTGGTCACGGTCGCGCGGTGCCGCTTGGCGTCGATGGTCGTGATGTGGCTCGGGCCGACGGTGAAGTTCAGCGTCCGGTCCTTCATGCCGTACATGTCGGCGCCCACCTTGAGGCCCGCGAAATGCGCGATGACCCGCACCTTCTCACCGGACGGCCAGTACTCGCGGGGCCGGAAGTCGACCTCCCGGTCGCTGATCCAGTACCAGGCGCCCTCCACCGGCCTGGACATCCGCACCTCGAGGGCCTTCTCGATCGTGGACCTGCCCTGCTTGGTCGCCACCGGCTTGGACAGCAGCACCTGCACCGGCATCCCGACGCCGACGGTCTCGCCCTCCAGCGGCGACATGCCCGTCTCCAGCTTCCTGGCCGGGGTCAACGTGGTGAAGGTGGAGGTCGCGGTGACCTGCTTGCCGTCGTCGCCGCTGCCGCGCGCCGTCACCGTGTACGTCGTGGCCGGGCGCAGGTTCGACGCCGACCGCCAGGACCGGCCGTCCGGCGCGAGCGTGCCCGCGGCCTTCCCGTTCTTGCCGTAGGTGAGGGCGACGTCGGTCAGCTTGCCCTTGTCGGCCGTGACGGTGACGGGCTGCTCCGGCTTGACCTGCCTGGTCCCGGTGACGGGCGCGATGGCGAACCGCGCGGCGGCCGGTGCGGCGCCGCCCGCCTTCCCGGCGTCCTTGCCGCCGCCGTCTCCGCCGCCGTCACCGGACGAGCATCCGGCGGTGGCGAGCGCCACCGCCGCGACGGCCGCGACGATCGCCGATCCTGCCCGGGTCTTGAGCACCTCGGAACTCCTCATCGCTCGACACGGGTTCTTCCGCCGTCAGGGTATGCACGGTTTCGCGGAAGAGATGCGCGAGTCCCGATACGGATCAGTGTCCGCGCGGCCGGTGGCACCGCGCGTCGCATGTCCCATTTGTCGGTTGACGTGGGCGGGTGCGCCGCGCGGCGCTCGCGGCGACCCGTGGGAGCGGGAAGCAGAAAGATCGGCCTCCGGGGAGGCCGATCTCACACTGCGATTCTCACGCCGCGGTCATTCGAGGGGCGAGGGGGTGACGGCGGGCTGTCACGCGTCCCCTGTGGACTTGCCGCGGGACGGCTTCTTCGCCGGGGCCTTGCGCGTCCCCGACGCCTTGGACGCCGGCTTGGTCCCCGCCTTGCCTGCGGCGGGACGGCCCGTCTCCGCCGCCTCCTTGCCCGCGGCGTCGGTCGTCGCCGCGTCCGCCGTCGCCGACACCGGCCTGGTCGCGAGGCCCTCGCCGGTCGTGCCGCCCGCCAGGTCCTTGGCGAACCGGGACGCCGCCTCCTGGTAGACCTCGTCGGGGTCGAGCCGCCGCAGCTCCTCGGCCAGCAGCTCCGACATCGGGCGCCGCATCAGCGACACCTGCCGGTCGGGCTGCTCCGGACGGCACAGCGTCGCGACCCGCCCGTCCGGGCGGTCCACGACGATGTCGCCGCCGGTCGTGGTCAGCCTCACGCCGGTGATGCCGGGGCCCTCGGACACCGTCCGGTCGACGGCGACGCCGAGCCGGATCGACAGCCACGCCGCCAGCAGCTCCGCGCTCGGGCTGTCGGGCTCGGCGACGACCTCGCCGGACACGATCTCGTCGTGGTCCTGGTCGAGCGCCGCCGCCAGCAGCGACCGCCACGAGGTGAGCCGCGTCCAGGTGAAGTCGGTGTCCCCCGGACGGTAGCCGTCGGCGAGCTGCGCGAGCGTGCCCAGCCGGTCGCGGGCCGCGTAGGAGTCGGTGACGCGGCGCTGCGCGAGCTGGCCGAGCGGGTCCTTGGCGGGCACCTTGGGCACCTTGCCGCCGGGCCACCACGTCACGACCGGGGTATCGGGCATCAGCAGCGGGACGACCACCGAGTCGGCGTGCTCGGCGAGCGGCCCGTACATGCGCAGCAGGACGGTCTCGCCGGGGCCGGTCTCGCCGATCCGGATCTCGGCGTCCAGGCGGGACGAGCTGCCGCGCGGGTCGCGGGAGATGACGGTCAGCACCCGGCACGGGTGCTCGCGCGCCGCCTCGGTGGCCGCGCGGACCGCGTCGTACTGCGCCGACTCGTCGGTCACGATGATCAGGGTGAGCACCATGCCGACGGCGGGGCCGCCCATCAGGTGCCGCGCCTGCGTCAGCGCTTCCTGTATCCGGCGCGTGGAGGTGCCGGTGAGGTCGATGTTCATCTCAGAGTCGCCTCCAGGTACGCCCGTCGCGGGCCATCAGCTCGTCGGCGCTGTCGGGGCCGTAGCCGCCGGACTTGTACTGGTCGAGGCTGCCCCGGCTCGCCCAGTACTCCTCGATCGGGTCGAGGATCTTCCAGGACAGCTCGACCTCCTCCTGGCGCGGGAACAGCGGGGGGTCGCCGATCAGCACGTCCAGCAGGAGCCGCTCGTAGGCCTCGGGGGACGCCTCGGTGAACGACTCGCCGTAGGCGAAGTCCATGTTCACGTCGCGGATCTCCATCGAGGTACCGGGCACCTTCGAGCCGAACCTGACCGTGATGCCCTCGTCCGGCTGCACCCGCATCACCAGCGCGTTCTGCCCGAGCTCCTCGGTGTCGGTGTGGGAGAACGGCAGGTGCGGCGCCTGCTGGAACACCATCGCCACCTCCGTCACCCGGCGGCTGAGCCGCTTGCCGGTGCGCAGGTAGAACGGGACGCCCGCCCAGCGGCGGTTGTCGATGTCCAGCTTGACCGCCGCGTAGGTCTCGGTGCGGGAGTCGGCGGGGATGCCGTCCTCCTCCAGGTAGCCCTTGACGCTCACGCCGCCCTGCCAGCCCGCGGCGTACTGGCCGCGCGCGGTGGACTGCGCGAGGTCGCCGGGCACCCGCACCGAGGAGAGGATCTTCGCCTTCTCCGCGCGGACGGCCTCGGCGCTGAACGACGTCGGCTCCTCCATCGCCGTCAGCGCGAGAAGCTGGAGCAGGTGGTTCTGGATGACGTCGCGCGCCGCGCCGATGCCGTCGTAGTAGCCGGCGCGCCCGCCGATGCCGATGTCCTCGGCCATCGTGATCTGCACGTGGTCGACGAACGAGCGGTTCCAGATCGGCTCGAACATCGCGTTGGCGAACCGCAGCGCGAGGATGTTCTGGACCGTCTCCTTGCCGAGGTAGTGGTCGATCCGGAAGATCGACTCCTCGGGGAACACCCGGTGGACGGTGTCGTTCAGCTCCTTGGCGCTCGCCAGGTCGTGCCCGAACGGCTTCTCGATGACGACCCGCCGCCACGAGCCGTCGTCGCGCTCGGCGAGGCCGCTGCGCTGGAGCTGCTCGACGACCTGCGGGAAGAACTTCGGCGGTATCGACAGGTAGAAGGCGTAGTTGCCGCCCGTCCCGCGGGTGCCGTCCAGCTCCTTGACCGCCATCGCGAGCGCGTCGAACGCGCCCGGGTCGCTGAACTCGCCGGGGACGAAGTGCATGCCCTCCGACAGGTGCGTCCACACGTCCTCGCGGAACGGCGTCCGCGCGTGCGCCTTCACCGACTCGTAGGCGATCTGCCGGAAGTCCTCGTTCTCCCAGTCGCGGCGGGCGAACCCGACGAGGGAGAACCCCGGCGGCAGCAGCCCCCGGTTCGACAGGTCGTAGATCGCCGGGAGGAGCTTCTTGCGCGCGAGGTCCCCGGTGACGCCGAACAGCACGAGCACGCACGGCCCGGCCACCTGCGGCAGGCGCTTGTCGCGCGGGTCCCGGAGCGGATTGGCTGTGCTGGTCACCTGGCGGCCCCCTCTGTCGCTACGTGGCCCGTTCTTGCCCACTGTCCCGTCCTCGTATCGCGGCCCGCCCCGGGGGGACGGTGCTCGCCCATAAAACCGTGTTCACTTACAAGACCGTGCCTGCTCATAAGACGGTGTTCGCCCATAAGACGGTGTTCGCTCATATGGCCCGGCATACCGCTCAGGCCGTTTGTATCGACAAGCCCGTGCATAGTGATCTGACCACGCATCCTGTGTTGACCCAGTGTCCGTGACACATGTCCATGGCGCCGTGACCCATGTCCATGGCGCCGGCGCCGTCGCGGGAGGCCGAGGGCGTCGGGCGGAGGCGGGTGGCCTCGCCGGCGGCGCGCGCTCATGCCCCTCCTCGGGCGCGGTCGAGCAACCGGGCGAATCCCGCCCAGCGGTTCTGTAGATGCAGCCGGACCACCGGACGGCCGTTCCCGCGCGCCGCGCGGGCGTCGCCGAGGGCCTGCGCGAGTTGCAGCATGCCCAGCCGGTGGTGCCGGTCCGGGACCGGAACGTCGTGTTCGACGTTGCCGGTCACCATCAGGTATACGCCCTTCTCCTGGAGATCATTCCCGAGCGCGGGGTAACGGAAGCCCCAACTGACGGTGACGGGACGCGCGCACCGCGCGGCCAGCAGCGCCGCCAGCCGCCGGACCTGCGCGCCCTGCCCGTGCTCGGCGTCCGCGTCGAGGTAGGCGACGAGGGCCAGGTGCTCGTCCGGGCCGACCCGCGCGGCCAGCGCGTCCAGCAGCGGCACCAGCCCGCCCGCCTCCGCGAGCGCGGGGTCGGCGGTGTGGGCCTCGACGGCGCGGCCCTGCTCCCCGTCGGTGAGCAGCGGCTCGCCCGTCCCGTCGTCGAGGGTCGGCGCGGCGGCGCGGACGGGCGGCGCCGTCGGGTCCAGGCCCAGCAGGTAGGCGGCGACGGCGGCGGCGTACTCCCACACGGCGAGCTGCGCGGCGAGTGGCCCGGAGACGGTCGCGTCGTCCTGGTGCGGGCGGCCGTCGAGCGTGACCAGGAACATGTCCTCGGCGGGCACCAGCGGGAGCCCGCCCTCCTGCACGACCGGCAGGAGCCGCCCCTGGACGGCCTCGTCGAGCAGCACCGCGATCCAGTCGGCGACGCCCGTGAGCGCGGTGGTGTAGCCGCCGAGTACGACCGTCCCCCGCCCGGCGCGCACCGCGCCGCCGAGGATCGCGCCGAGGATCAGCCCCGGGTTGTGCTCGGGCCGGGTGAGCGAGGGCAGGACGGACGCAGCCTCGTCCAGCAGCGCCGACGTGTCGGCCCCGGCCAGCGCGGCGGGGACCAGCGCGTAGGGCGACAGCGCCCCGAACGCGGTCGGCGCGGGGGCCTCGATCAGCGTGTGCCCGGCCTCGGCGGCGAACTTGGCGGGCGCGGTGCCCGGCGCCGCCACCGTGACGCACCGCCGCGCGATCTCGGTGGGGGACAGGCCTGCGTCCGCCAGCATCCCGAGCAGGACGCGGCGGAGCGTCTCGGTGCCCGGATCGTCGCCGGTGATCACGATCAGCGTCCGGGACAGCCGGTCGGGGTCGCCGGCGGCGCGCAGCAGCGGGCCCGGGTCCGGGCCGTCCAGGACGGTCAGCGGACCGGCGCCGGGGGAGTGCCGGACGATCACGTCCGCGGCCCGCGCCGGGGCGCCCCGGCCGAGCAGCACCACGTCGGTCAGCCCGTTCTCCAGGGCGTGCGCGCGCATCTCGCCGACGCGCACCAGCACCGCCCGCGCCGGCCCCGGCTGGCCGGGCCAGCACACCGCCCGGCCCTCCTCCGGCGCCCGCCCTCCCTCGTCGCGCTGTGTTTCCTCATCGGGCCGTGGTTCTTCGCCGGGCCGAACTCGTTCGGAATACCTCGTTTGTTCGCCGTGGCGTGTTCGGTCGTCGTAGCGCGTCGATTCGGCGGGGGCGGGCGACCACAGGCTCGCGTCCTCGGACGCGAGCCGAACGGGTACCTGGTCGATCCACAGGCGGCCGAGCGCGCGCTCGGCCACCTCCCGGAGCATTCCCCGGGCGGTGATCGCCGTCTCCCCCGAGACGACCTTCGTGAAGCCTGTCACCTGCCGCGTCCCGCTCCCGCCACCGCGCGCACGGCCTCGGTCAGCAGCCCGGCGCCCTCCACCGGGTCGCGCAGGTGCATCCGGAGGGTCGGCAGCCCGCGGGCGCGCAGCGACCGCACCTCGGCGAGGGCGCGCGCGAGCCGCAGCTTCGCCAGACCGTAGGGGCGCCCCGGGACGGGGTGCGCGGCGAGCTCGTCGCCCGGCGCGGGGTCGCCGGTGATGACGAGGAACGCGCCGTTGCCCGGCCCCTCCTTGTGGATCGGTCCGGTGGCGTGCGGATAGGAGGGCCCCTGCCCGTACACCACGGGACGTCCGGACGCGCGCGCGAACGACGGCGCCAGGTAGCGGCCGGAGAAGTCGCCCGACAGGTACGTCACCACCGACAGGTAGCCGTCCGCCGGGACCGCGGCCGTGAGCCCGCCGAGGACCGTCCGCAGGTCCGCGCCGGGCGGCCACGGGAAGTCGGCGTGCACTTCGATGCCGTCCTCGACGTACACCGGCGGCTCGTCGGGCAGCGGCCCCCGGCCCGCCGCGCGCAGCAGCGTCGCCGCGTCGTCCTCCGCCTCCTGGACGGAGGTGCCGCCCTGCTCGAACGGGTTGACGCCGAGCAGCCAGCCCGCCACCGCCGTCGCGTACTCCCACAGCAGGAACTGCGCGCCGAGCGGCGCCAGCACGGAGGTGTCGGCCTCCTCCTGCCCCGGGGACCGCGGGTTCAGCGCCACGCCGTGCACGTCGGGGAACGCGCCCCTGGCCCCCGGCGGCTCCACCGCCAGCAGCCCGAGCCCCTGCTTGCCGGTGCCGACTGCGAGGAGCTGGGAGATCCACGCGCTGAGCGCGCCCTGCCCGGCGGGCTCGCGCAGCATCACCTTGTCGCGCGCGACGCCGCCGGTGCCCTGCTGCGCGCAGCCGCCGAGGATCGCGCCGAGCAGCAGGCCGGGGTTGTCGTCGTCCTTGGACAGCGAGGGCGCCAGCGCCGCCGCGTCCTCCAGCAGCCGCCCGGCGTCGGCGCCCGCGAGCACCGCCGGGACGAGCCCGTAGGCCGACAGCGCGCCGAAGTGGCCCGGCAGGTACGGGTCGGTCAGCCCGAGCCGGTACCCGCACTGGCGGGCGAAGTCGTGCAACGGGCTGCCGTGGTCGGTGACGACCAGGAAGCGGCCCGCGATCTCGCGCTCGGACAGGCCCCGCTCCCGGAACGCCCCCGCGAAGATCCGCCGGTAGGCGTCGCCCTCCAGCGACACCCCGACCTTGCTGGCCAGCACGACGAGGGTCCGGTCGAGCCGCTCCAGCGCGAACGCGAGCGCGGCGGTGTCGCTGCCGTCCAGGACGGTCAGCGTCCCGGTGGGCCGGTCGGCGCCGCCCCGCGCGTGCGCCTCCATGACCGCCTGGGCGGCGAGGCTCTCCGCGCCGACACCGATCAGGACGATGTGGTCCAGGCCCGAGTACCGCGCCTCGGCGACCAGGGCGTCCACCTGGTTCAGCAGGCCGCGCGAGGCGAACGGCAGGTCGAGCCAGCCGAGCCTGCCGTGGTCGGCGGCGCTCCGCCCCCACAGCCGCGGGTCCTTGGCGGCCAGCGCGCCGGGGACGCCGCCGCTCACGAGGTGCTCCCTCGCGCGCAGCGCCGTGTCCAGCACGTCGCCGCGCGTCAGTACGTCGAATCCGGCCACCGATCCCTCCCGCCCCCATCGTTTCAGGAGCGAAAGGGCATTCGCGACCATCTCCGGCGATCACTTTCGTTCGGTCAGGCGTTCGATCAGGTGAGGGCGCCGGCGAGCTGGGCGAGTCCCTCCGCGCGGTCGCGCAGATGGACCCGGACGGCGGGCCGCGGCAGCGACCGCAGCACGCGCAAATCCCCGAACGCCTGCGCCAGTTGCAGCTCGCCCAGCGTGTACGGGCGGCCGGGCACCGGCACGTCGCCGGTCACCGCCCCCGTGATCTGCAAGAACACGCCGTTGGGCGGGCCGCCCTTGTGGTACTGGCCGGTCGCGTGCAGGTGCCGCGGGCCCCAGCCGAACGTCACCGGCGCCGCCCGCTTGCGCAGCTTGCCGCCGCGCTCGGCGAGCAGCGGGCGCAGGTCCGCCGCGCGCGCGTCGCCGGAACGGTCCAGATACGCGAGGACGGCGAGGTAGCCGTGCTCCGGAACGGCCTCCAGCAGCGCCTCCAGGACGCCCGTGAGCGTCCGGGCGCCCCTCAGCAGCTCCTCCGGCGCGTGCACCTCCACCGCGTCCGAGACGAGCGCGGGCGGCCGGTGCACGACGGTCGGCGCCGCGCCCTCCTCCGAGCGCAGCAGCGCGGCGGTGCTGTCGAGCGACTCGCCGACGTCCGGCTCGGCGAACGGATCGACGCCGATCACGCGGGACGCGACCGCCGTCGCGTACTCCCACAGCAGGAACTGGGCACCGAGCGGACCCGCGACGCTGACCCCCGCCTCGCGGCCGGGACCCGGCTCGTCCGGGCGGCGCCCGAGGATGACCCGGCGCAGCTCGTCGGTCAGCTCGAAGCCGGGCGAGTCGACGCCCTCCACCACGATCGGCAGCAGCCCCTTGCCCCGCTTGCCCGTCGCGCCCGCCACGAGCTGCTCGGCCCACCCGGCGAAGCCCGCGAGCCCCGAGCCGTGGTCGGCGATGACCAGCTTGTCGCGGTGCCCGAGCGCCGAGGCGCCGAGCGCGGCGCCGAACGCCAGCGCCGGGTTGTCGTAGGGCTGGCGGAGAGCGCCCGCCAGCCGGGTCGCCTCGTCCAGCAGCGCGTCGACGTCCGCGCCCGCGAGCGCGGCGGGCACCAGCGCCGCCGCGCCGAGCGCGCCGAACCGGTCGCCCACGTCCGGCTCGGACGGCACGACCGGCCAGCCCGCCTCGCGGGCCGCGCCCTCCAGCGCCGACCCGGCGTCCGCGACGGCGACGAAACGGCGCGCCGGTCCGCCCTCCACGCCCGCCTCGGCGAACGCCTCGACGAGGACGCGCCGCAGGGCGTCCGCCTCCAGGCTCTCGCCCGCCGTGACGACGAGCGTCCGGTCCAGGTCCGCGGCGAGGACGCGGGCGACCTCGTGCGGATCGGCGGTGTCCAGGACGGTCAGCTCGACCCCCGCCGTGCGGCAGATCGCCTCGGCGGCCAGCGCGGGGCCACCCGCTCCGGCCAGCATGATCCGGTCGAGCCCGTCGTCGCGGGCCCGCTCCGCGAGCCCGGCCAGCCGGGGGGCCAGCGACCGCGAGGTCTCCGGCAGCCCCAGCCAGCCCAGCCTGCGGGCGGCGAGCGGGGCCGCGTCAGGCCCCCAGAGCTTCGCGTTACGCGAGGCCAGCGCCCCCGGAACCCCGTCGGAGACGAGCCGGTCCAGTACCGTCTCGCTCTCGTCGAGGACGGGCCCGCGGATGGTGACCGAGATCCCCCCGGCGGTCACCACCGAGGTCACGCGCCGGCCCTCTTGGACTTCAACTCGCCGGAGATGGAGCCGAGCAGCTCCGTCCAGGACGCCTCGAACTTCTCGACGCCCTCGTCCTCCAGGACCTGCACCACGTCGTCGTAGTCGACGCCGACGGCCTTCAGCGCCGCCATGTGCGCGCGGGCGTCGTCGTAGGCGCCCCGGACCGTGTCGCCGCGGACCTCGCCGTGGTCGGCCTCGGCCTCCAGCGTCGCCTCCGGCATCGTGTTCACGGTGCCGGGCGCGACCAGCTCGTCCACGTACAGGGTGTCCTTGAGGTTCGGGTCCTTCACGCCGGTGGACGCCCACAGCGGACGCTGCGGGCGGGCCCCCGCGTCCTTCAGCGCCTTCCAGCGGTCGGTGCCGAACTTCTCCTCGTACAGCGCGTACGCGAGCCGCGCGTTGGCGAGGCCCGCCTTGGAGCGCAGGCCCTTCGCCTCGTCCGAGCCGATCTTGTCGAGCCGCTTGTCGATCTCGGTGTCGACCCGGCTGACGAAGAACGAGGCGACCGAGGCGATCTGCGACAGGTCGTGGCCGTTCGCGCGCGCCTGCTCCAGGCCCGCGAAGAACGCCTCGATGACCTCGCCGTACCGCTCCAGCGAGAAGATCAGCGTCACGTTCACGCTGATGCCCTCGGCGAGCGTCGCGGTGATCGCCGGCAGCCCGGCGGGCGTCGCCGGGATCTTGATGAACAGGTTCGGCCGGTCCACCAGCCACCACAGCGCGCGCGCCTCGGCGACCGTCCGGTCGGTCTCGCGGGCCAGCCGCGGGTCGACCTCGATCGACACGCGGCCGTCCAGGCCCTCCGTCCGGTCGTAGACGGGGCGCAGCACGTCGCAGCCCCAGCGGATGTCGTAGGTGGTGATCGCGCGGGACGCCTCCTCGACGTCCACGCCGCGCAGCGCCAGGTCGCGGACCTGGTCGTCGTAGGCGGTGCCCTTGCTCAGCGCCTTGGCGAAGATCGTCGGGTTGGACGTGACGCCGACGACGTTGCTGTCCCTGACCAGGGCCGCGAGGCCGCCCGTCCGCAGCCGTTCCCGGCTGATGTCGTCGAGCCAGATCGACACGCCCTCGTCCGAGAGCCGCTTCAGGTTGTCGCTCATCGCTTTCTCCTCGTCATCGAGTTCGCGGGGGGCGGCCCCGGGGCCCGCCGAGACGGGCCCCGTGAGCCGGTGGTTCGGTTGTCGGGGGTTCAGTTGCCGGTGGTCTCGCCGCGGCCGGCGTCCTTGACACCGGCCTTGATCAGGCTGGCCTTCGCCGCCGCGACGACCCGCTCGGCGGTGATCCCGAACTGGAGGTACAGCGTCTTGTAGTCGGCGGACGCGCCGAAGTGCTCCAGGCTCACCGACTCGCCGGTGTCGCCGACGTAGCCGCGCCAGCCGAGCGCGATCCCGGCCTCCACCGACACGCGGGCGCGCACGCCGGGCGGCAGCACCTCCTGCCGGTAGGCGTCGGTCTGCTCCTCGAACCACTCCACGCACGGCATCGAGACGACCCGCGTCGGGGTGCCCTCCGCCTGGAGGGTCTCGCGCGCCTCCAATGCGAGTTGCACCTCACTGCCGGTCGCGATGAGGATCACCTCGGGCCGGCCGCCCTCGGCGTCCACCAGCACGTAGCCGCCCTTGGCCGCGCCGTCCGCGGACGCGATCCCGCCGCCGCGCTCCAGCGTCGGCAGCTTCTGCCGGGTCAGCGCGAGGCCCGCCGGGCGGTCGCCGTGCTCCAGGACGGTCCGCCACGCGACCGCGGTCTCGTTCGCGTCCGCCGGGCGCACCACGTCCAGGCCGGGGATCGCGCGCAGCGCCCACAGGTGCTCGACCGGCTGGTGGGTCGGGCCGTCCTCGCCGAGGCCGATCGAGTCGTGCGTCCACACGTAGGTGACCGGCAGCTTCATCAGCGCCGCGAGCCGCACCGCCGGGCGCATGTAGTCGCTGAAGATCAGGAACGTGCCGCCGTAGGGGCGGGTGCCGCCGTGCAGCGCGATCCCGTTGCAGATCGCGCCCATCGCATGCTCGCGGACGCCGAAGTGCAGCGTGCGGCCGTACCGGTCGCCCGGGAACTCCTTGGTCTGGAACTCCTCGGGGATGAAGGACGGCTCGCCCTTCATCGTCGTGTTGTTGCTCTCGGCCAGGTCCGCCGAGCCGCCCCACAGCTCCGGCAGCACCGGCGCCAGCGCGGTCAGCACCTCGCCGGACGCGGCGCGGGTCGCGAGCGCCTTGCCCGCCTCGAACTCCGGCAGGGCCGCTTCCCAGCCCGCCGGGAGCGTCCGCGTCGAGATCCGGTCGTACTCGGCGGCGCGCACCGCGTTCGCCTCGCGCCAGGCCGCGAACGCCTTGTTCCATTCGCCGTGCTCGGCGCGGCCCCGCGCGGACACCGCGCGGGCGTGGTCGAGGACCTCCTCGGGGACCTGGAAGGTCTTCGCCGGGTCCATGCCGAGGAGCCGCTTGGTCGCGGCGACCTCGTCGGCGCCCAGCGCGGACCCGTGGATCTTGCCGGTGTTCTTCTTGTTCGGCGCGGGCCAGCCGATGATCGTGCGCAGGGCGATGAACGACGGGCGGGACGTCTCGGCCTGCGCGGCGGCGAACGCCTCGGCGAGCCGGCCGACGTTCTCCTCGTAGTCGCCGTTCTCGGTCCAGTCGACGTTGTGCACGTCCCAGCCGTAGGCCGCGTACCGGGCGCGGACGTCCTCCGACAGCGCGATCGCCGTGTCGTCCTCGATCGAGATGTGGTTGTCGTCGTACAGCAGCACCAGGTTGCCGAGCCGCTGGTGGCCGGCGAGCGCGCTCGCCTCGTGGCTGATGCCCTCCTCGATGTCGCCGTCGGACGCGAACGCCCAGACGGTGTGGTCGAAGGGGGACTCGCCGAGCGGCGCGTCCGGGTCGAACAGGCCGCGCTCGCGGCGCGCCGCCATCGCCATGCCCACGGCGTTGGCGATGCCCTGGCCGAGCGGCCCCGTGGTCGTCTCCACGCCCGCGGTGTGCCCGAACTCGGGGTGGCCCGGGGTGAGGCTGCCCCACTTGCGCAGCGACTTCAGGTCGTCCAGCGTCAGCGGGTAGCCCGACAGGTAGAGCTGGATGTACAGGGTCAGGCTGGAATGCCCGCACGACAGCACGAACCGGTCCCGGCCCGGCCAATGCGGGTCCGTCGGGTCGTGCCGGAGGAACCGCTGGAAGAGAAGGTAGGCGGCCGGCGCGAGGCTCATCGCGGTCCCGGGGTGACCCGAGCCCGCCTCCTCGACCGCGTCCATGGCGAGGGCGCGGACCACGTCCACCGCCCGCCGGTCCAGGTCGGACCATTCAAACGTGCTGTTGTCCCCACTCACGGAACGCCAGGCTCCTCTCGCACTGCTGTTATGAACTGCCTGTGTCATGAACTGCGTGTGACCCTGCTCGCACGAACCCGTTGTATGCACTGCTGCCGTGTGTCCTGCTGTTATGCGTGCTGCTGTTTTATGCACTGCCTGCATTCGGCAGCCTTTGTCGCCCGGACACCGTGCACCAGAGACGTGCCCCCCAAGGGCGGGGGAGACGCCTCGCGGCGCGGCCCCACTGGCATAACGTCCGGCACCGCCGTGCGTCTTCCGGCCCTGCGTCCTCCGTACAGGTCCCCTCACGGCCGCCGTCCGCGTGGCCGGCGAAGAAGATCACTCCACGTCGCGAGCCTATCGCGCGGCCGGGCCGCCGCAGGCGGGAGCGGGGACGCGGCGCCCCGGGACTCCGTACTTTGTGAGCCCGTGCACCCCATGCGTCCGTTCCCCGCGTCCCATGCGTCCGTGCCATGCGACTGAGTCCGTTTCCATGCGATGCGGAGCCCGGACTGGCCTCCCCGGACCCGCGTTCGGGGGTCGGGTTCCCCAACCCCCTGCCCGATCGCGTTCGCGGCTAACCCCTCGCGGGGGTGAACTGGGGTCGACGCGGGCGAGCCCCCCGCGCGGCCTCCTGGTATGCGGCGGGAGCGGTTCGCCGGCCGCTCCGGCGGGCCCGGCGGGCGACCCGGTGAGCGACCCGCGGAGGGGGCGGACTACAGTGATTGCGCGGCTGACGGCAGCGGCCGCGGTATCTTCACCAAGCCGAAGTCGCAGCCAAGTCGAGGCCGGCCCGGATCGCGGGGGGCAGCGCGGACGGTACGCGATTTCCCATCCCTAGTTGGACGTGGACCCGATTGTGACGGTGCTCAGCAACAAGCGCGGGGTCGAGCTCGACGAGCAGGTGCCGGGGGCACCCGCGGACTCCCTCGAAGCGATGGCCGAGGCGACCGGCGGAGCGGCGGCCGGTGAGGCGGTGCCCGCCGCGCGGTCGCTCGGCGCGAGCGTGCGCGCCTACGTCGCGCTCACCAAGCCGCGCGTGATCGAGCTGCTCCTGATCACCACGATCCCGGTGATGTTCCTCGCCGAGGGCGGCGCCCCGCCGCTGCCGGTCGTCCTGCTGACACTGGCGTTCGGGACGATGTCGGCCGGCGCCGCCAACGCGATCAACTGCTACATCGACCGCGACATCGACGCCAAGATGCGCCGCACCCGGCGCCGCCCGCTGGCCCGCCACCAGGTCACCCCCGCCCGCGCGCTGATCTTCGGGATCACGCTCGCGGCGCTGTCCACCGCCGGGTTCCTGGTCGCGGTCAACCCGCTGGCCGCGGCGGGATCGCTGTTCGCGATCCTGTTCTACGTCTTCGTGTACTCGCTGCTTCTCAAGCGCCGCACCTCGCAGAACGTGGTGTGGGGCGGCATCGCGGGCTGCATGCCCGTCCTCATCGGCTGGGCCGCGATCACCGGCGAGCTCGCCTGGACCCCGCTCGTGCTGTTCGGCGTCGTGTTCCTGTGGACGCCGCCGCACACCTGGACGCTCGCCATGCGCTACCGCGAGGACTACGCGGTCGCCAAGGTCCCGATGCTGCCGGTCGTCGCCACCGAGCGCCGCGTCGTCACCGAGAGCCTCGTCTACACCTACGCCACCGTCGCGTGCTCGCTGCTGCTGTGGCCGGTCGCCGGGATGGGGCCGGTGTACGGGGCCGTCGCGGTCGTCCTCGGGCTGGTGTTCCTCGCCGAGGGGCACCGGCTGCTGCGGGCCGTCCGCGCCGGGGTGACCGGCGTCCACCTGCGTCCGATGCGCTTCTTCCACCTCTCCAACGTCTACCTGGCGCTGCTGTTCACAGCGGTCGCCGTCGACCCGCTGCTGCACTGACCCCGCTTTTGGGCGCTGCGTCCGATCACCGTGGGTGACGGGTCGGGCGTACCGCTCCACCCGCCCTCCCGTTACGCTCACGTCATGGCGCGAGTCGATCCCAAGGCGGTGCTCGAAGGGCGGATTCCGGGCAGGCCCCCGGTCGCACTGATCGCGGGGCTGACCACCTCGGGGCTGTGCGCCGTCGTCGCGCTCGCCGTCGACGCCCTCTACGGCGGCGCCGGGTTCTGGGTCGGGGTCCTCCTCGCGATCATCCCGATCCCGCTGCTGGTCGCGCTCGCGCTCATGCTGGACCGGCTGGAGCCCGAACCGCCGCGCGCGCTGGTCTTCTCGTTCATGTGGGGCGCGGGCGTCGCCGTCCTCGGCGCGCTGATCCTCAACACGCTCGGGCTGCTGTACGTCACCGTCCCGATCTTCGGTGAGCAGAAGGGGCACTTCGTCAGCGCCACGTTCGGCGCCCCGCTCATCGAGGAGTCGCTGAAGGGCGCCGCGCTGTTCGGCATGCTGTGGTTCCGCCGCAACGAGATCGACGGCTTCGCGGACGGGCTGATCTACGCCGCCATGGTCGGCCTCGGCTTCGCGATGATGGAGAACATCACCTACTACATGCGCGCCTACGACGACGGCGGCGCGCAGCAGCTCCAGGCGGTGTTCGTCCTGCGCGGCCTGGTCGCGCCCCTCAGCCACCCCCTGTTCACGGCGATGACCGGCCTCGGCGTCGCCTACGCCGCCACGCACCGCAGAGGGCAGATCCTCGCGCCGCTGGCGGGCCTGCTCGGCGCGATGCTGCTGCACGGGCTGTGGAACGGCGCCACCACTTTCGGGCTCGGCGGGCTCGGCATCGTCTACGTGCTGGACTTCTGCGTCCTGGTCGCGCTGATCGTCATCGTCGCCGTCGAGCGGCACAACACCGTCCGGCGCATCGAGGCCTACCTGCCCATGTACGCCGGGACGGGCCTGGTCACACCCCAGGACGTGCGGATGCTGCGCTCGATCCCGGCCCGCCGCGCCGCCCGGAGATGGGCGCGCGGCGTCGGCGGCGCACCCGCCGGACGCGCGATGACCGACTACCAGCTCGCCGCGACGGAGCTGGCGCTGCTCCACAAGCGCGCCGACCGGGGCGTGGCCGAACCGCGCTGGTTCGAGGCCCGCCGCGACGCGCTGCTCGGCCTGATGGCGCTGGCCAGGCAGGCATTCCTGCGCACCCCGCCCCGACACCGAGCGGGCCCGCCATGGGCGCCGCAGGGCCCATCCGGATTCGTCGCACCGGGAGGCCCCGGCACCTACGGCGGATGACGGCCAGGTAGACCGGCGGACGACCACAGCACAGACCAACGGGCGACCACGGGGTGGGCTGCCCGATAACGGCGGTGTGGGCCGGCGGGTGACCGCAATGCGGGCCAGCGGGTAACAACAGGATGGGTCGGCGTGCGGGCTGGCGGGTCACCACAGCGTGGGCGAGCGGAGTGCCACGGGGTGGTCCGGCGGGCGACGGCGATGTGGGGCGGCGGATCACCACGGGGTGGGCTGGCGGGTGACGGCCAGGTAGGTCGGCGGGTGACCAGAGAGCGGGCCGGCGGGTGACCGTGGGGTGGGTCGGCGGGTGACCGGAGACGGGCCAGTGGGTAACCGGGGGGCGGGTCAGGGCCCACGTGGCCCGCCCATACGATGGTTGCCGTGGCCGAACGATCCCCGAACCCGCTGACCCGCGTCCGTGATGCCGTCTGGCATCCCACCCCCGGGTCGCTGCGGTTCCTGGCGCTGCTCGGCGTGATCGGCAACGCGCTGATCGTCGCGACCGGCGGCGCCGTCCGGGTCACCAAGTCCGGGCTCGGCTGCCCTGAGTGGCCCCGCTGCACCGGCGACAGCCTCGTCCCGACCCGCAGCGCCGAGCACCCCGCGCTGAACATGTCGATCGAGTTCGGCAACCGGCTGCTCACGTTCGTGGTGCTGGGCGTCGGCGTGCTGGTCTTCGTCGCGGCGCTGCGGCTGCGGCCCCGCCGCAAGGACCTCGTCCGGTGGGCGCTGGCGCAGCCGATGAGCGTCGTGGCGCAGGCAGTGATCGGCGGCATCGTCGTCCTCACGGACCTGCACCCCGCCTCAGTCGCCCTGCACTTCATGGTGTCGCCCGCCCTGCTGATCTTCTGTGTGATCCTGTGGGTCCGCGCCGGCGAGGGCGACGAGCCGCCGCGCGCGCTGGCCGCCCCCGCAGTCCGCCGCCTCGCCGCCGCGCTCGTGGCCGCTTGCGGCGTGGTGCTCGTCGCGGGCACCATCGTGACCGGCACCGGCCCGCACGCGGGCGACGCCGACTCCCGCCGCTGGGGCTTCAACATCGAGGACGTCACGCGCGTGCACAGCGGCCTCGCCTGGATCACGGTCGGGCTGACGGCCCTCACCGCCGTCGTGCTGCACCGTACGGGCGCCCCGCGGGCCGCCCGGCGCCGCGTCCACGAGCTGATCGCCCTGGAGCTGGCGCAGGGCGCGCTCGGCTACATCCAGTACTTCATGGGCGTGCCGGGCCCACTGGTCGTCCTGCACATGCTCGGCGCCGTCCTGCTGTGGATCGCGGCCTGGCGCCTGGCCCTCTCGCTGCGCGACCGAGGCCCCGTCCCGCCCGCCGCCGCGCCCACCCCGCACCCCGCGACGGCAGAAGCCCCCCAACCCGCCTGACCCGTTGGCCCCGCCGGCGCCCGTGCCGGGACGCGGCCCATCGAGCCCCGCCATCCTGCTGTGGATCGCGGTATGGCGCTCGGCCATCACGCTGCGCGACTGGGGTCCTGTCCGGGCCGCCGCCCCCCTGCACCCGGTGACGGCCGAAGCCCCCAACCCGCCTGACCGCCTGACCGTCCGTCCGCGCCCGCGCTGCTGGTCGTCTTGCACATGCTCGGCCCTCTCCTGGTGTGGATCGCCGCTTGGCGCTCGGCCTCGGCCCTCCCGGCGCGACCGGGCCCGTCCCGGCCCCCGTGCTCACCCCGCACCCGGCGACGGCCGAAGCCTCCAACCCGCCTGACCCGCTGGCGCCGGGACGCGGCCCGTCGAACCTCGCCGTCCTGCTGAGGATCGCGGCCTGGCACTTGGCCCTCTCGCTGCGTGGCGGCCGGGGCCCTGTCCCGGCCGCCGTGCCCGCCCCGCACCCGGCGACGGCCGAAGCCCCCAACCCGCCTGACCGCCTGACCGCCCGTCCGCGCCCGCGCCGCTAGTCGTCTTGCACATGCTCGGCGCCGCTCTGCTTTGGATCGCCGCTTGGCGCATGCCCTCTCGCTGCGTGATCGGGGCCCGTCCCGTCGCCGTGCTCACTCCGCGCCCCGCGACGGCCGAAGCCCCCAACCCGCCTGATCCGCCCGCCCCCATCCGCGCCCCCGCCGGGACGCGGCCCGTCGACTCCGCCGTCTCCCGCCTTTCCGCCGTCTCCGTCGAGGACGACAGCGGGCGCGATCCTCGCAGGGAGGTTGGCGCCAGGAACCGCCGCCGTCCTCCCGTGTGCCAGAGCGCCAGCCCTAGGGCGCGCGTTGCGCGGTGGCCTCAGCCGTCACGCGGGCGCTTAGCTGAGCGGTGGGGGCGCCGCAGGCGAGGTCCCGCCGGGAAGATCGCGAAGGGAGTCCGCGGCCGCCAAGGCACGAGCTGCTAGGTGAGGGGCTTGGGGCGGGGCTTTGTGAACGCAGTTGTCAGGACTTCTTGAGGAAGGCGCGGAGGCGGGGGAGGGGCCAGGTGTTGATGACGTCGTCGGGGGTCAGCCAGCCTCGCTGGGCCGTGCCGACGCCGTAGCGGATGTTGCGGTGGTGGCCGAGGGAGTGGGCGTCGGTGTCGACGGAGAAGCGGCAGCCGAAGCGCTTGGCGCGGCGGATCAGGTCGGCGGGGAGGTCGAGGCGGTCGGGGAAGGAGTCGATCTCCAGGGCGGTGCCGGTGCGGGCGGCGGCGCGGAAGACCTCGTCCCAGTCGGCGTCGACCGGGGGGCGGCGGCCGATGCTGCGGGCCGTGGGGTGGCCGATGACGTGGACGTGCGGGTTCTCGCACGCGCGGACGAGGCGCCGCGTCATCGCGTCCTGGTCCTGGGTGAAGTGGGAGTGGACGGAGGCCACGCACACGTCGAAGCCGGACAGGAAGTCCGCGTCCCAGTCGACGCCGCCGTCGGGGTCGATGTTCAGTTCGGTGCCGTGCAGGAGGACGAGGTCCGGGTACTCCTTCTGGAGTTCGGCGATCCGGGCGCGCTGCGCGAGCATCTTCTCGTCGGTCATGCGCTGCATGACCAGGTCGGGCGCGTGGTCGGTGATCGCGTAGTACTCCAGGCCGCGGGCCGCGGCGGCGGCGGCCATGGCCTCCAGGGACGCGGTGCCGTCGGTCAGGTCGGTGTGGCTGTGCAGGTCGCCGCGCAGGTCGGCCTCGGTGAGCAGGGCGGGCAGCGTGCCGTCGAGGGCGGCCTCGATCTCGCCGGTGTCCTCGCGGAGGGTCGGGTGGATCCAGGGCAGGCCGAGGCGGTCGTAGACCTCCTCCTCGGTCGCGGAGACGATCAACTCGTCCGAGCCCGCGTGGAACAGGCCGTACTCCGACAGCTTGAGCCCGGCCCGCACCGCGATCTCGCGGGTGCGGATGTTGTGCGCCTGGGAACCGGTGAAGTACTGCATCGCGGCCCCCCACGACTCGGGCGGGACGACCCGCAGGTCGACCTGGAGGCCGGTGGCGGTGCGGATCGAGGTCTTCTTGTCGCCACCCGCGACGACCTCGGCGACGACGGGCAGGGCGGTGAACGCCTCCATGATCGGGTGCGGGTCACGGGACGCGGCGAGGACGTCGACGTCCCCGATCGTCTCGCGCATGCGGCGCAGGGACCCGGCGTGCGCGCAGCGCTCCACCTGGGGGAGTGCCGACAGCGCCGCGACGATCTCGTCGGCGACGCTCGCGGCCGCGTCGACCAGTACGCGACCGCCCGAGGCGCGCATCAACTCGATGCCGCGCAGGATGTTCTCCTCGGTCTTGGCGCCGAAGCCCTTCAGGCCGCTGAGCCTGCCCTCCTCGATCGCGGTGGCAAGCTCGTCGACGGAGGAGACGCCGAGCTCCTCGTAGACGGTCAGGGCCTTCTTCGGGCCGAGGGTGGGGATCGCGGTGAGGGCGCGTACGCCGGCGGGGATGCGCAGCCGCAGCTCCTCGACCTGCCGGATCGTGCCCGTGGTGTTGTAGTCGGCGACCTTCTTCGCGATCGCCGCGCCGACCGAGGGGATCGCGCGGAGCCCGGCCAGGTCGAGTTCGGCGATGTCGCCGGGGTACCCGGCGATCGCGCGGGCCGCCTTCTCGTACGCCCGGATCTTGAACGCGTCGCCGCCCGTGATCGAGAGCAGGTCCGCCAGTTCCTGGATGAGGGCCGCAGCCTCGTCGTTCGCCCGTGCCATGCGGCCGAGTCTACGAGCCGGGTACGACGTTCCCCGCGCTCAGCGCCCCGCCCGGCGTCCCCTCGCCGGCCCCGTCAGCGCAGCGGCGCGACGGGCCCGCGCGGCGCGTTCCGGCGCGCGTCGAGGACCTCCCCGGCGATCTCGGACACCTCGTCCTCGGGCAGGGCGCGGTAGCCGTCCTCGGTGACGACGGCGATGGTCGGGTAGATGCGCCGCGACCGGTCGGGGCCGCCAGTGGCGGAGTCGTCGTCGGCGGCGTCGTAGAGGGCCTGGATGCTGACAGTCGCCGCGTCCCGGATCGACAGGTCGGGCCGGTAGAGCTTCTTCAGCGAGCCGAGCGCGTAGGGGGAGCCGGAGCCGTCGGCGTGGAAGCCGCGGGTCTCCTGCGGGGCGCCGGTGATGTCGTAGGAGTAGATCCGCCCGGTCTCGGCGCCCGGCTCGTACCCGGCGAACAGCGGGACGACCGCGAGGCCCTGCAACGCCTGCGCGAGGTTGGCCTGGATGACGGCGCCGAGGCGGCGGGCCTTGGCCGGCAGCGACAGCGGGACGGTCTCCATCTTCTCGTAGTGCTCCAGCTCCACCTGGAACAGCCGGACCATCTCCAGCGCGATCCCGACCGTGCCCGCGAACGCCACGGCGGAGTACTCGTCGCCGCGCTGCACCTTCTGAAGCTCGCGGTAGGCGATGCGGTTGCCCTGGGTGGCGCGCCGATCCCCTGCCATCATGACGCCGCCGGGGAACGTCAGCGCGAGGACGGTCGTGCCGTGCGGCAGCTCGGGGACGGTCCCGATGTCGGGCAGCCGGTTGACGGGCAGCAGTCCGGGGGAGTGCAGGCGCAGGAAGTCGACGAACGACGCCGTCCCCACCTCGAAGATCGCCGCTTCGGAGAACTGCGGCGGAGTCCCCTGGTCCTCGGTGCTGCCGGTCACGAAGGCTCCTCTCGGCTCGACGGTCGTCCGTCCTGATCCTCGCACGGCGCCGCGCCCGTCCGCGACGTCCCGGACGTTTCCGGCGCTTTCCGCGTCACGCGTCCCGCGCTTTCGCAAATCACGCTTCCGGTGCCTCCGGCGGCGTCCGCTGGCTCAGCGTGGCGCCCGCGCAGGCGACGATCACGCAGCCGATCGCGGCCCACTGGCGGGCGCCGAGGATCTCTCCGAGGATCGTCACGCCGACCAGCGCGGCGACGGCGGGCTCCAGGCTCATGAGGATGCCGAAGACGCGGGCGGGCATCCGCCGCAGCGCCTCCAGTTCCAGCGAGTAGGGGATCACCGACGACAGCAGCCCGACGCCGAGGCCGATCAGCAGCAGCTTCGGGTCGAGCAGGGCGGTGCCGCCGGACGCGACGCCGAGCGGCAGGACCAGCGCCGTCCCGACGATGCTGGCGACGGCGAGGCCGGTGGAGCCGGAGAACCGCCTGCCGGTGGCGGCGGTGAGCAGGATGTAGGCGGCCCAGCACGCCCCGGCCAGCAGCGCGAACCCGACGCCGACGAGGTCCACGTCGCCGCCGCCCTCGGCCAGCATCACCACGCCCGTGCCCGCCAGCGCCGCCCAGACGAGGTCGCGCGGACGCCGGGACGCGGCGATCGCGACCAGCAGTGGCCCGAGGAACTCGATCGTCACCGCGACGCCGAGCGGGATCCGGGAGAACGACTGGTAGATGGAGAAGTTCATCAGCGCCAGCGCCAGCCCGAACCCGGCCGCGATCGCGAGGCTCTTGCGGGAGTGGTCGCGCAGGACCGTCCGCAGCGCCCCCCGGGCCAGGAACCCCAGCACGATCGCCGAGGTCAGCAGCCGTATCGACACGACGGAGCTCGGCGGCAGCCGGTCGAAGAGGTTCTTGGCGAGGCCGGCGCCGACCTGAAGCGAGACGATGCCGAGCAGGATCAGCGCGGGCGGCGGCACCGACCCGAGCGACAGTGATCCGACCGAGAACCTTCCGAACGCGGACGCGCCGCGCCTGGAACGCCGCAGGGGCGGGCCGGGCGCCTCGGTGAGTGCCACCGTTTCACTCCCACCTGAAGAATCGGGCCGCGAGGACGAGCCCCGCGGCGGCCCACACGGCCAGGACGAGGAGCGGCTTGCCGGGGAACGCGGCGCCGTGCTGGAGGACGCGGCGCAGCCCGTCCGCCAGCGCCGAGATGGGCAGCAGCTCCAGGACGTCCCGGACCCCGCCCGGGAACTTGTCGAGCGGGAACACCACGCCGCCGACCGCCAGCAGCAGGATGTAGACGAGGTTGGCGGCGGCGAGGGTCGCCTCGGCGCGGAGCGTTCCCGCCATCAGCAGGCCGAACCCGCTGAAGGCGGCGGTGCCGAGCAGGAGCAGCGCGACCACCGAGACGGGGTCGCCGTGCGGGTGCCAGCCGAGCGCCAGCGCGACCGCGGAGATCACCGCGGCCTGGAGCGCTTCCACCGCGACGACAGTCAGGGTCTTGGCGGCGATCAACCCGCCGCGCGGCAGCGGCGTGGCGCCGAGCCGCTTCAGCACGCCGTAGCGGCGCTCGAACCCGGTGCCGATCGCCTGGCCGGTGAACGCGGTGGACATCACCGCCAGCGCGAGGATGCCGGGCGCGAGGAAGTCGACGCGGCGGCCGGAGCCGAGGTCCAGCAGTGAGGTGGCGCTGAACAGCGTGAGCAGCACGACCGGGATGACCAGGGTCAGCAGCAGCTGCTCGCCGTTGCGCAGCACCGTGCGGAACTCGTAGGCGGCCTGGGACAGCACCATCCGCGGCAGCGGGACGGCGCCCGGCGCGGGCGCGAGGTCCAGCTCGACCGCCGGTGATCCGGGCGCGCCGGGCACCCCGGACGCCCCGGGCGTGGCGGTGGTCATGGGCGCAGCTCCCGTCCGGTCAGCTCCAGAAAGACGTCCTCCAGCGTGCGGCGCTCGATCCGCAGGTCCTCGGTGAGGACGCCGTGCGAGGCGCACCAGGCGGTGACGGTGGCGAGCAGCTCGGGCCGCACGTCCGCCTCGATCAGGTAGTGCCCGGCGGGCGACTCCTTGGCGGCGCTCCCGGCGGGCAGCGCGGAGATCAGCTCCTCCAGTCCGAGCCCCGGGCGGGCGCGGAAGCGCAGCTGCCGCTCCGCGCCGGTGAGCTCGACCGGGGTGCCCTCCGCGACGACCCTGCCGTGGTCGACGATGACGACCCGGTCGGCGAGTCGCTCGGCCTCGTCCATGTTGTGGGTGGTGAGCACGACCGACGCCCCGGCGGCGCGCAGCCCCTCGACCAGCTCCCAGGTGGCGTGCCTGGCCTGCGGGTCGAGGCCGGTGGTGGGCTCGTCGAGGAAGACCAGCTCGGGACGTCCGACCACGGCGACCGCCAGCGACAGCCGCTGCTGCTGCCCGCCCGACAGCCGCCGGTACTGGGTGCGGGCCTGCCCGGTGAGGCCGAGCCGCGCGAGCAGCGCGTCCGGGTCGAGGGGGGTGGCGTGGAAGGAGGCGACCAGCCGGAGGAACTCCCCGGCCCGCGCCGTGCCCGGCACGCCGCCCGACTGCGGCATGACCCCGACGCGCGGTTTCAGGGCCCGGGCGTCGGCGACGGGGTCCAGGCCGAGGACGCGGACGGTCCCGGCGTCGGCGCGGCGGAACCCCTCGCAGATCTCGATCGTGGTGGTCTTGCCCGCCCCGTTCGGCCCGAGCAGCGCCGTGACGGCGCCCCGGGCGGCGCTCAGCGACAGGCCGTCCACGGCCGTCGCCGTGCCGTAGCGCTTGACGAGCGTGTCCAGCTCGACCGCGCCGTCTCCGGGGGGTGTCATGCAGATGAGTTTAGGTCCGGGCCCGGACGGCCCCGCGTCCGGCACCACCGCTCGGCGCGCCCGTCCGCCCTCCGGGTCCGCGCCTGTCCGCACTCCGGGTGCACGCGGGGCGCGTTTCGTTGATCAGGTGCCGGGTAGCCCCCGGACGGTAAGGGTCGTACGCCGCATGGCTCGTCCCCACGACCACGGAAGACGTCACGAGGGACGGAGGCCCGGGCGACATGGCGTACAACCTGCGGGGGCGCAGCCTTCTCCGGGAACTGGACTTCTCACCGAAAGAGTTCGGCTTCCTGATCGGCCTGGCGGCGGAGCTGAAGGCCGCCAAACGCGGCGGGACGGAGCGGCCCCGGCTGAGTGGCCGGAACATCGCGCTCATCTTCGAGAAGACCTCGACCAGGACGCGCTGCGCGTTCGAGGTCGCGGCGCGCGACCAGGGCGCCCACACCACCTACCTCGATCCGGGCCACGCCCAGATCGGCCACAAGGAGTCGATCAAGGACACCGCGCGTGTCCTCGGGCGGATGTTCGACGCCATCGAGTTCCGCGGCGGCAGCCAGCGGCACCTGGAGGAGCTCGCCGAGTACTCCGGCGTGCCGGTCTACAACGGGCTGACCGACAACTGGCACCCGACGCAGATGCTCGCCGACATGCTTACGATGCGCGAGCACAGCGACAAGCCCGCGCACGAGATCGCCTACGCCTACCTGGGCGACGCCCGCAGCAACATGGGCAACTCCTACGTGGTGGCGGGCGCGCTGCTCGGCATGGACGTCCGGATCGTCGCGCCCCGCGCGCTCTGGCCGGACGAGGCCACCGTCGTCAAGCCCGCCCGCGAGGTCGCGGCCGCGACCGGCGCGCGGATCAGCATCGGCGAGGACGTCGAAGAGGGCGTCCGGGGCGCCGACTTCGTCCTCACCGATATCTGGGTGTCGATGGGCGAGCCCGAGGAGATCTGGGACGAGCGGATCGCGCTGCTCCGCCCCTACCAGGTGAACGCGGCCGTGATGGAGGCGACGGGGAATCCGCGCGCGAGGTTCATGCACTGCCTGCCGTCCTTCCACGACCGGGAGACGTCGGTAGGGGAGGCGGTCTTTCAGCGGACCGGGCTGGACGAGCTGGAGGTGACCGAGGAGGTCTTCGAGTCCGACGCCTCGATCGTGTTCGACGAGGCGGAGAACCGGATGCACACGATCAAGGCGGTCATGGTCGCGACGCTCGGCTGACCGGGGCGTCGCGGCAGTCCGCCCGAGACAATCGGCCGAGACATGCGGCTGAGACATTCGGCTGAGACATGCGGCCGAGGCGGTCGGCGAGGCGGTCGGCGCGGCGGTCCGGCCGGCCGGGAGGGACGGGCGAAGGGTATGCGCGTACTGGTCGCGCTCGGAGGGAACGCGCTGGTCAAGCGGGGCGACACGCCCGACAGCGACCTCCAGCGAGCCAACGTGGACACGGCCGTGCGGGCGCTGGCGCCGCTCGCCGAACGGCACGAGCTGATCGTCACGCACGGCAACGGCCCGCAGGTCGGGGTGCTGTCGCTGGAGAGCGTGAACGACCCCGCGCTGACCCGCCCCTATCCGCTGGACACGATCGGTGCCGAGACCCAGGGGATGATCGGCTACTGGATGCTCCAGGCCCTCCAGAACGCGCTGCCCGGCCGCCAGGTCGTCGCCATGATCAACCAGACGCTGGTGTCGGCGGTCGATCCGGCGTTCGAGCGTCCCACCAAGTTCGTCGGCCAGGTCTACCCGCGCGCGGAGGCGGAGCGGCTGGCCGCCGAGTACGGCTGGAGGATCGCGCAGGACGGCGACGACGGTTGGCGCCGCGTCGTGCCCTCGCCGCGGCCGCAGCGGGTGATCGAGACCCGGCTGATCCGGCTGCTCGTCCGCAGCGGGGCGGTCGTGGTCTGCGCGGGCGGCGGGGGCATCCCGGTCGTCCGCAACGACGTCGGGCGGCTGGAGGGCGTCGAGGCGGTGATCGACAAGGACCTCACCGCGTCCGTCCTGGCCGAGACGCTGGAGGTGGACGCGCTGCTGATCCTCACCGACGTCCCGCAGGTCATGCGGCACTTCGGGACGTCCAGGCAGGAGGGCATCGGGCACACCACCCCGCACGAGCTGCGCGCCGAGGAGTTCCCCGCCGGGTCGATGGGGCCGAAGGTCGAGGCCGCCGCCGGGTTCGTCGAGCGGACCGGCGACATGGCCGCGATCGGGACGCTCGACCAGTGCGAGCGGATTCTGGCCGGGACGGCCGGGACGATCATCACCCCGAACGCGACCTGGCCGCTGGAGAGCACGCTGTGACCACCACCGCGAGCCCCACGGGCGGCACCCCGGAAGGTCCTGTGCGCGGGCTGGTACGGGAGCTGCTGCGGACCAAGCCCGTCGACCGGATCGTCGCCGAGGGCGGCCGGGGCGAGGGCGGTGAGCTGCGGCGCTCGATGAGCCTGCTCCAGCTCACGCTGTTCAGCGTCGGCGCGACGCTCGGCACGGGCATCTTCGTCGTGCTGGGCGAGGCGGTGCCGAGGGCGGGACCCGCGGTCGTGCTGGCGTTCGTGCTCGCGGCGGTCACCGCCCTGTTCTCCGCCCTGTCCTACGCCGAGCTGGCCGGGACGATCCCGGTGTCCGGGTCGTCCTACTCCTACGCCTACGCGACGCTCGGCGAGCTGGTCGCGTGGGTGTGCGGGTGGTGCCTGCTGCTGGAGTACGCGGTCTCGGTGTCGGCGGTCGCGGTCGGCTGGGGCTCCTACCTCAACGAGTTCTTCGGCAGCGCGCTCGACGTCACGATGCCGGCGGCGGTCAGCAGCTCGCCGGGCGAGGGCGGCGTCGTCAACCTGCCCGGCGTCGCCGTGGTGGCGATCGCGACGCTGCTGCTCCTGCGCGGCACGTCCGAGAGCGCCGCCGCCAACACGATCATGGTGTTTCTCAAGATCGGCGTGCTGCTGTTCTTCTGCGCGGTCGCCTTCACCGCGTTCCGGGGCGGGAACCTGGCGCCGTTCGCGCCGATGGGCTGGGCCGGGATCAGTGCCGCCGGGTCGAAGGTGTTCTTCTCCTACATCGGCTTCGACGCCGCGTCCACCGCCGGGGAGGAGGCCCGCAACCCCCGGCGCGACCTGCCGCTGGCCATCGTGCTCTCGCTGGCGATCGTGACCGTCGTGTACGTGCTCGTCGGGCTCGCCGCCGTCGGCGCGATGCACTGGACCCGGTTCGAGCTGTCGGGATCGGAGGCGTCGCTCGCGCGGGTGCTGGACGAGGCGACCGGGCGCTCCTGGCCGTCCATGATCCTCTCGCTCGGCGCGGTCGTCGCGATCGCCAGCGTCGTCCTCACCGTCATGTACGGGCAGACCCGCATCCTGTTCGCCATGTCGCGGGACGGCCTCGTCCCGCCCGTGTTCCAGAAGGTCAGCCCGAACCGCGCCGTGCCCGTCGCCAACACCCTCATCGTCGCCGCGTTCATCGCCGTGCTCGCCGCCGCGGTCCCGCTCGGCCGCCTCGTGGACGCCACCAGTATCGGCACGCTGTTCGCGTTCGCGATGGTCAGCGTCGGCGTGATCGTGCTGCGGCGGACCAGGCCCGATCTGCCGCGCAGCTTCCGGACGCCGTTCTACCCGGTCACACCGCTGCTCGGCGTCGGGTTCTGCGTGTACCTGATGGCCGGCCTCGGCGGCGTGACCTGGGTGGTGTTCCTGCTGTGGACGCTCGTCGGGCTGGCCGCCTACGCCCTCTACGGGCGGCGCCACTCGCGGCTCGCCCCCCGCAACCGCGCCCCCGATGACCGTGACCCCGGGAACTCTTCCGGGAACGCCCCCGGGGACAGGGAGGAGAACCCATGAGCGAGCCCGGTGGCATGCGCGTCCTCGTCGGGTACGCGCCCGACGACCGCGGCGACGACGCGCTGGCCCTGGCGTCGCGGTTCGTCCGGGCGGCCGGGGCCTCGCTGACCGTGGCCCACGTCCACCCGCCCGGCTGGCGCACCCGCGGCCCCGGGTCGGTCGACGCCGAATGGGTGGCCTACCTGCGGGAACGCGCCGACGCCGCGCTCGACCGGGCGGTGGACCACCTCTACCCGCTCTCCCTCCGGGACGGCGTGACCCGGCGCGTTCACGCCCACCGGGGCAGCGGGCGCGGGCTGATCGAGATCGCCCGCGACACCGGCGCCGGGCTGATCGTGATCGGCTCCGCGCCGCGCGGCCGCCGGGGCCGGATCGCCATCGGCAGCACCGCCGACCAGCTGCTGCACGGCTCGCCGGTGCCCGTCCTGCTCGCGCCGCGCGGCTACGCCGAGGAGGCGCCGCCCCGGTTCGAGCGGCTCACCATCGCCTACTGGCGGCACCGCGACGCGGGCGGGCCGCTCGCCTCGGCCGCGGGGCTCGCGCGGCTGCTCGGGCTGCCGATCCGGCTGCTGACCTTGGTGCTGCGCCCGCCCGGCCTCGCGGGGCGGTTCCGGGACGCGGGGGACCTCATGGCCCGGCAGCTCGCCCAGGCGGAGGAGAGCCTGGCCCAGGCCGCCGCGCTCTTCACCGACGATCCGGACGCCCCGGGCGGGGTGAGCGGCGCGGGCACCCTGGGCGAGGCCGACGTGGAGACCGAGGCCGTCGTGGGGACCGGTGTCACCGCGGCCCTCGGCTCCTGCGACATGCTGCCGGGGGAGGTACTGGCCTGCCTGTCCAGCAACGACGGCCCGCTGCGCAAGGTGTTCCTCGGCGAGGGCTCCGGCAAGATCGTCCGCGCGGCGCCGTGCCCGGTGCTCGTGCTGCCGCGCGGCGCCGTGCCGTCGCTCCCGCCCGAGACGGAGGGCTGATCACCCGCGCCCGGCCCGCACCCGAACTCGCGCCCTCCGGGCCCCGTGGGCCGAGAATCACCCGGTGAAGGTCAAGGTTAGGTAAGGCTTGCCTGCGTGAGGTACGACATCGGGATTCCCTTGTTTCGCCGGAAGGAATTACGGCACACTGATGTTGTGAAAAACGTGAGCGAGGATCGGACGAACGCGGAGGCCGCCGTGGCGCGGCCGTCCGGCGTGCGTTCCATCCCTGTTCACGGCGGTGGAGACGGGCTCACGGGGGGGCAGCACGCGGGCGGCAACACCGAGCGCGACACCCGCGCCCGTGTCGCCCGGCTCATCCTGGAGCACGGCCCGGTCACCGCGTCCAGCCTAGGGGAGCGCGTCGGCCTCACGCCCGCCGCCATCCGCAGGCACTTGGACGCGCTGCTGGCCGAGGGCATGATCGAGGTCCGCAAGGCGCGGACGCAGGCCCGGCGCGGCCGGGGCCGTCCCGCCAAGTGGTTCGCGATCACCGACGCCGGGCGCAGCGCGTTCGTCCACGCCTACGACGACCTCGCCACCAGCGCCCTGCGCTTCCTCGCCGAGCGGGCGGGCGACCACGCGGTCGCCGAGTTCGCCCGGCGGCAGATCGCCGACCTCGAACGGCGCTACCGTCCCGTCGTGCAGGGGGCCTCACCCCAGCAGCGGGTCCGCACGCTCGCCGAGGCGCTGTCGGGCGACGGCTACGCGGCCGCGGCCGCCAAGGCGCCGCAGGGCGCGGGCGAGCAGCTGTGCCAGCACCACTGCCCGGTCGCGCACGTCGCCGCGGAGTTCCCGCAGCTGTGCGAGGCCGAGACCGAGGCGTTCAGCCGGTTGCTGGGCACTCCGGTCCAGCGGCTGGCCACGATCGCGCACGGCGACGGGATCTGCACCACGCACGTCAGCTCCCGCTCGCTCTGCGGGCCGGGCGCGGGCGGCACCGCCCCCGAGGGAGGCGAGGGGGACGCGGGGGAGCGCTCCTCCGAGACGCCGTCCCCCGAAACCCCTGAAAAGACATCGCACGCCGACGAGGAGTCCGGGAGGACGTCCCTATGACTACTGCCCACCCCGAACTGGAGGGGCTCGACAGGTACAAGTTCGGCTGGGCCGACTCCGACGCGGCGGGCGCCTCCGCGCGGAGGGGCCTGAACGAGGATGTCGTCCGCGACATCTCGGCCAAGAAGGGCGAGCCGGACTGGATGCTCGACCTCCGCCTCAAGGGGCTGCGGCTGTTCGCCAAGAAGCCGATGCCCACCTGGGGCTCGGACCTGTCGGCGATCGACTTCGACAACATCAAGTACTTCGTCCGCTCCACCGAGAAGCAGGCGGCGTCCTGGGAGGAGCTTCCCGAGGACATCAAGAACACCTACGACAAGCTCGGCATCCCCGAGGCGGAGAAGCAGCGCCTCATCGCCGGCGTCGCCGCGCAGTACGAGTCGGAGGTCGTCTACCACAAGATCCGCGAGGACCTTGAGGAGAAGGGCGTCATCTTCCTCGACACCGACACGGGCCTGAAGGAGCACCCGGAGATCTTCCAGGAGTACTTCGGCTCGGTGATCCCCGTCGGCGACAACAAGTTCGCCGCGCTGAACACCGCCGTGTGGTCGGGGGGCTCGTTCATCTACGTCCCGCCGGGCGTGCACGTGGAGATCCCGCTCCAGGCCTACTTCCGGATCAACACCGAGAACATGGGCCAGTTCGAGCGGACGCTGATCATCGCCGACGAGGGCTCCTACGTCCACTACGTCGAGGGTTGTACCGCTCCGATCTACAAGTCGGACTCGCTGCACTCGGCCGTCGTCGAGATCGTCGTGAAGAAGGACGCCCGCGTCCGCTACACCACGATCCAGAACTGGTCGAACAACGTCTACAACCTGGTGACCAAGCGCGCCGTCGCCTACGAGGGCGCCACGATGGAGTGGGTCGACGGCAACATCGGCTCCAAGGTCACGATGAAGTACCCGGCGGTGTACCTGCTGGGCGAGCACGCCAAGGGCGAGACCCTCTCGATCGCGTTCGCCGGCGAGGACCAGCACCAGGACGCGGGCGCCAAGATGGTGCACGCGGCGCCGAACACCTCCTCGACCATCGTGTCCAAGTCCGTGGCGCGGGGCGGCGGCCGCACGTCCTACCGGGGCCTCGTGCAGATCCAGGAGGGCGCCGAGCACAGCAAGTCCACGGTCAAGTGCGACGCGCTGCTCGTCGACCAGATCAGCCGGTCCGACACCTACCCCTACGTGGACGTCCGCGAGGACGACGTGGAGATGGGCCACGAGGCCACGGTCTCCAAGGTGTCGGAGGACCAGCTGTTCTACCTGATGAGCCGCGGCCTCACCGAGGACGAGGCGATGGCGATGATCGTGCGCGGGTTCGTCGAGCCGATCGCGCGCGAGCTGCCGATGGAGTACGCCCTTGAGCTGAACCGGCTCATCGAGCTTCAGATGGAAGGAGCCGTCGGCTGATGGGGCTCGACACCAGGCCTCTGACGACGCTGCACGAGAAGGCGTCGTACGAGGTGTCCGACTTCGACGTGCCCACGGGCCGCGAGGAGGAGTGGCGGTTCACGCCGCTGCGGCGCCTGCGCGGCCTGCACAACGGGACCGCCGAGGCGCACGGCAAGGTCGTGCTGGAGGTCGAGGCGGCGCCGGAGGTGACCGTCGAGACGGTCGGCCGCGACGACGCCCGCCTCGGCAAGGCCTACGTGCCCGCCGACCGGGTGAGCGCCCAGGCGTGGGCGTCGTTCACGCAGGCCACGGTCGTGACCGTGCCGAAGGAGGCCGTCGCCTCGGCGCCGACCGTCCTGCGGCTGCGCGGCGAGGACGACTCGTCCGCCGTGTACGGCCACACCACCGTGATCCTGGAGCCGTTCGCCGAGGCGACCGTCGTGCTCGCGCACCGCGGCTCGGCGACCTACGCCGACAACGTCGAGTTCGTCGTCGGCGACGGCGCCCGGCTCTCGGTGATCAGCCTCCAGGACTGGGCCGACGGCAGCGTCCACGTCTCCCACCAGCACGCCCGGCTCGGCCGCGACGCGCGGTTCGTCTCGCACAACGTCTCGCTCGGCGGCGACCTCGTGCGGATCTCCCCGTCGGTCGGCTACGACGGGCCCGGCGGCGACGCCGAGCTGTACGGGGTGTACTTCGCCGACGGCGGGCAGCACCTGGAGCACCGCCTGCTGGTCGACCACACGGTGCCGAACTGCCGCAGCCGCGTCGACTACCGCGGCGCCCTCCAGGACGAGGACGCGCACGCCGTCTGGATCGGCGACGTGATCATCCGCGCGGAGGCCGAGGGCACCGACACCTACGAGCTGAACCGCAACCTCGTCCTCACCGACGGGACGCGCGTCGACTCGGTGCCGAACCTGGAGATCCTCACCGGCGAGGTCGCCGGCGCGGGGCACGCGTCCGCGTCCGGGCGGCTCGACGACGAGCACCTGTTCTACCTCCAGGCCCGGGGGATCACCTTCGACGAGGCGCGCCGCATGGTGGTGCGCGGGTTCCTCGGCCAGCTGATCGAGCGCATCGAGGTCGCCGAGGTCCGCGAGAAGGTCCGGGAGGCCATCGAGGCCGAGCTCGACCGGGGGGCGGCCCGATGACCTACGTGAAGGTGTGCCCGCTCGCCGACGTGCCCGCCGACGGGGCGCTGGCGGTCGAGGTCGCCGACACCCCGGTCGCGATCGCCCGCAGCGGCGAGGAGCTGTACGCGCTCAACGACATCTGCTCGCACGCCGAGGTCTCGCTGTCGGAGGGCGAGGTCTACGACGGCACCATCGAGTGCTGGCTGCACGGGTCGTGCTTCGACCTGCGCACCGGCAAGCCCACGAACCCGCCGGCGACGCAGCCGGTCGCCACCTACAAGGTCAAGGTCGAGGACGGCGACGTCTACGTCTCGCTCGGCTCCGACGACTAAGGAACAGCACGCATTATGGCCACGCTTGAGATCCGCGACCTCCACGTCTCCGTCGCCGACGGCTCCGACGGGACCAAGGAGATCCTGCGCGGGGTCGACCTGACCGTGCAGGCCGGTGAGACCCACGCGCTGATGGGGCCGAACGGCTCCGGCAAGTCGACGCTCGCCTACGCCGTCGCCGGGCACCCGAAGTACGAGGTGACCGCCGGCACCGTCACGCTGGACGGCGAGGACGTGCTCGGCATGTCCGTCGACGAGCGCGCCCGCGCCGGGCTGTTCCTCGCGATGCAGTACCCCGTCGAGGTCCCCGGCGTCTCGGTGTCGAACTTCCTGCGCTCGGCCGTCACCGCCGTCCGCGGCGAGGCGCCGAAGCTGCGCGAGTTCTCCAAGGAGATGAAGAAGGCGATGGACGACCTGTCCATCGACCCCGCGTTCGCGCAGCGCAGCCTGAACGAGGGCTTCTCCGGCGGCGAGAAGAAGCGGCACGAGATCCTCCAGCTGGAGATGCTCAAGCCGAAGATCGCCGTCCTGGACGAGACCGACTCCGGCCTGGACGTCGACGCGCTCAAGGTCGTCTCCGAGGGCGTCAACCGCTTCTCCTCCGGCGCCGGCACCGGCGTCCTGCTCATCACCCACTACACGCGCATCCTGCGGTATGTGAAGCCGCACTTCGTGCACGTGTTCTCCGGCGGCCGCGTCGTCGCCGAGGGTGGCCCCGAGCTGGCCGAGGAGCTGGAGAACGAGGGCTACGAGAAGTACGCGAAGGCGGGCGTGGCGCTATGACCCTGTTGCCCGAGGAGCTGAAGAAGGACTTCCCGCTCCTTCAGCGCACCGTCCGCGACGGGCGCCAGCTGGTGTACCTCGACTCGGGCGCGACGTCGCAGAAGCCTCTCCGGGTGCTGGACGCCGAGCGCGAGTTCTATGAGCGCTACAACGCCGCGCCGCACCGGGGAGCGCACCAGCTCGCCGAGGAGGCGACGGAGGCGTACGAGAACGCGCGCGCCTCGATCGCCCGGTTCATCGGGGCCTCGCCCGGCGAGATCGTGCTCAACAAGAACGCCACCGAGGGCATCAACCTGGTCGCGTACGCGATGAGCAACGCCGCCACCGCCGGCGCGGAGTCCGAGCGCTTCCGCGTCGGCCCCGGCGACGAGGTCGTGGTGACCGAGATGGAGCACCACGCCAACCTCGTTCCGTGGCAGGAGCTGTGCCGCCGCACCGGCGCGACCCTGCGCTGGTTCGGCATCACCGACGACGGCCGCCTCGACCTGTCCGACCTCGACACGCTGGTCAACGAGCGCACGAAGATCGTCGCGCTGACGCACCAGTCGAACGTGCTCGGGACCGTTCCGCCGACCAAGGTGATCGCGGCGCGCGCGCACGCGGTGGGCGCGCTCGTCCTGCTGGACGCGGCGCAGTCCGTCCCGCACCAGCCGGTCGACGTCCGCGAGCTGGACGCCGACTTCCTCGCCTTCTCGGGCCACAAGATGCTCGGCCCGACCGGCATCGGCGTGCTGTGGGGCCGCCGCGAGCTGCTGGAGACCATGCCGCCGTTCATCACCGGCGGGTCCATGATCGAGACCGTCCACATGGAGGCGACCAC
Source organism: Actinomadura terrae (assembly GCF_022751215.1). Taxonomy (GTDB): domain Bacteria; phylum Actinomycetota; class Actinomycetes; order Streptosporangiales; family Streptosporangiaceae; genus Spirillospora; species Spirillospora terrae. The sequence goes on along the minus strand of NZ_JAICDG010000009.1, from coordinate 29,315 downwards.
GTTCATGCCGCCGCCGCAGCGGTTCGAGGCGGGCGTCCCGATGACGGCCCAGGCCATCGGGCTCGGCGCGGCGTGCGACTACCTCGCCGAGGTCGGCATGGACCGCGTCCACGAGCACGAGCGGACCCTCACCGCCTACTCCCTGGAGCGGCTCGGCGAGATCCCCGGCGTCCGGATCATCGGTCCCGGCACCACCGAGGCCCGCGGCGGCGCCGTCGCGTTCACCGTCGAGGACATCCACCCGCACGACGTCGGCCAGGTGCTGGACGACCTGGGCGTCGAGGTCCGCGTCGGGCACCACTGCGCGTGGCCGATCTGCCGCCGCTTCGGCATCCCGGCGACCACCCGCGCGACCTTCTACCTGTACAACACCCTCGCCGACGTGGACGCGCTCGCCGACGGGGTCCGCCAGGCGCAGAAGTTCTTCGGCACCGCCTGAGGAACAGGAACAGCGCGGCGGCCGCCCCGGTTGAAGCGAGAAAGGCACGAAAGGACGACATGCAGCTGGAGGCGATGTACCAGGAGGTCATCCTGGACCACTACCGCAACCCCCACCACAAGGGGCTGCGGGAGCCGTACGAGGGCGAGGCGCACCACGTCAACCCGACCTGCGGCGACGAGGTGACGCTGCGCGTCCACCTGGACGGCTCGGGCCAGGACGCCACGGTCGCCGACGTCTCCTACGACGCCATGGGCTGCTCGATCAGCCAGGCCAGCGCCTCGGTGATGGCCGACCTGATCATCGGCAAGCCGGTCAAGGAGGCCATGGCGGTCGGCGAGGAGTTCCTGGCGCTCATGCAGTCGCGCGGCCGGGACATCGCGCCCGACGAGGACGTCCTGGAGGACGCGATCGCCTTCGCCGGCGTCTCCAAGTACCCCGCCCGCATCAAGTGCGCCCTGCTCGCCTGGATGGCGTGGAAGGACGCGACCGCCCGCGCTCTCGGAGAGGCATCATGACCGAAACCACCGACACGGCCGTCCCCGCGGAGGACGAGATCCTTGAGGCGCTCAAGGACGTCGTCGACCCCGAGCTCGGCATCAACGTCGTCGACCTCGGCCTGGTGTACGGCGTCAACCTCGACGCCGAGGTCGCGACCCTGGACATGACGCTCACCAGCGCCGCCTGCCCGCTCACCGACGTGATCGAGGACCAGGCCCACAGTGCCCTGGAGGGTCTCGTCAAGGACGTCAAGATCAACTGGGTCTGGCTCCCCCCGTGGGGCCCCGACAAGATCACCGACGAGGGCCGCGACCAACTCCGCGCCCTCGGCTTCAACGTCTGACCCGCACCCTGGAAGGCCGCGTCCCGCCCGCCGGACGCGGCCTCAGGTGTACCTGAGGAACTCCGACGTGTCGAGGGGCCCGCCGTCCATGCACAGCACGCCCTCGACGGGCTGCCCGAACTTCGTCGTCACGATCTCGTCGTAGGTCCCCTCGCCCTTGAGGGGCACGGTGTACAGCACGCACACCCCGTCCCGGGGGTCGACCAGCAGGTACTGCGGCGCTCCGGACTGCGCGTACCGCCGCCGCTTTCCCTCGTAGTCCTCGCGGTAGTTGCGCTGGGAGACGACCTCCACGAGCAGCTCGGTCTCGTGCGCCCACGGCTTGGCCCCCGGCGCCAACGGCTCCGGCACCACGATCAGATCGGGAACTGGCTCTGTGGGTTCGGAGGTGAGGCGCAGATCGACGCCGGAGACCGTGTGCCTGCGTTCGCGGGGGATCTGCTTCCTGACCAGGTCGATGTTCGCGGAATGCTCCCAGCACCGGCCGGCGAGCAGTACCACCGTGTCGCCGAGCGATTCGACCTTGGAGAAGTCGAGCCCCGCCTCCGCGGCCAGTGAGATCAGCCGCTCTAGGCTCGCTGTGACGGCGTGGGAGGGCCGCCCTTGGGTGCGGCGCATGCGACGAACGGTACTGATGAGGGTGGGGCGGTATGGGTGAGTCGGGGTTCGAGTACGCGTTGATCGCGCGGCGGGCGGTGTCGTTCGGGGACAGCGCGGCCGCGTATGCGGAGGAGCGGCCCGATTATCCGGACGCCGCGGTGCGGTGGGTGCTGGAGCCGGTCGCGGGGCGGGCGCCGCTGCGGGTGCTGGATCTCGGCGCGGGGACGGGCAAGCTGACCGGGGTGCTGCTGCGCGTCGGGCTGGACGCGGCGGACGTCGTCGCCGTGGAGCCCGACCCCGCGATGCTGGACGAGCTGCGCCGCCGGGTGCCCGGGGTGCGGGCGCTGGCGGGCGGGGCCGAGGAGATCCCGCTGGAGGACGGGTCGGTCGACGCCGTCGTCGCCGGGCAGGCGATGCACTGGTTCGACTTCGACCGGGCGCTGCCGGAGATCCACCGCGTCCTCGCGCCCGGGGGCGTGCTCGGCGGGCTGTGGAACAGGGACGACCAGACCGTGCCGTGGGTGGCGGAGATGAAGCGGGTGGCGCGCAGCAGCGTGTCGTTCGAGAAGGGGAGCCCGAACCCGCTCCTGGAGACGGAGTACTTCCCGGAGTTCGAGCGGGCGGAGTTCCCGCACGCACAGCGGCGGACGGCCGAGTCCATGGCGGCGACCATCGGGACCCACTCCCATGTGCTCGTGCTGGACGAGGCGGAGCGCGAGGCCCTCATGGCGCGGCTGCTCGAGTACCTGCGGGCGACGCCGGAGACGGCAGAGGGGGAGTTCGACCTGCCGATGGTCACCCTCGCGGTGCGCGGTCGGCCTGGTTCCCCGTGACGGCCCCCTTCTTGGGCTTGGCCGGCCAGAGCGTGTAGGTGATCGGCCACAGCGACCAGATCGCCAGGACGACGCCGAGGCGGGTGAGCCAGCCGGTGAGCTGCTCGGTGCGGTCCGCGTCCCCCACGACGGCGATCATCAGCAGGAGGATCGCGCAGGACAGGGCCGTCGCGACGACCGCCTTGACGAACTCGCGCCACTCGTAGGCGGCCCGCGCCCAGCCGTGCTGGGGCTTCTGGCGCGGCGGGGGGCCGCCGGCGAAGCGGTGCGCGAAACGCTCGTCCGCCCAGCGGATCATGGTGTGGCCGAACGCGACCGAGTAGCCGATGTAGGCGGCCGACAGGCCGTGCCCGAAGCGCGCGGTCGCGCCGCCGCGCAGGTCGATCACCGCGACCGTCAGCAGGACGACGTCCACCAGCGGGACGCACATCAGGAGCGCCGCGCCGGTGCGGCGCAGGCGCAGCGGGTACCGGGCGAGGAGTCCGGCGGCGAGGACGACCCAGAAGCCGATCTCGCAACCGGCGATGACCGCGATGAGCATGCCTCAATGGTCGGACGGCCGGGACGCCGCGCGCCTCCTCTGAGCTGAGGTTTCCCGGGTCGTCCGAAGGATGTACGCGGGGCCGTCGCCAGGTCGGACGCGGCACCCGCGCGGGGATGCTGAGATGGGGGTGTGCCGCCGCTCCGCAGACTCACCACCCGCCAGGACGTGTTCATCGCCCTCGCGGGGCTGGCGGGCGGCATCCTCATGATCGGGGTCCACGGGTACACGACGTGGGCGCACGACTGGAACCCGGCCCGGGAGTTCCGGTTCCTCCCGCTCCTCGGGCTGTGCCCGGCGCTGCTGCTGCGGCGGCGGGCGCCGTTGGCGACGCTGGCGCTGGCCACGCCGTTCAACTTCGCCGACGTGCTGATGGGCCCGAGCTTCGCCACCGCGATCATCTACGGGGACGTGCTGTACGCGGCGTGCCTGTACGGGCCGCGCCGGACGGCGGAGTGGTTGCTCGCGACGACGTCCGCGGCCACGCTGCTGGTCGCGGTCGGGTCCGGGATCGCGCTCGGCCAGGTGTCGCTCGGGGTGCTGGGCGGCGCGCTCGCCGGGGTGACGTGGGTGGCGCCGGTGCTGACCGCGATGGCCGTCCGGGAGCACCGGTTCAAGGCCGAGGCCGAGCGGGAGCGCGCCGAGCAGGTGGCGCGGCTGGCGGAGCTGGACCGGCGGGCCGCGGTCGGCGCCGAGCGGGCCCGGATGGCGCGGGAGCTGCACGATGTGATCGCCAACCATCTGAGCGCGGTCGCGCTGCACTCCTCGGCCGTGCTGAAGGTGCGCGACCTCGACCGGGACGGCATCGACCGGGCGATGGAGGTCATCCGGGAGAACAGCGTCCAGGGGCTCGCGGAGATGCGCCGGATGATCGGGCTGCTGCGCGACGGCGGCGACGCGGAGGCGGACCCGCCCGCCGCGCCCCGGCTCGCCGAGCTCGGGCCGCTCGTCGCGCGGACGGCGCGTCCGGACCTGTCGGCCCGGCTGGAGGTGGCGGGCGAGGCGCCGGAGCTGCCCGCGGCGGTCGAGCTGGCCGCCTACCGGATCGTCCAGGAGTCGCTGACCAACGCGCTCAAGCACGCGGGCCCCGGGCGGGCCGACGTCCGGGTCGAGTACGGGCGGCGGCGCGTCGTGATCGACGTGGTGAGCCCGCTCGGGCGGGCCGGGTCGCGGCTGCCGGGCTCGGGCAGCGGGTTGATCGGGATGCGGGAGCGGGCCGCGATGCTGGCCGGGGAGTTCGCCGCCGGGCCGGACGAGGACCGCTGGCGGGTCCACGCGGAGTTGCCGCTGGACCAGGAGAGGACGTCATGATCGAGGTGCTGGTCGCCGACGACCAGGCGGCGGTGCGGGCCGGGCTGGTCCTCATCCTCGGCGCGGCGCCCGACGTGCGGGTGGTCGGCGAGGCCGCCGACGGGCGCCGCGCGGTCGAGCTGGCCCGCGAGCTGCGCCCCGACGTGGTGCTCATGGACGTCCGGATGCCCGTCCTGGACGGGATCGGCGCCACCCGGGAGATCGCCGGGATCGCGGACGTGCTGGTGCTGACCACCTTCGACCTGGACGAGTACGTCTTCGGCGCGCTGCGGGCGGGCGCCGCCGGGTTCCTGCTGAAGGACGTCGACGCCGACCGGCTGGTGGAGGCGGTGCGGACCGTCGCGGCGGGGGAGGGGATCATCGCGCCGAAGGTCACCCGCAGGCTGATCGGGGCGTTCGCGGGACGTCCGGCGGCGCCGCCCGGGGCAGCCGGCCTGGAGGGGCTCACCCCGCGCGAGCGGGAGGTGTTCCGCTGCCTCGGAGAGGGGCTGTCGAACGGGGAGATCGCGCGGCGGCTGGACATGGCGGAGACGACCACCAAGACCCACGTCAGCCGCATTCTGGGCAAGCTGGGGCTGCGCAGCCGGGTCCAGGCGGCCATCCTCGCGCAGGAGACGGCCGCCGGGGGGCGCGGCGGCCCGGGGGGCGACCTCACTCCGCCCGGGCCCGGCTGACGCGTCCTCGTCGATCTCAGCGATCTTCGGGGGGCGCCCCCGGAGTTCAGGGACTGAGTCTCAGGGAGACAGGCCGCGGATGAGGTCGGCGACGCGGACGATGCCGAGGCAGCGCCCGACCTCGTCGACCACGACGAGGTCGTCGTAGACGCGCTCGTCCTCCTTCCCGGCCGCGCGCAGCGCCGCCACCGCCGGGACCGTGCGCGGCACCGGACGGGGCGGATCGGCCAGCCGGGTCGCCGGACGGTGCGCGTGCAGGGCGTGCCCGTAGGCGCCCGACAGCCGCAGCAGGAACCGCGTCCGGTCGACCGTTGACCGGGGCCGCTGCCGCTCGTCCACCAGGACGATGCTGGTGATGCCCGTCTCGGCGTTCAGCGCGGTCAGCACCTCGTCGGCGGTCGCGGTGTGCGGCAGCGTCACGGCCGGGAGCGTGAACTCCGAGACGCGCGGCCCGAGCCCGAGGCCCGGGTCGGGCGGCGCCGGGTCCTCGCGGGCCGCGACGGGGACCGTGATCGGCATCCCCGGCCGCCACTCCGGCGGGGCGAGCGCGGGCCCCTGGACGAGCCGGACCCCCAGCTCGCGCAGGTGCACGACCTGGTCCTGCGTCGCGAGGCCGGGCGCCAGCACGTGCGTGCCGAGCCGGTGCGCCAGCTCGACCAGGCTCGCCACGAGGGCCGAGCGCCGGGGCTCGGTCAGCGATCTGCGGGCCAGCTCCGGATCGAGCTTGAGCAGATAGGACGCGCCGTCCACGAGCAGGTCGAGCGGCGCGTGCCCGGCGCCGAGGCCCGCCAGGCCGACGAGGTAGCCGGCCCGCCGCAGCCCGGCCAGGGCGGCGGCGACGGTCGGACGCGCCGCCGGCGGGAAGCCGCCCGCGACACAGATGATGAACTCCTGGGGACGCCGTCCCGTCTCGCCGAGCCCGTGGTGCAGCTCGCCGAGGAACGCGTCTCCGTGGGTCAGGGTCTCGGCTCGCAGGCCGATCTGGAGCGGAAGGGGGGTGCCCAGGTCCGCTGTGGCTCGGGCCGCCTCCACCGCGCGCCGCACGTCCTCCGCGGCGGGGTCCACCCGCAGCGCAGGATCGGACGAGGCGGGCGGACCCGCGTGCGTTTCCACGGCGACGACGGTGCCGGTGCCGAGATCGACCACCGGATGGAACACCGCACGCGCCGGGAGCAGGACATCAACGGCTGACACAGCCGCATCATGCCGCTCCCACGATGCCGAATCGGCAGTTGTCAGGAGAAGTTAACGCATAATTCGCCGGACATCGTCGCAGGTCGTGCCGTGGATCACCGGCCGGAACCGGGTCGTGTCCGGCCGTGCGCGCCTTGTGGGGGCCCCGGATGGCGCGGGCTCGACGAAAAATGTGCTATAGGAGCGTTCCAAGGGGCCCGTGGGAGAGGCGGGGTGACGGACGGCCCCCGCCCGGCTACAGGCCGCGCCTTCCGGCTACAGGCCGCGGCCGCCCGCGAGGGCCGACAGCAGGTAGGTGCCGCCCGCGAGCGCGGCGAGCCAGGCGTAGGGGGCGATGTCGGCGCCGCGCAGCGCCTGGACGACCAGCGCCGCCACCACCGCGACCGTCACCACGTCGCCGGTCATCGCGGCGGCGCGCAGGTGCGCGCGGGCCCGGTGGCCCGAGCCGAAGCCCTCGCCCAGGGGCAGCGCGGGCTCGTTGCGGCGGTAGGCGAGGTAGCCCGCGTACCCGGTGAGCGCGGCGAGCGCGGTCAGGGCCGTCCCGCTCCGCCCGTCGGCGGCCAGCACGGCTCCGACCACCACCCCCGCTGCCAGGACGAGCCCGGGTACGGCCCACCGGCTGAGGCTGCGGCGTTCGGGAGCGATCCACATGGTCACCATCCTCCCCGAAACGCCGGCGGCGCGGACCGGCAACGCGCCGGTGCGCGCGGCCCCGGTGCCGGTATGTTCTCCGTCCGTGGCGCAATTTCGAATGAACGGCTCGAAAATGCTCGCCGTCGACCTCGCCGGGGAGACGGTCCGGGCGCTGAACGGCTCCATGGTCGCCTACGAGGGCCAGATGGCGTTCAAGCGGCAGGGCATGACGGGCGGCGAGGGCCTGCGCGGGGCCCTGAAGCGGAAGATCGCGGGCGAGGGCATGACGCTCATGGAGATCACCGGGCAGGGGACGGTGTACCTGGCGAGCGAGGCGACGGAGGTCACGCTCGTCCAGCTCACGGGCGACACGCTGTTCGTCGAGTCCGAGAGCCTGCTGGCGCTGGACGGGGGTCTGAGGACCGGCGTCCAGTTCATCGGACTGCGGGGGATGGGCACCGGGCAGGGCCTCGCCACCACCAAGGTCGAGGGGCACGGCACGGTCGCGGTGCTGTCGGACGGCCCGGCGATCGCGCTGGAGGTGACCCCGCAGACGCCGCTGTGCGTCGACCCGCACGCCTACGTCGCCCACCACGGGCAGCTCCAGCAGGACGTCGTCACCGACGTCAACTGGCGCACGGTGATCGGCCAGGGGTCGGGGGAGAGCGTGCAGTTCCGCTACCAGGGGCACGGCCTGGTCTACGTCCAGCCCGCCGAGCGCGGCGGAATCTTGGAGATCTGATGCCGGGATACCAGTCGATCAACTCCAAGATGCTCCAGGTGCCGGTCGGCCCGGGGCAGGAGGTCTACAGCAAGCGCGGCGCGATGCTCGCCTACACCGGGCCGGTGGAGTTCGCGCCGTCGGTCACGGCGGGGCAGGGCATCGGCGGCACGATCGGACGCGCCGTCGCCGGCGAGCGGTCCGCGATGATGCACGTCACCGGGCAGGGCAGCGTCATGTTCGGGCACGGCGGCCTGCACGTCACGGTCGTCGACCTGAACGGCGCCGACACCCTGTACGTCGAGGCCGACCGGCTGCTGGTGCACGACGCGTCCCTCCAGGTGGGGACGATGTTCATGGGCGAGCAGGGCGGCGTGCGCGGCGTGATCCGCGGCGCGGTCACCGGGCAGGGGCTGTTCACCACGACGCTCACCGGGCACGGCTCGTGCGCGCTGCTGTCGCACGGCGGCGTCATGGAGCTGCCGATCGGCCCGCAGCGCCCCGTCCACGTCGACCCGCAGGCGTACGTCGCGCACCGCGGCCAGGTGCAGAACAAGCTGACCACCGCGGTCGGGCTGCGCGAGCTGATCGGACGCGGCTCCGGCGAGGGCTTCCAGCTGGAGCTGAGCGGCTCCGGAGTCGTCTACGTCCAGGCCAGCGAGAGGAAGATCTGACCGTGAGCACGTTCGGCACGCAGACCTGGAACCCCGGGACGCTCCCGGTCAACGACAACGTCAACCCCTACGCCTTCAGCGTCGACCTCAACGGGCAGTGGTTCGCGCAGAAGGGCAAGATGATCGCCTACTACGGGCAGATCAGGTTCGAGGCGCTGTCGGCGGGGCCGCTGGACGCCCTCGTCGCCCACACCTTCAACTCCCCGCTGTACGCGCGGGACTGGATCGTCGCGCAGGGGCAGGGCAAGCTCGTGCTGGCCGACCGGGGGTTCGACGTGAACTCCTTCGACCTCGACGACGGGAACCTCACCGTCCGCGCGGGCAACCTGCTGGCGTTCGAGCCGGGCCTGGAGCTCAAGCAGTCGATCATCCCGGGGTTCCTCACCCTCATCGGGACGGGACGGTTCGTCGCGGCCTCCAACGGGCCCGTCCACTTCGTCGAGCCGCCGATCCGGGTCGACCCGCAGGCGCTGCTCGGCTGGGCGGACTGCCCGTCCCCGTGCCACCACTACGACCACTCCTACATGCGCGGCGCGTTCGGCACCGCCCGGATGGTCTTCGGGGTCGGCGGGACGTCGGGCGAGGAGCACCAGTTCGACTTCACCGGCGCGGGCACCGTGCTCATGCAGTCCTCGGAGGTCGTGATGAACGAGGACGTGCTGCTGCGCGACCTGGAGGGCCAGATCGGCCTGGTCGGCACGTCCGGTCTCCAGCGGCTCCAGCACACGATCACCCAGCGGCTCTCGTCCGAACGCCAGGGCTGACCCACGCGGACAGGGACGGGCGTACCGGGGCGTCGCGTACACTGGGCGGATGGTTTCGCTCCCGAGCTGACAGGCCGTCGAGGCGCGCCCCGGTCACCCCGACCGCGGCGCGCCGTTTCGTGCGCCTGTCCATCGAGCCGTCCGTCAGGGGAGCCCTGTCACTGTGATCATCGCGAACGACATCGAGCTGCGCGCCGGGTCCCGGCTGCTGATCGAGGCCGCCTCCTTCCGGGTCAATCCCGGGGACCGGGTGGGCTTCGTCGGCCGCAACGGCGCCGGCAAGACCACCCTCACGAAGGTGCTGGCGGGGGAGGCGCTGCCCGCGCAGGGCGCCGTGACGTCCTCGGGCACCATCGGCTACCTCCCGCAGGACCCGCGCGGCGTCGACCTGGAGGAGCTGGCCCGCGACCGCATCCTGTCCGCCCGCGGCCTGGACGAGGTGATCCGCGACCTGCGGGCCGCCGAGGAGGCGATGGCCACCGCGTCCGAGGCCGGGCGGGACCGCGCCGTCCGCCGGTACGGGCGGCTGGAGGAGCGGCTGCACGTCCTCGGCGGCTACGCGGCCGAGGCGGAGGCGGCCTCCATCGCCTCCAGCCTGGGCCTGCCCGACCGGGTCATGACCCAGCCGCTCGGGACGCTGTCGGGCGGCCAGCGGCGCCGCGTCGAGCTGGCCCGCATCCTGTTCTCCGACGCCGACACCCTCCTGCTGGACGAGCCGACCAACCACCTGGACGCCGACTCGATCGTGTGGCTGCGCGACTTCCTGAAGTCCCACCAGGGCGGCCTGGTCGTCATCAGCCACGACGTGGACCTGCTGGACGCGGTCGTCAACCGGGTCTTCCACCTGGACGCCAACCGCAGCGTGATCGACATCTACAACGTCGGCTGGAAGAAGTACCTCGACCAGCGCGAGACCGACGAGCGGCGCCGCAAGCGCGAGACCGCCAACGCCCAGCGGCAGGCGTCCGCGCTGCTGTCGCAGGCCGACAAGATGCGCGCCAAGGCCACCAAGGCGAAGGCGGCCCAGCAGATGGACCGCCGCGCCAGGCAGCTCCTCGCGGGCGTGGAGGGCGAGCGGCAGGCCGACAAGGTCGCCAAGATCCGCTTCCCGGATCCGGCGCCGTGCGGCCGGACTCCGCTCACCGCGGAGGGTTTGTCGAAATCGTACGGATCTTTGGAGATTTTCACCGACGTGGACCTCGCCATCGACCGGGGCAGCCGCGTCGTCGTGCTGGGCCTGAACGGCGCGGGCAAGACGACCCTGCTCCGCATGCTGGCCGGGGTCGACAAGCCCGACACGGGCACGGTCGTGGCCGGGCACGGGCTGCGCATCGGCTACTACGCGCAGGAGCACGAGACGCTGGAGGTCGGGCGCTCGGTGCTGGAGAACATGCAGTCGGCGGCGCCCGGGATGGCGCCGGTCGAGGTCCGCAAGATCCTCGGCTCGTTCCTGTTCTCCGGCGACGACGTGGACAAGCCCGCGGGCGTGCTGTCGGGCGGCGAGAAGACCCGGCTGGCACTGGCGATGCTGGTGGTGTCCAGCGCGAACGTCCTGCTGCTGGACGAGCCCACCAACAACCTCGACCCGGCCAGCCGCGCGGAGATCCTGGCGGCCCTGCGGACGTTCGCCGGAGCGATCGTCCTGGTGACCCACGACGAGGGCGCCGTGGACGCGCTGCGGCCGGAAAGAGTGATTTTGCTGCCGGATGGTGTCGAAGACATCTGGAGTGACGAGTTTGCTGATCTGGTGGCACTTGCGTGACCTGCGGACGCCCTTCAGCAGATCTTTTCTGGCCGAGTGGGTAGCCGAACGCGCGGGAATGACTGATCATGGCGGGGGATAACGCAGCGGTCACCACATCACTACGGGAGGTACTCGTGGCCGAGACCCTCAAGAAGGGCACCCGCGTGACCGGTGCCGAGCGCGACAAGCTGGCGGCGGACCTCAAGAAGAGGTACGACTCCGGCGAGAGCATCCGCGCCCTGGCAGCCGCCACCGGCCGCTCGTATGGGTTCATCCACCGGATTCTGACCGAGTCCGGAGTCAACCTGCGCGGTCGCGGCGGTGCGACCCGGGGCAAGAAGTCCTGAACGGACACCGACCCCCGGATGAGCGCACCGCCTGACCCGCCGCCGCGGCCGGCCGAGTAGGGTTCGGCCGCGGCGGAGGACAGGTTCGGGCCCGCCCCACCAGAGCGCGGGACGGGCCCGACGCGCCTCCCTCCCGCCGTGATCGCGGGCCCCGCGCCCGTGTTGTCACCGAGCCACTGTTCACAGGCCATGTGGTCAGGTGGTCCAGGGTCACGGGATACAAGGCCACGGGAACATGGTCACGGGCCGCGAGGCCACGGGCCACAGGGGAGGGAGCGCGATGACGGACGCGAGCGCGCGATCAGGACCGGAACCGGCCAACGCACCGGGACCGGCCCTGCGCGGGCCCGGTCCGGACGAGCCCAGGCTCGACGGGGCCGGACTCGGCGGGACCCCTCTGGACGAGGACGGTCTCGCCGGGGCCGGCCTTCGGCTGGACGTCGCGGGCGCCGTCGCGACCGTCACGCTGAACCGTCCCGAGCGGCGCAACGCGATGACCTTCGCCATGTGGCGGGGCCTCGCGGCCATCGGGCGGTCCCTGCCGCCCGCGGTGCGCGTCGTCGTGCTGAAGGGCGCCGGGCCCTCGTTCTCTGCGGGCATCGACCTCGCCCAGTTCTCCGGGGACGCCTCCACCTCCGGGGACGGCTTCCCGGACGGCACCGACGCCGAGGCGGCCGACCGGTTCATCGCCGGGTTGCAGGACGGCTACACCTGGCTGCGGCGCCCGGAGATCGTCACGATCGCCGCCGTGCACGGGCACGCCATCGGCGGCGGCTTCCAGCTCGCCCTGGCCTGCGACCTGCGCGTCATCGCCGACGACACCGCGTTCTGCATGAAGGAGCCCGCGCTCGGGCTCGTCCCCGACCTGACCGGCACCAAGCCGCTCGTCGAGGCCGTCGGCCTGCCGCGCGCACTCGAACTGTGCCTCACCGCCCGCACCGTCCACGCCGAGGAGGCCGTGCGGCTCGGCCTGGCCGAGACGCTCGTCCCGCGCGACGCCCTCGACGGGGCCGTCGCCGACCTGGTGGCGGCCCTGCTCGCGATGGACGCCGGTGCCGCCGTCGCGACCAAGCGCCTGCTCAGGCAGGCGCCCGGGAACACCCTCGAACAGCAGTGCGCCGCGGAGCGCCAGGAGCAGATCGGCCGCCTCCGCGCGCTGTTCGGCCGCGGCTAGGCAGTGTTTCAAAGGCACGGTCACGGCCGCTCGCCTGGCGGCTCGCGGCCGTGACCGTGCCTTTGCGGGCGCGGATCGCTTCGCGATCTTCGCGGTGGGGCCTCGCCTCCGGCTTCGGCCCCACCGCTCAGCTACGCGCCCGCGTGACGGCTGAGGCCACTTTGAAACACGCCCTAGGTGGCCAGGCGGCCAGGCGGCCATGCGGCTAGGACGCCGCGGGCCGGTGCCGTCATGGACACGACGGCACCGGCCCGCGGACGGTGAGAAGGGGCTACTGGAGGGACTCGCGGCCTCCCCGCGCGAGCGGCAGCAGGACCTTGCTGGTGCCCGGCGTGAGCGTGAGCTTCGTGCCCGCCGGGTAGCGCAGCGTGTAGTCGTAGTCGGTGGACAGGACGATCACGCCGAGGCGGTGGCCCGCCTTGACGACGTAGTCGGTCGGCTGGAAGTCCCAGCGGAAGTCATAGGCCTTGCCGGGCGTGATCGGCTCGGTGCGGCTCGGGCTGTGCCGGTTCCGCGCGTCCAGCCAGCCGCGTGTGATGATCTTGTACGGCGCGGTCTCGGTGTACAGCTTCTGGCGGGTGGTGCAGCCGTCGTCGCCCGGGACGCCCTGGCCGAAGCAGACGCGCTCGCCGGTGTCGAGGCGGCCTCCGGTCGGCCGCGTGTCGGTGCCGTAGTCGACCAGCAGCGCCGTCAGGTACGGCGACCGCCCGTCCAGCGACGCCCGGACCGACATCTCCGGCGTCCCGTTGACGCGCAGCGGCGCCTTGAGGGTCGGGGTCAGGTAGGCGAGCCGGTTCGGGTCGGCCTTGTCCTCGTTGACCAGCAGTTCCTCGGCGGTCCTGGTCTTGCCCGCGTCCACCAGCGACTGGTCGGCGCCGTGCCGGGGACGCAGCGCGAGCGTGCCGGGCTGGCCCGCGTCGCCCGTGTCGCCCGCGTTGAGGCTCAGCGGGACCGTGCGGGTGCCGGGGACGGGCCAGTCCTTGGCCGTCTCCCACTGCCCCGGGGCGCGCTCGACGTCGACGCGCGGCTCCTTGTCGATGCCGTTGCGGATGCCGTACAGGTACCGGTCGAACCAGTGGTGCGTCTGGCGCAGCCACTCCTCCAGGCGCCAGCGGAACGGCGTCGCGTGGTTGGCCTGGTGCAGCCACAGCTTGCGCGGCACCCCGGCCTGCTTCAGCGCGTTCCACCACTGGACGGAGTTCTTGACCTTGACGTTCCAGTCGTTCAGCCCGTGCACGACCATGACGGCCGCGCGGACCTTCCGGGCCTGCCCGACGTAGTCGCGCTCGGCCCAGACCCGGCTGTAGTCGCCGGTCTCGCGGTCCTGCTTCGCCTCGATGTCGTCGATGATCTTCGCGCAGACCTCGGGGTTCTTCCGGGTCAGCACGGCCTTGGCGAGGACGTCGAGGTCCTCGCCCTGGTAGCCGCCCGGCGCGAGGACGCCGCCGTTGGCGCGGTAGTAGTCGTACCAGCTGGAGATGCCCGCGATCGGCACGATCGCCTTCAGCCCCTCGACGCCGGTCGCCGCCGCCATGTTCGGCAGCGTCCCGTTGTAGGACTGGCCGATCATGCCGACGTTCCCGGTCGACCAGTCGGCCTTCACGGGCGTGCCGTCGGGCGCGAAGCCCTTGGCGCGGCCGTTCAGCCAGTCCACCGCCGCCTTGGCGCCCGCCTGCTCGCTGCGGTCGCCGGACGTCGGGCAGCCGGTGGAGCCGCCCGTCCCGATGCTGTCGAGGTTCGCGATGGCGTAGCCGCGCGGCAGGAAGTAGTTGTCGTAGATGCCGGGGAAGATGTCGGCGAGGTTCCGCCTGCTCGGCGCCAGCGACCTGGCCGCCGCGTCGCCGATGTCGACCGGGTGGTTGTCGACGTTGTGGGTGCCGGCCCAGTACGGGCTCGCCTCCAGGATCGTCGGCACCTTGAGTCCCGCGGTGGCGGTCTCCTTCGGTCGCATGATCCGCATCTGGACGCGGTCGCGGACGCCGTCGTGGTCGCTGTCGACGGTCGTCTCGATGTCGACGGTCTGGGTGACCGCGTCGGCACGGGAGAAGACCGGCTGGGTCTCGCTGCCGCTCACCGTCAGGCGAGGGACGGTCTCGGGCGCGCGCGCCGGCCTCGTGGGCGCGGCGGCGCCCGCCGGGAGCGCGGTGGTGGCGAGCAGCGCGGCGGTGAGGGTGATCACGCCGGCGCCGCTTCGCGGGAAGCGTCGTCTCACTGAGGGGCTCCTGGGGGGATGTGAGCCTGAAGTTGTCGATCACATCTACTACCGGACCGGCACGAAGTCCATAAGATCGCCCGTTATTGGACGTTGTGGACGCGCCGGGTCAGGGGATGGTTACGCCGTGAGCGGAGCCGGGAAGCGCCGGGGGGCACGGCGCGTTGATCCGAGCGGACACTGAGATGCTTACTTGATTACGTCGATGCTTACTTGTTCAACTACTTGTTCCGCCTGTGGTCCGCAGCGGGCGGGGCAGCGACCCCTCGGAGGCACATGTGGGGATGCCGGGATCGCCGGGCAGCGGCTGGCAGGTGATGGCCTCGTTCCGCCGGGACGGCTCGGTCACCCAGCAGAAGCTCAAGCCCGGCACGGTCAGGCGGATCGCGGGCTACGCGCGCCCGTACGTCCGCGAGCTGGTGCTGTTCCTCGCGCTGAACACGGTCGCGGCGGTGATCGTCGTCGCCAACCCGCTGCTGCTCAAGGCGATCATCGACCGCGGCATCATTCCGGAACGCGACAACGTCGTCATGTGGCTCGCCCTCGCGGTCGGCGGGCTCGCGCTGCTGGAGGCGGTGCTCGGGCTCGCGCAGCGCTGGTACTCGGCGCGCATCGGCGAGGGCCTGATCTACGACCTGCGCACGCAGGTGTTCGGCCACGTCCAGCGCCAGCCCGTCGCGTTCTTCATGCGCGCCCAGACCGGCTCGCTCGTCAGCCGCCTCAACAACGACGTCATCGGCGCGCAGCGCGCCCTCACCACCACGCTCTCCTCGGTGGTGTCCAACGTGATCAGCCTGATCCTGGTGCTGGTGACGATGCTGATCCTGTCCTGGCAGGTGACGCTGATCGCGCTGCTGCTGCTCCCGGTGTTCGTGCTGCCCGCCAAGTGGGTCGGACGGCGGCTGTCGCGGATCAGCCGCGAGCAGATGGTGCTGGACGCCGAGATGAGCTCGCTGATGACCGAGCGGTTCAACGTGGCGGGCGCGATGCTGGCCAAGCTGTACGGGCGGCCGGTGGAGGAGGAGGAGAACTTCTCCCAGCGGGCCGCGCGCGTCCGCGATATCGGGATC
Organism: Actinomadura terrae; assembly: GCF_022751215.1. GTDB lineage: Bacteria > Actinomycetota > Actinomycetes > Streptosporangiales > Streptosporangiaceae > Spirillospora > Spirillospora terrae. The sequence continues at coordinate 13,540 of NZ_JAICDG010000009.1, read as the reverse complement.
GTCGCGGCGATGTACGGCCGCGTGTTCTTCACGGCGCTGACGCTGGTCGCCGCGCTCGCCACGGCGATGGTGTACGGCGTCGGCGGCGTCCTCGTCGTGGACGGCGGCTTCGAGCTCGGCACGCTGGTCGCCCTCGCCACGCTCCTGACCCGCATGTACGGGCCGCTGACCGCGCTGTCCAACGTCCACGTGGACGTGATGACCGCCCTCGTCAGCTTCGACCGGGTGTTCGAGGTGCTCGACCTCAAGCCGCTGATCCGCGACCGCGAGGACGCCCGCGCGCTGGAGACCTCGGGGACGCCCGTGAACGGTGACAAGGCGGCGGCCGGTACGGCGCCCGGCAAGCCGGGTACCGGCGCGCCCGCGGTCGAGTTCGACCACGTCCGGTTCGCCTACCCCTCGGCGGAGGAGGTGTCGCTGGCCTCGCTGGAGTCGATCGCGCGGACCGACACCGCACCCGGCCGCGAGGTCCTGCACGACGTGCACTTCACGGCGGCGCCCGGGCAGCTCGTCGCGCTCGTCGGGCCGTCGGGCGCGGGCAAGTCCACGATCACGCACCTGGTCTCCCGGCTGTACGACGTGTCGGACGGCGCGGTCCGGGTCGGCGGCCACGACGTCCGCGACGTCACGCTCGACTCGCTGCGCGCGGAGGTCGGCGTGGTCAGCCAGGACGCGCACCTCTTCCACGACACGATCCGCGAGAACATGCGCTACGCCCGCCCGGAGGCCACCGACGAGGAGATCCTCGCCGCGCTCGGCTCGGCGCAGATCGGCGGGCTGGTCGCCGCGATGCCCGAGGGCCTGGACACGGTCGTCGGCGACCGCGGCTACCGGCTGTCGGGCGGGGAGAAGCAGCGGCTGGCGATCGCGCGGCTGCTGCTGAAGGCGCCGTCGGTGGTCGTGCTGGACGAGGCGACCGCGCACCTGGACTCCGAGTCCGAGGCGGCCGTCCAGCGGGCGCTGAAGACCGCCCTGGCCGGGCGCACGTCGCTGGTGATCGCGCACCGGCTCTCCACGATCCGCGAGGCCGACCAGATCCTCGTGATCGAGGACGGGCGGGTCGCCGAGCGCGGCCGCCACGAGGAGCTGCTGCTGCGCGGCGGCCTGTACGCCGAGCTGTACCGCACGCAGTTCGCCCGCCAGCGGGACGACGGCGACGGCGACGGCCTGGACGCCCCGTCCGGCAACGGCGAGGCGAGCGGCACTCAGGCGTCGGCGGTGAGCCGGTAGCCGAGCCTGCGCAGCTCCGTCCCGGCGACCTTCTCGACCTGGGCGAGCTGCCGGGGCGACAGCCGCTCCCGCCACGACCCGACGCCGTGCTCGGCCGCCGGGTCGCGCGCCGCGTCCCGGCCGCCGGCCCTCACGAGGCCGGTCAGGACCGTCCTGGAGACGGCCGCGTCCAGGAACTCCGACAGGTCGGTGGCGACCCGCCGCGGCCGGGCGACCAGCTCCTCGTACCGGACGGTGTGCAGCTGCTCCTCCGGGACCTGCTGCCGCAGCCGCGCGCTGAGCCGCACCGAGCCCCGCCAGCGCAGCGCGCACTTGACGGCGGGGGCGGCGCGCGGCCAGCGGCTGCGCTCGGTGTGGTCCTCGACGCCGAGGAACGCGTTGGGGAACACCGCGTCGAGGTTGGCCAGGCCCGGCTTGAACCAGGCGAGGCAGCGGTCGTCGTCGAGCATGTCGGCGACCGCGTCCCGGCCGTCCCTGATCACCTGGACGAGCTGGGCGTCGGGGAAGGCGTCCAGCAGCACGTCGGCGCTGTAGATCAGGTCGGGGGAGGCGTCGGCGAACCGCGCGATCCCGCCCCGGGCCACGCACGGCTCGGAAGGCTCCCCCTCGGGGACGCGCGGCGGCAGCCCGGCCAGCTCGCGGCACTCGGCCGGGCACTCCGCGCAGGCCCGCGCGGACACCTGCCACGCCTCGGCGTAGGCGTCGCGGAGCACGCGCGCCGCTCCCTGGCCACGCTCCGTGGCGATCGACGGCTGCCGCGCGAAGGCGTAGGTGACCCGCAGGACGCCGGGACGGCCCGTGGTCAGATGGAACCCGGCGGACCGTTTCACCGCACGGGCCAGCAGGTCCGCACCGCAATGGGGTGCGCCCAGGACGAAGACCGGGCGGCGGACCTTGGTGCCGTTGATCACAAGGATGTGCGGCGTCGACCTCATACCCGAACAAGTTTGGCATCTTTCGGCGGCGGTCGGACCGTGACGCTCCGTGCGACCTGTCCGAATCCCGGGTCGCGGAAGGTCCCCGGGAGGCGAGATGATCTGTTGGCGGGTCGTGACCGGCCGCCCCTTCCGCTGGCGTCCGGATCCTGACAAGCTCTATCCGTCGCGGTGCGAGGAGGATTCGGTTGATGATCGGGGGCGCCCGCGCCGAGGCGGCCGACGGGTCGTCCGGCGATTCCGCCGCCGGGTTGCCCGGCGGCCGGTCGAACGCGTCCGACATCCGCCGGTACAGGGGGTTGCGTCCCGGTGACCGGATCGCGGTCGTCGCGCCGAGCGGCCCCGCCGACCCGGCGCGGCTGGAGGCCGGCTGCGCCGTCCTGCGCGACCTCGGCCTTGACGTCGTGGTCGGCAAGCACGCCCTCGACCGAGTCAACCTCGGCGCGCCGGGGCCCCTCCGGGAGGACTGGCACCGGCTCGCGGGCGGCGACGCCGACCGCGCCGCCGACCTGGAGGCCGCCTGGTGCGACCCGCGCGTCCGCGCGGTGGTCTGCGCGCGCGGCGGGTACGGCGCCACCCGCGTCCTCGACCACCTCGACTGGGACGCGCTCGCCGCCGCCACCCGGGAGGCCGAGCGCACCGGGTCCGGGCCCAAGATCCTGCACGGCTCCAGCGACATCACCGCCCTGCACGTCGCGTTCGGCGCGCGCCTCGGCATCACGACGTCCTTCGGCCCCATGCCCGCGGGCCGCATCGCCGACCTCACCGCCGCCTCCCACCTCGCCGCCGCGCCCCGACCGGCCGCCGCCAGCCGGACGGCTGACGCGAGCCGAACCGGCGGCGCGGCCCAGGCCGGGGACGCGGGTCGCGTTCCCGATGTGGACGCTGCCGATGTCGAGACGTTCGAGGGGCTGCGGGGCGCGTTGTTCCGCGAGGAGCAGGGGCCGCTGGTCGGCACCCGGGCGTTGCGGGAGGGCCGCGCCGAAGGGCCGCTGACCGGTGGCACGCTCGCGCTGCTCGTCGCGCTGCTCGGCACCCCCTACGCGCCACCCCCTGCGGCGGGGCGCGTCGTCCTGCTGGAGGACGTCTCCGAGGCGCCCTACCGGATCGACCGGATGCTCGTCCAGCTGCTCCAGGCGGGGTGGTTCGACGGCGCGGCGGGGGTGGTCCTCGGCTCGTGGGAACGGTCCGGCGACCCCGAGGAGCTGGACACCGTCTTCGCCGCCCGACTCGGCCCGCTCGGCGTGCCGGTGCTCGCCGGCGTCCCCGCCGGGCACGGCCCGCGCCAGCGCACGCTGGAGCTCGGCGCCCCCGCCCGGCTGGACGCGGGCGCGTTGACCCTGCGAGCGCCGGGAGGTGCGCGATGAGCGGCCGGCACGCCCGCCCGGACCCCTGGGACGACGGGACCCTCGAATCGCTGGTGGTGCTGGTCGCCGAGAGCCTCGGCTACGCCTGCCGCCGCGCGCCCGGCGACGCGATGCTGCTCCAGGGCGCCTACCAGCTGCCCGTCCGCATGCGCGACCTGCGGCAGCTCGCGCGGCTGGTGCCCCGCGACGACTGGCCGGCGCTGGTGGCCGACCAGGTCACCACCATCGTGACCGCGATGGAGGAGCCGCTCGACCTGTCCGACTTCGACCTCGCCCAGCACCTGCTGCGCACCCGCATCTACCCCGCCGAGGACGACAACGGCCAGCTCGCCTCCCGCCCGTTCGCGCCCGGCCTGATCGAGGCCGTGGTCGTCGACACCCCGACCAGCGTCCGGACGCTGTCGGCGCACGAGATGCACGGCTGGCCGGTCTCCGGCGACGCGCTGTTCATGCTCGGCCGCGACAACGTGCGCGGCGACGGGCCGCTCCAGCACGACGAGCAGGACCTCGGCGGCACCCGCGTGTCCGTCCTGCACGGCTGGACGTTCTACACCGCGACGCACCTGGCGTGGCTGGAGGAGTACCTGCCGATCGGGCCGTCCGGCGCGCTGGTCATCGCGCCGAACCGCGGCCTGATCGTCGCGCACCCGCTGCGGAACGCCGAGCCGTCGCCCCGGGCCCGCTACCGCGCCGCCGCGGCCGCCGCGCGCGAGCTCCAGGCGCAGGCCCACCGCGCCTACGAGGAGGGCCCCGGCTCGATCAGCCAGAACCTGTACTGGTGGCGGGCGGGCGCGCTGCGCCCGCTGGAGACCCGCTACGAGGGCGGCGCGCTGGTGCTGCCCGAGGAGCTGACCTCGGTCCTCGCCGCCCACACCGCCGAACGCTGACCGTGATGCGGGTGGTCGTCGCTCCCGACTCGTTCAAGGGCAGCCTGACCGCCCGGGACGCCTGCGCCGCGATCGCGGCGGGCGTCCGCCGGGCCGCGCCCGCCGCCGAGGTCGTCCAGGTGCCGATGGCCGACGGCGGGGAGGGCACGCTCGACTGCTTCCTCGGCGCGCGCGGCGGCACGGAGGTCGAGGTCGCGGCCGTCGACCCGCTGGGCCGCCCGGTCACGGCCCGCTACGCGCTGTCGGGCGAGCTCCCGGGCGGGGGGACGTCGGCGGTCGTGGAGCTGGCCGCCGCGTCCGGGCTGCCACTGGTCGAGGACGCCGCGCCCGACCCGCTGGGCGCAGCCACCACCGGCACCGGCCAGCTGGTCGCGGATGCGGTCCGGCGCGGGGCGCGCGAGGTGCTCGTGTGCGTCGGCGGCAGCGCCAGCACCGACGGCGGCGCCGGGCTGCTGCGCGCGCTCGGGTTCCGGTTCCTGGACGCCTCCGGCGCCGAGCTCCCCCCGGGCGGCGCGGCGCTGGCCCGGCTGGCCGTCGTCGACGACGCCGGCGTGCCCGCCGAGGTCCGCGCCACCCGGTTCCGCGTCGCCTGCGACGTCGTGAACCCGCTGACCGGGCCGTCCGGCGCCGCGGCCGTGTTCGGCCCGCAGAAGGGCGCGACGCCCGCCCAGGTCCGCGAGCTGGACGCGGCGCTCACCCGGTTCGCCGACGTCCTCGCGGACCGCTACGGCGTCCGCGTCCACGACCTGCCCGGTGCGGGCGCGGCCGGTGGCGCCTGCGGCGGCCTCGCCGGAGCCCTCGGGGCCGAGCCCGCCCCCGGCGCCGCGCTGGTCGCCGAGGCCGTCGGGCTGCCCGCCGCGCTCGCCGGCGCCGATCTGGTGATCACCGGGGAGGGACGGGTGGACGGGCAGTCCGCCTCCGGCAAGGTCGTCTCCGCCGTCGCCGCGCTCGCGCGGGAGCGCGGCGTCCGGGCCGTCGCGCTGGCCGGGGGAGTCGCGGGCCCGCTGGAGGAGCTGCACGCGCTCGGCCTCACCGCCGCCTTCAGCCTGGCCGACGGCCCCCGCACGCTGGAGGAGCTGAGGTCGGGGGCCGCGCCGCTGCTATCCGCCCTGGCGGACCAGGTGGTCCGCCTCGTCCTCTAGACCGTCCGGCGCGTGCTCCGGCTTGCGGACGGTCAGCGCGGGCAGGAACACGTGCGCGAGCGGGCCGATCGCGAACGCGTACAGGACGGTTCCCAGCCCGACCGTGCCGCCCAGCAGCCAGCCCGCGGCCAGCACGCTCACCTCGATACCGGTGCGGACGGCGCGGATCGAGTGGCCCCGCGCCGCGATGCCGGTCATCAGGCCGTCGCGCGGGCCGGGCCCGAGGCCCGCGCCGATGTAGCAGCCGGTGGCGAACCCGCCGACGAGGACGGCGCCCACCAGGTAGGCCCAGCGGGCGGCGAGCGCGTCGGGATCGGGCAGCAGCCACAGGGACAGGTCGGCGAAGACGCCGACGAGGACGACGTTGCTGACCGTCCCGAGGCCGGGGCGCTGCCGCAGCGGGATCCAGGCGAGCATCACCAGCGCGCCCGCGATGACGATCCACGCGCCCATCGAGAGCCCGACGCGCCGGGACAGGCCCTGGTGCAGGACGTCCCACGGGGCGTTGCCGAGATCGGACCTCACCTGGAGGGCGATCCCGAGCCCGTACAGGGCCAATCCAGCGTAGAGCTGGACCAGCCGGCGTACCATCAAGGCCATTGTCGCGCTCCGAAGTCGGTTTTGGTTTGCTTTGACCCATCATCGCCTAGAGTGGCCTGGATTCACCAGGGCCAATATGGGATTGTGGCCCTATAAGGGGGTTCGTGTGAGCACGCGTTACGTCAGCGGACCGCACCTGGCCCGGCTCCTCGGCGACGTCCCGCGCGAGCGGCCCGTCTACGCGGCGCTCGCCGGCGCCGTCCGCGGCCTGATCCAGGACGGACGGCTCGCCCCGCGCACCCGCCTGCCCGCCGAACGCGACCTGGCCGCCGCGCTCGGCGTCAGCCGCACCACCGTCACCGCCGCCTACGACCGGCTCCGCGAAGAGGGCCACGTCGCCAGCAGGCAGGGCGCGGGGAGCTGGACGGCCCTGCCCCCTGGGCGCTGGTCGGCGCGCCCGCCCGCGGAGGCGGCGCCCGCCGCGGGCAGGCGGTACGGCAGGGCCCACCCGGTGCCCGACGTGGACGGGTTCATCGACCTCGGCTGCGCCACCCCCGGCGCCCCGGCGATCTTCGAGGAGGCCGTCGCCGCCGCCGTCGCCGAGCTGCCCCGGCACAGCGCGGGCCCCGGCTACGAGCCCGCCGGGCTCGCGAGCCTGCGCGAGGTCGTCGCCGCCGGGTACGCGGCGCGCGGCGTCCCCACCCGGCCCGACCAGATCGTCGTCACGACCGGCGCGCAGCACGCGTTCACGCTGCTGACGCACTCGCTGGCCGAGCCGGGCGACGCGGTCATGGTGGAGCGGCCGACCTACCCGCACGCGCTCGGCGCGCTGCGCGGGCGCGGCGTCCGGCTCGTCCCGGTCGGGGTGAACGAGGGCTGGGACCTGGAGCTGGTCGCGGGCGGCATGCGGCAGGCCGCCGTCCGGATGGCCTACATGATCCCCGACTTCCAGAACCCGACCGGGCGCCTGATGCCGGCCGAGGACCGGGACGCGCTGGTCGGCGCCGCGCGCCGCGCCGACGCGTTCCTCGTGGTCGACGAGACCTTCGCCGACCTCGCGCTCGACCCGGACGCACCGCGCGAGCCGCCGCTCGCCGCGTTCGACACCGGCGGCCGGGTGGTCAGCGTCGGGTCGGCGTCCAAGCTGCTGTGGGGCGGGCTGCGGATCGGCTGGATCCGCACGACGGCGCCGCTGGCGCGCCGCCTGACGGTCGCCCGCGAGCCGTTCGACATGGCGAGCCCCGTGCTGGACCAGCTGATCGTCCGCGAGCTGCTGCTACGGCTGGAGGAGGTCCGCGCCGACCGTGCCGCGACCCTGCGGCGGAGCCGCGACGCCCTCGCCGAGGCGCTCCGTGAGGGGCTCCCGAGCTGGGAGTTCGAGCTGCCCGACGGCGGGATGTCGCTGTGGGCGCGGCTCGACGCGCCGGTCGCGACGCGGCTCGCCGAGGCGGCCGAGCGTGCCGGCGTGCGGGTGGCGCCCGGCCCGGTGTTCGGCGCCGACGGCGTGCTGGAGGACTACGTCCGGCTGCCGTACGTGCTGCCGCCCGGCACGCTGCGCCTCGCGGTCGAGCGGCTCGCGCACGTCTACCAGGAGGTACGGGAGGCCCCCGCCGCCCGCCCCGTCCCCGCCTACGTCTGAGCCGCCCCAGGGGGCCCGGACGGGGCTGCGCAGCGACCTCAGCCACCGCGCGGGCGCGTTAGCTGAGCGGTGGGGGCCGACGCCGGAGGCGAGGCCCCCACCGGGAAGATCGCGAAGCGATTCCGCGCCCGCCAAGGCACGGTCAAGGTACGAGCCGCCAGGCGAGTGCCTTGGGCCGGGGCTTTATAAATTAGGGCGCGCGCTGGATGTAGTCGACCAGGTGCTCGCGCTCGCTCTGCAACTCGTCGATCGCGCTCTTGACGACGTCGCCGATGCTGACGATCCCGGCGAGCCGCCCGTCCAGCACGACGGGCACGTGCCGGAACCGGTGCTCGGTCATCGTGCGGCGCAGGTCCTCGACCCGGTCGTCGGGAGCGCAGCTGCGGACCTCCGCGGTCATGATCTCGGTGACCGGGCGGTCGAGCAGCGCCGCGCCGCGGTCGTGCAGCCGCCGCACGACGTCGCGCTCGGAGACGATGCCGGTGATCGTCGCGCCGTCGGGCGAGACGACCGCCGCCCCGATGTTGTGCTCGGCCAGGACGGCGAGCAGCTGCCGCACGGTGGCCTCGGGCCGCACCGTGGCCACCGTGTCTCCCTTCCGCCGCAGGATGTCGCGAATCCGCATGCCTCACGCTCCGCTGCCGGTTCGGCCCCGTGGCGCGACGGCCGCCGGGGGCCGGTCGCCGGGCTTCCTCCTGCCAAGGTCGCATGTTCCGGGCGTGGGGAAAACCCCACGGCGGTAAACCCTTCCAGCTCACTAACCCGGATAAAAGCCGCAAACGGCCATTTATCTGGGCATTTGTCCAAACATCTGGATTACGTGAGGAGGCGGCGGAGGGCCTCCAGGCCGGGGGTGAGCAGCAGGCGCCCGGCGGGCCGGTCGTGGGCGAGGGCCGCGCGCGCCGCGTTGGCGCCGCACGCGCCGTGCACGCCGCCGCCCGGGTGCGCCGCCGCCGACGCCAGGAACAGGCCCGCGACCGGCGTCTCCGCGCGTCCGAGGCCGGGGACGGGACGCAGCACGAACTGCTGGTGCGCCAGCCCCGTCCCCCCGTTGAGCGCGCCGTTCGGGAGGTTGGCGTCGTGCTCGGAGAACATGGGCGGCGCGATGATCCGGCGCGCGGCGACGCGGTCGCGGAAGCCGGGCGCGAGGCGCTCGATCACCGACTCCAGCCGGTCGGCCATCGCCACCTGTTCCCGCTCGTCCCAGGCACCGGTGATCCTGTCGGGCCCGGCGTCGCCCGCGACCCGGTGCGGGACGTGCGTGTAGGCCCACACCGACTCCGTCCCGGCGGGGGAGCGGGCGGGGTCGGCGGTCGTCATCTGGCCGAGCAGCGCGAACGGCTCGGACGGCACGCGGCCGCTCGCGAGCTGCGCGCTGTAGCCGGTGAGCGCGTCCATGCCGGGGGACAGGTGCACGGTGCCCGCCCGTCCGGTGCCGTCCGACGCCCAGGGGATCGGGCCGGACAGCGCCCAGTCGACCTTGAACGTGGCGTTGTCCCAGTGGAAGCGCCGCATGTCCTCGCGCAGGGGACCGGGCAGGTCGGACCAGCCGACGAGCCCGCCGTAGAGCGCGGGCGCCGACACGTCCGCCAGCACCGCCCGCCTGGCCCGCACCGCCTCCCCGCCCGCGGTGCGGACGCCGAGGGCCCGCCCGTTCCGGACGACGACCGAGGTGACCGGCGTGTCGCAACGGAGCCGTCCGCCGCGCGACTCCAGCCGCCGGACGAGCGCGGCCGTCAGCTCGCCCGCGCCGCCCTCCGGCACCGGCCAGCCGTAGCGCTGCCCGAGCATCGCCAGCAGCCACCCGTACGCGGCGCCGCCCGTCGTCTCGGGGAACGCGTCGGTGTGCAGCGCCGACCCGGCCAGCAGCAGCGGCCCGCCGGGACCGGCGAACTCCTGCTCGCCGAGCGTGCGCACCGGTGCCAGCAGCGTCCGCAGGACGCGCAGCCCGCCCGCGCGCCGCGCGGCGGCGGCCAGCGGCAGTGCGGCGCGGACGGGCGGGAACGGGCCGAACAGCGCCTCCAGCAGCTCCTCGCCGACCTTCTCCCACATCCCGTACAGGCGCAGCCACGCCTTGCCGTCGCCGGCGCCGAGCGCGTCCAGGCTCGCGGCGGTGGCCTCGGGGTCGCGCTCCAGGATGGCGGACCGCCCGTCCGGCAGCGGGTGCGCGAGCACGGCCGGGGCGTGCCGCCACCGCAGGCCGTGCTCCTGGAGCCGCAGCGCCCGCATCACCGGGGACGCGACGCCGAGCGGGTAGAAGGCGCTGCACAGGTCGCTGACGTAGTCGGGGTGGACGCCCCGGTCGCTGCGCACCGCCCCGCCCGGCTCGGGCTGCGCCTCCAGGACCTCCACGTCCCAGCCCGCGTCGGCCAGGAGGTTGGCCGCGACCAACCCGTTGGGTCCCGCTCCGATGACCACCGCGTCCGCCATGTCGATCACCCTAGGCGGTCGGGTACCCGTGTTCATCGAGTGCCGTGTTCATCGAGTGCCGCGTTCAGCGGATGATGCGCTCGGCGCCCGAATAGACGTTCATCGTGTCGCCGCGCAGGAAGCCGACGAGCGTCATGCCCGCGTCGGACGCGAGGTCCACCGCGAGCGACGACGGCGCCGACACGGCCGCCAGCACCGGGATTCCCGCCTGCGCCGCCTTCTGGGTCAGCTCGAAGGACGCCCGCCCGCTGACCATCAGCACGTGCCCCGCGAGCGGCAGCAGGCCCGCGCGCAGCGCCCAGCCGACGACCTTGTCGACCGCGTTGTGCCGCCCGACGTCCTCCCGGACGGCCAGCAGCGTCCCGGCGGCGTCGAACAGGCCCGCCGCGTGCAGGCCGCCCGTCCGGTCGAAGACGCGCTGCGCCTCCCGCAGCCGCTCCGGCAGCGCCGCCAGCACCGCCGGGGTCAGCCGCACCGGGTCGCCCGCGACCTCGTAGGGGCGGTCGGCGCGCAGCGCCTCGATGCTGGACTTCCCGCACACCCCGCACGCGCTGGTCGTCGCGAACGCGCGCGTCATCGAGTCGTCGGGCGCGGGCACGTCCGGCGCCAGCGTCACGTCGAGGGTGTTCTGCTCCTCGGTGTCGGCGCAGTAGCGCATCGCGGTCAGGTCGGCCGCGCCCGCGATGACGCCCTCGGCCGCCAGGAAGCCCGCGACGAGGTCGAAGTCGTGCCCGGGGGTCCGCATCGTGATCGTGAGCGGTTTGCCCGCCACGCGGATCTCCAGGGGCTCCTCGACCGCGAGTGTGTCGGGACGCCGCCCGCCCGTTCCTGTGGTGCTCAGCCTCAGCACGGGCCTGCGCACGGTGATCCGCCCCATGACCGTGACGTTACCCCCCGAACAGGCGAGTAACGAAAAAGCCCCCTGGCCGGACGCGGGGGAGGGGCGGCGCAAGGGGTCAGTCGGGGACGCCGCGGGGGCGGGGCGTCCGCCACCCGTACCGCATCGCCAGCACCCGCAGCCCGGTCGCCAGCACCGCCGCGCCCGCGGTGACGGTGCCGCCGTGCAGGTCCGCCGTGTACGCGACGGCCATCACCGCGGCCCCCAGCATCGCCGGGAGCGCGTAGAGCTGCCGGTCGTAGAGCACCGAGGGGATCTGCCCGCTCAGCACGTCCCGCAGGATGCCGCCGCCGACCGCCGTGACCACGCCGAGCAGCACCGAGTGCAGCGGCGACAGCCCGTGCTCCAGCGCCTTCAGCGTCCCGGTCGCGCAGAACAGCCCGAGCCCCGCCGCGTCGAACAGCAGTACCGCGGGGAGGAGCCGGGTGACCTGCGGATGCCAGAAGGACGAACTAGGATACTTCTGGAGGTACCCGCAGTGGCTACGCAGCGTGACCTGATCCCCGTGGTGGACTACGTCCGCGCCAGCGCCGACAAGGCGAAGGACGAGCACACGGTAGAAGACCAGCAGGCGGTCAACGAGCAGACCGCCGCCCGTCTCGGGTGCCGCATCGTCAAGCGCTTCAAGGACAACGACAAGTCAGCGGCGAAGGACAACGTTCGGCGTGATGATTTCGAGGCCATGCTCAAGGTCATCCGTGTGGGCAAGCTCGCAGACGGTACGCCCGTTTCAGGCTGCATCGTCGTTGCTGACGACCGACTCATCCGGCGAGCAGGCGACTATGAGCGGTTCGTAGACGCGATCACCCTGGAAGAGGGCAGGGTGTACGCCGACGCACGGGGGTTCAAAGACCTCTATAGCGAAGACGTCGAGTCCATGGGACTCATGGGTGCGGTGATCTCCCGCATGGAAGTGAAGAAGATGCGCCGACGTGTCCGGCAATGGCACCGAGGACGCGCAGAAAAGGGTGCGGTACCGACCGGGGGTCGCGCTTTCGGATGGAAAGAGGACCGAGTCACTCTCGACCCGGTCGAGGCCGCCGCGATTCGCAAGGCAGTGGGAGAGTTTATCGGAGGTCGCTCGCTCAACTCCATCGTGAAGGAGTGGCAAGAGAGGGGGCTCAAGACGCCGCGCGGGAACGATTGGACCACCAGCCCCACACGTAAGATGCTGGCAAACCCGCGTCTCTGCGGATGGCGGATGATCAAAGGTGAATTGGTCGAGAAGGATGGCGTGCCCGTTGAGGGTGAATGGGAGCCGATCATTTCGACTGAACAGTGGGAAGCTCTTCGCGCGATCTTTGAAACGCGCAAGGGAAACGTTCTCAAGGAGGATGGGAGCGTTCGCCAGCCCTTGCCGCGTGATCACACCGAGCATCGTTATCTTCTCACCGGGGTTCTCCGATGCGGTCGCATCCTGCCTGATGGAACAATGTGCAACACAAAGCTTCGCGTGCTCAACAACCGCAAGAGAGGGACCTTTCGCTACTTCTGTAAGTCCAAGGCGCAGGGAGGTTGTGGAGCTTTGGCGCGCCGGGGGGACAAGCTTGAGGAGTTCGTCTCCGAGGCGGTATTGGCCAAGCTCGAAGAGCGCGGCGCCGTTGCTGCCCGCGAAGTAGGCCCCTGGCCAGGACAGGCAGAGCTTGAAGAACGCGAGGGGCAGATGAGAGAACTCCGTGACCGTTTCCGTCAGCGCAAGATCACGAATGAGCTGTTCTTTCAGTTGATCGAGGATCTAGAGCCGGAGATAGCGCGTCTCCGTGCTGACCGTGCGCGGTACGAGTTGGCCGCACAGCAGGCCGAGAGAGACGTGACAGACATTCGGCGACGGTGGTATTCCGAGACCGATGATGATCGGTTGGACATCTCACAGAAGCGCACTTATGTGCGGGAGTGCTTCCACGCGATCATCGTGCACCCGGCGGGCAAGGGAAACGGCAGCCGCAGTAAGTTCGACCCCGATCTTCTAGAGCCGATCTGGCGCGAAGCCTGAGACCCGCCACCGTCGAGGCCCCGGAGGTGAAGACCGACCGGGGCCTCTTACATTGTGATCTGCATCACTTATAGCTGTGTGCGGCCAGTCGTCAGCGGACGCCACCGGGCGCCAGCGGTCATCAACGGACAACCACACACGCCCCGAATCCCTACGCGGTGGGCGGTTTCGGAGGTTTGATCTCTGCGTGCGCGTGGCACAGTGAAGATCGGAGCCGCATCCAGCGACTTCGGGATGGGCGAGTGGTGGCGGGGTCGGCTCCCGCCGGGAGGCCCGTGAGGTGTCCTCCGTACAACGCGACAGCCGTTACAACACACACGTACATGCATAGCCGCCGGGGTGGGCTCTCGGCACGCAAGACCGGGGTCGCTACCGGGCAGGCTTGTCCTGCGGGAACAGCTCACTAACTCAAAGAGCCCTGGCCAACACAGCACACAGATAGCCACTCGTCGCGAAGCACTTCGATCAGGTGGGCGTCA
>NZ_JAICDG010000008.1 GCF_022751215.1 Actinomadura terrae | reverse complement strand
TATCCGGCCAGTTCTCTGCCCGCAGCCGCCTTGGAGGGGCAGCCATCGCGCGGGAAGCCTTCCTGTTGCCTTTCGGCTGCCGGCATTGGCTTCTTGGGCATCCTGTCCCCGGTGGGGAGTTTTGCTCTCCTTGCGGTCGGCCTACCAGATCATGACTCTGGACCCCATCGGGATTTCCACGTTCCACACCATCGAGTTACGACCGGATTGGGTGCCCTCTATACCCCGGGGCCAGCGGTGTTCACGCAACCGACTGCCTTTCCCCGGTTGCCGCTTGCCGCCTCTTCCAGCGGCCAGGCCCTGCACCCTGGTGACACTTTCCACCCACCCAGGGGTCTGCGTCACGGAGCATCATCAAGGGTTCACTCGCGTTCACCAGCCCGGTCTTCCCCTTGCCCGGTGCTCCCCGGATGGATCGGGGCCCTTAGGCTTCTTCTCTGGGCTTCGCACCCCAACAGGCAGGACCTGCGGCGCACGCCAGAGCGGGGACAGGTGTCGAACACTCACCTGGAGTTATCCATCCGGCATAACCGGACCTCCAACCGTGTAACTCACTCGATTAGTGCGACTTCGTGTCGCACAGGGCAGGCGCAGGAACGCGCAGAGCACGTCGATGCAGGTTTGCCGGAATTCGCGGGTGGGGGCGTCGTCGGCCAGGCCGGCCAGGGCGTGCACACCGCCGAGCTGGATCGCGGGCGAGGGGTCGCCGAGCTGGGCGACGGCGGCGGTGAACCGGTCGGTGCGCTGGCCCTGCTCGGTCAGCTCATGCGAACGCCGCTGCCCCTCCTCGGTCAACTCGAACGTCCGCCGCTGCACCTCCAGAGCATGCAACTGTCCCTGCTCGGTCAACTCGAACGTGCGGCGCTGGCTGGCTTCGGTGGCCTCGGCGCTGCGCCGCGCCGCCTCCACACCCTCGATCGCCGCCTGCGCCGACCGGCGCGCCGAGACGGCATTGGAGGCGGTGTAGTAGATCGCCCCCCCCGCCAACACCCCCGTCCCCACCGCCATCGCCCGGCCCCGCACCGTGTCCAGCGCGTCCGCCAGATCCTTGCCCGCCAGGCCGTCCTTGCCGCCGACCCTCACCCCGTCGACGTGCACCAGCCACCACCGCGCACCCGGCCCCAACACCCACACCACCACCGCCACCACGGCGACACCGACCACCACCAGCGCGATCCGCGCCACCCGCCCGGCCGTCCGTGATCTGCCCGGTCCCGCCGTGCCCGCACCCGCGCCGTCCTGCGCCACCTCACCCACGCCGCTCAGACGCCCAGCACACACCGACCGGTTCACCACACCACACGCCCAGATCCGGCCGCACAGCCAGCCGGCTCCAGAGGGAAACCGCCGCTCAGCAACACATGGGGATGAAACATCCCCCCGGTGGCCATACGCGCTCTCCTCCTGGCATTGACCCTGACCCTGCGCAGCGCGGCAGGAGAGCGGCGCGTGGGCCCGGCGGACGCTCGACCCGGGGCACGGAAACGGTGCGGAAGCGCAGGCGTTTCTGCGCCTATCACTGCGTTTCATCTGGGCGCCCCCCACACCCGCTTTGACCTGGGCCGGGCTCGCCGCGCGGGATGCCCCGGACGTCCTCGGACGCCGTCTGTGGGGGGCATCCGGCCGGTTTCACGGCGTCACGATGGGGGTGGGCGATACGCTCACCGCTGCACCCTCTCTCCCTCCGACCTGCCGGTTGAGGCCTCGCCTGCAGGCGAGGGATGGGAGGTGGTCGGGTTGGGCAGTCCTCGTCGTCGTCGGCGTGACTGGCACAAGATCGTCATGACCTTTGCCAGCGCCGGGCAGTTCATGGTGGCGCTCGCGCGTTTCGCGTGGGAGCTGCTGGACGGCGAGAGCCCCGGACCGCGCCTCTGAGGCCGGGCCGGGGCCCTCCCGGGACGGGCCTCCGTGGCGGCGGGACTGGAACCCGCGCAGCCGCCGCGGGGGCCCTCTTCATTTACGTCCTGCCTGATCAGCGCGTTGAAGGGGGAGCACTGATCAGTCCGCGCACCTGAGCCATGAAGGTAGCAGGCCCGGGGCCCCAATTTCCGCTATGCCCACATAGTTTGCGCCTACCTGGCGGTATTCCCATGACTGTGGGCGCCTCGCTCGCGTCGGGCCCCTGGATGTTGGGACATACGTGGCTGGAGACTCGCCCTCTTGTAGACAACAGCCCCGTGTGCAAGCGGGATGAACTGCGGGAACGCGAACACCCGGCTCCGCCTGGTCCTCGTCGCGGACGGCAGGAGGGAAGTAGTTGCCCGTTCCCTTTGGCGACATGTCTAATCACGGAGAGTTAGCGAAACGTCAACGTCGCAACCCTGAGTGCTTGACAAGGCGGCTCCCCTGATCGCCCGGCTGCTCAAGGGAGCCGCGGGTGTTCGGGAGGAGACCGCGCGGCTCGGGGGCGGCTTACCGCGCGAGAGAGCCGGGGCCCCGTCGGCCGCCGCGACCCGGTACCGGCCGCGCGCCAACCGCGTCGCGGAACCGGACGTGACGTGGCGTGGTAGCCCATCGTGCTCTAGGGGCTTGAGCAGCAACCGAACGGCCAGACACGTTAGGGAGCCGGGCGGGCGCGTCCTTCAGAACGCTGCATGCAGGGCAAGGTCGCCGACTTCTTCCGCACCGCCGCCTCAGAGCCCGCCGAGAACCGCTGTACCGATGTTCCTCAAGGCCGACACTGCCGGGACGCCGCACAGCCAGCACGTCCCGCCGGGCGAGGACGCTCGCTCCACGCCCCATGGTGCGCCTGGGGCCGTCTTCGTCTTCGGGCCTGCTAAGCCGCGCGGACGGTCATGCCTCGGTCTTGGCGGCGCCCCGGTACAGAGCGGAACCCGCCGCTCAGCAACACATGGCAGTGAAACCTCTTCGGCAGCGCCCGGACGCAGCCGCGCAGGGGCCCCTCGACTCCTAAGTCAAGGGGCCGCCTGGTGCTGATGCCGACTAGTGGTGATCGAGGTGGTGGGGGCCAGGATGGGGCGCTGGGGAGCAGATACAACGGACGCGGCCACAGTTTCCGCACACCGGAACGCTCATGATTTCCTCTTTGCCTTGGAAGGAATGCCAGCTGCCCTTTACCCATTATTTCATGATTCACCGCAGCGGCCTCGTTTTGCCTGCCCTGACCCCCTCCCACCCTCCGCCGCCCCCCTGATTTTTTGCTCCCTTGATCGTCCGACTGCCCAAGGGCGCGAAACCGCCCCGCCGCCGGAAAGGAGCACCCCGGGAGGCTGCACAGAACGTCTGGAAAACAATCACAGCCGCGCGCGACTTCCGGGCGAACGGTCACCAAGGGAGGCGGTCGCCGCCGGGCCACCTTGATCGACACACTCGTGGAACGTCCTTAAAGACCATGCACAACACGGGTCCAATTCGGCAGATTCTGTCCCATACGCGTGAATTGGAGGTTAAACGTCAACCTAAGGCCCGATGATGAGAGCGAAGACTAGCTCGTTGCCCTACGTGCATCGTCGAGCCATCGACCCGCGACCTAGTTCACGACGTCCTGTCTTCTAACTCTCCCTTGGAGTGCCGTTGACGAGTCTTCGCACAGAGCCGCCGGGCAGCCAGGGCTGGCCCGTGGGTCAACGACCTCGCCTGGCCCGCCGCCCGGCCCGGACACTCGCAGCGCCCGAGAGGTCCCCGGCAAGACCGGCCCAGATGGCGGCGACTCGAGGTGAACGCCCCAGCCACTGGTAAAGGGGAGACGCGGGCGTCCACCGATACGCGCGTCCCGCTCGGCGGGATGTGGGCGAGCGCGTGTGGTCGCAGGTGATCTTAGGCCGGTGTCACGTTCTTGGTCGCTGGAAGCGGCAGCGGGCAGTGCGGATCGAGTACGTGAACGCGGCCAGGTGCGCGGCCAGGCGCCGGCGCATCTGGTGGAGCCATCGGTGGATGGCTCCGCGTCCGAGCCCAGTTCAACAGTTGCACGCCGTTGACGAGGATGGCCAGAGCCGAGCTGCCGGCGGGGGACGGGGCCTGATGAGGCTACGGAGTGACTACCGTCGCCGAGGTGACGATCGAGGATGCGCGCTACCTCTGACACGAGGCGGCGGCGGTGCCAGCCGGATTGCGAGTCACTCAGGTGTACGGCTACCTGCTCTGCCCACTGACGGCACGGGTGCTGGTGCAAGACGACGATGGGAGGTTCAACCCGCCGGGCGGAACCCTGGAGGAGGAGGACGACGGCTGGGAGGCGACGCTGGCCCGCGAGGCGTTCGAGGAGAACCAGGTGCACATCCGAGCGCGGTCTACCTGGGTTATCAGGAGGTGCACCGGCTGGGGATGGCGCCGTAGGCGCAGGTGCGGATGACGGGCCTGATCAACGCGTTCGAGGAGCGGCGGCCCGACCCCGACGGCGGCCGCACTACCGCCGGTTAATGACCTCGCTGGCCGATGCCCCGCAGATTCTGGGATGGGCGAGCCGGCGGTGGCACAGGCCAAGGCGACCGCGCGGGTCGCTGAGGAGGTCTGGGGGCTGCCCGTGGGTGCTCCGACACCGGCCGGGTACGTCGACTGAGCCGTTCCTGACGTGACGACTGCCCTGTATGCGGCCAGTCCGCACATGCCGCACGGGAGGGCCAGCGGCCCCGCACAAGCGCGCGCACGTCCGCAATGGGACCCGCACGGCGCTGGGCGTAGCTCAGCCGCCTTCCCCCACATCAACCACCGCCCGTTCACGGCCTTCCGCAGACCCGCGCGCTGCGGCTGCTTGGGCCGCTCGGTCGGGGTACGGACGCCCTGATCACCTCAACATCGCCTAAGCGTCAGCGACGCTTAGGCCGAGCCTGGTGGAGGAGGGCGGGGTGGTCGTTCAAGGCGGCTGGGGGCCGTCCACAGGTGCTCCCCGCGCAGGCGGGGATGGTTCCACGCCGGTCCCGCCTTTGAGGACGTAGCCGCCGTGCTCCCCGCGCACGCGTGGGGTGGGCCGGGCCGATAAGGCGCTGATCGCCTCGGCGGGCTGCGAGCTACCGCCGGAGGACGACGTTGACCCGAGCCGCCTGTGCACGTCTCGACGACTACGGAGAGCGCCTGGTGAGGGTTGGTTTGTCGGGGCGGGCTGGTCAAGTACGCGTGGCGTTAACTGCTAGTGCGGTATCTAGCTGCTAGCCAGGTTCTGCGTGACAACCTATGGGTTTTTGATCCGTCCCAGGCGTCCAGCGCTCCTCATGGCTGCGACAGTCGCGGTGGAACCGCTCCTGTGAGCAAGGCGCCGCAAAGCGAGACATAGCAGCAGAGTGCTCGGCGGCCGGAGCCGCCGAGGAGCCCAGGTTCAGGTGTCCAGGGAGTGACATCCAGGCCGCCACAAGGATGGGGCGTACGCCCCCGTCGCGTGTGATCCGCAGTGATAGATGAGTGATAAAGCGCTTGATTGAAGATCAGAGAGGCGCGATCAAGGCTGTGAACTGGGGGTATGTGGAGCGGGTGACGGGAATCGAACCCGCGCTGTCAGCTTGGGAATCAAACCGATCACGGCCGTCACAGCGTCTGACCTGGCCTCCGTTCTTACCGCAAGTGACCGTGTCTACCCCTTGATCACCCTGTCCAACTGCACGCTAATTGCACGCCACTCGTTCCGCTGACCTGCACCGAATCAGCTCCTCCGGCTTCTCCTGCCGTATCCCCGACGTCCGGCCGCACAGACGCGCATCGCTCCGGGGCCCAGGGGCGGCGTACCCCCTGGTTCGAGCACGCTCAGCGACTTCCGTCGCGCTCCGGATCTGGTTCTGTGATCCCTCGTAAGGGTAATGAGGACCCGTGCTGCGAAGCGTGCTGGTTGCGAACCCTCGTAGGGCAATGAGGACATGCCTCGAATCTCGATGCGAACGAGCTTCGGAGCGTTGCGAACCCTCGTAGAGGCGATGATGCCGCCATGGTAAAGCCGCTGGCTGGATGCTGCATGGATGGCCGTAGATGGAGCGCGATTGCAGCAAGCCTTCGGTCGTGCGCGAGACCTCGGCGTGTCGCTGAAACGATCAAGATCGATCTCGGCAGCGCGGTCGATCTGGTGGCTTGCCGCCGCCTCGCGCTCGTCAGCGTGGACTCGGCCAGGGTGGTCGACACGGCCCTAAGCTGAAGTATTGACAATCTATCCTACTTTTCCTATCGTTTTGGTTCGTATCGAAGCCGCTTCAGACGGCTTCCGGAAGGCTGAGCGAGCACCTGGCCGAGGGTCGGGTGCGCCGGCCGTGCTCGAATGTGCGGGCACCCGCAAACTCTGTGCGAAATCACCAATGCGGATGACAGCCCCCTTGTGACGTTAAGGCGCAGGCGTGCGCCGTCGAGGCATTGGCCTATGGCCGTGGGGTGCACCTTCTTCCGGAAATAGGTCAGCTCGCGGGATTGACGCGCTGGGGGACAGTTCATTACCGTTCGCTTATGACTTCGGGTGACTTTTTGGTCGCTCGCCTGCATGTCGATTTTAAGCGGCAGGCGAGCGCGCTCTGTCCGCCCTTCGCCGTATAGCCGTCGCAACGGCAGCGTGTTGCCCTGCCGCCCGCGATGCTTCCTGTGAGTTCGTGTCCACGGCTCCAGTTTTGAGATCACCTTCAGATGCAGCTCGAATTCTTCGCGCTGCGAGCCTGTTTCCCTTTCTCCTTCTCGGCGTCCCGTGTGTTTATCGAGTGATTCATTTCCGTCCGTAGGCGGCATGTCGCCGTCGGTGAGAGGAGTGAGGAACATGAATGAGGAACAGCAAGAACGCGGAAGCAGCGCGAGCGGGGTCGGTCGGCGGCAATTTCTCGCCGGCTCGGCCGCGGCGGCCGCGGTGGCGGCCGCTTCCTCGGCGCTTCCGGGGATCGGCGGGATAGCGTCCGCGGCCACCCGTCCGAACATCCTGCTGATCGTGACCGACGATCAGCCGAAGCAGACGAACTGGGCGATCCAGAAGACCATCGCCTGGCTCGGCGGGCAGGGCGTGACCTACAACAACGGCCACGTCACCACTCCGCTGTGCGCCCCCTCGCGGTCGTCGGTCTTCTCGGGACGGTACGCGCATAACCACGGCGTGCGGAACAACAGTGCCTCTCACAGCCTGGACCAGAGCACGACGGTACAGCGCTACCTCAAACAGGCGGGCTACCGTACCGGACTGTTCGGGAAGTACCTCAACTCCTGGACGCTGGCCGACAACCCACCGCACTTCGAGGAATGGGCGCTGCTCCAGCCCGGATACGTGGACGCCCAGTGGAACCTCAACGGCACCGTTCAGACGATCAACGGATACACGACCAACATCATCAAGAACAGGACGCTGGCCTTCCTGAGCAAATCCACGACCGACACGCGCCCATGGTTCGCGTACGTCACCCCGTACGCCTCGCACGAGCCCAACATTCCCGCCGCCCAGTACGCCGACACGGTCGTGCCGTCCTGGGACGGCCGTCCTTCCGTCCCCGAGGCCGACCGGAGTGACAAGCCGGCCTATGTCAAGAACGCGACCAACACGCTGGCCGACGGCCGGGCGGTGCGGCAGCGGCAACTGCGGACACTGCTGTCGGTCGACGACGCCGTGCAGGCGTTCAAGGACAAACTGGCGGCCCTCGGCCAGCTCAACAACACGCTGGTCATCTACATCGGCGACAACGGGTTCCAGTGGGCCGATCACGGCCTCCTCGGCAAGGGGACTCCCTACTCCCCGGCCCACGAAGTGCCGTTCTACCTGTCCTGGCCCGCAGGCGGCCTGGGCTCGGGGACCACGGACAACCGCATCGTCGCCAACATCGACATCGCGCCGACCATCCTGGCCGCCGCCGGGATCACCCCCACGACGCCGCAGGACGGCAAGTCGCTGCTGTCCGGCTTCAACCGCGATCACCTGCTCGTCGAATGGTGGAAGCAGGGCACGGCGGGCGTCAAGGACAGTTGGGCGTCCTACGTCGCGAAGAACAAGCAGTACGTCGAGTACTACGACCTGCACACCGACGCGAGCGGCAGCGTCTCCGGCACCGGACAGGTCACCTTCCGGGAGTACTACGACCTCGTCAACGACCCGTACCAGCTGACCAACAAGCTCTACCAGGCGAGCCCGGCCGACGAGCAGAACCTGGGCATCCCCGCGCTGGCCTCCCAGCTCGCTGCGGACCGCCAGAGCTGACCACACAGCCAGGATCGCGGCCCGCGTCCGCGGGCGGGCCGCGGTCACCTGGCCGAGCGGAGAGAACCCATGTCCGACCTTTGCTGCACCCCCGGCCGCGAGCCGGCGGGCGCCCTGGCGACCGCGACCCCACAGTCGGCCACGCCGCGCCACAAGCACATGATCCGGCTTTCCGGCGGCCCCTTCCTCATGGGCACCGACGACGAGGAGGGCTATCGGGCCGACGGAGAGGGACCGGTCCGGCAGATCGACCTGAGCCCCTTCCGCATCGAGGCGACCACGGTGACCAACACCCAGTTCGCCGCATTCGTCAAGGCCACCGGCCATGTTACCGAGGCCGAGCGATTCGGGTTCTCCTTCATTTTCGAGAGCTTTCTCAGTGAGGAGAACACGCGCGCTTCCCAGGTTGTTCACGCGACTCCTTGGTGGCGTGCCGTACCGGGTGCCTTCTGGAAGCGGCCAGAGGGGCCTGGCTCGTCCATTACCTCCAGGCAGAACCATCCGGTCGTGCACGTCTCGTGGAACGACGCACAGGCGTACTGCGCCTGGTCGGGCACTCGGCTGCCCACCGAGGCGGAATGGGAGTACGCCGCACGAGGCGGGCTGGAACAGCGCCGCTACCCCTGGGGGGACGAACTGACCCCGGGCGGACGGCACATGTGCAATGTCTGGCAGGGAGACTTCCCGAATCTCAACACCGGCGAGGACGGTCATCTCGGTACGGCGCCGGTGAAGTCCTACCGTCCTAACGGCTACGGCCTCTATAACGTCGCCGGGAACGTCTGGGAGTGGTGCGCCGACTGGTTCAGCGCCGATTTCCACCGCACCGGGCCGCGCAGGGACCCGGTAGGTCCACCCGAGGGCACGACACGGGTGATGCGCGGTGGCTCGCACATGTGCCACGCGTCCTACTGCAACCGCTATCGCGTCGCGGCCAGGTCGTCCAATACGCCCGACAGTTCCGCAGGCAACATCGGCTTCCGTGTCGCTAGGGGCTTCTAGGGGGAAGCCCTCGCCGGCGGTGGTGGGCGCCGACAGCCGCCGGCGTGCCTGGCTCGCGGCTCCGGCCAGGGCATGAGCGATCCGCGTGTGAGCACTCCGAACTGGACGATCATGCTTCTGCGGATGATCAGCCCGCGCTCGAGGTAGGAGATGCGGTCGCCGATCACCTCGCCGCCGACGTGCGACGTCTCGTCCAAGCCGAGCACGACCAGGGCGATGACGGCGCGGCCGGGGCGCTGATACCCGTGGCCTAATGGCACGCTAATGGCCCGCCGCTGACAGCGGTAGAAACGATCAAGGCCCAGGTTCGGGGATCATGTCCCTGGCCTGGGCCTTCGCGTGGGAGCGGGTGACGGGAATCGAACCCGCGCTGTCAGCTTGGGAAGCTGAAGTTCTGCCATTGAACTACACCCGCGTGGGCGGTTGGGGGGCCGCCGCCGTTCGGACATCGTACCGGATCGGCGGTGTGCGCGTGTGGTGGGTGGGGGCGGTAGCTTTTGGAGGTGCTGCTCTCCGATCGTGACATCAGGTTCGAGATCGAGTCCGGACGGGTGAAGATCGACCCGTATGAGCCGGGCATGGTTCAGCCGTCCAGTGTGGACGTGCGGCTGGACCGGTACTTCAGGGTGTTCGAGAACCACAAGTATCCGCACATCGACCCGGCCGTCGAGCAGAGGGATCTGACGCGGCTCGTGGAGGTGGAGGCGGACGAGGCGTTCGTGTTGCATCCCGGGGAGTTCGTGCTCGCGTCGACGTACGAGGTGTTCGCGCTGCCGGACGATCTCGCGGCGCGGCTGGAGGGGAAGAGTTCGCTGGGGCGGCTCGGGCTGCTGACGCATTCGACGGCCGGGTGGATCGATCCGGGGTTCACCGGGCATGTGACGTTGGAGCTGTCGAATGTGGCGACGCTGCCGATCAAGCTGTGGCCGGGGATGAAGATCGGGCAGATGTGCCTGTTCCGGACGAGTTCGCCGGCGGAGTACCCGTACGGGTCGGAGAAGTACGGGTCGCGGTACCAGGATCAGCGGGGGCCGACGCCGTCGCGGTCGTACCTGAACTTCCATCGCACCAGCGTGTGACCGGGATCACCAAAAGATGAAACATCTTCGCGAGACGGGTAGTTTCGACCGACGCATAGCTTTGGCGTCCGGTTGGCATCTTCTTTACGTGAGTTGAGTCCCGTCCGGGCGTGAACCCGTTCTCACCCCGGACGTGGGAACACGAAAGGAGATCGTGTCCATACTCCGCGCGCGAAGCGTCACCAAGCTCTTCGGCCGTAAGGCGGCCGAGGCGCAGCGAAAAATCAGGGCGGGTGCGACGCCGGAGGACGTCCGGGCGCTGGGCGTCACCCCCGCCGTCGTGGACGCCACCTTCGAGGTCGAGCAGGGCGAGATCTTCGTGGTCATGGGCCTGTCGGGGTCCGGCAAGTCGACGTTGATCCGGATGCTGAACGGGCTGCTGGACGTGTCGGACGGGTCCGTGGAGATCGACGGGCAGGACATCGCCAAGCTGTCCCCCAAGGCGCTGCGGGCGCTACGGCAGGACAAGATCAGCATGGTCTTCCAGCACTTCGCGTTGTTCCCCCACCGGTCGGTTCTGGCCAACGCCGCGTACGGGCTGGAGGTGCGCGGCGTTCCCAGGGAGGAACGAGAGCGCACCGCCCGGGAGTTCCTGGGGCTGGTCGGGCTGGAGGGGTGGGAGGACAAACTCCCTGGTCAGTTGTCCGGTGGCATGCGGCAGCGGGTGGGGCTCGCGCGGGCGCTGGCGGCGGGGACCGACATCATTTTGATGGACGAGGCGTTCAGCGCCCTGGACCCGCTGATCCGGCGCGAGGTCCAGGATCTGCTGCTCGACCTTCAGGGACGGTTCGGGAAGACGATCGTCTTCATCACCCATGATCTGAACGAGGCCATGCGCATCGGGGACCGGATCGCGGTGATGCGGGAGGGCCGGATCGTGCAGATCGGGACGGCCGAGGAGATCCTCACGGACCCGGCGAACGACTATGTCGCCCAGTTCGTCGCGGATGTGGACCGTACCAAAGTGCTGACGGCGGCCTCGGTCATGGAGAAGCCGCTGGTCACCGTCCCGGCGAACACCGGGCCGCGGACGGCGCTGCGGACGATGCGCGAGCACCAGACCGGCGCGGCGTTCGTGGTCGGGCGCGACCGCAAGCTGATCGGCAAGGTCAAGGCGGTCGCGATCACGGACGCGGTGCAGGACGGCGTCCAGTCGCTGGAGAGCCTGCTCGACCCCGAGGACCTGCTGCCCGTCGCGCCGGACACGCCGGTCGCCGACCTGTTCGCGCGGTGCGCGGAGAGCGACCTGCCGGTGCCGGTCGCGGACGCGGACGGGACGCTGCTCGGCGTGATCCCCCGGGTGACGCTGCTGGCGGCGCTCGGCGCGATCAACTCGGAGGCCAGGCCGGTGCTGACAAAGGTGGGCGACGATGAGTGATCTTCCCCGGGTGCCGGTGGGCGAGTGGTTCGACGATGCGGTCACCTGGTGCACCGACAACCTCGGGTGGCTGTTCGACGGGATCGGCTCGGCGATCGAGACGACCGTCGACGGGCTGACGGACGTGCTCACCGTGCTTCCGCCGCTGGTGCTGACCGTGGTGCTGGCGCTGCTCGCGCTGTTCCTGCGCGGGTGGAAGCTCGGGTTGTTCACGCTGCTCGGGTTCGGCCTGATCGAGAGCATGGAGCTGTGGGAGCCGGCGATGGACTCGCTGGCGCTGGTGCTGGTGTCGGCGGTCGTGTCGGTGCTGGTGTCGATCCCGGTGGGGATCGCGGCGGCGCGCAACGACGTGGTGAGCCGGGTGGTCCGGCCCGTTCTCGACCTGATGCAGACGATGCCGGCGTTCGTGTACCTGATCCCGGCGATCTTCTTCTTCAGCATCGGCGTGGTGCCGGGCGTGGTCGCGACGGTGATCTTCTCGCTGCCGCCGGGCGTCCGGCTGACCGAGCTCGGCATCCGCGGTGTGGACCCGGAGATGGTCGAGGCGGGCGAGGCGTTCGGGACGCCGCCGGGGCGGATTCTGACCCGAATCCAGATCCCGCTGGCGATGCCGTCGATCATGGCGGGCGTGAACCAGCTGATCATGCTGTCGCTGTCGATGGTGGTGATCGCGGGCATGGTCGGCGCGGGCGGGCTCGGCGGCGAGGTGCTGGAGGGCATCAACCGGGTGGACGTCGCCAAGGGCTTCGAGGGCGGTGTCGCCGTGGTGGTCCTGGCGATCTTCCTGGACCGCATCACCGGGGCGCTCGGCGACCGCACGACCGTGTCGCGCGCCATGGCGAACATCTTCTGACCGCTCCCCGGTCGAACATCCGCTGACCGCCGGTCGTCTTTCGACCGCTGCTCTCAGGTCGGCTTTCACTGTGCAGGACGAAGAAGGGAAGGGTATGCGCTTTACGTTCAAGGGACTGACCATCGCGGCGGTGACGCTCGCCATGGGAATCGGGGCCGCCGCGTGCGACTCCGGTGACAAGAAGGACGACAAGAAGGTCACGATCGGCGTGGTCTCCGGCTGGGCCGAGGGCGAGGCCGCCACGGCGCTGTGGAAGCGCCTGCTGACCGACAAGGGCTACAAGGCCGACGTCAAGACCCTCGACACCGGGCCGCTTTACACGGGAATGGCGAAGGGCGACGTCGATCTGTTCATCGACTCCTGGCTTCCCGGCACCCACGAGGACTACTGGAAGCAGTACGGGAAGAAGCTGGAGAAGCTCGGCGTCTGGTACGACAAGGCGCCGCTGACGATCGCGGTGCCGAACTACTCGCCGCTGAAGTCGCTCGACGACCTGAAGGGCAAGGGCGGCCAGTACGGCGGCAAGATCGTCGGTATCGAGAAGAGCTCGGGCCTGTACCGGGTGTCGCAGGAGAAGATGCTGCCCGCGTACGGGTTGAAGGACGAGTACAAGGTCACGACGTCCTCGACGGCGGCGATGCTCACCGAGTTGAAGAAGGCCACCGACGCCAAGAAGGACATCATCGTCACGCTCTGGCGGCCGCACTGGGCGTACTCGAAGTTCCCCGTCCGCGACCTCACTGATCCGAAGGGCGCGATGGGCCAGCCGGACGGCATCAACACCGTCGCGCGCAAGGACTTCAGCGACGACAAGCCGGAAGTCGCGGGCTGGCTGAAGAAGTTCCGGATGGACGACAAGCAGCTCGGCTCGCTTGAGGACCTCATCGAGAACAAGTACAAGGGCCAGCCGGACCAGGCCGTCACGGAATGGCTGAAGGCGAACCCGAGCTTCGCTCAGTCCATGACGGGCTGACCCTCGTTCGGAACGTTCCGAACAGGTGGTGACAGAAGGGCCGTCCGGGTTACTCCGGACGGCCCTCTGCCATTCACGGAAAATTTTCAGCCCGCTACGCCCACGCTGAAGACGACCGCGAGCAGGCCGATTCCGGTGGCGCAGAGCGTCATCACGCGCGGGTGCCCGCTGTGCGCCTCGGGGAGGATTTCGGCGGCGGCGAGATAGAGCAGGACGCCCGCGAACACCCCGAGATAGGGGCCGAGCACCGCGTCCGGCACCGAGACCAGCAGCGTGAGCGCGGCCCCGACGATGGGCGCGGCGGCGTCGGCGACCAGCATCAGCAGGGCGGGACGGTGGTCGTCGCGGTTCAGGGACGCGGCGGTGAAGGTGTTGAACCCGTCCGCGAAGTCGTGCGTGATCACGGCGAGCGCGACGAACGCGCCGGTCTCCAGCCCGGACTGGAAGCCGAGGCCGATGCTGAGGCCGTCCACCAGACTGTGCCCGACGAGCGCGCACGCGGCCAGCAGCCCGGCCCGGCCCTCACCGGCGCCGGGGCCGTGCGCGTGGCCGCCGGGGTGGTCGTGCGGCGCGTACTCGCCCTCGTGGCCCCGGTGGATCGCCACGGCCTGCTCCACCACGTGGAGCAGCAGGAACCCGCACGCGAAGCCGATCATCGGCGCGGGGACGCCGAACGGCCGGTCGTGGGTCATCTCCAGCGACTCGGGGATCAGGTCGAACGCGACGACGCCGAGCATCAGCCCGCCCGCGAGCCCGAGGACGAGGTGCCGGTGGTCCCGGACGCGCATCGCCGCGAGACCGCCGATGAGCGTCATCAGGAACGCCAGGAGGGACACGAGGACGGCCATCTCCTGGTCATACCAGTTCGGCGGCCTTCCGAGCATCATGGACCGCTATGGGTCGCTTGACCCCCGCGTTAATCCAAGGCCATGCGAACGCGAGAGCCCCGGGAGCCCCGGAGGCCCCGGAGCCCCCAAGCGTCACTCCGCGGCGACGGCCTCCTTCGCGGGCGCCGAACCGCCCTCTCCCTTGATGGAGCGGATCAGGAGCTGCGAGACGTCCACGACCTCCAGCGACTCCTTGGCCTCGCCGGAGTTCTTCTTCTCGTTGATGGCGTCGCCCAGCATGACGAGGCAGAACGGGCAGGCGGTGGAGACGGTGTCGGGATTTGTTTCCAGCGCCTCGTCCACGCGCTCGGTGTTGATGCGCTTGCCGATCCGCTCCTCCATCCACATGCGCGCGCCGCCGGCGCCGCAGCAGAATCCGCGGTCCTTGTGGCGGTGCATCTCCTGCGTCCGGACGCCGGGGACGGTGGCCATGATGTCGCGCGGCTGCTTGTAGACCTTGTTGTGGCGGCCGAGGAAGCAGGGGTCGTGGTAGGTGATGTTCTCCTCGATCGGGGTGACCGGGGTGAGCTTGCCCTCCTCGACGAGGTGCGCGAGCAACTGGGTGTGGTGGACGACCTCGTAGTTCCCGCCGAGCTGCGGGTATTCGTTGGCAAGGGTGTTGAAGCAGTGCGGGCAGGTCGCGACGATCTTCTTGGCGCCCGCTTCGTTCAGCGTCTCGACGTTCTGCTGGCCGAGCATCTGGAAGACGAACTCCATGCCGAGACGGCGCGCCGGGTCGCCGGTGCAGGCCTCCATCGGGCCGAGGACGGCGAACTTCACGCCCGCGATGTGCAGCAGCTCGGCGACGGCCTTGGTGGTCTTCTTGGCGCGGTCCTCAAGGGCGCCGGCGCAGCCGACCCAGAACAGGTATTCGGTGTCCTCGGGGAGTTTCTCGTCGACGACCTCGACCTCGAAGTCGAGTTCCCCGACCCAGTCGAGACGCTTCGTCTCGGACATGCCCCATGGGTTGCCCTTGTTCTCCAGGTTCTTCAGCATCACCCCCGCCTCGGACGGGAACGAAGACTCGATCATGACCTGGAAGCGGCGCATGTCGAGGATGTGGTCGATGTGCTCGATGTCCACCGGGCACTGCTCGACGCAGGCGCCGCAGTTGGTGCACGACCACAGGACGTCGGGGTGGATGACGCCGTTCTCGCCGACGAGTTCCCTGTCGACCTGCATTTCGAGCTTCTGCTCGTCGGTGAACTTCTCCCGCGCCTCCTCGGACGCGGTGAAGTAGGGCGCCTTGGCGAGGGCGTGGTCGCGCAGGTCGAGGATGACCATCTTGGGCGACAGCGGCTTGCCGGTGTTCCAGGCGGGGCACTGCGACTGGCAGCGGCCGCACTCGGTGCAGGTCGCCATGTCGAGGAAGCCCTTCCAGGTGAAGTCCTCGATCTTGCCTCGGCCGAAGACGTCCTCGTCGGGGTCGGCCTCCTCGAAGTCGAGCGGCTTGCCGCCCGACATCATCGGCTGGGCGGCGCCGAGGCCGTCCGGGCGGCGCTTGAACATGACGTTCAGCGGCGCCAGGAAGATGTGCAGATGCTTGGAGTTGACGACGAACACCAGGAACACCAGCGCGACCGCGATGTGCAGCAGCAGGCCGACGGACTCCAGCACTTCGAGGGTGTCGTGGCTCATCCCGTCGAACAGGTGCCCGACGGCGTAGGAGAAGTACGCGCCCTTGCCGTAGTCGAGGTTGCCGTTGGCCCACTCGACGCCCCGGAAGAAGAACATCGTCCAGATCACGTTGAAGATCATGAACAGCGTGATCCAGGCGCCGCTCAGGTGCGAGCCCTTGAAGCGGGAGTCGCGTCCGATGCGCTGGGGCGAGTTCTTGATCCGGATCGCGGTGAAGGTGAGCAGGCCGGCGGCGCAGGCGAGCGCGATCGTGTCCTGGACGAAGCCGATCGGCCCCCAGGTCTGGAGGCCGGGGATGTGCTTGTCCAGCCCGAACAGCAGCGCGACGGCCGCCTCCAGGTAGACGGTGATCAACAGGATGAACGCCCACATGACCGCGGCGTGGGCGATCCCGGCGACGGTCCATTTGAGCAGTTTGCGCTGGCCGAAGACCTCGGTGACCTGGTCCTCCAGGTCGGTCTTCGGGTCGCGCCTGACCTGGAGCACCCGCTCGGGGTCGGGCTGGCCGCTCCGTGCGATCGCGTAGAGGAACAGCACGCGCCGTCCGGCCAGCGCCAGCGCGACCGCCGTACCGGCGAGCCCAATGATCAAAGTGGTCCAGAACACGGTTCCGTCCTCCTGCTACGGGCGATGGCAGTCAGCGTAGGACTCGCCGCGGACCGCGTCTCATTCGGGGGCCGAATACTACTCGGTAGTAGCTTACGCGCCGCTCCGCAGGTCAACGCTCGACCGCTTTCCGGGTCGGCGCCCGGCCGCTGCCCAGGTCAGCGGTCGACCGCTCCCGGCCAGCGTGATCCGCTGCCGATGCTCGCGTCATCCCCACACCATAGAGATGCGTGACGGCGATGAGAATCGTCCGATCATGGAGTCTGTATGAGCGAGGACTAATCAAGGAGCGCCCTGTGAGCACAGATACCGGCAAGACCGCGACCCCCGACCTGGTCCCGGCGGCGCGGCGGCTCGGCCGCCTGATCGCCGGCGCCCCCGACTCGGCGCTCGCCGCCGCGACGCCGTGCGAGAACTACACGCTGGGCGACCTGATCGACCACGTGAACGGGCTGTCGGTCGGCCTCGCCTGGACGGCGGCGAAGGCGTGGCCGGCCGAGAAGTCCGCCCCGCCGTCCGGTGACGCGTCCAACCTCCCGGAGGGCTGGCGCGAGCGCATCCCCGAGCAGCTCGACGCGCTCGCCGCCGCGTGGGGCGACCCGGCCGCGTGGGAGGGCATGACCCGCGCGGGCGGCGTGGACCTGCCCGCCTCCGTCGCCGGCAGCGTCGCGCTGAACGAGCTGGTCGTGCACGGCTGGGACGTCGCCCGCGCGCTCGGCGTCCCCTACGACGTCGCCGACGACGAGGTCGAGCAGTGCCTGAACTTCGTCGGCGCGGCCGTCCGGGACAGCGGCGGCGCCCCCGTCGAGGGGCTGTTCGGCGCCGCCAAGGACGCCCCCGAGGGCGCCGGGCCCCTCGACCGGATGCTCGCCATGACCGGGCGCGACCCGTCCTGGACGCCGCCCGCCTGACGTTCGATCACACCCGCTTGAACATCAGATCTTCTCGAACACCGCCGCGAGGCCCTGGCCGCCGCCGATGCACATGGTCTCCAGGCCGTAGCGGGCCTCGCGGCGGTGCATCTCGCGGGCGAGCGTCGCGAGGATGCGGGCGCCGGTCGCGCCGACGGGGTGGCCGAGGGAGATACCGGAGCCGTGGACGTTGAGGCGGTCCCAGTCGGCGTCCTTGAGGTCCCATTCGCGGGTGACCGCGAGCACCTGCGCGGCGAACGCCTCGTTCAGCTCGATCAGGTCGAGGTCGGCGAGGCCGATCCCGGCGGCGTCCAGCGCCTTGGCCGTGGCCGGGACGGGCCCGATGCCCATCGTGCGCGGCGGCACGCCCGCGCGCGCCCACGAGACCAGCCGGACGAGCGGCCGCAGCCCGAGCTCGGCGGCGCGCTCGGGGGTCGTGACGACGCACGCGGCGGCGGCGTCGTTCTGGCCGCTGGAGTTGCCCGCGGTGACCGTGGCGGCGTCGTCGCTCTTGCCGAGGACGGGACGCAGCCGCGCGAGCCCCTCCATCGTCGTGTCGGGACGCGGGTGCTCGTCGGTGTCCACGACCGTGTCGCCCTTGCGCGACCGGACGGTCACCGGGACGATCTCCTCCGCGAAGACGCCGGAGCGCTGCGCGGCCACGGCGCGCTGGTGCGAGCGGACCGCCAGCTCGTCCTGCTCCTCGCGTCCGATGCCGTACTCGCGGCGCAGGTTCTCGGCGGTCTCCAGCATCCCGCCCGGGACGGGGTGGTTCGCGCCGCCCGCGGTGACGCGGCCGCGCGCGAGCGAGTCGTGCAGGTTGAGGCCGGTGCCGCGGATGCCCCAGCGCGCCTCGGTCGTGTAGAAGGGCGCGTTGCTCATGCTCTCGGCGCCGCCCGCGATGATCACGTCGCTGACGCCGGTCTGGATCTGCATCGCGGCGTAGAGGACGGCCTGGAGCCCGGACCCGCAGCGCCGGTCGATCTGGATCCCGCCGACCTCGACCGGGAGCCCGGCGTCGAGCGCGGCGACGCGTCCGATGGCGGGCGCGTCGGAGGTCGGGTAGCAGTGGCCGAGGACGACCTCGTCGACCGCGGCGCCGGGCAGGCCGGTGCGCTCGACCAGCGCCCTGATGACGGTGGCCGCGAGCTCGGTCGGCTGGACGGTCTTGAACACCCCGCCGAACCGGCCGATCGGGGTACGCAGCGGCTCGCAGATCACCGCGTCGCGCATGGTGTGCTCCTCTTTCTCCGGGTTTGGCGGGTACTTGGCAGGCTACGACGTGGCCGTCCGGAACTCGCGGGCGGGTTTCCGCCAAGCGGACTCCTGTTGAATACGCAGACGATCGAGGAGGCGGCTTTGGAGCAGTGGGCACGACGGGCGACGGCGATCCGGGTGATCGGGACCGGGGCGATGGGACGCGGGATCGCGCAGTGGGCGGCGGCGGGCGGGCTCACGGTGGAGCTGGCCGACGCGCGCCTGGAGGCGGTCACCGAGGCGGTCGAGGACATCGGCGCGATGTTCGACCGGCTCGCGGCGAAGGGACGGATGGACGCCGCCGGAGCGGAGGCGGCCAAGGCGCGGCTGCGGCCGGTCGGGGAGCCGCTGACGCCGCTCCAGAACTGCGACCTCGTGGTGGAGGCCGTGAAGGAGGACCTGGCGGCCAAGCGGGAGCTGTTCGCGGCGCTGGAGAAGGTGGCCCCCGAGCACACGGTCTTCGCGACGAACACCAGTTCGCTGCCGGTGACGGCGATCGGCGCGGCGCTCGCGGACCCGTCCCGGCTGGCGGGGCTGCACTTCTTCAACCCGGTTCCGCTGATGCGGCTGGTCGAGGTGGTCCCCGGCGCGCGGACGGCCGGGTGGGTGCCGGACGCGCTCGCCGACCTCGTCCGGCGCCTCGGGCACGAACCGGTGCTCGCGCCGGACGCGCCCGGCTTCCTGGTCAACCACGCCGGGCGCGGGCTGGTGACCGAGGCGTTGCAGATCCTGTCGGAGGGCGCGGCGGAGCCGGTGGACATCGACCGGATCGCGCGGGACGTCCTCGGCCTGCGGATGGGCCCGTGCGAGCTGCTCGACCTCACCGGCCTGGACGTGTCGCACCCCGTCATGGAGGGCATCTGGACGGGCTTCTACACCGAGCCGCGGTTCCGTCCGTCCCGGATCGCGCGGGCGCGCATGGAGGCGGGCCTTCTCGGACGCAAGACGGGTGAGGGCTTCTACAAGTACGTGGACGGCGCCAAGCAGGAGCCGCAGGAGGTTTCGGCACCGGACGTGGCACCGCGTCCGGTCTGGATCCACGACGAGGAGCCCGGCGTAAGGGAAGGGCTGGGCGCGCTCCTGTCCGAGGGCGGCGTGCAGGTGGAAGCGGGGGACGAGCCGTCCGGCGAGGCGATCGTGCTGGTGGCGCCGTTCGGCCGCAGCGTCTTGGACGTGGCGCGCGACCTCCCGCTGGAGCGAACCCTGGGCGTGGACCCGTTCGGCGGGTTCTTCACCCGTCTCACCGTGTCCGTGCATCCGGGAGTCGACAGGGACGCGGGACGCGCCGCCCTCGCCGCCCTCGTCGCGACGGGACGCGCGGTGAGCGTCGTCCGGGACGCGCCCGCGAGCGTCGCCCAGCGGCTCATGGCGTCGGTGGTGAACGTGGGGTGCGGCATCGCGGAGCAGCGGCTCGCGCGTCCGGCGGACATCGACACCGGCGTCCGGCTCGGCCTCGGCTACCCGCGCGGGCCGCTGGAGTGGGGCGACAGCGTGGGGGCCGCGCGGGTGCTCGCCGTCCTGCGCGGGCTGCACGAGGCCACCGGCGACCCGCGGTACCGGCCGAGCGGATGGCTGGCCGAGCGGGCGGCGCTCGGCCTGCCGCTGGCGGAGGCCGGCACCACCCCGCTCGACCTGACGGGCTGACCGGTCAGGGAAGGGCGGGGACCCGTGGGCCCACGTCGGTCCAGCCGACCTGGAGGTAGGTCATCGTGCGGTTCCTGCCCGGCAGGGCCGCGCTGCCGGGCTCCTGCGCCTCGGCGAGCACGAACGAGGTCTTCGGGTCGATCGTCAGGCGGGTCCCGGCGTCGCCGCGGCCCTGGATGACGATCCCGACGCCCGCGCGTCCGGTGCCGTCGGTGGCGGGGCCGGTGGCCTTCACCCCGGGCATGCCGGCGAGGGCCCGGTAGGCGGCGGCGCGCACCTTCGGCGGGGCGGGCACATCGGAGAGCAGCCCGGCGAGGCACTGCGCGAGGAACCCGGTCTGGGCCTCGGCGGGCACGGGGCCGTCGTCGTTGTGGAGCATCGCGTTCCGGACGGCGGCCCGCAGCCCGGCCGGGTCGGTCGGCAGTGCCCGGACCTGCGCGAACGACATCTCCTTGTCGCAGACCGTGAACGAGCTCGGCCCCTGCACCTTGATCATTCGGCCCGGTCCGGGGGCGAGCGCGAGGCGGCCGCCGAGCCCCGGCCCGCGCTTCCAGGCGGTCGGCCTGCCGTCGCGCTCCCAGGCGGCCTTGTCGGCGGCGGTGCGGGGCCGCGTGCCCGCGTCGCGGTCGGCGATCCAGACCTGGCCGTCCGGGCGCGCCCAGGTCTCGCTCACCCGCCGCCGCTCCACCTGGTACCGCCCGCCCTTGGGGCCGACCTCGAAGGACGTGGTGCCGAGCGTCCGGCGGTGCCAGTAGCGTCCGGTGGCGGGCGACGACTCGGCCTGCCTCGCGGCCGACAGCAGCACCTCCCGCGCCGACACCGGCCGCGCCTGCACGGGATCGGGCGCGCGCGGCGACGTGCCCGAGGACACCAGCACCGCGCCCACGACGGCCGCCGCCGCGACACCGGCGAGGCCCATGACCGGCCACTTCAACCCGAGGGGACGGCGGCGCGGCGCACGGATCTCCTCGCTGAGGCGGCGTCGTCCGGCAGCGGCCGACTCCTCCGAAGGCGGCTCGTCCAGCATCGTGGCGATCATCTGGTACTCGTCCATGCCGTCCATGCCGTTCATGTCAGGGTCCTTCCGTGCCGTCGAAGGGCAGGTCGGCGCGCAGCCTGCGGCGCGCGCGGTTCAGGCGGGAGCCGACCGTCCCGTACGGGATGCCGAGGACGGCGGCGATCTCCTCGTGGCTGAGCTGGCCGAGCGCCTTGAGCAGGACGACGTCGCGCTCCTTGCGCGAGAGCCCGGCGAGCGCGCGGGCCAGGTGCGGCTGGAGGCGCTCGGCGGTCACCGAGGTCGCGACGCGGTCCTCGTGGCCGGCCGGGTCGGGTTCGGCGCCGAGGCGGGCGAGCGCCTGGTAGCGGCGGGTCTCGGTCCGCCGGTGCTGCGCGATCAGGTTCGTCGCGATCCCGTACAGCCATGGCCGGACGGCGCCGCGCGCCGGGTCGAACGTGGCGCGGCGGCGGAAGGCGGCCAGGAACGTCTCGGCGACGACGTCGTCGGCCGCCTCCCGGCCGAGACGTCCCGCGACGTACCGGTACACCGCCGGGAAGTACCGGTCGTAGAGGGCGGTGAACTTCTCGCCGTCCTGGAGGGACGCGGCGAGCAGCGACGCGTCGTCCTTGCCGCGCGTGGAGAGTTCGGGTGGGGCCGTCACCCGTCGGCCCCTCGGCTGGGGTCGGGCATGAAACTACCTCCGGGGGTTGGTGTCATCTTCTACTCCGCACCCGCCCCGGATCGCTTTCACGCGTGCGGGACGGTCTCCTGCGTCCGGTCCGCCGCCGGACGGTCCGCCGGGCGGCCCTCGCGCAGCACGACCAGCGCGAAGATCGCGGCGGCCAGCATCGTCGCGGCGGCGGTGAAGGAGCCCGCCGCCTGCGCGTGGACGAACGCGTCCCGCGCCGTGCGGGCGAGGCCGGGGTCGCCGAGGGCGAGCGCCTCGCCGAGCGAGTGCCGCGCCGGGCCGGGCACGCCATCGGGGAGGCCGCCCCGGTACGCGGCGGAGATGATGCTGCCGATCACGGCGACGCCGAGCGCGTTGCCGAGTTCCTGGCCCGCGTCGTTGACCGCCGAGCCGACCCCGGCCTCCGCGCGCGGGACGGCGGCCATCAGCGTGTTGTAGGCGGCCGGGGTGCCGAGCCCGGCGCCGAACCCGAACACGACGAGGCCGACGACGATCACGCCGAAGCCGTCGCCGGGGCCGACGAGCCCGAGCGCGGCGAAGCCCGCCGAGGCGATCGCGAAACCGGCGGCGATGGCCCTCGCCCCGCCGATCCGGGCCTCCAGCGCGGCGCCGAGGCCGTTGCCGAGCCCGGCCGAGACCGCCACCGGCAGCATCGCGAGGCCCGCCCTGAGCGGCCCGTAGCCGAGGACGAGCTGGAACATCTGCGTGAGCGCGAACATCGTCCCGGCCAGCGCGAACCCGAAGAACGCGATGACGACGGCGGCGCCGGAGAACCGGCGGTGCCGCAGCAGCCGCAGATCGAGCATCGGCTGGGGGTTGCGGTGCTGCCACAGCACGAACAGGCCGAGCCCGGCGGCCGCGACGGCGAGCCCGCCGAGCGTGCGCGGGCCCGTCCAGCCGTGCTCGGGGCCGGAGATGATCGCCCACACCAGCGCCGACATGCCGAGCGTGGACAGCACGGCGCCCAGCACGTCCGGACGGCGGCGCGGCCCCCGCGACTCCGGGACGAGGACGAGCAGCCCCACGACCGCGACGACCGTGACCGGCACGTTCACCAGGAACACCGACCCCCACCAGAAGTGCTCCAGCAGGAGCCCGCCGAGCGTCGGCCCGGCGGCGATGCCGACCATCGACGTCGCGCCCCAGATCGCGAACGCCTTGGCCCGCTCGTCCTCGCCGAACACCTGCGCCATGATCGACATCGTGCCCGGCATGAGGAACGCGCCGCCGAGGCCCATCAGCGCGCGCGTCGCGACGAGTTGCGCGGGGTTCGCGGCGAACGCGGCCAGCAGCGAGCCGAGGCCGAACAGCGCGAAGCCGATCAGCATCGCGCGGCGGCGGCCGTAGCGGTCGCCGAGGCTGCCCGCCGTGAGCAGCACGCCCGCGAAGACCAGCGCGTAGGCGTCGATCACCCACTGGACGTCGGACGTCGTGGCGTCCAGGTCGTCCAGCAGGGACGGGATCGCGACGTTCAGGATCGTGTTGTCGACCACGACCGCGAACAGGCTCAGGCAGAGCACGCCGAGGATCTGCCAGCGCCTCGGATGCGGGTCCATGAATCCCTCCTCGTACAGTGTTCCAGTAGGCCCGCACACTGTACGAGCTTCATCGCACACTGTTCAAGTCCCGGTACCCTGTACGAGACGTCCGCGAGCCGCGAGGAGGAGGCGCCATGGCCAAGGCACCGGCGGGCCCGACGTCCGTCTGGACCCGGCCGCCGCGAACCCGGCGCGAGCAGCCCACGCTGACCCGCGACCAGATCGTCGACGCGGCGCTCGGCCTGCTCGACGCCGAGGGCCTCGACGGGCTCAGCATGCGGCGGCTCGGTACCCGGCTGAACTCCGGTGCTACGTCGGTGTACTGGCACGTGGCGAACAAGGACGAGCTGCTCGAACTCGCCCTCGACCGGGTCATGGCCGAGGTGGAGATCCCCGCCGCGGACGGCTGGCGCGCGGCGGCGAGCGGCTACGCGCGCAGCCTGCGCACGATGATCCACCGGCATCCGTGGACGGTCACGCTGTTCGGCAGCCGTCCCATGATCGGCCCGAACGCCACCCGCGTGCTGGCCGAGGTGCTCGCCGCGTTCGGGTCGGCGGGCTTCACCGGGGTCGACCTCGAATACGCCTGGTCGGCGGTGGTGGACTACGTCATCGGCGCCGCGGGCAGCGAGGCGAGCTGGCAGCGCAACCAGCTCGGCACGACCGCCGCCGAGTGGATGGAGAACCTCGGCCCGTACCTGGCCCGGCTGGACGTGGAGCATCCCGATCTCGCGACCCACATCCGCGAGATCTGGATGAAGGAGACCAGCGGCGTCCTGGAGGAACGGTTCTCGTTCGGCCTCGGCTGCGTGCTCGACGGGCTCGAAACGCGCAGGCCCTCCGCCCGATGAGCGGGCGAAGGGCCTGATGGGGGGATCGGCTAGAAGGGCAGGGCGGCGGGGGGCTGCCGCTTGGTGTCGCTCCAGCCCGTCGAGCGGACGGCCATGTAGTTGATGATGAAGCCGGGCTTCATCTCCGCGTACGGGCCGCCCGGCTTCGTCAGCATGTCCTGGACGGCCAGCACGCCGCCGGTCTTCGCGTCGAAGACGATCGCCGTGCGCGAGGCGTAGGTCCCCTGCTCGGCCTTCGGCGCGCCCCACTCGCCGGTGACCGTCACGGTGCGCTCGGCGGAGGCCAGCGCGACGCCCCGGCGGCCCAGCGGGTCGGCCGTCTCGCCGATCGCCCGGATGCCCCGGTGCCCGGCCAGCGCCCGCATCAGCCCCGCCCGCACCTTCGGCGGGACGGGGGTGCCGCCGAGGATCGAGGCCGTCCGCCAGATCCCGCTGGAGGCGGTCGCCGAGTCGCGCAGCTTCTCCGCCTTCCCCTTCATGCCCGCCGCCCGGCTCGCCTCCTTCTCGCTCAGGAACCTCTCGGCGAGCTTTGCCGGGTCGCTCGGCAGGTTCCGCCACTCCTCCGCCGGTTCGCCCAGGAACTCGCCGCCGCCGCGCGGGTTGACGCCCACCTCCGGGCCGCTCGACCGCCAGCCCGCGACCTTGGCGGAGTAGGTGTAGTAGTGGTCGTTCGACCAGACCCGGAAGCTGGACGGCGACCCGGCCCTGCGCCACAGCGCCTCGTCCGCCTCGGTCAGCGGCCGGGCCGGGAGGTCGCGCCCGTAGTACGCCTCGCCGGTCCCCTTCTTCATCCCCGCCCAGTGGAACGACTCGCTCGCCGCGCCGACGATGGCGTACGAGCCGGTCTTCGGCCGGACGATGTAGGACTGCCCGTCGATCCGGTCGGTGTACCAGTACCTGCCGATCGGCGTCCGCTCCGCGTTGGCCGCCGCCGCGAGCACGGCCTGCCTGTCCAGATCGACGCCGCCGGACGCCTCCGGCGAGCCGGACGAGCCCGCCCCGCCGCCCTGGCCAGTGACGGCGATGGCCACGGCCGCCGCCGCGCCCGCCGCGACCAGCCCGGCGCCGAGCCCGGCCGGCCAGCCGATACGCCGCCGTTCCGTCCGGACGCGCCTGCCCGCCATCTCGTCCTCCAGCATCGTCAGGGCCTTGGCCCGCGCCTGCCCCGACGGAAGCGGCGGCTCGCTCAGCAGGCCCCTGACCTGGTCCATCTCGTTCGCGTTCACGCGGGCGTCTCCTCAATGATCAACGTGGGGTTGGTGCCGCCGAGCGACTCCCGGAGGCGGCGCCGGGCGCGGTGCAGGCGGGAGGCGACCGTGCCGGTCTTGATGCCGAGCGCCTGCCCGACCTCCTCGTAGGACAGGTCGGCCAGCGCCACCAGCAGCAGGACGTCCCGGTCCCCGCGCGGCAGCCGGGCCAGCGCGTTCGCCAGCTCCGCGCCCGCGCCGCCGGCGGTGACGCGCGCCGTGACGACGTCCTCGTGGCCGTCCTCGAAGGGCTGGGCGGGCGTGCGCGCGAGGGCGCGGTAGCGGCGGCCCTCCGAGCGCCGGTGCAGCCCGATCAGCCGGGTCGCGATGCCGTACAGCCAGGGGCGGACCGTTCCACGCGCCGGGTCGAACCCGTCCCGCTTGCGGAACGCGGTGAGGAACGTCTCGGCCGCGATGTCGTCGGCCGCGTCCGCGCCGAGGCGCCGGGCCACATACCCGTGGATCGCGGTGAAGTGCCGGTGGAAGATCTCCGCGAACGCGGCGGGCTCGCGCCGCGAACGCGTGATCGCCTCCGTGTCGGACGCGTCGGACGCGTCGGACGCGTCGGAGGCGTCGGAGGCGTCGGAGGCGTCGGAGGCGTCGGAGGCGGCCCCAGCGGAATCCGGCGGGTCGTGAAGGGCCATGGGGTAGATCCTCGCTGTCGGGGGGAGTGCGCGGTCACGGTCACCCCGCTCTCAACCGATCCCCCGTTCCGCCTTCACGCGCGAGCGCCCCCCGCCCGGAAACCGGACGGAGGGCGCCGAGGAACGCTTTTGCCCTACCGGACCCGGTAGGCGCGGATGATGCGCTGGTCGATGCCACTGCCGCTCGCGTCCTTCGCGCTGACGCGCAGCGAGACCGCCTGACCCTTGACGGGGGCGGGGAGCGGGGCGCCGAAGCGTCCGTCGCCGAGCGGCTTCGCCTGGACGGCCTGCCAGGCGCTCCTCCCGGCGAGGGACGGCGGCGCTGACGTTCTCCTCCGTCCAGAGGATCTTCGAGCCGGCGGGGACGTCGCGGGAACCGGAATAGCCCGCGCAATCGTCCTGTTGTAGAGGTCGTCAGCAAAGTTGAGTCCGGTCGACTCAAGTCATTTGACAACAGGACGGGCCGGACGGCAGTCTTGCTGGTACCAGACCCGACCGGCGTGACCCAGGGGGCGACGCCGGAGAGCACGACAGACCGGCAAGAACGACGGAGGACGAGAGACATGGCACGTGCGGTCGGCATCGACCTCGGGACGACCAACTCGGTCGTCGCGATCCTGGAGGGCGGCGAGCCCACCGTCATCGCCAACGCGGAGGGGTCGCGGACCACGCCGTCCGTCGTCGCCTTCGCCAAGAACGGTGAGGTGCTCGTCGGCGAGGTCGCCAAGCGCCAGGCGGTGACCAACGTTGACCGGACGATCCGCTCGGTCAAGCGCGAGATGGGCACCGACTGGAAGACCACGATCGACGGCAAGGATTTCACGCCGCAGCAGATCAGCGCGTTCGTACTTCAGAAGCTGAAGCGCGACGCCGAGTCCTACCTGGGCGAGACCGTCACCGACGCGGTGATCACGGTCCCGGCGTACTTCTCCGACCACCAGCGGCAGGCCACCAAGGAGGCCGGGCAGATCGCGGGGCTGAACGTCCTGCGCATCATCAACGAGCCCACCTCGGCGGCGCTGGCCTACCACCTGGAGAAGGAGAACGAGGCCACGATCCTGGTGTTCGACCTGGGCGGCGGCACGTTCGACGTGTCCCTGCTGGAGGTCGGCGACGGCGTGGTCGAGGTCAAGGCCACCAGCGGTGACAACCATCTGGGCGGCGACGACTGGGACCAGAAGATCGTCGACTGGCTCGTCGAGAAGTTCAAGAACGCCAACGGCGTCGACCTGTCCAAGGACAAGATGGCGCTCCAGCGGATCCGCGAGGGCGCGGAGAAGGCCAAGATCGAGCTGTCCGGCTCGTCCGAGACCACGATCCACCTTCCCTACATCACCGCGTCGGCCGAGGGCCCGCTGCACCTGGAGGAGAAGCTCACCCGCGGCGAGTTCCAGCGGATGACCTCCGACCTGCTCGACCGGACCAAGGCGCCGTTCCACTCGGTGCTCAAGGACGCGAACATCTCGGTCAACGACATCGACCAGGTCGTGCTGGTCGGCGGCTCGACCCGCATGCCCGCGGTGTCGGAGCTGGTCAAGGAGCTGACCGGCGGCAAGGAGCCCAACAAGGGCGTCAACCCCGACGAGGTCGTCGCGATCGGCGCGAGCCTCCAGGCCGGCGTGCTGAAGGGCGAGGTCAAGGACGTCCTGCTGCTGGACGTGACGCCGCTGAGCCTCGGCATCGAGACCAAGGGCGGCATCTTCACCAAGATCATCGAGCGGAACACCACGATCCCGACCAAGCGCTCGGAGACCTTCACCACGGCCGACGACAACCAGCCCTCGGTGGAGATCCAGGTCTTCCAGGGCGAGCGCGAGATCGCCGCCTACAACAAGAAGCTCGGCACGTTCCAGCTCACCGGTCTGCCGCCGGCGCCGCGCGGCGTCCCGCAGATCGAGGTCACCTTCGACATCGACGCCAACGGCATCGTCAACGTCAGCGCGAAGGACCAGGGCACCGGCCGCGAGCAGTCGATGGTCATCACCGGCGGCAGCGCACTGCCCAAGGACGACATCGAGAAGATGATGCGCGACGCCGAGCAGTACGCCGAGGACGACCGCAAGCGCAAGGAGGAGGCCGAGGTCCGCAACCAGGCCGACACCCTCGCGTACTCGACCGAGAAGTTCCTGCGGGAGAACGACGAGAAGGTCCCGGCCGAGCTGAAGACCGAGGTGAACGACGCGGTCGCCGAGGTCAAGAAGGCCCTGGAGGGCACCGACGTCGACCTCATCAAGTCCAGCGCGGAGAAGCTCGCCCAGGTCAGCCAGAAGATGGGCGCGGCGATGTACGCGCAGAACCCCGAGGGCGCGCAGGCGGGCGCGGAGGACCACGGCCCGACCGCGGGCGCCCAGGGCGGGCAGGCCGACCAGGACGACGAGGTCGTCGACGCCGAGATCGTGGACGACGAGAAGCCGAAGGGTGACGCATCGTGACGACCTCCCCCAACGAGGGCGAGGAGCGGGAGGGCCCGGTGATTCGCGACAAGCGGCGCATCGATCCCGAGACCGGCAAGGTCCGCGAGTCCGGCGGGACGTCCGGCGGGACGGGCGAGCAGCCCGCCGCGCCGGGCTCCCCGGCCGCACCGGCCGAGGGCGATGCGGATTCCTCGCTGAAGACCCAGCTGGCGGAGCGGCTCGCCGATCTCCAGCGGCTGAAGGCCGAGTACGACAACTACCGCAAGCGCGTCGAGCGCGACCGGGTCGCGGTGCGGGAGCAGGCCCTCGGGCAGGTGCTCCAGGAGCTGCTCCCGGTGCTGGACGACATCGGCCGCGCCCGTGACCACGACGAGCTGACCGGCGGGTTCAAGTCCGTCGGTGACCGGCTGGAGTCGGTGACGGGCAAGCTCGGCCTGGAGCGCTACGGCGCGAAGGGCGAGCCGTTCGACCCGACCGTCCACGAGGCGCTGATGCACGCGTACTCGGCGGACGTGACGGAGACGAGCGTCGCGGACGTCCTCCAGCCCGGCTACCGGATCGGCGAGCGCGTCCTGCGTCCGGCGCGGGTCGCGGTGGCCGAGCCCGACCCGAACGCCGAGTCCGCCGCCCAGTCGGACGGCCA
The DNA here is from genome assembly GCF_022751215.1 of Actinomadura terrae. Taxonomy (GTDB): domain Bacteria; phylum Actinomycetota; class Actinomycetes; order Streptosporangiales; family Streptosporangiaceae; genus Spirillospora; species Spirillospora terrae. Next base: position 337,856 of record NZ_JAICDG010000008.1, on the reverse strand, counting down.
GGCGGACGCGTCCGACGCCACTCCGAGCAGCGACGAGAAGACCGACGACGAGTGACCCCTCCCGGCGTTGTGCCGCCGGGGGGATCCGGGGGTGACTCCGGCACGTTCCAGAGGTGACCCTGGAACGACTCGCGGGCCATGCGTCCCGGCCGGCGCCGAGCGGTGCCGGCCGGGACGGGCCCCGGGGCATGCACGAGACATGTGGCAAGTGGCGATAGCAGAGAGCGGGGCGCCGTGAGCACCAAGGACTACCTGGAGAAGGACTACTACAAGGTCCTCGGTGTCGCGAAGACGGCCTCGCAGGAGGAGATCAAGAAGTCGTACCGGAAGCTGGCCCGCAAGTACCACCCGGACGCCAACAAGGGCGACACCGACGCCGAGGACCGCTTCAAGGAGGTCTCGGAGGCCTACGACGTCCTCTCCGACGAGAAGCGTCGCAAGGAGTACGACTCGGTGCGGGCGATGCCGGGCGGGTTCCGGGGCCAGCAGGGCGGCGGCTTCCCCTTCGACCTGGGAGACCTCTTCGGGCAGCAGGGCGGGGGCACGCAGCCGGGCGGCGCCGGGGAGCGCATCGGCGACCTGTTCGGCGGGCTGTTCAACCGGGGCGGCGGCACCCGCACGACCGGGACGCGGCGGGCCAGGCGCGGCGCCAACGTCGAGACCGACGTGACGCTGTCGTTCGGCCGCGCGATGAACGGCGTGACCGTCCCGATCAAGCTGACCAGCGAGGCGCCGTGCGACGGCTGCCGGGGCACCGGCGCGAAGGCCGGCACGGTCCCGCGCGTGTGCCCGAACTGCGAGGGCACCGGGCAGGAGACCCGCAACCTCGGCAACTTCGGGTTCCAGGAGCCGTGCAAGCAGTGCCACGGACGCGGCCTCGTCGTCGACGACCCGTGCCCGATCTGCCACGGCAGCGGCCGCGCGACCGGCACCCGCACGATCCAGGCGCGGATCCCGGCGGGCGTCGCGGACGGGCAGAAGATCCGGCTCAAGGGCAAGGGCGCGCCGGGCGAGAACGGCGGCCCGAACGGCGACCTGTACGTGAACATCAAGGTCCGTCCGCACCAGGTGTTCGGCCGCAGCGGCGACAACCTGACGCTGACCGTCCCGGTGACGTTCCCGGAGGCGGCGCTCGGCGCGGAGATCCGGGTGCCGACGTTCCAGGGGCAGCCGGTGACGCTGCGGCTGCCCGAGGGCACGCCGAACGCCCGCACGTTCCGGGTGAAGGGGCGCGGCGCGTCCCGCCGCGACGGCACCAAGGGCGACCTGCTGGTCACCGTGGACGTCCAGGTGCCGCAGAAACTCGACGACCAGACCCGCGAGGCGCTCACCCGCCTGCGCGAGTCGGGCGCGGGCGACGACCTGCGCGCCGACCTGCTCCAGCAGGCCAGAACGGAGTGACCCGGTGACCGAGCGGCGGGCGGAGGCGCGACCATGAACACCGATCCCTTCGGCGACAGCACCCCGGTCTATGTGATCTCGGTGGCGGCGCAGCTGTCCGGGCTGCATCCGCAGACGCTTCGGACCTACGACCGGATGGGCCTGGTGTCCCCCGGCCGGACCGCCGGCCGCGGGCGCCGCTACTCGATGCGCGACATCGTGATGCTCCGCGAGATCCAGCGGCTCTCCCAGGAGGAGGGCATCAACCTCTCGGGCATCAAGCACATCCTGGAACTCCAGCGCGACAACGTCCGGCTCCGCGAGGAACTCGCCAAGGCCCACGCCGCGCTGGAGGACCTCGCGAACGAACTGGAATCGACCCGTTCCGTCGCGGCGCGGCTCGCGCAGCAGCGGCGGCGCGGGGACGCGGGCGGGACGCCGGGCGCCGATCTGGTGCCGATCAGGCACACCAGCGTCGTTGTCTGGCACGAGCGCAACCGCGACTAGGGGGAATTGTGGACATCAAGCTCACGCAGAAGAGTCAGGAGGCGGTGTCGGTCGCGGTCCGCAGGGCGGCGGCCGAGGGACATCCCGAGGTGGAGCCGGAGCACCTGCTGGTGGCGCTGATCGGGCTGCCGGAGGGCACGGCGGTGCCGCTGCTGGAGGCGGTCGGGGCCGACTGGCAGGCCGTCCGGCGGCAGGCCGAGGAACAGCTCGCGGCCAAGCCGAAGGCGGCGGGCTCGACGGTCGCGACGCCGCGGCTGTCCGGCCAGCTCCAGCGGGCGATCAACACCGCGGGCAACCGCGCCCGCCAGCTTGAGGACGAGTACGTCTCGACCGAGCACCTCCTCGTCGGCCTCGCCGCCGACGGCGGTCCGGCCGCCGGGCTGCTCAAGGAGTTCGGCGCGACCCCCGAGGCGCTGCTGGACGCGTTCGAGAAGGTCCGCGGGCACGCCCGCGTGACCAGCGAGAACCCCGAGGGCACCTACCAGTCGCTGGAGAAGTACGGCGTCGACCTCACCGCCGCCGCCCGGGACGGACGGCTCGACCCCGTCGTCGGGCGCGACGCCGAGATCCGCCGCGTCGTCCAGGTGCTGTCGCGCCGCACGAAGAACAACCCGGTGCTGATCGGCGAGCCCGGCGTCGGGAAGACCGCCGTCGTCGAGGGCCTCGCGCAGCGGATCGTCGCGGGCGACGTGCCCGAGTCGCTGCGCGGCAAGCGGCTGGTCTCGCTGGACCTCGCCGCGATGGTCGCGGGCGCGAAGTTCCGCGGCGAGTTCGAGGAGCGGCTGAAGGCCGTCCTGAACGAGATCAAGGAGTCCAACGGGCAGGTCGTCACGTTCATCGACGAGCTGCACACGGTCGTCGGCGCGGGCGCCGCCGAGGGCGCGATGGACGCGGGCAACATGCTGAAGCCGATGCTGGCGCGCGGCGAGCTGCGCATGATCGGCGCGACCACGCTGGACGAGTACCGCGAGCGCATCGAGAAGGACCCGGCACTGGAGCGCCGCTTCCAGCAGGTGCTGGTCGGCGAGCCGTCCGTGCAGGACACGGTCGCGATCCTGCGCGGGCTGAAGGGCCGCTACGAGGCGCACCACAAGGTGCAGATCAACGACTCGGCGCTGGTGGCGGCGGCGACGCTGTCGGACCGCTACATCACCTCCCGCTTCCTGCCCGACAAGGCCATCGACCTCGTGGACGAGGCCGCGTCCCGGCTCCGCATGGAGATCGACTCCCGTCCGGTCGAGATCGACGAGCTGCAACGCGCCGTCGACCGGCTGAAGATGGAGGAGCTGAACCTCTCCAAGGAGACCGACGAGCCGTCCAGGCAGCGCCTCGAACGGCTCCGCGCCGACCTCGCCGACAAGCAGGAGCAGCTCAACGGGCTCGTCGGCCGGTGGGAGCAGGAGAAGGCCGGGCTGAACCGGGTCGGCGAGATCAAGGAGCGCATCGACCAGCTGCGCGGCGAGGCCGAGCGCGCCCAGCGCGACGGCGATCTGGAGACCTCCGCGCGGCTCACCTACGGCGAGATCCCCGAGCTGGAGAAGCAGCTCCAGGAGGCCTCCGAGGCGGCCGAGAACCGCGACGCGATGGTGAAGGAGGAGGTCGGCCCCGACGACGTCGCCGACGTCGTCGCGTCCTGGACCGGCATCCCCGCCGGGCGCCTCCTTGAGGGCGAGACCGCCAAGCTGCTCCGGATGGAGGAGGAGCTGGGCCGCCGCCTCATCGGCCAGAGCTCGGCCGTCCGCACGGTGTCGGACGCGGTGCGCCGCGCCCGCGCCGGGATCTCCGACCCCGACCGTCCGACCGGATCGTTCCTGTTCCTCGGCCCGACCGGCGTCGGCAAGACCGAGCTGGCCAAGGCGCTCGCGGAGTTCCTGTTCGACGACGAGCGGGCGATCACCCGCATCGACATGAGCGAGTACTCCGAGAAGCACAGCGTCGCCCGCCTGGTCGGCGCGCCGCCCGGTTACGTCGGTTACGAGGAGGGCGGGCAGCTGACCGAGGCCGTCCGGCGGCGTCCGTACTCGGCCGTCCTGCTGGACGAGGTCGAGAAGGCGCACCCCGAGGTGTTCGACATCCTCCTCCAAGTGCTGGACGACGGCCGCCTCACCGACGGCCAGGGCCGCACGGTCGACTTCCGCAATACGATCCTGATCCTCACCTCCAACATCGGCTCGCAGTTCCTCGTGGACCCGACGCTGGAGAACGGCGCGAAACGCGAGGCGGTCTGGAACGCCGTCCGGGGCGCGTTCAAGCCGGAGTTCCTGAACCGCCTCGACGACGTGATCCTGTTCGACGCGCTGTCGACCGACGAGCTGACCCGCATCGTGGACCTCCAGGTCGACAAGCTCGCCGAACGCCTCGCCGAGCGGCGGCTCACGCTCCGCGTCACCGAGGCCGCCCGCGAATGGCTGGCGCTGACCGGCTACGACCCGCTGTACGGGGCGCGGCCGCTGCGGCGCCTCGTCCAGACCGCGATCGGCGACCAGCTGGCCCGCGAACTGCTGTCCGGCGACGTCCACGACGGCGACGAGGTGGTCGTGGACCTGGACGAGCCCGCCGACCGGCTGTCGGTGACCCCGTCCAGCGGCCTGACGCTGACGAAGCAACCCGGCTGAATCCTTTGGCCGGGTCCGCCCCTCTCATAGGCGAGCCGCGTGCGGCGGCGAACCGAACTGGGAGGTCGTCATGATGATCGTTGGTGCCGGAATCGGCGTGGCCGTGCTGATCTGCGCGTGCACGGTCACGGTCCTGCGGCGGCGGAGCCGCTCCCGTGGCTGAGACGACCTGGCCGGGCGAGCGGCTCATCGCCGCCGCCCGGCGCGGCGACGTCGAGTCGATCACCGCTCTGGTGTCGGGCTCGCACCCGCACGTGCGCAGGTTCGCCCGCTCCCTGTGCGCCTCCCCCGAGGACGCCGAGGACGCTGCCCAGGAAGCGCTGATCATCCTGTACCGCAAGATCGGGACGCTGCGGGCCTCCAGCGCGCTCGCGTCGTGGATGTTCCGCATCGTCCGCAACGAGTGCCTGCGGCGGGTGCGGCGCGACGTCCCGGTCCCCGACCTCAGCACGTCCGGCCTCCTGGCGAACTCGGCCGAGGACGAGACCCTCCAACGCCTGGAGGCCGGACGCATCGCCGCCGCGATCGCCGCCCTGCCCGCCGACCAGCGGCACGTCCTGATCATGCGCGACGTCCAGGGCCACAGCGGCCGCATGGTCGCCGACGCGCTGGGCCTCAGCCTCCCCGCGATGAAGTCACGCCTGCATCGCGCCCGTGCAGCCGTCCACCACGCGTTGCAGGGCGAATGACCTCACGCCTGCGTGCCGCCCCGGAAGCCGATCGCCGCGACGACGGCTCCGAGACCGGCGAGGACACCGATGGCGGCGAACGCGGTGTGAAAGCCGTCGAGGCCTTCTCCGGCGACAAGGACCGTCGAAATGGCGGCGACGCCTGCCGCGCCGCCGATCTCGCGCATGGTTTCGAGCAGGCCCGCCGCGAGCCCTGATTCCGATTCCGTGACACCGGACAGCGCACCGATCTGGAGCGTGGGCCCGCAGATTCCGAACCCGAGTCCGGCGATCAGGAATGCCGGAAGCAGGTCGGTGAGATAGGCGGCATCGGCGGGGACCCGGACGAGCCACACCATTCCGGCGGTCAGCAACGCCAGACCGATCACCAGCAGGCGGCGGACGCCCACAACGGCCGCGAGGCGTCCGGCGACCCACGAGACCCCGAACGAGGTCGTCGTCGTGGCCAGCCACGCCAACCCCGTCCGCGTGGCCGAGTAGCCGAGTTTCTGCTGCATCAGCAGCGATCCGAGGAAAATGAACGAGAAGAGCGCGCCGAACGCGAGCAGCGCCGTGACGTTCGCCGCGACGAGCGTGCGATTCCTCAACGCCCCGGCCGGGACGAGCGGGGCCGGTGAACGCCTCTCCGACCACACGAACAAGGCCAACAGCACACCGGCTCCCGCGAACCACGCGAGCGTGCCGGCAGAGGTCCAGCCATGGGTGGAGGCATGGTGGAACCCGTAGACGAAGGTCAGCAGCCCGCCGGTCACCGTGCCCGCCCCCGCGATGTCGAGCGGCCCGGAACGGCCACGGGATTCGTCGGTCGCAAGGCAGGTAATGGCGAGTGCGATGAGCACGAGACCCGAGGGAACGTTGATGAAGAACGCCCACCGCCAGCCCGGACCGGCGGCGATGAGGCCGCCCGCGACGACGCCCACCGTCCCGCCCATTCCGGCGACGGCCCCGTAAATGCCGAGGGCCCGATTGCGTTCCGGCCCTTCACGGAAGGTGACGGCCAGCAGCGACAGGGCTGCCGGTGCGATGAGCGCGCCGCCCAGCCCCTGGCCTCCGCGAGCCGCGATCAGCACGCCCACCTGCTGCGCCAGGCCCGCCACCAGCGACGCGGCGGTGAACAGACCGAGACCGGCGAGCAGCATACGGCGCCGTCCCAGCAGGTCGGTCATCCGTCCGCCGACGAGCAGGAACCCGCCGAGCAGCAGGCCGTAGGCGACGACGACCCATTGCAAACCGCCTTGGCTGATTCCGAGATCGCGCTGGATCGAGGGCAGGGCCACATTCACGATCGCGATATCGAGACCCACCATCGCCATGCCCGCGCACGCCATCGCCAGCACGAGCCCTTGCCGGGGACCCGGCTTTCGCCGGTGCGCAGAGGCCGGCGGCCCGGCGACGGTCTTCACATCGTGGCCGTTCATCGGCGGTAGCTCGCAATCGGCTGGCCGGTGCCGGTGGTGACCAGCTGCGGCAGGCTCTCGGTGATGTAGAACGTCCAGCCGCGCGAGCACGCTTCGAAGCAGGCGGATTCCTGCGCGCTGAGGCCCTCGTGCGTCAACCGCAGCGTCGTGCCCTCGGTGATATCGAAGACGACGTTCGTGCCGGTCCATTCGTCGCGGTCGTCGACGAACGTGAGGTCGGAGTCCACGACGTGCCAGACAACCCTTCGGCCGGGCACGAACTCGGTGATGCGGAACCGGGCGAAGCGGATGCCCTTCTTGGCCCGGACGGTCTCACCGGCGTACGCGGTGTCGTCGGTGAAGACGAACTCGTCGTGCAGGGCGGCGGAATGGCCGATGAGGTTCTCGTTCCACCAGCCGCGAACGTCGGTGACGGCCTCGAAGACCTGCTCCGGCGTCCGGTCGACGGTCATGGTGGCGGTCAGATACTCGGTGTCCGACATGGACCTTGCCTCTCTCTCGGTGGTTTCGCCCCACCGACGAAGGAGGCAGCCCGGGATCGACATCGTCCGGGAAGAAATTTGGTCGCGCTGGTCAGAGCCCGGAAAGGCGTCCCGCCAGATAGCGCCGTTCGGCGTCGGTCGGCGCCAGCCTCAGCGCCTCCTCGTAGGCCGTCGCGGCCTCGGCGAGGCGGCCGTCCCGGCGGAGGAGATCGGCCCGTGTCGCGGGCAGCAGGTAGTAGCCGTCGAGCTCGCCGGACGCGTCAAGGTCGTCGACGAGGGCGAGCCCGGCGGGAATGCCCTCCGCCATCGCGACCGCCACGGCGCGGTTGAGGGCCACCACGGGCGAGGGCGCCAACCGCATCAGCTTCGCGTAGAGGGCGGCGATCTGGGGCCAGTCGGTGGTGGCGGCGTCGGGCGCCGTGGCGTGGCAGGCGGCGATCGCGGCCTGCACCTGGTACGGCCCGGAGCGCCGCACGGCCAACGCCTGGTCGAGCGTCGCCAGGCCCTCGGCGATCAGCGCGCGATCCCACCGGGACCGGTCCTGGTCCTCCAACGTGACCAGTACCCCGCCCTCGGTGCGCTGCGCGCGGCGGGCCTCCAGCAGCAGCATCAACGCCAGCAGGCCGCGCGCCTCGGGCTCGTCCGGCATCAGGCGGACGAGCGTCCGGGCGAGGTGGATCCCCTCGGCGGCGAGCGCCCGGCCCCCGTCCTCCTCGTCGTAGCCCGCGTTGAAGATCAGATAGAGCACCGCCAGAACGGCCGCCACCCGGCGCGGCAGAAGCTCCGCCGGTGGAACCCGGTACGGTATCCCCGCCTCGACGATCTTGCGTTTGGCGCGCACCAACCGCTGCGCCATCGTCGGCTCGGCGGTCAGGAAAGCCTTGGCGATCTCCCCCGTGCTCAACCCCGCCAGCGTCCGCAGCGTCAGGGCGACCCGGGCCGGGAACGGCAGCGCGGGATGGCAGCACGTGAAGATCAGCCGCAACCGCTCGTCCGGGATCTCCTCGGCCGACGACTCGCCCGGATTTCGCTCCAGCACGGCGAGCTGCCGCAACTTCGCCGCCCCCGTCGCGTCCCGCCGCAGCCGATCGGTCGCCCGGTGCCGTGCGGTCGTCGTCAGCCACGCCCCCGGACGCGCCGGAACGCCGTCGCGCTCCCACGTCGCCAACGCGGCGGCGAAGGCGTCCTGCGCGCAGTCCTCGGCCAGGTCCCAGTCGCCGGTCAGCCCGATCAGCGTGGCGACCACCTGGCCCCACTCGTCCCGGTACGCCGCGTCGACCGCAGCGCGAACCGCCTCAGGCGCGGTCATTCCCACACAGGACGGACCTCGACGCACCCCCGGCTCGCGTAGGGGTGCAGCGCCGCGATCGCGAGCGCCTCGTCCAGATCGTCGCACTCGACGATGTCGATACCGCCGATGAAGTCCTTCGTCTCCGCAAAGGGACCATCGGACACCAGCGTCTCCCCGTCACGGACACGCACGGTCGTCGCGTCCGCCACCGGCCGCAGCCGAGCACCCCCGAGGCTGGCCCCCCGCCGCTTCACCTCCGCCGCGTACGCCTGGTACGCCGGGTCCGCCGCGATCTCCTCCATGGTCGGCGAGACCGTCTCATCGTCACAGATCAGAAACACATACTTCATGCCGCCACTATGCACGACCTGCCCGAACGCCACATCCCTACCGCCCGCTCGCCTGAATCCTCTGACCGCGTCCACCCCTCTCATAGGCAAGCCACCCTCCCCACGGAAGGACACGACGATGGCCGACGGCTTCGCAAGCACCTCCCTCCCCCGCCACCTGCTACGCGGCGCAGTGGGATTCGGCGCCCTGATCGCCGCATTCGCCCTCCTACCGCTGTGGGGCCCCGCCACCCTCCTCCTGGCCCCGATCGGCCTGCTGGCCCTACGCGGCTGCCCGACCTGCTGGACGATCGGCCTGATCCAAACCCTTTCCAGAGGCCGCCTGGAACGCACCTGCAAGGACGGCCGCTGCGAACTGACCGCCGCCAAGAACACTCGCGCACCGAGAAGGTGAGCGACCGTCAGCGGCCGGTGCGTCCATGGTCAGCGGGTGCGGACAGAGTGCTGTTCATCGAGACGGACACCTGACGGAGGTTCGACCATGAACGGCACCAACACCCGCGACGAGCTTCACATCGACGGCCGCCGACTCTCCTACCTGGACTTCGGTGGGCCCGGCCGACCGCTGCTCGCGCTGCACGGCCACCTCTACGAGGGCCAGACCTGGGCGCGGCTGGCCGAAGCACTGGCGCCGCAGTGGCGGGTCATCGCACCCGACCAGCGCGGACACGGCGACTCCGACCGAGCCGCCACCTACACCCGCGACGACTACGTCAACGACGCGATCGCGCTTCTGGACCACCTGGGGATCGAGCAGGCCGTGACCCTCGGCCACTCCGGCGGCGGCATCACCGCCTACCAGATCGCCGCCCGCCACCCCGACCGCGTGACGGCCATCGTCAACGTCGAGGGACCGGTCTGCGATCTCGACGACGGCCCCAGCGCCCTGTCGTTCGTGCTGTCGATGCCCTACACCGCCCCGGACCGCCAGGCACTCCTGGACGCCATCGGCCCGCTGGCCCCGATGCTCGGCGACAAGCTGCGCCCCACCCCGGACGGCGGCTGGCGCCTGCCGTTCCACCCCCAGGACACCATCACCTCGGAACAGGGAACGCACGGCGACCACTGGGCCGACTGGACGTCCACCACCTGCCCCGCCCTGTTCGTCCTCGCCCGCGACAGCCAGGTCATCACCCCCGAGGAAGGCAAGGAGATCGTGACCCGGCGTCCCAACACCCGGCTCGCCGAGCTGGACGGCGACCACTTCGTCCACACCACCGACCCCGACGGCTTCGCCGCCGCCGTCACAACCTTCCTGACCTACGACTCGGCGTCGTAGCGGCGGCGGTTCTCAGTGATCTGCCGCCGGTGCTCGACGGCCCAGTCACCCACGGCCGTCAAGGAGCCCAGGAGCGTCAGCCCAAGCTCGGTGAGCGCGTACTCCACCCGAGGCGGGACGGCGGCATGGACGGTACGCGTCACGAGCCCGTCGCGTTCGAGCTGCCGCAACGTCCGGGTGAGCATGCGCTGGGAGATGCCGGTGACGGCCCGGTGCAGCTCGCCGAAGCGCATGGTGCGGGTGCGGAGCTGCCCCACGACGAGGATCGTCCACTTGTCGCCGATCAGCGCGAGGATCTGGAGGACCTCCCGGCAGACGTCCTCCTCCGACTCGGCGACGCCCCGCATGGGTTACCTCCATGTCCGGTACTGACACGAATGTGCCTTCTTGATCAACATCGTAGTAACAGGCCATGCTGCTACGAACAAAGGGTAAGCATGACGGAAGGAACACCCTGTGAGCAGGACACTCGTCATCGTCGGCGCCGGCCCCGGGCTGGGCATGGGGGTGGCCCGCGCGTTCGGCCGCGCGGGCTTCCGGGTAGGACTGATCGCCCGCACCAAGGAGAAACTGGACGCCCTGGTCGCCGACCTGGCCGCCGAGGACGTCCAGGCCACCGCGTTCCCCGCCGACATCCGCGACCGCTCAGCCCTGGTCGCCGCTCTGAACTCGGCCCGAGAAACCCTGGGCCCGATCGACGCCCTCGAATACAGCCCCAGCCCGACCGGCCCGATCACCCACGCGGTGGACACCACAACCGAATCGGCAACGGCCCAACTGGACCTCCACGTATTGGGAGCGATCACCGCCGTCCGCGAGGTGCTCCCGGACATGCGAGCACGCGGCACCGGCACCGTCCTGCTGACGACGGGCGTCTCGTCCACCATCCCCGCGCCCTTCCTGGCGAACGTGGGCATGGCCATGGCGGCGCTACGAAACTGGGCGCACACCCTTCACGCCGAACTGAAACCACACGGCATCTACGCAGGGCACAGTCACCATCGCCACAGGGATTACCCCAGACGACACCGCGCACATCGGCGCCCGCTACTACCGCATGCACCAGCAACGGGCCCAGCCCGAGGAAGTCATAGGCGACCTGGACGCCTTCCGCACCCTGGTAGCCCAGTACAAGTAATCCGTCAGCCTTCCCCCGCCCGCAGCACCGCAGACCCGTCCTTCTTGATCCGCGAGACCAGGCTGAGGAACACTTCACGGCCCACGACCAGCCTCGGGCCGTTCGGGTCCTTGCTGTCACGCAGCGCAATCACACTTCGTACGCCCGCGACCTCGACACACTCATCCGAAACGCCGCCGCTGTGGCTGCTCTTACGCCAGATGGCAGAGGCGAACTCAGTGTTCTTCATTCTCGTCGTCCTTGATCAGCGAGATCAGGCCGAGGAACGCTGCACGCCCGACGACCAGCTTCGGACCGTCCGGGTCCTTGCTGTCACGCAGCCCGACCACACCAGGGGCACCCGCGACCTCGACACACTCGCCCGATGCACCGCCGCTGTGACTGCTCTTACGCCAGACGGCAGAGGAGAAGTCAGTGTTCTTCATTCTCTTCCTTCAGTGTTTCGAGCAGACCGCGGAGGTAAAGCTCCGAGTCGGCGGCCGACAGTGCACTCGCCCGGATACGCTCGAACAGCGCCTGAAGCTCATTGACGTACCGGGGTTCATCGAGCATTCTGCCTCGTCCTCGCGGGCCTTCATAGTACCCAGTGACCGTCCCATCGGAATTCTTCAAAAGCTGGAACGCTACTTCGGGGGCGACCTCGCCCCGGTCGGGGACCACGTAGATCGCGATGTTGGGGCGCTGCATCAACTCCAACAGGTGTTCGTACTGGGCGATCCGCGTCTCGCGGTCTCCGTACTTGCGGTGGAGTGCGTACTCGTCCACCACGAACACGACCTGCGGCGGATTCTCCCTGTCCAGGATCTCCTGCCGCTGGAGGCGAGTCGCGACCACGTCATCGAGCTTGTCGGGGGGCGTGGCCCTCTCCAGGACCGCCCGAGCGTAATCTTCCACCTGGAACAGGCCCATGACCACGGTGTTCTCGTAGACCGAAATGATCGTGGCTTCGCCCTCGACCTCGATGAAGACCGGGAAGTCGGCGGGCAGCCCGATCTCCTCGACGACGCGGGGCTGCAACCAGGTGAAGAAGCAACCCAGCTCGAAGTACTTGTCCAGACCCCGGGCGACGGCCGGGCTCGGCGTCCGGGTGCCGACCTCGATGGCGCCGACGAGGCTGGCCGACACGTAGATGGCGTTGGCCACCGTGTTCTGGGAGACCTTCCGCTCCTCGCGGAGCCGTTTGAGGTGGTAGATGAACAGTTCGCGCGCCGTGGTGTCCGCGGTGAGTTCGACCTCGGGGTCGGGGTGGGGCTCAGGGGTGGTCATCATCCGGGGAACCTCCCGATTCCACAGAAACTTGTGGAGGGCAGCGCGAACTTGTGCGACATACGCACCGCCTCACTTGTGACCAACCGTAGCGCCATGAGCGCCGCTTGGAGTCGATTTCAGAAAAGCCACCGCACATACACTTCGTCGGCGGTGAAGTTGCAGTTAGTAACAGCAGGAAGGTAAAGACGGCAACGACAGCAGGCGCGATCCACGATCCGCGCTATATGCGGCCGATCTACCACAAGGCGGAAGCACGGCATATTGTGAATATTCCGCTTCAAACTGTCCGAAAAGCCGCCTCTACTGAGGTCGGACAGTTACTCGGGAACGGGCCATTCCTCGGCCAGGAGCGCGTATGAGAGGCCGTCGAGCCATCCCCTGGTGCGGTGGAGAGAGTCCTTCACCGTGTGCTGCTCGCGGCGCATCCCGAGCCGTTCCATCAGCCGCCACGAGGGTTCGTTGTCGTAGAAGCAGTCGGCGCACAGGCGACGCAGGCCGAGCCTCCCGAAGGCGAGGTCGATGAGGGCGCGTACCGCTTCGGTGGCGTAGCCTTTGCCGCCGTAGGCGGGATCCAACGTCCACCCGAGCTCTCCTTGGACGCTTTTCGCCTGGTCGGCGACCTCCTTCTGGGCCCAAGCGTCCTGGACCCGCAGCGTCAGATCGCCGATCACCCGGCCGTCCAGTTCGACGATGAGCAGGTCCGCGAGCCGCTCCTCGCGGAGAAAGTGCTCACGGTAGTCGTCGTACGTCGCCGGGGCGGCCCCGATCCATTCCTGAGTCTCCGGCAGTTGCCGGAAGGTCCAGGTCGCGTCCAGGTCGTCGGGGGTGGCCCGGCGCAACAGGAGTCGGGCGGTGGGGATCGGCCAGTCCAGCGTGTCAAAGGGGTGACGCATGGGCCTCATGCTGGCAGAGAGCCCTGGTCACCCGAAACGGATTACTGCGGGCGACCTCCCAACCGCGATGCGGCGCGGTCATGGGCCGTAACCCGGCCGACAGCTCCGCCGCGTAAGCTCGCCTATCCGCCCAACTAGGTCGTGGAGGTCGGGATGAAGGTTGCGTTCATCGGTGATGTGCATGGGTGTGTGTTGCATGCGTTAGGGGCGGCCGTGCTGCTGGCCCGGCGTCGGGGGATCAGGCTGGACGCTGTGATCCAGGTCGGGGATATGGGTGCCTTTCCCTCGGCTGAGCGGTGGGACGAGCCCAGTCGCCGGTTCGGCGCCGAGGGTCCGGCACAGAGTGATTTCTTTCGCCTGTTGGATCCCTCTTCGCGGCTGGGTGAGGGCGTTCGTATGGCGCTTGAGGAGATTCCCCCGCTGCTCTTCCTCAGCGGTAATCATGAGGACCACGAATGGCTCGCGGAGCTGCATCGGGGGCGTGGCGCTGTGACGCCCGTGGACCCCCTAGGCGTCTTGCAGCATGTCGTCTGCGGGCACATCGCCGAGGTCGCGGGGCAGCGAGTGGCGTTTTTGGGGAAGGTCGAGCTGGACGGCTATATGGACCTCGACCCGGACGCCTACGACTCTCTTCTGGCCGTCGAGCCTGGGAGCGTGGATGTTCTGGTCACCCATGACGGGCCGTACGGCATGTCTTCTCACCGTGGGGTCACGCAGGGGTCGAGGAAACTGAGTCGCCTCATCGAGCACCTTCAGCCTCGCCTGCACGTCAGCGGGCACTACCACCATCAGAACGGGCCACGCCGCTATGGGACGACGGTCTCCTACGCCCTCGCCCAGCTCATTCCGCCCAAGCGCAACCTGAGGGACTCGACGCCGGTCAATCCCCGTCAGCAGGTCGCGCCGGGCAGTATCGGGCTGTTCGACACGCGCACCCACGAGTTCGAGTACGTCCACGATTCGTGGCTCGCCGACGTTTGCGGCGATCGGCTCGACCTGGCCGCGCTGATCGGCGGCCCGTTGCCGGGTTAGAGGGAGAGGTCGGTGATGGCGTAGGGGTGGCGGTATTCGAGGTTTTCGGCGGCGATTCGGTCGGCGGCGCCGCGTTCCAGGATTGTCGCTACGGCTACTACCTCGGCGCCTGCTTCGCGTAGGGCGTCTACGGCCGTCAGGACGCTGCCGCCCGTGGTCGAGGTGTCCTCTACCGCGAGGACGCGGCGGCCCTTGACGTCCGGGCCCTCGATCCGGCGTTGCAGGCCATGGGCCTTGCCCGCCTTGCGGACGACGAACGCGTCCAGGCGGCGGCCCCGGGCGGCGGCGGCGTGCAGCATCGCGGTCGCGACTGGGTCGGCGCCCAGGGTCAGGCCGCCGACGGCCTCGAAGTCGAGGTCGGCCGTCGCGTCGAGCATCACCCGGCCGACGAGCGGCGCGATCGCGCCGTCCAGGGTCACGCGGCGCAGGTCCACGTACCAGGAGGCGCGCTTGCCGGAGGACAGCACGAAGTCGCCGTGCACGACGGCCTTGTCATTGATTGCGTTCAGCAGGTCATCACGATCGCTCACGGGAGGAACCCTATTGGGCCCGCCGGGGTTCGCTACGGTGAGGGCATGACGAGGATGTGGACGTGACCCCCGGAACCCTCGTCCTGCTGCATGCGCCCGGCGCTTCCGCTTCTTCGTGGGGGGACCTGCCGGAGATGCTGCGTTCCTACGGGCTCGACGTGATCGCGCCGGACGTGGCGGACGTCGGGCCCGGGTACGTCGCGCGGGTCTCGCTGATCATCACGGCGACCGGGCCGGACGTGCCGCTCGTGCTGGTGGCGCACGGGGACGCGGGGCCGCTGCTACCCGGGGTCGCGCTGGCCCAGCGGGCGGCGCATCGGATGGTCGGCGGGTATGTGTTCGTCGATGCCGCGTTGCCCCGGCCGCAGGACGATCGCATTCCGCCTGACTGGCCTGAGGCGCCCTGCGGCTATCTGCGGACGCAGGCCGATCGGAGTGCCTCGTCCGGGCATGACCAGGCGGTCAAGGAGGCGCGGCTGCGGGGCTGGGCGGTCGTGGAGCACGAGCCGCCGGCCGCCGTCGCGCAGGCGTTGAGCGAGCTGGTCAGCACGCTCTGATCAGGCGTCGTTCTTCAGCAGGTCGTCCAGCAGCGCGTCGTAGTCGTCCTCGGCGCGGCCGAGGTCGATGCGGGCGCGGTAGCGCAGGCGCAGAAGGGCTTCGAGGCTGTCCTCGGCGATGGCGACGTCGTCGGGGCCGGGCGTCA
The DNA here is from genome assembly GCF_022751215.1 of Actinomadura terrae. GTDB lineage: Bacteria > Actinomycetota > Actinomycetes > Streptosporangiales > Streptosporangiaceae > Spirillospora > Spirillospora terrae. The sequence continues at coordinate 322,280 of NZ_JAICDG010000008.1, read as the reverse complement.
GGGTGTCGGGCGCGGGGCGCTCGTCGGGTCCGCCGCCGATGCCGGTGCCGACGGCGCGGTCGCGCAGGGCGAGGACGACGTCGGCGCCGCTCGTGGCCCATTCGTGCGCGCCGGACGTGTCGCCCTGCGCGTACAGCACCTCGGCGACGGCCCGGTAGACCTCGGGGTCGCGGGGCTGGTCGGCGCGGATCTGCTCGACCAGGCGGCGGGCCTCATCGGGCTCGCCCAGCTCGAAGAGCGCGTCGGCGAGATAGGCGCGCGGGTCGCCGTAGACCTCGCCGCCGTCCTCCAGCGCCTTGCGGTACAGCTCGGCCGCCCGCGCGTGGTCGCCCGCGTGCTGCCACTGCTCGCCCGCGCGCAGCAGCACGTTGGCGCGCGAGACCCCGCCCGACACCGCCTCGGCCAGCTCGGACAGCCGCCTGGCAGCCGAGATGTGATCGCCGGTGCGCAGGGTGTCGAACTCCAGATCGTCGAGATCGTCTTCCGTCACATGCGTCACGCTTCAACGCTACCCGGCACCCGGCGGCCGAAGCGGGCGAATCGATGATGATCGTGAATTACCTACGCGAACCTGGAGGGCGGGTGCCCTTCACCTGCGGGAACGTTCGAGGGCGTCCCAGAATCCGCGGCGCAGCGCATGCCGCACCTCGTCGTGCAGGAGGAAGTCGATCGGGAGCGAGGAGCCCTGGAGCAGCCGGGCCTCCAGGTCGGACGGCATGCGCGGCTTGCGCGCGAGCACGGCCTCCAGCCACAGCGCGGGGGCGTCCCGGGCGACGGACTCGCCGAAGTCCTGGCCCTCCTGGTGCGCGGCCTTGACCGCGTCGGCGAGCGAGGGGGTGTTCTGCTGCGGCGGGACGGGCGCGATCTGCTGCGGGCCGGTGTAGGGGCCGGGCGTCGGGTTCTGGAGCCCCGCGGACGGCGCCGACATCGGCTGCGACTGGTTGGACGGCAGCGGCAGGGGCTGCGACGACAGCGGCGACTGCGGGGGCGGCGGCGGGGACGGCGCCGGGATCGGCGAGTTGTAGGGCAGCGACGGGCGCGAGGGGCCCGGCGCCGTCGTGGACGGGGGGCTCGGCGTCGGCGCGGCCTGGAGCGGCATGGGCGGCTGCGTCGTCGCGTTGCCGAAGGAGGAGCCGAGCGAGCCGCCGGGCAGGGGCAGCGGCATCGGGCCGGTGCCCGCCGAGGAGCCGGACGGCGAGGAGTTCGACGTCATCGCAGGGCCCAGGTCGCGGACGGACGGCGTCGGGATCGGCGGCTGCCCCACGATCGGCGTCGAGGGCGGCGGCCCGGGCTGGGAGGTGGTGCGCAGCGGGCCGATCGGGCTCGTCCCGGTGCCGTGCCCGTTGGACAGCGGGCTCGTCCCGAGCGAGGACGACGAGGGGCTCTCCGCGCCCGAGAGCAGGTTGACGTAGGGCCGCAGGTGGCCGGAGCCGATCTCGATGAGGTCGTCGCACTCCTGCCGCAGCACGCGGGAGATCGTCCAGTTGCCGTCGACGGCGACGTGCACGACCGTGACGCGGACGCCGAGGTCCTGCGCGTCGGCGACGACCTGGGCGAGGTCCTCGTCGCCGCTGACGACGACGGCGTCGGCGAGGGCGCCGTGGCGGGCGAGCGTCATCAGGTCGCGGTGGATCTCGATGTCGACGCCCTCGCGGCGGCCGGGGCGGACGCGTCCGAGCCGCAGTTTCAGGCCCGGCAGGTCGGCGAGCGCCTCATGCTCGGCCGAGCGCCTGCCCTCGACCGTGGCCTCGTACCAGTAGCAGCGCAGCAGCGGGACGCCGGTGCGTTCGCGCGCGAGGTTGCTCAGCAGTTGCAGGAGGCCGCCGAAGTCCCAGGAAACGGTCTCGCGGTGGCGGGTTCCGTGCACCGCCATGGAACCGTCGGCCAGGAGGTAGCCGGCGTCTACGAACAGGGCGCAGCGATCCATGCGGCACCGCCCTTCCTCAACACGGGGCCGTCGGGCCGGCGAGAGTGACCATCGTGCGGCGGCCGCCTTCCTGCGCTCGGGGATGCTGGCCGGCGTAGCGGCCCCGGGCGCCTCTAGCGTAGTGAAGCCCACAAGCCCCGTAGGTCGATACGGCGATTCGCCACTCTTTCATGACGCCCCGCCGGTTCGCGACTCCCCGGTAACAAAGATTGGGGAGCCGCGGCGGACGCTACCAGCCGCGCCCGCCACCCCTCCCGGAACCACATCATCTTTACGGGAAGCAGCAGGTGAACGCTTGACCAGGAGGTCCCTACGACCTCGCCTTCAACAACGCGTGGCGCGTCACGGGGTGATGGACGCGCGGCCCATCTCGGCCAGCGTCGTCGCGTCCCGGGGCGTCTCCCAGCGCACTTTGCACTCGCGTCCCGACAGCGTGACGGTCGCGATGGCGTTGTCGAACCACGGGCCGTCGGTCATCCGCCACCGCAGCGGCGGCGCGGGCACCTTCGACAGCATCGACAGGACGCGGAACGGCGCGGCGGCGGCGCGCGAGCACACGACCTTGTTCGCCCAGCGGAACTTGCCGATCAGCGGGTTCCGCAGCGGCGAGCAGACGATCTGGGTGATCTGCGACCGGGTCTCCGGGGCGATGACCCGCGCCAGGTAGGAGTAGTGGATGTCGCCGGAGAGGAAGGAGATGCTGGCGGGCGCGGGCCCCCGGTCGCCCTGGCCGACCGCGACGACATCGCCCGCGACCTCGCGGAACGAGCGCTCGAACGCGGCCCAGTGCTCCAGGTCGGCGGCCTGCCGGATCTTCTCGCCGAGCGCCGCGCTCCGCTTGCCCCAGGCGCCGCCCGCGACGGCCTCGTTCCACGACTCGGCGTGGTGGATCGCGCGGGGCAGCAGGTAGGGCAGGGAGCTGGCGATGAGCAGGTGGTCCATGCCGCCCTGGCACTGCTCGTCCAGCCAGCGGAACTCCTCGTCGTCGAGCATGCCGCGCCGGTCGGCGGTGAGCAGCCGGGAGCAGCGGCTGTCCACGACGATCAGACGGGTGCCGCCCCAGTCGTGCGCGTAGCTCCAGCGGGTGCTCGCGGGTTCCTTGTCGGCCTGCTCGGCGAACTCGTCCAGGATCGGGCCCGCGTCGCCGGACGCGTCGCGCACCGCCTTGTAGAGCGGGTCGGACGCGCGGTCGCGCGGCGACATGTTCCCGAGGTGCTGGTAGATCCAGTACGAGCCGATCCCGCCGGTGATGCGGGCCTTCCACCAGGGCTGCGACCACATCTCCTCGCGCCAGGCGTAGGAGGTGTTCCAGTCGTCGCGGATGTCGTGGTCGTCGAAGATCGTGAAGGTCGGGACGGTGGACAGCAGCCACCGCACCGCCGGGTCGTGCAGCCAGGCGAGCTTGTACAGGTGGGTGTAGTCCTCGAAGTCGGCGGCCTCGTCGACGGGCGGCTCGTCCGCGCCGCGCCGGGAGCGGATGAACGCGCGCATCTCGTCGCTCAGCTCGTCGGCGTACACCTGGTCGCCGACCATGAGCAGGATGTCGGGCCAGGCGACGTCGTCGCCGCCGCGGAGCCGGTGGGCGAACGCGGCGAGCGCGTCGTGGCCGAACCGCTCGGGCGTGCCGGGGGAGCGGCGGCACGACCCGAACGAGATCCGCAGTTCGCCGTCCGGGTCCAGTGTCCTGATCTGGCTGGGCGGGAACTCGTCGCCGGGGACGGGCCAGACGGTCTGATCGTCCAGGACGACGGCGTAGGGGACGCGGGCGCCCGCGTCGAGCCCGTCGATCTCGACGAGCCCGTAGTGGTGGCCGTGCGCGGTGAACGTGCGGGCGGCCGCGTCCAGGCCGTGCTCCGCGTTCACGACCCGGACCTCGCACGGGCCGTCGGTCTCCACCCAGATCGTCGCGGTGTGCGCGCTCACGTGCCGGAGGTGCGGCCCGAGTACCAATGCGGTCATACCACGTCTCTCTAGCGGACGCGGGGGCGCCGCGTCCACCGGAGTCGGCGCGGCTCAGGGGAGGCGGACGAGCATCTTCCCGGTGTTCGCGCCGCTCAGCACGCCGATGAGCGCGGTAGGTGCTTGGTCGAGTCCGTCCAGAACGGTCTGCTCGGTGTGGAGCGATCCATCGGCGAGCCAGCCCGCGGCCCTTCCGATGAACTCGGGGAAGAGGCCGATGTAGGAGAGGACCTGCATGCCGCGCAGCGTCAGTTCGGCCTGCACGAGCCGGAACAGGTTGGACGGGCCCGGCGCGGGCTCTGCCGCGTTGTACCCGCTGATCGCGCCGACCAGCGCGGCGCGCCCGCCGGGACGCAGCGCGCCGATCGCGGCCTCCAGGTGGTCGCCGCCGACGTTGTCGACGTAGACGTCGATGCCGTCCGGCGCGGCGGCGGCCAGCTGGGGCGCGATCGGCCCGGCGCGGTGGTCGAGCGCCGCGTCGTAGCCGAAGCGGTCGAGGAGCAGCCGGTTCTTCTCCGGCCCGCCCGCCGACCCGATCACGCGGGACGCGCCGAGCTTGCGGGCGAACTGCCCCGCGACGCTGCCGACCGCCCCGGCGGCCGCCGACACGTAGACGACGTCGCCCTCGCGAATCTTCGCCACGTCCGTAAGCGCCGCGTATGCGGTGAGGCCTGGAATTCCGAGCGCGCCGAGGTATTCGGGCTCGGGGGCGAGGTCGGTGTCGATGATCGTGGCGGTCGCCGCGTCCATGACCGCGTACTCGCGCCAGCCGAGGAAGTGCGAGACGCGGGCGCCGGACGGCACGTCCGTCGATCGGGAGGCGATCACCTCGCCGACCGCTGAGCCTTCGAGCGGCTCGCCGATCGCGAAGGGCGGGAGGGTGCCGGGGACGTCGTCCATGCGTCCGCGCATGTAGGGGTCCACCGACATCCACGTGTTGCGGACGAGGATCTGACCGTCCGACAGCTCGGGGATCTTGCTCTCGGCGGCCTCGAAGTTCGCCGCGACGGGCGCGCCCACCGGACGCGACGCCAGGCGGATCTCACGGCCGACCGTTGGTTGTGAAGTCATGCCCCGAGCGTGCCGGGAAGATCTTCAGGTCTTCTTCGGATGCCCTGTAGGCCGGGCCACATTCGGGGCCGAGAGCTTCGCGGACACGGGTTTCGTGGGCACGTTAGTCTGCGGACATGCGTTTCGGGGTGCTCGGCCCGCTCGCGGTCTGGGCGGCGGACGGAAGGCCCGTGCGCGTCCCCGAGCTGAAGGTCCGCGCGCTGCTCGCCGACCTCCTCGCGCACGAGGGGCGGGTCGTCTCGTCCGACCGGCTGATCGAGGACGTGTGGGACGGCGACCACCCGCCGCGCAACCCGACCGCCACCCTGCACACCCGCGTGTCCCAGCTCCGGCGCGCGCTGGAGCAGGCCGAGCCCGGCGGGCGCGACGTCGTCGTGTCGCAGCGTCCCGGCTACCGGCTGCACCTCGATCCGGAGAGCGGCGGCGCGGAGGTGGACGCGTTCAAGTTCCGGGCGCTCGTGGTGCGGGCACGCGGAATGTCAGACCGGCGTGCGAAGGTCGAGCTGCTCGACGAGGCGCTGGCGCTGTGGCGGGGGTCGGCCTACGCGGATTTCGGCGACGCGGAGTTCGTGCGTCCGGCCATCGTCGAGCTGGACGAGGAACGCCTGGTCGCGGCGGAGGAGCGCGCCGAGGCGCGGCTTGAGCTGGGCGAACACGCGGCGCTGGCCGTCGACCTGGTGAACCTGGTCGCGGCGAACCCGCTGCGGGAGCGGCTGCGCGCCGTCCACATGCGGGCGCTCTACCGGGCAGGACGGCAGAGCGAGGCGCTCGCGGGGTTCGCCGAGCTGCGCGCCCGCCTGGACGCCGACCTCGGCCTCTACCCCGGCCCCGAGCTGGCGGCCCTGCACGAGGCGATCCTCAAGCAGGACCCCGAGCTCGACGTGTCCACCTACGAGTCGCAGTACTCCGCGAGCCGCCCGCGTACGAACCTTCCCGCGCCGCTGACCGGGCTCGTCGGACGCACGGCCGCCGTCGCGCAGGTCCGCGACCTCATGCGGACGAGCCGCCTCGTGACGTTGACCGGCCCCGGCGGCGTCGGCAAGACGCGGCTGGCGCTGGAGGCCGCCGCGGCCGAGAACGAAGAGGAGGCGTGGCTGGTCGAGCTGACCGGGTTCGAGCGCGCCACGACCACGCTCGCCGACCTCGTCGCGGGAGTCGCCGCGCTCCTGGGCCTGCGCGAGGACGGCCCGCTGCCCGGCGCCGCCGCCGATCCCCTGCGGCGGCTCGCGGACGCGTTCCGCGCGCGGCCCGCGCTGCTCGTCCTGGACAACGTCGAGCACGTCGTCGAACCCGTCGCCGAGCTGGCCGCGCACCTGCTGCGGGACGCGCCCGGCCTGCGCGTCCTCGCCACCGGGCGGGAGCCGCTCGGGATCTCCGGCGAGCGGCTGTGGCCCGTCCCGCCGCTGGACCCGCCGGACGCCGAGCGGCTGTTCGTCGCGCGCGTCGCCGCCACGATGCCCGGCTACGCGCCGTCCCCGGCCGACCGGGCGGCGATCGCGGCGATCTGCCGGAGCCTGGACGGCCTGCCGCTCGCGCTGGAGCTCGCCGCGTCCCGGGTGCGCGCGCTCGGCGTCCACGAGCTGGCCGGACGCCTCGACGACCGGTTCGGCCTGCTGACCGCCGGACGCCGCGACGCGCCCGCCCGGCAGCGGACGCTCCGCGCGATGATCGATTGGAGCTGGGAGCCGCTCCCGGCCGCCGAGCGGGTCGTGCTGCGGCGGCTCGCCGTCCACGCCGACGGCTGCGCGCTGGAGGCGGCCGAGGCGGTCTGCGCGCAGGACGGCCTGGACGTGCTCGACGTCCTCGCCCGGCTGGTCGACCGGTCCCTCGTCGTCCGGACCGACGAGGGCCGCTACCGGCTGCTGGAATCGGTCCGCGCGTACTGCCTGGACCGGCTACGCGAGGCGGGCGAGCACGACGCGATCCGGCTGCGGCAGCTGCGCCACCACACCGCGCTCGCCGTCCGCGCCGCGCCCCACCTCTACGGGCATGACCAGCGGCGATTCCTCGACCAGCTGGACGCCGAGACCGCGAACCTGCGCGCCGCGCTCGACACGGCCGCCGCGCTCGGCGCCGGGGACGACGCGCTCCGGCTCGTCGACGCGCTCGCCTGGTACTGGCTGCTGCGCGGCCGCCTGACCGAGGCGCGCCGCTCGCTCGACCTGGCCCTCGCGATCGCCCCCGCCGACGGCGACCGCGCGCTGCGCGACCGCGTCGAGGTGTGGCGGACGGGGTTCACGCTGCTGTCCGGCACGATGGTGGAGTTCGACGTCCCGGACGGCGACCCCTGGGCGCAGTGGTTCCTCGCCCTCGCCCATCGCGGCTGCGGCGACCTGGACCTGACGATGTCCATGGTCGAGCAGTCCCTCGGCGGCTTCCGTGCGCGTGGCGACCGGTGGGGCACGGCGGCGGCGCTGAGCGTCCGCGCGACGATTCACCGGGCCCGCGCCGACCTTTCCGCCGCCCGCGCCGACGCCGAGGAGAGCCGCGCCTGCTTCCGCGACCTCGGCGACCGCTGGGGCGGCATCAAGACCGCGAACACGCTCGCCGAACTGGCCGAAATACACGGCGAATACGCCCGCGCGGCCGGGCTGCGCCGCGACGGCCACCGCATGGCCGAGGAACTCCTTTTGTGGACGGAGGCGTCCTTCGGCCTTTCCGGCCTCGGCCGCATCGCCCTTCTGGACGGCGATCCGGCCGCCGCCGAGGATTACCACCTTCGCGCGCTGCGGCTGGCGGTCGGCGCGTCGGACAGGGTCGCCGAACATTTCGCCGAGGTCGGCCTGGCCCTCATCGCCCGCCATCGCGGCGACCTGGACGCCGCCGAGGCATACCTTCTGCCGTGGCTGCACTGGATCCGGACGTTGAAAGGCGAGCCGGGATTGGCGCTCGTGCTGGCCGAATTGGGATTCATCGCCGAGCTACGCGGCGACGCGGCCGCCGCGCTGGCCGCTCACCGCGAAAGCCTGGAATCGGCGCGCGAGGTCGGCGACCCGCGCGCGGTCGCGCTCGCACTGGAGGGCATCGCGGGTGCGCGCGTCCTGTCGGGGACGCCAGGCGAGGCGGCGCGGCTGCTCGGGATGGCCGCCGCGCTCCGGACGTCCGTCGGCGCGCCACTGCCCCCGGCGGAGCGCGCCGACGTCGACCGAATCGCCTCTCGCGCCCGCTCCGCCTTGGGCGAGGCGCGTTATCAGGCCGAGTTTCAGCGGGGTTCGGCGACCCCGCCCGATTCGGCGTGAGCGAGGATTTCCCTTTCCTTTTCCGGGTCCAATCCGAGTTGCGGACGGTCGGCGCGCAGCGGAGCCTCCCCACCGATGCCCTGTAGCCATTCCCAGGTGTCGGTGACCGTGTCCTGGATCGGACGGCAGCGAAGGCCGGTGCTCAGCGCCTTGGTGACGTCGGCCCGCATCAACGTGTCGTAGACCTCGCCTGGCGGGAGCCAGACCGGGATGTCCATCCACGGCTCGACGCCCGCCGCGAGGATCGGTTCCGGGTCCACCCAGACCAGTTCCGCCTTGTTCCCGGTAACGTCGGCGCAGAGGTGCAGGAATTCGTCCATCGTCGTGTGACCGGCGGGGCTGGCGATGTTGTACGGGCCGCCGAGCCCCTGTTCGACGGCGTCCAGGGTCCAGGTCGCGAGGTCGCGGACGTCGATGTATTGCAGGCCATGGTTCTGTGGCCCGGGAGCAAGCACCTTCCCACCTCGGGCCATCCGCGCGAGCCACCAGGGCAGGCGTCCGATGTTCTCGTACCGTCCGAGGATCAACCCCACCCGGACGAGCAACGCCCGGTCACCGAACGCGCGTACCGCCGCCAGCTCGCCGCCCCGCTTGTTCTGCGCGTACTCGCCCTTGCCCGCATCTGCGGAGCCCTCCACGACAGGCGCGTCCTCGCCGCTCCCGGGTGCCGTCGGGAAGGGATAGACAGACCGGCTGGAGATGTAGACGTACCGTCCGGCCCGGTCAGCGAGCAGCTGCGCGGCGTCCCGCACGTCGGACGGCGCGCCCGACCAGGTGTCGACGACCGCGTCCCACTCCCCCTCACCGAGTGCCGCCAACCCGCCAGGCTCAGCACGATCGCCGTGGAGCGACGTCACTCCCGCCGGCGGTTCCTGGCGTCCTCGGTGGAAGAGGGTGACGTCGCAGCCGCGCGCGAGCGCCTCCTCGGTGATGGCCCGACCTGCGAATCCCGTCCCGCCCAGCATCAGTAGCCTCATGGGACCACCCTCCCAAACGTACGTAACGTACTTAACACCCGGTCGCCGGCAGCGGAACGTCGAGTTTGACCTGGAGTTCACTCCAGCTCCTACTTTCGACCCATGACCACACCGCAGCACAAGATCGGTTCAGGGTTCGGCGCGCGGAGCACCACGTCCGACGTCCTCGCGGGCATCGACCTCTCGGGACGGCTCGCCATCGTCACCGGCGGGGCCTCGGGTCTCGGGCTGGCGACGACCCGCGCGCTCACGGCGGCGGGCGCGCGAGTGATCGTCCCGGCGCGCCGCCGCCCGGCCGCCGAGGAGGCGCTGCGCGGAACCGGCGGCGTCGAGATCGAGGAACTCGACCTCGCGGACCCGCGCAGCATCGACGCGTTCGCCGAACGCTTCCTCGCCTCCCGCCGCCCCATCGACCTGATGATCAACAACGCGGGCATCATGGCGTCGCCGGAGACCCGTATCGGCCCCGGCTGGGAAAGCCAGTTCGGCGTCAACCACCTCGGGCACTACGCGCTGGTCAACCGGCTCTGGCCGGCGATCGCGGACGGCGGCGCGCGGGTGGTCTCCGTCTCCTCCAACGGCCACCAGCTCTCCGACATCCGCTGGGACGACGTGCATTTCGAACGCGGCTACGACAAATGGCTGGCCTACGGCCAGGCGAAAACAGCGAACGCGCTGTTCGCCGTCCATCTGGACACTATCGGCCGCGACGCGGGAGTCCGCGCATTCTCCGTGCACCCCGGAACCATCGCGACCTCCCTGGGCCGCCACATGTCCGAGCAGGAACTGACCGACCTTTCCGCAAGGATCGAGGCCAGCCCCACCAACACCGGCTGGAAAACCCCGGAAGAGGGCGCGGCGACCCAGGTATGGGCCGTGGCCTCGCCCCTTCTGAACGGCCTCGGCGGGGTCTACTGCGAGGACTGCGACATAGCCGAGCCCGCGCAGCCGGACGCCTTCCTCGACCTCGGCGTCGCCGCCTGGGCCACCGATCCCGAAGCGGCGGCCCGCCTGTGGCAACTTTCCGCCGACCTCACGGGGGTCTCCGTCTAGGGCCCTAAGGCCCTGCATCCAATGGGGCCCTAGGGCTCTGACCTGGGCACCCGTCCCGGACTTAGGTTCCTTTCGACAGACCGGCCACAGTCGAAAGGACCCCCATGACCCGTAAGGCAGTGAAGATCGCGGTCGTCGCGGCCGCCGTGACCGCGGTCGGCGGAGCCGGCATCGCCACCGTCGTCCAGGACGGCTCGGACAACACCAAGATCACGAACGTGTCGGCCGGGACGCACGTCTCCGCGAAGAAGGCCAAGGTGCCCTGCGTCGTCCCGAATTCCAGGGTCGCCAAATACCGCCACTTCGAGCGCACGGAATACGTCTGGAACAACAACTACCCGTGGCGCACCTCCGCCTGGGGCCCGAAGAACGTCGAGATCAAGAAGGGCGAGAAGGTCTCCAACGTCGTCACCGCGACCCTCGGCGCCCCCATCAAGTCGATCAATCTGGCCGTCGGATTCCAGGTGAACCAGGAGAAGTCGACCGACATCTCCATGCGCTGGCGCCTCAAGACGCGCCGCCACTTCACGCTCCGCGTGGGGCAGGGCTTCAAGGTCTACAAGTTCAACGTCTACCAGGCCCTCGGCTACATCCAGGCGGGCGGCGGCGGATACTGCGTGTTCAACGGCAAGTACAGCTATGTCGGCTCCAGCTACGCCAAGAACTTCTGGACGCTGGACGACAAGTGCACCTACAACAGCAAGGGCAAGCAGGTCCTCTGCAAGAAGAGCGACGTGACCTACTGACCCGCCCCGCTCTCGCCGGCGGCCACACCCGCCGGCGAGAGCACCCGCCCTCAACTCCAGTCGGTGACCCGCGTGGCGATGGCCGCGCCCTCCGCGAGCAGTCCGGTCGGCGCCACATCACCATGCCCGATGAGGGACAGCAGAATGTCCTTCGCCGCCGGACGCACCCCCGGGTCACGGCTCAGCCCGCGCTCGACCATGGCCGCCAGCGCCCCGGACGCCCGCCCCGCGAACTCGCCGAACTCCGCCTCGCCCCGCAGCTTCCGGTACATGATCTGCGGAATCGAGTCGGCGCCGTGGGGCGGCCGCCCGGTCGCCGCGTAGACCATCGCGCACGCCCACGCGTACACGTCCGCCGGCGGCCCGACCGCGCCGCCCTCGAACTGCTCGGGCGCCATGTACGCGGGCGTGCCGATCACGTGCCCGGTCACCGACGACCCGGCGTTGGCGACGCGCGCGATACCGAAGTCGATGACGCGGAGCCCGTCCGCGGCCAGCAGCACGTTGTCGGGCTTGAAGTCGCGGTGCACGATCCCCGCCTCCGCGATCGCGGCCAGCGCCGTGATCGTGCCGATGGCCAGCCGGTCCAGCGCGCCGCCCGCCCGCGGCCCGCCCGCCGTGACGGCCTGCCGCAGCGACGGACCCTCCACGTACTCGCTCACCACATACGGCACCTCGCCCTCGAAGGCCGCCTCCAGGACCCGCGCCGTGCAGAACGACGCCACCCGCCGCGCCGCCTCGATCTCCCGGACGAACCGCTCCCGGGCCCGCGCGTCCCCCAGCGACGCCGCGTGCAGCACCTTGATCGCGACCCGCTCGCCCCGTCCGTCCTCGGCCAGGTAGACCACGCCCTGACCGCCCTGCCCGAGCCGCCGCAGCACCCGATGCGCCCCGATCCGCACGGGATCTCCGGGCCCGAGCGTGCCCGGCGTCGCGTCCTCCCGCCCGACCGCCTCCCTGCCTTCGAGCCGCTCCACCGGGACGTCCAACGCGCGGGCGACGTCGTCCGCCCCGAGCGCCCCGCCGTCCTCGGCGAGCCCGTCGACCAGCAGCCGCGCGGCGGCCTCCTCCACCAGGTCGACGGCCTTCTCCGGCAGGAACCGCCCGGTCAGATGCCGATCGGCGAGCGTCGCCGCGGCCTCCAGCGCCGCGTCAGTGATCACGATCCCGTGGTGCTCCTCCAGCCGCGACCTGAGCCCGCGCAGGACGGCGGTGGTATCACCGACGCTCGCCTCCGCGACGTCCATCCGGTGGAAATGCCTGCGCAGGACGGGCAGCCCCGCGAGCCGCTCCCGCTCGCCCACCGGCGTCGCCGTCGCGATCACCCGCGCCGCACCCGGCGACCCGACCGCTCCCAGCGCCGAGGCCACCGGCACACCGCGGGCGGCCATCGTGTGCAGGTCGTCCAACACCACGATCACGGGCTGGGTCAGGAGCCGCTCCAACTCCCGCACCGCCCCGATCGCCGCGAGATCGAACACGAGCAGCCGCACGTCCCGCAACCCCGCCGGGACGTCCCCGCTCGCGATGCGCAGCGCGAGTCCCTCGATCACCGACGTCTTACCGACCCCCCGCTCCCCGACCACCAGCGGATTCGCGCGGTCACGCCGGACGAGGATCTCGATCAGCCGCCTGACCTCCGCCTCCCGTCCGACGACCGGTCCCACCTGCCCGGCCCGCGCGCGTGCGGTCAGATCAACCGCGAACGGCGACTCACCCTGCTCCGACACGTCGTGCTTCACGCTCAACCCCACCCGCCGACCGATCAGTCAGGCCATCCTCCCCCACTCGGAGCACGAGCTATGCGCCGTCGTTGCCTTCGCGCAGCGAGTGGATCATCCTCTGCAAAATCCGGAACGCGTCCGCCCGCTCGGCCTCGGTCATGCCGTCCAGCATTCTGACCTCGACGGACCGGACCGCCGCGGACGCCTTCTCAAGGCTCCGCCGCCCGCGAGGCGTGAGCCGCGCGGGAAGGGCCTTCCCGACGGGCGCCGCCGCGGGCCTGGTCACGTAGCCCTCTCGTTCCAGGGCCTGGAGCAGCACGTTCATCGTCTGCCGGGTCACGAACGCGCCCCGCGCGAGCTCGGAGTTCGACAGGCCCGGTCGCTGGGCCAGCAATTCGAGGCAGGCGTAGTGCGTGATGCTCATCCCGAGCGGCCGCAGCACCTCCTCCATGGCCGCGCGGAGCGCGCTCGACGCCTCTTTCAGCAGGTAGCCCAGGGACGTCCGCAGGTCGACGACCTCGTCTTGACTCATGTCAGCATTCTGACATAGCGTGTGTTGTGTCAGAAAGCTGACATAATGATAAGGAGCATCACCATGCCCGTCACCGGCCCCGACTTCGTCTCGCTCCAGGCGCGCGACCTCGACGCCTCGCAGGCGTTCTACGAGCGATACCTCGGCCTCGTCCGGTCGCGGACCGGGCCTCCGCACGCCGTCGTCTTCGAGACGAAGCCGATCGCGTTCGCACTGCGCGACATCGTTCCCGGCACCGATCTCGAATCCGCCGCCCGGCCCGGCATCGGCGCCGCGATCTGGCTCCACGCCACAGACGTCCAAGCCATTCACGACGCCCTGGTCGCGGACGGTCACACCATCGTCTCCGCGCCGATCGACGGGCCCTTCGGCCGGACGTTCACCTTCGCCGACCCCGACGGCTACCAGATCACCCTCCACGACCGCGCCTGACCGGAGCTTGCCCGGGGATTGCAGCCGGTACCGGGGTACAGGCTTACCGTCGGTTCATGGAGTTCAAGCAGGGAAAGGCCGGTTCGGCTCCGGCAATTCAGGACGAGGGCTGGACCCCGGCGGCATGCACACTGCCCACGGCCCAGAAGCCATTGCGGGTCGCCGAGTTCGACGCATTGTTCGCCGAGGCGGTCACCGCCGTGGAGCTGGTCGCGTCGGGACGGGTGCGGATGCGTATGCGGCCCGCCCCAAAATTGGCCGGACGCGCGGCCGACCTGGCGGCCCGCGAGACCGAATGCTGCTCGTTCTTCACCTTCTCGATAACCGCGACCAGCGGCGAACTGACCCTGGAGGTCGCCGCCGCCGACGAGCACGCGCCGGTCGTGGCGGCGCTCGCCGAGCGGGCGGAGCAACTCGTCCAGAGAGATGGCATCAAGCCGGAGGAACGGTTCCGGTGAGCGGATACGAGGGGCTCCGCTCCAGCCAGGTCGCCCAGGCAGCCGGGGTGAACCCGCAGACTTTGCGCTACTACGAGCGGCGGGGGTTGATCGCCGAACCGGAGCGGACCCTGGGCGGCCACCGGCTCTACCCTGCCGAGACGGTGACGCTGCTGCGAGTGATCAAAACAGCGCAGCGGCTGGGATTCACGCTGGACGAGGTCGCCGAACTGCTGGAGACCGGCGCCCACCGCCACCAGGCCCCGGACGCCGGTCTCGCCGCACGGGCGCGGCACAAGCTGGCCGAGGTCGAAGCCAAGATCGCTGACCTGGAGGCCATCGCGGGCAGCCTGCGCGAGGCACTGAACGCGGGCTGCGATGACCTGATCGCCTGCTCAAGCCGACCCCGGTGCCCGCTGCCGTTCCCCGGCGTGGACGCGCCGTCCACTGCTCCAAGCCGGCTGCCATAGAACCGCCACGTATGCTCCGGCGGCATGAAGCGGGTGTTGGTGACAGGTATGTCGGGGGCCGGTAAGTCCACGCTGCTGGACGAACTCGCGTCGCGCGGCTTCCCGGCAGTGGACACCGACTACGGCGACTATCTCGAGGAAATCGACGGTGAACGACTGTGGCGCGAGGACCGGATCCGGACGCTGCTGCACGACGCTCCCGTAGCAGAGACGGGCGCGCTGTTCGTGCAGGGCACGGTCCGCAATCAGGGCTTGTTCTATCCGTGCTTCGACCACATCGTGCTACTCAGCGCCCCGGTAGAGGTACTGGTCGAGCGGCTTTCGACCCGCACTACCAACTCCTACGGCAAGGACCCGGCCGAGCTCGCCGCCACCCTTGAATACGTCGAGACGGTGGAACCCCTGCTGCGGGCCTCGGCCACGCTGGAAGTGGTGACGACCGTTCCCGTGCGCGAAGTCGCCGACATCGTCCTGGCGCACATCGGATTGCCATCGCCACCGGTGTGACGGGCGATGTAACCACGAGGCCGGTGCCGGACCTATAGGACGCGCGGCGCGCCGTACCGGATGCCGGCCGGGCTGCCTGGCGTCCGCAGCCTGGGCACCGTCCGCGCCCCACTCGGCCGCCCCGCGACCGCACCCCCAACCCCTCGCCTCCCCGGCGCCCGCCGCAGGTAGGCCGACGAGTTGGGCGGGGGTGTTCGAGGCGGCCCCCGCCCGGGGATGGATGGGGTCCCGGACCGCTTCCCCAGTCACATCGGCTCCGGGACCCCGTGCCCGCCGGACGAATCTTGTCCACGGCGGGCAGCTTTATGCGTCGGACGACGTCGTCTGGACGCGGCGAATGTGGCGGCGCAGCGCGTAGATCGTCGGAGGGTCTCCGTTGACGCCTAATCCGGACACGATCAGCAGTTCCGCCCTGAGATACCGCCGGGGAGCACGCGGCTCGTCCTGCCGGTAGGACAGCAGCCCGGCGGCAGCCCACCGGTTCAGCCGCGCCGCGTTCACGCCGGTCAGGATGGACGCGAACCTGGGAATCATCCACATATCCGCGTGGACGCCGTTGACCTGCGCCACCAGCCCGTATCTCTTGACCGGATACTCCTCGGTCATGCCGCCACCGCCGTTTCCATGCTCGTCCTGATCTCCTTTGCCGCTGCGCTGATTTCATTGGCAGGACGGATGGTCCGGTCTGCCGTGACGTCGTAGAACCACCACTGGCCGTGCCGGTAGAGGCAGCCGACCGTCCTCGCTCGGCGGGGTGCCCGCACGGGAACTACACGCAGGACCACGAATCCGTCGAGAACGGCGAACACGGTCATCAACCCGGCCGCGTCCTCGAACTCCCGAGCCAGGTGGACCAGAAACGTGACCCGCTCGCTCTGCGGAATGAAGGTCGCGGGCCCGCCCTCCTGCTCCACCTCGCTCGGGGGCTGAGGGTGGTTTCCCGGGGTCTTCTCATGGCGTCCCATGACCGGGTCACATCCTGGGGCTGACGACCCTGCCGATCGCCTCGGCCGCCACCTGCGGATCCCCGTCGCCCGCGATGTCCTCGCCCCACGACCAGACGCCCCGCAGGCTCTGACCGACCCACCGGACGTGGACGGTCTCCTTGAGCCGCGCTCCCCCGTCACCCACGACGTCCAGAAACGGGGCCCCGTCGCCGTAAAGCTGCCGCATGGACGTCTTGAAGCCCCCGACCATGTCGAGCGCCCTCACCACATCCTCAAGCCAGGAAACTTCCCGCTCGTACCCCGGTTCGCCCGGCTGCGATGTTCGTCCCGCCGTGTCGTCGATGCACATGATCTGTCTCCTGAGCCACCGATTTCGCTGTCTGGCCTCCGATGGTGTGTTCTCGCGGCTACTCTGCGCTATACAAAGCTCTCCACAAGCGACTGAGCCCAAGCACAGCGTCACGTGCCGGATCAGGGAGGCCCCCATGCCGTCGATCGACCCGTCGGAATCGGCTCGTGCATACCTCGCGTACCACCTCAAGCGCCTCCGCGAGGAAAAGGGCTGGTCACAGCCCACGCTTGGCAGCAAGATCCACGTCTCGGGAAGCCTGATCAGCGGCATGGAGACCCAGCAGCGCCGCCCCACCCGCAGGAACTGCCAGGCCCTCGACCGGGCGTTCGAGCAGGACCAGTTCTTCACCCCGCTCTACCCCCGCGTCCTCGAAGAGACCGGCCTCCCAGCGGGATTCCCCGAGTTCGCAGACGCGGAGGGCTAGGCAGGCATGATCAAGGTTTATGAGAACTTCGTGATCACAGGTCTCTTCCAGGCGCCTGACTACGCTCGCGCCGTGCTGAAGGCCGGCCAGCAGCCGAACAAGCTGGAAAGTCTCGTCACGGCCCGACTCGAACGTCAGGAGATCATCAACGCGGATGAGCCCCCAGCCATCTTTGCGTTGCTAGACGCCTCTGTGCTCCGTCGCCCCTTCGGCGGTCGCGAGGTCATGCGCGCACAGCTCGAGCATCTGCTCACGTTGGCTGACCTGCCGCACGTGCATATCCACATCGTCCCCGAGGACGCCGAACTGTCTCCAGAGGGTACGTTCACGATCCTGTGCTCCCCTGGGGAGCCGGACACCGTCTACGCAGAGTCCGCCGGTGGGCGCGGCCGTCTGATCGACGAAGGCGATTACGTCGCCGAACTTGGCATACTGTTTGAGTTGATCAGGTCCAAGGCGTTGAACGCTGAGGAGTCGACGGCCGCCATCCGTAAAGCGTTGGAGGAACTGTGAAGACGACCGACAAGCTTACGTCCGGCCCCTGGCGCAAGAGCAGTTACAGCGGTGGGCAGAGTGGCCAGTGTGTGGAGGTCGCGGAGACCTACGCGCTTGTGGGAATCAGGGACAGCAAGAACCCCGAAGGTGGTCACCTGTCCATCGGCCGCCCCGCGTTCGCCGCGCTGGTGTGGCGAGTGAAGGCCGGAGACCTCAACCTGTGACCGACCCTCGATCGGCCCCGGCGGGACCTCCCTCCCGCCGGGGCCTTTCGCTTGGCACACTGGTAGAGCCGAGCAAGAGGCACCGGGAGTTGGTGAGGCCGTGCTCTGGCCCAAAACCGTCGGCAGGAACATCAAGATCGGCGCCGACCGCGAGATCGTCGCCGTTTATCCGTACCGGTCAAGCTGCCCGAAATCGGTGTGGCGCGGGCTGATCAGCAATGCGAAATCAGAACTGACCTTCGCGGGATACACCAACTACTTCCTATGGCTGGAGTTGCCCAACCTACGCAGCGTCCTGCGCAGGCAGGCAGAGGCGGGTTGCCGCATCCGCTTTCTCATCGGCGACCCGAACAGTGAGGTCACACGTCGCAGAGAAGAGCTGGAGGCGGTCCCGCTGACCGTCAGCACTCGCATCCAAGTCACGATGGACGAGTTGTCCAAGCTCAGCGACGTCCCGACCATCGAAACGCGCTACGGCGACGAGCACATCGGACTGAGCGCATTTGTCTTTGACGACCAGATGCTCGTCACACCGCACCTCGCGCGCCTGGTCGGGCACGACTCCCCGATGCTGCACATTAAACGACTTCAGGACGACGGCCTCTACGACCGGTTCGCCTCCCACGTCGCCAGCCTCTGGGAACTCGCCAATCACCAAGCCGAGACCGACCAACACCCCATGGAGGAACCGTGAAGATCACCAGCACGACGTCCGTCCAGTGGCGCAAGAGCAGCTACAGCGGCGGCAGCTCCGGCCAGTGTGTGGAGGTCGCGAGAACCGCCACCCTCCTGAGTATTAGGGACAGCAAGAACCCGCACAGCGGCCACCTGGCCATCGACCGCACCGCGTTCACCGTGCTCGTATCGCGAGCAAAGGCTGGGAACCTCGACCTTTAACCGGCCACCGAGGCCAGCCCGAGACGGCGGGCGTACGGCCGGGTCCACCGCCCCGCGCTTCCCCTCCCTTCGGGAGGCCCACCCCAAGAAGGAACAAGCGACCGCGCCTCGCTGAGATGCGGTAGCCGTGTCCGCTGCCAGGTCAACCTTGATCGTTTCAGCGACACGCCGGGGTCGCGTGCACTACCGGAGGCTCGCTGAAATCGCACTCCATGTACGGCTGTCGCCGTGGCATCCAGCCAGCGGCTTTACCATGGGGTCCTCATCGCCCCTACAAGGGTTCGCAACAAACTGACACACACCGCCATGTAGCCCTGGAACGTGTCCTCATCGCCCCTACAAGGGTTCGCAACGTGAGGATGAGCACCGTGCCGCGGTTCATCAGAGGTCGTCCTCATCGCCCCTACAAGGGTTCGCAACTGCAGCAGCACGTCCAGGATCTGCACTAGATCGTCCAGTCCTCATCGCCCCCACGCGGGTTCGCAACAGCCTCCGCGTCGTCGGGCGCAGCGGCGCCGCGCGTCCTCATCGCCCCTGCGAGGGGATCACAAAACCAGTCCCAGATAAGCCAGAAGCCGCCTGCACCCAGCCATTACCGCTCGGGTTGTTGAGCGGTACGTCGCGGATGTCAGCGTTCGCGGACGGCCTTGAGTTCTATGTCGAGGGCGAAGGGCAAGGTGGCGGTGATCCGGTCGTGGTGTACGCCTGTCGCGACGTATCCGCCGGTGGCATCGCCCAGTTCGTAGGTGTAGACGGCGAACGCCGGTGCGGTCTGGTCGGTCTCCACCCGCCAGTAGTGCCGGATACCCGCCTCGGCGTACAAGGCTGGTTGCACTCGGCGGTCCCTGTGCCTGGTCGACGGTGAGACGACCTCGACAACCAGGGCGACCTGATGGGCGAGAATCGGGCGCTCGTAGGGGTCGTGGTCGCTGGAGTACACGACGATGTCGGGAGCGATCTCGACCGCCTCCACTTCATCGTCGTCCAGGAGGACGTCCACGGCGGTGTCGACCTGCCAGGCATCGGGGGCCGCGTCTTCGAGACGAGTCGCCAGACGCCGGGCGATGCGCTGGTGGAGCGGGCGGGGCCGGGGGGCCACCACCAGCGCTCCATGGATGAGGCTCACGCGTACCGGAAGGTCTTCGGGCAGCGCCTCATAATCTGCCCGCGTCCAGGTACCGCCGGACGGCAACGGGAGGGTCAACGTGGGCACGGTTCGTTCCGCCTCCGGTGGTCTGGTGCAAGCACACGTGTCATCCAGCCAGCGGCTCTACTATGGGCTCCTCGTAGCCCCCACCAAGGTTCGCAACGCCCCGGCGGTAGTGGTGGCCAGCAGGAGTCGCTGCGTCCTCATAGCCCCACGGGGGTTCGCAACCGAGCGGTGCAGCGGTGCGCCATGCCGAGCCCGTCGGCGTCCTCATCGCCCCTACGAAGGTTCGCAACGCGGCGGTCCTGCTGTCGGGCGGAGGTCAGGCAGGAGCCTCGTCATCGCCCCTGCGAGGGTTCGCAACACCTTGGCGGTGGTGATGCGGACGTACGCAAGCCCTGGTCCTCATCGCCCCGCAGGGTTCGCAACTTGGCTTCTGCCAGCGTCCAGGCGACGTGCAGGGGCCCTCATCCTCCTCGGCTCCTGCCTGATTGTGGAGGGGGGCGGGCGCTTGGGCTGCGGGGGGTGAGGGTGGGGGCTTGGGTTGTTGGGGTTAGCGGGGGCGGGAGAGGGCTTTGGTGGCTGTGGTGGCGGCTGCGGTGGCGATTAGCAGGCTTGCGAGGATGGCGGTTAGGACGCCGGGGCCCGTGGTGCCTGTTAGGCATAGGTCTCGGGCGGAGTTGATGCCGTGGGTTATGGGGTTGTAGCGGGCGATCCAGCGGAGCCAGCCGGGGAGGCCGTCCATCGGGACGAAGGCGTTCGAGGCGTACATCAGCGGGAACATCACCAGGCCCGCGGTGGCGTGGAGGGCTTCGGACTGGTGGATCCAGCAGGCCAGGGCGATGAAGAGCCAGCTCAGGCTCCAGCTCACCGCCAGGGAGAGGGCGGCGGCGGCCAGCAGGCCTTCGACGCCGCCTGCGGGGTGGTAGCCGAACAGGGCGCGGGCCAGGGTCAGGAGGACGAGTAGGCGCAGGGCGCCTCGGGCCAGGCCGGCGAGGCTGCGGGCTATGAGGATCGAGCCGGGCCAGACCGGCATCGAGCGGAGGCGGTCGAGGATGCCCGACTGGGCGTCGTCGGTGACTCCGATTCCGGCCTGGATGCCGCTTTGCAGCGTTGTGGTGAGCATGAGGGCCGGGAAGAGGAAATCGATGTATTTGATGTGGGCGGGGAAGCCCGGGGCGTAGGCGAGGCCGGAGAAGACCTGGCCGAAGGCGATCAGCATTATGAGGGATTCGACCACGCCGATGATCAGCAGGCGGCGGTCCAGGACGAGGGCGCGCATGGAGCGGGCCGTCAGTATCGCGATCTGGGTCGTCGTTGCCGCGCCGTGCCAGTCGTCGGAGCCTGTGAGCGGCTCGTGGGGGTGGTCGGTGAGGGGCGGGGCGGTCATGGTGCTTCCGTTCGGCGGTGGCCGGTCAGGGCCAGGTACACCTGGTCCAGGCCTGGTTCGGACAGGGTCAGGCGGGTGGGTTCGATCCCGGCCGCGTCCAGGACGCGGACGACGGCGGTGAGGTCGCGGTCGCGGGTCAGGGTGATGGTCAGGGCGCGGCGGGGGCGGTCGCACTCGGGGGGCAGGCCCGCGGCGGTCAGGGCGCGGTCGGCGGCGAGCGTGTCGGCGGCCGTGGCGAGGCGGACCGTCGCGCTGCGGCGGCCGATGCGGCGTTTGAGGTCCTCGGGCGGGCCGGTGGCGACGACGCGGCCGTCGGCGAGGACGGTGATCGCGTCCGCGAGGCGGTCGGCCTCCTCCAGGTGCTGGGTGGTCAGGACGACGGTGCTGCCGGTGGCGGTGAGCCCGCGCACCATGTCCCAGGTGGCGAGGCGGCTGGCCGGGTCCAGGCCGGTGCCGGGCTCGTCCAGGAAGACGACCTCGCTGCGCCGGACGAGGGTCATCGCCAGGTCGAGGCGGCGCCGCATGCCGCCGGAGTAGCCGCGGGCGGGACGGTCGGCGGCGGCGGTCAACTCGAACGCCTCCAGCAGCTGGTCGGTCCGGGCGCGGGCGGCGCGGCGTCCGGCGCCGAGCAGGCGGGCGGTCATGAACAGGTTGTCGCGCCCGGACATTGTGAGGTCCAGCGTCGTCTGCTGGCCGGTGAGGGCGATGCGGCGGCGGACCTGGGCGGGACGTTCGAGCACGTCATGGCCCGCCACGCGGACGGTGCCCCGGGTGGGGCGCAGCAGGGTCGCGAGGACGCCGACCAGGGTGCTCTTACCGGCGCCGTTGTGGCCCAGCAGGCCGTGGACGGCTCCCCTGGGCACGGTGAGGTCGACGGCGTCGAGCGCGATCACGCGGCCGAAGTGCTTGCTCAGCCCGCGGACCTCGATCGGCGCGGTCACGGCTGGGTCCTGGCGTGCACCCGTCCGAGGACGAGGGTCACGGCGCGGTCGTAGGAGCGCAGCAGCACCGGCGCGGCGACCAGGCCGGCGGCCAGCGCGGCGCCGCGGACGGCGAGGCCCTCCCAGGCCGGGGCAGCCAGACCCGCCAGCGCCAGGGCCAGGAGCAGGAGGTTGCGCAGCAGTAGGGGGTAGCTCATGATCGCGCTGCCGCCGAAGCAGCCGCATTCGGCGAACACCTTGCCGCGGACGGCCCGGAAGACCACGCCGATGAACAGAATGAGGAGCGCCGCTGCCGTCCACAGGCCCGCGGTGGCGGTGGCGGGCACGGCGATCAGCACGGCGGTCAGGGCCTCGACGACCGCGAAGGCCCCGGCGAGCACGGTGGTCTCCGGACCCGAGCGCATCGTCAGCTTGCGGACGGTGGTGGCGAACCGCTCGAAATCCTCCCGGCCCCGCAGTTTGCTGAACGCGGCGACGGCGAAGATCCCGGCCGTCAGACTCTGGGCGGCCAGCGCGAACGCCTCGCGCATGCTCACCGCCCGCCCCGGCGCCGGGCGGGCACCGTCATGGTCTTGTGGTAGAGGTGCATGTCGTCCAGCTCCCCGATCGCGGTGCCGTCCACCTCGACCCAGGCGTGCGCGCGGAACGGCTCGACGCGGACGCCGGTGCACCAGTCCGGCCAGGACCCGCCCATCCGGCACAGCAGCGCGACGGCCACCGATCGCCGCAGGCAGCCCTGCCCGGCGCAGTGGAGGCTGACCGCCACGACCGCCTCGCGCGCGGCCAGCGCCTGCGCGGCGGTGGCCGGGCGGGCTCCGCGGCGAGCCGCCTCCAGGACGCGCCGCAACCGGCGTGGCGGCAGCCGCTCCAGCAGCGTCGCCGCGGACACGGCCGCGAGGGCGGCCGCCCGGCGGCCGCGGGAGACGTCCGGTCGCGGTTCGAGGGCGACGGGCATCGTCATGGGAGCAGCACCTTCTCTGCCAGGAGCGATTTGATCAGCGCCTCCACGTCCGAGGTGATCCGGTCGGCGAAGTCGGGGTGCTGCCGCGTCAGGCTGTCCACCGCCTCTTCGGGCGTGGCTCCGTCCGCGAGCATGAGCAGCACGGCTCGGCCGGTGCCGTTGAGGGACCAGTAGCGGCCGGTCCGCTCGTTGAGCAGCACCAGGCCCTGGCCGGTGTCGGTGAGGGTCACATCGGGGCATATCTTCATCGGCCCGCCTCCGAAGCGGCGCGTGAGCGTGGACGTCCGGTGCCGACCGAGCGCAGCCACACCTCACAGGCGAAGGTGTTGAGCAGGGGCAGCAGTTCCAGCGAGACCGGCGGCGGGCTCAGGATGACGGCGCGCAGCGCCGCGGCATCGACCAGGCCGAGCGAGGCCAGGCGCATCCCGTCGCACAGTTCCAGCAGGTCGTGGCGGTGCTCGCGGAGCCCGGTGTAGAGATCCGCGCTGAACTCGGCCTTGGAGCGCCGTCCGAGGCTGCGGCTCGGGACGATGCCGCGCATCGCCTCGACCAGCACGGGTTTGTACCGGTCGGCCCGCAGGCAGTCGGCGTAGTCCACGGCGAGGGCCGCCTCGACCACCTGATCGTCCAGGAAGGGCGCCTCGGTGGTGACGCCGTGCTGGAGCGAAAGGCGGTCGATACGGCGCACCAGCTCACCGCCCTGGCGGATGTGCTGGACGGTCAGGTGCCGGCCGCGCAGCGGCGACAGCGGGGACGGGCGCGCCCGCGCCACCTCCCGCAATCGATGCTGAACTGAGCGCACCGCCTCGGGCGTGGCCCAGGCGGGCATCCGGTAGGCCGGGCCCCAGCCCGACAGCGGGGCGGTGCCGACCCCCCGGATCGGGTTCCGCAGGTCGCGGCCGATCTCGTGGCCCAGCCAGTCGGCGAACGAGGTGCGGTCCAGTAGTGCGGCGACGGTGGGACGGGTCTGCCAGCGGGACACCGCCCGTCCGGCGCGCAGCTGCCCGATCGCCCGCAGCGGCCGTCTGCGCAGCAGGTCGTGCAGGTAGGCGGGGGTGGGAAGGAACAACTCGTCGCCGCCGTGGCCGGTCAGATGCCGGGACGAACCGGCCGCCGCCATCAGGCGCGCCTGCTCCAGCACCATCGCCCGCGCGTGGACGGACGGAAGCGGCGCCTCCAGATCGGGGTCGGTGTCGAGCAGCCCGGCGAAGTAGCGCGGGCAGTCCTCCGCACGGTAGGACATGTGCTCGGCGCCGGGCAGGGACGTCGCGGCGAGCGCGGCCCAGCGGCCGTCATCGCTGGACGGGTCACCGGGCTCGCAGACGACCGTCAGCAGCCGATCGACCCGGCCGGCCGCCAGGAAGCACACGCTGGTGGAGTCCATTCCACCGGACAGGTCGGCGCTCAGCATCGCCTGGCCGTGCGTCCGGACCCGCACCGCCTCCTTTAGCGCGTGCCGCACCCGGCGCGCCCCTTCGGCGAGCGGTAGCTCGGGCGCCGGAAGCGACCGGCCGTGCGTCACCCGGCCGCGACCGTCGGGCCCGATCCGCAGGTGGCAGCCGGAGGGAAGCGCCTGTATCCCCTTCCACAGGCACTCCTCGCTCAGCGGCCACGGCACGGCGGGGGCGAGCAGCCGGACGGCCAGTTCCTCTTCGGCGATCGCCGCGTCCGCCAGCTCGGCGAGCCCGTCGGGACGGTCGGCCGCGATCGTCACTCCCAGCACCTGGCCGTGAAAGACCTCCCGCACCGTCGAAAGGTCTCCCTGGACGAACACGACGCGGTCCATCGCGGCGACCGTGTGGTAGCTGCCGGGCAGCTCGCGGCTCAGATCCGCCAGGGCGCCCGGCTCAGGTTGCCCGACGATGTACCTGGTCAGCCATGGCACGCTCACCTGGACCCGTCCCAGCAGCGCGATACGCCGTCCTCCTGCCGCGGCCCAGCGGACCTCCTCGTCCTGCCAGTGGCCCACGATCCACGGACGTCCCGAATCGTGCGGCAGCATCCGCAGGTCGGGCCACCGGGTATGCAAGGACGCCACGACCAAGGCACCCTCGGAATTGTCGGGAACCACGAAGAACCGCATGCCTTCCCCCAGCGAGCGGGACGGCTCACCGTGATTTCGTCCCGCGCGAAAGCCGGGCCCGGCGGTGTTCGATGCCGGGCGCTTCGAAAGATGGGCGCCGGCCGTGCCGGTCTTTGACGACCGGCACGGCCCTCCCCCGGCAGCATGGGCCGACCGGGGAATCACGAGTGGACTGTCAGCAGTTCCACATGGCGCACTGGTTGATGCGGTCGAATCCCCAGGACCTGTCTCCAAGGGTGATCTCGCGCAGATCGCCGATCACTACGAGGGACGGCGGCTCGTAAGCCATGCTCATGTCGGTTCACCTCCTCCCCTGAAGCGGACGGTCAGGGGTGAGCAACATAGAACCCGACATTCGCTCACAGTGTATATATCGCTACGGACAGTAATGAATGGGTGTTCGGGGTAGGGAGACCTCGCCACCGTCGCGCCACCCCTTGCTGGTGGCCGATTCGCAGGTCACAGGGGTGGACGGGGTCTGGCGGCGCCGCCAGAGTCACCCCACCGGCGGCAGGAGTACCGCCTGCCCGGGAGTCAGTTGAGGAAGCGCGACAGGAGTTCTTCGCGGGTGGAGACGCCCGCTTTGCGGTAAATGGATTTCAGGTGGTCATTGAGGGTGTGAGGCGACACGTGCAGGCGGCGGGCGATTTGCTTGCTCGATAGCCCTTCGAGGACGTGGTCGATGACCACGCGTTCTCTCGGGCTGAGGCCCTGCCAGAGTGCCACCGCCGAAAGCAGTTCCTTACCGGCGGCCGCCTGAATTGTCACGGCGATCGCGCCGGTGGGCATGGGCTGGGCTCGTATGGCGATCCAGCCGCGCGGGGTGGGGACGCGGGTCAGCCCCGGCATGCCCGGGCCGCGGGTCGGCGTCGGCTCCTCCGGGCCGCGGACGCTCTGGGTGAGGTGCCAGATGGTGCTTTCCATCGGCAAATCCGGCGCGGCCAACGCGGCGGCAGGAAGCGTTTCGAGTTCGCGAATCCAGATGCGTGCGGAGGGGGTCGCGGACAGGATCGTCTCGTCGGCGCCGAGGACCAGCACGCCCGGTGGCGCGCCGAGCCTGTTCGGTTCTGGGGGCACGCCCGTCGCATAGCGGCGCAGCGCGGCGACGATGTCGCGGGCCAGGTGCTGGGCGCGGGACGCCTCGTCCGGCGAGAAGGGGCGGGCTCCCCTGGGACGGAGCAGGACCAGGCCGCCCCAGGTCGTCCCGCCGTCGACCAGCGCGAGGCGGAGTTCGCTGCCCACGCCCAGGTCGGCCATCACCGCGCGCATCGTGGGGCTGCGGCGCCGCACGGGGCCGTCGGTGTTGAGGACGCCCACATGGCACGGACCCGCCACCAGGCGCTGGAAGGGAAACGGGTGGTCGCAGTTCAGGCGCTCACCCAGGGTCAACTGCCGCGCGGCCGCCGTCGTGTAGCCGTGCCCGCGCGCCAGGAAGCACCCGGCGCCGGTGACGGGGTCGACCGCGGCGAGCATGTAGCCCTCGTGCGGTACCGCGCGTCCGACCCACCGTGAGATCACCGCACCCAGTTCGGTGGCCGAGCCGACCTCCGTGGCGGCGCCGACCAGTGCGGCGCCGGGCGCGCTCCGTCCAGCGCTCACCCCGCCCAGTATCGACCACGCGCCGCATGCGGACAAGCACGCGTTGTCCATCCCAGGATCTGGGGATGGCCGCCCACCAGTGCCGGCGCGAACGTTGAGGCGACAGGGACCACCGATCCGGCGGACCCGCAACCATCGAACTGGAGAGCACGATGCGCACCTTCTCGATTCTCGCGCTGCTGCCGGCCGTCACCATGGCGGGCGCGCTGTGGGCCGGCTCGTCGGCCTCGGCCCCCTCGTCCGCCTCGGCGGCGCCCGCGCCCAAGCCAGAGAAGAAGCTCACCGGCTTCCTCGTCAAGCCCCGGGCCGCCGGTGGCCTGTGCCTTGAGGTCGCGGACGGCAACACCGGCAACGGCGCCCTGACCACGGTCTGGCCCTGCCACGGCGGCGCCAACCAGCGGTGGTCGTTCGACGGCGGGCGGCTCAGAAGCGACCTGCCCGGCAACAAGTGCCTGGACGTCCGCGGCGGAAACGGCGGCAGCGGGGCCGCCACCAACCTCTACGACTGCAACGGCGCGGCCGGGCAGCAGTGGCACTTCAGGGGCGACAACCTGGTCAGCGGGGTCAACGCGAACTGCCTCACCGTCGTCGGCGCGAACTTCGCGGGCGGGGGCGCGGTCGTGAACTGGCAGTGCGTCAACGGCAGGGACCAGGCGTGGGAGATCTCCTGATCGCGACCGGTCCCTCCCCGGCCTCCCGTCACTTCCTGGCGGAGACGAACCACTGGCCCCGCGTGCCGGACGGCTTGGCGGGCCACTTCCTGCCGTAGATCACCACCTCCAGGGAGCCGCCGTTCGTGGCGACGACCTGGAGGGGGGTCTGCTCGTACTTGCGGGTGTCGCCGGTGGACAGCAGGGCCTGGGTGAGGACCTCGCCGGTGTCGGCGACGCGGACGAGGACGTTCGTGGCCGGGCCGGTCACCCGGATCACGAGGGGCAGCGCACCCGAGGACGAGGAGGACGGGCTGCGGCTCGGCGCGGACTTGTTCTGGCCGCCGTCGCCCGGGGACGGGGAGACGGTCGCGGGATCGTGGTTGTCGGAGTCGCCCGAGACCGCGTTCACCAGGGAGAGGCCGCCGGCGACAAGAAGACCCAGGGCGGCGACCACGGCTACGACCGCGATCAGTATGCGCGCGAGACCACGAGGGTCCGACCGATGACGTCCCACATGGGGAGGTTAGCGATAACTGTCACCGCTGAGCGACGGACGAGACTCTTCGGGGCCATTATTCTTCGGACGCGAGTGCTTGCCGCCCCCGCGCGAGGCCTTCCGGCCCTTCATGACCTCGCGGATGATCGGGATGACCGACAGCACGAGGATCACGGCGACGCCGGGCAGGATGTAGCGCTCGACGTCGGGGACCTCGGAGCCGAGGAAGTGCCCGAGCAGGAACAACGCGTCGGTCCAGACGACGCCGCCGACGACGTTCCAGATGAAGAACTTGCGGGCGTCCATGCCGAGCATCCCGGCGAGCGGGTTGAGGAACGTCCGGACGATGGGGACGAACCGGGCCAGCACGACCGCCTTCGCGGGGCCGAACCGGTTGAAGTAGTACTCGGCCTTCTCCACCCACTCCTGCCGGAAGATCTTGGAGTCGGGCCGTTCGAAGAGCTTGCGGCCGTAGCGCGCGCCGAGCCAGTGCCCGAGCTGCGCGCCGGCGATCGCCGCCACCGGGCCGCCGACCAGCAGCCAGGGCAGCGACAGCGACTGGAACTCCTGGCCGTTGACGGTCGAGACCGCCGTGAGGATCCCGGCCGTGAACAGCAGCGAGTCGCCCGGCAGGATGCAGCCGATCAGCAGCCCTGTCTCCGCGAAGATGATGGCGAGGACGCCGATCGTCGCAAACGTGCCGAAGAGCTGCAACCAGGCCGTCGGATGCAGGTACTCGGTGATGTCCAGGGGAAGGGTCGTGAGATCCACATTGCGAGCGTACCTGTCCCGGCGCTCTTCGTGAGCGCGAAACCGGCCTGTTCCGGGGGTGTTCGAGTCGTTCTCATGCTGGGGATCGCGCCGGACGCACCCTCGCAAACCCCTCGACCGGACGCCGGAATCCTGGATACTTGGGGCACCTCGCGGGCCCCTCTGGAGTGGGCGAGCGCCCCGACGAGATACTGACCGTGGACGGAACGCACTGCCCGGAACCGCGTGACCAGGCGAATCGACTGGGTACGCGGTGGACGGGTGCTACCGCCCGGCCGGATGCCGGCGGCACCCTGCGTAAGAAAGGACGCTGACAATGCCCATCGCAACGCCCGAGGTCTACGCGGAGATGCTCGACCGAGCGAAGCAGGACGGCTTCGCCTATCCCGCCATCAACGTGACGTCCAGCCAGACGCTGAACGCCGCGCTCCGCGGCTTCGCCGAGGCGGAGAGCGACGGTATCGTCCAGGTGTCCACGGGGGGAGCCGAATACCTCTCCGGCGCCACGGTGAAGGACATGGTCACCGGCGCGAGCGCCCTCGCCGAGTACGCCCGCGTGGTCGCCGCCAAGTACCCGGTGAACATCGCCCTGCACACCGACCACTGCCCGAAGGACAAGCTGGACGGCTTCATGCGGCCGCTGGTCAAGATCTCGCAGGAGCGGGTGGCGCGCGGTGAGGAGCCGCTGTTCCAGTCGCACATGTGGGACGGTTCGGCCGTGCCGCTGGAGGAGAACCTCCAGATCGCCGCCGAGCTGCTCGACCAGTGCGCGAAGGCGCGGATCATCATGGAGATGGAGATCGGCGTCGTCGGCGGTGAGGAGGACGGCGTCGCCAACGAGATCAACGAGAAGCTCTACACGACGCCGGGCGACGCGCTCGCGACCGCCGAGGCCGTCGGCGTCGGCGAGCGCGGCCGCTACATCCTCGCCGCGACGTTCGGGAACGTGCACGGCGTCTACAAGCCGGGCTCGGTCAAGCTCCGGCCCGAGGTGCTCAAGGGCATCCAGGACGCGGTCGGCGAGAAGTACGGCAAGGACAAGCCGTTCGACCTGGTCTTCCACGGCGGTTCCGGCTCCACGCTGGAGGAGATCCGGGAGGCGGTGTCCTACGGCGTCGTGAAGATGAACATCGACACCGACACCCAGTACGCGTTCACGCGTCCGGTGGCCGACCACATGCTGCGCAACTACGACGGCGTCCTGAAGGTGGACGGCGAGGTCGGCAACAAGAAGCAGTACGACCCGCGCTCGTGGGGCAAGGCGGCCGAGGCGGCGATGGCGGCGCGCGTCGTCCAGGCGACCGAGCACCTGCTGTCGGCGGGCAAGCGGCTGAAGTGACGTCCCGGCGGGGCCGCGCACCGGCGGCCCCGCCGTTTTCCCTTACGGCCGGGTAGCCTCGCAGCGTGGCACTGCCCCGTACCTATGAGTCACAGAACTGCTCGATCGCCCGCTCCCTCGAAGTCGTCGGCGACCGCTGGACGATGCTGGTGATCCGGACCGCGTTCGAGGGCGTCCGCCGGTTCGACGACTTCCAGGACGTGCTGGGCGTGGCCCGCAACGTCCTCACCGACCGCCTGTCGCGGCTGTGCGACGAGGGCATCATGCGCCGCGTCCCCTACCAGGACCGTCCCGAGCGCTTCGAGTACCGCCTCACCCGCAAGGGCGTCGAACTGTGGCCGGCGATGATGTCCCTGTTGCTGTGGGGCGACCGCCACTACGCACCGGACGGCCCGCCGACGCTCGTGGGCCATCGCGGCTGCCCGGGGACGCTCACGGCGAGCTTCACCTGCGACGCCTGCGGCGCGTCGCTCGGGCCGACCGACGTGGAACCCCGTCCGGGGGCCGGTCGCTGAAATCGTCAGTTGCTTCACAAAACTTGATGCGGTCCAATGGGTTGCATGACGAGACTCACTGTGCGGACGGTCGCCCACCTTCCTCCGCCCGCGCTGGAGGACGTCCGGATCCGTCCGTACGGGATCACCGACGGGCCCCGGCTGCGCCGGATGTCGGAGCGGCTCTCCAAGGCCAGCCTCTACACGCGGTTCTTCTCCGGCACGCCGCACATCCCCGACCACTACGTCCGCCTGCTGGAGCGGCTCGACCACTGGGACCGCGAGGCCCTGATCGCGCTGGACGCGGACGAGATCGCGGGCGTCGCCGAGTACAGCCGGGACCGGCGGCGGCCCTGGTGCGCCGACCTGGCCGTCCTCGTCACCGACCCCTGGCAGCGCCGGGGCGTCGGCAGCGCGCTCGTCCGCTACCTCGCCCAGCTGGCCGCGCGGCGCGGCATCACCGAGTTCGAGGCGGACGTCATCCCCGGCAACCGGGACGCGCTCCGGTTCGTCCAGCACGGATGGCCCACCGCACGCGCGCGGACCGTGGACGGCACCGCGCATTTCCAGCTGCCGCTGCCCGTCCGCCCCTAGGGTTTGCGGGCCACCCCGCCGTGCATGCCGACCTGCTCGGCCGACGGAATCGGGCCCGCCGGACGCCAGTGCGCGATGGAGCCCAGCCCCGGTTCGACCAGGTCGAGGCCGTCGAAGAACCGGGCGACCTCGGATTCGGTGCGGAGCGACAGCAGCGCGTCCGGCGCGTGCCGCCGGTACACGCCGGTGGCCTCGGCGGCCTTGCGGGGGTCGGCGTCCGAGCCGCCATGCGAGATGACCAGGTACGACCCGGGGACGAGCCGGTCGAGGAGCGCGGAGACGATCCCGCGCGGGTCGTCCGCGTCCGGGACGAAGTGGAGCACCGCCACCAGCAGCAGCGCCACGGGACGGTCGAGGTCCAGCGTGCGGGACGCGTGCTCCAGGATCGCGTCGGGGTCGCGGAGGTCGGCGTCCAGGTAGTCGGTCGCGCCCTCGGGCGTGCTGGTGAGCAGCGCGCGGGCGTGGGCGAGCACCACCGCGTCGTTGTCCACGTAGACGATGCGGGACGAGGGTGCGATGCGCTGCGCCACGTCGTGGACGTTGTCCTGCGTCGGCAAACCGGTACCGATGTCGAGGAACTGGCGTATTCCGACCTCGCCCGCCAGGTACTGGACGGCGCGTCCGAGAAAGGCGCGGTTCTGCGTCGCGGATAACCGCATGCTTGGAACGATCTCCAGGAGCCGCGCCGCGGCCCGGCGGTCGGACTCGTAGTGGTCCTTGCCGCCGAGCAGGCAGTCGTACACGCGCGCGGGGCTCGGGACGCCGGTGTCGATTCCGCCGGGCGTGAGCATTGGGCGATCCTAACCGCGTCCCCGCAAGGGCTCCAGGGTTCCCACCGGACCCGCCGGAAAGCCGATTGGGCCGGACGAGGCGCGCCGACCTACGATGACCCGATGACGAACAACCTGCTCGGCGGCCTGCCTCCGACCGAACTGCCGGACAACGCCGAGGCCAGGGAGGCCCTGGCGAACGACGTCGACCCCTTCGAGGTGGCCGCGCGCCACCCCGACTACCCGGGGGCGTGGGCCGAACTGGCCGACCGCGCCTTCGCCAGGGGCGGCGTGATCGACTCCTACGCGTTCGCGCGCACCGGCTACCACCGGGGCCTCGACCAGCTCCGCCGCGCGGGCTGGCGGGGGCAGGGGCCCGTCCCGTGGGAGCACGAGCCCAACCGCGGTTTCCTGCGCGCCCTGCATGCCCTCGCCCGCGCCGCCGCCGCGATCGGTGAGGACGACGAGGCCGAGCGCTGCCGGACGTTCCTCAAGGACTCCAGCCCCACGGCCGCCGAGGCCCTCGGGAACTGATCGCTTTCGCCCCGGGCGCTGATCGCTACCGCTCCGGGGCTGATCGCTTTTACTCCGGGGCTGATCGCTTTCGCTCCGGGGGCTGATCGCTTTCGCTCCGGGCCGCCCCGGACGGCGTGCGTTTTCCTCTGGCTCCAGGTGCGGGTACGCTTTGATCGCAAGAGGCCCCTTCGCTCTTGCGGCGACCGGGGCCTTCGTCGTGGGAAGGAAACAGCGGCATGCCGGCCATCGTTCTTGTCGGAGCCCAATGGGGAGATGAGGGCAAGGGCAAGGCCACCGACTTGCTGGGCGGGGACGTCGACTACGTCGTCCGCTACCAGGGTGGCAACAACGCCGGCCACACCGTGGTCATCGGCGACAAGAGCTATGCCCTGCACCTGCTGCCGTCCGGGGTGCTGTCCCCCGACGTGGTCCCGGTGATCGGCAACGGCGTCGTGATCGACCCGGCCGTGCTGCTCCAGGAGATCGACGGCCTGCGGGACCGCGGGATCACCTGCGAACGGCTGCTGATCTCCGGAAACGCGCACCTGATCATGCCCCACCACCGGGCCCTGGACAAGGTCACCGAGCGCTACCTCGGCAAGGCCAGGATCGGCACGACCGGGCGCGGCATCGGTCCCGCCTACGCCGACAAGATCAACCGGATGGGCATCCGCGTCCAGGACCTGTTCGACCCGAACATCCTGAACCAGAAGCTCGACCTGTCGCTGCGCGAGAAGAACCAGGTCCTGACGAAGGTCTACAACCGGCGCCGGATCGAGACGGACCCGATCGTCCAGGAGTACCTGGCCTACGGGGAGCGGCTGCGGCCGTTCGTCGCCGACACCTCGCTCGTGCTGAACAAGGCGCTGGAGGACGACAAGGTCGTCCTGCTGGAGGGCGCCCAGGGCACGCTGCTCGACCTCGACCACGGCACCTACCCGTTCGTCACGTCCTCCAGTCCGACGGCGGGCGGGGCGTGCGCGGGCTCGGGCATCGGCCCCACCCGGATCAGCCGCGTGATCGGGATTCTGAAGGCCTACACGACGCGCGTCGGCTCCGGCCCCTTCCCCACCGAACTGCTGGACGAGCAGGGCGAGTACCTGCGCAAGACCGGCGGCGAGTACGGCGTCACGACCGGCCGCGACCGCCGCTGCGGCTGGTTCGACGCGGTGATCGCCCGCTACGCCACCCGGGTCAACGGGATCACCGACTACTTCCTCACGAAGCTGGACGTGCTGTCCGGCCTGGAGCGCGTCCCGGTCTGCGTCGCCTACGAGATCGACGGCGAGCGGGTCGAGGAGATGCCGACCACGCAGACCGACTTCCACCACGCCAAGCCCATCCTGGAGTACCTGGACGGGTGGAAGGAGGACATCACGGCCGCGAAGACGTTCGACGACCTGCCGAAGACCGCACAGGCTTATGTCCGGGCGTTGGAGGAAATGTCGGGCGCCCAGATCTCGGCGATCGGCGTCGGACCCGGCCGCGAGCAGACGCTGTCGCTCCGTTCCCTGATCTGACCTGCCGTTTTCACCTCCACTCCACCCGGGCCCGAGGCGCCCGCGCTAGCGTGCGGAGCCGTGACGCGAACCGTCGAGGTCCACGGCCATCGGGGGGCACGGGGGCTTCGTCCTGAGAACACCCTCCCCGGCTTCGCGTGCGCGCTCGACCTGGGCGTGGACGCCGTCGAACTCGACGTCGGCCTCACCTCCGACGGCGTGGTCGTCCTCTGCCACGACCAGGTGCTCTCGCCGGTGAACCTCTCCGACACGAGGCCTGCGCGTCCCGGCGACCCGGCGTTCCCCTACGTCGGCAAGGCGATCAGGGACCTCACGCTGGAGCAGCTCAAGACCGTGGACGCGGGCGTCCGGCAGCGCGACGACATGTTCACGGCGACGCAGCTCCCGCTGCCCGGCACGCCGATCCCGACGCTCGCCGAGGCTTGTGCGCTGCTGGAGCCGTCCAGGGTGCTGCTGTCGGTGGAGTTGAAGACCGATCCCAGCTGGCCTGATGAAGACGTCGCCCGGTTCGTGCCGGCGGTCGCGTCCGTCCTGGACGAAGCGGGCGTGACCCATCGGAGCCGTGTGCTGGGCTTCGACTGGCGCGTCCTCGCGGAGGCCCACCGCCACCCGGCGCTCGGCCGCGTGGCGCTGGTCGAGCGCAAGACCCTCGTCCCGGACACCCCGTGGCTTGCCGGGCTCGCGCCGGAAGACCCGATCGCCGCCGCCGTGGCGATCGGCGCGACCGCCCTGTCGCCCGAGCACACGCTGATCACCCCGTCCCTGGTGGACGACGCCCACGCGGCCGCGCTCGCCGTCGTCGCCTGGACGGTCAACGAGCGCGAGGACATGTCGCGCCTGGCCAAGTACGGCGTGGACGCGATCGTCACCGACTACCCGGACCGCGCTCTGACCCTCAGCGCCTAGCACGCGCCCCGGTGACCTCAGCTGTCACGCGGGCGCGTTGGCTGAGCGGTGGGGCGACGCCGAAGGCGAGCCCCACCGGGAAGATCGCGAAGCGATGCCGCGCCCGCAAAGGCACGGTCACATCCCGAGCCGCCAGGCGAGGGACGTGGGCCGGGACTTCGATAATCACAGCCAGCCGTTGCGGCGGAAACCGCGGTACAGGGACAGACACGCCAGGCCGATGACGGCGAGGATCAGCGGATAGCCGTAGCGCCACTGGGTCTCGGGCATGAAGTCGAAGTTCATCCCGTAGACCCCGGCGATCGCCGTCGGGACCATGAAGATCGCGCCCCAGGCGGAGATCTTGCGCATGTCCTGGTTGTCGGCGACGGTGACCTGCGTCATGTGGGCCTGGAGTATCGGGTTGAGGAGCTCGTCGTAGGACTCGACCTGCTCGCGGACGCGGGTGAGGTGGTCCTCGACGTCCCGCAGGTACTCCTTGATCTCGGCGGGCACGAAGCGGCGGCCCGACAGGTTGCGCAGCGGTCCGGCGAGCGGGCCGACGGCGCGCTTGAGCTGGATGACCTCGCGCTTGAGGCGGTAGATGCGGCGGGACTCGTCGGTGCGCTCGGGGGAGAAGACGGCCTCTTCGACCTCGTCGATGTCCTCCTGGACGGCGTCGGCGACGCAGACGTAGCCGTCCACCACGCGGTCGGCGACGGCGTGCAGGACGGCCGCCGGGCCCTTCGCGAGCCGGGCCGGGTCGCGCTCCAGCTGCTCACGGACGGGCCCGAGGGAGCCGTGCGCGCCGTGCCGGACGGTGACGACGAAGTCCGGCCCGCAGAAGATCATGATCTCGCCGGTCTCGACGACCTCCGCGCCGTCGGGCCCGCTCGCGACGTAGCCGACGGTCTTCATCACGACGAAGTGCACGTCGTCATAGCGCTCCAGCTTGGGACGCTGGTGGGCGTGGATCGCGTCCTCGACGGCGAGCGGGTGCAGGCCGAAGACCTCGGCCAGCTCGGTCAACTCGGTGGCGGACGGCTCGTGCAGGCCGACCCAGACGAAACCCGCGGAGTCGCCGTCGGGGGTGAGGCGGCCGTCGCGGACGAGGCGGACGGCGTCCTCGGCGGTCGCCGTGGAGGCGCGGTGCCCGTCGATGTAGGCGGCCCAGTCGATGACGGCGGAGTCGCGGGGCCGGACCGGCGCGGTGGTGGGGCGCCCGCGCGTCTTGAACAGGGCGCGGCTGGGGCGGACTCGAGTCATGGCCATGAGGTGCTCCTAACCCTCCGGCCACACGCGTAACGCGCGCGCTCGACCCGGGCTGGATCAGCTCAGTGAGCGCACGCGGGCGACGGCCGGACGCCAGATGGAGGCGGACGGATGAACAGTCCTGCTCGGACTGTGAGGGTTTTCCGGCGAACCGCAAGGATCACCAGGACTCATCCCGACCACCTCCTTCCACACCTTGGACAGCGGGGCGTCAAGCCCGTCGCAGCTTACCAGCCGACATTTAAGACGCTGGGCGCAATGGGAAGGTTCACCTGAGACACGTGTGACGGCCGCCTCACCGTCACGCGACCGTCCAGGGGACCGATCGTCAAGTCCCTTGGCCGGTCAGTCACCGTGCCCGCTCGTCCGGCAACCAAAGCGGACACCAGGCACAAGCGCCGGACGCGCCACCGGACACGTACCGCACAGGCACCGGCACGCGCGGCACCGGCCGGACGCAGGTCGCGCAGGCAGAACATGCGCCGGGGCGGGCGGCGGGCGCGGACGGGGGCCGCGACCACTAAGCTCGCGTGACGTGCGAGTACTCGTCCTTGGATCGGGTGGCCGCGAGCACGCGCTCGCCCGCGCCCTGCACCGCGACCCAGCCGTCAGCGCCCTCCACTGCGCCCCGGGCAACCCGGGCACGGCCGGGATCGCGGACAACCACCAGCTCGACCCCACCGACCCCACGGCCGTGACCGAGCTGGCCGGACGGCTCGGCATCGAACTCGTCGTCGTGGGCCCCGAGGTGGTGCTGATGGCGGGGGTCGGCGACGCGCTGCGCGCGGCGGGCATCCCGTGCTTCGGGCCCGACCGCGCCGCCGCCCGCATCGAGGGGTCCAAGGCGTTCGCGAAGGAGATCATGGCGGCGGCGGGCGTCCCGACCGCCGACTCGCGCGTCTGCGAGACGACCGCGCAAACCGAGGCGGCACTGGACGCGTTCGGCCCGCCCTACGTGGTGAAGGACGACGGGCTCGCCGCCGGTAAGGGCGTCGTGGTCACCGACGACCGCGCCGCCGCCGTCGCGCACGCCGCGTCCTGTGAGCGCGTGGTCATCGAAGAGTTCCTCGACGGCCCGGAAGTGTCACTGTTCGCGCTGTGCGACGGGGAACACGCCGTCCCGCTGCTGCCCGCGCAGGACTTCAAACGCGCCTACAACGGGAACGAGGGCCCCAACACGGGCGGGATGGGCGCCTACACGCCGCTCCCCTGGGCGCCCGACGGCCTCGTGGACGAGATCATGTCGACGGTCGTCCAGCCCACCGTCGACGAGCTGCGCCGCCGCGAAACGCCGTACGTCGGCGTCCTGTACGCGGGTCTGGCGCTGACGTCCCGCGGCCTCCGCGTGATCGAGTTCAACGCCCGGTTCGGCGACCCCGAGATCCAGGTCGTCCTGGACAGGCTGGCCACACCGCTCGCGACGCTCCTCCAGGCATGCGCGATCGGCGGGCTCGCCCCCGAGCTGCGACCCGAGTGGCGGCCCGGCTCGGCCGTCACGGTCGTGGTGGCCGCCGAGGGCTACCCGTCCGCACCGGTCAAGGGCGACGAGATCACGGGCCTGGCCGAGGCGAACGTGGTCGAGGACGCCTACGTGCTGCACGCGGGCACCGGCCGCGACGCCGAGGGACGGCTCGTCGCGTCCGGCGGCCGCGTCCTCAACGTGATCGGCTCCGGACCGGATCTGGCCACCGCCCGCGCGACCGCCTACAAGGCCGTCGCCGAGATCTCGCTGCGCGGTTCCCACCACCGCACCGACATCGCCGAAGAGGCCGCCGGGCTCGCGAACCAACCCACCTGACCCCTGACCGTCGGCGACCTGGGACAATCGTCGGGTGATCGAGAGGTACACGCTTCCGGAGATGGGCCGCGTCTGGAGCGACGCGCACAAATACGAGCTGTGGTGCCAGGTGGAGGTCCTCGTCGTCGAGGCCCACGCCGAGGCGGGCACCATCCCGCCGGAGGTGGTCGAGCCGGTCCGCAAGGCGCCGCCGCCGACCCCGGAGGCGGTGCACGAGATCGAGGCGGTCACCCAGCACGACGTGATCGCCTTCCTGTCGGCGTGGGCCGACAACACCGAGCCGCGCGAGGCGGCCCGGTACGTCCACTTCGGCATGACCTCGTCCGACCTGCTCGACACCGCGCTCGCGCTCCAGCTCGTCGAGGCGACCGACATCCTGCTCGCCAAGGCCGACACGCTCGTCGCGACGCTGCGCGACCACGCGCTCGCGCACCAGGCGACGCTGCGCGTGGGACGCACCCACGGCATCCACGGCGAACCCGACGTCTGGGGCCACCGCGTCGCCGACTTCGCCTTCGCCATGGCCCGCTCCCGCGACCGCCTCCGCCGCGCCCGCGAGGCCGTCGGCGTGATGGCCATCTCCGGCGCCGTCGGCACCTACTCCAACATCGACCCGGCCGTCGAACTGCACGTCGCGCGCAAGCTCGGTCTGAAGAGCGCGGACGTGTCGACACAGGTCGTGATCCGCGACGGGATCAGCGAGTGGGTCTCGTCCCTGGCGATCATGGCGACGGTGTGCGAGGCGATCGCGCTGGAGGTGCGGCACGGCCAGCGGACCGAGGTCCGCGAGCTGTGGGAGCCGTTCGGCAAGGGCCAGAAGGGCTCGTCGGCGATGCCGCACAAGAAGAACCCGATCATCTCCGAGCGCCTCGCGGGCATGGCGCGGATCGTCCGCGCGCAGGTCGTCCCGGTGCTGGAGGGCATCCCGCTCTGGCACGAACGCGACATCTCGCACTCCTCGACGGAGCGGATCGCGCTCCCGGACGCCTCCATCGCGCTCGACTACATGCTGAACCTCACCAACCGGCTCATGTCCGGCCTGGTCGTGGACGAGGCGCGCATGCGCGCCAACCTCGACTCGACCGGCGGCCTGATCTACACCTCGACCGTCCTGCTGGAGCTGGTCGAGGCGGGGATGAGCCGCGACGACGAGGCGTACCCGCTCGTCCAGAAGGCGGCGATGGAGACCTGGGAGACCGGCGTCCCCTTCCGCGAAACCCTCCGCACGCACGCCGCCGCCGCAGGCCTAACCCTGGACGAAGCGCGCCTGGACACCGTCTGCCGCCCGGAACGCTTCGTCGAACGCCTGGCCCCCGTCTTCGACCGCCTCACCGCCCTAACCTGACCACGAAGGGCCGGGCGCCCCCGCCCGCCCGGCCCACCAACACCCAGCGGCAGCTCGGCCGCCGAAGGACCGGCGGCGGCAAGTCGATCATGCACCTGTCGGCTCAGCCAGGCACGGCTACCCGGCCGCCACGAGCTCGACGGCGGGTCGGCAGCCGCCCGGCCGTCCAAGGGCCCGCACACCGGCAAACTGAACACCGCGTCCGGCTCGGACGGGAATGCAGGGCAACCCGAGCACCTCGACCTCAACGGCTGGCCAGTGACAGCTCGCCGCCGAGGGGCCCGGGCACCGGCGGGCTGGGGCCGCGCGAGATGATCGGGACGGTGGGGACGTTCGGAACGGATGGAATGACCACAGGAGGGGACCTTGCCCGCGACGCTGACCGAACTGAACGTGTATCCGCTCAAGGGCGGCGGCGGCACGTCGCTGGACCGTGCCGAGCTGACCGACCGCGGGGTCCGGTACGACCGCGAGTTCATGCTCGTCACGCTCGACGGTCGCTTCATGTCGCAGCGGACCACCCCGGCGATGGCGTTGATGCGGCCGTCCTACAACGGCGAGGTCCTTTCGGTGGACGCGCCGGGCATGGAGACCCTCGTCCACAAGGCGGCGGACGACGGGGACGTCCTGGACGTGATCGTGCACCGGTACGAGTGTCAGGGCGTCGACCAGGGCGACGACGCCGCCGCGTGGTTCTCCTCCCTTCTGGGGCGTGACTGCCGGCTGGTGCGTTTCACGGGCGAGCGGAAGACGTCGCGGGGCGGCGGCGAGCTGATGTTCGCCGACGCGTACCCGCTGCTGCTCATCTCCGCCGAGTCGCTCGCCGAGCTCAACGGGCGGCTGGACGAGCCGCTACCGATGAACCGGTTCCGGCCGAGCCTGGTCGTGGAGGGGCTCGGCGCGTTCGGCGAGGACGACGTCCGGCTGCTGCGCGTCGGCGACACGGTGATCGAGCTGGTGAAGGCGCGCGGACGCTGCGTGGTCACCACCACCGACCAGGACACCGGCGAGCGCGGCCGGGAGCCGCTGCGGACCCTCGCGTCCTACCGCACCTGGGACCAGGAGATCGTCTTCGGGCAGGACGCGATCCCCCGCACGGTCGGCACGCTCACGATTGGCGACCCCGTCGAGATCCTGGAGAACAAGTGAAGCACCTGCACAGCGGCAAGGTCCGGGACCTGTACGAGCTGCCCGGCGGCGAGCTGCTCATGGTGGCCCGCGACACGATCTCGGCGTTCGACTACATCCTGGACACCCCCATCCCGGACAAGGGCCGCATCTTGACCCAGCTGTCGCTGTGGTGGTTCGAGCAGCTCGCGGACCTGCTGCCCAACCACGTCGTCTCGACGGACCTGCCGGACGGCGCGCCCGCCGAATGGGCCGGCCGGACGGTCGTCGCGCGCCGGCTCGACATGGTCAAGGTCGAGTGCGTCGCGCGCGGCCACCTCACCGGCTCCGGTCTCAAGGACTATCAGGCGACGGGGACAGTCTGCGGCGTCCCGCTCCCGCCCGGCCTCGTGGACGGCTCCGCGCTGCCCGAGCCGATCTTCACCCCGACCACCAA
This sequence comes from Actinomadura terrae, assembly GCF_022751215.1. Taxonomy (GTDB): domain Bacteria; phylum Actinomycetota; class Actinomycetes; order Streptosporangiales; family Streptosporangiaceae; genus Spirillospora; species Spirillospora terrae. Next base: position 281,729 of record NZ_JAICDG010000008.1, on the reverse strand, counting down.
GGCGCCGGTCGGCGAGCACGATGAGCCGATGACGTTCGCGCAGGTCGAGCAGGCCGTCGGCGCGGACGTCGCCGCCCGGCTCCGCGACGTGACGCTCGCCGTCTTCCGTCGCGGCGCCGAGCTCGGACGCGAACGCGGCATCATCGTCGCCGACACCAAGATCGAGCTCGGCTGGGCACCGGACGGCGAGCTCGTCCTCGCCGACGAGGTCCTGACGCCCGACTCGTCCCGCTTCTGGCCCCAGGACGGCTGGGAGCCCGGCCACGCGCAGCCGTCCTTCGACAAGCAGTTCGTCCGCGACTGGCTGCTGTCGCCCGCCTCAGGCTGGGACCGCGCCTCCGGTGAGGCACCCCCGCCCCTGCCCCCCGCGATCGTCGACCGCACCCGCGCCAAGTACGTGGAGGCCTACGAGCGCCTGACGGGCCGCACCTTCGCCTGACACCTAGCCCACGCCCCACCGCCCCGTGCAACCCCGCTGAGCGCCCGAGCACACCAAACACGCGGCCGCCCCCAGCCGCAGCCCGCGTGCGCCCCTACGGCCGCGCCAAGCACCCAAGCGTCGCAAGGCGCGGACACACAACCGCGCCAGCGCGCGGCCGTGCCGAGACACAGCCATACGAAGCGCGAACGCACCTAGCGCGCAGGCGCGGTAGGCGCGCAGGTTCGGTGGGCATGCAGACCTGCCGAGCGCGTAGGCGTGGTCGTGCCGGACGCGTAGGCGTGATGGGCGCGCAAGCGTGGTGAACGCATAGGCGCGCAGGCGTGCAAAGCGTGCGGGCGTACTGAACGCGCGGCTACCGCGAGCGTGTGGGCGTACGCGCGCGGGCGGGGGGGTGTTGTAGGGGGTGGGGCTAGCCGACTACTTCGCCGGTTTCGTTGCCGTAGCGGTCTCGCATGGCGGTGGGGACGATTTCTACGGTGAGGCCGGGCAGGGACGGTACCGCTGTGCTTCCGGCGGTGGGGCGCAGGGTTGCGGTGAGGTCGTCCAGGGCGGACGGGGGGACGTGCACCTCTAGGACGCCCTCGCCCGGTTGCTCCACGGCGAAGGCGTCGGCGGGGCGGAAGGTGAGGACGGTGTCCTCGGTTTGGAGGAGTAGTTCGCGGCCGAAGGGGAGGCGGCCGCGTAGGGACTCGGCGACCGCGGGGGCCTGGAGGGCGCCGAGGCGGAGGGTGGTGGCTCCGGCGTCGCGTTCCCAGTGGGCGGTGGTGACGTAGAGGAGGCCGCTGTTGGAGCCGTCCCGCGCGATGCCCTCGCGGACGGCGCGCGCGAGGTCCGGGTCGGCGAGCAGGGAGCGGCGGTCGACGTCGGTGACGAACAGCGGCAGGTGGGGGGCGAGGGCGTCCATGAACGCCCCGGCGTTCCACTGGCGGAGGGCCTCGTACTCCTCCGTCGCCAGGCCGACGACCTGGAGGAACTTGACGCGGCCGTGCGGGGTCATGATCTCGCCGAGTTCCGGGTCGAGGACGAAGCCGACGGCGCGGATGTCGGAGTCCTCCCGTTCGGCGGCGATCGGACCGTTGACGCTCATGTGGTGGCCCGGCTCGAACCAGTTGCCCGAGTTGAAGACGTAGCGGCCGAGGTTCTGGAGCAGGTTCGCCGCCCAGACCGGCGGCGTCTCCTCGGCCGGGTCGCGGACGAGGCGGAAGGTGAACTCGAATCCCCAGCCCGACTCGTCCGGGTCGTCGGACTCCTTCTCGTACAGCTCCGACATCCCGTACGACACGAAATGCCAGTGCGGCTCCGGCTCGGCGCGCGCGTAGACGCTGATGCCGTCGAGCGGGTCCGGGCCGCCGAGCGCCCACTTGTGCACCGTGCCCAGGTGGTAGGGGTCGGTGTCCCCGTAGAGGGGGCGCAGGGCGGCGTTGATGGCGTCCCAGCCGGGGGATTCGTCCATGAAGATCACACTAGTCCCGGGGGCGGCGCGGCGGGTCCGGGTGGTGAATTTGCCCCGGAGGCCGAACCTTTGCGAACCCCCGGGTATCTCACCGAACAGACAGGCGCCGGGGTGGCGCGGACCGGACGCCCCATCTCCGCCTCGGTGGTTTACTGGGGTCCCGTTGGGCAGGGGGGACACGTTCGGCGCGCCCGGCCCTCGTGATTCCGCCGCTAGACCCACGTGTTCCGGTAAGCACCGTTGACGGCAACCAAAAGGGAGTTAGGCGGACATGAGCATGGGCCACGAGGTTCGGTACCGCGTGCGCGGCGGCCGGAAGTTGCAGGGCACGGTCTTCATCCAGGGCGCCAAGAACGCCGTCCTCCCGATGATCGGTGCCTCGCTGATGGCCTCCACGGGCCGCACCGTCCTGCGCAACGTCCCGATCATCGAGGACGTGCGGCGCGCGGTGGAGCTCGCGCGGGCGATCGGCGCGAAGGCCGAGCTGCACGAGACCGAGCGGACGCTGGTCATCGACGCGTCCTCGCTCAGCAGCCCGGTGCTGCCCGCCGACATCGCCTCCCGGTTCCGCGGCTCGTTCCTGTTCGTCCCGGCGCTGCTGCACCGGCTCGGCGAGGCCGTCATCGAGGGCGTCGGCGGATGCAATCTCGGCAGCCGCAACCTGGACTTCCACTACAACGGCTTCAAGCGGATGGGCGCCACCGTCACCGAGCAGGTGGCCGACAACGGCGACGGGATCATCCACATCAAGGCCGGCGACCTGCGCGGCGGGACGCTGTACTGCGACACCCCCTCGCACACCGGCACCGAGAACCTGATCATGGCGGCGGCGCTCGCCCGCGGGACCACGCTGATCAAGAACGCGGCGCTGGAGCCGGAGGTGCTCGACAACATCGCGATCCTCCAGGCCATGGGCGCCAAGATCAGCGGCGGCGGCACCGGGTTCATCACCGTCGAGGGCGTGGACGAGCTGACCGCCGTCGAGCACAGCGTCATGCCCGACCGGATCGACGCCGGCGTCTTCGTGATGGCCGCCGCGATCACCGGCGGCGACCTGAACCTCGTCGGCGCGAGCCTGGAGCACCTCGGCGTCGCCGCCGACAAGCTGGAGCAGATGGGCGTCGAGTTCCACCAGCGGGGGGCCGTCCTCCAGGTCCACCGCGACCGGACGCTCCGTCCGATCAACGTCATCACCGACGAGTACCCGGGCTTCGCCACCGACCTCCAGTCGCCGATCATGGCGCTGTCGTGCCTGGCCGAGGGCCCGTCCTACATCTACGAGCGGATCTTCGACGGCCGGTTCAAGCTGGCCTACGAGCTTGGCAAGATGGGCGCCGACATCGAGGTCGACGGCAACCGCGCCAAGGTCAACGGGCCGCGCGTCCTGCGCGGCGCCGAGGTCGAGGCGCACGACCTGCGCTGCGGCAGCGCCCTGGTGCTCGCCGGGCTCGCCGCCGAGGGCGAGACGACGATCACCTCCGCGTACTACCTCGACCGCGGCCACGCCCACACGGCCGAGCGGCTCTCCTCGCTCGGCGCCGACATCGTGCGAGAGGCCGAGTAGGCGGTATTCGCGACCGTGCCTTCGCGGGCGCGAAGGCACCCGCGCCCGGGTCCGCGGCCCGTGGGGGTCGGCCTTCGGGGTCGGCCCCGCGGGCTTGTCTGATCATTTGTATTTCGTATGACGACTGACCATTCTCGGGCCATGGCCGAGCCCTGTTCGCGCGCCGGAGCCGCGTACGGACGGTCACGGGCGACCGAGTGGTCACTCGGGATGGGCGGGCGGCCGCAAGTGGCCGGGCTCGGGGGCCCGGCCTGACCAACTCCGGAGTCGGTCCTTACCGGGGTTGTAACCTCCGGCGGCCGTCGGCTCCGTAATCCGTCAACATGGCGTCACCGGTCAACTACACCTGGCTAGGGAGTGACGCTTCCATGTCCGCCACGCCGAGGCGTTGACCTGGGATGTAAGGTCTGGAACGCTCCCGATGGACCCGACCGTAACGCGGTAAAAAATCACCGCCCCGGAGAGTCACGGCCGCGCGAACGGATCACTCGTATTTCCGGGCGCTTCGGCACCGGGTCGGTGGATTTCGGCCTGCGCGTAAACCGAACGACCGCACAAGGGACCTCTGAGTGCGCAGCAGCGTCAGGAGGGCCCTCTAGCGGCGATTTCGGGTCTTGTTTTTCAACTTCGGACGACCGAAGATGCAGGATCAAGGCTGGCCGAATGGTGACAAATTACTGACTAGGGGGTCGCGTAGGTTACTTTTTCGCCGCACTCTTGATTCGATTTCGCGTCTGGGCGTCACACATCGTCGCCCTGACCCGATCTGCCCACTGAGGAACGAATCGCACGGGAACTGCGGTGCTGGGTCAGAAGGCAGGGGCGACGAGCCATGAGTCAACCGTTGGGCGAAACGTGCGCGAACGCGTGGCTGGGGCCACCGGGTCTCCGCCGAGAGGATGGACCGGAAGCGAGAGATCATCGATGACGGCCGCACGAACGGGGTCGGTGACACCCGATCTCACGATCGGGGTCGTAGGCCCGCATGACCTCGTCGAGAGGGTCATGTTGATGGGCCACGGCCCCACACCGGTACCTAGCCGGCTGGTGGCCGCCGCATATCGGGACGAACAGGAGGCGGCCGACAAGGTCGTGCGGCTGGGCTCGGGCGTGGACGTATGTCTTTTCGCCAGCCCCGTGCCGTACGACTTCGCCCGCAAGGCGGGGGTACTCACGATGCCCGCCACCTACGTCCCGTTGAACGGCGCCGCCCTGCAAGGCGCGTTGCTGCGCGCATCCCTGGACGAACGCTTCGACCCGTCGCGGGTGAGCATCGACGTGCTCGGACGCGCCGAGGTCGAGGAGGCCTACGCCGAGATCAGCCTCGGCACCGAGCAGGTGCACCTGCGCGAGGAGGCCGCCGGGCCCGGCACGCTCGCCGCGTTCCATGAGCGGCTGTGGCGGCGCGGCGCGACGACGGTCGCGATGACCTGCGTCCACGCGACGGCGGAACGGATGGAGATGGCGGGCGTGCCCACCATCCGCGTCCGGCCGACCGGCGCGGCGATCCGCAGCTCGCTCCAGACGGCGGCGCTGCTCGGCGCGCACCACCGGCTGGAGGAGTCGCAGCTCGTCGTCGTGCTCGTGGACGTCCCGACGCTGCGCGAGACCCCCCGCCGCGTCACCCCGCGTTACTGGCGGGACGAGCTGAAGCTGGCGCTGCACCGCGTCCTGCTCCAGGAGGCGCACCGGATGAACGCCTCGGTGTGGCCGCTGGACGACCACAGCTACCTGGTCATCGCCACGCGCGGGTCGGTCACCGCGTCCACCGAGGGCTTCCGGACGCCGCCGTTCGTCGAGCGGGTCCGGGAGGAGCTCGGCCTCGCGATCGAGGTCGGCATCGGCATGGGACGCACCGCGCACGAGGCGGAGAACCACGCGCGCGCCGCGCTCGCGCGCTCGCAGAGCTCCCAGCGGGCCCAAGGCTTCGCGCTCGACCGCGACGGTCGGGCCCTGGTGCCCGCGCCGCGCACCCCGCCGCGCAGCCAGCCGCAGGCCAAGCCGAAGGGTCTGGAGATCCTCGCACGGCTCGCCGACAAGCTCGGCGACCAGGACCAACCCCTCATCGTGGACGCGGAGAACGCCGGCAAGATGCTCGGCGTCACCCCCCGCACCGCGCGCCGCCTGCTGCGCACGCTCGTCGAGGAGGGGCTGGCCTGGCCGCTCCCGCCGAACCGGACGCCGCAGCCCGGCCGCCCGCGCCAGCTCTACCGCCTGATCGTCGAGAAACTCGGCCCGAAGGCCACCGCGGGCTGACGGCGGGCTCCGCAGCCCCCGGACACGGACGGTCCGGGGGCGGAGCGGCCCCGAGCGGTCAGCCGCGGCACCGCGAAGTGGTCAGTTGCGGTGAGGGAAGTTCCTTGCGACGGCCAGGAACGCGTCGTTCTCCTCCGGCGAGCCGATCGAGACGCGGGCGCCCTCGCCCGGGAACGGGCGGACGCTCACGCCCTGCGCGTCGCAGGCCTCGGAGAACTCCATGGTCCGCTCGCCGAGCCGCAGCCAGACGAAGTTGGCCTCGGTCGGCGGGACCGTCCAGCCGTCCTCGATCAGGGCGCCGCGGACCCGGTCGCGCTCCTTCACCGTGCCCTCGACCCGCGCGAGCAGCTCGTCGGTCGCGGCGAGCGAGGCGATCCCGGCGGCCTGCGCGACGGAGTTGACGCTGAACGGCAGGAACGTCTTGCGGATCGCTCCAGCCACCAGCGGATGGCCGACGAGGTAGCCGATCCGCAGCCCGGCCAGGCCGTAGGCCTTGGAGAACGTGCGCAGGATCGCGAGGTTGGGGCGGCCGGCGAGCAGGGTCAGGCCGTCCGGGACGTCGTCGTCGCGGACGTATTCGCGGTACGCCTCGTCCAGGACGACCAGGCAGTCCTCGGGGACGCGGTCGAGGAACGCCTCGATCTCCGCGCGGCCGACGACCGTGCCGGTCGGGTTGTTCGGGTTGCAGACGAAGATCAGGCGGGTGCGGTCGGTGATCGCGTCGGCCATCGCGGCGAGGTCGTGGGTCTCCTCCCGCAGCGGCACCTGGACGGGCGTCCCGCCCGACAGGGCCACCAGCAGCGGGTACGCCTCGAACGACCGCCACGCGTAGACGATCTCGGCGCCCGGCTCCGCCACGGCCTCCAGCAGCATCTGGGACACCCCGACCGAGCCGCAGCCGACCGCGACATGATCGGCCGGGACGCCGCAGTGCGCCGCGATGGCCTCGGTCAGCGCCGTCGCGTTGTTGTCGGGGTAGCGGTTGATGTTCGCCGCCGCGTCGACGATCGCGTCCAGCACCGAGGGCAGCGGGCCCTGCGGCGACTCGTTGGAAGACAGCTTGAACGAGCGGCCCTCGGGCGACACGACGACCTTGCCGGGCTTGTAGGCCACGAACCGGTCGAGGACGGAGCGGAAGCGCGGCGATGTTACTTCGGACACCGTTGTCCTCCAGGTGAACATGGGTGGTCGGCACCCAGCCTACGTATCCCCACACATTGGACATAGTGGACGGTCGCCCGAAGCCGCCGGGGGCGGGCCCGCCGGGCTATCCGGGTGAGCGCAGCAGCCAGCAGACCGCGACGATCCGGACGAACTCCCAGTCGCGGGTGTCGCCCGGCCACCAGCCCCGGTTGAACGCCTCCTCGGCGAAGTCGCGCAGGTAGCCCATCAGCTCGTCCTGGCCGACGGCGCCGAGCTCGTCGCGGAGGGTGGCGACGTGCTGGTCGACCGCCGCGGCCAGACCGGGCGAACCGGCCATCTCCGCGACGCCGGCGTCGCCGATGTCCCGGACGAGCAGTCCCAACACTTCGGACGAGTCACCGTTCATAGGGTGAGAACCTAGCAACGGCCCCACGATGCTCGAAACATCCCCCCAGGTCATGGCGCCCGTCGCTCGGGCGGGGGGCGCAGCATCGGCGGGCGGAGCTGCTCGGCGGCGCCGCGTCCGTACAGGCGTGCGGGACGCCCGCCGTCGCGGGTCGTCGTCCGGTCGGTCGGCACCAGGAACCCCTCGGCGCCGGTGACCTTCCGGTGGAAGTTCCGGGGGTCCAGGACGGTGCCCCAGACGATCTCGTACACGCGGCGCAGCTCCGCGACCGTGAACTCGGGCGGGCAGAACGCCGCCGCGAGCGAGGTGTACTCCAGCTTCGCGCGGGCCCGCTCCACGCCGTCGCAGAGGATGCGCCGGTGGTCGAACGCCGCCCGGTCGTGGTTGGTCAGCTGCTCGACCGACGTCCACAGCACCTGCGCGCGGCTGGAGGCGGGCAGGTCGGGCGCCAGGCCCAGATACGCCACGCTGACGACCCGCTGCCTCGGGTCGCGATCGGGGTAGCCGTAGGTCGCGAGCTGCTCCAGATGGATCCGGACGTCGGCCAGCCCCGCCCGCTCGGCCATCAGCCGGGACGCGGCGACCGGCAGATCCTCGTCCAACTGGATGAAGCCGCCGGGCAGCGACCACGTCCCGTTGTAGGGGTCCCGGTCGCGCCGCCACATCAGGGCGCAGAGCCGTTGCTCCCGCACGGTGAGGACGACGAGGTCGACGGTGACGGCGAGCCGCGGGACGGACATGAAAGAAGTCTAGGGCGACGCCCGTCCGCCTCGGGCTCCCGACAACTCAGGCCCCGCCGGGGACGACGGGGCCTGAGAGGCGGGTCAGTTCTCCTCGCGGGTCACTTCTCCGTGGGGACCTCCACCGGGACGGTGGGGATCTGGGCGTTGGCCGGGGCCGTGCCGTTCTGGCCGTTGGAGCCGTTCATCCCGGCGAGGAGCTGACGCGCGACGCCGAGGCCGGTGCCGCCCAGCGTGAGGGCCTTGGCGAGCATGTCCTCGATGCCCTCGGCGCCGTTGAGCACGACCATGTTGTCGACGTTGCCGAAGACCTGGGCGCCCGCCTCGACGATCTGGGGCCACTGCTCGGCGAGCTGCTGCGCGATGACCGCGTCGGTGTTGCGGGCCAGCGCGTCCGCGCGGGCCTTGATCGCCTCGGCCTCCGCGAGACCCTTCTGGCGGGTGGCGTCGGCCTGCGCCTCACCGAGCAGGCGGGTCGCCTCCGCCTCGCGCTGGGCCTTGAGCTGGATCTCGGTCGCGGCGGCCTGCGCCTGCGCGATCCGCTGCTCGCGCGCGGCCTCGGCCAGCTTGACCTGCTCGTAGGCGCGGGCGTCGGCGGGCTTGCGGACCTCGCTCTCCAGCCGCTTCTCGGTGCGCTCGGCCTCCAGCTCGGCGTTGCGGGTCTCCTTGAGGATGACCTCCTGGCGGGCCTGCTGCGCGGCCTGGCTGACCTGCCCCTCGTACTCCGCCTTCTTGATCTCGGTGTCGCGGATCACGGCGGCGTTCTCGCGCATGGCCTCCTGCTCGCGCTGGGTGGCCTCCTGGTCGCGCTCGGCCTCGGCGATCCGGGCCGCGGCCGCGACGCGGGCGGCGTGCGGACGGCCGAGGTTGGCGATGTAGTCGGTCTCGTCGTCGATCTCCTGGATCTGGAGCGAGTCCACGACGAGGCCGAGCTTGCTCATCTCGTCGGCGGCGGAGCTGCGGGTCTCGCTGGTGAGCCGCTCGCGGTTGAGGATGAGGTCCTCGACGGTGAGGTTGCCGATGATCGACCGGAGGTGGCCGGTGAACAGCTCGTGGATCGCGCCGTCCATCGAGCCCTGCTGCTCCAGGAAGCGCCGCGCGGCGTTGGCGATCGACACGAAGTCGTCGCCGACCTTGTAGATCACGACGCCGCGGACCTTCACCGGAATGCCCTGCTGGGTGACGCAGTTGACCTCGAGGTTCGCGGCGCGGCTGTCGAGCCGCAGCCGGCGGGCGACCTGGAAGCCCGGCAGCACCGAGGTCCCCTTGCCCGTAATGATCTTGAACCCGAGGCTGTCGAGCCCGTCGATCGGCTTGGACCTGGCGCCCAGCCCGGAGATGATCAGCGCCTCGTTGGGCTCGGCGACCCGCCAGACCATCTTGAACAACACGATGAGCACGATGATGGCGACGACGACGGCTACCGCCGCGGCGATCAAGGGCATCCGGCTTCCTCCCCTCGGGCGACGGGCCTCTACAAGGGGGTCCGTACGCGTTTCCTCCTAGACGCAGAAAATGCCTGGACGGTTCGCGTCCTGAGGAATCTTCATAAATTTTCCCACCCGCTGGCTCCCCCAGGGCGGCTGAAACCGGCCACCCGCAGGTGGAGACAACGATCGTCCGGCGTGGTTCTCTGATCCCGCGGCAAGGGCCGGGGGGCTGATCCAAGCCTGGGAGACACGTGAACACGACCGAATCTCCGACGCCGCACGCCCCGGCGGACGCCGCTCAGCGGACGGCCAGGATCGCCGGTGTCTGGTTCATCCTCACCTTCGTCTTCTCGATTCCGGCGGTGGTGCTGTACGACCCGGTCCTCAACGACGCGAACTACATCCTCGGATCGGGCGCGGACACGCAGGTGCGGCTGGGCGCGCTCCTGGAGGTCCTGACCGCCGTGTCGAACATCGCGACCGCGGTCGTGCTGTTCCCGATCCTGAAGCGGCAGAGCGAGGGCATCGCCCTCGGCTACTTCGGCGCGCGCATCCTCGATTCGACCTTCATCCTGGTCGGGGTCGCGTGCGTGCTCGCCGTCGTCGCCCTGCGGCACGACCTGGGCGGCGAGGGCGGCGCCGACGCCGTCCTGATCGGCCGGGCGCTGATAGCGGTCAAGGACCAGACGTTCCTGCTCGGCCCCGCCTTCTGCGCGGGCCTCGGCAACGGGGTGATGCTGGGCTACCTGATGTTCCGGTCGGGCCTGGTGCCGCGTCCCATGGCGCTCATCGGGCTCGTCGGAGGCGCCATCGCCTTCGCCACGGCGACCGCAGTGCTGTTCGGCGCCTACGAGCAGGTGTCAGCGGTGAACGTCCTGTTCACGGTGCCGGAGATCATCTGGGAGGCGGCACTGGGCATCTGGCTCGTCACCAAGGGCTTCCGCCCCGTCCCCCTCATCACCGGGACGGCCGCCGGGCCCACGCCTGACCAGCGTGACGTCTAGGCGAGCGCCTGCGCCACGTAGACCGTCCTGGGCGGGTGGTACTCGACCACCACGACGATCGTTCCGACACCGAACTCGTCGCGCGGGTCGACGGGATGCGCGTAGAACGCCTCGACGCCCCCGCGAATCGGGATCATGACCTCCCCGACCAGACCGGCCCCGATCTTCCCGGTCACCCGCCCCTCCCGACCAATCAAGGGCCCTCCCCTACTTATTGCTTCGTCCTTGGCGGTCGGCGCTGGCGCGCCTTCCTTCAACGGGCGAAGCGGCGATCGCTGGCATCGCTCCGAACTCGCCTGGCGGCTCGCTTCGCGATCAGGTTCTCGCAAGCTCGAACCTGCCTTCGGACGCGATCGCACGGGTGAGGTATCGGCCGGTTCAGGTTAATGGCTGGGACTGTCAGGCAGGGGTCCTGGCGCCTGGGGCCCGGCTAGCCGAGGATGCGGCGGGCTTGGGTCAGGGACTCTCGGGCCAGGCGTTCGGCCTCCTGGCGGGTGGCGCGGGGGCCGAAGACGCTGACCGTGCCCAGGTAGCGCTGGTCCTTGAAGACCACATACCAGGTGTAGGCGCGCTCGCGGCCGGTCACGGTGGTGACGCCGACCGCCCTCGAACCGCCGCCGATGTCGCCGCGCACGGTCTCGACCACGCGGTGCTGCGACCACTGCGCGCCCATTCTGGTGCGGAAGGCCAGGCAGCCGGGAGGGACGCGCGCGTTCACCTGCTTCTCGGCGTCGGCGTCCGACACGCCCATCAGGGTCTCGGTGACCAGGTGGCCGTCGGCCGCGGTGAAGGCGGCCAGCGCGGCGGGGGTGTCGGTCTCGAGGTTGCCGATCGGGCCGCCGACGGCGCCCGTGCCGCCGTTCTGGCAGCGCGGCTTGTCGACCGTGACCTGCTTGCGGAGCTGCTCCAGGTCCTGGAAGGCCTTGAGCGTCCCGTACTCGCCCGAGTCGGGGTCGCCGTTGCGGCGGTAGCCGGGGGTCTCGACGAGGAGCGCCTGCTCCAGCTGCGCGGCGGTGTAGCCACCGGCGAGGACGGCCTTTCCGGCGCGGACGGGCCGCGCGCGCTCTTCCCCGCTGTCGCCGCAGGCGGACACCGCCGCCAGCGTCGCGACGAGGGTGACCGGGAGCATGATCGGGAGGAGCCTGTGGGCCATGCGGGCGACACTACGGCCCGGAATGCGCGAGATCCTCCGGCGACACGCCCGCGCGGCCCTTCCAGGCGGGCTCAGGCCTTCTGGTCGGCCCGCTCGTTGTAGACCCCGGCGTACTCCTGGCCCGACATCTTCTGGATGGTCTCGACGATCTCGTCGGCGATGGCGCGGCGGGCCTTGGCGGGCGGCAGGTCGTCGTAGTGGGAGAAGTCCATCGGGGGGCCGATGCGGACGGTCGGGCGGGGCCCGAACACGCGCGGCAGCGAGGCGCCGAGCGGCTGGATCTTCTCGGTGCCCTCCAGCGCGACCGGCAGGACGCGGGCGCCGGAGGTGAGGACGAGCCAGCCGACGCCGGTGCGGGCGCGGTAGAGGCGCCCGTCCGGGGAGCGGGTGCCCTCGGGGTAGATCGCGAACGCGCCGCTGTTGTCGAGAATCTCGGCGGCCTGCTCCAGGGCGCCCATGGCGGCGCGCCTGGCGCCGCGCCGGACCGGGACGTGCCCGAGGTTGGTGAGGAACCAGCGGACGAAGCCCTTCTTCAGCCCGCCGCCCTCGAAGTAGTCGGCCTTGGCGATGTAGGTCACCGGACGCGGGACCGCAAGCGGGATGATGAAGCTGTCGATGAACGACAGGTGGTTGCTGGCCACGATGAGCGGGCCGTAGCTCGGCACGTTCTCCCCGCCCTCCACCCTGGGGCGGAAAAGCAGCCAGAGGATCGGACGCACCACGCGCGTCATGAACGTGTAGAACACCAAGCCTCCCGAATTCGGCACCGCCACTGTAACCTCTGCGCCGATCCGGGCCCCGGTCACCGCCTGCTTTTCCCGCGGCGGTGCCGGTCAACAATGGGCCTGCCGCAGGTCACGTGCGCACCGGCAAGCCTATACTGGGCACGTCCGCACCGGGGAACGCGGGTCGACGCCATTGGCCGGGGGCTTCGGGCGACCACCATTCTTACCGATAAGTAAGTTTCTCTACAGTAGGTTATTGCGCCCGTTTCCGCGGCCGCCGCGGGGGGAGGGACGGGGCGTCCCGTCCCCGGCGTGGGGTGCGGGGCAGGGCGGAGCAACCTGGTCCTTTACCTGGAACTGCTTGGTATGCGGGCATGGGTGCGCAATGCTGAGGAGTCACCTGGGACGGGCTCAGGCCCTCCCAATCGGGGCGTGAGGTGACCAATGGACTTCGACATCCATCTGATGCGCGACGAGGGCTGCACCCTCGCCCGGGTGCGGGGCGACATCGACGTGGTGTCCCGCGCGCGGTTCGAGCGGGCGTTGTTCGAGGTCGTGGACGCGGGCGGGCCGCTCGTCGTCGACATGCGGCAGGTCACGTTCTGCGACTCCACCGGCCTGAACGCCATCGTCGCCGCCAACCGCCGCGCGCTGGAACGCGGCACGCTGGTGGCGCTGGCCGGGCTGCCGCCGCGGGTCCTGCGGGTCTTCCGGATCACCGGGATCGACAAGTTCATCCCGATCCACGACACGCTCGGCGAGGCGCTCGGGTCCCTGGCCGACGAGCCGCAGGACCACAGCACCGGCAGCGCCTGACCCCCAGCACCGCAGCGCCTGACCCAGGGCCGGCAGCGCCCCGCCTCCGCCTTCCGTCCGGGAATTGGCCGGGGCGAAAGACCCCGTCCCCCTTCCAGCGATACGGAAATCGCACCGCCAACCTGGCGAATCACATAAAAACTGGAAACAGTGGCTTTTGCCACGGCAAAATGTCAGCTAAATCGGCATCTTGTCATGCGGGCATCGACTGGCCTGGAGGGAGTCGCCCCCGTGAGATTCTCTGTCCTGGGTGTGCTGACGGTCACCGACGACGAAGGTCGTCCGCTCGACTTCGGCGAGGGGCGGGTGCGCAAGCGCGGCGTCCGGCATCTGCTGAGCGTGCTCGCGTTACGCGACTGGGCCCTGTCGGCCGAGCAGCTCCGCTCGCTGCTGTGGGACGACGACCCACCGGAGAGCACGTCCGCCCCGCGGACGCTGGTCTACCGGGCACGGCGGCTGCTCCCGCGCGGCGAGGAGAGCCTCGCCACCGAGGTCGACCACGCGGGCGTGCAGCGGTACCGGCTCGTCCGGGGCCCGCGGGACGAGTTCGACGTCGAGGAGTTCGGGAACGCCGCGACGCTGGCCGACAAGGAGCGGCGCCGGGGGGACCTCGAACAGGCCGCGCGGCTCTACGAGGAGGCGCTCGGGCTGTGGCGGAGCCGTCCCGGCGAGGCGCCGCTGCCGGACTTCCCGCCCACCGCGACGATGGACGCCTACCTCGCACCGCTGCTGACCCGCCGCGTCCAGGTGACCGAGGCGCTGGTCGAGACGCGGCTCGACCTCGGACGGCACGGCCCCGGGCTCGCCGAGCAGATCTCCGGCTTCCTCGCGCTCGACCCGCTGAACGAGCGGCTGCACGCGCTGCGCATGCTCGACCTGCACCGGACGGGACGCCGGGCCGAGGCCCTGCTCGCCTTCCGGCACGCGGCCGACTCGTTCGAGCGGCTGCTGGAGACCTCGCCCGGGGTGCGGCTGGAGCGCATGCGCGACCGGATCCGCGCCGACGACCCCTCGCTGCTGTGGCGGCCCCGGCAGCGGTCTCCGCAGGTCGAGGACGAGCGCCCTCCCGACCCGGAGGGCCGCCCGACCGCGCGCGGGGTCGTGGACGTCACGCTCGGCGGCAAGGACAACTACGCCGCCGACCGCGCGTTCATCGCCAAGATCATCAAAGAGACCGGCACCGACACCTGGAAACTGTCGGGGGAGAAGCGCGACTGCGTCGTCCGGATGATCCGCTACATCGGCGGACGCGGCGTCCGGCAGTTCCTCGATCTCGGCACCGGCATGCCCGACCCGGAGGGACGCGACGTCCACCGGATCGCGCGGCAGGTCGCGCCGGACGCGCGGCTCCTGCTGATCGACAACGACCCCCACGTCGGCGCCTACGCCAACGCGCTCATGGCCGACGGCGCGGGCATCGTGTTCCGCGAGCTCGACCTGTGCGACGTCGACGCGGTGCTGCACGAGGCCCGGGCGCACCTCGACTTCACCGAGCCCGTCGGTCTGCTGTGCGCGAACACGCTTCAGCACCTCGGCGACACCGGCGACGACGACCTCGGCACCGGCGCGCTCGTCGAGGCGCTCGGACGCTACTCCGGCGCGCTGCCCCCGGGCAGCCTCGTGGCGATCACCCATCTCAGCGACGACGGCCTCGACCCGCGGCTGCGCCCCTACCTGGACGCCCGCGACCCCGGCAGCGTCTTCGCGCTCCACCTGCGGAGCCCTACGCAGATCGAGCGGCTGTTCTGCGGGCTGCCGCTGGTCGAGCCGGGCCTGGTCGACGTGGGCAGGTGGCGTCCCGACCAGCCGTGGACGCGGCGCAAGATGCGCATCATCGGCGGCGTCGCGGAAGTGCGTCACGGAAGTGCGTCACGGAGTGCGCACGCTCGGATGACCGCGCGGGTGCGCGGTAGTGGTCCGCCGACGGTGTGACCGACCGTGTGACGGGGGCGGCCTATCGTCCGAGGCATGTCTGGTCTAACTCGCTCCTTCCGGGGCGCGATGAAGCCACGACCCAACGCGGGGGACCACCGGGGGCCGACTTCCAGGCCAGCGCACAGCGCGCGCGTATGGGACTACTGGCTAGGCGGGAAGAACTTCTACAGCACGGACGCGAAGGTCGCCATCGAACTGACCGAGATGCTTCCGCATCTCGGCAGGGCGGCACGGGCGCAGCGCGGATTCCAGAGCAGGGCCGTCCGCCACCTGGCGGAGAGCGGCGTCGACCAGTTCCTCGACATCGGCGTGGGGCTGCCCGCCCGGTACGGCACGCACGAGGTCGCGCAGGTCGCGGTGCCGACCGCGCGGGTCGTGTACGCCGACAAGGACCCGGTCGTGATGGCGCACGCACGCGCGCTGATGGCGGGCCGGCCCGAGGGCGCCGTCGCGCACCTGCACGCCGACCTGCGGGACCCGGACGAGATCCTCCTCGGCGCGGCGGAGACGCTGGACCTGCGGCGGCCGGTGGCGCTGCTCCTGCTCGGGGTGCTGGAGCACATCGCCGACGACGAGGAGGCGCAGTGGATCGTGAAGCGGCTGGTGTCGGCGCTCGCGCCCGGGAGCCATCTCGTCGCGGGGCACCTGACCGGGGCGCTGAGCCCGGCGGCGATGGAACGGGCGGTCGCGCACTGGAACACCACGACCGCGCCGGGGGTGGTCAGCCGCACGCCCGAGGCGATCGCGGCGTTCTTCGGCGGGACGGAGCTGCTGGCCCCGGGCATCGTGACCTGTTCGCGCTGGCGGCCGGGGCCGGGGTCGACCGTCCCCGCCGTCCACCGCTACGGCGGGGTCGGGCGCGTTATTTATTAAGTCCCGGCCCACGTCCCTCGCCTGGCGGCTCGGGACGTGACCGTGCCTTTGCGGGCGCGGATCGCTTCGCGATCTTCGCGGTGGGGCCTCGCCTCCGGCTTCGGCCCCACCGCTCAGCTACGCGCCCGCGTGTGCGCTGAGGTCACTGCGGTTTCTAGGAGCAGCCCTCGAACTGGGGGACGCTCGTCGTCAGTTTGAGGCCCGAGTCGCCGAACCACTTGTCGAGCAGGCGCGCGGCCGTGCCGTCCTGGTACATGCGGGTGAGGGCGCGGTTGACGGCCTCGCAGCCCTCCAGGTCGCCCTTGCGTAGGCCCACGCCGTACTTCTCGTCGGTGAACGGGGCGTTGATGATCTTTCCGCCGCGGCCGGCGGCGAAGCCGGCGAGGATCAGGTCGTCGGTGGAGACGGCGTCCAGGCGTCCGGCGGCGAGGTCGTCCATGCAGGCGCCGTAGGTCGGCGCGGTGACGGGCGTGGCGGCGATCTCGCGTTCCTCGACGACGCGCCGCCAGGAGTTGGACCCGGTCACCTCGCAGATCCGCTTGCCCTTCAGGTCGCGGACGTCGCGGATCGCGGCCCCGGGCCGGACGAGCGTGTCCTGGTGCGCGACGTAGTACGGCCCGGCGAACGTGACCGCCTTCTTGCGCCGGGCCGTGATCGAGTACGTCGCGAAGATCAGGTCGACGTCGCCCGCCGCCAGCGCCGCCTCCCGGACGGAGGAGTTCGTCGTGCGGAACCTGATCCGGTTGCGCGGCACGCCGAGCCTGCCCGCGACGTAGACGGCGACATCGACGTCGAACCCCTCGTAACCGTTCGGGCCCTGGCGTCCGAGCCCGGGCTGGTCGGCCTTCACGCCGATGACCAGGGACTTCTTGTCGGCGACCGTGCCGGGGCCCGAGTTGCCGCACGCCGCGAGCGACAGCAGCAGGCCGGCGGCGGCGAGACGGGTGGCGCGCATGGGCTCACTCCTGTCAGCGGAACTCGGCCAGCCGGGGGCGGACGCCCGCGGCGACCAGCACGGCGATGAGGGCGGCGGCGAGCGGCGGCAGCGCCGTCCAGCCGCGCAGGCCGCCGTCGGCGTCGGCGATCTCGGTGTCGAACGCGCGCTGGTGGACGGCGGTCAGCGCGCTCAGCGACGCGTCGTAGGCGCCGAAGTCGCGGATCACGTTGGACGTGCGGCCCATCCGCAGATCGACCGCCCCGGCGCGGTCGCCCTTGGCGGCCAGCTCGCGCATCCGCCGGTCGGAGTCGAGGACGAGCTGGTACGACCTGAGCACCTGGACGAAGTTCGCGCTCGCGCCGCCCCGGGCGCTCGCCCGCGCCTCGTCCCCGAAGAAGCCGAGGAAGGGATCGGGGTCGCCGGGCTTGTAACCCGCGATTCCGCTGTTCACGGCCGCGTAGTAGCTCTCCAGGTTCACCGGCCTGGTGCCCATGTCCGGATAGATCACGGCGAGCGACTTGTCGAGGTAGGTCTGCTCGTAGGTGTCGGCGCGGCCGGGGTCGAGCAGGTAGCGGCTCTCGTCGGCGAACGCGCTGTGGCTGATCGCGCGGGCCCGCGACAGCGCGAGGACGGACTCGAAGCCGTCCTGCTTGGCCGTCCTGATGTGCCCGGCGAGCGCCGTCAGCAGGCCCGCGCCGACCAGGACGAGCGCGAGCGTCGCGACCGTCGCCAGCACCAGCGCCGGGTTGAGCACGCGGCGGAACGTCCGGGTGAGGTAGACCTGCCCGGCGAGCAGGAGCGCGAGCGCGATGGCGCCGGTGACCGCGACCCACGTCCGTCCCGACAGCACCGCCGAGCGCTTCGTCTCGTACGCCTGCCGGACGGCCGCGCCGCTGTCGAGCGTGATGTTGTAGGCCTTCGGCAGCAGTTCGAGCCGCATCAGGTCGGTGGCCTGCCGGTAGGCGTCGACGACCTGCGCCGGCAGCGCCCCGGGCGCGTGGTTCGCCTGCCGGTCCAGCAGCATCGCCTGGCCGACGAGCCGTTCGTAGCGGCCGAGGCCCTGGAGGACCTCCTGGACGGTCGTCCGCAGCTCGGCGTCCCCGCCCGCGATCTGCGCTGCCTGCACCGCCGCCGCGACCGCCTCCGCGCGGCGCCGCTCGTAGAGGCGCAGCGACTCGTCGTAGCCGATGCCGAGCCGGTGCTCGCGCCCGATGAGCAGGATGTTCGCGACCTGCGCGTCCATGTCGCTGAGCGAGAAGTAGAGCGCGCTGGTCGCGACGACCTGCGGGCCCGCGTCGTGCCCGATCGTCTCGACGGAGTCGCGCGCGTTCCCGATCGCCATCGTGAGCACGCCGAGCAGCGCGGCGACGGCGAGCAGCGTCACGACCGCGTAGGCGCGGATCTGCCCGGGGATGGTGCGCAGCCAACGGCCGCGCGCGAACGCGACCGTCTTCCTCTCGGGGCCCATTTCCAGGACGGCCGCCGTCTCGCGAGCCGCCGTCTCGCCCGCGGTGGGCCGTCTCCGCGTCGTCGTCATGACGGGGCCTCCGGCGGGGTCAACATGATGGTCGTCCAGGCGCCGACGTGGATGCGGTCCCCCGCGCCCACCGGGACGGGCACGTTCACCGGGATCGGCTCGGACCCGCCGTTGACCGTCGTCCCGTTGGTGGACCCGGGATCGACCAGCACCCACGTCCCGTCCGGCTGCGCGAGCAGCACCGCGTGCAGGTGCGAGACGCCGGGGTCCTCCGGGAGCACTCCGAGGTCGATCTCCGACCCGCCGCGCCGCCCGATCCGCACCTCGCCGCCCGACAGCCGGACGCGCCGCTCCGGGCAGTACGGCGGGAACACCAGCGCCGCCGAGTCCGGGCCCTCCAGCGCGAGGACCGAGGTGTAGTAGTCGTGGTCGGCGTTGATCACGGCCGTGAGGGGCCCGCGCCGGACGCCGCCGAGCCGCGGCGGCGGGACCATCGGCGTGAGCCAGGCGTGCCGGGGCACGGCGGGCATCTCGAACGTGGGCGCGCCCACCCGTCCGGCCGTCTCGAAGTCGTGGCCGTCGATCTCGCAGTAGCGGCCCGAGCGGGGCGCGCCGCAGTTCGGGCAGTCCCCCATGTCTCAGCCTCCGCCCTCGCCCGGTTCCGTCTCGTTCTGGCGGGTGCGCACCGTCCGCACGGACCGGGTGTCCAGCGACATCTCGTCGGCCTTGGACACCCCGCGCTTCAGCCGGACCGTGCCGGTCTCCGGGTCCAGGACGTCCACGACCCGGTCCAGCAGCCCGGCGATCTGCTCGTTCCCGACCCGCTGGGCCAGCACGACGGCGCGGCCGAGCCGGGTCGTCGCGGTGTCGTCGTCGCCCTCGCGGCGCGCCTCCAGCCCCTCCCGGATCGCGTCGGCCAGCTCGGACTGCCCGGTGTGGTGCGCGACGCGCCGGTTGATCCGGGTGGACTTGCCCTCGTCCTCGGTCCACTCGGCGAGGACGCTGCCGTGCGCGAGCTCCCGCTCGGGCACCTCGGCCGTCCCGGGGACGACGATCTTCACCCAGGCCGCGCGCATCTGCCGTCCGACGTCGCCCGGCGGCACCTCGACGCACAGGTGGTACTCGCGCTGCTCGGCGCCCCACGCGCCGGTCGGGTAGTCGCCCGTCTGCCGTCCCGACTCCGTCCGGCGGCCGGTGAGGTCCTCCACGAGCGGCACCATCTGCTTCACGAACCGCACCCGGGCGTGCTGCGGCGTCCACACGCGCAGCGCCACGTCCGTGACCTCCTTGCCCATCGCGTCCCGCGCCATCGACAGGAAGTCCGACTCCAGGTCGGCCGGGTCGGGGACGTCGAGGAACCCGCCGAGCAGCACAGAGGTGATCTTGCGCAGCTCGGCGACGTCCCAGTCGGTGCCGACGCCGCGCGCGTCGCAGACGAAGCCGTCCGCGCAGTGCCGGAGCGCGGCGTCCAGCTCGTCGGCGCTCTCGTGCTGGTTCTTGCCGTCGGTCAGCAGGATCGCGTGCCGGACGGCGTCGCGGTGCCTCTCGAACAGCCGGTTCGCGAGCCGCAGCCACGAGCCGATCGCGGTGCCACCCGCCGCGTCCAGCCGTCCGATGGCGACGAGCGCGCCGCGCCGCGTCCTGTCCCCCGCCCGGACGAGCCGCTCGCCCTGCGGGTAGATCATCCTCGGCCGGTTCGCGCCGCCGATCACGGCGAAGTGCACGCCGTCGCGCAGCGCCTTCACGGCGGCGCGGGCGGCGCGCTTGGCGGCGACCAGCTTGCCGCCGTAGGACATCGACCCGGACGTGTCGACGATGATGATCTCGGCCGCCGGACCGCGGCGCGGCGCCTGCGCCGGCGGGTGCGCGCTCGCGGCCTCCACCGAGACGATCGCGTGCATCTCCCCGGCGCCCGCCGGAAGGTAGGGGTTCTGGTCGACGCGGATCGTGAACTCGGGAAGGTCGCTCATGCCGGGCTCCCTGATCTGTTCGGGCGGCGGTTCGGCGGGCGGCGGGGCGCAGCGGCGCGGGGGATCACAGGAGGGTCCTCGGGCGGACGGCGTTGGCCCGCTTCACCAGCGCGTGCCGCCGCTCCGCGCCGCCCGCGAGCTTGGCCAGCACCCGGTAGCTCTCCTCCAGCCTCCCCCGGAGCCTCGCCTCCCGCATCGGCACGCCGAGGACCGTCTGCCGCCGCACCGGACGCGCCGGGTCGCGGTCGGCGCGGACCCACGCCAGCGCCGCCTCCAGCACCTCGGCGGCGAACGCCGCCCGCCGCTCGGTGTCGAGCCGGAGCGCCTGCAACCGGCGGCCCGCCTCGACGAGCGTCGCCGCGTCCAGGTCGCGGGGGCGGCGCCCGCGCACCGCCGCCGCGACCGCCGCGAGCTGCGCGGCGAGATGGTGGCTGGAGACCGGCGGAACGGAGTCGAGCACCCGCTCGGCCCCGGCCCGGTCGCGGGCCCTCAGCTTGACGCGGGCCAGCCCGAACGCGGCGCTCACGTGGGTGGGGTCGGTGCGCCAGACCGTCTCGTAGAAGCGCCCGGCCTCGGCGGCCTCGCCCCGGCACTCGTGGCAGAACGCGAGCGCGAGCTTGGGCGCGTGCTCGCCCGGCATCAGGTCGTACAGGTCGGTGAAGACGGCGGACGCATCGCCCGCGCGCCCGTCGGCGAGGGCGCGGACGCCGCGGTACCAGTCGACGCGCCAGTCGTCCGGGCCGTCCCGGGCCAGTTCGTCGAGCAGCGCGCCCGCCTCGTCCAGCTCGTCCAGCTCGATCCTGACCCGGACGAGCGCGAGCCTGACCTCCCGGGACGCGACCGGCGCCGCCTCCAGCGCGGCGGCGAGGTCGTCCGGGTCGCGGGCGGTGAGCCCGGCGAGGAACGCGGCGGCCGGGTCCGCGCCGTGCACCAGCGGAACGGGCAGCGCCACCGCCGCGGCCGCCGCCTCCAGCGGCACGAGCACCGACACGCAGCCCTCGTCGGGACGCAGGCCCGCCGGGGTCCGCGCGTCCTCGCGGCGGGTCTCGCCGGGGCCAGCGACGACCTCGGCCCCGGCGGTGTGCTGCTCGGGGCCGAATAGCGCGGACGGCGCCGGGCGGGGACGCCCGTCCTCGGCCGACAGCACCTCCCGCAGCACGCCGGTGAGCTGCTGCGCCATCTCCGCCGCGCTCTGGAACCGGCGCGCCGGGTCGGGATGCGTCGCCCGGCGCAGCAGCCGGTGGTAGGACTCGTGCCGCTGGAACAGCGGCACCTCCTCGCGCGGCGGCAGGCTCCGCAGGTGCCGCCGCGTGTACCCGGCGAAGGGGAAGCTGAGCACCGCGAGCGTCCGGCCGACCGTGTAGAGGTCGGAGGTGATCGTCGGGCCGCGCGAGCCGATCTCGGGCGCCTGGTAGCCGGGCGTCCCGAAGATCGGGCTGTCGACGTCGAACGCGCGCCGCACCCCGCCGAGGTCGATCAGCTTGAGCTGCTCCTCGGACTGGATCGCGTTGTCGGGCTTGAAGTCGCAGTACAGCAGCCCGACGCCGTGCAGGTAGCCGAGCGCGCTCAGCACTTCGAGGCCGTAGGCGATCACCTGGCCGAGCGGCAGCGCCGCCTGCTCGCCCTCCGCGTCGCGGCGGGAGAGCAGGATGTCCTTCAGCGACCGCCCGCCGACGTACTCCATGACGATGTAGCCGGACCCGGCGTGCTTCACGAAGTTGTAGATCTTGACGATGTTGGGGTGCTCGACCTCGGCCAGGAACGCGCGCTCGGCGGTCGCGGCGGCCAGCGAGTCGGCGTCGCCGGTGTCGAGCATGCCCTTCAGCACGACCCACCGCTCGCTGACGTTGTGGTCACGGGCCAGGTACACCCAGCCGAGCCCGCCGTGCGCGAGGCAGCCGAGCACCTCGTACTGCCCGCCGATCATCTCGCCCGGACGCAGCTTCGGCGTGAACGAGAACGGATGCCCGCAGCTCTTGCAGAACCCCTCGGTGCGCCCGGGGCGCCCGTCCCGGCCCCGGCCGATCGCCGCGTCGCAGCGGCTACAGAAGCGGCGGTTCTCCGGCACCCGCGGATCTTTCATGATCGCGGACGCGGGGTCGCGGGTCGGCACCGGCGGCACCTCCACCAGCCCCGCCCCGAGCATGCCGCGCCGCGTCGAGCCGCTGGAGCCGCTCCGGCCGGAGGACTCCGAGCCGGAGCTCTCGGGCGCGGCGAGCACCGCGACGGGCGCCGACCACCCCGACCCGCCCGACCCAGCCGACCCGCCCGATCCGCCCGAGGCCGCGGCTTCGGTCGCCTCGGTCGCCGCCGGGTTCACCGGCGGCGGCTCGGGCAGCGGGGCCATCCCGCAGACGTCGCAGAAGCCGTCGGCCGCGACGTCGCCGGGGCAGCCGTCCTGGGCGCATCGGGTCATGGCGGGGTCCCCGTCTCCTCGCGTCCGCACTCCCTGATCGCGCGCTGGTACTCCGCCACCGCCACCGTCGATCCGCGCAGGTCGCACGGCGCCGTCCACAGCAGGTCGCGGGCCTGCCCGTAGAGCAGCGTGAGCTTGTCCTCCTCGGCCAGCCCGAGGCGCGCGGCCTTGGCGCGGTAGGCCTCCAGCCGGCCGCGCAGCTCGTTGCGGCGGTCGAGCAGCCCCGCGCCCAGCCGAAGATCGCTCCAGGCACGTTCCCGGGCGTCCTCGGCCGCGCGCTCCAGCTCGGCGACCCGGCCCGCCATCTCGACCCAGCGGCCCGCCTCGCGGAGCCGCTCCAGCGCGGCCAGCCGGTCGCGGAGCCCGGCGGCGAGACCCGGCTCCGGCGCGGGCAGCATCGGCGACGCGATCTTCTCCAGGACGATCGCATGCGTCGCGAGGACGCGCCGCTCCAGCGCCTCGACCTCGTCGATGGCCGCGGTGACCTGCTCCATCTGGCCGGCGTAGCCGTCGCGGAGCCGGGCGACCCCCGACAGCTCCCCGCGCAGCGACGACAGCGTGGACCGGACGCGGTCCAGCCGCGTCGTGTCGGCCCTGCCGTCCTTGACGAGCGACAGCGGATCGGTGCGGACGAGCCTGCCGAGCGCCGTCAGCTCCCGTCCCAGCCGGTCGAGCTCGGGGTGCCGGGTGCCGTCCAGCGAATGGGCCAGCCGCGCCATCTCCCGCCAGCCCTCCTCGGCCTCCTCCAGCGGGACGAGCAGCGCCGACCACGCCGCGTCCGCCGCCGCGACCTCCCCGGCGACGAACTCGTACGCCTCCGACATCAGCGCGACCGCCTCGTCGAGCGTCACCCGGCGCTCGGTCGGGCCGAGCAGCGTCCGCGCCTCCAGCGGGATCTCGCCGTCCGGCATCTCCACCGACAGGCCCGACAGCATCCCGGTCAGCTCCACCAGCGTCGCCGCGTCCGGCCGGTGGGCGCGCTCGCGCAACTGCGTCGCCGCGTCCAGCACGCGCTGGTAGGCCTCGAAGAGCCGCCACAGCACCGCGAGCCTGGCCTGCGCCGCCTGCCAGCGCCGCCACGTCTCGCCGGTGAGCCGGGCGCCCTTGAGCAACCGGCTGCCGTGGTGGCCGTCCAGGTCGAGCAGGGACGCCGCGATCCGCTCCCGCTCCTCGTGCAACTCGCGCAGGGCATGGTCGACGCCCTCCCGGCTCATGGGCGCGGCGGCCCCTGCCCCGCTTTCTTCCACGTCAGTCCCGCGGTCGGCTCTCTCGGTCCCCGTGAGCTCTCCCCGGTCCTGCGGTTCGGGAGCGGGAACCGCATCCAGGATCGGGCTTGCGCTCACCCAATAGTGTGATCCGTGACACTCTACGAAACAAGCGTTCATCCCCGGACGGCACCCCCTCCCCCTTTCGCCCTGATTTCGGGCCTTTCGGCCCTTCCCGGTGCCGCTGCGTGCGGTCGCGCGCACGCCGCGTGTTCGAGTGGCTTCCAGCGGGTGTTCAGCGCGTCCCCAGCACCCGTTCGGTCGCGCCCATACCCTTGTGCTCCAGGAACCTCGCATCGCAAGGTGGCGTTACGCAGGTAAGTCGTCTACGAGAGGAGTGGTGAGTCCGCGGTGTCGGACCCCAGTCATAGACCCGGTGCCCGATGGTGAGCGCGGCCCTGGGGGTGCTCGCGGTCGTCGTTCTCACCGCCGCCACGGGATACTTCGTCGCACAGGAGTTCGCCTACGTCGCCGCCGACCGCGCGGCGCTGCAACAGGCCGCCGAGCGCGACGCCGCCGCGCGCCGGGCGCTGCGGGTGATCGGCCGGCTGTCGTTCATGCTCTCGGGCGCGCAGCTCGGGATCACGATGACCACCCTGGTCGTCGGCTTCATCGCCAAGCCCGCGCTCGCCGAGCTGATCGAGCCGCTGCTGGACGTCGCGGGCGTCCCCGCCGGCGCGACCGGCGCGATCGCGCTCGCCACCGGCTTCGTCCTGGCAACGCTGATCCAGATGCTGCTGGGCGAGCTGTTCCCCAAGAACCTCGCGCTCGCCCGCGCCGAGACGCTCGCGCGCGTGCTGGCCGCCTCCACCCTCGCCTACCTCGCGGTCGCGGGCCCGCTGATCCGGCTGTTCGACCGCGCCGCCGAACGCCTGCTGCGCGCCGTCGGCGTCGAGCCCGTCGACGAGCTGCACAGCGGCGCGACGCTGGAGGAGCTCGGCGACATCATCGGCAAGTCGCACAGCTCCGGGCACCTGCCCGCCGACCTGTCCGGCCTGCTGGAGCGCGCCCTGTCCTTCGGCGACCTGACGGCCGACGAGGTCATGGTGCCGCGCCCGCAGGTCAGCACGTTGCCGGGCACCGCGTCCGCGGGCGAGCTCGTCGCACTGATCCGCGACACCGGGCACAGCGTCTACCCCGTGTACGGCCAGGAGGTCGACGACGTCATCGGCGTCGTCGGCGTCCGCGAGGTCGCCGACGACTCGCTCGACCCGGCGACGCCGCTCGCGCGGATCGTCCGTCCGGCGCTGCTCGTCCCGGGCAGCCAGCCGCTGTACGGGGTGATCGAGCACATGCGCGACGCGGGCGAGGAGTTCGCCTGCGTCGTGGACGAGTACGGCGGCCTCGCCGGCATCCTCACCTTCGAGGACGTCGCCGAGGAGCTGGTCGGCGAGATCGCCGACGAGACCGACGCCCGCGAGGACGCCCCGACCTCGGGCCCCGACGGCTCCTGGCTGGTCGACGCGGGCATGCGCATCGACGAGGTCGGCCGGCTGACCGGCCTCGACCTGCCCGAGGGCGACGCCTACGACACCCTCGGCGGCCTCGTCATGGCCGAGCTGCGCCGCCTGCCGAGCCCCGGCGACCGCCTCACGGTCGCGCTGGACGGCGCCGGGCAGGTCGAGCTGGAGGTCGTCAGCGTCGCGCGCCGCGTCGCCGCGAAGATCCGCATCAGCGGCCCGGCGCCGCGTCCGCCGCGGCCCGTGGAGACCGGGCGGCCGGACGTCGAACAGGAGGTGTCGTGGACCCGCTGACCTCGCTGCTGATCACCGTCCTGCTGCTGATCGGCAACGGATTCTTCGTCGCCGCCGAGTTCGCGCTGGTGGCGGCCAACCGCTCGCAGCTCGAACGCGCGGCGGCCAAGGGCAGCCGTCCCGCCGTGGCGGCCGTCGCGGGCGTCCGCGAGCTGTCGCTGATGCTGGCGGGCGCGCAGTTCGGGATCACGATGTGCTCGCTCGGCCTCGCGATCGTCACCGAGCCCGCGTTCGAGCACGTCCTGGAACCGCCGCTGCACGCCGCCGGGGTCCCCGAGGCGGGCTCGAAGGCGATCGCGCTGGCCTGCGCGCTCGCCGTCGTGACCTTCCTGCACATGGTCGTCGGGGAGATGGCGCCGAAGTCCTGGGCGATCACCCATCCGGAAAGATCGGCGCTGCTGCTGGCGCTGCCGTTCCGGGGCTTCGCGAAGGTCTCCCGTCCCGTCCTGTCGGCGCTGAACGCCACGACGAACGCGCTGCTGCGGCTGATCGGCGTCACGCCCCGCGACGAGCTGGACAGCCACACCGACCCGGCCCGCCTCAGCCACCTGCTCGGCGAGTCGCGCCGCCTCGGCCTGATCGGCAGGCACGACCACGAACTGCTCGGCCGCGCCATCGCCGCGCGGGTCGCGACCGTGGGGCCGCTGGTCGTCCCCGCCACGTCGGTGACCACGATCGGCGCGGACGCGACCGCCGCGCAGATCCGCCGGACCGCGACCGCCAGCGGCCACAACCGGCTGCTCGTCCGCGATGAGGACGGCACGATGACCGGGATCGTGCACGTCCGCGCGGCCATCACCGAACCCGACAGCGAACGCCGCGCGGCCGACCTGGCGCACCCGGCGCCCGTCCTGAAGGCGGAGACGACCGTGCTGGACGCGGTGAG
The DNA here is from genome assembly GCF_022751215.1 of Actinomadura terrae. Taxonomy (GTDB): domain Bacteria; phylum Actinomycetota; class Actinomycetes; order Streptosporangiales; family Streptosporangiaceae; genus Spirillospora; species Spirillospora terrae. The sequence continues at coordinate 255,084 of NZ_JAICDG010000008.1, read as the reverse complement.
CCAGATGCGCCGGACGCGGGCGGCCTTCGCGGTCGTGAACGACGCCCGCGACGAGTTCGCGGGCATCGTCACCCTCGACGACCTCCTGGCGGAGCTGCTGGCCACCAATCCGCACTGACCACCGCCCCGCACCTGCGAAAACGACGCTGTTGTCGAGATGCCGCAACGCGATTTCTGAGTCATCGTGGGGGGATGAGCGAGCATCGTCACGGGCGGCTCCACCACCTGCGGCCGCATTCCCACGGGGCGGCGGACAAGGTCGACTCCGCGCTGGAGGGCAGCGCCGAAGGCATGCGGGCGCTGTGGATCTCGCTGGCCGGCCTGGGCGCCACGACACTCGTCCAGGCCGTGGTGTTCGCGTTCTCCGGGTCCGTCGCGCTGCTCGGCGACGCCCTGCACAACGCGGCGGACGCGCTGACCGCCGTCCCGCTGGCCATCGCGTTCGTGCTGGGCAGGCGCCCCCCGACACGCCGCTACACCTACGGCTACGGCCGCGCCGAGGACCTCGCGGGCGTCGTGATCGTGCTCGCGGTCGCCGCTTCCTCGGTGGCCGCCGGGTACGCGGCCGTCCACCGCCTCGCTCATCCACAGCCTGTGGAAAACCTCTGGGCGGTCGCCCTGGCCGGGCTCGCCGGGTTCCTGGGCAACGAACTCGTCGCCCGCTACCGCGTCCGCGTGGGCCGCCGGATCGGCTCGGCCGCCCTGGTCGCCGACGGCCTCCACGCCCGCACGGACGGCTTCGCGTCCCTCGCCGTCCTGCTCGGCGCCGGAGGCCTCGCCCTCGGCCTCCCCTGGGCCGACCCCGTGGTCGGCCTCCTGATCACCCTCGCGATCCTCGCCGTCCTGTGGCAAACGGCCCGCGAGGTGGGGCGCCGCCTGATGGACGCCGTCGACCCCGCCCTGGTGGACCGCGCCGAGGAGGCCCTGCGCGGGACGCGCGGCGTCCTCGGCGTCGGCTCCGTCCGCCTCCGCTGGATCGGCCACCGCCTCCGCGCCGAGTGCGACGTGATCGTCGACCCGCTCTCCACGATCGTCCAGGCCCACCGCGTAGCCGTGGACGCCGAGCACAGCCTCCTGCACGCGCTCCCCCGCCTGTCAGGCGCCCTCGTCCACCCGGATCCACGGCCCGGCCCCGGCGAAGATCATCATGCCGTTCTCGCCGAACACCACTGATCCATAAGCTGTGAGACGTTAGTCCGGAGCAGAAGGGGAGAAATACGGCCCCGGGGTCGATCTGGAACGGGATGGCGTCGGTGAAGCAGTCAGCAGAGCCCAACAAGCCGAACGGGGACGAGCACCCCGTCCACGCTCCGGAAAATCCTCCGGAGAAGACCACGGCACCGCTCCCGGAGCCCGACCCGGCCGCGGCAACAATCCCGGACGCGGAACCACTAGCGGCCGCACAACCCCCCACAAACCCAGAAGCGCCCACAGACCCCACCCCCCTCGCACCGCCGACCGCGGAACTCGATCCAGTCGCAGCAACCGACCCGCTCGGTGAACCAGACAAGATCGCGTGGCCGACCACGGAGCTGGGCACCCAGGCGGAGGTGGACGCGCAGCCGGAGGCGAGCGCGGATCTGGTCTCGCGCACAGCGCCCGAGCCAGGCGCGGACCTCAATCCGACCGCAGAACTCGATCCGATTGCGGCACCGGTCGTGGATGCGCAGCCAGGCGCGGAGCCGGGCGGCATTTCCCGGGCGGGAGCGGCCCCACAGGCGGAGGTGGACGCGCAGGCGGACGCGGGCGCGGAGCTCAATCCCACAGCGGAACTCGATCCGGTCGCGATAGCGGACGCGCAGGCGGGTGCGGAGCCTGGGCCGCTATGGGATGGGGCTTGTCTGGTCGAGTCCGCTTATGGGGGGTTGACCGAGGCGTTCGAGGAGCGTGAGGCGCGGTTGCGGGGGGCCTCGTCCGAGGCGGTCGGGTGGGGGGTCTATGTCGCGGCGGTGCGCGCGTTCAGGGAGCGGCGGGTCGTCGGGGATTGGGAGGCGCTGGCCAGGTTGCTCCTCGCCCCGGGCTCCCTGGATTCCGATGATGTTCGGATTGTCGAGGCGGAGGACGGGGACGCCGCCGTCCGCGCGGCCGTCCAGGAAGTGTTGGACGCGAACGAGCGGGCCCTCCTTCTTGCACCCGACCAGGAGCGGGCCGAGGAACTTCTGCGGGGCATGCGGGACGACGCCTTCGCCCTCCTGGTCGAGACGCGCCCGGCGACGCCGCCGGTCGAGCCTGCCGGGCCGATGCCGCGTGGCGAGTTCGGGTCCAACGGCACCGTCGAGTTCAGGCCGCTGAACTTCAACGACGAGGGCAATCTCGACATGACCCTCCCCGATCTTCCGGAGCCCGCGGAGGCGGCCGGGGACCCCGAGGAGTGGGTGCGGGACGCGGTCGTCCGGCCCGTGGGGGAGGCGTGGCGGCAGTCCTGGGAGACGGAGGCGCGCCTGCTCAAGCGCGGGTTGATGTGGCTGGAGCAGTGGCCACGGGACGCGGCGGCGCTGCAAGCCGTCCAGGACGAGAACGCGCGGCGCCGCGCGGAGCTGGAGGCCGAACTGGCCGCGCTCGCCAAGGAGATCGAGGACGCGGGCACGGCGGTCGCGGCGGCCGAGCAGGGCGCGGTGGACGCGGAGGCTGAGGCGGAGCGGCTCATCGCCGTCCAGGACGAGGCGGAGGCCGAGCTGGCGGGGCCGAAGGAGGAGGCCGAGCGGCGCCAAGCGGTGGCGGACGCGGCGGCCGCCGACGCGAGCGACCACACCCGCGACGCCGACGCCGCCCACGCCCGCTGCGCCGAGCTGGAGGCGCGCAACGCGACCGCGCAGTCCGAGCTCCAGGCGGCGCGCGACCTCGAGGCGTCGCTCACCGACGAGCTGGAGCGGGCGAGGGAGGCGCTTCCGGGCGTCGCCGAGGAGGCGCAGCGGCTGGTGGCGGCCGACGCGGACGCCTCGGGGGAGGGCCACGCCGCCTACTACCGGCTCGTCTCGGCGGAGTCGGCGCTGTCGGCGATGAAGCGGAAGATGACGTTCGGGCAGCGGATGCACGTGGCGTCCCCGCCGTCCGGGCTGAGCGGCCTGCGCGCCGAGGTCAAGGCCCGCGCCCGGGAGGCGGACGAGGCGGCCAGGCGCGCCCAGGAGGCCAAGGACGCGGCGGAGAAGGCGGAGCGGCGGCACCAGGAGCTCGCGGCGTTCGTCAACGACGGCGGGACGCGGCTCGCGACCGCACGGGACGCGCAGGAACGCCTCGGCACGGAGCTCGTCTGGCTCGCGTCCGAGCGGGAGAAGGCGGCCGCCGCCTACCAGGAGCAGGCGAGGCTGGCCGCCGAGTCCGTGGACAGGGCCACGCAGATGAGCATGGAGGCCCGCGTCGCGCAGCAGGCCGCGCGGGCGATCGAGGAGCGGGTGGAGGCCGCGCGCCAGGCCCGGGAGGATGCCCTCGCCACCGCCGGGCGGGCCAAGGCCGCCGCGGAGGCCGCGGCCGCGCATGCGGTCGAGACCCGGTCCGCGCTGGAGCGGCGCACGGCGGAGGCCGAGGCGGAGCTGGCGTCCCGCGAGAACGATCTGGAGACCGCGGTCGAGGCGGAGGCGCGCTCCCGCGAGAACGTCCGGGAGATCTGCGGCTCGGACCCGGTCGGCGAGCCCGAGCTGATCGGCAGGCACCAGTCGCGGGCCATGGCGCGGATCGAGCAGCTCACGGCCTATCTGGACGGCGGCGACGCCGCCGACGGCGCGGCCGAGGTCCTGCTCCGCACCGCCGACCTGGTCGTCGGCACCCCGCTCGGCATCGGGCTCACCGCCGCCGGGGAGGAGTTCGACGCGCTGATCGTCGCGGACACGGGACGGCTCACCGACGCGGAGTTCCTGGTCGGCGCCGTCCGCTCCCGCCGCTGGATCCTCGTCGGCGGCGCGGGAGCGGAGACGGGCTCCCCCTTCGCCCGCGTCGCCTCAGCCGGCGAGGGCTAGGACGCGTCGCGCGGCTGAGGACGCCGGGCCGGAGGTCGACTAGTCGTCGTCCCCGCCGAGGACGAGGTGGAGGAGCCAGCCGACCACGCCGACGACGATGGCGCCCCAGAAGGCGGGCCAGAAGCCGGCGACGTGGAAGGGCAGGTCCAGGCGGTCGGCGACGACGCTGGTCAGCCACAGCAGCAGCCCGTTCACCACCAGGCCGATGAGCCCGAGCGTGAGGATGTAGAGGGCGCAGCCGAGCGTCTTCACGATCGGCTTGATGATGGCGTTGACCAGGCCGAAGATGACCGCGACGGCGACCAGCGTCAGCGCGCGCCGTCCGGCCGTGTCACCGGAGACCGTGATGCCGTCGAGCAGCGCCGTGGCCGCCCCCAGGGCGGCCGCCGTGATGCCGATCTTGAGAAGTATCCGCACACCACGATCATGCTGGTCGGGGACGCGGATGCCATCCCTCTACATGGCGATTTCGCCGTGCGCCTCACTCATCATCCGGTACGAGGAGGATTAGTCGCGGCGGTCGAAGAAGGGCGAGGCGGCGGGGTTCTGCTGCCGGGACGCGCCGCCTCCGGGACGCGGCGCCGCGCCTGCCGCAGCCGGTACCCCGGCGTCCGGTGCCGGGGCCGTGGGCTGAGGAGCCGCGGCTGTGCTCTGCCTGATGCGCGCGAGCTCCCGCTGAAGTTGCCGCTTCTCCATCTCCAGGGTCGAAAGCGACTCCTCGTGTTCCTCGCGCAGGTAGCGGAGGTCGCGGCGGGTGCGCATGACGCGTCCGGCGCCCATGAACGTGAGCATCGCCCCGGCGATGAAGGCGAGGGCCACGGCGGCGCCCGCCAGGAAGACCTGCCATTGGTTGTCCACTCCCGGCACCGTCTCGCCGAAGAGCGTGAGGTGCATGGGACCCGTGTTGTCGAGGACGACGCCGACCGCCACCACGAGGGCCGCCGCGACGAGCAGGAAACCGAGGAACACCATGGGCAGATCTCCTCTGCTGTGACTCCGGAGGGGGACGGAGGTCCCCCACCCTGCCAGAGACCCCCCGGACGGCGCCTCCCCCGCCGAAGAACTTCCGTTCGGCTCGTACCCGCGGTTCTCCGGCCATCGCACCGGGTAGTGATCGTTGCCGGGAGACCGCACCGAACGAGGAGGGGCCCATGCCCGTGCAGGCCATCGTGTTCGACCTGGACGGGGTCCTGATCGACTCCGAACCGCTGTGGGAGGAGGTCCGCCGCGGCTACGTGTCCGCGCACGGTGGACGCTGGCTCCCCGACACCCAGGACCGGCTGATGGGCATGAGCGCCGCCGAATGGGCCGACTACATCGCGACCGAACTCGTCGACGGCGTCACCCCCGACGAGGTCGCCTACGAGGTGATCGACCAGATGTCCCAGCGCTACTCGGACGGGCCGCCGCTGCTTCCGGGCGCGCGGGAGGCCGTCCAGCGGATGGCCGAACACCGTCCGCTGGGGCTGGCCAGTTCGTCGCCCCGCGCGCTGATCGACCTCGCCCTCGGCAAGCTCGGGGTGGACGCGCTGTTCCGCGCCACCGTCTCCACCGAGGAGGTCGACCGGGGGAAGCCGGAGCCCGACGGCTACCTCATGGTCGCGGCGCAACTGGAGACCCCGGCCGCCGCCTGCGTCGCCATCGAGGACTCCTCCAACGGCCTGCGTTCGGCGCACGCGGCGGGGATGCGGGTGATCGCCGTCCCGCGCGAGGAGCACCCGCCCGCCCCGGACGCGCTGGCCCTCGCCGCCCGCGTCGTCCGGCATCTGGACGAGATCACGCCGGAGCTGGTCGAACGGCTCGGTTCCTGAGAGCGGTCGTCGGGACGTCTCCGGCCGCTCGCTCGGCCGTCCTTGGGACGGGTGTCGGTGGCGGCTCCTAGGATGGGGCGATGGCTTCCCCCGAGGCGCTGGAGACGCTGCGGCGCGTGTTCGGCTACGACGCGTTCCGTGACGGGCAGGGCGAGATCATCGATCACGTCGTCAACGGCGGCGACGCGCTCGTGCTGATGCCGACCGGCGGCGGGAAGTCGCTGTGCTACCAGATCCCCGCGCAGGTCCGGAAGGGCACCGGCGTCGTCATCTCGCCGCTCATCGCCCTCATGCAGGACCAGGTGGACGCGCTGCGCGCCCTCGGCGTCCAGGCCGGGTTCCTCAACTCCACCCTGGACCACGACGAGCGCCGCGTCGTCGAGGCCCAGTTCGCGGCGGGCGAGCTCGACCTGCTCTACCTGGCCCCCGAGCGGCTCCGCCTCGCGTCCACGATCGAGCTGCTCGACCGCGCCACGATCGCGCTGTTCGCGATCGACGAGGCGCACTGCGTCTCCCAGTGGGGGCACGACTTCCGTCCCGACTACCTGATGCTGTCGGGTCTGCACGAGCGCTGGCCGGACGTCCCGCGCATCGCCCTCACCGCCACCGCCACCGAGGCGACCCGCGCGGAGATCGCGTCCCGGCTCAACCTGGAGCAGGCGAAGCACTTCGTCGCGAGCTTCGACCGGCCGAACATCCAGTACCGCATCGAGCCGAAGACCGACGCGAAACGCCAGCTCCTGCACCTGCTGCGCAACGAGCACCAGGGCGACGCGGGCATCGTGTACTGCCTGTCGCGCAACTCGGTGGAGAAGCACGCCGAGTTCCTCACCCAGAACGGCATCGAGGCGCTCCCCTACCACGCGGGCCTGGACGCGCGGATGCGCGCCGAACACCAGTCCCGCTTCCTGCGCGAGGACGGCCTGGTCATCGTCGCGACGATCGCGTTCGGCATGGGCATCGACAAGCCCGACGTCCGCTTCGTCGCCCACCTCGACCTGCCCAAGTCCGTCGAGGGCTACTACCAGGAGACCGGACGCGCCGGACGCGACGGCCTCCCGTCCACGGCCTGGCTCGCCTACGGCCTCCAGGACGTCGTCAACCTCCGCAAGATGATCGACGGCGGCGACGGCGACGCCGCCCATCGCCGCCGCCAGAGCACCCACCTCGACTCGATGCTCGCCCTCTGCGAGACCGTCGAGTGCCGCCGCGTCCAGCTGCTGAACTACTTCGGCCAGACGGGCGGCCCCTGCGGAAACTGCGACACCTGCCTGTCGCCCCCGCAGACCTGGGACGCGACCGTCGCCGCGCAGAAGGTCCTGTCGGTGATCGTCCGGCTCGACCGGGAACGCCGCCAGAAGTTCGGCGCCGGGCACATCATCGACATCCTGCTCGGCAAGAAGAGCGCCAAGGTCATCCAGTTCGACCACGACTCGCTGAAGCCCTTCGGCGTCGGCGCCGACCTCCGCGAGGCCGAGTGGCGCGGCGTCGTCCGCCAGCTCCTCGCCCAGGGGCTGATCGCCGTCGAGAGCGAGCACGGCACGCTCGTCCAGACCGACGCGAGCGCCGACGTCCTGCGCGGCGAACGCAAGGTCATGATGCGCCGCGAGGCGGAGCGTCCGGCGGCGAAGGCCGCGAAGACGGCCAAGGCGGCGAAGGCCGTGATCGAGCTGCCGCCCGAGGCCGTCCCGATCTTCGAACGGCTCCGCGCCTGGCGCGGCGCGACCGCCAAGGAGCAGGGCGTCCCCGCCTACGTGATCTTCCACGACGCGACGCTCCGGGAGATCGCCACCGCGCAGCCGTCCTCGCTGGCCGAGCTGGGCCAGATCAGCGGAGTGGGCGAGAACAAGCTGGCCAAGTACGGCGACCAGGTCCTGGAGACCCTGGCCGCCGCCTGACACACGGCTTGGTCGTCCTAACCCAGCGCGGATCGTCCCCGCCTTGGGGGTAGGTCGTCCTCACGCGGGGGTCAGGTCGCCTGATCGTAGATGCCGACCGCCCAGGCGCCGTCCCAGAGGCCCGTCTCTGACGCGATCAGCGCGACGCTGCTCGGGCTGGTCTCCGCCGTGACGGGTGCCTGCGGCGGCAGCACCCAGACCTCCAGCGTCCGGGCCGACCCGACCCACCCGGGCCCCGCCGACTGCTTGTCGAGCTGCGACACGTGGTCGTCCGGGCCGCACCGTCCGACGCTCCCCGGACGTCCGGGCGTGTCGAGGCGAGTGATCAGCCAGGAGTTCGGCACGGCGCAGCGCACGTTGAACAGCGTGTTCGCGCTCCGCGCGGTGAAGCGGAGCGCGGCCATCTCCCCCATCCGCTGCCGCCGCACGCTCTGCACGAGCGCCACCACCTCGCCCCGCTGCGCGGCCTCGGGCAGCGGAACCTTGAGGGGCAGCCGCACCGCGACCGGCACGACGTCGTCCATGGGCTGATGTCCGGGCCCGGGGCTCACCGTGAGCGCGGCCGCGGCGGCGACCGCCATCGTCCCGGCGGCCAGCACGCCGCCCCGCCGACGGCGCCGGATGGACCGGCCCCGGCGCACGACCTGATCGACGCGCCCCGGATTGGGGGAGGCGCCCCCGCTGAAATTGCGCAGAACCGCCGTCAGCTCTTCCTCTGCGTAAGGCACCGTTACCTCGTTTCCTTCAACACGTGCAGGGACGGATCCACCCGCAACCGGACAAGAGCCCTACGGAGCTGCGTCTTCACCGTGGAGCCCGTGCATCCGAGGACGACCGCGACGTGCTCGACCGACATCTCCTCGAAGTAGTGCAGGACGACCACCGCACGCTGCCGAGGCGAGAGCCGCCCGAGCGCGTCCCACATGACCTCGCGGTCGTCCACGGCCTGGGAGACGTCCGCGCCGGGGACCTCGGGCAGATGCTCGGTGGGCACCTCGCCCCGCCGCCGCAGCCGCCACCAGGACGCGTGCGTGTTCGTCAGAATCCGGTAGACGTACGGGCCCGGATCGTCCTGAATCCGCCCCCACGCGACCCACGCCTTGGCCAGCGCCGTCTGCAACAGGTCCTCGGCACGGGCCCAGTCCCTGGTCAGCAGGTACGCGGTCCTGAGCAAACGGTCCGAATGCTCCTCGACGTAGTCGGTGAAACCGGCACGATCCGCCATCCCGTCCTCCGCCCCTCGTTCACCGTCCCTACTCCCGGCGCCACCCGAACGGAGGACACCTCCCGTCAAACTGAGACCCACATCACATTTCCACCTCTCCCGCCCCATGCCGCTCGCCACCAACACACACGGCACGAAGCGAAGGCGGCTTCCACGAAGCCGGGCGAGAATTCTCAGGGTTCTCCCAGGATTCTGAGAGGCGTTCTGCCAGGCATCCCCGGTTACATGTGGCCATGCGTACCAACAAGAAGACTCTCGCGGCTGGGATAGGAGCGACAGGTCTGCTCGGCCTGGGCCTATACCTGGCGGTCCCGGCTGCGGCGGCGAACCCGACCCCGACGCCCAGCCCGTCCACGTCCGGGCCGTCGTCCAAGGCGCCTTGGAAAATGCACCAGAGGAACGGCGACGGCCCCCCGAGGCGCCACGGCATGGGCGACTTCCGGGGCGTCCACGGCGAGGCGACCGTCCGCCGCGAGGACGGCTTCCACCTCGCCACCTGGCAGCGCGGAGCGATCACCGCCCGGTCCGGTGCCGCGCTGACCGTCCGAAGCGAGGACGGCGCGTCCTGGACCTGGACCACCGACTCGAACACCACCATTCGCAAGGACGGCGCCAAGTCCGCTCTTTCAGCGCTGAACAACGGAGACCAGGTCCTCGTGTTCGGCGAACGCTCCGGAAACACCCGCACCGCGAAACTCGTCCGCGCCCCAAAGAAGCGCTGACCGGCCCCTCGCAGAAATCAACGTCACTGGACGGGAGCCGGTGACGGGTAACAAGCTGGGTGCCCAGTGAGGCGGGGCAGAACGACAGATGGGGGCCGATGAGCGAGAGCCGGCGGGTGCTCGTCGTGGACGACGAGGCGAACATCCGTGACCTCATCGAGGTCGCGCTGCGCTTCCACGGCTTCGCGACGGCCACCGCGGGCACCGGCGCTGAGGCGCTGCGGGAGGTGGCCGAAAGGCGGCCCGACCTCGTCCTGCTGGACGTGATGCTCCCGGACCTGGACGGCTTCGAGGTGTGCCGCCGGCTGCGCGCGGACGGCGACCAAATACCAATCATCTTCCTGACGGCGCGGGACACACCGTCCGACACCGTAAGAGGGCTCACGCTCGGCGGCGATGACTATGTCACCAAGCCGTTCTCGATCGAGGCGCTCGTCGCGCGGGTCCGGGCCGTCCTGCGCAGAACGGCACCGCTGACCGCCACGGCCCCCGGCGACGACGGCGTGCTGCGCGTCGGCGACCTCGAACTCGACGAGGCGCACTGGACGGTCCGGCGCGGCGGGGCGCACGTCGACCTGTCGCCGACCGAGTTCAGGCTGCTGGCCCACCTGATGCGCCACGCCGGAAAGGTCCTGTCGCGCACCCAGCTCCTGGAAAGCGTCTGGGGCTGGGAACACCACGGCAACGCCCAGGTCGTCGAGACCTACATCAGCTACCTGCGCCGCAAGCTCGACCCGCTCGGCACACCGGTCATCCACACCCAGCGCGGGGTGGGCTACGCGCTGCGGCCATGACCCTCAACGCCCGGCTGCTGACCGGCCTGCTGGCGGTCACGCTCGCGGGCCTGGCGATCATGGGCCTGGTGAGCGCGCTCGTCCTGCGCGGATACCTGATGCACCGGGTGGACGGGCAACTCCAGGCCACCCGCGACCGCGCCGTCGCCCGGTTCGCCCGTCCCGGCCCGCACGGCGTCGCCCCGGCGCAGTTCGTCGTGGTGGCCGTCGCCCCCACCGGAGAGGTGAGGGTGCTCAGCGGCGACGTGCCGAACCCTGACCGTGCCATCACCGAAGTGCAGCGCGCCGACCGTGCTGTTCTCACCGCTCGGGCAGGCGACCTCGCCCCGTTCTCACTTCCCGGACTGCGCGCCGTGGCACGCCCCTGGCGCAACGGCATCGTGGTCGTGGCCGCACCGCTCACCGAGATCAGCTCGGCGGTCCGCAACCTCGTCCTCACCGAGATCGCCACCGCGGCCGTCCTGCTCGCCGCCCTGGCCCTCCTCGGACGCCGCCTGATCGGCCGCGGCCTGCGTCCGCTGGACCAGATGGCCGCCACCGCCCACGCGATCACGACCGGCGGCGACCTGCGCGCCCGCATGCCGGACCCCGGCAGGCGCACCGAGGCCTCCCGCCTCGCCGGCGCGATCAACGTGATGCTCGACCGCATCGAGCAGGCCTTCTGGGCCCGGAGCCGCTCCGAGGCCCGCGTCCGCGAGTTCGCCGCCGACGCCTCGCACGAGCTCCGGACACCGCTCACCACGATCCTCGGCTACGCCGAGCTGTACCGCCACGGCGCCCTCGGCCCCGACGAACTCCCCGACGCGATGCGCCGCATCGAGGACGAGGCCCACCGCATGAACAACCTGGTCGGCGACCTCCTGGAACTAGCCCGCCTCGACCGCGGAGCGGCACTCCACCCGGCCCCCACCGACCTGGTCGTCCTGGCCCGCGACGCCATCGCCGACGCGACCGCCGCGTCCCCCGACCACCCCGTGCGACTCGAGGCCCCCGACACCCTCATCGCCACCGTGGACGAGGCACGCCTGCGCCAGATCTTCGCGAACCTCCTGGCCAACGTCCGCGCCCACACACCCCCCGGCACACCGGCGACCGTCCGTCTCGCCCCCGGCGTCATCGAGGTCGCCGACGAGGGCCCCGGCATGTCCCCGGACGACGCCGCCCGCGCGTTCGAACGCTTCCACCGAGCCGGACAGGGCACCACGGGCGCGGGCCTAGGCCTCCCCATCGTCGCCGCGATAGCCGCCGCCCACCACGGCCAGGCACAACTACTCTCCGCCCCCCACGCCGGAACCACAGTGAGAATCACCCTCCCACCCACACCCCCGCCCGCCACCCCCACCAACACACCGCAGTAACAACACCCCAGACTTGGGCCCACCCGTCACAGCACCAAGCCCCAACCGCCAGAACACGACCGAACCCATCCACCCTGCCGGTGTCCGGCAGCGGACGCAGCCCCCACCGCATTTACAACCACGACTCACCAGCGCTGAGGCGACTGACGCGGTCCTCGACACCACGACGACCGCAGCAGCAGATGGAGTCAAACCCCAATGATCACTCGCCGCAGCTGAACCCACCCACCAGGCGCGCAGCGTTCAGGCAGGCCCCACAACACCCAGCACTTCCAGAAGCCACGCCGAGGCGTCGCCGCGAACCCCCGCAGGGCCGATGAAGACGCTCGCTCCCCGACCATGCGATCGGATGACGGTTTGTTGCGAACCCTCGTAGGGCGTTGAAGACGCTACCCCAGGACCGCGCCACACGAAGCCCCAACGCGTCGACACACCCCTCCCAGACGCGATGAGCACCAGGCTGCGGCCTGACCTACTGGGTCGTGCTGTCGTTGCGAACCCCCGTGGGGGCGATGAGGACCTTTGGACGGGATCGACCGGACCATGGCCGAGGCGTTGCGAACCCTCGTGGGGGCGATGAGGACACGTGGGGCCGTCTGATGGGGGCGACAACTCCATGTTGCGAACCCTCGTGGGGGCGATGAGGACCCCACGGTAAAGCCGCAGGGTGTGCGGTGGGAAGAGGGCCCGCTAGGTGCGGATTTTTCAGCGGTTCGCCGGTTGGGTTCTCGGGCCCGGCGTGTCGCTGAAAAATCATGATCAACGCTCCGAGGCAAGACCGGCGCTCCACCCTCGTGGTGGAGGGTGACGGAGCCCCGGCACACGGGGGTGCAGCGTAACCCCTCATCCAACTCGGGGACGTCCGATCGTCGGCCAGCGTGAAGTCAGCTTGGCGTGCAAGCCGCGAGCCTGCGCCCTCGATCGAGGACGAGGCGCGGAACCCCTCCTCGCCCGACTCCTCCGGCTCCAGTTCGAGCGTGTCGGCCTCGGACCGCTGGACGGGCGACGTGCGCGTCCCCTCCGCAGGCTCGATGGCGTGCGGCGGCGCGACGATCGCGGCCCGCAAAGAGGGCTTGACGGCCGCGTCGCGGCGTGACGTTCGCACGGAGATCCCATCGCGTAGACGCCGCCGAGCGACGCCCTGCGCGATGGCGGCGGCAATATGCCTGTTACGTGACGCTTATTCACTATACAAAGACACTCCCAGAACCCAGCGGGCCCCGACAAAGCCATGACTAACGGTGATCCACATTCTGGTAAGTTGTCGTTTGAGTGAATTAAGATGATGAAGACCCATATGCATGCGAACTTCAGCGTCCACACGAAAGGCCGCGAACGCCCGACACCGGCGCGCTATGGGCGTCCTGCTCGTCGGCACGCTCGGGCTCTCCGCACTGCCGGGGTGCAGTGACGACAACGACCACCCCGCAGGCCAGCGCGGGGCGACCGAATCGGGCGGACGCCAGGCAACTCGGTTCACCGTGGCGGGAACCGGAGACTTCCTCCTGCACGAGGTCGTGACCAAGCAGGCCGCCTCGGACGCACGCGCCAAGGGCAAGGACGGGTTCGACTTCAGTCCGATGCTCGCGCAACTCAAGCCCATCATCAGTGAGACGGATCTGGGAATCTGCCACGTCGAGACTCCGTTGGCCCCGCCTTCGGGGCCGTTCCAGGGCTACCCCACCTTCAGCTCGCCGCCGCAGATCGTGAACGCGATCCGCGGGCTCGGCTACCGTACCTGCTCCACCGCGTCCAACCACTCCATTGACCAGGGAGAACCCGGCGTACGCCGAACCATTGACGACCTGGACAAGGCGAAAATCCGAAACACAGGCACGGCCCGTAGCGCGAAGGAGGCGGAGGAGATCAACATCCTGAACGTGAAAGGAGCCAAGGTCGCCCAGCTCTCCTACACGTTCGGCACCAACGGTATTCCGAAGCCCGCCGGAAAACCGTGGATCGTGAACGACGGCCTCAACCCCCAAAAGATCCTCGCCGACGCGGCCCGCGCCAAGCAAGCAGGCGCCGAAATCGTGATCCTCAGCCTGCACTGGGGCGAGGAATACCAGCACGAGGCGACACCCGAGCAGCGCGGCCTGGCGAGAACGCTAATGCGCTCACCCAATGTAGACCTGATCCTCGGTTGCCACGCGCACGTCGTCCAGCCCTACGAGCAGATCAACGGCAAATGGGTCGTGTACGGCATGGGGAACGCGGTCGCCAACCCGACCGCCAACACTCAGGCCACGCACGAGGGAATCGTCGCGCGGGTCACCTTCACCCGAAACTCCCAAGGCCAGTGGAAGACCCAGCCATCCTTCGTCCCCACGCTCGTCACGCCTGGCACGATCAGACTCCGCACGCTGAGCAGCGATTCAGGAAACCAGGCCACCGTAGCCCGCACAAGCCAGATCGTACGAAGCCTCGGATACAACATCCCACTCGCCTCAACCCAAAACTAAGGCCGTTTCGAAGTCATCCGCGCCAGCCGCTCATCGCGACGATCCAGATGGCACTTGAAAGCGGACGGCGATTTTGCCGTAGCAGATATCCACGACGCGATGGCGCTTGATGCCACATCCCACTGGCGCAGCGGACGCGCTATCCACCCGGATCCAACAATGGGACCACAGCGCCATGCTGCCGACAGCGCCGCCCGAGACACGAGGGTCGTGTAGGTCGATCAACAATCACCGGCTGCCGCACCGCAACCCCCATGGACGTGGTCTGCGGGCTAATAGATAGCGCATGCGAAAGCCCAAAAAGCAGACGACCCTACTCGTCAATGAGGAGTAGGCCCCACCGGCCAGACGGACGTCGAGGCGGATACGCATCGTCCAACCCCCAACCGGGCGAACGGCTACGCCGCACCCACGACCACGTCGAACCGCCGAACCTCTTGCCGCCCCCAAGCCCTGAGCCTCGCGAGGGCAGCCGCTGACCGGCGGAACAAGGGACCCGGACGCCCACGAAGTGCAGACCCCACCCAGCCCGGACGACGCCGAGGCGGATACGCGGCCGCCCGAACCCCGCCCCGAACGGAGCTCGGTCCGGCGGTAGACGTCGCAGGCCACACCAGCCGCGGGCCGATAAGCCCGGCAGGCCACGAACACCACCTCGCCCCCAGACGCTCAACCCCTCGCGCTGCCAACAGCCTGCGATACGACGCCTCACCCGCTGGCAGTGTTAGCGGCGAACAACCCCACATCGCCTACCAGGAGCCATGGCACTCCGGCGCGTCCCGCCACGACGCCCGACCCCGCACCTGCCACCGGATTACGTCCACCTCGAGAACCGTCCCGACCAACACGGGCACAGGCAACAACCATCCGGCCGTGCCCATTGCGCATCGTCCCGCGTTCGTCCGGTCACCGCCGGGCTGTTCAAAGTTCTCCGGTATTTCAAGGTTCTTCATCATCGATGAACCCCTCCACCGGAGACCTCTCGTTACAGATCACTGAACCCGTCTCACCGTAGGACGCCAAAACCCGCCCTAGGACGCGTCTCATAATTGATCTCACAGAGCTAAATTTTGTTGAGTTCACGACGGCAGCCCGGAAGGCTGCCGCTATGAGCTCTCGACGATTCGTCTTCCTCGATCCTGACGGCATGAGTGGCGGCGGCTGGTTGCATGTGGTGGTTCAGGCGAAGACCGGAGTCTTCTATCAACAGCAGTACGGCGGAACCGCCTGTCGGCAGGGGCAGGTGGAGGGCTTTCTTGTGCCGCTGTTCGGCCCAGATGAGCTGGACGCCCTGGGCGAAATGTTCGAGACGAACTTCCGTGGTGCTGGCACCTGGAACCACGCGTGGTCGGATGACGAGCGGGACAGGCTCCGCGTCATCATCGAGGCTGTCCGCTACTGGGCGTGCGACGGGACCACTGAGGAACTGCGCACCCTGCGGTTGGACGAGAGCCGGGTTCAAGAGGTCGACGAGGCGTGGGTCCCGGTGATCACACCGGACGGACCTGGCGTGTTGGTGTGGTTCAACTCGGACTGAGCTTCCGCGGTCAACCAGCCGCCCGCAGCCAGTGGATCAGGGCAGCGATAACGCGCCTGGTCCGGCAGTGATCCGCCAGCTCGTCGAACCCGGTGGCAACGGCGCGGAACTGCTTCAGCCCCACGAAGCAGCGCTCGACAACGTTCTGGCCCCTGGTAGGCGGTCTTGTCGAAGGCCGGAGGCCGGACGCTCCGGCCCGCGTGATGTGCCCTGTTGGCGATCTGGTCCCGGCGCTCGGGGATGAGCGCCTTGATGTTCCCACGCCGCGATAGGTGGCGAAGCCTCCTGGACGAATGGGCTTTGTCCGCTACTACCGAATCAAGTTTTGTGCTCGGACGCCCCGTCCCCCAACCGAGGGATGCGGACCACGTTCAACACCACCGGGAACAACGGTGCAGTCCGCCGCGTCGCCGGTGTTGAGCACGATCGACAGCGGGAGACCTCACCCGTCGACAGCCAGACGGATCTGAGAGACGGTCGTGACCGTGATGGCGGCGCTGAAGCCGTCCGACCGCATGATGGCCGACGGCGTCCACCGTCGTCAGCCCGACACGGGACCGGCCGAGCACCTCGCGACGCGAATCGCGAAACCGCTGCCGGATCTTCCGCTTCGCCTGCCACCTCGGCTCCTTTGTGCGGGCGTCCGCGGCAGGCTGATGTGCTCGGGCAACCGTGGAATCAACCGGGACCGCCCACTCCCCGGCATCCACCGCATCATCGCGAACCCGGACCTCCTAGAGCAGCTGGCCCCAGGTGCCGTCCTTCTCCCACTAGATGAAGCGTCGGTAGACGGCCTACGACGGGCTCTATCGCTCAGGCAGGTCGTGACAGAGGCAGCGCCGGTTCGAGGCCGCCACAGCACTCCGTTCAACCTGCCGATGGGGCCCGCCCCCCCGGACACCCAGCACCATCGCTCCGCGGAAGCAGCGGCTCTATCCGTACCCAGACCGCGTCCGCTGCCATCACGAGATCAATATGAGACACGCCTAGTCGTCGTAGACGGTCACCTCGACGCCCCGCTTGGCGAGGTGCTGCTTCACCAGCGGTTCGACCAGCTCCCACTTCCCCCCGGCGAGCCCGCAGCCGACACGTGGCATGTGCACGCTCGCGTCGAGTTCGACTGCTCTGCCTCCGAGCACCTCCAGACACTGTCCGAGCGCCTCGTACCGGATCGGAGGCCCCTTACGGCTCCGCTTGATCCCCCGCTGCGCGACCATGTTCGCGACCCACACGTACTTCTCGACCTGGACGAACTGCACGGCCCCCAGCCCGAACCCACTGCTCGTCCGCTCGCGGTACCAGCGCCGATACTCCGCCTCCGGCTCCGTCCAGCGCCGCGACACCGCCAGGACGAAGCCCTTCCCCCAGCCGCCCAGGTCGTTGCAGACATGGGCGACGATCTTCACCCCCTTGGCCTGCGGCGACGTCGCGTCCCCCTTGAGATACCTGACCCCCACGCGTCGGCACGCTACCCGCCGCCACCGACATTTCAGCTGACGGGCGCGTCCCAGGCGGCCCGCCACGTCGCCGGCCCGACGACGCCGTCCACGCCGAGGTGCTTCTCCTGCTGGAAGGCGCGGCAGACACGCTCCGAATCCGCTCCGTAAGCACCGTCGACGCTGATCCGCCATCCGCGTGCGTGCATCTGCCGCTGCCACTTCTGGACGTCATCTCCATGCATGACGGGCGGCTGCGTGAGATACCGGCCGGGCCAGGCCGGAGCGTGCGACGGCGGCGGCTTGGGCGACCCGTTGACCTTCCACTGTCCGTAGTCGTCCTTCATGGCCCGGTTGTAGTCGACGCCCACATCGTTGATTGTGTGGTCGTTCGAATACTGCTGGAGATGCGCCCGCGAGTCCCAGCGCCCGCCGGACCACGCGTACGTCTGCCACCCGTACGTGATCTTCTTGGCGTCGAACGCCCGCTTGATCGGCCCGTAGCCGGCGTAGAGACCGATCCGTCCGCGTCCGAGCACCGACGCCGCGCCGTCCAGATAGGCGTTGATCGCCGCTTGCTGGCTGGACTCGGCGTCGAAGTCCACGGCGAAGTAGATCGGACGATCCGACGGCATTCCGCAGGCCCGTGCCTGCTTGGCCGCGTCCTCCGCGTCCTCGACCCCACCGTCCTTCCCGGACAGCGCCCGCGACGCCGACGTCTCCCAGACCACGACCAGCCAGAGGCCACTCTCCGACAGTTGCTCAGCCTCGGCGCGAGTCAGGTTCTTCCCGGTCGCGTCATGCGACAGGTAGCGGCAGACGAACTTCGCCCCCGCCTTCCTCAGCGCGGACGGGCCAGGCCGTCCCCACGCGTAATCCACTCCGAACACGCTCATTTCGCCATCCCTTCTGTCATGACGGGCAGGCAACACCGCATCGTGCGACGCACGCAGGCATATTGACAAACTCACACAAGCCGTTCAACCCATGTCCACCGCAAAGTCTTACCCCACACCCCTCAAAAAGCGAAACGAAGTCCAACACCACCACATAACCGACAAATCAGAAGCCAAACCTCCGGGCGTCCTCATGAGCGCCAAGGGCGCCCCGACCAGCCATGTTGATCAACCAACCGCCCCACGTGGATCACCACACGAAGAGACAAGATCATGATCAACGCTCGTTCGTCCCGAATAGAAAACCCATCCTGCTCGACCAACTGCCGTCAAGCCATCTGGTTGATCATTCGCCGAGAACGTCCACCACCTCTGCCGATCCATCCCAGACTCCGCACACCCTCCCACGCTGCCCTGGAGGACAGCCCACCAACTTCCCCACCATCCCGCCGCCAAACACAAATCTGAATCCGCGTCGCTGCAGCCGCGACGGAGTACTGCGTCGCATCGAACTCCTCATCCTCCGCCATGCCAGCACGCCTCGAACCAGTATTCAGACCCCTACCAGGGACGCAGAAGCGGCGCCCACGAGCCGCTCAAGATGCACGACTTCGCCTTCAGATGCCCGCAATAGCAAAGACACATAGCATTAAATTGTGCTCGGCACCGGTCTGCCTTCTGCCTGCCACTACCGCCGGCACAACCCCTGGCAGGCAACCGGGACGCCTGACCGGGCCACGTCCACACCCTCCCGACGACGCTTCATCAGAAGACCGGCGCGGCCCCGGTCGCCGCGACGGACAAGTCCCAAAGTCGGGCGGCCGAGTCGGGAGCGATGGCGTATTCGCGGACGCCGCCATCGTCCATCGGCTCGTCGGGGCCGGAGACACGGGCGACCTCGCAGTCCTCCAGATAGACCCCGCCACGATTGGCGAGGAGCGGAGACGTGGCTGCCCAGAGCCCAGTCGCGGCACCCTGCGAAGGGGACTTGAACCCGGCACCGATCACGTTGCCGCGCTCGTCCACCCACCCACGGTCGACCTGCTCGCGAAGGGACATCTCCCGCTGCAACCCAGTGATGATCTTGCCCGGGTGCAGGGCGAACGCCCGAATGCCGTCGCCACGTCCGAGAGCATCGAAGTGGATGGCGAACAGAGCATTGGCGGTCTTGGCCTGACCATAGGCCAGCCACTTGTCGTAGCCGGTGCGGAAGTGCGGATCGTGCCAACGAATGTCGGTCAGAGTATGCCCAGCGGAACTGTTGACGACAACGCGGGCACCACCAGCGGCCAGGAGCGGGTAGATCTCACACGCGAAAGCGAAGTGGCCGAAATGGTTGGCGACGAACTGGCTCTCCCATCCAGCAGGGCCGACGCGCCGCTCCGGAGTGGCCATGACGCCGGCGAGAGCCATGAAGACGTCGACCCTGTCGACGCATTCGCTGATTCGCGCGGCAGCCGTACGGACACTGTCGAGGTCCGTCAGATCCATAGGGATCACTTCGCAGCCTTCCACGTCCTCAAGTGCGGCGCGAGCGATACCGGGCCGACGCGCAGGCACAATGACGCGGGCCCCAGCGGCCGCCAACGCCCGGGTGGTCGCCAGGCCGAGTCCGGAGTAACCACCGGTCACGATGGCGGTCTTTCCGGAGAGGACGATGCCTGCCATGACATCCTCGGCGGTACTGGCGGCAGAGAACGGGGAGCCGAGCGGCTGCTGATCAGTGGTGGTCATGTCCACGACGTTACGATCTAGAGCAAGGTCTAGATCAAGCCCTAGGGTGGACGGCATGGAAACCGCCGAACCTCCCGCTGAACAGCTGAGCATCGGGGAGGTGGCCGACCGGACCGGACTCAGCGTCCACGCACTCCGCTTCTATGAACGCGAGGGCCTGCTCGTCGGACCCGTCCAGCGCACCGCCGGAGGCCGACGGCGATACACCCCCGTCGATGTCGACTGGCTGCTGATCTGCGTCAAGCTCCGTGAGTCCGGCATGCCGCTCGCCGACCTCAAACACTTCGCCGAACTGGTACGCCGCGGCCCTGGCAACGAGACTGAACGCCTACGGCTCCTCGACGCCCACCAACACCGCGTCGAGGCGCAGATTCAGGCCTTGGAAGAGTGCCGCGCCCTCATCGCCTGGAAGGTCGGCGTCTATGCCGAACACCTCGCCCACGGCAAGGCAGGCGGCCTCTGGGACCCGACCGGCTGAGACCCACCAACACCTCGTCCACCACCTGAAACCAGAATGCCTACCTACGACCTCCATAGATGGTGACCGACTGTATCTACAATGGTGACGGTCAGCCACATTGAATCGGATCGGGTGACGTCGCACCCCCATTCCGAGGACGACACGCTCGTCGCAGCGAGGTCCATCCGAGACGGCACCTGCATGCCCCAATGGAGGCAAGCGGTCGTGACCACATGTCCCCAGACAGATTCCGGCAGGTCATGACGCCGTAAGCGCCTTTCACGGGTACAGGCTGTCACCTTGGACCGACGCGCTCCGCAATGTCCGACACGCCGAACCGTCTGCGCGCCGCCGCCGGGAGACGGTCGCGATTGCCCTGGACGACGTTGGCCCCGCGCCTCGGAAGAGGAGGCTCGTGCACTCGCATTCTCAGCGAAGCGCGTTGCGTCGTCCGCACAAGGAGTTTCCTACGATGCGTGCGTGCGAACTTTGGTGCTCTGGGACATCGACCACACGCTCATCAGCGTCAGGGGGCTCAGCGGCGAGATCTATTCCACCGTGTTTCAGCAGCTCACCGGCCGCACCGCGGAGAGGGTCGCGGACATGGCTGGCCGTACAGACCGAGCGATCACCTCCGAGACCCTGCGCCATCACGGCATCGAGCCCACGGACGATCTCATGCTCCGCTTCATGGACGCGTTGGGTAACGCGTACTCCGAAAGGCGAGGCGAGATCAAGGCACGCGGCCGCGTTCTGCCAGGAGCGCAGGCGGTACTAGAGGCGCTCAGCACGAGAGCCGACGTGGTGCAGTCTGTGCTGACCGGCAACATGAAGCCGATCGCAGTGTGCAAACTGAGCGCCTTCGGGCTGGAGGGGTTCGTCGACGTCGAGGTCGGCGCGTACGGCTTGGACCACGCCGAACGCCCCCCGCTGGTGAGGCTCGCGCAGGACCGAGCCGGCCGCAAGTACGGCGAGACGTTCGACGCGTCCAGGACGGTCCTGGTGGGCGACACCCCGCACGATGTGCACGCCGGTCACCAGGGCGGCGCCCGTGTGGTGGCGGTCGCGTCCGGGGCCAGCAGCGAAGGCGACCTGAGGGCCGCCGGCGCGGAGGTCGTCCTGAGATCCCTGGCCGACACCGATGCTGTGGTCCGCGCCGTCCTAGACGCTGGCCAACCGCGCTCCCGCTCCACCGACGTCCGCGCCCCAGAGGCGTCGTAGAACTTCCTTCCGGTCGCCATTCCAGCAAGACGTCGACCTATGAAGACCCGACGACGGCGTCCAGGGCATACACCTCGACCACCACGTCCACCTTCGCCAAACCGACCAAGTGCGCTCGTCCCGGGCGCTGGCGCCTCCGCACGAGCTACGCGACCACGATGAGCGGACGCTCTGCGAAGGACGAGCGGTTCGCGTTGCCCTCACCAACGCAAAGGGCCCCTCGCGCTGCATGATTGACGTCCTTCCTTCCGTCTCTTCCGAAGTGCAGGGAAGACTGTTCGCCGTGACGAGGTCGGTGAGTCGTACGGTTTTGGCCGTCACGGCCAGTGGGCCATGGCTGGTCCTGACGGGCAGCACGTGGGCCGTGGACACCGAGAACGAGTCCGCCGTTCGGCTCAGCCGGGGCCGCATGTGGTTGCTGCCGCTGCTGGAGCGTCCACGGATTGAAGTCGAGTCCGAAGCACGGGCCTGCCTCGGGGCCTGTGATCCCGACGTGGGCGAAGCGCTGAGGGCTGTGATCGATATGGGCCTGAACGCTTGGTCGGACTACTGGCTCTCCAAGGCCGCGGCCTGGATGACGGACGAAGAAGTCGTGGTCTTTTCCGAGCGGCTCCACGAGATCGCGCTGGAAAGCGTCGGGCCTCAGTCCCAAGACACCCAGCACGCGGCGAAGCGACGGCTCAAGCAACTGGGACTGTGGTCGCCTAATCGCGGGTGAACTCGTGCGCCGGGAACACCATCCCAACCGAAGCGAGGCCAGTCGGCAGCGAGGCCGCTGTTCCTTCGCCGCTTATCCCTCCCGCCTCGAGGAGCGTGTGGGCGATGTCCCACAGGATGAGCTTGTGCACGCTGTCGCGTCCTCCACGCGTCGCGGTCACGGACGCTACACACCCACCCCGCCCACAACGGAAGGATTACGGGCTGATCTTCGCAAGCGAGGCCGGAGGCCCATGGACCCGACAACTACTTGCACATGTTCTCCAAGCTGGCCAGACGCGCGGAACCCGACCACTGCCGTCCGCCCGGGTTGCGGCACTCAGGCGCGTCGCCGATGCGCGCTCAAGGGACGCCGTCGCACACCGGCTTCCAGATCCTCGGGCAGACGTCGATCGCCTTCACCAAGACCGTGTACGAGCATCTGCTCGTTGACGTCAGACAGACGCCAACCGAGGCCATGAGCGGGGCCGATCGATTCCCGTGGCTCCCATGCCCCATGCAAGAAACCCCCTCCGTCACCGGAAGGGGTCTCTGAGCTGTGCGCACCCGAAGGGATTCGAACCCCTAACCTTCTGATCCGTAGTCAGATGCTCTATCCGTTGAGCTACGGGTGCTTGCTGCCCTGGCTCTCACCAGGAGTTTTACCAACGGGCCGAGAGTCTAGCAGCTCGCACGTGAGTGATTGAGCATAGGATTCCTCGGCCCCGCGCGCTCTCTAGTGTAGGGCACTCGCACCTGTGGCCCGTCCCTCTGAAGCGCCCGAGGCCCTGACGGCAGGCGCTCACCGCCGCCCCTGGCCTGACCTGCCACGCCCGAGTGACGCAACCGCCGAGCCCTCGGAGTCCCCACCGCCGGCACGCGGACACATCGGCTACCGCTCCTCCCATGAGCCCGCCGCCCGGCCCCGTCCGGCGCGGCAGTCCGAGGACGCACGCCCGAGCGTCCGATAGCCCGTTCCATACGCTGCGCGTTGTGACCTGGGTCACGGAACCGATTGTGGCGGGATGGCGCCAAAGGGGTAATCGAGACGGAAGTGACCTGCGAGGTCTACCCTCGTCCGATGTCCCAAACCCCCCTAGAAGGAGAAACCCAAATGCGCATGTCTGCCACCAAGCTCCTCGGCGTCATCGCCATCGGTGGCGTGCTGCTCGGTTCCACGGCATGCGGGCCGATCGACTCCGTCACCGGCGGAGGCAAGAAGAAGACCGCCTGCAAGAACATCGAGTCCGAGCTGCGCAGCGTCGCCTCCGGCGGCGTGTCGAGCGGGTCCGCGGCCAACGCCCAGCGGTTCGCGGACGCGGCGTCCAAGATCCGCAGCGAGGGCCAGAACGCGGGCGGCGACGTCCAGACCGCTGCCACCAAGTTCGCGAGCGACCTGGACGACACGGCCGCCACCCTGCGGCGCCTCAGCTCCGGCAACCTCTCCGGCGGCTCGCCCGACTTCACCGCGATGCAGCAGCACGGCAACGAGCTCGGCAAGGCCTGTGGCTACACCGGCTTCCGCCTGGGCTGAATCGCGACGCTCCGCTCCCGCGGCCCCGGGAGCGGAACCCAGCGATCCGGACTAAGCTCAGGCCATCCCGGGCCAGACTTTGCCGGTAGGCGCGCTGAACCGGTAGCCTGTCCTGAGCCTGAGGGCAACTGGAGGATTCGCCTAGTCCGGTCTATGGCGCCGCACTGCTAATGCGGTTTGGGTTTACCGCCCATCCGGGGTTCAAATCCCCGATCCTCCGCCACCTGACCAGGGGTTTCGCCGAAGATCACGTTCTCCGGCGAAACCCCTGCCGCGTTCCATGTGTCCCTTTCCGGGCGTGGTGTGCACGAGACGTCGCGGCAGTGTCGCCGAACCCAGGCCAGAGCCCCCAAACTGGTCGACGACGCCGCCCTCACCACCGCCGACGCCATCGGCCAGGCGGCAGTGGGCCCCAACGGCACCCACCAACGCCCCGGAAGCGACGCGGTGCGCGGACAACTGTTCCTGCGCACCGGAACCCACGCCGTAGCCCCCCAGCCGCCTCCGGCCGCCGCTCTCCAGCGCTGCGCTCGGCCGCCTCGCCGACGCCCCGTCGCGGTGCCCGTCGACGTCGTCCCGGCGGTCGTGCTCGCCTCGCCGACGGGCGGCCATTCCGGGACGTCCTGGGAACGTTTCGGGGACGGGCTGAGACGTCCTCTAGCGGGCGAGACGTCCTGGCGGCGCGGCCCCCGCTAGACCTAGCAGCATCGCTAGCGGGCTGACGGCCCCTCCGGGGCCCTTCACGCGGGTCCGTGCGGGTGTGCGTGTCACCGGGGACACCTGGCGGTCGTCCCGTAATTGCACGCTCCTAATTAATAAATGGACAGGGAACTTATTAATCCCGCGCCCGACCCCGAACCGAGGGGCGCCGGGGCGCGGCACCGCTTGAGGTGCACCGGATGTTCGGTTTAAATACTTTTGCGTAGATTGTCGCGAATGTGGTTATGTGACGACAAGTGAAAGGTCGGTCAGGGATGGCGATGTTCAGGTCCGCGCGCCGGTTGCCGTTAGCGGTCGCCGTGGTCGGCGCCGTGACGCTCGGGTTGCTCGCGCCGGTCGCGGCGGCCGACGTCCAGTTCGAGCCCGGTGTGCCCGGTCTCGGCGACCCCTATTTCCCCGACCTCGGCAACGGCGGGTACGATGTCGAGGACTATCACGTGAAGATGGCCTACGAGGCCGACACCGGAGCGATCAACGCCACGACCACCATCAACGCGACCGCGACGCAGGACCTGTCCCGGTTCGACCTCGACCTGTACAAGTTGAACGTCCGCTCGGTACAGGTGGACGGGGAGACGGCCGGGTTCGCCCGTACCGGCGAGCGTGAGCTGGTGATCACGCCGCGCGAGGGCCTGCGGAAGCAGAGCGCGTTCACCGTGGTCGT
Source organism: Actinomadura terrae (assembly GCF_022751215.1). Lineage (GTDB taxonomy): Bacteria > Actinomycetota > Actinomycetes > Streptosporangiales > Streptosporangiaceae > Spirillospora > Spirillospora terrae. Next base: position 229,963 of record NZ_JAICDG010000008.1, on the reverse strand, counting down.
CCGGTACGACGGCATCCCCGAGGCGTTGCGTGGCCCGATCAGTTCCGGCCGACCATACGGATTCGTGCGCACCGGGAACGGCGCGACGATCATCTCCCAGCCGGACGGCGCCTCCACTTGGTTCCCCTCCAACGACCATCCGCGCGACAAGGCGTTTTTCACGGTCGAGACCACCGTCCGGCAGGGCCTCCAGGTGGTCGGCAACGGACGGCTGGTCCAGCAGCCGCGCGGTGAGGACACCGACACCTTCGTCTGGACCGAGGACAGTCCGATGGCGACGTACCTGGTCACCAACTCGATCGGACGGTTCGACACCACCACCAGCACCACCAGCGAGCTCATCTCGCAGCTCGACGCCGTCAACTCGGGGATCGCGTCAGACCCCGCCGCGGCGCGCACCCGGGCCTGGACCAAGGCGGCGGTCGACGGGATAAGCCCCCTCTTCGGCTTCTATCCGTTCGACACGACCGGCTCGATCATCGAGAACAACGACGTCCCGCCGCTCAACCTCAAGGGCGCGCTGGCGACCCAGACCCGGCCCACCTACCAGTCGCCGCCCACGGAGGCGGACGTGGCGCGCGCGATCGGCTACCAGTGGTTCGGCGCCAGCGTCACGCCCGCCCGGTGGAGCGACGTCTGGCTGGGCGACGGCCTCGCCACCTGGACGGAGAAGTTCTGGGCCGAGAGGAACGGCGGCCCGTCCGCGCAGGAGGCGTTCAAGCGGATCTACGACGATCCGCCGACCGTGCCGCCGGGCCGCCCCGGTTTCTGGGACATCGCCGTCGCCGACCCGTCCCGCGACCAGATGTTCCACCCGGCGGTCGCCCTGCGCGGCGGCATGGCCTTCCAGGCGCTCCGCCACATGATCGGTGAGTCGCGGTGCGCGGAACTGACCCGTGCCTGGCTGTCGAGGAACGAGTACGGCACCGCCACGACCGAGGACTTCGAGGCGCTGGCCCAGCAGATCACCGGACGGGACCTCCGCGACTTCTTCAAGGTCTGGCTGCACACCGCCGCCAAACCGCCCGCCGGATGGTGGGGCGTCGATTCCGCCATTCGGACGGAGAGGGCGGGCAGGTGGCCGAACCACCGCCTGCCCTCACGCCCGGCGGCGGTCCGTGCCGGTGATGGCAGCGAGGCGATCCACGGCGGCAAACTCGCTGACCATGCCGTGGACGACGCCGAGTGGGCCGGGGCGCGCGGGGCCGTCCCAGTCGGCCCAGGCGGAGCGGAGCTGCCGCGCGGGCTCACCGGCCGTAGGCGCGGACCTGACGGGTGGTGAGGGTCCGGCGACGCGCAGCATGTCGTCCCAGTGCGCGCAGATGCAGTCCGGGTGGACGGTGTGGCGGGACATGTGGTCCAGCGGTGCGGGTGTTGGTGCGCGCCACAGAGGCACCGCCGCGAGGTCCTCGGTCAGGAACACCCCATCGTCCGGACAGTGCCCCTTACAGAGTTCATAGCGGGCCAGACCGGACGCGTCCCGGGGCGTACCGTCCTGCCTCAGCCGGTGGCGTAGCTGGCGACATCGGCGGCCAACCGCTGGCCTTGCGGCAATTTCCGCGCCGCGGCGATGGGTTCGAACTCGTCTCGTGAGTCGTCGTTCAGCACCGTGGGCGTACCGGGGACGGATGCTCAGCGATAGCTGGGCCGCCGGTCAGTCGAGGCCTTCGATGATGCGAAAGTCGCGCTCGACGCCGTCGGGAAGGGCCACCAGCGCCTTCTGGTATGCCTCGCTCTCATATGCCGCGACGGCCTGTTCGAAGCTGTCGAACTCGATCAGTACGACGCGTTGCGCGATTCCGGCCTCGTGGGCGACGACTCGACCGCCACGGGACGGGAGGAGGGACAGGTTGCGCCCACCCCCAGCCTGGACGGCCGGACCGGCCAGCTTGTCGTAGGCGGCCAGCCCCTCAGGGTCGGAAATGGCGGGGTAGACGCTGACCCAGTAGCCCTTGGTCATGGAAACCTCCTGCGTTCGGCCGGACACGTCCGACTTCGAATTGACACTCAGATCGATCGATCCCGGCGACCGGTACCGCGGTCGGCTGAACCGGCATATGCGCAGGTTAGGGCTTGGTATGCGGTCGAGGGAAAGACCGGTGCGAGATAGACTCAGAACGGTTCGTTATCAATCGGCGGGGAGGGCACGTGGCGCCGGACACGGTGAGCCTGCGGTACTTCCTGGTGCTGGCGCAGGAGCTGAACTTCACCCGCGCGGCCGCACGGATCGGTATCGCACAGCCCGCACTCAGCGCCCGGATGCGCCGATTGGAAACGGAACTCGGTACGGCCCTACTGGTCCGCAACACCCGTAGCGTCGTATTGACCACGGCCGGTGCGGCTTTGGCGGAGTCCGCGCCGCCCGCGCTGGCGGCGCTGGACCGGGCATGGGACACCGCCCGCAGCGCGGCGGCCGGTGACCTGGGCACGCTGCGCTTCGGATACAGCCTGTCCACCGGGGCGGAGACGACCCCGGCCCTGGTGGACAGGCTGACTCGCGGCAACAGCGGTCTCCAGGTCAGCGCGGTCCCGATGGCGACACCGGAGATCTCCCCCGCGGTCGCCGACGGCCGCATCGATGCCGGGATCACCCGCGGTGAACAGCCGGGCCGTGGCGTGCGCCGGTCCCTGCTGCGGCGTGAGCGCACCGGGGTCCAGCTGGCGCAGCACCATCCGCTGGCCGAACACCCGGAGATCGAGATCGCCGACGCGGCCGCCTATCCGCTGCGACTCCCCGACCGTGCGGCCAACCCCGTGATCCACGATCAGCTGGCCGCACTGTTCCAGGACACCCGACCACACCCCCGATTCCACACCCCCGCAGTTTCTTTCGACATGTCTCAGCACGACCTGCACGACGGAGTCACCCTCGCCCCGGCCGGAGAAGCCGCCCTCACCGCATCACCGGCCGGTCTCACCTGGCGACCGCTGCGGGACGCGCCCAGCCTGACGATTCACCTGGCCCTCCCCCGCGAGCAGTCGCCACTACACCGCCGCATCCGTGCCGTCGCCACAACCCTGGCGCGCGAGCTGCACTGGCTACCGGACTGACGTCCCAGAGACCAAGCAAGACTGCGGTGGCCAGGCCGAAAACCCGGCGCCCGTCGTATTTCGCGGTGATGACGACAGCGGTCTTGTTGAACGTCCGGACCCGCTGCCCCGTACCAGCCGCCCCCGCCGACCCCGACCGTTGGGAATCGCCACCGTTTCACAACGGATGTTCGGCCATACCGCCCGGCAGGGGCGCGGAGCGTTACCCGGTCGCGCTGGTGAAGGCGGCGTTGGAGAGGTCGCCGTCCAGTGCGTCCGCCAGATCCTTGTCGATCAGATCACCGACGAAGGCCGTCAACCCAGGTAGAAGACGGAGGTCGTCGAGGAGCCCTGCCAGGTGGCGGTGATCTGGCCGGTCCCGCCTGCCTGAGCCGAGGACGCCACCGAGGCCGGGAAGGACACCCCGGGGCTTCCCGCCGGGATCGTGACGGTCGCCGGAACCTTGATATCCGCGACGTTGCTCTTCAGGGCGACCGTGGCTCCTCCCGCAGGGGCGGCCGTGCCGATGCCGACGGCCATCTTGGTACCGGTGCCGGGTCGTGCCACACCGCTGGACAGGGCGAAGGCGGTGGGCAGAAGGACCAGCTCACGCGAGGCCTGTGAGGTTCCCAGATGAGCCGATGGCTTGATGATGGTGGCGTGGTCACGGTCGTAGGGCTCGGCCGAGTAGGCGGTGGCGGGGAACGATACCGACGTCTTTCCGGCGGGGACGGTGACCTTCGCGGGCATGAGGACGCTGGGTGCGGAATGGTGTTGCGCCAGAGGGTGACCTGGGAGCCCCCGGCGGGAGCGGGTCTGTCCAGGGTCACCGAGCCGGTCAGCTTGGTACCGACCGTGGCGGCCTCGGCGCTGAACCGCAGTGTCGAGACCGCCGGCTGTATCTCCTGGGCCGTTGCCGGCAGCGCCGTCGTGGCGAGGGCGAGCGGGGCGGCGGTGGCCATGACCGCGATGGCGCGTCGTGCGCGGGTCTTAGTGATCATGGTTTGCAGGCTAAGGAGGAGAAACCCCGAGTTCCCAGGCCGGGCGGTATTCCGTTCGCGGTACGTAAGAACTGGCGGCGTCGCCGTCATTCTGGAGTAGTTGCCTGAATTGGCCGCCGGAGCACAGACCGCCCGACCACCGGGCACTACCAGGGGCCCCGCATCAACTCCGGCACCGGCACCTCGCCACGGGCTGGACGCTCCATCCACCACACATCGTCCGGCACGCCGCTCAACAGCCTCGGCACCCGCAATTCGCAACTCCAACCCGCAGCGTCACACGGTGGCGAAAGTGGTGCCGATGGCCCTCATCCGCTCGACGGTGAAAGCCGGGTCGAGCAGGGCTTCGGGGGTGTGCAGGCCCGGGCCGACAGGTTCGCCGCGCAGGCCGAGCAACCGCTCGACGCCGAGGGCGATGCCGAGGGCCGTGAGGGGGCGCTGGCCTGCGGGGTGGAAGAGATGGCGGCGGGTGCGGAGAGGGTCGCCGGACGGGCCGGTCCCCTCCAGGTCGATGAGGACCTCGGTGGAAGGCGGCTCGCCGCGTCGGCGGCTGGCCGAAGCGCCGACGGCGAAGTCGAAGTGGACCTCACCCGCCCCGGTGGCCAGGGCGAGGCTCGGGACGTCGAGGATGGCGATCCGCCGGCCGGGCAGCACGACACCGTCGATGCTGGGCACACCCACCTCCGCCTCGGCCCCGAAGACCCAGGTGAAGGCCCCGTCCCGGCGCACCAGGCCGGCGGAGGTGACAGCGGCGAGGCGCTCCAGGTCTTCAAGCGCCGCGGGTCCGCCGGCGTCCTGGTCGTCGAGGACGGCGGCGATCCGGACGGCGTCGAGCCGTCCGAACTCCCGGGCCAGGTCAAGGGCCACGAGGACGACGAGACCGGCCAGATAGTGGCTGGCCAGCAGCACCGGTGCGGCACTCGCCCGCTGGGCACCGGCGACGACCTCCGGGCCGATGTCGACCAGGCCGCTGGAGATACTGAGGTAGGGCAGGCCGCGCTCCTGGGCGTAACCGAGCCCGTGCAGGCGGGAGTCGCGCACGGCTGCGACCACGGCGGAGAAGTCCTGCTCGGCGGGGAGGCCGAGGGCGGGACGCCGGAGGTCGAGGGTGACGGCGATGGCATTGCCGAGTTCGTCGGCGACCTTCCGGGCGCGGTCGAGGTTGCGGCCCGCGATGGCCAGGGGCAGGTCCGGGTGCCACCCCCGTAGGACGGCGGCGGTGTCCGAGCCCGCCCGGCCCGACCCGCCCATGATCAAAACTGGCTGCTTCATCTACGGAGTCCTCTCACTCACACCAAGCTACATTTTGTAACCTACTCTTTGTAGCTTAGGCTGACGTCCTGACGCAAGGAGGACGATGAGGGCACCATCGACCCGCCTGTCCAAGCAGGCCAGGCGGGAGCAACTGCTCGTCTCGGCGACGGCGATCGTCCGCGACCGCGGGGCCGACGGCCTGACCCTGGTCACGCTGGCTGAGGCCGCCGAGGTCAGCAGGCCGATCGTGTACGACCACTTCGGCACCCGTCAGGGGCTTCTCATCGCGCTCTACCGGCGGCTCGACGAGCAGCACCGGGCCGCGCTGACGCGGGCACTGACGGAAGCAGGGGCTGACGCATACGGGGTCGCAAGGCTGATGGCCCAGGCCTACCTCACCTGCGCCACGACCATGCCGGAACTCAACGCGATCTCGGCGGCGTTGAAGGGGAGCCCGGAGATGGAAGCGGTCCAGCACGAACTGCTCGATGACTACACCGACCTGATGGCCGACGCGCTGGCCCCCCATTCCGGCCTCGGCGCCCAGGCGCTCCGACTACGCTGCGCCGGTGCACTGGGCGCCGCCGAGGCGATCGCCGCCGAACTCAACCACGGGCGCACAACCGTCCCCGAGGCAGTCGACGCGCTAACCGACCTGATCATGAGCTGCCTAACCGCCACCCCCCACCGCTAACACCGTCCGCTGTCACCTCGTCGATCGGGCACTCGACGAGGGCCGGTCAGCTGGTCGATCTCGGACCTTGGGCCGCCAACTTCGACAAACGCAAGGTCGAACGCGGCTCCTCCAGACGGCCTTACGGCACCGGCTGCCAGCACGAACACGCCTGCATCCACTGCCCGATACTCCACAACACCTTCCGGATGCGCGGTCGCCTCGCCGAGTTCCAAACCGGCTTCCTCACCCGTCGTGCACGCGCCGAGGCCGAATCATGGCTCGGCGAGATCGATGGCATCGGCCTGACACTCGCCTTCCCGCGCTCCAAGCGGCAGGAGGCGAAACGCCAGACCCGGCAGACGCCTGTCGACCTGGGTCCTCCCGCTCCGCGCATCAGCGCGAAGGCTCACGGGCACGAATCATGACCTGCCCGGATTCGCTGCTCTGCCACGTGAGTGACGTGCGCGAACCGCGCCAACTCATCCTGGGGAATCACCCCACCCGAACCCGGCCAGAGAGCCGAGGTGGTCAGCCGGAAGACGAGCGCGCGCACGAGCATCTGAAGCCCGTCACGGCCGGGAAGAACATCGTCGAGCAAAGCTGGGGCCGCGTGGTGGTAGAGCAGCCCATCGACGACCACGACGGCCTCGGCATACGGCACCGGCCGCCAGTAGGGGGAGAAATCAATCACGGCTGGTGGCCGACCCGGATGGAACATGACATTCCCGGTGAGGTCCCCATGGACGAGTTGGCTTTCGGTCCGCACCGGCTCTTTTAGATGCAGCAACCTCGCCAGCAGTTCGTCAGCATCTGTCGACGGCGGTGGCGGCGCTTCGTCCCAAGCCACCCGATCGCTGATCGCCCAAGGATCTCGGCGCCGGTCAAGGAATCGGGGCCGTGGTAGATGCCGCAGTGCCTGGTGAAACGCTCTGGAGGCAGCGATCAAACGCTCCCAGTTCCCAGCCGGCCCCGCGTGGCCATCAAGAAGCTCAGCGGCCGTCCAACCCTCAACGACGTAGTCGCCGTCACGCGAGCGGCGGGGCCGCGGAACGCGGAATTCGGCCGAGGCGGGCAGTCCCGCGAAGACCGCTGCGGACCATTCGGCCGCCTGCGGATCACTCGTCGGCTTCAGAACCGCGTTTCCGACGCAGAAACTCTCCCCCTGGCCGCCGGCGAGCGGGCGAGCCGATCCCGTCAGATCGAACGCCGCCAGCACCCTGGCCGGAGGCCCACAAGCCATCCCCGAAGTCATGGTCGAGAGCATGCCCGATCGCCCGACCAGCGGGCATCTGGTTAGCGACAGCGCGCGGGTAGGGGCTGGGTTTTGTTCAAGCGGTCAGGCGGGCTGCCACAGCTCGACCCGATTGCCCTCGGGATCGGTGACCCAGCCGAATCGACCGACACTTTCCATGTCCTGGGTTTCCTCTGCTACGTCCGCTCCCTTGGCGCGCAGTTGCGCGAGCATCGCGTCCAGGTCGCGAACCCGGAAGTTCAGCATGGCTTGCTGGGTGCGGGACCCGAAGTAGTCGGTCTCGGACTCGAACGTCGCGAATACCGTCGGCCCGTCGTTCTGACGCCACAGGCCGTTCTCGTCCGCGTCCAAGCCCAGACAATCGCGATACCACGCGCTCAGGGCCGCCGGGTCGGCGGCCCTCATGAAGTACCCACCGATTCCAAGCACACGTTCCATGCCGCGATTTTGCCAGCAACAGCTCTCGCGCGGACGAGAACCCACGATCGCCCCAAAAGCGCATGGGTACAACTTGGGTTGAGGAACGCTAGCCACCGGACGTGGCCATCCGCCGCGACCGGCGGCTACTTGAGAGGCGAGCCATCGCGATCGCCTCTACGCCGGCGGTGGTGGACGACCGAAACCCCAAATCGCTACTCAACCAATCCCCGAGAACTGCCGCACCCGACATGGTTCTAGGAGGCTGCTCCGTCGAGCTGGTCAAGCCGCCCGGTTTCCAGGTGGGAGATATCACCGCCAGAGTCCAGGGCGGCATCGAGTAGCAGTGCGAGCGAGGTGCCGTACACCGGGACGTCGGCGGGCTCATCCACTAGCCGGAATGCGTTGTTCGGATGACCCTCAGATTCGATCTCGACCCGCTCGACACGGCAGACGATCCAGTGGAAGGTCTGCATGCCGAGGTCGATGGCCGCGCTGATGCACCGGCCGTCAGCCATGTCGATGACCGTCTGGATCGAACGGTGGTGCGCTCCGCGCCGAATCCGGCGGTGGTCCGCGGCCGGACGCAGCCGCCAGGCGCCGTCGAACATCGTCGCCGAGCCGATGCGACGGTAGAGCGCCGCAAGGTCGGCGGGGGCGTAGCGCCAGCGGTGGGGCCGCGGCGCATCGGCCGCATGGTCGCGGATGATCCGGTCGATCACATCGTCGATCTCGACCGAAGCCGGCGCCAGATACCAGCCGTTGAGCGGGCGCAGCGCGCCGTCGCGCTCCTGAGCGACGCCGATCACGCCGGCATGCAGGGCCACGGTCGAATTGACGTGCCGGACCCGGTCGTTGATACCGATCCTCACCCGCGACAATGTGGCCGGCACCCGGTCGCTGCGGATGCCGGGACCGTTATAGGGCCCCTTAGGACCGGTCGTTATGCCGCGGGGTTCGTCGATTGGCAGCCCCAGCAATGGATTGGGCTTGGTGACCTCCCCGTCACCGGACAGGTACGGGTAGAACCGCGCGGCCCAGCCTGTGATAACCTCGCCGCCGTAGGCGTCGACGGGGCTGTAGATGCGCCGCCAGAACGCGATGTCCACATCGCCCGCCGCGGCTCTGACGCATTGGTCGGCGATTGCCGCGAGTGAGCGGCACCAGGTTCGCAAACCGAACGCGGCGAGTGTGTCCACCCGATTACGGATCGTCTGCCAGTCCTCGATCGTGCCGGTCAACGTGATGGACGGGATACCGCAGACGAAGGTCATCCACAGCGCGAAGTAGGGCGAGTACACATCCAGCAGGGCAACCCGTCCGGCCATCCGATCGACGTCTGTGCTGGTGGAAAAGTCGCAGTCGAACTCGCCGACGCTGCTGATCTCGGCAAGGAGCAGCTCACTGAACGACTCGACAGCGTGCTGCCACGAGCCGGGCCCCTGAGGCATCGGCCCGTCGACCATTACCATGAGCCGTTTGCGACCGGCGTGTTCGACCAGCCGGGGGCGCAGTTCCTCGGCGTGAAGGCGCACATGCTGGGCCAGGCCCTGCATGATGGTCAGCCACACCACGTCCGGGGAAAGCACGAGCGGACGATGTTCGGCGAACGCCCGTCCCACGGCGCTGAGCAGTGGGTGTACACCGTCGCTCTTCAACACCGGCACGGTCGGATCGCCTCCGACCACCAGCGCTTCAGCGAACTGATCGCCGAGGGGCCCGGTAGGCAGTCGCTCCACGGTCGGCTCGACATCATCGACCTCGAAGGTCATCATTCACCGGACGGTAGCGCGAGTTTCGCCTGACCGTCTCACCTCCATGGAGGCTTGCGGTTCAACAGACCTGGGCATCGAATGCCGTCAGGACGATGGCACGGAACAGCAGGCACCACAGCGGCAAGCATTGGGCCGTGGTCGGACGGTGCCAGACAGGGAGAGTAGACCGCTGATAGCGGCGATGATGATTTCCGCTGGCCGCGGGTCCGCAGTTTCAGAGCCCATTACGACCCCTGGCGAGGGTATGAGGACGGCGTTCATGTGGCGACTGTGGGCTGGTGGGGGTTCACAGGATGTCGGTGGGGTTGGGTTCGGCGGCGCCCCAGGCGTGGCGGATGGGGGTTGTGCCTGGGGGGAAGGTGTAGACGATCACGTTGTCGTAGGAGAGGTCCAGGAGGGTTTCGACTTCTGATTGGAAGCGGCGTAGTTGCGCTTGGGTGACCTGGCCTTCGAAGACGCTTCGTTGGACGTGGTGCAGGTACTTGCGGCAGGTTCGCAGGATGCGGGGATTTCGTTCCGCGGCGGTGTCGTAGACGACGATGACGTGCACGGCTCACCACCAGATGCGGAACGGCTTGTAGGTGGTGCCTTCGAGGCATCGTCGGGTGAGGGCGAGGGCGTCGAGGTAGAGCAGTTCGTCGTAGGCGACGGAGCGGTTGAGGGTGCGGTGGGCGACGGTGACGGCCAGTTCGTCGCGGACGGCCTGGACGACTAGTTTGCGGCCGTTTTCGCTGAGCATGGCCTGGTTGGTCTCGGTGTCGAAGTGGTGCTCCTTGAGTTGGTTCCGGGTGGCCATCCGCAGGAGCAGCCGCTCGGCGAAGAGTGGCCTGAACATCTCGGAGATGTCGAGGACCAGGGAGTGGCGTTGGCGTTCCATGCTGCTGTGCAGGAAGGCGATGCCGGTGTGCAGGGGCGTCAGACGTAGGGCCGTGAGAGTACGGGCGTAGGTGATGCCGTTCACGTAGCTGATGAATGCGTTGCCCGCGTTCTTGGGCGGGCGGCGGCTGCGGCCGCCCAGCTGGAGCCAGCCGGGGAGCTTGGTGTCGAGGACGTCCCATGCCGATCGGCGGAAATTGCCCTCGATGCCCATGAGGTGGGCGGCGCTCTCAGCGGATTCGAGGTCCTTTCGCAGGACGTCGTAGGGGCGGGCGAGGAGTTTTCGGTCGATGACGCGGCGGACGTTGAAGGCGGTGGAGCCGACGATGTTGCGGGCGACCTGGAGTGCGGCTTCGGGGTGTTCGGCAAGGCGAGCCTGGGCGAGGACGGTTTCGCCGGACGTGCTGGTGTCCGAGGTGAGCAGTGATCCGGCGTAGTCGCCGTAGTGGCTCAGGAAGTGGACGTTGATGCGGTGGCGGTTCAGGAGCGCGATGACGGAGGTGTTGATGTCGGTTTCGGCGCAGGCGACGATGTCACGGACGTCGGTGACCGGCAGGTGAACCTTGCCGGTTCCTTCGCGTTCGATGACCAGTGATTCGTCCTTGCGGCGAATGCGGCAGGGGCTGGTGAGCCAGTAGGTGCGTGCGGCGGCGGGCATGTCATTCCGTCCAGCAGTAGTCGGTGTAGCTGCAACCCCGGCAGGCGGAGCGTGCGAGGCGGGTGGGCGAGGTGTCGGCGGCGGCGACGGTGAGGACCTCGGCGATGTCGGCCTTGGCTTTATGGGCGGCTTCTGGTGTGTAGGGGTGGCGGTGGGTGCGGCGGGTTTTGGGGTAGTGCAGGATCGCGCCCTGAGCGTCGATGCCGATATCTGCGAGGCGGTAGCAGTAGTGGCGTCCCTGGGCCTGGTCGGCGGGGGTCGGCCGGGCCGATGATTTGACTTCGTGGACCCAGTGGCGGCCGTCGACGAAGTCGAGTTTCGCCGCGCCGAGGTCTACCGGGCTGCGGCGGGTGTACGAGGTGTCGTGTACGGCCTCACCGAGTTGCACGCTGCCGTTCAGGTGTTCGGGGCGGACCCCGCGCAGGTAGAGCCACAGTTGGCGGCGGCAGTGGTAGAGGTATTTGATGTGGACGCCGCCGACGTCATCGGCCTCGATCAAAGGATCTCACCCGGTTCGTATTTTTGGTGGGGGTCGGGGTTGATGGCCCGCAGGCCTAGGCGTTCGTCGTAGTCGCCCTCGATGACGCATATCCTGAAGCGCTTGTCATAGCTGCCAAGGGAGGTGCACCATGACGGGACGGGTATGAGGTACTGGTCGGCGTGCAGGCGAGCGACTGCCTTGTCCTCCTTGCCCTCCAAGGAGGCCCTGTAGTCGTCGTGGTCTTGGCGAAGGATGACTTCGGATCCTTCGAATTGCCGGTCGAAGATGTCAGCTAGAAGAGACCGGTCGTCGAAGGGGTGGGAGAATTCGAGGAAGGCCTTCTCGAATTCGCGGCGGTGGCGCTCGACCCTTTCGGACCAGGTGCGGCCCCAGGGGCCGGCGTAGATCTCGTCCAGCCATCCGGTGATGACCTGTTCGTTGATGGCCTGTCCGTCGTGGCGGGTGAGGATGTCCCAGCCGTGCAGGGTGGGCTCGGCTTCGTAGACGCCGTCGGCCCACTGTTCGCCGTTGCGGGTGGAATAGGCGGGTTGGTGGACGATCAGCGGGGCGGGGGCCAGGGTGCCGAGCCTGTTGGTCCTGCCGAAGCGCTGGACGAGGGCTTCGAGGTCGGCGGCCGAGGTGTGGCAGGCGTCGAGATCGAGGTCGAGGGAGACTTCGAGCGCTTGGGTTCCGACCAGCAGGCCCGGCCGGCGGGGCTCTCGGCTGCCGAAGCGCTTCTTGATGGCGGTTTCGATGGGGGTCCGGTCCATGCGGCGGTAGCGCGAGTGCAGTAGATGTGCGGAGCCTGCGCCGTGGAGTTCGACGCAGAAGGGTCCGAGGGTTTCGTAAAGGGTGATCGCGTCGCGGATGTTGTTGGCGACGATGAGGACGGATTGGTCATCGATGAGTCGTTGGCGTATCTCGTCGAGGGACTTCTTGTCGGTGAGATGGGCTTGGCGGGTGTGCAGCCGGTGCCGGACGGGTGGTTGAAGCTCCGCCGGTGGTTCGACCAGGGTCGTCCGGCCGTCGAGAGCTTGGGAGACCAGGTCGGCGAGGGCGGTGGGCATGGTCGCGGAGAGCACGGCGACGCGTCCGCCGAGGCGGTGCCAGAAGCTGAGGACGGCGAGGATCATGCCGAGGCGGCGCGCGTCGTAGGCATGCAGTTCGTCCAGGATGAAAATCGAGTTGGCGCTGTCGGTGAGGATGCTGGAGTGCACGGGTCCCGCCAGTGCGCCCCGAAGGAGCTGGTACGGGGTGCCGATACGGAGGAGTTCACGGAAATTCTTGGTGGCCTCCGCGCGGGAATGCGCTTTGGTTGCGGCGGCGTCCTCACTGGCGCATCCATCGGAAAGGGACTTCGCAAGGTGGTACGAGGCAGCTCTGGAGTGAGCGACACCGATCCCGTCAGGTGAGTTCAGGTCTTCGGCGAGGCGGCCAGTCATGGCGTTGATGCTGGCCAGGTAGGGCAGTAGGTAGAAGACGCGGGGATTTCCATTTGCGCGGACCGCCAGGTCGCCGGTCTGGGTCACCGCCCATAGGAGGACCGCCTCGGTTTTGCCGCTTCCCGTCCAGGAGCGCAGGAGAAGGTTGCCGAGGGTTTCGGCGGCCTGTCGCTGTTGCGGACGTAGGGTGTGGCCGCGACCCGCGAGCCGCTCCGCCAGCCGGACGGGGTAGGTCTCGTTCAGTGGGTTCCGGCTGTCCAGGGGCACGTGCGCGGAGGACAGGTGGTCGGCCATGGTGACTGCGCCCAGTAAGAGAACTGCCGTGGTGCCACCGGCGTTGCCGTATGGGAGTTGCAGCCCCCAGCGATCCACGAGTTTCTGGAATTGCCGATGGGCGGCGTCCGTCAACTGGCGGACGCCGGGTCGCGGCGCGGTCTCGGGGAACGGCAGACGGTACCGGCGGCCGGTGGCGTGCAGCCATTCCATGAGGGCGACGAGGCGCTCCTGGTCGGCCGGTGTGAATTTTTCGGCGAAGTCCTTGGGACGGTCGTCGACGTACTGCGTGAACAGCGGCAGTTTGGACGCGCCTTCGAGGCCCGAGGTGAATGGTCGGTGATGCCCGGCCACCACCGCCGCTACCCAGTCACATTGCTCGGTGGGTAGATCGGCGAGAAGCAGGCGTACGAATCCCAGGGACAGCACCTCGTGCCGTTCGCCCCAGACGGTCGGCTTCTGCCCGGCGATGTTGCCGATCATCCGCTGGAAGCCGTCCGGCAACTTGCCTGTGTCGTGGAGCAGCGCGGCAAGCGCCGCCCACGTCCAGAAATCGGGTGGCATGCCGGGGATGTCGCCCACCCGGGCACGGATCGCCCACACGGCTTCCAGGGTGTTCAGCAGATGGCTGGTCAGCAGCTCGCCGGGAACTCCCGGCTCGGGGGAGCTCTTCGCTCGAAGGTCTTTCACAGTGGTGGTCTCAGGGGGTCGGGGCCAGCCGGTCCGGATGGACAGGTGGGAGGAGCGCCAGGGCCTGTCCGTCCGCAGTGGCGAGGCCGGTGTCGATTTCAACCCGCGCGCCGTCCGGGGCATATCGGTAGTTGTCCCAGGTGAAGCGGGCTCGGTCGGCGGAGATGGCGGTCGTCAGCCGCATCGTCGTGCCGGTTGCGTTCGGCAGGCCGAAGGGGACGATCGCATGGTTCTGGCGGCCGGTCGACGTGGTCAGCTCGGCGCGGCGGACGGCCGTGGCGACCAGGTCCTGGCTGCGACCGAGCCGCAGCGGCCAGACCGGGCGGCGGATCGCGCGCGTCCACAGGCCGATGTCCTCGGTGAGCCAAACCGTCAGCGTGACGAGGGCCAGAAAATCCCGGATCTTGATGGTGACGTTGGTCGGGGTCCCGGGGCTGCCGAGCGGGTGGTAGGTCTCCAGGTCCTCGCCCGATCCGGCGGCGTGGAAGGTCATGGCGAACCGGGTGTGCGGGGGCACCCGGTCCCATCCTCCGGCGGCGGCGGCGAGCATCCCGCCGACGGTGGACGGCGGCGGGCAGGGCAGCCCGACCTGGAGCCCGTCGTAGAGGGGGTTGCGGAAGCTGACGACCGGAGCCGTGACGGTCACTTCCAGGGCCTCGGGCATGGGCGTACTCCTTGCGGACGACGCGGACGACGCGGGCGGGCGGGTGGCTCGTACGGTGCGGGCGTGCTATCGCGCGTCGTCGAACCAGTGGTCGTGGTCGCCGCGTTCGATCTCGTCGGCCAGGGTGTTCAGGACGGTCCGGGGGTGGCCGAGGACGAGCCGCTCCTCCTTGATCAGGTCGGCGAGGTCGCTACCGGCCCGGTCGCGCTGGCCGCCGAGGAACCCGGGCGCCCAGCCGATGCGGACCGGGCCGTCCAGTTCGTCGGCCCACGCCTCGATCTCCTCGCGCAGGACGTCGGCGTCGAAGTGGGTCGCCTTGTCGCGCTCCCGTACGACCCTGGTGAACGGGTTGGTCCCGCCCTTGATCGGCGCGAGGATCAGCAGGCCGGGCGTCCGGTCGCCGTAGTGGGCCGACTGCTTGGCGCCGCCCTTGACCACCGCCATCGTCCGCAGCAGCACCGCGACCCGGCGGCGCCGCTCGTCGATCGGCAACCGCACGCACCGCACGTCGCGCAGGACGACCTCACTGCCGCCCCGCTCGACCACCTCGTCGGCCAGGCCGCCGGGCAGCGCGGCCTTGGTCGTCCTGCCACCGGTCTCGAACGTCCCGGCGCGCGGCAGGTCGAGGAGCAGGTCACCGGCCAGGTCGGCGGTGTACATCTCGTGCTCGTGGATGACGGGGTTCGTCCCGGGCTCGAAGTCGCGGCTCATCGTGCCGAAGTCCATGATCGGCCTGTTGGGCACGACCGAGACCAGGGTGCCGGTCGCCAGCACCGTGTCGCGCATGAACGTCTGCGACTTGCCCGCTTCGTCCGCCTTGACCGCGATCATGTAGCCGAACAGGTCGTCGTCCAGGTAGAGGTCGGGACGGCCGCGCGTGTAGGCCTGCTGCTTCTTGCCCTCCCCGCTGCGGATCACCGGCGAGGTCGGCTCACCGGTCGGCAGGCTGTCGCGCAGCCACCGGCGACCTGCCTGCGCGGACACATACGGATACTTGTCCCCTCTGCCGACCATGAACTGCTTGACCATTCCCCGGTTGTCCTCGCCCCGCCCGTTGTTCGGCGCACCGGCCTTGATCTGGAGAATCTGCTGTCCCACCAGGAACGTCACAGCCGTGCCCCTTCCTCCTGGTCGCCGCCGACGGCGACGGCCAGTTCCTTGATCTCCTGAAGTTCCTCCTGTGAGCCCTTCGGCTCCCATCCCGCCTCGGCCAGCGCCTCCAGCACGGCGAAGACCAGCAGCCGCCGCCAGGACCAGGACCGCTCGTCCTCGAAGAGCAGCCGGTAGTCCTGCACCGGCAGCAGGACGGGCGAGGTGTCCTTGGGCCGCGCGAAAAGGAGCCAGTCCACGCCCTTGGAGCGGAACCAGCCGTGCAGGTTTCCGCCTTTGCTGTTGGCCTGGATGAATTCGCGGAACGGGCCCCGGCGGCTGTCCTGCCCCAGCAGTGCGGCCAGCCGTCGCGCCAGTTCCTTAATGCGTTCGACGTCCTTGTCGTCCATGGTCAGTACCTCACGGCAGTAGTCGTAAAGGAGTGGGCCTAACACGATCGTTTCGGCGGGGATGAGGGCGGCCGCCGAGATCTTGTTCAGTACGTGGCCGATCGCGAAATCCAAGACCTGTGCCGGACGGGTGAACGCGCGCTTGGCCAGGAACGCATCTCCCGGAACCTGCTTCGTTCCCTGCGTCGCGACCAGCACCGGGTATGCGGCCCTGAGCTCGGTCTTCTTGTTGGTGGATCGGAGCCATTCCGCGACCGGCTGGGTCAGCTCCTGCGTGGCGAGCAGCTGCTCCTTGTTGGAGTTGGACAACACGATCAGCTCCACACCGGAGGTGATCCGCTGGCTGTAGGCGCGCACCGCTTGCAGCACCCACAATTCGCGCGCGTACGGGCTGGGCTTCTGCTTCTTGGACGGCCCGGCGGAAGCCCGACGCAAGGTCTGATCAACCGTGGTCGCGGTCATCCTCGTCAGGAATTCGTCGTCCCAGGAATGCATCAGGGCGGCCCGGCCGCCCGACAATGACGCGCCATACGGGAAGGCCCACAGGCTCGCGACGCACGGGTAACACAGCGGTGTGCCCTCGTGACCTGGTGCGGTGGTGTTGCGGTGCGCGACGCTCGCGCCCAGGGGGATGTCGACCTTGCCGTACCAGTCGCAGGCCGGGCGTGCGCAGTATGCGCACGGCGCCTCCGGCCAATCAGCCGGATCCGGACACGCCCGCCACTCCTCGATCAGCCGCTTCCGCTCCGGGGGTGTTTGTCGTCCGCGCGCGGTCGGATTCAGCTTCGAATTCGGCCACAGCAGGTAACTGGCCCCGAGCCAGAACCCGCCGTCATCGGTGGCCTTCGCCGCCTTGACCGTCTCCAGGAGGTGGCTCGTCATCCGCTCGACGGTCGCGTGGAGGAGGCCGCCTGATACGTCGCGGGGGTGGTCCACCTTGGCGAGCGCCGCCAAGGCGAAAGCCCCTACGCGCTGCAAAGGACTCGCGGTCAATTCCAAGGACGGGGCCGCAGTCAATTCCAAGGACGTGGCCGATGCGGTCTCAGGCACCGATCCAGCCCATTCCGGTGCTGTTGGCCTGACCGAGCCCCCAGGAGTGCAGAGCCGAAAGCGTCTCCGGCGCCCCGGACACCATTACCTCAACCCTGGCCCCCGGCTTCTTCCCGCCCCCGCCGCTGCCGACCGCGAACGAGCGCTTCGGCCCGATCCAGCCGACGTTTTCGAGGGTCACCTCCGGATCCAGGCGCAGGGCCGCCGCCTTGCGCCGGAGATTGCTCTGCACGTAGACGTCCCATTCGGGCTCGCCCGGAAGGCACCACGCCTGCCGGTGCGCGCGGGCACCGGAGTCGTCCCGTCCCGAGCACTTCATCACCACCGGCGTCTCGGTGCGGAAGACGGCCTTTCCCGACTCGAACTTCGGTGCCTCCACCGGCTCGACCGTGTCGACGATGAACGCGGTCGCTCCCCACGCCAGCACGGGAATCGCCGCCAGCGCGGCCGCCCAGCCCTCGACCACCGCGATCAGCGGACTGCCGAACTCCACGACACCGGGGCCTTCGGCGGCATAGACCCCGCGCCGCCGCCGCGCCGCGGGGAACACCGGCGCGCCGTACCCGAAGGGGGCGAGTCCGTGGGATCCCAGCCCGTTCCGGTGGAGGGCCTTCCCCAGCTCGGGCGCCCCCCGCTCCAGCAGCGCGTACGACAGCGCCCGGCCAGGCGCCAGCACCTCCTCCCATGGAAGCTCCTGGGCCCCCGTATGGAAGCTCACTCGCAAACGCATCAAATCGGTCCTTTCTCGGCAATTGGTAACGGGCAGGAGGTGTGAACTTTCAGCCAGGACTGATGGACGGCCGGTTTTGTCAGACCCGTCTGCGAGCGTGAACTCCACCGGCTCCTCGCCCACGACGGGGGACGTTACGCCACCCTCATGGTGGAAGATGAGCTGACAACAAACTTAATCACGACATCGCCTGTCCGGATGTGGTCTCGAACGCAGGAGTGGATATGCTGGCTTGGAATATCGCCCCGCTCGATCAGCATTTGCCGGGGTCACAACTGATCGAGTTTTTTGTCGGTTTTGTCCGCAGGCTCGCGCTCATCGCCCCTAGGAGGGGTCACCACAATTCCCCATTTTCATCCGAATCCAGACCTTTAGCCGCTATCGGACGGGAAGGGGGTATAGGTGCTGGAGACGTCGTCGAAGTTGAAGGCCGTCCAGCGGTGGGGCTGGATGTGAGCCAGCCGGGCGCCGAGGGCGATGGAGATGGCGACCGGTCCGGTGAGAAAGACGGAGTGCCGTCCGGTACGGGCGTCCGCCGGCAGGGGAGCGTCACGCCAGGCGCGGCAGACCTGCTCCACGATCGCCGTGTAGGTCTCCTCGGTCTCCTCCAGCCTGCCCGTGCTCCGCCGGCGCAAGAGCAGGAGGTTGCCGATCCCGTGCCCGCGGCAGGCGGCGCGCACCGGCTGGACGAAGTCGTCCCCAAGGTTCTGTAGGTCGATGGCGAGCGCCGTGCACGTCCGGTCCCCGTCCTCGATGACCTCCAGCGGCTCCATGGTGAGGAGTTCGGCCGTGAGCGGTCCTTCCCGGAGGCTGATCGCCGGGAAGTAGGACGGGTCGCCGTCGCGCTGCCGCACCGCGTGGACGACGATCTCGCGCGGGTGGGTATGGCCGATCCTGGCGCCGAACCGGAACCCGGCCGGCAGCGGCATCGTCGGGATCACGTTGATGCGGGTGGCGCCGCTGACGAGCCGTTCCGCGATTCCCGCCGCCGCGATCATCTCGTCGGCGAGAGCGTCGATGCCCTCCTTGGGCCACGGGTGGGACTCGGGGAGCGCGAGCCGGGTCCGCACGGTGACCGCGCAGGCCCGCTGGCTGTACTCGATGGCCTTGCCCTCCAGCAAAGCCGCACGCGCGGCGCCGCGTCCGGGGTCGGCCGCGGTGACGACGAGCCCGATCTGGGTCTTGGCGGACGCGCGGACGCGCAGCCAGCCACCGAACCCAATACAAGCGAGCCCGGCGAGACAGCCGAGGACGAACCACCAGCGACCGGCCGGAGTATGCGTCATGACCGACTTGGCGGCCTCGATGCCGAACCCGCCCGCGAGGGCACCACCGATGCCGCTCCAGGTGGCGCCGTCGGTGATCACGCGGTGGGTCCGCGACGGGGTCGTGGACGGGCCCCCGACGACCGTCATCGTCGGTGCGTTCGTGGTCTCGGTCATCGCCGCCTCGCTCCCTCGCCGTGGACGACACGTACTGATGGACGAAGCCGCTCCCGGCACCCCCGCAGCACCAAAACCCCTGCACAGGCTCACGCGACCACGTCCTGACGCTGGAGAACCTGTAGCGATGGACGAAAGCCGCACCCGGCGCGTCCTCGGCGCCATACCCCTGCACAGGCTGGGACGGCCTCGCCCTGACGCTAGGAACCTGTGGGGACGGACGAGGGCCGCTCCCGGCGCCCCGCCACGCCAGCACCCCTGCGCAACCTCAGGCGACCACCTCCTGAGGCTGAAGAACCTGCCGGAAGGGACAAAAGCCGCACCCGCCCCCGGGCGGCGCCAAAACCCTGCGCGGGCTCGGACGGCCTCGTCCTGAGGCTAAGGAAACCGCCGGGAGGGACGGTGCCTACTGAGAGGCCGGAGTCGGTCACCGTCAGTGTTCGCGTTCGCCGGAAGGCGGCCGATCGGCCCACCTAGCATGCCGCTCTGACGACCGTCGGGGTCCGTCCATCAGTCCCTACCGATGGTGCTGTGGACGAGAAGGGGGCGCAGGGTGCAGGTGCACGCGGTCGTGTTGAGCACGGCGGGCAACCAGAACTACATCTTCGGATCGAACAAGCGCCGGGAGAATGTCGGCGCATCGCATCTGATCACCTGTGTCGAGGGCGAGTGGCTCGACAGGGCGTTGGCCGAGGCCTGGGCGGACGCCGGAGCCGAAGCGGAAGTCGGGGTGGGCGCGGAGGCGCCGGGCGTGGACGGCCGCGCGTGGCGCGTCGAGGAACACGGCATCGAAGTGGTGACCGCGAATGCGGGCGGTGTGACGATGCTGGTCAGGGACGAGGAAGTCGGCAAGAAGGTCGTCGGGATCATCACCGAAGCGGCCTTGCGCGAGGCACCGGGCCTGGACGTGTGCGGCGCGGTCGGCCAACCCTTCACATGGGGGGACCCCAACGAGATCGCCCGGGGCATCGCCGAGGCCCGGGAGCTCCTCGTGGTCGCGCGGACGCGGCGGCGCGGGCCGAGGCTGCGGTTTCCGGGGGTGCCGATCGCGGCGCGGTGCGGATCCAGTGGGCTTCCGGCTCGCGGGGTCGTCGAGTTCCCGGAAGGACGATCGCCTTCGGATAGACGGCATCCCCCGGAAGGACGGCCACCTTCCGCAGTACGGCCACCTGCGGCAGCACAGCCGTCTGTGGAAGCGCAATCGCCTACGGAAGGGCGACCGCTGATGGAAGCACGGCCGCCGGTAGAAGTGCGACCGCCTGCCGGGGCACGGCTTCCTGTGGAAGCACGGCCGTCCGTGGAAGGACGACCGCCCGCAGAAGCGAGGCCACCTGCGATAGGGCAGGCGCCAGCGGAAGCGCAGCCGCCGGTAGAGGCACGGCCGCCCGCGGAAGCGAGGCCACCTGCGGAGGGGCAGCCATCGGCGGGAGCACGACCGCTTGCCGAAACTCGGCTGCCTGCGGAAGCACGGCTCCCTGCCGAAGCACGGCCGCCCGTGGAAGGGCGACCACCTGCGGAGGGGCAGGCGCCGGTGGAAGGGCAGGCGCCGGTGGAAGGGCAACTGCCTGTCGAAGGGCAACTGCCTGTCGAAGGGCGACTGGCTGCCGAAGCTCAGTTGCCCACCGAAGGACGGACGCCAGCCGAAAGGCCCCTGGAGGGAGCGCGGGCGCGTGCGGAAGGGCGGCTGCCTGAGGCTCGTTCGGCGCCGAGTCTGGCGAAGTTGCACGCCTTCGATCGGGCGTTGCTGCGGCTGGCAATCAAGATGGGGCTCTGTGTCGAAGGCGACGAGGAGGCGGTGGCTCGCCGCAAGCTTTCCTCGATCATCGACCATCTGAACTTCAGGGCGGAGTGGGTCGCGGTCGTCCATGCCGACGGCAATGGCATGGGGAAGGTATTCCAGCGCTTCCCGTCCCTCATGGAGGAGCAGGAGGTCAAGACTGCGGCGGATTATGTAAGCAAGTACCGCGATCTGTCGGAAGGCGTCGACGAGTGCGCCCGGGACGCGTTCCGGTCGGCGTTGAAGAAATTGCGTGGCAACGGCTGGTCGGCGGGCACGGACGAACCGCCGGTCCTTCCGCTCGTTCTCGGCGGCGACGACCTCACCGTGGTCTGTGACGGGGAGCTGGCCCTCCCGTTCGCACGCGATTACCTGGAGGAGTTCACTCGGCTGGCCAACGAGCACGACGCGGTCGGTGGGGTACTCAAACACGTGGAGGATTTGCGCGGGTTGGGCGCTTGCGCCGGTGTCGCCATCGTGAAGCGTGCCTATCCGTTCCACCGCGCCGTCCACCTGGCCGAGGAGTTGACCGACGAGGCGAAGGTGGTGAAGCAGGAACTGGGGCAGGACAGGAGCGCCCTGTCATTCCATGTTCTCTACGAGAGCGCGTACGCCGATCTGGAACGCCTGCGCGAGCAGCAGACGCTCGATGACGGGGATACGTGCCTGTCGGGGCAGCCCTATGTCGTCGGGGACGTGGGCGATGCCGAGTGGGCGCGCCACCGGCATTGGGACGACCTGGAAAGACGAGTCGCCGCGCTGACCGCCAGGGAGGACGGTGCCCTCGTCATCTCGGCGTCCCAGGCGCACGAACTGCGGTCCGCCCTGTTCCGTGGACGCCAGGCCGCGCAATCGCGATTCAAGATGGTATCGACGTGGCTCGGAGAGGAAGCGGTGCACGGGCTCGCCGACGACGGTTCGCTCTTCTGGGAGGACGGAACGAACCGCACGGGGCTCCTGGACGCGCTGAACGCCGCTCCCTTCCTCCGCTCGAAGGACGTGTCATGAGCCATTCCATTTCGCTGACCCTGCGCATGCTGAGTGATTGGCACATCGGCGCCGGTACCGGACAGTACGGTCGGCTGAGCAGGCAGGTGCTGAAGGACGAGAAGCACGGGTTGCCTTTCGTCCCGGCGAAGTCCCTCAACGGCGTCTGGCGGGACGGCTGCGAGATCGCCGCACGCGCCCTCGACACCAACACCGGCACCAACAGCGAGAGCAGGACGGGCAGGGGCACGGGCAGGGACGGGGGCAGCGGCAACAGCGGCAACGGCAGCGGGAGTGACAGCGGCAGCGGGAGCGGGAGTGGCAGCGGCGGGGGCGGCGGGGCGAGTGCCAGTAGCGGCGGCGACAGCAGTGGCGGCGGCGGGGCGAGGGGTGGGGATGGTATTTGGCGGTCCTGGGTGGATTATCTGTTCGGTTATCAGCCGACCTTTCTGAGTGCCGAGGCGGGTGACGCGCCGGCGGTCGCGGCGCGGCATCCGCGGCCGGCCGCGTTGCGTTATCTCGGCCCGCTCCGCCTTTCCGGTGAGCTCGGGCAGGCCATCGCGGGGAATCGGCGCCTGCTCGATGCGGTGACGTTCGTGAAGCCCGGCGTCGCGCACGACCCGGTGACCGGGGCGGCCAGGGAGGACATGCTGCGTTTCGACGAGATGGCGCGCGGCGGGGTGACGTTGGAAGGCACGGCGGAGCTGCCGGAAGGGTTGACGGAGGAGCAACTCGGCTGTGCGCGCGCCCTGCTGTGGGCGGGGGCGAGGCTGGTGGAGGGGATCGGCGCGAAGCGGCGCAGGGGGTCCGGGCGGTGCCGTCTCGATCTCGGGGGCACGGGACTGCCTCCGAGTGGCGACGACCTGGCGCGCTGGACGGCGAACCCGGTGCCACCGCCGCAACCCGAAGGCCCACCGCAACCCGACTCCGCTGGTAAGAGGGCGGCGGGCGAAGGCTGGGAGCACGTCGTCCTGCGCATGACGCTCGAAACGCCGCTGCTCGCGCACCACCGCACGGTCGGGAACCTCGTCGAGAGCCGTGACCATGTGCCCGGTTGGATTCTGCTGGGGCCGGTGCTGAAGCGGCTCAACTCGTCCGCGGCGGCCGCGGCGGCGCGCTGCGGGGACCTCGTGGTGACGCCCGCGACCCCTCAGGTGGACGGGGCGCGAGGCCGTCCTGTCCCCCGTGTCTTCGAGCGCGACAAGGAAGACCGGAGCATCCATAACCGCGCGGCCGAGGCGTCCCCGCAGGACAGGGCTTTCAAGCGGGTGCGAAAGGGCTATGTCTCCGTCGCACCGAACGTGGCGGTCGAAACGCCCGAGTTCGTCCTGAGAATGCACAACACGATCGAGGACGAGTCGCAGCGTCCCGCCCAGGCCCTCGGCGGCGTCTACGTGTACCAGGCGATCAAGCCCGGGACCGTGCTGGTGGCGGAGGTCAGGGTCCGGCGGGGAATCCTCGACGCCGGATGGTGGACGAACCTGAGCGGCCAGTGGCGGCTGGGCCGGTCCCGCAAGGACGACTACGGCCTGGTTTCGGTCACCACCGAACTCGTCGACCCGACATCCGAAGCGACTCCGATCAGGGCTGGTGACCGGCTGTGCGTGTGGCTGCTGTCGGACGTCCTCGTCCGCGACAGCAGGCTCGCGCCGAGCGACGACCCCCATGATTTCGCCGAACTCCTACAGAAAACGTTCGCCGAAGCCGGAGCGGACGGAGTGAAACTCGAACCGGTCCTGCAAGAACGCGGCCGGATTCCCACCAGTTATGAGATCGCCCGAACCGACTCCTGGCACCGCGGGTGGCGGCTGCCGAGGCCGGTCCTGCTCGGGTTCGCGGCGGGCGGCTGCCTGACCTTCGCGGTGAAGGCGGGCCATATCGGCGCGGACGTCCTGGCGGAGGTCGAGCGGTCGGGCATCGGCGAGCGGCGCGGCGAGGGATTCGGTCAGGTCCGTATCAACGATCCCCTTCTCGTGAACAAGGTGCCCACCGGCGGCGGCAGGCAGCCGGTCGAGCAGGCGAGGGCGGCGGCGCGAAGGCTGGCCACGAACGACCCCGGTCACGCCGGCGCGCGGTTGATCGAAACGGCGGCGTGGCGCGCGGAGATCTGGCGGCTCGCCGAGGAGCGGGCCGCCTCCCCGAACGAGGTGCTCGGCTCGATCGTCGGCCTCTCGGCGACGCGGCTGAACGCGCTCCGCCGCCTGTTCGACCACCTCGGCGAGGAGCCGGAGGTGCTTGAGGCACGCATCGTCCGGCTCACGAAACGGTGGGACGCGCCGCGCATCACGGCGGCGATCCGAACCCTGCTGGCCAGGCAGGACGTATGGGAAACGCTCCAGTTCGAGGATCAGTACCGGCTGTGCCTGACCGTCGACGGCCCGGACGTCCTCCCCCGCGAACTGCGGCCGGAAGCGCTGCGTTCGCTGCTCACGGCATGCCTGGCCGCCCACACCCGACAAAAGGCCCACACCCAGCAAGAAGCGCACACCCGACAGGAAGCCCAGGAGGAGCGCACATGACCGGGCGTCCGATGGACCGGCGGCTCCGCGTGCGCGGCTGGCTGCGCACCCAGACGCCGCTGCATGTGGGCGGTGTCGCGCTCGATCCGGCCGAGGCACTGCCCGTCGCCGTGGACGGGCAGGACCGCGTCTACGTCCCCGGCACGAGCCTCGCCGGGGTGCTACGTGCCTGGATGCGCGGCGCCGATCCCCTAACCGCCCCACTGAACGACATGTGGGGTTTCATCCCGGACAAGGACCCGGACTCCGGGCAGGCGAGCCGGGTCGTCGTCCGCGACGCCGTGATCACCACCACGACCGGTACCGACGGGGACGGAATCCCGAACGAACCCCTCAGATCGCGAGCATTGCCGGTCGTCCACGGTGTCGGCATCGACCGCGTCACCGGCGCCGCCGCCTCGGCGTTCCTGTACGCGCGCACGATCGTCCCGCCCGGCCACTACCTGTCGTTCGACCTCGACGTCGAGACGACCCGGAAGACCCTCGACCGTGACCGCGCCCGCCTGCACGCGTTGCTGACCGCGTTGAAGGCCGAGGAGATCGGCGTTGGCGCCGCCAACGGCAAGGGCTTCGGTGTCGTGTCGCTGATGGCGTCGCCGCTCGACGTCCACGAACACGACTTCACCAGCCGGGACGGCCTCCTCGCCTTCCTCGGCGGCGAGCCCGAGGTGTTCGACGAGTCGCGGGTGGACGCGGGCGCCGCCGACCTGCCCGCCCGCCGCGAAAAGCTGACCGTCCAGCTCCGGTGGAGGCCGGACGCGCCCGTCATGGTCCGGGCCGCCGGCGAAGGCGCGATGATCAAGACGCTGCCGCTGACCACCCAGCTCGGGCCGGACATGCTGAAGCTCACGCTGAGCGGGAAATCCATCAAGGGCGCCCTCCGCGGCCACGCCGAACTCATCGAACGCACCGCCCGCGGCATCGACGCACCGCCGCCCCCGATCCAGGACGCGGAGGACGACGCCGACGCGCCCGCGCGCCGGCATGCCGAGGCCTTCCTGAAGCAGCTCGACGGGCTGGACGCCGTCTGCGTCCTGTTCGGCACTGCGCGGCGCGAACCGTCCACCCATCCGTGGGGCGCGGGGGCGCTGACCGTCCACGAGTGCGTGAGCGAGACGGTCGTCCCCTCCGACGTATGGGACATCGTGGTCAACGGCGCACCGGACCCCGACGACGCGAAGGCCCTCCCGCCCTCGGTGCGCGACGCGCTCGCCGCCCGCGGCCTCGACCAGGCCGACCACGTCGCGATCGACCGCTGGACGGGAGGCGCCGCCGACCACCTGCTGTTCAGCGTCCTCGAACCGCACGGCGTCGACTGGGAGCCGATCCGGCTGACCGTCGACCTCACCCGTCTCGGCGGCCACCGAAATGTGGCTCTCGCGCTACTCCTGCTCGTGCTGCGGGACCTGGAGCAACGCCGCGTCCCGCTCGGCGGCATGGTGAACCGGGGCTTCGGCGACGTCACGATCGAGACCATCGAATTCTCGGGCAACGGCTGGACGTCGCGGACCACTCTCAAGGACGCCCTCCGGCACGGGGAAATCGCGACCGCATGGCGCGAATACGCAGGGGGAACGCGATGACCGGCACGACCTTGCACGTCGCCACCTGCGACGGCCTCTCCTTCGCCGAAGCGATGAAATGCGCACCGGACGGGTTCGCGCTGCTTACCACACCATGGCGCTACGAGGTCGTCACCGTCGCCGAAGCACGCGGCTCCTCTTTTGAAGGTGTCTTCGAGGCTCGCGCTTTCGACGAGCACACCGAACTGCGCTGGATTCAGGATTCCGGGCGCGCCGTCCTGCTCACCGAGGACCCGACGATCCTGCCTTCGTCTTTCATCGCGCGCCCCTCGGTGGATGCCATCAGCACAACAGATGGCGGCTACCTCCTGTGGGGAAAGGCCGTCAGCACATCGGACGGCTGGACGACGCTCACCACGGAGCGCATCGGCAGCCTGCGCGTCCCAGGTGAGTTCGGTCGCGGCGACCGCGTGGAGGTGGCGACCCGCGAGTACATCGCACGCGACTCCGAGCACGGCAACGCCTACATCGCGGAAGAACGTCTGCTGTCCTTCAAAGTCTCAGACCCGATGCGCAGGGAGAAGCATGACCGGGAACAAGCCGCCCAAGCCCAGTGACATCCTCTTCCGTAACAAGTTCGCTACCGAGAAAGCAGCGCGGACGCCGAAGCCGAAATCCGCTCCGTCCCGCAAACCCCCGCCGCGTGGCTCAGGGAACGGCCGTCAAGAGGCGTTCCTCAACCCGTACACCTTCGTTCCCGCCTTCTCGCGCGAGGGTATGACGGGTGCCTTCGCCGACACCGTTCCGCACGGCGCCGACCGGCTGCACGAGGAGAACTGGACGGGGACGATCGGCGTCCGACTCATCGTCCGGACGCCGCTGCTGCTGCTCGACACCGCCCGCGCCTACAACGCGCCGGGCGACGAAGAGGGACACCTCACCTACCCGGTGCTGCTGCGCGACGGCCGCCCTCACCTCCCGGCGACCGCGCTCAAGGGAATGCTGCGCGCCGCCTACGAGGCGATCACCAACAGCCGGTTCGGCGTGTTCAACGGCCACGACGACCCGCTCGGCTGGCGGCGCGTCGCCGACGACGCGCGCCACATGTATCCCGTCCGCGTCAGCGCGGACGGGAAATCACTCGAGTTCTGGGAGGCCGTCAAATTTCCTTCCTACCCCAAGGCGGCCACGATTCCGCCTCCGGAACACGGTGAACGCGTGTGGGTGAAGACGACCAAGGAAGGCACCGAGTTCAGGTTGGACTCCGAGATCAGGACCGGCAAGGGATGGGAGGAGGGATTCGCCTTCATCACCGGTCAGAACGCGGAGAAGAAGCACGATGAGCGGGTCTTTGTCAGGGGAAGGTCCAAGCCCGCCCCGCTGACCGACGAACTCCGCGAGCGCTGGGAAGCTCTCATGGACCATTATCGCCGACACGAGCAGGACATCGAATCCGGTGGCGAACTCGAAATCAGCCCTCACCGGAAGAGCGAGGAGCGGCGCAAGCTCACACCGGAGACCTTTTGCTGGGCGTACAAGAAGAACGGACGCATCGAGGCGCTGTATCCGGTCATGATCCCGCGTGATCTCGCCATCGCGAGCCCGGCCGAACTGGTTCCGCCGAAGGTGGAGCCCGCCGCCTCCTACCGCGATCTGTCCCCGGCCGACCGCGTGTTCGGCTGGGTCGCGCAGGAGGGTTCCGGTACCCGCCCGGCCGCGTACCGGGGCCGGGTGCGCGTCAACAACATCACCTGCGTCACCGCCGCTGAAAAGGCCGTCGAACGGTTCTCCGGAAAAGGGCTGCCGCTGGCGATTCTCGCCCAGCCCAAACCCACACAGAGTCGCTTCTACCTTTCCGAGAGCGCCGCCGAACCGAACCGTCCGATCAAGGACGGCATACCCAAGAACGACGTGCACCGCGACCCCGACCGCGCCCTCCGGGGACGCAAGATCTATTGGCATCACCGGCGTGCGGCGGCGAGCGCCTCCTACTGGACCCAGCCGTCCGCATCGAAAGGCGACCCCACCCAGCAGCCGGTCGACAACGACCTGTACCGGGAGTACCGGCGGCCGAACGCGGTCGCCGACGAGCGCCTCACCGATGACAGGACGGCATTCCAGACGACCGGCGAGCCGCAGCGCGACAAGCAGAACCGCTCCGTGCGCGGCTGGATCGCCAGAGACACCGAGTTCACCTTCAGCATCGGCGTCCGCGACATTCCCGAAGTCGAACTCGGGGCGCTGCTGTGGCTGCTGACGCTCGGCGACGACCATCACCACCGGCTCGGCCTCGGCAAGCCGCTCGGCTTCGGCAGCGTCCACCTCTCCCTGGATCTGAAGGAAACGGAACTCCACACCGGCGCGCAATGGTCGGAGTACTATCGCGACCTCATGGGGGAGCTTCCCGGCTCCTCCGCGGAAGCCACGGTGACCACCTGCATCCAGGCGTTCGTTCAGGAAGCAAGCAACCAGCCGGGATTCGCCGCGATCGAAAGCGCCTTCCGCGCCGCAGCGCGGGGCAAACACGACCTCCCCGTCCACTATCCCCGCGCCCGCCCCAAGGGCATGCGGGCGCGGCGTACGCCCCCGAACCCAGCCGGGGAGTCGTACGCCTGGTTCACCGCCAACGAGAAACTCCAGGGCAGAGACGTCGCACCGGGCCGAGGCCGTTCCCTCCCGTCCGCCGACGCCTCCCGAGGAAGCGAACTTGTCGTCTACGACGAAGAGCAGCCCTGACCCGGACGCGGCGCCGCTGCTGATCCACCCGATCGGCGGCGGCGACCTCGGCCAGCGCCCGCTCGCGACGTCCCCGGGCCCGATCGACTTCCACGGAAGTCCGGGCGATCGACGGCCCCTGCACAAGGTCTTCGACGGCCTCACCGAGACCGGCACCGACATCGGCGGGCTGCTCATCATCGCGACGACGAACACCAACAATTTCTCGCGGCGCCCTTTCGCGGAGCACGCGCAGCACATGAAGGAACTGCTGTGCTCCCCGAACGGGCTCTGCGGCCGCACATTCGCACGCGACAAGCTCCACATCGTCCAGGTCGCCGAGCCCACCGTCCGACACGGCGTCGATTCCCTGAAACCCGTGCTCACGGCGCTCGCCCCCCGCGAATGCCTGCTGACATCCGGGGCCGGCTCCTATGCCCTCGGCGCCGGTGTCCTGCTCGCCGGCATCGAGACCGGCGTGCAGATGACCCTGCTGCCGGTCGACGAGCCGTCCGCCGCCTATCGCCTTCGCGACCTGATCGACCCGCATGACACCCTGAGGAACTGGCTGCTCCGGCATCGCTTCTGGGACGAACTCGCCACCGTCGACCCACCGAACGCGGACCTCTGGCAACTGCTCGCCGCCCGCCAGCGTGCCGACATCAGCCTCGCCGAGGCCGCCACCCCCAACCCCGCCCTCACCCAGGGAACACTCGACAAATTTCGCGAACTCTGGCCGACCGTCCAGGCCGCCTTCTACGAACGACTCGCGCGGGGCGAGGCCATCGACCACGCCCTGCTCCGCACCTGGTTCACCCAGCGGATCAGCAAACCGTCCCGCAAAGAGGACGCCGCGGTCCCCGTATCGGCGCGACGGCTGCTGGCAGATCTCGCGAAGAAACTGAGCGACCCGGAATTCCGCGGCGGCGCCGGCCTCATCAAGGAAGCTCGTTACCGGCTCTCACCCATCCCCCGGGCACACCACGCGGCGCTGGTGGGCGACGACCAATTCATCGGCCTCTTCGAGGAGAGCGCCAACCACAAAGCACACCTCGCCCCACCCGGAGCCCGCCGCCTGCCCGGCTCACTGCTCGCGAACGCCGACCAGTGGGAGAAGGGCGACCCAGTTCCTGGCCTGGTGAAACAGCGCGACATGGCGGTATGGCCCGTCCTCGGAACCGGCGATGTCCTCGTCCTGATGTGCGTCGGAATGACCCCCGAGAATGACCCGGCCGACAAGGGTGGACACGCGGCCGTCCACAGGGTCATGAACTGGGCGTCCGAGCGCTGCGGCACCCTCGCCCGCCCCGGCCGGGTCAGGCTGCGCCTGCTGGCCAGCGAGGAGACGATGGAGCGTGCCCGCTCCTGGGTGACGCTCGCCCGCGCCACCGCCCCCGCCGGCAGCCTCGACGCCGCCGTCCTCGGTCCCTTCTCCACCGACCCGGGCGATGCCGCCGCGATAAACGCCGCGCTCCTCACCGCACTGGGTGAGGCCGAGCCGACCGGCCGGTACGGCTCGACCAGCCTCCGGGACGTGGACGAGGTTTTACTCGTCATCAATTCTGGAAAACCGGTCACGGTCAATGGAATGGTCGCCGCAGGCGTCCAATGGTCCCTGAAAGCCGCATGCCCGCTGCGCGTCGCCGAACTCGGCCGCGACCGGGCACTGCGCACCGTCCTCAACGAGGCCGGCCTCGCCCTGTGCCGCCTCGGAATGGACGCCCGCCTCGCCCGGCTCGCCTCATCGGCCGTCCGCCGACTCGACACCCGCACCGCCTGGCAACTGCTCGACACCGGCTCACCGGCCCTCTCCAGCGCCCGCGACACCGCCGCCCGGCTCCATCGCAACCTGTACGGCCACGCGGAGCCGACGACAAGCGTGGACACCCGCCGCGAAATGGCCTGCCGACGCCTCGAACTGATCGCCCACGTCCTGGCGGACGAGCCGTGGCGGGCTTGCTACACAGCCGTGGAAGTGCTCCGTCCGGGTCTCTTCGACTGGGACGCATGGAAATCCATGAGGCGGCAATTCGCACCGCTCGCAAGGCTGAACGCCTACCGAAACGAGACTCCCTATGCCCACCTGCTCGACAGGCTCCGCGAAGAGCAGCTCGGCCACGGCGTGCGGAAACCGTCGAGGAGACCACCCGATCCGGGGGCGGTCCTCAAAGAGCTGCGCGGAGCCATCGACGCCCTCAGCCGGCCGCGTAGTCACCAGGACTACCCGAGCCTGCCGCTCGTCCCCCACTACACACGCCTCCTTCCCCAGCTCGAACACCTGGGGAAGGAGGCCCGGTGACCACGGACGGCACCGGTTCTCGCAAGCCGCTTGACGTGAGCGGAGGGTCACTCCGATACTGGTGACCGTTCGACGGCTGCGGCCGAAGAGCGTTTTCGAGGCCCCTGCGCCTCCTGAGGAAGACCGGACCGATCCCCGGATTTCATTTCCCGTGGGACGACCGGTCTGTTCGGACTACCTCAGGAGGTTCCGTGCGGCCCCTCTCCCACCTGACCCACCCTGACGGCGACATCGCGTTCCACGCGTTCCACGCCTTCGTCTCCCCGGCGTTGCGCGTGGCCGCGCGCGGACCGCTGCTCCGGGCGAGGCACGCCGGCCGTCCCTGCGGCGCGCCGACCGGCTCGCGGTGGTGCGCCGACTGCGAGGCGACGGTCGACGACCTGCTCATGGACGGCTGCAAGCGGCTGCGGACCGCGCTGAGCAAGGAAGTGCCGGTGACTCGCGCGGGGCAACCCGTCCGAGAAATGGCCCTGGTGTGCGAACACCTGTTGTCACCCGACGCGAAAGAGGAGGACTCCATCTCCTGGGCGCCGAGGCTTCGGGAAACGGGGAACATCGTCGAACCCGCGTGGCTGCGGGCCGCACGGGCGCAACTCGTCCACTATCCGTTGCGCCATCTGGAGGAGCAGACAAGGCGCGCGGACGCGGTGCGCCGGGGCGCCTCGGCGCGTCCAGATCGGGACCTGCGCCAAGCGGCCTGGGCCGCTTCGCTGCGCGAAGATCCCGCCGGCCTGGAAATGCTCATCGTGGCGGTGTTGCGCATACGACGCAGGGTTCCCGACCCATTCCAGGTGCCGGACGACATACGGGAGCGCCACGGGTTGACGCGAACGGAGGCGTCCCGGCGGTTGGGGAGGGCACTGTCCGCATTGCGCACGGCCAACCCGGGGTTCTTCACCGCCAACATCGAAGCGCCGGTGGGCCTCGAACTCCCGGCCGCCCCGCCGGACGGCCCGGCGGGACAAGACCACGCCCGCGCGACCCTGGCCCGCCTGCTCACGTCCCGCGTGAACGAGCCCGACCCGCACGCGACGCGCCGCAAAACGTATCGAAAGGTCGCCACCGCCGTATGCGAGATAGGTATTGGACGCCCCGCCGACCCGGTCGCCGTGGCAACCCAGGACTTGGGCATCGCACCAGAACTGGCCGGACGAATGGTGCGCCGCCTCGCCGTTCTGGTGGCCACGGCAGGCGTAGATTGGACGGATCGAGTCGCAGAATCCGCCGAAACGTCCGTCCGATGAGCACCCCGCATGCGGTTTCTCCACATCTCGCGACGTCTATGGCCTCTCATCGTCCCTGCGAGGGGTCGCAGCTGCGGCGGCGCTTGTAATGGATTGTTACGGCGGCCAGCAGGGGAGGCCATGCGAGCATTGGTGCGTAACAGGCGTGCATGAACCACAGGTCCGCGCCGGTGGGGCTGCCCGCCGGGTTCTTGATAGCCGTGTAGAGGTAGCCGACGTTGTACAGCGCCACCAGCGCCGCACCCGTCATAGCGGCGATAACTACGGGCTTCACGAGGATGGGGCGGCCGCCGATCCATGGCATCCCTTGGGGGAACCGCTCACCCCAAGGTTGGATCAATCCCAGGGTCAGCAGGGCGAACAGTTCCGCGACCAAGCTCAACCCGACCACGTACGCCGAGCCCCAGCCGGGCGTATGGAGGTCGTCCATGAAAGACTTTTCGAAGCCCATCGGGTTGCCCCAGGCCATCGGCAACCGCCACAGCCCCGAAGGAAGCGCCGCGAGTGCGGCGATGTGCGCGGCCCAACGGGCCCAGCCGGGTACCCCCGGCACCGTGCCGAAGGCAGATCGCCGAACCGGAACAGCGAAGGTGGCCATCTAGGGCTCCTCGACATCAGATGCAGGCTGACCTCTAGATACTCGCGACCCGCAACTCCCGACGACCTCCCCCACAGGACGGGAACGCTCACCCGCAGGGGTGATCCCGCCCCCCGACTCGTCCCGCACTGGTCGTGGACACTGCGCCCCGACACAAAGTCGATCAAGACTTTTCAGCGACACGCCGGGCTCGACAGCACAACCGACGGATCGCTGAAAAATCCACGTCCGACGTCCCCCTCTTCCCTCCCCAGACCTGCACCTTTACCCTGGGGTCCTCATCGCCCCTACCGGGGTTCGCAACCCTGACCACGCGGACATGCGTGGGGGCCGGGACACCCGGTCCTCATCGCCCCCACCGGGGTTGTAATACGCCCCTCGGCTGGCGTTGGTGGTACCAGCTGAACGAGAGTCCGGTGTTAGGAGGTGGGGGTTTCGTCGTCGTAGAGTCTTGTTGTGATCTTGCCGTCCGCGGTGACGTAGCCGTTGATGATGCCCTTGGTGCTGTGCGGGGTGGCGAGGTTTCCCCTGGTGTCGAGGGCTATGACGCCGCCGGTCGCGCCTAGGGCGGGGACCTTTTCGTTGACGACGGTCGCGGCGGCCTTGGTCACGGGTAGGTGCGCGTATTGCATGAGCGCGGAAATGTCGTGCGCGGCGACGGTGCGGATGAAGGCTTCGCCTGTGCCGGTGGACGAGATGGCCACGGTGCGGTTGTCGGCGTACGTTCCGGCGCCGATGACCGGGGAGTCGCCCACCCGGCCGGGCTGCTTGTTGGTGAGTCCGCCCGTCGAGGTGGCGGCGGCGACGTTGTGCGAGCGGTCGAGAGCGATGGCGCCGACCGTGCCGCCGGTCTCGGCCTTCGCGCCGGGTTTCGGGTGTTTGGCGTCCATGAGCTGGTCCCAGCGGCGCTGCGTCCAGAAATAGTCCTGGGTGGTGTACGGGACGCCATTGCGGAGCGCGAAGTCGTCGGCGCCCTTGCCCGCCATGAAGACGTGCGGCGATTTCTCCATTACCAGGCGGGCGAGCGAGATCGGGTTCTTGGTGTGGTGGACGCCGGCCACCGCGCCTGAACGCAGGTCACGGCCGTTCATGATGGAGGCGTCCAGTTCCTGTTCGGCGTCGGCGTTGAACACGGCACCTTTGCCTGCATTGAAGTTCGGGTCGTCCTCCAGGACGTTGACGGCTGCCTCGACCGCGTCCAATACCGGTTTGTTCTGCTTGATTAGCGCGTAGCCGGTTCGCAGTGCCTTGGTCAGGCCGTCGCGGTAGGCCTTTTCCTCTTCGGGTGTCAGGCTGCCGCGCGGCACGGACCCGGCTCCGCCGTGGACCGCCAGCACGACGCCGCGCAGATCCGACGCCGGCGCTCCCCGGACGGGCATCGCGGCGGCGAATTGGGAGCCGGACAGGCCGATGACCAGCGCGGCGAGGCCGACGGACACGGGCAGGGAGCGACGCATGGGAGACCTCCTGGAGTGAACGACCACCGAGATCGTCCCCGGCCCGGCTTCAGCAACACGTTCAATACCTGCCAAAAGTCGTGCTCGTTCGCGGGGCCGGATGTCATGATCGGTGGTGTACCGGTGTGTGTCGTGCGGGGGTGCCATGGTCGAGCCTGCGAACGTGCTGCTGTCGGGCATTGTCGGGTCCACCGCCTATGGTTTGGCGGGGCCCGGTTCCGATATCGATCGGCTCGGTGTGTACGCGGCGCCGACCGTCGAGTTCCATGGGTTGAACCCGCCCGCCGGGCGTGCGGCGACCACGGTCACGACCAAGCCCGATGTGACCTTTCATGAGGCGGGGAAATTCGCCGCGCTCTGCCTTCAGGCGAATCCGACCGTGACCGAGTTGATGTGGTTGCCGGACGAGCTGTACGAGGCGCGTACGGCTCTCGGCGACCAGCTCATTGGAATTCGGGCGGCCTTTCTTTCCGCGGCGCGGGTCAAGGACGCCTATCTGGGATACGCGTCGCAGCAGTTCAAGCGCATGGAGACTCGCGGGGACGGGTCCTTCAGCGCCGACACCCGCAAGCGGACCGCCAAGCACGCCCGTCACCTCGCGCGGCTCGTCCACCAGGGGCTCGGTTTGTATCGGACCGGGCAGCTGGACGTGCGGCTCTCCGATCCGGAGTGGTATCTCGGCTTCGGGGAGCGTGTCGCCGCGGGCGACCTCGCCGAGGCCCGCGCGGTACTGGGGCGGGCCGAGGACGACTTCGCCGCCGCCCGCACGCCGCTGCCGGACGAACCGGACCGCGACCGTGTCGAGAGCTGGCTGCACGACGTCCGCGCCGCGCATCTGTCCCGGCCTGCCGCGCGGGGGCTCTACCTGGTCGATCTCGATGGGACCGTGGCTCTGCGGCAGGAGACCGAGGACGTCCGCTCGCCCTATGACTGGGCCCGCGTCGGCGAGGACGTTCCGCACGAGCCGATCGTGGAGGTCGTCCGCGCGCTGGACGCGGCCGGGCACCGGATCATCTACCTGTCGGGCCGGTCGGAGGAGTGCCGCGCGGCGACCGGCGTGTGGATCGCCGCGCATGTCGGTGTTCCGGGCGAGGCGCTGCTGATGCGTCCGGCCGGGGACCATCGGCCCGACCGGGTCATCAAGCGTGCCCTTTATGAGAGGTTCGTGGCACCGGTCGGGCCCGTGACGGCCGTCCTGGACGATCGTGCGTCGGTCGTGCGGATGTGGCGTGCGGACCTTGGTCTCACCGTGTTGCAGGTCGCCGAGGGCGACTTCTGAGCCCGCTCAGGCGTGCTGTCCCGGCGCGGCGCTTCCGCTGTATTCGCCCAGGTCGGAGACGAGCTTGGTGAGTTCGGGGTCGCGGTCGTAGCGGCGCTGGTGCAGGGCGGCGATCTTTGCGCCCAGCTCGGGGTCGGGGTCGTCGGTGATGTCGAACGAGGCGAACCTGTCGACGAGCGGCAGGCCGATCCGGTCTGTCCGCATGTGCGTGGGATGCGTGAGGTACTCCCAGTAACCCTCCAGGTCCTCGATGTGGAAGGTGGCGCCCCATTCGTACTCGCCGCCGTAGTCGCGTCCGACGGTAAAGGACGTCACGGACGGGATGGAGCGGCCCTGGTTGCGCAGGCTCTCCAGGGCCTCCTCGATCTGCTCGGGGGAGACGCCGGGCTTGAACGTGAAGCGGTTGCCGTGCACGATCACGGTTCTTTCCCTTCGAGGCGGTGGAGTGAGTGGCTAGTCACTCACTCCTTCTGACATGGAGAACGCGGCGCGGGTGCGCCTTGTTCCGATCTACGGGTGGCGGATTCCGGCGTCCAGCAGCCGGGCCCAGTGCTCGGGGATCTCGTCGACCCCGGCCGTCACTATCAGGTGGCAGAGTTGGCCGTAGGCCATGAACCGCTGGACGGCCTCGTCCGACGCTCCCGAACGGGCCCTGGCCAGCTCGACCACGCGTTTGAGGCCGGCGCGCAGGCCCGCGCCGATCTCGGGGATCTCGGCGACCGACTGCGCGTGCACCTGGAGGAGCAGCAACGTGCGGTCGGCGATGAGCTCCGCGTAGGCACCGCCCATCGCGTCGAGCACGTCCTCGGGGTCCGCCGAGGCGGCGGCGCCGGCGCCGCGTTCGAGCGCGTCCAGGACCTGGTCGAAGCAGGCTTCGAGGGCGGCGGCGAACAGCTTCTCCTTGCTCGGGAAGAACTTGAAGACGTAGGCGGGCGAGATCTTCGCCGCGCGCGCGACGTCCGCGACGGTCGTCCCGTGGTACCCGCCGTGGGCGAAGGCGCGGACGGCGGTCGCCGCGACGACCGGGCGGCGGAGCTCGGCGGTGGAGAGCATGCCTCGGGCCATGTGAGTGACCGTACACTCACTCCTGCCGCGCGTAAAGCGAGACCGCGGGACGCGACGCGACGAGAACGAAGCCGTATGGGCGCCAGGTATGGCGAATCGGCCGCCCCGGCGGCATGCTCAGAACATGATCGATAACGTATCGCCGACGACGGGGACGCGGCGGTCCGTGGCGTCGATGATCTTCACCGCGGCGAGCCTCGCGTTGCCGCTGGCGCTGCTGGCGGGGGCGGTGCACCTGCTGGCGTTCGCGATCGAGGAGGGCGGGGCGACGCGTGACGCCGCCGCTGGACGCGGGCGCCCCGGAGTGTTCCTCGCGGAGAGCATGCGCTGCTCGCGGAGGTGCTCCTGGTACGGCCGTTTCACACCGCGGGCCGGTAACGCGGTGAAACACGGCGTCGAACTTCGGGGAGCGGACGAGAACGCGGTCAAGGCGGGAAACCGGCTACAAGGACGGGACGTCGGACGTTTCGTCCAGGCGGACGGCGGCAAGGGCGAATGGGGGTCCACGATCAGCGCCGCCGTCGGCATATTCCTGCTCCTGGCCTTCGCCGTGGGAAGCCTGATCGCCTTCTTCGTCGGCAGGGACAGTGCTCGCCGATCCACCGGCTACCGGCGCCTACCGGCCGGGACCGGTCCCGGAGCCTGAGTCCTAGCTTCGAGCACGTAAGCGGTAAGCCTGAGGACAGCGAACTGGGTGCGGTGCGGGGGACATATCGCACCGACAACCGGCGACGCGGCCGGATCGCGGCGATCCTGCTGCTGGGCGGCGTACCGCTGACCGCATTCGCGGTCGCGTCCTGGATCTTCCTCGACGAAGCCAGCAAGAAGAGCCCGCCGACCGGCGGTGACCCGCTGGTGTTCCCGAGCATTCTGCTCGGGCTCGGGATCGGCATGCTCATCATGGGCGGCTGGATCGGCGTCCTGGCGCTCAACCGCCGGGGCGAGGTCTTCGAGTTGCACGACAACGGCCTGCGGTATTCGCGGGTCGGCCGGTTCGAGCGCGTCACGTGGAGGGACGTCGAATGCCTCGTGATCCGTGACGGCAAGGACAACGCCTTCGCCCGGTGGGCCGGCGGCGACGTGAGCTGCACCGTCGTTCTCACCGAGGGACGCAGGCTCGCCATTACCGGCCTGACCGAGAACGCCGCGCAACTCGTGCGGCATATCGACGCGGCGATGCAGTCCCGGACCGACCCGGACGGTTAGGGAATCCACATCCAGGCGTCCGTGTGCGTCTCCTTCACGTTGACCGGGACTTTTTCGAGCCGCCAGCCTTCGAGCAGGTGGTAACCGTCGGCGACCTCGTGCAGTTCGTTCGAGGTGATGACGGCGAACTCCGCCTTCCGCGCGCTCATTCTCGCCTTGAACTCCGGCGCGTCGAGCATGCGGCTCACCCGGTTGAGAGCGGTGCCCGAGTAGCCCTTGGCGTCCTTGACGAGATATCCGGCGTCCAAGGCCAGGCGCAGTTGCATCTTCGCGGGGTGGGCGGCGAGGAGGTTGTATCCGCGCACCTCGCCGCAGAGTTTGCGGATGAAGTCGCGGAACAGCACCTCGACACCGACCTTTCCGGTGACGACGAGGAGGCCGTCGCCACGGTCGATGTTCTTCTCGGACCGCCAGCGCACGCCGGTGGCCGCCGACGCCGACTTGGCTATATCCCCCACCGCCTTGCGCATATACGCCTGCGACGTCACGTCCCGGCTGGCGAAACGGGAGATGTCGACCGCGAAACAGGTCCGGTGCCGAGGTCTCATGACCTCGTGCCCCCGGTGGTTCCGCTCACCTGCGCCTTTCGGGGTGTCTTCTCGTTCGCGGCCTAGGCCCAGGGAATCGATCAATCGGTCGGACTCCAGTTCGTTCAGGGCGGTCGACGACCGGCCGTCTGCGCCGTGGCGCCGGTTCACCGGAAAGAAACTTTCACATTAGACGCGACCGTTTCCCGCTTCCGAGAAGGTGGCCCGCATTGCGACATGAGCCCCGGAAGTACGGTCGAACACACCATACCCTGTCGTACCGAAGCTGGCCAATGAGCGACTTTGCCCGAAAGAAAACAAAATGAACTGTCAGGCGACGGCAGGAGAAGCAGGGAAACGCTACGAAACGCTTATCGCGGCACCGATAAATGATCACGGACCGAGCGCTTCAGCCCTCAAGAAGTGGCGCCTTCCCCCTGGTACCGGGATTGGTGGCGCGGCCGGCGCACCTGCCGAAGAAGCGCGCGGCGGCCTCGTCGCCCGAGCGGAGCGCGGCGTACTCCAGGACCCGCGCCTGCGTGACGGCGAACACCCTCGCCTCATCACGTCCGGTTTTGAACGCCATGAAAAGGTCGGTGGCGGCGGACACCCCGGCCGCACCCGCGTTGGCGGCGAACGACTCCGCGCGCTGGGCATAGGGAGAACTCGAGGCGATCAAAGCGAGGGCCACCTCGAACAGCACGCCGGGGTCGCCGGTGGAGGTGCGGACGGCAAGGGACCGGGCGTACTGGCCGAGGGTCGTCAGCGCGTGCATTTCGAGGCGGGTCATCTCGACCGGTTCGGGCACGGCCAGCGGACGGGACGGCTCGGCGAGCGGACTCGGCGTGGGCAGTCGCACCGGCGCGTCGACGCCCCCCGCGTCCTCGATGAACTCGCCCCGGCGGACCTGCTCCTTGTCCAGGGTGCGCGCCTCGATCAGCAGCGCCTGCCAGCCGCGGAGGGTCGACACCCCGGGATCCACGGGAATCACCTCGTCCACCCGGGCCAGGTGCTGGAAGGCGAGGATCAGGCGGGAGAGCTGCGACGCGCTCGGCAAACTGTCATGCGTGCCTGCGAGGATCTTCTGGATGTTCCCCTTGGACGACAGTCCGGCGGCGTCGCCGGCCCCGGCGAAGTCGGGGTAGAGATCGGGAAGCCGCTTCAGCGTTTTCAGGACCCGGCTCAGGTAGGGCTCTCCATGTTGGAGGTATGTCTGGTTCAGGCAGTTCACCATCAGCTGGTGGGCCCGGGTCCGTCGCGGCTTCGTTGCCATCGGTCCGTCCTTGCACTGGCATGCGAGCTGGGTGCTGAGCTGTCGCCGCCGGCCAGCCTGCCACGCCCGCCAGGTCACTTCTGCGTCATACGCGACATTTGGCCCCACCCGGCTTCACAGCGCGGAGATCATCCGCCGTAGCAACGGGGGGGTGTGCGCCGGAGGCTCGGCGACGATCGCCAGCAGGTCCATCGCGTACTGGGCCCGCTTCTGGTCCTCGAAGTAGTAGCCGCGCTCGAACTGCTGGAGGTAGGTCACCTGCCGGACGTCCGGGTCGCGCAGCACCCGCACCAGCGTGAACGGGCCGCGTGGAAGGTCCTGCCCGACGGACAACGGGATGATCTGGACGGTCACGTGGGGCAGCTCGCACAGGTCCAGCAGGTGGTCGAGCTGCCGGTAGGTGATCTCCGGCGTGCCGACGCACCGGCGGAGGGCGGTCTCGTCGATGATCGCCCACAGCCGGGGCGGATGCCGTTCATAGAGGACGCGCTGGCGACGCAACCGCAGTTCCAGGCGTTGGGCCAGCTCGACTTCCCCGACCGCCCGGTTGGCCCCGCGAATCATGGACGCGGCGTAGGCGGAATGCTGGAGCAGGTCGGGGATGGCGCCGACCGCGTAGCAGCGGATGAGCTCGGCGGACTGCTCCGCGCCGAGGTAGGGCAGGAACCACGGGTTTATCAGGTGGTGGTAGGGCTTCCACCAGCCCTCCTGCCGGGAACTGATGGCGAGCTGGAGCAAATGGAGGCGGGCCGCGTGGTCGGTCAGCTCATACAGCGACGCCAGCGCCATCACGTGGTGCGGATCGGACGCGGTCAACCCCTGTTCCATCGTCTCCAGCAGCGGCAGCGACCCGATGGCCGCGCCCGCCGTCTCGGACGTCACGCCGTTGCGTTCGCGCAGGTCACGAAGCTTGGCCGCGAGCAGCAGGCGCGGACGCGTCAGCGCGTCGGGCTCGTCCGTCGGCAGGAACAGAGTGGGCACGCTTCACCTCCCCCGGACGCACCGCGCCACCACGACCTGTCACAGCTCACGACAACTCGCTACAAGTCTGAGCAAGCTTGCCCGATCCCGCCGGGCCCGGGCAGCCCGTCAGGAATACCGGCAGGAAAGAACAAGAAATCATGCCGGGAATGTCATGGCTTTCGGCCGACGCCGCCGAACTGGTCGACCTCATCCGGTAGGAGGTCGGTGGTTTCGGGCCGCCATCGGTTGCACGACACGACGCCCGGCTCCAGCAATTCCAGGCCCACCGCGTCGAACAGATCCTCCAGTTGGCGCTTGGACCTCCACACCCCCTTGGGGGCGGCGTCCCGGTTCCACATCTCGACGGCGTCCCGTGCGCGCACGCCGGTGATCTCGTCGGTCTGGTGGCTGATCGCCAGATGGCTTCCCGGGACGAGCCGGTCCATCAGGCGGCCCAGAATCCGGCGCGCCTGGTCGTCCTCCATGATGTGCCAGACCACGCCGAGCATGGTGACCGCGACGGGGCGGTCCAGGTCGAGTGTGCGGCTCGCCTCGTCCAGGATGTGGTCCGGGCCGTGCATGTCGGCGTCCAGATACGCGGTGACACCCTGCGGCGTGCTGGTCAGCAGCGCGCGGGCGTGCGCCAGGACGAGCGGGTCGTTGTCGACGTACACGACACGGGCGTCGGGACGCAGGCGCTGGGCGACCTCGTGGGTGTTGTTGGACGTCGGCAGGCCCGTCCCGATGTCGAGGAACTGGTCGATGCCCGCCTCGCCCGCGAAGAACTCCACCACCCGGCTCAGGAACAGCCGGTCGGCACGGGCCTGCGCGACGATATCGGGCAGTATTCGCTCGATCTCGTCGGCCATCGCCTTGTCGGCCTCGTAGAACTGGTGGCCGCCGAGCCAGTAGTCCCACACGCGAGCCGAATTGGCGACGCTCGGATCCAGCCCGGGGACCGATGGCAGATGCTCCTCGAAATGCTCACTCATGATCAACCCCACCAAATCAGACACAAAGCTGTTTTCAGGCTAAACAATCCGAGCAGCGGGCGCGAGGTCCTTCATTGGACAGGACCGGCGGCTTGACAGGAAGCAACGACCTCATCCGGCACAATACAGCGCCGTCGCCCCATCCATTAGCCGACCCCCCTGCGCGACTCCCGGCATTCATCGCGCCCTCACCCCAATGTGCTCATTGGGCAACAACGGGCCCCGCGTCCGTGCGGGCGGCCGATGACATGGGGATCGACCTGCACAAACCCGAGCAAGGGTGGCTTTCGATTAACTTCGAGCAGGCGACGGCGGAGCTTGGACATGTCCACCTTGACGGCCGGACCCGCGGAGTCCTATCGATTTTATCGAGAAGGCACCCCGCCCCAGAATGTGCCTTTGTGAATCCGCCGATCAACTTCGCTCGCGAGCACTTTCGACGCGGAACCGCGCGCAACGGAGTCGTGATTGCCCGACCACCGGGAGTGAGCGACACAGCGGCCAGGCCGGCGTCCGGAAGGGTGGCTTCGGCTAGTGATCAACAGAGGTTTCGGCTGCCCCTTTCCCCGATGCTGGAACGTTCGAGGCTGGTGGGGCGGGTGGGAGCACGAGATCAGGCGGCCTGGGACGCAGTTGTTTAAAAAAGTTAAGACAGAAATCGAATCGAAAAAGACGACGTTGACCCCCTTCCTCGGGGGGGAATACCGTCACGAATGCTTACCGGCCGCGCGGTGATCAACGATGAACCCGCGAGCGACAGTGGCCAGAAATATCGGAGCGGTCAGCAGGGCCGCACCGAATCCCTCTCCCCTATTCGCGTGAAAGACCAAACACATGATGAATGCCAAACGCACGGCGATCGCACTGGCGGCTCCCCTCGCCCTGGCCGCTCTGACGGCCGCTCCCGCGTCCGCCGCTCCCGCCATACCGGACGGCGTCACCGTCGAGGTGGCCACCGTCAACGGCTCGGGCTGCCCGAAGGGCACGTCCGCGGTGGTGATCTCCGAGGACAGGACCGCCTTCACCGTCAGCTACAGCGACTACCACGCCTACGCCGGCGGTGACGCGACACCGGTCGACTCCCGGAAGAACTGCCAGCTCAGCGTGAACGTCCACGTCCCGGACGGCTACACCTACGCCATCAGCGGCGCCGAGCACCGCGGCTTCACCGGCCTGGAGGCCGGGGCGACCGGCCTGCTGCGGACGAACTACTACTTCCAGGGCCTGCCGCGGGACACGACGGCGGACCACCAGGTCAGGGGCCCGGAAGTCAAGAACTGGGAGTTCAACGACAGGATCCCCGCGCCGCAGCTGGACTACAAGCCGTGCGGCGTGTCCCGCAACCTCAACCTCAACACCGAACTGGTCGTGGACCAGAAGGGCTCCGACGGCAAGAAGACGAGCTTCATGTCGATGGACTCCACTCACAGCAGCGCGCGCTACTACTTCGAGTGGAAGCGCTGCCCCTAGCCGTTCGGACCGGGGCCCCGCCAATGCCGGGGCCCCGGTCGGCGGCACCATACCCGTCCAGGAGGGAACAGATCGCGAAAAGCGACGCACTCCCCTTTACGGGTGGCCGCCACCGCCACAAATGATTTTCGGCTGCGAGGTGATCAACGGTGAAGCCATGAGCGACAGCAGCTAGGAAGCATCGGGGCGACCACCATGGCCGCGCCGGACCCCACCCGATTCGCGCGGAAGAGCAACACATGATGAATGCCAAACGTACGGCGATCGCACTGGCGGGCGCCCTCGGCGTCGCCGCCCTGACGACCCTCCCCGCCTCCGCGGCTCCCCCTGCCCCGGACGACGTCAGTGTCGAGGTGGCCACCGTCAACGGCTCCGGTTGCCCGCAGGGCACATCCTCGGTCGTGAT
The DNA here is from genome assembly GCF_022751215.1 of Actinomadura terrae. Lineage (GTDB taxonomy): Bacteria > Actinomycetota > Actinomycetes > Streptosporangiales > Streptosporangiaceae > Spirillospora > Spirillospora terrae. The sequence goes on along the minus strand of NZ_JAICDG010000008.1, from coordinate 186,453 downwards.
CTCCGAGGACAGGACCGCCTTCACCGTCAACTACAGCGAATATCTCGCCTACGCGGGCGGTGACGCGTCACCGGTCAACTCCCGTAAGAACTGCCAGATCAACCTGCGCGTGAACGCCCCGGCCAACTGGACCTACGGCATCATCGGCGCCGACCACCGCGGTTTCGCCGGGCTGGAGGAAGGGGCGTCCGGCCTGGTGCGGACGAACTACTACTTCCAGGGTCACCCGACGAACCAGGTGAGCAGTCACCAGCTCAAGGGCAGGTATGTCGACGACTGGACGTTCCGCGACAGGTTCAGCCCGTCCGAGGTCGTCTACAAGCCGTGCGGCGAGTCCCGCAACCTCAACCTCAACACCGAACTGCGGGTGAATGCGGGAAGCTCCGACAGCAACAAGATGAGCTTCCTGTCGATGGACTCCACCCACAGCAGCGCGCGCTACCTCTTCGCGTGGAAGCGCTGCTCCTAGCCTTCGGCTCTAAGATCGGGCAAGGGTCCGGTGCGGCCGTGAAGCACCGCACCGGACCCACCCGGCTCGGGAGGGAAGTCCTCCACATGATGAATGCCAAACGCGCGGCGCTCGCGCTGGCGAGCACATTGGGCCTCGTCACGCTGACGGCCGCTCCCGCATCCGCGTCCCCGGCAATACCGGACGGCGTCAGTATCGAGGTGGTCTTGGTCCACGGCTCCGGCTGCCTGAAGGAGACGTCGTCGGTGGTGATCTCCGAGGACAGGACCGCCTTCACCGTCAACTACAGCAAGTATCTCGTCTATACCGGCGGCGAGGCGCCACCGATAGCCAGCCGGAACAACTGCTTGATCATGCTGGGCGTGCACGCCCCGGCCGACTACACCTACGGCATCCGCGGCGCCGACCACAGTGGCTTTGCCGGTTTGCAGGACGGGGCATCCGGCCAAGTACGGACGAGCTACTTTTTCCAGGGAATGCAGACGGACCACGTGAGCAGCCACCAACTCAAAGGCCCGTATCTCGGCCACTGGGTGCTCACTGACAGGTTTCCTCATCCGATGGTGAACTACAAGCCGTGTGGCGAGGAACGCTACCTCGCTCTCAACACCGAATTGCGAGTGAACCCGGGAAGCTCCGACAGCGACAGAATGAGCTTCCTGTCGATGGGCTCCACCCACAGCAGCGCACGCTACGACTTCGCGTGGAAACGCTGTCCTTAGCCTTCAGATCGAGGCCCCGGCGAAAGCTGGGGTCTCCTGCTGGCAGAGCCATTCGTCCAGGACGCGAGAGTCGGTCTTGGTGAGGCCTTCCGGAGCATCGACGCGGTGGAGGAGGGCCTTGCCGTTGTGGTGGGCGGCGACCCAGGATCGGTCCAATCGGGTTCCCACCGGGTTTCAGCGGGGCCGTGCGAATATCTCTGGCGGCGTGGCGGGTATGCGACTTTCCTGGGAAATGGCATGAGACGGGCTTCGTCCATGCCGGTGAAGGCGGCCTTGTGTGCAGGCCGCCTTCACTCTTCGTGGCGGCCGGTGCCGGTGTCTGGACTGGTGCCGTTCACCGCCGCGTCGCCTCCCCTCATCGAGCCGTTGCCTTCCGGTGCCGTTCGTGTTCGCGTCGCGGCGTGTTCCCCGGCGGCTGCTGCTCTGGGGGCCCTCAGTCACACCAGAAAGGCACCCCGGCCATGACGGAACTCGATCGGCGGCGTTTCCTGCAACTGGCAGGCGGAACGGCGGCGCTCTCGGCGCTGCCCGAGAGCATCGCGCGGGCGGAGGCGATCCCCGCGCATCGGCGCACCGGGACCATCCGCGATGTCGAGCACATCGTCGTCCTGATGCAGGAGAACCGGTCCTTCGACCACTATCTCGGCGCGCTGCGCGGGGTGCGGGGGTTCGGCGACCCGCGGCCCGTGAAGCTGCCGAGCGGCAGGACGGTCTGGCACCAGCCGAGCGGCGACAAGGAGGTGCTGCCGTTCCGTCCCGACGTGGACGACCTCGGGCTCCAGTTCATCCAGGGCCTCAACCACGATTGGACCGGCGGGCACAAAGCCTGGAACCAGGGAAAGTACGACCAGTGGATTCCCGCCAAGGGAACGACGACGATGGCGTACCTGACGCGCAAGGACATCCCTTTCCACTACGCGCTGGCGGACGCGTTCACGGTGTGCGACGCCTACCACTGCTCGTTCATCGGGAACACCGACCCGAACCGCTACTACATGTGGACGGGATACACCGGCAACGACGGCAAGGGCGGCGGGCCGGTCCTCGCGAACGACGAGCGCGGCTACGACTGGACGACCTATCCCGAGCGGCTGGAGAAGGCCGGAGTGTCGTGGAAGATCTACCAGGACGCCGGTGACGGCCTGGACGCGAAGGGCTCCTGGGGTTGGACGAACGACCCCTACATCGGCAACTACGGCGACAACTCGCTGCTCTACTTCAACAAGTACCGCAACGCCGCCCCGGGCGATCCGCTGTTCGACAAGGCGCGGACGGGCACGAACGCCAAGGCCGGTGACGACCTGTTCCGCATTCTCCGGTCGGATGTCCGGAACGGGAAGCTTCCGCAGATCTCATGGATCGCGGCGCCGGAGGCATTCAGCGAGCATCCGAACTGGCCCGTCAATTACGGCGCCTGGTACATCGCGAAGGTGCTGGACGCGCTCACCGCCAATCCGGAGGTGTGGAGCAAGACAGCCCTGCTCATCACCTACGACGAGAACGACGGCTTCTTCGACCACGTGCCGCCGCCCTATCCTCCCGACTCGCGGAAGCAGGGTCTTTCGACGGCCGATATCACGACGGAGATCTACCCGGGGTCGTCCACCTACGCGCGGGGCCCGTACGGGCTCGGGCAGCGCGTCCCGATGTTCGTGGTGTCGCCGTGGAGCAAGGGCGGCTGGGCGTGCTCGCAGGTGTTCGACCACACGTCCATCATCCGGTTCATGGAGCGGCGTTTCGGCGTCCGGGAGCCGAATATCTCGCCGTGGCGGCGCGCCATTTGCGGGGACCTCACTTCGGCATTCAATTTCGCGCGTCCGGACGAGCGGCCCACGACGCTTCCCGACACCAGCCGTTACGCGCCCAAGGACCACGACCGGCACCCCGACTACGTGCCCAAGCCCCCGGCGGACCCCGCGCTGCCCAAGCAGGAGTCCGGGCAGCGTCCCGCGCGGCCGTTGCCGTACACACCGTCCGTGGACGGTAAGGCGACCGACAAGGAGTTCACCCTCCGCTTCTCCTCGGGAAGCGGAGAGGGAATCTGCTACCTGGTGACCTCGGCGAACCGGGCGGACGGCCCGTGGAGCTACACCGTCCACAACGGGCGGACGCTGTCGGAGACCTGGGACACCAAGGACGCTTACGAGTTCTCGGTGTTCGGCCCGAATGGATTCTTCCGCCAGTACTCGGGCAAGGGCGCCGGGCCGGAGGTGTCGGCGCATCACAGCGGCGGCTCGCTCAGGCTCGTCCTGGTGAACAACGGCCGGACGCCCCGCCGCCTTACGGTCACCGACAGCTATGGCGAAGGCTCGGAGAGTTACTCGATCCGGCCGGGCGGACGGGCCGTCCATCGCGTGTCCCTGCGCCGGACCAACTCCTGGTACGACGTGTCCGTGACCTGTTCCAGCGACGATTCCTTCCTGCGGCGGCTGGCCGGTCACGTCGAGAACGGCAGGGCGAGCGCCACCGATCCCGGAATCGGCTGAGAAAACTTCCGGCCCGATGTCGAGAACGCGGCGGCCGGTTCGACCTCTGTGTGTAGCAGCCCTCTGAACAAGGAGCACATCATGCACGCAGCGACCGCCGCCTCCGTCCGAGACCTGACCTCCCGCCCGCTGTGGCTGGTCGGAGCCGTCGCGGGCGCCGCCGCGAGCGCCGCCACGGAGGTGTACGGCCTGGTGGCGCGTGCCGCCGGCGTCCCGATGGAGGCCGGGGGCATCGGCGCCGCGACCGCCGACCCGGTCACCGTCGGGATGTTCGCCATGGGCACGGTCATCTGCACGACGCTGGGCACCGTCCTGGCGCTGGTGCTCGCGCGCTACGCGTCCCGTCCGGCCCGGATCTTCGTGACCGTCGCGGTCGCACTGACCGCGGTGTCGCTGTTCAGCCCGCTCGCGGCCGGTGACACCGCGGTCTCGACCAAGATCATGCTGTGCCTCTCCCACGTGCTGGCGGCGGCGATCGTCATCCCGGCGATCGCGCGCCGCCTCGCCCGTCCGTGACCGCGCGCCGCAGCAGGCGGGGGCGGACCTTGCCGAGACCCTGGAGCGGGCGCGGGCGCAGGTCCGTCACGTCGTACCCGCCGATCGGGAGCGCCGCCGCCAGCGCGCCGTCGATCAGCACCGTCCCGGCGTGGGCGGTGGCGGTGAGGCGCGCGGCGAGGTTGACCGGTGTCCCGAAGACGTCGCCGAGCCGCTGGATGACCTCCCCGTACGCCATCCCGACGCGGACCTTGGGCACCTCGGGGTCGGCGTTGAAGTACTCGGCGATCCGCAACCCGATCTCTGCGGCGGCGCCCGGGTCGGACGCGACGAACAGCACCTCGTCGCCGAGGGTCTTGACGACGCGTCCGCCGTGCTCGGCGACGGCCTCCGCCGCCGTGGACTCGAACCGTTCCACGAATGCGGCGAGCGCGTCCCCGTCCAGGCGGCGGCTCAACTGGGTGAACGAGACGACGTCGGCGAAACCCACCGAAAGCCAGGCGATGCCCGCGGCGGGATCGGCGCTCGCGGACGCGGTCGTCGCGGCGGCGCGCATCCCGGCGGCGGCGAGCTGGCGCCGCCAGCCGTGCAGCAGCAGGCGCTCGAACGCCGGACGCAGCTCGCCCGTCGCGGCGAGGGCGGCGGTGACGACGTCGGCGGTGGGGGCCTCGCCGAGGCGTTGCAGCCAGACGTCCCCGAGCCAGCTCGCGAGCCGTCCCATCGTCTGCCCGACCGCGCGGACGAGCTGGAGCACCATCTCCTCGTCGATCAGGTCGTCCTGGAGCAGCTCCTTGATCTCGCGGAGCGCGTCGGCGTCGCCGTCGGTGAAGGCCACCTCGTCGTCCGGCGGCGTGGGGAACCCGAGGGCCTGCCAGATGCGGCGCGCGTAGTCGTCGGACACGCCGCTGAGGCGCTCGACCTCCTTGCGCGTGTGGCGCAGGGGGCCGCCAAGGAGGATCTCCTCGATGTCCTGGGGACGGCCGTCATGTGTCATCAGTCGATGTAACACCAGGGCGCGGGACGATCACCAGCCGACCCCGTCCGATCACAGGACGCTGGCGCCCCACACGACGGTCACGGTCTGCTCGGTGCCCTCGGCGTCCTTGAACGTGACGGTTCCGCGGCCGGGCAGCCCGATCAGCGGGGAATCGAGGGTGAGCGTCAGCACGCTCGTCCCATCCTCGGGCATGCCGCCCTCGGTCTGCGACAGCGTGAGGCGGTTGCTGGACGAGTCCGCCTTCCACGTGACCGGGCCGCTCTTGGCCGCGAGCCGCACGGTCGCGGTCCTGGTCCCGTACAGCTCGACCTTCGCGGGGGCGACGAGGAGGTCGCCCGGCCCCTGCGGGGGTTCGGTCCCGGGCGGCGGCGTCGGCGAGGGGGAAGTGGGCGCCGTCGTCTCCTGCCCCTCCTTCCCCTGCCGGACGGTCGGCGACCCCGCGCCCGGGCCCGGCACCACGGGCGCCGGCTGCCCCTGCCGCTTCGGGTCGTGCGGGTCCCGGTCGCCCGGCCTCGGGCCGCTCGACGGGGCCTGATGGGTGATGGACGGCTGCGGACGCGTCCGCAGCGGCGGCCACGACAGCGGATCGCCGCCGAGCCCCGGCCCCATGACGAACACGGCCACGAGCGCCGCGACCAGCGCGCCCGCCATCCCGCCGCCGGTGATCAGCCATTTGCGGGTGAACGGCGAGGGCACGTCCGGCTGGCTCGGCAGCCCCTCGGGCGTGAGCGTGCCGCCGCGCGCGGCGATGTCCGCGCGGTATCCGGCCAGCTCGGGGTCGGTGGCGGTGTGCATGACGCGGTGCCGGAGCGCCGCCGGGAGGACCGGCGCGGGCGCCCTGCCGAGAAGCGCGGCGGCCCGTACCTGCCCGCGCCGGCGGCAGTCCGGACACCGCGCGACGTGCTCGTCGAGCACCGGGTCGCCGGACGGTTCGGGGACCTCGCCGCGCCGGTGGGCGGTCCGCCAGAGCCTGCCCGACCGCGGGCCGCGCGTCCTCCCCCGGTGCGGCGCGGCATCACGCGATGCGAGGACGGCGACGCCTCCCGCACAGGCGACGACGGCGTTGTGCAGCTCGTCGGCGACGGCGGCCTCCAACGCGTCCCGGCCCCGCCGGATCCGCAGCGCCGCCCGCCGGGTGGACAGGCCGAGCGCGGCTCCGAGCCTGGTCGGACGCAGGCCGTGCCGGAACGCCAGCACGACGACCTCCTGGTCGACCGGCTCCAACCGCGCCATGCCCGCGCGCAGCAGCTCGTGCAGTTCCTCGGACGGCGGCCACTCGTCGTCCGGCTCGCCGGTGCCCGCGCGGTCCATGAACGGCGCGTCGGGGAACTCGGCGTCCGGGTCCCAGTACGGTTCCTGCGCGCGTCCCTCCCGGAGGCACCGGCGCCGGGACGCCCCGTACAACCAGGAACTCAGATGCAGATGGTCGCGCATGCGCGGCGCGCGGCGGCAGGCGTCGATGAACGTGTCATGGACGATGCCCGCGGCGGCCGTCTCGTCCGCCGTCATCGACACCGCGTAGTCGTAGAGGCGCTCCCCGTACTCGTCATAGAGCGCGGCGAGGGCCGCCTCGTCACCTTCGTTCAGCCCTTTGACCAACCTGCGGTCGGCCACGGCCTCGGAGGGGGACACCCTGGGCATTCACGCTCCCGACAACGGCGTGGAAGTCCGCCCCAGAGGGGTCGTCCGGACACTCGGCCCACCCTGCATACACCCGTCCACCCCTGAACCACCACAAGATCGCCAAAATCGACATGAACGATGACAGCGGGATCAATCTCCACCCCACAGGGTGACCACCGAAGGGCCGCCCGTCCGGGACGCGCGATGCCGGTCGTCGTCCCGGACGGGCGGCCGGGCACGGCCCCGGGGGCGGGGGGCCATGCCCGCCGTGCAGCCTCGCTTGCAGCGATCCGAGCGCCTGGCGTCCGGCTGCACGACATCAGGGCGGACGCGACGGCCGCTGCCGCGCCTTTCCAACGGCCGCCGCGCCCACGTCAAGGGGTGTCCCCGTCCGCGATGATCATCGCCGCCTCCGTGACCTGCTCGGCCGGAGCGATCGGCTCCCCACCACCGTCGAAGAACCACAACCGGTCCCCGTCGATGACCCGGGGCCGACAGAAGACCACCCGCGCCACCGCAGGCGTGGCCACATCCAGGACGAACCCCAACTCACTCCGAACCCCCCGCCCCTGAAGCGCGGCCCCCAGAGCAGCGAGCGGCGCATAGGCGAGCTGGCTTGCCCGAGCCGTACCATTCGTCACGATCGGACCCACCTTCCGGCCAGGGCCCCGACCGAGATACGCCCGGGGCCGCCTGCGTTCGGAAGTAGTCAAACCGCTCTGAATTGAAAGCGGCAGGGACGTTCCATCCTACTTTTGCGACGCTAAATTGCGCCTAGAGTCGAACTCCTACAAATTCAGCAAGGCGGAGCAATCCGGGCGGACACGGCGATATCTCGCTCAAATCGTGAATGATCGAAACCGCGAGTGTATGGTGGCGCATCCAGGCGGGTGCAGTCCTGCGGAGTGTTTCCAATCTGTGCACGGCGCCGAGGGCGTCCCCGAGGTCGGTGTGGGCGCGCGCCAGGTCGAGCAGGAGCCAGGTTCGCCATGAGGGAGGGGTCTCCCGGCTGAGCCGGATGCCGTCGGCGAGCGTGAGCGCTTCGTCGGGGCGCCCATGCTGCACCGCCAGCCGCACCCGTTCGATGCGGACGGAGGAACGGCTGAACACCGACACGGCGCGACCGTCGGACACCGGCGGAAGCTTGGTCAGCTTCTTCGACTCCCGCTCGGCGATCGTCATCATTTCCGTCGCCCGGTCATAGTTGCCCGACCGCGCGGCGCTGGTGGCGGCCGACATGACCAGCCCGCCCCAGACGCGCAGGCTCGCGGCGGTCGTGATCCCGGTCTCACGGACCACCACATCGGCGCCGTGCTCGGCGAGATGGGCCGCGTCGTCCAGCCGGTTCTGGCGCTGGTACGCCCAGGCGACCGAGCCGTAGACCATCGGCGCGAGCAGGGGATCACCGCTGTTCTGAGCCGCCGTGACCGCGCGCTCAAGGCTGGACAGCGCGAGGTCCGTCTTACCGAGGCGGATGGCCAGGTGCCCCGCCAGTTGGAGGGCCTTGCCCATACTCACCTCGCCTGCCGCACGATGCTCGGGGGGCCCGATCGCCGCCGCCAGACGGGCATCATCGATGATCGCGGGAAGCACCTCGATCAAGCGGCCGAATTGCGCCGAGTGGTACAGCGTCCAGCCGTCGGAAATCTCCGCTCGCAGCATCGGAATTGACAGGCCGTCGGCCGCGTCGTGCGTGGGCGGCGGCTCAAACAGCGGAGGCATGATCGCGCGCCGCAACGCGACAAGTTGGGGAGATTCAGTCTCCCCATTGGACGGCACGCCCGGTGGATCGCCTATCAGGGCGGTGACCTCCACCCCCAAGCCGCGGGCGAGCGCATGCAATGTCGGGAGTCGCGCACTGTGCTTACGGCGCTGCTCCAGCTTGCGAACCACGTCCACCGACACCCCGGACCGCTCGGCGAGGCCCTCCTGCGTCAGGTCGGCCAACCGCCTCAGCCGCGCGAGACGTTCGCCGATGTGCTCCTCGTCGCCCGTAGCCATGGGAACCTCTCGCCGCGTTCCGCTGCCGCCTCCCACGGTACGCGCCGCACAGCGGCAAGGGGCGAGTATCCATAACGTCCTGAGTTCGTGCAATCACACACTGTTGTCGGGTAGCGAGGGGAGACTTAGCAGGGAAGGGCCCACGCCATTGGTGGCCCCAGGCGAGAGGTGCATCGCTGTGTCCACCTCCGACAAGAAAGCGATCGGCGCGCGCCTGCGCGAACTGCGCGAGGAACCCCGCGACCAGCATGGCCGCCCCCACCGCTCCCGCGAGAAATGGGCCCTCGTCCTGCGCAGCGCCGCCGGTGCCGCAGCAGACGAATTGCCGGGCATCACGAGCCTGGCGAAGATGATCCAGCAATGGGAACGCGGCGATCACGTCCCCGGCCCGATCTACCGCCCCCTCTACGCCCGCGCTACGGGCAAACCCGAGGCCGAAATCTTCGGCGGCGAACCCACACCCGCCCACCTCTGGCGCCCGGATGGGCTGACCAGCGCGGTAACGCCCGATAACGAGGACCGCCTCAAGCAGGTCTCCCTGCGTCCCGCGCGGCTGGATGTCGCCACGCTGGAGGCGCTCGCCGCCGTCCTCGCCGGGCAGCGCCGCCTGGAGGACGCGATGGGCCCGGCCGCGCTGCTCGGCCCGGTCGCCAGGCAACTGGACGCCCTCGCGTTCATGCTGCGGGACGCGCGCGGCCCCTTACGCGACCGGCTCGGCCGGATCGTCGCCGAATGGACGGTCTACGTCGGGTGGCTGAACGCCGCGCTTCGCCGTGACGAGCAGGCCCTCGCCCTGTTCGGACGGGGAGAAGAACTCGCTGACGACGTTGAAGATGGGACGATCTCGACCCTCGCGACGAGCTTTCGCGGCTACGTCGCAAGGCAGCAGGGCCGCCCACGCGCCCTCGTCCGCGCGGCCATGGCGGCGCTCGCGACCCCTGGCGGCCATCCCGCGCAGCGGACTTTCGATGAGTTGCAGGCGGCGCAGGGATACGCCGCGCTCGGCGAGCGCGAACAAGCACAACGCCTCTTGGGCGAGGCCGCCGAGCGCGCCGAGAACGACGTCGACCCACCGCCGCCGGTGTATTGGTACAGTCCCGCGTTCTTCCGGCTGTACATCGGCATGATGCATCGCGATATCGGCGAGTACAGCGCAGCGGCTGCGCTGCTCATCGCCGGTCTCGACGGCCTTCCCGCGGACCAGCTCGACGCCGAGTGGCTTGGCGAATACCGAGCCGCCCTCACGGAAGCCCGCGAGCGCGCATAGGGCGCGTCATCGTGTCGGGGCGGACCGAACCCGCAGGTGATCTGAGGAGCAGGCGCTAGGGGTGGGTGATGTAGAGGTTCATGTTGGTGTAGTCGAAGGTGATGGCGAAGGGCTTGAAGAACTCGTGGGTGATGTTGGCGAGGGTGTGGAAGCCGTAGGCGTCGTCGAACAGGAGGGGGCCTGCGACGCCGCGTATGTTGTGGCCGACGGCTCGGCCCAGGCTGACCCGGCTCGCTTCTATGGGGAAGCATTTGATGGTTCCGTTGAACCATTCCGGGTGCTCGTAGTCGGGCTCGATGCCGACCTGTTCGGCCGTCCGCTCGGTGGTCACGATGCCCAGTTCGGTGCCGCCGGTGTCGAGGGAGACGACCTCCGGGCCGTGGCCGTTGACGCTGCCCAGTGCGCAGGGGATGAAGGGCTTGGTCGGCAGCCACAGCGGCAGCCGCTGGGCGTGCCTGGCCGAGCGCTCGAACTCGTGAAGCTGTGCCCGGGTCTTGCGGCGCAGGATGAGCGCCTGGTCCGCGTAGTCCATCGTGGTCAGGAAGCGGTGGAAGAGTGCCGTGCCCAGGGCGCCGGACAGCTGCGGCATTCCGGGCGGGGTCGGCTGCTTCTGGTCGCTCCACAGGACGGGCACGTTGCGCATCTCCATGTCGCCCAGCCGTATGGAGTCCGCCACGCCGAGGTAGAGGGTGGTCTCCGTGCCGGGGATCCCGCCGCGCATGGTGGACACCACGCGCAGCCCGGCCTCCTCCGCGAGCTCCGTCGAGAGGCCGAAGCCCGCTCCGGTGTCGAGCATGAAGTTCCGCGCTTGTCCGTTCACTGACGCCTCGATGACCGGTAGCGGGTCCACCGCTTTGAACGGCAGCCGTGTGGACGCCGCGCCGTGCAGCTCGAACGGTGTGCCGGTCACTGCGGCGTACTGCTCGCCGTAGGCGGCGCGGCTCGTTCCGCGCAGGAGCGGTGCGGCACGGGAGAGTTGGTTCTGGCGCGCGAAGCAGTCGGCGAGCCGTATTTTCGTGTCGGTGTCGGCTGGTGCCAGGCGTAGGGCGCGAGAGAGGTACCACTCCGCGTTCTGGAATCTGTTGGACAGCAGGGCGATGTATCCGCGTTGGGCCAAGGCGTGCGCGTTGTCCGGGTTCCGGTGCAGGACGCGCTGGTATGCGCGATCTGCCGCTGCGAACCGTCCGGCCTTGAAGAGGCGGTCGGGGTCGATCTCTGCGGCGGCCTTTCCGGCGGTGTCCAGCAGGGGGAGGGCGGCCGCCGCTCCGGCCGTCAGCCCGGCCCGCCGCAGGAAACCGCGCCGGCCGAGGTTCTCGTTCGTCATGACGCTCCTCTCGTTGCCGTGCAGCGTGCCGATCACCTATCAGGATTTGGTTAGGTTCCTGTCAGAGGCCGGTTCTCTCGGGGAATCTTCAGGAAGGTGCGCGACACTCTGGGGATGTCCGCGCGGATCCTCATCGCCGAAGACGATCGCAAGCAGGCCGATCTCGTCCGGAGGTACCTGGAACGCGAGGGGCATCGGACGACGGTGGTGCACGACGGCCGGGCGGCCATCGACGAGGCCCGCGGGCGGTGGCCGGACCTGCTCGTCCTCGACCTGATGCTCCCCGGCGTGGACGGCCTGGACGTGTGCCGCGTGCTGCGCACCGAGCGCGACCTCCCGATCGTCATGCTCACCGCCCGGGCCACGGAGGACGATCTGCTGCTGGGGCTGGCGCTGGGCGCCGACGACTACGTCACCAAGCCCTACAGCCCGCGGGAGCTGGTCGCCCGGGTCAGGACGGTGCTCCGCCGCGCCGCCCGCGCCATGACCGCCGAGACGACCGCGCACAGCGTCGGCGGCCTGGTCGTCGACACGGAGCGCCACGAGGTCCACGTCGACGGCGCGCCGGTCGACACCACGCCGGGGGAGTTCGCCGTGCTCGCGTGCCTGGCCGCGTCACCGGGACGGGCGTTCACGCGGCCGATGCTCCTGGAGCGCGTGGGCGGGTTCGGCCGCGACGTCACCGGCCGCACCATCGACGTCCACGTGATGAACCTCCGCCGGAAGATCGAGCGCGAGCCGACCCGGCCCCGGCGGCTGATCACCGTCTTCGGCGTCGGCTACAAGCTCGCCCGGGACGGCGGCCCGGATGCGCCGTAGCCTGCGGGTGCGGCTGCTCGGGATGTCGCTCGCGGTCGTCGCCACGGCGCTGCTCGCCACGTACGGCACCGGCCGGCAGCTGCGGGAGGAGCGGGCGAGCAGCGCGTCCCTGCTGGAGACCGACAGCGAGATCCGCGGCGTCCTGCTCACCTACGCGAACGACCACCGGAGCTGGGACGGTGTCGGGCCGCTGGTGCGGGAGCTGGCCCGCCGCACCGGGCGCCGGATCGCGCTCACCACCTCCGGCGGCGAGCCGATCGCGGACTCGGCGCGGGGGCCGCTGCCTCCGGCGCCGTCCGCCCGGATCGACGCGGCCGACCCGCGCACCCCGCTTCGCGGGTCGCGGCCGAGCCTGGTCGCGCGGATGACCGACGTGTCGCTCGCGTACTACGGCTGGCAGCTCACCGGCCCGGAGCGGAGACGACGGCAGTCCCTCGCCGAGCGGGCCGTCGGCTGCCTGCGCCGGGCGGGCCGCCCGGCCACGGCCGGCACGCGGGACGGAACCGACCTGTCGCTGTACAGCCCGCTTTTCGCCACCGCCGGGAGGTCGCTCGCGGTCTACGGACCGCCGGACGTGCGCCGATCATGCGTCTCGCCCGAGCTGTACGCGCCCAGCGCCGCCGCGCACGGGCTCAACCGGTCGGCCGTCGAGCGGACCCGCGCGTGCCTCGACGCGCACCAGCTTCCCTACGAGGCCGCAACGGACCCCTTCGGGATGCGCCTGCTCCAGCCACCGAAGGGCGCCCGGAAGGACCGAGCGTGGTCGGACTGCGAGCGGGCCGCCCGGGTCGCGGCGAAGCGCTCGTACGTCGCCGCGCCCGCCAGGCTCTACCTGGGCACGAGCGACCGGTTCGCGCCCTTCTCCCCGGACGGCTGGGCCCCGACCGTCGCGACCACCTCGGCGATCCTGCTGGTGGCGGGCGTGGTCACCGTACTGGCCGGAGGACGGCTCGTCCGGCCCATCGTGGCGCTGACCGCCGCCGCCCAGCGGATGGCCGCAGGCGACCACGGGGTGCGCGTCCCCGCGCGCGGCGGCGACGAGGTGGCCCGGCTCGCGGCGGCCTTCAACACGATGGCCGCCTCGGTCGGTGACAGCGTCCGGCAGCGGAAGGCGCTGGTCAGCGATGTGGCCCACGAGTTGCGCACCCCGCTGGCGAACGTCCGCAGCCACCTTGAGGCCGCCCAGGACGGGGTGCTCCCGCTCGACGCCGCCCTCGTCCGGTCGCTGCTGGAGGAGTCCGACCTGCTGGACCGGCTCGTGTCCGACTTGCAGGACCTCGCGCTCGCCGACGCCGGGACGCTCCGCGTCCACCCGGAGGAGCGGGACGCCGCCGACATCGCGGGCCTGGCGGTCGCCGCGCACCGGGCGCGGGCCGAGTGGTCGGGGGTGGCCGTCCGCGTCCATGCCCCGCCGGAGCCCGTCATGGTGCGCGCCGACCCGGCCCGGTTGCGCCAGGCGCTCGGCAACCTGGTCTCGAACGCGGTGCGGCACACCCCCGAGGGCGGCGCGGTGGACGTCGCGGTGCGTCGCCGTCCGGACGGCGTGGTCTTCACCGTCGCCGACACCGGCACGGGCATGGCGCCCGAGCACCTGCCGCACGTGTTCGACCGGTTCTACCGGGCCGACCCGTCGCGCAACCGCGCCACCGGTGGCAGCGGGCTCGGGCTCGCGATCGCCAAGCACCTCGTCGAGGCGCACGGCGGCCGCATCGAGGTCGCCAGTGTTCCGGGCCGGGGCTCGATCTTCACCATCCGGCTTCCGCACGGCCCCTGACCACTTTTGTCCGGGACGGGACGTCAGCTGAAGGTGTTGTCGTCGCGGAGGCGGGTCATGGCGCGGGAGACCGTGCTTTTCACCGTGCCCACGCTGACGCCGAGGATTTTGGCGACCTCCGTCTCGGACATGTCCTCGTAGTAGCGGAGCATCACGGCGAGGCGCTGGCGTTCGGGGAGGCGGCGGAGGGCGCGGGTCAGGACGTCGTGGAGTTCGCTGCGGCGGGTGTGGTCGTCGACGGGGCGGTCGGGGAGTTCGTCGGTGGGGTAGATCTCCAGTTTGCGGCGGCGCCACCAGGAGATCTGGGTGTTGACCATGGCGCGGCGGACGTAGCCGTCGACGGCGGCGCGGTCGTGGATGCGGTCCCAGGCGAGGTAGGTCTTGGCCAGGGCGGCCTGGACGAGGTCCTCGGCCTCGGCGCGGTCGCTCGTCAGCTGGGTCGCGGCGCGCAGGAGCGCGGGGCCTCGGTCGGCCATGTACTCGCGGAACTCCTCGTGGCGCGTCCTGTTCACGTCATCACCGAGCCAGGGGTTGTGGAGCGGCGCCCCGCCGGGGACCTTTCTGGATCTTGACTGCGCGTGCTTCCGGTACAGTTGACGATCTCAGCTGGACCGTAATTGCGGGCCTACTAAAACCATAATTTCGGGTCAACCAGTGCATAATTTACAACCGACGTCTATGCATCGTCCCCCGCCGAACGACTTATCGCGACAAATCCGTCGACTGGAAGGTCACCGCGCGTGAAGCTTGACTCGCCGTCCTAACTACCGTGACCGAGTCAAGATCAATGCCGGAGTCCCCGCCATGCCGCTACCCCGCCCTCGTGGAGCAAGGCGCCGCCGACACCGGGAGGCCGTCTTCGGAGGAACCCCCGCCCTCCGTACCGGCCTGCCCGAGAGATCGGATCCCGCGCTGGACGTCACCGCTGGGATGATCTTGGACGCGAGCCCGCACCTGCTCGTGCTGCGCACCGCCGACGGCGAGGCGCGGCTCCCGATGACCGATGCCACCAGGATCTGGCACGGCGGCCGCGGGGGCCTCGCCGCGCTGCGTCCCGGACGCGAGGTGATCGTGCGGCCGAAGGCCGACGGGCTCGGCGCCGACCGGGTGTGGGTGGACATCGCCCGCGTCACCGGCACGATCCTGGCATGCGGGGACGACTCCGTCGATGTCGATATGGGCCCCCATCGCGGCCGCGCCCACGTGGTGATCCCCCCGCACGCCCTCGGACGGGTGCTGGTCCGGCACCCCCGGCTCCAGCCCGGCTACCTGATCGACGTGGTGTGCGTGCGGTCGGCCGGAGGGCCGCAGGCCGTACGCCCCGGTACGTCGCAGCCGGGCTACCGGGCCGACGATCTCGCCGCGCCCGAGGCGTCCACCCCCGTCCCCGAGGTGCTGCACGGGACGGCGACCTGGTTCGGCGACGTGACCACCCGCGGTGGCACCTGGCCCGACGCCGGGCAGAGGGGGTCCGGCGTCGGCCAGGTGCCGGGGAGCCGCCCGGTGCCGGGGAGCTTCGGCGCCGCGTATCCGGCGGTCGATCCCGAGGGGGACGGCGGGGGGTGCGCGGACGCGCCGTCCGGCTGCGTGGCGCTCCCCTACCTGTCGCTCGGCAGCGAGGTCACCGTCCACAACGAGTGCGGCGGACGGTCCGCCACGGTGCCCGTCGTGGAGTGCGGCTGCGTGGCCGCGCGGTACTGCGACCGGTGCGTGGAGTGCGGGACGTCGCCGCGCGGGCGCATCGTCGAGCTGACCCCGGCCGCGTTCGTCGGCCTCGGCGGCGAGCTGGAGGCCGGCTGCTTCAACGCGGTCGTGCGGCCCCACGTCCCCGCGATGGCGATGGGGAGGGCGCGGTAATGGTGACCTCGATCCAGAACACGCAGGTCCTGCTGCTGGCGACCGTGCTGCTGGCCGCGTGCCTGGCGAAGCTGATGGTCCGCGAGCGGGCGCTGGACGCCCCCGACCACGTGCACGGGGTCCCGGTGCCCGCCGGGCTGACGGCGCTGCGCCGCAGCCGAGGGCTGAACGTGGGCCTCGGGCTCGGCGAGGGCCTGCTCGGGCTCGCGCTGCTGGTGACCTCGCACGTGTCGGTGCGGCTGGCGACGACGATCGCGTTCGCCGCCGCGACCTGGGTCGTCGGCGAGCTGCGGGCGCACCGGCCGGACGCGGGATGCGGCTGTTTCGGCGGGCTGAGCGGCAAGCGGGTCGGCGTGCGCACCGTCCTGCGGGCCGTGCTGTTCACCGCCGCGGCGGTCGCCTCGCTGGGCGCGCCGCTGGCGGGGTTCCAGGTGCTGCGGGACGTCCAGGCGCAGGTCGGGGTGGTGCTGCTGGCGGAGCTGGCGCTGTTCGCGGCGCTGTCCCCCGAGCTGTCGACACTGCTGGAGCGGGGCGGGCTCGCGCCGGGGCGGGGCCGGGCGGTGATGCCGTGCGAGCGGCGCCGCAGCCCGATCGCCGAGACCTACGCGACGCTCTACGAGAGCCGGGCGTGGGCCGCGCACGAGAACCTGGTGTCGAGCGCCGTCCCGTTGGACGTGTGGCGCGAGGGCTGCTGGCGGTTCGTGGTCTTCCCCGCCCGGGTGGACGATCAGGACATCGAGATCGTGTTCGCCGTCTCGACCGCCGAGCGCGACCGGCTCGTCCTGTCGGCGCTGGCGCAGCCCGAGGCGGCGGGCGCCGGGCCGCTGTCTGCCGTTCTCTAGTCTTTTCTTGGACGCGTCCAAGAAAAGACTAGAGAACGCTCGTCACCAATCCTCGTCGTCGGCGCCCATGCCGTCGTCGCCGTGCGGCGCGCCGTCGTCGCCGGGGGCGAGGCGGCCGTCGCCCATCGTGTCCTCGTCGCCCATGTTGCCGGCGGAGTACGACATGGCGTCCCCGGTCGAGTACTCGTCGTCCGGGTCCTGGTTTCGGTACTTGTCCTGGTCAATGGTCATGTTTCCCCCCGCTTCACCCTCGCCATACCCACCTGCCCCGGCGCGACGCCCGGTCGACCTCTTTCTCTCTATAAGCCTCCCTAGCAAAAATCCTAGAAATCCTTAGAGAACGTCAGAGGCATGCCAAGGAGAATCTACGGCTATCTAGGTCCGATGCTAGAGAGGCGAATATTCACCGGACGCGCGAGCGCCGATGCGGATTTCTACGGCCTTCTAGCCGGACGTCTAGAGGGCTGTAGAGAGCGGTAGGAGGGCGGGAAAGGCTAGGCGGGCTGGGAGCGGAGGAACTTGCCGAAGTGCGGCACCGTGAACGCGACCATGCCGCGCTCGGCGCTGTAGATGAGCCCCTTCTTGATCAGGCCGTCACGGGCGGGCGAAAGGCTGGAGGGCTTGCGGCCGAGCTCGTCGGCCACGGCGGCGGTGGGCACGGGGTCATCGCCGAGCCCGGCCATCGCGCGCATGTAGTCGCGCTCGGCCGGGGTCGCGCGCTCGTAGCGGCTGCCGAAGAAGCCGACCGCCAGCTCGCTCTCGGCCTCCGGCGCGGCGACCTTGATGTCGTCGGCGGTGATCGGGGTGTCGGGCGCGACGTCCCAGACGACCTTGGCGTAGGCCTGGACGAAGTAGGGGTAGCCGTCGGCGGCGCCGTACAGCGCGTCGAGGGCGTCGGCGGTGAAGGTGACCTGCTCGCGCTCGGCCGGGGCCAGCAGCGCGACGTCGGCGGACTCGCGGTCGAGCCGGTCGATGCGGGCGTAGCGGAACAGCCGCTCGGAGTAGGACTTGCTCGCCGACAGGACCGCCGGCAGGTGCGGCAGCCCCGCGCCCACCACGATCAGCGGCCCGCCGACCTGCGACAGCTCGTGGCAGGCGGCGCACAGCGCGGACACGTCGTCGGCGGGGATGTCCTGCATCTCGTCGACGAACAGCGCGATCCCGGCGCCGACGTCGGTGGCGACGGACGCGGCGTCCACGAACAGTTCGGTGAGGTCGATCTCCAGGTCACCGGAGTCGGCGCGGCCGCGCGCGGCGGGGACGTCGATGCCGGGCTGCCAGCGGTGCGCCCGCGCCTTCGCCTTGCCGGACGGCTCGGGCCCGGCCTGCGCGAACGCCTTCAGCACGCCGAGGAACTCCTCGATGCGGTCGGGCGCGCGGTGCCGGGGCGCGAGCTCGCGGACGGCCATGTGCAGCGCGGAGGCGATCGGCCGCCGGATCGACTGGTCGGGCCGGGCCTCGATCTTGCCCGTGCCCCACAGCCGCTGGATCGCCATCGACCGGAACGCGTTGAGCAGGACGGTCTTGCCGACCCCGCGCAGCCCAGTGATGATCATGCTGCGTTCGGGCCGGCCGCGGGCCACCCGTTCGAGCACGACCTCGAACTGCTTCAGCTCGCGGTCGCGGCCGGCCAGCTCCGGGGGTCGCTGCCCGGCTCCGGGGGCGTAGGGATTGCGCACGGGGTCCACGCTCTCGGACTCTATGAGGCGATATAGCTGCGGCCGTAGATTTGCGTAGAAACCGCTGCGGCGTGTCGCGTGCGGCTCCCGCCGCCGGTGCCGCGCCGTGGCCACCGTCGCCACCATGCCGCCTCCCGGGCGAACGCGCTGAGATCGAGCAAGTCGAATCTCTGTTCGACTATTCGAACACAGTAGCGCACGCCCGTGGCCCCCGTCACCCGATCCCCCGATCCGGTGCCGTCTTCTCGTCGGCGCCGGATCGGGGGAGATCGAACCAGGTCAGAGTGATTCGTCCTGGGAGGAGCGGTGCGGGATGGCCTCGGCCGGGATCGTCCCCATGCGTCCGGCCTGGAAGTCCTCGAACGCCTGGACGATCTCCTCGCGGGTGTTCATGACGAACGGCCCGTAGCGGGCGATCGGCTCCCGGATGGGCAGCCCGCCGAGCACGAGGATCTCCCAGCCGTTCGCGCTGGCCTGCGGCTGCTCGGCGGCGGCGCGGACGACCAGGCCGTCCTCCGTCCCCTGGTGGTGGGAGCCCGCGAAGATCGCGAGCTGGCCCTCGCCCACCGGGGCCTCCTCGACCCCGGCCGTGCCGCGCCCGGACAGGACGTACACCAGCGCGTTGAACTCGCGCGGCCACGGGAGCGTCAGGCGCGCGCCCGGCGCGACCGTCGCGTGCAGGTAGTTGATCGGCGTGTAGGTCACGCCCGGGCCGTCGAACCCGGCGAGCGAGCCCGCGATGATCCGGACGAGCGACGAGCCGTCGTCGGCGGCGAGCAGCCGGACGTCCCGCGCCTTGATGTCCTGGTAGCGCGGCGGGACCCACTTCTGCGAGCGGGGCAGGTTGACCCACAGCTGGACGCCGTGGAACAGGCCGCCCTTGGCGACGAGGTCCGGCGGCGGCTGCTCGATGTGCTGGATCCCGGACGCGGCGGTCATCCACTGCGTGGCGCCGTCGGAGATCAGGCCGCCTCCCCCGGTGGTGTCCTGGTGCTGGAACGCGCCGTCGATGATGTAGGTGACGGTCTCGAAGCCCCGGTGCGGATGCCAGGGGGTGCCTTTCGCCTCGCCCGGGGCGTACTCGACGGCGCCCATGTGGTCCAGGAGCAGGAACGGGTCGGCGAGGGACAGGTCGATTCCCGGGAAGGGGCGCCGGACCTGGAAGCCCTCCCCCTCCACGTGCCGCTTGGCGGTCACGACTTTGGCGACGCGGCGCCAGCCGGTGCCGTCCTCGGGGAGCAGCGGCAGCCGGGGCAGGGTCAGCGGGTCGGCCATCACGGCGGGCATGGGGTGCCTCCCATCGGTTCCGTGCCGTCCGTCCTCGCGGGCGGCTCGATCGCTCCGGGCGGAGCGTTCACCCGTCCCAACCTAGTTGATGGTTCAACTATTTCCGATGCCGGACGGCGGTGCGGTAGCGTCGTCGGCATGCGGGGAGGCCCACCCCGATCGGTGCGCAAACAAGTTGAAGCTTCAACTTGTATCGTATAGTGGGCCCCATGAGCGAACCACGCTGGCTCGATGCCACCCAGCAGCGCGACTGGCGCGCCTACGTGGACGGCAGCGTCCGGCTTACCGAGGTCATGGACCGCGACCTCAAGACCAGGCACGGGCTGTCGGTGTCGGAGTATGAGATCCTCGTCCGGCTGTCGGAGGCCCCCGAGCGGCGGCTGCGGATGGCCGAACTCGCCGCCAACGCCAGCCAGTCGCGCAGCCGCCTCTCCCACACCTGCTCGCGGCTGGAGTCCAAGGGCCTGGTCCGGCGCGACAGCTGCCCAAGCGACAAGCGCGGGGTGATCGCGGTGCTGACCGACGAGGGCTTCGCGGCCCTCGAACGCGCCGCCCGCGACCACGTCGAGACCGTCCGGAACCACTTCATCGACGTGATCGAGCCGGACGACCTGGAGGCCATCGGCCGCGCGTTCAACGCCGTCCTGAAGAAGATGACCGGCGGCGCCTGACGGTTTGCGTCCCGGCTCAGAGCGGGACGCTGAGGCCGGTCAGGAAGCCGACCGAGACCAGCGTCAGGAACACCCAGGCGACCATCATCCCGAGCCCGAACGCCCGCCACCGCCCGCCGACCTTCACGACCAGCAGCCCGCCGAGCCCGAACGCGAGCACGAGCAGCGTCACGAACTGCGGCGCCAGGCTCTGCCGGCGGCTCATCATCAGCGGCGCCCACATCATCAGGGCGTCCACGAGCACGAAGATGCCGAAGCCCGCCGCCAGCGCGCCGACGTCGCGGCCGACGAACTCCCGCGTGCGCTCCGCGAGATCCTGCGCCCGCTCGGATTGCAGCTTGAGGCGCGGCTGGGCCTGCGCCCCCTGCTCGATCTCCACGCTGTGCGCCACGGCGAAGATGTCGTCTTCGAGGCTCGGGAGGTCGCTCCCGTCCGAATCCGCCATGCCCGCTCCCATGGGCCGGTGGGACGCCGGATGACATGCCCGGCGAACGGACGAGTTCACGACGCGTCCGCCCCGGCCCCGTCTCGGCGGACACGCCCTCCCTCGAACGGTAGCGAATCCAGGGTCCGACGCGAAGAGCACCCGGCATGCGATCCTGCGAACATGCCAGGCAGAGGGCCCCTTCGCAGTGTCGCGTTCGCCGCCGCTTTCCTGACCGTGTCGTTCGCCGCGACCGGGTGCGGACGCGGCTCCGACGACTCCCGCAAGAGCGGGTCGCCGACCCCGTCCAGCAGCCCGTCCGGGACGGCGGCCACCCCGTCCCCGACCTCGACCGCGTTCACCGCGCGGGTCGAGCGGGTGACGGCCGCCGACCTGAAGTACTCGTGGCGCAAGGGCTGCCCGGTCGCGCCGTCCGGGTTGCGGATGATCCGGATGACCTATTGGGGCATGGACCACAAGCCCCATCCGGACGGGAGGCTCGTCGTCAACGCCAAGGCGTCCGGCGACCTCGTGAAGGTGTTCAGGAAGCTGTACGCGATGCGCTACCCGATCAGGCGGATGGAGCCCGTCGACGTCTACAAGGGCAGCGACTTCGACTCGATCGAGGCGGGCAACACCTCGGCGTTCAACTGCCGCAACGCGACCGGTTCGACCTCGTTCTCCCAGCACGCCTACGGGCTGGCCGTCGACCTCAACACCTGCGAGAACCCCTACGTCTACGCGGACGGGCACGTCGCGCACAAGGACTGCAAGAAGTACCGGAACCGCCGCAACGACGACCCGGGCGTCATCCACGCGGGCGACAGGGTCGTGAAGGCGTTCGCGTCGATCGGCTGGGGCTGGGGCGGCGAGTGGAGCGGCGCCAAGGACTACCAGCACTTCTCCAGCTCGGGCCGCTGAGGGATCACATCATCAGGAGCGCGGCGACGGCGATCACGACGACGGCCACCACGGCGAGGACGCCGATGATGAGGGC
This sequence comes from Actinomadura terrae, assembly GCF_022751215.1. GTDB lineage: Bacteria > Actinomycetota > Actinomycetes > Streptosporangiales > Streptosporangiaceae > Spirillospora > Spirillospora terrae. The sequence continues at coordinate 164,719 of NZ_JAICDG010000008.1, read as the reverse complement.
CATGTTCGGGCCCGAGGACTTCTCGGCCTGACCCCGGTTCTGGAAGTTCTGGAACTGGTGGGTAGTACCGGCCGGATCGTTCGGTGTCTGCGCCATGCCGAAGAGGGTAACGGACGAGTCCGTCCAATTTCGTGGCGATTCGTCTGTCCGGCGGAGAGTGTGGGATTCGAACCCACGAGGACTGTCCCCAGCCCTGGGCGCTTTCAAGGCGCCTGCACTAGTCCACTATGCGAACTCTCCAGGTGGTCACCGCCAACGATAGCGGTCCCGGACGTCCGCCATCGACCGCATAACGGGTGTCCATACGAGGGGTGACGCAGGGTCAGGCGTCCCTGGTCGGCACGGCGTAGCCGGGGATCGACGGCCAGCGGACGGTCATGACCACCGACTCCTCCTCGGCGTGCCAGGAGTGGTCGACGCCGCGTCCCCACACGACGTAGTCGCCCTGCTCGGTGAGGACGACGTCGCGACCCGGAAACTGCATCCGGAACCGTCCGCTGATGAGGACGAGCAGCGCCGTGCGCTTCTCACCGCTCGTCCAGCGCGCGCGGCTCTCGCCCTTCGGGTGCACGCCCCACTTGACCTCGACCTCGTCGCTGTGCCGCAGGTCGCCGGACGGCTTGAAGTGCCCGAGCAGCCAGCCCCGGTCGGCGGCCGCGTCGGCGGCCGCCCTCCCCACGTACACGCCGTCGTCGTCCGCCACGGGCGTGACTCTAGCGCCCGCCGCCGTCACCGTTCGGGACGCGGGAACGCGAACCCGTCGCCGACCACGGCCGCCAGGTTCAGGTACGCCTCGCGCGTCGCCGGGGCGAGCTGCTCCAGCTCCACCTCGGCGCCCTCCTCCAGGTGGTCGTCGTAGGGAATCCGGACGACCGCGCGGCAGCGGCTCTCGAAGTGCGCCTGGAGCTTGTCGAGGTCGACCTGGCTGCGCGTCCTGTTGCGGACCATCGACAGCACCACCACGCCGTTGCGGACGAGGTGGCCGTGGTCGTGCGCCTCCAGCCAGTCGAGCGTCGCGCTCGCGGAGCGCGCGCCGTCCACGGAGGGGGAGCTGACCAGGACGAGCTGGTCGGCGAGGCTGAGCACGCCCGCCATCGCCGAGTGCAGCAGGCCCGTCCCGCAGTCGGTGATGCAGATCGAGTAGTACTGCTCCAGGACGACCGCGACGGCGGCGTAGTCCTCGGCGCTGAACGCCTCGCTGACCGCCGGGTCGCGGTCGGAGGCGAGCACCTCCAGGCGCGCGATGTTCTGCGAGGTGAAGGCCCGCACGTCGGCGTAGCGGGAGATCTTGTCGCGGTTGTTCAGCAGGTCCCGGACGGTCGCGGCCGTCTCCAGCTTGACCTTGTCGGACAGCGTGCCGCGGTCGGGGTTGGCGTCCACGGCGATCACGCGGTCGCCGCGGTAGGTGCCGAGCATCGAGCCGAGCCCGGTCGTCGTGGTGGTCTTGCCCACGCCGCCCTTCAGCGACATCACCGCGACCCGGTGGTGGCCGCCCGCGACGGTCGTCCGCGCGCGGGCGATGAGGTCCTTGCGGCGCAGGTCGCCCTGGGACTCGCCCGGGTGGATGCCGCCCGCCGTCGCCTTGTAAACCGCGCGCCGCCATCCCGAGGACGGCGCGATCCGCCGCTCGCCCAGGAGGTTCTCGGAGCTGAGGCTCTCCGCGTCCTGCGGGTTCGGCTGCTGCTGTGGCTGTGCCGGGTAGTTGCCCTGCGGCGGACCGGGCGGCTGCCCCTGGGGCGGGCCGGGCATCTGCTGGTACGCGCCGTGCGGCCCTTGGGGTTGGCCGTGGGGCGGCCCGTACCCGTATCCCGGCTGCCCCTGCGGATAGGGCTGCCCGGTGTTGGGGTCGCAGGCGTAGCCCGGCTGGCCCTGCGGCCCTGGCTGGCCCATCGCGTTCGGGTCCTGCTGGTACGGCTGGCCGGTGTTCGGGTCGATCGTCGGGTAGTTCGGCGGCAGGGGCGCGTTGGGCCCCTGCGGGTACGGCTGTCCGGTGTTCGGATCGACCGGCGGGAACTGCGGCGGCGCCCCCGCGTTCGGGTCCTGGTACGGCTGCCCCGCGTTCGGGTCCTGCTGGTACGGCTGGCCCGTGTGGGGGTCGAGCGGCGGGAACTGCGGGGCGCCCATGGACGGGTCGGCGTACGGCTGGCCCGTGTTCGGGTCCACCGGCGGGTAGTTCGGCGGGACGGGCGGCCCCGGGTCGGGTGCGAACTGCTGCCCGGCGGCCGGGTCCATCGGGGGGAACTGCGGCGGCGGGGCGGGCGCGTTCGGGTCCGGGCCGACGAACTGGTCGGACCCGTAGGGCGGGAGCTGGTCCAGCGGCGGCGCGCCCTCGCCCGCCGGGTCGGCGGGCGGCTGCGGCGCGTTCTCCCACGGATGCTGCGGCTGGATCGAGGGATCGGCGGGAGGCTGCTGCTGGTACGCGGCGGGCGGCGGAGCGGGAAGCATGTTCGGGTCGAAGGGAGGCGGCCCGCCCTCGTAGGACGGCCCCTCCTCGAACGGCGGGGGCGCCGGGAGGCCGGGGAACGACGGGGGCATGGCCTGCTCGGGAGTGGGCGCGCCCAGCGGCGGCGGGCCCGGCGGACCCAGCGGACCCTGCGGCCCTTCCGGCGGCGGACCCTGCGGAGGCGGGCCCTGGGGCGGGCCGAAGCTCTCCGGAGGCCCCTGGAAGGGCGGCGGGGCGGCGAGCCAGGGATTGTCGTGCTCGGCCGGCTCGGCGGGCGGGTCCGCGACGGTCTCGTCCTCGGTGGCGGACGGCGGGGCGGGCGGCACGGGCGCGCCCGTGGGCGCGGTGGCGGACGGGTTCGCCGGGCCCGGCGGGTCGTCGCTCATCGCGTCCAACGAGGCCAGCCGCTCCTCCAGGGAACGCCCGTCGTGCTCGTTCCTTGCCACCGTTTCTCCCTCGGCACTCATCGACGATCACTTGCGGAGCAGGTAGGCAAAACGGCCCCTTTGCAGCTTACCGGTGCGCCAATACCACGCATCCCTCGCGTAGATCGACATTGCCCGTGCAACGGGCATCGGCGGCTCGGCCGGTAGCGTGCACGTATGCGTGCGATCGTGATCCGCGAGCCGGGTGATCCCGAGGTTCTGGAGTGGACGGACGTCCCCGACCCGGCGCCGCAGCCGGGCGAGGTGCTGATCGAGGTGGCGGCCAGTGCCGTCAACCGGGCGGACGTCATGCAGCGCAGGGGCTTGTATCCCCCGCCGAAGGGCGCCCCGCCCTATCCGGGCCTTGAGGTGTCCGGACGGATCGCCGAGCTCGGCCAAGGTGTGACGCAATGGCACGCCGGGGACGAGGTGTGCGCGCTGCTGTCCGGGGGAGGGTACGCCGAGCGGGTGGCCGTGCCCGCCGCGCAGGTGCTTCCCATACCGCGCGGGGTGGGACTGGTCGAGGCCGCCGGGCTGCCGGAGGTGGCGTGCACGGTGTGGTCGAACGTCTTCATGCACGGCGGGCTGTCGGCCGGGGAGCGGTTCCTCGTACACGGCGGCGGCAGCGGGATCGGCACGCTGGCGATCCAGGCCGCCAAGGCGCGCGGCGCGCACGTGACGTGCACGGTCGGCAGCGCGGAGAAGGCGGAGCGCTGCCGGGAGCTCGGCGCGGACGTCGCCGTGAACTACCGCGAGGACGACTTCGTCGAGCACGGCCCCTACGACGTGATCCTGGACCTGATCGGCGCCAAGTACCTCGCCCGGAACGTGGACGCCCTCGCCACCGGCGGACGGCTGATGGTGATCGGCCTCCAAGGCGGTGCGAAGGCCGAGCTGAACATCGGGAAGCTGCTGACCAAGCGGGCGCTCGTCCACGCGACGAGCCTGCGGGCCCGTCCGGCGGAGGAGAAGGCGGAGATCGTGGCCGCCGTCCGCGGGCATTTGTGGCCGCTGCTGGAGGCGGGGGACGTGCGTCCGGTCATCGACCGGGAGGTGCCGATGGCGGACGCGGCGCACGCGCACACGCTGCTCGAACAAAGCGGTCATGTCGGCAAGATCTTGCTGACCCTGTGAGGATGAGGATTATGAACGAGCCTTCGAAGAACCAGTCTGACAAGGAACCGCAGGTTCTCGTCGTCGGCCCGAACGGCATCGCCATCGAGGGCGCCGGCGACGGCGAGAACGAGGGCAAGTCGGTCACCGAAATGGTCGAGCAGCCCGCGAAGGTGATGCGGATCGGCGGGATGATCCGGCAGCTCCTGGAGGAGGTGAAGGCCGCCCCGCTGGACGAGGCGTCCCGCGCCCGGCTGCGCGAGATCCACAAGTCGTCCATCGCGGAGCTGGAGGACGGCCTCGCGCCCGAGCTCGTCGAGGAGCTGGAGCGGCTGTCGCTGCCGTTCACCGAGGGGACGATCCCGAGCGAGTCGGAGCTGCGGATCGCGCAGGCGCAGCTCGTCGGCTGGCTGGAGGGCCTGTTCCACGGCATCCAGACGACGTTGTTCGCCCAGCAGATGGCGGCGCGCGCACAGCTTGAGCAGATGCGCCGGGCGCTGCCCGCGGGCCTCGTCCCGCCGGACGAGGAGCAGCCGGGCCCGCGCCACACGTCCGGCCCCTACCTGTAGCGCCGGAGCCGATGGCGGCGGCCGCGGCCCGAGGGCGCGGCCGCCGTCACGGGAAGAGGCGTTCGAGTACCTCGGCGACGCCGTCGTCGTCGTTGCGGGACGTGGTGTGCGTGACCGCCGCCAGCACCAGCGGATGCGCGTTGGCGACGCCGTAGGACGTCCCCGCCCAGGTCAGCATCGGCAGGTCGTTGGGCATGTCGCCGAACGCGACCACGTCCCCGGACGGGATGCCGTGCTCCCCGCACAGCTCCGCCAGCGCGCTCGCCTTGGTGACGCCGTGCGCGCTGATCTCCAGCAGCCCGCGTCCGGACGAGTGGGTCACCATCACGAGGTCGCCGACCATCTGGACGGCCTTCTCCGCGAGCGGGTCGGGGTCCGCGCCAGGCTGGAAGGCCAGCAGTTTGGTGCCGGGCCGGGCGACGAGTTCGTCCTCGTCGACGGGACGCCCGCCGAAGCCCTCGGCGTCCCAGCCGCCGAGGTCGTAGTGCCGCTCGAACACGAACCCGTCCGGGTACTCGACGGCGAACCTCATCTCGGGCGAGATCGTGCGGAGCCGTGCGACGGTCTCGGCGAGCACGTCCGGCTCGATCACGTGGGCGCGGACCACGGACTCGTTGTGCAGGTCGTAGACGACGGCGCCGTTGGCGCAGATCGCGACGCCGCGGTGGCCGACGGCGGCGGCGATGTCGGTCATCCAGCGCGGCGGGCGGCCGGTGACCATGACGAGCATCCGGCCCGCGCGCTCGACGCGGGCGAGCGCGGCGACGGTGCGGGCGGAGATCGTCCCGTCCGAGCGCACGATCGTGCCGTCGAGGTCGGTGGCGATCACACGGGGCGAAATCTCGGACATGTCACCTTCCAGTGCGGATGGGACACACCCTAGGCGACCCCGTCCAGCTCACGGCCCGGGACCCCCGCCCTCTGGGAAACGCCGAAGCCCGCCCTCCGCTCGGGGGGCGGGCTTCGCGCGGGCCTCAGCGCTTGACGGGCTCCAGCACGTCCAACCCGATGAACTTGCGGAGCGCCTCGGGGACGTGCACCGAGCCGTCCGCCCGCTGGTGGTTCTCCAGGATCGCGACGATCCACCGGGTGGTGGCGAGCGTCCCGTTCAGCGTCGCGACCGGCTGGTTCTTGCCGTTCGCGTCCCGGTGCCGCACCGCGAGCCGCCGCGCCTGGAACTCGGTGCAGTTGGACGTCGAGGTGACCTCGCGGTAGGTGTTCTGCGTCGGCACCCAGGCCTCGCAGTCGTACTTGCGCGCCGCGCTGGCGCCGAGGTCGCCCGCCGCGACGTCGATCACCCGGTAGGGCAGCTCGACCTTCGCGAGCATCTCCCGCTCCCACTCCAGCAGCCGCAGGTGCTCGGCGTGGGCGTCGGCCGGGTCACAGTAGGAGAACATCTCCACCTTGTCGAACTGGTGGACGCGGATGATGCCGCGCGTGTCCTTGCCGTAGGAACCGGCCTCCCGGCGGAAGCAGGACGACCAGGCCACGTACCGTCGCGGCAGCTCGTCGAGGATCTCGTCCATGTGGTACGCGGCGAGCGGCACCTCGGACGTGCCGACGAGGTACAGGTCCTCCTGGCGGAGCTGGTACACCTCGGCGGCGTGCGCGCCGAGGAACCCGGTGCCCTCCATCGACTCCGGCTTCACCAGCACCGGCGGGTACATCGGGACGAAGCCCGCCTCGATGGCCTGTTCCATGGCGAGGTTCAGCAGCGCGTGCTGGAGGCGCGCGCCGACGCCGGTCAGGTAGTAGAACCGCGCGCCCGACACCTTCGCGCCGCGCTCCATGTCGATGGCGCCGAGGCCCTCGCCCAGCTCCAGGTGGTCCTTCGGCTCGAAGTCGAACGCGGGCGGCTCGCCGACGGTGTCGAGGACGACGAAGTCCTGCTCGCCGCCGGGGGGCGCGCCGTCCTCGATGAGGTTGGGGACGCCGCGCAGCAGCTCGTCGAGTTCGGCGCCGAGCCGGTCGGCCTCCGCCTCGGCCTCCTTCACCTGCTGCGCCAGCTCCTTGGCGCGGACGAGCAGCGCCTGCCGCTCTTCGCCCTGCGCCTTGGACACCGACTTGCCGAAACTCTTCTGCTCGGAACGCATCCGCTCGAACGACGACAGCGCCGAGCGGCGCCTCTCGTCCAGGTCGAGCAGCCGGTCGACGACACCGTCATCCTCACCGCGGGCGCGCTGCGAATCGCGCAGCGCCCCGGGATCCTCTCGAAGAGCTCGCAGGTCAATCACAGACCCGAGGCTACCGGCCTGAAGCCTTCCTCCGCGCGCGGGTTAACGCGCTTCGCGCGGACGCGGAGGTCAGCGGGCGGCGCTCGCCAGCAGCGCGTGCGCGGGCAGGGCGACCTTCCCGTCCGGGGTCGCGTAGGCGGCGATGAGCCGGTCGTACTCGGCCTTGATGCGGCGGACGGTCGCGGCGTCCTGGCGTCCGACGATGAAGCCGTCCGTGCCGACCCGCGCCAGCGCGCCGGTCTCCCACCACTCCTCGGGGTCGGTGACGTGCTCCCAGGTGACCTCCTCGACGGCCACGTCGGCGAAGCCCGCCTCCACCATCAGGCGGCGGAACGCGACGGGCTCGCCGTGGTCGAGGAACGGCGAGCGCGGGACGTCGTCCGGCCACGGCACCCCGGCGGCCTCGGTCGCCTTCGAGACGACCGCGAGCCCGCCGCTCATGGGCATGACCCAGCAGCTCAGCGCGATCCGTCCGGCGGGGCACAGCGTCCGGCGCAGCGCCGCCAGCACCGCCTCGGGCCGCCCCACATTGTTGATCACGAAGTTGCCCGCGACGGCGTCGAACGCCCCGGCCTCGAACGGCAGGTCGGGCAGGACGGCCAGCCGCGCGTCCAGGCCGGGAACGTTCCCACGGGCGGTCGCGATCATGTCGGGGTCGGCGTCGATCGCCGAGACCTTCGCGCCGCGCGCGACGGCGGCGGCGGCCACGGTGCCGGTGCCGGTGCCGACGTCCAGCAGGCGCGTCCCGTCGGCGACGCCCGCCGCGTCCAGCAGCGGGCCGACCAGGTAACGGGTCATCCGGGCGAAGCCCCGCTCGTACGCGGGCGCCCGCCCGGCCCACAGTTCCCGCCCGTAAAGATCAAAATCCTTGGCCACCCTCGCAGGGTAGCCTCCGCCCTACCCGCGGATGGACGCCAGCCAGGCGGCGGCCTCGGCGAAGTCGTCGTCGTGGGTGCCGCGCCGGATCTCGGGGCGGACCTCGTCGGCGCGCGGGTAGGAGCCGACGAAGCGGACGTCCGCGCAGACGCGCCGCAGCCCCATCAGCGCCTCGCCGACGCGGGCGTCGGCGACATGGCCCTCGAAGTCCATCCAGAACAGGTAGGAGCCGAGGCCCGCGCCGGTCGGGCGGGACTGGATCAGCGTCAGGTTGATGCCCCGGACGGAGAACTCGGTGAGGATCTCCAGCAGGGCGCCGACGTGGTCCTCGCCGAGGAAGGCGACGACGGTCGTGCGGTCCTTGCCGGTCGCGGGCGGCGGGGCGCAGGGGCGGCGCAGCGCGACGAAGCGGGTGACGGCGTCGGCGACGTCGTGGATGTCCTCCGCGAGGACGGACAGGCCGTAGCGGGCGGCGGCGAACGACCCGGCGAGCGCCGCGTCGTAGTGGCCGTCGGCGACGTGCTGCGCGGCCTCGGCGTTGGAGGTGGCGGCGTGCCACTCCGCGTCCGGGACGTTGGTGGCGAGCCAGCGGCGGCACTGCGGCTGCGCGATCGGGTGCGAGGCGACGGACTTGATGTCGCGCAGGTCCGTCCCCGGGCGGACGAGCAGCGCGAACGCCACCGGCAGGTGCACCTCGCCGACGATCTGGAGGGGCTCTCCGGTGGCCAGCTCGTCCAGCGTGGTCGGGACCGAGCCCTCGACGGAGTTCTCCAGCGCGACGACGGCGGAGTCGACGTCGCCGTGGCGCAGCGCGTCCAGCACGGCGGGCACGGTCGCGTAGGGGAGGTGCTCGGCTCCGGCGGCGTCCGGGATCGACAGGAGCGCCGCCTCGGTGAACGTGCCGTGCGGGCCGAGATAGGCGAAGCGTTCGGGCCTGCTGGCGTCGGTCACGAGGTCCCCCGGGCGGTGGCAGCCGATGTGCGGCGGAGAAAGTACTGGGACTGCCGAGTTTACTGCGCCGCGCCGACCCGAGCGGCGGGCCGGGGCAGGGCCCGGGACGCGGCTCCGGGACGCGGGGCTCAGGCGCTCCTGGTGGGGGTGCGGTCGCCGTTGCCGTAGTCGGCGAGCGGGTCGTCCATCGTGACGACGGGCCCCTTGCCGAGCCGGGCCGCGCGCAGGGCCTGGTTCTCCTCGGGAGACAGCATCTCCACGGGGTAGCCCTCCTGGACGACCTTGGCGTAGGTCCGGGTCTCGGTCCGCCCGTTGATCGAGCTGAGCACCACGCCGTCGCCGACGGCGTTGATCAGCGCGAGCGAGAACGACCGATGACCGGACATCTCCTTGAGCGCGTCATAGTGCACGATCGCGAGATCGCGCATGGCGCGCTCGTCGACTGAGCCGTCCGCCACCTGGAGCTGGCGTCTCAGCATTTCTCCGCACTCGGCGACGACCTGGTTCACCCGGTTGTGGGCCACGACCGCGATCGTCAGTCCGGCCACCCCGGCGACCAGGCCGGCGACGGCCACCGCGACAAGCATCACGGGGCGAGCGTACCCACCTCGACCTCCGGTTGCGAAGGATCCTCGCGCACCGGCGCGTGGAACAGGCGATTCACGAGCCAGATTCCGAGGACGAGGACCATCCCGATCGCGGCGGCGCCGAACGCGTCCTGGATCACGCGGCCCCAGAACACCGAGAAAAGCGAGTGATCCGGGCCGATGAGCTTCGTGCCCCACCACGGCAGCGGGAAGAGGAAATAGATCCAGGCGGCGGCGGCGAAAAGACATCTTCGCGTGTCCCGCCCATCACCGACCAAGGCACCGACAACCGCGATCATCCAGACGAGATGGTGGATCCACCCCACCGGGGACAGCAGCACCGACAGCAGTCCGCTGATCGCGACGCCCGCCAGGAGCAGGCTGTAGGCGTTCGCGCCGGCCAGCGGGTCGGCGGCGGCGAGGTGGTCGGTGCCGGACACGCGTCCGGTGCCGGGGATGGTCCCGACCTGCGCGTCCGCGGCGTAGGTCGCCCGCCGGGCCAGCTTGAACCCGTAGTACGCCATCACCAGCACGAGGACGAGCCACACCAGCGACCGCGCCGGGCCCTCGGGCAGGATTCGCGAGACGATCCCGTTGATCGCCTGGTTCGTGGTGCCGTCGACGGCGCCGGTGCGGTCCCCGCCCTGGAGCAGGGCCCCGAACCAGTAGTCGACCGAGTCCGAGGGCAGCAGCGCGAACGTCCCGAGCGTGGCCGCCGCCGCCGTGTACAGCGCGTTGACCGCCGCGTCCCGGCGTCCGGTGATCAGGAAGTAGATCAGGAAGACGCCCGGCACCAGCTTGACCGCGACCGCGATGCCGACCAGCATGCCGCGCGGCCAGCGCGTCGAGCGGGTGCAGCAGTCGGCCAGGCACAGCGCCAGCAGGAACAGCCCGACCTGCCCGAACCGGATCTGGTCGCGGACGGGGTCGAGCCAGGCCATCGCCGCGACGAGGACGCCGAGGGCGAGCGGCGCCCAGCGTCCCGTCCGGCGGATCAGGTCGCGGAAGGCGTAGTAGACGGAGATCGCCAGCGCCAGGTAGAGCGCGATCGTCCACGTCCACTGGGCCGCGCGCCAGGGCATCAGCGTGAACGGGACCGCCAGGACGGCCGCGAACGGCGGATAGGTGAACGGCAGGAACTGCGGCGGCTGCGTCAGGACGTCGTACAGCGGCGCGTCGCGCAGCAGCGCCCGCCCGCCGTCCCGGTAGACCTCCAGGTCGACGAGCCGCTGGTCGGGCTGGTTGCCGAGCCAGTGCGAGACGATCGGGGTCACCGCCACCACGACGACGGCGACCCCGGCCAGCAGGATCAGCAGATCCGCCGGCGTGCCCCACCGTCTCCCGGACCGCGGGAGTTCGTCCTCTCCGCGTCCCCCACTGACTTCACGCATGCCCTCATCCTGGCCTAAGCGGGACATCGAACCCTCCATCGGAGGGCATGCGAAGCCCCGCGAATGTGACCGGCCGTCCCGGCCTGAAGGATATGCATCCGCGAACCCTCGCGGAGCCGCCGGTGTTCATTAGGCCTCGGCCCAAGGGGCTCACCTGGGGCTGTGCTATTGGAGTCCGGCCCGAAGGGGTCGCTTGACGACTCGCCCCCTTGACCGTGCCTTCGGCGGGCGCGGCTGTGTTCCTCGCCATCTCGGCCGAGCGTGCTCTTATGCGGACGCGGCATCGCTTCGCGATCTTCCCGGTGGGGCCTCGCGGATGGCTCGGCGCCGTCAGGTGACCCTCTTGTAGCCTGAGGGCCATGATTGCGCGGGGGACGACGATCGGGGTGTTCGTCGCCGCCATCGCGGCGATCGTGGGCGGGCTCACCTGCCCGGCGCTGGCCTCCAGCGGCACTCCGGCGGGACGGGCCACACCGGCGACGATCAGCGGACGCGTCGTGATCATCGGGGTTCCCGGGCTGCTGTGGAAGGACCTGCGCCCGAGGCGGACGCCGGTGCTGTGGGGGCTCACCGCGCAGGGGGCGGGCGGCAGCCTCAGTGTCCGCACCACCAAGGTCAACACGTGCCCGACGGACGGCTGGCTGACGCTGTCGGCGGGCCAGCGGGCGCGGCTCCAGCACGGCGACTGCGCGCTTCCCCCCGCGCCGGTCGTGTCGGGCCAGCCGTCCCCGACCGGTCCCCCGCCCGCGGGCGGGGCGGTCGCGCCCGGCTGGCCCGCGATCAAGAGCGACAACGCCGGGACGTCCTACCACGCGCAGGTCGGGCTGCTCGGCGACGCCGTCCACTCGGCGGGCGGCTGCACGACCGCGATCGGCCCCGGCGCGGTGTTTGGGCTGGGCGACGGCTCGGGACACGTCGACCGGTACGTCCCGTCCCCGGACAAGGCCGCCCCCGCCGACTGGTCGCGCTGCGCGATCACCGCCGTCGACGTGGACGAGATGTTCCGCGCCTACCTCGACGCGGGCGTCGACTCGCACGGCGACCAGGTCCCGGTGGGGCACGACGAGCGCGCGGCCGCCGCGTCCGCCGTCGACCGCCGCGTCGGACAGGTGCTGTCGAGCGTCCCGGCGGGGACGGCGGTGCTGGTCGCGGGGCTGTCGGACACCGGCGTCCGGCCCCACCTGCGGGTCGCCGTCGCCAGGGGCGGCGGCTTCGGACCGGGCCTGCTCACCTCCGGCGCCACCCGCCAGCAGGGCATCGTCACGCTGACCGACCTCACCGCGACGACGCTGGACCTGCTCGGGCTGCCGCAGCCCAAGGAGGCCGTCGGGTCGAAGTGGACGGCGGAGCGGTCCGGCGCGTCCACCGCCGACCGGGTCGACGCGCTCATGGACGACGACGTCGCGGCGCAGGCGATCCGCAACGTCCAGACGTCGTTCTACTGGGTGCTGTTCGCGTCACAGCTCGCGCTCTACGGGATCGCCGCGCTCGCCCTGCGCCGCCTCGGCGGCGACCCGCGCGCGCGGGCCCGCATCCTCGGCGGAACCCGGGTGATCGCGCTGCTGGCGGCGTCCGCGCCCGGCGCGTCCTTCCTGGCCGGGCTGCTGCCGTGGTGGCGGGCACCGCACCCGACGCCGGCCTTGGTCTGCACGGTCCTGGGGTTCGCCGGGCTGATGACGGGCCTGGCGCTCGCGGGCCCGTGGCGGCGGTCGTCGGTGACCCCCGGACTGATCGTCGCCGGGCTGACCGCCCTCATCCTCGCGCTGGACGTCGTGACGGGCTCGACGCTCCAGCTCAACACGCTGATGGGCTACACCGCGCTCGTCGCGGGCCGCTTCTACGGCTTCGGCAACCAGGCGTTCTCCCTGTTCGCGGCGGCGGCGGTGGTGGCGGCGGCCTGGCTGGCCGAATACCCCCTCCGCGCAGCCGGGCAGAAGGGCCCAGCGTCACGGGAACCTGGGACTTCGGCAGCGGAGTCACTGGAACAGAGAGATTCGGAGACGGCGGAGAAGCATCCGAGGCCGGGGGGGCGTTGGCGGAACGGAAAGGTCGCGGCGGCGGGCGTCGTCGCGCTGGTCGGTGTACTCGCGGTAGCGGTGGACGGGCTGCCGTCCTGGGGCAGCGACTTCGGCGGCGTGCTGGCGCTCGTCCCGGCGTTCGCGATGCTCGGCATGATGGTCACCGGACGGCGGGTGTCACTGCCGAAGCTCGCCCTGTTCTGCGTGGCCGGGGCCGCGGTCGTGCTGCTCATCTCCTACGTGAACTCGCGCAGCTCCAACCCCACGCACCTCGGCCGCTTCTGGCAGGACCTCATGGACGGCGACGCGTGGGACGTCGTGTCCCGCAAGTTCGACGCGATGGCGGGCAGCGTCGGCTACTGGCCGTTCACGCTCCCCCTCGCCGCCGCGCTCGGCTGCCTGTTCTTCGTGCTGGCGCGCCCGAACCGGTGGCGGGTCTCCCTCCTCCAACGCGCCTACGAGCACAGCCTCACGATGCGTCCGGCGCTGATCTGCGCGCTGGCCGTGGGCGTCATCGGGACGCTGGTGAACGACTCGGGCATCGTGATCCTCTCGGTCACGTTCAGCCTCCTGATGCCGCTGATGCTCGCGGCGGGGATCCGCTCGCTGGAGCTCGACCTGAACGCAGGCACAGGACGACCAAGGCCACAAGGACCGCGAGCAGCGTCCACGGGATCACCGTCGGCCGGACGACCGTGAACAGCCAGGTCAGCCCGTCCGGCAGCCTGATCAGCTCCGGCGCGCGGGCGGGCAGGTAGGCGAGGCTGAGCGCGCCGGTGTGGGCGAGCAGCACCCAGTCGAACCGCGTCCAGGGCAGCAGCGCGAGCAGCGCCCAGCCGAACCCGTCGTACCAGGGCAGTTCGTAAGGCGCGGCGAGCAGCCACGCCAGGACAAGCGCTGCCGCGATGCGCCGATCGTCCTGCTCACCCCGAGGCAACGCACGCGCGAGCAGGACGAACAAGCCCAACCCAAGCACCATCGACCCGACCTTGATGACGCCCCGGCCGAAGGCGGCGTCCACGAGGTGCCAGGGGGTGGCACGCGAGACCCTGTCGCTCGCCTTGCCGACCTCGGCGAACACGTGCGGCCCCGCCAGCAGGTACGCGACCACGGCCACGGCCACGGCGCCCCCGACCAGGACGGCCAGGCTCGCGATGGCGCGGCGGTTCCGCGTAGTCCAGGCGTCGCGGAGCAGCGTCCAGACGGGCCCGCCGACGACCAGCGCGGCCGGCAGCTTGATCGCGGCCCCGGCCCCGACCAGCGCGCCCGCCGCGAGCGCCCGGCCCGGCCCGCGACCGGAGAAGACGGCGAGCGCCGCCACCATCGGCGCGATCGCGAGGACGTCGTTGTGCGCGCCCGCCACCAGGTGGAACAGCAGCAGCGGATTGCACGTCCACAACAACGCCGTGCGCAACCGCCGCGCCTCCCCGCGCGCCGTCCGGTAGAGGATCAGACCGGTCAACGCGAACGCGAGCAGGTTGATGACCGACAGCACGAACACCGTCAGCCGCACCGACTCGCCCCCGACCCACGACGCGAACGCCTGCGACCCCGTGGTGATCGGCCCATACACCGACGGCGCCGACCGCCACTCCTCAGGCGCCCCCGCCACGGGATCGCGCGGCATATCCACAGCACGGGTGACATACGGATCGTGCCCGGTGGCCGCCATCCGCCCATACGAGGCGTAGTTCAAATGATCAGTAGACCCGGTGGGCGGCAGCATCGTGAACGCCACCGCCGCCAGCAACCCGGCGACCACCAGCGGAAACGCCCTGACCCGCCACCCCCGCCGAACCGCGACGAAACAAGCCGCCAGCCCCGCCGTCCCCACCACGATCCCCGCCACCACAAGCCCAATGACCACATACGGCGATGGATGAACACTCAACGAATAAGGCGGCTCCCCACTCCCCCCCGCCAGCCTCGCCTCAAACGCCGAAGGCCCCAACACCCCCACCACAAAAAAACAAACCAGCGCAACCCCAATCCCGCACAGCCCCCCACGCCCCCACCGCACACCGCCCACCCGCTCGCGGGACACCCCGTCAACCCCCCTCTCAACCACCCGCACGAGCCGCCCCACCTCCCCCACAACCCGCCCCCACCAACCCAACTCCGGGCCTACGCCCCACCAATTCCCCGGCATCCGCCCCACGACAGCGAGCACGCACCCCACCGACACCGCGATCGAGGCCCGCCCTCTGAACAGCCCTCACCCCCCGCACCGTCCCCACCCCACGAACGCCACCCACCCCACAAGCGGCATACCCCCCACGAACAACACCCACCGCCCGAACGGCACCCGCCCTGTGAACGGCACCCGCCCTACGAACGCCACACGCCGTACGAACGGCGTACCCCCCGCGAGCAACACCCACCTCGCGAACGGGAACCGTCCTACAAGCGGCGCACACCCTGCGAACGGCACCCGCCGCGCGAGTGGCACACACCTCATGGACGGCGACCACCCTGCGAGCGGCACCCGCCTCTTGAACGGCGTACCCCCCGCGAGCGACGCCCACCTCGTGGACGGCGACCGCCCTTCTAGCGGCGCACATCCTGCAAGCGGCGGCCGTCCTCTGAGCAGCGCTCATCCTGGGAGCGGCGGCTAGATCGTCAGTGGCGGCCGCTGTGTCGGGGGCGTGGGAGGTGGTCGGGGGGTGGGGGGTGGGATGGGTCATCGGGGGCGGTTTCGGAGGCGGGCCAGCTGGGTGGCTATGGCCGGTTCGCGGACGGCGAGGGCGCGGGCCACGTCGCGGAACTGGCGGGCGCGGTGCAGTTGGGCGTGCCAGTCGGTGCCGGTGGCGCGGTGGGCGAGGGGCACTTCCACCTCGGTCACGCGGAAGCCCTTGCGGAGCAGGTCGATGGTGAGGGCGGTCTCCACGCCGAAGCCGGGGGCGAGCGGCAGCGCGGCGTCGAAGGCGGCGCGGGTCAGGCAGCGCTGGCCGTTGAGGGGCTGGGTGGCCTCCCAGCCGGTCGCGCGTCTGATGCCGTCCCGGGACAGCCGGACGACGAAGCCGTGCCCGCCGAGCTTCACCGTCGAGGAGAACGCGGCGATCGTCATGTCGGCGTCGCCGGAGCGCACCGGTTCGACCAGCGGGGCGGCCTCGCCCGCGGTGTCGGCGAGGTCGGCGTCCAGGAAGAGCAGGTGGCGGGGCAGGTCGCGGTCCTCGTCCAGCAGCCGGACAGCCTCGGCGCCGCTCTCCATCGCCGCGCCCTTGCCTCGGTTGCGGCCGTGCCGGACGACCCGCGCGCCAGCCTGCCGCGCTGCGCCCGCGGTGCCGTCGGAGGAGCCGTCGTCGATCACTATGACCAGGTCGGCGCCCGGCAGCTCCCGCGCGGCTCTGACGGTGGCCGCGATGCGGTCGGCTTCGTCCTTGGCCGGGATGATCACCGCTACGTCCTGCATGCCGTGATCGTAGTGCGCTCGAGCGTCCCCCGCCCTACCGACCGCAACCTGTGGATAACTTCGCCGCAGCGGTGGTACGCGAAGCGCGGCGGCCCGCGGGGACTCCCCGCAGGCCGCCGGTCGGTTGTCGGCGGGTCAGCCGGCGTCGAGCGCCGGCGCGGCGTCGACCACGGTGAAGACGGTGTCGAGCCCGGTGACCTGGAGGATCCGCTTGACGGCCGGACGCGGCGCCGCGAGTTCGAGCTCGCCGCCCTGCTCCTTGAGGCGCTTCATGGCCGCAAGCAGCACGTTCATGCCGGTCGAGTCACAGAACTCGACACCGCTCAGATCGACCACGATGCGGTTGACCTGGTCGCGCAGCAGGCCCGCGAGGGCCGCCTGCAACCTGGGCGCGGTGTACAGGTCGAGCTCGCCCGTCGCCGTGACGACGGCGTGACCACCCTGAGACACGGTCGAGACGTTCAACTCCACGTTCGGCACACTATCTCGCCGAAGCCGCGCGGGCCAGACAGTTCACCAACTCCCGTGTGGCGCGGGCGTGTCCGGGGCGTGCCGCCACAGGACGGCGCTGTACGCTTTGTGTACTACGTTCAGTGATGTCACGGTTGCAGATGTGCGGGACGGCCCGACCGCGCCCCGCCAGCCCGCCTCCGGCTCGTGGTCGGCCATGTCTCGTTCACGACCTGCCCTCCGATCTGCGTGGTTCCCCCTCGCGGAACGCTCCGGTAGGGAAGGCTGGACGCGTGCGTCAGCGGCATTGAGGGGGTGCGCCGCACATGAAGGCCGATCGAACGACCGACCCCAGACAGACCCGTCTCCGCGAGCGCCTGGAGACGATCCGTGCGCGCTCGGAGAAGTCCACTTCCTGGCGGGCCTCCACGCGGTACCTGTCCCGGCTGGTGAACCGGGATGGGTACGTCCCCGTCCGCGCACGGCTCCCCCGCGAAGACCTCGCCTTTCTAGCGGGTGCGCGCGACGAGCTCATCGCGTTCGCCGATCTGGGCGTCCGCCTACTCGAACTCCATCGCCCCCAGGAGTCCGGCGGCATCACCAGCGACCCCGACAACCCTATCCAGCGATGCCGCGCGTGCATGTGGCGCTGGCCTTGCCCCACGTTCCGCGCCATCGACAACGCCCTCGACACCTAACCCATACGCGCAGGGCACGCCTCACCCCCGCAGCGCCGACACACGCCTCCCACCCGCAATGCTGGCGCACGCCCAACCCCCCGCAGGCGCACGTCCCACACCCCAGGCGCACGCCTCACCCGCGCAAGAGCGCGGCTCCCACCCCCAGACGCACAGCTCACACCCGCAGCGCACACCTCACCCGCGCGAACGCAAGCCTCACACTCGCGGCACACGGCTCACACTCGCAGGGGCGCGACTCACACGCGCAGACGCACGCCCGACGCGCGCGCGGGCGCACGGCTCACACGCGCAGGCGCGCGGCTCACGCTCGCGAGGGCGCGGCTCACACCCACAGACGCCTGCCTCACGTGCGCGGGCGCGGCTCACGCACGCGAGGGCACGGCTCTCGCGCAGACGCGCGCCTAACGCGCGCGGCTTACACGTGCGAGGGCGCGGGTCACTCGCATCACTCGCAGGCGCACGGCCCACGCCTGCGGCGCACCGCTTACATGCGCGGCCGCACAACCCAGACCCGCAGACGCACAGCTCACACCCGTCGGCGCACGGCTCAGACTCGCGAAGGTGCGGCTCCCACCCGCAGACGCCTACCTCACGTGCGCGGGCGCGGCTCAGGTTCGCGGTTGCCCGTCCCATTCTCGCGGGTGCACGGCTCACGCACGCGAGGGCGCGCCTAACGCGCGCGGACGCGCGGCTCACACGCGCGGAGGGCCGGGCGCGTTTGCGGGGGCTTATGTGTGTAGGGGGAGGCGTACTTCGAAGCGGCAGCCTGGGCCTACGTTTGCTACGCCGATCTTGCCTGCGTGGGCCTCTACGATGCCGCGGGCGATGGCTAGGCCGAGGCCTGCGCCGCCGCCGGGGGTGCGGGCGGTTTCGCCTCGGAACGCTACGTCGAACACGCGGGGCAGGTCGTCTTCGGGGATGCCACCGCAGGCGTCGGCGACGGTCAGTCGGGCCTCGCCGTCCTGGACGTCTCCGACGATCTCTACGGCGCCGTCGCTCGGGGTGTGCCTGATCGCGTTCACGACGAGGTTGCGGAGGGCGCGGCCGAGTTCGCCCGTGTCCACCTGGACGGGCAGCCCCTCGCGAACGTCCCCCCGCACCCGGACGCCCTTGGCGCGCGCCAGCGGCTCCGCCCCGGCGACCGCCTCCGCGACTAGGTCGGCGAGGCCCACCCGTCGCCGCGAGAGGCGTAGCGCGCCCGCGTGGATGCGGGACAGTTCGAACAGGTCGTCGACCATTTCGGTGAGCCGCTCGACCTCCACCCTGATCCGCTCGTGGTAGCGCTGGACGGTGCTCTGGTCGGCGACCACGCCGTCCTCCAGCGCCTCGGCCATCGCGCGCAGGCCGGCGAGGGGGGTGCGCAGGTCGTGGCTCACCCAGGCGACCAGTTCGCGGCGGCTCGCCTCCAGGGCCTGCTCGCGCTCGTGCGCGGCGGCCAGGCGGTCGTAGGCGGCGCCGAGCCGGTCCTGGGCGGCGGCGAGTTCGCGGGAGAGTTCGGCCAGCTCGGCGGGCAGGTGCGCGTCGGGCGGCGGGGTGAACCGGTCCGCGCGGACGGCCTCCACCAGCACCCGGTTCGCGGCGACGAGCCGCCGTCCGAGCAGCACCGACACCGCCATCGCGACCAGCCCCGCCGACGTCACCACCGCGAGCACGACCGATCGGTCGTGCTCGTTGAGCAGCATCATGAACGAGATCACGACGATGCCGGAGATCGTCGCGAGCACGGTCGCCGCGCCCACGACGACGAGCTGGGTCGCGACCGAGCGGCCGCGCAGTCCGTACAGCAGGCCGAGCGCGACGGCCGCGACGACGAGCGCGGCCAGCGCGGCGTAGAACACGACCCAGAGGAGGTCCTCGAACGGGATCATCGGGGCTCGTAGCGGTAGCCGACGCCCCAGACCGTGACGATCCGCTGCGGCGCGGTCGGGTCGTCCTCGATCTTCTCGCGCAGCCGCCGGACGTGGACGGTGACGGTGGACGAGTCGCCGAACGTCCAGTCCCAGACGCGTTCGAGCAGCTCCTCGCGGGTGAACGCCTGGCGCGGGTGGCGCAGCAGGAACGCCAGCAGGTCGAACTCACGGGCGGTGAGCGCGAGCCGCTCGCCGTGCAGCGTCGCCTCGTGGGCGGCGACGTCGACGATCAGGTCGCCGTCCCGCAGCGGCCCGCCGGACCCGGTCGCGGTGACCGCCCCCCGCGCCCGCCGCAGCACCGACCGGACGCGCAGCGCCAGCTCACGCGGGCTGAACGGCTTGGTCACGTAGTCGTCCGCGCCGGTCTCCAGCCCGACGAGACGGTCGGTCTCGGTGCCGAGCGCGGTGAGCATCACGATCGGGACGGCCGAGGTCTCGCGCAGCCGCCGGCACACCTCCAGGCCGTCCATGCCGGGGAGCATGAGGTCGAGGACGACGAGGTCGGGCGGACGGTCGCGGGCCGTGCGCAGCGCCGTGTTCCCGTCCGCGACGCACTCGACGTCGTGGCCGTCGCGGGCCAGATAGCGCGCGACCACTTCGGCCACCGTCGGATCGTCGTCGACCACGAGGACACGTCCGGGGTGGGTCATCGGGCCGGTCCCGGTACGGGCATGCGCAGGCAGATCACGCTTTCACGCTACGGGGCCGCTTACCGTTTCAACCGATCGCGTCACCACTCCGTAAGGAATCGGGTGGCGGGACGCTGCCATCGCGTCGCCATCGGCGACGATCGTCGCTTTAATGAGCGAATGGCGCCATCTCGTACCGCGACCCCCATAGCCGGAGCCGTCGCCCTCGTCCTCGTCGGCGGCGCGGTCGCCACCGGGATCGCCCTCGTCATGACCTATGCCCGCATCTACGAGTCGCCGGCGCTGCGGAGCCTGCGGATCTCGACGGGCTACTACGCGTTCGAGTGCCTGCTCGTCGGTGTCTTCACCGCGCTCGGGACGCTGATCGCCCGCCCGCGCGACCCGGTCACGCCGGTCGTCGCGGCGATCTCCGGCTACGTCGCCCTGTACGTGGGGCAGCGGATCGGCGTGATCCTCTACCCCGTCACCCAGGGCTACGGCATGCCGGACGGGGAGGAGATCAACTTCATCCTCAAGCCGCACTTCGAGGGCTGGGACCTGCTGGCGATCGTCGCGGCCGGGGCGATCGCCGGGCTGCGCGTGGTGATGGTCTCGGGCAACACGGCGCCGCGACGACCCGCACCCACGCCCGCGTTCGGCGCCCAGCCCGGATACGGGCACCCGCAGTTCCAACCGCCCCCGCCGGGCCAGCCGCCCGTGCCAGGCCAGCCGCCCTTCGCGGGCGCGCCTCCCGTCCCAGGGCAACCGCTCATGCCGGGGCAGCCGCCCGTGCCTGGCCAGCCACCCGCCTACGGGCCCCCGGGACAGCCCTACCAGCCGCCCATGGGACATTTCCCGCCTCAGGGTGGCGCCCCCGGGGCGCCTCAGGGTGGTGGTCCGCCGTACGGCGGGGTCTAGTACTTTCCGGCTCGTCCCATAGTGTGATGCCGATTCATGTTCGACCCAATAACGTGAGACCCATGGGTAAGACAATCCTGGCGATCATCGGCGTCGTACTCGCGATCTGGCTCGCGGTGAGCGTGGTCGGCGCCCTCATCTCCATGCTGAAGCTGTTCTTCTTCATCGGTTTCGTCGCCGTGCTCGTCGTCCTGGCGGTGACCCTCATCTCCAAGTCGAAGAGCCGGCTGTAAGGCGGCCCGGCCCCTTGCCCGGGCCCGCCGTTGCCCTCATGATGCCGGGACAAGCAGGCGGTCATCGGCGAAGGGACCAGCGTGGCGGGCCTGACCGACGTGCTCCGCGAGCGCGCGGAGCTGCACCCCGATCGCGTCGCCCTCATCACGGGCGACGTCCGATGCACCTACGGTGACTTCGACCGGCGCGCCGACCGGGTCGCGGCCGCACTGGCCGCGTCCGGTGTCGGCCACGGCGACCGCGTCGCGATCCTCGACAAGAACTCCCTGGAGTACGCCGAGCAACTGTTCGGCGCGGCGCGGGCCGGGGCCGTCCAGGTACCGGTGAACTACCGGCTGGCCCCGGACGAGGTCGCCTACATCGTCAACGACGCGCGGGCCAAGGCGCTCATCGTCGGCCCCGAGTTCGTCGCGGTCTTAGACGCGGTCGCGGGCAGACTCGAGCACACGACCCACCTCATCGTCATCGGCGGGCCGCCCGGCGGCGCCTACCTCGACTACTCCACCTGGTTGGACGAGGCGTCCGCGACGCCCTTACCCGAGACGGCCACCTCGGACGTGTTCGTCCAGCTCTACTCGTCCGGCACCACGGGCCTGCCCAAGGGCGTGATGCTGACGCACGACAACTTCCTCTCCGTGCTCCCGCTGATCCACGACGCGTGGGACCTCGACGACGCGTCCGTGATGGCGATCGCGATGCCGATGTACCACGTCGCGGGGCACGCCCTCAGCATCTGCGTGATCTACGACGGGATCACGGCGGTGCTGAACCGCGACCCGGACCCGACCGCCATCGCCCAGGCGGTCGAGCGGCATCGCGTGACGCACCTGTTCCTCGTCCCGGTGCTGCTCCAGTTCATGCCGCTGGTCCCGGCGGTCGCGGAGGCGGACCTGTCCAGCCTGCGGATCATGCTGTACGGGGCGTCGCCGATCAGCGAGGACGTCCTGCGCGGCGCGATGGCGATGCTGCCGCACACCGGGTTCATCCAGGTCTACGGGCTCACCGAGACGACCGGCGCGATCACGATGCTGCCCGCCGCCGACCACGACCTGACCGGCCCGAATCCGCGCAGGCTACGCAGCGCCGGGCTCCCCAACCAGGGCTGTGACCTGCGGGTCGTCGATCCCGTGACGCTGGCCGACCTGCCGACGGGCGAGGTCGGCGAGATCCTGTGCCGGACGCCGCAGAACATGAAGGGCTACTGGAGGCTGCCCGAGGCGACCACGTCCACGCTGCTGCCCGGCGGCTGGCTCCGGACGGGCGACGCCGGATACCTCGACGAGGACGGCTACCTCTACATCCACGACCGCGTCAAAGACATGATCATCTCCGGCGGTGAGAACATCTACCCCGCCGAGGTCGAGAACGCGCTGATGAGCCACCCGGCGGTCAGCGACTGCGCGGTCATCGGCGTCCCGGACGAGCGCTGGGGCGAGACCCCGAAGGCGATCGTCGTCCTCACCGGGGACGTGACCGACGAGGAGCTCATCGAGCACTGCCGCGCGCGGCTCGCCCACTTCAAGTGCCCGACGTCGGTCGAGCGCCGCGACGCGGTCCCCCGCAACCCCACCGGCAAGATCCTCAAGCGCGAGCTGCGCGCCCCCTACTGGCGCGACGAAGACCGCCCCGTCCGCTAGAGCACCCTGTCGGGCTCGGCCAGGTCTGCCAGGACGTGCGCCACCTGCCACCGCAGCCGCCGCGCCTGCCGTTCGGGCGGCCACCGGCTGGGATCGAACACGGCCTGGATGCCGATGCCGTCCACCGCCGTCATGAGGGTCTCGGCGGCTTCCTCCACCCGCGCCCCGGGCGGGTGGCCCGCCGTCTCCAGGACGAGTTGGAGCGCCTCCCGCCACGTCCGGTAGCGGTCGCGCTGTTCCTCCGCCAGGGCCGGGTCGTGCGCGGCGGACCCCCAGAACGCGATCCACACCAGCCATTCGAGGCGGCGGCGATCGTCCATGGGCAGGCACTCGCAGAGCAGCGTCTCGATGCCGGTCGACGGATCGGCGGCCAGCGCGGCGACGCGGTCGGCGACGGCCTGGCTCACCGAGTTCAGGGCCGCCACCAGCACCTCGTCCTTGCTGCGGAAGTAGTGCATGACCATGCCGGTGGTGCATCCGGCCGCACCGGCGATGTCGCGCATCGTGGCCCCGGCCAGCCCGGACTCGGCGATGACCCGGCACGCCGCAGCGGTGATGTCGCGGCGGCGGCCCTCGTGATCTACAACCTTCGGCATTGACATCGCAGGTTACATCATGCAGGTTACGTAACCATGGTTACGGAAAAACCAGCCCCGAGCCCGGCGGCGAACCGGACACGGGATCAAATCGCCACACACCCCAGCCGCACGCTGAAGACGCTGATGCTCGTCACCGACGTCGGCTTCGTCCTCTACTGGGTGATCACGGCGCTGCACGTGCTCCCGGCCGAGTCGCTGTTCAAGGACTACGAGAACGACCTCGTCGCGGCCTGGAACTGGTCGTTCCTGCCCCTCGACCTCCTGGTGAGCGGCACCGGACTGACCGCGCTGGCACTGGCCCGCCGGGGCGTCCCGGCCTGGCGTCCGCTGACGATCGTCTCGCTCACGCTGACGTCGGTGTCGGGCCTCCAGGCGATCTCCTACTGGACGATCCGCGCCGACGTCAGCCTCTCCTGGTGGCTGCCCAACCTGTTCCTGCTGCTCTACCCGCTGGTACCGATCGCCGCCCTGGTCCGGGGCCTCACGGCTGCCGGAACCGGATCACCGCCGACAGCGGCCGGTGGTCGGACGAGGTGACGGCCGTGTCGGGCACGCTGCTGGACGTGCCCGTGTCCTTGGTGATGAACAGGTAGTCGGCCTTGCGCAGGGGCTGCCCCCGCCAGTCCTGGACGGTCTTCGCCCCGGTGCGGGCGGTCGCGCTCTGGTCGCACTCCGCGTAGGCGCTGTACAGCGGGTCGAGTGCCGGGTCCTCCGGGCCGTCGGTGAGGTCGCCCCCGAGGACAACGCGCGCACCCGAACCGGCGATCGACACCAACTCCTGCGCCTGCTTCCGCCGCCACGTGCCGTCCGGGTCCTCGGCCCTGGTGCTGAACTGCGTGCCGCAGACCCGCGTGTTCCAGGACGGGACGTCGCCGCACACCGCCGACCGTCCGGCGGAGGAGGGCGACGGCAGCCGGGACGTGCGGACGCCCTCCATCGGCGCCCCGACGCCCACGGCCACACCGGGCCGCCCCTGCCCGCCCGCGCAGGCGGGTCCCTCGGCGAACGGCGCGAACGCCCAGCTCCACTTGGCGAACCGTCCGGTCCGCTTGAGGGCCTGGACCTGCCCGGAGCAGACGTCCTGGAGGAACACGGCGTTCGTCTTGACGGTCCGCCCCCCGACCTCCGTCGCGTTCATCCGGGTCGTGATCCGCCGCGTCAGCTCGTCCGGCCGCTCCCCGAGCGGGCACCCCGGACGCGGCGCCCCGCACACGTTCCACGTCATCGCGTTGATCGTCACCGCGGGGACATCGCGCGCCCCGTCGGCGTGCGCGGGCCCGCCGCCCGGCAGGCCGTCGATCGCGGCACCGGCGCCCGCGGCGACGACCACCGCCGCGGCCGCGCAGATCGAGAGGAGGGGAATCAGGGCGCGGGGGGATCGCACACGTTCTCCAGAAAGGGGGTATCAGCGGGGATGATGCCGAAATCTCACCACATCAAGATCGCATCCGCCAGCGGTTCGCAGCCCCCCGGAGCGTGAGTTTTCCCGGTCCGAGAGGGCTTGCCTCTCGGACCGGGAGAACAGGACCTAATCGAGGAGGGCGACGACCGTCCCGGCGCCGACCGTGCGCCCGCCCTCACGGACGGCGAAGCCGAGCCCCTCGGTCATCGCGACCGGCTTGCCCAGCTCCACGTCCATCTCGACGGAGTCGCCGGGCATCGCCATGCCGCCCTCGCCGCCGAGGTCCACGCCGCCGACGACGTCCGTCGTGCGGAAGTGGAACTGCGGCCGGTAGCCGTGGAAGAACGGCCTGCTCCGGCCGCCCTCCGCCGCCGTCAGCACCCGGACCCGCGCGCGGAACCGCGTGTGCGGACTGATCGCCCCCGGCACGCTGACGACCTGACCTCGCCGGACCTGGTCGCGCCGGACGCCGCGCAGCAGCATCGCGGTATTGTCGCCCGCCTCCGCGTGGTCCATGGACCGGCCGAACGTCTCCAGCCCCGTCGCGACCGACCCGAACGACTCGCCGAGGCCGACGACCTCGACCGCGTCGCCGAGCCGGACGGCGCCCTGCGCGACGACGCCGGTGACGACCGTCCCGCGTCCGGTGATCGTGAGCACGTTCTCCACCGGCAGCAGGAAGGGCCGGTCCAGCACGCGCTCGGGCACCGGCACGTACGCGTCGACGGCGTCGAGCAGATCCACGATCCTGGACGTCCAGTACGGGTCGCCCTCCAGCGCCCGCAACCCCGACACCCGCACGACCGGGACCTCCTCGCCCGGGAAGCCGTACTCCGACAGCAGCTCGCGCACCTCCAGCTCGACGAGGTCGAGCAGCTCGCCGTCCTCGACCATGTCGGCCTTGTTCAGCGCCACGACCACATGCCGCACACCGACCTGCTGCGCGAGCACGACATGCTCCCGCGTCTGCGGCATCGCCCCGTCCTGCGCGGACACGACCAGAATGGCCCCGTCCACCTGGGCCGCCCCAGCGAGCATGTTCTTTACGTAATCAGCATGGCCCGGCATGTCGATGTGGGCGTAGTGCCTGGTCGCGGTCGCGTACTCGACGTGCGCGACGTTGATCGTGATGCCGCGGTCGCGCTCCTCCGGCGCCCGGTCGATGCCCTCGAACGGGACGGCGGACGCGAGCCCGCGCCCGGCGAGCACCTTCGTGATCGCCGCGGTCAACGTCGTCTTGCCGTGGTCGACGTGCCCCATCGTGCCGATGTTGAGATGCGGCTTGGCGCGCTCGTAAGCCTGCTTGGCCATGATTCCTCGTCCTCACCCTGTGTTGCATGGAAGTGAGAACCGCGCGGGCCCCTTTTCGGGCTCGCACATGTCCAGGCCACCCCCCTCCGCTGGTTCTCCGGAGGTGGGACGGAGAGGGGTCAGCTTCGCGCGCCGCCTGCGACGGCCACGTTCGCTGCGGCTGCCAGGAAGGCAGCCGGCACCGCGCTCAGCGGGCAGAGGCCCGCGAGCGACAGGGTGCCGGCCGCGAAGAACATGCTCCGCACACTACGAACTGCCCTCCCCGGTGTCGACAGGTTTTCCACAAGGCGAGCGGCCCCCGAGAAACCCGCATCTCGGGGGCCGCCCCTCCACCGCCCAGCGGACCGCACCCGCCTCGGGTGTTGGACGGGGGTCAACGCTGAGCGGCGGTGCTCACACGACCCGCCCCACCCCCGACCTGGGGCCGTGTGAGCGCTTCGTTATGCGGGCCCTGGGACGGGGGCTGCCCAGGACCCGCCTCCCGCGCAGCCACCCGGGGGGCAAGCGGCCACACGGAAGCTCTCGGCGCTTACCCGTCCGGCCGGACGAGCTTTCGCGCCAACACGACGAACCTCGAACCGCCCGCGTCACCGCTCCCATGCACCTGATAGGCGAGCCTGTGAGCCGCGTCCCGGATGGCGGCCACGGCCCCGGGGAGCTGGCCCGCCTCCTCCAACAGGGCCCGCACATGCTTGGACACCTCGTCGAACGCCATGACGAACGCGTCCGACCCGGAAGCCTCCGCCGCCTCCGCAAGCGCGTCCTCCGCCCGCTCACAAGCGGCATGAGCGACATACCGGATCAACGCTTTGGGACGCCCCTGCTCCGCCATGACCTCCTCAAAGGCAGCCACAGCGTTCTGCACCAGAAGCGCAGGACGCCTCGCGGCACTCACGCCGTCCTCCGCCGCATATCGGCCAGCACCATTTGAGTGGTCTTGAACGGTTCCTGCATCCGGGCAAGCCACTCCGTCCCGCCGGACACGCACGGCGTAACGAACCACCACTCACCCGGAGGTCGGCGGTACGCACACCCAAGGGTGAACGTCCCTCCGATCCCGTCAACCCGGGATATGGACAGCGCCGGGTACCCATACAGTGCGACCAGGGCGCACGCGATGTCTCGTTCGCCCGAAAGGTATTCCCGGACATACGCAAGCGCGCCCATGCGTTCACTGTGCACAGATGTGAGGACGCCGAGCAAGGCAGACACATCGGCACCCGCACCGGCGCCCACGTCTAAGGCAGGCGCGCCCGAATGACGCACCTCCGCGTTCGGGACGGTTTCAGGCAACGGCAACCGATGATCCCGAGGCTCCTCCACCACACCGGGCGGATTAGGCCGAATCGGACGATTCTGTCGCGCATGCATACCCATGTCAGCCTCACCTTTCCAGGGCAGTTGGAGGTGCTGCCGGGAAATTTAGGCCGGAAGATAGATCACGACAGTGGCCGGGTTAGTGGCCAGAGTTCCCGTTGACCTCCTGCATCAGCAAACGCAAGGTGAGGGAGTGCTTCTCTGGGGGAAGGCGGTTAAGGGCAGCCTGCGCATAAGCGACACCGCCGGATTTGTCTCCCGCGCGGGCGAGCATCAAACCGCGATGCATCTCCAGATGCGTAGCAAATCGGGGCAATCCTTCCGGCAACTCATCACGTGCGCGATCCTGCGCCTCGACAGCGCGCCTCTCGTCACCGAGTCTCGCCGCCAGCAGCGAGACAAAGACGTTCATGCGCCACCACGGAACGGCATAGTCCGAGGTCTGCTCCTCGGAGCCCACCTTGTCGAACACGTGGCGCCCCTGCTCGACCAGGTCGAGCGCGCCGCGCCTGTCGCCCCTGATCGCCGCGACATGCGCCTTCCCCATGACCGCGTTGAGCCTGCCGAGCGACGGTACTTCACTGATCTTCAGGGCCTGTTCGGCGAACATGTCGGCCATGCCCAGGGACGCGCCCTCATATCCAAGGGCGATGGCCGCTCGCCCGCGCACCCATACGCGCGTTAGCTCATCCCCTGATCGGTCGGCCGCCTCCGCCGCGATGCGGTACCAGGTGGCGGCCTTCGCGCCGTCCGAACCGGGGAACGTCTTCCCGTACAAGGTCATCAACTTGGACGCGATACCCCACATCTCCGGCTCGTCCAACTGCTGTTGGAGAACCAGGAGATCGTGCGCCAACCGCTTCTGGATCTCTGCCGCCCCGAGCGACATGTAATCGTGGCCGTAGGCTGCCAGTTTGTCCCGCCAGAAATCGAGGGGGAGCGACTCTGAGGCGAGGGCCGCAGTAAAACCGGACCGGATCAGATCGGAGGCGACCACGGGCGCGATGGACGTTGCGGCCACGCTGGTGATGAACTGGCGTCTATGCAATTTCGCATCCTCAAGAACTTCCAAGGGCACTTCCAGCACCGCCGCGAAATGCCGCAACCAGAACGGGCCCACGGTGCGCTTACCGTTCTCCCAGCGCGAGACGTCCTCCCGCGTAACGGTCGCGCGTCCCGCCGATTCGCACAGTAGATCCGCCAGGCGGCCCTGGGAGTAGCCGAGCGCCTCGCGAAGATCACGAATGAGCGTGCCGAGCGGCGTCATGCGTTCATCTTCCCCTGCCGCTAGTGGCCATGGGGGTAGCCGCCACAGTAGCCACCCCCGCCCCTGACACACCCGAACCACGCAGAAACCCTCGCCTCCCCCAGTAGGCGGGGGTTTCTGCCGTCCACGGACGGAGCCACACCGCACGCCCGGCACGGGGGTCGTTCCATGGCCGGGGATGGCGTGAACCATGCGGCCGCGCCGGGGAAGCGCCGCAACCTTCGGCGCACCGGCCAGCGCATTCGCGCCGTCCTCCACCGCATGTCATTGATCGCCAAAGGAGCACGCTGCTTGATCACATTGATGGCGTGCTGTCGGATGCGCTACTGAAGGTTCATCTAACCTCGATTACAGCTAGCCACCGGCGTGTGACAATAGGTTCAGTGAAGACCGCTGCGGAGGCCATGGCGGCGATTCCTCGGGAGCAGTTCGTCCCGGATGTGGTGTACGTGCCCGGCCCTGATCACTGGCTGGTGCCATTGCGACGTTCCGACGAGCCTGCGCTATGGCGGCGGCTCGTGGAATCCGACGACGAAGCCGTGATCACAAAGGTGGGTCTTGATCCCACCGTTCCGGCCGAAGTTTGCGACCCCGTGAGTGGGCGCGGCCTGGTGGCAGCGGTTTCGAGTAGTTCACCCCGGATCATGGCCAGGATGATCAACGAACTGGATCTTTCGTCGGGCATGCGGGTACTGGAGATCGGTACCGGTACCGGTTACAACGCCGCCGTGCTGGCGTACCTGCTCGGCGCGCAGAACGTCATCAGCGTCGAGATTGATCCGGAGGTGGCCGAAGAAGCGCGAAAGGCCCTGGCTAAGATCGGCTACTCGCCGACGGTGGTCACCGGCGATGGCGAAGACGGCTATATGCGCTGCGCCCCCTACGACCGGATCATGGTTACCGCTGCGGCTCACACCGTGCCGTACGCCTGGGTGGAACAGACCCGGCCCGGCGGCATGATTCTGGTGCCTTGGGCTCCGACGGTTCATCCGGACGCGCCATTGCTGCGGCTCACCGTACGTGACGACGGAACCGCTGACGGACGATTCATCGCAAAGGCGGGGTTCATGCCCCTGCGTGCACAGCATCTGCTCCCTCGGGTCAGCCACGAGACCGAGGAGCGATGGACCAAAGCCGGTTGCCCCGACTACCCCCGGTACGGCGTCACAGTGACCGCTGAGGGGCAACGGGTCTGGCTGGACTCGCCCGCGAATCCGGTGAGCGGCGCTGTTCCGAGGGGGTGAAGGGCTGCGGGCTCCCGTTGCCGGTGGAAGGGTGCGGGCGGATCGATGGCCATGGGCCCCGCCCCGTGATGGTTGCGGAACCACCCCCGCACGGTGCCCGGCGGACGCGGCCGTCGCAGGTGACGCGGGAGGCACGACACCCCGGAAGCCCGGAACCACACGGAAACCCCGGCCTACCTTGGTAGGCCGGGGTTTCTGTCGTCCACGCACCGAGCCCATACCGCCTGCCCGGGCACAACTCGGAGTATCTGACTTTCGCGCTGCGTCCACCCCTGACGGTTGGCGTTCGGGACTGCAAGGGTACGCACGGCCCCAGCTCGCGCTGCCCATCGCGAGCTGGTGACCGCGATCAAGCGCGGTGAGCACGCCACTGGCTGAGAGGCAGGATGACATGGGGAAGCACGAGGGCGACCCAAAACAAGACAAGCCCTTTGAGCCGAAGCCGCCCAAGAAGGAGGATGGTGACGGTCAGGTCCCGGGCGGTGGAAAGCGTGGGAAGTGAACGTCCCTGAGCTCATCGAGGCACTCGCCGACAGGCTGACGGCCAACGGCGAGTTGACCGATCCGGCGTGGCGTGCGGCCTTGCGCGCTGTGCCCCGGCACCAGTTCGTTCCGCCGGTGGCGTGGGCCAACCCCTACGACGCGCCTGGGTGCGGCATCGATCGCGAGCAGCGTCCGGACGAGTGGCTGAAGGCGGCCTACGAAGACCAGTCGATCATCACCCAGATCGATGACGGCGCGACCGCAATCGGCGGTGAAGGCGACTTCACCTCGTCCTTGTCGGCCCCCGGCGTCGTTCTGGAGTTCCTGGAGCTTCTGGACGCCTACGACGACGACCGTGTCCTTGAGATCGGGACCGGAAGCGGATGGACCGCCGGACTCCTGGCGTATCGCGTCGGGGATGAGAACGTCACCAGTGTCGAGGTCGATCCCGAGCTCCTCACGCGCGCGGCGGACAATCTCAAGGAGGCGAGGTATTCGCCCCGCCTTGTTCTTGGCGACGGGGCCGAGGGCTGTTCAGATGGAGCCCCCTACGATCGCGTTCATGTGACCGCCGGAGTAGGCCGGGTTCCCTATTCCTGGGTCGAGCAGACCAGGCCGGGCGGCGTGATCGTCTTCCCTTGGATGCCCGAGTTCGAGCCCGGCCACAAGGTGCGCCTGACTGTGGACGGCGAAGGCTCCGCCAGTGGCAGGTTCGTCGGCGGCACCCGGTACATGATGCTGCGCGGCCAGCGAACCCCCGCCGCCCCCACGCACGAGGGCCCGTACCGGGAACGAGACGCGACGCTCGACCCTCGGCGCGTTTTCCGCTCGGGCTACGGCGCCGATGTGGCCATCGCGGGTTGCCTGCCGGACGTCTCGGTGGTCCGTGGACCGGGATCACCTTTCGAGGGGTGGCTCTGGACGGGAGATTCCGGTGCCCATGTGGTCGGGTCCGAGGTGCGGCAGTTCGGCGAACGCGACTTGTGGGACGAGATGGAGGCCGCGTTCTTCCGCTGGGTGAAGTGGGGCCAGCCCGAACGGAGCAGATTCGGCATGACCGTCGCGTCCCATGGCCAACGCGTCTGGCTCGATTCCCCGGACAACCCGATCAGCCTGTGACGGCCCTCGCCGCATCCGGAGCGGCGATGAGGAGTAGGGCATGGACGCGTACTCAATGTGCGCGGTGGTGCCCCTCCAGAACGCGGGGCTATGAGGCGTCTGTTGACTGGTCCATGACGTAGAGGGTCGCGCCGCCCGGGTCCTGGTAGGTGGCGAGGAATCCGCCGGGGATCTCCGAGGGGGGCTCGACGACGGCGAGTGTCTCGGGGCGGGACTTGTGGAAGGTCTCGACGCTGTCGACGACGAACAGCGGGCCGGCGGGGGCGTCGGGGGCGTGGGCGTCGAGCATCAGCTGGACGTCGGTGCCGGGCATGGCCAGCGCGACGGTCGCGTCGCCCTCGCGCCAGGTCTCGGTGAAGCCGAGGCCGTCCCGGTACAGGGCGAGGGAGGCCTTCAGGTCGGAGGTCGGGGTGAACAGGAACTCCAGCTTCATGGCGCGTCCTTCCTTCGTCTCGTAACTGGACTCGGGCACAGCATAATGACATTATGTCCGAGTGCGCGAATGGATGCCCGTTTCCTCCTCCCCCCGGGGGCGGCTCGCGCTCGCCGCGGTCAAGGAGTTCGGGGCGCGTCCCTTCGACGAGGTCACGGTCGCCGAGTTGGCGGCGGCGGCGCAGGTCACCACCGGGGCGCTCTACCACCACTTCGAGAGCAAGCTCGGGCTCTACGCGTTCGTCCGGGCGGACGTCGAGCGGCGCCTGCTGGACCGGATGGAGGGCGCGCTGACGGCCGCCGGGCCCGACCGCTCGGCGGCGGTGACGTCGGCGCTGCTCGTCGGCCTGGACTTCGCCGTCCGCGAAGGCTTTCTGCGCATCCTCGGCGATCCGCCCGCGGGCACCGGGCCCGACCCGCTGGCCGAGATGCTCGCGGAGGCCGTCCCGGCGGCGCCGCTGCTCGGCCGGGTGCTCGCGGCGGCCTGGCGCGCGGCCCTGGCGGCGGTCGCCGAGGGGGAACCGCCGGACCAGGTCCGCGCTGCCGTCGCGGCGCTCGGCCTCCGCCTGCCGGACGCCTAGCTCAAGCGTCCGGTTTGTGTTTTGGGAGGAACGAGGCCGGGATCAGGGCCAGGAGCATGATTCCCACGGCGAACCAGTAGGTGTCGCGGAAGGCGCCTGAGAGGGGTTCGGCCACGGCGGCGTGGGCCTCGGGGGTCAGGCGGTGCAGGGCCTGGAGGGTGCCGCCGCCGGTGTCCGGGACGACCCCGCTCATGAACGCCGTCAGGATCACGGACGCGAGCGCCATGCCGATCGCCGCCGATGTGGTGTTGACCAGGTTCACCGTCGTGCTCGCCGCCGGGGCCCGCTCGTGCGACATGCCGCGGGTCGCCGTCGTCATCGTGGGCATCATCGTCCCGCCGCCGCCCGCGCCCATCAGCACCATCGCCGCGCACAGGCCCCAGTACGAGGCGTCCGCGTCGAGTTGGACGGTGAACAGCGTGAAACCGGTGACCGACGTCGCGATCGCCACCGGGACGAGGCGTCCAGCGGGAATGCGGTCGACCAGCCGTCCGGCGACCTGCACTGCTACGCCCGAGCCCAGCGCGAACGGGATGCCGAGCGCGCCCGCGACGGTCGTGCTCTCACCCCGGACGACCTGCAAGTACAGGGGCAGGAGCAGCATCGTCCCGAAGTAGCCGGACGCGAACAGCGTCAGCGTTCCGGTGGCCGCCGCGTAGGTGCGGTCGCGGAAGGGGGCGAGGTCGATCAGGGGGTGGCGTGCCGTCAGCGCCCGCAGTACGAACAAGGCGCTCAGCACCACGCCTGTGACCAGCGGAAACAGCACCCCGGGTGATCCGAACCCGCCGCGCTCGCCGCCGGTCGTCACGCCGTACAGCAGCGCCGCGAGACCCGGCGACAGCAGCAGCATCCCGGGCACGTCCAGCGGACGCGGCGTCTCCGGGACGTCGCGGGGGAACGTTTGCAGGCCGAGCAGCACGACCGCCACCGCGACCGGCACGTTGACGAAGAACATCCACCGCCACGACACCTCGTCGATCAGCCAGCCGCCGATCACCGGCCCGGCCAGCGGGCCGACGAGGATCGCCAGGCCGAGCGTGCCCATCAGCTTGCCGAGCTGGTCGGAGCCCGCCGCGCGCAGCAGGATCGTCATGCCGACGGGCATCACCATGCCGCCGCTGACGCCCTGCATGATCCGGAAGACGATCAGCGACTCGATGTTCCAGGCGAGCCCGGCGAGCACCGACCCGGCGGCGAACGCCGCGATCGCGCCGAGGTAGAGGCGGCGCGCGCCGAACCGTCCGACCGCCCAGGCGGTGCCCGGGATGACCGCGCCGAGCGCGAGCGAGTAGGCGGTCGCGACCCACTGGACGGTCGCGAGCGGGGCGTCGAAGTCCTGCGACAGTTTGTTGATCGCGACGTTGACCACGGTGGTGTCCAGCGTGATCATGACCGCCCCGAGCACCAGCACCAGCACGATCGCCATGGCCCCGGACTCCGGCCGCGTCCGGGGCCTCGGCTGGGTGATCATGACCCGTAGGGGCGGAGGGAGCGGGCCTCGCGCAGCACCTGCCCCCACCAGTCCAGCTGGTCGAGCAGGCCCTTCGCGGCGGCGGCGGCGCCCTCGGCGTCGCTCGGACGGCCGTCCTCGCCGAACCAGTTCCACGGGTGGTGGAAGCTCACGGTGTCGCGGATCGTGACCGCGTGCAGTTCCGCGAAGACCCCGCGCAGGTGCTCGACCGAGCGCAGGCCGCCCGCGAGGCCGCCGTAGGAGACGAACGCGACCGGCTTGGCGCGCCACTCGTGGAAGTGCGTGTCGATCAGGTTCTTCAGCGTGCCGGGGAAACTGTGGTTGTACTCGCAGGTCACGACCACGTAGGCGTCGGCCTCGGCGAGCTTCGCCGTCACCTCGGCGAACCGCTCGGGCGCGGCCGAGCCGAAGGCCGAGGGGGGCGGTGCGTCGGCCACGTCCAGCACTTCGACGGCCATGTCGTCGCGCTCGGCGGCGATCCCGGCGAACCAGGTGCCGACCGTCGGCGCGAACCGTCCCTCCCGGGTGCTGGCAATGATGATCGCGACGCGCAACGGATTCTCGGTCATGTACCTCTCCTCGAAACTGGGCCAACGGGACCGAAGCTACGGAGGTCGACCAGCCGGGGAATCTGTCATCCGACTGGGTCGGCCTGCTGGACCCACTGTGAAACCTCATCATTACTTGAGGTCAAGGGCCTCCCGGGACGGCTCCGCGGGGCCCGGCGCCCGAGGGGCCCGGGTCCGAGGGGCCTGGCGTGCGAGGGGCCGGCGTCCGAGCGCTATCCGCTTGTGGGCGCAACCCCTCCATTACGCTCCGACATCACCCGTTCCCCGCTTCTCCGGACGCATTGGATGAAACGCCGGGATGGCCGTTATCGGGCGCATTCCCGCGGCGGACCGAAACGGCGGCCGGTGTATGTTCAGAGTGTGCGGGTGGAGACGAAAGCCGTGTTCCTGCGCCAGGGGCGCCGGGTCGCGCTTCGCCGTATCACGGCGTATGACCAGGAGGAATTCCTCGGGCTGGTCGAGTCGAGCCGCACCCTGCACCGGCCGTGGATCACCCTCCCCGGCACGCCGGACGAGTTCGACGACTACATCGGACGCTTCGATGGGCTCTCGGCCGACGGATTCGTCGTCTGCCTCGCGAAACGCCAGAGCATGGTCGGCTTCGTCAACCTGAACGAGATCGTCAGGGGCGTCTACCAGCGGGGCCTCATCGGGTACGGCGCGTTCGCCCCGAACGCGGGCCGCGGGTACATGACCGAGGGCGTCGACCTGCTCCTCGACTACGCGTTCACCGAACTGGGTCTGCACCGCCTGGAAGCCGACATTCAGCCCGGAAACGCCGCGTCGTTGAATCTGGTCAGGAGATTGCGCTTCCAGCGGGAGGGATTTTCCCCCGCTTTCATCTGCATCCGGGGAAAATGGGTGGACCATGAGCGGTGGGCGATCACCCGGGAGATGATGGACACCCGGCCCGGCTGAGCGCCGCGCTATGTGGGAAGCCAATAGGACGGGTCGTCCGGCGGCGTCGGCGGTTGGAGCAGCGCGAGCAGTCGGCGCAGTTTCGGATCGTGGTTCCGGCGGTGCCAGACGATCGACCAGGGGAACAGCGGGACGGGATCGACAATGGGCAGCCGCCGGGTCCCCTCCTCCGTCGGCAACGTCATCTCCTCCTCGCCCACGGTGACGCTCCGCCGTTCACGGGCCATCAGTTCCCGGTAGCTGAGGATGCCGATCGCGGGTTCGGAGAAGCGGAGCGGGATGCCGAACTCGGACGTGAAGCGCGTCAGAAAGGCCCGCCATTCGGTGGCACCGGCCGGATCGGGCATCACCAGTCCGGCGGACGCCAGTTCGGCCATCGGCAGCGTCCGCCGGGACGCGAGCGGGTGGTCGTCGGAGACGAAGGCGTAAAGCGGGACGAGCGAGAACAGGCGGCGCTCCAACTCGTCCGGCCAGGGCAGGCCGAGGTCGTTCGCGTAACCGAAGGCGGCGTCGATTTCGCGGCGGAGGAGGGCGGGCACGGCGGCGGCCAGACCTTGCCGCATGCTCGGCTCGACGGTGAGGTCGGGAAAGGGCGCGATGGCCTCGCGAATGACCTCCACCGGCGTGAAACGCTCGTGAAAGACGTCGATGCGCAACGGGACGGAGACGCCCCGGACGGCGTCCACCGCCGCGTCGAAGGACGCCAGCGCCTCGCGGGCCAGCGGCAGCAGACGGTATCCGGCCGGGGTCAGCTCGACGGAGCGGGTCGTGCGCTCGAACAGCGGCGCGCCGAGCGCGGCTTCGAGACGCCGGACGCGCTTGGACAGCGCCTGCTGGGTCAGGAAGAGCCGGGCGGCCGCCCGTCCGAAGTGCAGCTCCTCGGCGGCGGCCACGAACGCGCGCATCCCCGGCAGGTCGGCCTCCACGTTCCCAGATTAACAACCCGGGGTTGTGGAACCGCCGGAAAGGGTTGTTGGACATGCCACTGACATGCGGATTCCCTGGAGGCATGTCCTTCCAGCTGATCGATTTCGACCCCACCGCCTTCAACACGAGTGCCTTCGACCCGAGCGTGCTGCGGAGCACCGCCAAGGCCGACGAGATGTCCGCGCTCGGCGGCGAGCACGTCTTCCAGCGGCTGCTGAGGCAGCGCATCATCGTCCTCGGCCAGGAAGTGGACGACGCGATCGCGAACCGGATCTGCGGCGAGATGCTGCTGCTGGCCGCCGAGGACCGCACGCGCGACATCCACCTCTACATCAACTCGCCCGGCGGTTCCGTGACCGCCGGAATGGCCATCTACGACGTGATGCAGTTCGTCCCGAACGACGTGGCGACGCTGTCGATGGGATTCACCGCGTCGATGGGGCAGTTCCTGCTGTGCGCGGGCACGCCCGGCAAGCGGTACGCGCTCCCGCACGCGCGGATTCTGATGCACCAGCCGTCCGGCGGAATCGGCGGCACCGCGTCCGACATCAAGATCCAGGCCGAGAACATGCTGTTCACGAAGAAGGTCTTCCAGGAGCGGGTCGCCTTCCACACCGGGCAGCCGGTCGAGCGGATCGCGGCCGACTCCGACCGCGACCGGTGGTACACGGCCGAGGAGGCGCGCGACTACGGATTCGTGGACCACGTCGTCCGGCACGCCGACGAGGTGGCCGTCTAACGCCGGCTAAGCGGTCGGCGCCGGCTTTTGCCCCCTGGCCCGTCCGTTCGATCCGGAACCGTGGCCATTACCGGAGCCGGGGTCGCCGTAGTCATGGCCGCCGCCGTGTCCTCCCCCGTGTCCTCCGCCGTGACCGCCGCCGTTCCCGTTCCCGTTCCCATGTCCGTGGCCGTGTCCGTGACCCCCGCCATTCC
Organism: Actinomadura terrae; assembly: GCF_022751215.1. Lineage (GTDB taxonomy): Bacteria > Actinomycetota > Actinomycetes > Streptosporangiales > Streptosporangiaceae > Spirillospora > Spirillospora terrae. The sequence goes on along the minus strand of NZ_JAICDG010000008.1, from coordinate 127,648 downwards.
CGTTCCCGTTCCCGTTCCCGTTCCCGTTCCCGTTCCCGTTTCCGTTCCCGTGCCCGTTACCGTCGTCGGGCCCTTTGTCGGTGCCATTTCCGGGCCCTTTTCCGTGCCCATCGCCCGGGTTTTCCACTTTCGTCTTCTCGGGCCCCTCCTGCTTCTTGGGCCGGTCCTTGTCGCCATGCTTTCCCTTGCCTTTGCCCTTGTCCTCGCCCTTGGCCTTGCCGTCGTCCTCCTTGGCCTTCTTGGACGGGACGGACCCCGGCGGCTTCGGCCACAGGGACCCGCTCGGCGTCGGCGGGCGGTCGGTCTCCTCGATGGGCACCTTCGGGGAGCGGTGGGTGGGCGCGGGGGTCGGGTCCTGCCCGGGGAGGTGTCCGGTCCCGGCGGCGACGGCGACCCCGCCGGACGCGACCAGGATCGCGACGCCCACCAGGATCTTGATCAGCACGATCCGGGGCAGCATGGCCAGCCGGCGCAGGTGGGCGCCGGCGACCCGGAGCATCCCGGCCCACCAGGACGGATGAGGTGCGCAGGCCGCGACGAACGCCGCGGCCGCCGCGTCCTCGCCCGCGAGCTCGTCCGGGCGTGCGGGGCCCCCGGCCGCGGCCAGCAGTTCCCGCAACCGGGCGGCGTCGTCGGCCGCGCTGTCCTGCGGGGCTCCGGCGGCGGGGGGACGGCCGGCGGCGGCGCGCGCGGCGGTGTCGAGCAGGTGCTCGGCGGTGCTCGGATCGAGCCCTCCGGACCTGTGGTGGTCGTTCATCTCACCCCTTCAGCGCCGGGACCGCCGCTTTTGTCACCACGGTTCGCGGGGAGGGCGTCCCGCGGCGGTTCCGCTGCCTCCCGCCGTACCGTTGACGGGTCGGCGGTCTCCGGTGGGGCTGTTTCCGGTGGGGCGGTCTCAGGCGGTCCTGTTTCGGGCGGGGAGCTATCGGGCGGGGGGACAGTGGGCGGGGGGACATCGGGTACGGCTGAGGCAAGCCGTTCGGCGAGCCGTCGCAACCCACGATACGAGGCGGTGCGGACCGCCCCGGCCCGCTTCCCGAGAACCCGGCCCGCGGATTTGGCGTCCAGGCCCATCACCACGCGCAGCAGCACCGCCTCGGCCTGGTCGCGGGGCAGTTCGTTGATGAGGCGCAGCGCGTCGCCGGTCGCGATGCCGTCCAGGGCGATCGACTCGGTGTCGCCCTCCGCCGCGATCGCGACCAGCTCCTCGACGGGCAGGTCGGTCGCCGGACGGCGGGACCGGCGGCGCAGGTGGTCCAGCGCGCGGTGCCGGGTGATCGTCGCGGTCCAGCCGCGGAAACCGTCGAGGTCGCCGCGGAAGCTGGGCAGGTCGCGGGAGATCTGGAGCCACGCCTCGGACGTCACGTCCTCGGCGTCGGGGCCGACCAGCGCGCCCGCGAACCGCAGCAGCCGGGGCTGGACGTCGCGGTAGAGCAGGCGGAAGGACGCCTCGTCGCCCTTCTGCGCCGCGCGCAGCGCACGCCCGAGTTCGTCCTCCTTCACCGCATGATCCGCCCGTCGTGCCTCCGCTTTCGTCACCGGGTCATTGTGCAGGGATTTCCAGGGCGGTGTGACACAAAAGGCGCGCATGACGCTGAAGTTGTGAACGTACCAGCGCGGAGCGCAGGGGACGTTCCCCTCGCCCCGCGAAGTAATGGAACAAAATGATCAGCGACGCCTCGACGCGACGTCCCATATTGGACGATCAACCCCCGGATGACGACCGTCCGGAAGGTGGTACCCGGCCGCCCGTCCCGGTGTTCGTGGACCTGAGCGGACGGCGGCGGCGGCTCGTCCGGCGGGCCGGGATGGTCGCCGGGGCGCTGCTCCTGCTGTTCCTGAGCGCGCTCGGGGTCGGTGTCGCGACGGGCGCGGATGTGCCGCTGACCAGGTGGGATGTCCCGTCCGACCACCCGTCTGGGAAGGCGAGGAAGGCCCCGAAGCGACCCGCCGGAACGCGACACAAGATTGGAAACAGGGCGCGACAGCCGGGCCGCGTGCCCGTGTCCGTGCCTTCCCGGGTGACGAGGCCGCTGCCGTCCCCGTCCGTCCCGAAACGACCGAAACAATCGACCTCGGGCCCGACGCCGACCCCGGTCCCGTCCGTGACCGTCTCCACGGACCCCGGCGGCTCGCCCACGTCCCCGCCCACGCGGGGCCACACGAAGAAGCCGCGCTGACGGCCAGACGCCCGTGGCCGCAACGCGAACCACGGGGACACTGGGTGCTGCTCCTGCTCGGCGGGCTCGCGCTGACCGTCCTGCTGCTGCTGGACGGTTTCGCGCACGGCGCAGTCGGCGAGGCGCCGCACGAGGAGCGGCCGGGACGGGCCCCCGCCGCGATCACCGAGGGCGGCCCGGTGGTCAACCTGGTCGACGGCACGCCGCGCAGCCTGCGCATGCCGGCCAAGACGATCGCGCTCACCTTCGACGACGGCCCCGACCCCGTCTGGACGCCCCGCGTCCTGGACGTGCTGCGCAGGCACAACGCGCGGGCCACGTTCTTCACGATCGGCGCCCACATCGCGGAGCATCCCGGGCTGACCCGCCGCATCCTCCGCGAGGGCCACGAGATCGGGTCGCACACCTACACGCACCTGGACATGTCCGGTGCGCCCGCGTGGCGGAACAAGCTGGAATTGGACCTCACCCAGCGGGCACTGGCGGGCGCGGCGGGCGTCCACACGAGACTGATGCGCATGCCGTACTCGTCCGTCCCGGACGGACTGAGCGCCGTCGAGTGGCGCGCGGCGCGGCGGGCGGGCGAGGACGGCTACGTCGTCGTGCTGACCGACCGCGACACCGAGGACTGGGCGCGGCCGGGCACCGCGAAGATCGTCGGGTCGGCGCTGGCTGCGGAGCGGCGCGGCGAGGGCGCGGTCGTGATGCTGCACGACTCGGGCGGGGACCGGACCGAGACGGTCGCGGCCGTCGAGCAGATCATCGACCGGCTCGCCCCCCGCGGCTACCGGTTCACGACGCTGACGGGCGCGCTGGCGATGCCGTCCGCCGAGGTCCCGGTGTCCGCGCGGGAGAAGGCCGTCGGCTGGACGCTCGTCACCGCGCAGCGCGCCGCGTCCAGCCTGACGGGCACGCTGGCCCTGCTGTTCGGCGCGACCGGCGTCCTGTACGCGGCGCGCCTCGCGATGCTGCTGCTCTTCGCGCACATCCACACCCGCCGGGCGCGCGGCCGGTCGCGGCGCCGTCCGCGTTCCTCCGGCGCACCCGTTCCGGCCGGACTGCCGCCCGATCCGTTTCCGCCTGTTTCAGTGATCGTCCCCGCGTACAACGAGGAGGCGGGGATCGCGGCGACGGTCCGGTCGCTGGTCGACACCGACTATCCGGGCACGGTCGAGGTGATCGTGGTGGACGACGGGTCGTCGGACCGCACGTCCGAGATCGTCCAGGGCCTGGCGCTGCCGCAGGTCAGGCTGATCCGGAAGGTCAACGGCGGCAAGCCGAGCGCGCTCAACGCGGGCATCGCGGCGGCGTCGACGCAGACCCTCGTGCTGGTGGACGGCGACACGGTGTTCCAGCGCGACACCCTCCGGCACCTCGTCGCGCCGCTGGCCGATCCCGGCGTCGGCGCGGTCAGCGGCAACACCAAGGTCGCCAACCGGGGCGGGATCATCGGCCGCTGGCAGCACATCGAGTACGTGATCGGCTTCAACCTCGACCGCCGGATGTTCGACGTCCTGCGGTGCATGCCGACCGTACCGGGCGCGATCGGTGCGTTCCGGGCGTCGGTGCTCGCGCGGGTCGGCGGCGTCCCGGGCGACACCCTCGCCGAGGACACCGACCTGACCATGGCGATCTGCCGCACCGGCCTGCGCGTCGTCTACGAGGAGAAGGCGCTCGCCTGGACGGAGGCGCCGTCCTCGCTGCGCCAGCTGTGGAGGCAGCGCTACCGGTGGTGCTACGGCACGATGCAGGCGATGTGGAAACACCGCCGCTCAGTGGTCGAACGCGGCGGATCGGGACGGTTCGGCCGCCGCTGCCTCCCCTACCTGCTCGTGTTCCAGGTGCTCACGCCGCTGTTCGCGCCCGCCGTGGACCTGTTCGTCCTGTACGGGCTGGCGTTCCTCGACCCGTCCGCGCCCCTGCTGATGTGGACGGCGTTCGTCGCCGCCCAGACCGCCGCCGGCGGCTACGCGCTCTGGCTGGACGGCGAGCGCCTGCGCCCGCTGTGGTCCCTGCCACTCCAGCAGGTCGTCTACCGCCAGCTGATGTACCTCGTCGTCGTGCAGTCGGTGGTGACGGCCGTGCTGGGGGTGAAGCTGCGCTGGCACACCGTCCGGCGCACCGGGACGTTTGCCGACATTCCGGACGTCCCGGCGGCGCGTTGAAGCCGTGGGAACAATCCCGGGGAGCCGTCGGTTACATGAGACAAGCCGGTGTGCCTGGTGTCCCCGGGCCTCACCTATCGCCTTCACGGAATACCGTTCGGCTGGAGCCGTGTTGTGCCTTTCGCCGAGAGGCGACCCACACACCGGCCTACGTACGACGAGCCCCGCCGGGCTAACCCGGCGGGGCTCTCGTCGTCTGGGAGACTTTTCGGCATGAGTCTCGCGTCCCACCTGGAAGAACTCGGCCGTCCGCTCGTCGAGGAGCAACTCGGGCACCCGACCGTCGCCGGGATCGCGCGCGGGGACCTCCCCGAAGCGGTGTTCCGGTCGTGGCTGGAACAGGACTACCTCTTCCTGCACGACTACGTCCGCGTCTTCTCCCGGCTCGCCTGGCAGGCCCCCGCCGCGCACCTCGGCGACCTCGTCGACCTCGCGTACGCGACGTTCCATGACGAACTGGACCTGCACCGCTCGCTCTCCGCCGGGTTCGGCGCCGACCTGGACGGCGCGAAGAAGGGCTCCGCCTGCGCCGCGTACACCGCGTTCCTCCTGGACAGCGCCGCTTCCTACGCCGAGGGCCTCGCCGCGCTCTACCCCTGCATGTGGGGCTACTCGACGCTCGGGGCGCGGCTCGCCGAGAACCCGCCGTCGGAGCCGCGCTACCGGCGCTGGGTCGACACCTACGCCGACCCCGGGTTCGCCGAGCTGACCAGGCGCGTCGCGCAGATGATCGACGAGTCCGGCGCCGACCCCGTCCGCGCCGAGCCCCTGTTCCTGGAGGGCATGCGCCACGAGATGGCCTTCTGGGACGTCCCTACCTGATCGCGGGCACCGCCTCGTCGGGGTAGTCGACGTACCCCTCGGCGCCGCCGCCGTAGACGGTCGCCGGGTCGTGCGCGGCCAGCGGTGCGCCGGTCGCGAGCCGCGCGGGCAGGTCGGGGTTGGAGATGAACAGCCGCCCGAACGAGAAGACGTCCGCGAGACCCGCCGCGAGCACCTCCTCGCCCGCGCCGAGCGGGGTGGCCTCCGGGCCGTTGTAGTTGCCGATCAGGGTGCCCGACCAGCGCGGACGCAGATCGGCGAGCGCCTGGTACGCGCCACGCTCGATGATGTGCAGGTACGCGAGGCCGAGCGGGTCGAGCGCGTCGACAAGCGCCCGGTAGGTGCCGCGCGGGTCCCGCTCGGCGATCTCGTTCTCCGGGTTGTCGGGCGAGATCCGCAGGCCCACGCGCCCGGGGCCGACCTCGGCGGCGACGGCCTCCACCACGTCCAGCGCGAAGCGGAGCCGGTTCTCGCGCGAGCCGCCGAACCGGTCGGTGCGCAGGTTGGTGTTCTCCGCGAGGAACTGCTGGATCAGGTAGCCGTTCGCGCCGTGGATCTCCACCCCGTCGAACCCGGCCCTGATCGCGTTGCGCGCCTCTCTGGCGAACGCGCCGATCGCCCCCTCGACCTCCGCCGTCGTCATCGCGCGCGGCGTGACATGGTCGACATTGCCCGCGTTGGTGTAGATCCGCTCCGACTCGATCCGGACGGCGGACGGGGCGAGCGGCGTGGCGCCGTCCGGGAGGATGAACGGGTGCGTCATCCGTCCGACGTGCCAGAGCTGGGCGAAGATCGTCCCACCTGCTACGTGCACGGCGTCGGTGACCTGTCGCCAGCCCGCGACCTGCGCCTCGGTGACCAGCCCGGGGACGCCGGGCCCCGACTTGCCGAGGACGTCCGCCCAGATCCCCTCGCTGACGATCAGCCCGGCGCCCGCGCGCTGTGCGTAGTACCGGGCGGTCAGCGGGTTCGGGACGCCGGTGACGTCGTCCGCCCGTCCCCGGGTCATGGGGGCCATGGCGATGCGGTTGCGCAGCGAGAGGCGCGGGCCTTCGTACGGGAGAAGCAGCGGACTGGTCATCCTTCGTCTCCTTTGCATGCACCTGCATGTAATGTATGTGCATGCAGATATTCGCACCGCATGTACAGTGCTGTCAACGGAGAGCCGAGGTGGCGTGATGAGCGCAGGGGACGTCGAGATCGACGACCTTGTCTGGGGCGACGTGGTCACCCTGTACGGCAGGGTCGAGAACCGGCTGGCCAAGGCGCTGCAACGCGGCCATGGCATCGGACTGTCGGAGTTCCGCGCGCTGTGCCGGCTGGCGCACTCGGGCGACGGCGAACTGCGCATGCAGGAGCTCGCCGACCTGATCGGCCTCAACCAGAGCTCGGTCAGCCGCCTCGTCGCCCGGCTGGAGTCGGCCGGTCTGACCAGGCGCGACATGTGCCCGAAGGACCGGCGCGGCGTCTACACCGTGATCACCGAGGAGGGCCGCGCCGTCCAGGAACGGGCCGCCCCGACCTACCACCAGGCACTGGCGGACGCCCTCAACGACGCCGCGTCCGACCCGGGCCTGGGCCCGCTGGTCACAGGCCTACGCGGAATGCTGACCATAAGCTAGCCCCGCACCCGCTCACGCGGAACGGGCACCATCGGGCCAGTTCCGCACCCGTCAGGTAGCCATCGCCTACAGGACGCCTCCCAGGCGCCCTGTAGGCACCCGCGAGACGCCGCATCCTGGAGTACGGCCACGATGCCGTTGCGGATGTTATGATCTTGTAGGTCAGTAAGCCTCCTAGCCGCATAGCCGGCAGGGAGGCTTTTTCGCATTCCGGGCCCTTAGCCGCTCCACCCCTCCCGCCGCGCGGGTTAGCGGTGCCCTCCACCGAAGGAATCCCATGTCCGACCTGGCTGTCCGGCTCGCCGATGCGGATGACCGCCCCGTCCTGGAGCGCCTGTGGCTGATGTTCCAGCACGACATGTCGCAGTTTCGCGACGTGCTGCCCTTCCCGGACGGAACGTTCCGAAGCGAGCGGCTCCAGGCGGCGCTGGACGACGCCGACTGGGCCGCCTACCTGCTGACGAGCGGCGATCGGCCGGTCGGGTTCGCCGTCGTCCGGGGGCTCACCGGCCCGGGACGGGTGCTGAACTCGTTCTTCGTGGTGCGGGGAGCGCGCCGGAGCGGGCTCGGGCTGCGCGGGGTCCGCGAGGTGGTGTCCCGGCATCCGGGAGCGTGGGAGATCGCTTTCCAGGACGACAACGCGACGGCCGCGAGGTTCTGGCGCCACGTCGCGGCCACGATCGCTCCCAACACCTGGACCGAGGAGCACCGCCCAGTGCCGAACCGTCCCGACCTACCACCGGACACATGGATCTCGTTCAACGTGATGGACGGTCCGCCCAAGCGATAGCAACACGCCCTCGCCCCAGAACCCCAACCACCACACCCCACCGCGCCCTAAATCCTTTGGCGCGACCAGGCCAACTGCCCACACAATGACGGCCGATGACGCCGCTCGTCGGAGGGCTTACTGATGAAGGTGTTCCTGGAGACGGACCGCCTGCTGCTGCGGCGGTTCACCGAGGCGGACGTGGACGACCTGGTCATTCTGGACGGCGATCCTGAGGTGATGCGCTTCCTCACCGGCGAGCCGACCCCGCGCGACGAGATCGAGAACGACGTCCTGCCAAGGATCCTGTGCGACTACGCCCGGGGACCGGCCGGACGCTGGGCCGCGCACGAGCGATCAACGGGCGAGTTCGTGGGTTGGCTCGCCCTCCAGCCACCGGACGACGGCGACCCGACCGAAGTGGAACTGGGCTACCGGCTCAAGTCCTCGGTCTGGGGCCGGGGGTACGCGACCGAGGGCGCCCGGGCACTGATCCGGAAGGGGTTCGCCGACCTCGGCGTGCGCCGGGTGTGGGCCCAGACCATGGCGGTCAACACCGCTTCGCGCCGCGTGATGGAGAAGGCGGGCCTGCGCTACGTCCGGACCTTTTATCCACAGTTCGACGACCCCCTTCCCGGCACCGAGCACGGTGAGGTCGAATACGACCTAGAGCGCCCCGCACACCAGCGCTGATCACGAAAGGAGCCCGCGCCCAGGCGCACGAGCCGCCGCGCGAACCGTCCCAGCACAGGCGCGCGAGGTGCCGGACGAACCCACCTGGCGCGGGTCGGCGAGCCGCCGCGCGAACCCGCCCGGCTCAGGTGGGCGAGCTGCCGGCCGAACTCACCCGGGCGAGGTGCGCGAGGCGCCGCGTGAACCGACCTGGTACAGGGGGCGAGACGCCGGTGCGAGCCACCCTGGTTCAGGTGCGCTAGGCGCCGGGCAAACTTTGCTGGCTCAGCCGAGCGAACCGTCCTGGCTCAGGTCGGCGAGCCGCTGCGCGAGCCGTCCCGGCGCAAGGGCGAGACGCCGCACGAACCGTCCTGGCTCAGGTGCGCGCAGCGCCGGGCAAACCCACCCGGCTCAGGCGGACGAGCTGCCCGGGCGAACCCAGCCGGTTCAAGGGGTGAGCCGGGGTGAGCCGTCCTGCCTCAGGTGGACGAGGTGTCGGGAGAACCATCCTGGCTCAGGCGCGCGAGCCGCCGCGCGAACACCCTGGCTCAGGCGCGCGAGGCACCGGGCAAACCCTTCTGGCTCAGGCGGGCGTACCCTCCTGGTTCCGGTGGGTGAACCGCCGAGCGAACCGTCCTGGCTCCGGCGAGCGAGGCGCCACGCGAACCCACCCGGCTCAGGTGGACGAGCTACCAGGGCGAACCCACCCGGTTCGGGTGCACGAGCCGCCGCGCGAACCCACCTGGTCCAAAGGGCGAGCCGCCAAGGCGAACGTCCCGGCACAGGCGCGCGAGGCGCCGGGCGAACCCACCTGGCTCGGGTCCGCGAGCTGCCGCGCGAACCATCCTGGTTCAGGTGGGCGAGCCGCCGCGCGAACCGATCCGGTTCTAGCGTGCGAGCTGCTGCGGGAACCCACCTGATTCAGGTGCGCGTGGCGCCGGGACGAGTTATCTCGGCTCAGGCACGCGAGGTGTCAGGCCAACCCACCTGGCTCGGGTCGGCGAGCTGCCGCGCGAACCCACCCGGCTCAGGTGGGCGAGCTGCCGGGCAAACTCACCCGGTCGAGGTCGCGATGCGCCGCGGACCCAGCCGGTTCAAGGGGTGAGCCGCCGGGGCGAGCCGTCCTGCCTCAGGTGGACGAGGTGTCGGGAGAACCATCCTGGCTCAGGCGCGCGAGCCGCCGCGCGAACACCCTGGCTCAGGCGCGCGAGGCACCGGGCAAACCCACCTGGCTCGGGTCCGCGAGCTGCCGCGCGAACCCATCCGGTTGAAACGTGCGAGCTGCTGCGGGAACCCACCTGATTCAGGTGCGCGTGGCGCCGGGACGAGTTACCTCGGCTCAGGCACGCGAGGCGCCGGGCAATCTGCTGGCTCGGGCGGGGGCACCGTCCTGGCTCAGGCGGGCGAGCCGCCGCGCAAACTCTGCTGCCTCAAGCAGGCGGGCCGTCTTGGATAGGAGGGCGAGCCGCCGCGCGAACCGTCCTGGTTCGGATGCGCGTGGCGCCGGGCAAACCCACCTGGTTTGGGACGGCGGGCTGCCGCGAGCCGTCCCGGCACAGGCGCGCGAGGCACCGGGCGAACCCTGCTGGCTCAGGCGGGCGAACCGTCCTGGCTCAGGTCGGCGAGCCGCCGCGCGAGCCGTCCCGGCTCAGGGGCGAGCTGCCGGGGCGAACCGTGCTGGCGCAGGTGCGCCGGGCGAACCCTGCTGGCTCAGGTGGGTGAGCCGTCGTGGCTCGGGTGGGCTTGGCGGCGGGTGAAGCTTTCTGGGTCAGGTGGGTGGGGCGCCGGGTGGGGCGTCCTGGGCCGGGATCGGTACGGACACGGCCGCCTGCTTGCGGGCGATCGCCCTGGCGACGGCGGGGCCCGCCCAGCCTCCGGCTGTGACGGCGGCGATGCGGCCGTCCAGGTCGGGGATGGCGGAGAACAGGATGCGGGCGAGGTCGCAGGCGTGCGCGATCTCCAGCAGCGTCGCCGTCCGGGGGTTGGGGGCGAGGCCGTCGACCGGCGCGCTCGCCAGGGCCGCGTCGAGGCGGGCCACGATCTCGCGCCTCGGCACGGGGTTCAGTTCGGGGTGGCTGCTGGAGCGCAGGACGCCGAGGATTCGCTGCTCCTCCTCGGCGAGGATGCCCTGGCCGATCAGGCCGTTGCGCAGCCTGAGCAGCAGCGCCGCACCGCTCAACCCGGCGACCCACCGGTCGGTCACGACGCCCGGCGACTCGACGATCCGCGCGAGCGCCTCGTCCAGCTCGGGGTCACGCGCGGGCGCCCGGCCGGTCCTGGCGCCGGGCGAGCACGGCCGGACCCGTCCACCCTCCAGGCAGGCGCGCCCGGACAGGACGAGTTCCGCGAGGATCGCGCCGGACAACGCGAGGTCGAGCTTCGCGGCGCCGATGACGGGCCGTCCGCCGGCCGGATGAATGGCCAGCAGGAGAAGCTCGTCGGCGATCCTCATCGTGCCCCTGCTCCCTTCGCCTTCACCCCGTTATGGGACGGCGCGAGTTCCTACCAGGTTGCCAGGAACACCCGGAAAACGTTAGCGCCCGCCCCCCACAAGGGACCGCGCGCTTTGCGAGGTTCGACAGACGACTTTCCCCGCCCAAGGTCAAAGACCCTTCGGCACGCGTTGCCAGCAAGACCCGGCACGCACTGCCAGTCCCCCATCACCCGCCCGCAAAGAATCTCACCCCCCGATCTCCGGCATGGACGAGCCCCCACATCGAGAACTAGCGCTCGGCTCTGGACCAAGGACCGCAGCGGCCCCGCCTTGCTCTAGTCGGTCCGCGACCTGCACGACTACGAGGCGGCCAGCGGCGACTTCCAGGCCGTCGTGGACCTGGCGAAGGACGGAATTCCTGCCCGGCGAGCGGATCCTGTTCGTGGGCAACGGCTCCGTCGACGCCTATGTGTACTTTTCCACACTGGCGGGCCGGGGGCCTCGCGAGCGCGCGCCGGGTTCAGCGACCCGGCACATATGGTCAGGCGGGTTTCCGGTCTGCGAGGGCGGGCTGGCACGGCGCGCGGGGTGGGATGGGTGGGGTGGGGCAGTCGGGGGTGTGGGCCGAAGCGCTTCTGGGGGGCGCGAGGTTGGGGGCGGGGGCGGGGTGGGCGGCTAGGCGCGTTTTGGTTTCGCGCGCGGGGATGGGATGGGATGGGTTGAGGGCGGCCGGTCGGGGCTCGCGGGTTTCGGGGTGGATGTGCTTGGGGGGCCGGGGTCGCCGAGTTGGGGCGGGGCGCGGGGCGCGTTTTGGTTTCTCGCGCGGGGCGATGGCCTCCCTGGGGCCCGACTCCGGCTTTGGTTCGCGCGGGGTGGGGTGGGTCGGGAGGTAGGCGGTCGAGGTGTGGGGGTGGGCGGCGAGCGCGGTGGGGGTCGCGCTCGCCGCCCTCTGGTTAGTGGGTTGCCGGGGTTTGTTTGCGGAGGGTGTTGGTGGGTGGTGTTGGGGTGTGGGGAGCGGTGTCCGCCAGGGCCTTGAAGCTGCGTAGGCGGAGGCTGTTGCTGACCACGAAGACCGAGGAGAACGCCATCGCGCCGCCTGCGATCATGGGGTTGAGCAGGCCGGACGCTGCCAGGGGCAGGGCGGCGACGTTGTAGGCGAACGCCCAGAACAGGTTGCCCTTGATCGTGCGGAGCGTGCGGCGAGACAGGCGGATCGCGTCGGCGGCGGCTCGTAGGTCGCCTCGGACCAGGGTCAGGTCGGACGCCTCGATCGCCACGTCGGTGCCGGTGCCCATCGCCAGGCCCAGGTCGGCCTGGGCGAGCGCGGCGGCGTCGTTGACGCCGTCGCCGACCATCGCGACCGTCTGGCCTTCGGACTGGAGGCGCTTGACGACGTCGACCTTGTCCTGCGGGAGGACGTCGGCGATGACCTCGTCGATGCCTACCGTGTCCGCGACCGTCCGGGCGACCGTGGCGTTGTCGCCGGTCAGCAGGACAGGGCGCAGCCCCAGCGAGCGCAGCCGCTCGATCGCCTCGGCCGAGGTCGGCTTGACCTGGTCGGCGACGGTGATCACCGCGCGGGCCTCGCCGTCCCAGCCGACCGCGACGGCGGTTCGGCCCAGGGATTGGGCCGATTCCATTGCCGTCACGAGGGAGGGGGGTAGGTCCTGCGACCACTCGGTCAGTAGTTGTGGGCGGCCTACCAGGACGGCGTGGCCGTCCACGATGCCCTGGACGCCCAGGCCCTCGACGTTCGCGAAGTCCTCCACGGTGCCGAGCGTTCCGGCGCGGTCGCGGGCGCCCTTCGCGATGGCCTGCGCGATCGGGTGCTCGGACGCGTCCTCCAGCGCGCCCGCCAGCCGCAGGACGTCGGTCTCGGTCACGCCGTCGGCGGTGATCACCTCGACCAGCGCCATCTTGCCGGTGGTGACGGTGCCGGTCTTGTCGAGGACGACCGTGTCGATCTCCTGGGTCGACTCCAGCACTTCGGGGCCCTTGATCAGGATGCCGAGCTGCGCGCCGCGTCCGGTCCCGACCATGAGGGCGGTCGGGGTGGCGAGGCCGAGCGCGCACGGGCACGCGATGATCAGGACGGCGACGGCGGCGGTGAAGGCGCCGGCGAGGCCGTTGCCGGTGCCGAGCCAGAAGCCGAGGGTGGCGACGGCGAGCGCGATGACGACCGGGACGAAGATCCCCGAGATCCGGTCGGCGAGCCGCTGGACCTGGGCCTTTCCGGTCTGCGCGTCCTCCACCAGCCGCGCCATCTGGGCGAGCTGGGTGTCGGAGCCGACGCGGGTCGCCCGCACCAGGAGGCGTCCGCCGGCGTTCACGGTGGCGCCCGCGACGGTGTCGCCCGGCCCGACCTCCACCGGGACGGACTCGCCGGTCAGCAGCGACGCGTCCACGGCGGACGAGCCCTCCTCGACCGTCCCGTCGGTGGCGATCTTCTCGCCGGGACGGACGACGAACACGTCGCCCACGGCGAGCCGCTCGATCGGGATCCGCTCCTCGCGCCCCTCGCGGACGACCGACACCTCCTTGGCGCCGAGTTCCAGCAGGGCCCTCAGCGCGGCGCCCGCGCGGCGCTTGGAGCGGGCCTCGAAGTAGCGGCCGGCCAGGATGAACGCGATGACGCCGGACGCGGCCTCCAGGTAGATGTTCATCGACCCGTCCGAGCGGGTCATGGAGAACTCGAAGCCGTGCCGCATGCCGGGCTCGCCCGCCATCCCGAAGAACAGCGCCCACAGCGACCAGCCGTACGCGGCGAGCGTGCCGACGGACACGAGCGTGTCCATGGTCGCGGCGCCGTGCCGGAGGTTGGTGAACGCGGCCTTGTGGAACGGCCAGCCCGCGTAGACGACGACGGGCGAGGCCAGCGTCAGCGAGAACCACTGCCAGTTGTCGAACTGGAGGGCCGGGATCATCGCCAGCGCGATCACCGGCGCCGACAGCACGATCGCCGTGATCAGCCGTTCCCGGAGCGCGCGCAACCCGTCGGGTGGCTCCTCCTCCGTGGGGCCCTCGGCGGGCTTCGGCGGCGGGGGCAGCTCGGCGGTGTAGCCGGCCTTCTCGACCGTGGCGATCAGGTCCTGCTCGGATACCCCCGCGGGGAACTCGACCCGGGCCTTCTCGGTGGCGTAGTTGACCGAGGCGGTCACGCCTTCGATCTTGTTGAGGCGCTTCTCGACGCGGGCGGCGCACGACGCGCACGTCATCCCGCCGATCGCCAGCTCGATCCGCCCGGATTCCGCGTCTGGTACGGCGCCGGTCGTCATCGCTCCTCCTTCTCCTCGATCGTTCGGACGTCAGTGCGTGTGGCTGTGGCCCTCTTCGGGCGCCTGCCGCGCGGGTGCCCCCGACGTGCCGGCCTGCACGGTGAACTCGGCCGTGCGGACCTTGCCCTCATGCTGGAAGTCCAGGTAGAGGCGGTACGCGCCCGCGCTCGGGGCCTCGGCGTAGAACGTGATGTCGGGGCCCGGCCTGGTCTTGCCGTCGCCCGGTTCGCCGTCCGGGTGGACGTGGAGGTAGGCGAGGTCGCCCTGGCGCAGCGCGACCAGGTGCCCGTACGCCTCCAGATACTCCTCCAGGTCGGTGACCGGTTCACCGTTCTTCCGGACGGACAGCGTCAGCTTGCTGCTCCTGCCCGGAACCAGGTTCCCGGCCAGCGTGACCTCGTAGCCGTCCACGACCTTGGAGACCGGTTCGGGCTTCGGCAGCGGCGTGTACTCGTCCTGGCCGCCGGCGAAGATGTCGGCGCCCAGGGTGAGCTGCTCCTTCGCGCCCTCCGGCTGGACGTCGGTGAAGAACCGGTACGTCCCCGCCTTGGGGAGCACGATGGCGATCGCCCAGACCCCGCCGCCGACCTCCGTCGGGTGCAGGTGCTGGAAGCCGGACAGGTCGCGGCGCGCGATGATCAGGTGCAGCCGCTTGCCGTGCAGCGGCTTGAACCCGGTGACCGGCCTGCCGTCGGGCCCGTTGATCGTGAACCGGAAGTCGGTCAGCTCGCCGGGGTTGAACGTCGTCCGCCGCGGGACGAGGGTGTAGCCGTTCTGGGAGATCTGGAGGCCGCCGGGTACCCGCGTACCGGTCTCGCCGCCGCCGTGCCCGCCGTGTCCCGTGTCCGCCTTGGCGCCCACCGGGCCGGCGAGCTTGCCGATCCCGGTGGTGCCGCCGAAGACGACCGCCAGGCCCAGTGCGTAGATGCCCAGCTTGGTCGGTGTGTTCATTGTTTCGCTCCGTCCCCCCGTTTGCTCGCGCTCAGCGCTTGAGTTCGTAACCCGCCTCTTCGACGGCGCCCTCGATCAGGGCGTCGTCCAGAGGACCGTCGCTGGTGACGGTCACCCTGCCGGTCTCCAGGTCCACGTCGACGCCGGTGACGCCGGTGAGCCGCTCGACCTCCTCGGTGACCGAGTTCACGCAGTGGCCGCAGGTCATCCCGGCGACGGTGTAGGTGGCGGTGCTCATCTCGCGTCCTCTCCTTTTACCCCAGGGGGGTATCTCGTGGGCCTCATGCTGCCATAACCGGACACCCAGCACAACCCGTACCCCCTAGGGGTTATTTCGAGATCCAGGTCACAGCCCGTGTGGACCTACCGGCGGGTCGTGACCCGGAAGTTATCCACACCCTGTGCGCCGGACGTCCCGGTACCCCCTCCGCCGGTTTGTTGATATTCGTCAAGGTATGACGGCCGGAAACTGCTCGCGGGCGGGCGAATCCGGAGTTGTGCACAGGGTTTTCCACAGGCTTCCACAGCCCTGTGGACGGTTTCTTCGCCGATACTGGGGTCATGCCTGAGTTGCCTGAGGTGGAGGCGCTGGCCGGTTTCCTCCGGGAGCGGGCGGTCGGCCACGCCGTCGCCCGCGTCGATGTTCTCGCCATCTCCGCGCTGAAGACCTACGACCCGCCGGTGACCGCGCTGGGCGGCCTGACCATCACCGGCGTCGCCCGGCACGGCAAGTTCCTCGACCTCGACGTGGACGGCGTGCACCTGGTCATCCACCTGGCCCGTGCGGGCTGGCTGCGTTGGCGGGACGAGTTCCCGGCGCGTCCCGTCCGGCCGGGGGGCAAGAACCCGCTGGCCCTGCGCGTGCACCTCGACGACGGCTCCGGCTTCGACCTCACGGAGGCGGGCACCAAGAAGGGGCTCGCCGTGTACGCCGTCCGCGACCCGTCGCAGGTGCCGGGCGTCGCCTCGCTCGGGCCCGATCCGCTCAACGACGCGTTCACCACCGAGGCGCTCGCCGGGATCCTCGCGGGCAGGCGCACCCAGATCAAGGGCCTGCTGCGCGACCAGAAGATCATCGCCGGGATCGGCAACGCCTACTCCGACGAGGTCCTGCACGTCGCGCGGATGTCGCCGTTCAAGATGGCGTCCGCGCTCACCGAGGACGACGTCGCGACCCTGCACGAGGCGATCGTCACGACCCTGCGGGACGCCGTCGAGCGCTCGCGCGGCCTCGAGGCGCAGGACCTCAAGGGCGAGAAGAAGACCGGCCTGCGCGTGCACGGCCGCACCGGTCAGGAATGCCCGGTGTGCGGCGACACGATCCGCGAGGTGTCGTTCGCCGACTCGTCCCTCCAGTACTGCCCCACCTGCCAGACCGGCGGCAAGCCGCTGGCGGACAGGCGGATGTCCCGCCTGCTCAAGTAGCCCGCCAGGCCGGGCCCCTCAGGGTCAGCGCACCTTCGGGACGTCGCCGAAGAGGGCGCCGACCGTCGTCCAGCGGTGGAGCTGGCAGCCGTCCTTGCGGGTGAACTTCGTGTCGATCTTCTGGCCCTGCCAGGTGCCCCTGACCGTGGCGATCTCCGGACCGCCGTAGATCTGGGTGCACATCTGGCCCTTGGGCACGGGCTTGAACGGCTGTTTGGCCTTGGTCAGCTCGGCGCACGCGGCGCCGGCCTTCGGATGGTCGCCGCCGGGCGGCGCGCAGTTGAGGGTCCAGGTCTTGGCGGGGGCCTCGGCCGAGGCCCTGACCTGGATCGTGAGGTGGTCCGCCGGAGCAGTCGAGGGCTGGACGGACGTCGCGCCCGAGGGCTGGTCGGCGGGCTTGCCGGAGGACTGTTCGTCGCCGCAGGCCGCCAGTGAGAGGATCATGGCGAGGCCGGGCGTCGTCACTAGGAGCGTCCGATACCGCATAGGTGATTCGACGCGACGGGGCCTCGCGCGGTTCCATGGGGGTGTGATGATTTTCGGGGACGACGTGCCGGCGGTCGACGCCGCTGACGTTCCGCAGGACGGCTACCTGCTGGACGTGCGGGAACAGGACGAGTGGGACGCGGGCCACGCGCCCGCCGCCGTCCACATCCCCATGGGCCAGCTCAGCGATCGGGCCTCGGAGGTCCCCCGCGACCAGGAGGTCTTCGTGGTGTGCCGGTCCGGGGCGCGGTCGGCGCAGGTGACGGTCGCGCTCAACCAGGCGGGTTGGCTGGCGCGGAACGTGGACGGCGGCATGAAGCGCTGGGCCGAGGCGGGGCGTCCGATGGAGAACGGCGGTGACGGGCCGCCGTACGTCGCCTGACCCCCCACGATGCGTTTGGGCGCTGTACGATCGGTTTGACCGATATCCGCGGGAGCTCGGGCCAGGCCGGGCTGAGAGGGCGACGACGAGGTGTCGCCGACCGCATGAACCTGTCCGGGTAATGCCGGCGTAGGGAGCGTGCCCGCATGACGTCCGCCCTTGACGCGCGTTCCGGGGACGACCGTCCCCGCGGCGAGGCCCCTCGCGAGCTCTCCAGGAACGAAGTCCCCTACACGCTCGATGAACCCGCGCCGAAGGTGCTCGGGTTCTGGGACCAGAGCGCCTTCTGGGCCAACCTCGGGGTCAGCCTCTTCGCGTTCTCCGGCGCCTACACCGTGCTCGCGCCGGACGCGGACGGGAAGCCGACGCTGTCGATCGTCGCGGGCATCGTCGCGATGGCGGTCGGGACGGTGCTCGGCGGGCTGATGCTCGGCCTCGCCGCCGCGCCGGGCGCGCGGACCGGCCAGCCGGCGATGGTGCTGCTGCGCGGGCTTTTCGGCGCGCGCCTCTCGTATGTTCCGACCGTCCTGAACATCGCCCAGCTCGTCGGCTGGGGGACGTTCGAGCTGATCGTCATCGCCGACGCGGCGCGCGCGCTCTGGGACGGCGTCCCCCGCTGGTCCTACGTGATCGCCGCCGGAGTGATCACCACCGTCCTGACGATCTGGCCGCTCGGATCGGTGCGGATGCTGCGCCGGTACGTGACCGCGGCCGTGATGATCGCGCTGGTGTACTTCTACGTCCAGCTCGTCCGCGAACCGCTGCCCGACCTGACGGAAGGCTCGTGGGGCGGGTTCTGGATCGGCGCGGACGCGGCGCTGGCCGTCTCCATCTCCTGGGTCCCGGTCGCGGCCGACTACACGCGGCACGCCCGGAGCGCGCGCGGGGCGTTCGGCGCCGCGTCCGTCGGCTACTCCGCCACGCAGATCATCGCCTACATCCTCGGGCTGCTGGCGCTGGCGCTGGTCGCGGGCGATTCCGCGAAGGTGTTCGACCCGTTCCTGAACGTGTCGCTCGGCGTGCTGTTCTTCGCGGTGTTCGTGCTGCGCGAGGCCGACCAGTCGTTCGCGAACGTGTACTCGACGGCGGTGTCGATCCAGAACCTCGTCCCGCGCGCGGACCGGCGGGTGCTGTCGGTCGCGCTCGGCGCGGGCATCACCGTCCTCGCGCTGGTGCTGGACATCGGCGACTATTCGAGCTTCCTGTCGCTGATCGGCTCGGTGTTCGTGCCGCTGCTCGGCGTGCTCGCCGCCGACTTCTTCCTCGGCCGTGGCAAGTCCTGGGACCTGTCGCAGGCCGCGCCGTCGCGCTGGGGCATGATCGCGGCCTGGGTCGCCGGGGTCGTCGCCTACCAGTTGATCAACCCGGGCACGGTGAGTCACTGGGCCGGCTTCTGGACGGACGTCCGCGACGCCCTGAACTTCACGCCGCAAACGTGGATGAGCGCCTCGATGCTGTCGTTCCTGGTCGCCGCGACCGCCACACTACTGATCGGTAGGGTGGGGCGGACCGGACGTTGACGGGCACGCCACGCCAGGTCCCCCGTCGGCGGATTTCGGTGCAGGTAGGCCCCTGAAGTGGCGTTCCTCCGTCCGATCCTGGCTGGCTGTGGGAACTTTTCGGCACTGGTTGACAGGCGCCGGACCCGGGGGCGGTGGCACGATGACAGGCGTGCATCACCACGTCCACGATCCGATCGCGCGCGCCGTCATCGAGAGCGCCGCCGACGCGATCGTGGCCGTCGACCAGCGGCACCGCGTCACGGTGTGGAATCCGGCGGCGGAGCGGATGTTCGGCTGGAGCGCCCAGGAGATGGTCGGGCGGGTCCCGCCGATCGTCCCGGACGAGCTGAAGGCCGAGCACAACGCCGTCCAGGAGCGGCTGCTCACCCGGCGTCCGGGGGAGGGCGAGACCGGGCAGATCTCGATCGCGACCCGGCGCTTCCACCAGGACGGCCGGCTCATCGACGTCCGCATCGACACGAGCCTGCTGAAGGACCCGACCGGCGCGCCGCTCGGCTGGGTGGGCGTGTACCACCCGGTGGAGGACGACGAGATCGTCCAGCACCACATGGCGGAGCGGGCGCGGCTCGTCCGGCGGCTGAACGACATCGTCGCCGACCTGAACGCCGAACTCGACCTCGCGGTCGTGCTCGACCGGATCACCACCGCGCTCATCGAGCTCACCGGCGCCGACGCGGGCGGTTTCGTGCGCATCGAGGGCGACCGGCTGCGGCTGGTCAGCATGACCGGGCTGCCCGAGCACATGCGCGGCACGACCGCCGACCTGCGCTCCAGCCTGGTCGGCGAGCTGCTGCGCTCGGGCAAGACGGTGAAGCTCGCGACCGGTGAGCGGCGGCTCGGCGACCTGATCTGGTCCGAGCTGCCCGGACTTCACACGATCGCGCTCGGCCTGTCCTACTTGCAGAACAAGCCCTATGGAGCGCTGTACGCGCTGTTCTCCGGCCGCAAGGTCGGCCACATGGAGCTTGAGCTGCTGGAACTGCTCGCCGGGCACGCGGGCGTCGCGGTCGGCAACGCCGTCGCGTACGCGGAGGTGGTGCGGCAGCGGGCGCACGAGCGCGCGGTCATCGACTCCAGCGCGGACGGCATCGCCGTGCTCGACCACGACCTCGTCGTCCGGCAGTGGAACCCCGCCGCGCACACGCTGACGGGCATCCCGCCGGAGGACGCGCTCGGCCGTCCGCTGCCGTTCGACATGCCCGCGCTGGGCGAGATGCTGACGTTCCGGCTGGAGTCGGGAATCTGGCTGAACGTCCTGGCCGCGGAGATCGAGGAGACCGGCGAGCTCGTCCTGGACTTCCGGGACGTCTCGGAGGCCAAGGCGCTCGAAGAGGCCAAGGACCTGTTCCTCGCCACGACCAGCCACGAGCTGCGCACCCCGATCACGGTCGTGCAGGGCTTCGCGTCCACGCTGGTCAACCGGTGGGACAAGCTCGCCGACGCCGACCGCCGCGCCGCCGTCGCCACGATCGCCGAGCGCGCCCAGTCGCTCGGCCGGCTCGTCGAGCACCTGCTGCTCGGCTCCCGGGCGGGCGCCGACGAGCTGCCCGTGACGATCGAGACGTTCGACCTGCGCCGCGTCCTGGAGGGCGTGGTGGCGGGCTTCCGGTCGCTGTCGCCGCTGCACCAGGTCGAGCTGGAGGTCGCGGCCGACCTGCCGTTCGCGCGGGGCGACGCGATGGCGACCGACATCGTCCTCGGGCAGCTGCTGGAGAACGCGTTCAAGTACTCCCCCGACGGCGGAACGGTCCGCGTCGCGGCGCGCGCCGAGGGCCCCGAGCTGGTGGTCACGGTGGTGGACGAGGGCGTCGGCATCGCCCCGGGCGACCACGAGCGGATCTTCGAGCGCTTCGTCCAGGGCGAGGCCGGGGACCGGCGGCGGTTCGGCGGCATCGGGCTCGGCCTCTACATCGTCAAACGGCTGACCGAGGCGCAGGGCGGAACGATCTCCGCCCATGCCGCCGAGGCAAACCGTGATGCATTTCACACGATGTCTCACAAGGTAGGACATCGTGTGACGACCATCTCAACGCCGGGTGAACCGGGACCCCGGCCGGGTGCCGTGACCACCTCTGATCCGGCATCGCAGACCAAGGGGACATGCATGCGTCTCGTCCTTCGGAGGGCGGGATGATGGTTACTTACCGTGACGATAGGAGGTCCGGTGCGAGTCGGTGAGAACGCTGTGACCGGCGCATTCCGCGTTCCTGACAGGTGGCAGGCTGGCCTCCTGCGGAAAAGTTCGGTGACGACAGGGTGTGACGGACGAAACGCGCGCGCGAGGAGTAATCCGCCGTTGGCTGGATAGATCCATTGTTGGTCGCCGTTGGTGACGAGATTCCGTTCCGACGCCGCAGACAGGGGTGATCACCGTGACCGGACGGCCGGTGACTCGTTGTGCGGGTGGCGAAGTTTCTCGCCCGGGTTTCCGGTCCGGACCAACAGGGCATTTCGGTCCTACTGAACAGGCGGCGGCGGATCTCGTCCGAGCAAGCGAATCCACGGGGAGGTGAGGGCGTCGAGCGTCGTACTGCTACCACACGCACCGTCCAGCGTCGCGGTCGCGCGCAAGCGCCTCAGCTCGGAGCTGGCCGCCTCGGGCGTCTACGAGTCCATCGTGGACGACGCCAGCGTGATCGTCAGCGAACTCATCAGCAACGCGCTCCGGCACGCGCGCCCGCTCCCGTCCGGTCAGGTCAAGGTCGTCTGGCTGCGCCGCGGTGACCTGCTCGAACTCGAGGTCAGCGATGGCGGCGCCATGACCGAACCCCGCCGCGGACCCGGCACGCTCTCCTCCCTCGGAGGCCGCGGCCTCGGCATCGTCGAGGCGCTCTCCGAAGGCTGGGGCGTCCGCCACGAAGAGGGCGCGACCACGGTGTGGGCCGTCCTGCGCGCCCCCCGCACCAGCAGCGCCAACGGCTCGGCCACCCCCACCGGCGCCCACGCCGGCGTCCCCGAACAGACCAACCTCCCGGACGCCGGCGACGAACCGGACAGCCACCTTTTCACCCGATCCAGGTATGGAGCGGCCTCAAGTAGGGCATACCCCGGCTAGAGAGACCAACGCCTCACCTTGTATGGTCCTCTTCAAGCTCGGGCGCTGTCGTGCCCCCGTCGACACCGCCCGAGCTCTATTTTTTGTGTTTTTCTTGGCGTCGGTCGCTGGCGCTCCCTCCTTCGGCGAAAACCACGGCGATCGCTGGCATCGCTTCGAACTCGCCTGGCGGCTCGCTGCGCGATCAGATTCTTGCTTCGCTCGAATCTGCCTTCGGACGCGATCGCAACGTCCCGGTCGCTGCAACCTGGGGTTACTACTCAACCCGCGCCTTCCGCGCGTGGGTGTGTTGGTTGGCGCCGCCGGTTTCCGTTGTCGCTCCCCTCTCGCTCGCTGCGGGCTGGGGTTACCGCCTCGTCCCGGGCTGAATCGCTCGTGCGGGCGAGGCGGGCTTGCCTGGGGTGGTGGCGATACTGGGGGGATGTCGGGTCGGGTCCGTAGGTTCGGTGTCCTCTTGCGTCCGCGTTCTTGGGTGGACGTGCTGATCGCTGTGGGCGTCGCGGTGCCGGTGTTCGTGCCGTTCGCCACGGCGCCGCAGGTGACGCCGCTCGGGGTGGTGTTCAACCTCGGGACGGTCGTCCCTCTGGTGTGGCGGCGGCGGGCGCCGTTCGCGGTCGTATTGGTCGTGGCGTGCTTCGCCATGGGGGTGTCGCTGCATCACCGGCCGGGCCTGATGTTGCAGTACGGCGCGCTGGTGGCCATCTACACGCTCGCCGACCTGGGGCGGCACCGCTGGCAGCGCTGGGGCTTCATCAGCGTGGTCGTGGCGACGATCCCGCCCGGCGCTCTGCTGGTCAAGGGCAACGACGCGGCCGAGTTCATGTTCACGCTGCTCCTGCCGGTGACGGCGTTCCTGCTGGGCACGCTGGCACGGACCGCCCGGGAACGGTCGAACGCGTTGGTGGAGCGGTCCGCGCAGCTCGAACGCGAGCGGGAGGCCGAGGCGGCGCGGGCGGCGGCGGAGGAGCGCTCGCGCATCGCCCGTGACATGCATGACGTGCTCGCGCACGCCGTCAGCATCATGGTGGTGCAGGCCGAGGCCGGTCCGGTGGTGGTCCGGTCCGATCCCGACCGGGCGGAACGGGTCTTCGACGCCATCGCCGACGCGGGGCGGGACGCGATGGCCCAACTGCGCCGCACGCTGGGCGTCCTCAAGGAGGAGCAGGACCACGGCATACGCGCGCCCCAGCCTACCGTCGGCGCGCTTCCCGGACTGGTCGAGCATGTCGACCGCACCCAGGTCCGCGTCCGGCTCACGGTCGAGGGCGGGAGCCGTCCGCTCCCCGCCGAGGCCGACCTGGCGGCCTACCGCATCGTCCAGGAGGCGCTCACCAATACGGTGAAGCACGCCAACGCGCGGGAGGCCGAGGTCCGGCTCCGCTGGACCGACCACGAGCTGGAGATCACGGTGACCGACGACGGGCAGGGCGACGCGGGGGCGGACCCGGGATGGCGGCGAGGGGGCAGCGGTCTCATCGGCATCCGTGAGCGCGTCGCCGCCTGCGGCGGCACCGTCGAGGCCGGTCCCCTGCCGGACGGCGGGTTCCGCGTCCTGGCGCGGCTCCCCCACGCGGCGGTGACCGCGTGATCAGGGTCGTGCTCGCCGACGACCAGGAGCTGGTCCGCAGCGGCTTCGCGATGATCCTGGACGCCCAACCCGATATCGAGGTGGCGGGGGAGGCGGGCGACGGCACCGCCGCGATCGCCGCGGTGCGCCGGCACGCCCCCGATGTCGCGCTGCTCGACATCCGCATGCCGGGCCTGGACGGCATCGAGGCCGCGAAGGTCGTGTGCGCCGAGACCCCGACGCGCGTGATCATGCTGACCACCTTCGACCAGGACGACTACGTCTACGACGCGCTCTACGCCGGGGCCAGCGGCTTCCTGCTCAAGGACGTGCGCCGCGACGACCTCGTGCACGCGGTCCGCGTGGTGGCGGCCGGGGAGTCGCTGCTCGCCCCCGCCGTCACCCGCCGCCTCATCTCCGACATCACCCGCAACCGGCCGCGCTCCGGTGCGACCGCCTCCGACCGCCTGGCGGTGCTCACCGAACGCGAGCGCGAGACCCTGTCGCTGCTCGGCCGCGGCCTGTCGAACGCGGAGATCGCCGCCGCCATGGTCGTCAGCGAGCACACCGTGAAGACCCACGTGAGCAACGTCCTCGCCAAGCTCGGCATCCGGGACCGCGTCCAGGCCGTGATCGCCGCGTACGAGACCCGGCTGATCGAACCCTCCTGATCTCCGTCGCGCGGGGGAGCCGCGGGCCCGTACTCCCTCGCGCGGCCGATGCCCCGAGACCCGCCGTGGCGGCGATCCGCCCGGGCACCGGTTCCCCCGAAGATCGAGAACGTAGGGACGCTCGAACTTCGGGAGAACCGCCCATGTCCAGGATCGCCTTTCACCTCGCCCCCGCGCTCATGCTCGCCTACGGCGTCGTCCGGCTGATCGACGGCCGTGACGGGCAGCACGGCCCGGGACCCGCCTGGACGGTGGGGCATCTGCTCTTCTTCGGTTCGCTGGTGCTGTACGGCGGGGTGATCGCGGGCCTGTACGGCCGGATCAGGGGCACTGGCCGCTGCACCGCGCACCGGGTCGCGGCGGGCGGCATGACCGCGGTCGCCGCCTTCGGGCTGGTGACGTTCGTCCGCGTCACGATCGTCGATCTCGTCGTCGGCTTCCGGGCCGCGGACGCCGCCGAGAAGAGCGTGCTCGCCGACCGGTACGCCGACGTCCCCGCCGTGCTCCCCCAGGCGGTCTACGAGATCGGCCCGGTGCTCTTCATGCTCGGGCTGGTGGGGCTGCTCGTCCAGTTCGCGGTCCGCGCCCCGGGAGGCAGGGCGGTGGCCGCGCTGAGCCCCGTCCTGGTCCTGCTCAGCTTCGTCGCCATCGCGCTCGACCTGGACCTGCTCCCGGTGGGCGCGGCGCTGATCTGGATCGCCCTCGCCCTGTGCACCCGCGACCGGAACTCCTCCTCCCCGGTACGCCCTGGGGCCGGGGCCCACGCCGCGGCCTAGCCGCCGATCGAACCTCCAGGAGATACAGATGATCAAGCAGAGGCGTGCGCTGCGCGGCGCACTCGTCCTGGCCCTGTCGGCCGGTGTCGCGGCGGGTGGGCTGACCGGCACCGCCACCGCGGACGCCGACCGGGCTCCGCTGCGGGAGCTCATGACCCGGCTGACCACGGTCGACGGCGGGCCCGGAGCGCTCCTGCACGTCCGGGACCGGCGCGGCGGCACCGTACTGACCAGCGGTGTCGCGGACGTCACGAGCCGCGCGCCGATGCGCGCCGACAGCGAGTTCCGGATCGGCAGCATGACCAAGCCGTTCGTGGCCACGGTCGTTCTCCAGCTGGTGGGAGAGCACCGCGTCGTCCTGGACGCGCCGGTCGAGCGCTACCTGCCCGGCGTCGTACGCGGAAACGGCAACGACGGGCGCGCCGTCACCGTCCGCCAGCTGCTCCAGCACACCAGCGGCATCCCTGACTACCTGGGCTTCCTCGACCGGCAGGAGATCCTGAGGAATCCGCTGGCCCACCACGACACCCGCGACCTGGTCGAGTTCGCGCTCACCCACCCGCGCGCCTTCGACCCCGGCGAACGCTGGGGCTACTCCAACACCAACTACCTGCTGGCCGGCATGATCATCCAAAGGGTCACCGGCCGCGCCTACGGCCGGGAGATCCGTCGACGGATCATCGAACCGCTCGGCCTGCGCCACACCTCCGTCCCGGGTGACAGGACGGCGATCTCCGGACCGCACCCGCGCGGATACGTGAGGCCGGGCCCCGACGCGCCGCTCCTCGACATCACCGCGTTCAACCCTTCGATCGCGGGCGCCTCCGGTTCGATGATCTCTTCCGGAGCCGATCTCAACCGGTTCCTCGGCGCCCTCGTGGGCGGCAGACTGCTCCGTCCGGCCCAGTTGCGGGAGATGATGAGGACCCGTTCGACCCGCAACCCCGGCGACCCTGTCGACCCCGCCAACCGGGCCTACGGCCTCGGTCTGGAGAGCAAGTCGCTGCCCTGCGGCGGCCTGTACTGGGGACACGGCGGCGACATCTTCGGGTTCAAGACCGCGGGCGGCGCCACGGTCGGCGGCGGCCAGGCGACCGTCATGGTGAACCTCGATCCGGGCGCCACGCGCGCGCAGAGCGACGACATGACGGCCGCCGTCCAGAGGGCGCTCTGCCAGGACCGGACCACCCGGTAGCTCACCCAGGCGTCCTCAGTGCTTGTTGCCCGCTCGGAGCCAGGTGATGTAGTCGGTCACGGCGCGGTCGGTGTCGTATTCGGGCTTGTAGCCGGTGTCCTCGTGGAGCCGGGTGATGTCCTGGTAGCTCTGCTCCCGCGGGCCTCCGGCGGGCAGGTCGACGCGGGCGCCGGGGATCACCTGCTTGATGGACGTGATGATCTCGGCGTTGGTCGTGGCGCGGCCTGAGGCGACGTTGTAGGTGCGGTGGTTGAGGGTGTCCGCGAGTTGAAGAAGGGCGATGGCTCGGCCCGTGTCCTTCACGTAGCAGAGGTCGAGCGCGTCTTCCGCGAGAGGCGGCGCGTGCAGGGTGGAGAGGTCGGGCTCCCTGTCCTGGACGGCCGCGTGGACCAACTCGGGGGCCGCGAAAAACAGGGCGCCGTGGGGGTCGCGCGGGCCCCAGGTGCCGGAGATGCGGTAGTTGACGATCTCGATGCCGGTGGCGCCCGCCAGGTGGTCGTTGAGCAGTTCGCCGATCTTCTTGAAGGTCGGGATCGAGTGGAACGCGGACATCGGGAGCGGCATGTCCTCCCTGAGCGCATCCGGGGCGGTGATGCCGGAGTAGACGCCGATCGTGCTGGCGACGCCGACCCGGCGAACGCCCCAGTCCTGGGCGACCCGCATGACGTTGAGCAGGCCGTTCAGGGCGCCGCGCGCCTGCTCGACGGGACGGGCGGGGTCGGGCGGCCAGGGACCGGAGTGCGCGAGGTGCACGATGCCGGTGATCTCGTGGCGGGCGCCGATGCCGAGCAGCGCGTCCAGGTCGGTGATGTCGGCCTGCTCGACGGACACCCGCTCGTCGGCGTGCTCGGCCGGGCGGCGCTGGAGCAGCACGCAGCTTTCGCCCAGGTCGAGCAGTGCCTGCACGGTGTGGGAGCCGATGAATCCCACGCCTCCGGTGACGAGGATCATTGAGGTCTACCTTCTGTCGTTCTGCTGATTATCAGTATTACTGACAATCAGGCTAGCGATAGAGTTGGGGGGTGTCCAGTGGTGAGGGGTCGGTGCCCGAGGTGAGCAGCACCCTGGGTTATCTGCTCAAGCACGCGCAGCATCGGATGGTCGAGCTGAACACGAGTGCGTTGGCGCCGTACGGCATCGACGGGCGGGATCTCGGAATCCTGCTCGCCCTGGCCGGGCACGAGCCGGGCTCTCAGCAGCAGGCGGCGAAGCGGCTCGGGATCGACCGCACGACGATGGTCGCGATGCTGGACGCGCTGGAACGCAAGGGAATCGTGGCGCGCCGTCCACACGCGGAGGACCGGCGGCGCAACGTGGTCGAGCTGACCGAGGCCGGGCGGGAGACCCTCCGCCTGGCCGTCGAGGCCAGCCGCGCCGCCGAGCGCGAACTCCTCGCCCCGCTGACCCTGCAGGCCGCCGACCAGCTACGCGACGCCCTCAGGACGGTCGTCCTCCGTCCGGAGGACGGAAGCGAAGTCCGCGAGTCATAAGCCGTCACCGTCGGGCGCGCCTACCTCAGCCACCGCCCCAGCCCGCGACAACCTCAGGCGCCGCGATCGCGTCCGAAGGCAGATTCGAGCGAAGCGAGAATCTGATCGCGCAGCGAGCCGCCAGGCGAGTTCGGAGCGATGCAGCGATCGCCGCGTAGCCCGTTGAAGGAAGGCGCTCCAGCGCCTGACGCCGAGGGCTACGCAATGAACACGGCTCCAGCGCCTGACGCCGAGGGCTACGCCCTCAATACAGGACAGGACATGCAGCGGGGGCCGCCTCGGCCTGTGCCCAGTTCGCTGCCGGTGATGCGGATGACCTCGATGCCGGACGCCTCCAGTTGGGCGTTGGTCTCGATGTTGCGTTCGTAGGCGACGCAGAGGCGGGGGGCCACGGCGAGGGTGTTGTTGCCGTCGTCCCATTGTTCGCGTTCGGCGGTGACCGGGTCGAGGCCGGTGTCGATGAGTTTGAGGCGGTCGAGTGACATCGCCTCGGCGGCGGCCTCCAGGAAGGGGCGGGAGCCGCCGACGCGGAGGTCGCCGCCTTCCAGCGTGACCGTGTAGGCGGTCAGGGAGTGGGCGAGCGGCGGGTACATGACGAGGGTGTCGACGTCCACCATCGTGCAGACGGTGTCGAGGTGCATCGTGGCACGTTCCTGCGCGATGGGGACGGCCAGGACGGTGTGGGCGAGGCCCGCGCCGATGACCTGGCGGGCGAGGCGTTCGACGCCCGCCGGGGTGGTGCGTTCGCCGGTGCCGACGGCGATCACGCCGGGGCACAGGAGCAGGACGTCGCCGCCTTCGAGGTGTTCGAGGTCGGCGGTGTAGATGGGCTCGACGCCCGCGAAGCGCGGGTGGTGGGCGTAGATCAGGCCGGTCAGGGCGGACTCGCGGCGGCGGGCCTCCATCGCGAGGCTGGTCACGGCGACGCGGTCGCCGATCCAGGTGCTGTTGTCGCGGGTGAACAGCAGGCCGGGGAGCGGGTCGACGATGAAGTCCAGGCGGTCCATGAGGCGGTAGACGAGGCCGTGGCCCGACTTCAGCTCCTCGTGGGCGAGCCCGGCGATCAGGGTGTGCGCGAGGTGCTCGGGGTCCTGGTCGCGCAGGTAGCCGTCCAGGACGCGGCGGAGCTGGTCGCCGAGGCGCGGGTCGGCGGTGACCTCGGTGATCGCCTGTTCGCGGGCGCCCTCGTATTCGAGGGCGTCCTGGAGGAGTTCGGTGACGTAGAGGACCTCGACGTCGTGGCCGCGGAGGGCCTCGGCGAACGCGTCGTGCTCCTCCTGGGCGCGTCCCACCCAGGGGATGGCGTCGAACAGCAGCTTGTCGCTGTTGCGGGGCGTGAGCCGTTTCAGCTCCGCGCCGGGGCGGTGCAGGATGACGGTCCGCAGCCGTCCGACCTCGCTGGTGACATTGTGTTCGTGCGCAGTCGTCTCCGTCACATGTAAAAGTCTAGGTCGCCGGTCCTGTGGCACGATCTCGGGGTGATCGGCAAGAGCGCCGGGCTCCCCCTGCACCTGACGGCGGCGACGTTGCTGCGTGTTTCCGCCGAGGGTGTGGCGACCGCGCTGGTGCTCACCGTCCAGGCCCGGACGGGGGACGCCGCGACCGCCGGCTACCTCCAGGCGGCGATGACGCTGCCGTACGTGCTGAGCGGTCCGGTGATCGGGAACGTGGTGGACCGGGTGGCGCGGCCCCGGCGGGTCGCGGTCGCGATGGCGGCCGGATACGCGGTCGCGACGGCGGCGCTGCTGCTCCTGGCGGGGCGTTCGCCGCTGGTGCTGGCGTTGTGCGTCGCGGCGGTGATCGGCTGCAC
The DNA here is from genome assembly GCF_022751215.1 of Actinomadura terrae. Classification (GTDB taxonomy): domain Bacteria; phylum Actinomycetota; class Actinomycetes; order Streptosporangiales; family Streptosporangiaceae; genus Spirillospora; species Spirillospora terrae. The sequence continues at coordinate 98,378 of NZ_JAICDG010000008.1, read as the reverse complement.
CGAGCCGGTGGTGGTGGCGTTGACGAGCCTGCTGCCGCGTTTCGTGCCCGCGGAGCGGCTCTCCCGCGCGTACGGGCTGGAGGCGTCCAGCTTCAACCTCGCGGCGATCGCGGGGCCCGGGCTCGCGGCGGCGCTCGCCGGGGCGATGGGGGGCCAGTACGCGGGGCTCGCGATCGTGGCGAGCGGCATCCTCGGGATGCTGACCCTGCCGTTGCTGCCCTTCCCCGGGGCCTCGGGGGGCGCAGGGCAGAAGGTGTCCGGGTTCGTGATGGGCGGGTTCTCGGTGCTCGCCGAGGGGCGGGTGCTGCGGGCGCTGACGACCGCGACGACGCTGGCGTGGCTCGGGTTCGGCGGGGTCGCGGTGACGGCCGTCCTGCTCGCCGAGCACGTCGGCGCGGAGCCGAGCGCGGGCGGACGGCTGCTGGTGGCGATGGCGGTCGGGTCGCTCGCGGGGTCCCTGGCCTCCAGCCGGTGGCTGCGGCCCAAACACGCCGAGCCGGTGATGCTGGTCGGGCTGGTCGCGTTCGGGGCGGCGCTGGCGTCGCTGGCGGTGGTGCCGTCCGTCCCGTGGGCGATGGCGGCGTTCGCGGTGGCGGGGATGTTCGAGGGGCCGGTGTTCGCGGCGACCCTGATGCTGCGCCAGCGCGAGTCGCCGCCGGACCGCCTCGGGCAGGTCAACACCACCGCGGGCAGCCTCAAGATCGCCGCGTCGGCGGTGGGCGCGGGCCTGACCGCCGTCTCGGCGGACGCGGTGGGTGCGGTCGGGCTCGTCCTGGCGATCGCGTCGTTCCAGTTCGCGGGCGCCGGACTCGGTCTGTTCCTCTTGCGCTTCCGCAGAGATTCGTAGCCTGCGGGCCGGACGGCCGGTGGCAGGCCACCGGCCGCCGCGTCCCTCCTGCTACTTGGTCGCGTGCTCGCGGATGCTGTCCGTGTAGGCGTGCTGGTGCCGCCACGATCCGAGGTGCTCGAAGATCACCTTGGCGAAGCCCGGCGCGGTCTTCTCCTCCGTCCAGGAGCGCTGGAGCTCGGAGCCGACGGCCAACCAGTTCACCGGGACCACCCCGGCCTGGACCAGCCGCATGATGGCGGTGTCGTGGGTCTCCTTGGTGGTCGCGGCCGAGGCGTCCACCACCGCGTACACCTCGTGGCCGCGGTCGAGCGCGGTCAGGGCGGTGAACGCCAGGCAGACGTCGGTCTGGATACCCGCCATGATCAGCTTCCGCCGTCCGGTCGCCTCGATCGCGGCGGCGAAGCGCTCGTCGTAGAAGGCGTCGAACCCCTCACTGCGGTGGACGACGGGGTGGTCGCCGAGGACCTCGGCGAGCTCCGGGTACAGCGGGCCGGACGGCGCGTCGTCGTACCCGTTGGTGACGACCATCGGCACGTCGAAGACCTTGGCGATCTTCGCCAGCGCGACCGCGCCGCTGACGTTCTCCTCGACGGTCTTGGGTCCGATCAGGTTCGCGAAGCCGACCGCGTGGTCGATCAGGACGATCGCGCTGTTGTCCGGGGAGAGCGGTGTGCGAGCCATCGTCTTACCTCTTCTGCCGTAGGGACTTCGAGTGGGGGCGGATCCAACCCCCTGTCGACCGGCGCCGATGCTCAGTAAAACTGTCTGCGCAGGCAAATATTTCAACGGCGGCCGGATTGCCGCTGTGACGCCGCACACATGGGGCGCCATTTATTGGAACGAAGTATTCCGTTCTGATAGTGTGCAGGCAGTTGACCAGCGACTATCGAAGGAGCCCCGCATGTACCTCGTCATCGGCGCCACCGCCCATTTCGGCCGCCAGACCGTCGAGGCCCTGCACGCCGAGGGCCACGCCGTCCGCGCGCTCACCCGCACCCCCGGCAAGGCCGCGCTGCCCGAGGGCGTCGAGGTCGTCCAGGCCGACCTGACCGTGCCCGAGACGCTCCCCGCCGCGCTCGACGGTGTGACCGCCGTGTTCCTCGTCCTGCAATACGGGATGGACGCGACCGACCTGATCGAGGCGGCCGCCAAGGCCGGTGTGCGGCGGATCGTGTTCCTGTCCTCGGGCGCCGTAGTCGACGGCGCGGACGAGCAGCCGGACGTCATCGCCGCCTACCACGCGGGCGTCGAGAGGCTCATCGCCGAGTCCGGCATGGAGCACACGTTCCTGCGGCTGCTGTTCCCGGCCATCAACTCGCTCACCTTCGGCATGCAGCTCCGGGGGGGCGACGTCGTCCGCGCGCCCTACACCCGGGCGTCCTTCAGCGCGATTCACGAGCGCGACGTCGCCGACGTCGCCGTCCGCACCCTGGTCGACGACGGCCACAACGGTCAGGTCTACGACCTGACCGGGCCCGAGGCCCTCACCCAGGCCGACCAGGTCGCGATCCTCGCCGGGACGCTCGGCCGCCCGCTCGTCGTGGAGGACCTCAACCCCGAGCCGACCAAGGAGCAGATGGCCCGGTTCATGGACGGCGCGTTCCTCGACGCCCTGTTCGCCCTGATGGCCGAGGCCGTCGGCAAGCCCGCAGAGGTCAACGACGTGGTCCGGCGTATCGCCGGGCACCCGGGCCGGACCTACCGGCAGTGGACGCTCGACCACGCGGCCGACTTCTCCTGAACCTCAGCTGGACGGGCCGCCGACGAGGACCGACCAGCCGCCGTCCACCCGGAGGGTCGTGCCGGTGGCGGCGTGGAGGGCGGGGTCGGCGGCGAGCGCGACCGCGGCGGCGACGTCCTCGGGTTCGAGCACCCGGCCCAGCACGGACTCCCGGGCGAGGACGGCGCCGCGCTCGCCGTCCATGATCGCGGCCGTGGCCGGTGTCCGCACCGCGCCGGGCGCCACGACGAGCACGCTGACGCCGTCCCGCGCGGTCTCGGCGGCGACGTGGCGGGCGAAGGTGGCCAGGGCGGACTTCGCCGTGCCGTGGGCGAGCCGTCCTCCGCCGACGTAGTCCGCGGCGGTGCTGCCCATGTAGACGATCCGGCCCGCGCCCTGCGCCCGCATCGGCGCGAGGACGCGCTTGGTGATGTGGAAGGCGCCGGCCAGTTCCCCGGTGACCTTGGCGGCGAAGTCCGTCCACGAGAGGTCGGCCAGGGCGGCGAACGGCGGCGGGGCCGTGTTGGCGTTGACGACGACCGCGTCGATCCGTCCGTGGGCGGCGAGGATGCCGGACACCAGACCGTCGACGGCGGACGGGTCGGTGACGTCGGCCCCCGCGCTCGACGCGCTGCCGCCCGCGTCCTCGATGTCGCGCACGATCCCGGCCGCCTCGGCGGCGCTGCTCCGGTAGTTGACGATCACGTGGTGCCCGCGCGTGCCGAGCCGCCGCGCGATGGACGCCCCCAGCCCACGGGCGGCTCCGGTGACGAGAGTGATCGGTGGCACGCTTCCTCCTCGGTCGTGAGCAGGTCACTAACCTAAGGAGAGCGCGAGTGCGGCGGAAGGCGCTCACCGCGCGGTGTGCTCCTCACCCGCGGGTGAGCGCGCAGCCCGCAGGCTCGGGAGGGGTGCGATGGGTGACGTGTTCCACAAGGACTGCCCGGCGCGCGAGATCCTGGGGCACCTCGCCGGCCGCTGGACGATCCTGGTCCTCACGGCGTTGCTGGCCCGGCCGCGCCGCTATCACGAGCTGCGCACGGTCGTCGAGGGCATCAGCGACAAGAGCCTCGCGGCCACGCTCCGCGCACTCCAGCAGGACGGCCTCGTGCACCGCCAGGTCGGCACCGGGCAGCCGCCCCCGGTGACGTACTCGGTCACCGACCTCGGACGCGGCGCGGCGGCGGCCCTGGACCCCCTGCTGCAATGGATCCGCGCCAACGCGGCGGAGATCACGGCGTCCCGCGACGACTGACCGGCCGCGCCGGGGCCCGCGCTGGACGGGTCATTGAAGTCGCGCGGTGCTTGTGTTGGAATGCGCAAGGAATTCCGGCCGCGACGGTGGAGTGAACGCGATGCCTCTCGAGGGTGAGTACGAGCCGAGTCCGGCGCAGTGGGTGCGCGAACAGGTCGAGCTGTACGAGAGTTCGGGCGGCACCCAGGGAACGACGCTCATGGACACGGGCCTCCCCGTCATCATCCTCACGACGCGCGGCGCGAAAAGTGGCAAGCTCCGCAAGACCCCGCTGATGCGCGTGGAGCACGAGGGCCGGTACGCGGTCGTGGCCTCGCAGGGCGGCGCCCCGAAGCATCCGGTCTGGTACTTCAACCTCAAGGCGGAGCCGCGGGTGGAGCTCCAGGACGGTCCGGTCCGCCAGGACATGACGGCCCGTGAGGTCACCGGGGACGAGAAGGCCGAGTGGTGGAAGCGCGCGGTCGCCGCGTATTCGCTGTACGCCGAATACGCGGAGAAGTCCGACCGCGAGTTCCCCATCTTCGTGCTGGAGCCCGTTTCGTAAACGGCGGACGGCACGCCGTCCTCAACGCGAAGCCGATCCGCCGGCGCCGTCGGCGCGGCAGAGGCGCAGGGCGCTCTCCAGGCACAGGGCCGCCGCGTCGGGGGCGGTGGCGCGTCCGGCGGTGATCTCCGCCGCGGCCGTGTGCTGGAGGCCGATGACGGCGGCGGCGAGCCATCCGGCGGGCAGCGAATCCTCGAAGGCGCCCGCGCACTGGCCTCGCCGGATGAGCCGTTCGAGGCGCGGCGGGACGACCTCGTGCGGGTCGTTGGCCTCGGGCCGGGGCACCCAGGTCGCGGTGGGGTCGAGCAGCAGGGGGTAGCGGCGCAGGAAGCGCCAGCCCGCGTCGAGGAACCGCGCGAGCGCCTCGGCGGGCGGGGCCGTGTCGAGGTCGGCGGCGTCGAGCAGCGCCGAGTACTCCGCGGCGGCGCGCTCGATGAGCGCGGCAATGAGGGCGTCGCGCGAGGGGAAGTGCGCGTAGACGGTCTGGCGGGAGACGTTCGCCTTGGTGGCGATTTCCTCCATGCCCGCGTCGAATCGTTCGCCGAGCACGGTCCGGGCCGCGTCGAGGATGGCGTCGATGCTGCGCCTGGCGTCGGAACGCCGGGGGCGTGCGGGCGCGGCGGTGTCGGTCTTCTCGGCCATCCCCGCGATGATATCCGTCCTGGCACAAGCTTGACATGCTGTAAGAGATAGCTAACTCTTACAGCATGTCAAAGAACGACGGCCTCGCGATCGAGGCGCGCGGGCTGGTCAAGGTCTACGGCGGCCACCGGGCGCTGGACGGGATCGACCTCACCGTCCGGCGCGGCCAGGTGTTCGGCTTCCTCGGCCCGAACGGCGCGGGGAAGACGACCACGATCCGGGTGCTGGCGACGTTGACGCGGCCCGACGGCGGCACCGCGCGGGTCCTCGGCCACGACGTGGTCGGCGAGCGGGACGCGGTCCGGGCGCGGGTGGCGGTGACCGGCCAGTTCGCCGCGCTGGACGAGGATCTGACCGGGCACGAGAACCTGGTCGTCTTCGGACGGCTGCACGGCCTGTCCCGCGCCGAGAGCAGGCGGCGCGCCGAGGAGTTGCTCGCCGGTTTCCAGCTGGCGGACGCGGCCGGACGCCCGGTGGGCGGCTATTCGGGCGGGATGCGCCGCCGCCTGGACATCGCCGCCAGCCTCGTCGTGCCCCCCGACCTGCTCTTCCTGGACGAGCCGACGACCGGGCTCGACCCGCGGGCCCGGAGCCGGGTGTGGGAACTGGTCCGCCGGATCGCGGGCGCGGGTACCACGGTGCTGCTCACCACCCAGTATCTGGAGGAGGCCGACCAGATCGCCGACCGGATCGCGGTCATCGACCATGGGCGGATCGTCGCCGAGGGCACCGGCGCGCAGCTCAGATCGCGGGTCGGGTCGGGCACGCTGCACCTTCGGCTGCTGGACGGCGCGCAGCGTCCGGCGGCGCGGGAGATCCTGGCCGGGGCCGTTGGCGAGACGGTTCGTCTCGCCGGTGATCCGCTCGCGTTGTCCGTGCTGCTCGCGACGTCCGCCGACGACGTGGGACGGCTGGTCGGGCACGCCCTGACCCGGCTCGCCGACGCGCGGGTGGGCGTCGCCGAGGTCACCGTCGGGCAGCCCAGCCTGGACGAGGCGTTCCTCGCGCTGACCGGGCGGCCGTCCACGATCGAGGAGGGCGTGCACGCATGACCATCCCCGTCGACGCCGTGCTGGGCATCGGGCGGCCGCGCCGCCGGGTGGGGGCGTTCACCGCGTCCGCGGTCTTCGGCCGCCGCGCCATGCTCAAGATCAAGCACGATCCCAAGCAGCTCGTGGACTCGATCGCGATCCCGGTCCTGTTCACGGTGCTGTTCACCTACCTGTTCGGCGGCGCCGTCAGCGGCTCGCCCGGCGCGTACCTGAGGGTGCTGCTGCCCGGCGTGCTCAGCATGAGCATCGCGATCGTCACGATGTACGGCGGCGCCCGGCTCGCCCAGGACGTGACCACCGGGGCCTTCGATCGCTTCCGCTCGCTCTCGGTCTGGCGCGGTGCCTTCGTCGTCGGCGGGCTGCTCAGCGACGCCGCGCGCTACCTGTTCGCGTCCGCGATCGTGGTAGGGCTCGGGCTGGCCATGGGGTACCGGCCGGACGGCGGCCCGCTCGGCGTGCTCGCCGCGGTAGCCCTCGTCGTCGCCTTCGGGCTCGCCCTGTCGCTGCTGTGGGCGGCGGTCGCGCTGCTCGTCCGCGACCCGGCCGTGGTGATCAGCGTCGCCAACGTCGTGCTGATGCCGCTGTCGTTCGCCAGCAACATCTTCGTCGAGCCCGCGACGATGCCCGCCTGGCTCCAGGCGTTCGTCGAGGTCAACCCGCTCAGCCACGTCGCGACCGCCGCCCGGGGGCTGATGAACGGCGACGGCGGGACCGGCGGCGCGCTCGCCTGGTCCCTCGTCGCGACCGCCGTGCTCACCGCCGTGTGCGCGCCGCTCGCCCTGTACCTCTACGGCAGGCAGGACTGACTGGGGCGTCAGGTCGCGGGCGGGATGTTGTGGTTCAGCCGGAACAGGTTGGCCGGGTCGTGGACGGCCTTCAGCTCGCGAAGCCGCTGGTAGGTGGACGCGTCGAACGCCTCGCGCACCCGCTCGGGCGTGGCGGCGGCGCCGAAGAGGAAGTTGAGGAGCCGTCCGGACGACGCCTTGGCCAGCGCCTTCTCCGCCTTGTCGTGGACGGCGCCTCCATCGCCCTTGGTCAGGACGCCGATCAGGTACGCGGCGTCGCGGTTGCCGACGGCGGTCGGGTGCGGTGGGGCGGCCTTGAGGGCGCCGCCGAGCTGCCGGATCTCCACGATCGTGCGGTCGTCGGCCAGGTCGAGCAGGGTGCGGGCGGTGTCCGCGCCGAGTTCGTCCACCGTGAGGTTCGTCGCCCGGTACGCCATCGGGATCGGCGGCTCGTTGTGGATGGTCCCCGATTCGGTATAGGGCATGTCCGCGACGGCGTCGATGAGGCGGGGGCCGACCGCGCGGAGAGGTGCGATGAGGCTCTCGCCCTCGGCGGCGTCGCCGAGGTAGGCGATCCGGACGTGCGCGACGCGCCGTCCGCGCAACGGCGCCGGAAACACCGGAGCGTCGGGGACGGGCATCATCGCGATCGACGAGGTCATCGCGTCCGGGACGGTGGCCGACCACGTCCGCCACGTCTCCAGGATCTCCGGGATCTGCGCCGTGTCGAAGAAGAGCCCGCCTCCGTACAGGCGCGTCACCGGCAGCAGCCCGATTTCCAGGCGTGTCACGATGCCGAAGTTCGCGCGGCCGCCGAGCAGCGCCCAGAACAGGTCGGGGTCAGCGTCCGGGGTCACGTTCCGGAGCTGGGCGTCGGCGGTGACGACGTCCAGCGAACGGACGTGGTCGGCGGCGTTGCCGAACGCGCGCGACATCAGCCCGACCCCGCCGCCGAGCACGTAGGAGACCGCGCCGACCCCCGGCGCGGACCCGCTCAGCGGCGCCAGCCCGTGGGCCGCGGCCTCCGGGACGACGTCGCTCCACCGCGCGCCCGCCTCGATCGACGCCGTGCGGGCGTCCGGGTCGACGCGCACGCCGGTCATCCTGCGGGTGCTGACGAGTAGGCCGCCGTCCATGCCTTGGGGGAGGCCGTGCCCGGTGTTCTGGACGGCGACCGGCAGGGCGTGGGCGGCGGCGTACTCGACGGCGGCGCGCACGTCCGCCGCGTCCAGGGCCCCGACGATGACGTCCGGACGGTGCGGGCCGTTGAGTTGGACACCGGTCCGCTCGTCGTCGTAGCCGTCGTCACCGGGCTCGAAGACCGGGCCCTGGATCTTGGCGGCGAGTGTGTCGTGCGTGGTCATCGAGTCCCCCCGGACGATTCGGTTGCCTTACCCCTCCATCTTGGGGACTGCCGATGCCAGAAGTCCAAGAGATAGATCTGCTGGAGTTGATAAGCGTTGGTTATAGCGATGCCCGTGCCGGGGCCACGCCCGGCACGGGCATGCGGGGGGGTCACAGCTCCTTGAGGAACCCCGAGTCGACCGCGAAGTCGGCGCCCGTCGTGCTCGCCGAACGCGGGGAGGCCAGCAGCGCGACCACGTCCGCGACCTCCTGCGGAAGCGCGAGACGGCCCGTGGTCAGGCTCATCATCTGGGGCGCGACGCTGTCCATCACCGCCTCGCGGTCGGACCCGGTGACGCCCGCGAGGACGTCGGCGGCGCCGCCCTCCTCCGTCCACCACGCCGTCCGGACCGGGCCGGGCGACACCGTGTTCACCCGGACGCCCTGCGGCCCGAACTCCTCCGACAGCCCCTTGGTCAGGTTGTTCAGCGCGGCCTTGGCGGAGTTGTAGTCGAAGTTCATCGGCGCCGGGTGCCGCGCGTTGCCCGACGAGACGTTCACGATCGCCGCCGCGTCGCTCTTCAGCAGGTGCGGGAGCGCGGCGCGCACCATCCGGACGACGGCGAAAAGGTTGAACTCATACATCGCGCGCCAGTCGTCGTCGGTCAGCGGGAGGAAACCGAACCGCGGCAGCGCCGCCCCGGGCGGCGGGCCTCCCGCGTTGTTGACCAGCACGTCCAGCCCGCCGAACACCTCGACGGCACGTTCCACCACCGCCGCGGGCGCGGCCGGGTCCATGAGATCGGCGGGCACGTGCAGCAGGTTCGGCCCGGCGAGCGCGTCCAGGTCGGCGCCGGACTTGCGGGAGACGGCGACGACGCGCGCGCCCTCGTTCAGCAGCGTCCGGACGACGGCGAGGCCGATTCCCTTCGAGGCGCCGGTGACGATCGCCACACGGCCGTTGAGCTGCAAATCCACGGGAGGTTCCTCTCATCGGTGCGCGCCCTGATCGGCGCGACGCCCCATGAACCCCGTCCCGGCCGTTCGCGTTGCACCTCCACGGCGCCGAAAATTTTTGGAAGAAGTCGGTCGGACGTGTCGATCGGCGACGTTCCCCGCTCGACCTAGGGGGGACAGGGCCCGCGAGGGGCCCACCGACCAGGGAGACGGAACCATGAAGTACATGCTGATCATGCGCGCCACCGACGAGGCGTTCGCCGCGTTCGCCGACGCCGACTTCGAGCAGATGATCGAGACCGTCGGCCGGTACAACCAGGAGCTCATCCGCGCGGGCGTGCTGGTCGCGGCGGAGGGGCTGGGCGACGCGTCCGAGGGCGTCGTGGTGGACTACTCGTCCGAGCCGCCCGTCGTCACCGACGGCCCCTACGGCGAGACCAAGGAGCTGTTCGGCGGGTTCTACATCCTCAACGTGGCGTCGAAGGAGGAGGCGGTCGAGTGGGCGAGGCGCTCGCCGCTCACCGGCCCCGGCCTCAAGACCGAGGTCCGCCGGGTCACCACGATCGACGAGTTCCCGCAGGACAACGAGTGGATCAAGAAGGAGCGGGCGTGGCGGGAGTCCACCGGCCAGCTGTGAGAGCGTACGACCGACCTGGCCGGAGGAGAGGATGACCGACCCGACCGGACGTGACGCCGTCGCCGCCGTCTGGCGGATCGAGTCGGCCCGGATCGTCGGCGCGCTCGCGCGCTACACCGGCGACTTCGGGCTGGCCGAGGACCTGGCCCAGGAGGCGCTGGCCGAGGCGCTGGTGACCTGGCCGCGCGACGGCGTCCCCCGCAACCCCGCGGGATGGCTGCTCACGGTCGGGCGGCGCCGCGCGATCGACCTGTACCGGCGGCGCTCCGCCCTGGACGACCGGTACGCCGCCCTCGCCCACGACCTGGGCGAGGGCGGCGACGCCCCGGACGACGACCTCCTGTGGGACCCGGACCAGATCGACGACGACGTGCTCGCGCTGATGTTCGTCTCGTGCCATCCAGTCCTGTCGCGGGAGGCGCGGGTGGCGCTCACGCTGCGCGTCGTCGGCGGCCTGACCAGCGACGAGATCGCGCAGGCGTTCCTCGTGCCGACCGCGACCGTGCAGGCCAGGATCACCCGCGCGAAGAAGACGCTCGGCGCGGCCCGCGTCCCGTTCGCGGTGCCGCCCGCCGCCGAACGCGCCGAACGGCTCGGGTCCGTCCTCAGCGTGATCTACCTGATCTTCACCGAGGGCTCGTCGGCCAGCTCGGGCGGCGACCTGATCCGGCTCGACCTCGCGAGCGAGGCGCAGCGTCTCGCGCGCGTGCTGGCCCGCCTGATGCCGGACGAACCCGAGGTCAGCGGCCTGCTGGCGCTGCTCGAACTGACCGCCGCGCGCTTCCCCGCCCGGATCGGCCCGGACGGCGAGCCGGTGCTGCTGGAACACCAGGACCGGCGCCGGTGGGACCGTCCCGCGATCGCCCGGGGACGCGCCGCCCTCGCCCGCGCGCGGCAGGCCGGACGCGGCCTCGGCGCCTTCGGCCTCCAGGCGGCCATCGCCGAGTGCCACGCGCTCGCCCCCTCGGTCGACGCGACGGACTGGGAGCGGATCGTCCTGATCTACGAGGCGCTGGGCCGCCTGGCGCCGTCCCCGGTGGTCGATCTCAACCGCGCGGTGGCGGTCTCGATGGCGCGCGGCCCGGCCGCCGCACTCCCGATCGTGGACGGCCTGGCCGCCGCGCTCCCGACCTCGCACCTGCTGCCGAGCGTCCGCGGCGAACTGCTCACCCGTCTCGGACGCACCGACGAGGCACGCGCCGAACTGGAACGGGCCGTCGCACTCTGCGGCAACGACCGCGAACGAACGCTCCTGGAGAAGAAACTCGCCGCGCTTCCTTAGGACTTTCTCAGGGCTTTCGAGCCACCGCTCCGTAACCGTGGACATGCTCGGGCCCCTCGCCCTGGTCCGGGTCGGGCCGCCATTGCGTGATGGAGACGAGCCCCGGCTCGACCTTCTCCAGGTCACCGAAGTAGCCGCCGATCTGCTCGACGCTGCGCAGAATGTAGGGCAGCGCCCCGGACTTCGCGTAGTTCTCGGTACTGCGCACGGCCTCCTCGGACGTGTCGGTGCAGTCCCACACCACCAGGAAGCTTCCCGGCGGCACGCCCTCCACGGTTTCGGCGACGATCCGCTTCGCGGTCTCGTAGTCCTGGCAGAACCCCAGTACCCCCATGAACATCACCGCGATCGGCTGCGTGAAGTTCAGGACGTTGGACGCCTCTTCGAGGATCTGCTGAGGCTCGTGATAATCGGCGTCGAGATAGTCGGTGACGCCCTCGGGCGTCGTCCCCCGCATGAGCGCACGCGCATGCGAAAGAACCATCGGGTCGTTGTCGACGTATACGACGCGCGCCTCGGGAGCCGTGCTCTGGGCGATCTGGTGGGTGTTGGACTCGGTGGGCAGCCCGGCGCCGATGTCCAGGAAGTTGCGCACCCCCTCCTGCGCCGCGAGGTGCCGCACCACCCGGATCAGGAATTTCCGCGACTCCCGCGCCAGCGTGGTCAACTCGGGGTTCACCCGGGCCGTGGAGTCGCCGACGACCCGGTCGACCTCGTAGTTGTCCTTGCCCCCCAGCCAGTAGTTCCACGTCCGCGCCGGCGAGGGGATATCGATCCGGAAGCGCGACTGCGCGCTCTCGGGAAGGCGGGGCGGCTGGTTCGCACCTGGGCTGCCAGAAGAGGGCATGATCGACTCCTCGAAGAGGTCTGGACCAGTCCCGAATTATCCTACGTATTTCCGGTCCAGCGCGTTAGCGACCTGCCTGAATCGGCGGTTATCACCGGTGCCGAAAAGTCCCTTTCCTGCTCCGGGCGGACGTTTGCGAGCCCGTTTGCCCGCCGGAAACGCGCACAATCCCGTGGCCGCCGATCCCTGATGGGGCCCGGACCCGCGCCCCTCGGCCGTCAACTCCCGCGCAGGCCGTCGATCATGTGAGAGCGTTCGATATACCGCCTCAGCAGGGCGTTCGCGATCTTTGAATCCGCTTCGAGGAACGCCGTGTACTCCTGCGCCGGCAGCGCCAGCAGCCGCGCGTCCTCCAGCGCGAGGACGGTGGCCGACCGGGGCTTCCCGCAGATGGCCGACAGTTCCCCGAACAGCGACCCCGGGCCCAGCGTGGTCATCGTGCCGCTGCCGTCCGCCGAGATCGCCCGCACCCGTCCGGACAGCAGGACCAGCACGGACGTGCCGTCCTCCCCCTCGCGGAAGATGGTCTTGCCGGCGCCCCGGTGCTCCACCGAGCCGCGGGCGATCAGGGCGTCGCGCTCGGAGTCGCTGAGCATGGCGAGGAAGGACCCCGGCTCGGGTATGGGAATCGCCTGTCCCGTCGTCGCGGACGGCATCGTCATCGTCCTCCCTTGCGCTCGGCCCGGTCGATCAACTCCCGCCCGCGCGCGTCACCCTTGCTCCTCCATCAGGCCGAGGCCGTCCGCTCCCCGGCGGCGATCGCACCGAGCGCGGGCAGGTCGCGGACGACCGTCCGCTGCCGGGCGGCACTGACGATCGCGGCGCTCTTGAACGTCCGGATGATCTTCTTCACGGAGTCGAGCGAGGCCCCGGCGAAGTCGGCGAGGTCCCGCTGGCTGACGCGCAGCACGATCCCGTCGCCGGTGTGCTGGCCGAGCCCGCTCTCGATCAGCTCGATCAGGGCGAGGGCCAGCCGCCGCTCCACCGCCAGCTCCGACTCGGCGATCTTGCGGGTGGCCTGTTCGAGCCGCTCGTCCTTGGCCACCAGCTGGGCCAGCGCCGCGCGGGGGTGGCGCTGGAGGAACTCGATCCACCGGGCGGCGGACACGAGCAGCACCTCGACCTCGTCGATCGCCTCCACGGTGGCCGACCGGGGCTTGCGGCGCAGCGGCGCCATCTCCCCGACGATCTCACCCGCCCGCCGGACGGCGATCATCCGCTTCGGCCGCCCCGCCGAGATCATGACGTGGCCCTTGCGGATCAGCAGGACGAAGTCCGTCTCCTCCCCTTCCTGGAAGAAGACGTGCCCGCCCGAGCGGTGCAGCGTCTGCCCCTTGGCCTCCAGCCAGAGGAGCTCCTCCTTGGTGAGGAGGGAATCATCCTGATCTAACGGCGCAGGACTCATGGAGCCGAGCGTATTTCTACACTTTTGACGGCGCAAGGCTACCCCCGACCGGGGGTAGCAAGCCCTCGAAAATGGCCCGTTCCCACAGCTCAGGGCCCCGTCACCGGGTGCAACGGAACGACTAGGCTGTATGCCAGAGTGACCGAGCCGTCAGGCGATCGCCCGGCTGGCCGTGCGGAGGGGTGACCACGTGACCGAGCCGACCGCGGCCCTGCGGACCGTCGCGGCCAACGTCCGCGCGGCCCGGCAGCGCGCGGGCCTGTCCCTCGAAGAACTCGGACGGCGCGCCCAGGTCAGCAAGGGCGCCCTCGTCGCCCTGGAGAAGGCCCAGGGCAACCCCAACCTGGCCACCCTCGTCCGGCTCGCCGACACCCTCGGCGTCTCGGTGTCCGACCTCATGCAGGGCCGGCCCGAAGGCCGCGTCCGCGTCATCACCGCCGACTCCGTCGCCCCCCTGTGGACGGGCCCGAAGGGCGGCGAGGCCCGCCTGATGCTGACGACGTCCACCCCCGGCCCCGTCGAGGTCTGGCGCTGGCACCTCGAACCCGGCGAGAACTACCCCAGCCACCCCCACCAGGCCGGAGTCGTCGAGACCATCAGCGTCACCTCCGGCGCCATGACCCTGGTCGTGGACGGCACCGAGTACCCCGTCGAAGCAGGCCAGACGGCCACCTTCAACGCCGACACCCCCCACACCTACCGCGGCGCCGGCACCACCCCCTGCCACCTCATCATGACCGTCCACCTCCCCCCAGCCCCACCCCATTCCCCCTGATCCCCGATCTTCACGCGATCGGCATCTGGGTAAAGCGGCCTGTCGAGCGTTCGGAAAGCGAGACGCGAAGTTCCACGGCGCCCGATCAGACCAGATAGGGGAGTATTCGGCGGAGGGTCACGGCCGCATGCCACGCCGCCACGGCTTGGTGGTCATCGTTCTTGTCCGGACCGGCGTCGTCGGATATACCACGAATGACCATCCAGCCCTGAAGGTGATTGGAGATCGCCGACTGTTCGTGGCAGGCCTGGCTGAGCCCTCCGGCTTCCATGTCAACGGCGAGGATCTTGTCATTGAACCGGGACAGGTAGCTGATGATCTCCGAGTCCCCGTCGGCGATCACCGCATCGCCCGAGCCTATAAGACCGTTCAGGATTTTGGGCGTTCTCGACGTGCCGCCGGGGTCGGCGATGGGTAGACGGGCAGGTTCGCCGTGGTCGGTGAAGAAGGCGTTGACGGCATGACCGATGGCGGCCGGTGCCTCCTTCTCCTCACCTCGGCGCTGGGTTTGTTGCGGCATCTCCTTGCGCAGGTCGTAGTAGGCGACACGGGTCGCCTCCACCACGTCGCCGATGCTGATCCTTCGGTGGATTCCTCCACCGATCCCGACCAGCACGACCACCTTGGGATCGTAGTGGCGGCGCAGGTGGTCGAAGGCGATGACGGTGGACCGCTGTCCCTGGTTGAGCGTCCTGGTGGCCACCAGCCGTGCGGGGTGGGGGCCTTCCATATCGACTTCTCCCAGGTCGAAGTTCAGGCCTCCGTTGCGTTGTGACCGGAGCCCCAAGGCGAGGCGGACGGCGCTGGCCTCCACGGCGAGGATGGTGATGATCCCTACGTCACATCTGGGTCTGACGTCGATGCCGTCGTCCGCCCTGTCGGTTGCGCCGGCCACTTCGACAGACGCTCCTCGGCCTATCGCCGACTGCTGGAACTGGGTCGAACCACCGAACGTGGCAATACCCTCGTTGTGCACGCTCTCCGGCATGATCAGACACCTCCCTGTTGTGATGCACCCGTCTGGGCTTGCATCTGGACCTGAACTCGGGAGCCGGAGCCGACCGCCGAGTTCTTCATCTCCAGCCGTCCACCCATGTTGAGCACACCGCTGTTGTTGATGATGTTGCTGGCCATTCGCTTGAAGGCCGTGGTGTCGACCTTTCGTCCGTCCAGGAATTCCTCGGTCGCCTTGAGTAGGCGCAGCTCGACGAGCTTGATGTCGTCATGTATGCGAATCTCATCGAACCGTGATTCCTTCCATGGCAGCGACTTGTCCTCGCGGATGCTGATGCGGCTGCCGACCGGGAGGCGGCGCCGCGGAACAAGCGTGCGATCCTTGCGCGCCAGCGCGGCGCCCGCCAGGGTCAAGGGCGCTCTGATCAGGCGCACGACCTGGCCGACCTCCTCGGGGAGCCGCCACAGGGCCCGCAGCGCCGCCCGCACCACCGCTCCGGCGCCGGTCTCGCCGTAGTGGTCGATGACGTGGTAGTCAGCCGGCGTACGCGTCAGGGCACAGGCAGCGAAATCGAGGCTGAGCGAGCGACCGCGCACCGCCGCGCGCAGGAACACCGTGGTGACCAGTTCTCCATCCGTGGTGACCTGCATCTCCAGAAACTGATGGGCCGCGTGATGGGAGTCATCAATGATCTGTCTGAGCCGGGCGACTCCCGGAGCCCCATAAAGCAGATCGCATTCTGCTGAGACGTCCAGTTCTTCGATGAAGACCCGGTCGCATACTGTCAATCGGATCCTGCGCGGATCCTCACGATCCGCGACGCGGCGCATGGCGACGCGCAGATGATCGACGAGTTCGTCGGTACGGAAAGGGGGCCGGGTGTACTCCCGCTCACGCATGCTCTCCGAGCCAGGCCGCAGCAGCTGAATGACCAGGGGCGGCAGCCAGCGGTGAACAAGTTGACCGCTGCCCACAAAAATCGTCCGCTCTCGGTCGAAGGGATCGAAATCCTCCCAATCTTCCATTTCCGCTTTGGGATCAGGCCGTTGGAAGACCACGACAGTGTGGGACTGCTGGTAATTGATGATCTTCTGTCGTCGACTGAGACGTCCGCTCCTCAGGACCGGTGCGCGCGCGATCTGATTGAGGGAGATCTGGCGCAGTGTCGCCGCCGCGACGATCGCGAGCGCGATCGGCAGCAGGAGAATGAACGCCGCACTGATCGCGGCGCTCGGCGGCCGTCCGGTCCAGCCGGCAGACACCGTGGCGACCACGAGCGTGATCAGGCAGAGAGCGGAATGCAGCCGCAGCATCCACAGCTGATCCTGTAGTCGCTGCTCATCCTTGATCTCTGAGATGTCCCGCGCCGACCGTCTGAGCAGCCAGCCGATCAGTTCCAGCCTTTTCAGCCTCAATGCGTCCGGGAGTGCGGCGGCACCGGCGCGCGCGAAGTAGAAGAGTCCGAGCCAGCACAGCAACACGACGATGACGTGGCCGCCCAGGCAGAACCATCCGATCGTCAATACGAGGCAGGTGACGGCCTGCTGTAAGGATTCCAGCAGCCAAGACCGCCAGGCATGCCGCACGACCGGGACGAGGTCGAACCCGTAGGAGGGTGCAACCCGGTGATGCGGATCGTTGTAGACCTGCTCCAGGACCTTGCGGCGGAACGCCCTGTCGAGGTAGGTCCCCGCGCACAGATGCCTGGTCGCCGCAGTGTCGTGGTTGACGTGACCCTTGGGCTGCTTGGTCAGCGACACCCGTGTGTCGTCCAGTGAGATCGACCCAGTGATCATTTCGCCCCCGCGCGAGTCGTTTAGGTCGCTCTGACCTTAACCAGCGCACAGGTTAAGGTCAATGTGACTTTTTACGGAGAGGCGCAATGATCCACTCATCCGGCAAGCGCGATCATGCACAGGTCGCAGTGACCGTTGACCTGGTCATTTTCACGGTGCGTGACGACCAGCTCCAGGTACTACTCATAGAACGCGGGCAGGAACCCTTTGAGGGGCGGCCCGCACTACCAGGCGGATATATCCGCGAGAGGGAACGTCTGGACGCAGCGGCGCTACGAGAACTCCATGAAGAGACGGGGGTAGACGGCAGCCGTCTGCATCTGGAGCAGCTCCGCGCCTACAGCGACCCGGATCGCGATCCACGCGAACGGGTCATCACCGTGGCTTACCTTGCCCTCGGGCCCGACATGCCCCTCGCCCGCGCCGGCACCGATGCCCGCGCCGCTGAGTGGGTGCCTGTGATGACGGCCTTGAACGGGGACATCGAGCTAGCTTTCGATCACGCAGTGATCCTGCGCGAGGGACTGGAGCGGGCGCGGTCCCAACTCGAGTACACCACGGTCGCCGCAGCGTTCTGTGCCGAACCGTTCACCATCGCCGAGCTGCGGCGCGTTTACGAGGTCGTTTGGGGTCTGAAGCTCGATCCCAGCAACTTCCGTCGCAAGGTGACCGGGGCACACGACTTCCTACGTCCTACCGGCGAGCACCGCACGCCGGAAATCGGCCGACCCGCCGCCCTCTATCGCCGCGGGCCTGCGCGGCTGCTTTCGCCGCCGTTGCTGCGCTCGAGCGATGTGGCGGGCTCGCAGTTCAGCACGGCGGCATTGCGCTGACGCAGGCTTTCGCTCGGCCTGCAGTCTTCTTCGTCGACGCCCGCTGGTCGGGCTCGCCGTCATCCCGCGCGACACCCGGGCGCGGGGGCGGTGCCGCTGAAAAGTGAAGCGGTCAGGGGGATATACGGGTTAGCCGGAACTTGGTGGGGACTGGGGTTGAATTTCAGGTCAGCCGCATATCGCCCTCGGAGAATCCGACTTCCGTAGGCGGGGCATGGATGCTTTTGTGATTGTTTCTTCGCGGCTCAGCGTGGCATCTCGTGCTTGTTTCCGGGTTTACCGGACGGGTCGCGATCAAGAAGATGGCAAGCTGATCTGCGATGAATATCGACCGAGCCACTACTCCCCGGAAACGGCGAGGCACGCTCAGGCCAGAGCCTAGTTCCGGGACGCGATAGCCCGTTCGTTACGTGCGGGCCGACGGTTCGGTTTATTCGATGCCCGAGGCCCCCGAGGTTCCTGGCGCCGCCAAGGGGTGATGCTTCTTCTCGGCTGGCTGGCGCAGGTCGGTCTGCGGCCCTGGCTGGCCGGGGAGCAGACGTCTCCCACCGCCAATCCCGACGAGACCGGCTATCTGATAGCCGCCCGCATTCTCTCGGGCGGGCGCCAGCGGCTGATCTGTCGTACAGCACCGTTTATCACGGTGGATACCCGCTGTTGCTGGCTCCGGCGTACTGGCTCAGCGACGATCCGGAGACGGTCTATCGGCTCTGCATGGCCGTCAACGCGCTGATCAGCGCGGCCATCCTGCCGCTCGCCTTTCGCGCCGCGCTGGATCTGCGACTCACGGCGCGCTGGTCGTACGCCGCCGCGCACGTGACGGCGCTGCTCCCGGCCGCCGCCTTCTATGGCTTCTACGTTCTGACGGACGCCGTTCTACCTGTCGTCTTTCTCGGGTGGGTCCTGCTGCTCTACCGCTGGCTACGGGACGAGAAAATGGTGTACGCGGCCGGGGCGAGCCTGGTGGCCGCCTATGCCTACGCGGTTCACTCGCGCGGCACCGTCCTGCTGGCGGTGCAGGCATCTACGGTGCTCGTCATGTTGTTTCGCGGACGGGCAGGCCGGCGATCGGCCGCCGCAGATGTACCCCCTCGGGGACAACGACCTCGAAGGCAATCTGGTCTGGCGGCTCACCCACGCCGAGGGGTACGGATGGACGCTCTCCCTCAGCGCGGGCCAGCTCTGGTATCAGATCGTCGCCACGGCGGGAATCGCCGGTCTTGGCCTCACGGCGCTCATTACGGCCGCCGTGCGGCGCGGTACCCCATTCCCCATGCGGTGGACCGCATTGGCGGTTCTGGCGGCGGTCGCCGGTGTCGCCGTCGCCACCTCGGCGGCCCTTCCCGACGAACAACGGGTGGGCAACTTCGTCACCGGACGCTACCTGGCCTGCCTGCTTCCCGTTCTCTTCCTCGCGGGACTGGCGGCCTTGCTCCGGGCGCGTGGCAAGGAACTCGTCACAGGCGCCGCCGTCGCTCTCGGGCTCGCCATCGCGCTTGGCTGGGCGGTCATGGACTATGCCGACGACCGGCTGCACACCAGCAAGTACATCGCCTTCGATTTCCTGGAGATGAACCTGCTGACGGGTGACTGGCAACGGTTTCATCTGTGGCGCGCCACTGTGGTCTCGCTTGTTCTGTTCGGGGCCGTGCTCTTCCTCGTCCGGGGAATGGACGCGTTTCCGCGCCGGATTCATCGGGCTGGTGCTCCGCTGGCGGTCGCGTTGCTCGCGGTACTGAATCTGGCCGTCCTGACCACGTCCAGCTACAGAATCGCCCGGCCACCCGCCCGGGACGCCGCGAACTTCGCCGGTATCGGACGGGCCGGGGATGCGGGAACGTACCGCGCCGTCGCCATCGACCAGGGCGTGCCGTGGGGTTTGCGAGTGCCGCTCCTGTTCCAGGTGTGGTGGACCGAGGTCATCGACTTCGACGCGGCCTCGGCCCGTCCGCCCGGTCAGGCCGATCTCGTCATCCTTCGCTGGCGCGCGTCGACCGCCCCCGCTGCCACCTGGCCTGACGTTCCGCCGGGCTTCCGGATTGTGGACACCTGGTCGTCCTACGCTGACGGGGTCGCTCAAGGCTGGGTCGCCTGGGCCCGCTGATTATCAGAGGGTGAGGCGTGGGCGCGCGAATGCGTCTCTGGCCGAATGAATTGTGCTCGTGCCGCCCGCCCTATCATGATCGGATGTCTGTTGCGGAATTCGTCTCCCAGGCCAGCGATCTGCACGAGTGCCGTGCCGGGACGGAGCTGTTCGCGCGGCCGGAGATCCAGGAGTTCTTCCAGCGGGTCACCGGTCCCGACGCGGCCATCGCGGAACTCGCCGCGCCGGTGGAGAGCGGGGACGTGTTCCGCGCCGGGATGGCCGCCTTCCTGTGCGGGGCGATGGTCGAGCGCGGCGGCTCGGCGGCCGGGGCGGCCGAGGTCGTCCTGCCCGTCATGAAAAGCGAACTGCTACGGGCTCGCGAACTCATGGCGGAAACGGCGGCCGAGGACGAGGTCTTCGAGCGGGCACCCGACCTCGTCCGGGCCCACCACACGCTGCCGTTCGTCCTGCTCGCGGCGATGACCACGCTCAGCCGCGACGAGCAGGCCAGAAAGCGCGTGCGCGCCGACTCCGAGGTCGTCGAACTGGTGGCCGAGTTGGAGGGGCGCTACGAAACGCTCTACTACGTCCGCGAGGTGCTTTCGCTTCTGGACGGTCGGGAAATCCTCCTCGCCGACCCGCGCAACCGCCGCGCTTTCCTCCTCGGCCTGACCGGCGTGCGGAACGTCATGTACCACTTCTTCGCGCTCGCGCAGGACGCCCTGCTCCAGCACGCCGGTCCCGGCTATCTGGCGGCCGAACCCACCGATCCCGCCGCCGTGCGGTACGCCACGAACGACGGCCTGACCGAAGAGGAGCGCCAGGCCGCCCGGAACCTGATCGACCACCAGCGCTTCGGGTTTCACTATCCGGGCGTCAAGGACGGCGCCCCGGCTCCGGCGCTGTTCTTTCCAGGTTCGGCCGCGTTCTCCGAGGTCCCGGTCATCGGCGGCGTCCCGACCCTTTTCCTGGACGAACGTTCCGTCAACGCCCAATGGTCGCCCACCAATATGTATCCGGTGTTGCACGAGGCGTTGAAAGCACAGGTCACCCTGCGAGAACTGTCGCCGTCGGAGGTGGAGGCCCGGTTCGCCGCGCTCGGCTAAAGGGCCTTACGCGCGGCGGCCGCCGTCGACCGACAGCGCCGCCTTTCGGGAACCGCCGCTCATCGCAGCGGCTCGTGGTTCGCCCAGGCGACCTTGTAGGGGTACCGCGACTGCCATTTGGCGATGACCTCGTGCAGGCCGGGCGCGCTGAACGCCGCCGCCAGAGCGTCCATGTCGGCCACGGTGACCTGCACGATCGCGGTCGCGATCAGTGCGGGAACGGCGTCCTCGCCGGGGACGGGCAGGTGGCGCCGGGCCGCGAAGGCGCGGACGAGGCCGCTGTCGAGCATGACCCTTTCGATGTCCGCGAGGTATTGGTCGAGCTCGGCCTCCGGGGGCGCCTGGTCGAAGGAGACGATCATTGTGTGCTGGATCATGTGACGATTCTTGGCGGCGGGCGCCGGTCTGTCCAAGATCGGTTCGATCTCCGGCGATAACCTGGAGGCATGGCCGAGCTGGAGACCCGCGAGATCGAGTACTTCATGGCGGTCGCCGACGAGCTGCATTTCGGGCGGGCCGCCGTCCGGCTCTCCATCGCCCAGCCGGCGCTGTCGAAGGCGATCCGGCGGATCGAGCACCGGCTCGGCGTGGCCCTTTTCGTCCGCTCCAGCCGCCGCGTCGAACTGACGCCCGCCGGGGCCGCGCTGCAAGAACACGGACGTCACGCGCTCAACGCCGTCGCCGCGGCCGTCCGCAGCGCGCGTCGCGCCGCCGATCCGCAGGCCCATCTGCGGCTCGTGATCAAGCCCGGCGGCGACGCCGGGCTGCTGTCGGGAATCCTGGCCGAGTACGCCCACCAGCCCGACGCCCGCCGGGTGGACATCCTGTTCAGCGGGCCCGCCGACCGCACCGACTTCCTCCGCGACGGCCGCGCGGACGTCGGCCTGCTCTACGCGCCGTTCGATGATCTGGGCGGCCTGGCCCACGAGACGCTGCACGCCGAGGACCGGGTGGTCATCGTCCCGGCCGGGCACCGGCTGGCCGGGCGCGCCTCGGTGCGCACCGCCGACCTGGACGGCGAGACGCTTCCGCGCTGGAAGGGCGTTTCCGCAGGCGACGGCACCGGTCCCGAGGTCGCCGACGTGATCCAGCTGCTCCACATGATCAGCGTGGGCCGGACGATCGGGGTGCTGCCCCGCTCGCTGGTCGATCCGGCCCCGGCCGGGGTCGTCTGCGTCCCGGTGACCGACGCGCCGCCGAGCCGGCTCGTCCTCGCGTGGAACGAGCACGACCGCCGTCCGCTCATCGCGTCGTTCGTGTCCGCCGCCCTCAACCGGCGCAGGTGATCGTCAGGGCGCGGCGCGGCGAGCGGCGATCAGCGGGCCGATCACCTGGGTCCCCGGGCCGATGCGCCCGCCGGGGCCCGGCAGCTGGGTCGTGTTGTCGACGGTGAGTTCGTTGCCGCAATAGGCGCACGCGGTAATGGCTTGAGTGTCGTGTCCGCATTCCAGGTGGTGGACGCGCACCGGTGGCCCGGACTCTCCGTACCAACGGTCGCCCCAGCGCATCAGCGCGAGCAGGACGGGATACAGCTCCTTGCCCTTCTCGGTCGCCAGATAGTGCTCGCGCGGCGGATGGTCCTGGTAGCGCTCGCGGATCAGCACACCCTCCTCGACCAGGCGGGACAGCCGGGCGGTCAGGATCTTGCGCGAGATGCCGAGGTCGCGGGCGAGGTCGTCGAAGCGGGTCACGCCGAGCACGACGTCTCGCATGATGAGCGCCGTCCACGCGTCCGCGAACAGGTCGGTGGCGCGCGCGATCGAGCAGGCGACGTCGGAGAGCGGGGTCCTGGTCACACCCCCAAGACTACGAGTTCCCTAGGGAGACTATGATGAGTCTCCTAAAGAAACTGACTCGGAGGAGTGTCATGGGACCGACCATCGAACTCGACTCGCGCGCGGCCGGTGCCATCGACGGCCGCCACATCCGGGCCCTCACCTTCCAGGACGTCCGGCTGGAGTACGTGACCTCCGTCCTGAACCGCCACAAGATCGCCCCTTCCGGACGGACGGCCCTGGTCATCGGCAGCGGACGCGGCCTCCTCGCCGAGGGGCTGGCCCGGCTCGGCCTGAACGTCGTCGCGCTGGACCCGTCCCCGGAGGCGACCGCGATGGCGGAGGAGTCGGGCACCGGGGCCGTCCAGTACATGACCGCCCGCGCCGAGAACCCCGGGCTGGACGGCGCGTCCTTCGACGTCCTGTTCTACGCCGACACCTTCGAGATCACCGACGATTTCGACCGGGTCGTCGCGCACGCGGCGAGGCTGCTGAGCCCGGACGGAGTCCTGTTCTACGACACGGTCAACCGGACGCCGGTCTCCCGGCTGATCTATCTGGGCGCCTTCCAGGCGCTGCCGCAGACCCGGATCATGCCGCGCGGCCGCTACACCGCCGCCCGCCTGCGCACCCCCGCCGAGGTCGCGTCCGCCCTGGCCGCCCACGGGCTGGCGAACGAGGACATCTGCCCCTTCAAGCCGAAGAACGTCCTCGACCTGGTCAAGGCCACCATCGCGCGGCGGCGCGGAAAGGTCGACGATCGGGCCGTCAAGGAAATGACGGACTTCGTCCTCGAACCAAAGGGCAAGCCGCTGGTCACCTATCTCGGTCACGCCCGTACAAAACACTAGAAGAAGGGCATATCGAGCCCGCCGCGGCCCCGGGGGGTCGTCATGGCCGGATGAGGCAACTCAATGGGCTGGGCGCGTCGCCGACCACGCAATTAGGATGTGGTGCTCTCGTACGCCGAATACGACGGGTGGAACGCGCACCGCCATGCTGGGTTATCCCTCCGACTGGGCCTTGGTAGATGTGGAGACCTCCGGGTTCCGGCCCGCCGAGGACCGGGTACTGGCCGTCGCCCTGCTGACGATCAATTCCGAGGGTGAGGTGACCGGGGAGTTCTCGTCCCTGCTGAATCCCGGCTGCGATCCCGGGCCGGTCCACGTCCACGGGCTCACGGCGGAACGGCTCGCGGGCTCCCCCCGCTTCGAGCAGATCGCGGCCCGGATCGCCGCCCTTCTCCAGGGCCGCGTGATGGTCGCCCACAACGCGCGCTTCGACTACGACTTCCTGGCGCACGAGTTCGTCCGCGCCGGGCTGCCCCTGCCGGTCGAGAAACGGCTGTGCACGCTGGCCCTGAACCGCCGGCTGTCCCCTCCCACACCGAACATGCGGCTGGGGACATTGGCTGCTCATTACGGTATCGTCCAGCGCAAGGCGCACGACGCGGAGGACGACACCCGCGTCCTCGCCGGGGTACTGCGGGGCTCGCTGACCGCCGCGGCCCGCCTTGGCCTCAGCCTTCCGCTGGTGGCCTGCCCGCCCCGACACACCACCACCCGCAATCGGTATCCGGCTCGTATGCCCAAGGTTCCCTGCGCCTATCGCAATCCGGGACGCCTCGCGCCCGGCGGGCCACTCGTCCAGGGAATGAAGGTGGCGATCACCGGCGACACCCGAACGCCTCGAACCGAGTTGGCCGCCAAGGCCTCGGCGGCCGGGCTGAACATGATGTCGACGGTCAGCCGCTACACGAGCGCGCTGGTCACCAATGACCCGAAGACGTCGAGTGCGAAAGGGCAGCGTGCCGCCGCCGAAGGCGTTCCGGTCATTGACGAGCCGACATTCATGCGCCTGTTGCAGGACGTTCGCTCCGGCGTCCCGCACGAACTCGAAAGGCCGCCGCCCGCCGCCGCTCCGAAACAGCCCGAGCCTTCTGCGCGTCCCGCGAAAGCTTTGACCGGACGGCGCGTCCTCGTTCTGGGCGGAACGCATCCGCAGGCCGCGTCGATACGGAACCGGGTCACCGAACTCGGAGGCTCGGCCGCCGTCAACCTTTCCAGCAGCGTCACCGATATCGTCATGCTCCCCGGCGGAGAACGCGACCGGCGCATGCCCCGGGTCCGCTCGCTCGACCTGCCCGTCCATGACGAAGGCTGGCTGCGGGCCCCGAAGCCGCGCACGGTGGCACCGGAGGAGGCCGCGATCCTCGTCCTGCCGCGAGGCGGCGCCGCCGACCTGCCGCCCACCTCCCGGACATGGGCCGTCACCGCGACATGGGAACACCGCGTGACCTGCGACATCGACCTCGTCGCCTTCGCGCTGGACGGCGACGAGCAGGTCTCCCGCGACGAGGACTTCGTCTTCTACGGCGCCACCGAGGCGCCCGGCGGGACCATCACGCTCTCCGCGGACGGCCCCGCCGAACAGTCGATCACCATCGACACCGCGCACCTCCCCCCGGCCGTCCACCGGGTCGTCATCGCGGCCGCCATCGACGGCACCGCGACGTTCGGCACGGTCGGCGCGGTGGAGATCGGCGTCGCGCCCGGCAGCAGCGAGGCCCCGCTGGCACGTGCCACCCTCGACGCCGGAACCACCGAGCGCACGATGCTGCTGGCCGAGGTCTACCGGCGCGGCCCGTTCTGGCGGCTGCGCGCGCTGGGCCAGGGCTACGACCACGGCCTGGACGAACTGGCCCGCGGCTACGGCGTCGACGTCGACGACTGACGCCGCGTACGGCTCAGCAGCCAGATCAGGATGGCCGCGGTCACCGTCACTACGGCGTTCACGGCCACGGCCGGGTGGACGCCCGACGGCGTGGTGGCGATGCTGCTGAGCAGCGGGATTCCGATGGTCATGCCGACCTGCTGGGCCATCGCGCTCAACCCGGTGGCCAGACCCTGCTCATGGTCGGGTAGGCCGGATGTGACGGTGACGATATACGCAACGACCGCCACCATGTTCCCGAAGTAGCAGGCCGCCAGGGCCGCCACCACCCACCAGGCGTTCCCGGCGACGAGCAGTCCGGCGGCGGACAGCCCCTGGACGGCCAGTCCCAGGGCCAGGACGCCGGACGCGTCCATCGGGCCGATGAGGCGGGGCGCGACCGCGCCTCCGGCCAGCGCGAGGAGCCCGGCGGCGCCGAACGCGAGCCCGGTCGGCGCGGCGGAAAGGCCGAGCGTGTCCTGCAAATGGATCGTCATCAGGAACGTCGCGCCGGTGGCCATGCTGACCGTGGTCAGCCCGCCGAGGACGCCGAGGCCGACCGTCCGCCGCCGCAGGATGTGCACGGGCGCCAGCGGATCGGGGCTGCGCAGTTCGACGAACCAGAACGCGGCCAGCAGGACGGCGGCGGGCACCAGTGCCCAGCGCGCGACGCCGCCGGTCGTGGCGCCCCACACCAGGGCCAGCAGGCCGAGCGTGACGGTGATCGCGCCGGGCAGGTCGAGCCGGGACGTGCGCCCGCGCCCCTCAGGGACCAGGCGGAGCACCGCGACGAGGATGACCAGCGCGACCGGCACGTTGATCAGGAACGCCCAGCGCCAGCTCCAGAACCCGGTCAGCAGCCCGCCGAGCAGCGCGCCGCAGGTGAACCCGGCCGCCGTGATCGCACCGTTGAGCCCGAGCGCCCGCGCGCGCAGCGGCCCCTCGGGGAACGTCGTGGTGATCAGCGACAGCGCGGCGGGGGCGGCGATCGCGGTGGACAGCCCCTGGACGGCGCGGGCCGACAGCAGCGCGGCGGGCGTGTGGGCCGTCCCGCCGAAGACGGAGGCGAGCGTCAGCAGGCCGAGGCCGATCAGCAGCATCCTGCGGCGGCCCGCGAGGTCGGCGACCCGTCCGAACAGCAGCGTGAACCCCGCGGCGGGCAGGGCGTAGGCGGTGGCGACCCACTGCAACGTGCCGAGGCCGAGGCCGACGCCCCGGCCCACGGCGGGCAGCGCGACGTTGAAGATCGAGAAGTCGGCGGCCAGCATGAACTGGGTGCCGAGCAGGAGCGTCAGCACCACCCTGTGGCGCGCGCCCATGCGGACGGGCGGGGCGTCGATGCGCGTGGTCATGCCACCCGAGCGTGCCGACGGCGCCCGCGCTTACCCAGCCACCCCTTTTTCCTACGCCTGACAGGGTCAGGCTGGCGCCGCGTCCAGCAGGCATGATGCCTCTATGGGTGCGAGTACGGAATTGGGCCGGTTCCTCCGCGTGCGCCGCGACCGGCTCACCCCCGAGGACGCCGGCCTGGCCCCGCACGGGACGCGGCGCCGCGTCCCGGGGCTGCGGCGGGAGGAGCTCGCCCAGCTCGCCGGGGTGAGCGTCGCGTACTACACCCGGTTGGAGCAGGGGCAGAGCGTCAACGCCTCGGACACCGTCCTCGACGCGATCGGGCGGGCCCTGCGCCTGGACGACGAAGAGCAGGCCCACCTGCGCGGCCTGGCCAGGCCGCCGCGCAAGGGCGTGCGCCGCTACCGCCCCGAGCGCGTGCGCCCCGCCACGCTCGCCGTCCTGCGGTCGATGGACGTCAACCCCGCGCTCATCCTAGGCAGGGCCGCCGACATTCTGGCCTGGAACCGTCCCGCCCACGCGCTGCTGGCCCCCCACCTCGCCCTGGACGCTCCGGACCGCCCCGCCGACCGTCCCAACATGGCCCGCCTGGTGTTCCTGGAGCCGCACACCCGGGACCTGTACGCCGACTGGCCCGCCAAGGCCCGCGACACCGTGGCCTACCTGCGCAAGGCCGCCGGACAATGGCCGGACGACCCGGCGCTCACGGAACTGGTCGGCGAACTGGCCATGAAGAACACGGAATTCGCGGCGCTGTGGGCGCGCCACCTGGTCCGGGACTGCCATTCGGTGAAGGTGACGTTCTGGCATCCGCTGGTGGGAGAGATGAAACTCGCCGAAGAGGTGTTCCGCTTGCAGGAGCAGCCCGACCAGCGCCTGGCCGTCTTCGCCGCCGAGCCCGACTCCGCGTCCGAGTCGGCCCTCCGCCTCCTCTGCGCCCTGTAATCGACTATGTCAGCAGCAAGGATTTACCGGTGAAGCGTCGCACCTCAATATCGGCGTGCGCGGCGGCGGCCTCCGCCAAGGGGTAACTCTGGCCGATGACCGGGGCCAACTGTCCCGCTGCCACCTCGTTCAGCACATGTGTCACCCGCCGGGGAGTGTGGGTCCAGAATTCCGGCAGCCGCGCCATGTCCACGACGGCGAGCCGTCCCCCGGCAGTTCGACCGGTTCCAGGACGTCGGGCGCACCGAACCGGGCCGCCATGATCGCTCGCATGCCGCCCACCCTCCAACCTCGACCCGCCTTGAGGTCAAGTAAATACGTTTGGCCTGGTCGGGATGGTGGATCTAAATTTGGTGCACGTGCGGATCATCTCCCTCAACGCCTGGGGCGGCGCGATGTTCGACGAGCTCGCGCCCTGGCTCGACACGTGCGGCGCCGACGTCCTGTGCTTGCAGGAGATCACCCACACCCCGGGGCTCGGCGGCTGGACGCGTTTCGACGACGCCGACCGGTCACTGCCCCAGCGGGCGAATCTCCTGGCGGACGTCCGCTCCCGGCTCCCGCGCCACCATGGGCTGTTCGCGGTGAGCGACGCGGGGCCCGTTCAAGATCACGAAGGGTGGCGGCACCGGCAGGACTTCGGGGTGGCCACCTTCGTCGCCGAGTCCCTTCCCGTGGTCGGCATGCGTTCGGCGTTCGTGCACGGTGACTACACCGAGCATCGCGACCAGTGGCCGACCGACGGGCGGGCCCGCGCCGCGCTGGCCGTGCGCGTGTACGACCGGCAGGCCGAGCGGTTCGTCACCGTGGTCAACCTCCACGGTTTGCGCGACCCGCGCGGGAAGGTCGACACCCCGGCCCGGCACGCGCAGGCCGAACGGCTCGCGGACCTCGTCGGGGAAGCGCGCCACGACGGTGACATGACCGTGGTGTGCGGTGACTTCAACCTGCTCCCGGACAGCAAGACCTTCCAGATCCTCGCCGAGATCGGGCTGACGGACCTGGTCGGCACCGCCGACACCAGGACCTCCCGCTACGCCAAGCCGCTAAGGCACGCCGGTTACCTGCTGGTCTCCGACCCCGCCGGGGTGGAGCGGTTCGAGATCGTGGCCGAACCCGAGGTCTCCGACCACCGCGCTCTGTTGATCGAGGTCCCGGCCCACGGCCGCTCGCCTGGCGGCTCCCGGCCGTGACACCGGTCAGCTACACGCCCGCGTGACGGCTGAGGTCGTCGCGTAGCAACGCCCGGGTCAGGGGGTGGTCTCGTCGGTGCGGGCGCCGGCGAGGATGGCGTCCAGCAGGCCCGGGTAGCGGGCGTCCAGGTCGTCGCGGCGCAGGGTCAGCAGGTTCTCGCGGCCGGACGGCTCCTGGATGATCACGCCGCTGTCGCGGAGCACGCGCCAGTGGTGGGTCATGGTGGATTTGGCCGCGATGCCCAGTTCGGCGAGCACGCTGCCGCAGTTGCGCTCGTCGTCGCCGTCCAGCACGCGGACGGCGGCCAGCCGCACCGGGTGGCCGAGCGCCGTGAGCACCCCGTCGATACGGATCTGGTCGCGGTCCGGGTGGCGGTACCTCATGGTCCCACCGTAGCGCGACAGTCGAACAATTGACCCTTGCATCTTCGTACGATTGTACGTGAGTATTCGTACGATCGTTCTGTCGCTCTGGAGGGTGTCCTCAGCTATGTCCGCTGTAACGAGGCAGCCGCGGTTGGGCTGGACGCTGGCGCTGCTCGCGCTCGCGCAACTGATCTACGCGCTGGATCTCAACATCGTGTTCGTCGCGCTTCCCGAGATCGGGGCCGACCTGGGCTTTCCCGGTCAGACCCAGCAGCTGGTGGTGAGCGCCTACGTGGTGTTCGCGGGCGGGTTCCTGCTGTTCGGCGGCCGCGCGGCCGACCTGCTGGGCCGCCGCCGCGTCTTCGTGCTCGCGCTGGCCCTGTACGCCGTCTCGTCGCTGGCCGGAGGGCTGGCACCGTCCCCCGCCGCGATCATCGTGGCGCGGGCGGTGCAGGGGATCGGCGGCGCGCTGCTGCTGCCGTCCACGCTGTCGCTGATCAACACGTTGTTCGCCGAGGGGCCGCAGCGCAACCGGGCGCTGGCGGTCTGGGGCGGCGCCGGGGCCAGCGGCCTGACGATCGGCGCGCTGCTCGGCGGCGTGCTGACCGAGAACTTCGGCTGGCCCGCCGTCTTCTACGTCAACGTGCCGCTGGCCGGTCTCGTGGCGCTGGCCGCGCTGGCGGTGATCCCGCGCGACCCGTCCGGCGGGCAGCGGCGGCGCTTTGACCTGCCCGGCTCGCTGACCGCCACCACGGGCGCGACGCTGCTGGTGTTCGCCCTGGTGGAGGGCCCGGAGGAGGGGTGGGCGAGCCCGCTGGTGATCGGCGCGTTCGTGCTGGCCGCCGTGCTGCTGGCGGCGTTCGCGACCATCGAGCGGCGCAGCGCCGATCCGCTCATGCCGTTCCGGCTGTTCCGCAACCGGAGCCTGACCGTGGGGCTCAGCGTCACGTTCATCTACATGGCGACCTTCGGTGTGCTGCCGTACTTCCTGACCGTGCTCATGCAGAGCGTGCACGGCTACAGCGCCCTGCAAACCGGGCTGGCCTTCCTGGTCCCCTCGGTGGCGATCGCCACCGGCACGCAGCTCGGCGAGCGGCTGACGACCCGGATCGGCCTGCGCACGACCCTGCTGATCGGCTTCGCGGTCGGGGCCGCCGGCACGGCGGTCATGGCGGTCGGCTTCGGCGCGGACGCCGGTTACGGCCTGCTGGTGCCGGGGCTGATCGTCTCAGGCGTCGGGCAGGGCGTCGTCTGGACGGCGATGTGGATCGCCGCCGCCACCGGCACCGCCGCGCACGAGCAGGGCGTCGCCAACGGCATCAACTCCACCGCCCTCAACATCGGGAACGCCATCGGCCTGGCCGTGTTCACCGCGCTCGCCGACATCGGCACCGAGGGCAAGGCGGGCGAGGCGCTGCGCACGGCCACCGCCCACGGCGAGCTGGTCGTGGTGCTGCTGACGGCGGCGGGGATGGTCGTCGGGCTGCTGGTCAGCCTTGTTCTGCCGCGTTCCAGGGCCTCCGTCGCGCCCGCGGACGAGGCGTCCGATCCCGAGCAGCTGATCGCGAGCTGATCCCGGACCCGGGTGTCGGATAGCGTGGCGGCTGTGGTCGTGATGCCGCGGGGGTTCCCGACGCGGGCGGGGATCGGGGCGTGGTGCAGGTCGCCGATCAGGGCCGCCACCTGGCTCGCGACGGCGCAGGTCGCGGCGGGCGGCGCGGTGGGGCTCGCGGGCCTGGCCGCCGTCGCGATGCCGATCGCGGTCGGCATCGAGCTCGCGCGGTCGGTCGTCGCGCCGGTGTTGGCGCTGGTCGTCATCCTGGCGGTGGTGCGCGGCTGTGTCGTGTTGCAACGCTCCAGGGTCACGGTCTTCACCGGCGTCGATCCCGCGGGGAGCCGTCCGGGTCCGTCCTGGTGGCGCTGGCCCTTCACCGCCGGGGCCTGGCGCCAGGTCGGCTACCACTTCGTGGCCGGGCCGGTCGCGATCGGCATGGCGACGCTGGTCGGCGCGGCCTGGAGCGGGGGGCTGCTGCTCGCGTCCGCGCCCGTCCACGCCTGGACGCTGCCGCCGGACGGGCCGCTCGGCTGGAACCCGCGCGCGCCCCTCGCCGTCGCCGCGACGACGGTCACGGGGCTGCTGCTCCTCCTGCTCGCCCCCGCGCTGGCCACCGCCCTGGCACGGGCCGACCTGGCGGTGGCGCGCGCGTTCCTCGGCCCGACGCGGCGGCAGGAGCGCGCCGCGCTGGACCGCCGGGTGTCCGGGCTGGCCGCGAGCCGGGCCGCCGCGGTCGAGGCCGCCGACGCCGAGCGCCGCCGGATCGAGCGCGACCTGCACGACGGCGCGCAGCAGCGGCTGGTGTCGCTGGCGATGAACCTCGGCATCGCCCGCGCGATGCTCAAGGACCTCCCCGAGCCCGCCCGGGAGATCATCGCCGGTTCGCACGAGGAGGCGAAGCTGGCGCTGACCGAGCTGCGCGGCTTCATCCGCGACCTGCATCCCGCCGTGCTGGACGAGCTGGGGCTCGACGCGGCGCTGTCCGGGCTCGCGGGGCGGACGCCGGTCCCCGTGGACGTCCGGGTCGACCTGCCCGAACGGCTCGCCCCTGCGCTGGAGTCGGTCGCCTACTTCGTCGTCTCCGAGGCGCTCACCAACGTCGTCAAGCACT
Organism: Actinomadura terrae; assembly: GCF_022751215.1. Lineage (GTDB taxonomy): Bacteria > Actinomycetota > Actinomycetes > Streptosporangiales > Streptosporangiaceae > Spirillospora > Spirillospora terrae. The sequence continues at coordinate 66,500 of NZ_JAICDG010000008.1, read as the reverse complement.
CCGGTGCGTCCCGCGCCGAGGTGAACCTCGCGCAAAAGGACGGCCGGGTCGTGCTGACCGTCGCCGACGACGGGCACGGCGGTGCCGACACGGCGCGCGGCAGCGGCCTGGCCGGGCTGTCCCGCCGGGTCGCCTCGGTTGACGGCACGCTGTCCCTGTCCAGTCCGACCGGCGGCCCGACCCGCCTGACCGTGGAACTGCCATGCGCATTGTGATCGCCGAAGACTCGTTCCTGCTGCGCGAGGGCCTCGTCCGGCTGCTGGAGCTCGGCGGCCTGACCGTCGTCGCTGCGGTGGCCGACGCCGATGCGCTGCTGGAGGCGGTCGCCCAGCACGATCCCGACCTGGTGGTCGTGGACGTGCGGATGCCGCCCACCCACACCGACGAGGGGCTGCGCGCCGCGCTGAAACTGCGGGAGGGCGGGCCTCGGCCGAGCGTCCTGGTGCTGTCGCAGTACGTCGAGGAGCGGCACGCCGCACAGCTGCTGCGAGGCGACACCAGCGGCTTCGGCTACCTGCTGAAGGACCGGGTCGCGGACATGGAGGAGTTCCTCGCCACGGTGCGGCGGGTCGCCGGGGGCGGGACCGCGATCGACCCGGAGGTCGTGTCGCAGCTGCTGAGCCGCAGCGACGGCCCGCTCGACCGGCTGACCCCGCGCGAGCACGACGTGCTGCGGCTGATGGCGGAGGGCCGGTCCAACGGCGGGATCGCCGAGGAGCTGGTGGTGAGCGAGAGCGCCGTCGCCAAGCACGTCGCGGGGATCTTCGCCAAGTTCGACCTGCCCGGGACGCCGCAGGAGCACCGCCGGGTGCTGGCCGTGCTGAGGTTCCTCAGCGGTGAGTGAGCGATGACCCTCCTGCGCAACGCCTGGATCGCGTTCGGGGGAGCCGCCACCGTCGCGCTGCTGGGCGTGGGGGTCGTCGGCGGACGGGTGTGGCTGAGCGGTTCCGACGAGCCATCGCGGCAGACCGTTCGGTACTCGCGAATCCACGCTGTGACCAGGGTGGTCGTGGACTTCGACAGCGGTCACGTGCTGATCGCGGCGGGCGGGGACGGCCGCGTCGACGTCGAGCGGCGGTCTGTGGACGGGCGGGTCCTCGACCTGAAGGAGGTCTGGGAGGGGGACCGGCTCCGGCTCAGCGGCGTGTGCCGCGACGGGAACGGCAAGCGCGTCACGCGCTGCGGGGCGCGGTACGTCCTCCGGGTTCCGGCGGCCGCCGAGGTCGAGGCGCGCGCCGACTCGGGCGAGGTCACGGTGGCCGGGCTGACCGGCGCGGTGTCCTGGACGTCCGGCAGCGGCGATCTGGACCTGCGGGACGTCCGGGGCCGCGTCCGGGCGACGACGAACTCGGGCGCGGTGACCGCCGCGGCGCTGCGTTCGCCGAGCGTGGACGCGCGGACCAACACCGGCGACGTCACCCTGGCGTTCGCCGCCGCGCCGGGCTGGGCGGGCGCGACCACCAACACCGGCGACGTTCAGATGACCGTTCCCCCAGGCCGGTACCGGATTGGCGCCGCCACCATCTCGGGCCAGCGTGACGTCACGATCCCGGAGGACGCCGCGTCCCCGTCCACGCTGGAGGCCCGCAGCAACACGGGGGACGTGCGGCTGCGGGCCGGTTGACCCAGCGATCACTGTCCGCGCGGGGCCGGTCCGCCGGTGAGCAGGCGGGTCGCGATCACCGACGTGCCGAGGGCGGTGGCGGCGCAGGCGGCGGTGACCGCGAGCACGGCGGCCCACGGGACGGTCAGCGGGAAGCCGCCCACCAGCCTGGTCAGCGCCTCCCGCTGACCGGCCACGACGGCGGTCGCCGCCGCGCCCGCGAGGACCACCCCGACGACCGTCGCCACCATGGTCTCGGCCGCCACGAACGCCAGCGTCTGGCGCCGGGTGGTGCCCGCCAGCGTGAGCGCCGACAGTTCGCGGCGGCGGTCGGGGGCCGCCATCACGAGGGTGTTGGCGATCGCGAGCAGGGCGAACGCGAGCGCGATCCCGAACACGTTGCCGGTGGCGAGCCTGGACTTGCGCTGCTGCTCGGCCCGCTTCGCGTCGAGCAGGTCCGCGCTGGTGGCCAGCCGCACGGGCTGGTCGCGCACGGCCGCGCGCAGCGCCGCGCCGACCGCGGAGGCGTCGCCGCCCGCCGCCACCGTGACCTCGATCCGGGTCGGGCGCGCGCCGCCGGTGCGGGCGGCGGGGAGGTAGCCGATCTCGCCGGTGACCGTGGTGCGGGTCTGGGCGGCCACCCGCAGCGGCACGGACATGCCGTCCGGCAGCCAGGCCCGCACCCGGTCGCCGGTACGGACGCCGAACTCACGCGCGCTGCCCCGGTCCAGGACGAGGAAGTCGCCGCCGAGCCGTCCCATGGACCCGTCCACGACGGTGGGACGCCGCGTCGCGTTCAGCGCCCGCGGATCGACGGCGAAGGCCGACAGCGTGCCCAGGTAGCGGTCGCCGTCCCCGCTCAGCCGCACCTCGGCGGGGGTGTAGACGGCGACCGTGGCGCCCGGGACGGCGCGCACCTGCTCGATGACGCCCGCGCCGATCTCGCCGTCGCCCTGCGCCGCCAGGACGTAGTCGGCGCTGCTCTCGGCGCGCGCACCGGCGACGTTCGCGGCGTTCGCGGCGTCCTGCGCGGTGAACAGCGCGGCGCCGAGGCCGACGGCCAGCACCACGGGGGTGGCGATCGCGGCGGTGCGGCGCCCGGCGAACAACACGCCCTCGCGGACCACCATCGCGCCCGCGCCGAGCCGGCGCAGCGGCCAGGCCAGCACGGCCAGCACGGGACGGACCAGCAGCGGGGTCAGCAGCGCGCAGCCGCCCACCAGCAGGATCGGGACGAACAGGTAGTTCTGCAAGCTGAGCGCCGAGGCCTGGCCGCCGCCGACGACACCGGCGCTCGTGCGGACGCCGAGCGCGAGCAGCACGCCGCCGAGCACCAGCCGCACCGGCGTGACCGCCCGCCGCCGGCCGCCCGCCTCGCGCAGCGCCTCCGCCGGACGGACGCGCCCGGCCCGCCACGACACCACCGCCGTGCCGAGCACCGCCGACAGCAGGCCCATGCAGAACGAGATCACCAGCGGGACGGGACGCGCGTCCACCGCGAGCCAGGACGGCGCGACGCCGTGGTCCACCATCCAGCCGCGCAGCACCCCGGTCAGCGGGACGCCGATCGCGCATCCGAGGGCCGACGCCAGCACGGCCAGCAGGAACGCCTCGGCGATCACCATCCGGCGCACCTGCCCCGGCGTCGCGCCCACGGTCCGCAGCAGCGCGACCTCGCGGCGGCGCTGCTCGACCACGAAGGCGAAGGTCGCGATGACCACGAACACCACGACGAAGGCGACCAGCATCATCGACGTCCCGGCCATCCCCTCGGCGTCGCGGAGCTGGTCGCGGCCGCCGTTCTGGTCGCGTTCGGCCAGCAGCCGGTCGGCGCCGGTGAGCACCCGCGCGCCGGTCCCCTGGGCCGCCGCGCGCACCGAGGCCGCCGGGCCGTAGGCGATCACGGCGCTGACCTCGGGCGACAGCCGTGCCGCCTCCGCGTCCGCGAAGAACACGGCGTGCTCGAACCACACGGGGGCGGTGACGCCCGCGACCCGGTAGTCGCCGAATCCGGCGCCGGTGGCGACCCGGACGGTCCCGCCGACCAGCGACGGGTCACCCCCGCCGACGACGATCTCCTTCGCCGAACCGGGCGCATGCCCCTTCACCAGCCGGTAGGGGGTGAACGCGGCGGTGCTCCAGGGGTGGCCGACCTGCTCGTCCGGGCCGCCTGGGAGCTGCGCCGGAAACGTCCGGTCCTGCACGGTCTTGCCCGTACTCGGCAGCGCCTGGACGGTCCGCTCCGGCAGCGGGCTCGGGCGGCCCACCGGGAACTCGCGCGGGTCGCCGTCGCCGTCCTTCAGCGTGACCGTGACCGGCGCGGTGACCACGGCCGGGGCCTGCGCGTACCGCTGCGGGCCGTGGAACTCGGTGGAGGTCACCGCCCGCAAAGTCAGGGCCGTCATGGCGATGATGGCGGTGCCGAGCGTCAGCGCCAGGAACGCCCCGGCGTAGCTCGCCGCGCGGCTGCGCAGCGTGGCCAGCGCGATCCGGATCATGTCGCGTCCTCAAGCTTGGTGATCCGGGCGGCGACCAGTTCCGGGGTCGGGGCCTCCAGGCTCCCGGCGATCCGTCCGTCGGCGAGGAACAGCACCTCGTCGGCGGACGAGGCCGCGACGGGGTCGTGGGTGACCATCACGATCGTCTGCCGCTCCCGGTCCACGAGCTCGCGGAGCAGCTTCATGACTTCCCGAGAGGAGTGGGAGTCCAAGGCGCCGGTGGGCTCGTCGGCGAACAGCACCTGGGGCCGCGTCACCAGCGCGCGGGCGATCGCCACCCGCTGCTGCTGGCCGCCCGACATCTCGCCGGGACGGTGCCGCCGCCGCTCCGCCAGGCCCAGCCGGTCAAGCGCGGCGTCCACGTCCTGGCGCTTCGGCCGCCTGCCCGCCAGCATCAGCGGCAGCGCGACGTTCTGCCGGGCCGTGAGCGAGGGGACGAGGTTGAACGCCTGGAACACGAACCCGACGCGGTCGCGGCGCAGTCTGGTCAGCGCGCGCTCGCTCAGCCCGCTCAGCGCGGTCCCGGCGAGCTCCACTTCACCGTCGTCGACACGGTCGATTCCGGCGGCGCACTGGAGCAGGGTGGACTTTCCCGATCCCGAGGGACCCATGACGGCGGTGAAGCGTCCGGCCGGGAAGGTGACCGAGACGCCGTCCAGCGCGGCCACCCTGTTGTCGCGGCGGCCGTAGGTCTTGCTGACCCGGCTGATCCGCACCATGACGTCGGTGTTCATGACCTCGACGGTAGATTCTGGACCCCCGCCGGAACCATGAGTCGCACACCCGATTCGACCCTGTACCCAGCACCAGGTCGCCCCTGGCCCGCGCACCAGACCTGCCGACCGGGCTACAGGTTCGCGAGTTCGCGCAGGGCCTTCTCGGACGGGGAGCCCGGCTCGGCGGCGAACAGGTCCAGGCCGACGCAGGACGGCGCGTCCGGGAGCGTGAGGCGTTCGCCGTGCAGGGTGAGGTGTCCGACGACCGGGTGGTGCAGCCGGTACGAGCGGGATCGGACCCGGGCCACCGAATGCTCCGCCCAGAGCCGGGCGAAGTCGCGGCTCAGCTCGCGCATGGCGTCGATGTGCGAGGTGAGGGCGGCGTCGCCGCGAAACCGTCCGAGCAGGACGCGCAGGTGCGCGACGTGCTCGCGCGCCGTCCGCTCCCAGTCGGCGTGGTGCAGCTCCCGCAGGTGGGGCTCGACGAACAGCAGGTGGGTGAGGGTGCGGCGGTGCTCCGGCAGCGCGGCGAAGTCGCCGAACACCGCCACGGCGAGCGGGTTCCATCCGACGATCTGGGTGTGCCGCCCGACCGCGAGCGCGGGCGCCATCTCGAACGACCGCAGCAGGTAGCGCAGGCTCTGGGGCAGCTCCGGGCCGTCCTCGGCCACGGTGCACGGCCGCGGGCGCCGCGCGATGGCGCGCAGGTAGGCCAGCTCGTCGGCGTCCAGGCGCAGCGCGGCGGCCACGGCGTCGATGATCTCGTCCGAGACGGCGTCGCCCCGGCCCTGTTCGAGCCGGGTGTAGTGGGCGACGCTCACGCCCGCCAGCCGCGCCAGCTCCTCGCGCCGCAGGCCCGCGACGCGGCGCACCGTCCCGTAGTCGGGCAGCCCGACGTCCTCGGGACGCAGCCGGGCCCGGCGCGATCTGAGGAATCCGCCCAGCTCCGCACGGTCGTCCACGTCATCACCCTACGCAGGACGCGCGGCGGGTGATCAGCCCGTGCGTAGGCACGCCACGGACCTGGCCGGACGGCGGCCGCCGCTCCAGGCTGGCGGGCGAGCGATCATCGACGAACGGAAACGGACCATGCCTCGGACACTCGGACTCATCGGCAGCGGAATGATCGGATCCGCCGTGGCCCGGCTGGCGCTCGCGGCGGGCCTGGAGGTCGTGCTCAGCAACTCGCGCGGCCCCGAGACCCTTGCCGACCTCGTCACCGAACTGGGCGAGGGCGCCCGCGCCGCCACCCCGGCGGAGGCGGCGCGCGTCGCTGACCTGGTCGTCGCCGCGATCCCCCTCAGGGCCTACGACCGGCTCCCCGCCGAGGCCCTCGCGGGCAGGACGGTGCTGGACACCGCGAACTACTACCCGGAGCGGGACGGCCACCTGCCCGAAGTCGACTCCGGCGAGCTGACCTCCAGCGCGCTCCTGCAACGCCACCTCGCGGGCTCCCACGTGATCAAGGCGTTCAACACCATCACCCCGCACCAGCTCGTCTCCCTCGCCCGGCCCGCGGGCGCCGGGGACCGGAGCGCGCTGCCCATCGCGGGCGACGACGACGCGGCCAAGGCGGAGGCCGTCCAGCTGCTGGACCTGCTCGGTTACGCCGCGGTCGACATCGGCCCGCTCGCCGAGAGCTGGCGCAGCGAACCGGACACGCCCGCCTACGTCCGTCCCTACCTCGGCGAGGTGCCCGCGATGAGCGTCGAGGACTTCCTGCGCTGGACGTTCCGGACCCCAGGCGTCCCCGTCGCGGCGGCGGAGATCCGCAAGCTCATCGAGATCACCGTGCGCCGACCGGCGGGCGCGGCCAGGCTCCCGAGCGATTACTGACGCGCCGCCTGCGAGACGTGCCCGTGCCGACGGCCGCCGGGGCCGCCGGCGCGGGCGCCCGATCAGGACGAGGCGCGCACGAAGTCGGCCACCGAAACGGGCTTGACCTGCGGGTACCTGGCGTTGTCCAGGGTGTCGAACTTGCCCTTCCCGCTCACCATGCACCACTGGTACTGAAGCGCGACGTAGTCGAACGGGTTCTCGGTGAGCCCGGCCTGGCGCGCGATCTCGGCGCGCAGTTCGTCGGCCGTGCCGAGGTTGCGCAGTTCCAGCGTCCGGCCCGAACCGCGCTGGACGGCCTCGTGGAACCGGCGGAACGAGACGACCTCACCGGCGAACCGGAGTGTGCCGGTGGCGCCCGGATCGAGCGCGACGGCGGCGGTGTAGGCGGCCGTGTCGGACACGGAGGTCAGGTCGAGCGGCTGGTCGGGGTCGCCCCAGTGCGACAGCGTCCCCTTCTCCCAGTCCACGATCCCCATGAAACCGACCATGACCTCGTAGAAGGCGCCATTGAGCACGGAGACCACGTCCAGGTCGGCGTCCCGGAAAATGGCGGCGGCCCGGCGGCGCCAACCGATCATGAAGTTGTCGTCGTCGTCCAGCTTGGTCAGATCCACGGCGAAGTCGGACGGGATGAAGCGGGCGGCACCGGCCTTCTCGGCGGCGCGCACGAGGTTGACCTGCCCGTCCACGATCACGTCGGGGCCGCCCTGGACGGCCGAGATCACCGTCGTGGCATCACCGACCGCTTCGGCCAGCTTCGCCGTGGGGTCGGTGATGTCGCCCACGACCACCTCCAGGCCACGCGCCTGGAGGGCCTCGATCGCCGCCCTCTTCCCGACGTCCTCGCCCGGCCGCACCAGCGCCCGGACGGACGCGCCCTGGTCGAGCAGCGAGCCGACGATCCGTCCGCCGAGCAGGCCGGTCGCCCCGGCCACAAAAACCTTCGATGACATGCTGTTTCTCCTGCGTGTAGTGATTCGGTCGGAACCTGTTTCCAGGCGTCTCTGTATTGCGCTCCCGGCCCGGTGGCCCGAATTCGGGCAGCACAACAGAACGCACGTGACCTCTGAAGCGCCATGGAAGGCAGGGCAGAGCGCCGCGCGGACGGCACGGGAACGTGGATATGCGGGTCGTGGCGACGACGGTCAGCGCACGATCAGAAGACTTCTACGAATTCTTTTTGATGGCCTCGGCGAAGGCGCCGAGCCCTTCCGCCAAATGTTCGACGTCGGAGGACTCCCAGTCGGCCAGGAGCGCGGCGACGGCGTCCGCCCGCGCCTTCCACAGCTCGCGGATGGCGAGCCTGCCCTCCTTCGTGACGCTCACCAGCTGCGCCCTGGCGTCCGCCGGGTCGGGCCGCCGCTCGATGAAGCCGCGCCCCTCCAGGCGCTTGGCGGGTGGTGACAGCGTGGACTTGTCCACCTCCATCAGCCCGGCCAGCGCCGACAGCCGCACCGGCCCGTGCAGCGAGACCTGGGCGAGCAGCGTGTAGTCGCCCAACGACATCTCCAGCCCGGAGGACGCCATGATCCGCCGCCGGGTGGCCGGGGCGAACATCCAGTTGCCGACCGTGGCCAGCGCGGCCGCCACGCGGTCGGCCGCCTCCCGCTGACCGGGCCCGCCTCCCGCGCCGGGGGCATCCTCCATCTCCCGTCCCATCCTCCGTATTAGTTGGTTTGACTCAACCAACCATAACTCGCGGGTTCCCTCCCCTGCAAGTACGGCCAGCCGGTGTCGGGTGTGGGCGCGGTGCCGATGGTGGTGGCCAGGGCGTCCATGACGAGGTGCTGCCTCGGCCGCCAGCGGCCGCGGATGGCGGGCCTCGTGGTTCCGGCGCGCGCCGCCGCCTCCCTCGTCAGGCCCCTGTAGCCGACCTCAAAGGCTGCCATGGTCCACGGCGCCGACGAGACCGGAACCCCCGCCGTCCAGGAAGAGGCCGCCGACCGGTGCGGCCCGCTGCGTCCGATGACCTGGGGCATGCTGGTGCTGGCGGCCGGGGGCGGGGGGGCCGGGACCGCGCCTACATGGCTGCTGTTCCTCGCCGGCCGCTTCCTCCAGGGGCGCGGTGATGGCCATGGCCTACGCGAGGCGTCGTCGGTCTGGACGTTCCCGTCGCTGGTCGGCCCGGCCACCACCGGCATCCTCGCGGAGCGGACCACGTGGCGGTCGGTGTTCCTGCTCATCCTGTTGCTCATCGCCGTGGCCGCCGTCCTCAGCCTGCCCCCGTTGCGCGGGCTGGGACGGGCCGGTGGCACCGAGACCGCTCCTGCCGGGCTGCTCTGGTGGAAGCGTCCACTGGGGAGTTCCGTGCTGCTGACCAACGCGGCCGCCCTGGTCGCCGTCGGCGTTCTCGTCACGGTTCCCGCGCTGCGCTGGGTGGCACCCCCGGGCACGCTGAGCGCGCGGCGCGGCCTCGGCGCCGGGGTCGCCGTCCGCGCCCTGCTGTGCGGGGCCTACTTCGGCACCGAGGCGTTCCTTCCGCTCGGCCTCCAGGAGTCGCGGGGCATGAGCGCCACCGCGTCCGGCCTCGGGCTGGGTGGAGCGGCGATCGCCATCGGGAAGGAGCACGACTCCTCGCTGCTGGGCGTCCTGACCGGGCTGCTCGCCGTGGGCGGCATGCTGCTGGCGCGGCGTCGCCGTCCCGAAAGGGCGTGAGTTCCGTGGTCAGAAGCGCTTGCCCTCCTCGCGGGCGCGGGCGTGGGCTTCGCGGCGTCCGGTCTCGGCGTCGGCGGTGGCGAGGTTGGGACGGAACTGGACGGTGGCGATGTCCGTGATCCCGGCCCAGCGCAGCCAGCCCTCGAAGAACGCGCTCTGGAAGTCGGCGCCGAAGGCCGGTCCGCGGCCGTCGCCGTAGACGGCGCTCGTGTAGACGACGGCCGCCTTCTTCTCCTTCAGGAGACCGGTGTAGCCGTTCTCGGGGTCGAACCCGAAAACCCAACCCGGCTGGGAGATCACGTCGACGAACTGCTTGAGGATGTACGGCACGCCCGAGTTCCACATGGGGACGCTGAACAGGTAGCGGTCGTAGGAGTCGAACCGCTCGAAGACGGCGCGGGCCGCCGCCCACGCGCGTTCCTGCGCGCCGGAGGGGTCCTCGCCCCCGAAGACCGCCATCTTGGCTCCGGCTCCGGCGGGGCCGAACTCCGGGAGCGTGCCGTCCCAGAGGTCGTGGTGGTCGACTGTGTCGCCGGGGTGGGTCTCGCGGTAGGCGTCGAGGAACGTCGCGGCGAGCGACAGCGACTCCGAGGACGTCCCGCGCGGCGAGGCGGAGACGTGCAGCAACCGGCTCATGGGCGTGATCCCTTCATTAAACGGACTGTGGTCCATATGACTGAGCTTAACGGACCATAGTCCACTTAGCAATCGGCCGGGTCTCGCTAGGGTGGGCCGGTGAGCGGGGTCGACCCTGAGGTCGTGCGGCGGGCGCAGCGCGGCGATCTGATGGCATTGCACGAGGTCCTGGACGTGCTCACCCCGTACGTGCGCCGGCTCTGCGGGCCGATCGCGCTCCAGGACGCCCCCGACGCCGCCCAGGAGGCGCTGATCGTGGTCATGCGCAACCTGAAGGACCTGCGCGAACCCGGCGCCCTGCTCGGCTGGGTCCGGGTCATCGCCGTGCGGGAGGCGGTACGGGTGGCGAAGCAGTCGGCGCGGGCCGTCCCCGCACCGCTGGCCGAGGTGCCCGCGCCCGGAGATCCGGCGCTCGCCACCGATGTCCGTGACGTGCTGGACCGGCTGTCGCCCGAGCACCGCGCCGTCCTCGTGCTGCGCGACCTGGAGGGCCTGGACGAGGGGACGGCTGCACGGATGCTGCGGGTGCCCGCCGGGACCGTCCGGTCGCGGCTGTTCCGGGCCCGGGCGAGCTTCCGGCGGAACTGGCGAGGCGAAGGGGCGGGGCGATGACCTGGCCGAACGACGACCTGGACGATCCGCGACGGCTCCGCGCCATCGCGGCGGCGTTCCCGGGCGCCATGCTGGAGGAGGCCGTCCTGCCGTCCGCCTTCGACGACGTGTGGGCGGTGCTGGGCGACCCGGAGCGGGGCTTTCCCGGGCTGGTCCCGGACGTCCGCTCGCTCCGCATCACCGAACGCGATGGCGAACGGATGCGCGCGACCGTGCACGGCCGCTCCGGCCTGCGAGCACGGTTCGACATGGTGCTTCGTCCCGGCTGGTGCCTGATGCAGAGCCGTTTTCTGGTGTTCGGGATGGGTGTTGTCGCCGAAGGGGAAGGCACGCGTTTCGCGTACATGGCGGCGCTTCGGGTGCCGGGTGCGCGTTTTCTGGGGCCGGTGATCCGGCGTGTGCTGGGCCCGGTGGTGCTGCGGCGCTTCGTCCGGCGCTTCACCCCGGAGGAGTGACGCGGATCACGGGAGTGGTGCGGGCTCTTCGCGTCCTCTCCCTAGCATGCGAACTTACGAAATCGCGGCCCTCCTGGTGGCCGCCGTCCTCGTCCTCGACGCGCTCCTGCACGTGTACTGGATGACCGGGCGCACCTGGCCCGCCCGCGACGTCTCGGCCCTGTCCCAGGGGCTGCTGAACGCGGACGTCCCCTTCACCCCGCGCGTCCTGGCTCCGCTCGTCCTGGCCCTGTCGGGTGCCGGGGCCACCGTCCTGGCCCAGGCCGATGTGATCCTCCCGGGTCTCCCGGGCTGGCTCCCCCTGACCGGGACGCTCGTCGTCGCCGCCGGAGTGGGGGTGCGCGCCCTGGCCGGTGTCGCGTGGGCCCTCGGCATCGGCGCCGAGAGGGACTCGACCTTCTACCGGCTCAACCTCGTCCTGTACACGCCGCTCTGCCTGCTCATGGTCGCCGCGACAGCACTCGTGGCCGCGCACTGAGTCCCCGCCGAACCACGGCACTACGAACCGAAGAGCAGCCTCTCCATACGCTTCCCGAGTCTGATTTCACACTAAATGCCGCTATGCCGCACACCCGTTTCAGGGACGCGGGGGCATTCAATGCGATATGGCCGATCGTGGCCGCCTGCTATGCGGTGAAATGTCGTTGACAGCAATTCACCCGTCACGCAAACTCGCCATACCCCGTCGCGAATCACGATTCGCCAATTGCATCAGGAGGCACACATGGAACAGCAACGATGGGGCTCGGCGCCGGGTCTGAAGCGAAGGCTCGCCGTGGTCGGGTCCGCGGCCGTGCTGGTGGTCGCCGGCACCGTGACGACGGCGGAGGCGACGCCCGCCGCCCCCACCGTCCCGGCCAAGTACCAGGTCGACTTCTCGACCGGTGCCACGGCGCGCGGCGCCAGGGTCATCCACTGCGAGGTCCGGTTCATCGGCGCCCACGGCGGCATCCCGCACAAGTCCGGCCACGTGCACGGCACCATCAACGTCCGCACGGGTGTGACCTGTAGCCAGCCGCTCCGGATGATCCGCGGCAAGGTCGGCCTGTTCAGCAACCGCGGCACCAAGATCAAGGCGTTCGGCAGCACCGGAAGGCGCACGGCCAAGGGCAACGCGGCACTCGTCTGCCGGACCGGTAAGTACCACGGTGAAGTGGTCGCCACCCTTTACGCACCCCCCGGATATACCCCGCGGGTCGCGACCGTCGCGAAGAAGACCCCGACGGTCTCCATCCACTGCTGACCCGGATTACCGGTTGATGTCGTCGCTGTCCGCCCACACCGGGTCGGTCACCTCGACCGGAACGGCCTCCAACCGCTCGTCCGCCAATATGTCGGAGACGAGCGCCCCGGTCCCCCCGAGGTAGGTGGAGTCCAGATCCGTCTCGGACGTGACGCACCACGCCCGGTCGTCGGGCCAGAACAGGTTGGGCGACTGCGAGAGCAGCGGCATCGCGAGTTCCCCGGCGGCGTCGAGGGGGCCTTCGAGTAGGAGATATGCGCGTTCCGGCAACTCCACTCGGGGGCCCTCCGCGATCTCCGGCGGGAATTCCGGCGGGAGCATGTCGGGCTCCCACGCCTCGCCGTCATCGGCTGTGAACGTGGCGGTCGACTCGTCCGGGGCCAGTCCGTACCCGTCCCAGACGCAGAACCAGCAGCGTCCGGCCGTCGTGGTGTGCCCGGCCAGGACGTCGCACAGCGCCGCCAGGAGATACGGAGCCAGCGACCCCGGATCGGGCTCCTCCACCCACGGCCGTTCGGCACCCGTGCGCGGAACGGGCCCGGCCAGCGTCTGGAACTGCACCCGCGGATGCACCATCCCGCCCGACCACTCGGCCACCCGCGCCCACGTCACCGGGCTCTCGTCGGCCGCGTAGGCCGGGTGCAGGATGCGCGCGTACGCCTCGAAACCATGCGGCACCAGACCGCCCACCCCGGACCCGAACGCCCCGACACCCGCGACCACCCAGTCCGCGGGCCGGACGTCGCCGCACGGCGAAAGCCGCGAACGCCGAGCCATCACCCGAACCTCCGATCGCGCGTCCTCCCGTCCTCGCACAGTACGCCAGCGCCGCGTACCGGCGAGGCCGCACCGCACAGGTGCATCTGGACGCGCCGCCGCCCCCCGTCTCAGCGCAGGCTCTGGGTCTTCCCGGCCGGTCGGAGGTCGACGAGCCTGGCGCCGATGCCGTGCCTTTCGAACGCCGCCACCAGCGACTCCATGTCCTCGGAGTAGATGTTCCAGCTGTCGGTGTGCACCGCGACCACCTTGCGAGGGTCGAGGTACGTCGCGACCTCGGCCGCCCGGTCGGAGGTGAGGGTCAGCGGCGCGTTGTCGAGGATCGCCGGGGTGCGGGCCGCGCCCGCGAACAGTACGGCCGTGTCGATGCGGCCGTACTCCTCCCGGACGCGGTCGCCGACCGCCTTGGCGACCTTCACGGAGGCGTTGTCGCCGGAGACATAGGTGGTCGGGACGCCCGTGCCGCTGAGCACGAAGCCGGTGACCTCGCCGTCCTCGCCACGGTCCACGCCGTCGGGGCCGTGCAGGGCGGGCACCGCCGTGACCTCGATCTCGCCGCGGGAGGTCTTCAGCGTCCTGGACGTCCAACTCTCCATACCGGTGACATGGTCGCCGAGGCGCCGCCGCGCACCGGGCGTGGAGAACACGACGGGGACTTTCCGGAGCAGGTCACGGCCCGAGTCGTCGAGGTTGTCGTCGTGCTGGTCATGGGAGAGCAGCACCGCGTCGATCGCGCCGACCCGGTCGACGCCGAACGCCGGGGGCCGCGTCTTCTCCAGGCCGCTCGGGTACGTCCGCGGCCGGTCGAAGGTCGGGTCGATCAGGATGCGGGCGCCCGCGATCTCCAGGATCGTCGTCGGGCCGCCGACGTGCGTGACGGTGAACGCGTCGGTGCCGGACGGCCGGTCGCCGCCGACGACCTCGGCCGGGACGGATGCGGAACGCTTCATGAGGCGGATCTCCCTCTCTCGGAGCAGGCGGTCGGACGCTCCGACCGTGCTTTCAACGCTAACACATTATGTAAGCGTTGATAACGAACCCCTGCTCTGCCAGCCCCAGATCTCCCTTCTACTCGGTTCCGGCGCGTTAGCGCCGCTATCATTGATCCATGGCCACGGCACGGACGCGCATCCTGGACGCCACCGCTGAGCTCCTCGCCACCAAGGACGCGCTGGCGATCTCGACCCGTGCCATCTGCGAGCGGGCCGAGGTCGGCATGCCGGAGATCTACCGCCAGTTCGGCGACAAGCAGGGGCTGCTCACCGCGGTCGCCGACGTCGGCTTCGAACGCTTCCTCGCGAACAAGCGGCAGAACCCGGCCACCGCCGATCCGGTGGCGGACCTGCGCTCGGCCTGGGACAGCCATGTCGCGTTCGCGATCCGCAACCCCCACCTCTACCGGCTCATGTTCACCCCGACCGGGGACGCCAGGCCGCGCGGGATCAAGGAGGCGCACGCGCTGCTGCTGGCGGCCATGGAGCGCTGCCGTGCCGCCGGACGGCTCCGCGCGGCACCCGAACTCGCCGCCCGCTCGGTGCTGTCCGCCAACGTGGGCGTGTGCCTGATGGCGCTGTCCTTCCCCGACTCCTTCGGCGAACTCGACATCTCGCAGTCGGTGCGCGACGCCCTGATCGCGAAGGTCACCGGCGACGAGGGGGAGGACGCGCGGATCGGCGTCGCGGCGGTCCTCGCGCAGGCACTCGTCGGCACCCTCACGGGCACGGCGTCCGTGGACCCCGCCGCCCTGGACGACCTGACCCGCGCCCTCCGCCCGAAGTCCCCAGGCGATGGGCCCGATCAGCCGATCGGCGGCGCGAGGTACTCCAGCGCGTAGCCATCGCCTGAGGGGGTCACGCGGGCGATGCCGGGCGAATCGAGGTGGGCGCCCGCCACGAAGTGGTGCGGCCGGGTCAGTTGTTCGAGGAGTCCCGCTCGCGCCGCGCGGGCCTGGGACTGGTCGCCGTCGAGCTCCCAGGACACGTTCGGCTGCTCGAACTGGAGCGTCGGGACGTGGACGGTGTCGCCCCAGGCCAGCAGACGACCGGCGCCGCTCGCGATCTCGTAGACGGTGTGGCCGGGCGTGTGGCCCGGGGTGGGGATCGCGGTGGCCCACTCGTTGATCGCGGTCCTCTCCGACACGGGCACGACCCGGTCGCGGATCGGTGCGAGCCGTCCCGTGAAGACCGAGGTGTCGCCCGCGCCGATCCACACGCGCTCCAGGCCGGTGAACGCCTCCGAACCGTCCGGCGCGATCAGGCCGCTCACGTGGTCCTCGTGCCGGTGGGTGATGGCCACGTCGGTCACCCGCGTCCGGTCGACCCCCGCCTCGTCGAGCGCGTCGTAGATCAATCCCATCGTGGGGTCGTGCCAGACGTCGGACGCGCCGGTGTCGATGAGGACCGACCGCGTGCCGTCGGTGACGTAGAAGGCGTTGACCGACAGCCGCAGGTCGTCGCCGGCCAGCGGGACGGCGGGCGGCAGCTCGGCGAGCGCGCGCCCGTCCTCGTCGCGGAGCCGGGTCGGCGGCATGTCGATGTAGCCGTCCCGCAACGAGACAACCTGTAGGTCGCCGAACTCGAACGTGGCATGGTGCCGGCCGCTAGAGACCAACCGCATGGGAACCTCCGTGATATCTCCAATAGAAGACTCAGTCTCCTTTAGGAGAAACTCTACACTGTGGGCCGCGAGATACCCATCGATCGAGGAGCACGGTGGTCGAGCAAGACGGAACCGCGGCCGGACCGGAGCACGGCGACGACCTGGCCGGCGCGTTCGGCGCCAACGTGCGGCGGCGCCGCGAGGAGGCGGGGCTGACGCTGGAGCAGCTGTCCACCCGGTCGTCGGTCAGCCGGGCGATGCTGTCCAAGGTCGAACGCGGCGAGAAGAGCCCGACGATCGGCGTCGCGTCCAGGATCGCCCACGCGCTCGACGCGTCGCTCTCGGACCTGATCGGCGCGCCCGCCGCCGCCGCGTCCGGTGTGGCCGTCGTCATGCGCAAGAGCGATCGCCCCGTCTTCCGCGACCCGGAGACCGGCTTCGAGCGGCACATGGTGTCGGCGGCCCCGGGCGCGGGAGGAGCGGAGATGATCGTCCACCACCTGCCCGCGCAGGTCTCGACCGGACTGCTGCCCGCCTACCCGCCGGGCACGGAGAAGCAGGTCGTGGTGCTCGAAGGCACGCTCACCGCCGCGATCGGCGGGATCAGCGAGACCCTGCACAAGGGCGACTCCCTGTTCTTTCAGGCCGACGCGGACCACGGCTTCGCCAACCGGACGAACGCCGCCTGCGAATACATCATGGTCATCACCCGCCGAACCTGATCAGCCGCCGCGTACGCGTCAGAACCGGCGGGGGTCAGGCCCCGGCGAGGAGGCGGCGGGCGGCGTCGCGCGCGTCCTGGCCCGCGGCCGGGGCCCCGTCGATGGCGGTGACGACGCTGGCGCCCTCGATCAGCAGCAGCAGTTGCCGCGCGGTCGTCGCCGGGTCGGCGAGGCCCAGGCCGTCCAGCCGGTCCTCCAGCAGCGTGCGGTACCGGACGAGGTGCCGGCGCGCGATCGCGGCGACCTCGACGTCCGCGCGGGTGTCGGTGAAGGTGTTGACGACGGCGCACCCGTGGTAGGCGGGCTGCGCGAACCAGTCGATGAGCAGGTCGAAGACCGACAGCACCCGCTCGGGCCCGGGCGGCGCGGACGCCGTCTCGCGGTCGAGCCAGGCGTGGATGCGGTCGCTGTAGTCGGCGAGCATGGCCCGCACGAGCGCTTCCTTGGACGGGAAGTACCGGTACAGGCTGAGCTTGGACGCGCTCGCCCGCGCGGCGATCTCGTTGACGCCGACGGCGTGGACGCCGCGCTCGTAGAACAGTTCGGCTGCCACGCCCAGGATCTTCGCGCGGGTGGCGGCCTGTCCCGCCGGCAACGTCTCGGCCATGGGCGCATGATACCGGCTTGTACTGTGACAGTACAGAACTGTACTGTCTTGCCACATGGACGACTCGACACCGACGGGGCGACTCTGGGCGGCGGTCCTGTGCGGTTACCTCGCGCTCGGCGCGACGTTGCAGGAACTCCCCGGCTACGTGACCGGCGACCTGGGCCGGGGCACCGCCGCGGCGGCGCTGGCCGTCGGCACCGCCTTCGCCGCCACCGCGCTCGTCCGCCCGTTCGCCGGACGCGCCGGGGACGCCGGCCTGGCCCGCCCGGTGGTGATCGCGGGCGGCGCGCTCACCGCCGCCGGCGCCCTCGGCCACCTGCTCGCCCCGAACCTCGCGGTGCTGCTCGCCGCCCGGCTGGTCATGGGCGCGGGCGAGGCGGCCCTGTTCTCCGGCGCCCTGCCCTGGGTCCTGGCCGGGGCCACCGGCGACCGGAAGGGCCGGCTGACGGGATGGTTCGGGCTGTCGATGTGGGGCGGCCTGTCCGCGGGCCCCGTGCTGGCCGTCCTCGTCCACCGGCTCGGCGGCACCGGCGCCGTCTGGTGGACGGTCGTGGCCCTCCCCCTCGTGTCGAGCGTTCTCCTCGCCACCACCCGTTCGCGGCAGGAACGACGACCGGGCTCCTGGCACGACATCCTGCCCAGCGGCGCCGGGCTGCCCGGGCTGTGCCTCGGCCTCGCCGCCTACGGCTACGGCACCCTGACCGCCCTGCTCGTCCTCTACCTCGGCGACCGCCACATCGGCGGCCAGCAGATGGCGCTGGCGATGTTCGCGGTGCCGTTCCTGCTCTCACGCTCGGTGGGCAGCCCCCTGGTCGACCGGCACGGCGGCGCCGCCGTCGTCCGGGTCGTCCTGCTGGTCGAGGCGGCGGGGCTGGCCGTCCTCACGACCGCGACGTCCGAACCCGTCGCCCTCGTCGGCGTCGCCGTCACCGGCGTGGGACTCGGCCTCGTCTACCCCTGCACGACCACGATCACCCTGGGCCGCACGAGGGCACTGCGCCCCGGCGCCGCGGTCGGCACGATGACGTCCTTCTGGGACCTCGGCATCCTCGCCGCCGGCCCGCTCGGCGGCCAGCTCGCCGCCCACCTCGGCTACCGGACCGCCTTCGCCACCGCCATCGCCGCGACCCTCGGAGCCCTGGCCACAACCACGCTCCTGCCCCCCCCCCCCCCCCCCCCCCCCCCCCCCCCCCCGCCAACTCCCCACCCCAACGTCCTAGAGCCGCACGAGATCAGAGACCGGTGGCGTGGAAGCGGCAGCGGTCCAGGCCCGAGCGTTCGTGGGCGGCGGGTGGGGCGTGGCGGGTCAGGCGGGCGCCCGCGAAGACGGCCGGGCCGTGGAACGTCGCGCGGCCGTCGGCCGAGCCGGGCAGGCAGAAGTCGGCGCGCTCGAAGACCGCGTCCGTGAAGTCGCTCCTGCCGTGGAACTGGGCGCCGCAGAAGTCGCCGTAGGCGACCGAGACGCCGCTGAGGTCCAGGTCGACGAGCGTCGCGCCGGACAGGTGCAGGGACAGGGCCGGCCAGCCGCCGGGACGGCCGCGGGAGGCGAGCGTCTCCTGTGCGGCACGGCGCGCTCGCAGTTCGGCGGCCTGCGGTGACGTCAAGGGTCCGGTGACGGCGAAGGGCAGCGGCACGCGCAGGTACTCGCACAGTGCGCGAACCACCGCCGCGCGGGCCGCGGGATCGGCATCGCCGAGCGAGGCGAGCAGTTCGATCGCCGCCAGGCGCGCGGAAGGGTCCGGGCCGGCCAGTCCACGGTGACCTGGGGTGGCGGCCAGCTCGCCATCGTGGAGGTGCCAGCCGAAGGGCCACTCGTGCTCGGCGGCCTCGGCGCGCGCCCCGGTCAGGTCGGCGGTCGGGACCACCAGGTGGACGGGACCGCCGAACGCCGCGCCGGTGAAGTCCGCGGAGTCACCGAACCGGGCCTTGCCGAACCAGGCGTCCGCGGCGAACTCGGCGCCCCGGAAGGTGACCGGCCCGGTGAAGCGGGCACCGTCACCGCCCTCGATCCACTCCTGGTAGTCGAAGTCGAGCACGGCCAGCGGCCAGTGCGGATCGTCCTCGTTGGGCTCCTGCCAGGCGGGCGTGACCGCGTCCTCGATCTCTTCCCAGGCGGGATCGTCCTCCGCCAGTCCGTCCTCGCCGCGCCCGAACCATGCCAGATCCCCGAACCGCGCCCTCGCGAACCCGGCCGCGCCCCGGAACCGGGCCCGCCCGAACACCGCCGCCCCCGCGAAAGCCGCCTCGCCGAACTCCGCGTCCCCCTCGCACAGGATGCGCTGGAACACCGCTTGCCCGTCAAAGCGCGCCCCCGTGAAGTCCGCATCTCCGATGAACCGCACGTCAGAGAAATCCACCGTGCCGAATGCGCAGCCCGCGAACCGTCCGTCCACCAGCACGGCGCCACGCAGATCGACGTCCAGGCCGTCTTCCGCGTGCAGCAACTCCGCCAGCACGCGTCCGCACTCCCTTAGCGCGTCGAGATCCTCGCCCCCGGCCCGCCGCCACCACCGGCAGAGGGAGTCCACCGCGTCCTGCCCCCTGCCCACCACTTCTGGCGGCCCGTCCCACCCGTCGCGCAACCCGCACCCACCCCTCGCAACAACCTTCGCCGGACGATCACCCCGGCGCCCCAGCGTCCCACCGCAACGTCCCACAACCACCAGGCCAGGTACATCACCCCGCAGCCCTACAAGAGGCCCTCCTCACCGAGATCGCCTCCGGCGAGGAATCAGCGGCGACCGCGTCGGGTGTGCAGGAGCCTTTCGGCGACGAGGAAGCCCGAGCCGCCGCCGAGACCGGGGCCGGGGTGCGTGGAGGCGCCGATGTGCCACAGGCCCGGTACGCCGGTCGCGTGGCCGGTGCCCGAGGACAGGGGCCGCCACAGGGTGTACTGGTCGATCCGGCAATCGCCGCCGTAGGGGTCGCCGCCGACCAGGTTGACGTTCATCTCCTCCAGTTCGACAGGGCCCAGCACCAGCCGGTCGGTGACGGCGGCGTCCAGGTTGGTGATGTGGGGACGGAGAACGCCGAGAATCCTGTCGGCGTAGGCGTCGCGGACCCGTGGTGTCCAGGTCCCGTCGCCGGGGTCGATGACACCGGCCGCGTCGCCGCGGACCTGCCGGGGCAGTTCCTGGAGCTGGAGCCACAGCAGGCCCTTGCCCTCGGGGACGCGTCCGGGGTCGACGGTGGCGGGCTGGCCGACGGCGACGGTCGGCCGTTCGGGCAGCAGGCCGCGCCAGGCGGCGTTCACCGATGCCGACAGGGAGTCCAGGTCGTCCAGGACGTGCACGATGGCGACGTCGTCCAGAGCCGGGTCACTCCATCGGGGCGGTTCGTCGAGGGCCAGATGGATCTGCATGGCGGCACGGCCGTGCCGGAAGGCCCGGGCCACCCGAACACGATCCGCGGGAGCACCACTCAGAAGCTCTTCATAAAGGACGCGGGGGGTGACGGAGGCGAGGACGGCGCGGCGGGCGCGCAGTCGGCGTCCGTCCGCGAGCCGTACACCGGTGGCGCGGCCTTGTTCCAGGAGAACCTGGGTGACATCGGCACCGGTGAGAAGCTCACCGCCGGCATCGGCGACGATCCCGGCCAGCGCCTCGACAAGGCGGACACCGCCGCCTTCGGGGACGGGCATCCCGCCACTGACCACGGCCGCGGCGATGACCTTGGTGATGAAGGCCGAGCCGGCGTCGTCGGGACCGAGGCCGCCGTGCAGGGCCCAGGGGGCCAGTATCGCGCGGGTGACGGGCGAGGAGAACGTCCGCTCCAGCCACGGCCGTGCGGGCTCAAGGACCTCCGCGCCGGACGCGACCAGGCCCCGGCGGCCCAGCCGCCGCAGCGCCCGCCAGCCGAGCCGCAGCGCACCGGGACGCCAGAAATCGGCGCCGAGCAGGCCGAACGCCAAATCGATCTTGCCACCGAACTCGGTCATCATCGCCGACCAGTTCTCGGCGTCGCCGAGGGAGGCCAGGGTCGCGGTGAGTGCCTCGGGATCGGTCGACAGGACGGCCGCCCCATCGCGGCATGCGACGCCGGTGGGTCGCGAAGTGTTGCGGTAGACAACGCCACGACGGGCCAGTTCATCGCCAAGAGCGGCGTAGGCGGGACCTCCGACGAACAGGGGGTGCCAGCTCGACAGCAATTCCACGGTGTAGCCGGGGAAGACCTCCCGACTGGTGTGGATGGCACCGCCGGGCCGATCCTCACGCTCGCACACCGCGACCCGCCAACCACCGCGCGCGAGCTGCGCGGCGGCGACGAGGGCGTTAATGCCGCTACCGATAACAACGGCGTCGAAAGCCTCGCCACCGCTCGACGCCATGGGTGTCTCATTCATAGCCGACAGGTACCCAAAATGCCGACCGCCCGTGCCACCCCAGCAACGCGCAGGGCCCCAGCCCACCCGACACCCTCGCCCGATCAGCAGACGCGGACAACACCTTCCTGGCCGACGCTCGGCGCGATGACGTCCCACCGCATCCTCACCGCAACAACCCCCACCAGCCCAACAACCGAACCTCCGGGGCGGGGGCCCACATCGGGGCCGGGGGGCGCCGCCCTGGTGGCAAGGAATGCCAACACTGGTAACGGTGAGGCAACGGTGCCGCGGGTTGAATGGCGTCGCCCCCGGCGAGGAAAGACGCCTTGCGCCCCTTGAGGAGCCTGCCATGTCCCTGCCCGAAACGCCGTCCCACGACCTCGGCCGCCGTGCGGTCCTGCGCCGCGCCGGTCTGACCGCGGCCGCTGTCACGGCCGCCGCGTCCGTTCCCTTCCTGGACGCTCCGTCGACCCGAGCGGCGGCGGCGGGCTTCGCCAAGGACCCGGACCAGCTCTTCAGGTCCGGCCGGTTCGCCGAGGCCGAGCGCGCCTACCGGCGGCTGCTGCGCACCGATCCGCGCAACGCCCACGCGAACGCGCAGCTCGGCTACATCGCGCTACTGTCCAACCGGTTCCGGATGGCCGAACGTTATCTGTCCGCCGCCATCGACCTGAACCCGGCCGACACCGGCTCCATGCGCAGGCTCGCCGACTGCTTCGTCCGCCAGGACCAGCACGCCCGGGCGGTCCCGCTGCTCAACGAGATCGGCACGCCGCACACCAAGGCGTCCGCAACGCAGTTCAGCCACCTCGACGCCTCGCCCTACCGGATCTCCGGACCGGCCGGCACTCGCGTGCCGTTCCGGTTCATCGACCCCGTCCCCGTGGTCGAGGCGTCGGTGAACGGTTCCCGGCCGCTGACGTTCATGGTCGACACCTACGCGACGCTCGACCTCGCACCGGAGACCGCGAAGGAGCTGGGGCTGCGGGCGGTGGCCACCACCTCAGGCGTGGCCAGTAACACGCCGGTGATCATCTACCTCGGCGTCCTGGGCTCCTTCCGGATCGGCGACATCGAGGTCCGGAACCTGCCGATCCAATGGTCGGAGGGCGGCCAGAGGCCGACGCTGCCGGACGGTTCCACCGCGGCCGGCGCGTTCGGCACGACCGTCCTCTACCACTTCCTGGCCACGATGGATTACGCGCGCCGTGCCCTCGCCCTGCAACGGCGCCGACCCGCCCGCAGGTCGGACGGCCTGCCGCTGTGGCTCGCCGGGGACCACTTTCCATGCTCGCTGGGCAGCCTGCGCGACGACGCCCCCCGCGTGGTGACCGTCGACACCGGCGGCATCGGCCACGGCCTGGACACGACGGTGGAGATCGCCGAGTCTCTCGGCATCCCCGTCGACCGCGCGCACCCGGTCGGGTCGATCAACGGCATCAACATCTACCCGATCCGACCGGACCGCATCAGCCTCGGCCGCGCGGTCGGGCGCGACATCCTCGGCTTCGCCGCCGAGAAGGTGTTCCCCGGCCTGCCCGGCCCCGGCCTTTCCGCCACGTTCGGCTTCGACGCGATCGCTAATTTCACGCACGACTTCTACAAGCCCTACGCGGTGACCTTCGACTACACAGCCATGCGCCTACGCCTAACCCGCCCCCGCTGACGCCCTCGAAGGCATCGAGCACGGCGGCAACCAGCGCGTCCGCGGCGTCGCCGCGCAGAGCCTCCTGCTGGCCTTCCAACTGGCCCACACCAACGAACGCAAGATCAACGGCTCCCCGCACACAGGACACCCAAGCCACTAGGCCATTGGACACCCACCACCAACGAGACCGGCAGGAGGCGTGGGGGGCGAAACCCCCCTACTCTGGCGTCTCCCCTGATGAGCAGGGGGGTGTCACCGGAGATGATCTTCAAGGAGCCATCACGGGAGCCATGGCCACCGGTTCCCGGGAACATGGCCGCTCGAACAGGCGTTCGATCTATTGAGAGATCGTCAAAGGGTGGGGACCGGTACTCGCAATACCGGTCCCCCGGACACCGACAACCGTCTTCAGCCAGAGGAGCCGACGTCCATGTCCGAGCGTATCAACGGGTTCAAGGCCAGTATCTACCCCGAGCGCCATCCCGAGACGAAAAAGTTCCTCCATTACGTCGGCGTACTCGATCTGGGACACCACCCCAACGGCAAACGAAACCGGCCCAAGCGAAAGGCCGCCACCAAAGAAGCGGTACGCGAAAAGCTCACCAAACTAGCCGACGAAATCAAGAGCGGGATCAAAGTCGAAGAGGCCGACACCGTTATCAAGGTGGCTACTGATTTCGTGGATCTACTGGAGCGGCAAGGGCGAGCACCGTCCACTATCCGCAACCACAGGAAGAATCTACGCAACCACCTAGTTAAGATCGGCCATATCAAACTAGGCGACCTGACTGTTCAGCACGTCGAAGACTGGCTAGCCGAAGTCGCCGAGTCGCTGGCCACCGGCACGCTTCGGCAGGCACACAATCTGCTGTCACGAGCGATCGACCACGCTATGCGCCGCGATAAAGTCACGCGAAACGTGTCCCGAATGGCGACGCAGATCAAGGGCAAGCCCACCGGCAGGGAAAGCAAGAGCCTTTCTCCTGCGCAGGTTCAGGCAATATTCGCCATCGCGCTCATTCACCGGTTCGCGCCGTATGTAGTGCTCGCCATCACCTCTGGCTTGCGCGTGGACGAACTGAACGCGCTCACGTGGAATGACCTAGACCTCGAAGAGGGAGCAGTCGGCACCGTCAGCGTGGTACGCGCAGACAGGCATTCAGGGGATACGAAGACAGCCGAATCGAAGCGGGCTCTGCAACTGGCCGATATCGCGGTAACTACGCTGCTCGCCCACCAGAAGCGACAGCGCAAAGAATTCGCGACGCGAGGAATGGTCGTGTCCAGAGAGACGCGAGTCTTTACGCAAGAGGATGGGAGCCCGTACCGAACAAAGGCAGCGCGCCGCGACTTTCGCCACGTGTTGCGCAAAGCAAAGATATCCAACCCGGAAGATTGGACTACCCGCGAAACTCGCACGACCTTCGTTTCCATCATGAGCGATGCAGGAGTGCGGGCAGAGGACATCGCGGACATGTGCGGGCACGACGTGAAAACGTTGTTCCGCTATTACCGAAAGCAGCTAAAACCGCGCTTGCGGCAGTCCGCAAACGTGATCAATAGCGTGTTCGGCGCTGCCGCGTAGCCGCCGAACCGCTGGTGAGCCGCTCGTAGCGGCCAGAACGCCCCTGACAGCCCGTCAGGGGCGTTCGTCTTGTCGAGGCTTCCCCGAAGCGCCAGGGTCGGCCCGGAGGCCGCCAGTGGGGCCCTGAAGGCTCTCTAGCGCCCATGGATGCGTCGTGCAGGCCCGGAGCGAGCAGGACTCCCCCACTCCAGAACGCGCGCCGCACAGTTGCCATCTCGCAACCATTTACGGGCTAGCGACCTCACACCGAGCCGAATTAGCCGAACAACACTACCCCGATGGCCCGCGAACGCAGTGATCCCCGAACCGGTGTAGGCGGCACGCTCGGGACGACCAGGACCAGCGCAGTGCCTTCGACGCACCCCGAAAGGGACACGGAAGGCCACGCCGAAGGACTCGCCAAGGGGTACGCCGAAAGGTACCCGGATAAATAGAATAATAAGGAAGTGAAAGGAGCCGTCGAATGCTCGTGACGCCTCGAAGCACCAACCTTTATCGCTGGCCGCGCTTCTCGATTACGCTCGGCATTGCAAGCATCAACCGCTCGCGCGCGAGGTTGATATCTGGAACTTTTACCCATCGGGCAGACTCACTCAGCACCGAAGACACTTTTCGATCAACCCACCGCGAGGTGATCAGTGGCGCCACGTATGCCAGCATGCCCATTAGCTCGGCGGCTCTATCAAGGTCGCGGCAAGCAAGGGCAACGCTCGCAGCGTTCGCGAGATCATTGGCCTGATATTGCGCCGCTGGTAGTGGCTCAGTAATACGCACTGCATCCTCGAACGACATGAAGGCTTCGCGGTTCTCGCCTACCTTGTGGAGCACGAGACCCGAAACACCATGCACCCACGCCTGATCCAGTGGAGAAAGCTGCTCCTGACTACGAGCCTGGTCAATAAATTTCTGAGATCGCGACTTGGATGATCCAGCCCACGTACTTTGACCAAAAGCCCAACCAAGGTATGCCTTCAGAGCGGCGCGAATTCCTTCACTGACATCCGGAAGCTTCAGCCCCTCCTGCGCGTGGTAAGCCGCGCGTTCTGGCTTGCCCTCCTGTAGGTACAGGTCGCTCAGTAGCGCGTGTGCCGCCGCCTGCCGCTCAGTGTCCGGGCCGTAAGTGGCGAGATTGAGAGCGTCTCCGGCGAGGCTTAGCGCCACGTCAGGCCGCCCGGCATCATAAACCGTCCAAGCGGCTTGCCGCGAGAACTCCGAAGCCGAAACCCGAAGTTCCTTCCCGCCCTTGGGAAGCGCTGCACTAATGCTCCGTGACTGACTAATCACCTTTGTCGCGATGGGGACCCCGCCAAGTTCGTCCCGCAAGTCGGCCGCCCGCTGCGCCAGCGAGAGAACGTAATCGGGTTCGGCGTATGGACCGCCAGCCTCAGAAGAAACGCCGAGCATTCCGGCGGCTTTGCCGGCGATTGCGCCACTGGCAGTCTTGATGACCTTCTCGTGAAATTCGCGACGCTTCACGGGAATCCTCCTTTTGGGCCGTATGACCACTTCCCAGCCTACTTGCCCCACGATGCTAGCGAATCGTTTGATCCCGGGGTCTCGGCGTCCCGTAACCACACTCGACACCCAACCTTGGGTTAATCCCAGCTCAGAACCAAGATTTCGCTGGCTCCAGCCCTCTGATTCCATGATCAGGTTTAGGGCCCGTCCTGGGTCCGTTGTCTCCATGACCTGAGAGTACGTCAGAGCGTTGTCACTTACTAGCCGGTCTCCACTGAACCCGTGACCCTGGACACCTCGAACCAAGCCGCAAGGACCGTCGGGAGCGCATCGAGCGTTAAGCCAAGGGGTGACTGAAATGTCTACCGGCACGCCGAAGTTGACAGAGATCCAATTTCGCTGCGACGCGGAAGAGGTAAGTCGGGCACGCGCGGCAACCCGTCGCCGTCTTCGAGGCAAATCTCAAGAACTAATCGAGCGTGCCGAGCACTGCGTCTCGGAAACGATCGCTAATGCGATCACGCATTCTGCATCTCAGGCCACAAGTGGGCTCGTTTCACTCGTCCTGATTGAACTGGATGACCGAATTCGAGTCGAAGTCATCGATGACGGCTCAGAGAGCAACAGGCCCACCGTTATCGAGGACCCCGACGACGAAACCGGGCGCGGACTCGTCATTGTCGCCCAACTGTCGGATGATTGGGGATTTCACCTTGATCACTCGGGCTGCAATGTTTGGTTTGAATTGAAGTTCTGATGGTCACTCTTCCGGAGAACGGCGACCATTGGCACGTGGGCACGTCGCGACTTGGCAACTGGGAGATCTTCCCAGAGCGACATGACCGGGCAACCGCAATGCGGCGACTGCGAAACCTGCTCACCTCCGATGGTCAGGCCACCAGGAACCCTGGCTACGCTGCGGCGATGGCCGTGCTTGATCGTGGATACAGCTCATGTCGGGTTGGCGCGAGATCCTACGTGGCCTTCGCTTGCGCGTGTCCGCTGCTCCCCAAAGAGGAAATCAACAGGAAGGAAGAAATGATGTTCCAGAGATCGTCACACTGCGATGGGATGCGCCAGCCAGGATGCATCGAGATGGCAGGAGGCCCGGACTTCGTGGCCTTGCGGGATTCGTCCGACCCGACCGGACAGATTCTCTACCTGACCCATCAGCAATGGCGCGGCGTTTCTTGGAGGCTTCAGCGAGTCAGGTGACCGACCGAAGCCCATCCTAGGCACATCGACGGTTCCGCTCCAGCCAGCTCGTACACGCTTGGAGCGGAACCGGCGCACACCGTTCCAGGAGCGTTCGTAAATGAGGCACTGGCATTTCATCCGGGTAACTTGCGCCTTGATCAACGGCACGGATGGCCTAATCTTGGACGTCCACCAGTTTTTCGCTATAAACAAATTTCCCGATCCAGAGGACGCTACCCGTGCCCTGGTAGACGACGTCGTCAAGCATTATCCAGACGCGAAGCGGCTTGCTTGCATCAAAGACGTTCTTACGACTATGCCTAACATCCCCGAAAGTTCACAGTTTAACTACTGGACCCTTTCAGGGAAGCTCGTTATATGGGAATTAGTTCCCTGTCGCCGGGGATGTCAGGTCACTCGGCGCTCAGCGGAGCGGCTCTTGCACGACTCGGCGGCTAAGACCTTGGCAGACGCCAAGAGGAGCCTTGGCAGCGAGCCCGGACGCTCACCAGGGGCCCCCGCCCCGTCGGGGGGAGCCACAGCGGGGAGCCACCCCCCGGAGACTCCGTCCGACGAATCCTGATCCCTAGAGGTGACCCTACGAAGTGGACCCTGCTCAGGAGCCCCTTCGTCAGACCTCACGCGCCCCTCTGGCGCGACAGGTTGACTCGGGGGCGAAGCCCCCCACATCGGGGGTCCGGGGGTCGTCCCCCGGGTAAACATGACGAAGGAGTGGCAGGTCCACGCCCTCCGTGGACACACCACTCCCAACTCCGAGTGGGCCACCGACGAAACCCGCTGACCAGCAGGGTCCTGGGGTCTCCCAGCGCGAATTCCACGTCAAACAAGATCATCTTCCACTCTACATCCGCCGGTCGGCACGTGAGTGCAGGCTCGGAGCCGTGCCTGATCCATGCTGGGACGTCCCAACCCGTCCACCGCCGCGTTGCGATCAGCGATGGTCGACTTGCTGGACACCCCCCGCCCTTACCATCTAGGTGCTGAAGAACATCAGCGACATCGGACGCGGCTACGACCTTGCGCGGCGACCGTCTATCCACCGGCACGCCCGGCCCCGAGGTGCCCCTCGCCGACGGCAACATTTCAACGACCGCAGCAACACCCTGAAGAGCAGTCCCGTGACGGCCGTGCCGACCCGGTCGCCGCCGGTGCGGCGCTCGCCGGGTTCGACGGCGGCTCGCCGTGATCGTGCCCGCCCTGGCCGACGACCTTCCGCGGCGGTCCCCCGTCAAGCGCCCCCGAGTCTCAACTTCCCCGGCTAGGCCGAGAGACTCAGGGGCCGCTGTGGACGAGAGGCGCCCAGAGTTCCGGCTGCGTCCGATGCCGGGCGCGCAGGCCGAGGGTGACCTCCCGAAGAACGGACGCCGCCGCATCGGCAACCGGAGTTCCGGGTAGCGCCGCGTAGAAGGCGGTCGCGGCCTCGGCGGCGGCGGTGTCGACGAGGGGCCAGAGGCTGGCCACGACGTGTCGGAACCCGGCGAGTTGGAACGCCGACGCCAGATGCAGAACCTCGTCGGCGTAGCGGACACCGTGCCCGGCGGTCGAGCACGCCGACAGGTACGCCAGCTCCGCTTCGGGCAGCCGCAGGCCCCCGAGCTCAGGGAGAGTCAGCATCCGGTCGTGGAGTAGGAGGCCGCCGGCGGCCGGTGACACGGGGTCCGCGACGGCGTGGCAGGCGAAGTGCGCCCATGTGGCATCGCCGAGGGCGTTGAGAACGTTATTTGCCGTGGCCTGCGCGTCCGTCAGCGACGGCCCGTCGAGGAGGCGCGCCTCCGCGTCCGTCTCGCGCAGGTCGGCGTGGCCGGGAGTCTGCGCGAGCACGACGGTCAGCGTTTCCCGACGGGCGGTGGACGGGCGCTGCCGGGCGTCCCGCAGTGCCCGCAGGGATGGCACGAACGAGGAGACCATGACGTCCAGGGCCCCTGGGCTCCCGGGTTCCTCGGCGGCGTGCAGCGGTAGCAGGCCCAGCGCGCCAGTCGGCAGCCACCAGACCCGATGCGGTTCCAGCCCGGGTGGGCCGAGCACGTCCGCGACGGGGCCGACGGCGGTGCGCCACAGCCAGGCCAGGACGTCCCGGACGGTCCGTCGCAGGATCATCACGCCGCTCAGGGACCGTCTGCTGGAGAGCGCCGCGAGAAGCGCCGTGACCTGATCGGCCACGACTCCCTCCCGGAGCTCGGGCAGAGGCACGTGGACGGGCGGCCCCTCGGGCCGGACGAGGACGGCGTCGCCGCGATCCCGGCCCGCGTTGAGCAGGACCGCGGTGCCGCCGGCAGGGGCCGCGCGCAGGTCGTCCAGCCGCGGCGCCGCCAGGAAACGCGCCAGGCCGGGAAGGGCGCGGATCCGGCGTAGCAGCGAGTCGTGGTCGTCCCACCAGCGGCGGCGTTCGGCGGCGCCGAACCCGGGAGTGCCGAGCCGTTCGCACACCCATTGGAACCGGTCGGCGAGCCGGGGGTCGCGGTCGCGGAGGTCGGCCACGCCGACGCGGGTGCCGGCCTGCGCGGCGAGGAGCACGCCCCGGCCGAGTTCGGCGAACTCGATGGCGCCCGCCGGGTCGCCGCAGGCGCAGTGCGTGGCGACACCAGCGGCGACCAGCCCCGCGTGTTCGCCGATCCGGTGTTGCTGGTCGGACCAGCCCGCTTCGCGCGGTGCCACCGACGGCAACAGCGCGGCGGCCGCGTCCAGGAGTTCCACCGCGAGGCGGTCGGCTCCGCCAGCCTGAGCGAGCAGGCCAGCGGCGTGCCGGGCCGCCACGCGGTCGGCGGGCGAGGCGGTCTCCTGATCGTCGCCCATCCCCGCCAAGTCGCGGAGCCGCGCCGCGGACGGGGACGCGCCGCCGCCGTCCACCCGCGCCTGGTACGCGCGGCACAGCCCGGCGGCCGCTCGCGGCCGGTCCGGATGGCCCGGAGGGAGGCCGAGCCAGGCCCGTTCGGCGCGGTCGACGGCCGCGGCGAGGTCGGCCGGGGAGCCGGTGGCGCGGAGCCGGGCCAGGTGCGCGGCGGCGAGGTCGGCGAGCCGTCCGGGCAGGTCGGCGTCGTCGGCGGGCGTCAGGTCGACGGCCTCGCCGCCGAGGGCGATCGCCCGGTCGAGGTCGGTCGGGTCGCCGGTGCTCCGGTGCCGGGTCCAGTGCGCGGCGGCGAGCCTGGCGAGGCGCCCGGGCAGTGCGAAGTCGTCCTGCGCGGTGGCGTCGACGGCCTGTTGGCCATGGTGGATCGCCCACTGGAGGTCGGCGTCCGAGGCGCCGACGCCGTACCGCAGCCGGTACGCCTCGCCGAGCATCGACCGCCGCTCCGGCGCGTTCCCGGGCGCTGTCAGGCTCTCCTCCCCCAGCTCGACGGCCCGGTCGAGGTCGGCGAGCACGCCCGTGCGCGTGTAGCGCGTCAAGTGGACGGCGGCGAGCCGGGCGGTCGTCGCGCCTCGCGCTGGATGCCCGTCGGGGAGCGCGGCCCGCGCCCAGGCGGCCGACGTGGCGGCGCGGTCCAGGTCGTCCAGGGAGCCGGTGGCGATCGAGCGCCGGTGCAGGGCGTCGGCAAAGCCGCGCAGGACGTCCGTGCGGCGCGGGTCGTCCTCCGGGAGCGTTTCGAGGGCCTCGTCGGCGAGCGCGACTGCCCGATCGAGATGCCGCGGGTCGCCGCCGCGGCGGTGCCGGAGCAGCACGGCATCTGCGGCGGAGGCCAGGTACACGCCCCGATCGGGATCGTCCGAGGGCGCCGTCGCGACGACCTGCTCGGCGAGGTCGGCGGCGCGATCGAGGTCGGCGCGCGAACCGGTCCGCTCGTGCCGGCGTAACAGCGCCGTGCTCAGCTCGGACCGCCACGCCGGGCGGGCGTGGTCCCCGGCGGCGGCGAGGGCGCGTTCGCTCCGGCGGACGGCGGCGTCGAGGTGCTCAGGGTCGCCACTGTGTTCGAACAGGAGCCGGTAGGCGGCGCCGAGATCGGCGAGGACGGGCGGTTCTGCGTCCGGGTCTGGAACCCGTTCGAACAGCCGGATGCTCCGCCGGAGGTCGTCGAGCTCCCCGCGCAGCCGGAACCGGCACAGGTAGGCGGACGCGAGCGACGTCCACGCGTCGGATTCGGGCCCTGCGGTGGCCCGCCCCGCAGCGGCGCTCTCACCAGCGGCGACGGCCCGCTCCAGGTCGGCGCGGGAGCCGTCCCGCTCGTGGCGGCGCCGGAGCGCGAGGCAGAGCGCCGCCTGCCGGGAGACGTCCGCGGGCCTGCGGTTCACGGCCGTGGCTAAGAGGACGATCGCGGCGTCGAGCAGCGCCGGTTCCCGCCCCGGCGAGCGCAGTAGGGCCCGCGCAGTGTCGGCCTGCGCGCCGTCGTCGGACTCAGGGCCGAGCAGCGGACGCAGCGGCGGCGGGACGCGGCGGCGGTCGGCCGCGAGGGGTGCGGCGGCCACCACGGCGCGCGCCAGGTCGGCGGTTCCCGCCGGGCTCCCGGGGGCGCGGCACAGGTACCGCTGGCAATACAGCACCGCCAGCGTGACGCTCGCCGTGACGAACGACTCGATCAGCGTGGAGGACGCGGTCGCCGTGTCGACGGCCCGGACGGTTCGCCACAGCGCCGACGCGTATCCGTCGGCCTCGGCGCCGAGGAGCAGCGGCTCGTCCCCGGTCGCTGAGTACTCTCCCAGCAGGTCCGCGAGCTTGGCGGACACATCGTCCAAAGGCATCCGGTCGGCCCGTTACCAGCGCGGATTCAGCCGCAGAACGCGCGCGGGGCGGTCGTCGGCGTGCGCCGCCGCCAGCACCAGCCCCCCGCCGGGCCGCGCCGCCAGTTCGACGGCATGGTGCAGGCCGTGCCTCCCGTGGTCGACGCGGGCGAGCTCGGCGCCCGACTCGGTGTCCCAGACCAGGGTGGCCGGTCCGTTCGCGGCGGCGACGGCGACGCGCAGGTCCGGCAGGACGGCGAGCGCGACGGCGGCGGAGCCGGTCTCCTCGATGGGGAAGGTCCGGATGACGTCGCCGGTGAGCCCGTCCCAGACGCGCACCGTAGGTCCGGCGGCCGCCGCGACCCGGAACGAGCCGTCGGACAACGTGGCCAGCGCCACCTTCGGCACCATCAACGTCGGTGTGTGCTCCATGACGAACTCGTGCGTCTTCGTCTCGGTCTCGACGTCCCAGACGTGGACGGCCGAACGCGTCGAGTCGTCCGAGGCGGCGGCGACGCAGACCTGCCCGTCAGCCAGCACCGTCCCGGCGACCGACCAGACCACATCGACGCCCGGCGGCCCCACCTCGAATCGCGCACGCTCCCTGGCGTACTCCACCGACCACACCCGGACCGTCCCGTCGTCGCTGCCGGAGATCAGCCACGGGACATCGCGCGGCGGGCACACCCAGGCCACCGCGTTGACCGCCCGCCGATGGTCGTCGATCTCCTGGAGGACCGTGCCGTCCCCGGTCGACCAGGCTCGGACCTGGCCTTCCTTGCCCGCGGTCGCAAGCACCACCGACCCGTCGCCGATCACGGCCAGCGCGACGTCCAGCACCCACTCGGCGTGGCCGGAGAAGGAGCGGGCGATCCCGCCGTCCCGCAGGTTCCACAGGTGGGCGCCGTCGTCGTGGCCGGAGGCGAGGACGGTCCGGCCATCAGGCAGGACGGCGAGGGACAGCGCTCTCAACGCCGGCTCGCCGTCCCCTGCGCCCTCCGTCCACGCGGACGGGGTGACGTCGCGCACTTCCGCTTCGGTGGGCAGCCAGTCCCGCGGCTCTCCGGTAATGGCGCGCACTGGGCTCGGCGGGTTCGGCGCGTCCGGCGTCAGCGGCCAGTCGAAGCGGGGCTGTCCATACAGGTAACGCCATTCTTCGGCCTCGTCACTGGAAATGATCGACCCGTCGGGAAGGGCGGTGAGACCCTCGGGCACCTCCGGACGTCCCGTGATCGGCGCCTGATAGGGGACTTCGTCGAGGTCTGTGGCGCGATAGGGTAGTTCACGGTCCTCCTTGGAGCGGACGACCTCCTCATACAGGTGAACGGCCGCGTCCTCGTCGGGAAAGTCGACGACCCGGTAGTCGCCGCCCGCGTCGAGGGCCACGACGACGGCGAACCTCGGGACGCCGTCCTTCGGGTCGACATATCGCGTCACTTCTATCTCGCCTCCGAGAAGGGCGTGCGCCTCCGTCCGGCGTAATGTCTTCCCGGAGCTGATCGCGGCCCAGAGCTCGTCCCAGATGGCGTCCTTAAGTTCGCCCCAGCATTCGTAGAGGCAGGGATCGCCCGTGTCATAAAGAATCCGGGAGCCGTCCGCGCCGCAGAGCAGGCGAAACGGCTCGGGGTCAGCGGGCACTTCCTCCCACCGCCCTTCGTGCCGCCGCATCTGCGCCTGAACCGCGCGCCGCGCAGCGCGCCGGTCGGGGAACCTGCGGACGCCGAAGCCCTGATGCCGCACATACCAGCCGCCGGATTCGAGTTCGCCGACCTGGATATGGACGGGGCCGTCGAACGAGCCATGATCGCGCAGAACCCACTGCATGGCCGGGAAGTGATCTTCACCCAGGACGAAGTCCCAGAACTTTTCGCCGCTCACGCCGCGATCCTAACCACGACCGGCACCCATATCGGGGAAAAACGGCTACTTGGCAACCATGCGTCAGATAGCGTTCTCGGTCGTGGACGAAGAAGCCGACGAATCCGGCGAACGGTGGGCGCTCGGCGCCCTCTGCGACGATCTGCCCGCGCTTCGCGATCATTGCACGGACGAGCCGGAACAGCGGCTGCTGTCCCGCATCGAGGCCGAGGCCCGCGCCCGGCGTCCCATCCGCGCGCTCCTCGCCGACCTCATCGGCGGTGACCCGTCCGGGACGACGCGCGGACCCGGGTCCGGCCTTCCCGGCGGCGGACCCGGACGAGCCGACGAGGAGGTCTTCGGCTGTCCCGACGGGGCCTGTGACCGCACCGCCCCCGGCGTCCCCGCAGGTCCGTTCCCGCGCTGCGGCATCACCGGCCTGCTGATGGCCCCGAGATGACGATGTGAACGCCTTCTTCGGCGAACTGGCCAAGAAGCTCGCCGAACGCTGGGTGGCGCTGCTCGCCGTACCCGGCCTGCTGTTCGTCGCCGTCGCGTGGGCCGGGGTGCGACTCGGCTGGGCCCACGCGCTCGACTTGGCGCTACTCCGCAAGGAGGTCATCGCACTCGGCACAAGCCAGGGCAGGTTAGCCCTCCCGGCGCAGATACTCTTCGCCGTCGGGCTGCTGCTCGCCTCGTGCGGGATCGGGATCGTCGTCCAGGCACTCACCCCGCCCATCCGCGCGATCTGGCTCGGACTGTGGCCGCGCGGCCTACACGGGCTGCGCGACCGGCTCTCCACGGCCCGGACCCGCCGCTGGAACGCGCACGTCGAAACGCGTCAGGCCCTGCAACGCGACCACCCCGCCGCTGGCCGGACGCCCGCGCAGCAGGCCGCGATCGACGCCGCCGCCGACCGGGCCAACCGGATTGCCCTCGCCCCACCCGCGCGTCCCACCTGGATGGGCGACCGGGTCGCGGCCGTCGAGCAGGTCGCGCTGAACCGCTACTCCCTGGACCTGGCGTTCGCGTGGCCGCGGCTGTGGCTGGTCCTGCCCGAACCAGTGCGCGCCGACCTGTCCGCCGCGCACGGCCAGTTCGCCGCTACCGTCGTCACCTTCGCCTGGGCGATTCCCTACGCGGTGCTGACGGTGTGGTGGTGGCCGGGCGCGATCATCGCGCTCGCCGTGGCCCTCACCGGCTGGACGCGCGCCCGGTCTACCTTGGCCGAACTCACAGACCTCACCGAAGCGGCCCTCGACCTGCACGGACGCACACTGGCGACGTCCCTCGGGACGTCGCCGCCGGAAAGCTCCGGCC
Source organism: Actinomadura terrae (assembly GCF_022751215.1). Taxonomy (GTDB): domain Bacteria; phylum Actinomycetota; class Actinomycetes; order Streptosporangiales; family Streptosporangiaceae; genus Spirillospora; species Spirillospora terrae. The sequence continues at coordinate 31,476 of NZ_JAICDG010000008.1, read as the reverse complement.
CGCTCACTCTGGACGAAGGCCGAGCCATCACCCGTCAGACCCGCAAAGGCCGCTGAACACCTCTGGTAGCGCGCAGGGGCGGGATGAGCAATTCCACCGTCTGATCCTCATCCCGCCCCTTTTGACCAGCAACAACACCGCCTTCGCCAGTCCCAGATTCCACGCTAGAGAGATCATTTTTTATGGTGTGGAGCGAGCGCGGTCGATCCTCCAGAGCAGTGCTCAGCCCCGGCGGCTAAGTTGTTTCACGACTCCGGTGGTGTTGTACCGGAACCGTGCCATTTCGTTGGTCACGCCGTAGGCGTCGGCGATCTGGCTCGGGTTCATGCCGCGGGATACTGCCGTCATCAGGAGTGGTCGTGGGAGGAGGAGGGTGCCGCCCATCGCGGTGGCCTGTTCTTCTTGCTCGGGCATGCAGGTGCGGAAGGGGATGCCGCCCACCTCGCGGATCTCGGTGAGTTCGTGGCGGAGCAGAAGGTGGGCGACCTCGTGAGCGACGTCGCTGGCCAGACGACCCGCTGTGCGCAGCGGGTTGGTGACGACGTAGTTCTTGCCCTTTACGTGGAAGGTTGCCGCGGAGAAGGCGTAGGCCTGCATCCGTTCCAACTCTTCCAGCGCCTCCAGGGCGCCTAGTTGCTCGCCACTTACCACAGCGATGCCTAGATGTTCCGCGAGGACGTGAATGCTGATCGGGGCGTTGGGGGGAAGGCCCATCTCATTGCGGAGTCGGACGGCTTCGCGTTCGGCGTTCGCCTTGAAGCCACGAGGAAGGGTCACAGCTCCCCGATCTCGATCTTACGGACGAGTTCGTCATGCATGTCGTTCAGGACTGTTGCCAGCCGCTCTGGTACGCCGGGCCGCAGCACCGAACTGGCTCGAAGATGACACGCAACAGGGGAGCGGCGCGGGGTGACATCCTGGGCGAGTGCGTCGTACATCCCGCGCAGCATGGCGCTGATCTTCTCCGACGCATCCGGTGTAAGGCGCGGGTCGGTTCGCAGGTGACTGATCGCCTGATCAAGCGGTGAGGTGGTCCGCTCGCTGATGGGGTTGAAGAACCGCGACGGCGAGACGCCCAGCCAGGTACACAGCCGCGTGAAGGTGGCCAAATCGGGCTGAGAGCCTGACTCCACTCTGGACCAGGTACTGAAACTCACACCTGCCTCAGCGGCTGCCTTGCGGATCGACAGGGCACCCCTGCGTTCCTTCAGCATCCTGCCGAGCTCATCGATGGCCAGCCGTTCGGCTTCGACCGGGATCTCCTCCTGACGGAACTCAGGATCGGGCGCGGAGGTCATGCCGCCATCTTACGTCTTCGCGGTGCAACTTGCGTGCAACACCCATCACCTGTCATGCTAGCCACCACTGAAGTCACGTTGCACCTTTCATGCAACACCAACCCACTGGAGGAACCATGGGACACACCGAAGACATCCTCAACGACGTTCGCAGTCGGGTAGACGCCCACCGCGAACCGCTGGCCGAGGTGCGGAACCGGCTGAAGCTGGTCCGCTCCAAAGCGATCGGCTTTTCAGGCGCGCTGCGGACGTACGCAAGCGGCTCGATGCCGCAGAACACCTTCATCCATCCGATCGGCGACGGTGATGGCGGGCTCGTTCTGGACCGTCGCGCCTACCCGAAACTCGGACCTGACGGTGGCGGCGAAACACCGAAGGAGATCACTGGGGATCTTTGCTCTCTCCTCGGCCCGGCCGTCCGCGAGGTCTATCCCAAGGCACACTGCGGCACCTCCAAGCGCGGTCCCAAGATGTTCTTCGGTCAGCCGGTGGATGGCCAGGACCCGACCGTGGACTTGGTCGTCGCGCTCACGCGTCGCGACGGCGAAGGCCTATGGATCCCCAACCTGGAGAACGACTCCTGGGAGGCCTCCCACCCAGAGCGCCACGTCGAGCTGTTCACCTCAGGCAGTCAGTCGCTGCGTCGGACCCGTCGACGCGTGATCCGCCTCCTCAAGGCGTGGAACAAGCAGTACGGCCAGCCCGGGTTCTCCTCGCACAACCTCAGCGTCTGGGCTTGGGAGTTCGTCGAGCCGGGCATGGGAGTGGCCACTGCACTGAGCATCGTGCTGTCCGAGGCCACCGCGCGAGTCGCATCGGGACGGGCGACCAAGGACCCGGCAGGAGTATCGAAGGACGTGCAACTGCTGATCCCGCCCGCCACCGCCGCCCGGCGCCTTCGGACGGCGTCCACAGCAGTCACCGAGGCTCTGGAACATGACGACGATCGGCAGGCGGCGCTGTCCGCGCTCTCACGCATGTTCTTCAAGTACCTGGACGACCCCGCACCCACCGGGCTGGCGAACAAAGTCGCCTCCTTGCGGCGGGGTCTACCCGTGACCACCACTGCGCTGGGCCTGGGTGGTCCCGACAGGCTGGTGCGCCCGACTCGGGCATACGGCGCCCAGGGAATCCACAAGTGAGCAGGGGCTGCGGTCAAGGAAGACTGGCCTGGTATGCCAGGCCAGCCCCACGCATCCTCTTTCAACATCGACTTGCCGCCTGTGGTTTCCCAGTTCGAACTACCCGTCCACCACAGCGGCACCGCGGGGGTTACGCCCTGATCCTTCGCCTCGACCTCGAGGACATCCCCAAGCAGAACATCGTGATCGCCTTCGGGCGCGCGATGTCCGATCTGCCCTACGTCTACTCCGACGGGCCGGCAGAGTCTCCCCACCGCTACGACGACGGTGCGCTCTGCATGTGGTTTCCGTACGACCCGACCGACCAACAGTGGACCCGGCCCGACGGACCGGCCGTGCTGCTCGGACATATCGTCGCCCACCTGATGCGCGAGGAATGGTGGCGTCTGACGGGCGAGTGGCCCGGAGCCGAGGCGCCGCATCTACCGGACCACTCCCGCAAAAGTGGTACCGATGAGGATCATCGGTCACCATGCATTCCATGGCGGGTACTGCGGTGCAGGCGGGATGGACATGGGCCCAGACGGCGGCACTCCTGGCCGCCACCATCGCGATCGTCGGTGCCGTGATCGTTGCCGTCGTCGGGTACGGGCTCACCCAACGGACCGCCCGACGCGAACGGCTGGCCAAGACATTCGCGGAAGCCCTGTCGGCGGTTGAGGATTACGCCGAGCTGCCGTACCGCGTCCGGCGTCGCTCCGGCAGCCCTGAGGCCCGAGTCCAACTCACCGAGGACATCAGCAAAATCCAGTCCCGTATCGCCTTCTACCAAGCCTGGATGCGCATCGAAGAACCCCAGGCCGCCATGGCCTACACGCGGCTAGTCAGGGCGGTGAAACACCAGGCTGGCACGCAGATGAGCGAGGCATGGACTAAACGCGTCCGCACCAAGGATCACCAGATGAACCTCCACGTGGCCTACCCACGTGAAGAGATCGACGAAGAGGTCGCCCAGTGTGTCATGATCATGCGCTCGGTGTTGGGACGTGGCAATTGAACCTTGACGTGTCCTGCTCGGGCCCGCCACGGTATCGCGGCAGTGGCATCGGCCCGAGATCGCAGTGGCGGGGTCGATGGCGGCGGTGGCCTGCCGGGTGTTGACAGTTAGACGATCACCGAATGGCAGTACCGTAACTCGGCGATCGAATATCGCTGCTGGACTGCCGCACTCAGGAACGCGACGAGGTCGGATCTAAGCGTCCACGTGCCCTGCCCGAAGTCGATACAGGTGAGGGGAACCGCCAGGTCGGCATCGGCTGCAAGACCGGACATCGGTGGCGGCCCACCGGGGCGGGCACCCCTCCCACGCGTGGCGGGAGGGTCGCAGGTCACCGCAGTCGCTACCCACTGCTGGACGGTTCCCTGGAGCGCGCTGAATCGCCCCAGGCCATCGGAGACGTGAGGGGCAAGCAGGATGTGTGAAAACGCCTGCAGGAGACCGTCCTCGGACGGAGATAGCGGTGCTGCGGTTACTGATAGCCATCTCCCTTCTCCTCTGTGGGTACAACTTTAGAAGGGAGGGACGTCCTCAACCTGAGCGATCTCGACCTGCACATCACTCTGGAACTGCACATCACTCCTTTTCTCGTCTGTCTTTTGCTCCTCCTCCACTTCTGCCTTCGGAACGTACTTCTTGAGCATGATGAACTTGGGGGTCCTACCTGGACTCCTCTCGTCTTCTCGAGTTATAGTGTCCCACTGTCCTGGATACAGTTGGTCCAGTGCCTGTTTGACTAGCCTCATGCCCCATTGGTCGGCGGATCCGTCGCGCTTCGCATGCGCGGGCGCCTTCTCGGCCAGCAGATGGCCGACACGTCCCCACTTGATGCCGCGAGGACTATTGATCATTTTATGAAACTCAGGCTTGTCTCGAAGATGAACGATCGCGATGGCGCTGTCGTCTGCTGCGTGACTTTCTCCAGTCGCCTTGCTGGCGTCTTCGGGGGGATGGCTGGCTGCGAGGCTTGCGGTGGCGGCTCTCGCTTCGGAACGGCGTTCTTCAACGGCGGCCTTGGTCTGAGTAGCAAAATTGTCGGGGGCCTCGGTCGAGTAGTCGGGGTCGGCCATCGCGTACGAGTCTTCGAAACTGAGGACGCGCACGGGGACGGGGTAGGGGCGCGAATGGCGGTCGGTTCCAGGGGCGCTGGACCAATAGATGCCATTGCCGACGAGTGGTTCGTTGAGCAGGGTGGCCAGGAGATCCTCAGAGAAGTGGGCGTTGGCCTTCTTTAGGGAAATCAGGTCACCCTGGGAGAGCAGGTGGAAGACGAAGAAGTTATCCCCCTGGCTGAGAAGCTCCTGCGGCAGGCTGCCTGGCTGCTGTGTGATGAGCAGGGCGCCGAGATCGTACTTGCGACCTTCCTTGACCCAGGATACGAAAGGCCCGTCTTCGCTCTGGCTGGAGCCGCCGAGAACGGACTGGGCTTCTTCGATTACGGCGATGGTGGGAATCGACTTCGGATCGGCCTCAGTGAATTGGTTTTGGTTGTGTTCAAAGATGTCACCGAGAATCACGCCAGCGAGTTGGAGTCCCTGGGAACCACGCATTTGAGAGATATCCACCACGCAGAGCTTGCCTTGCGACAGGCAGTTCTTCAGAGCACTCAGGAGTTGGCTGTCGGGATCGTGGAGTGCGTTGACAACGCGGGTCATGTTGCCGATCGCCGCGTTAGTTTCGGCCTCTTGGCTGGGCTCGAGATTAAGGATCTGCTGGACCTGGGAGCGGTCCGCACTGTACTTCTCGCGGTGGATCAGATCGACGAGCTGCCCCCACCTGGGTGCTTCGAGAGACTTAAGTTTGACGACGTTCTGCTGGTCCTGCTTTTCCGGCGGCAGGGCGATGCCTAGCACTCGCGATGCCTGGAGTTCCTTGATGTTCAGTTTGACGCCGTTGACGACGAAGGACTGGTAGAAGTCACTGGGTCCCTGGCGGTTGGTAAAGACGACGAGCTTGTCGCGCAAGTGCGGCACGTCACACAGGGCGGGACGGCCCTTGAAGTCGGGCCAAAAGTACTCTCCATCCGGGTCGAAGATAACCGTGCCGACAGGAGCGCTGCCAGAGCGTCGTGGGACGCTGGGCTGGCCTTGATATAGAGCGGAGAAGAGCAACTTGACCAAGTTCGACTTGCCGAAGCCAGCGCGAGCAAAGACAAAACTGCGGCGTGCTACAAGCTTATCGATCTGAAAAGTCGGCATGATCGCTGGCTGTTGGATCTGCATCCATGAGGTATCGCCTACCCGGCTGTCATTACCAGCATAGACGAACTCACCGAAGGCAAGGTAGCCGATGGGAACCGCGCCGTCGGTGGTGTCTTTGGCGTTGACGACCTCGGCGAGCAGGTCGTCGCCCAGGAGCGCGACTTGGGCGCCGACATGGGGGAGACGCCGGTGACTCGGGACGAAGATGTGCTTGTCTCCCTCCATTCGAAGGACGCCAAGAATACGAATGTCAACCTTGTACTTCAGGTAGCGCTCGCGCAGCTCGTCGGGGATGGGCCGCTGGTCGCGGACCGCGCGGGTGGCGTAGTCCTCGCCGATAGGGGACACCAGGCGACCTTGGGAGGAGATGGTGGTGATCCGCCCTAGAATGGCCTCACGCTCGTGTTCGAGCTGGACGAGGACGAACTGGCCGTGCATCGCCATGGTCTGGAAGTCGTCGTGGTGCGGCAGCACAAGGTCCGCATGAAACTCCATGCCACTTTCGGAGAAGCCACGGAAGGTGCCGACGACTTTGTCGCGCTCGAACAGGCTCATGTCGGTTCTTGCTCCACAGAATGCGGACCGGGAAGGATGGGGTGTTACTCGTAGCGGCGGGCAGCGACGTCGGAGGCGAGCCGCAAGGCGTCGATAACCGGCGCCTTGTCCTCGCCAACTTGGTCGCGGACAGCATCGACGAGTTGATCTTCGACGATGTCCATGTCTAGGTCGGCGACGCGGGAGAAGTTGTCGGCTTGCTGGATACAGTTAGGGTAGAGCGGGATGGGAAAGCCGGCCACCGCATCCGCCTGCAGGTATCCGAAGATCGCCTGAACTTCCCTGTCCTGACGGGACATGACGTCCACGGTCCAAATAGGATCGCCGGAATGCGGTCCGAAGCGGACGAAGTACATGGATCCAAAGTTGAACTTCGGCTTCTCGCCCGTAGAATCGTCCTCGATGTCCCGAGTATACTCGTCCCAGAGGTACACTTCGTCTAGCATTTCTGTGGGAACCTTGGCAAAACAGGCCGCACCGTTGTCAAAAACGCCGGACAGTGATATCGCCAGCCGATAGTACTCCAAGACCTGAGTCTTCTTTGCTAGTCCGACCAGCCACACCTTGCGCCGGTCGCGAGACCGGATTCGTTCTATGGCCTCGTACATCAACTCGCCCATCTTCACGAACAGCTCGCCGTGGAAGATCTTGCTGCGTAGCAGTCCATCACGGACGATCAAGGTGTCAACTGCGTAATCGCGATGACAGATCAGATCGTACAGCGTGGCCCACTCACACAGGTCCCGGAAGACCTGCACCCAACTGGGCGACTTGCCGGACATCATCGGCGACAAATCTTGGAGCCATCGTACGCCCAGCCCGTGCATCATCCTGCCCAGCGCGGTCTGTGGACTGCCGTCCTCGTGGAACTGACGGCGACTCAGAGCCGTGATGTCAGTGATCGGGGAGACCACCTCCATGCACAGTTCCTTACCGCTAGAGTCCACGACGCGGATAACTTGGAGATAGAAGGGGTTGAAGGCGACTTTGTTATTTCCACCGTCGGAGGCCATCAGCGCGACAGACGTCGCTGCCCGCGGTTTGATCACTCTGACCTCGGAACGGATGGCACGGGTCTGCTCGACCAGCCTGTCCAGCACCTCGCGGCCAGCTTCGACCTGATCGCCGATCAGTTGCTTGAGCTGCTTGATCTGGTCCGCGTCAAACATGCCTCTCCCCATACTGCCCCATGGGCAAGCGGTTACTCGTCCAGCCTCCTAACAGGATTGCATGAGACACTGACAGCGTGTTATGCAGTTGTGGAAAGTGACCGGTTGCTGCCCTAACGGGGCAGATCGACCAGCTCCGCAACGAGGTCGATCTCGTCGATGGCGGAGCCGGCCTTGCCGAACTGCTCGGCCTGCCTGTTCCGTTTGGCCGGCGTGCCAGCCTGTCGGACCTCCTTGACCACCCACCCAGCCTTTGACTCCTTCACGGAGGCCAAGAGCATCTGTTCTGGATCAGTGCGGGCTGAGGGTAGAGAGCCGAACCGGATCGCTAGCCGGGCGCCCTGGTGACAGCGGCGGGCGGTAGCGGTCCATACCTCGGCCAGAGCCTGGATGAACGCCTTCTGATTCGGCTGGCGGGCGATCTGCCCTTGCGAGCCGTAGGGGACCTCGGGAGAACTCCCGAGGAACCATGAGCGCAGCCACTGATCGGCCACGTAGGTGCGCATGCCGTAATAGGGAGGTGAGGTGACCACTAGATCGAACTTCTGTCTCAGGCGGTTGAGGGTCTCGACAGAGTCACCCAGGTAGACCTTCCCGCCGTGGGCAAGCGGCGCCGCGCCCAGAAGACGTTGGACCCGTCGCTCAATAGCTGCCAAGGCGGGGACGCGCGCTGGCTCCATCTCGCGTTTGGTCCAGAACTTCACTGCATAGCCGGGCTTGGAGGCGTATGTGCGCGGCATCTGGTTCGACAGGTAAGACGGGACACCCTTGTTGCGCGGACCATGCAAGATGCCCAACAGGACCGCTCGCAGCATGGCTGCTGTCGGAGTGTTCATCTCCAGCAGTGCGGCGCGCAGGGTCACCAGCTCGCGCAGCGTCTCCTGCTCGAAGCACCACCGCCAGAACTCGCCCTCGGGTATCTCGCCGCTTAAGCCACTGTTGAGGATCTGCCGAGCGAGTCGGACCACGGAACCGGGCGTGACCTGTATGAGCTTGGCCTCAGCGATGGCTGCGGCCACCGGATTGATGTCGATGCCCACGGACGGCAACCGGGTCAGACGTGCGGCATACAGGGTTGTGCCCCGCCCGCAGAACGGGTCTAGCACCCGGGTGGTTTCCGGGCGGGCAGCAAGCTGCTGAAGGGGGAAGTCCAGCGGAAACATGGTGTAGTAGGGGCAGATGGCGTTCAGGCGCAGCACATCTTCGGGCCAGTTGAGGGAAGAGGTCGCTGCAGTCGCCATCATGAGGTAATCATACAGGTATAATTATACCCATGTCACGCAGGAGGCTAGATCCCGCTGCACAGCGCCGCGGACAGGCGCTGGCCTCTCGTCTGACGCAGGTCCGACGCGCCTCCGGACGCTCAGCGGAAGCCGTTGCTCGCGGCGCGGGGATCTCCGTCGAGACAGTACGAAGTATCGAGAAGGGCCGCACGTCCACGCCGGAATTCTTCACGGTTGCTGCCCTGGCTACCGAGTTGGAGTTGTCGCTCGACGAGCTCTATGTCTTCGTTAGCGAATCTTACTGTAATGATCTTTCAGGACCCGACAATTCTTAGCGTCGCACCTCCAACTGATCCGCTCCTTGACAGGTGAACCGCCCCGAGTTTGATGGAGGCTGGATTAGTTGGCTCCAGCCGGGGCGGCTGAGGTGACCTCACGGTAGTACAAGTCCTCGAACTCGGCTGGCGGACGGTCGAGCAGGCATGGTGAAGCCGTCGGTTGTTGTGCCAGTCCACCCAGTTAGCGTGGCGAGCTCGATATGGTCCAGGGTGCGACAGGGTCGGTGTTGGTGAGTCAGTTCGGTCCTGCACTGCCCGGTCATGGTCTCGGCAAGAGCGTTGTCATAGGCGTCTTCGACCGACCCCGACCGATGGTGCGGCTCTGGCGTCGGCGAGTCGGCAGAGGTAGCGGATCGATGTACTGCGATCCTGCGTCTGAGTGTGCCACCAGACCATCCATGTCGCCGTGGCCTTTGCAGGCCCGAGTCCACAGCGCCATCGCCAAGGCGTTCAAGCCCAGCTCAGTGCGCATCTGCCGGGCGGCCCGCTACCTAATGATCTCCCGGCGTATGCGTCAACGGCGACGCGACGTGCCGTCCCCGCCCAGGTGGTGACGTAGGTGAAGACGGTGACTCGCATGGCTTGGCATGGCGGCGATGGAGTCGCAGTCGACAGGTCACCAGGCCTGGCTCGCAGCGAGATTGGCGAGGATAACGCGGCACTTGCCGCCACCATGGCTGGCACTCGGCAGAACGATTGGCGCATCGCCCGCTCGACCGTACAGCGTGCCACTTGATCTGTTGCCGGTTGAGTTCACGCCGGACTTCATACGCCCGGAGACCTTGAAATTTTCCTTCCACATTCTGCCGGTAATCATCAAAACCACCGAACGCTCACCAAAGGACGCAATGGGGGGCAAATCGTCTTCAATTGCCCTGACCAAGAGTCCGTAATACCCTTCCTGCAATTGGATTAGCAGGCGGGGGGCTGGGCAACGCTGATCAACGTCAGTTCATGGCGCTCGATCAAGGCGGCAGATGGTGTCGAAGCAGGTCAGCGGACAGGAGGACGTGGTCGCCTCCTACACGCCCGCCGACAACCCGCCGGGCTGGCGGCGGGTGGCCGGCGAGGTGCGCAAGGTCGTCCGGACTGCGTTGCCGCTCATGCGGTATTCGGCGGGCGAGCTCATGGGGGTATTGTCCCAGCTGGCGCTCTTTGCCGATGCCGAGGGGCAACCAATACGAGCTGACTTGTGGCTCACCCGCGAGTACATCGAGCGGTTCGTCTTGGTGGGCTGCGCGCACTTGGGCGAATCTTCCCGGGCCAACTACCGGTCGAAGCTACTGCGGTTGCGCGAGGCAGTGCTGGGTGGCGATTGCGCCACCGGCACGCCTGCTCGCTTGTCCAGTTCTCCGACTTCCTACCCCTACACCCGGGCGGAGCAGGTGTCGTTGTGGACGTGGGCCTGCGGCCAGCCGACGGATGAGCTGCGGGACAACTTGGCCGTCCTGATCAGCCTTGGGCTCGGCTGTGGTCTGAGCTCTCACGAAATCATTCCGTTGCGAGCGGGTGACGTGAGCGTGGGGGGATCAGGCGCGCGCGATCAGCCGACTGTGGTCGCGGTGCGCGGTAGGCGCTCGCGGCTGGTGGTGTGCCGTCGCCCGTGGGAGTCGACCTTGACCGACCTGGCTGCCCGTGTAGACGTTCGAGATGCTCACCTCTTCCGGCCTGGCGCCAGTAGGCGCGGCGGCAACCTCGTCACCAACTTCCTGTCCCGCTCCCATCCGGTGTCTGGAACGCCGGCCCTCAAGACGAGTCGCCTACGCGCCACCTGGCTGGCGGAGCTGATCGAGGCCGGACTACCGCTGACGGTCATCGTGGCCGCAGCCGGGCTGGGAGCGCTGCACGGCTTGTCTCGCCTCATGCCGCACATCGGCCGTATGGAGGCCTCGCAGGCGGCGCGGTTGCTGCGGGACAGCCCATGACAGTCACAACCGCAGGCCCGAGACGGCGTAGGGCTGTTCTTACAGCTCATATGGTGCAGATGCAACCCTTCCTTTATCGGGCTTTTTGGTCCCTTCATCGCCCGCACCGACGCAGCCGAGGCGGAGCGGCAACTGCGAGGCCTGGAGCCGTAGCGGTGTCCGACGCCACACTCCGCGCAACTGGCGGCGGGACTCAGCAGCCCGGCGGTTTCACACACCCTGCGAAGGGCCACGGGTGGCACCGCATCCGGGAGGGTCGAGTCGAGTTCAGCGACTTGAGGGTCCGACGCGCAGCCGAGTTCGTCGACGCCAGCGGCATCGCCGACGAACTTCAAGCCATGATCGCTAAGACGACAGGGCGACCTCGCCTCTGCACCGTCCAAGGTCTGCTGGTCGGGATGACCTTGTGCTCGCGCCGGAACGCCAACGGCGCTGTGTTCTTCAACCAGGTCGCCGACATCTTGCACTGGGCGATCCCGGAGGACTGGCGGCGCCGGTTCAAGCTGCTGGAGCGGCCGGACAACCTCGACGGGTTCGAAGCCGCCTACGCGGTGATCCTTCGTCTGTTTCGCACCATCGTCGCCGCTCTGGATCCCTCTTCACTGCCCAAGAACAAGCACCTGACCGTCGAGCAGGCCAAGGCCTACTTCGCAGCCGCGGACCCCCAGCTGCTGCAGCAGCATCGTCAAACCCTCACCCGCATCAGCAACCGCATCCTGGAGGCCTCGCTCGCCGCCGTCGAGCAGCATCTGACAACACTGTGGGACGGATCGGTCGGCGTCGATGCAACCCCGGTCGAAACCTTCGCCAGAGGCGTATCGGCCAAGAGGGACTACACCTCCACCGATCCCGATGCCGCCTACTACGTCCGTGAAGGCGACCACCGCGACCCCGACCTGACACCGTCGGCGCCGCGACCGCGCGGTCGGCGCAGGACCACGAACAAGCTGCTGTGGGGGTACGACGCCACCCTGGCCGTCGCCCGCAACCCCCATCACGACCCGCAGCCCATGCCGAACGGGTGCGGTGACCCTGAAGCTCTTCCCGCACTCACCGTGGGATTCATGCTCGACAAGCCTGGGCACAGCCCCGGCGCCAACGGCATCGCTGTCCTCGACGACATCCGGCGCCGAGGCCATCCGGCCGGAGAGCTGGCCGCCGACGCCGCCTACAACAACTCCATCGCCGCCGACTGGCAGATCCCTTTGCGCAAGCTCGGCTACCGGCCCACCTACGACTACCGCGTCGACCAGCTCGGGAAGATCGACAGCATCCACGGCACCATCCTGGTCGAGGGAACCTGGTACTGCCCCTCGATGCCTGAGAACCTCGTCAACGCCACCATCGGTCACCGCCGTCATCCGGTCGATCCCAAAGCGATCGACCAGCAGACCTGGCGCACCCGCATCGAGGCACGCGCTCGATTCGCCCTGGCTCCCAAGGGCAAGCCCAACGACAACGGCCAGCAGCGGTTCATGTGCCCCGCGACCGCCTGCCGTGCGCAATGCGCCCTCAAACCCACCGGCCTCGGCGCCGGCCCCCACCTGCCCCTGGTCGACCCCATCCCCAGCCCTGTAGGGCCACCCAAGATCTGCCAGCAGACCAGCATCAGCGTCGCCATCGAGGACGGCGCCAAGCACTGGCAACCGCGGGCCTACGGCAGTCCGGAATGGCAAAAGATCTACGGACGGCTCCGCAACACAGTCGAAGGCATGAACGGCTACGCCAAGGCCGACGCCCACGAGGGCATCGAGCACGGCGGCAACCGACGCGTCCGCGGCGTAGCCGCGCAAAGCCTTCTGCTGGCCTTCCAACTGGCCCACGCCAACGAACGCAAGATCAACGCCTGGCTCGCCACGCTCCCCGGCCCGGACGGACGGCCGCACCGCCGGGCCCGATACAAGACACCCAAGCCGCTGGGCACCTGGACACCCACCGGGCACATCACCCCGCCCGCAGCCTGAAGCCCCCGCGCTCACCACACCGCCACACCACCACAAACCAGACCCAAGGGCCGAGGCGCTCTCCTGCGTGCCTGTCCCCTCGGTTTCGGCGATCACAGCCTCCGTAACGACAAAGACCCCGAAGCTTGCCAGCTCCGGGGTCGTTTCGTCACTGTGGGGCTACGACTTTCGTCTGTGCCCCCGAGTGGGCGAGGAGGGATTTGAACCCTCACATCCTTTCGGACACACGGACCTGAACCGTGCGCGTCTGCCGTTCCGCCACCCGCCCGTGGGTGCGTGCCCGTCTCCGGGCGCTCGAAAAGGCTAGCACGCGCTGAGCAGTGGTTAGGTATCCAGATACGTCGAGCGAACCTTCGCACCGATACGATCGTCTACCAGTGGGGAAGGGAGGTGCCCGTGGGCGTCATTCAGCGCTTCGAGCGACGGCTCGAGGGCATGGTCGAAGGGGCCTTCGCCCGTGCCTTCAAGTCGGAGCTCCAGCCGGTCGAGGTGGCCAGTGCTGTGCAGCGCGAGATGGACGATCGGGCGGCGATCGTGGCGCAGGGCCGCACGCTGGTTCCGAACGACTTCGTCGTCGAGATCTCTCAGCAGGACGGGCAGCGGTTGCAGGTCTACGCCGACAGCCTGAGCCAGGAGCTGGCCAATCTCGCGCGCGAGTACGCGAAGGAGCAGGGGTACTCCTTCGTGGGCCCGGTGCGGGTGCGGTTCGAGAACGCCGGCGACCTCGCCACGGGGATGTTCCGCATCAGGTCCGGTGTCATCAGGGGCTCGACGGTGGAGGGCGGGGAGATCCGCCAGCCGGTGAGCGACGTGCCGCAGGGGGGCAGGGGGGGTGCCTTCGGGGGGCATCCGCGGCTGCTGGTGACGACGGCGGTGGAGGGCTCCGACACCACTCAGCGCACTTATGAGATCAACACTCCGGTCACCCTTCTGGGTCGCGGTACCGACTGTGACCTGCGTCTTGTTGATCCCGGCGTGTCCCGGCACCATGCCGAGATCCGCGTAGAGGGTCCCGAGATCGTGCTCGTGGATCTAGGGTCGACCAACGGCTCGTTCGTGAACGGGCAGCCGATCCGGCGGGTGACGCTGGTCGACGGCTCCCGCGTCACGATGGGTCGCACCACGCTTGTTTTCCGCCGCGACAGGGAGTAACCCCGACTCCGATGACCCCATTCACCCTCACGCTGATCAAGCTGGCGTTCCTCGCGGTGCTCTGGCTCTTCGTCATCGCGGCCGTCGGCGTGATCAGGGCCGACCTGTTCGGCTCGAAGGCGGCTGCCAAGGCGGCTTCGCGAGCCGCGCAGCCGCCCCGTCCGGCGAAGGCGGCGGCGAAACAGTCCAAGGCGCAGCGCGCGCCGCAGCGCAGCAGCGCCCAGCATGGCGCCCCGACGAAACTGGTGGTCGTCCAGGGCGAACGGGCGGGCACCGTCATCGACCTCACGGGGGTGCCCATTACCATCGGCCGGGCCAATGACGCCACGCTCGTGGTGACCGACGACTACGCTTCGAGCCGGCATGCCCGACTTTATGCGCAGGACGGTCAGTGGATCGTGGAAGATCTCGGCTCGACCAATGGCACATATCTCGGACGCACGAAGGTGAGCCGGCCGATGCCGGTGCCGCCCGGCGTCCCGGTCCGTATCGGCAAGACCGTGATCGAGCTGCGCAAATGACACTGGGAATCCGCTACGCCGCGCGCTCCGACGTCGGCATGCTGCGCGAGGGCAACGAGGACTCCGCGTACGCGGGCGCGCATCTGCTCGCGGTGGCCGACGGGATGGGCGGGCACGTCGGCGGGGAGATCGCGAGCGCGGCGGCGATCGAGGCGCTGCGGGGGCTGGACAAGGACCTCCCCGCGACCGAGCTGCTGGCCGCGCTGGAGCACACGGTCAAGACGGCCAACGACAACCTGCACCGCATCGTGGAGTCCGACCCCGCGCTCCAGGGCATGGGTACGACGCTGACGGCGATGCTATGGGCGGGCAACCAGGTCGCGCTGGTGCACATCGGGGACTCCCGCGCGTACCTGCTGCGGGACGGCAGCCTGTTCCAGATCACGCACGACCACACGCTGGTGCAGTCGCTCGTGGACGAGGGGCGCATCAGCCCCGACGAGGCGGCCTCGCACCCGCAGCGCTCCCTGCTGCTGCGGGCGCTGGACGGCCGCGGCGAGGTCGATCCCGACCTGTCGCTGCGCGAGGCGAAGGTCGGCGACCGGTACCTGCTGTGCTCAGACGGCCTGTCCGGCGTCGTCACGGCGGAGACGATCTTCCAGGTGCTGACGGACGTCGCGGACCCGGAGCAGGCCGTCCGGCAGCTCATCGACCTGGCGAACCGGGGCGGCGGGCCCGACAACATCACCTGCGTGGTCGCGGACGTGATCGACCTCGGCCGGCAGCCGCCGACGGGCGGCCCCGGGCACGCGGTGGGGGCGGCGGCGAACGCGGCGCCGGGCGGCGGCGGCCCGGGCGCGGGCCCGGCCGACACCCCGGCGGGGCGCGCGGCGCAGTTGCGCGACACGATGCCGCAGCCGCCCGTCGCGGTGGACGAGATGCCCCCGCCCGCGCCGATGCCGATGGGCGACCCGATGGCCGGTCCCCCGCAGCAGCCGGCGATGGCGCAGGCCGCGCCGGGGCGGGCCAGGCGGGGCGGGGCGCGCAAGTGGACGTGGCTGGTGGTCGCGGCGGGCGTGGTGGTCGTGGCGGTGGCGGCGGGTGGTGTCTATCTGGTGCAGACCGTTCGGAACGGCTACTACATAGGGGAAGAGGGCGGCCAGGTCGTCCTGTACCGGGGGTCCACGGACGAGTTCCCGCTGATCGACCTGTCCCGCAAGGCGGCACCCAAGGACCAGCCGAACCCGCCGATCCCCGTCGCCGATCTGCCGCAGAACTTGCAGCAGCAGGTGAAGGCCACCTACTCGGTGAAGGGGCCGGCGGCCCTGAACGATTTGAAGAACAGCGTTTGCAAGTACGTCCTCGTCGCCGAGGGCGACAAGGTCGCGGTCGCGAAGGGCAAGGGGCAGCGCGACTGCCCGCAGGGCACGCCGAAGGCCAGTGACCTCCCGGTCGCCGAGCTTCCGCGCTCGGACGCGACCGCGGTCTCCAAGGGCACGCTCGCGTTCGTCGGCCAGGCCGCCGCCGACGCGAAGCTGAACGAGCTGCGCGCCCGCCGGGACGAGTGCAAGACGCCGAACCCGACCATTCAGGATTGTCCCGCGGGCAGGGGGAAGTCCTAGATGAGTTCGATCGGGGCGCAGATCCGGGCGCATCTGCCGTACCAGCGACGCAACGCGGCCTCGTTCGCGTTGCTGATCTTCGCGATGGTGCTGACGCTGTCGGCGTTCGCGGAGGTCGGGCTCGCCCGGGACGGCTACATCCCGAAGGGCCTGTTCCTGTACGGCGGCGGGCTGGTGGTGCTGGCGTTCGGCGCCTACTTCGTCCAGGCCAAGTTCGCGCCGTACGCCGACCCGCTGCTGCTGCCGCTGTCGGTCGCGCTGAACGGCATCGGCCTGGCGATGATCTACCGCCTCGACCTCGACACCAGTGAGGACCACAGGGTCGCGGCCGCCGCGGGCAAGAAGCTGCTCAAGGACGCGGCGGACGCGCCCGGCCAGCTCATGTGGACGTTCGTCGGGATCGGGCTGTTCGTCGCCGCCATCCTGATCATGCGCGACACCGACAAGCCGGACGCGCCGCTGTCGTTCACGCCGAAGACCGCGCAGCGCTACACCTACCTGATCGGCCTCGGCGCGATCATCCTGTTGCTGCTGCCGATCGTCCCCGGCATCGGCGCGGAGATCAACGGCGCGCGGGTGTGGATCGCCCTCGGCCCGTTCTCGGTGCAGCCGGGCGAGTTCGCCAAGCTGCTGCTGGTCGTGTTCTTCGCGGGCTACCTGGTCAACAAGCGGCAGGCCATGTCGCTGATCGGAAAGAAGATCGGCCCGTTCAGCCTGCCGCGCGCCCGCGACCTGGGCCCGATCCTGGTGATCTGGTTCTTCTGCCTGGGCGTGCTGTTCATGCAGAAGGACCTCGGGACCGCGCTGCTGTTCTTCGGCCTGTTCGTGTCGATGCTCTACATCGCGACGCAGCGGCTGTCGTGGGTGATGATCGGCATGTGCCTGCTGGCGGTGGGCGTGTTCGTCGCGACGCTGCTGCCGTTCATGGGCCACGTCAACCAGCGCATCGACATCTGGCAGAACCCGAAGCCCTACTTCGACGGCGGCTGCCTGCTGGAGACCGGCAAGGTCGTCCCGGTCAACCCCGACACCGACATCTACAAGAAGTTCAAGGCCAAGGGCAGCCTGTCGCCGGGCTTCAGCGCGTGCGCGGAGCTCGGCGGCGAGTACTCCGACAGCGCGCAGCTGATGAAGGGCCTGTTCGCGCTCGGGCAGGGCGGGGTGCTCGGCACCGGCCTCGGCCAGGGCGAGCCGTGGCGGACGCCGCTGTCGTTCAGCGACTTCATCTTCGACTCGCTGGGCGAGGAGCTCGGCCTGACGGGGTTGATGGTGCTGCTGCTGGTGTACGCGTTGATCGTGCAGAGAGGCATGAAGACCGCCGTCGCCGCGCGAGATCCGTTCCTGAAGCTGTTCGCCGGAGGTGTCTCGTTCGTCCTCGGCCTCCAGGTGTTCGTGATCGTCGGCGGTGTCACCCGGTTGATCCCGCTCACCGGTCTGACGACGCCGTTCCTGTCCCAGGGCGGTTCGTCGCTGATGGCCAACTGGATCCTGATCGCGATCCTGGTCCGGATGAGCCATGACGCGCGCAAGCCCGCCCCCCAGGCGATCCAGGACGAGGGCATGACCCAGATCGTGAGCACGAGGTGATCTCGCCCCTATGAACATGGACAAGCCGATCAGGCGGGTGGCGATCTTCGGGTTGCTGCTGTTCTTCGGGTTGATGGCGCAGGTGAACTACGTCCAGGGGAGTCAGGCGGACAACCTGCGCAACGACTCGAACAACCACCGCCAGTACTCCGACCTGTTCAACTCGCCGCGCGGAACCATCTCGGCGGGCGGCGAGGTGCTGGTGTCCTCGGAGGAGACGCACAAGGACAACCCGAAGTACGGGCGGATCTACAAGGACGGCCCGGTCTTCGCGCCGGTCACCGGGTACTTCAACGGCAACGCGACGCAGGTGGAGCGGGCCTACAACTCGCTGCTCGGCGGCAAGGACAAGCGGATCACGCAGCAGCGCTGGTTCGACACCTTCATCGGGAAGAAGCCCGTGGGGGCGAACCTCGAACTGACGATCAACCCGAAGGCGCAGCGGGTGGCCTACGAGCGGCTCAAGGGGCAGACGGCGGAGGGCCGCCGCGGCGGCGCCGTGGTGATCGACGTCAGGACGGGCGCGGTCCAGGTGGCGGCGTCCTGGCCGTCCTTCGACCCGAACGAGGTGGCACCGCAGACGGGCGACAAGGGCGTCAAGCGGCTGGCGGAGCTCGACGGCGCGACCGGGGTCCTCAAGCCGCTGGTCGACAACGCGCTGAGCCAGACGTTCCCGCCGGGCTCCTCGTTCAAGTCCGTGACGACGGCGGTCGGCATGCAGGACCTCAACATCAACAGCTCGACGACGGTGAACACCGGCCAGCTCATCCTGCCGGAGTCGGGGCGTCCGCTGCCGAACTCGCACGACAGCGGGAGCTGCGCGGGGTCGGCGCCGCTGAAGGGCGCGTTCGCCGAGTCGTGCAACACCTCGTTCGGGAAGATGGCCCTGGACCTCGGCATCCAGCAGCTCCACGACGGCGCCAAGAAGTTCGGGTTCGGCGAGCGGGTGAACCTGGAGCCCGACATGCCCGCCGCCAAGAGCGAGGTGCCGGTGTCGGTGCAGGACGCGAGCGGCAAGACGATCCCGACCGGCAAGGACGGGACGGCGCGCTCGGGCATCGGCCAGGAGAACGTGCGCGCGACGCCGTTGCAGATGGCGATGGTCGCGGCGGCGATCGCCAACAAGGGCAAGATCATGAACCCGTACGTGGTGCAGCGGGCGCGCGCGAAGGACCAGAGCGAGGTCTACAGTGCCTCGCCGAAGCCGTACGGCCAGGCCATGACCGGTGACCAGGCGTCGCAGCTGGAGGACATGATGCGCGCGGTGGTCTCCGAGGGCACCGCGAAGAACCTCCAGAGCGCCAACATCGCAGGTAAGACCGGTACCGCCGAGCAGGGGGCGGGCATCCCGAACTCGCGCTGGTTCGTCGGGTTCGGCCCGTTCGACAACCCGCGGTACGCGTTCGCGGTGGTCACCGAGGGTTCCGGCGACGGTGCCACCAACGCCGGGCCGGTCGCCGCCGCGATCATGGCCCAGGTGCTGAAGAAGTGAGCGCGGACCTCGTCCTGAACCACCGGTACCGGCTGCTGGAGCGGCTGGCGATCGGGGGGATGGGCGAGGTCTGGCGTGCCTCGGACGCCTCGCTCGGGCGGCAGGTGGCGGTGAAGCTGCTGCGGCTGGAACTGGTGTCGGACGCGTCGGCGCTGCGCCGGTTCGAGTCGGAGGCGGAGTTCGCCGCCGGGCTGCGACACCGCGGCATCGCACGGGTGTTCGACTTCGGCGAGCAGGACGGCCGGATGTACCTGGTGATGGAGCTGGTACCGGGCGAGCCGCTGGACGAGATCCTCGTGCGCGACGGCGGGCTGCCGCTGGAGGCCGTCCTCGATCTGCTGGTGCAGGCGGGGCGGGCGCTGACGGTGGCGCATGAGGCGGGCATCGTGCACCGCGACGTCAAGCCGGCGAACCTGATGATCTCGCCGGACGGCACCCTGAAGATCACCGACTTCGGTATCGCGCGGCGGCTGGAGGCGGCGTCGCAGACGGCGACCGGCATGGTGATGGGGACGGCGCACTACATCTCGCCGGAGCAGGCGTCGGGGCAGCCGATCAGCCCGGCCGCCGACCTGTACTCGCTGGGCGTGGTGGCCTACGAGTGCCTGACCGGGATGCCGCCGTTCGACGGGCGCACGCCGGTGGAGATCGCGCTGAAGCACGTCAAGGACGAGCCGCCGGAACTGCCCGCGCACGTGCCGGCGGAGGCGCGGGCGCTGATCGCGGCGCTGCTGGCGAAGGCGCCGCAGGACCGTCCGGCGGACGCGAACGCGGTGGCCGACTGGGCTTTGCGGGTCCGGGCGTCGCTGAGCACGGGGCGGTCCGCGCGTCCCGGGGAGAAGCCCGGGGTGGTCTCGGTGGCGCCGTCGGTGGGGGTGACCACCGCGGCCCGGCCGGACGGTACCGGCCAGACGTCCGATATGTCGGGATTTGACGCAGGGTCAGGGCCGGATAACCTCACCGGGGGGATAGATAACCCAGGCGAAAAGGCAAGGACCGGGGACGGGCGACGGCGCCTGACCTACGCTTCGGTCGCGGCCGGGCTGCTGCTCATCGGCTGCCTGGTCATCGGCTCGCTCTGGAAGGGGCTCGCCTTCGCCGGATCGGGCGACGAGCGGGACGCGCCACAGCAACCGGCCACCGGCCCGGCGGGCGGGGAGGGCCAGGGGGACCCGGTCGGGAAGCCCGGTGGGCCGTCCGCGCATAGGGATGGTGGCCCCGCACCGACTGTCACGAGACGGCACGGTACGCGTAGGATCCGTCCGTCAACGCCGGGGACGGGCAGTGGGTCCCCTACACACAAGCCAACGAGGAAACCGCCCCGGGCGACTCCCAGCGCCCCAGACCCGACACCGACACCGACGGGCAGCACCACGACTCCGTCAACTCCGAGCCCGGATCCCTCGCCCACGCCGGGCGGGGAGCTAGGTTCGGAGGACAAGGTGTAGACGTACGAGGGAAAGTGCACATATGAGTCAACCTCGGCTGCTCGGCGGCCGCTACGAGCTCGACACGGTGATCGGGCGTGGCGGCATGGCCGAGGTCTACCGTGCCCGAGATCTGCGTCTCGATCGCGTGGTCGCGGTCAAGACCCTGCGCTCAGACCTGGCCCGTGACCCCACATTCCAGGCCCGGTTCCGCCGCGAGGCCCAGTCGGCCGCGTCGCTGAACCACCCCTCGGTCATCGCCGTGTACGACACCGGCGAGGACATGATCGGCGACACCTCCATCCCCTACATCGTCATGGAGTACGTGGACGGGAGCACGCTGCGCGACCTGCTGCGGGAGAACCGCGCGCTGCTGCCCGACAAGGCTCTGGAGATCACCGACGGGATCCTGCGGGCGCTGGACTACAGCCACCGCGGCGGGATCGTGCACCGCGACATCAAGCCGGCGAACGTGATGATGACCCGGGCCCACGAGGTCAAGGTCATGGACTTCGGCATCGCCCGCGCGATGGCCGACTCGGCGGCGACGATGACGCAGACCGCGCAGGTGATCGGCACCGCGCAGTACCTGTCGCCCGAGCAGGCGCGCGGCGAGCGGGTCGACGCCCGCAGCGACATCTACTCCACCGGCTGCGTCCTGTACGAACTGCTCACCGGCAAGCCGCCGTTCACCGGCGACTCCCCGGTCGCGATCGCCTACCAGCACGTCCGCGAGGAGCCGGTGCCGCCGTCCCAGGTGGACCCGGACATCCCGCAGTGGGCCGACGCGATCGTGCTGAAGGCGATGGCGAAGGACGCGGCGCACCGCTACCAGAACGCGACGGAGTTCCGGCAGGAGATCCAGCGCGTCCTCCAGGGGCAGCCGGTGTCCTCGACCGCCGCGTCCACGATGCTGATGGGCGCGCAGCCGGGCGGCACGCAGGTGATGGGCGGCTACCAGGGCGGCCCGCCGCCGCACACGCAGGTGCAGCGGCCGGTCGGCGACGGGTACGACCTGCCGCCCGTCCACTACGACGAGAACGGCCCCGAGCGGGGCGGCGCCGGGAAGAAGGCCGCGATCTGGATCGCGCTCGCGGTCGTGTTCATCGGCGGCGCCGCCGCGATCGGGTTCCTGATGTCGGGCGGCAACGACAAGGGCGAGAAGAAGGTCGCGGTGCCGCAGAGCATCGTGGACGTCCCGCGCAAGCAGGCGGAGGCGGAGTTGACCAAGCTCGGCCTGAAGCTCGGCGACCCGACGACCGACTACAACAACGACATCCGCAAGGGCAACGTCATCACCGCCGACCCCAAGCCCGGCAGCGACGTGGCCGAGGGCTCGACGGTGACGCTGACGATCTCCAAGGGCAGGAAGCCGCCCGCCGAGGTCGATGTGCCGGACGTGGCCGGCAAGCCGTACTCGGTGGCGAAGAACATGCTGGAGGAACGCGGCTTCGAGGTCGAGAAGCGGGTGGAGAACAGCGACTCCGTCCCGCGGCTCGACGTGATCCGCACCGACCCGAGCGGCGGCGGCAAGGCGCCGAAGAACTCCAGCGTCACCGTGTTCGTGTCGAACGGGCCCAACAACCTGAAGGTGCCGACGCTGACCAACAGCAGTCAGCGGGCGGCCTGCGGGAAGCTGGAGAGCCTCGGGTTGCGGTGCAAGGTCGAGAAGGGCTTCGCGCCACCCGAGAAGCCGGTGGCGCCGGGCTTCGTCTACGACCAGTCGCCGGGGCCGGACGCGACGGTCGCGCCGGGCGACACCGTCACGATCTACGTGGCGCAGAAGCCCTCGCCGACGCCGACGATCGGCCCGTCCGGTCCGGGCTTCCCGACCTTCCCGGACGGCGACGGAGGCTGAGCCCCACGTGACGGTAAGGGCCCCGATCCCCGGCAGGGGGTTGGGGCCCTTCGTCGTCGGCGTCCCGTCGTCGGCGCCACGCGGTCGCCGTAGCCGCTATGGGGCCGGAGCCGGGCATGAGAGAGGGCTTCCGCCACTCGGGGGCAATGGCGGAAGCCCTCAATATGGTCTTCGGACGGACTTGCCTGGACGTTACGAGTTTTAACGGAATTTTTCCGAACATGGTGGCAGCCGGCCCGCCGCAGTCGGCTCGTGGCGGCGAACGCGCAGGTCAGACGGTGGACATGCACATCTCCAGCCAGTTGGCCAGCAGATGATGCCCATGTGCCGACAGCACCGACTCGGGATGGAACTGGACGCCCTCGATCGGGAGGTCGCGGTGTCGCAGGCCCATGACGACGCCGTCCGGGGTCGTGGCGGTGACCTCCAGGACGTCGCGCGGGACCGTTCCCGGCTCGACGGCGAGCGAGTGGTAGCGGGTCGCGGGGAACGGGACCGGCAGGCCGCGGAACACCCCGGCGCCATCGTGCTCGATCGGGCTCGTGTAGCCGTGGACGACCTGCGGCGCCCTCCGGACGGCGGCGCCGTGCACGTGGGCGATCACCTGGTGGCCGAGGCAGACGCCGAGCAGCGGCATCGCGCGGCGCTCGGCGTCGGCGACGAGGTCGAGGCACACCTCGGAGCCGGACGGGTGCCCGGGGCCGGGGCTCAGCAGCACGCCGCCGGCGGACGCGGCGTCCCGGACGGCGACGTCCGCGCGGTCCTTGACCACGCAGTCGGCGCCCAGCTCCCTCAGGTACTGGACGATGTTGAACACGAAGCTGTCGTGGTTGTCCACGACGAGGACCCGCACGCGCTCACCCGGGCCCGGGCACCGACGGGCTGGACGTCCCGGTCGGCTCGCCGTTCACGACGCCATGGTCGAAGTGGACCTTCGGCTCCATCCAGGGGAAGACGACGTACCAGAGTATGAGGGCGACGGCGATCGCGACCGCGATCGCGATCCCGCTCTTGGCCTGCCAGGTCCCCGGCAGGTGGCGCCAGATCCAGGCGTACACGGCGTCCTCTACTTTCCGGTTGTGGCGGCGCGGGGCAACTCGGAGACCATCGTGCCGAAGATGATCATCCGCTCGGCGGCGGAGTACTTCGGGTGACACGTGGTCAGCGTGATCCGCTTTTCGGTCGGTCGCTTATTCGGGTGGTTCGGTACCGGCGCGGTCACCTCGACGGCCGTCGGCTTGACGATCTCGCGCCCGGTGACCTGGTACACGAACTGCCGGTCGCGGGTGTCGATGAGGATCTTGTCGCCGGCGCGCAGCTCGCCGAGCCGGTTGAAGGGGGCGGAGTAGGTCGTCCGGTGGCCGGAGACGACGAAGTTGCCGATCTCGCCCGGCATGGCGCTGCCCGGGTAGTGGCCGGGGCCCTTGCGCAGGTCGGCGCGGTCGACGCCCTCGATGATCACGTAGTGGTAGCCGTCCCCGAACCGGGGGATGCGGATCATGGCGAGGCCCTTGCCGAGCCGCACCTTCTCGGTGGTGACCTTGGGCGCCTTCCAGGTGTCCATCAGCTCGCGGCCGAGCCGGTCCTGCTGGGCGCGGGTGTACTGGCCCGTCCCCCACAGCTCGTAGGTCACGAACAGCATCAGGATCAGCCCGGCGGTGATGCACAGCTCGCCCAGGCCGCGGATGACCATCCGCACCGCGCGTCCCCCCTCTGTCGACGATTCCGTCTCGCTACCCCTCGTCCCCCTACCGCGGCCCCGCTACCCCGGCCCCGCTGCGCCCGGCCGCGTCAGGGGCCGCCGCCGTCCTCGGGCACCGTGGCGTGGCTCATGGTGACGTTCGCGGTGTAGGCGGGCAGCGCGGCGCGGTCGAGGGCCTGCACCGCGTACCCGAGCCCGTACGCGTGGACGTACTTGCGGTACGTCCCGATCACGGGGGAGGCGTCGAGCGCGGCGCGCAGCCGGTCCGGGTCGCCGACGGCGGTGATCCGGAACGGCGGCGAGTACACGACGCCCTGGAGGATCAGCGTATTGCCCACGCACCGCACCGCGCTCGTCGAGATCACCCGCTGGTCCATGATCTGCATCGCGCGCGCCCCGCCCGCCCAGAGCGCGTTCACGACGGCCTGGACGTCGCTCTGGTGGACGACGAGGTCGTCGGGACGGACACCGTGCGGCAGATCCCCCGATTTGGGCAGTGGAGCGTCGTCCAGCGACACGCGGACGGCGGGCCCGGTGACCGCCGTGAATCCCGACCGGAGGGCGAGCCGGTCGGCCTCGCCCTGCGCCTGCTTCACCCGCGCGTCGTGCCGTCCTGCCTCGCGGGAGATGGCGTCGACGTCGCGGCGCAGCCGGCGGTACTCCTCGCGCTCCCGGCGCGCCCGGCGCTGATCAGCGGAGATGAGGTCGGTGATGCGGGTGCGGCCCTCGTCGCGCAGGCTCGTGCCGCGGGCCGTGCTCGCGCTCGCCGCGAACAAGGTTCCCGCCACAAGCGTGATAGCTGGGATGATGCTTCCCCAAGCCGAACGCCGTACGCTGCTCACCAGCGACTACGCTAACCGACAAAACACCCATGCGCGGTCCGGCGCTCCGGCCGCCGGACGCCCGAGGAGATCGAATCCACCGTGGCCAAGTCCAAAGTGCGCAAGAAGGCTGTTTACACGCCCCCGCAGAAGTCCAAGGCGCCCGAGGTCAGCCCCCGCTGGCTGGTCCCCACGATGGTCGGCCTCTGGCTGATCGGCCTCGCCTGGATCGCGGTCTTCTACGTGACGGCGAGCACGAACACCGACGTCCCGTTCATGTCCGATCTGCACAACTGGAACCTGGGGATCGGCTTCTCCGCCATCATCCTCGGCGTGGTGCTCTCGACCCGCTGGCGCTGACCGCCCGCGCCGTCCCGCCAGGGTGACCGCGCCGGTTGCCACCTCGCTCCCGATGGCCACCGGTCCGCGGTACCCACATTGACGTCGAGCCAATCCACGAAAGTTATCCACAGCCTGGGGATCTCCCACCCCGGCTATCCCCAGGTTTTCCACAGGCGCGGAGCCGAGCTCGGCCCGAACGGCCGGGACGACGCGACCCGGCGAGGCCGAGCCCGACCCGGCTACAGGGCCGAGCTCAACTCCGCGGTCTTGGCCAGCACGAGCACGGTGAGCAGCGCCAGCGTGACCAGCGGCGCCGCGATGTGCACGAGGCCCCGCCGGGCGGCGGGCGCGTAGGCCATCGCCGCCGCCAGCGCGCCGCCGACGACCAGGCCGCCGATGTGCCCCTCCCAGGAGATGTCGGGCACCGAGAAAGTGATCACCAGATTGATGACCAGCAGGAACACGATCGGCCCGACCTGCCCGCCGAGCCGGCGTCCGATCACGAAGTAGGCCCCGAACAGCCCGAAGATCGCGCCGGACGCGCCGACCGCCGAGTTCCCCGGATCGACCAGGTACAGCAGCACCGAACCGCCGAGCCCCGACAGCATGTACAGCGCCAGGTAGCGCCAGCGTCCGAGCACCTGCTCCAACGCCGGGCCGATCGCCCACAGCGCCCACATGTTGAACACGATGTGCGCGATGCCGAACGACCCGCCGCGCTGGTGCAGGAACATCGACGTGACCAGCCGGTACCACTCGCCCTCGGACACGCCGATGACGTCCCCGTTGATCAGCGTCGCCTGGCCGATCATCATGTAGTCGGCGATGAACCGCCAGGACGACAGCTCGATCAGGTAGGCGAGCACGCACAGGCCGATCAGCGAGTACGTGACGACCGGCACCGCCGACGCCGCCCCCGGCACGCCCAGCGGCGTCACCGGACGGGCTCGCCGCGCCCCGCGGTTCCCCTCCGCGACGCACTCCACGCACTGGTGCCCGACCGCGGCGTCCCGCATGCACTCGGGGCAGATGTAGCGGTCGCACCGGGTGCAGCGGACGTAGGTCTCCCGTCCCGGATGCCGGTAGCAGGTCGGCACCGAGGTCTCGGGCTTGGGTTCTGTGCTCATGAGGGGGCTCCGTGGGGCCGGGGCAGGGTCCTACCCTGTAGGACGATTAACGCCGCTCGATCGTCACCGTCTTGATGGCGACGTCGTCCTTCGGACGGTTGCCGCCGCCGGTCGGGACCTGCCCGATCCGGTCGACGACGTCGGTGCCCTCGATCACCTTGCCGAAGATCGTGTGCCGTCCGGTGAGGTGCTGGGTCGCGGCGACGTTGGTGGTGATGAAGAACTGCGAGCCGTTGGTGCCGGGCCCGGCGTTCGCCATCGCCAGCAGGTAGGGCTTGTTGAACTTCAGGTCGGGGTGGAACTCGTCCTTGAACTCGTAGCCGGGGCCGCCGGTCCCGGTGCCGAGCGGGTCCCCGCCTTGGATCATGAACCCGTCGATGACGCGGTGGAAGATCGTCCCGTTGTAGAGCGGCGCCTCGGTCTTGCGACCGGTGCGCGGGTCGGTCCACACACGGGTGCCCTCCGCCAACTCGGTGAAGTTCGCCACGGTCTCGGGCGCCTGCTCCGGGTAGAGCTGGATCACGATCTTGCCGAGCGTCGTGTCGAGCGTCGCGAAGATCTCGTTGGCCACGCTGGCCGCCTCCTAGTGAAGTTGGGTGTTCGTCGATCCCGGACACGCATGAATCGCTCACGCGGAGTAATCAGACAATCACCCTCGCGCGGTTTACCTCCCCGATAACGGGAAGGTGCTGAACAGGACCTCGCAGAAAGGGAGGTTAGCGTGTCCCTGATGATCAGTACTCGCCGGAAGCCGCGGGAGCAAGTTCGCACGCGGTTCACCCGGACGCAGGAGGCTGCCCGGCATGGCGCGGAGATCGCCCGGCGGCGGGTCGGCGCGTCAGCCGAGCGGATCAAACCGGTCGCCGCAGACCGCGTCCTCGTCGCCCGCGGCTGGGGCGCGCCCCGGATCAGGCGGGCGGCCCAGTACGTGGAGACGGGCCTCGCCCCGAAGGTGAGCTCGTTCCTGAGCGGCGTCGCCCACCGGGTCGAGCCGCCGGGTCGTGACCGGCCCCGGCGCGGCGCGGTCGTGGCGATGGTGGGAGCCGTCGCCGCCGTCGGCGTGGCGGGTGCGGTGCTCACGCGCCGCAGCGTCACCGGCGGTTCGGACGACGCCTCGGAGGAGGCCACCTCGGCCGACTCCATGACCGTCTCCGGCGCGGACGTCGACGGCCAGGTGCACTCACCGCACTGACCCGCCCGTGAACGAGAAGGGCCCGGCCTCACGAGGCCGGGCCCTTCTCGTCCTACGCCTTCGGGGTGGTTTCCGGCGACGTGGTTTCTACCAACCGGTACGGTGAGCGCCATGTCACCGAATCCCGGCGTGGCGCGGCGGGCGCTGGCGGAGCGTGTGCGGCGGCGGGCGCGCCAGGGTGCGCACGCGGCCGTCCACAGCGCGTGGGAATGGGTGCGGCGGCACGGCGAGATCACGCCGCAGACGCCGGGCCGCCACAGGTTCGCCTACCTGGGCGAGGGCGCGTGCATCGGCTTCCCGGTCGGGGCGATCTACGGCGAGCCGTGGATCTCGATCGGCGACCACACGCTGGTCGGGACGCATGTGACGATCTCCGCCGGGTTCGTCCCCGGCCTCGATCTCGGCCCGGACGTCATCGTGCGGATCGGTGGGAGCTGCTCGATCGGACGGGGCACGCACATCGTCGGGCACCAGTCGATCGAGATCGGCAACGACGTCTTTACCGGGCCGAACGTGTACATCACCGACCAGAACCACACCTACGGGGACCTGGACACCCCGATCGGACGGCAGTGGCCCGAGAACAACCCGGTCGTGATCGGGGACGGCTGCTGGATCGGCACCGGCGCGATCATCCTGCCCGGCACCCGGCTCGGCCGGAACGTCGCGGTCGCGGGCGGCGCGGTCGTCCGGGGCGAGTTCCCCGACCACGCGGTCGTCGGCGGCGTGCCCGCGAAGATCCTCCGCAGCCACGACGGGGACAACGGCTGGCAGCCGCCGCTGCGCACCGACGGTTCCGCCATGCCGCTGGACGAGCTCGCCGCGCTGTCGGTGGACGGGATCGGCGGCCTCCAGATCCTCCAGGACAGGCTCCGCGAGGAGGCGGCCCAGGTCACGGAGTGACGATCGGCCGCGCGACGTCCCGCGATGAAGGCGGGGTCACGGGGTGACGATGGGGAAGTCGGGCTCGGCGCCGTCCAGGACGGCGAGCAGCCGCCGCAGCGCCCCCGCGTCCCCGGTGCTGGTGATTCCCTCGGCGCTCTTGCCCGTGACCAGCCCGAACAGCTGCGGACGGTTGAGAGTGAGCGTCAGATCCGCGCCGCCGATCCCGTCCGAAACGCGCCGGTGGATGAGGACGCCGTTGGACAGCGTCATCCGGTGGCGCTCGGCCGTGTCGCCGAACGCCCAGTCGATGGTCAGGTGCTCGTCCCACGCCTTGGGCCCGTTCACCCTGATCGCCATCGAGTCGAAGACCTGCTCGACAGACAGCCCGGCGGTCATGCCCGCCGCGATGCCGAGCGGGACCGGCCGCACGCCCTCGCGCAGCTCCAGCGCGCCGGTGAGGTAGAAGTTGCGCCAGGTCCCGCACTCGGCGCCCTCGCCGAGCCGCCGGTAGACCTCGGCGAGGCCCGTCCTGGCGTCGGTGTTGCCGGGGTCGGCGAAGACCACGTGGTCGTAGAGGGTCGCGGCGAACCGCAGGTCGCCCTGGTCCGCGTAGTCGCGGGCCAGCGCCATCACCCTGGACGCGCCGCCCATGCACTCGACGTACCGCGTGGCGTTCTCGACCGGCGGATGCTCCCACAGGTGCGGGGGGTTGCCGTCGAACCAGCCCAGGTACCGCTGGTAGAACGTTCCTGTAGGTAACACGAGGAGCCCCTCATGGACGCTACTGACGGTGACCTCATTCCCGTGGTCGACTACGCACGCGCGAGCGTAGACAAGAGGAAGGACGAGCACTCGGTTCGGAACCAGCAGACCACCAACACCCAGACGGCCAAGCGGCTTGGCTGCCGCATCGTCGCCCGGTTCTCCGACAACGACAAGTCCGCAGCCAAGGAGGACCTCGTACGGGACGGCTTTGAGGCCATGCTTCGGGTGCTGCGCACAGGCCATCTAGAGGACGGCACCCCGGTTTCGGGCTGCATCGTGGTTCACGATGACCGGCTGATCCGCAAGGCAGGCGACTACGAGCGGTTCGTCGATGCACTGACCTACAGGGAAGGCCGGGTGTACGCCGACCAGCGCGGGTTCATGGATCTCTACAGCGAAAACGTGGAGAACATGGGACTTATGGGGGCTGTGGCCTCACGCATCGAGATCAAGAAGATGCGTAGGCGAATGCGTCAGCATCACAGCGACAACGCTCGTGAGGGCAAGCCACTTCAGGGGCCCCGGCCGTTTGGATGGCAGAAGGACGGCGTCACGTTGGACCCTGCCGAGTCGGCTCTGCTGCGGCAGGCAGCCGAACGGTTCATCGCTGGCGGTTCGATCAATTCCATCTGCCGGGACTGGCTCAAGAAGGGAGTTAAGACCTCCCGGGGGAACGAATGGACCAGCCGTACACTTACGGTTGCACTAAAGAAACCTCGCCTGTGCGGATGGCGAATCCTGAACGGTGAAATCGTGAGGGACGACGATGGTAATCCCATCGTGGGTGCTTGGGATTCGATCATCACCCCGGAGCAGTGGCAAGCGATACAAGCGATCTTCGCCGAACGCAGCGGCAAGCAGATCGGCCCAGATGGGGTGCTACTCGGCAACCTGCAACGCGACCACCGCGAACACCAGTACCTACTAACCGCGACGCTGCGATGCGGCGTGATCCTCCCGGACGGCGCCATGTGCAACCACAAACTACGTGCCGGGTTTCAGAAGAAGATGGGCCGTCATCGCTACTTCTGTCAGGCGCCAAGCAACGGGGGATGCGGCAAGCTCGCTCGCCGGGGGGACCTGATTGACGAATTCGTTTCCGAGGCAGTCCTAGCGAAACTGGAACAGCGCAGCACCGTGGAGATCAAAGAAGTGGGTCCATGGCCTAAGAAACGCGAACTGGCGGAGAAGGTTGAGCAGTTTAACGAGCTTCGAGCGCGCTTCGCCAAGCGGAAGATCACCAATTCGCTGTTCTTCGAGGAGATTGAACGGCTGGAACCGGACATTGCCAAGCTGAGAGCAGAAGCCGAGAAGTACGAACTCGAAAGTGCACGCGCAAAGCGAGACCTCACCGAAATCCGCCGCCGTTGGTACTCCGAGACCGACGATGACCGCTTGGACCTCTCCCAGAAACGTGCCTACATCCGGGAAGCGCTGCACGCCGTGATCGTGCACCCCGCCGGTAAGGGGCACGGCAAGCGCTTCGACCCTGACCTACTCGAACCCATCTGGCGCGAAGACTAAGCTCAGCCAGCGTCGAGGCCCCGGAGGTGAAGGCCGACCGGGGTCTCTTGCTTTGTGATCTGCATCACTTCTAGCCGTGTGCGGCCAGTCGTCAGCGGACGCCACCGGACGCCAGCGGTCACCAACGGACAACCACACACACCCCGAAGCCCTACGCGATGGGCGGTTTCGGGGGTTTGATCTCCGCGTGCGCGTGGCACAGTGAAGATCGGAGCCGCATCCAGCGACTTCGAGATGGGCGAGTGGTGGCGGGGTCGGCTCCCGCCGGGAGGCCCGTGAGGTGTCCTCCGTACAACGCGACAGCCGTTACACATCACACACATACACATTCGCCGGGGTGGGCTCTCGGCACGTAAGACCGGGGTCGCTACCGGGCAGGCTTGTCCTGCGGGAACAGCTCACTAACTCAAAGAGCCCTGGCCAACACAGCACACAGATAGCCACTCGTCGCGAAGCACTTCGATCAGGTGGGCGTCAGCCTACCCGTGAGTCGTGGTGTGTTCGTCTCGGGGATCGTGCGCGCTCTCTTCGCTGTGGCCAGGGAGAGGATTACAGGGTTGAAGCCCAGCCCGGAAGCTGTCGCATGGGGCAAGCGTCAGGCCAGCCAATCGCCGCGCTGGACTGAGGACAAGTGGAACCGCATCGGGACGATCTTCGGCCTACTGCTGGCCGAGGACGAGCCCGAGGAGCAGAACCAGGACCAGGCA
>NZ_JAICDG010000007.1:67642-453487 GCF_022751215.1 Actinomadura terrae | reverse complement strand
CTCGACTCGCGGCCGAAGCGGGCGGGGCCTGGAACCGCTACGCCCCCGATGACCACAGACGGTGACCTCCACAGTTCCCAGCACAAGGAACACAGATCACTCGATCAACGACTCCTGCCAGTCCCGGGGGCCTTATACGCCCCGGAAGCTTCTGTGCATTAGGGCGCTCACGCTTGTGGCGTGGTCGTCGTACTGCGATCTCGAGTCGCCGCTGACCGTGCAGGTCCAGGTTCGCCTGAGTTAGCGCAGTTGGTTGCGGCGGCGGGTCAGGTAGGCGGTCTCGGCGGTGTTGCCCGCCAACTCGATGGCCTTGTCGTAGGCCGCGCGTGACTGCGCGCTCTGGCCCAGCCGGCGCAGCAGGTCGGCGCGGGTGGCGTGGTAGGCGTGGTAGCCGGCCAGCTTGTCTTCCAGGCGGTCGACGGCCGCCAGCGCGACCTGCGGTCCGTCGAGTTCGGCGACCGCGACGGCCCGGTTGAGGGCGACGATGGGGGAGGCGTCGAGGCGGACGAGCTGGTCGTAGAGGGCGAGGACCTGCGACCAGTCGGTGTCGCGGACGTCGCGGGCGGAGGTGTGCACGGCGTTGATCGCCGCCAGGATCTGGTAGCGGCCCGGGGCCGTCCCGGCGGCGGCAGCGGCGAGGCGCTCGCGCACCAACCGGTGCCCCTCGGCGATCAGCGAGGCGTCCCAGGCCCCGCGGTCCTGCTCGGCCAGGGGGACCAGTTCGCCGTCGGCCGAGACCCGGGCGGTGCGGCGGGCCTCGATGAGCAGCATCAGCGCCAGCAGCCCGGCCGCCTCATCGTCGTCGGGCATGAGGGCGCGGACCAGGCGTGCGAGCCGGATCGCCTCGGCGGTCAGGCCGGGACGGAGGGGATCGGTGCCGGGGCCGGTCGCCAGGTAGCCCTCGTTGAACACCAGGTACAGGACGGCGAGCACCCCGGACACCCGGGCCGGGAGGTCCTCCGCGGACGGCACCCGGTACGGGATGCGAGCCGCCTTGATCTTGGCCTTCGCGCGGGTGATCCGCTGCTCCATGGCGGTCTCCCGGACCAGGAAGGCGCGGGCGATCTCGGGCACCGTCAGGCCGCCGACCATGCGCAGCGTCAGCGCCACCCTGGCCTCGGTCCCCAGCGCCGGGTGGCAGCAGGTGAAGATCAGCCGGAGCCGGTCGTCGTCGATGGCGCCGAGGGGCTCGGCCGGGTCGTCGTCGTACACCCTCTGGGCCTCCTGGTGCTTGCCGCCGCGCTTGTTCTCGCGCCGGATCCGGTCGATGGCCTTGCGGTTCGCGGTGGTGGTCAGCCAGGCGCCGGGGTTGGGCGGCACACCGTCGGACGGCCACCGCTGGACGGCGGTCGCGAACGCCTCGGCGGCCGCCTCCTCGGCGATGTCGAGATCACCGAACCGCCTGGTCAGGGCGGCGACCACCCGGGCCCACTCGGCGTGGTGGGCCCGGGTGACCGCGTCATGGGCGTTGGTCCCGCTCACAGGAACGGCCGCACCTCGATCTTGCGGTCGCAGACCTTCGACGCCTCGGCGGCGAGCCTGAGCGCCACGTCCAGGTCGGGGGCCTCCCACACCCAGACGCCGGCGAGGTACTCCTTGGACTCCAGGAACGGTCCGTCGCTGAACACCGCCTGCTCTCCCCGGTTGTCGATGACCGTGGCCGCCTCGGTGTCGGCGAGCCCGCCCGCGAAGACCCAGTAGCCGTCGGCTATCAGACGTTCGTTGAACGCGCTGATGGCGGGCTGCCTGTCCGTGCTGCCGGGATTGCTTTTGTCGTCTATGACGGAAACCAGGTACTGCATCAAAGATCATCTCCTGTGGTGTCACAACGGTGTGGTTCGGTGGCCGGGGACGTCAGGCCGAGGTCGCGTACCGCGGACGCCCGGCCGGCCGGTAGACCTGGATCGTCACGCCCTTGGAGTCGGCGCGCGACTCGACCAGGTCGAGCGCGAGGTCGGGGCCGGTCTCGGGGAACAGCCGCGCGCCCTGGCCGAGGACCACCGGCATCACGATCAGCGTCAGCTCGTCGACCAGGTCGTTCTCCAGCAGCCACCGGATCAGGGTGCCACTGCCGTGGACCTGGAGTTCACCCTCCGACTCGGCCTTCAGCTTCCGGACGGCGGCCGCGACGTCCCCGGGCAGGACGGTGGTGCCCGACCACGCCGGATCGGTGAGCGTGGTCGACGCGACGTACTTGGGACGCGTGTTCAACGCCCGCCAGACGCCCTCCCAGCCGGAGACGTCCTGGGCGGTCCAGGACCCCCACGAACCGGCGAACAGCTCGTAGGTCCGCCGTCCGAACAGGAACGCGTCGGCGCGCTGGTAGGTCTGGTTGATGAACGCGTGGGTTCCGTCGTCGCCCCTCCCCAGGGCCCAGCCGCCGCGGTCGAACCCGTTCCTGCGGTCCTCGTCCGACGCGCCGCCGTTTCCCTGCGTCACCCCGTCGACGGTGACCTGGGTCATGGTCGTCAGCTTCATGATCGCGCCTCCATGTCGGCGCCCCTCGTGGGCGGCCTCACCCCTGCTACGAACACCACCACCCCGATCCGACACCGCGTCTCCGATTTCTTTAAAAACTTCACGGGCTCCGGGAGGCAACCGTCTGTACCTACGAGTATGTACACTCCTGGCATGAGCACTGCGGAACGTCTCGTCGAGAGCACGCGCGAACTGCTCTGGGAACGCGGTTACGTCGGCACCAGCCCGAAGGCGATCCAGCAGCGGGCCGGGGCCGGGCAGGGCAGCATGTACCACCACTTCACCGGGAAGCCGGACCTGGCGCTCGCCGCGATCCGGCGCACCGCCGAGGAGATGTGCGCCAAGGCCGAGGAACAGCTCTCCGCGCCGGGGAGCGTCATGGAGCGCGTCACCTCGTATCTGAACCGGGAGCGGGACGTCCTCAAGGGCTGCCCGATAGGACGCCTCACCCAGGACCCCGATGTCATGGCGGACCCGGCGCTGCGGACCCCCGTCGACGAAACCCTCGCCTGGCTGCGGAAACGCCTGGCCGAGTTGCTGGACGAGGGGCGCGACAGCGGCGAACTGGACGCCGCGCTGGACCCGCGGGTCACCGCCGCGACGATAGTCGCGACCTTGCAGGGCGCCTATGTCCTGGCGCGCGCCGCCGACTCCGCACAGCCGTTCGACCAGGCGATCACGGGGGTGCTGGGCCTACTGGCCGCCCACGTCTCCACCACCCGTGAATAGAGCGGCCCATTCATGCGCGTCTTCGGCCGGGTCCTGCACGTCACCGAGAGCGAATACCTCGCCTGCTCGCCTGTGCGCCGATAGGCCGAGAGGAAAGGCAGCAGAGTCCGTGTATGCGAAACAGTACGAGATCACCCTGCCCGCCGACTATGACATGCGGATCATCCGAAAGCGGGTCGCCAAGGGCGGCCACGTCCTCGACGACCGGGCCGGGCTGGGCCTGAAGGCCTACGTCATCCGCGAACGCGGCGCCGGCGGTTCACCGGTCAACCAGTACGCCCCTTTCTACCTGTGGAACGACACCGGCGCGATGGCCCACTTCCTCGTCGGTGGCGGGGGATTCCAGAACATCCTCCGGGATTTCGGCCGCCCCGTCGCCCGGCACTGGACGGGCATCGCCTGCCATTCCGGCCCCGCCCGTGCGGCACGTCCCAGGGCGGCCTCACGTCGCCTCACCTCGATGCCTCCCGACGCGGACGTGGACGGCACCGGACTGGGCCTGACCGAACTGATCGCAGGGGAGGTCGAACAGCTACGACGGCTCTCCGGCCAGGACGGCGTCCACACCGCCGCACTGGCCGTCGACCCCCACCATTGGCAGTTGGTGCGTTTCGTGGTGTGGGCCGAATCCTCCGCGTCGGATGAGGAGGCGACCGAACATTACGAAGTGCTGCACCTGTCAGCCCCCGAAATAGGGGACCTGCCCGAGGGGCAGGTCTGGTAAAAACCACCTCGCCCCGGCCGCACCGACCGAGGAAATGTCGTGGAATCAGGTTCGTGCGACGGCCTTGGGACGGCCGAGCGCGGGCGTGGTGCGGTCGAGAGCCTGGAGAATGTCGTTGACCCGTTCCTTGGCGTCGCCGAAGAGCATGTGGGTGTTGTCGCGGAAGAACAGCGGGTTCTGGACGCCGGCGTACCCCGTGGCCATGGAGCGCTTGAACACGATGACCTGCCCGCCGTTCCACACCTCCAGGACGGGCATCCCGGCGATGGGGCTCGTGGGGTCCTCCTCGGCGGCGGGGTTGACGATGTCGTTGGCGCCGATCACCAGGACCACGTCGGCGGCGCCGAAGTCGTCGTTGATCTCGTCCATCTCCAGTACGAGGTCGTAGGGCACCTTGGCCTCGGCGAGCAGCACGTTCATGTGGCCGGGGAGGCGGCCGGCGACCGGGTGGATGCCGAACCTGACCTGGACGCCGCAGTCCCGCAGCCGCTCGGTCAGCGCGGCGACCGGGGCCTGCGCCTGCGCGACGGCCATGCCGTAGCCGGGGGTGATGATCACCGAGGAGGCCGCGGCGAGCGCCTCGGCGGTCTCCTCGGCGGTGATCTCCCGGTGCCGGCCCTGGTCGCCGCCGGACGCGGCGGGCGCCTCCAGCCCGAAGCCGCCCGCGATGACCGACAGGAACGAGCGGTTCATCGCCTTGCACATGATGGCCGACAGATAGGCGCCGGAGGAGCCCACGAGCGCGCCGACGATGATCAGGAGGTCGTTGCCGAGCAGGAACCCGGACGCGGCGGCCGCCCAGCCGGAGTAGCTGTTGAGCATCGAGACCACCACCGGCATGTCGCCGCCGCCGATGGAGGCGACGAGGTGCCAGCCGAGCAGCAGCGCGACCGCGGTGACCGCGACCAGCGCCCACGCCTGGGGCTCGACCACGAACACGACCGTGAGCGCGGCGAACGCGGCGAGCGCCGCGATGTTGAGCAGGTTCTTGCCCGGCAGCATCAGCGGCGCGGACTTGAGCCGTCCCGACAGCTTGCCGAAGGCCACGACCGAGCCGGTGAGGGTGACGGCGCCGATGAACACGCCGATGAAGACCTCGGCGCTGTGGATGCCGAGCATGTCCTCGCGGGCGAGGTCGGTCGCCTCCGTCCCGCCGGGGTGGCGCTCGACGTGCAGGTAGCCGCTCCAGCCGACCAGGACGGCGGCCAGCCCGACGAAGCTGTGCAGCAGGGCGATGAGCTCGGGCATCGCGGTCATCTCCACCGCCTTCGCCCGGTTCAGGCCGATCAGCGCGCCGACCGCGATCGCGGCCACGAGCAGCGCGAACGCGGGGACGCCGATACCGTCGTCGATGGTGAGGGCGACGGTGGCGACGAGCGCCACGGTCATGCCGAGCATCCCGTAGGTGTTGCCCAGGCGGGCGGACTCGTGCCGGGAGAGCCCGGCCAGCGCGCGGATGAAGAACAGCGCCGCGACGATGTAGGCCGCGGTCGCGGCGGTTGCGATCGTCATCGCCTAGCTCCTGACGAACATGGCGAGCATGCGGCGGGTGACCGCGAATCCGCCGAAGACGTTGATGCTCGCGAGCAGGATCGCCGCGAGCGAGAGCACGGTGATCGCCGCGTTGCCCGCGCTGATCTGCACCAGCGCTCCGACCACGATGATCCCGGAGATCGCGTTGGTCACCGACATCAACGGGGTGTGCAGGGCGTGGTGCACGTTCCCGATGACGTAGTAGCCGATCACGATGGCCAGCGCGAACACGGTCAGGTGCACCTGCAACGCCGCCGGTGAGAGCGCGACCAGGCCGAACAGCGCGGCGGCCGCGGCGGCGGTGCCGAGCCTGCGCAGCGCCGGGTTCGCCTTGCGGGACGGTTCGTCCGCCTCGGTGACCGGCTGCTCCGGCTGGACGGCGACCGGTGCCGCCGACACCGGCACCGGGGGAGGCGGCCAGGTCAGCTCGCCCTCGCGGACGACGGTCATCGAGCGCTGCACGACGTCGTCGAAGTCCAGGACGAGCGCGCCGTCCCGCTGCGGGGTCATCAGCTTCATCAGGTTGAGCAGGTTGGTGCCGTACAGCTGGGACGCCTGCGCGGGCAGCCGTCCGGCCAGGTCGGTGTAGCCGAGGATGACCACGCCGTTCGCGGTGACCACCCGCTCGCCGGGGACCGTGCCCTCGACGTTGCCGCCGTTGGCCGCGGCCATGTCGACGATCACCGAGCCCGGCCGCATCGTCGCCACCATCTCGGCGGTGATCAGCGTCGGCGCGGGCC
Organism: Actinomadura terrae; assembly: GCF_022751215.1. Classification (GTDB taxonomy): domain Bacteria; phylum Actinomycetota; class Actinomycetes; order Streptosporangiales; family Streptosporangiaceae; genus Spirillospora; species Spirillospora terrae. Next base: position 447,283 of record NZ_JAICDG010000007.1, on the reverse strand, counting down.
TGCCGGGGATGAGCGCGGTGGTGACGATGATGTCGACGTCGCGGCACTGGTCGGCGTAGAGCGCGGCGGCGCGGGCGTTGTAGTCGTCCGACATCTCTTTGGCGTAGCCGGTGTCCGGAGCGTCGTCCGGACGGGCCTCGGCGACGGCGAGGTAGTCGCCGCCGAGCGAGCGCACCTGGTCGGCGACCTCGGGCCGCGGGTCGGTGGCGCGGACGATCGCGCCGAGGCTGCCGGCCGCGCCGATCGCCGCGAGCCCGGCGACACCGGCCCCCGCGACCAGCACCTTCGCCGGTGGCACCTTGCCCGCCGCGGTCACCTGGCCGGTGAAGAACCGCCCGAACTCGTGCGCGGCCTCGATCACCGCCCGGTACCCGGCGATGTTGGCCATCGAGGAGAGCACGTCGAACGACTGCGCCCGGGAGATCCGGGGGACCGCGTCCAGGGACAGTGCCGTGATGGGACGCTTCGCGAGGTCCTCCACCAGGTCCGGCCTCAGCCGGGGGCTCAGCAGGGCGATCAGCGTGGCGCCCGGTCGCAGCGCGTCCAGTTGCCCGGGAGCGGGCGGGTTGACGCCCAGCACCACGTCGGCGGCGTCCGTGTCGCCGATGGCGGCGCCCGCGGCCTCGTACCGGTCGTCCGGGAAGCCGGCCCCGGCTCCGGCGCCGGACTCGACGACCACCTCGTACCCGAGTTTCTGTAGTTCGGTAACGGTGTCCGGTGTCACCGCCACCCGCCGCTCGCCGGGCGGATCCTCCTTGAGAACTCCGATGATCATGGCAACCACCTCACATCTCTCGCGCGTCAGCGGTCCGCGGGCGCAGGACGGGGCATCGCGCCGCCGGCCCGGGGACGCCCGTCCGCCGGTGCGGCGGGCGAGCGAGCGGACGGCGTCGGATATCTTGGCATCAAGCTAATTCTGCCGCGCGCGCGCCCGCTTCCGCTTTGCGCTGTGTGCCAGTCTTGGCCATGAATGTTTGGGCACTTGAGATAGTGCCGCTGCGGGCGGTGACGGCGGGGATGCGTTCCGGCCCGCCGCCGTCCTAGCCTGCCCGGAGGCTCCGGTCCGCCTCCAGGACGCCGTTCCCGGCCGGTCTCACAGGCGTCGCCGCAGTGCTTCGATCTCCTGTACGACCTCCAGTGAGGCGTCCACCTCCTCGTCGTCGATGGACCCGGCACCGCGGTTCCACGGTTGGGAGGACTCCCATTCGTCCAGGTCATGGCGGTCGGCGAAGTGCTCGTGGAGGACGTCGAACAGGGACGTTCCGCAGTGGACGACGTCGAGGGCGGTCAGCTCATCGGCCTTCTCGCGTCCGGAGATGCGCGGAACGCCGTAGGCGGCCGAGCGGCCTTCGCGGAGGTCGCCGAGCCGGTAGCAGATCAGCAGGCCGCCGTGCCTGGCCGGCGGCGGGGACGTGATGTCGCCGTGGGCGTGCCGATAGTCGGCATAGAGCGAGAACACCGGGAGGAGATCGGGTTCCAAGGCGAGGATCTGCTTTTCGACCCTGGCTCTCGGGCCCGGCCGCAGAGGCGGTCCGCCCCTGTCGAGGGGCACCGCCAGCTGCCATGGCTGATCGGTGAACTCCATCGCCAGTTCCGGACGGGCTTCGGCGAGCACGAAGAACTCGTCCGGAAAATCGACCCCGTAGCACTCCCGCAGCACCTCACGCGGTCCTTTTCCGGCCCGGTAGAGCGCCCGGGCGAGAAGGGCCATCGAGTAGAAGTCCGCACGCGAGGCCGCCGCGCGCAGACTCGGGATCGGGTCCTCCTCGTGCGGGATGGCCGGGTCCTGGCCGGGGAGCCAGCGGCGCAGGTGCGCGAGGGCCGGCTCGATCGCGGCCGCCCACCAGTGGTCGGCGGCGCGGTCCTCATCGCGGGCGGCCTCCCCGCGCCGCCCCAGCCAGCGTTCGAGCTCGACGTGGTAGGTGAGAAGGACGTCCAGCAGCGACGCGCCGCACCGCTCCACGCCGGCGTCGAGGTCGAACGGCGAGATGCCGAAGACCGTGGAGCGGCCGGCGCGGAGTTCGCCCAACCGGTAGCAGAGCACCATGCCGCCGTGGGTCGCGTGGCGGTTGCGGAGCTCCACCAGCGGAACCAGATCACGGTCATGGGCGAGGATCTGCTCCTCCGCCCATTCATCGAGGTGGGAGTGCGACGCGGCCCGCCCCCTGCGTGGCGGTCCGGCCATGAGCCAGGGCTGGACGGTGAAGTCGAACGCATGCCGATCGTCCAGCAGGTGGTCCGCGATCAGGAAGAACTCGTCCGGGAAGTCGACCTCATGGCACTCGCGCAGCACCTCGCGCGGACTCGCACCGGCCGCGTACAGCACCCGGGCCAGGCGGGCCATGGTGCGGGCGTCCGAACGCGACGCCGCGGACCGGGCGTGGTCGAGGGTGCCGTCGGACGGCGCGGCCGGCCGATCGTCGCGCGCCTGACCTTCCGGTTCCTCGAAACCGTGCGGGCTGCACGGCAGGCCCCGCTTCTTGCACGTGTCGATGCCGCCGAGGGCGCGCAACCGGCGGACCAGGTCGCTGGTGTGCCGCATGCCCCGCGGAGCCCCCTCCATCGCGGCGTGGAGCGGGGTCTGGCCCCAGTCGTCGAGGGCGTTGACGTCCAGGCCGGCGGCCAGCAGCCGAGGCAGCAGGGCCTCGTGGTCGAGGACGGGGAGCAGGTGCAGCAGCGACCGGCCCCGATCGGTGTGCACGGCGGGATCGACGCCGGCCTCCAGAAGCTCGATCACCCCGGCCGAGTCGCCGTACTGGGCCCGGGCCAGCAAATCCGCCTGCCCACCGGATTCAGCAGAAGAGGAACTGTTCCTGGGATCGGACTCCAGTGCTGGAAAGAGGGCTCGCCTAACCAGTGGGTGGAGGTCGTCCGGCTCCAGGCGACCGAACCGGAGCAATTCGAAATCGACCGGGTGCCGATATTCGGGCATGGACAGGAACCGTTCCTCGTCCGGGCGGGGATACCGGTGCCCTATCGACACCGTCCCGTCGGCCTCGAACGACAGGTGCAGATCGGGCGCCCCCGAATACTCCCGGTACTCGTCCAGCCAGACCGCCTCGCGCCCGTCCCCGCCCGATCGCGTCCGCGCCGAGTCCAGCACGTCCCGGGCCGCTGCGACCAGGCGTTCCAGGGCGATCGGCGGCCAGATCCGCCAGTCGGCGAGCGCGTCTTCGCCGGCGATGATCCCGCATGCCGTGAGGGCCTCGCCGATGCGTTCGTGATCCCACAGGAGGGCGAGCCACTCGGCATGGGCGACCGGATCGTCCGGACGGGGGCCGTCGGGAAGCTCGTCCACCGCGAGGCGGCGGCCGTCGGGGTGGAAGAACGGGATCCGGTCGGCGCCCCCGCAGAGGGCCCGCAGCCCACCGGTCCGCCGGACGTCCCAGAAGGCCGGGTGCAGGCGGTACTTCCCGTATCCGCGGAACGTCGGGGCCGCGCCCGCCGTGGCGGTCATCAGCCGTACGACCGGCCGGGACGGATCGGCGCCGTCCCCGCGCTCGACCGTCAGGGTCACGTGCCCCTCGCCCGGGACCGGATACCGCCGGAGCACACCGATCCTGTCGACGACGCCGCCGCGCGGGTTGAGCATTCGCGGGACGTTCCAGCGCAGGAGATCGGAGGCGAGATGGCGCAGGTCGTCGGCGACCTGCTCGGCGATCTCCGGCCCGTGCGCCGCGGCGGCGGAGAGATCGACGTCCAGGTCGACTGCGGCAGCCGCGAACGCGCCGGCGGTGTCCCCCGCCAGCCGCCGTTCCGTGGCGGCCTCGATCAGCCGCCGCGGCACCGCGTACCGGCGCGCCTCCTGGTACATCTCCAGATCCACGTTCAGCTCGACGCGGGAATGCGCCTCGGCCTCGTGCGCCGAAAGCGGCCGTAGCGGTTTGCGGGACATGGCCGGATTCTTCCGTATTCGCACCGGCCAGGACCGGCGGATCGGGATGACCACGCGTCCGGCCGCCAGGGCGGGCGGCCTTAGTAGGGGTGATTCATTACTGGACGTCGGACCCCCGGGCGTGACCAGTTGGCCGTTCCCGGCGGCACGGTCAGGATTCGGCGTTGGCGAGCAGGGTCGCGGCGATCGCGCGGGCGCGGCGGGCGGGTTCGGGGGCGCGGACGCGCTGCGCGGTCACGATCGCCCCGTCCAGCAGCAGGACGAACTGCTCGGCGAGTTCGGCGTGGTCGGCGTACCCGGCCTTGGCGAGCAGTCCGTCGATGTAGGCGGTGACCGCGCGCTTGTGGTCGTCGGCGAGCGAGTAGACCGCGTGGTCGGTGTCGGCGATCTCGGCCATCGCGTTGATGAACGAGCAGCCGCGGTAGTCGTGGCCGAAGCCCGCCTCCAGCGCGTCGAAGACGGCCAGGGGATGGTCGCCGCGCGCCGCGACGTCCTCGGCCAGGGCGCGGCGCCAGGTCTCGTCCCGTTCCCGCAGGAACGCCGCGACCAGGTCGTCCTTGCTGGCGAAGTGGCGGTAGAAGGACGCCCGGCCCACGCCGGACCGCTCCAGCAGGCGTTCCACGCCGACCGCCTGGATGCCCTCGGCGTAGAAGAGGTCCTCGGCGGCCTGGACCAGGCGTTCGCGGGCGCGTGTCGGCATACCGCCGAGACTACCGCGACTTGCCCAAAAACGGAACCGATCGGTACCGTACCGTCCCATCACATGGAACTGATCGGTACCGTTTTGGAGGTCATGGTGGCGGATGACGGACGGACGCGGCACGCCCGCTGGAGCGTGCTCGCCCTTGGACTCGGAGTCTTCGCGGTCGGGACGGACGAGTTCGTCCTCGCCGGAGTGCTGCCCCTGCTCGGCGACACCTTCGACATCTCGATCGCCGCAGCGGGGCAGGTGGTCACCGCGTTCGCGCTGGTCTGCGCGCTGCTGGCGCCGGTCCTCGGCACGCTGACCGCCCGCTGGCCCCGACGCCGCATTCTGCTGCTCGCGCTCGGCGTCTACCTGGCGGGCAACGCCGCCACCGCGGTCGCGCCGACGTTCCCGGCGCTGGTGGCGGCGCAGATGGTCGCCGCGGTGGGGGCCGGACTGTTCGTCCCGGCGGCGTCGGTGACCGCGGCGGCACTCGTGCCCGCCGAGCGCCGGGGCCGGGCGATCGCCGTGGTCATGACCGGGTTCACCGCCGCCACCGCCCTGGGCGCGCCCATCGGGACCGTCCTCGGGGGGACGCTGGGATGGCGCGCGACGGTGTGGTTCCTGGCCGGTTTGGCGGTGCTCGGCATCGGGACCGTGCTGGCACTGGTACCCAGGCAGATCACGGCCCCGGCGCCCGAGGGCCTCGGCGAGCGGCTGCGTCCGCTGCGCGACCCGCGCGCGCTCGCGCTGATGGGCACCACCCTGGTCGGCTTCACCGCCGTCTACATCCCCTACACCTACATCTCCGCCGTCTTCGAGCCCGCGACCGGCGGGGACCCCGACCGGCTGGCCCTGCTGCTGTTCGTGTTCGGCCTGGTCGGCACGCTGGCCAACTACGCGGGCGGGGCACTGGCCGACCGGCTCGGCGGGCGTACCGTCGCGTCCGGCGCGATCGCACTTCTCTTCTTGGCGCTGCTGGTGATGCCGCTGACCACCGGTTCCTTCGCCGCCGCGACCGTGATGGTGGTCGCCTACGGAATCCCGGCCTGGGCGCTGACCACCCCCCAGCAGCACCGGCTGATCGCCCTGGACCCGGCCGCGGCCTCGGTCTACGTGTCGCTCAACGCCGCCATCCTCTACCTGGCCATCTCCCTGTCGGGCATGGCCGGGGCCGTCGGCATCGGCTGGCTCGGCGCCGACCGGCTCGCCCCGGCCGCCGCCGTGATCGCGCTGCTCGCCCTCGGGCTGTCGGAACTGGCCCACCGGCTCACCCGGCGGCCCCGCGCCGCAAAGATCCCCATGCCCGAGACCCTTGCGGGAGGCACGACCGTCGATCACGCGATGGACAAGTGACGACCGGCAGCGGCCCGTGGCATCGAGGGCGGGCAGGTGTAAATGGCTGGACGGCATGACGCCGGGGCTTGTAACTTGCTCCTGGCCGTGACACCGCCCGAGGAGGTGAGACCCATGAACGCAGTATCGACGTGGGTGCTCCCCTTCCGGTCGCGGTTGGGCGATTGACGTAGGTGTCGCCGGGAGCGCCCCACCACAGGGCACTCCCGAAAGGCAACACCTATGCACTCTCCGCGATCCACCGCCGAGTCGTCGTCGAACGACACTGTCGAGCGCGACCGCACATTCGACGTGATCATTGCCGGATGCGGGCCGACCGGCGCGATGCTGGCCGCCGAACTGCGGCTGCACGATGTGCGGGTCCTCGTTCTGGAAAAGGAGACCGAACCCGCGTCGTTCGTCCGCATCGTCGGTCTGCATATTCGCAGCCTCGAACTGATGGCGATGCGCGGACTGCTGGAACGCCTTCTCGAACACGGAAGGCGGCGTCCCGCGGGCGCCTACTTCGCCGCCATCGACAAACCCGCGCCGGAAGGCCTCGACTCCGCGTACGCCTACCTGCTCGGCCTCCCGCAGCCGGTCATCGACCGCCTGCTCGAAGAACACGCGATCGCACTCGGCGCGCAGGTCCGGCGCGGTTGCGCGCTGACCGGATTCGAACAGGACGATGAGGGCGTGACCGTCGAACTGGCCGGCGGGGAGCGGTTGCGGGCGCGCTATCTCGTCGGCTGCGACGGCGCGCGCAGTACGGTGCGCAAACTGCTCGGCGTCGGCTTCCCCGGCGAGCCCTCGCGGACCGAGACGCTGATGGGCGAGCTGGAAGTGGAGGCGCCGCGCGAGGAGGTCGCCGCCAAGGTCGCCGAAATCCGCGAGACCAACAAGACGTTCAGCTTCGGCCCCTTCGGCGGGGGTGTCTACCGTGTCGTGGTCCCCGCCGCAGAAGTCAGCGATCGCGCGGAACCCCCCACGCTTGAGGATTTCAAACAACAGTTGCGCGCCATCGCCGGAACCGATTTCGGCGTGCACTCCCCGCGCTGGCTGTCCCGCTTCGGCGATGCCACGAGGCTGGCCGATCGCTATCGGGTCGGCCGGGTCCTGCTGGCCGGTGACGCGGCGCACATCCACCCGCCCACCGGTGGTCAGGGCCTCAACCTGGGCGTGCAGGACGCCTTCAACCTCGGCTGGAAACTCGCCGCGCAGGTCCGCGGCTGGGCGCCGGAAACACTTCTGGACACCTACCATTCCGAGCGTCACCCGGTCGCCGAGGAGGTGCTGGACAACACCCGCGCCCAGATGGAACTGCTGTCCACCGAACCGGGCCCGCAGGCCGTGCGCCGCCTCCTCACCGAACTGATGGACTTCGACGAGGTGAACCGCCATCTGCTCGAGAAGATCACCGCGATCGGCGTCCGCTACGACTTCGGCGAGGGGCCCGCGCTGCTCGGCCGCCGCATGCACGACATCGACGTGAAGAACGGCCGCCTCTACGACCTGCTGGATCGCGGCCGCGGCCTGCTGCTGGACCGCACCGAACGCCTGACCGTCGGCGGCTGGTCCGACCGGGTCGACTACCTCGCCGACCCCGGCGCGGCACTGGAGGCGCCATGCGTCCTGCTGCGTCCCGACGGCCACGTCGCCTGGATCGGTGACGACCAGCAGGACCTGAACGACCACCTCTCCCGCTGGTTCGGCGAGTCCGCCGGCTGACCCACCTGAGCGACCGATTGAGCCGTGGTGCTCTTTCGTCAGGGTCGTGGGCACCATCCGGTGCGCACCATACGCTTGCACGGGTTCGGTGGGAGGGCGCCCGCCTGACCTTGGGGGCGCCGCCACCGCCAGACGTCCGGACGCCCACAAGAAACTCCACCGAGGAAGCGATTCACCATGCCGCTCGTCCCCGCCGACCCGACCGTCGTGCATCCCATGCCCGAGCAGCCGCGGGTGGTGCTGCTGAAGCCGCTGGTCACCTCGCCGCTGATCGAGGTCGGCGAGTTCTCCTACTATGACGACCCGGATGATCCGACCGCGTTCGAGACCCGCAACGTCCTGTACCACTACGGGCCCGAGCAGCTGATCATCGGGAGGTTCTGCGCGCTGGGCGAGGGCGTGCGGTTCATCATGAACGGCGCCAACCACCGCATGGACGGGCCCTCGACCTTCCCCTTCCCGATCATGGGCGGCTCCTGGACCGAGCACTTCGACCTCATCACCGGCCTGCCCGGACGGGGCGACACCGTGATCGGCAACGACGTCTGGTTCGGCTACCGGGCCACGGTGATGCCCGGCGTCCGCATCGGCCACGGTGCGGTCGTCGCCTCCGGCTCCGTGGTCGTCGACGACGTCCCCGACTACGGCATCGTCGGCGGCAACCCCGCCCGGCTGATCCGGCGCCGCTACAGCGACGCCGACATCGGCCGCCTCCTGGCGCTGGCCTGGTGGGACTGGCCGCTGGAGCAGATCACCGAGCACGTCCGCGCGATCATGTCCGGCGGTATCGACGAGTTGGAGGAGGCGGCCCGCGGAAGGTAGGGCTGCCACCGGCGGGGCTGTGGGGCAGATAGCGGAAAGGGCCCGCACATCCGGTGATGTGCGGGCCCTGTGTCTCGGCCTGTTCGGAATCCCTACTCATTCATTGGGATAGACCGCGGGATCGGCGGCGAGCAGGTAATCCCAGCTCCCGGGCCCGCCCTGCGGCGCCGCCGGGGCGGATGCCGGACCGGCCGAGGACGCGAACGCCTGGTGGGAGCCGCCCGCGGGGCACACCCCGTTCGTGGGCAGCCCGTTGTACCACAAGCCGAAGCACTTCGAACAGAACCGCCAGTTGCTCTGCCCCACTGGTGCAGCCATGAAGTCCTCGCCTTCCGTAGGATCGATTTGGGTGCGTTCAGGCAATTCCGCCCGTCAAGATCGGGAAGGTTCATTCCCATTCTTCTCTTCGGGCTTGGCGCCCGAGCGGCGCGAGTCCGTGCCTGTGCTGCTACTCCCTCACGATGCCCGAGCCCAGAAAGGCGAGCCATCCCAAAACCTGGGGGTTGTGCGGCGTCGAACGGCGCCACGTTCGTCCGGTCGGCCGCCGGGTCAGGGAATCGCGGTCTCGATCTGGGCGATGTGGGCGGCGAGGATCTCTTCGAACGCGGCGCGGCGGTCGGCGCCGAGGGGACGGATCTCGCGGGCGAAGTGGGCCAGGGCGGGAAAGCGGTCGGGGTCGGCGCCGAGGACCGCGACACGGAAGTGCTCCATGCCCTGCTCGTATTCGCCGGGGGTCAGGACGCCGATGCTCGCCTCGGAGGCGATCAGTGCGGCCAGGAGGATCACGAGCCGGTGGTAGCGGGACGGAATCTCCTCCTCGGGCAGGCCCGAGGCCCGCAATGCCTGTAGCACCTCCTCCATGACCAGCCGGGAACCGGTGCCGCCGGACGCGTAGCGTCCCCAGACCGCGGCGAGCTGGGGGTGCTCCCCGAAGGCCTCTCGCAGGCGCAGGGCCGTGGCGGTGATGCGCTGCTTCCAGTCGCCCGCGGGGCGGTAGCCGTCCATCGCGGCGGCGAGGATCCGGTCGGCGACCGCGCGCAGCAGCTCGGTCTTGTTGCGGAAGTGCCGGTAGAGGCTGGAGGAGTCGGTCCCGAGCGCGGCGGCGAGCTTGCGCACGCTGAACGACTCGGTGTCGCTCGTGCGCAGCAGATCCACCGCCGCGTCCAGGATCTCCTCGGTGGTCCAACGCCGTCGACCTGCCATCTCGCCCCTCTCGTCCGCGCCGAGCCTAGCCCATGCACTTGCCATTGCACGCACCGCGTGCATACTGTGTGCAACACGTTGGCCGAGGGTCCTCGGCCAGGGGAAGGAGAGGGAGACATGGGCGAGACCACTGCTGCGAAGCGGCCCCCGGAGCCGGACTTCGAGACGATGACGACCGAGGAACTGATCGCCTACCGCACCGCGGAGAACGACTGGCGGGCGTCCAGCGAGGCGTGGGCGTTCATCGGGGAGCCCGACCCCGCGGCCGCGATCGAGTGGCAGAGCGTGGAGCTGCCGGGCCGTGACCTCCCGGTCCGGGTGTACCGGCCGGCGTCGACGGACGAGGGTGAAGCCGCCGGCGCGGGTCTGCCGCTCGTAATCCATGTGCACGGAGGCGGGTTCGTGGGCACGGCGGCGCAGTGCGACTGGACCAGCAGCCACCTCGCCGCACGGCTGCCCGCCCTGGTCGTCTCGGTCGAGCACCGTCTCGTCGCGCCGGACAGCCCCCTCACGAACGCCGCCGACGACGGGTGGGACGTCCTCCAGCACGTCCTGCGGCATGCCTCGGAGTGGGGCGTCGACCCGGCGCGCACGGCCGTCTTCGGGGAGAGCTTCGGCGCGCTGATCAGCGCCCTGACCGCCATCCGGGCCCGGGACGCCGGCCTGCGGCTCAGGGCGCAGGTGCTGGTCAACCCCGCGGTCGACGTGAGCGAGACGATGCTGGACTACCCCTCCATCACCGAGTACGCCTACAGCCCGAGCCCCGCCATGCCGCTCCTCCGGTTCCTGCGGCGACTCGCGATCCCGCCGGAGGCCGACGCCCGCGCGCTCTCCCCGCTGTACGCGGACGACCTGAGCGGGCTCGCCCCCGCGCTGGTCGTGGTGCCGACCCAGGACGCGGTCGCCGATCACGGCCGCCGCTACGCCGAGGAACTGCGGGCGGCCGGGACGTCCGTGCGCCTCACCGAATATCCGGGGGCGCGGCACGCGTTCCTCACCCTGCCGGGCGTGGAACCCCAGGCGGCGGACGCCCAGGCGGAGATCCGCGAGTTTCTCCGCGAGGCCCTGGCGGAGTGAGACTGGTCGCCTGCGCGGTCTCCTTCAGGAGCGAACGCTGTGGCCTTCCGTGCCCGGGACGAGGCGGGCCCGGTCGCGCCACGCGCGTTCCCACTGCCGGGTCAGCGCGGGGTAGACGATGAGGTACCGGAACGGCTTGATGAAGGCCATGTACAGGCGCCCGAACATTCCGTTGGGCTTGACGAGCGCGGCCATGCGCAGCTCGTATTCGCCGTTGCCGGCCGGCACCCATCCCATGTGGCACACCGTGTGCACGGTCTTGTTCGCCAGTTCCAAGGCGTACTCGTCCTCAAGGACGTACAGCCGCGTGAACGGAGTGCCGCGGACGGCCACGCCGTCTGCGGCCGCGGGGAGGTCGGGCGGCAGGATCTCCCGCAGCGACCGGACCCGTGTCCCCAGGCTCGCCTTGGGCTTGTCCCAGCCGAACAGGGCGCCGAGCTTCCAGCGGGCCGCGAACAGGAAGCGCACCGCCGGCCCCGCGTTCGCGGGGCCGGCGAGCGCCTCCAGCGCGTCGAGCATGAGCGGGAAGTCGTCCGGACCCGCCCCGGGGGTGCGGTACCGCCACACGTCCTCCACCCGGAAGTCCCGCGTCAGTTCGTGGATCCGCCACGGGCGCGAGGTGTGCTCGGTATGCGGCAGCCGGTTCGACATGATCTCCTCCTCGACCCCATCCGTATACGCTGGCGTATATATCGAGGCTAGGCCTATATATACGGGTGCGTATAGATCTTGGGGAATGAGGTGGGTCACACCGTGGGAGCCGTTCGAACGCCGCGGTCCGCATGGATCGAGGAAGGGTTGCGGGCACTTTCCGCCGGCGGGCCCGACGCCGTGCGCATTGAGGCGCTCGCCAAGAGGCTCGGCGTGACGAAGGGCGGGTTCTACGGGTACTTCGCCGACCGGAACGCGCTCCTGGAGGCGATGCTGGACGTCTGGGAGCGCGAGAGCATCGACGACGTCCTGGCTCGCGTCGCTCGCGAGGGCGGCGACGCCCGGACCAAGATCCGGCTTGCCGGCCGGTTGACGCTGTCGGGGGAACGCCTGCTGCCGATCGACCTGGCCGTCCGGGACTGGGCACGGCGCGACGAGGCGGTCTCCGAGCGCCTGCGCCGCGTCGACAACCAGCGCATCGCCCTGGCGCGCGAGATGATCGGCACGTTCTGCTCGGATCCCGAGGAGGTCGAGGCGCGGAGCCTGCTGGCCTTCTGCCTGGCCATAGGCAGCCATTTCCTCGCCGCGGACCATCCGGGCCGCACCCGCGCCGACGTCCGCGCCCGCGCCGCCGACATCGTGTTGATGGACCTCCACGACGAGGACGGCTGACGGCCGTCCGGGGCGCCCCGCCGCGTCCTCAACCCCGGGGAGGGGGAGCCCTCCCCGGGGAGCCGTCCGACACCAGGCCCTGTGGCTCAGGACTCCAGTGCGTGGCCGATCGTCGCGTCCACGTGGTCCGGAATCTCGTCGTGGCGGTCGCCCACCGTCGACGTCCCGGTGGGCTCGAACAGGAGGATGGAGGCACCGGACGGTGCGTAGGGCCTGTGCTCTGTGCCTGCGGGAACGGTGAAGACCGCGCCCTGGGGGAGCAGCACCGTGCGCTCTCCTGTGGGCTCGCGCAGGGAGATGTGCAGCTCTCCGTCGAGCACGAGGAAGAACTCGTCGGTGTCGTCGTGGACGTGCCAGATGTGCTCGCCTTCGACCTTGGCGACGCGGACGTCGTAGTCGTTGACGCGGGTGACGATGCGCGGGCTCCACACGGCGTCGAAGGAGGCCAGAGCCTTGCCGAGAAGGACGGGTTCGTTGCTCATGGGCCCATCCTCGGGGGTTCGAACGCGCCGCGTGAGTGCTAGGAATTGCATATGGCGAAAGAATCCTCGCAGGCGGGGTCGCACCGGGTCGTCGTGATCGTCGACGAGAACTCCAACCCCTTCGAACTCGGCTGCGCGACCGAGGTCTTCGGGCTGCGCAGGCCCGAGCTCGGCCGTGACCTCTACGACTTCAGGCTCTGCGCCGCCGAGCCGAGCACCGTCATGCGGGACGGGTTCTTCACCCTCACCGGGGTCGCCGAGCTGGAGGAGGCCGACGCGGCGGACACCCTGATCGTCCCCAACCGCCCCGACGTGGAGGTCCCGCGCCGCCCGGACGTGCTCGACGCCATCCGGCGGGCGCACGCGCGCGGTGCGCGCCTGATCGGTTTCTGTAGCGGCGCCTTCACCATGGCCGAAGCGGGAGTCCTCGACGGGCGCAGGGCCACGGCGCACTGGCAGTGGGCGGACTCCTTCCGGGCCCGCTTCCCCTCCGTGCGGCTCGAATCGGACGTGCTGTTCGTGGACGACGGTGACATCCTCACCGCCGCGGGGAGCGCGGCCGCCCTCGACCTCGGGCTGCACGTGGTCCGCCGCGACTACGGCGCGGAGGTCGCCAACTCGGTGAGCCGGCGGCTGGTGTTCGCGGCGCACCGGGACGGCGGGCAGCGCCAGTTCGTGGAGCGTCCCATGCCCAACCTCCCGGACGAGTCCCTGGCACCCGTCCTGGACTGGGCCAACGAACGGCTGGACGCGCCGCTCACGGTGGCCGCCCTGGCGGCGCGCGCGGCGGTCAGCCCGGCGACCCTGCACCGCCGCTTCCAGGCGCAGCTGGGCACGACGCCGCTGAGATGGCTCACCGGCGAACGGCTCGCCCTGGCCTGCCGGTTGATCGAGCGGGGCGAGTCCCGCTTCGAGGTGGTCGCGCGGCGCAGCGGGCTCGGTACCGCCGCCAATCTGCGGACGCTGATGCGTCGCGAGACCGGCGTCACCCCGTCGGCGTACCAGCGCCGCTTCGGCCCGGATCGGACGGCGGGCTCGTAGCCGGCCCCCGGAGCCGTCCCCGGCCTGGGCAAGGACGGCTCCGAGGGCCCCGCGGTCTACTGGGCGGGGGCGAACAACTTCTGGGTCTTCATGGCCATCCATTCACCGGCGATGACGGCCTGGGGCCCTTGCTTGTCGGCAGCCGGGGTGAGGGGCGGTAGCGGCTCGATCACGGCGTCGTGGTTGGGCTGGAAGAAGAACGGGATGGACAGGCGGGAGGAGGTGTCCGCGCGTTCGGGGTTGACGACCCGGTGCATGGTCGAGACCCACCGGCCGCCGGTCCACAGGGCCATGAGGTCGCCGATGTTGATCACGAAGCTGCCGGGGATGGCGCGGACGTCGCGCCAGGCGTCCTCGCCCTGGAGGACCTGGAGGCCGCCCTTGTCGTCCTGCTGGTAGAGGACGGTCAGGCCGCCGAAGTCGGTGTGGGCGCCCCTGCGGAGCTGGTCCGGCAGCGGCTCGTCCACCTGGGGGTAGTAGAAGTTGGCGACCAGCGACGAGACGTGCCGGTCGAACTTGTCGTCGAAATGGCCCTCGTCGAGCCCGAGGGCCAGGGCGCACAGCCGCAGCAGGTCGGCCGCCAGCGCGTGGATCGCGGTCAGGTACTCCTGCCAGGTGTCCTTGAACTCGGCCGGGTCGCTCGGCCACAGGTTGGCCAGTTTCCAGGTCGCCCAGTAGTCGCCGAGCGCCTCGCGTTCCCGGTCGCCCATTTCTCCCGTGACGTGGACGCCGAAGGTCTCGCACAGGTCGGGCGGCGTCCTGCGGTCGAGGCTCTGGGCGGTGGTGCCGCCGGACCTGCGGAATCCGGAGAATCCGGGGCGGTGCGCGATCCGGTCCTTCTCGGCGTCGGGCAGTTCGAAGAACGCCGTGGTCGCCGTGTGCATCCGGTCGATGAGCTCGGACGGGATTCCGTGGCCGACGATGACGAAGAAACCCGAGGTCCGGCAGGCCTTGCCGATCGCCTGGGCCAGTGCGGCGCGGCCGGAGCCGGTGCGCCGCGCGGAGATGTCGATGACCGGCACATATCCGTCGACCATGGTGACCGAGTTCGGGTTCATGGGCGCCTTCGTCGCGTCTCGGTTGAAGCTGTCTTCTGGAGCCATGACTTCCAGTGTCACGTTGAACCGATCTCGGAGACTTCTGCCGGACACCGTCCCGGTGGCAGGCCCGAACCGGCCGAGAACCCTCAACCGCCGATCAAGGTTCCGGAATCGTAGGGGCCGCCGCGCTGGGCGGCTTCGCCGACTGGCAAGCTGGAGACGCCTGTCTCCCTGCGCAACCGAGCGGCGCTGCAAAGGGGCCCGCGTTTCCACGCGGCTCACAAATGGTCCTTCGGCGGAGTTCTCCTCACACTCTTTCAGCGGAAGGGCAAGGCCGCCTGAAAGGCGCCCGTCACACGGTTCGGGGTGCGCCTAGGTGTATCCCATGGCGGGGATGACATCTGCGAGTGTTCGTTCGATCAGAGTGCGCGTGGTGCTGTCGAACTGGCCGTCGCGGTGGGTGAGGCCGCGGAGGTGGAATGTCGACGTGGTCGCGAAGTCGTCAACGCCGACGCTCTCGAAAAGCGCTTCTCGCCGGGTGGGCCAGTCGGCGGCGAGGTCCTCCGCCTTGACCTCGCCGTATCGCCTGCTGCCGAGATCGGCGGTCGCCTTCCAGGTGAGCCAGCGGTCGTAGATCGGCTTGAGCCAGGCGAGCACACCCTCGACCGTTGACGGCGCCCACGGTTGGTCGACGTGCGAGGCGACCACTGCGACGGGGTGGCGCTTGATGTGGACGATGGTCGCCTCGGGGACGAGTTCCCAAAGGAATTCCATGCACAAGAGGTTGAACGGTGTCTTCTCGCACCATGCCGGTTTTCCGGCGTCGGCCGCGGCCCCGCCGAACATTTCGTCTACTGAGCGACGAAGGGTTTTGAGCAGTTCGCTCCGATCGCCGAAGTACCTCGGGATCGCCCGGCGGCGGCTCTGGCGCTCGAACGGCCCGGCGGCCCAGTCGGTATGGCCGGACCCTGCCGCCGGCACGGACTCGTCGAACGTGGTCGCGACGAGCTCCGACCACAGGCGTCCCACCGCGTTCCAGTAGTGCCGCTCGCCGATGGCCTCGGGGACGGTGTGACCGCGATCGATGTCCTTGCGGCCCACAAGCCGCACGGTGAGCAAGTCGCTGAGCCTGCGGAGGGCGTCGTCCCCGACGTAGGGGTCGTACCGGACCGTGAGCGCGTCCGCCAGGTCCCTGAAGCCGCCCGGGTCGACCAGGAACCTGGTCTCGATCGGAATCCTGTGTATCTCGGGATGCTCGCCGAGGATGTCGGCGAGCTGCGATGTTCCCGACCGGCCGGTGCCGGCTACGAAGATCGGCGATGGAAGGTTCACGGGGAAGTATCCGACCATGCGGGGCGACCTAGCCGACCGGGTCGTCCGGCGACCGGCGGTCGATCGGCCGGGCGAGGCCCGTCTGGTAGGCGATGACGACGAGTTGCGCCCGGTCGCGGGCGTCCAGCTTCGTCATGGCGCGTTGCACGTGGGCGCGGACGGTGAACGGGCTGAGGAACATCCGCTCGGCGATCTCCTGGTTGGACAGGCCGGTCGCGACCAGGGCCACCATCTCGCGCTCGCGCGGGGTGAGGACGGCGAGTTGTTCCGGGTGGTGCGCGGGGAGGCCGTCCGGGGTGGCGAGGAAGCGGGCGACCAGGGAGCGGGTCGCGGCGGGGGAGAGGAGGGTGTCGCCGGCGGCGATCGTCCGCACGGCGTCCAGCAGGTCCCCGGCCCCCATGCCCTTGCCGATGAAGCCGCCGGCCCCCGCGCGCAGCGCCTGGGCGACGTACTCGTCGGTCTCGTAGGTGGTGAGGATCAGGATGCGGCTGCCGCGCAGGTCCGGGTCCGCGCAGATCTCCGACGTGGCGGTGAGGCCGTCCACCTCGGGCATGCGGATATCCATGACCACCACGTCCGGACGCAGTTCCCGGGTCAGCCGCACCGCCTCGGCGCCGTCGGCGGCCTCGCCGACCACGGTGATGTCGTCGGCGCTGTCGAGCAGGATCCGGAACGCGCCGCGCAGCAGGGCCTGGTCGTCGGCGAGCAGAACCCGGAGAGTCATGGCGCGTCCCCCGTGGTCGTGTCACGGGCGGGCGGGAGGGGCAGTTCGGTGGAGACGAGGAAGCCGCCCTCCGGACGCCGGCCCGCGGAGAGGTGCCCGCCGACCGCGGTGGCGCGTTCGCGCAACCCGATCAGACCGTAGCCGGACGGCCGGTCCGGTGCCGCGGGCGCCGTGCCGTCGTCGGCGACGGTGATGGTGAGGCGGTCGTTCCTCCAGGCGAGGCGCACCCGGGCGCTCCCGGTGCCGGCGTGCTTGGTCACGTTGGTCAGGGCCTCCTGGACGATGCGGTACGCGGTGAGGTCCACCCCCGGCGGCAGCGGCCTGGCCGGGCCCTCCTGGTGCACCGACACCTCCAGGCCCGCGCGGCGGAAGGAGTCGAGGAGGGTGGGGAGCCGGGACAGTCCGGGCGCCGGTTCGGAAGGCGCCACCGCGTCCCCGGTCTGGCGCAGCAGGCCGACCGTGGCCCGCAGGTCGTCGAGCGCGTCCCTGGTGGTGCCGACGAGTTCTCGCAGGCTCTCCCGGGTCTGTTCGGGGCGGACGTCGAAGAGGTGGGAGGCGACGGTGGCCTGCGCGTTGGCCAGGGTGATCTGGTGGGCGACCAGGTCGTGCAGCTCCCGGGCGATGCGGACCCGCTCCTCGGCGACCCTCCGGCGCGCCTCGCTGTCCCGGCTCTCCTCGGCCCGCCTGGCCCGCTCCTCCATGGCCGCCAGGTAGGCCCGCCGGTTCCGCGTCGAGTAACCGAGGACGCCCGCCACCAGCGGGGACGCCGCCACCGCCGCCATCCTGCTCGCGTCCTTCCAGGAGAGGTCCTCGAACAGGAGGACCGAGGCGACCAGCAGCGCGGCGGAGGTGAGCGTCACCGCGCCCGCCGCGCGCCATTCGGTGCGCACGGCGAGCGAGTACGCGGTGATCACGACGGGGGCGACGGTGAGCGGGGTCAGCAGGAGGTCCAGGGGCTGCGCCAGCACGCCGCACAGGGTCGTGCCCGCGACGGCGGCCACGGGTGCCCGGTGCCGCAGTGGCAGGACGGCGCAGGACACCACGGCGATCACGTAGGCGGCGCCGGGCGGCGGTCCCACCGTGTCACCGGCCCGCAGCACACCGCCGAGCAGGCAGCACGCGAACGCCGCCGCCGTGACCGCCGCCTCGCGCCACCATGATCGCGCGCCTCCGTTCGTCATGGCCGGCTCAGCGCCCGCCGTGGGGGAGCTGCGGCAGGAGCGGCGCGGAGGACGGGGCGCGCCTGCTCAGCGCCTCGCCTTCGATGTCCACGTTCGGGAGCACACGGTTCAGCGTACGGGGCAGCCACCAGGCCCGGTCGCCGAGCAACGCCAGGACCGCGGGCGCGATCGCCATCCGGACCACGAAGGCGTCGAAGGCGACGGCGGAGGCCAGGCCGACGCCCATCGTCTGGATCGTCGGGTTGCTCATCCCGACGAACCCGGTGAACACGCTGATCATGATGATCGCCGCCGCGGCCACCACCCGTCCGCTGTGCCGGAAACCGTGCACGATCGCCTCTCCGGGGGGTGCGCCGTGGACGTAGGCCTCCCGCATCCGGCTGACGAGGAAGACCTCGTAGTCCATGGCGAGGCCGAACACGATGCCGATGATGAGGATCGGCATCAGCGACATGACCGGGCCGGTCTGCTCGATGCCGATCAGGTCCGCCGCCCAGCCCCACTGGAAGACGGCGACGACGACGCCGAAGGCGGCGCCCACCGACAGCAGGAAGCCGAGCGCGGCCTTGACCGGGACCAGCACCGAGCGGAAGACCACCAGCAGCAGGAGCACCGCCAGGCCGATGACCACGGCCAGGTAGGGGACGAGGGCGTCGGACATGGCGTCGGAGATGTCGATGTTCAACGCGGTGGTGCCGGTCACCAGGACGCCCGCGCCCGTGTCGGCCTCGACGCCGCCGGCCGCGTCCCGGATCGCGTGCACCAGGTCCTTGGTCTCGCCGCTGTTCGGCGCGGTCGTCGGGACGGCGGTGAGGACGGCCGTGTCCCCGTTCCGGCTGAGCACCGGGTCACCGACCGAGGCGACGCCGTCCACCCCGCGGACGGTCCTGGCGACCAGGTCCGCGGCGGCCCGGCGGTTCGCGGACCCCGACAGGTCCACGACCACGGTGAGCGGGCCGTTGAAGCCGGGGCCGAAGCCGTCGGACAGCAGGTCGTAGGCCCGGCGCTGGGTGGTCTCCACCGACTTGGACTCGTCCCCGGGCAGGCCGAGTTCGAGGCTCAGCGCCGGGAGCGCGACGGCGCCGAGCCCGAGTCCGGCGGCCAGCAGCACGGCCACCGGCCGGCGCAGGACGAACCGCGCCCAGCGGGTGCCGAGCCCGGGCCGTCCGTCCGCGACGGGGGCCCCGCCGTCTGGCGGGGGCGCCTTGCGGACGGCCCGGGACAGCACCCGCCGCCCGAAGAAGCCGAACAGCGCGGGAACGAGGGTGAGCGCGACCAGCACGGCGAGGGCCACGGCGCCCGCGCCGGCCATGCCCATCTTGGTCAGCTCGGGGATTCCGACGACCCCGAGCCCGACGAGCGCGATGAAGACGGTCGCGCCCGCGAAGACGACGGCGGATCCGGCGGTCCCGACGGCCCGTCCCGCGGCCTCCTCCGGCTCGCCGCCCCGGGCGCGCTCGTCGCGGTAGCGGGAGGTGATGAACAGCGCGTAGTCGATGCCGACCGCGAGCCCCAGCATCAGCGCCAGGATGGCGGCGGTGGAGGTCAGGCCGAGCGGCACGGCCAGTGCGCTGACCAGGCCGAAGCTGATGGCCACGCCCCAGAACGCGGTCAGCAGCGACAGCCCGGCCGCGACCAGCGACCCGAGGGCGAGGATCAGCACCACCGCCGCCACCGCCACGCCGATGATCTCCGTGGTGCCGCCGGGCGCCTCCTCGGCGTCCAGGGCCGAGCCGCCGATCTCCACGGTCAGTCCCGCGTCGCGGGCCTTGCCCGCGGCGGCTTCGAGGGCGCTCTTCGTCGGCTCGGCGAGGTCGACGGCGTCCGCCGTGTAGGTGATCGTGGAGAAGGCGATCGTGCCGTCCTTGCTGACGGCGCCGGTCCGGTAGGGGTCGGTGGTCGCGGCGACCTGGTCGCCCCCCTTCAGCGAGCCGAGCGCGGCGGCGACGGCCGCCTTGCTCCGCGTGGACGTCACCCGCTGCCCGTCCGGCGCCTGGAAGACCAGGCGGGCCTCGGCGCCCTGGGAGTTGCTCTGGGGGAACCGCTCGTCCAGCAGGTCGAACGCCTGCTGCGACTCGGTGCCGGGCATGGCGAGGTCCTCGTCCTCGCCGGACGGCGCCGTGGCGGCCGCGACCACGGCCAGCACCAGGGCGGCCAGCCACAGCGCGCCCACGAGGCGGCGCCGCCGGAAGGCCCACCGCCCGATCCGATAGAGATATGTCGCCACCTGTCGATCACTCCAGACGCCGTTGGCAAGGGAAATACGCGAGATTCACGCGCCACCCACATTTCCCTCCGGCGCCTATGCCCGGCATCGTCTCCCGCCGCCGTCTTTTCTCTGGTGCGTCGCGACGAGGCGTCCACATGGCCTAGTGCATATGCACTAGGCCGGGCGCGCGTTCCCCGTGGAGCGGCGGGGAGTGGACGCCGACATATTCGGTTGGACGGGCGGCCGACGGCGGCTAGTGTTCGTCCCACCTCGCGGCTGCTGAACCTCGGGGGAGCCCATCGCCTACCGCGCGATGTCCCGTGCGTCCACCACGGACGTCCACGTATCCGACCCATGCCCGAATTCCAGCAGCCACGAAGGAAAGACCCATGAACGCATCCCGGCAGGATTCGCGTCTTGTTCGCGCCGACGACAGTTGGCTCACCCTCCCCAACCGGTGGGGCATTCCCATCGACGTCTGCGCCGGCGCCGACGTGCCGATCGAGTCCAGCGCGGTCGAGGAGATCCTCACCGTGCTCGAAACGGCCGACACCCTGGCGCGGCTCGCCGCCGCGACCGGGCAGGAGAAGGCGGCGATCGACCGCGTCGCGCTCACCCCCGACCTGCACAAGGGCGCCGGAATCCCCATCGGCACCGTGCTCCGGACCAGCGGCGCGCTGATCCCGCAGGCGGTCGGCAACGACATCAACTGCGGAATGCGGCTGGAGACGACCTCGCTCACCGTCGACCAGGTGCGTCCCCGGCTGGGCGCGCTGGAAGGCCGGCTGCGGCATCTGTTCTTCGAGGGCGGCCGGCGGATCGCGCTGTCGGGGCTCCAGCGGGAGGCCCTGCTCCGCGACGGGCTGCCCGGCCTGCTCGGCGTCCCGGGGGAGCGCGCGGGCGGGATCTGGTCGCAGCACCGTCCCGAGGACGGGCGGCCGGGCCGGGTCCACGGCGAGCGGTACCCGACCGCGACCGCCGAGCCGTTCCGCGACTGGATCGACAGCGCGGGCGGCACCAGCCACGACAGCATCATCGGCAGCGTCGGCGGCGGCAACCACTTCGCCGAGGTGCAGTACGTCGCGTCGGTCCACGACCGGCAGGCCGCGTACGCGTGGGGGTTGGAGCTCGGGCGGGTCGTGCTGATGGTGCACAGCGGCTCGCTGTCGCTGGGGCACCAGGCGAACGCCGAGGGCCTGGACCAGGCGAGGAGGGCGTGGCCCGGCTCCGTCCCGCTCCCGGACAACAAGATCCTTCCCATCCTCCTCGGCGAGCGGAACGAGGCGGCGCTCCGGCGCTACCTCGACGCGTTCGGCAACGCCGCGAACTTCGCGGTCGGCAACCGGTTCTTCCTCTCGCTCATGCTGCGCCAGGGGCTCGCCGCCGAGTGCGGCGACCTCACCGCCGATCTGGTCTACGACGCCCCGCACAACCTGCTGTGGCGGCACGACGACGGGTCGGTCGTGCACCGCAAGGGCGCGACGCCCGCGGGCGGGTACGCCGACATGGCGGGCGGGCCGTACGCGATGTGGGGCGAGCCGGTGATCGTGCCCGGGTCCATGGGGGCGGCCAGTTACGTGCTGCGCGGGCACGGCAACCCGCGGACGCTGGCGAGCGCGTGCCACGGCGCCGGACGCCGCGTCCCGCGCGGTGCGGCGTCCCGGGCGAGCGACGCCGACCTGGACGCGTTCCTCGACGAGTTCCGCGTGGTCACGCCGCTCGACCCCCGCGACCCCTCGGTCGCGCGGCGCGCGGACGTGATGGCCGCCTGGCGGCGCGACCTCAAGCAGGAGGCGCCGTGGGTGTACAAGGACATCGGCCCGGTCGTGTCCAGCCTCGGCCGCGCCGGCGTCGCCGACCCCGTGGTCGAGCTGCGGCCGCTCCTTACCGTCAAGGAGTAGCCCCGGACGGACGGGTGCCGATGCCGTCGAGGAGCGATTCGACGACGACGTCGGCACCCTGGGCCGGGGTGAGCTCCGGCATCTCGTGGGCGGCCAGGTTCGTCAGGTGCACGAGCAGGGAGCGGGCCCAGCGGTCGGGAAGGCCGGGCCGGATCACGCCTTCGCGCGCCGCGCGGTCCATGAAGGCGTCGAGACGGCCGAGCAGCTCGCGCAGGCGGGGGGCGGACTCCGCGTCGTCCGGCAGGCGGCTCAGGTCGACGGGCCAGCGGCGGCTCACGCCGATGATGCCCTCGGCGTACCGGTGCAGCGCGACGGGAACCGGCGCCTCGGCCAGGCGGGCCGCGTCGACGACCTCCCAGCATGCGTCGAGCTTGCCGCGGTGGATGACGTCCACCAGCGCCTCTCGGGTGGGGAACCGCCGGTAGACGGTGCGCCGGTCGACGCCCGCCCGCGCCGCGATCGCCGCGATGCTGACGCCCGGGTCCTGTCGCAGCAGGTGGGCGGCGGTCTCCAGGACCGAGTCGAGGTTGCGCGCGGCGTCGGCTCTCATGGCGGCCACGATCCTACCCACCCGCCTGGCAGCTCAGCTCCGAAGTGCATCCACGAAATGGCATGTGTGGTTCTAAGTGCTACATTCGTGTGACAGTAGCGACGCACGACCACATCCTCGGAGGGTGTTCCAGTGAAGACCTTCGTCATCACAGGCGGCACGGACGGCATGGGACGCGCGATCGGGCTCGCCTACCTGGAACGCGGCGACTCGGTCGCGATCGTCGGCCGCAACGCCGGCAAGGGAGCCGCGTTCCTCGACGCGGCCCGCCGGCTCGGCGCCGCCGAGCGGGCGCGCTTCGTCCATGCCGACCTGAGCTTGATGTCCGACACCCGCAGGGCCGTCCAAGAGGTGGAAACGCATTTCGGCAAGGTGGACGCCCTGGTGCTGTGCGCCCGCCATTTCCGCTCCACCCGCCTCGTCACCGCCGAAGGGTTCGAGTACACGTTCGCGCACTTCTATCTGAGCCGTTTCCTGATGAGCTACGAGATGACCGACCTGCTGGACGCCGCCGATCGGCCGGTCGTCCTCAACGTCGCGGGGCCGGGGCCGAACCCCGAAAGCGTCCGCTGGGACGATCTCGGCCGCGAACGGGACTACGACGGCCAGGGCGCACTTATGCAGGGCGGCCTGCTGAACGACCTCCTCGGCACCGGATACGCGCAACTCCGGCCCTCGGCGAAGGTTCGCTATGTGCTGTACAACCCGGGCAGCGTCGCGACCGCGCTCTCCGGCGAATACCACCCGCGCGTCGCGGCCCAGATCGAAGTCATGCGCAGGCACGCGCAGCCGGTCGGAAAGGCCATCGCACCGATACTCGAACTGCTGGACGCCCCGCCCGCCGAGCCGCTCAGCGCCGTGGCCATGGGCCGTCCGATCGCCTTGGACGGCCCCGGCTTCGACCCCGAGGCCGCCCGGCGCCTCTACGACCTGACCCGCGACCTCATCGACTCCGACTGAGCGGTGTGCAGGATCTCGTGCTCCCACCGGTGCCGCGGCTGGGCGTGCAGGCGCCAGTAGTGTTCCGCGATGTCGTCGGGATCGAAATCGGTGCCCGGCGCCACGGGACCGTCGACGGTGATGCTGGCGGCGTGCACCCCGGCGTCCCCGTACTGCTGGTGGAGGAGCCGCACCAAGGTCCGTACTCCCGCCTTGCCCAGGGACAGGCTCACATATTCCGGCTTCGGTTCCGGCATGCCTCCGGTGACGAGAATGGATCCGCTCCCGCGACGCGCCATTTCCGGCGCCAGATGACTGGCGGCGGTAAGCGCGCCCACTACGTTGACCGCCCACGCGTCCAGCTGCTCGCGCGCCGACAGTTCCCCGGGCGCGTCGGGCCGGACGAGCGCGGCGTTATAGACAACGACGTCGGGCACGCCGAGCTCGGCGACGGCCTGGTCCAGCGCGGCTCGCAGTGCGTCCTCGTCGGCGCTGTCGGCCGCCACCGTGACGACCGGCACTCCGCTGGACGCGACGGCGTCCGCGGCCGTTCGCAATGTCCCGTCGCTACGGGCTATGAGGGCGATCGGAAAGCCCTCCCGCGCGAACCTGCGGGCGACCGCCTGGCCGATCCCCGGCCCCGCTCCGATGACCACCGCTCCGGACATGCCGCCTCCTCGAAATTCCTGGTCGGGAATATTCGGCACGTTAAGGCGTCACATCCATGTGAAGGTCAACCCGGAGGAGGCGCGGATGCGGATCGGTGAGCTCGCCAGCACGACGGGGGTGAACCGGCGGCTGCTGCGCTACTACGAGGACCAGGGGCTGCTGCACCCGACCCGGCTGGCCAACGGCTACCGGGAGTACGACGACGCCGACGTGACCGCGGTGCGCCACATCCGCGCCCTGCTCACCGCCGGGCTCCCCACCGCGGCCATCGCCCGGCTCCTGCACTGCGTCCACGACGAGGACGGACGGATGGTCCCCTCGCCCTGCCCGACCATGATCGCCAAGCTGCGGCAGGAACACTCGCGCGTCACCGGGGAGATCACCCGCCTGCGAGCCACCCAGCACGCGCTCGACTCCATGCTCGACACCGCCCTGCGGCAGGACGGCACCACGCCTTCAGATCCCGTACCGGTCGCGGGGAACACCCGATGAGGCACCGCCGCCTGCATCCCGTCACCGGAGGACGCGGCGTCCCGCGTACACGGCGGCGCCCAGCGCGATCACCGCGGCCCCGGAGATGACCGAGGTCGCGGGCAGGGCGAAGGCCAGGACGAGGCACCCGGCCAGCCCGGCGGCGGGAATCAGCCGATACGGGCGGCCCTCCTCGGGGGCGAGGGTCCAGGCGGAGGCGTTGGCGACGGCGTAGTAGAGCAGGACCCCGAAGGACGAGAACCCGATCGCCCCGCGCACGTCCCCGGTCGCGGCGACCACGGCCACCACTGCGCCGACGAGGAGTTCCGCGCGGTGCGGGACCTGGAATCTCGGGTGGACGGCGGCCAGCACGTGCGGCAGGTGCCGGTCCCGGGCCATGGCCAGGGTTGTGCGCGAGACGCCGAGGATCAGCGCGAGCAGGGAGCCGAGCGCGGCCACGGCCGCACCGGCCCGGACGGCGGGGACCAGCCATCCGGCACCGGCGGCCCGCGCCGCGTCGGACAGCGGCGCGGCCGCCTCGGCCAGCCCGTCCGGCCCCAGCACGCTCAGGACCGACACGGCGACGACGGCATAGACGACCAGGGCGATACCGAGCGCGAGCGGGATCGCCCGCGGGATCGTGCGCCCGGGATCACGGACCTCCTCGCCCAACGTGGCGATGCGCGCGTACCCGGCGAAGGCGAAGAACAGCAGGCCCGCCGCCTGGAGGACGCCGCCGACCGTGGCGTCGGAGCCGATGTCCAGCCGGGCCGCGTCCGCCGTGTCCGCGGTGAGGGCCGCGACCACCACGGCGGCGAGGACCGCCAGGACCACGGCCACGATCACCCGGGTCAGCAGCGCGGACTTGCGCACCCCCGCGTAGTTCACCGCCGTCAGCGCCACCACCGCCGCGACCGCGACCGCGTGCGTCCGCCCCGGCCATACGTACGAGCCGACGGTGAGCGCCATCGCCGCGCAGGAGGCCGTCTTGCCGACGACGAAGCCCCACCCCGCCAGGTAGCCCCAGAATTCGCCGAGGCGCTCGCGGCCGTACACGTACGTCCCGCCCGAGGCCGGGTAGCGCGCGGCCAGCCGTGCGGACGAGGTGGCGTTGCAGTAGGCGACCACGGCGGCCAGTGCCAGGCCGATCGGCAGCCCGGAGCCCGCGGCGCGCGCGGCCGGGGCGAGCGCCGCGAAGATCCCCGCGCCGATCATCGACCCCAGACCGATCATGACGGCGTCGGGGACGCCGAGCGTCCGCCGCAGCTCCTCCGGGACGTCGCCCGCGGTCGATGACCTGCTCATGGGCACACTCCAGGCGACATGAGGCCGGACGCCCTCCCGGCGGGCGGCGCCGTACTCGGTCGGCGCTCCTGAGACGCTACTTGAGGCGCTGCTTGCGCGCGTGGGTTCGCGCTTTCATCCGGTTGCCGCAGGTCGCCATGGAGCACCAGCGGGCGGTCCCGGGACGGCTGTGATCGATGAGGAACAGGTTGCACTCCTCGTTGGCGCAGGCCCGCAGCCGTCCCGGCAGTCGCGCGGTGACGCGCGACCACGCGAGGACGACGCGCACGGCCAGCTCGTCCTCGGGCGCCACCTCCAGCCGCCACGACACACCGTCGGCCGAGACGGCGGGACGCAGCCGCGCCTGATCGAGCACCGAGGCCAGATCGCCGACGTCCGAGGACGTCCGCCGGACGAGCCGGTGCAGCGTGTCGCGCACGAGCCGCAGGCGCTCGCGCTCCTCGCCCGTGCCACGTCCTCCGAGTGCCCGTATCCAGTCCGCCGCCCCTTCTCCGCTCAGGAGGTCGGTGGGGCGTCCGTCGACCACCGGTGCGCTGTTGAGCACGGTGAGCAGCAGCTCCTCGTCCTCGACCACGGCTCACTCTCCTTGACACTCCGCGGGGCCCTGTGCATCATGAGCATAGCCTAACCAGTTAAATTCATTTAAGGGGTTACCATGGCGGCTGTTCACCACCGGACCGTGGACGTCGACGGCCTGACCGTCTTCTACCGGGAGGCGGGCCCGGCCGACGCGCCCGTCCTCCTGCTGCTGCACGGCTATCCGACGAGCTCGCACATGTTCCGCCACCTCATCCCGGCGCTGGCCGGCCACTACCGGCTGATCGCGCCCGACCACATCGGCTTCGGCCGCTCGTCGGCGCCCAGCGCGGCGGACTTCGCCTACACCTTCGACGGGCTCGCCGAGGTGACCCGCGGCTTCCTGGACCGCCTCGGCGTGGACCGCTACGCGATCTACGTCCAGGACTACGGCGCGCCCATCGGCTGGCGCCTCGCGCTGGCGGCCCCGGAATCGGTCACCGCCGTCGTCTCCCAGAACGGCAACGCCTACGAGGACGGGTTCGACCAGGAGTTCTGGGAGCCCATCTGGGCCTACGGAGCGCACCGCACCCCGGAGAACGAGGCGGGGGTGCGACCCGCGCTGGACCGGGAGGCCGTCGAATGGCAGTACACCCACGGCGTCCCCGACCCCAGCCTGATCGACCCCGACGCCTGGGAGCACGACCTGGCGCTGCTCGCCCGTCCCGGCAACGACCGCGCCCAGGTCGCCCTGTTCGGCGACTACGCCGGCAACCGCGCCCTGTACCCGGCGGTGCAGGAGTGGCTGCGGACGAGCCGCGTCCCCGTCCTCGCGATCTGGGGACGCAACGACGAGATCTTCCTGCCGGCCGGCGCGGAGGCGTTCCGGCGGGACGCGCCGGACGCGGAGATCGTCCTGCTCGACGGCGGCCACTTCCTGCTGGAGAGCCACCTCGACGAGGTCGCCGCCGCCATCATCGGGTTCCGTCCCCGCATAGTCGGAGCGCCCATCGCCGGGTGACCGAACGCCCGAGCCGAGGCTGTCGCGCGGCTCTTCAGCTCGCGTCTCGCTCGACCCGGACCTGCCGTTGCTGGTCCGGGTCGAGGTAGCTGAAGGCCGTCGCGCGGCTGACGCCGAGCCTGGCTGCGATATCGGCGATGGTGTGCGCCCGTCCACCGTCCTTCCTGCGGCGCTCGTACAGTCGCCGGGCAATCTGCTGTTCGGTCGCGGATTCCCACGACCCGTACCGGTTGACTCCCATATAACTGGGCCTACAGAGCAAGACGGCGAGGATCAGCCACCCGAGGATCGGCAGGAGTGCGAGCCGCCGCCAGCCGAGGGCGAGGCCACTGTCGTGCAGACGCCGGGTGCACACCGAGCACATTGGAAACAACAGGACGGTATTGACGATGAGGGTTACCACCCCGAGCGCCTTGGCACGCGTTACCACCGTCAGCATGATCAGGCTCCACGCGCACAGCTCGGCGAACAGGAAGTAGAACCAGAACTCGCTGCGAGTGGCGCGTCCGTCAAAATCCCAACAGCGTCTGAAGGCTTGTGCGATCGCCGGAAGGAAGCCCGCCATCGACCTTGCTCCTCGAACCCAGAGTCGCCAGGACCGTAACTCTGAACTGCGGGGACCCCTCCCGGCCGAGGCTGCTATCCGGGACCGGCTGAGCCCCGCTCAGCCGGTCCTGCGGCGGCGCACGTAGTAGGCGACGGTGAGGACGGCCAGGAGCGGACCCCAGGCCAGCAAGGGTGCGTAGCAGACACGGAGGAGGTTGAGCTGCCACTCGTGGGCGAAGGTCTTGTCGAAGTTCTCGTTGGACTCGGCGAAGAAGAGGGCGAAGAAGCTGTTGGCGATGAGGAGGGACGCGCCCAGGCCGGCCGGGATGACGGCCGCGAGCGGCGGGATTCTGCGGCCTCCCCAGAAGGGGACCCATTTCGGGACGACCTCGCCCCACCGGTTCACCAGGCCGACGGCCAGGAACGCCAGCGCCTCACTGACCGCGGACAGCAGGACCATGTAGACCCAGCCGGGCAGCCAGCCGGGAAGGTCGTCGTCCATGTCGCCGGAGACCTCGCGGTGCTCGACGATCGGAAGGTCGAAGGCCCCGAACGCCAGCCGCCACAGGCAGGAGGGCAGCACGACCAGCGTGGTCGCGTAGGCCGCCAGCACGGCCCATCGCTGTGCGCCCTCGACCGGCCGGCCGTGCAGCTTCACGAAGGCGGCGACCACCGGGTTTGGGCGGCGTGCGGGTGGACGGGTCCGGGTCGCGGTCACGGCGAACTCCTCACAAGGCGAGGTCACCGGGTTCGGTGACGCTGGGGCAACCCTCGTCCAGCGCGGGACGGCACCACCTCCCCCAAGATCACGATGTCCTTCCCCCGCGCGGGGCATTCCGGCGGGCTCGATCCACCCTTGGGGGGAGGACTTGGCGAAATATGTAGGTCGGTCTACTCTTTCGCCATGGGAGAGAAGGGTGCGCGGACGCGGGACCGGCTCATGGACGCGACGCAGGAGCTCATCGAGGTCGGCGGCTACTCCGGCGCCGGGCTCAACCAGGTGGTCGCGGCCAGTGGCGCGCCTCGCGGCTCGCTCTACTTCCACTTCCCCGAGGGCAAGGACCAGCTGGTCGGCGCGTCCATCCGGCGGGCCGGGCTGGCGATCGGCGACGGCATGGAGGGCTTGGCGGAGTCCAGCGGTTCCGCGGCGGAGTTCGCCCAAGCGGTGCTGCGGCACCTGGGGGACCGGTTGGAGGAGTCGGGCTGGCGCAAAGGGTGCCCGGTGGCCACGGTCGCGCTGGAAATGGCCGCGACCAGCGACCCGTTGCAGGAGGCCTGCTCGGAGGTCTACTCCCGATGGGAAGCGGCCCTGCGCGCCCGCCTGGACGGACGCGCGGACGCCGATGACCTCGCGGTGACGGTCCTGGCGCTGATCGAGGGGGCCCTGCTGCTGGCCAAGGCCCACCGCAGCAGGGAGCCGCTGACGCGCGTCGGACGCCAGATCACCGCCCTGCTCGGCTGAGACGGGCCCGCCGCGACCGGCGGGCTCTCTTTTGGCGAAGAAAATATGTAGACCGATCCATTAGGAGCGCACATGGATGCGATCGTCTTCGGGGCGACGGGCTTCATCGGCCGTTCGCTGGTCGCCGAGCTGCTCGGCCGGGGACGGCGGGTGGCGGCGGTCGTCCGCGACGACTCCCTCACGCCCTGGCTCACCGGCCAGGGCGTCGACACGGGCGGGCTCGTCGTGGTCACCGCCGACATCACGCGCCCGCTCACCGGCTTGCCCGCCGCTCGCGACGTCTACAACGTCGCGGCTCGTTACGCGTTCGGCCTCGCGGTGCCGGAGGCCCGGGCGGTCAACGTGACGGGGGCGCTCAACGTGCTCGAATGGGCCGCAGCGCTGCCCGGGCTGCGGCGGCTGGTGCACGTCAGCGGCTACCGGGTGAGCGGGGCCGGCGGACAGCCCGACTACGCGAGGCTCGGGGCCTACGAGGCGTCGAAGATCGAGGGTGACCTCGCAGTACGCGCGCGGGCCCGCGAGCTGGACGTTCCGCTGACCATCGCGAACCCCAGCAGCGTGATCGGGCCCGGCCAGTACATCGGCCCGGCCGCCCTCGTCGAGAACCTGTGGAACGGACGGCTACCCGCGTTCCCCGGCGGCCCGGACGTCTTCGTGCCCATCGTCACGATCGGCTACTTCACACGCTTCCTGGCCGAGATCCCCGCGGCACCGCCGAACGAGCACCACTGGGTGCTCGACGACGCCACACCCCCGCTCCCCGAGTTGATCGGCATTATCGCCGATCACATGGGGGTGCGGGCGCCCCGCCGGTCCGTGCCCGTGGGCCTCCTGCGGCGCCTCCCGCGCAAGCTCACCGGGGCCGATCCCGAGACGTTGTCGTTCCTGTCGGCCGACCGGTACCCGACAGCCTCCGCCTCCGCCCTCGCCGCGTCCGTCGGCCTTGAGATGCCTCCGGCCGCCGATGCGCTGCGGACCTGGGCCGACGACCTGCTGGCCGCCCGCTTCGGCGCCGCGTCGCCCTGGACAAGGCCCTACGGCTTCGCCTCCGTGGCGGGCACGCGAACCTGGATGCTCGGTGATCGCCATCGCCCCGCCCACGTCCTGCTGCACGGGCTGCCGATGAACGCCGACGTCTGGGCGCCGCTGGCACCCCACCTCACCGGCCCGGTCCTGGCGCCTGACCTCCCCGGGTTGGGACGCTCGGCCGCCTCGTCCCTGCCGACGGACGCATGGCTGGCCGACCTGATGAGCCCGGTCCGCACCCGGCCCGTGCTGGTCGCGCACTCGCTGGCCTGCGCGCCCGCGCTCCGCTTCGCCGCCGAGCATCCCGAACGCGTCAGCAAGCTCGTCCTCGTCTCCCCGTCGTTCCTGCAAACTCCCAGCTCGCGGTTCACCCGCTCGCGTGTCGCCGTGCCGGTGATGCGGCGCATGTCGTCCTCCCGGCTGGCCGGGACGCTCGGCCTGCCGGACGGCCCGGAGGTCGCCAGTGCCGCCGCGGACCTGCGGCGGCCGGGCGCGCCGCGCCGGGTGGTCACGGCCCTGCGTGCGGCTCACGCCGAACGCGAGCGAACGAGAGCGCTGCTGGACGAAGTAGCCGTCCCGGTCGAGATCATCGTGGGATCGGCCGACCCGCTGGCCATGGACGTCGTCCAGCCGGTGACCGAGATCGCCGGAGCCGGGCACTACCCTCAGCTCACCCATCCGGCCCGGGTGGCCCACGGCCTCCGGATGGGAAAACCATTTGTGACCAGCCCGGAAGGCCTGTAACGATCATGAGCCTATGAGCCGCCTGGAGAATGCCGAGATTCCGACCGGTCCCGTGGACGTTCCCGACGCCGTCGCGGCTCTCGCCGGGGGAGACACCGTCACTCCGGTGTGGCGCAACGAGCTCGGGGGACTGACGTTCCGCCTGGAAGGCGGCGCGGTCAGGTACGTCAAGTGGGTCGCCGCGGGCACGCCGGAGATCGATCTGGCCGCGGAGGCGGAGCGGCTAGCCTGGGCGGGGCGATGGACCTCCGTCCCGCAGGTCATCGAGCACGGTACGGACGATGAGGGCGCGTGGCTGGTCACCGCGGAGGTCCCCGGCAGCTCCGCGGTGGACCCCCGGTGGAAGGACGACCCGGCGACGGCGGCGGCCGGGATCGGGCGGGGGCTGCGCCTGCTGCACGACTCCCTCCCCGTCGACGGCTGCCCGTTCGACTGGAGCGTCGAGCGGCGGCTCGTCCGCGCCGACGAGCGCATCGCCGAAGGGGAGGGCCCGGCCGACCGGTCGCCCGAGTACCGGCACCTGGAGCTCGCGAAGGCCCGCGCGCGCATCGGTGAGCCGCCTGAGATCGACCGGCTCGTCGTGTGCCACGGGGACGCGTGCGTTCCCAACACGTTGCTGCACGACGACGGCGCGTTCGCCGCGCACGTGGACCTCGGGTCGCTCGGCACGGCCGACCGGTGGGCCGACCTCGCGGTCGCGGCGTGGAGCACGGAATGGGACTACGGGCCGGGGTACGACGGCGTCCTGTACGAGGCGTACGGGATCGACCCGGACCCCGAGCGCATCGACTACTACCGCCTGCTCTGGGACATGGCCTGAAGGCCCCGACCGGTGTGTGAGGGTGGGCGGCATGGCTGACCACGAGACCGGCCCGGCCGGGGAGGCGTCCCCGCGACCCCGGCGGTACGTGCTGACCGGGGCCCCGGGTGCGGGCAAGACCACGATCGCCCACCGGTTGAGGGACCGCGGGCACATGGTGATCGACGAGGCGGCCACCGATGTCATCGCACAACGGCAGGCCCGCGGCGAACAGGAGCCCTGGAACGGTCCTGGATTCCTTGAAGACATCCTCCGGACGCAGCAGCAGCGGCAGCGGGCGGCCGACGCCTCCGGCGCGGTGGTGCAGATCTACGACCGCTCACCGCTGTGCACGCTGGCCCTGGCCCGCTACCTGCGGCGCGCCGTTCCCGAGGCGCTGGCGGCGGCGATCGACCGCATCGAGCGCGACGGCGTCTATCACCGGCAGGTCTTCCTGATCCAGCCGATCGGCTTCGTCGCCCCCACCGCCGCGCGCCGGATCACCTTCGAGGAGTCCCTGGCCTTCGCGCGCGTCCACGAGCAGGTGTACCGGGCCCATGGCTACGAGCTGGTCGACGTGCCGCCCGCACCCGTCGACGAACGCGTGGCGGAGATCGAACAGCACATCCACGAAACGGTGCTCCGAGGGCGATGAGAGCCATGTCGGCGGGGAACGTCACCGCGTGACCCGGACGGCGGCTCCGCCGTCCGGGGTGACGGCGAAGAAGGCGGTGCCGATGACCACGACGCCCGCGGCGGTGGTGAGCACGGCCGCGCCGAACCCGGCGCATGGCACGCGTGGCGCCCTGTGCTCTCCGTCCCGCGGTCGGGGCGAGAGCAGCTCGCGAGGATCGGCGTTCCTCGCCGGCGGCGGCCGTCACGCGTGCCGAGCGCGGCCCCGGCGGCGGCTTCGTCCGGCGCGAAGCGCCGCCGCTCTCCTGTGGCGTCCTCCCGGGCGGCCGAAGCACGGGAAGGATGCGGTCCGGCCGGTCGTTAACGGACGCGGGTGGCCCGCTCCAGGTTGCGGTCAGAACTCCAGGCCCCGTTAGGTACGGCGTCGCCCGGCGTCTTCGCTGAGGGCCCGCCGCGTCCACGCGGGGGACTTCGAGGTTCCGCGCAGGCCACCGAGCCCGCCGTCCGATCCGCCGGGGCGGTCCGGTGCCGCCGGCTCGGAGGTCACCTGGCGGTCGAGGCGATGGCGACCAGAACGTACTGACCGGCCTCCACGGGTTGGACCGAGGCGGTGAGCCAGCCGGGGACGGCGATGTGCGAGCCGGGACGGGGGCCGATCATCAGGTGGCGTCCCCAGAGGCGGGCCAGTGCCGAGGGGACCGGGGGACCGGACCGGGGGTCGGCGATGATGATGGCGCCCGCCTCCGGGCGCTCGGGGGCGGAACCCGCGTCCAGGATCCACCACGCGATCTGGCTCGCCGGGTTGCCACTGGGCGGCATGTGGTAGCCCTCCCGCCAGACCTGGACGGCGATGTCGATGGTTCCGGCGGGGGGCGCGAGTCCGGGCTCGTGGGCGGCGGCCAGAGCGTCGAACGAGGTCTGGAACCGCGCGGTCGCCGCCGCGAGGTCCGTGATGATTTCTCCGGGCGGCACGACCTCCAGGGCGGGGCCCTCGGCGCTGAGGGCCCCGGCGGAGGGGGCCAGCAGCCCTGTCGGGTCGAGGGTGGCGAAGGCCACCGGCGTTCCCCAGTGCCGGCGGACGGCCGGTCCCGCGTGACCGCAACTGCGTCGATCGCGGCCGGAGGAGGGGACGGGGGTGGGAACAGGGGCGGGGGCGGGGGTGATCAGCGTCATGACGTCCGGCTCCGAGGTTGGTGGTAGACGATGTTCCAGGCGATCGCGACCCTCAGCCGGAGATGGGTGGTGGTCGCCCTCATCCAGTTGGCCTGCCAGCCGGGAAACGCGATCATCCGGCCGGGGACGGGGGTGTAGTGGACGGCCCCCGGCGAGGCGTCGCGCGTGACGGCCGCGGGACGCGGATCGAGCAGCTCCAGATGGCCGGCATCGGCGTCGACGCTCGGGTCGGCGGCCACCGACAGCAGGCCCGACCAGGCGGCGTCATGGCGGGTGTGCGGCCGGAACGGCTCACCGGGCCGGCAGACCAGCGCCCACGCCTCGGTGTGGACCTCGTGGTCGGGGATCTCGTCGGCGGCCTCGCCCAGCACGGCACGGGCGAGGGTCCTGCCGGCGAGGCCGATCTCGTGCCTCAGCCAGTCGATCGAGGGGTGGTCCCGGGTGAGCATGGTCGGGGGTGATGCGATCGGCCCGCCGGGGCCGTCGGCGTGCCCATCGCCACCGCCGTCGAGGATGAGCGTACGCAGGTCCGGGAGGTGCCGAGCGGCGCCGGTGCAGTCGGCCTGGTACACGGGGGTCCGCCACATCTCCAGCACCAGCCGCTCCTCGGGCGTCGCGGACGCGGCGGGGCTGGGTGGATCGTGGGATGTGCTGGTCTCTGTCACGATCGTGCTCCTTCTCGATGGTGCGGCCACCGTCGTGGCGTGGTGCCGCACTCCGGGGACAGGAGTAGGGCACCCGGCCGCCGGAACCATCCGGGCCCACGTCCGGAAGGGGCCCGATCCGAAAGTGGCCTGGTCCTCGGTGGCCGGGTGCGAGCGGAAACGGTGCGAAGTCCGCGCCCCGAGGGGCGGCGCGAGGGTCTAGACGGGTTCGGTGAAGTCCTCCCCGGGGGCGTCGGTCAGGCGCTGCAGGTAGTTGTGCTCACCGAGGGACTCCAGGAGCCCGAGTTCGGTCTCCAGGTAGTCGACGTGCTCCTCCTCGTCGGCGAGGATCTCCTCGAAGATCCGGGCCGAGGTGATGTCGCCGCGCGAGCGCATCAGCTCGACGCCGGCCCGCAGCCGCGTGACGGTCTCCAGCTCCAGGGCGAGGTCGTTGCGGAGCTGCTCGGGAACGCCTTGCCCGATTCGCAGCGCGCTGAGGTCCTGGTAGTTCGGCGCACCCTCCAGGAAAAGGATGCGTTCGGTGAGCCGCTCTGCGTGCTTCAGCTCGTCGTGGGCTTCCGATCGGGTGTGCTTGGCGAGTCGCACATAACCCCAGTCCTGCTGCATCTTCGCGTGCAGGAAGAACTGGTGGACCGCCGTGAGTTCCGCGGTGAGCTGCTCGTTGAGCAGCTCAATGATCTGGCTGTCACCTTCCATGGCGCTGATGCTCACACGAGCGGAAGGGCCCGACCAGGTTTGAAACTTCGAGTTGAATGTTCGGCGCCGAGCGAATTCGCGGGGCCAACTGCGCGGATCGGCGGCTCCGCCGGTCCGGAAAGAGTCGTCACCGGGGCGCGCGGATTCCTCAACGAGGAAGATCCCGAGGCGTGGGCTCGCGTCGACCTGTACACTCTTGCCGCAGGTCGGGCAGTCGATGGTGCATGAATTCCGACAGAATTCACTCGCATATACCGGACCATCTCACGCCGGAGCGCCTTTCAACATGACGGGAGTCTTTCTAGTCGGCATGAAGTTTTCCGGGCTTCCTGACAAGTGGCTTTGGACGTTGTCCATGGTCATGGCGCCGCGCAACCGATCAGTCAAGTTAATGGCGATCAATCGGACCCCGTGAAAGGATCTATTTCCGTCCGAATTTCTTAGGCGAACCTTATTTAGGATAGACTAACTTTACTAAGGATAGGCTAGCCTAATTTATTTAGATCTGCCCGGTGTCGGGCGGTGGGCCGGGCATGGAGTTGTCGCGGCCATCCTTGTCGCCACTGCCGTTCGAATCCTCCTCGGTGGCTCCCACTATTGCGCGCAGGCGCCCGCCGGGGGCGTTCACCGCAATACGGTGAACGCCCCCGGCGGGCGGGCCGGCCTCGGACGATCAGCTCCACGTCTCCGCTTCGGCGACGCCCGGAACCGGCTTGCCGATGAGCGCGACGGTGGCCCAGAAGGCGACCTGGCCGATCCCGATCATCAGCGTGGCCAGCTCCTTCTCGTCGAAGTGCGCGGCCGCCTCCGCGTACAGCGCGTCGGAGACCCGCTCGCCTTCGGCCGCCGGCTGGAACACCGCCTCCGCCAGCGCCAGCGCCGCCTGCTCGGGGCCCGTGAAGTAGGGCGCGTTCCGCCAGGACGCCACGGCGGCGATCCGCTCCTCGGACTCCCCGGCCTCACGCAGCGCCTTGGTGGACCGGATGACCAGGTAGGTGCTGCCGACGATCTGGGCGACGCGCAGGCCGGCCAGGCCCATCGGGGTCCCCGGCAGCGAGCCGTTGCCGGTGGCCTTGGCCAGCGCGCCCGCCACCGGTATGAGTTCGGGTACGAGAACGGTGGGGTTGGACATCCGCGATCCCATGGTTCCTCCTAGAGCGAAGCCGGTTCGGGACCGGCGCCTTGTTGGTCTGACGGCGCTACGACGTCCGGGCGCGGCGAAAGGTAACGTCCGAAAGGTGCGTTACCTCACGGCCGCCTGGTGCGTCCTGGTAGTGACACCGTCCAGGACCAGGGGGAACCGTGACCGAAGAGGAACAGCTCGCCGCGAGATTCGAGGGCCAGCGCCCTTATCTGCACGCGATCGCCTTCCGCGTGCTCGGGTCGCACGCGGACGCCGACGACGCCGTCCAGGAGGCGTGGCTGCGGCTCGTGCGGAACGGCGGCGGCGACATCGAGGACCTGCGCGGCTGGCTGACCACGGTGACGGGCCGGATCTGCCTGGACGCGCTGCGCCGGCGCGGGACGCGGGGCGAGCAGCCGCTGGAGTTCGACATCGGCGCGCTCCAGCGGGAGCCGCTCGCCGACTCCCGGCTCGACCCCGAGCAGGAGGCGGTGCTGGCCGAATCGGTCGGGCTGGCGCTGTACGTCGTCATGGACGCGCTCACCCCGGCGGAGCGGGTGTCGTTCGTCCTGCACGATGTCTTCGAGGTGCCGTTCGACACGATCGCGGCCGTCCTCGGACGGAGCACCGCGGCCTCGAAGATGCTCGCCAGCCGGGCCCGCGGACGGCTGCGGTCGGGCACGCCCTCGCCCGACTCCCACGCCGCGGGCCGCGAGGTCGTCGAGGCGTTCTTCGCGGCGGCCGGCCGGGGCGACGTCGCCGGGCTGCTCAGCGTGCTCGCGCCCGACGTCGAGGTGCGCGCCCAGGGGCTGGAGGGCGACTTCGTCGTGCGGGGCGCGGACAAGATCGCGGCCCGGGCGACGATGTTCGCGCGTCCGGACGCGCGGGTGCACCCGGCGCTCGTCGGCGGCGTTCCCGGGGTGCTCATCACCGTCGAGGGACGGCCGGTCACGGTGATGGCCTTCACGGTCACCGGCGGCGTGGTCACCGCGATCCGCACCCTCAACGACCCGGCCCGGCTGGAGCAGGTCGTCCCCTCCTGGGTCGCGTGACCCTCCGGCATCGCCGCACCTTTCGAGGTGTGGCGCGATGAGGGCTGCGTTCTTCTTGCCCTGTCGGGATCATTCCGCCGCGTCCTGGCCGACCTCCAGGACCGGCGGGGGCTTCCGTCACACCCGTCCGCCGCCCTTCGTCATGGCGGCGACATCACGAAACCAAGTCAGGCGGACCATGACACACACAACACAGCGGCGCGGCCTCGCGCTCGCGCTGCTCGCGGCCACCCAGTTCGTGCTCGTGCTCGACGCGTCCATCGTCGGCGTCGCGCTGCCCTCCATCGGGCGTGATCTGAAGTTCGCGCCCGAGGACCTCTCCTGGGTCGCCAACGCCTACACGCTGACGTTCGGCGGCCTGCTGCTCCTCGGCGGACGCGCCGCCGACCTGGTCGGACGCCGCGTCATGTTCATGGTCGGGATGGCGCTGTTCGCCGCGACCTCGCTGGTCGGGGCGCTGTCGGTGAACGCGGCCATGCTGGTGGGGGCCCGCGCCGTGCAGGGCGTCGGCGCCGCGATCGTGGCCCCGGCGGCGCTGTCGCTGATCATGACGATCTTCGCGGCGGGACCCGAGCGCAACAAGGCCATGGGCGTCATCGGCGCGGTGGCCGGGGCGGGCGGCGCGGCCGGGTCGATCCTCGGCGGCGGGCTGACCGAGTGGCTCGGCTGGGAGTCCACCCTGTACGTCAACGTCCCGATCGGGGTGCTGGCGATCGCGCTGGCGCCCGTGCTGCTGCCCGAGGCGAAGGACGCGGGTGCCCGCGGCTTCGACCTCGCCGGCGCGGTGACGGCCACCGGCGGGCTCGCGGCGCTGGTCTACACGCTCGTCGACGCCAACAACGCGGGCTGGCGCTCCGCCCAGACGTTCGGCCTGGGCGCGCTGTCGCTGCTGCTGATCGCGCTCTTCTTCGTCATCGAGGCCCGGGCCGCGCAGCCGCTCGTCCCGCTGCGGATCTTCCGGCTGGGCATGCTGCGCGGCGCCAACATCATCGCCCTGCTGAGCACGATGGCGATGTTCCCGATGTTCTTCTACATGACCTTCTACATGCAGCAGGTCCTCGACTACGGCCCGGTCAAGGCCGGGCTCGCCGCGCTGCCGCTCGCGCTGACGATCGCGGTGACGGCGGGCGTGGCGTCCGCGCTGATCACGAGGATCGGCGTCCGGGCCCCGATGGCGGCAGGGTTGATCGTGACCGGCGCGGGGCTGGCCTGGTTCTCCCGCATGTCGGTCGACGGGAGCTTCCTGGTGGACGTCCTCGGCCCGTCCCTGGTGATCGGGGTCGGGAGCGGGCTGGCGTTCGTCACCACCACCGTCGGGGCGACGTCGGCGGCCCGGCAGGAGGAGGCGGGCCTCGCGTCCGGCCTGTTCAACACCGCCCAGCAGTGCGGCGGCTCGCTCGGCCTGGCGATCGTCGTCGCGATCGCCACCGCCCGCACGACCGACGTCCTGGAGGGCGGCGAACGCGTCCCCGCCGTGGCCCTCACCGAGGGCTACCAGATCGGCATGCTGACCGCCGCGGGAATCGCGGTGGCGGCGGGCCTGCTGGCGATCGCGCTGATCCCGGGCCGCTCGGCGGCGAGCCACAGCCCGGAGGCGACGGCCACGGCCGACCCCGCCACGATCTGACTTTCGTGAGACCGCTGCCCGTGGCGAACGCCACGGGCAGCCATTCTTTGCGGCAGCGGGAATGGGCCGGTTCGGCCATGCCGAGGGTTCCGCATATCGCGAGCGTATCGAAAACCGGATACGCGATGGCAACAGGCCTCCCTCTTCACTTGAGGTATGTACAACAATGCACCTCGGTCATCGCCGCCCCGCCGTACACGCTGGTTTGTGTTGGCCGGTCTGGCGATCCTCGGTGTGGCGATCGCCGCGTTCGCCGTGCAGTGGTCGCTCGGG
This sequence comes from Actinomadura terrae, assembly GCF_022751215.1. Classification (GTDB taxonomy): domain Bacteria; phylum Actinomycetota; class Actinomycetes; order Streptosporangiales; family Streptosporangiaceae; genus Spirillospora; species Spirillospora terrae. The sequence goes on along the minus strand of NZ_JAICDG010000007.1, from coordinate 408,015 downwards.
TCCTCCGGTTCGGAGGACACCTCGGGGGCGTCGGACGCGTCGGGTACCTCGGTCGAGATCACCCGGCCGGTCAGGCCGCTGACCTCGGACGAGGCCATCGGCGTCATTCCCGACGGCGCGCCGATCTCGGTGTTCGACCGGAGGCCGGCGGTGAGCAGGCTCGACCCGGACCTCCGCGCCGCGCTGCGCCGGGCGGCCAAGGAGGCGCAGGCCGGCGGCGTCCGGATCCGCGTCAACAGCGGCTGGCGGTCACCCACCTACCAGCGGCGGCTGCTGCGGGAGGCCGTCGCCAAATACGGCTCGGAAAGGGAGGCCGCGCGGTGGGTGGCCACCCCGACCACGTCCGCTCACGTGTCGGGCGACGCGGTCGACATCGGCCCCGCCGCCGCCGCGAATTGGCTTTCCGAGCACGGCTCCGCGTATGGGCTGTGTCAGATATACCGCAATGAGCCTTGGCATTACGAACTGCGTTCCGAGGCCACCGACGACGGTTGCCCGTCGATGTATCCGGACCCGACCTTCGACCCGAGGATGCGGTCGTGAACCGGGCCCCGGTCGTGCCCCGACGCCCCACGGACGCCTTTCGCCCGCCGACCTTTCAGACCCTTCCCGGAGCGGTGGCCGCGAACATGGCCGAGATCCGCGCCCGGACCAAGAGCACGATCATGGCCCTGGTGAAGGCGGACGGGTACGGCCACGGCGCCGTCACGGTCGCCAGGGCCGCCGTCGCCGCCGGTGCGGAGTGGCTCGGGACGACGAGCATCGCGGCGGCCTCGGCGCTGCGCGAGGCGGGGCTCACGGCACCGATCCTCACCTGGCTCCATTCCTCGGGGATCGACGCCGGCGCGGCGGTCGCCCACAGGATCGACGTCGCGGTCGGTTCGGTGGACGAACTCGACGCGCTCGTCTCCCAGGCCGCATCGCCGGTGCGGATCCACCTCCACCTGGACACCGGAATGGCCCGGGGCGGCTGCCCTCGCGCCCGGTGGGACGAGCTGATCGGTCTGGCCCGGCGTGCTCGGGACGCGCGGAAGGTCGAGGTCGCGGGTGTCATGGGGCATCTGCCGCTGGCCGACCACGCCGATCCCGCGGCGAACGCACCCGCGGTCGCGGAGATGCAGGAGGCGCGGCGGGCCGTCCGGGAGGCGGGGCTCGGTTCGCCGCCCGCCCACCTCGCGGCCACCTCGGGCGCGCTGACCGACCCGGCGACCCATTTCGACATGGTCCGCGTGGGGGCCGGACTGGTCGGGATCGACCCGTCCGGGACGGTACGGCTGCACGGCGCGTCCCGGCTGACCGCGCCGATCGTGCACACGGCGGCGGTCGCGGCCGGCACACCGGTCGGCTACGGCGGCACCTATGTCACGGAACGTGCCGCCCATCTGAGCATCCTGCCCGTCGGCTACGCCGACGGGATTCCGCGAGGATGCGCGCCCGAGGCCGGCGTCGAGATCGGCGGGCGCCGGTTCCCGGTCGTGGGACGGGTCTCGATGGATCAGATCGTGATCGACACGGGCGCCGAGTCGTTCCCGGTCGGCACGTCCGCGACCGTGTTCGGGCCGGACGGGGGCGCGACCCCGACCGTCCAGGACTGGGCGCGCTGGGCCGGGACCATTCCCCACACCATCGTCACCGGCATCGGGCCGCGCGTGCGAAGGAACGTCGGGTGACGCCGCGGCGGCGGGCGGCCCGGCCGCCGTGCCCCGGCGCGAGCGGTCACCATCCGTCAGCATATGTCAGCGATATGCCGTTGCGCATAGTCTGCGGGAATGCGCGTGCTGATAGTGGAGGATGAGCCCTACCTGGCCGAAGCCGTCCGCGACGGACTCCGGCTGGAAGCGATCGCCGCCGACATCGCCGGCGACGGAGACACCGCGCTCGAACTACTCAGTGTCAACTCCTACGACCTCGCCGTCCTGGACCGGGACATCCCCGGTCCCTCCGGCGACGAGGTAGCGCGGCGGATCGTCGCCTCGGGCACCGGCATCCCGATCCTCATGCTCACCGCCGCCGACCGGATCGACGACAAGGCGTCCGGATTCGAGCTCGGCGCCGACGACTACCTCACGAAACCGTTCGAGCTCCGGGAACTCGTCCTGCGGCTGAGGGCGCTGGACCGCCGCCGCGCCCACGCCCGGCCCCCGGTCAGCGAGATCGCGGGCATCCGGCTGGACCCCTTCCGCCGCGAGGTCTTCCGCGACGGACGCTACGTCGCGCTCACCCGCAAGCAGTTCGCCGTGCTCGAAGTCCTCGTCACCGCCGAGGGCGGGGTCGTCAGCGCCGAGGAGCTGCTGGAGCGGGCCTGGGACGGGAACGCCGACCCCTTCACCAACGCCGTCCGGATCACCGTCTCCGCGCTGCGCAAACGCCTCGGCGAACCGTGGATCATCGCCACGGTGCCCGGCGTCGGCTACCGGATCGACACCGAGCCCGGCAGCCCCGATGAATAGACGTCCGGGGCTCAGCGCCCGGCTGAAGCTCACGATCAGCTATGTCGGGTTCCTACTGATCGCCGGCGCCCTCCTGCTGGCCGTCGTGTGGGCGTTCCTGCTGCGCTACGTCCCGGACACCACGCACTACGGGCCCGGCGGGTTCAGCCCGAGCCGCACCGACCTCACGCGCGCCTTCACCCCCGCCGCCATCACGGCGATGCTCCTGCTGCTGGTCTTCGGCTCGCTGGGCGGGTGGGTCCTCGCCGGCCGGATGCTCTCCCCGCTCCAGCAGATCGCGGACGCGGCGCGCCGGGCCGCCAAGGGGTCGCTGTCCCACCGCATCCGCATGCGCGGCCCCCGGGACGAGTTCCGCGAACTCGCGGACGTCTTCGACACCATGCTCCAACAGCTCGAATCCCACGTCGCGCAGCAACGGCGCTTCGCCGCGAACGCCTCCCACGAACTCCGGACCCCGCTGGCGATCTCGCGGACGCTGCTGGACGTCGCCCGCAACGATCCCTCGCGCGACAACGGCGAACTCATCGAGCGCCTGCACACCGTCAACACGCGCGCGATCGACCTCACCGAGGCACTCCTGTTGCTCAGCCGGGGCGAGACCGGGAGCTTCAGCCGCGGGCCCGTCGATCTGTCGCTCGTCGCCGAAGAGGCCGCCGAAACGCTGCTTCCGCTCGCCGAACATCGGCAGATCTCCCTCACCGTCACCGGCGAGAAGGCGCCGACCGTCGGCTCGCCCGAACTGATCCTGCGGATGGTGACCAACCTCGTCCAGAACGCCATCGTCCACAACCTCCCGACCGGCGGCACCGTGCGGGTCCATACCGAATCGCGGTACGACGCGGGCGTGCTGAATGTCGAGAACACCGGGCCTTCTCTTCCGCCGGAACTCGTGCCGACGCTCACCGAGCCTTTCCAGCGCGGAACGGAACGAGCCCGCACCGACGAACACGCGGGCGTCGGCCTCGGATTGGCCATCGTCCACAGCGTCGTCCGAGCGCACTACGGGACGCTCACCCTCACGCCCCGTCCTGAGGGCGGTCTCCTCGTGATGGTTCGCCTTCCCAAGACGCCGCACGCGTCGCTCTCGTCCGGGGCCTCCAAATGGCTGGCCGGAGACCCGGTGCCCGCACCGGAATAGCCCAACTCGGGTTCGGAGGCGCGCGGTGTCGAGGATGTGATTGGATCGGCGTCCGCCGGGAGACGCCACCGAATCGTCAGACGGGAGACGCCAGCGCATGAGTACGTCACCATCCGGAGCGGGCCAGGCTGACGGATCGTCCATCCGGATCGGTGCCCTCGTTCCGCTGACCCGGCCCGGCTGGGTCGAGGCGGGCCGGCATCTGCTCGCGGGACTCGAACTGGCGGTCGGCGAGGTGAACGACGCCGGCGGGGTCGCCGGACGGCCGGTCGAGCTGGTGGTCCGCGATACCGCGGCCGACCCGGACAAGGCATCGGCGGCCGTAGAGGAACTCGCTCATCTGGGCGTGGTCGCGTTGGTGGGGGAGTACCACAGCGTCGTCGCCCGCGCCGTCGCCACCAAGGCCGACGCCCTCTCCCTGCCCTATCTCTGTTCGTCGGCGGTTCTCGACGCGCTCACCGAACAGCCGACGGAATGGGTCGCGCGTCTCGCTCCGGCGCAGTCCCGTGGCTGGCGCGTCTACGCGGATTTCCTGCTCGGCGCGGGGCACAGTCGCATCGCCGTGGCCACCGATTCGAGCGTTTACTGGACGGCCGGGACGCGCATTCTGCGCGACCACCTCGCTCCACACGGCGGCACGGTCATCGAACTCGACATGCGCGCGCTCACGCCCGCGGAACTGTGCGACGGGCTTGCCGGCAGCGGTGCGACGGCCCTTCTCCTTCTGGTCGGCAATCCGGAACCGGCGGTGCCGATCGTGACGGCCGTCCGCCGCGATCGGCGTCTCGCCGAGGTCGTGATCGGTGCTCCGGCCGGGCAACCGGAGTTCCCCGAATGGACGAGGCTGCTGGGCGGCGACGGCGCCGCGATCCCGTTCCTGCGCTATCTGCCCGAGCGTCTCGGCTCACTCGGTGCGCGAGTCGAGACGGCCCTCCAGGAACGGCTCGCCGAAACCCCTTCCTTCGTCGCCTTCGAGGGCTACGACGCGATCAGCGTCCTCGCCGGAATTCTGGGCGAGTACGGGACCGGCAGGCGGAGCGTCGCCGAGTCGTGGCCGCGCGTCTCGGTCGAGGGCACTCGCGGGCCGATCCGGTTCTCCCGCACGCCCGGAATCAGCGTCTGGCAATGGGCGTGGGCGCCGATCCACGTCGCCGATCGGGACCCTTCAGAACCCGATCGCTTCCGGATTCGTCACGCGGAGTGACCCGACCGGTCGCGGCGCATCGAGTAGAGCGCGACGGCCAGGCCCACGGCGGTGAGGGCGGCGGCGGCCGGGTAGATGGAACGCGGCCCCGGCCCGTCGATGATCCGTCCGCCGAGCCACCCGGCGGACGCGGCGGCCAGTTGGAAGCCGGAGGCGTTGACGGCGACGGCCAGGGTCGGGGCGGCCTGAGCGGTGGTCATCACCCGGGTCTGGAGGCCCGGAACGATCGCGAAGGCGAGGACGCCGAGCACGAACCACAGCACGGCGGACGGCGCCGCGTGGACGCTGGCCGTCCAGCCCACCGCGAGGACGCCCGCCAGCACGGCGAGCAGGCCGGCGAGCGAGGGCATGAGTGCCCGGTCGGCCAGCCACCCGCCCAGGAAGTTGCCCGCGACCGCGCCGGTCCCGTACACCAGCAGCAGGATCGGCAGCGCGCCGCCGGAGAAGCCGCTGACGTCGGTGGCCAACGGCGCCAGGAAGCTGAAGACGGTGACGGCCCCGAGGTTCCCCACGGCCGTCAGGACGATGGCGAGCACGACGTCCGGACGGGTGAACACGCGCAACTCGCCGAGCAGCGAGCCGACGCGGGGCGCGGGCCCGCCGGGGACGGACCGCAGCACGAGCACCAGGGCGACCGCGGTGAACACCGCGATCGCGGCGAAGGGCGCCCGCCAGCCGAGGTGGTGGCCGATGAGGGTGCCGAGCGGGGTACCGGCGACGATCCCCAGGTTCATCCCGAGCGTCAGCCGCGCCACCGTGGACGCCTGTCGGCCCGGCGCGGCGGTGGCGACGGCCGTGGAGATCGCGACGGCGAAGAAGGTGGCCACCACCAGCCCGGCGAGGAACCGCGAGACCAGCAGGACCGCGTAGCCGGGGGCCAGGGCGGACGCCGCGTTCCCGGCGATCGAGGTGCCCACGAGCCCGGTGACGAGCGGGCGGCGGGGCAGCCGCGCGGTCAGCGTCGTGACCACCGGCCCTCCGACGATCATGCCGAGCGCGTACGCGCTGACCAGCAGGCCCGCCGCCGGGATCGAGACCGACAGGCCGTCCGCCACGTCCGGCAGGATGCCCGCGATCACGAACTCTCCGGTGGTCAGGCCGAAGACCACGAGCATGAGCGAGAAGACCGGACGTGACATACCGCCGCCTAATAGTTCGAGTTCGAATGATGCGAGTCATAACTATCATGACTCGAAACACTGTCGCTAGACTCGGGGCATGCCGAACAGTCCTTCGCGGTGGTGGGGCCGGTGACGGAGCCGCAGGGGATCGACCGGGAGGTGTGCAAGCTCGTCCACCGGTTCGTCCAGCGGCTGGAGGCGCATGTGCGCCGCGCCGCCGACGACCTCGGCCTGACCCCCACGCAGGTGGTGGCGCTGCGGGAGCTCTCCGAGCCGATCACCGCGCGGGAGCTGGCCGACCGGATGGCGTGCGAGGCGTCCAACGCGACCTTCGTCATCGACCGGCTGGAGGAGCAGGGGCTGGTCGAGCGGCGGCCGCATCCGACCGACCGGCGCGCCAAGCGGATCGTGCTCACCCCCGCGGGCGAGCGGCGGAGGGGCGAGGTCCTGGAACGGCTCGGGACCTACTCGCCGCTGACCGCGCTCAGCGAGAGTCGGCAGGAGTCCTTGCGCGACCTGCTCCGCGACCTCGTCGTCTGACGCTCACACACGAGCGTCATGGTCCGGGAAGAGGACCGTGGCCGCATGCCGGGTGTCGGTGTACTCGACGACGGACGCGATGCGCCCGTCGCGGACGGTGAAGACGCCGGCGCAGCGGTTGTCATAGGCGGCGCCGTGGACGGTCCTGGCCCTGGACGTCCACTCGGCGACCACCCGGTCGCCCTCGGCGGTCGTGCCGACCAGTTCGATCTCCAGCGTGCCGGGGACCAGCAGCGGCTCCATGCCGCCCAGGAACTCGTCGACGATCGCGTCGCGGCCCCGCCACACCTTCGAGATGGGCAGGTCGCCGGGGTAGTGCCAGGTCGCGTCCTCGGCGAAGCTCGCGCGGACGACCTCGGCGTCGCCGTCGCGGACGGCCTCGACGTAGCGGACGACGACGGTGCGCGGGTCGGTGGTGGTCATGCTCGTGCTCCTTCGGTCATCAGGGTGAGGACGGCCTTGCCGCGCACGCGGCGATCGCGCAGGTCGGTGAGGGTCGTCGCGGCGCCGGCCCAGTCGGCGACGCGGCCGATCTCGGGATGCAGGCGGCCGCCCGCGGTCAGCCGGACGAGCTTGGCGAGGTCGTGGGCGAGGCGCGTGTCGGCGTCGAGGTAGTGGAAGTGGCGGACGGCGGCCGACTCGGGCCCGTCGAAGAAGTCGAAGAAGTCGAGCGTCACCGGGGTCCGGCTGGCCTGACCGAACCAGATGAGCGTGCCGCGCCCTGCCAGCCGCGCGAGGGCGCGGGGCAGGACCGGTCCGCCGACCGACTCCAGCACCAGGTCGTAGGGGCCGTGCGCGTCGGCCACGTCGTGGACGATCTCCGCCGCGCCCAGTTCGGTGAGCCGCGTCCCGCGGTCGGCGTCCCGGGTCACGGCGGTGACCTCGGCCCCGGCGGCCGCCGCGAGTTCGGTCACGAAGTGCCCCACGCCTCCGGACGCGCCGGTCAGCAGCATGCGCCGTCCGAGGACGGGACCGGCGGCGCGCAGCAGCCGCAGCGCCGTGAGCCCGGCCAGCGGCAGCGCCGCGCCCTGGATCGCGGAGACGGCGTCCGGCAGTTCCGCGAGAGCGCCGACCGGTACCGCGACGTACTCCGCCCAGCCGCCCGCCATGGGGTGGCCGATGACCCGCGTCCCGGCGACCGGGCCGCTCCCGTCGGCGGCCGGACGTACCACCAGCCCCGCGACGTCCTTGCCCGGCCGGTCACCCGGCGCGGGCCGCTCCAGCTTGAACGTCTCGCCCCGGTTGATCGAGAACGCCTCGACCCGCACGAGCGCCTCGTCCGGACGCGGCGCCGGTTCGGGGACCTCGGCGAACGCGACCGGTTCGGCGGGGTCGCCGGTCGGAACGAGTGCCTTCATCGTCGACTGCCTCCTCGGTGGGTGCCTCGCCTCCACCTCACCGGACGTCGCGCCCGCCCGGCCAACAACGCGACCGACCGGCCGACAACGGATCGTTGTCGCATATGGTCAGGGCGTGGATCTCGACCTGGCGCTGGTCCGCGCGTTCGCCGTGACCGCCGAGACGCTGCACTTCGGCCGCGCCGCCGAACGGCTGGGCACGAGCCAGCAGGCGCTGTCCAAACGCGTCGCGCGGCTGGAGGCGGTGCTGGCGGTCCGGCTGTTCGAGCGGCGGGGCGGCATCAGGTTGACCGAGGCGGGCGAGCGGTTCCTGCCGGTCGCGCGGGAGGCGCTCGCGGCGGGGGACCGCGCGGTCGCGGCCGTGACGGGCGCCGGGACGGTCGTCCGGATCGACACGTGGGGCCACCTCTACGCGCCGATGCGCACCATCGCCCCGGCGGTCCAAGAGTTGGGCGGGGTGCGGTTGGAGCCGGGCCCGGGACGGGACTGGCCGTCGGTGGCGGCGGCCTTGTCGCGCGGCGACACCGACCTGGGATTCGGCCGGGTGCATCCGCTGCCGGACGGGCGTGCCGCGGGCCTCGCCGAGCGGCTCGTCCGGCTGGAACCGGTGGACGCGGTGGTCGGCGCGTCCCACCCGCTGGCCCACGCCGACGAGCTGCGTCCGGCGGACCTGCGCGACAGCGCGCTCTGGTGCCCGGCCGAACTCGACCGCCTGGACTTCCTGCGCCGCTTCGCCGACGAGTTCCAGATCACGCGGCGGCAGGACGGACCCAACCTGGGCCTGGACCACCTCGTCCAGCACCTGCGCGCCGACGCCTCGTGTTTCACGCTGTTCCCCGCCGACGCGCCGCTGCCCGACCGCGCGGGGCTGCGCTCGATCCCGCTCGTCCGGCCGACGCCGCTGTACGCGTGGTCGCTGGCCTGGCGCGGGTCCCATCGCCGCCCGTGGCTCGACCCGCTCCTGCGCGGCTTCACCGAGCTGGGCCGCGCCGCCCGCTGGCTGGACTACGTCCCCGAGCGCGACTGGCTCCCCGGCACCGACCGCGCGAAACTCACGGACGCATAAGGTCGAGCGCGGCCGCGCTCGGGCTGCCCTGCTCCGCCGTGTAGAGGACGAGCCGCAGGTCGGTGCCGGGCAGCAGCAGCGTCTGGCAGTCCAGCGCGAGCGGGCCGAGCGTCGGGTGGCGCAGGTGCTTGCGCAGCGTCGGGACGGGGCGCACGTCGTGGTCGCGCCATCCGGCGGCGAAGTCCGGGCTGTGCGCGGCGAACGCGTTGACGAGCTCGCCCAGCACGCGGTCGGACGGGTGGCGGGCGCGGGCCGCGCGCAGTTGGGCAGCGGATTGCCGGGCGAACTCGCCCTCCGCCCCGGCGGGCGCCGAGCAGACGGTGCCGCCCAACCGGATGGACAGCCGCACCGTGTTGCGCTCCCCGGCGGGCAGCGAGCCGAAGTCGATGATCAGTGCCGCCGCCGCGTCGTTCCAGGCGAGGACGTCCTGCCGTGCGTCGACGACGTAGGCGGGCAGCGGCACGAGCCGGTCCAGCAGGCGCCGGGCGTCGTCCGGTACCGGCGTCCGGTCCGCCTCCCTGCCGACGGGGGCCTGCCCGGCCAGCCGCGCCAGATGCTCGCGTTCGGCGGCGGTGAGCCGCAGCGCCGTCCCGAGCGCGGCCAGCACCTGCGCGGACGGACGCCGCGCGCGGGCCTGCTCCAGCCGCTCGTAGTAGCTGGTCGACACCCCGGCCAGCGCCGCGACCTCCTCGCGGCGCAGCCCGGGGGTGCGCCGGGCGCGGCGTCCGGGCGGGTGGACGGCCGCGGCGGGCATCTGCTCCGGACGCAGCGCCTCCCGCCGGCGGCGCAGGAAGTCGGCCAGTTCACCGCTGCTCACCCGCCCAGGCTGGCACAGGCCGCCCGGCTTAGCCACGGACCGGTGGTCCGGGGCTGGGCCGGCCGTTCCCGGGCGACGGTCGCGGGGCGAGCCTGGCCTGGTCGTCATCTACCGAAACCGGAGGGCCATCGTGCCGCGCACCCCTGAGGAAACGTTCCGCCTGCTGCTGGATCTGCTGCTGGCCAAGGACATGGACGCCATCGCCGACCTGTGGGCACCGGAGGGCACCGGCGAGTTCCCGTTCGCCATAGGGACCTCGCCACGGCACCTGGCCGGACGGGAGGAGATCCGCGGCTACCTGTCCGGATACCCGGAACGCATGGACGTGCGGGCGATACCGGCGGTCACCGTGCATCGCACCGGACGTCCGGACACGATCGTGGTGGAGTTCAGTGTCGACGGGCGCACGGTGCGCACCGGCGAGCCCTACCGGCTGGACTACATCTCGGTCATCACCGTCCAGGACGGACTGATCACCCGCTACCGGGACTACTGGAACCCGCTGGCCGCCGCCGCGGCGGCGGGGACGCTGCCCGAGCTGCTCGGCCTCCCGCGCCCGGAGGCCTTCTGATGGCGGGCGTGCTGGTCACCGGCGGCACCGGGAAGACCGGGAGCGTGCTGGCCGAGGTGCTGCGCGGCGGCGGAGTGCCGATCAGGGTGGCGAGCCGCCACCCGTCCGCCGGCGATCCGGACGCGGTCCGGTTCGACTGGGCCGACCCCGCCACCCACGCCGACGCGCTGCGCGGGATAGACCGGGTCTACCTGGTGCCCCCGGTGAACACCGTGGATCCGATGCCGCGGGTGGGGCCGTTCCTGGACGAGGCGGAACGGCTCGGTGTGCGCCGCGTGGTGCTTCTCGGCTCCGCGATCGACCTGCCGGACGCCCCCGGCCCGCTGGAGCTGGCCGCGCGGGTGCGGGCCAGGCCCGGGTGGGCGGTGCTGCGCCCGTCCGGGTTCATGCAGAACTTCACGGGCGCGCATCCGGTGGCCGAGCGCATCCGGCGGGACGGAGAGATCCGCACCGCCGCGGGTGACGGACGGCTCGGCTGGATCGACGCGCGCGACATCGCCGCCGCCGCGTCCGCCCTGCTGACGGGCCCGCCCGACCCCGCGGACCGGCGTGACCACCTGCTGACCGGCCCGGCGGCGCTGAGCTACCGGGACGCGGCGGCGATCATCACCGCCCGCACCGGCCGTCCGATCCGGGTGCGGCACATCGGCGTGGACGAGCTGGCGGGGAACTACCGCGCCGCCGGCATTCCGGCCGCGTTCGCCGCCGCGCTCGCCGGGGTGGACGCGGGGATCAGGGCCGGCCGGGAGGACCTGGTCAGCACGGCGGTCCTCGACCTGACCGGCCGTCCGCCCCGGTCGTTCGCCGAGTTCGTCCGAGACCACGCGGAGGAGTGGGCGGGCCCGGCGGCACCCGGGCGGTGACCCCATGGCGCCCGGGCGGTGACCCCATCCGGACACCTCCTCGCACCCCCCATGGGCGGAACCTTGGGGAGGTAGGCGGACATAGGAGGATGTGAACATCTCCGTCGACGGTTCCGAGCCCGGGAGCCCACACGACCGGCCGCGCACCGACGCGGCGCTGTGGTCCGCCGCGGCCGACGGTGACGGTGACGCGTTCGGCATGCTGTTCGAGCGGCATTCGGACGCGGTCTACAACCACTGCTTCCGCCGCACCGCCGACTGGGCCGTGGCCGAGGACCTCACCTCGCTCGTGTTCCTCCAGGCGTGGCGGCGCCGCCGCGCGGTCGCGATGACCGGCGAGTCGGTGCTGCCGTGGTTGCTGGCGGTGGCCAACAACCTGCTGCGCAACGCCGACCGGATGAGCCGGCGGCAACGGCGGCTCATGGCGCGGCTGCGCCCCGCCGCCACGCCGGCGAGCGACCCCGGCATCGAGGAGGACCTGGCCGCCCGGGTCGACGACGAGCGCACCATGCGCCGCATCCGGGACGGGCTCGGCCGCCTGCCGCCCGCCGAGCGCGAGGTGCTGGCGCTGGTCGCGTGGTCGGGGCTGTCCTACGCCGATGTCGCCGTCGTGCTGAAGGTCCCGGTCGGCACGGTCAAGTCCAGACTCGCGCGGGCCAGGACGCGGCTGCGCCAGATGCTTCCCGACGACGCCCTCGAAGGCATTCAGGAGAACGGACTGCGATGAACGACTCCCTGGACGAGCCCCGCCTTCCGCGGCCGCGGCCGATGCCGCCGCACCGGCGCGCGGCCCGCGCCGAGCTGCTGGCCCGCGCGATCACCCGCCGTCCCTGGTCGTGGCGGCGGCGGACGGTGGTCGCGGTGCCGCTCGCCGGCGCCGTCGCGCTCGGCACCATCGGCGCCTTCGCCTTCGTCGCCCACCAGGAGCCCGCGGCGCAACGGAACACGATTCGTTGCTACAGCACCAGTAAATGGGACGACGACGGCTTCTACAGCGAGGTCGCCAAGGCGGTCCCCGCAGGAGAAGTCGCCGGGTCCGCGGTGATCGGCGATGTGCTCGACGCCTGCGCGACGCTGTTCCGGCAGGGATTCCTGCGGGAGGGAGATTCCCGCCTGCACGAGGATACCGACGGCGCGGCGACCCGTCCGGTGCCGAGGCTGGCCGCGTGCGTTCTGCCGTCCGGTCAGGTCGCGGTGTTCCCGAACGCCACGTGCCGCCAGCAGGAACTGCCGGACCTCGCCGAATAGCGACACTCGGGCATAGGGCGGCGAGTCAGATCCACTTGATGGAGGACGTCCTGTCGTTCATGGCATTTCCGATGTAGGAGGTGGTGTTCCGGTAGCCGGTGCTGATGCCCTGGAAATTGATGTCCTCCCAGTGGTCGCTCTGGCATTTGGCATAGGTCCGGAACGAGGAGATCTGGTCGTTCCACCATCCGCTGACGCTGGCGGCCTGCCATTCCACGTCGTTCGAGTCGTTGCAGCCGCTGGAGGCCTCCCACGTCAGGGACGTGCCCTGGAAGTCCTTGTGCTCGAAGGAGATCTCGATGACGGTCGAGGCGATTCCCGCCGCGCGGCCCTTCGGCGTCGCGAGGGCGTTCAGGCGGACGTTGAAGCCCTTGTCGACCACGGCCGAGCGGGCGTTCTCGGGAGCATCGGCGATCGTTCCGTTGGTGGCGTCGTTGATCGCTTCGGTAAAGGTGGCATAGCAGCTCACGCGACCGGATTCGGTCAGGTGGACGACGCAGTGCCGGACGGGGGACGACGCCGCGCCGGACCCCGGCGGCGGTGCCGCGCTCGCCGCCGTCCAGGGGAGGAAGGCGCTGGCGGCGGCCGCGATGGTGGCGGCGGTGGGCAGGAAGGCGCGCATCGGTCGATCGACCTCCGGGAATCGGGTCGGCTGTTCACCTGATCTTGTGCTGGAACGCAAGCAGTAGGGGTTTACCACGATGGCCGCACCGCCGAACGCTCAGTAGCTTTCGGCTATCCGCAAAAGCGGCCGTTGAACGGCCTCGCCGTCTACACGCGCCACCCGCCGCCGTCCGCTGCATCGGCGGCCCGAGATCTTTGGATGTGCCCCGTGGACCCGAACCCCGACGATGGCTTCTCCACCTACGTCAGGCAGGTCAGACCCGAATTGCGGCGGAGGGCCTTCTTACTCTGCGGCGACTGGTTCGAGGCCGACGACCTGACTCAGCAGACCCTGGTCAAGGTGTTCCTCCAGTGGCCGCGCCTGGACAACCGCGAAAAGCTGACCGGCTTCACCCGCACGGTCATGGTCCGCACCTACATCAGCGAGCGCCGGGCCGCCCGCTGGACGCGCGAGATCCTCGCCGACCGCGACCCCGAGCCCGCGACCTGTGATCAGGGGTATTGCGACCACCAGCCATTGCTGTCCGCGCTGGACAGGCTCGCCCACCGGCAGCGCGCGGCCATTGTGCTGCGCTTCTGGGACCAGCTCAGCGTGCGCGAGATCGCGGACGTCCTCGGCTGCGCGCCGACGACGGTGCGCAGCCAGACCTCCCGCGCCCTGGCCACCCTCCGCTCCCTTCTGCGACGCGATTCCTCGTCCCGTGGCGGCGGGAGTCAGGGCCTGGTTCGGCAATGACCTGTTCATGAGCGATTCCCCGTCTCCGCCACGGTGAGACGACGAAAATATCCCCGATATCCGCGCCGCTAGGCCGCGTTTTCGACCAGCGTCCATGACGGCGCCCATATCTCGCCGTCGCGGAGGCCGGGCCGCCTGGTGCACAGGTGGTCGCGCAGGACCGCGAGCGCCGGGTGCGGGTTGTCGCGATGCCACACCAGGGAGTGCGGGTAGACCGGGGTCGGGTCCCGCAGGGCGACGCGCCGCAGGCCGTGGTCGGCGGGCCAGACGAGCCGCGTCCGCTCGCCGACGAAGGTCGCCAGCGTGCGCGAGTCGGCGATGGTGTCCAGCAGCGGCTCGGTGCCGAAGTCGGGGCCGGTGACCTCGATGGTGAGCCCGAACGCGGCGGCGAGGTCGTCGTAGTAGGCGGCCCACTCGGTTCCGGGGACGATCCCGGGCATCCAGATCCGGCGCCCGGCGAGGCTCGCGGGCGCGACCGCGCGGGCGGCGGCGAGCTCGTGGGACGGGCCGGTCAGCAGCTGGATCGGCTCGTCGGAGACCCGGACGGCGCCGATGCCGTCGGGGAGCTGCCGGCCCGGCATCGTGACGGCGCGGAAGGTCGCGTCGATCGTCCCGGACCGGACGGCGTCGACGGCCGCGTCGGCGTCGAAGAGGGTCACGACGTCGAGCTCGACCTCGGGGTGCGCGCGGTGGAAGTCACGCAGCAGCCCGGCGGGGGCGAGCCGGCGTCCGATCACGTCGACGCGCAGCGCCCGGCGGCCGGGCCGGACGGAGGCGACGGCCCGCTCCTCGGCCCGCAGGAGATCGCGCGCGTGGGGCAGGAACGCCTGCCCGTCGATGGTGAGCGCCGCCCCGCGCGCGGTGCGGGTGAACAGCCGGACGCCGAGGGCCTTCTCCAGCGTCGCGACCCGCTTGGAGACGCCCTGCTGGGTGATCGACAGTTCGGCGGCGGCGTCCTGGAACCGTCCCGCGTCGGCGACGGCCACGAAGGCGCGCACGGCATCGAGATCCACGCCTCCATCGTAGGGGTACAACCAATGGTTGTGCTCACGGGCCGATCGGTTGTTTGATCTCGCGGTCCGCCACTCGCTTGGATGCCGGTGGTCGGCGGGTGGTCGTTCGGATCGGTGCGAGGTGCGTCGGGCATGACGGGTGGGCGGACGCTCGGGTGGCGGTTCGCGTGGCTGTGGGGGGCGTACGCGGTCAGCGCCTACGGCACGGGGTTCGGGTTCGGCGCGTTCCCGCTGATCGCGGTGCTCGTGCTGGACTCCGGGCCGACCCAGGTGGCGGTCCTCGCCGCCGCCGGACGGGCGGTCGGCGCCCTGCTCGCCGTGCCGCTCGGCCCCTGGGTCGAGTTCCACCGCAAGCGGCCCGTCATGATCGCGATGGACCTGGTCCGGTTCACGGCGATGATGAGCGTGCCCGCCGCGTTCGCGCTCGGCCGGCTCGCCTTCGTCCAGCTCCTCGTGGTGTCGGTCGTGGTCGCGGCGGCCGACATCGCCTTCAAGGCGGCCTGCGGCGCGTACCTGAAGGCGCTCGTGCCGCCGGGGGACCTGCTCGTCGCGAACGGCCGGTTCGAGTCCACGACCTGGAGCGCGACCGTGGTCGGACCGCCGCTCGGCGGCGCCGCGATCGGCGTCTTCGGCCCGGTGGCGACCGTGGTGGCCGACGCGGTGAGCTACCTGCTCTCGGCGCTCGGCCTCCGTGCCATCGGCGGCGGCGAGCCGCGCCCGGCGCGCGCCGAGCGGTCCCGCCTGCGCGCCGGTGACCTGGTCGAGGGCTGGCGGCACATCCTGCGGCATCCGGTGCTGCGTCCGCTGCTGTTCAACACCGTCCTGGCCAACGGCCTGATCATGGCGACCGAGCCGCTGATGGCCGTGCTCCTGCTCGGACGGCTCGGCTTCGCGCCCTGGCAGTACGGCCTGGCGTTCGCGGCGCCCTGCGTCGGCGGCCTCCTCGGCGCGCGCATGGCGCACCGGCTCGCGGCGCGGTTCGGGCGGCACCGGGTGCTGCTGGCCGCCGGGACGCTGCGCGCGTGCTGGCCGGCCGGGCTGGCGTTCGTCGGGCCCGGCGCCCCCGGGATCGTGCTCGTCATGGTCCTCCAGTTCGGCCTGGTGACCTGCTGCGGACTGTTCAACCCGCTGGTGGCGACGAGCCGGCTCGACCACACCGCACCGGACCGGGTCGCCCGGACCCTGACCGCGTGGTCGGTCAGCAGCAGCGCCGCGATCGCGGCGCTGACCGCCCTGTGGGGCCTGCTCGCCGCGCTCACCAGCCCCCGGACCGCGATCGCGGCCGCCGGAGTGCTCCTGCTGGCCACGCCGCTGCTGCTCCCGCGCCGCGACTCCGCCGCCGCCCAGGAGGCGAGCGAACCGGCCGCGCCCGACGACCGGGTCGTCTCGCGGCGGTAGGGCCCTCGTCAGGTCGCATCCGCGTCCGGGATGGCGGGGTGGATGCCGCCGAGCGCGATGCCGAGGAGACGGTCGGCCTCCGCCGCGCCGTCCGGCCGCCGCTCGGTGATCAGGCAGATGCCGGTGACCAGCATGAGCAGATCCATGATCACGATGTCGGACCGGACGGCGCGGGCCGCGCGGGCGCGGGCCAGCAGGCCCTCGCCCGCCGTCACGATCTTGTCGTGCACCGAGGCGCCGCACACGTCGTGGCCACCGGGTATCAGGGAGGCGGCGAGGCCCCGGCTGGACGCGGCGTGGCGGGCGACCGCGCGCAGCCACGCGTCCAGCGCGCCCGCCGGGTCGGGGGCGGTCGCGAGGTCGCGGGCGGCGGCGCACAGGTCCTCGGCGGCGTCCTGGAAGACCGCGTCCAGCAGCGCCCGCCGGGACGAGAAGTGCCGGTGCAGGGTCGCCGACCCGACGCCGGCGCGGCGGGCGATCTCCTCCAGCGACGCCTCGGCGCCGTGTTCGGCGACGGCCGAGACGGCCGCGCCGAGGATCCGGTCGCGGTTGCGGCGCGCGTCGGCGCGCATCCGCCGCCCGGCCCGGGTCGAGGTGACGCTGCCGTCAGCCATGGGGACCTCCATCGTGAGATTTCCAAACGGGGCGGCCCTCCATAACGTACTCACCGCCAAGCGGCGCGATGCCCCGCTTGGCGGTTTCGATACTTAAATACTTAAATGCCGATGTATGGCTGAATTGCCGTCCCTGGTCAGTCGGCGGCGCGGGACCGGCCGGGGGACCACACCCGTGCCACCATGACGGCGCCCGCGCCGAACAGCGCCACGCCGAGGGGCACGTGGACCGCGACGTCGCCGCTGGCGCCGACGAGAAACTGGACGCTGACCAGCAGGGCCATCGACACGGTGACGACCAGGTGGCGCGCCGACCCGTGGCCCACCCGCCACACCAGGAGCGCGGCGATGAACCGTACGGCCACCGCGAACGAGACGACGGCGGCGGTGGTGTGGTGCAACTGGTGGGGACCCTCGTTCGAGAGGAGTTGGCCGGCCGTGATTCCCTGCGTCAACAACGCGGCGGCCAGGAACAGCGTTGACGCCTTCAGCAGGCCGAAGAACCGGGGAGCTGAGGTGTGCTCCGTGTGCGCCGGAGAACTCAGCTGGTTCGACGATGACACGGCATCGCTCCTTGATGGTTGTCCTGGGACGGTCGGCGCCGCGAGGGGTCAGACACGGGTCTTGGCCAGCAGGTCGATGATCTCGGCGGTGGTGGCGCTCTCACCGAGCAGCGGGAAGATCCGTTCGATGCTGTTGCGATGTGCCTCCACGCGCAGATCGGTCATGGCGTCGGTCGCCAGCGTGACGTTGTAGCCGTGTTCGTAGGCGGCGCGGGCGGTGGAGTCCACGCCGATGCTGGTGGCGATCCCGGCCAGCACGACCTGGGTGACGCCGCGGCGGCGCAGTTGCAGGTCGAGATCGGTGCCGTAGAACGCGTTGAAGGAGCGTTTGGTCACGGTGATGTCGTCGGGGTGGCCGGCCAGGTCGTCGACGATGGCGTCCCAGCCCGCGGGCAGGGAGCCGGGCGGGCGCGGGGTCTCGGTGCGTCCCGGAGCCGCGTCCGAGCCGTCCGCCCGCGCCGTGACCCGGACCAGGACGACCGGAGCCTCGTGGGAGCGGAAGGCGTCGGCCAATGCGACCGCACGGGCCACGACCTCGGCGCCGGTGAGGGGAGTCGCGGGACGGGCCACGATGGCGTTCTGCAGGTCGATGAGGACGAGCGCGGTCGTGGAGTCGATCGTGGTGACGGGCATGAACAGCTCTCTTTCCGAAGTGAGGTTGTGGGGGAGACCGTGACACGGCCGGGTCAGGGCTGGGCGTCGAGCCACTCCCGGAAGGTGGGGCCGGCGAGGACGGCGTGCGGGCCGGGCAGGAACCCGCCCTCGGCGGCGATCTCGGCGTCGGGCATGCCCGAGCCGTCGACGCCGACGACCTTGACGCCTCGGCGGGCGCCGAGGAGCGCCGCCGCCTCCGCCATGGTCTCCGTGCGGGGCCCGGCGACCTCGGGGATCGGTGCTCCCGGAGCGGGCTCGCCTGGTTCGAGGGCCAGGTCGACCAGGACCTCGGCCACGGTGCGGCAGGCCACGAGTTGGGTCGGCAACGCCGGAACATAGGCGACTTCACCCTGCCGCCAGTCCAGGAACTGCCCGACGAATTCGTGGAACTGCGCGGCCCGGAGAATGCGAACGGGGAGCGGGCCGGACAGGAGGAGTTCCTCGTGCGCCTTCTTGGCGGCGACGAACCCGGCGGTCGCCTTGTCGGCACCGATGATGGACGCCATGACGATCCGCGCGGCCCCCGCCTTCTCACCGTGCTCGTGCAGGTTGGCGGCCGACGTCGTGAAGAACTCCGTGGCGGCGTCCTGATCTGAGGCGTGCCACGAGGCGACGTCGATGACGATCTCGGTCCCGGCGAGCGCCTCGGCCAGACCCTCACCGGTGATGATGTCCACGCCGGTGGCCCTGGACATCGGAACGACCTGGTGCCCTCGTTCGGTGAGGACGTCGACGACGTGGCGTCCCAACCGGCCGGTCGCTCCCGCCACTGCGAATCTGCTCATTTCTGCTGCCCTTCTCACGCGCTGTAATTCTGGCCGGGAGGCATACCGGGGATCGGCTTGGCGATGAGCGCCGCGGGGGTGAAGAAGCCGATGTGGGCGATCGCCATGATGAGCGTCCAGAGCGCCCTGTCGTCGTAATGCTCGGCTGCCTTGGCGTGCAGCTCGTCCGGGACGCGCTCCCCGGACGGGGACGGCGTGAGGACCGCCTCCACCAGTTCCAGCGCGACTCGTTCGGCATCGCTGTAGTAGGCGGCGTCCTGCCACGTCGCCACGGCGGTGATGCGCTCCTCCGGTTCCCCCATCTCGCGGAGGTTGGCGGTTTCCCGAATGGTGAAGTACGTGCTTCCCAGAATCTGTCCCGCGCGGAGATGCATCAGGCTGACGGTGACCCGTGGAACAACGCCGTTCTGAATGACCTTGTGCAGGGGCCCTGCGATCTCGACCATTTCGGGGAGGAACTGGACGGGTTCCGGCATGCGCGACCGCCGGCCCTCCTGCTCGGCCTGGGTGTGTGCGGGCATGGTCTTCCTTCTCTCGGGTTCGACTCATGGCGTCCTGACGAACACGAGACGCCGGCGCCCCCAGGGCCGTAACAGCGTGGCCCTGTGACGTAGGCCACCGGGACCAGGTGTTACAAAGCGGAGAGGGCCGGCGTCTCGTGCGTGAGCCAGGGGTACGAGCGAACAGGAGTCGGGCATGGACGAGCGCAGCGAACGATCCACGGACGCGGCCGGGCCACGCGACCGTGCCGACGGCATGGACGCGGCCACCGAGGCGTTCGTCGCGCACCGTAACCTGCTGTTCACCGTCGCCTACGAGATGCTCGGCTCGGCCACCGACGCCGAAGACGTCCTCCAGGAGAGTTGGCTGCGGTGGGTGGACGTCGATCTGGCCACTGTCCGGGAGCGGCGGGCATACCTGGTGCGGATCGTCACCCGCAAGTCGCTCGACCGGCTACGCGCGCTCGGCCGGCGCAAGGAGTCCTACGTCGGCCCCTGGCTGCCCGAACCGCTGCTGACCACGCCCGACGTGGCCGAGGACGTCGAGCTCGCCGACAGTGTCTCGATGGCGATGCTGCTGGTCCTGGAGACGCTCCAGCCCACCGAACGGGCGGTGTTCGTGCTGCACGAGGTGTTCGGTCTCGAATACCAGGAGATCGCCGAAGCCGTCGACAAGAGTCCCGCCGCGGTCCGCCAGCTCGCCTACCGCGCCCGCGCCCACGTCGCCGCGCGCCGTCCCCGCGGCGTCGCCTCCCCGGCCGAGACCCGAACCGCGCTCCAGGCGTTCCAGCGAGCGGTCGAAACCGGCGACCTGCAGAACCTGCTCGACATCCTCGCACCGGACGTCGTCGCCCTCAGCGACGGAGGCGGGGTCAAGCACGCCCTGCTGCGTCCCGTCGTGGGTGCCGACAACGTCGCGCGTCTCCTCGCCGTCGGCTGGTGGAGGCGCGACGCCGAGAGGTCGGTCGAGCTCGTCCAGATCAACGGCGGCCCGGGGCTGCTCGTCCGCGTCAACGGGGAGGTCGACGGAGTGGTGGCGGTGCGCCTGGAGAACGGCTACGTCACCGGCGCCTACCACGTCCGCAACCCCGAGAAGCTGTCCCGCGTGGAACGGGAGACCCCCGTGAGCCGCTGAACGCCCCGGGGCGCCGCCGGCCGGGCCCCGGTGGTCCTGTGCTGACCGTGGCGTCCCGGGTGGGGGCGCGGTCAGGTGTCCCGCTGGGCCGTGACCAGGACGTCCCCGGCGGCCGTGCGGTAGTAGAGGACCGAGCGGCCCGTCCGCCGCCGTGCGACCAGGCGCGCGTCGAGCAGCAGCCGCAGGTGGCGGCCCACCGACCCGAGGCCCTGCCCGGTCAGCGCGACGAGCTGGGTCGTGCTCTTCGGCGTGTCGAGCAGGACCAGGACGCGCGCGCGTCCCGCGCCGAGCAGCCGGCCGAGCGCCTCGGGCACCGGGCCCTCCGCCCCGGCCAGCGTGCCCGAACAGGGGTAGATGAGCGCGAAGCGGCGCCACGCCGCGTCCCAGGCGGTCCAGCCGTACCGGGGCGTGACCGGGACGAACATCAGCCGGGCGCCCGTCACCGCGCGCGGCGGGTAGTCGTGGGTGTTGACCTGGAGGCGGCTCCCGCCGAGCCAGCGCATGCCGGGGCGCAGGCCGTCCAGGAGCCCGGCCCAGCCGTCCCGGCTGAGCTGCGCGGTGCGCGCCAGGACGTCGGCCTCGATGATCCGGCGCCGCCGCGGCCAGTCCGGCAGGACGGCGTGCGTCCACACCCACTCCAGCAGCCCGGCGGTGCGTTCGGGGAGGTCGTCGCGGTGCAGCTCGGGAGGCAGCGGACCGCCGAGCGACACCGTCAGGTGCTCGCGCGCGACGTCCGGCGGCGTCTCGCGGATGGGGCGCAGCTCCTCGGCGAAGCTCGTCTCGCCCTCGTGGACGGGCGGGGGAGTGAGGTAGTCGGCGTTCCAGGTCGGGCCGAGCGCCGCCCGGATCGTCAGCGCGGTCAGCGGATCATCGGCCAGCCGCCTCCGGTAGGCGGGCAGGTGGCGGTCGAGCCACGCGCGCTCGGCCGGATGCGCCGCGCTGGCGCGTTCCAGCGCCTTCAGCGTCGCGAGGGTCTCCGCCAGCGGGGACACCAGGAACCGGCTGCCCGCGAGCGTGTCGGTATTGATCTCCCACAAACCCATGTTTCGCCCCCGCGCGAAACTCTACCGGCGCTCGCGCCGTGCCCCGGAGACTCCCTGCATGCGCACGTACCGTGAACTCTTCCGGACTCCGGAGTTCGGGCCGCTGTTCCTGACGTCGTCCGCGCAGGTCGCGGCGCAGACGGTGAGCGGCCTCGCCCTCGGCGTCATGATCTACTCCTCGACCGGGTCGCCGCTGCTGTCGTCGCTGGCGATGTTCGGGCAGCCCCTCGCCCAGCTCATCGGCGCGACCACGCTGCTGTCGGCGGCCGACCGGCTGCCCCCGCGCGCGGCGCTGGCCGGGCTGGCGCTGCTGTTCGGCCTCGGCACCGCGGCGCAGGCGGTCCCGGGGATGCCGGTGTGGGGCGTGTTCGCGCTGGTCGTCGTCCTGGGAGTGGCGGCCTCGCTGGGCGGCGGCGTGCGTTACGGGCTGCTCAACGAGGTGCTGCCCCGGGAGGGATTCGTGCTCGGCCGCTCGGTGCTGAACATGGCGGCCGGGGCGATGCAGATCATCGGGTTCGCGCTCGGCGGCGCGCTGGTGGCCACGCTGTCGGCGCGCGGGACGCTGCTGACCGGCGCGGGCCTGTACCTGGTCGGGGCGGTGGTCGCCCGGTTCGGGCTGACGGGCCGCCCGCCGCGCGCGTCCGGACGGCCGTCGGCCGCCGAGACCTGGCGCAACAACGCGAAGTTGTGGTCGTCGCCGCCGCGCCGCTATGTCTACCTCGCGCTCTGGGTGCCGAACGGGCTGATCGTCGGCTGCGAGTCGCTGTTCGTCCCCTACGATCCGGCGCACGCGGGCGTGCTGTTCGCGTTCGCGGCGGTGGGCATGCTGGCGGGGGACGCGATCACCGGGCGGTTCGTCCCGCCCCGGTGGCGGGTCAGGCTCGACGCGCCGCTGCGGCTGCTGCTCGCCGCGCCGTTCCTGGTCTTCGCGCTGGACCCGGCGCTGCCCGTCGTTCTCGCGGCCGTGACCATCGGCACGTTCGGCTACTCGGCGACGCTGCTGCTCCAGGACCGGCTGATGGCCCTCACCCCCGACGACCTCAGCGGGCACGCGCTCGGGCTGCACTCCTCCGGCATGCTCGCCATGCAGGGCGTGGGCGCGGCGCTCGCGGGCGCCGTGGCGGAGTGGACGACGGCGTCGACGGCGATCGCGGTGATGGCCGCCGCGTCCGTCGCGGTGACCCTCGCGCTGGCGCCCGGGCTGCGCGCCCGCCCGCCCGTCACCAACCCCGCGTAGCGCGGGGTTGGTGACGGATGTGGCAGACTCGATGACATGTCCACGCCCCGGATCTCCTAGCTCAGGAACACGCTTCCACGCCACACGTGTGTCCCTGAGTCATTCCGGAGCGTCATCCCATGCTTGCCTTCCGTGGCGTCGACGTGCGCGTCGGCCCCCGCCTCCTGCTGGCGGACGTCACCGCCCACATCGCCCCCGGCGACCGTATCGGCCTGGTCGGCCGCAACGGCGCGGGGAAGAGCACCCTCATGCGCGTCCTGGCGGGCGAGATCGCGCCCGCCGCCGGGACCGTCACGCGCACCGGCCCCGTCGGGTACCTGCCGCAGGACCCGGCGGCGGCCGACCCGTCCGTCTCCGTCCACGACCGTGTCCTGTCCGCCCGCGGCATGGACGAGGCCGTTCGCGCGCTGCGGGCCGCCGAGGCCGCGCTCGGCGAGGGGGACGAGCGAGCGATGCGCCGCTACGTCCGCGCCGAGGCGGAGTTCCAGGCGCGCGGCGGATATGCCGCCGAGGCCGAGGCCGCGCGGATCGCCGCCGGTCTCGGCCTTCCCGCACCCGCGCTCGCGCGGCCGATCGGCGCGCTGTCCGGTGGGCAGCGGCGCCGGGTGGAGCTGGCGCGCGTCCTGTTCGGCGAGCGCGGCACCCTCCTGCTGGACGAGCCCACCAACCACCTGGACGCCGACTCCCTGGCCTGGCTGCGCGGCTTCCTCGCCTCCCACCGCGAGGGCCTGATGGTGATCAGCCACGACACCGCGTTGCTGGAGGAGGCCGTCAACCGGGTCTGGCACCTCGATCCCGAGCGGACGGAGATCGAGGTGCACAACACCGGCTGGCGCACCTACCTCGCCGACCGGGACGCCGCCGACCGGCGCCGCGCCCGGCTGCGCGCCGCCGCCGAGCGCAAGGCCGCCGCGCTGCACGCCCAAGCCGACCGGATGCGCGCGAACTCCGCGACCGCCGTCCGGGCCAAGGACATGGCGCGGCGCGCCGACCGGATGCTCGCCGGCGCGGCGCCCGTGCGGCGCGCCGAGCGGGTCGCACGGTTCCGGCTGCCCGAGCCCGCGCCCAGCGGCCGGACGCCGCTCGGCGCCGTCTCCCTCACCAAGTCCTACGGCGGCGCGCCCGTCCTGACCGGCATCGACCTGGCCGTGGACCGGGGCGCGCGGCTGGTCGTCCTCGGGTTGAACGGCGCGGGGAAGACGACGCTGCTGCGGATTCTGGCCGGGCACGAGCGGCCCGACTCCGGACGCGTCGTCCACGGCCACGGGCTGCGGCTGGGCTACTTCGCGCAGGAGCACGACACGCTGGACCCGGCGCGGACCGTCCGGGAGAACCTCGCCGACGCCGCGCCGCACCTGGCCGAGGGGGACGCGCGCCGCGTCCTCGGGTCGTTCCTGTTCACCGGCGACGACGCGGACAAGCCCGCGGGGGTGCTGTCGGGCGGCGAGCGGACCCGGCTGGCGCTGGCCTCGCTCGTCAGCTCCGGCGCCAACGTCCTGCTGCTGGACGAGCCGACCAACAACCTCGACCCCGCGTCCCGCGCGGAGGTCCTCGCGGCGGTCGGCGGGTACCGGGGCGCGGTCGTGATGGTCACGCACGACGAGGAGGCGGTCGAGGCGCTGCGTCCCGGCCGCGTGCTCCTGCTGCCCGACGGCGTCGAGGACCACTGGAACCCCGGCTACGCCGACCTGGTGGCCCTGTCCTGAGGGGCCGCGTCCGCCCGGCCTTTCCCAGGATTGGCAACAGAAGTTGTCGACTCTCCGCCGGAATCCGCACCATCGGGCCCGGAGGCGCTCCGCCTCCGGCGCCCGCGTGGCGCGCCCGCCCCCCAGCGAGGAGTACTTCGTATGCCGATGAGCGTCGAGACCACGGACGAGAAGCGGACGGCCGCTCGCGGGAGGCTGCCGCTCGGCGTCTACCTGCTCGCGTTCTGCCTGTTCGCGATGGGCAGCGCGGAGTTCCTGCTCGCCGGGGTGCTCCCGGCGATCGCCGACGACATGGAGGTCTCGCTGTCCTCGGCGGGCGCGCTGATCTCGGCGTTCGCCGCCGCCGTCGTCGTCGGCGGGCCGCCGCTCGCCATCGTGACGCTGCGCTGGCCGCGGCGGACGACGCTGGTGGCCACCCAGGCCGTCTTCGCCGTGTCCGTCACGGTCGGGCTGCTCACCGGCAGCTACGCGGTGCTGCTGGCCACCCGGTTCGTCTGCGGCCTCGCCTACGCGGGGTTCTGGGCGGTCGCGGCGGTCACCGCGATCGGGCTCGTCCCGGCCGACCGCACCGCGCGCGCCTCCGGGGTCGTCGTCAGCGGGCTCAGCCTGGCGATGATCGCCGGGGGTCCGGCGGGCGCGCTGCTCAGCTACTTCACCGGATGGCGGGGCGGGTTCTGGGGCGTGGTCGTCCTCACCGCCGCCGGGGCGGTCCTGACCCTGCTGACGCTGCCCGTGACCAGCGCGGGCACCGAGCCCAGCGTGCGGCGCGAGCTCCGCACGATGCGGCGGCCGCGGCTGTGGGTCGTGTTCGCCGCCACGATCCTGAGCACCGCCTCCTACATGATCTCGTTCAACTACCTCGCGGTGTTCCTGACCGACGTCACCGGCCTTCCCGAGGTCTGGGTGCCCGCGATCCTCACGCTGTTCGGCGTCGGCGCCTTCGCCGGCCTGTCGATCGGGGGGCGAATCTCCGACCGGCGGCCCTCTCACGCGCTGCTGGCCGGGGCGGCCGGGATTCTGGCCTGCTCCCTCCTGCTCGGGACGTTCGCCGAGCACGCGGTCGCGGTCGTCCCGCTCGTCCTGCTCCTCGGGGTCGCCGGGTTCGTGCTGAACCCGGCGATCTACGGGCGGGTCTTCGGGATCGCGTCCGAGGCGCCGACGCTCGCCGGGGCCACCACCGTCTCGGCGTTCCAGCTCGGCATCAGCCTCGTCCCCGTGTTCGCCGGGATCGCCCTCGACGCGGGCGCCTCGATCACCTCGGTCACCTGGATCGGCGCCGGGCTGGCGGCCGCGACGGCGCTGACCGCCCTGCTGGACCGGACGCTCGCGCGCCGCCCCGACCGGCCGGCCTGAGCTCCGTTGTCTCAGCCCGCAAGTTGGCTCCGGTTGATAATCTCAACGTTGAGGTACCGGAGGTGGGCGATGGCGGACGCCGTGGACGAGATCCTGGCCCAGTGGGGACGCGAGCGGCCCGACCTGGACGTGCGGCCGATGGGCGTCATCGGCCGCATCTCCCGGCTCCAGCTCGTCCTGCACCGGGAGCTGAAGGACTTCTTCGCCGGGCAGGGGCTGGAGACCTGGGAGTTCGACGTCCTGGCCACGCTGCGCCGCTCGGGCGAGCCCTACGAGCTGACGGCGGGGGCGCTGCTGAAGGCCGCGATGGTCACCTCCGGGGCGATCACCAACCGGATCGACCGGCTGGAGGCGCGGGAACTGGTCGAGCGCCGCCGCACCGCCGACGACCGCCGCTCGGTGCGGATCCGGCTGACACCGCGCGGGCTGTCCCTGGTCAACGAGGTGGTCGGGTTGCACGCCGCCAACGAGGCCCGGCTGCTGGAGGCCCTGGACCCCGCCGACCGCGACCACCTCGCCGGACTGCTGCGGACGCTCCTGGAGTCGCTGGGCGACACGTCCCCGCGCTGACCGCCGAGACCGCGACGATCCCGCACCGGCTCCAGACGGAGTCGTTCACCCTTCCGGGATGGTTCCGCAGCAGATCTATCGCCCCGAGCATCCCGGTCCCGTTACTCCTCCACCCCCGTGAACGCCGCCACGGCGCGGGACGCGCGTCCCGCGATGGCGGCGAGGTGCGGTGCCAGTTCCGGCGGGTCGAGGAGGGTGTAGTCGACGGTCAGCAGGGCGATCCGCGAGGCGAGGAACCACAGCGAGTCCGACCGGGTGTGCAGCAGGCACGTCCGGTCGTCGACCGGTTCCAGGAACCCGTGCCAGGCGGTGACGTGCTCGGCCGCCTCGGCGGCGGACACGTGCAGCCGCAGCCGGGCGCGGATCGTGCCGGAGCCGCCCGCCAGCGAGTCCATCGCCCAGGACGCCGCGTCCAGACCGCCGGGAAGCTCGCGCGGCACGCCGCGGACGCCGGTGCGGTGCGGCTCGCCGATCCGGTCGACGCGGAACGTCCGCCAGTCCTCGCGGTCCTCGTCGAAGGCGACCAGATACCAGCGGCGGCCCGCCGCCACCAGCCGGTGCGGCTGCGCCAGCCGGCGGCCCTCCGTGCCGTCCGCGCGGGTGTAGGCGAACCGGATCCGCTCGTGCGCCACGCAGGCGGCGGCGAGGGTGGCCAGCAGGTCGGGGTCGACCCGCGCGGCGCCGTCCTGTATCGGGAGGGCGACGGAGGCTTGCGACAGCGACGTCACGCGATGCCGCAGCCGCTGCGGGAGGACCTGCTCCAGCTTGGCCAGGGCCCGCAGGGCGGTCTCCTCGATGCCGGTGGCGGCGATCGCGGTGGCGGTGCGCAGGCCGAGCGCGACGGCGACGGCCTCCTCGTCGTCCAGCAGCAGCGGCGGCATCGCCGTCCCGGCGGTGAGGCGGTAGCCGCCGGTGTTGCCGTGCGTGGCGTGGACGGGGTAGCCGAGCTCGCGCAGCCGTTCCACGTCCCGCCTGATCGTGCGGGGGGTGACGGCCAGCCGCTCGGCCAGCTCGGTCCCCGACCACTCGCGCGGGGCCTGGAGCAGGGACAGCAGCCGCAGCAGCCGTCCGGAGGGATCACGCATACCTCCCATCCTGCCGCCCCATTAGGACGTCCAGCGACCTGATGGCCTCACATGGCGGTCCCGCAGGCCGTGTCGAGCGCGTGCTGGACGTGGATGCGCGTCGAGTCGAAGACCGGGACCGGGCTGTCCTCGGGGCCGACGAGCAGCGTGATCTCGGTGCAGCCGAGAACGACGCCCTCGGCGCCGCGCCGCGCGAGGTCGGCGATCACCCGCCGGAACGCGGCGGGGGAGGAGTCCTCCACCCGGTTCAGCGTGAGTTCCTCATAGATCACCCGGTGCACCAGCTCGCGGCCCTCCTCGTCCGGGACCAGGACCTCCACACCGCGTTCGCGCATGCGGGAGCGGTAGAAGTCCATCTCCATCGTGAACCGGGTGCCGAGGAGCCCGACGGTCTTCATCCCGGACGCGCGGATCCGGTCGGCCGTGCTGTCGACGATGTGCAGGAACGGCACGCCGATGCCCGCCTCGATCGTCCCGGCGACCCGGTGCATCGTGTTGGTGCACAGCAGCACCATCGCCGCCCCCGCGCGCTCCAGGTCCCGGGCCGCCTCGGTGAGCAGGCGTCCGGCGGCGTCCCAGTCGCCGGCGCGTTGCAGCGCCTCGATCTCCGCGAAGTCCACGGTGAGCAGCACGCTCCGCGCGCAGTGGTGGCCGCCGAGCCGGCGGCGGGTCTCCTCGTTGAGCAGGCGGTAGTACTCGGCCGACGACTCCCAGCTCATGCCGCCGATCAGGCCAATCGTTCGCATGCCCCCATGGTGCGGCGGCTGCCTGACCGTCCGGTAGCCGTGAGGTTCTTGGCCGACCCCCAAGCGATACTTATGTCTCATAAACGTCCGGCGGCTGCTCGTCTTCCGCGAGATCGCGCGATGCGGGTCGATCGCGGGCGCGGCCCGGGCGCTCGGCTGGACGCAGCCCGCCGTCAGCCAGCACCTTCGGGCCCTGGAGCGGCAGGCGGGCATGCCGCTGGTGGTGCGCCGCCCCCGCGGCGTCCAGCTCACCGAGGCGGGCCGGGTGCTGCTGCGGCACGCCGAGGCCATCGCCGCGCGGCTGCACGCCGCCGACGACGACATCGGCGCGCTGGCCGAGCTGCGCGCCGGAACGGTCCGGCTGGCGGCCTTCCCCTCGGCCGGCGCCACCCTCGTCCCCGCCGCGATGAGCCTGCTGAAGCGGACCCATCCCGGCATCGACGTCCGGCTGCGGCAGGCGGAACCGCCGGAGGCGCTCGACCTGCTGATGGACGGTCAGGTCGACCTCGCCATCGTCTTCACCCACGAGGGCCACGAGGCGGCCGCCCCGTCGGGGCTGGAGCACGTCCCGATCGGAGCGGACCCGCTGCGGCTCGTCCTGCCGGACTCGCACCCGCACGCGGCCGACCTTTCTTCCGAGGTGAACCTGCGGGCGTTCGCGGGGGAGCGCTGGATCTCGGGCTGTGAGCGATGCACCGACCACCTGCTCCGTGCCTGCGAGGACGCCGGGTTCGCGCCGGACGTGCGGCACAGCACCGACGACTATGTGGTCGCCCAGGCGCTGATCGCGCGGGGCCTCGGGATCGGGCTGCTGCCGGGGCTCGCGCTCACCGCGTTCCGGCACCCCGAGGTCGCCGTCGCCGCCGTCGCCGGGCTCCGGCCCCGGCGCCTGTACCTGGTCCACCATCCCGAGGCCGACCAGATTCCCGCCGTCGGCCGCGCCGTCCACGCCGTCCGGCGGTCGGCCCCCGGCGGGCCCCCCGGTCCGAGCACGACCGGCGACCGTGCATCCTTGTGGATCACACCGGCTGACCAGGAGGATGACCCAGGATGATCCCGCCCGCACGGACGAGCGACCAGCGCAAGCACGACACCCTGCACCGGCTCGACCACGACGTCGACACGTGGGTGAGCACCGCGGACCCGGACGAGGGGACCCCGTACCTGGTGCCGCTGTCGTTCCTGTGGGACGGCACGACGGTGCTGATCGCGACCCCGGCCGACAGCCCGACCGGGCGGAACCTGAGGGCCACCGGCCGGGTGCGCCTCGGGCTCGGGCCGACCCGCGACGTGGTCCTCATCGAGGGCGCCGCGGAGCCGCTCACCGCCGCCGAGCTGCCCGAGGGCGTCGGCGACGCGTTCGCGGCCAAGACCGGCTTCGACCCGCGCGAACTCACCACGCCCTACCTGTACTTCCGCGTCACCCCGCGGCGGATCCAGGCGTGGCGGGAGGTCAACGAGCTGAAGGGCCGCGACCTCATGCGCGACGGCGCCTGGCTCGGCTGAGCCGAGCCAGGCCGCCGGCCGCGGTCAGGCGACGTACTCGCGCAGGTGGCGGGCGGTGAGCGAGTCGCTCTTGGCCACCAGCTCGGCGGGCGTCCCGGTGAAGACGATCTCACCGCCGTCGTGGCCCGCGCCCGGCCCGAGGTCGATGATCCAGTCGGCGTGCGCCATGACGGCCTGGTGGTGCTCGATGACGACGACGGTGTTCCCGGCGTCCACGAGCCGGTCGAGCAGGGCCAGGAGCTGGTCGACGTCGGCCAGGTGCAGGCCGGTGGTCGGCTCGTCCAGCACGTAGGTGGCAGCCTTCTCCGCCATGTGGATCGCCAGCTTGAGCCGCTGCCGCTCGCCGCCCGACAGCGTGTTCAGCGGCTGCCCGAGCCCGAGGTAGCCGAGGCCGACGTCGGCGAGGCGGTCCAGGACGGCGCGGGCCTGCCCGGTGCTGAAGAACTCGCGGGCCTCGGCGACCGGCATCGCCAGCACCTCACTGATGTCCTTGCCGCGCAGCTTGTAGGTGAGCACCTCGGGCGTGTAGCGCTTGCCGTCGCACTCCTCGCAGACCGACGCGACCCCGGCCATCATCGCCAGGTCGGTGTAGGTGACGCCGATGCCCTTGCAGGTGGGGCAGGCGCCCGCCGAGTTCGCGCTGAACAGCGCCGCCTTCACGCCGTTGGCCTTGGCGAACGCGGTGCGGACCGGGTCGAGCAGGCCGGTGTAGGTGGCGGGGTTGCTGCGCCGCGAGCCGCGGATCGCGGACTGGTCGACGACCACGACGCCGTCGCGGCCGGGCAGCGACCCGTGGATCAGCGAGCTCTTGCCCGACCCGGCGACGCCCGTGACGACGGTGAGGACGCCGAGCGGGATGTCGACGTCCACCTCCTTGAGGTTGTGCTGGTTCGCGCCGGTGATGGACAGGTGCCCGGTGGGCTCGCGGACGTCCTCGCGCAGCCGGGCGCGATGGTCGAGGTGGCGTCCGGTGAGGGTGCCGGACGAGCGGAGCCCCGCGACGTCGCCGGTGAAGCACACCCGGCCGCCCGCCGCGCCCGCGCCGGGCCCGAGGTCGACGACATGGTCGGCGATCTCGATGGTCTCGGGCTTGTGCTCGACGACCAGGACCGTGTTGCCCTTGTCGCGCAGTTGCAGGAGCAGGTCGTTCATCCGGCGGATGTCGTGCGGGTGCAGGCCGACGGTCGGCTCGTCGAAGACGTAGGTGACGTCGGTGAGGCTGGAGCCCAGGTGCCGGACCATCTTCACCCGCTGCGACTCGCCGCCCGACAGGCTCGTGGACTCGCGGTCGAGGCTGAGGTAGCCGAGGCCGATCTCGACGAGGGCCTCCAGGATGTCGCGCAGCGCCGCCAGCACCGGCGCGACGGACGGGTCGTCGATCTCGCGGACGAACGCGGCGAGGTCGCTGATCTGCATGGCCGAGCACTCGGCGATGTTGCGCCCGGCGATCCGGCTGGAGAGCGCCGCCGGGGCGAGCCGCGTCCCCTCACACGCCCGGCACGTGCTGAAGGTGACGGCGCGGTCGACGAACGCACGGATGTGCGGCTGGAGCGACTCCTTGTCCTTGTTCAGGTAGAGCCGCTGCACCTTTACCACCAGGCCCTCGTAGGTGGTGTTGAGGCCGCTGCTCATGACCTTCGTCGCGGGCTTGTAGAGGAAGTCCTCCCACTGCTGCTCGGTGTAGTCGCGCAGTTTGGCGTCGGGGTCGACGAACCCGGATTCGGCGAGCACCTTCCAGTACCAGTTGCCGACCGCGAAGTTCGGGACGGTCACGGCGCCCTCGTTGAGCGAGCGGTCGCGGTCGACCAGCTCGTCCACGTCGATCTGGGTGGCGCGGCCGAGGCCCTCGCACTCGGGGCACATGCCCTCGGCGTTGTTGAAGCTGAACGCGCTGGACGTGCCGATATGGGGGTCGCCGAGGCGGCTGAAGACGATCCGCAGCATCGTGTGCGCGTCGGTCGCCGTCCCGACCGTGGAGCGCGAGTTGGCGCCCATCCGCTCCTGGTCGACGATGATCGCGGCGCTGAGGTTGCGCAGCGCGTCCACGTCCGGACGGCCGAGGGTGGGCATGAACGACTGGACGAACGCGGTGTAGGTCTCGTTGATCAGCCGCTGCGACTCGGCCGCGATCGTGCCGAACACCAGCGACGACTTGCCCGAGCCCGACACCCCCGTGAACACGGTGAGGCGCCGCTTCGGGATGTCCAGGCTGACGTCGGCGAGGTTGTTCTCCCGGGCGCCGCGGACCTCGATGACATCGTGGCTGTCGGCGGCCGTCCGGGTCGTCGGCTGGGTCATCATCTTCCTTCGGCTTGATAAGCTTAGGCTGTAAGGAGTTGGCAGTGCCGCATCAGTTTATGGCATAAGGAGTCCACTTTGGTCGTCTTCGCCGGGCAGGGCGACGCGCGCCGCACGATGGACCTGCTGTGGCGTCCGGGCGCCGAGCCCGGCCCGCGTCCGGGCCCGAGACCCGGCCTGAGCGTGGAGGTCATCGTGGCGGCGGCGATCGCCGTCGCCGACGCCGAGGGCATGGCGGCGTTGTCGATGCGCGCGGTGGGGGAGCGGCTCGGTCGGACGGCCATGGCCCTGTACACCTACGTCCCGGGGAAGAGCGAGCTGGTCGACCTGATGTACGACCGCGCCCTCGCAGAACTACCGGACGCCTACGACACTTCGGCGGGCTGGCGCCCGGCGGTCATGGCCTGGGCGGAGGACTCCTGGGCCTTCTACCTGCGCCATCCGTGGATGCTCCAGGTCTCGCAGGCCAGGCCGGTGCTCGGCCCGAACGAGTACCGCGCGCTGGAGACGCTGCTCGGCGTCCTGTCCGGCACGGGCCTCGGCGCCCGCGACACCCGGCGCGCGGTGGCGGCGCTGTCGCAGGTGGTGCGCGGCTCGGCCCAGACCCTCACCGAGTCGCGGCAGGTCATCGACTCGACCGGGACCTCGGAGGCGGACTGGTGGTACGCGCGCACCGACGTCCTGACGGAGGTCGCCCCCGACTTCGCCCACCGCTACCCCGCGCTGGTGCGCCTCGAAACCGAGAGCCCCCCGTTCACCCCCGACGGCGAGTGCGCCACCTACCTCGAACTCGCCTCCCGCGAGGCGTTCGAGGGCGGCCTGACCCTGGTCCTGGACGGCCTGGAAGCCGCAATCACCCGTTAGAAGCAGGCATGACGAACCCGCCGCCATGAGCCGCAACACCCGAACAAAACGAGGCGGCGCTGGAAGGCTGGGGGGACGAACGCCTGTTCGGTGGTGGGGGTTAGTCAGACCGGGGTCATCCAGCCTCGGGGGTCGGGGGCGCGGCCGCGCACGATGTCCATCATCGTCTGCTGGAGCGACTGGGTGACCGGGCCGAAGGCGCCGCCGCCGATCTTGCGGCCGTCGATCTCCGGGATCGGGAGCAGCTCGGACGCCGTTCCCGTGCTGAAGACCTCGGTGGCGCCGAGCAGGTCGTCGGTGCCGAGATCGCGCTCGACCACCTCGTAGCCCAGGTCCGCGGCCAGGCGCATGACGGTGTCGCGGGTGATGCCGGGCAGGAGCGAGCGGGACGCGGGCGGGGTGGAGACGACGGAGCCGTGGACGGCGAAGATGTTCTCGCCGGTCGCCTCGCACACCATGCCGTCCTCGTCGATGAAGATCGCCTGTGCGAAGCCGCGCTGTTTGGCCTCGGAGTAGGCGACCACGCTCAGCAGGTAGTGCCCGCACGCCTTGGCCTTGTACAGGCCGGCGT
Source organism: Actinomadura terrae (assembly GCF_022751215.1). GTDB lineage: Bacteria > Actinomycetota > Actinomycetes > Streptosporangiales > Streptosporangiaceae > Spirillospora > Spirillospora terrae. The sequence goes on along the minus strand of NZ_JAICDG010000007.1, from coordinate 374,638 downwards.
GCGCCTTGGGCCTGCGGTGGCTGGAGAAGGTGGCGGTGGTGCCCTCCTCGCGGTTGCGGTCGGAGTAGCCCGACCAGGCGAAGGCGAGCACCGCCGTGTGGGGCTCGTTGAGCCAGTGCGCGAAGATGATGTTGGGTTCGCCGACGTACACCAGCGGCCGCACGTAGGCGTCGGCGAGGCCGTTGGCCTTGATCGTGCCGCGGGCCGCCTCGACGAGCGTCTCCTCGGTGTGCTCGATCGGGATGGACAGGGCCGCGGCCGAGTCGCGCAGCCGCCGCATGTGCTCGCCCACACGGAACATGGCCTGACCGCCGTCGTCCTGGCGGTAGCAGCGGATGCCGTCGAACGCGCCGAAGCCGTAGTGGAGGGTGTGGGTCAGCAGATCGGCGCGTGCGGTGTCCGAGCGCACGAGCTCGCCGTCCAGCCAGAGGGTCTCGGCTGCTTCGATCACGAGGGCTCCCCGGGGGCGTGGTCTCGGACGGTGATCTCGACGCCGGCGCCGACCGGGAGGGTGTGGGAGCAGGCGCCCGGCACGTCGCGGACGTGCTCGACATAGGCGCGCATCTGCTCGGCGGTGGCCTCGGGCTGGAGGATGTTGTCCGCCACGACCACCCCGCCCGGTGCGAGCCGGGGCCAGACGAGGTCGAACTCGCGGATGTAGAGGTCCTTCCAGTGGTCGATGAGCACCACGTCGAAGGGACCGGGCAGGGCGGGGACGATCTCGGCGGCGTCGCCGTGCTCGATCCGCACCAGCCCCGCGAACCCGGCGTCGGCGATGTTGCGCCGCAGCTCGACGACCTTGCCGGCGTCGGCCTCGATCGTGACGAGCGAGCCGCCGGTGTCCGCGACGGCGTCGGCCAGCCAGATCGTGGAGTACCCGACCGACCCGCCGATCTCGACCACCCGCTGTGCCCGGCCGCGCCGGACGAGCACGTTGAGCAGCCGGCCGACGTCGGGTCCGACGTCGAGCATCAACCTGGGCGCGGCGGCACGGGTGTGCCGGGCGCCGCGCGCGTTCAGCGTGTCCAGTTCGGGCCGCTCACGGGCGGAACGTTCTTCGAGGCGGGCCAGCACACGGCCCGCGTCGGTCGCCATGACCATTCGCTCACCTTCTCTCGGCTCCCCGGCCGGAGCGCTGTGGCCGCCGGACCGGAACTGTCCTAGCCTGACCGCCATGAGGATGTGCATCATGCATCCGCGGCTCGGTGACGAGCTCCGCGACCACCTCGACGGCCGGCTGCCCGGGGTGACGGTCGACGTCGTCCACGACGATCGCGGCGACCCCCCGGAGTTCGACCGCTACGACGTCCTGGTCGCCAACGCGTTCCCGCCGGGGCTGCTGGCCCGCGGCGCCCGGCTGCGCTGGCTCCAGCTCACCAGCGTCGGCACCGACCAGCTCGCCGCCGGACGGCCGCGCCCCGAGCTGACCGTCACGACCGCGGGCGGGATCCCGGCGCGGGCGGTCGCCGAGTTCGCCCTGATGGGCATGCTCGCCCTGGCCAAGGAGGCCCCGGCGCTGGTGCGCGGGCACGACGCCCGCGATTGGCGGCTGCCCGACGCGCGGCTGCTGGCCGGAGGCACGCTGGTGCAGGTCGGCCTCGGCCGGGTGGGCAGCGAGGTCGCCCGCCGGGCGCGCGCCTTCGACATGCGCGTGGTAGGGGTGAACAGTACGGGACGGGAGTCCGCCGCGGCCGACCTGACCGTCCCGCCCGCCGCCCTGCCGGACGTGGCCCGGGACGCCGACCATCTCGTCGTGGCGGTGCCCGGCGGCGCGGGAACGCGCGGCCTGGTCGGCGCCCGTGTCGTGGCGGCGCTGCCCGCGACCGCCTGCCTGGTCAACGTCGCGCGGCCCGAGGTCGTGGACACCGGCGCGGTCGTCGCGGCGCTGCGCGGCGGACGGCTGCGCGGCGCGCTGCTGGACGTGCACGACCACGAGCCCCTCCCTTCCGACAGTCCGCTGTGGAGCACCGACGGCCTGTGGGTCACTCCGCACGCCGCGTTCTGCTATCCCGGCGAGGCCGCCGACCTCGCCGACCTGGTCGCCGACAACCTGCGCCGGCTGCGGGCGGGCGAACCGCTGCGCAACGAGGTCACCGGTCCGGCTCCCGCTCGCCGCTGAACCGTCCCTCGCCCCCGAACCGGCCGTCCCGCGTGGGGCCCGAGGCGACCGCCTCGGGGGAGCCGGCCGGTTCGGCGTCCTCCTCGCCGCGCGGCGAGCGTTCCCAGGTCGCCAGCACGACGCCGACCAGCGTCACCGCCGAGCCGAAGATCTGCCAGCCGCTCAGCGACTCGTCGAAGACCGGGACGGCGAGCATGGCCCCGAAGACCGGGACCAGGTAGAGGAACACGTTGGTCTTGGCCACCCCGACCTGGCGGAAGCAGTAGTACCAGGCGATGATGTTGTAGACGAACCCGATGACACCGCCGTAGGCGACGCCGAGCCAGCTCGCCGCGGACGCCTCGGTGAGGGTCTCCGGCGAGCCGATCAGGCCCGGCGCCGCCAGCAGCACCAGCGGCACCGTCCCGATCATGCAGCTCCAGGTCGCGACGGCCGGCGGCGGCAGCCGCCGCATCGCGAACTTGCTGATGATCGCGTAGACCGCGAACAGCAGCACCGCGACCATCATGAGGATCTCGCCCCGCCAGTCGTCGGAGCTCTTCTCGCTCGCGCGGTCGGTGGGCAGGATCCGCATCAGCCACAGCATGCCGACCCAGCCCGCCGCGATCCCGACGATCTGCCGCACCGCGATCCGCTCCCGCAGCACCAGCCAGGCCAGCGCGAGCGAGGCGGCCGGGATGACCATTTCGATCAGCCCCGCCTCGGACGCCGGGATCAGTTCCAGCGACCTGAAGAACAGGATGTTGTAGATGCAGATCCCGACTAACCCCGTACCGATCAGCCAGGGCACGTCCCGCCGCTCGGGGCGCGGCCAGCGCCCCAGGAGCGGGAGGAGGACGACCAGCGCCAGCAAATAGCGCATGGCGTTGGCCTCCGCCGGAGTGAAACTGTCCAGCGCGTACCGCCCGGCGATCAGGTTGCCGGCCGCCGTGGCCGGCACCGAGACGAGCAGAACGAGCATCTTCCAGTTCACGGCGGCGTCCTCGGCGATGGAGTGGCTCGGCGATGGGGTTGGAACCTGCGATCCCGGCGGGGGCGGCCGGTCAGGTGCCGGCGGACCCCGAATTCAAAGTCTCCCAGGCCGGGTGGCGCTTCAGGATAATCTCCCGGTAAAGGCCCCACTGATACATTCGGCGCGCCTGGATGGAACGCCATACCGCCAGCCGGATCCGGTGCTGGAGATCGCCGGTGACCGCGTACTTGCGCAGCAGGTTCGTGGCCTCCTCGGCGTGCTGGTCGTCGCCGCCGTAGTCGTTCTCGAGCCGCTCGTCGCCGGCGTGGATGCGGAATACCTCCAGCGCCTCGTCGTCGAGGTCGAACTGGGCACTGAGCGCACGTGCGATCTGCCGGAACCGGTTGGGAATGGTCAGCTCGATGGCGAAGCTGCCGGCCGCCAGCCCTTCGAGCCAGTGGTAGTCGCGTACCAGGTGCTGGCGGTACTCGACGTACACGAGGGTCTCGGGGTAGGGCTCGGTGAACTCCATCTCCTCATCGCTGACGCCCAGCGCGTTGCCGAGCTTGCGTACGGTCACGGGGTGCTCGCGGGCCGGGTTGAACTCGCCGAGCTCCTCGGCGAGATTGGCGCCCATGAACTGCCGGGCGTCATAGAAATAGGTCGCGTTCGCGCAGATCTGCGCGATGACGGAGGGGAAGATCCGGGCGTCGATGTACCACTGCTTGACCCATTCACGGACGCCCTCGAGCGGCACCTGCTGCGCGATGAGGCGTTCGTAGAACGGTCCGATGTTGGCCGCCGCCGAGTTCATCACCTCGTCGGTCAGCTCCTTGACGAACTGCTCGGGCGGCAGCGCGACCGGCACCGGGTCGGTCAGCCGGGTCGACGGCGTGCCGATGGGAGCGTGGTCGAGCTCGTGCTGCAACTCTCCTTCGTGACGGTCGCGAACCTGGCGGACGGTCTCGCGCTGCTGGTGGGCTTCAAGCGTCATGGGTGTACTCCCCCTGCTCTTGCGCGGTCACTTGCCTGTCTGGTGTCTGCCTTTGTTCTGTCGTTCGTGGCCCTGTGGGACGCCGGTACGGCCGAGTGCCGACCCGGGGCCGGCTAGGGCGTTGGGACGGCGACGGCCTCCTGGCGCGCGGCGACCCGTTCGGTGCTCACCCGCGCGGCCGCCTGCGGAAGGGACAGCCCGTCGGCGGCCGCCCGGTCGCTGACCGCCGCGTAGGCCGCCCGGATGCGGTCGCGCACCTCCTGGTGGAGGACGGCGGCCAGGGCGTCGGCGTCCTTGGCGGCCTGGCCGTTACCGGTGAGGACGACCCCGGTGGTGATCGCCCCGCCCGCGTTGGCGATGATCCCCGGGAGGACCGTCGTCCCTCGCGCCTCGAAGGCGGCGAGCGCCGCGGGTGTACTGGGATGGTTGGCGCCCTCGGCGATCAACCGCGCCGAGATCCGCGGCACGTCGCTCTCGTGCACCGCGTGGGCGCAGGCGGCGAGCACGAGGATGTCCGCCGGGACGTCGAGCAGCCGGTCCGGGTCCGCGTCGGTGGTGAGCCCCGGAGGCAGTGCGGCCCGGTCGACGACGCCGGTGGGGTCGGTCGCCGCCACCAGTTCGGCCAGGGGCAGCCCGGCCGGATGGCTGATCACGCCGAGCTGGTCGGAGACCGCGACGACACGATGGCCCCGGGCGTCCAGGTGGACCGCCGCCGCGCGTCCGACCGTTCCGAATCCCTGGACGGCGACGGTCGAGGCCGGAGCGTCGAGCGGCCCGGCCGCCGTGATGGACTCGGCGATCCCGTATCCGGTGATCTGGGAGCAGCGTTCCCACAGCTCCGTCCATGAACAGGGCAGTTGCGCGGCGTCGCCGGACTTGGCGACCTCGTACCCGGCGGCCTCGAAGATGAGCCCCCGGTCCCGGTAGCCGATGCCCTGGTCCGTGCCACCGTAGACGCCGCCCTTGAGCAGCGGGGCCATGTGCGTGCCGAAGGCGCGCAGCCGCCTGTCACGTTCCTCGCCGGGCGGCAGGTCGCTCACGATGCCGCCCTTCGCGCCGCCGATCGGCAGATTCGCCAGCGCCAGCTTCCGTGTCATCTGGCGGGCGAGCCCCGCCAGTTCGGTGGGGGTGACATCGGGCGTCATGCGCACCCCGCCCATCGCCTTTCCCTCGACCAGGGTGTCGACGATTACATATGCTTCTAACCCCGAATTACTGTCGCGCAGGTTGGCAACGATAGTCATTCAGCCTCCGTAGCGTGACGAAAAGACTTCCCCGAGTGACCAGTTGCCTTTCGCAAGGCACGACAGAGTCTTATCCAGGCAGTTTCCCGTGTCAAGATACTTCGCGTTAGGTGACGGCCTGGCCGTAGCTTGAATATGGGTCGAACCGATATGCATTCTCGCTGGTCAAGCCGCTCACGGTGAAGCGGTTAAGGTGATCTTGGAACGCGCTTATACGGCCGCCATATGCGGTCGTCGAGTGGAACGTGATGGTGTGCTGATCTGGCGATTTCAGCTCGGTCGCGACATGGCGCCTGAGGTTTAGAAAACTTTACCCGGGTTGAGGATTCCCGCAGGATCGAAGGCGTGTTTGACCGCGCGGTGCAGCGCGAGTGAGTCGGGGCCGAGCTCGCGTCCGATCCACCGCCGCTTGAGCGCGCCCACGCCGTGCTCTCCGGTCAGAGTGCCGCCGAGATCGAGCGCGGTGGTGAACACTTCGTCGGCCGCCGCCCACACCGCCTCCGGCACCTCGGGCGGCCCGGCCTCACCGCGGTCGAACACGAAGACCGGGTGCAGGTTGCCGTCACCGGCGTGCGCCACGGTCATGACCGTGACACCGTGCCGCTCCGCCGCCGCCTCGATCGCCTCGAACATCTCGGCCAGCCTGGAGCGCGGGACGCACACGTCCTCGACGAGGCACGCGCCCAGCCGCTCCGCCGCCGGGTAGGCGAGACGGCGCAGCTCCAGCAGCGCCACGGCCTCCTGCGGATCGCTTGAGACATCGGTATGGCTCGCCCCGGCCCGCTCGCAGCACCGGGCGATCTCGGCGGCCGGGCCCCGCGGATCGGCGGCATCGGACTGCGCGATCAGCACCGCGCCGGTGTCCGGTTCGAGACCGATGCGCTTCCATTCGTCGATCGCGCGCAGGGTCGCCCGGTCGATCAGCTCCAGCAGACTGGGCTGCACCCCGGCCGCGACGATGTCCGCGACCGCCTCGGCGGCCCGGCGCGCGGACGCGAACAGCGCCAGGACCGTCGCCGGTTCGGGCGGGACCGGACGCAGCCGCAGCGTCGCGGCCGTGATGACCCCCAGGGTCCCCTCGGAACCGACGAACAGGCCCGTCAGGTCGTACCCGGTGACGCCCTTCATCGTGCGCCCGCCGGTCTGGATCACCCGGCCGTCCGCGAGCACGGCCTCCAGGCCGAGCACCGAGTCGCGGGTCACCCCGTACTTCACGCAGCGCAGCCCGCCGGCGTTGGTCGCGAGGTTCCCGCCGATCGTGGAGATCTCATGGCTGGACGGGTCGGGCGCGTACATCAGGCCATGGGCGCGCGCCGCCCGGTCGAGATCGGCCGTGATCACCCCCGGCTCGACGACGGCGAGCGCGTTCGCCGGATCGAGCTCCCGGACGGCGTTCATCTCGCTGAGCGCGAGCACCACGCATCCGTCCACCGCGAGGGCCCCGCCGGCCAGGCCGGTGCCCGCACCGCGCGGCACGACCGGGACGCGATGCTGGTCGGCCCACCGGAGAGTGGCGACCACGTCCTTCACTTCCCGGGCGCGGACGACGGCACCCGGGACTCCCGGCTCCAGAAATGTCCGGTCGCGTGCATATGACGCCGCCACCTCGGGATCGACGACCACGCGTCCCGCGGGCAGTTGTCTGGCCAGTGCCTCGAAATCCGTCATGTGTCCTCCGCCTTGACGGTCGTCCGCTGTAGCGCGGCACTTGACAGATCCTGGGTTCAAATGGACGGCGGCGTCCAGCCCGCGGCGACTCGCAAGCGGCCCGGAATGCCGCTCGGTCAAGATCCAGGCTTTACCAGTAGGGTTAGTCCAATTGTTCCATTGCCACCGCCACGGCCGTGAATGCCGCGCCTTGTCGTCGAACCCGAACGAATACTCCCTAGCCCCTGGGTGCCCAGGGGACCTCCGGCGCCCCGGCGCGGTGGTTGACATAGCGCGCGACGACGAACAGGAGATCGGCCAGCCGGTTCAGGTAGGCGGCCACGTCCGGGTTGACCGGGCCCTTGTGGCGGAGGGTGGCGACCCGGCGTTCGGCGCGCCGGCAGACGGCCCGCGCGACGTGCAGGTGGGCCGCGGGCACCGAGCCGGAGGGGAGGATGAAGTTGCGCAACTCGGGGAGCTCCGGCTCCAGCCTGTCGATCGCCGCCTCGAGGTCCGTCACGTCCTCGCCGCTCAGGCGGGGGAGGGAGGCGCCGGGCCCGTCCGTATCGGGGGCCATGAGCTCGCTGCCGACCACGAACAGCCGGTTCTGGACGACGCCGAGGATCTCGTTCACGGGCTCCGGTACGCCCTGGGCGATGGCGAGCCCGATGACGGCGTTGCACTCGTCGACCGAGCCGATGGCCTCGATGCGGGCCGAGTCCTTGTCCAGGCGCTTGCCTCCCCAGATTCCGGTCCGTCCGGAGTCGCCTTTCCGGGTGTATATCTTCATCGGCGCCCTTCGTGTGGGATGGGTTCGAGTTGTTCGCGCAGCATGGCTACCGCGTCGACCAAAGAGGGCCCGTACCAGGTGAGAAGGCGCCCGCTCACGAGCCGGCTCTTCTCTCCGAACTGCTCGGGCCCGTCACTTGTATTGAAAGGATAGGGCTCGTCGGGCAGAATGATCAGGTCGGCGCCCGCCGCCCTGATGTCTTCCAGGGGCAGGGCCGGATAGCGGCCCGGTAGATCATGGAAGACGTTCGCTATCGCCAGCCGGCGCAGCAGGTCGGTACCGAAGTTCCGGCTTCCGGCCACCATCCACGGGTCCCGCCAAACGCAGATCACCGCACGCGCATGCGGATTCGGCACCGGGCGGGAGAGCGTGTCCGATGCCGATTCGAGCCATTGCGGGATCGGGCGGTCCAACGCCACGGCGAACAACCGCCGCAGCGACGACAGGGCTTGTTCCACGCTCTCGACCACGGTGACCCAGACCGGAATACCGGCCTCGCGCAGGCGCCGCACGTCCAGTTCCCGGTTCTCCTCCTTGTTGGCGACGACCAGGTCCGGAGCCAGTTCTTTGATGCGCGCGACGTTCGGGTTCTTGGTCCCGCGCACCCGCTCGACGTCCAGGTCGGGCGGATGGGTGCACCATTCCGTCGCACCCGCGAGCAGACCGGGAGCGCTCACTGCGATGGCCTCGGTCAACGACGGGACCAGCGAGACCACCCGGCGGGGCGGTCGGCGGAGGGGAACCGGGGCGCCCATGTCGTCCATGATCATTCCGGTCGCCACGCCGCCATCGTAACGCATCGCCCGCTGAATCGTCGGGGCGATTTCCCACACACGGCGATCAAGGTTTTACTGAAGTTTTACCTGCCCTTTCGAGAGGGCAAGGGCAAGGCGGCCACAATTGGTCACCGGCGAGCAATACGTCGCATCGATGACGCATTCTTTGTCCATGGTGAAAACAAGACCGACGAAAGTCCGCCAACGGCCGGCGCTATTCCTGGCCTCCGGGCTCGCCGCGGCCCTGCTCACCGCCGGGGTCGCGGGAACCACATCGGCGAACGCCGCCGAGAAGACCGGCGAAACGGCCACCGTCCAAGTCACCGTCATCGGAACATCCGGCACCATCTTCTCCGGCTCGGTCACCACGGAGGCGCACGACCTCACAACGGCCGCCGGCGGAACGCACAAGTGCGACGGCACCAACAACGGCCAGAACCCCCAGCCCGGCCCGACCGTGACCGGCGCACTCGATGACGCGGCCACAGGCAACGGCTTTACGTGGGACGGCCCCTGGTACAGCTTTTTCGACGACTACCAGGTGAAACGTATCGCCACGGAATCCAACACCAACCAGGTCTACTGGCAGTACTGGCTCAACGGGCAGCACATCCTGATCGGCGGCTGCCAGCAGCAGGTCGAGACGGGCGACCAGATCACCTGGAAGCTCGTGCCGGAGAGCACGCACTGACCGGTACCGGAAAGACCATTCCCGCCAACCAGCCTTGAGGCTCCTGGACCAGGGCGGCCCCGGATTTCCGTGGCCGCCCTGGTCGGCGTCGCGGTGCCGACCTGGCCGTACGATCGGGCGGACAAGGCGGCGACACCGGACGGCTGGAGGCGATCATGACGGTGTGGTTCATCGGCGCGGGCCCCGGGGCGGCCGATCTCATCACCCTACGCGGGCAGCGCACGATCGCGAACTCCCCGGTCTGCCTCTACGCGGGCGCGCTGGTTCCGGACGAGCTGCTTGAGCTCTGCCCGCCCGGCGCCCACCTGGTGAACACGGCGGAGCTGACGCTGGACCAGATCCTCGCGGAGCTGGAGGCGGCGCACGCCGCGGACCTCGACGTGGCCCGGCTGCACTCCGGCGACCCCTCGGTCTTCAGCGCCATGGCCGAGCAGATGCGGCGCCTCGACGCCGCCGGCATCCCGTACGAGGTGGTACCGGGGGTCCCGGCGTTCGCGGCGGCGGCCGCGTCGCTGCGCCGCGAGCTCACCGTGCCGGGCGTCGGTCAAACGGTGATCCTCACCCGTACGTCGGCGCGCGCCACGCCCGTGCCGGAGAAGGAGCGGCTCTCCGTCCTCGGTGCGAGCAGAGCCACGATGGTGCTGCATCTCGCGGTGCAGCGCATCGAAGTGGTCGTGGACGAGCTGATCCCCAACTACGGCGTCGACTGCCCGGTCGCAGTCGTCGCCTACGCCAGCCGGGAGAACGAGGTCATCCTGCGGGGCTCGCTCGGCGACATCGCGGCCCAGGTGCGCGCGGCGGGCATCCGGCGCACCGCCGTGATCGTGGTCGGCGACGTGCTGACCGCCTCCGGCTTTCCCGACACGCACCTGTACTCGGCCGCCAGGTGCCGCCAGAACCCTGCCTGAGGCGGCTCGCCGTCAGAACCCGACCTGAGGCCGCTCGCCGTCAGGAACCGGCCCTGCGCCGCAGCAGGTAGGTGTCCATGATCCAGCCCTTGCGCTCGCGCGCCTCGGCGCGGACGGCGGGGATCTCCATCCGGGCCTCGTGCAGCGGGCCCGCGATGAGGATCTCGTCCGGGGTGCCGAGATAGGCACCCCAGTAGATGTCGAGGTCCTTGTCCTCCAGTGTGGTGAACGCGCAGCGCGCGTCCAGCATGACCACCACGTCGTCGACGCCGTCGGGGAATCCCTCGGCCTCAAGCCGGCGTCCCGTGGTGATCAGCACGGACCTGCCGATCTGGTTGATGCTCGTGCGGTGCCGCGCGACCAGCGTGGAGACGCTGCTGATCCCGGGGACGACGTCGTACTCGAACGCCACCCGCCCACGCCGCCGCACCTCCTCGATCACGGCGATCGTGTTGTCGTAGAGGGTCGGGTCCCCCCAGGCGAGGATCGCGCCGACGCCGTCCTCGGGCAGCTCGTCCCGGAACATCCGCTCGTACAGGTCGGCGCGCCGCCGGTGCCAGTCGGCCACGGTCGCGACGTAGTCGGCGGGGGTGCGGTCGCGATCGACGTCGGTCACGGTGACGACCCGGTAGTCGTCGCGGCTCATGAACCGGTCCAGGATCGCCTGGCGCGCGTCCACCAGCTCGCGTTTGCTCCCGCCCTTGTCGAGGAAGAAGAACACCTCCGCCTCGTTGAGCCGCTCGATCGCCTCAACGGTCATCTGCTTCGGATCGCCGGCGCCGATGCCGATGACCAGTACCTTGCGCATACGGAGGAACCTCGCTTCTCGGGCGGTCGGGTAGGGGTCTCGGTCAATCCTCGTGGACGTTCAGGCCGCGGGCGCCCTCACGTACCCGGGGGATGAGCTCACGTCCGATGAACCGGGTGTCGTCGAACGGGTCGAGGCCGCTGACACGAAAGCCGGTCACGCCGAGCCGGACGTAGTCGAGGAGTGCCTCGGCCACCGTCTCCGGGCTGCCTACCAGGGCGTTCAGCGTACCGCCCCAGGGTCCCGCCGCCACCATCCAGAGGGCGCGGTCGTGCAGCTCTCCCGCCTCGGCCGCCTGGCGCAACCTGGCGGCGCCGGTGTTGGCGACCAGGTCGCCCGGTTTGCCCGGGGGGCCCAGGCGTTCGACGTGCCGGCGGGCCCGGTCCCAGGCCTCCTCGTCGGTGTCCCCGAGGATCAGGGTGAACCGGACGCCGAACCGCGGTGCGTCGCCGCCGAGGTCCGTGGCGATCTTCCGGACCTTGGAGACCAGCTCCACGGTTCCGGAATGCGGCTCGCCGAAGAAGAAGTGGTAGTCGCCGTATCTGGCGGCGGTGCCCAGCGCGCCGGGGGAGGAGCCGGAGATGTAGATCGGCACGCCCGGCTGCTGGAGGGGCTTGACGTAGGGTTCGTAGCCCTCGAATTCGTAGTACTTCCCTTTGTGGGAGATCGGGTCGGTCGATGTCCATGCGGCTTTCACTATCCCGACGTACTCGTCGGATCGGACGTACCGCTCGTCCTTGCTCAGGAAGTCCCCTTCGCGACGCTGGTCGGCGTCGCTGTGCCCGGCGACGATGTTGAGGTCGATCCGGCCTTCGGTGAAGTGGTCCACCGACGCGAACAGCCGCGCGGCGAGGGTGGGATACATGAGACCCGGGCGATGAGCGATGAGGAATCTGATGCGCTCACTGTGGTGGGCGGCGTAGGCGGCCACCTGGGTCGGATCGGGGCTCCCGGCGCCATAGCCGATGAGAACCGAATCGTAGTCGGCTTTCTCGTGGACCAGGGTCGCCTCGCGTACATGGTCCAGGTCGAAGGTGTTGTCGCTCACGCCGAACGACCTCGATGTCCCGATGTATCCGACGAAGGTCACATCCACTGGTCGCCTCCTTTCGTCGAGGTTCGAAGGGGCCTCACAACGAAGCGTCGGTGATCGCGGACTCCAGATCGGCCAGGGCGGTTCGCGACGTGCCGATCGCACAATACGGAAAGGCGCCGGCGCCGCCCGGGCCCTGGCCGGTCAGGACGACGCCTTTCCGGGCCTCCGGGTCAAAGGAGACCCCTGCGGTCGCGAGGCGGTCATGCGCGTCCTTGAAGGAGCGGGCTTGAAAATATCCCGCCGCGATGGCGCGTTCCCGGAGATAGTCGGGCGCCACCAGCGTGGTCAGCATGCCCTGCAAATGGGTGAGGCCGCTGAGCCGGCCGTTGAACTCGGTGAAGAGGGTCCGTCCGTCCGGGGTGCGGATCCCGTCGATGCTCATCATGCCCCGGTAGCCGAGCGACCTGACGAGGTCGGCCAGCCGCAGCGTCTTTCGATGGAAAACGGCGACCGGGGCCCCGTGGTCGTCTGTTCGGAACCACTCGAAGCCGCTCACTCGGGGTTCCATTCTCATCTCCACGAGCGCGTCCATGCGCACCCCGTCGTCGGTGATCCCGATTTCGGCGGCGTAGGTGGTGGAGTTCCGGTGGTACTCCTCGATCACGACCGGATGCCCGCCGTCGGAGGTGAGGAAGGACCACTTGGAGGCGAGGACATCGGCCACCTCGTGAGGCGAGGCGACGGTGAGCAGTTCCTGCGCGCCGATGGCCCTGAGACCGGGCTCCGCGGAGATCACGAAATTGCCGTAGCCGCCCGTATGGAAGTCTCGCTTGACGATGACCGACGAGCCCCGCGAGATGCGGCGCGAGACGGCCTCCTCGGCGTCGGAGAATGCCCGGACGACATCGCCGGCGGGGATGGGCAGGCCATGTCCGGTGGCGAACACGCGAAAGAAGCTCTTGCTGTTCAGGTAATCCGCGCCGCCCTGCTCGATGAACGCCCGACCGGGAACGGAGGCGCCCAGTCCGAGGCGTTCGGCGAGAGCACAGGTACGGCGGTCCTGATGGTAGGCCGTGAAACTCGTGCACTTATCAGCGGCCTTGGAGAGGCGCGCCATGAAATCTTCGTCGCGGAGGCGGTCGAAGGTCAGCATGTCGAAACCGAGGCGCCCCGGCGGAGGGACGAGGATCGTGATGTCGTCGGGGCTGAAACCGAGCAGCGCGGTCACATACCGCACGAACAGGTCGTCGGGACGGCTGCTCAGCACGAAGACGCCCCGGGGCCGGGCGAGCCAGAGCAGCAGCCCCCGATGGCCGCGGATCGCCTGCCAGTCCGCCGGGGTCACCGGGTCGGGGAAGACGTCCTCGCTGACGATGTTCTCGAAAAAGAGTGTGCCCACGAGCTACCTTTCTTCGTCCGGCCGTGAGCCGGGGAGCACAGCGCGATACCCAGCGCCGCGGCCGTCGCCAGCGCGGAGACGGCTCTGCTGATCCGTACGGACGTGAGCGCCTCCCGCCCTTCCGGCTCGGCCCCTTCACCGAAGGCCACGATGAGGGTGCCCGGCTTGTTCCCCTGCTCCGGCTTCGCGAGCCGGATACCGAGGCTTCCGGCGAACGTCGCGAACAACTGCCCCGAATTGGGGCTGGAGTCGATGCCGGCGTCCCGGCGCCATATCCGCAGCGCCGCACCCGCCGAGCCGCCCGTCAGCGGTGAGCAGGCGACGGCCATCGCGGCCCCCAACCGCGCCGGGACGTAGTTGACCAGATCGTCCAAGCGGGCCGATGCCCATCCGAACCGCAGATACTTCTCGCTGCGGAAGCCGATCCGGTTGTCCAGGACATTGATCGCCCGGTAGAGGAGCAGGCCGGGAATGCCCGCGGTGACGCCCCAGAACAGGGGGGCGACCTCGGCGTCGCACAGGCACTCGGAGACGGCGAAGATGACCACGCGGGGCAGTTCGGCGTCCGTGAGGGGGTCGGCGCTGACAAAGAACATCTGCGGAAAGGCCTTGCGCGCGGCGGCCGTGTCACCGGCCGCCAAAGGTTCGGCGATGCCGGCCGCGGCCCGTCGCGCGCCCTCGCCGCACAGGACCGTCCAGGTCGCGGCCCCGGTCGCCAGCACCTCCAGGAGCGGGTGCCTGCGCACCAGCCGCTGGATCAGGTAGGCCCCCGCGCCGAGCGGTACCGTCATCGCCAGCAGGTATCCCGCCCCGGCCCCGCGGTCGTCGCGGTAGAGCCTCGACTCGACGACGCGTGAGACCTCCCCGAAGCCGGCCACCGGATGGAAGCGTCGCGGGTCGGCGAAGATCTTGTCGGCGAGGATGCCGAGGCCGATGCCGGCGGCTCGCTGCCATGTCATCCGAGTGCGATCCTTTCGACCTGCCGCATGTCGAGGTGCGCGGACAGGCTCTCGGCCAGCCCGTCGAAGGTCCGTTCCAGATCCGCATGCGGTTCACTGCGGATGCCGAGGACCGCTTCGAGTGCCTTGGCGTTCTCGAAGACGCCGTGAAAGTACACGGCCAGGACGTTCTCGCGCACAAAGGCGAGCCCGCCGGGGATGATCTCCCGATCGGAGGTGGTACGGGTGCGTCCGTGCCTGATCTCGTAACCGTCGACCGTGATTCCGGAGAGCCGCTGCCAGGGGCCGGTAAGGCGACCGAAGGTGAAGCTCCCGGTGCGCTGGATCTTCTCCTCCTCATAGACCGTGTCCAGGGTGAGCAGGCCGAGCCCCTGCCCCGTGCCTTCGACATCGGCGTCGTCCTTGAACGACATGCCGGCCAACTGGAGGCCGCCGCATATGGCGAGTATCCGCCCGCCCGACGCGGCGTATCCGCGAATCACGTCCGCGAGTCCGGTGTCCCTCAGCCAGCGAGCGGAGGCGGGAACATCCTTGCTTCCCGGAAGCACGACGAGTTCGGCACCGGCGAGGTCGCCGGGATCGCGGGCCCAGACGATGTCGGTGGTGCCCGACGTGGAGACCGGGGTGAACTCGTCGAAGTTCGACATGTGCGGATAGGCGACGACGGCCATACGTTTCTGACGCTTCGCAGAAGTGCGGCTCAGACTGTAGGAGTCCTCTTCGGGAAGGGTGTACGGAAGCTCGGGGACGACGCCCAGGGTGGGCAACGACGTGACCCGCTCGAGGTATCGCCGGCTCGCGTCGAGCATTCTGGGATTTCCGTTGGCCCAGAAGCGGTTGAGGATGAAGCCCTTGACCAGCGCCCGGTCGTCCTCGGGCAGCAGGTGCCAGGTGCCGTAGCAGTGCGCGACTCCGCCGCCCCGGCCCGCGTCGCTCACGAGCAGGACCGGGGCCTCGGCCTCGCGGGCGATCCGCATGTTGACGAGGTCGTTGCGGTACTGGCCGGGTTCGGCGGGGCTGCCCGCCCCCTCGATGATGACGAGATCGTGCTCGTCCATCAGGCCGTGCAGGGCGTCGCTGACGAGGCGCCAGGCGGGTGGTTTCCGCAGCCTCCAGGGAAGCGCGGAGAGCCGGTCGTCGTAATGGCCGAGCATCAGGACGTGGCTGCCGCCGCTCTGGGGTTTGATGAGCACCGGATTCATGCGGACATCGGGGCGTCGCCGGGCCGCCAGCGCCTGGATGTACTGCGCGACGCCGATCTCGCCGCCGTCGACCACGCGGGCGTTGTTGGAGATGTTCTGGCCCTTGAACGGCGCCACCCTGAGCCCGAGGTCGGCGAAGTATCTCGCGAACGCCGTCACCAGATAGGTCTTGCCCGCCGCGCTGTGCGTCCCGGTGATCACCAGGGCGCGGCACCGGGGCTCGGTCGTTCCGTGCCGTGGGGAACGGCGATGTAAAGGGGAACCCCGGGACGTATCGCGGCCCTCCTCCTCGGTTTCGAGGTTGGGAGACCGATTGCCCAGAACCAGCAGGGCTCCGCCGTTGCCTATGTCTCCCGGATGCCGTTCGCCGAGCAGTTCCCCGGTCATGGTGTCGGTGAGAACGGCCGGTTCCGAGTCGTCCGCGGGCAGGTAGCTCAACCCGTCCCGGTCCATCGCCAGAAAGCCGTCCGCCTCGGCCCTCAGGGCTCCGGCTTCCGTTTCCACGTCCGCCATGTCGCGTATCGCGAGCACGAGAGGTGTCTCCACCGCTCGCACGAGGCCGAGCAACTCGTCCGCGCGCTTCGCCAGGTCCGGTACCGGCGGCAGCAGCAGAAGGGTCAGGTCGCCGCCATTGGCGACCGCCCGGTCCGGCACCTTCCGCCATCGCCGACCGCCGAGGTCGGAGAGCGTGCCGAGGGTGCCCTTTCGGCTGCTCCAGTCCTGCTCGCCGAACCGCGCGTACGTTCGGTCCTCGGCGTGCACGTGCGACTGGATGTCCCAATCCGCCAGATAGGCCACGAGGTGGGCGGCGACGGTCTCGATGATCTGCGCATCGGCTCCGGTGATCGCGAGTCGAGGAGTTCTGAGGATCACGGATTTCCACCCCGGTCAGGCGAGCCGCGCGGTCATGGTTCCTGGCGTTCCGGATAGTGCCGCGGGGTGAACACCACCTCGGCGCCGCCGCGGGTCTGGACGCGGGTCATGGACGAGCCGATGAGCAGCAGCGTGCGCATGTCCACCTCGGACGGCACCAGCTCCGCCAACGGGACCGTGCGCACGCGTTCCCCCGGGCCTCCGACGTCGCGTCCGAGGACGACCGGGGTGGACGGCGCCCGATGCTTCAGCAGCAGGTCGCGGGCGGCCTCGACCTGCCACGTCCGCGACTTCGACCCGGGGTTGTAGATCGCTATCGCGAAGTCCGCCCGGGCCGCCGCCGCCAGCCGCTCCTCGATGATCTTCCAGGGTTTGAGCCGGTCCGACAGCGAGATCACGCAGTAGTCGTGCCCCAGCGGGGCGCCCGCCCGGCTGGCGACCGCGTTGGCGGCGGTGAGGCCGGGGAGCACCCGCACGGGGACCTCGGCGTAGTCCGGCTCGGAGGCCACTTCGAGCACCGCCGAGGCCATGGCGAACACGCCGGGGTCCCCGGACGAGACCACGGCGACCCTCGCCCCGCGTTTGGCCAGGTCCAGCGCGAAGGCCGCACGCTGGGCCTCCACCCGATTGTCCGAGGCGTGCCTGCGCTGGCGGGGATTCGGCGGCACCCTGTCGAGGTAGGTCGTGTATCCGACGAGCTCGTCGGCCCGCGCGAGGGCCGCCTGGGCCTCGGGCGTGAGCCATTCGCGTCCCGCGGGCCCGAGGCCGACCACCACCACGTCGCCGGTCACCCGTTCCGCCGTCCCGGCCGGAGCGGCGGCCTTTCGCTTCGGATTCGCCGCGTTGAGCGGACTCGGCAGCAGGGCCAGGGAGAAATAGGGCACCGAGTCGGGTTCGACGTCCGCGAGCGGTTCGACGCGCTGTTCGGTGTGGGTGGCCCGCTCGACGTACCAGCTCTCGTCCAGCCGTCCGGCCGCCGCGAGCGCCTCGCGCACGCCGGGGAAGGTCCGCCCGAGCTTCAGCACGGCGGCTGAGTCGGTCCGCGTCAGCCACTGTCCGAGGACGTCGGGCGGCAGGGTGCCGGGAAGCACCGTGAGCACCTCGTTCGCCTCGACGAGCGGCCGCCCGAGCTCGGCGGCCGCCGCGTTCATGGACGTCACGCCCGGGACCACGTCGGTCGGGTACCGGTGCGCGAGGCGCTTGTGCAGATGCATGTAGGAGCCGTAGAAGAACGGGTCGCCCTCGGCGAGCACCACCACGTCCCGGCCCGCGTCCAGGTGCGCCGCCAGGCGCTCGGCGGCCTCCTCGTAGAACTCTTCGAGGGCACCGCGGTAGCCCCCGGGATGATCGGTCGACTCCACCGTGACGGGGTAGACCAGGGCCTCCTCGATCTGCCCCTCCCGCAGGTAGGGCACCGCGATCTTCCGGGCGATGCTCCTGCCGTGTCTGGCACTGTGGTAGGCGACGACGTCGGCCTCGCCGATCAGCCGCGCGGCCTTCAGCGTCACCAACTCGGGATCGCCGGGGCCGAGGCCCACCCCGCTCAGCCTGCCGGTCGCCGGCGCGGTCACTCGTCCTCACTCGCGATCGCGTTCACCGCGGCCACGGTCATCGCACTGCCGCCCCGCCGTCCTCGGACGGTGAGGTGGTCGAGGCCGCTCGGGTGTTCGGCGAGCGCCTGTTTGGACTCGGCGGCACCGATGAAGCCGACCGGAAGCCCGAGGACGGCGGCGGGCCGGTCGGCGCCCTCGTCGATCAGTTCGAGCAGGCGGAAGAGCGCGGTCGGAGCGTTGCCCACCGCGACGACGGCACCGCCGAGCCGGTCCCGCCAGAGTTCGAGGGCGGCCGCGGTGCGGGTGGTGCCGAGCTCGGCGGCCAGGCCCGGGACGCGCGGGTCGCCCAGCGTGCAGACGATCTCGTTTCCGGCGGGCAGCCGCTTCCGGGTGATCCCGCTGGCGACCATGTGGGTGTCGCAGAGCACCGGTGCCCCGGCCCTGAGCGCGGCGCGCGCCGAGGCGACCACGCCTGGGGAGTGGCTCACGCTCTCGGCGAGGTCCACCATGCCGCAGGCGTGGACCATGCGCACCACCACCCGGCCGACGTCGGGCGGGAAGCGGGAGAGGTCGGCCTCGGCGCGGATGGTCGCGAAGGACCGCCGGTAGATCTCCTGGCCGTCCTTGAGATAGTCGATCAATCTGTGATCCTTCTGGCCTGGGCGATGGCGGCCGGGAGCTCGGTCAGGTCATGGGCGCGCGGCGAGGTCAGGTTCCCGCCGCTCAGTTCGTAGCGGCCGTCGCCGGTCGCGAGCACTTCGACGGTGCTCCCCGCGGGCCTGCCGCAGCGACGTTCGCAAGCCGCCCAGTGCACGGGCAGGACGCCGGATTTGGCCCCCTCGGAGGCCTGGGTGAGCCGGGCGGCGTCGGCACGGACATCGCTCAAGGCCTTGCCGCATCCCGGACGGCCGGCGCACGCGGTCACGTGCAGCCATTCGGAGGCCGGGTCGGTCGGGAGCCCCGCCTGGCCGAGCAGTCGCCGTGCGCGCGCCACCGCGGCGTCGTCCAGGTTCTCCAGGACGACGGTGCGCCAGGGCGTGATGGTGGCCGTGCCCCCACCGAGATCGTCCAGGAGTTCGGCCTGCGCCGGTGCCAGGGTTCCCAGCGGGACCACGACGCCGAGCGAGTACCCGCCGGTGTGCTCCCGGAGGGGACCGATCAACGCCGCCGGCCGGGACGGGGGGGCGAGCGGAGCGGGGGAGGCCGGGGCCGTCAAGCCGAACTCCTCACCCAGGCGGCGGACGATCGCGGCCGCGCCGCCCGGCAGCCCGCTCAACCGCCAGGCGTCGGAAGACCGCGCGTGCCGCTCTCGGAGAAACGTTCTCGCCGCCGCGATCAGAACGGGCACGGCCTGCTCGACGGGGAAACGCAGACCGGTGTCCCGACCGGTAATGACCAGGCCCGCCACGGTGTCCGAAACCGGGAAAAGGCAAAGGTCCGCGTTGATCGACAATACGCTGCCGCTGCCGTCGTCCAACGCGAAAAGGAAACGGCCGGATAGTTCGGCTAGACCCGGTTCCGCGACGAGTCGCCGGTCGAGCTGCGATATCACCGGCCGGATTTCCCACCGGCCCGGCGGGCAGCGTCCCTGCAAGGGTGCCGCCACGATGTTCCGCGCCCGCTCATGGGAGGCGGACGGCAGTAGCCCCGCGGTGGACAGCTTGCGGACGACTTCGTCGAGTTCGCGTTCCCGCAGGGCCCTCAGCTGGACGTTCGCACGTGACGTCAGTTCGAGGCGACCGTTTCCGTGCACGGCCGAGATGGCGGCGAGCGCCCGGAGTCCACCCTCGGGGAGGACGCCGCCGGGGAGCCGTATCCGGACCAGGAGCCCGTCCTCGGCCCGGTGCGGCCGGAGGGCGCCAGGGCAGGAGTCCGCGCGCATGCCGTCTGTCGGGGGAAAGATCGACACGAGATTCACCCTACATGGCCGATTTATCATTGCCCATGGTTGAACAGGGTGAGGTTCCCTGCGGGATCTTGACTGTTGACCTTGCCGTGACGGCCGATCTACGTTACCTGCCCAATGCGGATCTGGCCGGTGAATCGGGTGGTGAGTATGCGGTCCGTGGCTTGGATTGATGGCTTGCAGGCGCTTCTCTCAGGTCGACCGGTGGTCGTTTTCGGAGGTGGAGCCGAGGTTTTGCCGGACCTGTCGCGGCTGCTGATCGCCGGCGCGAGCGTCCGGCTCGTGGCGCCGGACGTCTGCCCGGCGATCGAGGCGCTGGCCACATCCGGACGGATCAGCTGGGAGGCCCGGGAATGGCAGGCCGCGGACCTGGAGGACGCCTGGCTGGCGATCGCTCGCACACCCGATCCGGCGGAGAACACCGCGATCACGGAGGCCGCGACCAAGCGGCGGCTGTTCTGCTTGGCGAACACGCACGAGCCGGAACGGAGTCCGCGCCGACGGGCGGCGGGACCGCCGCTGCCCGATATCGCGCTGGTCGGCGCGGGCCCCGGTGACCCGGGGCTCATCACTGTCCGGGGCAAGGAGTTCCTCCAGGCGGCCGACGTGGTCGTCATCGACAGGCTCGCACCGCTAGAACTGCTCGCCGACCTGGAGGCCGGCGTGGAGGTCGTGGACGCGGCGAAGATCCCCTACGGTCGGTCCGCCGTCCAGCGGAACCTCAACGAGGTGATGATCGAACGGGCTCGCGCCGGCAGGTTCGTGGTGCGGCTGAAGGGCGGCGACCCCTACGTCTTCGGCCGCGGGTTCGAGGAGGTCGCCGCCTGCGCCGAGGCGGGGCTGCGGGTGACCGTGGTGCCGGGGATCAGCAGCGCCCTGGCGGTCCCCGCGCTGGCGGGGACTCCCGTCACGCACCGGGGGATGACCCATGAACTGACGATCGTGTCCGGCCACCTTGCCCCCGACGCCCCCGGGACGCTGGTCGACTGGGCGGCGCTCAGCAGACTGCGCGGGACGCTGGTGGTGCTGATGGGGGTGGCGCACATCGAAGAGATCGCGAACGCCCTGACGCGAGGAGGGAAGGACCCGTGCACCCCGGCGCTGCTCGTCCAGGAAGGGGCGACCTGCCGCCAGCGGGTGGTGCGCTCGACGCTGGGACGGCTGGCGGCGGACTGCGCCGAGCACAAGGTGGAGCCCCCCTCGGTCTTCGTCATCGGGGAGGTCGCCGGTCTGCCGAGCGCCGGGAGCACCGCCGAGCTCGCCGCGACCGAGGCCGATGACTGACCGGCTGGTCGTCGCGGCGCCGGCCTCCGGGAGCGGCAAGACCACGGTCGCCACCGGCCTGATGGCCGCGCTGCGGGCGCGAGGAAGGCGGGTGGCCCCCTTCAAGGTCGGGCCGGACTACATCGACCCCGGCTACCACACTCTCGCCACGGGCGTACGCGGCCGGAACCTGGACCCCGTCATGGTCGGGGAGCAGCGCATTCCGGCGTTGTTCGCGCACGGCGCGGCCGGGGCCGACATCGCCGTCGTCGAGGGCGTGATGGGCATGTTCGACGGCGGGAACGCGCATGACGACTTCGGCTCGACCGCGCATGTCGCGCGGCTGCTCGACGCTCCCGTCGTGCTCGTGGTGGACGCCTGGGGGCAGACCCGCAGCATCGGGGCCGTGCTGACCGGTTTCCGCGACTTCGACCCCGAGGTGCGCGTCGCCGGCGTCGTCGCCAACCGGATCGGATCCGCCGTCCATGCGCGCATCCTGGCCGACACCTCCGCGGAGGTGGGGGTGCCGTTCCTCGGCGCACTTCCGCGCACCTCGGAGATCGTCCTGCCCTCCCGGCACCTCGGCCTGGTCACGGCGGCCGAACACGGCGCGGCGGCCACCGACGCGATCGGCCTGATGGCGGCGCTGGTGGCGGAGCACGTCGACCTGGCGGCCGTGGCCGGGCTGGCCGCCACCGCCCCGCCCCTCGGCGTGGAACCGTGGAGCCCCGCCGCCGAGGTCGTGCCGGTGCCCGGCGAGCCCGTCATCGCCGTCGCCGGTGGGAAGGCGTTCACGTTCGGCTATGCCGAGCATCTCGAACTGCTCACCGCGGCCGGGGCGCGGGTGCGGGTCTTCGATCCGCTGTACGACGAGCGGCTGCCCACTGGAACATCGGGTGTGGTGCTGCCGGGAGGATTCCCCGAGCAGCACGCGGAGGAGCTGTCGGCGAACGCTTCGCTGCGCCGGGACGTCCTTGAGTTCGCGAAGGGCGGTGGTGCCGTCCATGCGGAATGCGGAGGGCTCCTCTATCTGGTGCGAAGCCTGGACGGCCACCGGATGTGCGGCGTTCTGGACGCGGAGGCGTCGATGTCCGGAAGGCTAAGGCTCGGCTATCGGGAGGCGGTCGCGACGGAGGAGTCGGTGTTCGCCGGTGGCAAGGGCGCCCGGGTCGGCCACGAATTCCACCACACCGTGATATCCCCGCCGCACGGGGCCGTCCCCGCCTGGTCATGGCGAGCTCCGGACGGCTCCCTGGAGAAGGAGGGATTCGTCCAGGACGGGGTGCACGCCTCCTATCTCCATCTGCATCCGGCGGGCAATCCCGACATGGTCACGGCCTTTGTGCGCCGGTGCGCGGCCTCCCGGTGACGACGACGCTCTGGACGGTGTGTCGCGGTGGTCCGGGGAAGTGGCCGCTGACCACCACAGAGGAGGCATGGCCCTGGGCCAGCCAGGCTCCGGCGAGCGCGATCGCGGCCGTGAGCCCCAGCTCGGGCCGCATGGACAGGGTCAGGCTGGGTCCTTTGAAACCGTGCGTGATCGCGGCCAGGACTCCCGCCGAGCCGGGATTCGCCCCGGAGAAGCGAAGCGGCGACGGCCTCCCCGTGGGGACCCGGCGTGCGATCTCCCTCATCGTTCTCATGGTGCATTCGTCGCTCATGGTGATGAGGCCCACGCCCTCGGGATCGGCGTCCAGATCCGCGGGGCAGTTCGCGATCGCGCGGTCGACGGATTCCTCCACCAACCAGGAAAGGGGATCGGCGTAGAACGAGACCCTCCCCTTTTTGCGGAGACCGGACAGGTCGTCGATTGAGGCCTCGCCGGAGGCGAGGAGTGCCACCTCGGCGTGATTCCACGCATCGTGGCCGGACAGGTGCTTCATGTGCGGGCTCTCTCAAAGAGAAGGCAGGTGTTGAAGCCGCCGAAACCGAGCGTGACGCTCAGCCCGTAGTCGCCCGCGACCGGCGCCGGTCGGCCAACGGGCACGGGCAACGAGAGCGACGGCGGGACGTCGGTGAGGCCGCGGACCGGGGGGACCTGCCCGGTCCGAAGGGCTTGCACCACGGCGATCGCCTCCAGCGCGCCGGTCGCCCCGAGCGTGTGCCCGAGGGCTCCCTTCGTCGCGAACATCACGGGCGGGGCCTCCACGCCGCCGAAGATCCGCGAGTAGACCCTTGCCTCCAGCTCGTCGTTCGTCGGAGTACCCGAGCCGTGCGCGTTGATCACTGCGATGTCGTCGTGCGAGACCCCGCCGCTGCGCAGAGCGCGCCCGACGGCCAGCTCCAGCGACCGCCCCGAGGCGTCCGGGGCCACCGACCCCGTGCCGTCGTTGGAGGACCCGGCGCCCGCCAGGAGACCGTGTACGCGCGCCCCGCGAGCCGTCGCCGACCGGACGGACTCCACCACCATGAAGCCGGAACCCTCCCCGAGGAGGGTTCCGTCATGCGAGGCGTCGAAGGCGCGCAGGCCGGTCGGGGACATGGTGCCGAGCAGGGAGTGCCCGAGGCGCTTGGCATCGGTCAGCACGTCGGCACCGCCGCAGACGCAGATCTCCGCGGCGCCGCCGCGAATCAGCTCCAGGCCCATGAGAAGGGTGTCGGCCCCCGCTGAACAGGCCGTCGTCACCACGAGCGGGTGGCGGGCGAACCCGGCGCGGTCGGCGATCTCCAGGGCCCAGGCGCTGAGGGACGAGGTGGCGGGGTCGTCGAGATGCGCCCCGTAGCTGGTCCCGAGGATCGGCTGGATCGCGGACGCGTCCGCCGCCAGCCCGGCGTCCAGCAGCGCGCGGCGCAGCGCCTCCTCGGCCATCGTCCGCTGGCGGACGGCGGGCGGTGCGGAGAACGGCACGGTGGTGACGGCGGCGGCACCGGTGTTGCGCAGCGCGTACGGGGACGGGGTCTCGGCCAGGCCCGACGCGCCGTCGAGCAGCCTGGCCCAGACCTCGTCCAGGTCGTGCCCCAGTGCGGTGGTCCAGGCCATGCCGGTGACGCAGGCTCTGGCGGCACCGGGGCGGTCTCTCACCACAGCGGATCGCCCAGGTCGCCGACCTTCACCCGCACCAGCGTCGCCTTGAACATCGCGACCGGCTCATCGCTCACATAGGCGCGGCCGGAGAAATGGAAGGTGGTGTTCCCGATGCGATCGCTGGTCACCCGGAACACGATCTGGTCGCCGGGGACGACGATGCGGGTGAACCGCGACTTCATCGCCCCGATGAGCGTCAGCTCGTCCTCGTCGAGCGGGGACGTGCTCAGCTGGTAGAGGACGATGCCGGACTGGGCGAACGCCTGCGACATGTGGCTGGCGGGGTAGATGGCCCGCTCCGGGAAATGCCCGGCGATCGCGTCCAACTGCCCGGAGACCGACAACAGGCTGTGCAGGAACCGTCCCGGCTCGTGGTCGAGCACCCGGTCCAGGTAGATCATCGGATGGCGGTGCCGCAGCCAGGTCTTGAGCTCGGTGAAACCTATGGTCTTCGGCTCGCGGTCGGGCTGGTCCGGCGATATCTCGCTCGTCTCAGTCATGGTGATCGCCTCTACTGTCCGCGACGGAGGAAAGGACCAACCTCATGCTGGGCGGCATCACGGCGGGTTTCCCTGTTTCGGTGTCCACGACGGCGAGGACGAGTTCGGCACGGGCGAGCAGCGGCGGATCGCCTTTCGGGCCCCCTGGTCCTTCGACCGTTCCCTCGACCAGGCAGAAGGCGGAGCCGATGCGCGAGAGGCGGGCGGTCACCTCGACGGTGTCGAGGAAGCGCGCGGGCGCGGTGTATTTGACCCGCAGTTCCGCCACGACCAGGTCCAGGTCGTGCTCGCGGAATGCCGACAGGCCGATATCGAGCCGGTCGAGCCCGCGCAGGGTGGCGGTCTCGATCAGGGACGGGTAGCGGGCGAAATGCACCACCCCGGAGTCGTCGGTGTCGCAGTGCTCGATCACGTGCTGGAAGCGGAACAGTTCGGAAGGCTGTCGGGTCAGCCGGCCTGGATCAGTTTCTGGAATGCCCATGTCCCCTCGCGGATACATCTGGCGATGCGCTCGACGTGGTCTTCGTCCGTGATGAGCGGCGGGGCGACGCGCATGGTGGGATATATGTAGGGGAGCCGGTGAGAGCGGCGGCCCGCCCCTGCCATGAACTCGACATAGACGCCGCTCCGGACCAGGCTCTCCCGAAGCGCGGGCAGCCTGGCGGCCGCCGGTTCCGTCAGTTCGACGCCCTGCATCAACCCGCTGCCGCGGACCTCCGAATAGATGTCGGGGAAGGGTTCGACGACCTCCTTCTCCAACAGCACTCGAAGACGTTCTCCGGTGGTCACCGACCTTTCCAGGAGGTTCTCCTCCACGATGTGCCGCAGGCCCTTTCGGATCACCGCGCAGGTGAGGGGGCGCAGGTCGGAGGTCGCCACCGCGCCCGAGGCCCGCACGCCGAGCGAGCGGCGCGCGATGACCAGCGAGGTCGAGAGCAGGCCCATGCCCAGGCTCTTGCCGATGACCGTGATGTCGGTCGGGACCGGTCCCGCTCCGTCGCGCATGGCGAAGAAGGAGCCCGTTCTGGCGAAGGTGAGGACCTCGTCGGCCACGAGCAGCGCACCGCGGGACGCGGCCAGCGCGGCGAGTTCCCGCAGGTATCCCTCCGGTGGTTCGAGGATGCCCGCGTCGCCCTGGATCGGTTCGACGAACACCGCCAGCAGGCGGTCGCCGATGCCTTCCATGTAGTCGCGGAGGATTTCCGGCTCCCCGAAGGGGATGTGCTCGAATCGGATGCCGAAAGGGCCGTCGGGCGCGGGGGAGGGGAGGCCCACCCGGTAGTGGCGGCGGTTCAGCGCCGGGACCAGCCCACTGGTCCAGCCGTGCCACGCGCCCTCGAAGGCGAGGATCGTGTCCCGGGACTCGCCGCCGGGACGGTGTCTGAGCCGCCGCCGGTCGAACCGCGACTCCAGGACCAACCGCAGCGCCAACTCCATGCCCTCGGAGCCGGAATTGCGGCCGCTGACGTGGTATTCGCCGGGCGGAAAGGCATTCGACCAGAGCCCTCCCTCACCGAGCACGTCGACCAGCAGACGCGAGCGTTCCTCCGAGACGACCTCGTCCGTCACGTGCCCGAGGCGGCTCGCGCTCGCCAGCGCGTCGAAGGCCGTCCTGCTCCCGGCGCCGAGGCAGGCGCTTCCGTATCCGCCGCTGGCGTCCAGGACGGAGAACACCCGTCCCGCGTTCTCGCCATCTAGCTCCATGAACTCCTGGTGGAGGCCGGCGGCTCCGAGGCACGCGAAGGGCATCTTGGCCCCCGCGTAGTGGTCCATGTGGAGACGCGCGCCGTCGGCGAGCAGTTCCAACCGGGCATCGCGACCCTCATTTCCACCCTGGGCGGTCACGGCATCACGCATCCGATGTCGCGGATTCCTTGCGCAGCCGGCGGATCAGCTCGCTCAGGCTGCGGATGCTCGTGAAGTTCTCCGGAACGAAATCCTCGTCCGAGATCGTCACACCGAAACGGTTCTCGCATTCGACGCGAAGTTCGGTGAAGCCGAGCGAGTCCAGGCCGACGGTCGCCCGGAGCCCGTCGTCCAGCCCGATCTCCTCCGGCCTCACGTCAACGAAGAGCTCGTCGATGAGTACGTTCTTGATGGTGCCTTCAATGTCCATGGGAGCCGCTCCTTGTCGCTCATAACGTGGAAACGCGTGCCGTCATTTGTGGATCGCTCCGGAGTGAACGGGATGGATTCGGATGCGGTCGGGGCGCTCGCTCGGGGTGAGGAGCGGCGCCAGGCGGCGGCGGATCGCGCGCTCCGACTGCGGAAACTCGTGGTGCACGTAAATATCGAGGTCGAGCGAACGGCCGTCCTGAACCGACGGGACGGCCCGGATCACGCCCGCGAGCGACTCGGTGATCTGCCGGACCGACGCCAGGGACACCTTCTCGTCGCGGATGATGGCGAAGTCGGAAAGGCGGCCGCGGAGGAACAGATAGCCGTCGTCGAGATGTCCCAGGTCTCCGGTGGCGACCGTGCCGGGCGCGACAAGCCCACCCCGTCCGGGCGCCGAGGCCGCTCCGAGGCGCTCGCGATAGACCGTGTCCGACCTCACCAGGAGTTCTTGCTCCCGTTCTCCTCTGCCGACATCGCGCACCATCAGTTGGACGCCGTTCAAGGGCCGTCCTGCCGAGGTCAGCCGGTGGGGAGGCTCGCGGTGGGCGGCCAGCGTCGTCACCCTCGGACCCGCTTCGGTGAGCCCGTAGGTCAGGTAGAGCTCCAATAAGGGATTCCGGCGGAGCAGCGCCGTGGTCCTCTCCGGAGCGAGGGCCTGACCGCCGACGGTGAGCACCCTCAGCCCCTTCGGAAGGCCGCCGTCGGAACCGAGCAGGGTGTCGACAAGTAATGGCGTGAGCGACGAGGCGGTGATTCCGTAGCCGGAGATGCTCTCGTTGTAGCGGGCCGGGGTGAACGGCGGCCCGGTCACCACGAGTTCCGCCCCGATCCGTACCGCTGCGAGGACCTGGGCCACCAGGGCGAACGAATAGTAGATCGGGAGACTGACGAGTATCCGGTCTTCGCTGCGAAGCCCGATGGAATCCGCGTGCCGCTCCGCGTTGCGGAGGAGAGCGTCGAAATCATGCAGGCAGCCGCTGGTGAAGCCGGACGTCCCGGAGGTGAGCAGAGCGACCTGCCCGGGGCTGTGGCAGCGGCGGGCGTGCGTCGAGAAGGTGAGCAGGTCGAGGCCCGCGAAGCGGACGTGCTCGCGTTCACCGAAGTCACCCGGCGTGATGCGCGGCCGGATCACAGCAGAGATTCCCAGCTTCGCGGCCACGTTCCGCACGCGGGCCGACGGCATGGACGGCGGGGCGAGCAGCGGGACATGGCCCGCTTCGAGGACGGCGAAGAAGCACCGCAGCAGCCGCAGGCCGTTCGGCAAAGCGATCATGATGATCGAGCCCGGAGGCAGGGACAGCGCTCGGAGTTCGCCCGCCAGTTCCGTCACCCGACACGTGTCGCCGTCCTCCCGCTCATCGTCGAGGAACAGCACGGAGGCCAGGTAGGCGTCAATGTCAGCGCCTCGCAGGGACAGGGCGGCCATCCGCGTCTCCTCGCTCCGCCGTCGATACCGCAGGAATGCACCGGCTGAATCATGAATATCATTTGGCCGGTCGGCGTTCGAGGGGCGGCGGATCCGCGCAGGTCTCGGCTTCACGGGCGGCGGACGGACGCGGACCAGGCAAGAAGGGTTACGCGAGTACAGCCGGTGCACCACCGATCCGGAAGGACGTGATCGGGGCCCTTGACGCGGCTGTAGATGACCATGACAGTGGGTGTGGAGATGTGCGGCGGCAAACGGAGGAAGCCGTTGAGAGTCCGGTGCGCTCCCACCCCCGTGTCCGGGGCGCGGACCCCGAGTGAGGACCGACCGGCGTGATCCTTCTATTGGCCCCCTTGGACACCGATCCGCCGAGCGCCCGCGTGAGAGGCGCGGAGTGCCGTCTGGCCGTTCCGGCCCAGTGACGGGGCCTGTGCCCTCCGGCGTCGCCGGTTCGGAATCCACTGAACGTTCGGGCAGCCGGGTCGACGTATGGTGCCGCAGAAAGGAGCTACTCGTGACTTTCGTCGAAAAGATCCGAGACACCAGCGTCGACGAGGCGAAGGCCGACGACATCTCGGATGTCGTGCACGGTTCACTGGGTGCCCTCCGCATGGAGGACTTCTTCTCCCACGCTGATTGTCGAAGCTTCGTCTCGGCGCTGAGTCCGACGATGTTCGAGCAGTACGATCCGGACTATTACCAGACCGAGGCCTTCCGGATCGGGCCGTCGCTGACCGAGCACCGGTCGAGCATCGAGGAGTACCCGCCCGCCGCCGAAAAGGCGTGGCAGACCTGGCACGACGGCGCGTTCCCGGTAGATCTGCACTCCATCTTCCGCAGCAAGGTCCAGCGAATATGGAACGGACGGCTGCGTGGGGCGAGTTGCCGCGGAAAGCCCGCCTTCTGGGGAATGATCCGCCGGATGGCGGCCGGCACGCTGGTGCACTGGGACGACATCCGGGAGGAGTTCCCCGGCTATGTCCTCGACGAGGCGCTCTCCGACCAGATCAGCGTCAACGTCTTTCTGGAGGGCCCGGCGGAAGGCGGGGAACTGCTGGTGTGGTCACGTGCCCGGCATTCGTCGGACGAGGCCGCCCGGATCAGTTACGGCTACGACCGCGCCCGGGTCGTCCCCGAACCGCCGGATGTGACGCTGCTGCCGCGGACCGGTGACGCGGTGATGTTCTCCCCGCTCAAATACCACCTGGTGGAGCCGGTGACCAAGGGCGACCGGCTGGTGTTCTCCGTGTTCATGGCGATCGCCGAGGACGGCGATCTGGTCGTGTGGGCGTAGCGAACGAGCAGGTCCACTGAAAGGGCACCCATGACTCTCCGCGCCAGTACCTGGGGCGTTTCCGAGCGGCAGTTCTGGCTGCACGGTCGGCTGCCGGAGCGGCTCGTCGAGTACGACCCGGACCTCGACGGCTGGAACGTCTACGGCCACCCGGAGACGGTGCGGGTCGCGAGCGACTCCGACTCCTTCTCCTCTGACGTCGACCGCATCCTGCCCGAGCACATGAGGATGCGCTCCGAAGGCCTCCTCGGAAAGGAGGACCCTCCGGCGCACACGAGGCTGCGCAACTTCGTCAGGAATGCGTTCACCCCGAAGGTGGTCGCCGACCTCGAACCCCGCATCGCGGAGCTGACGAACGAACTCCTCGACACGGTGGCCGACCAGGATCGCCTGGAGCTGGTGGCCGACCTCGCCCATCCGCTTCCGGTCACGGTGATCGCCGAACTCCTCGGGTTGCCCGAGAGCGACCGCGGCCTCGTCATGCACTGGGGCGAGGAGATGCTGCGGGTGACGGCGACGTCGCTCGTCGACAAGAGCGAGGAGCAGGCCCGCGCCATGGAGGCCACCCGCGTCCTGGTCGACGACCTCACCGCCTACCTCGGCGAACACGTCGCCGAGCGGCGGCGCCGACCGCGCGAGGACCTGCTCACCAGGCTCGTCGAGGCCGAGGTGGACGGCGAGCGGCTGACCACCGAGCAGATCCGGAACCTCTCGCGGGCGCTGCTGATCGCCGGGCACCTCACCACGACGATGCTGCTCGGCAACACCGTGCTCTGCCTGGACGCGCATCCGCGGCACCTCGCCCGCGCCCGAGCGGACGGCTCCGCCCTGCCGCCGATCATCGAGGAGTCGCTGCGCCTCCTCAGCCCGTCGGTGGCGCTCAGGCGCGTCACCACCCGTGACGTCGAGATCGGTGGCGTGACGGTGCCCGCGAACCGCCTGGTCAAGGCGTGGATCGCGGTGGCCAACCGGGATCCGCGGGTGTTCCCCGACCCGGAGGCCTTCGACCCCGCCCGGGACCCCAACCCCCACCTCGCCTTCAGCCGCGGCGCCCATTTCTGTCTCGGCGCCCCGCTGGCCCGCCTGGAGGGACGGGTCGCGCTGGGCGTTCTGCTGGCCCGCTTCCCGAACCTGAGAATCGACCCGGAACGTCCACCCGAGTTCATTCCGAACCCGGGCGTCATCGGCCTCCGCAAACTCCCGCTGCTCCTGACTCCCTCCTGAGCCCGGTGCTCATCGCTGTTCGGCTTCCGGTGCCGGGGTGGCCGTCGGCCGTGCGCGGACGGGCGTCCGCGCACCCCGTCTGTAGCGGCGGCCTAGCAGCAACGAGTACAGCGCTCCGAACGCCATCCAGGCGAGGTACAGGCCGGGCAGGCCGAGGCCGAGGTACACGCCCAGCAGCCAGGCGAGCGGGATGAGCGCGGCGTAGTCGCCGGTCACGGAGGCGAGCATGACGGAGCGGGTGTCTCCCGCCGCGCGCAGCACGGCGCCGTAGGCCATGGCCGCCAGCAGCGTCACCATGCTCAGCAGCGCCACGGGCGTCGCCGACCAGGCGCGGTCGGCGACTGCGCCGTCGGAGGTGATCAGGGAGATCAGCGGGCTTCCGGCGAGGAGCACGGCGGCGGAGGGGACCAGGAGCAGGACGCCCAGCAGGCGCAGCCCCGCGCGGCGCCACGCCTCGGCGCGGTCCTGGTGGCCGGCGCCGAGCGCCTGGCCGGCCAGGATCGTGATGGCGGTGGAGGCGCTGGTCAGGATCGTGAACAGCAGCAGGACGAGGTTGTCGACGATGCGGTAGGCCGCCAGGTCGTCGGTGCCCATGCGGGCGGCGAACCCGGCCAGCAGCGCCTCGTTGAGGTAGCCGACCCCCATCGCGATCATCTCCGGCCAGCCGATCCGCCACAGGCCCCGGGTGATCTGGACGGTCTGGGCGGGGCCGTCCGGCGGCCGGGGAAGCCTGGCGCGGCCGTACCAGAGCAGGTAGGCGGTTCCGGCGGCGGTGGCGGCCAGGGTGGCGGCCGCCGCGCCGGTGACGCCGAGATCCGCGCCGAAGATCAGCAGCAGGCCGAGCGGCAGGTTGACGGCGTTGACCAGCAGGGCCGTGTACATCGAGACCCGCGCCGCGCCGGTGCCCGCGCACGCGCCCTGCAAGGTGAAGGAGACGGCGGCGAACGGCACGGCGAAGGCCAGGACGCGCAGGTAGTCCGTGCCCGGACCGATCAGCTCGTCCGCGCCGCCCAGGACGGTCAGCAGCGGCGTGGCGGCCACGTACAGCAGGGCGCCCACGGCGGTCCCGGCGACCGCGGACGTGAGGACGCCGGTCCGCACGACCCGCGCGAGGTCGCCGGTGCGTCCCGCGCCGTGGTGCTGGGCCGCCTGCACCTGGACGGCGGTGGCCCAGCCGCGCACGATGACCAGCGCCACCAGGTAGATCGGCGCGGCCAGCGCGAACGCCCCCAGCGCCCGCGTCGACAGCCGCGCCAGCATGACCGTGTCCACGATGTTGAGCACGATCTGGGTGAGCCCCGCGACCATCAGCGGGTAGGCCAGCCGCCAGATCGGCCGCATCCCGGCCGACGCGGGCTCCGGCCCGTGACGCGATGCCGTCACAGGGCGGCCTGGGCGGCTTCCAGCAGTTCGGTGTCGCGATCGAGCAGTATCAGCGTGTCCACCCGCGAATCCTTCCAGGCCAGGATCCGTTCGACGATGAGCGGGAGCGGCCCGGCCAGGGCGACCTGGTCGAGCAGCTCGTCCGGGACCGCGGCGACGGCGTCGGCCTTGCGCCCGTCGGCATGGCGGGCGCGGATGTCATGGGCCGCGCCCGCGTACCCCATCTGGCAGGCCACGTCGAAGTAGGTGTTGCGCACGCCCGCGCCCGCCGCGCCGATCAGGTGCGCGAACAGCGGCCGCAACTGGTCGCGGCCCTCCTCGGCGGTGTCGGCGCGCGCCACGTACAGGATCGGAGCGATCTTGACGTCGGCGGGGTCGCGCCCGGCCCGTGCGATGCCCTCGTCCAGGGGACGGGTCAGCGCCGCCTCGTGCTCGGGGGCGTACATGCCCGACAGCCAGCCGTCGGCGATCTCGCCCACCAGCGCCACGTTGCGGGGGCCGATCGCGCCCAGGTACAGCGGGATACGCGGGCGCAGCGGCTCCATCTCCGAGCGGACCGGACGGGCTCCTCCGGTGGCTCCGGGCCCCTGGTAGGGGACCTGGTAGATCTCACCGTCGTGCCGGACCCGCTCCTCCCGGGCGACCGCCCTGCGGACGATCGCGACGTACTCGCGGGTGCGCCGCAGCGGCCGCGTGTAGGGCTGGCCGTGCCAGCCCTCGACGATCCACGGCACCGACAGTCCCAGGCCCAGCTGGAAGCGCCCGTTGGACAGCCGGTCCAGGGTCATCGCGGTCATCGCCGTGGCGGCCGGGGTCCGCGCGGGGATCTGCATGATCGCGGTGCCGAGCTTGATGCGCTCGGTGCGGGCGGCCAGGTAGCCGAGGACGCTGACGGCGTCCGGGCCGTACTCCTCCACGCTCCACACCGAGTCCACACCGATCGCCTCGGCACGCTCGACGACCGGCAACACCTCCTCCATGGGTTCTCCGCCGTATCCCAGTGCCAGCCCAAGACGCACGCGTTCATCCTTCCCTCAAGCAGTCCATGCCGCGTCAGGAGAACGGCAAAGGATCACGGACAAGACGGTCTTCGGTGAGCGGGCCCGGTACCCAGCCGTGGGCGGCCGGCTCCCGGTACAGCCGCTCACCGCCCAGGAAGGGGAACGCGGCCGGGGCGTTGCAGTACAGCCCCGGCACCATGACCCGCACCACCCGCAGCCCCGCCGAGCGCACGTCGGGCGTGGTCAGCTCGACCATCACGGCGCGCAGCCCCTGGGCGGTCAGCATCCGCAGACAGGCGTCCACTCCCCGGACGGTGCCGGACGGCGCGGGGCTCAATCCGCCCGGAGTTCGCAGCCGGTCCAGCCGGCCGTCCTGCATCCGCGGGTCGAGATAGACCTGCGGATGCAGCCGGAGGTCGTTGACGTCCCGCCAGTCGGCGCGGAAGTCCTTCAGGTAGCGGCGGTCCTTCCGGTACGCCCGGTACGGGCGGTGGTCGATACGCCCGGAGTGGACCGCACGCCAGAAGGCGCCCTTCCCGTCGGCCAGCTCCAGGCCGGTCTCATGCATGCCGATGGCCTCGGTGAACGCCTTGGCCGCCGCCTCCTCGGCCGAGGCGCGGCAGGCCGAGCCGAAGGCGACCAGCCGCCGCGCGCGGTCCTCGATGAACACCGCGGCGACCAGCGCCTGGAACGTCGAGGGGACGCGCAGGAACCGCACCGACAGTCCGCCGTCCTCGGCTTCCTGGAGCGCGGCGCCCAGCGGACCCGCGCGCGTGTCCACCTCCAGCGGTGCGGCGGGGGCGCCGCTGGACCACCACAGCGTGACCGCGTCGCGTTCGAGCACCTCCTCCAGCGCCGCACGCTGCGCCTGGTGCAGGCTCGTGCCCGTCGCCGTGCCCGCCAGGATCGGATAGTTGGTGGGCGGCTCGCTCCGGCGTGGGCCCCGGAAGTAGTTGACATAGGTCAGCGACGCGGGCACCAGGACCTCCGCGCCGTCGCCGAGATCACGGCCGGGCGTCCAGGTGATCTTCAGATCGCCGGTCATCGGCACGAACGGGAAGCCGCGCTGGGCGTACTGCGCCGGTGAGTACAGGGCGAACTCGCGCGGGTCGACGGCCGGCCGACGCGCGTGCACCAGATCGTCGTAGGACGCAGTCGGCAGGTCGTCCGGCACGACGTTGGCGCAGTACCGTTCGGCGGCCTCGCCGAGCGCCGCCCACCGCGCCCGATCATGGCCCCCACCGGGAGCTTCAGTGTAGGCCTCATCGGGGGACGGGCCGTGACCGACGAGGGCCGCGCCGCCGGTGGTGGTGTCGACCACCCAGGGCGTCAGCCGCGGGTGCACCGACAGCTGGGCGGTGTAGGAGACGCAGGCGGTGACGGTGCCCGGGCGCGGCCGGTCGCGGGTGAGGCTGCTGATCAGCCCCAGCCTGCCGTCCACCAGCCGTCGCGCGACCTGCTCCATGCCGTCCTCATGACCCTCCTCGCCGGCGTGGACGGCGGCCGGCGCCTGCCCGGTCACGAGCGGCGGCGCGGAGGAGGTGTGCCCGAGGGGCAGCGGCAGGACCGGGTGGTAGGTGAGGGAGGCGGTCGGCGGTGCCAGGTCGACAGCGATCTGGTGCCCGCGGCTCGGCACGGGCCGTCCGGCCAGATGGGCGAGCGCGTCGGTCACCAGCAACCCGGCGACGAGCGCCTCGCCGTCCGGTGATCCGGGTGTCCCAGGCGGCCACGGACGGGGGCCGTTTCCATCGCCGTTCACGGCCTCTTCGCCGGCGCTGCCGGCCGCGTCGGCCCACTGGGCCATGAGCTGTTCGGGAGACCGGGCGGCCGCCAGCCGCCGCGTCCGCGAGTCCAGGTAGGTCGTGGTCGGCGCCCCGTCGCCGGACCGGTCGCCGTCGCGCGAGTCGGACGCGGTGAAGGGGCCGATGTAGAACCGGCCGCCCTCAGCATGGCAGCGATGCCAGGGCACCCCGGCCTCGGCGCACCAGCGGTCTATTTTCTGCCAACGTGCGTCGGGCAGCCGTACCGCGCAGCAGATGACCAGGTCGATCTCGCTGAGCAGGGCACGGTCCAGCGTGCCCCGCACCACCTCGGCCGCGGGCTCCAGAAGCCCCGCCACCAGGGCTCCCAGCGGAGTGTCGCCTTCGACCTGCACGATCGGGCGTTTCAACGGCCGTTTCCTCATTTCCCGGGGCATCCGTCGTCGATATGCGGACTTTCCTATGAGCATTCACCGGTCGCGGCGTGCGACGGGGAGGCGGCTGCGGCGCCGCCTCCCCGTCTATGGATCAGCTCTCGCTCTGCTCGTCCTGCTCGTCCTCACGCCACTCGAACGGAGCGTCCACAGCCGGGGTGTGGGACTTCAGGCCCTTCTGGGGCTCGTCCGGCTCGGCGAAACCGTGGTGCGCCATGTGCATCCTCCTTCGTGGTGGCCCACGCGGCAGGCAAGACCTCGCCCGCTTTGCGAGCTTCTCTACCTGTCGCCGACATTAGGCATATCAGTCAAGCAGAGTCAATGCGCATTTGGCCGATTGCGTCGCCCTCCACCGATCAACCTGCGACTTTAAGATGAATTTACTCGCTGGCAATATCGTCACTTCGCCGCAAAGCGGTCACCTGCGGACACTAGTCGTCACGAATCGCACGCGTGACATATTGCAGCACCATAAAGACAACCGTAAATAGTGCTGCCGACGACCGGAACCGCAGTCGGCGCTCCGGCCCACCCCGCTCCGTCCACGACCATCACCGGTCCCGCCGAGCCAGGGCGCAGTCGTGGCATTTCTCCCCGCCGGGAACGCGGTAGTACAGGCAGCAGCTGCGGCGCCGAAACCCCAGTTCCGGACCGGTGATGTGTCCGGTGCCCACCAGCCGCCCGGTGTTCAGCAGGGCGGTGGTGAGCTCCCGTACCGCCTCCCGCAGCGCGGGCCTGGCCGCCACCAGGGCCCGCGCGGCCTCCACCAGCGCGGAGGCGGCGTTGCCGTCCAGCAGCCCGGAGGCGACCTTGACGCGCAGCCCGGCGGCCAGCGCCCGCAGATGGTCGTCCATCACCGCTCGATACAGCGCCTCGGCCAGCCGCGCCCCCTCACCGACGCGCAGGCCGACGGGGTCGGGCAGCCGCAGGACGGCGCCGTCGTCGGCGCGTTGCAGCCCGGTCAGGTCGATGACGATGCCGTGGATGACCGCGCAGGCCAGCATCGGCGACCACAGGCGTGCCGCATGCCCCAGCTGCACGACGGAGGCGGCGATCCGCGGTTCGCCGGTGCCGTACCGTTCGGCGCGCGCGGCGATCAGGTCGGTCATCCCCTGGGCGTAGGCGTCCTGGGCCGGCCGCCAGCCCTCACCCGGGCCGCCCACGGTGACGGCGAAGAACGAGCCGAAGGCGGCGGCCTCGGCCAGTGCCGCGGCGGCGGTCACAGCGGGCACGAAAGTCACCTCAAGGGATCCAATCTACTGAGATGCGTTACCGAAAAGACGTCGACATCAGTTATTCAGGGCATGGGACCTGCACCTGAGAACCGTTCCGATCCCAGGCGTGACGACCCTATTCTTGACATCAAGGTTCCGGGCGATCACCTTCCCCTCTTGACTCATATGTCGGGGATGTGATCTCGGACGCGGTGGCACTCTGCGCAGCACCGGCGCGGCCGCGCGGATGGGCGGAGGCGGCGGCCGACACGTCATCGCCGCGGGAAGTAGGTGGCTCGGTAACGCCGGTCGTCACCCGGCACGGCACCGGGTCCGGCGAACCCACGGGCATACCGCCCTCCTCTCTGGGGAAATCCGCCCCAGTTCCTTGAGGAGGCGACCGCGTGAGTCTCCTGGCTCTCGGGTCAACGCTCGTCCCCGCCTTCCCACCCGCTCGCACGGGCAGTGGCGCCATCGGGATCCGCTCGCCGATCACAGTGGCGGGACCGCGCCGGATTCACACCGGCTTCCTCGTTCCGCCGTCGCCTACACCACTCATGGTGGCACAGGTCGCACTTGCAATAAAGTCGCAATAACGGGGGGACGGCCGGTCGAGCAGCCGCCCGCTACGTTCGCGCCCTGCTCGGTGGCGCCGATCGCGCCACCGAGCAGGGCCGCTTCCCTGTTCCGACCGCACACCCGACCACCGGCCCGTCGCAGGCGGTCACCGCCAAGAGGACGAGCTCGGTCGTCAGAGCTACTTGCCGATGTCTCCGAGCGCGACGCCGGCGAGGACCAGGAGCGCCTGCGGGTTGGCCCGGCGCCACTGGTCGCGTTTCGCGGGGGTGATGCCGTTCTGCTGTGCCTCGGTGAAGGCCGCCTTGTTGTAGGCGATGGCCCCGACGTCACCGGACGCCTTGCCGGCGTTGCCGGGGGTCAGTTGCAGCGTCCTGACCCAGCGGCCCGCCTTGGCGGCACCCGCGTTGAGCGCGCGCGCCTTCGTCTTGCTCACCAGACCCGACTGGCCGACGGCGCGAAGCGCCTGCCCGGCCAGGCCGGTGCTGTTGGTGTTGGGACTGGCGGTCGGCCCTGATCCCTTGAAGGAGCCGTCCGCGGCCTGCTGCCCCAGCAGCCACAGCGCGCCCTTGCGGGCGGCGGGACCCGCCGCCTTGTTCCCCGATTTGTATGCGGTGAGGAGGGACTGCACCGCTATCCCGGTCGTGTCGGGATCCAGGATCGGGTTGGTGGCCTGGTCGCAGGTGGGCGCCGCCGTGTCGGGGAAGAGGCGGAAGCCACCGGCGGCGCACTGCTGTTTGATGAGGAATTTCACCGCGTCGCTGGGGACGCCTCCGGACCGCGCGAGCCCCAGGATGTTGAGCGACTGCCCGAAGCTATTGCTGTAGTCGGTGGTGCCCTTGTCCTGGAACCGGCCCTTGTTGACGCCGGACTTCGTCATGAGGGCCAGCGATTCGGCGCGCAGGTCGAAACCCCCGAAGTTCCGCGGGTTCGACTTGGTCGCGGTGGCGAGGTAGAGCAGTTTGCCGGTCGGACCGGAAAAGCGGACGCCGGGCTGGCCCGAGTCGTCGAGACTGTTGTACGAGCGCACGTGCGCGGCGATGTAGGCGGTCGACTTCTTGGCGATCTGCGGTTTCACGCCGGTCGCTTTGAGGGCGATGACCGTGTCGGCGGTCAGTCCCCAGTCGGTGAAGTTGAACTGGTCGTTGAAGATACCGCCCTTGGCGTCGAGTTGGGTCGCCTGCCATCGGGCGGCCCTCACCGCCGAGGGATGCGACGCGGCTTGTGCGGGCACAGTCAGGCCGGTGAAGGCGACGGCTCCCACGGTGAGAGGAACAAACATGTGGCGGACGGCGATGTGCATGAAATCACGCCCTTCGCTTCGAATCGTGGACAGCCGCCTCAGCACCGCCCGGCACGGCGGCCCGGCGGCCGGGACTCCGTTCTGCGGACCACGGCGGCGGAAATGGGTGGCGCGCGCGAATTTGTCCAGCAAAGCCTATTACCGCCGCGGAGTCAGCCGCCATGTCCGGATCTGGACGAGCCGGCTTCCGATTTTCCCCACCGGCCTGGAGCGCGTGAATACCGCTCCGTGCGACGACGCGCGCGCCGAGGCCCCTCACTGGCGCGGCGGCCTTGGCAACGGCACTGGCCGAGACCGGGGCCGGGGCTTGATCACCAGCCGATGATCACATCGGGAAGTGGGCGGTTCCAGGTCCAGGAACAAGTACTGGCTCTTTGTTGACGATGAGGTGAGCGGGGCCGAAGGAGCCGCTGTTCTCGGGGATGTCGGTATGGAGCGGAACAGAGACGATCATTACGAGATCAACGCCGGCGCTCCCCGGCACGGCCTCGAAGGCTCGGCAGGGCCGGGGCTGCGCCCGGGCCGGGCCAGGGCTGCCGGGGGCCCGGGCGGCCGCGGTCCATGGGCGTGGCTCGGCGTAGCCGGGAGCGCCGGACGCGCGGGGAGCACCCACCCTGCATTAGTTGCTGCATCAACCAACTTGATGCGGCACGGCCGTTTCCAGGGAAAGCGCGAGTCCCTTTAGACGTCGTTGCGGCCGGGGCGGCGGGAGTGCCGCAGGTCAGTCCAGTTGAGAGGGTCCTAGGGCGGGGGCGCGGGGCCGGTTGTCGTTGGAACGATCGAATTCAAGGCGGCCGGATTGAGGTCTTCGCAAAAAATCTTGCCCGCCCGTTCCCAAAAGTTGGAGCGGTTCATGGTTCGGTGTGTCGACTGAGGCGCGATTGCACTCCGATTGCCTTCTGTCTGGATTCAGGGGAGTTGCCGGCGAGGCTGCTGTTACGTGGATCACAGGCGGCTGCGTCAGGCGCCCCAAGATCTCTTCTGAGCTGCAAATTCTGGGTCGGCTCTCCGGTGCGGCCGCGCCGCCGGGTGATCAAGGTGCCGCAGCGGCCTTGATTGTCCAAAGGGGCCCTGCTTACTCTTGCCCCGACGGGGAGGATCGGTCCCTGTAAGACCACGGAGTGGGCCGATGGATTTCCCGTGTGCAGCTGGGCACGAATCTCGTGATGTCCCAACCACGCTGGAGTGTGCGCCATGGAAAGTCGCCTGGAACGTTACGGCCGGTTCATCTCCAAAGAATACTTCGCGGGCTTCCTCAAGCCCGAGGAGTACGCGATCGACGACGTCAAGCCCGACCTACGCGCACGGATTAAGAGTGGAACGTTCAAGCGCATCGTGTTCACCGGCATGGGCTGCTCGGCCATTGTGTCGGACATCATCCGCGGCTACTTCGCCGAGATCGGCTCCCCGATCGAGGTCTTCGTGGTCAACGACTACGAATTCCCTTTCCTGCTTCCCTCCAGCATCGTCGACGACGACGCGACCCTGATCATCATCAGCTCCTACAGCGGCCATTCGCAGGAGCCGCTGCGCGCCTTCGAGTCGCTGTCGCACGCCCGTGACCGCGTCCTGCTGCTGACCTCGGGCGGGCAGCTCGCCGAGGCCGGGCGGAAGGCGGACGTCTCCATCGCCTACTGGCGGCTCAGCGAGCCCGACCGCGAGTACCCGCTGTTCCACGTCACGCAGTACTTCGCGATCCTCCTCCACATGTTCCACGCGCTGGGCCTGCTGGAGGACGACGAGCAGGCCGTCCTGTCGCGGCTGCCGGAGGTGCTGACCGGGGACGCCGCGCAGCGGGAGCGGGCGCGCGCCATCGCGTTGTCGGCCCGGGACTCCAACATCGCGATGATCGGCTCGCCGAAGTGGCACGAGAGCCTGATGAAGCTGGCCAAGATGCACTTCAACGAGATCGCGATGACGCCCGCGACCAGGAACTACTTCCACGAGTTCTGCCACAGCGAGATCGCCACGCTCTCCGACCCGGTCCGCGCGCACACGGTGCTGATCTTCGCCGACGGCGAGGAGGACGACTACACGCAGCGGAAGATGGACAACCTGGTCGGGCTGCTCACCGCCGACGTTCCGCAGAATCGGAACGTGACCGTCCACAAGATCGACATTCCGGGGGAGGGGTTCCTCCAGAAGTACTTCTGGGCCCTCAACCTCGTCCAGCTGATCACGCTCGACCTGGGGAACTACTACGACGTGCAGTCCCGCGACCTGATCTCCGAGGCCGCCGGCAACCCCTGGTACCACAGCACGACCATTCTCGCCGAGGCGAACGCCTGACACGCCCCCGCCCGACCGTCCGCCGGCCCCGGCACGGGGCCGGCGGACGGGACGGCAGCCCACAAATTCCTTGGACAGCACCTTCGACAATGGCGGTCCAATGCTGAAGACATTTGCCCTTGACGGAAAGGTCGCCCTGGTCACCGGGGGGACGCGGGGGATCGGACGGGCACTGGTCATGGGGCTCGCCCAGGCGGGCGCGCGGGTGGCGTTCACCGGTTCCCGGGACGAGACGGTCTCCGCCGCGGACGCCGAGTTGCGCGCCGCCGGCGTCGCGGCGAAAGGCCTGGTGTGGGACGCCGCGTCCAACGAGCCGCCCACGCGCCTGGTCGGCGAGGTCGATTCCGAATTCGGCGGGCTGGACATTCTGGTGAACTGCGCGGGCACTATCCAGCGGCACCCGGCCGAGCGGTTTCCCGACGACGCCTGGGACGAGAT
The DNA here is from genome assembly GCF_022751215.1 of Actinomadura terrae. Taxonomy (GTDB): domain Bacteria; phylum Actinomycetota; class Actinomycetes; order Streptosporangiales; family Streptosporangiaceae; genus Spirillospora; species Spirillospora terrae. The sequence continues at coordinate 333,533 of NZ_JAICDG010000007.1, read as the reverse complement.
CATCAACGTCAATCTCAGCTCCGCGTTCCGGCTCAGCCGGGAGGCGGGCACCCTGATGCTCGACCGGGGCGCCGGGAAGATCGTCAACATCGCCTCGGTCCTCGCCTACTCCGGCGGCAGGAACGTCGTCGCCTACGCCGTGAGCAAAGGCGGGCTCGTCCAGCTCACCCGCGCCCTCGCCACCGAGTGGGCGCCGCGCGGCGTCAATGTCAACGCCATCGCGTCCGGCTACATCCGCACGGACCTGACGCGCGAACTACAGGAGGACGAGACCAGGGAACGCGGCCTGATGGCGCGGGTTCCCGCAGGCCGCTGGGGGCGGCCCGACGACCTGGTGGGAGCCACGGTGTTCCTGGCGTCGGAGTCCGCCGACTTCGTCCACGGAGCCGTGATCCCCGTGGACGGCGGATGGAGCGCCGCCTGATGCGCTCTGTTGAACTAGGGGGGAGATAATGCGGATCGCCAAGCGATTCCAAGGCCGCGGCCAGTCGCCGATCCGGGCGATGACGGTGCGGTGCGAGGCCGTGGGCGGGGTCAATCTCGGCCAGGGCCTGTGCCGGGTGCCACCGCCGGACGACCTGCTGAAGACGGCCGCGAAGTCGTTCGTGTCGTTCGACCATTCCTACAGCTACGCCGAGGGCGACACCGGCTTCCGCGCCGCCCTCGCCGAGGCGCTGGACCGCCACCAGGGAATGGACGTCGATCCGGACCGGCAGATCGTCGCCACGGTCGGCGCGACGGGCGCGTTCAACGCGACCCTGGCGGCGTTCCTCGATCCGGGCGACGGAATGCTCGTGCTCGAACCGTTCTACGGCTACCACGTGGCGTGCATGCGGTTCTTCGGCGTCGTCCCGCAGCCGGTCGCGCTGCGGGCCCCGTCGTTCACCATCGAACGCGAGGCGCTCGAGGCGGCCGTGACGGAGACGACCCGCGCGATCGTCGTCTGCACGCCCTCGAACCCGACCGGCCGCCGCTTCACCGCGGACGAGCTGGCCGCCGTCGTCGAGGTGGCGCGCGAGCACGACCTGCTCATCGTCACGGACGAGATCTACGAGCACATCTACTACACCGAGGGCCCGCACCTGTCCCCGGCGCGGGTCGGCGACGCCGCCGACCGCACGGTGATGATCTCGGGCCTGTCCAAGTCGTACAGCGTCCCGGGCTGGCGCCTCGGGTACACGGTCGCGCCGCCGGAGCTGACCGCCGCCATCCGCACGGCGGCCGACACCCTCACGGTGTGCGCGCCGACGCCGCTCCAGCAGGCGGCCTGCCACGCGCTGCGCTTCCCCGACACCTACTACGAGGACCTGCGCACCCTCTACCGGAGGAAGCGCGACCGCCTGGCCGAGGCGTTCGCGGACTGCGGCGCGGAGGTCGATCTCCCGGAAGGCGCCTACTACCTGTTCGTGAACTGCGCCGGCCTCGGTGTCAAGACCGGGCACGAGGCGGCCGATCTGCTGCTGGACAGGGCGGGGGTCGCGACCATCCCCGGTGAGGCCTTCTACGTCGACGACCCGGGAGTACCCTACGTCCGGGCCTGCTTCTCGCTGGAGGACGACCTTCTGGAGGAGGCGGCCCGCAGGCTGCGGGAGAGGGTCCCGTGACGGGGCTGGGAACGGTGCTCGACGTCGTGTCCATCGCGGTCGGCACGGCGGCCGGCGTCGTACTCGGCGACCGCGTCTCCAAGAAGCTGCGCGAGCTCGTGCTCGGCGCGATCGGCCTGTTCATCATCATCCTGGGCGTCCAGCAGGCGACCCAGGCGCTGACCGGCGGGTTCGCCAAGGAGATTGGCGACCTGGCGTCGCTGATCGTGCTCGGCTCGCTCGTGGTGGGCGGGATGGTGGGCGGATTCGTCGATATCGAATGGCAGCTCAAACGGCTCGGAGTGTTCTTCGAGCGCCGTTTCTCCAGCGCCGGGGAAGGGACGTTCCTCACCGGTTTCCTGGCGGCGACGCTGCTGTTCTGCATTGGTCCGATGGCCGTTCTCGGCGCCTTTGAGGACGGCCTCACGGGAAACTTCCAGATCCTGGCCGTGAAATCCCTCATGGACGGGTTCGCCGCGCTGGCCCTGGCGTCCGGCCTCGGCTGGGGTGTCGGTTTCTCGCTGCTTCCCATGGGGGCCTACCAGGGCGGGCTGACAATTCTCGCGAAACTGGTCGGAAGCGGAATCGATCCCGTGGTGGTGAGCTGCATGTCGGCCATCGGCGGGGTCCTCGTGCTCGGTGTGGGTGTGCGGATGCTGGAGCTGAAAGAGATCCCGGTGGCCAATCTGCTGCCGGCGATCGTGGTGGGGCCTTCGGTCACCGCCGTGATTCTTCTGGCGCAGGGCTGATTCCCGGCGGGGCCGGTTCCCGCACGTCCCCGCAGCCGGGGGGACGGCCCGCGAAACCGCGAAGAGCGGAAGCGGAAGCGGAAGGGAGAGTGGCCGTGCGATCTGACGGACGTGGCGACCCTCGCTCGCCCATGTGGGATACCGGAGCGGACGGGCGCATCGCAGTGGAGCTGCACACCGACAATCCGCTGTCGCTCCTCGGCCTGACCGCGGTCCTGGAGAAGACGCCCGGCATCGACGTGGTGGCCACGTCCCTCGGGGACCGGCGGCTGAGCGCGGCCGAGGCCACCACGTCGGGCCGGGTGGTGGTGGTCGCCGCGTCCTCGGGAGCGGCGGGGCTCGCGCTGGCCCGGCGGCTGCTGCTCGGCCGTCCCGCCGCCGGCCCGGCGGAGGCCGTCGCCCCCGCCGAGCAGGCCGGCCCCGCCTCGCCGCCCCCCTCGCCGGGGTGGCCGAGGGTCGTCCTCATGCTCGACTGCGGCGGCGACCTGCCGCTGGTGGAGGCCAGCCGCCTCCAGCTCCGCGGCGTGCTGTGCCTGCGCGAGGGGCTGAACACCATCGAAGCCGACCTGCGCTGCGTCGAGGCGGGCGGCGTCACGGTGTCGCCGTGCGTGGCCGGACAGATGTTCCTGGGCCTCGCGCGGGCGTGCGCCGCCCGTCCGGCCGCCGGCGTCCCGCGCCGGCTCGACCGGTTGAGCATGCGCGAGCGCCAGGTGTACGAACTGCTGGTGCGCGGCCATTCGACCAAGGAGGTCGCGCGGGTTCTGACCGTCACGGAAGTGACGATCAGGTCCCATGTGCGGCGCATTCTGGCCAAGCTCGAAATGCGGAACCGCGCCGAACTGGTCGTCCCGCCGGACGACGAGCCCTTCGCGCCGCGCTAGGGCCGCGAGACCCGTTGGCGGCGGCGGAGCCGCCGTCCGTGCACGTCACACGCTGATGATCTTTGGCCTGCGCGCGCTGCGTTGAAAAACGTTGAAGAAGGTTGAAAAACGTTGAAATGCCTGCTCGTCAGTTGTTGGTGAAGTCCAGGGGATGTTTCTATGACGACCGGGGATTGCAGGACCGGGGGGAGTCGGTGAGCGTGTCCGCAAAAGGAAACGTGGACGGGACGGATTCTCGGACGAGATCCATCCGAGGGCGCTCTCCCAAGATCAGCTCCGAAGCCTGGATCGCCCCGACCGCGGTGCTCACCGGCGGGGTCGAGGTGGCGCCCGGGGCGGTCGTCATGGACGGCGCGGTCGTCACCGCCGAATCCGCGCCGGTGACCATCGGACCGAACTCGATCGTCATGGAGAACGCGGTGGTGCGCGGCGCCGGACGGCACCCCACCACGATCGGATCGCACACGCTGCTCGGCCCGTCCACCCATGTCAGCGGCGCCGTGATCGGCTCGGAATGCCTGATCGCCACGCACGCCAGCGTCTTCAACGGCTCGGTGCTGGCCGACGGCGTCCTCGTGGCGATCGGCGCGATCGTGCACGTCGGCACCGTCCTCGGCGAGGGCGCGGCCGTGCCGATGCAGCACATCGCGGTCGGCGACCCCGTGCGGATCTTCCCGCCCGACGGCGCGTCCGAGGTGCACCGGCTGGTCGAGCAGGTCGGCTTCACCCGCACGGTGTTCGACCACGACACCAACGACCTGACCTTCCGCCAGAGCATGGCCTGGCTGTGCGCGACCTACTCCGGCGCGCTGCGCCGCAACGGAGACGACTCGTGAACGCTTCCGACTCGTGAGGACGAACGTGGGGAACCTCTTCCTGCTCGGCATCGACGGACTGCCCCCGGCGGCCCTGCGCCGGTTCGTGGGCGAGGGCATCATGCCCAACTGCGCCAAGCTGATGGCCGAGGCCGCCCGGCTCGACGTCATCCCGACCCTCCCCGCGGTGACCGCCCCCGGATGGCTGACCATCGCGTCCGGCGCGCACCCCGCCACCCTCGGGATCAGCAACCTGCTGCTCCCCACCCCCGGCGAGGCCCCCGACCGCATCCGCAACGGGTTCTCCCGGACGCTGTCGAACGCCGAGTACCTATGGGAGGTGCTGGCCGACGAGGGCCTGCCCGCGACCGTCGTCAAGTACCCCGGGAGCTGGCCCCCGAAGGACGGCCTCGACAGCGTCGTCCAGGTCGACGGCGCGGGCGGCTACGCCGACATCACCTGCGTCTTCGAAGACCTCTCCTCGACGTGCTACTACAGCGGCGTGCAGCCGCCCGAGGCCGCGGCCGACGGCTGCTGCTCGGTGCCGCGCGGCTACGAGGACCACTGGCGCATCGACGACCCGGGCACGTCCGGCTGGACGCCCGCCACCCCGCGCGACCCGCTCAACTGGACGGGCCTCCCCGACGGCGCCGAACCCGCCTTCGAGACGGTGCTCACGCTGTCCCCGGCGGGGCAGCGGTCCCGGCTGCTGCTGCACGCGCTCGCGCTCGGCGGCCCCGACGGCCCCCGGCTGATCATCAGCCCGACCAAGGACGCGCGCGACGCCGTCGCCGACCTCGCCCCCGGGCAGTGGTCGGACTGGGTGCACGGCGAGTCGGCCCGGGGCCCCCACGCCTACCGCTTCAAGCTGCTCGAACTCGACCCGCGGGAGCGCGTGCTGCGGCTCTACCGGGGCGAGGGGCACCGCACCACCGGCTTCGCCCGCCCGGAGCACATCGGCGAGGAGCTCGTCACGGCCGCCGGGCCGGTCGCCGAATGGACCGGCACGTTCGACTTCATGAACGGCCTGATCGACCTCGACACGCAGCTGGAGATCTACGACCGGCACACCGCCTGGCTGGAGAGCGTCATCACCCATCTCGCGGGGCGGCGTCCCGCGCGCGGGTTCTTCGTCCACTGGCACGTCGTCGAGTACGCCCACCACATCGCGGGCGCGTCCCTCGACCCCGAGCACCCCTTCCACGAGCGCGACCGCGACCAGCACCTCGACTTCCTGCGGGAGACCTACCGGCTGCTCGACCGGCTCATCGGGACGGCCGTCGCCGCGACCCCGCAACGGGACGCGTTCGCGCTGGTCAGCGACCATGGCCACGACACCGTCCACACCCTGTTCTTCCTCAACGACTTCCTGCGGGAGCGGGGCTGGCTGACCACCGCGCCGGACGGGGAGATCGACTGGACGCGCACCCGCGCCTACGGCCTGTTCCCCGGCATGATCTTCCTCAACACCGCGGGACGCTGGCCCGGCGGGAGCGTCCCCGCCGAGGAGGCCGCCGCGCTGCGCGTCGAGCTGACCTCGGCGCTGCGCGGGCTCACCGACCCGCGGACCGGACGGCCGGTCGTCACCGCCGTCCTCGGTGAGACCGAGATGCGCGCCTTCGGGCAGGCCGGGGAGACCGCCCCCGACCTGTTCTTCACCATGGACAAGGGCTACGAGCCCGCCACCAGAATCCGCACGGACGAGCACGAGCCTGATCACGAGCACGAGCCCGGTCACGAGCACGGGCCTGATCACGAGCACGGGGGCGGGCTGTTCGAGTTGACCGTCCCCGGAAGCGAACTGACCAGCGGCCACGGGTCGTTCCACCCGGCCTCGCCGTCGGCGATGACCCTGGCCCTGATCCGCCACCCGTCGTTGACCGGCGGCGCCGTGGCCCGCCACCCGGTCTCGATGGTGGATCTCGCTCCCACCTTCGCCGAGTTGATGGGGGTGCGTCCACCGCGACGGTGTGACGGCCGGCCGCTGAACTTCTCCGCCCTTGGCGTCGAACACGAGGCAGGCACATCATGAAGTCCGAGGAGACCCTGTTCACCGCGGCGATCGAGTCCGCGGACATCTTCAACAACGCCGTGCGAGAGGTGGCGCAGACCTCGGGGCTGATGACGGCGCTGACCCACTTCCGCGCGGTGGACGACATCGTCCGCACGATGGGGTTCCGCCCCGAGCGCGCCGACCAGGTCCTCCACCTGCTGAAGGTGCTCGTGGCGACCGGCGCCGTCGAGCAGCGCCAGCACGGCGGCGTCCCGGTGTTCCGCGCCAAGCGGCAGCAGACCGCCTCGGCCCCGGAACGCTACGCCCCCAAGTACGACAAGCTCGACTTCTGGTACGGGGAGGGCCACGCCGAGCTGATCCGCAACGGGAACAAGGCGATGCTGGGCGACGACCTGTCGTTCCTGCGCACCCCCGACGCGGCCATCAAGTTCAACGGCGAGTACGAGACGGCCTGGCGCACCAACCTCCAGAACCCGCTGTACGACTTCGGCCGGATGCTGGCCGTCCGGGAGATGACCGCCCGCGGCAACCGCTTCCTCGACCTGGCCTGCGGGCCCGGCTTCGGCGCCGTCCGGCTGGCCGAGTTCAGCGAGTCGGCGTGCACGGTGCTCGGCGTGGACAAGTCCACCGACTTCCTGGAGATCGCCCGCACCAACCTGTACCCGGGCGCGCAGGTGTCGTTCATCGAACGCGACCTCAACACCGGACTGCCGCCGCTGATGCCCGGGTCGTTCGACGGCGTCCTGTTCAACGGCGCCTTCCACTTCATCGAGGACAAGCCCGCCCGGCTCCGGGAGATCTGGCGGGCGCTGCGCCCCGGCGGCGTGTTCGCGCTGGGCCACTGCTTCAGCTACAGCGGCTTCGCCGACCAGGCCATGCACGACTTCTACTTCTCGCTGCTGAAGGACAAGGCCTACATCCTGCCGTGGAGCACGCTCAAGGACCTGGTGAGCGAGGCCGGGTTCACCATCTACAAGGAGTTCCACCGCGGCAGCCACAGCCACCTGATCGCCGAGCGCCCGCTGAACGAGGTGGCGGACACGGCCGAGACGACGCTGGCCGACATCGCGGGCAAGTTCAAGGTCCACGGCGGAGTCGCGCAATGAGTCGCGTCCTGGTCGTCGGGCTGGACTGCATGGTGCCGGACGTGCTGCGCCCACCGGCGGACGAGCTGATGCCGACGGTGGCCGGGGTGGCCGCGCGCGGTGTCGGCGGCGTCCTGGTCAGCACCCTGCCGCCCATCACCGTCCCCGCCTGGACCAGCATGCTCACCGGGCGCGACCCCGGCGAGCTGGGCGTCTACGGTTTCCGCAACCGGCGCAGCTTCGCCTACGGCGATCTGGTGCAGGCCAACGCGACGATGGTGCGGGCCCCGCGCGTCTGGGACCGGCTCACCGCGGCGGGACGTCCCAGCGTCGTGGTCGGGGTGCCGCAGACCTCGCCGCCGCCGCCGATCGAGGGCGCGCTGGTCAGCGGGTTCGAGGGTCCGGTCTCCGCCGGCGCCCCCTTCACGCATCCGGCGTCGCTGGCCGACGAGGTCGGCTCGGTGGTGGGGGAGTACCTGTTCGACGTGCCGGAGTTCCGGTCGGCCGCGCTCACGGACGTGCTGAGCACCGTCTACGAGATGACCGAGCGCCGGTTCACGCTCATGCGCCACCTCGTCACCACCCGCGAGTGGGACCTGGCGATGGTGCACGAGATCGGGCCGGACCGCATGCACCACTGCTTCTGGCACTTCCACGACCCCCGCCACCCCTCCCACCAGGAGGGTTCCGAGCACCAGAACGCCATCGCCGACTACTACCGGTTCCTGGACGGGCAGGTCGCCTCGCTGCTGGAGGCCGTCGGTCCCGACTGCGCGGTGCTGATCGCGTCCGACCACGGCGCGACCGCCATGCACGGCGGCCTGTGCGTCAACGAGATCCTGCGCGAGGCCGGGCTGCTCGTCCTGCGCGAGGACCCGGTCGGCCCGACCCCGCTCACCCCCGACCTCGTCGACTGGACGCGGACGCGGGTGTGGGCCGAGGGCGGCTACTACTCGCGGATCTTCTTCAACGTCGCCGGCCGCGAGCCGCAGGGGCAGGTGGCGCGTTCGGACGTCCCGGCGCTGGCCGACGAGGTGCGGGCGCTGCTGTCGGTGGTGGACCTGGGCGCGGAGGGCGTCGTCCACAACGAGGTGCGCACCCCGCAGGAGCTGTATCGGCGGGTCCGCGGCATCCCGCCCGACCTGCTGGTGTTCTTCGGCGAGGAGAAGTGGCGCGGCATCGGCAGCGTCGGGTTCGGGCAGAGCTGGATCAAGGCCAACGACACCGGCGTCGACGAGGCCAACCACTCCCGGGACGGCATGTACGCCCTCGCCGCGCCCGGCCGCCTCGCGCCCGCCGAGTCGCGGGACGCCTCCATCCTCGACGTGACCCCGACGCTGCTCGACCTGCTCGGGCTGGAAGGCGAGCCCGACCTGCAAGGCACGAGTTTCCTCGCCGGGCGGAAGACCGGCCCGTGAGCGGGGCCCGGACGTCGGAGCGGCGGGTGTGGACGCGGCTGTCGGCCGCGCGGTCCCCGTTGCAGAGCCCCGCGTGGTACGACGCGGCGGGGTGGGGCGGGCGCGTCCGCCTGCTGACCGGCCCGGCGGGCCGCGCGGCGGTGCCCGCCTGGACGGTCGAGCGCGCCGACCGGCCGCACTACTTCCACGATCCGATCGAGATCCTCAGCGGGGAGCGGGAGCGGACGTTCACCGCCGACGTGCCCGAACTGACCGAGGGGGTGCGCCGCGCCACCGGACGCGCGTCGGTGCTGGTGACGGTGAGCCCGTACGGGTACCGCGGCGGCGCCTTCACCGGCGACCCCTCTTCCGCGGCGGGAGCGGACGCCGGCGAGATGGCGGGGCTGGTCGGGCGGCTGCTGGAGCACGCCGCCGGGACCGGCGCGTCCATGCTGTTCGCGCACTACCTGTTCGACGAGGACGACGCCGCCTTCATCCGGGCGCTCACCGACGCAGGCGGGATCCGGCTGCTGGCCGGCGCCGACGCCGTCCTGGACGTCGAGTGGGACGACATGGACGGCTACCACCGCGCGCTCGGCTCGTCGCGACGGTCCCTGCGGCAGGGCCGCAACATCCCCGACCTGCGCAACCTGCACTGGGCGGAGCGGGAGGACAAGGGGCTGACCGCCGAGCACCGGGACGTGGTGCCGCTGCTGCACGCCACCAGCGCCGGGTTCGACCCGCGCGCGCCCGTCCCGGAGGACATGGTCCGCGCCATCGCCGAGGGCGCGCTGCCCCGCACCCTGCTCACCGTGGCCCAGCCCGGACGTCCCGCGCGCAGCGCCGCCCTCGTGCTGCGCCGTGCGGACACCCTGTACGCCAAGTTCTTCGGCAGCGCGGCCCCGCGTGAGGACTACTTCCCCCTCGCCTACGCGCGGCTCATCCGCTACGCGATCGAGCACGGCTACCGCCGCATCGAGTACGGGGGCGGCTCCCACCAGGCCAAGCTGCTGCGCGGCGCGCGGCTGCGGCCCGCCTGGGGGGTGCTGTTCGTCCTGGATCCGGCGCTGCGGGGACGCGTCGAGTCGTTCGCCCGCACGATCAGCGCCCGCAAACGGGCGCACTTCGCCGGCCTCGCCCGCCAGTGGCAGGTCGACTCACTGCCGGTGCATCCGGCCTTCTCCGACCAGCCCGCTCTTTCGCCCCCACGGATGGGAGGACCCGAATGAGTTGCAGCACCAGGGACCGCAGATTCCCCGCGCAACGAGTGCCCTACGAGCGCTGGCAGGCGGCGACCACCGTCAACCTGGTCGCCGACCACCTGCGCGGCTACGACCCGTGGACCATGGCGTTCATGGAGGGCAAGCCGGAGTGGGCCGAGCTGCGGGAGCGCCTGCTGTCGGCCGGCCCGGACGACCTCGCCGACCTCGTCGCCAAGGGGAGGCAGGAGAGCCTGGCCTTCCTCGTGATGATGATGACCGGCGCGTGCAACGCCGACTGCCCCATCTGCTTCACCGACCGGCGCGCCAAGCGCGGCGAGACGACCGCCGAGCAGCGGGACGCGGTGCTCCGCCAGGCCGCCGAACTCGGCGCCGGGTACGTCTACGTGCCAGGTGAGGGCGAGCCCACCATCGACCGCGGCTGGTGGCGGTTCCTCGACAGCTGCAAGGAGCACGGGCTGGAGGCGATCGTCTTCACCAACGGGCTGGTGTTCTCCGACCCGTTCACCTCCCGCAAGTACTGGGACTGCGAGCCCGAGGACGTGGTCGCCCGCCTCGACGGCTACCCCGTCTCGTTCTACATGAAGATGTGGAGCACCGAGCCCGACCTGGTCGGGACGATGATGGGCATCGACGCGTCCAAGTACCGCTTCACCGACTACAACGGCGTCCAGGTCCCCGTCGGCATGGCGCGGCTCATGGACGAGTTCCCCCGCGACCGGCTCGGCGTCGAGGTCGTCGTGGAGCACCGCAACGCCGACGAGGTCGCCGACACGATCGTCCCGTTCGCCGAGGAGCACGGGCTGGCGCAGATCATCGAGATCATCCAGCACAACGGGCGCACGCTCGGGAACGCCAGCTACGACCCCACTCCCGAGCAGGCGGCGCGGGTCGAGGGGCTGCTGAGCCCCACGAGCTGCTCGATGGGCACCTGCAAGGCCGTGGTGACCTCGCGCGGCTACCTCTCGCCGCGGATCGCGATCCTGGAGTCGCAGCTCCCGTCGCCGGCCCGGCACGTGGACGACGGCGACCTGTGGGACCTGCTGCACAGCACCGACTACATCGTCCAGCGCAGGTACGAGACGAGCTGCCTGTGCGAGACGGAGCCGGTGTCGCTGGCCCAGGAGCACAAGCCGACGGTGCGCGGGCCGCGCAGCGTCGTGCCGCCTGCCCTGGTGCGGACCACGGCCGACGCCTCCACCGTTCCCGGGGACGCCGACCTCGCCACGGCCGGGAAGGGAGAGGCCGTGAATGGCACCGGGCTCCCGTTCCAGGCCACCGCCACCGTCGCGTCGGTGTGCGCGGGCGAGACCGCGCACGGCGACGAGGTCCGGGTCGTGGGACGCGCGACGACCGCCGGGCCGTCCCTGCTGACGCTCGCCGACGGCCCCGAGACCGTGACGGTGACCGGCGCCGACGCGCCCGAAGGCGCCTGGGTCGGCGTCACCGGGCAGTGGGACGCGGCGGCCTGCGCGCTGCGGGCGTCCGAGGTCACCGTCATCAAGCAGGCGCTGCGCCCGGCGAGCGGCCCGATCGCCGCCGAGTTCGCCTGGATGCGCGACCCGGGCCGGCTTCAGGCCGTCATCGACCGCGCGCAGATGATGAACCTGCTGCGCACCCGCCTGTCGGACCGGGGCTTCGTCGAGGCCGTCACCCCGTTCCTCCAGGCCCAGGCGGAGATGGGGCACGTCGAGCAGGCCATGACCGAGCCGATCGGAGGCCGCCGGTTCCACCTGCGCACCGACCCCGAGGAGTACCTCAAGCGCTACCTCACCGCGGGCCTGCCGGCGGTGTTTGAACTGTCCACCAACGTGCGCGCCGAAACCCCCGACGACGGGCACCTGGTCGAGTTCTACTCGCTGGAGTACTACCGCCGGCTGATGACCTTCGAGGAGTCGCTCACGCTCTCCGACGAGCTGGTCAGGGAGTGCCTGCGGCGGTTCGGCGGCGACGGGCTCCGCTGGGAGGGAGCGCCGGTGCGGGTCAACCGCCCGTTCCCGCGCGTGACCTACTCGGAGCTGTTCAAGAGCACCTTCGGCGTCGACATCCTGGCCGAGGACACCCGCAGCGCCGCCGGGCTCGCCGACGCGCTGCGCGCCGCCGGATGCGAGATCAAGCTGCCCGACCCGCTGGTGCCGTGGCGGCGCGCCTGGCTGGAGGAGGCGATGGACGCGCACGTCCTGCCCGGCCTGCGCCAGCCGCTGTGGGTCACGCACTTCCCCGCCGACCTCGCGCTGCACACCAGGCTCGACCCGTCCGACGAGCGGGTCGCGCTGCGCTCCGAGCTGTACTTCCCGGGAGGGCTGGAGCTGGCCCACGCCTACGAGAACCTCGTGGATGGCCCCGAGCTGCGCGCCCGCTACGACGCGCGGCGCAGCCACCGCGTCGCCAGCGGCATGCCGCACGTCGCGACCAACGAGGCGCTGATGATCAGCGCGGAGGCGGGCATGCCGCCGATGTCGGGCGCGGCGATCGGCGTGGACCGGATCCTGATGGTCGCGCTCGGCCGCGACGCCCTCGGCGCCGGGCTGCTGTTCGCCCGCGAGGGGTTCACGCAGATCAAGGCGCCGGCCTCGGTGTGCGGCACCGACGGCGGCTGCGGCAGCTGCGGCGGGGGGTGCCATTGACCGCCGCCGTCTACCTCGTCGAGGCACCGGACGCGGCCGACGTCCTGCGGGACGGCGCCGCGCATCCGGTGCTCGGCGGGCTCATCGACCTCGGCACCTCCGTCCGCCTCACCCCCGGCTCGGCGCTGTCCGGGCCGGGGGCGGACGGAGCCGGCACGTTGCGGGACGCGATCGCCGCCGTCTGCGCGGACCTGGAGCCCAAGCTCACCGTCCTGCGCCGGTCCGGGACGCTCACCGCCGACCTGCGCGGCGAGCTGGAGACGCGCGGCGCCGAGCACCCCGTGGTCGTCGTGCTGTTCCTGCCCGGCGACGCGGCGCTCGTGGTCGCGGCCGGCCCGGACCTGCCCGCGATGGGCGCGCTGCCCGACGGCGACCTCGCCGCGCTGCGCGCCAGTCTGCTGACCGTCCTCGGAGAGCCCTCCGGTGGGGACGACTTCTTCAGCGAACCGCACTTCGCCTTCGACGACGAAAGGGAGCGCGACCTCAATGACCGGCTCCGCCAGCTCTACGGGGAGTGAGCAGCCGCCCATGGCGCCCCACCGCGCGGACCGCGCCGGAGGCGGTGCCGGGTGAGGATCGACGAACTGGCGGGGCTGCGGATCGCCGTGGTCGACGCGGACGAGGCGGTCCGCACCGACTGGGACGCGTGCCGTCCCACCGGCGACGTCCCGTCCGGCGAGGGCATCGACCTGGTCCGCGTCCTGGACCCGCCGCCCGGACGCTGGCCCGACCTGGCCGCGTCCGGGCTGCTGCCGAGGCCGGACCGGGTCACCTGGCTCGCCGCCACCGGCGCCGACGACGCCGGGTTCCTCGCCGGGATGTCGGCCAAGGAGCGGCAGGGCATCACGCTGGCCCGGCGGCGCGCCGCCAAGGCCGGCCTCACCCTGTCGCACGAACCGCTCACCCCCGAGGCACTGGACACCTTTCTCGACCTCTACGAAGAGTCGGTCGGTGAGATGCCCAACGGCCTCGCGGTCGCGCGCAACCACCGCGACACCATCGTGGCCGGGATCGAGCGGTTCTTCATCGTCGGCGCCTACCGGGACGGCGTGATGCAGGGCGCCGCGATCGGGGAGTGCTGCGCCGACATCGGTGTGGCGCGGCTGCGCTTCTCGGCGGTCACCGCGGAGCACCGGAGGATCAGCCTGTCCCGGGTGCTGTACCTGGAGGCGGTGCGGGTCGTGCGCGAGGCGGGCTACGCGAAGGTCACGCTGGGCAACGACCCGAACCTCTACGGGCACCTGGTGATGCCCGGCCTGTTCGCGTTCAAGGCGCGGCTGGGGTTCCGTCCGGTGCCCTCCACGACCGTGAACGCCGGCGACGGCCAGGACGTCGCCGACAGGGTGCTGTCCATGCGCGCCCTGGCCGACCCCAGCTTCGCCCTCACCTACCGGGACTTCCGCGACCGCAGCGGTCGCGAGCTGCGTTTCGACTTCTACAGCGTGGACGGGCAGGCCGACACGGGGCTGTTCACCACCTGCATGCCCGCCGACGTTCACATACATCGCGTGGAAGGATGAGCCGACCCATGGCCCCTGACATCAACTGGACCCCGCTCGCGGAGTCGCTGGCCGGGGAACTCATCCTTCCCGAGCAGGCCGCCTACGAATGGACGCGCAAACCGTTCATCGCCCGCTTCGACGACATCGAGCCCGCCGTCGTCGTCATGTGCGCCACCCCGCAGGACGTGGCCGAGGCGCTCAGCTTCGCCCGCCGCCACGACCTGGAGATCGCGCTGCGCAGCGGCGGGCACTGCTTCGCGGGCTACTCCTCCACCCGCGGCATGCTGATCAACGTCACCCCCATGAACGACATCACCGTGGACGCCGGGACCGCGAAGGTCGGCGCCGGCACGCGGATCGGCGCGATGACGCACGCGCTGATCGACCACGGCGCGGTCGTCCCGTCCGGGTCGTGCCCGTCGGTGGGGGTCGGCGGCACGACCCTCGGCGGCGGCATCGGCATCCTCGGCCGGCTGTTCGGGCTGAGCTGCGACCACGTCACCGAGGCGGAGGTGGTGCTGGCCGACGGCCGCACCATCGTCACCGACCACGAGCGCGACCCCGACCTGCTGTGGGCGCTGCGCGGCGCGGGCGGCGGCAACTTCGGCGTCGTCACCTCGCTCACCTTCCGCACCCACCCCGCGCCCAGGATGACCAACTTCTTCTACGAGTGGGACTTCGAGGACGCCGCCGAGGTGCTCAAGACCTGGCAGCGGTGGGCCCCGGCGGCGCCGGAGGAGATGACCGCGGGCCTCGGCTTCACGGCGATGGAGGACCTGGCCGAGCCCCCGATCGTCGAACTGTTCGGCGCGATGGCGGGCACCGAGTCCGACACGCTCAAGCTGCTGGACGATTTCGTCGAGCGGATCGGCAGGCCGCCCGCCAAGACCCAGTGCCAGGAGATGTCCTACCGCGAGACCGCGTTCTACCAGGCGGGCCTGCTCAGCGCCGTCAACAACGAGGTGCTGGAGACGCCGACCGGGGTGATCGAGCGGCAGGGCTGCCGGTTCACCAAGTCGGAGTTCTTCGCGCGCCCCGTCCCCGATGAGGCGATCGAGCGGCTGTGCGCGGTGTTCCCCGTCGGCCGCACGCCCGGGGAGGTCCGCGGGCTGGAGATCGCGCCGTGGGGGTTTGGGTACGCGAGGGTGGACGCGCGGGCCAGCGCGTTCGCGCATCGCGACGTCTCCTTCAGCCTCAAGCACGCCATCATGGTGCCGCCGAACGCTGCGGACGGCACCAAGCAGGACGCGCACCGGTGGATCACCGGGTCGTGGGAGACCGTCCACCCGTGGGGCACCGGACGGGTCTACCCGAATTTCCCCGACCCGGATCTGAGCGACTGGGGGAGCGCCTATTACGGGGAGAACTTCGCGCGGTTGAGGCAGATCAAGGCGGCCTACGACCCGGGCAACACGTTCCGCTTCCAGCAGTCGATTCCGGTCGGCTGACATGCCGCCCGGAACGGAGAACCGCGGCCGCGCGGCGGCCGTCCGCGGGCGGGTGTCAGTGCGCGGTGGTGCCGGGCGCGGCGCGGCGCGCGAAGAGGTACGCGCGGTCGGTGGCGACCTCGACGCCCGGGTAGGCGCACCGTTCGACCTTGGCCTCCACGGCGAAACCGGCCGCCTCCAGCAGCGCGGCGATCTCCGCGGGCTCGAACAGGTAGCCGTCCAGGGAGACGGTGTGGCCGAACCACTCGTCCACGTGCAGCCGCCGGTCCCCGATGTGGAAGGCGAGCAGCAGCAGTCCGCCGGGCCGCAGCACCCTGCGGAACTCGCTGAACGCCGCGGGCAGCAGGTCGGGCGGCAAGTGGATGATCGAGTAGAGGGACAGCAGGCCCGCCCAGCGTCCGTCCGCGACCGGCAGGGCGGTGATCGAGCCCTCGCGGAACTCCAGCCCCGGGTACAGGCGGCCGGCCAACTCGACCATCCGGGGGGACAGGTCGACGCCGGTGACCGGGAGGCCGAGGTCGGCGACGAACCGGGTCGTGTGCCCGGGCCCGCAGCCGAGGTCGCCGATCTCGGGCTCGCCGGCGTCCGGGCCCAGGGCCCCGACCTGGTGGGCGAACGCCTCGATGAGCGCCCGGTCGAGCGGTTTGCCGCGCAGTTCGCCGGCGAACTTCTCGGCGTATTCCTCGGCGACCGCGTCATAGGCGGACCGCACCGTTTCGTAAATTGCGGAACCGCCGTTCACAGCCGGATTTCCGGTGTTTTCCGTGTCGCTTTCCAGGTCCATCGGACGGTCTGCTTCCCATCGCATTCACGATCGTCTGGGCCGGGCCAGTCTATCGGCGCGGCCGGTCGCGTCAATGACGCCGCCTCGGCCGCCCCACCGGAAATTCGTGGTCATTGTCAATGGTCCGCGCGACCGCAACCGACGTCGAGTGGGAACGAGTGGAACAGGTGATGGAAGAACATCGCGTCGTGGTGGGCGGCCGTGCCCTGTGGGTCGTGGAGGCCGGCGACCGCGCCGGCACGCCGGTGATCATGTACCACGGCACCCCGGGCGCCCCGCTGTTCTGGGACGAGTGGCGGGACAGGGCCGCGGCGCGCGGGGTGCGGCTGGTGTGCTACGCCCGTCCCGGATACACCGGGTCGTCGCCGGCCCCGGGCCGCACTGTCGCCGACGGGGCGGCCGACTGCGCCGCCGTCGCGGACGCCCTGGGCATCGACCGCTTCGCCACCTGGGGCGTCTCGGGCGGCGGCCCGCACGCGCTGGCGGCCGCGGCGCTGCTGCCGGGCCGGGTGTTCGCGGTGGCGACGGTCGGCGGCCTCGCGCCCTGGGACGCCGAGGACCTCGACGTCCTGGACGGGATGCTGGAGGACAACGCGGCCGAGGTGCAGGCCGCCAGGGCGGGGGACGCCGCGCTCCGGGAACTGCTGGAGCCGACGCGGGCCGCGATGGCGGCGGGCGACCGCGGCGCCCTGCTCGGCCAGCTCGACGCGTTCCTGGACGACCGCGACCTGGAAGTGGCGCGGGCCGGGTTCGGCGAGGTGCTCGTCGACGGCATCCGGCTCGGTCTGCGCGACGGCCTCGACGGCTGGATCCAGGACGATCTCGCCTTCGCCGGGCCGTGGGGGTTCGACCCGTCCGAGATCGCCTGCCCGGCCGGGGTGTGGCACGGCGGGCAGGACTCCATGGTCCCGGTCGCGCACGCCCACTGGCTCGCGGCGCACCTCAAGGACGCGCACGTCGTCGTGCCCGGCGACGCCGGGCACCTGGCGATGGTGGCCTACCGCATGGACGAGGTCCATGAGTGGCTGTTGCGGTTCCGCTGACCTCGGGGGAGAGACGACATGACTGAGAACGACGACCGGCGCGCGGACGCGGCGGACGTGGGACGGGCCGGAAGCCTGGTCGAGGGCTGGGCCGAGGACGTCACCACCTTCAATCCCGTCCTGGCCCAGGACACCTTCAGCCAGCTCGCCGCCGGGCTCTGCTTCGAACCGCTGGTCACCTCCGACGCCGCGGGCGCGCTCGTGCCCGCGCTCGCCGAGGACGTGCCGCAGGTCGAGCCCGACGGCCGCACCTACGTCTTCACCCTGAAGGACGGCCTGCGCTGGTCCGACGGGAGCCCCCTCACCTCGCGCGACGTCGTGTTCACCTACGGGCTGCTGGGCGAGGGGATCGGCCGTCTGGAGGAGGTGTCCGCCCCCGACGACCGGCATGTGGTGCTGCGCACGACGAAACCGCACGCGCCCTTCCTGGTGACGCACGGCCAGTACGGCATCCTGCCCGCCCACGTGCTGGGCGACGTCGCCGCCGACCGGCTCGCGGACGCGCCGTTCAACGCCCTCCCCGACGTGGTCAGCGGCGTGTTCGCGCCCGTCCGGCGCACGGCGGGGGAGGAGATCGTCTTCCGCCGCAACCGGTCGTTCCACCGGGGCCCCTGCCGGTTGGAGGAGTTCGTCTACCGGGTCTTCCCGGACGGCGCGGCGGTCGCCGACGGGCTCGCCTCGGGCGAGGTCGACGTCGGCCTGATCGACCCGTTCCGGATGGCGGAGCTGGAGGCGGTGCCCGCGCTGGACGTCGTGGAGATCGACCTGCCGACCTTCAACTTCTACGCCCACCAGCTCGATCTGGAGAAGCCGGCGGGCCGGATCTTCGCGGACCGGGCGGTGCGGCGGGCGCTGCTGCTCGCGCTGGACCGGGAGGAGATCGTCAAGACCGCCGCGCACGGCCAGGCCGTCGTCGCGGGGTCGATGATGCCGCCGACGTCGTGGGCCTACGACCCCGCCGCGAAACCGGAGTACCCCTACGACCCCGAGCGGGCGGCGCAGCTGCTCGACGCGTCCGGCTGGCGGCGCGGTGCCGGCGGGGTGCGGGAGCGGGACGGGCGGCCGCTACGGTTCGAGCTGCTGGCCGGGTCCAACACCAGGGTCTGGGTCGACACCGCCGAGGCGATGCGCGACGCCTGGCGGCGGCTCGGCGCCGACGTCGCGCTGACGCTGCTCGACTTCCCCGACCTGCTGACCCGCGTCGCCGAGCGGCGCGACTTCGACGTGTGCATGCTCGCCTACACGTGGGGGCAGGACCCGGACCAGTCCGAGCTGTTCTCCTCGGCGGCCGCGACGGACGGCTTCAACTGCTTCGGCCTGAGCGACCCGGACGTGGACGAGGTGCTGGCCGCCGCCGTCGCCACGTTCGACCGGGACGAACGCGTCCGGCTGTACCGCGACTACCAGCGGCTCATGCAGGAGCTCGTACCGGCGCCCGCGCTCTTCTTCATGAAGGGCCTCTACGGGATCAACAGGCGCGTCAGCGGCTACCGCGTCGGCACCTACAACCAGTTCGGCGCCCGCCCCTGGATGGCGGACGTCTCGACGCGGCAAGGGGGAGGCCGATGAACACGCTGCGGCGCGCGGTCGCGATCGTCGTCTACTGCGCGCTCGTGCCGGTGGGAGTGGCGATCCGGCTGATCGCCGACCCGCTGCGCGTGCGCCGCGCCCCCGCGCGGTCCAACTGGCGGCGCGTGCCCCAGGAGCCGGTCTCGCTGGAGCGGGCACGGCGGCTATGAACGGTCCACACACTCCCGGCGGCGAGGAACAGAGATGGTGATTCTCGGGATATCGGCGTTCTTCCACGATTCCGCCGCCGCGCTGCTGGTCGACGGGGAACTCGTCGCCGCCGCCGAGGAGGAGCGCTTCTCGCGGCGCAAGCACGACCGGGACTTTCCGGCGAGGGCGATCGCGTTCTGCCTCGAAACGGCGGGTGTGGACGCCCGCGACGTCGACTACGTCGCCTTCTACGAACGTCCCGGGCTCAAGGCGGAACGGGCCCTGACCACGATCCTCGCGGAGGCGCCCGCCACGTTCGGTCCCTTCACCCGGTTCCTCGCGGAGGGCGGGGACCGGCTGAACGTCCGGCGGCTGATCAGCGACGCGGTCGGGATCGAGGCCGACCGCGTGCTCTTCGTGGACCACCACCTGTCCCACGCGGCGTCCTCGTTCTTCGCCTCGCCTTTCGAATCCGCGGCGACGTTGACGGTCGACGGTGTGGGGGAGTGGGCCACCAGCAGCGTCGGCGAGGGCGCGGCGTCGTGGGACGGAGAAGGTCGCAACCGCCTGGAACTCAAAGAGACACTGAACTTCCCGCATTCCCTCGGGCTGCTGTACTCCGCGTTCACCGAATTCCTGGGTTTCCGCGTGAACGACGGCGAGTACAAGGTGATGGGCCTCGCCGCGTACGGAACACCGAGGTACCGGGAGGCGATCTCCAAGGTCGCCCGCCTGTACGACGACGGCAGCCTCTGGCTCGACATGCGCTACTTCCGCTACCACCGGTCCACCCGCACCGGATTCCACCCTCGGCTGGCCGACCTCCTCGGCGTCCCGCCGTGCCCGCGGGACGTCGAGTTGGAGCCGGACGAGCCGGGCCGCCGCGGTGAGCTGGCCCGGCGGTACGCCGACATCGCCGCCTCGCTCCAGCGCTTCACCGAGGACGCGGTGGTGGCCATGGCCCGCCGCGCCGTCGAGGTCAGCGGGCAGCGGCGGCTGTGCATGGCCGGGGGCGTCGCGCTCAACGGCGTCGCGAACTTCCAGGTGCTGGAGCGCGCGGGCGTGGAGGAGCTGTTCATCCCGTCCGTGCCGGGCGACTCGGGCGGTTCGCTCGGGGCGGCGCTGTACGTCCACCACGTGCTGCTCGGCGGGCCGCGCCGGTTCGTCATGCGGCACGCGAGCTGGGGCGCCCGGCACGACGACGACGCCGTGGCGCGGGCGGTGGAGCGGGCCGGGCTGGCCTCCGAACGCCACGACGACCCCGCCGCGATCACGAAGATCACCGCCGATCTGCTCGCGAACGGCGGCGTCGGGGGCTGGTTCCAGGGACGCTTCGAGTTCGGGCCCCGCGCGCTCGGCAACCGCAGCATCCTCGCCGATCCGCGCGGCGCGTCGATGAAGGACCTCATCAACCGGAAGGTGAAGTTCCGGGAGCCGTTCCGCCCGTTCGCCCCGGCGATGCTGCACGACCGCGCCCCCGGCTATGTCGCCGCGCCCGGGGCGGAGCAGTGGCCGACCCGGTTCATGCTGCTGGTGATGCCGCTGGCGGAGGAGTTCGCCGCGTCCGCGCCCGCCGTGGACCATTTCGGCACCGGCCGGATCCAGACCGTGTCGGCGGAGGAGAATCCGCTGTTCCACTCGGTCATCGAGCAGTTCCAGGACAGGACCGGACTCGGGTGCGTTCTGAACACCTCGTTCAATCTGCGGGGCGAGCCGATCGTGGCCACTCCGCAGGAGGCGATCTCCACCTTCGAACGCAGCGGACTCGACTTCTTGATCATGGAGGGTCATGTCATTTCGCGACCTTGAGGCGGGTCACCGGAAACGCCGATACACGCTGGTCCCGCAGTTCGAGGACTACGACGGCAACGAACTGCACCTGCGCCCCTACATGACGCTCGGCTCCCGGCCCGGGATCACCGGCGAGGTGTTCAGCACCGACGCGGAGGGGTTCCGGGTGTCGACCTCGCCGCAGGGGCCCGTCGACACCCGGAGCTGGCCCGAGTCCGGAGGCGGGATCGCCCTCGGAGGATCGTATGTTTTCGGGGTGGGGGCGACCAGTGACGAGGCGACCCTGCCTTCGCGGCTCGCCCACCTGTCCGGCAAGCCGTGGCTCAATCTCGGCGTCTACGCGGGCAACTCCCTCCAGGAACTGATCGCCGCTGTTCCCTTTTTCGAGCGCGCCGACACGGTGCTCGTCTGCTCGGGCATCAACAACGTCTTCGCGTCGCTGCAATCGCTGGGGACCAACGAGCTGTACGGGCCGCTGTTCTTCGAAGGCGCCCTGGCCGCGCTGGGCAGGGTCCCGGTTCCCGACCTGGTCGCGGGGCAGGCCGCCGGTGCCGCGCCACTCGGCACCGCCGGTGACACCCGTCCCGAGCCCAAGTCGCTGACCACCGCCGACCTGGCGGCCCGCCTGGACGGGGCGCTGCGGCGCCAGCTCCGCGACCTGGCCGTGGTCGCGGGCGCCGTCCGGGACGGGGCGCGCCTGCTGTTCTGCCTGCAACCCTTCGCCGACCCGGTGCTGCGCGACCCGACCCCCGAGGAACGCGAGCTGTACGACCTGGCCCAGGAACGCCAGGCGGCCTGGACCACGGCACGCGACTACGCCGCCGCGCACTGGGAGTCCTACACCGAACGCGTCGCGGCGGGCTGTGAACGGCTCGGCGTCGACTTCTTCGCGCTCCCGGCCCGCGCCTTCTCCGGATTCTCCTTCTACGACCGCGTCCATATGACCGACAACGGCTACCGGCAGGCCGCCGACATGGTATGGGGGAAATTGTGCTCAAACCGATGATCCGTGGCCTGGCCCGCGTCGTGGTCCTGCTTCCGGGAGGGTCGCGAAAGGGACCCGGCACCGAGACCCCGAAACCCGACGGCGGCGCCGGTGCCCGGCCGGAGAAAGAGCAGCCCGGAAAGGACGCCGCCGTCCCGGAAGAGAACACCTATCCGCTCTGGTAGGACGGAGAGTACGCGATATATGAACGGGAAGGGGAAGGGCGCCACCGTGCTTGAGGCCGTCGATTCGGCGCCGTTTCCGCACCATGTCGAGTGCCCCGCCGGGTTGAATCCCGTCCCGCGGTCCGCCCCGCCCGACCCGGCGGACGGCACGGCGCTGCGTTCCGCGCCGGACGTCCACTGGGCGTGGTGGGACGACGAGCTCGTCGCCCTCGACCTGGCCTCCGACCGGTTCGTCGCGCTGGACTCCGCCGCCTCCGGCGCGGTGTCCGAAGCGCTGACCTCGGAGGCCCCGCCGTCCTCGCCCTCGGCGCGGCGCATCCTCGACGGATTGTGCGCCCGGGGCCTGCTCGTCACGGCGGCTTCGACCGACCCCGGCTGGGAGCCCGTGCGGCCGACGCGTCCGGGCGGGGTGTCGTCCTTCGCCCCTCAACCGCTTAAGGGTCTGAGCACGCACTCGGCGCCGCCGCCCACCCCGGCGACGCTGGCCCTCGCGGCGCGGCTGCTCGCCGACAGCGAGGGGCGCCTCCGGCGGCACGGCCTGCTGACGCCCCCGCGGGACGCGCGCCGTCCCCGGCTGCCCGAGCAGGCGGGCGATCCCGGCTCGGACGAGCTGGTCCGGGCGCGCACCCTGGTCAGAGCACACCTGGTGGTCCGCGGGTTGCTCGCTCGTCCGAGCAACCCCTTGTCAGCCGCGGCGGCCTTGGCCCGGCACGCGTGGCGGATGGGGCTTCCGGCCCACCTCGTCCTGGGAGTGCAGAAGTATCCGTTCCACACGCGGGTGTTCGTGGAGCTGCACCGGGTCGTCCTCGACGACGCGCAGGAAGTCGTCGACGCGCTGGCCCCGATCCTGGTGATCGGCCCGGAGACCGCCGGCGCCGGAGAGGTGAGCCCATGAGCGCCCTCGTTGGGTTCCACGGTCTTCGCGGCGACGCGGCACCGGCGCAGCGCCTGCGGGAGCTGGCGGGCGAGGATGGGCCGCGGGCTGCGGGCGACGGCTGGATGATCGCCGCCGTCGGCGGCGGGACGCTGCCCGGCGACGACGCGCCGGTGGAGATCCGCGCCGGGGACGTCACGCGCGGGCTCCTGTCCGGCAGACTCTTCGACAGCGCGGACGGCCGCCGTGATCACAGGTGCCGCGACCCCCTCCCGCTGGACTGGGCGGCGCCGCGAGGAGAGCTGGCGCGGCGGCGGTGGGGACGGTACGCCGCGGCGGCCGTCCGGCCCGACGGCGCCCTCGTCCTCATCCGCGACCCGATAGGCCTCCTCCCGCTGTTCTACGCCCCGCATGGCACGGGTCACGTCTTCGCCACCCGTATGGAACTCCTCGTAGAGCTGCTGGGGCGGCGACCGGGGTTCGACTGGGAGCATCTGGGCTCCTTCATGACGCGAGGCCCCGGCCCCACTGATCGGACGGCGTTCCAAGGCGTCGCGCAGCTCTCTCCAGGTGAGGTCGTCCAGATAGCGGACGGACGCACGACGTCGGAGCCGCTGTGGGATCCGGTGGCCGCGTGCGCGGACGGTGACGCGCCCAGTCCCGACGAGGTCCGGCACGCGCTGCTGGACTGCACGCGGGCCTGGCTCGCGGAGGCGGAGTCGGTGGCGCTGGACCTGTCCGGCGGGCTCGACTCCTCCAGCGTGTGCTGGGCGGCACGCAACAGCGTCGCGGACGAGGCGGCGCTGCACGGGCGCTTCGTCCGCTTCCCGCTCGGCGCCTCGGTCGACGAACGCCCCGCCGCCGAACGCGTCGCGCGGTTCCTCAGGACACCGCTCACGATCGTGGACGCCGCCGACCGCCTCCCGCTGGCCCCCACGAAGGGCCGCTTGCCCCGCGCCGACGCGCCGCAGCTCCAGTACGCCGAGGCCCGGCTGAACGAGGTCCTCGCCGAGGAGGCGGGCCCTGGCGCCGAGGCGCTCAGCGGCGGTGCCGGCGACCAGCTCTTCCTCATGCGGTCGACGCCCGGCTACCACGCCGACCACCTGCTGGGCGGCGGCCTGGGCGCGGGCCATGTGCTGGGCGGGCTGCGGGAGTTGTGGCGGGAGAGCACGCTGGCCGAACGGTCCCTGCCCGCCCTGCTCGCCGAGGTGGGAACGGAGACGGCGCGGAGAATCCGGGGCGGCACCGCCATCCCCGACGGCATGCTGGACGCGCCGCGCCCGGCCTGGCTGGCGCCGGACTCCCCGCCGAGCCCGCTCCGGCTGCCCGACGGCATCGACGGGCTCTCGGCGGCCAGGGCGTTCCAGCTGACGGGAATCCTGTACTGGGGTGACGCGGTGGACCGGGAGCACCGCAACCCGCACCGTCCCAGCGTCTACCCCATGCTGTCGCAGCCGCTCGTCGAACTCGCCCTCCGCGCCCCCATGCGGTCGCTGGTCGGCCACCGCGGCGACCGGCTGCTGCTGCGCGACGCGATGGCCGGAACGCTGCCGCGCGCCGTCGTCGACGGGCGGAGCAAGGGCTCCTACGCGGGCATGTACCAGCACTCCCTGCGGCTGCACCGCGACCTGTGCCGCGAACTGATCCTCGACGGGAGATGCGTCGCGAACGGCCTGGTCGACCCGGGGCCCGCCCTCGAAGACCTGCAACGCACCGCGCTCGGTTTCACCCGAGGCCCCAACTGGCCCTTGTACAGCCTGCTTTCCGTGGAGATGTGGTGCCAGACCTGGAACTGAACCGCGCATGCGGTGACGGCGAGGAGACCCCTGTGCTCTGCGACGGCGACACGGCGGGCGCGCGATGACGCGGCTGCTGGTGCTGGGCGGCACCGCCTTCGTCGGACGGGCCGTCGTGGACGCCGCGCTTCGGCGCGGCTGGAAGGTGACCACGTTCAGCAGGGGCGTCACCGGACCGCCCCCGTCCGGCGCCGAAGCGCTCACCGGGGACCGGACCGACCCGGACGGCCTGCGCGCGCTCGCCGGACGCGAGTGGGACCTGGTGATCGACACCTGGCGGGACGACGCCGCGGCCGTCACCGCCGCCGCGCGGGCGCTGGAGCCCTCGGTCGGCCGGTACGCCTACGTGTCGAGCCTGGCAGTGTACGCGTGGCCGCCGCCCGCCGAGTTCACCGAGGACGCCCCGCTGCTCGATCCCGACTCCGGCTCGTCCGGCGGGATCTTCGGCTCGTACGCGCTGGCCAAGGCGGGCGGGGAGCACGCCGTCCGCGCCGCGTTCGGTGACCGCGCCCTGCTCGCCCGCACCGGCCTCATCCTGGGCCCCCACGAGTACGCGGGCCGCCTCCCGTGGTGGCTGCTGCGCGTGGCGCGGGGCGGCCGGGTGGCGGCGCCCCGGCCCTCCGACCTGCCCCTCCAGTACATCGACACCCGCGACCTGGCCGAATGGCTCCTGGACGCCGAGGAGAACGGCCTCGCCGGGGATTTCAACGTGCTCTCCGACGTCGGGCACGCCACCATGGCGTCGCTCCTGGCCGCCTGCCGCGCCGTGACGGGCGGCGGCGCCGATCTGACGTGGGTCGACGGCGACGTCCTGCTCGCCCACGGGGTGCGTCCGTGGATGGAGCTGCCGATCTGGATCCCGCCGGGCAACGTCCTGGAACCCAGCTACCGCGTGGACTCCACCAAGGCGAAGGCCGCCGGCCTGCACTGCCGCCCTGTGCACGACACGGTCGCCGACACCTGGCGGTGGCTGCGATCCGAACCCGACCACGGCCGCAGGGCGGGCCAGGACAAACCCTGGATGACCCCCGAGAAGGAGGCCGAAGTGCTCGTGGCCTGGGATCGGTTGCTCAGGTCAGCGGGAGGGTGAGGAAGGGGGCGGTGGACGGCCGGGCGGATCCGCCAGCGGGTTCGACGGTCATACCGACCTGCTGCGCGGTTCCGAGCCCGGAGGCGATGATCGGCTGTGACGGCCCGTCCGCAGGTGGCCGTAGGACGCCGCCCGAGCGCGGAGCGGCGGAGGCGGCCAGGAACCAGAGCTGGTAGGTCCGCGCCGGCGGCAGCCGCCTGAGCCGGGACGTGGTGATCACCGCCTGGTCGAGCGACCGGGACGACACGACGGTGACCGTGGCGCCGTCCCGCGTCCGGGCGGTGGACGTCCGGGCGTCGGGCGCCGTCATCACGGCGGCGATCCGCCGGTCGGCCTCCCGCGCGCGTTCGGCGGTGCCGTGCAGGTGGACCGCCGTGATCCCGCAGGCGAGGGCGAGCACGAGGCACGCGGCGGCGGCGAGCCAGCTCAGCCCGCGTCTCGGTGCGGGCGGCAGCCGGCGGGCGAGGCGCGGCGGCGACTGCCGCGTCCGGCCGATCTCGGCGAGGACCCGGTCGCGCAGCGCGGGCGGCGGCTGCCGGGACGCGGCCAGCGCCAGCCGGGCGGTGGCCTCCCGCAGCCCGGCGACCTCCTGCGCGCAGGAGGAGCAGCCGGACAGATGGCGTTCGAACCGGCGCCGCTCGGCGTCCGGCAGCGCGTCCAGGGCGTGGGCGGCGGCGAGGTGGTGCGGATCGTGGGTCATGACTGGACTCCCAGGCAGTCGCGCAGCCGGATCAGCCCGTCGCGCATCCGCGTCTTGACGGCGGCGAGCCCGACGCCCAGCAGCTCGGACACCTCCCGGTAGGTGTAACC
This sequence comes from Actinomadura terrae, assembly GCF_022751215.1. Lineage (GTDB taxonomy): Bacteria > Actinomycetota > Actinomycetes > Streptosporangiales > Streptosporangiaceae > Spirillospora > Spirillospora terrae. Next base: position 307,135 of record NZ_JAICDG010000007.1, on the reverse strand, counting down.
GCCGTAGTAGGCCAGCGTGATCGACTCGCGCTGCGTCGGGGTGAGGCCGCGCAGGCAGCGGCGCACCTGCTGGTGCTCCAGCCGCGTGCCGACCTGCTCGGCGACCACGTCGTAGTCCGGATCGGGCACGCCCGCCCGCTCCTCGCGGACCCGGCCGGCCTGCGCGGAGCGGACCCGGTCGATCGCGCGGCGGTGCGCCATCGTCAGCGCCCACGCCGTGGCGCTGCCCCGGTCCGGCCGGTAGTGCGACGCCTTGCGCCACACCTCGACCAGCACCTCCTGGGCGACCTCCTCGGCCTGGGCCGGGTCGCGGACGACGCGCAGCGCCGTCCCGTACACCGGCCCGCACAGCCGCTCGTACACCTGCTCGAACGCGTCCCGGTCGCCCCGGGCGACTTGGGAAAGCAGCTCGCCCAGGTCCGGGACGCCGGACGGCGCGGCACGGCCGCTCGACGGATCAGTCATCTCCACACCCGGTATTCGGCGCCGGAGCCGGCGCGGATGGGGTGAACCTCGTCCGGAAAGATTCGCACCATCCGCTCGCCGCGCGGCACCGAACACCCAGTGTGACAGGCGATGGAGTAACCGGGCCGGTGCGGTGGGTCACCGCCGCGCTGCACGGCCTGCTGGCCGCGGCCGCCGCGCTGGGGAGCGCCGAGCTGGCGGCCGGTGCCATCGGACGGGCGACCGCGTCCCCGATCCTCGCCGTCGGCGCGGGCTTCATCGACCTCACCCCCGTCCGGCTGAAGGACTTCGCGATCCGCACCTTCGGCGACGACGACAAGGCCGTCCTGCTGGCCGGGCTCGGCTGCGGGACCGCCATGGCGGCGGTCGCGGTCGGGCTGCTGAGCCGCGGGCGGCCGCTCCGAGGGGCGGCGGGGCTGGCCGCGTTCGGGATCGTCGGCGTGGTCGCGGCCCTGACCCGTCCGGCGGCGGACCTGGTCGACGCGGTCCCGGCCGTCGTCGGCGCCGCGTGCGGCATGGCCGCGCTGACCCTGCTGGCGGCACGCTCCCGCGAGGGCGCCGGACCGGCCCGGGTGGACGACCGGCGGCGTGCGCTGCTGACCGGCGCCGGAGTCGCGGCCGCGGCGGCGGTGAGCGGTGCCGGGGGGCGGGCGCTGCTGCGGCGCGGGAACGTCTCCGCCGTCCGGGCCCGGCTGCGACTGCCGCCCCCGGTGAGCCCGGCCGCGCCGGTCCCGCCGGGCGCGCAGGTGCGGGTCCCGGGCATGACCTCGTTCCGGACGTCCAACGCCGCCTTCTACCGGGTCGACACCGCCCTCGTCCTGCCCCAGGTCGATCCCCGGGACTGGACGCTGCGGATCCACGGGATGGTCGCCCGCCCGATCGAGTTGACCTTCGACGACCTGCTGCGCCAGGCGCTGGTCGAACGCGACATCACGCTCGCGTGCGTGTCGAACCAGGTCGGCGGCGACCTGGCCGGGAGCGCCCGCTGGCTCGGCGCGCCGCTCGCGGCCGTGCTCCGCCGCGCCGGGGTACGGGCGGGGGCCGACCAGATCCTGTCCCGCTCGTCCGACGGCATGACCCTCGGCACTCCGCTGGAGGCGGTGCTGGACGGGCGTGACGCGCTGCTGGCCGTGGGGATGAACGGCGAGCCGCTGCCGGTCGCGCACGGTTTTCCCGCCCGCATGGTGGTGCCCGGCCTCTACGGCTACGTGTCGGCGACCAAGTGGGTCGTCGATCTCAAGGTGACCCGGTTCGCTACCGACCAGGCGTACTGGACCAAGCGCGGCTACGCCGAACACGCGCCCGTCAAGACGTTCTCCCGCATCGACGTCCCCAAGCCGTTCGCGCGCCTCAAGGCCGGGCCCGTCGCCGTGGCCGGCACCGCCTGGGCCCAGCACCGCGGCATCGACGCCGTCGAGTGGCAGGTCGACGACGGGCCCTGGCGTCCGGCGCGGCTCGCCCCGGTGCCCGGAATCGACACCTGGCGGCAGTGGCTCGCCGAATGGGACGCCTCCCCGGGCTCGCACACCCTCCGCGTCCGCGCCGTCGACGGGACCGGGACGACCCAGCCCGAGCACCGGACACCCCCGTTCCCGGACGGGGCCACCGGCTGGCACTCGGTGGTGGTCACCGTGACCTGAGCCGAGCGGCCGACCCCGCATTCAGCCGAGACCGACAGTTCATCCGATCCAGAGGAGCCCACCATGAAGCGCACACGAATCACCGCCGGCGTCCTGTCCGCGGCCGTCCTGACCGTGGGACTCGCCGCCTGCTCCGGCGACGACGACAACGCCTCCAGCACCGCCTCGCCCAGCGCGGCGGCGCCCTCCGCCACCGGTGCGGCGGCACCCGCGATGGACAAGCCGTTCGGACCGGCGTGCACCGCCGTCCCCGCCTCCGGCAAGGGCAGCTTCGGCGGCATGGCCGCCGACCCGGTCGCGACGGCCGCGTCCAACAACCCCGTGCTGTCCACGCTGGTCGGCGCGGTCAAGCAGGCGGGGCTCGTCGACACCCTCAACTCCGCCCAGCACATCACCGTGTTCGCGCCGACCAACGACGCCTTCGCCAAGATCCCCAAGGGCACGCTCGGCAAGGTGATGGCCGACAAGGAGACGCTGAAGGGCATCCTGACCTACCACGTCGTCGGCCAGAAGATCGCGCCGGGCGGCCTGCCGTCCGGCAGCTTCACGACCCTGCAAGGCGCCACGCTCAGCACCAGCGGCTCGGGAGACTCCTTCACCGTCGGCACCGGCAAGGCGAACGTGGTGTGCGGGAACATCCAGACCGCCAACGCCACCGTCTACATCATCGACTCCGTCCTGATGCCGCCCAAGTAGCCCGAGCGGACCCTGATGGAACGGGGCAGGGGGCCGCGGCCGTAGGCTTCGGCCATGACCGACATCGAGGCCATGTCCCCGAAGGCCGCTTTCGAGTTGCTGCTGGCCGGCAACAGAAGGTTCGTGGCGGGTACCCCCGAGCATCCGAACCAGGACGCGGCGCGCCGCACCGAGGTCGCCGCGTCCCAGCGCCCGTTCGCCGTGCTGTTCGGGTGCTCGGACTCCCGGCTGGCCGCCGAGATCATCTTCGACCGCGGTCTGGGCGACCTGTTCGTGGTGCGCACCGCCGGCCACGTGATGGGGCCGGAGGTGCTTGGCAGCATCGAGTTCGGCGTCGGCGAGCTGGGAGCCCCGCTGGTCGTGGTGCTGGGCCACGAGGGGTGCGGTGCGGTCGGCGCCGCGTGCGCCGCGCTGGAGAACGGGGTGCCCCCGTCCGGGTATGTGCGGGACGTCGTCGAGCGGGTGACGCCCAGCGTGCTGGCCGCGCGGGCCGCCGGCAGCGTGCGGGCGGAGGACATCCTGGCCGAGCACATCCGGTACACCGTCGACCTGCTGCTGGATCGCTCCCGCCTGCTGTCCGAGCGGGTCGCCGCCGGGCAGGCCGCCGTCGCGGGCCTGTGCTACGGGCTGGCCGACGGCACCGCACGCCTCTTCGCGGCCCACGGCCAGGACCTGCCCGTTGCCGATCCCCGTAGTCGCGTGCACAACTGACCCGGGTTGCGGGGTCCGGTGACGGTCACTGTGCCGCGGGCTGTCCCTGGCGGAACACCTTCTCGCTCGTCGCCGTCCGGAGCCGCTCCAGGACGGTGAGCTGGTCGTCCGCGCGCGCCTGGAGCTTTCGCAGATGCTCGGTGTCGAGGGCAGGCTCCTGTTCGGCGACGGCGAGCAGGGTGCGCCATCCGGCGCGTTTGCCGTGGACCGCAAGGGTCAGGGCTTCGAGCTCCACCACGTCGCTCAGCGGGGAGCGGCGGAGCAGGCTGCCGTTGAGTTTGAGCCGCCCCGCCTTCTCGGCCGTCCACACCGCGACGCTCTTGTAGCGGCGGGCCGGCAACCCGAGCGACTTCAGGATCGCCAGCAGGGCGCCCCGGTCGGCGGCGATGTCGTCGGCCAGCCGGCGGAGCTGCTCGGCGTCGTCCGAGCCGCGATGCCCTCGCGCGAGCCGGTAGGCCAGGCCCACACCGCCCGCCGCTGCGGCGAGATGGTCGTTGAGATAGATGCCCAGAAGCTGCCGGGAACGGGTTTCCTCCATCCGTGGCCGATACCCGGAGGCAGCCGGGCAAACGCGCGGGGCGCCGAGTGCGGCGGCGGTCAAGGCCTTCATTCTCCGGCACGCCCGCTTGTAGAACTTCAGCTGCATATATCGCCCGAAGAACAGGAAGCCGAGCCGGACGATCGGGTGGGGTGTGGGCGCGGCTTGCGAGAAAACATGGATATGGAATTCCACCTCACCGGTGTCGAGCCATTTACGCACCTCCTGGTCCATCTGACCCCGTTCCAGGTGCCCCTCCAGGGTCTGGTAGTTCCAGCCCCACACCCGCACGGGGCGCCCGTCCCGCTCGATGGTCGTGTCGACGACGTCGCCGACCCGTAGGCCGAGGTGGAAGCGCAGCCCGTAGAACCGGGCTTCGAGCAGCATGTCCCGGCCCGGCTCGGGCGGGCCCGAGCGGCAGATCTCGCGGATGATGCGCGGATCGGCGTACTGGTAGCCCCGGACGAGGCGGCGGGCGATCTCCCAGCTTCCTCCGGGGACCGGGGGACCCGGCGGTTCCGGCGGCAGTTGCTGCCGGTAGTCGTCGAGATTCCAACCCGGCTCGGGCCTCGTCATGTCGTGCTGCCGGGGATCGAAGTTGAGACGACACCGGTGCAGGTCGGCGTGGCGTCGGCGCATGCGCTGCCGGGCGCGTTCCTTCCGCGTCATGACGATGGCCTTTCCGGCCGGTGATCGGCGCCATGGCGGGCGACGCGCTGGACGGCCGAGTAACTGGAGCCGCGGGCCCGCTGGAGGAGCCCTTCCGGGTGCAGTTCCCGGATGGGATGGCGGGCGGGATTGAAGCGCATGGGTTCGAGGTCGTCGCTGCGCGCCGGCCCGATGAGCCTTAGTTCGCCGAAGGGCTCCCACGGGCCGAACTCGGTCGCCACCACCAGATCCAGGAGCAGCGGCCGCTCGTCCACGGCGCGCGCGAGAGTCGTGAGATCGGCCGGGGCGATGCGTGTGCGGCGGGCGACCGCGCCCAGCAGGACGCGACGGTCACCGACCCGGTACGTCAGGAGGGAGCCGTAGAACGCGGGACTCCACCTGGTCATCGGCCGCAGCAGGTGACGGCCGGGCACGGTCTGCCCGGTCGCGGCCAGGAGCAACTCGGCAGTGGAATGGTCACCGGTGAGGTCCGCCTGCGGTTGCGGCCAGCGCAGCGCGAGGCCCAGCACGTCCGGCAGCGGGGGCGGCAACCCCACCGCGCGCGAAAGCCGCGCTCTTCCCCGGAGTTCGGTGTGGTCGTCGAGGAACGGCACTCCCCGGTGCTGGGAGGTGCCGTGCAGGCGCAAAAGGGCATCGAAGACCAGGCCCCTCGGGTGCAGGGGCCGGTTTCGCAAGCGCGCCGCCAAGGCGAAACTCCGCGCGAACGCCGCGTCCACCGCACGGGTGATCGACTGGTTTCCGCTCCGGGCCCTGAACATGTCGCTTCGTTCTGTCTGGATTTCGACGTCGCCGACTACCTCGCCTTCCGCGATCTCGGCGACCCGCCTACAGAAATGCGCCCACATGTGCGATTGCATTTCCTTCGCGATGCCCACCTTCTCGTAGAGCAGGTCCGCCAACCGGTCGCCGCTGCGCGCCCAGGACTCGATCGTGAACACCAGGTCGCCCTCGCGGGCGTCGCCGACCCGGAACTCGATCTCACCGGCCTCCATATGGCCGCGCAGGGTGGCGAACCGGAACGACACAGGCGTCCGTTCCACCACCCGGACCGGGCAGTTCCACGGCCCCGGCATGTGGACCACGTACTCGTCCCCGACCTCCAGCCGCCGGGAGCCTCCCGAGGTCTTGTCGAAAACGGCGATCTCCACCGGGGAGGCGGCGTTGAGATCACCGCCCAGCCGTTGGATCAGCTGGGCGGCGCTGATGGGGCTGCCGGAGATCTGGACGACGTAGCGTCGCTGGTAGGTGAGTCCGACGCCCTGTCGCACGTGCTGCGTCTGCGCTCCGCTGCGCTGCGGGATCCGTTCGGCCTCCGACAGTATCCCCGTGCGGATTCGGCGCCGTCTCACTTGGCGGGAGCGCCGCAGCCACCGCCACGACGCGATTCCCATCCCCACGGGCCAGCGCAGCGCACGCACGCGCCGCCGCCAACGTACTCGCACGACATCCCCCGATGTTCGCCGCGTGATCGCATCGCCGTCTGCCCGCGCGCTCCGCCATACCCTCGCCGACCAGCCCAAACCGGTCACAGCCCAGGAACGGAACTGCGCCCGTCACCTCGGCGCCGACAGCCGACCCGCCCCGGTCCCTCCATCGGTCTAGTGCGACAAACGTGGGAAAAGAGCGACGTATGGGACGTGTCTTAACGGGTACCGGAAACCGGACAATCTCAAGGTCACGGAGGGAACATGACCGTAGGACACGTGCCGGGCCGGTTCGCCGAGGGGGCCCCGGAGCGGGGGAGGGCTCCGGCGCCGCCCCCTTCCCGCGGCCTGCTCTCGCGCACGGTGGCCGACACGCTGACGGCGGGCCCACCGGGCTCGTTCGTCCGCTCGCCCGACCTGTTCGCCGCCGTGGTGGCGGCCGATCCCTTCGGCGACGATCTTCAGCTGGCCCTGTACATGTGCTACGAGCTGCACTACCGCGGGTTCGCCGGGGTCGACGCGGACTGGGAGTGGGACGCGGGGCTCCTCCGGCTGCGCGGCGAGATGGAGGCGGTCTTCCTGGACGCGCTGCGCCGGGAGACCGTCCCCGGCACCGACGTGGAGGAGGCTCTGGAGGGCCTGCTGACCGAGCCGGTCGACGGGGAGGGCGTCAGCCACCATCTGCGGGACAACGGCGCGGGCTGGCAACTGCTGGAGCACGCGGCCCTGCGGTCGGTCTACCACCTCAAGGAGGCCGACCCGCACGCGTTCGTGGTGCCGCGCCTGCGGGGGCAGGCGAAGACGGCGCTGGTGGCGGTGGAGCACGACGAGTTCGGCGGCGGCCGTCCCGAGATGATCCACCAGGGCCTTTACGCCGACCTGCTGGACGACCTGGGGCTGGACCCGTCCTACGGCGCCTACGTGGACGCGGCGCCGGCGGCGATGCTGGCGACGGTGAACATGATGTCGCTGTTCGGGCTGCGGCGGTCGCTGCGCGGCGCACTGGTGGGCCACTTCGCGGCGGCGGAGATCACGACGGCGCCGTCCGCGCGGCGGATGGCGGCGGCGCTGGAGCGGCTCGGCGGCGGCCCGCGGGCCCGCCTGTTCTACACGGAGCACATCGAGGCCGACGCCGTCCACGAGCAGGTACTGCGCCACGACGTGATCGGCGGGCTGCTCGCCGACGAGCCCGAGCTGGCCGCCGACGTGGTCCTCGGCGTGCGGGCCACGGTCCTGCTGGAGGACCGCCTTGGCGCCCACCTGCTGGAATCCTGGAGATCAGGCCGCTCGGCGCTGCGCCGGCAAGTGACGGAGAACCGATGATGCTGCTGCGCCCGCCGGGCGTCTACCGCCCGCAGTCCGATACGCGGCTGCTGACGGCGGCACTGCGCGGCGCCGCCGTTCCGCCGGGCTCCCGTGTGCTGGAACTGGGCACCGGAACGGGCGCGGTCGCGGTGGCGGCCGCGAGAAGGGGCTGCCAGGTCGTCGCGGTGGACGTGTCGCCCTGGGCGGTCCTCACGGCGCGGATCAACGCGCGAGTGCGGGGCCTGCCGATGCGAGTGCTGCGCGGAGACCTGTTCGCGCCGGTGGCCGGGAAGACGTTCGACGTGATTCTCGCCAACCCCCCGTACGTCCCCGGCAACATCGACCCGGCGGCGGTGCGAGGCCGGGCACGCGCCTGGGAGGCGGGCCCGGAGGGCCGGACGCTGCTGGACCGTATCTGCCAGGCGGCCCCGCACCACCTGACACCCTCGGGAACCCTTCTCATGGTGCATTCGGCACTGAACGGGGTGGAGCCCACGCTGGTGGCGCTGCGCCAGGCGGGCCTGCGGGCCTCGGTGGTGGCGCGGCACCGCGAACCGTTCGGCCCGGTGCTGCGGGGACGCGCCGAGTCGCTGACGGCCCGGGGCCTCCTGTCCCCCGGGCAGGGCCACGAGGAGCTGGTCGTCATACGCGCCGACCGAGCCGCGCGGGGAGGGGGGCATGAGCATGGCAGCCGGGCGGCCTGAGCCGCGGCCCGCCCCGGAGCGGCGGCGGGTGCGGATCGTCCCGGGCGGGCCGATGATGGTCGAGGGCCCCGTCGAGATCGTCCTGGACGACGGCTCGACGGTCGTCTCCGACCGCTTCCAGGTGGCGCTGTGCACCTGCCGCCGCAGCGCCGCCTACCCCTTCTGCGACACCAGCCATCGGCGTCGCGCCCGTCGCCGCCGTCCTACCGGCGAGGAGTGAACCGCGACCCCGGAGTCCGGACTCACCACCGGCTGATGAGCAGCGTGCCTTGACCGTGCCGCCGCCAGGCCTCGGTGAGGCGGAGGAGGCGGCCGGGGGCGGCGATGCCGCGCACGGTCGTGATCCTGCCGCCGGTGAGGTCGAACGTCACGGCGCCGATGACCTGGTCGCCGAGCACGAACAGGATGGCGGGGGCCCCGTTGACGGACGCGTAGTGGACGGCGGGCGTGCCCCCGGCGAACCGCCGTTTCGCGGGAGTGGGGGTGAAACCGGCCAGTGCGACGGCGGCGATGCGCTGCGGAGTGTCGTACCGCAGCAGGGACGCGGTCAGGCCGGCGCCGTCGGAGATCGCGGTCGCGTCGTCGGTGAGCAGCGCCACCAGCCGGTCGGTGCGGCCCGAGGAGGCGGCGCCGAGGAACTCCTCGACGACCCTGCGGGCGGTCACCGGATCGACGTCGCCGCCGCGCGGCGCGGCGGCGACGCGGCGGCGGGCCCGGTGGAGGTGCTGCTGGCTCGCGGACTCGGTGATGTCCAGGATTTCGGCGATCTCGGCTTGGCTGTAGGAGAACGCCTCGCGCAGGACGTAGACCGCCCGCTCGACGGGCGACAGGCGCTCCATGAGCGTCAGCACGGCCAGCGAGACCGATTCGCGCTGCTCGACGGGGTCGGCCGGGCCGAGCATCGGGTCGCCGTCCAGCACCGGCTCGGGCAGCCAGGCGCCGGCGGTGCGTTCGCGGCGGGCCCGCGCCGAGCGGAGCCGGTCCAGGCACAGGTTGGTGACGACCTTGGTCAGCCAGGCCTCCGGCACCTTGATCCGCTGCCGGTCCGCCGTCTGCCAGCGCAGGAACGCGTCCTGCACGGCGTCCTCGGCGTCGGTGGCCGAGCCCAGCAGCCGGTAGGCGAGTGCGGCCAGCCGGTTCCGGCTGGCCTCGAACCGGCCGGTGTCGAAATGATCGGCGGCGGTGCCCTCCACGCGGGCCAACCTAGGCGGCAACGCGACCGCCCTCCCGGTGGGCGGCCGTGGTCTCGGCGCTCGCCTCCGGCGCGGCGGCCAGCCGGTGCCTGCGCCTGGGCAGGCCGAAGGTCGGGTGCGAGGTGCCCCACAGCGACATCGTGACGATGCCCGCCTTGATCCGCGCGGCCTTCCGGCCGCCGATGTACTTCGGCTTCGCCCGCCCCTGGTCGTCGACCATGTGCAGGATCGCGTCCCGCCGCCCGAGGCTGATGTGGTTGTAGATGTAGGCCGGCTTTGTGTCGGCGATCGCGCGGCCGGTCAGGCGTCCCACGATCGCCTCGATGGCCTGCCTGCCGGTGCAGCCGGCCGAGGCGCAGGACATCGGCAGCGGCCGGCCGTTCTCGCCGATGGCGTAGGCGCTGTCACCGACGGCGTAGACGGTCGGGTGCGAGACCGAGCGCATCGCGCGATCGACGATGATCCGCCCGTTCTCGGCGACCTCCAGCCCGCCGGCGGCGGCGATGGGATCGACCGCGAACCCGGCCGTCCACACGGTCGCCTCCGACGCCAGGACGGTGCCGTCGGCGGTCAGCACCCGGGCTTCCTCGACCGCTTCGACGCTGGTGTGCTCCACGACGGTGAGGCCCAGCCGGTCGCAGGCCCGCCGCAGGTGCCCGCGGGCCCCGGCGGAGAGCCGGGCGCCCAGCGCGCCGCGTGCGACCAGCGTCACCGACAGGCCGGGCCGGGACTCGGCGATCTCGGTGGCGGTCTCGATGCCGGTCAACCCGTCGCCGACGACCACCACGCGCCCGCCTTCGGACAGGCCGTCGAGGCGATCGCGCAGGCGCAGCGCCGAGGGCCTGGCGGCGATGTCGAAGGCGTGCTCGGCCGCGCCCGGAACGCCGCGGTCGGCACCGCGGCTGCCGAGGGCGTACAGGAGCGTGTCGTAGCCGAGCTGGCCGCCCCCGCCGGCGTCGGCCACGGCGACGAGCCGGCGGTCGGGATCGACGGCGGTGACACGGGCCACGCGCAGCCGAATCCCCGTCCCCGCGAAGACGTCGGCGAGTTTCGGAGCCTCGATCTCCCGGCCGGCCGCCAGCTGGTGCAGCCGCAGCCGCTGGACGAACTCCGGCACGGCGTTGACCACGGTGATCTCGGTGTCCGCCGGGGACAGCCGGCGGGCCAGGATGCCGGCCGCGTACGCCCCGGCGTAGCCGGCGCCGAGGACGACGATGCGGTGCTTCATGTGCTGCTCCTGTCGGTCGCTCGCTCTCGATGACCTGAGCGGAGCAGCGCCCCGATTGCTGACAGGAACGGGTGTTGCACAGGCCACATAGGGCCGCGATCATCGACCGTTCGGCCGGCGTGCCCGTGCGCTCAGAACCGGTCGATGACGACGACTCCGGTCGGGCCGTAGGAGTGCAGGGATTCCAGCACCTCGCTCACCTCGTCGAGGCTCACCGTGCGGGACACGATCCGGCCGGGGTTGAGGCGACCGGCTTCGATCATGTTCAGCATCGTGCCGAAGCGCTGGCCCTGCATGCCGAAGGCGCTCAGGAACTCCAGCTCCTTGACCATCATGACGTCGATCGGCAGCGCGACCTCGCCCTTCTCCGCGCGCGTGGTGTGGCCGAGCTGGAGATGACGCCCGCGTGTGCGCAGGGACATGACGGAGTTGCGGCAGGCGGCGGCGATGCCGACGGCGTCGACCGAGACGTGCGCGCCGCCGCGAGTGATCGTCTTCACCGCGTCGACGGGGTCGTCGTGCGCCGCGTTGACGGCGTGCGTCGCACCCAAGGCGCGTGCCGCCTCCAGCTTCTGGTCGGAGACGTCCACCGCGATCACGTTGGCGCCCGTCGCCGCGGCGATCTCCACCGCCGACAGTCCCATGCCGCCGCCGGCGCCGTAGACCGCGACCCATTCCCCGCCGCGGACCCGCGCCTGGTCGACGATGCCGTGGAAGGCGGTCATGTAGCGGCAGGCCAGGCTGGCGACCTCGACGAAGCCGACCGATTCCGGCACCGCGACAAGGTTGACGTCGGCGAAGCGCACCATGACCAGTTCCGCGAAGGCGCCCCAGTAGGACACGCCGGGCACGAGCGATTCCACGTGGTCGCACACGTGCTGGTTGCCGCTCCGGCACATCTCGCACGACCCCTCGCCCGGGTTCATCGGGAACAGGACGCGGTCGCCGCTCCTCCAGCCCCTCACCTCGCTCCCGACCTCTTCGATGGTGCCCGCGAACTCGTGGCCGAGCACGAACGGGGGGTGGATCTCCGGGCCTCCCGTCCAGAAGTCGCCCGCCCACAGGGCCCAGTCGGTCCGGCAGATGCCGTTCGCGCCGACGCGCACGATCGCGCCGTCCGGGGGGCACTCGGGATCCGGCACTTCACGGACGACGAGCGGCTTGTTGAGCTCTTCGATGACTGCGGCGCGCATGGACGCGTCCTTCCGATCGATGCTACTTGTGTCCACCGGTTTAGGCGGTAGACAGGGAAGCTACCTGTCCGGTTCGGCCATGGTCAACCGCATAGAGTGGTGGACATGAGCGATGAAGGCGGTCGGCGCACGGGCGGACGGCGCACCAAGGCCGACTTTCGGTTCGACGACGCGCGGCTGTGCTTCGGCTTCGCCGGGACGCTCGCCGATCGCGGCAAGGCCGTGCCCTTCGAACGGTTGGCGGGTCCGGCCGATCTGAGCCGTTGGTGCGTGGAGAGCGGCTGCACCGGCGTGGCGCCGGTCTGCACCGAGGCCGACCTGGCTCGGGCGAAGGAACTGCGGGAGGCGATCCAGCGGGTGGGGGAGGCCATGGCGGCCGGTATTCCACCCGGCTCCGCGGACGTCACCGTCATCAACCGCGCGGCCGCGGAACCCGCTTCGGCGCCGGAGCTCTCAGCCGATGCGCTCTCGGTCCGCTGGCACGGTGACGGGGTGGAGGCGGTGCTCTCGATGGTGGCGCGGGATCTGATCGCGCTGTGCGATTCGGAGTACCGCGGCCGTGTCCGCATCTGCGGGAATCCCGATTGCGGCGTGCCGTTCGTCGACACGTCCCGTGCGGGTGCCCGTCGCTGGTGCTCGATGAAGACCTGCGGGGCGCTCGCGAAGAAGCGGGCCTATCGAGCCAGGCTGCGCGCGGACGGCACCGGCTGAGTCCCCGTTTCCGGTGTGAGATGCGTCTCGAAGGAGGGGGTGGACGTCACATCCGGGGCGTCCACCCCCTCTTGTCTGTATGGAGACTTTCGCGATCCCGGCGCGGGAGACGGCCGACTTCGCCTACGTCCACGCGGCGCATGACGCCTTCCGGCGCGACATGGAGCGGCTCGCGGCGGTCGTGGCGGCGGGCAAGGCCCGCGCCCCGCACGTCCGCGCGGGCTGGGAGAACCTCAAGGAGCAGCTCCACCTGTACTTCCGGGCGGAGGACGCGCTGCTGTGGCCGCGCGTCGCGCGGGCGGTGCGGGGCAGGCCCGTCGAGCTGGCCGTCCTCACCGACGTGCGGGACGGGCACGCCCGGATCGAGCCGCTCGTGGTCGCGGTCGACGCAGCCCTGGAACAGGACGACCCGTCCGACCGCGCGGACCTGGCGGCGGCGGTCGCGGCGCTGCGGACGGCACTGGACGCCCACCTGCGGCACGAGGAGATGAGCGCGCTGCCGCTGGCGCGCTCGGTGCTCGGCGCTGAGGAGTGGCGGGCGCTGCGCGACGCGCTCCGCCGCGAGTGCGGGACGCGCATGACCCGGGTGATCCCGTGGATCGTGGACGGGATCGCGCCGATCGAGCGGAGCCGCTTCCTGACCGCGCTGCCCCGGGCCGTCCGCGAGGAGAACCGGCTGATGTGGGAGCCGACGTACCGCAAGCGGCGCCTGTGGAGCGTCTGACCCCGGCCTCAGCCATGCAGGACGCCGAACAAGGCGACCCACTGGTCGGGGTGGACGAACGCGACGACCGTGTCGCGGGGGAGCCGGGCGGCGCGGAACGCCGCGTCCAGACGCCGCCTCGGGTGGGCGGCGCGCAGTGAGGCGTGCAGCGTGCCGCCCCTGCCGCCGAACCCGAGGGTGACGCAGCTCCGGTAGCCCTCCATGGCGGAGGCCGGCAGGAGGGGGTGCTCCCGCCGGTCGAGCCGCAGGACCCCCGCGTCCACGCGCGGGACGGGACGGAACCCGCCGCGCGGCACGCGTTCCGCCAGCCGCCAGCGGAACTGCGGCCACGTCTCGACGGTGAGGCGGCTCCAGCGTCCGTAGTCGCCGGTGCGTTTGCGGGCGTACTCCAGCTGCGTGATGAGGGTGGCGGAGGCCAGGCTCGGCGCGTCCAGAGCCCAGCCGACGATCCGGGACGTGGCGGAGTAGGGGATGTTCCCGGCCAGGTGGAACGGCCCTCCGGGCGCCCGCGCCCGGAGGAAGTCGCCCTGCACGCAGGTGACATTGCCGAGGCCGCGGTCGCGGAGCCGCGCCGCCCACACCGGGTCGAGCTCGTAGGCGATGACGCGGTCGGCGCGGGCGGCCAGCGCGGCGGTGACGCGCCCGTCGCCCGCGCCGGCCTCGACGACGAGGCCGCCGGGCCCGTCGCCGACCATGCGCGCGTAGCGGCGGATCAGGTCGCGGTCGGCGAGGAAGTTCTGGGAGAGTTCGCGGCGGGCGCGGTCGCGGGCGGTCCGCCCCTTCGGCGCGCGCCGGTGATGGGAGATGCGTTCGTTCACGGTCGCCGTCCTTGGCGTCCGGCCATGGGCCGGGAGGACGGACGGGCCGCACGGCAGGCGGCGTCAACGCGTCAAGGCGTCAGGCGTCAAGGTGCGCGGGAGTGCCCGGCGGGCCCGTCCGAGATGGTCATGGACTCGGAGGCCCTGGACGGAGTCGGGCGGCGCAGAATGACGGAACGCGCGAGGAAAGCGGCGTTCAGGAGGCGGGGCGTCCCCGCCGGGAGATCAGGCGTCGGCGCGCACGGGGCGGTCCAGGGCGGGACGGCGCACGCGCGGCCGCGTGTACGCGGCGGCATGGGCGGTCCCCTGGGCCGCGATCTTTACGAAACATCCCACGCGGCCACACTAGCGGGACGCGGTCATCTGGCCCAAACGGTTTTTCGGACCGCCCGCCCCGAACCTCCCAGTGGGGCATTCGAGCAGGTCAGGGGCGGCAAAGTCGTTTAAAGGCGCTGTCAAGGGGCTATGACGGTAGGCGTAGGGAGACCGGGACCTCGCCGGGAGCACCGGCACGGGCCCGGGCGGCTGAGGAGGGCCGTCTTGCGGAAAGCGCACGAGATGCAGATGGTCAGGGTCGGGGAGTCGGGCCTGGAGGAGTGGGTGTGCCACGTCTGCGGCCGGCGCCTGATGCTCCGCTGGCCCCCGAACTACGAGAAGGTCGTGATCGAGCCGGGCGACGAGGAGGCCGGTCACGTGGGCGCCCTGGAGACGCCCGCCGTCAACGCCGGGGCCTGCGAGCGCCGGTGGCTCCGCGAGACGGGCAGGGACCACCACACCGGGCACGCCGAGGTGATCTGACCCGCCGGGGTGCGAGGCCGGGCCGCACGGCCCGGGCCCCGCACGCCTTCGGGCCTAGAACGGGTGCGGGGCGATCTCGCCGCGCATCGTCACCCACTGCGACTCGGTGAACGCCTCGATGTTGGCGTCCGGGCCGCCGAACCGGGACCCGTTCCCGGACGCGGCGAGCCCGCCGAACGGCACGACCGGCTCGTCGTTCACGGTCTGGTCGTTGATGTGCACGAGCCCGGTCGGGACGGCGTCAGCGATCTTCATGGCCTGGCCGACGTCGCCGAGGATGCCGAGCGAGAGGCCGTACTCGCTGTCGGCCGCCAGCGCGATCGCGTCGTCGGCCGTCGCGAACGGCACCACGGGTGCGACCGGGCCGAACACCTCCTGCGCGTACGCGGGCATGTCCGGGGTGACCTCCGCGAGCACCGTCGGACGGTAGAACAGCCCCTCGTGGGTGCCGCCCGCCGCGAGCCGCGCGCCCGCCGCGACGGTGCCGCGCACCAGCTCGTCGATGTGCGCGAGCTGCCGCTCGTCGATGATCGGGCCGAGCGCGACCGGCCCGGCCGCCGGGTCGCCGACCGGGAGCTTGTCGGCCTTGTCGGCCAGCGCCGCGACGTACTCCTCCTGCATGCTCTCGTGGACGAGGTGCCGCCCCGTCGTCATGCAGATCTGCCCCTGGTGCAGGAACGAGCCCCACGCGCCCGCCGACACCGCCTTGGACACGTCCGCGCCCGGCAGCACGATCAGCGCGTTGTTGCCGCCCAGCTCCAGGTGGGCGCGCTTGAGCAGCCGCCCGCACACCTCGCCGATCTTGCGTCCGGCGGCGGTGGAGCCGGTGAAGGACACCACCCGCACCTCGGGCGCGGCGACGACCGCCTCGCCCGCCTCCCGGCCGCCGGGCAGCAGGTGCAGCAGGCCCTCGGGCAGCCCCGCCTCCTGGAACACCCGCGCGAGCACCACGCCGCCGCACACCGCCGTGCGCGGGTCGGGCTTCAGCAGCACCGCGTTGCCCAGCGCCAGCGCGGGCGCCACCGACCGCATCGACAGGATCAGCGGGAAGTTGAACGGCGAGATCACGCTCACCACCCCGGCGGGACGGCGCCGCGCGAGGCTCCAGCGCGGCTGCGCCGACGGCAGCACGAGCCCCTGCGGGTGCGAGGCGAGGGCCGCCGACTCGTAGCACAGGTTCGCCGCGAAGTGCACTTCCAGCTCGGCCTTCGGCGGGATCGACCCGGCCTCCCGGACGAGCCAGTCGCGGATCTCCTCGGCGTGGTCCTCGAACAGCCGCCCGGCGCGGCGCAGCACGGCCGCGCGCTCCTCGTAGGAGCGGGCGGCCCAGTCCCGCTGCGCCGCGGCGGCGGACTTCGCGGCGGCGGCGACGTCCGCACCGTCCGCCTGGCCCAGGCTGCCGAGCGTGCCGCCGGTCGCCGGCTCGACGACGTCGTAGACACCGCCCCGGCCGGCGGACCAGCCGCCGTCGAAGATCTTCCCCGTCCACAGGGCGGGATCGAGCAACGTCATCGTTCCTCCTCAGATGCGCACGCGGGGACCACGCAGGTCCCCCTCCCCACCCTGACCATGCCCGACGCGCCGGGAAACATCAGCTTTCCACTGAATGGAACCCCACCGGTGTGATCTTGTGCCGCGCCCGCGCGGTGACCCGCCAGGCCGCCAGGGCCACCAGCGCCGCGCCCAGCGAGATCGCCCCCGCGACCACCGCGACGAGCCGCAGCCCCGCCACGTAGGCCGTGCCGTCCGCTGCGCCGCCGGCCCGGGCCGACAGGATCGCGCCCAGCGCCGCGATGCCCAGCGACGTGCCCGCCTGCCGGGTCGCGTTCACCGTCGCCGCCGCCGCGCCCGACCGCTCGCGGGGCACCGCCGCGAGCGCCGAGGCGTTCAGCGGCGGCAGCACCACGCCGATGCCCGCGCCGACGCCCGCGAGCAGGACCGCCAGCACCGCGTAGGGCGTGTGCTCCCCGAACGCCGCGGCCAGGCCCAGCAGCGCCGCCACCATCAGCGTGAACGCCCCGGCCATCGGGCCGTAGGGGCCGTACCGCGCGGTCAGCCGTCCCGCGGCCGCGCCCAGCAGGCTCATCCCCAGCGCCATCGGCAGCAGCCGCAGCCCCGCCCCGGTCGCCGAGGCGTGCCGGACCTGCTGGAAGTAGGGGGAGAGGTAGAAGAACGTCCCGTAGGCGCCCAGGCCGAGCAGCAGCGCCGCCCCGTTGGACGCGGCGAACCGCGCGTCCCGCAGCAGCCGGATCGGCAGCATCGGCCGCCGCGTCCGCAGCTCCACCGCGACGAACGCCAGCAGCGCGGCCCCGGCGACGCCGAGCGCGACCCGCGGAACCGGCGAACCCCAGCCGTGCTCGCCGCCGTCCACGAGCC
Source organism: Actinomadura terrae (assembly GCF_022751215.1). GTDB lineage: Bacteria > Actinomycetota > Actinomycetes > Streptosporangiales > Streptosporangiaceae > Spirillospora > Spirillospora terrae. The sequence goes on along the minus strand of NZ_JAICDG010000007.1, from coordinate 289,942 downwards.
CGTAGGTCAGCGCGCCCAGCCACAGCACCCCGAGCAACTGACCGGGCAGGTCCAGCGCCGCGTGCTCCGGATCGCGGCTCTCCTCCAGGCCCGCCGCGCCGAGGACGAGGACCAGCAGGCACAGCGGCACGTCCACCCAGTACACGCTCCGCCATCCCCACGCGTCGACCAGCACGCCGCCCAGCAGCGGCCCGAGCCCCACCGACAGGCTTGCGGTCGTGCTCCACCAGCCGATCATCCGCGCCCGCGCCGCCGCGTCCGGGCACGCCTGCGCGATCAGCGACATCGCCCCCGGAACGAGCACCGCCGACGCCGCGCCCTGGACGACCCGCCCGCCGACCAGCACGTCCGCCGACGGGGCCGTCGCGCACACCACCGCGCCGGCCGCCAGCACGCCCACGGCCGCGAGCCAGGTCCGCCGCCGCCCGTACCGGTCGCCCAGCACGCCGCCCGACAGCAGCAGCGACGACAGCGCCAGCGTGAACGCGTCGACCATCCACCGCACGTCCGCGAGGTCCGCGTCCAGCCCCGCCGCGGTCTCCCGCGCCGCCACCGTGACGACGCTCATGTTCAGCAGCGCCGCGAACGACCCCGTGAAGATCGCCGCCCGTCCGGCCCCCCGCATCCCGTCCCCCTCCGTCCGCCGGTGAACGCGACCTACGATGGGGGCTCCAGTGCGCTTGAGGTCAACCCGGGAGGAAGGCCGTGGAGGAGGAGCTGCTCGGCGTCGGGGAGGTCGCGCGCCGCCTCGGCACGACCGTGTCAGCGATCCGCTACTACGACGAGCGCGGCCTGGTCTCGCCCCGGACGCGCGTCCGGGGGCAGCGCCGGTACCGTCCGGCCGAGGTCCGCCGGCTGGCGTTCGTCCGCATGTGGCAGCAGACCGGCCTGTTCAGCCTGGACGACCTGGACGCCCTCATGAGCCCCGCCGACCGCGCGGACTGGCGCCGCGTCGCCCGCGCCCGCATCGCCGACCTCCGCGAACAGGTGGCCGCCGCCGAGGCCGCCCAGCGCTACATCGAGTGGATGCTGACCTGTAGCCGCCAGGACATCACCGAGTGCCCCGTCTGCCAGGAGGACCTCGACGCCTGGCTCGCGCTCGACCGGCGTCACGAAAAGGCGCCGGAGCCGCGTGACGAAACTCGGCTGTGCGCGGTGTGCCGCGAGCCGCTGCCCCCGCCCGGGCGCGGGCGTCCGCGCCTCTACTGCTCGGGCCGCTGCCGCCAGCGCGCCCACCGCGGCTGCACCTGGCCTTCGCCCCGCGCCTCCGCCCACCCGGAGGAGGAGGCCTGACCAGCGTCCTTCAGCGGAAGGCGTCGCGATGGTCGTTGGCCCACCGCTGGAAGGTGCGCGCCGGCTTCCCGGTGATATCGGCGACGGCCGAGGTGACCAGCGTTGAGGGCGCGCGCAGCTCGACCGCCCTGAGCAGCGCGTCCACCAGGGCCGGCGGGCGTCCGTCGGCCAGCATCCGCTCCCGCGCCCGCTCGACGGGGACCTCCTCGAACCGCAGCTCGCGGCCGATCGCCGCACCGATCGCCCGGACCTGCTCGGGCGGGTCGATCACCCGCGGCCCGGTCAGCCGGTGGGTCGCGCCCCGGTGGGCGTCGCCGGTGAGGACGCGGACGGCGACGGCGGCGATGTCGCGCGGGTCGATCACCGCCGTCGCGGCCATGAGCGGGGCGCGCACCGTCCCGGTGGCGCGGATCTGGTCGGCCCAGCCCAGCGTGTTGCTGGCGATGGTGTCCGCCCGCAGGACGGTGTGGGACGGGCCGGACTCCCCGACCAGCGCCTCCATGGCGGCGTGCAGCCCGAAGATCGGGTCGTCCCGTTCCTCGGGGCGTCCGCCCACGCCGATCGAGGACAGGTAGACCACGTGCCGCGCGTGCCGGGCGATCGCCTCCAGCACCTCGCGCGCGCCCTCGGTGGTCAGCATCGGCCACACCAGGAAGACCGTCTCGACGCCGGTCAGCGCGGCCTCCAGCCCCTGGACGTCCCTCAGGTCGCCGATCGCGACCTCGACGCCGCCGGGGAGGTCGGCGGCGGCCGCCTCGTCCGGGCGCACCAGCGCGCGGACTCCCTGCGCGCCCGCCGCCCTGAGCCGGGCCAGCACATGCCGCCCGACGTTGCCCGGGGCCCCGATCACCAGAATCATCGCCCTACCCCCGTCTCGTCCTGCCGGTCGCTGACGAGGGTGCTGCGGGACGGCGACGCTCGACAACTCGGGCGGCCGACATCGACGGGATTCGACATCCCCTAGGCTGTGGCGGTGAAAACCGACATCGCCGACGCGTTCGACCGGCGGCTCGTCCACGCGCTCCAGCTCGACGCGCGCGCCCCCTTCAGCCGCGTCGCCGACGTGCTGGGGGTGTCGGACCAGACGGTCGCGCGGCGCTACCGGCGGCTGCGCTCGGCCGACCTGCTGCGGGTGGTGGCGGTGCCGCCCGCCAACTTCCACGGCCACGGGCGCTGGATGCTGCGGCTGCGCTGCGCCCCCGGCGCGGCGGGGCTGATCGCCACGGCGCTGGCCCGCAGGGACGACACCGCCTGGGTGCAGCTGGTGTCGGGCGGGACAGAGGTGCAGTGCGTCGTCCGCGCCCGGGGGCCCGGCGAGGGCGAGCACCTGCTCCTGGAACGGCTGCCCCGCACCGGACGGCTGGTGGACGTCGCCGCCTACTCGCTCCTGCACACCTACTACGGTTCCCCCGGCCGCGTCCGGCTGCTCAACGCCCTCACCGAGCAGGAGGCGGAGCGGCTCGGCCCGGGCCCGGAGGCGGTGACCGGCGCCGACCTGGCGGACTGCGACGCCGACGACCTCCGCCTGCTGGGCGCCCTGGCCCGGGACGGCCGCGCGCCGCTCGCCGATCTCGCGGCGGCCACCGGCTGGTCGCAGTCGACCGTCCGGCGGCGGATGGAGGAGCTGCGGGCCGCCGGCGCGCTCCACTTCTACGTCGAGTTCGACACGGCGTACCTGGGCTACCGCGCCGGCGCGCGGCTGTGGGCCTCGACCGCGCCCGCCGAGCTGGAGGCGACGGGCCGGGCCCTGGCCGCCCATCCCGAGATCGTGTTCGCCGCCGCCACCACCGGCCCCACCAACCTGGTCGCGACCATCCTCTGCGCGGACGACCGCGCCATGTACCGCTACCTCACCGGACGCCTCGCCGCGCTGCCCGCCATCACCCGCGTGGAGACGACCTCGATCATCCAGACCCGCAAACGCCTCGGCCGCCCCCTACCGGCGCCCTGAGGCCAGGACGACGAGGGCCCCGGCGACCGCCAGCGCGGCCAGGACGGCGCCGAAGACGGTCGCTCCCCGGGTGAGGCCGACGGCGTCGCTGAGGTAGCCGGCGGAGACGGGCAGCAGCCCGGCGGGCAGGTAGCCGCCCACGTTCAGCGCGGCGTTGGCCTCGGCCAGCCGTGCGGCCGGAACGCCCGAGTTGAGCAGGGACAACCCGCCGAGCTGCCCCATGCCCTGGCCCGCGCCCGCGAGCAGCGCGGCGGCGAGCAGCACCGCCACCGACCCGGTGTGGACGGCGGCGACCAGCGCGGCCATGGCGGCGAGGGTCGCGGTGGCGCCGGCGAGCAGGATCGCGCGGCGGCGCAGCGACCGGACGGCGAACTGCACGGCGGCGGCGGTCAGGAACATCGCGAACGCCATCGCGCCGGCGACGATCCGGCTGGTGGTGCCCAGCAGGCCCGACAGCAGCGAGGGGCCCAGGGACAGCACGAACGACGTCGCGGTGATCCCGGGGGCGAACACGGCGATGCCCAGCACCAGGTGCCGCCGGTTGCCCGCCGGGACGCGCGGCAGGCGGACCCATGACCCGGAACCGGGCGCGGAACCGGGCGCGGACGGCCGGGGCAGGGGCATGCGCAGCACGGTCAGGACGGCGGTGGCCAGCAGGACGGCCTCGACGAGGAAGACGGTGACGGTCGGGCCCGGGACGGTCTCGGACAGGACGCCCGCCAGCAGCGGCCCGAGTCCCGCGCCGAGCACCATCGCGCAGGAGGCCAGCAGGGCGGCGAGGGGCTTGCGGTCGGCCCCACCGGTGACCGTGTCCGTGGCCGTGGCGACGTCGGTGACCGCCGCCATTCCGGCCGAGACCACCGTCCCGACGGCGATCCCGCTGAACAGCCGGGCGACGATCAACGCGGTGACGGAGGGCGCGACGGCGAAGATCGCGCAGGCGGCGAGGGCCAGCCCGAGCGCCGGCAGCAGGACGCGCCTGCGGCCGAGCCGGTCGGAGGCGACGCCGGAGACCAGCAGGGAGCCGAGCAGCCCAACGATGTAGAACGCGAAGATCACCGTCAGCGTGCCCCGGGAGAAGCCGAGGTCGCGCTGCCACAGCACGTACAGCGGGGTCGCGGCGTTGGACAGCACGAACACGGCGGTGACCGGCCAGGCGGCCAGCCAGATCCAGGCGGTGGACCCCCGCTCGCGGGACGCCGGCGCGGGCACGGTCAGGCTCGATGACATGCGTGTTCTCCCAGCACATCGACAGTACGACTTTAGTCGAATTGGTTCGAATGTGTTCGAACTTAGCACGTAGTACGATTGGAGTCGTACAGGAGTCGACGTGGGGGAGGGCCGCCGTGGCCGTGACCGAGGTTCCCGCCGTCCGGGAGCTGCCCGAGCCGGACGGCCTGCCCGAGCCGCTGCCCGAACCCGCCGTGGACGACCTGCGGTTGGAGGCGGTCCTGGGCGTGCTGAGCGATCCGCTGCGGCTGGCGATCGTCCGCAAGCTGCTGCTGGAGCGCGAAAGCTTCGACCACACCTGCGGCTGGTTCGGCCTGGACCGGCCCAAGTCGTCGCTGACCCACCACTTCAAGGCGCTGCGCGAGGCCGGGGTGATCAGGCAGCGGCAGTACGGGCTGGAGCGCCGCAGCCACGTCCGCACCGCCGACCTCGACGCACGCTTCCCCGGCCTGGTGAACCTGGTCGTGGCGTGGACGCCGCCCGACGCCTGATCCCGGGAGCGGGGTCCCGCCCAACACCACCTGAAAACAGACCGTCCGCGCTAACCCTCAACCGCTCGGGCGCGGCTGGGACTGCTGCGGTCGTTCTTTCGGAGATCCCGCCATGGGACGGCCGTCTGCGGCGGCCGGGACCTCGGCAGGGCGGCGCCGCACCAGGGCGCACGACGCGGCGCCGATCACAATGACCGCGATGGGCAGCGCCAGCGTCGGCCGCAGCGCGTGGACGAACCCGTGCTCGAACGTCGCCGCCGCCACCCGCTGGACGTGGTGGACGAGGTCCGGCGGCGTCCCCGGAGGCAGGTCCGGGGTCGCGCCGCCCCGCCCGGCGCCGACCTCCATTCCGCCCTTGGCGGCGTGGTCGAAACCGCTCGCGAACTGCCCGCGGACGCTCGCCGGGAGGGCGGCGGCCCGCGCGGACGCCTCGTCCCGGAGCGAGCCGGCGAGGCGGTTCTGGAGGATCGCGCCCACCGCCGCGCTCCCGGTGATCGTGCCGATCTGCCGGATCGTGTTCAGCACGCCGGATGCGGCCCCGGCCATCCTCGGCTCCACGTTGCGGAGCGCGACCGTGACCATCGGCCCGAACACGCAGCCGATCCCGAGCCCCGCCACGACCAGCGGGGGTTGGAGCGCCTGCCAGCCGCGCCCGACGTCGGCGAGCACCGCCAGCCAGGCCATGCCGGCAGCGAACAGGGCGAGGCCGGACATGAGGATGTACTTGCCGCCGAGCCGGTCCGACGCGCGGCCCGCGAGCGGCGAGGCCAGCGCCGACACCACCATGCCCGGCGCCATCACCAGGCCCGCCTTCCACGCGCTGAACCCGAGGACCGCCTGCAAGTAGATCATCACCGGCAGGAACAGGCCGATCATCCCGACCTGGACGGCCGCCGACACCCCGCTCATGACCGCGAAGTCGCGGTCGCGGAAGAGGACGAAGGGCAGCAGCGGCTCGTCGCCCTGCCGGGTGCGCTGGTGGGCCAGGAACACCGCGAGCAGCAGCGCCGCCCCGGCCAGCAGCGCCCAGATCCCGGCGTTCCAGCCGTACCGCTGCCCTTCGGTCAGCCCGAAGGTCAGGCACAGCAGCGCCGCCGTCGCGAGCAGGACGCCCGGCACGTCCAGCCGGTGCGGGCGGCCGTGCCGGACGTCCGGGATCAGCGTGAGCGCCATCACCAGCACGGCCGCGCCGATGGGGACGTTCACGAAGAAGATCCAGCGCCACCCGGCGGCGCTGACCAGCAGCCCGCCGAGCGTCGGCCCGGCGATCGTGGCCACGCCCGCGACCGCGCCCCACACGCCGAGCGCCGTGCCCCGGCGCTCGGCCGGGAACGTGGCGATGATGATCGTCATCGTCTGCGGCATCAGCGCCGCCGCGCCGAGGCCCTGGACGGCGCGGGCGGCGATGAGCTGGGCCGGGTCCTGCGCCAGGCCGCACAGGACGGACGCGACCGTGAACACCGCCACCCCCGTCACGAACATGGCGCGCGGCCCGCGCAGGTCGCCCAGCCGTCCGGAGGTGATCAGCAGCGCGGCGAGCACGAGGATGTAGACGTTGATCACCCACAGCACCGCGTCGAGTGAGGCGTCCAGCTTGTCGATCATGCTGGGGATCGCGACGTTGACGGCCGTCAGGTCCAGCAGCGTCATGAAGAACCCCAGGCTGAGCGTCACCAGCACCGCCCAGGGATCGCCGCGCCACCTGCTCATGCGTGTCCCTCTCCTTGTTCCCATCCGGATCGGTGGGGCCTCAGCCCTTGCCCGGCGCCTGGAGGCTCCAGAGCCGCCCGTCGGGGTCGCGGACGGTCATCTCCCGCGTCCCGAAATGGGTGTCCTCGAACGCCGTGACCACCTCGACCGCCGGGGCGGGACGGAACGCGTCCGCGTCGGGCACCCGCAGCGCCAGCTGGAGGCGGGGCTCCCGGTCCTCGGGGACCTCGGCGATGAAGACGTAGGGGCCGTCGCCGTTGCGGAGCTGGCCGGAGGCGTGGCCGGTCTCGAACTCCAGCTCGAAGCCCAGCGCCTGGAAGAACCTGGCCGCCTTGCCCCAGTTGTGGGTCTCCAGGAACACGGCCTCGAAGCCCTGGGTGCTCATTTCGTATCTCCTTCTTCCGACGATGTCCGGCTCTGTCCGTGGGGGTCGCCGAGATAGGCGCGCAACGCCTCGGCGACGAGCGCCGACAGGGACAGACCCGACTCGACCGAGTGATGTTTGACCTGCTTGATCAGTCCGATCGGCAGGTACACGTTGAACTGTTTGACATCCTCATCTCCCACGGACTGGATGCTAGCATCCTAGCCAGCACGAATGCTAGCAACCTAGCCCGCCGGGCAAGGCGCCCCGCACCGCGTAGGATCACGAGCAGTGCGAGCAACGAGGGGGCTCACGGTGGAAGGCCTGAACAGCGGACTCGATCGCTTCGCCCAGCTCGTCCCGGGCGACCACGGCCTGTGCGTGGTCTCGACCCTGCGGCCGGACGGGACGATCCAGTCGTCGGTGGTCAACGCGGGAGTCCTCGCGCACCCGGTGACCGGGGCGCGGGTGGTCGGCCTGGTCGCCGTCGGCGGCGCCCGCAAGATCGACAACCTGCGCGCGCGGCCGCGCGCGAACGTGGTGGTACGGGCCGGCTGGCAGTGGGCGTCCGCCGAGGGCCCGGTGGAGCTCGCCGGCCCCGACGACCCGCTGCCCGGCGTGGACGCCGAACGCCTCCGGGTGCTGCTGCGCGAGATCTTCACCGCCGCCGGCGGCACCCACGACGACTGGCCGACCTACGACCGGACGATGGCCGAGGAACGCCGCGTCGCCGTCCTGCTCACCCCCGAACGCGTCGCCGGCACCCCCGCGAGCTAGACCGGTTCGAAGGTCTCGGCGGCCGACGCGGCCGACGCGGCCGCCGAGGAGACGTCTACTGTTTCGGCGGGTCGGCGTCGGGGCCCGCCGAAGGCGACAGCAGGCGGCAGGCGGTGGCGACGCCGTCGAGCCAGTCCCGGGCCGCCGACCGCTGCTCGGAGGTGAAGGCCGCCTCCAGTTCGGCCTCGCGGCGGGCCACGGCCACCCGCGCCTCGGCCAGGCGCTCCCGGCCGGAGTCGGTGATGTGGATCTGGTGCGAGCGCCGGTCGGACGGGTTCGGGTGGCGCTCGACCAGGCCCTGAGCCTCAAGGCCGGCGAGCATCTCGTTGGCGGCCTGCCGGGTGCTCGCCACGTGCCGGGCGATGTCGGCGACGGACATGCCCGGGTGCGCCTGGGTCATCATCAGCGTCGCGTACTGCGCGGTCGAGAGCCCGAAGGCCTTGAGCTCCTCGCCGATCGCCGCCCGCATGTGGAACCAGACCGTGCGGACCGCGAAGGCCAGTGTCCCGGCGTCGTGGCGCTGGAAACCCAAGGTTCGCCCTTTCAAAGATTGACAGGTCAAAGATTGACAGGTTCCTGACGATCGGGCCATCATGCGATCCGTCAGGTTCTTGACTATCGTATCGAAGGATCCCATGACGAGTCCCCCCGAGTTGCCGGCGTCCAGGCAACGGATGATCCTTATCGTGCTGCTGTCGTCCTCGCTGCTGATCTGGCTGGACAACACGATCCTGTCCACCGCCTTCGAGACCCTCGCCGACCCCGGGCGGGGGATCGGCGCCAGCCCCGCCGAGCTCCAGTGGGTCACCGGCTCCTACACGCTGGTGTTCGCCACGCTGATGTTCACCGCCGGCGCGCTCGGCGACCGCTTCGGCCACCGCACCGTACTCGCGACCGGGATCGCGGTCTTCGGCGCCGCCTCGGTGTTGGCCGCCTACGCCGGCGGCGCGGGCGGGCTGATCGCCGCGCGCGCCGCGATGGGCGTGGGCGGCGCGCTGATCATGCCCGCGACCATGGCGATCATGATGTGGACGTTCAGCGGCGCCGCGCGGGCGACCGCGATCGGGCTGTTCTCCTCCTCGGCCGGGGTCGGGATCGCGGCCGGGCCGCTGCTGGCCGGGCTGCTGCTCGAACGGTTCTGGTGGGGCTCGGTCTTCCTGGTCAACGTGCCGGTCACGGTGCTGGCGCTGGTGGGCATCATCGCGCTCGTCCCGAACTTCCGCAGCCCCGAGCGGCGCCCGCTGGACCTGGCCGGGCTGGCGCTGTCGATCAGCGGCCTGGCCTTCCTGGCCTACGGGCTGATCCGCGCGGGGCAGGTGGCGTCCTGGACCCCCGCGGACGTGTGGGCGCCGATCCTCGCGGGCCTGGTCCTGCTGGCCGCCTTCGTGGTCGTCGAGCTGCGGGCCCGCCAGCCCGGGTTCGACCCCCGGCTGCTGGCCAAGCGCGTGTTCGGCGGCGGCAACGCCGCGCTCGGCATGCTCATGTTCGCCATGACCGCCGCCGGCTTCTACGGTGCGTTCTACCTGCAAGGGGCGCGCGGCTTCACGCCGCTGGAGGCGGGCCTCGCGATCTGCCCGGTGGCGGCAGGCCTGATGGTCGGCGCGCCGCTCGCGGTCCGGCTGGTCGGCCGCTACTCGCTGCGGCCGGTCGCCGTGCCCGCGCTGGCCGTATCGGCGCTGGCGATGGGCTCGGCCGCCCTCTTCGGGCTGCACACCCCCCTGGTCTGGATCGAGCTGGTCTACCTGGTCCAGGGGCTCGCGATCGGGATGGTGATCGGCCCGGTGACGACGGAGCTGATGAGCACGCTGCCGTTGGAGCGTGCCGGCGCCGGGTCGGCGGTCACCAACACCGTCCGGCAGACCGGCAGCGTGCTCGGCATCGCGGCCGGCGGCACGATCATGTCGATCGCCTACCGGGGCGCGATCGAACCGTCGCTGCGGGACGTGCCGGGCCCGGCGGGCGAGCAGGCGCGGGTCTCCGCCGAGCAAGCGCGGCACGTCGCGGCCGCGATCGATCGTCCCGACCTGGTGGGCAAGGCCAACGACGCGTTCGTCCACGCCATGCACGTCGGCTCGGGCTGGACGATGCTGATCGCGTTCTCGGGGGTGGTGCTGCTGATGGTCGCGCTGCGTCCCGTCCGCGCGACCGCGGAGCCGGACGCGGCCGACGTCGGGGAGACGGCCGCGCCTGTGACCACGCCCGCCGGGGGGTGAGTCCGCGTCGTCCGGGACCGGCGGCGGACGCCGGTCCCGGACGGCCGGTCACCAGGCCGCGGGCTTGCCCGGGGTGTGGATCCACACGTCGAAGAAGCGGCGCAGGTCCTGCCCGGAGACCTTCTCGGCGAGCGCCTCGAACTCCTCGGTGGTGGCGTCGCCGTACTTGTGGTCGGCGACCCACGTGCGCACCAGCCGCAGGAACAGCTCGTCGCCGATCCGCTCGCGGAGCGCCTGGAGGGCCATCCCGCCGCGGAAGTAGACGGCGCGGTGGAACAGCTGGTCGTGGGTCGGATCGGCCACCACGACGTTCCAGAAGGGGGGCCGGTGGGGCGGGATGGGCGGCGGGTTGTCGTAGTCGCGCCTGAACACGTCGTGGGCGGACGGCCCGCCGTGCCGCTCGGCCCAGTAGCGCTCCGTCCAGAGCGCGAAGCCCTCGTTCAGCCAGACGTCCTTCCAGCGGGCGGCGCTGACGCTGTTGCCGAACCACTGGTGGCTCATCTCGTGCACGACGCCCTTCTCGACGGGCTGCTTCTGGTAGGTGGGCCGGGTCTGGGTCTCCAGCGCGTTGTCGACGTTGAGCGGCGGGACGGCGTTGTTCTCGATGATCGAGCCGGTGGAGGTGAACGGGTAGGCGCCGAAGTAGCCCGCCAGCTCGTCGGTGGCCCGGGTGGTGCGGGCCGGGGTGGCCAGCGAGTCGGGGGCGTCGGCGACCTCCGGGTCGACCGCGTCGAGCTGCGGCACCCCCGTCCGGGTGGTGGTCGTGGACACGTTGAACCGTCCGATCGAGGCCGTCGCCAGGTAGGTCGCCATCGGCCGGTCCTCGCGCCACACGAACGTGTCCTTGCCCCGGGCGCTCCACCGCTTCACCAGGTGCCCGTTGCCGATCACCTGGAGGCCGCCCGGCACGGTCGTCTCGGTCGTGAAGTAGGCCTTGTCGCGCGGACTGTCGTTGGACGGGAACCAGGTGGACGCGGCGTCGGGCTCGCTGACGATCGTGGCGCCGTCCTTGGTGTGCAGGAACCCGTACGCCAGGTCGAACACGCCCGATCTGCCGAGCGTCACGGGGACGCCGTCGTAGCGGACGACCACCGTGAACGTGCGGTGCTCGCGCAGCCCCCGGCGCGGGGTGATCTCCAGCTCGCGCTCGCCGGTGCGCGCGAACGCGGCCTCGGCGCCGTTCACCCGCACCGACCGCACGTTCAGCTTGTACAGGTCGAGGTTGAAGCGCGACAGGTTCTGGGTGGCGACCGCCGTGATCGTGGTCGTGCCGGTCAGATGGTCGGTGTCCGGGTCGTAGCCGGTCTTCAGGTGGTAGCGCTGGACGTCGTAGCCGCCGTTGCCGAGGTCGGGGAAGTAGGGGTCGCCGAGCCCGGGCGCGCCGGGCGTGTAGCGGACGTCGGCGGATGCGGCGGGCGCGAGCGGCCCGAGCGCCACGGCACCGGCCGCCGAGGCCGCGGCGACGGCGAGCGGGAGCCGGTGGGTGAACCTGGGAAACGCCATCGGGTGTCCTTACCGGTCGGGGTGGAACGCACTGCTCAATCAAGATCATTACCGCCCCGGCGGCGATTGTCGATCATGGAGCCGGAAAAGGCGGAGCGCCGAAATGATCCCGTGATCCGCGATGAGTTCCGCGGCGTCCGAGGGTCCAACCGTCAAAGCCCGTGACCGAGGAGGACCTCCGATGCGCGATGTCACCTACTCGATGAACGTCTCCCTGGACGGCTACATCGCCGGGCCGGACGGCGGCTTCGACTGGGGAGCGCCCAGCGCGGAGGTCTTCCGCTCCTGGATCGACGAGATCCGCGGGGTCGGCGTCCACCTGCTGGGGCGGCGCCTGTACGAGACGATGCTGTACTGGGAGACCGCCGAGCAGGAGGAGTCGCTCGACGAGGCACAGCTGGAGTGGGCCGCGCTCTGGAACCCGCTGCCCAAGGTGGTGTTCTCGACCACCCTGTCGGAGGTGCGGGGCAACGCCCGCCTGGCCTCCGGCGGGCCGGCCGAGGAGATCGCGCGGTTGCGGGCCGAGCCGGGGGAGGGCGACATCGCGATCGGCGGCGCCACCCTCGCCGCCGCCGCGGCCGCGGCGGACCTGATCGACGAGTACCGGGTCAGGGTCTACCCGGTACTGGTCGGCGGCGGCGTCCCGTTCTTCCCGCAGGGCGGGCGCCAGGTGGACCTCGAACTCGTCGAGACCCGCACCTTCGGCTCAAGGGTCGTCCACCACCGCTACCGCGTGGTCCGCTGAGCGCGCGAGGTCGGTCGGACTCTCGGCCTCACCGCCGCGCACCACGCCGCACGACGCGGCGAGGTGCCGGTGGGGCCACAGGTGCAGGCCCGCGCCCACCATGCCCGCCGCCATGACGGCCAGGAGGAACCGGTAGTCGACGGCCGAGATGAGCGCGGCGCCGACCACGATGGAGATCGTCTGGGGTCCGCTGGTGAAGGTCTCGGCGGCGGTGGAGACGCGGCCGAGCAGGGACGCGGGGGTCCGTCTCTGCAGGAGGGTGACGAACCCGACCATGCCGACGGCGAAGCCCGCGCCGGCGACCATCCGTCCCGTGAGGACGGTGGGGAGCGCCGTGACCAGGCACAGGGCCGTGCCCGCACCGAAGGCGCACAGGCCGCCCGCGAGCGCCGCCAACTCGCCCGCCCGCCGGACGATCCGCGCGGACGCCATGCCCCCGGCGACCGCGCCGGTACCTTGCGCGCAGGCCAGCACGCCGAGGAACTCGGGCGGCCGGTGCAGTCCCCGCTCGACGATGGCGAAGGACACCGACTCGCCCAGGCCGAGGACGAGCCAGGCGATCGCGGACGCGGTCATCGTGCGCCGCAGGGCCGGGTCGTCCATCAGATGCCGGACCCCGGCCGCCAACTCGCCGCGCCAAGGCGAACCCCCCTGCCGAACCTCGGGTAGCGGCGGACGGATCGCCGCGATGCTCCCGGCGGCGACGAGGAACGTGGCGGCGTCGAGCAACGCGACCGCCGCGCCGCCCAGAACCGCGAACAGGGCCGCGCCGGTCAGTGGGCCCACTACCCGCAGCCCCTCCTTGATCCCTTGCAGCGTCCCGTTGACGGTGACGAGGAGGTCGTCGTCCAGCAGCTCCTTGAGCAGACCGTTGAGAGCGGCGGCGGTGGCGACGAACAACGTCCCGTAGAGGGCGGCGACCACGTAGACGATCCAGACGTCGCCCCGGTCGTCGACGGCCAGGAGGGGGAGCAGGATCACCGCCGACGCCAGGTTGGCGTGGACGAGGAAGCGCCGCTTGCACACCCGGTCGAGCAGCCAGCCGCCCAGGGGGGCCAGCGCGGACGGGCCCGCCAGGCACGGCATCACCAGCGCCGCGGCGCCGGTGGAGCCGGTGAGGGCCTTGACCCACACCGCGAAGGTCAGCAGCATCATCGAATCGCCCGCCATCCCCGTGGTGAGGCCGATGGTCAGCAGGCGCAGCTCGCGGTGCCGCCACAGCGCCCCCGGCATCCCCTCTCACCGCGCGGGGTCGGTGGGGACGGCGGAGGTGAACACCGAGACGCGGCGGCTGCCGGGCGGGCGCTTGGACGGGTCGTCCCGGCGTTCGCGGTGGCGCAGCACGACCTCCCTGAGCGCCGCGTTGATCTCGGCGAGTTCGGCGGCGGTGACCCAGAGCGTGCTCTCGGCGAAGCCCCCCGCGTCCTGCCAGGGGGCCGGGTCGGTGCGCCGCCACGCCTGCCAGGCGCGGATCTGGTCGAACTTCTGCTCCATGAACACGGCGCTGAGGGCGTCGCTCGCGGCGGCCACGGGGCCGGCCTCGTCACTGCCGCCCCACTCCAGCGAACGGCCGGCGGGCCGCCAGGGGCGCTGGCGGCCGTGGCCCTCGCCGGTCTCCTCCGCGAAGCCGTGCCTGCCGAGCTGCCGCAGATGCCAGGAGCAGTTGGCCGGGCTCTCGTCGACGTGGTCGGCCATTTCCGTGGCGGTCGCCGACCCCAGCTCGTAGAGGGCCTGCAAGATTCGCAGTCGGGTCGGATGGGCCAGGACGCGCAGCTCGTGCGGGTCGGTCAGCTTCCTGCGCTCGTTCCCCACGCCGTCGCTCATACCCCGAGGCTAGCCTTCGAAAGGCCCTTTTGAAAGGGTCTTTCGACGGCGTGTGCGCTGGTCCTGATCGGCGCGGGAGGGGGGATTGTGGATCTCTGTGCCCGGTGCGGCCGTGCTTTGTCGATTCGTGCCAAGAATTCGTGGTCGCCCTGGGTGGTTCGGTGTTCAACCTGCGGTGGTTGCCGAAGGGTGCGCGGAGGTTGTGCGCGGGGGCTTGCCGGGCGCGGAGCCGCTGGTTAACGTGCTCTCAAATTTATAGGAAACCTTACTGTTGATTACGCGCCTGACTCGGGGTTCGGGGGAATTCCGTCATGTTTCCCTACCGTGCCGTTGGAGTGAGTCTTGCGTCCGCGCACCGTTCTCAGCATCTTCGCCGCTCTCCTGATCGTCGTCCTCGTCCCGCTCACCGCCCGCGCCGAGGCGCCGAGCGCGACGTTCTCCAAGCCGTCCGACTGGGGGGCGGGCTGGGAGGGCAGGTACACCCTCGCCAACGGGTCCGGATCGGCCGTCGACGGATGGACGGTCGAGTTCGACCTCCCGTCCGGGACGGCCGTCGGGGCCTACTGGGACGCCCTCATGACCAAGGACGGGGCGTCCCACTATGTCTTCCGCAACCGCGAGTACAACGGCGCGATCGCGCCGGGCAAGTCGGTGGTCTTCGGATTCACCGGGACGGGGCCGGGTGCCCCGGAGAACTGCAAGTTCAACGGCCAGCCCTGCACCGGGGGGTCCGGTGAGCCGGGCGGCCTCGGCGCCCCGGGCGCGCCGAGCGTCAGCGGACGGAGCGACACCTCGCTAACGCTGACCTGGGCGGCCGGCAGCGGCAAGCCGACCGGATACCGCGTCTACGAGGGCTCGGACCTGCGCGCCACCGTCACCGGCACGACCGCGACGCTGAGCGGCCTGGAGAAGTGCTCCATGCACAGCTACACCGTCAAGGCCTACGACGAGAAGGGCGAGTCGCCGGCGAGCGCCGCCACCACCGGGACGACGACGGGCTGCGCGACCGCGCCGCTGCCCAAGCACGTCCTGACCGGGTACTGGCACGACTTCGTGAATTCCGCGAGGCCGCTGAAGCTCTCCCAGGTGCCCGACGAGTACGACATCATCGCGGTCGCCTTCGGCGAGGCGACGAGCAACTTCGGAGAGGTCAGCTTCAAGGTCGACCCGGGCCTGGCCAGCAAGGTCGGCGGCTACACCGACGCCCAGTTCAAGGCGGACGTGAAGGCGCTCCAGGCCAAGGGCAAGAAGGTCATCCTGTCGGTCGGCGGTGAGAAGGGCGCGGTCTGGGTCGGCAACTCCAGTGCCGCGACGCTGTTCACGAACTCCGTCTCCCAGCTGATGGCCGAATGGGGCTTCGACGGTGTCGACATCGACCTGGAGAACGGCATCAGCCCGCAGTACATGGGGCAGGCGCTGCGGGCGCTGCGCGCCAAGGCCGGCAACGGCATGATCCTGACGATGGCGCCCCAGACGGTCGACATGCAGTCCACCGGCGCGGCCTACTTCCAGCTCGCGCTGAACGTCAAGGACATCCTCACCGTCGTCAACATGCAGTACTACAACTCCGGCACCATGCTCGGCTGCGACCAGGGCGTCTACAGCCAGGGGACGGTCGACTTCATGACCGCGCTCGCCTGCATCCAGCTCCAGGGAGGGCTGCGCGCCGACCAGGTCGGCCTCGGCCTGCCAGCCGGTCCGGGCGCGGCGGGCGGCGGCGTCGTCCAGCCGGGGCTGGTCAACAACGCGCTGGACTGCCTGGCCAAGGGCACCGGGTGCGGCAAGTTCAAGCCGTCGACCACCTACCCCGACATCCGCGGCGCGATGACCTGGTCCATCAACTGGGACGTCACCAACGGCGGCGGGTTCGCGCGGACCGTCGGTTCGCACCTGAAGACGCTGCCGTAGAGGGGCCGACATGAGGAAGATCTGGGTCCTGGCGGTCATGCTCGCCGGGCTGCTGGTGGCGGCGGGTCCCGCGCACGCCGAGAACGTCCTGTCCAACGCCGGGTTCGAGAGCGGCTCGCTGAGCGGCTGGACGTGCTCGGGCGGCGGCTCGGTGGTGACCACGCCGGTGCGGACGGGCAAGTACGCGCTGGCCGGCGGCGTCAGCGCCGGCGACAACGGCCAGTGCACGCAGACGGTGGGCGTGCAGCCGAGCACCGCCTACACGCTGAGCGCCTGGGTACGCGGCACGTACGTGTACCTGGGCGTGACGGGCGGCGCGTCCACCTGGACGCCGTCGGCCTCGGACTACACGAAGCTGACGCTGACGTTCACCACGGCGGCCGACCAGAAGTCGGCGCAGATCTTCCTGCACGGGTGGTTCGGCGCCGGAACGTACCACGCGGACGACGTGGCGCTGGACGGCCCCGGCAACCCCCAGCCGGGGACGCCGGGCCGTCCGGACACGCCGCGGCTCGGGTCGGTCACCGACGACTCGATCGCCCTGTCGTGGAGCGCCGCGCCCGGCACGGTCACCGGCTACCGCGTCTACGAGGGCTCGGACGTGAAGGCGACCGTCACCGGCACGTCCGCCACGATCGGCGGGCTGGCCAAGTGCACCACGCACGCCCTCACCGTCGCCGCCTACAACGAGGTGGGGGAGTCGCCCAAGTCCGACCCCGTCTCCGGGACCACCGGCGGCTGCGTCGACACCGGCCTGCCCAAGCACGCGCTGATCGGGTACCTGCACGCGAGCTTCGCCAACGGGTCGGGCTACATGAAGATGGCCGACGTCCCGGACGCCTGGGACATCATCAACCTGTCCTTCGGCGAGCCCACGTCGGTGACCTCCGGCGACATCCGCTTCAACCGCTGCCCGGCGAGCGAGTGCCCGAGCGTGGAGAGCGACGCCGAGTTCATCGCGGCGATCCGCGCCAAGCAGGCCAAGGGCAAGAAGGTGCTGATCTCGATCGGCGGCCAGAACGGGCAGGTGCAGCTCACCACGACGGCGGCGCGGGACACCTTCGTCCGGTCGGTGTCGGAGATCATCGACAGGTACGGGCTGGACGGGCTGGACGTCGACTTCGAGGGCCACTCGCTCTACCTGAACTCCGGCGACACCGACTTCCGCAACCCGAAGACCCCCGTGATCGTCAACCTGATCTCGGCGCTGAAGTCGCTGAAGGCCAAGTACGGCGAGAAGTTCGTGCTGACGATGGCGCCGGAGACGTTCTTCGTGCAGGTCGGCCACCAGTTCTACGGCGGATCGGGCGGCGGCGACGGCCGCACCGGCTCCTACCTGCCGGTGATCCACGCGATGCGGGACGCGCTGACCGTGCTGCACGTCCAGGACTACAACTCCGGCCCGGTCATGGGGCTGGACGGCCAGTACCACACGATGGGCGGCGCCGAGTTCCACATCGCGATGACCGACATGGTGAAGGCCGGGTTCACGGTCGCGGGCACCGGCCAGACCTTCCCGGGGCTGCGTCCCGAGCAGATCGGGTTCGGGACGCCCGCCGCCGTCCCCGCGGGCAACGGCCACACCTCGCCCGCGCAGGTGCAGCAGGCGTTCACCTGCCTCGCCAAGGGCCAGGGATGCGGCTCCTACACGCTGCGCGGCGGGCCGTCGCCGGCGCTGCGCGGGCTGATGACCTGGTCGATCAACTGGGACCGCTACTTCAACTGGGAGTTCATGAACGCCCACGAGCCGTTCCTCAACTCACTTCCGTGAGAACTCCGGGCCACGCCGCGGAGTCCCCACCCCAACCGGAAGGAAAGCGATGAGATCCACCCGAGCGAAGGTCGCCATGGCCGCGGCCGCGGTCCCGGCGGCGTCGGCGGTCGCCGTGCTGGCGCCCGCGGCCCCCGCCAGCGCGCACGGCACGATGTCGGACCCGCCGAGCCGCGTGTACGTCTGCAAGAACGAGGGCCCCGAGCACCCGCAGTCGGAGGCGTGCAAGGCGGCCGTCGCGGTCGCCGGCACCCAGGCGTTCTACGACTGGAACGGGGTGTCGATCCTGGACGCCGGCGGGCGGCATCGGGAGCTCATCCCGGACGGGCAGCTGTGCAGCGCCGGGCGCGCCAAGTACCGGGGCCTGGACCTCCAGCGCACCGACTGGCCCGCCAAGCACGTCGCGCCCGGCCCGCTGACGATCACCTACCACGCGACCGCGCCGCACGCGGCCAGCAACTTCGAGTACTACATCACCCGCGACGGCTGGGACCCCTCGCAGCCGCTGCGCTGGGCCGACCTGGTGCACCTCCAGACGTTCACCAAGCAGAACCCGACCACGTTCACGCAGTGGACGCTGAACCTCCCGCAGCGCACCGGCCGGCACCTGATCTACTCGATCTGGCAGCGCGTCTGGGGCAGCAACGAGGCGTTCTACACCTGCTCGGACGTGGACTTCGGCGGCTCCAACGGCCCGACGACGCCGCCCACCACGCCCCCCACCACGCCGCCGACGAACCCGCCGACCGACCCGCCGACGACGCCGCCCACCACCCCGCCCCAGAGCGGCACCTGGGCCGCCGGGACCGCCTACAAGACCGGCGACAAGGTCACCTACAACGGCGTGACCTACGAGTGCGTCCAGCCGCACACGGCGATCGCCGGGTGGGAGCCCGCGACCACCTCCGCCCTCTGGCGGACGGCCTGAGCGCGGCGCCATGAGGTACGGCGCACTGGCTCTGCTCGCCGCCTGCGTCCTGCTGCTGGTCGTCCAGTGCGGGGCCACCGGCGGTTCGTCGTCGACCGCGCCCGCCGCCGAGCGCGGCGGGCCCGGGTTCAACGCCACCGACGTGATGTTCCTGCAAATGATGGTCCCCCATCAGGGGCAGGGCGTGCGGCTGGTGCGGCTGGTGCGCCGCCATCCGGTCCGCCCGGAGGTGGCGACGCTCGCGGCGGCGATCGAGTCGACCCAGCTCACCGAGGTCAAGGACATGGCGGGACGGTTGCGCGGGTGGCGGCGTCCGCCCACCGCGCCGCCGCACTCGCACGCCGCGCACGGCGGCATGCCCGAGACCACGCAGTCCGAGCTGGACGCGCTCGACCGGACGCCCCCCGACCGGTTCGAGCGCGCCTTCCTCAACCTCCTCATCGCCCATCAGGACGACACGGTCCAGATGGCGCGCATGGAGACCGGCGGCGGCCAGGACGCCTGGACCCGCCGACTGGCCGAGAACGCCGACCGCTCCCGGTCCGCCCAGATCACGCGGATGCTGGCGATTCTCGGCTCCCGCTCCCCGCACAACCCATCCCAGAAGTAGGTGTAGGCATGCGCCGATTGATCAGTGCCCTGCTCACCCTCGTCGTGGTCTCAGCGTTGGCCGTCGCGCCGGCGCGGGCGGCCGATCGACTGACGGCGGTGTTCAGCCTCTCGGGCACCACCGGCAAGTACGTTGTGAGCAACCCCGGTTCGTCCTCGATCAGCAACTGGTCGCTGACCTTTGAGCTCCCCTCGGGGGTGAAGGCCAGCAGCCCCCAGAACGCCACCCTCACCCAGAACGGGACGAAGGTGACGCTCACCCCGGCCCACTACATCAACACCATTCGCGGGGGTGGAAGCACCGAGCCTTACAGCCCCACCTTCTCGCTCAGCTCCGCCGCGAACCCGACCTCGTGCACGTTGAACGGAGCGAACTGCGACGGTTCCGGTGAGGGTCCGCAGCCCTCGGCGGGCGTCACCGCGACGTATTCGGTCGAGGGGACGCGCGCCAAGTTCATCGTCGCGAACAACACCTCCGCGACGATCACCAACTGGTCCGTGGTGTTCGACCTGCCCGCGGGCGTCACCGCGAGCAGCGCCGACAACGGCACCATCGCCCAGAGCGGGAAGACCGTCACCCTCAGCCCGGCCTACTTCAACGCCACGATCGGCGCGGGCCGCACGACCGAGCCCTACAGCCCGACGTTCACCGTCAGCCAGTCCGGCGCGCAGCCGACGACCTGCCGCGTGAACGACGTCAACTGCGACGGGACCGGCGACGCCCTGCCGAGCGCGCCCGGCGGCCTGAAGTCGCCGGTGAAGACGACCAAGACGGTCTCGCTGGCCTGGGACGCCGCCAAGCCCGGCAGCCTGCCGGTCACCGCCTACGAGGTGTACAACGGCTCGGCGCTGGCGACGACGGTCGCCGAGACCAACGCCACCGTCACCGGCCTCACCCCGAACACCGAGTACACGTTCACGGTGAAGGCCAGGGACCGCAAGGGCGGCCTGTCGCCCGCCAGCGAGCCGGTCACGGTCAAGACCAACAACCCGGCCGACGACACCAAGGCGCCGTCGGTGCCGAGCGGTCTGCGCAGCACCGGCAAGGACTCCGCCAGCGTCAAGCTCGCGTGGAACGCCTCGACCGACGACCACGGCGTGGCCAACTACGACGTGCTGGTGGACGGGAAGGTCGCCACGACGGTGACCGGGACGTCGGCGACCGTGGCGGGGCTGTCCCCCTCCACCGCCTACAACTTCACCGTCCAGGCGCGCGACATGTACGACAACGTGTCCGAGGCCAGCGCGGCGGTGAAGGTCACCACCGACGACATGGTCTCCAACGGGTACGCCCGCGTCGGCTACTTCGTCCAGTGGGGCATCTACGGCCGCCAGTACTTCGTGAAGAACCTCGACACGACCGGCAACGCCGCCAAGCTGACCCACATCAACTACGCGTTCGCCAACATCGACTCCAAGAACCTGACCTGCCTCCAGGGCGTCACCAAGGGCACCACGTCCGACCCGCAGGACCCGAACCAGGGTGACGGCGCGGGCGACGCCGAGGCCGACTACGGGCGTCCGTTCAGCGCCGCCCAGTCGGTGGACGGCCAGGCCGACTCCGGCTGGGAGAAGCTGCGCGGCAACTACAACCAGCTCAAGAAGCTCAAGGCCAAGTACCCCAAGCTGCGCGTGCTGATCTCGATCGGCGGCTGGACGTACTCCAAGTACTTCTCCGACGTCGCCGCGACCGACGCCAGCCGTAAGAAGTTCGTCTCGTCCTGCATCGACACCTACATCAAGGGCAACCTGCCGGACTACAACGGCGCGGGCGGGCCGGGCACGGCCGCCGGGATCTTCGACGGCATCGACCTCGACTGGGAGTGGCCGGGCGCCGAGGGGCACCCGGGCAACCACATCGGCAAGGACGACAAGGCCAACAACACGCTGCTGATCGCCGAGTTCCGCCGCCAGCTCGACGCGATGACCAAGGAGACCGGCAAGCGCTACGACCTGACCGCGTTCACCCCCGCCGACCCCGCCAAGATCCAGGCCGGCTGGGACCTGCCGGAGGTCGCCAAGAGCCTGGACATCTTCAACGTCCAGGGCTATGACTTCCACGGCTCGGGCAGCGACAACTCGTGGGAGCCGAACCGGACCGGCCACGCGGGCAACCTCTACACCGACACCGACGACCCGTACTCGTTCCACTTCAGCGACGAGGCCGCCATCAAGGCCTACCTCGACGCGGGCGTCAACCCGCGCAAGCTCACGATCGGTCTCGCGTACTACGGCCGCGGCTGGCAGAACGTGACCGACGGCGGCAAGAAGGGCGAGTGGCAGGACGCCAAGGGCGCGGCCCCCGGCCAGTTCGCGGAGGAGGCCGGGACACGCGGCTACAGCAACCTGATCGCCAGCGTGCCCAACTGCCAGATCACCCATGACGAGCAGGCGGTCGCGACGTACTGCTACACCGGCAACAACGGCCAGTGGTGGTCCTTCGACGACGCGTGGTCGATCAGCAAGAAGATGGCGTGGCTGAAGAGCAAGAACCTGCTCGGCGCCATGATCTGGGAGATGTCGGGCGACCCCGGCGTCCTCACCAAGGCGGTGGACGACGGTCTGCGCTGACCGCGCCGCCCCCCACCTGAAGTAACCCCCTGAGCTCAGGGCCGGTGCCGACCTCGCAGTCAGGCGGCACCGGCCCTGACACCATTTCCGGGCCCGTTCTCCCGCCCCGTTCCCCCGGGCCCGTCTTCCGGGCTCGGCCGCTGGGACGCTCAGTCCACGGTCAGGACGATCTTGCCGCGGATGCCGCCCGCCTTGTAGGAGCGGTGCGCGTCGGCGGCGCGCTCCAGCGGGAACGTCTCCCGGACGTGCCACTTCAGGTCGCCCCGCGCGTACAGCTCGGCCATCTCGGCGAGCCGCGCGGCGGTGCGGCGCGCGGGGGACAGCCGGACGCCGAGCGCCGCCGCCCGGTCGTGGTCGTACAGGGTGATGATGCGGGCGCGGTCCTCGACCAGCTCCAGCGTCGCGTCCAGGGCGGCGCCGCCGACGCCGTCCAGCGCGGCGGTGACCTTCCCGTCCGGCGCGAGTTCCCGGACCCGCTCGACGAACCTGTCGCCGTAGTCGACGGGTTCGGCGCCGAGCGACCGGACGTAGTCGTGCTGGGCCTCGCGGGCGGCGCCGATCACGCCGGCGCCCCACAGCCGTCCGAGCTGGACGGCGACGGTGCCGACCGCGCCCGCCGCGCCGTGCACGAGGAGGGTGTCGCCCGGGCCGACGCCCAGCTCCTCCAGCGAGTTGTAGGCGGTCTGCGCCGGGGCGGTGAACCCGCCCGCGACCTCCCACGGCATCTGCGGCGGCTTGCGGGTGACCTGCTCGGCGGGGATCACGAGGTGCTCGCGGTAGGCGCTCGCCAGGGTGAAGCCGAGCACCTCCTCGCCGGGGGCGACCTCCGTCACCCCCTCGCCGACCCGGTCGACGACACCGGCGAACTCGTTGCCGACCGTGCGGGGGTAGGAGGCGTCGGCGCCGACGGGCACCCAGCCCTCGACGACCGCGACGTCGAACGGCTGCACCCCGGCGGCCTTCACCCGGACCCGCACCTGGCCGGGCCCGGGGGACGGCTCGGGCACCTCCGCCACCCGCAGGACCTCCGGCCCGCCCGGCTCATCAAAGACGATCACTCTGCTCATCCGCGCTCCCTGATCGGTCGTGCCAACGGTCCCGACGCTAGGAGGCGGGGGCCCGGGCCCGAATCCGTGGCGTCACCGTAGTCACGACGGCGCGGGGGTCAGGCGAAGCGGTGCAGCTCCGTGCGCGAGGTGACGCCGAGCTTGGGATAGGCCTTGTAGAGGTGGTACTCCACGGTCCGGTGGCTGAGGAACAGCTGCGCGGCGATGTCGCGGTTGCCCGCCCCGGACGCGGCGAGCCGGACGATCTGGAGCTCCTGCGGGGTGAGGCGGGCCAGCGGGTCCCCGCCCGTCTCCGGCCCGCCCGTCGCCCGCCCGCCGGGGGCGGTCTCGCCGGTGGCGCGCAGCTCGGCGCGGGCCCGGTCGGCCCAGGGCGCGGCGCCGAGCCGTTCGAAGGTCGCGAGCGCGGCGCGGAGCGGGGCGCGCGCGTCCGAGCGGCGCCGTTCGCGGCGCAGCCACTCGCCGTGGAGCAGGGCGGTGCGGGCCTGCTCGAAGGGCCGGCCGCCGCGCTCGTGCAGCCGGGTCGCGGCCTCGAACGTCGCGTCGGACGGGTCGAGGAGCGCCCGGCAGCGCAGCGCCACCGCCGACGCCCAGGGCTGGTCGGCGGCGTCCGCCCAGGCGGTGAAGTGCGCGCGGGCGTCCTCGGCGCGCGCGAGGTCGCCGGCCCGCGCGGCGGCCTCGGAGAGGTCGGCCGCCGCGAACACGACGGCGGCGGTGCGGCGGGCGGGCCCGGTCGCGGCGCCGGCCAGGACGCGGAGCGCCTCCTCGTGCCGGCCCAGGCCGAGGTGCAGCAGCCCGAGCGCGCAGGCGCCGGCCGCGTCCGCCTCGGCGACCGCCGCGGCGGCCTCGGCGGCCAGCTCGCGGCACCGCTCCCGGTCGCCCTCGATCGCGGCGATCCGGGCGGCGACGGCGGCGAGCCGTCCCTCGCGGTGCCGCTGGCCGGTCTCGCGGGCGAACCGGCGCGCCTCGTCGAGGGTCGCGGCGGCGTCCCGGTGCAGGCCCGCGTCCGCCTGGGTCTGCGCGAGGGCCTGGAGTGTCGCGGGCAGCGCACCGGCCAGGCCGTGCCGCCGGACGTGCGCGGCCTCGGCGGCGGCCAGCTCGCCCGCCGCCCGGTCGTCGCCGGTCAGCCGCGCCACCGCGAGCACGAGCAGCCGCGCGATGAGGCTGCCGGGCGGGTCGGCGCGCGCGTCCGCCACGACCTGCCGCAGCAGCGGGACCCCGGACCCGGCGTCCCCGGCGTCTCCTGCTGCCGCGCGGCCGAGCCCGACGAGCGCGGCGGCGACCGAGGCGGTGTGGCCGCTCGCCAGCGTGACGCAGGTCCCGACCGCGGCGGCGCCGAGCTCGGCGGCCAGCGCGGCGGCCCGGCGGACCTCGCCGTCCTCGCCCGCCGACCACGCGTTGCCCGCCGCCATCACCAGCAGCGTCAGCGCCAGGTCGGGGTCCTCGGCGGCGACCGGGACGGCGCTGTCGGCCAGGTACCGCGCGGCCCCGGCGGGCGTGCCGCGCTCGACGTCGACGGTGGCGCGGACCATCGCGAGTTCGGCGCGCCGCCGCGCGCCGGGCGGGGGCCCGCCGGCGCGCAGGGCCTGGTCGGTGAGGGCGGCGGCGCGGTCGGTGCGGCCCCCGGTGATCGCCGACTGCGCGGCGCGGACCAGGCGCCGCGTCCGGTCGCCGGCGGCGGGGCTGAGCCGGGCGGCGTGCTCGTAGAGGGACGCGGCGGCGGCGGGCGCGCCGCGTCCCCCGGCGCCGTCGGCGGAGCGTTCCAGCTCGGCGGCGACGTCCTCGTCGGGCTCGGGCGCGGCGGCGGCGCGGTGCAGGGCGCGGCGGGCGCCCTCGGAGGCCCCGGCGAGCGCGCCGTGCACGGCGAGCCGGGTGGTCAGCGGCATGCGCTGGTAGGCGGCGGCGCGGACGAGCGGGTGCCGGAACGCGACGCGGCCGGTGGTGACGCGCAGCAGCCCGGCGCGTTCGGCGGCGTCGAGGTCGGCGGGGCCCGCGCCGAGCGTCCGCGCGGCGCGCAGCACCGTCGCCAGCTCGCCGGTGCCCTCGGCGGCGGCGATCGACAGCACCAGCCGCGCCCGCTCGGGCAGCTCCTCGATCCGGGCGCCGAACGCGGCGCGGACGCGGCCGGTGAGCGGCAGCGCGGGCGGGGGAGCGGCGCGTCCGGCGCGCTCGCCCGCGCTGAGCCCGGCGGGCAGCTCCAGCAGCGCGAGCGGGTTACCCGCCGCCTCCTCGACGACCCGGTCGCGGACGTCGGCGGCCAGGTCGGGGGCGTGGTCGGCGAGGAGCGCGGCGGCGTCCGCGCGGTCCAGGCCCGCCAGGGCGAGCTCGGGCAGGCCCGGTGCCGCGAAGCCGTCGCGGGCGGCGAACACCAGCGCCACGGCCTCGGTGCCGAGGCGGCGGGCGGTGAAGGCCAGCGCGTCCGCGGACGCCGGGTCGAGCCAGTGCGCGTCGTCGACCAGGCACAGCACCGGACGCGCCGCCGCGAGCTCCGCCAGGAGGGTCAGCACCGCGAGCCCGGTCAGGAACCGGTCGGCCCCGTCCGCGCCGCCCGGGTCGGCGAGGCCCAGCGCGGCCCGCAACGCCCGTGCCTGCGCGTCCGGGAGCGCGTCCACCTCTGGCAAGACGGGGCGCAGCAGCATCTGCAACCCGGCGAACGGCAGCGCCGCCTCGGCCTCGACGCCGGTCGCCCGGAGGACGCGCAGGCCGTGCGGGCCGTGCGGGTCGGCCGCCGCCTCGTCCAGCAGCGCGGTCTTGCCGATGCCCGCCTCGCCGCGCAGCACCAGTGCGCCGCCGCGCCCCTCGCGCGCCCCGGCGACCAGCCGGGCGATCGCGGCCCGCTGCTCCCCGCGCCCCCGCAGCATGACGTCCCCCGCGGTCAGGCCCGGCCGGACAGGGCCGCGCCGATGCAGTCCAGGACGCGGTCGAGCCCGTACCGGAAGGCCTCCTCGGAGGTCATGTGCGGGAGCTTCGCGTCGACGACGACGCGGCCGAACATCGGGTAGTCGCCGCTCTCGATCAACGGCAGTACGTACGGGACGTTCTTGATCATCCATTCGTCGTTGGTCACACCGCTGCGCTCGACGTCCCGCTGCTGCTCCAGCTCGCCGCGCACGGTCACCTCGACCCAGCCGTTCAGCATCGTGACCAGCGTGAGGATCTCGTCGACCGGGACGCCGACGTCGAGGGCGCCGAGGCCGAACTCCAGCAGCCGCAGCTGGTTCGGGCCGGGGACGCCGCGCGCCCGGCGCGCCGTGAGCACCCAGGGGTGGCGCAGCAGCATCGCGCGGGCGTTCTGCGCGACGAGGGCCAGGTCGGCGCGCCAGTCGCCGGTGGGGCGCGCGGGGAACTCCTGCTCGCCGAGGACGTGGTCGTACATCAGCTCGACGAGGCCGTCGCGGCTCGGCACGTACCGGTACAGCGACATCGCGCCAGTGCCGAGGTCGGCGGCGATGCGGCGCATGGACGCGGCGTCCAGGCCCTCGGCGTCGGCGATCCGCACGGCGGCCTCGGTGATCTGGGCGCGGCTGTAGGCGGGGCGCGGGCCCCGGCCCTGCCGCTCCGGCGCCAACCAGATGCTGACGTGCTCACCGCCCGACACGGGCACCCCCCTCGCTCCGCCGCGGCCGCACGGCCCGTCCCTCCAGAGAAGTCTAGTTGCGTACATCGTACTCATCCGCGTAGCCTGGGCCGTCCAAGATGCGTACGTCGTACCCAATGGAGGCTCGGATGGCGGACGAACCGATGGTGGTGGCCGAGGCGCTGCGCAAGCGCTTCGGCGCCACCCAGGCACTGGACGGCCTCGACCTCGCCGTCCCCGCCGGCACCGTGTGCGGGGTGCTCGGCCCCAACGGCGCGGGCAAGACAACGGCCGTGCGCATCCTCGCGACGCTCGCCGACGCCGACTCCGGCCGCGCCCGCATCGCCGGGCACGACGTCGCCGCCGAACCCGACCTGGTCCGCGCCCGGATCGGGCTGGCGGGCCAGCACGCCGCCGTCGACGAGAAGCTCACCGGACGCGGCAACCTGCGGATGTTCGGGCGGCTCTACCACCTGTCCCGCCGCGACGCCCGCGCCCGCGCGGACGAGCTGCTGGAGCGGTTCGGGCTGCTGGAGGCGGCCGACCGGCAGGTGGCCGGCTACTCCGGCGGCATGCGGCGCCGCCTCGACCTGATCACCAGCCTGATCCTGCGTCCGGAGGTGCTGTTCCTGGACGAGCCGACCACCGGCCTGGACCCGCGCAGCCGGGGCGAGATCTGGGACGCGGTCCGGGGGCTGGTGGCCGACGGCACCACCGTCCTGCTGACCACCCAGTACCTGGACGAGGCCGACCGCCTCGCCGACGACATCGCGGTCGTCGACCACGGGCGGGTCATCGCCACCGGCACCCCCGACGAGCTGAAGTCCTCGATCGGCGACCGCCTGGACGTCGTGCTGGAGGACCCGGCGGCGGCGCCCGGGGCCGCCGCCGTCCTGCACCGCATGGCGGGCGCCTACCCCGAGCTGGCGGGCGGCCACCTGTCGGTCGCCCTCACCCGCGGGACGGTCCGGCTCGCCGACGCCGTCCGCGAGCTGGACCGCGCGGGCGTCGCCGTCGGGGACGTCGCGCTGCGCCGCCCCACCCTCGACGAGGTGTTCCTGCGCCTCACCGGCCGCCCCGCCGAGAAGGCCGCGGAAGAGGACAAAGAGAACACCGACGAGACCGCCGCCGGCGCGCGGCGGAAGGAGGCCCTCCGATGACCGCTCCCGTCCTTCCCGCACCCGCGCCGTCGTGGTCGGGACGGCTGCGCTGGACGCTCGCCGACGGGCTGACGCTGGTCGGCCGGGAGGTGAGCCGCATCCGCCAGGAGCCCGGCGAGCTCGTCGCCGCGCTGGTCTTCCCCGCGGTCATGGTGGTGCTGTTCGGCTACGTGTTCGGCAGCGCGATCAGCGTCCCCGGCGGGGGCAACTACCGCGAGTACCTGATGCCGGGCCTGTTCGCGATGGTGACCTTCACCACGACCGTCGCGGTCACGCTGCGGGTCGCCACCGACGCCTCCCGCGGCGTGATGGACCGGTTCCGCTCGATGCCGATGGCGCGGTCGGCGGTGCCGTTCGGGCACACCGGCGCGGAGATCCTGAGCGGCGTCCTCGGCCTGGCGATCATGACGGCGGCGGGGGTGCTGGTCGGCTGGCGCGCGCACCGCGGGGTGCTGCCCACGGCCGAGGCGTTCCTGCTGCTGGCGCTGATGCGCTACGCGCTGGCCTGGGCGGGCTGCTACCTCGGGCTCGTGGTCCGCAACGAGCAGACCGCCGACCAGCTGCTCCCGCTGGTGTTCCCGGTCACGATGCTGTCCAACGCGTTCGTGCCGACCGGCGGGATGCCGGCCGTGCTCCAGACGATCGCCGACTGGAACCCGGTCAGCGCCCTCACCGCCGCGTGCCGGCAGCTGTTCGGCAACCCCGGCGCGCCGGCCGGCGACCTGCCGTGGCCGCTCGCGCACCCGGTCGCGGCGTCGGTCCTGTGGTCGGTGGCGCTGCTGGCGGTGTTCATGCCGCTGTCGGTCCGCACCTACCGGCGGCGAGGCCGGTAGGTGCGGACCGAATCTGGAGCGAATCCGAGTCAGCCCCGGATCGGGCTCGGGGTCAGTCCGTCGCGGTCACCGGTCCCTCCCGCGCTCCTTGTACATCTGCCGCTGCGCCTTCATCCTCGTCTTCCACAGGTCGCGCTGCTCGGCGCGGAGGCGGGCGTCGCTGCGCGCGGCGATCCAGGCGTTCTCGCGCATCAGCTTGCGGTAGCTGTCCAGGCGGCGGGAGGGCAGCGTGCCGTCCTCGACGGCGGCCAGGACCGCGCAGCCCGGTTCGCTCTCGTGGGCGCAGTCGCCGAACCGGCAGCCCGCGGCGAGCTCCTCGATCTCGGCGAAGGCCTGCTGGATGCCCTCGGCGGCGTCCCACAGCCCGACGCGCCGCAGGCCGGGGGTGTCGATGAGCACGCCGCCGCCCGGCATCGGCAGCAGGTCGCGGCGGACGGTGGTGTGGCGGCCCTTGCCGTCCCGCTCCCGGACGGCGCCGGTCTCCAGCGCGCCGGTCTCGGGGTCGGCGCCCAGCAGGGCGTTGCCGAGCGTGGACTTGCCCGCGCCGGACGGGCCGAGCAGCACGACCGTGCCGCTCAGCACCGCCGCGACCACGTCCACGCCGTCGCCGGTGGTGGCGCTGCACGCGACGACGTCGACGCCGGGCGCGGCGGCCGCCACCGCGGCCTCCTGCTCGGCGGTGCCGCCGGGCACGGCGTCGGCCTTGGTGAGCACGACGACCGGCCGGGCGCCGCTCTCCCAGGCCAGGGCCAGCAGCCGCTCGACGCGGCCGAGGGCGAGGTGGTCGGTGAGCGACACGGCGATCGCGACGGTGTCGACGTTGGCGGCCAGGACCTGCCCGCGCGCCTCGCGCGACACCGTGGACCGGACGATCGCGGTCCGGCGGGGCAGCAGGTGCGCCAGTTCCGGCTGGTCGCCGGGGCGCAGCGCGGCCCAGTCGCCGGTGCACGGCCCGGCCGCGGGGTCGGCCGAGGCGACCGGCCGCGTCCCGGCGCGCAGCGGCCCGGACTCGGTGACCACGTCGCAGCGGCCGCGGTCGACGGCGACGACGCGCGCGGGCCGGAGCCCGGCGGCGCGGTGCGGGGTGAAATCGGCTTCCAGAGCCTCGTCCCAGCCGTAGGCGGCGAGAGGGGACGGCTCAGCGGTGTGATCGGTGGTGTGGAAGGACAACGGATCGGAACCCTTGCGTGAAGGGGGCCCCGGCGGGAGACGCCGCGACGGTGAGGGCGGCGGGGATCAGCCGGTGGCCCGGAAGATGGGGACGGGCTGGGTGCTGCGGGCAGCAGCGACCGCGTTGACGGCCATGGACCCCACCTCCGATCTCGTTCCGCCGCCAGGGTAACCGGTGGCGCGCCGCGTGGCCACCGGTTATCTCCCCCGGGCGGGGGAGGGGACCGGCCCGCGGTGGGGAGGCCCGTCCCAGGTCCGGGGGCCAGGATCGGGTCCATGGTCATCACCTTCGGCCGCCGGGCCGCGCCGTCCGCGCGGACGCGCGCGGCGTGGCGCCGCCGCCTGCCGGCCATCGCCCTCGGCTGGGTCGCCGGCTACGGCGCCCTGCGGATCTACTGGGAGTCGGGGCACATGCCCGCCCGCCACCGGTTGTCGCCGGTCGAGACCGACCTGGTCGCCTTCACCGGCTGGGCGAGCGTCGCGCTGTGCGGCGCGGCGGCGCTGGTCCTGGCGGTGTTCCTGGCGCCGGGGGCCGGGCGGCTGCCGCGCGTACCGCGCCGGATGCTGCTGGTCGCGGCGTCGGCGGTCGCGGTCGCGCTGGTCGCCTCGGGCGCGCTGCTGCTGCTGGACGTGATCGGCGGCGTCCTGCCCGGTCTCGGCATCCGCCTCTATCCGCTGGGCGCGCTGAGCCGGGCCGCGTGCGTGGGCGGCGGGCTGATGGTCGGCGCGGTCGCCCGCTCCTACGCGCGGCGGACCCGTTCGGGCTGCGGATCCTGCGGGCGGGCCGCCACGGCTCCGGGGCCGCTCGCGCGCACGCCCGCGTGGGCGTACTGGGCCGCATACCTGGGCGTCGCCGGATGCCTGGTGCGGATCGCCGCGCAGGCCGCCGTGGGGTTCGGGGACTCCCCGATGAGCTCCGGGCCGTCGGCGCTGCTGTTCGAGGCCGGGTTCGTGCTCGGCGGGACGCTGCTGCCGCTGTCGCTCGTCCACCGGTTCGGGCGGGTGTGGCCGCGGTGGGTGCCGGGCCTGGCCGGACGCGGCGTCCCGCGCCGCCTGGTGCTGTGGCCGGGCACCGCGATCTCCGGCGGCATCGTCGTGTACTTCGGGCTGATGCTGCTCCAGATGGTCTGGGAGCGGCTGCACGGCCGCAACCCCTTCCCGCCGGAGGGCGGCCTGGACCTGCCCGAGGCGTTCTTCTGGGTCGCCGTCCCCGCCTACGCGCTCTGGGGCGCCGGGATGGCGGTCGCCGCGCTCGCCTACGCGCGCCGGACCCGGTCCGCCTGCCGCGCCTGCGGGCACTGATCCGCGTGATGGGCGGTTATGGTGATTTGAGGGAGCGGACCGTGTGAGGGGCGTGGTCGTGGACGAGAAGGCCGAACGGACGGGCGGAAACGCCCCGGCCGAGCCCGGCGGGCCCGGCGGGCCGGGCGGGCCGGGCGGGCCGGGCGCGGCCGCCAGGATCGACCGGGCGGCGGCCGAGCGCATGGAGGAGATATTCGAGGGTCTCGCTCCGGCGGCGGCGGGCGCCGCGCGGGTGGCGGGGAGCGTGAGCGAGCCCGTCCGGCGGGCCGCGCGCGACGCCGCCGCGCTGGCCGCGACGCGGTTCGTCGAGCAGCTGGCCGGCACGCCCGCGATGCGGGCGGTCGAGCGGGCCGCCCGGGACGCCGCCGTGAAGATCGCGTCGTCGGCGGCGGAGCGGGCCGTGCTGGAGGCCCGCGCGGCCGCCGGGTCCAACCCGGTCACCGGCACCGCGTTCGAGGTCACCGCCACCGCGATGACGCTGGCCGAGCAGGCCGTGCAGCACCCGATGGCGGCCTCGATGGCGACGGCGGCGCGCCGGCTGGCCGTCCGCAGCCCGTTCGCCCGCGCCGCCACCGCCACCGCGCGGGACGTGGCGGGACGCACCGTGTCCGCGCCGGTCGTGCAGGCCGCCACCAGGATCGTCGCCGACACCGCCGTGGACGCGGTCGCCGACGTCGCGGTCGAGGTCGCGCTCGACGTGGGCCGCGATGTGATCGTCCGGGTCGTCCGGCAGGCGGCGGCGGAGGCCGCGCGGGACCTGGGCGCGGCGCTGCGCGACCGGGCCCGCGACGCCGCCGAGGCCGCCGAGCTGACGCCGCTGACCTCGACCGTCGCCGACCTCGCCGCGCGCGCCGCCGGGAGCGAGGTCGCGCGGTCGGCCGGCGACCTGGTCGCCGCCGCCGCGGGCAGCGCCGTCGCCCGCACCGCCGGGGGGCTGGCGCTGCGGCTGGCCACCCGCACCGCGGCCGCCACCATCGAGGCGGTGATGGCCGAGCTGATGCGCGAGGCGCTGCGGCTGGCGATGAAGGACGCGCTGCGCGACCTGATGTTCGACGTCGCGCGGGAGGTGGTCGTGGACGTCATGAAGACCACGTGGACCACCGCGACCCGTCCGGTGCCCGGCGCGCCGGTCCCGCCGGTCCCGCCGGAGGCCGCCGCCACGGGGACGACCGCGAAGGTCGTGCCGGGGACGCTCGTCCCGGACCCGGGCGTGACCGACGCCGTCGCCGACCTGTTCGCGCGCGCCGCCCGCGCCACCGTCACGCTCATGAACGCGCCCGCCCCCGGACGCGCCGCGCTCCCCCCGCCGGATTCCGAGGACGAGGGCCGGGCGGAGCGCGCCGGCTGAGGCCAGGCTCAGCGGCCCTTGAGGGAGGCTTGAGTAACGCCGCCGGGCGGCCGTTCTGGCCTTCGGCGGCGTTTACCGTGAGTTCATGGAGCCCGGCTCGAAGATCGACGCCCCGCGGATACTGGTGGTGGACGACGAGTCGGCGGTGCGGGAGTCGCTGTCGCACAGCCTGGCGTTCGAGGGGTACGCGGTCGCCGAGGCCGCCGACGGCGCCGCGGCGCTGGAGCGGGCCGGGAGCGAGCACCTCGACCTGATCGTCCTGGACGTGCTGATGCCCCGGCTGGACGGGCTGACCACGTGCCGGCGGCTGCGCGCGCAAGGCGCCACGACGCCGGTGCTGATGCTGACGGCCCGCGACATGATCGGCGACCGCGTCACCGGCCTGGACGCGGGAGCCGACGACTACCTCGCCAAGCCCTTCGAGCTGGACGAGCTGCTGGCGCGCGTCCGGGCGCTGCTGCGCCGCGGCACGATGGCCCCCGCCGCGCCACGCCGCGACAGCGTCCTGACCTTCGACGACCTGCGCATGGACACCCTGACCCGCGAGGTCGTCCGCGCGGGCCGGGCGCTGGAGCTGACCCGCACCGAGCACATGCTGCTGGAGCTGTTCCTGTCGCACCCGAGGCAGGTCCTGACCCGCGAGCAGATCCTGGAAGCGGTGTGGGGGTTCGACTTCGAGCCCTCCTCCAACTCGCTGGAGGTGTACGTGATGTACCTGCGGCGCAAGACCGAGGCGGGCGGGATGCCGCGGCTCGTCCACACCGTCCGGGGCGTCGGGTACGTGCTGCGTTCGGCGGCGGCCCCTTGATCCGGCGGCCGCCGTGGGCGGGCCGGGTGACGCTGCGGGCGCGGATGGCGCTGCTGACCTCGCTCGCGGTGGCGCTGGCCGTCGCCGCGTGCGCGACCGCGAGCTGGTACCTGGCCCGCGACCAGCTCTACCAGGAGATGGACCACCGGCTCGGCGCGATGGCCGGGCCGCCGACCCCCCAGCGCGACGTGCCGCCGCGCCGGCAGCGGTTCCGGAAGCTGCTCCAGCAGGACCTCGCCGAGGCGCTGAAGTCCTGCCGCCCGGAGGCGCAGGACGCGGGCGCCCAGTCCCGGCTGCCCGGCACGCTGGCGATGACGCAGGTGGTGAACGCGCGCGGGCAGGGGTGCACGCTGCCCGGCGCGGGGTCCCTCGGGGTCACCCGCGCCGACACCGAGGTCGCCCGGGGCGAGCGGGACCGCGTCGTCCACGACGGGGCGGGCGTGGCCGCCTCCGGGGGCCGGGCGCACGTGCGGGTGCTGACCCGGTCGATGCGCATGGGCGACGGGGAGACCTTCGCGGTGTCGTTCGCGCTGTCGCTGGACGAGGTGGAGGAGCCGCTCAACGACCTCGCGGTGCTGCTGGTGGCGGTGACGGCGCTCGGGGTGCTGGTGTCGGCGGGGGCGGGGCTTTTGACGGCGCGCACGGCGCTGCGTCCGGTGGAGGAGCTGACCGGCGCGGCCGAGTACATCGCCCGCACCGAGGACCTCGGCACCCGCATCCCCGTGACCGGCACGGACGAGATCGCGCGGCTCGGCCTCTCGTTCAACAGCATGACCGGCGCGCTCGCCGCGTCCCGCGAGCGGCAGTCGCGGCTGATCGCCGACGCCGGGCACGAGCTGCGCACGCCGCTGACGAGCCTGCGCACCAACATCGACCTGCTGCTGCGCTCGGACGCCGCGGGCCGCACGCTGCCCGCCGGCACCCGCCGCGCGATGCTGGCGAGCGTGAAGGCGCAGATGGTGGAGCTGTCCAGCCTGGTCGGCGACCTGCTGGAGCTGGCCCGTCCCGACGAGCGGGAGCCGGTGCGCACGGCGGTCGCGCTGCACGAGGTCGTCGACCGCGCGGTGGAGCGCGCCCGCCCGCGCGGCCCCGGCCTGACCGTGGAGGCCGGCACCGCGCCCTGGCACGTGTCCGGTGATCCCGGTTCGCTGGAGCGCGCCGTGGTCAACCTGCTCGACAACGCCATCAAGTTCAGCCCGCCGGGCGCGACGGTGACGGTGCGGCTGCGGGACGGCGAGCTGACCGTCCGCGACCGGGGGCCCGGCATCCCCGCCGAGGACCTCCCGCACGTGTTCGAGCGGTTCTGGCGGTCGCCGTCGGCGCGGAGCCTGCCCGGATCGGGGCTGGGCCTGTCGATCGTCGCGCGGGTGGTGGGCGAGTGCGGCGGGCGGATCACGCTGGAACCGGCCGCCGGCGGCGGGACCCTCGCCCGCGTCCGGCTGCCGGGCAGGGCCGCCCCGCCCGCCTGACGGGATTTCTCATCGGGCCCTCATGAACGGCTCAGGGGGTTCCCACACCGGCCGGTGAGCCTCGGTCGCATGAATCACGTCGTCACCGAACGGGGCACGCCCGCCGGGCCGCCGCCCCCGCCTCCGCTGAACGGCGGCAGGCGGGGCCGCCTGGTCGAGATCGTGATCCCCGTCTACAACGAGGAGCGCGTGCTGGCGGCCAGCGTCGAGCGCCTGCACGCCTATCTGGCCGCCACGTTCCCCTACCCGTTCCGGATCACGATCGCCGACAACGCCAGCACCGACGCGACGTGGCGGGTCGCCGTGGACCTGGCGGCGCGGCTCCCGCACGTCCACGCGGCGCGGCTGGAGCGCAAGGGACGCGGCCGCGCGCTGCGGCACGTGTGGAGCACCAGCGACGCCGACGTCGTCGCCTACATGGACGTGGACCTGTCCACCGACCTGGACGCGTTCCTGCCGCTGGTCGCGCCGCTGCTGTCGGGGCACAGCGACCTGGCGATCGGCAGCCGCCTCACCCGCGGCTCGGCGGTCGTGCGCGGGCCCCGCCGCGAGGTGATCTCCCGCGGCTACAACCTGCTGCTGCGGACGGCGCTCGCCGCGCGGTTCAGCGACGCGCAGTGCGGCTTCAAGGCGGGCCGCGCGGAGGTCGTCCAGGCGCTGCTGCCGGCGGTCGAGGACGAGGAGTGGTTCTTCGACACCGAACTGCTGCTGCTCGCCGAGCGCAACGGGCTGCGCATCCACGAGGTGCCGGTCGACTGGGTGGACGACCCCGACAGCCGCGTCGACGTCCTGCGCACCGCCCGCGACGACCTTCGCGGCATGGCTCGGGTCGCGCGGCGGATGCTGACCGGCGCGTTCCGCGTCCCGGTCCGCGGGCGCGCCCGGCCCGGCGGCGCCCGTGCGGACGGCACTCGTGCGGACGGTGCCTGTCTGGACGGCGTCCGCGCCGAGCTGCCCGCCGGGATGGCGCGGCAGCTCCCCGCGTTCGCCGTGATCGGAGTGATCAGCACCGCCGCGCAGCTCGTCCTGTTCGTGCTGCTCCGGACGGTGCTGGGGCCGCTGTGGGCGAACGCGCTGTCGCTGGTGGTCACCACGGTCGGCAACACCGCCGCCAACCGCCGCTTCACGTTCGGGGTCACCGGCCCCGCGCGGGCGTTCCGGCAGCAGCTGGAGGGCGGGCTGGCGTTCCTGCTGGGGCTGGTGCTGAGCACGGGCGGGCTGGCGGCGCTGCACGCGGCCGCGCCCGGCGCGTCCCGCGCCGTCGAGGTCGCCGCGCTGGTCGCCGCCAACGGGGTGGCGACGCTGGTGCGGTACCTGCTCATGCGTGCGTGGATCTTCCACCCGCGCCGCGTGCGCCCGGACGGCGCACACTCGCATGGCCCGTCCGAGGTTCACGCGACCGCCGTCGAGGAGTCCGGGGGGACACCGTCATGACCGCCACGCAGAGTACCGGCACGCAGAGTCCCGCCGTCACGTCCGGGCCGGCCCGCCGGGAGGGCGCGCGCCACGTCCGAAGGCTGGTGCTCGGGCCGCCGGACGATCCGCGGTGGGCGCGTCCGGCGTTGTGGGCGCTGCTCGTCGCGGCGGCCGTCCTGTACGGGTGGGGGCTGTCGGAGTCGGGGTACGCCAACTCCTACTACTCGGCGGCCGTCCGGAGTGGCACGCAGAGCTGGAAGGCGTTCTTCTTCGGCTCGCTGGACGCCGGGTCGTTCATCACCGTCGACAAGCCGCCGATGGCGCTGTGGGTGATGGGCCTGTTCGCGCGGGTCATGGGCTTCGGGACGTGGAGCCTGCTGCTCCCGCAGGTCATCGAGGGCGTCGCGGCGGTTGCCGTCCTGTACGCGGCGGTGCGGCGGGCGTTCGGCCCGGCGGCGGCGGTGCTGGCGGCGGCGGCGCTGACGCTGACGCCGATCACCGTCGCCATCAACCGCGACAACAACCCCGACACGCTGCTGGTGCTGCTGCTGGTGTCGGCGGCGTGGGCGTGCCAGCGCGCGGTCGAGGGCGGCCGCGTCCGGTTCCTGCTGCTGGCGGCGTTCCTGGTCGGCTGCGGGTTCAACACGAAGATGCTCCAGGCTTTCCTGGTCGTGCCCGCGTTCGCGCTGGCGTACCTGGTGGCGGGGCGGGCGGGGGCGCTGCGCCGGGCCGTCCACCTGGGGGCGGCGGGCGCGGTGCTGGCGGTGGCGAGCCTGTGGTGGACGCTGGTCGTGGACGCGCTCCCGGCGGACCGCCGCCCGTTCGTGGGCGGCAGCGGCGACGGCACCATGTGGGACCTGATCGTCGGCTACAACGGCCTGGGCCGGGTCTTCGGCGTCGACGGCGAGCGGGCCGGCGGCCGGGCCGGGGCGGGCGCGGCGTTCGGCGGCGAGCCCGGCGCGGGACGGCTGTTCGGGGACCTGACCGGCGGGCAGATCTCGTGGCTGGTCCCGCTGGCGGTGCTGGCGTGCGCGGCGGGGCTGGTGCTGCTGCGCGGGCGGCCCCGCACGGACCCCGAGCGGGCCGCGCTGCTGCTGTGGGGCGGCTGGCTGGCCGTCCACTGCGTCGTGTTCTCCTTCGCGAAGGGGTTGTTCCATCCGTACTACTCGACGGCGATGGCCCCGGCGATCGCGGCCCTGGTCGGCGGTGGCGGCGTCCTGCTCGTCCGGGCGTACCGGAGGTCGGCGGCGTGGGCGTGGGTGCTCCCGGCGGGGGTCGCGGCCACCGGGGCGTGGGCGTTCGTGCTGCTGGACCGGACGCCGTCGTGGCATCCGTGGCTGCGGTGGACGGTGGCGGCGGCGACGGTCCTCGCGGTCGCGGGCCTGGCGGCGGGGCGTGCGAGCCGCCGCGCGGGCCTCCCGGCGATCGTCGCGGGACTGGTGCTCGCGCTGGCGGCGGGCCTGTCGGGGCCGGGCGCGTTCGCGGTGTCGACCGCGTCGGGCAGGACGAACGGCAGCGACCCGATGGCCGGGCCGGCGCGGAAGGGCCGCGGCGGCCTGCCTGCGGCCCTCCCGACCAGGCGCGGCGCGCCGGGCGGCGTGCCGCCGGGGCGGGCTCCCGAGGGTTTCCCGCGTCCTCCGGGAGGGATGCTCCCTGGTGGGGCTGGCGGGCCTGGTGGGCCCGGTGGGGGTGTCTCTCCGGAGATGACCGGTTATCTGATGCGGAACCAGGGCTCGGCGACGTGGCTGGTCGCGGTGCCGAGCGGGCTGGAGGCGTCCGCGCTCATCCTGCGGACGGGGCGTCCGGTCATGGCGATGGGCGGCTTCACCGGACGCGACCCCGCGATCACCGTCGCGAAGCTGCGGCGCCACGTGGAGGAGGGGAGGCTGCGGTACGTGCTCGTCGGCGGCGGTGGCGTGCTGCCCGATCTGGGCTCCGCCGAGGTCACCGCGTGGGTCGAGCGGAACGGGACGCCGGTCGGCCCGCGCGAGTACGGCGGCGCGGCGGCGTCCGGGATGCCAGGCGGGCGGCTCTACCGGCTGGGGGCGTCATGACGGTGCTGCGGCGGGTGCCGCCGTCGCTGGTGGTGCTGCTGGCGGGGACGGGCGTGCTCTACCTGTGGGGGCTGGGCGCGTCCGGGTGGGCGAACCCGTTCTACTCGGCGGCGGTGCAGGCGGGCGCGACGAGCTGGGAGGCGTTCTTCTTCGGCTCGTCGGACGCGGCTGGGGCGATCACGGTCGACAAGGCGCCGGGGGCGCTGTGGCCGATGGCGCTGTCCGCGCGGATCTTCGGGTTGAGTTCGTGGAGCGTCCTGGTCCCGCAGGCGCTGATGGGGGTGGCGACGGTCGGGACGGTGTACGCGGCCGTCCGGCGCCGGTTCCCCGAGTGGGCGGCGCTGCTGGCCGGGACGGCGCTGGCGCTCACGCCGGTGGCGGCGCTGATGTTCCGC
The DNA here is from genome assembly GCF_022751215.1 of Actinomadura terrae. Taxonomy (GTDB): domain Bacteria; phylum Actinomycetota; class Actinomycetes; order Streptosporangiales; family Streptosporangiaceae; genus Spirillospora; species Spirillospora terrae. Next base: position 251,458 of record NZ_JAICDG010000007.1, on the reverse strand, counting down.
TTCAACAATCCGGACGCGCTGCTGGTGCTGCTGCTGACGCTCGGCGCGTACGGGATGCTCCGCGCGCAGGAGGGCGCGGACACGCGGTGGCTGGTGTTCGCGGCGTGGTGCGTGGGGACGGGGTTCCTGGCCAAGATGATGCAGGCGTTCCTGGTGGTGCCGGTGTTCGCGCTGGTCTACGCGGTGACCGCACCGGCGCCGGTGCGGCGGCGGGTGTGGCAGGTGCTGCTGGCCGGCGCCGCGCTGCTGGTGTCGGCGGGGTGGTGGGTGGCGGCGGTCGCGCTGGTGCCCGCCTCGTCGCGGCCCTATGTGGGCGGGACGCAGCACAACTCGGTGCTGGAGCTCACGCTCGGCTACAACGGGCTGGGGCGGCTGAACGGCACCGAGACGGGCGGGCTCGGCAACCTCGACCAGGACGCCGGGTGGGACCGGATGTTCGGGCCGGTGATCGGCGGGCAGGTGTCCTGGCTGCTGCCGGCGGCGCTGGTCCTGCTGGCGGCGGGCCTGTGGGCGACGCGCCGGGCCCCGCGGACCGACCCGGCGCGGGCCGCGTTCGCGCTGTGGGGCGGGTGGCTGCTGGTGACCGCCGCGGTCTTCAGCGCCATGCGGGGGATCTTCCACGAGTACTACACGGTGGCGCTGGCCCCGGCGATCGCGGCGCTGGTGGGCATGGGCGCGGCGGTGGTGTGGGAGCGGCGCCGGGCGGTGGGCGGCGCGGCGACGCTGGCGGCGGTGGTCGCGGTGACGTCGGTGTGGTCGTCGGTGCTGCTCGGACGCGCGCAGGGGTGGAATCCGTGGCTCGGCCCGGCCGTGCTGGTCTGCGGGCTGGTCGCGGCGGCCGGTGCGGCGGCGGGGGCGGTGGGGGTGCGGCTGCTGCGGGAGCGCGTCCTGACGGGCGTGGTGGTCCTGGGCGTCGCGGCGTGCCTGGCGGGCCCGGCCGCGTACGCGGCCGACACCGTCCGCACCCCGCACACCGGCGTGGTCGTGACCGCCGGGCCTCGGACCTCGGGCGGGTCCGGCCCGGGGCACGGCGCCGGACCGCGCGGGCCCGGCGGGCCCGGCGGACCCGGCGGGCCCGGCGGTCAGGCCGTCCCGCCGCCGCGGGACGGGCGCGCCGGGCCGCCGCCCGACCCGCGCGGCGGCCCGAAAGGCGGCCCGGGGGGCGGGAGGCCGAGCCTGCCGCCCGGCGCGGGGAAGCCGAGTGCGGCGGTGACCGCCGCGCTCACCGCGGACGCCGCGTCCTACACCTGGGTCGCGGCGACGGTCGGGTCCTATCCCGCCGCCGGCTACCAGCTCGCCGCGCGCAGGCCGGTGATGGCGGTCGGCGGCTTCAACGGGACCGATCCGGCGCCGACGCTGGCGGGGTTCCAGCGGCTCGTCCGCGAGAGGCGGATCCACTATTTCGTCGTGGACACGCGGCTCGGCGTCATGGGCGCCCGGGCGAGCAGCGGCAGCGCCGAGGGGCGGCGGATCTCGGCGTGGGTCGCGGCGCGGTTCACGGCGGTCACCGTCGGCGGCGTGGCCCTGTACGACCTGTCGTCGGGGGCGGCGTGATGTACTCGAGGGGAGTCGCCGACGACACGGGAGTGACCGATGGCCGACACGCTCGACGGCGCCGCCGTCGCCGACCGGTTGCGCGCGCTGCCCGCCTGGACGCGGGACGGCGAGGAGATCGTCAGGGAGGTGCGGGCGCCCTCGTTCCCGGCCGGGATCGACCTGGTCGGCGCGGTGGCCCGCGCCGCCGAGGACGCGGACCACCATCCCGACATCGACATCCGGTGGCGGACGCTGCGGTTCGCGCTCACCACGCACAGCGCGGGCGGCCTGACCGCGCTGGACTTCGACCTCGCCGCCGTGATCGACCGGCTGGTGGACGAGCACGGCGCGCAGTGATCGCGGAGGCGGGGGCTAGTGGGCGGAGAAGCCGCCGTCCACGAAGATCGCCTGCCCGGTGACGTAGCCGGAGGAGGGGCCGGCGAGGAACACCGCCGCGCCGGCGAAGTCCTCAGCGAGGCCGTTGCGGCCGGTCAGGGTGCGCGCGGCGAGTTCCTCGACGCGGGCGGGGTCGTCGGAGAGGCGGCGGTTCAGCGGCGTCATCACGAACCCGGGGACGAGGGTGTTGGCGGTGACGCCGCGTCCCGACCACGCCTCGGCCTGGGAGCGGGCGAGCGCGACGAGGCCGGCCTTGGAGACGCCGTAGGCGCCGCTGGTGAAGGACGCGCGGAACGCCTGCTGGGAGGCGATGTGGATGAGCCGCCCGTAGCCGCGTTCGGCCATGCCGGCGGCGAAGCGCTGGCCGAGCAGGAACGGGGCGTCGAGGTTGACGGCCATGGTGGTGTCCCAGTCGGCGGGGGTGAGCTCGTCCATCGGAGGCCGCAGGTTGATCGCGGCGGCGTTGACGAGGATGTCGGGCTCGCCGAACGCGGCGGCGGCCTCGTCGGCGGCGCGGTGGACGGCGGCGCGGGAGGCCAGGTCGGCGCTGACCCAGGCGGCGCGGCAGCCGTGGGCCTCCAGGGCGGCGGCGGTGGCGGCCAGTTCGCCCTCGCGGCGCGCGACGAGCACGACGGCCGCGCCGGACCGGGCGAGGCCCTCGGCGATCGCGCGTCCGATGCCCGAGCTGCCGCCGGTCACGACCGCGACCCGGCCCTCCAGCGAGAACAGCCCGGCCAGGTAGCCGTTTTCATGATCCATGCCGGTGAGCCTACGGCGCGGGCCGCCCGGGCCGCGCCGGCCGGGGAGCGCGTTCGGCGAGGTCGCGGCGCAGGAACGCGGCGGTGACCGAGGACGGGTGCTCCAGCAGCGCGGCGGGGGTGCCGGCGAACACGATCCGGCCGCCGTGCCGGCCGCCGCCGGGGCCGAGGTCCAGGACCCAGTCGGCGTGTTTGACGACGTCCAGGTCGTGTTCGACGACGATGACGGTGTTGCCGGCGTCCACGAGCCGGTCCAGCAGGGCCAGCAGCGTGCCGGTGTCGGCGGGGTGCAGGCCGGTGGTGGGCTCGTCCAGGATGTAGACGGCGCCGGTGCGGTGCAGGTGGGCGGCGAGTTTGAGGCGCTGCCGCTCGCCGCCGGACAGGGTGGTGAGGGGCCGTCCGAGCGCGAGGTAGGGCAGCCCGACGTCGGCGAGGGCCCGCAGCCGCGCGGTGATCCCCCGCGCCGCGCCGTCCCCGGCGAAGAAGTCGAGGGCCTGGCCGGCGGTCATCGCGAGGACGTCGACGATCGTCGCGCCGCGCAGCGTGTGGGCGAGGACCTCGGGCCGGTAGCGGGTGCCGTGGCAGGTCTCGCAGGTGGTGGTGACGGGGTCCATGAACGCCAGGTCGGTGACGATGACGCCGTTGCCGTCGCAGGCGGGGCAGGCGCCCGTGGAGTTGTGGCTGAACAGGCCCGGGTCCGCGCCGGTGGCCTTGGCGAACAGGCGGCGGACGGTGTCCATGGCGCCGAGGAAGGTGAGGGGGCTGGAGCGGCGGGACGCGGCGATCGCGGACTGGTCGACGACGACGGCGCCGTCGTGGCGGGCGGCGAACTCCTGCATGACCAGGGTGCTCTTGCCCGAGCCCGCGACGCCGGTCACGGCGGTGAGCACGCCGGTGGGGAACCGGGCGGTGACGTCCCGCAGGTTGTGGGCGCGGGCGCCCTCGACCTCCAGCCATCCGGCGGGGTCCCGGAACGCGTCCTTGACGGGCGCGGCGGCGCGCAGGTGCCGCCCGGTGGCGGTGTCGGCGGCGCGCAGGGCGGCGACGGTGCCGGTGAAGACGACCTCGCCGCCGTGCGCGCCCGCGCCGGGCCCCATGTCGACGACGTGGTCGGCGACGCGGATGACGCCCGGGTCGTGCTCGACGACCAGCACCGTGTTGCCCTTGTCGCGCAGCCGGACCAGCAGCCCGTTGAGGCGGTCGACGTCGCGCGGGTGCATGCCGGCGCTGGGCTCGTCGAAGATGTAGGTCAGGCCGGTGAGGCTGGAGCCCAGGTGCCGGACGACCTTGAGCCGCTGCGCCTCGCCGCCCGACAGCGTGCGGGTCTGCCGGTCGAGGGTGAGGTAGCCGAGGCCGATGTCGTCCAGCCGCCGCAGCCGTGTGACGGCCGCGTCGGCGATCCGCGCGGCGACCGGGTCGGTGATCTCGGTGAGCGCGTCCACCAGGTCGGCGACCTCCATGCGGCCGAGGTCGGCGATGGTGCGCCCGCCGATCTCGGACGCGAGCGCGGCGGGGTTGAGCCGCGCGCCGCCGCACGCGGGGCAGGGCAGCGTGCGGGTGACCCGGCGGGCGGCGTCGCGGGTGCGGCCGTTCAGGGAGTTGACGTCCCGCCGGATGTAGAGGCGCTCGAAGCGTTCGGCCATGCCCTCGTAGGCGTTGTGGCCGAGGGACCCGGTGCGGTTGAGGCGGCGGACGCGGAACCCCTTGCCGTGCAGGAGCGTGTCCCATTCCTCGGGGGTGAACTCGCGCAGCGGCTTGTCGGGGTCGAACAGCCCGGACTCGGCGTACAGCTGCCACACGAACGTCCCCACGCCGAACGGCGGGAAGTTCACCGCGCCCTCGTTCAGGCTCTTGGAGGTGTCGAGGAAGGCGTCCAGGTCGAGGCGGACGACCTCGCCGAGGCCCTCGCACTCGGGGCACATGCCCTGCGGGTCGTTGAAGGAGTAGGCGGCGGCCTCTCCGGCGGAGGGGGTGCCGTGCCGGGAGAACAGCACCCGCAGGACGGCGTGGATCTCGGTGATGGTGCCGACGGTGGAGCGGGCGTTGCCGCCGATGGGCCGCTGGTCGACGATGACGGCCGGGGCGAGGTGCTCGATGGCGTCGGCGTCGGGCCGCTCGTGCTTGGGCAGCCGGTCGCGGACGAACCAGGTGTAGGTCTCGTTGAGCTGCCGCTGCGCCTCCACGGCGACGGTGCCGAACACCATCGAGGACTTGCCGGACCCGGACACGCCGGTGAACACGACGATCCGCTCCTTGGGGATGCGCAGCGAGACGTCCTTGAGGTTGTGCTGCCTGGCTCCGGTGATCACGATGCTGCCTGCGCTCATGCGGGCCAGGCTAGGAGGCAATGAGGTCAGGTTCTGGCCGCATTGCGCGGCATACTGGGGAGCGTGACCGAGACCACCGTTGAGACCACCACTGGGACCGCCGTTGAGACCGCGTCGGGCACCACGTCGGGCCGGCTGCTGCACCTGCTGTCGCTGCTCCAGGCGCGGCGGGAGTGGACGGGCCCGGAGCTGCGGGAGCGGCTCGGGGTGAGCGCCCGTACCGTCCGCCGGGACGTGGAGCGGCTGCGCGCGCTCGGCTACCCGGTGCTGGCCACGCTCGGCGCGGCGGGCGGGTACCGGCTGGAGGCGGGGACCGCGATGCCGCCGCTGCTGCTGGACGACGAGGAGGCGCTGGCGATCGCGGTGGGGCTGCGGGGCGCGGCGGGCGGCGCGGTGGCGGGGATCGAGGAGTCCTCCGTCCGGGCGCTGGCGAAGCTGGAGCAGGTGCTGCCCGAGCGGCTGCGGCGCCGGGTGAACGCGCTGCACGCGGCGACGACGCCGCTGACCGGCCCGCCCGCCGGGCCGGTGGTGGAGCCCGCGGCGCTGACGGTGCTGGCCGCCGCGTGCCGGGACCGGGAGCGGCTGCGGTTCGGGTACCGGGACCGCGACGACACCGAGTCCGGCCGGCTGGTGGAGCCGTACGGGCTGGTGTCGGCGGGGCGCCGCTGGTACCTGGTCGCGTGGGACACCGGGCGGAGCGGCTGGCGGACGTTCCGCGTCGACCGGATGCGCGATCCGCGCGGGACGGGGGTGCGGTGCGCGCCGCGGGAGCTGCCCGCGCCCGACGCCGCCGCGTTCGTGACGCGGTCGCGGGCGGGGGACCGTCCCGTCCGGCGCGCGGTGCTGGTCGTGCACGCCTCGGCCGAGGAGCTGGCGGACCGGTTCCGGGTGACGGGCGCGGAGGTCGAGCCCGTCGACGAGCGGACCTGCCTGCTGCGCACCGAGCCCGACTCCCTGGAGTGGACGGCGCTGCGCATCGCGTTCCTGGACCTGGAGTTCGAGGTGCGCGAGCCGCCCGAGCTGGCCGCGCGCCTCGCCGACCTGGGCCGCCGCCTGCTGCGCGCGTCCGGAGAGTGAGCGCCGGGGCGCCCGGGGCGCGGCCCCTGCGGTGGGGGTGGCGCGTTCCGGTGCGAGGATGGGAGCCGTGACCGAGGAGAGCGACGGGCGCGGGGCGGCGGGGCGGCCCACGCCGGGAACGCAGTCGGTGGACCGTGCCGTCGCGGTGCTGCGGTCCTTCGAGGGAGCGGCGCGGCAGACGCCGACGGAGGTCGCGCACCGGCTGGGGCTGTCGGTCAGCACCGCGCACCGGATCGTCCGGGCCCTGCACGACACGGGGATGCTGGGCCGGGACGCGCTGACCGAGCGGTACTTCCTCGGCCCGACCACCGCGATCCTCGGGCGGCTGGCGCTGGAGCGGATGGGGACCACGCTGCTCCAGCCGGAGCTGACCGCGCTGCGGGACGGGACGGGGGAGGCGGTCAGCCTCGGGGTGCGGGTGGGCGACGAGGTCGCCGTCCTGCTGCATCTGCCCTCGGCGCATCCGCTGCGCTACGACCAGCCGCCCGGGGCGCGCAACCCGATCCACGGGTGCGCGATGGGCAAGGCGCTGCTGGCCTTCGCCGACATCGACGGCGACGGCGCCGACGCGGCGGTCGCGATGGCGGAGCCGTACCGCCGCTACACCCCGGCGACCCTCACCACCCGCGCGGCGCTGGAGGCCGATCTGGCCCGCGTGCGCGAGCGCGGCTACGCGCTCAACGAGGAGGAGCGCATCATCGGGGTCCGCGCGGTCGCGGCGCCGGTGCGCGACGGGTCGGGGCGGGTGTTCGCGGCGGTGGCGTTGCAGGGCCCGGCGGTGCGGTTCGGCCCGGACCGGATGCCCGGCCTGACCGAGGCGGTGCTGGCGGCGGCGGGCCGCCTGACCGCTCTGCACCGGCATCTGCCCGGCGCCTGAGGCGCGCCCGAGGCCGGCCCGAAGGGTGCCTGGGGGGCGTGCCGCTCGCGTGCCATCGCGGGGGCGGAGTTCTTACAAGGTTCGAACAAGGAGCGGCGGCGGGCCGTTGCGGGCCGCCGCGCGGGGGCGCCGCGTCCTAGTTTCGTCGGCATGGACGTACTGCTCACCGGGTCGGCCGGTTTCATCGGTTCGCACATCGCCGAGGCGCTGACCGCCTCGGGACATCGGGTCCGGGGCCTGGACACGCGGCCCGACGGGCTCGGGGACGGGCCGGGCGACGTCCGCGACGCCGCGGTGGTCGCGCGGCGGCTGGCGGGCGTGGACGCGGTGTGCCACCAGGCGGCGATGGTGGGGCTCGGCGTGGACGCCTCCGACCTGCCCGCCTACGCGTCGGTGAACGTGCAGGGGACGGCGGTGCTGCTGGCGGAGATGGCCCGCGCGGGGGTGGGCGCGCTGGTGCTGGCGTCCTCGATGGTGGTGTACGGGGAGGGCGCCTACTCCTGCGGGCGGCACGGGCGGGTCCGGCCCGGGCCGAGGACGGAGGAGGCGTTGCGGGCGGGCCGGTTCGAGCCGCCGTGCCCGGTGTGCGGGAGCCCCCTGGAGCCGGGGGCGGTCGGTGAGGAGGCGGCGCCCGATCCCCGCAACGTCTACGCCGACACCAAGCTCGCGCAGGAGCATCTGGCGGCGTCGTGGGCGCGGATGGCGGGCGGGTCGGTGGCGGCGCTGCGGTACCACAACGTGTACGGGCCGCGGATGCCGCGCGACACCCCCTACGCGGGGGTGGCGGCGCTGTTCCGGTCGCGGCTGCTGGCGGGGGAGGCGCCGCTGGTGTTCGAGGACGGGGCGCAGCGCCGCGACTTCGTGCACGTCCGCGACGTCGCCCGCGCGAACGTGCTGGCGCTGGAGCGGCTCGCGGACGCGCCGCCGGGCGGGGCGCGCGCCTACAACGTCGCCAGCGGCGAGCCCCGCACGGTCGGGGAGATGGCGGCGGCGCTGGCGGGCGCGCTGGGCGGCCCGGCGCCGCGGGTGACCGGCGGTTACCGGCTGGGGGACGTGCGGCACATCGTGGCGCGCTCCGACCGGGCGCGCGAGGAGCTGGGGTTCCGCGCGGCGGTGGCGTTCGCGGACGGGGTCGCGGAGTTCGCGCGGCAGCCCGTCACGAGTTCGTAAGGGTCGTTCCGGTGTCACCGAAAGTAGCGTCGGGCTCGTGATCGATGTGGTGCTTCCCTGCCTCGACGAGGCCGAGGCGTTGCCCTGGGTGCTGGCGCGGATGCCGGACGGCTTCCGGGCGCTGGTGGTCGACAACGCCTCCACCGACGACTCCGCGCGCGTGGCCGCGGACCTTGGCGCGCGGGTGATCCCCGCCCCGGTGCGCGGGTTCGGCGCGGCCTGCCACGCGGGGCTGGCGGCGGCGACCGCGGAGGTGGTGTGCGTGATGGACGCCGACGCGTCGCTGGACCCGGCGGATCTGCCCCGGCTGGTGGCCGCGCTCACGGAGGTGGAGGCGGCGGGCGCGCCGGGGCTGGTGCTGGGGCGGCGGCGTCCGGTGGGGCGCGGCGCGTGGCCGCCGCACGCGCGGCTCGGCAACGCCGTGCTGGCGCGGTCGCTGAACCGGCGGGCCGGGACGCGGCTGCGCGACCTCGGGCCGATGCGGGCGGCGCGCCGCGCGGACCTGCTGGCGCTGGGGCTGGCCGACCGCCGGTTCGGATACCCGCTGGAGATGGTGCTGCGCGCGGCCCGCGCGGGCTGGCGGATCGCCGAGCTGGACGTGCCCTACCGGCCGCGGACGGGGGCGTCGAAGGTGACCGGGACGGTCGGCGGGACGGTGCGCGCCGTCCGCGACATGCGGCGGGTGCTGGCCGAGGCGGCCTCGTGAGCGCGCCGACCATGGGAACCGCCGACCTGCTGGTGATCGCCAAGGAGCCCGTGGCGGGCCGGGTCAAGACGCGCCTCACCCCCGCCTACACGGCCGCCGAGGCGGCGGCGCTGGCGGAGGCGGCGCTGCGGGACACCCTCGCGGCGGTCGCCGCGGCGCGGGCGGGACGGCGGACGCTGGTGCTGGACGGGGCGCCGGGGCCGTGGCTGCCGGAGGGCTTCGCGGTGTGCGCGCAGCGCGGCGGCGGGCTGGACGAGCGGCTCGCGCACGCGTTCGCCGACGTGTACGCGGGCCGTCCGCTGGTGCTGGTGGGGATGGACACCCCGCAGGTGACCCCCGCACTGCTGGAGCGGGCATGCGCCGCGCTAACACCGGCCGGGGCGGGGTCGGGCCATACGGCGGTGTCAGATTACGAGGCGGTGTCGGGACACCGGGCGGAGCCAAGACACAAGGCGCAGCCAAGACACGGGGCGGAGCCGGGACACGGGGCGGAGCCGGGACACGAGGCGGAGCCGGGACACGAGGCGGAGCCGGGACACGAGGCGGAGCCGGGTTGCGGGGCGGTGTCGGGGTGCGAGGCGGTGTTCGGGGGGGCGGCCGACGGCGGGTTCTGGCTGTTGGGGTTGCGCCGACCGGACGCCGCGCTGCTGCGCGGGGTGCCGATGTCGCGCGCCGACACCGGCGCGGCGGTGCTGGGCCGGTTGCGCGCGGCGGGCCTGCGGGTGGCGGAGCTGCCGGTGCTGAGGGACGTGGACACCCCCGCCGACGCCGCGGCGGTCGCGGCGGACGCGCCGGACGGGGAGTTCGCGGCGGCGGTGCGGGCGCTCGGGGCCAGGACCGTCCCGGCATGATCGGGGAGCTGTACGAGGAGGCGCTGCGGGGCGGGGCGCGGGTGGAGATCGAGCACGCCGACGGTCGGCGCCGTCCGCTGCCGGTGTGGGAGTGGCTGGCGCCGCGTCCGGGCGACGCCGGGCTGCTGCGGCGGTGCGCGGGTGCGACGCTGGACGTGGGGTCGGGGCCGGGGCGGCTGACGGTGGCGCTGGCCCGCCGGGGCGTCCCGGTGCTGGGCATCGACGTCGCGCCCGCGGCGGTGGCGCTGACGGTGGCGGCGGGCGGTCCGGCGCTGGTGCGGGACGTGTTCGGGCGGGTGCCGGGCGCCGGGCGCTGGGAGAGCGTGCTGCTGGCCGATGGGAACGTGGGGATCGGGGGTGACGCCGAGGCGCTGCTGCGCCGCATCGCGATGCTGCTGGCGCCCGGCGGGCGGGTGCTGGTGGAGGTGGACCCGCCGGGCGGCGGCGCGCGCGTGGAGCCGTTGCGGCTGCGGTCGGGCCGGGCGGTCGGCGAGTGGTTCGCGTGGGCGCGCGTCCCGGTGGACGCGGTCGCGGGGCCGGCGGCGGCGTGCGCGCTGCGGGTGGCGGAGGTCTGGGAGGAGGCGGGCCGGTGGTTCGCCACGTTGACCCGCTGACCGGGCGCGGCTCCTCGGCGGCGCGGCGCCGCCTGGGGCGTCCGGGGCGGCGCGCCGTGCGGGTGGGGGCGGTGGCGGTGTGGGCGGCGGGGATCGCGGCGGCGTTCGCCGTCGGCTGGTGGCTGCGGCGCGCGGGGCTGGCCACCGAGGACGCGCTGCCGCCGCTGCACGCGCGGCTGCGGGGGCATCCGCTGACGTGGCGGATGCTGCCCGCGCTGGCGGTGGCGGCGGCCGGGGTGGCCGTGCTGCCCGCGCTGGCGTCGCGGCTGGGGTGGCGGGCGCTGCCGTGGGTCGCGTGGGCGGGGGCGGCGCTGTGGGCGGCGGCGCTGGCGGTGAGCGACGGGCCGGGCGCGCTGGCGGGGCCGCTGGAGGCGCCGACGGAGTATCCGGCGGGACTGGCGCAGGTGCGTCCCGACCCGGCGGAGTGGCTGCGGACCTTCACCGAGCGGCTCGGCGGCTACACCACGCACGTGCGGGGGCATCCGCCGCTGCCGGTGCTGGTGCTGTGGCTGCTGGAGCGGGCGGGCCTCGCCGGGACGGGCTGGGCGGCGGCGCTGGTGGTCGCGGCGGGGTCGTCGGCGGCGGCGGCGATCGCGGTGACGGTGCGGGAGCTGGCGGGCGAGCGGGCGGCGCGCGCGGCGGTCCCGTTCCTGGTGCTCGCTCCGCTGGGGGTGTGGGTCGCGACGTCGATGGACGCGCTGTTCCTGGGCGTGGGCGCGTGGGGGACGGCGCTGGCGGCGCTGTCGGCGCGGCGCCGTCCGGCGCGTCCGGCGGCGCGGGTGGCGGCGGCGGTGGGCGCGGGGGTGCTGCTGGGGTGCCTGCCGTATCTGAGCTACGGGCTGCTGCCGCTGTTCGCGGTGCCGCTGGCGGTGCTGGCGCTGGCGCGTCCCCGCCCGGTGGCGCTGGCGGGGCTGTGCGCGGGGCTGGTGGTGGTGCCGGCCGCGTTGACGGCGGGGGGTTTCTGGTGGCCCGAGGGGGTCCGCGCGACGCTGGACACCTACCTGGTCAGCCGGGGGTCGGCGCAGCGCTCCTACGGCTACTTCCTGTTCGCGGACCTGGCGGTGCTGGGGCTGCTGGTGGGCCCGGCGGTCGCCCGCGCGGTGCCGGACGCGGTCGCGGCGGTGTACCGGACGGCGCGGACGCGGGCCAGGCTGCCGGGGCTGGGGGTGGCGCTGCCGGTGTGCGCGGCGCTGGCGGGGATGCTCGCACTGGACCTGTCGGGCGTCACCAAGGGGGAGGTGGAGCGGATCTGGCTGCCGTTCGCGGCGTGGCTGCTGCCCGCCGCGTCGCTGCCCGGGCCGCCGTCGCGGTGGTGGCTGGCGGCGCAGGCGGCGACGGCGCTGGCCGTCCAGGCGCTGGTGTTGTCGCCCTGGTGACGCGCGGCGAAGACGTCCGCGGAAAAAGTTCGGCGGGGATGTCGAACGGGGCCGGGCCCGTGCGACGCGTCGGTGAGAGCCGATGAGACGCATCGCGCACCGCACGAAGGGACCACGATCATGGCCGCCATCCCCTCCACCGCCCCCGCCCTCTCGCAGGACGCCCCGCAAGGCGCGCGCCGCACGCTCCGGAAGGTGCTGTGGGGGGCGCAGATCCTGCTCGCGGTGTTCCTGTTCGCCGGGTCGGCGCTGCCGAAGTTCGCCGGGCAGGCCGATGCCGTCCGGACGTTCGAGGAGATCGGGTGGGGCCAGTGGTTCCGGTACGTGACGGGCGCGGTCGAGGCGGCGGGCGCGGTCGGGCTGGTGGTGCCCCGGCTCGCGGGCCTCGCGGCGGCGGGGCTGGTCGGGCTGATGGCGGGGGCGGTGGCGACGCAGCTGCTGGTGCTGGACGCGCCGTGGGCGGCGCTGCCGGCCGCGTTCGCGGTGCTGTTCGCCGTGATCGCGTGGGACCGCCGCGCCGGGTCCCGCGACCTGCTGCGGTCGCTGGTTTCGCCGCGCCGCTGATCCCCGCCCGGGCGGCCCGGGCGGGTGGCTCCGGGCCGCCGGTGGGCGTCCGGGGTCAGGCGGGGGGCCAGGTGATGAGGGCGCGGCCCCAGGTCACGCCCGCGCCGAACCCGGTGAGCAGGACGAGGTCGCCGCCCTTGAGGCCGCGGGCGCGGACGGCGGCGTCCAGGGCGTGGGGGAGGCTCGCGGCGCCGATGTTGCCGGCGTCGCGTCCGGCGATGGCGAGCTGGCCGGGCTCCAGCCCCGCCTGGGCGGCCAGCGAGGCGACCAGCCGCGGGTTGGGCTGGTGGGGGACGACCAGCGCGAGGTCGGCGGGTTTGATCCCGGCGTCCTCGCACGCCTCGGCGACCAGGCGGGGGAAGACGCCGGAGATGAAGTCGCGGACGGCGCGCGCGTCCATGCGGATGGTGTGGCCGAGCGCGGCGAGGGTCTCGGGCGCGGCGGGGGCGCGGCTGCCGCCGGCGGGGATGAGGACGTCGCCGGCGCGGGTGCCGTCCGACCCGAGGGTGATCGGCCCGATCCCGTACGGGGCGGGCGCGGGGCCGATCACGGCGGCGGCGGCGCCGTCGCCGAACAGCGCGCAGGTGGCGCGGTCGGCGGGGTCCAGGAACCGCGAGTAGACCTCGGCGCCGACGACCAGGGCGTACGGGGCGGCGCCGCGCTGGGTGGCCAGCCATCCCACGGCGGCCTGGAGCCCGTACAGGAACCCGGTGCAGGCGGCGGAGACGTCGAACGCGGCGGCGTTCCGGGCGCCCAGCAGCGCCTGGACGCGGCAGGCGGTGGAGGGGCCGAGCTCGTCGGGGGTGGAGGTGCCGAGGACGATGAGGCCGAGGTCGCCGGGGGCGAGCCCGGCCCGCTCCAGCGCGCGGCGGGCGGCGGGCGCGGCCAGGTCGGAGGCGGCCTGCGCGGGGTCGGCGACGTGCCGGGAGCGGATGCCGGTGCGGCTCTCGATCCAGTCGGCGGGCAGGCCCAGCGCGCGGGCGATGCCGTCGCTGGGCACGCGGCGGGACGGCAGGTAGGAGCCGGTGCCCCGGATCGTCCATCCCGGGGAGGGCTTTTCGGTCTCCGGCACGGCGATCCCCGGTACGGCCGTCTTCGGAGCGGCGGTGCGGGTTCGCGGCCGCGGGTCGGTCTGCCGCCAGGTCATGCGTCGCTCCCCTCCACCGGCGCGGGGCCGACGGTTGCCAGACTGATCCCACCTGTGAATAATCCCATTTCAGGGTTTTTGTTCCATATCAAAATTGCCCAGCGGCCTTTATCCGAAAAGAAAAGCAAGTCTTCCTTTCAGGTAAGGAGACCCCGCGTGTCGCTGTCCTTCCGTCCGGCCGAGGAGCTCAAGCCCGACGACGTCTGCGCCTTCCTCTTCGCCGGGACCGGCTCGGCGGGCGTACCCGACCTGGTCTCACCCGCGCGATGGTCGCCCGCCGCCGCGTGCGCGGTCGAGGACGTCGTGGACGCGGTGCAGGAGGGGCTGCCCCGTACGGGGTGGCCGTCGCTGCGCGCGATCCTGCTGGAGGACCCGGGCGGCTACCGGGCGGCGGCCCGCGCGCCGGGCGTCGCGCAGCTGTGCGGGTACGCCGCCTCGGTCGCGGTCGACCGGGCGCTGCGGGCGAGCGGGGTCCAGCCCGTCTACGCCGTCGGGCAGAGCTTCGGGGAGATCGCCGCGCTGGTGTGCGCGGGGGCGTTCGCGGTCGCCGACGGCGCGCGGATGGCCGTCGCGCTGGTGGAGGTGCTGGCGCGGCACGGCGCGGGCGGCGGCATGGTGATGCTGGAGGCCGGCGAGGACGCCGCCCGCGTGCTCATCGCGGCGGCGGACGCGCCGGAGGTGGTGGTGGCGTGCCTGAACGCGCCGGAGGCGACGGTGGTCAGCGGCCCCCGCGGCCCGCTGGAGGCGGTGCTGTCGGCGGCGGCGCGGCGGGGCGTGCGGGCTGCCCCGCTCGCGGTGCCCTACCTGTCGCACCACCCGGCGCTGGCGGGCGCCGAGGCGGAGTGGTACGCGTCAATCCGCGCGTTCCCGCAGCGGCCGCTGCGGGTGCGGGTGCACTCCCCGGTGCGGGGCCGCGCCTACACCGACGCCGACGACCTGCACCGGGCGCTGGCGGACTGCATCGTCCGGCCGGTGCGGCTGCCGGAGACCCTGCGCGCCGTCCACGCGGCGGGCGCGACGCTGTTCACCGAGGCGGGGCCGGGCGGTGCGCTGTGCCGGTGCGCGCGGCTGTCGGTGCCGGAGGCGCGGACCCTGGCGCCGCTGCGCGACCGGCGCTCCACCGGGGAACCGGCGGGCCCGCCCCCGGGCGGCGCGGCGGCCGGGGCCCCGGCCGAGGGCAAGGCGGCGGCGGGAATCTCCCCGCCGTCCGGGCGCGAGGGGGACCTCCACGATGGCCGCTGACATCGCCGCCGGCATCGCGAGCGACCCGGCCGACGGCTTCGGCGGCGGGCTCGACGCCGACCCCGATCCGGAGCTGCTGGAGTTCGTGCGCGGCACGGCGTCGCTGGACGCGGGGGCGCGGGCGTGGCTGGCCGAGGCCGTCCCGCCGGACTGCTTCGGGTACCCGCCCGGGCTGACCGCCGACGACCGGCTCGCGCTCACCTACGCGCGGCTGCGCCGCGCCGGGCGGGCCGCGCCGCCGGCGGCCGACCTGCTCGCCGACCCGCCGGCGCTGTGCGGGCTGCTGGAGCGCGCCGCGATCGCCGACCCGGCGCTGTTCCACGTCATGCTGCTGCACTACACGCTGGCGCTGGGCCCGATCCTGCGGTTCGGCGCGGGCCGGGAGGGGCCGGACGAACCGGGCGGACCGGGCGGCCCGGTCGGCCTGGGCGGTCTGGGGGCGGCGCGCGCGGCGCTGGAGTCGATGGAGGCGTTCGGGACGCTGCTGATGACCGAGGTGGGGCGCAGCAACAGCCACCTGTCGCCGCGCACGATCGCCCGGCACGACCCGGCGACGGGCGGGTTCGTGCTGAGCACCCCGGACGCGGCGGCGGCGAAGTTCCCCACCAGCGCGGGGCATCCCGGCGTCCCCAAGGTCGCGGCGGTGTACGCGACGCTGGTGCACGGGGGGACCGAGCGCGGGGTGTTCGTGTTCGTGGTGCCGGTGCGGGGTCCGGGCGGCGAGGTCCCCGCCGGGGTCCGGGTGGTCGCGGCGCCCGAGACCAGCGGGTTGCGGGTCGACTACGCGGCGGTGCTGCTGGACGACCTGCCCGTCCCCTACGAGGCGTGGCTGCGGGACGGCGCCCGCATCGGCCCCGACGGCGCGTTCCACGATCCGGCGGGGTCGGCGGCGGCGCGGCTGACGCGGTCGATGGGCGTCGCGCCGCCGGTGTGGCGGGCGGTAATCTCGGCGTCGGCGGCGGTGGCGCGCGCGTCGGCGGGGACGCTGCTGGCGCACTCGGCGGGGCGGGGGACGCTGGGGCGGCTCGGGCCGCGCCGTCCGTTGACCGACTACCGCAACCAGCGGGAGGCGGTGCTGGGCGCGCTGGCGTCGGCGTACGCGCTGACCGCCGTCGCCGGGCACGTCAAGGCGCGTCCGGCGCCCCCGCAGGGCGGGCCGGGTGGGCCGGGTACGGCGTGGGCGCCGTGGTCGGCGGTGGACCGGGACCTGGCGCTGCTGAAGGTCGCGGCGACCGTCCAGGCGCAGGAGACGGTGTCGCGGTGCCGGGTGCGCAGCGGCGCGCCGGGGTTCGCGGCGGTGGAGCGCCTCAACGCCTACCGGGGCCTCACGCACGCCTACCTGAACGCGGGCGGCGACAACGAGCTGATCCTCTACGACACGGCGCGGGCGATGGCGGACCTGGACCGCTACGTCCCGCCCGCCGCCGAGGAGGGCCCGCCCGACGGCGGGGACCTGGAGTCCCCGCGGGTGTGGCCGTACCTGGCGCGCCAGGCCGAGCGGCGGCTGCGCGACCGCCTCGCGCGCCGGGTGCAGGACGCGCGCCGCGCCGGACGCGACGACTTCACCGCCTGGAACGACAACCTGGCGTTGGCCGCGCGGACGGCGCGGGCGTGCGCGGACCGGACGGTGCTGGAGATCGTCGCGGGCGCCGCGGCGGCGGGCCCGCCGGTGCTGGCGCGGACGCTGGCCCTGTACGCGCTGGACTGGCTGGACGGCCGCGCCGGCGACCTGCTGAACGAGGGGGTCGTCCGGCCGGGGGTGCTGGAGGGGGTGGCGGCGGCGCGGCGGCGGGTGTGCGACGCGCTGGCGCCGGACGCGGCGGCGCTGGCGGCGGCGCTGGAGCTGCCCGCCGAGGTGTGCGCGCCGCCCGCGTCCTTCACCGGCGCGCACCGTTGACGCGGAGCATCGGCGCGGGCGGTCGCGGGCGGCTGACAGGGGGAAACGTCGACGCCACGCCGCGAGTTCGGAAAGGATGCGGGGGAACCCGCGCGAGGTGACTACCGTTCTCGTTACAGAGCGCGCGGGTGAAGGGCATCCGCGACGCGCGATACGGAGGTAGGCACAGTGGGAGTCAGTCTGAGCAAGGGCGGCAACGTTTCGTTGACGAAGGAGGCTCCCGGACTGACCGCCGTCGTGGTGGGTCTGGGCTGGGACGTGCGCACCACGACCGGGACCGACTTCGACCTCGACGCGAGCGCCCTGCTGTGCTCGGCGGAGAACAAGGTCCTGTCGGACCAGCACTTCGTGTTCTTCAACAACCTCAAGAGCCCCGACGGTTCGGTCGAGCACACCGGCGACAACCTGACCGGTGAGGGCGAGGGCGACGACGAGCAGATCAAGGTGGGGTTGAGCAGCGTCCCGGCCGAGGTGGCCAAGATCGTGTTCCCGGTCTCCATCTACGACGCCGACGGCCGCCAGCAGAGCTTCGGGCAGGTCCGCAACGCGTTCATCCGGGTGGTGAACCAGGCCGACGGCAACGAGATCGCGCGCTATGACCTGTCGGAGGACGCCTCGACCGAGACCGCGATGGTGTTCGGCGAGCTGTACCGCAACGGCGCGGAGTGGAAGTTCCGCGCGGTGGGCCAGGGGTACGCGGCTGGTCTGGCGGGGATCGCCTCCGACTTCGGCGTGAACGTCTGAGGACCGCCGGGACGGGATGAGCGCCGGGGCGCCGGGTTCCTTCGGAAACCCGGCGCCCCGGCGTTATCGGGCCGGGCCGGGCTGTGCCAGGGGCGGTGTCCGGGGCTTCAGCGGGGGACGACGGCCATGGCCTCGATCTCGACGAGGAACTCGTCGCGGACGAGGCGGGGCACTTCGACGAGCGAGGCGGCGGGCGACAGCCCCGGCGGGAGCAGTTCGGTGCGGACGGCGCGGACGACGCCGACCTGGCGGGCGTCGCGCAGGAAGTAGCCGAGCCGCACGACGTGCTCCCATCCGGCGCCCGCGGCGGTGAGCGCGGCGTGCAGGTTGGCGAACACCTGCCGGGTCTGGGCCTCCAGGTCGCCGGGGCCGACGAGGTCGCCGGCGGCGTCCACGGGGATCTGGCCGCTCAGCACGACCAGCCGGGCGGGCAGGTCGGCGGACACGGCGTGGCTGTAGCCGGGGCCGGGCGGCAGGTCGGGGCTGTCGATGTCGCGGATTCCGGTCCCGGCGCGGGGGCCGCTGTCGTCGTTCACCCGATCACGGTATCCGGTGGTGATCGTCACCTGCGACAATGGCCGCATGACCGAGCGCGGGCCGATCGACTACTGGCTGACGGACATGGACGGGGTGCTGGTGCACGAGGGGCGGCCCGTCCCGGGCGCCGACGAGTTCGTGCGGCGGCTGGCGGCCTCGGGCAAGCCGTTCCTGGTGCTGACCAACAACTCGATCTACACCCGGCGGGACCTGTCGGCGCGGCTGGCGGCGCTGGGGTTGGAGGTGCCGGCCGGGTCGATCTGGACGTCGGCGCTGGCCACGGCGCGGTTTCTGGCCGACCAGCGGCCGCAGGGGTCGGCGTATGTGATCGGTGAGGCGGGGTTGACGACGGCGCTGCACGAGGCCGACTTCGTGCTCACCGACATCGATCCCGACTATGTGGTGCTGGGCGAGACCCGCACCTACAGCTTCTCGCAGATCACGCGGGCGATCCGGTTGATCGAGGGCGGCGCGCGGTTCGTGGCGACCAACCCCGACCCGGTCGGCCCGTCGCCGGAGGGGTCGCTGCCGGCGTGCGGCGCGGTCGCCGCGATGATCACGCGGGCGACGGGGGTGGACCCCTACTTCGTGGGCAAGCCGAACCCGCTGATGATGCGGACGGCGTTGAACGTGGTGGGCGGGCACAGCGAGCGCACGGCGATGGTCGGCGACCGGATGGACACCGACATCGTGGCGGGCGTGGAGGCGGGGCTGGAGACGATCCTGGTGCTGACGGGGGTGACCCGCAAGGACGAGATCGAGCGGTTCCCGTTCCGTCCGTCGCGGGTGGTGCCGTCGATCGCGGACGTGATCGGCCTGGTCGGGGACTGACGGCGGCTGGGGACTGACGGCCGTCCTGTCCCTGCTCGGTCGGCTTTTCCGGTCCGTGGCGGGAGGTGCCCGTCCCGGGTGGTTTGGGCGGCGCGCGGTGGGCTAGGTTCCGGCGTGATCCATCGATTCGCGCCGGTGTCCCTTTTTCGGGTGGTTCTCCGGTGCCCGACGCCGTTGCGGGGGGCCGTGCGGAGGCCGAGCGATCCATCCGAACCGTCCGAACCGCGCCGTGGCCGGTGGCGGGGGTGGTGGCGTGCGCGCGGGTCTGCGGCGGGGCGGGCGGGGTGGCTGGTGTCGGGCGCCGTGGTGGTGACGCTGGGCGGGGACGCGGCGGTGACGCTGCCCGACGGCGGTGCGGCCGGTGTCCGGCCTGCCGATCCTTCGGAGCGGGGGCCGGGCGGTGCGGTGTCGGCGTTGGCTGCGGGCCCGGACGCGGCGGACCCCTCGGCGGGTCTCGCGGTGGGTCCGGTGGTGAACGGGCGGCGGCAGCCGGTGCGGGTGTGGGTGCCGGAGTCGGCGTCCGGCCGGTACGCGCGGGTGCCGGGGACGGCGGCGCCGCCGTCGGGGGCGCGGGGGATGCTCGTCCGGTACGGGGTGGAGGTGGAGGAGGGCCTGCCGGTGGACGGCGCGGAGTTCGCGGCGGAGGTGCACCGGGTGCTGAACGATCCGCGGGGGTGGGGGCATGGCGGGGTGCTGCGGTTCGAGCGGGTGGCGGGCGGTCCGGTGCGGTTCCGGGTGGCGCTGTCGAGTCCGGCGCTGACCGACCGGATGTGCGCGCCGCTGGTGACGGGCGGGGAGCTGTCATGCCTCAGCGGGGACCGCTCGGTGATCAACGCGCGCCGGTACGGGGAGGGCGCGGTGTCCTACGGCGCGGATCTGGCGTCCTACCGGGAGTATGTGATCGGCCATGAGGTGGGGCACGCGCTGGGGCACGGGCACGCGGGGTGCCCGGGGCGGGGGCGGCGGGCGCCGGTGATGGTGCAGCAGAGCAAGTCGCTGTACGGGTGCCGCGCGAACCCGTGGCCGTTCCCGGACTGACCGCGCGCGGGCGCGGCACCGCGCGGCGGGGCGCGGGCGGGGAGGCGGGCGGGGCCTAGACTCGGTGCGACCATGCGCATGATCAAGAGTGCGGGCTCGCGTGAGCTGGAGGTCCGCAGGTCCCGGTTCGTCTGCACGCTGGCGCGGGTGGGCGGTGAGGCGGAGGCGGTGGAGTTCCTGTCGGCGCACCGGCGGGCGCACCGGGACGCGACGCACAACTGCACCGCGTACGTGGTGGGGGAACGCGGGGAGATCGCCAAGAGCAGCGACGACGGCGAGCCGGCGGGGACGGCGGGGATCCCGATGCTGGAGGTGCTGGTGCGGCGGGGGCTGACCGGCACGGCGGCGGTGGTGACGCGGTACTTCGGCGGGGTGAAGCTGGGCGCGGGCGGGTTGGCGCGCGCCTACGGGCAGGCGGTCGCGGACGCGGTCGACGCGGTGGGGGTGGTGGAGCTGCGGCCGGTGGTGACGGTGACGGTGGGGGTGGAGCACGCGTTGGCGGGGCGTTTCCTGGGTGATCTGCATGGGCGGGGGCTGCGTCCGGGGGACGTCCGCTACGGGGCGGGGGTGGAGGCGGACGTGGTGGTGCCGGTGGAGGAGCTGGGGGTGTTCGAGGCGTGGGCGGCGGAAGCGACGGCGGGGCGGGCGCGGGTCCGGCGGGGCGCGGCGGGGTTCGTGGAGGTGCCGGTCACCGGTTGACGCGCCGCCGGTCAGGCGTTCGCGCGCGGGCCGGCGCCGACCGGGGTCGCGGCCGGGGTCGCGGCCGGGGTCGCGGCGGAAGTTGCGGGCGGGGCGGTGGGGTGGGCGGCGCGGAGGCGGCGGAGCATGCGGGCGTCGGCGAATCCGACGGCGTGGGCGGCGGCTTCGGTGGTGGCGCCCTGGGCGATGAGGTGTTCGGCGTGTTCCAGGCGTAGTTCCTGCTGGTAGCGCAGGGGGGTGCGGCCGGTGGCGGCGGTGAAGCGGCGGGTGAGGGTGCGTTCGCTGACGCCGGAGGCGGCGGCGAGGTCGGCGAGGGGCAGCGGGCGGGTGTAGCCGGTGTCGATGAGGTCCTGGGCGTGGTGGACGGCGTCGTTGAGGTGGGCGCGGTGCCGGAGCATGGCGCTGGCCTGGGGCTCGTCGCCGTTGCGGCGGGCGTAGACGACCATGGCGCGGGCGATGCGGGCGGCGGTGCCGGGGCCGTGCCGGGTGGCGGCCAGGTGCAGGGCGAGGTCGATGCCGCTGGCGATGCCGGCGGAGGTGACGACGCGGCCGTCGGTGACGTAGAGGACGTCGCGGACGACGGTGGCGCGGGGGTGGCGGCGGGCCAGGACGTCCTGGAGGCCGTGGTGGGTGGTACAGCGGCGGCCGTCCAGGAGCCCGGCGTGGCCGAGGGCGAACGCGCCGGCGCAGACGCTGGCGACCAGGCCGCCGGCGGCGTGGTGGGCGGCCAGGCGCGCGGCGGTGTCCGCGCCGATGGGCGGGGCGAGGGGGGCGGCGGGGTCCTGCCGCCAGCCGGGGACCAGAACGATGTCGTCGGCGGTGAGGCGGGGCCAGGCGGTGGTGGTCTGGACGGTGAGGCCCTGGGCGGTGGTGACGCCTTCCCGCTCGGCGACGTAGGCGAACCGGTAGGGGTGGCCGAGCTGGGCGGCGGTGGAGAACACCTGCGCGGGTCCGGCGAGGTCGAGCAGGTGCAGTCCGGGGACGAGCAGGAAGGCGATCTGGGTCACGATCCGGTCAGCCTACCCGGTGAGGGAGGCGAGGGTGGCGATCGTGGCGAACCGGCCGGCGAGGGCGTACTCGGTGCGGGCGATGATCTGGTCGGTGGGCAGGGTGGCGGGGTCGGCGAGCACCTCGGGCAGGGGCCGTCCGGCGGGGGCGTCGCGGTGGGGGATGGGGAAGGTGGCGGTGGCGTCGGTGACGAAGGTGACGGTGTAGCCGAGGTCGGCGGCCAGGCGGGCGGTGGTCTCGCAGCACTGCTCGGTCTGGATGCCGCAGATGACGACCTCGCGGATGCCGTGGGCGGTGAGGAGCCGCTGGAGTTCGGTGGTGGTGAAGGCGTTGCGGGAGGTCTTGGTGAGGACGGGTTCGCCCTCGCGCGGCTCCAGGCCCTCGATGGGGCGGACGTGGCCGGAGGCGGGGTCGAAGGGGCCGCCGGTGCCGGGCTCGGCGTGCAGGATCCACACGACCAGGTCGCCGGCGGCGCGGGCGGCGTCGGTGAGGCGGGCGGTGCGCGCGGCGATGTCGGGGGCGGACACGGCCTGCCACAACTCGCGCTGGCGGAAGGACTCCTGGACGTCGATGACGAGAAGCGCTCGGTTCATGCCGGTCATCCTGCCGGTCGGGCGGGTGCGGGGGCAGGCACCATCACGGCGCGATCCGGAACGATCTGGTCACCGGACTCCACACGGCGGGCCGGCCGGGGGGCGCCGTCCCGGCACGCCATCCGCCTCGCCCGCCGCGTCCCTCGATGCCGGAAATGCCCGGAGGGTCGGGGTTTTCGCGGGTGTATCGAAAGCCCCATACGCCGCCGCAACAGGTGTCCGTCTTGGGTGGGGGCGCGGGCCAGGGCGGCCCGCGCCGGGGGTAGGACGCCTCGGCTGCGGATGGTGATGTCGAGAGGGAGCGCGTTGTGGCATACGGGAACGTTCGTCCGCTGAGGAGGGCGGGTCTGGCCGCCGGTGTCGCCCTGGTGATGCTGGTGCCCGCCGGGCTCGCGTCCGCCGCGACCCCGGCCCGGACCAAGGCGCGCACCGGGACCGGGGCGGGGACCGGGATCGGGAACGTGCAGGAGGCGATGGAGGAGGCGGCGCGGACCCCCGGGGTGGTGGGCGTCGTCGGCGCCGCCTACGTCGACGGGAGGCTGGCCGGGCAGGGCAGCGGGGGCTCGCGGCTGCTGGGCGGGAAGGGCGGGCGGATCCCGCCCGGCGCCCGGTTCCGCGTCGGGTCGCAGACCAAGGAGATGGTGGCCACGGTCGTGCTCCAGCTGGTGCGGGACGGCCGGCTGGGGGTGGACGACAAGCTCGCCGACCTGCTGCCGGTGGTGGTGGAGAAGGACCTGGTGGCGCGGGCCGGCGAGGTCACGGTGCGGCAGATGATCCGGCACACCTCCGGCATCCCCGACTGGTACGCGGCCAAGCCGAACCCGGACGGGAGCGAGGGGGAGGAGCCGTCCTTCGACGTGTTCGACTTCACGACGACCTACTCCCCGCTCGACATCGTGGGGTGGAGCCGGGGGCGGCCGCGGACCGGGGAGCCGGGCGAGCGGTACTCCTACTCCAACACCAACTACACCCTCCTCGGGATGATCATCGAGCGGGTGACGGGGCGCGACCTGGCGACCGTGATGCACGAGCACCTGTTCGGCCCGCTGGGGATGACCGGAACGTACCTGCCGATGCGTCCGCCGGAGGGCATCCGGGGGCCGCACGGGCACGGCTACTACCCCGACGCCGAGGGCCGGCTGCGGGACGTGGACCGGTTCAACGCCAGCATCGCGGGGGCGGCCGGCGGGGTGGTGTCCACCGCGCACGACATGAGCGCCTACAAGCGCGCGTTCGTCCAGGGCAGGCTGCTGCCGCCGGAGCTCCAGCGGATTCTGACCGACCGCCTGCCCGGCGCCGCGCCCGCCCCGGGCGCCGTGGCCGCCGCGCCTGCCGTGCGTGCGGCGCGGGCGGCGGGCGGGGACCTGTGCGGGACGTTCATGGTGATGGGCGGGACCACCGCCGGCTACCTGGCGATGACCTTCTACTCCGAGGACGGCCGCCGCCAGTTCGCGGTGTCGGTGACCGTGAGCGGCAAGGACGTGAGCAAGGCGGGTGAGGCGGCGGGCAGGGCGATGGAGCGGGTGTTCTGCCCCGCCTCCTAGCGGCGGCCCCGGCGGGGCCGGGAGGCGCCGCCCCTCCCACCCCCCACCGGAAAGATCTTGGTAGGGGGTGGGAGGGGCGGTTTTGTTCGGGCATGTCCCGGGGTGACGGGGAGTGGTCGAACTGGGGGGAACCGGTATGGGTGATGCGGTGGTGGAGGCCTGCGCTCCGGGGGTGAGCCTGGGGGTGGAGGAGGAGTTCCTGCTGGTCGACGAGGTGACGGGCGAGTGCGTCCCGGGGGCGGAGGGGGTGCTGGCGCGGGCGCGCGGGCACCGCTGGGCGCGGGCGGGCGGCTCGTTCCAGACGGAGTTGCTGGCCTCGCAGGTCGAGGCGGCGACGGGGGTGTGCCTGGACGTGCCGGGGGTGGCGGCGCAGTTGCGGTTCGGGCGGGCGCGGCTGGCGGAGGCGGCGCGGGCGGGCGGGATGCGGCTGGTGTCCTCGGGCGGGCCGGTGCTGGGCGGGACTCCGCCGCCGCCGTCGCCGGGGGAGCGGTTCGCGCGGATCGCCACCGCCTACGGCACGGTGGTCGCCGACTACCAGGCGTGCGGCTGCCATGTGCACGTGGGGGTCGCGGACCGGGAGACGGCGGTGGCGGTGGTGAACCATCTGCGTCCGTGGCTGGCGGCGCTGCTGGCGTTGTCGGTGAACTCCCCGTTCGAGCACGGCCGCGACTCCGGTTACGCCAGCCACCGGATGGTGGAGCTGGTGCGGTTCCCGGGTGCGGGGACGCCGCCGTGGTCGGCGTCGGCGGCCGACTACGACCGGCGGGTGGAGGTGCTGGTGGAGTCGGGGGTGCTGGTGGACCCGGCGATGACGTTCTGGCTGGCGCGGCCGTCGCCGCGGTGGCCGACGGTGGAGGTGCGGGCGGCCGACGCGGCGGCGACCGCGGACGAGGCGGTGTTGCAGGCGGCGCTGACGCGGGGGCTGGTGGGCGCGGCGCTGGCCGACCTCGCGGCGGGGCGGGAGGCGCCGCGGCTGGACGAGCAGGTGTGCGCGGCGGCGCTGTGGGGCGCGGCGCGGCACGGGATGGACGGCCCGGCGCTGGACCCGCGCACCGGGCGGTCGGTTCCGGCGTGGCGGCTGGTGGGGGACCTGGTGGAGCGGGCGGCGCCGTCGCTGGCGCGGTCCGGGGACCTGGCGGGGGTGCGGGTGCTGGTGGAGGCGGTGCGGCGGGTGGGGACGGGGGCGCGGCGGCAGCGGCGGGCGGCGGCGCGGGGGAGGCGGGCGCTGCTGGAGGAGCTGGCGCGCGCCACCGAGTCGGGTGTGCTGCCGTCCGGGGCGTCCGGGGTGGGGGAGGAGCGGGGCGGCCTGGAGGCGGCGGTGGCTGTTCCCGGCGCCGGTGGCGGGCGGGGGCGGGTGGAGGACGCGGCGGAGGGCCCGGGCGGCCGGGCCTGACCACGCCGCTGGCCGCGTCCGCGCGGGCGCTGCGGGCGGCGGGTGCTGCGGGTGTTGCGGGTGGTCAGCCGCCGAGGATGTCGAGGCTGTCCAGGGCGGTGTCGAGGCGCTGGGCGAGGCGTTCGAGCTGCTCGTCGTTGGCGCCGGTGTCGAGTTCGGCGATGACGGCGTCCCGGGTGGTGATCACCATGACGTCGTCCGCGTCGGCGGCGGTGGCGGAGGGGACGACGGCGGGCCGTCCGGAGAGCAGGACCAGGGCGGCGCCGCGGTCGGTGGAGGCGAGCAGGGCGTGCAGGTGGGCGGGTGTGATCATGGGCATCGGGCGGCCTCCTCGTGCTGCGCGGGTGCGGGTTGCCGGGTTCGTGGAGTCGCGGGCGTCGTCATGGCTGTCCTGGTCGCCGGGGGTCGTCTGATGTCGTCTGATGTCGTCAGGGGCCGGGGGGTGTCAGGGTCGTTGGCGGAGGGTGGTGGAGACCTCGTGGGAGCGGGCGGGTCCGCTGGTGTCGGGGGACAGCGGCGGGGTGTCGCGTCCGGCGCCGGCGCGCAGGCCGTCCAGGAACTCGGTGATGGCGTCGCGGGCGGTGTGCCGGGGCGTCCAGCCGAGTTCCTCGCGGGCGCGGGTGGTGTCCATGAGCGGGACGCGCAGCGCGAGGTCGAGCAGGCCGGGGGAGGCGGGGACCAGCCGCAGGCCCCAGGCGGCGGCGAGCACCGCGCGGACGCCGCGGGCGGGGAGCCGGACGGGGCGGGCGTCCAGCAGCCCGGCGAGTTCGGTGGCGTCCAGGACGGGGTCGGCGGCGATGTTGAAGGCGCCGTGGGCGTCGCCGAGCGCGGCGAGCGCGAACGCCGCGCCCGCGTCGGCGGAGTGCAGGGCCTGGAGGCGCAGGCCGGGCAGGTCGGGCACGACGGGGATGAGGCCGGGCCGGACGAGGCGGCCGGGCAGCAGCGGCCCGGCGAACAGGCGGCGCTGCTGGGTGGCGGTCTGGCGTTCGAAGATGAACCCGGGGCGGATCCGCACGACGCGGCGTTCGGGGTGGCGGGCCTGGTGGGCGTCCAGGAGCCGTTCGACGTAGGCCTTCTCGCGGCTGTAGGCGGCGCCGGGCCAGCCGTGGGTGGGCCAGGACTCGTCGACGGCGCGGTCCTTGGGGCCGGGGGAGTAGGCGCCGATGGAGGAGGAGTAGACCAGGGCGGGGACGTCGGCGGCCGCGGCGGCGTCGAACACGCGGGCGCTGCCGACGGCGTTGGCGTCCCAGGTGACGGCGGGCCGGTGGGTGGGCTGGAACAGCCACGCCAGGTGGATCAGGACGTCGGCGCCGCGGAGCAGGGGGACCAGGTCGGTGTCGGTGATGTCGGCGGCCTCCCAGGTGGTCTTGGGGGCCTCGCCGTGGGGGCGGCGGCGCGCGATGCCGGTGATGGAGGTGACGCGCGGGTCCGCGGCGAGCGCGCGGAGCGTGTTGGTCCCGATGTTGCCGGTGGCGCCGGTGACGACGACCCGCATGGTGAACTCCCCCGTTTCGGCCCGGTGATCTGGTCGTCCGGTGGTCAGGTGGACGG
This sequence comes from Actinomadura terrae, assembly GCF_022751215.1. Taxonomy (GTDB): domain Bacteria; phylum Actinomycetota; class Actinomycetes; order Streptosporangiales; family Streptosporangiaceae; genus Spirillospora; species Spirillospora terrae. Next base: position 224,982 of record NZ_JAICDG010000007.1, on the reverse strand, counting down.
GTCGGGCCCATTCCCGCCTGGCGGCGTTGTATGCGCCGGGTGCGCGCCGGGGTGCGCGCCGCGTTGGGCGGGTGGGTGAGGACCGGTGCGGGCGCCGTTCCCGCCCCCCGGCGGTCGCGGGGGGCGGGGGTCAGGCGGGTTGGGGTTCGCCGGGGCGGCAGTGCAGGCAGGGCCGGTATCCGGCGGCGAGCGCGGCCGTGAGGCCGGGGAACCCGTGCCGGTGGGCGGGGGTGATGCGGCGGGCGTCGGCGCAGGTGGGGTAGCAGACGATGCCGGTGGTGTCGCTGCCGATGAGGCGGATGCCGCGGGCGGCGAGGGCGGCGACCTCGTCGAGGTCGACGTTCTCGGCGCGCAGCAGCCGCGCCTTGGCCTCGGCGCCGAACACGTAGTCGCCGACGGCGCCGTCGGAGCGGGTGACGCGGTGGCAGGGGATCAGCAGCGGGACGGGGTTGCGGCCGAGCGCGGACCCGGCGGCGCGGACGGCGCGGGGGCTCCCGGCCTGCCGCGCGACCCAGGCGTAGGGGCGGGTCTGGCCGCGGGGGATGGTGGCGGTGGCGCGCAGCACGGCGGCCTCGAAGTCGGTGAGGCCGCGCAGGTCCAGCGGGAGCCCGGCGAGGCGTCCGGTGCGCAGGGCGGGGACGAGCCCGGCGGGGGGCCGGTCGGCGGGCAGCAGCGGGCGGGCGAACCGGGCGCGGAACGCGGCGGCGAAGGCGGGTTCGTCCATGCCGGCGCGCAGGAACGCGACGCCGTGGTCGGTGAAGGCGACCTGGAGGTCCTCCAGGGGGCCGGGGACGTGGACGCGGCGGGCGGCGATGCGGTCCAGCAGCCCGGCGGGCGCGTCGGCGGCCAGTCCGGCGAGGTCGGCGGCCAGCGGATCGGCGCCGGTGGTGGGGTGGTGGTTCATGGGGTGCCCCCTTGCGTGTGGTGGCGCGGGTGGTGGTGGGCTGCGGGATCGTGGGGTGCGGGCTCGTGGGCGGCGGGGCCGGTGCGGGCGGCGTGGAGGGCGCGCAGGCGGGCCAGGCCGCGGGAGATGTGGGATTTGACGGTGCCCTCGGGGAGGTCGAGGACGGTGGCGATCTCGGCGACGGGCAGGTCGGTGACGTGCCGCAGGACGACGGCGGCGCGTTGCGCGGCGGGCAGGCCCTCCAGCAGCGCGGCGAGTTCGCGGCGGGTCTCGTGGCGGGCGGCGGCGGCCTCGACGGGTTCGGCGGGGTCGGGCGGGTCGGGGGCGTCCTCCAGCGGGCCGGGCGGGGGGCGGCGGGCGGCGGTGCGCAGCCCGTTGCGCCACAGGTTCGTCAGGATCGTCAGCAGCCAGGCGCGGGGCCGCAGTTCGGTGATCCGTTCGGTGCCGTAGCCGCACAGGGCGCGGTAGGCGCGCAGGAACGCCTCGGCGGCCAGGTCCTCGGCCTCGGCCCAGCGGCCGGTGAGCCGCAGGGCGGTGGAGAACACCGCCCCCCGGTACGCCTCGTACAGGGCGGCGAACCCGGCGTCGAGGTCGCGGGCGAGCGCCGCGGTGACCTGCGCGGCCGTGGCCTCGGCGGCCGTCGCGCCGCCGCCGGTGCCGGGGTGCGGCGCGTCCGCGCGTGCCTGGTGGGTGGTTTCGTCCATGACCGTCACATCTGTTCGAACACCGCCGTGACCTGTCCGGTTGCACCGGCTGGGCCCCGGTCCGCGGCGGCGGGCGGTGTCAGCCGAGCCAGCCGGGGCGGATCATGCCGGTCTCGTAGGCCAGGACGACGAGTTGGGCGCGGTCCCTGGCCCCCAGTTTGGCCAGGATACGGCTGACGTGGGTCTTGGCGGTGGCGGGGGACAGGACGAGCCGTCCGGCGATCTCCTCGTTGGACAGGCCGGTGGCGACGAGCCCGAGGACCTCGCGTTCGCGGTCGGTGAGCGCCGACAGTTCGGCGGCGGGCGGCGGTTCGGTGATGCGGGAGGCGAACTCGGCGATGAGGCGGCGGGTGACGGTGGGGGCCAGCAGCGCGTCGCCGCGCGCGACGACCCGGACGCCGTGGATGAGTTCGGGGGGTTCGGTGTCCTTGACGAGGAATCCGCTGGCGCCGGCCTTGATCGCGCCGTAGACGTAGTCGTCGAGGTCGAAGGTGGTGAGGATGACGACGCGGACGGTCTCCAGCCGCGGGTCGGCCATGATGCGGCGGGTGGCCTCTAGGCCGTCCAGGACGGGCATGCGGATGTCCATGAGGACGACGTCGGGGCGGAGGTCGCCGGCGAGGCGGACGGCCTGGTCGCCGTCCCCGGCCTCGGCGACGATCTCGATGTCGTCCTCGCCCTCCAGGATCGACCGGAACCCGGCCCGTACCAGGGTCTGGTCGTCGGCCAGCAGCACCCGGATCACGTGTTCTCCTCGGTTGTCTCGTGCGGGCCGCCGAGCGGCAGCCGTGCCCATACCCGGAACCCGCCGCCGGGGCGGGGTCCGGCGGTCAGTTCGCCGCCGACGGCGGCGGCGCGTTCGCGCATGCCGCGCAGCCCGTTCCCGCGCGCGCCCTCGTCGCCGATCGCGTCGCCGGTGCCGTCGCTGGTGCGGGGGGTGGTGGCGGTGCCGTCGTCGTCGATCTGCACGATCACCGTGTCGGCGGTGCGGAAGACGCGGACGGTGGCGGTGGCGGCTCCGGCGTGGCGGACGGTGTTGGTGAGCGCCTCCTGCACGATGCGGTAGGCGGCGAGCCCGACGGGCGGGGGGAGGTCGGCCAGCCGCGCGCCGACGCCGCCCGGGCCGCCGCCGGTGTCGGCGGCGGTGTCGTCGCTGGTGGGGGCGAGGTCGCCGGCGCGGTGGACGGTCAGCCCGGCCGCGGCGGTCTGGCGGAGCAGGTCGTCGATGCGGGCGAGGGTCGGTGCGGGCTCGACGGGGCTGCCCCCGCGCCCGGGCCCGCCCGGGGTGTCGGGGGCGTCGTCGTCGACCTGGCGGAGGACGCCGAGGACGCCGCGGAGTTCCCGCAGCGTCTCCTTGCTCGCGGCTTTGATCGCCTCGAGGGCGGCGTAGGCGCGGTCGGTGTCGTCGCGGCGGTGCAGGGCCGCGCCGGCCTGGACGTTGATGAGGGAGATCTGGTGGGCGAGGACGTCGTGGAGTTCGCGGGCGATCCGCAGCCGTTCCTGGGTGGCGCGGCGGCGGGCCTCCTCCTCGCGGCTCCGTTCGGCCTCGGCGGCGCGGCGTTCGGCGGCCTCGGCGCGGTCGCGGCGGCTGCGGACGTACTGCCCGAGCCCGATGGTGATCAGCAGGCCGAGGGTGAGGGAGGTCACGCCGCGGGCGTCGACGATGGCCTGGGGGTCGTCGCCGCCGTCGTGCCCGCGGCCCAGGGACGCGGCGAGGAACCCGGCGTTGACGACGATGACGGCGCCCAGCGACACCGCGAGGCGGCATTCGACGGCGGCGTTGAACAGCGCGACCAGGAACACGAACGCCAGCGGCCCGTCGGGGTAGCCGAGCGGGTAGTACAGCGGGGGCCCGAGGGTCGCGGCGACCAGCAGCAGGAGGGGGTGGCGGCGGCGCAGCGCGAGGGGGACGGTGGTGAGGACGATCAGGACGAGGCCGCCGGGCCACAGGGGCCGGTCCTCGGGGCCGGTGGCGACGGCGCTCATCACGACGGTGACCAGCAGCGCGCCGACGGCCAGGGCGATGTCGGCGTCGCGGACGTGCGGCGGGGAGGGCGGGCGCCGCGCGGGCAGCAGCCCCGCGAGCGGCCGCACCACCCGCCGCACCCGCCCTGGGGCGCGCGTCGGTTCGGCGCTGTGGGGCCCGGGGGTGTCGGTGCCGGGGGTGTCGGGGGGTCCGGCCGTGGTTCCCGCCGGTCGGGGGGCGGGTCCGGCCGCCGGTTCCGGCCGGGGCGGTCGGGTGTCGGTCACGGGCCCCAACCTAGTTCAGAGCGGGGTGCGGCGAGGCCGGGACGCCCGCGCGGGCGGCCGCGGAAGTGGGGGCGGCGATCCTTGACTTTCGTCGGTGTCGGCGCTGTTCACCGGCTTGTAGCGTGGGTCGGGTGAGCGAGTGGGGTGCCGGTGTCCGGGCCGGTGTGGTGCGGGGGGCGCCGGCGCGGGTGGCCGCGTGGGTGGCCGCGCGGGTGCCGCCGCCGGGGGAGGTGCGGGCGCGGCTGCGGCGTCCGACGCGGGCGGCGCGGGTCAGGGACGCGTTGCTGTTCGCGGTGCCGGCGCTGCCGGTGGTGGGCGGGCCGATGCTGCCGGTCACCGGGGACGCGGGCTGGTGGGTGCAGGCGGGCGGGCTCGCGGTGTGGGCGGCGGCGGTGGTGCTGTCGCGGGTGTGGCCGCTGGCGGCGGTGTGGGCGGTGCTGGGGTTGCTGCTGGTGAGCGGCAACTACGTGTTCGGGGTGCCGGTGGCGTCGTATCTGGCGGGGCGGCGGATGCGGGGGTCGCGTCCGGTGCTGTGGACGTTCTCGGGCGTGTTCGTCGGGTGGACGCTGTTCCAGCTGGTGCGGGGCGTGCAGGTGACGACCTGGTTCCCGTTGACGATCTGGCTGGTGCTGCTGGGCGTCCTGCCGTGGCTGGTGGGCCGGTACTGGCAGCAGTACCAGGAGCTGCTGCGGGCGGGGTGGGAGCGCGCGGACCGGCTGGAGCGCGAGCAGCGGATCATCGCCGACCGGGAGCGGCTGCGCGAGCGCGCCCGGATCGCGCAGGACATGCACGACTCGCTGGGGCACGAGCTGGCGTTGATCGCGGTGCGGGCGGGGGCGTTGCAGGTCTCGGCGGGGCTGGACGAGCGGCACCGGCGCGCGGCGGCGGAGCTGCGGGCGGGCGCGGCGGAGGCGACCGAGCACCTGCGGGAGATCATCGGTGTGCTGCGGGAGGACGGCGGTGCCGCGCCCGCCGCGGACGCGGCCGGCGGGGAGGCCGGTGCGGGGGAGGTGGAGGGCGGGCCGCGGATCCGCCCGGCCCGGGAGGGCATCGGCGACCTGGTGGAGCGGGCGCGGGCGTCGGGCGTCCCGATCCGCCTGGCCCCCACCGGCGACGGTGACGGCCAGGAGAGCGGTGGCGGGGGCGGTGTGACGGCGGTGGAGGCCGGGGAGGTCGCGGGGCTGGTGCGGCTGGCGGCGCACCGGGTCGTCCAGGAGGGCATCACCAACGCGGCCAAGCACGCGCCGGGCGCTGCGGTGACGGTGTCGGTGACCCGCCGCGCGGACGCGGACGGGCACGGGGTGATCTGTGTGCGGGTGGTGAACGAGCCGCCGGAGCGGCCGCCGCTGCTGCCCTCGGGCGGCGGGCGCGGGCTGACGGGGCTGGCCGAGCGGGTCCGGGTGGCGGGCGGGACGCTGCGGGCGGGCCCCTCGCGCGGCGGCGGGTTCGAGGTCGTCGCGGAGATGCCCGAGGCGCCCACGGCGCCCGCCGCGCCGCACGACCCCGCCGGCTCCACCACCGACGGGGACGGCCCGGCCAGTGAGGGGGGCCGGGGGGAGTGGGCGTCGGAGTCGGCGCGGCATCTGGCGCGCGAGCGCCGCCAGGTGCGGCGCGGGCTGGTCACGGCGATCGCGGTCCCGGCCGGGTTGATCATGGTGCTGTCGACGGTGATGGTCGGCTACTACGTCCGCGCGACCTACACCTCGGAGCTGAGACCGGCCGACTACGACGCGCTGCGCGTGGGGGACCCGCAGGCGCGGGTGGAGCGGGTGCTTCCCGAGCGGGAGGCGATGGGGGTGAGCGAGGTCCGCGAGCGGGTGCCCGAGCCGGTGGGCGCGGACTGCCGCTACTACCGTCCCAACACCAACCTGCTGGGCCTGGCGCACGTGTACCGGCTGTGCTTCGCGGGCGGCACACTGATCGGGAAGGACACCTACCGGACCGGGCAGGGCGCGACGATCGGGGAGGACGAGGGGTGATCAGGGTTCTGCTCGCCGACGACGAGGCGATGATCCGCGCGGGGGTGCGGGCGATCCTGTCGGCCGACGCGGGGATCGAGGTGGTCGCGGAGGCCGCCGACGGGCGCGAGGCGGTGGAGTCGGCGCTGGCGCACCGCCCGGACGTGGCGCTGCTGGACATCCGCATGCCGCGGCTGGACGGGCTGGCCGCCGCCGCCGAGCTGAACCGGCTGGCCCCGGCCACCGGCGTGATCATGTTGACGACGTTCGGTGAGGACGAGTACATCGCGCGGGCCCTGTCGGGCGGCGCGAGCGGGTTCCTGCTGAAGTCGGGGGACCCGCGGGAGCTGATCGCGGGGGTCCGCGCGGTCGCGGGCGGCGCCGCGTACCTGTCGCCGCAGGTCGCCCACCGGGTGATCACCGAGCTCGGCGGGGGGCGGATGGCGGGCGGGGCGCGGGCGCGGGAGCGCACCGACGGGCTGACGCCGCGGGAGCGGCAGGTGCTGGCGCTGCTGGGCGCGGGCCTGTCCAACGCGGAGATCGCGCGGCGGCTGCACGTGGTGGAGGGGACGGTGAAGGCGTACGTGAGCGCGATCCTGACGCGCCTGGACGTCCGCAACCGGGTGCAGGCGGCGGTGCTGGCGTACGAGGCGGGCCTGGTCGACGGCATCGACGAGACCCCGCGTCCCGCCTGACCCCCTTGAGGGACGCGGCGCGCCCGCGCCCCGGGAAGGCCCGGGGCGCGGCGTCCGCTCCCCCGAGGGCGGGTCAGGCGTCGCGGCGGCGCAGGACGGTGATCCCGCCGGCGAGCGCGGCGGCGGTCCAGGCGGTGAGGATCGCCAGCCCGGCGGCCGCGGGGTAGGGGGCGTCCTCGCCGCTGAGGAAGTGGCGGCCGGCGCTGCTGGGCAGCGCGTCCGCGACGTGCACCAGCACCCTCGAGCCGCTGTTGGCCAGCGTCAGCGGCAGCACCATCAGGAACAGGAACGCGGTGGTGAGGGTCGCGGCGGTGCTGCGCAGCATCGCCCCCACGCCCAGGATCATGAGGCTGACCAGCGCCAGGTAGACGCCGGTGGCGGGCGCGTCGCGGGCGAGGCCGGCGGCGCTCAGCCGCCCCCACTCGCCGAGGAGGGGGTAGGCGGTGGCGGTCCCGGCGAGGGCCAGCACGGTCCCGGTCGGGAGCACCACGGCCGCGACGACGGCGCCCTTGGCCAGCAGCATCCGCGCGCGGACGGGCACCCACTGGAGGGTCGCGCGGACGGCGCCGGTCGCGTACTCGCCGGTGATGACCAGGATCGCGAGGGTCAGCACGACGAACTGCACCATGTCCACCGACCCGGTCGCGACGCCGCTGGCCGACACCACCCCGGGCGGGTCCTCGGCGGCGGGGTCGGTGTTGGCGCCGACCGTCGCCGTCGCCATGATCACGCACATCAGGACCATCATGAGCAGCGACCCGGCCAGGCCCCACCAGGTGGAGCGGACCGACCACAGCTTGGTCCACTCGGCGGCGACCGCGCCGCGCGTCCCGCCGCCCCTCACGTGCGCCGCGCGCGTCGCGTGCGGCGCGTCCTGGACGTCGGCGGTCAGGGGGGCGTCGGTGGTCATCGGGTGGTCTCCGCTCGGGGGGTGGTCGCGCCGTACTCGACGCTGGTGCCGGTCAGTTCCATGTACGCCTCCTCCAGGGACGCCTTGACCTCGGTGAGCTCCAGGACGGGCGCGCCGATGGCGTGGGCGGCCAGCCCGACCTCCTCCAGGGGCAGCCCGGTCACCAGCAGCTCCCCGTCGGCGACGCGGGCGACCTCGGCGGCCCCCGCGCTCCCCGGGGTCTGGTCGGTCAGGCGGGCGGCCAGACCCCGGGCGTCGGGGCTGCGGACCCGGACGGCGTTGCGGGAGCTGCCCGCGATGACCTCGGCGACCGGCGCGTCGGCGATCAGCCGGCCCTTCCCGATCACCACGAGCCGGTCGGCGGTGAGCTGCATCTCGCTCATGAGGTGGCTGGAGACGAACACGGTGCGCCCCTCGGCGGCCAGCGACCGCATCAGGCCCCGCACCCACCGGACGCCGTCGGGGTCCAGGCCGTTGACGGGCTCGTCGAACATCAGCACCGCCGGGTCGCCCAGCAGCGCCCCGGCGATGCCGAGCCGCTGCCCCATGCCGAGGGAGTAGGACCCGGCCCGCTTCCCGGCGACGCGCTCGAGCCCGACCGTGGCGAGGACCTCCTCGACGCGGCGGGCGGGGATGCCGTTGCTGCGCGCCATGGCCAGCAGGTGCCGCCGCGCGGACCGCCCGGGGTGGACGGCGCCGGCGTCCAGCAGCGCCCCCACCTCCCGGAGCGGGTGCCGCAGCGCGCCGTAGGGGCGCCCGCCGACCAGGGCGTGCCCGGCGGTGGGACGGTCCAGGCCGAGGATCATCCGCATCGTCGTGGATTTTCCTGCGCCGTTGGGTCCGAGGAACCCGGTGACGCGCCCCGGCGCGATGTCCAGGGTGAGGTCCCGCACGGCGGTGGTGTCCCCGTAGCGTTTCGTCAGCCGCCGCAATGTGATCATCAAGCCTCCCGGCCGCGGTGTCGTCGTGGCACCGACGCTAGGAGGCGGGGCGGGCCCCGCGCAGTGCGCGATCGTCGCCCCGCCCCCCTGACTTTCGTCAGGCCCTCCCGGTCACGGCGGGGAGGCAGGGCGGCGCGGGCCGGTCATGGGAAACGGGCCGGGCCCGGGCCCGGCCTCTCCGGGGTGGCGTCAGGGCAGCGGGGGCCGCCCGGGGGCGCCGCGCACCGCGCCCCCCACGTCGGGCATCGTGACCGCCGCGTCACCGCCCGCCGCGCCGGAGGCCGCGCCCACCGGGACGGCCGGACGCGGCACCCCCGGCTCGCCCACATCACCGTGATCGACGGGGGACACGGGGGAGGGGCCGGCGGGGGAGGGGCCGAGCAGGACCGCGCCCGCCGGAACGTTCCGCAGCCGCACCACCAGCGGCGCCGCGGCCCGCACCAGCAGCACCGCCGTCACCGGCGCGACCAGGCACCCCACCGCGAACCCGGCGGCGACGTCGTGGGGGTAGTGCACTCCGACGAACACGCGGGAGAGGGCCATCAGCGCCGCCAGCGGCAGCACCAGCGGCGCCGTCGCCCGCCAGGCCACCACGAGCGCCGCCGCCGAGCCCGCCGCGATCGTCGCGTGGTTGCTCGGGAACGACCAGTCGCCCGGCGCCGGACACGCCGCGATGTGCACCGCGCCCGCCACCGCCCGGCAGGGCCGCTCCTCCCGCAGGTACCCCTTGGACACCTCACTGACCAGGTACGCGGCGACCATCGCGACCGGCGCCGCCAGCGCCAGGCCCATCGCCCGGGCGTCCGCGCCGCGCGCCCGCCACCAGCCGGCCGCGAACAGCACGACGAACAGCAGCAGCCCCGCGTCCGTCCCGACCTCGGCGAAGGTGTGCGCCCACGGCGGTGTGCCGTAGGCGAACCCGGTGATGTCCCGGTACAGGTCGACGCTGACGTCGGGCGCTCGCATGCTCTCCCTCACGGTCGCGGGTGGTCCCCCCGGAGAAATGCGACCCCGGAAGAACCACCAAAGTTCATCTTTTGTTCACCTTTCGCCAAGACTGTCATGGCCCGGCGGCCGCCCGCCGAGGTTTCGCCCCGGTTCACACCGAACGCTTCACACGGACGCGCGACGCGTCCCCGACGCCTCTCCCGCCCCCTCCGGGGCATCCGGCGTGTCCGGCGCGTCGCGCCGGGCGCGGCGGTACCGCAGGAAACGGACCCCCTCGACGACCCCCGTCACCGCCAGCGCCAACCCGAGCCCCACCGCGACGCCCTTGATCGGGTCGTCCTCGAACGCGACACCGCCGAGGTAGCCCAGCAGCGTCCCGTACACCGCCCACGACACCGCCGCGATCGCCGCGAACGGGGTGAAGGACCGCAGCGGATACCGGATCACGCCCATCGTCATCGTCACCGCCGTCCGCCCGCCCGGCACGTACCGCGCCACGACCAGGATCAGCCCCCCGCGCTCGTCCATCGTCCGCCGCGCCCACGCGAACGCGGTATGCCGCCGCGTCCCCGGCCGCAGCGCCCGGGTCAGCCGCGCCCCCGACCCGCGCCCGATGAAGTAGGCGACATGGTCGCCGACGAACGCGCCCGCCGCCGCCAGCACGACCACCAGCACCGGCTCGGGCCGCCCCGACGCCGCGTACACCCCCGCGGTGATCACCATGCTCTCGCTGGGCACCACGGGGAAGAACCCGTCGAGCGCGGCGACCGCGAACAACGCCAGGTAGAACCAGGGCGAGGTCACCGCCGTGTGCAGGAAGTCCACAACACCGTCCATGCCACGACCGTAGGAAACGGGCACCCCCGCCGGCATCGGACGGAAGACCGGAACCACCCCCGACTTTCGGCAGTACACGACCCGCCCCCGGCACATCCCTGAGGGGGAGACCCCCGCCGCTCCACCGCCCACCCTGGTCCGGGACCGGCGCTGGCTCTCCCGAGTGACGCGCCGCGCCCCCGGTCTCTACCGTTCCACCCCGGCGGCCCGGACGTCGCGGCGGCCCGGCGACGACTCGTCCCGACCCCCGACGACCCCCGGCGCCATCGCGGGCCGGTGGCCGACTGGGGCTCCGACGGTGTCGACGTCGCCCTGGAGAACCGCGTCAGCCCGAAGCGCAGGGGGCAGCGCGGGCGCCGGCCCGGCGAAGCGAGGTTCCCGCCGATCGCGGAGATCCCATGGCGGGACGGGACGGGCGCGTACATCAGGCCGTGGGCGCGCGCCACGCGGTCGAGACCGGTCGCGGGCCGGTGCCCCCACCGCGCCGCCTCGGCCGCGCCGCACCGGCCGCGCCGCGCCGCGGTCGATCGGTGTGGCCGCCCGTCCAGGCGCCACTCGGGCTCTGTTCAGCCGCCGCGCTGGGCGCGGCCCTCCACCGGGCCCAGGAGCGGGTGGACGCGCATCGCCGCCTCCAGTTCGCCCGGCAGCTCGTCCCGGTAGCGGCCCAGCGTCGACAGGTCGGCGTGGCCCAGCACCCGCCGCACCGCGTCCATGTCCGTCGCCGCCGCCAGCAGGTGCGTCGCCGTCGTGTGCCGCAGCCCGTGCGGCGTCACCCCCCGCCGCCGGCCCGGCTCCACCCGCGCCAGCACCCGGTCGATGACCGCCTGCACGTCCCCGCGCGCCAACCGCCGCCCCCGCCACGACAGCAGCAGCGCCTTGGGCTCGCGGCCCCGGTCCAGCAGCCGCCGCCCCTGCTCCAGGTAGGCGTCCAGGACCTCCGCCACCGGCGCCGGCAGCGGCACGTCCCGCGTCCGCCCGCCCTTGCCGAAGATCCGCCAGTACCGCGTCCCGGCGTTGACGAAGAAGTCCTCGGCGTTGGCGCGCGTCAGCTCCGACACCCGCGGGCCCACCGCCGCCAGCAGCAGCACGATCAGCCCGTCCCGCAGCTCCGTCCGCTGGTCGTGGCGGCCCCGCGCCGCCGGCGCCGTCTCCACCAGGTCGTGGGCCGCGCCCAGCAGCCCCTCCGCCTGCTCGACGGTCAGCGCCCTGCGCTCGGCCCGCAACCCGCCCCGGTGCCGCGGCCGCAGCGTCACCGCCCCCATCGGATCGAGCTGCACCCACCCCGCCACCAGCGCGTGCCGGAAGAACGCCGACACCGAACGCCGGAACCGCGCCTGCGACGCCGCGCTCTGCGACGGCCTCCCGTCCGCGGGCAGGGGGACCGCCGCGGCGGGGGAGCGGCGCCCGTCGGGTTTGCGCGCGAACCGCAGCAGCACCGCGTCGACGTCCTCACCCGTCAGATCGTCCAGCACCCGCTCGCGCCCCGCCAGCTCCGCGAACGTCACCACGTCACGCGCGTACACCTCCGCCGTCCCGGACGCCAGCGCGCCCGTGGACCTCTTCGCCCGGACCATCTCCACATACCGGTCGGCCGTCTCGCCCACCGTCAGCCGCTGAACATCACTCGGACGCACCCGCCGCACGCTACCGGCCCCCACCGACAGAACCCACCGGGACGCCGCACCCCGCCCCCCACGCGCCGAGCCCCTCAGGACGCGCCGGAACGCCCCGACTCCGACCCGACCAGCAACACGATCTTCCCGCGCACCCCGCCCGCCTCCCCGACCCGATGCGCCTCCGCCACCTCCGCCAGCGGAAACACCCGCCCCACCGGAACTGTGAACCGGCCCGACTCCACCAGCCCACCGACCTCGGAGATCACATACAGCGCACGACCCCCCTCACCCCCGCTGAACCGCACCCCGTGCCGCCGCGCCCCCTCCACGTCAGCGACCGTCACCACCCGCCCGGCACCCCCCGCCAGCTCGACCAGCTCCGGCAGCACACCGCTGCCCGCCACGTCCAACGCCGCATCCACCCCGCCCGGAGCGACCGCCCGCACCCGCTCCGCCATCCCCGGCCCGTAGGCGACGGGCTCGGCGCCCCACGCCCGCAACCGCCCATGACCGGCCGGCCCCCCGACCCCGATCACCCGCGCGCCCCGCGCCACCGCCAGCTGCACGGCCGCGCTACCGACCGACCCCGTCGCGCCGTTGACCAGCACCGTCCCACCCGCCCCACCCGCACCGACACCCAACGCGTCAAGGCCGCGCGCCGCCGTCTCCGCCGCCACCGGCAACGCGGCCGCCTCGGCGAACCCCAGCGACGGCGGCACCGGCGCGAACCACGACAGCACCGCCAGCTCCGCCTGCGCACCGCCCACCGACGAGAACCCGAACACCCGGTCACCCACCGCGACACCGGCGACGCCCGCGCCGACCTCGTCGACCACCCCCGCCGCCTCATACCCCAACCGCTGCGGAAGCCCCCGCTCCATCAGACCCCGCCGCTTCCGCCAGTCACTCGCGTTCACCCCCGCGGCCCGCACCGCGACCCGCACCTCCCCGGGCCCCGGACGCGGCGCCGCGACCTCCACGACCTCCAGCACCTCCGGCCCCCCGAACCGCTCGAACACGACCGCCCTCATCCCGCACTCCCTCCACCCGAGCCGCCCACCGGCCACCTCCGCAGCCTGACGCGCGCCGCTGCCAGACCACGCACACGACGCTGGCACACCCCTGACACCCCGCACCCCGACCTACCCGCCCCCTCTAGGATCACCACCGTGACCGACCGGCATCTCTTCGAGCAGGCCGCCGAGGTCGTCCGGGGAGCGGCCCCACCCGACCTCGGCCCCCCGCACCTGCACGTCCGCCACAACGGCCTCAAGGTCTGGTTCGGCGACCCCGCACCCCAACGCGAGCACTACGAGGCCCAGATCATCCCCGCCGACCTCGCCCCCGGCGCCCGCACCCGCGCCCTGGAGATCGGCTTCCACGCCGAACACCCCGCCGAACCCGACAACACCGCCGCCCTCGACCGCCTCCTCACCGCCGAACCCGCCTGGCGCCGCGCCCTCGGCGACGACCCCGCCGCCGGCGCCTTCCTCGGCCGCGCCACCTGGCGCCGCGTCTCGGAGACCTGGCCCGACCCCGACCTGGACGCCCCCGACGTCCCCTTCGAGATCGGCGTCCGCCTCCTCGACTACATCCGCGCCCTGGAACCCCACCGCCCCGCATCCCCCTGACCCGACCGCCGTGACCGAAAGGCCGCGTCCGGGGTAGGGGAGGGGCCGTGATACTCGTCGGCACCTCCGGATGGCAGTACACCGACTGGCGGGACGTCCTCTACCCGCCGGGCCTCCCGCAACGACGCTGGCTCCCGCGCTACGCCGAGGAGTTCGGCACCGTGGAGAACAACAACGCCTTCTACCGGCTGCCCGGCCGCGCGACGTTCCAGCGCTGGCACGACGCCGTCCCGCCCGGGTTCGTCATGGCGGTCAAGGCCAGCCGGTTCCTCACCCACATGAAGCGGCTGCGCGACCCCGCCGAGCCCGTCGCCCGGCTGATGGAGGCGGCCGGGGGACTGGGCGGCACGCTCGGGCCCGTCCTGCTGCAACTCCCGCCGACGCTGCGCAGCGAGCCCGACCGCCTCGACGCGTGCCTGCGCCGCTTCCCGGGCGGCGTCCGCGTGGCGGTCGAGCCCCGGCACCCGTCCTGGTGGACGCCGCGGGTCCGGCGCGTGCTGGAGGACAACGGCGCCGCGCTGTGCTGGGCCGACCGGCGCGGCAGGCCCGTCACGCCGCTGTGGCGGACGGCCGACTGGGTCTACCTGCGCCTGCACGAGGGCGCCGCGTCCCCGCGGCCGCAGTACGGGGACCGGGCGCTGGCGTCGTGGGCGCGGCGCCTGCCGCCGGGGGAGGACGCCTACGTCTACTTCAACAACGACCCGGGCGGCGCGGCCGTCCGCAACGCCCGGCGGTTCCTCGAACTGGCGTCCGCGACATGACCCGCGCGACGCCCGCCCAAGAACCGACAAATCGCCCAAATAGGAATAATCTACGCAAAGCAGACAGAACCCATATTCTGTTCGGTTACCGGACACGCCAGAACGACCACCCCCGACAGCGGGGAAGGGGCGCACCCGGCGTGACATGACACCGCGTGACATGGCACGATTCCGCAGGTGACCAGCACCCCCGACGACACCCGCCACCTGCGCGACCTCGCGCTGCTGCGCCGCGTCCGCGACCGCATCGACCGGGAGTACGCGCGGCCGCTGGACGTCGAGGCGCTCGCCCGGGGCGTGAACATGTCGGCGGGGCACCTCAGCCGCCAGTTCCGCCGCGCCTACGGAGAGTCGCCCTACGGGTACCTCATGACGCGGCGCATCGAACGCGCGATGGCGCTGCTGCGCCGCGGCGACCTCAGCGTCACCGACGTGTGCTTCGCGGTGGGCTGCTCGTCCCTGGGCACCTTCAGCACGCGTTTCACCGAACTGGTGGGCGTGCCGCCCAGCGTCTACCGGCGGCGGTCGGCGCGCGCGACGGCGGGCATGCCCTCCTGCGTGGCGCAGCGGGTGACCCGACCGATCAGGAATCGAGAAGCGCGGCCCGCCGGGCGCCGCCTAGCGTGACGGCATGGACATCACCATTCACGCCAGCTTCCTCCCGCACGACGACCCGGACGCCTCGCTGGCCTTCTACCGCGACGTCCTCGGGTTCGAGGTCCGCGACGACGTCGGCTACGACGGGATGCGGTGGATCACGGTCGGGCCGCCCGGGCAGCCGGGCACCTCGATCGTGCTCCAGCCGCCGGTGGTCCCGGGCTGCGGCGTCACCGACGAGGAGAGCCGGGTGATCGTGGAGATGATGGCGAAGGGCACCTACGCCGGGGTCAACCTGGCCACCCGCGACCTGGACGGGACGTTCGCGCGGGTCCAGGCCGGTGCGGCGGAGGTCGTGCAGGAGCCGACCGAGCAGCCCTACGGGGTGCGGGACTGCGCGTTCCGGGACCCGGCGGGGAACCTGGTCCGCATCCAGGAGGTGCGCTGAGGCGCCGCCCGCCCCGGCACGCTCCCCGGAGCCGGGGTGGTGCCGGGTGGTGCCGCCGGTCGGGTAGACAGGGCGTCCGGCCAGGGGAAACGGGACGCGGACGTCCCTGCGACGCAGACCAGTGAGGGAGACTCGATGAGCATGGCCACGGGACCGGACGGGCGGCCGGCGGACGCGCCGCACGTCGCCGACGGCCACGACATGATCCGCGTGCACGGCGCGCGGGAGAACAACCTGAAGGACGTCAGCGTCGAGATCCCCAAGCGGCGGCTGACGGTGTTCACCGGCGTGTCGGGGTCGGGGAAGAGCTCGCTGGTGTTCGACACGATCGCCGCGGAGTCCCAGCGGATGATCAACGAGACCTACAGCGCGTTCGTGCAGGGGTTCATGCCGTCGCTGGGGCGCCCGGAGGTCGACGTCCTGGAGGGCCTGACGACGGCGATCATCGTGGACCAGCAGCGGCTGGGCGCCGATCCGCGGTCGACGGTGGGGACGGCGACCGACGCGAACGCGATGCTGCGGATCCTGTTCAGCCGGCTCGGGACGCCGCACGCGGGGTCGCCGAACGCGTTCTCCTTCAACGTCCCGTCGGTGCGGGCGAGCGGCGCGATCACGGTGGAGCGCGGCGGCGGGAAGACGGTGCGGCAGACGTTCACGCGGACCGGGGGGATGTGCCCGGCGTGCGAGGGGCGCGGGACGGTGTCCGACATCGACCTGACGCAGCTGTTCGACGAGTCCAAATCGCTGCTCGAGGGCGCGATCACCGTGCCCGGCTACAAGGTGGACGGCTGGTGGACGGTGGGGGTGTTCACCGAGTCTGGGTTCCTGGACCCACACAAGCCGATCCGCGAGTACGGCGCCGCCGAGCTGCACGACTTCCTGTACCGCGAGCCGACCAAGGTGAAGATCAAGGGCGTCAACCTCACCTACGAGGGCCTGGTCCCGAAGGTGCGCAAGTCGCTGCTGTCCAAGGACCGGGAGGCGATGCAGCCGCACGTGCGGGCGTTCGTGGACCGGGCGGTGACGTTCACGGCGTGCCCCGAGTGCGGGGGGACGCGGTTGAGCGAGGCGGCGCGGTCGTCGCGGATCGGCGGGGTGAGCATCGCCGACGCGTGCGCGATGCAGATCAGCGACCTGGCGGAGTGGGTCGGGGGGCTGGCGGAGCCGTCGGTGGCGCCGCTGCTGGGGACGCTGCGGCGGACGCTGGAGTCGTTCGTGGAGATCGGGCTGGGGTACCTGTCGCTGGACCGGCCGTCGGGGACGCTGTCGGGCGGTGAGGCGCAGCGGGTGAAGATGATCCGGCACCTGGGGTCGTCGCTGACCGACACGACGTATGTGTTCGACGAGCCGACGATCGGGTTGCACCCGCACGACGTCCAGCGGATGAACGCGCTGCTGCTGCGGTTGCGGGACAAGGGCAACACGGTGCTGGTGGTGGAGCACAAGCCGGAGACGATCGCGATCGCCGACCACGTGGTGGACCTGGGGCCGGGCGCGGGAGCGGCGGGCGGGACGGTGTGCTTCGAGGGGAGCGTGGCGGGGCTGCGGTCGGCGGGGACGTTGACGGGCCGGCATCTGGACGACCGGGCGGCGGTGAAGGAGCGGGTGCGGGCGCCGTCGGGGACGCTGGAGATCCGGGGCGCGTCGGCGAACAACCTGCGGGACGTGGACGTGGACGTCCCGCTGGGGGTGCTGGTGGTGGTGACCGGGGTGGCGGGGTCGGGGAAGAGCTCGCTGGTGTACGGGTCGATGCCGGCGGGGGCGGGCGTGGTGTCGGTGGACCAGGAGCCGATCCGCGGGTCGCGGCGCAGCAACCCGGCGACCTACACCAAGCTCCTGGACCCGATCCGCAAGGCGTTCGCGAGGGCCAACGGGGTGAAGCCGGCGCTGTTCAGCGCGAACTCCGAGGGCGCGTGCCCGGCGTGCAAGGGCGCGGGTGTGCTGTACATGGACCTGGCGATGATGGCGGGGGTCGCGACGCCGTGCGAGGAGTGCGAGGGGCGCCGGTTCGAGGCGTCGGTGCTGGAGCACCGGCTGGGCGGCCGGGACATCAGCGAGGTCCTGGCGATGTCGGTGGAGGAGGCGGAGGGGTTCTTCGGCGCCGGTGAGGCGCGGACGCCGGCGGCGCACGCGATCCTGCGGCGGCTATCGGAGGTGGGGCTGGGGTATCTAAGCCTGGGTCAGCCGTTGACGACGCTGTCGGGCGGTGAGCGGCAGCGCCTGAAGCTGGCCACGCACATGGCGGACCGGGGCGGGGTGTATGTGCTGGACGAGCCGACGACGGGTCTGCACCTGGCGGATGTGGAGCAGCTGCTGGGGCTGCTGGACCGGCTGGTGGACGCGGGCAAGTCGGTGATCGTGGTGGAGCACCACCAGGCGGTGATGGCGCACGCGGACTGGATCATCGATCTGGGTCCGGGTGCCGGTCATGACGGGGGGCGGGTGGTGTTCGAGGGGACGCCCGCGGACCTGGTGGCGGCGCGGTCGACGGTGACGGGCGAGCACCTGGCGGCCTACGTCGGCGCGTGACCGAGGTGCCCGGCCCGGTCACCGCCGCGTGAGGACGAAGCGCGCGTTCTCCCGGGGCCGGAGCGTGAGCCCGAGGGTGGGGCGCGCGGACGGCGACCCCTGCACCTCCAGGCGGAACCGGCTCAGGACCGCGGCGAGGATCATCTGGACCTCGGCGAGGAAGAAGGGCTTGCCCACGCACGCGTGCGGGCCGCCGCCGAAGGTGAGGTAGGCGAAGGTGGGCCGCCGCGCGCCGCGCCCGTGCCGGGTCTCGTGCCGGGCGGGGTCGAACTCCAGCGGCCGGTCCCACACGTGCGGGAGCCGGTTGGTGAGGTAGGGGCTCATCACGATCAGCCCGCCGCCCCTCACCGGGACGCCGCCGACGACGTCGTCGGCGACGATGGTGCGGGGGAGCATCCAGCCCGGGGGATACAGGCGCAGCAGCTCCAACGCGGTGTTGCGGGCGTAGGCCAGTTCGGCCAGGTGCGCGCCGGTGAGCGGGCCGTCGCCGACGACGCGGTCGATCTCGTCCTGGAGCGCCTCCCGGACCTGCGGGTTGTGGTCGAGGATCGTCCACAGGAACGTCATCGCGATCGTGGTGGTCTCGGTGCCCGCGACGAACAGCGACACCATCCCGTCGCGGAGTTCGCGGAGGGTGAAGGCCCGCCCGTCGGGCATCCGGGCCTCCAGCAGCCGGGACACGATGTCGGGGCCGTCGGGTCCGGCGGCGCGGGCCGCGCGGACGATGGGGAACACCAGCTCGTCGACGCCGCGCCGCGCGCGGCGGAACGCGGCGTCGCCGAGGAACGGCACCCGGTTGGGGACGAAGGGGAACATCAGTCGGGGGCGGACCGACGCGGACGCGGCCATCAGGCGCGCGCCGAGCAGGTCCGCCTCCGCGTTGCTGATCTTGTCGCCGATCAGGACGCGGGTGATGATGCGGCAGACGAGGCGGGCCATCTCGGCGCCCGCGTCCAGGGGGCGGCCCGCGGCGCCGCGGGCGGCCATCTCCTCGACGGCGGCGGTGACGGCGGCGGCCATCTCGTCGGCGAAGTCCCGGATGCTCGGCCCGGACACCAGCCGCGCGAACACCTCCCGTTTGGTCCACCACCGGTCGTCGCTGGAGTCGCCGATCAGCCGGGCGAGGGGCCGCCACAGCCATCCCTCGCGGACGTAGTTGTCGCGGTTGTGGATGAGGACGTGTTCGAGGTCGGCGGGTGCGGTCACCAGCCAGGGGCGCATGCCGCCGAGGTTGAGCCGCACCGGGTCGCCTCCGGACACGACGCCGATCCGGTCGACCGCCCCCAGCGGGTCGCGCAGCAGTGCCGGGGCGAGCACGCGGAAGGGGATCGTTCGTGTCAAGGGAGAGCCTCCTCGTCCCGGGCCGTCCGGGCCGCACGGCGCGCGAACCGGAAACAACGGACGTTCGGTGTGGACAGCTCAAATATCCCTGGGCGCGTGTCCGGCGAGGAGTTCCCGAACGGTGAGGTTGATCCTTCCCGCCCGACCCCGCGCCGAGCCCACCGCACCGGACTCACCGCCGACCGGCCCGCCGAGTGACCTGGCGCCGGTCGCGGCGCGCGCTCGACGGCGCGGATCGCACGGAAGGTCGATGTCCGGCCGTTTCGCCGCCCCTGTCCTGGGCCGATCGAGATGGTCGATAATGTACATTATGTAAAGTAGACCGTGTCGAGGGGCTCGGCCGCACGGCATGCTCCCCCCGGAGCGGATGGCTACGATTCCCGGGTGACCTGCGGTGAAGGATCGGCGCTCGGCGCGCGGGCGGCGCGCCGTCTCGCCGCGACGGGGCTCTGGCGGATCGAGCCCGGGCTGACCGGCGCCGAGTTCTCCCGCGTCGAGCGGGAGTTCGGCTTCGAGTTCTCCGATGATCATCGGGCGTTCCTCGCGGCGGGGCTGCCGGCCGGTTCTCCCCCGCCCGAGCCCGGGGTGTCCCAGAGCGCGGCGCCCTGGCCCGACTGGCGCGGCGGCGACCCCGACGAGCTGCGCGCGAGGCTGGACTGGCCGGTGGACGGCGTCCTCTTCGACGTCGGGCACGGCTACTGGGATGACGGCTGGGGCGACCGGCCGGACGACGAGGCCGAGGCGCTGGTTCGAGCGCGCCGGGGCCTCGCCGTGGTTCCGCGCATGGTCCCCGTCTTCGGCCACCGGTACCTGCCGGCCGGACGCGGAACCTCCGGGCACCCGGTCCTGTCGATGCACCAGACGGACATCATCTACTACGGCACCGACCTCGACGACTACATCCGGCGCGAGTTCGACGACTCGGATCCGGGCATCGATGCGGACTGGGTGCCGACGGCCGTGGTCCCCTTCTGGCGTGACTTCCTCTGAGATATCAGGGGTCCCCGTCGCTGGTTCGGCGGCGCCTCTCCCCCGGTTCTGGTTTCTTTTCTCGGCGCGGGTGGCGCTTGTCGGCGTTTATGTCCAGTAGACCCACAGGTCCCAGGTTCCCCCGTTGGGCCGGCAGTCGAATTCCAGGCCGAGGTAGACCTCGTATGCGCGGCCGCCTTTGTTGCATTCGGACAGGTTGAGGTAGTTGGCCATCTTCTTCCACTTCCCCGGGGTGGAGATCAGGCCAGGTCCGTTCGCGGTGGCCGGTGTGGGCGCCTGGTAAGCGGCGGCCTCGGTGACGGTTCCGGCCGTTAACAGGGTGGCGCCGATCAGGACCGAAATTATTCCCCGCCGTATCGTGTTCATGGTGGTTCCTTTCTCATCGCCGTGTTCTTTTGATTCGTCCCAGAATGGCCGTCGGGTCGGGGTGGCGCAACCGTGGGCGCGGGGCGGCGGGGGCGTGTTCCGGGTGGGGCGGGGGGCGTGGGGTGATTGCTGCGCGGGGCGGGGTGAAGCAGGATGCGGGTATGCGCTTTTCGATCAACATCCCGAACTTCGGAGACTTCGCCGACGCGCGGACGGTCGCGCGGGTGGCGGCGGCCGCGGAGGAGGCGGGGTGGGACGGCCTGTTCGTGTGGGACCACGTGGTGCACGACAAGGCGCTGCGGCGGACGTTCGGGGACCCGTGGATGCTGTTGACGGCGGCGGCGCTGGCGACGTCGAGGGTGCGGCTGGGGACGATGGTGACGCCGGTGGCGCGGCGCCGTCCGCAGCAGGTGGCGCGGCAGGTGGCGACGCTGGACGGGCTGAGCGGCGGCCGGGTGGTGTTCGGTGCGGGGCTGGGCGGGCCGATCGAGGACGAGTTCGGGAGTTTCGGGGAGCCGGTCGACCCGGTGGTGCTGGCGGGGATGCTGGACGAGGGGCTGGGGCTGCTGGAGCGGTACTGGTCGGGTGAGCCGGTGGAGCATGAGGGGCGGTTCTACCGGGTGCGGGACGTGGCGCTGCTGCCGGCGACGGTGCAGCGGCCGCGGCCGCCGGTGTGGGTGGCGGGGATCTGGCCGCATCGGCGGCCGATGCGGCGGGCGGCGCGGTGGGACGGGGCGATCCCGTTGTTCGCCTCGTCCGGGCATGGGCGGGCGCCGGCCGTCGAGGAGGTGCGGGAGGTGGTGGAGTTCGTCGAGCGGGAGCGGGAGCGGGGCGGGCGGCGGGAGGAGCCGTTCGAGTTCGTGGTGGGCGGGACCAGTCCGGGGGGCGCGGCGGCGCGGGACGTGGTGGGGCCGCTGGTGGAGGCGGGGGCGACGTGGTGGGACGAGCGGCTGCCGCTGTCGAGTGAGGATCTGGCGCGGGCCGATGTGGTGTTGCGGCGGGTGGAGCAGGGCCCCCCGATGCTGTAGGGGCTCACGGCCCGCGGCCCCGGGGTCCGCGGGCCCGGCGCCTCTCCCCGGGGTCAGATGCGGTCGCTGAGGGCGGCGAGGAGGCGTCCGAACGCGCGGGTGGTCAGGCGGGGCGGGAGGGCGGCGTTGAGGCGGAGGAGGTGTTCGCTCTGGAGGAGGGTGCGGGGGCCGGACACGGCGAGGGTGCGGGTGGCGAGGGCGGAGGCCAGGGCGGCGCGGCGGCGCCGGCGGGCGGTGTAGGCGCGGGCGGTCGCGGCCGGGTCGGCGCCGGGGGTGAGGCAGTCGATGAGGGCGGCGACGTCCTCCAGGGCCTGGTTGGCGCCGTGGGCCATGATGGGCGGCATGCCGTGGGCGGCGTCGCCGAGCAGGAGGCAGCGGCCGCGGCCCCAGTGGCGGGGGACGGTGTGGCGGGTGTGGGGGTACAGGCCGGTGCCGGTGGGGGTGAGGGTGTCCAGGATGCGGCGGGCGGGGTCGCCCCAGGCGGCGTAGCGGCGGCGCAGGAGGCGGAGGGCTTCTTGGGGCGGGAGGGGCTGGGGCGGGGTGTGGCGGGGCCAGGGGATGTCGAAGAAGCACTGCATGAGGCCGTCGCCGGCGCCGGTGTAGCCGAGTTCGCCGTGGCGGCCGATCATCATGGTCGTGGTGGTTCCGGGGTCGAAGGGGGCGGGGGTGAGGCCCTGCCAGGTCGCGACGCCGGTGAGGGCGGGGCGGGTGTCGCCGAGGAGGGCGGCGCGGACGCGGGAGTGGACGCCGTCGGCGCCGATGAGGAGGTCGGCGGTGTGGTGGCGGCCGTCGCGGGTGTGGACGTGGACGGCGTCGGGGTCGGTGCGGAGGCGGGTGACGGGGGCGTCGTAGGTGACGGTGCCGGCGGGGAGGGCGTGGTGCAGGAGGGTGATGAGGGCGCCGCGGGGGACGACGCGGGCGGGTGAGCCGAAGCGGCGGGTGAGGGCGTCGAGGTCGACGTGGGCGATGGTGCGGCCGGTGGCGGTGCGCAGGGCGAGGGTGGTGAGGCGCTGCCCGGTGGTGTGGAGGGGGACGCCGAGGTCGTCGAGGATGGCGGTGCCGTTGTGCCAGAGGGTGATGGCTCCTCCCCCGAGGCGGGGGGCGCGCGCCTGTTCGAGGACGGTGACGTGGTGTCCGGCGCGGGTGAGGGCGCGGGCGGCGGTGAGGCCGCTGATGCCGGCTCCGGCGACGAGGACCCGCATGACCCGCACCCCCGTCAACTACAGCCTGTAGTACTACTTTACATAGTGGACGGTGGCGGCGTCCACCAGGTACCGGCGGTCCCCCACCCGGACGGCCGTGTACGCCGCGAGGTGTAGCGGCGGGCCGTCCACTACGCCAAACGCGCAGTGCCGTTGACGGCTCGGGCCCGATTCGCTCGCGCGGCGCGCAGGCCCAGCATGGGACGGCCGGGATCGGGCCCGGTCCGGGTCCGCGACGGTCGCGGCCGGGGCCGCGGGCCGACGCGGGCCGCCCGAGCGGCGCGCCGGAGGGTCCCAGGCCGGGTGTGCAGGAGGGGTGTGCAGGAGGGGTGTGCAGGAGGGGTGTGCAGAGGGGTGGGAGCGCATGTCGGGTGACGCGCTGATGCTGGCGCGGGTGCAGTTCGCGTTGACGGCCGGGTCGCATTTCCTGTTCGTGGCGTTGACGCTGGGGTTGGCGACGTTGGTGGCGTTGACGCAGACGCGCGCGACGCTGTCGGGGGGCGCGGGCGGGTCGGGGGCGGCGGTGCACGCGCGGATGACCAGGTTCTGGGGGCAGCTGTATGTCGTGAACTACGCGGTGGGGATCGTGACGGGGCTGGTGATGGAGTTCCAGTTCGGGTTGAACTGGGCGGGGATGTCGCGGACGGTCGGCGGGGTGTTCGGGGCGCCGCTGGCGCTGGAGACCATCGCGGCGTTCTTCGTGGAGTCCACCTTCCTCGGTTTGTGGATCTTCGGGTGGGACCGGTTGAACCGGTGGGTGCACCTGGCGCTGATCTGGGTGGTGACGGTGACGGCGTACCTGTCGGCGTACTTCGTGCTGGTCGCCAACGGGTGGCTGCAACGTCCCGTGGGATATGAGATGCGGGACGGGCGGGCGCGGCTGACCGACCTGGGGGCGCTGTTGGGGAACCCGCCGGCGGTGCTGGCGTTCGGGCACGTGCTGTTCGGGGGGCTGCTGACGGCGGGGTTCTTCGTGGCGGGGGTGTCGGCGTTCCACCTGCGGCGCCGGGGCGGCGACACCGACTTCTTCCGCCGGTCGATGCGGATGGGGCTGGTGGCGGTCGTCGTCTCGATCGTGCCGGTGGTGGTGCTGGGCGGCGCGCAGTTCGACGGCCTCCAGCCGACGAAGCTGGGCGGGGCCGAGGCGGACGCGGCGGTCGCCGGTTTCACGGCGCGGTTCGGGCCGGACGACTACCGTCCGCCGGGCCTGGCGGGGGCGGGTGAGGCGGTGATGATGTCGATGTGGTCGCTGATGGCGGTGCTGGCGGTGGCGGCGCTGGTGAAGCTGCCGTTCGGGCGGTGGCTGGAGCGGGGCCGGGTGTTCCACACGGTGATGATGCTGGCGGTCCCGCTGCCGTATGTCGCGATGCTGGCGGGGTGGGTGTTCCGTGAGGTGGGGCGGCAGCCGTGGATGGTGTACGGGGTGCTGAAGACGCGGGACGCGGTGTCGGACACGGGCCCGGGGGCGGCGACGGTGTCGTTCGTGGTGTTCGGGGTGCTGTTCGCGGCGCTGGTGGTCGTGAACGTGTGGCTGCTGGCGCGGTTCGCGCGGCGCGGCCCGGGCGGCGCGGGCCTGGGGGCGCCGGCGGGCGCCGCTCCCCCGTCCCCGGCGTCCGTCCCGACGCTGTGAGCGCCGAGGCGGGCAGGGCCGCCGCGGCACGCGCCGCGGGGAGACGGGTGACGGCACAGGTGACGGACGGGTTCGGGACGGGAGCGGAGTGATGGAGTTCCTCGCTGTGGTGATGCTGGCGGTGTTCACGGCCGGGTACCTGGTGCTGGCGGGCGGTGACGTCGGGGTGGGGATGGCGCTGCCGTGGCTGGGCCGCGGTCAGGACGAGCGGCGGCTGGTGATCGCCTCGTTCGCGCCGTTCTTCCTGGGCAACGAGGTGTGGCTGGTCGCGGCGGTGGGGATCCTCGCGGGCGCGTTCCCCTCGCTGGAGCACCAGCTGCTGGAGGACCTGTACCCGCTGGTGGTGGTGCTGCTGGTGGGGTGGGTCGTGCGGGACATGGGGCTGTGGCTGCGCGGCCGGGTCGACGCCGCCCGGTGGCGCGGCGGCTGCGACGCGGCGGTGGTGGCGGGCAGCTGGGCGCTGGCGCTGGGGTGGGCGTCGCTGCTGGGGTCGCTGGCGGTGTCGGGTGCCGGCGGCGGGGACGGGGTGAACGCCGGGTCGGTGCTGGGGCTGCCGCTGGCGGCGCTGTTCGCCTGGCACGGGGCGGGGTTCGCGCGGTGGCGGCTGCCCGAGGGGATGGCGGCGCGGGTGCGGGGCGTCCCGTCCCGGTACGGGGTGTCGGCGGTGGTGCTGGCGGCGCTGCCGGTGGCGGCGGGCGCGGGGCTGCCGTGGTCGCGGGCCGCGGCGGAGGGGTCGGGCCTGGCGGTGACGGCGGTCGCGGCGGCGGTGATGCTGCCGCTGCTGGCGGCGGTGCAGGGGCTGGTGTGGTGGACGTTCCGCGGCCGCGTCCAGGCCCCCTCCTACCTGTGACCGGGCGCGGGGAGGGCGGCGCGGTGGCCGGGCGGGGCGGAGCGGAGACGGTGGAGCGGCGGCTGATGGCGCTGGTGCCGCGGCGGGTGCTGCTGTGGCTGGGGGTGGCGGCGGCCGGGCAGGGCGTGCTGCTGGTGGTGCAGGCGGACCTGCTGGCGGGGGCGGTCGCGGCGCTGGACGCGGCCCGGCTGCCGTGGCTGGTCGCGGCGGTCGCGGGCCGCGCGGCGCTGGCGTGGCTGGCGGCGCGGCTCGCGGGCGGGACGGCGGCGCGCGTCAAGGGCGACCTGCGCGGCGCGCTCCTCACCAGCCCGCTCAACGGCCCCCTCACCGGTGGGGGCGCGGGCGGGCGGGTGACGTTGCTGACACGCGGCCTGGACGCCCTGGACCCCTTCTTCACCGGTTACCTGCCGCAGCTGCTGGCGGCGTGCGTGGTGCCGGTGGTGGTGCTGGCGCGGCTGGCGGCGGCGGACTGGGCGTCGACGCTGGTGGTGGCGGTGACGGTGCCGCTGGTGCCGGTGTTCGGGGCGCTGGTGGGGGCGCGGACGGCGGCGCTGACGGCCCGGCAGTGGGGGCTGCTGCACCGGCTCGGCGGGCATTTCCGGGACGTGCTGGCGGGTGCGGCGACGCTGCGGGCGTTCGGGCGGGTGGAGCACCAGTCGGGGGTGGTGCGGGCGCTGGCCGCCGAGCACCGCCGCGCGACGGTGCGGGCGCTGCGGGTGGCGTTCCTGTCGTCGCTGGTGCTGGAGTGGGTGTGCGCGCTGTCGGTGGCGCTGGTGGCGGTGCCGGTGGGGCTGCGGCTGCTGGACGGGGAGATGGCGCTGCGGACAGGGCTGCTGGTGCTGCTGCTGACCCCGGAGGTGTATCTGCCGCTGCGGGCGCTGGGCGCGCGGTTCCACGCGAGCGCGGAGGGCGTCGCGGCGGCGCGGGAGGCGTTCACGACCCTCGACGAGCGGCACGCGCAGACCGATGGGCGGGACGCGCCGCCCCGGGCGGGGGGCGCGACGGTGCCGGAGCGGGTGCCGGAGATCGTGCTGGAGGAGGTGACGGTCCGGTACCCGGGCGCGGACTCCGCGGCGCTGGACCGGGTGTCGCTGCGGGTCGCGGCGGGTGAGCGGGTGGCGGTGACGGGCCCGTCGGGTGCGGGCAAGTCGACGCTGCTGCTGGTGCTGGCGGGGCTGGTGTCCCCCACGTCGGGGCGGGTGCTGGTCGACGGAGCCGACCTGGCGGGCCTGGACGCGGCGGCGTGGCGGGAGCGGCTGGGGTGGGTGCCGCAGCGCCCGCACCTGTTCGCCGCGTCCGTCGCCGACAACCTGCGGCTGGGTGACCCGGGCGCGCCGATGGAGCGGGTGCGGGCGGCGGCGCGCGCCGCGTGCGCGGAGGAGTTCGTCGAGGCCCTCCCCCACGGGTACGGGACGCTGCTGGGCGAGGGCGGCGGCGGGGTGTCGGCGGGGCAGCGGCAGCGGCTGGCGCTGGCGCGGGCGTTCCTGTCGGGCGGGCCGGTGATGCTGCTGGACGAGCCGACGGCGCGGCTGGACCTGGCGAGCGAGCGGGCGCTGGTGGAGGCGGCGGGGCGGCTGCTGGAGGGGCGGACGGCGGTGCTGGTGGCGCACCGTCCGGCGCTGCTGCGGGCCGTGGACCGGGTGGTGCGGCTGGAGTCCGGCCGGATCACCTCCCCCGCCGCGGCCACCACGGCCGCCGCGGCCCCCGCTGGCCGGGCTTCGGGCGGGGCGGGGGTGTGAGGGCGGTGCGCAGAGTGATGGGTGGCGCGGTGCGCCCGCACGCGGCGCGGCTGGTGCTGGCGGCGGCCGTGGGGACGGCGGCGGAGCTGTGCGGGCTGGGGCTGGTCGCGGCGGCGGCGTGGCTGATCGCGCGGGCGTCGCAGCGGCCGGAGCTGGCGGCGCTGTCGGTGGCGATCGTGGCGGTGCGGGGGTTCGCGCTGGCCAAGGGCGCGCTGCGCTACGCCGAGCGGCTCACCGGGCATGACGCGGCGTTGCGGGCGCTGGCGGAGCTGCGGGGCCGGGTGTTCGACGCGCTCGCCGCCGCACCCCGCCGGTCCGGCGCCGGAGGGCCCGGCGCGGCGGCGCGGAGGCGGGACGGGGAGGCGTTGACGCGGCTGGTGTCGGACGTCGACGCCGTCCAGGACCTGCTGCTGCGGTGCCTGCTGCCGGCGGTCGCGGCGGTGGTGTGCGGGGCGGCGGGGGTGGTGGTGTGCTGGCTGGTGCTGCCGGCCGCGGGCGCGGTGCTGGCGGGCGGCCTGTTCGTGGCGGGGGTGGTGGTGCCGGGGGCGGCGGCGGTGCTGGGCGGGCGGGCGTCGCGGCGCGCGGCGGCGGCGCGGGACGCGCTGGCGGTGCGGGCGCTGGACGTCCTGGAGGGCGCGGCGGACCTGGCGGTGTTCGGCGCGGCGGACCGGTTCACCGGGCGGGCGCGGGAGGCGGCGGAGCGGCTGGAGCGCGCGGAGCGGGCGGCGGCGCGGCTGGGCGCGGCGGTGACGGCGGCGGGGTTCGCCGTGCAGGGGGTGACGGCGGCGCTGGTGGTGGGGGCCGCGACGCGTCCGGCCGCCGCGGGGCGCGGGGTGGACGAGGTGGGGGTGGCGGTGCTGGCGCTGACGGCGCTGGTGGCGGTGGAGTCGGTGCTGCCGCTGAGCGAGGCGGCGCGGCGGCTGCGGGAGGTGTGGCCCGCGGCGCGCCACACCGGCGACCTCCTCCGCACTCCCCCGCCCCAGCAAACCGAGCCTGCGGGGAGGGTGGCGGTGGGGGGCGCGGCGGTGGAGTTGGAGGGCGTGACCCTCACCTACCCGGGCGGGACGGCCCCGGCGCTGGACGGCGTGGACCTGCGCGTGGCGCCGGGCCGCCGCGTCGCGGTCGTGGGCGCCAGCGGCGCGGGCAAGAGCACGCTGCTCGCGGTGGTGTCGGGTGAGGCGGCGGCGACGTCCGGGACGGTGCGGGTCGGCGGCCGCGCGGCGCGGCCCGGCGGGACGGGCGGGCTGGTGCGGGGGCTGGCGCAGGACGCGCACGTGTTCGCCGCGACTCTCGGGGCGAACCTGCGGCTGGCCCGCCCGGGCGCCACCGACGCGCAGGTGCGGGCGGCGGCGGAGCGGGCGGGGTTCTGGCCGGTGGTGCGGGACCTCCCGGACGGGTGGGACACCGCCGTCGGCGCGGGCGGGCGGGGCCTGTCGGGCGGGCAGCGGCAGCGGCTGCTGCTGGCGCGGGCGCTGCTGGCCGACCCGCCGGTGCTGGTGCTGGACGAGCCCGCCGAGGCGCTGGACCCCGCGATGGCCGACCGGATCGTCGCGGACCTGCTGAGGGCGCCGGGCGGGGCGACGGTGCTGCTGGTCACGCACCGCCTCGCGGCGCTGGAGGCCGCCGACGAGGTGCTGGTGATGGACCGGGGGCGGATCGTGCAGCGCGGCCCGCACGCGGTCCTGCTGGCGGGCGGCGGCGCCTACCGCGACCTGTGGGACGCCGAACTCCTCACCACCTGACCCGCAGGCGCGGTCACGCGCGTGCGGGCAAGGGGGGCGGTCAGGTGAGGTCGCGGAGCGCGGCGGCGATGGCCGCGACGCCCTCCTCGATCGCCGAGGGCGCCACCGCGGCGTACCCGAGGACCAGCCCGGGGCGGTGGCGGCGCTGCCCGTGCCACGACAGCGGGTGCGTCTTCACCCCGCGCGCCAGCGCCGCCGCCGCCAGCGCCGTGTCCGGCACCGCCCGGCCCGGGGCCGCCCTGCTCATCGTCCTGCCCGCCGTCCCGCCTGCCGTTCGGGGCGCCGCGCCGCCCGGCCGCGCCGCCCCGGGGGAACGGCCGGGGAAGGTGACGGTGAGGTGCAGCCCGGCGGCGGCGCCGTGCACGACCGCGCCGGGCAGGTGCTCCCGCAGCGCGGCGATCATGGCGTCGCGGCGGCGGCGGTGCCGGCGGCGCAGCAGCCGCAGGTGCCGCTCCATCTCCCCGGAGTCCATCAGCCGCGCCAGGACCAGCTGGGGCAGCGCGGCGCCGCCGAGGTCGGCGAACCGCTTGGCCTCCACCAGCGCGTCGCGGTGGCCGGGCGGCGCGAGCACCCACCCGATCCGCAGCGCGGGCGCCAGCAGCTTGGACACGCTCCCGGCGTAGAAGACGCGGTCGGCGAGCATGGACCGCAGCGCCGCGACGGGCGGCCGGTCGTAGCGGTGCTCGGCGTCGTAGTCGTCCTCGATGACGACGCCGCCCGCCGCGACCCAGCGCATCAGGTCGCGGCGCCGCGCGCCGTCCAGCACGACGCCGGTGGGGAACTGGTGCGCGGGGGTGAGCAGCACGGCGGGCGCGCCGGACGCGCGGAGCCGGTCGACGCGGACGCCGCCCGCGTCGACCGGGACCGGCGGGGTCCGCATCCCCCAGTGCCGCAGGTGCTGGCGGGTGCCCAGCGACCCCGGGTCCTCCACCGCGACCTCCGCGACGCCCTCGGCGGTCAGGACGCGGGCCAGCAGCGCGAGGCCCTGCGCGGTCCCGGTGGTGACGACGACGTCGCCGGGGTCGGCGCGGACGCCCCGGTTGCGGGCCAGCCACGCCGCGACCGCCGCGCGCAGCGCCGGGGTGCCGCGCGGGTCGCCGTAGCCGAGGGCGGGCGCCGACAGCTCCGCCAGGACGGACCGTTCGGCGCGCAGCCACGCCGCGCGCGGGAACGCCGCCAGGTCCGGGACGCCGGGCGACAGGTCGATCCGGGCGGGCGCGGCGCGCAGCACGTCGAACACCTCCGGGCCCGGCTCGCGGAGGAACACCGCCTCCTCCCCCGCCGCCGTCGCGGACGCGCCGCCCGCCCGCTCGACCGGCCCCGTCTCTGGCCCGGGCCCTGTTACCGGCGCGGCGGGGGGCGCGGTCCGCGGGGCGAGGGGCGCGGCGACCACGACGGTGCCGCCGCGGCCGCGCCCGGCGACGTGCCCGTCGTCGACGAGCCGCTGGTAGGCCTCGGTGACCACGCCGCGGGACACGCCCAGCTCGGCGGCCAGGACGCGGCTGGCGGGCAGCCGCCCCCCGACCGGGAGGCGCCCGTCGCCGATCGCGTCGCGCAGCCGTCCCGCCAGCCACTCCGACAGCCCGCCGGGCGGCGCGTCGGCGGGATCGAGTTGCAGGAAGTCCGCACCTCGCGCCTCCTCCGCGGCCGCCTCCGCCTGCGCCTGCGCGCCCGCCTGCGCGCCCGGGGACGGGCCGGGGGACGCGCCGGTTATGGTTCGGTCTTCCGCCACGTCATTGGACCTGTCCATGAGGCCATTGTGGCGGCACCGTGGACGCATGGGAACACCGCTGGACACACCCCCGGGAACACCTTTGAGGACGCCTTCGAAAAGACCGTCGCGGGCACCGCGTGCGGGTTCGCCGTGCACCTATATCCACGGCTACTCCGACGAGGAGACGCGGCGG
This sequence comes from Actinomadura terrae, assembly GCF_022751215.1. GTDB lineage: Bacteria > Actinomycetota > Actinomycetes > Streptosporangiales > Streptosporangiaceae > Spirillospora > Spirillospora terrae. The sequence goes on along the minus strand of NZ_JAICDG010000007.1, from coordinate 194,458 downwards.
CTGGGCGACCAGGCCGACACCCTCGCCGCGCTGCTGCACGACGGCACCGGCTACCCGCCCGGCAGCCGGGTCCTGGAGGCGGGCTGCGGCGTCGGCGCGCAGACCGTCCACCTGGCCGCCGCCAGCCCCGGCGCGGACCTGGTCGCCGTGGACGTCTCGCAGGCGTCCCTGGCGCGGGCCCGCGCGCACGTCGCCGCGCGCCTCGCGGCCCGGCCCCCCGGCGGGGCGCCCGCGGCGCGGGTGGAGTGGGTGCGCGCCGACCTGCACGCCCTGCCCTTCCCCGACGGGCACTTCGACCACGTGTTCGTGTGCTTCGTCCTGGAGCACCTCCCCGACCCGGTGCGGGCGCTGGCCGCGCTGCGGCGCGTCCTGGCGCCGGGCGGGACGATCACCGTGATCGAGGGCGACCACGGGTCGGCGTTCTTCCACCCCGACAGCGCCGCGGCGCGCGCCGTGATCGACCACCAGGTCGCGTTGCAGGCGGCGGCCGGCGGCGACGCGCTCATCGGGCGGCGCGTGCGGCCGCTGCTGACCGCCGCCGGATACCGGGAGGTCCGCGTGGCGCCCCGCACCGTCTACGCCGACGCGTCCCGGCCCGCGCTCGTCGAGGGGTTCACCCGCGCGACGTTCACGGCGATGGTCCGCGCCGTCCGCGACGACGCCGTCGCCGCCGGGCTCGCCGACCCCCTCACCTTCGACCGGGGCGTCGCCGACCTCGACCGCGCCGCCGAGGACGGCGGGACCTTCCACTACACCTTCTTCAAGGGCACCGCCCTCAAATGAGCCCGGCGGCGGGCGAGGGGGCGGTGAGTTCGGCGCGCATCAGGTCCAGGCCCATCGGGCCGAGGTCCAGCGCCCGCCGGTGGAAGGCGCGCAGGTCGAACGCGGCGCCCTCGCGCGCCCGCGCCGCCTCCCGCGCCTCCAGCCACACCCGCTCCCCCACCTTGTAGGCGATGGCCTGCGCCGGGTGCCCCAGGTACCGGTCGATCTCGAACGCGATGTCCCCGTCGGGCAGCGGCCCCGCGTGCGCCTTCAGGAACTCCCGGCCCAGCGCCGCCGTCCACCGCTCGCCGTCGTGGAACCCCGCCCCGGCGGGGATCTCCAGCTCCAGGTGCAGGCCGATGTCCAGGACGATCCGCGCCGCGCGGAACTGCTGCCCGCCCTCCAGCATCCCCAGCTTGTGCGCCGGGTCGCGGTAGTAGCCCAGCTCGTCCATCAGCCGCTCGGCGTACAGGCCCCACCCCTCGCAGTACCCGGGGTACAGCTCGCCGGACAGCCGCCGGTACCGGTTCAGGCCCGTGTTCAGCACGCACACGCCGAGCTGGAGGTGGTGGCCGGGGACGCCCTCGTGGAACATCTTGCCCGGCACCGTCCAGGTCACGATGTCCTCGCCGGGGTCCTGCACCGTCCACCACACCGTGCCCGGGCGGGACAGGTCCTCGGCGGGCGCCAGGTAATAGATCCCCGAGTCCACCGCCGGGATGCGGCAGTCGATCCGCCGCAGCGGCGCCGGGATGTCGAAGTGGACGCCGTCCAGGTCCTCGATCGCCTGGTCGGCCAGCGCCTGGATCCAGTCGCGGAACGCCTCGGCGCCGCCGATGCGGTGGGCGGGGTCGGCGTCCAGCGCGGCGCGGACCCGCGGCAGCGGCTCGCCGGGCAGGATCCGCTCGCCCGCCGCGTCCATCTCGGCCTCGATCCGCGCGAGCTCCTCCCACCCCCACGCGTAGGTCTCCTCCAGGTCCAACGCGGTGCCGAGGAAGTCGCGGACCCCCAGCCGGTACCGGTCGGCGCCCAGCGCGTCCCGCTCCGGGGCGTGCGGTGCCAGGTCGCGCGCCAGGAACTCGGCGAACCCGCCCAGCGCCCGCGACGCCGCCGCCACCGCCGCGTCCAGCTCCCCGCGCAGCGGCCCGTCCCCGTACCCGGCGGCCAGGCCCTCCAGGTAGGCGGGGGTGTCGCGGCACTCCCGCTCGTTCCGGGCGACCTGCCGCAGCGCCGCGACCCGGCCCCGCTGCCGCGCCCGGTCCAGGCTCGTCCGAAGCCCCTCCAGCGCGCCCGGCAGCGCCCGCACCCGGTCGCGGACGGCGTCCCAGTCGGTGCCCGGGCCCTGGTCCAGCAGGTCGATCGCCATCCGCAGCCGTTGCAGCGGCCCGTCGAGGGTCTCCAGATGCCCCTCGTGCGCCCCGGCGTCGAACAGCGCCAGGTCGGTCTCCAGCCGCTCCCGCAGCACCGCCGCGGAGATCCGGTCGGAGCGGGCGGCCGGGCCGGACGCGGCGGGCGTGCGGTCCAGGCGGGCGAGGGTGGCGCGGGCGAGGTCGGCGCGCGCCGCCGGACCGTCGGGGCCGAAGTCGGTCAGCCGGGAGTCCTGCCCGGCGATCCCCATGATCGCCGCCTGGCAGGGGTCCAGGGCGGCGAGCTCGTCAATGTAGCGGTCGGCGAGGTCATCCAGTGCGGTCATTCGCCCAAGGCTAGAGCCCGCCCGCCCCCTTCCGCGATCATGAATTGCGGGGAGGGGGCCGCCCCCGCCGGACGGCCGGGCGGCCAGGGGGTCAGCGGGTCTCGGCGGCCAGCCGCAGTCCCAGCGCCACCAGCACCGCGCCCGACACCTGCTCCAGCCGGCGCCGCACCGCCGGGCGCCCCACCACCCGCCGCGCCGAGGCCACCAGCCACACCACCCCCGTGTACCAGACCAGGTCGATCACCACCCACAGCACCGAGAACACCGCCAGCGCCACCGGCACCGGCCACCCCTCCGGGACGAACTGCGGCAGGAACGACACCGCGAACACCCCCGCCTTCGGGTTCGCGGCGTTGGTGACCAGCCCCATCCGGAAGCACCGCCACCCCACGCCCCCACCGGGTCCCGCGACCGGTCCGGCGTCCAAGCCAGCGTCGGGGCCCGCGCCGGGGCCCGCGGCCGAGTCGGCGTCCAAGCCGGCGTCGGGGTCGGCGGGTTCCGGCCCGGACGCGCCGCGCCGCGCCCGCCACAGCGCCCGCACCCCGAACCACACCAGCACGCCCGCGCCGACGACCCGCAGCCCGTCATAGGCCAGCCGCGACGCCACCAGCAGCGCCGACAGCCCCGCCGCGGCCGCCAGCCCCCACACCAGCACCCCCGCCTCGTTGCCCAGCACCGTCGCCATCCCGGCGCGCCGCCCCGACCGCGCCGACTCGCGCATGATCACGACCGTGCTCGGGCCGGGCGCCAACGCGATCAGCACCGCCGCACCCATGAAAGCCACCAGACTCCCCACCATCACCCCATGCTGCCCACCCCCACCCCACCGCGCAACGCATAAACCCCACGCCAAGAACAGGGGCGCGCGCAGGGGGTCAGACGGGGCCGCCGCCGTCGTCGCCGCCCCCACCCGGGGACGTCGGCGGCGCGGTCGGCGGGACCGTCGGCGAGGGCTGCGGCGGGCTCACCGGCGGCGGGGTCGTCGGCGTCCCCGGCCCCGGGGAGGGCACCCGCACCGTCGGCGTCGGCTCCGGCGGCAGCGGCGGCGGCTCCTTCACCTTCGGCTGGCACGCGAACAGCACCCCCATCAGCACCGCCAGCACCAGCAGCGCCGCCGCCAGACCCAGCACCGCCCGCACCATGCTCCGCTCCGGCGGCCGCTCCCCCACCAGCCCCGCCCCCGCCGGCGCCAGGTCCGGCGGGGGCGCGGGACGGTCCAGCGCCGGCTCCCCCGACCCGAGCCAGTGCGGCTGGAACCCCGGACCCCGCCGGCGCCCCCACCGCCCCCGCGACGCCCCCAGCAGCACCGGCTCCAGGAAACGCTCCGCGCCCGCCCGCTCCGCCTCGTACACCGTCGCCACCCACGGCGCCGGACCCTCCGGCTGCGCCGCCACCACCGGCGCCGGACCCCCGGGCACCGGCCGCACCGGCCCGCCCGGCCCCGGCACCGCCGCGTTGATCGCCGCCCGGAACCGGTCCCGCGCCGCCGCGTCGCCCGCCGCGCCCCGGTTCAGCACCGCCACACTCGCCCGCCGCCCCTGCCCGTCCACCCCCAGGAACACGATCCCCGCCGCCGTCTCCGACAGGCGCGCCGACAGGCGGTAGGGGCCAAGCTGAGCGGGATCACCCGGGGGCAACGGCCTCGACATGCCGCAACACTAACAACCACCCCCGCACCCGGCCCCCGACCCGCCGCCCGCCCCACCGGGAACCGATCACCCGCAACACGCAGTTATCCCTCACGAACGGGTACAAGTGATCGCGTAGGGTCGGAAGGCGCCCGCCCCGCACCCGCGAACACCCGCAAGACCACGCGCAGCACCACCCGCTGGACCACCGCACCGCCGCACCGCCCCAGGACCACTCCGAGGACACCGAGGGACACCTGAGATGACCATCGCCGCCCACGATGTCGACGAGGCCGCGGCCCAGTTGCAGACCACCGTCACCGAGGTCAAGAAGGTCATCGTCGGCCAGGAGCACATGGTCGAACGGATGGTCGTCGCCCTCCTCGCCCGCGGCCACTGCCTCATCGAGGGCGTCCCCGGCGTCGCCAAGACCCTCGCCGTCGGCACCCTCGCCCGCGTCGTCGGCGGCACCTTCGCCCGCCTCCAGTTCACCCCCGACCTCGTCCCCTCCGACATCGTCGGCACCCGCATCTACCACCCCTCCACCGAGCAGTTCGACGTCGAACTCGGGCCCGTCTTCGTCAACTTCGTCCTCGCCGACGAGATCAACCGCGCCCCCGCCAAGGTCCAGTCCGCGCTCCTGGAGGTCATGGCCGAACGGCAGGTGTCCCTGGGCGGCAACACCTACCCCCTCCCCCGCCCCTTCATCGTCCTGGCCACCCAGAACCCCATCGAGTCCGAAGGCGTCTACCCCCTCCCCGAGGCGCAGCGCGACCGGTTCCTCATGAAGATCGACGTGCACCACCCCGCCGCCCACGAGGAACTCCAGATCCTCCAGCGGATGAGCGTCGACCCGCCCGAGGCCGCCCCGATCCTCGACACCGCCCGCCTCGCCGGCCTCCAGCGCGCCGCCGAGGAGGTCGCCGTCCACGAACTGGTCGCCGACTACATCGTCCGGCTCGTCATGGCCACCCGCGAACCCGACCAGTACCGCCTCCCCGACCTGCGCACCGTCATCGAGATCGGCGCCAGCCCCCGCGCCACCCTCGGCCTGGTCGCCGCCGCCCGCGCCCTGGCGCTGCTGTCGGGCCGCGACTACGTCCTGCCCGACGACGTCCGCGCCGTCGCCGTCGACGTCATCGCCCACCGCCTCGTCCTCACCTTCGACGCCCTCGCCGACGGCGTCCACCCCGCCGACGTCGTCGCGCAGATCCTCGCCGCCGTCCCCCCGCCCCGCGTCGTGTGGAACCACGGCGCCGCGGCGGTGACCACCGCATGAACCCCCGCGGGCGGCACACACCCGGAACCGGCCGGCGCGCGACGCGCCGGGGGGACCGGGGCACAGGACGCGGCGCCGACATCGCCCGCCTCGCCCCCGAACGCACCCTACGCCGCCTCGAACTCCAGGTCACCCGCCGCCTGGACGGCCTCCTCAACGGCGAACACCTCGGCCTGCTCCCCGGCCCCGGCACCGAACTCGCCGAAGCCCGCCTCTACCAGCCCGGCGAGGACGACGTCCGCTTCATGGACTGGGCCGTCACCGCCCGCACCACCACCCCCCACGTCCGCGACCTCATCGCCGACCACGAACTCGAAGCGTGGGCCCTGGTCGACCTCACCCCCAGCATGGACTTCGGCACCACCACCCTCGTCAAACGCGACCTCGCCGTCGCCGCGCTCGCCGCCGTCGGGTACCTCACCGTCCGCCTCGGCGACCGCGCCGGCGCCTACCTCCTGCACCGCGACGGCCTGCGCCGCCACCCCGCCCGCACCGGCAAGGCCGCCCTCTACGCCCTCCTCCAGGCCGTCCTGGACGCCCCCACCAGCGCCCCCGGCGCCACCGAGACCTCCCTCACCACCGCCATGACCGGCGCCCGCTCCGGCCTCGGCCCCGGCACCACCCCCGGCGCCGCCCGGCACGGCGACCTCGCCGCCGCCATCACCGCCCTGGACCGCGGCCAGACCCGCCGCGGCCTGCGCGTCCTCATCTCCGACTTCCTCGCCCCCCTCCCCGGCCACCCCGGTGTCGGCGCCGACACCGGCCCGCCGCCCTGGGAGCGGCCCCTGCGCCGCCTCGCCGCCCGCCACCAGGTCCTCGCCATCGAGATCATCGACCCCCGCGAACTCGACCTCCCCGACGTCGGCGTCGTCGAGATGACCGACCCCGAGACCGGCACCGTCCACGAGATCGTCCTCAACCGCCGCGTCCGCGAACGCTACGCCGCCGCCGCGGCCGCCCAACGCGACCGCACCCGCGCCGCCCTGCGCCGCGGCGGCGCCCACCACCTCGTCCTGCGCACCGACCGCGACTGGATCACCGACATCGCCCGCTTCGCCCTCCGCCAGCGCCGCGCCGCCGGACGCCCCGTCACCCCCACGGGAGCGCGCCCATGACCTTCCTGTCACCCGAACGCCTCTGGCTGCTGTCCCTCGCGCCGCTGCTCGCCGCCGCCTACGTCCTGGCGCAGCTACGACGCCGGCAGCACACCGTCCGCTTCACCAACCTCGCCCTGCTCGCCCAGGTCGCCCCCCGCCGCCCCGGCTGGCGCCGCCACGTCGCCGCCGCCCTGTTCCTCATCATGATCGTGCTCATGATGGTCGGGTTCGCGCGGCCCGCCAGCTCCGTCAAGGTCCCCCGCGACCGCGCCACCATCATGGTCGCCGTCGACGTGTCCCTGTCCATGATGGCCCGCGACGTCGCCCCCTCCCGCTTCGACGCCGCCAAGAACGCCGCCAAGACCTTCATCCGCGAACTCCCCGCCCGCTTCAACGTCGGCGTCGTGTCCTTCGCCGGCAACGCCAACCTCGTCGCCGCCCCCACCGCCGACCGCGACGCCGCCATCGCCTCCCTCGACCAGCTCGTCCTCGCCAAGCGCACCGCCATCGGCGAGGCCGTCTTCACCTCCCTGCAAGGTGTGCGGACCTTCGACGCCCAGGCCAGCCAGGACCCCCCGCCCGCCCACATCGTCCTGCTCTCCGACGGCGACAACACCACCGGACGCACCGTCCAGGAGGCCATCGACGCCAGCCGCGCCGCGCACGTCCCCGTCTCCACCATCGCCTTCGGCACCCCCTACGGCACCGTCGACATCGAGGGCGAGACCACCAGCGTCTCGGTCAACAAGGAGACCCTCAAGACCCTCGCCGACAGCACCCAGGGCAAGGCCTACGAGGCCGCCGACGCCGGCCAGCTCGACGAGGTCTACGCCCACATCGGCAGCTCCCTCGGCTTCACCACCGAGCACCGCGACATCGCCGCCCGCTACACCGGCCTCGCGCTGCTGTTCGCCCTCGCCGCCGGCGGCGCGTCCCTCGCCTGGTTCTCCCGCCTCCCCTGACCCGCGACCCGGCGCGGCACGGCCCGTAGCCCGGGCCGGTCACGCGAGCCGATCATGGCGCGGGGACGCCCGCGGCGCTGATACGGTCGGCCGACGTGGGGGAACACTACTTCGCCGAGCGGCCCGGCGCCGCCGCCCGCCGCCGCACCGTCGACCTGGTCCTGCCCGACCTGCACCTGCGGCTCGCCACCGACAGCGGCATGTTCTCCCCCGACCGCGTCGACCCCGGCACCCGCGTCCTGCTGGAGACCGTCCCCCCTCCCCCATCTGCCGGCAACCTGCTGGACCTCGGCTGCGGATACGGGCCCATCGCCCTCACCATGGCCAGCCGCTCGCCGCAGGCGAGCGTATGGGGCGTGGACGTCAATCAACGAGCAGTGCGGATCGCAGAGGAGAATGCCAACGCCGCCGGGCTTGACAATGTAAGGTTCAGGGTGGCGGACGACATCGACCCCGGCCTGCGCTTCGCCGCGATCTGGTCCAACCCCCCGATCCGCATCGGCAAGGCCGCCCTCCACGACCTCCTGCTCACCTGGCTCCCGCGCCTCTCCCCCGGCGGCGCCGCCCACCTCGTCGTCCAGAAGCACCTCGGCTCGGACTCCCTGCAACGCTGGCTGGACGCCCAGGGCCACCCCACCACGCGGATCGCCTCCCGCTCCGCCTACCGCGTCCTGCGCGTCGACCCGAACACCGCGCCCCCCGCGTCCCCGGCGTCCCCCATGGAAGGCCCCGCCCGATGACCGCCCCCGTCCCCGACCCCGCCCAGCCGCGCCGCCAGCTGCGCCCCACCGACGTCAAACGCCTCAACCGCGATTGGCGCCGCCGCGCCGGCGCCCGCCTCGACCTGCTCGTGGAGTCGGTCACCCAGCCGTTCAACATCGGCTCCATCGTCCGCAGCGCCGCCGTGTTCGGCGTCGAGCACCTCTGGCTCGCCGGGAACGCCACACCCCCCACCCACCGCAACGCCGCCAAGACCGCGCTCGGCACCGAACGCCTGGTCGCCTGGGAGCACGCCGGCACCGCCGCCGAGGCCGCCGCCGCCGTCCGCGCCCAGGGCCTGCGGCTGGTCGCCGTCGAACTCACCGGCGACGCCGTCCCCCTGCACGAGGCGCCCCTGGACGGCGACGTCTGCCTCGCCGTCGGCGGCGAGGACCACGGCTGCTCCCCCGCCCTGCTCGCCGCCGCCGACGCCGTCGCCTACATCCCCCAGCCCGGACGCGTCGGCTCCCTCAACGTCGCCGTCGCCGCCGCCGTCGCCCTCGCCGAGGCCCGCCGCCGCGAATGGACCCGCTGACCCGGCGACCCCTCGCGTCCACCCCGCGAGTTGCTGAAACGGCAACGAAAATTGCCGGAAAGCCGGTGCGGCCGCGACCATCGCAGGAGAGGGGGCCCGCCACCGCGGGCCCGCGACCTCACGCGAAGGAGACACCGTGACCCACACCCGCACCGCCGACGGCGACGCCACCCCGGCGGAGTTCTGGGACGCCCGCTACGCCGAACGCGACCAGATCTGGAGCGGCGAGCCCAACACCATCCTCGTCCGCGAGACGACCGCGCTGCCGCCCGGGACCGCCCTCGACCTCGGCTGCGGCGAGGGCGCCGACGCCGTCTGGCTCGCCGGGCGCGGCTGGCGCGTCACCGCCACCGACGTCTCCCGCGTCGCGCTGGAGCGCGCCGCCCGGCACGCCGCCGACGCCGGGGTCGCCGACCGCGTCGACCTCCAGCGGCACGACCTCGCCGCCTCCTTCCCCGCCGGGGCCTACGACCTGGTCTCCGCGCAGTTCCTGCACTCCCCCGCCCCGCTGCCCCGCGAGGAGGTCCTGCGCGCCGCCGCGGCCGCCGTCGCGCCCGGCGGCACGCTGCTGATCACCGGGCACGCCGGCCCGCCGCCCTGGGAACACGACCACGATGACGAGCACGCCCAGCACGACCAGCACGACCACCACGACGTGGACCTGCCCACCCCCGAGGAGGTGCTGGCGTCCCTGCGCCTCCCGGACGGGGAGTGGGAGGTCCAGCTCAGCGAGGAGCACCCGCGCGTCCAGAACGGGCCCGACGGGCGGCCCGTCACCCGCACCGACAACGTCCTCAAGCTCCGCCGCCTCCCCGCCTGACCGCCGCGGCCGGCGGGCCCGGTTCAGTCGGTGGCGGCGGCGCCCCGGCGGGCGCGCAGCGCGCGGACCCGGCCCCGGGACGCGCAGGCCGGCGAGGGACACCAGCGGCGGCGCCCCGGCGGGTCGGCGAACACCCCCCGGCAGTCGGGCTCCGGGCACACCTTGAGCGCGCGCCGGTCCGCGCCGGTGAGGTGCTCGGCGGCCTGCCGGGCGATCCGCGCCAGGGCGTCCAGGGTGGTCGCGGGCGCCTCGCGCCGCAGCGGCCCGCCGGGGACGAACCGGACCGGGTCCTCGTGGTCGGCGAGGAAGCCCGCCAGCGCGGCGACGGCGTCCCGGGGCGGCGGCTCCTCCCCCACGGCCGCCAGCGCCAGCACCCGCAGCATCTCCCGGACGGCCACCGCCGCCTCCAGGTCCGCGGCGGTGGGCGGCGCCGTCGGGGCGAGGTCGCAGCGCTCCAGCCAGGCCGCCAGCCGCCCGGGGTCGCCGAGCCGCTCCACCGGCGCCGCGCTGAAACTGCGTCCCCGGGTGGCGAGCAGGTCCAGCCACACGGCGCCGCAGTCGAAGCGGAACTCCTCCGTCTCCATCCCCGAAGTGTAACGCTCTGCCCGTTACAGCTGATACCGTTCACGTAACGACTCAACCGTTACGGAGGTTCGGCGATGGACCTGGAACACGCCCGGCTGGACCGCGCCGCCGGATACCGCACGCTCGACCTCCTCCAGGACGAGGCCACCCGCCAGGCCACCCTGCCCGGCCTGGACGCCACCGTCCCCGGCTTCGCCGACTGGCTCGTCACCGCCCTATTCGGCGGCACCTACCAGCGCCCCGGGCTGTCCCTGCGCGACCGGCAACTGCTCAACCTGGCCGCGCTCGCCGCCCTCGGCGGCGTGGACCCCCAGCTCACCGGGCACGTGCGCACCTGCCTGCGGATCGGCATGACCCGCCAGGAGATCACCGAGACCTTCGTCCACCTCGCCCCCTACATCGGCGTCCCCAAGACGCTCGCCGGGCTGCGGGTCGCCACGGCCGCGCTGCAAGACGCGACGGAGCCGCAGGACGAGGGGGAGGCGCCGTGACCGCCCCCAGCGGAGACGGCCCCAGCGGGGGCGCGCCCGCCGGGGACGCGGCCGTCCGCACCGTCCTGGGCGACATCCCGCCCGGCCGCCTCGGCGTCTGCGACGCCCACGACCACCTGTTCCTCACCTCCCCCGTGCTCCCCGGCCAGGAACTGGACGACCCGCGCGCCGCCCGCGCCGAACTCGCCGCCTTCGCCGCGCACGGCGGGCGGGCCGTCGTCCAGTGGACGCCCTGGGGCATGGGCCGCCGCCTCGCCGACCTGCCCGCCCTGTCCCGCGACTGCGGCGTCCACATCGTCGCGGCCACCGGCCTCCACCAGGCCCGCCACTACCGGCACATCCCCGACGGCCTCGCCGAGCTGTTCGTCGCGGAGCTGACCGCCGGCGCCGGACTGATCAAGGTCGCCGGGGCCTTCCACCACCTGGACGCCCACGCCCGCGACGTCATGACCGCCGCCGCGCACGCCCACCACGCCACCGGCGCCCCGATCGGCGTGCACCTGGAGGGCGGCACCGCCGCCCTGGACACCCTCGACCACCTGTGCGGGACGCACGGCGTCGCGCCCGAGCGGGTCGTCCTCGGCCACCTGCACCGCTTCCCCGACACCCGCCTGCACCTCCAGGCCGCGCAGGCGGGCGCCTACCTGGCCTTCGACGGCCCCTCCCGCGCCCACCACGCCGCCGACGCCCACCTCCTCGACGCGCTCGTCGCGCTCGCCGAGGCCGGCCACACCGACCAGATCCTCCTCGGCGGCGACACCGTGACCGCCGCCGCGCGCTCCACCGCCGACGGCCCCGGCATGCCCTACCTGCTCACCACCCTGCGCCCCCGCGTCGCCTACGAGCTCGGCGACGCCGCCGCCGAGGCGATCTTCGTGCGGAACCCCGCCCGCGCGTTCGCCGCGTCCTGGACGCGCCCCCGCCTTCCCGCCCCTGACGCCACCTGACGTCAACGACGACAGCATGACGTCATGTGCGGCTTGACATGACGTCGCGACGACGTCATAGTGGTGGCATGGATCTGCTGCCGTACGTCGAGAACCTCCGCCGCGAACTCGCCGCCGCCGCCGAGGCGGGCGGCCCGGACGCCCGCGCGCTCGCCGAGCGCCTCACCGGCACCCTGGACTCGGCCGCCCGGCTCACACTCCTGGAGGCCCTGGCGGCCGCCGCCGACGAGATCACCACCGACCTCGCGCCCGGCTCGGTCGAGGTGCGGCTGCGCGGCGGCGACCCCGCGTTCGTCGTGACGCCACCCTCGACGTCACCCCACGCGGAAAACGCAGCCGGGCACACGGCAGGGCACGTTGCGGGCGGCGCCGAACCCGCCCGGGACGCCGCGGCACCCCCCGCCCCCACCGCCGCCGCGCCCCCCGGCATCCCGCCCGCCGACGAGGGCGGCACCGCCCGCATGACGCTGCGGCTGCCCGAACACCTCAAGACCCGCGTCGAGGACGCGGCGGGCCGCCAGGGGACCTCCGTCAACGCCTGGCTCGTCCGCGCCGTCACCGCCGCACTCGACCCCACCACCGCTGCCGCGCCCGCCGACCGGACGCCGCCGCCCCAGACCGGACGCGACTACACCGGCTGGGTGCGCTGACCCGGCCCCACCACCACGCCGCACCCCCGGCGCCATCACCGTCACCCATCACCGTCACCCATCGCCCGGCCCCGCACGCCGGGACGCTCCAACCCACGAGGACGGCTCCGCCATGCCCGCCTTCGCCACGCCCGAACCGATCACCGCCGACATCCAGGTCTACCTCGGCCACGTCCAGATCAACGCCGCCGACCGCGCCGACACCGTCGTCCAGGTCCGCCCCAGCGACCCCGCCGCCGAGGCGAGCGTCCAGGCCGCCGAACGCACGACCGTCGAGTTCTCCGGCGGACGGCTCCTCGTCAGGACCCCCCGCCCCAAGGCCCTCGGCTACCTGCGGCCCTGGCGCGGCTCCGTCGAGGTCGTCATCGACCTCCCCACCGGCTCCCACGTCACCACCGAGGGCACCGCCGACGTCATCACCACCGGCACCCTCGGCCGCACCGCCCTGCGCAGCTCCAACGGCGACCTGCGCGTGGAGGCCGCCGGCCCCCTGGAGATCAAGACCTCCAACGGCGACATCACCATCGACCGCGCCACCGGCCCCACCGAGGCCACCACCGCCAACGGCGCCATCCGCATCGGCGCCCTCGACGGCCCCGGCACCGCCAAGACCTCCACCGGCACCATCACCGTCGGCGAGGCCGCCGGCGAGACCAGCCTCAAGACCGCCACCGGCGACATCAGCGTCGGCCGCGCCCTCGGCCTGCTCACCGCCCGCACCGCCCACGGCCGCATCCGCGTCGACACCGCCGTCAGCGGCACCCTCCACCTGGAGAACGGCTACGGCAAGGTCGGCATCGGCATCGCCGAGGGCACCGCCGCCTGGCTCGACCTGCACACCAAGAACGGCGTCGTCCGCAACACCCTCGACGCCGCCGACGGCCCCGACACCACCGACACCGTCGTCGAGGTCCACGCCCACACCAACTACGGCGACATCGACGTCCACCGCGCCTGACCCCCCGGACACTCCCGGCACTCCCGACACCCCCCCGCGAGGAGCCCCCATGACCGACGCGATCACCGCCGACCGGCTCGTCAAGAGATACGGCGAGGTCACCGCCCTGGACGAACTGAGCTTCACCGTCCCCACCGGAACCGTCCTCGCCCTCCTCGGCCCCAACGGCGCAGGAAAAACGACCACCGTCCGCGTGCTGACCACGCTGCTGCGCCCCGACGCCGGCCGCGCCACCGTCGCCGGATGCGACACCGCCCGCGACGCCCGCCGCCTGCGCGCCCTCATCGGCCTGTCCGGCCAGTACGCCGCCGTCGACGAACACCTCACCGGCGCCGAGAACCTGGAGATGATCGGCCGCCTCTACCACCTCGGCGCCGCCCGCAGCAGGGCCCGCGCCCGCGAACTCCTCGAACGCTTCGACCTCGCCGGCGCCGCCGACCGCCCCGTCAAGGGCTACTCCGGCGGCATGCGCCGCCGCATCGACCTCGCCGGCGCCCTCGTCGCCGACCCGCCCGTCCTGTTCCTCGACGAACCCACCACCGGCCTGGACCCCCGCGCCCGCGCCGCGCTCTGGGACACCATCGCCGACCTCGTCGCCGCCGGCACCACCCTCCTGCTCACCACCCAGTACATGGACGAGGCCGACCGCCTCGCCGACCAGATCCTCGTCGTCGACCACGGCCGCGCCATCGCCCGCGGCACCGCCGACGAACTCAAGGACCGCGTCGGCGGCAACCGCGTCGAACTCACCCTCGCCCACGCCGCCGACCTCGACACCGCTCGCCAGGCCCTGGCCTGGCACGCCGTCGGCTCCCTGCGCACCGCCCCCGAGTCACTGCGGATCACCGCCCCGGTCAGCGACGGACCCGAGGCGCTCCGCCACGTCCTCGGCGCCCTCGCCGACGCCCGCGTCACGGTCCGGGACGCAGGCGTGCGGCGCCCCACCCTCGACGACGTCTACCTCACCCTCACCGGAAACCCCGCCGCCCCCACCAGCGGCCAGGCCCAGGAGACCACCCGATGAACGCCCTCGCCCTCCCCTTCGCCGACGGCTGGACGATCGCCCGCCGCAACACCCTGAAGATCCGCCGCTCCCCCGACCTCATCGGCTCCGCGATCATGTTCCCGATCGTGTTCGTGCTGATGTTCGCCTACGTCTTCGGCAGCGTCATCGACGTCCCCGGCATGTCCTACCGCGAGTTCCTGCTCCCCGGCATCTTCGTCCAGGCCGTCCTCATGAGCGCCCAGATCACCGGATACGCCCTCACCCTGGACCTGCGCAACGGCATCTTCGACCGGTTCCGCTCCCTGCCCATGGCCCCCTCCGCCGTGCTCATCGGGCAGACCGTCAGCGACCTGCTCATGAACGTCGCCAGCCTCGTCGTCATGACCGGCATGGGCCTGATCGTCGGCTGGCGCGTCCACACCTCACCGCTCGAGGCCGCCGCCGGGTTCGGTCTGCTGCTGCTGTTCGCCTACGCCTTCTCCTGGCTCACCGCGACCGTCGCGCTGGCGCTGCGCACTCCCGAGAGCTTCAACAACATCGCCACCATGGTGTCGTTCCCGCTCATGTTCATCTCCAACGCCTTCATCGACAGCTCCAAGCTGCCCACCCCGCTGCGCGTCATCGCCGACTGGAACCCCGTCTCCACCTTCACCGCCGCCGTCCGCGAACTGTTCGGCAACACCAGCACCGCGATGCACACCTCCGGCGCCTGGCCCATGCAGCACCCCGTCCCGGCGTCGCTGCTGTGGATCGGCGTCATCCTCGCGGTGTTCGTCCCGCTGGCGACCCGCCTCTACGGCAGGACGGTCGGCACCTGACCGCACCCTCCGGCGCCCTCACCCCGCCGCCCCGCGACCGCCCGACGAGGGCGGCGAGGGACAGGTGGGGTGCGAGCGTTTCCGCCCCGACCCGCGCGCCCGCCGCATCCCCCTCAGCGGGCGGTGCTCTCCATCAGCGCCGCGAACTCCTCCAGCGAGATCTTCCCGTCGTGGTTGCGGTCGGCGGCCACGACCACCTCCACCGCCCGCGTCTCGGTGATCCCCTCCCCCAGCGCCCGCATCAGGTTCTTCAGCTCCGCCGTCGAGATGTAGCCGTCGCCGTCCACGTCCACCAGCTCGAACGTCGCCCGGTACTCGTCCGCGTTCGCCATCGCCTGCTCCTCTGGGTGATCAGATGGGAGCGTCGACGGTAACACCGCCACCGGCCTTTACACAGTAAGGTCCAGGTGGGCCGCGGGCTCCGCCATAATCGGACGGGTGCGCCGCTCGTACGCGTTCCTCGACCACCCCGGCCCCATCCCCTTCGCCCACCGCGGCGGGGCGGGCGGGCGGCCCGAGAACTCCATGGCCGCCTTCCAGCGCGCCGCCGACCTCGGCTACCGCTACTTCGAGACCGACGCCCACGCCACCGCCGACGGCGTCGTCGTCGCCTTCCACGACCGCACCCTGGACCGCGTCACCGGCCACACCGGCGCCATCGCCCGCCTCCCCTACGCCGAGGTCGCCAAGGCGCGCATCGGCGGCACCGAGCCCATCCCCCGCCTGGAGGAGATCCTCGGCTCCTTCCCCGCCGCCCGCGTCAACATCGACCTCAAGGACGCCCCCGTCATCGGCCCCCTCGCCGAGGTCCTGCACCGCACCGCCGCCTGGGACCGGGTGTGCATCACCTCCTTCTCCACCCGCCGCCTCGCCCAGATGCGCGCCCGCCTCCCGCTGTTCACCGACCGGGACGTGTGCACCGCGCTCGGCCCCCGCGGCCTCATGGCGCTGCGCGCCCGCTCCTACGGCGGGCCCGCCGCCAAGCTCGTCCGCCTCGCCGCCACCGGCGTCGCCTGCGCCCAGGTCCCCTACGGCCTCGGCCCCGTCCCTTTCGTCACCGAGGCGTTCGTCGAGCACGCCCACGCCCTCGGCCTGAAGGTCCACGCCTGGACGGTCAACGACCCCGCCGCCATGGAACGCCTCCTCGACCTCGGCGTCGACGGCATCATGACCGACGAGCTCGTCACCCTCCGCCACGTCATGGCCGCCCGCGGCCTGTGGCCCCACACCGTCCACCACGACGACTGACCCCCTGCGCCGCCCCGTCCCGGCCGATGCGATGTCGGTGCCGCCTGCTTGGATCGGCCCCATCGGATCACGCCCCCCGGCATGGAACCGGAGGGCGCGCGAGCGTGGAGGAGCGGCGGATGAACGACGAGACGGCGCGGCTGTGGGAGCTGGTGGAGGCGGCGTGGGCGCCGCTCGGCCCGGAGGTCGCCCAGGCGCGGCAGGAGCTCGCGCGGCGGACCCCCGAGCCCGGCGACGAGCTCTACGGCGCGCCGCCCTTCTCCCTCGTCGACGACGCCCTGAAGGGGTTCCTGGACAACCTCGCCGACCTGAGCCGCGACCTGTCATCGGAGGAGCTCACCGCCCTGGACCGGGCGGTCGAGCGGCTGCTGTTCGACATCGACCGCGCCGACGTCCACGCCGTCACCGACGGCTCCGACGACGGCTTCCTGTACGCGCGCGGATTCGTCGTCGCGCTGGGCCGGGAGTACTACACCGCCGTGGTCCGCGATCCCCGCATGGCGATCCTGGACGCCTACTGCGAGAGCATGTGCTACCTCTTCTTCCACGTCCACCACGAGCGGTTCGGGGACTTCCCCGACACCGGATCGGGCATCACCCGCGAATCCTTCTCCAACCCCGAAGGATGGGCCGCCTGACACGGGACCCGCGCGCCGCCCGGCTCACGGCGCGAAGACCGTACTGCACAGCGCCACGTGCACGGCGGTGCCGCCCAGGATCGACAGGACGGCGTCGCGCCGCCACAGGTGCGCCGCCACCGTGAACGCGAGCGCCAGCGCGGCGGGCACCGCCCGGTCCGGGACGCCCGGGTCCAGGTCGCGCAGCGTGTACACGGCGAGGATCACCATCACCCCCACCGGCATCGCCGCGCCCAGGTAGGCGAGCAGGGGGCTGGAGCGCAGCGGCGCGAGCACGGCGAACGGCAGCGCGCGCAGGCTCCACGTCACCGCGACGGCCGTCGCGACGGCGGCCAGCAGGTATCCGGTGTCAGGCACAGGCACGTCCAAGGTCGGTCACGGGCAGATCCAGGATCAGCGCAAGTGGAGCGCGGGCGCACGTCAGGGGCGGGAGGGGTGGGAGGGGCAGGTCCACGGTCAAGACCCGGCGCGGCGCAGGGCGCGGCGGGCCAGCAGAGCCGCGGTGAACAGGGCGAAGGCGGCCGGCAGCATCTGCCCCGGCAGGACGAGCCGCGCCGCCAGCGCGCACGCCCCCGCCAGCACCGCGCCCGCGACGTCGCGGCGGCCCGGCGCGGACGCGCGGAAGGCGTCCAGGGCCAGGACGGTGAACAGCGCCGTCACCGCGAAGTCCAGCCCGGCCACCCGGGCCGGGACGACCGTCCCCAGCAGCGCCCCCGCCGTCGCGCCGCCCGCCCAGTACAGGTGGACGAACGCCTGGAGGCGCAGGACGCGCCCGCCGCCGAACGACGCCGCGTCCGTGCCCGCCGCGACCGCGTACGCCTCGTCCGACAACGCGAAGGTGCTGTAGAGCTTCCCGAGACGCCCCCGGACGCGGTCCAGGGGGAACGACAGCGCGTAGAAGACGTGCCGGAAGTTGACCAGGAACGCCGTCATCGCGACCGTCCCCAGCGGCGCGGACACAAGCACCAGGCCGAGGAACAGGAACTCCAGCGAGCCGGCGTAGATCAGCCCGGAGAACACGCTCGCCCACCACCAGGCCAGCCCCGAGTGGGCGACCAGCACCCCGAACGCCACCCCCATCGGGACGGCGCCCAGCCCCACCGGGCCCGAGTCCGCCAACCCCTGCCGCAACCCACGGCGTAGCGCGGGAACCGGCACCGTCCGCACCGTCACCATGGGAGCAATTCTAGAAAGAATCGCGCCTTATATGATTTCGACCTATGACGCTAGAATCGTCGAATGAGCAATGAATATGAACTTGACGCCATTGACCGCGAAATTTTGTTGCAGCTCCAGCGGGACGGCCGGTTGACCAACGTGGAGCTGGCCCGGCGGGTCGGGCTGACGCCGCCGCCGTGCCTGCGCCGGGTGCGGCGGCTGGAGGAGGCCGGGGTCATCACCGGCTACCGGGCGCGCGTCGACCCCGAGGCGACCGGGCGCGGGCTGGAGGTGCTGGTGTCCATCGAGGTGTCGGTCAGCGACCTGCGGACGCTGGAGGGGCTGGAGGCCGCGATCTCCGCGTGCGAGGAGGTCGTGGAGTTCCGCCGCGTGTTCGGCGCGCCCGACTACCACCTGCGCGTCCTGGTCGCCGACCACACCGCCTACGAGACCTTCCAGACCACGAAGATCATCTGTATCCCGGGGGTCGCCCGGGTGATCTCCCAGCCCACCATGAAGAAGATCAAGGTGACCGACTGACCGCCCCCGGCTCAGGCCAGCCCGGCGTCGTGGGCGAGGAGCGCGATCTGGGTCCGGTTGTCCAGGCCGAGCTTGTCCAGGACGTGGGAGACGTGCGCCTTCACCGTCGCGACCGTCATGAGCAGCTCCGCCGCGATCTCGGCGTTGCTGCTGCCGCGCGCCACCGCCACGGCCACCTCGCCCTCGCGCGGGCTGAGCGCGGCCAGCGCGTCCCGCGCCCGCTCGTAGGCGCCCGCCTGCACCGCCGCGCGCTCCATCAGCCGCCGCGTCACCCGGGGCGACAGGATCGGCTCGCCCTCGGCGACCCGCCGCACCGCCTGGACGATCCGGTCCGGCGGCGTGTCCTTCAGCAGGAACCCGCCGGCGCCCGCCCGCAGCGCCCGCAGGATGTTCTCGTCGGCGTCGAACGTGGTCAGGACGATCACCTCCGGCGGGTCGGGGCGGCGGCGCAGCCGGGCGGTCGCGGTGATCCCGTCCACGCCCGGCATCCGCAGGTCCATCAGCACCACGTCCGGGGCCAGGGCGTCGGCGGCGGCGGGCACCTCCGCGCCGTCGGCGGCCTCCCCCACGACCCGGATGCCGTGGATGCCGTCCAGCATCATCGCCAGCCCCGCCCGCACGAGCGCGTCGTCGTCGACGACCAGCACCCGCAGCGGGCGCGCCGCGCGGTCCTGAGGGGCCTGGCCAGGGGCGGGTTCGGGGGCGTTCACGCGGGCCATGGTAGCCAGGCGCGCACCCGGAACTCCCCCGCCGCCGTCCCGTGGTCCAGCCGCCCGCCGGCCAGCCGCACCCGCTCGGTCAGCCCGACCAGCCCCGTCCCCGAGCCCGGCACCGCCGGTCCGGGCGCCGCCGGGTCCGGCAGCGGGTTGCTGATGTCGATCTCCAGGCGGCCGCCGGGGCGGCCCTCCAGCGCCACCTCCACCGGCTGGCCCGCCGCGTGCTTGCGCGCGTTGGTCAGCCCCTCCTGGACGACCCGGTAGGCGGTGCGCCCCGCCGCGGCCGGCAGCGCGCCCGGGTCCACGACCCGGTCGCTGAGCCGGACGAGCCCGCCCGCGTCGCGGGACTCGGCCACCAGCCGCGGCAGGTCGGCCAGCACCGGCTGCGGCCGCCCGCCGACCCCGCCGTTACCCTCTCCCGCGCCGTCGTCGTCGGAGCGCAGCAGCAGGATCACCTCGCGCAGCTCGTCCAGCGCCTGGTGCGCGCCCGCGCGCACGACGCCCGCCGCGCGCGCCAGCTTCTCCGGCGGCGCGTCCGGGCGGTACTCCAGCGCCCCCGCGTAGGTCGCCAGCAGCGACAGCCGGTGCGCGAGGACGTCGTGCATCTCCCGGGCGATCCGCGTCCGCTCCAGCATCCGCGCCTCGGCCACCCGCCGCCCCTGCTCGGCCTCGGCGCGCGCCGCGCGCTCGCGCAGCGAGGCCAGCAGCGCCCGCCGCGCCCGCGCCAGCGCGCCCCAGCCGACCAGCGCGCCGTAGGCGACCGTGATCAGCCCCAGCCACCAGGCGTAGGAGATGCCGCCGCTCGGCCGCCACAGCCCCTGGACGGCGTGGCCCGCGACGCCCGCCGCCGCCAGCGCCGCCGCGACCGGGAACCGGCGCCGCTCGGCGGCCCACAGCGCGCCGAGCGTCGCGGGCGGGGTCGCCGCCGGGGACAGCGCCGCCAGCACCGCGAGCGCCAGCGCGCCCGGCACCGGACGGCGCGCCACGACCGGCAGCAACGCGCACCCCGCCGCCCCGGCGGCGATGTCGGCCGCCATGACCGCGCCCACGACGCCGGACTGGCTGCGCGCCCCGATCGTCACCGCCACCAGCACGGCCATCGCGGCGACCGCCGCCGCCACCGCGCGGCCCCGCACCCGGTCCGGAGCACTCCCGGGCGGCGCGTCGCCGAAGGTCTCGCTGTTCACGGGGCCAAGCTAGCCGCCGGACGCGCCCGCCCGGCACCTACCAAAGTCGAACCCGCCCCCCGTCCCCGGGCTGACCCGCCGCCGACGGGCGCCCGATGCGCGGGGCGTCCCGTCCCGGCGACGCTGATCCGCATGAGAGACCCCCAGCGTCACCGAAGGAGCGAGACCCCATGCCGTACGGGTATCTGATCACCGTGGCGGTCGCGGGGTGGTTCGTGTTCTTCGCGCTCGTCCCGCTGCACGGCCGGTTCCTCGGCCGGGTCAGCTTCCGCTCCGGCCTGGTCGTCAACGAGCTGCCGTTCGCGGCGCTGGCCTGGCTGTGGCTGTCGACGGCGGTCGCGGCCGCGCAGGGCGACCTCGCCACCCCCGCCGCCCGCGCGGTCACCGCGGCGGCGGTGCTGGCCAGCGTCGCACTGGCCGTCATCGCCCGCCGCTCCGCCCGCGCGCGGCCCGTCATCGACCAGGCGCTCACCACGGGCCTGGGCGTGCCCGCCGCGACCGCGCCGCTCACCTGGCGGCGGCGCGCCGCGCTGCTGCTGGCACCCCTGCCGGTCCGGCCCCGCCACGTCCAGCGCGTCAGGAACATCGCCTACGGCCCCGCCGACAAGCGGAACCTGCTCGACGTCCACCACCACCGGTCCCGCCCCACGGGCGGACCCATCCTCATCCACCTGCACGGCGGCGGGTTCACCGGCGGACGCAAGGGACGCGAGGCGCGGCTTCTGACGCACCGCCTCGCGAGCCGGGGCTGGATGTGCGTCAGCGCCACCTACCGGCTGCGGCCCGGGTCGCGCTACCCCGACCCGCTCGTCGACACCAAGCGGATCATCGCGTGGGCCCGCGCGCACGCGGCCGAGTACGGCGCCGACCCGTCCCGGGTGGTCGTGGCGGGCAGCTCCGCCGGGGCGCACCTGGCCGCCATGGCCGCCTTCACCCAGGGCGATCCCGCCCTCCAGCCCGGCTTCGAGGACGCCGACACCTCCGTCGCCGCCGCCGTCTGCCTGTACGGGTACTACGGCGAGGTGTACGAGGACGGCCCCGCGACCTCGGCACTGGAGCGCGCCCACGACGGCGCGCCGCCGTTCCTCGTCGCGCACGGCGACGCCGACACGTGCATGCCCGCCGAGGAGGCCCGCGCGTTCGCCGCGCGGCTCCGCGCCGTCTCCCGCGCGCCCGTCGTCCACGCGGAACTGCCCGGTGCGCAGCACTGCTTCGACCTGTTCCGCTCCCCGCGCTTCGAGGCGCTGGTGGACGGGATCGAGGTCTTCACCGCCCACGTCCTCGCCGGAGGCGCCGGGACGGGCAGGAAGGACGGGGTCAGCGGCCGAAGCCCGGCGGACGCGGCGGACCGCCGGGACGGTACTCCGCCGCGATCCGCAGCGGCGAGGGCTGGACGCGCTCCGGCGGCGCCCCCGCGGCCGGACCCGTCTGGGTGAGGTCCAGCCGACCGGCGCGCAGGCTCTCCAGCAGCTCCAGGTCCTCCGCGGACACCAGGGCCGCCATGACCTTGCCGCGGCGCGTCAGCGCGACGCGCTCGCCCGTATAGGCGACCCGGTTCACCAGGTCGGCGAACTCCTTGCGTGCCTCGGTCACCGGCTTTTCCACGCTGTTCATCGTATAGCGAACCTCCCTGGTCCTCCCCCTGTGACGGCGGTACGCTCCGTACACGTACAAAGCGTACGTTCTGTACAGTTGATCTTGAGGAGGCTCCGGTGTTCCACACACCCGGCAAGGACCGTCCCGGACACGCCTGGACGGCAGGTCCGGCGGGTCCGCCCCGGCCGGTCGAGGCCGAGCGGCGCGCCGAGACCTACGTCGGCAGGTCGTGGGCGAAGGTCGCCGAGGCGCCGCAGCTCGCCGAGGCGCAGCTCTCGGAGCGGCTGCTCGCGCAGCGGATCGTGTTCCTCGGGTCCGAGATCGACGACCAGGTCGCCAACCGCGTGAACGCGCAGCTGCTGCTGCTCGCCGCGCACGACGCCGACCGCGACATCACGATCTACATCAACTCCCCCGGCGGGGTCGTCGACGCCGGGATGGCGATCTACGACATGATGCAGTTCGTCCCCAACGACGTCTCGACGGTCGCGATGGGGATGGCCGCCTCCATGGGGCAGACGCTGCTGTGCGCGGGCACGGCGGGCAAGCGGTTCGCGCTGCGGCACGCCCGGGTGATGATGCACCAGCCGCACGGCGGGATCGGCGGCACCGCGTCCGACATCAAGATCCAGGCCGAGCAGTCGGTGTACCTCAAGCGGGTCCTCGCCGAGCGGACCGCGTTCCACACCGGGCAGCCGCTGGAGCGCATCGAGGCCGACGCCGACCGCGACCGTTGGTTCACCGCCGAGGCGGCCCGCGAGTACGGCTTCGTCGACCACGTGATCGACAGCACCGACCGGGTGGGGTCGTGACGCGCGGGGCGTACGGCGGGCGCGGGGCGTACGGCGAGCAGGGCCGCTATCTCGTCCCCTCGTTCGTCGAGCGGACGGCCTACGGGGTCAAGGAGATGACCCCCTACAACAAGCTGTTCGAGGACCGCATCGTCTTCCTCGGCGCGCCCGTGGACGACACCAGCGCCAACGACGTCACCGCGCAGCTCCTCGCGCTGGAGGGGATGGACCCCGACCGTCCCATCGCCCTGTACATCAACTCGCCGGGCGGGTCGCTGACGGCGATGCTGGCGATCCACGACACGATGCAGTACATCCGGCCGCCGGTCGAGACGACCTGCGTCGGGCAGGCCGCGTCGGCGGCGGCGGTGCTGCTCGCGGCGGGCGAGCCCGGTAAGCGCGCCGCGCTGGTGCGCTCCCGGATCATGCTGCACGAGCCGTCGATCGAGGTGTCCCGGGGCCAGTCGAGCGACCTGGAGATCCAGGCGCGGGAGGTGCTGCGGCTGCGCGAGCAGACCGACGCGATCGTGGCCGCCGCGACCGGCCGCGACCCGGCGACCGTCCGCCGCGACCTGGACCGCGACCGCTACTTCACCGCCGAGGAGGCCCGCGAGTACGGCCTGATCGACGAGGTCCTCACCACCCGGGCCTAGCGTCCCGGGCGGCCGGGCGCCGCGGCGGTCCGACGGGGGCGCGGGGAGCCGACCGGAAACGGCAGGGTTGGATCGCGCCGGGACCGGGAATCTTGTCACCGCAATCAGCGTTGGTCAGGGCAAGACCGCAAGCCCGTCTGGGAGGCACGTGACGATGGCCGAGCGCGCACTTCGCGGCACCCGGCTCGGAGCGACGAGCTACGAGAACGATCGCAACACCGATCTGGCCCCTCGGCAAGAGGTGGATTATACCTGCACGAAGGGCCACCGGTTCACCGTGACGCTCGCCGCCGAGGCCGAGGTGCCGATGACATGGGAATGCCGCAGCTGCGGCGCCACCGCCCTGCGGGTGGACGGCGAACTGCCCCAGGCCAAGAAGGGGAAGCCGCCGCGCACCCACTGGGACATGCTGATGGAACGCCGGACGCTCGAAGACCTGGAGGAGGTCCTGGCCGAACGCCTGGAGATCCTGCGCGCGGGGCGCAGGAAGTCCGCGTGATCGGCTGAGCGCCTCGCGGGACGGGCCCGCACCGCCGACAGGGGCGGTGCGGGCCCTTCCTGTCCGCCACTAGGTAGGGGTCAGCGACCGCGCTGCCGCCCGCCCAGGCGGGGCAGCACCAGCCCGGTCTCGTAGGCGGCGACCACGGCCTGCACGCGGTCGCGCAGCCCCAGCTTGCGCAGGACGCGGCTGACGTGGGTCTTGACCGTCTCCTCCCCCACCACCAGCCGCGCCGCGATCTCGGCGTTGGTCAGGCCCTCGGCGACCAGCCGCAGCACGTCGGTCTCGCGCGGGGTCAGCGCGTCCAGCGCCGCCGAGGGCGGGCGGGGCCGCAGCCGCGCGAACTCCCCGATGAGCCGGCGGGTGACGGCGGGCGCCAGCAACGCCTCCCCCGCCGCGACGACCCGCACCGCGTCGAACAGCCGCTCGGTGGTCACGTCCTTCAGCAGGAACCCGCTGGCGCCCGCGACCAGCGCGTCGTAGACGTGCTCGTCCAGGTCGAACGTGGTCAGCATCAGCACCCGGGGCGCGCCCTCGGCGGCGGTGATCCGGCGGGTGGCCTCGATGCCGTCCATCACCGGCATCCGCACGTCCATCAGCACCACGTCGGGGCGGTGCTCGCGGCACGCGGCGATCGCGGCGGCGCCGTCGGCGGCGGTCCCGGCGACGGTCAGGTCGGGCTGGGTGCCCAGCAGCGCCCCGAACCCGGCGCGGACGACCTCCTGGTCGTCGGCCACGACGATCCGTATCCGATCGGTCACGGCAGTGTCCCCTCGCGGTCCGGGCCGAGCGGGAGGCGGGCCTGGACGAGGAACCCGCCGACCGGTCCCGGGCCCGTGCGCAGGTCCCCGCCGACCGCCGCCGCCCGCTCCCGCATGCCGAGCAGCCCGTGCCCGCCGCCCTGAGACGCCCTCTGAGGCGCGCCCGGCGGCGGTCCGGGGCCGTTGTCGCGGACGCTGACCAGCAGCTCGTCCCCCGCGTAGTCGATCTCGACGTCGACGGCGGCGCCGGGCGCGTGCCGCCGCGCGTTGGTCAGCGCCTCCTGGACGATCCGGTACGCGGTCAGCTCCACCCCCGGGTCCAGGGCGGCGACCCGGCCCCGGACGATCAGCCGGCCGCCCGCCGCGCCCGCCTCGCGGATCTCGTCGACCAGGTCCAGGAGCTGCTGGATGCCGGGCTGCGGGCGGCGGGTGGGCTCGCCGCCGGCGTCCTCGCGCAGCACGCCGAGCAGCCGCCGCATCTCCGCCAGGGCCGTCCGGGCGGTGTCGCCGATGGCCAGCAGCCGCCGCGCGCCCTCCTCGGGCATGCCGGGGACGGCCAGCCGCGCCGCCTCCGCCTGCACGGGGATCATCGATATGTGGTGCGCGACGACGTCGTGCAGCTCGCGGGCGATGCGGGCGCGCTCGCCGCGCGCGGTGTGCTCCAGCAGCGTGTGCTCGAACTCGCGGCGGGACGCCTCGCGCGCGGCGGCCTCGGCGCGGCGGCGGCCGATCCGGCGGCGGGCCAGCACCGTCCACACGGCGGCCAGCGCGACGAGCCCGGCGACGGCCGGACCGCGCAGCGGCACCGAGGCCGGGACGACCGCCGCGCTGATCATGGCGGCGGCGGCGCCGGCGCGGTCGCGGGCCAGCGCGAGCGGCAGCGTCGCGCACACCGCCAGCAGGATCGCGGGCGGCAGCAGCACACCCGAGTCGCCCGCGCGCGCCACCGCCTCCCCCGTCCCGGCCGCCGCGAGCACCACCCCCGCCACCGGCCACGCGCCGCCCGGCGACCGAAACGACCGGAACGGCCAGAACGACCGGTTCGGCCGCCGTCTCCAAGGTTGTGCGCGCACGCTGCCATTGTGGCGTTTCCCGGGAGGCACGGGCGTCCCTCCGGTGGGGGACGGCGGCGCCGGGGCGTCCCCCGCCCCGGGGACGCCCCCTCCCCCGCCCCCGGCCGCGCGGGACGGCCCTCCCGCGTGACGACCCGGCGGGCCCGGAGTCCGTAGCCTCCGGTGGCATGGAGGCAACCATCGAAGTGCGGGGCCTGCGCAAACGGTACGGGTCAAGGCTCGCCGTGGACGGCCTGTCGTTCACCGCCGCGCCCGGGCTGGTCACCGGGTTCGTCGGCCCGAACGGCGCGGGGAAGTCGACCACGATGCGGATGATCCTCGGCCTGGACCGGCCCGACGAGGGCGCCGCGCTGGTCGGTGGGCGGCCCTACCGGTCGCTGCGGACCCCGCTGTGCCATCTCGGCGCGATGCTGGACGCGTCGGCCGTGCACCCCGCGCGGCGCGCCCGCGACCACCTGCGGTGGCTCGCCCACGCGAACGGGATCCCGCCCCGCCGGGTCGGGGAGGTGATCGAGCTGGCCGGGCTGGGGAGCGCGGCGGACCGTCCCGCCGGGGGGTTCTCGCTCGGGATGCGGCAGCGGCTCGGGATCGCCGCCGCGCTGCTGGGCGACCCGCCCGCGATGATGTTCGACGAGCCGGTGAACGGCCTGGACCCCGAGGGGATCACCTGGATCCGGGGGCTGCTGCGGTCGCTGGCCGCGCAGGGCCGCGCGGTGCTGGTCTCCAGCCACCTGATGAGCGAGCTGGAGGGCGGCGCCGACCACCTCGTGGTGATCGGCCGGGGCCGGGTCGTCGCCGACACCGGCGTCGCCGAGCTGCTGGCGGCCGCGTCCGGCGGGCGGACCGAGCTGCGCACCTCCGACCGGCGGCGCGCGATGACCGTGCTCGCCCGCGCGGGCGCCGAGGTCGCGGCGGGCGGCCCGGACGCGGTGACGGTGTCCGGGCTCCCCGCCGAGCGGATCATCGCGGAGCTCACCGGCGCGGGGGTGCCCTTCACCGGGATCGCCGAGCACCGCGCGACGCTGGAGGAGGCCTACATGGAGCTGACCCGCGACGCGGTGGAGTTCCGGGCCCGCACCGGCGGGGAGGCGTCGTGACCGCGTCCTACCGCAGCACCGTCCTGGAGCACGCCCGCGACGGCTTCGGGCGGCTGCTGGCGGCCGAGTGGACCAAGCTGGCGAGCGTCCCGCGCTGGCGGCTGACGCTCGCGGCGGCGGTGCTGCTGACCGTCGCGGTCGCGGTGCTGACCGCCGCCGGGTCGCAGAGCACCGGCGGCGAAGGCCCGCCCGCACGGCTGGACCCGCTCACCGACCAGGGCCGCATCACCTACCAGACCCTGCCCGGCGACGGCACCCTCACCGCCCGCGTCACCGCGCAGCGGGGCGGGGACGCCTGGGCCAAGGCCGGCCTCATCATCCGGACCGACCTGCGGAGCGGCGCCCGCTACGCCGCGATCGCGGTGACGCCGGGCCACGGCGTCCGGCTGCTGACCGGCTACCGGAACGGCGGCCCCGGCGGCGCGCCCGCGACGCCGCCGACGTGGCTGCGCCTCACCCGCGCCGGGACGACCGTCACCGGATACACCTCCCCCGACGGGCGGTCCTGGCGGCGCGTCGGCGCGGTGGAACTCGACGCGGCGGGCCCGGCCCTGGCGGGGCCGTTCGTCGCGGTGCCCGACCGGATCGAGGTCGAGCGGCGGTTCGGCGGCGAGTCCGTCTCGGGAACCCCCGCCGACACCCGCGCCTCCTTCGACAACGTCGCCCTCACCACCGCCGGGGGCACGCCGGTCGTCGGGCCGTGGCGCGACCGGGGCGGCGCCGGCGGGCCCGCCGCGCCCGACCCCGGGGAGACGACCCGGTCCGGCGGGACCGTCGCCCTCGCCGGGTCCGGCGACATCGGGCCCGACGCGTTCACCGACGACGTCACCCGCACCACCCTCACCGGCGCGCTGGTCGGGCAGGCCGCGGTCGTCGCGCTCGCCGTGCTGTTCGTCACCGCCGAGTACCGGCGCGCGACGATCCGCCTCACGCTCGCCGCCAGCCCGCGCCGGGGCCGGGTGCTGGCCGCCAAGGCGACCGTGATGGGGCTGACGGTGTTCGCCGCCGGGCTCGTGGCCGCGTTCGGGTCGCTGCTGGCGGCCCGGCCGGTGCTGCGCGCGCACGGGACGGCGCCGCCGCCGCTCACCGACCCGGCGGTGCTGCGCGCCGCCGCCGGCACCGCCGCGCTCATGGCCGTCGTCGCGGTGCTCGGGGTCGCGGTGGGCGCGATCCTGCGGCGCGGCGCCCCCGCGATCACCGTGGTCCTGCTGGTGCTGCTCGTCCCGCAGATCGTCGCGACGGGCCTGCCGGTCTCGGCGGCGCGGTGGCTCCAGCGGCTCACGCCCGCCGCCGGGTTCGCCGTGCAGCACACCGTCCGCCGCTACGACACCCCGATCGGGGCGTTCGCCGGGCTCGGCGTCCTGTGCCTGTACACCGCCGCCGCGCTCGCCGCCGCGACCTGGCTGCTCAGGCGGAGGGACGCGTGACGCGGGCCCTGCGCGCCGAGTGGACCAAGCTGCGGACGCTGCCGAGCACCGGATGGCTGCTGGCCGCGCTGGCCGCCGTGACCGTGCTCGGCGGCGCCGCCCTCACCGGCGCCGTCGACACCTCGCACTGCCCCTCCCCCGCCGGATGCGCGGAGGACACCCCGCGCCTGGCGCTGTCGGGGGTCCGGGTCGCGCAGGTCGCCGCCGTCGTCCTCGGGGCGCTGGCGGTCGGCGGGGAGTACGCGACCGGGACGATCGGCGCGACGCTCACCGCCGTCCCCCGCCGGGCCACGGTGCTGGCCGCCAAGGCCGCCGTCGTTTCCGGCGCGGTGGCGGCGTCCGGGGCGGTGGGGGTGCTGGGCGCGGTGGCGGCCGCGCGGCTGATCCTGCCGCGCAACGGGTTCACGCCCGAGCAGGGGTATCCGCTGCTGTCGCCGGCCGACGGCGCCACCGCCCGCGCCGCGCTCGGGACCGTGCTCTACCTGGTGCTGACCGCGCTGCTCGCGCTCGGCGTCGGCGCCGCGCTGCGCGACTCCGCCGCCGCGATCACGGCGGTGCTGGCGCTGCTGTGGATCGTCCCGGCCCTCGCCTCGTTCGTCGCCGACGACGCCTGGCAGCGGCGGCTGGAGCGGTACGCGCCGATGACCGCGGGGCTGGCCGTCCAGTCGACGCGGTCGCTGGAGCGGCTGCCGATCGGCCCGTGGGGCGGCCTCGGCGTCCTGGCCGCCTACGCGGCCGTGGCGCTGCTGGCCGGGGGCGTCCTGTTCGCCGCCCGCGACGCGTGACTCAGGTACGGGACGGGTGGCCGCCGTCAGCGGAGTCGGCGGGCTCGGCCGGTCCGGCCGGTTCGTCGTGGATGACCTCGCCGCGCACGACCGGGCCGCGCGGCGCCGGGCCCGGCTCGCCCCCGCTACCCCGGGGCGGGCCGAACGGGCCGCCCCGCAGGTCGCCCAGGCCCCCCATCCCACCGATTCCGGGCGGGAACGCGGCGGCCCGCGCCTCCATGCGCCGGACCCGCCGCTCGGCGTACCGGTGCAGCGCCCGCCGCACCAGCGGACGGGTGAAGGGCAGCACGAACGCGAACCCGAGCACGTCGGTGACGAAACCGGGGGTCAGCAGCAGCACGCCGCCGATCATCACCAGCGCCGCGTCCGCGAGCTCCCGGTCGGGCATCGCGCCGCGGCCGAAGGTCTCCTGGAGCGCCCGCCACGCGCGGCGGCCCTCCCGCCGCACGATCCAGCCGCCCAGCAGGGTCTCGGCGACCAGCAGCGCGAGCGTCGGCCACGCCCCGATCTCCTGGCCGACCTGGATGATCACGTAGATCTCCACGGCCGGCAGCAGCAGCAACGCCAGGACCAGTACGAGCAGCATGGCTCCATCTTCGGGTAGCGGAACGTCCTCCGCCCTGTTCAACGCCGAAACGGCCCCGAACGTTTCCCGCCCGGGGCAGGGGCCGCGATGGGAGTCGGAGGCGGGGTCAGCCGCGGCGGCGCAGGCGGCCGGTGCGGTCGGTCACGCCCCACTGGGTGATCCGCAGCGCCGCCTCGGCCATCACGTCCCGGCTCATCTTGCTCGTGCCGTGGACGCGTTCGACGAAGGTGATCGGGACCTCCACGACCCGCAGGCCCTGCCGCAGCGCCCGCAGCGCCAGGTCGATCTGGAAGCAGTAGCCGCGCGACTCCACGCCCTCCAGGTCGATCTTCTCCAGCGTCGCGGCGCGGAACGCCCGGTAGCCGCCGGTGGCGTCGTGCAGGGGGAAGCCCAGCATCAGCCGCGCGTAGGTGTTGGCGCCGCGCGACAGCGCCTCGCGGCGCTTGGGCCAGTTCAGCACCTTGCCGCCCGGCACCCAGCGGGCGCCGATCACGAGGTCGGCGTCCTCCAGCGCCGCGAGCAGCCGCGGCAGCTCCTCGGGCTGGTGGGAGCCGTCGGCGTCCATCTCCACCATCACGTCGTAGCCGTGCTCGGCCGCCCAGCCGAACCCGGCGATGTAGGCGGCGCCCAGGCCGTCCTTGCCGGTGCGGTGCAGCACCTTCACCTGGTCGTCGGCGGCGGCCAGGGCGTCGGCGAGCTCGCCGGTGCCGTCGGGGCTGGCGTCGTCGACGACCAGCACGTCCACCGGCGGCACGGCGGCCCGGACCCGGCCGACGATGTCCTCGATGTTGTCCCGCTCGTTGTAGGTCGGGATGATCACGAGTACCCGGCCCAGGTCGGCTGGGATCTCCATCGGCGTCAATTCCCCTCGTTCTTTCTGGACGATGACCACGCGGCCGCGCAGACCGCGCCGAGGCCCAGAGCGGCGAGGACCCACTCGGGCGCCTCGCCCAGCCGGTCCGACGGCGTCCGGGACGTGCGCGCCGGCACCCGGGCGACCTGGATGTCGGGGGCGAACTCGCGCGAGCGGGCGAGCATCCGGCCGTCCGGCGCGACGATCGCGCTGATGCCGCTCGTGGCGGCAACCAAGATCGTACGGCCATGCTCGACGGCGCGCAGCCGCGACATCGCGATCTGCTGCGGCGGCAGGCTGGTGCGGCCGTAGGTGGCGTTGTTGGTCTGCACGACCAGGAGGTCTCCGCGCGCGACGTCGCGGACCTCCTTGTCGTAGGCGACCTCGAAGCAGATCACGTCGCCGATGTCGACGGGCCCGAGCCGCATCACGCCCGACCGCTTCCCGCGGGCGAAGTCGCGCGGGATCCGCTCGAACCGCGTGATCAGTTTGGTGAGGACGTCGCGGAAGGGGATGTACTCCCCGAACGGCACCGGGTGCCGCTTGACGTAGTAGTCGCCGGGGCCGGTGCGCGGGTCCCACACGATGCCGCGGTTCTCGACCTTCTTGCCGTCGGGGGTGTCGGTGAGCGCGCCGACCAGCACCGGCACGCCGATGTCGCGGACGGCGCCGTCGATCGCGGCGTAGGCGTCGGACTCCTTGTAGGGGTCGAGGTCGCTGGCGTTCTCGGGCCACACCACCAGCTCGGGCCTGGCGACCTTCCCGGCGCGGACCCGCTCGGCCAGCTCGTGGGTGCGCTGCACATGGTTGTTCAGGACGGCCTTGCGCTGGCCGAGGAAGTCCAGCCCGAGCCGTGGCACGTTCCCCTGGATCACCGCGACGGTGACGGGGCGTCCGGCGGTGGGCGTCGGGATCAGCGCGCCGCCGCCGACGACCGCCGCGATCCCGGCGAGGGCCAGCGCGACCGGCGCGGCGGCTCGGCGCGCCCACGCGGCCGTTCCCCCCGCGCTCTCCGGCGCGTCCGGGTCGGCGGCGGGGCGGGCGCGCAGGACGGCGACGGCGGCGTAGGCGAGCAGCCCGCCGACCAGCGCGGTCAGGAACGACACCAGCGGCGCGCCGCCGAGGGAGGCGAAGTGCGTCAGCGGGGTCGCGGTCTGGCTGAAGGCCAGCCGCGCCCACGGGAACCCGCCGAAGGGGGCCCGGCCGCGCAGCGCCTCCTCGGCGATCCACAGCCCGGCGGTCCACACCGGCCAGCCGGGGAGGCGGGTGACGACCGCGATCCCGGCGCCGAGCGGGAGGAAGTAGGCGGCCTGGACGAGGCTGAGCAGGATCCACCCGTCCGGGCCGATCTTGGCGATGCCCTCCAGGACGGGCAGGAAGAACGCGGCGCCGCAGACGAACCCGAGCCAGGCGCCGGTGCGGGGCGCCTGCCCGCGCAGCGCGAGCGTGAGCAGCGCGACGCCGACCGGGCCGAGCGGGGTGAGGTCGGCGGGCGGGAACGCCGGCCACATCACCAGGCCGGCGGCCAGGGCGAGGAGGGTGCGGGGCCAGCCCGCGCGGCCGCCACCGCGCACGCGCGCCAGGCGTCCGCGCACACGCGCGAGGCGTCCGCGCAGCCGCGCCAGGCGTCCCGGGGCGGCGCCGTCGCCCGGCACGGCGGCCGGGGGGCGTTCCGGGAGGGTCTCCTGGGCCAACTCGACACCTCGTTCGCTCGGTCTGCTCGCGGGAACGCTACCGGCCCGCGCGCGTCACGGCGACCGGGACCCGGGTTCGCCGCCCCCACCATCATCGCGCGCCGGACGCGGACCCGCGCCGTCCGGCGGCGGGACAGGGCCTCACCAGGGGCGGGAGGAGGAACGGCCTCGTTCGGGACCGGGCGGGAGGCAGCGCGCACG
This sequence comes from Actinomadura terrae, assembly GCF_022751215.1. GTDB lineage: Bacteria > Actinomycetota > Actinomycetes > Streptosporangiales > Streptosporangiaceae > Spirillospora > Spirillospora terrae. The sequence goes on along the minus strand of NZ_JAICDG010000007.1, from coordinate 161,965 downwards.
GCGGGCACCCCGGGGGTACGGCGGGTACACGGAAGAGGGCCCGTGACACCCATCGGGCCGGAGTCGCCCCACAGGCGGTGAGAACGAGGCTCCGTTTTCTACTGGATGTCCGGGCCCTTCCCGGGTCCAAGCCCCCGCGCGATCGGGCGGCTCCCCCCGGACGCGTCTTCCGGATCACCGCACTGGCTCGGACGGGCGGGGCGTGATCCGCGTGATCCGTGTCCGTCCCGTCGCGGCGCGGTGCCCGGTGGCGCCTCGGGCGGCCGATCGGTGAGTCCCGTGCTGGACTGCTGCAAAGCTACCGGCTTCCACGGCCTTGTCAACCGCGGCATGTTCTGCGGCGACTCCGTGTTTCCCCAGCTCAACACCATGATCGCGATGTTCGGGCAGTTCGCTCAGCCGCCGGGGGCGGGAACGACGACGGTTCCGGTCGCGGTGACCACGGTGATCGGCTCGGCGAGGACCTCCGCGGCGGAGGGCCCGCGGTCGGGGCGGCCCCGGCACACCACCCGCGCCCGGAACTCCAGCGTGCGGCTGCGGGTGCCGACGCGGGTGACGACGGCGGTGGCCTCCAGCACGTCCCCGGCCCGGACGGGCGCGCGGAACTGGACGTCGGAGTAGGAGGCGAACAGGCCCTCGTCGCCGTCGGTGCGTATGCACACCTCCGTCGCCACGTCCCCGAACAGGCCGAGGACGTAGGCGCCGTCGAGCAGGTCGCCGGCGTAGTGGGCGTGCGCGTAGGGCACGTAGCGGCGGTGGGTGACGGTCAGTCCCTCGCGCGGGTCGCTCATCCTTCGTCCTCCGGTGCCGTGTCGTGCGGGGCGTCGTGCGGGGTCTCGGGCGGGGTGTCGGGCAGGAGGGCGTGGACGAGGTAGCTGGCCACCTCGGCGGGCGTGGTGCCCCTGCCGAAGATCCGGTCGACGCCGAGGTCGCCCTCGGTGACGGTGTCGAAGCGGGGGCCGCCGGCGACCAGCAGCGGGCGCCCCATCCCGGCGGCGACGGCGGTGGGGTACTCGGCGTGGAACGCGGCGGCCATCTGCTTGGTGTTGTGCACGTGCGCGTTGCGCTGGGTGACGACCTGCGAGACCAGGACGGCGTCGGCGTCCACGGCCTTGGCGCGCTCCACCAGTTCGGCGACGGTGACCTGGGCGCCCATGTTCACCACCTGGATCTCCCGGTAGTACTCCAGGCCCTTCTCCCCCGCGAACCCCTTGACGTTGAGGATCGCGTCGATCCCGACGGTGTGCGCGTCGGTGCCGATGCAGGCGCCGACCACCACCAGCCGCCGGTTCAGCGCGCGGCGGATCGCCTGGTTCACCTCCGGCGCGCTCAGCAGCGGGTAGGCGCGCTCCTCCGGGGCCGGGATGGAGGCGTAGTCGATGAGGTGCCGCGTCCTCCCGTACACGATGAAGAAGGTGAAGTCGGGGCCCATCGGCTTGGCGTGCACGACGCTGGCGGGGTCCAGGCCCATCTTCCCGGCGAGTTGCAGGGCGGCGGCGTCGGCGCGCGCTCCGGCGGGGACGGGCAGCGTGAACGACATCTGCACCATGCCGTCGCCGGTGGTGTCGCCGTAGGGGCGGATCACCTGCCGGGTGTCGGCGGGGTCGGCCGGGGCCTGCGCGCCGGGTGTCTGGACGGTCACCACCGCCCCCTTCCCAGTCGTGTGCGTCTCGGTCGCGTGCGTCTCGGTCATGCGGGCACCTCCCGCGCCGGGTCGTGGGGGTCCTCGGTGTCGAGGATCTCGATCGCGGGGTTGAAGTAGCCGTCGGCGTGCGGGACGACGCCCTCCAGGCCCTTGCCGCCGTCCGGTGGGCGCCGGGTGACGCCGAACGTGCCCTCGGCGATGGCGGTGAGCAGCCCGTCGTCGCTGATCCGCTCCAGCAGCTCCACCGACTCGGCCAGCACCCGCCGCGCCCGCTGGACGAGCATCCCGTCCGGGCGGGGCACGAAGTCCTCGGCGAGCCCGCCGCAGGCGTCGCGGACGTAGCGGACGTTCTCCAGCGCCAGGTCGCGGTCCGACAGCCAGGGGGTGTGGATGCCCTCGGTCATCATCCCGATCAGGATGATCGACTGGCCGGTCATGACGCCGGCGAGGTTGAAGAACGCGTCCAGCAGGTAGCCGGCGAAGATGTTGCCGGTCATGTGCTTGGTCGGCGGCATATACTTCAGCGGCGCGTCGGGGAACAGCTCGCGGACGAGCTGGGCGTGCGCCAGCTCCAGCCGGAACGACTCGGGCACGGCGGGGTTGATCTCGAAGGCGTGGCCGAGGCCGAGCTGGGCGTCCGACAAGCCCGCCTCGTGCCCGAACCGCTCGTTGAGGAGCTGGCTGACGACCACGGTGTGCGCGGCGTCGACGGCGTCGGCGGTGGTGAGGTAGTTGTCCTCGCCGGTGTTGATGACGATGCCGGCGCGGGCGTGGACCTGCCGGGAGAACCGCTGGTCGATGAAGGTGCGGCGGGGGTTGATGTCGCGGAAGATGATCCCGTACATGCAGTCGTTGAGCATCATGTCCAGGCGTTCCAGCCCGGCCAGCGCCGCGATCTCGGGCATGCACAGCCCCGAGGCGTAGTTCGTCAGCCGGACGTAGCGGCCGAGCTCGCGGGACACCTCGTCCAGCGCGGCGCGCATCAGCCGGAAGTTCTCCTGGGTCGCGTAGGTGCCGGCGTAGCCCTCGCGGGTGGCGCCCTCGGGGACGAAGTCCAGCAGCGACTGCCCGGTGGAGCGGATCACCGCGACGATGTCGGCGCCCTCGCGGGCGGCGGCCTGCGCCTGCGGGATGTCCTCGTAGATGTCGCCGGTGGCGACGATCAGGTAGATCAGCGGACGCGGCGGCCCGTCCCCGGGCGGGCCGCCGGGGGGCAGCTCGGCCAGCAGCCGGTCGCGTTCGGCGCGGCGGCGGTCGACGCGGGCGATGCCCTCGCGGGCGGCGCGGCGGGCGGCCTCGCGGGCCTTGGCGGCGTCGGCGCCGCCGGGCAGCCGGAAGCGCGCGCGGCCGCCGGCGGCGTCCCGGGCGAGGTCGGCGAGGGAGCCGTAGGGGCCGTTCAGCAGCGCGTCCCACACCGGCAGCGCCAGGCCGTGCTCCAGCCCGGTCTGGGACGCGACGGCGTCGGCGAGGTGGTTGGCCCAGGGCCGCCCGCCGTCGTCGGCGCCGGCCAGGCCCGCCAGCCGCAGCAGCGCCCGCTCGACCGAGACCGTGGTGTGGGAGCGGGCCATGTCGATGATCGGTTCGGCGGCGCGGGCGGCCAGCCGCCGGGCGGTGCGCACCGTCTCCGGGTCCAGGTCGAGCTTGCCCTGCGGCGCCATCGCCGTCTCCCCTCACGCAGCCGCGCCCTCTCGGGCCGGTCCGAACAATCGTCCGTGTCGGCGAGTGTCCTACGAGAGATCTTCCGGCATTCACCCGGCAATCCGCAAGAACTCGCGGTCTCCGCCCGCCGCGGATCGTCGCGGGACGCCCTCGCCCGGCGGCGCATGACCCTGCCCGTCACTTTCCCCTTCCCTGACCGTCGGGTCACCTCACTGCGAGGTGAGGACCCGGCCAGAACATGCCGTATTGGCACACTCTGTGTTATTAGAATCACCTCACGTAGCGGTGGGTAGCCGCGCCCGGCCGCCCACCGCGGGATCCCCCCGGGAGCAACATGATCATTTCCATTGCGGCGGCGGCCTGCGCGGTTGCGGTGGTCCTCGTCGCGAGCCGGCTCGTGCGGCGGCTGCGGCACGGCGTCGAGGACCCCGACCCCGACGGCCCCACCACCGGCCACACCGGCGGGATGCTGTCGGCGCTGTTCCTGCTGGCCTTCGCGATCGCGATCGTCGTGCCCTGGACCACCGCGGACTCGGCCCGCACCAACACCTACACCGAGAGCCAGGCGATCGTCGAGGCGTACTGGGCCGCGAGCCGGCTGCCCGCGCCCACCGGCCCGCACGTCCAGGCGGGCCTGCGCGCCTACACCGCCATGGTCCGCGGCCCCGAGTGGCGCCTCATGCGCGACGGGCGGCTCAGCGCCGACGGCTGGACGCGGCTGGAGAACATCCGCCGCGAGGTCATCGCGCTCAAACCGGCCAACGACGAGGCCAAGGACGCGCGCGCCGCCACGCTGGACCAGCTCGCCCAGGTCTCCGCCGCCCGCCACCAGCGCGCGGCCGACGCCCGCACCAGCCCGCCGGCCGGGCTGCTCGCCGTCACCCTCATCACCGGCGTCGCCGTCATCCTGCTGCCCTTCATCTCCGGTGCGCGACCGCGCGGGATGACGCTGATCCCGCTCGGGATCATGGCCGCGCTCCTGACCATCGGCGCCTACCTCACCATCGACATCTCGCACGTGTTCGACGGTGCCCTGGCCGTGAAGCCCGACGCGTTCACGAGCCTGCAAGACGAACTGCAACGCATCTCGGGAGGTGGATGATCATGCGCCGACTGCCCGTCCTGGTCCTGCCCGCCGCCGTCGCGGGAACGCTGGTGTTCCCGCAGGCCGCGCTCGCCGCGGGTCCCGCGACCGGCCACCCCGCACCCGCCCGCACCACACCGGACGACCCCGCACGCGACGCCCCGGAACGCGAGAGCCCCCCGGCCCGGACGCCCGCTTTAAGCACCCCGAAGCAGACGGCCCCCAAGCACAAGGCCCCCAAGCACAGGGCCCCGAAGCACAAGGCCCCGAGCCGCACGGCACCTAACCGCACCGCACCTAACCGCACCGCGCCGGAACGCGATCGACCGGAAAACGGTCGGCCAGGAAACGGCCATCCCGGACGACTCGGCACCGAAACCGGCGTTTCCGGAACCGGCCACTCCCCGCACAGCCGCCCCGGCACCGGTCACTCCGAAGGCGAGGGCTCCCCGGCACCGCTCCCCCGCCGCAGCACCCCCCGCACCGCACCCCGCCAGGAACCCGGGCCCGGCCTCCCCCTGCTCCCCGGCGCCGGAGACGACCGGTCCGAAGGCGACGGGATCGGCCTCGGCCTCGGGCTCGGGTTGGGGCGCGGTCTGGGCCTCGGGCTGCGCCTCGACCTCGGGCTGGGGCTGAACGTCTGCCTCGACGTCCACCTCATCCTGCACCTCAGGGTCGGCATCGGCTCGCGGGGATGCGCGCAGCCGCCCAAGCCCCCCGAACCCGAGCCGCCCGCGCCCGAACCTCCCGTCCCGCCGGAGCCCGAGCCGCCGGTCCCGCCGTCACCGGAACCGCCCTCGCCGGAACCGCCGGTGCCGCCCACTCCCACGCCGCCGACGCCGGTCCCGCCCACACCGGCACCGCCGTCACCGCGGCCGCCCGTGCCGCCGGTCACCGCGCCGCCCGCCGCGCCGCCCCGGATCGCCCCCGTCGTCCCCGTGGCGGTGCCCGCCGCGCCGACGCCGCCGGCCGCGCGGCCCAAGCCGAAGCCCCCGGCGCGCGCCACCGTCCAGCACGTCACGCCGCGGGCGATGAAGGTCCCGCCGCGCCGCCAGGCCCCGCTGGACGCCCCGCTGGTGCTGATCGTCATCGCCGTCATCGTCAGCGCCGGCGCCGCGATCGCGTTCTCACGCTGAGCCCGGCCCCCCGCGTCCCTCCCAGGGGCGCGGGGGTCAGGCTCCCTCTGACCAAGGAGGGACCGGCGGTGACGTGCGCGCCGCCGCCGACCGGTCCCGGCCGCACCCTCGTCGCGCCGACGGTCACACCGCCGTGGGCGGACAGACCGGAGCCGCTGAGCAAGGCGGACCGCCGCATCGGCGCCAGCCCGACCTCGGCGCCCCCGCCCGCGAGGTCGTCGCGGTCGTGCGGCGGCTCGCGGCCGCCTTCGCCGCCGAGGACCCGCGCGCGTTCCCCGTCAACGAGGTCATCGTCCGTCTGCCGTCCGTCCCCTGTGCCCGCTGCCTCGCCATGCTCGCGATGGTCGAGTCCGGCGGCGACGCCGTCCAGGACACGCTCGCCTCGGTCACCGGCCGCGTCCTGGAGAGCGTGTCGCTGCCAGCGGGGCCGCTGACCGTCCGCAGCCGCGCGCTCGGGTTCGCGGTGTTCAGCCACAAACGCGGTCGGCCGCCGGCAACGCCCCCGCCGCCGAACCGGCCGGACGCGCCGCCTGCATCGACAACGCGTGCGCATTCCGCCGCGAGCGCCGCGTCTCGCCCCCGTTGCAGGCCGACCCGCCGCCGTCACCGCGCCGCCGGGCCTGTCGATCGCGCACCGCTATCTGCCCGTCCGCGCCGGCGTCGGCGGCGACTCGGGGGCCCACGGCGGGGCACCCGCCGCCGCTGCTGGCGCGGGCCGATGGCGCCGCCCGGCACCTCGGCGTCCCGCACGGGTCCGCTCGGGGTGTCCGACGTCGGGCGTCCCGCCGCTTACGAGCAGGTCGCCGCGACCTTCCCGGCCGACGCGATCCTCGCCTGTGCACCGGCGGTCTCGTCGAGAGCGGCCACCGCCCGGCTCACCTCGCGGGCGCCGTTGCTGGGGGGCACCGGCGACGGCGTCCTGGCTCTGCTGGGCGGGCAGCGGGGCCAGGACGACATCGCACTGCTGCTGGTGCGCTCCGGCTGAAGTGGCCGCGCTACGCGCGGGTCACAGGCCCGGGATCTGGTGGTTGCGGAAGGCATCCACGAAAAGGGCGTGGTCGGTGCGGACGACCTCGGCGTAGCCGGTGCCGAACGCCACCATCGCCTCGACGAACGCCGACTCGTCCGGGCCGATCACCGAGTCGATCGCGTCCTCGACCTGGAACCCGACCAGCGTGTGGTCGGAGTCGCTGTCGGACACGCAGTGGATCTTGGCGGTGGCGCGGCCCAGGTCGTCCAGCACCGAGAGCATCTCCTCCGGCTCGGTGAGGCCGCCCCAGTCCAGGTCCTCCTCGTAGGGCGACAGCTCCTGGACCACGTACCCGACCCCGTCGATGCGGGTGTGGCCGAGCCAGGGGTCGGTGTTGGCCTGCAACGCGCGCCGCGACACGGCCGTGCGGTGCCCGTGGTGCTGGAAGTACTCGCGGATGCGGGCGTCGTCGACGACGCGGCTCGGCGCGGCGACGTTGCCCTGCTTCATCGACAGCACCACGTCGTTCTCCAACGCCTGCGTGCTGCCCTCCACGAGGATGTTGTAGGCCGACAGGCCCGCCGAGCCGATCCCGAACCCGGACGCGCCGACGATGTCCTTGATCTCGTAGGTGAGGCTGCCGAACCGCTTCTCCGCCGGGATCGTGTTCAGGTAGTCCTGGTAGGCGGCCTCGACCTTGGCGCGCTCGGCCGCCTCCAGCCGCCGCACGCCGGGCCGGTCCCGGAACCGGCGCTCGTGCCCGTCGATCACCGTCATGCCCTCCAGCAGCCCGATCCGGGTGCCCGACATCGCGGCGACCAGCACGTCCCGGACGTAGCCGTCGGCGGTGTCGAGGGTCAGCGCGAACCGGTGGTCGCCCTCGTGCGCCGCGAACCCGCGCACCTGGTCGACGTAGGCGCGCACGTAGGTCTCGATCAACCGGCGGATGTCGGCGTCGGAGATCGCCTTCTGCCAGGCCAGCAGCGCCAGGCTCGCGACCAGCCGCTTGACGTCCCAGGTGAAGTGCCCGACGTAGGCCTCGTCGAAGTCGTTGACGTCGAACACGAACACGCCGTCGTCGTTCATGTAGGTGCCGAAGTTCTGCGCGTGCAGGTCGCCCTGGATCCAGACGCGCCCGGTGCGGTCGTCGGCCCACGGGTCCTCGTCGTGGACGATGTCGGCGTAGAACAGGCACGCGCTGCCCCGGTAGAACGCGAACGGGTCCGAGGCCATCTTGCGGAAGCGGCGGCGGAACTCGGCGGGGCTGCGCTCCATCAGGTCCGAGAACGCCTCGACCAGGACGTCCACGATCTGCGCCTGCCGCTGCTTGCGGTCCCGGCCGCGCAGATCCTCGGTGATGCTCGCCATCAGCCTGACTCCTCGAATGCTCGGATGACCCCCCGCCGGGGCGTTCCGGTCATTGTGCCCGAACGTCGTCGCCTGCCGTTGACGAACGCCGACTGGCGCGGCCCGACCAGCGACAACCCCGCGGGCAGGGGGCCGGCCGCGTGTTTAGGGCCGGGGAGGGGGGAAACGTGCGGATGCAAGGTCGGCCGTCGTCAGCAGGGCGCGGTAGGGAGTCGAGCGGGTGGGGGCACCGACCGCGTGCTGCTGAGTTGGACGCGCCGCTGAAGTTCGACGAGGGAGCACCATGGGCAAAGCCGCCGCACCCACCGATCTGCCGGCCCGCTCCTGGGGGCAGGCGGCCAAGCGCGCCGCCGGCGAGTACCAGCGCGACAACCTCTCGGACTGGGCCGCCGCCCTCACCTACTACTCGGTGCTGTCGATCTTCCCGGCGATGCTGGTGGTGGTGTCGGTGATCGGGCTGGCGGGCACCTCGGTCACCAACGACCTGATCGACAACCTCGGCTCGATCGCGCCCGGCGCGGTGAAGAACCTGCTGACCAGCGCGCTCACTCAGCTGCAGGGCAGCCGGGGCGGGGCCGGGATCGTCGCGCTGATCGGCCTGCTCGCCGCCCTCTGGTCGGCATCGGGATACGTCGGGGCGTTCATGCGCGCCGCCAACGCCATCTACGACGTCCCCGAAGGACGCCCGTTCTGGAAGACGCTGCCGACCCGGCTGGCCATCACGGCGGTGTCGCTGGTGCTGCTGTCGGCCTCGGCGATCGCGGTGGTGGTGTCGGGGCCGATCGCCCGCAAGTTCGGCGACATGCTCGGCGTCGGCTCAACCGCCGTCACGATCTGGAACATCGCCAAATGGCCGGTCATGCTGATCGTGGTCAGCCTCCTGTTCTCGCTGCTGTACTGGGCGGCGCCCAACGCCAAACGCTCCTTCCGCTGGGTCACCCCCGGCGGGGTGCTGGCGCTGGTGGTGTGGCTGGCGGCGTCCGCGCTGTTCGCGCTGTACGTGGCGAACTTCGCCAACTACAACAAGACCTACGGCAGCCTCGCCGCCGTGATCATCTTCCTGGTGTGGTTGTGGATCACCAATCTGGCGATCCTGCTGGGCGCGGAGATGAACGCCGAACTGGAACGCGGCCGGGCGATCGCCGAAGGGCAGCCCGCCGACCGCGAACCGTATGTGCGGTTCCGCGACACCCGCGGGTTCAGCGAGGAGGAACGCCGCGAGGCCGGCCTGGACGGCACGTCCCGGGGACGGCACGGCGCCACCCGCCCCTAGCCGCCGGACGCCCGGGTGCAGTTCATCGCGCGTCCCCGGACGGCTCGCCAAGGAGAGGTTCGAGACGTGCGGCGGTCTGGCGGTACCGGCCGACCGGGACGAGGTGAACGCCGTCGAAGGCACCGCTGTCCCGAATGGCCATGACGTGGTCACAGGCGGCGGCGACCCCGGCGTCGCGGTCGCTCTCCACGGCCTGGACGAGCGCGTCGGGGATGGCGATGTCGGGGATGACGCCCGCGAGGTTGCGGGCCATGGCCGCGCTGGCGAGGACCATCACGCCGGCGTAGACGGGCGTGTCGATGGTGACGGTCTCACGCCATCGCAGCAGGTCGTCCAGGCTGTAGCTGACCTGGGCGAACACGAAGTCCGCCTGCTGCTTCCACGGGGGCAGGGGCCGCAGGCCGGAGGCGACACCGATCTGGAACTCGGGCCGCCCGGCGAAGACGGGGTCGGAGGCGGCGGCACGGGCCTGGTCGAGCATGGCGCGAACGGTGAGTTGGCCGGTGCGGTCGCCGGAGGTGGGCTTGTCGCCGTAGACGAACAGGAAGCGCTGGACGCCGTAGGCGGCCGCGGTCAGCAGGTCCCGCTGGAAGCCGAGCAGATTGCGGTCGCGGGCGTTCAGGCACGCGATCCCGGTGGCGCCCATCGACTGCACCTCGTGCGCGACGGCGACGCTCGACACCGTCGCCCGCCCGATGTGGTTGTCGGGGATCAGGAACGCGTCCGCGACGCCGTCCAGGACCCCGATCTGGTGCCGTACCCGCCGAAGATCCGGCCGGGTCGGCGGCTCGATCTCGCACACCACCTCGAACGCACGTGTCATGCCCACACCTTAGGAGGCTCGATGGTCACCGCCAGCCGGACGACGCGGGTCCGGCGAAGAGCAGGGCGGTCAGGGCGATGGCGGCGCCCGCGGCCGCGATGGCGGGTGCGGGGCCGCTGAAGGTCGCGAGCGTTCCGCAGAGCAACGGGGTGAGTCCCTGACCGGTGGTCAGGCCCGTGCCGCGGAGCACGAACAGGCTGCCGCGAAGCCCCTCCTCGACCGAGTCGATGAACACGGCCTGGACGCCGACGGGCGCGCCCAGTCCGATGGAGGCCGTTCCGAAGGCCAGCGCCGCCCCCCACAGCGGCGGGTGCACGATGAACACGAGCAGCGGTAACCCGGTGAGCGCGCAGAGCGGGAGCACCAGGCGTTCCTGGGCGCGGGCCGAGAACAACCGCCCCACCGTGGCGTTGCTGATGAGCATGCCGATCGGAAGGGCCATGAGGACCCAGCCGACGGTGCCGCCGCGGCCGCCGCGGTCCCTGGCATAGGGGATGACGAGGCTCTCCGCGCCGACCAGGAGCCAGACGGGAATCCACTGCACGAGCAGGAGGGAGCGGACCCGCCGGTCCCGCAGCAGCGCGACGTTGTTCCGCCAGCTCCGCCCCAGCAGGGAACGCGCGGGTATCGACACGGCCCGGGGAGGATGGTCCCTGAGCCCGATCCGGATCACCAGCGCGCCCAGCAGGTAGGAGACCAGAGTGCAGGTCAGCACCCCGCGCGGCCCGGTCGCTTCGAGCATGACGCCGCCCAGGCCGAGCGCCGTGAGCTGCGCGCCCGGCGAGGCGAGGTTGAAGATGCTGCGTCCCAGCACGTACCGGTCGGCCGTCAGCAGGTCGGGAAGGAGCGCCTCCCTCCCGGCCCTGAAGACGGGCTGCAAGGACGCGGCGGCGGCGACCACGGCGATGTCTCCCGCCGGGGGCAGGCCCGCCACGACGAGGACGGCGGCCACCGCCGCCTGGGTGAGGTCCCCCGCCACGATCAGCACGCGCGGGCGGAGGAGGTCGGCGAGGCTCCCGAAGGCCGCCCCGCCCATCACCTGCGAGAGGAAGCCCGCTCCGAAGGCGATCGACGACATCAGCGCGGAGTGGGTGCGGTCGTAGACGAAGACGGAGAGCGCGAGGATTTGCAGCGCCAGCCCGGCCGAGCCGAAGACCGAGTCCAGGAACAGAAGCCGGAACTCCCCGATCGCGAAAACGTCGCGGTACCGGGCCTGGACGCTGGAGTCGTCGGCGGTCAAGGCGGTCAGGCCTCGATGCGGTCAAGGGAGCGCGTGAGTTCGTCCGCCAGGCCGGCGATCTCGGAAGGGCACTTCAGAATCGCGGGCTGGTAGACCAGGGCGCCCTCGAAGGTGTTCGCCGACTCGAAGACCGAGACATGGACGGGGCGTTTGATCGTGCTGAGCGCGAGTTCCACCCGGGCCGCCCTGATCTCTCCGAACCGCAGGGATTCGTCCAGCGCCGGATGAAGGGCGAGGCTGACCTCGTACGGTGAAATTCGCGCGCCGTCCGGACAGAGCGCGTCGCGGACGAGTTCGAACGGGCATTCCTGGTGCTCGTAGGCGGCGAAGGCGGCGGCCCGTATCTTCCTGACGCCTTCCTCCATCGATGCCGGGACGCCCCCTTCGGGCTTCAGCAGCAGCGTGTTCCGGAAAAGGCCGACCACCTGGTCGGATCCGGGTGCGACCCGGTTGGCGACCGGGCCTCCGATGACGATGTCCTCCCCTTCCGAGAGTTCCGCCAGAGCCGTCCGGAGATGCGCGGCCACCACCATATAAGGGGTCGCCCGCTCCCGCCGGGCGTACCTCCGCAGCCGCGACGTCGACTCGGGGCCGAGCCGGAACGGGACGACGACCGGCGGCGACGCCGTGAGTCGATCGTGTGTCGCGTCCTCGGCCAGCAGGCCATGGGTGCATACACCGCCGAGCCGCTGTTTCCAGAAGTCGAGGGCCGCGGCGAACTCCCCCGCGGCGATCCGCCGGGCCTGCCCGGCGGCGAACTCGCCGTACTGGAAGGGAACCGGCGCCAGCCCCGGTTCCTCGCCCCTCGACAGGGCGCCGTAGACGGCGCCGAGCTCCCGGTGGACGAGGGTGATCGACTGGCCGTCGACCGCGATGTGGTGGTAGACGAAGACCAGGTGGTCCCGGGCTCCGCCGCGCAGCAGCCAGACCCGCATCGGAGCCTCGTCGGCCAGCGCGAACGGCACCTCGTTCCGCCGTTCGGCGAATTGCCGCGCACCGGTCGCGTCGCCCTCCAGGATTTCGACGACCGGCGCGCCGTCGAATACCGCCATGTCGAGAACCCGTCGGACGACCTTCTCGCCGGCGCGGTGGTAAACGGTCCGCAGCGCGTGATGCCGGTCCAGAAGGAACCTCATGCTCCGTTCGAGAAGCCCGGCGTCGACCCGGTCGGAGAGCTCGAAGCAGAAGGTGGCGTTGTTGGCCACGGTTTCCGGATACCGCTCCTGCAACCGCCAGAGCGCCTTTTCCTGGACCGACGCCTCCAGTGTGTCTGCCGATACCGCCGGCTCGGCTCGCCGCTGCCCGCTGCGCACCAGGTCCACATAGTCGGCAAAGGTCGAGGCGTCGAAGAACGCCTTCAGTGAGATGGTGACCTCGGTGGCCGCCCTGGTCCGCCCGATGAGTTTCAGTGCGGCCAGGGAGTCCCCGCCGCACCGGAAGAAGTCCTGCGCCGCGACGGCGTCCTCGAGGTCCAGGACCCCCGTCCAGATGCCGGCGAGCGTCGCCCCGAGCTGGTCCATTCCTGTCCCCTTCCCGTTCCCCTTCACATTCCTTTTCACAGCGTGCACGGCATCCGTGTGACCCGCCGGTTCCGGTCCGTCGGGTTGAGGTTGAGGTCGGAGAGCACCTGCGCCGCGCCGACCTCGAAGTCCGGCGCCCGCGTGAGCAGTTCCGTGACGAGGGCGCGCACCTGCACCCGGGCCACGTTCGCGCCGAGGCAGTGGTGCGGGCCCCCACCGCCGAACGCGACATGGGGGTTGGGGCTCCGGAGGATGTCGAACCGGTCGGGGTGGTCGAAGACGGTCTCGTCGCGGTTGGCGGACCGGTAGAACAGCGCCACCCGGTCACCGGCCTTGATCTCCTGCCCGGCGAGGGCGGTGTCGGCGGTCGCAGTGCGGCAGAAGGCGCTGACCGGGGAGGCCCAGCGGATGCTCTCCTCCACCGCGCCCTCGATGCGCCCCTCCAGGTCGGCGAGCAGCAGCCTCCGCTGGTCCCGGAACTCGGTGAGCGCCCGCACCGTCTCGGTCGTCGTCCGGCGGGTGGTCTCGTAGCCGGCGACGACCAGGAGGACGAAGAAGGCCTGGATCTCCGCGTCGTCCAGCCCGCGCCCGTCGAGTTCGGCCTGGACGAGCGCCGTCATCACGTCGTCGCGGGGCCGGCGGCGGCGCTGCGCGGCGGTGTCGGCGGCGACCTCGGCCAGCCCGCCGATGGCGTGGGCGAGGGCCTGCATCGGCGTGCGGTCGCCCGCGACGAAGGGGTCGGTCAGCCCGAACATGACCTCGATGAGGCCGCCGACCACCGGCCGGTCGCCCTCCGCGACGCCCATCATGTCGCAGATGGTCGCCAGGGGCATCGTCGAGGCGACCCGTTCGACGAAGTCGAACTCCTCCCCCGGCTCCAACCCGGCGATCACCCGGTGGGCGTTCGCCCTGATCCTCCCCTCGATCATCCCGACCCGGCGCGGGGTGAAGGCGGCGCTGATCAGCCTCCGCATGCGGGTGTGCTCGGGCGGGTCCATGCCGAGGATCGACTGCGAGGCCGCGAGCAGCTCGGGGTGGCCGCCCTCGAACATCACCCCCTCGGCGGAGCGGAACAGCCGGGCGTCCCGGCTCACCGCCTGCACCTCGGCGTGGCGAACCAGCGCCCAGTAGCCGGTCGTCCACTGGTACTCCAGCGGCATCCCACTGGGCGGCGGCCCCTGCCAGGAGACCGGCCGCTCCCGCCGGAGGGTCGCGAAGGCCGCGTCGCGGTCGGCCGGGCCGGCGGCCCAGAACTCGGGGGCGGACAGGTCGATCATGCCGGGACGTCCCCTTCCGCGGCGAGGCCGCCGATCGCCTCCAGGACGTGCGCGAGCAGCGCCGCGGCGTACCCCTCGGGGTACCGGTCGGCGTCGGCGCGGACGTCGACGGCGAGGCTGTCGTCCTCCTCGTGGAACTCGACGAGGATCGGGAGGCTGGTCCGGTCGTAGACGTCGTCGCGCGTCACCCGCACCCCCAGGTCGCGCAACCCGTCGGCGAGGCGGAACCTCAGGTAGTTGAAGGAGATCTCCATCGGGACGTCGCCGACCAGCTCCTTCAGGTCGGTGAAGGGGAAGCGGCGGGCGGCCAGCAGCCCGGCCTCGCCGTCGAAGGCGGCGCGGGCCAGCCGGCGCCACGGGCCGTCGCGCAGCTCGACCGGCAGCCAGTTCAGGAACAGCCCGACCATCCGGTCGGCGGACGGCAGCTCGGGCCGCCCGCTGACGCTCATCCACAGCAGGCTCCGGTCGCCGCCCCGCAGGGCGGTGACGGCCCGGCCGGTCACCGCGAACAGCAGGCTCTTCATCGGCAGCTTCCACCGGGCGCCGTGGCCGCGCAGCCGCTCGAGCATGGCGGCGGGCACGATCGCGCGTTCCAGCTGCGGAGTTCCGGTACCCGCGCGGTGGGCGGCGCCGGCGCTCGGCAGCCGTCCCGCGAGGCCGGTGAGCAGGTCCCGGACGGCCGGGTCGTGCAGGGCCTGCCGCTCCAGCCGCGCGTACTCGGCGAAGGACGGCACCGGCGGCAGGTCGAGCGTGCGGGACTCCAGCGCCGCCGCGTAGGCCTGGATCAGCTCCAGGGCCAGCACCGACTCGCTCCAGCCGTCCATCACGGCGTGGTGGAAGGCGTAGGCGAGCCGGAACCCGCCGCTCGGGAGCGGGTGCGCGTGGAAACGGATCAGCGGCGCCGTCTCGACGTCGAACGGGGCGCGCAGCTCGGCGGCGCTCGCGGCCGTCCCGATCGTCAGCAGCGGCGACACCTCGGGCAGGACGACCACCAGCGGGTCGGGGACGGCGGCCAGGTCGACTCGGGCGCGCAGGAGTTCGTGCCGGCCGGTCACGAACGCGATCGCCGACCGCAGCGCCCGCTCCTCGAAGGGCAGGTCGATCTCGCGCGAGACGACGTCGACGTAGTGCGCGCCGGAGCTCATGAGGCTCTCGTAGATCAGCCCGAGCTGCATCCGGGTCGCCGGCCAGGCCGTCGTCGCGTGCAGGGCGGTAGACTCGGCGGCGACGCGCGCCGCGGTGAGCTCCACGCACAGGTTCCGGATGGTCCGATGCCCGAACAGGAGCTCGATGGTGAGCGGGACGCCGAGGTCCTCGGCCGCGCCGACGATGCCGATCGCCGAGATCGAGTCGCCGCCGAGCGCGAAGAAGTCGTCCTCGGGCCTGATGCCCGGCCGTCCGAGGACGCCCTCCCAGATCTCGATGAGGGTCTTCTCATGCGGCGAGACGGATTCTCGCGCGGCGGGCCCGTCCGGCGGCGCGGACGGCTCCGGCGCGCTGAGCGACAGGGACGCCCTGTCGATCTTGCCCGTGGGGCCCAGCGGAAGGCGGTCGTGCGCGAGGTAGCGGGCGGGCGCCATGTAGGAGGGCAGCGCGGCCTCGGCGGTCTTCCTGACGGCCTCGAGGTCGGCGGTGGTCACCACGTGGGCGACCAGGGCGCCCTCGGCGAGGACGACGCAGGCCTCGGTGACGTCCGGGTGCTGCTCCAGGACGGCCTCGACCTCGCCGAGCTCCACCCGGTGCCCGCGCACCTTCACCTGGTTGTCGGCCCGGCCGATGAACCTGATGATCCCGTCGGCTCCCAGCTCGCCGAGGTCCCCGGTCGCGAACATGCGGCCGCCGGGTTCGCCGGCGAACGGGTCCGGCCGGAAGCGGTCCGCGGTCAGCTCCGGACGGCCGTGGTAGCCGCGGGCCAGCACGTCCCCGCCGATGTGGATCTCTCCGGTCCCGCCGGGCCCGACCGGGGACAGCGCGGCGTCCAGGAGGTAGAGGCGGGCACCGGGGATCGCCCTGCCGATGGGGAGGCGGACCGTGCCCGCCGCCACCTCCTCCATCGGGTGGGCGCTCACCAGAGTGCTGGCCTCGGTGGGCCCGTAGGCGTTGCGCAGTAACCGGCCGCTGCCCTCGGCTCGCCGGGTGTACTCCGCGGCGCGCTCGGCCGACATCGCGTCGCCGCCCACCACCAGCTGCCGGACGCCGTCGAGGGCCTCGGGGCGGCTGGTCACCATCGCGTGGAACAGCGCGGGCGTGAGCAGCATCGTCGTGACGCCGTGCTCCCGCAGGGTCCTCGGGAGGCCGTCGATGGCGCGGTAGGACGTCGCCGGGGCGAGGACGAGGCGGGCGCCGTTGGCGAGGGCGCCCCAGATCTCGAAGGCGGACGCGTCGAACGCGAGCGGGGCGAGCTGGAGGACCACCTCCTCGGCCCCGAACCGCACATAGGTCTGCGCCGGGTCGACCAGATTGGCGACCCCCCGATGGGTGACGTCGACGCCCTTGGGCGTGCCCGAGCTGCCCGAGGTGTAGATCACGTAGGCGATGGAGTCGGGATGCGCCGGACCCGGAAGCTCCACGGCGGAGGGCATCTCGGCGGCGGGATCGGCGGCGAACTCGGCGCCGCTCACCCGCAGCTCCTTCGCCCTGTGCGGGAAGGCCGCGCCGCCCGGGGCGGTGACGAGGTGCGCGGCGCCGGAGTCGTCGAGCATGTACCGCAGCCGGTCCGGCGGGTAGTCGACGGGCAGCGGGACGTAGGCGGCGCCGGCCAGCCAGGTGGCGATCATCGCCATGACCGCCTCGGGCGACCGTTCGAGGTGGAGCCCGACGCGGTCGCCGGGCCGCACCCCCTCCTCGCGCAGCCGCGTGGCGAACCCGCGCGCGGCGGCGAGGAGGGTCCGGTAGTCCAGGCTCTGCTCCCCCTGGACGAGCGCGGCTGCCTGGGGACGGGCGGCGGCCGCCGCGGTGATGCGGTCCAGCACCAGCGGGGGCCGAGCCGAGATGCTCACTGTGCTCCTCCTGAGGTGAACGTGATGGGCAGGCGCGAGTATCCGTGCAGGAAATTGGAGTAGACGGGCAGGGCGGGCCCCGCCGGGTGGATCCGCCCGGCATGGCGGACCAGCGCCCGGAGCAGGCCCTTGAGCTCGATCCGCGCGAGCCGGGCGCCCAGGCAGGTGTGCGGGCCGAACGCGAAGGTGAGGTGGAGGTTGGGGGCGCGCCCGAGGTCGAGGGCGGCCGGGTTCGCGAAGCGGGCCGGGTCGAAGTTCGCGGCGATGTTCCACACGGTGACGATCTGGCCGGCCGCGATGGAGTACCCGCCGAGTTCGCGGTCGCGGGTGGCGACGCGTCCGCCGTGCATCGCCGGTGACGTCCAGCGCAGCAGTTCGTCGACGGCCGAGTCCACTCCCACCTCGCCCGAGACGAGCCGCCGCCATTGGTCGGGCCATTCCATCAGCGCTTTCACCGAACCGGTCATGGCGAGCCTGGTCGTCTCGTCGCCGCCGAGCAGCAGCGAATAGCAATTAAGCAGCAGTTCCCCCTGGGTCAGGCGGAGGGGCGGCCTCATCATCTCCTGGAGAAGGCCGAGAAGGCTGTCCGGCGACCGCGCCTGGTTCTGTTTCGTCAGGCGCTGGAAATAGAGCAGGATCTGGTTGCGCGCCACCTTGGCCTGGAGTTCGGTGGCGTCCGGCCGGTCGGAGGAGAGCGCCGAACTGGTGTACTGGAGCAGCTCCGCCCGATCCGATTCGGCGATGCCGAACATGTCGCAGACCGCCGCCATCGGGATCCGCGCCGCGACGTCCGCGACGAAGTCGCCGCCGCCGCGAGCTGCGCACTCCCCCACCAGGCGGTCGATCTCACCGGTGATCCGCGCCTCGATCGAGGCCAGCGCGGCGGGGGTGAACGCCCGCATCAGCCGCTGCCGGATCTCGCGGTGCCGCGCGCCATCGGAGATCGCGAGCATCTGCCCGCCGGCCGAGTCGCCTCCGTTCAGAAGGGTCGCGAGCACATTGCCGCGTTCCGAGGTGAAGGCGGCCGAATCCCGGTAGACGGAGGTCGCCTGTTCATATCCGCTGACCACCCAGAAACCCGATTTTCCCTGCGGGTGCCAGGAGACCGGACTTTCACGGCAGGCCCTCTCCCAGTACGCCGCCATGAACTCGCGATCGGCATGAGTGCGCGGATCGGCCAGATCGAGGTTCTCTCGCTGAGCTAGAGTGTGTTTCATGTCGCGTATACCTGTCTCCCACGCTCAAGAACGCCTTTGGTTCCTGCAACAGCTGACTCCCGGGAGTCCGGCCTATAACGAGCCTTTGTGCCTGCGCATTTCCGGTTCCGTCGACGTCGCGGCCCTCGACCGGGCCCTGCGGCTGCTGACGGAGCGTCACGAGATCCTGCGGACGACGTTCGCCCCCGACCGCGCCGGTGTGCGCCAGGTGGTGCACGACACCGGCGAGGTCGCCCCAGTCGAGGTGGTGGACCTGCCGGGGCGGGAGGCCGCCGACCGGGACGCGGTCGCCGCCGCCGAGTGCGCCCGCATGGCCGAGGACCGCTTCGTGCTGACCCGGCTGCCGCTGCTGCGCGCCCGGCTGATCCGGTTCGACGCGCACGACCACGCGCTGCTGATCGTCACCCACCACCTGCTGATGGACGGCTGGTCGGAGGAGACCCTGCTCGCCGACCTGGGGCGGCTCTACTCCGGCGGCCCGGCCGCGCTGCCCCCGGTGAGCGGCCGTTTCGCCGACCACGCCGCCGCCGAACGCGGCGCCTCCGCCGACGCCGAGGCCGAGCGGTTCTGGCTGGAGCACCTCGCCGACGCGCCGCTCGACTCCGCCGTCCCCCTGGTCGCCGAGCCGTGCGCGGAGCGGGACGCGACCCTGCGCCGCACGGCCGTCGCGATCGAGAACGGCGCGGCCGTCGCCGCCCTGGCGCGCAGGCTCGGCACCTCGCCGTTCGCGGTCCTGCGCACCGTCTACGAGGCGGCCTTCCAGGAGGTGACCGGGCACGCCGACACGCTGATCGGCTGCCCCTTCGCCAACCGCGGGGCCGCCCCCGACGACCTCGTCGGCTTCTTCATCAACCTGGTGCCGATCAGGACCTCCGCCGCCGGTGCGGGCGACTTCCGTGACGCCGCGCGGCGGGTGTCGCTCACCGTCGCCGAGGCCCTCAGCTACGCAACCCTGTCGTTCGCGCAGATCGTCCGCGCGCTGCGCGCCCACCGGGAGGTGACGGGGGCGGCGGTCCACCAGGTCTTCGCCTTCGATGTCGCCCGCCCCCTCGACGGATTCGGGGGCCTCCCGGCGCGGAGGCTGCCGATGCCGCCGCCGCGCCCGCGGTTCGACCTCGTCGCCACCGTCACCCAGATCGGCGGCTCGCTCACCCTGGCCGTGGACGTCGCGGACGGCCGCGTCGACCCCGGCTTCGCCGGGGCGCTCGGCGGCGCGTTCCTCTCTCGGCTGGATCATGCGGCTGCTCAGACGAGCGTCACCGCGTAGCGGCGCATCCACTGGTCGACGTCGAGCAGGTAGCCCATCCCGAAGTGGGTGTTCGGCCCGGGGGTCGGGCCGGGCAGCCGCCCGCCGTCCCGGACGATCCCGGCGAGGCGGTCCCGGTCGACGAGCTGGAAGAGCGGCGCGTCGGGCTCGGCGAGCAGGCCGGCCAGCCGCCGCTCCAGGACGAGCGTGTAGGCGCCGTCGCGGCAGGCGGGCGGCGCGCACTTCCTGCGGTTCAGGATCTCGTCGGGCAGCAGGCCGGCGGCCGCTTCGCGCAGCAGCCCCTTCTCCACCCCGCCGAGGCTCTTCACCTCCCACGGGACGTTCCAGGTGTACTCCACCAGCCGGTGGTCGCAGTAGGGGACCCGGACCTCCAGGCCGGTCCGCATGCTCAGCCTGTCCTTCCGGTCGAGCAGCAGGGGCAGCCAGCGGGTCAGCCCGAGGTAGAACGCGCGGCGGATCCGCCGGTCGGCGGCGGACTCGCCGGCGAGCCCCGGAACCTCGGCGACGGCCTCGGCGTAGCGGTCCCGCGCGTACTCCTCCGGCCGCACCCAGTCGCGCACGTCGTCGCGGAGCAGCAGCGCGGGCAGCGCCGAGGCGTCCAGCCACGGGAAGAACCCGCCGTCGTGGGCGGCGGCCCGCGCGTACCAGGGGTAGCCGCCGAACATCTCGTCGGCCGACTCGCCCGACAGCGCGACGGTCGACCCCTCCCGCACCGCCGCGAACAGCAGGCCGAGCGAGGCGTCGAGATCCCCCCACCCGGGGAGGTCGCGGGAGGACAGCGAGTACTCCCCCGCGGCCAGGATCGTCTCGCTGCTGAGGACGAGGCCCGTGTGCGGAATGCCCAGCTTCGCCGCCGCCAGTTCGGCGAACGGCCCGTCGCGGGTGGGCCGCCACGCGTCGGGCACGAACTCGCCGCCGGGACCGTAGTCCATCGAGAACGCCGGGACCTGGGGCAGCCCCTCCCGCAGCCTCGCCTGCGCCGCGAGCGCGGTGATCGTGCCGGAGTCGACGCCTCCCGAGAGCAGCGCGGCGACCGGCACGTCGCTGACCAGCTGCTGCTCCACGATCTCCGACAGCAGTTCCCGTACCGTCGCCACGGTCGCCGGGACGTCGTCGGGGTGCTCCCGGCTGTCGAGCTGCCAGTAGCGGCGAACGCGCGGGCCGGACCGGCCGAACGTGAGGGTGTGGCCGGGCCGCAGCTCCTCCAGCCCGCGGAAGACCCCGTGGCCGGGGGTGCGCGCCCCCGGCACGGCGAACAGCTCGCCGACGCCGTCGGCGGACAGCTCCGCCGCCAAGTGCGGGCCGGCCAGCAGCGCCTTGGGCTCGGACCCGAACAGCAGGCCGCCGGGGTAGCGGTGGAAGTAGAGCGGTTTGACGCCGAGCCGGTCGCGGCAGAGGAACAGCTCCTGGGTCCGCTCGTCCCAGACGGCGAAGGCGAACATGCCCGTGAGCCGCTCCGCGCACGACGGCCCCCACTGCTGGTAGGAGCGGAGCAGGACCTCGGTGTCGGACGCGGTGGTGAAGCGGTGGCCGAGGCCGCCCAGCTCGGCTCGGAGCTCACGGAAGTTGTAGATCTCCCCGGTGAAGACGAGCACCTGGTCGCCGATCGCCATCGGCTGGGCTCCGCCCGCCAGGTCGATGACGCTGAGCCGGGTGTGGCCGAGGGCCACGTGCCGCGACGCCCAGACGCCGGTGCCGTCCGGGCCGCGGAGCGCGAGGGTCCGGGTCATGGCCTCCACCGTCGCGCGGTGGAGGCGCAGGTCGAGCGTCCAGTCGAGCCATCCCGTCAGGCCGCACATGTCAGCGCCGCTCCGCCGCGACGACGCTCAGCGGGCGCAGGTCGGTCCAGACCTCGCCGATGTGCTCCAGGCAATGTTCGCGCGGTCCCTCGAACCCGGTGGCGTCCCACCCGGACGGCACGTCGCGGCCGAGCGGCCACACCGAGTACTGGCCCTCGATGTTGCGCACCACGGCGAACTGCTCAGACATTCTCGCTCCTGTCCTTTATCCACGCGGCCAGTCCGGCCACGGTCGCGTTCCGGAAGAAGTCGATATAGCGCATGGTCACGCCGAACTCCTCCGCCAGCAGGCCGACGACCTTGACGGCCGTCAGGGACTGGCCGCCGAGTTCGAAGAACGACCGGGGCGTCCCGGGGTCGACGGGGTTTTCGAGGACCCGCGTCCAGGCGTCCGCGATCCGGGCCTCCAGCGACGCGCCGTCCTCCCGCGCCGGAAGCCGGTCGCGGAGCGCCGCCTGACGTGCGAGTTCGATCCGGTCGACCTTCCCGGTCGAGGCGATCGGCAGGGCGTCGGCGAACCGGATCTCCTGCGGGAGGTACGCGCGCGGCAGCGCGTCGCCGATCGCCCGCCGGAGGCGGTCGGCGGTCCCGCCGTCGGCGGCGGCCTCGTCGTGGGGGACGGCGAAGGCGACCAGGCGGACGTCCGCGCCCTCGCCGGCGGCCACAACCGCCGCCTCCCGCAGCTCTCCCGTGCCGAGCAGGACCGTCTCGATCTCCGCCGGGTGGATGCGGACGCCGCGCACCTTGAGCTCGTCGTCGCACCGCCCGTGGAAGGCGATCGTCCCGTCCGGACGCCAGGAGCCGAGGTCGCCGGACCGGTACAGGCGGGCGCCCGGTTCCGCGCCGAAGGGGTCGGGGACGAACCTGGCGGCGGTGAGCGGCGGGTCGTCCAGGTAGCCGCGGGCGACGCCGGGCCCCCCGATGAGGATCTCGCCGGGACGGCCGTCGGCCACGGGCTCGCCGCGGTCGTCGACGATGTGCACCCGCACGCCGGGGAGGGGGGCGCCGACATGGTTCTGCGGCATGCCCGGCTCGTAGGTGCCGAACGTCGCCGCCACGGTCGCCTCGGTCGGCCCGTAGCTGTTGTGGAAGGCCTCCACCCGGGCGCTCCACTCGGCGGCGAGGGCGGCGGGGATGCGGTCGCCGGCGGTGAGGATGCCGCGCAGGGCCGGATACGGGCGGCGGGGCAGCAGCGCCAGGGCCGCCGGGGGGAGGGTCGCGAACGTGATCGCCCGCGCCGTCAGGGTGGCGGCGAGATCGGGGCCGGGCATGATGTCGTGCCTGGGGAGCATCACGGCGCAGGCGCCGGCGGCGAGCGGGACGAAGGTGTCCACGAGGAACCCGTCGAAGTGCGGCGGCGCGAAGACCAGGTACCGGTCGCCGGGGCGCAGGCCCATCGGCTCGTGGGCCGCGAGCATCGCGTCCAGGGAGCCCCGCTCGACCATGACGCCCTTCGGCTCGCCCGTGGAACCGGAGGTGAAGATGACGTAGGCGAGCCGCCCGGGCGGGTGGTCGACGCGCCGGTGGGACGCGTCCGGATCGATCTCCTCCAGCAGCCCCGTATCGATGACGACGCGGGCCGCGGCACGGCGCAGCAGGTCGTGCCGCCGGGTCGCGGGCGCCTCGCGGTTCAGCGGCAGGAACGCCAGCCCCGCCCGGAGCACGCCGACCATCGCGGCGACGAGGTCGGGGCCCGCGGGCAGGTCGAGCGCCACGACGGACTCCGCGGGCAGGTCCTCCCGCTGGAGCGCCGCGGCGATCGCGCTGGAGCGGCGGGCGACCTCGGCGAAGGTCGCCGTCCGCGCGCCGCCGTCGACGGCGGGCGCGTCGGGGGTGCGCTCGGCGTGCCGGTCGAGCAGATCCTCCAGCCGGGGGATCAACGAGGCATGCCTTCGATGACCACGGCGCGGCACGGCGCCGCCTCCACCCCCGTGATCTTGAGCGGGGCGGCGAAGAGCCACACGACGGTGTCGGACACCGCGTGCAGGTTCGCCAGGTTCTCCAGGATCGGGATCTCGTGCCTGAGCAGCGCGCGGTGGATCGGGAACGCCCGGTCGCCCGGCTTCTCGGTGATGCAGTCCATGCCGACGACCGAGACCTGCCGCTCGACGATCCAGGCGGCCGCCGACTCCTCCAGGTAGGGCGGGGTGTCCCAGTAGTCGTGGTTGTCGAGGTGCCGGACGGGGTGGTCGGTCCTGATCAGCAGCCGCATGCCCGGCCGGAGCGAGGAGCCGACGGCCTTGTCCAGCATGTCGCCGGTGACCGGGTCCAGATCGCCGCGGTGCGACAGGTCGGCGACGCAGGCCGGCCCGATGAACCGGTCGAGCGGGAAGCTCCCGATTTCGGCGCCCCCGGGATAGAAGTGCAGGCCCGATTCCACATGCGACCCGTTGTGGGCGAACAGGTGGAGATAGGTGAAGGTGCGGTCGACGCCCGCCGGATCGGTCCGCGGCGTCATCACGTGGTCGACGGAGAACTCGGGATACCAGTCCGCGTTGTACTTGGGCATGCCTACGCGCCAGCCTTGGCTGATGTCGATGATCCGCATGGGCGGACGTCCTTTCACGGGTGGGCGGAGGGATTGACGACGACCTTGCCGGCGGTCTTTTCCGCGGCGAGGGGGAGAAGCCCGCCGGATTCCAGTTCGGGCAGGCCGATGACCGGCGCGAGCAGCACGTCCGCGAGTTCGGGGCGCCGCCGCAGCAGGTCGATGGCCTCGGGGAGGTCCCGGTCGCAGACGTGGACCTTCGAGGTGACCAGCCGGATCTCGTCGAGGACGAGCCGGGTGAGGTCCAGGGGCGCCGGGTCCCGGTGCAGCCCGACCAGCTGGATCAGACCGCCGCGCTGGACCGCGCCCACCGCGGCCGCCAGCCCGGACGGCGTGCCCGACGCCTCGATGACGACCTCCGCGCCCGCCCCGCCGGTGTACTCGCGGACGGCGGACACCGCGTCGGTCCTGGCCGCGTCGATGGTCGCGGCACCGAGGCGCTCGGCGGCGCGCAGCCGCGCCGCGGCGACGTCGACCACCAGGGGGACCGCGCCGAGCGCGGCGACGGCGGCGATCGCCGGCGCCCCGATGCCGCCGGCCCCGATCACCGCGACGACCGCGCCCGGCCGGAGGTCGCAGCCGCGGGCCGCGTGCATCGCCACGGCCAGGGGCTGGGCCAGCACGGCCACCTCGTCGGCCAGGCCGTCCACCGACCGGCAGATCTTCCCGGGGACGTTGACGAACTGCGCGAGGCCCCCGTCGGCGTGCAGGCCGATCGTGTAGTAGCGGGCGCAGAGGTTGGTGCGGCCGGCCGCGCACCAGCGGCAGGCGCCGCACCACACGCCCGATCCGGGGACGACGCGGTCGCCGGTCGCCCAGCCCGATTCCGAGCCCGCGTCGACGACCGTCCCGACCATCTCGTGGCCCAGGACGAGCGGGCCGCCGCGGCCGCTGCCGGGATGGCGGCCGTTCATCGGGATCAGGTGCGGACCGGTCAGGTACTCGTCGAGGTCGGTCCCGCAGATCCCGGCGAGCGAGATCGCGAGCTGGACCTCCGCCGCGCCCGGCCGCGGCGGATCGGGCCGCCGTTGAATCCGGATATCGCGTCTTCCGTGGTAAACCGCTGCGAGCACGCTGAAAAGCATGTGCGGGCCGGGCCCGGCGCACCAGAATACTTCGGCTGCATGAAGCTGCAATTCCGGTTGCTGCGAGCGGCGGCCACCTCCGCGGGCCCTCCCCCGTCCTGCAAAATCACAAAACAGCGGGCCCCCTCGAATACGGGAATCCGGGAGGATGAGGAATTGGCAGCCTTGGACGCGGAAACGCTGACCGAGATGTTCGCCGAGCAGGCCGAAAGGCGTGCGAAGGCCATCGCCGTGTGCGACCGGAACGTGCGTCTGACCTATGCCGAGCTCGACGCCCTCAGCCGCCGGGCGGCCGCCCTGATCGCGAGCGGGGCGCCTTCAGCAGGCGACGCGCGGCCGGTGGGACTGCTCCTGAACCGCTCGTGCGGGCTCGTCGCCGGAGCACTCGGCATCATGCGGGCCGGGCGCCCCTACCTGCCGCTCGACCCGGCCCAGCCCGACGAGCGGCTCCGCACGATCCTCTCCGACGCCGCCTGCACCGCCGTCCTCACCTCCGCGGAGAGCGCGGACCGGGTCTCCGGGCTGGGCGTCCAGGCGGTCCTCCTGGAGGACGCCGACGGGTTCCCCCCGGGCGACCTCCCGCCGATCTCCCCGGCCGACCCCGCCTACGTCGTCTACACCTCCGGGTCGACGGGCGAGCCCAAGGGCGTGCTGGTCGAGCACCGCCAGGTGGCCAGGCTCATCACGACCACCGACCGCCTGTTCGACCTCCGACCCGACGACGTGTGGGCGTTCTTCCACTCCCCCGCGTTCGACGCCTCGGTCTGGGAGATCTGGGGCGCGCTCACCCGCGGCGCGCGGCTCGTCGTCGTCCCCTACTGGACGAGCCGCTCCCCGGTCGACTACCTCGCGCTCCTGGAACGCGAGCGGGTGACGGTGACGGCGCAGACCCAGTCGGCCTTCCAGGCGCTGATCCGCGCCGACCTCGTCGAGGAGGCGCGTGCCGCGCTCAGCCTCCGCTACGTCTTCCTGGGCGGCGAGAAGCTCGACTTCAAGGTCCTGCGGCCCTGGTTCGCCGGCCGCGGCGACAGCGCCCCCGAGGTCTTCAACATGTACGGCCCCACCGAGACCACCGTGTACGCCACCTACCGGCGCGTCCGCTCGGAGGACACCGGCGGCGAGGCCAGCCTCATCGGCCGTCCGCTGCCCGACCTCGACGTGGCGGTCCTCGGCCCGCACGGCGACCCGGTCGCCGACGGCGCCGTCGGCGACCTCCACATCAGCGGGCCCGGCCTCGCCCGCGGCTATCTCGGCCGGGAGCGGCTGACCGCGGAGCGGTACCCGGTGCACCGCGGCCGCCGCTGGTACCGGACGGGCGACCTGGTGCGGCGCACACCCGAGGGGGAGCTGGAGTACCTCGGCCGCATCGACGACCAGGTCCAGGTCCGGGGGTTCCGCGTGGAACTCGGCGAGGTCGAGGTGAAACTGCGGCTGCATCCCGACGTCGCCGACTGCGCCGTCGCCGCCAGGACGGACGCGGCGAACACCACCGCCCTGGCCGCCTACGTCGTGACGTCCCGCACGGACCCTGGCCTGGCCGGCGAGCTGCGCGACCAACTGGCTCTGCACCTCCCCGGCTACATGGTGCCGAGCACCTTCACCCGCGTGGAGTCGCTCCCGCTGAACCAGAACGGCAAGCTGGACCGCGCGGCGCTCCCCGACCCCGCACCGGCGGCGCACGACTCCCCCTCCGACAGCCCGCCCGACAGCCCGCCCGACAAACCGGTCGGTGAACTCGAAGCCCTCCTCTGCCGGTTATGGGCCGAGGCGCTGGACGTGGCGGCGGTGGGCCCGAAGGACGACGTCTTCCTCATGGGCGGCCATTCGGTGATGGCGGCCCGGGTGGCGATGCGGGCGAGGGAGGCGGGCCACCAGGTTCCGCTGCGCGTCCTGCTGAGCCAGACGTCGCCGCGCGCGGCCGCCGAGCAGCTGGCGCAGACGGCCGGGCTCTCATGAGGAGGCTGCTCCAGCCGCTCAACCGGAGGAAGGACGGCCCGGCCCTGGTAGCCGTCGACTTCCGGGGGGCGCGGCCCGGCGCCGACATCCGGGGGCTCGCGGACACGGCGGAGCGTCCGGTCTGGGAGTTCACCGCCGCCCGGTGGGCCGGGGTGAAGGTGGATCCCGACGCCCGGGCCTATGCCGCCGCCTATGCCGACGCCCTCGCGGAATCGCCCTGCGAGGACGTCCGGCTGCTCGGCTTCTGCGCCGGGTCGATGCTGGCGCTCGAGCTCGCCCGGGAGCTGCGGGCCCGCGGCCGCGCGGTGGCCCTGACGCTGATCGACCCGCTGCCCATCGGGGTCGAGTTCCTCGCCGTCGTCCACGCGCAGATCACCCGCGCGCCCTCGGCGGAGGTCCGCGCCGGGCTCGGCCGACTCGCCGGTGACGGACCGGCCACCTTCGCCTACCTGGCGGGCCTCGCCCAGGAGCACCATGAACGGCAGTGCGCGTCGCTCGGCATCCCCGCCGACGACGAGATCGCCCTCGACCTGATCGACCGCTACCTCAGCTGGATCGAGTTCGCCGTCGCCGCTTCCACGGCCCGCCGCACCCCCTACCCGGGCCCGGCCGCGGTGCTGCTCTCGGCGGACTACGGGGACCGGGCCGCCGTCGAGGACCACTGGGAGGTGGACCGCTTCGCCGCCGACCAGGCCGACATGCTGCGCGACCCCGCCGTCCTGGAGGCGATCCTGCGGAGGGTCTCGTGACCGGGCCCGGCTGGACGGGCACGGTCGGCCTGTGGGCCGAGGTCTTCGACGACGTCTACCGGGAGCGGCCCGCCGACCCCGAGTTCGACGTCGCCGGCTGGCACAGCAAGATCACCGGCCTGCCGTTCTCCCCGGCCGAGATGCGGGAGTGGGTCGACGCGACGGTCGCGCGGATCGCCGGGCTCCGGCCGCGCCGCGTCGTGGAGATCGGGTGCGGGAGCGGACTGCTGATGTGGCGGCTGCTGCACGACTGCGAGTCCTACACCGGGACGGACATCTCGGGCGTCGCCGTGAGCCGGTTGCGGAAGGCGGTGGCCGAGCGCGGTGCCGCCCACGTCCACCTGGCCTGCGAGGAGGCCACGGCCGCCGCAGCCCGCCACGGCAGCGGAGCCGACCTGGTCATCCTCAACTCCGTCGCACAGTACTTCCCGTCCGCGGCCTATCTGGGCGCGGTTCTCGACGGCGCGACGGCCGTGCTGCCGGACGACGGGAGCGTGTTCGTCGGCGACGTCCGCAACGCCGACCTGCTCGACGCCCTGCACCTGGCGGCGCTGGACGGCTGCACCCCCGGCGAGCAGCGCGAGCGGCGCGAACGCCTGCGCAAATCGGTGGCGAGCGAACCGGAACTGCTCGTCTCCCCGCACTGGTTCGCGCGTTACGCGGCCGAGCGCGGCCTGTCGGTCCGGGCGATGCCGAAACTCGGACGGTTCGACAACGAACTCAACGGGTTCCGCTACGACGTCGTCCTCCGGCGCACACCGCCGCCCGGGAGGGTGGTCGCCCCACGCGACTGGGCGGGGGCCGGCGCGCTGCGATCCGCCCTGGACGCCGGGGTGCTCACGGGCTTCCGAGGGGTGCCGCACCAGGGCGTCCACGACCTGGTCGAGCGGGCCTCCCTCCTCCTGCACGGGGGCGGGCCGGCACCGGCACGCGACGCGCTCCGGCCCGGCGACCTGACCGGTGCGCTCCAGGCTGACGACCTCCAGGTGAGCCTGCTCACCGAGGACGGGCCCGGCACGTTCGGCCTCGCCGTCGGGCCCGGCGCGGGCGGGGCCGCGCTGCCGGTCGCGGCCGCGGCGCCGCGCCTCCTCACCACGGTCCCGTGGGGGACCGTCCCATGAGCCGATCGGAGAGCAGAACCGTGAAGTTGCGAGACCTCTGCCGGCGGGCCGCGGAGTCGGCCGCGGCGGGCGGCGGCGCCGTGCTGGTCAGCTGGCATCCGGGCGACACCCGCGACGACCTTCGCGAGCTGCGCCGGTCGGCCGCGGACACGGCCGGCCGATCCTTCTTCTGGTCCTCGCCGCACACCAAACGGAGCCTCCTCGCGCTGGGCGTGGCTCACGAGCTGCCGGGCGGGCAGGCCGGCTCCCGATGGGCGGGTGCGCGCGACGCGTGGGCCCGGCTGCCGATCGCGGCGGACGGGACCGGCGTGCCGCTGCTGATCGGCGGGGGCTCCTACGCGGAGGGCTCCGGGATGCCTCCGGTGGCGTTCTGGGTGCCGGAGATCCAGTTCGAGGCCCGCGCGGGCGAGCCGGCCCGCCTCACCGTCAACGCGGTCTGCCGTCCCGGCCAGACCGCGGCCGACCTGGCCGCCGCGCTGGAGGCGGCACGGGCACGGGCCCGGCTCCGCACCGGGGCCCTACCGCCGCCCTCGGGCGGCCTCGCCCGCTTCGTCCAGGTCCCCGGGCGGGCCGAGTGGACGCGGAACGTCACCGCGATCCTCGCGGAGATCCAGCGCGGCGCCCTGGAGAAGGTGGTCCTCGCCCGCACCTTCGAGGTGGACGTCGAGGGCGCGTTCGACATCGACCGGATCCTCCGCGCGCTGGAAGCGTCCCAGAACGGCGCGACCGTCTTCGCCGTCGGCTGGGACGGCCTGCACTTCGTCGGCGCCACCCCGGAACTGCTGGTGCGGGTCGAGGGACCGGTCCTGCGGACGATGGCGCTGGCCGGGTCCGCGCCGCGCGGCGCCGACGCCGCGCACGACGCCGACCTGGGACGGTGGCTGCGCGACAGCGCGAAGGAACGCCACGAGCACGCACTGGTCCTCGACTTCATCCGCGCGGCCCTCGCCGAGCTCGGCGCCGACGTGACCGCGGGCGTCGAACCCGAGCTCGTCCGGCACCCGACCGTCCAGCACCTCGGCACCTCCATCGAGGGGCTGCTCGCCGAACGGAGCCGCACCGCCGTCTTCGACGTCATCGCGGCCCTGCACCCGACACCGGCCATGGGCGGCGTCCCGCGGGCGGCCGCCACCGGCTGGCAGCGCGCCCACGAGGGCATCGACCGCGGCTGGTACGCGGCCCCGCTCGGCTGGATCGACCCGTCCGGCGACGCGGAGATCGCGGTCGGCATCCGGTCGGCGCTGATCCGCGGCGGCCGGGCCGTCGTCTACGCCGGGTGCGGCATCGTCGCCGGATCCGATCCCGCGGCCGAGTTCGCCGAGACCCGGCACAAGGCCGACCACATGCTCGCGGCGCTGCTCCCCTGACGAGGCGAGAGGACCCAGCCGATGCCCTTTCCTGCAGAGATCTCCCTCAACGACCTCATCGACGACCCGTACCCGGTCTACGCCCGGCTCCGGCGGGAGGCGCCCGTCGCCCGGGTACCCGCGGCCGGCCTCTGGCTGGTCACCAGGTTCGACGACTGCGCCGCCGTCCTCGGCGACCGGGAGGCCTTCTCCGGCCCGCAGGGCCACCCCACCCTCGACCGGGCGTTCGGCGCGCCGAACGTCATCAGCGCGACCGGCGAGGTCCATGCCGACCTGCGGCGGGGCATCGATCCGGGGCTCTGCCCCGCCCAGGCGCGGCGCCTGACGGAGGAACGGGTCAGGCCGTTCGCGCGCGCCCTGGCGCGGGCGCTGCCGAGCCGCGACGGCGTCGACCTCATGAGCGGCTACTTCGCCCCCATCAGCACCGAGGCGCTCCGCGCCGCGCTCGGCATCACCGAACTGGTCACGGCCGAGACCATGCAGGACTGGTTCGACCGGTTCACCGTCGGCTCCCGCAACCGGGAACAGGCCGCGGAGAGGTACGCGGTCTCCGACGCCGTCCACGAGGAGATCAGGGAGACCTTCGGCCCGCTGATGGCACGGCTGCGGAAACGGCCCGACGGCTCCGTGCTCTCCCACCTCCTGCACAGCGGACGCGCGCCGGACGACCTGCGCGAGGCGGACCTCGTCCTGCCCTCGATCACCCTCATGCTGGTGAGCGGCCTCCAGGGAGCCGGCGGCCCGGCGGCCAACACCCTCGCCGGCCTGCTGTCCCGCCCCGACCAGCTCGCACGCGTCATCGAGGACCCGCAGCGGTTCCTGCCCGCCGCGATCAGCGAGGCCCTGCGCTGGGCGCCGCTGTTCGGCACCACCCAGCGCGAAGCGGTCCACGACACCCGCGTCGCCGGCGTCGAGCTCCCGGCGCGCGCCCAGATCGGCGTGATGATCGCCTCGGCCAACCGCGACGAACGCCGCTACCACGACCCGGACGTCTTCGACCTCGACCGGGGCTCCGCCGCGCACCAGGCGTTCGGCGGCGGCGCCCACTTCTGCGCCGGCCACCAGCTCGGCCGCCAGGTCATGCGCGTGTCGCTGGCGGAGCTGTTCGCGGCCCGGCCCGGCCTCCGCCCCGACCCCGACCGGCCCGTCCGGTTCAAGGGCTGGTCGGTACGGGTCCCGGAGACCCTGCCAGTCCTCTGGTTCCCGCCGGGACGTCCGGCGCCGCAAGCCGAGCGCGCGCCGGGGGCCTCCGGAAACGGACCCCTACCCGACGCGCCCATCACCGTCGTGCTCCGGCGCACGGGTCTGACCATCGACGTCCCGCCCGACGTGTCGATCCTGGAGGCGGTCGAGGACTGCGGCGTGCCGGTGCCCAGCGCCTGCCGCGAGGGCAGCTGCGGGTCGTGCGAGACCCGCCTTCTCACCGGCAGGGCCGATCACCGCGACCTGCTCCTCACCCCCGAGGAGCGCGAGCGCCACGACCGCCTCATGATCTGCGTCTCCCGCGCGGAGACCACCACCCTGGAATTGGATCTCTAAGCCTTGCTTCTCGAACGCGCCGAGGTGCCCGGAAAACACCCTGCAACCATTGTGGAGGTTTCGGAACGGGGCGAATGTTTCGGCACGGAGCGAATCGATATGACGCGGATCGTCCGCCTTCGCGATGAGGTTCTCCCGGTAGCTTACAGCGGGCCCGGTGGCCTTGCCTGAGGCCCGGGCGTCGTCGCCCCCACCACCTTCTTCACGAGTCTGGAACGCTCTACCGCCCGGATCGATCTCGCCGGGAAAACCGCCGATACACGACGGCGGCCTTGCAAACAGCGAGATCGACTTGCTCCTGCCGCATCCCCTTCCGTTCCATCGGGCCGCACCGGCAACAGAGCCCACCCGGTGCGTGTCCTGGACCGTTTATGTCGGACGATCCCGTCCTCTTGACATGAGCACCGCCCACGGGTAATTCTCAACCGTTCCCGCCGCTGGTTGCGATTGGAGTCAGACCGTGAAAGAGACGGAGCGACCGGCACCCGTCGACGACGGAGCGTTCATTCCCGGATCAGAGCCGCTGGTCAAGGATTTCGCGGAACTCGCCTCGCTTTACCGATGGTTTGTGACCTGCGGCAGCGTCAAACTCGAGAATATTTCGAGAGGCGAGGATCACGAGAAGCAGAGCGAACTGGTCGCACAACTCGTGAAGTTGCGGCTGCTCCGGTTCGACGGGCACGGACGGGACTCCCTCATCCCGGTCCACGCCCGAACGGCGTCGAAGGAGTTCCTCGCCCCCTACGAACTGGAGCTGATCCGCCAGAGCCGCAACCTCGACATCGTCCGCCGGAGGTTCCACGAGCTCGCCGACCTCTACGAAGCGACGGTGAACATCCCCCAGGTGAAGCCGCTCCTGGAGATCTTGACCAACGGCGAATCGATCAGGGCGTCCATCGCCGAGACGTATGCGGACTGCCGCAGATCAGTCTGGAGCGCGCAGCCGCAGCAGCAGCCGTTCGCCTGGAGCGCCGATCCGGCCGAGAGCGATTCGTCGCTGGAGGGCGTCCGCGCCTCGATCTCCGGTGACTTCAGGACGGTGCGACCGGACATCGACATCAAGCTCCTGTTCCAGCACTCCGCGCGGAACAACCCCGCGGTCTTCGCCCACCTCCGGACGATCCATGACGCCGGCGGCCAGGTGCGCACCGCGTGCGAGGTGGACGCGAAGACCCTCATCTTCGACAGCGAGGTCGTCTACATCATTTCCGAGGACGAGCCCTCGATCCGCGCGACCGTCGTCCGGGAACCGCACATGGTGAACATCATGTGCGCCCGCTTCGAGCAGAACTGGAATCAGGCACTGCCGCTGGTCGACAACGACCCGCGATACAAGGAACTCACCACGCACGACCAGAAGAAGACAATCTTAAAGCTGCTGGCGAACGGACTGAAGGACGAGGCCATCGCACGGCAACTCGGCATATCCGTGCGGACCTGCCGGAAGTACATCGCCGAGATCTTCGCCGCGCTGGACGTCGGAAGCCGGTTCCAGGCGGGTGTGGTGGCCAAGGCGTCCGGCCTCCTGGACACCTGAGAACTCCCAGCTTCGCTTCGAAGCCTTCCGACGCGGCAACCGCTCCGAGGAAACACCGTGGCGTGTCGAAGCCGGTCCGTGTAACCCGGATGCCTATTACCGGGAGAGGTCCCGTCGTCAGTCGAAGGAGGCACGGAATGAGGCGGAAGCTCATCGGTGTTGCCGTGACGCTCGCCATGACCGTCACGGCCACGGCCGGTCCGGCCCAGGCGGCCACCCCCAAAGAGGCGCACCCCGCGGTGGCGCCCAGCGTCGACCCCGTCGCCGTCGCCCAGGCGATCAAGGCCGCGTACGACGCGTACAAGACCTTCCTCGGCGGTGGCTCGTCGGCGGTGGCCACCGCCCAGATCATCGCCGCGATCCAGGCCGCCGAGCGCGACATCATCAACCACATCGACGCCGTCGCCGCCGCCAACGCGCGCGCCTGCGCGCGCAGCGCCGTTCTCGACTTCCCCGACTTCGACAATCTGACGCCGGACAACAAGCAGTATTTCGCGCTGAACGCGACCTCCTGCATCACCGAGATCGACAGTCTGCTGTCCACCGTCACCAGCAAGGCGGCCCAGGACCAGCTCGGCTTCTCGATCAACGCCGTCGGCCCCATCGCGCTCATGGCGCGCAGCAAGGCGGGCCTGCACAACGACACCCTCGTGCCGGTCCTCCGCGAGGCCAACCAGAAGGTCAGCACCAGCCTGACGCCCAGGTGCGTCAACCTCTATGACGCCGACTCCCACCTCAGGCGCTGGTTCTGCACGGCCTACAACGGTTACCGGATGGACGCGGCCACCCAGGCCGACGCACAAAGCCTGGCGATGGTGGACACAAGTTGGGAGATCGCCAAGAACACGCTGACCCAGCTCGCGTCCATGTGAAGACGCCTGCTTGCATGAGCGCCCACGCCCGCGGATGCGCCATTCCGCTGGTCAGGCGCGCGGCGGTGTATGGAGGTTTGCTCTCAAGAAGGCAGGGCATACGTGAACGCGTTATAAAATAGCAGCGAGTGCGTCTAGGGAGCGATCTTGCTGACGCGATCTGAGATGCAGTCCCCGCCCTCGACCGGGACGAGGCGGTGGTATGTGATGCCGTTGCGCATCCTCGCCGTCGCCGTGACGCTCGGCATGCTGTCAGTGTTCTTCTATTACGTGTTCCAGTTGACGCTCAGTTCCGTCCACGACCAGGGACAGGCGGGCGGCAACACCGACCCCGGCCGTTCGCTCCGCTTCTACCTCGATCGCCCCACCCGAGAGGCGCTGGTCCAGATCGGCGGCAACGTGGCCCTGCTCATGCCGCTGGGTGCCCTGCTGCCCACGGTGTTCACCAGTGTGCGGGGGCCGATTCGAATTGCCCTGGCCGGCGCCCTGGTGTCACTGGCCATCGAAATGACGCAGGGCCTGACGGTCACGGGCCGCGCCTTCGACATCGACGATGTCATCCTCAATACGACCGGCGTGGTGATGGCCTATCTCCTGATCGGCCGTAAGGTCTCACTCCTCATCCGCGGAAGAAAGTGAGCCCATCGACTTCCGCACCCCACCTGGAAACGTGACCCGGGCACGATTCGCAGGGGGGCGCAGGTGGTCATTGTGCTGGGTCGTCGGCGTTTCGGGCGGTGAACAGGGTGCGGACCGCCGGTTCCGCGCGGAGCAGGTCCAGGGCCATCGCCGCGTGGCCGGGGACGTAGCCGTTCCCGATGAGCATCGTCACGTCGGCGGCCAGGCCCTCGGCGCCGAGGGCCGCCGCGGGGAACGACGTCGCCATCGAGAAGAACACCACCGTGCCGCCGGGCGCGGTCGCCAGGATCGCGCCGTGCTCGCAGCCCGGCACGTCCACGCACACGACCGTCACGTCGGCGGGCTCCCCGAGCGCGGCGGCCACCGCCACCGGGTCGCGCGCGTCGGCGCGCACCACCGCGTCCGCCAGGCCGGTCGCCGACAGCAGCGCCTCCTCCCGCTCCGTCGGGACCAGGCCGATCACCCGGGACGCGCCCGCGCGGCGCGCCGCGGCCAGCGACAGCGACCCGCTCTTGCCCGCCGCGCCCAGCACCGCCACCACCGGGGGCTTCTCCCGCGCCGCGACGACGCGGTGGGTCAGCGCGGGCGCGCCGCACACGTCCATGACCGACAGCGCCAGCGGCACCGGCAGGTCGTCGGGCAGGACGGCGGCGATCGACCGGGCGAACAGGATCGCGTGCCCCTCCGCCGGGATCTGCTCGGACCGCCCGTCCCAGCGCGCGAGCCCGTCGGTGACCGCCAGCGGCGTCAGCGTCAGTGAGACCAGGGTCGCGACGCGGTCGCCTTTCCGCAGCCCGAGCGGCGAGTCGGGTCCGGCCTCGTCCACGACGCCGACGAGCATGCCGCCCGACCCGGTGACCGGGTTGTGCATCTTGCCGCGCTCCCCGATGATCCGCAGCACCTCGGCGCGGATCGCGTCCGGGTCGCCGCCGTGCGCGGTGCGCAGCTGCCGGTAGGACGCGGCGTCCAGGTTGAGCCGCTCCACCCGGACGCGGACCTCGTCGGGACGGATCCGCGGGTCGGTGTCCAGCATCCGCGCCGCCTGGGGCAGCACCCCCGGCGGATCCAGCACGCGGCGCAGCCCCGCCGCGGCGCCCATGTCGCCCCCATCGCGCACGGCCACCTCCACGCCCTCCCCGCCCGGAAGATATACCGAGCAGCACTGGTTTCATCGAAAGTCTTCCCGTAACGTCGGCTTCAGACAAGACTTTTACGCGATCAATGTGACGCGAGGAGGCGGCCGACGATGACCACCGCCCTGCATTCGGACCGCGACGCCGTCCCGGCGCCGCCCCCCGGCCGGGATGCTTCCGCCCAGCCCTACGTCTACCGGCGCCGGCCGCTGGAGGAACCCGACTGGCGGCGCCTGCCCGGCTGGCGGGACGTCACGCGCGCCGAATGGGAGTCCGCGCAGTGGCAGCGCGCCCACTGCGTCAAGAACCCGCGCCAGCTCCGCCAGGTCATGGGCGACCTGCTCGACGAGGGCCTCTACGCCGAGCTGGACCGCGACCGCGCCGAACGCGCGACGATGTCGATGCTGCTGCCGCCCCAGATGCTCAACACCATGGACACCTCCTCCAGCGAGGCGTTCCGCGCCGACCCCGTCCGCCGCTACATGCTCCCGCTGCACGGCGACCGGCGCACCGACTGGCCCTCCCACCCCCTCGCCGCCCGCGACTCCCTGCACGAGGCCGAGATGTGGGCCGTCGAGGGCCTCACCCACCGCTACCCCACCAAGGTCCTCGCCGAACTGCTGCCCACCTGCCCCCAGTACTGCGGCCACTGCACCCGCATGGACCTCGTCGGCAACTCCACCCCCACCGTCGACAAGCACCGCTTCCTCGTCAAACCCCCCGACCGGCTCGCCGCCATGCTCGACTACCTCCGCCGCACCCCCGGCGTCCGCGACGTGGTCGTCTCCGGCGGCGACGTCGCCAACCTCCCCTGGCCCCGCCTGGAGTCCTTCGTCGACGCGCTGCTGGACATCGACAACATCCGCGACGTCCGCCTCGCCACCAAGGCGCTCATGGGCCTGCCCCAGCACTGGCTCCAGGACGAGATCCGCGCCGGCATGGAGCGCCTGGCCGCCAAGGCGCACCGGCGCGGCGTCCAGATCGCGATCCACACCCACGTCAACGCCGCCCAGTCGGTGACGCCGCTGGTCGCGCGCGCCGCCCGCGCGATGCTCGACACCGGCATCCGCGACGTCCGCAACCAGGGCGTGCTGCTGCGCGGCGTCAACGACTCCCCCGCCGCGCTGCTCGACCTGTCGTTCGCGCTGCTGGACGAGGCCGGGATCCTGCCCTACTACCTCTACATGTGCGACATGATCCCCAACAGCGAGCACTGGCGGCTCGCCGTCTGGGAGGCGCAGGAGCTCCAGCACGCGATCATGGGCTACCTGCCCGGGTTCGCCACCCCGCGGATCGTCTGCGACGTCCCCTACGTCGGCAAGCGGTGGGTGCACCAGCTCGCCGACTACGACCGCGAGCGCGGGATCTCCTACTGGACGAAGAACTACCGCACCGGCCTGGAGGCGGCCGACCCCGACGCCCTCACCCGCCGGTACGAGTACCACGACCCGATCCACACCCTGCCCGAGAGCGGCCGTACCTGGTGGCGGGAACGTTCCGAGGGCTTGTAGGGATAGTGCGGACCGCCCGACGCCTTTACGTTGTAGATTTTTTATGGCCGGGGCGGCCCCGCCAGTGCCTATCCTCGGACGGGTGACCTCCCACGACACGCGCGGCACCCGCGGCCTCGCGGCCCGGTTCCCAGTCGGCGCGTCCGCGACGCTCGCCGAGCTCGAGACCGACCCGCACGCCCTCCTCGCGCGGCTGCGCGGGAGCGAGCCGGTGTCCTGGCTGCCCGCCCTCGGCGGCTGGCTGGTGACCTCGCACGCCCTCGCGCTGCGCGTGATGCGCGACGCGTCCGCGTTCACCGTCGACGACCCGCGCTTCTCCACCGCCCAGGTCGTCGGGCCGAGCATGCTGTCGCTGGACGGCCCCGCCCACACCCGCCACCGCGACCCGTTCGCCCGCCCGTTCCGCCCCGCCCGCACCCGGGAGCGGTTCACCGCGTTCGTCGAGGCCGAGGTCGACCGGCTGGTCGCCGGCCTGGCCCCGGCGGGCCGGGCCGAACTGCGCGGCGACCTCGCGGGTCCGCTCGCCGTCGCGGTCGTCGCCGAGGCGCTCGGCCTGGACGGCGTGGACGCGGCGACCGTCCGCTCCTGGTACGGCGCGTTCGTCGAGGCCGTCTCCGCCATCACCGCCGGCGGCACCGCACCGGAACGTTCCAGCCACGCGTACGCGCTGCTCCGCGACGCGGTCGTCGAGGCGATCCGCGCCGACTCCCCCGGGTCGCTGCTCGCCGGGGCCGCCCGCCACGGGTCCGGGCTCGACACCGCCGAGGTCGTCGCGAACACCGCCGTGCTGATGTTCGGCGGCATCGACACCACCGAGGGCATGGTCGCGAACCTGGCGTTCCACCTGCTCGGGCACCCCGAGCAGCTCCGGCTCGTCCTGGAGGATCCCGGCCTGCTGCCCGCCGCCGTCGAGGAGTCGCTGCGGCTGGAGCCCTCGGCGTCGGTCGTCGACCGCTACGCCACCCGCGATGTCGCGCTCGGTGGCGCGGACGTCCGCGCGGGCGACCTCGTGCGGGTGTCCCTGGCGGGTGCCAACCGCGACCCGGCGGTGTTCACCGAGCCCGACCGGTTCGACCTCCGGCGCACCGGCGCCGCCGAGCACCTGGCGTTCGCGCACGGCCCGCACTTCTGCTTCGGCGCGCACCTCGCGCGGCTGGAGGCCCGCACCGCGCTCGCCGCCCTGCTGGACCGGCTGCCCGGCCTGCGACTCGACCCGTCCCGGCCGTCCGCGCCGCACGGCCTGGTGTTCCGCAAGCCGCCGCACCTGCACGTCCGGTGGGACGCGCCCGCCTGACCACGCCCCCCTGGACACGCGGCACCTGACCACGCGGCCCCCTGGCCGCGCGGGGTTTGTGGGAACATCTCCAAATGATCGTGGAACGCCAGGTCGAGCTGCGTTTCGGCCAAGAGAGCCGGGACGCCGGGACCCACACCAACCTGTCCGCCGTGCGCCGGGACGGCCGCTGCCTGTGGGTGGCGGGCGACGAGACCGCCACCATCGAGCGGCTCACGGCCGTGACCGGCGCGGACGGCCGGGTCACCGGGTACGGCGAGCACGTCACGGTCGCGCTGGCCGACCTCGTCCCGCTGCCCGCGGGCCCCGACGAGGAGGCCGACATCGAGGGCCTCGCCCGCGCCGACGGCTGGCTGTGGGCGATCGGCTCCCACAGCCTCAAGCGCAAGAAGATCAAGCCGGGGCAGTCCGCGGCGAAGGCCCGCAAGCGGCTGGCGACGGTCGTCCGCGAGGACAACCGCTACATCATCGCCCGGCTGCCCCTGGTCCCCGGGGAGGACGGGCTGCCCGAGGTCGCCGTCGAGGCCCCCGGCGAGGGGGGCGCCCGCACCGCCGCCGTCCTCGGCGGGGACGGCGACTCCCTCGCCGACCTGCTCGCCGGCGACCCGCACCTGGCGCCGTTCCTGTCGATCCCGAGCAAGGACAACGGCCTGGACGTCGAGGGCATCGCCGCGCACGGCGACCGCCTCTACATCGGCCTGCGCGGGCCGGTGCTGCGCGGCTGGGCCGTCCTGGTCGAGATCCGCCCCGGCGCGGACCCCCGCGACCCCCGTCGGCTGCGGGCGCTGCCGCTCGGCGACGACGGCGACGAGCTGTACCGCACGCACTTCCTCGACCTCGGCGGGCTCGGCATCCGCGACCTGTGCCCGCACGGCGACGACCTGCTCGTCCTCACCGGCCCCAGTATGGACCTGGACGGCCCGGTCCGCGTCGTGCGGTGGCGCGGCGCGGTCAAGACCGACGCGCCCGAGATCGTCCCCGCGTCCGAGCTGGAGGTGCTGGGCGAGCTGCCCTACGGCGACGGCGACGACCACGCCGAGGGCATCGCGGTCCTGGACGAGCCGGACGGCTCCGGCGTCCGCGTCCTGGTCGTCTACGACAGCCCCTCCCCCGCCCGGCTCACCGACGCCGGGGGCGTCCTCGCCGACGTGATCACGCTGCCGTGATCGAGTGGTCGGGCGAGGACCTGATGATCCGGGACGCGGTGCGCGGCTGGGTCGACGCGGAGGTCCGCCCGCACCTGGACGCACTGGAGTCGGGCGAGCTGCCGCCCTACGGCCTCCTGCGGAACCTGTACCGGACGTTCGGCCTGGACGAGATGGCACGTTCCTCCTTCCACGCCCGGCAGGGCGGCGACCGCGAGGAGAAGGGGGAGCACGGCACGGACCCGGCGATGGCGCTGCTGCCCGTCATCGAGATCTGCCGGGTCGCGCCCGGCCTGGTCTCGGCGCTGGGCGTCAGCCTCGGCCTCGCCGCCGGCACGATCATGAAGCGGGGGGACGCCGAGCAGCGCCGCCGCTGGGGCCTGGACCTGCTCACGCTCGACAAGGTCGGCGCGTGGGCGATCACCGAGACCGGGTCGGGCTCCGACGCGTTCGGCGGGATGCGGACCACCGCGCGCCGGTCCGGCGACGGTTACGTCATCGACGGCGCCAAGACGTTCATCACCAACGGCCCCTACGCCGACACGATCGTCCTGTACTGCAAGCTCGACGACGGGCGCGACCCGCGCGACCGGGAGATCCTCGCCTTCGTCCTCGACCGCGGCATGGCCGGGCTGGAGCAGACCGGGCCGCTGCGCAAGATGGGCCTGCACTCCTCCCCGACCGGCGAGCTGTTCCTGGACGGCGTCCACGCGGGCGCCGACCGGCTGCTGGCCGCGGGCGCGGGCGGCGGCAGGGAGTCGGCGCGGCAGAACTTCGTCACCGAGCGCGCCGGCGTCGCCGCGATGGCGCTCGGCGTCATCGAGGAGTGCCTGAAGCTGTCGGTGGAGTACGCCCGCGGCCGCGAGCTGTGGGGGCGGCCGATCGGCGACTTCCAGCTCATCCAGCTCAAGCTGGCCACGATGGAGGTCGCCCGGCTCAACGTCCAGAACCTGGTGTTCCGGCACGTGGAGATGCAGCGGGCCGGGCGCGCCCCCACCCTCGCCGAGGCGTCGGCGATGAAGCTGTACGCGGCGCGCGCCGCGAGCGAGGTCGCGCAGGAGGCCGTGCAGCTCTTCGGCGGCAACGGCTACATGAGCGAGTACCGGGTGGAGCAACTCGCCCGCGACGCCCGCTCGTTCCAGATCTACGCGGGCACCGACGAGATCCAGGTGACGCACATCGCGCGCGACCTGTTGTCGCGCCCGGACGAGAGCTGACCGAGAACTGATACTCCGGCCGCGAACTTTTCCGGCAGGCCCGGCATCGAACGCGGTGGGGGGCGGGTGAGGGCGATCGCCTCGCCCCCCGCTTTTCTGGACAGGCGTCGACGGGAACTGGATACTCACAACATGGACGGTCGGCCCTCATATCCGGTGCGGGCGTCCGACATGGAACGCGACCGGGTCCTGCGCGTGCTCGGCGAGCGCGTCGCCGAGGGGCGGATGTCGCACGAGACGTTCGAGCGCCGCGTCGACCAGGTGCTGCGGGCGCGCAGCCAGGCCGAGCTGGCCGACATCGTGCACGACCTGCCGCCGCCCGGCCGGGTGCTCGGCCGGCTGACCGGCATCATCTCCTCGGTGTCGCAGGTGACCGCGCGGATCGAGGCGGCCTGGCGGGCGCCCCGGCTGCCCCGCTTCACGCTGCCGCCCGGCGACCTGGCCCGCATCGTGGTCGGCCGCGCCCCCGGCTGCCAGTTCATCCTCACCGACCTGACCGTGTCGCGGTTCCACGCCGAGATCTACCGGGCCGAGGAGGGCTGGATGATCTCCGACCTCGGCTCGATGAACGGCACCCGCGTGAACGGCTGGCGGCTGACCGGCCCGGCGCGCGTCCGCCCCGGCGACGAGGTCGGCTTCGGCAACGCCGCGTTCATCGTCGCTGCGCCGCTCCCCGGCGCCCCCTGAGGCGCAAACGCCGTCAGCGGCGGAACGGCCCGCGCACCTCGTAGGTGATGCCGCCCGAGGACGACCCGCTCGTGCCGCGCTGGGAGGAGAAGTACATCCGGTCCCCGGCGGGGTTGAACGCGGGGCCGCACAGCTCCGAGCCGCTCTGGCCGTCCACCCGCAGGAACACCGAGATCCCGCCGTCCGGGGTGATCACGCGGATCTCCATGGCGCCGCCGTCCTCGGCGACGTACAGGTCGCCCGCGGCGCACCCGGTCATGGCCTCCGCCCCGGTCAGCGCGCCCGGGCCCGGGACGCGCAGGTCGTCGGCGTAGGCGAGCCCGTAGGTGCCGCCGAGCAGGTCCACCCGCCAGACGCGGCCGTCGCCCTTGGTGGTGAACCAGACGGTGTCGCCGGCGTAGTGGCAGCCCTCCCCGCCGTCGAACACCTTCATCCCGGGCACCTGCCGGCGGGTCGGGACGGGCGAGCCGCCCGGGTCGGGGACGGTGCCCCAGGTGAACGGTTCGTTCCGGGGGGCGTGGGGGGTCGTCCCCCCACAGGGGACCGGCCCGGACGTCGCGGCGCCCGCCTTGAGGACCTGGAGCGTCCCGGCGGACAGGTCGCCCCAGACGGCCGGGACGAAGCGGTAGAACCCGCCGTCGGGCTCGTCCTCGGTGAGGTAGACGGCCCCGCGGACCGGGTCGGCCGCCGCGGCCTCGTGGTTGAACCGCCCCATCGCCTCGCGGCGGACGGCGGGGACGCCCCACGGGCTGGTCTCCCAGACGTGCCCGGTGGCGGTCTCCTCGCACGACAACCAGGTGCTCCAGGGCGTGGCGCCTCCGGCGCAGTTGCGGCTGGTGCCCGCCAGGATCGGGTACGCCGAGGTGACGGTGCCCGCGGGCCCGAAGCGCAGCGCCGACGCGCCGCCGCCCCCGGACCCGACCTCGGAGTTGGACACATAGATCCAGCCCGTGCCGTCGGCGAAGCACGCGCCGCCGTCCGGGGCGTCGTGCCAGGTGAAGGCCGTGCCGGTCACGGTCTGCCGGGACCGGGCGACGATCCGGCTGGTGAAGCCCGCCGGCAACGCGATGCCGTGGGCGTCGGCGGGCCGGAGCGGACCGTAGGGGGGTGCGGGGTCGGGCCGGGCCGGGACGGCGTGGGCCGCCCCCCGCCACAGGCTTCCGGAGAAGGCGAGCGCGCCCGCGCCGGCGATCGGCGTCGGGGAAGGAGAACGACGTTCCATGGGCGAGACCTCTCTGGCCGAGGTGGGGCTCGAAGGAGAGACGGCCGCCGATGACGACCACGGCAAAACTAGGCAGCCGTTCGGTCATTTCGCGATAAGGGATCTTAACGGAGAATGACCTCCGCGCTACTTACCGTTAACCATAATTGTCCTGTTCAGCGAACGGAAGCGCAACAACGGGCGTCGGGGGAAGTGGCCGCAGAAATGTCGCCGGCCCGCGTTTGGAAACGAGGTCCATATTCGCCGCGCGGCGCGTCCGAACATCCCATTGCCGGTGAATTGGTTCCGCTTTCTCCGGGGGCCGCCGCCCGCCGGGAGGGGCCACCGCGCGGCCTCCCGCCGCGCGTCCGCTCCCGGCCCGGGGTCTTGACGTCCCCGGAAGTACTCCTTACTTTCTCCTCCGAGTTAGGAAACCTTCCTAACTCGGAGGGAGTACCGTGCCCGCACCGGTCCCGGGAACGCCCA
Source organism: Actinomadura terrae (assembly GCF_022751215.1). Lineage (GTDB taxonomy): Bacteria > Actinomycetota > Actinomycetes > Streptosporangiales > Streptosporangiaceae > Spirillospora > Spirillospora terrae. Next base: position 118,601 of record NZ_JAICDG010000007.1, on the reverse strand, counting down.
GTCTGCTGCGCGCCATCAACGACCGCGCCGCGCTGGAGGCCCTGCTCGCGCGGGGTCCGCTGACCCGGCCGGAGCTGTCGGAGCTGATCGGGATCTCCAAGCCCACCGCGTCGCAGCTGCTGACGCGGCTGGAGGAGGCGGGGCTGGTCGTCCGCGACGGGACGCGCGCGGGCCTGCCCGGCCGCACCGCCGGGCTGTACCGGCTCAACGCCGCCGCCGCGCACGTCGCCGGGGCCGACGTCACCCCCGCCCGGATCAGCGTGTCCGTCGCCGACCTGGCCGGGAACCTCGTCGGCGCGCACACGCTGGAGACCCCCGGCCGCACCCGGGTCGACGTGGTGGCGCGGATGGGCGAGGCGCTGGACGGCGCCGCCAAGGACGCGGGCCTGACCCGCGCGGGCCTCGACCGCGCCGTGGTCGGCATCCAGGGCGCCGTCGACCCGGGCACCGGCCGCCTCGGCTACGCCGCGCACATCCCCGGCTGGCACATCCCCGACCTGGTCGGGACGCTGACCGCGGGCCTCGGCGTGCCCGTCGCGATCGAGAACGACGTGAACCTGGCCGCGCTCGCCGAGCTGGCGGGCGGGCGCGCCGCCGGCGCGGGCGACTTCGTGCTGCTGTGGGTCGCCGACGGCGTCGGGATGGCCGTCGTCCTCAACGGCGCCCTGCACCGCGGCGCGACCGGCGGCGCGGGCGAGATCGGCTACATGCCCGCCGTCGGCGCGCCGCTGATGCGCGACGTGCGCCGCACCCACACCGGCGGCGTGCACAGCCTCACCGGCGGCGTGGCGGTGCTGCGGCTGCTGCGCGAGCACGGCTTCCGCGGCCGCGACGCCGCCGCCGTCCTGCGCCGTGCCGCCGCCACCGTCGGCGCCACCCCGACCGGGACCCGCACCGCCTCCGACGCGGGCGCCCGCGCCGAACGCGCCCTGACCGAGCTGGCCTCCCGGCTCGGCGTCACGCTCGCCACGGTCGTCGGCGTCCTCGACCCCGCCCTCGTCGTCCTCACCGGCGACGTCCTGCACGCCGGCGGGGAGCCGCTGCGCGCCCGCGTCGAGCAGCACCTGCACAGCCTGACGATCCCGCGCCCGAAGGTGCGGATCAGCTCCGTCCAGGGCAACCCCGTCCTGGCCGGGGCGCTCCAGCAGGCACTCCAGGAGACCCGCGAGGAGGTCTTCTCCACCACCGCCCCCTAGACCCCGCCCCACTCGGACGGCGGCATCGGCCGTCCCTCCCCCGAAGGAGAACCGGAGTGCCCACCACCACACCGCGCCGTCTCGCGGCGGCCCTGGCCGCGGCGGCGCTCGGCCTCACGGCCGCCTGCACCGCCGGAGGCGGCGGCGACCAGTCCGGCAGCGGCCCGGACGCCGGGGAGAAGCAGACCATCGAGGTCTGGCACGGCTGGAGCGCCGCCCACGAGGTCAAGGCGTTCGAGTCGGCGGTCGCCGGGTTCAACAAGACCCACCCCAACATCACCGTCAAGCTGGTCAAGGACCAGACCGACGAGCGCATCTCCAACGCCATCCGCGGCGGGAACCCGCCCGACGTGGTGTCCTCGTTCACGACCGACAGCGTCGGGCAGTGGTGCCAGAGCGCCGCCTGGCAGGACCTCAACCCCTACATCTCCAAGTCGAAGCTGGACCTCAACCAGTTCCCGAAGGTCGTCCAGGAGTACACGCAGTACAAGGGCCGCCGGTGCGCGATGCCGCTGCTCGCCGACACCTACGGCCTCTACTACAACAAGGCGCTGATGAAGGGCGAGCAGCCGCCGCGGACGTTCACCGAGCTGACCGCGCTCGCCAAGAAGCTCACCAAGCGCGACCCGGACGGGACGATCCGCGTCGCCGGGTTCCTGCCGTCCGTCCAGTACTACGAGCACCAGGCGCAGCACCTCGCCAGCCAGTGGGGCGCGAAGTGGCTCACCCCCGCCGGGAAGGCCAACTTCGCGGGCGACCCCGCCTTCCGCGCCTACCTGCAATGGAACAAGAGCCTGATCGACTGGTACGGCTACGCCAACGTCAAGAAGTTCCTGCGCTCGCTCGGCCAGGAGTTCGAGTCGTCCAACCCCTTCGAGAAGGGGAAGGTCGCGATGGCCGTCGACGGCGAGTGGCGCACCAAGTTCATGCAGGAGGAGGCGCCGAGCGTCGACTACGGCACCGCGCCCGCCCCCGTCCCCGACGACCAGCAGGCGCGCTACGGCGGCGGCTTCGTCATCGGCACCGTCATCGGCATCCCGCGCGGCGCCAAGCACGCCCAGGCCGCCTGGGAGTTCGTCCGGTACCTCACCACCGACACCACCTCCCTGGTCACCTTCGCCAACGCGCTCGGCAACGTCCCCACCACGATCACCTCGCTCGGCTCGCCGCAGCTGACGCTGCCGCCCCAGTTCCAGACCTTCCTCCAGGTCTTCAGGAACCCGAACTCCTTCACCACCCCGCCGACGCCCAACGGCAACGACTACGTCGTGAAGTTCCAGCAGTTCGTCCAGGACCAGTGGGAGCCGGGGAAGGTCGGCAACCTCGACCAGGCGCTCAAGGACCTCGACGGCAAGGTCGACGAGGCGCTGAAGCTGGCCGGGGGCTGAGGGTGACCTCCGTCGCTCCGCGCGCCCCCTCCGGCGGCCGCTTCCGGGGCTCGGCGCGCCGCGCCGGACCCGGCGGCCGCCCGCACGCCGCACCCCGCGCGCGCCGCCGCCGCAGGCTCCGCGTGCTGGCCTTCCTGTCGCCCTGGCTGGTGGGGTTCGGGATGTTCTTCGCCTACCCCCTCGCCGCCACCGTCTACTTCTCCTTCACCCGCTACAACCTGTTCACGCTGGAGTACGTCGGGTTCGACAACTACAAGTTCCTGCTGCACGACGACGACGCCTGGACGGCGATGCGCAACACCCTGTGGCTCGTCGCGATCGTCGTGCCGCTGCGGGTGGTGTTCGGCCTCGGCGTCGCGCAGCTGCTCACCCGCGTCAAGCGGGGCGGCGCGCTGCTGCGGTCGGTGTTCTACCTGCCCTACCTGATCCCGCCGGTGTCGGCGACGGTCGCGTTCGTGTACGTGATGAACCCCGGCACCGGCCCGTTCCCGGTGCTCGCCGACCGGCTCGGGCTGTCGCTGCCCGACTTCTTCAACGACTCCGCCTGGGCCAAGCCCGGCCTCGGCCTGCTCGGGCTGTGGGCCGTCGGCGACGTCATGATCATCCTGCTCGCGGCGCTGCTGAACGTCCCGACCTCGCTGTACGAGGCCGCCGCGATCGACGGCGCGGGCGCCTGGGCCCGGTTCCGGCACATCACGTTGCCGACCGTCTCGCCCGTGCTGGCGTTCTCCGCCGTCACCGGCGTCATCCAGACCCTCCAGTACTTCACGCAGGCCCTGGTGGCCGCCAAGGTCGCCTCCGGGCAGGCCGACCTCGCCGGCACCAGCTTCGCGCCCGGCTACCCCGGCGGGTCGACGCTGACGTTCCCGCAGTGGCTCTACGACGAGGGGTTCCGGCAGTTCAACATGGGCTACGCGTGCGTGCTCGCGCTGGTCATGTTCGTCGTGGCGATGGCGTTCACGCTCGTCCTGCTCCGGCAGTTCAACGCCTTCGCCGGAGAGGAGGCCGGATGACCACCGCCCCGTCCACCGCCGACACGTCCGCCACCGGCACCTCGCCGCACCGGCAGCGGGTCGCGCGGCTGCGCGCGCCCCGGTCCCGGCGGATGCTGCTGTGGCTCGCCACCCACGCGATCGCCGTCGCGCTCGCCGTGATGTTCCTGGCGCCGCTGGTGTTCATGTTCCTCACCGCCGTGATGAGCGACGAGCAGGCCCTCAGCGACCAGATCTGGCCCCGCGAGTGGCACTTCGAGAACTTCCGGCGCGTGTTCACCGGCGACATGGTCCGCTGGACGCTCAGCAGCACCATGTACGCGGGGCTGTCCACGGCGTTCATGCTGGTCTCCAGCGTCCCGGTCGCCTACGCGCTGGCCCGCTTCCGGTTCCGCGGCCGCAACGCCGCGCTCGTCGTCGTGATCTCGGCGATGATGCTGCCGCCGCAGGTGACGATGGTGCCGCTCTACATCGTGTGGTCGCGCTTCCACCTCACCGGGACGCTCTGGCCGCTGATCATCCCGCAGCTGTTCGGCGACGCGTTCTCCATCTTCCTGCTCCGCCAGTTCCTCATCACGATCCCCCGCGAGTACGCCGACGCCGCGCGCGTGGACGGCTGCGGGGAGCTGCGGACGATGCTGCGGGTCGTGCTGCCGATGGCGCGCCCCGCGCTCGCCGCGGTCGCGCTGTTCCAGTTCTTCTACTGCTGGAACGACTACTACGGGCCGCTCGTGTACGCCAAGCCCGAGCACTGGACCCTCGCCATCGGCGTGGCCACGTTCCGCGCCGCCCACCACGTCGAATGGAACCTCACGATGGCGGCGACGCTGCTGACCATCATGCCCGTGCTGGTGGTGTTCCTGCTCGCCCAGCGCGTGTTCATCCAGGGTGTGACTCTGACGGGAGTGAAGGGTTGAAGCTGACTGTCATCGGGGGAGGGTCCACCTACACCCCCGAACTGGTGGACGGGCTCGCGCGGATGCGCGCGAACCTTCCGGTCTCCGAGCTCGTCCTCGCCGACCCCGACGCGCGGCGGCTGGAGCTGGTCGGCGGGCTCGCCCGGCGCATGCTCGCCCGCGCCGGGCACCCCGCCGCGGTGGTGACCACCGGCGACCTCGACGCGGCCGTGGACGGCGCGACCGTGGTGCTGCTCCAGCTGCGCGTCGGCGGGCAGGCGGCCCGGCACGTCGACGAGACGCTGCCGCTCGCCTGCGGCTGCGTCGGCCAGGAGACCACCGGCGCGGGCGGGCTCGCCAAGGCGCTGCGGACCGTCCCGGTCGTCCTGGACATCGCCGAGCGCGTCACCGCCCTCGCCCCCGACGCGTGGATCATCGACTTCACCAACCCGGTCGGCATCGTCACCCGCGCGCTGCTGGACGCCGGCCACCGCACCGCCGGGCTGTGCAACGTCGCGATCGGCGTCCAGCGCCGCGCCGCGAAGCTCCTGGACGTCCCGCCCGAGCGGGTCGCCCTCGGCCACGCCGGGCTCAACCACCTCACCTGGGTCCGCTCGATCGACGTGGACGGCGCCGACGTGCTGCCGAAGCTGCTGGAGGAGCACGCCGAGGACCTCGCGGGCGCCGCCAGCATGCCCGCCGCGTTCATCCGCGGGCTCGGCGCCGTCCCGTCCTACTACCTGCGCTACTTCTACCGGCACGACCAGGTCGTGGAGGAGCTGCGCGGCGCCCGCTCCCGCGCCGAGGAGGTCGCCGCCCTCGAACGCGACCTCCTCGACATGTACGCCGACCCCGCGCTCGACACCAAGCCGGCCCGGCTGGAGGAGCGCGGCGGCGCGTTCTACTCCGAGGCCGCCGTGCAGCTGGCCGCGTCCCTGCTCACCGGGCGCGGCGACACCCAGGTCGTGAACGTCCGCAACAAGGGCACGCTGCCCTTCCTCGCCGACGACGCCGTCATCGAGGTACCCGCGCGGATCACCGCGGCCGGGCCGGAGCCGCTGCCCGTCCCGCCGCTGGAGCCGCTGTTCGCCGGGCTCGTCGCGCACGTGTCGGCCTACGAGGAGCTGGCGCTGGACGCGGCGCTGCGCGGCGGCACCGACCGCGTCGCCCGGGCGCTGCTCGCCCACCCCCTGGTCGGGCAGGCCGACCTCGCCGAGAGGCTCGCCGGCGACCTCGTCGCCGCCAATCGCGAGCACCTGCCGTGGGCGAAGTGACGGGCCGCCCGGCGGGCGGCGTCCTCATCGCCGTGGACGGCGGCAACAGCAAGATCGACGCGGCGGTCGCCGGGCCCGGCGGCGAGCTGCTCGCCACCGCGCGCGGCCCGGGCTTCCGGCCGAAGACCACCGGGTTCGACGTCGCGCTGGAGTCGCTCGCCGGGGTCATCGACGCCGTCGTGGAGCGCGCCGGGGTCGACCGCGGCGACGTCGCGCACCTCGCCGCCTACATGGCGAACGTGGACCTGCCCGCCGAGGAGGAGCGGCTGGAGAAGCTGCTGCTGGCGCGCGGCCCGGCGCCGAGCGTCCGCGTCGGCAACGACACGCTCGCGCTGCTGGGCAGCGGCGCCACCGCGGGCTGGGGCGTCGCCGTCGTGTGCGGCGCGGGCATCAACTGCGCCGGCATCGCCCCCGACGGCCGCACCGCCCGCTTCCCCTCGCTCGGCCCCCACACCGGCGACTGGGGCGGCGGCGGCGAGCTCGGCCGCGCGGCGCTGTGGCACGGCATCCGCGGCGAGGACGGCCGGGGCCCCGAGACCGCGCTCACCGCCGCCGTCGCCGCGCACTACGGCGTCGAGCGCGCCATCGACGTCGGCATCGGCATGCACCACGGCGACTTCGACCGGGAGGACCTCACCGGCCTGGCGCCGCTGCTGCTGGACACCGCCGAGGCGGGCGACCCGGTCGCCCGCGAGGTCGTGTTCCGGCTCGCCGAGGAGATCGCGCTGCTCGGCTCGGTGATCCTGCGCCGCCTCGGGCTCCAGGACTCCCCCGCCGAGGTCGTCCTCGGCGGCGGCATCCTGCGCGCCCGCCGCCCCCTGCTGATGGACGCGGTCGCCGAACGCTACGCCGACGTCGCCCCCCGCACCCGCCTCCTCGTCCCCGAGGACCCCCCGCTGCTCGGCGCCGCGCTCCTCGGCCTCGACCAGCTCGACGCCCCGCCCGCCGTCCACGACGCCTTCCGGGCCGCCTTCCGGGTCGCCTCCAGGGAGGGCTGACCCGGGAACGTACCGGCTCGCAGACGTACCGGCCCGCCGCCTTGACGTTGTAAGGTGCGGGCCGGTATCCGGGCCGGCCTCGGTACGGCCGGCGTTCAGAGGCGGGGGCGGCGGCCCTCCCAGGGGGTGCTCAGCACGACCGTCGTGCGGGTCGCGACGTTCGCCGCCGCGCGGATGAGCTGGAGCAGCTCCTCCAGCTCGTTCGGGGACGCGACGCGGACCTTGAGGATGTAGCTCTCGTCCCCCGCCACCGAGTGGCACGCCTCGATCGCGGTGAGATGGGCGAGCCGCTCGGGCGCGTCGTCGGGCGCGGCGGGGTCGGTCGGCTTGATCGACACGAACGCGGTCAGCGGCAGCCCGACCTGCCCGTGGTCGAGCTGCGCGGTGAACCCCTTGATCACGCCGCGCTTCTGCAACCGCCGGACACGCTGGTGCACGGCCGACACCGACAGGCCGGTCTCCTTGGCCAGATCGGTGAAGCTCATCCGCCCGTCATCGGCCAGCAGCGCCATGATCTGACGATCGATCTCCTCCACGCCGGAAATCTAGCGTGCCGGGCCCCCTCCCCGGGCGCCCTCAGATCACAGATCGGCGTCCCGCGCGCCGGCCCCCGGCGAGCGCGGTGCTCACGAGAGGCGGGGTTCAGGAGAGACGGAGCTCAGGAGAGGCGGGGCGTCCCCCGGCCGGAGGCGCGGGCGGTGCGGATCGGGCCGCAGCTCCCCCGCACGACCAGCTCGGTCGGCAGCAGCACCGGCCCTCCCCTCCCCCGCCGGGCCCGGTCGCGCAGCAGCAGCTCGCAGGCCCGGTAGCCGATGTCGCGGGCGGGACGGGCGACCGCGGTGAGCGGCGGGTCGCACAGCTCGGCCCAGGCGACGTCGTCGACCATCGCGATCGACACGTCCGCGGGGACCCGCAGGTCCAGCTCGCGGGCGACCAGCACGGCCGCCTCGCCGATCAGGTGCCCCGCGGCGAGGACGGCGGTCACGTCCGCGCGGCGCTGGAGCAGCCCCGCCGCCGCCGCGTAGGCCGCGTCGCCCGCCGGGCGCGCCGCGACGACCAGGTCCTCCTCGACGGGGACGCGCAGCTGCGCCAGCGTGTCGCGGAAGGCCCGCTCGCGCACCCCGAGCGGCGTGCCCGGCTCCTCGCGCGGGACGCCGGGCGCGGCGGCGCCGAGGAAGGCGATCGTGCGGTGGCCGAGCCCGACCAGGTACTCCACGAGCGAGCGGACGCCGCCCGCGTCGTCGGCGAGCACGGCGGGGACGTCCGGCAGGCCGGGCAGGACTCGATCGGCGAACACGACGCTGGAGCACACCCGGGCGGCGGCGCTCCAGTCGGCCTCCCGCCCGGCGGGCACCGCGATCACGCCGTCCACCCGCTGCTCGACGAGCCGGTCGAGGATCTCGGCCTCGCGGGCGGGGTCGCCGTGCGCGGCGTCCACGATGACGTGCTCGCCGAGCGTGCGGGCGCAGGCGAGCACGCCCGCGACCAGCTCCGCGCAGAACGGGTCGGTCACGTCCGGGACGATCAGGCCGATGCCGCCGCTGCGGCGCAGCTTCAGGCCGCGGCCGAGGGCGCTCGGCCGGTAGTCCAGCTCGCGGGCCGCCGCCAGCACCCGCTCGCGGGTCGCCGCGCTCACCGAGCCCGCGCCCGAGAACACCCGCGACACCGTGGCGATCCCGACGCCGGCCGCGGCCGCCACGTCCTTGATCGTCGCCGATCGCGGCTGCGTCACCGCTCCGCCCCCTCCCGTCCCGACCGTCCGATCATCTTCTCACGACCCGCCCTGCCCTGGAAACGATTCCATGATGTTTACTCCAAGGACTGACATGAATCCCCTGTTCCACAGGGTGGATAGAAAACGTTTCCATCGGGAGGATCTGATGGCCAAGATCGTGCTGGACCGGGTCGACAAGGTGTACGCGGGGGGCGTCAAGGCCGTGGACGGCCTCGACCTTGAGATCCGCGACGGCGAGTTCATGGTCCTGGTGGGTCCGTCCGGCTGCGGCAAGTCGACCGCGCTGCGGATGATCGCCGGGCTGGAGGAGATCAGCGGCGGCAAGATCTCGATCGGCGACCAGGTCGTCAACGACCTCGCGCCGAAGGACCGCGACATCGCGATGGTCTTCCAGAACTACGCGCTGTACCCGCACATGACCGTCGAGCAGAACCTCGCGTTCGGCCTGAAGCTGCGCGGCACGCCCAAGCCGGAGATCCGCAAGAAGGTCCACGAGGCCGCCAAGATGCTCGGCCTGGAGCAGTACCTCGGCCGCAAGCCCGCCGCGCTGTCGGGCGGCCAGCGCCAGCGCGTGGCGATGGGCCGCGCGATCGTCCGCGAGCCGCAGGCGTTCCTGATGGACGAGCCGCTGTCCAACCTCGACGCCAAGCTGCGCGTGTCCATGCGCGCGTCGCTGAGCCAGCTCCACGACCGGCTCGGCGTCACCACCGTCTACGTCACCCACGACCAGGTCGAGGCGATGACGCTCGGCTCGCGGGTGTGCGTGCTGCGCGAGGGCAAGCTCCAGCAGGTCGACACCCCGCAGCGGCTGTTCGACAACCCGGTCAACCTGTTCGTGGCCGGCTTCATCGGCTCCCCGGCGATGAACTTCGTCTCCGCCGAGCTGACCCGCGGCGACGGCGGCGCGCGGATCGCCTTCGCCGGGTTCTCGCTGCCGGTGCCCGACGCGGTGCTCGCCGCCAAGCCGGGCCTCCAGAACTACGTGGGCCGCAACGTGATCCTCGGCATCCGCCCGTCGGACTTCGAGGACGCCGCGCACGCCGACTCCGCGTGGGCGCCGCTGTCCGTCAAGAGCAGCGTCACCGAGGAGCTGGGCAGCGAGATCAACGTCATCTTCGCCATCGACGCGCCGCCGGTCGAGCACAAGGACACCGCCGACCTGGCCGAGGACGCCGCCGAGGGCGAGACCGAGGCGATCCCGCTGATCGACAACCGGGCGCTGTGGACGGCGCGCGTCAACTCGCGCTCGCACGTCCGCCCCGGCCAGCAGGTCGACCTGGCCGTGGACACCACGCGGCTGCACTTCTTCGACCCGGCCAGCGGCCTGGCGATCGGGCACCCGGACGCGGGGGGCGCCGCGTCCCCGGCCGACACCGTCACCGACACGCTCCGCAAGTAGCTCCACCCGCAAGTAGCCCACCCGCGAGTAGCCCGCTCCGCAAGGCGACGCCCACGGCCCCCGCACGGGCCGTGGGCGTCGCCCTGTCCGGTCGGGCCGGGGTCAGCCGGCGATCACCAGGCCGTGGTCGGTGACGTTCATCGGCTCGTGGCCGTCCTCGGTGCACACGACGATGTCCTCGATGCGCGCGCCGTGCGGCCCCGGGTAGATGCCCGGCTCCACCGAGAACGCCATGCCGGGCTCCAGCGGCTCCCGGTTGCCCGCGACGATGTAGGGGTCCTCGTGGGTCTCCAGGCCGATGCCGTGGCCGGTGCGGTGGAAGAAGTGCTCCCCGTACCCGGCCGCCGCGATGATGTCGCGGCCCGCCGCGTCCACCGCCTCGGGCGTCGCCCCCGGACGGACCGCCGCGCAGGACGCCCGCTGCGCCTCCTCCAGCACCCGGTAGTACTCCAGGTAGGCGGCCGGGGGCTCGCCGACGCAGTAGTTGCGGGTGGAGTCCGAGCAGTAGCCGCTCGGCATCGTCCCGCCGATGTCGACCACGACCGGCTCGCCGGGGCCGATGACGCGGTCGGTCGGCTCGGCGTGCGGGTTCGCGCCGTTCGGGCCCGACCCGACGATGACGAAGTCGACGGTCGAGTGGCCCTCCGCGATGATCGCGTCGGCGATGTCGCGGGCGACCTCGTGCTCGGTCCGGCCCGCCTTGAGGAGCCCGGGGACGCGGCGGTGGACGCGGTCGATCGCCGCGCCCGCCTCCCGCAGCGCCGCCACCTCGGCGGCGCTCTTGCGGATCCGCAGGGTCCGCAGCACCGCGCCCGCCGCGACCTGCTCGGCGCCCGGCAGCGCCGCGCGGAACCGCAGCGCCATCACCGCCCACATCCGGTCGGCCACGCCCACCTTCGCGAGGCCGCGCGGCAGCCGCGCGGCGGCGAGCGCGAACGGGTCGTCGGTCTCGTCCCACGGGACGAGCTCGACGTCGAGCCGCCCGGCCGGGGACGCCTGCGCGGCGGGCAGCTCCAGCCTCGGCACCATCATGAACGGCTCCCCGGCGGCGGGCACCACCAGGCAGGTCAGCCGCTCCAGCGGCAGCGCGTCGTACCCGGTCACATAGCGCAGGTCCGGGCCGGGCGTCAGCAGCACGGCGCCGAGGCCCGCCCGCGCCGCGGCCTCCCGCACCTGTCCGACGCGCTCACGCGGATACAACTCCGTCGTCACATCCGTCTCCATGCCGGTCGCGGCGGCCCCGCGCGGCGCCGATCGCGCCGCGGACCACCGCTCCCTCCTCCCCTGACCTGGTCTCATTACGTTCCGCATACCGTCCGAAACTGGACAACCGCCTCGGACACACCACCAGGATCGCAAGAACTCCGGCGTGCCGCCGCCCCGGCCCGCCCGCCGCGCCGCGCGACCGGGCCGCCGCGCCGCCCGGGACCGTCGTAGCGGCGTGCGACGATGGGGCGCATGAGCGGGCTGATGCTGCTGGACACGCCGTCGTTGTACTTCCGCGCCTTCTTCGGGGTGCCCGAGTCGGTCACCGCCCCGGACGGGACGCCGGTGAACGCGGTGCGCGGCCTCGTCGACATGATCGCGCGGCTCGTCCAGGACCGCTCCCCCGACCGGCTCGTGTGCTGCATGGACGCAGACTGGCGGCCGGAGTTCCGGGTCGCGGCGCTGCCGTCCTACAAGGCGCACCGGGTCGCCGACGACGGCGGCGACCAGACGCCGGACGCGCTGGAGGCGCAGCTCCCCGTGATCGACGCGGTCCTCGCCGCGTTCGGGCTGGCCAGCGCGGGCGTCGCCGGGTACGAGGCGGACGACGTCATCGGCACGCTCGCCGTGCGCGGCGCCGCCCGGGGCCCGGTCGACATCGTGACCGGCGACCGGGACCTGTTCCAGCTCGTCGACGACTCCGGGCCCGTCGCCGTCCTGTACACCGCGCGCGGCATCCGGAACCTCCAGATCATGGGCGAGAAGGAGGTCGCGGAGAAGTACCGCATCCCCGGCCGCGCCTACGGCGACTACGCGACGCTGCGCGGCGACCCCAGCGACGGGCTGCCCGGCGTGCCGGGCGTCGGCGACAAGACCGCGGCGGCGCTGGTTACGCGGTTCGGGTCGGTCGCGGGCATCCTCGCCGCGCTGGACGCGGGCACCGACGAGGGCTTCCCGGCGGGGGCGCGCCGCCGGATGGAGGCCGCCCGGGAGTACCTGGCCTCCGCCGAGACCGTCGTCCGCGTCGTCACCGACATCGACGCGCCCGAGCTGTCCGGGCTGGACGACCGGCTCCCCGCCGAGCCCCGCGACCCCGAGGCGCTCGTCGAGCTGGCCGACCGCTGGAACCTCTCGGGCCCCGTGAACCGCCTCCTCAACGCCCTCGCCCGCTGACCCTCTGACCCCGCGTTCCGGCGGGCGCGACGGCACCCCCCTCGCCGTTCCCGCCCGGACGGGCGGCCCACGCGGTCATACCGGTGACCAGCGGACTTGACCGGTGCGGGACCCACTGTGTCAGGTGACGCAGACGGTATGGGCCCGCGGGTGCAGCCTGGGGAATCAGTAAGGGGGTTTCCTGAGGGACATGCGATACCGGACCCGCCGCTGGACAGGGGATGACACGCCCCCGGTCCGCGGCGGACGCGCGAGCGGACCGGCCTCCTGCGGGAGGACGCCCCCCTGCCCACCCCGAAACGGGCGGGCCCCATGGGGAGGGACGACCTCCCGTCCCGCCCGGAACGGACGGGTCCCTCGTGGAGGGACGACCCCCCACACCCTCCGGAACGGACCGGTCACATGTGGGGGAACGACCCCCCACACCCCCCGGAACGGACCGGTATCCGCGGCACCGGGCCTCAGCGCCCCACTCCTCCCATGCGCCGCGGGTACCGGTCCACGTGACGGCACGCCCCTGCCCCGACCCGCGGGCCCGCGGGCCCGGGAAGCGGACCCCTCGTGAGCGACCGGACCGGCCCCGACATCGCCCTCGCGCGCGGCGAGGGCTTCTGGGACGACCTCGACGGCCCCCAGCGCGCGGCGCTGCGGCAGGTGGCGCGGCCCCGCAACTACCAGCCGCGCATGCCGCTGTGCTACCAGGGCGACGAGTCCGACCACATCATCATCATCGAGAGCGGCTGGGCGAAGGTCATCTCCTCCACCGCCGACGGGCACGAGGTGGTGCTGGCCGTGCGCGGCCCGGGCGACCTCGTGTGCGAGAGCGCGGTGCTCGGCAGCCGGGAGCGGTCGGCGACGGTGACGGCGCTCAGCCCCATCCGCGCGCTGGTGGTGCCCGCCGCGCGCTTCACCGGCTTCCTGGACGCCCACCCCGCCGTGTGGCTGCTGGTCAGCCACACCTTCGTGCGCCGCCTGGACGACGCGGACCGGCGGCTCCAGGCGCACGTGTCCGCGCGCGGCGCCCGGCGGCTGGCGCTGCTGCTCACCCAGCTCGCCGAGCTGTCGGCGCGGCACTGCCCGCCCTCCGCCGACGGCCGCGTGGACATCGCCCCGCCGCTGTCTCAGGAGGAGCTCGGAAGCTGGATGGACGCCTCCCGCGAGACCGTCGCGCGCGCCCTGAACAGCCTGCGGCGGCGCGGCCTGGTCAGCACCGGCTGGCGGAAGATCTCCGTGGTGGACCTGCCCGGCCTGCGGGCGTTCGCCGGCGGCGAGGACTGACACCGTCCGGCGACGCCGGCCGGTACCTTTACATTGTAGATTCGCAACGGTGACGATCGGGGCGGGTCGTCGTGCACCATGGAGAGGTGACGGAGGTTCTGGACGGCCAGGCCGGGGCGGTGGCCCCCGCCGTGCGGTCGCTGGCGGATCTGGTGGCGGGCGGCGGCGTCCTGGTGCTGAGCGGGGCGGGCCTGTCGACCGAGTCGGGCATCCCCGACTACCGGGGCGAGACCGGGCAGCGGCGGCGCGCCCGGTCCACCGAGCAGCCGATGACCTACCAGAAGTTCACCGGCAGCGCCGCCGCGCGCCGCCGGTACTGGGCGCGCAGCCACCTCGGGTGGCGGCACATCGCGGGCGCGCGCCCGAACGGCGGGCACCGCGCGGTCGCCGAGCTCCAGGCGCGGGGGCTGGTGGGCGGGATCATCACGCAGAACGTGGACGGGCTGCACCAGGCCGCCGGGGCGCGGGACGTGGTGGAGCTGCACGGCGGCCTGTCCCGGGTGGTGTGCCTGGCCTGCGGCGGGCGCACGCCGCGCGGACACCTGGAGCGGCGCCTCCGCGAGGCCAACCCGGGCTGGGCGGGGCGGGCGGAGGCCGTCAACCCCGACGGCGACGTCGCCCTGGACGACGCCGCCGTGGAGGCCTTCCGGATGGTGGGCTGCGACCGCTGCGGCGGCCCGCTGAAGCCGGACGTGGTGTTCTTCGGGGAGAACGTCCCGCCCGCGCGCGTCGCGGACTGCTACGTGAGGACGGAGGCGGCCCGCGCGGTGCTGGTGCTGGGGTCGTCTCTGACGGTGATGTCGGGCCTGCGGTTCGTCCGGCACGCGGCGCGGCTCGGCGTCCCGGTCGCGATCGTGAACCAGGGCGCCACGCGGGGCGACGCGCACGCGTCCCTCACGCTGGACGCGCCGCTCGGCGCGACGCTGGCCGCGCTGCTGGCCGAACTCGGGCCCGCGACGGGGACCGTCCCTTCGGCGTGACTCCCCCGCCGAGGCGGCGGCGGGCGGGCGCCCGGCGGAACGATCATGGGGGTCACCTGCCGGGTGTGCGTTCGAGTCCGCAGATCCGGGGCGTCCGGCTGGGATAGGGTGTCGCCCTGTTCGTTGGGGTTCGCAGGGCGGGGGCGTCACTTGTCAGGTACGCGGCCATCCGGGGATCTCACGCCGTTCCTGATCGGGACGTCGGTGTGGGACGACCAGTGGGTACGGGACGCGGGGATCCCGATCTACGACATGCCGCTGGTGTCGGTGGGCGGCGGGCTCGGCTCGTTCACGCTGGTGGACGTGCTGCGGATCCAGGGCGCCGCCGCCGCGTCCATGCGGGTGGTGTCCAGCCGGGACGCTCCCTGGCTGTCGTGGGAGTACCTCACGCGCGTGTCGCAGCTCCCGGCGGGCGAGCGGATCCGCTCCGACGCGGGCGCGCGTCCCGACAACATCTGGGGCTTCCCCTCCTACGCCGTCCACGAGGCGTGGCGGGACCGCTCGCCGCGGCTGCTGTGGCAGGTGCTGACCGAGCCGATCCTCACCGACTTCTTCAGCCCCCGCGCGCAGACGGTGTTCGACACCGTCCGGCGGGAGGCCGACCGGATCTCCTACTGGGAGATGCTCGTCAAGGGCCAGGTCCGGATGGTGCGGCGGCGCGCGGGCGGCGGGTACTTCACGGTCCTGAACCCGCCGCCGGGCTCGGCGCCGACCAAGCGGGTCGCGCTCCGGTCGACGTACGTGCACCTGGCCGTCGGCTACCCCGGGCTGAAGTTCCTGGAGGACCTCCAGCAGTTCCGCGAGACCCACAACGACTACCACCGCGTCGTGAACGCCTACGAGCCGCACGAGCACGTGTACGAGACACTCAAGTCCCGTCCGGGCGTGGTGGTCGTGCGGGGCGCGGGGATCGTGGCGTCGCGCGTCCTGCAACGGCTGATGGACGACCGGGAGCGCTACAACCTCCAGACGCGGATCGTGCACGTGTTCCGCACCTACGTGACCGGGTCGCACGGCCCGCACCCGTGGATGCGGCGCAAGGGCGGCGACGGCTGGGCCTACCAGGCGTTCACGCTGCCGAAGTCGGCGTTCGGCGGGCAGCTGAAGGCGCAGTTCCGCAAGGCGTCGCCGGAGCGGCGCGCGGCGCTGTCCAAGGCCGTCGGCGGGACGACGACGCCGCGGCTGCGGCGCTGGCAGGAGCAGATGCGGCGGGGCCGCAGCGGCGGCTGGTACGTGCCGGTCCAGGCCGTCGTCGACCGGGTCGAGCCGTCCCCGGACGGGCGGCTGGTCAGCCACGTGCGCGGCAACGACGGGTCCCGGGCGCGGCACGTGTCGGACTTCATCGTCGACTGCACGGGGCTGGAGGCCGACATGCCCGAGCACCGGGTGCTGGCCGACCTGCTCCAGCACGGCGGGGCGCGGCGCAACGGCGCGGGCCGCCTCGCGGTCTCCCCGAGCTTCGCGGTGCTCGGCGCCGAGAGCGGCGACGGCGTGCTCTACGCCTCGGGCGCGGCCGCGGCGGGCAACCACTTCCCGGCCGTGGACAGCTTCCTCGGCATGCAGACCGCCGCGCTGGACATCGGCGCCGACCTCGCCCGGCGCGGGTTCTGCCGGCGGCTCGGCCCGGCGCGGTCGGTCCGGCAGTGGACGCGCTGGGCCGCCGGCCGCCCCGTCTGACCCCTCCCCCGCCTCCCCTCCCCACGCCCCGCCTCCCTTTTCTCGTCTCGGTTCCCCAGGAGCGTCCCACCGTGATCCCGACCCTCGCCGGTCGCCTCCAGACCCGGGTGTTCGTGCTGGCGACCGTCGGCGCGCTGCTGACCGCGCTGATCGTGCCGGTGCTGCCCGGCGCGGCGGGCCCGCTCGCGCAGACCTACCGGAACGCCTACCTGATCCTGCTCGCGGTGACCGTCGTCGGGCTCGGCTGGGAGCTGCTCTACCACCTGGTGATGCAGTTCAGGTGGGACAAGGACTGGCCGACGCTCTTCGGACTCGTCACGATGGTGCCGGAGGGGTGTCTGATGTGGCTTCTGCTGGACGCCGGGCTGGTCCCGGGCGTGAAGGGGCACGTCGCGGCGTCCATGTTCGCGACGATGTTCGCGGTGGTGTGGCTCGGGCAGTGGCTGTTCCTCAACGGCCCGATGCGGGTGCTGTCGGTGACGTGGCGGCTGCGGGGCGGGCGGCTGCTGTGAGGGGCCGTGCTGTGAGGGCTGTGCTGTGAGGGGCGTGCTGTGAGGGGCGTGCTGTGAGGGGCGGCGTCCACGGGTTCGCGCGGCCACTGCCGGGCGACGGGCTCGTCGCCCAGGAGGGCGCGCTCTCGCTCGTGTGCGCCGCGCCGGACGCGGTGACCGCGCCGCTGGTCGACGCGCTGCTCACGGCGCTGGAGGAGGTCGCGGAGGCCGGCGGGGACGGGTCCGCGCTGGTGGGCCGCGTCGCCGGGCTCCTCGCGGCGCGCCGCGGCCTGCGCCCGCACCCGTGCGCGGTCGCGGGGCCGTCCGGGGACGCCGGGCTCGCGGTGCTGGTCAGCGGGGACGCCGGCGCCCGGGTGATGCTGGCCGACGGCGCGGAGGTCCGGGTCGGCGGCGACCCGCGCGGCACCGACGACCGGACCGTCCAGGGGCCGGTCGCGAGCCTCGAACTGGCCCTCGGCACCGCCGGGCGCGCCGAGCCGCGCCTGCGGTTGTCCTCGGGCGTCGTGCGGGGCGGGGGGCTGCGCCGGTCGCTGCGGCGGCCCGCGCCGTCGCCCTTCCCGCCGCCCGCGCGGGCGGCGGTGCGGGCCGCCGGGAAGCCCGCCGCGCGGGAGGCCGCGCCGCCCGGGCGGAAGGTCGCGCCGCCGCCGCCCACGGCGGTGGAGCCGGCTCCCGAGCCGGTCAGCCTGATCCGCAAGGGCCGGAAACGCGGGACCGGGCCCGAGGTCCTCGGGGTGAACTGCAAGAACGAGCACTTCAACGACCCGCGCGCGCACTACTGCGCGGTGTGCGGGATCTCGATGCTCCAGCTCACGCTGTCGCCGTTCCACGGGCCCCGGCCGCCGCTCGGGGTGCTGCTGCTGGACGATGGGCACGCGATCCCGCTCGTCCACGACCAGCTCATCGGCCGCGTCGCGGAGAAGGCGCCCGAGGTGGCCTCCGGGAGGGCGCGCCCGCTGCGGCTGACCGACGAGGAGGCCTCGGTGTCGCGGCGGCACGCGCTCGTCCGGCTGGACGAGTGGCAGGTGAGCGTGGTCGACCTCGGCTCGGCGAACGGGACGGCGGTCCGGGACCCGGGCACGGAGGAGTTCCGCAGGCTGCCGCCCGAGTCCCCGGTCGAGCTGCGGCCGGGCGCGACGGTCCGGATCGGGCTGTCGCGGACCTTCCGCTTCGAGTCCAACCGCAAGGTGTGATCCTCTTTTGCGGGATCATGGTCCGCGCGGGACGCCCGTCCGCACGGCCGCGCTCCCGCTGACTCCCCCCTGTCGGCTCCGCCGGCTCCCCCTGAAAGGACCTCGATGCGATCACGGCCCGTGGGCGGCATCGCCTTCGCCCATCCGCCGGCCTTCTGGGCCGGTTTCCTCGCGTGCGTGGCGGGGGTGGTGCTGCACCTGCCGATGTACCTGGACTCCTCCGACATGCACTACCACATGGCGGACATGCCGATGGACACGCCGATGAAGGCCGGGATGGCGCTGATCGTGGCGGGTCTCGCCGCGACCGCCTACGGGCTGATCCCGCGCGGCCTGCGGAAGGGCCGGGCCGCGGAGGTGCGGGTGCGCGCCGCGCGGGACGCGCCGTTCCGCCCGGCGCATATCGGGCTGGTGCTCGTGATGACGACGGCGGTGACGATCGACGCGATGAAGCCGATCTCGCTGTCGTTCGTCGCGCCGGGGATGGGCAAGGAGTACGGGCTGAAGTCGGCGCTGAACCCCGGCGGGCACTGGCCGGTGGCGCTGCTGCCGCTGTTCGGCCTGACGGGAACGGTCCTCGGGTCGTTCCTGTGGGGCTGGCTCGGCGACCGCATCGGGCGCCGCTCGTCGATCCTGCTGGCCGGGGTGATGTTCGTGACGACGGCGGTGTGCGGGACGATGCCGTCGTTCTGGTGGAACCTCGCGATGTGCCTGCTGATGGGGCTGGCGGCGGGCGGGATGCTGCCGATCACGTTCTCGCTGCTGGCGGAGATGATCCCCGGGCGGCACCGCGGGTGGGTGATGGTGCTGATCGGCGGGAACCTGGCCCTCGCCTACGTCATCACCAGCTCGTTGTCGTCGGCGCTGGTGCCGCACTACTCGTGGCGGATCCTGTGGCTGGTGGGGCTGCCGACGGGCGTGGCGCTGATCCTGCTGAACCGGTGGATCCCCGAGTCGCCGCGCTTCCTGCTCGCGCACGGCCGCGAGGCCGAGGCCCGCGAGATCATGGCGCGCTACGGCGTGGTCGAGGCGTCCGAGGAGGAGGCCGCCGGGGACGCGGCGCACGAGGAGCGGGAGGAGGCCGCGCGCGGCGCCGGGTACCTGCCGCTGTTCCGGCGGCCGTTCGGCGGGCTGAGCCTCGCGGTGGTGATCCTCGGGCTCGGGATCGGGCTGGTGACCTACGGGTTCCAGCTGTGGATCCCGTCCAACCTCCAGAAGCTCGGGCTGGCGCAGAAGAGCGCCGACGAGGCGCTGCGGGACTCCTCGCTGCTCGGGCTGCCGCTGGTGTTCGTCGCCGCCGCGATGTACGGGCTGTGGAGCGCCAAGAAGACGATCATCGTGCTGACGGCGCTGGTCGCGGCGGCGCTGGTGGCGTTCTCGTTCGCGGGCGAGGACCTGGCGCACGACCGCACGTGGCTGTACGTGCTGCTGGCGGGCCCGATCGTCGGGACGGCGACGATCGGCGCGGTGCTCGCGGCCTACAGTTCGGAGATCTACCCGACGCGCATCCGGTCCCGGGGGTCGGGCCTGTCGGCGGGCGTCGGGAAGCTCGGCGGCGTGGTCGTGACGATCGTGCTGGTCGCGGGTTCGACGGTGCCCTCGATCGGGCAGACGGCGCTGCTCGGCGCGATCCCGCTGCTGGCGGCGGTGGTCGTGGTGGTGTTCTTCGGCGTCGAGACGCGGCGGGCGGCGGACGGCCGGCCGGGCTAGCCCGCCCTCTCGCGGACGAGGGCGGCGAGGTCGGCCCGGGCGAGGGCGCGCAGGCCGGGGCGCTGCGCGAGGAACGCCACGGCGATCACGGCGAGCGCGGACCAGGCGAACGTCGCGGGCCGGACGTCGGCGCGGAACGCCATCAGATCGCTGTTGAACGAGCCGAGGAACGCGCCGGTGGCGAGCCGTCCGAGCACCAGGCCCGGGACCGTGCCGACGGCCACCACCAGGAGGTTCTCGGCGGTGACGAGGCGGGCGAGGCGGCGCCGCCCGACGCCGGAGGCGCGCAGCGTCGCCAGTTCGGTGCCGCGTTCGGCGAGGTTGACCGACAGCGTCGCGAACAGGACGGTGAAGGCGAGCAGCCCGCCGAACACCAGCATGACGGCGACGAACACGTAGAACAGGCGCAGGTAGCCGTCCATGGCACGGCGCAGCGCCTGGGTGTCGGTGACGGCGACGACGCCGGGCCGCGCCGACAGGGCTCGCCCGACGGCGGCGCGGTCGGCGCCCGGGTCGAACCGGACGAGCGCGGTCGTGGGGCGGGCGTCCGGGGCCCAGGCGGCGACCTGGTCGAGCGAGGCGTAGGCGAGGGAGCCGAGCGGCTCGTCCACGAACCCGGCGACGGTGGCGCGGACGGCGCGCCCGTCCGCCAGGCGCAGCCCGACCGTGTCGCCGGCGCCGACGCCGAGTTCGCCGCGCAGCGCCGCGCCGAGCAGCACGCCCCGGCGCGGCAGCGGCCGGGCGCGGCCGCCGGGCGGCAGGAACCGGTGCATGGCGGTGCCCGGGCGCAGCCCGACGACGGCGGTCGCGTAGGACGCGCGGCCGCCGGTGAGGGTGGCCTGGAGCCGCGTGGACGGCTCGGCGTCCCGCACGCCCGGGGTGGCGGCGAGCGCGGCGAGGGCCGCGCCGTCGGCGGGGCGGTCGAGGGCGAGTTCGGCGTCCTGCCGCTGGACCTGGTCGAACTGCCGGTGGACGGTCGCCCGGGACGAGTCGAGCATCCCCCACGGGACGAGGATGAGCACGAGCGCGAGGGCGACGCCGGCCATGGTGTAGAGGGTGCGGCGGAACTGGCGGGTGGGGCCGCGCAGCACGAGCCAGACCCCGGCGGGCAGCCGCCGCGCGGCGGGCACGGCCCGCTCCAGCCGGGCGAGGGGGCCGCGCCCGCCGCCGGCGGCGGGGACGGTGCCGCGCATCGCCTCGGCGGGCTGCACCCGGGCGGCCGACAGCGCGGGCGCGAGCGCGGCGAGCCCGCCGGCGGCCAGCCCGTAGGCGAGGCCGGCGAGCATCGTCGTGGCGCGGACGGACACGGTCGTCTCGGGCAGGCCGAGCGCGTCGCCGTAGAGCCGGGTGATGGTGCCCGCCAGCAGCAGCCCGGCGGCCGCGCCGGGGACGGCGCCCGCGAGCCCGGCGGCCAGGCCGGTCGTCAGGTAGTGGGCGAGGAGGGTGCGGCGGCGGAACCCGCTGGCGCGCAGCGTCCCGATGACGGCGCGGTCGCGCGCGACCCGGCGGGTGAGGACGACGTAGACCGCGACGGCGGCGGCGAGGAGGAACAGCAGCGGGAACGCGACGGCCAGGCCCGCGAAGCCCTTGATGTCCTCGGCGAGGGTGGCGTTGCTGGGCTGGTCGGCGCGAGGGGTGACCGCGCTCGCCCGGTACCGGCCGGCGGTGGAGGCGAGCGCGGCGTCGAGCGTCCCGGAGTGGTCGCGTCCGCGTCCGGTGTAGTAGACCGCGACCTGGTTCGGGGCGGTCGTCCCCGCGATCCGGCGGGCGAGCGGCTCGGGGACGAACAGGACGCCGAAGGAGCCGGGCGCGGGCAGCACGTCCTGGCGGCTGGCGGCGGGCCACAGGTACTCGGGCGAGGACACGGTGCCGCGCACGTCCAGGTTCCGCCAGGACCCGCCGTGCCAGACCGCGACCCGCGACCCGGGCGCCAGGTGCGCGTGGTCGGCGACGTGCCGGTCGGCGAGGACGCCGGACGGCGCCGCCGGGTCGAGGTACGCGCCGTCCAGGACCTTGACCCGGTTCACCTCGGGCTGCGCGGCGGCGGGGAGCCCGACGACGCGTCCGACGAGCGTGGACCCGTCGGGCATGCGCATCGGGACGTCGGCGACGGTGCGCGTGACGGCCGCCTCGACGCCGGGCCGCGCGGCGGCGTCCCGCGCGATCGCGGCGGTGTCGCCGCCCGCCACCGTCAGGTCGGCGAACCGGTACTCGGCGAACAGCCGCTGGTAGCCGGAGTCGAGGTTGCGGTAGGCGTCGTAGGACGCGCCGAACAGCGCGACGCCGAGCGCCACCAGCGCCACGGCCGACAGCAGCTGCGCGGGGCGGCGGCGCAGGTCGCGGCGCAGCTTCAGGTTGAGGACGCTCACCAGGCCACCTCGTCGGCGGTGCCGGGCGCGGCGGTGGTGGCGACCTCGACGACGCGGCCGGAGCGCATCCGCACGACACGGTGGGCGAGCGCGGCGATCGCGGCGTTGTGGGTGACGACGAGGACCGTCCGGCCCTCGCGGTTGAGGTCCTGGAGGACGCGCAGGACGCCACGCCCGGTCTCCAGGTCCAGCGCGCCGGTCGGCTCGTCGCACAGCAGCAGCGCCGGGTCCTTGGCGACGGCGCGGGCGATCGCGACGCGCTGCTGCTCGCCGCCCGACAGCTGCGCGGGGAAGTGCCCGCCGCGCCCGTCGAGGCCGACGGCGGCGAGCGCGGCGGCGGAGCGCTCGCGGTCGCCGCGCCCGGTCAGCTCGGCGACGAGCCGGACGTTCTCCAGCGCGGTCAGCGACGGCACGAGGTTGAAGAACTGGAACACGAACCCGACGGTGTCGCGGCGGTAGGCGGTGCGGGCGTCCTCGCCGAGGCCGGACAGGTCGTGCCCGGCGGCGACGACCTGTCCGGAGGTGGGCGACTCGATCCCGCCGACGAGGTTCAGCAGCGTCGTCTTCCCCGACCCGGACGGCCCGAGCAGCACGACGAACTCGCCGCTCCCGATCTCCAGGTCGACGCCGCGCAGCGCCCGCACCTCGGCGTGGCCGGCGCCGTAGGTCTTGGTCACGCCGCGCAACTCCACCGCGGCCGCGCGGGCCGGGGCGGCCGTCTGTTCGGAGCCGGTGGTCTGTTCGGATCCGACGGTCTGTTCAGGGCCGTGCGTCTGTTCAGGGCCGTGCCGGGTCATCGTCGTCTCCTCCTTCGTCGGGCGCCCCGCCGGGTACCTCCCCGGGCGGCGCCGGGGGGCGCAGCGCGGCGGCGAGGGCGGCGGCGGGGCCGGTGAAGTCGGTCGCGGGGTCGAGCATCGCGTGCAGCAGCAGCCCGTCGATCAGCGCGGTCAGCACCACCGACAGGTCGGCGGCGGCGGTGTCGGCGCGCAGCCGTCCGGCGGCCTGGTCCTCGGCGAGCCGGGCGGTGAGCAGGTCCCGGAACATCCGGATCTGCGCCGCGCACTCCTCGCGCATCGCCTCGTCGCGCATCCCCTGCACGAGCGCCTCCACCAGCACCCGCTGACCGGGCGTGCCGGTGCCGCGCGCGGTGAGCCCGGAGATCGCGGCGACGACGCCGTCCAGCGCGCCGGGCGCCGCCAGGATCGCCGCGACCGGGCCCTCCAGCTCCCGCTCCAGCGCGTGCATCACCGCCGCGCGCCGCAGCGCCTCGACCGACCCGAAGTAGTAGTGCACGAGCGCGTTGTTGGCCCGCGCCCGCTCCGCCACGACCCGGGAGGTCACCGCGGCCCAGCCGCCCTCGGCCAGCACCGCCACGGCCGCCTCCAGCAGCCGGACCCGCGTGGGCACCTCGTCGTCGGCCATCCGCCCCCCTTGGTCACTCGCTTTAAGCGACTGCCCAATAACGTTCCCACGGCGCGCGGCGCGGCGCAACCGGGGGCGGGGCGGGGGCCTTGACGCGGGCGGGCGGCGCGTCCGACGATTCGGTGATCAACAGCGTGGGCGGCGGGGACGAGCGGAGGGGACGCCGGTGGGGAAGACACGATCGAGCGGGACGGGGCCCGGGAACATCGCGCCGGACGGGTCGGCGGTGGAGTTCTACGCCGCGCAGCCCCGCGACGAGGCCGCCGCCGCGCTGGTGCACGGCGCGCTGCCGCCGGGCGCGACGATCCTGGAGCTGGGCGCGGGCGCGGGACGGGTCACCGCGCCGCTGGTGGCGCTCGGGCACCCGGTCACGGCGGTGGACGACTCGGCGGAGATGCTCGCCCGGGTGACGGGCGCGGCGACGGTGTGCTCGCCGATCGAGGAGCTGGACCTGCCGGACCGCTTCGGCTGCGTGCTGATGATGTCGTACCTGGTCAACTACGGTGACCGAAAGGCCCTGCTGGACGCCTGCCGCCGGCACGCCGCCGCGGACGGGCTGGTCGTCGTGCAGCGCGAGACCGTCGACTGGGAGAACGCCCCGCGCGAGTGGGCGCACGACGGGATCGACTTCCGGCTGACCGAGCTCGAGCGGCTCGACCCGGAGCGGTGCGCGGCGACGATCGAGTACCGGATGGGCGAGCGCCGCTGGACGCACTCGTTCGTGTCGCGGCGGCTGGGCGACGAGGAGCTTCCGGAGGTGCTGGCGGCGTCGGGGCTGCGCCTGGACCGGTTCCTGGACGAGGAGCGCGGCTGGGTGGCGGCCCGCCCCGCCTGATCACCTGTATATGAATCGGCCGGGAGCGTGCCCCGCTCCCGGCCGATTCAGATGGCGACGCGGGTCAGGCGTCGCGGCGCTTCAGCAGCGTCGCGGCGATGGCGAGGAGCAGCACCGTCCACACCGCGAAGACGCCGTACCCCTGCCAGGGCGTCAGCAGGTCGTCCTTGCCCTGGTGGGCCTGGGCGATGAGGTGCCCGGCCTCGGACGGCAGGTAGGCGTGGACGTGGTCGCCGAGGCTGCCGGGCAGCAGCGCGGCCAGCGGCGACAGCACGAGCACGAACCCGATCACGCCGGTGATGCCGCCGGCGGGGTGCCGCACGATCGCACCGATGGCCAGCGCGAACAGGCCGAGCATCGCCAGGTACAGGCCGCCGCCGACGACCGCGCGCAGCACGCCGGGGTCGCCGAGCGACACCGACACCTTGTCGTGCATCAGCGCGGCGCCGATGAAGAACGACGCGAACGACACCGCGACGCCGAGCACGAGGATGAGCAGCCCGAACACGGCGGCCTTCGCCCACAGCATCGGCAGCCGGCGCGGCACGGCCAGCAGGCTCGCGCGGATCATGCCGGTGGAGTACTCCGAGGCGACCACCAGGACGCCGAGGACGCACACGGTCAGCTGGCTGAGGAAGAACCCGCTGCCGAGGATCATGCTGGTGGGGTCGGCGATGATGCTCGCGCGGTCGCCCTCGTCGGTCTTGTCCCACTGCCCGACGGTGAGCCCGACGAACAGGGCGGTGAACCCGAGGTCGAGGACGACCAGCAGGATCAGCGACCACAGCGTCGAGCGGACCGTGCGGATCTTCGTCCACTCGGCGATCATGAGCCGGCCGACGCGCTTGCCGAGCGGCACCGGCGCCGTCCCGGGCGGCGCGGACGCGGCGGGGCCGGAGGTGGCGGCGGTCATCGGACCTTTCCTTCCTGCGCGGGAACGGCGCCCGGGATCGCGGCGGCGCCGTCGAGGCCGGCCGCGGCGGCCGCGCCCCCGGCGGTGTCGCCGTACTCGACGCTCTCGCGGGTGAGTTCCATGAACGCGGCCTCCAGCGACCCGCGCCGCGGGGTGAGCTCGTGCAGGACGACTCCCTCGGCGGCGGCGAGTTCGCCGACGCGCGGCGCCTCCATGTGGGTGACGGTGAGGGGCGCGTCCGGCTCGGCGCCGGGCACGACCGTGGCGCCCTCGGCGGTGAGCAGGCCGCTGAGCCGCTCGGCCTCGGGGGTGCGGACGATGACCATCTTCTCGGTGCTGCGCTCGATGAACTCCTCGGTGGAGCAGTCGGCGATCAGCCTGCCCCGGCCGATGACGATGAGGTGGTCGGCGGTGACCGCCATCTCGTTCATCAGGTGGCTGGAGACGAACACCGTGCGTCCCTCGGCGGCGAGCCGCTGCATGAGGGTGCGGATCCAGACGATGCCCTCGGGGTCGAGGCCGTTGACCGGCTCGTCCAGGATGAGGATGGACGGGTCGCCCAGCAGCGCGGCCGCGATGCCCAGCCGCTGCCCCATGCCGAGCGAGAAGCCCCCCGCGCGCTTGCGGGCGACGCCGGTGAGGCCGACGAGCTCGATGACCTCGTCGAGCCGCTTGCGTCCGACGCCTTGGGTTTGAGCGAGGCAGCGCAGGTGGTTGTAGGCGCTGCGGCCGGTGTGGACCGCGCGGGCCTCCAGCAGCGCGCCGACGACCCGCAGCGGCTCGTGCAGGTCGCGGTAGTGCCGGCCGTGGATGCGCGCGTCGCCGCGGTGCGGCCGGTCCAGGCCGAGCAGCAGCCGCATCGTGGTCGACTTTCCGGCGCCGTTCGGGCCGAGGAAGCCGGTCACCCGGCCGGGGTGCACGGTGAAAGAAAGATCATCCACGGCGAGCCTGTCGCCGTAGCGTTTGGTGAGGTTCTCCGCCTCGATCATGCGTACGTCCTGGGGGGTCGATGACGGGTTCGGTGACCGGGATCACACTAACGTGCTGATCGTCGACGACGGATCCTCCTGGAAGCCGATCCGCCTCCGACCACGGTAGGGGAATCCCGGAGGTGTAGGACAATCCGCTCTCCTACTTCGTGGGGAGCAGGGCCGGGTCGTCTGAACGCCCGATGACGAACGCGGCGGCGGCGTGAATGCTGGGGTGCGACCGAAAGGGAGGCCCATGACCGCCGAGCCCGAGCCCGCGACGGACCCCAACACGGGCCCCGCCACGGACCTCACCACAGGCCCCGCCACGGGGGCCGTGGCGGGGCCCGTGGAAGATCCCGCGCCGAACCCCGGACCCCGGCGGGGGCGTCCGAGGCTCC
The DNA here is from genome assembly GCF_022751215.1 of Actinomadura terrae. Taxonomy (GTDB): domain Bacteria; phylum Actinomycetota; class Actinomycetes; order Streptosporangiales; family Streptosporangiaceae; genus Spirillospora; species Spirillospora terrae. The sequence goes on along the minus strand of NZ_JAICDG010000007.1, from coordinate 92,089 downwards.
GCCGGTGGGCCCGGCGGTTCGCGGTGGCGTTCCTGGCGCTGCTGGTGCTCGCCACCTGCTCCTCCTTCGGCTACAACGCGGCGACGGCGGACCGCGCCCGCGAACCGGACGGGCTGGAGTTCGTCCAGGCCGCCGGGCTCCGTACCCGCTACCGGCACTGGGGAACGCAGGGCCCGCCGGTGGTGCTGGTGCACGGCGCCGCCGAGTCGTCCGACACCTGGGAGGCGGTGGCCGCGCGGCTCGCGGCGCGGCACCGGGTGTTCGCGCTCGACCTGACCGGCTGGGGCTACAGCGAGCGCCGCGCCCCCTACGACGCCGCGCACCAGGCGGAGCAGCTCCTGGGGTTCCTGGACGCGCTGCGCCTGGACGGCGCGCTGCTCGTCGGGCACTCCAGCGGCGCGGGCGTCGCCGCCGCGGCGGCGCTGCGCGCGCCGTCGCGGGTGGGCGGGCTGGTGTTCCTGGACGGCGACGCCCTGGACACCGGCGCCGGGTCGGGCGCCGACGGGCTGCGGTTCGTGCTGCGCGACCCGTTCCGGACGACGCTGCTGCGGCTGGCCGTCCGCTCCGACTGGGCGATCCGGAAGATCTACCAGTCGCAGTGCGGGCCGTCCTGCCCCCGGCTGGACGGCGCGGGCGTGGACCGGTGGCGGCGCCCGTTCCAGGTCGAAGGCGCCGAGGAGGCGCTGTGGAAGATGCGGGGCGTGATCGGGCTGCCCGCGTCCCGGGTCGCGGACCTGGCGCGGGTCCCGCTCCGCAAGGCGGTGGTGTTCGGCGCCGAGGACGACGTGTTCTCCCGCGAGACGCCCGGGGAGACGGCCGCCCGCATCGGCGCCCCGCCCCCGACGATCATCCCGGGGGCGCGGCACCTGACGCTGGTGTCGCATCCGCGCGAGGTCGCGGACGCGATCGAGGCCGCGGCCGGGGCCCCGGCGCGCTGACTCCGGGCCCGGCCCGGCGCGGGGACGGGCCGGGCGCGGGCGCGGTGGTCAGGCGGCGAGCTCGTCGGCGGCGTTGACGTCCTTGTGGAACCGCTTGTTCACGTAGAGCCGCTCGCCGAGCGACTCGCAGCGCCACCACAGGCCGGAGGGCGGGCCGATGCGCGTGTAGCGGGGCACCTCGCGCAGGACCTCCTTGACGGGCGTCATCCGCAGCCGCCCCGACCCGCACACCAGGATCCGCTTGTCGGTGACGACCACGACGCGGTAGGCGTTGGCGAAAATGATGATCCACATGGAGATCAGGGCGAAGTACTGGCTGGTCGTCTGGGCGCAGAACACCGCCTGGATGTTCTCCCCCGGCTGGAGGACGTGGGCCGCGTTGGCGCGCAGTTTGTCGCGGAGAGCCACGGTCAGGACCTTTCTCACGTGTCGCATGGGCGCCGACCGGTGGCCGCCGGCACCGGACGGCGCGCGGGCACGGCACGGCTCCCGCGGCCGTCAGGGGGCGTCGGGCGCTCCGCATTGTGTCATCCCGACTCCCCCGCGATACGACATTTCATGGCATCGCCCGAAATCACCGCCGTTTCGTTCCCCGGGTGCCGGTCAGGCGACGGAGGAGTAGGCGACGACGCCGCGCCGCATCGCGTCCATCGCGCGGCGGGCGGTCTTGCGGATGTGGCTGTTGGGCGGCGCCGCGTCCGCGACCTGCCCGAGCAGGTCCAGGAGCTGCTTGACGGCGCGGACGAAGTCCCCGGCGGTGAGGTCGCTTTCGAGCAGCACCGCGTCGAGGTCGTCGCCCTTGGCCCACCGGTAGGCGGTCCACGCGAACCCGAGGTCGGGTTCGCGCAGGAACGAGACCCGGTTGTCGCGTTCGACGGCCTCCAGCTCGCCCCAGAGCCGCACCATCGCGGCGAGCGCGTCCTGCGGCGGGCCGGGCGGCGTGCGCGGCGGGGTGGCGTCGTCGGGCTGCCGCGACTCGTAGACCAGCGCGGACACGCACGCGGCGAGACCGGCGTGGTCGAGGTGCTCCCACAGCCCCTCGCGGAGGCTCTCGGCGGTCAGCAGGTCCAGCTCGTTGTAGATGCGGCCGAGGCGGCGGCCCTCGTCGGTGACGGAGTCGCCCTCCAGGTAGCCGAGCTGCTGGAGGACGGCGCAGACCCGGTCGAAGGTGCGGGCGATCACCTGGGAGCGGCCCTCGACGCGGCGGCGCAGCTGCTCGGTCTCGCGGTCGAGCCGGTGGTAGCGCTCGGCCCAGCGGGCGTGGTCCTCGCGCTGGTCGCAGCCGTGCACGGGGTGGCGGCGCAGCTCGGCGCGCAGCCGCGTGATCTCGTCGTCGTCGGCGGCGGGCACGTCCCGCCCCCGGCGGCGCTCGCGGACGTCGCCGGGGACCTTGTTCCGCAGCGTGGACGCCAGGTCGCGGCGGTCCTGCGGGTTGCGGGGGCTGAACGACTTCGGGATGCGGATCCGCTCGACGGGCTCGACGGCGCGGGGGAAGTCCTGGATGGACAGCCGCTGCACGGACCGGTTCACGGTCAGGACCAGCGGCGCGGGCCCGTCCGAGCGCCGCCCGACGCCGGGGTCCAGCACGACCGCGAGACCCGACCGCCGCCCCGACGGGACGAGGATCACGTCGCCCGGCCGCAGGTGCTCCAGCGACCTGGCGGCCTCGGCGCGGCGGGCCGAGGACCGCTCCCGCGACATCTCCGCCTCCCGGTCCGACAGGCGGCGGCGCAGCGCGGCGTACTCCATGAAGTCGCCGAGGTGGCACTCGGCGGCCTTGGCGTACCCGGCGAGGGCCTCCTCGTTCTTGTGCACCTGCCGGGCGAGGCCGACGACGGCGCGGTCGGCCTGGAACTGCGCGAACGACTCCTCCAGCAGCGTCCGGGCGCGCTCGTTGCCGACGGCGCCGACGAGGTTGACGGCCATGTTGTAGGACGGCCGGAAGCTGGAGTTCAGCGGGTAGGTGCGGGTCCCGGCGAGCCCGGCGACCGACGCGGGCTCCACGCTCGGCCCCCACACCACGACGGCGTGGCCCTCGACGTCGATGCCGCGCCGCCCGGCGCGCCCGGTGAGCTGCGTGTACTCGCCGGGGGTGAGGTCGACGTGCGCCTCCCCGTTCCACTTGTCGAGCTTCTCGATCACCACCGTGCGGGCGGGCATGTTGATGCCGAGCGCGAGCGTCTCGGTCGCGAACACCGCCTTGATCACCCCGCGGGTGAACAGCTCCTCCACGATCTCCTTGAACGTGGGCAGCATCCCGGCGTGGTGGGCGGCGACGCCGCGCTCCAGCGCGGCGAGGAAGTCGTCGTAGCCGAGGATCCGCAGGTCCTCGGCGGCGATGTCGGCGGTGCGCAGCGCCGCGTGCGCGCGGATCTCCTCGGCCTCCTCCTTGGAGGTGAGCCGGATCCCGGCGTTCAGGCACTGGAGGACGGCCGCGTCGCAGCCGGCGCGGCTGAAGATGAACGTGATCGCCGGGAGCAGCCCGGCGCGGTCCAGCCGCTCGATGACGTCGGGCCGCGGCGGCGGCCGGAAGCGCTGCGGGCGGGGCGCGCGGCGCCGCCCGGTGCGCCGCCCCTGGTTGATCTTGGAGCGGCGGACCTCCTCGACGGCCATCCGGGTCAGCTGCGGGTTCAGGCGCGCCTGCCGGTCCTTGCCCTTGCCGGTGTCGACGAACAGGTCGTACAGGCGCGTCCCGACGAGCATGTGCTGGAACAGCGGGACGGGCCGGTGCTCGTCGACGATCACGGCGGTGTCGCCGCGGACCTCGTGCAGCCACTCCCCGAACTCCTCGGCGTTGGACACCGTCGCCGACAGCGCCACGATCCGCACCGAGTCGGGGACGTGGATGATCACCTCTTCCCAGACGGCGCCGCGGAACCGGTCGGCGAGGTAGTGGACCTCGTCCATCACGACGAACGCCAGGCCCGCGAGGGTCGGGGACCCCGCGTACAGCATGTTCCGCAGCACCTCCGTCGTCATCACGACGATCGGCGCCTCGCCGTTGACGCTGTTGTCCCCGGTGAGCAGCCCGACCTTCTCCGGCCCGTAGCGGCGGACGAGGTCGGCGTACTTCTGGTTCGACAGCGCCTTGATCGGGGTGGTGTAGAAGCACTTGGTGCCGCCGGTCAGCGCGAGGTGGACGGCGAACTCCCCCACCACGGTCTTGCCGGAGCCGGTGGGCGCGGCGACCAGGACGCCGCTGCCGTCCTCCAGCGCCCGGCACGCCTCGATCTGGAACGCGTCCAGCTCGAAGTCGTACAGGGTGCGGAAGTCGAGCAGGGCGGGGCCGTTCCCGGCGGTGCGGCTGCGGTAGGCGGCGTACCGCTGCGCCGGGGTCTGCCCGGCCGACGTCGTGTCGGGGGTGGTCATGGCACCGAGCCTACGGTTTCGACCGGCCCGATTCCCAATCCGAATTCCGTGCGGCGCCGCCCCGGCGGCCCGCGCGCCCCGGCGACGGCGCCTGTGACGCTCCTGTCACGCTCCGGAGAAATTTCGTGGCGCGTGCCGCCCGCAGGGCCGCAAGCCGCCGCAGGGCGTCAGGAAGCCGCCCAGGGCACCCGCCGTCCAGCCGTCCGACCGGACGGGCGGCAACCTGCCAGTGCTCGCCGGGACTCGGCGGAAGGGTGGGGAGGCAGGCGCGGGCGCCGGGTGGTCAGGCGCGGCTGTCGCCCTTCTCCAGTTCGGCGTCGATGGCGTCGAGGTCGAGCGGGGACGCCTCGTCGTCGGCCAGGTCGGCGTAGGGGTCGGGACGGCGGGCCTTGCGGCGGTCGTTGAAGAACGCCAGCAGCGCCGCGATCTCGAACAGCAGCACGGTCGGGAGCGCCAGCGCGAGCATCGTGAACGGGTCGGCGCTGGGCGTGGCGACGGCCGCGAACGCGAAGATCCCGAAGATCGCGACCCGCTGGGACTTGCGGATCCTCGACGAGCTGAGCACCCCGGCGAGGTTGAGGATCACCACGAACAGCGGGAGCTCGAACGTCAGCCCGAACACCAGCAGCATCGTCAGCACGTAGCTGAGATAGCTGTCGACGGTGATCAGCGGTTTGACGTCCTCCGCGACGAACCCCAGGAAGATCGCCAGGCCCTTGTCGACGGTCACGTACGCGAGCGCGGAGCCGATGAAGAACAGCGGCACCGCCGCGCCCATGAACGTGTAGGTCCAGCGGCGCTCCTTCTGGTACAGCCCGGGCGCGACGAACGCCCAGATCTGGTACAGCCAGACCGGGGAGGAGAGGACCGCGCCGATGATGCAGGAGATCTTCAGCTTCAGGAAGAACGAGGAGAAGATCCCGTTGACGAACAGGGAGCACTTGTCCTTGTCGACCACGTGGGACTGCGGCAGCGAGCAGTAGGGCTGCTTCAGCACGTCCCAGACGGGGTCGAACAGCAGCCAGCCGATGATCGCGCCGAGCGCCAGCGCGAGGATCGCCTTGATCAACCGGTTGCGCAGCTCACGGAGATGCTCCAGCAGGGGCATGCGTCCGTCGGGGGTGGACTTGCGCGCGGTCCGCTTCAATGTGGTCACGTCGTCACCGGCTTGCCGGTCCGTTCGGTCGCTGGCGGGAGGAAGGCCGGGTCAGGAGGTCTTGCGGTTGCCGTAGTCGGAAACCGGCACACCCTGGATCGGCTCACCCGACGACAAGGCGCCCTGCTGACGGGGCGCGTCCTGCGCCGCGGCCTCGCGCTCAAGCCGCGCCGCTTCCTCACGCAACTGCGCCGCACGGTCACGCGCCGCGTTCGGCTGCGCCGCACCGGCCTTCGCGGACGCCGCGTCGGACTTGGCCGCCGTCTCGGGTTCGTCCTCGTCGCGCAGGCCCTTGGTCTCAGCCTTCAGGATGCGCGCCGACTTGCCCAACGACCGCGCGAGCTGCGGAAGCTTCGCCGATCCGAAGATCAGAACGACGACGAGCAAGACGATCAGCAGCTCCGGAGTCCCGATGTTGCCCATGTTCACATCCTCTTCAGCCGGGAGTCGTGCTAGGACGATCGTACGCCGTCCCCGGGCGGTTGTGGGATCCGAGCCGCCTGAAGATCGGACAGTTCACCACGAAGCGCCGACTGTTTGGGGCCAAGCCGCCGCCTGGTGCGTTCCAGTTCACGCCCGAAACGACGTACGCCTAGGTAGACGCGGAACGCGCTGTAGGCGAGCACCGCCAGACCGGCCGAACCGAGCGCCACCGACACCGCAACCCACGTCACGTCCGTCACCGTAGCGGACCCCGTCAGGCCATGCCGTACAGGGCCAGCGCCCGCGCGGCGTCGTCGCGGGCGCCCGCCGCCAGCGACGCGGGCTCCACGATCCGGCCCTGGTCGCCGAGGCGCAGCGCGAGGCCCCGCACCCAGCGGGTGTCGGGGGTCCGCAGCACCACCCGCAGCCGCCCCTCCCCCAGCTCCTCGACGCTCTCGCACGGGTAGTAGTCGGCGACCCAGCGGCCCCGGGCGGTCAGCTCCAGCGTCACCGGCACGTCCCGCGGGGACGGGCGGAACAGCCCGGCGTCCACGTCGATCGGCTCGGCGTCGTCGGGGACGTGCGCCGCGACGTCCAGCACGGTCAGGCCCGTGATCCGCTCCAGCTTGAACAGCCGGACGGCCTCCGCGCGGCGGCACCAGCCCTCCAGGTAGGTGGTGCCCTCCACCACCAGCACCCGCATCGGGTCGACGTCGCGCTCGGTGTTCTCGTCCCGCGCGGGCACGTAGTAGGTCAGGTGGACGCGGCGGCCCGCGGTGATCGCGTCGCGGAGCCGCCCGAGCACGGTACCGGAGCCGTCGGGGGTGGCGCCGGCGCCGTGCGCGTCGACCTCCACCGCGACCTGGCTGCTCACCGCGGCGGCGGCCCCGGCGGCGCTCTCCAGCTTCGCGATCACCCGGCTCAGCGCGTCCCGGTCGTGCAGGTCGGGGATTCCGGCCAGCATCCGCAGCGCCACCAGGAGCGCGCTGGCCTCGTCGACCTTCAGCCGCAGCGGCCGCGCGATCGACTCGGCCTCAGCGACGGTGATCTCCCCGCCCTCGTAGGACAGGTCGATCGGGCAGTAGGGGTCGGGCGCCCGCAGCTCCACGCACCACAGCAGGTTCAGGTCGTCGATGAGCTGCTTCTCCGTCACCCCGAACGCGGCGGCGGCCTCGCCGAGCGCGACCGAGTCGCGGTTCACCACGTAGGGGACGAGCGCCAGCAGCCGCGCGAGGCGGTCGGTGGAGGTGTTCGCGGCGGACCGTCCCGCCGCCGTTCCGGTGCTCATCGCCCGCTCACGTCCCGCACCGCACCGTCGGCCACCGCACCCTCAGCCACCGCACCGTCCCGGATCATGTCGCCGCCGTCCCCGCACGGGTCCTGGGCGCTGCCCGCCAGAACCGACTTCAGCTGCTGGATCACCGCTTCGCGCAGGTCGGGCGGGTCGAGCACGACGACGTCGTCGGCGAACCGCACCAGGTAGGGCGCGAACCGCTCCACGTCCTGGAACATCAGCGTCGCCTCGTCCCACGCGCCGCCCTCGACGGCCCGCACGTCCCGCGCCCACCGGCGCGGCCCCTGCGCGGCGCCCGCGCGCAGCCGCACGGTCGCCGGGCGCGGGTCGCTCACCGGGTCGCCCCAGTCGAAGGCGATGCGCCGCACGTCCACGCCGTCCGGGACGGTGACCGCGCCGGGCGGGCCGTCCACGACGACGTCGCCGACGATGCGGCTCAGCCGGAACACCCGCTGCTCCTCGCGGTCGCGGTCGAACCCGACCGCGTACCAGCGGCCCCGGCGGCTCACCACGCCCCACGGCTCCAGGTGCCGCCGCGCCACCGACGTCCGGCCGATGCCCTGGTAGTCGAACGCGACCGGGCGGCCGTCGCGGACCGCCTCCCACAGCGCCGGGAACGCCGGGTCGCCGGTGTTGACCCGCGGCTCGACGCCGACGGCGGTCGGCACGTCGGTCTCCACGCCCGCCGCCCGCAGCTTCAGCAGCGCGCCGGACGCGGCCTCGGCCATGCTTGCGCGCTGCCACACCCGCGCCGCGATGCCCAGCACCGCCGCCTCGTCGGGCGTGAGGTGGATGTCGGGCAGCTCGTAGGCCTGCGGCGGGATGCGGTAGCCGATCTCCTCACCGCCGCCGCCCTGCTGGTCGCTGCCCACCTCCAGCGGCACGCCGAGCTCGCGCAGCTCCTCCTTGTCGCGCTCGAACATCCGCTTGAACGCCTCGTCGGAGTCGGGATAGCCGGGCACGGCCCGGCGGATCTGCTCGGCCGTCAGGTAACGCCGCGTCGCGAGCAGGCACACCACCAGGTTCAACAGACGCTCGGTCTTGCGCCGTGACATAACGACCCCCTTCCCCGCCGGACACGCTACCGGAACCACGCCCGGCTCCTGGGGGAGTTGGACGACATGGCGGGATGTGCGGCCCGAGCTGGACCAATGACGCTACCCCCTCCGGACGCCCCCCTCGTCCACCTCCGCGCGCACGTCCGCGCGCGCGGCCCGCTCCGCTACGGTCTCCGGTGTGATCCGATGGCGCAGAGGAACCGTGCAGGGCGTCCGCCGCGAATGGCCGGGCGCCGTCGAGCTCGACGTCGACATCGCGGGCGACGGCCTCCGCCGGGCGCTCGCCTACCCCGCCCTCGTCGGACGGCCCGAGCCCGGCGACGCCGTCCTGCTCAACACCACGGCGCTGGCGATGGGCCTCGGCACCGGCGGCTACGCGATCGTCGTCGCGGTCCCCGACCGGCTGCCGCCCGACCCGTCCGGCCCGGGCCACCTCGTCAAGGCCCGCTACACCCCGCTCCAGGCCACCGTCCTCGGCGCCGACGAGCAGGACTCCCCCCACCACGACGTCCTCCGCGACGCCGACTCCCTCGGCGGCGCGCCCGTCGTCGTCGCCGACCTGCACTCGGCGCTCCCCCCGATCCTCGCCGGGCTCCTCGCGTCCCGCCCCGGCGCCCGCGTCGTCTACGTCATGCCGGACGGCGGCGCGCTGCCGTCCTGGTTCTCCATGTCGATCGCGCGGCTCAAGGACGCGGGCGCGCTCGCCGCGACCGTCACTGTCGGGCAGGCGTTCGGCGGCGACCTGGAGGCCGTCACCGTCCACACCGGACTGCTCGCCGCGCGGCTCGTCCTCGGCGCCGACGCCGTCGTCCTCGCGCAGGGCCCCGGCAACCTCGGCACCGGCACCCGCTGGGGGTTCTCCGGGGTGTCGGCCGGGGAGGCCGTCAACGCGGCGTCCGTCCTGCACGGCCGCCCGGTCGCGTCCCTGCGGGTCAGCGAGGGCGACAAGCGCGAGCGCCACATCGGCGTCTCCCACCACTCCCTCACCGCCTACGGGCGCGTCGCGCTCGCCCGCGCCGACGTCCCCGTCCCCGAACTCGGCGGCGCGTTCGGCGCCCGCGTCGCCGCCGACGCCGCCCCGCTCGGCGAGCGCCACACCCTCGTCCCCGTCCCGGTGGACGGCCTGCACGACATCCTGCGCGCAGCCGAGAAGGACTGGGGCGTCCGCCTGTCCACCATGGGGCGCCGCCTGGACGAGGACCTCCCCTACTTCCTCACCGCCGCCGCCGCGGGCCGCCACACCGCCGCGCTCCTGGCCTGAACCACCCGCCGCCGGGGGCCTGGAGGGCGCGAAGCGGGCCCGAGCAGTTGGAGCGGCGAGCGGCCATCTGTTTACAAGACAGAAGGTGTGCAGCCGCGTCAGGGAGCCGGGGCCGCCTGGAGGGCCTCGGCCTCCGCCGCCGCGTAGGACGTGCTGAACGTGAACGCGCGCGGGGACGGGCCGTGCTCGCGGAGCAGGGCGAGGCGCTCCAAAGCCTCCTCGACGGTCGGGATGTACCCGGCGGGAATCCACCACATGACATGGTGCGCCTCCGCGTGGCGCTGGAACCACTCCCTGCGGCGCCGCATCGTGTCCAGGTGGGGGCTGCGGTAGACGAAGTCCCACAGCGCCTCGCGGCTCTCCCACACCGAATAGTTCACGATCACGTCGACGCCCGCCGGGCGCATGCGGGACGCGTCGTCCTCGCCCTCCTCGACGAGCCGCCACACGAACCCGGGCGACCCGTCGGCGAGGGCGTTGACCGGCTCCAGCCGTGCGACGAAGTCGGCCATCGCCGGGTCGTCGAGCGGGAACCTGAGGGTCGCGACGTTGAACTGGGCGAGGTGGTGGCGGGCCGGTTCGCCCGGCCGGGAGGTGGAGGACGCGGGCGTGGGGGTGTCATCGGTCATGGGCCCACCCCACCACGCCTCTCATCTCTATGTCAATCACGATTGTTTTTAGAATAGTCGGCCGCCACGCAGCACCACCCCGGGCGCGGGTCCATCCGGACGCCGACGCCCTCGGTCCCCTCGACCAAGCCCTCCATCATCGCCAGGTTCATCCCGCACACCAGCGGCGGGAACCGCTCCGCGACCACATGGAAGGGGCAGTTGCGCATGCGGAGCACCGAGCGGGCGCCCTCCCCCTCCACCACCGGCTCGTAACCCCGCTCCACCAGCACCTCGCGGACCGCGTCCAGGTCCCCGCACGACTCCCCGGGGCCGCGCAGCGTCCTGCCGAGGCGCCGCGCCGCGTCCTGCGCCTCCATGTCCAGGCCCGCCGCGTCGGCGACCTCCGCCAGCAGGCCCGCCACCGTCCGGTAGTCGCGCGGCGGCACCGACACCTCCCGCTCCGCCGCCGCCCGCCGGTACACCTTCGCCGGACGGCCCGCGCCCGGCCCCGACCGGCCCGTCAGCCGCCTGCTGGCCACCTCCAGCAGGCCCGCCTCCGCGAGCTTGTCCAGGTGGAACGCCGCCAGCGTCCGCCCCACGCCCACGGCCTCCGCCGCCTCGTTCCGCCCCACCTCCCGGCCCTGCGCAGCCACGTACTCGTAGAGCCGCCTGCGCATCGCGTCCTGGAGCAGCGCGATCGTGTCGATGTCGTCCACGCCGCCATTCTAAGAACAGCCGGGATACGACATAGAGGGCAGCAGCCCGACCGCGCGGGGCGCGTCAGTGGGCGCCGAGGATGTCGACGACGAAGACCAGCGTGTCCGACCCCCGGATGCCCGCCTGCGGCAGGCCCTTCGGCCCGTACCCCAGCCTCGGCGGGACGACCAGCAGCATCCGGCTCCCCACCCGCTGCCCGATCAGCCCCTCGTCCCAGCCCCGCATCACCTGACCGGTCCCGATCATGAACCCGTTCGGATGCCCCGCCGACCACGACGAGCTGAACGCCTTCCCGTCCCGCCAGAAGAACCCCGCGTACTGCACCGCCAGCAGCTGCCCCTTGCGGACCGCCGGGCCGTCCCCCCGCACCAGCGTCCGCACCCGCAGGTCCCTCGGCGCCGCCACCCGCGGAACCGTCACCCGCGGCGCGCCGCCGCCCGGCGCCACCTGCGGCAACCGCGCGTCCCGCAACGGCGCCTCCGGCCTGCCGTGCGGGCCCGCCGACCCCGGGTACACGCCCCGCACGTCCAGGACGTACACGAGCGTGTCGCCGCCGCCGATCTGCCGCGCCGCGTTCCCCTGGTCGCCGAAACCGTCCTTCGGCGGAATCGACGCCACCACGCGCGACCCCACCCGCGCGCCCACGAACGCCTTCCGCAGCCCCGGCACCACCGACCACGTCGGGAACGCCTCCGGACGGCCGGACGCGAAACTGCTCGCCAGCAGCCTCCGCCCGCTCCCGCTCCACCGGTACCCGACATAGTCGGCCACCACGAGGTCGCCCTCGCGGGCCGCCGTACCCCGGCCCGCCGACAGCCGCTTCACCGCCAGCGAACCGCCCGGCGAGCCCTTCGGGAACGACACATCCGGCAAACGCCCGAAATCGCCACGTACCGTTACCCGGACACCGCCGCCGTCCGAACACCCCGCGGCGAGCACCAGCGGAGCGACCAGCACGGCGGCCACGGACACGGAGGCGAGACAACGACGCATACTGGTCCTTCACGGGGCGGCGAGCGCTACTGCGCGCTCACCCTACCGCCACGTGCACCGCCGGTAGCGCAACGTCGCCCATGTCCTCCCGATGTCCCCCCGACCAGCCGCTACATCCCCGCGATCAGCTTGTCGACGCGCTCGTCCACCGAACGGAACGGGTCCTTGCACAACACCGTCCGCTGCGCCTGGTCGTTCAACTTCAGATGCACCCAGTCGACCGTGAAGTCGCGCCGCTTCTCCTGCGCCTTCCGGATGAACTCCCCGCGCAGCCGGGCGCGAGTGGTCTGCGGCGGCACCGACTTCGCCTCGAAGATGTCCAGGTCCCGCGACACCCGCTCCACCGAACCGCGCTTCTCCAGCAGGTAGTACAACCCGCGGTCGCGGTGCACATCGTGGTAGGCCAGATCCAGCTGCGCCACCCTCGGCGACGACAGCGGCAGATCGTACTTGCGCCGGTACCGCTCGATGACCTTGTACTTCGTCACCCAGTCGATCTCGCGCGACACCAGATCCAGGTCGCCGGTCTCCACCGCCCGCAGCGTCCGCTCCCACAACTCCAGGACGCGCTTGGCGGTCGTGTCCCCGCCCCGGGCGTCGACGAAATCGCGCGCCTTCCCGAAGTACTCCTTCTGGATCTCCAGCGAACTCGCCTCCCGGCCGTTCGCCAGCCGCACCTTCCGCCGCCCCGTCATGTCATGGCTGACCTCGCGGATCGCCCGGATCGGGTTCTCCAGCGTCAGGTCCCGCATCACCACGCCCGCCTCGATCATCCGCAGCACCAGGTCGGTCGCGCCGACCTTCAGCAGCATCGTCGTCTCGCTCATGTTCGAGTCACCGACGATCACGTGCAGCCGACGGAACCGCTCCGCGTCCGCATGCGGCTCGTCACGGGTGTTGATGATCGGACGCGACCGCGTCGTCGCCGACGACACGCCCTCCCAGATGTGCTCCGCCCGCTGCGACACGCAGTAGACCGCGCCCCGCGGCGTCTGCAGCACCTTCCCCGCCCCGCAGATGATCTGCCGGGTCACCAGATACGGGATCAGGACGTCCGCGAGCCGCCCGAACTCCCCATGCCGCCCCACCAGATAGTTCTCATGGCAGCCATAGGAGTTCCCCGCCGAGTCCGTGTTGTTCTTGAACAGGTAGATGTCCCCGGCGATACCCTCCTCGCGCAGCCGCCGCTCCGCGTCCACCAGCAGACCCTCCAGGATCCGCTCCCCCGCCTTGTCGTGCGTCACCAGATCCACGACGCTGTCGCACTCCGGCGTGGCGTACTCCGGGTGACTCCCGACATCGAGGTAGAGCCGCGCGCCGTTCCGCAGGAACACATTGCTGCTCCGGCCCCACGACACCACCCGCCGGAACAGATAGCGCGCCACCTCATCAGGTGACAACCGCCGCTGACCGCGGAAGGTACAGGTGACGCCGTACTCGTTCTCAAGCCCGAAAATACGCCTGTCCACACCATGACCCTATGCGGCCCGGCCCCGACTTGGCAGTCTCTCCCGAGCACCGTTTCCAACACCCGTTCCACCACGCGTTCCGGCACCGGCCGCAACGCGAGAACCCGCCGCGGCCCGGGCGGCACCGGCCACCCCACCACGGCGGGTCCACACCCGCGAACAGGACCGCTCTCGGACGGACCCGCCTGCCCTCGTCCTGCCGCTGCCGGTCAGTCCTCGCCGGCGTCACCCGAGGCGTCCGGGCCCGCGTCAGTCTCCGCGTCGGAAGCCCCGTCGGAAGACGTGGACGAGGTCGGCGAAGAACCGTCCTCGCTCAGATGCTCCTCGATCCGGCGCGCCGTGAGCCGCTTGAAGAGACGGTGCTCACGGTTGCGGTCCAAAACCGCCACCTCCAGCGACTTCGCCTCCAACCGCCGCTCCGAATCCTGCGCCTCCAGCGCGCGCACCGCCACCCGCAGCGCCCCCGCCAGCGACGCCCCCTCCTCGTACCCGTCCTTCAACGCCTGCGCCACCGCGTCCGCCTGGCCGCCCATCGCCACGTACCCGTGCTCGTCGGCCACCGACCCGTCGAAGGTCAACCGGTAGATCTGGTCGGTGTCGGCGTCCGCACCGACCTCCGCCACCACCAACTCCACCTCGTACGGCTTGTTCGTCTCCGTGAAGATCGTCCCCAGCGACTGCGCGTACACGTTCGCCAGCCCCCGCGCCGTCACATCCCGGCGGTCGTACTGGTACCCGTTGATGTCGGCGTACCGGACCCCGCCCAACCGCAGGTTCTCGAACTCGTTGTACTTCCCCACCGCCGCGAACGCGATCCGGTCATAGATCTCACTGATCTTGTGCAACGCCCGCGACGGATTGTCCGCCACGAACAGGATGCCATCGTCGTACTGGAGCACCACGACACTGCGGCCACGCGAAATACCCTTCCGCGCATAGTCCGCCTTGTCCTTCATCTGCTGCTCGGGCGACACGTAGAACGGCATGGACACCGGACTGGATCCCTTCTATCGCAGCGGGGCGGTCGGCCCGCCCGGCGAGTCGTAACGTTCCTCGACCACGGACCGCGCCACCGCGCCCACCTCGTCGTCGGCGAGCCGCCGATACCCGTCCGAGGTCACCGCCGCCACCACCGGGAAGATCCCCCGCGCCAGATCCGGGCCGCCCGTCGCCGAGTCGTCGTCGGCCGCGTCGTACAACGCCTGGACGCACACCAGCGCCGCGTCGTCCGCCGACAGATCCGGCCGGTACAGCTTCTTCAACGCGCCCCGCGCGAACACCGACCCCGACCCGATCGAGTAGAAGTCCCGCTCCTCGTACCGGCCGCCCGCCGGATCATAGGAGAAGATCCGCCCCGCGTCGCGCTCCTCGTCATACCCGGCGAACAGCGGCACCACCGCGAGCCCCTGCATCGCCATACCGAGGTTCTGCCGCACCATCGTCGCCAGCCGGTTCGCCTTCCCCTCCACCGACAGCGTCCGGCCCTCACGCTTCTCGTAATGCTCCAACTCCACCTGGAACAGCCGCACCATCTCGATCCCGATGCCCGCCGTCCCCGCGATCGCGATGGCCGAGAACTCGTCCGCGCGGAACACCTTCTCGATGTCGCGCTGCGCGATGACGTTCCCCGCCGTCGCGCGCCGGTCCCCCGCCATCACCACCCCGCCGGGAAAGCCCACCGCGACGATCGTCGTGCCATGCGGGATATCGTCCCCCGGCGACGACGCCGGAAGGGCCCCCCTACCGGGCAACGTCTCCGGAGAGTACGCCCCCAGGAACTCCGTGAACGAGGACGTGCCCGGGTTGGAGAACAACCCCGGCAGGCGCCCGGTCTGCGAATCGTGGGCCGCCACGCGACTCCCTTCCTCCGTCATGGCACCGGCTTCCCTCAACCCCACCGGCGCGGACACCACGACCCTACTGTTCAACCCTCACCCACCGCATGCCACGGCCTCCCCGGCCACTCAGCCCACGGCGAACCCCACGCCGCCGCCTTCGCTGCGGGGACGCTGGGCGCGGGTGTCATTGGGAGGCCATGTACTCCTAGACCATCGCCTTGTGGGAGTCCAGAAGCTTCTTCAGGCTCAGCGTGAGCCAACTCGGGCCCTCGTGGTCGTCCTCGACCCCCCACACCTCGGAGCGGTGCCGCCCGTCCACCTCACGGTGCGCCGCCCAGCCGTCCAGGGGCACCGTCGCCGGGTCGACGTCCGGGACCGTGAACGACAGCCGCGTACCCCCGTCCGCCGCCGGGACCTGGGTCACCAGCTGCTCGAGCAGGTAGTCCGCCGCGCGGCGCAGCGAGACCGGATCGTCGTCCAGCTGCCCCATGCCCGTGTTGCAGCCACCGCACGCCATACCGCGCACGACGCCGGTCGCGTGGTCGTGATCGACGTGCTCGGCCGGGACGTCCGAGCAGACGGCGCACAACCCGCCCTGAAGCTTGAGAAACCGCCGCACGTCCTCCTCGTCGACCCCGTACCGCTCCATCAGACGTCTGTCCCGCGAAGTCAAACCGGCGGCCGCCTTCCGTCGATTCACCCAGTCGGCCTCGCTCATCACGCGTGGCCGTCCCTCGAACGCGGTCTTGCCGATGACGACTTCCAGGCGTTGTGCGTGAGGCCCCTTGTACTCCAGGTAGTCGGCGGCAGCACCCAGACAGCGCGGGTCGTCATGGAACTGGCCGAGGGCGCCGTTGCACTTGAAACAGAGGATGCCGCGGACGACACCCGTGAGGTGGCTGTGGTCGACGTGCTTCGCTTCCGCGCGAAGGCAGATCACACAGATCCCGCCCTGCTGCGCGATCATCTCGTCCACCTGCTCCGCGGTGACGCCGTAGCGCAGCTTCAGGAGGTAGTTGCGCCCGCTGCCGTGCTTACGCTCCTTCTGCTCGACCATGACTTTGTTGTGGCAGGGACGGCAGTAGTTCGCCAGGCCGGACGCTGTCGAACGGTTCTTTCCGAACGCGTCGACCGATTGCACCTTCTCGCACCGTGGGCAGTACTTCAGGCCCTCCGGGACAGCCGAATACCGCCTGAACGGTCGGGCGCTCTTCCCCTCACTCGCCTGCCGCTTCCTGTAGGAGCCCGCGCCCCGGAGGGCGAAGCACTCTTTGCAGTAGAGCGCCAGACCGTCGGGCGATGCTTTTCGTTTCCAGAACTCGGCGGCCGCCTTGACCCGGCCGCAGTCCCGGCATTGTTTATGAGACATGGGCAGGACTTTACCGCCCTACCCACGCCTTTGGCAGCCCTTTACAATGAGAACTGCGAGTTATATTTGCGAATTCTCGGGGCGCTTAGGGTTAGACCGAGCGATTCGGACATAACGCCTATTCTCCGCCCTTTTGGACATAACTGCGGACAAATTCCTCCGCATTTTCTTCGAGAACTTCGTCAATTTCATCTAGAATTGCATCGACATCGTCGGTGAGTTTTTCATTGCGCTCTTGGACGTCCTCGGTCGTCGTGGCCTCGGTCTCCTCGACCTCTTCCGTGCGCCGGGTGGTCTGCTTCTGACCGCCGGTGTCCTTCGTGGCCATTCCGTACCTCCGCTCTGCCGGTACCCCCAACCCTATCTCCGATCTTCGGCGCCCAGCGGACCCGTGGGTCCGCCGCGCGCCCCGGGGGTGCCGGGCCTGATCCGGTTATCGCCCGTCCACTGGACAGTGAAACGGGCATAGCGGTCACGAAACCGAGACATCACTCGTAACCGCAGGTCAAGGCGTTTGTTCGGGTTCGATAGTGGCGGTATCCAGAGCGCGCGTCCAAGACGCGGCGGCCCCCGCGCCGCATGGCGGGCGGGGGCCGGGGCGTCCTGAGGGAGCCTGTGTCAGCTCTGGCCGGTCAGGGTGGCCACGAGGTCGGAGGCGGTGCGGCAGCTGTCCAGGAGGGCGCCCACGTGCTGCTTGGTGCCGCGCAGCGGCTCCAGGGTGGGGACGCGCTGGAGGGACTCGCGGCCCGGGACGTCGAAGATGACGGAGTCCCAGGAGGCGGCGGCGACGGATTCGGCGTACTGGCGCAGGCAGCGGCCGCGGAAGTAGGCGCGGGTGTCCTCGGGCGGGTCCTCGATGGCGGAGTCGACCTGGGCCTCGGTGACGACGCGTTCGATGCGGTCGCGGGCGACCAGGCGGTTGTAGAGGCCCTTGTCCGGGCGGATGTCGGTGTACTGGAGGTCGACGAGCTGGAGGCGGGGGTGCGACCAGTCGAGGCCGTCGCGGCTGCGGTAGCCCTCCAGGAGCGCGAGTTTGGCGACCCAGTCGAGTTCGCGGGAGAGCTGCATGGGGTCGTCGCCGAGGCGGTGCAGGACCGATTCCCAGCGGTCGAGGACGTCGTTGGTCATGTCGTCGACGTCGGCGCCGAAGCGGTCCTCGACGTATTTGCGGGACTGCTCGAGGTATTCCATCTGGAGCTGGACGGCGGTCATCTTGCGGCCGTCGCGCAGGGTGAGCAGGTGTTTGCAGGACGGGTCGTGGGAGACGGCGCGCAGCGCGGCGACGGGCATGTCGACGGACAGGTCGACGGTGAGGAACCCGTCCTCGATCATGGCGAGGACGAGCGCGGTCGTGCCGAGTTTGAGGTAGGTGGAGATCTCGGCCATGTTGGCGTCGCCGATGATCACGTGCAGGCGCCGGTACTTCTCGGGGTCGGCGTGGGGTTCGTCGCGGGTGTTGATGATGGGGCGTTTGAGGGTGGTCTCCAGGCCGACCTCGACCTCGAAGAAGTCGGCGCGCTGGCTGACCTGGAATCCGTCGCCGCGTCCGTCGACGCCGATGCCGACGCGGCCGGCGCCGCAGACGACCTGGCGGGAGACGAAGAAGGGGGTGAGGTGGCGGACGATGTCGGCGAAGGACGTCTCGCGCTTCATGAGGTAGTTCTCATGGCAGCCGTAGGACGCGCCTTTGTTGTCGGTGTTGTTCTTGTAGAGCTGGATGGGGTGGGTGCCGGGGACGAGGGCGGCGCGGGCGGCGGCGTCGACCATGACGCGTTCGCCTGCCTTGTCCCAGATGACCGCGTCGAAGGGGTTGGTGCATTCGGGCGCGGAGTACTCGGGGTGGGCGTGGTCGACGTAGAGGCGCGCGCCGTTGGTGAGGATGACGTTGGCGAGGCCGAGGTCCTCGTCGGTGAGCTGGGTGGGGTCGGCGACCTCGCGGGCGAGGTCGAAGCCGCGGGCGTCGCGGAGGGGGTTCTCCTCCTCGAAGTCCCACCGGGCTCTGCGGGCGCGCGCGGCGGACGCCGCGAGGTAGGCGTTGACGACCTGGGAGGAGGTCACCATCGCGTTGGCCCCTGGTTGGCCGGGTACGGAGATGCCGTACTCGGTCTCGATGCCCATCACGCGCCGAACACTCATATCGTCGAGCCTATCGGGGCGGCGGGGGTGGAGCCATGGGGCTCGTCCGGCGGGGCGGGTGTCGGGGTCGGCGCGGTGTGCCGGGGGCGCCGCGCGGGCCTGGTGCGGGGGCGCGGGCGGGTGTGGTGTGGCGGTGTGATGGGGCAGTCTCCGGTGAGATGGGGCGCGGCGGCCTCCCGGTGGGGTGGCCGCCGCGCGTGTCGCTGTCGGTGCGGGTCGGGTCAGAGGTACTGGCCGGTGTTGGCGACGGTGTCGATGGACCGTCCGGCCTCGGCGCCCTTGGTTCCGGAGACGAGGGTGCGGATGTAGACGATCCGCTCGCCCTTCTTGCCGGAGATGCGGGCCCAGTCGTCGGGGTTGGTGGTGTTGGGGAGGTCCTCGTTCTCGCTGAACTCGTCGACGCAGGCGGCGAGGAGGTGGTTGACCCGCATGCCCTTCTGGCCGGTGTCGAGGAACTGCTTGATGGCCATCTTCTTCGCGCGGTCGACGATGTTCTGGATCATCGCTCCGGAGTTGAAGTCCTTGAAGAACAGGACCTCCTTGTCACCGTTGGCGTAGGTGACCTCCAGAAAGCGGTTCTCGTCGCTTTCGGTGTACATCCGCTCGACGACCCGCTGGATCATCGCCTCGACGGTGGCGTCCTCGGAGCCGCCGTGCTCCTTGACGTCGTCGGGGTGCAGCGGGAGGCCGCTGAGGATGTACTTGGAGAAGATGTCCTTGGCCGCCTCGGCGTCGGGCCGCTCGATCTTGATCTTCACGTCGAGCCGTCCGGGGCGCAGGATCGCGGGGTCGATCATGTCCTCGCGGTTGGACGCGCCGATGACGATGACGTTCTCCAGGCCCTCGACCCCGTCGATCTCGCTGAGCAGCTGCGGGACGATGGTGTTCTCGACGTCGGACGAGACTCCGGATCCGCGGGTGCGGAAGATGGAGTCCATCTCGTCGAAGAACACGATGACGGGTGTTCCGGCGGACGCCTTCTCGCGGGCCCGCTGGAAGACGAGGCGGATGTGCCGCTCGGTCTCGCCGACGTACTTGTTGAGGAGTTCGGGGCCCTTGATGTTGAGGAAGAAGCTCTTTCCCTCCTGGCCGGTCTTCTCGGCGACCTGTTTGGCCAGCGAGTTGGCGACGGCCTTGGCGATGAGGGTCTTCCCGCAGCCCGGGGGCCCGTAGAGCAGGACGCCCTTGGGGGGCCTGAGCTGGTGTTCGCGGAAGAGGTCGGCGTGCAGGTAGGGCAGTTCGACCGCGTCGCGGATGAGTTCGATCTGTGATCCGAGGCCGCCGATCTCGTCGTAGGAGATGTCGGGGACCTCTTCGAGGACGAGTTCTTCGACCTCGGCCTTGTGGATCTTCTCGTAGGCGTACCCGGAGCGGGTTTCGAGCATGAGCGAGTCGCCCGCGCGAAGCGGGACCCCGCGCAGCGGCTCGGCGAGCTTGATGACGCGTTCCTCGTCGGCGTGCGCGATGACGAGGGCGCGTTCCCCGTCGTCGAAGATCTCCTTGAGCATGACGACTTCGCCCTGCTGTTCGAAGGCGAGCGCCTCGACGACGTTGAGGGCCTCGTTGAGCATGACCTCCTGGCCGCGCTGGAGTTCGTCGACGTCGACGGCGGGGCTGACGTTGACGCGCAGCTTGCGTCCGCCGGTGAAGATGTCGACCGTTCCATCGTCGCGGGCTTCCAGGAAGACTCCGTATCCGGAGGGTGGTTGCGCGAGCCTGTCGACCTCCTCCTTGAGCGCGACGATCTGTTCGCGAGCCTCTTTGAGGGTCGCGACGAGTCGCTCGTTCTGTCCGGTTACGGCGGCCAGGTTGGCCTGTGCCTCATGGAGGCGTTCTTCAAGTACACGTACTTGGCGCGGGGATTCCGCGAGCTTGCGGCGCAGCACGGAGATCTCCTCCTCCAGGAAGGACACCTGCGTTTGGAGGTCCCTGACCTCCTTGTCGTGCTGCGCCCTGCGCGCCCCAGCATCGTCACGAGCGGCCACGCCCCGTCACCTCCTCACGAAGAGAGCCGACGACCTACTGAGACCCTACCTATCTGGAGGGCTTCCGTAACCTGCCCTTTCGGTAGTCGTGTCGTTCGGGGGGTTCCGGTTGTGTGCGGGGTGTGGCGGCGGCCTGCGCGATCGTGCTGCTGGGCGGGTGCGGCGGGGCCGGGGGATTTGGCTGGTCTCGCCGTGGGGCGAGGGGGTGTCCGCGGCTTCGGAGGGGGGACGGGGCCGGGCCGGAACCGACGGTTTGGCTCGTTCCAGTGACGGAGTGCGACGAGTGCCGCCGGGGCGATCGGTCCCGGAATGTGATCTACGACTCGGTGCCGCCGCCCGGCGTGGCGGGCTCCGCGAGGGGCTCGGCGGCGGGCGCGACGGCCGGGGCGATCGGCTCGGCGGGGGCGGCCGCGGTGGCGCGCTCGGACGCGGCCGTGGCCGGGTGGGCGCCCTTGGCGGGACGGCGGCGCCGCACGGGCGGGGTGACGCCGTCGGCGAGGCGGCGGGCGGTGACCAGGAAGCCGGTGTGGCCGACCATGCGGTGGTCGGGGCGGACGGCGAGGCCCTCGACGTGCCAGGACCGCAGGAGGGTCTCGAAGGCGTAGGGCTCGGCGAAGGCGCCGTGGGCGCGCAGGTCCTCGACGACGCGCGACATCTGCGTGGTGGTGGCGATGTAGGCGCAGACGAGCCCGCCGGGGATGAGGGCCTTGGCGACGGCGTCGAGGGTCTCCCAGGGGGCGAGCATGTCGAGGACGACGCGGTCGGCCTCGGTCTCGGTGAGGGCGTCCTCCAGGGAGCCGACGGTGAGGGTCCAGGCGGGGTGGGGGCCGCCGAAGAACTTCTCGACGTTGGCGCGGGCGATCTCGGCGAAGTCGGGGCGCCGCTCGTAGGACGACAGGTGGCCGTGCTCGCCGACGGCGCGCAGCAGGAAGCAGGAGAGCGCGCCGGACCCGGCTCCGGCCTCGACGACGCGGGCGCCGGGGAAGATGTCGGCCATCGCGATGATCTGGGCGGCGTCCTTGGGGTAGACGACGGCGGCGCCGCGCGGCATGCGGACGGCGAAGTCGGTGAGCAGCGGCCGGAAGGCGAGGTAGTCGACGCCGCCCGTGGAGCGGAACACGCTGCCCTCGGGGCTGCCGATGATGTCGTCGTGGGGGACGGAGCCCTTGTGGGAGTGGTAGAGCTTGCCGGGCTGGAGGGTGATGGTGTTGATGCGGCCCTTGGGGTCGGTGAGCTGAACCTGGTCGCCGGGGCGGAACGGGCCGTGGGGGATGCGGCCGGTGGACGGGGGGGTCGGCTGGGGTTCGCTCATGGTCGTCAAGGTTATAGCTGGGCGCGCACACCTCAGGCCGGGCCGTGAGGGCGGCCCTGACGGGCCGGGGGCGGGTCAGACGCCGGTGAAGGCGCGGTCGACGTCGGAGACGGCGAGGACGCCGTAGACGCGGCCGTCGGGTTCGACGAGCAGGTACTCCGAAGAGGGAGCGCGGCGCAGGGCGGTGACAAGGGCGTCGCCGGTGATGTCGGCGGGGAGCGTGAGGGCGTCGTCGAGGCCGCGGGACAGGTCGCCCGCCGAGACCCAGGGGCGGCGGTGGGGCGGGGTGGCGGTGACGGCCTTCTCGCTGACCAGGCCGCGCGGGACGCCGTCGTGGTCGACGATGACGAGGGCCCCGGCGTGGTCCTCGTGGGCGCGCCGGATGGCCTCGGCGAGGGGCACGTCGGCGGTGACGAGGGTGGCGCGGCGGGCGAGGCGGCGGGCCGACAGCAGGGGGATGCGGTCGCGGACGCGTTCGGCGCGGATCGCCTGGGTGGCGCCGACCCAGATGAAGGAGGCGACGAGCGCCGACCACAGGAGCGCGAGCCAGCCGAAGCCGCCCCCGCCGCCGCTCTCGCCGTCGGTGCGGTAGGTGGCGAGGAACGCGCCGGTGACGAGGCAGGCGAGGGCGACGCCGCGGCCGATCCAGCCCGCGACGATGGCGCCGCTGCGGCTGCGGCCGGTGGCCTTCCAGACGGCGGCGCGGACGAGGCGTCCGCCGTCCAGGGGCAGGCCGGGCAGCAGGTTGAACACGCCGACCAGCAGGTTGGCGAAGGTGAGGGCCTCCAGGAGGAGGAGCGCCACGTCGGGCAGGCTGAGGACGGCGTGGGCGAAGAGGCCGAGCCCGGCCAGGACGAGGTTGACCAGCGGCCCGGCGAAGGCGATGAGGAACTCGCGGCCGGGGGTGGGCGCCTCGCGCTCGATGGAGGTCTCGCCGCCGAGGATGTGCAGGGTGACCGAGCGGACGGGGAGGCCGAGGACGCGCGCGGTGACGGCGTGGCTGAGCTCGTGGACGAACACCGACCCGTACAGCAGCAGCGCGTAGGCGAACGCGACGGCGTAGCTGGCGGGCCGGTCGATGACGTCGTTGGCCTGGCCCTCGAACATGACGGTGACGAGGACGGCCACGAGGAACCAGCTCGGGGAGACGTAGACGGGCACGCCGAACGGACGGCCCACGAACAGGCCGGGACGGCCGGACCGGTCGTCGTCGGTGCCGGACTCGCCGGCGGGCGTCCTGCCCGGGGTCGGTGGCGCGCTTTGTGTCACGCCCCCGATGCTACGGGCAGGCGGGGCCGGGAGGGCCCGCGGTGGCCCGGTTGCGGGATTTCGTCGGGGGTCTCGCCTACGCTGCTGGCCATGACGACCACCGAGGCGGGTAGTGAGGCGAGTGTTCCGGCGGCCCGGCCCACCGGGGTCCCCTCCCCCGGGGAGGCCGCCGGGGAGGACGCCGTCCGGGTGGTCGGGTCGCTGTCGCCGTCCCGCGCGGGCGACTTCATGACGTGCCCGCTGCTGTACCGGTTCCGGGTGATCGACAAGCTGCCCGAGCGGCCGAGCGCGGCCGCGGCGCGGGGGACGCTGGTGCACGCGGTGCTGGAGCGGCTGTACGACCTGCCGACGGGCGGGCGGACGCCGGAGGCGGCGCTGGAGCTGCTCGTCCCGCAGTGGGAGCGGCTGCTGGAGGAGGAGCCGGAGCTGGCGGAGCTGTTCGCGGGCGAGGACGGGGAGGCCGAGCACGCCCGGTGGCTGGAGCAGGCGCGGCGGATGGTGGAGCGGTACTTCACGCTGGAGGACCCGCGCCGCCTGGAGCCCGCCGAGCGGGAGCTGTTCGTGGAGACCGTCCTGGACTCGGGGCTGAAGCTGCGGGGCTACATCGACCGGGTGGACGTCGCGCCGAGCGGTGACGTGCGGATCGTGGACTACAAGACGGGGACGGCGCCCCGGGCCGACTTCGAGGCGCGGGCGCTGTTCCAGATGAAGTTCTACGCGCTGGTGCTGTGGCGGCTCCAGGGGCGGGTGCCGCGCCTGTTGCAGCTGATGTACCTCGGGAACGGCGAGGTGCTGCGCTACGAGCCGGACGAGGCCGACCTGCGCGCCACGCAGCGGAAGGTGGAGGCGCTGTGGGAGGCGATCCGCCGGGCCATGGACACCGGCGAGTGGCGCCCCCGGACGAGCCGGCTGTGCGACTGGTGCGACCACCGGGACCTGTGCCCGCAGTTCGGCGGCACTCCCCCGCCGCTGCCGGTGAAGCCGGTGGACCGCCCGTCCCCCGCCGACCTGGAGTCCGCCGCGCGGGAACGCGACGACCTCTGACCGGGCCCCGCCGCGATCTCCCAAGACCGAACCACCGTGACCACTCAGCCGCTCCCGGATCAGACCACCGCGATCTGCTGAACCAGACCGCCGCACTCTCTGCTCCCAGACGCGCGGGCCACCGACTCGACCGAGAACCCGAGCCGCAGGCCGCCCCGCAACGCCTGAACCAGCCCCCCCCCCCCCCCCCCCCCCCCCCCCCCCA
>NZ_JAICDG010000007.1:0-67632 GCF_022751215.1 Actinomadura terrae | reverse complement strand
CCAGTCGCCCGGCAACGCCAACCAGAACGCGATACCGCACTCCCTCGGCGTCCCCGGACTGCGGCGCGCCGGGCTCGCCGACCGCGCCCGCGCCGGACGCGCCGTCCTGTACCACCGCACGCCCCTCGGCGACGCCCTCGCCCGCACCCCCCCCCCCCCCCCCCCCGCGCTCTCGCTTCAAGACGCGCGGGCCACCGACACGACCGAGAACCCGAGCCGCAGGCCGCCCCGCGGCACGCGGCACGCGGCACGCGGCACGCGGCACGGACCATCGCGGTCTCGCGTCCAAGACGCGCGGACCGTCGCTACAACCGTGAATCTGAGTGGCGGGCCGCCTCGCGGCGCGCGGACCAGGCCGCTGTGGTCTCGCGTCCGGGACGCGGGGGCCGCCGGTACGACCGTGAACCGGGGCGGCGTGCCGGTGCTCGGGGCCCGGGTCCCGACGGCGGGCGGTTGATCAGCGGTGTTGACCAACGGCGGTGGCGGGCCCTGAACCGAACCTGGAAGGCCCCTGAACGCGGGCGCGGCGGAGCGGCCGGGAGGGCCGTCCGGCGTGGGGATGGGTGGTCGTATGGGGACCGTGCCGCGCGTCCTCCTTGGGGAGGACGACAGATCCACGCACAGGAGGGGTCACGACCTGGTACGACCTCCTAGGGTGAGAGTCGTGTCACCCCGTATCCGTGGTCTTCGTACCTGCCGTGCCTGGTTGCAGTCGCGCCCGCTGGCGGCCGACGCGCTGCTGGCGCTCGGGCTGCTGCTGGTCGGGCTGCCGCAGCTGTACGTGGAGGACCTGCCGCACGGGGAGGGCTACGAGCAGTTCCGCTCGCCGGACCTCGTGAACGGGCTGCTGGTGGCGGTGGTGGCGCTCGCGCTGACGTTCCGGCAGCGGTATCCGCTGACGGTGCTGATGTTCGTCGTGGCGGGCGACTCGGCGATGGTGCTGCGGGACTACCCGCCGTCGGTGCCGGACGTGGTGGCGTTCCTGATCGCGGTGTACAGCGTCGCGGCGCACCGGGGGCTGGCGCACAGCGTGCTCGGCGGGCTCGTCGGGCTCGTGTACTTCGTGGTCTCGGTGACGGTGCTGCCGGTCGACATCTCGCCGGTGGTGCTGATCACCGATCTGGCGCTGGTAGCCGGGGTGTGGGTGCTGGGCCGCAACCTGCGTATGCGGCGGGCGTACTTCACCGAACTGGAGGACCGGGCGGCGCGGCTGGAGCGGGCCCGGGGCACCGACGCGCGGGCGGCGCGGATCGAGGAGCGGTCGCGGATCGCGCGGGAGCTGCACGACGTGGTGGCGCACCATGTGAGCGTGATGACGGTGCAGGCGGGCGCGGCGCGGCGGATCATCGACCGGGACGCCGACAGCGCCCGAGAGGCGATGTCGACGATCGAGGAGGTCGGGCGGACGGCGCTGAGCGAGATGCGGCGGATCGTGGGGGTGCTGCGCACCGACCGGGACGCGGAGCAGGCGGGCCGGGAGCTGGCGCCGCAGCCCGGTCTCGGCGATCTCGGGGAGCTGCTGGACCACGTCCGGGAGACGGGCCTGTCGGTGCAGCTGTGGATCGAGGGCGAGGCGCGGACGCCGTCGCCGGGGGTCGACGTGGCGGCGTTCCGGCTCATCCAGGAGGCGTTGACGAATACGCTCAAGCACGCGGGTTCGCAGGCGCGGGCCTGGGTGCGGCTCTACTACACCGACGACGACCTGACCGTGGAGATCGAGGACGACGGGCACGGCACGGCGACGATCATGGCCGACAATGGGGACAACCCCGGGCACGGGCTGGTCGGGATGTACGAGCGGGTCGCGCTGTACGGCGGCGAGCTGCGGATCGGTCCGCGGGTCGGCGGCGGGTTCGGTGTGCGGGCACGTTTCCCCTTGGAGGCATAGGTTGAGGACGAGCGGCGCGATCGGCGTGAGGCGAGGAGCGGGGACGATGGACGCGAACGGGATGTGCCGATGAGCACGGTGCGGGTGCTGCTCGTCGATGACCAGCCGCTGCTGCGGACGGGATTCCGGCTGATCCTGGAGGCCGAGGCCGACATCGCGGTCGTCGGCGAGGCCGGGGACGGCGCGGCGGCGGTGGAGATGACGCGGTCGCTGCTGCCCGACGTGGTGCTGATGGACATCCGCATGCCGGGGGTGGACGGGATCGAGGCGACCCGGCGGATCATCCGGGAGGGCGCGGCCTCGCACGACCCGAAGGTGCTGATCCTCACGACGTTCGACCTGGACGAGTACGTGATCGAGGCGGTGCGGGCGGGGGCGAGCGGGTTCCTGCTGAAGGACTCGCCGCCGGAGGACCTCGTGCAGGCCATCCGGATCGTCGCGGCGGGCGACGCGATCGTGGCGCCGTCGGTGACGCGGCGGCTGCTGGACAAGTTCGCGACGCGGCTGCCCGCGGTGCGGGACTCCTCTCCCCCGCCGGGGCTGGACACGCTCACCGAGCGGGAGCGGGAGGTGCTGTCGCATGTGGCGCGGGGCCAGTCGAACGCGGAGATCGCGGCGGAGCTGGTGGTGAGCGAGACGACGGTGAAGACGCACGTGGGCAACGTCCTGGCGAAGCTGGGGCTGCGCGACCGGGTGCAGGCGGTCGTGTACGCCTACGAGACGGGGATGAGCCGCCCCGGGCAGAGCTGACCGAGGCGCCCCGGGCCGTCTCGAACAGCCCGGGGCGGCCCGGACCCGGACCCTGACGTCCCGTCGGCCGGTCCTCCCTGGAGGGAGGGCCGGCCGTCGGCGTTTCCAGGGGGTTCTCCCCTGAGGGCGCCCCGGAGCGGCCCCCCCTATTGGCCAGGGGTCCCTACTCCGGGAGGACGACCGGGTGGAGGAACTCTCATGCCGGGGATGGAGCGGTAAATCCATTCCTGGGGTGCATCTCACGAAGCCGTCCGACTCCTACTGTTTCTTAGGACGGGCCGCCGGGGGCATCGGGAACGGCCCGGACCCTTTACGCCATTTCCGTTTCTCCACCCGAGACAGGGAGTTCCTCGTGACGAACACCGCCCCATCGACCGCTGACGCGCACGCCGCGCCCGGGGCGGGCGAATTCGCCGCACGGGCGCACCAGATCGCGAAGGTGTACGGGAAGGGCGACGCGCAGGTCGTCGCCCTCGACAGCGTGACCGTCGGGATCCCCCGCGGCCGCTTCACCGCGATCATGGGCCCGTCCGGGTCCGGCAAGTCGACGCTGATGCACTGCATGGCCGGACTGGACTCGGTGGACTCCGGGGAGGTCTACATCGGTGACACGGAGCTGACGCGGCTGCGCGACAAGCAGCTCACCCGGCTCCGCCGCGACAAGATCGGTTTCATTTTCCAGGCGTTCAACCTCGTCCCGACGCTGACGGCGATCGAGAACATCACCCTCCCGATGGACATCGCGGGGCGCAAGCCGGACCGGGAGTGGCTGGACGCCGTGATCGACACGGTGGGACTGCGGCCCCGGTTGAAGCACCGGCCGACGGAGCTGTCGGGCGGCCAGCAGCAGCGGGTGGCGTGCGCCCGCGCGCTGGCCGCGCAACCCGAGATCATCTTCGCGGACGAGCCGACGGGGAACCTGGACTCGCGGTCGGGCGCCGAGGTGCTGGGGTTCCTGCGGGACTCGGTGCGGCGGATGGGCCAGACGATCGTGATGGTCACCCACGACCCGTCCGCCGCCGCGTACGCGGACCAGGTGCTGTTCCTGACCGACGGGCAGATCGTCGACACGATGACGCAGCCGACCGCCGACCGGGTGCTGGAGCGGATGAAGGGCTTCGAGACGGGCCCGCGCGCCGGGGCGGGCGTCCCCGCGGGCGCCCGCGGCGGCTCGGGCTTCCAGGGCGGGCAGGAACCGGGGGTCGCGGCGCGATGATGGGCAAGGTCACGCTCCGCAACCTCGCGGCGCACAAGATCAGGCTGGTCCTCACGGCCGTCGCGGTGATCCTCGGCGTGGCGTTCGTGGCGGGCACGCTGATGTTCACCGACACGATGAACAAGCGGTTCGACGACCTGTTCAGCCGCATCGGCACGAACGTCGCGGTGGACGTGCGGGCCAAGAAGGTCGTCGACGGCGACGACGACGGGTCGGCGGCGCAGCCGGTGCCCGCGTCGGTGCTGAAGGCCGTCCAGGGCGTGGACGGGGTGAAGGACCCGTTCGGCAACGTCACCGGGTACGCCGCCGTGGTCGGCGCGAACGGGAAGGTGGTCGGCGAGGGCGGGGAGGGCCCGCCGCAGCTCGGCACGAACTGGAACCCGAAGGGGTCCTACGATCTGAAGACGGGCCGGGCGCCGCGGGGGCCGCACGAGGTCGTCATCGACGCCGACACGGCGTCCAAGGGCAAGATCGCGCTCGGTTCCACCGCGCGGATCGTCACCTCGGGCAAGCCGGCCCGGATGACGGTGGTCGGGCTGATCGACACCGGTGACCTGATGGGCGCGACCGTCACCGCGTTCGACACCCCGACCGCGCAGCGGATGCTGCTGAAGCCCGGCTACTTCTCCGATATCGAGATGGGCTCGTCGGGTCCGTCGCAGGCGGAGCTGAAGTCGCGGGTGGCGAAGGCGCTGCCGGACGGAGTGGAGGCCATCACCGGGAAGGAGCTGCGCGACGAGACCAAGAGCGACATCGCCTCGATGCTGAACTTCTTCCGGACGTTCCTGCTGGTGTTCGCGCTGATCTCGATCTTCGTCGGGGCGTTCATCATCTTCAACACGTTCTCGATGCTGGTCGCGCAGCGGACCCGGGAGCTGGCGCTGCTGCGCGCCATCGGCGCGGGCCGCCCGCAGGTGACGCGGGCCGTGATCGGCGAGGCCGTCGCGGTCGGGTTCGTCGGGTCGACGTTCGGCCTCGCCGCGGGGGCGGGCCTCGCGGCGGCGCTCCAGGGCGCGTCGGGGATGGGCGGCGGGCTCACGTTCACCGCCACACCCGTGATCTGGTCGTACGTGGTCGGGATCGTCGTCACGGTCGTGTCGGCGTACTTCCCGGCGCGGCGCGCCGCGAAGATCCCGCCGGTCGCGGCGATGCGCGACGACGTCGCGCTGCCGCAGCGGTCGCTGCGGATCCGCGTCGCGCTCGGGTCGCTGCTCACACTGGCCGGCGCCGGGCTGATCGCCACGGGGCTGAGCGGCAGCGGCAGCAGCGCGGTCGCGCTCGTCGGCGGCGGCGCGTTCGCGGTGTTCGTCGGCGTCGCGATGCTCGCGCCGGTGATCAGCGTCCCGGTGGTGCGGGTGCTGGCGGCGCCGTTCGCGAAGGTGATGGGCACGCCCGGGCGCCTCGCGCAGCAGAACGCGCTGCGCAACCCGCGGCGCACCGCCGCGACCGCCGCCGCCCTCATGATCGGCCTCGCGCTGATCACGATGGTGAACGTGATGGGCGCGTCGATGCGCAAGTCGGTGGACGCGCAGATCGACCAGCAGTTCGGCGCCGACTACATCGTCCAGCCGAAGGGCGGCGGCGGCATCGACGCCGGCGTCCTGCCGAAGGTCAGGGCCACGACCGGCATCCAGTCGGCGTCGGTGACCTACCCGGGCAAGGCGAAGATCGACGGGGACGGCACCAGCTACATGTCCGGTGACGTCGCCGGGATCGCCAGAGCCGCGCGGCTGAAGATGGTCTCGGGCGGCACCGACCTCGGCGCCGCCGGGATGATGGTGGACGAGAACACCGCGAAGGACAAGGGCTGGAAGGTCGGCTCGACGGTGCCCGTGCAGTTCGCCGACGGGAAGACGCAGCGGCTCACCGTCGCGGGCGTCTACGCCAAGAGCGACCTGATCGGCGGCAAGGTCATCGCGTTGCCCGCGTACCTGGCGCACACCGCCAAGCCGTCCGCCGACGCGCTCGTGGTCGACGCGGCCAGCACGGACGCGGCGACGAAGGCGGCGCTGGAGACGACGCTCAAGGACTACCCGAACCTGAAGGTGTCCGACCAGGCGTCGCTGAAGAAGGACGCCCGCAAGCAGGTGGACTTCATCGTGACGTTCCTGTCGATCCTGCTCGCCATGTCCGTGATCATCGCGGCGGTCGGTGTGATCAACACGCTGGCGCTGTCGGTGATCGAGCGGACCCGGGAGATCGGGCTGCTGCGCGCCATCGGCATCAGCCGGCGGCAGCTGCGCCGGATGATCCGGCTGGAGTCGATCGTCATCGCGGTCTTCGGCGCGCTGCTCGGCATGGGCATCGGCGTGTCGTTCGGCGCGGCGTTGCAGAACGCGCTGAAGGACAAGGGGCTGAGCGAGCTGTCCATCCCGTTCGGCACGCTCATCGCCTACCTCGTGGTCGCCGCCGTCATCGGCGTGCTCGCCGCGATGTGGCCGGCGTGGCGGGCCGGGCGGATGGACGTCCTGAAGGCGATCTCCACCGAGTAGCACCCCCGAGGGACTCTCCTCCCAGGCGCGGGCCCGCACCTCCCCGCGGACCCGCGCCGGAACGCCCCGTACGGCCCACACAGCGGACGGGGCGTTCCCCCTTTTCAAGGGGCCGCCGGTTACGCCGCGTCCGCCGGGGAGGGCGTGAGGGGCACGCTCCGGGCCCGCCGCAGCGGGCCCCGCAGGCACAGGGCCGTCAACGACGTCGCGGCGCCCGCGCAGGCCAGGGCCTGCCCGACCGGCAGAACCTCCGCCAGCGCGCCCAGCACCACCGGCCCCACGCCCTGCAAGGTCATCAGGCCCGTCGACAGCAGCCCGAACGCCTGCCCCCGCCCGTCCGCGGGCAGCGCGTCCACGAACGGCCGCTGGACGCCCAGCTCGTAGGCGAACCCGCACCCGCACAGCAGCAGCAGCGCCGCCGCGGCCGGCAGCGGCACCGGCAGGGCGAGCGGCAGCAGCGGCAGCCCGAACAGCGCCATCAGCGGCAC
The DNA here is from genome assembly GCF_022751215.1 of Actinomadura terrae. GTDB lineage: Bacteria > Actinomycetota > Actinomycetes > Streptosporangiales > Streptosporangiaceae > Spirillospora > Spirillospora terrae. The sequence goes on along the minus strand of NZ_JAICDG010000007.1, from coordinate 60,798 downwards.
CGCGAACCGCTCCCGCGCCGCCGGGCCGAGCAGCCGCCCCCCGGCGAGGTTGCCCAGCAGCATCCCCGCCGCCGAGCACGCCAGCAACACCCCCGCCGCCGCGCCCCCGTACCCGCGGACGCCCGCGTAGGGGACGAGGAGGCCCTCGGCGCCCGCCACGAACGCGGGCGGCAGCCACTGCGCCAGCAGCAGCGCCCGCACCGCCGGGTCCGCGAGCAGCCGCCGGTTCCCCGCCCAGCTCTCCCCCACCACCGATCCTCCCCCTGCCCCCGGCGGGGGAGGCAGGTCCGGCAGCCGTACCCGCACCAGCAGCGCCGCGGCCAGGTGCGCGGCCGCCGCGACCAGCAGCGCGTGCCGGGCGCCGACCGCCGCGACCGCGAGGCCGCCGAACGCCAGCCCGAGCAGCTGCGCCGCCGCCGAGGCCATCGTCATCAGCGACCGGCCCAGCACGTAGGCGTCGCCGTCCAGCACCTCGGCGACCAGGCGGTTCGAGGCGCCCGCGAACACCGGCGTCGCGCACGCCACCACCGCGACCAGCGCCAGCGCCGCCGCCACCGGCATCTCCACCAGGCCCAGCGCGAGCGCCGCGGCCGCCTCCAGCGCGTAGGCGCCCGCGATCAGCCGGCGCGGGCGGAGCCGGTCGGCCAACGACCCGAGCAGCGCCCCGCCCGCGAGCTGCGGCAGGAACCCGATGCCGTAGGCGACGGCCGCGAGCAGCGGCGACCCCGTCCGGCCGTAGACCAGCACCGACAGCGCGATCATCCGGAGCGTGTCCGCCGCGATCGCCAGCGTCCGCGTCCCGAACAGCACCCGGAACCGCGGCTCCGCCAGCGCGTCCCGGTACCCGGCGCGGCCCTCCCCTTTCCCGACCCCCATCATCCGGCCACCCTCGCCGACGCCGGGCGGCGCGGCGACGTTTACGTCCCCTGACGTAAGGTCGGGCCGTGATCCGCCTTGAGGCGACCGCCGAGGACCTGCTGCACAGCCGGTTCGCGCTGTCGCCGCTGTTCGAGCTGAACGGCCTGCTGCGCGCCCTCACCGGCCTGTCCGAGCGGGCGCTGCCCGGCGCGTGGGCCGAGCGGCTGCGGCCCGAGCTGGACGCGCTGCGCGCCGCGACCCACCTGGACGCCGTCCTCGCGCTCCAGACGGCCCGGTACGGCGCCGCGTTCGTCGCTCCCCCGCCGCGCGGCCTCGCGCAGACGATCGAGGACGACCTGGACGCCGTCCGCGCCACCCCGCCGGACGTCGCCCGCCGGGAGATCGCGCACGCGCTGCGGCTGCGGCCCGGCGCCGGGGAGCGCGCCCGCGCCGTCCTCGCCCGCCCCGACGCCCACCTCGCCGTCGCCGACGCGCTGGAGGCCGCCTGGCGGGCGCTGCTGGCCCCCGAGTGGCCCCGGCTGCGCGCCATCTGCGAACGCGACGTCCTGCACCGCGCCGGGCGGCTCAGCGGCGGCGGCTGGGAGGCCGCCCTCCGCGACCTGCACCCCCGCGTCCGCTGGCGCGAGCGCGGCATCGACCTGCTCGGCCTGCGGCCCGCCGAGACCGTCCCGCTCGGCGGGACCGGCCTGCTGCTGATCCCGTCGGTGTTCGTCTGGCCCGGCATCGCCGCGCACACCGAGGCGCCGTGGCCCTTCACGCTCATCTACCCGGCGCGCGGCATCTCGGCGCTGTGGGAGTCCGCGCCGCCCGCCGCGCCCGGCGCCCTCGCCGCGCTCCTCGGCCGCACCCGCGCCCGCGTCCTGCTCGCCCTGGACGAGCCCGCCGGGACCACCCAGCTCGCCCGCGCCCTCGGCGTCGCGCCCGGCGCCGTCGGCGACCACCTCGCCGTCCTGCGGCGCGCCGGGCTCGCCGACCGCGCCCGCGCCGGACGCGCCGTCCTGTACCACCGCACGCCCCTCGGCGACGCCCTCGCCCGCACCCCCTGAAAAGCCGAGGACCCGGCCCCGGGAAAGGGGCCGGGTCCTCACGCGTAGGGCGCACGCGCACGGTTCGTGGGTCACGCCCCTGAGCGCCGTCGGGCCCCGCGCGCCGGAGGCGGACGATTCCGACCACGCCTGGCCTTCAACAGCCGGCCGGGTCCTCGCGCGCGAGGTGGACGCTCATGGCCGTGGGCCACGCCCATGAGCGCCGCCGGGTCCCCGCGCGCGTGAGGCGGACGAATCCGACCACGCGTCAGCCTTCAAACAGCCGGCCGGGTCCTCGCGCGTGGGAAGTGACCCGATGCCGAGCAGCCGGTTCAGCCCGCGCGGCGCCGGGTCCTCACGCGTCCTCGCGCGCGAGGGGGACGGTCAGGCCTCCGGGGCGGACTCCTCCGCCGCCGTGGCGCCCGCCGCCGGAGCGACCGCGGCGCGGGCGACCTCGTCGGTCGCGCTCACCGTCGTGTTCTCCGGGAAGTGGCACGCGGCCTGGTGGCCCGGGCTGAGCTCCACCAGCGGCGGCTCGACCTGCTTGCAGATGTCCTGCGCCTTCCAGCAGCGCGTGTGGAACCGGCAGGCGGGCGGCGGGTCCAGCGGGCTCGGCACGTCGCCCTGGAGCCGGATCCGCTGCCGGTCGCCGCGCTCGCTCGGGTCGGGGATCGGCACCGCCGACAGCAGCGCGTTGGTGTAGGGGTGCATAGGGCGCTCGTACAGGTCCGCCCGGTCCGCCAGCTCGACGATCTTCCCGAGGTACATGACCGCGACCCGGTCGGAGATGTGCCGCACCACCGACAGGTCGTGCGCGATCACCACGTAGGTGAGGTCGAGCTCGTCCTGGAGGTCCTCCAGCAGGTTCACCACCTGCGCCTGCACCGACACGTCCAGCGCCGACACCGGCTCGTCCGCGACGATCAGCTTCGGCTTCAGCGCGAGCGTGCGGGCGATGCCGATGCGCTGCCGCTGCCCGCCGGAGAACTCGTGCGGGTACCGGTTGTAGTGCTCGGGGTTCAGCCCGACCAGCTCCAGGATCTCCTGGACGGCCTTCTTCACGCCCTGCTTGGCCTCGATGTTCTGGAGCCGGAACGGCGCCCCGACGATCGCGCCGACCGTCTTGCGCGGGTTCAGCGACGAGTACGGGTCCTGGAAGATCATCTGGAGGTCGCGGCGGAGCGGCCGCAGCCGCCCCTGGGACATCTTCGTGATGTCCTCGCCCTCGAAGGTGATCTTCCCGAAGCTCGGGTCCAGCAGCCGCATGATCATCCGGCCGGTGGTGGACTTCCCGCAGCCCGACTCGCCCACCAGCCCGAGCGTCTCGCCCTTGCGGACCGAGAACGTCACGCCGTCGACGGCCTTCACCGCCGCGACCTGCCGGCGCAGCAGCCCCGCCGTCACGGGGAAGTGCTTGCCGAGGTTGTCCACCTCCAGCAGCAACTCGCCGTCCCGCACCGGACGCGTCTCCTTGGCCAGGGAGGGGGCCGCGGCGCCGCCGGGCGCCGGCGACGGCTGCTCCGCGGTGTCCGCCGGGGCGTCCCCGGGGGTCTTCTCAGTGCTCACAGTCTCGTTCCCACCCGTGCTCGTCACAGCTTCGGCCGGATCTCGGAGTCCCAGATCTCCCGCCGCTGCTCCAGCGAGAGATGGCAGGCCGCCTTGTGGCCCGGCTCGACCTCCAGCAGCTCGGGCCGCTCGGTCGTGCTCTTGCCGCCCGTCAGGTCACAGTAGGCGCAGCGCGGGTTGAACGCGCACCCCTCCGGGACGTTGATCAGGCTCGGCGGCGTCCCCTTGATCGGCATCAGCCGCTCGCTGCGCTCCCGGTCCAGCCGCGGCATCGACCCGAGCAGCCCCCAGGTGTAGGGGTGCAGCGGACGGTGGAAGGCGTCCTCCACCGAGGCGTACTCGGCGCAGCGCCCCGCGTACATCACGAGGATGTCGTCCGACAGCTCGGCGACCACCCCCAGGTCGTGGGTGATCATGATGATCGCGGAGTTGAACTCCTGCTGGAGGTCGCGGATCAGGTCCAGGATCTGCGCCTGCACGGTCACGTCCAGCGCGGTCGTGGGCTCGTCGGCGATCAGCAGCTCCGGGTCGCACGACAGCGCCATCGCGATCATCGCGCGCTGCCGCATGCCGCCCGAGAACTGGTGCGGGTAGTCGTCCACCCGCTGGTCGGGCTTGGGGATCCCGACCCGTCCGAGCATGTCGATGGCGTGCTTGCGCGCCACCTGCTTGGACACGTCGTTGTGCACCCGGTAGGCCTCGATGATCTGCTGGCCCACCGTGTAGAACGGGTGCATCGACGACAGCGGGTCCTGGAAGATCATCGACATCTTCCGGCCGCGCAGCCGGCGGACCTCGTTCTGGGACGCGCCGACCAGCTCCGTCCCGTCCAGCCAGATCTCACCGGAGACGTTCGCGTTGCTCCGGTTGTGGAGCCCGAGGATGCCGAGGCTGGTCACGCTCTTGCCCGAGCCGGACTCGCCCACGATCCCGAGCGTGCTGCCCCGCTCCAGGTTGAACGACAGCCCGTCCACCGACTTCACCAGGCCGTCGTCGGTCGGGAAGTGGATCTTCAGGTCGCGCACCTCGAGGAACGCGGTGGGCGCGCCGCGCCCGGCGGCGGTCTCGCCGGTGTCGTTCACCAGCTCGGCCTGTCGCTTGCGTGCCATCAGTTGTGCCTCACCCTCGGGTCGATGACGCCGTACAGGATGTCCACGACGAGGTTGGCGAGCACGATGAACAGCGCCGCGGTCATCGTGGCACCGAGCACGACCGGCAGGTCGCTCTGGTTCACCCCGTCCAGCGCGAGCTGGCCGAGGCCCGGAATCGAGAACGTCTTCTCCGTGATGATCGCGCCGCCGAGCACCAGCCCGACGTCCAGGCCGAACACCGTCATGATCGGCGTCAGCGAGGCGCGCAGGCCGTGCTTGAGCACCACCGTCTTCTCCGGCAGCCCCTTGGCGCGGGCCGTGCGGATGAAGTCCTCGTTCATCGTCTCCAGCATGCCCGCTCGCGTCAGCCGCGCGTACATCGCCGCGTAAAGGAACGCCAGGCAGATCCACGGCAGCAGCAGGTTGAACGGGTTGTCGCTCGGCCCGCTGTAGTTCACCGCGGGAAGGATCTCCCACCGGTGGACGATGAACGCCAGCGACAGCAGGCCCGTGAAGAAGATCGGCAGGGACACGCCCGCGAGGGCCACCCCCATCGCCGCCCGGTCGAAGATCGTCCCTCGGCGCAGCGCGGACAGGATGCCGATCGACACCCCCGCCACCAGCCACAGCACGGCCGCACCGGCGGTGATCATGAACGTGACCGGCGCGCGGTCCACGAGCTGGTCGGTCACCGACTGGTTGGTGCGGAAGGAGTAGCCGAGGCACGGCGCCGGGCAGTCGATCTTCTCGGTGCCCGTGTCGTAGGTGTCGCCGACGGCGATCGCCTTGATGAACTTCCCGTACTGCACCGGGATCGGGTCGTCGAGCCCGAACCGGTCCTTGATCGCCGCGAGGGTCGCCGCGTCCGGCTGTTTGCCGGCGAAGCGGCCCGCGATGTCGTCGGTGGTGACACCGGCGGCGCGGGGCACAAGGAAGAAGATGGCGAACGTCACCGCGCTGATGATGAGGAGCAACCCCACCGCGCCGAACAGGCGGCGAACAATGAATGCGACCACAGTCTCCGGCCCAGGCGGTCGCCGGGGGATCCCCCCGGCGACCGCCCTATGCCTTCACCTGCCTTCTCTCAGGTAGCTCGGGAACCGTGCGCTCAGCCGGTGACGCCGAGGTTGGCGTAGTCGTACATGCCGTAGCCCGCGTGGAAGTAGACGTTCGTCAGGTTCGTCGGGCGGTAGAGCAGCGACTTGGCGTACACGTTCGGCAGGATCGCCGCGTCCTCACGGATCTTGGCGTCGATCTGGTTGTAGATCTTCGCACGCTGCGCCGGGTCCTGGACCGCGACGACGTCGTCCCACATCTTGTTGACCTGCGGGTCGTCCAGCTCCTCGGCGTTGGCGTTGCCGGTGGGGACGATCGCGTCGACGTCGGAGACGGGCTGGAGGTAGCCGTAGCCGGTGTTCCAGTCGGGGGCCCAACCGTAGGTGCCGAGGCCGATCTTCTGCTTCTCCATGAACTTCGGCGCGCCGAGCTGCTCGTTGGTGTAGGTGCCCGACGGGTAGCCCTTGAGGTTGAGCTTGATGTTGACCTTGGCGAGGGCCTGCTGGAGCGCCTCGGCGGTCGCCTTCTCCTTCGGCCGGTCGCTCCGGAAGATCATGTTCGTGGAGAAGCCGTTCGGCTGGCCGCACTTGGCGAGCGAGGCCTTGGCCTGCGCCTGGTCGCCGGTGTAGGTCGGGTCCGCCTTCGTGTAGAAGTCGGTGCCCTTCTCACGGCCCTGGACGGCCGGCGGCTGGATGGAGGTCGAGACCTGGCCGCCGACCTCACCGCCGTAGGCGCGGTACATCGCCGAGCGGTCGGCCGCGTACACGATCGCCTTGCGGCACTCGATGTTCGGGATGTTCTTGACGTTGATCGGGATGTACCAGTGGAAGCCGGCGAGCGGGTTGTCGGCGTTCGCCTTCAGCTTCGGGTTGGTCAGGATCTGCTGCCGCGCGGCGGCCTGCACACCCGAGCCCGGGAGGTCGATCTGGACGGTGCCGGCCTGGAGGCGGCTGTCGATCTCCTCCGCCTTCAGCCCCGACTGGACCTCGATCTTGTCGGGCAGCTGCTTGCGGTTCGGGTCGGTCGCCGGGTCCCAGTTGGTGTTGCGGACCCAGGTGCCGCCCTTCTTCGGCGTGTAGTCGCCCTGGAGCTTGTACGGGCCGGTCGAGACCGGGTGCATGCCGTAGCGGACGCCGGTGTCCTTGGCGGCCGGGACCGGAGCGGTCTGCCCGGAGAAGCCGACGACCTGGTCGAACTCGCTGAACGGGGCCTTCAGGTTGAACACGACGGTGTAGTCGTCGGGCGTGGAGACGCCCTTGAAGTTGTCGAGGTTCTTGTCCTTGAACGGGCCCTCGTACTTGCCGCCGACGTCCAGCAGCTGCGGGAAGTAGGACGGGCCGTTGTGCAGGACGGCGCGGTCGAAGGTGCGCGCGACCGCGTACTTGATGTCCTTGGCCTTGACCTCGGTGCCGTCCTCGTACTTGACGCCGCGCTTGAGCTTGTAGGTCCAGGTCTTGCTGCCGTTGGTCGCGGTGCCCGGCGCCTCGGCCAGGTCGGGGACCATCTTGGAGCCCTCGAGGCCCGGCTTGGAGTTGTAGGTCATCAGCGACCGGGAGAAGATCCGGACGAAGTTCAGCCCGTAGGCGTAGTAGATGTTCGCGGGGTCCAGCGACTCGAAGTCGTCCGGCTGCGCGAACTTCAGCACGCCGCCCTTGTGGTCGGAGACGTTGACGACCGCCGTGGAGCCGGCGTCGAACTTGGCGCCGCCGCTGCCGCCGCCTCCGTCGTCGTCACCGCCGCCACAGGCCGACAGCCCGAGGCCCAGGACGACGATCCCCGCCGCCGCGCTGGTCACCACCTTGGGAGATTTCATCAGTTCCCTTTCGCTAATACCGGACGTTCGCCGGGGTCATCGGGCCCGTGGGTCCAGGGCGTCGCGCAGACCGTCGCCGAGCAGGTTGAAGGCCAGGACGGTGACGAAGATGGCGAGACCGGGGACGATCACGAAGTGAGGGGCGACCGAGTACAGCTCGGTGGCCTGCGACAGCATCCCGCCCCACGAGGGGTCGGGCGGGTTGATGCCGACACCGAGGAACGACAGCGCGGCCTCGAAGAGGATGTTGGTCGGGATCAGCAGGGTGGAGTACACCAGGATCGGCGCGACCAGGTTGGGCAGGATCTCCTTGAACAGGATGTAGGAGTTGCGCGCGCCCATGCTGCGCGCGGCGTCGACGAACTCGCGCTCGCGCAGCGACAAGGTCTGCCCGCGGATGATCCGGCCGATGTAGGGCCAGTTGAAGAACCCGATGATGAACACCAGGATCGCGATCCGCAGGTTGTTGCCTTCCAATCCCCACAGGCCCGGGGGGATCACGCCCACCAGCGAGATCGCGAACAGCACCAGGGGGAAGGCCAGGAAGACGTCCATCGTGCGGGCGATCAGGGTGTCGACCCACCCGCCGAAGTAGCCCGCGGTAATGCCCATCACCGTGCCGATCACGACCGACACGAGCGTGGCGAGCACGCCGATGAGCAGGGAGACCCGCGCCCCGTAGAGGACGCGGCTGAACAGGTCGCGCCCGTTGATGGGCTCGACGCCGAAGATGTGGTCGCCGCTCATGCCGCCCAACGGTTTGGTCGGGCCGCCCAGCGTCGCGTCCACCAGGTTCTGGTGGAACTCGTTGGGGGGGCTGCCGAGCCAGCCGACGACGAGGCCGGTGACGCCCGGAAGCGACAACACGATCAGGAACAGCACGACGATCCCGCCGCTGATGGCGACCTTGTCGCGCTTGAGCCGCATCCAGGCGATCTGGCCGAGGGAACGACCCTGGATCGCCTTGCGGTCGACGCCCGCAAGGACGGCCTCCGGCTGGGCCTCGCCCTCCGCTCCGGAAACCTCGATCGGTGCGGTCACGCTCCGTACCTCCTACCCCTTCGGGCCACACTGCCACCGGCGCACGCGCCCGGGAGGCCGCGAAGATCGTCCGCTGCCTCGGTGCCCGTTACGCCGCGTTTGCTGAAGGGAAACGTAGTCCTTCGGGCACGACTGTCCATCCGTGAGGCGACCTTCGCCAGTACCCGTATCTGACTTGTGATCTCGTCGTCATCTTGGGCACACGTGCCCGCACATCACTCCGGACAAATCGCCCGAATAGTACGTTCACCGGCACCCCTGACGGCAACCCGAACCCGGTCTAGACCGGCAAGCTTTACCGTACCGAGTCCGTTCCGAGATCGAACCTCCGCAGGTCACGCGGCCCGCCATGACGGGCGGTCAGGATCGCGGCCGTCCCGGCCCCGTTCTCCCGCCACTCCGGTCACACGAGCCCCGGCGCTCCCCCCGGAGACCGGCCGCACCCGCGTCCCCACGCGCGAGCGGCCCCGCGCCCGGCTCCCGGCCCCCCATCGGCGGGCCGCTCCGGCGCGGCGTCCCCTCCCTTCCGACGTTCTTCCGACGTCCTCGCGACGCCTCCCGACGGCGCCCGGGGCCGCCTCCGAGCGCTGCCGTCCCTTTTAAGGGACACGCTCCCGCCGACCACGGTCCGTCACTGATCATCTTCTGCCGACCCCACGGTAACCGGTCCCCGGGGCACCTCCGTCCCGAGGGGGTGACGCGGCGGGGCGTCCACCCGTCCGGACGAGACGACGTCTCACCCGGTGGGGCCCGGCGCGCATGCCATGACCGTGCGACCGCCGGTTTGTTTCCCCAAGCCCCGCCATTCGGTCGCGGGACCGAAAACGGAGCCCACCCACGGGCCCAGCGGAAATTCGGCGCGGAATATCATGTGATTCGCATCACATTGATGCCCTTACCTCGCTTTTTCTATCGTGCAGAGGTGTCCAGTCCAGGCCGTCACTTCGCACCTTCCAGCCTGTTATCAAAATAGTCCGTCACCCAGCGTCAGGTCGCTTCTGCGGGGCGGGGCGACGCCGCTCACCGGTCATCGGTGATCCACTCCATGGCCCGTTTCCGGCGGGTGGGACGGCCATGGGCCTCCTCGGTCTCACCTGCCGCGCCGCCCGCCGCCGTCTTCTGCCACCGCACTGCCATCTCCTGCCAGGAACGATTCACACCGTTGTATTCCCATCGTCCGTTACCGATCCCGTGGGCGCATTTCCCGGCGGCACGAGCGCGGCGGCGCGAGCCCGGCACCGCCGCGCCCGCGCCCTATCGGCCCGGTGCCGGCTCGGGCGAAATCGACGAACCGCCAATCCAGAGGGCGACGGGGGGATCCGCATGCTCCGCCTGAAGGTGAATATCGACGATGTGGCCCGGATGCGCTTCGCCCGGGCCCCGGCCCCGCTCATGGAGGTCTACGCGGGCGTCCGCGTGTGGAAGGCGACGCGGCGCGCCGGCCGGGTGGGGGGCACCGGCGTCCAACGCGCGATCGACCGTTTCCCCTCGTCGGCGCGCCCGCTGCTCGACGTGATCCCCTCCACCGGGCCGGGGCCCACGTTCCTCGCGCCGATCGAGCCCGACCTGCCGGCGGCGCTCGGGAACGTGCGCGCCGCCCTCAGGCGCGGCGCCGGGAGCGAGCTGGGCCCGGCGCTGCGGGACGGCCGCTCCTCCGAGTGGCTGCGGGCCCTCGCCGCGGGCCGCCCCGGGGCGGCCGACCGCCTGGTGCGGGCGCTGGAGTCCTGCTTCGTCGCCTGCCTGCTCCCCCACTGGAGCGGTGTACTCGCCGCGTTCGACGCCGAGGCCGCGCGGTTCGGGGAGACGCTGCTGCACCACGGCGCCGCGTCCGCGATCGACCGGCTGAGCCCGCTGATGCGGTGGCGGGCCGGCGCGGTGGAGGTGCGCGGCGCGGCGGACGCGGAGATCACGCCGGGCGGCGGCGGGCTGGTGCTGCTGCCGCTGGCCTACTGGGACGGCGACCCGCTCGTGCGCGGCCTGCCCGACGGGACCGTGCTGGTCGCCTACGCGGTTCCCGAGCCCCGCCCGAGGACGCCCGCGCCCGCGCCCGCGGGCGGCGACGACGAGGACGCGCTCGCCGGGCTGGTGGGGCAGACGCGCGCCGGCATCCTGCGCGCGCTGCCGGTGCCGTGCGGCACGTCCGAGCTGGCCGTGCGCATCGGCATGAGCGTCTCGGTGACCTCCGAGCACGCCAAGATCCTGCGGCGCGCGGGGCTGATCACGAGCGTCCGGCACGGGCGCCACGTCCGGCACGCGCTGACCTCGCTCGGCCGGACGATCGCCGCTCCCTGAGCGGGTGCGGACGCTACTTGATGCCCCGGTTCTTGAGGATCTGCTCGATCTCCATCAGGTCGGGGTCGCCCGCGGGGGCCTGGCCGACCTCGCCCTTGGGCGCCTTGCCCTTGCGCTTGGCGGCCTTGCGGCCGCCGCCCTCGGCGGCGGGCGCGCCCTCGCCGTCCGCCCGGCGGCCGAGCATCACGCCGGACGTCAGGTACAGCAGGACGGCCACCCCGGTCAGCGCCACGCCCGCCCACTTCACCGGACTGAAGGCGAGGTCGACGAAGAACTCGGTGACGCCGGTCATGGCCGCCGCGAGCGGCACCAGCGACCACGCGGCGCCGCGCAGCGCGGCGCCGGCCCCGCGGCGGCTGTAGAGCCCCCAACTGATGACGAGCCCGAGCACGGTCACTCCCAGGCTGATCGCGAAGATGGCCGCGTCACTCATCTTTGCCTCTCATTCCCCGCGTCCTTCCTCTCATCGTCACATGCCGGCGGGCTTTTGCGCTCCTCCTGCCGGACGGTTCCGGCGCCGCGTCCTCATACCTGCGCGTGACCCGGCGCCGCACCGGTGGGCGGCGTCCCGCCCCCGGGCCCGGGACCCGAGGGTGAGACGCGGGGCCCGCTCAGCCCACCAGGGACGACAGGCGTGCCAGGTCCAGCTCGCGCAGGGACGCCACCACGGTCCGGCCGGGCGCGGGCGGGATCGGCAGGACGCTCGGCACCGCTACCGTCACGCAGCCCGCCGCCTCGGCCGCCGCGACGCCGTTCGGGGAGTCCTCCAGCACCACGCAGCGGGCCGGCTCGGCGCGGAGCCGGGCGGCGGCCGTCAGGTACGGCTCGGGGTCGGGCTTGGTGCGCGACACCTCGTCGCCCGCCACGCTCAGCGCGAAGTACTCGCGGCCGACGGCGTCCAGCACCGGCTCGATCAGCGCCCGGTGGCTGGAGGACACCAGCGCGGCGGTGACGCCCGCCTCGCGCAGCTCGGTCAGCAGCTCCTTGGCGCCCGGCATCAGCGGGACGGCGGCGCTGAGCCGCTCGACCATCCCGTCGAGCATCCGCCGCCCGACCTCCTCGCGCGGCGCGGACGACCCCGTCAGCTCCAGCATGTAGTCGACGGCGATCACGAGCGAGCCGCCGACCAGCCGCTCCTGGTGCGCGGGGGTCCACGTCCCGCCGAGCCGCGCCATCACCTCCGACTCGACCTCGAACCAGACGCGCTCGGAATCGATCAGTAGGCCGTCCATGTCGAACAGGACGGCCTGGGGCCCCTCACGGGTCACGGTGCTCCCTATGCGTTGAACGGTGCTTATGTGTCGAAAGTACCTGGATGACCGCACGAAAAGATGGCCGGGAGGCGTCCGGGTCCGCCGCGGACGGTGACGGAAGGGCCACCGGACCTGTACCGTGCCCGGAAGCTACCAACGGGTAGACCCGGCGTGGCCATGGGCGAGTGAACACGAGAGAAGGAGCGGCATGAGCGGCTACCGCGTCATCCTGGTCGGCACCGACGGGTCGGACTCCTCGTTCGGCGCCGTCGACCGGGCGGCGGAGCTGGCCGCCGCCACCGGCGCCACCCTGCTGCTCGCGACCGCCTACAGCCCCATGCCCGCGCGGCAGCGCGCGGGCGCCGCCGAGCAGCTCGGCGACCTCGCCTACAAGGTGCAGGGCTCCACCCCCGCCGACGACGCGCTGCGCGCCGCGCGCGGGCGGGCCGTCGCCGCGGGCGCCGCCGACATCGAGCAGGCCGCCGTCGAGGGCGAGGCCGTCGACGTGATCGCCCGCCTCGCCCGGGAGCGCGCGGCGGACCTCGTCGTGGTCGGCAACCGGGGGCTGAACACCCTCGCCGGCCGCATCCTCGGCTCGGTCCCGGCGAGCCTGTCGCACCGCGCGCCGTGCGACGTCCTGATCGTCCGCACGACCGACGGCAGGTGACCGGCGCGGCCCTCCGGCGGTGATCCGCACGGCCGGCTGCGGACGGCCCGCGCGTAACCCGCGCCGTCGGCGCGGGTGACACGATCGTGACCCGGGTTCCGCCTCCGGCGTACAGCGGCGGGGTCTGGTCCCGGAAGGGTGGGGTAGGTCACTGTCAGGACGTAGGCTGACAGCCACCGATCATGAGCGGGTCCCCCGGCCCGGGAATGACGGCCCCCGCGGTGACGCTGTACCGACGTCGGAAGGAGGCAGCGCGTGGTCGAGCTCGAAAGCGTTCCGGAACTCGTCGATCCGGTGCTTGTGGCCGCTTTTGAGGGGTGGAACGACGCCGGAGAGGCCGCGAGCGGGGTGATCCAGCACCTGGAGTCCACCTGGGAGGCGGTGCCGATCGCCGAACTCGATCCCGACGACTACTACGACTTCCAGGTCACCCGCCCGATCGTCGAGATGATCGACGGGGAGACCCGCGGGATCACCTGGCCCACCACCCGCATCTCCTGGGCGCGGCTCCCCAACGGCCGCGACGTGGTGCTCGTGCACGGCATCGAGCCCAACATGCGCTGGCGCTCGTTCTGCCGGGAGCTGGTCGGGCTGATGCTGGAGCTGGACATCGGCAACGTCGTCCTGCTGGGCGCGCTGCTCGCGGACGCCCCCCACACCCGCCCGGTGCCGGTGACCGGCGCCGCGTCCGAGGCGGGCCTGGTCAACACCCTGCACCTGGAACCCGCCCGGTACGAGGGCCCCACCGGCATCCTCGGCGTCCTCCAGGACGCGTGCGCGAAGGCCGACCTCGACACCGTGTCGCTGTGGGCGGCGGTCCCGCACTACGTGGCGCAGCCCCCCTCCCCCAAGGCGACGCTGGCGCTGCTGCGCCGCGTCGAGGACCTCCTGGACGTCACCGTCCCCCTCGGTGAGCTGCCCGAGGAGGCGCGGGCCTGGGAGAACGGCGTCAACGAGCTCGCCGAGGAGGACTCCGAGGTCGCCGAGTACGTCCGCACGCTGGAGGAGCAGAAGGACGCCACGGAGCTGCCCGAGGCCAGCGGCGACGCGATCGCCCGCGAGTTCGAGCGCTACCTCCGCCGCCGCGACCCCGGTTAGAATGGCCGCCCCCGGCCGGTCGGCGGTGAGTCGATCAACGGTGACCCGGCCGGCGGTGACACGAACGACGGCGATGGCCCGCGCAGGCCGCGAACTGCGCCCCAACATGACGCATCGACCCCTGGAGGGCGGCAGCGCCCCCGCACGGTGACCCGCGGCACGACGGCCCGCGGCGGCATGCCCCCAGCGATCCGGGTCAGGCGCCCCCGCGAGCTGCGGCGGCAGCGCAGGAGCCGCGCGCACTCCTGCTGGGACCACCTCATCGCGGCCCCGCTGTGGCCGCTGCACGGCGCGAACCTCGGCACGCTGCTGCGCACCTGCGACGCCGTCGGCGCCTGCCTCGCCGTCCCCCGGTTCCCCTGGGTGCCGGACGCGCTCGACCGCGGCAACACCCTCCGCCAGCAGTCGTGCGTGCACTGGGTGAACGATCCGCTCGGCTGGCTGGAACGCCAGCGGGAGGGCGGCTCCCGCGTCGTCGGCGTCGAACTCGCCGACGAGGCGGTCCGGCTCGCCGACCTGCCCCCGGCGCGGGTCAGGACCGTCGCCGTCCTCGGCCACGAGCGGCACGGGATACCCGGCGAGGCGCTGGACCTGCTCGACCTCGCCGTGGAGATCCCTATGGTGGGGGGCGGGAGCAGCCTGAACGTCGCCGTCGCCGGATCGCTGGTCCTCTACCGGCTCGCGGGCCTGCTGTGACCGGCTCGCGTTCGACCGGCCGGTGGTCCGCACGCGACCGGACGGAAGGGGGCATGTGCCGGAGGCACGGCCGTCGCAGGCGCACGACCCGACGCGGCTCGGCCGCTACGAAACGCTCGGACGGCTGGGGTCGGGCGCCCAGGGGACGGTTTTCCTCGGCGCCCGGCCCGACGGCGGGCGCGTGGCGGTCAAGCTGCTGCGGCTCCAGTTCGACGAGGACGGCACCGCGCGCGCCCGGTTCGTCCGCGAGGCCGAGACCGCCAAGCGGGTCGCCCGGTTCTGCACCGCCCAGTTCCTGGACGCCGCCGTCGCCGTCCGTGGGCGGCGGTGCCGCGACGACGCCGGGGAGCACGGCCTCCGGAAGGACGTCCGCGCACACCTCCGCCAGACCGTCGCCGACGCGGACGTCACCGTCCACGACCTCCGAGCCCGAGCGGCCCGGGCCCGGCCAGGGCACCCGTCCCGGCGGCGGGCGCAGCGGCGGCGGCGCCCCCGGCACCAGCGACCCGCCGCCGGAGCCCGTCGTGCTCGGCTCCCCCGACCCGCAGCGCTACTGCGCGGCGCGCGGTCGCAAGGCCTCCTTCCGCAGCCACGACTGGTACTGCGCCCCCGACGGGGACATCGGTGTCGACACGAAGATCACGATGACCCAGGTGTGCGCGTCGCAGTACGCGCCGGGCGCCGAGGCGCGGCTGCGCGGCGACGCGGGCACGCCCGCGAACTGGGACTGCTACGTGACGAAGTGACGGCCGGGCTGAGATGACGGTCAGAGTGTGACGCCGAGCAGGGCGTCCGCCACCGCGGCGACCTGCGAAGGCGCCGACGCCGACGCGCCGCCCGCGCCGAGGGCCGCGTCGGCCCAGGCGTCCACCGCGGCCACGGCGGCCGGGGCGTCGAGGTCGTCGGCGAGGGCGGTGCGCACGGCGGCCGCGACGGGCGCCGCGTCCGGGCCCGCCGGGAGCGCCACGGCTGCGCGCCACCGCGCGAGACGGGCGGACGCCGCGTCCAGCTCGGCGCGCGTCCACTCCCAGTCGGAGCGGTAGTGGTGGGCCAGCAGCGCCAGCCGGATCGCCATCGAGTCGGTGCCCGCCTCCCGCAGCGCCGACACGAACACCAGGTTCCCGCGCGACTTGGACATCTTCTCGCCGTCCAGCCCGACCATGCCCGCGTGGACGTAGGAGTGGGCGTGCGGGCGCTCGCCGGTGGCGACCTGCGCGTGCGAGGCGCTCATCTCGTGGTGCGGGAACGCGAGGTCGGAGCCGCCGCCCTCCACGTCGAACGCCATCCCGAGGTACTCCACGGAGATCGCCGAGCACTCCACGTGCCAGCCGGGGCGGCCCTCCCCGAACGGCGACTCCCAGCCGGGCTCGCCGGGGCGCCGCGCCATCCACAGCAGCGGGTCGAGGGGGTCGCGCTTGCCGGGGCGGTCCGGGTCGCCGCCGCGCTCGGCGAACAGCGGCGCCATCTCCGCGCGGGTCAGGCGGCTGACCGCCCCGAAGTCGGGGTCGGCGCCGACGGGGAAGTAGATGTCGCCGCCGACCTCGTAGGCGGCGTCCTTCGCGCGCAGCTTCTCGATCATTTCGACGATCATCGGGATCGCCTCGACCGCGCCGATGTACTGGTCGGGCGGCAGCACGCGCAGCGCCGCCATGTCGGCGCGGAACAGCTCGATCTCCCGGTCGGCGAGCGCGCGCCAGTCCTCGCCGGTCTGCTGGGCACGTTCCAGCAGCGGGTCGTCGACGTCCGTGGCGTTCTGGACGTAGTGGACGCGGTGGCCGAGGTCGCGCCACACCCGGTTCACCAGGTCGAAGGCGAGATAGGTGTTGGCGTGGCCGATGTGCGTCGCGTCATAGGGGGTGATGCCGCACACGTACATGCGGGCGGTGGCGCCGGGCTCCACCGGACGCGCCGTGCCCGTCCCCGTGTCGTGCAGGCGCAGCGGCCGCGTCGCGGCGGGCAGTCCCGCGTCGGAGAGATGAGGGACATCGGAGGCGTGCCACGATCGCATACCGAAAGCTTATCCATGCGCGGTCGACGGGATTACTCCGAGATCACCCCTACTGCCCCGGTGTGTCCGGGCGGTGTGTCCGACGGGCGGACGGACCCGCCGGTCAGGGCGCCGGGGGCGCCCTCAGGCCAGCCGGACGCGCGGGTCCAGGAGCGAGTACCCGACGTCCACGGCGAGGTTCGCGACGGTCACGAACAGCGTCACCACCAGCGTCACGCCGATGATGACCGGGGTGTCGCCGAGCGCGATCGACTGGTAGACGAGCTGGCCGACGCCCTGGAGGCCGAACACCTTCTCGGTCACGATCGTGGAGCCGACCAGCGCGCCGAGGTCCACGCCGAGCTGGGTGACGACCGGGGTCAGCGCCGCCCGCAGCCCGTGCCGGTAGACGACCCGCCGCCGGGTCAGCCCCTTGGCCCGCGCCGTGCGGACGTAGTCCTCGCCGAGGACGTCCAGCATCGCCCCGCGCGTCAGCCGCGTGTAGGCGGCGGCCATGAGGAACGCGAGCGCGACCCACGGCAGGACCATCCGCCGCAGGAAGTGCTCCTGGAGCGGCGGGCCCGCCTCGAAGAGGCCCGCGCCGCCGGCGCCGGTCGCGAACAGGTACAGCAGCGCCAGCGCCATCACGAACGGCGGCGTGGACAGCCCGAGCAGCACCAGCACGGTCGCCGCGCGGTCCCACAGGCTCCGCGCTTGGGTCGCGCTGAGCACACCCGCGACGACCCCGCCCGCGAACGCCAGGAGCCCCGCGCCGAGGACGAGCCACAGCGTCGTCGGCAGCCGGTCGGCGATCAGCCGCGCCACCGGGACGCCGTTGACGTAGGAGTCGCCGAGGTCGCCCAGCGCGAGCCGCCGCAGGAACCGCCAGTACTGGACGAGGACGGGCTGGTCGAGCCCGAGGTTCCGGCGGATCTGGACGAGCGTGTCGGCGGTCGCGCGCGGGCCGCCGATCACCCGCTCCACCGGGATCGGCGACACGTGCAGGAACACGAACACGAGCGTGGACACCAGCCACAGCACGACCACCGCGTACAGCAGGCGGCGGAGGAGGAACCGCGTCACCGCCGCCGCTCCCCCCGCCGCTCAGTGTGGTGCTCGCCCAGCCGATCACCGGGGCGCGCCCCGCGCGGGTCGAGGGCGTCGCGGATCCCCTCGCCGACGAGGTTGAACGACAGCGTGGTCAGCAGCAGCAGGACGCCGGGGGCCGCGAGCAGCCACCACGCCGTCCGGAACACCTCGCCGCCCTCGCCGAGCATCGACCCCCAGCTCGGCATCGGCGGCCGGACCCCGACGCCGAGGAACGACAGCGTCGCCTCGAACACGATCGAGGCGGGGACGAGCAGCGAGGTCAGCACCGTGATCTGCGCGGCGAGGTTGGGCAGCACGTCCGCGACCATGATCCGGGCGTCGGACGCGCCGAGCGAGCGGGCCGCCTCGACGAACTCCGCGCGCCGCAGCGACAGCACCTGCCCCCGGATGACGCGGCCGAACGCCGCGAACGAGAAGAACGCGATCACCAGGATCGTCATCGTCAGGCTCGCGCCGACCGAGGAGATCTGGAACGTCGTCGCGAGCGTGATCGCCACCAGCAGGTAGGGCAGCGCGAGCGTCACGTCCATCAGCCGCGCCAGCAGCGTGTCGAGGACGCCGCCGACGTAGCCCGCGAGCATGCCCGCGACCGTCCCGGCCGCCGAGGCGAGCAGCGCCGCGGAGATCCCGACGACCAGCGAGATCCGCGCCCCGTAGGCGGCGCGGACGAACACGTCCCGGCCGAGCTGGTCGGCGCCGAGCCAGAACTCCGCGCCGGGCCCGCGCGGCTGCCCGTTCACGTCCAGGCCGGTCTTGGGGAACGTGGCGCCGTAGGGGTGGCCGGTCCAGCGCGCCCAGAGCGGCGCGAGCGCCGCGAACAGGGCGATGAGCGCCAGCAGGCCCAGCGCGGCGACGGCGGCCCGGTCGCGGCGGAAGCGCGCCCAGGCGAGCTGGAGCGGGGACCGGCCCCGCACCCGCCGCGCCCCGCCGTACGGAACGGCGACCGCCGCGCCCGCCGCCGAGCCCGCCGCAGTGCGCCCCCAAGCCATCCCGGACTCCCCCGCAACCGAAGATCGCGATAGGTAGTCAAGCTAGCACCCAGGGTCAGGCGGGCGTGCCCGAACGCCGGTACCGGCCGGTCTCCGCGCCCGTACCAGAACGTGTCAGCGCAGCTCAGAACACATCAGAACGCGCGCCGGGGCAGGGCGAGGCGCGGCGAGTTGTGCAGAGGACGGTGCCGGGCGGCGCCTCAGAGCACGCGGTTCCAAGACGCGGCGTCGCCGGGCACGGCGGAGAAGTCGTACCGCACGCCCCGCGCGGACAGCGCCGTGAGGCTGACCGAGGTGGTCCCCCACACGCGTCCCTCGCCGAGGTCGATGAGCGGCAGCAGGGCCCGCCGGTCCGTGCGCTCGACGCCGTCCCCGGCGACGAGCGCGAACCACTCGTCCCACGCCTCCGCCACCGGCCCCTCCCCCGGGACGGGACGCCGCGCGGCGGCGAACCGGGGGCGGAAGTGCGCGAGCCTGGCCTCCATGTAGGCGTCCTCGGTCTGCCCCTCCAGCCGGCCCTCGCCCTCCAGTCCGCTGTTGACGATCATGTGGAGGCCGGGTGCGAGGGAGCGTTCCACCAGCGTCTCGCCGTTCCACGTCCACAGCCGCACCCGGTCGGTCTCGGCGCACACCAGGTAGAAGGGGTCGAACGCCGGCAGGTCGAGCTCGCCGAGCTTGCCGTCGGCGGCCATCCGCAGCGGCAGCACGCCGCGCGTGGCCCTGCCGTCCGGCGGCGCCATCCGGCCCCGCCCGTTCAGCACGGTCGCGACGCGCCGCGCCTCCGGATCGACCGCGAGCCACGTCCCTCCGGCGCGCAGGTCGCGCCCGCCGACGAGGCCGGGACGGTCGTCCCAGTGCCGGCCGGGCGGCTCCCAAGAGCGGGCAACGAACTCGTCGCGTACACCCACGAGGAGGACGGGAATGGGCGAGGAGGGCTCAAAACTCACGACCGCCGTGCACATGTCCACCATTGGAGCACCAAGCCGGTTCCGTTCCGCGCGCGGGGTGCGCGCCGGGTACTCCGGGGGACGATCTACAGCGGCGGCCAGGGGATGGCGGGCCAGTCCTCGGGGGGGTAGGGGTGGATGCGGTGCTTCAGCATCAGCTCGACGCGGCGCCGGGTGGCCTCGACCTCCTCGGCGGTGAGCAGCTCGGCGAGGCGCGCGGCGAGCGGGCCGCCGCGCAGGGCCTGGTCGACGCGGCCGAGCGCCTCCACCGCCTCGGGCGTGAGCGGCTTGCCGCGCCACTGCCACAGGACGGTGCGGAGCTTGTACTCGACCGAGAAGCAGACGCCGTGGTCGCAGCCGTAAACGCGGCCGTCGCCGGGCGGCAGCAGGTGGCCGATCTTGCGGTCGGCGTTGTTGACGACGGCGTCGAACACCGCCATGCGGCGAACGGGGTCGTCGTCGGAGCGCGACAGCGCGACGAGGTCGATGTCGGGGTCGGGCTCGACCCAGAGCTGGACCATGCCGGGACCGTAGGGGCCGTCGCGGTGGACGGTCGGCGGGACCGTGCCCCAGCCCATCGCCTTGGAGACCTCGTAGGCCGCGACCTCGCGCTCGGCGAGGGTGCCGTCGGGGAAGTCCCAGAGCGGGCGCTCGCCCGCGACGGGCTTGTAGACGCAGTGGGCGGCGCGGCCCTCGTGCTCGATGGCGCAGTACAGGGTGGCGTTGGACGCCTGGACGAGCCGCCCCTCGACCGACAGCCGCCCGGCGAGCAGGAGGCTCTCGGCGGCGGGGGCGTCCAGGGGGGACACCGGTTGCCCGGCGGGACCGTCGCCGGCGGGGGCCCGGTCCCGGGAGGACTGTGTCATGCGCTCATTCTCCCGGGCGGCGCGTCCATGATCCAGCCGATGGCCGGGCCCGTGGTCGGATGGGGCGCCATGTCAGCCGAGGTATCCGTTCTGGCGGGGGCAGACGTGCCCCTCGGTGTCGAGGGGCAGCCCGCACAGGGGGCAGGGGGGACGTCCCGCCGCGACGACCTTCAGCGCCCGCTCGGCGAACGCGCGGGCCTGCGCGGCGCTGATCCGGACGCGCAGGACCGCGATCGCGGGGTCGTCCTCGCCGACCTCGGCGTCCTCGTCCTCGCCCTCGGTGACCTCCTGCGCCTCGATCACGACCTGCTCGTCGTCGGGGTCCCAGGCGAGGGCCATCGTGCCGACCTTGAACTCCTCCTCGACGGGCTGGTCGAGGGGGCCGTCGTCGCGCAGCTCCGAGGGCGTGACGGCCGGGACGGGCGCGTCCCCGCCGCTGCGGCGCAGCACCTCGTCGAGCAGCTCCTCCAGCCGCTCGGCGAGCAGCGTCACCTGGAACTTCTCCAGGCCGACGCTGGTGACGCGGCGGCCGGAGCGGGCCTGGAGGAAGAAGGCGCGGTCCCCAGGCCGGCCGACGGCGCCGGCGACGAACCTGTCCGGCGGGTCGTAGGAGATGACGGGCATGGCAACGACCCTACGCGCCGCCGCCGACGGCCGCGTCACTCGACCCCGCGGCGCCCTCCCCGG
The DNA here is from genome assembly GCF_022751215.1 of Actinomadura terrae. Lineage (GTDB taxonomy): Bacteria > Actinomycetota > Actinomycetes > Streptosporangiales > Streptosporangiaceae > Spirillospora > Spirillospora terrae. The sequence goes on along the minus strand of NZ_JAICDG010000007.1, from coordinate 39,735 downwards.
GCGGCGGGGGCAGCAGCGCGGAGACGTCGCCGCCGGTGTCGTTGACCCGGACGACGAACGGCCGCAACTCGGTGTAGCGGATCGCGGTGAGGGACGCGGGGTCGGCCTGGATCCGCTGGAACTGGTCGAGGTGGAGGCCGAGCGCGTCGGCGACGACGGCCTTGATGATGTCGCCGTGGCTGCACATCGCGTAGACGGCGTCGTCGCCGTGCTCGGCGGCGATTCGCGCGTTCCACTCCCGGACGGCGGCGACGGCGCGGTGCTGCGCGTCCGCCATCGCCTCGCCCTCCTCGCCGGGGAACCGCACTGCGCTCGGGTGGGTCTGGACGACCCGCCACAGCGGCTCCTCGGCCAGCTCCTTGAGCGGGCGGCCCGTCCAGTCGCCGTAGCGGACCTCCCCGAGCCGCTCGTCGGTCTCGACCTTGCCGGCGGGGCCGGGCCGTCCGGCGGCGACGGCCTCGGCGGTCTCCACGCAGCGCACCAGGGGGCTGGACACGACCGCGGCGAGCGGGACGGGCGCCAGCCGCCCGGCGAGCGCCGCGACCTGGGCGCGGCCGCGCTCGTCCAGGTGGACGCCGGGGGTCCACCCGGCGAGCAGGGGCCCGGTCATGGTGGTCAGGCCGTGTCTAACCAGGAGAAGGGTCGTCACACCCAGCACTCTAGGAGATGGCGGGCCCCGCGGTGCCCGGCTCGGCGGTTCCCGGGTGCGGCGCGGATGCGGGAGAATGCGACGCGTGATCGTGGACAAGGCCATCTACGCCGGCGGGACCCGCAGCGACATCGACGGCGACATCAGCGACGCCTTCGACCTCGCGCGCAGCCAGGGCGAGTGCTTCGTGTGGATCGGCCTGTTCGAGCCGGACGAGGCCGAGTTCGAGCTCGTCAAGGAGGAGCTGCGGCTGCACCCGCTGGCCGCCGAGGACGCCGTGACCGCGCACCAGCGGCCGAAGCTGGAGCGCTACGGCGACACGCTGTTCGTGGTGCTGAAGACCCTCTCCTACATCGACGAGACCTCCGACATCGAGGTGGGCGAGATCATGGTGTTCCTCGGGCGGGACTTCGTCGTGACGGTCCGGCACGGCGCGGGCAACCCGCTGGGGCCCGTCCGCAAGCGCCTGGAGGAGTCCCCCGAGCTGCTCAAGCACGGCTCGACCTCGGTGCTGTACGCGGTGTGCGACGAGGTCGTGGACCGGTACGGCCTCGTCGTGCACGAGGTCGAGGTCGACATCATCGGCCTGGAGAAGGCGGTGTTCGACCCGTCCGCGCGGGACGTCACCGAGGACGTCTACTCGCTGAAGCGGGAGGTGCTGGAGTTCCGCGCCGCCGAGGACCCGCTCGTCCCCGTCCTCCAGGACATCGTGCGGGGGCGCGTCGCCGAGTGCGGCAGCACCCGGGAGTACTTCCGCGACGTCCTCGACCACCTCCTGCTGGTGGACGGGCAGGTCGACGCGCACAACGAGCTGCTGAACAGCGTGCTCACCGCGCACCTGGCGCTGCTCGGTAAGCAGCAGAACGAGGACATGCGGAAGATCTCGGCGTGGGCGGCGATCATCGCGGTCCCGACCGCGATCGCGGGGATCTACGGGATGAACTTCGTCCACATGCCGGAGCTGCGGTGGACGTTCGCCTACCCGATGGTGATCGTGGCGATGGCGGTCATCTGCACGGTGCTGTTCCGCAAGCTCCGCAAGAGCGGCTGGCTCTAGCACCCGGCCCCGGCCGCCGGGTTCCGTGGGGTCAGGTCGCGGTGATGGTGCCGGCGGCCAGGAGGCCCAGCAGGGCGCCGCCGAGCGCCACGCGGTAGTAGACGAACACCATCATCGAGTGGCGGGTGAGGAACTTCAGCAACCACGCGATGCACGCGTACCCGACGACGAACGACACGACGGTGGCGACGACCGTGGGCACGATCTGGAGCGAGCCGTCGAACGCCTTGCGCAGCTCGAACAGCCCGGACAGCACGACGGCGGGGATCGACAGCAGGAAGGAGTACCGGGCGGCGGCCTCGCGGGTGTAGCCGAGGAACAGCGCGCCGGTCATCGTGGAGCCCGACCGCGACGAGCCGGGGATCAGCGACAGGCACTGGAACGCGCCGATCAGCAGGCCGTCGCGCATGTTGAGGTCGGCGACCTCGCGCTTCCTGATGCCCGCCCACTCCGACACCATCAGCAGCAGGCCCATCAGGATCAGCGACGTCGAGTTGATCCACAGGTTGCGGGAGGGCCCCTCGATGAAGTCCTTGAACGCGAGGCCGCACACCGCGATCGGGATCGTGCCGAGGCCGATGTACCAGCCCATCCGCGCGTCCTGGTGGGGGCGCAGGTCGGGCGTCCAGAGGCTCTTGGTCCAGGTGGTGAGGATGCGGACGAGGTCGCGCCGGAAGTAGATGATGACGGCGGCCATGGTGCCGAGCTGGATGACCGCCGTGAAGGGCGCGCCCGGGTCGTCCCAGCGCATCAGCTTGGGCACGAACAGCAGGTGGCCCGAGCTGGAGATCGGCAGGAACTCGGTGAGCCCCTGGACGATTCCGAGCACGGTCGCTTCCACGACGTTCACTGGCGGCGCGTCCCTCCCAGAGTGCGAGATGGGCCACGGCGACCGATCCCCCTGGAAGGGTAGCGGGCGGCGGCGGGAGGGAGGGTCAAGGCACGGCGAACCGCCCCATACAAGCCCGCTCACCTGCACGGACGCGACACTCCGTCACCTGTGGGACACCTTTTGGCCAGCTTCTGGACACCTTGCCGACACCCTCCCGATGGCCGTGTGCGGACGATCACGACCGGTGACGGACGGGAGGGACGTCCGCGATGACCGCTACATTGACCGCCTATGAAGGAGCGTCACCTCGGGCGGAGCGGGCTGCTGGTGTCCCGGCTGGGCCTCGGCACCATGACCTGGGGGCAGGACACCGAGCCGGACGAGGCGGCGGAGCAGCTCGTCGCGTTCGTGGACGCCGGGGGCACGTTCGTCGACACCGCCGACGTCTACAGCGACGGCGACAGCGAGCGCATCCTCGGCCACCTGCTGCGCGAGTTCGTCGACCGGGACGGCCTCGTCGTCGCCACCAAGGCCGCGATCAGGCCGAACGGCCGCTACGACGGGTCGCGGCGGCACCTGCTCCGCGCGCTGGACGCCTCGCTCGACCGGATGGACCTGGAGCACGTCGACCTGTGGCAGCTCCACGTGTACGACCCCGCGACGCCCCTGGAGGAGACGCTGTCGGCGCTGGACGAGGCCGTCGCCTCCGGCCGCGCCCGCTACGTCGGCGTGTCGAACTACGCGGGCTGGCAGGTGTCCAAGGCCGCCGCGTGGCAGCGGGCGTGGCCCGGCCGCGCGCCGGTGGTGTCGGCGCAGCTGGAGTACTCGCTGCTGCGCCGCGACATCGAGCGGGAGGTCGTGCCCGCCGTGCTGGACGCGGGCGCGGGCCTGCTGCCCTACTCGCCGCTCGGGCGGGGCGTGCTCACCGGCAAGTACCGGACGGGCATCCCCGCCGGGTCCCGGGCCGCCGCGCCGCACTTCTCCGAGTTCGTCCAGCCCTACCTGGACGAGGAGTGCGCGCGGATCGTGGAGTCGGTGGTGACCGCCGCCGAGGGCCTCGGCGTGTCCCCGCTCAGCGTGGCGCTCGCCTGGGTCCGGGACCGTCCCGGCGTGGCCGCGCCGATCGTCGGCGCCCGGACCGCCGCGCAGCTCGGCGCGATCCTGGAGAGCGAGGACCTGACGCTCCCGGGCGAGATCCGCGGGGCGCTCGACGACGTCTCCGACATGGCCCCCGCCCACTCGTGACCGTGCCCGCGTGACGGACGGAGCGGACGTGCGCGGAGTGTGTCCGTGACCATCCGGGACGACCATGGCACGCTCGAAACCGTCCATCGCCAACCCCGAACAGCCGCGACGGGAAGCCCGTGACCGACTCCCACACCGATCACCCCCACCCCGACCACGACGACCGGTCCCCCACCCCCGCCGAGCGGGCCGCGCGCGCCGCCGAGGCGTTGCGCGCCGCCGAGGCCGCAGGCGCGGCCGCCGCCAAGGCCGCGGAGGCGCACAAGGCGCGTCCGGCGCGGCCTACCGCCGCGCCCGCAGGCCAAGCGGCTCCCGACGCCGGGGAGGGGCTCGCCGCGCTCACCGACCTGTTCGAGGGGACGGGCGTCCCCGCGCCGCTCGCGGGCCGCGCCGCCGCCCGGCTCGGGCCCGGCGCCGCCGCGGCGCTGCGCGCCGACCCGTGGCGGCTGCTGCGCGTCCCCGGCGTCGCGCCCGCGCAGGCCGACCACTTCGCCCGGCGGCTGCTGGGCGACGGCGCGCGGCCGGACGACCCGCGGCGGGGCCGCGCGCTCGTCCTGCACCTGCTGACGGAGGCGGCCCGCGAGGGGCACACGGTCACCCCGGCAAAGGAGGTGACGACCGCGCTGGAGCGGATCGGCGTCCCGGACCCGCGCGCGGCGGTCGAGGCCGCGCTGGACGAGGCGGAGGTGCTGGCGCTCACCGAGGAGCCCGAGTTCGACGAGGACTCCTTCGAGGAGGACGCCGACCTCCCCGAGCCCGAGGAGACGCTCGGCGCGGCCCGGTGGGCGCTCGCCGAAGAGGCGGCGGCCGAGGGGCTGCGGCGGCTGACGCTGACGGCGGCGCCGCTGCTGGACGACGCGGCCGTCCGGGAGCTGCGCTCCGGCCTGCCCGAGGACCGCTCGCTCGCGCTCACCGCCGCGCTGCGCACCGGCGTCAGCGTCCTGCGCGGGACGCCCGGCGACGTCGAGCGCGCCGGCGTGGAGATCGCCTCGGCCGCGGCGGGCCGGGGCGTCCGCGCCGCCGTCGCCACCCCCACCGACCGCGCCGCCGCCGACCTGGCCCGCGAGCTCGCGGACGGGCCGCCGGGGCCGCCGGTCACGAGCCTGCACCGGCTGCTGGAGCCGCGCGAGGACGCCGCCGCCGTGCCGGGCGCGGTCGTCTACGGGCGCGGCGAGCAGCACCCGTTCGACCTGGACCTGATCGTCGTCACGGCCGCCGCCGGGCTCGACGTGGAGCTGTGCGCGGTGCTGGCCGAGGCGTGCGCCGACGGTACCCACCTCGTCCTGTGCGCGCGGGAGGGCGACCCGCCGCCCGCCGGGCCCGGCCGCCCGCTGGAGGACCTGGAGGCGTCCGAGGCCGTCCCGGTCGTGACGCTGGACGCCCCGCCGGTCGACGCGTCCGGCGACCCGCTCGGCGTGCTGGCCGCCGCCGTGCGGGGCGGCGAGCTGGTCGCGGTGGACGCGCCGGGCCGCGAGGTCGTCGTGGTGCCCGCCGCCGGCCCCGGGGAGGCGGCGCACCGCGCCGTGCAGCTCGTGACCGACTCGATCCCGCGCGCGCTCGGCATCCCCCTGGAGGACGTCCAGGTCGTCGCCCCGGCCGCCGGTGGCGAGACGGGCGCGACCGCGCTCAATGCGGCGCTCAAGGCCCGGCTGAACCCGGGCCCCGGCAAGTTCGCGGGGATGGACCCGGGCGACCGGGTCGTGGTCGCCGCGCCGCTCCCCCAGGCCGCCGTGGGCGAGACGGGCGTGGTGCTCGGCGGCGGCGCGCACGGGCTCGACGTGGAGTTCCCCGGCGGCATGGTCACGCTGTCCCCGGCGGAGGCGTCCCGGCTGCGGCACGGCTGGGCGGTGCCGGTCGCCCTCGGGCGCGGGACGCCGCGTCCGGCGGTGGTGGCGGTGATGTCGGGGGACGGCCTGTCCCGCCCAGTGGTGGCCACGGCGTTCGGGCTGGCGCGGCGGCACCTGTCGGTCGTGCAGGCGGCCGGGCCCGCGCTCGCGCGCGCCGTGCGGGACGTCGCGGCGCCGCCGCGGCGGACCCGGCTGGCGCGCCTGATGACGGGCTGATCCGGATGACGGGCTGATCCGGGACGTCGGGAGCCGGGCCCTGATGAGCGGGGCCCGGCTCAGGATCGGGAACGCTACTGGGACGCGGCGGCGAGGGCGTGGATGCCGCCGTCCACGTGGACGATCTCGCCCGTGGTCGCGGGGAACCAGTCCGACAGCAGCGCGACGCAGGCGCGCGCGGTGGGCTCGCTGTCCTTGACGTCCCAGCCGAGCGGGGCGTTCTTGGGCCACATCTCCGTCATGCCCTCGAACCCGGGGATGCTCTTGGCCGCCATCGTGGCGAGCGGCCCGGCCGAGACGAGGTTGCAGCGGATGCCCCGCGGGCCGAGGTACTTGGCCAGGTAGCGGGAGCAGGACTCCAGCCCGGCCTTGGCGACGCCCATCCAGTCGTACACCGGCCACGCCTTGGTGGCGTCGAAGTCCAGGCCGACGACCGAGCCGCCGTCCTCCATCAGCGGCAGGCACGCCATCGTCAGCGACTTCAGCGAGAATGTCGAGGCGTGCACGGCGGTCGCCACGTCCTCCCACGGCGTGTCGAGGAAGTTGCCGCCGAGCGCGTTCTGCGGCGCGAACGCGATCGCGTGGACGATGCCGTCGAGGCGGTCGAAGCCGTGCCCGCGCAGCCCGTCGGCCAGGGCGTCGAGCTGCTCGGCGCTGGTCACGTCCAGCTCGAGCACCGGCGGCGGCGAATCGGGGCCCGACGGGAGCCGCTTGGCGGTGCGCTGGGTGAGGGTCGGGCGCGGGTAGGCGGTGAGCGCGACCTCGGCGCCCTGCTCCTGCGCGACCCGCGCGATGTGGAACCCGATCGACTTGTCGGTCAGGACGCCCGTGACCAGGATGCGCTTGCCTTCGAGAATTCCCATGACCCCTAGTGCCCCATTCCCAGGCCGCCGTCGACCGGGATCACGGCCCCGGTGATGTAGGCGGCGTCCTCGCTCGCCACGAACCGCACGGCCTTGGCGACCTCCTCGGGCCGCGCGATGCGGCCGAGCGGGATCGAGGCCGTGATGGCCTTCTGCTGGTCCTCGGTCAGCACGGCCGTCATGTCGGTGTCGACGAACCCGGGCGCGACCACGTTCACGGTGATGTTGCGGGAGCCGATCTCGCGGGCCAGGGAACGGGCGAACCCGACCAGGCCCGCCTTGGAGGCGGCGTAGTTCGTCTGCCCCGGCGAGCCCATGAGCCCCACCACCGACGACACCAGCACGATCCGGCCGGTGCGCTTGCGCATCATGCCCTTCACGCCGCGCTTGGCGACCCGGAACGCGCCGGTCAGGTTGGTGTCCAGGACGGAGGTGAACGACTCCTCGCTCATGATCGCCAGGAGGGTGTCCTTGGTGATCCCCGCGTTGGCGACCAGCACCTCGACCGGGCCCTGCTCCGCCTCGACCTTGCCGAACGCGGCGTCGACGTCCTCGGCGCTGGTGACGTCGCAGCGGACGCCGAACAGCCCCTCGGGGGGCTCGCCGGACCGGTAGGTGACGGCGACCGCGTCGCCCGCGGCGGCCAGCTCGCGGGCGACGGCCAGGCCGATGCCCCGGTTACCGCCGGTCACGAGGACAGAGCGACTCATCACGACCCTCTCGTTGCGCAGTGGTGGAGGACGCCCGATGGCGGGCGGGACGGGCCGGGGCGGCGCGCCCCCGCCCCGGCCGCCGTCGGCCGCTGTGGGCCGCCGTCCGCAGGCGCCCCCGGACGACCGCTCCACGACCGTCCGGCGACGACAGCCTGGACACTAGCGGCCCTCCGGCGGGTTGAGGATGTGCCGATCCGACAAGATCCGCTCACCCGGGTTTGTTCGGGTCGCCCCGGCGGGCGGCGGGGTAGGTTGCTGAAGGTGCATGACATTGATCCCGCCTTCACCGCGCTACCGCTGCGCGCGCTGGCCGACGCGGCCCTGAGCCGGGCCCGCGAGCTCGGCGCCGAGCACGCCGACTTCCGGCTGGAGCGCATCCGCAGCCAGACCCTCCGGCTCGCCGACGCCGCCCTGGAGACCGCGCTGGACGCCGACGACGTGGGATTGTCGGTCCGGGTCGTCAAGGACGGCACCTGGGGCTTCGCCGCCGGCATCGACCTCACCGCCGAGGGCGCCGCCCGCGTCGCGGCGCAGGCCGTCGAGGTCGCCGCCGTCGCCCGGGCCGTCAACCGCGAGCCCATCGAACTGGCGCCCGAGCCCGTCCACGGGGAGCGGACGTGGGTGTCCTCCTACGAGACCGACCCGTTCGCGGTCCCCACCGCCGACAAGGTGGCGCTGCTGGCGGGCTGGAGCCGCCGGCTGCTGTCCGACGACCGGGTCGACCACGTCGACGCGACGCTGCTCCAGGTGAAGGAGAACAAGTTCTTCGCCGACCTCGCGGGCACCGTCACCACCCAGCAGCGCGTCCGGCTGCACCCGGTCGTCAACGCCGTGGGGATCGCCGACGGCCGCTTCGACTCGATGCGGACGCTCGCCCCGCCCGCCGGGTACGGGTGGGAATGGCTCACCGGCGCGCACTGGGACTGGGACGGCGAGCTGGAGCGCATCCCGGAGCTGCTCGCGGAGAAGCTCGCGGCGCCGTCGGTCGAGGCGGGCGTGTACGACGTCGTCATCGACCCGTCCAACCTGTGGCTGACCATCCACGAGTCGATCGGGCACGCCACGGAGCTGGACCGCGCGCTCGGCTACGAGGCCGCCTACGCGGGCACCTCGTTCGCGACCCCCGACAAGCTCGGCAGCCTCCAGTACGGGTCCGAGGTCATGAACATCACCGGTGACCGCACCGCCGAGCACGGCCTCGCGACGATCGGGTACGACGACGAGGGCGTGGAGACGCAGGCGTTCGACATCGTGTCGGGCGGGCTGTTCACCGGCTACCAGACCGACCGGCGCATCGCCCGGCTGACCGGCGGCGCCGACCGCTCCAACGGGTGCGCGTTCGCCGACTCGGCGTCCAGCATGCCGATCCAGCGGATGGCGAACGTGTCGCTGCGGCCCGCCGAGGGCGGCCCGTCCACCGACGAGCTGATCTCCGGCGTCGAGCGCGGCGTCTACATCGTCGGCGACAAGAGCTGGTCGATCGACATGCAACGGTACAACTTCCAGTTCACCGGGCAGCGCTTCTACCGGATCGAGAACGGGCGCCTCGCGGGGCAGCTCCGCGACGTCGCCTACCAGGCCACCACCACCGACTTCTGGAACTCGATGGAGGCGGTCGGCGGGCCGCAGACCTACGTGCTCGGCGGCGCGTTCAACTGCGGCAAGGGCCAGCCGGGGCAGGTCGCGCCGGTCAGCCACGGCTGCCCGGCCGCGCTGTTCCGCGGCGTCAACATCCTCAACGCGCTGAAGGAGGCCGGGCAGTGAGCACGATGAGGCCGCAGGAGGCCGTCGAACGGGCGCTGGCGCTCTCGCGCGCCGACGACTGCGTCGTGATCGCCGACGAGTCCGGCACCGCGAACCTGCGGTGGGCGGGCAACACCCTCACCACCAACGGCGTCACCCGCTCCAGCCGCCTCACGGTGATCGCGCTGCGCGGCACCGGCGCCGGCGTCGCGGCGGGCGTGGTCTCCCGCGCCGCCGTCGGCCCGGACGACATCGAGGACCTGGTGCGCGCCGCCGAGGCCGACGCCGAGGGCAACGAGCCCGCCGAGGACGCGGCGCCGCTCGTCACCGACGGCGCGAGCGCGAACTGGGACGAGGAGCCCGCCGAGACCGGCATCGGCGTGTTCGAGGGCGTCGCGCCCGCTCTAGGCGAGGCGTTCGCGCGGGCGCAGGAGGGCGACCGGCGACTGTACGGGTTCGCCAACCACGTGCTGACCTCGACGTTCGTGGGCAGCTCGGCCGGGCTCCGGCTGCGCCACGACCAGCCGACCGGGCTGCTGGAGCTGAACGCCAAGGGCGCGGGCGGCTCGGCCTGGGCGGGGGTCCCCACGCGCGACTTCACCGACGTGGACGTCCCGGGCATGGCCGAGGGGCTCGCGCGGCGGCTCGGCTGGGGCGAGCGGCGCGTCGACCTGCCCGCCGGGCGGTACGAGACGCTCCTGCCGCCGAGCGCCGTCGCCGACCTGATGGTCTACCTGTACTGGTCGGCGGGCGCCCACGACGCCGAGGACGGCCGGACGGTCTTCAGCGCCCCCGGCGGCGGCACCCGCGTCGGCGAGCGGCTCGCGAGCCTGCCGGTGACGCTGTCCAGCGACCCGGCGGCGCCGGGCCTGGAGTGCGCGCCGTTCGTCGTCGCGCACGCCTCCAGCCGGGAGTCGTCGGTGTTCGACAACGGCCTCCCGCTGACCGCCACCGACTGGATCCGGGAGGGCACGCTCACCTCCCTCGCCCAGACCCGCCACTCCGCGCGGCGGACGGGGCTGCCGCTCACCCCGTCCATCGACAACCTCGCGATGGCGGGGCCGGAGGGCGGCGCCACGCTGGAGGAGATGATCGCCCGCACCGAGCGCGGGCTGCTGCTGACCTGCCTGTGGTACATCCGCGAGGTCGACCCGCAGCGGCTGCTGCTGACCGGCCTCACCCGCGACGGCGTGTACCTCGTCGAGGGCGGCGAGGTCGTCGGGGCGGTGAACAACTTCCGGTTCAACGAGAGCCCGGTCGACCTGCTGTCGCGCCTCACCGAGGTCGGCGCCACCACGCCGACGCTCCCCCGCGAGTGGTCGGACTACTTCACCCGCGCCGCGATGCCGCCGATGCGGGTCGGCGACTTCAACATGTCGACGGTCTCCCAGGCGTCCTGAGGGCGCCTCCGGAACCCGGAAGCGGCTCCGGAGACCCAAAGAAGGCACCTCCGGAGATCAAGGGGCGCGGCTCCGGAGATCGTGGGCGGGGCGGGGCCGTCTGGAGTTCGTCTCCAGGCGGCCCCGCGCCGCCCCCGCGGGCCGCCCCGAGGCGCCTCTGATTCGCCCGCAGGCGGCCCGGCACCGCCTTCCGGGGGCGGGACCTCACCGGCGGCGCGCGGGCCTGTCAGGCGCCCTGTCAGCGTTTCGGAGGGGCGGATCAGTCGTCCTCCAGGCGGAACCCGACCTTCAGGCCGACCTGGAAGTGGGCGACCTCCCCGTTCTCGATCTGGCCCCTGACCTGCGTCACCTCGAACCAGTCCAGGTGCCGGAGCGTTCGCGCGGCCCGCTTGATCCCGTTGCGGACCGCCGCCTCGACGGACTCCGGCGAGGTCCCCACGATCTCGGTCACCCGGTAGGTGTGGTCGGTCATCGCGCTCCTCCAGATGTCATCGGTTCTCTGCGGAATGTCGGGCGCCACCTGCTGTCGCCCATCGGACTCCATGGGCTTACCGTGGAAATGTGAAGGTGAACCCCCGCCGTAGGCCCGAGGTCTACACCGTGACCGACGCGCCGCGCCCCATGTCGGAGGACATCGGGCACCGGCAGCGCCGCTACCTCGTGTCCATGGGCATCCGCACCGGCTGCTTCCTCGGCGCGGTCGTCGCGGCGATGGCCGGGGCGCCGCTGTGGGCGGTCGGGATCCTCGTGGCCGGAGCGCTGTTCCTGCCCTACGTGAGCGTGATCGTCGCGAACGGCGGCCGAGAGCCCACCGCCTCCCCCCACTTCGAGGAACCCGCGCGGGAGTCCCAGGACGACCCTGAGAACCACGTACAGAAGCCGATTTCCGGACAGCGACCGGAAATCGGGTCGTGACATTCTCTTGACTAACCGCGGGGGGTTTCGGTGTACGATTTGTACCGGCGCTCTGGTCCCCCGTCGGAGCGCCCGTGCCGGTGTTCCGGGCCCCCGTCGGAACACCGATGATGCGGCGCCGGGTGGATTGCCCCCGTATCCACCCGGCGCCGCTTTTCATGTCCGGGGGTCCCTCCTTGACCGGTTCGCGGATCTCCCTTGACGATCACCCCCACCGGTAAGCACATTTTCGTCGTGTTGACCAGGCCCAATGCTGGCCGGGTTCGGCCACGAGCCGAAAACCGCCCGGTCGAACTTTTCCGGATCGGGGCCGTGGCGACCGCGTGCGGGCCGGGTGGTCGCCCGCGACGGCCCGAGGCGGGCCCATGAAGATCGTCGGACCGGGCACCGAATGAGGTTCCACGACATGCCACCCCATATCCGTGCACGTCATCACCCTTGGGGCGGTTGCTACTAGAACGGGATTCGAGCTAGCTTGGCGGTTCGCCAGTGTTGCCCGTCGGCGTCCGGAAGGGGCACAGCGTGCGCCGCACCCTGTTCAACGAGGATCACGAGACGTTCCGGAAGATGATCCGCGGCTTCGTCGCCGCCGAGGTCGCCCCGGTGTTCTCCTCCTGGGAGGAGGCGGGCCACCCGCCCCGCGACTTCTACCACCGGCTCGGCGAGCTCGGCATCCTCGGCATCCAGGTACCCGAGGAGTACGGCGGCGCGGGCGAGACCAGCTTCAAGTACCAGGCCGTGATCGCCGAGGAGTGCGCCCGCGCGGGGGTGAGCTTCGGCGGCTACGTCGTCCACGTCAACCTGGTGCTGCCCTACCTGCTCAGGTACGCGACACCGGAGCAGAAGGAGCGCTGGCTGCCGCCGTTCGCGTCCGGCGAGATGATGACGGCCATCGCCATGACCGAGCCCGGCACCGGCTCTGACCTCGCCGGGATGCGCACCACCGCGCGGCGGGACGGCGACCACTACGTGCTGAACGGCGCCAAGACCTTCATCACCGGCGGCGTGCTGGCCGACCGGGTGCTCGTGGTCGCCCGCACCTCCCCCGCCCCGCCGGACGACCGGCGCGCGGGCCTGTCGATCCTCGCCGTCGACGCCCGCAGCGAGGGGTACGCGGTCGGCCGCAAGCTGGAGAAGATCGGGCTGCGCAGCTCCGACACCGCCGAGCTGTCGTTCACCGACGTCCGGGTGCCCGCAGCGGACCTGCTCGGCGAGGAGGGGCGCGGGTTCGAGTACCTCACCCACAACCTCGCCGAGGAGCGGCTCGGGATCGCCACGACGTCCTACGCGTCCGCCGCCGCGGCGGTGGAGTTCGCCCGCGCGTACGTGCGGGACAGGACCGTCTTCGGCAAGCCCGTCTCCTCGTTCCAGAACACCCGGTTCGTCCTCGCCGAGTGCGCGACCGAGGTGGAGGCGGCGCGGTCGCTGGTGGACCGCGCGATCGAGGCGCTGGACGCCGGGGAGCTGACCCCCGCCGACGCGGCCGTCGCCAAGCTGTTCTGCACCGAGGTGCAGGCACGGGTCGTCGACAAGTGCCTGCAACTCCACGGCGGCTACGGCTACATCCTGGAGTACCCGATCGCGCGGCTGTACGCCGACGCCCGCGTCTCGCGGATCTACGGCGGCACCAGCGAGGTCCTCAAGACGATCATCGCCAAGGACCTCCAGGTCTGAGGCGCACCGGCACCGCCGCCCAGCTCTGAAGCACCCAGACCGCCCCCAGGTCCGACGCGCACCGGAGCCGGCGCCCGCCTCCGGGCCGGGCGGCGTCACACGTTGCGGCGGTACTGGCCTCCCACCTCGAAGAACGCGTCGGTGATCTGCTGGAGGCTGCACACCCGCGCCGCGTCGACCAGGACGGCGAACACGTTCCCGCCCGAGCGCGCCGCGTCCTTGAGCGCGGCCAGCGCCGACTCGGCCTCCTCGCGGTGCGCGGCCTGGTAGGCGCGGACCCGGTCGAGCTGCGAGCGCTTCTCCTCGTCGGTGGCGCGCGCCAGCTCGATCGTCTGCGGGGTGCCCGCGTCCGCGTCGGGGCTCCGGAAGGTGTTGACGCCGACGATCGGCAGCGAGCCGTCGTGCTTGCGCTGCTCGTACAGCATCGACTCGTCCTGGATGCGGCCGCGCTGGTAGCCGGTCTCCATCGCGCCGAGCACGCCGCCGCGCTCGCTGATGCGGTCGAACTCGGCGAGCACCGCCTCCTCGACGAGGTCGGTCAGCTCGTCGATGACGAACGACCCCTGGAGCGGGTTCTCGTTCATCGCGAGGCCCCACTCCCGGTTGATGACGAGCTGGATCGCCAGGGCCCGGCGGACGGACTCGGCGGTCGGGGTGGTGACGGCCTCGTCGTAGGCGTTGGTGTGCAGGCTGTTGCAGTTGTCGTAGATGGCGATGAGCGCCTGCAACGTCGTGCGGATGTCGTTGAAGTGCATCTCCTGCGCGTGCAGGGACCGCCCCGACGTCTGCACGTGGTACTTGAGCTTCTGGCTGCGCTCGTTGGCGCCGTACCGGTCGCGCATGGCGACGGCCCAGATGCGGCGGGCGACGCGTCCGAGGACGTTGTACTCGGGGTCCATGCCGTTGGAGAAGAAGAACGACAGGTTGGGCGCGAAGTCGTTCACGTCCATGCCGCGCGCCAGGTAGGACTCGACGTAGGTGAACCCGTTGGCCAGCGTGAACGCGAGCTGGCTGATGGGGTTCGCGCCCGCCTCGGCGATGTGGTAGCCGGAGATGGACACCGAGTAGAAGTTGCGGACGGAGTTGGCGATGAACCACTCCTGGATGTCGCCCATCATCCGCAGCGAGAACTCGGTGGAGAAGATGCAGGTGTTCTGCCCCTGGTCCTCCTTGAGGATGTCGGCCTGGACGGTGCCCCGCACGGTCGACAGGACCCGCGCGCGGACCTGCGCGGCCTCCTCCTCGGACGGCTCGCGCCCGTGCTCCTCGCGGAACGCGTCCATGCCCTGGTCGATGGCGGTGTTGAGGAAGAACGCGAGGATCGTCGGCGCGGGCCCGTTGATCGTCATCGACACCGACGTGGTCGGCGAGGACAGGTCGAACCCGTCGTAGAGCGCCTTCATGTCGTCCAGCGTCGCGATCGACACCCCGGACGTGCCGACCTTGCCGTACACGTCGGGGCGCTCGCCCGGGTCCCGCCCGTACAGCGTGACCGAGTCGAACGCGGTGGACAGCCGGGTCGCGGGCTGCCCCTCCGAGAGCAGCTTGAAGCGCCGGTTGGTGCGGAACGGGTCGCCCTCGCCCGCGAACATGCGCGCCGGGTCCTCGTTGTCGCGCTTGAACGGGAACACGCCCGCCGTGAACGGGAACCTCCCGGGCAGGTTCTCCGAGCGCAGGAACCGCAGCAGCTCGCCGTGGTCGGTGTAGCGGGGCAGCGCGACGCGCGGGATCCGGCTGCCCGACAGGGACTCGCGGGTCAGCGGCGTGCGCAGCTCCCGGTCGCGGATCCGGACGACCTGCTCCTCGCCCGAGTACGCCTCCACGACGGCCGGCCAGCCCTCGATCAGCTCGGCGTTGGCGGGCTCGACGTCCCGGCGGACCTTCTCCAGCAGCGCCTCGACCTCGGCGGCGTCGGTCAGCTCGGCGCGCACCTCGTCCAGCCGCTGGACGCGCCGGACGGCCTCGACCTGCCGCCGCGTCTGCTCGTGGTAGCCGCGCACGGTCTCGGCGATGTCGGACAGGTACCGGACGCGCGCGGGCGGGATGATCGTCGCGGCGCCGGTGGACACCTTCGTCTCCGCCTTCGGCAGCGTGCCGGGCTCCAGGTGCAGCCCGTGCTCGCCGAGGAGCCCGCCCAGATGCTGGTAGAGCGCGGTGACCCCGTCGTCGTTGAACGTGGCGGCGCTCGTGCCGAACACCGGCATGTCGTCGGGCCGCTGCCCGAACGCCTCGCGGTTCCGGACGAGCTGGCGCGACACGTCCCGCAGCGCGTCGGCCGCCCCGCGCCGCTCGAACTTGTTGATCGCGACCACGTCGGCGAAGTCGAGCATGTCGATCTTCTCCAGCTGGGACGCGGCGCCGAACTCCGGCGTCATCACGTACAGCGACACGTCCACCAGCGGGACGATCGCGGCGTCGCCCTGCCCGATGCCGGGGGTCTCCAGGATCACGAGGTCGTAGCCGGCGGCCTTGCACGCGGTGACGATGTCCTCGATGCCGCCCGGCAGCTCCCGCGCGCCGCGCGTGGCGAGCGAGCGGAAGAACACGTGGTCGCCGTCGAGGGAGTTCATGCGGATGCGGTCGCCGAGCAGCGCGCCGCCGCCGCGCCGCCGGGTCGGGTCGACGGCGAGCACCGCGACGCGGGCCTTGTCCTGCTGGTCGACGCGCAGCCGCCGCACCAGCTCGTCGGTGAGCGAGGACTTGCCGGAGCCGCCCGTCCCGGTGATGCCGAGCACGGGCACGTGCCGCTTCGCGGCGGCCTCGGCGAGCAGCGCCCGGTCGGCGTCCGGGAGACTCCCGGCCTGGAGGCAGGTGATCGCGCGGGCGAGGGCGCGGCGGTCGCCGGCGACGACGCCGTCCGCGGGGGCGGGCTCGGCGGCCAGGTCGACGTCGCAGTCGCGGACCAGCTCGTTGATCATCCCGGGCAGGCCGAGGCGCTGGCCGTCCTCGGGCGAGAAGATCCGCACCCCGGCGGCCGACAGCCGCGCGATCTCCTCGTGCACGATCACGCCGCCGCCCCCGCCGAACACGCGTACGTGCCCGGCGCCCGCCTCCTTGAGGCTCTGCGCGAGGAACTCGAAGTACTCGACGTGCCCGCCCTGGTAGGAGCTGATCGCGACGCCCTGCGCGTCCTCCTCCAGGACGGCGTCGACCACCTCGCGCACCGAGCGGTCGTGCCCGAGGTGCACCACCTCGGCGCCCTGCGATTGCAGGATGCGCCGCATGATGTTGATCGCGGCGTCGTGCCCGTCGAACAACGCCGCCGCCGTCACGAACCGCACCGGATGCTCCGGTACGTGGAGCTGCCCCGTCACCGTCTCCACCCCAACCCTTGGACATCCAATATTTGGAAGTTAAAATAGTTTCCGTGCGAGATCAGGTCAAGGACACATACGCTCGTGCGATGCCCACCCCCGATCCCATCGCCGAGGCCCACCGCCAGTGGAGCGCCCGCTGGCCCGAGCACGCGGACCACATGGCCGCCGTGACCTCGGTGATGCGCGCCCAGCAGCTCCTGCTGAGCCGCGTGGAGGCCGTCCTCAAGCCCTACGGCCTCACGTTCGCGGCCTACGAGGCCCTGCGCCTGCTCGCGTTCACGCGCACCGGCACCCTCCCCATGGGCAAGATGGGCAACCGCCTCATGGTCCACCCCGCCTCCGTGACCAACGTGATCGGACGGCTGGAGCAGCGCGGGCTCGTCAGCCGCGGCCCCTCCCCCGCCGACCGCCGCGTCGTCCTCGCCACCATCACCGGCGCCGGACGCGAGCTGGCGGAGGAGGCCACGGCCGCGCTCAACGAGTCCGGCTTCGGCATCGCCGGGCTGCCCGCCGCCCAGGCCGTCGAGATCACCGCCGCGCTCCGCGCCGTCCGCGCCGACGCGGGCGACGTCGAGTAGCCGGGCCGTCGAGTAGCCGGGCGGTCGAGGAGCCGAGCGGTCGCGCGGTCCCAACGACCGAGATGTCGGATATGTGACTCCCGTTCGCGCCCTCGGGCCGGATGCCCGGATAGATCAAATATGCTGCGAATCACACCGGGAAGGCGCGAGGAGGCGGCAATGGCGGATTCGCCGACGACGACGTACGGCGGCTACCTGCGGCTCGACCGGCTGCTGTCATGCCAGGAGCCGAAGACCGGCGCGCACGACGAGCTGCTGTTCGTGATCATCCATCAGGTCTACGAGCTGTGGTTCAAGCAGATCCTGCACGAGGCGGCGCTCCTCCAGCGCAGGCTGGAGGAGGGCAACAGCGCCGGGTCGCTGCACACCGCCCGCCGGATCGCCAAGATCCTCAAGACCGTCGTCGGGCAGCTGGACGTGCTGGAGACGATGACGCCCCGCCAGTTCGCGTCCTTCCGCGACGCGCTCGGGACCTCCAGCGGCTTCCAGAGCGAGCAGTTCCGCGAGCTGGAGGCCGTCCTCGGGCGCCGCGCGTTCCCCGCCTCCGACCTGCGCGACGACGAGCGCCTCCAGGCCGCCGTCGCCCGCCCCTCGCTGTTCGACTCGCTGCTGCGCTACCTGGCCGGCCGCGGCCATCCCGTCCCGCCCGAGGCCCTCGACCGCGAGGTCTCGCGCACGTGGGAGCCGAACGAGGACGTCCAGAAGGTCCTGCTCGCGGTCTACGCCGACGAGAGCGGCCCCGCAGCCGAGGTGTGCGAGGCGCTCGTCGACGTGGACGAGGGCATCCAGGAGTGGCGGTACCGGCACCTGAAGATGGTCGAGCGGACGATCGGCGCCAAGATCGGCACCGGCGGCTCGGCGGGCGCCGACTACCTGCGCTCCACCCTGTTCGCGCCCGCCTTCCCCGACCTGTGGGAGGTCCGCTCGCAGACCGAGGAGGTCCCCGTCCATGGCGCGTGACGGCGCGGCGCACGAGCAGGGAGCCGGGGGCGGCGGGCACGTCGCGATCGTCGGCGCGGGACTCGCGGGCTGCCTGCTCGCCGTGCTGCTCGGCCGGCGCGGCATCGAGACGACCGTGTACGAGCGGCGCCCCGACCCGCGCGTCGCGGGCGCCGAGCAGGGCCGCTCGATCAACCTGGCGATCTCGGCGCGCGGCCTGGCGGCGCTGGAGCAGGTCGGGCTGCGCGACCACGCGCTGAAGCAGGCGCTGCCCATGCACGGCCGCATGGTGCACCCGCGCGGCGGCGACCCGAACTTCCAGCCCTACAGCGCCGGCCGCGAGCGCGCGATCAACTCGATCAGCCGCGCCGAGCTGAACCGGTCGCTGCTGGAGACCGCCGAGGCGACGCCCGGCGTCCGGCTCGTCTTCTCCCAGCGCGTCACGGGGGTGGACACCAAGGCGGGCGCGCTGCTCCTGGAGGACCCGGCGGGCCGGTCGAGCACCGTCCCCGCCGACGTCGTCCTCGCCGGGGACGGGGCCTACAGCGCCGTCCGCGCGTCGCTGCGGCCGGACGGCGACGCCGACTTCCTGGAGCACGGCTACAAGGAGCTGACGGTCCCGCCGCGCGACGGGGAGTTCGCGCTGGACCCGGACGCGCTGCACATCTGGCCGCGCGGCACGTCCATGATGATCGCGCTGCCCAACCTCGACCGGTCCTTCACCTGCACGCTGTTCTGGCCGAAGCCGGACTTCGACGTCCTCGACACCCCCGACCGGGTGACCGCGTACTTCGCCGAGCACTACCCGGACGTGGCGAAGCTGATGCCCGGCCTCGCCGAGGACTACGAGCGCAACCCCGTCGGGTCGCTCGTCACCGTCCGGTGCTGGCCGTGGGTGCGCTACGGCGACGGCGCGATCGTCGCCCTGCTGGGGGACGCGGCGCACGCGATCGTCCCGTTCTTCGGGCAGGGCGCCAACTGCGCGTTCGAGGACTGCGTCGAGATCGACCGGTGCCTGACCGAGACCGCCGGGCACTGGCCGCGCGCACTGTCGCTCTACCAGGAGCGCCGCAAGGCCAACACCGACGCGATCGCCGAGATGGCGCTGGACAACTTCGTCGAGATGCGCGACCGGGTGTCCTCGCCGGTGTACCGGGCCAAGCAGGCGGCGACCCACGCGCTGGAGCGGCGCCTCGCGGGCCGCTACGTCTCCCGGTACGAGCTGGTGTCGTTCTCCACGATCCCGTACGCGGAGATCCCGGCCCGCATCAGGCGGCAGAACCGCGTCCTCGCCGGGGTCGCCGCCGGGACCGCGGGGGCGCTCGCGCTCAGCCTCCGCGCCCTTCGCCGGCGGGCCCGCCGCTGACGGCGCCGGCCGTCTCGTCCCCGCCCGCCGGACGGCCCTGGCGGCGGGAGATCAGGAGGTCGGCGACGGCGGCGGCCAGCGCCGCCAGCACGAACGCGAGGATGACGATGAGGCCCTGCCGGAACGCGGCGGCCCAGTCGCCGTGCGACCCGGACACCGACGCGAAGAACACCGACCCGACGGCGGCGATCCCAGTCGCGGTGCCGACGCGCTGGCCGGTCTGGAGGACCCCGGCGGCGCTGCCGCCCTCGGTGTAGGGGATCTCCGACAGCGTGATCGTCTGGTTGGGCGCGATCACCAGCCCGCTCCCGGTGCCCGCGACCAGCAGCGGCACCGCGGTCGCGAGCGCGACGCCGCGTCCGGGCTCCAGCTCGACCGCGATCCACGCGGTCACCAGCCCGAGCGCGACCAGGCCGAGCCCGGCGGCGACGAGCGGGCGCCCGTACCGGTGGACGACCCGTCCGCCGACCGAGGCCGCGATGCCCGACCCCACCGCGAACGGCGTGATCGCCAGGCCCGCCTCCAACGCGCTGTAGTCCAGGCCGTTCTGGAGGTAGAGGGTGAAGATGAAGAACACGGCGGTGAACCCGGCGAAGTACAGCAGCGCGATCGCCGCGCCGAGCGCGTACGAGCGGCGCCGGAACATGCCGAGATCGACCATCGGCGTCCGCGTCCGCCGCTCCCACGCCACGAACGCGGCGAGGAGCGCGGCCGCGGCGGGCAGCAGCAGCCACTTGCCGGAGCCGTGCCACTCCTGGTTCTGGACGAACGGCAGCAGCACGCACAGCACGCCCGCGCCCAGCAGCAGCACGCCCGGCGGGTCGAGCCCCTGCCGCTCCCCGTAGATCGGCTCGGGCAGCAGCCGCCACGCCAGCGGCAGCGCGACCAGGCCGACCGGGACGTTGACGTAGAACACCCAGCGCCAGCCCTCGTCCGCCCCGGCCAGCGCGATCAGCGTGCCGCCGAGCAGCGGGCCGGTCGCGGTCGCGATCCCGATGACCGAGCCGAGCGCGCCGAACGCCTTGCCGCGCTCGGCGCCCTGGAACAACTGCTGGATGAGCCCGGCGACCTGCGGGTTCAAGATGCCGCCCGCGACGCCCTGGAGCAGCCGCGCGCCGACCAGCCAGCCGATCCCCGGCGCGATCCCGGCGAGCGCGCTCGCCGCGGTGAACAGGGCGAGCCCCGACATGAACACCGCGCGCCTGCTGCGCGCGTCGCCGAGCCGCCCGGCGGGGACGAGGACCAGCCCGAACGTCAGCGCGTAGCCCGAGAGAATCCACTGGAGGCCGGCCTCGGAGGCGTCCAGGCCCTCCCGGATCGAGGGCAGCGCCACGTTGACGATGCTGACGTCCAGCAGGGTCATGAACGCCGCGACCAGGCACACCGACAGCGCCTGCCAGCGGCGCCGCGCGCCGGAGCCGTTCCCGGCGGCGGCCGGGGTCCCGGTGCGCACGAGCCCGTCCTTTCCGAAGATCGCGCCGTCAAACGCACCGGACGGCCATGCCAGAGTTGCGGTATGACCGATTCCGCGCCGGAGACCGGCCCCGACGAACTCCAGTGCTCCGCCAAGGGCTGCCGCGCCGACGCCGTCTGGGCGCTGCGCTGGAACAACCCGAAGATCCACACGCCGGACCGGCGGAAGATCTGGCTGGCCTGCGACGAGCACCGCGAGAGCCTGTCGGCGTTCCTGAACCGCCGCGACTTCCTCCGCGACGTCGTCCCCGTCGCCGACCGGAACACGCGGTGTTCATGAAGCCCCGGCCCACGTCCCTCGCCTGGCGGCTCGGGACGTGACCGTGCCTTTGCGGGCGCGGATCGCTTCGCGATCTTCGCGGTGGGGGCCTCGCCTCCGGCGTCGGCCCCCACCGCTCAGCTACGCGCCCGCGTGACGGCCGGGGTCGCTGGAGGAATCTCCTAGGCCTCGTCGAGGGCGGCTGCTGGGGCGGCGTTCGCCGACTCGGACGGGGCGGCCTGGTCCGGCTGCCAGCCTTCGGCGAGTTCGGTGAGGCGGGCGGCGGCGTCGCGGGCGGGGGCGCCGCGGCCGACCGCGAGGCCCAGCAGGTACGCCGTGAGCGGCGCGCCCGGGCGGGCGACCCCGTGGGCGACGTCGCGGGCCAGGTCGAGCACCAGGTCGCGGTCGATGTCGCCGCGGTCCAGGCCGAGCTCCCCGCAGGCCGCCTCCAGCCAGTCCTCCAGTACCGACATGCGGCCCCCTTCCGTCCTACGCGGTGTCGTCCTACGCGGTGCCCACTCTCGCACGGTCAACGCGGTTCGCGCGCGAGGCGCTCGGCGCGGGCGAGTTCCTCCGGGGTGTCGCAGTCGTACCACGGGGGGCGGGCCCCGGCGGGCAGCGCGACCGCGGCCGGTTCCAGCGGTCCGAGGAGCCCGCGTAGGGACGCGCCCGGGTAGCCGGCGAGGGCGTCGCGGAGGGCGTCGGCCCGCCAGCAGCCCGCGAGCCACTGCTCTCGGCCGTCCTCGTCGACGAGGACGGCGCCGGGACGGCCGCGCGCCGCGTCCAGCAGCGCGGCGAGGTGCGCGGGGCGCAGGAACGGCAGGTCGGCGGCCAGCAGCGCGAACCACGGAGCGCGGACCTCGGCGAGCCCGGCGCGGAGCGCGGGGACCGGCCCCGCGCCCGGCGGGTCCTCCCGGACGAGGACGGCGTCGGGCAGCACGCCGCGCGGCGGCCCCACCACGACCAGCCGGGACGCGCCCGACGCGGCGGCGGCCACCCACTCGACGAGCGCCCGCCCGCCGACGGTCGCGCCCGGTTTGTCGGCGCCGCCGAACCGCCGCGCCCGGCCCCCGGCCAGCAGCACGGCGTCGAACGCCTCGCTCGCCGGTCCAGTGCTCACAGGCCCCGAGCCCACCGCTCAGCCGCCGATCGCCGACATCGGACGCGAGGGCTGGAGGAAGGTCGGGTCGTCGATGCCGTGCCCGGCGCGCTTGGCCCGCACGGCCGCGCGCCAGCGCGCCACGAGGTCGGCGTCGGTGGCGCCGCCGCGCAGGGCATCGCGCAGGTTGGACTCCTCGGTGGCGAACAGGCAGTTGCGGACCTGCCCGTCGGCGGTGAGCCGGACGCGGTCGCAGGCGCCGCAGAACGGGCGGGTCACCGAGCCGATCACGCCGACCTCGGCGGGCCCGCCGTCGACGAGGAACGACTCGGCGGGGGCGCTGCCGCGCTCGTCCGCGTCGCCGGGGACGAGGTCGAACGCGGCGGAGAGCCGGTCGAGGATCTCCTCGGCGGTGACCATGTTCTCGCGGGTCCAGCCGTGCTGGGCGTCCAGCGGCATCTGCTCGATGAAGCGGAGCCGGTAGCCGTGCTCAAGGCAGAACCGCAGCAGCGGGACGGCCTCGTGGTCGTTGATCCCGCGCATCAGCACCGCGTTGATCTTCACCGGGGCCAGCCCGGCCGCGCGCGCCGCCGCGAGCCCGGCGAGGACGTCGCCGAGCCGGTCGCGGTGCGCGAGCCGCTTGAAGGTCGCGGGATCGAGGGTGTCGAGCGAGACGTTCACCCGGTCGAGCCCGGCGTCGGCGAGCGGCGCCGCCAGCCGGTCGAGGCCGATCCCGTTGGTGGTCAGCGACACCTGCGGACGCGGCGCGAGCGCTGCCGTCCGCCGCACGATCTCGGGGAGGCCGCGCCGCAGCAGCGGCTCCCCGCCGGTGTAGCGGACCTCGGTGATGCCGAGCTCGGTGACGCCGAGCCGAACGAGCCGCAGCACCTCCTCGTCGGTGAGCAGCTCCGGCTTGGGCAGCCAGTCCAGCCCCTCGGGGGGCATGCAGTACGAGCACCGCAGGTTGCACCGGTCGGTGAGGGAGACCCGCAGGTCCGTCGCGGTTCGGCCGAAGGTGTCGACCAGCACGGGCGCCCCTTTCCTGCCGCCGGACGGCCCGGGCAGCGGGCCGCCGGCGATTGTGGTCGGTCGTTCAAGCCTATTCCGGTGGTTGACGATCCGCGCCATCACGGGAGACGGTTTCGAACCGGTACGAAACGAGCACGGGAGGTCACCGATGGTCACGCCGACCACATGGGAGTTCGCGGGGACGCGGGGGGCCGTCACCGCGCGGATCTGGGCGGCCCCGAAGCCCCGCTACGTCGCCGTGCTGGTGCACGGCTACGGCGAGCACCTCGGGCGCTACGGGCACGTCGCCGACGCCCTGGTGCGGCACGGCGCCGCGGTGTGCGGGCCCGACCACATGGGGCACGGGCTGTCGGCGGGCGAGCGGGTCCTGGTCGAGGACTACGAGGACGTCGTCGCCGACGTCCACACGGTGGTGGAGGCGGCGCGCGGCGACCATCCCGGGCTGCCGGTCGTGGTGATCGGCCACTCCATGGGCGGCCTGGTCGCCGCCCGGTACGCGCAGCTGCACGGGACGGGGCTGGCCGCGCTGGCCCTGTCGGGCCCGGTGCTCGGCCGCTGGCACGTGGTGGACGAGCTGCTGCCGCTGGAGGAGATGCCCACCGATCCGATCGACGTCTCCACGCTCTCCCGGGACCCGGCGGTCGGCCGGGCCTACGCCGAGGACCCGCTGGTGTGGCACGGCCCGTTCCGGAAGGCCACCGTCCGGGCTCTGGACGCGGCGCTGCGGCGGGTCAACGAGCACGGTTCGCTGGGCGCGCTGCCCGTCCTGTACGTGCACGGGGCGGCGGACCGGCTCGTCCGCCCGGAGGACAGCCGGATCGGCGTGGAGGCCGTCCGCGGCCCCGGCCTCATCGAGCGCCACTACCCGGGCGCCCGCCACGAGGTGTTCAACGAGACCAACCGCGACGAGGTCCTCGCCGACGTCACCGCGTTCATCGACCGCGTGCTGGGCGGCTGAGCGGATCCGGTGAGTCTCCTGGGAGCCGCCTGGGAGTCCCCCCGCCCTTCCCCCCGCTGATCGGCGATGATCACGTACCGCGTCCGCGCGGGGGCGCCCGGCTCCCAGCCGCCGCCCCCGGCGCTCCCAGGGACCTGGCGGGAGCCCGCGCCAGCCTGGCCGCGTGAAATTCACCAAGAGACCCCGAGAGGGCACCGAGACGGCATCGGCGGACCCGCGCGTGTTCGCCGCGCTCGGCCGGATGGTGGTCGGGCATCCCTGGCGCGTGATCGCGGTGTGGGTCGTGGCGGCGGTCGCGGTGATCGCCCTGTCCCCCGGCCTGCCGACCAGCAACGACGAGAGCGACTTCCTGCCCGGCCACTACGAGTCGGTCAGGGCGGGGAAGGTGCGGGACGCGGCGTTCCCCGACACGTTCGCGCCTGCGGCGGTCGTGGTCGTCAGCCGCGCCGACGGGCGCCCGCTGTCGGCCGCCGACTCCGCGCGGGTCGCCGGGGTCGCGAAGTCGGTGCAAGACGCGCACCTCAAGGACGCGCACCTGAAGAACGTCGCCGAGCTCGTGCCGGGGCCGCCGGCGCCGAACCGGCTCGTGCAGACGATCGCCGTCCGGATGCCGCCGGGCGTCGGCACCGACACCCCCGAGGCGGCGGACGCGGCGCAGGCGCTGCGCGGCGAGCTGAGACGGCTCACGGCGGGCACGGGACTGCGGGCCCGCACGACCGGCGCCGCGTCCGCCGCGCTGGACGACCGGGAGTCCAGCGGCGACGCCGACCTCCTCGTCATGATCGCCACGCTGGTGCTGATCCTGGTGCTGCTGCTGGTGATCTTCCGGAGCCCGGTGACCGCGCTGCTGCCGATCGTCGTGCTGGCCGTGCTGTCGCAGGTCGCGAACGGGCTGATCGCCGCGACCGTGCGGGCGCTCGGGCTCCGGGCGGACTCCTCGGCCTCGCAGCTGCTCATCGTCGTGCTGTTCGGCGTCGGCACCGACTACATCCTGTTCCTGATGTTCCGCTACCGGGAACGGCTGCGCGCGGGCGACGACCCGAAGACCGCGATGGTCGGCGCGCTCGCGCGGGTCGGCGAGGCGATCACCTCGGCCGCCGGAGTGGTGATCATCGCTTTCCTGGCGATGACGCTGTCGACGCTGTCGCTGTTCCGCTCGTGGGGGCCGTCGCTGGCGATCGCCGTGACCGTGACGCTGCTCGGCGGCCTGACGCTCGTCCCGGCCGTCGTCTCCCTGCTCGGGACCAGGGTGTTCTGGCCGTCCAAGGCATGGCGGCGGGAGCCGGAGGCGGCGAGGTTCGCGCGCGTCGGCGCGTCGCTGGCCCGCCGTCCCGCGCTGTACGCGGCCGTCGCCGGGGGCGTCCTCGCCGTCCTCGCGGTGGGGTCGTTCGGGTTCAGGCCCGACTTCGACCTCGCGGCCGGGGCGCTGCCGTCCTCGGCGGAGTCGCGGGTCGCGCTGGAGGACCTCCAGCGGGGCCTGCCCGCCGGTTCGACGGACCCGACCCACGTCTACCTCACGGGCCGCAAGCTCGACCGGGCGGAGCTGGGGCGGTTCGGCGAGAGGCTGAAGGCCGTGGAGGGCGTCGGCGAGGTCGCGCCGCCGCAGGTCGGCCCGGACGGCCGGACGGCCGGGTTCTCGGTCGTGCTGGCCTCGGCGCCCGAGTCGGCCCGCGCGCTGGACACCGTCCGGGGGCCGCTGCGCCGCACCGTCCGGCAGGCCGCCCCCGCGGGGACGGACGCGCTGGTCGGCGGCAGCACGGCGGTGTACGTCGACATCCGCGCGGCGATGAAC
Organism: Actinomadura terrae; assembly: GCF_022751215.1. Classification (GTDB taxonomy): domain Bacteria; phylum Actinomycetota; class Actinomycetes; order Streptosporangiales; family Streptosporangiaceae; genus Spirillospora; species Spirillospora terrae. The sequence goes on along the minus strand of NZ_JAICDG010000007.1, from coordinate 13,771 downwards.
CGGGACTACTCGGTCGTGTTCCCGGCCGCCGCCGCGCTGATCTTCCTGGTGCTGGCGCTGCTGCTGCGCAGCCTCGTCGCGCCCTGGTACCTGCTCGCCTCCGTCGGGCTCGGCTTCGGCGCGACGCTCGGCGCGACGGCGCTGCTGTTCCAGCAGGCGGGCGGCAAGCCGGGGCTGCTGTTCCACCTGCCCCTGATCATGTACATGTTCGTCGTCGCGCTCGGCACCGACTACAACATCCTGATCATGGCGCGGCTGCGGGAGGAGGCCCGGGAGGGCGCCGCGCCCCGGCCCGCGCTGGCCGCCGCGATCCGGCACACCGGGCCCACGATCGGCGCCGCCGGGCTGATCCTCGCCGGGTCGTTCGCCGCGCTGATGCTCGCGGGCAACCAGGTCCTCGTCGAGGTCGGCTTCGCGATCTCGTTCGGGATCGCGGTCGCCGCGTTCGTCATGGCGCTGTTCGTGACGCCGGGGCTGACCGCGCTCATCGGGCACCGCGCCTGGTGGCCGGGGCACGGCGCCGCGCCGCCCGCCGCCGACCCGGCGCCGGTCCCGGCGGGACGGCGCACGTCCTAGTCTCGGGATCATGGAGGAGAGCGCGCGCCTGCTCGTGGTGGACGACGAGCCGACCATCCGCGAGCTGCTGGCGGCGAGCCTGCGGTTCGCGGGGTTCGCCGTCACCGCCGCGGCCACCGGCGAGGAGGCGGTGGCCGCGGCGGCGCGCGAGCGGCCCGACCTCGTCCTGCTGGACGTGATGCTCCCCGACCTCGACGGCTTCGCGGTCATCGCGCGGCTGCGCGAGCGGGGCGGCCCGCTGCCGGTGCTGTTCCTCACCGCGCGGGACGCCCCGTCCGACAAGGTCAGGGGCCTGACCGCCGGGGGCGACGACTACGTCACCAAGCCGTTCGACCTGGAGGAGCTGATCGCCCGGATCCGCGCCGTGCTGCGCCGCAGCCGCGGCCCCGGCGGGCTGCTCGCCGTCGCCGATCTGAGCCTGGACCCGGCGTCCCACCAGGTACTGCGGGGCGGGGAGCCGGTGCGGCTGTCACCCACCGAGTTCCGGCTGCTCCGCTACCTGATGGAGAACGCGGGGCGGGTGCTGTCCAAGCCGCAGATCCTCGGACGGGTGTGGGAGTACGACTTCGGCGGCGACGCGAGCATCGTCGAGTCCTACATCGGCTACCTGCGCCGCAAGGTCGACGCGGGCGAGCCGAAGCTCATCCACACCGTCCGCGGCGTCGGCTACGTCCTACGCCCCCCGCCCGCCTAGCGCGCCTTTCGAAACGGCTCAGCCGGAGCGGCCTCAGCCCTTCACGCAGATCAGCTGGCGCAGGTGCGCGACGACCTCGACGAGGTCGGACTGGGACTCCATCACCGTCTCCAGGTCCTTGTAGGCGCCCGGGATCTCGTCGATGACGCCGCCGTCCTTGCGGCACTCGACCCCCTTCGTCTGCTCGATCAGGTCCTCCACGGTGAAGTTCTTGCGGGCCTTGTTGCGGCTCATCCTGCGGCCCGCGCCGTGCGACGCCGAGTTGTAGGCGGTCTCGTTGCCGAGGCCGCGCACGATGTAGGTGCCGGTCGCCATCGAGCCGGGGATGATGCCGAGATCCCCCGCGCCCGCGCGGATCGCGCCCTTGCGGGTGACGAGCAGCTCGGCGCCGTCGTAGGTCTCCTCCGCCACGTAGTTGTGGTGGCAGGAGATGACCTCGTCCCACTTGCAGCGCTGCTCGCCGAACCGGCGGGTCACGACGCCCTGCGCGAGCGCCATCATGACCGCGCGGTTGCGGCGCGCGTACTCCTGCGCCCAGAACAGGTCGTGCCGGTAGGCGTCCATCTTCGCGGTGCCGGTGAGGAACACCGCGAGGTCGTCGTCCGGCAGGTCCTGGTTGTGCGGCAGCTTGCGGGCGGCCTCGATGTGGTGCTCGGCCAGCTCGTTGCCGATGTTGCGGGACCCCGAGTGCAGGACGAGCCAGATCGCGCCGTCGTCGTCCGCGCACAGCTCCAGGAAGTGGTTGCCGCCGCCGAGCGTGCCCATCTGCTGGCGGGCGCGGCCGAGGCGCGCGCGGACCGCCGGGTGCAGGTCCTCGAACGCCTTCCAGAAGTCGTACCAGCCGCGCTCCTTCAGGTTCGGCAGCCCGGACGGGTCCACCGCCTGCTTGTGGGAGCCGCGCCCGACCGGGATCGCCCTCTCCAGGCGGTGGCGCAGGCCCGCGAGGTCGTCCGGCATGTCCTCGACGGTGAGCGAGGACTTCGCGGCGGTCATTCCGCAGCCGATGTCGACGCCGACCGCAGCCGGGGACACCGCGTCGCGCATGGCGATGACGGAACCGACCGTCGCGCCCTTTCCGTAGTGGACGTCGGGCATCACCGCGAGCCCTTCCACCCACGGCAGCGCGGAGACGTTGCGGAGCTGGTCGAGGGCGAGATCCTCGACGGTGGCGGGGTCGGTCCACATCCGGATCGGAACGCGGCCGCCCTTCAGAGTCTGGTACGGCATGCCTTCTCCTTCTTCCGGGTAACCGAACCGAGGTATATGACGCCAGAAAACAGCGGTGCGTTTCAAAGGGTTTTTTCCGCTGAATACCCTCGGCATTCGAAAAATGCGTCCCGGTGGGGCGGCGGTCAGGAGGGGCGGCGCTCGGTGAGCCCCAGGTGGTCGAGGTGGCGCAGCAGCGCGACCGCGACGCGGCGGCTCGTCTCCAACGCGTCCCCGGCCTGCCCGGGCGTGAACGGCTGGGGCAGCGCGGACAGGATCCGCAGCGCCTCCCGGTCGGCGCCCGGCAGCAGCACGACGCCGTCCCCGAGGCGGAGCACGGCGCCCGCGCGCTCGGCCGCCGCGAGCGCGCCGCCGGTCAGCCCGAGCTCGGCGAGCCGTTCGGCGGCGGGCGCGTCGAACGGCGCCCGCGACAGCTCGGCGCGCAGCCGCTCCACGGCCGCGGCGACACCCGGCGGCAACGCCCCCGGCGACGGCGCACCCGGCCCCGGCATGCCCGGTGACGACGTGCCCGCTGAGAGGGCGCCGCGGGGTGGGGCGACGGGCGGCGGGGTGCCCAGTGGGCCGTGGACGCGGCCGTTCTCCAGCCGCAGCGGCGGCCGGACCAGCGCGGCGGCGAGCCGCCGGGACGGCAGCCCGAGCCGCAGCCGGACGGTCTCCAGCGGCACGCCCGGCGCCCGCGGCCGCTCGGCGGCGTGCCGGGCCGCCTCCTCGGCGAGGCGCGCCCGAAGCGCCTCCCAGTGGGCGGGGTCGGCGAGCCAGCCGTCGTGCGGGACGACGGCGTCCGGCGGCGGCGCGCAGCCCATCGGCTCCAGCTCGGACCGGCGGAGCACGCCGTGCCGGGCGAGGATCACGGCGCCGCCCGGACGGTCCGGCCAGGACGCCAGCTCCCGCGCCCGCGCCGCCGCGTCCCCGCGCCGGACGAGCGGCGGCGGCCGGACGTCCAGCACGCTCACCCCCGCGACGGCGCGGCGGGCGGGGTCGCGCAGCAGGCCGGTGTCGCCGACGTGCAGCGCGAGGCGCGCGTTCAGCGTGAGGCGGGCGGTATCGGGGCCGAGCGGCCGCAGCCGCACCGGGACGGCCGCCGACCCGAGGTGCAGGATCATCTGCCGCGCGAGCCGCCCGGACGCCTCGCCGAAGCGGGTGCGGACGTCCACGCAGGCGGTGAGCGTCCAGCGGCCCGGGGTGACGGCGGCGGTCACGCCCGGGCCCGGGGCCCCGCCGCGCAGGGACAGCGTGACGCGGGCGAACCCGCGCGCCTCGGCGCCGGGCCCGGCGTGGGGCTCGGCGCCGCTCTCGACCGCCTCGACGCGGGCGCGGCCGCCGGAGGGCAGCAGGAGCAGCTCGTCCCCGGCGCGGACCGTCCCGCCGCCGAGCGTGCCGGTGACGACGGTCAGGCCGCCGTCGCTGTCGGCGTGGTCGGCCCACAGCCGCACCGGCGCGTCCGGGTCGGGGACGGGCAGGCGGGCGGCGAGCCGGTCGAGGGCGGCGGCCAGCTCGCCCATCCCGGCGCCGGTGGCGGCGCTGACCGCGACGGCCTCGACGCCGCCGAGCGCGGTCCCGGTGAGGCGCTCGCGGGCCTGCCGCAGCACGAGTTTCGGGTCGGTCAGGTCGGCGCGGGTGACGGCGAGCACGCCGTGCCGGACGCCGAGGGCGTCGAGCGCGGCCAGGTGCTCGGCCGACTGCTCCGTCCAGCCCTCGTCGGCGGCGACGGCGAACAGCACGGCGGGCACCGTCGCGGCCGCGGCGATCACGGCCGGGACGGACCGTTCCCCACCCGGGATGTCGACGAACGCGATCCGGCCGCCCGAGGGCAGGTCGGCCCAGCCGCGGCCGGGCCCGGCGGTGCCACGGCCGGTGAGCGCGCGCACGAGCGCCGACTTGCCGTGCCCGGAATGCCCGGCGGTGACGGCTAGGTGCATCGGCGTCCTGCCCGGCGGGGCGGGAGAGCGGGGCGGGGGTTGCGCGGACGAGGGTCCGCGGGAAGGTCCACGGAAGGCAACCCTAGGGACGGCGGGGGCGATAGCGGAAGCGGATCGAGACCGCACGCTGAGATGACACATCTCACCGTCCGGTGTGCGGTCCGGCGCGGCGGAGGCGCCCGCACAGGTCAGCCCGTACGGCGGGCCGCCGCCGCGTCGAGCCGGTCGCGGTGCGCCTCGAAGTCGTCCAGCATCCGGTGGACGAGACCGGCGAGCTGCTCGCGCTCGCCCGGCGACCACTCCGCGAGCGCGCCCGCCACCCACCGCCGTCCGACCGCGCGGATGCACTCGAACGCCTCCAGCCCGGCGTCGCTCAGCTCGACGCGGTAGGCGCGCCCGTCGCCGGGGTCGGGGACCCGGCGCACGTAGCCGACCCGCTCCAGCCGCTGGACCTGCCGGGTGACGTGCGGCGCCTCGACGGCGAGCCGCGCCGCCAGCTCGCTCGGGCGCATCGGCGCGTCCTCCTCGGCGAGCGTCCGCAGCAGCGGGACGGCGGCCCGGTCGACCGGTACCCCGGCCTCGGCGACGAGGCGCTCGTGCTGGCGGGTGCGGGTGAGCATGTGCGCGACGCGGGTGAGCGCGCGCTCGATCTCGACGATGTCCCGCGCGCTGTCCCTCGGGACCGGTGACGGCATGTGACCCATCCTACGATGCCATTACTTAACTTAAGTAAGTATAGTTGCCGGGTACGTCGCCCCGACCCGCCTGGAGGTTCCCATGACCGGCGTCCCTGCCGGCGTCCCCGCCACGACCGCCGCCCCGCCCGGCCGGGACGCCCGGCCCGCGCACACCGGCCTCACGCTGCTGGCGCTGGCCGTCGCCGGGATGGTGGTCTCGGTGCAGCAGACGCTGGTGATCCCGCTGCTCCCCCAGCTCATGCGCCACTTCGGCGCCTCGGTCACCGACGTGACCTGGGTGTTCACCGCCTCGCTGCTGGCCGGCGCGGTCGCGACCCCGCTGCTGTCGCGGTTCGGCGACATGTACGGCAAGAAGCGGATGGTGCTGCTCACGCTCGTCCTGCTGCTGGTGGGCTCGGTGATCTGCGCGCTGTCGGGCTCGCTGGCCGTCCTCATCGCCGGGCGCGCGTTGCAGGGCGTCTCGTCCGCGCTGATCCCGCTCGCGATCGGCATGATCAGGGACACGTTCCCGGTGGCGCGGATCACCACCGCGATCGGCATCGTCAGCGCCACGATGGGCGTCGGCGGCAGCATCGGCATGATCGTGACCGGGCTCATCGCGGACCGCACGTCGAACCACCACCCGGTGTTCTGGATCGCGGCCGGGCTGGCCGCCGCCGCGCTGGTGCTGATCGGGGCCACCGCGCGCGACGTCGGGGCCCGCGCGGGCGGGCGGCCCGACCTCGCGGGCGCCGCCGTCCTCGCCGCGTGGCTGGTCTGCCTGCTGCTCGCGATCAGCCAGGGCAACGCGTGGGGCTGGACGTCCGCGGGCGTCCTCGGGCTGTTCGGCGCGGCGGCCGTGCTGTGCGGGGTGTGGACGGCGGTCGAGCTGCGGGTGCGCGACCCGCTCGTCCGGCTGGGCCTGCTGGTCGGGCCGCGCTCGCTGTCGGCCAACCTCGCCTCGGCGCTGCTCGGCTTCTCGATGTTCGCCGCGTTCACGCTGATATCGGGGTTCGTGCAGTCGCCGTCCGACAGGATCGGGTACGGGCTGGACGGGTCGGTGCTGGACGTCGGGCTCTACATGCTGCCGAGCACCGTCACCATGCTCGTCTGCTCCGCGCTCGCCGGACGGATCTCCGCCCGGATCGGCCCCGCCCACACGCTCGCGATCGGGTCGGCGTTCGCGGGGCTGAGCTACCTGTGGCTCGCGCTGTCCAACTCCCACGCGTGGGACGTGCTCGCGTTCAGCGCCATCCAGGGCATCGGGTTCGGGATCGCCTACGCGGCGCTCGGGACGCTCGCCGTCCAGCACGTCCCGCTGGACCAGAGCGGCATCGCCAGCGGGATCAGCTCGCTCGTCCGCACCACCGGCGGCAGCGTCGCGGGCGCGGCCACCGCCTCGATCCTGGCCGGCCGGGTGCTCGCCGGCACCGACGTGCCGACGCTCGGCGCCTACGAGCTGTGCTTCTGGATCGTCGCGGCGGGCGCCGCGCTGGCCGCGCTGGTCGCCGTCGCGCACGGGTTGCGGTACCCGCACCGGACGGGCGGCTGACCCCGGCCGGCGGTGGGGCAGGGCCGGGCCGCGACGGATCGTGGCGGCGCGGGGCCTTGACGAACGGCGCCCGCGCCATGCCCTATAGGGGTGCGCCCCGAAACGCGGATTGGGGCCAGGGGACCGCACCGGGAGGACGAAATGGGCGCCTACGCGGCCGCGTACGAACGCAGCATCGCCGATCCGACCCGTTTCTGGGGGCTGGCCGCGCGGGACATCCGCTGGCTCGTCCCGCCCGACCGCGTGCTGGACGACGGCGCGCCGCCGTTCTACCGCTGGTTCACCGGCGGCGAGCTGAACACCTGCGACAACGCCCTCGACCGTCATGTCGAGGAGGGCCGCGGCGACCGGCCCGCCCTCGTCTACGACAGCCCCGTCACCGGGACGGTCCGCACCTACACCTTCCGGGAGCTGACCGGCCTGGTCGCCCGGTTCGCCGGGGCGCTGCGCCGGCAGGGCGTCGACCGGGGCGACCGCGTGGTCATCTACCTGCCGATGGTGCCCGAGGCGGTGGTGGCGATGCTGGCCTGCGCACGGCTCGGCGCCGTCCACTCGGTGGTGTTCGGCGGGTTCGCGGCGCGCGAGCTGGCCGCCCGGATCGACGACGCCCGGCCGAAGGCGGTCGTGTCGGCCTCCTGCGGCATCGAGGGCGACCGGGTCGTGGCCTACAAGCCGCTGCTCGACCAGGCGCTGGAGCTGGCCAAGCACAAGGTGGAACGGTGCGTGATCCGGCAGCGCGAGCAGCTGCACGCCGACCTCGTCCGGCCGCGCGACGTCGAGTGGGACGAGGCGGTCGCCGAGGCCGAGCCCGCCGAGTGCGTCCCGGTCGCCGCGACCGACCCGCTCTACATCCTCTACACCTCCGGGACGACCGGGCGGCCCAAGGGCGTGGTCCGCGACAACGGCGGGCACGCGGTGGCGCTGCGCTGGTCCATGGAGAACATCTACGGCATGGGGCCCGGCGACGTGTTCTGGGCCGCGTCCGACGTCGGCTGGGTCGTCGGCCACTCCTACATCGTGTACGGGCCGCTGCTGACGGGCTGCACGACCGTCCTGTACGAGGGCAAGCCGGTGGGCACGCCCGACGCGGGCGCGTTCTGGCGCGTCGCGGCCCAGCACCGGGTCAAGGCGCTGTTCGCGGCGCCGACCGCCATCCGCGCGATCAAGAAGGAGGACCCGGAGGGCGCCCTGCTCGCCGGGCACGACCTGTCCGCCCTGGAGACGCTGTTCCTCGCCGGGGAGCGCCTCGACCCCGACACCTACCGGTGGGCGTCGCGCGTGCTGGACCGGCCCGTCGTCGACCACTGGTGGCAGACCGAGACCGGCTGGCCGATCGTGGCGAACCCGCGCGGGCTGGAGCCGATGCCGATCAAGGCGGGGTCGCCCTCGCTGCCCGTCCCCGGCTACGACGTGCGCGTCCTCGGCCCGGACGGCGCTCCCGTCCCGACCGGCGTCGACGGCGACATCGCCCTGCGGCTGCCGCTGCCGCCCGGCACGCTGCCGACGCTGTGGCAGGACGACGAGCGGTTCGTCGAGTCCTACCTCACCCGGCATCCCGGCCACTACCTGACCGGGGACGGCGGCCACGTGGACGAGGACGGCTACGTCTGGGTCATGGGCCGCACCGACGACGTGATCAACGTGGCCGGGCACCGGCTGTCGACCGGGACGATGGAGGAGGTCATCGCGGCGCACCCGGCGGTCGCCGAGTGCGCGGTGATCGGCGTCCAGGACGCGCTGAAGGGGCAGGTGCCGCGCGGCCTGGTCGTGCTGAAGAGCGGCGTGCTCGCCGAGCCCGGGGAGCTGTCGGCCGAGCTGGTGCGGATGGTGCGCGAGCAGGTCGGGCCGGTCGCCTCGCTCCGGGAGGTCGCGGTCGTGCCCGCGCTGCCGAAGACGCGGTCGGGCAAGATCCTGCGCGGCGTGATGCGCGGGCTCGCCGACGGGCGGGAGGTGAGCGTCCCTTCCACGATCGAGGACCCCGCCGTGCTGGACGGGCTGCGCGCCGTCCTGCGCCCCTCCGACGCCCGGGGCTGAGGCTCAGCGGGCGCCTTCAGCGGCACCTTCAGCGAGCACCGGACCTCGGCCAGACCATCGCGACCAGGTACACGCCCGCCGCCGCGAGCGCGATCTGGAAGAGCGTCTCCCAGTAGTCCCAGCCGCCGTTCTCCAGCCCGACCAGGTGGGACAGGCCCGTCCCCGCGAACGCCGCGACGATCCCGACCGCGATCATGAGCCAGAGCGGCATCGTCGGCCGCCCCGGCGCGATCAGCCGGCCGAGCACGCCCACGGCGGCGCCCAGGACGACGGCGGCGAGACTCCCCCCAATGGTCATGTCCGCTCCTTCCCCCGTCCGGGCCCTACCCGCTCCGCGATCACCGACACGACCCGCGCGGCGGGTCTGCCCTGGTCAGCGGACGCGGGCTAGCGCACGCGGGTCAGCGGACGCGGAGCGCGCGGCGGCCCTGCGCGACCAGCTCCCCGATCACCGGCGCCCCGGGCACCTCGCCCGCGACCAGCAGCCCGCCGGAGGTCTGCGCGTCGGCGAGCAGCAGCCGCTCCTCCTCGGCGATCCGGCCGAAGTCGGTGTGCGGCGTCACCCACGCCAGGTTGCGGCGGGTGCCGCCGGGTACGAACCCGTCCCGGACGGCGGCGCGCGCCCCGTCCAGGTACTCCACCGCCTTCGCGTCGACGACCGCGGTGACGCCGGCGGCCCGCGCGAGCTTGTACAGGTGGCCGAGCAGCCCGTGCCCCGCGACGCCGGTGGCGCAGCGGACGCCGCGCTCCAGCGCCGCACGCGCCGCGTCCGCGTTCAGCCTCGTCATCGTCTCGACCGCGTGCGGGAACGCCTCGCCGGTCGCCTTGTGCCGGGCGTTGAGGACGCCGAGCCCGAGCGGCTTGGTGAGCGACAGCGGTACCCCGGGACGGCCCGCGTCGAGCCGCAGCGCCCGGTCCGGGTCGGCGGAGCCGGTCACGGCCAGGCCGTACTTCGGCTCGGGGTCGTCGATGCCGTGCCCGGGCGCGACCGGGCAGCCCGCGAGCTCCGCGACGTCGCGGCCGCCGCGCACGGCCTCGCGGGCCAGCTCCATCGGCAGCGCGTCACGCGGCCAGCAGAGCAGGTTCAGCGCCATCAGCGGGACGCCGCCGACCGCGTAGACGCCCGAGAGCGCGCTGGCGGCGGCGACCCGTCCCCAGTCGTAGGCGTCGTCGAGCACGGGCGGGAAGAAGCAGGCGGACGACACGAGCGCGCGGCCGCCGCCGGTGGGGAGCACGGCCGCGTCGTCGGCGCCGGTGCCGGCCAGCGCGTCACCCGCGAGGCCGTCGGCGGGCCCGGCGGTGAGTCCGGCCACCAGGCGCTCCAGCTCGCCCGGGGGGATGGTGCTGGCGCCACCGCCGCCGTGGGCGTACTGGGTGAGGCGGGCGGGTGGGACGATGCGGGTCACCCGGAAATTTAACGCACAATCATCTCAAATGATCAAGAAACGGACGGTGCGTGCACCGTCACCTCGGGACCGGTCCCGCTGACCACTAGGATCACCCGCGGAGGCGGGAGAGCGCCTGGTGGCCTTCACGATCTTCAAAATCGATGGTCCCGGGGACCCCGGGACGGCGGGTTCGATTCCCGTACGCCTCCGCCACCAGCCGGGATCATCATACGCGGTGATCATCGCGCGGGCGTAGCGTGAGGGGATGAGACGGCGCAGGATCGCCTACGGGATCATGATGGCGGTGTGCCTCACGCTGTTCGTCCTCGCCTGGGCGGTCGTCCGGCGGTTCTCGCCCGCGGCGGCGGTCGCGATGTCGGTCGTCGCGATGGTGATCCCGCCGTTCGCGGCGGTGGTGGCCAACTGGAACATCGACCGCACCGACCGGCGGGACTGAGCCGGGGGACGAGGCGGGACCGGCAGGGCGGCGGCACGCACGCAGCATCGGCACGGCGGGGAGAGGGGCCTGATGGCGGGTCCGGGGGTACCGGAGGTCCTGGACCTGGCGGGGATCTTCGTGTTCGCCGTGTCCGGGGGCCTCGCGGCGGTGCGGCAGCGGCTGGACGTCGTCGGGATGGTGGTGCTCGCGGAGATCACCGCGCTCGGCGGCGGCATCCTGCGGGACCTGCTGATCGGTGCGTCGCCGCCCGCCGCGTTCACCAGCCTCGGGTACGTGCTGGTGCCGCTCATCGCGTCCGCGCTGGTGTTCTTCTGGCACCAGAAGATACACCCAGGGTACTTCTACGGCTAGTGCTACGCCTGGGCCCCAACGCTGTCTCCCCTCCTCCTGTACCTCGTAGCCGGGCGCCTGGGAAATCGGCCGTGTGAGCAACTGGACGGGCCCCGGGTGCGGAGGGGCCTACTACCGCCGCCCGGGGCCCCACTCGCGTTCACGCGGGACGATGAAACCGCGCTCACGTGAGTCGTCTAACTCTGGCTCGTCTGCAAGCCCAGAAGATCCCGCACCACCACTTCGGAGTACCGGCGAGTCCCTCCCGGGGTCCAGATGAAGGGGATCTTTCCTTGCTTCGCCCACTTCGTGACGGTCCTGGGGTCCACGCGGAACATCTCCGCCACCTCCCCGGGCGTTAGAAGGTGGTCATGCTCTGGTGTCTCTGCCATGCGGGGGTCCTCCTGTCTGCGCGTCCGCCTGGACACGGGCCCCGGGCGGCAGGCGACCAACGAACCGCCCCCGGGCCCGCCACTCACACGCGAGGTACGGGGAACCTCGGACGCGTGAGGTCGCGGGCCCCGGCGAAAGCACCCAGCCGCCACCGGGGCCCGCATGCCCACGTGTGTGTGCACCCACACGCGGGCCCTTTCTAGGGGAGCCCCAGGGAAACGCCCCGGGGCTCACGGTCCGCGTGGTGCCGAATGGCCAATCCACGCGGACAACTAGGGGTCACCCGTCCGGCCGGACGAGTTTCCGAGCCAACACGACGAACTTGGAACCGCCCGCGTCGCCGCTCCCGTGCACCTGGTAGGCGAGCTTGTGGGCCGCGTCCCGGATCGTGGTTACCGCTCCAGGGAGTTGTCCGGCTTCCTCCAGGAGGGTCCGCACGTGCTTGGAGACCTCGTCAAACGCCATGGGAAAGGCGTCCGATGCCGGAAGCTCCTTCACCTCCGCGAGCGCTTCCGCCGCCCGCGAGCGGGAGGTATCGGCGACGAGTTGAATCAGCGCTCTGGGCCGCTTCTGGTCCGCCATGACCTCCTCGTACGCGGCGGCGGCTGTCTGCGCCAAATGCGCGGGACGCATCCGGGGTTCCATGGTCAGCCCTTCCAAGCGATGCGCAGCATCCAACCGGCGGCCCCGCACACCGTGCCGTAGACCAGCATCACCGCAGACATCCGCGCGAGCTCACCCGGGGGGACGGCCCCCGAGAAGGCGTGAACGATCGCGGTCATGGCGTCCTCCGCCGGAGCTCGTCAACCACGAGGCAAGTCGTCCGCCAGGGCTGCCCAAGGGGGGCGAGCCACGCCATTCCGCCGTCAGCATGGGGTGCCCAGAACCACCAATCATTTGGCGGCGGGTCCTGCCGATAGGCGCACCCCAGCGTGATCCTCCCGGGGACACCGTCCACGCGGAACACCGCCAAAGCCGGAAACCCGTCCCGCTCGACGAGCGCGCACCCCATGTCCGGCAGATCCGAAACGTACTCGCGGACGTGCCCGAGAGCCCCCAAACGGTCCGCATGCAACGGCGAGAGGACGGCCAGCAAGCCGGACACCGACGAACCCGCACCGGGGCCCACCTCAGCAGCTAAGGCAGGCGCAGGAGTCGAGTGGCGCCGGGGTACGGGCGTGGAATGCACTACGTGTCTCGGTTGGGCGTGCCTGGGTTGTGCGCGCATCCTCCACCTCACCTCGCGGGGCAGGTTTCCGTGTGACTGGCTACAAGGATGCGTCGTCCCGCGATACCTTCGCTAGGTTCGCGGAACACCGGAAACGTTACGGAGGCGCAGGTGGGAGAGGTCGATCACCTGGACCCAGACCGGTCATTGTGGGACTACATCGCCGTAGAGGTGCGCAGACTGAGGGAAGCTCGCGGCCTGTCCGGCAACCGGCTCGCGATCGAAATGGGGTGCGATCGTTCGTACGTTTCCCGGATTGAGAACGGAAGGCTGCGCCTTTCGCCCCAATATGCCCAGCAGCTCGACGAACTCTGGGGAACATCGTTCGCAAGACTCGTCCGTCTGGCGGAGGCGAGCGACGATGGCGACTGGTTCACGGGGCTTACGGAACTCGAAGCACAGGCAGTCCGTCACCGCATGTGGGCCGCGCTGCTCGTACCGGGACTGTTCCAGACGCCGGACTACGCGCGGGCGATGCTGTCCACCGGCATGGTGTCGGGGGTCGATGAGTGGCTAGAGAAGCGACTGGCTAGGCAGGCGGCCGTCTGGGAACGTCGGGAACCGGCCCTCGTGAGCGTGATTCTCAACTGGGCCGTTCTGGCGCAACCCGTGGGCGGGCGGGACGTGATGCGCGCACAGTTGGCGCACCTGTTGGAACTCGCGGAAGCTCCCCATGTCTCCGTCCGGGTCCTGGAGGTGTCCAGCGGAGCCCACAACGGTCTCGACGGGGCGTTCCGGCTGCTGACCGTGGGAGACAAGGACATAGCTTTCACGGATGCTCCGGAACGGGGACGACTCGTGACGACCCCCACGGACGTGATGAAGTACGAAGTACGCTACGACCGACTAAGCGACATCGCGGCACCCGTCGGCACATCGCGAAACATCATCCAGGCCAGCATGGAGACCTACTCATGACCCAATGGCGCAAGTCGTCGTACAGCGGTTCCACCGGGCAGTCCGACTGTGTGGAGGTTGCGCAACTCTCGGGAGACATCGGAGTGCGTGACAGCAAGGACCCGGGCGGCCTCAGGGTCACGCTTCACCCCGCGAGCTTCCGCGACCTGGTGGCCGAGATCAAGCGCGGCGACCACGACATGCCCTAGCTGCGGACAACGGCCCCGATCACGAACGTGTGTGGTCGGGGTCTTGTGCTGTCTGGTCGGCAGGGATGTTCGAGGGCAACCCTGACCCGTACCGCAAGGCCGTTCACGGCCTGAGGAACGGAAGCAGGGGCGGCAGCGCGAGCCCCCGACCCCCGCAGTGCTGTATCCGCGCGGCGAGTGACTTGAA
>NZ_JAICDG010000006.1 GCF_022751215.1 Actinomadura terrae | reverse complement strand
GGAAACACCCGGTCCCATCCCGAACCCGGAAGTTAAGCCTCTCAGCGCCGATGGTACTGCATGGGAGACTGTGTGGGAGAGTAGGACGCCGCCGGACTCATATTGATGGAAGGGCCCCGCCGTATACGGCGGGGCCCTTCCTTATTTGTCGGAAAGGGTGCTGCCGCCCCGGGCGAAAGCGTCCCAGAGTATGGCGGCAGGTTCCACCGTGGCGAAGAGCGACTCGATTCGGGTGCGGTCGCCGTCCAGGTGGGTGATGGTCTGGATGCCGAGGAACATGGCGACGGCCATCAGGCCGATCTCGCGAGACGGGACCATGTCCTCGAAGGCCGTCCCCTGGACGAGGCGGCGGATCGCGGCGGCCGCGAAGTCGGCCCACGGTTCGACGTGCGCGAGCAGTTCCGCGCGTAGCCGGGGCGAGGTGGACGAGGCCGCGAAGAGTTCCTGCACGGCGTCGATGTGCCCCTGGTCCCGCATGTCCTCGGCGTAGAGCTCCCGGAGGCGGGCGAGGAGTTCGGTCGCGTCGGTGCAGGAGCCGAGTGCCTCCTTGTAGCAGGCCATCCGGATCTCGCTCGTGTGGCGGAGGGCGGCGAGGAGGAGGTCCTCCAGGTCGTCGAAGTGGTAGTAGATGACGCCGGGCGCGAAGCCGCCGGTGCGGGCGATCGAGCGGGCGGTCGTCCCGCCGTAGCCCTCGACGGCGAGCGTGCGTATCGCCGCTTCGAGGAGGCGTTTCCTGGCCTGGGCCCGTGGCGCCATCGCGGTCAGATCACCTTCCGCGGACGAACACCGGCGTCGGCGAGGACCGGGTCGAGGCGGCGGGCGAGCCGGGCGAGGTGGTGGCTCGGCACCTGCGGGTAGAGGTGGTGCTCCAAGTGGTACGTCAACTCCAGGAACAGCGCCGGGATGACGCGGCCGCGCAGCGTGTGCGTCTGCGTGAGCGGCGTGTCTCCGTAGTGGCGGTGCGGCAGGTGGACGGTCAGCAGCGGGTACACCCAGCTTCCCACGATCATCATGGCGGAGTACACGAGGAGCCCGCGCCACCACAGGACCCCGGCACCGACCGCCGTCACGGGAACCGCCGCCTCGGCGAGCAGCCACAGGCGTTGCCGCGTACGTCCACGCCGGTATGCCCAGAGCCACAGCCTGGCGAGGAAGACCGGGCCGTAGGCGATCGCGCCGAGCATGGACAGATCGGCGGGGTAGCCCTCCGGGTCGTCGTCGCTGGGGAACGTCCGGTGGTGTTGCAGGTGGGTGGCGCGGTAGGCGTGGCCGCTCTCGAGCAGGACGGCGCCCAGCAGGAACAGGGCCCACTCGGTCGCCGTCCGGCCGAGGCCGAGGGAGCGGTGGACGACGTCGTGGGTCGCGGTCACGACGGCGACGAAGATCCCGAAGGCGATCGGCGGGGTGAGCCACCACCATCCGGCGGTGGCCGCCGCGGCGAAGAGGGCGACTCCCGCGTAGGGGAGGGACAGGCTGAGGGCCCGTCGCCGGCGGGTGGTGACCAGCAGGTCGGGGCCGAGGTCGGACAGCTTCGGGATCATCGGCGCGCACCTGTCCGGCGTGCGGCTCGCAGGACGTCGTCCGCGACGATCCTGCTGCCGAGCGCGCAGGCGACGGTGCCGAGGCCGGGCCAGGTCGAGTCGCCCGCGAGCCACAGTCCGGGGACGCCGAGGGAGTGCGGTATCGCGTTCTGGTTGGCGTTGCCGGGCGACTGGTGGGGCCCGCCGACGGCGCCGCGTGGGCGGAACGCGAACCGTTCGTAGGAGCGGGGCGTGCCCACGTCCCAGACGAGGGCTCTTTCGCCGAGGGACGGGTGGACGCGGCGCGCGAGCCCGACGAGCCGTTCCCCGATCTCTCGCTTGCGCGCCTCGTACGCGTCGGCGGAGAGGCCCGTCCAGCCGGACAGCCCGGTATGCGTGGAGATCATGACGGCGCGGTGGCCGGGCGGCGCGCTGTCGGTGTCGCCGGGCGCCGACACGGAGACGAACATGTTGTTGCCGTCGCCCAGGGGCCGCCCGTAGTCGTGCATGAGCTGGTGGTGGGTGAACTCCTGCCCGGCGACCTCGTCCTCCGGCACGCCGAGGAAGACGGCGATCGCGCCGCCCAGCTCCGCCGCGTCGCGGTCGAGGTAGGGCTTGAGGCGGGACGCGAGGCCGGGGACGATCCGCGCGGTCGTGTCGGCGGGCAGCGCGCTCACGACCTGGCGGGCGTGGACGACGCCCCGCCCGGTGTGGACCTCGAAGGCCCCGTCGCGTCCGATGACCCGTTCGGCCCGGCAGGCGGTGTGGATCCGCCCGCCCATCGCGCGGTAGTGGGCGACGAAGCGGCGCCAGAAGCCGCGCATGCCGCCGTGCGCGCGGGTGAGTCCGGCGCCGCGGATCGTGACGCCGAGGGCGGCGTTGATTAGCGGGGCCCGGTCGACGGTGCTGTGCACGGTGTCCTCGACCAGCATCGACAGCAGGCCGACGAGGGGCGCGTCGCCGCGCAGGCCGTGCCGGGCCAGGGCGTCCCCGAGGGTGGTGTTCATGTGGCGGGCGAGCGGCAGGCCGCGCGGGCCGAGTACCCGCAGGTTGCGGACGGCGTCGGCGGGACGGCGCATCGGCAGGCGGATGCCGGCGCGGCTCGCGTCCCAGAACACCTCCGCGAGATGGTCGAGATGGGACCAGAACGCCCGGTGGCACGGGGTGTCGCCCAGCGCGCGCAGCCGCTCGCGGTGCCACGCCCCGGCGTCGCGGTGGAGAGTGACCGTGCGGTCGGGCAGCCAGCCGACGTAGCCGGGCAGCGCCTCGCCGGGCACCGGGTCCATGCCGATGCGGTCGAGCAGTTCGGCGCCGACTCCGCCGGGCTCGAAGTCGACCATCGTCGTCGCCCCCACGTCGAAGGAGAACCCGCGCCGGCGGTAGTAGCCCGCGCAGCCGCCGACGTGCCCGTGCGCCTCGACGACCAGCGTGGACACCCCGGCGGCCTGGAGGCGCGCCGCCGTCGCCATCCCGGCGAGGCCGCCGCCGAGCACCGCGACCTCGCAGGAGTCGGGGAAGCGCGCCCGTGCGCGCCGCACCTTTTGAACCTCTGTTCTGAACATGTGTTCAGATTCGGCGCGTGGACGGGCAGGGTCAACGGTGGTGGCAGGTTCCGGTCTGTTCTGTTCCGGTCTGGCGCGTCTCGCCTATGCTGTTTCGCCCGTGTTCGGGGCTAGGAGGTCGCCGGGGACGCGTCCTCCCGGTCGAGGAGGGCGGCGATCGCCGGATGCGCGCGGCGCGGGTCGACGGTGGTGATCGTGTAGCGGCCGACCCCGGCCCGGACGAACGGGTCCTCGGCGATGATCCGCTCGACGCCGGCGCGGTCGACGCCCGCGGCGATGATCAGGCCGCCCTCGGCGGACGGGACCGTCTGGCCGGAGACGAGGAACGTCCCGGCGGCGTGATGGCGCTCCAGGAAGTCGACGTGGCCGCGGATGTGCGGTGCCGCGTCCTGCTCCGTCCTCGTGTACTCCATCCGCAGCAGATGCAGCATGTTCGCGTGTCCTCCACGGCCGGGCCCGATGGTCCGGTCATTCTCTCAGGTCCCAGGGGCCCGACCTGGGCGGTCGCATCGGGACCCCTCCCGGAGGGGCGGCCCTACCGTCGGGGACCGGTGGGCTCCTCGGCGGGGACGGTCATGCTGTGACGTGGTACGTGTTCATCACTCTGGCGATCTTCGTTTTCGCCGTCGCGCAGTGGCTGCGCAAGCAGATCGACGCGGCGCTCGGGCACCGGAGGCTGATCAAGCGGCACCGGCTCGGCATCCCCCTTCCACCCGAGCCGCGCCCGGACCCGATATGCGGATGCCTCCACCATTTGGCTTTTCACGACCCTCGTACCGGGCGTTGCAATGGCACCGCGCCCGAGGCCACGAAATGGAAGGACGACCCCTACGGGCAAAAGGTCCCGATTGCGTGGAAGACGGCTCCGTGCCCGTGCCTTCGGTATGTCGGCCCCGAACAGCCGGCGGACGCGGCGGATACGCCACCGCCCATGCCGGTGGACGATCCGCCGCCGGGGGACTCGGGCCCGGGGTGAGGCGACCCCCGTCACGACCGCTCTCTAAGAAATCTACAATGTAAAGGTCGAGGCTCGTGGCGATGTATCGTCAACAGCAGCCGGGCGTGGCCGAATGGAGCACAACAATGGCTCGGCCACATGGATCGACCGGGACCAGTCTGGAGGGACGGCGCGAAGACGTGGCAGGGCCGGGCCTCCCGTCCTACACTCCTGACCATCCCGCGTTCCGGTTGTTTGAGAACTCACGATGTTAGGGGCTTTCGTGTACGGGCCTCCGCCTCCCCCGCCACCCCCTCCGCCGTTCGCGGGGCCGCCTCCGCCGCCCGTCCCGTACGCGCGTCCGCCGGAGGCGGAGCCGGAGCCCTCGGACACGCCGCCCCGGAGGCGGCGCCTGGGGGCCTGGGCGATCGACGCCGCGGTCATGATGGGCGCCGCCGTCCTGCTCGGCATGATGACGTGGGGGCGGCTGCACGGCCTCCTGGTGGAGGGCCTGTGGAGCAGGGCGCTGGGGGCAATCGGCGGGCTGGTGCTGTCGGGCGGCGACGTCCAGGAGGCCGCCGAGGACTTCGGCGTGGGCGTCTGGAACTCGATCGTCGCCGACATCGAGCAGGCGCTGCTCCTGCTCGTCCTGATCGAGGTGCTGTACCAGTTCGCGGCGCAGGCGTTCGCGGGGCGGACGCTCGGCAAGGCCGCCCTGGACCTGCGGGTCACCTCCGGTGCGGGGAGGCCCGCCAAGGCGCGGGCGCTCCGCCGGGCGCTGGTCACCACCGCCGGGAGCACCGGCCTGTACTGCACCGCCTGGTTCCTCTTGCTTGAGGGCATGTTCTTCCTTGCCGTGCTGGTGTGGCTGGCCGCGCTCGCCGTCTTCGCGGCCAACAGCCTCCCCGCGCTCGTGGGCGCCCGGCGCCGGACGCTCGCCGACCTCGCGGCGGGCACCGCCGTGGTCCGCGCGCGCTCCTACCGGCGGGCCGCCGAGCTCGCCGTCCAGGGAGCGGGCATCGCCTGGGACGGGACGCAGGCGGCGGGCCAGGTCGCCGGACGGGCCGTCCGCGAGAACGCCGCCCGCGTCGCGCAGACCGAGTCGGTGCGGCGCGCGCTGGACTCCGAGCGCGCCCGCCAGGTCCAGGACATGGGCAAGCGCGTCGGCGGTCGGCTCAACGACGCCTATCAGCAGCGCCGCGATGCCCGCCGCGCGCCCGCGATCCCGGCGGCGGACCAGCCCGCCGCCCTCCCGGCGTCCGAACCGCACTACGACCCGTACGGCGTCTACGGCGGCCAGGGAGCCCAGAACGGGCAGGGAGCCCAGAGCGGCGGGCAGGGTGTCCAGAGCGGGCAGGGCGCCTACGGTGCCTATGGCGTGCCCGCTGACCCGTATGCCCCACCGCCGCCTTACATCCCTCCGCCGCGTCCGAGGGACAGCGAGCCGAACTAGGCCGTCAGGACGTCCAGCTGGGCTTCGAGGGCGGCCGGGGCGGTGAGCCGGTTGTCCACGGCGACGTGGGGGACCGGGGGCGGCTCGTCCGGCCGCATCCGGGCGACGAACGCCTCGAAGTCGGCGAGCTTGCCGGTGTCGCGGGCCGAGCCGCGCTCCCGGAGCCGGTGCCGCAGCGTCGCGGCGTCGGAGCGGATCCAGACGAGCGTCACCGGCGGGCCGCCCAGGTCGGCGACCCACTCCGCCCAGCGGGCCGGATCGCGGATCTGGGCCGTGAACGGGCCGCTGAGCAGGACGGGGCAGCCGTGCGAGCGGATCTCGCGGGCCGTGGCCGTCATGCCCGCGTACTCGTGCGGCTTCACGTGCGCGTCGTACCAGGCGCCCTCCCGCTCGCCGGGGTCGCGGGAGCGGGCGGCCAGGGTCGCCGCGACGAACGCGCCGTACATGGTGTCCTTGTCGAGCAGCGCGGGGACGGGCCGCAGCCGCCGCAGCAGCAGGGCGGCCACCGTGGACTTGCCGCCGCCGGGCGGGCCCGCGACGACCCAGGCGGGGGTCACGCCGACAGGCGCATGCGGCGGGTCGCCAGGCGCCCGATGCGCTCCTCGTCGATCTCGTGGCCGAGGCCCGGCTGGGTGAGCGGCACGCCGACGACCCCGCCGGACGAGCGGACGGGGGGCGTCACGAACACCGGGCCGCGCGCGGGGTCGGAGACGTCGCTCGGCAGCGTGCAGCCGGGCAGGGCCGCCAGGGCGACGGCGGCGGCCTGGCCGATGCCGAACGCGCCGGGGCCGCTGCACCACACGTCCCAGCCCGCCGCGTAGGCCAGGTCGTGGGCGCTGCGGGCGGCGGTGAGCCCGCCGAGCCGGTCCAAGCGCAGGTGCAGCGCGCGGCCCGCCTCCAGCGACAGCGCCGCGTCGAGGGTGTCGAGGTCTCCGACGTGCGGGGCGACGGCCGTGCCCACCCGCCGCTGGAGCCTGGCGTGCGCGGCGAGGTCCCCGGAGGGGAACGGCCGCTCGATCGCCACCGGCCCGTAGGCGTCCAGGCCCTCCAGGACGGCCAGGTGCTCGGGCGACTCGGTGTAGGCGTGCCCGGCGTCGGCGACGAGCGCGAGCGCGGGGTAGGCGAGCCGGATCGCGCGGACGGGCTCGATGTCCCAGCCGGGGCGGATGTCCAGCGTGACGCGGGTGTGCCCGGCGCCGACGGCCTGGTTCACCCGGCCCGTGACCGTCTCCAGGACGGGTTCGGGCGCGATCCGCGACCCGGTCACGATCGACGTGCGGGTGCCGCCCAGCGCGTGCGCCAGCGGCAGGCCTCGGGCGCGGCACCACAGGTCCCAGCAGGCGACGTCGACCGCGGCGGCCGCGTCGCGCGCGCCGAGGTCGGCGGTGGCGGACACGTCCTCGGGGCGGTCCCAGTCGAGCCCGATGAGGGCCGGGCCCATGCGCTCCTCGATGTCGGCCCAGGCGGGGTCGGCGGCGGCGCCGGGGACGGCGGCCTCACCCCAGCCCACGGCGCCGTCGGCGCCGGTGAGCCGGACCAGGATGCTCTCCGGCCGCCGCCCGCGCGGCATCCTCACGCGGAAGGCGTCGCAGCCGTGGATCCTGGGCACCCGTTACCGCCCTCTCGTAGTCGGAGATGTCATGGTCGGAGGTGTTCTGTACCCAATGATCCCCCCTCCGGGGCCGGGCGCGGCTCCTCCCCTCAGGACGGGCAGCTCGCCTTCAACGAGACCGGCTTGGTCTGCGAGGCGCGCGGGCGCGGGCCGGGCTTGCCGCCGGCCTGCGAGCCGTTCCCGGACGTCCCGTCCCCGCCCGTCCCGGCCGTGGGGCTCGCGGTGGGGGAGGGGGACGTGCCCGCCGCGCTCGGCGACGGGCTCGGCTCGTCCGTGCTGAGCGCCTTGCCGGCCAGCTTCCGGATCAGCCCGAAGTCGGGGTTCGCGGTGCTGATCAGCGGCGGCACGAACGGCAGGCTGTTGATCTCCGCGCCGTCCTTGACCTTGGAGGACAGCTTGACCAGCGCGGGCAGCAGCTCCTGCGGGATGTCGGTGGACAGCGTCCGCTTGGCGGCCGAGGCGAGCTTGTCGAACTTGGTCAGCACGGTCTGCGGGTCGGCCTGCTGGGCGATCGCGCGCATCAGGCACTTCTGCCGGCCCATCCGGACGTAGTCGTCGCTGTCGGTGCGGGACCGCCCGTACCAGAGCGCCTCCTTGCCCTTCAGCTTCCGCTCGCCGGGGGCCAGCACCCCGCCCTCCAGCCCGTAGGGGATCGGCTCGGTGATCTTGACCTGGACGCCGCCCATCGCGTCGACGATGTCGGCGAACCCGAACATGTCGACGAGGATGTAGTAGTCGATGCGGATGCCGAGGATTCCGGCGATCGTGGCCTTCAACAGCTCGGGCCCGCGGTGGTTCTTGGCGACGCCCGGGACGAGGTCGGGGTGCTCCTCGGCGTACTGGTAGACCTCGTTCAGCAGGCCCGGGGTCGAGGGGCCGTCGCCGGTGAAGCCGTAGGGGAAGCGGTCGCGGGCCGGGCCCGGCGGCAGCGGGAACCGCTCCAGGTTGCGCGGCAGGCTCAGCAGCACCGTGTCGCCGGTCTTGGTGTCGACGCTGGCCACCGTCATGCTGTCGGTGCGGACGCCCTCCCGGTTCGCGGCGGCGTCGCCGCCGAGCAGCAGCACGTTGACGCGCCGCTCCCCGTTCCACGGGTCGGAGGTGTCGATGTGCCGGCCGTTCTCGCTGCCGGTGTGGAAGATGCTGGTCAGCGCGTCCCGGTAGACGTAGGTGCTGTGCGCCGACCAGGCCATCGGCACCGCGACCGCGAAGCACAGCACCGCGACCGACCCGGCGCCGAGGGTGCGGGCGCTCACCGACATCCCCGCCGGCCGCAGGACCTGGTAGGAGCGGATCACGATCACGATCCACACCAGGCCGAGCACCACGAGCCCGGCGGCGAGCCGCTGGAGCGCGTCCGGCCGGAAGGCCAGGTGGACGAGGTCGGAGCGGTAGACCGTGAACGCGATGCCGACCGCGGCGGCCACGACGAGGTAGAGCGCGAGCAGCAGCCCGCCCGCGATCCGCCGGCCGGTCGACAGGTGCGCGACCCCCCACACCAGCGTCGAGGCGAGCGTCAGCGCCAGCGCGCGGGGCAGCCCCCGGCCCGCCGGCTCGCCGGCGGAGCCCTCCGCGTCCTCCGTCGGCGGGCGCCGGCTCGCTGATCGACTCGACATGTACGCTCCGATTCCCCGCCCGCGCGAACTCATCCACCGGCTCACATTATGGACGCGCGGAACCGCGCGAAGGTTGCGTGAAAGTCGACCGAATGCGAGCTTTTTCCCGCGTCATGTGAAGCTTGCGTTCAGAATATGCAATCCCGGACGGCGATCGGACCGCGCCCCCTCCCCAGCGGCGTTCGAACCGGCCGCGAGGAGCGTTCGAACCGGACACGGCGGCGGCCTGGGGCACGGGTCACCAACTCGTGTCCAGCGGCATGCCCTCGGCGTAGCCGGACGAGCTCTGGATGCCGACCGTCGCCCGCTCGTGGAACTCCTCCAGCGTCCGCGCGCCCGCGTAGGTGCACGAGCTGCGCAGCCCCGCGACGATCGAGTCGATGAGGTCCTCCACGCCGGGGCGCCGGGGGTCCAGGAACATGCGGGAGGTGGAGATCCCCTCCTCGAACAGCGCCTTGCGGGCCCGGTCGAAGGGCGAGTCCTCGGCCGTGCGCAGCCGGACGGCGCGCGCCGAGGCCATGCCGAAGCTCTCCTTGTAGAGCCGCCCGTCGGCGGCCCGTTGCAGGTCGCCGGGCGACTCGTAGGTGCCGGCGAACCAGGAGCCGACCATCACGTTCGCCGCGCCCGCCGCCAGCGCCAGCGCGACGTCGCGCGGGTGCCGGACGCCGCCGTCCGCCCACACGTGCCGGCCGAGGCGGCGGGCCTCGGCGGCGCACTCCAGCACGGCGGAGAACTGCGGGCGGCCGACCCCGGTCATCATCCGGGTCGTGCACATGGCGCCGGGGCCCACGCCGACCTTGACGATGTCGGCGCCCGCCTCGATCAGGTCGCGGGTGCCCTCGGCGGTCACCACGTTCCCGGCGACGACCGGGACCGCCGGGTCCAGCGCGCGGACGGCGGCCAGCGCGGCGGTCATCTTCTCCTGGTGGCCGTGCGCGGTGTCGACGACGAGCAGGTCGACGCCCGCCTCCAGCAGCGCCCGCGCCTTGCCCGCGACGTCGCCGTTCACCCCGACCGCCGCGCCGACGCGGAGCCGGCCGGCGCCGTCCACGGCGGGCTTGTAGAGCGTGGCGCGCAGCGCGCCCGTCCGGGTCAGGACGCCGGTGAGCCGCCCGGCCGCGTCCACGACGGGGGCGAGGCGGTGGCCGCGCTCGTGCAACCGGTTGAACGCCTCGCGGGGGTCGACGCCCGCCGGGAGCGTGACGAGGTCGCGCGACATGACGTCGCGGAGCTGGGAGAACCGGTCCACGCCCGCGCAGTCGGCCTCGGTGACCACGCCGACGGGACGGTCGTCCTCGACCACGATCACGGCGTTGTGGGCGCGCTTGCCGAGCAGCGCCAGCGCGTCCCCGGCGGTGCTCGTGGGCCCGAGCCGGATCGCGGTGTCGACGACCAGGTCGCGGCCCTTCACCCAGCCGACGACCTCCGCGACCACCTCGGTCGGGATGTCCTGGGGGAGCACCGCGACGCCGCCGCGCCGGGCGACGGTCTCGGCCATCCGGCGGCCGGACACGGCCGTCATGTTCGCGACCACCAGCGGCACGGTCGTCCCGCTGCCGTCGACGGTCGACAGGTCCACCTCCAGGCGCGACCCGACCGCCGAGCGGCGCGGGACCATGAAGACGTCGTTGTAGGTGAGGTCGTGGGTTGAAGCCTCAACATTCAGCAGGCGCACGCTGACTACACACCAATCGCGGATCAAAGTGGCTGGGCCACCGTACATTGTGATCCATACCCGCGGATGCTCCGCACAAGCCCGCGCGGCAGCCCTCCCTCGCCCTCCTGAAAGGCCGCTTGATCTGCGGCGATGACGCTCCGTCCGGGGTGGGCGCGCCGCCCCGCCGGTGCGGCGCGCTCCAGGGCCCTCGGCCGGTGACGATCGAGACAGAACATGCGGAGAAGGAAAACAGTGCAACGTGAGGCTTAGCTCTCTGTAAAGTTACCTCTTGACGTAACTGCGCCCCCGATGCACTTTTCTTACATGTGCCTCACGCGAACGGCCGACCCGCCGTAGGGGGCGTGACATCAGAACACCGGGAGAAGCGCATGCAGGCCACGCACTTGGACCCGGTCGGCCGCGTTCGTTCGCGCCGCGGGCCGCCCGCCCCGCGAGGCGATCCCCTGAGTGATCATCGCCACCCCGCACGCCCACCGCCCGGCGTCCCGCGCCGGGCCCCCGGTGCGGGCACGGCAGCGTTGCGCTGCCGTACCGGCTCGTCCGGCGCCGAATTCGTCGCCTCCGCGACCGGAGACCGACGCTTCGACGGCGGTCGGGCGTGGCGAACACGAGCAAGATCAATATTTGACGTCAGACCGTCCTGAAATGGAATGATCTTGCAGTTGCTGGCAAAACGATTCAACTCATGTCGAGGAGGACAGCCGTGCTGGATGCGGTCGACGCCGTGCTCGTCCGCGAGCTCCAGCGGGATGGCAGGGCGACGTTCCAGGCGCTCGCCGACCGCGTCGGGCTTTCCCGCACGGCCGTGCGGGCACGGGTGCAGAACCTTCTCGAGACCGAGGTCGTCCGCGTCGTCGGCATCGTGCACGCCGCCGTCGTCGGGGCTGAGGCGATCGGGCACGTCTCGGTCACCGTGGACGGCTCGGCCCGGGAGGTGGCCGCGGCCGTCGCCGGGCAGCCGGCCGTCAGCTTCACCGCGCTGACCGCGGGCCCCTACGACCTGGTCGCGCAGGTGCGCACCCGCGACGACGCCGCACTCGCGGCCGAGGTGGACCACATCCGGTCCGTCCCCGGCGTGCGCGCGGCCGAGGTGTTCCGCTCGATCTCCACCGTGCGCGACACCCACGCGGTCGTCCGCGAGCTCGGCGAGGTCACCCTCGACGACATCGACTGGCGGCTCCTCCAGGAGCTGCAACGCGACGGCCGCGCCCCCTACACCCGGCTCGCGCACATCATCGGACTGTCCCAGGCCGCCACCCGGGCGCGCGTGGTCAGGCTGATGCGCACCGGCGTCATCCAGGTCACCGGGCTCGCCGACCCGCTCGCGCTCGGCGCCGCCGAGCTCGGCGGTTTCGGGCTGGTGGTGACCGGCGCGCTGCGGAAGGTCGCCGAGGCCGTGGCCGCCCAGGAGGGCGTCCGCTACCTCGCGACCGGTTTCGGCCGCTACGACATCGTCGGGCAGGCCGAGGCCGCGTCCCGCGCGCAGATCGTCGCGGTGCTGGACGCCATCCGCGCCGTGCCCGGCGTGACGGTCCGCGAGTCGTGGCACCACCTGGACGTGGTGAAGGAGTCCTACGCCGTGGAACTCCCGGAGAGACCCCTCAACGGCGCGTGAGAAAGGGCGCCTCGGCCACGGCGTCGACCGTGGCCGGGGCACCGGCCGCCCCCTCCCGGCTCCCGGCCCCGGGGTCGCTGCTCCATGGCCGCGACCACCACGCGTCAGTCGCGGTTCAGCGCCACTTCCTCCAGGTCCAGCTCGTGCAGGACGCGGTTCAGCACCTCGTCGTCGATGCGGCGCTCGTCGCGCATCCGCACGAACACCTGCCGCTCCGCCGCCAGCATCTCCCGCCGCAGCCGCCGGTACGTCGCCGTCGGGACCTCCTCGCCCGCCGGGCCCGTCCCGCCGCCGAGCCGCTCCCAGGCCCGCAGCTGCCGGTGCTCGGCGAGCTCCCGCAGCCGCTCCACGACCGCCGCGTCCAGCTCCTCCTCGGCGTCCAGCTCCTCCAGCCGGTCCAGGGACGCCTTCGCGGCGGCGTGCTGGGCGCCCGCCTCCGCGACCGTGTCGGCGTAGCGCTCCCGGGCGCTGCCGACCCGCAGCGCCCGGATCAGCGCCGGGAACGTCAGGCCCTGCACCAGCAGCGTCCCGAGCACGGTCGTGAACGTGAAGAACAGGATCAGGTCGCGGCCGGGGAACGGGTCGCCGTCGGAGGTCGCGAACGGGATCGCGAACGCCGCCGCCAGCGACACCACCCCCCGCATGCCCGCCCACGACACCACGACCCGGTCGCGCCAGCCGACCTCGCCCTCCCGCTCCCGGATCCGCCGCGACAGCAGCCGCGGGACGGCGGACGCGGGGAAGATCCACACGAACCGCGCCGCGACGGTCACCGCGAAGATCGCCGACGCCCAGCCGACCAGCTCCGGCCACCCGTGCCCCGACAGCCCGTCGATCACCGGCGGCAGCTGGAGCCCGATCAGCAGGAACACCACGGTCTCCAGGACGAACACCATGACCTTCCAGAACGAGTGCCCGATCAGCCGCGTCACCGCCGGTGAGTCGGTGAAGCGGTGCCCGAGATAGAGCCCGCTGACCACCACCGCGATCACCCCGGACGCGTGCACGGTCTCGGCGAGCAGGTACGCCGCGAACGGCGCGACCAGCGCCACCCCGTTCTCCACGAGCGGGTCGTCCAGCCGCGTGCGCAGCCAGTGCAGCGGCGGCCCGAGCAGCAGCCCCACCGCCGCGCCCGCGGCCGCCGCGAACAGGAACCGCCACACCCCGTCGGCGAGCGTGAACCCCGCGCCCGTCGCCGCGACGACCGCCACCCGGAACGCCGTCAGCGCCGTCGCGTCGTTGAACAGGCTCTCCCCGACCAGCACGGTCACGCTGCGGCGCGGCAGCCCGAGCCGCTGCGCGATGCTCACCGCCGCCACCGCGTCCGGCGGCGCGACGATCGCGCCGAGCACGAAGGCCGCCGACAGCGGCAGCCCCGGCACCAGCAGGTGCGCCGCGTACCCGACGGCGAACGTGGTGAACAGCACCAGCCCGACCGACAGCAGCGTGATCGACCGGACGTTCTCCCGCAGGTTGTAGAACGAGCTCTGCCACGCCGCCGAGAACAGCAGCGGCGGCAGGAAGACGTACAGTACGAACTCCGGGTCGAGCTCGAACTCCGGCACGCCCGGCACGAACGTCACCAGCAGACCCGCGATCACCAGCACCAGCGGCGCCGACAGCCCCAGCCGCCGCGCCCCGGCGGCCACCATCAGGGCGCTGACCGGAATCGCCAGCAGCCACAGCGCATGCGTCGTCTCCACCGGCAGATGATCCCACGAGGCCGGCCTCCGACACGCGCCGGCCGGGGCGTCAGTGCTGGTCGCGGGAGGCGACCTTGGCGAAGGCCAGGAAGTCGCGCGCGGCGGGGGGCAGCTGCCGGTGCGCGTGGACGAGCCCGATCATGCGGGTGATCGGCGGCATGAACGAGCGGACGGTGACGCCCTCGGTGTCGTCGAGCTGGTTGCGGTACCACAGCAGCGAGCCCAGGCCCGCCCGCACCCAGCCGAGCCACGCGCCGCGCTCGTCGGACTCCACGGCGGCGACCGGGGTCGCGCCGATCCGCCGCAGCATCGCGTCGATCTCGGCGCGCCGGGCGCTGCCCCGGGCGGGCAGGACGAGCCGCATCCCGTCCAGCGCGGTCAGCGGCACCGGCTCGCGCACCTTCAGCGCGGGCGGCGAGATCAGCACCACCTCCCGCTGCTCGAACGGATGCGCCGCCATGTCGCCGGGCACCGGCAGGTCGGCGAGCGCCAGGTCGGCGCGGCCCGCGCGGACCGCCGCCGCGACCTGGTCGCGGTCCTCGCAGCGCACCACCCGGATCCGGACGGCCGGCTGGTCGCGGGCGAAGCGGGGGATGAGCCGCCCGGTCAGCTCCGGCTCCAGGGACGCGGTGGTCGCCACCCGCAGTTCGGCGCCCGGACGTCCGTTGGCCTTGGTGACCGCCATGCCCTCGATCGCGTCGACCGCCTCCAGCGCGACCCGCGCCTGCCGGACCACCCGCTCGCCGACGGCGGTGAGCACGACGCCGCGTCCCGAGCGCGCGAACAGCTCCACCCCGAGCTCGCGCTCCAGTTCGCGGACGGCCCGCGACAGCGCGGGCTGGGCGACATAGAGAGCCTGGGCCGCCGACGTCATCGTGCCGTGGTCGGCGGTCGCCACGACATAGCGCAGCTGCCGCAGATTCATGCCCTGACCGTATGCCAACCGGCGGACCCGGTCCTGGACATAGCCGGATTAGGACTGTGTTGATTTGAGTCCCGGCCCAAGGCACTCGCCTGGCGGCTCGTGCCTTGACCGTGCCTTGGCGGGCGCGGGATCGCTTCGCGATCTTCGCGGTGGGGCCTCGCCTCCGGCTTCGGCCCCACCGCTCAGCTAGCGCGCCCGCGTGACGGTTGAGGTCGCTGCCAGGTGCTGCCTAGGCCGCGTCCGCTTTGGTTGCTGGGACGGACTCCGGTTCGGGTTGCAGTTGGGGGGCGCCTACGCCGCAGCTGCTCTTGCATTGGGGTTCCCGGCGTTCGCCGGACGGGCCGCGCAGGGCGTCGCCGCTCACCGTCAGGAAGCTCAGGACGGCTCCGGCCAGGAGGAGGCAGGCGCAGGCGATCATCGCGACCTGGAAGCCGTCGGAGAACTTCCCCGGGTCGGTGTAGGCGGCGCCGGTCAGGCCCGCGAGCGGCGGGATCGCCGCCACCGCCAGCAGCCCGGCCGCCCGCGCCACCGCGTTGTTGACGCCGCTGGCCACGCCCGCGTGCCGCTCGTCGGCGGAGGCGAGGACGGTCGAGGTCAGCGGGGCGACCACCGCCGACAGGCCCAGCCCGAACACGATCACGGGGGGCAGCACGTCGGTCACGTACGAGGCGCCGGCGCCGATCCGGCCGACCAGCACCATGCCGGTGGCCGCGACGAGCAGCCCCACGGTCATCGGGATCCGCGGCCCGATCTTCTGCGCGAGCGCGCCCGCGCGCGCCGACAGCAGCAGCATCAACGCCGTGACCGGCAGCAGCGCCGTCCCCGCCGCGATCGGCGAGAAACCCCCGACGACCTGGAGGTTCAGCACGAACAGGAAGAACAGCACGCCCATGCCCCCGTACACGACGAACGTGACGAGGTTGACGGCGGAGAACTGCCGCGAGGCGAACACCTCCAGCGGCAGCATGGGATGCGGGACTACGCGCTTCGACCGGACGCCCGGCAGGTGCCGCCTCCGGCCGCGGGCACGTTCCACCAGCACGAACACGGTGGCGGCGGAGATCCCGGCCATGCCCGCGAAGGCCGCGGCGGTCGCCCTGGAGCCGCCGCCCGGGGCCTCGGTGAGCGCGTAGGTCGTCCCCGCCAGCGCGAGCGCGGCCAGCGCCGCCCCGAGCACGTCGAAGCGGCCGCTCGCGTCCGGGTCGACGCTCTCCGGGACGTGCCGGGCCGCGACCAGCACCACGACCGCCGCCAGCGGGACGTTGAGCAGGAACACCCAGCGCCAGCCCGCCGCCTCCACCAGCCAGCCGCCCGCGAACGGCCCGACCGCCCCCGCGACGCCGCCGAGCCCCGACCAGGCGCCGACCGCGCGGGGCCGGTCGTCGGCGGCGAAGGACGCCTGGATGATCGCCAGCGATCCCGGCGTCAGCAGCGCGCCGCCGACGCCCTGGAGCGCCCGCGCGGCCACCAGCATCCCGACGTCCTGCGCGGCGCCGCACAGCACCGAGGCCACCGCGAACCACACCACGCCGACCAGGAAGATCCGCCGCCGCCCGTACCGGTCGCCGAGCGAGCCGCCGAGCAGGATGAACCCGGCGAGCGTCAGCGTGTAGGCGTTCACCGTCCACTGGAGGCCCGCCATGTCGGCGCCGAGGTCGTCGGCGAGCCTCGGCAGCGCGACGTTCACGACGGTCGAGTCGAGCATCGCCACGCTCGACCCGAGCACGGTCGCCAGCAGGATCCAGCGCCCCGGGGCGGTGCCCAGCCGGACGTCGGGCATCAGACGATCAGCTCGTCCACGAAGCACCACCGCCAGTCCTCGCCCGGCTCGAACGACCGGACGACCGGGTGCCCCTCCTTCTCGAAGTGCGCGGACGCGTGCTTGTTCGGTGAGGAGTCGCAGCAGCCCACGTGCCCGCAGCCGAGGCACAGCCGCAGGTGCACCCAGCGGGCGCCCTCGGCGAGGCACTCCTCGCAGCCGTCCGGGGTGTTCGGGGCGGGGTCCTCCACCGGAAGGGACCGCACATGCTCACAAGTCGCCATGACAGCATCGTCGCACGTCGCCCCTGGAAGATCACCCGCGCGGGGGGCGGCTCACCAGTGGTCGGGGCCGGACGGCTCGTCCTCGGGGCGCGCGGACCCCGCCAGCATCCGCAGGTCCGACTCGACCATCATCGTCACCAGGCCCTCGAAGGTCACCTCGGGCTCCCAGCCGAGCTGCTCGCGGGCCCGCTTCGGGTCGGCGCACAGCAGGTCGACCTCGGCCGGACGGGTGTAGCGGGCGTCCAGGACGACGTGGTCCTCCCAGTCCAGGCCGGCCGAGCGGAACGCGAACGCCACCAGCTCCCGCACCGACCGGGTCTGGCCCGTCCCGATGACGTAGTCCTCGGGCGCGTCCTGGGCGAGCATCAGCCGCATCGCGCGGGCGTAGTCGCCGGCGTAGCCCCAGTCGCGCCGCGCGTCCAGGTTCCCCAGGCGCAGCTCGCTCGCCAGGCCCAGTTTGATGCGCGCCGCGCCCAGCGACACCTTCCGCGTGACGAACTCCGCGCCCCGGCGCGGCGACTCGTGGTTGAACAGGATGCCGCTCACCGCGAACATCCCGTACGACTCGCGGTAGTTCTGCGTGATGTAGTGCCCGTAGCTCTTGGCGACCCCGTACGGGCTGCGCGGATGGAACGGCGTCCGCTCGTTCTGCGGCGTCTCGCGCACCATCCCGAACATCTCCGAGGACGACGCCTGGTAGAAGCGGATCTGCTCGCGGCCGGGCGTCCGGGACGGGCTGATGCCCGACACCACCCGGATCGCCTCCAGCATCCGCAGCACGCCCATGCCCGTCACCTCGGCGGTCAGCTCCGCCTGCTGCCAGGACATCGGCACGTAGGAGATCGCGCCCAGGTTGTAGACCTCGTCGGGCTCCACCCGCTCCACCGCCGAGATCAGGCTGCCCTGGTCGAGCAGGTCCCCGGTGGTGATCCGCACGTCGCCGATGTGCTTGCGCAGCCGCGACACGTGCGGGTTCGCCTGCCCCCGCACGAGCCCCCACACCTCGTACCCCTGCTCCAGCAGATGCTCGGCCAGGTACGAGCCGTCCTGCCCGGTGATGCCGGTGATGAGTGCTCGCCTGGTCAGCGGATCCTCCTGGCCGAATCGGTCGGACGCGGGGCCGCCGCGGGCCGAGGCCCCGCGGTGGGCGTGGCCTCTGAGGTTAGCGACACCGCGCGACCGTGACGAGCGAGGGGCTCGGTTGAACCGAACCGGCTTCTGGTTCGCGGGGGAGGCCCCGGATGTGCGACGGTGTGGTTCGTCATGAG
Organism: Actinomadura terrae; assembly: GCF_022751215.1. Classification (GTDB taxonomy): domain Bacteria; phylum Actinomycetota; class Actinomycetes; order Streptosporangiales; family Streptosporangiaceae; genus Spirillospora; species Spirillospora terrae. The sequence goes on along the minus strand of NZ_JAICDG010000006.1, from coordinate 452,508 downwards.
CCATCCACTCCAGGCCCCGCTGCGGCTGAACGGGGACGACGTCGGCCCGCGGGCGATCATGGCGGTGGTGAACCGCACGCCCGACTCGTTCTTCGACAGGGGCGCCACCTACGCCTTCGACGCCGCCCTCGACGCGGCCGGACGCGCCGTCGCGGACGGCGCCGACATCATCGACATCGGCGGCGTCAAGGCCGGGCCCGGCGAGGACGTCGGCGTCGCCGAGGAGCTGCGCCGCGTCGTCGACCTCGTCGCCGCCGTCCGCGAGCGGCACCCCGGCGTCGTGATCAGCGTGGACACCTGGCGCGCCGAGGTCGGCGAGGCCGTCGCGCGGGCGGGCGCCGACCTGCTGAACGACACCTGGGGCGGGCCCGACCCGGAGCTGGCCGCGGTCGCCGCCGCGCACGGCATCGGCCTGGTCTGCTCGCACGCCGGGGCGCTCGACCCCCGCACCCGCCCGCACCGCGTCGGCTACGACGACGTCATGGCGGACGTGATCGGGCACGTCACCGCCGAGGCCGAGCGGGCGGTCGCGCTCGGCGTGGCGCGGGACGCGATCCTCATCGACCCCGCCCACGACTTCGGCAAGAACACCCGGCACTCGCTGGAGATCAGCCGCCGGCTCGGCGAGATGACCGCGACCGGGTGGCCGGTGCTGGTCGCGGTGTCGAACAAGGACTTCATCGGGGAGACCCTCGGCCGTCCCGTGGACCGGCGCGGCGCGGGCACGCTCGCGGTCCTCGGCGTCTCGGCCTGGCTCGGCGCCCGCGTCTTCCGCGTCCACGACGTCGCCGCCGCCCGCCGCGCCCTCGCCGCCGTCGGCCACCTCACCACGACCGCCCGGGACGGTTGAGCGCGGGCCCAGTGGTCTAGCGCGGGCTCATCGGGGGGCTGGAGCGTGCTGCAAAGTGGCCTCAGCCGTCACGCGGGCGCGTTAGCTGACCGGTGGGGGCGACGCCGGAGGCGAGCCCCCACCGGGAAGATCGCGAAGCGATTCCGCGCCCGCCAAGGCACGGTCACGTCCCGAGCCGCCAGGCGAGGGACGTGGGCCGGGACTTTGAAATACCGCCTCGCGCTGGCGGGCGCGGTAGGCGGCGACGTGCATGCGGTTGCCGCAGGTGCGGCTGTCGCAGTAGCGGCGGCAGCGGTTGCGCGACAGGTCGACCAGGACGCGCGAGCAGTCCGGCGCCTCGCAGGTGCGCAGCCGGTCGAACTCGCCCTCGGCGACGACGTAGGCGAGCGCCATCCCGCAGTCGGCCGCCAGGTGCTCGCCCATGGGCGCGCCGGGCGCGAAGAAGTGCACGTGCCAGTCGTAGCCGTCGTGGTCGGTCAGGTGCGGGGTGGTGCGGACCCCGCCCACCACCTCGTTGATCAGCCGGACCGCCGCGGGCACGTCGGGCGCCCGGAACACCGCGTGGAACCGCTCGCGCAGCCCGAGGACCCGCGCGAGGTCGGCCTCGGTCAGCTCGCCCACGCCGCTGAAGTCGTTGCGCTCCACGAACGCGCGCAGGTCGGGCAGCCCGGCGAGCCCCTCCTCGCCGTCCGTCGCGGCACTGGTGTTGACCAGGTCGACGACGACCGCGAGCGCCTGCTCGGTGTCATGAGTGAAGATCACGGTGACTCCAGTCTCGGGGACCGGGGCCGGCGGCTCCTGTGATGGCACCCCCGGCCCCCGGCGCGGTACGGGGGGTCGTGCGCCCGGCACTGCCGCCGGGGCCCGAAACGCGGCCCGACCTCCACCATATGACGCCCGGAACCCTCGTCCGCGCACACGCCGCCCGGACGGTTCCGCGCGCCGCGAAAGGGACCGTTCCATCGATCCATGCGCCCGCACGCGTATACCGGCGGCATTCCCGGAGAAGATCACGGACGTGGCAGCGGACCGGCTCTTCGTCGTGTTCCTGGTCGTCGCCGTGGTGGTACTGCTGACCCGCGGGCTGGCCGGGCGGCTGCGCGTGCCCGACGCGATCCTGCTCGTCCTGCTCGGGATGGGCGCCGGGTTCGTGCCCGAGCTGCCGGAGGTCGTCGTCGCGCCCGAGCTGGTGCTGTTCGGCTTCCTGCCGCCGCTGGTCTACCACGCGGCGTTCTTCACCGCGCCGCGCGAGGCCCGCGCTGACCTCGCCGCGATCGTCACGCTGGCGTTCGGGCTCACCACCGTCACCACCGTCGCGGTCGCCGGGACGGTGCACGCGCTGCTCCCCGGGCTCGGCTGGGCCGCCGCGCTGGCCTTCGGCGCGGCCGTCTCGCCCACCGACCCGGTCGCGGCGACCTCGGTGATGCAGCGGCTCGGCGCCCCGCCCCGGATGGTGACGATCCTGGAGGGCGAGAGCCTCATCAACGACGGCGCGGCGCTGACCGTCTTCGCGCTCGCCGTCGAGTCGCTCGACGGCGGGTTCACCCCCGCCCACGGGGCCGTGCGGGCCGTGCAGGTCGTGGCCGGGGGAGTGGCCTACGGGCTGGTGCTCGGCATCGTGATCCGCCGCGTCCGGCGCTCGATCAAGGACCCGGTCAGCCAGATCATCGTGTCGCTGGTCACGCCCTACCTCGCGTTCGTCCCGGCCGAGAACCTCGGCGTGTCCGGGGTGCTCGCCACCGTCGTCGCCGGGTTCTCGATCGGCACCCACGGGGAGGGCGTGCTCCAGCCCGCGTCCCGGCTGGTCGGCAACACCTTCTGGCAGATCCTCACGTTCCTGCTGGAGTCGGCGCTGTTCGTCCTGCTCGGCCTGGAGATCCGCGAGGTGCTCCGCCACCCCGGCGGGCACACCTGGGGCGAGATCGCGGTGACCACGCTCGCGGTGTCGGGCGTCGTGATCGGCGTCCGGCTGCTGTGGCAGCTCGGCGCCGGGCCCCTCGCCCGGCTGGCGCCCGGCGGGCGGGAGGAGCTCGGCATCCGCCAGCGCACCGTGATCGGGCTCGGCGGCATGCGCGGCGCGATCTCGCTCGCGATCGCGCTGTCGCTGCCCGCCGCCGTCGGGCCCGAGCGCGGCCCCCTCGTCCTGCTCACCGCGCTCGTGGTGCTGATCACGCTGATCGGCCAGGCGCCGCTGCTGCCGCTGCTGCTGCGCCGGTTCGGGCTGGTGGAGTCCGGCCGGCGCAGGCGCGAGTCGATGGTCGCGCGCAAGGCCGGGCTGAAGGCCGCGCTCGCGCGGCTGGAGGAGCTGGCCGAGGAGGACGAGGTGGACGAGCAGACCGCCGAGGCGTTCCGGCAGATGCTGGAGGTCCGGCTGGAGCGCGTCCGCTACCTCATCGACCGCGAGGGCGGGAGGGAGAAGGAGGCGCGCCCGCCCAACAGCCGCTACGTCCGCGCCGAGCTGGTGGAGGCCCAGCGCGCGAAGCTGACCGCGCTCTACCGCAAGGGGAGGATCGGCGCGGCCACGCTCCGCGAGGTCAGCCGGGAACTGGACTTCGAGGACCCGTTCGTGGTCGGCAAGGTCCGCTCCTAGCACGTTCCACCGGGTCGGCGGGGCTCGGCGGGGCGGGCGCTCAGCGGGCGTAGTGCGGGTCGGCGACCACGGGGTAGTAGGCGTCGGCGTGCTGGACGCGCATCGTGACGACCGGCCCCTCCATCACGTAGTCGGCCTTCACCTGGCGGAACATCGAGTCGCTCGCCCACGGGTTGTAGAGCCGCCCGACGGTCGCGCCGTAGCGCAGGTGGACGACGTCGTAGCCACCGGAGGGCATCGCCTCCAGCGCCAGGCCGTCGGGGAGGGAGAGCACGAAGCGGAACTCGGGCGGCGCCTCGGGGCCGTGGATGACCGTCAGCAGCCGGACCCCGTTGTCGGTCGTCTGCGCGACGATGTCGGTGTCGCGGTCCACGCCGACGAAAACCCGCAGGCTGGGCCGCAGCACCTGCGCGACCGTGTCGGACGCCGCGACGTCGATGCCGATGTGCAGGCGCTGCCCGTCCCTGGTCGGCACCCAGACGCCGTCCCGCGCGCGCTGGCCCCAGGCGACGTCCGGGTTCTCCAGCTCCTGGGGCTCGTTCTTCCCCCGCGCGACGAGAATCCTCGACGCCGCGTTCATCGCGGCGGCAGCCCCGTCCCGTGCATGCCTCATGCCGGGCCCCTCGCCTTCTTCCACACTCACGTGACGACGCGCGTGTCCTGGGTTTACCACGGGACGGCCCGACTGGGCGCCCGATGGTTCGCGGTCGGTGAGTTCGTGACTTTCGCCCCGTGCGTTGTTGGACCTTACACCACCCTTATACGCGCCGGTCGGGCGCCTATCGGCGGCCGCGGCGGCGCCGGTGGACGGCGGCCGGCAGGAAAATGATCAATGACCGGGGGATCGGCACGATGCGCGACTCGAACCCTCCGTACAGTGACCGTCCGCCGCCTGGCGGGGACAAAAAATACTTTGCCGGAATTCGCCGTCCTGGCCCATCATCGAACACGTCGGGAACGACGGTCCGAAGGGGTGAGCCACCGGTTAGGCGGCTGGTCTCCAAAACCAGCGGAAAGTGGGTTCGACTCCCTCCGCCCCTGCTGAGCGTGATCAACGGGCCTGTGGTGCAACGGAAGCACACTTCTCTTGCAAGGAAGCGATCAGGGTTCGATTCCCTGCTGGTCCACCCGGGCGGCCCGGCCGCCCACCGGGCGTTCCCGGCGCCGACGGGAGGGTTGGCCGAACGGTAAGGCAGCGGTTTCGAAAGCCGACGTCGAGGTGAAACTCGAAGGGGTTCGACTCCCTTACCCTCCGCAATTCCCGCGCTATGCGGGAAAAGGTCCGGTCCGCGGGTGAAGCGCGGTCACGCCGGGACGGCTTCGCCCCTGTGCGCCGTCTCGGTGAGGTCGGCGAGCACCTCGGCCAGCCGGTCCAGGCCGTCCGCGATCCAGGGCAGCGCCGCCGGGGCGGGGGAGGCGAGGGCGGCCAGGCGCTGCTCGTCGTCCTCCCCGTAGAGCAGGCTCGGCGCCACCCGCATGCGCAGGGCCTCCGGCGCGTCGCCGAACACGCTGCCGGGAAGGACGCCCACCCCGTAGCGCTCCAGCAGCAGTCCCGTGAGGTCGGCGGACGTCCGGACGCCGTGCCGCGCCCGCAGCCCCTCCCGGACCGGCCCGAGGTCGGGGTAGAGGTAGAAGGCCGCTTCCGGCCGCACCACCCGCGCCCCGGCGGCGGCGAACCGGTCGGCGACGGCGCCGGTGACGGCCGCGTGCAGGCGGCGGCTCCGGGCCACGTGCTCGACCAGCTCCGGCGGCTCCGCGAAGGCGTAGGCGGCGGCGTGCTGCATGGGGGCGGGCGCGCTCGACCACACCTCGCTCGCGACGCCGAGGACGCTGTCGCGCAGCGCCCGGCCGAACGGGCCCTCCGGCAGCCGGGCGACGCCCAGCCGCCAGCCGCCCGCCGCCAGGCTCTTGCTGAGCGCGGTCGTCACCACCGTCCGCTCCGGCGCGAACCGGGCGGGGGAGGGCACCGCTCGGTCGGGGGCGTGCACGAGGTCGCGGTAGATCTCGTCCGAGACGACGACGAGGTCCAGCTCCCGCGCCAGCGAGCACAGGCGGCGGACGGTGTCCTCGGACGCGAGGGTCCCGGTCGGGTTGTCGGGGAGCGTCACGACGACCGCCCGGACGGAGCGTCCCCGGGCGCGCGCCCGCGTCACCGCGTCGGCGAGCAGGCCGGGGTCGGGCACGCCGCCCTCGCCCGCGACCGTGGGCACGGGCACGGCCTCGGCGCCCGCCAGCGACGTCTGCGCGGCGTAGGACACCCAGCTCGGCGCGGCCACCACCACGTCCCCGCCGAGCGCGGTCAGCAGCGCGAACAGCAGCGGCTTGCTCCCGGGCCCCGCGACGACCGCGGACGGGTCGGTGGGCAGCCCCCGCCGGCTCCAGTACCCGGCCGCGGCGGCGCGCAGCGCGGCCGACCCGGCGACGGGGCCGTAGGCCCCCCGGCCGGAGGCCGCCTCCAGCTCGCGGGTCAGCGCGGGATGGATGGGGATGCCCGCCTCGCCGAAGCCCATCGGCAGGACCCGCACCCCCTGGCGTTTCTTGCGGGCGATCGCCTCGTTGACGGCGAGGGTCGCCGACAGCGGTACCGGGCGGGGCGCGAACGGCAGCGGCCGGGCGGGCGCGGCCGGGGTCAGGGCAGGCATCGAGAACTCCAGGCATGACGGAACGACGGGCGGACGGTGTGAAGAGATCCCCCGTGTGCGACCCCGGCCGGGTGTCGCTGTCATGCTTTCCCGCAATTAGCATCATCACAAGCGAGTCTCAGCGATGGTGACCGTAAGCTGGAGTGATGCTGGAGCTCCGCCGCCTGCGGCTTCTCGCCGAGTTCGCCCGGCGCGGCAGCATCGCGGCCACCGCCGCCGCCCTCGGCTACACCCCCTCGGCCGTGTCCCAGCAACTCGCCGCGCTGGAGCGGGAGGCGCGCCTCCCGCTGCTGGACCGCACCGCCCGCAGCGCCGAGCTGACCGACGCCGGGCGGCGCCTCGCCGCGCGCGCCGAGGAGATCCTCACGCTGGTCGAGGCGGCCGAGGCGGAGCTGTCGGCGCAGGCCGACACCCCCATGGGACGCGTGGTGGTCACCGCGTTCCCCACCGCCGCCGTCGCGCTCGCCCCCGCGCTGGCGCAGAGTCTCGGCGACCACCCCGGGCTGACGTTCGTGCTCCGGCAGACCCGGCCCGGCGACGGGGTCCGGCAGGTGCAGAGCGGCGAGGTGGACATCGCCCTCATCGACGACTGGACGGGCAAGGTCCCCGACCAGTCGCCCGCCGTCCTGGAGTTCTTCCACCTGCGCCGCGACCCGCTGGTCCTGGTCGTGCCGTCCTCGCACCCGCTGTCGGATCCGCGGCGGCCCGTCCGGCTGCACGAGCTGCGGGAGGAGCCGTGGATGGCGGCGCCGCCGGGCGAGCCGTCCCGGCAGGCCGTCGAGCGGCTCCTGGACACCGTCGGCGGCGCCCGCCCCGTCCCGTGGGAGTTCGAGGGCCTGCACACGATCCTCAGCCTCGTCGCGCGCGGCATCGGCATCACCGCCGTGCCCGCGCTCGCGCTCGCGGCCGGCGACCAGGGCGTGGCGGTCCGGCGCATCCCCGAGTGCACGCTCGCCCGCGAGGTGTACGCCGTCACGCGGAAGGCGAGCGTCGGCCGCCCGTCGGTGGCGGTCACGCTGCGTGCCGTCCACGCCGCCGCACGTGACGCCGAGCCCGCCCGCCCCCCGTCCGATCCGCCGTCCGATCCACCGGCGGAGCCGCCGTCCGGGACCGGCCCCTCCGGCGCCGCCTGAGGACGGTCCGGCCAGGTGGCCGAGCTGGGCGTTGACCGGATGCGGCCGGGGCCCGCGGCTTTGCCTCCCCGTGCCGAGACCGGGGAGCAAATCGGGCGTTTCCCTGCCAAAGCGGGTGGACGCGCGGCCCGCATCACGTACCGTGGTGCGAATCGTGACCACGACCGCGTTCATGTACACCGCCAGGCACACCGTCCATGCACACCGATCGGGGAGCGCTGCACTCGATGGAACGACCGGCGAGCACGCCCGCGGACCCGCCCCTCCCGGCGTCCGAGCGTCCCTCTGAGCCCTCCGCGCCGGACGCGGGGCCCCAGGAGACCGGGCCCGGGGGCTTCGAGCTGCCCCAGGTCAAGGCGCTGCTCCTGCACGCGCTGCCGCGCTTCGTCGAGGGCGTCATCGCGCCCGTCGCGGTCTTCTACGCCGCGCTCGTCCTCCTCGGGCTGAACGGCGCGCTCGTCGCCGCCGTGGCCTGGGTCTACGGCGGGATCGCCTACCGCTACCTGCGCGGCCACCAGGTGCCCGGGATGCTGCTGCTGGCCGCCGTCGGCGTCACCGTCCGCGCGGCGCTCGCCGCGGCCACCCACAGCGCCGTCGTCTACTTCCTCCAGCCGACGCTCGGCACGCTGATCGTGGGCATGTCGTTCCTGGCATCGGTGCCGCTCGGCCGCCCGCTGGCCAAGAAGCTCGCGAAGGACATGGCGCCGATCCCCGAGGCGTTCCTGCGGCACGAGCGGGTCCACCAGTTCTTCCTGCGCATCTCCCTGCTGTGGTCGATGGTGCTGTTCGCCAACGTGGTCATCAGCCTGTGGATGCTGTTCAACGAGTCGATCGGCATGTACCTGTGGTTCCGGACGGGCATCGTCGCCGGGCTCGGCGCGGTCGGCGTCGGCGTCTCGGTCTGGGGCTTCCGGCGCTGCCTCCGCCACGTCAACGCCGAGCCCGCGCGGGCCGGGACGACCTCCGCCTGACCCCGCCCGACCCCGCTCCCGCGGGCGCGCGGGCGATCACGAAATTCGGCCCGGCCGACTCCGAACTTTCGGGCTGTTCGGGACGTCTCCCCTAGTCAGATAGATTTTACCGCTACGGGTGGAATCTTTGGACATGGGGGAGATCGGTGGGAGTCAAGGGGCGGTTCGGACTGGTGGCGACCGGGGGCGCGGGCGCGGTGGCGCTGCTCGCGGCCGGCTGCGGGGGCGGCGGGGTGGGCAAGCTCGCCTCCGGCGACTCCAAGACCACCGTGACGATCACACCGGCCAACGGAACCGCCCAGGTCAGGCCGGACGGCACGATCGAGGTCAAGGCGTCCGGCGGCAAGCTGGACAAGGTCACCGTGCAGGGGAACCAGGGCCCGGCGATCACGGGGCAGCTGGCCGGTGACCGCAAGTCGTGGCGGTCCGGGCGGACGCTGACGCCCGGCGCGTCCTACACCGTCACCGCGCAGGCCCGCGACGGCAAGACCACGGCGACCAGCGCGTTCACGACGCTGAAGCCCGCCAAGACGCTGTCGATCACCGACATCACGCCGAACCTCAGCGGCGAGAAGGTCGGCGTCGGCATGCCGATCATGCTGCGGTTCAACCGCCCGGTCACCGACAAGGCCGCCGTGGAGCGCGCCCTCCAGGTCACCCCGGAGAAGCCGGTCGAGGGCGCCTGGAACTGGATCGCTCCCGACCAGGTCACCTACCGGACGAAGACGTACTGGCAGCCGCACCAGCGGGTCCGCTTCCAGGCGCGGCTGGCCGGGGTGAACGCGGGCGGCGGCGTCTACGGGGCCAAGGACGCCGAGCAGGTCATCACGATCGGCGCCGCGCAGATCACCACCGGGAGCATCGCCAAGCACCACATGACGGTGAAGCGGGACGGCCGGACGCTGCGCACGATCCCGTTCAGCGCGGGCAACGGGGAGACCCGCGAGTTCACCACGACCAGCGGCGTCCACCTGCTGATGGAGAAGGGGGACCCGGTCACGATGGTCTCCCCGGGCCGCAAGGAGGGCGACCCCGGCTACTACAAGCAGGTCGTCAACCACGCGGTCCGCTTCTCCAACAGCGGCGAGTACGTGCACTCGGCGCCGTGGTCGGTCGGGTCGCAGGGCTCGGCGAACGTCAGCCACGGCTGCCTCAACGTTAGCCCGTCCAACGCGAGCTGGTTCTACGGCATCATGCAGCGCGGCGATGTCATCGACCTCACCGGCACCGACCGGGAGCTGGAGCCCGACAACGGCTGGGGCCAGTGGCAGGTGTCGTTCGAGAAGTGGCGCCAGGGCAGCGCGCTCTCCTGACCCGGCTCGCCGCCGCGCCCCACACCCGCCGTGCGCCCAACTCACCGTGCCCCGAACTCGCGGCGCCCCAAACCGGTGACCCAGCGCACTCGGGAGACGTCCCGTTGCAACGCTTTGATCTCGGAGTAACGGTAAAAGCCCGGGTCATGGCATGATCGGCGGCTTTTGTCGCTAATGTCTCCCTGATAGACGGTGGGGTTCTGGAGGTTGAGGTGCAGCGGAGCGTGTCCGCAGGTGTCAAGGCCGGCGCTGGAGTGGCGGGGGCCGTGCTGCTCCTCGCCACGGCGGCCTGCTCCGGGGGAGAGAAGGACGACGGGGTCACCGTCGGCGGCAAGAACGACGCGGCGGCCCCGCAGGTGACGATCGACCCGGGCAACGGCAACGGCAAGGCCAGGCCGGAGGCGGGCGTCGTCGTGACGGCCACCGGCGGGAAGCTGGAGCAGGTCAGCGTCACGCTCAAGGGCAAGCCGGTCGACGGCGCGATGTCGGCCGACAAGACGAGCTGGAGGTCGCGGACGCTGCGTCCCGGCGCCCAGTACGCGGTGTCGGCGACCGCCAAGAGCCCGCAGGGCAAGGCGACGGCGGTGAACTCGAAGTTCACGACGCTCAAGGCCGCCAACGAGCTCGACATCGCCGACGTCAGCCCGAACGGCGGCGAGAAGGTCGGCGTCGGCATGCCGATCATCGTCACGTTCAACCGCCCGGTCGGCGACCGCAAGGCCGTCGAGCGGGCCCTGGAGGTCAAGTCGGCCAAGGCCGCGACCGGCGCGTGGTTCTGGGTGAGCGACACCCAGGTGATCTTCCGGACCAAGAACGGCGAGTACTGGCAGCCGAACCAGCCGGTCACCTTCACCGCGAAGCTCTCGGGCGTGAAGTCGGGCAAGCGGACCTACGGCGTCTCGGACTACACGCGCCGGTTCCGCATCGGCGACTCGCACATCATCACCGCGAGCACGAAGACCCACCGCCTGGTCGTGAAGAAGAACGGCCGGAAGGTCAAGAGCTGGGGCATCAGCGCCGGCCGCGGCGGCCGCGTCGTCAACGGCGTCGACACCTTCCTGACCACCAGCGGCATCCACCTGACGATGGGCAAGGAGAATCCGGCGATCATGACGTCGGAGTGGATGGGCGTCAAGCCGGACGACAAGAAGAACGGCGGCTACAAGGAGGTCATCCCGCACGCGGTGCGGATCTCCAACAGCGGCGAGTACATCCACTCGATGGCCGCGACCGTGTGGGCGCAGGGCCACCAGAACGTCAGCCACGGCTGCCTGAACTCCCCGCCCGCCGCCGCGCAGTGGTTCTACTCGTGGGCCTACCGCGGCGACCCCGTGATCATCACCGGGTCCAAGCGCGGCCTCGCGTGGAACAACGGCTGGAGCTTCTATGAGATGTCGTGGAACAAGTGGGTCAGGGGCAGCGCCCTCGACCGCACCGTGACCACGGCCTGAGGATCTCTGCCCGGCGGGGGCGCGCGACGCGTCCCCGCCGATCTCGCCTACCACCCCACCCGTCTCTCGCGCATCTGCTCGACCGGGCGGGAACAGGCCGGTTTCGGACGCGAGGCGGGCAGCGTGATTCCCCGTTCGATACCTCCGTCCCGGCCCCGGCAGGGGACAATCGGGCACTGCGGCAGTCGTCGGGGCGTCCCATCGCGGGCGGGCCCCGGAGAAGGTGGGGAGGACCGATGACCGGGTGCACCGTCACGTGCCGGGCCGAGGGCCCGCGCACCGTGATCACGCTGGCGGGCGAGCTGCACCTGGCCGCCGTGCAGCAGGCCGAGCGCGCCATCCGCGACGGGCGCCGCGAGCACGGCGAGCACCTGGTGTTCGACCTCGCGCCGCTGCTCTTCCTCGACTCCAGCGGGTTGAGCCTGCTGCTGCGCTTCTACCTCGCCGCCGAGGGACGCGGCGGCAGCGCGGCGCTGGCCGGGCCGGTGACCGAGCGGGTCGCCCGCGTCCTCCAGGTCACCAACCTCGACCAGCGCCTCACGATTTACCCGAGCCTGCCCGAGGCTCTGGCCGCCATGCCGGAGATCACCGGGGCCGACCCCGGCCGCTCCTGCGCGCCCTGAGCCGCCGCGGCGAGGCCCGGTGTACGGGCCCGGGGCCCGGGTTCAGGAGCGCAGGACGAGCCCGCGCACGAACGCCGCCTGCCCCGCGTGCTGGAGCCCGTCGGAGATCACGCTGATCAGCCGGACGGCGAGCGTGACCGGCGGGTCCCACGCCTCGTCCACCACGCGGCCGAGGTCGCCGTCGACCAGCGTGCCCGCGTAGGCGACGGCCCGGTCGTGGACCGCGTCGTGGTAGCCGGTCAGCAGCTCCGGTGATTCGACCCGGACGGCCGCGACCTCGGCGCTGGAATGCCCGTAACCCGTTTCGGACGGGGGGAAGGGCAGCCCGAAACGCGGTTCCCAGCCGTCCTCCGTCCACACCTGGGGCGTCCCGGCGACCTCGGCCACATGGTCGTCCTGGACCCGGGTGAGGTGCCACAGCAGCCAGGCGATCGAGTTGGCGTCGGGGTCGGCGCGGAAGTGGAGTTGCTCGGCCGTGAGCCCGTGGGCCGCGCTGTGGACCTCTTCCCGGACCCGGTCGAAGGCGTCGGTGAGCAGTTCGGCACTCGTCATTGGGCAGACGCTACCCCGGACCGGCGCCGGGCCGCGCGGGCGACGCTCCGTCCGCTCGTCGCCCCGTCGTGTCGGCGCAGGTGGGAACGCGGGTGGGGCGGGAGGCGCAAGAGGGCCCCGACGGGGTAGGTGAGCCGCATGAGCACACGAGCGCCGTCCGGCCCGGAGCGCCCCGGGCGCGGCTTCACCGCCGAACTCCGCGACGCGGTCACGCCGCGCTCGATGGCCCTGGTCGCGGGCGTGCTGGTCCTCCAGCTGGGGTTCATCCTGTCCTACATCGGGGCGTTCCACTCGCCGACGCCGCACCGCATCCCGGTCGCGGTGGTCGCCCCCGACCGGGTGGCGGGCCCGGTGGTGGCCCGCCTCAACGGGCTGGACGGGGACCCGGTCAAGGCGCGGACGTCCGGCTCCGAGCAGGACGCGCGGCGCGCGATCCTCGAACGCGACGTCGAGGCGGCGATCATCATCGATCCGCGCGGCGGCACCGACACGCTGCTGGTCGCCTCCGCCGGGGGCCCGGCCCTGTCCAGCACCGCCCAGCTGATCGCCGAACGGCTGGAGACCGCCGAGCACCGGCAGGTCCGGGTGGTGGACATCCGGCCGCCCGGCGCCGAGGACGGCCGGGGCCTGTCCTCGTTCTACCTCGTCATCGGCTGGATCGTCGGCGGGTACCTCGTCGCCGCGATCCTCGGCATCGCGGGCGGCGCCCGCCCGGCCAACCCGCACCGCACGCTGATCCGGCTCGGCGCGCTCGCCGTCTACGCGGTCGTGTCCGGGCTCGGCGGCGCCGTCATCGCCGGGCCGGTCCTGGGCGCGCTGCCCGGCCACCTGCTGGCGCTGTGGGCGATCGGCGCGCTGGTGGTGTTCGCGACGGCGGCGGCCACCGTCGCGTTCCAGGTCCTGTTCGGCATGGTCGGGATCGGGCTGGCGATCCTGGTGTTCGTCGTGCTCGGCAACCCGAGCGCGGGCGGCGCGTATCCGAAGCCGCTGCTGCCCGCGTTCTGGCGCGCGATCGGGGACTGGATCCCGACGGGCGCGGCGACGACGGCGGTGCGCAACATCGTCTACTTCTCCGGACACGACATCACCCGCGCCCTATGGGTGCTGGCCGCCTACGCCGTCGCCGGGGCCGCCGTCGCGTACGGGGCGTCCGCCGCCCGCCACCGCGCCGAGCCCCCGCCTAGCGGGGGCCCGCCTGGCGGGGACCGGCCTGGAGAGGGGCCCGCTCCCCGGGACGCGGCGCCTACGGCCCCGGCAGCCGGACCGTGACCTCCAGCCCGCCGCCCGGACGCGGCGCCGCCGTCACCGTCCCGCCGTGCGCGGTCGCGGTGGCGCGGACGATCGACAGCCCGAGCCCCGAGCCGCGGTCCGAGCGCACCCGGTCGTTGCCGAGCCGCCGGAACGGCTCGAAGATCGCCTCGATGTCGTAGCCGGGGACGGCCGGGCCGGTGTTGGACACGACGACCTCCGCCCACCCGTCCCGGCTCCGGGTGCGGACCGAGAGCTCGCCGCCGTCGTGGTTGTGCCGGACGGCGTTCTCGACCAGGTTCTGCACGAGCCGCTCCAGCAGGACGGGGTCGCCCGCGGTGGGCGCCGGGCCGAGCTCGCGGTCGGTGGTGAGGCCGCGGTCGCGGGCCTCGGCGGCGGCCTGGTCGAGGACGTGCGCGGCGACGTCCGCGAGGTCCACCGGGACGGGGTCCACCGGCACGTTCTCGGTGCCCGCCAGCGTCAGCAGCCCGTCGATGAGCCGCTCGTGCCGCCCGTTGACGACCAGCAGCGACTCGCCGAGCCGTTTGACGTCCTCGCTCGCGCCCGGGCGCCGCACCGCGACGTCGACGAGCGTCCGGTTGATGGCGAGCGGGGTGCGCAGCTCGTGCGAGGCGTTGGCGACGAACCGGCGCTGGCCGTCGAACGCCCGCGCGAGCCGGCCGAGCATCATGTCGAAGGTGTCGGCCAGCTCCCGGACCTCGTCGCCGGGCCCGGCGTAGGCGATCCGCTCGGTCAGGTCGTGGCTGCGCGCCACCCGCCGCGCCGTCTCGGTGATCATGTGGACGGGCCGCAGCGCCCGGTCGGCGAGCAGCCAGCCGAGCCCGAGCGCCGCCGCGCCGACCAGCCCGAGCGCGATCGCGCCCCGGGTGAGCAGCGCGTCGAGCGTCTCGCTCTGGGAGTTCGCCGCCGCCTTGCGCACCTCGCCCTGGAACTTCTGGGCGCTGATGGAGGCCCCGGGCGGCTCGGCGGGCGTCACCTCGCCCGGGAGCGGAGCCGCGCCGGCCCGCGCGAAGACACGGTCGGTCTGGCCGCCGCCCGCCGGCTCGTGGAGGCTGTTCTCGACCAGCAGGTAGGTCAGCCCCAGCAGGACGGTCCCGGCCGCCAGGAAGAGCCCGGTGAACAGCAGCGCCAGCCGCATCCGGATCGTCGGCCGCAGCCGCTCGGCGGGCCCCGTCATGGAATCCGGTACCCCACTCCCGGGACGGTCTCGATGACCGGTGGGTCGCCGAGCTTGCGGCGCAGCTTCATCAGCGTCACCCGGACCGTGTTGGTGAACGGGTCGGTGTGCTCGTCCCACACCTTCTCCAGCAGCCGCTCGGTGGACACGACCGCCCCGTCCGCGCGCAGCAGCTCGGCGAGCAGCCCGAACTCCTTGCGCGCCAGCTGGACGCGGCGGCCGTCGCGGTGGACCTCCCGGCGGGCGGGGTCCAGCCGGACGCCGCGGCGCTCCAGCGTCGGCGGCGCCGCCGGGCGGGCCCGCCGGCCGAGCGCGAGGATCCGCGCCACCAGCTCCTCGAACGCGAACGGCTTGGTCAGGTAGTCGTCGGCGCCGAGCCGCAGCCCGTCGACCCGCGCGGGGACGGCCGCGGCGGCGGTGAGCATCAGCACCCGGACGAGCGCGCCCGGCCCCGCCACCGCCCGGCACACCTCGTCGCCGTGCACGACCGGCAGGTCCCGGTCCAGGACGAGCACGTCGTAGTCGTTGACCCCGAGCCGCTCCAGCGCGGCGTCCCCGTCGTAGACGACGTCCACGGCCAGGGCCTCGGCCCGCAGGCCCTCGGCGATCGAATCGGCGAGCATCCGCTCGTCCTCGGCGATCAGTACGCGCACCTCTGCCGCCCCCACATCACGCTCGTCGTCTGCCGGATCAGCTTCGTGCAGCGGGCGTAACGCCGGCATAACGCGAGTGGTTACGGCGGGGTTATCGCCGCGCCGCTGGACTGGCGTGCGCCGCCGGAAGAGGTCCGGCGCGACGAACAGGAGGCCCATCCGATGCGACGACGGACGTTCGCGGCGCTGGCCCTGGTACCGGTGCTCGCCCTCGGGGCGCAGGCGTGCGGGGGAGGCGACGGCGGTACGGGCGGGAAGAGCACCGCCAAGGCCGTCAGCGACCAGGAGAGGATGCGCAAGTACGCGCAGTGCATGCGCGACCACGGCGTGGAAATGGACGACCCGTCCGGGGACGGCAAGCTCACCATGAAGATGTCGGCGCCGCCCGGGCAGGGCAAGGACAGGTCCGACGGCGGCTCGGGGCCGATGGACGAGGCGCAGCGCGCATGCCGGAGCCTGATGCCGAACGGCGGCAAACCCCCCAAGCCGAAGCCGGAGGAGATCGCGAAACAGCGGGCGTTCTCCAAGTGCATGCGCGACAACGGCGTCCCCCGGTTCCCCGACCCCGCACCCGACGGCGGCATCCTCCTGAAGGCCGGGAAGGGGACGGGGCTCGACCCGCAGAGCCAGACGTTCAAGAACGCCGAGAAGGCGTGCCGGAAGTACGCCCCGGGGGAGAAGTCGTCCTCCACGTCCCAGGGCGACGGGAATTGAGCAGGACGCGCGTCGCCGCCCTGAGCGCGGCGGGGGTGGTCGTGGCCGGCGGCGCGGGGCTCGCCGCCGCCGGGCTCGGCGGCGGGGAGGGGCCCGCCGCCGCCCGCGGGAATCTGCCGCCCGCCACCGCGCCCGTCGAGCGGACGACGCTGGTCGAGACCCAGCGGGTGGACGGAACGCTCGGCTACGGCACCGCGCGCACCGTCACCGCCGCCGGGCGTGGCACGCTGACCTGGATCGCCGGGCCGGGGACGGTGATCGCGCGCGGCCGTCCGGCGTACCGGGTCGACAACGAGCCCGTGCCGCTCCTGTACGGCCGCCTGCCGCTCTACCGGACCCTCGCCGAGGGGGTCAGAGGCCCGGACGTCCTCCAGCTCGAACGGAACCTGCGCGCCCTCGGCTACACCGGGTTCACCGTCGACACGAGCTTCGGCTCCGGCACCGCCGCCGCCGTGAAGCGCTGGCAGGACGACCTCGACGTCGCCGAGACCGGGACGATCGCGCCCGGCGCCGTGCTGGTCGCCCCCGGCGAGATCCGGGTGGCCGAGCGCAAGGCGGCCGTGGGCGACCGCACCGGCGGCCCCGTCCTGACCTGGACGGGGACGACCCGGGTCGTCGAAATCGACCTGGACGTGCGGTACCAGCGGCTCGCCAAGGAGGGTGCGGAGGTGGAGATCCAGCTGCCGGACGGCGGCACCACCAGGGGCCGCGTCAGCTCCGTCGGGAAGGTCGCCAAGCAGGGACGCGACGACGACGACCCGACGACGGTCCAGGTCACCGTCGCCGTAAGGGGACAGCGCTCGCTCGGCTCCTACGACAAGGCGCCGGTCGAGGTGGGCCTCACCGCGGGCCGGCACGCCGGCGTGCTCGCCGTGCCGGTCGCGGCGCTGCTCGCGCGGGGCGACGGCGGCTACGCGGTGCAGGTCGTCCGGGACGGGGCGGTCCGCGCCGTCCCGGTCGAGACGGGCGTGTTCGCCGGCGGGAAGGTCGAGGTGTCCGGCGCCGGGCTGGCGGAGGGCATGAAGGTGGGGGTGCCCGCATGAGCGCGGTCGTGGAGCTGCGCGAGGTCAGCAAGACCTACGCGGGCGGGGTCACGGCGCTGGACGCGGTGTCGCTCGGCGTCGGGGCGGGCGAGCTCGTCGCGATCGCCGGGCCGTCGGGCTCCGGCAAGTCGACGATGCTGCACCTGCTCGGCACCCTGGACCGGCCGAGCGCGGGGACGGTCCTCGTCGAGGGGCGCGACGTTTCCCAGCTGAGCGACCGGCGGCTGTCGGCGCTGCGCGCCCGCGCGATCGGGTTCGTCTTCCAGCGGTTCCACCTCGCCGGGGGCGTCAGCGCGCTCGACAACGTCGCCGACGGGCTGCTGTACGGGGGAGTGCCGCTCGCGCGGCGGCGCGCCCGCGCCCGCGAGGCCCTGGAGCGGGTGGGGCTCGGGCACCGCCTCCGGCACCGTCCGCACGAGCTGTCGGGCGGGGAGCGGCAGCGGGTCGCGATCGCCCGCGCGGTGGTCGGCGGGCCGGCGCTGCTGCTGGCCGACGAGCCGACCGGCGCCCTCGACTCCGCCTCGGGGGCCGGAGTCCTGGCGCTGCTGCGCGAGCTGGCGGAGGCCGGCACCACGGTCGTGCTGATCACCCACGACCGGGACATCGCCGCGATGGCGCCCCGCCAGGTGGGGATGCGCGACGGACGGATCGTCCGCGACACCGCCCATGCGGACACGCGGACGGAAGCACGGGCGGAGGCGGGACGGTGAGGCGGATCGTGCCCGCGCGCCTCGGCCCCCGGGACGTCCTGCGTGTCGGCGCGGCGGGGCTGCGGGCCCGCCCGGCGCGGGTGTTCCTGTCCGCGCTCGGGATCGCGATCGGCATCGCCGCGATGGTCGGCGTCGTCGGGATCTCCACCTCCAGCCGCGCGCAGCTCCAGGCCACCCTCGACCGGCTCGGCACCAACCTGCTGACCGCCGGACCGGGTCGGGACCTGTTCGGCGGAGACGCGCGGCTGCCCGTGGAGGCGGTCGGGATGGTCGGCCGGATTCCCGGGGTCGAGTCCGCGTCGGCCACCGGCAGGGTCGGGAGCGTCCACGTCTACCGCAACGACCGCATCCCCGAGGCGGAGAGCGGCGGGATCACCGTCCTCGCGGCGCGGCTGGACCTGCCCCGCACGATCGGGCTGCGCGTCGCGGCGGGCGCCTGGCTCAACGCCGGGACGGCCCGCTACCCCGCCGTCGTCCTCGGCGCGGAGTCCGCCGCGCGCCTCGGCGTGTCCACCCCGAACACGCAGGTGTGGCTCGGCTCCCGCTGGTTCACCGTCGTCGGCGTGCTCGACCCCGCCGAGCTCGCGCCGGAGCTGGACTCGGCCGCGCTCGTGGGCTGGGACGCGGCGCGCGCGCACCTCGGCTTCGACGGGCACCCCACCACCGTCTACACCCGCGCGCGCAAGGACTCCGTCGGCGCGGTCCGGGACCTGCTGGCCGCGACCGCCAGCCCGCAGGCGCCGAACGAGGTCGAGGTGAGCCGCCCCTCGGACGCCCTCGCGGCCGAGCACGCCGCGGACCGGGCCTTCACCGGCCTGCTGCTCGGCCTCGGCGCGGTCGCGCTGCTGGTCGGCGGCGTCGGCGTCGCCAACACGATGGTGATCTCCGTCCTGGAGCGGCGCGCCGAGATCGGGCTGCGCCGCTCCCTCGGCGCGACCCGGGGGCAGATCAGGCTCCAGTTCCTCACCGAGTCGCAGCTGCTGGCCGCGCTCGGCGGGGTGGGCGGCGTCGTGCTCGGCGTCGCGGTCACGGCGGTGTTCGCGGTGACGCGCGGCTGGCCGACGGTGGTGCCGCCGTGGGCGATGGCGGGCGGCGTCCTCGCGACGCTGGTCATCGGCGGTGTCGCGGGCCTGTACCCGGCGATCCGCGCCGCGCGCCTCGCGCCGACCGAGGCCCTCGCCACCCCGTGACCGCCCTGCCGGAGACGCTGTCGGCGACGCCTGTCGGCGACGCTTGGGGCTTGACCTTGACGCCGGGGTCAGGCCCTAGCGTCGCCTGCGTTCCGCGAACGATCGGGAGGAGACGCGAGCCATGGGGTCGGGAGCGCTGGAGGGCAAGGCCGTCATCGTCACGGGCGGGGGCACGGGGATCGGCAGGGCGGCCGCGCTGCGGTTCGCGGGCGAGGGCGCCCGTGTGCTGGTCGTCGGCCGGACGGAGGCACGGCTCAAGGAGGTCGCCGGGGAGGCGCCGGGCATCGAGGTCCAGGTCGCCGACGTGGCCGAGGACGGCGCGGCGGCGGGCATCGTGGCGGCCGCGGTCGAGGCGTTCGGACGGGTCGACGTGCTGGTGAACAACGCGGCGATCATCCGTCCGGCCGAGCTGGGCGCGATCGACCGCGACGGGGCCGAGCGCCAGTTCGCCACCAACCTGCTCGGCCCGCTGTTCCTCGCGCAGGAGGCGCTGCCGCAGCTGGAGCGGACCCGCGGCGCCATCGTCAACATCACGTCCATGCCGGCGGGGCGGGGATGGCCGAACAACACCGTGTACGGGGCCGGCAAGGTGGCGCTGGACTTCATGACGCACACGTGGGCGATGGAGCTGGCGCCGCGCGGCATCCGGGTGGTGTCGGTGGCGCCCGGTGTGACCCGCACACCGGTCCTCGAACACGCGGGTTTCACGCCCGAGCAGGTCCAGGCGGTGGGGACCGAGCTGGTTCAGCACATTCCGCTGAGCCGGATCGCCGAGCCGGAGGAGGTGGCGTGGTGGATCGTCGCCGCCGCCCGCCCCGAGGCCGGCTACGTGACCGGCTCGGTGATCCGGGTGGACGGGGGCATCGGCATCGCCTGAGCGGGACGCTGGTGCGAGGGAGGTGGGGCGATGCTCATCGGCGAGCTGGCGGCGGCGGCCGGGACGACCACCCGGGCCCTGCGGTACTACGAGCAGCACGGCCTGCTGCATTCCCGGCGGGCGGGCAACGGCTACCGCCACTACGACGCGCGGGCCGTGACGCGCGTCCGCAACATCCGGCGCCTGCTCGCGCTCGGCTTCACCAGCGACGACGTCCGGCGGTTCCTGCCCTGCCTCGACGACCACGACCTGACCGAGCAGCGCTGCGCCGCGAGCGTCGAGTTCGTCGCGTCGAAGCTGGCGGCCCTCGACGAGCGGATCGCCGAGCTGAACGCCATCCGGGGCGAGCTCAAGGGCTTTCTGGACAACGCCGGGGAGAGACCCGCGATGACCGGCTGACCCGCGCCTATGCGAACATATGTTCGTGTCCGCGCCCACGATCCTGCACGCCGACCTGGACGCCTTCTATGCCTCGGTCGAGCAGCGCGACGACCCCGCCCTGCGGGGCCGGCCGGTGATCGTGGGTGGCGGCGTGGTGCTGGCGGCCAGCTACGAGGCCAAGGCGTTCGGGGTGCGGACCGCGATGAGCGGCGGCCAGGCCCGGCGGCTGTGCCCGCGCGCGGTCGTGGTCCGGCCCCGGATGGCCGCCTACAGCGCGGCGAGCAGGGCGGTGTTCGCGCTGTTCCGGGCGACGACGCCGCTGGTGGAGGGGTTGTCGATCGACGAGGCGTTCCTCGATGTCGGCGGGCTGGCGGCGGCCCCCGACGCGGTCGCGGCCCGGCTGCGGCGGGAGGTCGCCGGGGAGGTCGGGCTGCCGATCACGGTCGGGGTCGCGCGGACCAAGTTCCTCGCCAAGGTGGCCAGCGGCGTCGCCAAGCCCGACGGGCTGCTCGTCGTCCCGCCGGACGGCGAACTGGAGTTCCTGCGCCCGCTGCCGGTCCGGCGGCTGTGGGGCGTCGGGCCCGCCACCGCCGCCAGGCTCGCCGGCTACGGGATCACCACGGTCGGCGGCGTGGCGGACATGCCCGAGGCCGCGCTGGTCGCGCTGCTCGGCCCCGGCGCGGGCCGCCACCTGCACGCGCTCGCGCGGGGCCGCGACCCGCGCCCGGTGCGCACCGGGGCCCGGCGCCGCTCCATCGGCGCCCAGCGGGCGCTCGGGAACCGCCCCCGCACGCCCGAGGAGCTGGACGTCATCCTCGTGGGCCTCGCCGACCGGCTCGGCGGGCGGCTGCGGAAGGCGCACCGGGTCTGCCGCACGGTCACGCTCCGGGTGCGGTTCGGCGACTTCGCCCGGGCGAGCCGCTCGCGGACGCTCCCGCAGGCCACCGCCGAGACCCCGGTGATCCTCGACGTGCTGCGCGGCCTGCTCGCGGCGGCCGCGCCGATGATCGAGAGCCGGGGCCTGACGCTGCTGGGCGCGTCGCTCGCGAGCCTGCACGACGACCGGGCCGTCCAGCTCGCGCTGCCCTTCGAGCGGGGCCGCGCGGTGGACGCGGCGGTGGACGGCGTCCGGGACCGGTTCGGCTCCTCCGCGATCACCCGGGCGGTGCTGCTGGGCCACGACCCGGGACCGCAGATGCCGATGCTCCCCGACTGAGGCGTCAGGCGAAGTCGCCCCGGTGGTCGCGGGCCCACGCGGCGAACGTCCGGGCCGGGCGTCCGGTGATCTCCTCGACGGCCCCGGTCGGCGGGAGCGGCGCGTGCACCGCGTCTGCGGCATGCCGGACGAGCGCCTCGGCCACCTCGGGCGGCCCCCACCGCGCCAGGTCGCGGCGGTATTCGTCCAGATCCTGGATCTCGAAGCCCAGGCGGCGGCCGAGCGCCTCGCCGATCAGCTCGGCCTGCCTGCGGCGCGTCAGCGTCTCGGGGCCGGTCAGGACCGGCGTGCCGCCGTGCCGCCCGGTGCCGGTGAGGACGGCCAGGGCCACTGCCGCGACGTCCGCCTCGTGGACGGGCGCCGACCGCGACTCGGGGAACGGGTCGCGGACCACGCCCGCCGCGCGGATCGTCCCGGCCCACTGAAGGGTGTTGGACGCGAACCCGCCCGCGCGCAGGAACGTCCACGGGACCCCCGAGGCGGCGACGGCCCGCTCGGCGGCGCTGTGCATCCGGGCGATCGGGTCGGCCGAGGACGCGGACGCGCCCACGGCGGACAGCAACACGATGTGCTCGGCCCCCGCCTCGGCGGCGGCCCGGGCGAAGCCGTCCAGGCCGCCCCGGTCGGCGTAGGCGAACACCTTGCGGGCGCCCTTGAGCGCCGGGCCGAGCGTGCCGGGGTCGGCGAGATCGGCCGCGACCACTTCCACCCCCGGCGGAAGGCTTGCGGCGGACGGGTCGCGCCCCGCCGCGCGGACGTCGTGACCCCCCTCCAGCAGCCGGTGGACGAGGCTCCGCGCGATCTTCCCGCGCGCTCCGGTGACCAGGATCGTCATGGCCCCCAGGCTGCCGCCGTCCGGCGCGGGCGGGGTAGGCACGGCCGGGCCTGGGACCCGCGATACCACCCCCGGCGGGGGCAGAATGGGCGGATGGACAGGGGCGAGCTGGCGGGGTTCCTGCGGAGCCGGCGGGAGCGCGCCGATCCGCGCGCGGCTGGTCTCGCGCCCGGCGGGCGGCGGCAGACCCCTGGGCTGCGGCGCGAGGAGGTCGCGCTGCTGGCGGGCATCTCGGTCGACTACTACGTCCGGCTGGAGCAGGGCCGAGGGCCGCGGCCGTCCGGGCAGGTGCTCACCGCGCTCGGCCGCGCGCTGCGGCTGTCGGGCGACGAGGCCGACTACCTGCTGGGCTTCGCGGGACGCCCGCCGCCGCGCCCGTCCCGGGAGGTGCCGGGCAACGTCCTGCGGCTGCTGGAGCGGCTCGACGCCGTCCCCGCCATGGTGATCAACGCGTGCTACGACGTGCTGGCCTGGAACCGGATGCTCACCGCACTGATCGGCGACCTCGCCGGCGTGCCGGCCGAGCGGCGCAACACGCTGCGCTGGCTGTTCTCCGGCCCGCTGCGCGACGACAGGCGCGCGCTGGCCCGCAGATGCGTCGCGGACCTGCGCGCGAGCGGCCGCTACCCGGACGACCCGGGCGTGCGGGAGATCGTGGACGAGCTGTCGGCGGCCAGCCCCGAGTTCGCCGCGCTGTGGGCGGCCCGCGAGGTCGAGGTGCAGCGGACGCTGACCAAGCGCGCCGTCCACCCGGTCGTGGGGGAGCTGGAGCTGGACTGCGAGATCCTGCCGGTGCCGGGGCTCGACCAGCGGGTCGTCCTGTACACGGCCGCGCCGGGATCGCCGTCGCGGCGGGCGCTGGAACTGCTCCGCGACGGCTAGCGGACCGGAAAGTGGAGACCCGGCCCCGCACATCCTGCGGGACCGGGTTGTCTGATGGGGAGCGGGTGGGTCAGGACGGCTCGACGATGCCGAGCCCGTCGGCGCCGACCTGGACGGCGGACTCGTCCAGCGCGGCCTCGGAGATCGGCTGGATGCGGCCGTCCAGGTCGAGGACGGGGGAGGCCTCCTTGTACCAGGACTCGATCACCGCGTTGCCCCAGAAGTCGCGGCGGCGGTCGTCGTGCACGTTCCACCGGTACGTCTCGTGGTCGGGGTCGCCGGTGTAGTAGTCGGAGGTGTAGATCTCCACCCGGTGCCCGTCGGGGTCGCGCAGGTAGACGTAGAAGGCGTTGGACACCCCGTGCCGCCCCGGCCCCCGCTCGATGTGGTGCTCCTTGCCGAGCGACCCGAAGATGTCGGCGGTGCGCAGCACCTGGTGCGACTCGTGCGTGGCCATGCCGATGTGGTGCAGGCGGGGGCCCGCGCCGCCGGTGAAGGCCACGTCGTGCACGGTCTGCTTGCGGAACATCCAGGCCGCGTACAGCTCGTGCTCGTCGCCCTCGATCGTCTCCGAGCAGCCGAAGCCGAGCGAGCGGTAGTGGTCGTAGGCGGCGGGGATGTCGGGCGTGCAGATGTTGAAGTGGTCCAGCCGGGCGATCTGGGCGCCCTTGTGCAGGTCGTAGCGCTGGATGAGGCGCTCCCCGCGGGCGATGTCGTGGAAGAACTCCACGGTGAAGCCGAGCGGGTCCACGACCCGGACCGCGTCGCCGACGCCGTGCGTGCCCGTCCCCGCCGGGACGCGCCGGACGGGCCGCCCGAGCTCGGTGAAGAACCGCTCGGCCCGGTCGACGTCCTCGGGGGCGCGCACCCGGTAGGCGAGGTGGTCCAGCGCGGCGACCGGCCCGGCCCGCAGCACCAGGGAGTGGTGGGTCAGCTCGTCCGTGCCGCGCAGGTAGAGGGTCTCGGCGTCCTCGTGCTGGACGTGCAGGCCCAGCATGTCGACCCAGAACCAGCGGGACTTCGCCAGGTCCGTCACCGCGAGCTGCGTGTAGGCGGAGCGGATGACGTCGGGAGGTGTGCTCATGGGTGCTCCTAGGCGCCGAAGCGGGGCGTGTGCACCTCGCCCAGCATGACGTGCACGATCTTGGACTCGGAGAAGAAGTCGATGCTGTGCGCGCCGCCCTCGCGTCCGAGTCCCGAGTCCTTCACACCGCCGAAGGGAGTGCGCAGGTCACGGACGTTGTGCGAATTGACCCAGACCATACCCGACTGGACGGCGTGCGCGATGCGGTGGCCCCGTCGCAGGTCGCTCGTCCACACGTAGGCGGCGAGGCCGTAGCGGGTGGCGTTGGCCAGGTCGATCGCCTCGTCCTCGCCGTCGAACGCGGCGACGGCCACAACCGGCCCGAAGATCTCCTCCTGGAAGATCCGCGCGTCCCGGGGGACGTCGCTGAACACGGTGGGCTGGAGGTAGTTGCCCTCCGGCAGGTGCGCGGGGCGCTCGCCGCCCGCGACCAGCTTGGCCTCCCGCTGCCCGATCTCCACGTACTCCAGCACCCGGGCGTAGTGCTCGGGGTGGACGAGCGCGCCGACCTCGGTCGCCGGGTCCGACGGCGGCCCGACCCGCACCTTCTCGGCCCGCTCGGCGAGCCGGCGGGTGAACTCCTCGTAGACGGGGCGCTCCACCAGCACGCGGGAGCCCGCCGTGCAGCGCTCGCCGTTCAGCGAGAACACCCCGAAGATCACCGAGTCGAGCGCCGCGTCCAGGTCGGCGTCGGCGAACACCACGACGGGCGACTTGCCGCCGAGCTCCATGGACAGCGCCTTCAGGCCGTCCGCGGAGCAGCGCATGATGTGCCGGCCGGTGTCGGTGGAGCCGGTGAACGACAGCAGCGGCACGTCCGGGTGGTCGACGAGGGCCTGCCCCGCCTCCTCGCCGATGCCGTGCACGATGTTGACCACGCCCGCCGGGACGCCCGCCTCGGTGAAGATCTCCGGCCACAGGCCCGCCGACAGCGGCGTCCACTCGGCGGGCTTGAGCACGAGCGTGCAGCCCGACGCGATCGCCGGGGCGAGCTTCCAGCTCTCCAGCATGAACGGGGTGTTCCACGGCGTGATCAGCCCGGCCACGCCCGCCGGGGTGCGCACGACGTAGTTGAGCTGTTGATCGCCGACCCGGAACGCCTCCTCGCCGAGCGCGACGATCACGTCGGCGAAGTAGCGGAAGTTCTCGGCGGCGCGGCGGGCCTGGCCGCGCGCCTGGGTGATCGGCAGCCCGGAGTCGAACGACTCGAACTCGGCGAGCCGGTCCTCGCGCGCCTCGACGGCGTCGGCGATGCGGGTCAGGATGTTCGCCCGCTCCCGGTTGCCGAGGGCCGCCCAGGCGGGGAAGGCGGCGCGGGCCGCGGCGACGGCCTTGTCCACGTCGGCGGGGCCGCCCGCCGACGCGGTGGCGTAGCGGGTGTTGGAGACGGGGTCAATGACGTCGAAGACCGCTCCGCCGGCGCTGTCGGCGAACTCGCCGCCGATCCAGTGCCGGATGTGCTCCGGCAGGCCGTCGGGGCGGGCGGGTGCAGAGGGGACGGGCATCGATGCTCTCTTCCGGTTCGGTGGCGGGACGGCGCGGCCGCGGGTCAGATGCCCGCGGCGAGGTCGCCGCCCTGGTCGAGCAGTGCGCGGATGCGCACGAGGGCTTGCTCGGACGGTGCGGCGAGCGGCGGCCGGACGTGCCCCGAGGGGATCCGGCCGCGCTGCTCCAGCACCCACTTGGCGGGCGCCGGGTTGGTCTCGACGAACAGCAGGTCCACGAGCGGGTGCAGCCGGTAGTGCAGGTCGCGGGCGCCCTCCTGGTCCCCGGCCGTCCACAGCTCGTACATCCGGGCGACGGCGGCGGGCGCGAGGTTGGCGACGGCGCTGACGAACCCGGCGCCGCCGAGGGCGAGCAGCGGCAGGCACAGCAGCTCGATCCCCGACCACACGAGCAGCTCGGGCCCGCACGCGTGCAGCACGCGGGAGAAGTGCTCGAAGTCCTTGGTGGTCTCCTTGATCCCGACGATGTTGTCGAAATCGGTGAACAGCCGGCGGACCGTCTCCGGCGCGATGTCCACCGACGTCCGGGACGGGACGTTGTAGACGACCAGCGGCAGGTCGGGGAACTCGCGCGCGACCGTCGCGTACCACTGGTAGAGGGCCTCCTGGGTGGGCCGCGCGTAGTACGGCGTGATCACCAGGGCGGCGTCGGCGCCGGCGTCGCGGGCGGCGGCGGTGACCTCCAGGGTCTCCTCCAGCTTCGCCGATCCGGTGCCGGGCAGGAAGGGGACGCGGTCGCCGACCTCGTCGGCCGCCGTGCGGATGGCCGCGATCCGCTCGGCGAC
This sequence comes from Actinomadura terrae, assembly GCF_022751215.1. GTDB lineage: Bacteria > Actinomycetota > Actinomycetes > Streptosporangiales > Streptosporangiaceae > Spirillospora > Spirillospora terrae. Next base: position 426,062 of record NZ_JAICDG010000006.1, on the reverse strand, counting down.
GGTCTGGCTGCTGGGCTCGCCGGTGGAGCCGCCGAGCGAGATCCCGTGCGAGCCGGACTCCAGCTGCCAGCAGATCAGCCCGCGCAGCGCGTCGTGGTCGACGGCGCCGTCGGCGGCGAAGGGGGTCACGACGGGCGCGATGGACCCGCGGATCGTGGACGGGTCGGTGCGGAACTTCACGTCTGCTCCTCGGTCGGTGGAAGGTCGGTGGGGGAGGGGAGGCCGGTCAGCGGCCGCCCTCGCGGCGCCAGGCGTCGTAGGCCTCGCGCCAGCGGGGGCCGAGCGGGTAGAGGCCCTCGACGGGCTCACCGGCCGCGACGCGCTCGGTGATGAAACGTTCCTGCGCCTCCTGCTCGACCGAGTCCGCGACGAGGTCCGCGACGAGGTCCGGGGGGATCACGACGACGCCGTCGGGGTCGCCGACGAGGATGTCGCCGGGCTGCACCAGCGCGCCGCCGCAGGCGATCGGGACGCCGGTGTCCCACGGGACGTGGCGGCGGCCGAGCACGGCGGGGTGGGCGCCGGCGTGGAACACCGGCAGCCCGAGGCCCGCGACCGTGGCGCTGTCGCGCAGGCCGCCGTCGGTGACCACCCCGGCCGCGCCGCGCACCTTGGCGCGCAGCGCGAGGATGTCGCCGATCGTGCCGGACGAGGGGTCCCGGCGCGCGTCCATGACCAGCACCTGGCCGGGCCGCAGCTCCTCGATGGCGCGCTTCTGCGCGTTCATGCCGCCGCCGCGCGCCTTGAACAGGTCCTCGCGCAGCGGCAGGTACCGCAGCGTGTGCGCGGTGCCGACCATCTTCGCCGCGCCGTCGGCCGGGTGGACGCCGTCGATGCTCATGTGCTGGAAGCCGCGCTTGCGGAGCTGGGAGCTGAGCGTGGCGGTCGACAGCCCCCGCAGCGCCTCGGCGGTCGCGGCGTCCAGGGCGGGCTCGGGGGTGAAGGAGGGGCCCCAGGCGTCGGAGCGGACGGCGTCGTCCACGCGGGGCATCGCGCCCCAGGTCGCCAGCGGCTGGTCGGCGACGGTGATCGTGTTGCTGAGCCGCCCGGTGGTGGCCTCGCCGGTGCCGACCTCGACCTCGACGGTGTCGCCGGGAGCGGCCACCGAGGCGCCGCCGGGGGTGCCGGTCAGGATGACGTCGCCGGGCTCCAGCGTCACCAGCCGCGACAGGTCGGCGACCAGCGTCGCGAACGGGAACAGCAGCGTGTCGGTCGTGTCGTCTTGGACCACCTCGCCGTTCACCCACGTCCGCACCCGCAGCGCGGCCGGGTCGAGGCGCCGCGCGTCCAGCAGCCGGGGGCCGATCGGGGTGAACCCGTCCGAGCCCTTGGAGCGCAGGTTGGAGCCCCGGTCGGCGTAGCGCAGGTCGTGCACGCCCGCGTCGTTGGCCGCCGTCACCCACGCGACGTGCTCCCAGGCGTCCTCGGGGGAGACCCGCCGCGCCTCGCGGCCGATGACCAGGGCGATCTCGCCCTCGAAGGTCATCAGCTCGCAGCCCGCCGGCCGGACCAGCGGGTCGCCGGTCCCGGCGAGCGAGGACGGCGGCTTGAGGAAGTACGAGGGCTCGGCCGGAATCCTGCCGCGCTCCCTCGCCCGCGACGGGAAGTTGAGGTGCACGGCGATGATCTTCGAGGGCCGGTTGCCCAACGGGTGCGGCACGGAAGCTCTCCTGTGAGGGGACGGAAGCAAACCTCGCGGAACGAGATCAGAGTAAATCGTATATGAAGTCATGCACGATGACGAGGGTGCAATGCGAGTGACTTCGATCGTTCCAACCAGGCGGGTACGCGCGACGGGACGGAGCGTCTCCGTACAGTATGATCGCAAATCGTATGCGAAATCCTCTAGGAGGTGCTTGTAGGATGCCTGACACCGCAGGTCTCGCCGTGCGCACGCTGACCCCGGACGCCCCCGTCGACGCGCCGCCGGTGCTGCTCGTCCACGGCTTCGGCTCCGACGGCGCCGGCGACTGGATCGACACCGGCCTCGCCGCCGCGCTGACGGCCGCCGGCCGCACCGTCATCATCCCCGACCTGCGCGGGCACGGCGCGAGCCCGGTCCCCGCGACCGCCGCGGAGGCGACCGCTCCGGCCCTGGCCGCCGACCTGCTGGCCGTCCTGGACGCGGCCGGCGCCACGACGTTCGACATCGCCGGCTACTCGCTCGGCGCCCGCGTCGCGTGGGCCGTCGCCGAGGCCGCGCCGGAGCGGGTGGAGCGCAGCGTCCTCGGTGGGCTGAGCCCCGCGGAGCCCTTCACCGCCGTCGACATCGAGGCCCTGCACCGCGCCGTCAAGGAGGGGGCGGAGGCCCCCGACCCGTTCACCGCGGCGATCGCGGGCATGGTCTCCGCGCACGGCGACCGCGCCCCCGGGCTCGCGCTGTGTGTCGAAGGCCTCCGCGACACCCCCTTTGCGGGCGGCGCCTGGGATGCGAAGGTTCTTCCCGTCTTCGTCGTCGGCGAGAATGATGAGCTGACACGAGGAATCGACGGCCTCGCCGGGTCGCTCGGCGCCCGCCTGGTCACCGTGCCCGGGGCGCACCACGAGGTGCTCGGGGGCCCGCACTTCCGCGACACCGTCCTGGACGTGCTGGCGAGGTGAGGGGACCGTTGGGAGTCGGGGGTTCGGGGCACAGGATGAGGAGAACCGGGTGAGTGCGAAGAAGCAGGACCAGACCAAGACCAAGGAGTCGAAGGCCGAGTTCTGCTACGAACTGTTGCGGTCGCGGATTCTCGCGGGCACCTACGTGCCGGGCTACCGGCTGGTCATCAACCAGCTCGCCCAGGAGACCGGCGTCAGCACGATCCCGCTGCGCGAGGCGCTGCGCCGCCTCCAGTCCGACGGCCTCGTCGAGGTCGTCCGCAACGTCGGGGCGCGGGTCGCGGTCTTCGACGCCGAGCAGGTCGAGCACACCCTCCAGATCCTCGCGCGGCTGGAGGGCTACGCGACGGCGATCTCCGCCCCGCACATGGCGCCGGCGCAGATCACCCGCTCCCGCAAGATCAACGACCGGATGGTCGAGGCGCTGGACGAGTTCGACCCGACGGCGTTCACCGCGTTGAACCGGGAGTTCCACTTCTCGATCTACGAGCACTGCCCGGACGCGCACCTGCGCGCCCTCCTCGAGGCGGAGTGGACGCGCCTGGACCACATGCGCCGCTCCACCTTCACCTACGTCCCCGGGCGCGCCCGGCGGTCGGTCGTCGAGCACGGGCACATCCTCGACCTCATCGCCAAGGGCGCCGAGCCGTCGGAGATCGAGCGCATCGCCTGCGCGCACAAGAACGCGACCGCCGACGCCCTCCACAGCGCCCACCCCGGGTCCCCGCACCCCCAGATCTGAGGTCGTCTCCGCCTCCCGCACCGGGAGACGGGCTCGAAAACAAACACGCCGTTCCCGCCGGGCGAGGGTGGGGAACGGCGCGTTCGTTTTTTCGGGGGCGGTCAGGTGAGCAGCTGCCCGCCGTCCACCTGGACGACCGCGCCGGTGATGTGGTCGGCCTGCGCGGAGGCGAGGAAGACCACGAGCGGGGCGATGTCGTCGGTGGTGGCGATCTTGCCGAGCGGGATCCGGGACTCCCACGCGGCACGGGCCTCGGCGTTCTCCATGAGGCCCGCCGTCATCGGGGTGTGCACCGGGCCCGGCGCGACCCCGTTGACCCGGATGCCGTGGCCCGCGAGCTCCAGGGCGCTGGTGCGGGTCAGGGCGTCCACCGCCGCCTTGGTGGCCTCGTAGTGGCCGAGGCCGGCGGTCGGCTGCCGGGCGCCGATCGAGCTGATGTTGACGATCCGGCCCCGGACGCCGCGCTCGATCATCTGGTTCGCGACGGCCTGGGTGACGGTGAAGGTGCCGCGCAGGTTCACCGCGACGACCGTGTCGAAGACCTCCATGGGCAGCGACACCAGCGGCCCGCCGCCCGCGACGAGGCCGGCGTTGTTGACCAGGACCTCGATCGGGCCCACGGTCTCGGCTACCTGCGCCACCCCGGCCGCCACCGAGGCGGCGTCGGTGATGTCCACGGTCACGGAGAGGGCGTCGAGCTCCTTGGCGGCGCGGGCGGCCGCCTCGGCGTCCCGGTCGGCGATCACCACGCGGTCGCCGGCGGCGGCGAACGCGGCGGCGACACCGCGGCCGATGCCGCTCGCGCCGCCCGTGACGAGGACGACGCGGCCGCTCATCGCGCCTCCGCGATGATGATGCGCGGGCTGCCGGGCAGCGCGCGGGTCTCGACCGGCTCCCAGCCCGCGGCGGTCAGCCAGCCGCGCACCTCGTCCTCGGGGTAGACGACGGTGCCGTCGATGACCAGGTACTCGCCGGCGTGCACGGCGTCCAGGACGCGCTGCTCGGGGTCGGAGTCGAGGAAGAAGTCGAGCAGGACGAGCGTCGCGCCGGGCGCGGCGGCGCGGCGGGCGCGCTCGACGATGGCCTTGTTCTGCTCGGCGTCGAAGCGGTGCACGACGTGCTCCAGCAGGACGAGGTCGAAGCCCTCGGGGACGTCGCCGGTCAGCGGGTCGGACTGGACGACGTCGATCCGGTCGCCCACGCCCGCGTCCTCCAGCACCTTGCGGGCGAACTCGACCAGCTCGCCGCCCGACAGGAAGGTGCCGTGCGCCTTCTCGGCCGAACGCAGGGCCTCGGCCAGGAACGAGCCGGACAGGCCGCCGAAGTCCAGGATGCGGGAGAAGCGGGTGAAGTCGAAGTTGTCCGCCAGCATCCTGGCGTGCAGGGCGTTGTAGGTCATGACGCCGCCGAGGAACGTCTGCATCCGGTCGCCGCCGAGGTCGAGCTTCTGCGGCTCGGCCGTGCGGCTGGTGTCGGCGAACCCGAGCCAGTGCCCGTAGCTGATCGCGTCGAGGAAGGCCAGGAACGGCCGCAGGTCGGTCTCCTGCGTGCCGCCCGCCAGGTAGGCCGAGGTCGCGGGGGTGTTGGCGTACCGCCCGTCCGCACGGGTGAGCAGGCCGAGGCCCGCCATCGTGTCGGCGAGGATCCGGGTGGTGCGCTCGGGGATTCCGGCCCGCTCCGCCAGCTCGGACGCGGTCGCCGGGCCGCCGGCGAGGGCGGCGAACAGGCCCGCCTCGCTCGCCGCGAACAGCTGCTTGGCGGCCATGTAACCGGTGGCGACGCCGAGAATGGCGGACGGGTCGGTTCCCGGGGCGGGATGCGACATGAACATGTCTCCTTCGCGGTAAAGAATATGCCAGATGCTATACGATCAGCAGTGTCAACGGCCAGGGCGCCGCCCGCGCCCGATCACCCTCATCGGAGGTCAGCGATGGAGTTCGCAGAACGGGCGCCGAGGCGGCGGCTCGGCGTGGACGGCCCCGAAGTCCCGCTCCTGGCGCTCGGCTCCTGGAACACCTGGGACCGGATGGACCGCGAGGACGCGGCGCGCCTCGTGCGGCTCGCGGTGGACCGGGGCGTCGACCTGTTCGACGTCGCGCACTACAACTTCGGCCCGCACGCCGAGAACGCCGTCACCGACGTCCTGTTCGGGCAGGCGGTCGACGACGCCGGGCTGGCGCGCGAGGACTACCTGATCTGCGGCAAGCTCTGGCTCTGGGACTACCCCAATTCCTCGTTCGCCGAACAGATGAAGGTCTCGCTCGGCCGGATCGGCACCGACCACGCCGACATGGTCGTGCTCGGCGACTTCATGGAGCGCCCCGACCTGCACACGGTGGTCACCGAGGTCGCCGAGCTGGTGCGCGCCGGGCGGTTCACCCACTGGGGCGTCAACAACTGGTCGGCGGGCGACGTGCTGTTCGCCTGCCGGTTCGCCGCCGCCGAGGGCCTCGTGGCGCCCTCCTTCGCGCAGTTGAAGTACAGCATCGCGCGCCGCTCGGTGCCCGAGGGCGAGCCGTGGTCGAACCTGTTCGAGCACGAGGGCCTCGGCCTCCAGGCCTCCGACGTGCTGGAGGGCGGCATCCTCGCCGGGCGGCTCGAACCCGAGCGCAAGATCGGCGCCGACCCGGGCGGCATCCGGGACAAGATCCGCGCCGCCTACCCCGAGCTGCGCCGCGCCGCCGACCGCTTCGGTGCCACGCCCGCGCAGGTCGCGATCGCCTTCACGCTCGTCCACCCCGCCGTCGCGAACGTGCTGGTCGGGGTGAGCCGGGTGGCGCAGTTCGAGGACAACATGGCCGCCCTCGGCCTGGCCGCCCGCCACGGCGACGCGCTGCGCGACGCCGTGGCCGGGCTGTGGCTCGACCGGGACGTGGTCGACCCGGCGGCCTCCTGGGGCACCGACGCGCCGGTGCCCCGCTGAGCCGCCGCCCGGTGCGGTTAGGCCCCGTGCGGTTAGGCCCGGTGCGGTCGACTCCGGTGTGCTCAGGCCTCGTGGACGACCCGGCCGTCCAGGAGGGTCATCGCCACCGGCACCGAGGGGAGGGCCTGCGGCTCCACGTCCAGCAGGTCGCCGTCCAGGACGCACAGGTCGGCGAGCTTGCCGGTCTCGATGGAGCCCTTCTGGTCCTCGGCGCCGTCCTGCCACGCCGGGGTGATCGTGTAGGCGCGCAGCGCCTCCGCGACCGCGAGCCGCTGGGCCTCCCCGCGGACCGCGCCGTCGAGCCCGCGGCGCGTGACCGCGGCGGCCAGCCCGGCGCGCCAGTCGGGGGTGAGCACCGGCGCGTCGGAGCTGAGGCACAGCCGCACGCCCGCGTCGAGGGCGTCCCGGGTGGGCCAGGCGTCGCGCAGCGCGCCCTCGCCGAGCGCGCCGGCGAGCATCGGCTCGGTCGCGACCGGGATGCCCGCCTGGGTGTTCAGCCCGATCCCGGCGGAGGCGAGGACGGTGAGCGTCGCGGGCGCGAGGAGGTCGCCGTGGATGACGTAGTGCCGGGCGTCGCGGCCGTCCCTGGCCAGCGCCGCGGCGAAGGCGTCCGCCACGACCCGCGTCGCGCGGTCGCCGGTCGCGTGCACGCCGATCTGGTGCCCGGCGTCGTGCGCCGCGTCGATCATCGTGCGCAGCGCCGCCTCGCGCTCCCCGTCCGACACGCCGTCGATCAGCAGCGACCCGTGCGAGCCGTCGGTGTAGGGACGGTCGGTCCAGGCCGTGCGCATCGGCGGGATGCCGTCGGCGAAGATCTTCACGCCCGCGACCCGGAACCGGCCCGGGACGTCGGCCGGCGGCTTGAAGTCGCGCAGGCCCTCGGTGAACCCGGCGGCCGAGCTGCGCCCGTCCAGCTCCCCGAACAGCAGCAACGCGGTGACGCGGGCCTTCAGCAGCCCCTCCGCGGCCAGGTCGGCGTAGTCGCGCAGCGCGGCCGAGCCGAAGCAGCCGCTCGGCCCCTCGTCCTCGCCGGGGCCGAGGCCGGGCTCGGTGTAGCTGGTGATGCCGAACGAGGCGAGCAGGTTTGCGGTCTTCAGAATCGCCTTGCGCCGTTGCTCGGCGCCCTCCAGCCGCGTCGGCGCGTCGTGGGTGTGGCCGCCCGTCCCGGCGAGCTGGTCCATGAGCAGACCCGGCCACATCAGGCCGAGCCAGACACCGTGCAGGTGCGAATCGTTGATGCCCGGAAGCACGGAACGCCCCTCCAGGGGGATGAGCCGCGTACCCTTTCCGACCAGGGGAGCTATCTCGCTCGCGGTGCCGACGCGCGCGATCCGCCCGGCGCGGATTGCCACCGCCTCGGCGACGCGGTCGCGGGCGTCGACGGTGTGGACCCTTCCGCCGGTGAGGACGAGATCTGCCGTCGTGGATTCCTCGCTCATATCGCGCTCCAAGTCTGGACACCGTCGATGGGATGCAATTAACGTACACGGAATCAGATACGATTTTGGAGTGCCCGGCCCGCTTGGGCGGGTACACCGGGCCTTCGGAGGTAAACGATGCCCCTGGATCCCGAGGCGCAGCGGATCATCGACCGCACCCCCGCCGAGGACCCGAACGCCGGGGCTCCGCTCGACGTGGCCAGCATGCGCGAGCAGTTCCGGCTGATGTGGACGCTGCCCGAGGACGAGCGGCCGCCCGTCGGCTCCGCCGTCGACACCACGATCCCCGGCCCCGCCGGGGACATTCCCGTCCGCGTCTACACGCCCGAGGGTGAGGGGCCGTTCCCCGCGTTCGTCTGGTTCCACGGCGGTGGCTGGACGATCGGCAGCCTGGAGGAGAACGAGTACTCCTGCCGCAAGGTCTGCGCCATGGCGGGCGCCGTCGTCGTCTCCGTCGACTACCGGCTCGCTCCGGAGGACCCCTTCCCGGCCGCGGCCGACGACGCCTACGCCGCCGTCACCTGGGTCGCCGCGCACGGCGCCGACATCAACGCCGACCCCGCGCGCATCGCCGTGGGCGGCGAGAGCGCGGGCGGCAACCTCGCCGCCGTGGCCGCGCTCAAGGCCCGCGACCTCGGCGGCCCCGCGATCGCGCTCCAGGTGCTGGTCTCGCCCGTCCTCGGCCACCCCGACGACGGCCGCGCCTCCTACGCCGACTTCTCCGAGGGCTTCTTCCTCTCCAAGTCCAGCATGGACTGGTTCTTCACGACCTACCCGTCCGACGCGCGCGACCTGGACGACCCCTACCTGCTGCCGCTGCGCGCCGACGACCTCTCCGGGGTCGCGCGGGCGCTCATCCTCGAAGCCGAGTGCGACGTGCTGCGCGACGAGGGCGAGGAGTACGCCAGACGGCTGGAGGAGGCCGGGGTGCAGGCCGAGCTCGTCCGCTACGACGGCATGATCCACGCGTTCTTCGGCCCGCTCGCCACCGAGCTCTCGGTCGCGAAGGACGCGCACGCGCGCACCGCGGCCGCGCTGCGCTCGGCGTTCGGCGGCGAGGGATGACCGTTCCGGCTCTCGCCCTGGAGGGCGTCGGCGTCGACCGGGCCGAGGTGCCGGTGATCAACGACGTCACCCTCGACGCCGCACCGGGCGCGGTGACCGTCATCCTCGGCGCGAACGGCGCCGGCAAGACCACGCTCATGGACGGCATCGCGGGCCTCGCCAAGGTCAGGTCCGGCACGATCAAGCTGGACGGCACGCCGATCGAGAAGCTCGCCACCTTCCGGCGGGCCAGGGCGGGCCTCGGCTACGTCGAGCAGGCCCGCACCACGTTCCGGACGCTGACGGTCGAGCAGAACCTGCTCGTCTCCCAGTCCGGCGACGGCGATCTCGGCACCGTCTACAAGCTGTTCCCCGAACTGGAGAAGCGCCGCAACCTGCAAGCGGGCTACCTGTCGGGCGGCGAGCAGCAGATGGTCGTGCTCGGCCGCGCGCTGGTGACGGCGCCCAAGGTCGTCCTGATCGACGAGATGTCGCTCGGGCTCGCGCCGCTGGTCGTCCGCCGCCTCATGACCACGGTCGGTGAGCTGGCCTCGATGGGGATCGCGGTGGTGCTCATCGAGCAGTTCGCGAACCTGGCGCTGGCCGCCGGAGACCATGCGCACGTGCTGCGCAAGGGCGGCGTCGTGTTCTCCGGCCCCTGCTCCGAGCTGCGCGGCGACGACGAGCGGCTGCACCGGCTGTACTTCGGCGGGCCGCCCCTGACCACCCCGACCCAGAGCACCACCGGGCCGGAAGAGAGCGAAAGCCCATGAACCTCGTCGACAAGCGCGGCCTCGCCATCGGGCTCGGCCTCTCCGTGCTGGCCTGCGTCGCCCTTCCGGCGGTGCTGTCCCCGTACTGGATCTACCTCGCGATCAGCGCCGTCGTCAGCGCCGTGATCATGCAGAGCTTCGGCGTGATCGTCGGGCGCGTCGGCATCATGTCGCTGTGCCAGATGTCGTTCGCCGCGATCGGCGCGTGGGTCGTCCTGCGGCTCAACGTCGCGGACGCGCCGGGCGGGTTCTTCGTCTGGCTGGTCCTCGGCGGCCTCGCGGCGGTGCCCGTCGGCGTCGCCATCGGCCTCCCGGCGCTGCGCATCCGCGGCGTCAACCTCGCCGTGGTCACGTTCGGGTTCGCCGTCTCGGCCGACATCGTGTGGAACGCCAACCCGTTCCCCGGCGCCAAAGAGCTGAAGATGCTGGACCGGCCGGAGCCCTTCGTCTCCGACGAGTCCTACTTCGTGTTCACGGTGATCGTATTCACGGTGCTGGCGGTCGCGCTCGGCATGATCGGCAAGTCCCGGCTCGGCCTGTCGTGGTACGAGCTGCGCCACTCCGAGCGGTCCGCCGCCTCGCACGGCGTCTCGGTCGCCCGCAGCAAGCTCGCCGCGTTCGCGATCAGCGCGTTCGTCGCGGGCATCGGCGGCGGCCTGCTGGCCGGGCAGCTCAGCCTCGTGGTGCCGAGCAACTTCGCGATGGGGCAGTCCCTCGCGCTGTTCGCCGTCGCCATCATGATCGGCCCGCACCACCCCGAGGGCGCGATCATGGGCGGGATCTTCGGCGCGATCATGCCGACGATCATGGAGAAGGTGTCGCTGCCGCAGGACTTCGGCGGCGTGCTGTTCGGCGTCGGCGCCCTGCTGGCCCTGCGGAGCGGGCTGAGCCAGACCGACCTCACCCGCATGCGCAAGCGCGAGCGCGGCGCCCGCAAGCTGCTGAAGGACGGCGAGGAGGCCAGGGAGGCCAAGGAGGCCGAGGGCCCCGGGGCCACGGCCGTGCCCGTCCCCGCCCGGCGCGCCTCCGCCGACCGCAAGCCGTGCCTGGACGTGCAGGGGCTGACCGTCCGCTTCGGCGAGGTCGTCGCGCTCGACTCCGTCGACCTGACCGTCCCCGAGGGCGCCGTCGTCGGGCTCATCGGCCCCAACGGCGCAGGTAAATCCACCTTCATCTCCGCCGTCACCGGTTTCGTGGCGGGGTACGGGGGGACGGTGGAACTCGCGGGGAAGCGGCTGGACAAGCTCGGCCCGAGCGTGCGGGCCAAGCGCGGCCTGCGCCGCACCTTCCAGACCACCGCGATCGCACCGGAGCTCACCCAGTACGAGTACCTGGCCATCGGCGCCGGGCGGCGGCTGTCGCTCGGCGAGGCCGACGAGCTGCTGGAGTTCTTCGGCTGCCCGCCCGGCGAGGTCCCGGTGTCCATCGTCGACGCCGGCACCCGCAGGCTGCTGGACGTGGCCGCCGCGATCGCGGCCCGGCCCAAGGTCGCGCTGCTGGACGAGCCGGCCGCCGGGCAGTCGGCCGCCGAGTCGCTCCGGCTCGGCGACCGCCTCACCCGGGTCCCCGAGGCGTTCGGCGTCTCGATCCTGCTCGTCGAGCACGACATGGAGCTCGTGCAGGCGACCTGCGAGGAGGTCACCGTCCTGGACTTCGGGCACGTGATCGCCTCCGGCCCCACCGCGGACGTCCTCGCGGACGCCGCCGTACGGGCCGCCTACCTCGGTGCCGCGGACGTACCCGCGACCTGACCACCCGCGACCAGTCACCCACACCCATCCCACCCCGCAAAAAACAAGGGCCTATTGCGATGAAACGCACATACATCTCCGTCGCGGCGGTCGCCGCGCTCACCCTCTCGCTGACCACCGCCTGTAACGACTCCGGCGGCAGCGACGGGCCGATCAAGGTCGGCGCGATCAACGGCATCACCGGCCTGTTCCAGACCCCGGAGGTCCCGAAGGCCGTCAAGGCGGTCTTCGAGGAGGTCAACGCCGCCGGCGGCATCAACGGCCGCAAGCTGGAGCTGATCAGCAAGGACGACGCGATGGACCCCTCGCGGTCCGGGCAGGCGGCCCGCGAGCTGATCCAGTCCAACAAGGTCGTCGCGCTCGCCGGCTCGTCCAGCGCCGTGGACTGCGGGCTGAACCGCGCCACCTACAGCAAGAACAAGGTCGTCTCGATCCCGGCCGTGGGCGTCGACCCGGCCTGCTTCACCAGCCCGAACATCGCGCCGGTCAACCCCGGCCCGTACGCGCTGACGACGGCGATGCTGTACTACGCGTCCGAGACGCTGAAGCGCGACAAGGTGTGCATCGACTACACCGTCCTGCCGGGCAGCGGCGGCGGCATCGAGGGCGCCATCAAGAAGTGGACCGAGATCACCGGTAAGACCCTCGCGCACAAGAACCTCGCGGTGGGCCAGGGCGACCCGACCCGCTACCTCGTCGCGGACAAGAACGCGGGTTGCCAGGCCGTCCTGTACAACGCGACGGTCGGCCCCTGGTTCGCGCAGGCCCGCACGCAGGGCATGCAGAAGACCGACTTCATCCTCGCGGCCAACAGCTACACCGACGCCAACGCCAAGACGATCCCGCCGGACATGACGGCCTACGCGGGCACCGAGTGGCAGCCCTACACCGACCCGACGCTGCCGGGCAACGACCGCTGGGCCAAGCTCGTCGAGAAGAACGGCATCCAGAAGACGGCGTTCAGCCAGGGCGCGGTCATGGCGGCGGACGTGTTCGTCCAGGTCCTCAAGACCATCAAGGGCGACATCACCCGCGAGTCGGTGACCAAGGCGTTCAAGGAGATGAAGCCGGTCAACTACCCGATGGTCGGCACCCCGTACGTGTTCGGTCCGGGCAACGAGCACAACCCCATCCAGGGCAGCCGCTTCGTCAAGGCCGACAAGGGCGGCTGGAAGGTCCTGCCCGGCGGCTTCACCGTCCCGGGCAAGAACTGAGCCCCGTTCGCCAGGGCGCGCGCGGCCACCGCGCGCGCCCGGCCCCACCCGGAGGAACCCGATGGTGAACTCTGTGATCGCCGGGCTGACGAGCGGCGGCGGCTATGCCCTGCTCGGCCTGTGCGTGGTCCTGTGCTACCGGCTGGTCGCCGTCGTCAACTTCGCGATGACCGCGGTCGGCGCGATGGGCGCGTTCATAATGGTGTCGCTCACCGACAAGGGCTGGAACGTCTGGGTCGCCCTGCTGATCGGCGCCCTGTCGGCGGCGCTGCTGTCCGGGCTGCTCGGCGCGGCGCTCGTCCGCTGGTTCGCCGGGCACCGGGAGCGGACGAAGGCGGCCGTCACCGTCGCCCTGTTCGTCGCGCTCAGCGCGATCGGCCTGCGGCTGTTCGGCGGCAACAGCACCGGCGCGCACCGCTTCCCGAACCCGTTCGGCGACCCGGTCTTCACGGTCGGCAGCGTCGTCGTCCCGCAGTCGGTGCTGGTCTCGCTGGCGTTCGCGGTGCTGATCACTCTCGCCGTCGGGCTGCTGCTCACCCGGACGCGGATCGGGCTGAAGTTGCAGGCGCTGTCGGAGCGGCCGAGCACCGCCGAGGTCGTCGGCATCCCCGCGCCGCGGCTCGCCGTCGGCGTCTGGGCCGGCGTCGGCGCGATCACGATGCTGGTGATCGTGCTGGTCGCGCCCCGCCTGGGCGGCGACTTCGGCGCCCTGTCCGGGTTGATCAGCACCGCGCTCGCGGTCGCGATGGTCGGCGCGTTCCGGAGCCTGCCGCTGACCCTCGCCGGGGGCCTGATCCTCGGCTGCCTGGAGGGCATGTCGTCCTCCGTGGACTCCATCCAGAAGTACCAGGGCGTCGTGCCCTTCCTGGTGATCCTCGTGCTCCTGTGGTGGCGCAGCCGCCGCGAGGTCTGGGACACCGCCCACAGCAGGTAACGAGACGAGGAGACGTCCCATGCCGGATCTGACGTCGACCAGGGCGGCGGTGCTGCGCGAGCACGGCGCCGTCCTGAGCATCGAGGAACTGCCGCTGCCCGCCGAGTGCGAGCCTGGCGCGGCCGTCGTCCGCGTCGACTGCGCGACGCTGTGCGCGACGGACGTGCACCTGTGGTCGGGGGCCATGTCCTTCCCGGACATGCTGCCTATCGTGCTCGGCCACGAGATGATGGGCACCGTGTGCGCGGTCGGACCGGGGACGCGCGACGCGCTCGGCCGCACCGTCAAGGTGGGCGACCGCATCGGCTGGTCGGAGTCGGTGTGCGGGCACTGCTACGGCTGCACCGTCCTGCGCAACCCCGTCGCCTGCGCCGAGCGCGGCTACGGGTTCCTCCAGCGCGCCGACCGCCCGCCGTACGCCACCGGCGGCCTCGCCGGGCACAACTACGTGACGCCGGGCGCGCTGAAGGTCGTGCTGCCCGACGACGTGAAGGACACCTGGGCCGCCGCCGCGGGCTGCGCGGTCAAGACCGTCCTGCACGCCTTCGACCGGGCCGGGGGAGTGCGGCCCGGGTCCGCCGTGGTGGTGCAGGGCGCGGGCGCGCTCGGGATCGTCGCCACCGCCGTCGCCCGCGTCGCCGGCGCCGGCAAGGTGATCACGATCGGCGCGCCCGACCAGCGCCTCGAACTCGCCCGGGGCTTCGGCGCCGACCTGACCATCGGGTTGGACGGCGACGCCGACGCCCGGCAGGCCGCGGTCATGGAGGCGACCGGCGGGCGCGGCGCCGAGCTGGTGCTGGACCTCGCCGGCGCCCCCGGCGTGGGCGCCGAGGCCGTCGGCATGGCCGCGTTCGGCGGCCGGTTCGTCATCGTCGGCAGCACCGGACCGCAGCCCGAGCAGCTCGCGCTCGGCGCGATCATGGGCAAGGAGCTGAACGTCCTCGGCTCGCTGAACGGCGACGTCGGCGACTACTACCGCTCGGTCGAGTTCCTGCGGACGTTCCAGGACCGCTTCGCCTGGGACGAGCTGTTCAGCGCCCCGGACGGGCTCGACGGGGCCTCCGAGGCCCTCGCTGCCATGCAGCGGCAGGAGCAGGTCAAGGCCGTCATCCACCCACACCGATGAGGAACACCGTGTCCACCAGCATTCCCCGCCGCCGTCTCGGCTCGGCAGGCCCCGAGGTGGGGGTCCTCGCCCTCGGCTCCTGGCACACCTACGACCGGATGGACTTCGGCGACGCCGTCGCGATGCTCCGCCACGCCGTGGACTCCGGCATCAACATGTTCGACGTCGCCGTCTACGGGATGCCCGGCCACCCGCCGGTGTTCACCGACGTGCTGTTCTCGGCGATGGTCCGCGCCGCCGGGATCGAGCGCGAGGACTACCTGCTGTCGGCCAAGCTGTGGCTGGAGGGCTACCCCGAGCACTCCATGCGCGACCAGCTCACCAACGCGCTGTTCCGCGCGGGCGTCGACCACGCCGACGTCGCCGTCCTCGGCGACATCCGCAGCGACGACCTGGATCTGCGGGGGCTCGCCGAGGACCTCGCGGATTTGGAGCGCGAGGGCCTGCTCGGCTGCTGGGGCGTCAACAACTGGTCGGCCGCCACGATCCTGGAGATCCGCGAGCACGCGCTCGCCGCCGGGTCGCCCGGGCCGCAGCTCGCCCAACTCAAGTACAGCCCGTGCCGGCGCGCCATCCCCGACGGCGAGCCGTTCGAGGAGGTCTTCGCGGCGGGCGTGTCGATGCAGGCCTCGGACGTGCTGGAGGGCGGCATCCTCGCCGGCAAGTCCGGCGCGTCCCGGCAGATCGGACGCGACCCGGGCGAGATCCGCCCGCGCATCCAGGACGCCGCCAAGGGCATCGCGGAGCTGGCGAGGGAGCTGGACGCGACGCCCGCGCAGCTGTGCATCGCGTTCACGCTCACGCACCCGTCCACCAGCACCGTGCTGTTCGGCTCGACCAGCATGGAGCAGCTCACCGGCAACATCGCCGCGCTGGACGTTCTGGAGCGGGTGGGCGCCGACCGCCTCCGCTCGCTGATGGAGCCGTTCTGGGTCGACCGCGGCATCGTGGACCCGCAGGGTCCCTGACCGCGGTCTCACCGGGCCCCCGCGGGCCGGCGGGGGCCCGGTGACCAGAGCGCGCACGCCCGTCGATGGTGCGGCCGCGGGCCGCCTCAGCCGACGAGCGGCACCTCGCCGCGGGCGGTCGGCGGGGCCTCCCGCACCCAGCCCCGGTGCCGCCTGCCGGTGACCTCCAGCCGGACGAGCGGATGGTAGGCGCGCGCGTCGATCCCCTCGTACCCGTGCCGGACGATCGACTGGTAGATGTCCTCCGACACCACGAGCACCAGCGGCGCCCGCGCCGACCGCAGCGCGTCCTTGGCCTCCGGGCAGTCCAGCAGCCGGAACGCGACGTCGAGCGCCTCCCCGAAGCTGCCCCGCCCGTCGCTCTGCACCTCGCCCGCGTGTACGACGACGCGGATCCGCATCCGCCGGTCGCGCCCCGGCCCGAGTGTCAGCCCCGCGTTGTGGCCGGCCAGCAGCTCCGCCAGGGTCGGCACCACCGCGTGCAGCAGCAGCGTCTTCGGCACCTCGTCCATCGGGCGGACGAGGACGAGCGCGCCGTCGCCCCGGTCGACGAACTCCTCCCGGTGGCGCTCCTCGATGCCCGCCCGCGTGAAGGCCTCCTCCAGCAGCCGGTACAGCGTCCCGCGCAGCTCGGCCTTCACCGGGTCGGTGCGGGTGGCCGAGCCCTCGATGTCCACCGCCATGATCGTCCGGTAGCGCGGGCGGACCCCCGCGGGCGGCGGGCGCCGCGCCCTGACCCGCCGCGCCTTCGCCACCGTGAGGACCGGCGCGTCATATCGCTCCGCCATCTCGTGATCCATTCCCCCGTGCTCCTTTCCCGCGGCTCCCCTTCGCAGTTGTCCCGAGCGTCGCAAAGGCCGGTGGCCCTGGCAATCCAGGCGAACCCGGGCCCGTTTCCGGGGTTTTCCCGGTCGTTCGGCGCCCCTTTCGAAGTCATTGGACGGCGGCGCGAATTCGCATTTCTCACAGAAGTGCGTCCCGGGTCAAGGGGAACCGGTCCCGGGCCGTCCCGGGACCCGGGGGGCACCGGTCCCGGCCCGGCCGCGCATCGATCGGATAACGGCCCGCGCGGGACGCCCCGGTGTCCACGACACTTCGGGCGAGCCTCCGGACGCGGGCGGTGACGGCGTGCCCGCACCCGGGAAAGCACGGGCCCGACCCCCGTGGGTTTCCGGTGGCAGGACCGGCCCGCCGTCCCGAACATGGACAGGGTGGTCGTGGTGATATCCGGCCCGCGGCGGCGCCGCACGCCCCCGTGGTTCGGCCCCGAGGCGAGGCGCGCGCTCGTCGCCGGGCTCGCGGTGGCGGCGCTGGCGCTCGCGGCCGGATGGCCGTACTGGCGCGGCCACCCGGCCGCCGCCGCGGTCACGCTCGCCGCCTGCGCCGCGATCGCGGCCGAGGGCGTGCTGCTCGCGACCGGCGGGCGCACCCGGCGGACGGGCCTGTCGTTCGTGGCCGCCTCCGCCGCGTGGGCACTGAACTGGTTCGCGAGCTGGGACGCCGGGGTCGGCCCGATGATCTCGCCGTACGCGCAGGCGGAGTTCTACCTCGCGCTCGGCGTCGGCGTGCTGCTGTACCCGACCGGGCGGCTGGAGTACCGCGCGGACCGGATCTGGACGGCCGCCGCCTGCGTCGTCCTCGTGGCGTGCCCGACGGCGCTGTGGCTGACCTCCGAACCGGAGTGGGCGGCGTTCCGCGGCGACTCGGTGTGGTGGCCCGCGCCGTTCCCCGACCTCGGGCTGTTCCGGATCGTGCTGCGGGTGTCCTCCGGGCTCTACCTGCTGCTCGCGCTGTCGTTCGCCGCCGTGCTGCTGCTCCGGCTGCCCCGGCTGGGACGGCTGGGCCGCGTCCTCACCCTGCCGGTGACGATCGCGCTGGCGTTCGTCGGGGTGTCGGCCGCGCTGACCCAGAAGCCCGTCATGGAGGCGTCGGTCCCGCTGGACGCCCTCCTGGACGTGTACGCGGTGCAGGGCGCGGTCGCCGGGCTCGTCCCGCTCACCCTGCTCGCGTCGGGGCTGCGCGTCCGGCTCGGGGAGCTGGCGGTCGCGGGCCGGATGCTGCGGCTGACGGCGCCGGTGACCGTGGAGCGCGTCCGCGACGCGCTGCGGGACGTCCTGCACGACCCGTCGCTCGACCTGTGGTTCTGGGCGCCCGCGGAGGAACTCTACGTCGACACCGGCGGGCGCCCCGCCGACCTCGCCGCGGACGCCGGGCCCGGCCGCTGGCGGCGGACGGTGCTGACGCCGTCCGGCGACCCCCTCGCGGTCGTGGAGCTCGGCGGGGCGCTGCGCGACCACGGCTCGCTCGTCGAGGCGGCGCTCGCGGCGGGCGGCCGCGCCCTGGAGAACGCGCGGCTCCAGGCGACCGTGCACGCCAACCTGGAGCAGGTCCGCTCCGCCTACGAGCGGCTCGTCCGGGCCGAGGCGGTCGAGCGCGAGCGGCTCGCCCGCGACCTGCACGACGGCGCGCAGCAGCGGCTGCTGGCGCTCGGCGCGATGCTCGGCACGCTGGAGGCGGTGACGGCCGACGGCACGGTGCGCGAGCACGCGCGGACCTGCCGGAGCGAGCTGATGGAGGCGCTCGCCGAGCTGCGGGCGCTGGCCCGCGAGGTGCGGCCGGCGCTGCTCGTGCAGGGCGGCCTCGCCCCCGCGCTGGAGGTCGTCGCCGAGCGGATCGGCACCCGCGTCCGGCTGGAGGTCGCCCCGGAGCGCTACTCCAGCGAGATCGAGTCGACGCTCTACGCCGTCCTCTGCGAGGCGATGTCGTACGCTGTCGAACACGCACGGGCGGCGACCGTGACCGTGCGGGTCCGGCCCGAGGGGGCGCGGCTGGTCGCCGAGGTCAGCGACGACGGCGGGAGCCCCGGCGACCCCGCCGCCGACCTCGCGGGCCTGTCCGGGCGGATCCGGGCGCTGCGCGGGCAGGTGACGGTGGACGGGGATCCCGCGAGGGGCACGACGGTGAGGATGGTCCTGCCATGCGGGTAGCCGTGGCCGAGGACAGCGGGATCTTCCGGCAGGCGCTGGTCACCCTGCTCACCACGGTCGGCATCGAGGTCGCGGTGTCGGCCGCGTCCGGCGAGGAGCTGCTGGCCCGCGTCGCGGGCGACCCGCCGGACGTCGCGATCGTCGACCTGCACATGCCGCCCACCCACACCAACGAGGGCGTCGTCGCCGCGCGGCGGCTGCTGGAGCGGCACGCGGGCCTCGGCGTGCTCGTCCTGTCGGCCTACAACGAGACCCCGCAGGCGATGGAGCTGTTCCGCGACCAGCCGCGCGGCGTCGGGTACCTGCTGAAGGACCACGTCACCGACGTCGAGAACCTGCGCTCGGCGCTGGAGCGGGTGATGCGCGGCGAGGTCGTCATCGATCCGGACGTGGTGAGCCGCCTCGTCGAGGCCCGGCACCGCGAGCACGAGCTGGCGCGGCTGTCGGAGCGGGAGCGCGGCGTGCTCGCGCTGATGGCCGAGGGGCACTCCAACGCGGGCATCGGCAGGCGGCTGCACCTGTCCGCGCGGACCGTCGAGGACCATGTCCGGTCGATCTTCACGAAGCTGGGCATCACCTCCTCGGCCACGGGCGGCCCCCAGGACAGCAACAAGCGCGTCCTCGCCGTCCTGACCTGGCTGCGCGCCGCCGAACCGCGCTGACGGGCGGCGCCGGCGGGCCGCGCCGAGGGCCCGCCTCCGCGGTCCCGCGCATCAATCGGGTAACGAGCCTTAGCGTGAACGGCGGGCGTCGGAAAGACTGACGGTGCGAGTCCGGTCGCTCAAGGTGACCCGCTCGCGGCCCCCGCCCTCCCGTGTGCCGAGGTCCCTGCGCGGGCCTCGACATGGAGGGGGCGCCGGTGAGGTCCGTGCCCGGCCGGCGGACGCCGCTCTGGTTCGGCGCGCGGGTGCGCTGCGCGGCCGGCGTGGGCGCGGCCGTCGCCGCTGGCTCGGTCGTCTGCGGCTGGCCGTACTGGCGCGAGGCCCCCGGCGCCGCCGCCGTCACCGCGGCGTGCTGCGGCGGGTTCGCGGTCGCGGGCGGCGTGCTGGCCGCCGGGCGGTCCGGGCGCCGGACCGGGCCGCTGTTCACCGTCGCCTCCGCCGCCTGGGCGGTCACCTGGACCGCGAGCTGGGACACCGGCGCCGCGCCGCTCGTCTCGGTCTTCGCGCAGTCGGTGTTCTACCTCGCGGTCGGCACCGGCGTGCTGCTGTACCCGTCGGGTCGCCTGAGCGCCACCGCCCGGCTCTGGACGGCGGCCGCCGCGCTGGTGCTGCTCGGCGGGCAGGTGCTGCTGTGCGTCACGTCCCGGCCCGAGTGGAACGGCTTCGCGCCGTCGGCGACCTGGCCCGCGCTGTTCCCCGACCGCGCGGTCTTCGACGGCTCGCTGCGCGTGCTGACGGGGTCGCTGGTCGGCCTCGGCGGGTTCCTGGTCGCGATCCTCCTGCGGCGGCTGCCGCGCACGAGCCGGCTGGAGCGCGCGTTCACCGCCCCGGTCGTCGCCGCGATGGCGGTGGCCGCCGCCGGTGCCGTGGCGAGCCAGGGCTCGATCGCCGGCGGCGACGTCCGGCTGGAGGACGTGCTGCGCGTCTACCTCGTCCAGGGCGTCTGCGCGACCGTGCTGCCGCTCGCCTTCCTCGGTACCGCGCTGCGGGGCAGGCTCGCCGAGCTGACCGTCGCCGAGCGCATGCAGCGCCTCTCCGACCCGCTCACCGTCGAGAAGGTCCGCGACGCGTTACGCGGGGTCCTGCGCGACGACACGCTCGACCTTTGGTTCTGGTCGCCCGGGGAGGCGGCCTACGTGGACGAGGCCGGGCACCGCGCCCCGCCGGGCCCCCGCGCCCCGGGCCGCTGGCGGCACGAGATGCGCTCGTCCGGCGGCGCGCCGCTCGCCCTCGTCGAGTTGGCCGCCGCGCTCCGCGACCACGAGCCGCTGGTCGAGGCCGCCCTGGCCGCCGGGGGACGCGCGCTGGAGACCGTGCGGCTCCAGGCCACCGCCCAGGCGCACCTGGAGCGGGCCCGCGCCGCGCGGGAGCGCCTCGTCCGCGTGCAGGCGGCCGAGCGGGAGCGGCTCGCCGCCGACCTCCAGCGCAGCGCCCGGCGGCGGCTGCGCGCGCTGGAGGCGATGCTGGCGGCGCTGGAGGCGGCCGCCGCCGAGCCGTCCGCCCGCGCCCAGGCCGCCGCGTGCCGCCGGGAGCTGGCCGAGGCCGTCGCCGAGCTGGACGACCTGGCGCGCGGCGTGCACCCGGCGATCCTTGCCGACGCCGGTCTGCGCCCCGCGCTGGAGCTGGTCGCGGCCCGCGCCCCGGTGCCGGTGCGGCTCGACCTGCCCGCCCGCCGCTTCCCGCCCGAGATCGAGTCCACGCTGTACTTCGCGCTGTGCGAGGCGGTCGCGAACGCCGTCAAGCACGCCCGGGCCCAGCGCGTCGACCTGGAGGTCCGCGCCGGTCCCGAGCGGATCGTGGCCCGCGTCCGCGACGACGGCGTCGGCGCCGCGGCGGCGGTCCCGGGCGGCGGCCTCGCCGGGCTCACCGACCGCGTCGGCGCGCTGCGCGGCCGGGTCGAGGTCCAGAGCCCGCCCGCCGCCGGGACGATCCTCACGATCACCCTTCCCGTCCGGTCTCCTGCGGGGGGACGACCCCCCACACCCCCCGGAACGGCCTAGTGATCCGCGCGTCCGGGTTCGGCCGCGCGGGCGCGCCGTCCACGCCGAAGGAGGATGCTCGGCCCACGGACGGACGAGCTGCGAGGACACGATGCTGAACGCCGATAAGGGCGAGGACGACGGCACGGACGAGGGCGCGGTCGAGGTGAGCGGCCCGGAGGGCCCGCCGCGCCGGATGCGGCCGGGCGAGCGGCTCACGTTCGGCCGGGGCCCGGGCGTCGACCTGGCCTTCGGCGAGCGGAACCGCTGGATGTCGCGCCGGGTCGGGGAGATCACGGTCGAGGACGGCGGCGTGCGGCTGGTCAACCTCAGCGCCAAGCACGCGCTGGTCGTGGAGGCCGGGACGGTGGGGGAGGACCCCGGCAGGACCCGTCCCGAGCCGGTGCGGCTGCGGCCGCGGCTGCCCGGCGACCCGGCCGAGGCGTGCGTGCTGACGGCCGGAAGCGCGCTCGTCGGGTCCGCGCTGATGATCCGGGAGAACCGGGCCGTGCACGTGCGGCTGCCGGGGCTCGGGCCGAGCGGGGAGCCCGTCCTGCCCGCCCCGAGCGGGAGCCGGTCGAGCACGGTCGCCGGGATCACGATGAACCCCGAGACCCGCCAGTTCATGGTCGCGCTGCTGCTGTGCGCGCCGTGGCTGCGGGACGCCTCGAAGGTGGCGCGGCTGCCGACCGTCCCCGAGATCGGCAGGCAGGCGCTGGAGCTCACCGAGGCGCACTACCTGCTGCGGGTGGTCGACCGGGAGCCCCGCCTCCAGGAGCTGCTCACCGGGAAGGTCAACGACCATCTGAAGGCGCTGACCAAGAAGCTGGTCGCGCGGACCCTGCTCCCGGCGGAGGGGACGATCGGGCACACCGCCGTCGCCTCGGCGCTGATCCACTACGACATCCTCGGGCACCGCCACCTCGCGCTGCTGGAGGACGTGTACTGGAGGCGCGTGCAGGCCAACAAATGGTCCTCCTGCATGGACGACGCGTCCGCTCCCTGATCGGGGAGCAGAGCGCGCGGCCCCTTCCGGCGGACCCTGGGACGCGTCGGAACGGGCGAACCAGCAGGAGGAGACGATGTCCCGGAAAATCCGGATCCGCCGGGTCCACGGCGCGGCCGCCGTCATCGCGGTCGACCTTCTCACCCGCGTCGGCCTCATCGTCGCGGCCGTCGCGATGGCCGCCGGGGCGGGCGAGGCCGCCTTTCCCTTCGGCCACGCGTACTGGATCGTGGCCGCGCTGAGCGCGGTGCCCCGCGCCGGTGTCGTGGTGCACGTCGACCGCGAGGCCGGGGACAGGTGAGGCAGGCCAGGTAAGGCAGGGCGGTTGACGCCGGTGACCGGGTGCCCGGTCACCGGCGTTGCCTGCTTCACCGGCGGAGCCGCCGCAGGGTGAGGAACGCCGCGAGGCAGCCCTGCGCGGCGAGGACGAGCAGGCACAGCGCCCAGACGGGCGCGCTGTGCTCCCACAGGACGTCGGGGCCGCCGTCGCCGCGTCCGAGGTCGACGGTCGAGGCGAGCGCCGCGAAGCCCCACCGCGCCGGCAGCAGGCCGGCGGGCCCCGCCAGCAGCGGCTCGCCCGACAGCGGGACGAGCCCGCCGCACAGCGGGAGCTGGAGCGCGGTCACGGACGCGACCACGGGCAGCACCCACTCGGGCGCGGGCACGTGCACGGCGACCGCCATGCCGAGCAGCGCGCACACGACGCCGGTGAGCGCGAGCGCGACGGCGATCTCCGGTGTGCCGAGGCCGGGCAGCGCCGCGCCGGAGGGCCCCGGGCGCACGGCCCGCAGCAGCACGACGGCCAGCACCGCCTGCGCCGCCGCCACCCCGCCGAACACCGCGACCTTGGCGAGCAGGTACGCCTCGGGCAGCAGCCCGGCGGCCCGCTCGCGCGCGTACACGGCGCGCTCGGCGGCCAGGTCCCGCGCGGCGGGCAGCGCCGACGCCGCGGCCACGCCGAGCACGAGCACGAGCAGGGCGCGGCGGGCGCCGCCGCCGGGGACGGCGAGTCCCGACTCGTCGGCGACGCCCAGCGCGAGCAGCGTCAGCAGCGGCGCGACCAGTGCGATCAGCGCCGTCCCCGCCGGGTCGGCGGCCATCAGCCGGAGCCGCCGCCGCGCGAGGACGCGCGCGTCGCGCAGGGCGCGGCGCCGCACGGCCGGGTCGCGCACGACGGCGCCCGCCGGGACGGCCGGTGGCGGGAGGGGCTGCGGGGCGGCGGTCCCGAGGAGCCCTGAGCGGGCCTCGGCGACCTTCGCCAGGTGGTCGAACACGTCGGCCCACGCGGTGGAGGTGAACCGGCGGCGCAGCCCGGACGGCGGCCCGTGGTAGGCCTCCTGCGCGCCGGGCGCCAGCACCAGCACCGAGTCGCAGCGGTCCAGCTCGCAGGGCTCCCGGGTCGCCAGCACGACCTGCCGGCCCGCGTCGGCGAGCCGCCGCAGCAGCCGCACCATCTCGCGCGCGCGGCCGGGGTCCAGGCCCGCGAGCGGCTCGTCCACGAGCAGCAGCGACGGGTCGGTGATCAGCTCGCAGGCGATCGCGAGCCGCCGGCGGCGGTCCTCGTCCAGCGCCGACACCCGCAGGTGCGCGGACTCGCCCAGCCCCGTCTCGGCCAGCACGCCCGCGACCGCCGCCGCGCGCCCGGCGCCGCCGATGTCGCGGGGACGGCGCAGCTCGGCCGCGTAGGACAGCACCTGCCGGACGGTGAGCCGCGGATGGCTCTCGGCCTCGTGCGCCACGACCGCGATCCGCGCGCGGACCTCGGCGTTGGCGTGCACGTCCTGGCTCTCGTAGCGGACGCGGCCCGCCGCCGGGCGCCGCCGTCCCGCCAGCAGCGCCAGGAGCGTCGACTTCCCGCAGCCCGCGGGCCCGACGACCGCCAGCAGCGACGGGCCCGCCAGCCGGAGCGTCAGGGCGGGCGCTGGGGGCTCGCCGCCGCCCGCGCGCCGCGCCGGGGTCAGCACGGCCAGGCCCGACGCCTCCAGCCCCGTGTCGGGGGTCGCGGGCAGGAAGTGCAGCCGGTCGGCGATCCGGACGAACCGGGTGCGCCCGCACGTCAGCACGTCCCCGTCCCGCAGCGGCGCGCGGGTCGCGCGGTCGCCGTTGACGAACGTCAGGTTGGCGCTGCCGAGGTCCTGGACGACGTGCCCGCGCGGCCCGAGCACGATCCGCGCGTGGGCGCGGGAGACGAGCGGGTCGTCCAGCACGACGGTGTTGCCGCGGCCGCGCCCGATCGTCAGGCTCCGCCCGAGCGGCACCGGCTCGTGGGACGCCCCCTCGGCGTCCGCCGCCGCGTCGAGGCCGCCGGTCGCGCCGGGTTCGGCGAGGTCGGCGACGAACTCGACGACCGGGCCGTCGCCCGCGTCCCCGAGCCG
This sequence comes from Actinomadura terrae, assembly GCF_022751215.1. GTDB lineage: Bacteria > Actinomycetota > Actinomycetes > Streptosporangiales > Streptosporangiaceae > Spirillospora > Spirillospora terrae. The sequence continues at coordinate 401,538 of NZ_JAICDG010000006.1, read as the reverse complement.
GACGGCGAGCCCGGCGCCGACGGGCCGCGCGGTGAGCCGCGTCCCCTCGTGCCAGGTGCCGTTCTCGCTGTCGAGGTCGCGGACCACCCAGCCGCCGTCCGCGCCGTCGCCCCGCACCAGCTCCAGGTGCCGCCGCGACACGCGCGCGTCGGCGAGCACGACGTCGCATCCGGCGCCGCGCCCGACCAGCACCCGGTCGCCGGCGGCGAACTCGCGGGCCCGCCCGGCGGCGGTCACGGTGAGGCGGCCCGGCCGGTCCCGGGGCGCGCTCACCCGCCCGGCAGGGTCGGGTTCGGCGACTCGGTGGAGGGCGGCACGTACCCCGCCGCCGCGACGAGCTGGGCGTCGCCGAGCACGAGCGTCCCGCCGTCGCAGCGGGACGCGTCGCCGCCGCTGAACGTCCACCGCAGCGTGAGCCGCAGCACGCCGCGCACGTCGACCTCGAGGTCCTGCGACTTGCCGAGCGTGGTGGTGATCGACTTCAGCTTGCGGGCGTCGCCGTAGAACTCGACGGTCACCTGCGTCTTGGCGGCGGCCGAGTTGTCGTCCACGCCCGCGAGCCCCTGCAACCGGGTGTAGTGCTGGCCGAGGTCGTACTCGACGGTGCCGGTCTCGTTGCCGCAGGGCGAGCCCTCGACACCGATCGCGTGCAGCTGCGGGTGGCCCGACAGCCGCAGCTTCGCGGCCTCGGTGCCGGTCTTGATCCGGTCGCCGGCGCTGGGCTCGATGTCGGCGAGGTACTGGATCGCCTGCTTGGAGGAGACCGTCAGCTGGAGCGTGGTGGGCAGGTCGGCGCCGGGCTTCGGGTCCTGGTCGAGCACGACGCCGTCGGGCGAGCCGGGCGGCGCCGCCTCCCGGCGGATCTGCACGCCGACCGACGACGGCAGCAGCGCGCGGGCCTGGGCCTCCGGCAGCCCGACGAGGTCGGGGACCTGGTTCGGCCCGTAGGACGCGCGCGCCCTGCTGGGCGACGGCGTCGCCGGAGGGTCGCCGCCCTCGCTCTTCGCGATGGGGGTGACCGGGGCCGGGCCGGGGTTCTCGCCCGAGCCGGGGTCGCGGGTGGCCGCGTACCCGCCCGCCGCGACCGCGCAGACCACGGCGGCGGTGACGGCGGCGATGGCGAGCGAGCGCCGCCGCCGTCCGCGCCGGCCCCCGCTCCCGGTGCCGCCGGACTCGCGCCCGGGGTTGCGCATCGACAGTGCGGTGTCGGCGTCGTGCAGGGCGGCGACCGGCTCGGGCGGCTCGGTCAGCGTCTCGGCGGCGGGGACCGCCTCCAGGTCGCGGGCGAGCGCCTCCAGCAGCATCGCGACGCGTCCCGCGGGCCCCGGACGGGCCGCCGGGTCCTTGGCGAGCAGCGCGACGATCAGCTCCCACAGCGCGCCGGGCATGCCGGGCGGCCGGCCGGGGGCGCTGTGCCCGTGCCGCTGCAACATGACCAGCATGGACTGGTCGGCGAACGGCGTCACGCCGCAGCACATCTCGTAGAGCATGATGCCGAGCGCGTACAGGTCGGTGGCGGGCGTCGGCGGCTGCCCGTCGGCCAGCTCCGGCGCGATGTAGGGGGCGGTGCCGACGAGCATCGTCGACTTGCTGCCGGTCTGCTCGGCGATGCGCGCGATGCCGAAGTCGGTCAGCCGGACGGCGGGCGGCGTCCGGCGGGTGTCCAGCAGCACGTTCTCGGGCTTGACGTCGCGGTGCACGACGCCCGCGTCGTGGACGGCCGCGAGCGCCGAGGCGGTCTCGGCGGCGACCGTGCAGGCGTCGCCCGGACGCATCGCGCCGTGCGCGGCGAGCGGCGCGCGCAGGTCCGAGCCCTCGACGAGGTCCATCACGATCGCGAGCGTCGCGCCCTCCACGACGAGGTCGTGCACCCGCACCAGGTGCGGGTGCACGACCTCGCGGAGGATCGAACCCTCCCGCAGGAAGCGGTTCACGGTCTCCGGGTCGCGGGCGAGGGTGTCGTGCAGGAGCTTGAACGCGAGCCGTTCGCCCTCGTGGGTCCGCCCGCGCCACACCTCGCCGGTGGCGCCGCGCCCGATCACCTCTTCAAGGATGTACTTGCTGCCCAGAGGGCCTTTCACCGCGGGACTCCTAGGAATTGCCGAGCCGGGGGGAGCCAGAACGCGGCAATTCTCGCACCGCCGCAGTTTTCCCCGGTGACGTTCCGTGGTCCCCGCTGGTGCGATGACCGACTGCGGTCAGCGGCGCGTTGATTAATGCCCACTTTTAGATATAAGTCAGGCGCTCAACGGGATTAAGGAAAACGCGGCCAAGATCCTTTCATGGTGATCTTTCTGAGGATCTTGTCAGCCGATATCGCGGCGGCGGAAGGCGAGCAGCCCGGCCGCCGAGGCCGCCACCGCCACGGCGGTGAGGGCGATCAGGGGCAGCATCGAGAACGTGCCGCCCGGGACGTTGGGGGTGTGGGTGAAGGGCGAGACGTCCATGACGGGCTGGGGGAGCTTCAGCAGCGGCCCCATCTGGCCGAGCATGAGGCACACCGCGAGCACGCCCCATCCCGCCTGCGCGGCCCGCGGCAGCACGCCGAACAGCAGGACGGTCGCCCCCGCGACGACCCACACCGCCGGGAGCTGCGCGAGCGCGGCGCCGAACACGCGGGGGAGCTGGCCGCCGAGGTCGCCCGAGCGCAGCCCGTGCCCGAACCCGACGGCGAGCCCGGTCGCGGCGAGCATGACCACCGTGCCCGCGATCGTGACCGCGAGCTGCGACAGGGCCCACCGCAGCCGCCCGACGGCCGCCGCGAGCACCGGTTCGAGCCGCTGCCCCGACTCCTCGGCCCGCAGCCTGAGCACGCCCTGCACCGCGTAGGCGGCGGTGAGCAGCGCCATCAGGCCCATGGCGGTGGACAGGAACGCGTCGACGACGCCGTCCTGCCGGCCCAGCTCCCGCAGGCTCTTCAGCGTGGAGTCACTGTCGCCGACCAGGTCGCTCACCCCGTCGGCGATGCCGCCGATCGCCAGCCCGTACACCAGGAACCCGGCCGCCCAGCCCGCCAGGGAGCCGCGCTGCAACCGCCACGCGAGCGCGAGCGGGGTGCGCAGCGACGGCGTGGCGCGGGCCGGGCCGAGGCCCGGCGCGAGGACCCCGGCGCCGAGGTCGCGGCGCTCGACCAGCGCGTACGCGGCGGCGGCCAGCAGCGCGAACGCCAGCAGCGGCAGCGCCAGCGCGGCCCACTGCTCGTCCGCGTAGGGCCGCACCCGCTGGGCCCAGCCGATCGGCGACAGCCACGCCGGCCAGTGCGCCGACCCGACGTCGCCGAGCCCGCGCACCAGGAAGCTCGTCCCGAGGACGGCGAGCGCCAGCCCGTTGGCCAGCCGGGACGTCTGGGCGAGCTGCGCGGTGACCGCCGCGACGCCCGCGAACACCATCCCCGTCCCGAACCAGGACAGGCCGAACGCCGCCGCGCCCGCCGCCGGCGCCCCGAACACGATCATCACGGCCGCCGCCAGCACGGCCAGGGTCCCGGCGGCCGTCGCGGCGACGAGCAGCGCGGCGGTCAGCGGGGCGCGGCGGCCGATGACGCCGGCGCCGACCAGTTCGAGCCGCCCGGTCTCCTCCTCGGCGCGCGAGTGCCGCACGACGAGCAGCACGCACATGAGCCCGACCAGGGCGCCGCCGGTCGCGCCGGTCTGCCAGGCGGCGACCCCGGCGGCGGTGTGCCCGTTGAGCACCGGCCCGTACAGCGCCTTCGTGGACGGGTTGTCGTTGATGCCGCGCGCGAACCTCTCCAGCGCCCCGGGCTCGTCGTACCCGGTCCTGAAGCTGTACATGGAGCTGGAGACGAGCGCGGTCAGCGCGTAGATCCACGCCGGCAGCATGATCCGGTCGCGGCGCAGCCACATCTTCACCAGCATGCCGGTGCCGGTGAGCCGCCCGCCGCCCGCGGCGGCTGGCGCCTGCGCGAGGGTCACGGCGGTCATGACGCCTCCGCGGGGGCGAGGTCGTCCTGGTAGTGGCGCAGGAACAGCTCTTCGAGCGTGGGCGGGCGGCTGGTGAGGCTCCGCACGCCCGCCGGGGTGAGCCGCTCCAGCAGCGTCCCGAGCCGGTCGGTGTCGACCTCGCAGCTGACCCGCACGCCCGGCCCGTCCAGCGGGCGGACGTCGAGGTCCTGGACGCCGGGCAGCCCGGCCAGGTCGCCGGGGTCGGCGGCGAGGTCGGCGGTGACGGCGGTGCGGGTCAGGTGCCGCAGCTCGTCCAGCGTGCCGGTCTCGGCGGTGCGGCCCCTGCGGATGATCGTGACCCGGTCGCAGAGCGCCTCGACCTCGCTGAGGATGTGGCTGGACAGCAGCACCGTCCGCCCCGCGTCGCGCTCCTCCTGGACGGACGCGCGGAACATCTCCTCCATGAGCGGGTCGAGGCCGGACGTCGGCTCGTCCAGGATGAGCAGCTCGGCGTCGGAGGCGAACGCCGCGACGAGCGCGACCTTCTGCCGGTTGCCCTTGGAGTAGGCGCGGCCCTTCTTCTTCGGGTCGAGCTCGAAGCGCTCCAGCAGCAGCTCCCGGCGGTCCTCGTCGAGCCCGCCGCGCAGCCGCCCGAGCAGGTCGATGACCTCGCCGCCGGTCAGGTTCGGCCACAGCGTGACGTCCCCGGGGACGTAGGCGAGGCGGCGGTGCAGGGCGGTGGCGTCCTGCCAGGGGTCGCCGCCGAGGAGCCGCGCGGTCCCGGCGTCGGCGCGCATGAGGCCGAGCAGGACGCGGATCGTGGTGGACTTTCCTGCGCCGTTCGGCCCGAGGAACCCGTGCACCTCCCCGGTCCGCACCGTGAGGTCCAGCCCGTCGAGCGCGCGTGTGGGGCCGAACGTCTTGACCAGGCCGGCCGCCTGGATCGCGTCGGTCGTCGCGCCGGAGGCCGCGTCAGTCGTCGCGTGCGTCACCGTCATCTCCCTTCGCGGCCGTGGCCGCCTCGTACAGGTCCAGCCCGGCGTGTGCGCGGGCGACGGTCTCCCGGCTCAGCAGCCGGTCGTCGAACACCTCCAGCACCGCGCGCCGCAGCGGCGGCGCCCCCTCGGCGGTGAGCGTGTCGGTGCCGATCACCCGGGACAGGTGCTCGTGCAGCACGACGAGGCCCACCGACATCGCGGCCATGGCCGCGGAGTAGACGTGCAGGTCGCGGGTGGTGGGCGCGGCGACGCCCGGCGGCGGGTCGGCCAGGTAGCGCTTGGTCATCTCCACCAGGTCGTCGAACAGCTGCGCGGCGGCGGGCGAGCCGTCGACCAGCGCGCGGGCGAGGTAGCGCCGGACGGGCAGGTCGGCCCGCAGCATCGCCTCGTGGAAGCCCGGGTCGCCCGCCGCATCGCTGGTCGACTGCGCGCCGAGCCGCCGCACGAGGTCGAGCGCGTACACGTCGCACGCCTCGCGCAGCGCGTCCTTGGAGCCGAAGTGGTGCTGGACGAGGCCCACCGACACCCCGGCCGCCTCGGCGATGCCCCGGAACGTGGCGCCCTTCACGCCGTACTCGGCGAACTGGAGGAGCGCCGCGTCCCGGATGCGGGCGCGGGCCGTCAGGTCCTCGGGCGCGGGGGCCCCGCCCCGGCCGGTCGTCGTCATGATCCCCTCCAATACGTCTGTATGGCAAGCAATATGACTGTATACCATACGCGCGTATTGGAACAGGGTGTGACAGGGGCTTCAGCGGCGAGTTAGCTTAGGCTACCCTTATCGAGTGCTGTCGTCCGTGCGGAAGACCCCCGTCCTGCGCCCCGGCGGCCCGGGGAGCCGCGCGGGCCCAGCGGCCGCGCCGCGCCGCGTCCTGCGGTGGGGCGGGCTGGTACTGCTCGCCGCCGCGCTGCTGCTGACCGTCGCCGCCAGCCTCGCGATCGGCGCCGAGCACGTCCCGCCCGGAAAGGTCGTCTCCGGCCTGTTCTCGCCCGACGACTCGCAGGCCTCGCTGATCGTCCGGGAGCTGCGGCTGCCGCGCACGCTGCTCGGCGTCGCGGTCGGGATCGCGCTCGGCCTGGCGGGCGCGGTGATGCAGGCGCTCACCCGCAACCCGCTCGCCGAGCCGGGCATCCTCGGCGTGAACGGCGGCGCCGCGCTCGCGGTCGTCACCGTCATGAGCGCGTTCCGGGTGGACGAGGTGCTCGTCTACGTGTGGGCGGCGTTCGCCGGTGCGGCGGGCGCGGCGGCCCTCGTGTACCTGGTCGGGGCGCGCGGGCGGGGCGGCGCGTCCCCGGCGCGGCTGGTGCTGGCGGGCGCCGCCGTCAACGCCGTGTTCACCGCGTTGACCGCCGGGCTGATGCTGCTCAGCCCGCGCACGTTCAACGGCTTCCGGTTCTGGCAGGTCGGCTCGCTCGGCGGGCGCGGCATGGACGTCCTGCCCCGGGTGCTGCCGTTCATCGCCGCGGGCATGGTGTTGGCGCTGCTGCTGGCCCGCCCGCTGAACGCGCTCGGCCTCGGCGAGGACGCCGGACGCGCCCTCGGCGCCCGGCCCGGCCGCACCCGCGCACTTGGCGCGGTCGCGGTCGTGCTGCTGTGCGGGTCCGCGACGGCCGCCGCCGGGCCCATCGCGTTCCTCGGCCTGGCCGTCCCGTTCATCGTCCGCGCGGCCGTCGGCCCCGACCAGCGCTGGGTGCTGCCCTACTCGCTGCTGCTCGCGCCCGTCCTGCTGCTCGGCGCCGACATCGCCGGACGCGTCGTCGCCCCGGGGGAGCTGGAGACCGGCATCGTCACCGCGTTCCTCGGCGCGCCCCTGTTCATGCTGATGGTCCGCAGAGGAAGGACACGCGACCTATGAGCCGGACCCTGCGGGCCGGGGGGCTGTCGCTGCGCTGGGAGCCGCGTTCCGCGCTGGTGTGCGGGGTGCTGGCGCTGGTCGCGGCGGGCGCGGCGGTGCTCGTCGTCGGCTCGGGGGAGTTCCCGATCCCCGCCGCCGACGTCGTGCGGGCGCTGCTCGGGCAGGGCGACCGGGCGACCGAGTTCATCGTCACGACGCTGCGGCTGCCCCGCGCCGCCACCGGCCTGCTCGCCGGGCTCGCGCTCGGGCTGAGCGGCGCGATCTTCCAGAGCATGTCGCGCAACCCGCTCGGCAGCCCCGACCTCATCGGGTTCACCACCGGCTCGGCGACGGGCGCGCTGCTCCAGATCCTCGTGTTCGGCGGCGGCGCGGTCGCCATCACGGTCAGCTCGGTCGCGGGCGCCGTGCTCACCGCGCTCGCCGTCTACCTGATGGCCTACCGCCCCGGGGGCGGCGGCGTGCACGGCGTCCGGCTGGTGCTGATCGGCGTCGGCGCCGCCGCGATGCTGGAGGCGCTGAACTCCTACCTGATCACCCGCGCCGAGCTGCGCGAGGCCTACGAGGCCGCGTTCTGGCTGACCGGGAGCCTGAACGGGCGCGGCTGGGAGCAGGCCGTCCCGCTCGGGATCGCGCTGGCGGTGCTCGTGCCCGCCGCGCTCGCGCTCGGCGGGCACCTGAACATGGGCGAGCTCGGCGACGACGCGGCGCAGGCGCTCGGCGTGCCCGTCCAGCGGACCCGCGCGCTGCTCGTCGTCCTCGGGGTCGGGCTGGTCGCCGCCGCGACCGCCGCCGTCGGCCCCGTCCCGTTCGTCGCGCTCGCGGCGCCGCAGCTCGCCCGGCGGCTGACCCGCCGCGCGGGCGCGCAGCTGCTGCCCGCCGCGCTGACCGGCGCCGCGCTGCTGGCCTGCGCCGACCTGATCTCGCTGCACCTGCCGGTCGCCATGCCCGTCGGCGTCGTCACCGGCGTGCTCGGCGGCGCCTACCTGGCGTGGCTGCTGTCCACCCGGAAGGGGACGACATGACGAGGCTCCGCGCCGACGCCCTCACGCTCGCCTACGACCGGCGCGTCGTCGCCGAGCGGCTCGGCGTGGAGATCCCCGACGAGTCGTTCACCGTCATCGTGGGCCCGAACGCCTGCGGGAAGTCGACGCTGCTGCGCGCACTGGCGCGGCTGCTGCGCCCCCGCGAGGGCACCGTCTTCCTGGACGGCGCGCCGATCTCCGCGCTGCCGCCCAAACGGCTCGCGCGGCTGCTCGGGCTGCTGCCCCAGTCGCCCACCACCCCCGAGGGCATCACGGTCGCCGACCTCGTCGCGCGCGGCCGCTACCCCTACCAGGGCCTGCTGCGCCAGTGGTCGCGCGACGACGAGCGCGTCGTCGGCGAGGCGCTGGAGGCGGTGGGCGTCGCGGGCCTCGCCGACCGCGTCGTGGACGAGCTGTCCGGCGGCCAGCGCCAGCGCGTCTGGCTCGCGCTCGTCCTCGCCCAGCGGACGGGCATCCTCCTGCTGGACGAGCCGACCACCTACCTCGACATCGCGCACCAGGTCGAGGTGCTCGACCTGTGCTCGCACCTGCACGAGGAGGGGCGCACGCTCGTCGCGGTGCTGCACGACCTCAACCACGCCTGCCGGTACGCCACGCACCTGATCGCGATGCGCGACGGCGAGATCCGCGCGCAGGGCCCGCCGGAGGAGATCGTCACGGCCGGGCTCGTCGAGGAGGTGTTCGGGCTGCCGTGCCGCGTCATCGACGACCCGGAGACCGGCACGCCGCTGATCGTCCCGGTCGACCGGCGGCGGGCGTTGACGCCGAAAAATCCCGTCAATTAGGTTAGCCTTACCTAATTTGAGGGGAGTTCCGTGCTGACCTGGGAAGAGCTGGAGAGCGCGCTGGCCGAGGTGCTCGACGAACCCGCCGGGCCCGGCGACAACCTCATCGAGCTCGGGATGGATTCGATCCGGCTCATGCAGTTGACCGGACGGCTGCGCCGCCGCGGCGTCGAGGTCCGCTTCGCCGAGCTGGCCGAGCGGCCCACGCTGGCCGAGTGGTGGGAGCTGCTCACCGAACGCGGCCAGGCCGAGCCCGCCGCGGGCCCCCCGGCGGGCGGCGCGCCCGCGGACGACGACCTCGCCGACCTCGCCGACCTCGCGGGCATCGAGCCGGACGAGCCGTTCCCGCTCGCGCTCATGCAGCACGCGTACTGGATCGGGCGCGACTCGGGCCAGTCGCTCGGCTCGGTCGCCGCGCACCTCTACGTCGAGCTGGACGGCCGGGCGATCGACCCGGAGCGGTTCGAGGAGGCCGTGCGGGCGCTCGTCCGGCGGCACCCGATGCTGCGCGTCGCCGTCCTGGACGACGGGACGCAGCGCGTGCTGCCCGAGCGGCCCGGCCCGGCCGTCACCGTCCACGACCTGCGCGAGGTGCCGGACCCGGACGCCGAACTGGAGCGGATCCGCGCGGAGATGTCGCGGCAGCGGCTGCCGATCGAGGAGGGCCGGGTGTTCGACGCGCGGCTGAGCCTGCTGCCCCGAGGCACCGCGCGCCTGCACCTGGACGTCGACATGGTCGCCGCCGACGCGATGAGCTACCGCGTCCTGCTGGCCGACCTCGCCGCGCTGTACGCGGGGGAGGCCCTCGCGCCGATCCGGTACGGCTACGCCCGCTACCTGGCCGAGGACCCGCGCGCCGAGGCCCGCGCGGCCGACCGGCGCTGGTGGGCCGAGCGCCTCGCCGACCTGCCGGGCCCGCCCGAGCTCCCGGTGGTCGCCGAGCCGGGCGACGAGGTCGAGCGCCTGCACCACTGGCTGTCCCCGGCGGACAAGGACCGCCTCCTCGCCCGCGCGCACGCCGCGGGCGTCACCCCCGCGATGGCGCTGGCCGCCGTGTTCGCCGAGGTCGTCGGCGCGTGGTCGGCGACGCCGCGCTTCCTGCTGAACCTGCCGCTGTTCCACCGCGAGCCCGTGCACCCGGACGTGGACGCGGTCGTCGGCGACTTCACCGGCTCGATCATGCTGGAGGTCGACCTCACCGCCGAGCTGCCGTTCGCCGAGCGGGCGCGGGCCGTCCAGGCGTCGCTGCACACGGCGGGCGCGCACAGCGACTACTCGGGCCTGGAGGTGCTGCGCGACCTGTCGCGGCTGCGCGGCGAGCAGGTCCTCGCGCCGATCGTCTACACCAGCGCGCTCAACCTCGGCGAGCTGTTCGGCGACGGCGTCCGCGAGCGGTTCGGCGAGCCCGGCTGGATCATCTCGCAGGGCCCGCAGGTGCTGCTGGACGCGCAGGTCACCGAGGTCTCGGGCGGGCTGCTGCTTAACTGGGACGTGCGCCGCCCGGCGTTCCCGGACGGGGTCGCCGAGGCGATGTTCGCCGCCTACACCGCCGCGATCACCCGGCTCGGCGCGTCCGGCGCGGACTGGGGCGAGCCGCTCCGCGTCGCCGCGACGCCGGAGCAGCTGCGGGTGCGGGCGGCGCTCAACGCGATCCCGGCGCCGCCGTCCCGCACGCTCACCGAGGGCTTCTTCGAGCACGCCCGCCGGACGCCCGGCGCGCCCGCGCTGCACTGGGGCGACGGCGGCACGCTGACCTACGGCGAGCTCGCCGACCGCGCGTTGCGCGTCGCGGTCGACCTGGCCGCCCGGGGCGTCCGTCCGGGTGACCGCGTGTCGGTCGAGCTGCCGAAGGGCCCGGACCAGGCCGCGGCCGTCCTGGGGATCCTCGCGGCGGGCGCCGCGTATGTCCCGATCGGGGTGGGGCAGCCCGCCGCGCGGCGCGAGCGGATCCGCGCGGGGGCCGCCGTCGCCGCGTCCATCACCTCGGGCGCGGTGCCGGAGGTCGAGCCGCTGGCGGCGCCGGTCGAGGCGCGTCCCGAGAAGGTCGCCTACGTGCTGTTCACGTCCGGGTCGACGGGCGAGCCGAAGGGCGTCGAGGTCTCGCACGGCGCCGCGATGAACACGATCGGCGACCTCAACGACCGGTTCGGGCTCGGCCCCGGCGACGCCACGCTCGCGGTCTCGGCGCTCGACTTCGACCTGTCGGTGTTCGACCTGTTCGCGCAGTGGTCGTCGGGCGGCGCGGTGGTCGTCCCGGACGAGGACGAGCGCCGCGACGCCGCGCGCTGGGCCGAGCTCGTTCGGCGCTGGTCGGTGACCGTGCTCAACTGCGTCCCGTCCGTCCTGGAGATGCTGCTGCGCTCCGGCACCGAGCCTGTCGGGAGCCTGCGGCTGGTGCTGCTGGGCGGCGACTGGGTCGGCACGCACCTGCCCGCGCTGCTGGCCGAGCGCGCGCCCGGCGCCCGGTTCGTCGCGCTCGGCGGCACCACCGAGACCGCGATCCACTCGACCGTGCAGGAGGTGGCGGGCGAGGTCCCCGCCGACTGGCACGCCGTCCCGTACGGGGTGCCGCTGGGCGGCGTCGCGTGCCGGGTCGTGGACGAGGCGGGCCGCGACCGCCCCGACTGGGTCGCGGGCGAGCTGTGGATCGGCGGCGCGGGCGTCGCCGACGGCTACACCGGCGACCCCGACCGCACCGCCGACCGGTTCGTCGTCCACGAGGGCGCGCGCTGGTACCGGACGGGCGACCTGGCCCGCTACCGCCCCGGCGGGACCCTGGAGTTCCTCGGCCGCCGCGACCACCAGGTCAAGGTGCGCGGCTTCCGGATCGAGCTGGGCGAGATCGAGGCCGCGCTGCGCGACCATCCCGCCGTGACGCGGGCGGTCGCGTTCCTCAACAAGGGGAGCCTGGCGGCGGCCGTCGTCACCGGGTCGTCCGCACCGGACCGCGAGGCGATCCTCGCGCGGGCCCGCGACCTGCTTCCCCCGCACATGGTCCCCGAGCTGCTGCTCACGCCGGATGCCCTCCCGCTCACCGCCAACGGCAAGGTGGACCGCAAGGCCCTCGCCGCGCTGGCCGCCGCCGAGACCGGGGACGCGGCGCACGTGGAACCGCGCACGCCGCTGGAGCAGGTGTTCGCCCGGATCGTCGCCGAGGTGCTGGGGGCCGAGCGCGTCGGCGCGGACGCCGACTTCTTCGCGCTCGGCGGCGACTCCGTCCTCGCCACGACCGTGGTCGCGCGGCTGCGGGAGGCGCTCGACACGACGGCGCTGCCCGTCCGCGTCCTGTTCGCCGAGCGGACGGTCGCGCGCGTCTGCCGCCGCCTCACCGAACTGGAGGACGCCCCCGGGCGGCTGGAGGCCGTGGCCTCGATCTGGCTGGAGGTCGAGGCCATGACGGAGGCGGAGGTCGCGGCCCGCCTCGCGCGCTGATTCGGGCGTGCCGGACGGCGCGGGTCAGGCGGCGGGCTCGGGATCGGCGCTCGGCGCGTCGGGGCCCGGGGCGAGGGTCGCGGTGCGCAGGCCGGTCAGCGTGAGGGCGAGGGCCAGCGCTAGCGCGGCGCTGACCGTCCCGTAGAGGACGATCGCGGAGCCGGGGGCCAGGTAGCGGCCGAGGACCCCGGCTCCGAGCGCGCCGACCGCGCCGCCGCCGGTCTCCTGCGCCGCCCAGAGGGCGTTCACCCGTCCGAGGTGGGAGTCGGGGGTGTGCGACTGGATGAGCCCGTAGCGCAGGATCTCCTCGATGGACGCGACGAACCCGTACCCGAGCAGGATCGCGACGGCGACGGCGGGATGGCGGGCGAGGCCCAGGCAGGCGAGCGCCGCGAAGCCGCTGACGGACGCGACGAGCAGCGCCCGCCCCGGCGCCCCCAGCCGTCCGGCCCACCCGCTGGTCACCGACGCGAGCACCGCCCCGCACGCCGGGGCCGCGTACAGGAGGCCGACCGTGGTGGCGCCGCCGTCCAGGCCGCGCGTCGCGAACGCGGGCATCAGCACCGGAATGCCGCCCGCGACCATGAACAGCAGCCCGAGCAGCATCAGCGACCCCACCACCCGGTGGGAGGCGACGAACCGGAACCCGCCGGCGATCGCCTTCAGCGGGTTGCCCGCCGCGTCCTCCCCGCTCGGCTTGAGCACCGGGAGCGAGGTCAGCAGGCCCAGCGTGCCGAACGTGCCGGCGGCGGCCGCCGCGTAGTTCCAGCCGACCCCGAACGCCGACACGACGACCCCGCCGAGCGCGGGGGAGGCCATCGACCCGAGCCGGACCGTCAGCGCGTTCAGCGCGCCCGCCGCGACGAGCTTGTCGGGCGCGACCAGCGCGGGCGTCGCCGCGAGCAGCGCCGTGACGCTGACGCCGGTCGCGAGCCCGTCCCACGCCGCGAGGACGTACAGCGCCGCCGCCGACGGGGACGGCAGGAACGCGTTAACGGTGAGCAGCGCGAACCCGACGCCCGCCGCCGTCCGCGCGCGCAGCATCAGCCGCCGCCGGTCGTACCGGTCGGCGAGCACCCCGCCCCACAGGAACCCGGCCAGCAGCGCGGCGCCCTCGGCGGCCGACACCGCGCCGACGTGTACGGTCGAGCCGGTCAGGTCGTAGACCTGCACGGGCACGGCCACCATCAGCATCCCGATCCCGAACACCGAGACCGTGCGGGCGATGAACACGTTCCGGAAGGCCCTGCTGGTGCGCAAGGGACCGATGTCCATCGCGAGGCGCCTGAGCATCGTCGGGGTTCTCCTCCGCCGGGGGGATAGCTAAGGTAAGCCTAGCCTTAGTTGGTCTTGAGAAAGAGGACGAACCGGTGCAGCGAACGCTGATGAACGGCAAGATCCACCGCGCGACCGTCACGCAGGCGGACCTGCACTACGTGGGCTCGCTCACGATCGACGCCGACCTGATGGAGGCGGCCGACATCGTGAAGGGCGAGCAGGTCCACGTGGTCGACATCACCAACGGCTCGCGCCTGGTCACCTACGCCATCACCGGCGAGGCGGGCAGCGGCGTCATCGGCGTCAACGGGGCGGCGGCCCACCTGGTGAACCCCGGCGACCTCGTCATCATCATCACCTACGCCGCCCTCGACGAGGAGGAGCGGCGCGAGCACAGCCCCCGCGTCGTCCACGTGGACGGCGCGAACCGGGTGGTCGCGCTCGGCTCCGACCCGGCCGAGCCCGTCCCGGGCGCCGCCGGGCAGACGGCGGGGCGGTGACCGTGGACGGCTTCACCCCCTGGCCCCCCGACCTGGAGGCCCGCTACAAGGCCGAGGGCTACTGGGCCGACCGCGTCCTCGGCGCCGTCCTGCGCGGCGCCCCCGGCCGCCTGGCGCTCGTCGCCGGTGCGGAGCGCCTCACCTACGCCGACCTGGACCGCCGCGCCGCGCGCGCCGCCGCCGGGTTCCTGCGGCTCGGCCTCGGCCGCGGCGACCGCGTCGTCGTGCAGCTCCCGAACACGGCGGGCTTCGTCGTCACGTTCCTCGCGCTGGTGCGGATCGGCGCCGTGCCCGTCCTGGCCCTGCCCGCGCACCGCGCGAGCGAGATCGGCTACCTGTGCGAGCTGTCGGAGGCGCGCGGCTACGTCTGCGGCGAGACCGACGGCGACTTCGACTACCGGGAGATGGCGCGCGGCCTGCCCGTCGAGCACGTCGTCGTGGACGGCGACCCGCAGGAGTTCACCGCCCTGTCGGCCGTCGACGCGGAGCCGGTCGACGCGCCGCGCCCCGACCCGTCCGACGTGGGGGTTTTCCTGCTGTCGGGGGGCACCACCGGCCTCCCGAAGCTGATCCCCCGCACCCACCGCGACTACGTCTACAACCTGGAGGCCAGCGCCGAGGTCTGCGGCTTCACCGAGGAGACCGTCTACCTCGTCGTGCTGCCCGCCGCGCACAACTTCGCGCTCGCCTGCCCCGGCGTCCTCGGCGTGTTCGCGACCGGCGGGACGGTCGTGCTGGCGCCGTCCGGGTCGCCCGACGACGCGTTCCCGCTCATCGAGCGCGAGCGCGCCACGGTCTGCGCGGTCGTCCCGCCGATCGCGCTGCTGTGGCTGGACGCGGCGAGCTGGTCCGGCGAGGACCTGTCGTCGCTGGAGCTGCTCCAGGTCGGCGGCGCGAAGTTCGCCGCCGAGCGCGCCGCCGAGGTGCCCGCCGACCTCGGCTGCCGGGTGCAGCAGGTCTTCGGGATGGCCGAGGGCCTGCTCAACTACACGCGCCTGGACGACCCCCGCGACCTGGTCGAGCGCACCCAGGGCCGGCCGCTGTCGCCCGCCGACGAGATCCGCGTCGTGGACGAGGACGGCGAGCCCGTCGCGCCCGGCGAGGTCGGCGAACTGCTCACCCGCGGGCCCTACACGCTGCGCGGCTACTACCGGGCGCCCGAGCACAACGCCCGCTCGTTCACCCCGGACGGCTTCTACCGCACCGGCGACCTCGTCCGCGTGCTGCCGACCGGGCACCTGGTCGTCGAGGGCCGTGCGAAGGACCAGATCAACCGGGGCGGCGACAAGATCTCGGCGGAGGAGCTGGAGGGGCACCTGCTGGCCCACCCGGCCGTGCACGACGCGGCCGTCGTCGGCGTCCCCGACGCGATGATGGGCGAGCGGACGTGCGCGTTCCTGGTCGTCCGCGAGAAGGAGCCGACGCTGCGCGAGCTGAAGGACTTCCTGCGCGCCCGCGGCGTCGCCGCCTACAAGTACCCCGACCGCGTCGAGACGGTCGACGCCTTCCCGCGCACCCCCGTGGGGAAGGTCAGCAAGAAGGCCCTCGCGGCGCGCCTGACCTGACGCGCGCTCCCGGCGGGCCGCCCGGGCACGGGGCGGCCCACCGGGAGCGGCGGCTCAGGGGAGGGGGACGACGTGCGGCGCGATGCTGGAGAGCTTCTCGCAGGTCTCCTCGTACTCGCGGTCGGGCGTCGAGCCCAGCACGATCCCGGCGCCCGCGCGGAGCCAGGCGCGGCCGTCCTCGTTGTAGAGGGCGCGCAGCACGAGCGCGGAGTCGAGCGCGCCGTCGTGGGAGAGGGCGAGGACGGCGCCCGCGTACAGGCCGCGCGGCTCCTCCAGGCGGGTGATGGCCTCGATCGCCTCGGGCTTCGGGATGCCGGACGCGGTCACGCCGGGGAACAGGGCGGTCAGCGCGTCCCACGCGGAACGGTCGGGGGCGAGGGTCCCGCTGACGCTGGAGCCGAGGTGCTGGACGCTGCCGCGCTCCTTCACGGTCATGAACCCGGTGACGTGGACGCTGTCCGGCTCGCACACCCGGGTCAGCTCGTCCTGCGAGGTGCGCACGGACACGGCGTGCTCGAAGATCTCCTTGGGGTCGGTCTCCAGCTCGCGGCGCGTCCGCTCGTCGGCGTCGCGCCCGGCGCCGAACGCGCGCGTCCCGGCGAGCGGCTGGGTCATGACGTTCCCGGACGCGTCCACGCTGGCGAGGACCTCCGGGCTGAACCCGGTGGCCTGGAAGCCGCCGAGGTCGAGCAGGAACGAGCGCGCCGGGGTGTTGGCCTCGCGCCCGCGCACGTATGTCGCGACCACGTCCACGGGGAACGGGACGTCGAGGCGCCGGGAGACGATGACCTTCTGGTAGCGGCCCGCCTCGATGTCGGCGACGGCCTGCGCCACGCGCGGCTTGTAGGCGGCGGCGCCCACCCGGACGTCGACCGGGGACGGCGCGCCCGGCGGCGGGACGTCGTCCTCGGCGAGCAGCTTGGCGATCTGCTCCGCCTCGGCCGGGTCGGACGCGGTCACCCGGGCCCGGCCGCCCTCGATCCGCACCTCGGCGCGCGGGACGACCAGGTGCGCCAGCCGCCCGGACGGCCGGGGCGCGGCGAACTCGAACGCGATCCAGCCGTAGGCGTTCCACGCGGGCAGCGGGGCGGCGGCGAACGCCTCCCGCAGCGCGTCCGCCGGGTGGCCCGACCACGGCGTGCTCGCGGCGGGCGTCCCCGGCCAGCGGGTGTGGACCGCTCCGCCGTCGAGCACCACCTCGCCCAGCGTTCCGCCCGCGAACGTGTAGGCGCCGGGGCGCTCGTAGACGACGTAGTCGTCGAACAACCCCGATCCGGCCAGCCGGGCCATGAGGGCGAGGGGCTCGGCGGTGTGCTCGACCACCCGCTCCGTGAGTTTCTGGTCGGTGTGCGCACCGTCGGTGTGCGGACGGATGGACAAGGCGGCCACTCCCTTTTCCGGGCGGAACTTCAAACTTAGGTAAGGCTAACCTTGCAGGATTTTTATAGGCAAGGCTAACCTAACCTGCGGTGCTGGAGCCGACAACGAAAGAGTTGAGCGTGCGGGATCAGACGACGGCGGTACGACGGCGCGAACTGATGCGGCGGATGATGGCGGAGGCCGGGCTCGGCCCCGACTCCACCCGGCTCGCCCCACGTGAATCGGACGGCCCCGCGCCGCTCTCCCACGCGCAGCAGAGCATGTGGCTGCACCACCGCGCGTTCCCCGAGAGCCCCGCCTACAACGTCTGCCTCCTCGTCCGGATGTCGGGCCCGCTCGACGCCGACGCGCTGCGCACGGCGCTGCGCGGCCTGATCCGGCGGCACGCGATCCTCCGCACCGTCTATGCCGACGCCGACGGCGACGCGGGCCCGGTGCAGATCGTGGGCGATGACGACACGCTCGACCTCGTCCCCGTCCCGTGCGCGGACGCCGGCGCGCGGGCGGCCGAGCTGGCGGCGCGCCCGTTCGACCTGCGCCGCGACCGGCCGATCCGGCTGGAGCTGCTGCGGCTCGGGGAGGCCGAGCACGCGCTGGTCCTCGTCGTGCACCACATCGCCTGGGACGGCATGACGTGGGGATCGCTGTCGCGCGACCTGTCCGCGCTGTACCGGGCGGCGGTTGCGGGGGAGCCGGACGGCCTGCCGCCGCTGGAGGTCCAGTACGCCGACTTCGCCGCGTGGGAGCAGGAGCGTCCCGCGAACGAGGACGACCTGGCCTACTGGCGCGGACGGCTCGACCCGCCGCCCGCGCCCCTGGACCTGCCCGCCGACCGGCCGCGCGGCGCCGCCGCGTCCGAGCGGGGCGGGCGGCGGGCGCGCCGGTTCGGCGACGCGGTGACCGAGGGCATGCGGCGGCTCGCGGCGGAGGAGGGCCTCACCCCGTTCACGGTGATGCTCGCCGCCTACGCCGTCCTGCTGCACCGCTACACCGGCGCCGAGGACGTGGCGGTCGGGTCGGCGGTGATGAACCGGGAGCACGCCGGGACCGAGCGGCTCGTCGGCAACTTCGGCAACACGCTGGTGCTGCGGACCGACCTGTCCGGCGCGCCGACGTTCCGCGAGGCGCTGCGGCGCGCCGGGCGGACGTGCGCCGAGGGCTTCGCGCACCAGGCGCTGCCCTACGACCGGATCGTGCGGGAGCTGCGTCCCGCGCGCGGCCGGGGCCGGTCGGCGTTCTTCGACACGATGCTGCTGTTCCTCGCCCAGGAGATCGGCGAGCTGGACCTGCCGGGCGTCACGTCGAGCTGGACGCACGTCCACAACGGCACGACGCACTTCGACCTGTCGCTGGAGGCGTTCGTCCGGGCGGACGGCATGACGGTCGAGGCGACGTTCCGGCGCGAGCTGTTCGACGACGACCGGATCGACGCGCTGCTCGGCCACCTGGAGACGCTGCTGGCCGCCGCGCTCGCCGACCCCGACCGCCCGATCGGCGCGCTGGAGCTCATGGGCGCGGACGAGCGCGCGCTCATCGAGGCGGCCAACGCCACGCTGCGGGACGTGCCCGACACCTCGGTCGTCGCGCTGTTCGAGGAGCAGGCCGCGCGCACGCCGCACCTGACGGCCGTCGAGTCGGAGGCGGGCTCGCTCACCTACGCGCAGCTGGACCGGCGCTCCTCCGCGCTGGCCGCGGCGCTGCGCGGACGCGGCGCCGGACGCGACACCGTCGTGGCGCTCGCCCTGCCGCGCACGCCCGACCTCCTCGTCGCGCTGCTCGGCGTGCTGAAGGCGGGCGCCGCGTACCTGCCGCTCGACCTGGACCATCCGAGGGACCGCCTCGCCTACATGCTGGACGACGCGCGCCCCCTCTGCGTCCTCGCCACCCCCGACACCCTCGGCCTGCTCCCGGACGGCACCGGCACGCTCGTCCTCGACGAGGTCCCCGACGCCCCCGAGCCGTCCACGCCCGTCCACGCGGACGACCTCGCCTACGTCATCTACACCTCGGGCTCGACCGGACGCCCGAAGGGCGTGGCGATCCCGCACCGGGCGCTCGCGAACTTCCTGCTCGCGACCCGCGACCAGCTCGGCCTCACCCCCGCCGACCGGCTCGTCGCGGTCACGACGATCGCGTTCGACATCGCCGCGCTGGAGCTGTACGGGCCGCTGCTGGCGGGCGCGACGGTCGTGCTGGCCTCCCGCGACGCCGTCCGCGACCCGAACGCGCTGACCGCGCTGCTCAAGGACGCGACCGTCGTGCAGGGCACGCCGTCGCTGCTCGGCACGCTCGAACCGGCGGCGTTCACGGGCCTGCGGGTCCTGGTGGGCGGCGAGGCGCTGCCCCCGGCGCTCGCGGGGTCGCTGTGGCGGGCGGCGGCGCTCGCCACCAACATGTACGGGCCGACCGAGGCGACGGTCTGGGCGACGTGCGCCGACCTGCCCGCCACCGGCATCGGGCGGCCGTTCTGGAACACCCGCGCCCACGTGCTGGACGCGGCGCTGCGTCCCGTCCCCCCGGGCGTCCCGGGCGAGCTGTACCTGGCGGGTTCGCAGCTCGCCCGGGGTTACGCCGGGCGGCCCGCCCTCACCGCGGAGCGGTTCGTCGCCGACCCGGCCGGGCCGCCCGGAGCCCGGATGTACCGGACGGGCGACCTCGCGCGCTGGAACCGGGACGGCTCCCTCGACTACCTCGGCCGCACCGACGACCAGGTGAAGATCCGGGGGTTCCGGATCGAGCCGGGGGAGGCGGAGGCGGTGCTCGCGGCGCTGCCGGGCGTCGCGCGGGCGGCGGTCGTCGTCCGCGAGGACCGCCCCGGCGAGCCGCGGCTCGTCGGCTACTACGTGCCGGAGGGGGAGCCGGGCGACCTGCGCGGCGCGCTCGCCGCGGTGCTGCCCGAGTACCTGGTGCCGTCCGCGCTCGTCCCGCTGGACGCGCTGCCCCGGACGGTCAACGGCAAGCTCGACCGCGCGGCGCTGCCCGTCCCCGAGGACGTGGCCTCCGCCCAGCCGGAGGGCCGCGCGCCCCGCGACGCCCGCGAGGCCGCGCTGTGCGCCATCTTCGCCGAGCTGCTCGGCCGCGACCGCGTCGGCGTCGACGACGACTTCTTCGCCCTCGGCGGGCACTCGCTGCTCGCCACCCGCGTCGCGGCGAAGGCCCGCGCGGCGCTCGGCGCGACGCTGTCGATCGCCGACGTCTTCGAGGCGCCGACCGTCGCCCTGCTCGCGCCGAGACTCGTGGCGGGCGGCGGGTCGCGCGTCCGCGACGCGGCACGGCCGGACGGCGACGTCCCCGCGTCGGCGGCGCAGCGCGGTCTGTGGCTGGAGGAGCGGCTGCGCGGCCCGTCCCCGTCCTACGCGCTGCCGCTCGGCCTGCGCCTGACCGGGCCGGTGGACCCCGAGGCCCTGCGCGCGGCGTTCGGCGACGTCGTCGCGCGGCACGAGGCGCTGCGCACGCTGCTGGTGGAGGGACCCGACGGGCTGCCCGTCCAGCGGATCCTCGCCGCCGACACGCCGGTCCCCTTCACGGTCGTGGACGCGCGCGGCGAGGACGCGGCCCGGCGGGAGCGCGAGGCGGCCTCCCACGTCTTCGACATCGGCGCCGACCTGCCCGTCCGCGCCACGCTGATCCGCGCCGGGGAGGCGGAGTGGTCGCTGGTCCTGCTGCTGCACCACGCCGCCGCCGACGAGTGGTCGTTCACGCCGCTGCTCGCCGACCTCGCCCGCGCCTACGAGGCCCGCCGCGAGGGCCGCGCGCCCGGGTGGGAGCCGCTGCCCGTCCAGTACGCCGACTACGCGGCCTGGCAGCGCGGCGCCGACACCGGCGACCAGCTCGCCTACTGGGAGGACGCGCTGGCCGGGCTGCCCGGCGAGACGGTCCTGCCGCTCGACCGGCCGCGCCCGGCCGAGGCGAGCCACCGGGGCGGGCTCGTGCCGTTCCGGCTGCCCGCCGCCGGGGCGCGCCGGTTGGCGCGCGACACCGGGACCAGCGTGTTCATGGTCCTGCACGCGGCCGTCGCGGCACTGCTGCAACGATCGGGCGCGGGCGATGACATCGCGCTCGGCTCGCCCATCGCCGGACGCGCCGACGAGGACCTGTCCGGCCTGGTCGGCGTGTTCGTCAACCCGCTCGTGCTGCGCGCCGACCTGTCGGGCGACCCGACGTTCGCCGAGCTGCTGGACCGGGTGCGCGCCACCGACCTCGCCGCGTTCTCCCACGCCGACGTGCCGTTCGGCCGGGTCGTGGAGCGGCTCGCGCCCGAGCGGTCGCTGGCGCGCGGCCCGCTGTTCCAGGTGATGGTCGTCCACCAGCGGCTGGAGGACGTGCGGCTCGCGCTGCCGGGCGTGTGCGCCGAGCCGTTCCTGCCCGAGACCGGCGGCGTGAAGTTCGACCTCGACCTGTACTTCGCCGAGGGCGCCGACGAGGTCGAGGGGTTCGCCGCCTACGCCGAGGACCTGTTCGACCGGGGCACGGTCGAGAGCCTGCTGGACGGGCTGTCGACGCTGCTGCGCCAGGTCGCCGACGACCCCGGGCGGCGGCTGTCGACGCTCGGCGCCCCCGTCGAGCACCCCGACACCGCCCGCGACCTCCCCGCCCCGACCGCCGCCGCGCTCATCGAGGCGCGGGCCGCCGCCACCCCGGACGCCACGGCCCTGGTCTTCGGCGACGGGGTCCTTACCTACGCCGAGCTGGACGCCCGCGCCGAGGCCCTCGCCGACCGGCTCGCCGCCGCCGGGGCGGGCCCGGAACGCATCGTCGCGATCGCCCTGCCGCGCTCGGACGCGTTCGCGGTGGCGCTGCTCGCCGTGCTCAAGACCGGCGCCGCCTACCTGCCGCTCGACCTGTCCTACCCGCCCGCGCGGTTCGAGGCGATGCTGGAGGCGGTCCGCCCGCTGCTGGTCCTCGGGCGGGACGAGCCGCCCCGGGACGCGCCGCGCCGCGTCCGCCCCGAGATCCGCCCCGGCCACCTCGCCTACGTCGTGTTCACCTCCGGCTCGACCGGGACCCCGAAGGCCGTCGCGGGCACCCAGCGCGCCCTGGCCAACCGGCTCGCCTGGGGCGCCGACCTGGCCGCGCCCGGAACCCGCGTCGCCAAGAGCTCGCCCGCGTTCATCGACGGCACCACCGAACTGCTCGGCGGCCTGGTCGCCGGGGACACGGTCGCCGTCGCCGACGACGCCACCGCGACCGACGCGGTCGCGCTCGCCGGGTTCGTGGAGCGGCACGGCGCCGCGACGGTCACGCTCGTCCCGAGCCTGCTGGCCGCGCTCGCCGAGAACGGGCCGCCCGCGTCCGTCACCACCTGGATCAGCAGCGGCGAGGCGCTGCCGCCCGCGCTCGCCGCCCGCGTCCCGGGCCGGGTCGTCGACCTGTACGGATGCTCGGAGGCGGCGGGCGACAGCCTCGCCGCCCTGTCCGGCGGGGGCCTCGCGCCGATCGCGAACACCCGCGCCCACGTCCTGGACGCGGCGCTCCGCGAGGTCCCGGTCGGGGAGCTGTACCTGGCGGGGGACGGCCTGGCGCGCGGCTACCTCGCTGACCCTGCCCGCACTGCGGCACGCTTCGTCGCCGACCCGTTCGGCCCGCCCGGCTCCCGCCTCTATCGCACCGGCGACCGCGTCCGGCGGCTCCCTGACGGGACGCTGCGGTTCCTCGGCCGCGCCGACGACCAGATCAAGCTGCGCGGGTTCCGGATCGAGCCGGGCGAGGTCGAGGCCGCCCTCGCCGCGCGGCCCGGCGTCCGGCGCGCCGCCGTCGCCGCGCGCGGCTCCCGCCTCGTCGGCTACGTCGTGGGCGACGCCGACCCGGAGGAGCTGCTGGACGGCCTGCGCGCGACGCTTCCGGCGCATCTAGTCCCGGCCGACCTGGTCATGTTGGACGCGCTGCCCCTCACCCCGAGCGGCAAGGTCGACCGGCGCGCCCTGCCCGACCCGGGACGTCCAGCCGCCGGGCGCGCACCCGCCACCGAGGCCGAACGCGTTCTGGCGCGGCTCGCCGCCGCCGTCCTGGAACGTCCCGACGTGGGCGCCGACGACGACTTCTTCCGCGCGGGCGGCGACAGCATCAGCGCCGCGCTGCTGGTCGCCCGCGCCCGCCGCGCCGGGCTGGCCTTCACCGTCCGCGACGTGTTCCGCCTCCGGACGATCGAGGCCCTCGCCCGCGCCGCCGCGCCGCCGCCCCGGGCCCTGGCCACGGCCCCCGACGAGAACGCGACCGGCGAGCTGCCCCTCTCCCCGCTTCAGGAAGGGCTCCTGTTCCACCTGATGCTCGCGGGCGAGGGACGCGACGTCTACGTGCAGCAGGCCGTGGTGACGCTGTCGGGGCCCGTCGATCCCGCGCGGATGCGGGACGCGGCGCGCGCCGTCCTGGAGAAGTACCCCAACCTGCGCGCCGGGTTCCGCACCGACGGCGACCGCGCCGTCCAGTTCGTTCCCGACTCCTTCGAAGTGCCCTGGACCTACGCCGAGGTCGCCCGGGACGAGCTCGACGCGTTCGTCGACGCCCAGCGGGCCGAGCCGTTCGACCCGGGCGCGCCGCCGCTGCTCCGCTTCGCGCTGGCGAGGGTCGGCGCGGACGACCACCGCCTCGTCCTGACCTCCGAGCTGATCCTGCTCGACGGCTGGTCGGGCGGGCTGCTGGTCACGTCGCTGCTGGAGGGCTACACCGACGCGGCCGCCGAGGCCGCCCGCCCGGTCGCGCCGTTCCGCGCGTTCCTGGACTGGGTGAACGGCCGCGACCGCGACGCCGCCGTGGACGCCTGGCGCCGCGCGCTCGGCGGCTTCGACGAGCCCGCGCTCGTCCGTCCCGGCCTCGCCGGCGCGCCCGCCGACCTCGCCGCCGCGGGGGAGGCCCGCCGCGCGCTGCCCGCCGGGCTCGCCGGACGGCTCGACGCGGTCGCCCGCGAGCGCGGCGTCACCCCCGGCACGCTGTTCGAGACGGCGTGGGGCCTGGTCCTGATGGGCCTCACCGGACGCGACGACGTGGTCTTCGGCGCCTCGGTGTCGGGCCGCCACCCCGACGTGGACGGCGTCGAGACCATGGTCGGGCTCCTGTTCAACACCGTCCCCGTGCGGGTGCAGGCCGGGCCCGCCGACCCGGCGGCCGCCGTGCTGGAGCGCGTCCAGGCGGCCCGGTCCGAGCTGTTCGACCACCAGCACGTCGCGCTCGCCGACGTGCAGCGCGCGACCGGCCTGCCCACCCTGTTCGACACCCTGTTCGTCTTCCAGAACTTCCCCGGCATGCCGACCGGGCGCGGCTTCGGCCCGGACGGGGACCTGCGCGTCCTCGGCCGGGAGGTCCGCGACGCCACCCACTACCCGCTCACGATGGTCGTCGAGCCGGGCGCGGGCCTCCGGATCATGTACCGGGGCGACGCGTTCACCCGCGCCGAGGCCGAGCGGATCACCGACCGGTACGTCCGCGTGCTGGAGACGCTCGCCGACGCGCCGGGGACGCCGTGCCACGCCCTCGACCTGCTCGTCCCCGCCGAGCACGACCGGCTGCGGCGCGACTGGGACGCGGCGTGGCACGCCGTCCCCGAGCTGACCGTGGCCGAGCTGCTCGCCGAGCGGGCGGCCGAGCGCCCGGACGCGCTCGCGCTGGTGTCGCAGCCGGACGTCCGGCTCACCTACGGGGAGCTGAACGCCGAGGTCAACCGGCTCGCGCGGCTGCTGGTCGCGCACGGCGCCGGGCCCGAGCGCGTCGTCGCGCTGGCGCTGCCCCGGTCCGCCCGGATGGTCGTGGCGCTGTTCGCCGTGCTGCGGACCGGCGCCGCGTACCTGCCGCTCGAACTCGACTACCCGGCCGACCGGCTCGACTTCATGCTCGCCGACGCCGCGCCGACCTGCCTCGTCTCGCACCGCGACATCGCAGCCGGTCTCACCCACTCCGGCGCCGTGATCGCGCTGGACGACCCGGACGCCGCGCGGGCCCTCGCCGACCTGCCCGGCACCGACCTCGCACCCGACGAACTGGACGGCTTCGCGCCCGGCACCCCCGGACGCCTCGACCACCCCGCCTACGTCATCTACACCTCCGGCTCCACGGGCCGCCCCAAGGGCGTCGTGACGCCGTACCGCGGGCTGACGAACATGCAGTTCAACCACCGCGCGAACATCTTCGACCCGGTCGTGGAGTCCGCCGGGCGGCGGCTGCGGATCGCGCACACGGTCTCGTTCTCCTTCGACATGTCGTGGGAGGAGCTGCTGTGGCTGATCGAGGGCCACGAGGTGCACGTCTGCGACGAGGACCTGCGCCGCGACGCCGAGGCGCTGACCGCCTACCTGCGCCGCCACGAGGTCGACGTCATCAACGTCACGCCGACCTACGCCCAGCAGCTGCTCGACGAGGGCCTGCTGGACGGCGGGCACCGGCCGCCGCTCGTGCTGCTCGGCGGCGAGGCCGTGCCCGCGTCGGTGTGGGACCGGCTCGCGCGCGCCGACGGCGTCCTCGGCTACAACCTGTACGGGCCGACCGAGTACACGATCAACACGCTCGGTGGCGGCACCACCGACAGCGCCACCCCGACCGTCGGAAAGCCGATCTGGAACACGCGCGGCTACGTCCTGGACGGCTGGCTGCGACCCGTCCCGCCGGGTGCGCCCGGCGAGCTGTACATCGCGGGGGACGGGCTCGCGCGCGGCTACCTCGGCCGCCCCGCCCTGACCGCCGAGCGGTTCGTCGCCGACCCGTTCGCGCCGGGCCCGGCGGGCGGCCGCATGTACCGGACGGGCGACCTCGTCCGCGTCCGCGCGGACGGCAACATCGACTTCCTCGGCCGCACCGACGACCAGGTGAAGATCCGCGGCTACCGGGTCGAGCTGGAGGAGGTCGAGACCGCGCTCGCCGCCGAGCCCGGCGTCGGGCAGGCCGCGGTCGTCGCCGCCGACACCGGGGTCGCGGGCGTGAAGCGGCTGATCGGCTACGTCGTCCCGGACGGGACGCGCGAGGGCGCGGCGGGCGAGCAGCTCGCCGAGTGGCGGCAGATCTACGACGCGGAGTACACCGAGGTCGGCACCGTCGTCCACGCCGAGGAGTTCGCGGGCTGGGACAGCAGCTACGACGGCGCCCCCATCCCCCTCGACGACATGCGCGAGTGGCGGGAGACGACCGTCGAGCGCATCCGCGCGCTGCACCCCGAACGGGGCCCGGGACGCGTGCTGGAGATCGGCGTCGGCGCCGGGCTGATCCTCACCCGGCTCGCGCCGGAGGCCGAGGAGTACTGGGGCACCGACTTCTCCGAGCCGGTCATCGGCAAGCTGCGCCGCGACCTCGGCCCGGACTCGCCCGTCCGGCTCAGCGCGCAGCCGGCGCACGACACCGGCGGCCTGCCGCGCGGCCACTTCGACACGATCGTGATCAACTCGGTGGCGCAGTACTTCCCCGGCCCCGGCTACCTGGAGGACGTCGTCACGAGGGCGCTCGAGCTGCTCGCGCCGGGCGGCGCGCTGTTCCTCGGCGACGTCCGCGACCTGCGCTCGGTCCGCTGCCAGCACGCGGCCATCCAGCTCGGACGCGGCGGCGGCGACCTCGCGGCGGTCGACCGGGCCGTCCGGATGGAGA
This sequence comes from Actinomadura terrae, assembly GCF_022751215.1. GTDB lineage: Bacteria > Actinomycetota > Actinomycetes > Streptosporangiales > Streptosporangiaceae > Spirillospora > Spirillospora terrae. Next base: position 375,241 of record NZ_JAICDG010000006.1, on the reverse strand, counting down.
AGGAGCTGCTGCTCGAACCGGCGTTCTTCGCCGCCCTCGACGGCCCCGCGCGGGTGGAGGTGCTCACCAAGCGCGGAACGCGCCACAACGAACTGACCAGGCACCGCTACGATGTCGTGCTGTGGAAGTCCGCGCCGCCCGCGCCCGAGACCCCCGTCGTGGAGTGGACCGGCCTGGACGACCTGCGCGACCGCCCGCCCGGCCCGCTCCGGGTGCGCGGCATTCCCGACCCCCGGCTGTCGGGCGAGGTCGCCGCGCTGGAGGCGCTGCGCGGCGGCGCGTCCCCGGACGAGGCGCGCGCGGTCCTTGCTGCCCCGCCGGACGGCGTCGAACCGGAGACCCTGCACGAACTCGACCCGGGCGTGGTGCTCACCCCGTCCGACCGGGTCGGCCGGTACGACGCGGTCTTCGGCGGCGGCGCCGCGAGCCCGGCCGCCGACCCGGGACGCCCGCCCGCGTCCTACGCCAACAACCCGGTCGCGGCCCGCGACCACGGCACGCTTGCCGCGCGTGTCCGGGAGGCGCTGAAGGCGCGGCTGCCCGGCTACATGGTGCCGAGCGCGATCATGACGCTGGACGCGCTGCCGCTGACCGTCAACGGCAAGCTCGACCGGCGCGCGCTGCCCGCCCCCGGCCAGGACGGCCCGCGCCGCGAGGGGCGGCCGCCCCGCACGCCCGTCGAACGGCTGCTGTGCACGCTGTTCGCCGAGGTGCTGGACGCGCCCGGCGCCGGGATCGACGACGGCTTCTTCGACCTCGGCGGCCACTCGCTGCTCGCCACCCGGCTCGTCGGGCGGGCCCGCGCGGTGCTCGGCGCCGAGCTGTCGATCCGCGACCTGTTCGAGGCGCCCACGGTCGCCGAGCTGGCGGCACGCCTGCACGACCGCGCGGGCGAGAGCACCGCGCCGCGGCCCGTGCTCGCGCCGCGCGAACGCCCCGAACGGGTCCCGCTGTCGTTCGCGCAGCGCCGGCTCTGGCTGCTCGACCAGCTCCTGCGCGAGGACGACGGGCCGCGCGGCGCCTACCACCTGCCGCTCGCGGTGCGGTTGCGCGGCGACCTCGACCACCCCGCGCTGGAGGCCGCGATCGCCGACGTCACCGCCCGGCACGAGAGCCTGCGCACGGTCTTCGCCGAGCACGACGGCGTCCCCTACCAGCGGATCCTGCCGCCGGACGAGGCGCGTCCCGTCCTGGAGGTCGCGACCTGCGCGCCGGAGGAGTTCATCGCCCGGCCGTTCGACCTCGCCGCCGACCCGCCGCTGCGCGTCGCGGTGTTCCCGGAGGGCGACCGCGAGCACCTGCTCCTCGCGGTCTTCCACCACATCGCGTTCGACGAGTGGTCGTTCGGCCCGTTCGCCCGCGACGTCGCCGCCGCCTACGCCGCCCGGCGGGAGGGGCGGGCGCCCGACCTCCCGCCGCCGCCCGTGCAGTACGCCGACCACGCGCTCTGGCAGCGTGAGCTGCTCGGCGACCCGCTCGACCCGGGGAGCGTCCACGCCCGGCAGCTCGACCACTGGGCGCGCTCTCTCGCCGGGATTCCCGAGGAGATACCGCTGCCGGTCGACCGGCCCCGTCCCGGGACGGTCGGCCAGCACGGCGCGACCCACGCGGCCGTGCTGCCGCCCGGTCTCACCGCGCGGCTGCGCAGGGTCGCCCGCGACGCCGGGGCCAGCATGTTCATGCTCTGCCAGGCGGCCGTCGCCGCGCTGCTGCACCGCACCGGCGCGGGGGAGGACATCCCGCTCGGCAGCCCGGTCGCCGGGCGGACCGAGGAGGCCGCCGGCGGGCTCGTCGGGTTCTTCGTCAACACGATCGTGCTGCGCGCCGACGTGTCCGGCGCGCCCACGTTCGCCGAGCTGCTCGGCCGCGTCCGCGAGAGCGCGCTGGAGGGCCTCGCCCACCAGGACCTGCCGTTCGAGGCGCTGGTCGAGGCGCTGCGCCCGCGCCGCGTGCCCGGCCGCAACCCGCTGTTCCAGGTGATGGTCGGCTACGAGAACCAGGGCGTCGGCGAGGTCGACTTCCCCGGGCTGGAGCAGCGCGAGGCCCTGTTCGGGCCGGGCGCCGCGAAGTTCGACCTGGACTTCATCTTCCGCGAGGACGCGGCGACCGGCGACCTGCGGCTGCTCGTCGACTACTCCGCCGACCTGTTCGACGCGGGGACCGTGGGCGCGCTCGCCGCCGGGCTCGTCGCGGTGCTGGAGGCCGTCGCCGCCGACCCGGATGTGCCGGTCGCCGCGCTGCCCTCCGCCGGAACCGCGCGCGCCGTCACCGCCGAACACGTCTCCGCACCGCGTACCGGTGTGTCCGGTGGCGACCTGGAGGCTGCGCTGTGCCGGATCTTCGCCGAGGAGCTCGGCGTGCCCGAGGCCGGGCCCGACGACGACTTCTTCGACCTCGGCGGGCACTCGCTGCTCGCCATGAGGCTCGTCCGGAGGATCAGGAGGGAGCCCGGGTGCGCGGGGCTGAAGGTCGCGACGCTGATGTCCGCGCCGACCGTCGCGGGCCTGCTCGCGCATCTGGAGAGCGGGGGTGGGGAGTGAGAGTCCTCATACGGCCTCACCTCTTGTGAAGTTAGGTGAGCCTAACCTAATGTCTCTGCTCGGAAACCCCCGGCACAACCTGGAAGGACACCGGTCCTCTATGCGGACAACGATGCGGCGGCTGGTCGCCGCCACCGGCGCGCTCGTCCTGAGCCTCGGCCTGGTCGCCGCGTGCGGCGACGACGACGAACCCGCGGGCGCCGCGTCCGGCGGCGCGGCCGGTGCCTTCCCCGTCACCGTCGCGCACAAGCTCGGCACCACCAAGGTCGAGGGCTCCCCGAAGCGGATCGTCGCGCTCGGCGAGGTCGACCAGGACGCGCTGCTCGCGCTCGGCGTCCGGCCCGTCGGGATGACCGAGCTGAGCGGCGTCCAGCCGGACGGCCTCGCGCCCTGGAGCGCCCCGAAGGTCACCGGCTCCAAGCCGAAGCTGCTGAAGGCCGGGGAGGCCGGCTTCAACCTGGAGGAGATCGCCGCGCTCCGGCCCGACCTCATCCTCGCCGCCGGGGACTTCACCATCGACCGGGAGTACGGCAAGCTCTCCAAGCTCGCCCCGACCCTCGCCTACCAGACCGGCCCCGCCGAGGACACCTGGCAGCAGATCACCCGGCAGGTCGCCAAGGCCGTCGGCCGCCCCGCTGACGGCGAGGCGCTGGTGCGCTCGGTCGAGGCGAAGGTCGCCTCGGTGCGGACCGCGCACCCGGAGCTGAGGGGCAAGGGCTTCGCGCTGACCAGCATGTTCCCGTCCGGGAACATCGGCGTGATGAAGTCCCCGAGCGACACCAGCGTCAAGCTGCTGGAGCAGTTCGGAATGGTGCTGCCCGAGCCGCTGAGCAAGCTCCCCGGGCAGGGCTTCGCCGCCGAGCTCAGCATGGAGAAGGTCTCGGTGCTGAACGTGGACGTCCTGCTCAGCCACTACAACGACGACCCCGCGACGCAGAAGAAGGTCGAGGGCAACAAGCTGTTCGCGCAGCTGCCCGTGGTCAGGCGCGGCTCCTACGTCCCGCTCGACCTGAAGTCGTTCTGGCCGCTGCGCACGCCCACCCCGCTCGCCGTCCCCTACATCGTGGACCAGGTCGTCCCCGGGATCGCCAAGGCCGCGAGCGCGGCCAAGCCCGCCTGACCCGCTCGACCGACCTGCCCGCCTGTCCCCGCATCACCCCCGCCCCGAAAGTGGAGACGCACATGCAGACACCCGTCCATGACGTGGCCGGCATCGGGTTCGGACCCTCCAACCTGGCGCTCGCCGTCGCGCTGGAGGAGGAGCACGGCGCGAGCGTGGACGCGGTGTTCTTCGAGAAGCAGCCGGAGTTCGGCTGGCACCGCGGGATGCTCATCGACGGCGCCACCATGCAGGTCCACTTCCTCAAGGACCTGGTGACGATGCGCAACCCGGCCAGCCGCTACTCCTTCCTCGCCTACCTGCACGCCAAGGACCGCCTCGTCGACTTCGTCAACCACAAGACGATGTTCCCGACCCGGCTGGAGTTCCACGACTACCTCGAATGGGTCGCCGCGACGGTCGCCGGGGACGTCCGGTACGGGACGGAGGTCGTCGCGCTCCGCCCGCACGACACCGCGACGCTGGAGGTCGTCGTCCGCCGCGACGACGAGCTGGAGACCCACCTCGCCCGCGACGTCGTCATCGCCGCCGGGCTCGAACCCGTCCTGCCCGCGGGCGTGTCGGCGGGCGAGCGGGTCTGGCACACCGAGGACCTGCTGACCCGCCTCGCCGAGCGGCCCGGCTGGAGCCCCCGGCGGCTCGTCGTGGTCGGCGCCGGGCAGAGCGCCGCCGAGGCCGTCGAGCACCTGCACCGCACGTTCCCCGAGGCCGAGGTGTGCGCCGTCTTCACCCGCTACGGGTACTCGCCCGCCGACGACAGCTCCTTCGCCAACCGCATCTTCGACCCGGCGGCCGTCGACCACTACTACACGGCGCCGCAGGAGGTGAAGCGGCTGCTGTTCGACTACTCCCGCAACACCAACTACTCCGTCGTGGACCTCGAACTGATCGACGAGCTGTACCGGCGGTCCTACGCGGAGAAGGTCGCGGGTGCCGAGCGACTGCGAATCCTCAACGTCTCCCGCGTCGTGGAGACGCGCGACGTCCCGGGCGGCGTCCGGCTCCGCGTCGCGTTCCTGCCCACCGGCGAGACGACCGACCTGGACGCCGACGCCGTCGTCTACGCCACCGGCTACCGCGAGCGCGACCCGTTCGGCCTGCTCGGCGAGGCGGGCGCGTACTGCCGCGCCGGCGCGGACGGGCGCCCGATGGTGGAACGCGACTACCGGATCGCCACCGACCCCGGCCAGGAGTGGGGCGTATACCTCCAGGGCGCGACCGAGCACAGCCACGGCATCGCCTCGTCGCTGCTGTCCATGACCGCCGTCCGGACCGGCGAGATCGTCCAGTCCATCGCCCGCCGCTCCGCCCGAGTCGCCCAGGAGGCGTGATGACCAACCCGTTCGACGACCCCGACGGCACGTTCCTCGTCCTGGTCAACGACGAGGGCCAGCACTCGCTGTGGCCCTCGTTCGCCGACGTCCCGGCGGGCTGGACCGTGGCGTTCGGGCCCGGCCCGCGCCCCGACTGCGTGGACTACGTCGAGACGAACTGGACCGACATCCGTCCCCGGAGCCTGGCCGACTGACGGGTCCGCGACGCCGTCAGCTCGCGCCGAGCAGCGGCAGGCAGGCGTCCAGGCCCTCGATCTCGACGGGGACGGCGCGGTGCCGCTCCCAGCCCTCGCGGTCGAGGACGAAGCGCCGGTCCAGCCGCAGGACGTCGCGCACGCTCACGCGATCGAGGCCGTTGTCCCGGTAGCCGAGCTTGCGTGAGACCGCGGCCGAGACGGCGTTGTCGGCCAGCGCCGCGCTCGTCGCGGACTCCGCGCCCAGCCCGGCGAACGCCAGGTGCAGGACGGCGGCGCGCATCTCCGTCCCGTACCCCCGGCCCTGGTGGCGCAGCCCCAGCCAGGACCCGGTGCCCACCTCGCGGACGACCCGGAAGGCCCGCGCGCTGATCCCCTGTGAGCCGATCACCTCGCCGCCCGCGAACACGGACAGCGACAGCTCCCAGTCGTCCGGCTCCCATGCGCCGAGGACGCGCCAGTGGTACCGCATGACGCTGCGCGCCCGCTCCTCCGGCGGGAGGTCCGTCCACGGCACCAGGAACGGCATGTCGGCCGGGTCGTGGACGCCGCCCGCGGCGAGCGAGGCGAGGGCGTCCAGCTGGTCCAGGTCCGGGAGCCGCAGTTCGAGCCGGGGCGTCCGAAGGCGCAGCCCGTAGAGGGGCCAGTGCGTCACCGTCATCCGGCGATTCTCGCGGCCGCGCGCGGCCGCGTCACCCGAATATCGCCCGCGCAAGCCTCCTGCCAGCGCGTTCTCCGGGGGTGTGACGCTTCGGGACCCGCCGGCGCTGTACGGATTGGAGCCGATTTGCGGCGGTTCTTGCGGGCGGCGTCCCTGGGAGGGGAAGCCCGCGGCTCGCCGCCCGCATCCGGTGATCCGCAGGCGGGCCGGACGGTCTCGCGCCGCCGGGGCGGACGGCGCGGCGCCGTCCGGCCCGCCCTGCGTCACCCCCCTTCGGCTCGGCGCGACGCGGTGGTCGCCCGGGTCCGGAGGTGCCTGTGTGTTCGGAACGGACACCAGGGGCAGAAGGCATCAGAGGTCACGTTTCGGTCTTCGACCCGTCGTGACTCCCGGCCGCGCGCGGACCGCGGCCGGGCCGGGGGGTGATCACTAGGGGGTGGTCGGATGGTCCGCGCACGTGCGCCGGACGCGCGCCGCGGCCGCCCGGCCGGGACGCGCTGATGGCCTGGAGCATCGGGTTCGGCCTGTTCGCGGCGTTCCTGTTCGCCGCGGCCGCCGCGCTCCAGTACCGCGCGGCGCGGCGCGCCGTCCACGGGGGCTCGGACGCGGTCGCCGCCGCCGGGCTGATCCGCAAGCTGCTGCACGACCCGCTGTGGCTGGCCGGGTGGGGGGTGAACCTCGCCGGGTTCATGAGCCAGGCGGTGGCGCTCCACCTCGGCTCCACCGGCCTCGTCCAGCCGCTGCTGGTCAGCCAGCTCGTCTTCACGATCCTGCTCGCCTGCGCGGGCACCGGCTGCGTGCCCGCCCGCATGGACCTGCTCGGCGGGACGGCCGTGTCGGCGGGCCTCGCGGTCCTGTTCACGGTGCCGGGCGCGGTGCCGCCCGCCGGCGAGCCGTCCCGGCCCCGCCTCTTCGTCGCGGCGCTGCTCCTGGCGCCGCTCGTGCTCGTCCTGGTGCGGGGCGCGGCGCTGCGGAAGGGGACGGTCCGGGCCGTGCTGCTCGGCACCTGCGCCGGGCTGCTGTTCGCGTGCAGCGCCGTGCTGATCAAGCTGACCACCGCCGACCTCGTCGACCGGGGCGTCGCGGCCACCGCCGTCGACTGGCCCGGCTACGCGCTCGCGGGCACCACCCTGCTCGGCCTCGTGCTGGAGCAGCGGGCGTTCGCGGCCGGGTCGCTGCCCGCCGCGATGACCGCGATGACGATGACCAACCCCGCCGCGTCCTACCTGCTGGCCGTCCTCGCCTTCCACACCCGGCCGCCGCACAGCGCGCCCGCGTTCGCGGCCGTCTCGGTGAGCGCCGTGCTGCTGACCGCCGGGATCGTCGCGATGTCGCGCTCGGCGGCCGCCGCCCGGCACGCGCCGTCCGGTTCCTGACCGGCGGGGGCCTCCGGGGGCCTCCGGGGGCTTCTGGGGGCCTCCGGGGGCCGCCGACCAGGCCGTCCGCTAAATCCTGAAATGTCGTACCTACCAGGCAGGATAGGGACATGACCGAGACAGTGTCCCGCGCCGAGATCGCGGACCAGGCCTCCTACGCCGACGCCGTGCGCACCGCCGTCGAGGCGTCCGCCGCCTACTACGGCGAGGGCGACTCGCCCCTGGACGACGACGCGTTCGACCGCCTGGTGCGCGGGATCGCCGCCTACGAGGCCGAGCACCCCGAGCACGTCCTGCCGGAGTCCCCGACCGGCAAGGTCGCCGGGGGAGCGGTGATCGGGGACGTGCCGCACACCGTCCCGATGCTGAGCCTGGACAACGTGTTCTCCGCCGAGGGCCTGGAGGCGTGGGTCGCGGGCCTGGAGCGGCGCCTCGGCCGCCCGGTCGGGACCTGGTGCGTCGAGCCGAAGCTGGACGGGCTGGCGATCTCCGCCCGCTACCGCGACGGCCGCCTCGCCCGGCTGGTGACGCGCGGCGACGGCGCCGCCGGGGAGGACGTCTCGCACGGCATCGGCATGATCGTCGGGCTGCCGGAGCGGCTCGCCGAGCCGGTCACCGTGGAGCTGCGCGGCGAGGTGCTGATGACCCGGGCGCAGTTCGAGGACGCCAACGCCGCCCGCACGGCCGCGGGCGGCCCCGCGTTCGCCAACCCGCGCAGCGCCGCCGCCGGGTCGCTGCGCGCCAAGGACCGCGCCTACCAGGTGGAGATGACCTTCTTCGCCTACGGCGCGCTGCCGCTGGAGGGCACCGGCGACGACCTGGCCGCGCGGCTGCGGGAGCTGCCGCACAGCGAGATCATGGAGTACGTCGCGGCGCTCGGCGCGCGCACCACCGCCGCGACGCCCGTCCCCGCCGTCACCGCGACGGCGCTGGAGGCCCTGCACGCGCGCGTCGCGGAGATCGCGGCGCTGCGGGCCGAGCTGGACTTCGGCATCGACGGCATCGTCGTCCGCGCGGACGCGGCGGCCGACCAGGCCGAGGCCGGGGTCTCCTCCCGGGCGCCGCGCTGGGCGATCGCCTACAAGCTCCCGGCCGTGGAGAAGATCACGCGGCTGCTGGAGGTGGAGTGGAACGTCGGCCGCACCGGGATCATCGCGCCGCGCGCCGTCCTGGAGCCGGTCGAGCTGGAGGGATCGGTCGTCACCTACGCGACCCTGCACAACGCCGCCGACATCGAGCGGCGCGGGCTGATGCTCGGCGACCACGTCACCGTCTACAAGGCCGGCGACGTGATCCCACGCGTGGAGGCGCCGGTGGCGCACCTGCGCACCGGCGACGAGCGCCCGATCGAGGCGCCGGAGGTCTGCCCGCGCTGCGGCGACGCGATCGACGTCTCGCAGCAGCGGTGGCGGTGCGTGCGCGGCCGGGCGTGCCACGCGGTCGCCTCCGTCCGGTACGCGGTGGGCCGCGACCAGCTCGATATCGAGGGGCTCGGCGAGAAGATCATCGACCAGCTCGTGGACGCCGGGCTGATCACCGACTTCGCGGACCTGTTCGCCCTCACCCGCGAGCAGCTCCTCGGGCTGGAGCGGATGGGCGAGACCAGCACCGCCAACCTGCTCGCCGCGATCGAGGGCGCCAAGGCCAAGCCGCTGAACAAGGTCTTCTGCGCGCTCGGGGTGCGCGGCACCGGCCGGTCCATGTCGCGGCGGATCGCCCGGTACTTCGCCACGATGGACGCGATCCGCGCCGCCGACGACGAGGCGTTCCAGCGGGTCGAGGGCATCGGGCCGGAGAAGGCGCCGGTGCTGGTCGCCGAGATCGCCGAGCTGGCTCCGCTGATCGACCGGCTCGCCGCCGCCGGGGTGAACATGGTCGAGCCCGGCGCGACCGGCCCGGTGGCGGAGGGCCCGGTGGCGGAGGGCGAGGCGGAGGAGGGCGAGGCGGCGGAGTCCGGCCTTCCGCTGGCCGGGATGTCGGTGGTCGCGACCGGCGCCATGTCGGGGCCGCTGGAGGGCCTGTCCCGCAACGAGGTGAACGAGCTGATCGAGCGCGCCGGGGGCCGCGCCTCCTCCTCGGTGTCGGCGAAGACGTCGCTGCTGGTCGCGGGGGAGAAGGCCGGGTCCAAGAAGGCCAAGGCGGACAAGCTCGGCGTCGAGGTCGCCACCCCCGAGGAGTTCGCCGCCCGCGTCGCCGACTTCCTGTGATCGCTACCGGAAGTACTCGGGGCTGATCTGAGTACTTCTACGGTTATGGACGGCGGCGCGGCGGCGGCAGTCTCCCGTTATGCCTCTCACCTGCCCGGGCTGCCAGACTCTGCTGCCCCCGCCGCGCCGCCCGTCCTGCCCGCGATGCGGGCTGTGCCTGGCCGGGCCCGCCGCCGCCGAGCTGTGGGTGCTGGACGGCGAGCTGGCGCGGCTGGGGCGGCGCCGCCGCGACCTGCTGGCCTTCCTGTACGCGGCGGCCCCGCCTCCGGCCGGGGCCGCGCCGTGGCCGATGCCCGTCGGGGTGCCGGTGGGGGCGCCCGCACCCTCCGGCGGGACGGACGCCTCGCGTTACGCGGTCCGCAACGCGCTGCTGACCATCGGAGGGACGCTGCTCGGCATCGCCGCGTTCGTGTTCGGCGTCCTCAGCTGGAGCTCGCTTCCGTACTTCGAGCGCGGCGCCGTCCTGCTCGCGCTGACGGCGGCGGCGATGGGCGCCGCGTGGGTGCTCGCCCGGCGCGGGCTGGCCGCGACGGCGGAGACCCTCGCGTTCGTCGGCCTCCTGCTGGTCGGGCTGGACCTGTACTCCGCGTACGTCCACACGTTCCTCTCGCTGAACGACATCGACGGCGCCTGGTACGCGGCGGTGTCGTTCCTGGTGACCGCGCTCATCTGGGCCGGATACGACCGGCTCACCCCGCTTCGCCTGACCCGCCCGACGGCGCTGCTGCTGGCGCAGTTCCCGCTGCCGCTCGCCGTCGCCGGTGCGGACGCCCCTCCGGAGGCGATGGCGCTGGCCCTCCTCGCCGTCTCGCTCGCCGACATCGGCGCCCGGCGCTACTCCACGCGCGCCGCGACCGTCGCGGGCCTGCTCGCGGGCGCGGCGGGGACGGCGGTGGCGTTCGCGTCGACCGTGCGCTCGATCCCGGTGGCGCCCGCGGGGGCGGCGCTCCTGCTGGTGGCCGCCGTGGTCGCGCTGGCCTGGGCGCTGCGCGTGAACCGCGCCGTCGCCGTCATCGCCGGGCTGGCCGCCTCGGTGGCGGTCGCCGCCGTCCTCCCGCTGCCGCTGCGCTGGACGGCGGCGGGCGGCGCGCTGTCGGCCGTCGCCGTGGCCGCCGCCGCGTCGCTGCTGCCGGACCGGCTGCGCTCGGGCACGCGGGCGGGGGCGGTGGCCGTGCTGTCCGCCTCCGTCCTGGCGGTCGCCCCGGGCGCGGCCGTGGCGGTGCTCTTCCCCGGCCGCTACCTGGACGCCCGCTGGGCCGGGGTGGGCTCACCCGACCTGCTCGACTGGGTGCTGCCCGCCGCGCCCGCCGTCTTCGCGCTGCTGTTCGCCGTCCTCGTCGCGGGCGCGCGGGCGGCGGCTCCGCCCGTGGCGCTGCTCGCCGTCCTCACCACGGCGGTCGTCGCGGACGTGCCCTACCCGGCGGCGCTCGCGCTGGCCGTCGCGTCCGCCGCCGCGCTCGCGGTCTGGGCCGCCTTCGACGAGGCCGCCCGTCCCGCCGCCTGCGGTACCGCCGTGGCCGCGTCGCTGTGGGCCGCCACCTACTCCCTCGCCACCGAGGACGCCACGCTCGCCGTGCTCGGCGCTCTGACGGTCGTCGCCGCCGCCTGCGCGGTCGCGTTCCCCGTCCTGCGCGACGGCGCGGTGGCCGTGGCCGCGCTCGCCCTCGGCGGGCTGGCGGCTGCGGGGGCCCTCGCGTCCGCGCAGCCCGCCCAGCATGCGGCGTTCGCCGTGCTCGCCGCGTCCGGCCTCGGCCTGCTCGCGGCGGCCCGGGTGCGCGGCCCCGCCGCCGAGGTCGCGCCGTGGCCGGTCGCGGCGGCCGGGATCGCGATGACCGCCGGGCACGCCGCCCCGCTCAGCCTCGCCCTCGCCGTGACCGGTGTGCTGGCGGCCGCCGTGGCGCTGCGGCCGGACCGCCGCGCCGCCGGGTGGGCCGCGTCCGCACTGCTGATCGCGGCGTGGTGGGTGCGGCTGGGCGCGTCCGAGGTCACGGTGCCGGAGGTCTACACGACGCCGGTGTCGGCGGCGCTCCTCGCCCTCGCCGCGATCCGGCGCTCGCGCGGCGCCGCTCGGTCGTCGTGGGCCGACCTCGGTCCCGCGCTCGCGTCCACGCTCGTCCCGAGCCTGCTCGCCGCGTGGGCGGACGCCACCGGGCCGCGCCCGCTGCTGCTCGCCGCCGCCGCGCTCGCGGCCGTCCTCGCGGGCGCCCGGCTCCGGCTCCAGGCGCCGCTCGTGCTCGGCGGCGCCGTCCTCGTCCTGGACGCCGCGCGCTGGCTCGCCCCCTACGCCGCCGACGCGGCGGCGGGCCTGCCCGGCTGGGTCCCGCTCGCGGGAGCCGGCCTGCTCGTCCTGCTGGCGGGCGCGACCTACGAGCGGCGCATGCGGGACCTGCGGCGGCTCCGCACCGCGCTCGGCCGCCTCACCTGAGGCTCACCGGGCGTGGGCCAAGCGGCGGCCGAGGCGCTGGGCGGGTCTCTCGACGTAGCGGTGCGCGAGCCACGCCGACCCGAGGACGGCCGCCACGAGCACGACGTACCAGGCCAGCCGCTGGTGGCCGGGGATCGAGGCCGGCTCGCCGGTCAGCCGCCAGATCACCTGGACGACCATCGGGTGCAGCAGGTAGACCGAGTAGCTCACCAGGCCCAGCCAGACGAGGACGCGCGGCATCGTGCGGTGGCGCAGCGCGAGCCCGCCGAGGAACGTCAGCCACGCGGCGGCGACGGCGATCGACCAGTCCCGGCCGAGCGGCTGCGGGCCGCCGTTCAGCGCCCACGCCGGCGGCGTGCGCAGCCCCGCGACCAGCACCAGGACGGGCACGACCGCGACCATCGCGGCGCCGGGCCCCGCGCGGAGCCGCCCGTCCTGGATCGCGCGGACGGCGGTCCCGGCGAACATCGTGGCGATGATGCACAGGCTCTCGACGCCGCCGATACGGCTGTCGAGGATCAGCAGGGTCAGCGCGAGCGTCGCCACGACCGCGATCCCGGCGCGCCGGGCCGCGCGGTGCCCGCTCAGCAGCGCGGCCAGCCCGGCGACGAGGACGAGCGCGGCGACGAACGTCGTCCCGCCCGGCCAGCGCGAGGCGAGCAGCCCGCTCGGCAGCGCCACCCCGAGGATCGCGGCGGCGACGCCGAAGCCGAGCGCGACGCGGGCGCTGGCGCGGCGCGCCCCGGCCAGGAACAACGCGGTGACCAGCAGGTAGAACACCATCTCGTAGGACAGCGTCCAGAGGACGTTGACGGCGTTGGGGACGCCGAGCAGGTCCTGGAGCATCGTCAGGTGCGCCAGCGCGGACGTCCAGGGGCGCTCGCCGAGCGCGGCGGGCAGGCCCCACGAGATCCCCGTGGCGCCGAGCAGCAGCGCCAGGCCGACCGACACCAGCCACGCCGGGTACAGCCGGAAGAACCGGCCGATCCAGAACTCGCGCACGTTCCCGCGCCGCTCCAGGGAGAACGGCACGACATAGCCGCTGACGAGGAAGAAGACGAACACCCCGTACCGGCCGAAGTCGAACCAGGGGCTCGCCGTCCGGCGGACCTCGGGCAGCAGCACGTCGAGGGAGTGCTCGAACACCACCACCAGCGCGGCGAGGCCGCGCAGGGCGTCGAGCCAGCCCATCCGGGACGTGCTCACCGGAGGGGCGCCGATCTCGGTTCTGGGCGGGGTCAGAGTGTTCGTCGGCATCCGGGCCACCCTAGGGGCCGATGCTGCGCGCGCCCGGTGCACCGCCTGAACTCTTACTGAACGCCGCGACTCGCTGGGGTGACCGCGGGTGATGACACCGGGCGCAGCAGGACGGGGTAGAGCAGCGCCGCGGCGACGTGCAGCGCGGCGATCGCCAGCAGCAGCGCGGGGGCGGGAAGCCCTGCGGCGACGCCCGTGAGCGCCGCTCCGGCCGCCGCCGCGGTGATCTTCAGACCGGCGCCGATCGTGAAGACCTGGGGCCGCGTCCCGGGCGGCGCGTGGTCGGCGCGGAGGCGGAGCGTGGCCGTCAGCAGGGGGCCGTCCATCAGCCCGGCTGTGACGAACGCCACAACGACGAGGGCGAAGGACGGGGCGAGCGCCGCCGCCGCGAGCGCCGCCCCGGTCGCCAGGAGGCTGAGGCCCGCCGCCCGCTCGGCCGACACCCGCGAACCCCGGCGGGCGATCGCGAGGGACCCGGCGAGGGCGCCCACGGCGAACGCGGTCATCAGGAGGCCGCCGCCGTCCTCGTGCCCCCGGGCGCGGGCGAGCAGGGCGGCGACGGTGGTGAGCCCGCCGACCCCCACGAACGCCAGGCAGGTGACCGTGGTGATCGCGCGCAGCTCCCGCGTCCGCCACATCGCCGCCAAGCCCGAGGCGAGGTCGGCGCGCAGCCCGGCCGTCCCGGAAGCGGGACGCGCCGCGCCGAGCGGCAGCGCCACGGCCAGGGCCGCCGCCACGGCAGGCGCGCAGGCGAGCGCGAGCGAGGCCGTCCCGGCGGAGGCCACCCCGGTCAGTACCCCGGCCATTGCGGGCCCGGCGACGGAGGCGGCGTTGTAGGACGCGGCGTCCAGCGCGTAGGCGCGGGTCCGGCCGGGGCCCTCCGGGGCGATGCCGGCGACCAGGCTGGACAGTCCGCCCGTCACCACCGGCCCGCACGCGCCCCCGGCCGCCGCCGCCACCAGGACGAGCGCCGTCGGCGCCCGGCCGAGCAGCACCGCCACGGCCGCGAGCGAGGCCGCGTAGCCGCAGAGCGCCGCCGAGTAGAAGGCCCGGGGCCGCCGCACCCGCGCCGCGAGCCCGCCCGTCAGCGGCGCGGCCAGCACGTGCGGCGCCATCCAGGCGGTCAGCACGAACGCGCCCGGCGCGGGGGAGCCGGTCCGCTCGGCGGCGAGCAGCACCACGGTCACCGCCATGCCCTCCTCCGCGAGCCGGGCGAGGAACGCCACGGCGAGATAGACGCGCAGCACGCACACCTCCTGGTAACGGCTTAAAATAAAAAGACGTTACAGGAGGGATGGGACGCATGGGCGATCGCGGGCGGGGCTTCAAGCCGCTGGAGCGGCTCGTCGAACTGGCGAACGCGGTCCGCGACGATCCGGCGCTGCCCGCGCCGGCGATCGCGGCGCTGCTCGTCCGGCACGGCGAGTCGCCCCGCGACGTGACCGGCGCGGCCTTCACCGGCGGCGACGCCCGCGAGCTGCGGGCCGCCGTCGTCCGGCTGACCGGCGTCCTCACCGAGACCGACCCCGATCGGGCCGCCGAGGCGCTCAACGACCTGCTCGGCGAGTGCGGGGCGCGGCCGCGCCTGTCCCGCCACGACGGGCACCCGTGGCACCTGCACGTCGACCGGGGCGACGACGCGTCCTGGGCCGAGTGGCTCCTCGCCTCCAGCGCCCTCGCGCTCGCGCAGCTGTTCACCGACGCCGGAAGGCCCGCCTGGGGCGAGTGCGCCGCGTCCGGGTGCTCGCGGATCTTCGCCGGGACCGGCACCGGCGCCCCGCGCCGCTACTGCTCCACCGCCTGCGCCTCACGCGAGCGCGTCGCCGCGCACCGCAGGCGCCAGGGCGCCCGCTAGGCGGACGCCCGGACGCCGACCCCGCAGTACAGCAGCGGCGGATGCGAGGGCGGGGGGACCACGCACGCGGACCGCGCGGACGCCGGACGCGACGGCGGATCCACCTCGGGAGACCAGCGGGTGAGCGGCGCCACGCCGGGGGCGAGCGGGGTGAACGGGCCGAACAGCCGCTCGACGTCGGCGGCGGCCCGCGGCACGAACGGCACCCCGCTCGCCTCGCCGTACAGCCGCGTCGCCTCCGCCGCCTCGGGCGCGAAGTCGGCGGTCGCGTGGGTCACGACCAGCGCGCTGCCCGGCGCGACCGCCTCGCCCAGCGCCGCGACGGGCCCGTACGGGTCGTCCAAGAAGTGCAGGACCGACGACAGCACCAGCGCCACCGGCTCGCGCGGGTCGATCAGCCGCCGCCACTCCGGGCTGTCCAGGATCGCGGCGGGATCGCGCAGGTCGGCGCGCAGCGCGGCGATGTTGCCGTCCTCGATCAGCAGCGCGCGGGCGTGCGCGATGACCAGCGGGTCGGCGTCGACGTAGACGACCCGGGAGCCCCAGGTGTGCCGGGCGGCCGTCTGGTGCAGGTTCTCGGCGGTGGGCAGCCCGCAGCCGAGGTCGACGAACTGCCGGACGCCGCGTCCGGCGAGCGCCCGGACGGCGCGGGCGACGAACGCGCGGCCCTGCCGGGCGGACTCGGCGGCCTGCGGCAGCACCCGCAGGATCCGGTGCGCGAGGTCGCGGTCGGCGGCGTAGTTGTCCTTGCCGCCGAGGAAGTAGTCGTGGACGCGCGAGATGCCCGGCCGGTGCAGGGCGAGCGCCTCCCGCGGCTCGGCCTCGGGCGCCACCCGCAGGGCGCGGACGCCCGGCGCCGGAACGCTCATCCGAGCCTCGCGGGGTGCCGCTGTGTCGTCATCGCTCGTCACCTGTCGCCTTCGCCGGACGGGAGCATGCGGGGCTCGTATCCGACGTTAGGCGGCCATGGTCACGGCGCGCCACGCGCGGCCGATCGGATGTCCGAAAGCCGTCCGTTCCGTGGCCGCATCGGGCCAGCGGCGTTTCGGCGGCGGCCGCGGGGTCCGGTGGCGCACCGCGACGCGCAGCAGGGATGCGCCACCGGGACGCGCCACCGCCGACCCCGGTTCCGGCCGGGCGGACGCCCCCTCCGATTGGCCGATTCCGGCCATGACAGCGACTTAACCCGGGGCGGTCGCCCGGTGTCGGATCATCCGGTCTCCCGGGCAGGCTCCGGGTCCCGCCACATCAGCCACACCGGTGGGCAGCCCTTCCCCGGCAGCGCGAGCTCCCGCGTCACCCGGAACCCGAAACGCTCGTAGTACGGCACATTCTGGGGCTTGGACGATTCGAGGTAGGCGGGCAGCCCGGACGCGTCGCAACGGTCCAATCGCGACCGCAGCAGCGCGGCGCCGAGGCCGTTGCCCTGCGCGGGCGGGTCCGTGCCGAGGACCGCCAGGTACCAGTGCGGCTCCCGGGGGTGGTGCTCCTCGATCGCGCCGAGGGTCCGCAGGGCGATGGGCAGCCGCGGCCCGAAGACGCGCAGCAGCGGCCCGAGCAGCGAGAGCTGCCGCCCGGCCGACACCTTCCAGTGGTCCGGCGGGTCCCAGAACGCGGCGGCCTCGACCGCCCCGTCCCGCCCGGCGGCCTCGCTGGCGCCGTGCGGCAGGTGGACGTGCCGCAGCGCGACGCCGAACAGCCGGGCGAGCCTCCGCACGCGGGACGGCTCGTCCGGCAGCAGCCAGCCCCAGACCGGGTCGTCGTCGAACGCCCGTCCGAGCACGGCGGAGACGGCCGCCACGTCGGCGGCCGCCGCCACGCGGACCGCCCGGGACGGCTGGGATTGCGACGGCGTCATAGGGGGCCTCCTCGGGGAACGCGGTGATCCTCACCGCCGCGTCGTCCCGCCGTCAAGGACGCCGTGTCCCTCCCCGCCCGGGACCCGGGGGCCGGGGCGGACCCGCGCGATCAGTCGGGGATCAGCCGCGCGTGGACGGCGCGCCGCTCCGCCCGCGCGCGCCCCAGCTCCTCCAGCACGAGCGACGCGCCGACGCCGACGAGCCAGCTGTCCTTGAGGAGGGGGATGCCCTGCTGCGTGGGGCGCAGGCCGCCCTCCTCCCGCATCCCCGGGATGCGCAGGTAGAGCCCGGTGAGGCCGCCCGCGAACGCGGTGAGCGCGGCGCCCGCCAGCAGCGAGGGCACGAACGGGACCATGAGCGCGGCGCCGAGCGCGACCTCGGCGGTGCCGAGCCGCCGGGTGAACTCGCGGGGGTCCTGCGACTCCAGGAAGGGGTAGGCGGTCGTCGCCATGCCGTGCGTGCCCTCGGCCACGTCGTCCACGCCCTTGAGCTTCGACACGCCCGAGTTCAGGACGAACGCGCCCACGATGAGCCGGACGGGCAGCTGGTGCGTGCGGGCTGAGAATCGCATCGTTCCCCACATGGATCGGGACGGGCCGGGCGACAGCGATCATTCCCGCGACGCGCCCCTTACACGTGATGCGCCGGTCAAGTCTCGGCATCCCTCCCGCCATCCCTGAGGCGGCTACCACCGGTGGAGCAGGGGCGCGGGCACCCGTGCTCCCGGCGGGGCAGCGCCGAAGCCTCCGGACGCCCGACGACGCCGCCCGGACCCGCCCGCCACGATCGGCCCGACCGATCAGGGACCGAGAGCCGGGAGATGCGAAGATGTCCGTCCTTCAGCGGGAAGCACCTACCGTGGCGAGCCGGTGGCGGCCCCGGCCGTCCGTGCGCAAGTCGATCCTCGCCCTGCACATCGCCGCCTCCGTCGCGCTGCTGGGGGAGGTGTGGGGCCTGGTCGTGCTGAACCTCACCGCGACGCTGACCGATGACACCGGCCTCGCCCGCGCCGCCTACCGGCTCATGGGCGCGCTGGTCTTCGCCGGGGGCATCCCCCTCAGCCTCTTTGCGCTGGCCAGCGGTATCGCGCTCGGCGTCGGCAGCCACTGGGGCATCGCGCGGCACGCCTGGGTGTTCGCCAAGCTGCTGCTGCTGATCGGCGTCATCCTCTGCGGGATGCTGCTGTTCACGCCCGAGGCGATGGCGGACGCGATGGCGGGTGCGGCACGCGGCGGCGCCCGGCCGGAGGGACGCCAGTGGGCGCAGGTCGCGGTGGTCTCGGCGCAGCTCGCGATGCTGCTCACCGCCACCGGCCTGTCGGTGTTCAGGCCGCGCGGCCGCCTCCGCTGGTCCCGCCGGTCATGAGCCCCGGTGCCCGCCCGCCGAGACGGCCCGCAGCGCCTCCACGCACGCCTCCACCGCCGGGCCCATCTCGCCCGTCCGCCAGACCGCGTACACGCGCTGGCGGATGGGCGGGCGGGTCGGCAGGAGCACGACCCCGTCCGGGACGGGGTCGCGGCCGAGGCGGGGGACCAGCGCCGTGGCGAGCCCCGCCGCGACGAACGCGAGCTGGGCCCGGTAGTCGGCGACGTTGCAGGCGATGTCGGGCTCCACGCCGTGCTCGCGCAGCGTCCGGACGAGCTGCTGCTCGCAGGTGGTCCCGGCGGTCCAGGCCGCCCAGGGCAGGCCGAGCGGCTCCTCCAGCCCCGCCGAGCGGCGCCGCGCCAGGGGGTGCCCGGCGGGCAGCGCCAGGTCGACCAGGTCCGCCGACAGCGGGACGCGCGACACCGACGCGGGCATCGCCGTCGGGGCCGTGTCCCAGCTCTCGACGACCGCGATGTCGAGGTCGCCCCGCTCCAGCGCGGGGAAGACGCTGTCGGCCTCGCCCTGGCGCAGCGTCGGGGCGAGCGCCGGGTGCCGCTCGGCCAGCACGGCGAGCGCGTCCGGCAGGACGGTGCGCGCCGCCGCGATGATCGCGCCGATCCGGACCGGGCCCGCCGCGGCCTCGCGCAGCCCGTCCAGCTCCGTCCGCGCGGCCGCCAGCTGCGCCAGCATCCGCCCCGCGTGACCCGCGAGGACGTGCCCGGCGCGGGTGAGCCGCACCCCCCGCCCGTGCGGCACGAGCAGCTGGTGGCCCGTCTCCCGCTCCAGCTTCGCCAGCTGCTGCGACACCCCGGACGGCGTCACGTGCAAAGCCTCGGCCGCGCCCGCGACCGATCCGTGCACCGAGACCGCGTGCAGGGCCCTCAGCCGGTCGAGGTTCACCGCCGCCTCCTCCCCGCCGCCGCTCCCGACATCGTCCTCACGGTAGTGATACTACCGATTTATGTTGAAGAACATTCGCTTGTGCTAACCGGTCGGTCGGCGGCAGCGTGGAACGCGTGCGAACCATCGACCCCCGACTCCTCCTGGTCAGCGGCGCCGCGTTCATTTCGGTGTCGGCCATACTCGTCGCGCTGTCCGGCGTCTCGGCCGGGACGGCGGCGCTCTTCCGGTGCGCGCTCGCGCTGCCGGTGCTGGCCCCGCTCGCCCTGCGGGAGCGGCGCCGCCGCGGGCCTCGCCGCCGCTGGGGCGTGGACGTGGCGGCCGGTCTGCTGCTCGGGGGCGACCTCGTGCTGTGGGGCGCCTCCATCGGGGAGGTCGGCGCGGGCGTCGCGACCGTCCTGGTGAACGTCCAGGTCGTGGTGGTGCCGCTGCTCGCGCTGGCCGTGCACGGGGAGCGCCCCACGCGCGCGTTCGCGGCGGCGGTCCCGATCATGCTCGGCGGCGTCGCGCTGGCGGGCGGGCTCGCCGACACCGGGCCGCAGGCCGCCGGAGCCGTGCCGGGCGTCCTGTACGGGACGACCGCCGGGATCACCTACGCGGGCTACCTGTTCCTGACCCGGTTCGCGGGGCGCGGGCAGGAGCACCGGGCGACGCCCGTGCTGCTGGCGACGGTCGGCGCGGGCGCCGCGTCCGCCGCGCTCGGGCTCCCCTGGCAGGGCGTCGACCTCGCCCCCGGCTGGGCGGCGCTCGGCTGGCTCGCCGCGCTGGCGATGACGGGCCAGGTGTGCGGCTGGATGCTGATCGGCGCCGGGCTGACCCGGCTCCGCGCCGAGACCGGCGGGACGCTCCTGCTGCTGCAACCGGTCCTCGCCGTCGTGTTCGGGGCCGCGGTGCTCGGCGAGCGGCCCTCGCCGGCGCAGATCGCGGGCTGCGTCCTCGTGGTGGCGGCCGTGCGGCTCACGGCGGCCCGGCGACCGGCGCGACCGGCGGATCCGGGCCGGGGCCCCGCGCCGGACGAGGTCACAGCCGCATGTACACCCGGATCGCGGTCCCGGCCGGACCGGTGTGCACCCGGACGAGATCGGCGAGATGGTTCACCAGCAGGATCCCGCGCCCGCCATGGGGGCTCATGTTCGCCGGACGGCGTCCCGCGAGCGGGTCGGTGATCGTCCCGGCGTCCCGGACCTCGCACACGACGCTGCCGTCCTCGGCCCAGACCCGCACCGTCCCCGACCCGCCGCCGTGCAGGCAGGAGTTCGACGCCAGCTCGTTCACGGCGATCTCCAGGTCGTCCACGGCGCGGGGCGCGAGGCCGAGCCGCGCCGCCCACCCGCACGCGAAGTCGCGGACGCGGAGCAGCCCGTCCAGGTCGAAGTCCATCCGGTACGCCAGCGGCGGCTCGGGCAGCGGCAGGTTGTAGGCGGCGATCACCCGGTGCGGCGCGTAGTCGCCGCTCGCGCGCTCGCCGTCGCGGTCGATGACGACCGGATGGGTGGCGTGGGCGTCGGCGATCACGACCGGGGAGAGCGCGGCGACGTCGTAGGGGCACAGGATCGCGACGTTCCGCCCCTCGAACGCCAGGTTGATCAGGGCCTCGTGCTGGGCGCACGCCGGATACTCGGTGTCGGAGCGGCCGGCCCAGATCGGCTCCCCGATGATCCGGACGCGCC
The DNA here is from genome assembly GCF_022751215.1 of Actinomadura terrae. Taxonomy (GTDB): domain Bacteria; phylum Actinomycetota; class Actinomycetes; order Streptosporangiales; family Streptosporangiaceae; genus Spirillospora; species Spirillospora terrae. The sequence goes on along the minus strand of NZ_JAICDG010000006.1, from coordinate 354,478 downwards.
GCGCGGCGTGCCGGTCGGCGAACTCCCGCAGGACGCCCGGGATGATCCGGCCGGGGTTGCGGCCCGCCTCGGACATGTCCAGCCACGAGACCCGGTCGGCGGACGCGCCGAGCGCGGCGCGCAGCGCCTCCAGCCGCGGCCCCGGCACCGCGACGGCGACCGGCTCGCCCGCGTCGTGGCCGGCGCGGATGAACGGCACGGTGCCCGCGAGGTACTCCTCGTCGCCCCGGTAGAAGAGCGCGGGGTGCGCGAAGGGGTCCCCGGGTGGGGCGCCCGGGTGCGCGCACGGGACCCTCATCGTGCCATTACTCCATTCGTACCGCTGCCGCCTGCATCCTGTTGAGCGTACGCGGTGTGCGACGTCAAGCGCACGCGCCCTCCGCCCGGCGGCCCTCCGCCCGCCGGTTCGGCGTATCGCTCGGGCCGGGAGACGGTGCCGCTCAGGCGGGGACGGCGGTGTCCTCGCGCAGCAGGCAGGAGTCCACGACGTCGGTGAGGCGGCCCCGCCTGCGGTAGGCGGCGCGCTGCCGCTCGGCGCCCGTCCCGCCGGTGATCAGCCGCCGCACGCCCGCCGTCACCCGGTCGAGGTCGCCGGTGCCTCGCAGCGCGGGCCGGACGTGCGCCAGCAGGTCCGCGGCCAGCCGCCGGAACGCCGCGGGACGGCCGGTGAGCACGTCCAGGCCCGTCCCGGCCAGGCCGTCGCGCGCCGCCAGCCAGTACGCCGCGCGCAGCATCTCCTGGGGCGCGGCGGGCGCCCGCTCGCCCGCCTCCGCCGCCTCGGCCGACACCTGGACCAGCGCCCGGGTGAGCGCGGCGAACACGGTCGCGTCGGCGGCGGTCGGGGCGACGTCGGCCAGCCGGATCTCCAGCGTCGGCAGCCGCGCGGACGGCCGGACGTCCCAGAAGATCGTCCCGGTGTCCATCAGCGCGCCGCAGCCGAGCAGCGTCCCGACGAGCTCCTCGTAGTGGCCGTGGGACTCGAAGAACGGCGGCGGCCCCGCCACCGGCCAGCGCGCCCACGTCATCACCCGCCAGCAGGCGTGGCCGGTGTCGCGGCCCGCCCAGTACGGCGAGTTGGCCGCGAGCGCCACCAGCGTCGGCAGCCAGGGCCGCAGGTGGTTGCTGACCTGGACGGCGCGCTCCCGGTCGGGCATCTCGACGTGGACGTGGCACGAGCAGATGCACTGCTCGTCGTCCAAGCCCCGGTAGGTCGCGAGGCTCTCGGCGTACCGGGCGCCCGCCGTGATGGGCGCGGGGACGAGGTCGCCGAGCACCGGCGTCCCGGACGCGGCGAGCCGCACGCCCTCGGCCGCGGCGGCCCCGGCCATCGCGGCCCGCATCGACCTGATCTGCTCCTCCAGCTTGGCGAGGTCGTCGCAGGGGGACGTCTTGGCCTCGGCGAGGAAGTCGACCAGCTCCGTGGAGACCCGCTCGCCCAGCGCCGGCCGGGCTCCGCGGACCACGGCGGCGGCCCGGGGGACGACCTCGCGCGATCCGGGATCGACGACGAAGTACTCCTCCTCGATGCCGATTCGCAGGGCCATCCCACCACCTCGGGGTCGGGGAGACGCGCGCATGTCGCCCTCGACCGTACGTGACCTTCGCCGGGAAAGCACCCGTCGGGACTGCCGCGTCAGTTGACGAAAAACGCCCGCCGAAGGTGGCGTCCCGTGGCGAACGGCTCAGGTGAAGAAGTACATCGACAGGGCGATGAGGTGGGTGACGACCACGACGCCGAAACCGAAGAAGAAGAGCATCTTGGCCGGGGCGTGGGGGAAGACGGTGCCGGGCTTGAGCGGCCCCCGCTCGCGCGCCCGCGCGGCGAGCCGCTCCTCGAACGGGGGCCGACCGAACATCGCTACTGGCCGATCAGCGCTACTGGCGGGGGTCGTCGACGACGACGTCGGTCATGATGTCGACGGCGAACGCGAGGATCCCGCCGAGCACGGCGACCGCGGCGCCGGCGCCGAACACGGCCCAGTTCGGGCCCATGACGATGCCCAGGCCGCCGACGGCGAAGCCGGCGAAGATGATGGCCACGGCGATCCAGGACTTCGGGCGTCCGGCGTGGCTGCCACTCGACATGCGTTCGTCTTCCCTCTTCACGGTTCCGGCGGGGCTGTGAGCGGCACTCTAGCAACGCCCCGCCCCACAGGGCCCGGCGGGGTGCCGTACCCGCGCTCGGCGCGGTTCCGGCGGCTCGCCTACGATCCAGGACATGACGGTGCCGCCTGAGGATCTGGAACTGGCCGCCGCCTTCCCCCCGGCCGAGCGCGACCGGTGGCGGGAGATGGTGCGGGGGGTGCTGCGCAAGTCCGGCGCGGCGACCGACGACACCCCCCTGGAGGAGATCGAGGGCCTGCTGGCCCACCGGTCCTACGACGGGGTGCCGGTCCCGGCGCTCTCCACCCGTGCCGACGCCCCGTCGGGACGCCCGGGGCTCGTGCCCTACGTCCGCCAGGTGCGGGCGGGCGGCGAGGGGCTCGCGGGATGGGACGTCCGGCAGCGGCACGCGGGCCCGGATCCGGCGGCCGTCCGGGAGGCGGTCCTCGCCGACCTGGAGAACGGCGTCACGTCCGTCTGGCTGGAGGTCGGCGGCGCGGGGCTCGCCCCCGCCGCGCTGTCCGAGGCGCTGCGCGGCGTCCTGCTGGACCTGGCGCCCGTCGTCCTGGACGCGGCGGACCAGACCCGCGAGGCCGCCGAGGCGTTCTTCGCGCTGGCCGCCGAGGGCGGGAACGGGCCAACGGTAGCGGGCAACCTCGGCGCCGATCCGCTCGGGCTCCAGGCGCGCACCGGCTCCGCGGGCTCCCTGGACGAGGCGGCGGAGCTGGCCGCGCGGTGCGTCCGCGACTTCCCGCGGCTGCGGGCGATCACCGTGGACGGCACCGTCCACCACGACGCGGGCGGCGGCGACGCCGACGAGCTGGGCGTGGCGGTCGCCGCCGGGGTCGCCTACCTGCGCGCCCTCACCGGCTCCGGGCTCGGCGTGGACGCGGCCTTCGGGCAGATCGAGTTCCGGCTCGCGGTGAACGCCGACCAGTTCTCCTCGATCGCCAAGATCCGCGCGCTGCGCCGGCTGTGGGCGCGGGTCGCCGAGGTGAGCGGCGCGTCCGAGGGCGCGGCGGCGCGCGTGCACGCGGTGACCTCGGCGGCGATGATGACGCGCCGGGACCCGTGGGTGAACATGCTGCGCACCACCGTCGCGGCGTTCGCGGCGGGGACCGGCGGCGCCGACGCGGTCACCGTCCGCCCCTTCGACGCCCGGCTCGGCCTCCCCGACGACTTCGCCCGCCGCATCGCCCGCAACACCCACACGCTGCTGCTGGAGGAGGCGAGCCTCGACCGCGTGGCCGACCCGGCGGGCGGCTCCTGGTACGTGGAGCGCCTCACCGAGGACACGGCCCGGGCCGCCTGGGCGTGGTTCACCGAGATCGAGCGGGCCGGGGGCTTCGCCGCCGCCCTGGAATCGGGCCTGATCGCGGACCGGCTCGCCGCGACGTGGGCGCGCCGCCGCGCCGCCATCGCCCGCCGCGAGGCCCCGCTCACCGGCGTCAGCGAGTTCCCGAACCTCGCCGAGACGCTGCCGGAGCGGGAACCGGCGCCACCGCGTCCGGGGGGCGGGCTGCCCGTCGTCACCTACGCGCAGGACTTCGAGGCCCTCCGGGACCGCTCCGACGCCCACGCCGAGGCGACCGGGACGCGCCCCCGCGTCTTCCTCGCGGTGCTCGGGCCCGTCGCCGTCCACACGGCGCGCGCGTCCTTCGCCGCCAACCTCTTCCAGGCGGGCGGGATCGAGACGGTGACCGGCGCCCCCGGCGAGTTCGCGGCGTCCGGCGCGACCGTGGCGTGCCTGTGCTCCAGCGACCGCGTCTACGCGGAGGAGGCCGCCGAGGCCGCCCGCGTCCTGCGGGACGGCGGTGCGGTGAAGGTCTGGCTCGCGGGTAAGGGAACCTACGAGGGGGTCGACGCCACCGTGTTCGCGGGCTGCGACGCGGTCGAGGCGCTGGAGACCACCCTCCACGATCTGGGAGTGAAGCGATGATCCCCGACTTCGCCGACATCGACCTCGGGGCCCCGCCGCCCGCCGACGCGGCCGCCGAGCGCTGGCGCGGGGCCGTCGCGGAGGCCACCGGCCGTGACCCCGCCGCCCTGGCCTGGGAGACGCCCGAGGGCATCGGCGTCCAGCCCCTCTACACCGCCGACGACCTCGCGGGCGTCGACTTCCTCGACACCCTCCCGGGCATCGCCCCCTACCTGCGCGGCCCCTACCCGGCCATGTACGCCACCCAGCCGTGGACGATCCGCCAGTACGCGGGGTTCTCCACCGCCGAGGAGTCCAACGCCTTCTACCGGCGCAACCTCGCCGCCGGGCAGAAGGGCCTGTCGGTCGCGTTCGACCTCGCCACCCACCGCGGCTACGACTCCGACCACCCGCGCGTGGCGGGCGACGTCGGCATGGCCGGGGTCGCGATCGACTCGATCTACGACATGCGGCAGCTCTTCGACGGCATTCCGCTGGACCGGATGAGCGTGTCGATGACCATGAACGGGGCCGTCCTGCCCGTCCTCGCCCTCTACATCGCGGCAGCGGAGGAGCAGGGCGTCGCGCCGGAGGCCCTCGCCGGGACCATCCAGAACGACATCCTCAAGGAGTTCATGGTCCGCAACACCTACATCTACCCCCCGGCGCCGTCGATGCGGATCATCTCCGACATCTTCGCGTTCACCTCGCGGCGGATGCCGAAGTACAACTCGATCTCGATCTCCGGCTACCACATCCAGGAGGCCGGGGCCACCGCCGACCTGGAGCTGGCCTACACCCTCGCCGACGGCGTCGAGTACATCCGCGCCGGACGCGACGCGGGCCTGGACATCGACGCGTTCGCGCCGCGCCTGTCGTTCTTCTGGGCGATCGGGATGAACTTCTTCATGGAGGTCGCCAAGCTCCGCGCCGCCCGGCTGCTGTGGGCGCGGCTGGTGAAGGGCTTCGACCCGACCAACCCCAAGTCGCTGTCGCTGCGGACGCACTGCCAGACCTCCGGCTGGTCGCTCACCGCGCAGGACGCCTTCAACAACGTCGCCCGCACCTGCGTCGAGGCCATGGCCGCCACCCAGGGGCACACCCAGTCGCTGCACACCAACGCGCTGGACGAGGCGCTCGCGCTGCCCACCGACTTCTCCGCCCGCATCGCCCGCAACACGCAACTGCTCCTCCAGCAGGAGTCCGGGACGACCCGCGCCATCGACCCGTGGGGCGGCAGCGCCTACGTCGAGCGCCTCACCTACGACCTCGCCCGTCGCGCCTGGGGCCATATCAGCGAGGTCGAGCGGGCCGGGGGGATGGCCCGCGCCATCGACGAGGGGCTGCCGAAGCTGCGCATCGAGGAGGCCGCCGCCCGCACCCAGGCGCGCATCGACTCCGGCCGCCAGCCCGTCGTCGGCGTCAACAAGTACCGTCCCGACGTCGAGCAGCACATCGAGGTCCTCAAGGTCGACAACGCCGCCGTCCGCGCACAGCAGATCGACAAGCTCCGGCGGCTGCGCGAGGAGCGCGACGGGGCGGCGGCCGAGGCGGCGCTGGCGGCCCTGACCCGCGCCGCCGAGGCCGCCGCCGACGGCACCCGCGCGCCCGGCCTGGAGCAGAACCTGCTCGCCCTCGCCATCGACGCCGCCCGCGCCAAGGCCACCGTCGGGGAGATCTCCGACGCGCTGGAGCGGGCGTACGGGCGGCACGCCGCGCAGATCCGTACGATCTCCGGTGTGTACCGGGACGAGGCGGGCGGGGCGAGCGACATCGAGCGGGCCCGCGCCGCGGCCGCCGCGTTCGAGGAGGCCGAGGGGCGCCGCCCCCGCATCCTCGTCGCCAAGATGGGCCAGGACGGCCACGACCGCGGCCAGAAGGTCATCGCGACCGGGTTCGCCGACCTCGGCTTCGACGTGGACGTGGGCCCGCTGTTCCAGACCCCCGGCGAGGTCGCCCGGCAGGCCGTCGAGGCCGACGTGCACATCGTCGGCGTCAACTCCCTCGCGGCGGGGCACCTCACGCTCGTCCCCGCGCTGCGCGAGGAGCTGGCGGCGCTCGGCCGCGACGACATCGTGATCGTCGTCGGCGGCGTCATCCCCCCGCAGGACTTCGACGAGCTGCGCACCGCGGGCGCCTCGGCGATCTTCCCGCCCGGGACCGTGCTGGCGGACGCGGCGACCGGCCTGCTGGAGGAGCTGGCCGCGAGGCTCGGGCACGCGTCCCGGTGAGACCGGGGCTGGAGGACTACGCCGCCGGCGTGCGGGACGGGTCGCGGGCGTGGATCGCGCGGGCGATCACGCTCGTGGAGTCCAGCCGTCCGGCCGACCGGGAGCTGGCGCAGCGGCTGCTCGCCGAGCTGGCCCCGCGCGCCGGAGGAGCCCGCCGGGTCGGGATCACGGGCGTCCCCGGCGTCGGCAAGTCCACGTTCATCGACGCCCTCGGCACCGCCCTCACCGCCGAGGGGCACCGGGTCGCGGTGCTCGCCGTCGACCCGTCCTCCACCCGGTCGGGCGGCAGCATCCTCGGCGACAAGACCCGCATGCAGCGCCTCTCGGCCGACCCGAACGCCTTCATCCGCCCCTCGCCGACCGCCGGGACCCTCGGCGGCGTCGCCCGGGCCACCCGCGAGGCGATGGTCGTCATGGAGGCCGCCGGGTACGACGTCGTCCTGGTCGAGACGGTCGGCGTCGGGCAGTCCGAGACGACCGTCGCCGAGATGGTCGACTCGTTCCTGTTCCTCACCCTCGCCCGCACCGGCGACCAGCTCCAGGGCATCAAGAAGGGCGTGCTGGAGCTGGCCGACGTCATCGCCGTGAACAAGGCCGACGGCGAGCACAAGCTGGAGGCCAGGCGGGCCGCCCGGGAGCTGTCGGGCGCCCTGCGCCTGCTCCGCAGCGACGAGCGCCGCGACACCCCGGTCCTGACGTGCAGCGCCAAGGACGGAACGGGCTTGGAGGAGGTGTGGAACCGGCTCGTCGAGCACCAGGACCGGCTCCGCGAGTCCGGCGAGCTGGAGGAGCGGCGCCGCCGCCAGCAGGTCGGGTGGACGTGGGCGATGGTCCGCGAGCGGCTCCTGGCGGACCTGCGCGCGCATCCGTCCGTCCGGGAACTGGCCCCCGACCTGGAACGCCGCGTCGCCGACGGCACGCTGCCGCCGGCGCTGGCCGCCGAGCGCATCCTGGAGGCGTTCTCGCGGGGCTGCTGACCGGGGTTACCGTCGTCCGAAACCCCCGGTTGTGCCGGGTCACGGTCGCGGCGCCCCGGGATCCGGTACAAAAGTCGGATGGACGTCATCGCGCTCGATGATCCGACGGACGCGCGGATCCGGCAGTGGCACGACGTGCTCGCGGCCGTCCACGCAGCCGACTCCCCGGGCGACCCGGCGCCGCAGCCCGAGCAGACCGCCGAGCGCCTGCTCGGCGGCCTCATGTCCCGGCAGCGGCTGTGGGGCGTCGAGGAGGAGGGGGCGGGGCTGGCCGCGGTCGCCGAGCTCCGGCTGCCCGGCGAGGCGGGGACCGTCCGCCCCGCCGAGATCGACATCCGCGTCCGCCCCGAGCACCGGCGGCGCGGCCTCGGCCGCCGCCTGATGGCCGTCGCCGCGGACGGCCTGCGCGCCGACGACCGGACCAGCGTGATCGCCCAGGTGCTCGCCGGAACCCCCGCCGTCCCGTTCCTGGAGTCGCACGGTTTCGAGTGCGTCCTGACCCTGCGGGGCATGCTGCTCGACCTGGACGGCCTACCGCCCGGGCACGTCGCGCGGCTGCTCGCCGAAGGCCCGGCCGGGTACCGGCTCGTCCGCTGGCGCGGTGTCGTCCCCGACGAGCACGCCTCCGCCCTCGCGCGGGCCAAGACCGCCATGGCCGACCTCGCCGAGTACGAGGGCACCCCGTGGGACGCCGACCGCGTCCGCGAGATGGCCGAGCTGGTCGCCAAGCGCGGCGACGACCTCTACACCGTCGCCGCCCTGGACGGCGCCGCGATCGCCGGATTCACCGAGGTCGTCGTGCCCCTCGACGCCGCGGGCCGCGCCGCGCAGTACGACACGGCCGTCGCCCCCGAGCACCGCGGCCGCCGCCTCGGCATCTGGGTCAAGGCCGCGATGCTCCGCTGGCTCGCCGAGGAGCGGCCCGACGTCCGCGAGATCGAGACCGACAACGTCGGCGACAACACCCCCATGCTCGCGGTCAACGAGGAGCTGGGCTTCCGCGTCGAGCGCGAGTCCCGCGAGTACCAGGCCGCCGTGAGCGCCCTGCCCTGACGCGGGGGTTTTCCACAGAACGGCGTTCCAGTAGGCGGGGGCCGCGGCGGCGGCGAGGGTTGGTCTCGGAGCGCGATCCGGAGGGGACGCGCCCGAGCATCCGGAGGCGGCCCCGTGGGCGAGCGGCTCATCCTGCACCTTCCCGAGACGGTGACCACGCGGTTCCTGGTCGCCACCGACGCGCGGACCGTCCCGGGCCCCGACTACCTGGCGGACGCCGTGGGCGGCGATCTGGGCCGGGTCGCCGCCGAGCTCATCGGCACCCCGGCCCTGACCATCGAGCCCACACCACCCGGCACGTACCGGGAGCGGCTGCGCGCCCTCGGCGGCACGCCGGACCTGGTGGGCGCCGCCCGGCACCTTGCGGTCACGTCGGTCGCCGCCCCCGCCGCCCAGCCCCGGCACGCGCAGGCGACCCGCCTCCTCGCCCGCACCCTGGCGGCGGCCACGGGCGGGACCGTCGCCGACCTCGACTCGTCCCGGGTGCTGCCCGGCGACGAGGGCCCGCCCACCGAACCGGAGCGGTTCGTCCCGGGAGACGACTGGGTGTCGGTCTTCATCGCCTCCGACGACGGCGGCCCGTCCCTGCGGGTCGAGACGGCCGGGCTGCACCGCTTCGGCCTGCCCGAGGCCGCGGCCGAGCGCGTGCCCTACGCGAGCATGCTCACGGCGGCCAACCTCGTGCGCGGTCTGGCCTGGCAGCTGCTGGCCGAGCACACCGAATGGGCGGCTGCGGCCGGTCCTGACCCCGTCCGCCACACCGCCGCCGACCGGTTGGTCGACGCCGACGACGTCATGCGCTTCTGGGGGACGCGGTCGTCCGCTGACGGCGCCTTACCCGTCACGCTCGACTGGACGGCGAGCATGTGCCCCGGCTGCGAGAAGGCCCTCAAGGCCCTCCCGCCCGGCGCCGACCCCACCGCCTGGTGGGCCGGCCCCGCCGCCGAGGCGATGCCGAAACTGGTCCGCGCCGACCCCGACCCCTGACCCCGCCCCCCAGGGGATGATCGAAAATGCGTTGCTGCTTCCGGGGGTGGATCGGCACTCTGATGGGGGCTTCCGGGAAATGCCCGGAAGGCAGAGAATTGCCGGACCATTCCTTCGTAGTTCAACGGCAGAACGCCGCACTGTTAATGCGGATATCCAGGTTCGAATCCTGGTGGAGGAGCGGCACGCGCGGGCTTGGAGGTGACCCGGTGAACGTGCTCGTCCTGAACGCGTCGTACGAGCCCTTACAGAAGGTGGACCTGCGGCACGCCATCCGCATGCTGGTGCGCGAGGTGGCCGTCGTCGAGGAGGCGGAGGAGGGCCGGACCATCGGCCGTTTTCCCGTGCCGCGGGTCCTGAGGCTGGTCAGGTACGTCGCGATGCGCTGGCGGCACGGCAGGCGCCCGCCGTGGAGCAAGCGCGGGGTGTACCTGCGCGACCTGGGTCGCTGCGGCTACTGCGGCAAGCGCGGCAACACCATCGACCATGTGCACCCGCAGTCGCGCGGCGGCGGGGACACCTGGGAGAACACGGTGCTGGCCTGCGGCAGGTGCAACAACCGCAAGGCGAACCGGACGCCCGCCGAGGCCGGGCTCCGGCTGCTGTGGGAGCCGCGCGTGCCGCGCTGGGAGGAGCTCGTCGGGGGGTGACCGTCCGGCGCGACGGGGGAGGGGCCGGGACGTCCATCGGGCGGCCCGGCCCCCGAGGCGCGTGACGTTCGCGTGACTCTGTGTGTTTTTTGAAGCTTATGAGGTGAAATGGGTGATTGTGGTAGCGTGCCGCCAATCTTGAGGTTTGTTATCTAGGAGAGATCTGTGGCGGCCCTCGATCCCCCCGGCAGCACCACGCGCGGAAGGCCGGAGCCCCCCTCCGGGCGCCGCAGGGCGGCGCGGCGCCTCACGGCGCTCGTCCTCGCCGTGGGGGTGTCGGCGGCGCTGCCGCCCGGCCCCGGGTCCGCCGCGCGCGCCCCGGAGGCGCCGAAGAAGGACCTGAAGAAGGAGTACGCGAAGCTCCAGAAGCGCGCCGAGAAGCTGTCGAAGGAATACCGCGGCGAACTCGTCTCGCTGGAGCAGGCGAAGAAGGCCGCCGAGCGCGCGGGCGCGGACGCCGCGCGCGCCGGGCGGGACTACGAGACCGCCCGCGCCGACGTCGCGAGGCTGGCCTCCACCAGCTACATGACCGGCCGCCTCGACGTGACCTCGATCGTCACCGCCAACGAGCCGTCCGGCGCCATCCACGACGCCAGCGTCATCGAGCACATCAGCCGCAACAACGGCCGCCGCGTCCAGAACCTGGAGGCGCTGAGCGCCAAGGCGACCCAGTCGCGCAGCACCGCGACGTCGAAGCTCGACGAGGTCCGCCGCGAGATCGAGGACCTGGAGGGCCAGCGCGCCCGCGTCAAGAAGCTGCTCGCCAAGTACAAGCCCGAGGCGACCAAGACCAAGGCGCCCACCGGCGGCGGACGCCCCGACGGCGCCAGCGGCGCCAAGTCGCCCATCGTCGGCAACTCCATGACGGCCCGCATGCGGACCGCGCTCCTCGCGATCGACGGCAGGTTCGGGCCCTTCCCCACCATCGGCTGCGCCCGCCCCGGCGACCCGCAGGACCACGGCTCCGGCCGCGCCTGCGATTTCATGGAGAGCACCGGCGGCAAGATGCCGAGCGCCTCCGCGCAGGCCCACGGCGACCAGGTCGCCCAGTACGTCATCAGCAACGCGTCCCGGCTCGGCATCAAGTACGTCATCTGGCGGCAGCGCATCTACGACATGCGCGGCAGCGGCGGCTGGCGCCAGATGGAGGACCGCGGCGGCATCACCGCGAACCACTTCGACCACGTCCACGTCTCCGTCCTCTGACGCGTCCGCCCGCTGGCCCATGCTGTGGCTTGGCCGTGGTGCGGCCGCGCCCTCGAAACGAGTGCCGCCTTCAGGTGATCCGGCCGCTTCCTGGTGGTGCGCGCCCTGCTCCGGTGGCCGAGCCCTGCCGGTCAGAGGTCGATCGTCGTGCCGTCGTGGGCGGAGCGGTGGGCCGCTTCGATGATCTCCAGGCCGGTGATCGCGTCCGCGAGTGTGACCGGTGGGGGCGCCTCGCCGCGCAGGGTGCGGGCCACGGCGGCGTAGAAGTCCTGGTAGGCGCCCGGTTCGGTGGGTTCGGGGCGGTCCTCGCCGGGGGTGCCGAGCCGCCCGTAGGACGGGGGCGGCGTGACGCCGTAGCCCGGGTCGAGGGGCGTGCGTCCGGCGCGGAGCGCGGCCTCCTGGCCGTCCATGCCACCGACCGTGTAGGACGCGCGGCTCCCGAGGACGCGGAAGCGCGGGCCGAGGTCGGCGGCGGTCGCGCTGATCCACAGGTGGGAGCGGACCCCGCCCCGGTGCGTGAGGGCCACGAACACGTCGTCGGGCACGGCGGCGCCCCGGCGGCGCGCGTCGATCTCGGCGTAGACCCGCTCCGGGCGGCCGAACAGCGTGACCGCCTGGTCGATCAGGTGCGGGCCGAGGTCGTACAGCACGCCGCCCGCGTCGCGGGGGTCGCCGCTCTCCTTCCAGCCCTCGCGCACCTCCGGACGCCAGCGCTCGAAGCGCGACTCGAACCGCAGGACGTCGCCGAGCGCGCCGGACGCGGCCAGCCGGTACAGGGTGCGGTAGTCGCCGTCCCAGCGGCGGTTGTGGAACGGGATCACCGGCAGGCCGCGGACGGCGCTGAGCGCGGCGAGCGAGCGGGCGTCGGCGGCGGTCGCCGCGATCGGCTTGTCCAGCACGACGGCGACGCCCGAGGTCAGCGCCGTCCGCGCCAGCGGGACGTGCTGCCGGTTCGGCGCCGCCACCACGACCAGGTCGTAGGCGCCGGAGACCTCCCACAGCCGGTCGGCGCCCGCGAGGACCTTGGCGCCGGGGTAGCGGTCCCGGACGGCCCGCTGCCGCTCCGGGTTCGCCGTGACCACCGCGGCCAGCCGCATGCCCGGCACCGAGGAGATCAGCGGGGCGTGGAACACCGAGCCGCCGGTGCCGTAGCCGATCAGCGCAACACGCAGGTCCATTCCCGCATCATGACCGATCGCGGTCCGGCGCGGGGGCGGCGGGGTGCGGACCACCTGGATCGACGTAGGCTTTGGGCGGGGATGTACGGATCGAGGGAGACGCGGTGTCCAAACCTGTCCTGCTGACGGTCGACGATGATCCCGGCGTGTCCCGGGCCGTCGCCAGGGACCTGCGCCGCAGGTATGCCGGTTCGTACCGGATCGTCCGCGCGGAGTCCGGTCCGCAGGCCCTGGACGCGCTGGGCGAGCTGCGGCTGCGCGGCGACGACACCGCCATGCTGCTCGCCGACCACCGGATGCCGGAGATGACCGGCGTGGAGTTCCTGGAGCGGGCCATGGACCTGTTCCCGTTCGCCCGCCGCGTCCTGCTGACCGCCTACGCCGACACCGACGCCGCGATCCGCGCGATCAACGTGGTGGACCTCGACCACTACCTGCTCAAGCCGTGGAACCCGCCGGAGGAGAAGTTCTACCCGGTGATCGACGCGCAGCTCGACGCCTGGGAGCGCGCCGACCGGCGGCTGCCCGGCGAGCTGCGGGTGGTCGGGCACCGCTGGTCCGCCCGCTCCTACGAGGTCCGCGACTTCCTCGCGCGGCACCAGGTGCCCTACACCTGGTTGCTGGACGGCGACCCGGAGGGCGCGGAGCTGGTCGCAGCGGCCGGGGAGCCGGAGCTGCCGCTGGTCGTGACGTCGGACGGCGCCGTGCTGGCCGCGCCCTCGGACGCGGAGCTGGCGGCGGCGATCGGGCTGCCGACCACGCCGTCCACCGGGTTCTACGACCTGATCGTCGTCGGGGGAGGGCCGTCCGGGCTGGGCGCGGCGGTGTACGGGGCGTCCGAGGGGCTGAAGACCGTGGTCGTCGAGCGGCGCGCGCTCGGCGGGCAGGCGGGGCAGAGCTCCCGCATCGAGAACTACCTCGGCTTCCCCGACGGCGTGTCGGGCGCGCAGCTCGCCGACCGGGCCCGGCGGCAGGCCGACCGGTTCGGGGCCGAGCTGCTCCAGGCGGGCGAGGTGGCCGCGCTGGAGTCGCGCGGCACCGCCCGCGTCGCCCGGCTGTCGGACGGCACGGAGATCGCCGCGCACGCCGTCATCCTCGCGACCGGCGTGTCGTACCGGCGGCTGTCCGCGCCGGGCGTGGACGACTTCGTCGGACGCGGCGTCTACTACGGCGCCGCGCTCACCGAGGCGCCGTCCTGCGCGGACGAGGAGGTCGCGATCGTCGGCGGCGCCAACTCCGCCGGGCAGGCCGCGGTGCACCTGGCCAAGTACGCCAAGCGGGTGCACATCATCGTCCGGGCGGACGGCCTGGAGAGGTCGATGTCGCACTACCTGGTCGAGCAGATCGCCGCCACGCCCAATATCGAGGTGCACGCCGGCAAGACCGTCTGCGGCGTGGAGGGCGCCGACCGGCTGGAGCGGCTCACCCTCCAGTGGCCGGACGGGCTGCGGACGATCGACGCGCACTGGCTGTTCGTGTTCATCGGCGCCGAACCCGGCACCGGCTGGCTGGACGGCTACGTGGAGCGCGACCAGCGCGGCTACGTGCTGACGGGCCCCGACCTGGTGGCGGGGGGCCGCCGCCCGGCCCGCTGGCCGCTCGCCCGCCAGCCCTACCACTTGGAGACCAGCGTCCCCGGCGTGTTCGCCGCGGGGGACGTCCGCTCGGAGTCGATGAAGCGCGTCGCCTCCGCCGTCGGCGACGGCGCGATGGCCGTCGCCCTCGTCCACCGTTATCTGGAGCAGGCATGAGCGAAGCGGAGGGCGGGCGCGTGGGGACGGCGACACCGGAGGAGTTGCGCGGGCTGTTCCTCTTCGAGGACCTCGACGAGGAGAAGCTGGCCTGGCTCTCGGTGTGCGGGACGGTCGAGGAGCTCCCGGCGGACGGCGTGATCTGCGCGCAGGGCGAGCCCGCCGAGTTCCTGTACGTGCTGCTGGACGGCGAGATGGTGATGACCCAGAACGTCCGGGGGCACATCGTCGAGATCAACCGGACGTCGCGCGCGGGCACCTACGGGGGCGCCGTCCAGGCGTACCTGGACGACCAGATCGAGCAGAAGTACCAGCACACGCTGCGGGCGACGCGGCCGACCCGGATCTTCGTGCTGCCCGCGCGCAAGTTCGGCAAGGCGGTCCGCAAGTGGTTCCCGATGGCCACGCACCTGCTCGCCGGGATCTTCTTCGGGATGAGCAACCTGCGCCGCACCGTGGACCAGCGCGAGCGGCTGGCCGCGCTCGGCACGATCACCGCGGGGCTGACCCACGAGCTGAACAACCCGGCGGCGGCCGCCGCGCGGGCCAGCGCGGAGCTCGGCGACCGGTTGCTCGGCGCCCAGATGAGCCTGGCCGACCTCGCGGCGCGCGGCGTCGACTGCACGCATCTGAGCGCGCTGGTGTCGCTGCGCCCGGTGCTGCCCGCGGCGCCGTCCGGGCGGCGGAGCCCGCTGGAGGTCAGCGACGCCGAGGACGAACTGGGCGACTGGCTGGAGGAGCACGGCGTCCCGGACGCGTGGGAGCTCGCGCCCGGCCTGGTCGCCGCCGGGGTCGGCGTCGAGCAGGCCGGGCAGGTCGCCGAGGCGGCGGGCGAGCACCTGCCGGCGGCGGTGCGGTGGCTGGCCGAGGTGCTGGAGGTCGCCCAGCTCCAGGCGGAGATCTCCGAGGCGACGGGGCGGATCACCGCGCTCCTGGACTCGGCGCGCCAGTACTCCCAGCTCGACCGCGCCGCCTACCAGCGGGCCGACCTGCGCGAGCTGATCGACAGCACGCTCACCATGCTCCGGCGCAAGATCGGCCCGGACGTGACCGTGAAGACCGACTACGACGCGGACCTGCCGCCGGTGCCGGTCTACGCGGCGGAGCTGAACCAGGTGTGGACCAACCTGATCGTCAACGCGCTGTACGCGATGGGCGGCGAGGGCACCCTCACCGTCCGGACGGTGCGCGAGAACGACCACGCGCTGGTCGAGATCGGCGACACCGGCGTCGGCATCCCGGAGGAGAACCTCACCCGGATCTTCACGCCGTTCTTCACCACCAAGCCGGTCGGGCAGGGGACGGGCCTCGGCCTCGACATCTCCTGGCGGATCGTCGCCGACCGGCACGGCGGCGACATCCGGGTCGAGTCGCTGCCGGGCGACACCCGCTTCCAGGTGCTGCTGCCGTTCACCGAGCCCGACCTCCCCGACCAGTAGGCGCCCCGGCGACGGCCCGGCGACGTCCAGAGCGGTCAGCACGGTCAGGGCGCCCGGCGGGCCCGGCCAGCGGTCGGGGCGGCCCGATCAGCCCGGCCCGGCGGTCAGGGCGGTCAGGGCGGTCAGTAGGACTGGAGTTCCAGCAGGTTGCCGTCGGGGTCGCGCAGGTGGGCGGTGCGCAGGCCGGGTCCCCAGTCGGGACGGTCCTGCGGGGCCGTGACGGGCTCGGCGCCGAGGTCGCGGAGGGCCGTGGCGGCGGCGTCGACGTCGTCCACGCGGAACACGAGCATGGAGCGGTCCAGCCCGGCGGGGGCGGGGAGGTGGGCGGTCCCGACGGCCTCGGCCATGCGGGCGCGGCCCATGAGGACCAGCAGGCACTCGTCCTTGAGGTCCCAGTTGGCGTACTCGAACTCGGGCAGCAGCTTGACCGGCTGGATGCCGAGCAGTTCCTCCAGCGCGGCGGCATAGAAGCGGGCGCACCGGTCGAAGTCGTCGACCAGCAGGCGGGGGTAGAGGGCGTCCATCGCGTTCTCCTATTCATGGGAGTGCACCAATGATTGGCGCTCCCCTACGATAGCCCCATGGATGCTGACGACGCCGGAGGCCTGCCCCCGCGCCTGCTGGAAATCACCACGTACGTGCTGGCGCGGGTCGCCCGCCTCGGACGGGAGCGGATGCGCCTGATGATGGCCGAGCACGACCTCGGCCTGTGGCACTTCGCCGTTCTGGCCGCGCTGGACGACTCCGGCCCCGTCTCGCAGCGCGACCTCGGAGCCCGGCTGCGCGTCGATCCGAGCGACCTGGTGGAGGTCGCCAAGCGGCTGGAGGGGGCCGGGCTCGTCCGGCGCGACCGCGACCCGGCCGACCGCCGCCGGTACGCGGTGGGGTTGACGGCCGCCGGACGCGCCGAGCTCGACGCGGTCACCGCACGCGCGGCGGAACTCGACGCCGCGCTCCTCGCGCCGCTCGCCCCGCAGGACAGGGCGGCGCTGGAGCGCATCGTCCGCGTCCTGCTGGCGCACCACGACCCGCGCCCCGACGCGCACCCCGACCCGCACGACAACGCGCGCCCCCACCCGCACGACGACCCGCGTCCTGACGCGTCGCCGCCCGAGTGAGGGTCAGTCCAGGAGGTCGGGCTGCTCCCGGACGATCTGGTCGTGCAGCGGCTGGTAGTTGATCCAGCCGACCAGGTCGTTGCCGATCTGCTCGTGGGTGCGGACGGCGTCGTCGTGCTCGATCGGGACGACCCGTCCGGCGGCCTGGGCGAGCAGCTGCACCTGGCACGAGCGCTCCATGGTGATGAACCACCAGGCGGCGGCGTCGACGGTGTCGCCGACGGTCAGCAGCCCGTGGTTGCGCAGGATCACGGCCTTGTGGTCGCCGAGGGCGGCGGCGATGCGCTTGCCCTCCTCCACGTCGGTGACGACGCCGGTGTAGTCGTCGAACAGCCCGTGGTCCTGGTAGAACGCGCAGACGTCCTGGGTGATCGGCTCCAGCGTCCGGCCGAGCGCCGACAGCGCGCGGCCGTGCGTGGAGTGGCTGTGCGCCGCCGCCACGACCCCCGGCCGCGCCTGGTGGATCTGCGAGTGGATCGCGAACGCCGCCTCGTTGACGTGGTAGCGCCCCTCGACGACCTTCCCCTCGTGGTTCACCAGGATCAGGTCGCTGACCCGGACGTGCTTGAAGGACATCCCGAACGGGTTGACCCAGAAATGGTCGGCGCGCTCGGGGTCGCGGGCGGTGATGTGCCCGGCGACGCCCTCCTCGAAGCCGAACTTGCCGAAGATCCGCAGCGCGGCGGCGAGGCGCTCCTTGCGGTGCCGCCGCTCGTCGGCGACGTCGTCGAAGGTCGGCGGCAGCCGGAAGATCAGGTCGGTGGCGAGCTTGTCGAACAGCTGCTCCTCGTCGGGCATCGGCGGTCTCCTCGGCTCGTCTTCCCCAGCGCACACCGCCGGTTCCTCCAGCGAACACCGCCGGGCGGACCGCACGCTAGGGGGCGGCGGCCCAACCACCGCCCGCCCGGTTGTCCGGAACGGACAACGAGGGCCCAGAATGGGGGGCATGGAGCCCGTGGAGGGCGACCGGTTCCTGCGGTTGCTGATCGAGCACGGCGCCGACCCGGAGGTGCTGGACGCCACGGTCCGCGCGGCGCGGGGCAGGTCGGAGCTGGTGGCGGCGCTGCCGGAGGAGGAGACCCGGCGGCACGCCCGCGCGCTCGTGCGGGGCGTGGTCGCGGCGCTGGAGACCGGCGGCCCCGGCGAGGACGTCCTGGCGGCGGCCGAGCGGCTCGGCGCGGACCGGGCGCGGCAGGGCGTGCCGGTCACGGCGTTCCTGGACGGTTTCCAGGCGGGCCGCGCCCATCTCGTCCGGACGCTCGTCGCGGACGGGCGGCGCCTCGGCGTGCCGGAGCACCTGCTGCTGGACGGCGTCACCCGCGTCGACGAGATCACCACCGCGCTCGTCCACCGGATGGTGCACGCGCACCGGGTCGCCGAGCTGGAGACGGCCCGGACGGCCCGCGAGGCCCACGTCCAGACGCTCCGGCGGCTCCTGCACGGGGAGGCCGCCTCCGCGCCCGCGCCGCTCGACCCGTCCGGCGCCTACCACTGCGTCGTCTCCGACGTCAGCGACCCGGCGGTCGCGGCGCGGCTGGAGGCGCGCCTCACCGCGGCGGGCCCCGGGCTGTGCGGGCTGGTCGACGGCCGGTTCGCCGCTCTCGTGGCCCGGCCGCCCGTCCCGTCCGAGGACGGCCCGCTGCTGGTGGCCGCGCCGCCGGTGCCGCCCGGCGACGTCGCGCCGGTGTACGAGCTCGGCCGCCGGGCCCTGCGCGCCGGGGCGGCCGCCGGGCTGCGCGGGACGCGGCACCTCGCCGATCTCGCTCTGCCGACCGTCACCGGCGCCGAGCCCGCGCTCGGACGGCTGCTGGCGGACACGCTCCTCGGCGGCCTCGACCCGCGCGACCCGTTCCACCGCGCGCTGGCCGCGACCGCGCTGGCCTACCTCGACCACGGCGGACGGGTCGCGCCGGCGGCCGCCGCGCTGCACGTCCACGAGAACACGGTCAAGTACCGGGTGCGCCGCCTCCAGGAGCTGACCGGCCGCCCGCTGCTCGACCCCTCGGCGGGCGCGGCGGTGACGCGCGCTGCGAACTGGTGGTGGGCGCTGCGCCACTGGCTGTCCGGCGGCTGAGCGGGCATGGCCGGGTCCGGGCAGGGGCGGCCGTAGCCCGGCGGGGGAGGACGTGGCCATGGGAGGATCGGCCGGGGAGAGGAGATCGCCGATGCCCTACGTCCTGCTCGCGCTCGCCATCGCCTTCGAGGTCACCGCGACGCTGGCGATGCGCGGCTCGGAGGGCTTCACCCGGCTCGGCCCCGCGGCGATCGTCGTGGCCGGGTACCTGATCTCGTTCGTGTTCATGGCCAAGGCGCTGACCTCGCTGAACGTCGGCCCGGTGTACGCGATCTGGTCCGCGCTCGGCACGATCGGCGCCTTCGCCGGCGGCGTGCTGCTGTTCGACGAGCCGGTGCGGCCGCTGACGGTCGCCGGCGCGGTGATCGTCGTGCTGGGCGTGATCGTGATGAACCTCGGCGGCGGCGTGAGCCAGGGCTGACCCGGCGGGCGGTCAGAGCGCCTCGGGGACGGTCGTGGTGAGCTGCGGCTCGAACTGCCCGGCGAGCAGGTCGGTGGGGGAGCAGCCCGCCAGCGCGCGCACCTCGCGGTTGAGGTGGGCCTGGTCGTAGTAGCCGCAGGCGAAGGCGATGTCGGCGAGGCCCGCGTCGCCGGTGCGCATCATCTCGACCGCGCTCTGGAACCGCAGGACGCGTCCCATCACCTTGGGCGGCAGCCCCGCCTGCTCCCGGAACCGGTGGGTGAGGTGCTTGCGGCTCCAGCCGACGTCGTCGGCGAGGCGGGCGACGGGCGCGCGCCCCCGGCTGCGGGCGAGCAGGTCCCAGGCGCGGGCCACCTCCGGGTCGGGCGCGGGCCCGGCGTCCAGTCGGCCCAGCAGGAACCCGTCGAGCAGGTCGAAGCGGTCGGCCCAGCCCGCCGCGGCGCCGAGCCGCTCGACGAGGCGGGCGGCGCCCGGCCCGAGCAGGTCGGGCAGCTCCACGGCGGTGTTGGTGACGCGCGCCATCGGGACGCCGAACAGCGTGTAGGCGCCGAGCGGGGTGAGGTCGAGCTGGATGCCGCGCTGGCCGCCGGGGTGGACGTAGCCGCCGTGCCCGTCGTGCATGCCCGCGACGAACGACCCGTAGACGCGGCCCCGGACCTGCGGGTCGGGGACCTCCAGGAACAGCGGCGGGCCGAGGTTCAGGATCACGACGGCGGTGCGGGTCGGGAGCGTGCGCATCCGGCTAGGCCGGACGTCCCGCTCCCAGTAGCCGACGTAGGAGGGCAGGAACGGGCGCAGCGCGGGATGCGGGCGGCTCCGGGCCCGCCACCAGCCACCCTGGTCGGTGATCTCGACCGGCCTGTCGCTCATCCCTCCAGTACTACCACCTGCGCGAAAACGCCAGAACAGGACCGCTCGGCGGGTGGAATGGCCGTTTCCGGCGAGAAACGTGGTTCCCGGGCCCACCGGGGCGATGATCTCCCCATGCGATCACGTCCCATCCCAGTGCTCGCCCTGGCCCTCGCCCTCTCCGCATCCGGAGGGGCGACGGCGGCCGCGACACCCCCCGCGCCCCCGTCCGCGGCCCCGTCCACCTCGACGGCGACGCCCCGGCCCGCGCTCACCGACCCCCGCCCCTGCCCGAATCAGCCCGGCTTCACCTGCTCGACGCTCACCGTGCCGCTCGACCACCGCGCCCCGTCCCAGGGCACGCTGAAGTTGCAGGTCGCGACCGGCGGCAACGTCTCCGCGCCCCGGGGCGTGCTGCTGTTCCTGACCGGCGGGCCCGGGCAGCCCGGCGTCCCGTTCATCTCCCGGATATCCCAGCAGCGGATGCCCGAGCTCGCCAAGAACTACCGCTTCGTCACGATCGACCAGCGCGGCACCGGAGAGTTCGGCGCGATCGACTGCCCCCGCCTCCAGGCCGAGGTGGGCGGCACCGACATCGAGGCCCCGAGCCCCGGCGCGGTCACCGAGTGCGCGGGCATCCTCGGCGACCGGCGGCACTACTTCACGACCGAGCAGACCGTCGGCGACCTCGACCTGCTGCGCCGCGCGCTCGGCGTGCGGACGATGACGCTGGACGGCGTCTCCTACGGCACGATGACCGCCGCGAGCTACGCCGCCTTCCATCCGCGCAACGTGCGCAGGCTCGTCCTGGACTCGGTGCTCCCGCACGTGGACCCGCAGCGCGACGACATGCTCTACCTCACCGGCATGCGGGCGACCGCGCGGGTCCTGCGGGACGCGTGTCGGACGGCGCCCGCCTGCGGGTTCGACCCGGCCGAGGACCTGGCCTGGCTCGCCCGGCACCGCGCCGACCACGTCCGCATCTGGGACATGCTCGTCGGCTACGAGTTCTCCGACCCCACCTACCGCGACCCGAGCCCGGCCGGATTCCCCGCCGGGTCGGGCGACGTGGTGTCGGCGTTCCACGAGGCGCGGCACGGGGACCCGGCGCGGCTCGACCGGCTGCTGAAGCTGCTCGACTCCGGCGGCGACGACCCCGCCGGCTACAGCGCGGGCCTGCACGTCGCGACGATCTGCGGTGACGGGCACTTCCCGTGGGGCACCTCCGAGGCGCCGCTCGCGGGGCGCCAGGCGAGCCTCGACCGGACGCGCCGCCACCTTCCCGCCCGTGCGACCTGGCCGTTCACGGCCGCCGACGCCGTCGGCAACGGCTTCGTCCAGGACTGCGTGCACTGGCCCCCGTCGCGGCATACCGCCGAGCCGAGGCGGCTCACGCTGCCGCCCGTCCCGGTGCTGCTGCTGAACGGCGACCGGGACCTGTCCACCCCGCTCGAATGGGCTCGGGAGGAGCTGCGCCACGCGCCGCGCGGAGAGCTGGTCGTCGTGAAGGGCGCGGCCCACTCCATCCAGAACCGCGAACGCGGGACGCGGGGGCGCGAGGCCGTCTACCGCTTCCTCAACGGCTGAACCCGCGACGGGGGCGCCCCGGCCGCAGCCGGAGCGCCCCCGTCGCGGCGATCATGTTTCGAGGACGTGGTCCAAAAGGCTCCGGTAGGAGCGGAGGGCCAGGCGGAGGCGCTCGGTGTCGGACGTCCCGTCCTTGCCGGACCCGAGCGGCTCCGACAGCTTCCGGCGGTGCTCGGCGAGGGAGCGCACCAGGGCGTCGGTGATCTCCTCCGCGAGGGCGTCGGCCTCGCGGACGGCCTCGGCCGGATCGTCCACGAACCTGGCCTGGACTCGGTGCCAGCGCTCCTTGAACCGGCCCGCTTCCGCGGAGTCGAGCAGCCGCCCGCGCGGGCCCCCGGTTTGGCCCGCAGGTTGGCCCCCGGGCTGGCCTGCGGGTTGGCTCCCGGGGGCGGACTTCGGGGCGAGGAGGTCGGGCGCGGTGTCCCGGTCGGACTCCGCGTCGGCCGCGGCGCGCGGCGGCGGGGGACCGGCGACGTGGGCGTCACCGGCGACGGGCGGAGTGACCGGCCCGGTCGCCCGGGGGGCGCGCCCGTCCGCTGTCGCTCTCGGTTCCGTGGGGATCTCGTGCGTCATCGCGGTCAGCTCCTCGGGGTCTCGGCGACGCCGTGGTCCGCCGGGACGTCGAGCAGGTCGTCGAAGAGCGCGCGGTAGTGCACCATGGCCTGCCGCAGGTCCTCGGTGGTGGCGTCCCTGCCCTGGGCGCGCACGCTGATCTCGCGCCCGCGCCGGTAGTGGTCCAGGGTGCGGGCGTGGTCCACCGAGAGGTGGGCGGCCTGCTCGTCGAAGCCGCGGGTGGGATAGCCGCGCTCGCCCAGTACCACGGTGACGAGGCGGTCCGCCTGCTCGACGGCCTCCTGCGGGGCGTCGACGAAGCGCTCCTGTACACGGATCCACTGGTGCTTGTACTGCTCGCGCCGCTCGGGGGCCAGGTCGTGCAGTTCCAGGTCCTGGTGGGCCCGTTCGCGGGACATCAGCTCCCGCTCGGCGGCCGCGCGGCCGCCGTGGGCCTCCACTGCCCGGTCGTATTCGGGGCCGAAACGCCGCCTGAGCCGCCGGGTGCGCGACCACGTCCAGGCGAGGTACGCGGCGGCGGCGATGACGAGGACGGCGACGACGACGATGACGACCATGAGGACGGTCGACATTGTTCCTCCAACATCCGTCGGGTCAGACGCAACACCCGATGCCCCGACAGACGCGGTCGAAACGGTCAGCCCCCCGGCCGGAAGGAGCAGACGAGGTCGCCGATGCGCCGCCGGTCGCCGTATCCGGCCTGGTCGAGCAGCCGGAGCGCGCGCCGGTCCCGGGGCGTCACGCAGGCGACACTGACCCCCACGCGGCGGAGCGCCGCGCGCATCTCCTCCGCTGTCGGCTTCCGGCTGTAGGGGGAGCGCACCGCGACGCTCAGCATCTGCCGGTCGGCGATGTAGTGCGCGGGCGCGGGGATCATCGACAGGTAGTGCGGGTTGGGGTTCGCTGCGTGCACGCGCGCGGTCAGCATCGGTACCGCCCGCATGTAGGTCACGGGCATCAGCACGACGGTGCCGGGTTTGGCGGCGCGGACCACCTCGCGCGCCGTCCCGACCTGCTCGGCGGGCAGCTTCCACGAGGGCCGCCCCTCGACGGTCGAGCCGCTCGCCTCCGACCACACCGGCGTGCCGCCCACGACCAGCGCGACGGCGAGCGCCACGGCGGGCGTCACGGCGGCGGCGACGGCGGCCGCGCGGGACCGGAGGGCGTCCGGGACCGGCACGGCGGCGAGCAGGCCGACCAGGGCGGGCGCGGGGACGATCCACATCGTGCGCCACAGCACCTGCCCCGCGTCCGTGGCCCGTGCGGCGGCCGTCAGAATCCCGGGCAGGACGAGCAGCGTCAGCACCGCCGCGACGCCCAGGCCGACGAGCGCGGGCACGCCGCGCCGGGCCGTCCACGGGGACAGCCACAGCGCGCAGCCGCCGAGGACGCCGAGCGTCCCCTGGAGCAGGACCCACTGGTAGCTGACCGGGCCGTCGTGGACGGCGCCCTCCACGACCGTCTTGCCGTGCAGCAGCACCACCCCGAGCCCGGACGCGATCGGGTACGCCGCCGCGACGCACGCCGCCAGCGCGGTACGGACCCGCCCGGCGGCGAGCAGCGGCAGCACGGCGGCGCCGACCGCCAGCGGGACCACGAACGCCGAGGACGAGGTCAGCCCGACCGCCGCGATCCCGGCGGCGGCGAGCAGCGCGAGGTCGCCGCGCCGCCGCCGCTCGGCCCACCGGGTGAGGTAGACGTACAGCAGCGGGATCAGCGCCGACACCATGACGGCCTTGCCCTGCCACATCCGCAGCAGGTGGAAGGCGCCGAGCGAAGCCCGCGACTCGCCCGCCCAGAGCAGGTAGACGGCCGCGACCGCGAAGCAGAGCACGGCGTGGCGCGGCGCCCAGGCCCGGACGAGCCGCCACAGCGACCAGATCGCGAGGAAGGTGACCAGCGGCAGCACGCCGTACCACAGCAGCGAGGACGCGGGGACGTGCAGCACCCGCGCCAGCGCCCCGACCAGCACCTCGAACGACGCCACCGGCGGCTCGCCGGCGATCTCGTTCGTCGCCCCGGCGGAGAAGATGACGTCCTTGAGCGGGATGCGGCCGGTCGCCGCCGTCGCCACCGAGCGGGACACGAAGTAGGCGTCGTCGCCGTCGGTGTTGACGATGAACAGCGACGCGACGGCGAACCCGGCGCCGGTGAGGAGCGCGAGCGGCGTCCCCCAGCGCAGGTCCGTGTCGTCCGGTCGGGACTCGGGTGCGTCCGGACGGGGCTCCGGCGCGGGGTCGGGCTCGCGCGGGCCGGGGCGGCGCAGCAGCCACGCGGCCGTCGCTGCCGCGCTGACCAGTCCGGGCGCCCACGCGCACCACCACGGCACCCCGGACGGGTGCAGCCCTGCGCACACCCCCGCGACCAGGCCCGCGCCCACCGCGACGGCCGGGAGCGCCTGCCGCACGGGTCCGGGACGGTCGCGCCAGACCGGCGCCTCTGGGTCGTGCCAGAGCGGCCCGACCGCCCACCATCCCGAGCGCCGCGCGTACAGGACGCCGAGCACGGCCGCCGCCACCAGCCACGCGACCAGCAGCGCCGTGGTCGGCGGGTCGAGGAGCAGGCCGAGGTGGTACAGGACCGTCCACGCGGCGAACAGCACGACGGCGCCGTCGGTGACGCCGTCGAGGAGCCCCGTCGCCGTCCGGGCCGCACGCGCGCGGCCGCCCTCGGATCCGCGGATGGCCCGCTCGGTCAAGTCGATCACTGGTCCCCCGTGTGCGCGTGTGTGCCGCCCTCGCCTTTGTATCCGCCGAAACGTCTCCGGGCGTTCACAGGCGCGCCGCCGAATTTTTGATCTTGGTTAGTTCGACGCCCGGTGCGGCACGGGAGTTTACGGCCGTGGTGAAGCGGACACCGTCGAACGGCCGCGGCGGTCCGGCCGCGGCGGTGCGGCTCTGGCCTGGGCCGGGCCGTCCTCGCCGGGCGTACCCCTGAATCACTCCGTGATGCGACAAGTCCGGAATCACTGCCATGGCCCGTTTCCGCGTGTTCTGATGGTCCGGTACGCGAGCCACGCCCGCCCGGCGCGGGCACGTCCAGAGGGATGTGATGCGCGGTGCGCCACGCGTTCGGCTTCGTCCTCGGCGTCCTGCTGACCCCCGCGCTGGTCTACGGCGCGGCCTGGGGCTACGCGCAGGCGGGCCGGTCCTTCGACGGGACGGGCCAGGAGATCACCGACCGCACCCGCATCTACGGGGCGTTCGCCCTGCTCGCCGCCGTGGGCCTGGTGACGGGCGTGGTCATCGTCGCGCGGTGGGCGTCGCCGCTGGTCTCGCTCGTCCCGGCGGTGGCCCTGCTCGGGGTGTCCGCCTACTTCCTGGTGGACCCCGGGAGCGTGCTCGACCTGCCGGGCAAGGTGCCGCCCTCCGGCGACATGGACTTCGGCCTGCGCATGCTGCTCGGCTCGGGCGTCTACGGGATGATGGGCTTCGCGCTGCTGATGCCCACCTGGGCGCCGCGCCGCTGGGGCTCGGCCCACGGCGACGAGGAGGCCTTCGAGTCCGAGTACTACTCGACCATCGAGCGGTGATCCGGCCGCTCCGGGGGACCGTCCGGGGGGCCCTCCCCCCACGGGAGGTCGGCCGGGCACGTGTAGGCGTGGTCGCCCCGGTAGAGCCCGGCGAGGACGTCCTCGATCCCCGCCTCCCGCAGCGCGATATCGCGGACCTCGTACAGCCGCGCCAGCGCCGCGACCACCACCGCCGCGTTCGCGGCGCGCGGGAGCCGCAGCCACTGCCGCGGCCCCTGCACCCGCTCGGCCTCGATCCGCCCGAACTCCGGGTCGTCCAGGACGATCGGCGGCCCCGGCCGGGCCAGCTCGGCCACCAGCACCCGGTCGGCGTCGACGGTCCGGCGCAGCTCGTCCAGCCCGCCGTCGTAGGCCAGCCGCCCGTGGTCGATGATCAGCACCCGGCGGCAGAGCCGCTCGATGTCGCCGAGGTCGTGCGTGGTCAGCAGGATCGTGGTGCCGCGCTCGGCGTTGATACGTTCCAGGAAGTCGCGGACGGTCGCCTTGCTGACGACGTCCAGTCCGATCGTGGGCTCGTCCAGGACGAGCAGCTCCGGGTCGTGCAGCAGCGCGGCGGCGAGGTCGCCGCGCATCCGCTGCCCGAGGCTGAGCTGCCGCACCGGCGTGTCCAGGAACGGGTCCAGCTCCAGCAGCTCGGACAGCTCGGCGAACCGGGCCCGGTGCGCGGCGGGCTCCACCCGGTACAGCCGCCGGACGAGCGTGAGGCTGTCGCGCAGCGGCAGGTCCCACCACAGCGTCGTGCGCTGCCCGAACACGACGCCGAGCCGGCGCGCGAGCGCGGTGCGCCGCCGCGACGGGTCGAGCCCGCACACCCGCAGCGTCCCCGACGACGCGGTGAGGATGCCGGTCAGCATCTTGATCGTCGTGGACTTGCCCGCGCCGTTCGGGCCGAGGTAGCCGACGAACTCGCCGGGCTCGACGGCGAACGACACCCCGTCCACCGCGCGGAGCGTCCTCCTGCCCCGCCGCCGCAGGCCTCCGGTCCTGGTCCGGACGGTGAACGACTTGACGACGTCCTCGGCCTCGATCATCGGCACCGGCCTCAGCTCCCTGTCGATCGGTAGTGCCGCAGCCCGGCCCGCCACGCGAACGCCGCCGCCGCGCACACGGCGGCGGCGACCGCCGGGGACGCGAACCGCGCCGCCTCCGGCAGCCCGAGCGGGTCGGGGCGGTCCAGCACGTACAGCGCGGGCTGCCAGTTGACGAACGCCAGCGGCACGACGAACGTCACGCCGCGGACGAAGTCGCGGGCGAACACGGTCATCGGGTACTGGGTCAGGTACCCGCCCCCGTAGGTGAGCGACTTGGTGGCGCCGTGGCTCTCGATCAGCACGAACTGCACCGCGCCGCCCAGCACCCACAGCCCCGAGAAGATCAGCGTCCCGCACAGCACCATCAGCGGGACGAGCGCCACCCGGCCGGGCGTCCACGGCGCGTCCACGCTCGCCAGCGCGAACGTGAGGACCGTCCCCGCCGGGAGGAGCTTGCCGACGCGGCGCGGTGAGAACTCCTCCGTCGCGACCTGGATCAGGGGACTCACCGGGCGCACGAGCATGGCGTCGAGCGTCCCCTCCCGGACGTGGTGGCCGAGCCGCTCGGTGGTGCCGAGCAGGATGTCGGAGATCGCGAACGACATCGCGCTCGTCCCGTACAGGAACAGGACCTCGGACGCGCCGAACCCGGCGATGCGCGGCGCGCGGCTGAACAGCAGCCCGATCGCCGCCACGTCCAGGCCGCTCACGACGGCGGTCGCGAGGGCGAGCAGCACCATCGACACCGGGTACTGCGCCGCCGCGCGGACCCACGTCCACGCCAGCAGCACGTAGGTCGTCAGCGGACGCGCCGCCGCCCGGCCCGTCTCAGCCACCGCGGATCACCCCGGACACCGCGAATACCTCGGGCACCGCAGAAACCTCGGACACCGCGGACATCGCGGCCGCCTCAGCCACCGTGGATCACCAGCTTGCGCCGCGCCGCCCGGGTCACCAGCGCCCCCGCGCCGAGCAGGGCGGCCGCCCACGCCGCCTGGAAGGCCAGCGCGCCCAGGAGGTCCGCCCCGGTGTGGCGGCCGAGGAAGACGTCGGCGGGCACCTGGAGCTGCGCCGCCCACGGCAGCGCGTGCGCGACGTCGCCGAGCCGCCCGGGGAACACGACGAGCGGCAGGGTCATCCCGGAGAAGAACAGCGACATCACCAGCGTGACCGCGTTCAGGCCCCGGTCGTCGTGCAGCCAGAACATCGCGAGCGCCACCAGGTAGCGCATCCCGAACCCCACCAGCGCGCCGAGCAGCAGGGACGCGGCGAACGCCACGAGCCCCGCCGGGCCCGGCCAGCGCAGCGGGAACACCAGCGCCCCGGCCACCAGCGGCGGGCCGCCGCGCAGCACCAGCGACCCGGTCGCGCGGCCGAGGTCGTCGGCCAGCCACCAGCCCTGGAGCCCGACCGGGCGGTGCAGGTCGATCGCGACGTCGCCGGTGCGGATGCGCTGCGCGAGGTCCATCCCGCCGAAGACCTGGAGCGGCCCGATCAGCGCCTGGGTCAGGAAGCAGAACGTCACGGCGTCGTCCACGTCGTAGCCGCCGAGGACGGGACGCTCGTGCCAGAGGGCTATCAAGACATAGGCCCTCATGAACCCGAACCCGGTGTTGGTCAGGGCCTCGGCAAGCGAGCCGACCGCATAGGCGGTGTGACGACGGAACCCGTACCACCACACCCACGGAAGGACGCCCACTTGCCGAGACCCTAGGGCGGATGACCGCCCGGATCCACGTAATTTCACACAGACCGTCCGGAGCCGGTCACCTCCGCGTCAGCGGCTCGTGACCGGAGCGTGCCCGGCTCCAGGTCGGTCCGTGCCAGGTCCGTGCTCGGTCCGTGCTTGCCCTCCGGTCAGCCCTTCGGCAGCTCGGGCTTGGTCGGGGAGTAGATCCACTCCTTGAAGAACTGCGTGAGGTCCTGGCCGGACACCTTCTGGGCCAGGGCGGTGAACTGCTCGGTGGTGGCGTTGCCGTGCCGGTGCTGGGCGACCCACGTCCGCAGCAGCGTGAAGAACTTGTCGTCCCCGATCCTCTCGCGGAGGAACTGGAGCGCCATGGCGCCGCCGCTGTAGACGCGGGCGTTGAACATGGTGTCGCGCTGCGGGTTCGCGGTCACGACCGACCAGAACGGGTTGCCCGGCGCGTCCGGGAACGGGCGCGAGTTGTAGGTCGCGCGCGCCGCGTCGTGGACGGTGGCGCCGCCGTGCTTCTCGGCCCAGTACCAGCCCGACCACGACGCGAAGCTCTCGTTCAGCCAGACGTCCTGCCAGCGCTGCGGCGACACGCTGTCACCGAACCACTGGTGCGCCAGCTCGTGCGCGATCGTCCCGGTGTTGCGGACGGCCGAGTACACCGGCTTGCCCTGCGTCTCCAGCGAGAACCCGAGCGGCTGGCCGTTGAAGCGCGCGTCGTCGCCGATCGCGCCGGTGGTGCTGAACGGGTAGGGGCCGAAGGTCTTGGCCCACAGGTCGGTGGCCTCGCTGGTGGTGCTGTAGAAGAAGTTCACCGCGTCCGGCTGCGCGGCGATCAGCGCCGGGTCGACGGCGGTGTAGTTGCGCAGGCCGCCGGGCGTCCGGCCCTCCCTGATCTCCCACTTGCCGATGTCGATCGTGGTGAGGTAGCTCGCCATGGGGCTGTCCTCGCGCCACTTGAACACGCTGGCCTGCGCCGCCGACCTGCGGCGGCTGAAGGAGGCGACCGTGTTCTCGGTACCGGTGAGCAGGCCGTTGGCGACCGCCCGCAGGCCCTTGGGCACCGCGATCTTGTAGTCGTAGGTGGCCTTGTCGCTCGGGTGGTCGTTGACCGGGAACCACGTGGACGCGCCGTTGGGCTCGCCGCCGACGAACGCGCCGTCGGGGGTGTGCAGGAACCCGTAGGGCGAGCCGAACACGATCGGGGAGCCCACGATGGTCTGCGGCACGCCGCCGTAGGTCACGACCGCCGTGAACGTCTTCCCCTTCCGCAGGCCCTTGCGCGGGGTGATGATGAGCTCCTGCCCGCGCCGCTTGTACTCCGCCTTCTGCTTGTTCACCTTCACCCGGTCGACGTCCATGCCGGACAGGTCGAGGTCGAAGCTCGACAGGTCCTGCGTGGCCTTGGCCGTGATGGTGACGGTGCCGTCGAGCTGGTCGTAGTCGGGGTCGTAGCGCAGGTCCAGCGAGTAGTGCTGGACGTCGTATCCGCCGTTCCCCTCAAGCGGGAAGTAGGCGTCGCCGACGCCGGGGGCGCCGGGGGTGTAGCGGCCGTTGCCCGCCGCGGAGGCGGGGGCCGCGAGCGCGACGACGCTCACGGCTGCGACGGCGAGCGGCAGCATTCGCCCGGGGGTCGCCCGGGGCGTCATGAACCGGGGGTGGCGCAGCGCCATCTGAGGATCCTCTCGTGAGTGATCACTAGCGTGCCTAATTTGCCCGGCCCACTGGCTGTTGTCGAGGAAAGTGCCGAATCTGGCCTTCCGGATGTGGCCGCAGGTGGGAACGTGCCAGAAGGCCCCCGCGGGTGTAGGTGCGCGGGGGCCTTCGGTTTGTGGGAGGGCGAGCCTCGGTGGAGGATCGCCCTCGGTGAGGGGTCAGCCTCGGCGGGTCAGTGGAACTGACCCTCCTCGGTGGAGCCCTTCAGCGCCGTCGTGGAGGAGTCGGGCGCGATCGCGGTGCTGACGAGATCGAAGTAGCCGGTCCCGGCCTCGCGCTGATGCTTGACGGCCGTGAACCCCTTCTCCGCCGCCGCGAACTCGCGCTCCTGGAGGTCGACGTAGGCCGTCATGCCCTCGCGGGCGTAGCCGTGCGCCAGGTCGAACATGCCGTAGTTGAGCGCGTGGAACCCGGCCAGGGTGATGAACTGGAACTTGAAGCCCATGTGGCCGAGCTCGCGCTGGAACTTGGCGATGGTCGCGTCGTCCAGGTGCGCCTTCCAGTTGAAGGACGGCGAGCAGTTGTAGGCGAGCATCTGGTCGGGGTACTCGGCCTTGACCGCCTCGGCGAACCGGCGGGCCTGCTCCAGGTCCGGGGTGCCGGTCTCCATCCAGATCAGGTCGGAGTACGGCGCGTACGCCTTGGCCCGCGCGATGCACGGCTCGATGCCGTTGCGGACGCGGTAGAAGCCCTCGGCGGTGCGCTCGCCGGTGAGGAACTCGTGGTCGCGCTCGTCCACGTCCGTCGTGATCAGTGTCGCGGCCTCGGCGTCGGTCCGCGCGATGATCAGGGACGGGACGTCCGCGACGTCCGCGGCGAGGCGGGCGGTGTTCAGCGTCTTCACGTGCTGCGAGGTCGGGATCAGCACCTTGCCGCCGAGGTGGCCGCACTTCTTCTCGGAGGCCAGCTGGTCCTCCCAGTGCACGCCCGCGGCGCCCGCGGCGATCATGCCCTTCATCAGCTCGAAGGCGTTCAGCACGCCGCCGAAGCCGGCCTCGGCGTCGGCGACGATCGGGGCGAGGAAGTGGGTGTCGCCCTCTCCCTCGGCCCACTGGACCTGGTCGGCGCGCAGCAGCGCGTTGTTGATCCGCCGCACGACCGCCGGGACCGAGTTCGCCGGGTAGATGCTCTGGTCGGGGTAGGTGTGCCCCGCGAGGTTGGCGTCCGCCGCGACCTGCCAGCCCGACAGGTAGATGGCCTTCAGCCCGGCCTTGACCTGCTGGACGGCCTGGAGCCCGGTCAGCGCGCCGAGCGCGTGGACGTAGTCCTCCTCGTGCAGCAGCTTCCAGAGCCGCTCCGCGCCGAGGCGGGCGAGCGTGTGCTCCTCCTGGACCGAGCCGCGGATCCGCACGACGTCCTCGGCCGTGTAGCTCCGCTCGATGCCGGTCCAGCGCTCGTCGGTCTCCCAGCGGTGTTGCAGCTCGTCGGCTGCGCCCTTGAGGCGACTGTCGCTCATCTGCTTACCCTTCCGTGTCGTCCCCTGGGTGCTTGGCACGACTATGCCCCGGTCATGCGGGCTGATGGACACGGCGATAGCAGAAGAACATCGAAAATTCCGCTAGCATGAAGCCGTGACGACCTTGCGGCCAGAAGAACCCCTCAACTTGACGACCGACGTGGATCTCGTCACGTTCGGGCAGCGGCTGCGCCATCTGCGGCGCGGCCGGGGCATGACGCTGTCGGACCTCGGCGAGCGCGTCGGCCGCGCCCCGTCCCAGCTCTCGCTGCTGGAGAACGGGCGCCGCGAGCCCAAGCTGTCGCTGCTCCAGGCGCTCGCCGCCGCGCTGGAGTGCCCGGTGGAGGAGCTGCTGCGCCGCCAGCCGCCGAGCCGCCGCGCGCAGCTGGAGATCGAGCTGGAGGAGGCGCAGCGCGATCCGCTGTACCGCTCGCTCGGGCTCTCGCACCTGCGGGTCGGCAAGCGGATGCCGAACGAGGTCATCGAGCACATCCTCGCGCTGTACCGGGAGCTGCGGCGCAGCCGCACCAAGCCCGCCGCGAGCCCGGAGGAGGCCCGCAAGGCCAACGCCGAGCTGCGCCGCCAGATGCACGAGCGCGGCAACCACTTCGCCGACATCGAGGCCGTCGCCGCGCAGACCCTCGACGCGGTCGGCTACCGGCGCGGGGCGGTGTCGCAGGGGCTGCTGATGACGCTGGTCGGCCACTTCGGGTTCAGCCTCCAGTACGTCCAGGACCTGCCGCGCTCGGTCCGGTCGGTCACCGACCTGCGCAACCGGCGGATCTACCTGGAGCGCGAGCAGCTCGGCATGCACACGCCCCGCACGATCCTGCTCCAGACCCTCGGGCACATCGCGCTCGACCACGACCAGCCCCGCGACTTCGCCGACTTCCTGCGCCAGCGCGTCGAGGCGAACTACTTCGGCGCCGCGATCCTGATGCCCGAGCGCAGCGTCGTCCCCTACCTCCAGGAGGCCAAGGCGGCGCGGGAGCTGTCGGTGGAGGACCTCGCGGACGTGTTCGCCGTCTCCTACGAGATGGCCGCGCACCGCTTCACCAACGTCGCGACCCACCACCTCGGCCTAGAGCTGCACTTCACCAAGAACGACGAGAACGGCACGATCTACAAGGCCTACGCCAACGACGGCCTCGCCTTCCCGCAGGACGCCGACGGCGCGATCGAGGGCCAGCGGATGTGCCGCCAGTGGGCCGGGCGGCACGTGTTCACCGCCGAGGACCGGTTCTCCGTCTACTACCAGTACACCGACACCCCGAACGGCACGTACTGGTGCCTGTCGCACATCGACCCCAGCCACGAGCGGGACTTCGCGATCACGCTGGGCGTCCGGTTCGAGGACTCCCGCTGGTTCAGGGGCCGCGAGTCGACCCGGCGGGTGAAGTCGGCGTGCCCGGACGGCGACTGCTGCCAGCGGCCCCCCGCCGAGCTGTCGGACCGGTGGGAGGGGATGGCCTGGCCGTCCGCGCGGGCGCACTCGCACGTCCTGTCCGTCCTGCCGCCGGGGGCGTTCCCCGGCGTGGACGAGGCCGACGTCTACGAGTTCCTGGACCGGCACGCCGCCGAGTGACGCCCGCGCCCGGGGTGAACACCTCGGGGCGGGACGTCCGGCGCCGTGACGAGGGTGAATGATCTGGGGAGATCCGGCGTTGCCCTGAGTGAGGGCCTCTCGCCGGGGACCGTCCGACAGGGGAGGAAGAGCGCGTGCTGCCTGAGGTCGCGACGTGGTTGCGCCGCCGTACGAGCGCGGCGGCCGACTGGCCGCCGCACGTCCTGCTGGCCGCGAAGGGGGCCGGCAGGATCAGCGTCGTGCTGCCCGCGCGCGACGAGGAGGCGACGGTCGGCGCCATCGTGGCGGCCGTCCGCACCGACCTGGTCGAGCGGATCCCGCTCGTCGACGAGATCGTCGTGGTCGACTCGCGCTCCACCGACCGCACCGCCGCCGTCGCCGCGGCCGCGGGCGCCGACGTCGTCGCGCAGGACGACGTCCTGCCGGGGCACGGCCGGATGTCGGGCAAGGGTGAGGCGCTGTGGAAGTCGCTGGCGGTCACCTCGGGCGACCTGGTCGTGTTCATCGACGCGGACCTGCGCGGGTTCACCTCGTCCTATGTCACGGGGCTGCTCGGGCCGCTGCTCACCGACCCGTCCGTCGCCTACGTCAAGGGCTGCTACGACCGCCCGCTCGTCGAGGCGGGCCGGGCGGTCGAGGGCGGCGGCGGTCGGGTGACCGAGCTGGTCGCGCGCCCGCTGATCAACCTGCACTGGCCGCAGCTCGCCGGGGTGATGCAGCCGCTCGGTGGGGAGTACGCGGGCCGCCGCGCGCTGCTGGAGCGGCTGCCGTTCGTCACCGGCTACGGCGTGGAGCTCGGCCTGCTGCTGGACGTCTTCCAGGACGCCGGGCTCGACGCGATCGCCCAGGTGGACCTCGGCCGCCGGGTGCACTCCCACCAGTCCACCGAGGCGCTCGGGGAGATGTCGGGGCAGATCATGCTGACCGCCTGGTCGCGGCTGGAGCGGCACGGCCGGATGGTCCCGCTGGAGGCCCCCGCCACGGCGCTCACGCAGTTCCGCCGCGTCGCCGACGGGCACGACGCCCGCACCAGCGACGTCGCGGTGGGGGAGCGGCCCCCGATGGCGGGGATCCCCGGCTACGCCGCCGCGCGGTCGTTCTCGCCCGGCCGAGGGTGAGGTCATCTCCCTCCGGCCCGGCTGCTACCGTTGGTAACAGCCGTATTGGAAGAAGGGTCAATAGCATGCCGAGCGCCGAGTCGACGCCGTTCTCGCTGGAGCCGAGCGAGGACGTCCGCCAGGTCCGCGACTGGGTCCACGAGTTCGCCCGGGACGTCGTCCGCCCGGCCGCGCGGGAGTGGGACGAGCGCGAGGAGACCCCCTGGCCGCTGATCCAGGAGGCGTCCAAGATCGGCCTCTACTCCCTCGACTTCTTCGCCGCCCAGTGGCTGGAGCCGAGCGGCCTCGGCATCCCCGTGACGTTCGAGGAGCTGTTCTGGGGCGACGCCGGGATCGCGCTGTCGATCGTCGGCACCGGGCTCGCCGCCGCGTCCGTGGCCGCCGTCGGCACCCCCGACCAGGTCGGCGAGTGGGTGCCGCAGATGTTCGGCACGCCGGGCGAGGTCAGGCTCGGCGCGTTCTGCGCCTCCGAGCCGGACGCGGGCAGCGACGTCGGCTCGATCCGGGCCCGCGCGGTGTTCGACGAGGCCAAGGACGAGTGGGTGCTGAACGGCACCAAGACCTGGGTGACCAACGGCGGCATCGCCGACGTGCACGTGGTCGTCGCGTCCGTCCACCCCGAGCTCGGCAGCCGCGGGCAGGCGAGCTTCATCGTCCCGCCGGGCACGCCCGGGCTGCGGCAGGGCCAGAAGTTCAGCAAGCACGGCATCCGCGCCTCCCACACCGCCGAGGTGATCCTGGAGGACGTGCGCCTCCCGAGCCGCCTCGTCGTCGGCGGCAAGGAGCGGTTCGACGAGCGCGTCGCCCGCGTCCGCGAGGGCCGCAGCGCCAAGGGCCAGGCGGCGATGAAGACGTTCGAGACCACGCGCCCCTCCGTCGGCGCGATGGCGCTCGGCGTCGGCCGCGCCGCCTACGAGTACGCGCTCGACTACGCGCGCGAGCGCGAGCAGTTCGGCCGGAAGATCGGCGACTTCCAGGCGATCGCGTTCAAGCTCGCCGACATGCGCTGCCGCCTGGACGCGGCGCGCCTGATGGTCTGGCGCGCCGCGTGGATGGCGGCCACCGGCCGCGACTTCGACGGCGCCGAGGGCTCGATGGCCAAGCTCATGGCCTCGGAGATGGCCGTGCGCGTCACCGAGGAGGCCATCCAGATCCTCGGCGGCAACGGCTACACCCGCGAGTACCCGGTGGAGCGCATGCACCGCGACGCCAAGATCTTCACGATCTTCGAAGGCACCAGCGAGATCCAGCGCCTGGTCATCGGCCGCGCCCTCACCGGCCTCCCCGTCAGATAGCCCCCGACCACCAGGACCGACCAGCGCCTCACCGAACAGCGACCCGCTCTCTTCAGCAAGGCGAACCACCCGGGCGAGTACCGTCGGATCCAGTGACCACCACGTCCCCCGCGTCCGGAGGTGAGCGGGTTGGAGGGTATCGAGCCTGGCATGACGCCCCACGAGGTCGTCGACATGGTCGGCCCGCCGCTGAACGCCATGGATGAGGCCGGGCTGGTGGGGAACTCCTGGTCGGTCGGCACGCTCACCGGCGCGCTGTGGTGGTTATACGAAGACGTCCCACGGCCGGGCATAACGACTCAGATCGCCTTCACGCAAGGCGTTGTCGAACTGGTGAAAACATGGGAAGCCCCGATGGGCCAGGCGTCGGAGCCCCGTGAATGGGTCCGTGGTCTGGTGGGCGGGCACGTCGCCCGCATGGAGCAGGACTACCCCGAGTTGGCGCGGTATCCCGGCTGGCGGGAGCTGACCGGCCCGCAGGTCCGCGACTTCCTGGTCAATGTCCCTGCCTCCTTGGACGAGGGTCTGGCCATTTACGCCCTGGCACGTCGGTTCGGCCATCTGGACGTTCTGGTGAGTACGTTCGCGACCGTCGACACCGCGCGGATCCGTGAGCGATTGCCGGACGGCTACGTCCAGCGACTCATCGAACTGGTGGCCCTTTTCGGTATCCGGCCTTGGACCACGGACGTGGCGCACTGGATCCTCTGCCGCGAGAACGAGAAGATCGCCGTGCACCTGGCCTTTGTGCCCGTTGTCCAAGGTGTCCCCTGTCTCTTACCAGGCGACCTGCGAACCTCCCACGATTTCCCGACATGACCCTGCCGACTTGATCTGGTGCGCACCGACATCGCCCCGATCGCCTTGGAGGACGTCCTCGCTGACCTGGAGAGCGGAGACGAGACGTACGACTACGGCTCGCCGTCGGGGACGAGTCTCACGCCTACAGTCGCCTGGCACGCTGCCGTTCGGCCCCCGCCGTGCCAGGCGGGGGCCTCCAGCACGGCCACGTGGAGCGGCGGTACCTCCCTCACGAACCAGGCGGCCAGACCAGGCAACGGCTCGCCGGCCGGCTCTCGCTCACCCGGAAGGAGGAGATGCGGTCACCCCAGTTTTGTCCTGCGGGGAGATTGAAGGTGTAGGTGTGCAGGTCCGCCAGCGTCTGGTAGCTCGCGATCAGCACGCAATGACCTGTGAAGTTCGGGTCCTCGAAGATCTCCAGCCATGCTGGTAGCTGCCCTCCACCGGTGGTGGACAGCGACGAGATCACGTTGTCCCAGTTGTTCTCGCACCAGAAGACGTAGCAGTCCCGTCCCAAGTGAGAGAGATCCGCTTCTGATCCTGGCGCGTCCTTGTCCAGCTTATCGCCAGAGAAAGAGTGCTCCCAGAACTGCGCGCGGCTCCATCCAGCGTGAGCTGGGCTGGCCAGTGCAATGGGCATAACGGTCAGCAAGGCCAGTACAAGTGCGCCGCGGCCACGCCATCGCCTGCACATCCAGCTCAACCCGGTGCCAGTGGTCATATCACATCCCTCCTGCCGGCTCGGTACAGCAGGTTCCAAGGCTTGCACGAAATCACCGGCCGACGATTCCTCCGAACAAAATAGGTCTCGATCAATTCGGATTGATGGCTTACTGCCCCGCGACAGAAGATCGTCCTCAGCCCGGCATTCAGAACACCTGTGGCGGGAGCAGGCGGCGCAGGCGCGGGCACTCGTCTACGCACCGACGCCATCGAGCTTGACGCTGTTGTTCTGGCCTTGAACCACTGATCGGCCCTACGCCCGTCGAGCCAACTGCTTCACACTTCGATTGGCCCTCGGTGGGCCTGAATGGCCTCCAAGTCACCTGCTCCACAAGGTGAAACTTTCTCTCTACCGAAACTCCGCCTCGCTCAGCTCTGGTGAGAGGGTGCGGGTCGGTCTTCGTGGCCTCCTGGAGGTGCCACTGCCACGCAAGTACTGCGCGGCCGAAGACCACGCTGCCGGGGTGGTGCGGCATCTGGTCGAACTGGCCGTGCAGCCAGTCGATCATCCGCGCCTCGACCGCGCCGCGGTGCGGACAGGGCGGCATGTCGCGAGCCTCCCCCCACTCGGTCTCGACCTTCGCCAGGTCTTGGCACAGCTCGTCGAGGGCGTCCGCACCGGTAACTGACCCACCGAGGAACCCACCAACCCCGCTAGCCAGGACTAATAGGTCATGGCAGTTGGGTGTGT
The DNA here is from genome assembly GCF_022751215.1 of Actinomadura terrae. Classification (GTDB taxonomy): domain Bacteria; phylum Actinomycetota; class Actinomycetes; order Streptosporangiales; family Streptosporangiaceae; genus Spirillospora; species Spirillospora terrae. The sequence goes on along the minus strand of NZ_JAICDG010000006.1, from coordinate 316,719 downwards.
AGACCGCCCGGCGGCGGGGGCTCCGCGCTAGCGGGGGTGGCGGGGCCGGGCTAACGCGGGATGCTCGTTTTGATGCATCCGAGCTGGGAGTCTGTGCTGGATTCGGGGCTGCTGGCGGGCCAGGGCGGTGACGCTCTGATCTTTGGCGGGGTCAGGCCGGTGGACGAGTCCTACTTTCTAGAACCAAGCAAGTACGGATGCGCACCGTGCAGGCGCAGGTGTGGACGGCGCGGGTGCCGCATCGGCAGGTGGCCCACGCCTGCGTGCCCTGGGTGGTAGCAGCCAGGGGGCCCGTGTTCTGGCCGCATTCTGCGCAGCCCACACGGTGCTCCTGGCCGCTGGAAGCGTCGGTGATCGGTCCGAGGAGTGCTCGCTTAGGTGAGCTGGTCGTTCTCAGCGGGATCTGTCCTCCTCGCGCCAGCGCGCCGCCTTGACGACGAAGTCCTGACAGAACGCATAGTCCTCCTGAGTGAGCGTGTTCATTTCCGGCGACTCGGATGTGAGGGTCTGAAAACGACGGTAATCATCGTGAGAGAAGCCGATCGCACGGACCTTACTCCAGATGTACATGTCCCTGCTGAATTTCCTCACCGCGCCGGTAACGCGAGCTCCCCGGGTCGACGGAGAGTCCTTGGTGGGATTGGCTTCCGGGCCAATTTTGAGCAGTATCAGGAAGGCGTCATGCAGCAGGGCCATGGCCTCCGCCTCATCGGCGGCCTGCCAAGCGCTGCTGGCCTGCTCAACGAGCTTGTTGGCCTCAATGTCAGGGATGAGGGCCGCCATTCCTATCGCGTCGTAAGTAACGCCGAAAATTTCCGGGGTATTGGACCGGAAAAACAATGCCGCCCCATCGTGCATCTCCTGAATTTGCTGAGAGGTGGGCCAGAGGTGTGCGTGTTTGAAGTTATTCTTTGCCTCGACGAGCCGATGGACGCTTTTCTCGCCGTCAAGTTTGCTCCCCGCCGGTAGAGCCTGGTTGATGCCGCTGTAGAATTTTTCGGTAAATGGTTTCCTCTCCGACAGCGTTGCGCCGAGATGCTCGCCCGCGAGTAGCAGGAAGAGTTCGACGGCGTTGTAGAAGGCGAGGACACACGTGAAGTTCAGGGGCTCTGGCAACCTGGATTGATCAACCGCTTGCTGGTGCAGCATGCGGATGAACCCGAGGCGCTCCATGGTGGACGGAGGAAGCGGGGCGGGTGTGGTCATGAGAGATGCTCCCGAAGGTTGCGCCGCTGCTGCTGAGATTTACTCATACTCGGCTTGGGTGGTCGTTCAGACGCGCTCGAAGGCGATTTGCCCTGCACCCTCATGCCTCGTTCCCGGAATGCGCGCGCGGCCCGAACACCCTTGATCATCGACGAAGGGCCCCAGCCGTCCACGCCACGCCTATGAGCTTCCGCTTCTGTTCAAGATGCGAGGTCGCCGATGCCTTGGCTGTTCATCGTGCTCGGCGCCGTCTTGTTCCGCGCTGTCAGGGCCGCTGGCTGCCGCGTTCCTCAAGTGTTCCCGCGGCGGTGTGGCCGGTGGGGCGCCGTACGGGAGATGAGGTTCCGAAGCTCGTCTCGCTCATGAACGTGGGAGGTCTGCTGCTCGTTGCGGCTCTGATCGGAGCGAGGCCCCGGGCGCCTCCTGCGCGCACGCATCAGGGCGGGAAGCTGGGGAAGATCGAATCATCGTTCAGCTTCCTCTCGATGGCGGGCGGGATGTCGGCGCCGATGCGATCGGCCCTCCAGGCGGAGGTCAGATCGCCCGACGAGCCCGAGGCCCATCTGCCGTCGAGGCTGATCGTTCTTGCCGACCGCAGGATCTGGAACCGGACGCGACCGGTCGGCTCGTTGCCCGGTCCCTCGACGTAGACGGCGTTGATCACATCCGCGCCCACGGTGCCCCGGACGCGGCTGAGCCCGGCGTACTCGTAAATCATGCGGATCTCATCGCCCTCGACCCGGACGTACATCGCACCGTAGGTGCTGCTCCAGCGTCCCTCCAACGCCTTGTTGGCGCCGCCTGTCGTCCGCGGATGCCTTGTCTTGCCCGTCGTCCCAGGCGAGCCGTGGGAAAGCAACTGCGCTGCGACGAAGGCGACCACAACGGCCAGCGCGACCAGCATGGCTGCGCCACCACTCCAGAGCAGTCGCCGCTGATGCCGCCTACGCGCGCCGGGCGGCAGTGTTCCTCCTCCGATCCGGCCGCGTCCGGAGCCGAAGTCCGGGGCCGAGGGCGGCGGAGGTAAACGCGGCGGTGGCGGCCGGTGAGGGCGGAGGGATGCCTCGGGTGAGGCGCCGCTCGGCGTCTGTCCGAGCCGTGGAGCCGCGGCAGCGGCCGGATCGCCATCGGTCACGCCCAACCGCACCAGCAACTCGCGAGCGCTGGGACGGCAGGCCGGATCTTTGTTCAGCGCGGCGGAGATGACCCTGCGCAGCGGGCCGTCCTCCAACCCTGCCATGTCCGGCTCACCGTGAACGATGCGATAGGCGATGGCCGGTACCGGACCAACGCCGAAGGGCCGCCGCCCGGTGGCCGCGAACGCCATCACCGCACCCCAGGCGAAGATGTCGGCGGGTTGCCGCGTCTCCCCGTTCGAAAACTGCTCGGGTGCCATGAATGCGGGCGTGCCGATGATCTGGCCCGTGCCTGTCAGGCCGAAGGCGGCGTCAAGCGCGCTGGCGATGCCGAAGTCGATGACGCGCGGGCCCGTCCGCGACAGCAGCACGTTGGCCGGCTTGAGATCCCGGTGGACGACCCCGGCCCCGTGCACTCCGGCCAGCGCCGCCGCCATGCTCACGCCCAACTGTTCCAGTTCCGCACGGCGCAGCGGCCCGCCGCCTGCGACGGCCTCCTCCAGGGTGGGGCCGTCGATGAACTCCGTCACCAGGTAGGGCGGGTCGGCGTCGGGGTCGGCGGCCAGAACCTCCGCGGTGCAAAAACGCGGGACCTGCTGGGCGCTGCGGGTCTCTCGGCGGAACCGTTCGCGGAACTGCGCGTGCCGGGCGTAGTCGGCCCGCACGACCTTCACCGCCACCAGACCACCCGGGCCCCGGGCCAGGAACACCGAGCCCATTCCACCCTCGCCCAGGAAGCCGATGATCTCGTAGGAACCGATCCGGGCAGGGTCCCCGGGCCGCGGCGGACCCGCTTTGGCAGGCAACGCCTCCGAGTCACCTGACGAACTGGTCACTGCACCGACCAGCGAATGTCCTCGGGCCGGCTCACGGTGTCAGCCCCCTGGCCTTCCGCGCCGCCACCGTCTTGACCGCCTCGACCGCGTCGTCCGAACATGCCACTCCCCGCCTCCACGATGTGGGGTTCCATCATCGGTGACCGAGACGGGAGGAGTCTGGCGAATCACGACATGCCCGCAGAACACCGCGTGGTGGCGAACCCGTGGTCACGGCCCGCACGGGCCCCCGAGGCCTGCGGCGGCCTCGGAACCGCCTGCCGGCAGGGGGCCGAACGTCCGCGCCGGGCGGTCCGAGCGGCCGGGCCCGGTCCTGCCGCTGCTCTCCGGTCAGGAAATCGCCGAGCGGATCACCCAGATCGGCGCGGCCGACGGCCACCTGAACCCCGGCGACCGGATCATGGCCTACCTCCATCTGGCGTGCGGCGCGTGCACGCGTGCCGCGAACCGCCATGCGAGCGGCACGGGGCCTCATCGCCGTCCACCCAGACGGCGGTTCCACCGAACGCATCGCGCTGCGCGCCCGCAACTGCATCCCGCTGCAGCCGACCTCGATCCCGTCCCACCCGGCCATCGGGTCGCGGTCATCGACGTCGCCGGCGGCGTGGGCGTCCACCTGGTCCAGGTCGCCCACACTCACGGCGCCCACCGTCACCGCAGTCGACCGCCACCCCGGCAGACTCACCCGGCTCGCTGAAGTCACCGGATGCGACACCCTCCTGCTGGAGGAGGACGCCGAGGCGGTGCCGGTCTTCGACGTGGTCGGCGCGCTCGTCATCGCATCGCCGACGGCCGTCACGAGGACGTCCCGGGGACGGCCCCGGGACGCGCTGAGACGTCCTAGCGGGCGGGGACGTCCTAGCGGCATCTCCCGCTAGACCTAGCGGTACCGCTAGCGGCTGCCGGCCTGCTGGGCGGGCGTCTAGCGTCCAGCAGCACCGTCCGTGGTCGGGGCGCCCGCCCTGTTCGCCGCCGCGTCGGCGGGGTGAACGGGACGTGCACGATTCTCCTCTCTTGCCCGGCGAGCGTCCGCGCGAGGCGCGCCAGACCGGCGCCGTCTGTCCCGCCCGTCGTCCCGGTCGTCCTCGTCGTCCTGGCCCACAGTGGTGGTCATGTCCTCGACGCTGCCAGGCGCCGAGGCGGCCGAATAGTGGAGCGGCGTTCTGTGGATGAACGGGGTAGGTGCTCTGAGATCACTTCAGTCGACCGGGTTGTCCAGCCATCGGCCGTCCCGCATCACCGTGCGCCCAACGAATTCGTGGAGGCCGTTCCAGACCTGGATGCGCCTGGGTTGCAGGCGTAGGTAGACGAACGTGCCCTGTAGGGAGGTACGGGGGTCTGTGGAGACTCTGGCGTAGCCCTCGGCGATGTCAGCGTCGATGTCCGGGACGTCGACGAGCGACGCCCCGGTGTCGATCATGATGACGTCGGCGGTGTCGCCGAGAGCGACCCGCGCTTGCGGGTGGGCCTTGATGTCGGCGACGGTGCGGCTCATGACAAAGGTCGCGGTGTAAAGGCCTAGTCGTCCCAGGCATAGGCCACGGGGATCAGATGCGCGCCGTGCCCGTCGCTGCCGGTGGCCGGCCACATCTGGAAGCCGGTTTCGAGTCGGTCTCGAGCATGGGCCCGCCGCATGGCCAGGCTGCGCGGGGCCGAGATCGAGGCGGGTTCTTCGTTAGCGCACATGACGATACTCATTCACGAAGGTGTGACTTCTCCACCTTCTACTGAAGGGCCGTGAATCTTCAGCACTGTTCCAGAACATGCGCCTCTGCCGACGAGGGCCTACTCGGACTCGGCCTTGACGAGATGCTCCACGACCGTGTCGCTCAGCGCGGCGAGGGCCTGGACCTGCGCGGGCGTCAGCAGGTCGATGAAGTGGCGGCGGACGGACTCGACGTGCCGCGGCGCGGCCTCCTCGATCGTCCGCCGTCCCTCGTCGCTGAGGACGATGACCGAGCCGCGGCCGTCGTCCGGGCTCGCCTCGCGGGTGACCAGGCCGCGTTGCCGCATCCGTGCCACCTGGTGCGACAGGCGGCTCGGCGACCAGCGCATGTGCGCGGCCAGGTCGGTCAGCCTGATCCGCCCGCCCGGCGTCTCGCCGAGATTGGACAGGACGTCGTAGTCGGCCTCGGAGAGGTTGGAGTCGGCGACCAGGTCCCGGGCGAGTTGCCGGCCGAGCAGCAGCGACAGACGCCGGTAGCCGCGCCAGGCGCGGTCCTCGTCGGAGTTGAGCCAGCGTGGTTCGTCCATGCCGGACACTCTAGTTGACATGTCACATACTCGGGCCGTAGTTTTCTTGACATGTCAAATAGATGGCGGAGGCTGAGCCACCTGTACGGGGGGCTCGTCCTCTTCGGCGTCAGCATCGGGCTGATGGTGCGCGCCGACCTCGGGCTCGACCCGTGGGACGTCCTGCACTAGGGCCTCGCCGCGCGGACCGGCCTCCCGCTCGGCTGGGTCGTCAACCTCACCGCGGCCGCCGTCCTGCTGCTCTGGGTCCCGCTGCGCCAGCGGCCCGGCCTCGGCACGGTCAGCAACGTCCTCGTCGTCGGCCTCGCCGCCGACGCGGCGCTGGCGGTCGTCGCCGAGCCGTCCGGGCTCGGCTGGCGGATCGCGCTGCTGGCCGCCGCGATCGTCGGCAACGGCGCGGCGACCGGCCTCTACATCGGCGCCGGGTTCGGCCCCGGACCGCGCGACGGCCTCATGACCGGCCTCGCGGCGCGCGGCCATTCCATCCGGGCCATGCGCACCGCGATCGAGGCGGCCGCGCTGCTGCTCGGCTGGCTCCTCGGCGGGACGGTCGGAATCGGGACCGTCCTGTACGCGGTCGGCATCGGCCCGATCGCGCAGTACTTCATTTCCAAGCTGGAGGTAGGACCATGCGTTGCGGCCTGAACGTCTCCACGTCGGCGGCGCCCGGCGCCGACCCCGTCGCCTGCGCGCGCGAGGCCGAGCGGCTCGGCTTCGACTTCGTGTCCGCGTCCGACCATCCGTGCACCGCGCACCCGACCATGGAGACCTGGACGATGCTGTCCTGGATCGCCGCCGCGACCAGCAGGATCACGATCGCGACGCGCGTCCTCGGCGTCCCGTACCGCAACCCGGCCATGGTCGCGAAGATGGCCGAGACGTTCGACCGGCTCTCCGGCGGACGGCTGATCCTCGGGCTCGGCGGGGGCTACTCCGACGAGGAGTTCCGCTCCTTCGGCATTCCCGTTCCGACGCCGCGGGACAAGATCGACGGCCTGGAGGACGCGATCCACATCGCCCGTGGCCTGTGGAGCGAGCCGGGCTTCACCCACGCCGGCCGCGTCCACCACGTCGACGCGGCCGATCTCGAACCGAAGCCCGAGCGCGACATCCCGATCTGGCTCGGCACGTTCGGCCCGCGCGCCCTCGCCCTCACCGGACGGCTCGCCGACGGCTGGATCCCCTCGCTCGGCTTCGCGCCGCCCGAGACGGCACGGGTCATGTTGGAGCGCATCGCGGCCGCCGCCGAGGAGGCCGGACGCGACCCCGCCCGCATCACCCGCGCCTACAACGTCGGCGTCCGGATCAGCGAGCAGGTCGACGACGTTCCGGGCCTGGTGAGCGGGCCGCCAGGCGCCGTCATCGAGCGGCTCCTCGGCTTTGTCGAGATCGGCTTCAACGCCTTCAACTTCATGCCCGCCGGTCCCGGCGTGGCCGAGCAGGTCGAGCGGCTCGCGCACGAGGTCCTGCCCGCGGTGCGCGAGGAGACCGCCGCGTCCGCCTAGCCGTCCGACCAAATGTTGGCGTGAACGCCCATGCGACGGGCTGCGGTCCTTTTCAACTACTGGGATTGATTCACAGCGCGCAAGATAACGGTCGAGCGAATATCGGAAGCCTTGCCCGGCGAGCCTGCGGGCGAGGCGCGCCGCTGGTCCAGTGCCGCCGCGAGCCCGCCCGGGAGTTTCGCGACGCCCTAAGAAGCGCGCACGCGTGCGCGCGTGTGGGGTGTCGAAAACAGTCGAAGAACCCTGGGGTCACCTGGTCTGGGGACCGGGTCGGGCGGGGAGCTCCTCGTGAGCTTGGCACTCGTGGCGGTGGCGTGCGGTGGAGGCGTCCACGCCCAGCGCTGTGTCGATGGCCGTCCAACTAGCCCCGGCGGCGCGGCCGCGACGACCGCCGCGGTCAGGGCGCGCACGCGGGTGGCGGACGGGGTGAGCGCCGGTCCCGGCACGCAGACGCGTGCCGCTAGCGCTCCGCTCCTGCTAGTGCCGCCAGCGGGGATGGTGAGCGGGGGTCTGAGGGGGTGAGGAGGGGGAGGTCGTGGTGGTGCTGGACCGCGTGGGGTAGCAGGTAGCGGCTCAGTGCGCTGCGGGCGGGGGTGTGGGGGGGTGCGATCAGGTGCAGGGTGCCGCGGGCGGCGCGGACGGCGAAGTGGGTCTTGGTCAGCAGGTGCGCGCCGTGCAGGTCGACCACCTCGAGTCGGGACAGGTCCAGCGCCAGGTGCAGTGGCGTGGTGCTGAGGACGATTGTGGTGAGGATCTGGGCCTCGGCGGTCACCACGGTGTCGGCGGTCAGGCGGCCCGACATCGTCAGCAGTGTGTGGCGGCCGTGGCGGCCGGTCCTCATCCTCAACGCCTGGGGCCGGGGGGCGGTTGAGGGGGCGCTTGCGGGGGGTGGGCTGGGGGTGGCCTCCAGTGGCGGTGGGGTTGGTCGCACCAGCATGGGACACCCTCCCGGCAGCGATGAGGTGGCGGACGAGTCGGACACCCCAAGAGTGTTACATGAAATACTATTCGTCAAATTTTTCTCATAGAATCTTGGGTGAACAGCCTCCACACCTGCCGGGAAGCACGCTGTGTCCTCTCCTGGTGGCGGAGGGCGGGTGCGTGCAGGAGGAGTGAGCGGATGGACAGGACGCAGAGCCGACCGGACGCCAAGCCCTGGACGTTCCTGACCAACCACGCGCGCGTGCTGATCCAGATCGCCCGTGATCCCGACCTGCGGGTCCGGGAGGTGGCCCAGGGGATCGGGATCACCGAACGCGCGGCACAGCTCATCATCAACGACCTGGAGGAGGCGGACTACCTCACCCGCACCCGCGTCGGGCGCCGCAACACCTACACCATCAACGCCCACCGTCCCTTCCGCTACCCGACCGAGGCCGACCACGACGTCGAAGCCCTGATCGACCTGTTCGCCGACCGGGGCATCTGAAAGGGCCGCCACCGGGGAAGGGTTGCTTCCCAAGGTGGTCCAGACGCTCCGGCGGCTTCTGATCGGCGATATCGCCCAGCCGTGGCGGCGCAGTGTGCAAGCGCGCGGAGCGCAGGAGGGCGAGCAGTACAGCCGTGCCGGCCGGGGCTGATCAGCGACCGGGCGAGGGGTGGCGGCGGCGCGGGTCTGGGCATGACCGCCCCGGAGACCGTGCGCGACACCACCGTGCCGCCTGCCCGGACGGCGTGGGCGCTGGGCACGGTGGAGCTGACCTCGTGGGGATCCTGGTCTATTCCTTCCCGCCATGCACGACGACCTCGGGTGGAGCCACGTGGTGCTCACCGCCGCCTACTCGATGTCGATCCTGGTGCGGGCGGGCGCCGCGGTCATGGTCGGCTGGTGGATCGACCGGCACGGCGCGAGGGCGCTGATGGTCGCCGGGGCCCTGGCGGTGCTGGCCTGGTCGGCGATGTCGTCGGTCGTCCAGTACTACACGGTGTTCGCCGTCCTCGGGGTGGTCACCGCGACCGTGCTGTACGAGCCGGCCTTCGCCATCGTCGTACGCCGGTACGGGGCCGCCGCGACAACGCGTTACTCGTCGTGACCGTTCTCGGCGGGTTCGCGAGTACGCTGTTCCTGCCCCTCACCGCCGTCCTGGTCACCCATCTGGGCTGGCGGGACGCCCTGCGCGTGCTGGCGGTGATCATGATCGTCGGCGCCGTCCTGCCGCTGGCCGTGGTCGGGATCGGACCGGTCCGCCGCCGGGTCGGCCGACGGCAGCCCCGCCGCGACCGGCCTGCTCGCGGCCGGTCGCTCGCCGCCGTTCCGCTGGCTCACCATCGCCTCGTTCCTGGTCTACACAGCGCTGGTCTTCGTGAACGTGCACCTGGTGTCCTACCTGATCGAGCAGGGCCACTCGGCGTCCACCGCCGCCACCGTGGCGGGCGCCCTGGGCGTGTTGAGTGTCCTCGGCCGGATCACGATGACCCGGATCGCCCGGCGGGTCCGGTTGGCCCGGGTCGCCGCGGTGCTCGTGGCGTGCCAGGTGCCGGCCGTTCTGCCGCTGTTCACCGGGACCCTCGCCGGGCTGGGCGCCTTCGTCCTGCTCTTCGGGGCGGGCTTCGGCGTCCTGACCCTGGCCCGCGCCAGCCTGGTCGCCGACTACGCGCCCACCGAAATGTACGCCCGCTGGGCCGGGCTCCAAGCGGCCGTCGTGACCCTCGCGCAGGTTCTCGCCCCGATCGGGGGCAGCCTCCTCCACGGCTGGAGGGGCTATTTCGCCGTGTTCACGGCGGGCGCGGTCCTTTCCGGGCTCGCCGCCGCCTGCCTCGTCATGGCCGACCGCGCGGCACGGCACGCGTCCCGCCGACCGTCCTCACCCGGCACCGTCCCGTGAGCGGGCGTCCAGCACGGCATCGGTGTAAAGCTCGGTGGTGAGGTCTTCGGCGGTCACTCCCAAACCGGCCAGCACTGTCTCGATCTCCTCCAGGGCCATGCCGACCTCGGGAGCGGCCACGATCGCCTCCACCTCGACGAATGTGCCCTCGACCAACGTGGCCAGCATCTCCCTGCCGTGCGCCCGGAACCGGTAGTTGCGGCAGTGCTTCCCCAGCCTCACCCACGGCTCGGCCCGCAACGCGCGCAGCGTCGTCTCCAGCACCGCGGGGTCGCCCACGGTCGTCTCATGCTCGGGCTTGGAGCCGCTCCGCGCGTCCACGGCCGGTTCCTTGAACGTCAGTACCGATCGGCGCGTCCCGTCCGATTCGATCACCCGCACCCGCAGCTCGTAGCCCTGTTCGCGCAGTGAACCGTCCGGCCGGTCGTAGTAGACGTCCCGGTAGACGGCGACCTGCTCACGGGCAAGCTCGCGCAGTCGCTCCCGTAGCACGACGAGAGCCCCGACCGAGCAGGAGGCGAGGGTCGGAAAATCGGCCGATGGCCCGGCCGTCGGCGGTTGACGGTTGACGGTTGGCCGAGCCTGGGATGGCCGGACATGCCCAGCTCACCGGCCAGACGGCGGGTGGCGAGCCGGTCGATGCGAATCGGCCGCGATGTCGCGGTCTGGGCGTTCTCGCGCGAGCGGGTCAGGGCGGTGTTTTGCCGAGCGGGTGTCTCAGCTGGTCGAGGGCGGCTGTGGTGCTGAGCGGCCAGTTGATGATCGTCTGATCGGTGCTGCCCGAGGCGAGCGTGCGGCTGTCGGGGCTGAAGGCCAGGCTGGTGATGGCTTGGGTGTGGCCGGTGAGGGTGGCCCAGACGGTGTTGCGTTTGAGGTCCCACAGGGTCACAGCACGATCGTTTCCGGCCAGTGCCATGAAGCGACCGTCCGGACTGAAGGCGAGGGCACGCGGGGGAGGCAGTGGTGTGAGGGGCATGGGGGTCGCTGTGGCGCGGCGGATGTCCCAGAGCATGAGCTGGCCACGGCTGCCGAGAATGGCCAGGTGGTGGCCGTCGGGAGTGTAGCTGACGCTTTGGATGGCTTGCGGGGCGGCGGAGAGGAAGACGTCCTCGGCGTGGATGAAATGCTCGATGGTGGTGCCGTCGGTCTGCGGAGTGCCGGACGGGCTCCGAACGCGCAGAATTTTCAGCAGGGTGGGCTCGGCGCAGGCGGCCTCCGTGCCGCGGCGGGGGTTGAAGGCCAACGCCGTGCCGCAGGCGGTGAACGGGACGTCGCCGCCTTCGGGACCGGCGGTCCAGCCGCCAGGGTTGTCGAGATGGCGCGGGGGGGACGCGGCGCGCCAGGACCGTGGTGGATGCCCGCTGACGGCCAGAAGTTGCCCGTGAGGTGCGTAGGTGACCGTGCGTACCGGGGCCGTCGAGGCTTGCGGGATCGGTAGCGTGCCGCGCACGCGGTGGGTGGTGGGATCGAGCAGGTGAAGTTGTGAGTTGCGGACGGCGGTGAGGGTGCCTCCGTCGGGGCTGTAGGTCAAGGCGTCGATCGCGCCGGTGCGACCGGCGAACGGCGGCCTCGCCAGGTCCACGAAACCGATGATGAAGCCTTCGGCCGACACGGTGATGAGCAGGCGCCCGTCCTTGCTGGCGACCAGGCGGTCGATGCCGTGGTCGATGCCGCCGGGCACGGCACGGCGGAGTCCGCGCGGCAGATCCCAGATGATGATCTGATTCGTGGAGCGGTCGATGAGATACAGGTGACGCCCGTCGTCTGACAGCAGCCAGCCGGCGATGTTCTTTGCTTTCTCGTGATGGTCCAGAACCCAGATCGGCTGGTTGGTTCGGGTGTCCACCACCGCAGCGGGGACGGTGTGTTCCGACCCGTTGTCCATGCGCCGGATCGTCTGCACGCGAACTCTTCCGTCCCGGCTGTAGCCGCCGAGCATGCTGAACGGCACTGCTGCCGGCTTCGTGACCGGTGCCGGGTTCGTGGTGCTCAGGTCCCACACGTGCGTGGACGGCGGTAGGGGAGGCAACCGGGAGGGGCGCCTGTCCGGCGCAGCCGGTGTGGTGGCTGCTGCAAGGGGGTGCCCGTCCGCGCTGAACTCCACGGCGACGGGTGAGGCGGCGGGAATGATGCGGGCCGTGGGGGGCCGGCGGCTGGGCAGGTCCCACACCATCACCTGGGCGTGGAAGGCGTCGCCCGCGGGGCTGCCGGCGATCAGCCGCCGACCGTCGGAGCTGAAGGCCAGGGAGTCCGCCGCATGCGCCTGGTCCAGGACGGTCAGCAGCTCTCCGGCCCGGGTGTTCCACACCTCCACATGCGCACCGTGGCCTGCGTGACCAGCGTCTGCGGAGACGGCGAGCGTAAGACCGTCCGGGCTCACCGCCATGGCTCGGAACGGCGTTTCCCGTCTGGGCAATCGGGCTTGGAAACGCGGGTTGGCGGCGATGCTGAGCAAGCTGCCGCGGGCCTCGGCGGTGGGTGCGTACCGGTAGGCCTCCGATGCCAGGCGGATCGCGGCTACCGGATCGGAGTCGCTGGCCAGGCGGGCCTGGCCGGCCAGTTCACGGGACTGGGCCTGGTGCTGGCGTGCCAGGGCCAGGCGGCCCTGCCGGACGGCTACCGTTCCGGTCGCGATGGCGGCCAGCAGCAGGATCGCCAACGCCGCCGACAGCATCCGCAGGCGGCGGTTGCGGCGGCGCATGGTGTCGCGCTCGGCCTGCTCGGCGGCGTGCCCCGCGGTCAGGAACGCCCGCTCATCGTCGGTCAGGGCGGTGTGGTTGCCGTCGCGTTCGGCCCAGTCACGGGCGATGGCCAGCCGCAGCCCCCGCAGCAGGGCGTCGTGGCTACGATGCAGGTCCCGCCATGTCCGGGTGGCCTCGGTGAGCTGCTGATGTACTCGCAACCCCGCCCGATCGTGGTCCAGCCACTCACGCAGCCGGGGCCAGGCGGTGATCAAAGCCTCGTGTGCCAACCGGACCTCGCTTCGGCCCAGGGTCACCAGCCGGGCACCGGCGAGCCTCTCCAGCACCCGCTCCACATCCCCGCCGATCACCCCCTGGCCGGCACCGTTCGGGCCGTCCGTCTCCCGAGAGTCGGAGACCTGGCCGGTATCGCGCGTGGGGCGGCCGGTGTCCGCGCCGGTTGGCAGGTCGTCGTAGGGGAGCGGACGGTGGGTGGCCTGCCCGTCGGCGTCAACGGCGATCAGTCGCAGCATGACCTGTCGCACGATCTGCTTCTGCGCGGGTGACAGGGTCGCCCACACCGCTTCGGCGCTTTGGGCGACCGCACCGTGAATCCCGCCGGTGGACCGGTAGGCGTGCAGGGTCAGGGTCCTGCCACGCCGGCGCCGCCAGGTCTCCCGCAGCGCGTGCGAGACCAGCGGCAGCATGCCCGGTTCACCGGTGGCCTCGGCGATGATCGTGGCCACCAGCGACGGTTCCACCATCACCTGCGTCCGGGCCGCCGGTTTGACGATCGCCTCTCGCAGTTCGGCCGCCGACATCGGTGCCACCAGCACCGTCCCGGTTCGCAGCGCCGCCGCCAACTCCCGGTGCCCGGCGCAGTGCCCGAAGAAGTCGGCCCGCAGCCCCAGCACCACCCGAACAACGCTGCCGGGCCTGCGCGCGGACAACAGCGCGTCGATGAACGCCGTCCGCTGACCCGGATCGACGCACAGCGTGAACAGCTCCTCGAACTGATCCACCACCACCAGCAACCCGCCGTCGGGTACCTCATCTGTTTGACGCGCCCACGTCGGCAAGTCCACTTCCCCCGACTCGGACGTCCGGAGGGGGTCGGCGTCGGTGTCCAAGCCGGCCAGCGCCGAGGCCAGTGCGCTCATCGGAGCGGCACCGGGGGTCAGCAGCACCACGGCCCTCGCCATCGGCTCCGCCGGAAGACCGCGGCGAGCGGCAGGGATCACTCCCGCCCGCAGCAGCGAGGACTTCCCGGAGCCCGACGGCCCGGCCACCGCCACCACCGAACTGCGCCCCAACTGCTCCATGACGTCGGCCACCAATTCCTCCCGGCCGAAGAACCGGTCGGCGTCCTGCTCGCCATATCCGGCCAGCCCCAGATACGGCGCCGATCCCTCCGACTCATCCCCGCCGACGCCCGCGTCGACCGAACCCGCCGTGGCGACCGCGACGGCGGCCGCATGCCAGCGCCGCTCCCATTCGCTGCGATCGCCGCCACATGCCTCGACAAAGGCTAACGCCACCTTCAAAGTCGGCAGCTGGTTCCCGCGAGCCGCCACCGTCAACGTGGTCGCCGACACAGCACTTCGCCGCGCCAGCTCACGATAGGCCGGCCTTCCCGCCGCATTACGCAACTCCCGTAGCGCCGCGGCGAATTGCTCGATCGGCCCGGCAGTCGGATCCAGTGGCTTCTCCGGACGTCCCATGCCACATAATCGACACGCATTTACCGGCGCCGCAACCTTTGGACCGTGCCACGACCGGATGTCCTGAAGTCGTGACCGCATCGGGGCGACCGGGTGGCGACGTCGACCTGGTTGGTCGATCAGCGCTTCTGGCACTCCATGGCCTGTTGAACGGTGAAATCAGGGGCTTGCGTTCAACTCTCAGGCCCGGAAACGTGGCGATTGCAGCACCGCTTCCCGGAACGAAAGGAGATCGAGCAGGACGATCAAACGCGCAAGATCCGCAAGACCTTACTTCGAAAGGAATGGATCATGAGGAGAATCACTTTCGGTGTCGCGCTTGCGATGTCGCTCGGGACGGCGATACTGCCCGTCGGCCAGGCAAGCGCGGCGGCCCCACCCGCAGGTGCGGCGGCATCCACGGAAATCGCGAGCCTGGCCCGATGGTCCAACTGCAACGAGTCCGTGATGTGCATGTTCCACAAGAAGAACGGCAACAGCGTCGCCTACAAGCTGCGCACGAGGGACGCCAACTTCGCCAACAACAAGTTCAGCGACGATCACAAGGCCAACGACGCGATGAAGTCCTACTGGAACCGCAGCGGGAGGACGTACTGCTTCTGGGTGAACAAGAACTACAAGCCGGCCAACGGCCCTTTCCGCGTCCTTCCGGGAAGAAGGGGAAATTTCCCTCAGCCGTGGTACAACGACATCTCCTCCGCCAGGCCGTGTTAGGCCACCTTCACATCACCAGGTGAGTCCCGGGCCGGCCGCCTTCCCAAGGAGGCCGGCCCGGGCTCGTCTCGAGCCGCAGCCAACGTGATCGACCGATAGGTGCTCGACGCCCCCGGCGAGAACAGGGCCCTGGCACGCGACCGCTCGGCCGCCGAGCGCGCCCGACCCTTGAGCTCCTCCTCGTAGTGGCGTGTGTTGGATGAGGTGCTCCGGATTCCATCTTGGGGTCGCCGACGCGCCCCTAGACGAAGTCTGCAACGGCCTCCCCGAGCACTAGTAATTCCGGAATAGGCCCGGCAGAAGGGTGAACGGTGCGGCTACAGGCGCTTGACGAGTTTGGGGTCGGCCGCCTTCCGCCAGGTGGCGGAGAGGTCGGTCAAGGGGTCGCTGTATCGCTGGAGTGTGGTCAGCGCCCCCAGCGTGTAGGCGTCAGAGGTGCCGCCGGGCTCGGGGGCCATCTGCTCCAGGTGCCTGGCGGCGACGATCCTGTCCTGGTTGGCACCGAGGACGTCCTGCAGCTTCTCGGCACGCCGGGCGATCTTGGCGGCCCGCTTGCCGAGGACGGGTTCAGCCGCCTCGGCGGTGTGGCGGAGTCGCTTGGCGGCCTTGCGGGTCTTGTGAAGGGCGGCGTCCCGCTCACCGCCCTGCGGCGCCTTCTCCGCTTCCCGGTAGGCGTCGGTCATCTTGCGCCGAGCCCTGGCCACGATCTTGCGCTGCTGCTTGCGCGCCGCCTTGTGCGCCTTGCGGTGGACGGGCGGGTCGGTGACCATCGCGTCGATGCGATCCAGCAGGGCCAGATAGCGCTGGCTGCGCAGGACGCCGCGCAGCCGCTCGCGGGCCTGTAGTTCCTGGTGCTCCATCTCCAGCATCCAGCCCGGCTCGGGGAGATCCTCCGGCAGATCGGCGAGCTGGGTGTGGAACCGGCTCCGGAGCACCTCCAGGTCGCGGACCTCGCCGAGCACGTCGGACAGCCACTTGAGCTCGGCGTCCAGGGGCGTGACGCGCGACTGGTCCAGCACCTTGCGGTGGGTGCGCAGGATGCTCCGGAACCGGCGGATCGAGGTACGCATCTTGTGCACCGAGTCGTCGTCGTGATCGGCGAGCCGTACCCGGGGGTCGTAGGACAGCATGCGCGCGGCCTGTGCGCTCAGGTAGGCGGACATCACCTGGGCCGTGCTGCGCATCTCGGCGGGATGGCCGCCGGGTGCGGCGTCGGCGCCCAGCACGATCGCCAACTTGCTCGGCGCCTGACTGGCCCGCGCGCCCGATCCGGTCAGGCGCTCGCCGACGGCGTCGAGCACGTCCTCTCCTCCTTCGACGAGCTCGACCTCCAGTTCGCGCCAGGTGACCACGTCCTCGTCACGCGGCTCCAGCCGGACGCCGGTGACCTTGTCGTCGACGAGCTGGGCCAGCACCGCGCCGTTCCGGCCGAGCAGCGGGCGCTCGGTGCGGTCGGTGCGGATCTCGGCCACCGCCACCAGCGGGCGACCGCGGGTGTGGGCGAGGAGCAGGCCGGCCAGTTCGGCGGGCGGCGGGCTTGCGGGCTCTCCGGCCGGCACCTGGATCTCGTGGCGCCCGTCCTTGGTGCTGGGGAGTTTGAGGTGCCAGCCGTCGTCGGTGCCGCCCGTACGGCGCCGCAGGGTGATGCCGCGGCGTGCCAGCCGCAGGTCGGCGGTGTCGTAGTAGTGGGCGGTGAGGGTGAGGGTTCGGGGTTCGGCGGCTGCGCTCAGCCCGGGTACCTCCCGCAGGTCCGGAAGGCTGTAACCGCTGCCGACCTTGTACTTGCGTTCGACCTCCACATGGGCCGCCACTTTTATCCTCCTTTGCGAAAACTTGTCGTCTTCCCCTACCCGCGCTCTTCGTTCTACGCGTGCTTCGGGACGGCGGCGCCCTCGCAGGCGGCCCGAGAGCGGCCCACCGCCATTCACGGCCGGTTCACCCGCGCGGCCTACGGTCAACGGCACTCCTCCCGAAGGTGCGGCTCATGGACCACATCACGTTCCTGGTCGTCGTCGTGATCGTCACGGCGCTCGTCTTCGACTTCACCAACGGCTTCCACGACACCGCCAACGCGATGGCCACCTCCATCGCCACCGGGGCGCTGCGTCCCAAGGTCGCGGTCGCCGTTTCCGGATTGCTCAACCTGGTGGGGGCGTTCCTGTCGACCGAGGTGGCCAAGACCGTCTCCGACGGGATCGTCGACGACCGGCTCGTCAGCCCGGCGATGGTGTTCGCCGGACTGATCGGAGCCATCGTGTGGAATCTGCTGACCTGGCTGTTCGGGCTGCCGTCCAGCTCGTCCCACGCCCTGTTCGGCGGACTGATCGGAGCGGTGTGGTTCAGCGCCGGCTCGTCCGGCGTGCACTTCGACACCGTCGCCGAGAAGATCATCGTCCCGGCCGTGGCGGCCCCCTTCGTGGCCGGCCTGGTCGCGATGACCGCGACCTACCTCGCCTACCGGATCACCGCCAACGGCCGCGAGGACACCGTCCGCGACGGCTTCCGGCTGGGGCAGATCGCCTCGGCCTCCCTGGTCTCCCTCGCACACGGCACCAACGACGCCCAGAAGACGATGGGCGTCATCACGCTGACGCTCATCTCGGCCGGCGCACTGGGCCCCGGGTCCAGCCCGCCGCTCTGGGTGGTCACCGCGGCCGGGACTGCGATCGCGCTCGGCACCTACATCGGCGGCTGGCGCATCATCCGGACGATGGGCAAGGGCATCACCGACGTCCGCGCACCGCAGGGGTTCGCCGCCGAATCGAGTTCCACCGCGGTCATCCTCGCCTCCTCCCACCTGGGCTTCGCCTTGTCGACGACCCAGGTGTGCTCCGGCGCGATTCTCGGCTCGGGAATCGGCCGGAGGATCGCCGAGGTGCGTTGGACGGTCGCCGGGCGGATGGCCGTGGCCTGGCTGCTGACACTCCCGGCCGCCGCGGCCGTCGGAGCCCTGGCCGCGTCCGTGGCCACCCACGGCGACGCGGGCGTCCTCATCGCCACGATCGTCGCGGTCGCCTTCGCGGCAGGCGTCTACACCGCCTCCCGTCGCGATCCCGTGCACTCCTCAAACGTCAATGACACGCCGGAACGCTTCTCCGAACTTCCCGCCGCTTCCTGAGCCGGCCCTCTTTCCGAGAGGAACGCATGGACGTCAAATGGGCCTCGCTCGGCCAGGTCCTCCTCGTCAGTCTCGGCGCCACGGTGGCCGTGGTGGTCATCTTCTCCCTGGGCGTGCTCGCTGCATCCGCCCGCCGCACGGCCCAGTCGAACGCTCGCCCGGACACCGGGCCCGCCGCCGCGGCCGCCTTGTGCTTCGCCGCCTGCACCGTCATCGTGCTCTACGGGATCTACCTCATCGTCCCCCAGTTCCACTGACCCGCGCCGCCTACGGCTCCGGGCATCTCGGCCATCCGCCCAGTGGCCGCGACAGTGAGCCACAGCGACCCCGTGACCGGCCCGCATCGGGACCCGCCGCGTCGCCCGCGCCCCATGAGGCATTCCCGTTCCGCTCGGGTTGCGGGGCTCTGGAGCGCCCCGCCCAGCTCGCAGGCCCGGGTGCGTACTTTCCGAGCGACCTCGTCCAGGTCCTCTCGGGCCTCGGCGAGCGCGACGTCCAGGTCCGGCTCCAGGCTGCCGGTCGGGCCGGCCGGAGCGATCGCCACGGCCCGCGGTCGCCACTTGCGGGCTCGCGCTGGGATTGACCGGGCGATCCACGCCGTGCCCAATTCCGCGGCATCGCCCTCGTCCGCAATCTGGCGATGACGCGGCTGCCCCGGCCCCTAGTCGATAGATCACCGCCGCCACGCCTGACGGCGCATCCCACCATTACGGGACAACCTTTAGCGCAGACGGGTGAGATCCCGCTTCACGCGCGCTCCGAGGGCTGCTGGACGGCCGACAGATTGTGGGCATGGTGCTGAGCTACCTGCGGTTCGGGCGAGCTTTCAGCAGGTTCAGGCGACCGCCTGGCCCTGAGGGCGGCCAGAGGTCAACGGAAGGAGAGCGAGCGTGGTTGGTCGCCAGCGTAGATCGTCCGTTTGTCCACCCGGCTTCTTCGGCGATCGCGTCGGTGATCCGAGTGAACCCCTTCCAGGACGGCTTTAGCACGGCGTTGCAGGTCACCTTGTGGAGCGCTCGCCTCGGTGGCGCGGGTTCGGGTGATCACGCGGAGCGACTCCAGGCGAAACGAGACGACTCGTCTTGACCCGGGTTTGCCTTGGAGCTAGCCTCCAGAGGAACGAGACAATACGTCTCGTCTCTTGGAGGTGCATGATGTCCCAACAGATGTCCCGCCGCCAGGCGCTGGTCACCGGTATAGCCGCAGGTACAGTGCTCGGAACCGCCGCGATCGGTGCGGCACCGGCCATGGCGGCCCAGCCCACCCCACGCAAACGCGGCAGCGGCAACCCCTTCCTCGAAGGCGGATTCGCGCCGGTTCCGTTCGAGGTGACAGCGTTCGACTTGTCGGTCACCGGCACGATCCCCGAGGAGCTGACCGGCCGCCTGCTGCGAAATGGCCCCAACGTGTTCGGACTGGAAGACCCGCTCGCCCACCATTGGCTGGCCGGCGACGGAATGGTCCACGGGGTACAGCTCCGCGACGGCAAAGCCGAGTGGTACCAAAGCCGCTGGGTCCGAGCGAAGGGCACTGCCGAAAAACTCGGCGAGCCGGTACGCGGAGTCCCCGCCGACACCGATTTCCCCTCGAACATCAACGTGATCGGATTCCGCGGCAAGACCCTCGCGCTACAAGAGGGCACCGCCCGTCCACAAGAACTCACCGACGAGCTCTACACGGTCGGCCCATGTGACTTCAACGGGACGTGGGCCGGAACCATGTCGGCCCATACCAAGCTCGACCCGGACACCGGCGAACTGCACTCGGTGAGCTACGACGAGAGCACCGACTACGTCCAGTACGTCGTGATCAGCGCGGCCGGCAAGGTCAGGTCGACCCGTGCCATCCCCATGGGTGGGACGCTCCTGATGCACGATTTCGCGCTCACCGAAAAATACGTCGTCCTCTACGACCAGCCGATCACATTCGACCCGGACGCCATGAATCACGGGCAGAAGATCCCCTGGGTCTGGGACACCAAGCGTCCCAGCCGGGTCGGATATTTCCCCCGCGCCGGGGGAGCGGTCTCCTGGATCACCGTGCCCCCCTCCTACATTTCGCACACGCTCAACTCCTATGACGACGGCGGTGAGATCGTGGTCGACTTCGTGGAGTTCCCCGCGCCGTTCAGCGCCGACCGGTTGTCGACCAGCGCGCCGCCGTCGCTGGTGCGCTGGACGATCGACCGGGCTCGCGGCCGCGTCCGCCGGACCCAGCTCGATGATCGGCCGCAGGAGTTCCCCCGGGTCCCGGACGCACAGGTCAGCCGTAAGCACCGGTACGGCTACACCGCCGCGACCGCCGACTTCCTCAAGGCCTACGGGCACGGCTCGACCCCCGACTCGGCGTTCAGCAACGGCCTGGTCAAGCACGACCTGATCACTGGACGGTCGCAGTTCCACCGGTTCCCGCGGCACGCGAGCGCAAGCGAGGCGGTCTTCGTCCCGCGCTCGGGCGCCCGCGCCGAGGACGACGGCTACGTCCTGTCGTATGTCCACAATCCCGACCGAAACGCCTCGGACCTGGTGATCCTGTCGGCGCAGGACTTCACCGGTGAACCGATCGCCCAGATCCATCTGCCAAGCCGAATCCCGCTCGGATTGCACGCAAGCTGGATCGCCGGCACCTGAGAAAGCGTCGTGCGGAGACGATCGCGTTGCCGTTCCCGCTCGCTACGGACGACTCCACGGCCCCGGCGTCACCGACACCCCGAGGGCGGCCGGTTCTAGCGCCGACCCATCGTCGGCGCTCCGGCCGCCGCAGGCCGGCCAGGACGTTGTCGAAGCGGGCGGCAGCCTGCCCTACCAGCGGGACGAGGAATCCCGGTCGTAGAGGTGTTGCTGCTGGAATGATGCTGGCCATGCCTCGGCCGCTATTTGTGCCAGCCGCACGACAGGGGTGTCGTTTCGCGGCTCCGGCTAGGGCAGGCTGTTGCAAATGTAGCTGCGAATCCCTCAGGCCAGTGGCGGTGGCGGGGTGTACGCGACGACGGGCGGGTCCGCGCCGAACTGATCGACCGGACGGAGATGGGAGAACTCCACTTCAGCCGCTGCACCGGCAAGCGCTGGACCTGGGACAACCTCTACATCGAGCCCCGCGCGAGACGGCTACTGGGTATCAGGCTCTCTGTGAACCGAGACTGGGGGGCCAGCGGCATCCGCCGTCCACGCCGTCGACATGGTGGTCGTACGCCTCCCACCCAACTGTGGGCCCGCCTTTATCGGTAACCCTGAAGAGCTCGCCGCCCACGGAGCGACTGGTTGAACGACAAGCTCAGTTTGTCGTTTGCCCTTGCTGCTGTGTGGGTGTTGGTCGTCGCGGTAGCGTGCGCGGGTGTCTTCGACGTCCGGTGTGGTCCAACGGTTTGTTGTCCTTGCTGATCATGGGCAGTTCTATCTGCAGGATCTCGATGCTCATGGGGCCTGGATGAGCGCTCATGGCACGGATCCCGATCTGGTTCCCGCCGGCTGGACGCAGGAGGCCAACCAGATTCACCGGATCGGTATCGAACCGCACTCGATCGCGGTGGGCACGGCGCGCAGCGACGTCGTGGAAGCGATGGTGTGTGCGCATCTGACCGCGCCGGTTGCGGATCTGGACGATGCCGAGCACGTCGTCGAGGCTGACCTCGATCTGCCCAACGGTGTCCTGGCCGTCTATGGCCCGGCCGACGATGTCGGAACCGAACGACGGATCCAGGTCGGTCCGGGGCGATATCGCGCGCGTGTGTCGTATCTACCTGCCGATGCGCCCGAGGTAGGGAGCAACGATGCCGAACCCGGCGAGCATTTCCTCTATCGGATCGATATGTGGCCAGCGGGTGAACTGACCGGCCTCGTGGTGGTGAAGCAGGGCCCCAACCCTTGGGCGGGCTGAGTGCCATCAAGCCGAGCGCCGCGGCTTGGTCAGGCGGCGCGGCGGGTGAGCCGGGGACGCAGCCGGTCGAAGGCGGTGGCGATCGCGGTGCCGTAGCGGCTGTCTGGAATGGGACGGCGCAGCACGCGATCGGAGCGCATCCGGCCGAGCACCTCCACCGGCAGGCAGGGCGCCCGAGGAGGGGAAGGCGATACGGCGCACCTGGTCTCGCCCCGTCGGCAGCTCTGTTTCGGACAGCGGGTATTCAACGCCGCTGATGTCCGACGTCCCGCAATGGCAGCCGGCGCCAGCCCCGGTGGTGACGGCCGTGCGCGGGCCGAAGGCCCAGGCAATGGCGGCCGACCTTGCGGACACCGTCACCTTCGCACTGAAGCCGGGCGTGGACGGTCTGCACGAGTACCGGCCGAACGGCTACGCCCGTGTTCCTGCTCACCACCAACGACGAGGGCACCGCGGAAGGGCCTTCTGCTGCCCGGCGCTATTTCGTTCATATCCGCCCGCGTCCAGGAACGGCTCATGCCGGAAACCCCCTACTGGGACGCCCTTACCCGTGACGCCCCGAACCGACCGGCCTGCTACGACCCGGGCAGTTGGACGAGGCGACCGGCGAGGCGTTCTTCGCATGCTCCCTCGCCAACTTGCCGCGCCGAGCGCCCAACGGGGAGAGCGTCCACCTGATCGGTGTCACACCGGTTCGGCCGCCGTCCTCGCCTTGGACGGAAAAGGCGGCGCGACCGCCAAACCGGACCGTCGCGGGGGCGGGCTACGGCGTTGCCGCGCGTTGGGCGTCAGGTCAGTGCGCTCGGCGACGTTCGGGTACGGCAGGCGCTGAACCATGAGATCGACCGGAGGGCATTGTCGAAAGCGCTTTCGGAGCCGAGGGCCCCGCGTGCCCAGATGTGTCAGGCCCCCACTGGTGGGAGTAGGGTGGCCTGCCGATGTTTATCTCGAGCCCGGCGATTTGCTCGCCACCGAAGCCTCTAAGCGAACCAGGGATCTTCGGGGAAAACCTGAGTAAGGCGCTCGCGGACGATCTGGCGGACCTCGGCGCTGCCGTGCTGCACGATCGGGTCCCAGCAGTATTCTCTGACCGCCGGATGACGGGATGCGTCCGGGCACATCAGAACCGCGATGACCCGGACAGGCCAAACGAGGGGAGCTATGTCCCCGTTGACCAGCAAGGTCCGCAGACTTCTCCCGGCGGGTAACGTCGAGGCGATGCCGTCGAGCAGGTACCTCCAAGACGACTGCACCGCCATCTCTCTTGCTCCTGCACGGCGCAACTCATCTGTCAGGGGTTGCGTGCTTCTCAGGCGAAGAGCGTCCTCCACTGAACGGAACATCCGATCCCGCAATTGCTCATACTGGGTGATGGCATGAGCGATCTGAGCGAGCAACTCGCACCAGAAGTGGGTACTGCGCGCCCATCCCTGGAATTCTCGCATTCGACGAGACCCGAGGTGAGCCGAGAGGCCGCGTAAGACCAGGCCGCCCTCAGAGGTTCCCGGTGGGGCCTCGAAAGCCCTTTCATCCGCCCTCCTGGCGCACGCTCGCAACGCCCCATCGCGGTACAGCCAGTAGACGACGTCCGCTCTTGCGCAACCGATCGCGGCCTGCTTCGGGCTCACTCTTGGTGGCCTTGAAATCCAATTCTGTTCCTGCTCCGCAACATATTCTTGGACGCGTTCCTCGGGGCCATCCGCGATTTCGAACGCCCCTTGGCGACCGTGCCTTGCGCCGCCGCACTCGCACGTGCATCCGGGCAGACCAGCCTGAGCGCAGCTGCTGTTGTGGGTCATGCTCTCCTCCTCGACCAAGAGAGGAGCAGATTATTTATGGCGACTCCGCAGCAGTAAATACCTGCCGAGGGAGCAAATCGATCACCTTGCGGCGTGACCTCTGCGCCAATCCCCGTAGCGCGGGACGGGTGTGCGGGTCGGCCTTGCCCCATAACTGGCAAGGCCGGGCTCCGGATCTGACCTTCGGAACACGTTCGGGAGAACACCGTCGGATGGGACGGGCGGCTCGCGCCGTGGCACCGGGACGCCGCCACCGTGAAGCCGGACCGTCGACCGAGCCTGCGGACATCACCGTCGGACCGTGCCAACCGGGTGCTGGCTCATCAACCAGGGATGCCGTGCTCGTTCAGAGTTGCTGCCCGCCAGCCAGCGGTGAGGCGTGAACGGTAGACCGCGTGCAGATCTGCGCAGGCGAGCAGCTGGGCCGGGGAGTGGGCAAGGAGACCATTCCTCCGATCCTCCTGTGATCAGGGTTCTCAGCCTCCTTCTCGTTCGGGGGGCGGGAGTGCGAAGTGTCTCCTTGGTGGTGAGACGGGGGCGCGCTCGCCGCTGCCGCCTAGCACGCAGAACTCCTGGGAAGCGCCTAAATCACCCGGCCCCGCACCAGTTCCAGACCTCCGCAACTTCCTGCACGAAATATGGTGCGACACCCATGGCGGAAGTCATTATGATGAGTGATCGCACCCCGCGCACTTGTAAGTCATTCGTGCGATGAGGTGTATCGGGTGGCCGAATCAATTTTCTCGACCGAGCATCTTCCTGTGGCGGATCGTCTTGCCTGCTGGCGCGAGTTGATGGCAAAGGCGCTGGTGCCGGCATCGATCTGTAGCGACGACCCCGATTTTCGGGCCAAAGCGCGGCTCGCCGACCTTGGGGTGGCGCAGCTGACCAGTATTTCTTATCCAGCATTAACCGTGTGTCGAACGCCGAAATTGATCCGGCAGTCCGATCCCGAGCAGTACCAGGCCTGTCTGACGGTACGGGGCGGCATGCGGCTGGACCACCTGGCCAGGACGGCGATACTTCATGGCGGCGACTTGGTCGTCTACGATTCTTCTCGCCCATTTCAGGCGCAACCCACTTCCGGCGAGGGCACGGTGGAGCACATTGTCGTGCAGTTCCCGAAGGCCCTGTGTCCGTTGCCGGAAAAGGAGATCACCCGCCTCATCGCGGTGGGTCTGCCGGGCCGCGACGGGCTCGGACGTCTGCTGTCGCGGTACCTGCGTGAGCTTGCCCTCGGCCAATCCGATCGTTCTCCGGCGGACTCCTCCCGCCTGGCGGCCATCACTGTCGACCTGGTGATGGCTCGGTTGGCACACGAATTGGAAGCCGAACGGTCACTGCTCCCCGAGGGTCGCCAGCAAGCCCTGCTGGCGAGGATTCACGACTTCATCGCACGGCGGCTACCAGACCCCCGACTCACCCCCGAAAATGTCGCCGACGCCCACCAGATCTCCCTGCGTTATTTGTACAAGCTCTTCCAGGCCGAGGGTCTCACGGTCGCTGGATGGATACGCAACCAGCGCCTGGAACGCTGCCGCCGCGACCTGGCCGATCCCCGGCTGCGCGAGCGTTCCATCAACGCGATAGCCACCCGCTGGGGATTCGGCGACGCAGCCCACTTCAGCCGTCTGTTCCGCGCGACCTACGGCCTGCCGCCACGCGACTACCGCCACCTCGCTCACAGCGAGGGCATGCGCGAACGTCCAACATCAGTACACCGAAGATCAACGACGTAAGCCTCGCCCGCCCCGCACGATGAGTGCCGTGCGCCAGAGCATGGTCGGTCGCCGAGCTGTCGGGTAACCGGTTCCAGCCGGAGGGTGATTTCATCAATCGTACGAACTGCACCCTCGTCTTCTCGTGGGCCATTCAGCAGAAGGTCAACGGCGGATGGATCACCTGTGCGCAGGACGCGAACGGCAGGCTCGGTCCCAACGCCTCCTGGACGGGGGCATGCAGCTGGCGCGATCGCCCCGCCACCGTCCGCACCCTCGTGAGCAACGTCCGGGGCTGACGGGCCGCGGATGAAACGGCCACAGCCGCCGTTCGGGCCGGCGCGCGATCCTGCCGTCGTACACACGATTACGGGCTAGCGCTCGTCTACGCCCCGAGCATTTCGACGGTGCCACCAGGGCAGCGGTTATTCCACCGCTCTGGTGGCATCGCTGCGCTGGGGCGCGCTCACCGGTTCCGGCGTTCGGGTGGCCAGGGTGCGGGGAGAATGGAGCCTGGTGCTGACAGTGGGCGGGGGTCAGGGGTCGGCGAAGGCCAGCAGGGTCACGGTGGCGTCGGCGCCGATTCCGATGACCGCTCGGTCGAACTCGTGTCCGGTCACCGGATTCGACGAGAAGCCGTCGGAGAAGTCGCCGTGCTCCCAGCACCAGGTGGAATAGCTGACGTTGGTCCACCAGCGGGTTTGTGGGCCGAGGGTCTGCACGACCCGGTCCAGGACGGCTTGGGCGGCCTCGATGCTCCACGGCCCTCTGGACGCCCCCATGTGAGCGAGGTCGGTGGTGCAGGTCTGCACGAGGAACGGAACCATCTGAGCCGCCGTGACCGGTAGTTCACACAGTGCGGTGGCCAATCCCTGCACGGTTTTAGGTATTCCAGGTAGGTCGTACTCGCCGCGATCGAAGTCCGGGGCGAACAGGATCGGATGCAGTAGTTCGGCAGGGGAACGAGCAGGATCTTCCCCCACCTGGACACGGATAAAAAAGCGGCCGTCGGCCGTGCTCAGCGGTTCGAGCAGTGCGGCGATCTCCAGGACTGTATCCACAAGCCCAAGTCCTACCATCAGCTGTCGGGAAGGCGCAGGTTCAAAGAGGGCATGGATTGGGGGTCGCAATTGCTGGCCTGGGGCCTCCCTCCTATTCACCCTTGATACCCGTACTGGTCACGTGGGGGTGGCTGACTTCGTGTGTCCATGGGTGAACGGGAGGTCGGCGTGAATCAGTGGAGCAGGCGTGGTCTTCTGGCCGCCGGAGGTGTCGTCGCGGCGGCGAACCTGTTGCCGGGGGTGGCGTTCGCCGGACAGGTCGAAGGGGA
The DNA here is from genome assembly GCF_022751215.1 of Actinomadura terrae. Lineage (GTDB taxonomy): Bacteria > Actinomycetota > Actinomycetes > Streptosporangiales > Streptosporangiaceae > Spirillospora > Spirillospora terrae. Next base: position 290,001 of record NZ_JAICDG010000006.1, on the reverse strand, counting down.
GAGGACCCGGACGGTCACCGGTCGTTTCCCGCCGAGCATCGACGACTGGTTCTACCTGCCGGTGGAAGTGCCGCACGGGGTCAACGAGATCGAGGTGGTCTACTCCTACGACAGGCCCTCGGTTCCGGCGGGGACGCGCGGGAACGCCTGCGACATCGGGATCTTCGGGCCGGAAGGGCATGAGCTGGGCAACGCCCGCGGCTTCCGCGGTTGGTCCGGAGGGTTCCGGGACCGCTTCACCATCAGCGCGTCCAGCGCCACCCCGGGCTATCTGGCCGGGCCGATCAGGCGGGGCACCTGGCATGTCATCCTCGGCCCCTACACGGTGGCTCCGCAGGGCATGGCCTACCGCGTCGACGTCACGCTGCGGTTCGGGCCGTCCGGCGCGCCCTTCGAACCCGAGCCGGCTCCCCAAAGCGCCCCGGCCCGGGACCGTGGCCGCTCGTGGTACCGCGGCGACTGCCATCTGCACACCGTCCACTCGGACGGCCGCCGGACGCCCGAGGAGCTCGTCGCCGCCGCGCGTGGCGCCGGACTGGACTTCATCACCTCCACCGAGCACAACACCTCCTCGGCGTCCCTGCAATGGGGCCGGCACGCCACCGACGATCTGCTGATCCTCAACGGTGAGGAGGTCACCACGCGTTCCGGGCACTGGCCCGCCATCGGCCTGCCCGCCGGGATGTGGGTCGACTGGCGCTACCGGGCCGGGGACTCGCGGGACTTCCGGCGCTTCGTCCAGCAGGTCCATAGGGCGGGCGGGCTGGTCACCGCCGCGCATCCCTTCGCCAGCTGTTTCGGCTGTAGTTATGAGTTCGCCTATGAACTGGCGGACCTGGTCGAGGTGTGGAACCAGGACTGGAGCGCGGAGGAGGAAGCGGCGCTCAACCACTGGGACGGCCTGCTGCGCTCGGGCCGATGGATTCCGGCGATCGGCAACTCCGACGCGCACAGCCCGCAGAACACCGTTGGGTCCCCGCAGACCGTGGTGTTCGCCGATCGGCTGCGCCGCGACGCCCTGATGGAAGGTTTGCGTGCGGGGCGTTCCTGGCTGGCCGAATCGTCCAAGGTGAATCTGAGCTTCACCGCCACGGACGGCAGGCGGACCGTGGGGATCGGTGACCGCCTGCGCGCGAGCACCGGAACCCCGGTCACCTTCCAGCTCGCGGTCAGCGGTGTGCCGGGCACCACGGTTCGGCTTCTGGACCAGGTGGGGCAGCAGCACGCCGGGGACGTCCCCGAGGCGGGGACCACCACCGCGCGTTGGACGGCCTATCCCCGCTACACCCGCTGGGTTCGCGCGGAGGTGCGCAGGTCCGGCGCGATGGTGGCCATGACCAACCCCATCTTCCTGGACGACCCCGGCAGGTAGGAACACGCGCGGGCGCCCGGGGCACTGGTCGCACGCTCCAGTCGCCGTGCCCAGGGCAGGCGCCTAGGAGCCGGTGGTCTGGGCGGTCAGGAACTCCTCCCAGGTGTGGGTGCCGGCGGGTGCGTCCAGGCTGAGGTTGGCTCCCGACCGGTAGGCCTTGCCGAGTTTGCCGGGGACGTGGACCGGGAGCCTCATCCGGCGCTTGCCCACCGCGGCCAGGTAGCCGCGCTGGAGCTCCTCCAGGGTGTAGACGCGCGGTCCGACCAGGTCGGCGACACGTCCCGCCGGGGCGTCCAGGGCGAGCTCGGCCAGCCGGGCCGCCACATCGCCGGACGCGACCGGCTGCCAGCGGACTCCGCCGGGCGCCGGGAGGACCGGTGCCTTGGCCATCGCCCGCACGGTCTTCAGCGTCAGCTCGTGGAACTGCGCGGCACGCAGGATCGTGTACGGGATGCCGGAGGCGGCCACGATGTCCTCGGCCGCCGCCTTGCGGGCGAAATAGCCGATCGGCACGGCGTCGGCGCCGACGACCGAGATCAGTACCAGGTGCTCCACGGAGCCGGCGCGCTGGGCGGCGTGGACCAGGTTGCGGGTGCTGACGTCATCGCCCTTGGGGCCTCCGGCGAGGTGCAGCACGGTCGACACGCCGTCGAGTGCCGCGTCCAGGCCCTCGCCGGTCATCAGGTCGACCGCCACGTACCGCACGCCGTCCTCGGGGGCCCGTTCGTGCCGGCTCAGCACGCGGACCGGGTGCCCGGCCCGCCGCAGGATCGGAACCACCTGCGCGCCCAGGACGCCCGTGCCGCCGGTGACCAGGATGGTGGAGGACATCGGTCGATCTCCCTCTTGTAGGTTGACGGTGTAACACGGCTACGACCCGGCCCGACGCAGGAACGTGACAGGTGATCCAGGATTCTTCGGCAGAGGACGGCTTCGAGGCCGAGCGCCCCCGGCTGCGGGCGCTGGCCTACCGGATGCTCGGCTCCGCCGCCGAGGCCGACGACGCGGTCCAGGAGGCCTGGCTGCGGTACGACCGCACCGACCTGGCGCCGGTGCGGAACCTGGCGGCCTGGCTGACCACGGTGGTCACCCGGGTCTGCCTCAACCTGCTGAGGGCGCGGGAGAACCGGCGCGAGGAGTCGCTGGAGAGCTTCACCACCGACTGGCTCGGCGCGGCCGACCACGACCGCGTCCCGCAGGAGGAGGCCGAGCTGGCCGACTCGATCGGGCTGGCGCTGCTGGTCGTCCTCGACCGGCTGAGCCCGGCGGAGCGGGTCGCGTTCGTCCTGCACGACATGTTCGACGTGGGCTTCGGCGACATCGCGCACATGATGGAGCGCAACACCGCGGCGGTCCGGCAGCTCGCCAGCCGGGCCCGCGCGAAGATCCGGGGCGGGGCCGAAACGACGACCGCGGACGCGGCCCGCCGCCGCCACGCGGTCCAGGCGTACCTGACGGCGACCCGGACCGGGGACTTCGAGGCGCTGCTGACCCTGCTCGATCCCGAGGTCGAGCTGCGCGCCGATCCGGAGGCCACCGGCGCCGCCGGACCACTCACCCTCCAGGGCGCCCTGGTCGTGGCCAGGAGCGCCCTCGCCTCGGCGCCCCGCGCCCGCTTCACCGTCCCGGCCCTGGTGGACGGCGACCCGGCGCTGGTCATGGCCCCGCTCGGCCGGCTGTGCGTGGTCCTCCGGTTCACTCTCGCCGGCTCCACGATCACCGCCATCGACATCACCGCCGCCCCGAGCCGCCTCCGCGCCTTCGACATCGCCCTGGGCTGACGCACGACCGCCCCGCAGAGCATGACCCAGGCTTTGCGAGGACGGATCGGTAGGGCGGCGGCACACCGGGTACGGCTTGACTGATACGGAGAGTAACTCGACCTGGTCAGGAGGTTTCCATGACTGGGATGGTGAATACCCCGGGCACGCGCAGGGCCGGGATGTGGAAGGCGCCGCGCAGCCGCGGCATGATCAGCGGCCTGCTCCTGGTGCTGCTGGGGTTGTGGGGCGGGCTCATCCCGTTCATCGGCCCCTACTTCGACTTCGGGTTCGGGTCGAGCGACGCCTGGGTCTACAACACCGACCGCCTGGTGCTGTCCATTCTCCCGGCGATCGCCGTGGGCGTGGGCGGGCTGATCCTGCTGGCCAGCGCCAACCGGCCGCTCGCCATGATCGGATCCTGGCTGGCCATTCTGGGCGGCCTGTGGTTCGTGGTGGGCACCACGATCGCCGTGCTGTGGAACGCCGACGTGGGTGCGCCGCTCGGCGGCGAGGGGCGGCAGGTCGCCGAACGGCTGTCGTTCTTCCAGGGGCTCGGCGCGCTCAGCATCATGCTCGCGGCGATGGCGCTCGGCCGCTTCCTGGTGGTCGGCGTCCGCGAGGTGCGGCGGGCAGGGCAGCGACGGGCGGAAGGAGAACGCGCCGCCGCGCAGGACGAGGCCGGCCGGGGATCCACGGCCGCACCCGAGTGGGAGAGGCGACCCGGCCCCCACGACGAGGGGACGCAGCCGTCCGAGCCCGCCGAACGCAGTTGGCCCAGCACACGGCCATCACGCCGGTGACCCGAACCCGGTGACTCGAACGGAGTACCAGCGTCACCACCAGCGCGCATCGATCACGATGCGAGTACAAGACCATCGGAAAGGGAGACCTGATCGACCCGCGTCCCGCCGGTACCGGCGGGACGCGGGTCGACGGCCTCCCTGGTGTTCGACCGCGACCGCGGGGACCGTTCCGGGTAGGTTCCAGACCATGACGACGGGGGCGGGGCGCGATCCCGATCGCCGTCGCGCGCTGCTGGAGGCCGCCGACCGCGTCATCCGGCGGGAGGGGCCGGGCGCGTCGATGGCCGCGATCGCCGCCGAGGCCGGGATCAGCAAGCCGATCCTGTACCGCCACTTCGGCGACAAGGGCGGGCTGTACCGGGCGCTCGCCGAGCGGCACACGCGCGCGCTGATCGAGGCCCTGCGGGGCGAGTTCTCCCGGGACGCGCCGATGGCCGCGCGCGCCCGCGCCACCGTGGACGCCTACCTGGCGACGATCTCGGCGGACCCGAACCTGTACCGCTTCCTCGTCCACCGGGCCGGGGCGCGCGATCCGGCCGCGCACGGCGCGATGAGCGCGATGGTCCGGGACGTCGGCCGGGAGCTGGCCGAGACGCTGATCGCCGAGGGCGAGCCGGTCGACCCGGTCCGCGCCCACGTGTGGGGCCACGCGATCGTCGGCATGGTGCGGACGGCGGGGGACTGGTGGCTCGACCACGACCGCGAGGTACCGAGGGCGGAGGTCGTGGACGGCCTGGTCGAGCTGATCCTCGGTGGTCTCCCGGTCGCCGCGTCCGGGCCTGCGTCCGGTCCCGCGTCCGGGCCTAGCCGCCCCCGGCCGGGAGCACGCTGAGGGCGACCCGCTGGGCCCGCGCCTCGTCCGCGCCCTGCCCCTTGAGCGACACGAAGCCCCACGCCCCGGGCTTCCACTCCCACGCCAGCTCCACCGCGCCGGCCCGCAGCACCGGAGTGGCGAGGACGTACGCGCGATGGCCGTGCACGTCGGGTGCGCGCCGTCCCGACGGGGTCCGGCCGCCGCTGCCCGGCGGCAGCCCGCCCGCCGGGTACATCTCCACGATCCCGTCCGCGCGCAGCGCGCCGCCGGGGTGCTCGACCCGCAGCGTGATCCGCTGGACGTCGCGTCCGGCCTGGTAGGACGCCGGGGCGAAGCCGCCCGCCGACCCGACCGTGAACGCGTGCCGGCCCGCGTCGAACCGCTCCGCCGACGCCGCCGGGCGGGGGGCCGGATCGGGGTCGGTGCCCGCCCGCTGCGCGAGGGCCGCCGAGACGGCGATCACCGCGATCGCGGCGGCGGTGGAGCCCGCGGCCGCCGCGCGGCGGGCCCGCACCCGGCGCCGACCCGACCGGACGGCGCGTCCGGTGTCCACGGTCCCGGCGGCGGGCGGCTCGAGGCCGCGCAGCGTCCCGAGGAGCCGCACGGTGTCCTTGTCCTGGTCGTCCATGGTGTTACTCCTCTCCCCGGGCGGTGGGGAAGGCCGCGTCGCGGGCGCCCATCAGGGCGCGCAGGCGGGCGAGGCCGTGCGCGGTCTGGCTCTTCACGGTGCCCTCCGAACAGCCGAGGATCTCCGCGACCTCCGCGACCGGCAGGTCGCACAGGAACCGCAGGACGAGCACGGCGCGCTGCCTGGGCGGCACCCGCTCCAGCGCGGCGCGGACCACGGCCCGGGTCTCTACGTCCGGCCCCGGCGCGGACGCCTGCCCCGGCGTGTCGGCGGGCGCGCCCGTCAGCCGGACCCGCGCCCAGGCCAGCCGCCGCTCGCTGAGAAAGGCCCGCACGAGGATCGCGCGGACGTACCGGTCGGTGTCCTCGGCCGCGCGGGCCCGCCGCCAGTGTACGTAGAGCCTGGTCAGCGTCGTCTGGACGATGTCGTCGGCGCGGTGCGCGTCCTGGCACAGCAGGTGCGCGATCCGCCGCAGCCCCGGCAGTGCCCCGGTCACGTACTCGACGTACTCGCGTTCGTCGACGGGGTCACCTCCCCACGTCCCACACCCACACGCCGCCCTCGTACCTCCCGGGCCCGAGCAGTTCCTGGAGGACCTCGCGCAGCACCTGGTGGCGGTCCCCGGGGCCGAGCACGACCGCGTCGGCCCTCCAGTAGGCGAGGTCGGCGCGGGCGGCGGCCCGGTCGGCGTCCCTGACGACCGGCGGGAACTCCTCGTCGCGCGCCTTGGCCAGCAGGTCGGACGTCGGCCGCCGGGGCGCGCCGTACCCGCCCTCGCGGTCGGTTCCGAACGGGCCGATGAAGTAGCCCTCCGGGACGGGGAACCCCAGCCCGGCCTCGACCTGCCAGTGCAGCGGCGTCGCGTCCGGGACGTCGGGCAGCGGCGCGGGCACCAGCGTCCGGCCCGGGCGGACGTGGTGCCGCCACGTCCCGTCGGTGAAGAACGCCGGCACCGGCGGACGGTCGTGCGCGGCGAGCGGCTTGGGCACGACCGGCACCAGCGCCTGCGCGAGGACGACGCCGCACAGCACCCCGGCCCGCCTCCCCGGCGGCGCGGCGGCGAGGAACCGGTCGACGCCGAGCGCCAGAAGCAGCCCGACCGCCGGGACGCACACCAGCGTGAACCGCGACTCGATCACCGACTCGAACAGCGGCAGCCGCGACACCAGCCGCCACGGCCCCGGGATTCCGGTGTCGTGCCCGTCCACGACCACCTCGCGGCCGAGTGAGAGCCAGGCGGCACCGACGATCACCACGCCCAGCGCCCGCGCGAGCGGGTCGCGCCGCAGCCACGCCAGCCAGGCCAGCAGCGCCCCGACCAGCACCACCAGGGGCCAGCCGAAGAACGCGTTCTGCTCGGTCGGGCTCGCGTCCAGCGGCCCCGGCAGCGCCTGGTGCCCCGCGAGCGACTGGCGCGCGAACGCGGTGAGCGCCGTGACGTCGTTGCCGGACGGGTAGTGCTCCAGCCCGTCATAGCTCTGCCTGCCGAAGAACTGCCACACCAGCGCGTAGGTGGTGAGCGGCAGGAAGACCCCGGCGGCGACGCCGAGCCCGGGCGCGAGCCGCCGCGCCGCCGCCCGCGCCGCCGCCGGGCGCAGCGCCGCGTACGCCGCCGCGAACAGCGCGAGCCCGGTCGCGGCGAGCAGCAGCACCTCCTCGCCCAGGTAGATCTGGTACGCCGCGAGCAGGCCGAGCGGCGCGCCCTCGCGGACGGGCCCGCCCTCGCCCCGGGCCAGCCGGACGAGCCGTCCGATCATGAACGGGATCGCGGCGAGCACCACGAAGTTCGGGTGGGCGTTGGCGTGCGAGACGATCGGCGGCGCGAACCCGCAGAACCCGCCGCCCACCGCCGCGGCGGCCCGGGACGCCCCGAGGTGCCGCTGGAACAGCCGGTACCAGGCGGTGGCGCTCCCGCCGAGGCCGAGCGTCAGCACCAGCGCCCACGTCACCGAGGGCCCGAACGCCAGGGTGACCGGCGCCAGCGGCACCGACAGCCCGAGCATGACGGTGTTGCCCATCAGGTTCACGCCGGCGGGATGGTTCTGGAGCGTGGTGAAGAACGGGTCGTCCAGGTGGGTGACGGCGCGCGCGGTGACGGCGAAGAACCACTCCCACTGGGTCTGGTCCTGCCCGCCGTCGACGAGGTAGCGGCGGCCGGGGTCGGCCCACAGCCGTCCGAGGACGGCGACCGCGGCCAGCAGGAACCCGGCCGTGACCGCGAGGTCGGCCCGCCGCCCGCCGAGCCGCCGCCGGGGCCGCGCGCCGTCCACGCCGGGCCGGGCGCCCACGTCCGCCGTCACGCCGGGACCCGCCCGTCCCGGACCGCGGGGACCGGCGCCGCCTCCCGGGGCGGCGGGTCGACCCGCACCGGCCCGAGCCGCAACCCGATGAGGACGACCTCGGCGAGCACCTTCGCGTAGTCGACCGGACGGACCTTGGACCCCGGACGGTGCGTCCAGCGGACCGGCACCTCCGCGACCGGCCAGCCGAGCCGGGCGAACAGGCAGAGGATCTCGACGTCGAAGCCCCAGCCGTCCACCCGGGCCACGGTGAAGGCGGCCCGGGCCCGGCCGCCGTCGAACAGCTTGAACCCGCACTGGGTGTCCTCGATCCCGCGCACCGCGAGCGCCCGGATCAGCGTCCGGCCGAGCCGCGCGGGCGCCAGCCGCAGCGGATGCCGCCGGACGCGCGCCCGCGAGCCGATCGCCGCCGCGCACCGCGGGCCGAGCGCCGCGCGCAGCCGGTCCAGCTCCTCGACCGGGGTGGCGAGGTCGGCGTCGGTGACCAGCACGAGCCGCCCGCGCGAGGCGAGCACGCCGGTCCGGACGGCGTGCCCCTTGCCCCGGTTGGCGGGCGTGCGCAGCAGCCGGATCCGCGGGTCGCGCCGGGCGGCGGCCCGCACCGGCCGCGCGGTGCCGTCGGTGGAGCCGTCGTCGACGACGATCAGCTCCCAGCGGTCCGCGCCCCGGTCCAGGTGCGCCCGGACGGCGCCGAGCGTGCGCGGCAGGCGCGCCAGCTCGTTGTGGGCCGGGATCACGACCGACAGCTCGACGGGATCGCGTGGTGCGGCGCCCAGAAGGTCGCGCGGTGAGGCGTTCACACCTGGGAGACCCCGCCGGGCCGCCGTCCGGTTGTATGACATGGGTCACATGTCGGCATGGATCAGGTACTGCCGGCGAGCTCGATCGGCTTGACCTTCGGGTCGCTCGCGTCGGCGAGGTAGTCGTCCGGACGGGTCGCGTCCACGCCGTCGGCGAGCCGCGCCGCCCGGCAGACCAGCGTCCCGGCGGCGGCGACCGCCAGGTTGACGGCCAGCGCCAGCATGCCGACGTAGACGGTCATCTTCGTGTCGAGGCCGAGGTCGCCCAGCTTGTAGGCCGAGCCGCCGAAGTGCTCCTTGCCCTTCGCCGGGTTCGGGACCTCGTACAGCATCCACAGGCCCGCCGCCATGCCCGCCGCCCAGCCGGCCAGCAGCGCGCCGCGGTGGAACCAGCGCGTCACCAGGCCGAGCGCCACCGACGGCAGCGTCTGGAGGATGATGACGCCGCCGATCAGCTGGAGGTCGATCGAGAACTCGGGGTCCAGGAGCAGGATGCAGGCCACCGCGCCGACCTTGACCACCAGCGACACGAGCTTGCTGACCGTCGCCTCCTGCTTCTCGGTCGCGTCCGGGCGGAGGTACTCCTTGTAGATGTTGCGGGTGAACAGGTTCGCCGCCGCGATCGACATGATCGCCGCCGGGACCAGCGCGCCGATGCCGACGGCGGCGAACGCCACGCCCGCGAACCAGTCGGGGAACATCTTGTCGAACAGCAGCGGGACGACCGTGTTGGTGTCGGGCTTCCCGTCGGTCACCACCGGCTTCACGCCCGCGTCGATCGCCATCAGGCCGAGCAGCGCGATCAGCCCGAGCACGAGGCTGTAGGCGGGCAGCGCCGCCATGTTCCGCTTGATCACGTCGCGGTTCCGGCTCGCGAGCACGCCGGTGACGCTGTGCGGGTACAGAAACAGCGCGAGCGCCGAGCCGAGCGCCAGCATCGCGTAGTTGAGCTGGTTCGTGCCGTCCAGCAGGATCCCGTCGTTCGGCGCCGGGCTCTTCGCGAACTTCGCCTGCGCCGAGTCGAAGATGTCGCCCCAGCCGCCGAGCTTCGTCGGGATGTACAGCACCGCGACGATGATCACCAGGTAGATCAGCACGTCCTTGACGAAGGCGATCAGCGCGGGCGCCCGCAGCCCCGACTGGTAGGTGTAGGCCGCCAGCACCACGAACGCGATGACGATCGGCCAGTGCCCGTGCACGCCCATCGACTTCAGCACGGCCTCGATGCCGACCAACTGGAGCGCGATGTAGGGCATGGTCGCGACGATGCCGGTGACCGCGACCGCGAGGGCCAGCGTCGGCGACCCGAACCGGGCGCGGACGAAGTCGGCGGGGGTGACGAACCCGTGCACGTGCGACACCGACCACAGCCGGATCAGGACGAGAAAGACGATCGGGTACATCACGATCGTGTACGGGACGGCGTAGAAGCCCGCCGCGCCCGCGCCGAACACCAGCGCCGGGACGGCGACGAACGTGTAGGCGGTGTACAGGTCGCCGCCGAGCAGGAACCAGGTGATCCAGCCGCCGAAGCTGCGGCCGCCGAGCCCCCACTCGTCCAGGCTGTCCATGTCACCCGGCCGGCGCCACCGCGCCGCGACGAAGCCCATTCCGCTGACCAGCAGGAAGAGCGCGCCGAACACGATCATTTCGGTGAGGTGGTCGCTGGACACGCCGCTCAGCCCCGCTTCCGGGTCATGCGGTACACGAGGACCGTGCAGACCACGCCGAGCGGGATGAACGCGAACTGCATCCAGTAGAACGCGGGAAACCCGCCGAGGCGGGGCTCGTCGTCGTTGTACAGGAAGGTCAGCAGCGGCACCGCGGCGGGGACGGCGAGGAGCCAGTTCCAGCGGCTGCGGTCGGAGCGGGCGGGAGGCGGCGGCGGGGTGCGGTCCGTGCCGGGTTCTGTCGAGGCCAAGGGGCCCTCCTCGTCACGTGCGGTCGAGCGCGCGGCCCGCCTCGGGGCACGGGCCGGGCCATGATCGAAGCCGGGTGAGCCTATCCCCGGGCGGTCACGGACCGATCTCGCTTCGTAGGCCCCCTGGTCACGGGCCGGGTTCCCGGGCGTACGCGCCGTCGCGGGCGCGGCCGCCGTGGTAGCCTCGCCGCATGCGAACCGCGACCTTCCAGTGGTGGTGGCGCCGCTGAGGCGGCGCCGGTTCGTGCACGTTCAAGACCAAGGCGACCGCCCTCCCGGCGGTCGTTTCGCATGTCCTCCGCCGGCGCAGGGCCCGAACGACGAGGGGCCACCACGGTGGAGACCGTCTCACAGCAGCCGATGAGCAGCGAGTTCGTCACGGCCGGGGGCATCGGCGTGACCCGTACCGCGACGCCCGTCGATCCCGAGCGGGGGTCGGCGGTGCTCAACGCGCTCGTCGCCGCCGTGGGGGAGCGGCGCGGCGGGGTGCTCAGCTCGGGCATGGAGTACCCCGGACGCTACAGCCGCTGGCACATGGCCTACGTGGACCCCTGCCTGGAGATCGTCGCGCGCGGCCGGACGGTCACGGTGCGCGCGCTCAACGGGCGCGGCCGGGTCGTGCTGCCCGCGCTGGTCCCGGCGCTGCGGGCGACCGGCGAGGTCCGGGCCGACGAGCCGGACGTCTTCGCCGTGTACGTCCCGCCCACCGAGGAGTTCTTCGCCGAGGAGGACCGCAGCCGCCAGCCGACCGTGTTCACCGCCCTGCGCGCCGTCGCCGACGTCTTCCGCTGCGACGACCCCCGCCTCGGCCTGTACGGCGCGTTCGGCTACGACCTGTCGCTCCAGTTCGAGCCGCTCCGGACGCGGCTGGAACGCCCCGCCGACCAGCGCGACCTCGTCCTGCACCTGGCGGACGAGATGGTCGTCGTGGACCGCAAGCGCGAGACCTCGCACCGCCTGGCGTACGAGTTCGAGGTCGGCGGCGCGAGCACCGCCGGGCTGCCGCGCGCCACCGAGCCGACGCCGGTGCCCGAGGCGGCGGCCGACCTGCCCGCGCAGCCGGTGCCCGGCGTGTACGCGCGGATGGTCCGGGAGGCGAAGGAGCGGTTCGTCCGCGGCGACCTGTTCGAGGTGACGCCGGGGCACGCCATGTACGGGCGGTGCGACGCGCCCGCCGTGTTCTTCGAGCGGCTGCGCGAGACCAACCCGGCGCCGTACGAGTTCATGTTCAACCTGGGCGACGGCGAGTACCTGGTGGGCGCCTCGCCGGAGATGTTCGTCCGGGTCACCGGCGACCGGGTGGAGACGTGCCCGATCGCCGGGACGATCCGGCGCGGCGGCGACGCGCTGGAGGACGCCGAGCAGATCCGCGCGATCCTCACCTCCGCCAAGGACGAGTCGGAGCTGACGATGTGCACCGACGTCGACCGCAACGACAAGTCGCGGATCTGCGTCCCCGGGAGCGTGCGGGTGCTCGGCCGCCGGCAGATCGAGCTGTACTCGCGGCTGATCCACACCGTGGACCACATCGAGGGGCGGCTGCGGCCCGGGTTCGACGCGCTCGACGCGTTCCTCACCCACATGTGGGCGGTGACGGTCACCGGCGCCCCGAAGGCGTGGGCGATGCAGTTCATCGAGGACCACGAGGAGTCGCCGCGCCGCTGGTACGGCGGCGCGGTCGGGTTCATCGGGTTCGACGGCTCGATGAACACCGGCCTGACGCTGCGCACCGCGCAGATCCGCGACGGCGTCGCCACCGTCCGGGCCGGGGCGACGCTGCTCTACGACTCCGACCCCGAGGAGGAGGAGCGCGAGACGCACCTCAAGGCCAGCGCCCTGCTGGGGGCGCTCGCGGCGGCGCAGGCGGAGACCGGCGCCGCCCCCGCCCCCGCCGCTGCCGCCGGGGAGGCCGCGCCGGAGCCGGCGCGGCCGGGCGAGGGCCTGAAGGTCCTGCTGGTCGACTACGAGGACTCGTTCGTCAACACGCTCGCCGACTACTTCCGGCAGGAGGGCGCCGAGGTCGTCACGCTGCGGCACGGCTTTCCGGTGCGGATGCTGGACGAGCACGCTCCCGACCTGGTCGTCCTGTCGCCGGGGCCGGGCCGTCCCGAGGACTTCGGCACGGCGGCGCTCATGGACGCGCTGGACGAGCGCGACCTCCCCGTCTTCGGCGTCTGCCTCGGCCTCCAGGCCATGGTGGAGCACGCGGGCGGCGGCCTCGCGCTGCTGCCCGAGCCGTCCCACGGCAAGCCGGGGCAGGTGAAGGTGGCCGGCGGCGGCCTGTTCGAGGGCCTCCCGGACGAGTTCACCGCCGCCCGCTACCACTCCCTGCACACCACGCCCGACCGGCTGCGGGGGTTCCAGGTGACGGCGCTGACCGGCGACGTGGTGATGGGGATCGAGGACCCGCGGCGCCGCCGGTGGGCCGTCCAGTTCCACCCCGAGTCGATCCTCACGGCGGCGGGCGGGGCCGGGCACAAGATCGTCGCCAACGTGCTCCGGCTCTGCCGCTGACCGGGCCCTCATGCCGTTCGGGGGTGTTTCGGGCGGCGGCCCTAGTCCCGAGGCACTAGCCGGACGAGCCGGAAATGGTTCTGTGGTCCCTACCGTGCGGGGTCTGCGGACGGAAGACTCTGTGACGGCAAGAGTGCCACGTTTCCGTGACACGTGTTTGACCGCTGTTATCCCCCACGGAGGGGGGAGGCGTCCCCCCTCCGTACCAAATCCGCGTTTCGGGTGACCGAAATTAAGCCGAGTGTTTTGCCGGTCTTGTTGCGGGGATCCCGCTCCACATGATGACAATCCTGTGGCTCATCGCTGTGATCCTGGTCATCGCGGGGATCTATGTGATCCTCGCGCGGCGCGACCTGATCTGGGGCGCCGTCCTCATCGTGGTCGGCCTGCTGGTCGGCCCGGGCGGCGTCAGCATCTTCACCTGACCGAAAATCCATCCCCAAAACCGGCGACGCCCCGGGAAAGCCTGACGTGGGATGTCAGGTTTCGGTGCCAGCATCGTCTCCATGAACCGTGCACTGACTGGAAAGATCGCACTGGTCGCGGGGGCGACGCGGGGGGCCGGCCGCGGCATCGCCGTCGAGCTGGGCGCCGCCGGCGCGACCGTGTACTGCACCGGACGCTCCACCCGGGGGCGCCGGTCGGAGATGAACCGTCCCGAGACCATCGAGGAGACGGCGGAGCTGGTGACGGCCGCGGGCGGCGAGGGTATCGCCGCCCCGGCCGACCACCTCGACCCCGCCCAGGTCGCCGCGCTGGTCCGGCGCGTGGATAAGGAGCAGGGGCGGCTGGACGTCCTGGTCAACGACGTCTGGGGCGGCGACGGGCTCTTCGAGTTCGGCAAGCCGCTGTGGGAGCAGTCGCTGGAGGACGGCCTGCGCCTGCTCCGGCTGGCCATCGACACCCACGCCATCACCAGCCACCACGCGCTGCCGCTCATGATCCGTGAGCCCGGCGGGCTCGTCGTCGAGGTGACCGACGGGACCGCCGAGTACAACGCGAAGTACCGCAAGGACGTCGGGTTCTTCTACGACCTCGCCAAGAGCGCCGTCATCCGCATGGCGCTCGCCCAGTCCGTGGAGATCGCCCCGTACGGGGCGACGGCGCTCTCGCTGACGCCGGGATGGCTGCGCTCGGAGGCGATGCTCGACCACTACGGCGTCACCGAGGAGACGTGGCGCGACGCCACCGAGAAGATTCCGCACTTCGCGATCTCGGAAACGCCCGCGTTGGTCGGGCGCGCCGTCGCGGCCCTCGCCGCCGACCCCGAGCGGGCCCGCTGGAACGGGGCCTCGCTGTCCAGCGGGGGCCTGGCCAAGGAGTACGGGTTCACCGACGCCGACGGCAGCCGTCCCGACGCCTGGCGCTACATCGCCGAGGTCGTGGAACCGGACCTGCCCGCCGACGTCAGCGGTTACCGGTAGCGTCCGGCCTGCCGGAGGCGTCCGGCGCCCGGTCGTAGAGCGCCGCGAGGCGGGCGGCGGCGTCGGCCATCCGGGCGCGGAGCTCCGGCGGGTCCAGGACCTCCGCCTCCGGCCCGAGCCGGAGCAGCTCCGAGAACGCGACGGGCACCGACTCGACGGGCAGGGTGGTCACGACCCATCCCTTCCCGTCGGGCGGTCCCGCCGCTTCGGCCGCCCGCTCCGCCGCGTACGGCTCGACGGCCCACCGCAGCGCCCGCATCCCGGCGGGGCTGAGCCGCACCGTGACCTCGTCGCCGAGCATCGAGCGCAGGAATGCCGCCGCCTGCTCCCGCCAGTGCGCGGCCAGGTCGAACGACTCGTCGCGCTCGAACCGCTCGCCGGTGGGCCGGACCGCGGTGACCCGGCCCGCCCGGTAGGTGCGCGGCGTGCCGTCCACCCGCGCGACCAGGTACCAGGTGCCGTTCTTCAGCACGAGCCCGTACGGCTCGGCCGTCCGGACGACCTCCCGGTCCTTGCGGTAGCGCAGCTCGACGACCTCGTCCTCCCAGACCGCCCGCGCCAGCTCGCGCAGCAGCTGCGGCGGCTCGGCCTCCCCGAACCAGCCCGGCGCGTCCAGGTGGAACCGCTGCGCGGCCCGGGCGGGCGCGTCCCGCAGCGGCGCGGGGAGCGCCGCGAGCACCTTGAGCTCTGCCGACGCGACGGCGCCGCCGAGGCCCATCTCCCCGGCCGGGCCCGGCAGCCCCGACAGGAACAGCGCCTCGGCCTCCTCGCGGGTGAGCCCGGTGAGCCGCGTCCGGTACCCGCCGACCAGCCGGTACCCGCCGTTGCGGCCCTGGTCGGCGTACACCGGGACGCCCGCCGCCGACAGCGCCTCCACGTCCCGGTAGACGGTCCGCTCCGACACCTCCAGCTCGCGCGCCAGCTCGGCCGCCGTCATCGTCTCCCGCGACTGGAGGAGCAGGACGAGCGAGATCAACCGGGAAGCCCTCACGCTTCCATCCTGGCACCCGGCCCGACCGTCGAGACCATTCTTGACAATCTGATGTGAGGTTCGGCGGTTTCTCCTGTCGGTCGCGGCCCGGCGGCTGTTAGTTTCGCGGCGTGCTGACCGAACACCCCTCCATCGAGGCGTTCATCGACGCCCTCCCGAAGGTCGAGCTGCACGTCCACCTCGTGGGCTCGGCGTCCGTCCCGACCGTCCTGGAGCTGGCCCGCCGCCACCCGGACGGCCCCGTCCCGGTCGGCGAGCGCGAGCTGCGCGACTTCTACCGGTTCCGCGACTTCCCGCACTTCGCCGAGGTGTACGAGTCGGTGTCGAGCCTGGTCCGGACGCCCGAGGACGTCGCGACGCTCGTCCTCGGCACGGCCCGCGACCTCGCCGCGCAGAACGTCCGCCACGTCGAGCTGACCGTCACCCCCTACACCCACCAGCGGGCCGGGATGCCGATGCCGGAGATCACCGAGGCGCTCGACCGCGCCGTGCGGGAGGCGCGGGACGCGCACGGCGTCCGCGTCGCCTACATCTTCGACATCCCCTCCGAGTTCGGCGAGGAGGGCGCGCGCCGCACCCTCGACCACGCGCTCGCCCACCCGCCGGAGGCGCTGGTCGGGTTCGGGCTCGCGGGCATCGAGCAGTGCCGCCCGCCGCACCGCGACACCTACCGCGACGCGTTCGCGGCGGCGCGCGCCGCCGGGCTGCGCAGCGTCCCGCACGGCGGCGAGATGAGCGGGCCCGAGATGATCTGGGAGAACATCGAGGGGCTGCGCGCCGAGCGGATCGGGCACGGCATCAGCTGCCTGGACGACCCGCGCCTCGTCGCGCACCTGCGCGAGACGCAGATCCCGCTGGAGGTGTGCCCGACGTCCAACGTGTGCACCGGGCAGGTCGCGTCCCTGGCGGAGCACCCGCTGCCGCGCATGCTGGAGGCGGGCCTGTTCGTCACGCTCAACAGCGACGACCCGCCCATGTTCGACACCACGCTCACCGGCGAGTACCGGGCGGCGGCCGAGGTGTTCGGCCTGGACCGCGCGGCGCTCGCCGCCCTCGCCCGCAACGCGGTCACGGCCTCGTGCCTGGACGCGGCCGCCCGCCAGGCGATCATCGACGAGATCGACGCGCTCTGACCGTGCCGCCCGGAGCTAGCCCCAGGACATCCGGCGCCAGGGGCTGGCCGGGTCCTCCGCGAGCACGCGGTGGCCGGTGAGCGAACGCTCGTACCACTCGCCGAACTCGCCGTCGTCGAAGCGGAGCATCCGGCCGAGGATGTACCCGGCGGAGAACGACTCCCACGACGGGTATACCTGGTGGGCGCGGTGGCCGGCCGTCAGCACGCACTTCTCGGCCTCCTCCGCGTCGCAGTACCCGCAGTTCAGGCCCCAGCGGGCCATGTTCACCGCGCGGCCGAAGTCGTAGCCGTACACGCTCTCGACCAGGCCGCCCGGGGGCAGCAGGCCGTCGGCGCGGAACCGGGACTCGTACCGCAGGATCGTCGCGGACAGCCCGACGACCTCGCGGACGGTCTGCTCCCCGATGTCGCGCTCCTCGCACCAGGCGACGATCGCCGCCCGCCACGCCCGCGGGTCGGTGCCCCGGCCGCGCCGGTCGAGCACCATCTGGATCGCGGGGTCGCTGTTGTTCGCGTCGAGCAGCCGGTCCATCTGCTCGCGCCAGCTCGCCGAGTCGGTGACGCCCCAGTCGCGCTCCAGCAGCTCCCGGTCGTTGCCGTCGTCGGTGAGAGCGTTCCACGCGACGCCGTTGCCGACGGCCAGGTGCGCGCCGACGGCCAGCGCGGCGGCGAGCCGTCCCCACGGTGCGCCGTCGGGATCGGTGACGAGGATGTCGTGGTCGCGGTCGGGGCGGCGCTCGGCCTCGGCGAGCAGCTCCGCCACCCGCCGGTGCCCGTCCCCGCCGGGCGGCATCTGCGCCAGCAGCTCGCGCAGCGGCAGCAGCGCCTTGCGCGGGCCCGCGTCGCGCACGATGAGCCGCGCCGCGTGGACGCCCGCCGCGTCCGCGCGCCGGTGGTCCTGGAGCGACGCGAACCCGGTCATCGCCGCCCACGCCCGCCGCGCCGCCTCGCCGGTGCGCCCGGCGGCGGCCAGCACGTGCGCGGCCTGCGCGTCCAGGACCGCACGGACCTCCCCGCCCATGGACGCGGCGGCCCGCTCGACGGCGTCGAGGATCCGCTGCGCCTCACCGGTCTGCCCGGCCGCGGCGAGCGCGCGGGCGTGCCGGGCCCGCACCGCGACGGCGGACGTCCAGTCGCCCCGCGCCTCCATCGCCTTCGCCGCTTCCGCGTAGGCCGCAGCGGCCTCCCCGGCCCGCCCCTGCCGCTCGAACTTGCGGGCACGGTCGAGCATGGCCTGATAAGTCATGACTTTCCTCCGCGCCAAACCGTACCGGTTGGCCGCTCAGAGGAGGATCGACTTCGCCGGTGTCAGCGGCGGTCCTCGGGCACGGTGGGCTCGATCTCCAAGGCCCGCTCCAGCGCGGCGATGCGGCGGTCACGGTCCGCCAGGTCGGCGAGCAGCCGCCGACGCGTCGGAGGACGCCTGGCCATGACCGCGAACACCGGCAGCCAGAGCGGCCAGAGCAACGCGGACGTGCACGCGGCCACCGCGCCGGCGAACCTCATCACGAAGTCGTCCTCAGTGCCGTCGTCGTCCTCGTTCAGTTTGAGGTACGCGGCGCGCGCGGCGACGAACCACACCGCCGCATACCCGGCGGTCGCCAGCCAGAACACCACCAAGGAAAGCTCCTTTCCAGAGCGGGGCTCGGACGGCACGCCCCCCCGGCGAGCGGCGCCGAACGTCAGGGCGTGGCCGCACCGCGAACGGTATCGCGCCTTCCTCCGGGGTGACATCGGCGCTGGACGGGTGTGCTCAGTGTGCGTTCTCGGGGTCGTCAGGTATCGCGGTGATCTCGACGCGGGTGTCGTGGAAGACGGGGCCGCCGCCGAGGTCGGTGTCGCGCTCGTCCACGACGGCGTTGGCGTTGGCGCCGCCCGCGAACTTCGGCCAGTGGCCCTTGGAGGTCGCGGCGACGCCCGGCCGGACCTGGTCGGTGACCTCCAGGACGGCCTCGAACGCGCCCCGGTCGTTGGCGACCCGGACGGCCTGCCCCGAGATGAGGCCCCGGGCTTCCGCGTCGTCCGGGTGAAGCCGGACCGACAGCTCGCCCCGGCGCCGCCGCAGCTCGGGGTTGTTGGCGAACTGGGTGTTCAGGGACTCGTGCGACGCCGCCGAGATCAGCGCCAGCGGGTAGCGGGCGGCGCGCGCCGCGTCCGCGACCTCGGCCGGGGGCGTGTAGCCGGCGACCGGGTCGGCACCGGCGGCCGCCGCGAGCGCGGAGCGGAACTCCAGCCGTCCGGACGGCGTCGGGAAACCGTCGGCGTACGGCAGGAACGGGTCCGGCACGGACATCCGCACGAAACCCTCCTTGCGCAACCGGTCGAGCGTGACGCCCGCCAACCAGGGGTGGTCGGAGTCCAGCAGCTGCTCGGCGAGGCTCTCGTCGGAGTCGTAGAGGCTCGGCTCCTCCAGGCCCATCCGCCGCGCCAGCCGCCGGAACGTCTCGGCGGTCGGCAGGCACTCGCCGGGCGGGGCCACGGCGGGCTCGTTCCACGTCAGGTACAGGTGGCCGTAGCCCTCGTGCAGGTCGGCGTGCTCGTGCTGGAACGTCGCGGGCAGGACGATGTCGGCGTAGTCCACGGTGTCGGTGGGGAACTGGTCCAGCACGACGGTGAACAGGTCCTCGCGGGCCAGGCCGCGCCGCACCCGGCCCTGGTGCGGGGTGCTGCCCACCGGGTTCGCGGCGATCACGAACAGGGCCTTGACCGGGGGGTCATGGACGTCCAGCAGGCCCTCGCCGAGGCGGCTCATCGACAGCGTCCGCACCGGGCGCGGCCGCAGGTCGTCGCGGTACAGGGCCGCCTTGTTCAGCTTCACGTGCCCGGACGTGGAGAACGACAGCCCGCCGCCGAGCCGCGCCCAGTCGCCCGTCACGCCCGGGATCGACGCGAGGACGCGCAGCGTCGAGCCGCCGCCGGCGTTGCGCTGGATGCCCTGGGTCGCGCGGATCGCGGTCGGGCGGGTCCGCGCGAGCCGCTCGCCCAGCGCGCGGATCCGGTCCGCCGGGACGCCGGTGATCTCCGCCGCGCGCTCGGGCGGGAACCCGGCGATCCGCGCGCGGAACTCCTCCCAGCCCTGGGTGTGCCGGGCCAGGAACTCCTCGTCCTGCGCGCCGAGGCCCACGACGACGTGCAGGAGGGCCAGCGCGAGCGCGGCGTCGGTGCCGGGCAGGGGGGCGAGGTGCTCGTCGGCCTGCCGCGCCGTCCGCGTCCGGACGGGGTCGATCACGACCAGGTGCGCGCCCTTCCTCCGTGCCGCCTGGACGAACGCCCACAGGTGGTGCCCGCTGGTCAGCGGGTTGGTGCCCCACAGGATCAGCAGCCGGGCGTGCGCGAGGTCCTGCGGGTCCATGCCGCCCGCCGACCCGATCGTCGCCTCCAGCCCGGCGGCGCCCGCCGCCGAGCAGATGTTCGCGTCGTGCGCGGACGCGCCGAGCACGTTGAAGAACCGCCGCCCGGAGTAGCCCTCCAGGCCCTGGAGGTAGCCGAGCGTCCCGGTGCCCCAGTAGGGCCAGACCGCCTCGCCGCCGTGCTCGCGGACGACGCCGTCCAGCCGTTCGGCGATCTCGCCGAGCGCCTCGTCCCAGCTGACGCGCTCGAACCGGCCCTCGCCCTTGCGGCCCGTCCGGCGCATCGGATGGAGGATCCGGTCGGGCTGCTCCGCGCGTTCCAGCCACCGGTTGACCTTCGCGCAGAGGGCGCCGCGCGTGTAGGGGTGGTCGGGGTTGCCGCGCATGCGGACGGCCCTGCCGTCCCGGACGGTGACGACCCACGAGCAGCCGTCCGGGCAGTCCAGCGGGCACGCGCCCAGCACCTTCAGCTCGGCGGGCATCGGGCTCCTCTCCGTTCGGGCGGACCCGTCCAGTCTGCGCCATAGCCCTCATGAGTGTCACCATGGGACGCACATGACAGCGGAGGTCCCCGCCGTTCGGGCGGTGGTTCGCGCGTCCGGGGTGCCGGGTTACCGGCACCCGGACCAGGGTGGTTTCCTATGGGGCGGACCACTCGACCCAAGGGGAGATACGACAGTGAAGAGCGTCGAGCCTGAGGTGTTCCTCGTAGCGCGGCCCGAGCTGGACTACGGCGAGGTGGCCCGCTACCTGCGGGAGGTGGGCGGCGAGAGCTGGCTGGAGCGGCTCGACCGGGGCGACCTCGACGCCGAGCTGAACGACCCGCAGAACCTGGCCGAGTTCGCGGGGCGGCTGTGCTACCGGTCGTGGGAGCCGGGCCTCAACCCCAACGTGGTCAGGGTCCGCACCGACCAGGGGCAGTACCTGGAGAACATCCTCCGCAGCCTGCACGGCTCGGTGCTGGAGCACGTCAGCTTCAGCTTCGTCCTGCACAACGTGAGCCGCGTGCTCACCCACGAGCTGGTCCGGCACCGGCCCGGCGTGGCGATCTCGCAGGAGTCGCTGCGGTTCGTCCGCCTCCAGGACATCCCGTTCTGGTTCCCCGAGTGGGCCCGCGAGGACCCCGAGCTGATGAAGCGCGCGACCGCGATGCTGGAGCAGATGGAGGAGTTCCAGGGCTGGATGGCCGGGCACTTCGGGCTCGACGACGAGGGCGTGCCGTTCAAGGAGAAGAAGCACAAGACCTCGTTCATGCGCCGGTTCGCGCCCGAGGGCGTCGGCACCGGCCTGGTCTGGACGGCCAACGTCCGCACGCTGCGCCACACGCTGGAGAACCGCACCGCGCCCGGGGCCGAGGAGGAGATCCGGCTGCTGTTCGGCAGGATCGGCGAGGTCATGCGCCGGGAGGCGCCCGACCTGTTCGGCGACTACGAGGTCGAGGACGGCGCGTGGGTCCCGCAGTGGCGGAAGGTCTAGAGATCTACAACGTAAAGGCAGCGGCCGGTGCCCGTCCTCGTGCTCACGTCCATTACCTGGGGCGTCATCGCCGCGATGACCCCCGCTCGGTAGCGTCGGCGCGGTGACGACGATGACCTTGGGCGACGCGCGGCCGATCGGCGACCAGCTGCGGGCTTGGCGGCAGCGGCGCAGGCTGAGCCAGCTCGAACTGGCCTCGGAGGCGGACGTCTCGACGCGGCACCTCAGCTTCGTGGAGACCGGGCGGTCCGCGCCCAGCCGGGAGATGGTGCTGCGGCTCGCCGAGCACCTGGACGTGCCGCTGCGCGACCGCAACCTGCTGCTGGTCGCGGCGGGCTACGCGCCGGTGTTCGCCGAGACGCCGATCGAGGAGCCGAGGATGGACTCGGTCCGCGCCGCGCTGAAGCAGGTGCTGCGGGGGCACGAGCCCTACCCGGCGGTGGTCGTGGACCGCTTCTGGAACCTGATCGACGCCAACGAGGCCGCCGGCCTGTTCATGGAGGGCGCCTCGCCGGAGCTGCTGGAGCCGCCGCTGAACGTCCTGCGGCTCAGCATGCACCCGGACGGGTTCGCCAAGCACATCCTGAACCTCGCCGAGTGGCGCGCCCACATGATCGACCGGGTGCGGCGGCACGTGGCGCTGACGGCGGACGCGGCGCTGGAGCGGCTGTACCGGGAGCTGCGGAGCTTCCCGGGCGACGTGGGGGAGGCGATGGCGCCGCCGGCGGGCAACGAGGTGTTCGTCCCGCTGCGGGTCCGCAAGGACGGGCAGGAGCTGTCGTTCTTCGGCACGATCGCGACGTTCGGCACCCCGGTCGACGTCACGCTCGCCGAGCTGGCGATCGAGTCGTTCTATCCGGCCGACGAGCGCACGACCGCGTACCTGCGCGAGCGCGCGGGCTGGTGACCGCGCGGGTCGGGTGATCGCGCCGCTCCGGTGACGTGATAGACAGCTGTGCCGACCGTGCTTCCGTCCCCGGAGAACCGATGAAGATCACCGGCATCCTGCAGCACCAGGCGTGGCAGGAGCGCGTGCTCCCGCCGGTGGAGCAGGTGCGGCCGGGGCTGTGGTCGATCCCGGTGCCGCTGCCCGACAACCCCCTCCGGTACGTGCTGGTGTACGGGTTGGAGGTGCCGGACGGCATCGCGCTCGTGGACGCGGGCTGGGACACCCCCGAGGCGTGGGACGCGCTGTGCGCGGGCCTGGGCGTCGCCGGATACGAGGTCGGCGACGTCAAGGCCGTGCTGGTCACGCACCTGCATCCCGACCACTACGGGCTGGCGGGACGCGTGCGGGAGGCGTCCGGCGCGTGGGTGGCGCTGCACCCGGCCGACGCGGGACTGCTGCGCGACCGGTACCGCGACTTCGACGGGCTGATCGAGGCGATGCGGCGGCAGATGGCGCTGCACGGCGTCCCGGACGAGGAGGCGGGGCCGCTCGCCGAGGCGTCCCGGGCGATCCTGCCGCTCGTCCGGCACACCGACCCGGAGCTGCTGCTGGAGGACGGGGAGCAGGTGCCGATCGCGGGCTGGAACCTGCGGACGGTGTGGACGCCGGGGCACTCGCCCGGGCACGTCTGCTTCTTCGAGCCGGACCGGCGGCTGCTGCTGTCGGGCGACCACGTGCTGCCGCGCATCACCCCGGCGATCGGCGTGCATCCGCAGCAGCGGCACAACCCGCTCGCCGACTTCTACGACTCGCTCGACAAGGTGCGGGGCCTGGACGCCGAGGAGGTCCTGCCCGGGCACGAGTACCGGTTCGCGGGCCTCGCCGACCGGGTCGGGGCGCTCGCCGAGCACCACACGGCGCGGCTGGACGAGATCGCGCTGGAGGTGATCCGCGCGGGCGTGGACGGGGCGACCGCCTGGGACCTCGCCCGGCGGCTCACCTGGTCGCGGCCGTGGGCGGAGATCCGGCCGTTCATGCGCCGCGCGGCGATGCTGGAGACGCTCGCGCACCTGGTCATGCTGGAGGCGCAGGGCCGGGTGGACACGGTGGAGGGCGACGGGGTGGACGGCGGCGCGCCGTGCCGCTGGCGGGCCACGCCCGTCCCGCCCGGCACGTCCTGACCGGGCGCTAGACGCGGGCGTGCGGGCCGTCGGCGGAGGGGACCTCCTCGGCCTGGAGGAGGTCGTGGTGGATGTCGGTCAGCGGTATGCCCAGCCGCTGTAACACGGCCACGGTCTGCCGCACCATCGGAGTCGGCCCGGCGACGTAGGCGTCGTGGCCGTCCCAGCCGCCGAGCCGTTCCAGGACGTCGGGCAGCAGGCCGTGCGGCCGGTGCGGGACGTCCGGGCCGGGGTCCCCCTCCGGGGTCTCCGACAGGACGGGCACGACCTTCAGCCACGGGTGCGCCGACTCCAGCCGGCGCAGGTCGGCGAGGTCGTACAGGTCGCGCGCGGTGCGGGCGCCCATCAGCAGGTGGACGTCGCGCCGGTGCCCCCAGGCGGCGAGCTGCTCGACGAGGGCCTTGGCGGGGGCGAGGCCGGTGCCGCCCGCGACGAGCAGCAGGTCGCGGTCCGAGGCGGGGTCGAGCGTCATCGTGCCCATGGCCGGGCCGAGCAGGACGGTGTCGCCGGGCTTGGTGTGCCGGACGAGGGCGCCGCTCACCCAGCCGGCGGGCAGCGCGCGGACGTGCAGACGCAGCAGCCCGTCCGGGCGCGGGGCGTTGGCGATGGAGTAGGGCCGCCAGACCCGGGGCCAGCGCGCGGTCTGCACGGGCAGGTACTGGCCGGCGGTGTAGGGCAGCGGGTCGTCCGGCCGCAGGGTGAGGACGGCGAGGTCGGCCGCGCGGCGGTCGTGCTCGACGACCTCGGCGACCCACCAGGGCGGCGCGGTCGCGGCGTCCCGCTCGGCGGCGGCGATCATGGTGTCGCACGCGGACCGGTAGGCGGCGCTCCAGGCGGCCTCGGCCTCGGCGCTCCAGACGTCGGCGGCGAACGTCCGCAGGGTGGCGATCAGTGCGGCGCCGACGGCGGGGTAGTGCTCGGGCAGCACCCCGAACCGGCGGTGGTCGCGGCCGAGCCGGGCGAGGTAGGCGCTCAGCTCGTCGGGGCTGTCCTGGCTCCAGACGATCCTGCCGAGCGCGTGGAGGAGGCGGTCGTGCTGGGCGCCCATCGCGGGCGGGAACAGCGCCCGCAGCCGCGGATTCTCGGCGAACAGGCGGCCGTAGAAATAGCGCGCCGCCTTTCCCGGCTCGTTTTCCAGGCGGCTGAAGCTCTCTTTGAGAATGCGGGGATCCAATGACATGTCAGGCTCGCCCTCTTGGGTCATCGGGCGCCGGTTCCGCCCGCGCGCGGCGTCGGGTGCCCGGCTCGGTGAGATTCTCGCATCCGAATCGACCGGTCCTCAAGCGGTTCACGGCAACTCCGAGCCGATATGACGGAGCGTAGCCGCGCGCTGGGCGGGTTTGGTGCGAACTTTTCTGACAAAGAGGACGAATACCGATCAGTACCGAAAGAGCGTGATTGGTCGGTTATGTAGTGCGCGGAAATTCGGTGACATGGCGCCGCGCGGAATTTTCCGCCGCGCCGCCGCGCGCCTCCCGAGAACGGACCGGGCGGCGGCGGGAGAGTAATCTCCACCCCGGTAGAGAAAGGGCGGCGTGATCTGTTCGCTACGGAGTGCGGCCTTGGGGCGGGGCGGAGCGTCACGGGGGGCGGCCGGTGGTGCACGATGATGACGTCACAAAGGTGGCGACTCGCCACATATCGTGACCGAAGCGCGGCCAGCGCCGTGGAGAGGGGAACCACGCATGTCAGAGGCGATCCGAGGAGCACCGGAACCGAGCGCCGGCGCGCCGCCGCTCATCGGCGTCACCACCTACCAGGAACCGGCCCGCTGGGGCGTGTGGGTCCGCGAGGCCGCGCTGCTGCCGGTGTCCTACCCGCGCTCGGTCGAGCGCGCGGGCGGCGTCGCCGTCCTGCTGCCCCCGGCCGCGACGCTGCGCGGCCTCGGCGCCTTGGTCTCGCGTCTGGACGGCATCGTCGTCGCGGGCGGCGGCGACGTCGACCCCGACCTGTACGGCGCGGAGCGGCACGCCGAGACCGGCCCGCCGCAGCCCCAGCGCGACCGGTACGAGCTGGCGCTCGTCCGCGCGGCCGTGGACGCCGACCTGCCGTTCCTGGCGATCTGCCGGGGCATGCACGTGCTGAACGTCGCGCGGGGCGGGGCGCTCGTCCAGCACCTGCCCGAGGCGGTCGGCCACAAGGGCCACTCCCCGGAGACCGGGATCGTCGGCTCGCACCGGGTGCGGATCAGCGCGGGCAGCACGATCGGCAAGATCCTCGGGGACGAGTCGGACGTGCCGACCTACCACCACCAGGCGGTGAGCCGCCTCGGCAAGGGGCTGTCGGCGGTCGCGTGGGCCGAGGACCAGGTCGTCGAGGCCGTCGAGCTCCAGGGGCACCGGTTCGGGCTCGGCGTCCAGTGG
Source organism: Actinomadura terrae (assembly GCF_022751215.1). Lineage (GTDB taxonomy): Bacteria > Actinomycetota > Actinomycetes > Streptosporangiales > Streptosporangiaceae > Spirillospora > Spirillospora terrae. Next base: position 264,277 of record NZ_JAICDG010000006.1, on the reverse strand, counting down.
CACCCCGAGGAGGGCGACGACCGGCGCCTGTTCGAGGCGCTGGTCGCCGAGGCCGCCGCGGGCTGACCCGGAGGCCGCCGCGATGCCCCTGCACCCGCAGACCGCGGGCTTCCTGGAGCTGCTCGCCTCCTGGACGGACGGCGCCCCGCCGGACGAGCCCCCGATCGAGGAGATGCGCCGCGTGCTCGCCGCCGCGTTCCCGCTCGTGACGCGGGAGCTGCCGCACGTCGCCGACCTGACCGTGCCGGGGCCGGGCGGCCCCGTCCCGGTGCGGCTCTACCGCCCGCTGCCCGAGGGCGAGGGCGCGCTGCCCGCCGTGGTCTACCTGCACGGCGGCGGGTGGGTGCTGGGCGGCGTCGACAACGTGGACGCGGCGTGCCGCGAGATCGCGGCCGGCGCCGGATGCGCGGTGCTCGGCGTCGACTACCGGCTGGCCCCCGAGCATCCGTTCCCGGCGGCGGTGGAGGACGCGTGGGCGGCGCTGGCATCCCTCGCCCGCGACCCGGGCCGTTACGGCGCGCGGCCCGGCGCGGTCGCGGTCGCGGGCGACAGCGCCGGGGGGAACCTGGCCGCCGCGCTCGCGCTGCTGGCCCGCGACCGGGGCGTCCCGCTGGCGCACCAGCTGCTGGTCTATCCGGTCACCGACACGGCGATGGACACCCCGAGCTGGGCCGAGTACGGCCGGGGCTACGGGCTGGACGCCGCGACGCTCGCGCGCTTCCTGGAGCTGTACCGGGGCGGCGCCGACCCCGCCGATCCCCGGCTTGCCCCGCTGCGCGCTCCCACCCTCGCGGGCGCCGCGCCCGCTACCGTGATCACCGCCGAGTGCGACATCCTGCGGGACGAGGCGGAGGCGTACGCGCGGCGGCTGGCGGCGGAGGGCGTCCCGGTGGAACTGCGCCGTTTCGACGGCGTCGTCCACTCGTTCTTCCTGCTGCCGGAGATCTTCGACGCCGGGGCCGAGGCCATGCGGCTGGCCGTGCGGCGGCTGCGCGCGGCGTTCGAGGACCTCGACGACGAGGCACGGGAGGGCGGGGCGGCATGAGCGGACGGTACGAGGCCTACGAGCGGCTCGGGATCGACTGGGCGGCCGAGGGGGTGCTCCGGGTGACGATCAGCACGCCCGGCAGGCTCAACGCGGTCGACGCCGTCGGGCACCGGGAACTGGCGGAGATCTGGCGGGACGCCGACGCCGACGAGGACGTCCGCGCCGTCCTCGTGCGCGGCGCGGGGACGGCGTTCTCGGCGGGCGGCGACCTCGCGATGATCGAGCGGATGATGGACGACCACGCCGCGCGGCGCCGGATCATGCGCGAGGCCCGCGACATCGTGATGAACGTGCTGAACTGCTCCAAGCCGGTGGTCAGCGCCGTGCAGGGCCCGGCGGTGGGCGCGGGGCTCGCGGTGGCGCTGCTGGCCGACATCTCCGTCGCCGGCCGCACGGCGCGGATCATCGACGGGCACACCCGGCTCGGGGTCGCGGCGGGCGACCACGCGGCGATCGTGTGGCCGCTGCTGTGCGGGATGGCGAAGGCGAAGTACTACCTGCTGCTCAACGAGGTCATGACCGGCGAGGAGGCGGAGCGGATCGGGCTGGTGTCGCTGTGCGTGGACGACGCCGAGGTGCACGAGCGGGCGCTGGACATCGCCGCGCGGCTCGCCGCCGGCCCGGCGGAGGCGCTGTCGCTCACCAAGCACGCGCTGAACAACTGGCTGCGGCTGGCGGGACCGACGTTCGAGGCGTCCCTGGCGATGGAGTTCCTCGGCTTCACCGGCCCGGACGTCCGCGAGGGCGTGGCGGCGCTGCGCGAGAAGCGCCCGCCCGCGTTCGGATGAGCCCCGTATGAGCACCGCATTAGCACCGTATGAGCACCGCATGAGCGGCGCCGCGTCCCGGCGGGCGTTCCTCGCGCTGGCCGCCGGTGCCCCCGCCGCCGTGGCGGGCTGCGGGGGCCGGTCCGGGCCGAGGGCGCGGCTCAGGCTGGCGGCGGGGGAGGCGGGCGGCGCCTACGAGGTGCTCGGCCGGCGGTTCGCGGACGAGCTGCGGCGCCGCGGCCTGGACGCGCGGGTGCTGCGGACGTCCGGGAGCGTGGAGAACCTCGCCATGCTCGCCGACGGCCGGGCCGAGCTGGGGTTCTCGCTCGCCGACAGCGCCGACCGGGCCGTCCTCGCCGAGCACCGCCCCGTGGCCGCGCTCGCCCGCATGTACATGAACTACGTCCACCTGGTGGTGCTCGCGGGGTCGCCGGTCCGCTCGCCCGCCGACCTGGCCGGGCGCCGGGTGTCGATCGGCGCGGCGCTCTCGGGCACGGCGGTGAGCGCCGAGCGGGTCCTCGCGGCGGCCCGGCTGCGCCGTCCCGCGGTCGTGTCCACGCTCGGCCTGGACGCCTCGGCGCGGGCGCTGCGCGCGGGCCGCGTCGCGGCGTTCTTCTGGTCGGGCGGCGTGCCGACCCCGGCGCTCGCCGCGTTCGCGCGGGCGACGCCGGTCCGGCTGCTCCCGCTCGACGGGCTGGTGGCGCCGCTGCGCCGCGCGCACGGCCCGGTCTACGAGCACGCCGCCGTCCCGGCGGGGGAGTACGGCGGGGCGGGGCCCGTCCCGACCGTCGGCACGCCGAGCTACCTGGTGTGCCGCGCGTCGCTGCCGGGCGACGTCGCGTTCACCGTGACCCGGATCCTGTTCGCGAGCCGGGACCGGCTGGAGGCCCCCGACGCGCCCGGCGGGCGCCTCGACCGCCGCTACGCGATCGGCACCGGCGCCGTCCCGCTGCATCCGGGCGCGGCCCGCTACTACCGCTCCACCTACGGGTGACGGCCCGCTAGGCCGGGAGGCGCAGCTCGACGACCAGGCCGGACGGGCTGCCCGGCAGCAGGCGCAGGGTCCCGCCGCTCGCCCCGGCCAGCTCCGCGGCGATCGCGAGGCCGAGTCCGCTGCCCGGGACGTTCGCGTGGTCGGGCGAGCGCCAGAAGCGGGACGCGGCGTCGGCGAGCCCGTCCCCGCTCAGGCCGGGCCCGTCGTCGGCGACCCGCAGCACGGCCCCCTCCGGCGTCCCCTCCAAGGTCACCGTGACCGTGCCGCCCGAGGGGACGAACTTGTGCGCGTTGTCCAGGGCGGTGTCGGCGACGCGGGCGACCGCGTCCGGCACGGCGTGGACCAGGAGGGACTCCGGCAGCTCCGCCGCCAGCGTCAGCCCCTTGGCGGCGAACACCTCCCGCCACCCCGCCAGCCGGGGCCGCAGCTCGGCGGTCGCGTCGACGTCGCGGACCGCCGCGCCCGACTCGACCCGCGCGAGCGTGAGCATGGCCTCGACGAGCGCGGCGAGCCGGTCGATCTCGGCCATCGCCTCCTCGTGCTCGCGCGTCCCGGCGGCGTCCAGGTGCGGCAGCAGGTTCTCCAGCCGCAGCGACAGGACGGTCAACGGGGTGCGCAGCTCGTGCGAGGCGTCGGCGACGAACGCGCGCTGGCGCTCCATCGCGGCCGACACCGCGTCCGCCATCGCGTTGAACCGGGACGTGAGGCGGCGCAGCTCCGCCGGGCCGACGCCGGGGTCGACGCGGGCGTCCAGCCGTCCACCGGCGATCTCGCCGGTGGTGCGGTCGAGGTCGGTGACGGGCCGCAGGATCCACCGGGCCAGGACCCGCGCCGCGAGCGTCGAGCAGGCGAGCACCGCGAACGCGCCCAGTGCCAGCGCCGCCCACACCAGACCGATGTCGCGGCGGGCCCGCCCGGTCGGCGCCAGCAGCAGCACCGCGCCCGACAGCTGCGCGTCCCGCCCGGCGGGCTCGGCGATCAGCACCGCGCGTGGGCCGAAGGGGCCGAGCGCGGGCAGGTCCTCGGTGGTGCGCCCCGACAGCGCGACGCGGGTCGCGGCGGTGTCGTCGACGTCCATGCGGCCCGCCTCGGCGAGCAGCCTGCCGTCCCGGTCGCGGATCCGCACCGCCGCCCCGTACAGCTCGGCGTAGCGGGTCACCTCGGGGACGAGCGAGCTGCGGTCGCCCTCGCGCGCGGCCCGGTCGGCCAGCTCGGCGAACCGGGTCGCGTCCGCGCGGCGGTCGAGCAGCAGCCGGTTCGCGCGGTGCGCGGCGTAGGCCAGGCCGAGCGGCACCGCCAGCGCCGCGACCACCAGGACGATCAGCACCGTGAACGTCGCCACGAGCCGGGGCCTCACGGCGCGCTCACCACGCTCACGGGGAGGTCCCGAGCCGGTACCCGGTGCCGCGCAGCGTCACCACCAGCCCCGGCCGGCCCGTCTTGGCGCGCAGCCCCGCGACGTGCACGTCCAGCGACCGGGACGCCGACAGCAGCGGGTCGCCCCAGATCGCGTCCAGGATCTCCTCCCGCCCCCGCACCACGCCCGGCTCCCGCGCCAGCAACGCCAGCAGGTCGAACTCGCGGCGGGTCAGCGGCACCGGGCGGCCCGCGACGACCACCCGCCGCCGCGCGAGGTCGATCCGCACGTCCCCGACCACCACGACCGGCGGGCGCACCGGCAGGGGCCGGGTGCCGCGCCGGACGACGGCATCCATCCGCGCCATCAGCTCCGCCGTCCGGAACGGCTTGACCAGGTAGTCGTCGGCGCCCGAGCGCAGCCCGCGCAGCACGTCCCGCTCCCGCGTCCGGGCCGTGACCACGATGATCGGGACGGCCGACACCCGGCGGACGCGGCGCAGCGCGTCCATGCCGTCCATGTCGGGGAGGCCGAGGTCGAGGAGCACGAAGTCGGCCCCGCCCGCCAGCCGGAGGGCGTCGACGGCGAGCCCGGCGCGCTCGACGGTGTGGCCGTGCCAGGTGAGGGCGGTGGTCAGCGCGGACGCGAGCCGGTCGTCGTCCTCGACCAGGAGTACCCGCATGCCGACAAGGTTAGACGTGCGCCGGGACGTCGCCGGGCGCCTGCTCGCGCCTCGACAGCGCCGCGTCCCGGGTCTCGCGCATGCACACGTACACGACCAGCGACACCGCCGCGCAGCCCGCCACGTACCAGTAGAAGCCCGACTCGGCGCCCGCCTTCTTGAACCACAGCGCCACGTACTCGGCGGTCCCGCCGAACAGCGCGTTCGCGACCGCGTACGGCAGCGCCACGCCGAGCGCCCGGACGTGGGTCGGGAACAGCTCCGCCTTCACGACCGCGTTGATCGAGGTGTAGCCGGTGACGATCACCAGGCCCGCGAGCGACAGCACGAGCGCGCCGCCGAAGCCGTCCACGCCCGACAGCGCGGTCATCAGCGGGACGGTGCCGAGCGTCCCGCCGATCCCGAAGCCGATCAGCAGCGGGCGGCGGCCGATCCGGTCCGACAGCGCCCCGGCGAGCGGTTGCAGCCACATGAACGCGAACAGCGCGCAGAAGCTCACCAGCGACGCCGTGCTCTTCTCCAGCCCGGCGGTGTTGGACAGATACTTGGTCAGGTAGGTCGTGTAGGTGTAGTACGCGAGCGTCCCGCCCATCGTCAGCGCGACCACCAGCGCCGCCTCCCGCCGGTGCGCGGCCAGCTCCCGCAGCGTCCCGCGCCCGGCGCCGGTCTCCTCGGGCCGCCGCTCCTGCTCGTCGAACGCGTCGGTCTCCAGCAGGCTCCGCCGCAGGTAGAACACGACGGCGGCGGCGACCGCGCCGACCGCGAAGGGGATGCGCCAGCCGTAGGACTTCAGCGCCTCCTCCGTCATCGTCTGTTGCAGGACGATCTGGAGCCCGAGCCCCCCGAGCTGCCCCGCCGTCATCGAGACGTACTGGAAGCTGGAGGCGAACCCGCGCCGTCCCGGCGGCGTCGCCTCGGTGAGGTAGGTGGCGCTGGCCGCGTACTCCCCGCCGACCGACAGGCCTTGCAGCAGCCGCGCCACCAGCAGGACGAGCGCGCCGAGGTAGCCCACCGCGCCGTAGGTCGGCGCGACCGCGATGAGCAGCGCGCTCCCCGACATCAGCGTGACGGTCAGCGTGAGCGCGGCCTTGCGGCCCCGCCGGTCGGCGAACCGGCCGAGCAGCCAGCCGCCGACCGGGCGCATGAAGAACCCGACGGCGAAGATCCCGGCGGTGTTCAGCAGCTGCGCGGTCTCGTTGCCCTTGGGGAAGAACGCCGAGGCGAAGTAGGTGGCGAAGCTCGCGTAGACGAACCAGTCGTACCACTCGACCATGTTGCCGACGGAGCCGCCGATCACCGCCTTCCAGGGGACGCGGGCGGGACGCGCGGGGGAGAGGGGAGCCGTCACGGGGACCTCCTGCTGCCGGTCTGGCGGGTCTGTGCAAGGAGGCTCACCCGCCGGGCGGGCCGGGTCCAGAGGGACGGCCGGAGATCTAACCTCGCCTTAACGAAGGCGGACGGGGCGGGGTCAGCCCGCGAGGGCGGGGTCCGCGCCGGTGACCGGCGCGCCGACGTAGCGGGTCACCATCCGCGCGATGAGGTGGGCGACCTCGTCCGGCGGGGCGGAGGGGAGCATGATGTGGCTCGCGGTCAGCCGGACGGCCGCGTCGGTGATCTCGGTGAGCGCGGCGCGGTCCAGGTCGGGCCACTGCGCCAGCGCGTGCTCGGCGATCCGGGCGCTGGCGGTGAACAGCACGGGCTCGGCGCGGGTGGTCAGCAGCGGGAGCAGCTCGTCGCCGCCCGCTCCGGTCAGCACCGCCTTCTTCAGCTGGTCGTCGGCCGACACCTCCAGCGTGAACAGCACCGCCGCGGTGACGGCCGAGTACAGGTCGGCGTGCTCGGACAGCACCCGGTCGATCCCGTCGAGGTAGCGGTCGTTGTCGCGGACCACGACCGCGCGTGCGAGGCCCCACTTGTCGCCGAACTCGTTGTAGACGGTCTGGCGGCTGACGTTCGCGGCGGCGGCGACGTCCCGCATCCGCACGCCCCGGTAGCCGCGTTCGACGAGCAGCTCGGCGGCGGCGTCCAGGAGGCAGTCGCGCACGGAGCGGCCTGCGGTGCCCATGGTGGTCCCTCCGGTGCTGATCAGGGGACGGAGCCCCGGCCCCATTATCCCCGGCGGGAGAGGCAGGGCGCGGCGGCCGCGCGGACCTCCACCGGGGGACCGGCGGCGACGACCCGCCCGGCGTCCAGGACGTGCAGGACGTCGCAGACCCCCATCGCCGGCTCCAGTCCGGCGCAGGCGACCAGCACCGCCAGGCCCTCGGCGGCGAGGTCGCGCAGCAGCACTTCCAGCGCGCGCGAGCGCCGCTCGGGCAGGGCCGTCCACGGCTCGTCCAGCAGCAGGACGGACGGCCCGGACGCCAGCGCGCGGGCGAGCCCCGCCAGCGCGGCGACCTCCGGCGGCGTCTCGGCGGCGCGCCGGCCGGCGAACTCGGCGACGCCGACGCGGGCGAGGAGCTCCTCGGCGAGCCCCGCCGCGAGGTGGCGGTGCCGCCGGTCCCGGCCGAGCCGGTCCCGCGCGGCGCGTTCGGCCGCCGCGCGCACGCCCTCCGCCAGGGTCGGGGAGGGCCACGGCCTGCGGCGCTCGGGCCGCTGGAACGCGCGGGCGATGCCGTGCCGGGCCCGTGCCCGCGCGGCGGTGCCGGTGAGGTCCGCGCCGTCGAGGTGGACGGTCCCCTCCGCCGGGCGGCGCAGCCCCGAGATGACGTCGCACAGGGTCGTCTTGCCCGCGCCGCGCGGCCCGACGAGGCCGGTCACCGCGCCGGGCGGGGCGAGGAGCCCGGCGCCGTCCACGGCCGTCAGCGGGCCGAACCGCACCGTCACGTCCGCCACCCGCAGCCCCTCCGGCACAGGCATCGCACCTCCCAGGGCCCGTCGATGTGACGTGGGTCACGTCGGACCCTCAGCCTACCCAGGGTCCCCGGACCGGGCAATCCTCCGCTCGCGCGCCCATTCCCGGACGCCCGCGACGAACGCCTCGACGTCGGCGGCCTTGCCCGCGGCCATCTCCGCGAACCACTCCGGCACGTACCGCTCGAACCGGCCCGTCTCCACGACCTCCAGCACGGCGGCGGCGACGTCCTCGGGTGGCAGCGCGTCGGACAGGTCGCTCAGCGGAGGCTCGTTCCCCGGACGCGAGAACAACTCGGTGTCGATGATCGCGGGCTGGACCACGTGGGCGTGCACGCCGGTCCCGTCCAGGTCGACGGCCATGCTCTCCCAGAACGCGGTCAGCGCCGCCTTGGACGCGGCGTAGGCGGCCTCGTGCGGCGGCCCGAGCCGCGCCGCCACCGAGCCGACCGCCACCAGGTGCCCGCGCCCCCGGGCGGTCATCCCCGGCAGCAGCGCCAGCGCGAGCCGGACGGGGGACAGGTAGTTGAGCCGCATCAACTCCGCGGCCTCGGCGGCCGACAGGTCCTGGACGCGGCGCCGCTTCGGCATCCCGGCGCACGCGACCAGCACGTCGACGCCGCCGAGCGCGTCCTGCGCCGCCGCCGCGAGCGCCGGGACGCCGTCGAGGTCGGCCAGGTCCGCCGTCCACATCGCCGAGCCGGGGGAGTGCGCCCGGCAGTCCTCCAGCACCCGCGCGAGCCGGTCCGCGCGCCGCGCGACCAGGCCCACCCGCGCGCCCGCCCGGGCCAGGGCCCGCGCGGTGGCGGCGCCGATCCCGGACGAGGCGCCCGTCACCAGGGCGGACCGGCCCGCGAACGTGTCCGTCCCATCACTTAGCGTGGTCATGGGGCCACGGTTCCGCACGGATCCCCGTGCGGCAAGCCGCGGCGCGCCGGTCACGGTTCGGTTGCGGGACTTGCACGATCTTGTCCGGAATGCCGGTTCTGCATAGTTTCGCGGCCATCAGGCGCCCCCTGTCGACACCACCCGAGGAGACGCCATGCCCGAGTCCCCCCGCCGCCCGCTCGACCGGCTTCCCCGCCGCGACCTGCTGGCCGGCGCCGCCGCCCTCGCCGGGCTCACCACCGTGGGCCTGCTTCCCGGCACCGCGTCCGCCGCCGGACGGCAGCGTCCCGGCGCGGCGCGCGGCCCCGCCCTCACCGCCGCCGACAAGGAGATCGTCACCCGCGTCAGCGCCCGCCGCGCGCTCCGGCACCTGCGGGTGCTGAGCGACGACATCGGCTGGCGCGTCGCCGGCACCCGCCGCGAGCACCGCGCGGCGCACTACATCGCCGAGATTCTCCGTGATCTCGATTACACCGTCGAACTCCAGCCGTTCGCCGTCCCCGACAAGAAGCTCGCCGAACTGCGCGCCGACGGCGAGCACTGGCAGAGCGCCGCCGCCGCGCTCGGCGCGGCGGGCCGGGCCAAGGGCCGGATCACCGACCTCGGCGAGGCCACCGAGGTCACCGCCGACCTCACCGGCCGGATCGCGCTGTTCACCCGCGTGCCGGGCAAGGAGCAGGCCCAGGCGCAGGCCGCCGCCGCCAAGGGCGCGCGGGCCGTCCTGCTCGTCAACGTGCGCAGCACCACCTACCCCGAGCGCAAGGCCGCCTCGTTCTTCCCCGCCCTGGAGGCGCCCGTCCAGATCCCGGTGCTCGGACTCGCCGAGCACCACGGCGAGGTGATCCGCGAGGGCGTGCGCGCGCTGTCCCTGGAGGTCACCGCGCACACCGGGTTGACCTCGCACAACGTCATCGCCGAGCGCCGCGCGACGGGGCCCAACCCCGGCGGCAGGGCCGTGATCGTGGGGGCCCACTACGACAGCGTCCCCGGCTCGCCCGGCGGCAACGACGACGGCAGCGGCACCGCCCTGTGCCTGGAGCTGGCCCGCGCCACCCGCCGCCTCCACACCAACCAGGACCTGCGGTTCTGCCTGTGGGGCGCCGAGGAGCTCGGGCTCGTCGGGGCGCGGCACTACGTCAAAAGCCTCGACGACGCGGCCGCCGCCCGGATCACCGGCTGCTTCCAGAACGACATGGTCGCCACCAGCCACCCGCCCGCGGGCACCTACTGGCTCCTGTCGGTCGACGGCAGGCCCAACACCACCACCACCGCGATCGCGGGCGCCGCCGAGCGGCTCGGCTACACCGGCCAGACCAAGGGCCCCGCCGCGCGCGGCTCCAGCGACCACGAGGCCTTCCACGAGCGCGGCATTCCCGCGGGCAACTTCAGCTGGCGCGGAGGGGAGGTCCCGAGCCAGCTCGAACCCGTCTACCACACCCCCGAGGACACGATCGACGGGAACGTCAGCCTCAAGCGCCTCCAGGTGTCCCTTGAGCTGATCGGCTGCGCCGCCTACGACGTCGCGCGCAGCGGCTGACCGGCACGCTCGGCTACGGGGCGCGCGCGTCCCGTAGCCGAGCGGTTCACGGGCGTCAAGTACAGTGTCCGGTTTGGCGGCGGAAGAGGGGCCGCCGGCCACCTGGACACCGGGGGAGACTTGAGTCCGCTTCTCGCTGAGACCGCGCGTGCCGTCTACCGATCGGCACGGAGCGCGCCGCCCCCGCGCACCCTGCTCGACGTCCTCGACGCGACCGCGCTGCGGCACCCGCACGCCCCCGCGCTGGACGACGGCGCGGCGCCGCTCGACTACGCCGAGCTGCGCGCCGAGGCGTCGCTGCTGGCCAAGGAGCTGGAGGCGGCCGGCGTCGGACGCGGCGACCGGGTCGGCGTCCGCGTCCCCTCCGGGACCGCCGACCTCTACGTCGCGATCCTCGCCGTGCTGACGGCGGGCGCCGCCTACGTGCCGGTGGACGCCGACGACCCCGACGAGCGCGCCGCGCTGGTCTTCGGCGAGGCGGGCGTCTGCGCGGTCGTCGGCGAGGGCCGCGCGATCACCCTCACCGGGGTCCCCGGCGGCCGCGCCGGACGGCCGGAACCGGACGACGACGCCTGGATCATCTTCACCTCCGGCTCCACCGGCCGCCCCAAGGGCGTCGCCGTCACCCACCGCTCCGCCGCCGCGTTCGCCGACGCCGAGGCGCGGCTGTTCCCCGCCCGCCCCTCCGACCGGGTCCTCGCGGGCCTGTCGGTGGCCTTCGACGCCTCCTGCGAGGAGATGTGGCTGGCGTGGCGGCACGGCGCCTGCCTGGTGCCCGCGCCCCGCGCGCTCGTCCGCGCGGGCGTCGACCTCGGGCCCTGGCTCGCCGAGCGGGCGATCACGGTCGTCTCGACCGTCCCGACGCTCGCCGCGCTGTGGCCCGCCGGGTGCCTGGACGGCGTCCGGCTGCTGATCTTCGGCGGCGAGGCGTGCCCGCCGGAGCTGGCCGCCCGGCTCGCCGTCCCCGGCCGGCAGGTCTGGAACACCTACGGCCCCACCGAGGCCACCGTCGTCGCCTGCGCCGCGCCGCTCGGCGGCGGCGCCCCGGTCCGGATCGGGCTGCCGCTGGACGGCTGGGACCTCGCCGTCGTCGACGCCGCGGGCGAGCCCGTCGGGCCCGGCGAGACGGGCGAGCTGGTCATCGGCGGCGTCGGCCTGGCCCGCTACCTCGACCCCGCCAAGGACGCCGAGAAGTACGCGCCGCTGCCCTCCCTCGGCTGGGACCGCGCCTACCGCAGCGGCGACCTCGTCGTCGCCGACCCCGCCGGGCTGGTCTTCGCCGGACGCGCCGACGACCAGGTCAAGCTGGGCGGCCGCCGGATCGAACTCGGCGAGGTCGACGCCGCGCTCCAGGCGCTGCCCGGCGTGACCGGCGCCGCCGCGGCCGTCCGCGCGACCCCCACCGGCCACCAGCTGCTCGTCGGCTACCTCGTGACCGGCGAGGGCTTCGACGGCGCCGCCGCCCGCGAGCGCCTCCGCGACGCGCTGCCCGCCTCCCTCGTCCCGCGGCTCGCGACCGTCGGCACCCTCCCGACCCGGACGTCCGGCAAAGTCGACCGGGACGCGCTCCCCTGGCCGCTGCCGGGCGCCGACGGGGCGGAGGAGGGCGCCGAGCCCCTGACGGGCGCCGAGGAGTGGCTGGCCGCGCGGTGGGCCGAGGTGCTGGGAGAAGAGCCCGACCGGCCCGGCGCCGACTTCTTCGCGCTCGGCGGCAGCAGCCTGGGCGCCGCCCGCCTGGTGTCGGCGCTGCGCCCGCGCCACCCGTCCGTCGCCGTCGGCGACGTCTACGAGCACCCCACCCTGCGGGGCCTCGCCGAGCACCTCGGCGACGGCGAACCGCAGGACGAGACCTCCGGCCCGGACCAGGCGGTGCCGGTGCGGCCGGTGCCGCGCCGGTTCGCCGCCGCCCAGACGCTGCTGATGGTCCCGCTGCTCACTCTCGGCGCGATGCGCTGGGCCACCGGCCTCGCCGCGCTCGGCAACCTCGCCGGGTTCGCATGGGCGCCGAGGGTGTCGTGGTGGGCGGTGCTCGCGGGCGCGCTGCTGTTCGTGACGCCGGTCGGCCGGATGGCGCTCGCCGCCGCCGGGGCCCGGCTGCTGCTGCGCGGCCTGCGCCCCGGCGACCACCCGCGCGGCGGCGCCGTCCACCTGCGGCTGTGGACGGCCGAGCAGCTCGCCGCCCGGCTGGGCGCGGCCGAGCTGTCGGCGGCGCCCTGGTTCGCCTTCTACGCCCGCGCGCTCGGCGCCCGCGTCGGCCCGGACGTCGACCTGCACGCCCCGCCGCCCATCACGGGGATGCTCCGGATCGGGCGCGAGGCCGCGATCGAGCCCGAGGCCGACCTGACCGGCTACTGGCTCGACGGCGACGTCCTGCGGGTCGGGGAGATCCGGGTCGGCGCCGGAGCCGTCGTCGGGGCCCGCGCGGTGCTGTTCCCCGGCGCCCGCGTCGGCAAGAACGCGCAGGTCGCGGCGGGCGCCGCGGTGACCGGACGGGTCCCGGCCGGGCAGCGGTGGGCGGGCGCGCCCGCCGTCCGGCGCGGCAAGGCCAGGCGGCCCGAGGGCCCCGGCCGCCCGCCGCGGACCCGCCGCTGGGCGTTCGCCTACGGGGCGACCGCCGTGCTCCTCGGCCTCCTCCCGCTGCTGGCCGCGCTGCCGGGCCTGGCCGTCCTCGGCCTGTCCCTGCGCGGCACCGCGACGCTCGGGGACGCGCTCGGCGCCGCGCTGCTCGCCGTCCCCGCCGCCACGCTCGCGGGCCTCGCGACGTTCGCCGCCGCGACCCTCGCGGCCGTGCGGCTCCTCGGCGCCGGGCTGCGCGAGGGCGAGCACCCCGTGCACAGCGCGCAGGCGTGGCGGGCGTGGGCGTCCAGCCGCCTGATGGGGATGGCGCGGGTCCGGCTGTTCCCGCTGTACGCGAGCATCCTCACCCCCGCCTGGCTGCGCGCGCTCGGCATGCGCGTCGGGCGGGACGTGGAGGCCTCCACCGTGCTCGCGCTGCCCGCCATGACCTCGGTCGCCGACGGCGCGTTCCTCGCCGACGACACGATGGTCGCCCCCTACGAGCTGGGCGGCGGGCGGATGCGCGTCGCGCGGGCCCGCATCGGCAAGCGCGCCTTCCTCGGGAACTCCGGGATGGCCGCGCCCGGCCGCAAGGTCCCCAAGGGCGGGCTGATCGGGGTGCTGTCGGCCGCGCCGAAGAAGGCCAAGGCGGGCGCGTCCTACCTCGGCCTGCCGCCGGTGCGGCTGCACCGCACCGCCGACACCGCCGACCAGTCCCGCACCTACCGGCCCTCCCGGCGGCTGAAGGCGGCGCGCGCCGCCGTCGAGGCGTGCCGGGTCGTCCCGGCGATGGGAAGCGTCGCCGTCGGCGTCCTGGCCGCCGCCGCGCTCGTCTGGCTCGCCTCCGCCTACGGGCTCGCCGCCGCGGCGCTCGCCTCCGGCCTGGTGCTGGCCGTCGCCGGGGCGCTCGCCGCCGCCGTCGCGACCGCCGCCAAGTGGGCGCTCGTCGGCCGGATCGCCCCCGGCGACCGGGAGCTGTGGAGCTCGTTCGTGTGGCGCAACGAGCTGGCCGACAACTTCGTCGAGGTGCTCGCCGCGCCCTGGTTCGCCGAGCCGTGGCTCGGCACCGCGCCCCTCAACCTGTGGCTGCGCTCCCTCGGCGCCCGCATCGGACGCGGCGTCTGGTGCGCGACCTACTGGCTGCCCGAGGCCGACCTCGTCCGGCTCGGCGACGGCGCGTGCGTCAACCAGGGCTGCGTGCTCCAGACCCACCTGTTCCACGACCGGATCATGAGGGTCGACACCGTCGTGCTGGAGGGCGGCGCGACGCTAGGCTCGAACGGGGTGGTCCTGCCCGCGGCCTCGATCGGTGCGGACACCACGGTCGGACCCGCGTCCCTGGTCACGCGCGGCGAGCAGCTGCCCGCCGGCACCCGGTGGCTCGGCAACCCGATCGCGGCCTGGGCCCCGCCCGCCCGCGACCGGCACCCTGCCTGACGCCCTACCCGACACCGCCTCGACACTGCCCCGACGCCGCCCGACGCCCTGCCCGACGCCGCGCCCGACCCGGAGGACCCGACCGCCCCGTGAACTACTTCCCCGACCACGGCGACGACGGCTACCAGGTCGGGCGCTACGACCTCGGTCTGGACTACCGCGTCGGCCCCAACCGGCTCACCGGCACCGCGCGGCTGTCGGCCGCCGCCACCGAACGGCTCGACCGGTTCGTGCTCGACCTCGGAACGTTCCGCGTCGGCCGCGTGCTCGTGGACGGCGCGCCCGCCCGGTTCCGGCACCGGCGCGGGAGACTGCACCTCACCCCGGCCCGGGCGGTCGCGCCCGGCGCCGAGTTCACCGTCGAGGTCCGCTACACCGGCAACCCGTCCCCGGTGCCGAGCCCCTGGGGCGGGCTCGGCTGGGAGCAGCTCACCGACGGCTCGATCGTCGCGGGCCAGCCGACGGGCGCGCCGTCCTGGTTCCCCTGCAACGACCGCCCGGACGACAAGGCCCGCTACCGGATCAGCGTGACCACCGCGTCGGCCTACGAGGTCGTCGCCAACGGGCGGCTGACCGGCCGCCGCCGCACCGGCGCCAACACGACCTGGGTGTACGAGCAGGACGAGCCGATGGCGCCCTACCTGGCCAGCGTGCAGATCGGCCGCTACCAGTTCCTCGAACTGGACGGGCCCGTCCCGCAGCACGTCCACTTCCCCTCCGCGGCCGAGCGGGACGTCCGGCACGACTTCGGCCGGCAGGGCGCGATGCTCGACGCGTTCACCCGCCTGTTCGGCCCCTTCCCGTTCGCCGCGTACACGGTCGTGGTCGCCGACGACGAGCTGGAGATCCCCGTCGAGGCGCAGGGCATGTCGATCTTCGGGACCAACCACGTGGACGGGGCGCGCGGCCAGGAGCGGCTCGTCGCGCACGAGCTGGCCCACCAGTGGTTCGGCAACAGCCTCACGGCGGCGTCCTGGAGCGATATCTGGCTGCACGAGGGCTTCGCGACGCACGCCGAGTGGCTGTGGTCGGAGGAGTCGGGCGGCGAGCCCGCCGCCGCGCACGCCCGCCGCTGGCACCAGCGGCTGGCCGCGCAGCCGCAGGACCTCGTGCTGGCCGATCCCGGCCCCCGGCGCATGTTCGACGACCGCGTCTACAAGCGCGGCGCCCTCGCCCTGCACGCCCTGCGGCACGTCATGGGCGACGAGGCGTTCTTCGGCGCGCTGCGCGAGTGGACCTCGGCGAACCGGCACGGGACGGTGACCACCGACGCCTTCACCGCCCTCGCCGGACGCCACGCCGGCCGCCCGCTCGACGGTTTCTTCACGGCCTGGCTGCGGGAAAAGGCGCTGCCGCCGCTGCCCTGAGTCGGTAAGGTCGTGGGTTTCGCCCACTTCCCTTCGCCTCAGGAGGTATGCGCGCATGCCCGCCGAACCGTCGACCCTCGCAGCCGAACGCGCGCATCTCGCCGAGTCCCGCGCCGCGCTGCGCCGGATGCGCGAGCACGCGCAGGGACTGTCCGCCGACGTGGCGGCGGACTGGGTGTCGAAGCAGTTCCTGGAGTCCCTGCTCGACCAGCGGATCGCCGCGCTCGCCGACCATCCTGACACGCCCCTGTTCTTCGGCCGCATGGACCGCGACGAGGACGGCCCGTCCGACCTGCCCGCCGTGATGTACGTGGGGCGGCGGCACGTCCACGACGGGCCCGAGGGGCGGCCCCTCGTCCTGGACTGGCGGGCCCCGGTGTCGCGGGCGTTCTACCAGGCGGGCCCGTCCGACCCGATGGGCTGGCGGCTGCGGCGCCGGTTCGGGTTCGAGGGCGGCGAGCTGACCGCGTTCGAGGACGAGCCGCTCGACCAGGGCGAGCGGCACGGGTTCGGCTCGTCGCAGATCCTCACGCGGGAGATCGAGCGGCCCCGCACCGGCCCGATGCGCGACATCGTCGCGACGATCCAGCCCGAGCAGGACGTCATCGTCCGCGCCGACCTGCCGCAGACCGTGTGCGTGCAGGGCGCGCCCGGCACCGGCAAGACCGCCGTCGGGCTGCACCGCGCCGCCTACCTGCTGTTCACCCACCGCGAGCGGCTGTCGCGCTCCGGCGTGCTCGTCGTCGGCCCGAACCGCGCGTTCCTCGCCTACATCGCGGCGGTGCTGCCCGCGCTCGGCGAGGTCCGCGTCGACCAGGCCACGATCGACGACCTGCTGGGCGCCCCGGCGGGGGAGGAGCCGCCCGCCGTGGCGGCGCTGAAGGGCGACGCGCGGATGGCCCGGGTGCTGCGCAAGGCGCTGTGGGCGCACGTCCGCAAGCCCGAGGAGGGGCTGGTCGTCACGCGCGGCGCGTCCCGCTACCGGCTCGCCGACCACGAGGTCCGGGAGACGACGGCGGCGCTGCGCGGCACCACCCGCTACGGCAGCGGCCGCGCGGCGCTCGCCCAGCGGCTCGCCCACCAGATCCTGGTGCGGATGGAGCAGCGCGGCGAGGCGCCCGACGACCGCGTCCAGGACCAGGTCGCCCGGAGCAGGCCCGTCAAGCAGCTCCTCGACCAGGTGTGGCCCAAGGTGACCCCCGAGCAGGTGCTCCACCGGCTGCTCTCGGACGCCGACTTCCTGCGCGCCGCCGCCAAGGGCGTCCTGGACGAGGACGAGCAGGCCGCGCTGCTGTGGGCCAGGCCCGCCCGCTCGCACCGCTCCGCCCGCTGGACCGCCGCCGACCGCGCCCTGCTCGACGAGCTGGCCGACCTGACCGAGCGGACCGCGTCGATCGGGCACCTCGTCCTGGACGAGGCGCAGGACCTGTCCGCGATGCAGCTGCGCGCGCTCGGCCGCCGCTGCGGGACGGGCTCGGCGACCGTCCTCGGCGACCTCGCGCAGGGCACGACGGCGTGGTCGGCGCGCTCGTGGGAGGAGGTGCTGACCCACCTCGGGCAGGAGGGCGAGGTCACGGAGCTGACCCTCGGGTTCCGCGTGCCCGGCACCGTCCTGGACTACGCCGCCCGGCTGCTCCCGCACGTCGCGCCGGGCCTGGAGCGGCCCCGCTCGCTGCGGGCCGGGGCGGGGGCGCTGGACGTCCGCCGCGTCCCCGACCTGGTCGCGGCCGCCGTCGAGGCGGCCCGCGCGGCGCTGGAGCGGCCCGGGTCGGTCGGCCTGATCGTGCCGGACGCGCAGGCCGCCGAGCACGCCGCCGCGCTGAAGGAGGCCGGGCTCGCGCACTCCGTCCTCAGCACCGACTCCGACGGCTCGGGGCGCCTGCTGGTGATCCCCGCGACGCTCGCCAAGGGCCTGGAGTACGACCACGTCGTCGTCGCCGGGCCCGCCGCGATCGTCGCGGCCGAGGCGCGCGGCCTGGCCCGCCTGTACGTCGTGCTGACCCGCGCGGTGACGTCGCTGACCGTCCTGCACCGGGGCGACCTGCCCGCCGAGCTCACCGCCTGACCGGACCGCCCGGGGCCGGGACGCGCGGCGCGCCGCGCGGCGTGGGCCCCGCGGGGGGCGCGGGGCGCGCGGGCGGGCGCAGGCCGTCGAAGGCGATCCTCAGCACGTCCTCGCCCGCGCCCGCGTGCGCGGCGGCGTGCGACAGGCCCGCCAGCAGCGCCATCACCTGCGCGGGGCCGACGTCGGCGCGGACGGCGCCGGCCTCCTGTGCCCGCGCGAGCAGCGCCGCGACCGCCGACCGCAGCGCGGGACGCGCCTTGCCCCCGGTGTTCTCGGCGCCCGCCTCCGCGAGCGCCTCCGACAGCGCGTGCTTCGCCCCCGCCTGCCCGACGACCCGCGCGAAGAAGCCGAAGAACGCCGCGCCCGGGTCCTCGGCCGCGAGCAGCCCCCGCGCGTCGTCGGCCAGCCGCTCCAGCAGGCTCGCGAGCACCGCCTCCAGCAGCGACTCCTTGGTCGGGAAGTGCCGGAACACGGTCCCGATCCCGACGCCCGCCTCCCGCGCGACCTCCTCGGTCGACGCCGAGGTGCCCCGCGCCGCGAACACCGACTCCGCCGCCGCGAGCACCTTGGCGCGGTTGCGCAGGGCGTCGGCGCGCAGCGGACGGCCCGGCGCGGCACTCGATGTGGCTCCTGGCACGGCGCCGGACGGGGCGCCGGAGGCGGCAGGGGTCATCGTCGCCTTCCGATTGACAAGCGGAGTCGTGACTCCATATTTTCCTACGCAGCAGGAACTCCGATTGTAGGGAAGAGACGCCATGTCCGAGTTCGCCAGCCCCCGCGCCGTCCTCATGCGGCTGCTCGACGGGATGACCGCGCGCCGGCACGAGGGGCTGCCGAAGCTGTACGCCGAGGACGCGGTGGTCGTGCACCCCCTCGCCGAGCCCGCGGCCCGGATCGAGGGCCGCGCGGCGCTGCGCGAGCACTACGCGCGGCTGGAGCGCCTGCCGGTGGAGATGACGGCGCGCAACCTCGTCGTCCACCAGACGACCGACCCCGAGGTGATCGTCGCCGAGTTCGAGTACGCGGGCCGCAACACCGAGACGGGGCGCGGCTTCGTCGTCCCGAACGTGTTCGTGCTGCGCGTCCGCAGGGGGCGCATCGTGGAGTCGCGCGACTACACCCAGCACCGCGCGTTCGACGAGGCGATGGCCTAGCCCCAGGGGCTCAGGCGTGGGCCGCCTCCGCCTCGGCCAGCGCCTTCACGCCGTTGAGGTTGTCGGACATGCTCTGGCGCAGGTCCCGCATGCGCCCCGCGACCAGCTCGACCTCGCGGTCGGGCATCGCCTCGATGACGGTGCTGAGGTGGGAGCGGCCGGGGCCGAGCCGCATCGACTGCCGCACCCGCGTGCCCGCGCCCTCCGCCGTGAGCGTGTACTTCCAGGCCGAGGAGGGCTGGACGCCGTCCAGGTCGCCGACGGTGAAGGCGAACACCCGCTCCGGCTCGCACTCGACCACCGTGCAGTGGCTCGTCCAGGCGCCGATCGCCGGATGCTCGTTGCTGCCCTCGAAGCGGTTGCCGGGCGCCGGGCCGTCCGCGCCGCCGACCCAGCGGGCGCCCTTGAACTCCGAGCTGAACCGGGCGGGCAGGCCGGGGTCGGACACCAGCTCCCACACGGCGGCGGGCGGGGCGTCGATGAGCACGGCGACCTCGATGACAGGGCAGTCGGCGTAGCGGGGCGCGTCGGTCATGGCCTCACGGTAGAGAGGGCCCGATCACCGCGCAACAGTTCGGGACACGCCCGAAAGGCCGGTGTCGGACGCGTCCGCCGGACCCGTCACGACGGCCGCGACGCGGGTGCCGCGCGGGAACGCCCCCCGCGCGGCGAGGGCGTAGACGCCGAACATCATCTTCGCCACGTAGACGCGGTCGAGGGCGAGCCCGTGCCGGGCGGCGAAGCCGTCGGCGAACTCCTCCAGCGCGGGCGTGCGGCGGGCGTAGCCGCCGAAGTGGAAGCCGTGCTCGACGCTCCACTCGCCCCGCCGCGCCCCGTAGGCCTCGCGCTGGAGGCGCTCGACCTCGCCGTCCATGAAGCCGCCCCGCAGCACCGCGAACCCGAGCGCGCGCTGCCCGGACGCCAGGCCCGCCGCGAGTCCCGCCAGCGTGCCGCCCGTCCCGCACGGGCAGCACACGACGTCGAATCCGCGCAGCTCGGCGCCCAGCTCCGCGCACCCCCGGACGGCGCGCGCGTTGCTCCCGCCCTCCGGCAGCAGGTAGAAGCCGCCCCACCGCTCGCGCAGCGTCGCCACCACGTCCGGTTCGTGTTTGCGCCGATAGGTGGCGCGGTCCAGGTAGGACAGGCGCATGCCCATCCGCTCCGCGTAGGCCAGGGAGTCGTTCAGCGGCAGGTGCTCCTCGCCCCGGATCACGCCGATCGTGTCGAAGCCGTAGAGCCGTCCGGCCGCCGCCGTGGCCCGGATGTGGTTGGAGTAGGCCCCGCCGAAGGTCAGCAGCGTCCCGTGCTCCCTCGCGGGGGCGATGTTGTGCCGGAGCTTGCGCCACTTGTTGCCCGGCAGCTCCGGGTGGACGAGGTCGTCCCGCTTGAGGAAGAGTCGCACTCCGTGCGCCGCGATCCGGTCGTCCTCCAGCTCCACCACCGGCGAGGGGGCCGCCTCGGCCGGGGTCATCGCGGGGCGGGCAGCCCGAGCCGCTCCCGGATCGTCCGCTGGACGGTCGGGATGTCGGGCGTCGCGTCGACCGTCACCACGTACTCCTTGCGGCCGAACAGCTCCAGGATCGGGTCGGTCTTCTCGCGGTAGGTCCGCAGCCGCTCCGCGACCGCCTCCTCGGTGTCGTCCTCGCGGGCCACGAGCTCGCCGCCGCACACGTCGCAGCGGCCCTCCTGCGTCGGCCGGTCGGCGATCAGGTTGTAGTCCATCCCGCACCGCGAGCACAGCCGGCGGGCCAGCACGCGGCGGCGCACCTCCGCGTCCGGCAGGTTCAGGTGGATCACGCCGTCGATGTCGTAGCCCTCCAGGAAGAACTCCGTCTGCCGGCGGCTGCGCGGGAACCCGTCGATGATGAACCCGTAGTTCCAGTCGTGCTGGTCGAGCCGGTCCCGGACGACGCCCTCCACGAGGTCGTCCCCGACCAGGTCCCCGGCCGCCATCGTGCGCCGGACCTGCGCGCCGAGCTTGGTGTGGCTCTTGACGTGCCAGCGGAAGATGTCGCCGACGCTGATGTGCACCAGGTCCAGGTCCCGCGCGAGCAGCAGGGACTGGGTCCCCTTGCCGCTGCCCTGGGCGCCGATGATGACGTACTTGCGCATCCCCGCACCCTATGCGGGCGGGCCCCGCCGGCACGGCAGGCGGGCCGGGGGCCGGCCGCCCGGTTCAGGTCGGCCGCCCGGCTCAGCGCGGCAGGCGCAGGCGGCGGCCGAGGCGCCGGAACCGGAACCGGTCGGGCGCGCGCCCGGCCTCGTGCCGCGGGGCGGTGTCCTGCGCGGCCAGGCACTCCAGCAGCGTGTCGAACGCCGGCGGGCGGACGCAGACCAGGGTCGCGTGGGCGCGGCGGGCGCAGTGCAGCCGGACCGACGGGCGCAGCAGCCGCGAGAACGGGCCCCGCGCGCCGTGCCCGACCACGAGGATGTCGTCGTCGCCCGCGAGCCGGACCAGCGTCGCGCCGGGCTCCCCGACGAGCGCCAGCGCCGTGAGGTCCACGCCCTCCGGCGGCCCGCCGCACACCTCCTCCAGGAGCCGGGCGATCAGCTCGGCGCCCGAGGCGCGCAGCGCGTCGGTGACGCCGGAGCCGAGCTGGCCCGCCGCGGAGACGTGCGGCGGCAGCGGCGCGGCGTGCGCCACCAGCAGCGGCAGCCGGCGGAGCCGGGCCTCGCCGACCGCCCAGGAGAGCGCGCAGCGGGCGCCCGCGGAGTCGTCGACCCCCACGACGACCCGGGGGCCGCCCTCCGGTCTGGCGATCACGGTCCCTCCCGAGGCCGACGGTGCGGGGTTCCTAGGGTGCAGGCATACCCGCTCCGGCGGAAGTGTTTCGCGCGGAGGAATGCAGAGTTCCCGTGAAAAGACGCGGCCGTGGCCAGTGAGAAGACCGGGATTTCCTGTTTGTGTGGAATGTAAGGACCATTGCGCGGGACGGCCGGGGCGGGCGGCCGGAGGGCGGCGCGTCCCGGTCAGCGCGCCCGCTGCGTCCCGAAACCGGACAGGATCGACTCCAGCAGCGGCAGCGCCCGTCCCGCCCGCTTCGTCCGGATGAGCACGTCCCACGCGGGTTCGAACTTCTTCCAGCCGCCCGCGTACGCGGCGTGCCGCGCCTTGCCCCGCAGCGTCGGCTTGGACGCGGCGCCGCGCATGATCGACCCCCAGCGGTAGAAGTCCTTGTAGGCGCGCCAGTAGCCGTCCTCCAACTGCCGCGCGGTCATTTTCGCGGGCTTGAACACGACGGTGCGGGTGTCGTAGCGGTCCCAGTCGCTGTGGAGCAGCCGGTCCGCCTTGGCCATGCGGTCGTAGAGCCGCGTCCCCGGATAGGGGGTCAGGATGTGGAACGTGGCGGTCTCGACGCCCTGCGCGACCGCCCAGTCGACGGTGCGGCCGAACACGTCCGGGTCGTCCTCGTCCATGCCGAACACGAAGCTGCCGTTGACCATGACGCCGTGGTCGTGCAGCCGCCCGATCACCTGGCCGTAGTCGCGGTCGATGTTCTGCCACTTGCGCTGCTCGGCGAGGTTGGCGGCGTTGACGGTCTCGAACCCGACGAACAGGCTCCGCAGCCCCGACTCGACCGCCTTCTCCAGCAGCCCCGGACGCAGCACCGCCTGGACGGTCCCGGCGGCCTGCCAGAGCCGCCCCATGCCGCGCATGCCCTCGAACAGGGCGCCCGCGAACCGGGCGTTGCCGAACAGGTGGTCGTCCAGGAAGTACAGGTGGCGTCCGGGCAGCCGGTCGATCTCGGCCAGCGCCGCGTCCACGGTCTGCGTGTAGAACGACTTGCCGCCCTCGAAGAACGCCTCCTTGTAGCAGAAGTCGCACACATGGGGGCAGCCGCGCGACACCACGATCGAGTTCGGCACCAGGTAGCGGCGCCGGTCGATCAGGTCGCGGCGGACGGGCGGCAGCCCCGCCAGCGTCCGCTCGGTGGATTCGTAGCGCGGCGCCGGGCGTCCGGCGCGCAGGTCGGCGAGGAAGCGGGGCCAGGTGTCCTCGCCCGGCCCGAGGAAGACCGTGTCGGCGTGCCGGGCGGCCTCGTCCGGCAGCGAGGTCACGTGCAGACCGTCCAGGCACACGTGCGCGCCCCGCGCCCGGTAGCGGTCGGCGAGCGCGTACGCCCGGCGCGCGGAGGTGATGTAGACCTGGATCACCACCAGGTCCGGCTCGTCGTCCGGATCGAGGGCGTCGACGTGCTCGTCGACCAGCGTCACCTCGTCGTCCGGGTCGAGGTACCCGGCGAGGGTCGCGAGGCCCAGCGGGGGGAACAGCGAGTACTTCACCGGCCGGAAGAACGGGGACGTCGCCTCGGTCAGGGCGGGCAGGATCATCGTGACGCGCATGGCCTCACGATCGCGCCCGCCCGCGCGTGAATCGTGGCCGCCGTGTGGAGATTCTGTGCAGGTCAGGGCGTAGGATGGGGGCTCGCGCACGCGTTTTGTCGGTGCCGGCGCCTAACGTCTCCCGCGAGACCTCCGGAGGCGGACGAGCGGTGCCGCCCGGGCGACGCCGAGTGAAGGTGATCACCAGTATGGCGAACAGCACCCTGGACACAGACCACGACTTCCAGACCCAGGCCGACCCGTACCGGCGGGAGCTGCTGGCGCACTGCTACCGGATGCTCGGCTCCATCCACGACGCCGAGGACCTCGTGCAGGAGACCTACCTGCGCGCCTGGCGCTCCTACGGCGACTTCGAGGGCCGCTCCTCGCTGCGGACCTGGCTGTACCGGATCGCCACCAACGTCTGCCTCACCGCGATCGACCAGCGCGGGAACCGGCCGATGCCCTCCGGACTCGGCGGGCCCACCGACGACCCCGAGCGGCCCGTGGTGGCCTCGCCCGAGGTGCCGTGGCTGGAGCCCGCGCCCGACGCCGTCCTCGGCGCCGACCCCGCCGACCCCGCGACGATCGTCGCCGCGCGGGAGAGCACCCGCCTGGCGTTCGTCGCCGCGCTCCAGCACCTCCCCGCCAAGCAGCGGGTCGTGCTGATCCTGCGGGACGTGCTGAAGTGGCGGGCGGCCGAGGCCGCCGAGCTGCTCGGCACCTCCACCGCCGCGGTCAACAGCGCGCTCCAGCGGGCCCGCGCCCAGCTGGAGGAGGTCGCCCCGCTGCGGGACGAGCTGGTCGAGCCCACCGACCCCGCCCAGCGCGACCTGCTGGAACGCTACGCGAAGGCGTTCGAGGACGCCGACATCGCGAGCCTGGTCGACCTGTTCAAGAAGGACGCGGTCTGGGAGATGCCGCCCTTCCCCGAGTGGTACGTCGGCGCCGACACGATCATCCGGCTCATCCTCGCCCAGTGCGACCCCGACCCCGGAGAGCTGCTCACCCGCCCGGCCGCCGCGAACGGGCAGCCCGCCTTCGGCGTCTACAAGCGCGACGAGTCGGGCGTGCACCGCCCCTACCAGCTCCACGTGCTGTCGGTCACCGGCGAGGGCCTCACGCACGTCTCCGCGTTCTTCGACACCACCCTGTTCCCCACCTTCGGCCTCCCCGAGACAATCTGACCGCGCCCTCACGTCCTCCCCCCACCCCGCCCGCCCCCGCACTCGGGTCGCCTCTCCGCGCTCGAGCACCCCCGCGTTCGGTGACCCTCAGCGCATTCGGTCACCCTTCGCGTGTTTGGGTCATCTCCGCGCGTTCGGGGCACCCCCGCGCGTTCGGGGCACCCCCGCGTTCGGTCACCCTTCGCGCGTTCGGTCACCCTTCGCGCGTTCGGTCACCCTTCGCATGTTTGGGTCACCTTCGCGCGTTCAGGTCACCCCCGCGCGTTCGGTCATCCTTCGCGTGTTTGGTCACCCTTCGCGTGTTTGGGTCATCTCCGCGCGTTCAGGCCACCCCCGCGCGTTCGGTCATGCCTCCGCGTGTTCGGTCACCCTTCGCGTATTTGCGTCATCCTCCGCGTTCAGGTCGCCCACTCGCGTTCGGTCATCCTCCGCGCGTTCGGGTCGCGCTTGAGTCACCTCCACGCTTTCGGGTTGTCGCCGCGCGTTCGGGGTCGTCACTCCGTGTTCGGGTTGGCTTCCCGTGTTCGGGGCGCCTCCACGTCGTCCGGTCGCCTGCCTGAGGGCCGGTTGTCCTTCCGCGTTCGGGTGGTCTCTGCGCGTTCGGGTCGCCTTCCCGGGTTCGGGGCGTCTCTGCGGTGTCCCGTCGTCTGCCCGGGTTCTGTTCACCTTTCGGATCGCCGGTCGCCTTGGGGAGGCCCGTTCCGGGGCCGGATTTTCCACTGACCGGAAAGCCGGGCGCCTCACCGGCCGGGGCGGCTGCCAGGGTGGGACAGGTCGGCGGTCCGCGTGGCGCGCCGGGCAGGCGTGCCAGGACGGCCCGCCGGGGGGAATGGGAGGCACATGGACAAGGTCGTGGCCTCGGCGGCGGACGCCGTCGCCGACGTGGGGGACGGCGCGTCGCTGGCCGTCGGCGGGTTCGGGCTCTGCGGGGTGCCGACGGTCCTGATCTCGGCCCTGCACGATCATGGCGCGCGGGACCTGCGGATCGTCTCCAACAACTGCGGGCTGGACGGGCGCGGCCTCGGGCAGCTCCTCGGCGCGGGGCGGATCGCCCGCGCGATGGGCTCCTATGTGGGCGACAACAAGGAGTTCGCCCGCCAGTACCTCGCCGGTGAGATCGAGGTCGAGCTGATGCCGCAGGGCACGCTCGCCGAGCGGCTGCGCGCGGGTGGCGCGGGCATCCCCGCCTTCTACACCCCCGCCGGGGTCGGCACCCAGGTCGCGGACGGCGGCCTGCCGTGGCGGTACACGCCGGGCGGCGGCGTCGCGGTCGCCTCGCCCGCCAAGGAGGTCCGCGAGTTCGACGGCCGCGAGTACGTGCTGGAGGAGGGCATCCGCACCGACTTCGCGCTCGTCCGCGCGGCGGTCGGCGACCGGCACGGCAACCTCGTGTTCGACAAGGCCGCCCGCAACTTCAACCCGCTCGCCGCGATGGCGGGCCGGGTGACGCTGGCCGAGGTCGAGCGGCTCGTGGAGCCCGGCGACATCGACCCGGACGCCGTGCACCTGCCGGGCGTGTTCGTTCAGCGGGTCGTCGAGCTGACCCCCGAGCAGGCCGCCGACAAGCCCATCGAGAAGCGGACGGTGCGCTGATGCCCTGGTCCAGGAACGAGATCGCCGCGCGCGCCGCGGCCGAGCTGCCCGACGGCGCCTACGTCAACCTCGGCATCGGGCTCCCGACGCTGATCCCCGGGTACGTCCCGGAGGGCAGGCACGTGGTGCTGCACGCCGAGAACGGGATCCTCGGCGTCGGGCCCTACCCGACCGAGGACGAGGTCGACCCCGACCTGATCAACGCGGGCAAGGAGACGGTGACGGCGCTGCCCGGCGCCGCCTGCTTCGACTCCTCGCTGTCGTTCGGCATGATCCGCGGCGGCCACATCGACATCGCCGTCCTCGGCGCGATGCAGGTCTCGGCCCGGGGCGACCTGGCCAACTGGTCCGTCCCCGGTAAGATGATCAAGGGGATGGGCGGGGCGATGGA
Organism: Actinomadura terrae; assembly: GCF_022751215.1. Lineage (GTDB taxonomy): Bacteria > Actinomycetota > Actinomycetes > Streptosporangiales > Streptosporangiaceae > Spirillospora > Spirillospora terrae. The sequence goes on along the minus strand of NZ_JAICDG010000006.1, from coordinate 238,078 downwards.
CCTCGTGCACGGCGCCCGCAAGGTGGTCGTCGTGATGGGGCACACCGCCAAGGACGGTTCGCCCAAGATCGTGGAGGAGTGCACGCTGCCGCTGACCGGCGCCCGCTGCGTCGACCGGATCATCACCGACCTCGGCGTCCTGGACGTGACCGGCGGCGGCCTCGTCCTCGTCGAGACCGCGCCCGGCGTGTCGCCGGAGGAGGTCCAGGCGGCCACCGGGCCCGCGCTGGACGTGCGGATTCCCGAGACCGCCGCGGAAGGAGGCACGGCATGACGCACCCCCCGTACCTGTCGCCGGACTACCGGAGCACGGTCCTGCGCGCTCCCGCCCGGGACCTGGTCATGCCGAAGCTCGGCCCCGACAGCGTCGAGCTGACCTCGCCGGTGTTCGGCCACCACGAGCTCGGACGGCTCGACGAGGACCTGACCCGCCAGCATTCCGGCGAGCCGCTCGGGGAGCGGATCGTCGTGACCGGCCGGGTGCTGGACGGCTCCGGACGCCCCGTCCCGGACGCGCTGGTGGAGGTCTGGCAGGCGAACGCGGCGGGCCGCTACGCCCACCTCGGCGACCAGCACCCCGCGCCGCTCGACCCGAACTTCACCGGCGCGGGCCGCTGCCTCACCGGCTCCGACGGCCGCTACCGGTTCGTCACGATCAAGCCGGGCGCCTACCCGTGGCGCAACCACCCGAACGCCTGGCGGCCCGCCCACATCCACTTCTCGGTGTTCGGCACCGCGTTCACGCAGCGGCTCGTCACGCAGATGTACTTCCCGGGCGACCCGCTGTTCGCCTACGACCCGATCTTCCAGTCGATCCCGGACGTGAAGGCCCGCGAGCGGCTCGTCTCCCGGTTCGACATGGACACCACCGAACCCGAGTGGGCGCTCGGCTACCAGTGGGACATCGTGCTCGGCGACACTCCGATGGAGACCTGATGACCACCCCAGCACAGGCGGCGCCGTCCGAGGCGGCCGGGACGCCCGCGACGCCGCGCACGACCCCGGGGCTGACGCCCTCGCAGACCGTCGGGCCGTTCTTCGGCTACGCGCTGCCGTATCCGGCGGGGCCCGAGGTCGTCCCCGGCTGGCGGCCGGACGCGATCACCGTCCGGGGCCGGGTGCTCGACGGCGCCGGAGACCCGGTGCCCGACGCGCTGGTGGAGATCTGGCAGGCCGACGAGACCGGCGAGGTCCCGCGCCGGCCCGGCGCGATCGAGCGGGCCGGGCACGGGTTCTCCGGCTTCGGCCGCTGCGGCACCGACGCCGCCGGGGGCTTCTGGTTCCGCACGGTCAAGCCCGGCGCGACCGGGGCCGGCGCGCCCTACATCGCCGTGCTGGTGTTCGCCCGGGGGCTGCTCAAGCCCGTCGCGACCCGGCTGTACTTCCCCGAGGACGCGGCGTCCCACGCGTCCGACCCGCTGCTCGCCGAGGTCCCCGAGGACCGCCGCGCGACGCTGGTCGCCGAGCCCGCCGGGGACCGCGAGTACCGGTTCGACGTGCGCCTCCAGGGCGAGCGGGAGACGGTCTTCCTTGCGTTCTGAGGGGCCTTCCGAGGGTTCGCCCCCCGCGCCGGACGCGGGGCTGCTGTCGCCCGTCCGCGCCGGGACGGAGGCGGAGGCCGCCACCGGCGACGGCGCCTACCTCACGGCGATGCTGGACGCCGAGGCGGCCCTCGCCCGCGCCCAGGCGCGCCTCGGGATCGTCCCCGCGGACGCGGCGGACGCGATCGCGGCGGCCGCCGCGTCCGGCCGGATCGACCTGGTGGACGTCGCGCGGCGGGCCCGGGGGGCGGGCAACCCCGTCGTCCCGCTGGTCGCGGACCTGCGGGGCCTGGCCGGGGACGCGGGCAGGCACGTCCATAAGGGCGCCACCAGCCAGGACATCGTCGACACCGGCGCGATGATCGTCGCGTCCCGCGCCCGGCGCGGGACGCTCGCCCATCTCGACCGGGCCCTGGACGCGCTGGCCGGGCTCGCCGAGCGGTACCGCGACACGCCGATGGCGGGCCGGACGCTCGGGAGGCAGGCGCTGCCGACGACGTTCGGCGCGAAGGCCGCCGGCTGGCTGGTCGGCGTCCTGGAGGCCCGCGACCGGCTCGGCTCCGTGCCGCTGCCCGCGCAGCTCGGCGGCGCCGCCGGGACGCTGGACGCCCACGGCGACCGGGCCCTCGACCTCGCCGACGCGTTCGCCGACGAGACGGGCCTGGCGCGGCCCGTCCTGCCCTGGCACACCCGGCGCGGCCCGGTCGCCGACCTCGCCGCCGCGCTGGCGCTGGTCGCCGGGGCGCTCGGCAAGATCGGCACCGATGTGTGGCTGCTCGCGCAGAGCGAGGTGGACGAGGTCGCCGAGGCCGCCGGGCCCGGCCGGGGCGGCTCCTCGGCCATGCCGCACAAGCGGAACCCGGCGCTGGCGACGCTGGTGCGGTCGGCCGCGTTGCAGGTCCCCGCCTACGCGCAGGTGGTGCTGGCCGCGCAGGCCGCGCCGCTGGAGCGGCCCGCGGGGGAGTGGCACGCCGAGTGGCAGCCGCTGCGCGAGTGCCTGCGTCTCACCGGCGGCGCCGCCGAGACCGCCGCCGAGCTGGTCGGCGGGCTGGAGGTCCGCCCGGACCGCATGCGCGCCAACCTCGCCGGCCTGCTGGACGTGCTCGGCGCGGACCCCGGCCCCGGCGCCGCGCCCGGCCTCGTCGACCGTGCCCTTGACGCCTACCGGAGGAACCTCGCGTGACCCAGCCAGACCAGCCCGGCCGATTCAGGGCGTTCGGCCCGTCCGGCGTGCCCCGGTACCGGCTCGACGGCCCGGACGACGCGCCGCTCGTCGTCCTCGGCCCGTCCCTCGGCACCTCGGCGGACCTGTGGCTGCCGCAGCTGCCCGAGCTGGCCCGGACGCGCCGCGTCCTGCGCTACGACCTGCCCGGCCACGGCGCCGCGCCGGCCCCGGACGGCCCGTTCACCGTCGAGGACCTCGCCGACGGCGTCGCCGCGCTCCTGGACGGGCTCGGCGTCGCCGAGGCCGCCTACGCCGGGGTGTCGCTCGGCGGCGGCGTCGGCACGGCGCTCGCGCTGCGCCACCCGGCCCGCGTCGCCTCCCTCGTCCTGTGCTGCACGTCGCCCACCTTCGGCGAGGCGGGGCCGTGGCACGAGCGGGCCGCGCTGGTCCGGCGCGAGGGCGTGGGGTCGCTCGCCGACTCGGCTCCGGGGCGCTGGTTCACGCCCGGGTTCACCGGCGCCGCGCCGTACGTGGCGATGCTCCGCGCGACCGACCCCGAGGGCTACGCCGCCTGCTGCGAGGCCCTCGCCCGCTTCGACGCCGCCGGGCGGCTCGGCGAGATCACCGCGCCCACCCTCGTGGTCGCCGGGGCCCGGGACGTCGCGACCCCGCCGTCCGGCCACGCCGACGTGCTCGCCGCCGGCATCCCGGGGGCGGAGCTGACGGTCGTGGAGGACGCCGCGCACCTGGCGAACGCCGAGCGGCCCGGCCCCGTCACCGCGGTGATCACCGCGCACCTCGACCGCACGGCGAAGGGACCCGCCCGATGAGCGACGAACGCGAACTCACCGACAGGCAGCGCCACGCCCAAGGGATGGTCACCCGACGGGAGGTGCTCGGCGACGCCCACGTCGACCGGGCCGTCGCCCGCACCGACGCCTTCACCGCCGACTTCCAGGACATGATCACCCGGTACGCGTGGGGCGAGATCTGGTCCCGCCCGGGCCTGGACCGCAGGACCCGCAGCTGTATCACGCTGACCGCGATGGTCGCCGGGGGCCACCTGGACGAGCTCGCCATGCACGTCCGCGCCGCGCGCCGCAACGGCCTGACCCGCGACGAGATCAAGGAGGTGCTCCTCCAGACGGCGATCTACTGCGGGGTCCCGGCCGCGAACTCGGCATTCGGCGTCGCTCAGCGGGTACTGGCCGAGGAGGAGTGAGAGCCGCGACCGCGGCGACCGGGAGGGGAACGGCGGTGGAGCGGGGGCGTCCGAGCAGCGTGACGGGCAAGGTGATGGCGATCCTGAACGCCTTCGCGCTCGGTGACGTCCGCCTGAACCTCAGCGAGATCTGCCGCCGCGCAGGGCTGCCGCTCGCCACCGGCCACCGCCTCGTCGGGGAGCTGGCCGCCGGCGGGTTCCTGGAGCGGGTGCCGGACGGGACGTACCGCATCGGCACCCGGCTCTGGCGCATCGGCAGCCAGGCGCCCGCCGTCACCGGCCTGCGGGAGCTGGCGCTGCCGCACATGGAGGACCTCTACGAGGCCACGCACGACAACGTCCAGCTCGCCGTGCGGCGCGACCTGCGGGTGCTGGTCGTCGAGCGGCTGCGCGGCACCCGGTCGGTGCCCGTCCTCACCCAGGTCGGGCAGACGCTGCCGCTGCACACCACCGGCCTCGGCAAGGTGCTGCTCGCGCACGCGCCGCCGGAGGTGCTGGAGGAGCTGATCGCGGCCGGGCTGACCCGGCACGCGGCCCGCTCCATCACCGACCCCGCCGAGCTGCGCGAGAGCCTGGAGCAGGTGCGCCGCACCGGTTTCGCGATCACCCGGGACGAGATGACGCTCGGCGCCTCGTCCGTCGGCGCCCCCGTCCGCGACTTCGACGGCGAGGTCGTCGCCGCGCTGTCGCTGGTCGCCCGGACCCGCGGCGCCGATCCGCGCCGGCTGCTGCCACCCTTGACGACGGCGGCGCGGGCGCTGTCCCGCGACGTCGCCGCGCACTGGCGCGGGCGTCCGGACATGTTTTCCGTTGACCGGAACGCCAACGCCTGAACCAGCGGCGATACCAGCGAGCATCGCTGGGTGAGGCGAAGACGAGGAGGCTCGATGCGTACCCAGGTCGCGATCGTCGGCGGTGGCCCGGCCGGACTGCTGCTGTCCCATCTGCTGCACCGGCGGGGGATCGCGTCGGTGGTGCTGGAGGGCCGCGACCGCGACTACGTCGAGCGGCGGCAGCGCGCCGGGATGCTGGAGCAGGGCACGACCGACGTGCTGCGCGAGAGCGGCGCGGGGGAGCGGCTCGACCGGGAGGGCCTCGTCCACCACGGGCTTGAGCTGCGGTTCGGCGGGGCGGGCCACCGGATCCCGCTCACCGACCTGACCGGCCGGACCGTCACCGTCTACGCCCAGACCGAGATCGTCAAGGACCTCGTCGCGCTGCGGCTCGCCGACGGCGGCGACGTCCGGTTCGAGGCGGAGGTGCTGGAGATCGACGCGTCCGCGCCCAGCGTGACGTACCGGCAGGACGGGCGGACCCACACGCTGGAGTGCGACTACATCGCGGGCTGCGACGGGTTCCACGGCGTCAGCCGCCCGACCGTCCCGGGCCTGCGGACGTTCTCCCGCGAGTACCCGTTCGCCTGGCTCGGCATCCTCGCCGACGTCCCGCCGTCCACCGACGAGCTGATCTACGCCAACCACGATCGCGGGTTCGCGCTGCACAGCCTGCGCTCCCCGAAGGTCAGCCGCCTGTACCTCCAGGTCTCCCCGGACGAGGACCTCTCCGCCTGGCCCGACACCCGCATCTGGGACGAGCTGGCCGCCCGGTTCGCGACCGACGACGGCTGGGAGCTGCGGCAGGGCCCGGTCACCGACCGGTCGATCACGCCGATGCGCAGCTTCGTCGCCGAGCCGATGCGCCACGACCGGCTGTTCCTGGCCGGGGACGCGGCGCACATCGTCCCGCCGACGGGCGCCAAGGGCCTGAACCTGGCGGTGGCGGACGTGACGGTCCTCGCGCGGGCGCTGACCGAGCGGTACGCGTCGGGCTCGGAGACGCTGCTGGACGGCTACTCCGCCGCCTGCCTGCGGCGCGCCTGGCGGGCCGAGCACTTCTCGTACTGGATGACCACGCTGCTGCACGTCGATCCGGCCGCCGATCCCTTCGCGCTGCGGCTCCAGCGCTCGCACCTGGACTACGTGGCCTCCTCCGAGGCCGCCGCGACGACGCTCGCCGAGAACTACGTCGGCCTGCCCCTCGCCTGACGGTGCGGCCCGGCCCCCGGCCGGAAGAGGTCTTTCTTTCCCCCACCGAACTGATCACTGAGATACAGGTCACGTAATCTGGCAGTTCGTGAAACTTTGCCGCGACTGCAAGACGGCTCTACGGTGGTCTCCTTGCCCTCCTCCCACCGGCCGCGCCCGGGACGACCGGCGCGCGCCGTCACCCGTGCGGGCGCCGGAGATGAGAGGCTTCGGCATCCGCCGGGCGAACCGCCGCCCGGCGGCGGCGCCCTGACGGGAGGAAGGACGGCGGATGAGGCTCCTGGACCGGCCGTCCCGGCCCGCCCGGCCGTTCCCGCGGCTGCGCGGGCGGGCGCGGCCGTCGCCGGGCGGCCGGCCCCGCCCCGTCCGGGAACTGCTGCTGATCGCCGCGCTGTTCGGCGTCTACAAGCTCGGACGGCTGCTGTCCAGCGGACGGGTGGCGGAGGCGTTCGGCAACGCGCGCCGCGTGTGGGACCTGGAACGCGCCCTGGAACTGCCGAGCGAGACCGGGGTCCAGCACGGGCTGCTGCACAGCGACCTCCTCGTGCACGCCGCCAACACCTACTACGCGGCCGTGCACTTCCCGGCGATGGCGGCGTTCCTGCTCTGGATCTACCTGCGCCGCCCCGGCCACTACCGGTGGGTCCGGCGGATCGTGGTCGCGCTCACCGGCGCGGGGCTCGTCCTGCACCTGGTCGTCCCGCTCGCCCCGCCGCGGATGCTGACCGCGACGGGCATGATCGACACCGGCGCGCGGTACGGTCCCGCCGTGTACGGGGCGCCGCAGACCGACACGATGGCCAACCAGTACGCGGCGATGCCGTCGCTGCACATCGGCTGGGCCGCCGTGATCGCGCTCGGGCTCGTCGCCGCCTCCCGGACGCGGTGGCGGTGGCTGTGGATCCTGCATCCGGTCGCGACGACCATGGTCGTGGTCGCCACCGCCAACCACTACTGGCTGGACGGCGTCGTCGCGCTGGCGCTGCTCGCGGTCGCCACCGCGTTCCTGCGGCCCCCGCGCGAGCTCTGCCGTCCCGGCGATCCCGGTGCCGGGACGGGCGCGGGCCAGGGCGCGGGCTAGGGCGCGGGGACGGCGCCGAGCGTGTCGAGCAGTTCGGCGACCGGCTCCAGCTTCTCGTAGAGCAGCAGCACCGGCTCGCCCGGGGCGGCGAGGTCGAGCGCCGAGGTCAGCGCGCCCTTGAGGTCGCCCGCCGGATGGTGGCGCACGTCCGGGCGGCGCTCCCGCAGCCCCTCGACGATCAGCCGGGTCATCTCCCCGGACCGGCGGCCCCGCAGGTCCTCGTCCTCGTAGACGACGACGCGGTCGAACGTCCCGGCGACGGCGCGGGCGGTCTCGGCGACCAGCGCGTCGCACCGGTCGCCCGGCAGCGTGACGGCGGCGACGCCGGTCCGCCCCCAGCGCCGCTCGACGAACGCGCCCATCGCGGCGACCGCCGCCGGGTTGTGCGCGTAGTCGACCAGGACGGGGTGGTCGCCGACCCGGTACACGCAGCCCCGGCCGGGGTTGCGGGTGTGCGGCTCGAACGACCGCAGCGCCTCGGCCAGCACCTCGACCGGGACGCCGAGGGCCCGCGCGGCGGCGGCCGCAGCCAGCGCGTTCGCGACGACGTGCCGCGCGTGCCCGCCGAACGCGCCCGCCACCTCCTCCACCGGCAGGATCTCGACGCGGCGGTCGCCGCTCGCCTCGGTCAGCCGGCCGCCCTCGACGAAGTAGGCGGTGCCGCCGTCCCGCAGGTGCGCGGCGATCCCCGGCGCGTCCGGCGACAGCGCGAAGTAGCGCAGCACCGGTTCCCGCTCGCGGACCGCCCGGCGGTCGGCGAGGCCCGCCGCGCCCGCGTCCTCGGCGTTGAGGACGAGGTGCCCGCCCCGGCGGATCTCCTCGGCGACCAGCGCCTTGATCTCCACCAGGTCGGCCAGCGACTCGGTGCCGTCCATGCCGAGGTGGTCGCGGGTGATGTTGGTGACGACCGCGACGTCCGCGCGGTCATAGCCGAGGCCGCGCCGGACGATCCCGCCGCGCGCCGTCTCCAGCACCGCCGCCTCCACCGACCGGTCGCCGAGCACCATCTCCGCCGACCTCGGCCCGGACGCGTCGGACCGGTGGACGAGCCGCCCGCCCACGTACACGCCGTCGGTGCTGGTCATTCCGGTGCGCGTGCCGCTCAGCTCCAGCATGCGCGCGATCATCCGGACCGTGGTGGTCTTGCCGTTGGTGCCGGTGACCGACACGACCGGCACCCGCGACGGCGTCCCCTCCGGGTACAGCAGCCCGACGATGTCGGCGGCGACGTCCCGCCCGGGGCCCTCGTGCGGGGCCAGGTGCATGCGCAGCCCCGGCGCGGCGTTGACCTCCAGGATTCCGGCGGCGCCGCGCTCGGCGGGCGGCGCGGAGGCGATGTCGGGCAGCCGCAGGTCGATGCCGCACACGTCCATCCCGACGGTCGCGGCGGCGCGCACGCACAGGTCCGCCACGTCGGGGTGGACGTCGCCGGTCACGTCGCGGCCGGTGCCGCCGGTGGACAGGTTGGCGTTGCGGCGCAGCCACACCGTCTCGCCGTCCGCGGGGACGGTCAGCGGCCCGTGCCCCTGCCGCGCCAGCAGCGCCAGCTCCGCCGGGCCGAGCGCGAGCCGGGTCAGCGGACGGTCGTGCCCCGCGCCGCGCGCCGGGTCGGCGTTGACCCGCTCCACCAGCGCGGCGATCGTCGCGGCGCCGTCGCCGGTCACCCGCGCGGCGGTCAGCTCCGCCGCCGCCGCCACCCGCCCGCCGACCACCAGGACCCGGTAGTCGCGGCCCGGGACGTAGGACTCGACGAGCACCTCGCCGCCGCCCCCGTCCCGGCCGCCCCCGGCCCCCGACGCCGCCGTGAACGCGGCCACCACCTCGGTCGGCCCGGTCAGCTCGATATGGACGCCCTCGCCCTGGTGCCCGGCCAGCGGCTTGACCACCACCGGCCCGCCGATCTCGCGCAGCGCCTCCAGCGCCTGCGCCGCCGATCCCGCCACCCGCCCCTCCGGGACGGGCAGGCCCGCGTCCGCGAGCAGCCGGTGCGTCAGCCGCTTGTCGGCCGCGACCTCCATCCCGATCGCGGACGTGGCGTCGGTCATCGCCGCCCACACCGTCCGGCGGTGGCGCCCGTATCCGAGTTGGAGCAGGTTCAGCCCGCCGACCCGGCGGACCGGTATCCCGCGCCGCCGCGCCGCCCGCGCCAGCGCGGCCGTGCTCACGCCGAGCCGCCCGGCCTCGTGCCCGGCCGCCACCCGCGCGAGGTCGGCGGACGGGTCGGGCACCGACCCCGCGATCGCGCCGTTCACCAGCCGGATCGCGATGCCGATCAGCTCCTCCACCACCGCCGAGCCGGGCGGCTCGTCGCGCGGGCACTCCAGCACCACCTCGTAGTCGCCGGGCCCGCCCGCGCGCACCGTCCGGCCGAAGTACACCTCCCGGCCGATCAGCCCGGACAGCTCCAGCGTGACGTGCTCGGTGACATGGCCGAAGTAGGTGCCCCTGGCCATCGCCTCCAGCAGCCCGCCGGGGCGGCCCGCCGAGCAGTGGTGCGAGGTCAGCCCCGGCAGCGCCGCCACCAGCCGGTCGGCGAACCCCGGGTGGTCGGTGGTCTCGCGGCCGGTCAGGCCCCGCAGGTCCAGCCGCGCGACCGCGACGGGACGGGACAGGTAGACGTTGGGGCCGCTCAGGCGGCGCACATGGTCGAGCCGCACGGGCTATCCCTCCTCCGGGCCGCGCATCGTGCCGATCGCCGGGAGCCGGTCGTTCATCTGGAACGAGCAGCCGGCGGGCAGCAGGTGCAGCGACACATCGAACATCGCCATCGGCTCGTCGTCCGAGGCGGCGTAGGCGACGGTGGCCTGCCCGGCGTCCACGACGGTGACGACGCCGGTGCCGACCACGCCGAACTGGCCGTCGCCCACCACGATCGCGGTGTCCTCGTCGATCCCGACGCCGAGCAGCCGCGTGTCCAGCGCGATCCCGCTCATCAGCCGCGGCAGCCGGCCCCGCTCGTTGAAGTGCATGTCGATCAGGACGTTGTCGAGCAGCGCGAGCCCGGGGCCGACCCGCACGCTGGACGCGGCGACCTCGTGCCCGTGGCCGCCGAGGATCATCCAGTGGCCCATCGCGGTCGCCCCCGCGCTCGTCCCGGCGACGACCAGGCCCTCCTGGCCGAGGCGGCGCTTGAGCAGCTCGTTGGTGCGGGAGCCGACGAGCGTCCGCAGCCGGGACTGGTCGCCGCCGCTGAACAGCACCCCGTCGGCCGCCTCCAGCACGCGCAGCGTGGCGGCGTCGTCGGCGGCGGCCCGGCCGAGCAGCCGCAGCTCGCGGACGGAGGCCACGCCGAGCCGCCCGAACACGCCGGTGTACTCCTCGACGACCTCGTCCGGGACCTCGGTGGCCGTCGTCACCACCACGATCCGGGCGTCCTCGCCGCCCGCGAGGCCGGCGAACGTCTCCAGCGGGCCGGCGCCGCAGGTCCGGTTCTCGGCGCCGCCGATGATGAGCAGCCGGCCCTTGCGTCCGGCGCCCCCTTGTTTCGCTGTCACATCCCCCAACTACCCTTTGATCACACTGAGTAGTCTTTTGATGGCGATCGGTCATCGGCCTGCCCGATCCGAGGCGGGTCGTCCCGGGCCCTCCCCGCGCCCGTCCGCGGCGTGCCATGCTGAGCGCATGAGCGGCAGCCCGCCCCCCGGCCGCGCGCCGGGCCGCGCGCCCGGCCGTCCCGGCGTCCGCGCGCACGGGCCCGAGGGGGCGCTCGCCGCCGCGTCGGCCCGCTACCTGCGCGGCGAGCCGATCGACATGTCCGCGCTGGCCGCCGACCTCGGCGTCGGCCGCGCCACCCTCTACCGCTGGGTGGGCAGCCGGGAGCGGCTGCTCGCGACGGTGCTCGCCGAGATGACCGAGCGGACCTACCAGGCCGCAGCGCGGGACGTGGAGGGCAGCGGCCCCGAGCGGATCCTCGCCGTCCTCGACCGGTTCATGCGCTCGGTGGTGGACGCGGCGCCGCTGCGGGCCTTCACCGAGCGCGAGCCCCGGCTGTTCGTCCGGCTGGCGACGATGCCCGGCGCCGTCGAGGACCGCGCCGCCGGGCTGCTCGCCCGCGAGCTGCAAGCCGAGATCGACCGGGGCGCGCTGGCGGCGCCGCTGCCGACCCGGACGCTCGCGCAGGCCATCGTCCGTGTCGCCGACTCGTTCATGTACGCCCACTACCTGGGCGGAAACCGGCCCGAGATCGACACGGCGCTGGAGGTCGTGGCGCTGCTGCTGCGGTCGTCCGGGGACGGGGCCGCGGAGGCGGGCACCGACGCCGCCGGGGAATCTCCGCGCCGTCCCGGACGCTGAATGTCCCGCAGGGCGGATGACCGCTTTGTCGTGTTCGGTGGCCGTGAGAGGCTGGAGCCCCCGACGCGCCGCCGAACGAGGGAGGGCAGGCCGTGACCGATATCCCCCGCCGCGCCGTGACGCGGACAGCCAAGCTCGCCACGCTGCCGCTCGGCTTCGCCGGGCGCACCGCCCTCGGGCTCGGCAAGCGCACGATCGGGCGGCCCGCCGAGGCCGTCGCGCTGGAGGTGCAGCGCCGCACCGCCGAGCAGCTCTTCGCGGTGCTCGGCGAGCTCAAGGGCGGCGCGATGAAGGTCGGGCAGCTGCTGTCGATCTTCGAGGCGGGGCTGCCCGAGGAGGTCGCCGGGCCGTTCCGCGCGAGCCTGACCCGGCTCCAGGAGGCCGCGCCGCCGATGCCCGCCGCGACCACCCACCGGGTGCTGGCCGAGGCGTTCGGCGACGGCTGGCGGGACCGGTTCGCCGAGTTCGACGACCGCCCCGCGGCCGCCGCGTCGATCGGGCAGGTGCACCGGGCCGTGTGGCACGACGGGCGCGCCGTCGCGGTCAAGGTGCAGTACCCCGGCGCCGCCCAGGCGGTGATGAGCGACTTCGGCCAGATCTCCCGCCTGAGCCGCCTGTTCACGCCGCTGTTCCCCGGCGTCGAGGTCAAGCCGGTCGTCGCCGATCTCAAGCGGCGCCTGGAGAAGGAGCTGGACTACGCCGACGAGGCCCGCGCGCAGACCGCCTTCCACGAGGCCTACGCCGGCGACCCCGACATCGTCGTCCCCGCCGTCGTCGCGCAGGCCGGCGACGTGCTGGTCACCGAGTGGCTGGAGGGCACCCCGCTCTCCCAGGTGATCGCCGGGACCGACCAGGACCGGCGCGACCGCGCGGGCCTGCTGCTGTTCCGCTTCCTGCTGTCGGGCCCCGCCCGCTGCGAGATGATCCACATCGACCCGCACCCGGGCAACTTCCGGCTGCTGGACGACGGCCGGCTCGGCGTCCTGGACTTCGGCGGCGCCGCGCGCGTCCCCGCCGAGCTGCAATGGTCGATCGGGCGGCTGCTGCGCATCGGGACGCTCGGCGACCCCGACGAGATCGTCGCCGCGCTGCGCGAGCAGGGCTTCCTCGCCCCGGGCGGCGAGGTCGACGCCGAGCAGGTCGCCGCGCTCGTCGCCCCGCACGCCGCGCCGTTCGCCGCCCCGCGGTTCCGCTACTCGCGCGAGTGGCTGCGCGAGCAGACCGCGCGCGGCCTCGGCCTGGCCTCGGACCTGCGCCCGGGCGCCCTCGCCCGGCAGTTCCGGCTGCCGCCGCAGTACCTCGCGGTCAGCCGGGCCCTTTCGGGTTGCGGCGGCGTACTGTGCCAGCTGGAGGCCGAGGGCCCCTTCCGAGCCGAGGCCGAGCGGTGGCTGCCCGGCTTCGCCGACGACGAGGGGCCGGGCGCGGGCGGCACCGAGCAGGCGACCGCCTGACCCCCGGCGCCGGAACGCGGGTCAGTTCAACGCGCCGGCCTCTTCCTCCTCGACCTGGCGGTTCCACTCGCGCTTGGAGGACTGCCAGCCGTCCTCGTCGCGGCCCCGCCGCCAGTACCCGGAGATCGACAGCCGCTCCAGCGGCAGGCCCCGGTCGACGCGCAGGTGGCGCCGCAGCGCCTTGACGAAGTTGGCCTCGCCGTGCACGAACGCGTGCACGTCGTCGCCGGGGAAGTCGAGCTTCCGGACGGCGTCGACCAGCAGCTCGCCGACCTCCCCGTCGCCCCGGTGCAGCCACACGACCTCGGCGCCGCCGGGAGCCCGCAGGTCCTGCTCCTCCTCGGGCCCGGCCACCTCGACGAACACCCGCGCCGGCGCGTCCTCGGGAATGCGCTCCAGCGACGCGGCGATCGCCGGGAGCGCGCTCTCGTCCCCGACCAGCAGGTGCCAGCCCGCGTCCGCGCGCGGCGCGTAGCCGCCGCCCGGCCCGTTGAAGTAGATCTCCTCGCCCGGTGTGACCCGCGCCGCCCACGGCCCGGCGAGCCCCTTGTCGCCGTGGTGGACGAAGTCGATCACCAGCTCCACCGCGTCCGGGTCCCACGAGCGGACGGTGTAGGTCCGCGTGGTGGGCCACTGCTCCCGGGGCATCTCCTCCCGGACCTTCTCCATGTCCAGCGGGTCGGGGTAGGTGACCCCCGGCTGGGGGAACAGCAGCTTCACGTAGTGGTCGGTGAAGTCGCCCGCGCCGAAGCCGGCCAGGGCCTCACCGCCGAGGACCACGCGGATCATGTGCGGTGTGATCCGCTCGGTGCGCAGCACCGTCCCACGGTGGAGCTTCGGCCTCCTGCGCGCCGGTTCCGTCGCCATGCGCCCTCCGATGATCGATCGATATTAGGCAAGCCTAACCTGTGGGCCCGGGCGCTGGTGACGGGCGGCCGGGGTGCCTCTCCCAGGGAACCATCTGCGGTACGTTCGGTGCACGCCGGAACCGCAGCCGCCCGTGCCGCCGGAGGAACGATGTCCGTGCTCGCCCAGCTCCTCGACGCCGTCGCCGGAGGCACGGTCGAGGTCGTCGACCTGACCGCGCCCCTGTCGGAGCGGACCCCGATCCTGCAACTCCCCGAGCCGTTCGCCAACACCGTCCCGTTCTCGCTCCGGGAGATCAGCCGCTACGACGAGCGCGGCCCCGGCTGGTACTGGAACGACTTCACCACCGGCGAGCACGTCGGCACCCACTTCGACGCGCCCGTGCACTGGGCCACCGGACGCGGCGGCGAGGACGTCTCGCAGGTCCCGCCCGGCCGTCTCGTCGCGCCGGCGGTGGTGCTGGACGCCTCGTCCGAGGCCGCCGCCGACCCCGACTTCCTGCTGGAGATCGACCACGTCCGGGAGTGGGAGCGGGCGCACGGCCCGCTGCCGCCCGGCGGCTGGCTGCTCTACCGGACGGGCTGGGACGCGCGGTCCGGCGACCAGGAGAGCTTCCTCAACGCCGACGAGACCGGCCCGCACACGCCGGGGATCTCCGCCGAGTGCGCCCGCTGGCTCGCCGAGGAGACCCCGCTGCTCGGCCTCGGCACCGAGACCGTCGGCACCGACGCGGGCGCCGCGCACTCCTTCGACCCGCCGTTCCCCTGCCACTCCTACTTCCTCGGCGCGGGCAAGTACGGCCTCACCCAGCTCCAGAACCTCGCGCTGCTGCCGCCGCGCGGCGCGGTGCTGCTCGCCTCGCCGCTGCCCATCGTCGGCGGGTCGGGCAGCCCGGCCCGCGTGCTCGCGCTGGTCGAGCGATGAACGTCGCGGAGGGCGTCGGCGAGGCCCTGCTCCGGCTCGGCGCCCACACCGTCTTCGGCGTCGTCGGCAGCGGCAACTTCCACGTGACGAACGCGCTCGTCGCGGGCGGCGCCCGGTACGTCGCGGCCCGGCACGAGGGCGGCGCCGCGACGATGGCCGACGCCTACGCGCGCGTCACCGGCGGCCTCGGCGTGCTGTCGGTGCACCAGGGCCCCGGCCTCACCAACGCGCTCACCGGCATCACCGAGGCCGCCAAGAGCCGTACCCCGCTGCTGGTGCTGGCGGGAGAGGTCGCGGCGTCCGAGATCCGCTCCAACTTCCGCGTCGACCAGGCCGCCCTCGCCGCCGCCGTCGGCGCCGTCCCCGAGCGGATCCACTCGCCCGAGACCGCGCTCGCCGACGTGGCCCGCGCCTGCCGCGTCGCCGTCGCCGAGCGCCGCACGGTGCTGCTCGGGCTGCCGCTGGACGTCCAGGGCGCCGCGTTCCCGGGGCCCGCGGCCCTGGAGCGCCCGTTCGCCGGGCACCAGGCCGGGCACCAGGCGGGGCACCGGCCCCGGCCGGCCGCGGTGCCGCCGCTGCCCGTCCCGACGGCGGGCGCCGTCGCCCGGTTCGCCGACGCGCTCCAGGACGCGGAGCGGCCGGTGTTCGTCGCCGGACGCGGCGCGCGGCTGTCGGGCGCCGGCCCGGCCCTCGCCGACCTGGCCGAACGCTGCGGCGCGCTGCCCGCGACCTCCGCCGTCGCGCGCGGGCTGTTCGCCGGCGACCCGTTCGGGCTGGACGTCAGCGGCGGCTTCGCCACGCCCGCCGCCGCCGAGCTGATCGCCGCCGCCGACCTGATCGTCGGGTGGGGCTGCTCGCTGAACGCGTGGACGACCCGCCACGGCGCCCTCGTCGGCCGGGACGCGCGGGTCGTCCAGGTCGACGTGGACGCCCAGGCGCTCGGCGCGCACCATCCCGTCGACCTCGGCCTGATCGGCGACGCCGCCGAGACCGCGCTCGCCGTCACGGCGGAGCTGGAGGCCCGCGGGCACGCGGCCACCGGCTACCGGACTGAGGAGGTCGCCGCGCGGCTCGCCCGCGAGGGCCGCTGGGGCGACGTCCCCTACGAGGAGGACCCCGCCGAGGAGCCCGGCGCCGACGGCCCCCGCATCGACCCGCGCACGCTGACGATCGCGCTCGACGCCCTGCTGCCCCGCGAGCGGACCGTCGCCGTCGACTCCGGGAACTTCATGGGCTACCCGGCGATGTTCCTGGACGTCCCCGACGCCGACGGGCTCGTGTTCACCCAGGCGTTCCAGTCGGTCGGGCTGGGCCTCGCCACCGCGATCGGCGCGGCCGTGGCCCGGCCCGACCGGCTGACGGTCGCCGCGCTCGGCGACGGTGGCGCGCTGATGGCCGCCGCGGAGCTGGAGACGGCCGTCCGGCTGGGCCTCGGCCTGCTCGTGGTCGTCTACGACGACGAGGCGTACGGCGCGGAGCGGCACCACTTCGGGCCGGACGGCCACCCGCTGGACACCGTCACGTTCCCGCCCGCCGACCTCGCCGCGATCGGGCGGGGGTTCGGCTGCGCCGCCGCGACCGTCCGGGCGCCGGGCGACCTCGACGCGGTGGCCGACTGGCTGGCCGGTCCCCGCGACCGCCCGATGCTGGTCGACGCGAAGGTCACGCGCGGGCGTCCGGCCTGGTGGCTGGAGGAGGCCTTCCGCGGCCACTAGCGAGTAGTCGTGCGGTCACCGACCGTGTAAGTGACCTTCGGGTGGGAATGATCGCTGGCCTACGCCGCATCCTGAGGGGGACAGATGACGCGTGGGCCCGCGATGCCCGAACTCGCCCGGGAGCTGGCGGCCGAGTTCGCCGGCACGTTGATCCTCATCCTGTTCGGCGTGGGCGTCGTCGCCCAGGCCGTCGCCGGGAGCGGGCTCGGCGACCCGCAGAGCCTCGGCGGCCACGACAGCATCGCCTGGGCGTGGGGCATCGCGGTGACGCTCGGCGTCTACGTCTCCGCCCGGATCAGCGGCGGGCACATCAACCCGGCCGTGACGTTCGCGCTCGCGGTGTTCAAGGGGTTCCCCTGGCGCAAGGTCGGGCCGTTCTGGGTCGCGCAGTTCCTCGGGGCGTTCGTCGCGGCGCTGATCGTCCGGTGGGACTACAGCGAGATCCTCGCGAAGTTCGACCCCGGGCACACCGCCAAGACGCAGTTCGTGTTCTCCACCATGCCCGGCAACGGGTCGCTTCCGGTGGGCACCTGGGGGGCGTTCCGCGACCAGGTGATCGGCACCGCGATCCTGCTGTTCCTCGTGCTCGCGCTCACCGACCTGCGCAACTCCCCGCCGCTGGCGAACATGGCCCCGCTCATCATCGGACTCGTCGTGGTGGCGATCGGGATGGCCTTCGGCTCCGACGCCGGGTACGCGATCAACCCCGCCCGCGACCTTGGCCCGCGCCTGGCCCAGTACCTCACCGGATACTCCGACGCCTGGCGCGACCAGCACGGCGACTTCTATTTCTGGGTGCCGATCGCCGGGCCGCTGATCGGCGCCATCGTCGGCGCGGCGCTCTACATCCTCCTGATCGGGCGCAACATCCCCGAGGACGAGCCGCCGCAGCCGGGCGGCGGCGAGCCGAGGCCCGAATACGACGTCACCTGACCGGCCCCCCGTCCCCGTCGGCATGACCGAGCGCGAAACGGCGCGAGAAAGGCAGAGCCCGCATGGCTGACTTCGTCGGTGCGTTGGACCAGGGCACGACCAGTACCCGGTTCATGGTGTTCGACCACGGCGGCAACGAGGTCGCCCGGCACCAGCTGGAACACGAGCAGATCCTGCCGCGGGCGGGCTGGGTGGAGCACAACCCCACCGAGATCTGGGAACGCACCCGCGCGGTGATCCAGACCACCCTCAACAAAGCCCATCTGGGTCATGGGGATCTGGCCGCGCTGGGGATCACCAACCAGCGCGAGACCACGGTGGTGTGGAACCGCCGCACCGGCCGCCCCTACCACAACGCGATCGTGTGGCAGGACACCCGCACCGACCGCATCGCCGCCGCCCTGGAGCGCGACGGACGCGGCGACACCATCCGCCACCGCGCCGGACTACCCCCCGCCACCTACTTCGCCGGCGGCAAGGTCCAGTGGATTCTGGAGAACGTGGCGGGCGTGCGGGAGGCCGCCGAGGCGGGCGAGGCGGTGTTCGGGACCATCGATAGCTGGGTGCTGTGGAACCTGACCGGCGGCACCGACGGCGGCGTGCACGTCACCGACCCCACCAACGCCAGCCGCACCATGCTCATGGACCTGGAAACCCTCGACTGGGACGAGGAACTCCTGTCGTTCTTCACCATCCCCCACGCCATGCTCCCCACCATCAAGCCTTCTTCGGCACCCGACCCCTACGGCGTGACACGCCCGGACGTGTTGGGCGGCGAGGTGGTGTTGACGGGCAT
Organism: Actinomadura terrae; assembly: GCF_022751215.1. Taxonomy (GTDB): domain Bacteria; phylum Actinomycetota; class Actinomycetes; order Streptosporangiales; family Streptosporangiaceae; genus Spirillospora; species Spirillospora terrae. The sequence goes on along the minus strand of NZ_JAICDG010000006.1, from coordinate 220,045 downwards.
TCTGGGGGATCAGCAGGCGGCCACGGTGGGGCAGGTGTGCTTCGCGCCCGGCGAGGCCAAGAACACCTACGGCACCGGCAACTTCCTGCTTCTCAATACGGGTGAGGAACTGGTGCGGTCGCGCGCGGGGATGCTCACCACGGTCTGCTACCAGTTCGGGCAGGATCGGCCGGTGTATGCGCTGGAGGGGTCGATCGCGGTGACCGGGTCGGCGGTGCAGTGGCTGCGCGACCAGCTGGGCATCATCTCCGGCGCCGCCCAAAGCGAGGCGTTGGCGCGGCAGGTGGACGACAACGGCGGGGTGTACTTCGTGCCCGCCTTCTCCGGCCTGTTCGCCCCCTACTGGCGCTCGGACGCCCGCGGCGCCATCGTCGGCCTCTCGCGCTACAACACCAACGCCCACCTGGCCCGCGCCACCCTGGAGGCCATCTGCTACCAGTCCCGCGACGTGGTGGAGGCCATGGCCAAGGACTCGGGCGTCCACCTGGAGGTGCTGAAGGTCGACGGCGGCGTCACCGCCAACGAACTGTGCATGCAACTCCAGGCCGACATCCTGGGCGTCCCGGTCTCGCGGCCCGTCGTCGCCGAGACCACCGCCCTGGGCGCCGCCTACGCCGCCGGACTGGCCACCGGCTTTTGGACCGGTACCGAGGAACTGCGCGCCAACTGGAACCAGGACAAACGCTGGCAGCCCACCTGGACCGACGACCAACGCCAACACGGCTACGCCGGATGGAAGAAAGCCGTGGAACGGACGTACGGCTGGGTGGACGTCGAATAGCCACAGCGGAGTCACCATTCCTCAGCGTGTCCTGTCCTTCTCCGGCGGCGGGCGATGTCCTAGCATCCGGCGGGACAGTGTCGTCCCCGGCCGCGCGTCGGCGCCGGCCCGCCGAGAGGAACCACATGACCAGACGACTCGCAGGAGCCGCGCTCGCCGTCGCCGCGGGCGCCGCCGTGCTCGGCGCGGCCGGGACCGGCGCGGCGCAGGCCGGGCAGCTCGGTCAGCTCGGTCAGAGTGGACGCGGCAAGGTCGACTTCACCGGCATCGTCGCGCTCGACAACTGCTCGGGGTCGCTCGTGCGCGGGCCGCGCTCCCGCGACGCCGACGCCGCGCTGGTGATGACCAACGGCCACTGCCTGGAGTCCGGCATGCCGAAGGCGGGCCAGGTCATCGTCGGCCAGCCGTCCAGCCGGACGTTCACGCTCCTCTCCCCGGACGGGCAGAAGGACCTCGGCACGCTCAAGGCGACCCGCGTCGAGTACGCGACGATGACCGACACCGACGTCACGCTCTACCGGCTGAACACCACCTATGCCGCCATCCAGCGCCGGTACCGCATCCCGGCGCTGCGCCTGTCGACGTCCCGGCCGCACGACGGCACCGAGATCCGCATCGTGTCCGGGTACTGGCACAAGATCTACGGCTGCAAGACCGACGCGACGATCTACCGGCTCCGCGAGGGCGAGTGGACCTGGAAGAACTCCATCCGCTACGCGCCCCAGTGCCAGACGATCCACGGCACGTCCGGCTCGCCGATCATCGACGTCCGGACCCGCCGGATGGTCGGCATCAACAACACCGGCAACGACGACGGCGAGCGCTGCACGCTCAACAACCCGTGCGAGGTCGACCGGAAGGGCAACGTCACCGTGCGCCAGGGCATCCACTACGGGCAGCAGACCTACCTGCTGGCCCGCTGCCTCGGCAAGGGCAACCGGATCGTGCTGGGCAAGCAATGCGCCCTGCCGAGGCCCGCTGCCAAGCGCTGACGGCCGGGGCGTGCCCGGGCGGCGGCGGGGTGATCGGTAAACTGGTCGCCGGTTCGTCGCTGGCAGGAGTGGCCCGTGTCCGAGAGAGCCCCCGACGGCGCCTTCGGCGAGGTCGATGACGACGAGGGCGTGTCCGCCGCCGGGTCCGGCCCGCTCGTCGACCCCGACGTCGATCTCCACGTCCCCCGGCAGCGCTTCGAGCTTCGCCGGGCCCCGTGGTCGACGCTCGGCGCGATCTCGGCGGGCGGGATCGTCGGCGCCCTGTCCCGCTACGGGCTGACCGACGCCTTCCCCTACGGGCCCGGGGACTTCCCCTGGCCGGTCTTCGGGATCAACGTCGGCGGCTGCCTGCTGATCGGGGTGCTGATGGTGCTGATCACCGAGGTCCGGCGGGCGCACCGGCTGGTGCGGCCCTTCCTCGGCGTCGGGGTGCTGGGCGGCTTCACGACGTTCTCCACCTACGTCGTGGACATTCAGCGGGCCGTGGACGCCGAGGCCGCCGGGACCGCGCTCGGCTACCTCGCCGCGACGCTCGTCGCCGCGCTCGCCGCGACGGCCGCCGGGCTGCGGCTGACCCGCGCGCTCGCCCGGCCCCGCGCGGGCGACGCCGCCGCGCCCGGGGCCGCCGGGTCGGGGGAGCGGCCGTGACGATCCTGCTGGTCGCGCTCGGCGCGGCGCTCGGTGCCCCGCTCCGCTACCTCACCGACCGGGCCGTGCAGGCCCGGCACGACTCGGAGTTCCCCTGGGGGACGCTCACCGTCAACGTCTGCGGGTCGGCGCTGCTGGGGTTCCTCGTGGCGCTCCCGGCGGACGGCGGCGTGATGTCGTTCGCCGGGACGGGCCTGTGCGGCGCGCTGAGCACCTACTCCACGTTCGGGTACGAGACGGTGCGCCTCGTCGAGGACGGGGCGCGGTTCTACGCCGTCGTCAACGCCGCCGCGAGCATCGCGGCGGGGCTCGGCACCGCCTACTGCGGCATGACGGTCGCGGCGGCCGTCACCGGCTGAAGGGCAAGGGCGGGGAAGCGTGGCGCGGCCCAGGCTCGCAGTCCAGAGCACCAGGCTCCGAGCTCGCGAGTGGGCCGCGCCGTGACTCTGCCCATGCGCCGGTTCGAGTAAACCGGTAGGTATCGTCACTGTCTCCCCGGAGCCAGGGTTGTGGGACCCCCGTGCCGCCCGGCCCGGCGGGCGCCGCCCTAGCGGGCGACGTCCACCACCGGATCGTCGGCGGTGGACGCGGGACGTCCGGGCTTCTCCGCCTGTCCGCGCGCCAGGATCAGTGCGAGCGCGGCGCCGACCAGCACGACGGCGGCGAGGGCCCAGCCGGTGCCGTACTCGGCGTGCCGGGTCGACCCGCCGTCCTCGGCCATGGTGAGGAACAGCGTCCCGACCGTGGCGACGCCGACCACCTGGCCGATCTGCATGAGCGTCAGCAGCAGGCCGCTGGCGTCGGCCGCGTCCTCGGCGGGGACGTGGGTCAGCGCGACCGTGATGACGATCGGCAGGACGCCGAGGCCGAACCCGATGACCGCGGTGAGCACCTCGTAGGGCACGCCGCCGCCCGCCAGCGGGCCGACGCACAGGTAGCCGGCCGAGGCCAGCGCGAACCCGAGCGGGATGACGCGGCGGTGCCAGCGGGCGGGCAGCCGCTGCCAGGTCAGCCCGACCGCGCCGAACGCGGTGACGCACGGGACGAACGCCAGCCCCGACTTCAGCGGCGACAGCCCCAGGTCGCCCTGGAGGTGCAGGGTCGTGGTGAACAGGAACGCGCCCCACGTGCACGGTCCGAACACCAGCACCGCGCAGGCCGGGATCAGCCTCGGCGCGCGCAGTACCCGCCCCGAGATGAGGGGGCGCCTGCCCCGGGCCGCGACGCCGCGTTCCACGGCGGCGAACGCGCCCAGCAGGAGCACGCTCGCGGCGAGCGACGCCCACCCCCACAGCGGCCATCCCAGCTCGTGGCCGAGGATCAGCGGGACGACCAGCAGCAGCACCGCCGGGGTCAGCGTGGCCAGGCCGCGCAGGTCGAGGCCGCGCAGGGTCATCTCGGCGCGGGTCTGCCGGTCGCGCGGCAGCACGCGGGGCCCCACCAGCAGCAGCGCGACGCCGATCGGCACGTTCACGAGGAAGACCGTCCGCCAGCCGGTGCCGAACAGGTCCGCGCTGACCAGCAGGCCGCCCGCCACCTGCCCGATGACGACGCCGCCCGCGATGATGGCCGTGTAGTAGCCGAGCGCGCGCGCCCGCGCCGCGCCCGTGTAGTTCCGCTGGATCATCGACATGACCTGCGGCGTCATGAGCGCCGCGCCCGCGCCCTGCAGGAAGCGGAAGACCACCAGCGTCCAGGTGGAGGGCGCGAGCCCGCAGGCCAGCGAGGTCACCGTGAACGCCGCGAGGCCGGCGTGGTAGGCGCGGCGGTTGCCCGCGATGTCGCCGATCCTGGCCCCCGTGATCAGCAGGACGGCGTAGGAGATGATGTACCCGGCCACGATGAGCTGGATGCCCGCGCCGGAGGCGTGCAGGTCGGCACGCATGGTCGGCAGCGCCACGTTGACGATGTTGACGTCGAGGATGGCCATGAACTGCCCGAGCAGGATGAGGGCGAGCATGGCGCCGCCGGACCCGCTCCGCCTTCCCCGGTCGGGAACAATTCCGGGCGGATCGGTTGTCTGAGTCATGGGTACGATCATTATCGAGTTTTGATACCGGTAACGAGAGCCCGCTTATACTGGTACTGACAGCACCTGGAACGTCCGGCCAACGGGCGCGGGGCCGGGAGGCGCGATGACCGGTACGAGCACCGCCGAGGAGACCGCGGGGCGGGAGCGCCGCCACGAGCTCGGCGCGTTCCTGCGCAGCCGCCGGGAGCGGATCTCCCCGGACGAGGTCGGGATGCCCGCCGGGCCGCGGCGCCGCACGCCGGGGCTCCGCCGCGAGGAGGTCGCCCAGCTCGCCGGCGTCGGCGTCACCTGGTACACGTGGCTGGAGCAGGGCCGTCCGATCAACGTGAGCACCCAGGTCCTGGACGCGGTGGCCCGCACGCTGCGGCTGGACGGCACCGAGCACGAGCACCTGTACCGGCTGGCCGAGGTCCCGGCGGCGGCGCTGCCCGACGAGGCCGGCACGCTGCCCGCCGACGTCCAGACGATCCTGGACGGCCTGAGCCCGCTGCCCGCCGCGGTGTCCAACGGGCGCTGCGACGTCCTCGCCTGGAACGACGCCTACGCCGCGATCTTCCCGCGCGTGGTGCGGGCCACCGGGTGCGAGCGCAACACGATGTGGATGACGTTCACGCTGCCGCCGTGCTGCAACCCGGTCATGAACCTGTCCGAGGAGGCGCCGATCCACGTCGCGGTGTTCCGGCACCGCTACATCAGGCACCTCGGCGAGCCGGGCTGGAAGGAGCTCGTCCAGCGGCTCCAGACCGTCAGCCCCGAGTTCGCGCGGCTGTGGGCCGCCCACGACGTCGCGATCCCCGGGCAGCGGACCAAGGTGTTCCGGCACCGCGCCGTCGGCGAGGTGCGCACCCGCAGCACGAACCTGGAGATCACCGCCGCGCCCGGCGCCCGGATCATGGTCTACACGCCGATCGACCAGGAGAGCCGCGACCGGGTCGGCTGGCTGCTCGCCCACCCCGAGGCCGCCGCCCCCGACCACACCCACTGACGGGCCGGCCCGCTCCCGGAGTCGGCTGCCGGTGGCGCGCTAGAGGCGGAAGGCGAGGTCGGGTTCGACCCCCGGGACGTCCATCTGCGCCTTCTGCAACCGCCCGGAGTAGTCCCAGTTCACCGACTGCCAGCGGGTGAACTGGTCCAGCACCCACACGCCCGACTGGCGGCTCCCGTTGCCCGACCGCCCGTTCCCGCCGAACGGCAGGTGCGCCTCGGCGCCGGACGTGGAGTTGTTCACGCTGACCATCCCCGCCGAGACCCGCCGCCGGAACGCGAACACCTTCGCCGGGTCGCCCGTGTAGATCGACGCCGACAGGCCGTAGCCCGGCGCGTTCGCCAGCTCGACCGCCTCGTCCAGCGTCCGGTACGGGGTGACGCCGACGACCGGCCCGAACGTCTCGTGCGCGAACAGGTCGTCGCCGGGGCCGACCCCGTCCACGATCACCGGGTGGTAGTACAGGCCGTCCGCCGGGTCGCCCGCGAAGCCCGGGCGCGGGTTCGCGGCCGTGATCCGGCCGATCCCGGACGAGCCGTGCACGGTGTGGCCCGGCCCGATCCAGTCGAGGACCCGCTCGAACCCGTCCGCGAACCGCCGGTCGATCAACGGCCCGAACAGCACGTCGCCGGACGGGTCGCCGACGGCGGCCGCGCGCGCCGCCTCGTCCAGCAGCCGGACGAACTCCGCGTGCGCCGACTCGTGCACGATCGCCGTCCCGAGCGACGTGCAGCGCTGCCCGGCCGTCCCGAACCCGGAGAACAGCGCGCCCTCGACGGCCAGCGGGAGGTCGGCGTCCTCGGTGACGACCATCGGGTTCTTGCCGCCGAGCTCCAGGCACGGCGTCTGGAGGTACCGGCCGCACAGCGCGCCGATCCGCGTCCCGACCTCGGTGGAGCCGGTGAATCCCACCTTGCCGACGAGCCCCGCCTCCAGCGCCAGCTCCAGGCCCTGGAACGTCTCGGGGCCGTCGGTGTACACGACGTTGAGGGCGCCGTCGGGGAAGCCCGCGTGCGCGACGAGCCGGTAGAACGCCTCGGCGCACGCCGCCGCGTACTCGGCGGGCTTCCACACGACGGTGTTCCCGCACAGCAGCGCCGGGACGATGTACCAGGACGGCACCGCGACGGGGAAGTTCCCCGCCGTGATCACGGCGACGACCCCGACCGGGTCGCGGAAGGTGAGCAGCTGCTTGTCCGGCATCTCCGACGGCACGGTCTGCCCGTACAGCCGCCGCCCCTCCCCGGCGAAGAACGCGCACGTGTCGGCGATCTCCTGCACCTCGCCGAGCGCCTCGGCGTACGGCTTGCCGACCTCCCGGGTGACGACCCGGGCGAGGGCCTCCTTGTTGGCCTCGACGAGGCGTCCGAGCGCCGCGACGGCCTGCCCCCGGACGGGCGGCGGCGTGTCGCGCCAGGCGTCCTGCGCGGCGTGGGCGGCGCGGCACGCGGCGACGAGGTCGCCGGCTCCGGCCAGGGCCACGTCGGCGACCACGTCGGACACGTGCGCGGGGTCGACGGAACGGTACGTGCGCGGCCCGGCCGGAATCCGGGAGCCGCCGATGACGGAGGTGAGCACGGACCCAGCTTGGCCGGTTCGCCGCGTCCGCGCCAAACGGGCGGGTGCTTGGCACGGGCCGGGAGGTGTCCGATGCTCGACACCGCACCCCTTCCCGAGCGCCCCTTCCATTGAGGCAGGAGACCGCATGGCAGCCAGCGACGCCGAGCCCGCCGACGCCCACTTCCTGGAGAAGGCCGCGTCCCTCAAGCCGTCCGGCGCGTCCCGGCCGCAGGGGCCGCTCACCGGCGAACGCTGCCTGGAGCTGTTCGACGCGCAGCTCGGCAGCCGCCACCTCGACCTCGCGGCGCGGCGGCTGCGGGCCCGCGGCCACGGGTTCTACACGATCGGCTCGTCCGGGCACGAGGGCAACGCGGCCGTCGCCGCCGCGCTCCGCCCGGACGACCCGGCGCTCCTGCACTACCGGTCCGGCGCGTTCTTCCTGGAGCGCGCCCGGCAGGTGCCGGGGCGGAACGCGCTGCGCGACGTCCTGCTGGGAGTGGTCGCCGCCGCCGAGGATCCGATCTCCGGCGGCCGGCACAAGGTGTTCGGCAGCGACCGGCTCCACGTCATCCCGCAGACGTCCACGATCGCCTCGCATCTCCCGCGCGCGCTCGGCGTCGCGTTCGCGATCGACCGCGCCGGCCGCCTGGGCGCCGAGACGCCCTGGCCGTGCGACGCGCTGGCCGTGTGCAGCTTCGGGGATGCCTCCGCCAACCACTCCACCGCGACCGGCGCCGTCAACGCGGCCGTGAACTGCGGCTTCCAGGGCGTGCCGATGCCGCTGCTGCTCGTCTGCGAGGACAACGGCATCGGCATCAGCGTCCGCACGCCCCCGGGCTGGATCGAGGCCGCCTACGGCTCCCGTCCGGGCCTCGCCTACTTCCACGCCGACGGCGGCGACCTGGAGGAGGTCTACACCGCCGCGCGCGACGCGGCCGCCTGGGTCCGGGAGCGGCGCCGGCCCGCGTTCCTGCACCTGAGCACCGTCCGGCTGATGGGGCACGCGGGCTCCGACGTCGAGTCCGCCTACCGGACGCGGGCGGAGCTGGACGCCGACCTAGCCGCCGACCCGCTGCTGCGCACCGCGCGGCTGCTCGTCGACCGGGGGATCGCGACGGCGGACGAGGTCGTCGGCCGCTACGAGGCCAAGCGCGCCGAGGTCGCGGCCCTCGCCGAGGAGGTCGCGGACGCGCCGCGCCTGGCGTCCGCGCGCGAGGTCATGGCTCCGCTCGCCACCCCGGTCGCGGAGACCGCCGAGCCGCCCGCCGAGCCCGGCGGCGAGCGCCTGACGCTCGCGCAGGCGGTCAACCGGACGCTCGCCGACCTGCTGGACGAGCGCCCCGAGACGCTGGTGTTCGGCGAGGACGTCGCGCGCAAGGGCGGCGTGTACGGGGTGACGCGCGGGCTGCTGCGGCGCGCAGGAGCGGCGCGGGTGTTCGACACGATCCTGGACGAGCAGTCGATCCTCGGGCTCGCGCTCGGCCTCGGCACGGCCGGGCTGCTGCCGATCCCGGAGATCCAGTACCTCGCCTACCTGCACAACGCCGCCGACCAGATCCGCGGCGAGGCCGCCACGCTCCCGTTCTTCTCCGCGGGCCGCTACCGCAACCCGATGGTCGTGCGCATCGCCGCGTACGCCTACCAGAAGGGGTTCGGCGGCCACTTCCACAACGACAACGCCGTCGCCGCGCTGCGCGACATCCCCGGCCTGGTCATCGCCTCGCCCGCGCGTCCCGACGACGCCGCCGGGATGCTGCGCGCCTGCGCGGACGCGGCGGTCGCGCACGGCCGGGTCTGCGTGCTGCTGGAGACGATCGCGCTCTACCACGTCCGCGACCTGCACGAGGACGGGGACGGCGGCTGGCTCGCCGCGCCCGGCGCGGGCGCGGTGCCGCTCGGCCGCGCCCGCACCCACGGCACCGGCGGCGACCTCACCATCGTCACGTTCGCGAACGGGCTGCGCATGAGCCTGCGCGCGGCCCGCCGCCTGGAGCGCCGCGGGATCGGCTGCCGCGTCCTCGACCTGCGGTGGCTCGCGCCGCTGCCGGCCGCCGACCTGCTGCGCGAGGCCCGCGCGACCGGCGCCGTCCTGGTCGCCGACGAGACCCGCCGGACGGGCGGGGTGTCCGAGGCCGTCCTGACCGCGCTCGCCGACGGCGGGTTCGAGGGCCGCGCCGCCCGCGTGACGAGCGAGGACAGCTTCGTCCCGCTCGGCGACGCCGCCGGGCGCGTCCTGCTGTCGGAACGCGCGATCGAGGACGCCGCGCTGGCGCTCGTCTCCGGGGATACCGGGCGGTCCTGATTCCAGCGCGTCCGGTCACGCTGTCCGGCCTGTCCGAATCACGGGGTGCCGGAACCAACGCGTCGGGGCCGGGATCGAACCCGGAAACGCGGTGTCCGGATTCGGAGACGTCGCCTGACGGAAGGGCGGCCAGGCGTGACGGTCGAACCCCTGCGGCCGGGGGACCCGGCCTCGATCGGCGGATACGAGTTGCTGGGACGCGTCGGCGAGGGCGGCCAGGGCGTGGTCTACCTCGCGACCTGGCCCGGCTCGGCCGACGGGCCGGTGGCGCTCAAGATGCCGCACGCCCGGCCGGACGGGGACGCCCCGGCCGACCTCTCGGAGATCACGCTCGTCCGGCAGGTCGCCCGGTTCTGCACCGCGCGGATTCTGGACGCCGGAACCGACGCGGGCCGCCCCTACATCGTCAGCGAGTACGTCGACGGGCCCTCGCTGCGCGCCGCCGTCGAGGCGGACGGCCCGCTCGGCGGCGCCCGGCTGGAGCGCCTCGCCGTCGGCACGATGGTCGCGCTCGCCGCCACGCACGCCGCGAACGTCGTCCACCGCGACTTCACCCCCGGCAACGTGCTGCTGGCGGCGGACGGCCCCCGCGTCGTGGACTTCGGTGTCGCCAAGGCCCTCGGCCCCGCCGGGCGCGGCGAGCCCGGAGCGTCCGGCACGCCCGCGTTCATGGCGCCCGAGCAGGCGGCGGGCGGCGAGGTCGGCGCGGCGGCCGACGTGTACTCCTGGGCCGTCACGATGGCCTTCGCCGCGCTCGGGCCCCGCGTGCTCGGCGCGGGCGGCCCGGACGGCGGCCTCGGCCGGACGCTGCGCCTGGAGCGCCACGTGGTGGACCTGCCGTCCTGGCTCGCCGAGATCGTCGCCCCCTGCCTGCGGGAGGAACCGGGCGAGCGACCCGCAGCAAGCGAAGTCCTGCTCCGCCTGCTCGGCTACGGCCCCGACCGGCGCGCGCCCGGCCAGCCGGTCGGGCACCCGCGCACGCCCACCGTCGCCCGCCCGGGCGAGCGGCCCCCGCAACAAGAGCAGGGGGAACGGGAGGAACAGGGCGAGCGGCACCCCGGGCCCGCGTCCGGCGGCACGGTCATCTCCGCGTGGCGGCGCCACCGGCTCCTCATCGTCGCCATGGCCCTGGCGCTGTCCGGCGCGGTGGCGGTGGCCCTGACGCGGCCGTTCCCGTCCGACGGCGGGGAGCGCCGCCGCCCGGCGGCCGCCGCCCCGACCCCGTCCGCGCCGCGCAGGCTCACGGTCGGCTCGGCGAACTTCCCCGAGAGCGTCCTGCTGAGCGAGATCTACGCGCAGATCCTGGAGGCCAGAGGGCACCCCGTCACCCGCAGGCGCGGGATCGGCTCCCGCGAGGACTACTACCCCCTCGCGGTCAAGGGCGAGGTCGACGTCGTCCCCGAGTACAACGGGGCGCTCGCGTCCTATGTCGGCGCGCTGGACCTCACCGCGAAGGCCCCGGCGACGACGGCGTCGGTGAACGAGAGGCTGCGCCGGAGGCTGCCCCCCGAGCTGGAGATCCTCGACTCGGCGAAGGCGGAGGACAAGGACGCGATCGTCGTCGCGCGCCACACCGTCGCCCGCTACGGGCTGACCTCCCTCGCCGACCTCAAGGACGTCTCGGACGGGTTCGTCCTCGGCGGCACCCCCGAGGCCGAGACCCGGCACCAGGGGATGATCGGCCTGCGCGCCGTCTACGGGGTCCGGTTCAAAGACTTCCAGCCGTTCCGGCACGAGGACTTCGGGACGCTCGCCGCCCTCCTCGCGCGCGGGTCGGTGCAGGCGGGGCAGATGTTCACCACCGACCCCGCGCTGCGCGCCCACGACCTCGTCGCGCTCGACGACCCCGCGCGGCTGTTCGGCTCGCAGAACGTCACGCCGCTGGTCAACCGCACCGAACTGGACGCCGGCGCCAAGGCCGCGCTCGACGCCGTCTCAGCCAAGCTCACCACCGAGGACCTGCTGTACATGAACGCCCGGGTCGCCCACGACGGAGACGAGGTCGAGGCGGTGGCGAAGGCGTGGCTCGTCCAGAACGGTCTGCTCTAGCGGCCTACTTGATCCAGACCGTCTTGGTGTTGCAGAAGGCGTGGATGCCCTCCTGCGAGAGCTCGCGCCCGTAGCCGGAGCGCTTGACGCCGCCGAAGGGCAGCTCGGGGTAGGAGGTCGTCATGCCGTTGACGAAGACCTGCCCGGCGTCCAGCTCCCGGACGAACCGCTCCCGCTCGTCCGGCTCCCGCGTCCAGGCGTTCGACCCGAGGCCGAACCCGGTCGCGTTGGCCAGCTCGACCGCCTCCGACACGCCCCGGACGCGGAACAGCGACGCGACCGGCCCGAACACCTCCTCGTGGAACATGCGCATCTCGGGCGTCACGCCGGACACGACGGTCGGCGGGTAGTACCAGCCGGGGCCGGCCGGGCGCTCGCCGCCGCACAGCACCTTGGCGCCCTTGCCGACCGCGTCGGCGACGAGGGCCTCCACGTCGGCGCGGCCCTGCTCGGTGGCCAGCGGCCCCACGTCGGTGCCCTCGTCCATCGGGTCGCCGACGCGCCGGTCGCTCATCGCCTCGACGAACCGGCGCTCGAACTCGTCCGCGACGCCGGTGTCGGCGATGAACCGCTTGGCGGAGATGCAGCTCTGCCCGTTGTTCAGGCAGCGGGACGTGGCCGCGGCCTCCGCCGCCGCCGCGACGTCGGCCGAGGGCATCACGACGAACGGGTCGCTGCCGCCGAGCTCCAGCACCGTCGGCTTGACCTCGTCCCCGGCGATCGCGGCGACCGACCGCCCGGCGGGCTCGCTGCCGGTGAGCGTCGCCGCCCGCACGCGCGGGTCGCGCAGCACCCGCTCGACCTGCCGCGACCCGATGAGCAGCGTCTGGAACACGCCCTCGGGGAACCCCGCGCGGCGGAACAGCTCCTCCAGGAACAGCGCCGTGCGCGGGACGTTCGAGGCGTGCTTCAGCAGCCCCACGTTGCCCGCCATCAGCCCCGGCGCCGCGAACCTGATCACCTGCCAGAGCGGGAAGTTCCACGGCATGACCGCCAGCACCGGCCCGAGCGGCTGGTAGCGGACGTAGGCGCCCGACGCCCCCACGGCCGCCGCGTCGGCCGGGCGGTCGGCCAGGAACTCCTCGGCGTGCGCGGCGTAGTACCGGCACGCGTGGGCGCACTTGCGCGCCTCGGCCTTCGCCGCCGTGAACGGCTTGCCCATCTCGACGGTCATCATGGCGCCGATCTGGCCGGCCTCCTCGTCCAGGATGTCGGCGGCGGCGTTCATCCACGCCGCCCGCTCCCCGACGGGCGTGAGGCGGTAGGACGCGAACGCCTCGGCCGCCCGTCCGACGCGCTCGTCGATCTCGTCCTCGGTGAGCGCGTCGAAGGTCTGCTCCACGCGTCCCGTCGCGGGGTTGGTCGTCGCGATCGTCGTCATGTCGGATGCTCCCTGGATGTCCGTTTCAACCCTCCGGGGCGTGCCCTTGGGGGCATCCGGGAAACACCACCGGGTCCGCGCCGGAGTCCGGCGCGGACCCGCAGCTTAGGCGGGGACGACGCAGACCGGGGACGGCACCTCCAGCGGCGGCCCGCCGAGCACCGGGACGCCGTCCGCGCCGATCCGGAACGTCGTCACCAGCCCGCTCCGCTCGTTCGCGACGTGGATCCACTCGCCGTCGACGTACAGGTCGCGGGGCCAGTGCCCGCCGGAGGCGACGTCCGCGACGGGTTCGAGGGCCGCGCCGCCGTCCAGCACGCGGTGCGCGGTGAGCACGTCCGCGCCGCGCGTCGAGGTGTAGACGTACCGGCCGCCGTCGCCGAGCCTGATCGCCCCGGCCAGCGACTCGCCGTCGCTCTCCGCCGCGGTGGCGGGGGACTCGGCGACGAGTTCGAGCCGGGCGTAGCCGCCGGTGCCGCCGGCCGGGCGCAGCACGAGCACCGTCGCCGCCAGCTCGGTCAGCACGAACACGTTCCCGCCCGGGTGGACGGCCAGGTGCCGGGGCCCGCACCCGGCCGGGAGCCGGGTCTCCCCGGCGAGGCGCAGCCGCCCCTCCTCGATCCGGAACGAGCGGACGAGGTCGGCGCCGAGGTCGGTGGTCAGGATCGTCCCGTCCGGGGCGGGGGCGGTCATGTGCGCGTGCGGGCCGTCCTGGCGGTCCTGGCGCGGACCGGAGCCGTGGCCCTCCGCGACGTCGGGCTCGCCGGCGAACCCGCCGCCCGTGTCCAGCGGCACCGCCCGCACCGTCCCGGACCCGTAGTCGGCCACCATGAGGTGCCCGGCGCCGGGCGTCAGCGACAGGTGGCAGGGGAGCGCGCCCACCTCGCGCCGGCCGATCTCGTGGAGCCGCCCGTCCTTGACCGCGTAGGCGAGGACGCCTCCCGCGTCCTCCTCCCGGACCGCGTAGAGCACGCCGCCGCCCGGGTGCACGGCGAGGTAGGACGGGCTCGCCGCCGCGCCCGCGAGCTCCGGGCCCTCCAGCGCGCCGCCCGGTCCCCGCCGCACGCGGTAGACGCCCTCACCGGCGCCCATCGCGCCCGTGTACGTGCCCACCCAGAACACCCGCTCGCCCACCCGGACTCTCCTCCCGACGCAGTATGTGATCATCAATGTGATCATCCCCGCCCCCGAGACGGGCGGCAGGCCCCCGAGCCTAACGCCCCCCGGCCCTGCGCGATGCCGCAGCTCAACGACGTTTCAGCTGGTCAGCGGCGGCGCGGCGGGCAGGGGCGGCCAGCCCGGCGCAGCGCCCGTGACCTGACGAACCCGGCGGTTCCGCCCGGGGCGCGGGCGGGCTTTGGTACGGTCACGCGCGGTCGACCTATGATCGCCGTTGGGGGACGGCGGAGCGCCCGGGGGACAGCGGTGCTCGCACGGCCCCGTCGAGGAGACGAGAGAGGCAATGGCTGATATCACCGAGGCGCCCGAGTGGTCGGCGCTCGCCGAGCACCAGGCGGTGCTGGCGGGACGGCACCTGCGCGAGCTGTTCGCGGACGACCCGGGGCGCGCCGAGCGCATGACGGTCACCGCGGGGGACCTCCACCTGGACTACTCCAAGCACCGCGTCACCGCCGAGACGCTGGGGCTGCTGGTCTCGCTCGCCGAGCGCGCGGGGCTGCGCGAGCGGATCGGCGCGATGTTCTCCGGCGAGCACATCAACGTCAGCGAGGACCGCGCCGTCCTGCACACGGCGCTGCGCCTGCCGCCGGGCGAACCGCTCACCGTGGACGGGCAGGACGTCGCCGCCGACGTGCACGCCGTCCTGGACCGGATGGCGGAGTTCGCGGGTCGCGTCCGCGCGGGGGAGTGGACGGGTTTCACCGGCAAGCCGATCGCGACCGTCGTGAACATCGGCATCGGCGGGTCCGACCTCGGCCCCGCCATGGCCTACGAGGCGCTGCGCGACTTCGCCGACGCGGGGATCTCCTGCCGGTTCGTGTCCAACATCGACCCGGCCGACATCGTCGGGACGCTCGCGGACCTCGACCCCGAGCAAACGCTGTTCGTCATCAGCTCCAAGACGTTCGGGACGCTGGAGACGCTCACCAACGCCAAGGTCGCGCGGGAGTGGCTGGTCGGGCGGCTCGGCGACGCGGAGGCGGTGTCGCGGCACTTCGTCGCGGTCTCGACCAACGCCGAGCGGGTCGCGGACTTCGGCATCGACACCGCGAACATGTTCGGGTTCTGGGACTGGGTCGGCGGCCGCTACTCCTTCGACGGCGCGATCGGGCTGTCCCTCATGATCGCGATCGGCGGCGAGGCGTTCCGCGAGATGCTCGCCGGGTTCCGGCAGATCGACGAGCACTTCCGCACCGCGCCGTTCGAGGCGAACATGCCCGTGCTGATGGGGCTGCTCGGCGTCTGGTACACCGACTTCTTCGGCGCGCAGACCCGCGCCGTGCTGCCCTACAGCCAGCGGCTGTCGCGCTTCCCCGCCTACCTCCAGCAGCTCACGATGGAGTCCAACGGCAAGTCGGTGCGGGCCGACGGCGTCCCCGTCGTCGCGCAGACCGGCGAGATCTTCTGGGGCGAGCCGGGCACCAACGGCCAGCACGCCTTCTACCAGCTCCTGCATCAGGGCACCCGGCTCGTCCCCGCCGACTTCATCGGCTTCGCCGAGCCGTTCGAGGACCGCGCGGGCATGCACGACCTGCTGACCGCCAACATGCTCGCGCAGACCTCGGCGCTGGCGTTCGGCAAGACCGCCGAGGAGATCGCCGCCGAGGGGACGCCCGCCGCGGTCGTGCCGCACAAGGTCATGCCGGGCAACCGTCCGACCAGCACGATCCTCGTGCCGAAGCTGACCCCGCGGACGCTCGGCGCGCTCGTCTCCCTCTACGAGCACATCGTGTTCGTCGAAGGGACGATCTGGGGCATCGACTCCTTCGACCAGTGGGGCGTGGAGCTCGGCAAGGTCATGGCGATGGACCTGGCGCCCGCGCTCACCTCCGAGGAGCCTCCGGCGCAGGCGCCCGACCCCTCCACGGCGGCGCTCGTCCGCCGCTACCGGCAGCTGCGCGGCCGGGCCGTGTGACGCGTGCGGGCGGGGCCCGCCGGATCGCTCCGGCGGGCCCCGCCCGCGCGGTTCAGCTCTCGCGGTTCAGCTCTGCGCGTCGGGCAGCGGCCCGGCGGCCCAGCCCCGGACGTCGAGGACGGTCCGGAACTCGCCGTAGGAGATGAACCCGTCGCGGTTGGTGTCGGCCTGCTCGAACCTGTCCTGGGTCTCCGCCCGCGTCCAGGACAGCCCGAGGCTCTCCAGGACGAGCGTGAACTCCATGAGGTCGAGCCGGTCGTCGCCACCGAGGTCCGCGCGCCTGAACACGGCGAGAAGGTCGTCCTCGGTCGGCCTCGTGGTCATCTCAAGTTCCCCGTTCTGGTCCGATGTGCCCGCATCATCGCACGGCGAGCGGGCCGGTCCCACCGGAAACGCCGTCCGACCCGACCCGGTTCCCGGTCGTTCATCCCGCGCTTCCGGAATGGTGCCGTCCCCGGTCAGGTGACGACGCATTCGATCCGGTAGCGGCCGTCCTCGTCGCGGTGGGCGCCGTGGATGTCGGTGGCGAGGTAGGGGAAGGCGCGGTCGAAGTCCTCCAGCGCGCGCAGGTAGCGCAGCACGGGGCCGTCGGCGGGCCCGGCGGCCTCGCCGGGCATCAGCATCGGGATCCCGGGCGGCGTGACGACGACGGTCGAGGCGCAGACCCGGCCCGCCAGCCCGTCCAGCGCGACCCGCTCGGTGCGGGACCGGATCAGCGCCTGGTAGCACTCGGCCGGGGTCAGGACGGGCTCGGGCAGGTCGGTGAAGACCTGGTCGAGCAGCGCGCCGAGGCCGGAGTCGCGCAGCCTCCCGTGGACCTGCTCGCAGAGCGCGCGCAGCGAGATCCCGGGCGGCCCGAACCCGGGCAGCGCCTCCGCCAGCGGCACGTCGCCGTCGTAGGCGTTCTTGAAGTCGATGAGCGCGTCGATCAGCGTCCCCCACTTGCCCTTGGTGATGCCGATCGAGAACAGCACCAGCAGCGTGTGGTCGCCGGTCTTCTCCACGACGATGCCGCGCCGCTCCAGGTAGGCGGCGACGATCCGGGCCGGGATGCCCCAGGAGGTGGTGCCGGCGACGGCGTCGGCGCCCGGGCAGGTGATCGTCACCTTGATCGGGTCGAGCGCGCACTGGCCGTCGTCCAGGCCGGCGAACCCGTGCCAGGCGGCGCCGGGCTCCAGCGTCCAGCAGCGAGGGTCGGTGGACAGGAGCGCGACGTCGGCGTCCTCGAAGGCGACCGTGCCGCCGGTGCGAGGGTCGGGCGCCTCCGGCGGCTGCCAGACGCCGAAGAACCAGTCGGGGCGGGCGCCGTCCTCGCGGACGCGGGCGGCCAGCCGCACCATCGCCTGCCGGAACCGGACCGCCTCGACGATCGCCTCGCCGGTCAGGAAGGGGCCGGACGGGCCGTCCATCATCGCCGCCGCCACGTCCAGGGACGCGATCATCGGGTAGAGCGGCGAGGTGCTGGCGTGCATGAGGAACGTCTCGTTGAACCGGTCGTGGTCCACCGGCGCGCGCGGCGCGGAGCGCACGTGCAGCATCGACGCCTGCGACAGCGCCGCCAGCAGCTTGTGCGTGGACTGCGTGGCGAACACCGTCGGGCGGTCCGGGCCGGGCAGGGTCCGCTCGTCGACGGCCATGCCGTACCGGCGCTCGTACAGCGGGTTGAACCGGGCGTAGGCGAACCACGCCTCGTCGAAGTGCACCCGCGGCACCGACGCGCCGAGCAGCCCCGCGACCTGGACGGCGTCGTAGCACAGCCCGTCGTAGGTCGAGTTGGTGATCACCGCGTACGCGGCGCCGGAGCCCGCCGCGCCCGCGGCGAACGGGTGGCCCGCCAGCCGGTCGGCGACGGCCGCCGCCGTCAGCGACCCGGCCGGGATGGGCCCCGCCAGCCCGAGCCCGTTGCGCTCGGGGACCAGGTAGACCGGCCGGGCGCCGCTGATCGCGAGCACGTGCTGGACGGACTTGTGGCAGTTGCGGTCGACCAGCGCCAGCTCGTCGCGGGCGACCGCGTGGTGCCCGACGATGCGGTTGGCGGTCGAGTTGCCGTTGACGACGAAGTAGGTCCGCTCGGCGCCGAAGACCCGGGCGGCGTTGCGCTCGGCGTCGCCGATCGGGCCGGTGTGGTCCAGCGGCGAGCCGAGCTCGGGCACCGAGATCGACAGGTCGGTGCGCAGCAGCCGCTCGCCGTAGTAGTCGAAGAACGCCCGCCCCACCGGCGACTTCAGGAACGCCACGCCGCCGGCGTGGGCGGGGGTGTGCCAGGAGTAGCGGTGCCGGTCGTCCAGGCGCCGGAGCGCCTCGAAGAACGGCGGGAGGAGCCGCTCGGCGTACTCCTGCGCCGCGTGCGCGATGCGCCCGGCGACGAAGGCGGGCGTGTCCTCCAGCAGGAAGACGTAGCCCTGGATCACCTCGTACACCCACAGCGGGACGTCCCGGGGCTCCTGCTCGGCGGTCACGAGGAACACCGGCAGGCGGTGGAACCGCCCGCCCACCGCGGTCAGGACGTCCTCGGTACCGGCGGTCCCCCAGCCCACCAGCGCCGCCGCCAGCATGGCGTCGGAGCGGATCACGGCCAGCGCGTCGGCGGCGCGGTGGGTCCAGCGGACGTGCAGCCCGTGCTCGTCCAGCGCCGCGCACAGCCGGCGGAGCTGCTCGGCGACCACCGAGTCGTCGTCCGGCGCCTCGTCGACGGCGACGAGGATCGTCCGTTCCAGAGCACGTTCCATCGCGGGGCCTCCCGTTGCCCAGGGGCGGAGTTCCCGAACGCTAACAACCGTGCTGATCACCGTGTAGTGCCGGGAAGGCAACTAAAAGTAACCACTGCGGGAGAAGGGTGGCGTGCGACGGTAAGGCGCCAGTTATGTGGATGTGTCCTGGCCGCCGGTCAGCTCCGGGATCCGCCCCCGGTACCGGGCGAGGAGCGCGGCGTTCTCCTCGTCCCCGCCCGGGACGTTCGCGCTCGTCCAGCGGGGGAGCCGCACGCCCCGCGCCGAGGCGAGGTCGTCGAGGTCGGCGAGGACGCGCGACCACGTATAGGCGGCGAGGATCGTGGAGACCGCGGCGGTGCGCGGCGCCCCGGCCGGGTGCAGCGCGTCGCCCGGCGGGACGCACGTGTCCAGCACGATCGCGGCGTGGTCGGCGAGGCTCGTCGCGGTCCGCGCCGCGGCGCCGCGCGAGGCCCGCGCCGAGGTGACCGCGATGACCGGCACGCCCCGTGCCGCGCAGGCCTCCGCGACCTCGACCGGGTAGGGGTTGCGGCCGCTGGTGGAGAACACCACCGCGACGTCGGGCGGGGCGGGCGCGGCGGCCTCGACGACGGCCCGCCCGACCCCGCTCTCCCGCTCGACCCGCGTGCTGCGCAGGGCGTCGTCGAGCGGGAACACGCCGGGGTGCCAGATCGGCCGGACGGCGGCGAGGCCGCCCGCCCGGTAGAACGTCTCGCAGACCATCGCCAGCGAGTGGCCCGCGCCCGCGACGTGCACGATCCCGTCGGCCGCGACCGACTCCAGCAGCAGCGCGGCGGCCTCGCCGATCGCCGCGCCGGAGGCGGAGTCGAGGTCGTCCAGCAGGGTCCGCACCCGGTCGGAGAGCTGCGCGCGGACGGTCTCAGGCATCGGGCAGGGCCTCCTTCAGCTCGCGGGCGAGGTCGTCCTGACCGGCGGCCGCGCGGAGCCGGTCGGCGAGGCCGCCCGAGAGAGCGCGCGCCAGCGCGGCCAGGGTCCCGACGTGGACGTCGGGGTCCGGTGTGCAGAACGCCAGCAGCAGGTCCACCGGGTCGTTGTCGGGGTGGCCGAACTCCACCGGCGTTGCCAGCCGGGTCACGCCGACCCCGACGGCCAGCCCGCCCTCCTCCGGACGGGCGTGGACGAGCGCCAGCCCCTTCGTCAACACGATGTAGGGGCCGTTCTCCTCGACCACCCGCACGCACGCGTCCGGGTAGCCCTCGCCCGCCGCGCCCGCCTCGACCAGCGCGGACGCGGCCCGCACGACCGCCTCCCGCCAGTCGGCAGCGGGGACGCCGTCGGTCGCCACGGCGATCGTCATGACAGCCACCCCTGCGCGGTCAGGCGCTCGCGGAGCTGGGCCTCCAGGCCCTCCTTGTCCAGGAAGTCGCTGATCGTGATCACCACGGGCGCCAGGTCGGCGATCTCGCTGGTGTGCATGCCCTGGCCGATCACCACGTCCGGCGACATTCCGCGCGCCGTGGACACGTCGGTGTTCTCCACCCGCGCCTCCACGCCGAGCGAGCGCAGCGCGTCCTCGGCGGTCATCTTCAGCATCAGGCTTGAGCCCATGCCGACGCCGCAGACCGCGAGGATCTCCAGTTGCCGGTCCAGTGCCATATCGGGTCACTCCCTTGTCGGTTCGTTGACGTTCGGCCGGGCGCCCCGCGAGGCCGCCCCCTCGGGGCGTTCCCGTTCCGCGCGTCCGTCAGGCGTTCACGATCGCCTTGTCATCGCCCGAGCCGGCGTCCTCGGCGACGGCCCGGCGCTTCTCGGCCCGCCCGAGGACGAGCAGGGTCGCGGTCATCGCGGCCAGCGCCACCGCGGGCACCAGCCAGATCGACCCGTCGCCGACGACCGGGTCCACGGCCTTCAGCAGCCAGCCGATCGCGTACCAGTCGGGGTCGGCGAGGGTGGCGAGCTCCGGCGCGGTCCGCTCGTACAGGCCCCAGGTGACCGACTGCCCGATCGCGAGGACCAGCCCCGAGATCACGCCGCCGAGCACCGCCCCGCGCCAGCCCGCCACGACGTTGCCGAACAGCCCGGCGGCGCCGCCGACGAAGAACAGCATGATCATGGGCGGCGCGAGCGTGAACCAGCCGGCCCCCGCGAAGACCGCCAGGCAGACCAGGAACACGCCGGTGGAGACGACGAACCCGAGCATCACCGCGGTCGGCGCGACGGGGAAGACGGTCGGCGCGTCCAGCGCGGGACGCGTGCCGGGGATCACCTTGTCGCTGAACCCCTTGAACGCCGGGACGATCTCGCCCAGGAACATCCGCACGCCGAACAGCAGGATCGCGATGCCGCCCGCGAACCGCAGGCCGACCAGCAGCGCCCACACCCACGACGACAGCTTGGGGTCCATCTCGGCCGCGGCCTTGCCCACCACGGCGTTGTCGGCGAACGCGACCGCCACCAGCATGATCACGGAGATGATCAGCGCCGTGCTGACGTTGACGTCCTTGAAGAACGACAGCTGGCGCGGCAGCTTCAGCTTCTCGGTGTCGTGCTTCTCCCGGCTCCCGAGCGGGCGCGCCGCGTACCCGGTGATCAGGCAGGTGAGCGAGCTGGTGTGCGCGTACCCGAACCGGTCGTCCGGCATGACGCGGCGCATCAGGGGCCGCATCCACAGCGGCTGGACGGTCCAGTAAGCGGCCACGAACCCGGCCCCGCAGAGCACGAGCGTGAGCTGGTCCTGGCCCGGCGCGATCGTCACCAGCGACGCGACCGTGACCGTGCTCACCCAGAACATCAGGTGGCCGGTCAGGTACAGGTACCGGGCCGCCGGGAACAGCCGCACGACCAGCACGTGCACGAGGAACGCGACGGTGATGACCAGCGCGATCGTCCCGCCCTGGTCGGTCAGGAACTGCGTGAGCGAGTGGTCGGCCTTCGGCGGCGTCGTGCCCATCGCACTGGCCAGCACCGTCTGGAAGCTGGTCAGCCCGCCGGTGAACACGTCGACGCCGATGAACAGGATCACCACGCCGATCGTCGAGCGCAGCGCGCCGGCGAACACGTCCTCGAACCGCTTGCGCTGGAGCAGCAGTCCGATCAGGGTGATGAGCCCGATCAGGATGGGCACCTGGCCGAACACGTTGTCGGCCAGGAAGGTCAGGATGTCCTTGATGACGTCCATGGGTGAATCGCCTCACTTCTCGGGGGTGGGGTCGTGCGCTGTCGCCCCCGTCAGCGCGGTTGGACGATCGAGTCCCGGGGCGGGTCGCTCCGGGACTCCGGTCAGTGCGACGGTGGTCTGAGATCGAGTTCCAGGCGGTAGCGGTCGCCGCGGTAGAGCGACCGGACGTACTCCAGGGGCCGCCCGCCCGCGTCCCTGGTCACCCGCTCGAACAGGAACGCCGGCATGTGCACCGGCACGCCGAGTTCCGCCGCCTCGTCCTCGGTGGTGACGGTCGGCTCGATCGTCTCGGTGCCCGAGGCGATCTCGACGCCGCTGCCGCGGAGCAGCTCGTAGAACGACCGGCCCTCCAGGTCCTGCCTGCGCAGGCCGGGCATCAGCGCCCGGGGCATGTAGAGGGTCTCGATCGCCATCGTGGCCTCGTCGGCGAGCCGGAGCCGCCGAATGGTAAATACCTCTTCCAGCGGTGAGACGGCCAGGCGCCTGCCGATCCGCGCCCCCGCGGCCTCCGTGCGGAACGACAGGACCCGGCCGCCCGGCCGCATCCCCCTCCTGATCATGTCCTCGGTGAAGGAGGTCATGGTCAGCGAGACGGCGATCCGGGGTTCGGACACATAGGTTCCGCTCCCGTGCCGCCGGTGGAGCAGGCCCTCGGCGACGAGACCGTCGATGGCCTGCCGCAACGTCGGCCGGGAGACGCCCAGGTCGGCGGCCAGCCGGCGCTCGGACGGCAGGGCGTCGCCGACGTCCAGCCCGTCCAGCATCTCCAGCAGGCGGCGGCGCACCGCCTGCCGTTTCGTGTTCCCGTTCCGGGCCTCACCGGCGGATCGCAACCTGTTCACCTCCCGGATACGCCGTTCCTGTCCGGGCACACGATATGTCCGGTTGTTGCGACTGGTCAATACCACTTTGGCGGGTTTTGCCATGGCGTTCGCCGCCACCCCGACCTACCGTCACCGAGGATCACCCGATGTCCGGCGGAGCGCCGCGCGGGAGGCGCGGCGCGGAGGGGGCGAGCTATGAAGAGATTCGTGCGGGGCGCGCTGGCACTGGCGTTCCCCCTGGTCATGCCCATGACCCTGGCGGGGGCGGCGCACGCGGGGGCGGCGCCGCCCACCCTGGCGGGCTGGCGCCTGCTGGACGCCGAGTCCTTCGACCGGCGCCTTGACGACGCGAAGGTGCCCTGGAGGTCCGACGGCGACGGTCCGGCAAGTCCCTACAACGTCGACATGTACGACAACGACGGCGCCTTCTTCGACACGGTCGGGGGCCCGGCGTTCCAGACGCAGCTCACGAAGATGAGCACTTACCGCAAGTCGTTCACGTTCGGCGAACACGGCTGGCTCACCGCCGAACTCGCCGCCCGCGACGCCGACGGCGACGGCAGGCCGGACGCCCCGCCCACGCTCACCTCGCGCGGCGGCGTCGCCCGCCTGGACGAGCCGAGCCACCAGGCGGGCGTCGTGATCCGCTCGACGCGGGCGCTGCCCGCCGAGTACCGGGTGGAGATGACGCTGCGCGGCCTCGACTTCGGCGGGCAGCGGAACGGGTCGTGGGACTACCCCGACGGCCGGATCAACGGCTACTCGCCCCAGGGCTGCAAGACGAACTTCCCATGGGCCTCGGGCGGCGACTTCTCCCGTCCTGAGTGCCAGTGGGCGGACGTCCGCACCGACTCCAACGGCTTCTACTACATGTCGATCATGGACTACGGGCGGGTGGCGCCGCACAACAACGTGTTCGTCCACGGGCACCGCAAGGTCGCCATGGACGGCTACAACAGGTACAAGTACACCGGCGCCGGCCTGCGCTACTGCAATCCCGCGACCGGGCAGTACGAGCCCTACACCGCCGGGACGGGCAACGGCGTCAACGCCATCTTCATGACCGACGACCGCCGCTACCCGACGATGCCCGGGACCGAGTACCTGATGGAGAGCCAGTGCGGGCTCGCCAAGGGCGGCGCGATCGTCTCCACCATCGACCTGAAGCCGGAACTGCTGCCCAAGGAGCCCTACCGGTTCGCGGTCGAGCGGCGGAACGGCGCGTACACGATGGAGATGTCGGGCAACTTCGCGCACGTGGGCAAGGCGACCTTCCGGTACACGCGCTCGTTCGTCCAGGACGGCGAGCCGATCTGGCACTACAACCAGAAGCCCTCCGAGTACGACGGCCGCTACAACGCCGACTGGACCTGGAAGGGCCCCGGCGGCACGCTCGTCGACCGCGACACCTGGCCTGCCGGGTCCGCCTACCCCGACCACTTCATGATCGGCGACCCGCACATGAACTTCTACGAGGGGAGCGCCCGGGTGGACGACGTCCGCCTGTACACGCCGAAGTAGCGATCACAAGCGCCCGCGTAGCGCATGGCCACAGGGCCTTGGGAAGCCGACCTCCTCCCAAGGCTCTGTCCGCGTGACCGCGGCGATCATGACCCGCTCGTCGGCGAACGTCAGCGGCGGCAGCGGGTTCGACGTTCATCCGGCGGGACCCGGGTCACGATGACCGGCTCGGCCGTCGGACCCTGCGCCGCCGGTCGGGGGCGCGACTGCGCGTTGCGACGGCGGCCTGGCACGAGCACGTCGGCCCGGCGAGCGCCGCTGGCACCGGCACTCGCCGCGCCCCCGACCGGCAGGCACCGGCAGGTGCAGCCCTCGAGTGCCACCAGATCGTTGAACGGCGAGCGGCCGCGCACCCGTCCGTCGAATTCCAGTCGCCTCGGTCCTGCTGGGACGCAGCCGCATCATGGCCGTCATCGTTCGTGCGCTACAACGTGTTCCTCTGACGGTCGTTGGATAAACGGACCGAAAGGGCCGTTGAGGCCTCTGAAACCGGGCTGCTCAGGACAGGACGTCCAGTGTGGAAGAGATGGCCGAGGAACGCTCGTGGCCTAAAGCGCCATCGCTTCTATATTATGGTTTCCGGAACCTGGCCTCTGGGTCCGCCGACAGCGCCGTAATCGTTCTCTCAGCACGGTCGATGACCCTCGGCTGGTTCATCGTCCGCACCACCGGCGTTCGTCCTGATTCAGGCAGTACAAGCTTTTCCGGCCTTCTGCCTCCTCCTTACGCCTTGCACTTTCCCGGATTCTCAGCGCTACCCTGCACAAGGGTCCCCAGGTCATCGCCGTAAAAGACAGCGCGTCTGCCCAGCGCACTGATCAGACTTTACGTGGCCGCCACGATTGACAGACGCGCGTCGCTGATGCCGAATTCTCCGTTGTGCGTGATCTCCACGATTTGGGCGAGCGAGCGTGCTCTGTAGCGTTCCTTTAACCAATTCGGTCACGACGGTCGATGGGAACAGAAGGAGAAAGCATGAGGCTCAAGACGGCGACGCTGGCCCTTGGGACGAGCGCCTTCGCGCTCGCCTCGGTGGTGGCGTTAGGCGGGCAGGCCAATGCCGACGTCCGGGCGTCGGCGCAGCCGGCCGCGGCCCGGTTCCAGACGCAGCAGACGCAGCCCGATCACCGAGTCCGGGTCCTCCCCGGCTGGTATCTGACGCCACTCGCCTACAAGTCGGGCAAGTACGCCAAGGGCCAGGCGATCGCCCATGGTCCGTACAACGTCGCGCGGGTCGATGTGTGGACCGACCTCGCACGCAAGCGCTTCTACGGTTGGCAGCAGCTCGACACCGACCACAGCGGGGGCCGCAACACCCGCAGGGTCGCCAGCGTCTCACGTAAGAAGTGCGGCGGTACCTACACCTACCGCGTCCGGGCCCGGGCGACCGCGGTCCACAAGGGCAAGACGTACCGCGCTGCGGCGTCCGACCAGCGGCGGTTCCGCTGCTAGTCGCAGCCGGACACGTGCACCAGCACGTCTCGCCGGGCCGACCCCCATCGGCCCGGCGCCGCCCCGGAGGCGCAACGTGACCTTTGTCTTCACCACGGGCCGCGCGCCGGCGGGAGCCGCAGCCTGCGCCGCGCTGGCCGCCTCGGCGCTGCTGACCGCCTGCGACGGCAACGGCGGCGGTGCGCCGCACCGCGAGGGCCCGGCGACGGTGACCCGGCTGGAGTTCACCGAGACCTCTTACTCCGGCGGGGAAGGCCGCGAGGGCGCCGTGACCACCGTGCGAATCTGGGTGAGCCTGCGGGGCCGCCAGGCCATGACCATTCACTCGCTGACCAGCAGGCCCGGCGGGGTCAAGGTGTACGAGAGCCGCTGGGACCGGAGTCTCCCTCAGGCGTTCGCCGTCCGGGACTGGGCCACCTGCGAGGAGGGTGTGGAGGATCCGCCCGAGCCCCGGTTGGACACCCTGGACGCGCTACTCGACGACGTCCTCGGTCCCCCGGCCCGCCCGTCCGGCGCCAGGCCGGTCAAGGGGCGGCCGAACGCGTGGGAGACCGTCCGGGGGTTGCGCACGCTCCGGATCGTCCAGCATGGCGCTGCCTATTCTGACCGCGAGGTCCTCACGTTCAACGAGTCCGGTCGCCTAGTGGGCCGCATCTCGAGCGTCGGTGTGGCCCAGGACGCGCGGATGCCGGGGTGGGCGGCGGGCTGGACCCGCTGCGCCCCGTCCGTGACCGGCTAACCGGCTAGGCGGAACTGCCTGGGTCCGCGGCGGCGAAGCAGGGTGCGATGAGGGCGCGCGGCGGGACCGAGGCGGGGATCGTCCAGCGGCTCCGCGTGGTCGCCGCCGGATGCGTCGAGCACGTGGAGCCGGACGGGCGGATCGTCGCGCTCCAGGAGTGCGGCGCCGATCGCGACCGGGGCGCCGGCCGGGTGCCGCACCGCCAGGGGCGTCAGCCGTCCGCCGACGGTGCGGACGCGCATCGCCTCGGCGGACGGCGGGGCGGCGACCAGCACACGAACCGGGCCGGTCGCTGACAGTCCGACGTGGACGCAGACCGCGTCGCACGGCAGGTCGCAGTGCAGAAGCGATTCACGTTCGATGGTGGTCAGGTGGAGCCGGGCCAGCAGTTGGCCATGCTGTATCCGCACTCGCAGGGTCCACGGATAGCCGAGCGTGTCGCCGTGTTCGGTCGTCGCGTCCAAACCTGATCTCCCGTCGGGCGGAGCCTGGCCCCTATCCTCCGCCGGGCGGAGGTGATGAGCAAGCCGACGATGGGGCGGCCGGACGGCGATCAAGGTACCGGCAGGTCTGCACGCAACGTGACGCGGCGGATGCAGGGCTGGCGGTAGGGGAGCTTGTCAGACTCCGGATCAGTGTGCGGCGCAGAAGCAGAAGGAGTCACCGCACGCGTAGCACCTGGGTCTGCCCTGGCATCGACAAGTCCGCCGCGCGTCGCAGGCGACCGGCTCGGTATGGAGCTCGACGGCCTCGGCATCGTTCTCGTCGTACTCGCGACGGCAAAAGGAGCAGCTCATCATGGCGCCCCACTGTGCCAGACGCCAGGCGAGCGTATCCGCGTCGCAGCGGGCGAAGCGGGTGTTGGAGACGCCGGCCGACCGCAGCGCGCCGCTCTCTGTGCCATCGGGGGGTGAAGGGGTGGTCTCCGCGTTGTCGTCGACGACCCCGCGGAGACCTTCGCTACTCAACGGTCAGCGATGATGCCCTGTCGTTCATCCAGGTCGGGACATTCGCCGCGCCGCCGTCGTTGAACTCATGAATCCATGCGTCACCATGGCCGTTCGAGTTCGACCACAGGGTCAGCCTCGTGCATCCGGTTCTTGACGAGGGCGGAGTCCATATCGATGAGGTTCGGTCGTTGAAGGTGCTCGGAATGTTGATGGTCTGATTGCCGGCTACCGTGCCGATCATTCCGAGTGCACCCTGAAACTGTACGATGGAATAGGCGCCATCCGGTGCCGCCCCAGCTGGCCCACCGTGGCTCCTCGATCGTCGCTTACTCTTGCTGCAATGGCACCGTGATTCGCCCTAGGTCATAGGCTCTCGGTTGGAGCACGGACCCGCCGGTCGGTCAAGCCCCCCGGAGGGCGATCCGATCCCGATCATGAAGCTGCCGGCAGTATGGCAGAGAAGGGGGTATTTGCTGGCACGGCCACATTCGGCCGCGCCCCTGCCTCCGCTTCGAATCCTAACGGGATCCCGTACGGTCGAAGAGTACGTATTCCCCGTCACATCGAGGCTCAATGGCCCGAACACAGGCACGAGTGCATTGGATGATCTGGCTTGCGGCGGGCGTGGTGATCACAGGGCTGGGGGTGTTCCTTTTCGCGCTCGACCTCGATGACGCGGACAAGTACGCCAGCGTGATCGGAGCGCTGAGCACGATCGCGGGTCTCGCTCTGTCGCTGTCGGCGCTGATCCGGAGGCCGTCACAAGCAGCGCCTCCGCCAGAGGAACCCGGGGCTGCGCCAGGGCAGCGGATTCAGGGGTCCACAGTCGGCGGCGATGCCGTTCAAGTCCGGGGCGTGGGCGGTAGCGTACGAATCGGCCGGCCCCAGGCTCCACCGCCCCCAGGCGGACCACACCAGCCGCCAAGTGGGACGACTCCACCGGCAGATCCGCCTGGCATCCAGTCGATGACCGGCACGCGGATCAGCGGATCCAGCTCTCAGATCGACCAGGTCGCCGGCGACGTGGACATCGAACGAGACACCTGATGCGCGATACCACTCCACCGCGCGACGACGATCCTGCGGCCGAGGACCCCGCAGGCGACGGCCAGGAGGTCTCCGGCAGTCGCGTCGGAGGCAGCCTCTTCCAGATCCGCGACGTCCGCGGGAACATCACCATCGGCAACGCGCCACCGGGGCACCGACCTTCTCCGACGCGGCGCTGGACATGGGCGGCGGCGGTCGCGGCCACCTCGATCCTGGCAGCAGGCGGGGTGTGGATCCTGCACGGTCGGCCCCAGAGGGCGCCACGGCCTGCTCCCAGCCAGTCGCCGCTCTCGGTAACCAGATCCGTCACTCCGATTCAACGAATTCGGGCCGTCCAGGGCGACCAAGCCTTCATCTTCTCCAAGCCCGCTGCCGCGCTGCCATCACTTCCGCCTGGCTATCGCAATGACCAGCAACTCGTGGAGAAGTGGGGATACGGCAATGGCGGCGTCGATGCCGACATCACCACCCTTGAACTGGTCATCCAGGGGACGTCCGCCAAGTCGGTCGTGCTCACCGACTTCCGGATCGACGTCCTGGGCCGGGCCGCGCCTCCCCGGGCGACTTACGTCAAGGTCTTTCCAGGAGGCGATGGGGTCGATGGAAGGAACGCCACGGACCTGGACGAGGCAGCCCCGATGATCAAGGACCTGCGCAACGTCTCGGGGGAGGACACAGGTGGCACGTGGTCGTTTCCGCTCCGCGTCTCACAGGCCGAGCCAGAGGTGCTGTACTTATGGGCAGGCGCGTCCAAGCATGATTGCTGGTGGACCGCGAAGCTCCATTTCGTCGCCGACGGAAAACCCGGTTTCGTCGTGATCAACAACAAGGGCAGACCGTTCCGGACCGCCTCCTCCGCGAACTCGAAAAGGTACGCGGTCGAGGATGGGCGAGTCGTTCCCGGCGGTGGCCCCCTCGGAGGGCCCGCTGACTGAAGGACGATCAACGACCTTCAGGTCGCGCCGCCTGCCCGACGCGGCCGCAGCCTTCCGGGCCGCCGAGATGCGGTGCTGAACTCGATGGACCGCTGGCACACGCCCCGGGTGGAGAGCCGCGACGCCACGACGTTCAGTAACGCCGGCAGCCCGGGGGAGACGACGTGGGCTAGTACGGGAAGTCGCGTCGGGGTTGGTACTGCTTTCCTCCCAGCAGCTCGACCACCAGGTCGGACGGGTTGCTCAGCGCGTCCAGCTGCCCGCGCATGTCCTCCTGCGGGACGCAGAAGGTGTGGGTGTAGGTGACGAGGAGGGCGGACCGGAGGGCGGTGGTGCGGTTGGGGCGCGAGGTGTGCCACCAGGCGCCGTCGGCGAAGATCGCGCTGCCCGCGGGGCCGGCCAGGATCTCGCCCTCGTCGCACCAGGACTCGCCCATGTCGGGCAGCCGGTCCGCGCGGTGCGAGCCGGGGATTCCGGCGGTGGCGCCGTTCTCGTCGGTGAAGTCGTCCAGGAACCAGATGCACTGCCCGGACAGCGGGATCGACGGCCACGGGGGCGTCAGCGTCCAGTACGGGTGGTCGGCGTGCCAGTACTGCTCGGTCGCCCCGGGCCACAGGGAGTTCGCGGTGAACGTCGAGCAGATCAGGTCCTCGCTGAGGTAGCGCCGCCACACCGCGAGGACGAGCGGGTGCACGAGGGCGTCGACGAACACGGGGTCCTTGACCAGGACGTGCAGGACCCGCTGGTGCCCGCTCGGGTGCAGGTTCCGCGCCTTCTCCTCGTGCAGCAGCCTTTCCAGGGCCTCCCGCATCCGGTCGATCGTCGGTGCGGGCAGCAGGTTCTCCAGGAGCACGTAACCGTGCTCGCCGATGGTGCGGACGGTCGAGTCGACCTGCCGAAGGTCGAGTTCCGTTGTCGTCATGGCGGCCTCCGGACGGGGTCAGGACCAGCGGGGGAGCAGGTCGCGGAGCAGGGACAGCCGGGCGCGTTCCCCGGTGGCGAAGGGGTTGTTGCTCTCCAGGCCGGGGACGATCACCCGGACGACGTGCGCGGGGTCGATCTCCGGGTGCGTCAGGTCGAGCACGGGGACGTGCGGGAGGCCGGCGTCGGCCACCCGTCCCAGCGCCCACCACAGGTCGTCGAGGACGTCGTCGCCGGTCAACCCCTGCGTCATGGGGGCGGGCGCGACATCGGGGTCGAGCCAGAACCAGGCGTCCTCGCGCGCGACGGGACGGGGACGCTCGTGACGGCCGAGGCTGCGGGCCTGGATCGTGAGGTCCTCGCGGCCTCCCGCGACCGCGCAGGCGATCGACTGCGCCGCCTCCAGCACGGCCATCTCGACCGCCGTCCCGGGGTCGGGATGGGTGCCGTAGCCCTCGGAGCGGTTCAGGTCGCGCCAGACGGTCGCCATGAACGTGGGGATCCGGACGTCCGCCGTGATGTCCAGGACGCGGACGGTGAGCCCGACCCGGCGCAGCCGCTCCGCCACCTCGCGCGCGCGGTCCGGGACGGTGTCGAGGTCCACGAACCGGAACGGCGGCGCGCCCGTCCCGCCCGGGTTGACCAGGGCGATCTCCGCGAGGCGCTGGGCGTGCCGTTCCACGTACTCGCACAGCCCGTGCAGGAGGGCCTCCTCCCGGGAGAAGCCGGAACCGAGGCCGTTGGTGGCGATGACCTTCCGCGCGCCGCGCGGGCTGAAGCAGATGTCGCGGGGGCCGCGTTCCATTCTCAGCAGGTCGAGCGGGACGAGAACCGTCCGGCCCGAGAGGACGTCCGGGCACCGCGTCCAGGTCAGCGGCCGGTCGGGGGCGTAGGAACTGTCATAGGGAAGGGCGAGCGCCGCCGGGTCGACGGCGTCGCCGGCCACGTCGCGGTAGGGGGCCTGGACGAGGTCGGCGGCGCGCGGCACCCATTGCTCCTGGGCCCATTTCTCGAGTTCCTCCATGACGCTGCCGACGTGCGCGCCGTCCTCGCTGAGGCTCTTCCCGCTCCCGTACGTGCTGGACCAGCATCCGTCGGGACGTGCGGCCTGGGCGATCTGGACGCCGCCGAGGTCCCCGAGGTCGCCGACCATGCCGATCCGGGTGATCCCGATCGTCTTCGCCAGCCGGGTCGCGTGGTCGCGCGCCTCGGCCATGGGCAGGCAGAAGCGCCGCTCGTCCGGGGGCTTCGGCCGGGCGCGCAGCGGCAGGTCGGGATGCGGCACCGGACCGGCGGCGGGAGCGGCTCGTCCCGCCATGGTGGCGGCCAGTTCCCCGCCCGCGCGGCGCGCCCGCGCGAGCCTGTGGACGAAGGCGTCCTGCGCGGCGCGATCGCCGTATCCCCATTGGGCCCACCGCTGCCGCACGGCCTCGATGTCGAAGGCCAGGTTCGCCTTGCACAGCACCTGCCACGCATCGGACAGTTCCTCGGTGGACGCCGGACGGGGGTCCCGCTCGGCGAACAGGTTCAGTCCTCCGAGGCGCATCACCTCCCGTTTCAGCGACGCGTCGTGCAGGAAGAGCGCCGCTCGAAGCGAGCGCCGGAACGCCTGGGGATCGGCCTTCGCCCACGCCGTCAGGCCCGCCTCCGCGACGGCCTCCGCCTCGGCCCTGCGGTTGAGGGTGGGCATGTCCATGCCGAGATCCGCGAGCGTGACGCGTGCCTCCTCCGAGCTCAGCCACCCCCACCGGCGGACGGCGGTCCCGAACAGGGCCTGCGCGGCGGGCGCGTCGACCGGCCGGACGAACTCGGACGGGACGGGATGGGCGGAGCGGGCCCAGGGTTCGAGCCGCCCGGTGTAGGCGAGGAACGCGAACAGTTCCTCGTCGCCGACCCGGTCGCCGCTCTCCCAGATCAGCGCGGTTCCGGTGGTGATCGGTTCGGGGACGGGCGTCGCCGCGGTCGGGCGAGGTGCTGCGCCCTTCCTGGAGACGGGACGGGCCGCGCCGATCGCCTCCAGGACCGACTGGGCGTCCCGGTGCTTGAGGTCGTGACTCGCCAGCATGGCGACGAGGTCCGCGCCGTCGGCGCGTCCGAGCAGGCCGGCGCGGTGGACGATGTGCCGGTAGGTGCGCGCCTTGAACGGCAGTTCCAACGCGGTCGTGAGCAGGCGGTCGGCGGTGGACGCGTCGATGGTGCCCGTCCGGTGGAGGCGTTCGACGGCGTAGCGGACGTTGACGGCGGGCACCGTCAGCGGTGCGCCGGTCTCCTCGTCGAACAGCAGCGCGACCTCGTCGTCCCGCGTGACGGTGCCGTCGCGGTACCAGGCGTACACCAGCCCGACGCCGGTGACCGCGGGCACCTCGGCCGCGCGCAACGCGCCCATGCTGCCGCCGCCGTACACGACGACCCCCCGGTCGACGGCCGCGCGCACCTCGGTCGGGCTGACGGACAGGGTCTGCTCGAAGACGCCGTCGATGATCCCGACGACCGCGCCGGCGGGGATCGCGTCGAGGTCGCCGCGCCGGACCGGGCGGCGGTAGTCGGCGTCCAGGATCGGGCGGGCCTCGGCGAGCGGCATCGACGGCCCGAGGAAGACGATCGGCCGCGCCCTCACCGCGCGAACTCGCCGAACTCGCCGGTCTCCGCGGTCTCGCCGGGGCGGGCGCGGCGCAGCAGGCCGTCGGCGACCAGCTTGCGCACAACGCCGAGCGACGCGTCCGGGTCGAGCGCGCCGGGCAGGTCGGCGGCGCGCAGCACGCGCGCCTTCGCGATGTGCTCGAACGCCGCCAGGACGCCGATCGGCCCCCGGACGGCGCCGCCCGGGAAGTGGATCGTCGCGGCGTCGTCGCCGCTGGTCACGTGGCAGTCGGCGCCCCGGGCGCGGACGAGCCAGGTGTTCTCGTCGATGCCGTCCGGCCCGCCCAGCCCGCCGTCCGGCAGGACGGCGCGGCGCTCGGTCCGCCGCGCGGCCAGCCCGGCGAGCAGGCCGGGCAGTGCCGCGCCCACGTCCGGGGAGCGGAGGAGCTCGGCCAGGCCGGTGGCGAGGGCGGCGGGGTCGTGCGTGCGCGCGGCAGGGACGAACGCGTTCAGGGCGGGCAGGGCTCCCACGACCTCGTCGAGGACGTCTCGCCAGCGCAGCGGGAACAGCCTGAGCGTCACATGAAGGGAGTGCGCTTCCTCGGTGCGGGCCGCATGCCCGCAGTATTCGGGGACGTACAGCACGTCTCCCGGTTCCAGCGCGAACTCCCGAAACCGGATCTTCGCCCATTCCTGGGGGGAGATCGCGCCGGGCCGTGGCGGACCGGGCCTTTCCTCAACCATCCACGCCTTCCGGCCCTCCGTCTGGACGACCAGGCTTCCGTGCTCGTCGCGATGCGGCGCGAATCCCTGCGCCGACGGAGGCGTGGCGAAGACGTGGGCGCCGGCCGGTTTCCGGAGGACGACCCCGTGGTCGGCCAGGTCGAGTTCGACACCGCGGCACAGGTCGGCAAGAACCGGGGAAAGCCGATGTGCCTTGGTCAGGTAGAGCGTCTCGCCGCCCTTGAAGGCCTTCCTTACCTGACGCAGGTCGAGCATTCCGTCCGCGTCCATGAAGGTGGCCGGAAGGCGGCGGCGGTCGCCGTGGGCGAGGTGCAGCAGCCCCTCATGGGCGTAATGCAACCCGCCCAGCATCGCCTCGAAACCGTCGAGGTCGAGCAGCGCGGCCCCTTTGGCGGCGCCGGGGAACACGCACGGCTCACGCGTCCATTCCGTGTCGAGAAAATCCGCCACGGCCCTGGGACGGAGGAGGTCGGCGAGCGTCACGAAGAACCCGGCCCGACTTCGGACCCGACCTCCGGCGCGGCGCCCGGAACCGGCCTGTAGCGGCGGACGAGGAAACGCCGCCTGCGCAGTTTCTCCTCGGGCGTGCACGTGGTGATCAACCTGCTGCCGGTGTGCTTCTCGTCCTCGACCCGGCAGGTCCCGCCGCAGAGGTTGCGCAGGTCGCAGGACTGGCAGCCCTTCCGGTTGTCGACGGTGAAGGCGTCGGACGTCCGCTTGAGATAGTCGGTGATCTCGCTGAGCGGCAGCTGGTCGATGTGCCCGAGCGCGCCGGACAGCAGATGGCAGGGGTACACGATCCCGTCGGAGGCGACGACGAGCTGCTCGGCGTATCCGCAGCTGTTTATCTTCTGCACCTTGTTGGGGCCGTGCGCCTTGTCGTCGCCGATGCGGAGGCCGCCGAGCAGTTCGTCGACCCAGTCCCGGACCTCGTCCTCGTTCAGGTCGTGGTCGAGGTCGGTGCCGCGCCCGTGCGCCATGGCGCCGTAGCTGATCCTGAACTTCACGTCGCTGTCGCGCCACTCGTCGATGAAGGCGGGCAGCCCCGCCTTGATGGCCGCCCAGTTGTTCATCATGATCGTCGTGCTGACCTGCGTCTGGACGCCGGCGTCGAGGAGCAGCCGGATCGCGCGCGTGGCGCGGCGGAAGGAATGGCGGCCGCGGATGGCGTCGTGGATCTCCGCCGTGGGCCCGTCCACGCTGATCTGGACGATGTCGGCGTAGCGGGCGAGGTCGTCGAGGTGCTTGGGCACGGCCATTCCGTTGGAGAACAGCGTGACCTCGAGGCCGAGCTCGTGCGCGCGCCGCATGACCGGAATGCAGCCCTCGTGCACCAGCGCCTCGCCGCCGGTGAGCAGCAGTTTCTCCCCGCCGTTCGCGGCGAAGTCCTCCACCAGCCGGATCCAGCGCTCGGTGCTCAGCTCGCCGTCCTTGGGCAGGAACGGGCTGGAGCTGGTGTAGCAGTGCACGCACTGGAGCTGGCAGCGGTTGGTCAGGTGGAAGCGGGCGAACCGGTGCGGGCGGATCTTCTTGATGGAGTGGTTGCCGCGGATGCCGCGGATCATCCCGGCGAGCGCCACCCGCCCGACGAGCTTGGCCATCGCCCGCGTCGCCGCGTCCGGGGCGAGGCCGCGGGTGCGGTGCAGCTCCCGGGCCGCGTCGGCGGGCGTCGTGCCCGCGACGAGGAGGGTCAGCAGCTCGTGGTCGAGGTCGTCGGCGACCAGCAGCTTCCCGTCCTCGACGGCGATCCAGAGGTGGTCGTCGTCGACGCGGTGGTGGACGAGCGAGGAGACGAACGGGACGGGCTCCGTCGTGGACAGGTCGTAGACGGCGCGGGCACCCTCACCCGTCCGGTGCGCGGCGTCCTCCTCGGGCGCGGCCTCGGACGCGGCGGGCGGCGGCGCGGGGTCCGCCAGGCCGACGGCGCCGAACGGGGCCCGGTCCGGCGCCCCGAACCGGGGGAGCGGCGGCGGGGCTTCGTCGGGCCCGGCGAGCACCGGCCCGCCCTGCCAGGCGCGCAGGGTCAGCGGGGTCTGTTTGCCGCTCATCGCATTCCTCTCAGGTCGGACGGGGATCGTGATCAGCGCAGCCGGGGCCCCGCGACCCACGCCACGAGCGCGCGGCGCATGCCCCGCGTCACGGGCGTGACACGGTGGTCGATCATCGACGGGAAGACCAGGACCGAGCCCCGCTCGCGCGGCAGCTCCTCGGTCTCGACGCCGAACATCTGGAGCGCCCCGCCCTCGTAGTCGGCCGGGTCGGACAGCTGGACGATCACCGTGATCTTGCGGGGGGAGTCGAGCTGGTCGTGGCTGTAGTCGTTGTGCCGGTGGAAGTGCCCGTTGCCGGGGAGGTACTCGACGTACTGCGGGGCGCGCTTGATGCCCGTGAGGTCGAAGCCGTAGACGGTCCGCGCCGCCTCGTCGGCCACGTCCTCGATCAGCTGGTACGCCCACGCCGTGCTCGGCCCGTGCGGGACGTGCCGCATGTCCGCGCGCCGGTGGGCGGGGTGGCCCGCCTCGTCCACCGTGGTCGGCGCCGACAGCGGGAACTCGTGGCACGCGGCGACGAGGTCGTCGCATTCGGCGCCGGTGAGCCGCTCCCGCAGCCGCATCCAGCCGAGGTGGTGGCCGACCGCCGGGCCGCTGTCACGTACCAAGGACAGGTCGCGCGTGGACCGCGCCGGGGCCGCCGGCCGCTCGGCCCGGACGGCGGACTGGACGACGGGCTGGACGACGGCGGGCGCCGACGGCTCCTCGTCGACCGCCGCGTCCACCGGCTGGAAGATGCCGTGTCTGACCAGGATGCGGGTCAGCTCGACGGCGTCGTAGTGCGCGCCGACCGACGGCAGGTGGTGGGGGGCGAAGGACTCGGCCTTCGCCACGTGGTCGAGGACGGGTTGGAGCCGCCCGTCCAGGCGCAGCGTGCCGCCGGGGAAGGTCAGCCGCGCGAGGCCGCCCTCGGTGCCCGACTCGCTCGGCATCAGCGGCACCCGCCGGACGACCGTGTCCGGCCCGACCGCGGCGGCGGCCGCGTCCGCGACCAGCCGCCCGCCGGGCAGGGGGTCGAGCCCGGTGATCCAGCGGAGCCTGCGGTCGCGCAGGTAGGCGGCGGCGTCCAGCTCCGGCAGGCCGGTGGAGGCGAGGCCGTCGGGCCCGGTGACCGAGCGGCGGAAGGGTTCGAGCGTCCGCAGCATGTCCGCCAGGGCGTCCGCCCGCGAGACGGTGTGCACGCCGAGCGTCAGGTGGAGCGACGCCTCGTCGGTGGTGTGCGCGACGTGGGGGAAGCCTCGCGGGATCGACAGGACGTCGCCGGCCTCCAGGGTGGTGGAGACGACCGGTTCCGCCTCCTCCGAGGCGCCCGGCTCGAACACCTGCCACCGTTTGGCGCCGTGCAGCTGGACGACGAGCACCGAGTGGTCGTCGTGGTGCCGGTCGAAGCCCTGGGCCCGCGGCGGCGTGAGGTAGGCGTTGGCGGTCACGGGGGCGGAGGGGAGCAGGCCGTGTTCGAGCAGGTCGAGCTCGATGCCCCGGCACAGCGCCGCGACCGGGGCGCTGCGGGTGGCCAGGCGGGTGAGCAGCAGCGTCGTGCCGGACCGGTAGGCGGCCAGGACGTGCCGTCCCGGAACCCGGTCGGCGCGGTCGGCGACGACCGGCCGCGCCACGCCGTCCTGGACGAGGCTCAGGTCGGCGCCGCCGCCGCAGGCCAGCCGCTCGAACTCGGTGAGCGTGAGCAGCCGGCCGGCGAGCGGCATTGCCGCCCCGCGGAGCGACAATGCCTCCCGTTCCCAGCTCGTTCGGAAGAAGGTCGGGACGTCCCGATCACCGAGAACCGCGGACAGTCCCCAACCGTCGGTGTCCACGAGGATCAACTCCGAACCGCGGGGTTCAGCAACTCGGCCCACCGGGGTTGGAGATGCATCCGGTGCTCGCGGCGACCATTCCGTAGCTCTGGTTCTCCACGTCGACGTCGATGCTCTCCAGGGAGATCGACATGGTCTCCGGAACCCGCATCGCCTCGTCGGCGGCGGTCCCGGCGGCGGAGCCCCTCAACTGCACGAGCGGGCTGCCGACGCCCTCGTACGCTTCTGCCACGATCGTTCCGTCGACCGGCTGCGACGAGTCGGTGTACTCAAGCAAGGCGCGCTCCTCACTGATCAGGCTGGATCGGTGACCGTTCGGTCACGCACTGAACGCGCTTTTGAGTCTGACTCGCCGATGGAACGTTTGCAAGATCTCCTGTCGACCAAATTTCCCTGACGGCGGGTTCGATTTTCCTACTGGAACTCGGACCATCGATCATGATCTTCGGAATGACCGAATCAGAAAATGGAGTGGCCGAAAAGAGATCGCGGTATCAACCGCCCCGGTTATCACTCCGGCCTCAGGCGCGCAGCCGCCGGAGCATGACCGCGGAGCCGGGCGAGTCCGGCATCGGCCGCTCGCCGATCCGGGAATAGCCCCACGTCGCGTACAGGGCCTCGACCCTCGGGCGGTCGGAGTCGACCAGGAGCACGGCCAGGGCCTCGGGCCGGTCCTCGACCAGCGCCGCGTGGAGCCGCGCGGCGGTGCCGGTCTTCCGCCAGCGCGGGACCACCATCAACTCGGCGACGGCGAAGGTCGAGGTGTCCGCCGGCGGCGCGGCCAGGTGCTCCCGCCACCACTCGGTGCCGTCCGGCATCGGCGACCCGTAGGCGAGGCCGACCGGCTCGTCGCCGTCGTAGCCGACGACGCACGCGAACCCGGGCTGCCCGCCCCAGTGGTCGACGAGCCAGGGGAAGCGCTGGTAGGACGGCTCGTCCTTCTCGTCCGCGTAGGCGCCGGCGTGCACGTCCAGGAGCGTCTGCCGGATGGCGGGGAGGTCCTCGTGTCCGAAACTGCGAAGGGCGACGGGGGCGGTGCTCAAGGGCTGCTCCATTCGATCGGAGGGCGGTCCGGCGCTGTTTTCCAAGTGTGCGAGTGATCAGGTCGCGGCCGGTAGTCGCCGTCGCGCCCCATTTCCTCAGTCGATTTCGGGGGCGGCGGCGAACTGCGCCGCGTACAGGCGCGCGTAGGCGCCTCCGGCCTCCAGGAGTTCGGCGTGCGCGCCCTGTTCGACGATCGCGCCGTGCTCCATCACGAGGATCACGTCGGCGTCCCTGATCGTGGAGAGCCGGTGCGCGATGACGAAGCTCGTCCGGCCGCTGCTCAGGGTGGCCATCGCGCGCCGGACGAGGATCTCGGTGCGGGTGTCGACCGAGCTCGTCGCCTCGTCCAGGACGAGGATCACCGGGTCGGCGAGGAACGCCCGCGCGATCGTGATCAGCTGTTTCTCGCCGGCGCTGACACCGGCGCCCTCGTCGTCGACGACCGTGTCGTACCCGTCCGGCAGGGTCCGGACGAAGCGGTCGGCGTGCGCGGCGCGGGCGGCGTCCTCGATCTGCCGGCGGGTCGCGCCCGCGCGGCCGTAGGCGATGTTGTCGGCGATCGTGCCGCCGAACAGCCAGGCGTCCTGCGGCACCATGCCGACGCGGGAGCGCAGGTCGTCGCGGGACATCGCGGCGATGTCGGTGCCGTCGAGCAGGATCCGCCCGCCCGTCGTCTCGTAGAAGCGCATCAGCAGGTTGACCAGCGTGGTCTTGCCCGCGCCCGTCGGCCCGACGATCGCGACCGTGCTGCCGGGCTCCACCTTCACCGACAGGTCCTCGATCAGCGGCTCGTCCGGCTCGTACCGGAACGAGACGTTCTCCAGCGACACCGACCCCCGCACCACCGCCGGACGTTCCGGACGCGCCGGGTCGGGCTCCTGCTCCTCCGCGTCCAGCAGCTCGAAGACCCGCTCGGCGGACGCGACGCCCGACTGCACCAGGTTCGCCATGCTCGCCGCCTGGTCGAGCGGCTGGGTGAACTGCCGCGAGTACTGGATGAACGCCTGCACGTCACCGATCGACAGGTTTCCGGACGCCACGCGCAACCCTCCGGCGACCGCGACCAGCACGTAATTGATGTTGCCGATGAAAAGCATCGCGGGCTGGATGATCCCGGAGAGGAACTGCGCGCGGAAAGAGGCACGGAAAAGGGCGTCGTTGTGCTCTCGGAACTCCGCTTCGGCCCCGGCCTCGCGGCCGAGTGATTTCACCACGGCGTGCCCGGTGTAGTTCTCCTCGATGTAGGCGTTGAGCGTGCCGGTCGTCCGCCACTGCTCGACGAACCGCGGCTGCGCGCGCCGGCCGAGGCGGGCCGCGACGACGACCGAGAACGGCACGGTGACCAGCGCGATCACGGCCAGGAGCGGCGATATCCAGAACATCATCGCGAGCACGCCGACGATCGTGAGCAGCGCGTTGGCCATGTGGCCCATCGTCTGCTGGAGCGTCTGGCCGATGTTGTCGACGTCGCCCGTGGCGCGGCTGAGGATCTCCCCGCGCGGCCGTCCGTCGAAATAGGAGAGGGGCAGCCGCGCGAGTTTGGCCTCGACGTCGGATCGCAGGCGCGACACCGTCCGCTGGATCACGGTGGTGGCCAGCCGGCCCTGGAGGATGCCGAGGACGTCGGCCAGCAGATAAATGCCGAGGACGGTCAGCAGCGTCATTCCGACGGCGTGGAAGTCGACGCCGTGGCCGGGGGTGAAGTCGGTCCCCGAGAGCATGTCCGCGACGCCGTCGTCACCGCGTTCCCGCAGTTTCCCGATGACCTCGGCCTTGCTCGCGCCCTCGGTCTCATGGCGTCCGACCACCCCGGCGAAGACCAGGTCGGTGGCGCGGCCGAGGAGCAGCGGCCCGAGGACGGTAAGCGCGACGCTCCCGGCCGTGAGCAGCAGCACCGCGCCCGTCAGCGCGCGCTCGGGCCGCGTCAGCCGCGCCAACCGGCGTCCCGAGCGGCGGAGGTCCATCGGCCTTCCGGCCTCTCGCCCGGTCACCCGGCCTCCTGCTCGGTGAGCTGGGACAGGACGATCTCCCGGTACGTGGCGTTGCCCGCCATGAGCTCGCGGTGGGTGCCGGTGCCCACGACGCGTCCCTCGTCCAGCACGACGATCCGGTCCGCGTCCCGGACGGTCCCGACCCGCTGGGCGACGATCACGACGGTCGCGTGCGCGGTCTCGCGGGCCAGGGACGCGCGGAGCGCCGCGTCCGTCGCGGGGTCGAGCGCCGAGAACGCGTCGTCGAACAGGTAGATGTCCGGGGCGCGCACGAGCGTCCGCGCGATCGCCAACCGCTGCCGCTGTCCGCCCGACACGTTGGTGCCGCCCTGCGAGAGCGGGGCGGAGAGCCCCGCGGGCAGCGCCTCGACGAAGTCCCTGGCCTGGGCGACCTCCAACGCGTGCCACAGCTCGGCGTCGGTGGCGTCCGGACGGCCGTGGCGCAGGTTGCCCGCGATCGTCCCGGAGAACAGGTACGGGCGCTGCGGCACCAGCCCCACCGTCCGGGAGAGCAGCGCCGGATCGAGGTCCCGGACGTCCACCCCGCCGACCAGCACGCGGCCGCCGGTGGCGTCGAACAGCCGGACGACGAGCCCGAGCAGCGTCGACTTCCCGCTGCCCGTCGAGCCGATCACCGCTGTCACCTCGCCGGGCCCGGCCGCGAGGTCGACGCCCCGCAGCACCCTCGCCTCGGCGCCCGGATAGCGGAACTCGGCGCCGCGCAGCTCCAGCCGCCCGGCCTCGCGCAGCTCCCCGACCGGCCGCCTCGGCGGGACGACGCTGGACGCGGTGTCGAGCACCTCCTGGACGCGCTCGGCGCAGACCTCCGCGCGCGGCACCATCATGACCATGAACGTCGCCATCATCACCGACATGAGGATCTGCGTCAGGTAGGCGAGGAACGCGGTGAGGGCCCCGATCCGCATGTCCCCGGTGTCGACGCGGTGCGCGCCGACCCACACGACCGCCACGCTGGAGGCGTTCACCACCAGCATCACGGACGGGAACGTCAGCGCCATCAGCCGGCCCGCCCGCAGCGCGACGTCGGTCAGCTCCGCGTTGGCCGCGCCGAAGCGCTCGCGCTCGTGCCCGTCCCGGACGAACGCGCGGACGACCCGGATGCCGATGATCCGCTCGCGCAGCATGCGGTTCACGCCGTCCACCCCCCGCTGCGTGGTGCGGTAGAGCGGGCGCAACCGGCGGACGATCAGGCCGACCAGCAGCCCCAGCACCGGGACGACCGCCAGCAGCAGGCCGGACAGCGGCACGTCCAGCCCGAGCGCCATGACGATCCCGCCCAGGCCCATGACCGGCACCGCGACCATGGTCGTGAACGTCATCAGCACCAGCGACTGCACCTGCTGGACGTCGCCGGTGGTCCGGGTGATCAGCGACGGCGCCCCGAACCGCCCCAGCTCCCGCGCCGAGAAGCCCTGGACCCGCCGGAAGACCGAGGCGCGGAGGTCGCGGCCGATCGCCGTCGCGGTCCGCGCGCCGAGGAACACCGCCCCGATCGCCCCGGCCATCTGCGCCAGCGACACCGCGAGCATGATCAAGCCCAGTTCCAGGACCCGGCCGGCGTCCCCCCTGACCACCCCGTCGTCGATGATCTCGGCGTTCACCACCGGCAGATAGAGGTTCGCGACGGTCGCGGCCAGTTGCAGCAGCGCCAGCAGCGCGACATTCGCCTTGTACGGCCCGATATGGGCCCGCAGAAGTCGGATCAGCACACACGCACTCTCGATATTGGATGTATCGCACCGTTTTGGGCGAGCTTTAAAGGCGGGCAATAATGATCATACAAGTGGATTCATGGGGGTTGGTGGAAGAGTTCAGTGCCTTCTCGGCCAGTGCCGACAGTTTCCGAAATAGCGCGGGTCGCCGTGGCGGCTGGAAGGCGTGAGCTGACTGAAAACCCTGGATCGCACGGGCGGACGCCGCCAGCGCGGGCTGTCGGCGTGCCAGGACGGCGCAA
This sequence comes from Actinomadura terrae, assembly GCF_022751215.1. Lineage (GTDB taxonomy): Bacteria > Actinomycetota > Actinomycetes > Streptosporangiales > Streptosporangiaceae > Spirillospora > Spirillospora terrae. The sequence goes on along the minus strand of NZ_JAICDG010000006.1, from coordinate 177,768 downwards.
GCGCGGTGATTCCGGACGTCCATCAGGCCGGATCCGGCCGTCGGCGTGACGCGGTGCGCGCGGTGCCCCAGAATGAAGCCATAACGGCGTTACACAAAGATCGCGGTCCCCGCCGCGTCGCCGCGGCAGCGAGGAGTAGCCCATGGCCGCCATCGCCCACCGGCCCACTTGGATGACCCGCCTCAACGCGGGCGGTCACCGGGCCGGCCTCAACGTGTTCTTCCTGATCGTCCTCGGCCACTGGGCTGAGCACCTCGTGCAGGCGTACCAGATCTGGGTGCTCGGCCGGCCCGTCCCGCAGTCGCGCGGCATCCTCGGGCAGTGGTTCCCGTGGCTGATCAAGTCCGAGGCGCTCCACTACGGCTTCGCGGTGGTGATGCTGGTGGCGTTCATCCTGTTGCGCCCCGGCTTCTCCGGACGGTCGCGGACGTGGTGGAACATCGCCCTCGGCATCCAGATCTGGCACCACTTCGAGCACCTGCTCCTGCTCGTCCAGGCGCAGAGCGGCCATAACATCGCCGGCCGTGCCGTGCCGACGAGCATCATCCAGCTGCTGGTCCCGCGCGTGGAGCTGCACCTGTTCTACAACGCGGTCGTGTTCGCCCCGATGGTGGTCGCCATGCTGCTGCACCGGCGGGACGCGAAGGCGGCCGGCCCGGGCGGCGCCCCCTCCTGCGACTGCGCGCTCGCCCGCGCATGACGGCCGTCCGGGAACGGGCCCCGGCGGGACGCGGCGCACCGTCCCGCCGCGTCCCGTCCGGGTTCACCGTCACGGTCGCGACCGTCGCCGCGTTCGTCCTGCTGTTCTACACGGTCCCGAACGTAGAGCCGGTCTGGCGGGCGGCGCGCGGCGACGGCGCGCCGGGCGCGTTCACCGCCGCGCGCGTGTCGTGCGTCAGCCACCCCGGGCACGAGGCGTGCTCCTGGTACGGCACGTTCACGCCCGCGGACGGCGGCGCGGCGCGGGAGACGACGATGTACGGTGCCGGGCGCGGCGACCTCGCGGCGGGGGAGCGGGTGCCCGCGATCGACGTCGGGCGCGCGAGCCGCGTGTACGCGCCGGCCGGGTCGCACGAGTGGATCCCGACCGGGCTCGTCCTGCTGGCCGGTGCCGCCCTGCTCTACCCGCTCGCCCGCCGGGTCAGCGGGCGGGCGCGGCGGCGGGACGGTGCTCCGGCGAGGTCCGGTACTCCTGCGGGCTGACGCCGCGCTCGCGCTTGAACGCGGTGCTGAGCGCGAACGCGTTGCCGTAGCCGACCTGCCGCGCCACCGCCTCCAGCGTCGCGTCGCTCTCGCGCAGCAGGTCGGCCGCCTGGGCGAGGCGGACGCCGGTCAGGTACGCCATCGGCGGCTCGCCCACCAGCTTCCCGAACCGCTGCGCGAGCGCCGCCCGGGAGACCCCGACGCGGGCGGCGAGGTCCGCGACCGTCCACGGGTGCGAGAGGTCGTCGTGCAGCAGCCGCAGGGCCGGGCCGACCACCGCGTCGCCGTGCGCCCGGTACCAGCCGGGCTTCTCGGCGCGCGGCCGTGAGAACCACGCGCGCAGCGTCCCGATGAGCAGCAGGTCCAGCAGCCGGTCGAGGACCACCTCCTGGCCCGGCTCGTCCCTGCCGATCTCCTCGCCGAGCAGACCGACCAGCGGCGACTCCCACGTGTCGCCCCGCACGACCGCGAGCGCCGGGAGCGCCGCCAGCAGCCGCTGGGTGACCGCGCCGCGCATCTGGTAGGTGCCGATCAGCATCTCCGTCCGGCCGTCGGGCGCGTTGCCCCAGGCCCGCACGCCGAGGTCCATCGCCTCCGACAGGCTCGTGCCGTCCGGGGTGGTGCAGTGCTGCCCCGGGTGGATCACGATCTCCGGCGCGGTGCCGGGGTCGTCGGCGACGGTGTACGGGTCCGGCCCGCGGATGATCATCACGTCGCCGGGGTGGACGTGCTCGGGCCCGCCCTCGTCGGGGATCACCCACGCGTCGTCGCGGACCATCGCGACCAGCGTCAGCGGCGCCTCGTCCTGGATCCGCACCGACCACGGCGGGTCGAGCACGCAGCGCAGCATGAACGCGCCGCGTGCGCGGGGGCCGTCGAGCAGATCGGTCAGGGCGTCCATGACGCCAGCGTAGACGCTCGCGTATGCGGACGAGCTTCTCGACGATGTTCCCGGAGGCCGCGCCCCGGTTGACTCATAGCCATGACGAACAGCGAGAAGACCAGCGGAAACATCACCACCACCCCTGTCGAGAGCGGCCTGACGCTCGTCCTCGGCGGCACCGGCAAGACCGGGCGGCGCGTCGTCGAGCGGCTGGAGGCCATGGACGTCCCGGTGCGGATGGGGTCCCGGTCGGCGGCCCCGGCCTTCGACTGGGAGGACGGCTCCACCTGGGCGCCCGTCCTGCGCGGCGTCGAGCGCGTCTACCTCGTCTTCTACCCCGACCTCGCGGTCCCCGGCGCGCCGGAGGCGATCGCCGCGTTCACGGCGGCGGCGGTGGAGGCCGGGGTCCGGCGGGTGGTCCTGCTCTCCGGCCGGGGCGAGGACGAGGCGCAGGCCTGCGAGCGGATCGTCCAGGAGTCGGGCCTGGAGTGGACGATCGTCCGGTCCAGCTGGTTCGCGCAGAACTTCAGCGAGGACTACCTGCTGGAGCCGGTCCAGGCGGGCGAGGTCGTGCTGCCCGCGGGCGAGGTGCCCGAGCCGTTCGTCCACCTGGACGACGTCGCCGACGTGGCGGTCGCGGCGCTCACCGGGGACGGGCACCACGGCGAGGTCTACGAGGTGACGGGCCCCCGGGCGCTCACCTTCGGCGAGGCCGTCGCCGAGATCGGCCGCGCGGCCGGGCGCGAGGTCGCCTACGTGCCGGTGAGCACCGGGGACTACGCCGCCGCGCTCACCGAGCACGGCCTCCCGGCCGAGGTGGTCGCCTTTCTGACCTATCTTTTCTCGACGGTTCTGGACGGCCGTAACACCCCCACCGCCGATGGCGTGCGGCGGGCCCTCGGCCGCGAACCCCGGGACTTCGCCGAGTACGCCGCCGAGACCGCCGCCAGCGGCATCTGGAACTGAACCACCGGACCTGAACCACCGAAACGGACTAACGGAGCAATCATGAAATTCTCTCTCACGGCGGCCTCGGCGGCCCTGTCGATCCTGATGGCCTCGGGGATGGCCGGCGCGTTCTTCGTCTTCTCCTGCGGAGTGATGCCGGGCCTGAACGCCGCGAAGCCGTCCTCGGCGATCAACGCGATGCAGACGATCAACCAGAAGATCCAGAACCCGCTGTTCGTCGGGGCGTTCATGCTCCTGCCGGTCCTCGCGGTCGTCGCGGGGGTCCTGCTGATGTCGCTCGGCCAGAAGTCGGCGGCGATCCTGTTCTTCGCGGCCGCCGCCGTGTACGTCGTCGGCGCGCTGGTGCCGAGCTTCGCGGTGAACATTCCGATGAACAACGACCTGGACGCCGTCAAGATCCCGTCCGGGACGCACGAGGCCGCGAAGATCTGGTCGGACTACTCCGGGCGCTGGACGGCCTGGAACACCGTCCGCGCCGTGTTCAGCTGGGCGAGCGTCCTGCTGATGGGCGCCGGGGCCTACGTCTGGGGGAAGGGCGCGTGATCCGCGGGCGGGCCTGGCGTCACACCAGTGGCGCCAGGCTTCGCGCTGTCAGCCCCACCCCCAGCAGGACGACCAGCGCCGCCGTCACGACCGGCAGCAGGCGCGGCGCGAGGAGCGGCCGCAGCGACGGCAGCGTCCGCGCCAGCAGCCGTCCCGTCCCGGTGACCAGCATCCCGACCGCCACCAGCATGAGCGCCAGCCCCGCCCCGTAGGCGAGGACGAGCAGCACCCCGAACCAGGCGTGCCCCAGCGCGTGCGCGCCGAGCAGCACGACGACGGCGGAAGGGCTGGGCATCAGCCCACCGGCGAACCCCACCAGCACCATCCCCCGCCTTCCCCCCTCGTGCCCATGTCCATGCCCATGGCCGTGACCGTGCCCATGACCGTGGCCGTGGCCGTGGTGGTGCGGGCGGCGCAGGGCGCGCCGCAGGAGCGAGACACCGGCCAGCGCGACCAGGACGCCCGCCCCGGCGCCGAGCCACGGCAGCAGCTGCGGCGCCCCGAGGGACGCGCCGGTCGCCGCGAGCAGGCCCAGCGCGAGGACCCCGGCGGTGTGCGTGACCGTGACCGTGAGCCCCAGCGCCAGCACGTCCCGGCGGGACCGGCGGCCCCGCCCGGCGGCCTGCGCCGCCATGATCGTCTTGCCATGGCCCGGCGCCAGGGCGTGCGCCGCCCCGAGGACCACGGCCGCGAGCAGCGCGAACACCGCGAAGCCCGGGGTGAGGTGGCGGCGCGCGACCAGGCCGGTGAAGGCGCGGGTGAGCGGGTCGGCGCCGCGTCCGGAGGTCCCCGGCCCGATGGGCGCGGGCGCGGACAGCGGCGGGCCGCCCGGACGCACCTCGGCCGTCGCCGCGCTGCGGTCCGACGGCGACGCGAGCGGATCGCGCGGGTAGCGGGTGAGCCGCGAGGTCGGTGACTCGCGCGGCACGTCGGACGAGGTCAGCGTCATGCGGTCGCCCACGGCCGTCACCTCGCGCCAGCCGGGGCGGCCCCCGTCGCCGGTGTCGCGGAACCCGAGCCTGCTGCCGCCGAACGGCGCGCTGAGCGCGCACTCCAGCCGCAGAGTCCGCAGCCCCGCCTGCCCGGGCCGCGCGGACGCCGACGCAGTGCGGACCACCGCCGCGACCGGCCGTCCGTCCTCGGTGATCTGGAACGCCGCGGCCGAACGCGCGCATTCACGCCGGGACCAGCGGCGCAGGTCCGTGCCCCCGTGCAGGACCTGCGCCGCCGGGATCTCCGCCAGATCCTGGACGTGGTCGATCCGCAGCTCGTGCGGCGCGACGACCAGCCCGTCGTAGCGGTTGACGGAGAAGTTTCCGAGCGGATGCCCCGCCGGCGCGGCGAGCCCGGTCGGCGCGGCGAGCCCGGCCGCGAGGACGAGCGCGATCACGAGGCGCCGCCGAGGGAGGCGAGCGCGGCGCGGGCGCGGGGCGCGTGCAGCGGCGAGAAGGACGGGTTGAGCCGCAGCGCCGCCCCCAGGTCGCGGCGCGCCGCCGCCCGCTGCCCGAGAGACCGCTCGATCATTCCCCGGTGGTAGAGGAACGTGGCGTTGCGGTACCCGGTCGCGGCGGCCTGCCGGGCGTAGCCGACGGCCTCGGCGTCGCGCCCGTTGGCGTGCAGCGCCCAGGCGAGGGCGTCGGCGACGTGGACGCTGTGGCGGCGCGCCCACTCGGCCCGCGCCGCGCGCAGCGCCTTCGCCGGTTCGCCGTGGTCGGCCTCGAACAGCGCCGTCTCCAGGTCGGGCGTGACCCCGTTCGCCCAGGCGAGCGCGCCCCACGCCGAGGCGGCCGCGTACTGCGGGGCGGCCTCGTCCCGGCGTCCCGCGGCCTCGCGTAGCTCGCCGAGCCAGGTCAGCCGTCCGGGCAGCGGGGAGCGGGCGACCAGGGCTTCCTGGTCGCGCGCCGCCCCGGCGAGGTCGCCGGTCGCCGCCCCCACCCGGGCCCGCCCGTCCAGCGCGCCGAGGTCGGCGGGGTCGGCCTGGAGCGCGGCGGCGAACTCGCGTCCGGCGGCGCGCGTGTCCCCACCGTTCCAGGCGAGGTCGCCGAGCTGCGTCCGGACGTAGGCGATGTCGCCCCGGTCGGTGGCCGAGGACGCCGCGAGCCGCAGCACGCGCCGCGCCTCGTCCGTCCGGCCGTGGAGTTCGCGGACGTAGGCGAGCCGGGCGAACACGGGGATGCCGGGCGCGGTGGCGTCGGCGTGCTCGGCGGCCTTCAACGCGTCCGGGTAGCGGCCGAGCTCCACCAGCGCGTCCACCCGTACTGCCAGCGCGCGAGCCCCGTAGGGGTTGACGGCCAGGGCGCGGTCGGCCTCGGCCAGCGCCGTCCGGAAGTCGTGCCGCGCGGCGGCGAGCGCGGCGCGTCCCGCGTGCGCGGCGTCGTTGCCGTCCGGGCGCAGCCGCAGCGAGCGGTCCAGGGCGTCCGACGCCTTCGGGTAGAGGGACGGGTCGGCGGTGACCCGCGCCCGCTCCACGTAGCCCAGCCCGAGCGCCGCCCAGCCGGACGCGTCGCGCGGCTGGTCGCGCAGGTGCCGCCGGAGCCGGTCGATCGAGCCGCCGAGCGTCGCGGCGGGCGCCTCGGCCGCGACCGGCCCGGACCGGGCGTCCGGCGCGGGGGCCGGGCCCCGGAGCCGGATCGTCGCGGCCAGGGTGAGGCCCGCGACCAGCGCCGCCACCAGCCCCGCCGGCAGCAGGCGCCGCAAGAGTACAGATGCCATGAGAGTTCCTTCGCAAGGCCCGGGGCCCGGCCGGCGCGGGGGAGCGGCCGGGCCTGGAACTGGTCTCAGCGGACGGGGCCCCGGCGGCGCCGGAACCACAGAGTGCCGCCTCCGGTCAGGAACACCGCGCCGATGCCGAGCGCGAGGGCCGGGACGATCGGCGCGCCGCCGCCGGTGTGCTCGGTGCCCGCCGCGGGCACGGCGTCGAGGCCGGTGGACGCCTTGCGCACGGTCTCCTGGCGCGGCGCCTTCTGCACGGTGGACCCGGACGTCGGCAGCGCCACGTACGGGAACGGTCTGTCGAGCGGCACGTCGTTCGCGTCGACCCGGTCGCCGAGATCGGACTTGCGGCCGAGCAGCTCGCCCTCCACGACCTGGAGCGAGATGTCGACGGTGTCGTCGGTGAGACGGCGCCCGTTCGGGTATCCGGCGACGTCCCCGTCCAGCACGCCGAGCCGCTTGGGGCTCGCCGCGGGCGGGATCGAGGTGTTGAGCCGGATCAGCTCGGCCGGACGGACGTTCGGCGGCTGATTCAGCTTTGGCACCCCGGTCAGGAACACCTGCACGAGGTCGTTGCGCGGCGTCGGCGGCGCCGGGATCTTGTAGATCCCCTCGATCAGCCGCGGTAGTTCGGGGTTCGTGACGTACGGCGCGAACTGCGCGTCGTTCCACGGGACGGACGCGTTGAACCTGTCCTTGTCCTTCACCGGGACGACCAGCTCGTTCACCAGCGGCATGCCGAGCCGCGACACCTGCGTCCAGTCGCCCGCCGCGTTCTGCCGCTGCACCGCGGAGTACACCCCCACGACGGGCCGCCCCGGAGTGACCAGCGCCTTCGTCGGGATCTGGAGCGCCACCGACTGGACGTTGTAGCCGCGCAGCGTGTCATTGCCGACCTCCTTCAGGTTCCCGCCGTACAGCAGGTCGAAGACGCGCAGGTCGAGGAAGAACGGGTCGTCGGCCTGCCCGGCGAACACGCGCGCGCCGTCCGGCAGCCCCCGGGTCGCCTGCTGCCGCAGCGTCCGGTAGTCGGGCATCGACGCCCGCCCGACGTTGGACGGCGCGACCGGCACGCCGCTCGCCAGCGTCCGCGTGTCGGTGACCTTCCCGTCCTTGCGCTGGATCAGCGTCAGGTCGTAGGTCTGGCGGAAGTTGAGGTTCGGGTCGTCCAGGCTCCGCACCGGCCCGGTGTTGTAGAGGAACGTGTTCTGGTTGCGGTAGGAGTCCTTGAAGCTGAACCGGTAGGTGAACTCGGGCAGCGAGTCGCCGTCGTTGTCGACGTTGATCTCGTACCGCGCGTCCTGGGCGAACTTGTAGAAGTTGGGCCCGCCCGCCGGCTCCTCGAACGGCAGGAAGTTCGCCACCAGCGTCGTGGTGTCGGGCCGGTCCGGGCTGACGAACGCGTAGACGTCGGTGTTGTCGTACTGCGGTTGCCCGGAGATGAGCGGCGCCTCGCGGTGGCTGGACGCCGTCGCGGCGCCCGGCCCGAGGCCGGACAGCCCCGCCGCCGCGAGCGCCGCGCCCGCGGCGAGCAGCGCGGCGGCCCTGAGATGTTGAGGTAATGACATCGCTGAGTCCTTCCGGCGAGTCTCGCGGCGCCCTTTTGGTGCCGCTGATAACCCCACTTCGGAACCGCGCGCCTTTCGGATGACCGCCTGGCCACATTGGGACACCCGTCCGGCGCTCCGCCCACCGCCCGCGTCTAACGCGGGCCGTCACGGAATACGGCGGGCCGTCACGGGATGAGGCCCTCGCTCTCCAGCAGCCGGCCGACCCGCGCGAGCGCGCCGCGGATGCGGGACTTGGCCGTCCCCTCGGGGATGTCGAGGGCGGCCGCCACCTCGCGATAGGTCATGCCGCGGTAGTAGGCGAGTTCGAGGACGTCGCGCATCGGCGGCGGCAGCGCGTTCACCGACCGCTTCACCCCGATCGCCAGCTCCCCGGCGAGGACCGCCTCGTCCGGGCCGCCCGCGTCCGCCGGTTCGGGCGCCTCCCCGGGAGGACGGCTCCGCCGCACCTCGCGCCGCACCCAGTCGACGGCGCGGCGGTGGGCGAGCGTCGCCAGCCACCCGCGCAGCGACCCGCGCGCCGGGTCGAACGCCAGCGGACGTTCCCACAGTCCGGCGAAGACCTCCTGCGTGACGTCGCGCGCGGCCTCGTGGTCACCGGTCACGCGCCGCGCGAGCCCGTGCACCAGCACCGCGTACGCGTCGTAGATCTCGCCCAGCGCGGCCTCGTCCCCCGCCGCCAGCCGGGCCCGCAGACGCTCCTCGTCCGGGGCCGACCGGTCGGGAGCGGGGCCCGATGCGGGCCCGGGCGCGTCCACCGAACCACCACCCGTCCCTGACCGGTCCGGCGTGAATTGTCTCACCCTCGCGCACGCCGGTACATGACCCCGGGCCCGGCGGCGGGTGCCGTGAGGTGCGGCGCAGGTCCCGCGCCCGGATGGCCTCGTCCGGCCAGGCGGCCCGGACCGCCGCGTCCGCCGCGTCCGGGGCGCCGAATCCGCGTCCCCGCCGCCTACGATCATTGGATGAGCGGTCTGTACGGCATCAGCGACCTGCACGTGGGATTTCCCGACAACCGCGCGTTCGTCGAGGGGCTGGCGCCGGTTGCGGACGGCGACTGGCTGATCGTGGCCGGGGACGTCGGCGAGCGCTTCGCCGACGTCGAGTGGACGCTGCGCACCCTCGCCGGGCGCTTCGCCAAGGTGCTCTGGGTGCCCGGCAACCACGAGCTGTGGACGACCAAGAACGACCCGGTGGCGCTGCGCGGCGAGGCCCGCTACCGGCGGCTCGTCGAGATGTGCCGCGGCCTCGGCGTCCACACCCCTGAAGACCCCTACCCCGTGTGGGAGGGCGAGGGCGGCCCGCTGACGATCGCGCCGCTGTTCGTCCTCTACGACTACACGTTCCGGCCGGACGGCGTGCTCACCAAGGAGGAGGCGCTGAAGCTCGCGCACGAGGCGGGCGTGGTGTGCACCGACGAGGTCTACCTGCACCCCGACCCCTACCCCACGCGGGACGCCTGGTGCGACGCGCGGATCGCCTACAGCGAGCGCCGCCTGGGGGAGCTGCCGCCCGGCACCCGGACGGTCCTCGTCAACCACTGGCCGCTGATCCGCGAGCCCACCCGCGTCCTGTGGTACCCGGAGTTCGCCCAGTGGTGCGGCAGCGAGCGCACCGCCGACTGGCACGTCCGCTTCGGCGCGGTCTCCGTCGTGTACGGCCACCTGCACATCCCCCGGACGATCTGGAGCGAGGGCGTCCCCCACGTGGAGGTGTCCGTCGGCTACCCGCGCGAGTGGCGCAAGCGCGGGGAGGCGCCGCAGGGGCTGCGTCCCGTTCTCCTGGAGAAGGAGGGCTCGTGATCGAGCGGATCGTGCCGCCGGGCGTGGCCGCGTCCACCGCCTACCACGACCCGCCCGGCGCGGTGCTGTTCCCCGAGGAGGAGCCCGAGGTGGCGCGGGCCGTCGACAAGCGCCGCCGCGAGTTCACCACGGTCCGCTGGTGCGCCCGCCGGGCGCTCGCCGAGCTCGGGTTCGCGCCCGCCCCGATCCCGCGCGGCGAGAAGGGCGCGCCCCGCTGGCCGGACGGCGTCGTCGGCAGCATGACGCACTGCGACGGCTACCGCGCCGCCGCCGTCGCCAGGGCCGGCGACGTCCGCGCCCTCGGCATCGACGCCGAGCCCCACGGGCCGCTGCCCGAGGGCGTGCTCGACGTGATCTCCCGTGAGGAGGAGGTCCCGCTGCTGGACGAGCTGCGCCGCGCGTCCCCGGACGTCCACTGGGACCGGCTGCTGTTCTGCGCCAAGGAGGCCGTCTACAAGGCGTGGTTCCCGGTGGCGCGCCGCTGGCTGGGCTTCGAGGACGCCAGCCTCGTCCTTGCCTTGGACGGGACGTTCACCGCCGCGATCCTCGCGCCGGACCCGCCCTTCGCCGGGTTCGCCGGCCGCTGGGCCGTCGCGGACGGCCTGGTCGCCGCCGCGATCACCGTCCCGCGGTGACCTCGGGGCTCAGCGCGGCTGGATGCCCGACGCGGCGAGGGTGAGCAGGCGGTCGGCGGTGCCGGGGTCCTCCTCGGCGGCCATCGCGATCGCGTTGGCCAGCGTCAGCACGTCGCCGAACTCGGTCCCGGCGGGGACCGCCCCCGCCTTCTGCGCGCGGGCGAACAGCTCCTCGGCCTCGGCGCGCATCGCCCGGCACGCCTGCGACGGCGCGGACCGCTCGTCGCGCAGCGTGACCAGGACGGCGGCCGCCATGCCGCGGAACCCGGTCACCTGGCCGATGAACGCGCGCAGCCACGTCATGAGCGCCGCACCGGGCTCGGCCGCGGCCTGGAGCTCGCGGGCCCGCGCGGCGAGGTCGTCGTAGACGTCGGCGGTCAGCGCCTCCAGCAGGTCCCGGCGGGTGGGGAAGTGGCGGTAGAGCGTGCCGATCCCGACGCCGGCCAGCCGCGCGATGCCCTCCAGCGAGGCGTCGGCCCCCTCGCGCGGGAACGTCTCCCGCGCCGCGGCGAGGAGCCGCGCGCGGTTGCGGCGCACGTCGGCGCGCTCGGGCCGGGCGGCGGAGGTGTGGTCGGTGGTCACGGGACCTTCCTGGCGCGGATATTTTGGAACGGTCCCCAGATACTAGCCGGGATGCTCCGGACGGCGCCGCCACCGCACACCGAACCCCCGCCGCGAGCAGGGGCGGGTCACGCCGGAGCGATGCCCCTGAGGGCACTCCAGCTCGCGGGGGACGCGCGGTGGTCGCCCCACAGCGCGACGAAGTCCGGGCTCCCCATCGCCAGCTCGCCGATGCTCCGCGAGCAGCGGGTCCTGCGGGTGCCTGCCCACGGTGATCCGTGCGTTACCGCGCCTCCAGGCTCGGTCCCATTCGACCCGCCCCCGAGCCTGAGGACGGACGGCATGGATCAGGGGCGTCCCGCGCCGGACCGCCTCCGGCTGATGGCCAGGTAGCCGACCGCCGCCGTCCCGGCGAGCAGCAGGCCGAGCCCGGTGGGGAGGAGGAAGCCGAAGCGCAGGCCGACGGAGGCGTCGGCGTCCACCCCCGGTCGTCCGTCGCGGCGCAGGAGGACGACCGACCATGCGCCATGGGTCTTGTTCCAGTTCAGCGTCCGTGTTCCCCGGCCCGTCGACGTGGCGACCCAGAACGGCTGGACGGTCGGATCGGGTGCCGTGGCGGCGCCCGGGCTCCTGCGGAACTCGGCCTTGAACGGGTCCAGGCGCGCGGAGGCGAACTCGTCGTGGGCGACGTTCCGGAGGTACTCCTCGACCTTGGCCTTGGGACCGATGCCCACGAACAAGGGGATGCTCGGGTCCTTCGGCCGCACCACGATCCGTACCCGGGCCAACTCGCCGATGTCGGGATTGGGGTCGGCCGGTCGGGCGCCGTCCGAGCCCACGTCGATCTCGTCGGTCTTCAGGGCGGCCGTGTCCGTGGTGAACCGGTACTCGGGTGTCCCGAAGTAGCCGCCGGAACGTGCCTGGAGGCCCGCGCCCGCCAGTGAGGCCGATCCGGCGAGCAGGAGAACGCCACCGACGCCCATGACGGCGAGCCGCCGTCCTCGCCGAGGACGACGGGCTGGGCGGTCCGCTGCGGGGGCCGTGGGATCGGCCAGATGGATCGTCATGACGCCTCCTGGGTTGTAGTACGAGTGTGCTACTAAAAGCGAACATAGCACAGCTGTGCTAAAAAGAGACCATGCCCAAGATGGTGGATCCGGTGGAACGGCGGCGCGAGGTCGCCGAGGCGGTGTGGCGGGTCGTCCGGCGGGACGGCCTCGACCGCGCGTCGGTGCGCGGCGTCGCCCGCGAGGCGGGCCTCTCGATGGGCTCGCTCCGGCACTACTTCGCCGCGCAGTCCGAGCTGCTGGACTTCACGCTGCGGATGATCATCGAGCGGATCGACCGCCGGATCGCGGCGCTGCCCGAGGAGGCCGATCCGCGTCTGCGGGCGGAACGGGTACTGGTCGAGGTCCTGCCGATGGACGCCGAGCGCGCCGCCGAGAACGAGGTCTGGCTGGCCTTCACCGCCCGCGCACTAGTGGATCCCGGCCTTCGCGCCATCCGAGAACAGGCGCACGACCGCCTGCGCGGCGGCTGCCGCGACCTCGTCCGCAGCCTCCTGCCGGACGAAGCGGACCACGACGTCGACCGAGAGACCGACCGGTTGCACGCCCTCGTCGACGGCCTGGCCGTCCACGCCGCCACCCGCCCCGACGCCTACACCCCGCACCACATGCGCTCCGTCCTCGCCCTGCACCTGGACGAACTGAAACACTCGTCCCGAGCCGACTGAGAGCCCCACCGCGCCTGAAGGGAAGGGGGTGTGCAAGCTATTCAGGTCACTCGAATAGAGCACCTGCCCTGGAGTTCAGGCTGCCGGTTCGTCGCCTGGAGGTATGGGGCCGGTCATTCGCAGCTTCAGCTTTATGCCGCCGAGAAGAAGTTGGCCCTCCTGTTTCAAGGCGTCGAGTTCATGAGTGTGCATCGGAGCTATCCGGACCTCGCTATCGCGCTCTCGTCCGATGTTGATCAACGAGCTTCCGCCGCGCCGCTGGTGGTGGAGTTGATGGCCGCCCACAAGTCCGGCTTGGTCGAATGCTCGAAAGTGACGGTGATGAAGCTGGCCGCTGCGCCCGATGGGTGGTGGCCGGACTCGGCGCAGGTGCTCTTTTCCCTCGGCGGCACATGATCGATCGAGCACAGGTCCGGTGGCGGGTCAGAGGAGGGCGGGCAGTTGCGCGGCTGATTCCAGGAGGTGGGTGTGGCGGTGTCGGCCGAGTTCGGCGGCCGGGGTCGCGCCGGTCAGGACGCCCACCACGAAGCGTGCGCCGGCGTTGCGTCCGGCGGCCAGGTCGTTGGGGGTGTCGCCGGCGACCAGCACCCGGTCCACGCGGGCGACGCCCGCCAGCTCCATCGCGTGGAAGACCAGGTACGGGGCGGGACGGCTCGCGGCGACCTCGTCGCTGGTGACCAGGCCGTCGACGGTGCCGCCGACGGTCCAGCCCATCGCGTCGAGGATCGGTCGGGCGATCTCGCGGGCGTAGCCGGTCTGGAGGACGACCTTCACCCCGGCGGCGCGCAGCGCGGCGACGGCTTCGGTGACCCCGGGTATCGGGGTCGGCGGGGCGGCGGAGTAGGCCTTGGCCAGCCGGACGGTGAAGTCGGTGTACACGGCGTCGACGTCGGCCTCCGGCGCGGACCCGGTGAGTTCGGTGAGCAGGCCGGCGGCGGCCTCCCGCTTGCTCGTCCCGGTCCAGCGGTGCAGCGTCTCCGCCGGGACCGGGCGGCCGACGTGGGCGGCGACGGCCTCGTCGAGCGCCGCGTAGCCAGCAGACCGCCAACCCGGCGCTGGCACAGGACATGTCGAAGTTCCCGCGCGCCGTCTACTTCTCGGGCCATTCGCACCTGAACCTGAACGACCCGCGCGCGATCCACCAGAAGAACTTCACCGCCGTGAACGACTCCAGTTCGTCCTACATCGAATTCGACCACGGGTACCAGATGCTCGACGCGGAAGGGAAACTGGCCAGCCGTTTCGAGACTCCCACCGCCCAGGGGCTGGCCGTGGAAATCTATCCGGGCCGCACCGTCATCAACCGGATCAACCTCAACGCCGACCTCCACGACATCTACACCGGCGGGAAATGGTCGGCGAACTGGAAGCCGCCGTTCCAGAGCGACGGGACGCTGGCCGGCAGGCCCTGGGAGATCAAGACCGCGGGCAGCGACGCCCGGGTCGTGCGGAACTTCACCTACACCGACGCCAACCGCAACCGGAAGGCCCCGCGCTGGACGTCATCGCACCCGCTGTCGGCACAGACCGGCAAGGACGGCCAACTTGCGCTGCGCATCGAGCAGGCCGAGGACGACGAGCTGGTGTACCACTACAACGTGCGCGTAACCCGTGCAGACAACGGCGGTGAGGTGCTCAGCGCCAAGGTCGCCAACCGCTTCGATGTGGTTCCCGCCGCCGACTCCATGGACATCCCCGTCCCGGTCAAGCGCGACGGCGTGAAATACCGCGCGGAGGTCATCGCGGTCGACGCGCAGGGCAACCGGTCCCGCGTCGCCGTGAAGGTGCTGAAGTAATACCTGCCTTCGCTGCCCCGTTACCGGCCGGACAAGACCGGTAACGGGGCATCACCGCGCCTGAACGCGGCAATCCTCTACAGGCGGGCCAGGCGGGTGCTGACCAGGGCCAGTTGACGGGCCAGCGTCGAGTCGGCGCGTTCCAGCCGGGACAGGTCCGGCCGCTGGTCGAGCATGCTGGTCCACAGCACCGACCGGCCCAGTTCCAGCAGCTCGACCGCGTCGACCACGTGGCCGGTCGTCAGCTGCCAGGCGGCGGCGTCGGCGGCGACGGCCACCACCCGGCCGAGGTGCCGTTCCCGGGAGCGCCGGCCGAGACCGGACCAGCCCGCCCGCGGCAGCAGCCGGGTCGCCTCGGCGTACCCGAGGCGGGCCTGGTCCGCGAGGCCCGCCTCGGCCGCGATCCGGCCCCGCTCCCACGCCGCCGACAGCCGGTCCTCGGCCGACGCCTCGGGGACCGAGGCCGCCTCGGCCAGCAGGGGCAACGCCTCGTCGAGGTCGTTGTCCAGGTGCAGCGAACGGGCGAGGTTCACCAGGTAAACGGCCCGGTCCGGCGCCGGCCGGTCGCCGCCGAGCCGGACCGCGTCACGTCCCGCGGTGATCGCGTCCCGCAGGTCCCCGGGGGTGCCGGTGGTCGCATGTCGCCGGGTCAGCGCGTGGCACAGACCGGACTGGACGATGGCTCGGAGCACCGGCGATCCGGCCGTGGCGGCGACCGCGTCGCGGTACTGCTGCACGGCCTCGTCGAGATGCTCCGGCCGGTTCCCCAGGTCGGCGCTCTCCGTCAGCACCGCGGCCAGGTTGACCCGCCGGCCGGCCTGCTCCGGCGCCTGGTCGGGCGTCGCCGCGACGGCGGCTCTGGCCGCGTCCACCGCCTCGTCCAGGTCGGTGGCCTCGTGCAGGGCGGTGAAGCGGCGGTAGAGCGCGGCCGCCAGCCCGGAGCGCGAGACCGCGAGTGCCGCGGGGCCGTCGGCCGCGGTCACCGCACGGCGGGCGGCCTCGACCGCCCCGGTCAGGTCGCTCAGGTCGCCGAGGTGCGCGAACCTCGATTGCAGGGCGGCGCTGAGGTTGCCGTACCGGACGGACAGGGCGCGGTCCGCCGGTCCGGTGGCCTCGACCGCGCGCCGGGCGGTGTCCACGGCGCCGTCCAGGTCCCTCGCGGCGCCGGTGGCCTCGTGCCGTAGCCCGTACGCGGTGGACAGGTTGGACAGTGCCGACGCGGCCGACGCGGTGTCCGCGGCCAGCCGCGCGGCCTGCTCGACGGCACCGATCGCCTCGTCGAGGAGCCGTACGTCGCCGGTGCGGACGAACAGCCGGTGCAGGACGGCGTACAGGTTGCCGAGGCCGCCGATCCGGTCGTCGGTGGGGGCCGTGGTGGCCGCCACGGCCTCCCGGGCCAGGTGTACGGCCTGGACCAGATCCGCCTCCGTGCCGGACGCCTCGTAGCGGGCGAGCAGGGCCAGGCCTGCCGTCGTCGTGGCGCGGGGCCGGTCCCGGTGGCGCGGCGGCGCCCCGGCCAGGGCCTCGCGGCATGCGGCGAGCGCCGCGCGCAGGTCCTCGTCGCGACCGGTCGATTCGTGCCGGGTGAGCAGTGCCGAACCCAGGTTGGTCAGGTACGTCACGCGCCCCGGATGTCCCGGGCCGGCGGCTGCCACGGCCTCACCCGCCAGGCGTATCGCCTCGTCGACCGTCGCGGGGTCGGCACCCGCGGCGAACCGGAGCAGGAGCGCGTTGGACAGGCTCGACAGGTGCGTCGCCCGGTCCGCCGCCGGGCTGTCGGCGACGGCTCGGCGGCCCAGAGCGATCGTGTGGTCGAGATCGTCGACCGCGCCGGTCAGTAGGTACCGGGCGACCAGCGCGCCCGCGAGACCGCTCGCCGCGGCGGCGCCGTCCTGGCGTACCGCCTGCTGTCCTGCCGCCACCGCCCTGGCCAGCACCGCCGGGTCGCCGGTCGTCTCGAACTGCCGGGTCAGCGCCAGGCACAGCACGACCCGGGCATCCGCGGCGGTCTCGTCGCTGTGTCCGGACGCCGTCACGGCGGCATCGGCCGCGGCCACCGCGGCGGCCAGATCCGCCGGGTCGTCCCGCATGGTGTGGCGGGTGAACAGCGCCGCCGCCAGGTTGGACAGGAAGACGCCGTCGTCGGCGGCCCCGGTCGCCGCCCGCAGCGACGTCACCGCGGCGTCCAGGTCGGTCAGGTCACCCGAGTGGTCGAACCTGGCCAGCAGTGCGCTGCCCTGGTTGGACAGCCGGACGGCCTGCTCCGGATCGCCGGGCGCGGTCAGCCGTACCGATGCGTCGGCCGCCGTGACCGCCTCGTCGATGTCGGCGGGGTCCTGTGCGATCAGGAACCGCTCCCGCAGCACGCCCGCTAGGTTGGACAGCCGCCATGGCGTGTTGTCCGCTTGTGCGGCTTCCGCCCGCAGCAGCTCGACGGCCTCGTCCAGAGTCCGCCGGTCGCCGGTCTCCTGCCACCGCCGGTACGCCGCGGTGCCGGCCGACACCGGCTCCGGTTCGTCCAGCTGCGCCCGCAGCAACGGCGGCACCAGGCCGGGATCGACGGCGTGGAGCTCGATGAACAGCGGCACCGCGACGGCGAGTTCGGCCTCGTCGTCGGGGGAGTCGAGGTGATCGGCCCGGCACCAGTGCAGCCAGGCGACGGCGAGCACGGCCTCCGCGTCCGGCTCGTCGCCGACCACGGCCAGCAGCGCCGCCGCCTCGCGGGCGGCGTCGGCGCCGAGGATCTCGGCGCTGTCGCGGGTCGCGCCGTACCGCTCCACCCGCGCCTCGACCCGGGCCAGGAGCGCCTCGCGGTCGCGCGGCCCGTCCGACGCCACGTCGCCGGCCACCGGTCAGGCGGGTTTCATCGGACTGCCGAACAGGTCGCACCTCGGCGGTTCGCCCGGCGCGTCGGCTTGGGCGCGGCGGGCACATTTGCGCTGTTCAGGGCAGACGTAGATCTCGGTGTCGGGGAGGGAGTCGGCGCCGTTGACGACCCGCTCGTAGGCGTGGGCCAGGGTCTCCTTGACGACGTCCCCCTCGCTGCGCTCGCGCCGCCGCATCTCCTCGCGCAGCGCCAGCCAGTCCCCGAGCGCCTCGTCCTGCCCGGCCCGTGCCCGCAACTCGATGAAGTGCCGGCGCTGCTCGGTGCGGTACGCCCAGCGTTGCAGGTCCGGGTACTCGTCGCAGATGACCGCCCAGCTCTCGCTCGACGTTCGAGGGTGCTCACCGGAATCGTCCTGGTTCGGCATCCGCGCTCCCGCTCTGGTGGGCATTGCCGCGACGACTACTGTATGGCCTGGCGCACGGGTTGGCTTGTTCCGCATGGGCGGCATCGGCGAGGCG
This sequence comes from Actinomadura terrae, assembly GCF_022751215.1. Lineage (GTDB taxonomy): Bacteria > Actinomycetota > Actinomycetes > Streptosporangiales > Streptosporangiaceae > Spirillospora > Spirillospora terrae. Next base: position 160,016 of record NZ_JAICDG010000006.1, on the reverse strand, counting down.
GTGGCGGCTTGGCCAGGAGGACCATCACCTTCGTCCCCGGTGTGGTGCCGGACGCCGACGAGGACGAGATCGACGAGGTCCTGCAACGTCTCCCCGCCGAGGCCTGGGGTCCCGAGGACGTGTCGATCCGCGTCGCCGAACGGTTCACCGGCGCCGGCGGAGCGCTGGTGCTCCGGATCGAGGTCGGGTCGGGGTCGCCGCCGCTCGTCGAAGTGGTCAAGGTGGGTCCGGCCGCGGAGATGGCGGTCGAACGCGACGCCTGGGAAAGGGTCGTCAGGCCGGTCGCCACCCACATGTGCACGCCGATCCGGCACAGCACACTGGACCCCGGCTCGGCGGTGTCGAGGAACGGCTGGGAGGCGATCGTCTACGGCCATGCCGGGCAGTTCGCCGGGCGGTCGGAGGACTCGGTGACGACGCTCGAAGAGGTGTTCACCCGAGCCTCCCTCGGTGATCGGGCGGCCGCGCGCCGGGCCGGCACGGCGATCGGTGAGTTGTTCTCACAGGCCGAGAGATCGCTCTACCACGGCGCCACGACCGGTCCGTCCACATCACTGCTGAACATGGTTCCCGCGCTCGGACCCGACCTGGCAATAGCGGTCACCCGGCTCGCCGACGCGTCGGGGAGCATTTTCGGAAGCGGCGGCGGCGAGACCACGGACCGGTTAGTCGAACGCACCATCTGGAAAGCCGGCTCCGTTCCACCGGACGCGGACGCCCTGGCCGGTAGGTCGGTGCGCGTCGACGACGTCGAGCTGCACCGGCGCTCCGGCCGGCTCCTCGGCCGGGTGGGCTTCGCGACCGTCGAGCTGCGCGGCGTACCGGCGGACCTGCACTGCCCCGAGGGAGGCGTCGAGGTGCGGGGGACCGTCGTCGGCAGCCGCCCGGGAGTGGTCATGTCCCGGCTGCGGGACGCCCTGCCCGGCCTGGCGGAGAACGGCGACGCCATCAGCGCGCCCGGCGTGCGGGCGGCCCATCCGTTCACCGCCCTGCGCAGGGCCCTGGAGGCCTCCCTGCCGCGAGTGCGGGGATGCCGGGTGCACGGGGACCTCAACGCCCGCAACGTGCTGCTCGTCGACCGCGACCCGTACCTGATCGACTATGCCCGCACCAGCGGCCCGGACAGGGGCGAGTCGCTGGTCGCCGACTGCGCCTGGTTGGAGATCAATCTGATGCGGGCGATCGGGGGCGGTCCCACACTCGCCGACCTGGTCGCCGTGCAACGGCTGGTCACGGCGGCCGCCGCCGTGCTGCCCGCCGGAGGCATCGAGATCACAGCGCCCCGTCCCGGCCTTTCCCTGATCTGCTCGGTGCTGCTGCGCCTGCGCGAGCACGCCTACCGCTGCCACCCCACCGGCAGCCACCAGGACTGGTTCGCCGACTACAGCCGTCACCTGGTGCTCGCCGCTCACCGCACCTTCAAGTGGCCCGACGAGCAGCAGTCGCCCACCCGCTGGGCGGCCTCGGCCGCCACCGCCGCGGTGGCCGGTGAGTGGATCGATCCGCCGACCGCGTTCGGGTTGTGGACCGCGCCGGACCTGCGAGCCACCACGGCGATCGCGGCCGGTGCCGCGCACCAGGCGCCGGCCGCTGCGGCGAGGCTGCTCGGCGCGATCACCCGCGAGGTCGACGGGCGCGGCCTGCCCGGCCTTGAGGACGCCCTCACCGAGGCGGCCAACACCGTGGCGGCGGCCGTCTACCGGCCGGTGCATCCGGCGGACCTGTCCCGGCCGGTGGAAGCCGTGTCCCGGCCGGGGGACGGGGGCGGGCCGGAGCCGTACATGGAGTTGTCGGTGGCCACCGGCGACGAGCCGCCCCGGTCGGCGATCGAGGCGCTGACCGGCTCGGCGTGTGCGGCGCTCGTCGGCGTCGCGGGCACCGGCAAGAGCACGGTGGTGCGGGAGATGGCCCGCCGGTTGAGCGCCGTCGCCGCCAACCGCGACACCGTCGGCGATCGCGGCCGGCACCGGCTCCCCGTGCTCGTGCCGGCCGCCGACCGCTTCGATCCCCGCCTCCTCGCCCGGCACGCTCCGGTCCGCCACGACGTCGCGCTCGAGCACCTGATGGACGCGGGATGCCTGCACCTCATCGTGGACGGCGGCGCCCCCGCGGGCCTGTTCGAGCGCATCGGTGATCTGCGGCGCCGCCATCCCCGCCTGCCGGTGCTGGTCACCGGCCGCGCCACCCGCGGCCTCGGCGCGGACTTCACCGTGTACCGCGTGCAGCGCCCGGCCGCGGAGCAGGCGATCAGGTTCCTTGCCGAGTCGGCCGTCCGCCGCGGGATTCCGATGACGGCGCTGCACGACGTCCTCGGCGAACGCGGGACCCCGCGCATCGATGAGCTCTTCGCCAGCGCCGACGGTGTCGCGCTGCTGGCCCGGCACCTCCGTCCACGAATCCGCCCGAGCCTGACCGACCTGCTCGACGACGCGTTCGCCCACCTGGACGGCGACCCGCGGACCGCTTACGCCGCCGAGACCCTGGCCGCCTTCCTGGTCGACCGCGATGCCGGATGGTGCGAGGAGACCGCCGCGGACGAGCTGTTCGCGGCCGACCCGGCCGCGTGGCACGCCGGCCGGGCACGCCTGCTCGACGAGGGCGTACTGGAATCGCGTGCGGGCAAGCTGTTCTTCCCCCGGCTGGTTCACCGCGACTACTTCGCGGCGCGCTCGGCCATCGACGACGCCGCGGCACTGCCCACCCGTACCCTCAGTCTGGTCTGGCAGGAACCGCTGCGGCTGGCCGCGGCGCGCGCCGGCGCCGACGACGCGGCGGCCACCATGATCCGCGTCGCCCGCGACACCGATCCGCGTTTCGCCGCCCGGCTGCTGGCGATGACCGGCCCGGACGACGCCGGGTTCATCGCCGAGCAGGTCGCCTGCCTGCGGGACCCGCAAGCCGCCCGGTTCGCCCAGCGGGTCGCCGCCGATGCCCTGCACTCCCTCGGCGAACCGGGCATCACCGCGCTCTGCGCGGTCGCCCGCGACGACCGTCTCTCCCCAGCGGCCCGCGCGGTCGCCATCGGGCCGATGTCGGCCGCGCGGCCGGCGGTGGGCGACGAGCCGGTGCGCTTGGCCGCTCATCTGCTCGGTGAGCGGCCGCAACCGGCGCGACTCCGGATCGCCGCCGTGGAACTGGCGGCCCGGCACGGCGCCGTCGGTCTGGCCGCCCTCATCGCCGATCACTGCGACGACCGGGCACCCTGGCACTACCACCGCGCCGCCCACGACGCTCTGCTCCGCCTCGGGGCCGCGATCCCCGGCCGCTTGCGGCGCGAGCGCACCGCCGCGGCCCGCCGCCGGCTCGACCGGCTCACGGCGGTGCTGCCGCGACTGACCACCCAGGCCGCCCACGTCGCCGCCCAGCGCGAGCGTGAGGAACTGCTGCGGTCACCGCTGGGCGGCGACCGCGACGTGCTGCTGGCCCACCGCGAGGACTTCGAGATCGGCGGGTACGCCGCCGACCTGCTGGACCGGCTCGTCGACGATCCTGCGGCACAGCCGGAACCGGCGCCCGCGCTCCCGGACGACCTGCCGGGCAAGGCGGCGGCCATCGCGTCCCTGACCTCCCGCGCCGTACGCACCGCCCGCCAGAACGAGACGCTGGCGCGGCTGCTGACCGCGGCCCGGCAGAGCGATCCGGTCGCCGGCGCGCACCTCGCCGAGCAGGTGTACACCGCACTGGCCGCCGCCGGCAGCCCGGACCGCCTCCGCTGGCCGATCCGCGTCGCCCTGGCCCGCTGTAGCCCCGACGCCGCCGTTCTGGAAACCCTGCTGCGTTCCTCCGACACCGACGACCACGCGCTGGCCCTGGCCACGCTCGGATCGGCCGCGTTCCTCCTGGACGCCGCACCTCCGCCGCAGCGCCCGTGGCGCGACACGGCCGAGGACGTTCTGCCCGCGCTGCGCCCACCTCCGGGACCCGGCTGGGATGCCGTCGCCTACGTGCGGGCAGCCGCGGCAGCCGGTCTCGCCGACGGCCTGGACCTGGCAGCCGACCTGCTGACAATGCCGCAGCTGCACGAGATGACCCGCACGGTCTGCCATCCGGTGTACGGGGTGCTCACCCTCACCGCCCGCTCCGAGGTCCTCGCCGCCGCCGGATACCTGACCAGGCTCTTCCCGGGCGGCACGGCGACGGCGGTGGCCGAGCACCTGCGGGGCGCCGACCGGGACGGCGCGCTGATCGGCCTGGCCTTCCTCGGCGACACCATGGCGGTGCTGCGCGGTCTCGACGGCGCCGAGCCGCGCGTGCACGCCGCGGCCCGGCACGCCGCCGCCCGCTGGGACACCACGTGGCCCGACCGCGACCAGGCGCGTGACGCCGTCGCCGGACTGCTCCAGGACGGGGGTCGCGACCGCCGGGCCCGCGGCACACTGCTGGAGCTGCTGCGGAGCCTGTCGGAGGAGACCGGCCGGCTCACGGCCCCAGGTGGACGAACGGCGTCCACACGCTGAGCCGCTCCGTTTCCCGCAACCGGCGCAGGACCGCATGCAGTGCGAACACGGCACCGCCCGGCTCGAACGGCCGGCCCTCCTGCCCGTACACCGCGTCGGCGATCTCCGCCGCGATGGCCGCGTTGACCGTCCACAGCGTGCCGATGACATGCCGGTACCCGGTGTAGTGCAGCGCGGCGGCCAGGGTGATCGCCTCATCGGCCAACCCCACCCCGCCGGTCGCGGTCTTGCATGCCGACAGGAACGCGAACTCGCCCTGATGCTGCTTGGCGCTGAGCCGCGCGATGGTCAGCACGTCGTCGGCGAGCCGCAGGCCGCCCCGCGACGGATCGTCGAGCACCTGGTTGCCGTGGCAGCTCAGGTGCGCCCACCGGTAGGCGGGCAGCAGCCGCGCCACCTCGTCGACGGTGGCGTCCGGGCCGTCGAGGACGCGGTGCCGCCCGGCGAACCGGCGCTCCAGCATGGCCCGCTCCGCGGCGGCCTCGGGCAGCGGCGGCTCCTCGCCGACCTGCGGCACCGTCACGATCAGCAGTTCCGGCGAGGCGTCCTCGGGCAACGGTGCCCGGGCCTGCACCAGGGCCCGCAGCGTCGGCGTGTACGACGACACCACCCGGTCCAGGACGGTCGGCCGGTGCGGGCCGTCCGCCAGATGGTCGCCGGCCGCGTGCAGCGGGAGCATGGTCAGCAGCCCGGTCGGGCACCACCACATGCGCGGCCAGGCCGGCACGTCGTCGTCCGGTGTCGTCGTGAAGCCCAGGTCCTTCAGGACCGGCTCGGTGACCGCCCGCCACAGCCAGCGCAGGATCGCCCGGAGCATCTTCTCGGCCCGGTCCTCGGCCGCCGACAACTCCTCCTCGGCGGCCTCCAGCCCTCCGGCGCCCTGCTTGGCCCGCCACCAGTCCCGCCACCGCTGGCTGACCGTGTCCAGGACGTTCAAGTACGCGGTGGTCATCTTCTCCACGTCGGCCGCGTTGAGGTCCGGTAATTCACGGACCCGGACGTCGCCGTCCACCACCAGCAGCGCGTCGCACCGCCAACGGCTGACGTTGATCACCGCGACCGGACCGTGCGCGGCGGCGGGCAGCAGCTTCTCCAGCGGCGGCGGCCTGAGGAAATCCTCGAAACCGGGCAGCTTCCGCACCTGCCTGACCAGCGCGTCCCACTCCCGGGTCAGCGCCATCCGGCGGTCGACCAGCCGGGAGACGTCCTGCTCCTCGCTGAATTCGGTCACCGGCCCACCCTTTCGCACACATGCCCAGGGCGGTGGGGCCTCCGACACAATCGAGGGACCGATCCGCCTACGATGAGGCGATGACGCCGGTCGAGGACGTCCGCCGACGGCTTGAGCGGTATCTCGCCGCCGAGGGCCCCGAGCCCGTGCGCGGCGACGGCGCCCGCGACGATGCCCGCCGCCTGCTCACCGAGGCGATCCGCCTGCACGGGGACGGCGAGGTGGCCGTCGACGCGGAGCCGCTCGGCCTGGCCGCGTCGCTGTTCTGGTGCCGCTGGACGGAGGCGCCGACCGACCACCACGACCCCGACTGCCAGACGGCCTACCGGCTCTACCGGGTGCTGCTCGCCGCCGACCCCGGTGCGACGGTGCCGCCCCCGCTGGCCGAGGCGCTGGCCGACCCCGACAACGACGAGCCCATTCCGGCGCTACTGCACCATGAGTCGCGCGACCTCATCGAGGCCTGCCTGCAACGGTTCGACGACCTCGCCGTGGACCTGGGCATCTCGCTGGGCCGATGCGCCGTCGCGCTCGCCGGGCCGGGCACCGCCGCGAAGGCCGACTACGCGTGCAACCTGGGCGCGGGCCTGTTCGCTCGGTACCAGCACCACGACACCGGGGCGGATCTGGACGAGGCGATCGACCTGTTCCGGGCCGCCGCGGAGTCCGGGTTCGGCGACGCCCCGGAGCAGGCGCGCTACCTGGCCAACCTCGGGATCGCGCTGCACACCCGCTACCTGCTGCACTCCCGCGACGGCGACCTCGCGGCGGCCGTCCGCGCGCATCGCCTCGCGCTGCGGCGATCACCGCACGAGGACCGCTACCGGTCGCAGTACGCGGCCGTCCTGCACACCCGCTACGAGGCCGGCGGCCGGCCCCGCGACCTCGAACGGGCCATCCGGCACGCGCACGACACCGACCCGATGGGGCTGACCAACCTGGCCCTCATGCTCTGCAACCGCTTCGAGCGGAACGGCGAGATCGGCGACCTGCGACACGCGATCGCGCTGCTGCACGACGCCCTCGGCGGGACCGCCGCGCAGGACCACGACCGGGCCCGCCGCCTGTCGGCCCTCGGCGCCGCGCTGACCATGCGCTTCATCGCCACCGACGACCTGGCCGACCTCGACGCCGCGGTCGACCTGCACCGCGAGGCCGTCCGGTGCGCCCGCGACGGCGACCCGCACCGCCCCGACTACCTGTCCAATCTCGGCCACGCCCTGAACGACCGGTACGAGGAGCGCGGCGCGCTCACCGACCTGCACGACGCCGTGGCCGCCCATGCCGCCGTCGGCCATGACCGTCCGCTCCATGCCGGCAACCGGGCCAACGCGCTCACCGCACGGTTCGACCGCCTGGACGACATCGCCGACCTCGACGAGGCGCTGCGCGTCGGCACCGCCGCGCTCGCCGCCCTCCCCGGCACCCACATCCACCGCGGCGCCCAGCTGTCCAACCTGGGCGGCGTCCGGTTCGAACGGTTCCAGCGCACCCGGGACACGGCCGACCTCGCGGAAGCGATCACGTCCGACCGGGAGGCGGTGCGGTGCACGCCGCCCCGGCACCTCGACCGTTCCCGGCGCCTGGTCAACCTGGCCACCGCGCTCGACTCCCGCTACGAGCGCACCGGCGATCCCGCCGACATGGACGAGGCGATCGGCCTGCACCGCCGGGCGTACCGGAGCGCCCCGGCGGCTCGCCGCAGGCATCACGGCTCCGCCCTGGCGATCGCGCTGCACCTGCGGTACCACCTGCACGGAAGCGACGGCGACCTGACCGAGGGCATCGCCCTGCTGCGCGAGGCAGTCGACTGCCGCCCCGACCACCCCGACCTGCCCCGCCGCCGCACGCTGCTGGCCAGCGCCCTGATCACCCGGCACAACGAGACCGCGGATCCGGCCGACCTCGCCGAGGCGGTCGTCCTGATCCGGGCCGCGGTCGCCGCGACCCCGCCCCGGCACGTGCAGCGCGTGGGCCGCCAGGCGATGCTCGGCAGCACCCTGTCCAAGACCGGCGACCCGGCCCTGGTCGACGAGGCGGTCGAGGTCCTCCGGGCGGTCGCGGACCTGCCCGCCGCCAGCTCTCCTCCCGGCTACCGGCTGCGCACCCTCGGCGACGCGTTCAAGGAACGGTGGAGGCTCACCCGGGCGACCGCCGACCTGCAATCCGCGATCGACGCCTACCGCCGGGCCATCGACGCCGCCGACGCCACCGATCCCGACCAGGCGCTCAACCGGTACAACCTGGCCGGAGTGCTCGCCGACCTCGCCGACGCCACCGGACGCGAGGACCTCCGGCACGAGGCCGTCGCCGAATACCGCGCGGCGACCCGTCAGCCGACGGCGGCGGCGCTGATCCGCATCCACGCGGCGGGCGAATGGGCGGCTCAGGCCCTCGCGCTGCGCGATCCGGGGTCGGCGACCGAGGCGTTCGCCGTCGCCGTCGACCTGCTTCCCCGGCTGGCCTGGACCGGCCTCGACCGCCGCGACCAGGAACGGGCCCTGCGTTCCTGGAACTCCCTGGCCGCCGACGCGACCGCCGCCTCCCTGGACGCCGGACGCGTCGACCGGGCCGTCGAACTCGGCGACCAGGGCCGGTCGCTGCTGTGGGAACAGCAGCTGCATCTGCGGCGGGAGGCCCACCGACTGGCGGAGCGGCGCCCCCGGCTCGCGGCCCGGCTCAGCCGCGCCCGGCAGGGGCTCCTGGCCATGCGTTAGGACAATGCCTCCGCCACCTCGGCCAGACGGCGCGCCAACTCCGGACGTACGCCCAGCAGCCCTTGCGCGGCCTGCCCCTCCAGCGCCTGCGACCACAGCACGTTGCGCCCCCGTTCCAGGGTCTGCACCGCCGCCTGCGGCTCGTCCTCGTGCAGGTCGGCGGCCGCGGCATCGGTGCCCAGCCCCGGAAACCGCCGCAGCATCGCCTCCTGGCCGGGCCGGTCGATCGCCCGCGTGGTCAGCGGGCCCAGCAGAGCGATCGCCTCCCGGTAGCCGTACCGGGCGATGTCCCAGCGCCCTGCCCGCGCCGCGGTCGAGGCCGCGCCGCGGGCCGCCGTCACTCGCACCGACGCCGGAGCGGTCGTCGTCGACGCCGCCCGCAGGTAGGAGGTGAGCGCCTCGGTCGGCGCGTCCGGCCCCGCCGCGTCCAGCACCGTCCCGGCGAAGTTGACCAGCCGGATCGCCGCGTCCGGATGGTTCTCGTCGAGGATCGCCACCGCCTGCCGCGCGGCCTGCACGGCCTCGGCGAGCCGTTCCCGGCGGGCGGCGCCGGGCACGGCCCCGGCCTGCGCGGCGAGCACGACGGCCAGGTTGGACAGCAGTTTGGAACGCGCCGTCCGGCGCCGTCCGACCGCCTCGACCGCGGCTCTCCCCGCGGCCGCGGCGTCCTCCAGAAGCGCCGGGTCGCGGTCGATCTCGTACGCGGTGAGCAGCGCCATCGCCCGGTTGGACAGCCGCACCGGCAGCGCCGGGTCGGTCCGGTCGGTCACCGCGAGCGCCGCCGCCCCGTACTCCAGCGCCGCCGCCAGGTCGGCGCGGTCACCGCGCATCTCGTGGCGCAGCCGGTACGCGTTTCCCAGGTTCGTCAGGATCGACGACCGGTGCGGCGCCTCCTCGGGGGTCTCCGCGAGCGCCTCGTGCAACAGGCGCAGCCCGCCCTCCAGATCGTCGCCGGAACCCCAGTGCTCGAATCTGGTGACCAGCAGATTCGCCAAGCCGACCAGGACCGCGGACCGGAAGCGGTGCCCGGTCGGAGCGAGGTCGTGCGCCCGCCAGGCGGCCGTGACCGCGGCGTCGAGGTCGGTCGGCGCCCGGCGCGACTCGTAGCGGGCCTGGATCGCGTTGCCGAGGTTGGACCAGCGCAGCGCCGCGCCCGGGCCGACCGAACCGGCGTGCCGGGCGGCCCGCTCACCGAGCTCGATGGCCGCGTCCAGATCGGTCGCCGCGCCGAACTGGTCGAACCGGACGCGGTGCAGGCCGCTGAGATTGGAGGCGCGACTCGGCCAGGCCGGGTCGGCGGCGGGCGTGGTGTCCACGGCCTGGCGCCCGGCGTCGACCGCCTCGTCCAGGTCGGCCGGGTCACCGTGCCCGGCGAACCGCACGCCGAGGGCGGTCGCGAGGTTGTCGAGCATCGTGGCCCGATCCGGGTCGTCCGGGTCGGTGGCCGCCACGGCGCCGCGTACCAGCGCGACCGCCCGGTCCACATCGTCGCGGCTTCCGGTGGACTCGGCCCGCATCCGCAGCGCGAGACTCAGGTTGGCGTCGATGGCCGCCTGTACGCCCGCGTCATCGACCCGCAGGCGCGACAGCCGGTCCACCACCTCGTCGAGGGCGTCGGGCCGGGCACCGGACTGCACCTCGTCGAGCAGATCCAGTGCGGCCTCCAGCGGATCGGCCCGCGCCTGGACGACTAGGGGCCGCAACTCGGCCGGGACGGCCTCCGGCACCACCTCGTCGATCATGGCGAAGATGCCCACGGCGGCGCCCAGGTCGTCCCGGCCCCGCGGGGTGCCGGCGCCGAACGCCCGCGCCCGGAACCAGTACAGCCGCGCCACCGTGCGGGCCGCCTCCAGCGGGACCGAGCCGTCCTCCTCACGGGCCTCGGTCCACAGCCGCTCGGCCTTCGCCAGTGCCGACTCCGCCAGAAGGCCGGCGTCCAGCCCCTCGTCGATGTACGCGGCGATCAGCGTCTCGATCTCGTCGGCCACCCGCTGCCAGCTCATCAACGCACGCTATCCGGGTGAGCGGCTTTCCGCCCGGAAGGCGCTCGCCAGACAAGTGCGCAGGGGGTGCTGTTACGGGTGCGCGCGACGGGGGCGGGTGCGCGGCATCAAAACTGCGGCGGCCACCAGCCAGACCGTGCCACCGAACCGGACGACGGGCAGGGTAGAGGACGGCCGATGAGATCGCCAGGGGCACCGAGGCGGAGAAGAGCAGGAAGGCGCCAGCCTTGATCGTGGTGCCGTGCGCGCGGGCGTACTCCAGGACTGCGGCGCCTGAGGCGTCCGGGTGCGGGGTGGAGCGATTGGCGCCGACGTAGGCAACCGGCAGTTGCGCGCGATGCTCGGGCGCGTCGCCGAGCAGCAGGGGCTCACCCCCGGCGTCCACCCCGGCTACCGGTGGATCCGGCCCGACCGCACGTCCCGCGCGCGAACCGCGTCCCCCCGAGGCTTTACCGACGCCCGATTCGGACGGAAGCGCGTAAGAGGCCCCCTGTTCGGTGTGATGCGGGGGGCTTACGGCTTGCGGAGGGAGATCGGGCGGATCTTTATCCGGTCGGGGGTGACGGTGTCCGGGGGCGGCGGGGTCGGGCGGGCGGCGGCGAGGCGGCGGACGCCGGAGGCCATCGCGACGGCGCCGGCCAGCATGAGCGCCGCCCGCGGGCCGGTGAGGTCGATGTGCTCGTGGAAGGCGGTCAGGCCGATGAGCAGGGCCGTGATCGGCTCGCTCAGGGTGATGGCGGTCAGCGGGGCGGTGAGCGAGCCGGTCAGGAAGGCGTTCTGGTTGAGCAGCAGGGCCACGGCGGCGCAGGCGAGGTAGGCGTAGAGGGTCCAGCCCGCCACGAGGGCGACCGGGTCGCCGAAGGACCCGGCGCCCGCCTTGAGCATCGCGGCGGTGAGGCCGAACGAGATGCCGGTGGCGGCGCCGAGCGCGGTGCCCGCCACGCGCTTGTGCCGGGCCGCGGCCAGGCAGCCGAGGATCGCCAGTACGCAGGCCCCCACGACGACGCTCATCGTGGTCGCCGTGGGCGCGCCGTCGCCGGACTCCGGCTCGGCGGCGATCATGAAGACCGTCAGGCCGGCCGTGGCCAGCAGCGCGGCGCCGAGCGTGTGCCGGTCGGCGCGGTCGCCGCCGAGCCGCGGTTCGAGCACGACGCACAGGGCCAGGCCGATCATGAGCAGGGGCTGCACGAGGGACAGCGGTGCGGCGCGCAGGGCGAGGGCTTGCAGGACGACGCCGAGGACGGCGGCCAGGCGGCCGCCCAGCCACAGCGGCCGGCGCACCAGGCGCGTCAGGAGCCGGGGGTCGAGGGTGCGGGGCGCGGCGGCGTCCCGGCGGACCTCCCGGTGCGCCGCGCGGTGTTGCAGGGCGGCGCTGAGCGCGAAGCAGCCGCCGGACGCGATCGCGATCAGGGCGCCCAGGCCGGTCACGGGGCCCGCCCCGCCGGCCCCGCGGCCGAGGCGCCCCGCCCCCCGGCTCCCTCGCCGCGCCCGGTCACGGCGCCGCTTCGTGCACGTGCCTCATCCTCCACCGTCCGCCAGCGGTACGGCCGTCCGCCCATCGTCAGGCCGAGGATATGCGCCGTTCCCGGCATGGCCGTCTTGCCGACGCGCCAGAACTTCGGGCGGGTGCATCCCGCGCCGCGCCGGCGGGCACGCCAGGCCGCCGCGGGTCAACGGCGGAAGGGCCTCCACCGGGACGCTCCGCCCGGTCTCGAACGAGCGCCGGGCCGCGAGCGCGATGTGCAGGGCCGTCCGGGCGTCCTCCACCCCGGGCGAGGCCGGTGTCCCGTTGACGAGGGACGCCGCGAACGCCTCGACGGAGTCGCGGTAGGCGTCGCCGAAGATCTCGAACACCGAGGCCCCGTCGCGCGCCGGCCGCCGGACGAGCACCGCCCGGTCGCGCTCGCTCCCGAACTGCACCATGCCCTCGGTGCCGACGACCTCCATCGCTATGTCGTAGCCGTAGGTGGCGTAGCGGCTCCACTCGGTCAGCGCCATCGCGTCGCCGTCGAGGTGGAGGGTGGTCGAGCAGGTGTCGATGTCGCCCTTGTCCCGCAGGCCCTTGTGGACCAGCGCCGCGCCGGTCGCGGTCACGCCGCGCACCTCGCGTCCGAGGAGGAAGCGGGCCGCGTCGAAGTCGTGGATCGCGCAGTTGAGGAACAGCCCGCCGTTGCGGTCCAGGCCCCAGTTCGCCGGGTTGGACGCGTTCGGGTCGCGTCCGTGCGCCTTGAACAGGACGGGCTCGCCGATGTCGCCGGAGTCGATGATCCGCTTGGCGTGCAGGTAGCGGGAGTCCCAGCGGCGCTGGAAGCCGATCTGGAACGGCACGCCCGCGTCCACGACCTCCTGGAGCACCTGGTCGGTGTCCCGCAGGGTGAGGCAGACCGGCTTCTCCACGAAGATCGCCTTGCCCGCGCGGGCGGCGGCCAGGATGTGCCCGGCGTGCGCCTGCGTGCTCGACGCGATGACGACGCCGTCGAACGGCAGGGCGAGGAAGGCGTCGAGGTCGGTGGTGACGGGGACGTCGTGCTCGGCGGCGGCGGCCGCGAGCGCGGCGGGCTCGGTGTCGCACACCGCGGCGAGTTCGGCGTCCGGGCACGCGGCGACGTTCCGGGCGTGGACGGCGCCGAGCCTCCCGTGCCCGATCAGGCCGAGCCGCGCGGGCCGTGACCCCGGCGCGGCCGGGGCGGTGTCGGGCGCGCTCATGCGACCGCCGCGCAGGCGGCGGTGAACCGCTCGGCGACCGAGGCGATCTCGGCGTCCGAGGAGGTGATGTTGATGCCGAACCCGGCGCCGATGCCGGTGTCGACGACCCCCACGCTGATGTTGACGGCGCGGCCGAGGATGTCGTCGGTGCGCGGCAGGTCGCCGGGCTGGGCGTACCGGGCGGGCTCCGACCAGCCGGGCACGGGCGTCTTGTGCTCGACGATCTGGTCCATCAGCCCGTACACGTGCCAGCCGGACTCGGCCACCGTGCGCACGCCGAGGCGCTCCGCCACCGCCTCGGCCCGCGCGGGGTCGTCGAACAGGTACGTCAGCAGCGAGCCGCATTCCCCGGCCGGGTCGTTGAGCACCCGCGGGCGCACGCCGGGCAGGTCCGGGATGCGCGCGCGCAGGGCCGCCTTCTTCTCCCGCAGGGTCGCCACGATCCAGTCCACCTTGCGCAGTTGGGCGAGCGCGACCGCGCCCGTCAGCTCGTTCATCTTGAAGTTCAGCCCGATCAGGCTGCGCGGGTGCCCGGCCGTCTTGCCGCCGCTGCGCAGGGGGATGTGCCCCTGGTCGTGCAGGGCGAAGACCCGCTCGTACAGCCGCTCGTCGTCGGTGACGACGATGCCCGCGTCACCGGCCGTCATCATCTTGTAGCGGTTGAAGGAGAAGGCGCCGAGGGCGCCGAAGGAGCCGAGCGCGCGGCCCTCGTAGCGGCCGCCGCCGGCCTGGCAGGCGTCCTCGATCAGCACGAGGTCGTGCTCCTCGACGATCTTGCGGATCGAGCGCATGTCGCACGGGTTGCCCAGCATGTGCACGACGAGCACGGCCCGGGTGCGCGGGGTGATCTTGCGGCGCAGGTCCTCCGGGTCCATGGTCAGCGACTCGTCCACCTCGACGAGGACCGGCACCGCGCGGGCGTGCACGACGGCGCCCATCGTCGCCACGTAGGTGAAGCCCGGGACCAGGACCTCGTCACCCGGACCGATGCCGGCGGCGAGCAGCGAGATCAGCAGGGCGCCGGTCCCCGAGCTCGTCGCGACGGCGTGCGCGACGCCGCAGTGCTCGGCGAACTCGCGTTCGAGGGTGCGTACCTTCTGGGTGAAGCCGGGGTCGTCGGCGGAACCGTACCGGGAAAGGTGCCCGCTCTTGAGGACGTCCTCGACCTCGCGCCTTTCCTCTTCGCCGAATACGTAAGCCCCTGGACCTGCCATGGAGCGCCTCCGCATCCTCGGATGACGTTGATCCATAAAAGTTTACTGATCTTTCAGGGGGAAGCGCGGCAGCCCTGGGGCGCGCATGCTATGACCCGGGTCGGGCCGGGGGTGACGGCGTGTCGCGGGCCGGACGTAGGATCGCTCCCATGACGTCCGACGACGACGCGGTCGCGCCGGTCGGCCCGGCCGCCCCGTCACTGCGCTCCTGGACGACCTGGCGTCACGCCCTGCGGCACGGCCTGATCCTCGCCGCGCTCTGGATGGTCTACACCCTCGGCCGGGCGCTGGCCGGGCGGCGCATTGGGCGGGCGTTCCCGAACTCCGACGACGTCTGGCACCTCGAGCGCTGGCTGCACATCCCCAGCGAGGCGTCCCTCCAGCGGTGGGCCCTGCACTCCGAGTCCGGCATCCGCGCGGCGGACCTGTACTACAAGTACGTCCACTTCACCGACTTCGTGATCATCACGATCTGGCTGCTGCTGTGGCACCCGGACCGGTTCCCCTGGTTCCGCCGCGTGATCGTGCTCATCACCGGCCTCGAACTCGTGGGGCACTTCGTCTACCCGCTGGCGCCGCCGCGGATGCGCCCCGACCTCGGGATGACCGACACCGCGCAGGTCTTCGGCCACGCCGTGTACGGCGGCTCGTACGAGAACCACGGGCTGTTCAACCAGTACGCCGCCATGCCCTCGATGCACGTCGGGTGGTCGTTCCTGTTCGCGCTCGCGGTCGTGACGATCGCGCGCACCCCGTGGCGCTGGATCATCGTGGCGCACCCGCTGCTGATGACCTACACCGTCGTGGTGACGGGCAACCACTACTGGCTGGACGGCATCATCGGCCTGATCCTCCTCGCCATCGGACTGTGGGTCTTCCGCCGCGACAGCCCGTGGCGCCGCCGGCCCGACCGGCACAGACCCGACGACTCGCGGCAGGCGGACGTGGGGGCGGAGCACCCCGCATCGGGTTGAGCACCGGTCGGGGTTGCAAGCGGTGGGCCCGGGGCCTGCTGCGGACGTGCGTGGCCCGGGGCCCGCTGCGCACATGCGGCGGCAGCGGGCCCCGGGCGGACGGTCAGGAGCCGTCGGCGGAGAGCGGCAGGTAGACGCGGCCTCCGGCGGCGCGGAACTCCTCCGCCTTCTCCCGCATGCCGGCCGACAGCACCTCGCCCTCGCCGAGCCCGTGCTCGTCGGCGTACCGGCGGACGTCCCGCGTGATCTTCATCGAGCAGAAGTGCGGCCCGCACATCGAGCAGAAGTGCGCGGTCTTCGCGGGCGCGGCCGGGAGCGTCTCGTCATGGAACGCGCGGGCGGTGTCCGGGTCCAGCGAGAGGTTGAACTGGTCCTCCCAGCGGAAGTCGAACCGCGCGTCCGAGAGCGCGTCGTCCCACGCCTGCGCGCCCGGATGGCCCTTCGCCAGGTCGGCCGCGTGCGCGGCGATCTTGTAGGCGATCACGCCCGCCTTGACGTCGTCGCGGTCGGGGAGCCCGAGGTGCTCCTTCGGCGTGACGTAGCAGAGCATCGCCGTGCCGTACCAGCCGATCATCGCCGCGCCGATCGCGGAGGTGATGTGGTCGTAGCCGGGCGCGATGTCGGTGGTCAGCGGCCCGAGCGTGTAGAAGGGCGCGTCGTCGCACCAGTCCCGCTGGAGGTCGACGTTCTCCTTGATCTTGTGCATCGGCACGTGCCCGGGGCCCTCGTTCATCACCTGGTTGTCGTACTCGGCGGCGATCCGGGTCAGCTCGCCCTGCGTGCGCAGCTCGGCGAACTGCGCCTCGTCGTTGGCGTCGGCGATCGAGCCGGGGCGCAGGCCGTCCCCGAGCGACCAGGTGATGTCGTAGGCGGCGAAGATCTCGCACAGCTCGCGGAAGCGGGTGTACAGGAAGTTCTCCTCGTGGTGCGCGAGGCACCACGCCGCCATGATCGACCCGCCGCGCGACACGATCCCGGTCTTGCGGCGCGCCGTCAGCGGCACGTACGGCAGCAGCACCCCGGCGTGGACGGTCATGTAGTCCACGCCCTGCTCGGCCTGCTCGATCACGGTGTCGCGGAACACCTCGAACGTCAGCTCCACCGGGTCGCCGCCGACCTTCTCCAGCGCCTGGTAGAGCGGGACGGTCCCGACCGGGACCGGCGAGTTCCGCAGGATCCACTCGCGCGTGGTGTGGATGTCGCGTCCCGTCGACAGGTCCATGATCGTGTCGGCGCCCCAGCGGGTCGCCCACGTCATCTTCTCGACCTCGTCCTCGATGGAGGAGGCGACGGCCGAGTTCCCGATGTTGGCGTTCACCTTCACCAGGAAGTTGCGGCCGATGATCATCGGCTCGATCTCGGGGTGGTTGACGTTGGCGGGCAGCACCGCGCGCCCGGCGGCCAGCTCGTCCCGGACGAACTCCGGCGCCACGCCCTCGCGCAGCGCCACGAACTCCATCTCGGGCGTCACCTCGCCCCGCCGGGCGTAGGCGCGCTGCGTCACCGCCCCTCCGGAAGCCCGCCGGGGCCGTCTCGGCGGGAACGCCGCGCGGTCGCGCAGCGGGTCGCCGGAGCGGCGCCCGTCGTCCTCGGGACGGACGGCCCGCCCGTCGTAGGCGACGGTGTCGCCGCGCTCGGCGATCCAGGCGTCCCGGAGGGCGGGCAGCCCCCGGCGGACGTCCGTCGCCTGCGCCGGGTCGGTGTACGGCCCGGACGTGTCGTACAGGACGACGGACCCGCCGCCGGTCAGCGGGACCTCCCGCATCGGCGCGCGCACGTCGGGCCGCGAGCCCTGGAGGTAGGTCTTGCGGGCAGCGGAAACCACGGTCTCGGTCATACGACTCGATCTCTCCCTACGCCGGCATTACCCGGTCAGGTTCCAGCGGTCAGCGGCCGTCCCAGCCGCTATCTCAGCCCGGTTCGCCGGGCCCCCGCGATCTGTCGTTCTCGACCGTAACCCGCCGCACCCCCGTTGCCGCAACCGCCGCCGGTGGGATAAGGGCCTGTCAGCGGGACGGCGCGGCCCGCCGCCGGCCCCCGCCTCCGGCCGGGCGAGCGCCGTGATCCCCTCGCGCCGGGCACCGCGCGGCGCCGAGTTTGATCTTCGTTCACCTTCGCTGCCTACGGTGAAGTTGATCAAGGAACGCACCTCCCCCGTGTCAGGTTGGAGACACCGTGCACACAGCAAGGACGCTTCGTCCGCGTACCCTCGGCGCGCTCTCGGCGATGGTCGCCGCGGCCGTGGGCGGGACCGCGCTGCTCGCCCCACCCGCCTCCGCGACCGACGACCCGGCCAAGGACCGGGACCAGTACCACACCGTCGACGTGCTCTTCCGGGGCGCGAACCAGGAGTCCCTCAACGGGGTCAGCTACCACACCTTCCGCATCCCGGCGATCGTGCGGACCAACGCGGGCACGCTGCTGGCGTTCGCCGAAGGCAGGGCCAAGAGCAACAAGGACTACGGGAACATCAACCTCCTCTACAAGCGCGGCGTGCGCAACGGCGCGAGGCCGGAGGACTGGTCCGGGCTGAAGGAGGCCGTCGGGTCGGGCATGGGCACCTGGGGCAACCCGACCCCGGTCGTCGACCGCTCCAACGGCACCATCTGGCTCTTCCTTTCGTGGAACGCCGCCGACAAGAGCCAGAGCGGCGGCGACAACCCCGACACGGGGGATCCCACCACCGCGATCACCAAGTGGGGCGAGCGCCGCGTCTACGTCATGAAGAGCACCGACGACGGGCAGAGCTTCACCGGCGCGAACGGCGAGTCCGCGCCGACCGACATGACCGGGACGCTGCTGCCCGAGAAGAAGGCCGACGGCAAGCCCTGGGCGTGGGACGCGATGGGCCCCGGCGCCGGCCTCTACATGGACAACGGCACGATCGTGATCCCCGCCCAGCACCGCAACATCTACAGCACCGACCACGGCAGGACGTGGAAGGTGCAGAAGCTCGGCGAGGAGACCGGCGAGGCCACCGTCACCCAGCTCGACGACGGGTCCCTCTACCGCAACGACCGGCCCACCGGGAACTCCTGGAACCAGCACAAGCGCCGCTGGGTCGCCCGCGGCGGCCTCACCGGCCAGTTCGGCGCCTACACCTGGGACGACCAGTTGCTCGACCCGAAGAACCAGGCGTCGGTGCTGCACTACAACAACACCGAGCCGGACGCCCCCCGCCGCACCCTGTTCCTCAACTCCGCCAGCACCGAGACCCGCCAGAAGATGCGGGTGCGCGTGAGCTACGACAACGCCCGCACCTGGGAGCGGAGCCGCCCGTTCTCCGAGGGCCCGAAGCCGCCGTACTACGGCGGGGCCGAGGGCGGCTACTCCAGCATGGCCAAGACCGCCGACAACATGGTGGGCGCCCTGGTCGAGAGCAACCTCAACACCGACGACAAGGCGTCGAGCCGGTCGATCCTGTTCCGCAAGTTCAACATCCCGTGGGTGGTCAACGGCTGCACCTGCTGACCCGCACCCCGCCCCCGCACCCGCTCCCAGACCAGGGGCGGGTGCGGGGCGCCGCGGTGGTCGGGGAAGATGGGGGCGTGGTGATGCGGGGTCGGCCGGGCGTGTGGACGGGCGTTCGGGCGCTGGGCGCGCCGCCGGTGGTGGTGCCGGCGATGGCGACGCTGGCGGCCTGCGCGGCCGTCGTGGCGGCGATGTGGCCTGGGGTGCGCCCGCTGGACACCCTCGGGGCTGTCCTGCTGGCCGGCGTCCATCTTCCGCTGGCGATGCTGCGGCGGCGCCCGGGGCCGGCGCTGGCGGCGCTGGTCGTCCTGGCGCTGCCCTACCACCTGATGCAGTACCAGCACCACGCGCTGGTGCCCGCCGAAGTGATCGCGATGTTCGGGTACGCGGTACTCGGACGGCGCGTCCGGGTCGTGCTCAGCGTCGCGGGGTTCCTGCTCCTGACGTGCGTCGTCGGGATGGCGATGCGGGCGGGCGGCAGCAGCGTCCGCGAGCAGATCGCGGTGATCGAGGGGGTCGTCGCCGTGGCGATCGCCGTCCAGGTGTGGCGCTCCCACCGGGCCCGGGTCGCGGCGATCACCGAGCGGGCCGAGCGCGCGGAGCGGACGCGGGAGGAGGAGGCGCGCCGCCGGGTCGCCGAGGAGCGCCTGCGGATCGCCCGCGACCTGCACGACCTGCTCGCGCACAGCATCACGGTCATCGGCGTGCAGGCCGGCGCGGCGGCGCACCTCGTGCGCGGCGAGCGGCCGCTGGACCGCGACGAGCTGGGCGACGCCCTCGCCTCCATCGCCGCCACCTGCCGCGACGCCCGGACGGAGCTGCGCGGCACCCTCCAGGTCCTGCGGGGCACCGAGGCGGGCCCGCCGGAGATCCTGCCGGGGGTCGCCGCGATCGCCGGCCTCGTGGAGGCCGCGCGCGGGACGGGACTGCGGGTGGCCTTCCACGAGGAGGAGATCGGGACGCTGCCGCCGCAGGTCGGCGTCGCCGCCTACCGGATCGTCCAGGAGGCCCTGACCAACGTCGTCAAGCACGCCGCCGCGAGCACCGTCACGGTCCGGCTGGCGCGCGAGGAGGGCGGGCTGGTCGTCCGCGTCGCCGACGACGGGCGCGGGCCGTCCGGGGGCACGCCCGAGGGGTTCGGGGTGCTCGGCATGATCGAGCGGGCCCGCAGCATCGGCGGCACGCTGGACGCGGGCGCCGGGGACGGCGGCGGCTTCGTCGTCACCGCCGTCCTGCCCGCCGGTGACTCAGAGCCGGTCAGCCCCTAGCCCACCGGTCGCGGCGAGGGTGTGCAGGTAGAGCAGCGCGCCGAGGGCGACCGCGGAGCCGATCTCGCCGCGCGCGGCCAGCGCCGGGACGTCCGCCAGCGGAACCCACTCGATGCGCTCGGCCTCCACGTCGGTGGGCTCGCCGACCCGTTCGGCGCCGTCCGCGTGGAAGAAGTGGTGGACCCCGTCGTGCACGCTCGGCGACGCCGGAACCTCCAGCAGGCGCCGCATCGGGCCCGCCCGGTAGCCCGTCTCCTCCGTCAGCTCCCGCGCGGCCGTGTCGGCGGGGTCCTCGCCCTCCTCGACGCGCCCGCCCGGGACCTCCCAGCCCCAGCGGTCGGTGATGAAGCGGTGCCGCCAGATCAGCAGGGCGCGCGACGCCCCGTCCACCGCGACCACCCCGGCGCCCGGGCGCACCCGCAGGAGATGGTGGTCGAAGCGCCGCCCGTCGGGCAGTTCGACGTCGGCGAGCCGCACGTCCATCCAGGGGCTGTCGTAGACCGAACGCTCCCCGTGCACCGTCCATAGCATGCCCGAACGCTATCGGGGGCTTTCCAACCCTTGCCGGTAGGGTCAGGATCAAGGGACACAGGGAGGCGAGCGCGGCGGTGGATGCTGTGGACGGGCAGGACCGGATCTGGACGGTGCCCAACGTCCTGAGCATGGCGCGGCTGGTGGGCGTCCCGCTGTTCCTGTGGCTCGTCCTGATCGAGGCGGACTGGTGGGCGCTCGGCCTGCTGGTGTTCGCCGGCCTCTCGGACTGGCTGGACGGCAAGCTCGCGCGCGTCCTCAACCAGACCAGCAAGCTCGGCATGGTGCTCGACCCGGCCGCCGACCGGCTCTACATCTTCGCGACGCTCGTCGGACTGACGATCCGCGACATCATCCCGCTCTGGCTGGTGGTGCTGCTGGTCGCCCGCGAGGTCGCGATCCTGCCGATCGCGCCGATCGTCCGGCGGCTCGGGTACGGGGGGACGCTGCCGGTCCACTTCACCGGCAAGGCGGCGACGCTGTGCCTGCTGTACGCGTTCCCGCTGCTGCTGCTCGGCGACCACGACGGCGGAGCGGGGACCACGGCGAAGGTCGTCGGATGGTCCTTCGCCATCTGGGGGACGGCCCTGTACTGGTGGGCGGCCGTCCTGTACTGGACGCAGACGCGGCAGCTGGTGCTGGCCGGCCGCGCCTCGCCGCCCGATCCCGCCCCCGACCCGGACCCGCCGCCGGGCCCGCCGCCGGACGCGGCGGAGGAGCCGGCCGAGGGCGCGCCCCCGGGTGCGGGGTCCGCTGCCCGCCGCTCGGAGAGGAGCCAGAACTCCGGATGAAGGCCGTCGTGATGGCGGGAGGCGAGGGGACGCGGCTGCGTCCGATGACCGCCAACCAGCCCAAGCCGCTGCTCCCGCTCGTCAACCGGCCGATCATGGAACACGTGCTGCGCCTGCTCAAGCGGCACGGCTTCACCGAGACCGTCGTCACCGTCCAGTTCCTCGCGGCGCTGATCCGCAACTACTTCGGCGACGGCGAGGAGCTCGGCATGGCGCTGAGCTACGCGACCGAGGAGATCCCGCTCGGCACCGCGGGCAGCGTCCGGAACGCCGGGGAGGCCCTGCGCGACGACCGGTTCCTCGTCATCTCCGGGGACGCGCTGACCGACATCGACCTGACCGACATGGTGCGCTTCCACCGGCGCAGCGGCGCGCTGGTCACCATCGGGCTCAAACGCGTCCCGAACCCGCTGGAGTTCGGGATCATCATCGTGGACGACGCGGGCCGCGTGCGGCGGTTCCTGGAGAAGCCCACCTGGGGCCAGGTGTTCTCCGACACCGTCAACACCGGCGTCTACGTCATGGAGCCGGAGGTCCTCGACCACGTCGCGCCGGGCGAGGTCGTCGACTGGTCGAATGATGTGTTCCCGCGGCTCCTCGCCGGCGGCGCGCCGCTGTTCGGCTATGTCGCCGACTGCTACTGGGAGGACGTCGGCACCCACGAGAGCTACGTCCGGGCGCACGCCGACATGCTGTCCGGACGGGTCGGCATCGACCTCGGCGGCTTCGAGGTGTCGCCCGGCGTGCGGATCGCCGAGGGCGCCGAGGTCGACGCGGAGGCCGTGCTGGAGGGCCCCCTCTACATCGGCGACTACGCCAAGGTCGAGGCCGGGGTCGAGTTACGCGAGTACACCGTGCTCGGCAGCAACGTCGTGGTGAAGGAGGGCGCGTTCCTGCACCGCGCGATCGTGCACGACAACGTGTTCGTCGCCCCGTCCACCAGCCTGCGCGGCTGCGTCGTCGGCAAGAACACCGACATCATGGCCGGGGCCCGCGTCGAGGAGGGCGCGGTCGTCGGCGACGAGTGCGTCATCGAGGCCGAGGCCTACGTCTCCAGCGGCGTCAAGGTCTACCCGTTCAAGACGATCGAGGCGGGCGCGGTCGTCAACACCAGCGTGATCTGGGAGTCGCGCGGCCAGCGCACGCTGTTCGGCCCGCGCGGCGTGTCCGGGCTGGTCAACGTGGAGATCACGCCGGAGCTCGCGGTGCGCCTCGCCAGCGCCTACGCGACGACGCTCAAGAAGGGCGCCGCGGTCGTCGCCGGACGCGACGTCTCCCGCGCCGCCCGCACCCTCAAACGCGCCGTGATCAGCGCGTTGACGGCCGGCGCGATCGACGTCCTGGACCTGGAGGTCACCCCGCTCACCGTCGCGCGGTTCGAGACCGGCCGCGCCGACTGCGCCGGCGGCATCTACATCCGCACCACCCTCGGCGACCCGCAGGGCGTCGACATCCTCTTCCTCGACTCCGGCGGAGCCGACCTGTCCCAGGCGGCGCGGCGGCGGCTGGAGCGCGTGTTCGGCCGCCAGGAGTACCGCCGCGCGTTCCCCGGCGAGATCGCCGAGCTGACCTACCCGCCCCGCGTCGTCGAGACCTACACCCGCGACCTGCTGCGCCGCGTCGACATCAGCGGCGTCCGCGAGGCGGGGCTGAAGATCGTCCTGGACTGCGCGGGCGGCACCGCCTCGCTCGTCCTGCCGAACCTGCTCGGCAAGCTCGGCGTCGAGGTCCTCACCCGCAACAACGGCCTGGACGAGGCCAACCCCACCGAGACGCTCGCCGAGCGGATGCGCGACCTGGAGCGCCTCGGCGGCCTGGTCTCCTCCTCCCGCGCCGCGTTCGGCGTCCGCTTCGACCCGGTGGGGGAGCGGATCTCGCTCGTGGACGAGAACGGCGCGCTCGTCGGCGACGACCGGGCCCTGCTCGTCATGCTCGACCTCGTCGCCGCCGAGCGCCGCACCGGGCGCGTCGCGCTCCCGGTGACCACCACCCGGGTCGCCGAGCGGGTCTGCCGGTTCCACGGCGTCCAGGTGGAGTGGACGTCCACCTCCCAGGACGTCCTCACCCGGGCCGCCGCCCAGCCCGACGTGATCTTCGCGGGCGACGGCCGGGGCGGCTTCCTCATGCCCGAGTTCAGCGGCACCGTGGACGGCATCGCCGCGTTCATCCGCCTCGTCGGCCTCGTCGCCAGGACCCGGCTGACGCTCTCCCGCATCGACCGCCGCATCCCCGAGGCCCACCTGCTGCGGCGGTCCGTCCCCACCCCGTGGGCGGCCAAGGGCGGCGTGATGCGCCACGTGGTCGAGGCCGCCGGAGGCCGCACGGTCGACACCACCGACGGCGTCCGGGTCGTCGAGGACGACGGCCGCTGGGTCCTGGTGCTCCCCGACCCCGCCGAGGCCGTCACCCACCTGTGGGCCGAGGGCCCGGACCCCGACTCGGCCCAGGACCTGCTCGACCAGTGGGCGGCCGTGGTGGACCGGGCAGGCACCTGACCCGCACCCTCCCCAACCGCCGCGGCAGAGGCCCCCAGCAAGCAGGGGCCGGGATGCCGGCCGCCGGGGGTCAGCAGCGTTCGCGGGGTTTCAGGTTCGTGGGGTCGGGGGCGCGGCCGCTGTAGGCGGTCTCCAGGAAGGTGACGAGGCGGTCGACGTCGGCGGCGTTCGAGACCAGGCCGAGGGAGGCGCGGACGGCGCCGCCGCTCGGGAGGCCGAGGCGGCCGAGGTAGTCCTCCAGCGAGCGCCCGCCGGGGCCGCCGAAGCCGCGCAGGACCCGGTCGGACACGCCGAAGGCGCCCTCGCCGGCGCCCGGGTTGCAGAAGCAGCCCGTGCGGACGGAGATGCCCGCGGCGGCGGTGTCGCGGGCGATGATCCGCTCGTCCACGATCCGGCCCCGGCGGTCGAGGACGTTGAAGGCGACCGTGCCGCCGCGGCGGTCGGTGCCGTCCGGGCCGTACAGGACGGTCATGGGCGAGCCGTCGGGGTGCCGCAGGGCCGCGAGGCGGCGCAGCAGCCAGGACGTCAGGTACCGGACGCGCCGGTGGACCAGGTCGATGCCGATGCCCTCGATCCAGCGGACGCCGAACTCCACGTCGGGGATGGACAGGAAGTTGAGGGTGCCGTCCTCGAAGGCGGTCTCGTCGCCGGCCATGACGTGCCAGCCGCCGAGGGCGCTCACGGCCTGGATCGTCCCGCCCGCGAACCAGGGCCGCCGCAGCCGGGCCAGCGCCGGGCGCCGGGCGACCAGCGCGCCGACGCCGGTCGGGTAGCCGAACACCTTGTACCAGCTCACGGGGACGAAGTCGGGGTGCACGCTGGAGAGGTCCAGGCGGTTGGTGGGGACGAAGGCCGCCGCGTCCAGCAGCACGTCGTAGCCGCGCGCGTGCGCGAGCTCGATCCAGCGCAGCGGGTGCTGGACGCCGGTGAAGTTGCTCTGGGCGGGGAACACGAACAGGCCCCGGCGACGCCCGAGGGCGGCGCGGACCTCCTCCCCGGGGACGCGCAGATCCGGCTTGCGCACCGGCAGGGCGGCGACCTGCGCGCCGCGCGCCCTCGCGAACTCCCGGATCCCGTTCACCGAGTTGTGGTTGTCGCCCGTCAGGACGAGGCGCGTGCCGCGCCGGAACGGATACGCCTCGCCGACCAGGCGGCACGCCCCGGTGGCGTTCGCCGTGAAGATCACCGCGTACTCGTCCGGGGAGGCGTTGAAGAACCGGAGGATCGCCTCGCGCGCCTCCTCCACGAGCGTGGTGGCCGCGCTCGACGTCGGGCTCTCCGAATGCGGGTTGCCGAAGCAGTGCCCGGAGAGCCGCTCGAAGTGCGCGCGGAGCTGCGCCTCGGCCGCCACGCCCGAGCCGGTGTAGTCGAGGTAGACCTGGCCGCACCTGTCCAGCTGTCCGTACTCGGCGGCGCGGAGCTCGTCGAGTCGCCGAGTCGCGGTGTACCCGGGGTGGAGTGTCGGCGTGGCGTCGACCTGGAAATCAGACATCGTCTACCCCCGACTCTATAAGCCGCACACCCTAAAAGGACGCTCCAAAAAGGAAAGGCGTTATGCAAGGGGGCAGAGTGCCCTTTCTTGGTCGATCATTGAGCATTCGGTGCCCTGCGCGAGAGGACGAGGCAGGCGGCCGCGAGGAACAGCGCCGCGAACCCCGCCAGCAGCGCCCAGTCGACGACCACCGGACGCGAGAAGGAGTCGCCGTAGGAGGCGAGCAGGGGCGGGCCGAGCGGGGACCGCCCCGATCCCCAGAGCCGCTCCACCCCGAGGCTGTGCCCGAGGCCCTCGAACGCCCACCGGTTCGACATGGCGTGGCTCAGCCACCGCCCCGGCGCCGCCATCACCGGTACCGGCAGGATCGCCCCCACGAACAGCACCTGGGGGAAGCAGAGCATGGGAAGCGCCATCGTCGCCTGGGCGGGATCGGTGACCGCCGCCGACACGAGCAGGCCGAGCGCCAGCGCGGCGAGCGAGCAGAGGAGCAGCGTGACGAACAGCGACCCGAACGTCCGCCCACCCATCGGCGGCAGCCGGTCGAGGGTGCGCAGGACGCCGAGCATCAGCGCGTCCACCACGGCCAGCAGCGGCAGCAGCACGGCGACCTTCGCCAGCACATACGCGCCGACGCGCAATCCGCCGTTCCGCGTTCCGTGGGCCCGGCTGCCGTTCCGCGTTCCGCGGGCCGGGCCGCCGTGTCGTGGTCGGCCGGTGAGGCGTTCGCGTCTGAGAACGGGAAGCTCGGTGCATATTTGCAGGAGGCCGTAGGTCAACCCGAAGAAGAAGCCACCGAACGCGATCCAGAAAAGGATCATCACGCCCGCGCCGGGGCTGGGGGAGGCGGGGGCGAACGCCCCGGGGCGGAACAGGACGGCGAACATCGCCAGCACCATGAGCGGCGAGCCCGCCAGCACGGCCAACGTGAGCCGGTTGCGGGTCAGCAGGTCGAGGTTGCGCCGGGTGAGCAGCGCCCACTGGGCGAGCGCGCCGATCCCCGGACCTGCGGCGCGGCCCGGGGCGTCGAAGCGCCCGGCCCAGTCGCGGGGCGCCTCCTGACCGGCCAGGCGCGAGTAGATGTCCTCGATGCCGTCGGCCTGGAAGCTCCGCCTGGCCTCGTCGGGAGAGCCGTAGAAGGCGAGCCGCCCGTCCGGCGCGAGGACGGCCACGCGGTCGCACACCGCGACGTCCGGCGGGTGGTGCGTGGTGACGACGACGGTCGTCCCGGAGTCGGCGAGGCCGCGCAGCAGGCGCATCAGGTCGGCGGCGGTGGCGGGGTCGAGGCCCGAGGTCGGCTCGTCCAGGTAGAAGACGCCCGGACGGGTTAAAAGCTCGACCGCGATGCTCGCCCGCTTGCGCTCCCCGCCGCTGAGCGCCCCGACCCGCTGCCCCGCGTGCTCGGTGAGGGCCAGTGCCTCCAGGACCTCGTCCACGGCCTTCTCGGCGGCCTGCGGGGAGGTGCCCGAGGGCAGGCGCAGCCCCGCCGCGTAGCGCAGGGTCCGCCGCAGCGGCATCTCCTTGTGGACGATGTCGTCCTGCGGGACGTAGCCGAGCGCGCCCCCGCCGCCGCCGTCGTGGCGGACCTCGCCCTCCGCCGGCGGCCGCACGCCCGCGATGGCGTCCAGCAGCGTCGTCTTGCCCGCCCCGCTGCCGCCGATGATCGCGACGAGTTCCCCGCTCGCGATCGTCAGCGACACGTCCCGCAGCGTGCGGCGGCCCCCGCCGACCCGCTGCCCGACCCCGCAGACCTCGATCATCCCGTTCCCCCCACCGCGATCTCCCCCCTCTCCAAGAACGATGGACGACCGGTTCCCCGAAGTCCAGCCAACCGCCGACCTGTGGACAACCTCGTGGCACGTCGTCGACCAAACGCAGAAATCCCAGCTCAGCGGGCATGCGGTGGGCGTCGAGAGGCCGGAGCGGCCGGGCCGCCCGCCTGCCGTACCGCTCAGTCGATCTCCGCGTCCTCGGGCGTGCCCGCCGCGATCTCGGCCAGGACCGTGAGCGCGCGGGCGAGGGCCTCGGGGGGCGGCGAGGCGAGGCCGACGCGGACCGCGCGCGGGGCCCCGGTCGTTCCGACGACGAACGCGGCGGCGGGGGTCACGGCGATGCCGCGCCGCCCCGCGGCGGCCACGAAGGTGTCCGCGCGCCAGGGGGACGGGAGGTCCCACCAGCAGAAGTACGAGGACGGATCGGACCGGACGGCGGCGCCCGCGAGGCACTCGGCCGCGATCCGCTGGCGGGACGCGGCGTCGGCGCGCTTGGCCGCGCCGACGGCCTCGACCGCCCCGGCGGCGATCCAGCCGGCCGCCGCGTCCAGCGCGAACCGTGCGGGCGCCCAGGCGCCCGACCGCAGCGCGGAGGCGACGCGCCCGGCGAGCGCCGGGGGAGCGGCCGCGAAGCCGAGGGTGAGCCCCGGCGCGAGCCGCTTGGAGAGGCTGTCGACGACCACCGTGCGCCGCGCCGCGAGGGAGGCCAGGGGCGCCGGGCCGTCCGCGGCGACGAACGACCACACACGGTCCTCGATCGCGTGCAGGTCGAGGCGCGCGAGCGCGGCGGCGAGCGCGGCGCGCCGTTCCCACGGCATCGTCGTCCCGTAGGGGTTCTGCAAGGTCGGCTGGACGTAGACGGCCGCGAGCCGCGCGCGCCGGTGCGCGTCGGCGAGCGCGTCGGGGCGCAGGCCGTGCTCGTCCATCGGGAGCGGGACGAGCGTCACGCCCAGCCTGGCCGCGATGCCCTTGATCACCGGGTAGGTCAGCGCCTCGACGCCCAGCCGCCCGCCGGGCGGCACCAGCGCGGCCACCGTTCCCGCGAGCGCTTGGCGCCCGTTCCCCGCGAACACGATGTCAGGCGGCGCCGGTCTCCAGCCCGGCGTGGACAGCAGCGCCGCCACGGCCTCGCGCGCGTCCGCGGTGCCGCCCACGCCGACGGGACCGAGCGCGGCGTCCAGCGCGTCCGGGCGCAGGAGCCGTTCTATGCCGGACGCGAGCAGCGCGCCCTGCTCGGGCACCACCGGGTAGTTGAGCTCAAGGTTGACGCGCGCGTCCGCAGGCTCGGCCAGCGCGGGGGAGGACGCGCGGTCCGCCGCGCGGACGAACGTTCCGCGCCCCACCTCGCCGGTCACCAGGCCTCGCCGCGCGAGCTCCTGGTAGACGCGGCTCGCCGTGGAGTTGGCGATGCCCTGGGCGCGGGCGAAGGCGCGCTGCGGCGGGAGCCGCTCGCCGGGACGCAGCCGCCCCGCCTTGATGTCGGCGGCCACCGCGTCCGCCACCCCGCGATAATCATCCATGCATTCCCCAATTGCACCGAGAGCAAAGTAATTATTGCACTGAATGTGTTCCGAGTTCTAGCATCGGGACAACCCAGTGAAGGAAGTGCAATGATCTCGCTCGCCGCCCTGGCCGGCATGGCCCTCGTCGCCCTCGGGATCGTCCTCAGCCCCGGCCCCAACATGGTCTACCTGGTGTCGCGGTCGGTGACGCAGGGCAGGCGCGCGGGCCTGATCTCCCTCGGCGGCGTCGCGGCGGGCTTCCTGGTCTACGTGCTCGCCGCCACCGCCGGTCTCACCACCGTCTTCGCCCTGGTCCCGCCCCTCTACACGGCGATCAAGCTGGGCGGCGCGCTCTACCTGCTGTGGCTGGCGTGGCAGGCGGTCCGCCCGGGCGGCGGACCCGTCCTCGCGCCGAGCGAACTGCCCGCCGACCCGCCGCGCCGCCTCTTCACGATGGGCCTCGTGACCAACCTGCTGAACCCGAAGATCGCCGTCGTGTACGTGTCCCTGCTGCCGCAGTTCGTCGACCCCGGCCGCGGCCACGTCGCCCTGCAAAGCCTCATGCTCGGCGTCACCCAGGTCCTGGTCGCCGTCACCGTGAACGTCCTCATCGTCCTCGGGGCGGGGAGCATCGCCGCGTTCCTCACCCGCCGCCCCGGCTGGCACCGCGTCCAGCGCTACCTCATGGGCTCCGTCCTGGCCGGCCTCGCCCTCCGCATGGGCCTCGACCGCTCCCGCGCCGCCGTGGCCTGACCCCGCCCGCGGACCGCCATTCACGGACGGCACGGCGGGCGGTGGAGGGTCGCTTGTGCGGACGACGCACCGGCTCTTGCCATGATGGGCTCGTGATCGCACGCCACGGCACCCCGGAACCCCCTGAACCGGGCGACCGTAAACCAGCGTCCGGGCAGCTGGGAACGCCCGTGCCCGACGGCCGGAGCCCGCACGGACCTCAGAGCAATGAGCCGACGGGCGCGAAGGACAGCCCGTCCGCGAGTTCCTCCAAGCCAGGGGGTTGGGCGCGCCCGGACGCCTCCATGTCGCTGCTCCTGGACCTGTTCTCCGGAAAGCTGCTCGACCCCGGATACGCGGAGGCGGCGGCCCGGCGGGCCGCAAGGGAAGAGGGGGAAGACGGGGAAGGCGGAGATGGCGGCCTGCGGCGGAGCCGGTTCCGGGGCGGCGGCGTCCTGCTCGTCCTGGTGCTCGTGGGGGTGCTCCTGGCCGTGGCCGGGGCCGAGGTGCGCCGGAGCGAGCCCGTGGCGGCCGAGCAGCGCGCGCGGCTCATCGACGAGATCCACGCCCGCACCGGCGAGACCGACGGCCTGCAACGGCGCCTGGACCGGCTGCGGGACGAGACCGAGCGCCGCCGGGCCGCCGCGCTGGCGCGCAGCGACGCCGGCCGCCGCGCGCGCCGGCAGCTGGCCGAGGCGCGGACGGCGGCCGCCGCCGCGCCGGCGGCGGGTTCCGGGCTGGTCGTCACCCTCGACGACGCGCCGCGCGACGGGGCGCCGTCCGGCGGCGGGCCCGGGTCCGACGACGGGCGGGTCTATGATCAGGACATCCAGGTCGCGGTGAACGGCCTCTGGGCGGCCGGCGCCAGGGCGATCGGGATCAACGGCCAGCGGGTCACGCCGGTCACGGCGATCCGGACGGCGGGCGAGGCGATCCTCGTCGACTACCGCCCGCTCCGCGCCCCCTACGAGGTGACGGCCCTGGGCGACCCGGGGAGCCTGCGGGAGGGCTTCGAGGGAGCGGCGGCCGACCGGCGGCTCCGGCAGCTCCAGGAGCGCTACCGGATCGGCTACGCGACGCGCCGCTCCGACGAGGTGCGCCTGCCCGCGGCGGCCGGGCTCCAGCTGCGCTACGCCACCCTCCGGGAGGGCCGATGAGGGCGGGCGGGGGAACGAACGGGGGAGGGGTGAGCCGGGAGTGATCGCGCTGATCGGCCTGGCGATCGGGGTGGCGCTCGGCTTCGTCTTCGAGCCGACCGTCCCGCTCTGGTTGCAGCCCTACCTGCCGATCGCGATCGTGGCGGCGCTCGACGCGATGTTCGGCGGCGTCCGGGCCCGGCTGGAGGGGATCTTCGACGAGAAGGTGTTCGTCGTCTCGTTCGTCAGCAACACCGTCATCGCCGCGCTGATCGTCTTCCTCGGGGACCAGCTCGGCGTCGGCTCGCAGCTGTCCACCGGCGTCGTGGTCGTCCTCGGCATCCGCATCTTCTCCAACGCCGCGGCCATCAGGCGGAAGCTGTTCGGCGCATGACCGCACCAGGCGAGGACCCGCCCGACGACGACACGACGACCGAAGGGCCAGAAACGCCATCGTCCCCGCCCCCGCAGGCCCCCGCGGGGATCGGCGGGGTGCTGGAGCTGCTGCGCCCCCGCGCGTCCTGGGGGCAGCTCGCCGGCGGGCTGCTGTGCCTGGTGCTGGGGTTCGCGGTGGTGGCCCAGGTGCAGGCGAACAAGCGCGACACCACGTTCGCCACGGCGCGGCAGGACGAGCTGGTCGGCATCCTGTCCGACCTGGGCCAGCGCTCCGAACGGCTGAGGGGGGACCTCCGCGACCTGGAGGAGACCAAGGCCGGCCTCGAACGCGACGCCCAGGGGGAGACGGCGCTGGAGGAGGCGCGCAAGCGGGCGACCACCTACGGGCTTCTGGCGGGCACCCTCCCGGCCGAGGGCCCGGGCGTGGAGGTCGCGATCGACGACCGGAGGCACGGCGTGCGGGCCCTCCACCTCCTGGACGCGTTGCAGGAGCTGCGGGACGCGGGTGCCGAGGTCGTCCAGATCAACGAGGTCCGCGCCGGGGTCGGCACCTACTTCCTGGACGAGCAGGACGGCGTCCAGGTCGACGGCAGGCTGCTGGTGGCGCCGTACCGGTTCCTCGCGATCGGCGACCCCCACACCATGGCCACCGCGCTCAACATTCCCGGCGGTGTCGTGAAGACGCTCCAGGGGGCCGGAGCCGCCGTGTCGATCACCCCGCGCGCGAGGATCGCCGTTCGCGCGATACGGTCTCCGTGAGGGAGACGGGGGAAGCGGTAAACCGGGGGTCCTGCTCAGGCGTCGTGATCGGCGGCCGTCCGCGCGGCGGCGTAGACCGGCGATCATCGGCGAAGGTAGCTTTGGGGCAGCCGGGCTCACCGCTCCAGTTGACCCCTCGGGTGATACCCGCGTAAGTTGCGGCGACTGCCGCGTGCGGGCGGTGAGTTGGACCGTGGTCGGGGGACGGGTCCCCGGCGTGGGTTGGTTGATGGATGCGCGTGGCGCAGGCGGTACCCGCGGCAGCGGGGCGTCCGCGGGCGGCACGCCGATGGTAGGAGGCCGAGCCGATCGATGCCGAGCGTCTACTGCACGCAGTGCGGTCACGCCAACCCGGATGATGCCCGCTTCTGCTCGAACTGCGGCACTCCGCTGACCCGGAGCGCGCCGTCGCCGCTGCCTCCCCGGGAGTCGCCGGGCGAGTCGACCTCGACGATCTCCATCGGCGGGTTCGAGGCCCTCGACACCGACCAGGGCGAGGAGCCGGTCGGCCCCGAGCAGATGACCGTGGAGGCGCTGCCCCCGGGGACGGCCCTGCTCGTGGTCAAGCGCGGCCCGAACGCCGGCAGCCGCTTCCTGCTCGACAAGGACCAGACGTCCGCCGGCCGCCACCCCGAGAGCGACATCTTCCTGGACGACGTCACCGTGTCCCGGCGGCACGCCGAGTTCGCCCGCCAGGGCGGCGTTTTCTCCGTCCGCGACGTGGGCAGCCTCAACGGCACCTACGTCAACCGCCAGCGGATCGACCAGGCCGGCCTGACGGGCGGCGACGAGGTGCAGATCGGCAAGTTCCGGCTGGTCTTCCTGACGAACCCGCAGCACGGCTGACCGGGACCCGGAGCGGAGCACCAGCGGAGTGGACGTCGCCGGTCAGCACACCCGCCACGGGCCGTCCCGCCGAGCGGCCCGGCCGGTGCCGGGCGCCCGCGGGCCCGCCGGAGCCGCCCGCGCGGGCCTCCGGCGGCGAGGGGAGGGGCGGCCGTGAACCCGCGCCCGGCCCGGTCCCTGATGACGATCGGGGACGTCCTCGGCCTGCTCAGGCCCGACTTCCCCGACATCACGATCTCCAAGATCAGGTTCCTGGAGTCCGAGGGGCTGATCGAGCCGCAGCGCAGCCCGTCCGGCTACCGGAAGTTCGCCGAAGCCGACGTGGAGCGGCTCCGGTTCGTGCTCACCGCGCAGCGCGACCACTACCTGCCGCTGCGGGTGATCAGGCAGCACCTTGAGGCCCGCGACCGAGGCGAGGCCGTCCCGCCGCTCGGCGCCCGCCGCGCCGCCCCCGAGAACGGGCGGCGCCGCCCCAGGACCCTCGTGGCGGCCGACACGACGGCGGAGGAGCCCGCCGTCCGGCTCACCCGCCGCCAGCTCCTGGACGGCGCGGGCATCGACGAGGAGCTGCTCGCCCGGCTGGAGGAGTACGGCCTGGTCCGCCGCGCCGGCGCCCACTACCACGGCGAGGACCTCGCCATCGCGCGCACGGCCGCCGCGCTCGGCGAGTTCGGCTTCGAGGTCCGGCACCTGCGCGCCGTCAAGGCCGCCGCCGACCGGCAGGTCGCGCTGATCGAGCAGATGGTCGCGCCCCAGCTGCGCCGCCGCGGCCCGGACGCGCACGAGCGGGCCGCCGAGACCGCGCGCGAGATAGCCGCGCTGTCGGTGCGGCTGCACGCCGCGCTCGTCGCGGGCGGACTCCGTGAGAGCCTCGATCCCTGATCACAGGGGTATGGCGGATTTTGCCTCCCCTGCGGCGCGACGGACGGTCCGACACGGGGTGTACTTTGGCTACAGGGTTCGGTCAGGAATCGGTCCGGTGCATGTGGTGATCGACACAGCGAGAACCATCAGGGAGCCGCAGTGAAGCAGATGGAGGTCGTCGGCGTCCGGGTCGAGATGCCCTCCAATCAGCCGATCGTCCTGTTGAAGGAGACGGAGGGCGAGCGCTACCTGCCCATCTGGATCGGGGCGGTCGAGGCGACCGCGATCGCCTTCGCCCAGCAGGGGGTGCTGCCCGCCCGCCCGCTCACCCACGACCTGTTCCGGGACGTCCTGGACGCCCTCAGCGTGCAGCTGAGCGCCGTGAACATCACCGCCCTGCGCGAGGGGATCTTCTTCGCCGACCTCGTCTTCTCCAACGGCGTGGAGGTGAGCGCCCGCCCGTCGGACTCGATCGCGCTGGCGCTGCGCACCGGCGCCACGATCTTCGCCAGCGAGGACGTGCTGGAGGAGGCCGGCGTCGCCATCCCCGACGAGCAGGAGGACGAGGTCGAGAAGTTCCGCGAGTTCCTCGACACGATCTCCCCCGAGGACTTCGGCCGCGCGGGCTGACCCTCCCGCCGACCTCCCGGCTCCCTGCCTGCTCGCACGCCCCGCCGGACACGAAAGCGAACCCCGTGTGATTACTCCGTGTGACCAGGTGTAATGTAGGGGTTCCGTGGGATATGTCACTCTGGGGTGCAAGGTCATGCCACGCCGCGATTGGTCTTGCATTGCCCTGGACCTGGCCGTTTCCGATGGGCGACGATCGGGGTAGGAGTGCGGTGACGGCGAAGGTGCGCAGTTTGCCCACGTGAAGCCGGTTCATCCGGGCATGCGACGCGCCGACGGTGAACGTTGACCACGCCCTGACCGGCACCTACCGTGCTGGTGGAACACCCGTGGTGTAATTCGTCAAACCCCCTTGACGAAGCGCCACGGGCTGATAGAAGCCGGAGGTCCGCGTGGCGGTGAGCAGCGGCGAGGGCAAGGCGACCCCCGACAGGCACATGGCGTCCCGGCGTGCCGGAGAGCAGGGCCTGCTCTTCGAGACCCAGGTGACGGCGCCGCCGGAGGATGTCGGCTACCGCGGCCCGACCGCGTGCGCCGCGGCGGGGATCACCTACCGGCAGCTCGACTACTGGGCGCGCACACGGCTCGTGGACCCGAGCGTCCGCGCCGCCCACGGCTCGGGCAGCCAGCGGCTCTACAGCTTCCGCGACATCCTCGTGCTGAAGGTCGTCAAGCGGCTCCTGGACACGGGCGTCTCCCTCCAGCAGATACGCACGGCGGTCACCCACCTGCGCGACCGCGGCGTCCAGGACCTCGCCCAGATCACGCTGATGAGCGACGGCGTCAGCGTCTACGAGTGCACCTCCGCCGACGAGGTCGTCGATCTGCTCCAGGGCGGCCAGGGCGTCTTCGGGATCGCGCTCGGCCGCGTCTGGCAGGA
Organism: Actinomadura terrae; assembly: GCF_022751215.1. GTDB lineage: Bacteria > Actinomycetota > Actinomycetes > Streptosporangiales > Streptosporangiaceae > Spirillospora > Spirillospora terrae. The sequence goes on along the minus strand of NZ_JAICDG010000006.1, from coordinate 125,149 downwards.
GGTCGAGGGCAGCCTCGCCGAACTCCCCGGCGAACGCGCCGCCACCGACGACGACCCCTCCGAGCACCCCCACGACGAACTGGCCAACCGCCGCCGGGCCCGCCGCACCGGCTGACCCCGCCCCCGCGTCCACGGCCCTCCCGCGCACCCCACCCCGAACGCCCCACCCGCACGCCACTAAGCGCCCACCCGCTGCCCCGGCCCCGAGCGGCCCACCCCCGCAGCGCACGCCGCCACCTCCATCACGCCGCGTCCTCGCCTCGCGGGCTGCTCCCCGCGGCCCTCAGATCGCCTGTTTGCGCTGGAGGTAGGCGAAGGCCGCCCAGCCCGGCAGGACCGGCAGCCACAGCGTCAGGAGGCGGTACAGCAGCACCGCCGACGTCGCGGTCTCCGCGGCCAGGCCCGAGATCGTCAGCGCCAGCGTCAGCGCGCCCTCGACCGCGCCCAGGCCGCCCGGGGTCGGTGCCGCCGAGCCCAGCGCGTTCGCCGTCAGGAACACCACGACCACCGACGTCCAGTGCAGCGACCCGCCGAACGCGCGGATCGAGGCGTCCAGGCACAGCACGAACGCGACCGTGAGCAGCAGCGTCCCGCCCATGCCCGTGGCGAGCTTGCGCGGCGATTGCAGGACGTCCACCAGGCGCGGCACCACGCCCGAGAACATGCTCCGCATCCGCGAGGACACCACCCGGCGCACCTTCGGGACGGTCAGCATCAGCCCCGCCACCAGCGCCAGCACGAACACGGCGATCACGACCGTGCGGGACGGCGCCAGGTCCTGAGTCGCCTTGTTCGTGGAGCCGGTGAGGAACCCGAACAGGATCAGCAGCAGGATGTGCGTGACCATCCCGACCAGCTGGGACGCGCCGACGCTCGCCACCGCGGGCCCCGGCCGCACGCCCGAGCGCTGGAGGTAGCGGGTGTTGATCGCCACGCCGCCGACCGCCGCGGGCGCCACCAGCTTCACGAACGACGCCGCGACCTGCACGAGCACCGTCCGGCCGAGGGACAGCCGCTCCGGGACGAAGCCCATCAGCATGAACGCGGCGGCGAGGTAGGTGAGCGCGGCCGCGCCGAGCGCCGCCGCCACCCACCACCAGGTCGCCGTCGACACCAGATGCCCGATGTCCAGGCTGGCGACCTGCGGGATCACGATGTAGGCGGCGAACGACAGCGCCACGATGCTGAAGATCGTGCGGGGCTGGAAGCGCTCCAGCCGGACGGGCGCCGCCTCCGTCTCCGGCTTCAGCCGGACGATCTGCTCCCTGATCCGGGTCAGCAGGTCCCGGTCCTGACGCAGCGCCGCCCGGGTCGTCCGCGACAGCGCCACCCGCTGCAACAGCGGGACGGCGGCCGCCAGGGCCTCCTCGCCGAGCACCGCCGCCGCCGCCGCGACGGCGCGCTCCGGCCCCGCCCGCAGCGCCAGCGTCGTCAGCAGCTGGGCGAGGTCCAGGCGCAGCGCGAGGTCGCCGGCCGCGACCTCCCCCGACCGCAGGTCGGTGACGTAGGCGCGGCCGTCGTCGCCGACCAGGAAGGCGCCGCCCTCCAGCCGCCGGTGCGCGAGCCGCCCCGCCTGCAACCGCCGGAACTGGCGCCACACGTCCGTCAGCAGCTCGTCGGTGACCTCCTCGCCCGGGACGTCGCCGAGCCGCCGCCCCGGCACGTGCTCGTAGGCGAGCAGCGCCGCCTCCGTGCCGACCTCCGAGGTGCCCACCAGCCGCGGCGTCCGGGCGCCCGCCGCGTCCACGGCGTAGGCCATCAGCGACTCCTGCTCCAGCGACCGGCGCAGCGACCGCAGCGCCCGGCCCGTCGTCGCGCCGCGCAGCCGCAGCAGCCGCCACACCCGGTACAGGACCCCGGCGGTCTGCTGGTCGCGGTCCAGCACCCGCACTTCCAGGTTCCACTCGCCGCGCCGCGCGGGGACGCGGGCGGCGTCCTCGTCCTCGTCCGGCGCCAGCGCGACCCCGTACCGGCGGGTCTCCCCGGTCCCGTCGTCCGCCGCGTCGTCGAGGTGCGCGGCGCGCTCGGGGCGGAACCCGAGCCGCTCCAGCGCCGCGACCACCGCCGTCCCGGGCGGGCGGGGGTTGGGCGTCCCGACCGCGTAGAGGGTGCCGTGCCCGATCGCCCGCCCCAGCAGGTACGTCGCCGCCAGCGCCGCCACGGAGGCGTAGGACGCGGTGAGCCCGGTCAGCGCGGCCAAGCCGATCATCGTCCAGGTCGCGGCCTGCCAGCGGGCCCGGCCCGCCATCCCCACCGCGCTCACGAACGCGATCACCGGCGCGATGTCGGTGTGCACCGGCGCGGTCCCGGTGCCGCCCCAGATCAGCGAGTCCAGCACGCCGCCGGGCGCCGAGGGCACCACGAGGTCGTCCAGCCCGATCGTGAGCAGGAACGCGATCACGGCCGCCAGCAGCGCGATCGCGACGCGCGTCCCGTCCTTGCGGACCACCCGCTCGACCGCGAACGCCACCGGGACGGCCAGCACCCCGAAGCTGGAGGCCAGCGTCGCCAGCGACAGCAGCAGCCGGGGCGCGTGCGCGGTGCCCTCGGCGATGTCGGTCTGCAACCCGTGCGTCGTCTGCTGCGCGAAGGACACCAGCAGCATGACCGCCGCGAGCAGCACGCACGAGGCCGCGAACCGGATCGCGTCGGCCGGGCGGCGGACCCGGTGGGGACGCGGCGGATCGTCCACGGGCACGGCCGTGCCGCGCCTCGGGGCCGCCGTGTCCGGTCCCGGAGGCGCCGTCTCGGCGCGGGCCGGGGGCACGCCGGGCGGCCGCGCCGCCCCGTGCCCGCGTGTCACACCGTGCCGCCGTGTCACACCGTGCCGCCGCACTGGCCATCCGTCATCGTGATCAGCGTCCCAGAACCGGCGGCGCCCCGTCGAACGGAGGCCGCCGGAAGGAGGCCGCGTGCGCGTCCACCCGTGACCGCCGCCCTTCCGCGTGCCGTCCGTCCCGTCCCGGTCGGAGTTCCGCCTGCTCTTGCGGCCCGCGCGGGCCGCTCTCATCGTACTGGGGGGTATGCCCGCCGCCGCCCAGGTCACCGGGGTCTCCCGGAGAGGATCACGAGGCCGGCCCAAGCCCCGCTCGACGATCGACGGGTAGGGTTTGCCCAGACATGCCGTCGACCCTGGGCGGGAGAGTCCTCGCGCAAGCCGGTGCGGGGCGCCGAAGGGGCAACCTCCCCGGAACCTCTCAGGCAAAAGGACCGCCTGGGCGAGGCACCTCTGGAAAGCAGGCGTCGATCTCCCCTCCGGGGGAAGGACGGCTCACCGAAGGGGAAATCCCGCCTCGCGGGGGAAGCTCTCAGGTGCCGATGACAGAGGGGGAGACCGGCCGCCGGCCCGTGCCGGCGGTGGCCCTGAGCGACCGCAGCAGCCAGGAGGCTCTCCCCATGACAGCCCAGTACTTCGCCCCGGTGGCCTCGCCGCAGCATCCCCGGACCTCGTTCGCCGACCGGCACGTCGGCCCGTCCCCCGACGAGCAGGCCCGGATGCTGGCCGTGATCGGCTACTCCGGCGCCGAGGCGCTCGTCGACGACGCGGTCCCGGCCGCGATCCGCACCACCCGTCCCCTGGACCTCCCGCCCGCGCTGAGCGAGCCCGCCGCGCTGGCCCGGCTGCGGGAGCTGGCCTCCCGCAACACCGTCCTCACGTCCATGATCGGGCTCGGCTACCACGGGACGGTCACCCCGGGCGTGATCCTGCGGAACGTCATGGAGAACCCGGGCTGGTACACCGCCTACACCCCGTACCAGCCGGAGATCTCCCAGGGCCGGCTGGAGGCCCTCCTCAACTTCCAGACGGTCGTCAGCGACCTGACCGGGCTGCCCGTGGCCAACGCCTCCATGCTGGACGAGGGCACCGCCGCCGCCGAGGCCATGGCGCTCGCGCACCGGGTGTCGCGCCGCAAGGAGCCGGGAACGTTCCTCGTGGACGCCGACGTGCTCCCGCAGACGATCGAGATCGTCCGCACCCGCGCGGTCCCGCTCGGTATCGAGGTGGTGACCGCCGACCTGTCCGGCGGGCTGCCCGAGGGCGACTTCTTCGGCGTGCTGCTCCAGTACCCGGGCGCGTCCGGCGCCGTCCGCGACCTGGAGCCGGTCGCCGCGCAGGCCCGCGAGCGGGGCGCCAAGGTCGTCGTCGCCGCCGACCTGCTGGCGCTGACGCTGCTGCGCCCGCCCGGCGAGTCCGGCGCCGACATCGCGGTCGGCTCCGCGCAGCGGTTCGGCGTCCCCTACGGGTTCGGCGGGCCGCACGCCGGCTACATGGCCGTCGCCGAGGGCATCCAGCGGCAGCTCCCCGGACGGCTCGTCGGCGTGTCCGTCGACGCCGCCGGCGCCCCCGCCTACCGCCTCGCGCTCCAGACCCGCGAGCAGCACATCCGCCGCGAGAAGGCCACCAGCAACATCTGCACCGCGCAGGTGCTCCTCGCCGTCATGGCGGGCATGTACGCGGTCTACCACGGGCCCGAGGGCCTCGCCGCGATCGCCCAGCGCGCCCACCGGCGCGCCGCCGAGATCGCCGCCGGGCTGCGCGGCGGCGGCGTCGAGGTCGTGCACGGCGCGTTCTTCGACACCGTCCTCGCCCGCGTCCCCGGACGCGCCGCCGAGGTCGTCGCCGCCGCCCGCGAGCGCGGGATCAACCTGCGCCCGTCCGGAACCGACCACGTCGCGGTCGCCTGCGACGAGACGACGCTGCCCGAGCACGTCACCGCCGTCCTGGAGGCGTTCGGCGTCCCGGCCGGGGCCGAGGCCGGCGGCGACGCGATCCCGGACGCGCTGCGCCGCGAGAGCCCCTACCTCACCCACCCGGTGTTCCACGCGCACCACTCCGAGACCGCCATGCTGCGCTACCTGCGCCGGCTCCAGGACAAGGACATCGCGCTCGACCGCTCGATGATCCCGCTCGGCTCCTGCACGATGAAGCTGAACGCCACGACCGAGATGGAGCCGGTCACCTGGCCGGAGTTCGCGAACATCCACCCGTTCGCGCCCGTCGAGCAGGCGCGCGGCTACCTGGAGCTGATCGGCGAACTGGAGGGCTTCCTCGCCGAGATCACCGGCTACGCGCGGGTGTCGCTCCAGCCGAACGCCGGGTCCCAGGGCGAGCTGGCCGGGCTCCTCGCCATCCGCGGCTACCACGTCGCGCGCGGCGAGGCGCACCGCGACGTCTGCCTCATCCCGTCCTCGGCGCACGGCACGAACGCCGCGAGCGCCGTCATGGCCGGGATGCGCGTCGTCGTCGTGAAGTGCGACGAGGGCGGCAACATCGACCTGGACGACCTGCGCGCACGGATCGCCCAGCACGGCGACCGGCTCTCGGCGATCATGGTGACCTACCCGTCCACGCACGGCGTGTTCGAGGAGACGATCACCGACGTCTGCGCGGCCGTGCACGAGGCCGGCGGGCAGGTCTACGTCGACGGCGCCAACCTCAACGCGCTCGTCGGCCTCGCCCGTCCCGGCGAGTTCGGTTCGGACGTCTCGCACCTCAACCTGCACAAGACGTTCTGCATCCCGCACGGCGGCGGCGGGCCCGGCGTCGGGCCGATCGGCGTCCGCGAGCACCTCGCCCCGTTCCTGCCCAACCACCCGCTCCGCGAGGAGGCGGGCCCGGGCACGGGCGTCGGCCCGATCTCCGCGGCGCCGTGGGGCTCGGCGGGCATCCTGCCGATCTCCTGGGCCTATATCGCGATGATGGGCCCGGACGGCCTGCGCGCCGCCACCGAGGGCGCCATCATCGGCGCCAACTACGTCGCCGCGCGCCTCGCCCCGCACTACCCGATCCTCTACACCGGCCGCAACGGCCTGGTCGCCCACGAGTGCATCGCGGACCTCCGCAAGATCACCAAGGAGACCGGGATCACCGCCGAGGACGTCGCCAAGCGGCTCATCGACTACGGCCTGCACGCCCCGACGCTCTCCTTCCCCGTCGCGGGCACGCTGATGATCGAGCCGACCGAGTCCGAGGACCTCGCCGAGCTCGACCGGTTCTGCGACGCGATGATCGAGATCCGGCGGGAGATCCAGCGGGTCGCCGAGGGCGGCTACGACCGCGAGGACAACCCCCTCAAGAACGCCCCGCACACGGCCGACCACCTGGTCACCGACGACTGGAAGCACGCCTACAGCCGGGAGGAGGCCGCCTACCCGCTGCCCTCCCTGCGCGAGGCGAAGTACTGGCCGCCCGTCCGCCGCATCGACCAGGCGTACGGCGACCGCAACCTCGTGTGCTCCTGCCCGCCGCCGGAGGCGTTCGAGGACTGATCCCGCCGGGGGCCCGGGCGTCGACCGGCCCGGGCCCCGGGCCCCCGGAACCGCGGCCGGGTCCGGACGCGCGAGGGAGTGCCCGCGAGGGAGTGTCGGGGCGGGACGCGGGCGGAGCGGGATCGCTAGGCTGGGCGGGTCCCCGAACCCCCAGAGGGCAGAAGAGCGATGACCGAGCCCGCGGACCCGGCGTCCGCAACCGACGATCCGGCCAGGTTGTGCGAGGAGGCCCGGACGCTCGCCGAGGGCGGCTCCGCGGACCGGGCCGCCCTGCTGTTCGAGCGGGTGCTCGCGCTGGGCGACACCCCCTACCGGGCGCGGGCGGCGCTCGGCCTCGCGGTCGTCCTGGACGACGCGGGCGAGGTGGCCCGCGCGCGCGACGCCGACCGGGCCGCGATCGCCACCGGCGACCCCGAGTACGGGCCGCGCGCCGCCTACCACCTGGCCCTCACCCACGAGCGGGCCGGGGAGCCCGGCGGCGCTGCTCCGGCGTGGCAGGCCGTCGTCGACTTCGGCAACCCCGCCTACCTGCCCCCGGCGCATCTCGCGCTCGCCAGGATCGCCGACGACGAGGGCGACGCCGAGGCCGCGCGCGGGCACTGGGAGGCGGTCGTCGCGACCGGCGACCCCGAGTACGCGCCGCCCGCCGCGCACGACCTCGCGCAGCGCCTGCTGGAACGCGGCGAGCCCGCCGCGGCGCAGCGCGTCCTGACCGCCGGGCTCAGGCTGATCGACCGCGCCGGCGCCCCCTACGCCTACGCTCGGCTCGCGACGCTGCTCGGCATCGCCTACCTCGACCAGGCCATCGCCGCGTTCGCCGCGTCCCTCGGCGACCCGTCCGCGCCCGCCGACCCCGAGGTCGGCCCGCTGGCGACCGAGCTGCTCGCGCGCACCCTGCCGCTGCGGGGACGCGGCGCCGAGGCCGGCGAGGTGTGGCGGCGCGGCCTGTCCGACCCGGGCGTCGCCGGGCAGGTGCGGGCCCGGCTCCGCCGCGACTTCGGCGCCGACGAGGAGGACGCCGACCCCGCCGACCTGTGGTGGGAGCCGGTCGTCGAGCAGTCGGTCACCGACGGGACGCTGCCCGCGCTCGCCGGCGAGGCGTTCGGCGCCCTCGACCACATGTACGCGCTGCTCGCCGTCCGGTACGCCGACGACCCGCGGGAGCGGCGCCCCGGCGAGACCCACGAGGTGCTGGGCCGGGCCGTCGACGTGCCCAGCGACTACCCGTGGGGCCCGCTGCTCCACGAGAGCTTCGCCGAGCGCCTCCGCCTCGCCATGGGCGCCCCCGAGGGGTAGACGTCCCCCCGCCCGAAAGGCCGGGGAGGGCGGGGGTTACGGTGACCCCAATGGACATCGTGACCCCGCACGGCCCGGCCGAAGTGCGGCTGGACGGGCCGGCCCGCCCCGCTTTCCTGCTCGCGTTGACCCACGGGTCGAACGGGGGAGTGGACGCGGTCGACCTGGCGGCCGTCCGCGACGTGGCGCTCGGGCTGGGCGGCGCCGTCGCGGGGGTGACGCAGCCGTTCCGGCTCGCAGGTCGCCGGGCCCCCGGCCCGCCCGCCAAGCAGGACGAGGCGTGGCTGGAGGTCGTCCGGCGGCTGCGCGAGCGGTTCGGCGACGTCCCGTATGTGCAAGGCGGACGGAGCAACGGCGCCCGGGTCGCGTGCCGGACGGCGCGGGACGCCCGCGCCGCGGGCGTGGTCGCGCTGGCGTTCCCGCTGCATCCGCCGGGCAAGCCCGAGAAGACGCGCGTGGACGAACTCCGGGGCGCGGGCGTGCCGGTGCTGGTCGTCAACGGCGACCGCGACCCCTTCGGCGTCCCGGACGCGGCGGACGCCGCTGATGTGGTGGTGCTGGCGGGGGAGCGGCACGACCTGAACCGGGACCCGGCGTCCGTCGCCGGGGCGGTGGAGCCATGGCTTCGCCGCTGGGCGGCGCGTCCTGCGACGATGGCAGGGACGGCCGGGAGTTAGGCGCTCTGGGCCCGGTGCGGGCCCAGAGGCCTTGGGCAGGTGTGCGTGCCCCCGCGGATGATCACCCGTTCGAACTAGTCCCCCGTGGAGACTGGTCAGGCGGCGGACGGAGCCTGAAGGTCCGTCGGCCGGTGCGGTGCGATGATCCCCCCGTCGGGCAGCAGCTCACCGGTGTCCTCGAAGAGCACGACGCCGTTGCACAGCAGGCTCCATCCCTGCTCGGGATGGGCGGCCAGCGTTCGCGCGGCGTCGCGGTCGGGCGCTTCGTGGGAGGGACAGGGCGGCTGGTGCGGGCACATCGGCGTGCCTCCGGTCTCAACTACTCGTCGGTTGTGGTGCTTTTCCTTATTGACGCACCCCAGTGTGGAACGGTTCGTCCCCACCGGCCATAGCCCGTTGGGACGATTGTCCTTTGGTACCGAGGTACCGGAGGGATGTGACCCGACTCACCCCGAGGTGCCAGGCATAGCGTCCCCCGGGCTCGATAACGGATGAAGAACGACACGCCGTCGGATAGGCAAACGTTCCCAAGCGGTGCTTTCCCCGTGGCGGACGGCCCCGGGTGCGATCGTTTCCACCGGACGCAGCCTCCGGGACCCCTACGATGGCCCACGGGGGCAGGGGTTTCCGCACGGCGACTGGGGGTGGCCGGGATGCGCGTCGCGCTTTTCGTCGCGTGCTTCGACGACGCGATGTTCCCCGCGACGGGCAGGGCGGTGACGTCCCTGCTGGAACGGCTCGGGCACGAGGTCGCCTACCCGCCCGCACAGACTTGTTGTGGCCAGGTGCACTGGACGACCGGCTACCACCGCGAGGCCGCCGCGCTCGCGCGCGGGTTCACCGGCGCGTTCGAGGGCCGCGAGGTGGTGGTGACGGCGTCCGCGTCGTGCGCCGCCGCCGTCCGCGACGCCTACCCGCGGATCGCGCGGACGGCCCGCGACCCCGGCCTGGCCCGTGACGCCGAGGGCCTCGCCGTCTACGAGCTGACCGAGTTCCTGGTGGACGTGCTGGGCGTCACCGACGTCGGCGCCTACTTCCCGCACCGCGTCACCTACCACCCGACCTGCCAGTCCCTGCGGACGCTCGGCGTCGCCGACCGCCCGCTGCGGCTGCTGCGCGCGGTGAAGGGCCTGGAGCTGGTCGAGCTGCCGGCGGCGGAGGAGTGCTGCGGGTTCGGCGGCGCGTTCGCGATGAAGAACTCCGACGTGTCGGTGGCGATGGTCGCCGACAAGGTGCGGCACGTCCGTGACACCGGGGCGGACGTGGTGTGCGCGGCCGACAACTCCTGCCTCGCGCACATCGGGGGCGCGCTGTCGCGGCTGCGCGGCGGCGTCAGGGTCATGCACCTCGCCGAGATCCTGGCCGAGACGGGGCCGGCGTGACGGCCTCCTCCCCGGGGCCGGCGCCCTCCTCCGGGACGACCGGTGACGCGCGTCCCGGCGCGCGCCCGCCGGGGCGCGAGCCCGTCCCGCTGCCGATGCCGAAGTTCGCCGCCGCCGCCCGCGCCGCGCTCGCCGATACCCGGCTGCGCCGCAACCTGCGCGGCGCGACCGCGTCGCTGCGCGAGCGGACGGGCGCCTCGCCCGAGCCCGCCGACTGGGAGGAGCTGCGCGAGGCGGGCCGCGCGATCAGGGACGACGCGCTGCTGAACCTCGACGCGCACCTGGAGGAGCTGGAGCGCGCCGTCACCGAGGCGGGCGGCACCGTCCACTGGGCGGCGGACGCGGCGGAGGCCCGCCGGATCGTGCTCGCGCTGGTGCGGGCGGCGGGCGCGACCGAGGTCGTGAAGGCCCGCTCGCTGGTCGCCCGCGAGATCGGCCTGGACGACGGGCTCGCGCGGGCGGGGATCACCGCGCGCGAGACGGCGCTCGCCGACCTCGTCGTCCAGCTCGGCGGGGACGAGCCGTCCCACCTGCTGTCCCCGGCCGCGCACCGCGACGGCGCGCAGGTCCGCGAGCTGTTCCTGCGGGAGCTGCCGGGCGCCCCGCCGGACCTGCCGGACGAGCCCGCCGCGCTCGTCGCCGCCGCCCGTGCGCACCTGCGCGAGGAGTTCCTCACCGCCCGGGTCGCGATCACCGGCGCGAACTTCCTGGTCGCCGAGACGGGCACGGCGGTGCTGCTGGAGTCGGAGGGCAACGGCCGGATGTGCCTCACGCTCCCCGACACGCTGATCACGCTCGCCGGGATCGAGAAGGTCGTCCCGGCCTGGGGCGACCTGGAGGTCCTCCTCCAGCTGCTCCCGCGCTCGGCGGCGGGGGAGGCGATGACCCCGTACGTCTCGTCCTGGACGGGGGTGACGCCCGGTGACGGGCCGCGCGCGTTCCACCTCGTCCTGCTCGACAACGGGCGGACGAAGGCGCTGGCCGACGAGGTCGGGCGGGCGGCGCTGCGCTGCGTCCGCTGCTCGGCCTGCCTCAACGTCTGCCCGGTCTACGAGCGCACCGGCGGCCACGCCTACGGGCCGGTCTACCCGGGCCCGATCGGCGCGATCCTCACCCCGCAGCTGCGCGGGGTGGAGAGCGCCGCCGCCGCGTCGCTGCCGTACGCGTCCACGCTCTGCGGCGCGTGCGCGGACGTGTGCCCGGTGAAGATCGACATCCCGGACGTGCTGGTGCATCTGCGCGGGAAGGTGGTGGAGTCGCGGCGCCGCCGTCCCGTCCCGACGCCGGAGCTGCTGATGATGCGCGGCCTGGCGTGGACGATGGGCGACGCGCGGCGCTACGAGGCGGCGCTGCGGCGCGGCACCCGGTGGGCGCGGCTGCTGTCGCGCGGCGGGCGGATCCGGCGGCTGCCGGGGCTGCTCGGCAAGTGGACCGAGGCCCGCGACCTGCCCGCGCCGCCGGCGGAGAGCTTCCGCGCCTGGTGGCGGCGGAGGGCGCCGTGAACGGGGAGTGAGACCTGTGCCGGAGGGGGGGTCGTGACGGGGGAGGCGGGTCGATGAGCGGGGAGACGGGGGCCGGGTCGCGCGCGGAGATCCTGCGGCGCGTCCGGGAGGCGCTCGGCGGGGCGCGGGGCACCCGCCCGCCGGTGCCGCGCGGGTACGCCCGGCGGCTGCCCGAGGCGGAGGCGGAGACCAGGGCGGACGTCCTCGCGCTGTTCACCGAGCGGGTCGCCGACCGGCGGGCGGCGGTGCGGCACGTCAGCGCGGACGAGCTGGCGACGGCGGTGGCCGCCGCGCTGTGGGGCCGGGAGGCCGCGCAGATCGCCGTCCCGGCCGACCTGCCCTACGGCTGGCTGGCCGACCTGGACGGCGTGCGCGCGCTGGCCGACTCCCCGGCGCTCGACACCGAGACGCTCGCGGCGTGCGACGGCGTCGTCACCGGCTGCGCGGCGGCGGTCGCGCGGACCGGCACGGTCGTGCTGGACGGCGGCCGCGCCCAGGGCCGGCGCGCGCTCACCCTCGTCCCCGGGTACCACCTGTGCGTGGTCCACGCCGACCAGATCGTGGGAACGATCCCAGAGGTACTTGAGCGGCTCGACCCGTCCCGCCCGCTGACGTGGATCAGCGGGACGTCCACGACCCACGACATCGGGATGACGCGGGTGGAGGGCGTGCACGGACCGCGCCACCTGGAGATCCTCGTCGTCGAGGACTGAGTTCATGAAGTCCCGGCCCACGGCCGCTCGCCTGGCGGCCCACGGCCGTGACCGCGCCTTGGCGGGCGCGGAATCGCTTCGCGTGACGGCTGAGGTCGCTGGGGACATCCCCTGGTTCAGCCGGCGCCGGTGAGGAGTAGGTCGAGGCCGGCGTCGAAGCGGGCGTTCCAGTCGACCGCGCGGTCGGCGCCGTCCTCGGCGGTGCCGCGCACCTCCAGGGCGGCGTGGCCGATCACGTAGCCGAGCAGGGCGTGCGCGGCGACGGCCGCCGCGTCCTCGGGGACGGCGCCGCGCCGCATCACCTCCCGCAGCGACACGACGGTCTCGGTCAGCGCGGCGGGGTTGCGGCGGGTGACGACGAGGGGGAGGACGCCCGCGTGCGCGAGCAGCCGGGTCCGGTAGTCGCGGGCCCAGCCGCGCAGGTCGTCCCGCCAGGCGCCGCTGGCCTCGCCCGGCGCGGCGGGGGCGGCGGCCACGTGCGCGACGAGGCCGTCCAGGAGCTGCTCCTTGCCCCGGGGGAGGTGGTGGTAGATCGCCATCGCCTCGACCTCCAGCGCGTCGCCGAGGCGGCGCATGGTGAGCCGGGAGAGGCCCTGGCCGTCGACGATGCGCAGCGCGGCGTCGATGATCCGCTCGGTGGACAGCGGGGCGCGGTTCTGTGCGTTGATGCTCGGTTGCCGGACCATGACCCTGGACCTTACTACGTAAAGGGCGTCGCCCGGGTGTGCCCCGGCACAACACGCCGGGGAGCCCGCGTACGCTTGCCTGGATCGGACGAGTAGATCGCGAGCTTGAAGGAGAACCACCATGCCGCTGGGCCGCCGGGTGAGCAAGGACGTCGCGGAGCCGTACGAGGCCGACCAGCGGCTGGCCGCCGACTACCGGGCGCGGCTCGCGGCGGCGACGGAGGCGGAGCGGGCGCTGCGGGAGGCGCAGGGCGCGAACGCGGCCGCGCCCGAGGTGCGGGAGCTGGTGGTCGCCTTCGACAAGGCGCTGACCGCCGCGCTCGCCGCCGCCGAGGCCGCCGAGCGCGTCGCGATGGGCCCGAAGGTGTACTCGACGCCCGCGCAGGACGCGACGACCCGCCGGGCGGCCGAGATCGCCTACCGCAAGGCGAAGGCGCGGCCGGCCGTCCGGCCGTGGACCGACGAGGTCGACCGGCTGCGCACCGCGCGCGAGGCGCACCGGCTGAGCTTCCGGACGCGGCCGGCGGCCGTGTGAGCGGGCCCGCCGCGCCGCGCGCGGCGGGCGTCACCCGCCCGGCGGGGATCCGGGCGGGATGTCCCCGGACGTGGGACGACACAGCATCACCGGGTGGCACCGGCCACCGAACTCTGAGAGTCTGCCCTCTCGGGGAACGCCGGGGCGGTCCGCATCGAGGCGTCGCGGGGACGGCGGCGGGGTGCGGGGGAGGCCGCGGCGCGGAGGGCACCGGGGAGGGCACGCGCACGGTGCTCTGGACGCGGGGGGAAGTCACGTGGAGCGCACGCCGCCGGACCGGCACCGCGTACTGGAGTCCTACCAGGACGGGGTGCGCGCGATCCTCGCGCTGGCGGACGGGGTCGTCGACTGGGACGTGCCGACGCCGTGCGCCGACTGGCGGCTGATCGACCTCGCCGGGCACCTGCGGTGCGTGGCGGAGAACTTCCTGGAGTACCTCCAGGACGCTCCCGACAGCCGGCTCGCGAAGCTGTTCGCGCAGGAGGCGGCGTCCGCAGTGCTGATCCGCCAGCAGGCGCGGCAGAACGCGGCGGAGCTGGCCGTGCTCCCGGCCGAGCCGGGGCCGGAGCGGATCATGGCGTTCGGGGTGTCGGCGGGCGCCTACGCCGACCTGACGCCCGACACCTGGGACCGGACGCACCTGATCTACCGGGGCACCAAGTACACGGTCGGCGACCACGCGGGCGCGGCGTGCGTGGAGTGGCACCTGCACGCGTGGGACATGGCGCGCGCGTCCGGCACCGACTACCGTCCGCGCGATCCCGACCTGCTGGTGTCGGCGTGGCACTGGGGCGTGCCGCACCTGCCGCTGGCGGCGGGGGACCCGTGGGAGTCGGTGCTGTGCTCGTCGGGGCGCTCGCCGCGGTGGCCGGAGCCCGCCGACCGGCCGGGCGTCCCCGGCGGGGCCGCGCGCCGGCGGGGCGGGCGGACGGTGCGCCAGGCGCCCGCCGTCCGCGGCCGCGGGTAGCCGCCGGGCCCGGGGTAGCCGTCGGTCCCCGAGTAGCGGCGCTGTGACCTGGGTAGACAGTCACCGCGACGTGGCGGGGGAGAGGAGACGAGGCGCGATGGCGGTCTGCGAGGTCTGCGGGAACGACTACGCGTTGTCGTTCGAGGTGCACGCGCAGGGCAGCGTCCACACCTTCGACTCGTTCGAGTGCGCGATCACCAGAATGGCGCCGATCTGCGAGCACTGCGGGTGCCGCGTGCTCGGCCACGGGGTGGATGTGGGCCGGCACTGGTTCTGCTCGGCCCACTGCGCCCGCGTCGCCGAGCCCGAGCGGGCCCGGGGCATGCACGACGCGGCGCCCGTCTGAGCCGGGCGCCGGTCGGGCCGGCCGGCCCCGAGGGGGTCAGGTCGCGGTGCCGAACTGCTGCTCGCGGCCGTCCTCCAGGTAGACGGCGCGGCCTTCGGCCAGGGCCCGCAGGCTGGGGTCCATCCGGCGGGCGACGTGCGGGGGCGCCAGCTCGGGGATCTTCTCCGGCGCGGCCAGGACGTGGTCGGACAGCTCGTCGGGGGGCAGCCGGATCGCCGCGACCTCTTCGCCGGTGACGGTGCCGGCGAAGACGAAGACGTTGACGGAGTCGATGCCGTCGCGGGGGGAGCCCCAGTCGACGCAGACGAGCCCGTCCAGGCGGGGGACGAAGCCGAGTTCCTCCTCGCACTCGCGGACGCAGGCCGACAGCGGGGACTCGTCGGCCTCGATGACCCCGCCGGGCAGGAACCAGCCCTCCTTGTAGGTGGGCTTGACCAGCAGGACGCGCCCCAGGTCGTCCAGGAGCAGGGCCGCCGCTGCGCCGCGGGAGCGCGGCAGGGAGGCGTAGTAAGCAAGGTCGGGCATGTACCGAGGTTAGGGGCGGCGGGAACCGGCCGATCCCGGGCGTGCGGGGGCGGGGCCGCATCCGTCCGCGAGATCGCCGGGGCGCCGCGAATCCGTTCGGGGTCCGCGCGGGCGGCGCGCGAAAGGGCCATGACAGCGGTCGACAACGCTTGACACGAGATCGTCAAGGCACCGCCGGGCGGGTCGGCGGTTCCGTTCGCGTGGGCTGTGAGCTGGTGGAACGCGGCCGGATCCGGCCGCCCGCCCGGGCGGGTGCGTCACGGCCTCGGGTGGGGTTCGCGCGGCGGCGGTGGCGCGGCTTCCGCGGCGCCGTCGCGTCCGGGCGCGCCCGCCGCGGACGGGTCGCCGAAGCGGGTGTCGTGGTGGGCGAGGACGCGCACCATCAGCTCCTTGAAACGCTCCAGTTCCGCGCCCGTGAGCGGGGCGAAAAGGTGGTCGTTGAGGCGGGAGCGCCGCTCGTGGCTGGCGCCGAGGAACAGCCGTCCGTCCTCGGTGACGTCGAGGGCGTAGCGGCGGCGGTCGCCGGGGTCGCGGCGCCGCTCCACGTACCCGGCGGCCTCGAGCGCGTCGACGAGGCCGACCATGTCGCCGGCGTCGATCCGCAGGCGTTCGCTGGCCTCGCGCTGGGACAGCGGCCCGTGGCGCGCCACGCAGTCCAGCACCATCAGGTGCGGCAGCCGGACGCGGTCGCCGGGGAACATCTCGGCGCCGGTCCGCCGGACGAGCCTGACGAGTTCGTACAGCAGGTAGGACGGCGATTCGCGCAGCGGGTCGGGCTGATCCTGCACGGTACTCCCTTGGTAACTCTAATTTCTCTTGACCTGAGAGATAGGGCCATCCTACCGTTGGTATATCCAAAGTCGAATACCGCCGGGGAGGGCTCATGCCGGACGGGGGAGACGCCGTCGAGGTCGACGGCCTGACGAAGAGGTTCGGCGAGGTGGAGGCCGTGCGGGGGATCGAGTTCTCCGTCCGGCCGGGGGAGGTGTTCGGCTTCCTCGGCCCGAACGGCGCGGGCAAATCCACCACGATCAACATGCTCTGCACGCTGCTGCGCCCCTCGGGCGGCACCGCGCGGGTCGCCGGGCACGACGTGGTGGCCGACCGCGACACCGTCCGCCGCAACATCGGGCTCGTCTTCCAGGACACGACGCTCGACGGCTACCTGTCCGGCGAGCAGAACCTGCGCTTCCACGCCGAGCTGTACGGGGTGCCGAGGTCGGTCACGGCCGACCGGATCGGGCAGGTCCTGGAGATGGTCGGGCTGTGGGACCGCCGCCGCGACCGGGTGCAGACATACTCCGGCGGCATGAAGCGGCGGCTGGAGATCGCGCGGGGCCTGCTGCACTCGCCGCGCGTGCTGTTCCTGGACGAGCCGACCGTCGGCCTCGACCCGCAGACCCGCGCGTCGATCTGGGAGTACATCCGGCAGCTCAGGGAGGCCGAGGAGATCACGATCTTTATGACCACCCACTACATGGACGAGGCCGAGTACTGCGACCGGATCGCGATCATGGACTCCGGGCGGATCGTCGCGCTGGACACCCCCGAGGCGCTCAAGGCCGGTGTCGGCGAGGACCGGGTGCGCATCCAGACCGCCGACGACAGGGCCGCGATCGCGGAGATCGGCGACCGGTTCGGGCTGGAGGCGGTGATGTCGGAGGGCGCGGTCACGTTCCGGGTCGTCTCCGGGGAGGCGTTCGTGCCGCGGCTGTTCGCGGAGCTGGAGGTCGCGATCAGGTCGGTCAGCGTCGCCCGCCCGTCCCTGGACGACGTGTTCATGAGCTTCACCGGCACGACGATCCGCGACGCCGAGGCCGGGGCCGGCGACCACATGCGCGTGATGATGCGCGCGATGAGGAGATGAGGATGGCGACGACGAGAACGGGCGCCCCCGCGCCCGCGTCCGGGGTCGTGCGGGTCACGGTGCCCGAGCGCAGCCTCCGGCACGACCTGCGGGCGGTGCGGATCGTGCTGCACCGGGAGCTGATCCGGTTCTGGCGCGACAAGGTGCGGCTGGTGAGCGGGCTGGTCCAGCCGGTGCTGTGGCTGCTGGTCATGGGGACCGGGCTGGCGAACCTGACGGCCGCGGGCAGCGGGTCGTCCGGCGGCATCGACCTGAAGACGTTCATCTTCCCCGGCGTGTGCGCGATGTCGGTGATGTTCACGGCGATGTTCTCCGCCGGGTCGATCGTGTGGGACCGCGAGTTCGGGTTCCTGCGCGAGATGCTCGTCGCGCCCGTCAGCCGGAGCGCGATCGTGGTCGGCAAGTGCGTCGGCGGCGCGTTCGTCGCGACCGTGCAGGGCACGGTGATCGTGCTGCTGGCGGGCCTGGCCGGCGTCCCCTACGACCCGGCGCTGCTCCTGGAGCTGGTCGGGCTGATGTTCCTCGGCGCGTTCGCGCTGACGGCGTTCGGGGTCATGATGGCGGCGCGCATCAGGACCATGCAGTCGTTCTTCGGCCTCATGCAGATGGTGCTGATGCCGATGATGTTCCTCTCGGGCGCGCTGTACCCGCTGAACGGGCTGCCGGCCTGGCTGAGCGTCCTCACCCGCTTCAACCCGCTCACCTACGCGGTCGACCCGCTCCGCCAGGCGGTCTTCCGGCACCTGGACGCCTCGCCCGCGCTGGAGCGCACCTTCAACCCCGGCGTGACGTGGAACGGCTGGGTGGTGCCGGTCTGGCTGGAGGTCGTCATCGTCGTGCTGATGGGCCTGGGCCTGATGGGGGTGGCGATCCTGGAGTTCCGGCGCGCGGATTGACGCTCCATTACCCTGAGCATGACTCGGAGTTGATCACATGCGAAGGGTGATGAATTGGACATTTATTGGAACAGGACCGTTCGGCGCGGTGTGGCGACGGCGGCCGCGCTCCTGGCGGTGGCGGCGGCCGCCACGGTCCTGGACGGGCGGGCATCGGTGGCCGCCCCCGCCCCGTCTAGCGCGTCCGCTGCGTCCGCGGCGGCCCGGCCGGGCGGGGTGCGGATCACGCGGTTCCTCGGGGAGCAGCGCCTTCCGCACATGGTGAAGTTCGAGGGCACGACCGTCGGGGGCCTGTCGGGCTTCGACCGCGACCCGCGCACCGGGAACTGGTACTTCATCTCCGACGACCGGTGGCGCTACGACCCGGCCCGGTTCTACACCGGACGCCTGGAGATCGACCCCGCCACCGGCGCCTTCACCGGCGCGCGGCTGACCGGGGTGACCACGCTGCGGCGGCCCGACGGCACGCCGTACCCCGGCTACGGCAAGCCCGATTCGGCGGACCCCGAGACGATCCGCCTCGACCCCCGGACCGGGCGGCTGCTGTGGGGCCACGAGGGTGACCGCCCGGACGCGGCCAACCCGGACATCCCCATCTCCGACCTGGCCGTCCGCTGGACGGGCAGGGACGGCCGGCACCTGGGGGAACTGCCGGTCCCCGGCAACCTCAAGCTGACCGGCACGAACCGGGGGCCGCGCCGCAACTTCGGGTTCGAGGGTCTGACGTTCACCCCGCACGGCGTCGCCGCGATGGTGGAGGGCCCCCGCTATGAGGACGGGGAGCCGCCGACCGTCGGGCACGGCGCCGTGACCCGGCTCACCGTGTGGGACCGCCGGGGCCGGGTGCGGGCGCAGTACGCCTACCCCGTCGACCGCCTCCCGGCCGCGCCCGTCCCGCCGGACGGCGCCGCCGACAGCGGCGTTTCGGAGATCCTCGCGGTCGACGAGCACCGGTACCTGGCGCTGGAGCGCTCGTGGATCCAGGGCGTGGACTACAAGGTCAAGCTGTACGAGTTCGACGTGCGGGGCGCGACGAACGTGCTGTCGCGGAAGGCGCTCCCCGGCGCCCGCTACCGTCCGGTGGCCAAGCGCCTGGTGGCCGACCTCGGCCGGTACGGCTCGCCGACGCAGAACCTGGAGGCGCTGGCGTGGGGGCCGCGGCTGTCGTCGGGGGAGTGCACGCTGGTCGTGGGGTCCGACGACAACTTCGACGACCGGGAGTTCACCCAGTTCCTGGCCTTCTCCGCCCGGGGCTGCTGACCTCCGGGTGAGGCGCCGGGCCCATGAACGGCGTGGGGCCCGCCGGAGTGCTCCGGCGGGCCCCTTTCGCGTATGCGTCAGGCTCTCGCGTGAGGTTCGCGCGTGCGGGTCAGACCGCGAAGTCCAGCAGCGGGCGGGCGTTGCTCGGGTGCCGCAGCTTGGACAGCGACTCCTTCTCCAGCTGGCGGATCCGCTCGCGGGTCAGCCCGAGGGCCTTGCCGATCTCGTCGAGGGTCCGGGGCGTCCCGTCGTAGAGCCCGAACCGCATCGCCATGATCTTGGCCTCGCGCGGCGACAGGATGTCCAGCGTGCGGCGCAGCTGGTCGGCCATGAGCTGGCGGTCGACGAGCTCGGCGGCCTCGGGGCTGTCGGTGTCCTCGATGAGGTCGCCGATGCGGGTCTCGCCGTCCTCGCCGATCGTGGAGTCCAGGCTGATCGGCTGGCGGCTGGTGCGCAGCAGCTCGCGGATCTGCTCGGGGCTTTTGTCCAGCTCGACGGCCAGCTCCTCGGGCGTGGGCTCGCGGCCGAGGCGCTGGTGCATGTCGCGCTCGACGCGGCTGAGCTTGCTCAGCATCTCCAGCACGTGGACGGGCAGCCGGATCGTGCGGGCCGAGTCGGCGAAACCGCGCTGGATCGCCTGCCGGATCCACCACATCGCGTAGGTGGAGAACTTGTAGCCCTTGGAGTAGTCGAACTTCTCCACGGCGCGGATCAGCCCGAGGTTGCCCTCCTGGACGACGTCCAGCAGCGACAGGCCGCGGTCGGAGTACTTCTTGGCGACCGACACCACGAGGCGGAGGTTGGCCTCCAGCATGTGGGCCTTGGCGCGGCGCCCGTCGGCGGCGACCCACTCCAGGTCGGCGCGGGCGCGCGGGCTCAGCTCCTCGGTCTCCAGCTTGTGCTCGGCGTACAGCCCGGCCTCGATGCGCTTGGCGAGGTCGACCTCCTGCTCGGCGGTGAGCAGCTGCCGCCGCCCGATCGCCTTCAGGTAGGTGTGGACGGAGTCGCCCATGGTGGTGGACTGGTCGTCCAGGTCGACGGGGGTGTCGGCGGCCTCGACCTCGGTGACCTCGAACTCCTCCTCGTCGGCGGAGTCGGCGGGAACCGCGGCCTTGGCGCTCTTACCGGCGGCCCCGCCCGCGGGCCCGGCCGCCTTCCCGGCGGCCTTGGGGGCGCTCTTGGCGGTGGCCTTCCTGGCGGGACGCTTCTT
Organism: Actinomadura terrae; assembly: GCF_022751215.1. GTDB lineage: Bacteria > Actinomycetota > Actinomycetes > Streptosporangiales > Streptosporangiaceae > Spirillospora > Spirillospora terrae. The sequence goes on along the minus strand of NZ_JAICDG010000006.1, from coordinate 105,017 downwards.
CGCGGTCGGCGCGGCCTCGCCGTGGTCGGCGGTGCCGTTCGCCGTGCCGTTGGCGGTGTTGGCGGTGGCGGTCGCGCGGCGCGCGGCGTCGCCCTCGCCGGCGAGGCTGATGCCGGACTCCGAGAGCTCGCGCAGGATCGAGCGGCCCTGGGCCGGGCTGATGCCGGCGGCCTCGAAGGCCCCCCTGACCTCGTCGAGCGAGAGGCGCCCTTGGGCGCGGCCACGCTTCAGGAGCTCGTCGAGTGCGGGGCTCGCCGGCTCCGTGAGCGGGGTCTCTGCGGCGGTTCGCGGCATGGGGACGCCCCCCTCCCTTCGATGGTGTGGGTGCGGCGCGGATTCTGTGTCGCTGCCTGCGCTCGCACTTATCGGAACGTCGCGCGGAGGGGTTCTTGTTCCCGGCGCGCGGGATCGGCCGTCCGGCCGGAGGACCGAGGAGGAACGGTCCAGGCGTTCGTGGTGCCCGGATCGGGGCGTCTCACACGTCCGTCCGGGTCCGATGTTATTTTACTATGTAAAGGCGCCGGGCTGGATTCGCGTGACGCGAATCACTCGGATTCCAGCTGTTCCGGCGGCAACGTCCGACCATAACGCGCGATGACGCGTTCGCGCAGCTCAGGGTCGTCGCGGGGGACGGGTTCGAGAAAGACCTCGTCGATCTCGTCGTGGGCCTCGCGCAGCTCGCGAGCCATCCGGACGCAGGCGCGCTCGACGTCCCCGGCGGTGAGCGCGTCGCGGAAGTCCAGGCGGGCGCAGACGAGGACGCGGTCGGCGCCGACGGTCATCGTGACGAGGTCCACGACCCACTCGACCTCGGGCGCGGCGGCCAGCCGGGCGCGGACGTCGGCGACGACGCGCGGGTCGGCCTGGCTGCCGATGAGCAGGTTGAGGTTGATCCGGCCGAGGACCAGCGCGACGGCGGAGAGCAGGACGCCGATGAGGACGGAGCCGATGCCGTCCCAGACGGCCGAGCCGGTGAGCTGGTGCAGCCCGAGGCCGGCGAAGGCCAGCAGGAGGCCGATGAGGGCGGCCGAGTCCTCCAGCAGGACGCTGATCGCGGTGGGCTCGTCCGTCCGGCGGATGTAGGCGGTGAGGGGGAGGCGCTCGGTGCGGGCGGCGGCGCGGACCTGCCGCAGCGCCTGCCGCCAGGAGATCGCCTCCAGGACGAAGGAGACGGCGAGGACGCAGTAGCCGACGAGCGGGTCGGCCTCGTTCCCGTGGTGCCGGGCGAGGGTCTGGAATCCCTGGTAGAAGGCGAACAGGGCGCCCATTCCGAAGATGGCCACGGCGACGAGCAGGGTCCAGATGTAGCGTTCCTTGCCGTAGCCGAGGGGGTGGCGGCGGTCGGCGGGCCGGTCGCTGCGCCGCAGCCCGACCACCAGCAGGACCTCGTTGAAGGTGTCGGCGATGGAGTGGGCGGCCTCGGCGGCCATCGACGCCGATCCGGTGACCAGCGCGGCGACGATCTTGGCGATGGCGATGCCGAGGTTGGCGGCGAGCGCGAGCAGGACGGTGAGGAGGCTCTCACCCTCCGTCCCGCCGGTGTGGTCCCCGGGCCGCTCCGCGCGCTGTTCCGCCATGGTGATCGTCTTCCCCCGGCGGCCGTCGCGTCATGCGCTCCGGGAGGGCGGGTTGGCGGCCTGCGGCGCTAGGGGCGTGTGGCGGAGGCGCGGAGGCGGGCGCGGTCGGGTTTGCCGGAGGGCAGCAGCGGGATCGCCTCGACGAGTTCCAGTTCGTGCGGGGCGGCGTGGGCGGGCAGCGTCTCGCGGACGAGGGCGCGCAGTTCGGGCAGGGCGGGGGCGGGGTGCGCGCCGGGCGTGGGGACGACGACGGCGGTGACGCGCTCGCCCCAGTCGGGGTCGGGGCGTCCGACGACGACGACGTCGTGGACGGCGGGATGGCGGGACAGGGCGGTGGCGACCTCTCCGGCGACGACCTTCTCGCCGCCGGTGTTGATCACGTCGTCGACGCGGCCGAGGACGCGGAGCCGTCCGTCCTCGACGGCGCCGAGGTCCTGGGTGCGGAACCAGTCGCCGTCCATGGCCTCGGCGGTGGCGTCGGGGCGGAGCCGGTAGCGGGCGAACAGGGAGGGGCCGGCGAGGCGGATCCGTCCGTCCGGGTCGAGGGCGGCGCGCATCCCGTCGAGGGGGAGGCCGTCGTAGACGCAGCCGCCGCAGGTCTCGCTCATGCCGTAGCTGGGGTGAACGCGTCCGCCGCGGGCGCGGGCCTCGGCGAGCAGGCCGGGGCTGGCGGCGGCGCCACCGAGGACGACGGCGCCGAGGGCGGCGAGGTCGGCGCCGGCGTCCAGGAGGCGGCGGAGCTGGGTGGGGACGAGCGCGATGTGGAGGTCGCGGGCGGCGGTGGCGGTCTGGGCGGCGACGGCGTGGGCGTCGAAGCGGGGGTGCAGGACGGGGTCGGTGCCCGCGACGAGGGAGCGGACGAGGACCTGGACGCCGGAGATGTGGCTGGTGGGGACGCAGCAGAGCCACCGGTCGCCGGGGGCGGCACCGATGCGGGCGAGGGTGCCGGCGGCGGAGTGGCGCAGGGCGGCGGCGGTGAGCTCGACGAACTTGGGCGTGCCGGTGGAGCCGGAGGTGGCGATGAGGACGGCGGTGGCGTCGTCGACGGGGACCGCGCCGGCGCGGGGGGTGAGGCCGTCCTCGGTCTGGACGGCGTGCGGGGCGAGGGCGTCCAGGAGGGCCTGGAGGGCGGGGGCGGGCAGGCCGGGGGAGATCGGGCAGATCGCGGGGCCGGTGCCGTCGAGCGCGGCGGCCAGCGCCCGGAGCAGGGCGGGGCCGGGCGGCAGGAGGACGGCGTGCAGGCGGCGTTGCATGATCCCGCCAGCGTAGACGACTACGCTGAACGCGTTCAAATCATGGGGCGGCGTGCGCCGGGTGCGCCGGGGGCGCGCGTCGGGCCGCGTCGGCGGGGCGGTTGAATGGGGCCCCGGTCGTATGGGCGGCAGGAGAGGACGGCATGGTCTCGGAGTTGTTCGACGCGGACGCCTGGACGGAGGTGGAGGGGTTCGGGTTCACCGACATCACCTATCACCGGGCCGTCGACCACGGCACGGTGCGGGTGGCGTTCGACCGCCCGGAGGTGCGGAACGCGTTCCGTCCGCACACGGTGGACGAGCTGTACCGGGCGCTGGACCACGCGCGGATGTCCAGCGACATCGGGTGCGTGCTGCTGACCGGGAACGGGCCGTCGCCCAAGGACGGCGGGTGGGCGTTCTGCTCGGGCGGCGACCAGCGGATCCGCGGCAGGGACGGCTACCGGTACGCCGAGGGGGAGACCTCGGACACGATCGACCCGGCGCGGGCGGGGCGGCTGCACATCCTGGAGGTGCAGCGGCTGATCCGGTTCATGGGCAAGGTCGTGATCTGCGTGGTGCCGGGGTGGGCGGCCGGCGGCGGGCACAGCCTGCACGTGGTGGCCGATCTCACGCTGGCCAGCCGGGAGCACGCGCGGTTCAAGCAGACCGACGCGGACGTGGCGAGCTTCGACGGCGGGTTCGGGTCGGCGTACCTGGCGCGGCAGGTGGGGCAGAAGTTCGCGCGGGAGATCTTCTTCCTGGGCGACGCCTACGACGCGGAGGCCGCGCACCGGATGGGCATGGTGAACGCGGTCGTGCCGCACGCCGAGCTGGAGGCGACGGCGCTGGAGTGGGCGCGGAAGGTGAACGGGAAGAGCCCGACGGCGCAGCGGATGCTGAAGTACGCCTTCAACCTCGTCGACGACGGGCTGGTGGGGCAGCAGGTGTTCGCCGGGGAGGCGACGCGGCTGGCCTACGGCACCGACGAGGCGGCGGAGGGGCGGGACTCGTTCCTGGAGAAGCGCGACGCCGATTGGTCGCGTTTCCCGTGGTACTACTAGGTTCGGTTCGATAGGTGACGCCAGGGGGGCAGCGGGTGCGGGTCTACTCCATCCCGATGCGGACGCGGTTCCGCGGTGTGACGCGGCGGGAGGGCCTGCTCGTCGAGGGCCCCGCCGGCTGGGGGGAGTTCTCGCCGTTCGCCGAGTACGGCCCGGCGGAGTGCGCCCGCTGGCTGGGCGCGGCGCGCGAGGCGGCGTTCGAGGGGTTCCCGGCGCCGGTGCGCGACCGGGTGCCGGTGAACGTGACGATCCCGGCGGTCGGTCCGGAGCGGGCGTTCGAGATGGCGAAGGTGTCGGGGTGCGGGACCGCGAAGGTGAAGGTGGCCGAGCGCGGGCGTCCCGACGGTGAGGACCTGGCGCGGGTGGAGGCCGTCCGCGACGCGATGGGGCCGGACGGCCGGGTCCGGGTGGACGCCAACGGCGGGTGGGACGTGGAGCGCGCCGTCCGGATGATCCGCGCGCTGGACCGGTGGGAGCTGGAGTACGCCGAGCAGCCGTGCGCGACGCTGGAGGAGCTCGGGCTGGTGCGGCGGCGGGTGGACGTGCCGATCGCGGCGGACGAGTCGATCCGCCGGGCGGAGGATCCGCTGAAGGTGCGGGCGGCGGGCGCGGCGGACATCGCGGTGCTGAAGGCGCAGCCGCTGGGCGGGGTGCGGGAGGCGCTGCGGGTCGCGGAGGCGTGCGGGCTGCCGGTGGTGGTGTCGAGCGCGGTGGAGACGTCGGTCGGTCTGGCGGCGGGGGTGGCGCTGGCGGCGGCGCTGCCGGAGCTGCGGTTCGCGTGCGGGCTGGCGACGCTGTCGCTGCTGGAGGGCGACGTGGTCGGTGATCCGCTGGTTCCGGTGGCCGGGGAGATCGCCGTGCGGCGTCCCGGGGTGGACGAGGCGGCGCTGGGGCGGTTCGAGGTCACCGGCGCAGAGGAGGTCGGGGCGTGGCGGCGGCGGGCGGTCGCGGCGCAGGAGCATTTGGGCGGGCCGCCGGTGATCGGGGTGGGGCGGTGAACCCGGCGACCGCGCTGGCGACCGTCCTGGTGGACGAGCTGCTGCGGTGCGGGATGACCGACGCGGTGCTGGCGCCGGGGTCGCGGTCGGCCCCGCTGGCGCTGGCGCTGCACGCCGCCGAGGAGGCGGGGCGGGTCCGGCTGCATGTGCGGATCGACGAGCGGTCGGCGTCGTTCCTCGGCCTCGGGATGGCCAAGCGGGCGGGGCGCCCGGTGGCGCTGGTGTGCACGTCGGGGACGGCGGCGGCGAACTTCCATCCGGCGGTGATCGAGGCGCACGAGTCGGGCGTCCCGCTGCTGGTGATCACCGCGGACCGGCCGCCGGAGCTGCGGGACACGGGCGCGAACCAGACGATCGACCAGGTGAAGCTGTACGGGACGGCGGCGCGGTGGAGCACCGAGGTCGGTGTGCCGGAGAACCGTCCGGGGATGGTGGCGTACTGGCGGTCGCTGGTGAGCCGGGCGTGGGGGCTGGCGCAGGCGCCGGTGCCGGGTCCGGTGCATCTGAACGCGGCGTTCCGGGAGCCGCTGATCCCCGACGGGGACGAGACGTGGTGCGAGCCATTGGACGGCGACGCGACGGGCGCGTGGACGAAGGTGCGGGCGGCGACGCCGGGGTCGGTGCTGCACGTCCCGCCGACGCGGCGCGGGGTGCTGGTGGTGGGGGACGGCGCGGTCAACGTGAAGCGGTACGTGGCGGCGGCGTCGATGGCGGGGTGGCCGGTGCTGGCCGAGCCGAACGGCAACGCCCGCTACGGCGACCACGCGCTCTCCTCGCACCATTTCCTGCTGGGGGTGCCGGAGTTCGTGGAGCGGCACCGCCCGGAGGTGGTGGTGACGCTGGGCAAGCCGGGGCTGTCGCGTCCGCTGCTGTCGCTGCTGCGGCGGGCGGAGGAGCACATCGTGCTGGCGCCCGACCTGGCGCACTGGCCCGATCCGGTCCGGTCGGCGACGCAGGTCGCGCCGGAGGTGGAGATCCCGGTGGTGTCGGGGGACGACGCGTGGCTGAAGTCGTGGCGCGGCGCCGACCTGGCCGCGGCGGCGGCGGTCGACGGGGTGCTGGACGCCGTCCCGGAGGTGAGCGAGCCCCGGTTGGCACGTGACCTGGTGGCGGCGCTGCCGGGCGGGTCGCTGCTGTTCACGGCGGCGAGCATGCCGATCCGGGACCTGAACCAGGTGATGCGTCCGCGCCGGGGGATCCGGGTGATGGCGAACCGGGGCGCGAGCGGCATCGACGGGCTGGTGTCGACGGCGATGGGCGCGGCGCTGCTGCACAGCGGCCGCTCGTACGCGCTGCTGGGCGACCTGGCGTTCCTGCACGACCAGAACGGGCTGATCGTCGGCCCGCAGGACCGCCGTCCCGACCTGGCGATCGTGGTGGTGAACAACCAGGGGGGCGGGATCTTCTCGCTGCTGCCGCAGGCGGGGCTGCGCGGCCCGTTCGAGCGGGTCTTCGGCACGCCGCACCAGGTGGACCTGGAGGCGGTCGCGGCGGCGCACGGCGTCCCGTACCGGCGGCTGGAGGTCGCGGCGGACCTGCCGAAGGCGATCGTGGGGGAGGGGCTGCGGATCGTCGAGGCCCGCACCGACCGGGAAGTGAACGCGGCGCTGCACGGCCGGATGCGCCAGGCGGCGCACGCCGCCGTCCGTGCCCTCCTGGCCTCCTGATTTTCGAAGCATGACGTCGCTCGGCCTTACGCTTTCATCTTGAAACTTACAATGTAAAGGCCCGGAGCAGTGTGCTTATCTACCCCATACACAAAAACCTCCAACACCACTCAGCCAAAGCAAACGCGACCGGTCAGCCGAGGAGGCGGGCGCGTAGGGCGGCGGTGTCCTCGTCCGTCCAGCCGTGGGAGGTCAGCCAGCCGAGCGGGCCGCCGAAGCGCTCGTCGATGTGGCAGAGGAACGTCGCCATCGTCGCGGCGCGGGGGCGGTGGGAGTCGACGGGGCGCGAGTCCAGGTCGGCGGCGTAGGTGTCGCTGGCGCGGAGCCGGCTGAGGGTGGGTTCGAGGCGTTCGCCGCTGAGGGTGTAGTCGGCGATGACGGCCTCGCGGGTCACCCCGGCGACCTCCAGTGCGAAGGCGCAGACGACGCCGGTGCGGTCCTTGCCGGCGGCGCAGTGGACGAGCGCGGCGCCGTCGGTGCGGGTCATGACGCGCAGGGCGGCGACGATGGAGTCGGCCCGGTCGTTGAGGTAGCCGTGGTAGTGGCCGATGGAGCGGTCGTGTTCGGGTCCGGGGTCGTCGTCGCCGTCGCGGTTCTGCCAGGGGAGGAGGGCGGTGGTGCCGGGGCGGGTGGGGGTGCCGGCGACGGCGTCGGTGTGGCGGCCGCCCTCGGCGAACAGCGAGAGCTGGTGGATGGTGACGGTGGGGACGCGGGTGAGGGGGCCGGGTCCCTCCAGGTGGATCTCGGTGTGGGTGCGCAGGTCGATGACGTTCTTGAGGGCGTAGTCGTCCAGGAGGACGCGGACGTCGGCGACGGTGAGGTCCTGGAGGTTGTCGGAGCGCAGGAGGCGTCCCCAGCGTGTGGGCCGGCCGGTGGCGGTGGGGAGGCCGCCGAGGTCGCGGGCGTTGGCGGCGCCGTCCAGGTCGATCCACCGGGTGCGTTCGCTCATGGCTTATGACCCTATAGGGGCGGCGTGTCCGTTCTCTGGCGCAGGGTCCTGTTCGGGAGGCCATGGTGCTGTGGCGTGACATAACCGGGACCTCCGAGCCAGGTCAGGGATGGCTCCGTAGCGTGGCGACCGGACGGGTGCACGCTCCGTAGCTTTGCGGTGCGTCCCGTGGTGGGGCGTCGTCCCTGCGATTGGAGCCTTCATGCCCGCGATCCTCGAAGCCCCGTCCGTGCGTGCCGGTCGGGAGGGGACCGGCAGCGATTTCACCCCGTTGGCGCGGCGGGTTCGGGAGAGCGGGCTGCTGGAGCGGCGTCCTGGCTACTACGCGCGGGCGATCGGGCTGAACCTGGTCGCGACGGCGGCGTTGTGGGCGGCGGTGGCGTGGGCGGGTGGTTCGTGGTGGGTGGTGCTGCTGGCGGTTCCGTTGGCGGTGGTGTCGGCGCGGACGGCGTTCCTGGGGCATGACGCGGGGCACCGGCAGATCGCGGGGTCGGCGCGGGCGAACCGGGTGCTGGGGCTGCTGCTCGGGAACCTGCTGCTGGGGATGGGGCACGGGTGGTGGAGCGACAAGCACAACCGGCATCACGCGAACCCGAACCATGTGGGGAAGGACCCGGACGTGGGGGAGGGCGTGCTGGCGTGGACGCGGGAGCAGGCGGCGCGGCAGCGGGGGCCGTTGCGGTGGGTGGCGCGGCATCAGGCGGCGCTGTTCTTCCCGTTGCTGACGCTGGAGGGGTTCAACCTGAAGATCGGCAGTGCGGTGTTCCTGCGGGAGCGGGGGCGGCGGGAGCGGCTGGTGGAGGGCGGGCTGCTCGTCCTGCACGCGGTGGGGTATCTGGGGTTGGTGTTCGCGTTGCTGAGCCCGGGGAAGGCCGTGGTGCTGGTGCTGTTGCACCAGGCGCTGTTCGGGGTGCATCTGGGGAGTGTGTTCGCGCCGAACCACAAGGGGATGGCGATGCCGGAGCCGGGTGCGCGGTGGGGTCATCTGCGGCGGCAGGTGCTGACGTCGCGGAACGTGCGGGGCGGTGCGGTGACGGACTGGTTCATGGGCGGGTTGAACTACCAGATCGAGCACCATCTGTTCCCGAGCGTCCCGCGGTGCAATCTGCGTCGGGTGCAGCCGCTGGTGCGCGAGCACTGCGCGGTGTTGGGGTTGCCGTTCGCCGAGACGGGGTTGGTGGAGTCGTACCGGTTGGCGTTGGGTCACATGCGTGAGGTGGGGGAGCCGTTGCGGGGGTGAGGGGCCGCTGAGAGTCCTATGCTGGGCGGGTGCCTGAGGGACATACCGTTCATCGTCTGGCCGCCGAGCATCAACGGATGTTCGGCGGCCGTGTCGTGGGTGCGGTGAGTCCGCAGGGGCGTTTCGCCGAGGGTGCGGCGGTGGTGGACGGGCAGGTGCTGGAGGAGGCGGACGCGCACGGGAAGCATCTGCTGCTGCGGTTGGCGGACGAGCGGTCGGTGCACGTCCATCTGGGGATCTACGGGAAGTACGTGTTCGGGGGGTTGCCGGCGCCGGAGCCGGTGGGTGTGGTGCGGTTGCGGTTGACGGGGGAGGCGCATCACGCGGATCTGCGCGGTCCGAACGTGTGCGAGTTGCTGGAGCCGGACGCGGTGAAGTTGCTGCATGACCGGTTGGGGCCCGATCCGCTGCGGGCGGATGGTGATCCGGGGCGGGCGTGGCGGCGGATCTCGCGGACGCGGACGCCGGTGGCGGTGTTGTTGATGGACCAGTCGGTGGTGGCGGGTCCGGGGAACATCTACCGGGCGGAGGTGCTGTTCCGGCAGGGGGTGGATCCGCGGTTGCCGGGGCGGCGGTTGTCGGCGGAGCGGTGGGGTGCGATCTGGGACGACCTGGTGGTGTTGATGGCGGAGGGTGTGCGGGCGGGGCGGATCGACACGGTGCGTGCGGAGCACACGCCGGAGGCGATGGGGCGGCCGCCGCGGGTGGACGGTCATGGCGGTGAGGTGTATGTGTACCGGCGGGCGGGGCAGCCGTGTCTGGTGTGCGGTGCGGTGGTGCGGACGGTGGAGGTGGCGTCGCGGAACCTGTTCTGGTGTCCGGTGTGCCAGCCGTCGGAGTCGGGTGGTTAAGCGCCGGGAGTGTTCGGGTTGGGTGTCAGCGGGCGGGTGAGGCGGCGTCGTCGGTGTCGGTGGTGGTGACGGGCGGTGCCGGGATCTCCTCCTCGTCGGCGGACGCGGGGCGGTGCCGGGTGCGGCGGGCGCGGAGGGCGCGGGCGGTGGGTTCGGCGGCGCGGGCGAGGACGGGTCCGGTGACGGCGAGGATGAGGACGTAGGCGGCGGCGAGGGGGCCGAGGCGGGGGTTGGTGCCGGCGGTGACGGCGAGGCCGGCGATGACGATGTTGAACTCGCCGCGGGGGACGAGGGCGGCGCCGGCGCGGAGGCGTCCGGTGGTGGCGACGCCGGCGCGGCGTGCGGCGAGCCATCCGGTGGTGAGTTTGGTGGCGGTTCCGGTGAGGGCGAGGGCGGCGGCGATGCCGAGGACGGGGGGCAGGTCGCCGGGGTCGGTGTGGAGGCCGAAGAAGACGAAGAAGACGGCGGCGAAGAGGTCGCGGAGGGGTGCGAGGAGTTTCTGGGCGGTGTGGGCGAGGGGGCCGGACAGGGCGATGCCGACGAGGAAGGCGCCGACGGCGGCGGAGACCTGGAGGTGCTGGGCGATGCCGGCGACCAGGAGGGTGAGGCCGAGGACTTTGAGGAGGAGGACTTCTTCGCTGGGGGAGGCGACGAAGCGTTCGACGAGGGTGCCGTGGCGGAGGGCGATGTAGAGGATGGCGGTGATGGTGGCGGCGGCGATGGCGAGGGCGGCGGCGCCGCCGGTGAGGCCGGCGCCGGCGAGGAGGGCGGTGAGGATGGGGAGGTAGGCGGCCATCGCGAGGTCTTCGAAGACGAGGACGGACAGGACGGCGGGGGTTTCGCGGTTGCCGAGCCAGCCGAGGTCGCCGATGACTTTGGCGGTGATGCCGGAGGAGGTGACGTAGGTGATGCCGCCGAGGGCGACGGCGGCGACGGGTCCCCAGCCGAGGAGGAGGGCGGTGGCGACGCCGGGGGTTGCGTTGAGGAGGAGGTCGGCGAGGCCGACGGGGGCGGAGGTGCGGAGGGTGCCGACGAGTTCGTCGGCGGTGTATTCGAGGCCGAGGGTGAACAGCAGCAGGATGACGCCGACTTCGGCGCCGGTGGCGACGAAGTCCTCGCTGGTGGTGAGGGGGTAGACGCCGCCTGATCCGAAGGCGAGGCCGGCGATGAGGTAGAGGGGGATGGGGGAGATGGAGAAGCGGACGGAGATCGCGCCGAGCATGCCGAGGGCGAGGATGATCGCGCCGAGTTCGATGAGCTGGAGCGTGGAGTGCATGCGGGTCAGCCGTCGGTGAGGATGTGCGCGACGGCGGCGGTGCCCTCGTCGGTGCCGACGACGACGATGGTGTCGCCGGCGGTGAAGGTGAAGTCGGGGCGGGGGCTGGCGATGACGTGGCCGTCGCGGACGACGGCGACGATGGAGGCGCTGGTGCGGGTGCGGGCGCGGGTGTCGGCGAGGGGGCGGCCGTCGTAGGGGGAGCCGGGGGTGATGGGGAGTTGTTCGGTGACGAGGCCGTCGACCTGGCGGTGGAGTTCGGCGAGGTGTTCGATGATGCGTCCGGTGCCGAGGAGTTCGGCGATGGCGTTGGCCTCGTCGGGGGTGAGGGCGACGGCGGCGGTGCAGGTGTCGGGGTCGTCCTTGTCGTAGACGACGAGGTCGCGGCGTCCGGTGCGGTGGGAGATGACGCCGACGCGGCGGCCGCGGCCGGTGGTCATGGTGTGCTGTAGGCCGATGCCGGGTAGCGCGGTGCGTTCGACGTCCATGGTGCTGGGTTCCCTCCGCTCGGTGCCGGTGCCGGTGCCAATGCCGGTGCGTGCATGATCGCAGATCGGCGGGGGTGCGCTGACCTGGGGCGGGTCCGGCTTTTACCTGAGGGGGGTCAGCCTTGGAGGGCGTGGCGCATGGCGCCGAACTTGGTGTGGGCTTCGGCGAGTTCGGCGGCGGGGTCGGAGTCGGCGACGATGCCGCAGCCGGCGAACAGGCGGGCGCGGGTGCCGTCGATCTGGGCGCAGCGCAGGGCGATGCCCCATTCGCCGTCGCCGCGGGCGTCGACCCAGCCGACGGGGCCGGCGTAGCGGCCGCGGTCCATGCCCTCGAGTTCGCGGATGAGGTCGAGGGCGGTGGCGGTGGGGGTGCCGGCGACGGCGGGGGTGGGGTGGAGGGCGGCGACGACGTCGAGGACGGAGCGGTCGGCGGTCAGGCGGCCGTGGACGGGAGAGGCGAGGTGGAGGAGGTTGGGGAGGGTGAGGAGTTCGGGTTCGGTGGGGACGTGGAGGTCGGAGCAGAGGGGGGCGAGGGCGTCGCGGACCATCTCGGCGGCGTAGCGGTGTTCTTCGCGGTCCTTGGTGGAGGCGAAGAGGCGGGCGGCGCGGGCGGTGTCGTCGGCGGGGGTGGTGCCGCGTGCGGTGGTGCCGGCGAGGACGAGGGATTCGATGTCGCCGCCGGTGCGGCGGATGAGGAGTTCGGGGGTGGCGCCGACGAGTCCGGCGCAGGAGAAGGTGTAGCAGGCGGGGAAGCGGTCGGCGAGGCGGCGGAGCAGGACGCGGGCGTCGATGGGTTCGCCGGCGTGGACGGTGAGGTCGCGGGCGAGGACGACCTTGCCGAGGTGGCCGTCGCGGATGCGCGTGACGGCGGTGGCGACGGCGCTTTCCCAGGCGGGGGCGGGGAGGGCTCCGTCGCTCCAGGTGAGGGCGGAGGGCGGGGTGGGCGGGCGCAGGAGGGTGGGGCCGGGGGGTGCGCCGGTGCCGATGGTGGTGAGCCAGGCGTGGCCGTCGCGGCGTCCGAGGATGTGGCGGGGGACGATGAGGACGGAGTCGGGGGAGGCGGGGTCGAAGCCGAATCCGCCGAAGGCGACGGGGCCGGTGCCGGGGACGGCGACCTGGTCGTCGATGTCGGCGGTGGCGAAGATGTCGTGGAGCAGGCGGGTGGCGGCGGTGAACCGGTCGGGGCCGGCGGGGAGGGTGAGGCGTGCGGCCTCGCCCCAGCCGACGATGCCCTCGCCGTGGCGGACCCAGGCCAGCGCGGCGGGGTGCGGGAGGCCCGTGATCAGGTCGCCCGGGTCGGGGACCGGGACGGTGCGGACGGACAGGCGGTCCGGTGCTGTCACGGCGAGCTTCACGCGTGCCACTCTACGCCAGATTTGAACCTGTTCAAACAGGCGGGGCCGGCGTGCGGGGTGAGGTGTCCGCCACACCGCCCCTCCCGCGCGGGAGGGGCGGGACGGTGAGGGGGTCAGGCGGTGCGGTCGCGGGAGGCGCCGGTCAGCCGCCACGCGGCCGGGAGCAGGCCCGCCGCCAGCAGCACCTTCAGCGCGTCGCCCGCCAGGAACGGCGTCACGCCCAGGTGCAGGGCCTGCCCGAGGTCCACGTGCAGGGACGCCATCAGGTAGGGGACGCCCGCCGCGTACATCACGACGGTCCCGGCGAGCATCGTGGCGACGGTGCGGGCGGGGGTGCGGTCGCCGCCGAGCTCGGCGAGCCGGCCGACCAGCGCGGCGGCGACGACGAAGCCGATGATGTAGCCGAGGGTGGGCGCGGTGGTCCCGGACGCGCCGTCCACGAACCAGGGGACGCCCGCCATCCCGGCGACCAGGTAGACGATCATGCCGAGGCCGGCGCGGCTCCAGCCGAGCGCGGCGCCCGCCAGCAGCACCGCGAAGGTCTGTCCCGACACCGGGACCGGGGTGCCCGGCAGCGGCACCGCGATCTGCGCGGCGACGCCGACGAGGGCGGCCGCGCCGGCGACGAGCGCGGCGTCGCGGGCCAGGGAACCGGGCAGCAGGTCGACCAGCACGGCGGGGCGCCGCGGGGCCGCGTGGGCAGTAGCCACTGATCCTCCCAAGGGTGTTGTCGGTTCGAAACCTAGCGAACCGCGCATCCGGGGCCGATACCCCGGCCCCCGCGGAACATCCGAACGGCGGCGAAAACTCCCTCCCCCCAGCAGGGCTCGAGCGGGCCCCGAGCGCTGCTCGAGGTGGGCGCGAGGTCAGGCGGGGGAGGGGAGGGGGCCGCGCGCGAGGTAGACGACGTCGGGTTCGCCGCGCGGGACGGGCACCGGGAGCGCGGTGACGCCGGTGAACCGATCCCGCAGCAGCGCCTCGAAGCGCGGCGCGGCGTGGGCGCTCCACACGGCCAGGACGCCGCGCGGGGTGAGCCGCGCGGTGAGCGCGGACAGGCCCGCCGCGCCGTACAGGTGGGCGTTGCCGGGGGTGACGGTCCAGTCGGGGCCGTTGTCGATGTCCAGGCACAGCGCGTCGAAGGCGCCGGCGGCGGGGGAGGCCAGGACGTCGAGGAGGTCGGCGCGCTCCACGGTCACGCGGGGGTCGGCGAGCGCGTCGCGCGTCCAGGGGCGCAGGTGGGTGCGGTGCCAGCCGATCACCGCCGGTTCGCGTTCCACGACATGCACGTGCGCGACGGCGGGGAGCCGCAGCGCCTCGGCGAGGGAGAACCCGACGCCCAGGCCGCCGATCAGCAGCCGGACCGGCGCGTCCAGGCCCGCGACGGCGGCGCGGACCAGCAGCCGCTCGGACTCGCCGTTGCGGGTGTCCATCAGGAACACCCCGTTCTCGATGATCTCGAAGTGGGGGCCGGCGCGGCGCAGCACCAGTTCCCCGCCCGTGCCGACGGCGCGCTCCACCACCACCGGCTCCGCTGCTCGGGGTGTCGCGTCCATCATGCCCTCGACCCTAACGGCCGCCGGGGGCGGCGGCGCCCGCGCCGCAGGGCGTCGGCTACGGTACCGGGCATGCCCGAGCCCCCCGCCCCTGGCGGGCCGCCGCCCGTGCGGCTGCGCCGCGTCCGCGAGGACGACCTGCCGGTCATCGAGCGGCTGTGGTCCGACCCGGAGCAGATGGGACCGTTCCTGTGGAGGGGCTGGTCGGACCCGGGCCGGTTCCGCCGCCGCTGGCACGAGAACGGCATGCTCGGCGGGGACGGCGGCAACCTCATGGTCGTCGAGGGCGATGAGGACAACGCGGATGGAGCGGTCCTCGGGTACGCCTCCTGGCGCAAGGTGCCCACCACCGCGGCGTCGTTCTGCTGGAGCATCGGGATCGTCCTGCTGCCCGAGGCGCGGGGACGCGGCGCCGGCAGCCGCGCCCAGCGGCTGCTGGTGTCCTACCTGTTCGCGCACACCGAGGTCCACCGCGTCCAGGCCGAGACCGACGTCGCCAACCGCGCCGAGCAGCGCGCGCTGGAGAAGGCGGGGTTCACCCGCGAGGGCGTGATGCGGGGGTTCGCGTTCCGGGACGGCGGCTACCGCGACACGGTCCTCTACGGCGTCCTGCGTGGCGAGCACCACCCGGCCACGCCCGGCTGAGAGGGCGTCGTCTCCGCCCGTACCGGGCGTGTCGCCCGTCCTGGTAGAAAGATCCAGAACCGTCGAGAACCCGGGGGGACGCCATGACGTGGGTGGTCTTCGACTACGGCGAGGTCATCTGCCACCGGCCGCCCGACCGCAGCGCCGACCGGCTGCCGCGCGCGCTGGCCGCCGACCCCGGCCCGTTCTGGGACGCCTACTGGCACGGCCGCGAACCCTACGACCGCGGCGCCGTCGACGCCGCCGGGTACTGGGACGGGCTGTGCCGCGATCTCACCGCCGCCGGGCACACCGGCCACCCCGCCCGCGTCTCGGGGACCGGGCTGCTCGACACCCTCGTCGGCCTCGACGTCGACATGTGGTCCCACCTCAACACCGGCACCCTCGCCGTCCTGGACGACCTCGCCGCCCGGGACGTTCCGCTCGCGCTGCTGTCCAACGCGCCCCGCGAACTCGCCCGCGCCTTCGACCGGCGCCCCTGGGCCGCGCGGTTCCGGCACCGCTTCTACAGCGCCGACCTGAACCTCACCAAACCCGACCCGCGCGTCTACCGGCACGTCGCGGACGCCCTCGCCGTCCCGCCCGCCGAGCTGGTGTTCGTCGACGACCGCCGGGTGAACGTCGAGGGCGCCCGCGACGCCGGGCTGCGCGCCCACCTGTACACCGGCACCGCCGCCCTCCGCCGCGACCTGGGCCTCCCCGCCACCGCCGCCCCCTAGCGCGGACGCGCCCCACGCGCCCAACACGCGCGGATCGCCGTTCCGTACGTACCACCGCAACGAGTGCGTAACAATGGCTCGCTATGGCATGGCGAGTGAGGACGCGGATCCAGGCGGCGGCGGCGCTCCCCGCCGCCGCGGCGCTGACGACGGTGCTGGCGGCGACGCTGGCCGGCTGCGGCCTGCCCGCCCTCGGCGGCACCGACGAGCGCGGCGGCGAGCCCGTCGACCCCGGGGCCAAGGCCGAATGCCCCGCCGTCCCCGCGCCCGGCGACTCCGCCGCCCGGCAGCTGCGCGCCATGTGGATCGCCACCGTCACCGGCATCGACTGGCCCAAGGACACCGGCCTGCCCGCCGAACGGCAGAAGGCCGACTTCGTCAAGCTCCTGGACACCGCCACGGCGATGAACCTCAACGCCGTCGTCGTCCAGATCCGCCCCAACTCCGACGCGTTCTACCCCTCCCCCCACGAACCGTGGTCCCAGTGGATCACCGGGACGCAGGGCAAGGACCCCGGCTACGACGTCCTGGCGTTCATGCTGAAGGAGGCCCACGCCCGCAACCTGGAGTTCCACGCCTGGTTCAACCCCTACCGCGTCAGCCGCCAGGACGACCTGAGCAAACTCGCGCCCTCCAGCCCCGCCCGGCAGCACCCCGACTGGGTCCGCAAGTACGGCAGCGGCCTGTGGTACGACCCGGGGCTCCCGCAGGTGCGGGACCTGGCGACCCGGGCCGTCATGGACGTCGTCACCAAGTACGACATCGACGCCGTCCACTTCGACGACTACTTCTACCCCTACCCCGAGTCCGGCGAGTTCCCCGACACCCCCACCTACAAGGCCTTCGGCGGCGGCATGAACCGCGCCGACTGGCGCCGCGGCAACGTCAACGCCCTCGTGCGGACCCTGTCCCAGCAGATCCACCAGGCCAAACCGTGGGTGCGGTTCGGGATCAGCCCCTTCGGCGTCTGGCGCAACAAGACCAGCGACCCCGCCGGGTCGGCCACCAGCGCCCTCCAGAGCCACGACGACATCTACGCCGACACCCGCACCTGGATCCGCCAGCGCTGGATCGACTACGTCACCCCCCAGCTGTACTGGCCGATCGGCGACCGCCGCGCCGACTACGCCGAACTGGTGCGCTGGTGGGCCCGGCAGGTCCAGGGCACCGGCGTGCAGCTGACCATCGGGCAGGCCGCCTACCGCGTCGGCGAGGACGCCGTCTGGAAGAAGCCCGCGGAACTGTCGCGCCACCTCACCCTCAACGCCGCCCACCCGCAGGTCCGCGGCGACGTGTTCTTCAGCGCCTCCGACCTGGCCGCGAACCGCCGCGGATTCGCCGCCCGCATCCGCCGCGACCACTACGCCCGGCCTGCCATCCCCCCGCCCACCGACCCCGCCGGCAGCGCGGGCGGCAATGCGGGCGGCGGCGAGGGCGCGGCGGCGAGGGCCGGGAAGGCGCCGACGGCCGTGCAGGACGTCCGCGCCGACGCCGACGGCACGGGCGTCCGCGTCCAGTGGCGGGCCACGCGCGACGCCGCCTCCTACGCCGTCTACCGCGTCGACGGCAGCCGCCCCCGCTGCGCGCCCGTCGACCCCGCCCGCCTCATCGCCGCCGTCGGCGCCGACGCGATCACCGACCCCACCGCCAAGCCCGGACGCGCCTACACCTACTACGTCACCGCGCTCGACCGCCTCCACCACGAAAGCGCACCCGCGGGAGGCGCAACGGTTACCGCGCCCGGGGGATAATGATCTTGCTCTGTGGGCAGGAACCAGACACCTGAACGCCCCCGGAGGTACAGAGCATGGCGCTGTCGATGGAGGAGCAGCGGATCCTCACACAGATCGAGGTCCGCCTGAGCGAGGACGACCCGCGGCTGGCCCAGCGCCTCTCCCGGCTCGGCCGGGCCCGCACCAGCCGCCGCGTCCGCGTGATCGCGGCCATCGTGGTCACCGCCGTCGTGGTCCTCGCCGCGGCCGCGGGCGCCGCCATCGCCGCGATGGCCTGATGAGCGTCCCCCGCCGGCACCCCGCCCGCCCGCGCGTCCCCACCGACGCCCAGCCCCGCGCCCACGCCCCGCCTCCCGGCGCCGCCCGCCCGTGAACCACGCGGCTGATTTACGCGGCGGCGACACGCATGCGCGTCCTGTGCGAACGCCGAGGCCCCGGCGAGATCAGATCTCGCCGGGGCCTCGACGCTTGAAGCCGGTGTGGTGGTCGCCTCACGGCGAAAGGCACAACGGAGCTCCAGCCCGGACGGACCGGCGGTATTCCCCGAAGGCGTTGTGTAGAGCCCGGGGGACACATGCCACACCGACATCCCCCACCCTAACGGCTACCGGCCCGTGCTCATTCCACCGGTCCCCGTGTGTCACGATCACCTCACCCACGGGTGAGTCCCGCCTTGACCCGTGCACCGCGCCCCCCGGCGATGCGTCCCACTATCTGAACGGACGCGGGAAAAGAGGGACCTGCCCCAGGATCGGCCGTGACGATGCACGGAGGCGCCGCCACGGCCGGGTATGACCACCATGGCCGCCGCCGACACGGGGAACTGCCGGTACGGCCATATCCGCGGGCCCGGCCCCTTACCGCGGCGTCGGCGGGGAACAAGCCTGTTGAGGCCGCTGACCTGCGGAAACCGCAACAGGTGAGGAGACGGGGCATTGGGCACCAAAGAACTCGGCATCGACGACCCCGGCGGCGGAGCCACCGGGGAACGCGCCGGACACGACCACCACCACGCCGCCTGGGAACTGGCCGCGGAGACCCGCGCCGCGGCCCGCGCCCGCACGCTCACCGCCCGCGCCCTCCACGACTGGCGCGTCACCGCCCCCGCCGACGTCGACGACATCATCCTCATGGTCGACGAACTGGTCACCAACGCGATCGTCCACGGCACCGGACCCGTCCGCCTCGCCCTGACCCTGGACGGCCCCGTCCTCACCGGCAGGATCGGCGACAACGACCCCGCCGCCCCCGCCGCGCCGGGCGGCCCGCCCCGCGTCCTGGACTGGGCCGAGGCCGGCCGCGGCCTCCTCCTCGTCACCGCCCTGGCCACCGAGTTCGGCGCCCACCCCGACGGCACCGGCAAGACCGTCTGGTTCACCCGCCTCCTCACCCCCCTCAACGGCCACTCCACCAACTGACACCCGCCACCCGGCCTCCACCGGCCTCCACCCGGGACACGCCCACCGCGACGACCGCACCCACCCGGACGGAACGCGCCACCGGCACACCCGCCCGGCACCCGACCAGACGACCCACCAGGCGTCCAGCCGACGTCCACCGCGTCCCGCGAGACCACAGCCCACCGCCCACCGCGCCGGTCGACGGCCGCCGCCACAGCTCCCCGCGCCCTAACCCCGCCCCCGCCTCACGACGCCGACGCGGCCGACCCCGCCGACGCGGCGCAGCACGAGACGGACCCCGCGCGGGTGCGGACAGGCCCGCGCGGGGTCAGGCCTGGAGGGGGCAGCGGTCGACGATCCAGACGCCCTCCTCGTCCTCCGACGCCGGGACGGGCGGATCATCGGACAGGCGGTCCAGATGCCACTCGATGTGCGCCAGCGGCCCGCGCCAGCCCGCCAGCAGGTCCGCCAGCGGACGCGGCATCCCCGGCGGGCCGAACGGGCGCGGGTCGGGCAGGTCCTCCTCCCACAGCCCGTCGTCGCACTCGGCCGCCCAGTGCGCCGCCGCCTCCAGCACCTCCCGCAGGTCACGGACCAGGTCGCCGAGCGAGCGCAACGCCATCGCGTCCTGGATCATCCGCTCCCGCGCCGCATAGGGCAGCTCCCGGTCGAACTCCGGCGGGAACGGCGGGCGGCGGCCCTCCAGCACCGGGTCCTCGTCGGTCGCCGCCGCGCGGATCGCCGCCACCTGCCAGCGCGTCCACTCCGCCAGATGCCCCAGCACCCCGCGCAGCGCCGCCGCGCCCTCCCCGCCGCCGCGGACCTCCGCCGTCACCTCCCGCAACCGGGACCGGACGACCTCCAACCGGTCCAGCGTCCACGCGCGCGCCCGCGCGGCGCCCGCCGCGCCCGTCGTGCCCGCCGTGCCGCGCGGGCCCGGCTCCACCGGCGGACGCGGCAGCGGCACCCGCAGCGCCGCCAGCAGATCGTCCAAATCCCGGACCTCCGCGCCCCGCCCCGACAGGAACGCCGCGCCCACCCGGTCCAGACGGAACATGCGCGGCCCGTCCCGCATCCGGCACCACCCCACCAGGTACTCCCCGTAGGGGGCGATGACCAGGCCGTGCGCCTCCACGTCACGGAAACTGCGCGCCCCCGCCCGGTCGGTGTAGGCCAGCCGCACGACCCGCCGCGTCCGCACCGCCTCGGCCAGGGTGTCGCGCACCGGGCCCATCAGCGACGCCACCTCGCTCAACGGCTCGGGCGGCGGCGCGTCCGGCAGGGCGTGGCCGCGCCGGCCCGACTCCACCGGCAGGCCGCCGTGGGTGAGCAGCTCCAGGTCACGCCGGACGGTCCGCTCGCTCACCCGCAGCCGCGCCGCGAGCGCGGCGGAGTCCACCGGCTCCGGCGAGGCCGCCCGCAGCTCGGCGACCAGCGCCAGCAACCGATCCACGCGATCCACCACCCCATCGTGACCCCCCGCACCGACAATCCACGGTGGCGCGAAGGTCTCAACCCCCTTCACCCGAGGCCGGGGACGCGGCGGCGGCGGGTCCGGGGGCGGGTGCGGTGGCGAGCACGCACGCGACCGGCGGGTCCAGCTCCAGCGTCTCGGTCTGGACGCCGGTGAAACCCGCGCGGGCGAGCAGCCCCCGCAGCTCCCCGGCGGCCCGGGCCGTGGTGGCGGCGGTGGCGCCCGGGCTGCGCGGCTGGCTGACCAGCGCGACCCGCCCCCCGGCGCGCAGCAGCCCCCGCAGCTCCACGAGCCGCTCCACCGGATCCGGCCAGAACCCCACCGAGTTCACCGCCAGGACCGCGTCGAGCGGCCCCCCGAAGTCCGGCAGCGCCTCCACCGGCGCGCACCGCAGCCGCACCCGGCCCGCGCGGACGGCGGCGGCGTTGCGGCGCGCCGCGTGCCGGACCATCGCCCGCGAATGATCCACCCCGAACACCACGCCCCGGTCCGCGCGGGCGGCGAGCGCCGCGACACCGATCCCGGGACCGAAACCGATCTCCAGGACCCGGTCGGCGGGCTCCACCCCCAGCAGCGACACCGCCCACACGTTCCGCCTCCGGTTGGAGGGGCGCAGGGCGAACATCCACCCGTGCGCCCACCCCACCACGCCCCGGGGACGGTGGGCCTGACCCACCAGGTACCCGATCGCCCGCCGCTTCAGAACCGCCGTTGTCCGCATGGCCGCCAGTGAAGGGCTTCAAGTACGCTTGAAGTCAAATGAGCGAGGCCCTGACGATCGGCGAGCTGGCGGCCCGCACCGGCGTCGCCGCGTCCGCGCTGCGCTACTGGGAGGACCTCGGCCTGCTCCCGCGCCCCGACCGCGTCGGGGGCCAGCGCCGCTACCCGCCCACGGCGGTCGGGCCGGTCGGCGTCGTCGTCGCGCTCCGCGGCGTCGGGTTCACCCTCCGGGAGATCGGCGAATTCCTCACCTCCCGCCCCCCGGGCGGCGACCGGCGGCGGGAGCTGTACCGGGGGAAACTCGCCGAACTGGACGAGCGGATCGCCCAGGCCCAGGCGGCCCGCGACGCCATCGCCCACGGCCTGGCCTGCCCCCACGAGGACATCCTCGACTGCGCCGCCTTCACCACCGGCGCCGCCGCGCTCCTGGAGGGCCGCACCCTCGACCAGGCCCACGAACGGGCCCACCAGCAAACCCGCCGACAAGGGCACGAACCGGCGCAAGAACGAGCGCGCGACCCGGCGCGCGAGCGCCGACCTCCGCCGGGCTAGGGTGGGCGCGCATGACCCACGCCGACATCGAGATCACCGCCGGGCTGGTGCGGGACCTGCTCCGCGACCAGCACCCCGACCTGGCCGACCGGCCCGTGACGCTCGGCGCCCGCGGCTGGGACAACCAGATCTGGCGGCTCGGCGACGACCTCGCCGTCCGGCTGCCCTGGGCGACCGGGTCCGCCGACGCGCTACTGCGCAAGGAGCACACCTGGCTCCCCGTGCTCGCCCCGCACCTGCCGCTGCCCGTCCCCGTCCCGCAACGCCTCGGCGAACCCTCCCCGCGCTTCCCCCGCCCCTGGATCGTCACCACCTGGGTCCCCGGCACCCCCGCCGACCGCGCCCCCGCCACCCGCGGCGCCGCCGCGGCCGACGCCCTCGCCGCGTTCCTGACCGCGCTCCACCGGCCAGCCCCCGACCACGCGCCCGCCGGACGGGGCCGCGGCGGCCCCCTCTCCGGCGCCGCCGCCTGGTTCGCCGGCCAGCTCGCCACCGCCACCGGCCTCGGCCTGGTCCCCGACCCGGCCGCCGCCCGCGCCGTGTTCGAGGACGCCGCCGCCGCACCCGAACCCGCCGGGCCGCCGGTCTGGCTCCACGGCGACCTGCACCCCGCCAACGTCCTCACCACCGGCGGCACCATCAGCGGCGTCGTCGACTTCGGTGACCTGTTCGCGGGCGACCCCGCCTTCGACCTCGCCGCCGCGTGGATCCTGCTCCCCGACCCCGACGCCATCGACCGCTTCCACGCCGCCTACCGGCCCGCCCCCGACACCGCGACGCTGCGCCGCGCCCGCGGCTGGGCCGCCGGCCGCGCCCTCGCCCTCCTCCAGGTCGGCGACGCCGGCGTCCACGGCAGGCCCGGCGGCAAACCCACCTGGGGGCCGCCCGCCCGCGCCTCACTCCTCCACCTCACCGCCACCCGGCCCTGACCCGGGCGCGGAAATGCGGGGACGTCAGCGGCCGGACAGCTCGGCGGCCAGGCCCTCGAAGTCCGCGGCCGTCAACGCCAGCGCGCTCCCGATCGCCCGCGTCGCCTCCGCCCGGCCCAGCTGCCGCGTCACCGCCCGCTCCAGATACGCCTCCACCAGCCGCGCACCCGTCAACCGGCCCCGGCCGCGCAACCCGCCCACCTCCCGGTTCACCACCGCCCACGCGTCCGGGCCGATCCGCAGCGACCGCTCCTCGGCCAGCAGCCCCAGCAGCGCCGCCCGCGCCCCGTCCCGCTCCAGGTCCGGCAGCCGCACCGCCCGCAGATCGGTCACCAGCTCCGGCGAGACCGCCGACAGCTCCCCGACCCGGTCCGGCTCGCACGTCGCCAGCAACGCCGTGTCGTTCACGCCCTCCAACCGCGCCCGGTAGAGCACCGACGCGTACGCCGGGCCCTGCGTCTCGTCCAGGATCAGCCCGTCCAGGCCGTCCAGCAGCAGCACATGCCCGGCGTGCTCGTCCAGCACCGCCCGCAGCCCGTCCGGCCCGCGCTCCCGCAGATCCTCGGCGTGGACGCCGTGGACCTCGCCGCTGGAGGCCTCCACCTCCGCCAACGCGCGCGCGACCATCCGCGCCAGCCGCCGCTGCCCGCTCGACGGCGTCCCGATCAGCAGCAGCGCCGGCGCCGACGCGCTCGACACCTCCTGCCCCCGCAGCCGCCGCGCCCACTTCCCGCGCCGCCGCACCTCCGTCACCACCCGGCCGATGTCGTCGGCGCCGCACAGGAACCGGATCCCGTAGGCCTCGGCGACCTGCGCGCCCTGCTCCAGGACGGGCGCGGGCGGCAGCGGCGGCACCGGACCCGGAACCGGCACGGGCGGCGGCGGCAGATCGGCCTGCGGAACCGGCTGCTCAGACCCGCCCGCCGCTTCGGCAGGAGACCCGGCGGGAGGCCCGGCGGGGGATTCGGCCTCGCGGCCCGGCCACCCACGGCCCCGGTCGAGCTGGGTCTTGAACGCGTCGGTGTCCAGCTGCGTCGCATGCTCGGACGGCCACACCGGCTCGGGCCCCGCGCCGCCCGGCGGGTCGGGCTCGGCGTCCGGCCACACCGGCGCCGCCGGACGCGCCGCGCCGGGACGCTCGTCCACGACCGCGGTCGGCGGCGCGGGAACCGGCGAACCCGGCGGCGGAACCGGCGGGGCCACGGGCGGCGGGACGGGAGGGGAGAGCGGGGGAGAAGCCGCGGGCGGCGGGACCGGCGACCCCGAAGGCGAACCCGGCGGCGGAGACTGCGGGACCGGGGGCGCCGAGGGCGGCTCCACCGGCGCGACCGCGGGCGGCGGGCCCGGCGCGCGCCGCTGCGGCTCGGGCACCGGCGCCACCGGCTGGTCGCTGGTGGCGCGCTCGGCCGCCATGTGCGCCCGCGCCGCCTTGATGATGTCCCACGCCGACAGCTCGTCGGTCGAGGGCGGGGTGTGCATCGCGGGCGAGGTCAGCTCCGCCGCCACCGCCTGCGGCACCGCGAACCCCGTCGCGGGCGGCGGCACCTGCGCGAGCCGGCACCACGTCAGCCCCAGCGTGTAGGTGGTCGCCAGCAGCGCGGCCAGCGCGTCGGCGTCGCCGCTGCGCAGCGCCTCCGGCAGCCGCCCCTCCCGCGGCCACAGCGCCCGCAGCGGGTGCGCCGGGTCGGTCAGGACGGCCTGCAGCGTCCGCGCGCTGTCGGGGTCCAGCCAGCGTTGCAGCACCGGCAGCGCGTTCGGCGCCGCCTGGAGGTCGGCGGCCAGCACCGCCACGCCCGCCCGCCGCACCTCGTCATGGCCGCGCCCCGGCTGCCCCGGCTGCCCCGCACCCGCCCCCGGGGCCCCGCCGGCGGGGTGGTGCGGGCCGGTCAGCCCCGCGACGATCTGCTGGAGGTCGTACAGCGCGAGCCGCAGGTACTCCCCGGGCGCGGTGTCGCGCACCATCGGCGTCGCGTACTCGGCGGGGCAGCGGCGCCGCCACTCCTGCACGATCGCCTCCGGCCCGTACCGGACGGTGGCCAGGTCCTGGTTGACCAGCCGCAGCGACGCCGCCGTCACCGCCGCCAGCGCGTCGGCGCCGGGCCGGAACCGCGGGTCGGCCTGCAACCCCGCCGCGACCTCGTACATCACCCGCGCGATGTGCGCGGCGCCGCCGCCGTCGCCCGCGCCGAGCCGGTGCACGTAGTACCCGGCGAGCGTGCCGAAGTCGGGCGGCATCATCCAGTGGAGCTGCTCGGCCGAGGTCGTCAGGAACGGGATGAACGACTCGATCAGCGGGTGCTCGGTCAGCACCACCGGCGACCCCGCGCACCACAGCAGCGCGCCCCACGCCGCCGCGACGGTGCTGGGCGTGCCCGGCTGGAACATCGGGTCGCGCTGCGCGAACTGCGCGGGGTTCACCGCCAGCGCCGTCGTCAGCGCCTGCGAGATCCGCGCGACCACGGCGGTGTCGGGCACGGGCCCGAGGAACCCCAGCGGCGCGACCCGCCCGGCCGACAGGTCGGGGCCGGTGGGGAACAGCTGCGGCGGCACCGGCGGCGTCCCCGCGCCGCGCGGCGCGGGGACCGCGACGCGGCGGTCCTCGAACGCGGCGGGCGGCGGGCAGGGGTGCCAGGAGCCGTCCAGGCCGCACCGGTACCAGCGGCCCCACGCGCCGTACAGCCACCACTCGCCGGCGCCCCACAGCATCCGCGCCGCGATCTGCGCGGCGCGGTCCTGCGGCGGGGCGCTCTGCCACCACGGCGAGGCGACCAGTTCCGCGACGTTGCCCTCGACCGCCGCGAACAGGTCCCCGCTCGGCCCGCCTCCGGTTCCGCCGGGTGCCGCCCCGGCCGCCTGCCAGCTCACCCGGCGAATAGTAGTCCTCCCGGGCGCGGGGCCCGGCATCGTCGCCCCCATCGACCTGTAATGAGTGTTATGGCACTATGCTCATTAGCCTGGCGGCGGTGATCTACGGGGTGGCACGGAGGGGAACCGGTGAGCGTGGACGGTGCGGCGCGGACGCGCGCCTGGGGCGTGGGCCTGGTGGTGTTCTCCTCGGTCTGCTTCGGCGCCTCGGGGTCCTTCGGCAAGGCGCTCATCGAGGCCGGGCTCGCCCCCATGCAGGCGGTGTGGCTGCGCATCGCGGTCTCCGCGCTGGTCCTCGCCCCGGTCGTGCTGGTGGCGCGCGGCGCCTCCGCCGCCCGCGGCCTGCGCCCCCACCTCGGCAAACTGGCCCTGTACGGGCTCACCGGCATCGCCGGCTGCCAGGCCTGCTACTTCGTGGCCGCGTCCCGGCTGCCCGTCGGCGTCGCGATCCTGCTGGAGTTCAGCGGCCCCGTCATCGTGCTCGGCTGGCTGCGGTTCGTGCGCCGCGCGCCCGTCCACCCCTCCGCCGTCGCCGGCGTCGCCGTCGCCATGGCGGGCCTCGCGCTGGTCGTGCAGGTGTGGGCGGGCCTGGACCTGGACCCGCTCGGCCTGCTCGCCGGGTTCGGCGCCGCCGCCTGCCAGGCCTGCTACTTCCTGTTCGTCGACAGCCTCGCCGGCCGGGTCGACCCCCTCGTCGTCACCACCTCCGGGATGGTGATCGCCGCCGCCGCGCTCACCGCGTTCGCGGCGCCCTGGGCGCTGCCCTGGCACATGCTCGCCACCACCGTGCCCACCGGCGACCACCACGCCCCCGCCTGGACGCTCCTCGCCGGCCTCGCGCTGATCAGCACCGTCGCGGCCTACCTCGCCGGCGTCGCCGGGCTGCAACGGCTGTCCCCGCAGGTCGGCGGCGCCGTCTGCTACACCGAGGCGGTCGCCGCCGCGCTCATCGCCTGGCTGGTCCTCGGCGAGCGCCTCACCCCCGCCCAGCTGGCCGGCGGCGCCGTCGTCCTCACCGGCGCCTACATCGCCCAGCGCGCCGCCGGCGACCGGCCGCCGCCGCCCCCGCCCGAGACGGGCGGCGCCCGGCCCCGCCGCGCCCGCACCTTCCTGCGCGCCCAGCCCTCGGCGCCCCCCGCCTGAACCACCGCACTCCCGGGGCCGGGGCGGCGGCCGCGGCGGGGGAGCGGTCAGGCGTTCTCGGCGCGGAAACGGCGCGCGCCCAGCGCCACCGACACCACCAGCAGCACCACCGCGACCAGGCACCCCTCGGCGACCGCCGCGGCGGCGTAGTCGCCGAGGAACGCCGCGCGCGCCGCGTCCACCACGTACCGGAACGGGGTGCACCGCGACACCACGTCCAGCCACCCCGGCGCCAGGCTCATCGGCAGCAGGATCCCCGACAGCAGCATCAGCGGCAGCGTCACCGCCGACAGCAGCGGCGCGAACGCGTCCTCGCTGCGCGTGCGCAGCGCCAGCACATACGACAGCGACGCCACGCTCACCGCCTGCGACACCACCAGCGCCAGCGCCACCGCGACGCCGCCCAGCGGGGCGCGCAGCCCCAGCGCGAACCCGGCCGCCAGCAGCAGCACCGCCTGCGCGCCCAGCACCGCCGCGTCGCGCAGCACCCGGCCCAGCAGCAGCGCCGTCCGGCTCACCGGCGTCACCCGCAGCCGCTCCAGCACCCCCGACCGCAGGTCGCCGATCAGCCCGAACCCCACGAACCCCGCGCCGAACAGCGCCAGCTGGATCAGCACGCCCGGCACGAACACCTGCCAGGCGTCGCCGCCGCCGAACCCCCGCACCCCGACCAGGCCCTTCAGCAGCGGACCGAACAGCAGCAGGTACAGCAGCGGCTGCACCGCGCCGAACACCACCGCGACCCTGCTGCGCAGCGTCTGCCGCAGATACCGCAGGAACACCAGGCGGGTGTCGGACACCGTCCGCGACAACGACATCGAGAACTCCTTCACGTGAGACGAGACAGGTCGAGGAGAGAGGAGGAGAGGGGGTCAGGCGGCGTCGCGGAGCGACCGGCCGGTGACGGCGAGGAAGACGTCGTCGAGCGTGGGACGCGACAGGTTCAGCGACACCAGGCCCGCCCCCGCCGCGTCCAGCGCGCGGACCAGGCCCGCCAGCTCCCGCTCGCCGTCCCCGACCCGCAGCCGGACGGTCCGCCCCGCCACCACCGCGTCCCGCACCCCCGGGCGGTCCGCCAGCGCCGCCCGCGCGCGGCCGGTGCCCGCCTCGTCCGCCAGCACCAGCGTGACGACGTCCCCGGCGACGCGGCGCTTGAGGTCGGCGGGCGCGCCCTCGGCGACGATCACACCCCGGTCGATGATCAGGACCCGGTCGCACAGGGCGTCGGCCTCCTCCAGGTAGTGGGTGGTGAGGAACACCGTCGTGCCGTCCTCGGCGCGCATCGCGCGGACGTGGTCCCACAGGTTCCCGCGGCTCTGCGGGTCCAGGCCGCTGGTCGGCTCGTCCAGGAACACCAGCGGCGGGCGGTGCAGCAGCCCCAGCGCGAGGTCCAGGCGGCGCCGCTGCCCGCCCGACAGCGACCCCGCCGGACGCGACTCCAGCCCCGCCAGCTCCAACCGCGCGCACAGCTCCGCGACCCGCCGCGCCCGGTCGGGCACCCCGTGCAGGCGCGCCTGGAGGTCCAGCTCCTCACCGACCGGGACCGCGGGGTCGGTGCCGCCGCCCTGCGCCACGTACCCGATGTCGCGGCGCACGCCCGCCGGGTCGGCGCGCAGGTCGTGGCCCGCGACCCGCGCCCGGCCCGCCGTCGGCGCCAGCAGCGTCGTCAGCATCCGCAGCGTGGTGCTCTTCCCCGCGCCGTTCGGGCCGAGGAACCCCACGATCTCGCCTGGCGCGACCGACAGGTCGACGCCGCGCACAGCCTCGACCGTGCCGTGCCCGGTGGTGAAGGAGCGGGCCAGCCCGCATGCGTCGATCACGGTGACCTCCGTGGGGGGACGGGAACACAACGCCGGTAGAGTAACCACAAATTTTAAGTAGCTCCAAATTTTAAGTCTCACCAGTGAGGGTAGGATGCGGGGCATGGCAGACGAGCGCGCCCGGGAGGGGGAGCCCGGGGAGACCGGGGAGACCGCGGGGGCGGCGGCGGGGGAGCCCGCCGCGCGGCCCGAACCCGAACTGGGCCTGCGCGAACGCAAGAAGCGCCAGACCCGGCGCCGCATCTCCGACATCGCCACCGGCCTGTTCCTCACCAGCGGCTTCGACAACGTCACCATCGCCGACGTCGCCCGCGCCGCCGAGGTGTCGGTCAACACCGTCTTCAACTACTTCCGCACCAAGGAGGACCTGTTCTTCGACCGGCAGGGCGACCACCTCGAACAGCTCACCCGCGACCTGCGCGACCGCCGCCCCGGCGAGGGCGTCGTCGCGCTGTTCCGCCGCCACTTCCTCGAAGGGCTCGACGCCCGCTCCTACCGCACCGCCTTCCACGAGGGCTCCGACGTCTGGACCCGCACCGTCCGCGCCAGCCCCGCCCTCATGGCCCGCCAGCGCGAGATCCTCCAGGAGGCGCAGGACCACATCGCCGCGCTGCTCGCCGAGGAGACCGGCGCCGGGCCCGACGACATCACCCCCGCCGCGGCCGCCGCGATGATCCTCGCCGCGCAGAGCACGCTCATCGAGCAGATCGCCGCCCGCAAGAGCGCCGGGGAGACCCTGGAGGAGATGCGCGCCGACGTCTACGCCGCCGCAGCCCGCGTCTTCGACCTCCTCGAACACGGCCTCGGCGACTACGCCGCCGCCCCGCCCGCACCTCCCGGCGCCGCACCCGCCGCGCCGCCCGAAGACGGTCTCCGCGCGGAGACCGCCGCCGGAAAATGAGTGTCGAGGCACTCCCGGGGATTCCTAGACTCCATGATTGCGGAGGCCAACAATCATGGACACCCCCACGCTCCTCGCCCACCTGCGGACCCACGACACCGCCCTCTCCCTGCCCCGGGGCGGCACCCTGCGCTGGGACGACGCGGACCTGCACCGCGCCGCCCACCGCCGCGACCCCGAGGGCTACGCGCTGCTCGCCCTCGCCCCCGGCGTCCTGCCCTGGCAGCGCGCCCGCATCCTGCTGCGGATCCTGGAGGCCACCCAGGCCGGCCTGGACGAACCCGCCCGCGCCGTCCTGGCCCGCCTCGCCCGCGTCCTGACCCTGGGCCTGCCGCCCGCCCACGTCATCACCGTCCTGCTCGCCCTGCGGCGGCTGCGCGCCAACCACAAGCACACCACCCGCACCGCGCTCCGGTTCGTCCTGGAGCACCCCGCCGCCGACGCCCTCATCGCCGCCCGCCGCCCCGCGCTGCTCGACTGCTTCGAACACGCCCTCGGCACCGCCACCGCCCGCGGCTGCGCCCGCCGCATCGCCGACGGCGACACCACCTCCGACTACCTGCGGCGCCGCCTCCTGCGCTTCCTCACCACCCCCCGCACCGCACCCGCCCGCGTCCGCGCCCTCTACGCCACCACCAGCGGCCCGGCCCCGGGCGAACCCTTGCCCGCCGGGCCCGCCCTCACCGAACCCGCCCTGGCCCTGGACGCCCCGCGCACCCACCCCGCCACCGCGACCGTCACCGCCACCAACCGCGGCGCCATCGCCGCCACCCTCGTCCACCTCTACCGGGGCGGCCCCGCCGCCGCCCTCTACGAGGCGCTCGGCCGCCACCTCGACGAGGCCGCCGCCGCCTTCCCCCGCTTCCCCGGCACCCTCGCGCTGGTCCTGGACGCCTCGGCGTCCATGCGCGGCCACGGCCCCCGCGAATGGGCGCTGATGTCCCAGGCCGCCGCGCTGCGCATGGTCCTGTCGGAGGTGTGCGACCGGCTGGAGGTCGTCGAGACCGGCGGCGACGAACGCGCCCCCCGCGGCGCCACCGACCTCGCCACCGGCCTCCTGGACGCCCTCGGCGCCGACCCCGACCTCGTCGCCGTCGTCTCCGACGGCCACGAGAACCTGTTCCCCGGCGACCTCGCCCGCGTCGCCGCCACCCTGCCCGCCGCCGGCGTCACCACCCCCGTCGTGTTCTGCCACGCCACCTTCACCGCCCGCGACGACCTCGCGCCGCCCAGCCCCGCCCCCTCCCTGCCCCGCCGCGCGTTCTGGCACCAGGACGACTTCGCCGACCTGCTGCCCTGGATGTTCGGGCACTGCGCCGCCGGCGCGCCCTGGCTCCGCGCCGTCCTGCACACCCGCCTGGACGACCTCGACCGCCGCGCCGACGCCCTCACCCCCGGCCTCGCCGCCTGAAAGGGGCACCGTGACCGACCTGACGGCGCTCGACACCCTGGTCCCCGGGCCGCTCAGCCTCGCCGGGCACCGCCTCGGCACCCCGCAGCAGGCCGGCGCGCTCACCATGGTCCCCATCTCCGGGCCCGCCCACCCCGGCTTCACCCCGCCCCGCGCCCTGCGGCCGTCCCGCGCCGCCGGCTGCGGGCAGGTCGAACTCACCAACCCCGACCCCGACGGCGTCGCGATCGTCCCGCTGCACCTCGGCCACGTCCAGGACGGCACCCGAAGCCACGCCCTGTGCCGCTCGGCGCTCATCGCCCCCGGGCAGACCCTCCGCTTCCACGACGCCTGCCGCGTCCAGGACGTCCCCGGCGGCCACCGCACCGGCGGCGACCCCTGGTTCTACGTCCTGCCCGGCGACCTGCGCGCCCGCGCCCTCGCCCTGCGCGGCGTCCACGACCACGGCAAACTGCGCGACGCCGTCGCCGACCTCAACGCCCGCCACGGCCTCCCGCGGCGCGGGCACCTCGACCACCTCCTGTCCCGCCAGCGGCCCGACCTCACCCGCTTCCACAGCCGCCTCGAACCCCAGCCCGGGCAGGTCGGCGCGCTGTTCCTGACCGCCGGACGCCTCGCCGGCCTGGAGATCACCCCCGCCCCCGCCTACTTCGCGCAGATGTGGACCGCGCTGGTCTGCTTCGCCTACGGCGGCGCCGCCTCCCGCGCCGAACCCGCCCCGCCCGCCACCGCCGCCCCCTACGACGCCGCGAACCTCGCCGAACTGCGCGGCGCCCTGGACCGCGACCGCTCCGACCGCCTCGCCCGCCTCACCCGGCAGATCACCACCCAGATCACCGGCCCCGCCACCGGACCCCTCCACCTCCAGGAGGAGGACCGCCACCGCACCCTGCGGCTGTCCACCCTCACCGCCCCCCACCTCGCCGGGCAGATCGTCACCGACGGCGACCGCGCCGTCTACGCCTCCCTGTTCGCCCGCTGACCCCGCCCGCCCGGCGCGGCCGGGGCAGCTCGCGCACGGCGATCCCGTAAAGGGCTTGCCCCGCGAGTGCGCCAGCCACTTCAATCGGACGCGCGGGAACTGTGCCGGGCCCCCAGACCACGAACCTGGTCCGGGCCCCCGGGGCCGCCGTCGCGGCGACGGCCCCGAGCCCGACGGCGCGCCGGCCGCCCGTCCCGCCCCGCCCGCACCCGCCGGCGCCCCCGAACCGGGCTGAAGACTCGGCAAAGGTTGACCCCCTGCCCGGGGCGTACCGGGGGGCCCGCCGGCACGCCGCCGCTACCGTGCGGGCATGCCGCACACCCCCGGCGACCGGCCCGCCGGCGGCGACGCGCCCGCGAACACCGCCGGCGCCCCGCCCGCACCACCCGCACCGCCACCCGCACCGCCACCCGCAGCATCCGGGCCCGGCGGCGCGCCGGGCCCGCAGCACATGCCGCCCTGGCTGCCCCGCGCGTTCCTGCTCGCCGGCGCCACCGTCCTGCTGTTCGTCGTCGGCGTGTGGCTCGCGCAGCGGCTCCGCGAACTGCTGCTGTTGCTGCTTACCTCCCTGTTCCTGGCCTTCGCGATCGAACCCGCCGTCAACTGGCTCGCCGCCCGCGGCTGGCGCCGCGGCCTGGCCACCGGCCTGATGTTCCTGGTCATCGCCCTCGTCACCGCCGTGTTCCTCGGCGGCATCGGGTCGCTGCTGGCCACCCAGACCACCCACCTCATCGACGGGTTCCCCGGCGACGTCTCCGCCGTCATCGACTGGGTCAACGCCACCTTCGGCACCCACCTGTCCCGCGACACCGTCGTCCGGCGCCTGCCCACCCTCACCGACCAGTTCTCCCGCCACCTGTCCGACCTCGCCGGGAACGTGTGGGGCATCGGCGCCACCGCCCTCGGCGTCGTGTTCAAGCTCCTCGGCGTCCTGCTGTTCACCTTCTACCTGTCCGCCCAGGGCCCCCAGTTCCGCCGGACGGTCTGCTCCGTCCTCCCGCCGCACCGCCAACGCCAGGTCCTGTCCGCCTGGGAGATCGCCGTGCAGAAGACCGGCGGCTACATCTACTCCCGCGCGCTCCTCGCACTGATCTCCGGCGCCGCGCACTACGCCGCCATGGCCGGGCTCGGCGTGCCCTACGCGCTGACGCTGGCGCTGTGGGTCGGCGTGGTGTCCCAGTTCATCCCCGCCGTCGGCACCTACCTCGCCGGCGCCGTCCCCGTCCTCATCGCGCTCACCCGCGGCCCCTCCACCGCCCTGTGGATGCTGCTGTTCATCACCGCCTACCAGCAGCTGGAGAACTACCTCCTGCAACCCCGCATCACCGCCCGCACCCTCGACATGCACCCCGCCGTCGCGTTCGGGCTCGTCCTCGCCGGCGCCGCGGTCGTCGGCCCGCTCGGCGCGCTGCTGGCGCTGCCGTTCGGCGCCAGCGTCCAGGCGTTCGCCGGCGCCTACGTCCGCCGCTACGAGATCGAGGAGCACCCCCTCACCGCGCCCCCACCGCCCCGCCCGCGCTGGCGCCTGCGACGACGCCGACCCCGCTGACCCGCCCTTTTACCGGCGCCATGCCAGACCCTGGACGCCTCGTCGACCATTGCCATGGACGGGCCCGCCGCACCGGGGTTACCGTTCCAACAACCTTGATCATCTATTCTGCGGGCCGCTCGGGGGCGGAGGGAGCCGTCATGCGCCACACACCCGACCCCACACGCCGCCTCACCCGGGAACTCACCCGAAGACTCACCCGAAGACTCACCGCCGCGCTCACCGCCGGGGCCCTCGCGCTCACCACCGCGAACGCCACCCCCGCCGCCGCCGGCGCCGCGCCCGCGCCCGTCCCGGGACTGGCCACGGCCACCGGGCACCGCCAGGACCCCCACCTGCTGCGCCTCCTGCGGGCGATGACGCTGCGCGACAAGGCCGCGCAGCTGTTCGTCCTCCAGATCCACGGCACCAGCGCCGACACCACCGACCCCGCCGACGTCGCCGCCAACCGCCGCCTCTACGGCGCCGACAACGCCGCCCAGGTCATCGCCCGCTACCACCCCGGCGGGTTCCTCTACTACTCCGCGAGCCCCGCCAACGTCCAGAACCCCCGCCAGCTCGCCGCCTTCTCCAACGGCATCCAGCGCGCTGCGGCCGCCCAGCCGCTCCCCATCCCCGCCACCATCGCCACCGACCAGGAGGGCGGCATCGTCGCCCGCGTCCAGCCGCCCGCCACCCAGTCGCCCGGCGCCATGGCCCTGGCCGCCGGACGCCGCGCCGCCGACGCCCGCGCCCTCGCCCGCGTCACCGGACGGGAACTGCGCGCCATCGGCATCAACCAGGACTACGCGCCCGACGCCGACGTCAACGTCAACCCCGCCAACCCCGTCATCGGCGTCCGCTCCTTCGGCTCCGACCCCGCCCTGGTCTCCCGGATGGTCACCGCGCAGATCGACGGCTACCGCGCCGGCGGCGTCACCCCCACCGTCAAGCACTTCCCCGGACACGGCGACACCACCACCGACAGCCACACCGGCGTCCCCCGCATCGGCCACACCCGCGCCCAGTGGGAACGCCTCGACCTGCCGCCGTTCCGCGCCGCCGTCGCCCGCGGCGCCGACGCCATCATGACCGCCCACATCATCGTGCCCGCCCTCGACCCCTCCGAGGACCCCGCCACCCTCTCCCGCCCCATCCTCACCGGCATCCTGCGCGACCGGCTCCACTACCGCGGCGTCATCGTCACCGACGCCCTCGACATGAAGGGCGTCCGCGACAAGTACGGCGACGAGCGCGTCCCCGTCCTCGCCCTCAAGGCCGGCGCGGACGTGCTCCTCAAACCCCCCGCCGACGCCTCCGGCACCGGCGTGTTCGCCCGCCAGCTCGACGCCGTCGTCACCGCCGTCCGCACCGGCGAACTCACCGAACGGCGCCTCGACGCCTCCGTCTACCGGGTCCTGGAGCTGAAGAAGCGGCGCGGCCTGTTCCACGACCCCTACGCCGACGAGTCGAAGGTCGACGCCGTCGTCGGCGCGCCCGCGCACCGCGCCGCCGCACAGCGCGCCACCGACCGCACCACCACCCTCGTCAAGGACAGCGCCGGGCTCCTGCCGCTGCGCCCCGGACCCCGCCGTGTCCTGGTCACCGGCTGGGGCGCCCCCACCACCGCCCTCGCCGGGGAGATGACCGCCCGCGGCGCCACCGCCACCGTCCGCGAGACCGGCCTCAGCCCCACCCCCGCCCGCATCGCCCAGACCCTCGCCGCCGCCCGCGACCAGGACCTCCTCGTCGCCGTCACCAACCGCGCCTGGGACGTCAAGGACGAGAGCCCCCACAACGGCCCCGGCCAGCGCGACCTCGTCAAGGCGCTCGCCGCCACCGGCAAACCCCTCATCGTCGTCGCCGCCCGCGACCCCTACGACATCGCCTGGTTCCCCGAGGCCCCGACGTACCTCGCGACCTACTCCGCCACCGCCGAGGCGCTCCGCTCCACCGCCAAGGTCCTCTACGGCGAGACCGCACCGCGCGGCCGGCTCCCCGTGACCATCACCGCCGCCGACGACCCCGGCACCGTCCTGTACCGGTTCGGGCACGGGCTGCGCTACCACCGCTGACCCCGCCCCCTGCCTTCCTCACTGTGATCGGCGTCTCGGACGGGCGCCGCGACCCGTCGGGCAGGATCGGAGGATGCGGCTCCCCAGACCCGGTGTGTTGCCGGTGGCCGCCGCCCTCCTCACGGCGGCGGTCACCCTCGACGTGCTCGCCGGCGGCCCGCTCCGCGCCCTGGACCACCGCGTGTTCGCCGACGGGCTGCCGCCGCGCACCGGCGCCTGGCACTGGACGTGGCGGACGATCGTCAACGCCGGCCAGTACTGGCTCGTCGGCGCCCTCGTCGCCGGCACCGCCGCCGCCGTCGCCTGGCGCCACCGCCGGATCCGCCCGCTGCTGGTCGCCGTGCTCTGGCTGGCCGCGACCGAGGCGAGCGTGCGCGGCGCGCAGCTGGCGTTCGCCCGGACGCCGCCGCGCACCGGGCACGACACCCTCGCCGCCGCCGGATACCTGTCCTACCCCTCCGGGCACGCCGCCAACGCCGCCGCCTGCCTGCTGTTCGCCGCCGCGCTCGCCCGCGCGTCCCGCCGCGCGACGATCGCCGCGCACGTCCTCGCCGCCGCGGTCGCCGCCGGCGTCGTCGCGCTCGGCTACCACTGGCCCACCGACGCCGCCGCCGGCTGGGGCGTCGGCGTCCTGCTGGCCTGCGCCGGGCGGGCCCTGCTCACCCGACCGGAGCCGGCCGCTCCGCGATCTCCGCCAGCAGCGCCGCCAGCTCCGCCGGACGGGAGAACATCGGCCAGTGCCCGGTCGGCAGCTCCCGGTAGGTCCAGCCCGGGCCCGCCATCTCCGCGAACACCGGATCGCCCGAGTCCGCCATCTGCCGCACGTCCTCCACCGTGAACGTGCAGGCCACCAGCGTCCGTGGGACGCCCGGCAGCGGCTCGGGGCGCGCCAGCGGCTGCGTCACCGTCCCGAACGGCTGCGGCGTCCCGCGCCGCCGCATCGCCTCCAGGTGCCCGGCGTCCAGGCCCGCCAGCATGTGCGGGTCGGCCGCCGGGTCGAACGGCGGCACCGGCAGCAGCCACCCGCCGCCCTCCTCGGCGGCCTGCCGCCGCAGCTCCGCCCGCGCCTCGGGGGCGTGGAAGTCGATGCCCGCCAGCCCCGCGGGCATCGGGCCGCTGTCGAGGTAGACGATCCGCGCGACCCGCCCGGGGAGCCGGTCGGCCGCGCCCGTCGCGGCCATGTTCGCGCCGCTGTGCGCGACCAGCACGACCTCCTCCAGCCCGCCGCCCTCGATGACCTCGACGAGGTCGGCGACGTGGGTGTCCACGTCCACCTCCGGCGCCGCCTCGGCCGCGCGCTCGGCGACCCCCGTCAACGTCACCGGGTGCGCCTCGTGCCCGGCCGCGCGCAGACCCGCCGCCACCTCCTCGAACGCCCACCCGCCGAGCCAGTACCCCGGGACCAGAACGAACGTCGCCATGTCGAATTCCTCTCCGTCGAAGCCGTGACCTCACGTTATGATCAATACCGGACAGAAACCGCCCGGATAAGGTGAGTGACCCGTGTCACACCCGACGACCCGGATCCTGGCCATGCTCGAACTCCTCCAGGCCCACCACCGCATGACCGGCACCGAACTCGCCCACCGCCTGGACGTCGACGAGCGGACCGTCCGCCGCTACGCCGCCCGCCTCGGCGACCTCGGCGTCCCCGTCGCCGCCGAACGCGGCCGCCACGGCGGCTACCGGCTCATGCCCGGCTACAAGCTCCCGCCGCTCATGCTCACCGACGACGAGGCCACCGCCGTCGTCCTCGGCCTGCTCGCCGGACGCCGCGTCGGCCTGCCCGGCCAGGCCACCGAGAGCGCCCTCGCCAAGGTCCAGCGCGTCCTGCCCGCCGCCCTCCGCGACCGCGTCCAGGCCCTCCAGGACACCCTCGGGTTCACCCTCGCCGCCCGCGACGCCGCCGCCCCCGCCACCGACGCCCTGCTCACCCTCGCCGCCGCGACCCGCGAGCAGCGCCCCGTCCGGCTGCGCTACCGCTCCTGGCGCGGCGAGACCAGCGAACGCGACCTCGACCCCTACGGGCTGGTGTTCCACTCCGGCCGCTGGTACGTCACCGGCCACGACCACCGCAGCGGCGAGACCCGCACCTTCCGCGTCGACCGCGTCGCCTCCGCCGAACCCCGCCCCGGCGCCTTCGACGTCCCCGCCGGCCTCGACCCCGTCCAGCACGTCACCCGGTCACTGGCCCGCGTCCCCTACCGGCACGAGGTCGAGGTGCTGCTGGAGACCACCCTCGCCGACGCGCGCCGCCGCGTCCCCGCCTCCGTCGCCACGCTCACCGAGACCGGCGGGGGAGTGCTCATGACCACCCGCGCCGAGCACCTGGACGGCATGGCGCGCATGCTCGCCGGACTCGGCTGGCCCTTCGTCGTCCGCCGCCCCGACGCCCTCCGCGACCACCTCCGCGACCTCGCCCGCACCCTGCACGACCAGGCCGCCCGCCACGACCCCGACTGACCCCCTCGGGGCCTCGCTCAGGCGCGTGAGGTCAGGTGCGGGACGTCAGGCGCGGGCCTTCCACTCGTCCTCGAGCATCGCGTAGACGATCTCGTCGGTCCACTCGCCCTTGACCAGCTCGTTCTGCACCAGATGCGCCTCGCGCCGCATCCCCAGCCGCTTCAGCACCCGCGCCGACGCGGCGTTGCGCCCGTCCAGCCGCCCCACCATCCGGTGCAGCCCCAGCCCGTCGAACCCCAGCCGCAGCACCACCTCGGCCGCCTCGGTCGCGAACCCCCGCCGGTGGTACTTCGGATGGAGGATGTAGCCGATCTCGCCCTGCCGGTGCTCCCGGCTGCGCCATTGCAGGTTGACCTCGCCGATCAGCGCGCCGGTCTCCCGCCACACCACCGCCAGCACCAGCCAGTCGCCCTCCCGCTCCACGGTCGAGGCGCCCATCTTCTGCTGGAGGAACGACCTGGACTCCTCCAGGTTCCGGGGCTCCCAGTACAGGAAGCGCGCCACCTCGGGCAGGGACTGGTAGGCGTACAGGCCGTCCAGGTCGCCCTCACGGAACGGCCGCAGCGCCAGCCGTTCGGTCTCGATCGGATAAGTGGGACGCAGCACAGGGTGATCCTATTCACGAGGTTCCCTCTTGGGCGACCCGTGATTTCCCGGAAAGCGGCCCGTCGCCGGAAATTCCTCCGTCCGTCACCGGGAACCGCCGCCGTACGTCCCGCGCCCGGCGGGCCGGCACCGCGTTTTCGTCAGCGCCGCCACCACGCGGACCGGTGCCGGCCCCGCGCCCGCACGAGCCGCGCCCACCCCGCCGTCCGCGACCGGCGTGACCTGCCCATACGCGGCAGAGCACGCGGCACGGCACGTGCCAGGCCCGGTACCTTCCGCGGGCTCGGCGCCCGGGCCGCCCACCGCGCCCCGGTCGAGCGGGCCGTGCCCGCCAGCCCGGACGAGCCGGACGCCACCCGCCCCGCCCCGCGCCGCACCTGACCGGACCAGCCGCGACGGCGCGCCGCGGCCGCCCGGCGGCGCAGCAGCACCGCACCCGCGACCGCCGCACCGGCCGCCCCCGCGACCGCGCCGACCTGGCCCGCCCGCGTCCGGGCCTGCGGCGAGCCCGCGGCCGCCTTCGCCGACGCCGTCCGGGACGCCGCCGCGCCCCGCGCCGAGGCCACCGCCGCCCGCGCCCGCGTCCGGGCCTCGGCGACCTTCTCCCGCGCCATCGCCTTCACGTCCGCCTTGGCGGCCAGCGCCTCCACCGTCGCGCCCAGGTCATGACGCGCCCGGTCGACCTCGTGCCGCAGCTCCTCGGTCTCGGACTCGGCGCCGTGAGCGGTGCCGTGAGAGGTGCCGTGCGGAGTGCTGTGCGGCTTGTCCTGCGTGGTCATCGGTGCGCTCTCTTCTTGAGGTCGCTCACGGTCTGGCGCGCTTCGTCCATCGCCATCTCCGGCTTGGGCGGCGTCGCCCGCGCGGTCTGCCGCCGCCCCAGCATCGCCAGCACCCCCGCCACGGCCAGCAGCACCGCGCCGATGACCAGCGCGGACGCCCACACCGGCAGCACCAGCGCCAGCGCCGCCACCGCCGCCGCCAGCAGCACCCCCACCCCGTACAGGGCCACCAGGCCCGCGCCGCCGTACAGGCCCGCGCCCATCCCGGCGTGTTTGCCCTTGTCCTTCAGCTCGGCGGCGGCCAGCCGCAGCTCGGCGCGCATCAGCTCCGACACCTGCTGCGCCGCCTGCCGCACCAGCTCGCCGGTGCCCGGCCCCTCGCGCTGGTCCGGGACGCCGACGTCCTGCCGGGACGCGCCCAGGCTCGGGGCGGGCGCCCCGCCGTCGTGTGTCGACCGCACGGTGCTCATGGCCTCAGGCCTCCTCCGCGTGCTCTCGTCCGGAACGCCGCGAACGTGTCGACGCTCGCGAGAAGCCGTTCCCCCTGCCCCGCGCCTAAACGTGGCCGGCCCGCCACACACCGGCGCCCCCACCGCACGCGGCCGCCGCACACGGCCCGCCCCCGGCCTGGATCATGGCCGGGCCTGCTGCCACACTCCCGGCATGGCGAACGAGGGTTACATCACGACCGGCCTGGACGTCGCGGAGGCGACCCGGGCCGAGCACGCCGCGCTGAAGGCGTCACTGGCGGGCAGGCCGAAGCCGCACGAGATCGGGGACCCGGTCGCGATCCGCGCGGCCTCCGCCGCCGGCAACGGCTCCTTCCCCGGCCCCGTCCTGCTACCCGAGGGCACCAACCAGGCGGTCCCCGGACGCGGCGGGGACGTCCCCGTCCGCGTGTTCGAGCACGAGGACGCGCGCGGCGTCCTGATGTTCCTGCACGGCGGCGGCTGGACGCTCGGCTCCGCCGAAGCCCAGGACGTCTACCTGTGGGACCTCGCCCAGGCGGCGCACCTCTCGGTCGTCAGCGTCGGATACCGGCTCGCGCCCGAGCACCCCCACCCCGCCGCCGCCGACGACTGCGAGGACGTGGCGCGCTGGCTCCTCGACCACGCCGCCGGCCGGTTCGGCACCGACCGGCTCGTCATCGGCGGCGACTCCTCCGGCGCCCACCTGGCCGTCCTCGCCCTCCTGCGCCTGGGCACCGACGCGCCCGCCTTCCGCGCCGCGCAGCTGTCCTACGGCGTGTTCGACCTGTCGATGACGCCCAGCCAGCGCGACGGCGCCGACCGGCTGTTCACCTCCACCCCGGCGATGCGCTGGTTCTACGACCAGTACCTGCCCGGCCTGACCCCCGAGGAGCGCCGCGACCCCGGCATCTCGCCGCTGTACGCCGACCTGCGCGGCATGCCGCCCGCCCGGTTCACCGTCGGCACCGAGGACCCGCTGCTGGACGACTCGCTGTTCATGGCCGCGCGCTGGCGCGCCGCCGGCAACGCCACCGAACTGGAGGTCGTCGCCGAGGCCATGCACGGCTTCGCCTCCTTCCCCCTGACGGTCGCGCGCCGCGAACGGGGCCGCCAGGCCGACTACCTCGCGCGCGCCGTCGCCGACGGCTGACCAGGCGGGAAAGGCGGGAAGGCGGGCTCAGGCGGTGGTGAGCCACTCGACGCGGTGCCCCTCGGTCGGGTCGGGCGTCTCCCACCGCCGGACGAGTCGGTCCACCACCGCGTCCGGCACGGGCGCCGCCCGGGCGCGGTTGCGGCCGCGCAGCACCGCGGGCGGCGCCTCCAGCGCCACCACCTCCACCCGCGCCCGGTAGCCGGCGGCCAGGCCCGTGCACTGCTCGCGGAGCTGCCGCGACACGTTCGTGGCGTTCCACACGAACGACCGGCCCGCCCGCAGGTGCCCGCGCGCCAGCTCGTGCGCGGCCGCCGCCACCGCCCGCTGGTCGCCCGAGGGCGCCACGCCCATCTCGGCGCGCAGCCGGTCCAGGCTCACCACCGGCACGTCCGGGCGGTGCGCCGCGATCCAGTGGTCCTTCCCCGACCCCGGGAGCCCCGACAGCACCGTCACCGTCAGCCGCGTGTCGTCGAAGGCGGCATAGCCCGGGTCGCGGCCCGGCCTGCGGAAGTACCAGAACCGGGCGTGGTCGGAGGGGAACACGCGCGGCCCGTCCAGGCACCCCTGCTCGGCGCAGTACTCCCGGTAGAGGGCGATGTTCTCCAGCACCTCCTCCAGGTCCCCGCAGACCCGGCCGCGGATGTCGGCCTCCGCCAGCAGCGCCAAGTCGTCGTTGCGGGCCAGCAGGCTCACCCGGAACGCGATCGGTTGCAGGTCGGGCCGCTCCAGCGCCCAGAACGGCACCTGGTGGTGGCGGACGAGCGCGGCGACGTGCTCGCGCCACGCGACCGGCGCGCCCAGCTCCCACAGGATCCGCCGCACCATCAGGTCGCCGCGCCGCGAATGCCCGTGCGCGGTGATCCGCCCCTCCCCGTCGGCGCGGGTGCAGTACGGCTTCGCGACGTCGTGCATCAGCACCGCCGCGAACAGCCGGACCCGCTCCGCCGCCGACCGCGCCCGCCACTGCGGCGACGCGGCCAGCGCCTCGCACGCCATGCGGGTGTGGACCGCGACGTCCCCTTCGGCGTGGTGGACGGCGTCCTGCGGGACGCCCGCGAGCGCCCGCACCCACGCGAACGCCTCACCGATCTCCGCCCACGGCACCGCCCAGCCCGGCGGCGCCGGGCACAGCTCAGCGAACACCCGCATACAGCACCTCCGGGTCGGCCAGGCCGTTGGCGATGATCGGGCGGCCCTGCCAGTGCGTCCCCGCGTCCAGGATCGCGGTCAGGAAACCCGGCCGCACCCACTTCAGGCGGTCGACGGTCCGCCCGCCCTCCTCCACCTTGACGTAGAGGCCCTCCATCTCCTCGGACGCGTCGGACTCGGCCACCGCGCGGTCCGGGTCGGCGCCGCCCGCCTCGGCCGCGGCCCGCAGCGCGTCCCGCCACCCGGGCGTCCGGCACGTCGAGGGCCCCACCAGCGCGGTCAGCGCCGCCACGTCCCGCAGCCTCCCCTCGTGCAGGACGGGCACCGACACCACCGGCGTCCCCTCCAGCAGCGCGCGGCGCCGCGCCGTCGACAGGAACGTCCCGTCCCGCCGGTCCAGGACGTCGAACTCGCAGAAGTAGTGGGGGAGCGCGTCATAGAAGACGGTGTGCTTGGCGTACAGCCACTCCCCGTACATCACATACCGGTCGCCCAGCCGCTCCCACAGGACGTGCCGCACCGACGCCGCCCACGCCTTGAGCGGCGCGAACTGGCGCTCGCGCGGCCCGCCCGTCAGGTAGTGGCCCCGGCTCTGCAACCGCAGCTCGCCCCCGGCGGAGAAGCTGACACCGCAGTTGGCGCCGTCCAGCTTCTCCTCCACCACCAGGTGCCGCCCGGCGACCTCCTCGAACGGCACGGCGGCCAGGTCGTGGTCGCCCGGCTGCAACCGGGATCCCGCGATGTGCCGGGTGCGCGGATATTTGCGGAGCATGCCGCCTGTTCTAGTGAACCGCGCCGGTCACGCCAACCGGTTTTCGCGCGCGGGGACCACCGTGGCCAGCGCCAGCGCCGCCGCCCACAACCCGACCGTCACCCACCCGAGCACGTGCAGCCGCGCCGTGAACCGCGCCGCCTCCAGCGCCGAGCCCGCGACCGCCCCGTACACCGCGACGCCCAGCGCGGTCCCGACCTGCCGCGCCGTGTTGTTGACCCCGCCCGACAGGCCCGCGTGCCGCGCGGGCGCCGCGCGCATCGCCGCCGCGACCACCGCCGTCACGATGAGACCGTCCCCCACGCCGATGCCCACCAACGCGGGCAGCAGCGCCGGGTAGGACGCGCCCGAACCGACGTGCAGCAGGCTCAGCGAACCGGCGGCGGCCACCGCCGTCCCCGCGACCAGCGGCCGACGGGCCCCGAACCGCGCCGTCAGCCGCCCGGAGACCGGCGCCAGCACCGCCAGCGGCACCGCCATCGGCAGCAGCATCGCCCCCGCCGCCAGCGCGGAGCGGTGCTCGCCCTGCTGGAGCCGCAGCGTCGTCACGAACAGCACCCCGTTCGTCGCCAGGTTCATCAGCAAAGCGATCGCGTTGACGCCCAGGAACGCCGGGGCGCGCAGCAGCCCGCCCGGCACCAGCGCCGCCGCCGCCCGCCGCTCGACCAGCACCAGCGCCGCCGCGGCCGCCCCCGTCAGCGCCCCCGCCAGGACGGCGCCGCCGCGCTGCCCGTGACCCGCGACGATCACCGTCCACACCAGCCCGCCCAGCGTCAGCGGCGCCAGCACCATCCCGGCCCGGTCCAGCGGCACCGCCGCCCGCCCGGCGCCGCGCGACCCGGGCACCAGCACCCAGATCCCCGCGACCGCCGCCGCCACGATCGGCACGTTCAACAGGAAGATCCACCGCCAGCCCGCCGCGTCCACCAGCAGCCCGCCCAGCAGCGGCCCGGCCGGCAGCGCCGTCGAGGAGATCCCCGCCCACATCCCGAGCGCCCGCGCCTGCTCGGCCCGCCCCGGATACGCCGCCGTGACCAGCGCCAGGCTCCCCGGCAGCAGCAGCGCCGCCCCCGCCCCCTGGACGGCGCGCGCCGCGATCAGCGGGCCCGCGCCCGGCGCCGCCCCGCACGCCAGCGATGCCGCCCCGAACAACCCGAACCCCGCCAGCGTCAGCCCCCGGTGCCCCACCCGGTCGCCGAGCGCCCCGCCGCCCAGCAGCAGCCCCGCGATCGCGACCGCGTAGCCGTCCACCACCCCCTGCAACCCCGGCAGGCCCGTCCCGAGCGCCCGCCCGATCCCCGGCAGCGCGACGTTGACGATCGTCACGTCCAGCAGGACCAGGAACATCCCCGCGCACAGCACGGCGAGCATCACGCCCCGCCGCGCCACCCGCCCAGGCGCGGAAGTCCCGGCCGTCGATATCGGCGCACCCATGCCCCCACCGTGCACCCCGGACGTTTCACAAAGGACCGAACCATCCCGCCACCGGGTCACCGCCTCGTCCTCGGGCACCCGGCCCGCCACCTCGGCGTAGTCCTGCTGCGACGCTTACGGCCGTTCTCCTCCGGCGGCCTGCCGCGCTCGCTCCCGGACGTCCCGGGACGCCTCGGCGGCTAGAGTCGGCCGCGAAGGGCCGACCTGTGATCACAAGGGGAGTGGCGGATGGCACCGACCGCGGCCTACGACGACATCGCCGACTGGTACGAGCACGAGTTCCTCGGCCACGACCCCGCCGGAGAGGGCGACGCGTTCGGGCTCGGCGGCGTCCTGCGCGACCTCCTCGGCGAGGGCCGCGGGCCCTGCCTGGAGATCGGGTGCGGCACCGGCGTGCACGCCGCCCGCGTCCGCGCCCTCGGCTGGACGCCGCTCGGCGCCGACCTGTCCGCCGGGATGCTGCGGCACGCCC
Source organism: Actinomadura terrae (assembly GCF_022751215.1). GTDB lineage: Bacteria > Actinomycetota > Actinomycetes > Streptosporangiales > Streptosporangiaceae > Spirillospora > Spirillospora terrae. Next base: position 60,572 of record NZ_JAICDG010000006.1, on the reverse strand, counting down.
GCGGCCGCCTGCCCGTCGTGCGCGCCGACGCCGCACGCCTGCCGGTCCGGGACGCGTCGCTGCCCGCCGTCACGGCGGTGATGGTCCACACCGACATGCCCGCCTACCCGGCGGTGCTCCGCGAGGCGGCCCGCGTCCTGCGGCCCGGGGGAGTGTTCGTGCACGTCGGCGTCCACCCCTGCTTCTGCGGCGGGTTCGCCGACCGCGCCGACCCGGACGCGGTCGTCATCCGTCCCGGCTACCGCGACGGCCACTGGACCACGGCGTCCTGGACCGACCAGGGCGTGCGCGCCAGGGTCGGCGCCACCCACCGCCCGCTGCCCGAGCTGATGCACGCATTCCTGGACGCGGGGATGACGCTCGAACGGTTCGCCGAGACCGGCGACCCGACCCCGATCGTCCTGGGCGTCAGGGCACGCACCCCGGACGCCTGACCCCCGCAACAGGCCGGCCCCGCCCCTTCCCCACCCATTTCCGGACGGCATATCCTAGATTGCCGCACGGCCCCAGGGAGGAGCCGAACGAGACCGGTTCATTCCTGCCCCGGTGCGAACCGTGAGACGATGACGCACTATATCGCCGCCATTCGGTTCGGGCTGCGTGCGCGCGAAAGGAGCACTCCGGCATGACCTCCGACGTCACCGCCGAGCAGTATGTGAGAAAAGTCGAGGAGCACTGCTCGGCCGAGCAGCTCGAACTCCTCCGGCGACATTTCTGGGCCGGCGATCCCGCCGGCGAGAATCCCGGCGGCGGCGACATCGACCTCGGGGTGGGGATGGGCAAGATCCTCACGACGGCGCGGCCGTTCACGGCCATGCCCCTCGACGACGTCGAGCGGCTCCTCGCCAGCCCCATGCCCGAGCTGCGGGCGGGCGCGCTGCGCGTCATGGGCAACAAGGCCAAGCACAAGAAGGCCACCGACGACGAGCGCGCCGTGCTCTACGCGCTGTACATGAAGTACAAGCACAAGATCAACAGCTGGGGGCTGGTGGACATCAGCTCCCACCAGATCGTCGGCCTCTACCTGCTGGACCGGCCGCGCGACGTCCTGTACGAGATGGCCGCCTCCGACAACTGGTGGGAACACCGCATCGCGCTCGTCAGCACGCTCGCCTTCGTCGGGCGGGGCGACCTCGACGACACCTTCCGGCTCGCGGAGCTGCTGCGCGACGACGAGCACGACAAGGTCCACACCGCCCTCGGGTGGCTCCTGCGCGAGGCGGGCAGGCACGATCGCGCCAGGCTGATGAAATTCCTGGACGCCCACGCCGCCACCCTGCCGCGGATCACGCTGCGCACCGCGATCGAGCACTTCGACAAGGAGCAGCGGACGTACTACCTGGGAATGAAGAAGCGCCTCGCGGAAGGCGGCTGACGGGAAACCTCAGGTATTCGCGCGCACCTCACCGGAAAAGCCCGGGGCGGGATTCCGCCCCGGGCTTCCACAGATTCCGCCGAACGCCGCGGTCAGTGGCCGACGTCGCCCTTGATGTGCCGCTGCACCAGATCATAGGACCGGTCGCCGAACTGCTTGCCGAAGTCGGCGGACCTCAGGCACGACTGGAGGTAGTGCACCCCGCCCCACACGCGGCTGTGGAGGCAGTCGTCCGCGAAATCGGTCCAGTTGGACCAGTGCAGCTTGAGCTCCTTGGAGGGGGTGACCCCCGGCTCCACCAGCGTCCAACCGGCGGGAATGGTCATGCTCAGGTCCAGGAGGTCGTTGCCGAGGAAGCGGCGGCACGCCTGCGCCTGCGCGGCGCACACCCCCGAAGAACCCGACGGGTACTCCGGGTGGTCGGGCATGTTCAGGTAACTGGCCCACTGGTCGGCGGGCATGTCCCTGACCGTCCCCTTGCCGGGCCCGCCCCAGGACGTCACCCGGGAATGGCCGTACACGTGCTGGATCGCGCTGCCCGGCCGCACGACGTCGTACTTGCGCTTGTAGTGCCACATCGCGACCGTCGAGTCGAACACCGCCAGCGTGTTCGTGGCGAACAGGTGGACCCAGCCGTCCAGGTCCAGCTTCTTGTCATTGGCCCTGGCCGCGGCGAACACCGACCGGCTGATGCCCAGCAGCTTGTCGTCGAAGAGCTCCGCCTTCACCTTCTGCTCCTCGGTGAGCCCCGCCGACACCTCCAGGACGTGGTCCACCGTGGCCTTGTAGGCCTTCTTGCGGTGGTGATCGATGTACTCGGGCGGGGCGAGGCCGAACTGGCCCGGGTCCTTGAACGTCATGGCCTTCACCCGCCCCATGTGCGCGGTGGCGAAGTGCTGGACGGTGTAGATGCCCTTGTCGCCGATCCCGGTCGTCCCCGGCGCCGGCGCGCCCAGGCGGCGCCGGTGCGGGCCCAGCTTCGGCTGCCAGCGCGAAGGGTTGATCAACTCGTAGGCCGTGTTCACGGGCTCGTAGCCGGTGTAATCCGCGAAAGGCCGCGGGTTGTACTTGCGGCCGCCGTCGTAGCCGAGCATGTTCATACCGTCATTGCGTCCATAGGCGACCGCGCCCTTTCCGGCAAGGTTGCCGATGCCCACCGGAGTCGTCGGGTCCAAAGACTCGTCATCGGGGTTCAGACCCACAAAGAGCAACAGGCTCCGGAAACCCGACCGCTCCGGCACCACGCCCTTGAGCAGCTGCCACGAGGCGTGCAGGGCGGCGATGTTCTTGTTCCGGTTGGTGTTCGACTCGCTTGAAGGACGGCGAGGGATCCGGGTGATGATGCCGACCGCGGTCGGATGGTAGGGCGCCACCGCGTCGAACCACGCCGTCTGGTTCAGGTGGCTGGCCCACTCCACGAGCGTCACGTCCATCGGGGCGAACACGTCCGGGTTCGACCGCGGGTCCTGCGAGTCGAGCAGGTCCCGGATGAAGTTGCCCTTCTCGAAGTCGAAATTCTCCGCCCGCGCCCGCAGCGCGGACTGGGCGCTGGCCGTCTGGGTGGTACCCAGCGTGACCAGGGCGGCACTGCCGAGCCCGCCGAGCAGCAGCGACCTGCGTCGCATGGAGAAACCCTGGTCGGGAAAACGTCCGGATGCGGTCATGGTGTGCGTCCTTTCATCGGCTCGCGAAGCAAGCGGCCGTTGTTCGTCCGGCCGGGGAGGGGACTGATTGGTGCGTCTGTGTTCGCGGGCAGGCCACTCTGCGGAAATGCGTTCGTCGCATTACCGGGCGTCCGTCGGGGCAGGGTCAGAATCTTCGCGTACGGGGTGGAAATTTCCGCCGGTTGACGGTATATAGCACGGCTTGCAGGTCGTCGCGATAAAGCCGGGGCGAATTGATCTGAATGATGGCGGCGATCGCGACGACACGCAAGACGCCGGTGAACGCCGCCCGCCCCCGCTCGGGAGTTCCGCGCCGGACGGGCGCGGGCCCCGCCGGGGGACCGGCGCGGCACGCTTTCACCAGCTGAGCCCGGCTGTCACAACGCGATCGTGAACGCGTCACACCCCCCGATTCCGCGCGTAGCGCCTGGCCAGGAGGCCTATTCCGGCCATCGTCCAAGGTCAGCACTCTGGAAGAAGGCGACACATTCCCTGTAACACCCGCGCCCAGGCGCCCGGGCACCCCGGCGACCGCTCGCATGCCAGATGCTCGGCCGTCCGGCGCAGACCGGGGGCGGACAGGTCGGTCGGGACGAGCAACTGGGCCCGGGAAAGGCCGGTTTCGTTGCGGCGGCGTTGAATTGCGCGCTGCCGCCCGGGCGGCCTCGAACACTGGAGCCTTGAGCGCAAACGGCCGCGCTCCATCGCCAATTTCCGACCGAGGCGCGTGATCATCGTCGCCTACCGGCCGCAGGGCGTTGCCTCAGCCGAGAACATCCCGTTTAGACAGCGAAAGACGCGTCCGCCTATTGCGTACTGCGGCGACGGATCGAGCATTTCCTTGATTTTCTCGTCCTCCAGCACGGGCTCGCCACCATCCCGCGAGTCGGCGACACCGGCTTCGCCACCCTTCACAGCCGTCTCACCGATCACCTGCGCTGACCTGCTCGCGCCGCGTCGCGTCCGGCGGTACCCGCCCCGGTGCGGACACCACGAGACGGTGCCGCACAGGGCCCGCCGATCTCTTCGCAAAAGGGCCGGAGCGTCCGGAGTGAAGTCCGGTTTACGGGCATCCTCCGGGCCGTTCCGAAAACGGCTATCGGGCCCTTATGGAACGGACCACCAGAATAGACCGACCCGCATTTTCGGGCCATCGAGCGTCCGCAACCCGACTTGCGGACACCAAGGCCCCCGGGGCCGTTCGTAAAACCACAGCAAAAGGGTAATCGCCCGGTTGATCCGGCGTGGGCGAGCGCAGAGAATCTGGGTGCGCACCACGTGGGAACCCAGCCCACGGTCGGCGCGGATCTCCCCGCGAATGTTCTGCGGACCGAGAGAGGAGTCCCGATGACCGCCGAGACCCAGCACCAGATGCACGCAGGCGCAGCGGAAGCCGCACAGGAGGCCCTGGGCTGCACGGCCTACTCCTGGTCGCCCGAGGTGCACGACCTCTACGGCGATCCCGAAACGATCATCCGCAAGATGGACGGCATGGACATGGAGCTCGCCGACCGGCGCATCTTCGTCCTGCTCACCGAGAGCGCGGGCGGAGCCGACATCCGCTTCTTCGAGCGCGTGGGCGACGGCGAGTACGTCGTGTCGACGTGGTCCGGCGACGCGGCGACCGGCCTGGTCGGGCGGCTCGCCGACACCATCCTCGGCAACAAGGGCGTCCACTGCGTGGGCGAGCAGGTCCGGGCGATGCTGTCGGAGTACGACCTCGAGCCGGTCGGCACCGTCCCGGCGCCCGCCAACGCGCGCGCGGCGTTCGCGCACACCGTCCGCGGCCACGGCGAGGGGACCTTCACCCGCGCCACCGCCGCGCTCCTCTGCTGACCCCGCGCACCCGAGGCCCAGTCACCGGGCATCCGGTGGCTGGGCCTCTGCTCGTGCCGTCCCCGTTCCCGCCGTCCCCGTTCCCGCCGTCCACCGCACGCGCCGTCCCGGCGCCGCTCCCGGGAGTCCGCAGATGAGAGTTCGAGGGTTCTTCGGCGTGTGGCTCACCGCCGCCGGCGGAAACCTGGGCGACGGCCTCGCCATCACCGTCTTCCCCCTGCTGGCCACCCGCCTCACCGACGTACCCGCCCTGGTCGCCGGGGCCACGTTCGCGCGCACCCTGCCCTACGCCGCCGCCCCCCTCGTCGCGGGCGCCCTCGTCGACCGGACGAACCGCCGCGTCCTCATCCTCGGCGCGAACACCGCCCGCTGCGCGGCCGCACTGGCGCTGTGCGCCGCGCTGCTGTCCGACCTCGGCTCGCTCGGCGCCCTCTACGCCGCCGCGTTCCTGATCGGCCTCGGGGAGACCTTCGCCGACATCGGCACGAGCGCGCTCGTCCCCGCCGTCGTCGGCCGCGACCGTCTCGACCGGGCCAACTCCTGGCTCCAGGGGACCGAGTCGACCCTCAACGAGTTCGTCGGCCCGCCCGTCGGCGGCGCGCTGATCCTCGGCGGGACGGCCCTCGCCGCCGGCGGCATCGCCGGTGCCTACCTCCTCGCCGCCGCCGGGATGCTGCTGCTGCGCGGCGCCTACCGTCCGGCGAGGTCGGCGCCCACCACGGTCCGCGCCGACATCGCCGACGGCCTCCGGTTCCTGTGGAACCACCGGGTCCTGCGGACGCTCGCGCTGATGGTGACGGGGATGGCCGCGTGCTGGAGCGCGTGGACGGCGGTGCTCGTGCTGTACGTGGTCGAGCCCGGGCCGGTCGGCCTCAACTCCGTCGGCTACGGCGTGCTGCTCAGCGCCCTGGCGGTCGGCGGCGTGGCGGGCAGCTTCCTGACGGCCTTCGTCCAGCGCGGGCTCGGCACCCGCTGGGTGCTCGCCGGCGACGTCGTCACCAGCGTCGTCCTGCTGGGCACGCCCGCGCTCACCGCCAACCCCTGGATCATCGGCTGCGCCACCTTCGCCGGGGGCCTGGGCAGCGGCATGTGGAACGTCGTGGTCCGGACGCTGCGGCAGCGCCTCACCCCCGACGAGCTGCTCGGACGCGTCGGCGGCGCCAGCCGGACGCTCGGCTGGGGCGCGGTCCCGCTCGGCGCCGCCCTCGCCGGGCTCATCGCCGAGGCCACCGGTCCGCGGCTGGTCTTCGCCCTGGCCGCCGGCACCACCGCACTGATGATCGTGCCGGTGTTCCGCGTCCTCACGGCGTCCGCCCTGGCCGAGCACGACACCGCCGCCCGCCCGGCCGCCGCCGTCGAGTAGCCCGCCGGGCATCTCACCAGGCGGGTCGGGGGCGCCGCGTCCCGGTGATGCGTTGGCCGCGTGGAAGGGACGCGCCGTAGGATGCCGATCATGGCTTCGCGTATCTCTGAGCTGGTGCTCGACTGCCGGGACCCGCAGCGGCTCGCCGCGTTCTGGTGCGAGGTGCTGGACTTCGTCGTGCTCCACACCGACGACGACGGCTCGGTGGAGATCGGGCCGCGGGAGGGGTTCGGCGGCCTGCAACCGACCCTGATCCTCAGCCCTTCGACCGACCCCAGGGTGGCCAAGCTGCCGCTGCACATCGACGTCAACGCCACCGACCGCGACCAGGACGCCGAACTCGAACGCCTGCTGGAGCTGGGCGCGCGCCCGGTCGACATCGGCCAGACCGGCGAGGAGTCCTGGCACTGCCTGGCCGACCCCGAGGGCAACGAGTTCTGCCTCCTCCGCGCCCGGCTGAGCTGAGCCGCCCGGTTCCCGGGACGCGGCCTCAGGTGGGGACGAGGCCGTCGAAGACGGCCACCGCCTGGTCCACATGGGCGGTGGCGCGCTGGGCGCGGGCCCGGCGTTCCCAGTAGCCGATCGTGGTGGCGGGATTGGCGTGGTCGGCGAACTCCTGGACCTCGGCGAGCGGGACCCCGGCGTCGAGCATGTGGGTGATCCGGGAGGCGCGCCAGACATGCGGGGTGAGGTCCCGGCCGGGCAGGACGCCGGCGGCGCGGCCCAGCCGCGTGCTGATCCGGTCGAGGTCGTGGCGGTCGAGGCGGCGGCCCGCCGCGTCCAGCAGCAGCGGCCCGGACGTGCGGTCGCCGATGACGCGGCGCAGCAGCCGCGCGCACCGGTCGGGCAGCGGCAGCGCGCGCCGCTTCCCGCCCTTGCGGGTCAGGCGCAGGACGGTCCGGTCGCCCTCGACGGCCAGGTCGGTGACGTCGGCGGCGCAGATCTCGGTGACCCGCCCGGCCAGGGTGTAGAGCAGCATCACCACGAGAAGGTCCAGGTCGCCGTGCGCGCAGCCGGCCACCGCGCGGACCTGCCCGACCTCCAGGACCGGGGTGGAGGTGGCGGTGTTGCCGGCCGGGATGCGCGGCCGGTCGTCCTGCGTGACGGGGTTGACCAGCGGCGTGTCCAGCCGTCCGGCCGCGTGGACGTGCAGCGAGGACAGGCACGCGACGTAGCGGGCGATGCTGCGCTGCGCCGTCCCGGCCCCCTCCTGGCGCAGCCGCCACATGCGGATGTGCTCGCGGGTCAGGCAGCCGACGGCGAAGGCGTCGTGGCCGAGTTCGCGTGCCAGCGGCGCCCAGACGCGGCGCAGGTCGTCCACATAGTTGCGCTTGGTGGCCGCCGAGGCGCGGCGGGTGCTGCTGAGCCAGTCCAGCACCAGCCCGAACGTCTCGGGCGTGCACGCCTCGGCCAGCAGCTCGATCCGCCGCCGGTAGACGCGGCGGCCCCCGATCCGCGCGACCTGCACCCGGCCGAGGTCGGCGTCCAGCTTGGCGAGCGCGTCGGCGGCCAGCGGCAGCGCGGGCCGCGCGAGCGTCCCGTCCGGGGGCGGCACCGGCACACGCGGCGCCCGCGGCGGGACGTCACCGGCGCCGAGCACCACTCCGCGGATCGGCGGGCCGCCCTCGGAGCCCGGCGAACCGCCGGGTCGCGGGGTCTCCGGCACCGTCTCACCCACCGTCGTCGAATCGCCTGTGATGCGCCGCCAGCTTAGACGTCCGCTCACCGACGCTCGCAGAGCCCGAGCGGGCCGGGCGGGCCGAAAACTTTTTGAAGATCGGTCGCCCGAGGTGTCGAGAACGCGGCGCCGGCTCCGTCCCCGGGGTACGAGTGGCCACGACGGCCACGTGAGCAAGGGGAGGCCACCATGAAGCCGGACGAAGTCGCCGAGGTCCTGAACCGCCCGCTCAGCCAGGAGCTGCTGGCCCGCGACGTGACCCGCCTGGCCTACGTCGCCCAGGACGGGACGCCCCGCGCGATCCCGATCTCGTTCACCTGGAACGGGTCGGAGATCGTGATGTGCACCACGACGAACGCCCCGAAACTTCCCGCCCTGCGCAGCAACCCCGCCGTCGCCCTGACGATCGACACCGAAGTGCACCCGCCCAAGATCCTGCTGCTCCGCGGCCGGGCGGAGCTGGACGTCGTCGAGGGCATCCCGGACGAGTTCCTCCAGATCAACGGCTCCTACGAGATGACGGCCGAGCAGCGGGTCGCCTGGGAGGCCGAGGTCCGCTCGCTCTACGAGAGCATGGTCCGGATCGTCGTGGCCCCGACCTGGGCGAAACTGATCGACTTCGACACGACCCTCCCGAGCGCGGTCGAGGAACTGGTCCGGCAGCGGGACGAACGCCGGCGCGGCTGACCGGACACCGACGAGACAAGGGGAACCACGATGAAGTACCTGATCCTCAAGCACTACCAGGGCGGCCCGGCCCCCACCGTCGAGTACGGGACGCTGGACCAGTGGACGCCGGAGGAGGTCGACGCGCACTTCCAGTACATGCGCGAGTTCGGCGCCCGCCTGCAAGAGCGGGGCGAGTTCGTCGACACCCAGGCGCTGGCTCCCGAGGGCGCCTTCGTGCGCCACGACGGCCAGGGCCGCCCGCCGGTGACCGACGGCCCCTTCGCCGAGACCAAGGACCTCATCGCCGGGTGGTACATCATCGACGTGCCGTCCTGGGACCGCGCGGTCGAGGTGGCGGGGGAGCTGTCGGCCGCCCCCGGCCCCGGCGGCAAGCCGATCTACGAATGGCTGGAGGTCCGCCCGTTCCTGGCCGAGGCGCCCGCGGCCACCGAGTGAACGCGACCGACCGGCGGGCACTGGCCTTGTGTCCTCGAAGCCCAGCCCAGACTCCCGGGCACCACTCGACGGTCAGGCGACCGTCACTCCGCCCCCGGTGGAGTCGGTGGAGCGGCTGAGCTCCTCCCAGGCGTCGAAGTCGTCCTGGACGCGTCGGCGCCCGGCGGCGACCAGGCGTACCGCGTCCGAGCCGAGCAGGATGTGCACGGGGGGCTTCTCCGCGTCCACCAGGGCGAGGACGGCGTCGCCCGCGCGGTCGGGGTCGCCGACGCCCTGCCCCGCGAGCGTCTGCCGGCGGGTCCGGGTGGCGGAGGCTTTCGAGGCCGGTGCTGCGCTCCTGGACGCGGTGCTCTGACCACCACGCCGGGAACTCGGGGAGCGCGTCATCAGCGGCGACGCGTTCCCGCTCGCGCCACACCAGCCGGGCACGCGGGTCCAGCAGTGTCCACCCCTGAATCCGCACTTCGCCCAGCCGACTCACCAAGGGCCTAGCCGGCCCTGCCAGTACTACACACCAGGTCACGTGGTATCCCGAGCCTCGCCGGCTCCGCCGGGCACGGATGTGGGCGCGCTGCCCTCTCAGGTGAGGGACGTGTCGCCGAACGACTCCAGCAGGACGCGCAGCGCGTCGGCCAGCCCGTCCGCCCGGTCGCGGTCGAGTGCCTGGAGCAGGCGTACCTCGTTGGCGATGTGCAGGGCGAACAGGTCGTCAATGGTCTTGCGGCCGTGGGCGGTGAGCCGGATCCGCACCGTGCGGCGGTCGAGGGCGTCCGGGACCCGCTCGACGAGGTTCTTCGCCACCATGCGGTCGATGCGCTTGGTGATGGCGCCCGAGGTGACCATGGACGCCTTGACGAGCTGGCCGGGGGTCAGCTCGCAGGGTTCGCCCGACCGCCGGAGCGTGGTCAGCACGTCGGCCTCGCCGTTGTCCAGGCCGTAGCGGCGGAAGAAGCGTTGGAGCTCCGCCTCCAGGAGCCGGGAGAGCCGTTGGATCCGGCCCACCACCCCGACCGGCCAAACGTCCACGTCGGGACGCTCCCGGCGCCAAGCGTCCATCACCGCGTCGACGGCGTCGCCCATCCCGCACCTCTTTGCTAGTCTCTTATTGGTATCTTACCAGGAAGAGAAATGGAACTCTGAACCTCCTCACGATCGACCTCGGACACAAGGAGATGACATGTCCTGGCTGGACAGCGACTACCCGCCGCCTCGCTACCACGGAGACCAGGGAGAAGTCAGCGCCCGTCACCGCCCCGCCGACACCCCGGCCGACCTTGTCACACCGTCCGGCGGACGGACCGACTATCTGGCCACCAAGGCCTCGACCGGTGGGGAGTTCGGCCTCTACCGGGTCCGGATGGGCGCCGAAGCCGCCGGGACGGGGACCCACTTCCACAAGACGGTGTCCGAATCGTTCTACGTCGTGACGGGGACCCTGCGGGTCTACGACGGCCGGCGGTGGTTCGACGCATCGGCGGGAGACTTCTTCCACGTGCCGCCGGGCGGCCTGCACTCCTTCGGCAACGAGTCCGGCGAGCCGATCGACTTCCTGATGCTGTTCACCCCCGGCGCAGCGCGGGAAGGCTACTTCGAGGGCGTCGGCCACCTCGCCGACATGAGCGAGAAGGAACGGCTCGCCTTCTTCCTCCACCACGACAGCTATTTCACCGACATGACCAAGGGCCCGGCGGCACAGTCGTGGCGATCCCGCGATGCGCAGTGACACAAACCCAGCCGTGAAGAGCCTTCACCCGGGTCTATGTCCGGTTCTCCTGCGCCGGCTCCTTCCTTGGGCGTGTTTTCTGGGCGGCCACCCAACCGACACCCGCGGCCAGTACGGAAATCGCGCCGATGGTGATCCAGGTCGGAGTGTTCCCGGATTCGTGGACCCACAGCATGACGAAGGGGGCCAGTCCCATGGCGATCTGGCCCGAGCCTCTGAACGCCCCCATGTAGCTGCCGCGCTCGTCCTCCGGTGCCATGCGCACGGCGAGGCTCTGGGAGACGGGAGCCCAGAGCATTTCGCCGATGACGAATGCCCCCGTCAACAGCACGACACCCACGATGTTGGGGAGCAGGAGGAGGATCAGGAAGGAGACCCCCATGAGCAGGCTGGCCAGGGTCAGCTTCACCGACGAGGAGATCGTGCGGGTCACACGGGTGATTCTCATCTGGAAGAGCACGACGATGATCGGATTGATCGCGTAGATGAACCCCCATGCGGACGGCGCCAGGTGATAGTCCGACACGGCGACCACCGGGAGCACGGAGGAGTAGGTCACGTAGATGAAGTAGCCGAGGAGTGTCGACGCCAGCAGCAGCACGAACGGATGGTCTCGCCAGATACCCGTCCTGGAGCCCTGTGCCGGTCTTCTATCGGCTTTCCCGTTGCGTGCCGGGGACGTCCTGGGCATCCATGTCAGGACGATCGCCACGGTCGCCAGCCCGAGGACGCCCGCGCAGATGAACAGCAGCGTCCAACTGTGCGTCAATAGCACCAGACCCGCCATCGGCGGGCCCAGCATGGAGCCGATGTTGAACATGACTCGGCTGGAGGCGTAGGCGCGTTCCTGCTCTTCCGCGGGGGCCAGGTCGGCGACGGCGGTATTGCTCGCCGATGTCGCCGGGGAGCCCGCCGCCATCGCCAGGACCGCCCATCCCAGCTTGACCGGTGCCGCTCCGGGAACCAGCGGCAATGTCAGAATCAGCGCGGAGGCCAGCGTCCACCCGCCGACCATTACGCGTCGCCGCCCGAAACGGTCCGACAGGCGGCCTCCGACATAGCCGGTGATTCCGCAGCCGCCGGCGTAGGAGAGGAACATCACGCCGACCGCCGCCGCCGATGCGTGAACGGAGGTCTTGGCCCACACTCCCGCATAGCTCCACACGCCGGTGAAGGTGGCGGTGCTGACGAGAGTGATCATGAGGATGGGCCACAGCGACGGCGCGACATCGTCGCCGAGGACGAGCGCGAGGACGCGGGCGAGGGGTCTTCTCGGGCGCTCAGCGCTCGGGGGACTGCTCAACTCTGAGTTGATCATGTGCTCTCTATGCCGGGCCGGAACCGGTTTCTGGTCGGGTGGCCGGAGCCAGGCCTTTAAGGGGTGGGGCGGGCTCCGAGCGCGAGCATGTAACTGGGCGCCTGCTCGCTGTCCTCGGTGCCCAGGATGCGAGCGAATCGCTCGTCGTCCAGAGCGGGCGTCAGAAAGGTGCGGACATCCAGCGCGGCCGCCACCATGAGCGCGGTCTGCATGAAGGCGCCAAGGTCGAACTGGGTTTGGCGATAGGCGTGCGAGCTCGGAATCCGTGTCATGTACTCGCTCCAGTTGAGGGCGAAGATGACGAAGGCGGGTGCTCCGACGCTGAAGTCCTGGTCCCAGAGCAACTCGCTGATGGAGGCCATTTCGGGGCGCCCGCTGCCGGTCGGCTCCAGCGCGTGATGGGCGGGGCTGTACCGGAACCGCCAGTCGATCTCCAGCAGCTCGGCCGGCCCGGTCTCGGGATCGAGCAGCAGGAAGGCCGTCACCGGGTGGGCGGCGACCCGGTCGTCCGGCCGACCTGCGGAGAACGGGGTGGTGTGGAGGCTCCTGCCGCCGGCGGAGACGATATGCCTGAACGTCCAGTGCAGGATGTCGGCGAGTTGCTGCACGGACAGCGTCGTGTCGCTGAAGTTGCGATGTGTGCGGCGCTTGCCCAGCGCTTCGAGGGCGGGAACGCTCTTCAGACGCTCGGAGGCAGGCGGCAGCGCGACGGCGCGGGAGGACACCAGATCACGCGGCAGCGGCAGCGGCTCTTCCGGCCGCGTTGCCCCCGACATGCCGGCCGCCTCGCCGGATGTTCTCGTTGCGGCGTGCAGGACGGCGGCGTCCCGCCATCCGATCCTGGACCAGATGAGTTCCGACTCTGTGGGCAGGTGAGGTTCGGTCACCAGCAGTCCATCGGTCACGAGGGCGCGGACGGTCTCCCGCGCCTGCACGAGCGGCGACCCTGCGGCCTCCGCGATCCGCTGCGCCAGTTGGGCCGATGTGATCGGGCCGCGCAGTCCCACCAGGAGCGTGACGAGCGCCGGCGAGTCGGTGCGAAAGCACCGCCGGCCCGGTCCCTCTCCCCAGGCGACTTCGAGCCGGGTGGGATCGGTGAGGGCACGGCGTCCGATCACCGGCTGTGTCGGCCAGAGCAGCCGGTGCTCCGCCACCGCCGTCACGTCCTGCGCCGGTTCACTGATCACGGTTGTGCCTCCTGCCGACTCCGAGAACACCCACGACCGACTCCTGCCACTGATCGAGAAGGCCCAGGGCCCGCTCCGCCCCCGCCTCGTCCACGGTCGGCGAGCAGGCAAGGTCCAGGTCCAAGGCGGACCCGGCCACGCGAAGCGCCTGGGCGGCGTGCCCGGCTTCCATGAGGACCATCCGATAGGACCTCGCGTAGCGGTACTTCCAGTTGTGCCGTATCCAGCGGACGGTGAGGAACAGCACCGCATCCGCGGCCGCCATCTCCGGACGGTCCGGCGCCACGCCGTCGATCTGGGCGACAGCGGCGGAGTCGGCGACCGGGTTCAGCTCTCGAAGCAGCGGGTCATAGTGGTAGATCCCGGCGGGAAGGCCGTCCACCCGGCGAGCAGCCACATAGAGCTCCAGCGGGTGCCGGGCACCGCCCGACGGGTAGCACTTCTGCTGGTGCGGGCCCAGCACGGCCACTTCCATGGTGCGCTGAGTACTGAAGGCGTGCCCGAGCAGCGCACCGAGGTCCTCGACGCGGAGCGCTCCAACGTCATCGGCGGGCAGCGCGGGGGCGGTGCAGGTCAGCGCATCGGCCAGCGTTCTCCCCCCGATCGGTGCCTCGTCGTCGTCCTCCTGGAAACCGACCGCGGGCCCGATCGCCTCTATTTCTTTGAAGATGGTCGGCTGCGGGCCGAACGACGGATCCGCCACGTAGCTCTCGAACAGCTCGCGCCCCTTCTCGCTGCCCCACAGCTTCTCGAATCGGAGACCGCGGGTGGCGGCGTGGAAGTCGTAGGCGTCGCGCCACCCCCACCGTTCCCAGATGTCGCCCTTGACGCGATAGCGGCTCGCCACGTCCTCCGGCGTGAGGGTCTCATGCTCGATGAAGTAGTCGACGAGCGTCGAGGCCTCTTCCAGGTCGGCGAAATCCAGCCGCCGCGCCAGCGAACGTTCCAGCTCGGCGCGGGGAGCGGGTTGGGTCAGGGACAGCAGCCAGTTCAGAAGGTCGGCGCTGGAGAACTCCAGCGTCTGCCGGTCGGAACCGGTGCCGCTGAAGAGTTTGAAGACGTCCTCGGAGTCCAGGGATCGCTCCGCCCGAAAGAGCGGAGACAATTCGTACTTACTGTCGGGAAACAACGCACTCGTCACTGTTCCTCCTCACGCGCCCGGGAAGGCGGGCCCTGCCACGAGGGAGGGCCCGCCGGTATGCGACCGGGCGATTATCAGCCGGGGTGCTGCATGGTGGCGTGGATCGACGGGGTCGTGCAGCGGACCTCGACCGATCCCTTCTTGGTCTCGACCGCGACGGTCTTCCGCGTGATGATGGCCTGCATGACGGCCTTCCTTTCCAGCCCGAGGGGCCTGGTAGGAGATTCGGACAAGCAGAAGGTTCGGCCAGCGAAGTTGATCTGGTCAAGGTGCGCCAACAATCACGGAACGCTTACCGTCTGTAATTTCCCGAGGAAATAAGAGCGTTTACGCGGCGATTTCGGTTCAGCTGGAACAGTGGCCGTTGTCGGCCACTGCACCCCTCTGTGCGGACCCCTTATTCTCGCTCTGTTCTCGGCGGCGATCATTAGTGAGGTCCCTATGCGCATGCGCCCGACCCGCACGGTGCGGCTGCTCGCGGTCATTTTCGCTATCCTCGGAGGAGTCGTGGCCCTGAACGGCTCCGGCAGCCCCCCGGCCGGAGCCCGGCCGCTCACCTATGAGCAACTGAAACCGATTCAGCGGCGGATCATCTCCGCCTCTCTCGCCGAGGCTCTTCGGCCACAGCCGAATAAATCCGCCCTTCGCTCAACCGGAGAGAGGACGGCGACCTCCAAGGCTCCTCTTCCGGCGGACGCATCGCGCATAGGCACGAGCACCAAGGTCAACCAGGATCAGCTCAACGACACCGATGACGACATGCATGGGCGAGGCCAGGCGCAGAACGAACCCTGGATCGCTGTCGATCCGACCAATCCCGACAGAGTGATCGCCTCCTATCACGACTACCGCCGTGGCGACGCCTCCTGCGGGGTGAGCTACTCCTCCGACGGAGGCCGCCGCTGGAAGGACTCGACGATTCCGGACCAGTTCGTCCGGGGTACCGCCTTCGGCAGCAAGGGCCGGTACTTCTTCCAGGCCGGAGGTGATCCGGGCGTCGCCTGGGACAGCCGGGGAAACGCCTACTACGCCTGCGGAATGTTCAATCGGGGTTCCGGCACCACACCTTCCAGGGACCTGTCGACGGGCCTGTACGTGTATCGCTCCACGGGCACGGGGGGAGCGACCTGGAACTTCGCCGGCAAGCCGGTGGCCGAGCAGCCCGATCTCCAGGGCGCGGGCCTCGACGAGGAAGACCGGCAACTGATCGCGATCGACAGCGATCCGCGGAGCCGCTTCCGCGACCGCGTCTACGTGACCTGGACACGGATCGGGCAGGACGGAACCGCCTACATCCTCGCCTCGCACTCCACCGACTACGGACAGACCTTCAGCAAGCCCGTCGTCGTGAGCCGCGATTCCGCGATGTGCAGCTTCCAGCACGAGGCTCCGACTCCCGCGGGGCGGTGCAACGAGAACCAGGGCTCCCATCCCGTAGTCGGGCCGGACGGCACGCTGCTCGTGTTCTACAACAACTACAACACGCCGGTCGGGACCAAGGACAACCGGTTCCAGGTCCTCGCCTCACGGTCCACCGATGGCGGAGAGACCTTCGCGCCACCGGTGAAGGTCGGAGACTTCTACGACTTCCCCGACTGCATGAACTATCAGGGGCAGAACCCGGACAACGGCTGCGTCCCGGAGAAGGGCGAGGCCAAGAACTCGATCTTCCGGGCGGCCAACTACCCCCAGAGCGCGGTGGACCCCACCGACCCGAAGCACCTCGTCGTCAGCTACGGCTCCTACATCAACCGCCACTCCAACGAGCAGACCGGGTGCACGCCCGAAGGGTTCGACCCTCCGAGCGACGCCAGGGCGACCTACGGGCCGCTCTACCAGGGGGTCAAGAACGGCGGCTGCAACAACGACATCATCGTCGCCACCTCCACCGACGGCGGCCTGACCTTTGACGGGGGAAAGGCCGACGTGCGCCGGATGCCATCGGTGGCAGCCGGCCGGCAGGCGACCACGGACCAGTTCTTCCAAGGTCTGTCGATAAGCCCGCGCGGCGTTCTGGCGATCGCCTACTACGACCGCCAGTACGGCAACAGCGAACGCTCCGGATATGCCGACATCACCGTGACCCTGATCAGTGAAAGGCGGTCCAGGAACGTCCGGGTGACCTCGTCGAGCATGCCCCCTCCCACTCAGATGTCCCCGCCCTACTTCGGCGACATCATCCGGGTGGTGACGACCGGGACCGCGGCGATGCCGGTCTGGGTGGACACCCGGCGTGACGCGCTCTTCCTCTGTGCTGGGACCGCGCGTCCCGGCAGGCCACCCGAGCTTTGCACCGGCCCCCCGCCCGGCTCGCAGACGCTGAAGAAGGCCAACGATCAGGACATCGCGACCGCGCGAATCCCGATCGACTAGCCGAGCCGCAGCTGAGTGCCTGTGTCACATCCTCAGGGCTTGAGTAGTTGATCTTCAGTGTGAGGCTGTGACGGTCCCGAAGACGGTGGTTTGGCGCGGTAGGGCGTGCAGTACCTCCACGATCAAGATCATTAATAGTGATGCACTGACCTGAATCCAGGATCGTTTTGCGGCGGCGGTGTACAGATCGGTCTCCAGTTCGGGAGCGGTTCTGACCGACTGCCGAGCCTGCCGAGAGTAGCGTCGTTACCTACAGCGCCAGCACCGAGGGGAGGCGACGCAGATGTCGCGAGAGAATTCACAGCCGGAAAGAAGGCGGACGCTGGAGATCCTGGACACGATGTGTCGGGAGCTGGCCCCGGCCGCCAACGAACTCAACGAGCAGCAGCTACGTGAAGCACGCTCCGCGCCGTCATTCGTGTTCGTTGCCCACAGCCTGCACCGGACCGACTGGCTCGCAGACGACATTTTCGCAACCGGGATCCCGATCGACACCGCGACCCGGCGGCCCTTGCACCAATTCCAGTAGCCGCACCATGATTGTGACTTCCCCGGTGAACCGTTGATGGTCGATTGCACCCTCGGCACCTACCTGCAAATACGCCACTGCTCCAGGGAATACGCGCCCCCGAAGCCGCCGCTGCTCAGCCGAGGACGCTGGCGGAGATCACAATCGGTCTACCGGCCGGACCCCCAGGGTGACCTGGCCATAACGTCGGTCACGATCATGGTCTGGGAGGACGGCAGCCCGACCCTCATCGCCGTTCCTAGCCCTCCCTACGAGGAGGGCTTTTGGAAGCGCAAACCCGCCCCACCCCCGAAGTCCACCCGATACCGCGGTGACCTGGCGGGATGGCAGAAGCTGCT
Organism: Actinomadura terrae; assembly: GCF_022751215.1. Lineage (GTDB taxonomy): Bacteria > Actinomycetota > Actinomycetes > Streptosporangiales > Streptosporangiaceae > Spirillospora > Spirillospora terrae. Next base: position 42,922 of record NZ_JAICDG010000006.1, on the reverse strand, counting down.
CTATGAGACGGGATACGCCCCGCTGGTCGGGCCGCGGTGATGGCGAGCGACTCTCGCGGATCAGATTTGTTCACCGCGCACTCCACGGCGAGCAGGGGTGGCGGCCTTGGCCGGGCACGCTCACGCTTGGAGCGTGGCCGAGGGCGAGTTGCGGCGGTGCCCGGGGTGCGGGGACCTGCTTCCGGGCTGGTTGCGGCGGGATGCGCGGTTTTGTAGTGCGGCGTGCCGGGCTCGGCATTGGCGGTGGGTGCGGCGGACCCGGGCGCGGGTGGCGGTGATCCTGGACGTTTCGCCAGCGGCGCGGGCGGTGTGTCCGGAGTGCGGAACCGAATGGGTGGTCGGTGCCGAGCGGCAGCGCGGCGCGGTCTATTGCGGTCCGGCGTGTCGCACACGGGCGTGGAGATCACGCAGAGCCGTTCGCGAGGGCGTCACGGTGACGGACTCCCGAACGACTGAATGATCCCTGTTTGGCTGGATCTGGCCTGGGAGAAACGGTCCTATATCCAGCCTGTTATCACTTGCCGAGATCAGGCACACACTCACGGTCAAGCGTTTCCGGAGGCGCCGGGAACCTCACGTGAGAGGAGCACGGGGATGAACTTCCCCGCAGACCACGCCGAGGTGGGCAAGGTCGGGCAGGTCAGCACCGGGCGATATGAGCAGTTGGTGGCCCAGGCGCGCGAGCTGGTGGAATCGGTCGGCCGGGCGCAGTTCGCGCTCGGGGACCTGGCGCTGGAGATCGAGCCGATGAACCCGGCCGGGACCGGCGGGACCACCGCCGCCGGGTGGGGCGTCGAGCGATCGATGCGCCAGTTCGCCGACGACATCGGCCTGGCCGCCGAGACGGTGAAGCACTACCGGTGGACCTCGGCGTGGTGTCCGCGGGCGCACCGGCAGCCGAAGGTCTCCCACCGGGTCCACGAGATCCTGGCCGCGATCGGCGACGAGCAGGGGCGGTGGGAGCAGATCAAGCATCCGCCGCTGGATGAGCTGGTGGGGCGGCACCGGTGGACCTGCGACACCGCCAAGCGCGTGGTCGGGTGCAACTGCGTCGACACCCCGTTCACAGTGCCCGAGAAGGTGCGGGCGGTGCGCGAGTTCACCCGCGACGAGCAGGTCGCCGCGCAGGTCGCGACCGAGCTGCTGCACCGCCCGGACGTGGCGTTCAAGGCAATGGCCGACGACGTCGCAAAAGACATGGTGAACCGGGCCCAGGTCGACCACACCGCCCAAGCGGTCAACAAGCACGCCGAGCCGGTCGCGCCGGTGATGCGGGAGCTGAACCGCCGGATGGAGTTCGTCGATCTGATCGCGGCCTGCGCGGCGTTCACCGCGGCCGTCCAGCGGTGCATGGCGATGCTGAAGGACCACCCCTTCGCCGAGCGCGAGCGCGAGGCCCTCCGGGACCGCCTCACCCAGGTCCGGGCCGCGGCGGACTGGATCGAGCGGGCCGCCGAGACCGGCAACCTCACCCTGGACGAGGCCCTGGCCGCCATCCTGCGCGACAAGTGACCAGGCCATGCCTGGTTCCAGAGGCGGACACGGCAGTGCAGGCGGCAGTGGACACGGCGATCGGCGCGGTGGTGGCGGACGGGGTGGTGGTCGGCGGCCGCGGTTGCCGGCGAACGTCTGCGGGGAGCCCGGGTCGCGCTGATGGAGGCCCGGCCCGCCGGCCTGACCACCAGGCAACTGGTGATCGCGACCGGGCTGAGCGAGTACTACGTCCGCAAGGGCCTGCAATGGATCAAGGACAAGGCGGCCCTGGAGCACCTCACACCGCTGACCTGGTCCCAGAAACAGGGGTATCGGTTTCCCGACGACCCCGCCGACTGGATCGCCTACGAGCGGCGCCAGTTCCACCACGAACTCACCCGGATCACCCGGCTGATCAGCGCGACCATCGGCCCGCACACCGGGGCCCGCCCCGACGACAAGGCCATCAAGATCGTGCTGGCCCAGCTGGACGGTATCCGCGCCACGCTGGAGATCCTGGCGACCGGGTGAGCCGACCCTGAACCCGCGGGGGCTGGCCGCGCCCAGCCCTCGCCGCGCCCCCAGTTCTTCCTGCTCGCGCCATTGCTTCCCGACAGTTCGGGCTGCCCTGCCATGCGCCGACGCCGCTATCCCTCCGACACCAGCGCCGCCGAGTGGGCGCTGATCGAACCGCTGCTGCCGGTCCCGGCCTGCCAGACCGTCCGCGGCGGCCGCCCCGAGGCCCACCCGCGCCGGGAGATCGTGGACGCCATCCGCTACCTGGTCGACAACGGGATCAAATGGCGCGCGCTGCCCGCCGACTTCCCGCCCTGGCGGACGGTCTATGGGTTCTTCGCCCGCTGGAGCGGCGCCGGGGTGATCACCCAGATCCGCGACCAACTCCGCGAGCAGGTGAGGTTGCGCGCGCAGCGCTGCCCGCGCCCGGTCACCGCCGCCATCGACTCCCAGAGCGTCAAGGCCGCCGAAACCGTCGCCAAGGTCGACCGCGGCTACGACGCGGGCAAGAAGATCAACGGCCGCAAACGGCACGTGGTGGTCGACACCCGCGGCCTGCCGATCCTGGTGCTGGTCACCCCCGCCGACCTGCACGACAAGCACGTCGCCCGGGACGTGCTCACCCGCGTCCGCCTCAGCAACCCCCAACTCACCCAGGTCTGGGCCGACTCCGCCTACGGCGGCACCCTGATCGGCTGGGCCGCCCAACGCCTGCGCCTGACCATCAACGTCGTCCCCCGGCCCCGCAACCAGCACCAGTTCGTGGTCCTGCCGCGCCGCTGGATCGTCGAGCGCACCCTGTCCTGGATCATGCGCGCCCGCCGCAACTGCCGCGACTACGAACGCACCGCCGCGCACTCCGAAGCAATGATCACCTGGGCCGCGATCACGTTGATGACCCGCCGCCTCACCCGCAAGCGGCCCGCGCGGGCCGCCACGCCGCCCCGCGCCCTGGCCGCCTGACCGGCGCCCTCACGGATAGCCGTTTCCACAACCCGACATTCCGGGGCATCGGAAACGGCTATCCGTTGAGATCGCCTGCCTCCGGCAACGACGTCCGGCGCGCCCGCCACGCCCGCAGCCGGCACTTCGGCGAGCAATAGACCGCATCCGCCCGCCGCCGCACCCCCGCCCACACCAGCACTCCGCACACCGGGCAGTGCCGCCACGCGATCAACCGCGCCCGCCACCCGGCCGGGCCCCGCAACCACTGCGCCGCCTCCAGCGAAATCACCGTCGCGGTCAACCTCTCTCGCTCCACAGCCCGCTTGCGCGCCCGATACGCCCGCATCCCGCACGCCGCCGAACAGTACATGCGCCGCGGCGACGACCCCACCGGCAACCGCGCACCGCACACCACGCGCTTCCCGACCCGGCCCACGCCAACAGGCTTCCCCCAACACCACCCCACCACCACAACCCGGCCCGCATCAGACCGGGCGGGCTTTGAACACAGGCTCTTAGAGCGCGATAAAACCTGATCAAGTCCACAGATCTGCGCCCAACGCTCATCCGCCTTGTCCCACCACCTATCGGTCTGGGCGAGCCGCTGGCCAAGAAGCTCGCCGACGCGTCGGCATTGCCGCGTGTCCGGGGGTGCCGGCCAGCAACGCGGCGAGGGGGTGGAGAAGTCCAGTCGTGCGCATGATCGCCTTCCTGTTGGTGCTGATGTCCCGAGCGTTCCGGATCTAGGTGCGGCGGCCTATCCCCTGAGCTGGGGGTCGACCGGCTGGGACGGGTGCCCGAGGCGTCAGGTGATCAGGGCGGCGGCGAGTTCGTCGCGGCCTGTGACGCCGGTCTTGCGGTAGACGGACTTGAGGTGGTCGTTGACCGTGTGGACCGACAGGTCGAGGCGGCGGGCGAGTTGCTTGAGGGTGCCGCCGCCGCAGAGGGCGGCGGCGATCTGGCGTTCCCGGGCAGTGAGCCCGTACCAGTCGCCGAACTGCGGCAGGAGTTGCGGAGCGGACGCGGGCTGGATGATCGCCGCGACCTCTCCGGCGCTGCCGTCCAGGAACTGGGCCTGGCACATCATCCAGCGGCCGAAGTTGGCGGCCGGTCCCAGCATGGTCAGGGAGGTGCCCGGCGGTTGCCTGCGCAGGCGCATGGACAGCCCGGAAAGGAAGGCGAGGAAGACCCATTCCGGGGAGGAGTGGCCGCCGCGCAGCCAGTCCAGCATGCCGCGCGCCTGGGGGGAGGCCGAGCGAATCGCATGGTCGGGGCCGAGGATAACCACGCCGGGCGGCGGAGCGGGTTGGGTCGGCACGAGCGGGCCCCGGACGACGTAGTCGTGCAGGAACCTGATCAGCGTCGGGGTGAGGCGGTGCGCGTGTTCGACATCGGCGTCGTCGAACGCCTTGCCGTCCTGGGCGCGCAGCAGCCCGAGCGTCCCCCACACGCCTCGGGCATCGCGGAGCAGAAGGCGCATCTCACATCCGACGCCATGGGTGCGGAAGAGGTCACGGGCCGCGCCCTCGGCAGTGGTCACGCCCGCTGGGAGGACGCGTCGTAGGAGTTCCTCGGGTTGAAGGGGATGGACGCCGCTGTTGTAGTCGTGCAGCAGATCGTGGCCGAAGGTCACCTCCGCGCCGTGCCAGAAGCTGAACGACTCCGGTCCGAAACCCGCCGTCGGGCACGTGCCGACCAGGTATACCGCGTCGTGGGGCACGACAGGGGCGAGTGCCCGGGACACTGCTTCCGCCAGATCGCCGGTCGAGGCTCCGTGCCTGACCGCCGCGAGGAGGTCGTTTGCCGCACGATCCGCTGACGTCATCTCCATCTCCCAAGCATCCGTGTAACCGGCGTTCTCGGTCCAGGAGTGGTCTTCGTCCGAGCGGGAGCGGATGATGAACGTACGAGCTCCAGTCTCGTCCTCGTAAGTGAGGAGGAGCTGGACTAGGGCGTGTTCCTGGGCATGTCCGGCTGGTTGATCGATCGCGGCCCCGGACTGGAGGGAACGGTGGTGGGGACATTGGACTTGGTCGCATTGGCAACCGTGTTCGTGATCGGCGTCCCCGGTTCAGGGGGCGATCGGGTTGCCGGGGGAGTCCAGCCAGATCCTTTGGCCCTCGCCGGTGACGGTGATGCCGAAGCGGTCGCGGCCGGGGCATCCCCAGGAGACCCACCGCAGGTAGGCGGTCTCCACCTCGCTCCACAACCGTCGCGGCCCGGCCTGGGCGACCGCGTAGTCCTCGCGGCCCGGTTCGTAGTCGGCCAAGGCCCAGGAGCCCTCGGGGTCCCGTAGGTGCAGCCGGACACCGCCCTGGCCGGTCTCTTCCTCGACTGCGGCCAGACCGGGGACCAGAGCAGCCACGGCCACGTCGCAGCCGTAGGAGTCGCCGGTGGCGGTGCGCGGGTCCAGCCTGGTCGTGCTCTGCTCGCCCTCCTTCTCGACGGTGGGGGCGTAGTGCTCGAACCGCTGGGAGCGCAGCATCATGTAGCCGGCGTCGCCGCAGAACCCGCCGATGGCCCGGCCGTCGGAGGTGACCCTCAGCCGGGCCTTATGCCCGTAACCGAAGCCGGGCACCCAGGGGAACACCACCCGGCCGCCGGGGCGGGTCTGCTCCACCCACGCATAGGGCACCTCCCGCACCCCGCAGGTGACGTGCACGCGATCGTAGGGCGCCCCCGCCGGCCAGCCGTCCGCGCCGTCGGCGACGATCAGGCGGGGGCTGAGCCCGGCCGCTTTCAGGTGCTCGCCCGCGCTGGCGGACAGCGCGCCGTCGATCTCGACGCTGACGACGTTGTGGTCACCGGCCCGGTGCGCGAGCAGCCCGGCGGTCCAGCCGGTGCCGGTGCCGATCTCCAGGACCCGATGGTGATCGCTGAGGCCGAGGAGTTGGAGGAAGGCGATCACGACCCCGGGGGCCGACAGCGAGGAGGTGTAGTTCTCCCCGCCCGCCTCCAAGGGGGTGGCGCCGTCGTCGAACTGGGTGGCGATCGAGTTGTTGGAGTAGACCGCCTCCAGCCACGCCTCCTCATCAGCGGCGCGGTCAACGAGCCGGTCGGGGCCGTTCCCGCCGTCGACCCACGCCAGCGAAGGGGCGAACAGGTGCCGGGGCACGGCATGGAGCGCCTGGTGCCAGGCCGGATCGCTCAGATGCCCTGAGGCGGCCAGTTGATCGGCCAACCCCTGGATGTGGTCGGGGATCGGCTTCACTTGCCGCCCTTCTTGATCGGACGGTCTCCGTCCTGTGTCGGCTTGGGCAGCTTGATCGGCTGCGGTTTGTCTGGCGGCGCTCCGTGTTTGCCCATCGCCCCCGATCCCCTCTCACCCATCCGTGCGGCCTGATGTCACGGCCGCGATGCTGATCTTCTTCGGTTCACAGCTATGGAGGCAGTCACGGTAGAGGCACGATCAGCTGCCTTCCGGCCTTCCCGGCAGGGCATTCCCCAGGCCGGCAAGTTGATCACCAGGCTGCCGAGGAACACGAGCGTAACGGCCCACTCCTTCTTGAGCCCTGCCACGAGGGCCACAAGGAGGTAGAGGATGTTGGCGACCAAAAGGCCCAAATTCGGGAAGGTGCGCGCCGCCCAGATCAACCCGCCAACCACTAGGGGCATCAAGAGAAACAACAGTGCCGGGAACCAGCCACCCGACAGTCCTACCAAGACCACATTGATGAGATAGAGGAAACCTAAGCAGCCGTAGTCGACAGTGTCGTCATCCATGGCGCCCTCCACGTGATAGGGCGTGGTATGTGCCAGCATGTCACCCCTGCAACAATCTTTCCAGCCCGACCACGCTGGTGCAGTCCCGCGTGACCCGCACCCACTCCACGGCCGGCTCATCGGCGTTCGCCGCCAGGACGGCCCGACAGGACCACCTATTCCCGGCCTTTGGGCTTCTACCACCGGGGCGTCACCGGGTCGTCGGGCTTTGAGCACAGGCACTTACTGCCGACCGTGAAAGACCGGATCCGGCGCTCGGACCACGATCGTCCGCAGCGCGGATCCGGGTCGAGGGTGCGGATTACTCCTCGACCGGCACGAGCGTGACCGGGATGCCGTTGAAGACCGCGTTGCCGGACATGGCGTCGAGCACGGCGTTGTCGGTCAGCGCGTTCGCGTTGGCGCCGGCGTGCTGGGCGGCGACCCGCTGCGCCGACCCGGCGTGGCCCCAGCCGTGCGGCAGGCTCACGACCCCCGGCATGATCGCCTCGGTGGGCTCGACCGGCACCACGACCTCGCCGACCGCCGAACGGACCAGGACCGTGTCGCGCAGGTCGAGCCGGGCGACGTCGGCCGGGTTGACGTGCAGCGTGCACTGGTTGCTGCCGCCCACCAGGGACGGGACGTTGTGCAACCAGCTGTTGTTGGAGCGCAGCTGCCGCCGTCCGATGAGCAGGGTGGCGGCCGGTGTCTCCGACAGCTTGCGCCGGAGCCGTCCGACCTCGTCCGCGAGCTCGGCGGGCGCGAGCCGGACCCGGCCGTCGTCGGTGCAGACGATCTCCGGCAGCCGCGGCTCCAGGGCGCCGAGGTCGATGCCGTGCGGGTTGGCGCGCAGGTCGGCAAGCGTGAGGCCGTACGGGCCGAGCCTGAGCAGCGCGTCCAGCATCAGCTCCGGCCCGCTGTCGCCCTCCAGCGCGCCGCGCGCCGTGGCGACGTCCTGGCCTTCGAACGGCGACCCGGGGATCTGGACGCCCGCGCCCAGCAGCTGCCCGAGGATCAGTTCGTCGAGCTCGCGGGGATCGGCCTGCGCGCCCTTGCCCGAGGCGATGAGGATCAGCTTGGCCATGATCTCGGCCTCGGAGAGCTGGCCCGGCTCCAGCGGCAGGATCGGCGGGGAGAACCGCGTGTAGTTGCGCACCGTGACCATGAGCAGGAGCAGGTCGTAGTGCGGCATCTGGAGCATGCGCGGGGGAGGCAGGATGACGTCGGCCATCCTGGTCGTCTCGTTGAGGTACGGGTCCACGCACACCATGAACTCCAGGTCGCGCATCGCCCGGCCCAGCCGCGGCCCGTTCGGCGCCGACAGGACCAGGTTCCCGGCGACCGTCACCAGCGCCCTGACCTGCCCCTCGCCGGGCGTCTCGATCTCGTCGGCGAGCGTGCCGACCGGCAGCTCGCCGAGCACCTCCGGCAGCCCGCGCACACGGCTGCGCCAGCGTCCCGAGGTGAAGGGCTTGGGTCCCCAGGGGACCTCCATGGTGGCGGGCCTGGTGAACATCACGCCGCCGGGCCGGTCGAGGTTGCCGGTCAGCACGTTGATGACGTCGACCAGCCACTGGGTCACGGTGCCGAAGTCCGCGGTGCAGGTGCCGACCCTGGTGTAGACGGCGGCGGTCTCGGCGGCGGCCAGGTCCCGGGCCAGCCGGACGATCGTCTCGGCGGGCACCCCGCAGAGCGGCGCCACCGCCTCCGGGGCGAACGGCGCCGCCAGCTCCCGCAGCTCCTCCAGGCCCGACACCGGAACCCTGACCTTGGTCAGGTCCTCGGCCAGGAGCGTGTGGACGATGCCGAACAGCAGGCTCGCGTCGGTGCCCGGCCGGACGAACAGGTGCTCGTCGGCGAGCCCGGCGGTGCGCGTGCGCCGCGGATCGACGACCACCAGCCTGCCCCCGCGCTTGCGCAGAGCGCGGAGGCGCCCCGGGAAGTCGGGCGCCGCGCACAGCGACCCGTGCGACTCGGCCGGGTTCGCGCCGATCACCAGCAGGAAGTCGGTGCGGTCCAGGTCGGGCACCGAGATCGCCAGCGAGTTGCCGAACATCAGGCCGACCGCGACGTGCTTGGGGATCTGGTCGATCGTGCTGGCGCTGTAGAGGTTGGTGGTGCCGAGCGCCTCGGCCAGCGGGCCGCGATAGAAGATCCCGCCCATGGTGTGGAACGTGGGGTTGCCGAAGTAGGCGGCGACCGCCTCCCGGCCGTGGGCCTCGATGACACTCGTCAGACCACGTTCGACGGCCTGGAACGCCTCGTCCCAGCTCGCCTCGCGCCACCGCTCCCCTTCACGGATCATGGGCGTGCTCAACCGGTCGGGGTCCTCGTCCAGCCGCCCGAGGCTGGCGCCCTTGGGGCACACGTAGCCGCCGGAGAAGGGATCGTCGGCGTCCCCCTTGACCGACAGCACGCGTCCGTTGTCGTCCAGGGTCAGGCTCAGGCCGCAGACGGCGTCGCAGATCGGGCACGTTCGGAGGGCGGTTCTCATCGGCACTCCCGGAGATCGACGGATATGGCACGCCGAGCGCTCCCAGGCGCGCGCCATGCGTCCAGCCTCCAGAGGCGCCGTTCGTCCGGCATCCTCCGGAATGCGCTGCCCCGATCTCCCCCCGAACGCGCGGCCGACCGCGCGGGACGCCCGGCCGTCCGCGACGATCGCCTCAGGGGGTGAGGTCTACGGGGATCTCGTGGCCGCCGCCGAACTGCCAACCAATGGCGGGCCGAAGGCGTCCTGCGCTCCCATGGGCCCGGCCGGGTCCTTCCGGTGGTGGGAGTTCACGCTGTCGCTTCCATGGCCGGTGCCCGGCTTGCCTGGTCGAGGGCATCGGCGAGCAGGCCGATCTGTCGGGGGTCGCCCGAGCAGGGAAGCAGAACCAGGTCGTCGGCGCCCGCCTCGGTCAGGCGGTCGATCTCCAGGCGCAGCCGATCGGGGTCGGTCAGCAGGTCGGGCTGGATGTGAGGAAGGTAGTCGGGGCCGTAGTAGTGCGCCGCGTAGGCTTCGGCGGTCCGGGCCGCGCCGGGTCCCAGGCAGAAGTAGCGCTCGACGATGACGCGCGGCCGTCCGGGGCGTGCGGCCCGGGTCCATTCCCGGTGGACGGCCTCGACGCCCTGTTCAAGGGTTTGCAGGCCGAAGGACGGGGCCACCCAGCCGTCGGACAGGCGGGCGGCTCGGGCGAACCCGGCGGGTACCAGACCGGCCAAGAGCAGTCCGGGGCGGCCTTGGGGGAGCGCCGGGACCGGGCCGGAGGCTCCGATCGTCTCGCCGCGCCATACGGCGCGCATCGCCGCGAGGGCGGCCTCGAACGCGGCGCCGCGCCCCGTCATCGGCGCGCCGCTGGCGGCGTAGTCCTCGGGCCAGCCGCCCATGCCCAGGCCCACGGTCAGCCGTCCGGCGCACAGCCGCTCCAGCGAGTCGATCTGCTTGGCCAGCAGCACGGGGTTGCCGCGGTAACCGGCGTTGAGGACGGTGGTCAACAACTCGATGCGTTCGGTGCGAGCCGCCGCGGCGGCCAGCGCGACCAGCGGGTCCAGGTTGTCGTACACCAGCCGGTCGATCACTCCCAGGGAGGCGAAGCCGCGCTCCTCGCTCTCCGCGGCCCAGCGTCCGATGACCGTGGCGTCCGTGTCCGGCACGGCGGCGGGCAGCCCTATTCCGATTCTCAAGTTACTTCCTTTAGTGATTGCGGTCGTGTGCAGTTTCGGATGCGGGGGGCGCGGATTCGGCCGAGCCGTCATGCCGGCGCCGCTTTTGGGGGAATGTTGAAGTTGATGCGGAAGACGTTGCCGGGGTCGTAGACGGCTTTGATTTCGGTCAGGCGGGTGTAGTCGCCGGGCCGGTAGGCGGTGCGGACGATGGCCGGGTCGGCGTCCTCCACACCGGCGAAGTTGATGTTGGTGCCACCGGTGCCCCAGGGACGCAGGTCCGCCAGGAACCGGTCGCGCGACTCCAGGCTCCCGGGGGCGGGCGTCGCACCGGTGAACAGGCAGAACACCGCGTCCCTCCCGCCGACGCAGTTGGGGACCTCGGGCGGACGGGAGTAGGCGCCGCCGAAGTGCCGCAGCTCGGTAATGAACGGGGGCTGAGCGTCCGGTCCGGCGTGGGCCAGGAGCGTGTCGACCGCGTCCTTGCTGATGTCGCGCAGGAATACGTTGCGGTCGTAGGCGAGGTAAGGGGCATCGGTGGGCTCGTGATGGATGGTGCCGACCTCGGCGTAGGGCATGTCCCGCACCGTGTCCAACAAGGTGGGGCCGATCTCTCGCAGCGGCCGCACCAGTTCCTCTCCGCCTTCGGCGTCGCTGAAGGCGATCCGTACATGCGTGACGAATTTGCCGCGCAGCGGCTCTGGCACTGCGGGCAGGTTTGGGTTCTGGGCCAGCAGCACCGAGGAGGCCATGTGCTCCGGCAGCGAACGGGTCCATTCGGCGTAGGCGTGCAGCACGTCGCCTGTAGCGTCGGCGGGGAAGTAGAGGCCGCCGCCGTACAGCTGCGACACCGGGAACAGCTCGATCTCCATGCCGACGACGACGCCGAAGTTGTCCTTTCCTCCACGCACCGCCCAGAAAAGATCGGGATCGCTGTCAGCGCTGACCTCGCGCAGCCGGCCGTCGGCGGTGACCACGCGCAGCCGCCGTACGTGATCGGCGGCGAAGCCGAAGCGGCGGCCGAGCAACCCCGCGCCCCCGCCGGTCGTGTAGCCCACCGCGCCCACGTTGGGGCTGGAACCGTTGAGCGGGGCCAGGCCGTGCGGGGCGGCCCGCTCCACGACCTGCCGCCACCGCGTCCCCGCCTCCACCCAGGCGGTCCTGGCCCGCGGGTCCACCTCGACACCGTTCATCCGCCCGGTGTTGATCAGTACGGCCCCGTCCGCCGCCACCGTAGGGCTGTGGCCGGTGGCCATCACACCGACGGCCCGCCCCTGCGCCACCGCCATCCGCACGGCGGCGGCCACGTCCTGCTCGTCGATCGCGCCGACCACGTACGCCGGACGCGACTCCATTGCCCGGTTGAGCCCCATCCGCTCCCGGTCATACGCATGCCCACCAGGTCGAAAGACCTGGTCTGAAGATAGATTCATGCAGGTCAACGTAGCCACGCGGCGGACGGCGGTCTTGTAGGAATCGGACACCCCGCACCCGCCGCCGTTGTGCTTTTAGGGGCTCGGCATGAACGTGGGGATCAAGCGGGCCGCCGCCAGCGTCCCAAGCACCCCACCGACCAGGCCATCGAAGAACTCGGGCGCGCGATCTGTCCGACCTCCATCTACGACCACCTCGCGGACGAGGAACTGAGAAGGGAACGACCGCCGGGTCGCCGACCACAGCAGCTTCAGATTCGCCATTCCGGTCATGTGCGGGACGAACCCGGGGCCGTCGATGAGGACGCCGACACGACTCAGCACGCTCGCGCCTAGCCCGACCGGTTCGCCGAGGATCGTCGCGGTGCCGGCGTCCGGGGCCGAAAGTCCGACCAGCATCCGGATCGTCGATGTCTTTACCGCGCCATTCGGGCCGAGCAGCGCGCAGACCTGACCGGTTTCCACCGTGAAGCTGAGTCTCCGGACGACCTCCCTGCGCCCATACCGTTTGGACAACTCGCCGGCGCGAATCATCGGCGAGCCGGTGGTGGGGAGTTCCATGACGTGCCTTTCACATGTGTGCACGGGCGGGTACGGATGACTGCGAATGAACGTGCGGGCATCAGGAGGAGCGCCGCGTCGGATCAGGCCGCACGGTTGGCGCGGGCCATCAGTGGCACGGCGGTGAGCACTCCGCCTACCAGTCCGATCCCGAGGGTGAGCATCACCAATGACGGGACGGACGTCAGTTCCCCGGTGCCGAGCACGGACCACAGCGCGTCGTGGAACGCGACTGCGAATTGGGTCGCGACGGATCCGGCCATCACCGACACCTCCGCGATGTGGCGGGCGGCCGTGCGCGGCGGACCCGCGACGAAGCCTCCGATCAGGTCCCGACCCAGCAGAGGGCGAGATAGGCCATCGTCTCGACGACCAGCGCCCACGCGATCAGCAGGGGATTCGTCTACCCCTCGCCGATGGCGAGAGCGCCGACCACGCCGACGGCGACCAGCGCGCTCAACCCCGCGAAGACGCCCGTCGTGTGCCGACGCACCCAGGCCGCGTGGCCGTCGGTCACTCGGCGCCGCAGTACCGGAATCCGTCCGCAGATCCAGACGAGGTCGCTGAGCCAGTCGTACCTCCATCGCGCGGATGATCCGCGCGGCCGCCGGCAGCGCGCCAGCAACACCGTCGCGACGAGCGCGGCCGCGCAGGTCACGACCAGTCCGGCCACCAGCACCGCGGTCCACCGGTTCCAGGCCGAGGCGTGCGCCCCGACGATCACCCCCGCCCATTCGGCGACCAGGGTGGCCCCCATCAGGGCGATCACCACCCAGGCCGCGCGCACCATCTGATGCGCGCGGTCGGGGCCGCCCGGCGCCCGCCACGCGAACATCCGCACTGCGATGACCCCGGCGAGCCTCGGCACCGCGAAGACCGTGAACGACACGGCGACGTTGTAGGGGTCGTCCTGCCAGGGACTGGTCGCCCGCACCGTCCTGACCTGGGTTCCGAGCGCGCTCAGCGCCTCGAACAGGCCCGCCGCCCCCAGGGTCGCCCAGATCGCGGTCAGCGCCGCGTGCCCGGCCTCGTCTCTGTTCTCCACAGCCGTCATAGTACGCGGGACGTATTACGCGACAAGTAGTAACGTGCTGCGTAGTACTCTGCTCCGCAGGAGGCCATGTCCATGCACAGCAACGACGCGCAGATGCTCGTGCTCACCGTCCTCGCCGACGGGCCGCTGCACGGCTACGCGATCAACACCGCGATCCAGGAGCTCACCGGTAGCCGCCTCGGACCGGGCAGCCTCTACGGAGCCCTGTCCCGGCTTGAGGCCCGCGAGCTCATCCGGCCCGCCGACGCCGACGCCGCCCCTCGGGAACGGCACCGCACCATGGAGATCACCGACACCGGCCGGGCCACGCTGCGCACCGAACTCGAGCGGATGAACCGCATCTCCCAGGCGGGGCTGCGCGCCCTCGGGATCACCCCGGCATGAAGGCCGCCACACTGATCACCGTCCTCTACCCGCCCGCGGTCCGCGACCGATGGGGCGCCGACATCAGCGACGAACTGGAAGCCGCCGGTCCGCGATCCTGGCCCGACGCCGTCGCCGGAGCCGCGCGGCTCTGGCTCCGTCCGAGCACCTGGCCCGAGACCTTCGCCGGCCAGACCCGGCGCGTGACCGCCGTCGCCCTCTTCGTGGTCACCTCCGTCACCATGCTGGTGCTTCGAGCCGTCGAACCCTCTCCCGCGGTGACCGCCGACACCCGCCACATCGCCACCAGCCTCTGGCTCGCCCCCACGCTGCTCGGCATGGCCCTGGCCGCGCCGCTCCCACCACCGCACGGGGCCGCGCTCCGCCGCATGACGGCCGTCGCGATCCGCGTCCTCGCCGGTCCCGCGGCCGCGCTCGCGGCGCTCGTCCTGGCCGCCAACACCGAACTGGCCAGGCAGTCAACCGGGCTCACCTACGCCGCGCTCGTCGCCTACTACTGGGGGACGCTCGCGTTCGCGGCGGCAGGGATGTGCATTTTCGTCGCCCGCGTCGCCAAGGCCGCCGTCCTTCCGTCCGCGCGCCGGGTCGGCGCCGCGCTCGTCCTCCTCGGAACAGGGCTCGCGTGCGCGTCAGCGCAGAACGTGCTGGTGAGCATCAGGACCGGCTCCGTCACCGGCTCGTTCGCCGCGACCGTGGCGCTCACCCTGCTCGCCGCCGCGACCATCAGCGCCGGCCACGACCTGCGACCGCCCACCAGCTGAGTGCCGGGCCACTCGCCCTGGCACCGACGTTCACTGGCACCCCACGACGTCCCACAGCGTCCCCGCTCCAGCCGCACGCTTCCCTCACGACTCGAAAGCACGCCGGTGACGATGCCTGACAGGAAAGGACTTCGATGATCGGACGGCCCGGGCCGCTCCTGACGATGCGGATGCGCGGTGACCTGGACGGGCTACTGGAGCCGGTGCCGGAGCTGCGCGAGATGACCCGGTTGACCTGGCTGACGACGCCCGCGGTGGAGGCAACGGCGCCCGCGGTGCTGACGTCGGTGAAGAAGCTGGAGTTCCTGCGCGGGATGAACGCGCACCAGCTGGATTCGTCGATGCTGCCGACGGAGCGACGCCGGTTCCCATCCACGCCGCCCGCTAGCCGTCGTCGCCTGGACCAACGAGTACTACTCCCGCGCCGTCCTCGAACTCCGCGCCCAGGGACGTGACGTCCTCGACGATCTTCTGTCCCACGTCTCACCCGGCCGCAGCGACCACATCAACCTGTTCGGCACCATCGACGTCGACATCGATGCCGAACTCGACAACGGTTGGCGGCCGCTGCGTCCTACCCAGCTCAACGCGCCGGGCCTATCGTTCCTGATCTCCCCGTAGCTGCCTGGCACAGCCTGATCGGGCTCGCGGACGATTCGTACCAACGCCTGGCATAGGCTGTGCGCATGATCGAGAGAATCGAGTCCTCCGTCCGCCTGTGAGCGAGACGACCGAGCCCGGACCGCTCGGAAACCAGATGAGCCTGTACGACCACTCCATGCGGCTCCATCAGCTGCACCCCGACGCTCCTCTGCCGAACGACGGCAAGCCCTACCCGGACCGCGTCGCGCATCGCCGATGGGTCAAAGGGCCCGACGACCGACGACGGCAAGGCGTCGCGGCGGCCGCCATCCTGGACGCGTTCTTCACCCGGCCCGACGCCACACCGGACGAGCTGACATGGGCCTTCCACGACGTGGACGTCCCCATCCACCGCAACGACCACATCACCGCCGCGGCTTTGCGCGCGGACCGCGAACGCGTCCAGGAGACAGGCCGCTGGCTGGTCCGCCATAGCCCCGACCAGTGCTCGACCGTCATCGGCCTCGCCCTGCTCGCCGCCGACTGGGACGAGCAAGACGTCGACCTGCTCCAGCACATCGGGTTGCTGTCGAACACCTTCGGCCCCCTCGCGGCGCACGCATTGAAACGCCGTGAAGGAGGTGGCGAGGCACTCCGGTGGCTCGCACCCCGAACCGCCGGCTGGGGCCGCGTCTATGTCGTCGAAGCCCTCTGTGAGATCGGAGGCCGCCGAGCTCGACCATGGCTGCTACGCCATGCCCTCGACGGCGACTGCCTCAACGGCTACTACGTCGGCGCCGTCGCCCGCGCCGCCGACGTCCACGAAGCAATTACCGCGTCCGACCCCGACGACGAGCTCATCGACCATACCGGCCGCCTCCTGAAGGTCATGGCCGGCAACAGCGGCATGGGCATGACCTGGGACGGCTACCCTCCGATCCGCCGCGTCCTGGACGCCCACGTCACCCACCTGGCCCACCAGCAACCGACCCGGCACCGCTACGTCACCGCCGCCTACATCGCCGACCGTCTTCTCAAAGCCGATCCCGACCTCCCCAACTTGCCGCCAGAACACCAAGGTCGACTGCTGGACCGCTACCTGACGATCCTCCGCCGCGACGACTGGTCATCCATGGCCCGTGCGAGCCTCGATCCTGCCGACGAATTCCCGGCCTGGTTCCTCGAGAACATCGCCGCACGCCTTCAATTGCTGAGCTGAACGCTCTGCCGCAGTAAATACCGGATTTACTGCGGCAGAGCCTGGCGTGCGCCGATGCTGAGCTGGATCACCTCTCCCGGTGATCAGGATCGAGGTGTACGCCTCGATGAGGCAGCGGCCGCCGACCTCATCACCGAGGCATTCATCGAGCGGGCCCGCCTGGTCGACGCCGACACCGTCAACCAGGAGCTGTCGGTGTTCAAAGCCGCCCTCACCTGGTGGCACCGCGAGGGCTGGCTGCTGACCAACCCGAGCCCGGGGATCGAACGTCGACCCGCGCCGTCGGACCGCACGCGGGCGCTGGCCCGCGAGCAGATCGCGGACCTGGCCCTCGACGACAAACGCGGGAAGGTCATCTTCAGGGGCGGCGCGGGCAACTGGGTGCACTGGCAGTCCGGCACCGCCCAGCTGCTACCCCGCCTGATCAAAGGCCGCACCCGCGGACCGGTGTGCCTCACCGAACGCAAGGTGCCCGCCCGAACCCCGCCCCTGGACGTCTGCCGCACCACCGGCCGGGCGCGCCTGTCCTACCGGCCCGCCGCCGAGCTATCCAAGTTCCGCACCCGCTCCCTGGCCAACCCGGGCGTCACCGGCCCTGCCGAACTCGAGCTGCTCGGCGGCTGGACCCTGCACCAGCTGCGGCACAGCGTCCTCACCCACGAAGCAGAGGACGGAACCAACAACCCACCCTGCTAGCCCGGTCCCGACACGCCTCCATGCGCTCCCTGGAGCGCTACTGGCCCGCGAGGAGGCTGAGTGCAGGAATTAGCGGTAGCGATCGTGAGTGGCTGGCAGGGCTGTTTCATAGGCGTCGCCTATGAAACACGGGGTTGCGATGGGCGCGGAGACGCCCCACGGTCAGAGCCGTCGAGTGTTCGCGCCGGAGGCCCGCTCCCGAACCTTGAGACCTCCTTCGCCTCCACGGTGCTCCGGGACCCCTGTCGTGCGCGGCGTGGCGCGATCACGATCAGCCTTACGTCAGCATTCCAGGCCTTGGGGCATGAATGGATAGGAAGTTTATATAAGTTTCTGATATAATCGAGGTATGTCCTTGATCGAGTCGCCTGCCGGCCTGGAGGCCGAAGCGCTGGACCTCGCCATGGAGCAGTTCACAGCGGTGTTCATTCGCCTGGCGTCGGTGGAGCAGATGAGCTTTACCACCCTGGGTGTCCTGCACACTCTGGCAGGTAACGGGCCGATGCGGCTGTCTGAATTGACGGCGAGCGAGCGGGTCACACAACCGGCGATGACGCAGCTCGTCACCCGGCTGGAGCGGGACGGCCTGGCTGTGCGGTCCCCGGATCCCTCGGACGGCCGGGCGGTGCTGGTGCAGCTCACACCCTCCGGCGCCAAGGTAGTCGAGTCGCGGCGAAAGGAACGAATCGATCGCCTGGCCGCCCTGACCGGCCAGCTCGACCCGCATCACCGGCAGGCACTCGCTTCGTCGCTGCCCGCGCTCCTTGAACTGGCCCGGCTCGCCGCCCAACCTTCCAACGGGCCGACCGGCACCGCTTCCCCCACCCAGTAAGGAATCACGCCATGACCAGCCTGCAGGCCCTTCCCCTGGAGCCCACTCCGATCCACGTGACCGACGAGGTTCTCGATGACCTGCGTGCCCGTCTCGCGCTGACCCGTCCGCCGCTGGATGAGGGGAACGGGGACTGGTTCTACGGCGTCCCGGACAGCTATCTCCGTGAGCTGGTCGCCTACTGGCAGGACGGCTACGACTGGCGCAAGGCCGAGGCCGCCATCAACGCCTACGAGCACTACCAGGTGAGCGTCGCCGGTGTCCCGGTGCACTTCATGCGCAAGCCCGGCCGCGGCCCTCGCCCGATCCCGTTGATCCTCACCCACGGCTGGCCGTGGACGTTCTGGCACTGGTCGAAGGTGATCGACCCGCTCGCCGACCCGGCCGCGTTCGGCGGCGACCCCGCCGACGCGTTCGACGTCATCGTGCCGTCCCTGCCCGGCTTCGGTTTCCCCGGCCCGCTCACCGGCTTTCCCGACGTCAACTTCTGGAAGATCGCCGACCTCTGGCACACCCTGATGACCGAGACCCTGGGATACGAGAAGTACGCCGCCGGGGGCTGCGACATCGGCGGGCTCGTCTCCAGCCAGCTCGGCCACAAGTACGCCGACGAACTGTACGGCATCCACATCGCCTCCGGGCTGCCGCTCGACTTCTTCACCGGCCCCCGCGCCTGGGACCTCGCCCAGGGCCGGCCCCTCACCGACGACCAGCCCGCCGAGGTCCGCGCCCGCATCATCGAGCGGGACCGCCGCTCGGCGTCCCACCTCGCCGTGCACATGCTCGACGGCGCCACCCTGGCCCACGGGCTCAGCGACTCACCCGCCGGGCTACTCGCCTGGCTGCTGGAGCGCTGGAACGCCTGGAGCGACAACGGCGGCGACCTCGAGTCCGTCTTCACCAAGGACGACATGCTCACCCACGCCACGATCTACTGGGCGAACAACTCCATCGCCACGTCGATTCGCTACTACGCCAACGCCAACCGCTACCCCTGGACCCCCGCCCACGACCGCACCCCGGTCGTACAGGCCCCGGTCGGCCTCACCTTCGTCACCTACGAGAACCCGCCCGGCATCCACACCGCCGACGAGCGCGTCCGCGCGTTCAAGTCCAGCCCGCAAGCCGATTGGTACAACCACGTCAACGTCAATGCTCACAACCACGGCGGCCACTTCATCCCCTGGGAGAACCCCGACGCCTGGGTGAGCGACCTGCGCCGCACCTTCCGCGGCCGCAGGACCTGAACGACCCGGCGCGCTCGTCGGGCACCGGACCAGGTGAACGTCCCCTCGCGAGGTCAGTGCGGGCTGACCGGCCCGCACCGCCTTGCCGCGGATCTTCTTCAGCTCGGCAGTGAGCTGCTTCTCCACCCGCCGCTCGGCACGGGCGTTGATCTTGTGAGCCAAGGCGACCAGCAGGTCCACCGGGGCGTCGGTGATCTCCGCCTGACGTGAGGAGCACGGCGCCGCGAGCAGGGTGATCCGTACGTCCTCCCAGGCCCACCGCACCCGGGTCGCGCTTCAGGGCGGCCGACAGGGCGGTGCCCATCTCATTGTCCTCGGCCACCAGGGACAGCAGCCGGGCCGTGCCCACCTCACCCAGGCGTCCGATGGTGCGGGCGCAGAACGTCTTCTCCCACGTGCCCCGGGCCGCGACGAGACCCTTCTCGACTCGGGTCCGGCCCGGCGGCTCGATCTTCCGCGCCCGGCACTCCACTGCGGCCGGCGGTACCTCTTCCAGCACATCGGGAAACCGGCCCTCCAGCTCGAAGAACCTCAGCACCAGACCGAAGCCGAGCCGCGTCGCCCCGCTCTTGCTCGCCACCAGGTCCCGGCCGCCGCATACCAGCGTCCAGTTCGCCAGCAGTTCCTCTGACGACCACTCCTGCCGCACGCCCCCCTTAGCCGCGATCACTCGATCACCTGCGAGGAGGCCCAGGACAGGAAGACGGGGCTCGACCAGCTACCCGCGGCCTACTTTGCGGCTGGTGTCTGAGCTAGGACACCAGGGCCTTGACGGCGGCGGTTGTCTTCCGTGTGCGCATAAGCACGATTATGCGCTGGCTAGATTTCTTCGACGAGAAAATCTTGCGAGCGTTTTCATTGCTTGTAGAGAAAAGAACTGGGAGCATGGCGGCATGAGCAGCGATCTCGGGGAGTCGGGGGAGGTCGGCGGGGCTTCGGCGTCCGCCGAGCGGACGGGCGGCGAGCCGGAGCTTGCGGGACGTGGCGCTGGGGGACGGCGGCCGCCGAGCGGGGCGGACCCTGCGGCGCCGTGGGGCCGATGCAAGTACTGCGACACCCCACTGCCTCGACCGCGCAAGGCTCGCGGGCGCCGTCCGGAGTACTGTCCGCCGCAGCTGGACGCCGAGCAGAACGTGGTCAAGGATTGTCAGGCCGAGGCGCACGCCGCCAACCGCAGTCCGGCGGCGGCCGCCGTCGCCGAACCGCTGGCCGCGCTACGCACCGTCCTGACCGGGATGGCGACCGCCGCGCGCGAACGCGCCGACCGTGAACGCGAGGCTGCCGACCGGCTACAAGAGATCATTGACACCGTCGTGGACCGCAACACGGCACTGGAACGGCAGGCCGCCCAGGCCGACACCCGTGCCCGCGAGGCCGAGGCAGTCCGGCACCGCGCCGAACTCGACGCCGACGCCGCGCGCGTCGAGGCCGCCGCCGCCCAGGCCGTCCGCGAGCAGGCCGAGGAACGCGCGCTGGCCGCCGAGGAGATCGCCCGCACCGCCCGGGCCGCCGCCGATGCCGCCCACCACACCGCCCGCACCGAGGCCGAGGCCCGCCAAGCGGCCGAACGCGCCGTCCGCACCACCGAGCACCGCCTTGAGCAGACCGAGCAGCGGCTGGCCGAAGCCGAACAGGAGTTGCGCCAGCTCCGCCAGTCCCTGAGCCAGGCCCAGGACGCTCACGCGCGCACCCGGAGCGACCTCGACCAGCGCACCGGCGAACTCGCCGTCACGCGCGGCCAGCTCGCCGACGCCACCGAGCAGCAGGCGGCCATCCAGAGGGAGATCACTGCACTCCGCCAGGATCTGACACAGGCGGAGCAGGCCGCCCTGTCCGCCACCGACCGGGCCGACGCCGCTGAACAACAGGCCCGGCGGGAACGCGACGCCGCCGCCGAGGCGATCGCCGCCGCCCATCGGGAGCGCGACGCCGTCCGTGAAAAGCACCTCACCGACACCGCCCGGCTGACCGCCACCAACGATGCGCTCACCGCCGAACGTGACGCCGCGCGAGCGGAGGCCACCATCCACCTTCAGCGCGCCCTGCAAGCCGAGGCCGCTCTTACCGCCCACACCGACAACGGCCACGACGCTGACACCTAGGTAGGCGGCCGAGATACCTCGGAAACCGGCACTAGCGATCTTGGGTGATCGGGTACGTGCTGGTGAGGGTGGGTGTGGCGGTCGGGTTCTCACCGCGCCCGGTGGGAGGTCTTCCTCGTCCCCGGGGTCAGCGTCGGCGGCGGGGGGCGCGTCCGGTTTGCCAGCGGCCGAGGGCTTCGGCGGAGACGCGGGTGTAGCGGGCCAGCGAGACGACGGAGGTGTGGCCGGAGAAGGCGAGCAGGGTGGAGGTGTTGGCGCCGTCCTCGGCGGCGTGGGTGAGCGCGGAGTGTCGCAACTGGTGCAGCGTCCAGCCTTGGGCCTGGTGGAGTTCATCGGGTTCGGTGATGGCGGGGTTGGCCAGCGCGCGGGTGGTCTGCTCGAAGATCTCTTCGGCGCGGCGGTAGGACAGCCGGGCCCTGCCGGTGTACGGGCACAGGTCGCTGGCGGGCAGCTCCACACGGGCTCGGCGTTCGGTCAGGAACAGCGGCCCTTTCTTGCGGCCGTTGATCAGTCGGGGCAGCAGCCGTGCGGTGCGGGTCTGCCACACGATCGTGTCGACCGCGCCGCCCTTGCGGCGCACCTTGGCTCGCTGGTTGCGCAGGTCCAGGTCCTCGATGTCCAGCGCGAGCACCTCGGACGCGCGGGCCGCCGACTCGTACAGCAGCGTGTAGAGCGTCCGCTCCCGTAGCGCCAGGTCCTGATCGAACAGCGCGTCGATCTCGGAGTGCGACAGGGCCCGGGTGCGGTCGGGGGTGCGGCCGCGTCGGCGTAGCCGCCGCGTCGGATCGGTTGACAGCCAGTGCTGGTCTTGCCAGTAGCTGACGGCTGAGCGCAGCGTGTCCAGGTTGCGGTTGAAGGTGGCTGGGGCGCGCTGGCCCCACCGGCCGGTGAACCAGTCGGTCACCCGGTCGGCGCTGGCGTCGGTGTCGAACTCTGCGACGGTGAATGGCGCGTCGGGCGGGCTGAACTCGGCGCGCAGGGCCCGCAGGGTGGAGCGGTAGGCGCGCTGGGTGCCGGGGCTTTGGAGGATGGCGAGGTAGGCGGCGGGCAAGGGAGCTGATCCGCCGTGATCGAGACGGGCCAGTTCGCCCATGGCTCCGCCTCCTCGCCTCTATCGCAAAAAGCATAGGGGGTCACCCCTCGCTTGGAGGGGGCCAATATCGCAGATAACCAATCCTTTCACGCGATAGAATCATCGTGATCGTCAGGCCTGCCCGCTTCCCCGTCCGGGAGGTCCCGAGGCCCGCGAGCCCCGTCCCGCCACCCGCGCCACGAACCCCGATCGTCTGCGCCCGGCCCGACCGGCCGCACGGCGCCTTGCACGGCAATGCGCCGGGTGCGGGCTGACAGCTAAGGCCTTCGTCAGGCCGGTCGCCCATGGCCACCGGCCTGACCCGCGCTGGCGGGATGCGTGGACGGTGCGGGCGGTGTGGTCGGCGCTGACCATCGCCGAGGCCGATCTGGAGACCGTCTGGCTGGTGCCGCACGGCAAGACCCTGGCCGAGCGGCAGTTCTGTGCGCGGTGCGCCCCGACCGGGAGGCGTGGCCGGTCGAGTGCTCCCGTTTGCGGCCTGGACGGGGTGTCGGTACGGTACGCGCCACCAGACGTCACGTGGCGGCGGCGGTACGTTCCGTGAGTGGGGCCGGTCGCAGGGACGGCGGGCAAACCGGGATTGATCCGGCGCCGTGCGCGCTGTTCCGCACTGATAACCGCGTCGCCGCGGTGAAGGCAGCGAGCGCCGGCCCCAGGTCATGGGCTGGGTCAGGCGGTCGCCGCGAGGGCTGGGCGTGGCCGCGAAGAGACGTTACGTCAAGCGGCCCGCCCCGACGTCACCTCCGCCACCAGCGCCGATGGCCACAGATGACCGCTGGTGGGTCTTCCTTGCCGACGCTTCGACTTCGTTGCCCGGGACTCGGGAACGCGCGATGAGCCGCGAGTTATCTGCCAGTGGCCACTGTGACCTGGTGGTACGCGGCCAGTTCTGATAACAGGCGGCAGGGCGCTTCTGGGAGCTGGGCTGGCCGCCACGATCGGGTCACAGGCCCAGGGAATCCTCGGTTCGAGGGGCCAGGAGGATCGCGCCGATCGCGGCGCCCGCCGCCATGGTGATGACCGCGACCGTCAGGGCCGTTCTGTAGCCGCTGACGAACGCCTCGCCGGTGGTCGCCCCTCCTGCCAGGGACGACCTCTCCTCCGTCATCAGGACCGTTCCGGCGCAGATGATGCCGAACAGGCTGGAGAGCTCCCGAGCTGTGTCGAGGAGGCCGGAAGCGGTTCCGTAGCCGGTCTCGGAGACCACGGCGAGTGCGCTCGCTACCGGAGACGCCGGTCTCGTCCTGCTCCAGTCGCACCGACCTGGCCTGCTTCTTCGGCAGGCCAGCGAGCTCGCGGCCGAGCACGCCGTGGTTGAGCCCATCGATGAAGAACGTGAGCGGGTAGGCCCCCTCCTCGTCCGCGCGCCGGCAGCGCACGCACACCCCGGCCTGCATGTACGGTGGCCGCCGTTCCACACCGCCGTCCGGCAGGTGGAAGCTTGCGCTGACGAACTCGGCGACCCAGACGGCGGCGATCGGCTCCTCGGTAGGGCACAGCGGCGGTGGCAGCACTCGCGCGAGGACGTCCGGGCGGGTCCGGTACTCGACGGTGAGCCAGCGCAGCGACGCCGTCTCGCTGCCGAGGCCGTAGAGGGGCGCGAACGCGGGCATGGAGACCGCGGTCCTGTCCGTGGCGAGCACGTTCACTCCCTTCTGGCCGGTACGGCGGTGCCGTGCACCGATCTGGTCAGCGCGCCGGCGATCACGTCGGCGGCCGGGATGACGGCCTGCGCCAGCGACGGCGCGGCCGGGATCCGTACCGGCGGCGCGCCAACGCGGATCGGCGCGGACCGCAACGGCACCCCCGCTTCGGCGATCGCGGCGACGACCTCGCCGCCGACCCCGCCGGTGGTGTGCGCCTCGTGCACCACGACCAGCCGGCCGGTACGCGCGAGGCTGCCGAGCACGGCGTCCAGGTCGAGCGGTCGGATCCATCGGGCGTCGAGGACCTCGGTCTCGATCCCCTGTACCGACAGGCGCTCCGCCGCGGCCAGCACCTCCTGCTGGACGGCTCCCCACGTCAGCACGGTGACGTCCGATCCCGGCCTGCGCACCGCGGCGCCTCCGACGGGCGGCACGGCCCCGCCCAGCCGCACGTCCTGCTTGCCGGCGTGGTAAAGCGTGCGGTTCTCGATGACGATCACCGGGTCGTCGCTCCAGATCGCCGACAGCAGGAGGTCGTAGGCGTCCTGGTGGGTGGCGGGCATGCACACGCGCAGTCCGGGGACGTGGGCGAAGAAGGCTTCCAGGCTCTGCGAGTGCTGCGCGCAAGCACCCGGGGCGCTGCCCTGCTGGGTGCGCACGGTGATCGGCGCGCCCAGCAAGCCGCGCGAGACGTAGCGGACGTTGGCCGCCTGGTTGACCAATTGGTCCAAGGCCACCAGCGAGAAGTCGGCCCACATGATCTCGGCGATCGGCCGGCGTCCGAACATCGCGGCGCCGATGGCTCCACCGAGAATGGCCGACTCGGAGATCGGCGTATCGAACACCCTGTCGCCGAACTGCTTGCGCAGCCCCTTGGTCACGCCGAAGACGCCGCCGGGTACGGCCACGTCCTCGCCGAACAGCAGGGTCTCCGGCCGTTCCTCCAGCGCGCGGCGGAGCGCGGCGTTGACGGCCTCGGCGTAGGAGAGGCGTTTGGTCTGCTCAGGCATACAGGTGCTCCAGGACGGTGGTCGGGTCGGCCGGCGGGTCGGCGAGCGCGCGCTTCGAGGCCTCGGCGATCTCGGCGTGCACGCGGTCCGCGCCGGCGTCCAGTTCGTCCTGGTCGACGCCCGCGGCGCGCAGGACGGCCAAGAGCCGGATGATCGGCTCGTCGGCCAGCGCCCGCTCCATCTCTCCGGCGGGGCGGTAGTGCTGGGCGTCGCCGATGTAGTGCCCGACGAGTCGCTGCGTCATGGCCTCCAGCAGCACAGGTCCCTCGCCGGAACGGGCCCGCCCGGCCGCCTTGGAGACGGCCTCGCGGACGGCCGCGGGGTCGTTGCCGTCGATCCGCGCCCCCGGCATGCCGTACGCGGACGCGCGCTTGAACAGGCGGTCCACCCGCACCATGTCGGCGATCGGCGTCAGCTCCGAGTAGTGGTTGTTCTCCACCAGGAAGATCACCGGAAGGCGGCGTACGGCGGCGAAGTTCATCGCCTCGTGCACCGCGCCCTGGTTCATCGCGCCGTCACCGAACGCGGCGAGCGCGACCCTGCCCGACCCGTCGTAGGCGGCGGCCAGCGCCGCACCGGCGGCGATCGGGGCGCCCGCGCCGACGATGGAATTCTCGCCGTACATGCCGTACTCAGGCGCCGTTAGGTACGCCGACCCGCCCCGGCCGCCGTTGATCCCGCTCTGGCGGCCGAGCAGCTCGGCGAACAGCGGGTACGGTGGCACGCCGCAGGCCAGCGTCCACCCGTGCCCACGA
Source organism: Actinomadura terrae (assembly GCF_022751215.1). GTDB lineage: Bacteria > Actinomycetota > Actinomycetes > Streptosporangiales > Streptosporangiaceae > Spirillospora > Spirillospora terrae. The sequence goes on along the minus strand of NZ_JAICDG010000006.1, from coordinate 17,260 downwards.
TAGGTGGGGAAGACCGCATCGCGGCTCAGGTCCAGCGCCGCGCAGGCGCCGGTGTAGATCGCCTCCTGCCCGTTGCACAGATGGACGGATCCGACGACGTCACCTCGCGCCCGCAGGCGGGCGACCTCTTCCTCGAAGAACCTGATCCGCCGCATCGACTCCAGATGGTCGAGCAGCATGGCTGTTTCAGGCATGGGGGTACCCACTCTCCTCTGTCTCGGTACGAAATCCCTGGTCGCCGGCTTGCTATCGGGGCGTCATGACGCGTCCCGGTGGCCGGGCGACTTGCCCGGCTCGGCGGGAAGCACGGCCAGGTGCCCGGCGCGCAGGAAACCGGTCGCCATCGAGGCCGCCTCGCGGACCGCCATGGTCAGCGCGGCCGCCGCTCGTGGAACCGGGCAGTTGGGACGGACACCGTGAATGCGCCCGTCGGCGAGCCCGTCTCGTCGAAGAAAGGCGCGGACACGCAGCACACGCCCTCGCTGAACTCCTCGCGGTCCACTGCGTAGCCCTGCCTGCGCGCCCGGGCCAGCTCGACGGTGAGGTGGTCGTAGTCGACGATCGTGTGCGGGGTGACCGCCGCGAGCTCCACTCCCTTGAACATCGCCGCCACCTGCTCCTCCGGCAGGAAGGCGAGCACCGCCTTGCAGGAGGCGCGGGCGTGCATGTGGCCGGTGTAGCCCACGTCGAGATTGCCGACGCTGACCGCGTGCAGCCCGGAGATGTAGTGCTGCAGCGTCAGCGTCCCGTGGTACCAGCCGGAGATGTAGGACGTCTCGTGTGTCCTGTTGTGCAACCGGGTCAGGATCACCGTTAGCTCCGGTGACGGGCCCGACCTGCGCTGGAGGTGCCTGTTCAGCGACGCCGCGCGGTGGCCGACGTCGTAGCGGCCGCCGGGCAGGCGCACCACGTAACCGCTGGCCAGCAGGGTGCGCAGCAGGTGGTAGCAGGTGCCGAGTTTGATGCCGAGCTGGCGGCTGAGTACCTTCGCGGTGGCAGCGCCGTCGGCGACGGCCACGGCCTCCAGGACCTGCAGGCCGCGCTCCAGCGTGTGCAGGACGGTCTTCTCGCTCATGCCCGCCTCCCCGGCAGGTCTCGCCCGGTCAGATCTCGCCCGGTCAGATCTCGCAGGGCGAGGGCGAACACTCCCTCGGCCTGCACCACCGCGTCCTCCTCGACGAACTCGTCCGGGCTGTGCGCCCTGACCACCTCGCCGGGCCCGAACACGGCCGTCGGCACCCCGGCCGCGCCGAAGAAGGCGGCGTCGGAGCCGGCGGTGAACCCGGTCAGCCGCTCGGCGCCCATGCACGTGCGCTGCGCGTTGCGGAGCGCAACGATCAACTCGTGCTCGACGGGCGTCTCCCACCCGGTCCTGCCCTCGCCGTCCCAGCGCACGATCGGCGGGTGCGCACGCAGCCAGTCGTCGGTGGCGGCCACCTGGTCGAGGACGCGCTGGAACTCGCCGCGCACCGCCTCCACCGACTCGCCCGGCGCGACCCCGATCCGGCCGGACATCGTGGCATGATCGGGGACCGCCGCCCGCCAGTTCCCCGCACTCGCGGTGCCGATGGCGAAGGGGATCGCGGTCGGCACGTCCGCAAACAGCGGATGCCGGTAACCCTCACCCCCCTTGCGGCCGAGCTCGACCAGGGCCTCACGCACCCAGATCAGCCGTTCGAAGGCGTCCACCCCGCGCCACGGCGCCGAGGTGTGCGCAGAGCGCCCGGTGACGTCCACGGTGAAGAACTGCAGGCTCGTGCTGATCGGCACGATCGGGCCGCCGGTCGGTTCCAGGATCAGGGCTGCGACCGGATCCGAGGCCTCCAAGGCCGCCGCCCGGGTGCCCACGCCGGTCGTCTCCTCGGCGACGACAAGCTCGACGGCCACGTCGATGTCCGGCTCGACGCCGAGGTCCTCCAACGCGGCAAGCGCGTACAGGCCGGCTGCGATGCCGCCCTTCATGTCCACCGAGCCCCGTCCGTACACCCGGCCGCCGGCACGAACCCCGGCGTACGGCGGATGCGTCCACGCCTGCTCATCACCCGCGGGCACAACGTCGAGGTGGCCGTTGAGGACCATGCAGGGCCGCCCGCGGCGTCCGCGGAACCAGGCGATGAGGTTCTCCCTCCACTCGGCCCGCGGTTCGCCGTCCGCCAGCCCGGTCGCTGCGATCGGCTGCCGGACAACCGGCCAGCCCCGGCGTGCGAACCACTCCGCGTACAGACCGGTCACCCGGTCCTCCCAGCCGCTCTCGCTGGCCTGGCGGACGCTCGCGGACAGCAGCTCCAGCATGTCCTCGGCCAGCGCCTCCACCTGGGCCAACACCTCGGCGTCACTCGGTTGCGGTGGCATCCGGTCACCTCCCTTTGGCCGTTCACTGTGCGCCGTCGCCTCGCTGCACCGCATCAGAATGAACCCGTTTTTCGACTATCTGAAATTCAGTATGCGGACACGTGAAATGCCAGGCCACACGCGCCTAGCGTGCTCACACCTCAAAACCGATCTCCGAGGAGGAGCTCACCGATGATCTGCCGCTGGAATCCCGACACGCTGGCTCCGCCGATCGGCCAGTACAGCCACCTCGCCTCCGTGCCGGCCGGCCACGAGCTGGTGATGATCTCCGGCCAGGTCGGCGCGCTGCCGGACGGCACGCTCGCGGGCCCCGACGCCGAAACGCAGACGCGGCAGATCTTCGCCAACATCGAGCGGCTGCTCCACTCGCTCGGCGCGGGGCCACACCACTTGGTGAAGCTGTTCACCCTGGTCGCGGGCGTCGAACACATCCAAGGCTGCCGCGCGGCGCGGGCCGAGACGTTCGCGAAGTGGTACCCCGACGGCGACTGGCCCGCCCATTCGCTTGCCGTGGTCACGGCCCTGGCCGCCCCGGAGCTGACCGTCGAGATCGAGGGCGTGGCCGCCCTGCCGCGCCGATGAGCCCGGAGGACTTCCGCGGCCTCTTCCCCGCACTGCGGTCAACGGTCTGGCTGGACACGCCGGGCATGCCGCCCGGCGCACGACCGGTGACCGATGCCCTGCACGAGGCCGTGTCCGCGTGGTCCAGCGGCGAGCTCGACTGGCCTGCATGGGACGCGGCGGCGGGCGAGGCCCGCACCCTGTTCGCCCCGCTGGTCGGGGCCGACCCCGCCACGATCTCGACGCTCGGCTCGCTCGCCGAGGCCGCCGCCACGGTCGCGGGCTCCCTGCCGCGCCGCCGGGTCGTGGTGGCGGCCGAGGAGTTCCGCAGCAACCTGTTCCCGTGGCTGGCACAGCACGACGTGGTTGCCGTCCGGGCCCGCGACGGCGCGACCCGGGTGGAGGACCTGATCGCTGCGCTGGACCACGACACCGTGCTCCTCGCCGTCAGCGAGGTGACCAGCAGGGAAGGGCAGCGGCTCGACCTGGCCGCCCTGCGGGAGGCGACCGACCGGGTGGGCGCGCGACTGTTCGTCAACCTGACGCAGTCGCTGGGCGCGCTGCGCTTCGACCCGGTGACCGTGCGTCCCGATTACCTGGCCGTGCACGGCTACAAATGGATGCTGTGCCCGCGTGGCGCGGCCTGGCTCGTCACCAGGCCGGACCGGCTCGGCGAGCTGACGGCGCTCGCGCCGAGCTGGAAGTCCACCAGCCCGCCGCACGGCTACTTCGGCGGCCCCATGCGGCTGGCCGACGACGCCGGCCGGTGCGACACGTCCCCCGCCTGGTTCTCCTGGCTCGGCGCCTGCGCGGCGCTGCGCCTGCTCGGCTCGCTGGACGCCGACCGCGTCGAGCGGCACTGCCTCGACCTCGCCGGGCAGCTCACCGAACAGGCGGCAGGCATCGGCTACCGGCGCGTGGTGAGCGGCCCGCTCTCGCAGATCGTCGTGCTGCACACCGACCACGCTGACCGCCTGTCCGCGCGGCTGCGCGAACAAGGCGTGCGAGCGACCGCGCTCGGCGACCGCGTGCGTTTCGGTTTCCACTACTTCAACGACGAGGACGACGTACGAACGACGCTGAGCATCCTCGCAGAGAGGTAGACCTTCTGGGGACCGAAGACGGGCTGGACGGCTCATATAACGCAAGCCGACTGTCGGGTGGTGGAAGGTCTTGGTGCCGGCGTGGTGCAGCCGGACGTTGTGCTGGGCCCAGCGGGTGCGGGCGGGCCTTCGACCGAGGCCGGGCCTGCCACCTCCTGACACCCGCGAACTAGGCCGTGATCACTGGCCTCACGCGGCGGACGCGTCCGCGACACCACTCACGGTGTCCTCTCCGGCGTCGTCGTCATCGAGGTCGAGGTGGTGTTCCACAGGCCCGTCAGGCGGGGTGTCGTCCAGGGTGTAGTCGCCGAAACGGCGGATGTGGGCCCGCACGTACGGCGACAGCGCGGCGATGTCCTCGGGCTTGAGCACGTACTTGTTGCCCTGGTCGTCGCGTTCGGTGCGCAGCTGGTTGAGGATCGCCCTCAGCTCCGCGGCGTTGTAGTAGATCACGATGTTGGCCAGCAGCTCGTTGAATTTGACCAGCTTCTCCATGTGGTCGGGGTCGTTGTCGGTCAGTACGCCGTCGTGGCCGAACCCCAGCCACTTGGCGAAGCCGTGGAAGGCCTCGACCCGGTTGGTGATCGCGGTGATCGACTCTCTGAGCTCGGGTTCGGAGAGGAACCGGAGCAGCACGATCGTCCTGGTCACCCGGCCCAGTTCGCGGAACGCCTTGTAGATGCGGTTCTTGCGGGACTCGTTGCCCAGCCGCCGCAGCAGCACCGAGGAGGAGATCTTCCCCTCCCGGATGGAGATCATCACGCGCAGCAGGTCGATCCAGTGTTCCTCGATCAGGTCCCAGTTGATGACCTGCGAGGTGTTGTCGCCGCCGAGGGTGCCGTCGTCGCCGAACAGCGGCCCGATGTGGGCGAAGGAGGCGTTGGCGCTGTGCTTGTAGAAGACCAGGTCCTTCCAGTTGCGGATGCGCGGCAGCAACTCCACCCCCAGCATCGTGGCCAGGCCGAAGACCGGCAGCGACTGCCCTTGCGTGTCCGCATGGATCTGCTCGGGTCGACCTGTTCGGACTCGTTGTCCAGCAGCCCCTCGAACAGGTGCACCGCCTCCCACACCCCACAGGGAATGAATCTTGAGAACAAGGCGATGTAGGAATCGGCGATGTGCCTGTATGCAATGCCGCCGTAGCCCCATATCGGACGCTGGTCTCGGCGAGGAGGTTGTCGTCCCAGGTGTCCATCTGGGTGCCGTCGTCGCCGACCTTGGTGCCGTCGCCCCACAGCTGCGCCACGTCCAGCCGCATGTACTCATCGGCCATCCGGCCCGACGCGGTCACCAGGTTCGCCGCGGTGATGTGCTTGTTGCCCGGCACCGAGTCTCATGCGCCGACACCTGCCCGCGCAGATGCCTGGCCATCTGGTAAGGGCCCATGTTGGTGCCGTAGGTGAAGGTCACCAGGCTGTAGCGGGCCCGCGGGTTGCGCAGCTTGGGATCTGATCCTGACAGCGGACCGAACGGCCGCCACCACGGCACCCAGTGCGCCACCTTGGTGACGATGTCCAGCAACGACACCTCGCTGCGGTGGTCCTCCACCAGCTGCTCCAGCCGGATCGCCGAGGCGGTGCGTTCCTTGCCCTTGCGGCGCTTGAGCGTCGGCCGCCCCGTCTCATCGTCGATGACCAGGTCGGCATTGTCGGGTAGCCGGCGTCCACGTCCGCGCTGACGCGCCTGAGCTCGGCGTAGCGGCTCTGCCGGAACTCGGCTCCGGTGGTCGGAAGTCCGGCCTGCTCGCAGTACTTGTCGATCAGCGGCGCGATCTCGGCCGGCGTCATCAGCTGGGCCAGGAAGTTGCCAAAGGAGTCGGCGCCCTTGACCGCGATGTCGCCACTCTTGAGCTCCGCAGCGAGGTAGGACAGCACGGACACCTCCAAGTGGCGGCGGGCGAACTTGCCCGGGTGCGTCTTGTCGCGGATGGTCTTGGCCCAGTTGCGTGAGCAGAACCGCACATCCAGCGGCGTGACCGTCCCCGGCAGCCGGTCGTCGACCCATTCGCGGGTCAGCTTGCGGTTGGCCTTGATGAACTCCACCGCCGTCAGCACCGTGGCGTCCGAGCTGGTCGCCTCCAGCTCCAGGAACTCCAGCAGGTCGAACAAGGCCTTGCGGTGCGGGCGGTGCAATAGCGGCGCCAGCAGCGGCATGTAGTTGTTGCCGTGATGGGCGGAGATCTCCGCGTGCTGGGCCGACACCACCGCGATCCCACCGGCGTCCACCAGCGGCGCCAGCATCAACTCACCGGCCTTTTCATGGAGCTCGCGGATCTCCTCGTCGGTGCCGCCCACCTCACCTGGAGCATCTCCGGTACCGTCAGCATCGGCGGGATTGGCCTCGTGAGCGTCCTGATGGTCGGCGGCGCCGCCGGTAGCGGTCGGGGGTTCGGCGCGCTCGCTGTGCTCTGTGGTGTCCCGGAGGCCTTCGGCGTTCCGCTCGCCGGACTCGCCGTCCTTGCCCTGTCGGCCGTCGCCACTCTCCGCGTGGTTCTCCTGCTCGTCGTGTTCCTCCAGGCCGGTGGCGACGCGGGCGCCGGTCAGCACCTGGCCGAACACCTCCCACAGCCGCTCGGTCTCGGCACGTTCCTTCTCGCGGATCTCCTCCAGCTTGTCGCGCCCCTTGCTGTGCAGGATCGCCATCCGGCGGCACAGCATGTCGGCCATATCGTCCCGCGACCGCACCCGGGTCAGGTGCACCAGGCACGCCAGCAGCGCCAGCCGCTTGTCCAGGTTCTTGATGTCGCGCATCTCGGCCGCGTCCAGCACCCGCGCCTCCCCAGCGAAATGCACCACCTTCGCCGGCGGGATGCCCTCCAGCCAGTCCGCGCTGCCGGCGAACCGGTTGTCCAGCCGCCGCACCCATTCCAGGTACTTGCGCACCCGCGACACCGACGGCCGCCGCGCTGGCCGCTTCAGCCCATCGAACTCGCTGCGCCTGGAGTACGGGTCGACCACCAGCAGGTTCAGCAGATGCCCCTGCACCAGCACGCTCATCCGGCCCCGGATCATCCGGAAGAATGCGGTGTTGACCTCGGTACGGATCGTACGGACGAGCTCGTCCAGCGTGGTGAACCCCAGCAGCTCCAGCCGGTGCCGGACCAACTCCTCGATCGCCACGTTGATCAGGTCCGCCGGGTTGTCCTTGCTTTGGGCCTCCTTGCGGATGATCGCTGCAGCGACCCGGGCGGCCTTCTTCTTGTCCAGGGTGACCTTCACCCTCTTGCGCACCAGCGTCTTGTGGTCGCGCAACGTGCGCTCGGACTCTGACACCGCCTGCACCGGTTCCGGCAGGTCCAGGCAACCGCGGACATGCGCGATCACCTGCGCCGGAACCGCCTCCAGCTTGGGGAAGTACGCCAGCCGCTGATGCGTCTTCAGCAGCACCGCCAGCACCAGCTCAGCCTCATGCGAGCGGGTCTGCTCCCGCACCCACGCGATCTCCTCCAACGACGGCGTGAACGAGTCGTGCAGCTCCCGCGCCAAGATGCCCTTCTTCAACCGCGGATACGCGGTCCGGTCAATCGCTGTCACCGCCGATCACCTCACGACGGGTTCAGAGCCCAGGCCCCCCAGACCAAGAGCAGCCAGCACCGCGAACGCGGTCGCCATCGGCGGCGAGACCAACCCGCCACCCACCCCCTCGACGAACACGTAAGGCAGTTCCTCGATCAGCTCGCCAGTCCCGCCGTCGGCCCACAGCCGGCCCGGCATCGCATTGCGAGTCCACGCACGCTCCATCGCGCACCCTCCGCTTCCACCTCCCGACCCACAGTGATCGGAACACGGTAACGGGACCAGCACGGACAGCGAAGGAATATCACCAAGAACGCGGCCTACCAGCATCAATCAGCCTGGAAGCGACCTGCTCCAAGATCGCTATTGCCGGTTCCGAGGTATCTCGGCCGCCTACCACCTAGGCCGGCCACGATGTCGGACGACCGCCATCGTGGCCGGGCGAACGACCTTCCGCGTCATCGAACTGGGCGCGCCGGTCGAACGGCTCAGAGTCTCGGATTTCGCCCTGGGGTTCCTCACTGCCTCGTGCACTGGTCGGGAATGGGGACGCGAATACGTCCGCGACCGCGTGTTCAATGGTCGCGAGCCTCGCTGAGGAGGTGATGCTCTCCTACGGCCCTCACCTACGCGGCATCGCCGTCGGCAACGGGGGAGGGGCGGCGACTTATGTCTGGCGATCGTCAGGCGCATGTTTCGCGACCACGGCGTGCTCGGCTAGGACCACCTACTTTGTGCCTCGTCCTGCCTGGGCCGGAGCCTGTGGCATCCGCTCGCGGCGACGGGGTCAGCGGGTTCTGTACGCGCCTCCGTTCACGTTCAGCACCTGGCCGGTGATGTGGCGTGCCGCCGGGGACGCGAGGAAGATCACCGCCTCGGCGATGTCGTCGGGGGAGGCGGCGCGGCCTGTCGCGGTCGAGGAGACCAGCTCCGCGCGCCTCTCGTCCGGCAGCCGGTCACGGAAGAACTCTGTGTCGGCGACGTAGCCGGGCGAGACGACGTTGGCGGTGATGCCGCGTGCGCCCAGTTCGCCTGCCAGATCGAGGTTCCAGGACGCCAGTCCGGCCTTGGCGGCCCCGTAGGAACCGGCACCCTGGTCGGCGGCGATCGAACCGATGTGGACCACGGCGCCGCCCGCGGCCAGGCGCTCGTCCAGCGCCCTCGTCGTCAGTGCGGCGCTGACGAGGTTCGCGTCGAGGTTGGCGCGGAAGTCCCGGGCGTAGGCGGCCAGGTCCGACCTGCCGTCGGCGTCGAAGTCGGTGTTGCCTCCGGCGTTGTTGACCAGCACCTCGATCTTGTCGGGCAGCTCTGCCAGCGCCCCTGTCAGCGCCTCAGGGTCGGTGTGGTCGCACACCAGTGCTCGGACACCGAGTTCGTCCGCCGCTTCCTTGAGGGGGGCCGGACGGCGGCCGGTGATGATGACGGTCTCCTGCCGCTCGGCGAAGCGGCGGGCGATGGCGCGGCCGATGCCCGTACCTCCGCCTGTGACCAGGATGCTGCGTGTCATAAGCTGAGCTCCATACTGTCGTTCAGGTCTAAATTTAGATCTAAACATACTCGCGGGAGAGCTCGTGGCAACAGACCCCAGAGCAGAGGACGGCGAGGACGGCGCCCCGGCCCCGGCGCTGCCGGCCGGTGCCGCCGGCCATCTCGTCCAGGACATCGCCGCTGCTTGGGAGCGGGAGCGGCCCGGCACGCCGGTTTCCTCGATCCGGATCGTCACGCCGATCTGGCAACTGGCCAAGCTCTTCGGTGATGACCGGCGCCGGGTCCTGGCCAGCGCCGGCGTGGACGCCGCCACTCTGGACCTGCTCAGCGTCCTGCGTCGGAGCGGCCCCCCGTACACGCTCAGCACGCGCGAGCTCAGCCGGCGCTCCTTGGTCACCGCGGGAGCGATCTCGCAGCGCGTCGCCCGCGCCGAACGCGAGGGCCTAGTCGAACGCGGGCCCGCCCAAGGACGTCCCCGCGCCGTGCAGGTCACGCTGACCGCCACCGGGCACGACCTGGTCGAGGCGACCGTCGACCAGGTCCTCCACCGAGAGGCCGAACTGATCAGCGGCCTCTCGCCAGAGCAGCAGGCCCAGCTCACAGAGCTGCTCTCGGTCCTTCTCCAGCAGGTTCAGCACCGCACCGACGACGACCGGATAACGCACGTCGGCCAAGACTGAGGCCCCGCGCTTATAGGCCCTCGGGGAGTATCCGAACGGTAATTAGCGGTAGTGGCTGGCTGACCCGGATCAAGGTCCGGCTGCGCCGAGGGCGCTGACGCGGTTCTCGTACTCGCGGCGGGCCTTGCGCTGGGCCGGGACGACCGGCAGGTCGTGGGCGCCATCGAGGGACTGGCATCGGGCGAGGAGCCCGCGGTGGACCGCAGGGACGGCGCTGATACGCAGGGTGTAGCCCTGGCCGCGCCGTACGGTCACCCCGTGGTCGAGCGCGGCCCGCTCGGCGGGCTCCAGCTCGGTGGTCCGGAGGAAGTCGGCGACCTTGCCGGGCATGTCGAGGGTGACCGGCAGCTCCGGTGCCGGGGCGTCCTCGTGGCTGGCGGTGGTGTGCTCGGGCATCAGGTCGGCGACGGCCGTCCGGATGGCGCCACGACTGACGCCGTGTTCGCGGGCCAGGGCGGCGATGGACCGGCCCTCCAGGTACGCGGTACGCACGGCGTCGGTCTTGTCGGAGGGGATGGCCGGACGGCGCCCGCCCTTGTTGCCTTTGGCCTCGGCGGCCCGCAGGCCATCGTAGGTCAGCTCCCGTTGGAGGTCGCGCTGGAGTTCTCCGGCTGCGGCGAGGGTCTGCACCATGAACTTCACGGTGGACAGCAGTTCGCCGGTGCGCAGGTGGCGGGCCGTGAGGTCCATGGCGGAGAACGCGCCGTCGTGGATGCGCAGGGCGAGACGGTCGCGGTGGAGGACGTCGAGCACGTCGAGGATGTGCTGGGTGCCGCGTACGAGGCGGAACATCTCGGAGATGTGCACGGTGTCACCGGGCCGCGCGTACGTGAGCAGCTCGCCGAACTTCGGCCGCTGAAGCGGGTGGAGGCGGCTGGAAGTGCCGGCGTCCTCCTCGAAGACGACCGGGTCGTCGATCCCGGCCTCGTGAAGGACGAGGTTCTGCCGGGCCGTCGACTGCTGGTCGGTCGTCACCCGCTTGTAGACCAGGTTGGCCATGCCAGTCCCCGTTCTCGTGGTCGCATTCGACCCTAGCTGTCAGCAAACCCTGTCATCAGCCGCCATCGGATCTGATTGGATCTGAGCCCAGCAGGACCCGAAAAGTACGGGTTCATTGGACGCCTGTCACCCCTGTCGTCATTCGATCGTTTGCCGACAGGACGAGCCGGTCAGTGGACGGGTGGGGTACCAGTCAGCGGCTTGGTGGAGTGGGCAGTCGCCCGGCGAGGCGGGGTTGGGCGGAGGCGGACTGCTGATCCTCAGCTGTCGTGAGTTCGCGGTCTGGTAGCGGTGGCTGTGAGCCGGCCACCGAGCGTGCTTCTCCGGTACAGCACATGCCGTCCGTCACGTGTCCGGGTGACCAGTCCAGTGGAGTGCAGGACACGCAGATGTTGGGAGACAGCGCTTGGGGTGACCCTGAGACGGCGGGCGAGCTCCACGGTGGGCAGCGGCTCTTCCAAGAGGCTGAGCAGTCTCGCTCGGGATGAACCGAGCAGAGACACCAGGGCGGTTGAGTCGACGGTCGGCATCTCCGAGCCCCACAGCGTGGCTCCTCCCCGGCTGGGATAGACGAGGCTCGGCGGCTCGTCTCGGCTCGTCTCGGCTCACGGGGGGCGCGGGCTTGTGTGCGAATACGGACGGCAGGAGCAGCAGCCCCCGGCCAGATGCCGCCACCCGGTGCCTGCTGATCATCTTGTGGATGTACAGCTCTCCGCCTTGCCAGCGCAGGTTCGGGTGCATGTCGGCGAACAGCAGTCGCGCGCCCCCCAGGGCAAGCTGGCGGGCGCGGTAGGTCATGTCGGCTTCCAGCACCAGCCGCATCTGCGACCACACCGGCTCGATGGCCACCGCCCAGTACTGCCGCAGGAGATCGCAGATGGCGTCGCGGAGTCTGGCGACAGGTGCGTCTTCGGCGGCGGTGGCGTCGCGGAGCGCTTCGGGAACAGGGTCGGGCGCGTGCGCAAGCAGCAAGTCGTGCTGGACCCGGGCGCAGGACGACTGGCGGACGACGGAGAGTTCTTCTTCGAAGGCCGGCGCGAAGCTCGCGGGATTCGGGGTCAGGAAGTCGGGGAGGGTACGCCGCTGGGCGACCAGGGACATCAGTAGACCGGTGTCGAGCGTGCCGAGCCTGCCGAGTACGGACCTGCGCCAGGGCAGGTGCAGCGCCGAAAGGCCGGGATCCTGGAGCACCCGCAGGCTGAACAGGGTTTCGTGCAGGGGTGAGAGGGCGAAGCGGGTGTCCGCGAGATCCTCGACGTCGAGCACAAAGCTGATCATTAAGTCATACGCTACATCGATTGGCGACGCAACGTCGATGCCGTGGACTTCCTCCCATGACACCCACAACTCATGCGCAGCGGACGGCGGTTGTCACCGGAGCTGCCCGCGGTAGCGGCGCCGCTGTTGCCAGGCGCCTGGCGGGCGACGGCATGGCGGTCGGCGTGATCGATCTGGACGAGGCGGACTGCGCCGAAACCGTGGAGGCCATCACAAGTGTCGGCGGGGCAGCGCTGGCCGTCGGCGCTGATGTCGCCGACGAGGTCGCGGTAACTGCGGCCGTCGCCCGGATCGCCGCCGCGTTCGGACCGCCGACGGTGCTGGTCAACAACGCCGGCATCGGACCCCGTGCCGACCTTGTGGACATGACCACGCAGCAGTGGGACACGGTCTTGGGGATCAACCTCAGCGGACCGTTCTTCGCCGCCCGGGCCGTCTGCCCGCACATGGTGACGGCCGGATGGGGACGCATCGTCAACATGTCGAGCATCTCCGCTGTCGGTGACGCTGGCCGCGTCGACTACGCCAGCGCGAAGGCGGGTTTGATCGGATTCACCAAGTCCCTCGCTCTCCAGCTCGGCCCGCATGGCGTGACCGCGAACGCCATCGCGCCGGGATTCGTCGTGAGTGACATGACCAGGGCCTCGGCCCGGCGGCTCGGCCTGAGCTTCGAGGAGTTCCGGTACAGGGCGGAGCAGTCCATACCGGTCGGCCGGGTGGGCCTTCCTGACGACATCGCACATACCGCCTCCTTCCTCGTAAGCCCCGGGGCGGGGTTTGTCTCCGGCCAGGTCATCTATGTCGCGGGCGGGCCGGTGGACTGAAGGATGAGCCGCCGGATGGTCTTGATCCTGGCTGTCACGTGCGCCGTGGCGGTGGGCAACATCTACTTTCCGCAGGCCATCGGTCCACTGGTCGCCGCCGGGCTGCACGTGTCGCCCGATTCGGCCGCTGCGGTGGTGACCGTCACACAGACCGGCTACACGGCCGGGATGGTCTTGCTGGTGCCGCTTGGCGACCGGCTCCCGCACCGCTCGTTCCTCGTCGTCCTCCTCGCCCTGACCGGCCTGGCACTGCTCGCAGCGGGCTGCGCACCGACTCTGCCGGCCCTCATTGCCGCCAGCGCCCTTGTCGGCCTGACCACCGTGGGCGCGCAGATCGTCGGCCCCCTGGCGGCTGGTCTCGTGGCCGCCGACCGCCAAGGAGCGGTGATCGGCACCCTGCTGAGCGGATCGACCGGCGGCATGCTGCTGGCCCGGACCTTCAGCGGCACGCTCGGTGAGTGGCTGGGCTGGCGGGCCCCCTACCTGATCGCCGCGGTCCTGGCCCTGATCCTCGCCACCGTCTTGGCGTTCGCGGTGCCGACCACAACCCCGTCCTCCCGCCAGCCGTACAGAGCGCTCCTGGCCGAGCCGCTGCGCCTGCTGCGCACCGAGCCAGACCTGCGCCGCTCGTGCTTCTACCAGGCAACCGTCTTCGCCGGGTTCTCCGCGGTCTGGACCTGCCTGGCGCTCCTGCTCGCCGGTCCGGCCTACGGACTGGGTGCCCAGGCGGTAGGAATGATCGCCCTGGTCGGCGCGGCGACCATGGTCTGCACCCCGCTCGCCGGCCGCCTGGTGGACCGCTACGGCCCCGATCCAGTGAACCTCGTCTGCATGCTTGGCGTCCTCGTCTCGGCCGCGATCCTCACCCTTGGCGCCCAGGGCGGCACGCTGGGTCTGACCTTCCTGACACTCGGCACGCTGCTCCTCGACACCGCGATGCAGTCCGGCATGGTCGCCAATCAAGTCCGCGTCTACGCCCTGCGCGTCGACGCCCGCAGCCGGCTCAACACCGCCTACATGACCTGCGCCTACCTGGGCGGCAGCGCAGGTTCCTGGCTCGGGATACGCGTCTGGAGCCAGGCTGGCTGGTGGGGCGTGTGCGTGCTCGTCGCGCTGCTTGCCGCACTCGCCCTCGCCCGCCACCTACTGGCGCTGTACACGTTCGAGGAAAGCCCGGCCAGGAACCGTGCGGCGAGTGCGGATGGCCTCGGCCACCACCCTAGTGCTGATGGAAGTGATCAGGCATCGTGCGACGCCTCCGTTACTCGGCCTCGCCGTCGTCTGACTCGTCGTGGGGGTCACGCAACGGGCGTAGGCCAGGCGCCGCGGGCCGGGTGAGGGCATAGCGGCCGAGGAAGTTTATGTGGTCGTACTGAAGCGGGGAGAGCCGGGCGAGCAACTCGTCGGTGACGGGGAAGCCGTCGGCGGCGAGCTGCTTGACGGTGGCGTCGATGTAGAGGCTGTTGAACAGCACTACAGCGTTGAGGGCCAGGCCGAGGGCGCCGAGCTGGTCCTCCATGCCCTCGCGGTAGTGCTGGCGCAGTTCGCCGCGCTGGCCGAAGAAGATTTTCCGGGCGAGGCGGTGGCGGGCCTCGGTGACGTTGAGCTGGGCGCCGATCATCCGCCGGTATCCCTCGTCGGAGACGAACTGGAGCAGGTGCAGGGTTTTGAAGATCCGCCCGTAATGGGCGAATGCGTCGCCCAGCCCGGTCGGCTTGCCGTCGCGGGAGAGCATGCGGATCAGGTCGTGGCCACGGACCTCGCCCAGGGTCAGGGAGCCGGCCACGCGGAGCATGTCGCCCCAGTGGGCGCGGATGCGGTCCAGACGGATGGTGTGGTTCGAGACGGGCTGGAGCGGGCCGTAGTCGGCTGCGGTGTTCGTCCGCCACAGCCTGGCATCGGAAATGTCGGCGATCCTGGGGGAGAACTGGTAACCGCAGATGGCGAACAGGCCGAAGACGATGTCGGAGTACGACGCGGTGTCGGTGATGACTGTCTCCGGCTTCGGGACGCCGTCGCGGGCGTGGATGGCGTCCAGGATGAACAGCGAGTCGCGCAGCGTGCCCGGCACGACCACCCCGCCGAGCCCCATCACTTGGTCGTTGACGACGTTCAGCCAGGTGGCGCCCTTGTGCCGCAGGCCGAAGTACCGGGGATTCGAACCCGCGTACAGGGTCTGCACGGGGACCGTGAACCGGACGCCGTCGGCGGAGGCTACAAGGCCGCCGCCCCACGCCCGTACGACGTCAATCTTCGCTTGCGCCTCGATGAACAGACCGTTCGCCGCCGAGATGTTCTCGGCACGGAAGTAGCCCTGGTCGACCTGGACCAGGCGCCCCCGGGTGAGTGCCGGGACGTCCGGCTTGATGACCGGTGTCATCCCGACGTTGCACGCCTCGGACAGCAGTACCGCGCACAGGCTGGTGGTGAAGCCCTCCATGCAGGAGTCGGAGCCGGAGAGGTGCGTGAACGCCTCCGGCATGCCAGTCAGCTCGGCGACCTCCAGCAGCAACTCCGGGAAGTCGACCTTCGGCAGCATGCCGTTGACCAGCTGACGGAACGGCGGCATGAGCCTGGGCTCCTCCGCCTTGCCGAGCTTGGCCAGCTTCAGCTTCCCGCCCACGACCTCCAGCGCGCTGTTGCCCGGCAGCCCGGCGGCGACCTGGACGTACGCGGCGTGCAGGGCGGAGGCGAGTTCGGCGAGGTGCCCGGCCGGCTCGCTCTCCAGGCCGAGCGCGGTAAGCACTTTCGGCTCGGCGGCCGTCCACTTCTCCCCGGCCAGCAGTTTCGCCCGGGGGTCGCCCCAGCGGTCGCCGTCCCTGGCGAACACGTCCCGCCGCCGCAGCGAGCGGTGGAGGTGCTCCAAGACGCAGAACGAGTACGCCGCCTTGTCCACCAGGCCGTGCGGCACGTTGGGGTTGGCGAACACCAACCGCCGCCACGAGCCGGTCACCAGCTCCATGGAGACCTCTTCCGTACCGACCTTTTTACGGCCGATCAAGTCAGGCAGCTGCTTGAGCGCCTTCACCACCGGGGCGCCGGCCTCGACCGCGCCGAAGTCGATGACCTCGACCAGAAGGCGGATGAGGCCGCGGACCGTGCCGTAGCGGGCGACCAGTTCAGCCCGCCACTCCGCGTCGTCGTCCCCGTCCGTGTCCGGGACCACCGCGGCGATCGTGGCAAGCGCCTCCGCCAGCTGCTCGCGCGGAACGACCTGCTCGATTGCCGACCACGCGTCCACCACGGAGACCATCTCGCCTGACTCGGTCGCCGGAGGCGTCGTCATCAGCACGTCGACTGCCGCTGCGACCTTCTTCGCCGCCTTCCTCAGCTGTGGCAGGGCCTTGAGCTTGGCGTCGTTGCCCATCCGTTCGGCCTTCGCCAGCAGCTTGGTGGCCATCAGCGCGTGCAGCAGATCGAGCGCGTCGTCCACCGTCGCGGTCTCCAGGTGCCGCACCGCCGCCAGGAGGGTTGCAGTCTGCCTCGTAACCTCCAGCCGCTTCAGTGTCGGCGCCTTCGAGGTCAGCCCGTACCGGGCCAGCCCGGTCATCCGGGCGGCCGGAACCCGCCCGACGTCGACGGCTCCAGCACCCAGGCCGCGAACCTCGCGGGCACGGTCCAGAGCCAGCTCCATGGCCTTGCCCGACACCCGCTTCTTCTCAGGCACTTCAAGCAACCGGATCATCTCGGCGCGCAAGTCGTACGGCACCGCCTCGTACAGCGAGGCATGCAGCCGGTCGTTTTCCTCCTGGCGGATCGCGGCCACCATCCGGGCCAACGTCGTCACGCCGGGCAGCAGCACCCTGTTGTTGACTAGCCACACCACCGCCCGGTCGAACAGAGCACGCGGCCCCTCCAGCGACGACCACACCCGTGCTGCCAGAAACTCCCGCAGCTCCGCCTCACCCGCACCAAAGTCCCGGTAGCCGTACTCGTCGCGGATCTCCCACGCGTGCTCGTAGGCCGTCTGCGAACGCGCACCGTACCCGGCGAAGTGCTCGTCGTCGACGCCGAGCTGCTCGGCAACGAACCTCACCACGGCGGCCGGGACCGCCGTGGGATCCTCGGTCATGAAGGTGCCGAGCATCCGCACCGTGCCCCACTGCACCGCCCACCCCAACCTCGTCGCCGGACGGCGCTTAGCTCGCGCCAGGCTCAGGGCCTTCTTGTCCAGGCGGAAGAACTGTTCCAGCTCCCCGGGCGAAGGTTCCGTGGCGAACCGGCCGTAGCGGGCCTCTTGCTCAACAGACAGGTACTCAACAGGCATGCCGAGGACCGTAGAGCCCGCTGACCAGGCAAAACGGGCACGTCACCGAACCGGAATCAAGATCGCTCCGCTACCGCTAATTTCCGTTCGGATACTCCAAGCAGTCGCTATTTCAGCGGACGAAGTCTGCGACTACTTCACACGTCGCCCCGACCAGGCTGGAACCGCTGGCCTGGGCGGGGTGAGGGTGGCT
>NZ_JAICDG010000005.1 GCF_022751215.1 Actinomadura terrae | reverse complement strand
CCACTCGCGGCATCGCCCTCATGCGGAACCTGACCATGACCGTATGAGGGCGCGCGGCGGGCCGCCCAATTCCCGATCGCCATTCACCCCGTGCCATCAGGATCGTTACGGGACGACCTTTAGCGGTGATGAGGCGGTTCAACCTGACTGGCGCGCAATGGCGATCCTGGGGCCGCTGCTGCCCGTTGCCCGGCGGCCGGGTCGACCGTCGAAATGGACCAAACGCCAGCTCATCGACGGGATCCACTGGCGGGTACGGACCGGGGCCCCGTGGCGGGACGTCCCCGAATGCTACGGGTCCTGGCCGGCGGTCTACGGGTTGTTTCGCCGATGGCAGCGCGAGGGCATCTGGGCGCGCATCCCTCCCGCCCCGTCTGCAGGCGCGGGCAGACGCGGCCGGACCGATCGGCTGGAAGGTAAACGTCGACTCCACCATCATGCGGCCCATTAACACGCCGCCGGGGCTCCGCGCCGAGGCGATCTGCAGCGCGAGCCGTCCGATGAATGGCCACTGAGTCGGACGACCACGCACTGGGCCGCTCCCGGGGCGGGCTGTGGACCAAGGTGCACCTGGCTTGTGAGCAGAGCCAAAAACCGTTGTCGCTAGTGGTGACGGCCGGGCAGCGCGGTGACGCTTCGCAGTTCGAGGCGGTGATGGCCAGGATCAGTGTCGCCCGGCTGGGCCGGGGTCGTCCTCGGACACGGCCAGACCAGGTCCGGGCCGATAAGGCCTACGCGTCCGGACGATCCGTGCCCACCTGCGTGGCCGCGGTATCGCTTGCACGATCCCGGTAACCGATGACCAGGCCGGACACCGGCGGCGGGCAGCCATGGCGGCCGTCCACCAGCCTTCGACCTGATCGGTCACCGCGGCCGCCATGCCGTCGAGTGCGGCATCAACCGCCTCAAACGCCACCGGACCGTAGCCATCCGATACCACAAGCTCTCCGTCCGCTACAGGCCACTCTGGAGGGGATAGTAGTCGAGGTGTAGAACGCGGAAGAACGGCTCTATCTAGGGTTCAGGTATCTGCTGGTTAGGTTTCGGAAGATTCGTGCCATGTCCACTTAGGTGTAGTTATGTGAAGAACTCACATGTAGCAGTAATTCGGATTGGTGTGCCAGTGTCGAGGCTCCCATTTAGTTGCACAGAGATTTACCGTCTTTGGTGCCCTGGCATGGAGACGAAGAGCCTTGCCTTGGTCTAGGATCGCTCGACGTCGCTATCGCGGTACGCGCTTAACCTTCTGCGGGCGGCAGGGATAACTGGTCTGTTGGGTGAGGGCGGGAACTTGTCGGACATTGGTCGACCCGTGGCCACTAGGCTCCGGTGGGCAAGCTGGGTCGCTATCGCCCTGATGATGCCAGGTTGTGGCGATGGTTCGAAGGCCGTTGCACTGCCGTCGTTGGCTGAATCCCATCCACCGGTGGCCTCGTCGTCGACCGCCAGGGAAGAGAAGGCTGCAGTCGCGGCTTACATAAATTTCGTGGCGATGCTAGATCGCGCAGATTCTCTACCCGCGGGATCTCGTAAGCGAGAATTTGCTACCGTTATGGATGACCCACAACTTTCGCGGGTTTTGAAACATATCGACGATCTGAAGAGTCGACACTTTGTGACTTATGGTCACATTGTCGTGCATGTGCAGAGTGTTCAGTTGTATGCGAACGGTGCCACCGTGTACGACTGCCAAGACTCGCGTGGCTCGGGCCTTATGAACGGAGTTACGCGCAAGAAGATTAACCGCGGCGTCCAGCAGGGGAATACCAAGGCTTTGCTGGTGAAGGGTCGTGATGGGCAGTGGCGTGTCAGCAGATCTATCACGATCGGTGAAGGGTGCTGACGGGTGGAAGTCGTCACACCAATGCTTGGAGTTGCTTTTCTGTTTTCCTCTTCCGTTGCCGCGCCGCCGCCGTTGGATCCGCTGCCGCCAAACGCTAATTCCTACGGCTACAACTACGGTGCTCAAGACACCGGAGAGGCAGGGAGTAGTGGGCGCGCTCCTGTTGCTCCGTCGAAAGAGAACCATGCGAATATGCCGCAGGAGCCGGGGCCACCGGACTGTCAGAAGCTAAAGAAGGCCGTGCAGGTGGTCTGCTCGTCACCGAGCAAGAGCGGCGAGGTGGCCAAGTTGTCTCCGGCGGAGTTGGCGTTGAGTAGATGGGCTCGTATGCCGATCCCGAAGCCCGTGGTGCGGACGGCGCCGCCGCGTCGGAGGGGCGGGTTGGTGGGTCTGCCGGAATGGTTCTGGGTGACCAACTGGCGTCCACTGGGCGGGCGCGTTGCAGCTCGTGGTGTGTGGGTTGAGCTGACCGCTCGGCCGCAGAGTATGGCTATCGACCCGGGGTCTGGCGAAGCGGGCGTGAGATGTTCGGGGCCTGGCACGGCCTACGACAAATCGAGGTCGGCGACTTCGCAGCACACCGACTGTTCCCACACCTTCGCGCGGTCTTCGCTGAATGAGCCCGGTCGAGCGTATCGGGTGAGAGTGACCGTCGTGTGGGGCGGTAGCTGGCACGGTTCTGACGGCTCAGGTGGTGGGCTTCCGCCGCTGAGCCGGTCGACGACTGTCCGGTTGCGGGTGGCCGAGGGCCAAGCGCTTTATGGATGAGGACCAGTATGAGATCGAGTGGCCGGGTGTCGCCGGGATCTGTTGATCCCAAGGTTGTAGGTAGGGCCAGTTCCGTTTCGTCCAGGCGATTGGCGCGACAGCGTCGGCCGGGGACGATCGCAGCGGCGGTGATGTTGTTGCTGCTGGCTGTGGCAACCAACGTGTATTTGTTCCGCTCTGCGGGTGGCCGTGTGTCGGTCGTGAGGGTGGCGCGTGACGTCGCGGTGGGGCATGAGGTCAAGTCGGCGGATCTCGACATGGTCGAGGTCGCGGTGAAGTCCGGGGTGATGGTGATCCCAAGCCGTCAATTGGGCCAGGTCGTCGGGCGGCGGGCTGCTGTGGGTCTGCGGAAGGGCACGCTTCTGGCGGCATCGCAACTCACAGGGCAGCAGGGACCTCCGGCGGGGCAGGCGCTGGTGGCCGTACCGATGAAGTCTGGTGCGATGCCGCCTGGGCTGGCTACGGGTTGGAGTGTCCGTGTGGTGTTCACCGCGGGGGATCAGGGTCAGGAGCCCGTGACCGGTGCTCCGCAGAGTCGTATCGGGGTCGCTGCCCGACGGGATGTCGCCGCAGTGGTCGATGAGGTGATCGGGCCGGATGCGGAGGGCGCGACAACGGTTTCCCTGATGGTGCCCAATGCCGACAGCAGCACGGTGGCGCGGCAAGCGGCTGCGGGATTGATTGTTCTCGTGGTGACGGGAAGGCAGGGCTGATTATGTCGTTGACCTGCCTGATTTCCTCCGGCGGATCGCCGGGTGTCACTACGACTGCGTTGGGTCTGGCACTGACCTGGCCGGGCGAGGTGCTGCTGGCCGAGTGCGATCCCATGGGGCGACGTGTGCTGCCGGGGTTCATGGCGGACCGCCTGCGCGGCTCGGCTGGTTCGGGACTGCTCGGGTTGGCGATGGCGGCCGAGGCCCAGCCGCAGGCTCGGCTTCCGCTCGAGGACTATGTGGTCCCTGTTCCCGGCGAGGAGTCGGTGGGGGTGCTGCACGGTGTTCGCGACCCTCGGCATGGTGTGCGGCTGGGGCCGCTGTGGGGGCGGCTGTCCGAGGTGTTGGTGTCGCGGCGGGGTGATGTGATTGGCGATCTTGGCCGCATCGGTGGTCGGGACACGCCGGATGACCTTCTACGGGCGGCTCAGGCCGTGGTGATGGTGTTGAAGCCGACGTTGGTGCAGGTCGATGTCGCCGGGCCGCGTCTTGATGCTCTTAGGGACCTGCTGGGCGATCGCACGGTTGTTGGATTGTGCCTGATCTCGGACGGGCCCTATAGCGCGGCGGAGGTTGAGCGCGTTCTTGGAATGCCGGTGATGGCTGAGCTGCCGTGCTCGCCCGCCGAAGCCCGGGTCTTTTCGGATGGTGCACGGCCTCGAAGGACCTTTAAGACTTCGCTGTTGCTGCGGTCGTACAACGTTCTTGGTCGGCGTATCCGTGCTGCCATCGGCTCGTCGTCGATGGGGGACGACGGTGAGGTCGGGCCGGTTCTGTCGGGTTCAGGTGCCGCCGTTCGGGGTGACCAGTGAGCACGTCAGGGTGGACGTTCATCCGGACGGAGGGGCCCCACGTTGCCGCAGCCTCCGTTGGGACGGCGCCGTCGGACGATGTGGACGTGTGGGCGGCGGTTCGTGAGGTGTCCGCGCAGCTTGTGGACGTTCTCGGTGACGATGTGGATCGGGTGCGGGCGCGGCAGTTGGTCGATGCGCAGGTGCAGGCGTGGTCGCATGCGCTGCTGGCGTCCGGTCGGGTGGTGTCGGCTGAGGCGCTGCGCAAGGTCGCCCGCCTGGTGTTCGATCGGCGGTTCGGGCTGGGGCCGTTGCAGCCCTACCTGGAGCGCTCCGATGTGGAGAACATCGTCGTCAACGGCTGCGAGCAGACCTGGGTCAGCTACACCGACGGCACCAAGCAACCCGGGCCTCCGGTCGCCGAAACCGATGAGGACCTCATCGAGTGGGTGCAGTTGCTGGCGCGCCGGGGGAACACCGGCCGGGAGTTCTCCCACGCCTCACCCCTGCTGGACGTCGCACTCTCCGACGGCGTCCGGCTGGCGGTGGTGGGTTGGGTGTCGCGGCGTCCGCATCTGGCGATCCGGGTGCACCGGTTGGTCGATGTCACGCTGCGGCAGCTCACCGACCTGGGCACCCTGACCCGACCGCTGGAGGCGTTCTTGGCGGCGGCGATTAGGGCTCGCCGCAACGTCATCGTGTGCGGGGAGGTCAACACCGGCAAGACCACGCTGGTGCGCGCGTTGGCCAACGAGATCCCGGCGCAGGAGCGGGTCATCACCTTGGAGAGCGACTTTGAGTTGTTCCTGGACGACCCGCGGCTGGTGCACCGGCACCACGACGTGGTCGCCCTGGAGGCCCGCCACGCCAACGCCGAAGGCGCGGGCGAGGTCCGCCTGCAGGACCTGGTACCGGCCTGCCTGCGGCTGAATCCCGATCGGGTGATCGTGGGCGAGGCGCGGCACGGGGAGCTGGCGCCGATGTTGGAGGTCATGTACTCCGGCGCCCGCGGCTCGATGTGCACCCTGCACGTCCACCGACCCGAGCACGTGTTCAGCCGCGTCGTCCAACTCGGCCGACGCGCCGACCTCGGCCTGGACGCCGACGACGTCCACCTGATGTTCGGCCTCGCCGAACCCCTGATCGTCTACCTGGAACGCGACCAGACCAGCAACCAACGGTACGTGTCACAGGTGATGGAAATCGGACCACCAGCAGACTCGGCCGAACCGACCCGCAACCTGATCTTCAGCCCCGGACCTGACGGACGAGCCACCCCGGCGGGCGGGCACATCAGCGCCGCCCTTCTCGCCAACCTCGTGGCGCAGGGGCTCGATCCCGAACTGTTGCAGCCCAGTTCGGACGCTGGGGGCTGGTTGCAGTGACCGTGCTCGCCGCCTTGGGCGGCCTCTGCACCGCCGGGGCCGTTTTCGTGATCGTGGTTGGCTTGCGAGGCACCGACCAGGCCGAACGGCAGGTACGTCCCCCGTCGCGTTTGCAGACGCTCCTACGCTCGCGAGCCTGGCCCGGACGCCGCAACCGGTTGCTCGCCACCGCCGTGGTGGCCCTTGTGGTGTTCCTGCTGTCTGGATGGCCGGTCGCCGCCCTCGCGATGGCGGCCGGGGCGTACATGGTTCCGCCGATGCTGTCGGGACGAGCACCGCAACGCCGCATCACGCGGCTGGAAGCGCTGGCGCAATGGTCCCGGCGGCTGGCTGAGATGATGGGCGCCAGCCGCGGCCTAGAACAAGCTCTCGCCGACAGCGCCCGCATCGCGCCCGAGGTGATCCGCGTACCGGTGACCGTCCTGGCGGAGCGGCTGAACAATCACGCCAACACCGAGCAGGCTCTGCGGGCATTCGCCGATGAGCTGGACGACCCCATCGCTGATCTGATCGCCTGCGCGCTGGTTCTAGCCTCCCGCCGGCGCGGTCCTGGGACGCGGGAGGCGTTGAGGCTGCTTGCCGACGCCGTGGAACACGAGGTCCTCGTCCGTCGGGATGTCGAGGCCGAGCGTGCCGGACTACGGACGACGCTGATCGTCATCGTGGCGTCCGTTGCCGTCCTGAGCGTGCTGTTCGCCTCGTCTCAGACGTTCGCCGCTCCCTACGGCACCGCGCTCGGTCAGACGGTGCTGGCCGTGGTAGCGGCGATTTACGGGGGCGGGCTGGGGTGGATGCGGGGGCTGGCCGTGCTGTCGACCGGGGCGCGTTTCCTGCACTCCAGCCGTCGCTCGTCTGCGGAGCAGGGGGTCGAGCCGTGACCGTAGTCGCCGCTCTTGCTGGGAGCCTGGGGGCCGTCGGACTCATCCTGCTTGTCAGCGAGCTGCGGCCTGCGCCTCCTCGCCTGGACGCCGCGCTGACTCGCATCCAGCTCGTGCCGAACCCTGTATCGCCCGTCGACGAGCTCAGCGCTCGCGAAGCTGTGGGACGGTGGCTGGCGGAGCGCGTCGCGCGTCCGGCCGGGCTGCTTGCCATACCGCGGACTGACCTGGCGCTGCTTGGACGTCCGGTCGAACGGTTCATGCTCGACAAGCTGGCCCTGTTCATCACCGGGCTCGTCGTACCGTCCGTCTTCAGCGGCCTGGTGGCATTGGCTGGCGGCTCGCCGACCTGGTCGTTTCCGATCGTCGCCGGGTTCGCTTTGGCCGCAGTTCTGTGGCTGGTGCCGGACTGGAACGTGCGATCGCAGGCTCGTCAACGCCGCCGCGACTTCCGGTACGCCTTCACGTCCTATCTCCAGCTCGTCGTCCTGGAACGCGAAGCCGGTGCCGCACTGAACTCCGCGCTGGAGAACCCCGCGAAGATCACCGAGGGATGGCCGTTCCGCCGCGTTCACGAGGCGCTGACGCGAGCCCGGCATGCCCAGCAGCAGCCTTGGCGTGCCCTAGCCCGACTCGGTGAGGAGATCGGCGTTCGAGATCTGATCGATCTCGCGCATACGGCAGAGATCGCCGGGAGCGAGGGCGCGAAGATGCATGACGTCCTGGTCGCCAAGATCACCTCTATGCGGCACGAGGCGTCCGCCGCCGCACGGGCCGAGGCCAACTCCCGGACGACCGCCATGTGGGTGCCGACCAGCCTGCTCATGCTCGGTTTCGTGATCCTGGTCGGCTTCCCGTTCTTCTCCAAACTTCTGGCGTCCGGCTGAACGCCCGGACGTCCACACCAATACATCGGGGGACCATGAACTCGCTCAACACCGCGGCGCTCCGCGTCGCACTCGCCGTACACAACCGAGGCCGACGGCTCGCCGCCGAGTTGCGGGGCTGCCGCGACCGGGGCTCGGGGGTGGTCGAGACGATCATCATCGTGGCCGGTTTCGCCGGGCTGGCGTTCGTCGTCTACCTGGCCGTGTCCAGCAAGGTGCACGGCTGGATCAACAAGATCCCCGGCGCCACCGGCCCATGAACACGCTCCGACGGGTACGGGGGCGGCGCGATGATGGGTCCGCGACCGTCGCCATGGCCATCACCTTCCCCGTGGTGGGCCTGCTGTTCCTGGCGCTGGTGCAGGCGGTGATGGTGTCGGTGGCCCGGGACGTGGCACAGTCGGCCGCCGAAGAAGGACTCCGCATCGCACGCGCCCGCCAGGGCACCTTTGCAAGAGGGCAAGCCGCCGCGGCGTCCTTCGCCCGCGATGAGCCTGTCCTGCAAGCGCCCTCGGTCACCGTGTCCGGTACCAACACCATCGCCGTCCGGGTCACCGGAAAGGCGCCGTCATTGTTGCCAGGCGTCGAAATCACCGTTTCCAAGACCGTGCGCGGTGCCCGTGAACGCTTCACCACCCCGGACTCGGCGTGAACTGGAGGAAGGGGGTCTCGGTTCGCGCGGGCGTGGAGCGGGATGCGGGCAACGCGGTCGTGGAGACCGCGATCCTGGCGCCGGTGTTCATCGCCTTCCTCGCTGGCCTGCTAGTGGCGATGCGGGTCTCACACGGCAGCGCCGTAGTCGCCCAAGCCGCCGCCGACGCCGCACGCCAAGCCTCCATCGCCCGCACCGCACACCAAGCCAACGACGCAGCCAGCACCAGCGCCATGCACACCCTGCGCGACCGGGGCCTGCACTGCACACCCTCCGTCCGACTCGATCTGTCCGGCTTCAACCGCCCCGTCGGGCAACCGGCCACGGTCTCCGCGCGAGTGACCTGCGCCATCCAACTCAGCGACGTCGGGCTACCGGGGATGCCCGGTGCTCGAACGGTCACCAAGACCCACCGATCACCCATCGACCCCTACCGGGCAACACGATGACCACCGCTCCACAGTCACCACGCAAACGGGTGACGCGGCAGCAACGCGAACGCGGAAGTGTCAGCGTCTTCGCCGTCATCATCACCATGGTCGTCGTGGTCTTCTTCGGCGCCGTCATCGACTTCGAGCAGGCCCTCGAAGCCCGACAGGACGCCAACACCGTCGCCCAAGAAGCCGCCCGCGCCGGCGCCGGACAAGTCGATCGGAACCGTGCCTACACTCGCGGGCAGTTCGTCGTGGATCGCGAGTCCGCGATTCGGGCAGCGCGGGCCTACCTGTGGGCCAGTGGCCACGCTGGCACCGTGACGGTGCTCGGAAGGCGCACCATCCGCGTCCACGTCTCCATCAGTCGGCCCGCGCGCTTTCTGTCAGTCATCGGGGTTTCGTCCCTGCACGCCCAAGGCACCGCGACCGCGAACCTGACCACCGGAGTGGAAGGACCCCAGTAGCCGTGACCTATGCCGGACGCAGCCGCCTCGCCGACTTCACACGAGGACTGGGCGCTCTCGTAGTTCTTGTGTTGCTCCTGGTGGGATGCCCGGTCGCGATGTACGCCATGGGCGGCTCTCCCATCCCGGACCGTCTTCCGTCATGGGAGGAGATCAACGCGACGCTGATGCGGCAGGACACCGACCAGAGCGTGTTCCTAGCAACGATCTGGCTCGTCGCTTGGGGCGCCTGGTGTCTGTTCACCATCACCGTCTTCGCCGAGATGATGAACTACCTGATCGGACGATCGCGGCCCGCCCTGCCGCGTCCGATCCGACCACTGCAAGAGCTGGTCCGGGATCTGGTCGCTACGGCCACCCTCACGTTCAGCGCCGCCGCCTCGCTCAGCACCTCGGCCTCCGCCGCGACACATCCGCCCGCCGTGACCGGCGTCCATGTCGCCGCTGGTCCCCGATCGGCCGCGCAAGAACAGCTTGCGCCTGAGCAGGCCGCACCGCCGGAGGACCCGGGTGCATCTGACTGGACTCCGCTGCTGGCCGACGAGCCTCCACCTCACCCGAAGCCCGATCACCGCCTTTGGCGCACCCATATCGTCAAGCGGGGCGAGACCCTGTGGAGCCTCGCTCGTCGCACCTACGGATCTGGCGCCCAATATCCCAAGCTCTTCAAGAGCAGCCGGGGTATCGACCAGCCCGACGGAATCCCTGCCCTGACCGATCCCGCCACGCTCCACCCGGGCCAGCGCATACGACTTCCGCGGCCCAGCTCGCCAGATGACGCGCCATCACCGCGAGGGGGCTCGTCGCGCCCAGCCGCGACATTGTCCGGACGAGAGAAGCCCAGAGAGGCCCCGCCCCCAGTTCGCCCTGGTCCAGGGGCCAATGAGTCGACGGCATCTTCGGTGCCGACCCCAGTCGTGGCCCCACCTGCCGACCATTCCGCCAACCCCAAATCATCGGCACCGTACGACCAAGACGGCCCAGACTCACCGCTTGCGATCTCCTTGCCGTCCGGGTCGCGGATTGGCTTCGGTCTCGCCGCCGCGCTCAGCGTGGCTGTAGCCGCGACCCGCCTGCACCGACGTCGCCGACGCTTGCCGGAAAACGATCCGGGCGCCTCCAAGCCCACTCCCGAACGCCCGATTGCGGCCCCGGCGCTCAAAGCCCGCAAGGCCCACTTGGACACCTACGCCGACCACGAAGCTCCCGTCCCGTCCGACGAGGAACTCGTCCACCAAGATCTGTCGGCTAACGAACCAGACCACCTCGTCATGGGCACCCGTGACAGCGGTGCCGTCACCGTTCCCCTGGCCGGGCTCAGCCTCGGCCTGTCTGGGGACGGAGCGCACGCCGCGGCCCGGGCCGTCACCACCGAACTTCTTGCCAAGTCCCACCGCTACCGCGCCGAGATCCTCATCCCGCAGGCCGACGCACAGGCGCTCTTTCCGGGCGACGACATCACCAACCTCTCTGCGGCACTCGAGGGCTTGGTCATCACGCCTTCGCTCGGCGAGGCCACCGATCACCTGGAGGCCGAGCTCCTTCGCCGCAGCCGAATCCTGGACTCGGCCAATCAACCCGACGTGCCCGCCCTACGCGCCGACGACCCCGCCGAGCCGCTCCCGACCGTGCTGCTGGTCGCATCAATCCCTGCACACAACGGCACCCCGTATGCCCTCGTAACGCTTGGCCGCCGGTACGCCATCGGCGTCCTGGCCCTCGGTGACTGGCCGTCCGGCACCCGCGTGGAGCTCTCCAGCGACGGGACCGTGACGGACGCTCACGGCCCCGACGCCGAACGGTTCGCTGGAGCCCGCCTGTTCCACCTGACCACCAACGACGCCACGGGCATGCTGCAAACCATCCAGACTGCCACCGGCACCGAAGCAGACGCCGCCTCCCCGGCGCCGGGCGATGACACCGAACCCGAACACGACCCACCCACCACCTCGACCATCGTCCCGCCACCTCGGTCCGAAGGAGCACCGCGCCCGCCCGTCCGCCTTAGCGTGCTCGGGCATGTCCGCCTGCACACCGCAGCAGGCCCGATCAATACTGGGCTACGCCAGCGCGCCCGTGACCTGCTCGCCTACCTAGCGCTGCATCCGGACGGCGTCACACGGGACCGTGCCAGTGCCGACCTCTGGCCAGATGAAAGTCCCGAGAGTGTCGTCCCGAAGTTCAACACAGCCGTCAGCAACATCCGTAGCGTCCTTCGGGCCGCTACCGGCCTCAGCGGGCCCATGTACGTCGTCCACAGCGCTGGCCGCTACCGCATCGACCCCAGTGTCGTTGACGTCGACCTATGGCACCTGACGGCCGCCCTCGCCGATGCTCAGCGAGCCACCGACGACACCGCTCGAATCAAGGCGCTCACCCTAGTAGCGGACTGTCGGGTCGGTGAGTTCGGCAGCGGCCTCGCCCAGGAGTGGGCCGAGATCCAGCGCGAACACCTCCGCCGAACCATCAGCGATGCACTGGCAAGCCTCGCCCAGCGCATCCAGGAGGACGAGCCGGAACGAGCGCTGACGGTGCTGGAACAGGCCATCAACCACGACCCCTACTCCGAGCCGCTCTACCGGCACATCATGCGGCTGCAAGCCCGTCTCGGACGTCCGGACGCCGTCCGCCGTACCTACGGGCTCCTCACGGCCCGCCTGGATGAACTCGATGCCGAACCTGAGGAAGAGACGCGGAAGCTCGTGAATTCCTCAACGTCAGCGTCGTTCCGAAATTGAGGACGAAAGCCAGCCGTCGTCAAGCGCGCAACACCGGTCACCGCTCAAGCTTTCGGCAGCGGCCCCCGCATGGGGGGCGCGTTGTCAGGATCAGCGGGGATGTGATCGGGTATCGGGCGTGGACGTCGACCAGTTCTTCAGCTATGGCCCGCGTGCTCCGTTCGAAGTGCAACATATCTTCACAAACCGGGAAGCCCAGGTCAGGGCCATCCAGGACCAGTTCGCTCAACAGGCCGAACGGTCTTGGTCCGTCGAGGAACTGCTCGACTTCCAGCGACCGGCGTCCAACCTCATCGCCGTATGCGGTGAAGGCGGGATCGGTAAGTCCACGCTGGCTCGGCACGTCGCGCAACTGGCCGTGACCGGCGAGATGGACGGCCTGCCGCGACGCGGAGCGCACGCGGTACTGGACTTCGCAGACCCGGCCAGCTCCAGTTTTGAGTCCGTCTTGCTGCGGGTGCGCGCCGCGCTCGCGCCGCTGGCGAAGTCCTGGCCGGCGTTCGATGTGGCGCTGGCCGTCTACTGGGAGCGCAAGCACCCCGGCGAGTCGCTGACATCGTTCCTGCGGAAGGGGAACGCGGCGGAGTCGCTCGGGGTCTCCGAGCAGGTCGGCAACACCGTCGATCAGCTTCTCGGCGGTTTCGGCGCGCTATCGGTTGCATACCGGGCGCTGCACCTGCTCGGCCGTACCGCGACGGAGAAAACACGGTTGAAACGGCTGCGGTCCGACTTGCCAGCGCTCGATCCGATCCTGTCCGAGCAGGACCCGGAGCGGATGCTCGGATACATGCCGGTGCTGCTGGCCGCCGACTTGGAACGAGCACGCAGCAAGCATCCCGCGCTGGCGCTGTGCGTGCTGGACACCCTGGAGAACGTCCAACGCCTCCCCGCTGAGCGCGGCGGCTTGGAAGACCTGGTGTCGCGGCTCGTCTACCTGATGCCGAACGTGGTGTTCGTCGCGGCCGGGCGGCTCGCGTTGCGCTGGCATGACCCTGCCAGGGCTGTCACACTCACCTACGGCGGCGAGCGTCGCTGGCCCGGCCTGGCCGACGGCCAACAGCTCGGCCTTGGCGGGTTCGACCCTGCATCGGCCGAGATTTACCTGAAGAAACGGCTCACTGTGGACGGGAGCCCCGCGATCGGGCCCGAGATCCGGACACGGATCATCGCAGGCTCGGCCGGGTCGCCGCTCTACCTCGATCTGTCGGCCGGATTGTTCGGGCAGTACCTGGCGCGAGGCGAAGCTCCACCGGCCGATGCGTTCGGGCTCGGGTTCCCCGAGCTGGTGCTGCGGACGATGCGGGACCTGTCCGCTCCCGACCGTGACCTGCTCCGGGCTGCGGCACTGCTGGAGGCGTTCGACGAGGACGTCCTGCATGCGGTGCTGCCGCATCTACGACTCCGGCAGATCGAGCGGTTCCTGCAACGCCCGTTCGTCCGGCGGGACGAGACGGTGTGGCCGCCGTACCGGCTGCACGAAAACCTGCGCCGCAGCGTCATCGAGTGCGACGGCGGCACCGACGACGGCTGGACGCAGACCGAACGGACCCGCAACGTCGAGCGGGCGATCGAGTATCTGACACGCACCGCGCTGGCGGTCTGGGACGACGACGCCGACCATCCGCTTCCCTTGGGCGTGCGCAGCAGGCGGTGCGTGGCGGCGTTCCTGCTCGTCCTGAGCGCGGCAGACGAACATCGGCTGGCGCCGGAGTCGGTTGGCGACATCGCCTACAGCCTCACTGTGCTCGGACACTGGCAAGTGCTGGTCTCCCTGCCCGAGCTGCAAGGCTCGCCGGAACTGGCTCGGCTGACCGAGGTCGCACGCCTGACGGCACGCGGAGACGGCAATGCCGAGGACCGTTACCGCGCGCTGCGCGAGCTGATAGGTGATCCCGACGGTCCGTACGCCGACTACTACAGGCACGAGCTGGCGAGCCGCGCGCACATCATCGGACGGGTCGAAGAGGCCGCCGACCACCTGTCCGGCATCGAGCCCGCATCGCTGATCGGTGCGAGCGCGCGGTTCGGCCTGGCCGACAACGCGCTGCGCCGCAGCGCCTACCGGTCGGTCGCCCGGCTGATGGAAGGCGCATCGCAGGCAGGGCCGGACCAGGTGCGGGCCGCCGACGTGCTCGGCCACACCTACTTGCAGAACGCGCGGTTCGCCGAGGCGGCCGGGTACTTCGAGTCGACTCTGGAGGCGGCGCGCGAAGCCAATGCACCGCTGTGGGAGGCGCGCGCTCTGCGGCACCTGCTCCTGGCGTTGATGTGGTACGACCCGGACCGCACGCTGGCGCTGCTCGGCCGAGCACGCGACCTGAACGGCTCCGCCGGCGAGGCGATCGGGCTCGCCCAGTGCGACATGGCCGAGGCGATGGCGCGGGCACTCCGCGGCGAACGTCACGCTGCGAGCGAGCTGCTGGACGCGGCGGCACGCCGGTTCGGCGAACTCGGAGCTTCCCGTGAACTGCTGCCCGTCGAGGCGTTGCAAGTCCTGATGGACGCCTCCGGCGGCCGGATGGCGCAGGCCGCACGCACGGCAGAGAGCCTGAGCGAAGACTGCTTGCCCGTGTGGGCGCCGGTGACCCGGACGTGGGCCGGGCTGGACGCCGACTTCGGCGCCATCGAGTGGCTGGACGATCCCGACTCCGCGCGGCGCCGCTGGTCTGATGCCCTGACCCGTCTGCGGACGCGAGTCTGCGGGCCGCTGGACGCCGGTGACCAGCGGGCACTGATCCCGACTGGCCGGCTGCCCGATCCCCTTGTGGAGGCGGCCGTCGAGGCCGCACTGACCAGCCCCGCGTTCGACGGTCCGCGCGATCTGCCCGCCGCGCTGGCGACGCTCGGTGCCGATGGTGTCGTGCCGGGCGCGCAGACTGTAGTGAAGGTGCGTCGGCGCCTTCACGAACGGCTGGAGACCGTCCGCAATTTCGAGGAGCTGCGCGCCGCAACAGGCATTCGAGCCCCTCGGCTGTTGGACGCGGGAACGGCTGGACAGACGTGGTGGGCCGTCCTGGAACGCCTACCTGGAGCGCAGGCGGATCACCCGACACCCGCGCGCCAGCGCGAGCTCGGCCATCAGCTTCGGCTCTGGCACTCCCGTCCACCCGGCGAGGGCCTCAGGTTGGACGCTCCCGGCGCCCTCGGCGTCTTCCTGGGATGGGCGCGATCCACCGCCCCGGACGCCTACCCGACAATCGCCGAGCACATCGGAGCCGCCTGCGAAGGGCTCCCCATGACCGCGATTCACGGCGACGTTGCGGTCTGCCACAACGCCCTGTTCGACGGCGAGGTCCTTACCGGGGTACTCGACCCGGGGGCGATCGAGTCAGGCCCGCCCATGCTCGACCTCACCTGGGCTCTGGCCGTCGACATGCCCCGCGGCGCGGACCCCGCCCCGCTCATCGACGGTTACGGCCAGGACGCCGTCGACCAGGACGCCTTGACGGCGTTGCTGCCGCTGATGATGCTGCGCCGCCTCATCGACACCCCGGTCCTCGGCCTCGCAGACAGCGATGGCGTCTGGATCACCCAATGGCTGCGCGACCACCGTCCCGACCTACTCACTCTGGTGCAATGAGCCCGGCTCGGCAGGCGCAGGCGTACGGGATGTAGTTGTCCAGCACATTGGCGGGCACGGCAAGCCGCTCACGGAGGTCGGGTTCGTCATCACGCGCGTAGAAGCGGTTAAGGCCGTCGAAGAGCGCCAAGCTGTACCCGGCCTTGAGGACTTGCGGCTCCCATTCCTGGTGACTCGGCCTGGTCGTCAACGGGACGGTCGCCTCGACCACGATCACCCGCGGCCGCCACCTCCACAAGTCGGCCGACTCCAGGACGGCGGCCTCGGCCCCTTCCACGTCGACCTTCAGCAAATCGAACCCGGGCTTTGCATGCAGGCCGAGGATCGTCTTCAGAGTGACGACCTCAACGCTTAGCTCCTCATAGCGCCAACCCTCCGCGAGATGCCTCTCTAGGACGTCCCTGCGCAGGGTGCTGAGACCGCCACCACCGGACTTCCCCTGTCCTGGGACGATCCGGAAGAAGGTCGCGGCACCCGGCTCATCTCCTACGGCCACACGCAGGTTGACGTCACCTGGCCGGGCCTGCCGAAGGCGTTCGTGGCGTTCTGGCAGCGGCTCGATGTTGACCCCCCGCCAACCCAGGCCGTCCACCAGATTCTTGGTCAGCGAGCCGCTGACAGGCTCGCCGGCGCCGACATCCACGAAGAACCCGTTCCTCTGACCGGCGAAGGCGCGCATCAGCACGACGTCCTCCGCGTTGCCCGCGTACGCAATCAAGTCATAGTCGCTCACACGCGCAAACCTACGCGCCACTCTCGGCTCCCCAAAGTGTTCGTGAATGACGCGCATGGAAGCAGAGATTCAGCGCCCACGAGGTGGCATAGAGTCATCACACCTCGGGAGCTGTGCCCGCCGCGTATCGGGCGTCCTGTTGATGCGCACGATTATTCGTGGACTTGACACGTCGTTACGAGTCGTTCCTTGATGATGGTCGATTCGCCGCGCCAATTCGTCGCTAATAGGAACGCGACGGCGGGGCGGTCGGTCGGGAGGATCCAAGAAATGTCAAGAACCAGCCTTGAACCCAAAGCTTCGGTTATGGGTGCGTCGATGTCCTGGCGACGCACCTTTCCCGGACGACCGGATCAGATTCCGCTGGCACGCCAGTTCGCGATGTTCCTGTTCGCCGACACTTCGATCGCCTCGGACGTGGGTTTCGTCGTGACCGAGCTGGCCTCGAACGCCGTACGCCACACCCGATCGGGCCAGCAGGGAGGTCAGTTCACCGTCGAGGTGGTGCTCGGCGGTCTGGCCTACGTGGGCGTCAGCGACCTCGGTGGCGGTGGTTACCCGACGGTGAGGTACGACCCGCTCAACGGGCCGGTCGAGAGCGAGGGCAAGAGGGGGCTGCGGGCGGTCTCGCAGTTGGCCGCAATGCTGGGCGTCCACGGAGACCCGATGGAGGGCCACACTGTCTGGGCGGACCTGGTCTGCGTCGGCAAGTCGTACGAAGGCCCGACGCAGTCCACGCCGGTCAAGCCTGCCACGTAGGACGGGACCAGCCTGTCCGTAGCAGGCTGGCCCCGCGCCCAGGCTAGGCCCAAGCACAAGCCCCGTCCGTACCTTCACCAGGTGCGGACGGGGCTTCGCTCGTTTACAAGGAGGCCGGTGGGGCGACCGGTGCCGTGATCGGGGATGTAACCGGGGGGTTGTCTATGGTCACCCCCTCCCCTCACAGGCATCGACGCAGGTCAGGGGCCTCACCGGTGGGGCGTCGATGCGGCCGGATATCCCCCCAGGGGGACATGCAAAGGGGCGCGATCGCTTGTAAGAAAAATCGTCTTGCCCTCTTCTCGTTAGCGAACCTCTCTCTCCTCGCTAACTGCTGGTTCCTTTCTGATTCCCGACCCCTTGTCGTCGCACAAAAGCGGCGGCGAGACCACTGGGCCGAACGGCCGAGCAGGTACTCCCGGTCACGCCGAGGCCGAAACACGCAGGTCCGCCGCGATAGCACTTGCCGAGAGGTGCTGAATATCGCCTGAGCGGCGCCAACACGGGCCGGTCATTAAATTCTTGTTTACTGAGGTAAGCCTCTCCAGCCGTCACGGCTACAAAATTCGTCGGCGCTCCGTGTTGCATTCGTCATGCCGTCGAGAAATGGTCGTCATGGCGGACGACGCCCGACGGGAAAGCCCCGCCGAATCGGCCGCCATTCAGGGAGGCAGAAACAATGGCGAATGCCAACACCATCGCGACCGCTGACACGGCCATCACCGCCCCGGCGGACCGCCCGGCGGACGACCGCCCGACCGGCGCGGCCGGGGCTGTGTGGGACGCGCTGAGCGCCGCGCCGGACGGTGTGACAGTCACGGCGCTGACCGAGGCGTCCGGGACCAGCCGCGCGACGGTGACCAAGGCGCTGACGGCGTTCGAGAACGCCGGGCGTGCCGCACGGACGGCCGGTCAGGGCACCGGCCGGGGCCGTACACCGGACGTGTGGACCCCGGTCATCCCGTCGGCCTCCACCGGAACCGGTGACGCCGCCACAGCCGCCCCGGTGAACGACGCAGCCACCGCCCCCACGAGCACGCCGAACGCCGCACCGGGAATAGGCGTGATCTCACCGGACACCTTGGCAACGGCCATGCAGGTGCTGGCGGACGAATCCGACCGTCGGGCGGCGACGGCCGAGTTGCTGCGCAAGGCACAGGAAGAGGAGGCCGAACGGCGCGCGCGGGTCGACGCCGAGCTGCGCAAGGCCGAACAGCGCGAAACCGCCCGCGTGATCCTGACCGATCTGTTGAGCGCGGTCACCACCACCCTCGCCGCGATCGCGTCCGACAATGACGAGCAGATCACGCGCGGCATGGAGGACATCGCACGCTACGCCGGGAGCGTGCGCCGCACCACGCGCGCCACCACGGGTACGCGGACGTCGCGCACGACCGGCGACCGGGGTGCGCCATTGCCGCTGCGGCCCCTCGTCGCCGAGCACCTCAACGCGTATCCCGACCTGGAATTCACGCCCGGTGAGATCGCCAAGGTCCTGGACCGGTCATCCGGTGCCGTCGCCAACGCTCTCGACACCCTCGTCGGACGTGGCGAAGCGGTTCTGACCTGTGAGCGGCCCCGCCGATTCCGCGCGGCCAACAAGACCACCGACGGCACGTCCGTCGCCTGAGCCGGAGGCGGGGCGGACGGGTAACGGCCCGTCCGCCCCGTCATGACCCGGGTCTCACGACCCACCCCAAAGCGACGAGGTTGCCATGACGAAGGAGACGCTACATGTCCGGTGACGCGACCAACACGCTCATGCACGACACCGAACATGCCCGCTACGACCAGGTGTTCGTCCTGCTCGGCTGGGCATGGGACGTCGCACTCGCCGCACGGGCGGCCACCCGCCACCCGGTCACGCATGCGAAGGTGTCAGAGATCGGCGCCCTGTGCGCACTCATCCGTATCGACCGCGAATACGCGGAAACGGTGAATCTATCCCGCCCGCTGCTGGCCGTTCCGCTACCCGACGTGGGGACGCCGATCGTGATCGACGGCTGGCACCGAATCCACAAGGCCCGACAGACCGGCGTCGCTGAATTGCCGGTCATCTTCCTGAGCGGCGACGACGAGCGCGCGTGCCGTCTCATGGGCGGCAGCGTGAGGCGCCGCTGGTAGCCCGACGCGGACACCACGAACAGCACCACGCGCACTCAGGGGCCCGGGTAGGCGGAACGCCACCCGGGCCCCCGTGCGCGCCGTCGTGCGTGCGGCCCCCGTGCGCGCCGTCGTGCGTGCGGCCCCCGTGCGCGCCGTCGTGCGTGCGGCCCCCGTGCGCGCCGTCGTGCGTGCGGCCCCCGTGCGCGCCGTCGTGCGTGCGGCCCCCGTGCGCGCCGTCGTGCGTGCGCGCACTCGCGTCATCCTGTGCAGGTCAGCGCCCGTTAACACGCAAAGAGCCCCCGATCCGCTGCGCGCGGGTTCAGGGGCTCGTCGGGTGCGGGGGCGTCAGGCTAGGTCGTGGTCGCCGGTCTTCACACGGCGAGTGAACGCGTGCCAGTCGGCCGCGTTGAAGATCAGCTTGGGGCCGTCCGGGTCCTTGGAGTCCCGCACACCGATCCTGGGTGCGACGCTGGCCACCTCGACGCAAGACCCTCCATGCTCATCACTGCGACTGCTCTTACGCCAGCGAACGTCAGACAGATCCAGCCTCATGCCTCAAGCCTCTCTATGACTCGGCGAATCAGCTCCCGCGATTGGCTCACGGGTAGCGCGTGGCCTCGCAACGAGTCATACCGTAGGACATGACGGGCAACGCGAACGGGATCCTGGATCAACAGACCTTCGCCGGATGACTCTGTGTAGGCGATGCTGCTGCCGTCCTCGAGTCCGAGCGCATAGAATTCTCCGCCAATGCCGGGATAGTAGCCGACGCTTTGCGGGATGATGTCGATCGACACGTTCGGGCGCTCCGATATC
Source organism: Actinomadura terrae (assembly GCF_022751215.1). GTDB lineage: Bacteria > Actinomycetota > Actinomycetes > Streptosporangiales > Streptosporangiaceae > Spirillospora > Spirillospora terrae. The sequence continues at coordinate 639,421 of NZ_JAICDG010000005.1, read as the reverse complement.
TCCAATAGAAACTCAAGCTGCCGTCGCATGATCTGACTATTGCCTACCGTGCGATGTAGGACGGTCTCGTCCATCGTGAAGTATACCTGTGCATGCTCCAGCACCTCTTTGCGTTTCATTCGCTCGGCGACGCGCTGGTCGAGAAGGTCTGGCGGATTGTAGGTACTGAGGATCTCGCGGGCGTAGTCCTCGTGCTGGAGCACGCCGTTGGTCAGGGTGGGGCTGAAGTTCTTAAAGGATGTCGCGCGCGCTTCGTGCTCCAGGTACTCCGCGAAGCCCGGGGGCAAGGTCGAAGTGTGGCGAGTGTCGAGGATGCGCTTGCGGAGCCGCCCAAATACTCCGTTGGTCTTGAAGAATGTGTCCAACGCTTCGGCGTAGGGCTCGGATGGCAGGTTCTTGAAGTTCTCGATCTGTCCCACGTAAGACTCATCGAATCCAAGCTCTTCGGCGAGCTGGCGCTTGGTTAGCCCGGCGGCTTCTCGCCAGGCGGTTTGTTCGCTCCCGAAAGTGATGATGGTGGGGGCATTGTATGGCTCAGACCGGGCGGGCATCGCGCCTCCAAAGCGTTGTACCTGATCGTCGGTATAGCCGATCTTGTGGGGGGTCGTCAGGGGGTCAGGCTTGCCTACTTCCCGATCGTATCCCTTTCCTGTGATGCTGGTCCCCGCATTCCAAAGACCGGCTCGCGAAGGATTTTGATATGTCCACTCGCATGCATCCCGACGATGCCGCCATGGCCCTCCTGCGCACAGATTTCCCCGGATACCGAATCTGGCGGGCGATTCGGGCAAATGGGTCGCTAGGCGAGTGGGTGGCGAGTCTGCATGACCCGCGTGCAGGCGTGGACGCGACGGTGATGTGCCCCACCGCCGAGGAATTGCGTGCGGCGCTGGTCAAGGAGGGCAAGCGCGCCAAGGCGCGCGACCGAGGCTCCGGTGACGTGCGGAGGACCCACGACTCCTCGCGCTAGTCGCCGGTTAGGGACCGCTGCATCGGATGGCGTGGTCCCGGATTGGGAGGTGGGAGGCGGTGCGGGCGGTTCACAACTGCCCCCGAGTGCACTGCCCGCGCCCCTTCCACCGACAAGACGACCCGAACAAAGTGAGGTGATCCCGATGAGTTTCGACAAGGGAAAGTACGCGACGGTCCTGGACGTGCCGCCGCGCAACGACCGGCGAGCACACATCGCCAGGCTCCACGTGGGCGTGATGGCGCACAAGGAGTTGGCGGACGCACTGATCGAGCGGCGCGGCGTGAGCTGGGTGAGCGTCGCGCGGTACGGCAGTCCGCGCCGGACGGCCGAGTTCAAGTGCGGCTTCCGCAACAGCGAGCGGCGGTTCTATCGGACGGCCGACGGCAGCACCGGCACCACGTCCGCCATCACCGGCACCCTCGACACGGCCGCGAGCGAACTCGCGGCGGTGGCTCCGTGATCGTCGTCCCCTCCGACCTGGACGTGATGTTCGCGGGCATCGTCGTCTACAGCGCCGGGTGCCTGCTCGCTGGCGGGCTGCTCGGCTACCTCCTCGGAGGCCGGTGACCTCTCGCCACGCAGGCCGGTGACTTCCGGCCTGCGTGGCCTTCTGGACTCTGGTCGGACAGACCCTCCGAGAGTTGCTGACAGGCTGGCCTTCTTCAGTGGTCAGTTGCGATTCCCCGTTGGTGGCCACTCGGTGGGGTGTTTTCTGGCCGTGGGCGGTCACGTCTATTGATCGCGTTGCAGGCTGGATCGGCGCCTGGGTGACGTGCCAGAGGTGGGGTAGCAGGTTCTCTTCGCCGGATGGCGACCACGAGAAGGCGTGGGATCGGTCCGGCTGCGGCTGGCGGGGGTGGCGGACTGGGGGCTTTCCGGCGGCGGGTCATCGTCGTCGGCCCGGCGCGGGTTGAGCTGCGGCCCGAGGCTTTGGTCTGGGGTAGACGCGCGAGTGCAGGAGATCGTGTGCCCGGTGGGGCTCCCTGTTTTCGTGTGCCGGAGGCGCTGCGCTTTTGGACGATTGCGGTCAGGTGTGCGGAAGGGCGTGTGCTGGCGCGGCGGTGTGGGACATCGTGGTGCGGTAGGGCTGCGGGTGCGGGGCCCTGTGCGGGAAGGGGGCGCTATGAGTACTGGGCGTTGGCGGCAGGCGGTTGCGGCGGGCGCGGGTGTGGTGGTGGGTGCGGTGGTGAATGTGGCCACGGGGATGTTGACGCAGCGGTGGGATGCGGCGTGGTGGGCGGCGACGGCGGCGTCCGTCGTGGTGGGGGGTGGCCTGCTGGCGTGGCTGACCTTCACCCCCGACCCTGACCCGGAGCCGGGCGGGCCGGGCGGGGTGTCGGCGTCGGGGGACGGCGCGATCGCGGCGCAAGGCTCGGTGTCGGGGTCCTGGACGAGGGTGTCCCGGTCGGCGTCGGCCGCTCCAGCACCTCCACCATCGGCGCCGGCATCGGGTGGAAGGGTGAGCGCGTCGGGGCTGGGGGCGATGGCGGCGGGAGGCAATGTCAGCGATTCGGGGACCGAGGTGACCTGGGACGACTCGGGAGCCTCATGAGGCGCCGTGTGCGTCGCCCCGCGGCGGGCGAACCCGCATCTGGTGGCCCGGAGCCGGTCGAGGGGGCTGGTCCGGCGGCGATCGCCGCCGGAGGAGATGTGATCAACTCGTCCACGCATGTGGGTGATGTGTATCAGGCGGTGCCGTTGCCCAGGGCCGAGGAGGTCGATCCGCCGCGGGGGGCGCCGTCAAATCTGCGGTTCGGTACGGAGTTGTTCGTCGGCCGCGTCGGGGAGCTGGCGGAGTTGGATGCTGCGTTGGCGGGGCCGGGTGGGGCGGTGGTGCAGGCAGTGCATGGGCTGGGTGGGGTCGGTAAGAGCACGCTGGCCGCGCGGTGGGCGCGGCAGCGCGCCGACGCGCATGTGCTGACCTGGTGGATCACCGCAGACTCGCCCGCCAACATCACGGCGGGGCTGGCCGGGTTGGCGGGGATGCTGGTGCCGGAGATGACTCGGGGCACACTGGCCGCGCCGGGGGCGGTGCCGGTGGAGGAGCGGGCGGTGTGGGCGCGGCGGTGGCTGACGTCCCATGCGGGGTGGCTGGTGGTGCTGGACAACGTTACCGATCCCGGTGATGTGACCGAATTGGTGGCGGGCGCCCCGGCGGGCCGGTTCCTGATCACCAGTCGGTTGCGGGAGGGCTGGCACGATATCGTCCCGGCGCTGATCGAGCTGGACGTGCTGAGCGACTCGGAGGCCCTGGAGTTGCTGCGCGGTGTCCTCACCGCCGGCCGCCCGACCTCCGGCGCGGGCGGTGGGTTGTCCGCCGGGTTGGAGGGGGGTGCGGAGTTGTGCGCTGAGCTGGGTTGGTTGCCGCTGGCGGTCAAGCAGGCCGGCGCCTTCATCCGCCAGGCGCATCTCACCCCGGCGTCCTACCTGGAACTCCTGCGCGCCAACCCAATGGCGATGTTCGATCGGGCGGCGCGGGGGAGCGATGCCGAACGCACGATCGCCCGGATCTGGCGCATCACGCTGGACACCCTTGCCGAGAGCATCCCGCTGGCCGGTGCGCTGCTGCGGGTCATGGCCTGGTGGGCGCCCGACGCCATCCCCCGCACCCTGCTCGCCTCCATCACCAACCAGGTCGGCCCGTTCGCCGATCCGGTCGGGCTGGTCACGGCGCTGGGGGATCTCGCCGCCTACAACATGATCACCCTGGGCCCCGAGACCATCAGCGTGCACCGCCTGGTCCAGGCCGTCGCCCGCACCCCCGACCCCCGCGACCCCCACCGCCAACCCACCGACATCGATACCGCCCGCCACCACGCCACCTCCCTGCTTAAGAAGGCCGCCCCCGCCGATTTCGACGACCCCGTGGGATGGCCGACCTGGCGGATCCTGCTGCCGCACATCGACGCCATGGCCGAACACACCGATCCCGCCACCGACACCACCACAACCAGTCATCTGCTGGACGGTGCTGCCTCGTTCCTGCGAGAGCAAGGCGCCATCGCGCGCGCCATAACCTACTACCAGCGCGCTCTCGCCATCGACCAACGCCTCCATGGCCCCCATCACCACAACACCCTGATCTCCCGCCACAACTTGGCTAGCGCCTATGAGTCGGTGGGCGATTTGGGGCGGGCGATCCCGCTGTATCAGGAGACGTTGGCCGACATGGAGCGAGTGCTGGGCGGCGACCACCCCGGAACTTTGACCACCCGCAACAATTTGGCTGGCGCCTATGAGTCGGTGGGCGATTTGGGGCGGGCGATTCCGCTGTATCAGGAGACGTTGGCCGACCGGGAGCGAGTGCTGGGCGGCGACCACCACCACACTCTGATCTCCCGCAACAATTTGGCTGGCGCCTATGAGTCGGTGGGTGATCTGGGGCGGGCGATTCCGCTGTATCAGGAGACGTTGGCCGACAGGGAGCGAGTGCTAGGCGGTGACCATCCCGACACTCTGACTTCCCGCAACAATTTGGCCTACGCGTACCAGACGGCAGGTGATCTACTTCAGGCGATTCCGCTGTATCAGGAGACGTTGGCCGACCAGGAGCGAGTGCTAGGCGGTGACCATCCCGACACTCTGACTTCCCGCAACAATTTGGCCTACGCGTACCAGACGGCAGGTGATCTACTTCAGGCGATTCCGCTGCTGGAGGTGACGTTGGCCGACCGGGAGCGAGTGCTGGGCCGTCTCCACCCCGACGCCCTGAACTCCCGTAACAACCTGGCTGGCGCCTACGCGACGGCGGGTGATCTGGGGCGGGCGATTCCGCTGTACCAGGAGACGCTGGCCGACATGGAGCAGGTACTAGGCGGCGACCACCCCTACGTCCTTAACTCCCGCAACAACCTGGCGGGCGCGTACCAGGCGGCGGGGGATCTACTTCAGGCGATTCCGCTACTGGAGGTCACCTTGGCAAAATGCCGTCGGGTGTTAGGTGAGGAACACCCCCTCACAAAGAGGGTACGGAAGAGCCGAGAGAGGGCTCGGTAGAAGGCCCGATTCGACATCGGCCGGGACCGGCACGGCGGCGTGAAATCAGCCGGACGGCGCACGGGCCGACGCCATGTGACAGATGCGGGCGGCGCCCACTAGTACCGTCGATACTTCGATCACCGATCTGCACGCAGGTATCCCAGGCGAATTTGGGCGAAGCGGCTGGAAGCCTGGACGAGTATCCTGTACGACTACCCCGGACGGCGGGCCGACCCATTACCGGGATGCGTGTCGTCGGCTATCGCCTCGTCCTCTCGGTACTGTCGGCGTGCCGCACCCGGAGGGCCGTCGGCCGCGGCTATCCGCGCTAACTCTGCATCACCGATGCACCCAACGTCACATTGGAACTAGTGATACGCGGAGAATTTGAGCTAGCGATGGCACTAGGGACGCAGGAACTGGATTGTTTCGGCACCGTGGCGGGGAACGCTACCTTGGCGATAGTGCTCTACCTATTCGGCCGGAGGCTTTGGGAGACTCCACCTCATCGACTCGATGCACTCGTTATCTTGAGCAGGGGGCGGGTGGTGCCGATCCAGTCTGGGCGACGGTAGGTTTCTACGCCGATGGCAGGGTGGCAGTTTGAGCAGCGGGCGGCGATCATCATGCCTGGGGCGATGACGAGGCCCACGTGGCCTGGGTGGTTGCTGGAAGTGCCGGGGCCGGAGTTGAAGAAGACCAGGTCGCCGGGTTGTGTTTGGCTGTTGGGGATTCGGACGCCGAAGGGCCATTGAGTGAAGGTCGTGCGGGGGATGGCGAGGCCAGCGGCCTTGTAGGCGGCTTGGACGAGGCTGGAGCAGTCCCAGGCATCGGGGCCGGCGGCTCCGAGGACGTATGGCTTGCCGCGTTGGGCCATGGCGAAGGCGATGATCTTCGCGATGGTGGCGTTGGGTACGGTGATTGCGGCTGCTTCAGTGCACTCGGTTGGAGGTGTTGCCTCCGTCGGAGTGCTGCTGGTGGCGGGCGTCATCTTGTAGTTGCGTGCACGGCTGAGGACGTCGTCGACGTAGGCGTTGCTGTGGTTGTAGGCGAAGAGCGCGGTGCGCATTTTGGGCGGTGCCCCGTTGTGCCGGAGGTAGTTGGCCGTGGCGGGGATGGCGTCGGCTGGGTCGTAGCGGTTCTTCTTGCCATCGTGGTTGCCGTCGACGCCGAAGCTGGCCCAGGTACTGGCTAGGAACTGCATGGGACCACCGGCTCCGACATGGTTCTCACCGGATTGGACGCCCGGAGCTTTGGAGCGTCCGTGGTCGGACTCGATGGATCCGATGGCGGCGAGGATCTCCCAGGGAATGCCGTAGTTGGATGCGGCTTGGCGGTAGAGGGCGAGGTAGTCGGCGGGGATTCCGGCGACTGGTGGGCCGTTGGCCTGCGGTTCGCATCCGTTGGAGGTGGGAGCTGAGCCGGTGGCGGCGCCGATGAGGACGGCCACCAGGACCACGAGGGCGGCCAGGAGTGCGACTATCGGCAAGCGTCGCCGTCCATCCTGCCGGAGTAGGCATCGGATGAGTGCGGCGATGTGCTGGCTAGGTCGATCAATCGGTGGCGGGGGCCGTCCTGCCTTGCTGGTAGCCATATGGGCCCGGCGGGGCCGCCGGTGGTGGTGTCGGCGGGGGTGTGGACGGCCGTGGCGACTGGGACCGGTGGTGTTCCCAGTAGCGCGCGGAGGTGGGCTTCGCGGCGGGTGCTGGGCAGCCAGAACAGGACCGGGGTCGTTATGCCGGTGGCCTCGCTGAGGGCCTCGTAGCCGTTGAGTTTGGCGGCGACTTTGGCGAGTGTGACGCTGCCGGTGTCGTGCTCGAGGAAGAAGTCGACCGTTGTCGGTTGCTGCTGCTCGCGGGTGGTTTCGGTCCATCGGCCGTATGCGTCTGGGCGGGCGAGGTCTCCCCATAGTTGGGTGCAGCGGCGCTCGGGCCACCATTTATCGAGGTGGACCTCGGTCGTGTGGCGGGCGTGGGCGTGGAGTTGGGTGAAGAACTCGTTGACGCCGACCTGGTGGGCCAGGTGCCGGGAATGGCTGATCTGTAGTGCAGTGGTCCGCCGGTAGCCGAGTCCGGCGAGGGTGGTGTCGCGGTGGGCGGCCAAGCGCTGGGCGCCCAACGGACCAAGGACCCAGTGGTAGGGCGCTGCTCCGACCGGGACCCATGGTTGAAAGCGTTCGAGCGCCTTGAGCCGGAACAACTGCAAGAGGCGGTCGCGGGCCTTGCCGGGTGTGGAGAAGAAGATGGCGGCGAGTTGGTGCGTGGTGAGGACGCGGTGTTCCCAGACCAGTTCGAGGATCGCGTGATCGCGGTCGGTGAGACGTGCGCAGAGCTCAAGGAAGAGTTCGGGCGTTGCTCGTCTGGGCGTGGTGGGCGCTTGGCGGTGACGGATCGTCTTCTTCAACGTGACCTGTTCTCCTCGGCGACAGGCTGCTCGGCGCGCGGGTCGTGGGGCAGCGGATTCGTCCTTCTGGTGGTGGGCTTCGTCGTTGTCACGCGTGGTGTGAAGCGTTGGCGTGAAGCTGCTCGGATGTGGTCGGCGCGGCCTGGGATCGGGGCGCGGAGTGGGCGGGTGCGGAAGGTGAATGCCTGGGCTGGTTGGCCGGCGGTGACCAGACGTCCGGCGGCTTGGTAGGCGCCGAGGTGGGCGAGGTCATGTGCGGACAGGATGGGGCCGGCGTGCCGGGCCAGGTCTCCGGCGTCCTCGGGTGAGGCGGCGAAGTAGATCTTGTTGCGGGCGTCGGCGGACACCGCGTCGCGGAGGTCTTTCGGGAACTGCGAGAGGTGTTGGTGGGCGAGGACGAGGGAGAGCCGGTAGCCGCGGGCTTCGGCCAAGATGTCGCTTACCGAGCCCGGCAGGTTGAGGAAGTTGTGGCACTCGTCGATGTAGGCGGCCGCGTCCGGGCGTTCGTCTTCGGGGAGCGCGGCGCGGCGGGTGACGCCCTGCCAGGTGTGGGCTAGCAGCAAGGAGCCCATGAGGCGGGCGGCGTCCTCGCCGAGGACGCCTTTGGGAAGGCGGGCCAGGATGAGGCCGCCGCGGTCGAGGTGGTGGGCGAGATCGACGGTTGATCCGGTCGCGGACAGGGCTTGGTGGACGAACGGACGCAGCAGCACCGCACGGAGCTTGTTCATCACGGGACCGATCGCGGCTGCCCGTCCGGCTGGGGACAACTCGTCATAGCCCGCCCAGAAGCCGCGTAGAAGGTCGTCGGTGAGCCGTCCGACCGCGCGTGCTCTGAAGGCGGAGTCTGTGAGCAGTTGGGGAACTTGGGCGAGTGTGGCGCGCGGGCCGTAGGCGTGGATCAGGCTCAGGCAGGCCGAGCGCAGCAGGTCGTCCAGGCGTGGTCCCCAGGACGATCGAAAGCAGCGATGAAAGATCGACACTACGGAGTCGACCGCGAAAGCGGGGTCGGGGCCGGACAGGATGCCGACCGATGGCGGTGGTGCCGTGTCGGACGGGTCGAACACCACTGTTCGCCCGGCCATGTGACGGGGGAGCCGATCCAGGACGTCGGTGACGAGGTCGCCTTTCGGGTCGATGACCAAGGCGCCTCTGCCCTCGTGGGCGTCGGCCAGGATGAGTGAGGCGAGCAGTGTTGATTTGCCGACGCCGGTCTGTCCGAGGACGTGGACGTGTTGCCGCGTCCCGATGACCGGCATCGCGACGGGTCGGGGGTGGCCTGCGTCGGCATCGCCAAGGACTCGTACGGGCCCTGCTGCTGGGGTGGGGGCGGCTGGGACGTCCGGTGATGGTCCGACCGGACGGGCTCCTGCACGGGTGATGCCGGGTACGTCCGGGTCATGGGGGAGATGCGCGAGCGCTGCCAGCTCGGCTGCACCGAGCAAGTACCCCGATCCGAGCCTTCGCGTGGCCAGGGCGGTGGCGGGATCATGCAGTCTGCGGCGGCGTAGGTGCTGGTGGCCGGAGGCGTACAGGGCGGATAGCGAGGCGATGGCGTGCGCTCGTCCGCGGAGCCACTTCTCAGCGTCTGGATGATCGGACGTGGCGACGGCGTAGCGGATGTCGACCTCGAAGCGCGGTTGAGCGGCCTTCGCCAAGATCGCGCGGATTTGCTCAGCGCGTTCGGGATGTGCGCTGAGCTGTGTGGCTGGAGTGGGGTAGCCGCGTGTTGCACGGGAGCGGAATCCGGTTGTGATGAGGTCGAAGAACAGGCCTCGTAGGGAGGCGGCCGCTCCCCGGCGAAGCGCCGCGGCGACTCGGTAGCCGCGTGCCAGCCGGAGCCCCGTGACGGGACGGGCGAGAATCTGGACAGACGCGTGCTGACCCTGTTCGAGCCCGCTGACCGCACCGAGAAGGGATCGGAGCGGGTCAGTATCGTGGCCGGTCTTCAGCGGATGGGAGTCGTCGCGGCCCAGGACGAGTCGGCCTCCGGTGGTGGCGACGTCGAAGGGCAGCGGGGGCTTGGCTGGAGTGGTCGTGGTGGTGGCGCCTGGCCAGGCCGCGCGTATGGTCTCTTCGATCATCCCTGGTGGTACCAGGCCGGGAACCCAGATCTGGATGTGTACCCCGGCGGCGTCGGCGACGTACTCGAACGCCAGATGTGGTGATCCGAAGATCCAGCGTTTCCAGGCCGGAGCGAGCAGCCCGGCCTGGTGGGCCCACCAGGCGGGCGCACTCGACGGATCGACCTGGGACGGTACAGAGACGGTGATCAGCCGCGCGTCGAGCGCGAAGAGTTGGGCACGCCATCGCCACACCAGGGAACGCAGGGCTGTGAACGTCACGGTGACGGCTCCGCCCACGGCAACGGCTACAGGCGGGGTTCGGGCGGCCAGGGCGGGGAGCCGTTCGGCCTGGTCGAAGATGTGCGTCCACGATGCATCGGTAAGAGGCGAGGTCACAGCGGGTCGGCCTCCTCGCTGCCGTGGTCGAGCAGTTCGGCGGGGTCGGTGGTGATGACCTTGTGTTCTGCGGGTGACGAGATGGCGGCGAAGGCTGCCCGATCGTCGGCGTTGCCACCGCACAGGAGGCCCTCGCCTCTCTCGGCTGACAGCAAGAACGCCCGCTCGCCTTCCGACAGCCCGAATGCATCACCGACGGCCGAGACGGCTTGGGGTGATTGGCGGAGCAGGATTTGGGTCGCCGAGTTGGCGACCACGGCGCGGCCGAGATCGGAGGCGAGCAGGTCCTCGGCGTCCTGGGTGACGACGGTCAGGCCCGCCCAGTGCTTTCGGGCGGACTTGGCGAGCCGGTAGAGGAACCGGGCGCCCTCGGCCTCCTTCATCAGCAGCCACGCCTCGTCCACGATGACCAGTCGGGGACGGCGGTCGGCGGGGTTGGCGACCTTGCGCCAGATCGCGTCCAGCGCGAGCAGCACCCCGACGGACTTGATCTCCTCGGGCAGGTCTCTCAGGGAGAACACCACCAGGTGTCCGTCTGGGCGGGTGGTTGTGGCTGCGGCGAACAGGTCCTTGTAGGAACCGGTGACGTACGGCGCGAGGCGGTCGGCGATAGCGATGCCCTCTGGATGGGAACTGATCGCGAGTTGTTCGACCAGATCGGCCAGCAGCGGAGCGGGCACTGCCCAGGTGTCGGGGTCGGAGTTGATGCCCTTCGCCGCGTAGGCGGCCAGGACTGCGCGGTCGAGGACGGGTCGCGCAGCGGGTGTCAGAGGCTCGCCGAGCATCGCGGCGACGAGCGTGTGAGTGAACAGGGCTCGCCTGATCAGGACGTCTCCGGCCTGGTCGTTGGGCAGGTCCAGAGGGTTGAAGGTCACGCCTTGAGCGCCGAGCGCGATGTGGGTTCCGCCGGCGGTTTCGGCCAGGCGCCGGTACTCGTCTTCGGGGTCGATCACCGACACCTCGACGCCGTGGTAGAGCAGACGCAGCGCTTCAAGCTTGGTGAAGTAGCTCTTGCCAGCGCCGGACCTGGCCAGGACGACGGAATTGTGATTGTCCTGGGCGAACCGGTCCCACATGACGACGCCGGAGCTGGCGACGTTGACCCCGTACAGCACCTCGTTGGAGCCGGTGGGAGCGTTCAGGTCCGGTGAGGCGAACGGGAACGACGCGGCGAGCGCGCTGGTGTCGAATGTGCGGCGCTGCCGGATCGCGTCCGTTCCGAGTGGCAGCGTGGACACCCAGCCTTGGACGGCGCGGAAGGTTGTCGGTTGTGCGTCCAGCAGCAGAGACGCGGCCAGGGCCTTCACCTGCTGTACCTCGGCGTCCAGCTCCGCGGTGTTCCATGCGTGGACGGTGAGGTACAGGCCGACTCGGAATAGGCGACCGTCGCCGCGCGCCAGCGCCGAGGCCAGATCGACGGCATCGTCACTGGCGGCCTCGGCGCTGAAGTCGGCCAGGCGGCCTGCCTCGGCGTTGGCGCGAGCGCTGGACTCCAGGCGTGCGAGCTGTCGCCGGAGCCGTTGGGCGGCGACCATCGGCGGGATCGGCTCTACGTGCAGGGAGACGTCGAGGCGACCGGGGTAGGTGAGGAGGGGTTCCAGCCAGCCCGCCCCGACGTCACGCGGGTATCCGGCTACGGCGAACGACGCGCAGCAGCCGTCCGGCATCTCTAGGGAAGACGCGTTTACACGGAGCGCGGAGGGCGCGAGCAGATCACCCACGCTGGTCCGGCGGTCTCCTGCGTCGGCGGATGCGGGTGCGGTGAGAGCGGCGCGGGCGAGGGCGGACAGCTTCACCGGATCACCACCTAGATTTCTGGGTTCGATGAGGGTGGGTCATAGCGAGGCTCCTTCGCTGGTGCTGGCGGTGATGGGCTGGTCGAGGTCAGCGGGTGGCGCGGGCCGCTCGTAGCCCGGGGCGAACGTGTCCGACAGCACCTGGACGCAGGCGTCGGCGTCCAGAAACTCGGCCATGACACCGAAGCCGCTCAGCGCGCGGACGGTCTCGGTGGCTCGCCGGGCGACGATGACAGCACTCGCGTCGCGCGCCCGTGTCCTGCGTCCCGACCCTGGGGCGGGCTGGTCGCGTAGGACGATGAGCACCTCCCTGACCAGCAGGGTTCGGGAGTCGCCAAGTTCGTCGAGATAGGCCGCGTGATCCTCGGCCGCCTGTCGCAGTGCCGGATGCGGGAGATCGGGCGCGGCCTCGGCCACCCGTGAGGCAAGGTCGGACAGATCCACGGGACGGGCCCGGATGAGGATCTGCACCGGGGCCTCAAGCGAGTTGAGCCACCGGCCGAAGAAGCCGACCAGCGCGGCCTGCTCGGCTGCCGTCCGCAGGCCGAACGAGATGGTGCCCGCCCGGACGAGAGCCGCTGTCCCTTCGCCGCCGAGGTCCACGATGCCGTCTTGGCGGACGGCGCGGACAGGGAACCGCAATGCACCTGGCAACCGGCCTCGGACCTTGCACCACGCGGGTGCCTCCGGAATCCCTTCGGGCGCGGCGACCAGGGTGCGCCGTCGGCGAAGGTGGTCGATGGCGGCGAGGACGAACCGGTCCAGGCCCATGCCGTCCCGGCGACCGAGGGCCATCGCGCACCCGGCCGCGATCACCGGGAAGCACAGCCCCGCCGTGATCGCGATCGGTAGAAGCGGCGAGATGGTGACGAACATGGACGCCGTGATCAGGGCGGTCGTGCCGAGGATGATGAGCTGGCGGGTGGTGAGCCCGTACATGATCTTGTCTGGCTGCTCCACGTCGGACGGAATGCGCGCCAACAGCGGCTCGTGATCGTCGTTCAATGGTTTCTCCTGCCATGGCGGCGGGGCGGATCAAGCCGCATGAACCCGCGCGGTACTGGACGGCGTGGACGTTCGGCACGCGCGTACGGGCGCGATGGTGGCTGCGTCGGTATGCGTGGGTGAGGTCGGGCAGGGCCGCCTGCGCCCGTCCGACCAGGAACGGGCGGAACGTGGGGTCGGTGCGGCATCGTCCAGGGGGCCGCGCCCTGCCCGGATCGGGGATGTCCGGCCATGCGTGGGCCGTTGCGGGAGCCGGGGCGGGGCGGCTGGCGCCGCCGGTCAGGACCGCGCCGACCGTCGCACCGGGGGCCGTTTGTGGGGCCGCGACCGGGACGCGGTGCTGGCCCACCGGCGGGCCCGCCAGCCGGACCGCCCGACGGGCCTCTGTGCCAGCGTGGTCCGCCACCACCAGGTCGGGGAGGGCCGCGCCGAGCAGCGGAGGTGGCGGCGCGAGCCCCCTGACCGCCACGTATCGCCTTGCTGGCGACACCGAACGCGGCTCCGACGCCTTTGTAGATGATGAACGACCGGACGAGCTGGCCGAGCATGCGCGGCTGAGCTGGTTGCCAGACGGTGCGCGCGACCCAACGCGGAATGCAGGTCAGGGTGTACAGCAGGGCGATCACCAGCAGTAGGTTGACCAGCTCCGTCTGGTTGGTGAGGACGATGAAAGACGGCATGTGCTCGCCGTTCTGGGACAGCAGCCGTAGAGCGGTGATGAACACGAAGGATTGACAGACCTGAATCGCCAGTGCGCCGGTGATTCCACGCAACCACAGCCGGGCCAGCCCCTCGGTGAGGGGAAGAGCGTGGAACATGATTGCGATCGGTGCGATGCCGATGAGAACCATGATGATCGCCAGTCGCATCACGTAGATGAAGGCCAGGATGCAGGCCAATATGACGACTACCAGCATGAGCATGACGTAGAAGGGGCCCTGGGTGACCATGGACGCTTCCACGCCATCCGCGAGTAGCTTTCCCACGTCATCCGGGTTGATCTGGTCAGCGCCGGTCAGGAACATTGCCCGAGCCAGCCCATTGGCAAACTGGATACCGTAACTGATTAGAATGAGGCTGGTGTTCATTGCAACGAATGCGACGACCAGGCGTACGATCGCCGGTCCGGGCGCGGACGCTCCGGTAATCGTCTGACCGCACATGAGTAGGACTCCGGCGATCATCACCATCAAAATGAAGCACGTGTTGGCGATGGTCCGTGAGGTCGCCCACACCTGTTCGGCCTGTTTCATCGAGGGCGAGCCGATCTCGGGGGTGGCCAGTTGGGTGTCGGCTAGAAAGCCCAGTGTCGGCTTGAGGGCGCTGCGGGCCAGCGACTGGAACCAGCCGGTGATCGCCTGCGCGGTTCGACAGGCGAGGTCAATCCAGGAACAGCCCTTCTCCTTGTCTCCACTGGCTGGGTCGTCTTTGGAGACGCCATCGTCCTCAGGATCAGGCGGGTCGGAGGGCGCAGCGGCAGGTCGGGCTGCTGAGATGGCGCTTGCGGACACCGTGTTCGGATGCGCCTCGGCCGTGGTGTGCGAGGCGAGAGCTATCGCGCAGAATCCGGCCAAGAGCACCGCGGCGATGGCTGGCCTTCGCCAGAGCCGTGGAATCCGAACGCGCACGATCAGGACCCGACGATGTACTGGAGGATCTGAACCAGGGCGGGGGCGAGTGCCGCGATTCCGTAGCCGATCGCGGCATTGCGAAGGGTGCGCTTGCCCGCTTCGGCCTCGCCGGGGTCGCCACCGGCGAGCAGGTAACGAACCCCGCCGATCGTGGCGAATAGCGTGGCCAGCGCCACCAGCAGACCGACGATGACGTTGCGCAGTTTGGTGATGACCTGCTCAAGCCGGTTGTCGGCTGCCAGGACGCCGGAGAGGGTGTGCGCGTCGGCGACCGAGACCAGCGTCGCGCCGATCACCAGGCCACTCACCAAGACCCCTGCACACAACAGCGCAACCGCGGCGACGAGGCGTCTCCGGCTCACCTTGTGCCGGAGGAACGGAAGAAGGTTGGACGACGGACTAGCACTCAATTGCCCTCCAAGCATGGAGTGAGCGGCATAACAGCGATGACTGACCGGTGAAGAGGAGAAACCACGGGGTGAAGACGGGGCCGGGCCTTGCGGGTGTCCTCCTTCGGAAAGGGCACTCGGCGGATGGTCGGACGGGTGGGGACCGGGTGATCATCCGGCCCGGTCCCGTCTTCAGCCCCGGGTTGCTCTCACTGAGTAACTGGACGACTCACACCCCGGGCCTGGACATCAGCGAGGCGAAGTCGTCGCGCAGCCCCCCGTCGCGCATCGCGGCGACCAGACGCTTCTCAGCACGGCTGCGGCGCTTCATCAACGCCTCATAGGTCATGTCGAGCAGCTCGGCGAGCCTGCCCGTGTCCATGCCCTCCAGCCGGGTCATGATGATGATCTCGGCGTCGGTCGCACTGACGACGCCTTGCCGGACGGCCGAGTCAAGAAGGAGATCCACGTGGTCGTCTGGCGGGGTGGCTGCGTGCTCGATCTCTGCCAGCGCGCAGGGGTCCACCGGGATCACTCGTGCATGCCACCGGTAGGCGCGCTGGACGGACTTGGCAGACCGCCACAGCAACCGCTGCGCGATGCGGGGTCGGTCCAGGTCGATCCGGTGCAGTGCCTCGTGGAATGCCGAAAGCAGGTCGCCGGCCACCTGCGAGGTATCGACTCTCGGCTCGCCGTGCAGGTGGCGTAGCCGATCCCGCACGATTGCCTTGAGGCCGGGCAGCGCGATCCCGACGCATCCCATGACCCAAGGCGCGCCTTCGCGGCGGGCGCGTTGCGCCAGCTCCCTCCACACGGCGTCGCGGGCGTCGTGTCCGGTGGACGGGTGAAGCATGATCGCCCGGAGCTCGTCCAGTGCGATCGTGCGGGTGGGCAGGCCGTGCCCGAGTGCCGCGCCGTCCAGCGACAGTGGGGCCGGGCCGCGCGTCAGCAGGTCGAACGTCGTCTCCGCGACGTCCAGCACGTGGCCGGGTTCGGCGTCAACGCCGCTGGTGGGCCGGTCGCGGTGGTCGGCCGGGCGAATGGTGGTGATGGCGTTCAAGGCAACCCCCGAGAGGTCGGTCGGTGAATCGGTCACCGACATCTCGGCAGAGCCCGTACACAGATCATGAACAGATGCTCGGTGGGCACTGCCGTCCCCGCGCTGTTCATGATCTGCACATAATCGCCGTGACCAGCGCTAACGCGCCCTACTGCTCGTGTGCACACGTCGTCGGCCGCCGGAGGTCAAGCGCAAACAGGTGTCAAGAACGCCGCTGACCAGCACCAACACACGCTCGCGAGAACGCCCGCCAAGAAAGATCAAACCCTGGGAAGTACTGGTGCGGTTCGGGTGCGACGAGCCCTTCGCAGCACTCCATCCGTCGGGGTCAACGGCCCCGCGGTCACCGACAGCAGACCGGGAATTCGCGCCGTACCTGTCCAAGACCAGCGAGCTCGCCGTCCAGTTACTTGGTGACAGGGGACCGGGCGACCATCACGGGTCACCCGACATGACCAGCACCAACAAGCAGAACCCGACCCCGGCCAGCGGCGCGCGGCACCTCTTGCCGCTGAGCGTCTGGCTCTGCCCCGACGACTCCGCCGACGAGCCCGCCCAGCCCTCGCCGCCCCGCCACGGCTCCACTCAGCGGGTACCGCGCGCCCGAACCTGCGAACGGCACCTGAGCATGATCAGCTCCGGTCTCGCGCGGCATCTGATCACTACCACGACCGGTGAACACGACGTGGTCGCGGACGCGTTTACGACCAACTCCGCCACCCTGCGCGTTGCGGCCGAGCTCGACCGCCGCGCTATCGGCTGCGTCCCGCATTTCCCGCTGGCCCGGCACATCGGCGCGCGGCTGCGGGCGCACCTGCCGCATGAACACCTCGGTCGGATCGCGATGCGGCCCTGCCGCGCCGACCAGATGCACCGCGGTATCGCCGACCACTGCGGGCAGGTCGCCCTGGTGATCGCGGCCCCGCCCACCACCGGAAACCGCACCGCCGAGTTCAAGCCGGGGCGCGCTTGGGACGCGTGCTCAGCGTGCCTGTCGGACGTCCTGAGCAACGGTGTCTTTCGCGCCCAGCCGTTCCTGTCGGCCGCCTACCGGGTCCTGCGCCCGGGAGGTCACCTGGCCATCGTGACCACCGCCAGACACCACAACGGCCACTTCATCGACCCCGCTCCAGCGATCATCCGCGAGGCCCGCAAGGCCGGGTTCCGCTACAGCCAGCACATCATCGCCGTCCGCGTCCCCGTCGAGGGCGACACCCTGCTCATCCAGGCCGGCCCCGCCAGCCTCGGCCAACTCCGCGACATCCGCTCCCGGGCCCTGCCTCCAGCCGCGCGCGTGCACGCCGACGTCTGCCTCCTCACTCGACCGGGCAGCAGCGGCCAGGCAGGTGACCGATGAAAACGAACTCCTACACCGGAACCGGTGCTCTGGCGTCCGTCCTGCTCACCGGCCAGCAGCCCTCACGCGTTCAGCGCAAGGGCCGCTACACACCCGAGTCGATGACCCACCCGGCCAAGATGCTGCCCGCCATCGCCGCCCAGGTCATCGCCACCTACACCGAGCCCGACGACCTGGTGGTCGATCCGATGTGCGGCATCGGGACCACCCTGGTCGAAGCCGTCCACCAGGGACGCCCCGCTCTCGGGATGGAGTACGAGGCCCACTTCGCACGCATGGCCGCCGACAACCTCCGGCACGCCCGCACCCAAGGAGCCACCAGCGCCGGCCAAGTCCTCCACGGCGACGCCCGCAACATCGCCGCCACGCTCGGCGACCTCGCCGGCACCGCCGCGCTCGTCCTGACCTCTCCTCCCTACGGGACGGCCACTCACGGGCAGGTACGCACCGGCAGGGACAACGGCGGCGCGGGGATCGACAAGTCCCACAACCGCTACTCCACCGACCGCCGCAACCTCGCCCACCGTCCGACCCCAGAACTCGTCGCAGGCTTCGGGCAAATCCTTGCCGGATGCGCCACCATGCTCTGCCCCAGCGGAGTCATCGCCGTCACCGTCCGCCCCTTCCGCGTCGCCGGTGAACTCATCGACCTGCCAGGTCAGGTCGTCACCACCGCCGAAGCCAACGGTCTGGTCCTGGTCGACCGGTTCGCCGCCCTGCTCTGCGGGCTCCGCGACGGACAGATCGTCACCCGCGCCTCGTTCTTCCAAATGATCGAGTCCCGCCGCCTCCGCGAACACGGCATCCCCGCCATGGCCACCGCCCACGAAGACCTGCTGGTGTTCCAGACCCGAAGCCGAACGGCGGCTCCACCGCATGAGGCCGCCGGGCTTGATCTTCACGGTAGAGGTGTGCCGTCGTATCCGGACCGGCCGCCTGCCTACGCCACCGTCCCCACTATCCGGCGACGAACGCACCGGTGAGCGGTCCGGACAAGCGCACCCGAGAAGCGGGTGAGGTGCCCGAGTTCGCCTGGCGGATCGTCAATGCTCCTCCGCCGGTCCAGAAGCAACTCTCTCGGGCCCAAGCATTGGCGATCAAGGAGGTAGTGCAATGGTGGATCAGACACGCAGCCCGATCCCGCTCGACGTCTTCACGCGAGGAACCCACAGCAGCCGATCCGCAGGTCTGACGGGACCCGGTGGAGGATTCCGGTTGGACGGCCCGCTCAAGGTGGCGTTCGCGGGCCGGACCTCGACCGAGGACAAACAGGATCCGACGCTGTCGCTTCCGCGTCAGCTCGCCAACTGCCAGAACGCCCTGCACACGGCCCTTCCGGGACGCGCCGTGATCGTCGCGCACTTCTACGACATCGAGTCCGGGCGCAAGGACCTCGCCGCTCGCGGGTTCGGACGCGGACACGAACGGTTCAACATCCCCGTTCCGCGCGACGGCGGTATTCAGGACCTGCTGCTGGAAGCTGCCCAGCCCGAGCGGCGGTTCGACGCGGTGATCTGCGAGTCAGTCGACCGGATCGCGCGCCGGACCTATGTCGGGACGCAGATCGAGAACACCCTGGAGAAGCTCGGTATCCCTTTGTGGGCGTCCGACGAACCGATCGCCCTCAATGGGAAGCGCTCTTCCCAGGTGCTCACGCGACGCGTGAAGCAGGGTGTGGCCGAGTGGTACGTCCTGGAGATGCTGGAGAAAGCCTGGGGCGGGTTCGAAGTCCACACCGAACAGGGCTTCAATGTCGGACGGCCTCCGTACGGGTATCTGCCGCAGAAGGTTCCGCACCCGGTCATCGCTCGCCGCGAGCAAGGCGCCACCAAGCATGTTTTGGCTCCTGACCCGGTGCGCGGCCCTGTCGTGCAGGTCATTTTCGAGATCCGCGTCAGTGAGCGTCTCGGTTACCAGGCCATCGCTGATCGTCTCAACGTTGATCTGAAGCAGTACCTGCCGCCTGTCGCTACCGCGAAGCATCGCAGTGTGGGCAAGTGGACGTACTCTTCGGTCCGGGAGGTGCTGACCAATCCCAAGTACACCGGCTACATGGTGTGGAACCGCAAGGCCACCACCTCGGCTGGGGGCCGGAACAACCCGCCTGAGGCGTGGATCTGGTCCGGTGCACCCACGCATCCTGCACTGGTGAGCGTCGAGGTCTTCACCGACGCCCAGAGGGTTGCTCGTGACCGGCAGGGTTCACGCAGTAATTCGGGGCCTAACACCGCGCACAGCGATACGCGTCGCTCCTACGCACTCCGCTCATACATGACCTGCGGGTTGTGCGGGCGGCGGATGTTCGGCAAGGAGAGCCGGGGCCGGATCTACTACATCTGCCGTCCTGCTCGCGCCTACCGGCCTGAGGGGCACCCGGCGAGTATTTGGGTTCGTGAGGAACCGCTGTTGGCGGGCTTGACCGAGTTCTTCAACCGTGAGGTGTTCGGGCCTCATCGTCGTGAACGGCTGCGCGCGATGATCGCCCGGCTTGATGACAGCCATCTCATCGAGCACCGGGAGCGGCTGGTGGCGGTCGAGCGGCAGATCGCGGAGTTGAAGCGGCGCAAGGAACGCGTCCTGGACTCGTTGGAGGCCGCCGAGGAGCCTACGCCTGCGTTCGTGAATTCCATCAACGAGCGCACCACGCGTATCAGCGCGGACCTGGAGGCCAAGCAGGCCGCACTGCGCGAACTTCGGGAGGCGACTCCGGTGGCGCCCTGTCCCGAGCTGCTGGAGCAGTGCCCGACGGGGACGGTCGACCTTGAGCTGCTGCCCGAAGCGGTGCTGCGGCGTCTGTTGGACGCCTTCGCGGTTCAGATGCGTCACGACCAGGAGGGCAACCGGGTGGACGTTCAGGTCACGATTACGCCTGAGATGGCGGACATGCGGTTGCGGGCCGCGCATGTGGCGATCGCGGGGGATGGTGGTGGGGCGGATGGCGATCTTGCAGCCATGCGCGTGGTACCCCCTACCGGATTCGAACCGGCGCTACCGCCTTGAAAGGGCGGCGTCCTAGGCCGCTAGACGAAGGGGGCCCGGGGTGGCGGGGTGGCCGCCACTCGACCTGGTCAAGTGTAGGGGACGATCGGGGGGTGCGGGTAAGCGGTTATCGGCGTCCGGTGGACGGGCTGGTGGGCGGGGTGGTCGAGGGCTCGCCGGACGGGAACGGGGACGTGGGGGTCGGGGGCGGGGAGGGGGCCGGGGGCTTGATGGGGCGGTCGGGGTCGGGTTCGAGGTGGCGTTCGATCTGGGCGGAGGTGAGGCCGAGGCCGCCGAGGCGGAGGTCGTCCCAGCCCTGGAGGCGGTGGCTGGCGCGGCTGAAGTACAGGACGGAGAGTTCGATGGGGGTGGGTTGTTCCTTCTCCAGGCCGCGGAGGCCGGCGCCGCCGGTGGAGCCCTGGACGAAGAGGCGGGTGCCGGTGGGGAGGAGTTTGGTGGAGCGGGTGTGGGCGTGGCCGGAGAGGATGAGGGGGGTGAGGCCGGAGAACGCCTCGCTTTCGGCCGGGTCGTGGGCGACGGCGATGTCGGGGAGTCTGCCGGTGGAGCGGAGGCGGTCGGCGAGGGTGAGGCCCTCGGCGCGGAGCTGGTCGGCGCCGACGTAGTCGTCGCGGGTGCTCTTGTCGGGGGTGTAGCGGGGGTCGCCGACGCCGTAGATGTTCAGGCCCTCGACCGTGCGGGTGGTGTCGTCCAGGACGATGGCGTTCTTCTGGCGGGCGACGGCCTTCTGGGTGTTCTTGGAGTCGTGGTTGCCGCGGACGTAGACGTAGGGGATCTTGAGGTCGGTGATGTCGTCGGCGAACTTGTCCTCGGCCTTGGTGCCGTGGTCCATGAGGTCGCCGCTGTCGATGATGACGTCCACCTGGAACTGGGTGCTGACGGAGCGGATCACGTCCCAGGCGGCGGGGTTGATGTGGATGTCGGAGACGTGCAGGACGCGGAGCGTGGACGGGTCGGGCTCGTAGGTCGGGAGGGTGGAGGTCGCCGCGTAGAGCTTGGAGACGTTGCCGACGAGGTGGGCGAGCTGGGCGCGGTAGACGGAGAAGCGGGCGGCGACGCTCTGGGTGTCGCCGACGACCTGGGGGGCGTTGGCCATCAGGCCCGTGTAGCGGGGTTCGGCGACCGACTGCGGGTTGAAGGTGAGCGCGGCGGTGAGGGCGAGCGCGACCAGGCCCGTCGCGGACGCGGCGAGACTGATCAGGGCGCGGCGCCAGGAGCGGAACAGGGCCAGGGAGACGACGAAGCCGGAGGCCAGGGCCAGGGCGATCGCACGGGCGACCATGACGATCACGCCGTGCCGGATCTGCTCGGCGATCTGGTCGGTGACGCGGTCGAGTTCGGCGTCGTTCTCGATGAGCTTGCGCGCCTCCTCGGGGCGCAGGTCGGTGACGCGGGCCTGGAGGGAGACCGGGCCCCAGTGGGTGTCGAGGTGGAGGGCGCCGAGGGGCGGGAGCTTCAGGGTCGTGCCGCCGCCCCAGGACGGGGTGAAGGAGAGTTGGACGTCGGTGGGGCCGACGGGGGTGGTGGCGTGCCCGCCGAGGAGGAGGCCCGCGTAGCCGCCGAGCAGGCCGACGGCCAGGACGAGGGCGAGTCTGGACCAGCGGCTTGTCGCGGCGGTGCGGAGGCGTCTCAGGGGGGTGTGGAGCCAGGGCGGGGCGGTGCGGAGCCGGCCGGCGGCGGTCAGGACGGTACGGACCGGGGTCCGCGACACAGGGCCTCCCTTGCACAATGGACGGTGTGATCGATATTTCGCGGGAGGCGTTCGAGGACCTGGTCGGCGAGGCCCTGGACACCATCCCGGCCGAGCTGACCGCCCGCATGCGCAACGTCGTCATCATTGTCGAGGACGACGCGCCCGAGCGGGGGCTGCTCGGTCTCTATCAGGGCGTACCCCTCACCGAGCGCGGTGACTGGTACGGCGGGGTCCTGCCCGATCACATCTCGATCTACCGTAACGAGATCCTGCGGATCTGCGACTCGCCGGACGAGGTGGTGCGCGAGGTGCGGATCACGGTCGTCCACGAGATCGCGCACCATTTCGGGATCACGGACGAGCGGTTGCACGAACTCGGCTACTAGATTCGAGTAATTGGGCACTGTAGGTCACATAACTGCCACGCAGCGTGAGTTAATGGGGAGGGATGCCCAACCCAGGGAGCGTGCGTGACGGGAAGGCACAGTGGCCGGCATCGTCGTCCGCCGGAGGAGCGCGCGACGTACCGCGAGGTGTTCGCGGTGAGGGAGTTCCGCGCGCTGTGGCTGGCGCAGGTGCTCTCGTTCGTGGGCGACCAGCTCGCGCAGGTCGCGCTGGCCGTACTGGTGTACGAGCATACGAACTCGGCGCTGCTGACGGCGTTGACCTACGCGCTGACGTACGTGCCGCCGATCGTGGGCGGGCCGGTGCTGTCGGGGCTCGCGGACCTGTTCCCGCGCCGGACGGTCATGGTCGTGTGCGACGTGCTGCGGGCGGGGCTCGTCACGGTGATGGCGCTGATGGCGATGCCGTTCTGGGGCCTGTGCGCGCTGGTGTTCCTGATGGTGCTGCTGGGGGCGCCGTTCACGGCGGCGCGCGCGGCCGTCCTGCCGGACGTGCTGGAGGGCGACCGGTACGTCGCGGGCTCGGCGATCAACAACATCACCCACCAGGCCACGCAGATGCTGGGCTTCCTGGCGGGCGGCGCGATCGTCGCGGCGGTCGGCACCTACGGGACGCTCGCGATGGACGCGGTGACGTTCCTGGTCTCGGCGGTGATCCTGGTGGGCGGGCTGGCGCCGCGTCCGGCGTCCAAGCGCAGGGAGAGCGAGTCGCTCGGGCTGTGGCGCGGGACGCGGGACGGCGCGCGCCTGGTGTTCGGCGACCCGACGCTGCGCGCGCTGGTGTCGTTCGCGTGGCTGTGCGCGTTCTACGTGGTGCCGGAGGGGCTGGCCGCGCCGTACGCGGCGACGTTCGGCGGCGGCGCGGTGACGGTCGGGCTGCTGATGTCGGCGATGCCGACGGGCATGGTGGCGGGGGCGTTCCTGTTCAGCCGGTTCGTCCGGCCCGCGAACCGGCTGCGGGCGATGGGGTGGATGTCGATGCTGGCGTGCCTGCCGCTGATCGGCTCGGGGGTGCGGCCGCCGCTGTGGGGGGTGGTGGCGCTGTGGGCGCTGGCGGGCGCGGGCAGCGCGTACCAGATCGCGGCGAACGCGGCGTATGTGGTGGCGGTTCCGGCGGAGGGACGCGGGCAGGCGTTCGGGCTCGCCCAGTCGGGCCTGCTCGCGGGCCAGGGGTTCGGAATCCTGGCGGGCGGCGCCGCCGCGCAGGCCCTCGGGCCGGAGACCGTGGTCTCGTTCGCGGGCGTCCTCGGCCTGTCGGCCGCCACGACGCTGACCTTCACGTGGAACCAGATCCGCGGCGGTGTCATCTCGGCCATGCGCAAGGAGCCGCCGCCGGACGCCGCCCCCGCGGACGTCCCGGGCCGCGCGGCCCCTCCGCTCCCCGCGGGGCCGGGGCAGGCCGTTCCGCGTTCCGCCCCACTGCCCTGATCAGGTGCGGGAGCGGTTCTTGTGGACGGCGTCCTTGGTCCTGTTGACGGCGTCCTGCACGGTCGGCGACTCGCCGGCCTTCTTGAACAGGTCCTCTCCGATCGAGGTGGACGCGCCCTCCTCGGGGATCAGGATCCAGCCGATGGCGTAGAGCGCGATGCCCGCGCCGCCGAACACGGTGAAGACGGCCATGCCCAGCCGGACGATGTTGGCGTCCACGCCGAGGAACCGCGCGGCGCCGGAGCAGACTCCGGCGATCATGCGTCCGTCGCGGGTGCGGCGCAACTGTTTGCTCGCGGTCGTGGTGCTCTTCTCGAAGTCCATGCCCCGATCATGCCCATTCGGGACGTCGCGTGACATCGGGATTCGCCCTGATCCGTCCCTGACCCGCCCCCTGGCCCGGCGGAGGAGGCCGGAGGCCCGTAGCCTGGCGGCGACATCCGCCGTAAGGAGGAGCCCGCATGGACGTGCTGCGCGTCGACGATCTGCTCACCGGCGAGGAGCGGATGGTCCGCGACACGGTCCGGGCTTTCGCGGCGGAGCGGGTCGTGCCGCATGTGGCGGGCTGGTTCGAGGACGGGACGTTCCCCGCCCGCGAGCTGGCGCCGGAGCTGGGCGCGCTCGGGCTGCTCGGGATGCACCTGAGCGGTTACGGCTGCGCCGGGACGGGCGCGGTCGCCTACGGGGTCGCGTGCCGGGAGCTGGAGGCGGCCGACTCGGGGCTGCGGAGCTTCGTGTCCGTCCAGGGGTCGCTGGCGATGACGGCGATCCACAAGTACGGGACGGAGGAGCAGAAGCGGGAGTGGCTGCCGCGGATGGCGGCGGGCGAGGCACTCGGCTGCTTCGGGCTGACCGAGCCCGACCGCGGCTCCGACCCCGGCGACATGCGCACCCGGGCCCGCCGCGACGGCGCCGACTGGGTGCTGGACGGCACCAAAATGTGGATCACGAACGGGTCGGTCGCCGACGTCGCCGTGGTCTGGGCGCGGACGGACGAGGGCATCCGCGGCTTCCTCGTCCCCCGGGGCACGGCGGGGTTCACGGCGCGCGACGTCCACCGGAAGCTGTCGCTGCGGGCGTCGGTCACGTCCGAGCTGGTGCTGGACGGCGTGCGCCTGCCCGACGCGGCGCTGCTGCCCGGCGTGCGGGGGCTGAAGGGGCCGCTGGGCTGCCTGTCGGAGGCGCGCTACGGGATTCTGTGGGGCGCGGTCGGCGCGGGACGGTCCTGCTACGAGGCGGCCGTCGGATACGCCAGGACGCGCGAGCAGTTCGGCAAGCCGATCGGGGCGTTCCAGCTCACGCAGGAGAAGCTCGCCTGGATGGAGGTCGCGCTCGGCCAGGCGGGCCTCGTCGCGCTGCGCGTCGGGCGGCTGAAGGACGCGGGGGAGGCGACCCCGCAGCAGGTGTCGTTCGGCAAGCTCGCCAACGTCCGCGCGGCGCTGGACGTGGCGCGCGAGGCCCGGACGGTGCTCGGCGCCAACGGGATCACGCTGGAGTATCCGGTGATCCGGCACATGAACAACCTGGAGAGCGTCCTCACCTACGAGGGCACCCAGGAGGTCCACCTGCTGACGCTCGGCAAGGCCATCACGGGCCTCGACGCGTTCCGCTGAGGCGCGTTCCGCTGACCGGTCAGGAGAACGAGCTGGGCGGAGGCGCCTGCCACGGTCCCTGGCGGTTGCTCGGAATCCCGTTCGGCGGAGCCGGTGCGGGCGCCGGTGCAGGAGCAGGCGCCGATCCAGGCGGGCCCGGATGCGGAACCGGCCCCCGTCCGGGCCCTGGACGCGGCGGCACCGACGGCACCGGGGCGGGTCCCGGCTGGCCGGGCAGCGGCCCGCCGCGCTGGATGCCGTTGCCGCCCTGCGGGTGCCCGCCCTGCGGGTGCCCCGGATGCGGGACGACGCGCGGGAAGTGGTCGGAGCGCAGGTAGTCGTCGACGTTGGAAGGGATGTTGCGCAGCTCGCGGTTGCGCCACTCGTGCAGGATGGCCTGCGCGATCTCCTCCTCCGCGCGGACGGTCTGCTCGACCATCCGGGGGATCACGGCGTCGCGCGCCTCGCGGAGCAGCCGGGCCTGGGTGATGATGTCCTCGGCGTCCAGGATCTGCGCGTTCTGCTCGCGCCGGGCGCGCTCCTCGGCGACGCGCAGCTGCCGGTGCTCCTCGACCTCCAGGATCTCCTCGTAGAGGTTCTTCTTCGGCATCATCGTGAGCAGCAGCTTCACGAAGATCGGCAGGCACTCGATCGAGGTGAACAGCAGGAGCAGGAGGATGTGCGCCCACATCAGCGTGCTCTGCTGCTCGGTGAGCTCGTTCAGCGCCTTGAGCCGCAGCAGCAGCCCGTCGGAGGTGGCGTTGCTGTCGGCGAAGCCCTCGTTGAGGCGGTCGCGCTCCTTCTGCGCGGCGGCGAGCTCCTTGCGGGCCTGCGGGAGGCGCTCCTTCGCGATGGCGAGGTTCTGCGCGCGGGACGTGGAGCCCTCGCGCTGGAGCTGGGTCTGCCGTGCGGCGATCTGGTTCTGGACGTCCTTGAGCGCGCCCTCGGCCTCGCCCATCTCCTTCCGGGCCAGGCTCGCGAGCGGGCCGTCGCCGGCCTTGCAGTTGCCGCCCTGGCCGCTGATCTCGCAGCCGAACTTCTTGCGGGCGGCGGCGACGCGCTGCTGCGCCGCGGCCTCCTGCTTGCGCAGCCCGACGAGCGTGGGGTCGGCGGTCTGGTCGGTGCCGGTGTCGCCGTTGCTGCTGATGATCTTCTCAAGTCGCTTGGCCTCCGCGTCGAGCTTGGCGACCCGCTGCCCGAGCTGACCGGCCTGCGCGTTCTGCGCGTTGGAGTTGGCGGCCTCGGCCTTCATCTGCTCCAGCTGCACGTCGATCTCGGGCTTGAAGATCTGGAGGACGAGCGGGGTGGAGATGACGATGCCGATCAGCAGCGCGAACAGCAGCCGGGGCGCGGCGAGGTAGAACGCGTGCCGCTTCTGGTCCTGGCGCTGGATGGTGGTGACGAGCCAGCGGTCCAGCATCATGATCGCCAGGCCCCAGAGCAGGGCGAACACCAGCGCGACCACGAGCGGCGCCTTGATCGCCATCGACAGCGCGAACGCCATCGAGACCGCCGCCATCCCGGCGGTGATGAGCACGGCGGCGCCGATGCCCTGGTATTTCCCGCGTTCGGTCGGGCATTGCGCGAGGATTTCCGGCCGGGCGCCGGACAGCCAGATCAGCGGACTAAATCCGACATTTCGCCTGGGAACACTCGTCATGGACGCTGCTTTCGGCGGAGTGTGAAAAGTCGGTCGAGGAGGGGGGACCACCAGGTGGCGGCGGCGTCGAGGGGGGACGGTGCCTGCGGTACCGGAGCGTACGGCGGCAGCTCCGGGAGGGGTGCCCGCGGCACGGGCCCCGGTATGGACGACCCGGGCCGTCCCAGCCTGTGCGACCCGAGCATGGGCGAGCGCATCACGGGCGAGCGCGTGAACGGGACGGCCGGCATGTGCCAGTGCGCCCGGGGGGCGCCGGGCGGCACGGGCAGGCGCGGCAGGCTCGGGCGGCGCCGCAGCAGGGGGCCCGTCGCGAACCGGCCGAACCGGGCGCGGGCCCCGATGAGCACCGGCCTGTACCGGACGAGGGCGTCCTCGTCGAAGATGACTCCGGGCGGGGTGATGCTGGTGACCCGCGGCAGCGGCGGTGGGCGCGGGGGATCCCCATGGCTCGGAGGGTCCTCGTAAGCGCGGACCATGTCGTGTGCCATTCCTGTTCATTCGGGCGAACGGGGGGTGGTGAGGAATCATGACCGGCTGCGGGGGCCGATTTGGCAGGATAGCGCGCTAACAGGGACGACTCCGAGTCACGGTGTGCGCACTCCCCGAACCTGACCGGATCCGGTCACCGCCCCCGAAAATACCCGAGCCGCGTCCAACAGTTTGTGTCACCTGCCATTAGTACGAGGCAGGCAACCCCGTACAATCCGGCGAACTGGCAGGCGTCACCCGGTCACTCACCCATCCCCCGATCCCCCCGAACGGTCGAATGCTCAACGTGGCTGAAACATGCGTGGGTACCCGCGCGCTCGGACCGGGCACGCGGTCGGTCGTGTGGGTCCAGGGGTGCCCGTTCCACTGCCCGGGGTGCCTCGCGCCCGAGTGGATTCCCGACCGTCCGGCCCGGCGGGTCGCCCCGGCCGAGCTCGCCGCCGAGCTGCTCGCCGATCCCGCCGTCACCGGCCTGACGTTCTCCGGCGGCGAGCCGATGGCGCAGGCCGCCGGGCTCGCCGAGGTGGCGCGGGCCGCCCGCCGGGACCGTTCCGCCCTGACGCTGATCTGCTTCACCGGGTACCGGCTCGAACGGCTGCGCACCCGTCCGCCCAACGACGGCGTGGCCGCGCTGCTCACCGAGGTGGACGTCTTGATCGACGGCCTGTACGTCGCCGAGCGCAACGACGACCGCGGCCTGCGCGGCAGCGCCAACCAGCGCGTCCACCACCTGACCGGGCGGCTGCGCGACGCCGCCGGGGCGCTGGAGGGCGGGCCGCGCTCGGTCGAGGTCCGGGTCCGGACGGGCGAGACGCTCTACGTCGGCGTCCCGTCCCGCGCGCTGGCCGAGCTTTACCCGCCGGTAACTCTGGGTGACGAGGCGAACGCGACGGCCCCCTCGGGCGTCCAACCGCGGGGGACCGGTCTCTCCCGGGAAGGCAGAGGCTACGCGGACGGCACCGGAGCGGACCGCCGGGCACCAGGGAGGAGCACGGGGTGAGCGGAGCGAAGCGGATCACGGTGGACGAGGGGGCCTGGCGGGAGGCGCAGACCGCCGCCCGCAAGCTGCGCCAGGTCCGCGGTGACATGCCGAAGCTGGTCGAGGCCGTCCGCAAGCAGCAGCGCGAGGAGCTGGAGCGCACGTTCAAGCAGGTGGAGGGGCGGCAGCGGCGCGTCGAGCAGGTGCTGACCGGGCTCAGCGACGAGGCGAAGCGGGCGGAGCTGCGCACCGCGCAGCGGCTGCGCGAGCAGTCCGACCGGCTGCGCGGGCAGATCGGCGCGGCGGTGGAGTCGGCGGTGGAGCAGACCCGCGCGGAGCAGGACGAGCGGATCCGCTCGGCGATCGAGCGGGAGCGGGCCGAGCGGCGCGCGGAGATCCAGGAGCTGGGCCGCGAGCTGGATGGGATCCGCGCCGACCGGGACCGCGCGGCGGCCGCCGCCGAGCACGCGCTCGCCGACGCGCGGCTGATGCGCGACGCGATCCGCGCCGAGCTGCCGCACGAGCGGTTCGCGCCCGGACGGCTCGACCGGCTGGAGCGCCGCATCGCCACCGCCGAGGCCAACCTCGCGGCTGGGCTGGCGGCGGAGTCGCTGAGCCTGCTCCAGGAGACCTACCTCGACCTCGCGGAGCTGCGCGCCGACCTCGTCCTGCTCGACCAGGAATGGCAGGCGGCGCGGCTCGCGGCGCTGGACGCGCTGACCGTCGTCGCCGAGCGGGTGCGGTTCAGCGCGGACCTGCCCGCGCCGGACGAGCGCGGCGAGCCGATCGAGGGGGTGTCGTTCGACGTGGACCACTGGTCGGGCGGCGGCCTCTCCGAGCTGCGCGCCGAGCTCGACGAGCGACTGGGCGGGCTCGGCGCGGACGCGGAGCCGACCACCGAGGAGTTGCGCGAGATCGTCCGGCGGGACGCGCCCGACCTGGAGCGCCGCCTGGAGGAGACCGTCGCCCGCGCGACCGCGGCGGTGCTGGCCTCGCAGGCGCGCGTCAACGTCGCCGAGCAGGTCGTGGACGCGGTCGAGCACGCGACCGGGTTCTCCTGGGCGGAGAACGCCTACGCGGGCGACGACCAGCGCGCCGCGTTCTACAGCAAGCTCCGCCATCTCAACGACAACGAGATCGTCATCGAGGTCGCGCACGAGGAGGAGGACGGCGGGCCGGGGACGCTCGCGGTCCGCATCCTGTCCTACGACCGCGACACCGCGTCCGAGGAGGAGCTGACCGAGCGCGCGCGGGAGATCGCGACGAGCCTGCGCGACCGGGGGCTGCCGGTGGGCGAGCCGACGGCCGACGCCCCGCGCGCCGATCCGGCGCTCACCGACTTCGACACGCTGCGCGCCGAAAGGAGCGGACTCTCCGTGCGTTCTGAGGGCGACGGGTCCAGGCCGGGCGAGCGGCTTTGAGGGCGGGGGGCGTGGAGCGGTCTTCGAGCCCGGCGGCGGGGCGCCTGCTGAGCCTGCGCCGCGCGGCGGTCGAGGGCGACCCGGTGATGATCGTGCACGGGTCCGGCGCCGACGACGCGTTCGTCGACAGCGCGTACCGCACGTTCGGGATCGAGACCGCGCTGTGGGAGGCGCTGCACGCCGCCGGTTACGAGGCGATCGTCTTCTACTCGCTGCACCGCAAGGTCTATTTCCGGGACGTGGAGTCGCGGCGGCTCGTCCGTCCGGAGACGGCGGCGGCGCGGCAGGCGGCGAGCGGGCCCCGGCGCATGCGGCCCGGTTTCAGCGGCCCGCTGGGCGACCGGGTGGTGACGCGGGCGCCCGAGCCCGCCCCGGAGGAGCCCGCCGCCGCGAACTCCGGCATGTCCGACGCGCACGCGGTGATGACGCTCGACCACCTCATGCGGCAGGACGCGATGCGCGCGGCGGTCGTCGTGCTGCACGCCGAAGAGGTGCTGAGCCACACCGTCGCCGGACGCGCGCTCGCGACCGTGTTCGCCGAGTGGGTCGCCTACCGGGGCAGCGCCCGCAACAAGTGCGTGCTGGTGTCGCGGAAGGCGTCGCTCGCCGACGTCCGCGACTTCGTCCGGGACGTGCGCGGCTTCCCGACGCTGGAGGAGTGGGCGCGGCGGCTCGCCGAGCGCGGCGGCGGTCCGGGCCGGGTCGGCGAGCCCGACGAGGCCGAGCTGGCGCGGCTCGTGCACGTCCAGCGGCTGACTGGGCGGCCGCGGCTGAGGATCGGCGACTGGACGGGGCTGGCGCAGGCCGTCCGCGCGATGGCGGCGACGGCCGAGCCCGCGCGGACGTGGGAGCAGCGGCTGCGCGGCCTCGCCGCCGAGGACGTCCCGCTGGACGGCGCGGTGCTGCGCGAGCGGGGCTGGGTGACCACCGCCGCGTCCGGCCACGAGGACGTGTGGCAGCGGCTCGACCGGCTGGCCGGGCTGGACGCGGTCAAGGACCACCTCCAGGGCATGCGGCTGCTCATCGAGGCCGAGAACCGGATGCGCGCGGAGGGCCGCGGCACCGCCGAGCCCGCCGCGCACCACCTGGTGTTCACCGGCAACCCGGGCACGGGCAAGACGACGGTGGCGCGGCTCGTCGGCGAGATGTACCGGGAGCTGGGCGTGCTGCGGCGCGGGCACCTGGTGGAGGCGACGGCGTCCACGCTGATCGGGCAGTACGTGGGGGAGACCGCGCAGAAGACGCAGGCGGTGATCGACAGCGCGCTCGACGGCGTGCTGTTCATCGACGAGGCGTACATGCTCGCCGACCAGGCCGACGGGTTCGGGAGCGACGCGATCGGCGTGCTGCTGACCCGGATGGAGAACGACCGGGGCCGGCTCGTCGTGATCGCGGCGGGCTACCCCGACCGGATGAAGGACTTCCTGGACGCCAACCCCGGGCTGCGCCGCCGCTTCCCCGAGGCGAACGTCATCGCGTTCCCCGACTACGACGCCGACACGCTCGCGGGCATCGCACTCGCGCGGCTCGGCGAGCAGGGCCTCACCTGGTCCCGGGAGACCGAGGACGACCTGCGCCGCGTCGTCGCGGGCATGCACCGCACGCGCGGCCCCGGGTTCGGCAACGCGGGCGCGATGCGCGACCTCGCCGACGACGTGAAGCGCCGGTGGGTGCTGCGGACGCGCGCGGACGTCGACCGTCCGCTGGAGCCCGGCGACCTGCCCGAGCGGCTGCGGGTGCACCTGCGCACGGCGGTGCCGGAGCTGCCCGTCCTGCTCGGCGAGCTGGACCAGATGATCGGCCTCGACCCGGTGAAGAAGGCGATCCGCGACCTGGTCGCGCAGGTCAGGCTGAAGCAGCGGCGCGGCAGGGGCGAGGTCGTCGCGCCGCACCTGCTGTTCCTCGGCCCGCCCGGCACCGGCAAGACGACCGTCGCCCGCATCATCGGCCGGATCTTCCGCGACCTCGGGCTGCTCACCAGCGGGCACGTCGTCGACACCGGCCGCGCCGACCTCGTCGGCGAGTACATCGGGCACACCGCGCCGCGCACCCGCGAGAAGGTCCGCGAGGCGATGGACGGGGTGCTGTTCATCGACGAGGCGTACGCGCTGGCCAGGGGCGACGACGGCCGCGACTTCGGACGGGAGGCGCTCGACACGATCACCCAGGAGATGGAGAACCTGCGCGGCCGGCTCACCGTGATCGCCGCCGGGTACCCGGACGAGATGCGGACGTTCCTCGCCGCCAACACGGGCCTGCGGTCACGGTTCACGGTGCGGGTGGAGTTCCCCGACTACACGCCCGAGGAACTGGTGCGGATTCTGGTGAAGATGGCCGGGGCCGAGGGCTACGGCGTCCCGGAGGCGACGCGCGTCCGCGCGCTCGCGTGGCTGGCCGCCGAGCGCCGGGCGAATCCGAACGACTTCGGCAACGCGCGCACCGTCCGGGAGCAGCTGCTGCGCGCGATGGAGGTGCGGCTCGCCGCCCGCACGGCCGACGCGCCCGACGCCGACGTCGACACCTTCCTGCCCGAGGACGTGCCCGAGCCGCCGTCCGCCGGGCCGCTCTCCGCGGAGGTGGCCGATGTCGACCGGTGAGCAGCCCGCCGGCGCGGGCGCGGGCACCGGCGCCATGGTGCGCGCACGCCCGGGATGCCCGGTGTGCGGATGCCCGATCAAGGTCGAGGAGGCGCGCTGCTCGGAGTGCCGGTGGCCGCTGCACGGCGAGTGGCGGTTCGGCGTCCCCGACCCGCAGTTCGCGCGCGAGTTCGAGGAGCGGCTCGCGACCGCGCGGCGCGAGCGCGACCTGCTGGCCGTCGTCCGCGCGGGTCTCACCGACGACCTGTTCGTGCGGGGCGGCAGGCCGACCCCGCAGGAGTGGGTGCGGGCCAGGCAGGCGGTGGACGTGCCGCCGATGCCCGACGCCGCGCTGCACTCCGTGCTCGCGAACGCGCTGCACCGGATGGGGCAGGGCCGCGGCCTGGTCGTCGCCGAGATCGGTGCCGAGCACGGGCTGACCGTGACCCGCGTCGTGCTGGACGAGCTGATGATCCCGCGCGGGTACGACACCCCCGAGGTCACGCCGTGGGAGACGCTGCTGCCGTTCCTGTCCCGCGACCCGGGCGAGCGGCGCTTCCAGCTCGCGGGCGGGCTCGCCGACCTCGACCGCGACACGCTGTGGCGGGCGCTGCGCGACGGCCTGCCGCAGCGGCTCGACGAACCCGGCGACGACATCGTGCTCGCCTACCGGGAGATCGGCTGGCCGGTCCCCGACCGGGCCGTGCGGTTCCTGCGCAAGCGGCACCCGAACGCCGAGGTCGTGCCCGCCGGGGAGTCGAGCGCCCGCGACCTGCTCGGCCCGCTGATCGCCACGCTGCCCACCCGGCACGACGTGGGGCTGCTCGCGGCCGGGGTCGAGCCGGGCACGCGCCGCGTCGGCCCCCGGCTGATCCCGCTGTTCCCCGCCGGGACGCCCGCCGGGGCGACCCGCGCGTTCCGGCTGGAGAGCCCGCCCGGCGCCGCCGAGACGACCGTCCTCGCCGCCGTCGCCGCGAGCGCCGAGCACTGGACGCTGCTGGCGGCGGGCGCGGCGCCGCTGCCCGCCGACGTCAAGGTCGTGCTGGACGGGCCCGGCCGGGTGCGGATCACCGAGCCCGCCGAGCTGGCGCCGGTGGCCGAGTCGCTGCCCGAGCTGCTGGACGGCCTGCCCGACCGGCTGGAGATCCTCACCGAGCGCGTCGACCTGGTCTGCGCGGTCGAGCTCGGCGGCGTGGACGAGCTGGTCCAGCGCAGGCTGGGCCTGCTGCGCGAGCTGGTGTCCGCCGTGGACGCGACCTACCCCGGCACCGGCCTCGTCCGCGTGGCGGTGCTCGGCTACCAGGACCACGCCTACGGGCGCGGCAAGGAGAAGCGCAGGCCCGTCCTCGGCGGCTGGCTCGACACGCCCGCGACCGCCGTCGCGGCGCTGGCCCGGCTGCGTCCGAGCCCGGTCGAGTACCCCGAGGCGGCCCCGGTCGAGGACGCCCTGCACGAGGTCGCCGAGCGCCTCGTCGGGTACGGCGCGGCCGGGCGTCCGGCGGCGCGGACGATCCTGCTGACGGTCGGCGGGCGGCCCCCGCACCCGCCCATCCAGGGCGAGTTCGACGACGTCCTGCCCTGCCAGTTCGAGCGGAGCTGGCCGTCGGCGCACGCCGCCCTCACCCGCGCGGGCGTCGCCTGCGCGGCCGTCCTGCACGGGGACGGCGCCCGCGACCATCCCGTCTGGGACGCCCTCGGCGCCGCGGGCGTCCACGATCTCGACGACATCGACGCGCGGCGGCTCGGGGTGGGGCTCGGCCTGCTCCCGTCCGCGCCGCAGACACTCAACCTTCCCCTGGCCGATCTGGAACGAGGTGCCCGGTGACCACCCCTTCGCAGTTCTCCCCGCCGCCGCAGAACGCGGCGCAAGGACAACCGGTGCCTCCGCACCCGGACATCGTCCAGCCCCAGCGGGAGCTGCGGCGAATCGGGCTGTGGGGCGCGCCGGAGAGCGGCAAGACGACGTTCCTCGCCGCGCTCCAGGTCGCGGTGCTGCGCACGTCCGGCGACTGGATGCTGTTCGGCGTGAACGAGGAGTCCAACGACTTCCTCGACACCCAGACCGGCATGCTCACCCAGCACCGCCGGTTCCCCGCCGCGACGAAGTTCTCCAACGCGCTGAGCTGGACGCTGCGCGGCACGACCCAGCAGCCGACCGGCAGGCGGTTCGGGAAGAAGTTCCAGGACGTGCCGATCGAGGTCAACATCGACCTGCTCGACTCGCCCGGCGCCGTCCACGCGAGCAAGTCCGTCCCGGGCGAGTCGATGGCGCCGTCCGGCGGCGACGACAACCTCGGCTTCGACGACGAGCAGGAGGAGGAGCAGGGCGAGGCCGACGAGGACCGCATCATCGAGCACCTCGCGGGCTGCGACGGGATCGTCTACCTGTTCGACCCGACCCGCGAGCGGCGGCAGGGCGACTCCTACAGCTACTTCCAGCGGACGCTGCTGAAGCTGTCGCGGCAGGTGTTCCGCGACCGCGGCTCCAAGGACGCGAAGCTGCCGCAGCACCTCGCGGTCTGCGTGACCAAGTTCGACGCGCCGGAGGTGTTCCGGCGGGCGCGGGTCGGCGGGTACCTCACCTACGACGACAGCCCGCAGATGCTCCCGCGCGTCCGCGAGGACTCGGCCGGGCACTTCTTCTCCGAGCTGTGCAAGGACTCCAAGGTCGGCAACGCCGACCTCGTCCTCAGCAGCATCCAGAAGTACTTCCACCACGAGCGGGTGCGCTACTACGCGACGTCCGCCGTCGGCTTCTACATGGGCGAGTCCGACCGGTTCACCGAGAACGACTACTGGAACATCAGCAAGAGCGCCGACGGCAGCGTCGAGATCCGCGGGAAGGTGTGGCCGATCAACGTGGTGGAGCCGGTGCTGTGGCTCGGCAACAGGCTCGACGGGAAGACGCCGCAATGGTCCAGGTGACCGCCGGCTGGGCGCTGTCGGGGAAGCGGCCCGGCAGCAGCGACGACTACGGGGTGCTGAACTGTAGCCGCGAGCCGTTCAGCAAGGTGAGCTTCGGGCGCATCCTGCGCCAGTACGGGCTCGGGACGCCGCCCGCGCACCGCACCGGCGAGGGCGCGCTGCCCTGGGTGACGGTGAGCTGGGTGGGGGAGGCGCCCGACCGCTACCTCGGCATGTCGATCGAGGACTGGACCGAGCACCGGGACGGGTCGGGCCGCCCGGTCGCGTTCACCAAGTACATCTGCGTCCCCTACCGGGAGGTGCAGGGGACGCCGGTCTCCTACGCCGCGCTCTACCGCGAGTTGAACCGCCTCGAACTGCCGATGGACGGCCCGCCGGGCGACCTCGTCACGCTCTCCCCGGTCGAGTACTCCGCCGCCGACCTCGTCCGCGACATCGAGCGCTTCGACCGGAACAAGGTCATGCGGACGGCCGCGCTGCTGCTGGACGGCCGGGTCGACATCGTCGGCGCGGGCGACGCGTCCTTCCAGGACCGGCTCGCGTTCATGGACGCGGTGGCGGCGCTGCTCCCGTACGGCTACCGGGCCGACTTCACGGCCGCGACCTGGGCGACCGGGCCCGCGAACAAGATCCGGCTCGCGTTCCTGCGCCGCGCCCGCGACAACGCGAACGAGGTGGGCTGGCGCGGGCAGGACGAGGGCGCCCCCCCGTCCGCGACGGCGCGGCGCTACCTGAAGTGGCTGGACCGGCTGCTCAGCGACCGGGACCTGGTGTGGCTCGTCGGGTATCTCGCGGACGGCGGCAGCCCGGCCGACTTCAGCGAGCCGAACCGCGCCCTCGAACACCTCGCGGACGTCGAGTGGCCGCAGACGGTGCTGCGCTACGCCGACCAGAACACCGACGGGAAGCAGGACGAGGCGCGGCGGCTGCTGCTGAGCCCCCGGCGCGACGAGATCTCGCCCGGCGCCCAGGGCCGCGTGCTCGCCTACCTCATCCGCGTCGCGGAGCCGAACGACCTGAAGCTGATCGGGGAGCGCTGGGACCAGGTCGCCGCGACCGGCGGCTCGGAGGTGATCGACGCGCTGGTCGACGCGGCGGGCACGCTGCTGTGGCGTGAGGTGCCCGACAAGCGCGTCTCCGAATACCTTGAGCTCGCCGAGTCCCGGCGGCTCGCCGACCCGTTCCTCGCGGGGGTCGTGCGGGCCATCCGGGCCCCCGGGTTCACTGGCCGGCCGGCCCGGTACCGCGCCGCGCTGAAGGAGACCGCGGAGCTGATCCGCGACCATGTCGACCCGGCCGCCCCGGCCTGGGCGAACTCCGAGCTGCTGGCGGAGCTCGGCCACGAGAGCCGGCTGGCCGCCCGGCTGCTCGTGGCCGAGCCCGGCGGGCTGGACCGGGTCAGGGCGTGGGTCCGCTGGCTCGGCGCGGGCAAGCGGGGCGCCCTGGCCGGGTTCGACGACCTGCTCGCCGGGCACGAGGTCCCGCTCAAGGTCTTCCGCAACCTGATGAAGGACGCCCCCGAATGGGCGGCGGCCCTCGTCCAGGTCGCCGCGCGGCTCGGCCGCCTGGAACCGGTCATGCCCGCGCTGATCGGCTGGATGAAGGAGCAGTCGGAGCTCAGCCCGGCGGCGCGCGAGATCG
The DNA here is from genome assembly GCF_022751215.1 of Actinomadura terrae. GTDB lineage: Bacteria > Actinomycetota > Actinomycetes > Streptosporangiales > Streptosporangiaceae > Spirillospora > Spirillospora terrae. The sequence goes on along the minus strand of NZ_JAICDG010000005.1, from coordinate 602,565 downwards.
TCAGGGCGACGCTGGGCCAGATGGAGACCGAGGACCTCGGGGGATGGGGCGCGGCGGACGCCGTGCTGCTCACGGTCGGGTCGTCGCCCGCGCACCTCAAGAAGGCGGTGCTCCACGACGACTCCGGCATGTACCACAACGGCTTCGTCTGGGCCTGGCAGCGGGTCCGCGACCATCGCGGCATGGCGACGACGTTCGTCCGGGAACTGGTCTCCGCGCTGCGCGCCCAGCGCCCCTGGGCCGGCGACCCCGAGCGCGCGGACATAGTGATCAACCTGGTCAGGGCCGTCATCGTCGAGGACGAGACGCTGGACTGGACCAAGCTCAGGTCGGTCCTGGACCCCGATCCGGCCGATGCCGCCCTGGCGGGCCGGCCCGCGTTCGTCGAGCTGCGCAGGCTGCTCCTGGAGAACCAGCGCAAGTTCGAGCACGTGCCCGCCGCCGCGTCCGCCCCCGCGTCCGGCGCCGCTTCCGACGGCTACAGCGCGGGAGGCTACGCGGCGGACGGCACGCCCACGCAGGGCCCGCCGCCATCGCTGGGCGCGCCCACCCCGGCGGACCTTGGACCTCTCGCCCCCAACGCCGACCTGGACGAGCTCGCCGACTACTACGTCCGCTGCATGCGCGACCTCGCGAGCAGCGTGGAGAACGCCGCGCAGGGGATCAGGGCCGTGCGCGACGCGGGAGGCAAGCTCGACGGCATCGTGGCGAACGGGGTGGTGCAGCGGGTCTGGACGAGGTACGTCAACCGCTACAACCACCAGCAGGCCGACGAGCGCGCGCTCATGCTGGTCGAGGCGATCGCCCAGGGCGCGCTCGGGCCCTACGTCGCCGGCGAGTTCACCACCGCCGTCGCCGACCATGTCACCCAGGAGGTCGCCCACCAGCTGCGGATGCTGGAGACGGCCGCCAACCACGCCGCGGCCTGGGAGATGTCCAACGAGTGCCGTACCCGGTTGGAGGCCAACAAGACCACCGTCGATCGGATCGCCAAGCACGGCCGCAACGGGCGCCGCATCCCCTGGATCGGCAAGTCGGGTGACGGATGACCGGCCCGGTGGCGGTGGCGCTGGACGTCGGGACGGCGACGACGCGGATCGCCCTGTCCCAGCCGAGCGGCGTGCCCGTCGTCGAGTCGCGCCCGACGCCGCGCGGCGACCTCGCGGTGTTCCTGTCCAAGCTGCTGGAGTCGGGCCGCAAGCGGGCCCCGGGCACGATCTCCAGGACGACGGTCACGGTCCCCGAGTCGTGGCTGGACGGGACGCCGCACGGCATCCGCGCCTACGAGCGGCTGCGCTGGACTCTGCTGGAGGAGCTGGGCTGGCCCGATGTCGGCTGGGTCAGCCAGGCCGCCTGCGTCGCCGCCGACGCGCTGGCCCGGGCGGGCCGTCCCGCCGAGGGGTCGGTGCTGGTCTGCGACCTGGGCGCGCGGACGACCGGCGCCGCGCTCTGCTCCGCCGCCGACGGCACGGTACGGGTCACGTCGGTCGCGGTCGCCGAGGGCGGCGGGCGGGCATTCGATACCGCCGTCGCCGCGTCGGCGGCCGACCTGCCCTCGACCCCCGGCCCCGCTCCCTCGTCGGCGACCACCGTCGGCCCCACGGCCGGGTTCGCGGAGATGTTCGAGGGGGCGCGGGCGCGGCACGGGCGCCGCGCCGCCGTCGTGCTGCCGCGCGCGTGGAGCCACCCCCGCTACCGGGACGCACCCGTCTACCGCGTCGGTGACATCGACGTCACCGCAGGGAAGCTCATCTCGGCCTTCGCCGCCACCGCGACGGCGCTGAAGAGCGTCGTGTCCCGCGTCCTGGCCGACTCGGCGCCGCCCGCCACCATCGCGGTCGCGGGCAAGTTCGGCGTGTTCCCCCTGGTCAGTCGGGTCATCATGGACGAGTTCGCGCCGCCGGAGCCGCCCCTGGTGCTCGGCCCGGCCGCCGCCGTCCGGGGCGCGCTGCGGATCGCGGCCGGGGGGATGGAGGTGGCGGGGCCGGAGCACCCGTCCGTCGTCCTGCCGCTGCACCGGCTCCGGCACGGGCTGCTGGAGGTCCGGGAGGTGCCGCTCGACCCGGCGGCGGAGTTCGCCGTCCAGGACGGCTACGCGGTGCTGGTCGAGGTCCCCGCCGAGGGCCCGAAGCTGTTCGCCGTGAAGGTGGACGGCGCGGACGTCCCGGTCAGGCTGCCCGGCCTCGCGCCCGGGCGGTACCGCGTCGGCCTGCGCCCGTCCCACGCCTGCCCCGGCGTGCTCGTCCTCGCCCCGGCGGCCGGTGGCGAGCCCCGCCACTACCCGATCGACCCGGACGGGACCGGGCAGAAATGACGCACAGGGAGTCGCCCCGGATGACCATCGACGACGTGAAGGCCGATATCGCCGCCGCGCTCGCGGAGGAGGGCCCGGTCGCCGCGCTGACCGTGCTGCGCCTCGCGGCGGACTGGTCCGGCCGGGCGCTCGCCGCCGGCTTCGACGACGACGTGGCCGCCTTCCAGGCCGTCGTGGCGCTGGACGACGCGCTCGAACCCCTCGGCGCCGTGCAGGAGGCCGTCCCCGCGCTGGTGGAGGCGGCGTCGCCGGGCGCGCCCGTCCACAACCACCTGCGGGAACGGCAGGACGAGCTCGCCGTCGCGCGGCGCCGCCTCGCCGCCGACCGCGCCGCGCTCGACGAGTTGGGCGAGGCCCGCGAGGAGCTGGCCGACCTCAACGCCGAGCACGACCGGCTCCGCGAGCGGCTCGCCGAGCTGCGCCGGCTGCGCGACCTCGCCGAGGAGGTCGAGGCGCTGCGCGAGCAGGCCGCCGCGTTCGACGCCGAGGCCGCGCGTCCGGCGGGGGAGGCCGAGCGGGCGCTCGGCGAGTCCGCCGGGACCCTACTCCGCGTGACCCGCGAGCAGCTCGCGCTGCTCGACCCGAAGGTCGCCGCCGCCGTGCGGGACGCCGCCGCCGCGAAGGCCGAGCTGACCGAGCTGCGCGAGCGGCTGGGCAGCGCCGAGGAGGCCGCCGAGAGCGCCCGCGCCGAGCTGGCGGCCGCGGTCGAGGGCTACGAGCGGCTCGGCAGCCGCCGCGACGAGGTCCTCCTCCCCCTCCGCGCCTACCGTGAGGCCGACCGCGAACTGCTGACCGCGCTCAACGACGGCGTCCCGCCGCTCACCAAGGAGACCGGCCTCGAACGCGCCGAACGCGAGCTGGCCACCATCGAGAAACGGCTCGGCGCGATCGACGACATCCTCGCCCGCGTGCTGACCGAGCACGTCCAGGCGCACGACCGGGCGCGCGCCGCCCTCGGCTGGACGGGTTAGCGGCGGGTTAGCGCCACGTCCGACCAGCGCTTAAAGTCGACGGGAAGGGATATTGAATGGACGTCCCGTAGGAGCTTGGGCAGACTCGTTCGCCCAGGTCGATCGACTTACCAGAGGGAGCGGCATGAGGATCGGGATCGTCGGGGCCACCGGGCAGGTCGGGAGCGTGATGCGGCGCATCCTGGCCGAACGCGGGTTCCCGCTGGACGAGCTGCGCCTGTTCGCCTCCGCCCGCTCCGCCGGCCGCAGGCTCCCGTTCGAGGGCGCCGAGATCACCGTCGAGGACGCCGCGACCGCCGACTACACCGGCCTCGACATCGTCCTGTTCTCCGCCGGGAAGGCCTCCTCGAAGGAGCTCGCGCCCCGCGTCGCCGCCGCGGGCGCCGTCGTGATCGACAACTCCTCGGCCTGGCGGATGGACCCCGACGTCCCGCTCGTGGTGTCGGAGGTCAACCCGCACGCGGTCGCGGACCGCCCCAAGGGGATCATCGCCAACCCCAACTGCACGACGATGGCCGCCATGCCCGTGCTCCGGCCGCTGCACGCCGAGGCCGGGCTGACCGCGCTGGTCGTCGCCACCTACCAGGCCGTGTCCGGCAGCGGGCTCGCGGGCGTCGCCGAGCTGCACGAGCAGGCGTCCAAGGTCGTCGAGGGCGCCGACCGGCTCACCCACGACGGCGCCGCCGTCCAGTTCCCCGACTCCAGCGTCTACGTCGCGCCGATCGCGTTCAACGTCCTGCCGATGGCCGGTTCGATCGTCGACGACGGCCTCGCCGAGACCGACGAGGAGCAGAAGCTCCGCAACGAGAGCCGCAAGATCCTGGAGATCCCGGGCCTGCGCGTGTCGGGCACCTGCGTCCGCGTCCCGGTCTTCACCGGCCACTCCCTCCAGATCAACGCCCGCTTCGAGCGCCCGATCGGCCCCGAGCGGGCGAGCGAACTGCTGACGGGCGCCCCCGGGGTCGCGCTGTCGGACGTCCCGACCCCGCTCCAGGCCGCCGGCCAGGACCCCACCTACGTCGGACGCATCCGCCGCGACGAGACCGCCGACAACGGCCTCGCCCTCTTCTGCTCCAGCGACAACCTCCGCAAGGGCGCCGCGCTCAACGCCGTCCAGATCGCCGAGCTGGTCGCCGCGTCCTGACCCGGGACGGCGAAGCACCGCCCGCGATCCCCCTCGGTTCGCGGGCGGTGCCGAAGCGGTGGCGGGCTAGCTGATCAGGATGACGAAGTTCGCCGCCTCCCGGAACGTCCGGACGGTGATGTCGGGGTTGTGGAGGCGGAGCGGCGCGGTGTGCTCGGGGTCGTCGGTGATGTTCCGCGCGAACCTCGACAGCGCCTCCCAGTCGTCGAACAGCCCGTACATCGTGTTGTTCAGCGGGTGGATGCGCCACGGCTCGGGATCGCCGAGCGCCTGGGTCGAGACCATCGAGACCGCGCCGTAGTGGGCGGCCTGGGTGATGACCGTGGAGATCACCAGCCCGGCGGTGGCGGCGACGTGGTCGTTGCTCACGTTGGACAGCGCGTTCAGCGCCCCCTCGATACGGTCGGGGCTGAGCCACCGCTGGGTGGCCTCCGCGAAGAACGGGCTGCCGCCCGTGCGGACGTACGCCCTGCGCAGCGCCGCCTCGTCCCCGGCGAACGGCAGCGTCGTGACCTCGCGGCCGAGCCGGCGGCCGAGGTGCCAGTCGTTGAACTGGAAGAGCCGGTCGTCGACCTCCCAGCCGCGCAGCCGCGTGTCGTGCGCGGTCAGGAACAGGGTCAGCAGGTTCGAACGCCCCCGCCGCGGCGGCAGTTCGACGGTCAGGCGCAGCAGCGACTCGGGGTCTTCGGTCGTCTGCGTGACCTGCCCGCGGAACGAGTGCGACGACGCCGTCCGCAGCACGTTGATCATCTTTTCGTAGGCGCGCCCTTCCCGCGGGCCGTCCGGCCCGGCGATGGTCCAGGTCACGTCGCTGACGCCCGTCAGGGTCGGCGCCATCCTGAACAGCTGGTCGTCGTCGTCACCGCCCGTGCACTCCCGTCCGGCCAGGTCGTCGCCGTTCAGCGCGAGGCAGCGGCCCGTGCCCCGGTTCAGCAGCGAGAAGTAGCCGGAGTGGAGCGTGGAGAAGTTCAGCCGCCACTGGTCCTCGTAGCTCGACTGGCCGCACGGATCCCAGAAGACCTGGGTGTGCAGGTTCGGCGGGCGGCTGATCGGCGTGTTCACCTCTCTGAGGCACTGGTGGTACTCGTTGACGATCCGCGTCCAGCCGCCGCTCATCGGACGCATCTTGTACCGCTGGGTCGCCGTCGCGCTGCGCGGCTTGACGACGGCGCGGTAGCGGTTGAGCCGGGTCACATACCGCTGGTCGACGGCGTCCCCGTCCTTCCTGTTGGTCAGCCCCTTCGTCCGTCCCGCCTTGTCCAAGGCGAGGGGGCCGAACGTGACCGGGACGTGGTCGGACGACAGGTCGCCGATCCGTTCACCGCCCCACGTGCCCGGAAGGTCGGCGTTGGTCACCATGTAGTCGAGTTCGCGCTCGACCCCGCTGGAGATGACATGGGTGGGCTGGCCGGAGTTGTAGATCCGGCCGGCCCCGGGCAGCGTGGGAAGGCCGGGGACGAATCCCGGGTCGCCCGGGCGGCTGCCCGCCCGGTTCCACCGGTCGGGCTCGCGGTTGAAGTCGCCGAGCGCGACCCAGCGGCTCGCCCCGACCCGGTTGTCCATCTCCGTCAGCAGCCTGCGGTCGTCGTTCCCTCCGCCCGACAGGCCGTGCATGGTGAAGAAGACCGTCGTCCCGAGTCGGATCCCGAACGCCGGGCGGCTGTTCTCGAACCCCGGCGGGATGATGATGATCTGGTCCGCGTTGTACGGGGTGACGATGGCGAGGTTCACCCGGTGGCCGCCCGGGTCGGTCTCCATGAAGTAGACGTTGCGCGTGCCGCCCATGTGCAGCGGGTCCCTGGGGGCGGACTCGACCTGCCACCGGTAGCGGTCGACCCGCATCCCGTGATCGCTGGCGGCCCGCTCGGGGGTGCCCATGTTCGGCCGGGAACCCGCCTCCTGGAGCGCGATCACGTCATGCGTCTTGGCCTCCTTCTTGACGGTGTTGGTCCACTTCGCGCCCTGCCCCCCGTCGCCGGCGCCCTGCATGTTGTACGTCATCGGAATGTGCTGGTCGAGGGGACGCGCCAGCGCCTGCCCCGGCCTCACGACCCCGGCCACGACCGAAAGGACCGAGGCCAGGACGACGAGCGCCGACCCCGAGGCCAGCACCCGCACCCACCTGCCGCGCCGCGCGGGCCCCCGCCCGCCGGCGCCTTTTCTCAAGATCATTAAATGATCCCCCGTTCGGAAAATGCGACGACCGGGAATGGTGATTCCCCGCCGTCGCGATCGACGTGGTTGTCGACGACAGGATGACCGCCGATGTTCCTCGTCGAGGTTTCGCACTGATCCGAAACGTCCGAACGGAGGGCGCTTCTAATTCGATTTCAAGATCGCGACCTGGCTTTATTCAAGGCGATGCCGGGCAAGTGAATTTTCAACAGGCGCGGAAGAGGCCGCGCGCAACTCCCCGCGACGGCGCGGCGCCGCTAGGAGGCGGCGCGGCGGCCCCTGACCTCGATCGAGTCGAGGAGGGCGGCGGTGGCCCGGGCGACCTCCTCCACGGCGCGGTCGAACGCCTCGGCGTTGTGGGCGGCGGGCGCGCGGAAGCCGGAGACCTTCCGGACGTACTGGAGCGCGGCGGCCCGGACGTCCTGGTCGGTGACTTCCTCGGCGAACGGCGGGCGGAGCGTCTTGATGCTGCGGCACATGCCCCCATTGTTACCTCCGGCACCGACAAAACCGCAGGCCGGGGCGCCCCCGGCGCCGCGCCGGGACCGGCGGACGTCAGAGCAGGGCCCGCACTCCGTCGACCAGCATCGTCAAAACGGACTCGAACAGCGCGTCGGGGGATTGCTGTGCCGCCGCGTCCGCCAGCCGCCGCAGGTTCGGGAGCGCCGTGGCCTGGACGCCGGGCGGCACGCCGGTCCAGGCGGCCGGGTCCAGGCCGGGCGGCGGACGGTCGTGCCAGGCGTCCCAGATCTCGGCGAACCCGGCCACCTGGAGCATGGTGATCGACCAGGCCCGGTAGGCGTCCCGCGGCGAGAGCCCGAGATCGAGGAGGAAGGCCACCACCGCGTCGTCGGTCCGCATCAGGTCGGACGAGACGAACGGGGTGAGGTCCTCGGCGCGCGCGAGAGCGAGCATGCTGGGGTGAGCGCGGTACCAGGTGCGCAGCTCGCGGCAGTAGGCCCGCAGGCTCTCAGGCCACCGGTCGGCGTCCAGTTCCGGCTGCGGACGGTCGCGCTGGCACACGGCCACCATCTCCGCGAGCAGGTCGCGGCGGTCGGCGACGTAGTTGTAGAGCGCGCGCGGCGACACCCCAGCCGGGCGCCGACGGCGCGCATCGTCACCTCGGCTGGGCCCGCCTCACCCAGGATCTCCAGGGCCGCCCGGGCGATCCGCTCCCTGGTCAATGTGGGCCGGCCCTTGCGGAACTCCGGCCGTCTGCGGGTCCTGGCGTCGTCGGGGGTGGCCGATACGGGGTGGGCTACGGGTTGGTGCTCAGCGTGGTCTTCACCGTCGCGCTGTTCGCCGCGTCCGCCCTCAGCAGGGACTTCCTGCTCAACGACTACCCGCCCGCGATCCAGGAGCGGTACGGGAAACCCAAGAGCGCGCGCGGCCGCCGGGTCGCGGCCCTGTTCGGCCTGGTCGTGTGGGGTCTGGCCGGGCTGCCGCTGCTGACGATGGCGATGGTCGGGCTGGACGGCGCGCTGGACGGCCTGACCTTCCTGCCCGCCGCCCTCTGCGCCGCCCTGGTCTTCGCCACGCTGACGGTCTGGGACCTGGTCGTCCTCGACTGGATCATCTTCGCCGGGCTGCGTCCCCACCTGCTGGTCCTGCCCGGCACCGAGGGCATGGCCGAGTACCGGGACCTGCGCTTCCACCTCGACGCCGCGATCAAGGGCAGCCCCCTGATCGTCGTCGTCGGCCTCGTGACCGGCGCCCTCGCCGCCCTGATCGCCTGACGGGTCAGGAGCCGGGATACGGGCTGATCATCGCGCCGAAGTAGGCCTCGACGTCCCCGTCGAGATGCTCGGGCAGTTCGTCCATGAAGTCGCGCAGCAGCGAGGTCGCGTTGTGCCGGTCGAGGTCCTCCTGCGAGCGCCAGACCTCGTACAGGAAGAAGCGACCGTCCTCCTGCTCGTGGATGTGGTACTGAAGGCTGCCCTCGTGCCCCCGGGACGGCCCGACGAGGTCCAGCAGAAGCTTCCTGAGGACGTCGGCGTGCCCGGGCTTGGGCGTGAGGAATCCGTAGAGCGAAACGGGTGCTGCTGATGTCGATGTCATGCGCCCAACGGTAAAACGTGCAATCAGTGTCAGATTCAAGGTGAGGTGAGCCACATGAAGATCGGCGAGCTGTCGCGCGCCACCGGAGTGGACGTGCGTCTCCTCCGCTACTACGAGGCCCAGGGGCTGCTGCTCACTTCCCACCGCAGCGAGGGCGGGCACCGCCACTACGGCCCCGAGGCGCCCGCCGTCGTCGCCCGCATCCGCACCCTCCTGGCCGCCGGTCTCACCACCAAAATCATCCGCGAACTCATGCCGTGCTTCGTGGGCGACGGCACCGAACTCCAGGCATGCGTCCTCGACCACATCAAGGCCCAACTCAGCGAAATGGACACCCGCATAGCCGACCTCACCCAGGCCCGCACCGCCCTGGCCGGCATCCTCGAAGCCTCCACCCGAACCCTGACCCCGGCCTGAGCGGCTCCTTTGCAGTCAATGCACTTTTTGCATAGCCTGCAACCCATGGACGCGGGAGAAGCGCGACGCGAGCGGCGCCGCATCGCACGCCGGGTGGCGATCCGCGGCGCGGCCGTGCGGCTGGCGCTGGAGCGCGGCGGCCCCGACGCGGTGACCGTGGAGGAGATCAGCGAGGCGGCCGACATCTCGCCGCGGACGTTCTTCAACTACTTCACCACCAAGGACCAGGCGTTCTCGATCGAGCCGCACCAGTGGACGACCGAGGAGATCGTCGCCGAGCTGCGGTCCAGACCGTCCGCCGAGCCCCCCGCCCTGGCGATGCGCGAAGTGGTCAAGGCAATGGCGCACGCGGCCGACTTCGCCCACCTGGGCGAGGAATGGGAACTGCTACAGGAGCTGTACCGGCGCCACCCGGAACTGTTCTCCCGGATGAACCTCAACCAGGTCGACGACACAATGGCCGCCCTTGCCACGGAAATCGCCGCACGAACCGGCCCGCCCGAATCCGAGGGCCTCTACCCGGCCATGCTCGTCGGCGCCGCCTTCGCCGCACTCCAGGTGGCCGAGAACCGGGGCCGCGTCGACCCGCGTCCACTGGACGACCTCATCGATGAGGCATTCGAGCTCCTCGTCCGAGGCCTGTGACCCCCAGGGAGAAACCGTGCCCGACAGCTACGACTCCGAGATGTCCCAAGGCCGAGCGGCACTGGCGACCCGCGACTTCGCCGCCGCCTACCGCCACTTCGGCAAGGCCCACAACCTGGGCCACGACACCCTGGCCCTCCACCTGGCCGCCCACCGCGCCCTCCTGACCACCGCCCGAAAACAACGCAGACCCGACCGCATGCTCACCCAGATCTCCCTCCTCTGCGCCGCCGCCCTCTTCGACCGCAACCAACAACCCCAAACCTCCGCCAGCGGCCATTAGTCGCGCGATGGACCCGCTGGCGCTCGGACTCGGCTACCCGGCCCGTCGCTGGAAGAGGCCCGCGCCTTACGCGGCGGGGGGTGTTACGGAGCCGTTGTGTCGGGTTTGAGTGCATTGGCCGCCAGGAGGTCGCGAATCTCATCCACACCCGAGTAATCGAGCGGGGCGAGAATGGTGAGCGCCTCTTGCAGGCACTGTCGACCCCGGTCGACCTGGCCCACGGCGAGGTAGAAATCCCCCAGCTCGGCGAGGGTGATTCCGGTCTCTCGTCGGGATCCAACTTCACGCAGCAGGATTAGTGCCTTCTGGTACTGGCGCATTGCTTCGTCATACCGCCCTTGTCTGCGGTAGGCCTTGCCGAGATTACGCAAGGCAATCGCCCGGCCGTCGGAGTTCTGCGTCTCCTCGAGAATCGCCGCAGCTCGTCGGCTACAGGCGATGGCGCTGTCGAGTTGTCCGAGCCCAAGATGGGCGGCGCCGAGGTTGGTCAAGGTTATGCCCTCCCCACGGCGCTCGGATATGGCCTGGAAGATCGGCAGTGCTTGCTCTAGGCAGCCCATCGCCTGGTCGAATTCGCTGAGTGCGATGTGAGCGCGCCCGATCACGACGTTACCGAACGCCTCCAGGTCGGGCTCATCAATCTCGCGGCCTAGCCGAAGCGCCTCAGCTGCGGGCTCTATGCTTTCCCGGTGGCGACCCTGCTCGTGAAGTCGCTCGCTGCGCAGGATCAGCATCAGCATGTGCGCAGTCTTGTCGCCTAGGTGTTGACTTGCCGAAAGACCGATGTCCGAGACGACCCGCAAATCGTCGGCGTACGCCCTGCGGAAGAGAAAAGTACTGAGTGCCTTCGCGAGTTTCCACGCGGTGACGTTATCGCCCAGGCTGAAAGCCTGCCGGGTCGCGGCCACCAGGTTCGCCCTCTCCTCCTCCAACCATGCCAACGCCTCGCTGCCGCCGGCGAAGCTCGCCGGTGGTGGCCCGTTGCCGCTTATCTCGTCGAGTGGAATTCGCCTACCGTGCGGGAGGAGGAGACAGCGGGTGGAATGGGCGGTGTGGAGATACCAGGTGAGCAACCGTCCGATCGCCTGGTCGCAGGAGCGGGGGGTCTCGTCCTGGGCGGCGCGTTCGGTCGCGTAGACGGCGAGCAGATCGTGGAAGCGGTAGCGGTTGCGTCCACTGTGTTGCAGCAAATGTTGGCCGGTCAGGATGCTCAGGACCGTGCGGGCCCGGGTGGTGGGCAGGTCGAGAAGGGCAGCGGCGGCTTGCAGCGAGATGTCCGGACCGGCGTGGAGACCCAGCAGCCGGAATGCCCGCGCGGCGGACTTCGGCAGGAGGCGGTAGGACCAGGAGAAAACGGCCCGTACCGAGGTGGTGGGGTCGTCGCTGGTGGCCAGGGCGTCCAACCGATGACGTTCATCGGTGAGTTCGGCGACCAGGTCGGCAAGTCTCAGGTGTGGGTCGCCGGCCGCGCGGTCGGCAACGATGCGCAAGGCCAGCGGGAGGTGACCACACTGCCTCGCCAGTTGGTGGGCCTGCTCGGGTTCTGCGTCGACTCGATCGGCGCCGATGGTGCGCCGTAGGAGGTGGACCGCTTGGTCGGGGGGAAGGACGTCCAAGGGCACGCGGTGGGCTCCTTCGCGGGTGGTGAGCCCGGCCAGATGGCTGCGACTGGTGATCAGTGCCAGGCAGCCGGGGGTGGCGGGCAGCAGCGGGCGGACCTGGTCGGCGTCGGCGGCGTTGTCCAGGACCACCAGGACCCGGCGGCCGGCCAGGATGGTACGGAACAGCGCAGACCGGGCGTGCAGGTCGTCCGGAATCTTGCTGGCGGGCACGTCCAGCGCGCGCAGGAAGCCGTCCAAGGCCTGAAGCGGGTGGAGAGGCTCGGCCGGGTCGTAGCCGCGCAGGTTGACGAACAGAGCCCCGTCGGCGAAACGGTCGGCGACCTGGTGCGCCCAGTGCACCGCAAGGGTGGTCTTGCCGATCCCGGCGCCTCCGGCGATCGCCGAGATCACCACCGCCTCGCATACGCCGTCGACGGGCAACAGCCCGGCCAGCACGTTGAGCGCGTCCTGGCGACCGACGAACACTGAGCTGGGAGCGGGTAACTGCTGCGGCACCGGCCATGGCCGACGTGGTTTCGGTGACATCACGGGTGGCCGCATGCTGTTGGCTGGTGCGCCATTGCGGGACTGGTTTCGGAGCGGCAGACCGTGAACGTGCCGCCGGTCTGCCGGAGCATCCGGCACGATGACCTGGAGGCGCTCGGCCACCTCATCCGCGGACCTGGGTCTCCGCTCGGGAGCCGTGGCGACCATGGCGCTGAGGAGGTCATCGAGTTCTTCGCTGATCCCGGTCCGGTGAACGGCGGGCGGGCCATCGGCCCCATTCGCGCCGGTCAGCAGGTGGTGAAGGGTCACGCCGAGCGCGTACAAGTCGGCCCGCTGGTCGACCGGCCTGCCCAGCTCCTGCTCGGGAGGCATGTAGCCGCGCGTGCCCATGGGCACGCCGTAGCTGGTCAGGCCCATCGTGACGTCGGGAAGGCGGGCGATGCCGAAGTCGCAGATCTTGACCGTCCCGTCCGGCACCAGCATCAGGTTGGCGGGCTTGATATCACGGTGCACGACACCGGCACGGTGCGCCGCTGCCAGTCCGGCGCACGTTTGGATGCCGTAGTCCAGAACCTCGCCGACCGGCAGCCCCGCAGGGGCCTCTTCCAGCATCGAGCCCAGATCCCTGCCCGCTAACAGTTCCAGCACCAGGAACGGCAGGAGCCGGGCCCTGCCGTCGCGATCGGTGTAGGGATGCTCGCCGAAGTCGTGAACCATGGTGATGTTGCGATGGTTCAGCCCCGCCGCCGCCGTGGCCTCCCGCCGGAACCGGCCCAGTGCCTGCCTGGCCAACCCCGCGTCGTCACGTAGCTCAGCATGGATCACCTTGACCGCGACCCGGCGTCCCAGAACCTGGTCGAATGCCCGCCACACCTCGCCCATCCCGCCGCCGCCCAGACGACCGTCCAGCCGGTAGCGGCCCGCCAGCACGGCCCGCTCCATGCTGTTCACCGTAACCCGCCCGCTCGGAGTGCGACAGGAAAACAGAGTCGGCACGGCGTCCGGCTTCAGCCTCCGTGACTGCATGACCACCAAGCTGCGCTTGACGTGCCGGTACACCGGATGCCCCGGTCGATCTGCGCCAATTGGTCGCACCACCGGCGAAGAGGTGGCTCCCCGTGATTTCGTGACGGGACGAGGTCGGCCGCCTTACGCTGAGGTCGCGATGTCTCACGGAAGGTGCGGGCCCGTGCGCGATGGTGGTTCTTCTTCCGCAGATCAAGGTCCGACGGTCGGTCAGCGAATCCAGTCCTGTCGGCGGAAGCGCGGCATGTCGCGGGAGGTCCTCGCCGGGCTGGTCGGAAAGAGCACCCGCTGGGTGAAGGCGGTCGAGCGGGGCGAGATCCAGCAGCCGAAGCTGCCCATGCTGCTCACTTTGGCGGAGGCCCTGAAGGTCCGGGACATCGCCGAGCTCACGGGCGGACGCGAGATTTCGGTCACGATGTTCCGGGGCCCGGGGCATCCCGCCCTGCCCGCCGTCCGGGACGCGATCAACGCCATTGCCGTGCCGATGGGGGACGGGCCGCCGCCCCTCGGGCACCTTCAGGTGCGGCTCGACGCGGCGTGGCGGGCCCGGCACGCAGCCCCCGATCACCGGACGGTTCTCGGTGCGCTCCTGCCGGATCTGATCCGGGACGCGAGGCGAGCCGTCCGGGCGTATGAGGGGGCGGACCGGCGCCGGGCGCTGGCGCTCCTCGCCGGGGTGTACAACCTCGCGCAGTTCTTCCTCGCCTACCAGCCCGCGTCCGACCTGCTCTGGCGCGTCGCTGAGCGCGGCATCATGGCGGCCGAGGAATCCGAGGACCCGAGCGCTTTCGCCGGGGCGGTGTGGCTCGCGGTCCAGGCGCACCGGGACGTGAACGACTACGACGCCGCCGAAGCGATCAACCATCAGGCTCTCGAAACACTCGAACCGCATGTCGAGACCGCCACCACGGAGTTGCGTGCTTTGTGGGGGGCGCTGCACTATGAGGCCGCCTACACGGCGGCGTGCGCGGGCCAGCGTGGGACGGCGTGGAGTTGGTGGGAACGCGCCGACGAGATCGCGCGCCGGCTGCCCGGCGGCCACTACGAGCCCATGACGTCGTTCTCGCAGGTCATCATGGGAGCGCACGCGGTCACGGTCGCGGTCGAGGCACGGCAGGGCGGCGAGGCCCACCGGCAGGCGACCCGCTTCGCGGGCGCGGCGATCCCGTCGCAGCCGCGTAAGGGGCGCCACCTGATCGAGGTGGCGCGTGCCTGGCAGCTCTCCGGGGACGCGCCCGCGGCGCTCGGCGCGCTGAACGACGCCTACGCCGCCGCACCGGAAACGATCCGCTACAACGGCTTCGCCAAGCGCATGACACTGGAACTGGCGGGCGGCCCGTCCAATTTGCGCCGCGCCGCCCGAGACCTGGCAGACCGTATCGGCGTCCTCGTCTGAAGTAGGGGACAGGAACCCTGTCCCTCGGCCGTCGGCACCCCGTTTAGCGTTCCGTCATGGTTGAGTCACACAGGGTCGCCACACCTCGGATGGACGCCTTCATCGCCACCCCCGGACACAGGGCTCCCATCATCTTCGCTTGGGACGTCCGAGCTCCGGACCTTGGGCCGGGCGGTGTCACCGACGTTCGCGAGCGCGCCTTTCAGGAGGTTGACGCCGCTCTTCGCGGGGGTGCGCCTGGCGCGGTCGGGGTGGTTCGGGAGGTCGAGTTGGGGCCCGTGGCCGCCGAATACCGGGACGTTCGCGTGTTGGGGGAGGCGCGGCTGGATGGGGGTAGCGGCTCGGTGGTGTGGACCGACGCTGGTGAGTGACACAGGCGTGGGTGCGGCGGTCGGGGTTGTCGCGCTCACCACGGCGGCGTCGGGGTCCTTCCCCCCGGTGGCCCCGCGCCGCCGTGCTTTTACTCCGTGCGGCTGGACGGCATCGCAGGTCGCGGCGTCCCTCTGGCAGGAAAGGCGGGTTCGTGCCCAATCCCTGGACGTCGCTCTGGTTCACCCCCCGAAGCCCGGAGCCGGTGGACGATAGGTACTGGATCGACGGTAAGTGCGAGTTCATCGGTGATGAAGAGGCTTTCATCGTCGCCGATGTCAGGACGCGCACGATCGTCGGCGCCGCCTATTGTGATGACGTTTCTTCGGGCTGGTGGAACTGCATCATTCGCTGGCGCGTGTGCAAACTGTTCGTGCCGCGCGACACGGTTGAGCCGCATCTGCATGTCGCTCGGCGGCTCACGCGTTGACGGTCACGTCCTGGTTCTTCGCCGTCGGAAGAGGTAGACGGCTGCCAAGGTGACTGCTGCTCCGCCGCATGTGCCTGCGACCGTGCCCTCAAGGAAGCCGTGTTCGGTCTTGGACGCGGAGGCCATCACTTCGACCCTGGTCTCCAGGGTGGCCTTTCGCTGGTTGGTCACGCTTGTCACCGTGGCGGTGTAGCGGCCGGGTTCGAGGTCGCGGCGCAGGTGTGCCGAGCCGATGTACTTGCGGCCGGTGAACCCGAGGACGACGTCGTCCGACTCGAAGGCGGGGCTGCGGACGTTCACGTACTGCTGTCTGGGGTGCGCGCCGGAGTCGGAGAAGACCACCTCGACCCGTTCACCGGGGCGACCGGCGTCCACCTCTAAGGACGCGTCCGGGGGGAAGGGCGACGGGCCCGCTAAGGCCGCGGCGGGCGCGGCGCACAGAGGGAGCGCCGCCGCCAAAATGATCAACGCTCGTGTCATGCGGCCCAATGCTAAGGGGCCCTCGGCGCCGAGGACAGGGTGGCGCCGAGGGCCCGGCGGGGGGCGGGTCCCCGTGGGAACGACGGCCGCACGGGACGGGCCGAGATCGTCCCGTACGGCCGTCCGCGGTCAGCCCGTGCAGGTGGTGGGCTCGCCGCT
Source organism: Actinomadura terrae (assembly GCF_022751215.1). Classification (GTDB taxonomy): domain Bacteria; phylum Actinomycetota; class Actinomycetes; order Streptosporangiales; family Streptosporangiaceae; genus Spirillospora; species Spirillospora terrae. Next base: position 586,590 of record NZ_JAICDG010000005.1, on the reverse strand, counting down.
GGCTCGGGGAACGCTCACGGCGTTCCACGCGTCGCGGGTCCGGGTGAAGTCGGCGCACGTCAGCGTGCCCGCCTTCGCCAGGTTGAGGGCGGCCTGGAGGGAGGCCCGGCGGACGGCGGTGTGCGTCCAGTTGGAGGTCTTCATGTTGAGGGTCGCCATGAAGATCTGTCCGGCCTTCTTGAGGCCGACGCCGGTCACCGTCATCTTGTTGCAGGTCGGGCTGTTCGGCCGACCGTTCTTCGGGTCGTTGGCATTGGAGCCCTCGGCGAGCAGGTAGAACCAGTGGTTCTGGATGGCCGCCGCCGCGTGCGGCTCCATGGGGGGCACGTTGGGGCCGTAGCAGAGCGGGTGCTCGCTGGAGGCGGTGGTCGGGTCGGACATGCTCCGGATCGGTCCGGAGCCGACCAGGTCGACCTCCTCGCCGACCTCGTAGTCCGGCGGATCGTAGTTCAGGAGGGCGACGGTGCCCTCGAACTTCTCGTCCACCCTCGGCTCGTTCAGGTACCACTCGGTGAGCGCGCCGAAGATGTCGCCGGTCGACTCGTTCAGGCCGTTCGACTCGTTGCTGCTGCCCGAGCCGCCGGGCGTGGTCTGGAAGATGCCGTGGCCGAGCTCGTGCGCGACGACGTCGGTCGGGGTGGCCTGGCGCGTGCCACTCTGGCTGCGGCCGAAGGAGGCGGCGGTGCCGTCCCACCACGCGTTGACCTGGTTGAGGCCGACCTTCATGGGCCAGCCGCGCCCGTTGCCGTCCAGGCCGTTGCGTCCGAGCCAGGTCTTGAGCATGTCGAACTCGGCCTGCGCCGCCTTCATCGCGTCGACGCAGGCGGTCTCCAGGTCCTTGCCGTCGGCGTTGCCCCACGCGTCGTCGGTGCCGCTGAGCGGCGTGCCGCCCTGGGTGCCGCAGCTGATCCCGGGACGGCGCGAGTCGCTCAGCGTGTACCGGCCGTTGGAGCCGGACGTGTCGATGTGGGTCGGCTTGGTGCGGCCGCCGTGGTAGTAGGACTGGTCGTCGTTCACGTTGACGACCTCGTCCCAGGTGCGGACGACCTTGCCGGTCTTCGCGTCCACCATCACGTGCAGCTTGGACGGACGCTCGGGGAGCCGGGTCGGACGCTTGGCGGCCACCCCGTAGGAACCGTTCGGGCCGTAGCCGTACGAGCCACTGGGACCGGCGAGCCCGTAGGAACCGGGAGGCCCTGCGAGGCCATAGGAACCGGGCGGGCCTGCGAAGCCGTACGAGCCGGGGGGACCCGCGAAGCCGTACGAGCCAGGGGGACCCGCGAAGCCGTATGAGCCGGGGGGACCTGCGAATCCGTATGACCCGGGCGGGCCCGCGAAGCCGTAGGAACCGGCCGGGCTGAAGCCGTACGAGCCGGGAGGGCCTGCGAAACCGTATGAGCCGGGCGGGCCTGCGAAACCGTAGGAACCAGGGGGACCTGCGAAACCGTAGGAACCGGGCGGACCCGCGAAACCGTACGAGCCGGGGGGACCCGCGAAACCGTATGAGCCGCCCGGGGCGAAGCCGTAGGAGCCGGTCGGGCTGAAGCCGTACGAGCCGTGCGGGCCGAAGCCGTAGGAACCGTGCGGGCCGAAGCCGTACGAGCCCGGCGGGCGGTTGAAGCCGCGGACGACCGTCTCGTACACCAGCCGGCCGTTGCCCTCGGCCAGGACGGTCAGCGCCGGCGTCGTCGTGCTCCTGGGCTTGGTGATCTGCTTGCGGGCGATCGCGGCGGCCTTGGCCGGGGTGAGCGAGGGCGTCGTGGAGACGGTCAGCTCGCCGGTCTGGGTGGTCGAGGTGCTGAGGACCCTGCCGGCAGCGTCGGTGGCGATGACGAAGTCGCCGCCCACGACGGGCAGCCCGGCGTGGGTGCGCTCGTAGGAGACGTACTGGAGTCCTCCGGTCCCGGACGTGACGCCACGTCGGACGATCTTGTCCTGGGGGGACGCGTGGACGGGTGCCTGACCGGCCGAGACCAGCCGGTCGGCGGAGGCTGCGGCCGCCTTGGGGGACGGGGTGGGCGGCGCGGGCGGGGCGCTCGCGCTCGAAGCGGGGGCGGACATCGCCACGGCGAGGCCGGCGCTGATCGCCGCAGCCCCGAGCGCGGTCTGGTGTCTCACAGCGGTGCTCCTTACATGGGCCGGGGGCGCTTGGCCCGCGGAGGTCCTTGTGGGAGTCGCCGCGGGCGCCGCTGTCGCCCGGCGTTGACTAGGAGTGGACCCGCGAGGTCGGCTGGTCGCGGATGCGGCCGGGCGGGGGCGGCCGCATCCGCGAGCGTCCGTTGCGGGGGCACGGGACGCTTGGCGCGGGTCTGGGGCCCCGCGCCGTTGGGGTGCTGGTGGACGTTGAACTCAACCGGGTGAGCTGGTTCCAGAAGCTCACCGTGCGAGCTGGTTGATGTCAACAAATCCATTTGGTACTGGAATTTCAATACTTGTCGGTCAAGCTCTGAAATCTCCTGAATCTGCGGGTTGACGTGGTGAGACGCCGTCTCATTTGGTGATCTTGATGTCGTCCAGGCCCGCCTCGACGAGGCTTCCGGTGCCGTTGTCGGCGGCCTCCACGACGATGCGGACCGACTGTCCCGCGTAGGCGGAGACGTCGGCCGTCTGCGTCTGCCAGGAGCCCGCGCGGTTGACCGCGGTGCCGGTCTGGTCGAGGACGGTCGTCGAGCCGTTCGGCCCCACGACGCGCACCTTCAGGTAGTCGTCGGTTCCGCTGTTGTTGAGGTGGGCGAGGTTCCAGGCGAACGACAGCGTCTTCGCGTCCGCGGGCAGCGCGATCGGCCCCGACTGGGCGCTCGTGGTGCCGCCGTCGAGGTCGTAGGACCCGGCGTCGGTGCCGGCCTGGGCGCCGGTCACCAGCGCGTTGCTGCCGCCGGACGCGGCCAGTTGCAGGTTCGTGCCGCTGTAGGCGGTCGCCTGCGGGGCGGCGCGCTCGAACCGGCCCGCGGTCGCGGTGTCGGTTCCGCCGGGGTTGACCGTCCAGCCGGTGTCGGATTCGAGGCCGTCGGAGTAGACGGTCTCGCCGCCCGGCTCCTGCGAGCCGCCGCCCCCGGCCAGCGTCCACACCGCGTAGGCGATGGCGTCGGAGTTGCGGTCGAGCGCGGGGTCGTTGATGTTGGACGAGGTGTCGCAGGACGAGTGGTAGCAGCGGTCGAAGGGCGCGTTCGCCTGCCCGCCCCACTTCTGCGCCTCCGCGGCGGTCTTGTAGTCCTCGGCGCCGGTGAACAGGCCGCCGGCCGGGATGCCGTACTCGATGAACGGGCCGTAGTCGGAGCGTCCGTCGAACGCGGTGTCCTCGACCGGCACGTTGATCGTGGCGAAGTAGGCGCGCAGCACCCGCTCGATCTCCGCCGAGCCCGCCGGGCCGCCGCCCCCGCTCGACCCGTCGCCGTCGTAGGCGAAGTAGCCGGGGTTCGGGGAGCCGACCATGTCGAAGTTCAGATATCCCTTGATCTTCGACCGCTCGGCGGCGGGCAGCGTGTCCACGTAGCGGGTCGAGCCGATCAGGCCGAGCTCCTCCGCGCCCCACCAGCCGAACCGCAGATGCTTCTTCGGCTGGTACTTCTCGCGGGCGACCGCGAGCGCGACCTCCAGGTTCGCGGCCGAGCCCGAGCCGTTGTCGTTGATGCCGGGGCCCGCGGTGACGCTGTCGAGGTGCGCGCCGGTCATCAGCGTGTCGTTGGCGTCGCCACCGGGCCAGTCGGCGATCAGGTTGTACCCGGTCGCGCCGTTGTAGCTGAACGACTGGACCTGCGTCTGGTATCCGGCCGCGTCCAGCTTGCCCTTGACGTAGTCGATCGACGCCTTGAACCCGGCGCGGCCGTGGGCGCGGTTGCCGCCGTTCCTGGTCGCGATCGACTGGAGTTGCGCCAGATGCGCCTTGACGTTGGCCAGCGGAATGTCGGGTGACTTCAGCGCCGCCCCGGCGTGGGCGGCTGGTGCAACTGGTGCGGCGGGCGCGGCGGCAGGCGCGGCCGACGCCGTACCGCCGGGCATGACGGCGGACAGCGCGAGGGCGCAGGCCCCCACGACCGCCGTGATGCGGGGTCTCATGGTTCCTCCATGGTCACGTCGGGCGAATTCGGTGATCACATCGGGTGCGTATGTCGCGGCCCGCGACGGGGGAGCGGGCCCCCGTCACGGGCCGCGGGCGGGGGGCGGTCAGGACTTGGTGATCTTGAGGTCGTCCAGCCCGGCCTCGACGAGGCTGCCGGTGCCGTTGTCGGCGGCCTCGGCCACGATGCGGATCTTCTGGCCGGCGAACGCCGACAGGTCGATCGTCTCGGTCTTCCAGGCACCGGCGCGGTTGGCCGCGGCGCCGGTCTGCTGGACGACCGTCGTGGTCTGGGTGCCGACGACCTTGATCCGGAAGTAGTCGTCGGTGCCGCTGTTGTTGAGGTGGGCGAAGTACCAGGACAGGTTCAGCGACAGCGTCCCGGCCGGCAGCGTGATCTCCGGCGACTGGATCGTGGTCACGCCGCCGTCGACGTCATAGGTCCCGGCGTCGCTGCCCGCCTGCGGGCCGGTCACCAGCGTGTTGCTGCCGCCCGCGGCGGCGAGCTGGAGGTTCGTGCCGCTGTAGCTGGTGGGCTGCGGGGCGCCGCGCTCCCAGCGTCCGGCGGTGGCGGTGTCGGACCCGCCGGGGTTGACCGTCCAGCTCCCGGTGGCCTCGAAGTCGTCGGCGAACACGGTGCCGGGCTGGTTCGTGCCGACCGTGAGCGTGTAGGTCGCGGTGCGGTCCACCGACGCGCCGTCCGCGAGCACGGTGATCTTGTAGGTGCCGTCGGCGGTACCGGCCGGGACGTTCACCGTCATCGTGGACGGCTGGCCGGAGCTGACGGTCGCGGGCGAGAACGTCGCGGTCGGACCGGCCGGGGTGCTGGTCGCCGACAGCGTGATCTGCTGGGCGCTGCCACCGGTGGTCTGCGTCGTGACGGTCACGTTCGCCGAGCCGCCCGCGTCGATCCTGCCGGACGCGGGGTTCAGCGCGACCGAGAAGTCCGGGCCCTGCGGCGCGCACGCCGCCTCCGCGCCCTGCTGCGGGACGTCCACGGCGGTCCACGCGGCCTTGACCGCCGCGCACTCGGCGCCGGAGTTCGGGAACAGCTCGATCGCCGCGTTGATCGTCTCGACGCGGGCCCGCGCGTGGCTCCAGTTCGTCACCTTGCGGTTGAGGCCGCCCATGAAGATCTGGCCGGCCTTCTGGATGCCGATCCCGGTGACGGTGGAGTTGTTGCAGGTCGGGCTCTTCGGGTTGCCGTTGGTCGGGTTCGAGCCCTCGGCCAGCAGATAGAACCAGTGGTTCTGCGGCCCGGCCGCCGAGTGCACCTCGGTCCGCGGGATCGACGACGAGTAGCAGTTCGGGTCGCCGAGCTGCCCGGGGTCGTACATGTTGCGGATCGGGCCCTGGCCGACCAGGTCGACCTCCTCGCCCACGAGGTAGTCGGGCGGGTCGTACTGGGCGGGCTCGTTGATGTAGTGCTCGGTCAGCGCGCCGAAGATGTCGCCGGCCGACTCGTTCATCCCGCCCTTCTCGTTGCCGTTGCCGCCGCTGTCGCCACCCGGCGTGTTGGTGAAGACGGCGTGGCCGTTCTCGTGGCCGACCACGTCCACCGACGTGGCCTGCTTGTTGTTGGCCTGGTTGTGGCCGAAGTTGGTGTAGCTGCCGTTCCAGTAGGCGTTGACGTCGCTCAGGCCGACGCGGGAGGGGAAGCCGCGCCCGTTGCCGTCGGTGCCGTTGCGGCCGAGCCATGCCTTGAGCATGTCCCATTCCTTCTGCACCGCGTACAGCACGTCCACGCACGCGGTCTCCAGGTTGGTGCCGCTGCCGTTGCCCCAGGCACTGTCGGTGCCGGTGTACGCGGAACCGCCCTGACCGCCGCACTGGTGACCGGGACGCGACGGGTCGGTCATCGACGTCGCCGCCGTGCTGAGGTCGACGGTGCCGTGGTAGTTGCTCTGGTCGTCGGCGGCGTCGCGGACCTCGTCCCAGGTCTTGACGACCTTCCCGGACCTGGCGTCGACCATCACGTGCAGCTTGGTCTCGGCGCGCTTCTGGTGGCCGCTGACGACCGTCTCGTAGACCAGACGTCCCGAGCCCTCGGCCAGCACCATCAGCCGCGGCGACGACACGGTGCCGATCTCGCTGACCTTCGCGCGCGCGGCCTGCGCGGCCTGCGCGGCGGTGATCGTCGCCTTGGTGCGCAGGTTCAGCTGCTCGCCCTGGTCGACGGACGTGCTCAGCACGCCGCCGGACGCGTTGGTCGTCACGACGAAGTCGCCGCCGTACACCGGCAGGCCGTCGTAGGTGCGCTGGTACTGGACGTGCTGGAGCCCGCGCAGGCCCGAGGTGACGCCCGTACGGATGATCCGGTCCTTGGGGGCGGTGCGGAAGGCGGCCGGCTTGGCGACGACGAAGGTGTCGGCCGCGGCGGCGGCCACGGCGCGGGGGTCCGGCTTGGCCGGGGCCGCGGGGGCGGTGCGGGTGGTCGCACCGGTGGCGGGGGCGGACATCGCCACGGCGAGGCTCGCGGCCAGTGCCGCCGCCCCGAACGCGGTCTGGTGTCTCACAGGGGTGCTCCTTCCACGTGCCCGGACGGGGCGGAGCGCGGGGGCGTCCTGGCTGGAACGCTCCGCGACACCCCTGTCCGTCGGGCGAGGACTGGGAACTCATCCGGATGGGCTGTCCCGAAGTGCACCCCGGCGTGTGAAAAGAGTCAATGAATCCATTTGGTACTGGATTTTCAAAATTTCAGGGTCAGATGATGGATGGCCCGGAAAACGTCCCTGGACAGCGGCGACCGGCGGACCGGTCTTCCTGTCCGGCCCGCCGTGCGCTGGAACCATCGGGTGGGGTCGGAGCGTTGGAACCGCGCCGCCGCCCTTGGGCTTCACCGCCTGTCGATTGGCTTCCCGCCCGTCGAATCGTGCGACACCGGTTTCGATTTCATATCGGTTCGGCGTCTGTCGGGTGATAAAGGGGGATTTCTGGTTTCGGGGATCAGGGAGCGATGCGCCGGCACAGCCAGGCGAGCGCGATCGGGTAGCGGTAGTCGATGCCGCCGTGGGCCGCGTCGAACAGCTCGAAATGGATCACGTCCTCGGAGACGCCCGCGTCCAGCAGCGTCCGGTGGAACGCCTGGGCGCCCACGTCCAGGTACCACTCGTCGCGCGTCCCGCCGTCGATCCAGATCCCGCGCTGCGACCGCATCGCCTCGGCGTGGTCCGGCACCATTCGCACCGGGTCCCACGCGAGCCAGCGCTCCCACACCTCGGTCCGGAGGACGCCGGTGACCGGGTCGAACGGGAGCTCGGGCGTGCCGTCCTCGCGCGCCGAGTAGCAGAGCGCCATGCCGAGGATCTCCAGCAGCTCCATGTCCTCGGGCCTGGTGAAGGACGCCCGGCCGTTGAAGTCCTCCCACCACCGCCAGATGTCGCCGCCGTACCCGCGCAGGTGCCGGACGCACTTGGGGAAGTCGGGCAGGTAGCAGTACTCGAACAGCGCGTCGCCCGCGTGCGTCGCGAGCGCGCCGAACAGGTCGGGACGCAGCATCGGCGTGATCATCGCGCCGTAGCCGCCGCTGGACTTGCCGCTGATCGCCCGGTGCTCGGGCGCGTCGAGCGTCCGGTAGCGCGCGTCCACCCACGGGACGATCTCGTCGCAGAGGTAGGAGTGGTAGCGGCCCGTGCCCGGCGAGTCGACGAACTGGCTGCCGCCGTGCGCCGTCCACGCGTCGACGAACACGACGATCGCGGGCGGCGCCTCACCGGAGGCGAACACCGCGTCGGCGGTCTCGGGGAACGGCTGCCGGAACGGCATCCGGTTCCGCCAGATCCCGACGTGCCCGGTGAACCCGGTGATCACATAGACGGTGGGGTAGCGGCGCGCCGGGTCGTCGTCGTAGCCCGGCGGGACGTACACCAGCAGCGGGCGCTCGTGCGGGTCCTTCAGCGGGTTGCCGCGCAGCAGTTCGCTGCCGACGACGTGCTCTTCCAGGCGGCCGGCGAAGTCGGCGGACCACGGCAGCATGCGCACTCCCTCATGGCGGGCCAGATGATCACTTCGACGCTAGCCCAGGCCGGGGCGGGGCGCCATCGGGTGCCCGCGCGGATCGCGGCCCGCTGAGCAGGGGTCTTGCCGGTTCCGGCGCGGCCGCGCTTCGTCGTCATTTGCCACTACCGGGCGGTGCGGACGATCACTACGGTGGGACGGCATGAGACCGCGCTGGACAGTCCCCGCCACCCTGGCCGCAGCCCTCGCCGCCGCGCTCGCCCCGGCGGGCGCCGCGCAGGCGTCCCCGACGCAGGCGTCCCCCGCGCAGGCGGCCCCCGCCTCGCTGGGGCACGGTCAGGTGCGGTGCGTCTTCACGCCCACGCCCGACAACCCGGCCGCCAAGCCCGTGCACGCGCCCCGCTCGAAGGCGCGCGCCCGGGGGAAGGTCGACGTCGTCCTCCTCACGAACTTCGGCGTCGTCACGATCCGGATGGACCGGGGGAACGCGCCGTGCGCGGTGCACAACTTCGCGAGCCTCACCCGGCAGCGGTTCTACGACCACACGCGGTGCTGGCGGCTGACGAACTCGGCGCGGCTCGGCGTCCTCCAGTGCGGCGACATCTACGCCGCCGAGAAGGGCGGCCCCGGGTACAAGTTCGACGACGAGCTGACCGGCAAGGAGACCTACGGGCGCGGGACGGTCGCGATGGGCAACTGGGGGCCCGACACCAACGGCAGCCAGTTCTTCCTCGTCCACTCGCACGCGAACATCCCGCCCGCCTACACCGTGCTCGGCAAGGTCACGCACGGCCTGCACGTCCTCGACCGGATCGTGAAGGGCGGCATCAAGCCCGGCGAGAACGGCCCGCAGGACGGCGAGCCCGCCAAGCCCGTCCGGATCTACAAGGTCTTCGCCCGGGGCTGAGCGGGGCTGAGCGGTGTTCGTGGCGCTCGGCGGGAGTTTCGGGCCGTCTCTTTTGGTTCTTCGGTAAGGACGGGCGGGCAGGGTTGTCACACACGGCCCTCCTGCCCTGTCCCCCTGAAAACGGACTGAGGGAGAACCATGACCGACCACGCCCGGCGCCTGCGCGACCTGCACCGCCCCGGTGACCCGCTGCTCCTGCCGAACGTCTGGGACGCGGGCAGCGCGAGGGCCGTCCAGGAGGCCGGCTTCCCCGCGCTGGCCACCGCCAGCGCCGCGATCTCCGCCATGCTCGGCTACCCCGACCACCAGGTGGCGCCCGCCGAGGAGATGTTCGCCGCCGCCGGCCGCGTGATCCGCGTCGCGGACGTGCCGGTCACCGTGGACGCGGAGGCGGGCTACGGGCTGGAGCCCGCCGAACTGGTCGACCGCCTCCTGGCGATCGGCGCCGCGGGCTGCAACCTTGAGGACACCTACGCGGACGGGCTGGCCCGGCCCGAGACCCAGGCCGCCTACCTCGCCGCCGTCCGCGCGGCGGCGGGCGACGCGCTGGTGATCAACGCCCGGGCTGACTCGTTCATCGCCAAGGCGGCCGACCCGGTCGCGGACGCGACCGCCCGCGGCCGCCTCTACCTGGAGGCCGGCGCCGACTGCGTGTACACGATCGGGGCGCCGTTGGACGCGGTACCGGCGCTGGTCGAGGGCATCCCGGGACCGGTGAACGCCAACCAGTTCCCCGGCACGTCGCTGGCCGACCTCGCCGCGGCCGGGGTGGCGCGCGTGTCGTACGGCCCGCGTCCCTACCACCAGGCGCTGGCGGCGCTGAAGGAGTTCGCCGGGCGCGTGCTCGCCAAGGAGGACCCCTACCGGTGATCGTGCGCGCGGCGTCCGGGCTCGCACCGGACGCCGCGTCCCCGCCGCCGGGCGCTGCGTCCCGCGCGGCGGCGCCGATGTCGCCGATGCCCCTCCCGTCACGCCTTGCGCCAAGCCGCCGCCTCGGTATCATGCACGTATGGTAGTCAATCATCAACAGATCGTAAACTAGCGCCGCTCGCGGTCATGGTCCGAGCTGCGGATGGGATGCGTTCGATGACTCAGGTGACGGCGGGCGCCGACCGCTTCCGAGGCACGCGGTGAGGGCGGTCGTGATCGGCGCGGGGATCATGGGCGCGGCCGTCGCGCACCATCTGGCCCGGGCGGGCGCGAGCGTCCAGATCGTGGAGGCGGGCCGCCCGTCCCGGGGCGCGACCGGGGTCACGTTCTCCCGGCTGAGCGCGTTCGACAAGGAGCCGCACGACTACTTCCGGCTCAACGGCGCGGGCATGGACGAGCACGCCAGGCTCGCGTCCGAGACGCCGCTGGCGAACTGGTACCACCCCTGTGGATCGGTCCTCCTCTCCGACGACGAGTGCGAGCTGACCCGCCGCGCCGAGCGCTACCAGTCCTGGGGATACCCGCTCGCGTGGCGTTCGGGGACCAGGCTCGGCCCGGTGGCGCGGCTGCCGGGCCGCGTGCTGCACGCCCCCGCCGAGGGCTGGGTCAACGCGGTCACGCTCACCCGGCACCTGCTGGAGCTGGCGTCCCGCCACGGCGCCGTCGTCCGTCCCGAGACACCGGTCATCGGTCTCGCCCGCGGTGGGACGAGCTGGACGGTCACCACCGCCGGCGGCCGCGTCCTCAGCGCCGACGTCGTCGTCAACGCGGCGGGCCAGGGCGCCCCCGCGATCGCCGCCCGCGCCGGGACGTCGCTGACCCTGGCCCGCAGCCCCGGGCTGCTGCTGACCGTCGCGATCCCCGGCGAGACGCTGCGCCACATCGTCCACTCGCCCGAGGTGTCCCTCCGCCCGGACGGCCCGGGCCGCGTCCTGATCAGGTCGAGCACGGTCGACCGGCGCCTGGACGACGGCACCGACCTGCGCGATCTCACCCACGACCTGCTGATGCGCGCCGCCCGGGTGCTACCGCGCCTCGGGCACGCGGCGGTCGTCCGGCCGAGGATCGGCCAGCGCGTCGTGCCCGCGGGCGGCCTCCCGAGCATCGGCGCGGTCCGCGGCCTGCCCGGCTACCACGAGGCGGTCAGCCACAACGGCATCGTCCTGGCCCCGCTCGTCGGCCGCCTCCTCGCCGAAGAGATCATCACCGGCCGCCCCCACCCCGGCCTGGAACCCTTCCGCCCCCGAGGTCAGGGCCCCGCCGCGGCCTAAGACCTAGTAGACACCCTGACCCGGGCCCGTCTGGTGGCGGTGCTGCTCCTCGTCGACGGCCTGGTAGATCTTGGACTTCAGGCCCTCGGGATCGGGGACGCGCTTCAGCCGCAGCATGCCGTGCTCGGACGCGGACTGGATGTCGAGCGTCCCGTACCGCCAGATCCGCTCCCACAGCGTCACCCGGAACGCCACGTCGTTGACGCGGATCAGCGGGATGCTGTGTCCGGTCTTGGTCAGGAAGCCGCTGCGCTTGTAGATCCGCTTGGTGGTGAGGATGTAGACCGTGCCGCGCCAGCGCAGCAGCGGGATCAGCCAGAACCACAGCGACAGCAGCACGGCCACGCCGAGCACGACGTAGTCGGCGACGCGGCCCCAGCTCTCACCGGACGGGATCACCCACAGCAGCACGCCCGCGACGATCCAGACCAGGCACAGGATCACGAACTCGCCGACCATCTCGGTCCAGTGCTGGCGCGTGGCGTGCACCAGCGACTCGTCCTCGGCCAGGTAGCGGTCAGCAAAACCCATGGCGCGCATCCTGGCATATCGCACCGCTCCCGTACATGGACCGGAAAGGCACCTCTGCGGTGTGGCTCTGGACACAGTCGGGGTCGAAGGCGGCGTCCCGTTCGTCGGAATCGGTAAGGCGATCAAGGAGGTCCCCATGACCGTGACCATGTCCGATCAGACCGCCGGGACCGACGCCGTCCCGGTCGCGAAGGCGAAGGCGACGCCGCTGCGGCTGCTGCGCAAGGTCGCGGTCGCCGTGGGAGGCCTCGGGCTGATCGTGCTGGGTGTCGTGATGCTGGTGCTGCCGGGGCCGGGCGTGGTGGCGATCCTTGCCGGGCTGGGGCTGCTGGGCACCGAGTTCCCCGCCGCGCGCCGCGTCAACGACCGTGTCCGCGGGTACCTGCGCACCGCCTGGCGCAAGGTGAAGCGCTCCTGATCCCTGGCGTTAGGGTGCTGGCGTGGAGTGGGTCGAACGTGTCCTGAATGTCCGCCGGCATTCGCGGGACGGTGTGCGGGCTCCGCACAAGCCGCTGCTGCTCCTGTACGCCCTCGGACGCTTCCACGACCGGGGTCCGCGCGCGATCGAGTTCGCCGCGCTGGAGGACGACCTCGGACGGCTGCTGCGCGAGTTCGGCCCGCCGCGTCCGACGAGCCCGGGGTATCCGTTCCACCATCTCGCCAACGACGACGGGCTGTGGCAGGTCACGACCGCGGACGGCGGCGGCAGCCCGGGGCCGGGGCTCGGGGCGCTGCGCTCGACGCGGGCCAGCGGGCGGCTGCATCCGGACCTCGCCGCCGCCCTTGAGCGTGATCCGGAGTTGTTGCCGAGGCTCGTCCGGGCGCTGCTCGACGCCAATTTCGCGCCGTCCCTGCACGCCGACATCTGCCAGATGATCGGATTGGATCTCGACGCTCCGGTGCTGCCCGCGGGGCGCGATCCGGCGTTTCGTCCGGAGGTGTTGGAGGCGTACGAATTCTCCTGTGCTTTCTGCGGTTATGACGGTTGGCTGGAGGGAATCGCCGTCGGATTGGACGCCGCGCACGTGCGGTGGAGGACCTACGGCGGCCCCGACCGGCTCGACAACGGAATCTGCCTGTGCGCGCTGCATCACCGCCTTTTCGACAGGGGCGTCATGGGGCTCACGGGGGACCGCGTGATCACCGTGTCGCGCAAGTACATCGCCCGCGCGCCCGCGTCCCACCGGCAGGTTCTCGATCTCGCGGGACGTCCCGTCCGGGCACCGCAGGCGGGGTTGCCGCCGGTCGAGGCGCGGCACATCGAATGGCATACCGAGCAGGTGTTCCGCCGTCCGGCGCGGCAGCCGCGCGCGGCTTGATCGATAAGCCCGGCTCGAACGGAACGCGGCGGACGGCGGGCGGTTGGCTTAGGATATCGGCGTGATGCCCGGGGGGCGTCGCCAGGGGGGCACCGCGCGCGCCGCGTAAACGGGGGAACACGGATTCCGCGCCTGGACGGTTCCCGGCTGTGTAGTGGACGGGCAGGCGTCGTGTGTTTTGCGGAGGGGTGGTCATGACGCAGACGGGCAAGGTTCTCAGGTTCGACGATTTCCGCGGATACGGATTCATCGTGCCGGACGGTGGCGGAGAGGACGTTTTCGTCCACGCCAACGAGCTGCTCGACGACAAGGCGGTGTTCTCCCCGGGGACGCCCGTCGAGTTCGAGGTGACGCAGGGGGAGCGGGGGCTGAAGGCGTTCGCCGTGCGCGCGCTGGAGGCCGACCCGGTGTCCCGGCCGCCGGTGCGGTCGCTCGACCGGGGTCCCGTGCTGGACCGCGACGATGACGACGGGCTCTGCGACGTCCTGTCACAGGAGGAGTTCACGCAGGAGCTGACCGAGCTGCTGCTGCGCGACGAACCCGAGCTGACCGGCGCGCAGATCGTCAAGCTGCGGCGCGGCCTGCTCGCCCTCGCCAAGAAGTACGGCTGGGTCGAGGGCTGACCCTCCGCCGGGGGTGCCCCCGGCGGAGGCCGCAGCGGGTCGGGCGACCGGTCAGGCGGGGTCCGCGGCCAGCGCCACGAGCAGGTCGTTGAGGCGGCCGACGAACGCGGCCGGGTCCTCGACGATCGCGCCGCTGGTGAGCACGGCCTGGTTGAACAGGACGTGCGCCCAGTCGGCCAGGCGCGGGTCGTCCTGGCGGCGGTTCAGCCGTTCGATCAGCGGGTGCCGGGGGTTGATCTCCAGCACCGGGCGGTTCGGCAGGCCCGAGCCGCGCAGCCGCTGCGCGAGCGTCAGGTCGGTGACCGCCTCGTCGCCCACGATGCACGCGGGGGACGTGGTGAGGCGGGTCGTGACCCGCACGTCGTGCGCCTGGCCGTCCAGCTCGGTCTTCAGCTTGGCGAGCAGGTCGGCGAACTCCTCGCCGGCGCGCTTCGCCGCCTCCTTCTCCGCGTCCTCGGCCAGGTCGCCGAGGTCGGGGACGCCCTGCGCGACCGACTGGAGCCGCCTGCCGTCGAACTCCTGCACGAGGCCGGTCACGACCCAGTTGTCGACGGCCTCGCCGAGCAGCAGTACCTCGATGCCCTTCTCCCGGAACACCTCGAGGTGGGGGCTGGCGGCCGCGGCGGCGGGGGTCGGCGCGAGCAGGTAGTAGATCTTGTCCTGGCCGTCCTTCATGCGGTTCACGTAGTCGCGCAGCGAGACGTCCGCGTCCTGCGTGGCCGACCGGGTGGTGGTGAAGCGCAGCAGCTCGGCGATGTCGTCGCGGTTGGCGTAGTCGTCGGCGATGCCCTCCTTGAGGACGGCGCCGAAGTTCCGCCAGAACGTCGCGTACTTCTCCGGCTCGTTCTCGGCCATGTCCTTGAGCAGCTTCAGCACCCGCTTGACCGCGCTGGAGCGGATGTGGTCGACCGCGCGGCTGCCCTGGAGGATCTCCCGGGACACGTTCAGCGGCAGGTCGCTGGAGTCGATGATCCCGCGCACGAACCGCAGGTAGGCGGGCATGAGCTGGCCGGTGTCCTCCAGGATGAAGATCCGCTGGACGTGCAGCCGCAGCCCGCGCCGCGCCTGCGGGACCCACAGGTCGTAGGGCGCCTGCGAGGGGATGTACAGCAGCAGCGTGTACTCGTACCGGCCCTCCACCTTGGCGTGGACGTAGGCGAGCGGGTCCGCGAAGTCGTTGCCGAGGTGCCGGTAGAAGTCGTGGTACTCGCGCTCGGACAGCTCGCTCTTCGGCCGCGCCCACAGCGCCGACGCCTGGTTGACGGTCGTCTCCTCGGCGGAGTCCGCGTCCTCGGACGCCATGACGATCGGCACGCTGACGTGGTCGGAGTAGCGCTGCACGATCGTCCGCAGCCGGTGGCCGTTCAGCAGGTCGTCCTCGCCGTCGCGCAGGTGCAGGACGATCGTCGTGCCGCGCTCGGGGCGCTCGACGGCCTCCAGCGTGTACTCGCCCCGGCCGTCCGACGACCAGCGGACGCCCTCCGCCGCCGCCGCGCCCGCCCGCCGCGTCGTCAGCACGACGCGCTCCGCCACGACGAACGCCGAGTAGAACCCGACGCCGAACTGGCCGATCAGCGCGGAGTCGCCGCGCTGGTCGCCGCTCAGGTTGCGCAGGAACTCGGCGGTGCCGGAGCGGGCGATCGTGCCGATGTTCCCGATCACCTCGTCCCGGCTCATGCCGATGCCGTTGTCGGAGATCGTGATCGTGCCCGCGTCGCGGTCGTAGCCGACGCGGATCTCCGGGTCGTCGGCGCCGTCCTCGGCGAGCTCGGGACGGGAGAACCGCTCGAAGCGCAGCCGGTCGATCGCGTCGGACGCGTTCGAGATCAGCTCGCGCAGGAAGATCTCCTTGTTGCTGTAGAGCGAGTGGGCCATCAGGTCGAGAAGCTGTGCCACCTCGGCCTGGAACGTGAAGGTCTCTTCGGTCGTCTGCGCCGTCATTGGAGTGAGATTAGAATTCGGTCAGGGCGCGGTCAAATGACCGGCTTCCCATCCAGGCCTCCCATCCCGGACGGGGCCCGCGGCCGCCTTTCTCGCCACGCCGCCCCACGCGTCACATTGATCGGCGGGCCGGAACGGGCTCGGGTCGGGCCGCCAGCGCGGGATCTGGACGAACCCGGGTGAAAGCAGCTGGAACCCGTCCAGGAAACGGCGCAGTTGATCGGGGCCGCGCAGATGATAGGGCGCCGATCCGCCCCGGTTGTAAAGGCGGGTCGCCTTGGCGTAGGCGGGGTCGGTGGCGGTGCCGTCGTAGAGCGCGAGCCAACTGCCGGGGGGCAGCGCGTCCTTGAGCGTCCGGACGATCGACAGCGCCCGCCCGTCGCCCTCGGTGATGGGAATATGGCCGAGGACCTTCATCAGCATGAGCGCGACCGGACGGGTGAAGTCGAGCTTCGTGCGGGCCGTCGCGAGGATCGACTCCGGGTCGTTGAGATCGGCGCTGAAGTAGTCGGTGCCGCCCGCGTCCGCGCCCGTCAGAAGCGCGTGGGCGTGCGCGAGGACGAGGGGATCGTTGTCCACGTACACGACGCGCGCGTCCGGCGCGACCCGCTGGGCGACCTCGTGGGTGTTGTCGTGACTCGGCAGGCCCATCCCGATATCGAGGAACTGCCGCGCGCCCTCCGCCGCGGTGAGGTGGCGGACGACCCGCATGATGAAGTACCGGGACGTCCGGGCCATGTCAATGATCCCGGGATAGATCGCGGCGAAACGGTCGCCGGCCTCCTGATCGACGGGATAGTGGTCCTTACCGCCCATCCAGTAGTTCCAGATACGCGCCGAATGCGGGATCGACATGTCGATCCCGGTCATCAGATCATTTCCCGTGGCGTGCCAGAGGAACGAGTCGTCGCCCACGGCAACCTCCCACCCGTCACATGAAAGGCCGAGCGATGTCGGACGACAAACATGGCACGGCCGGGACGCCGGGGAGCCGGGAACGGGGCAACAGGTCGCGCCGATTCACAGTTCCGTGAGAGCGGTGCGGGATTCGATCGCGTGCACGACGGCCGCCATGTCCGAACGGCCGTGCCCGAGGGCGAGGGTCTCGCGGTAGAGGGCGTGGCAGACGTCCAGCAAAGGCGAGGCGACGCCGGACGCCCGCGCGGCCTCGGCGATGAGGCGGTTGTTGTCGAGGACGTTGACGATGGACGCCTGCACGCCGAAGTCGCGGTCGAGGAGTTTGCCGCCCTTCGCCCGGGACACCGCGCTCGCCATCGGGCCCGCGTCGAGGACGTCCCGCAGCAGCCGCTCGTCCAGCCCGTGCCGGGCGGCGAAGTGGAACGACTCGGCGAGCCCGGTGACCGTCGTGATCAGGAAGATGTTGACCGAGAGCTTCATGAGCAGCGCGTTCGGGACGCCCCCGCAGGGATAGGTCTGGTGGCACATCGGCGGCAGCAGCGGGCGGACCGCGGCGACGGCGGACGGCTCGCCCGCCAGCATCGCGACCAGGCGCCCCTCCTCGGCGGGGCCGCGCGAGCCGGAGACCGGCGCCTCCGCGTACTCCCCGCCCGCCGCGCGGATGTCGGCCTCCAGGCCCCGCGAGTACTCCGGCGACGTCGTCCCCATGTGGACGGTCACGCGCCCGGAGACGTTCGCGGCGAACTCCGGTGTGCCGCGTCCGAGGACGGCGTCGATCGCGGGCCCGTTCGCCAGCATCAGGAACACCACGCGCGCCCGCCGGAACACCTCGGCGGGGTCCGCCGCGACCTCCGCGCCCGCCGCGCGCAGCGGCTCGCACCGCGCGGGGGTGCGGTTCCAGACGACGAGCGGGGTTCCGGCGCGGGCGAGGTTGAGGGCCATGGGCTGCCCCATGACGCCCAGTCCGATGAACCCGACACACGGAGCAACGCCCATGCCGACCGCCTCCTTGCGAGTTATGACAACGGTCATGATAATGGCCCAGGTGAAGGCGGCAATAGCCTTCGAGACCTTCTTTCGAGCGGAGGATCATGGCGGAGCGGGAGCGGGGGCCGCGCGAGCGGATGGTGTTCAGCGCCGCGCAGCTGATCCGCCGCGACGGGGTCACCGCGACGGGCCTGCGCGATGTCGCCGTACACGCGGGGGCGCCGCGCGGATCGCTCCAGCACTACTTCCCGGGCGGCAAGGAACAGCTCGTGAACGAGGCCGTGGAGTGGGCCGGACGGTACGCGAGCGAGCGCGTCGCCCGGTTCATGGCGGCGATGGCGCGGCCGGCGCCGTCCCGGCTGTTCGCGGCGATGGTCGGGCAGTGGATCGAGGAGTACACCTCGGCGGGCTTCGAGCGGGGGTGCCCGGTCGCGGCGGCGACGGTCGACTGCGCGGAGTCCGTCGCGTCCACGCGCGCCGCGTCCGCCGAGGCGTTCGCGGCGTGGCGGCGTCCGATCGCGCGGGAGCTGACCGCGATGGGCGTCCCGGCCCGGCGCGCGGGCGGGCTCGCGACGCTGATGGTCGGCGCGCTGGAGGGGGCGATCCTGATGGCGCGGGCCGAGCGGGACGTCCGCCCGCTACGGACCGTCGCGCGCGAGCTCGGCCCCTACCTGGACTCGTGCGTCGTCCGACCCGGCTGACATCGCCCTCGCGGCCGGATCCGCGGTGGTTTTTTCACCGCGACCACCCGTACCGATCGCGGGCACTTATTCGTTGATCAGACGTCGAGTCGGACATCGGCGCGGCATACTGCGTATGCCCCCGGTGGGCCCACTGCGTAGGTGTCGGGACGATCGTTCGGACGTGGCTGATGGTTGCATGGCGTGTCGGACTGGGTGCGGGTGACCGGCCGAGGGCGCGGCCGGGGCCCACGGACTACGCGCTGCGGCGCACGGTGCTGCGGTTCACGATCGCGCTGCGCTGCGGCGGAGTGCTCGCGTCGATCGTCGCGGCGCTGATCGGCGAGGACGCGGGGGTCTCGCGCGCCTGGCAGGCGTGGGTGCTCGGCGGGCTGGCGGTGTGGGCGGTGGTCTTCGCCGCGCGGGCCGCCGGACGCGGGCTGACGTTCGGGCTGATGGCCGCCGACACGGTGGTGGTCTCGCTGGTGCTGCTCGTCCAGGACAGGCTCGTCCCGGTGAGCGCGGTGCTCGACGAGACCACCTGGGCGATCATGCTGGCCAGCACCTCGATCTACGTGACGCAGCTGGCGCTGTCGCAGCTGGGCGGGCTGGCGATGGCGGCGGTCGTCACCGCCGCGTACATGATCGGCGTCCCGGCGGAGACGAGCCAGGTCCGCATCCTGTTCGTGCAGACCGTCGTCGTCAACGCGCTGATGTGGCTGCTGCGCCGGGGCGGCCGACGGGCCGACGCGGTCGTCGCCGAGCGCGACCGGGCGCGGCGGCAGGCGATGGTCGAGGCGGCCCGCCGGGCCGACGAGCGCCACCACCGCTCGGAGATGCACGACTCGGTGCTCGCGACGCTGGTCATGGTCGCCTCGGGCGCCGTCCAGCGCGACTCGCCCGTGCTGGCGCGCAACGCGCAGGCCGCGCTGGACGTGCTGGAGGAGTTCTCGGTGTCCCCGCTGACCGGCGACCCGCCGTCGGTCGACCTCGGCGAGCGGCTCGCGGGGCTGGCGGCGGAGCTGGCCTCGCTCGTCGCGGCGGACGTCAGCACCGGCGGCGTGCCGCTCATGGTCCCCGAGCCGGTCGCGGTGGCGTTCACCGGCGCGGCGCGGGAGGCGCTGCGCAACGTCTCGTGCCATGCCGGGGTCGCGCGGGCGCACGTCCGCGCCGAGGCGGGGACGGACGGGGTCATGACGGTCACGGTCGCCGACGAGGGACGCGGGTTCGACCCGTCGCTCGTCCCGGGGGAGCGGCACGGCATCCGGGGCTCGATCCGGGAGCGCATGCTGATGGTCGGAGGGACGGCGCTGGTGGAGTCGCGTCCGGGCGAGGGCACCGTGGTCATGTTGCGGTGGCCGCATGGCTGAGCTGGCGATCTTCGCCCGGCGGGTGGTGGGCGGCCGGGCGAACGGCACGGCGAACGGCGCGGTGGGCGACGAGACCGCGGCCGAGCGGAGCGCGGCGGTCGGCGACCATGTCGCGGCGGCGCCGTTCGCGGCCGGCTTCCACCGCGCGTTCGACGTGGCGACCGTCATCACGGTCGCGCTGTGGCATCTGGGCGCGGCGGGCGCGGCGCTGCTCGTCTACCTGCACGAGTACCGCTTCCCGGCGGCGGCCGTGGCGGTGTGGGGGCTCCAGTTACTGGTCATCGTCGTCGGCGCGGTCGCGCTGCTGCGCGGGAGGAACGGCCCCGCCGTCGTCGGCCCGCTGGCCGCGGTCGCCCTCGCCAGCGGCCTCGCGATGGCGGTCAACTGCCCCGGCGACCTGCTGCTGAAGGTGAACTGGACGTGGGCCACGACCGGGCTGATCGGCGTGCTGCTCCTGCTGCACCGGCCGCTGAGCAGGCTCATGGCGTTCCAGGGGACCAACGGCGCGATCGTCCTCACGGTGCTGCTGGCCACCGGCACCTACGACCGGCACAGCGTCGCCGGGTTCGTGACGCTGCTGTACGCGTCGGCGAGCATCCAGCTCGCGATGATCGCCGGGGCGCGGGTGTTCCGGTACAGCGGCGGCATGGCCGCGACCGCGGCGGCGGCGCGCTGGCGGATGGCGAGCCGCGAGGCCGTGATCAACGAGGTCGCGCGGGCGCGCCAGGACCGGTACCAGGAGGTCCGCCGGCTGATCGCGCCGATCCTGCGCGACCTCGCCGCCGGTGTCGTCGATCCCGCCGAGCCCGCCGTGCGCGGCCGGTGCGCGACCGCCGAGGCGATGCTGCGGCAGCTGCTCGCCGAGCACGAGGACATCCCCGACCCGCTGCTCCAGGCGCTGCGTCCGGGCATCGACGAGGTCATGCGGCGCGGGGTCGTCGTCGACGTCGTGCGGGTGGGCGAGCTGACCGGGATCGACGAGCGGACCGCCTCCGCCATCGCCGAGGTCCCGCTGGCCGTGCTGGCGAAGGCGCGCGGCCACGCCCGTGTCACGATCGTCCCCGAGGGTACCGACCGGGTCAGCGTGTCGGTGCTGGCTGGCACCGACGCGGTCGTCCCCCGGTACGAGGTGCGCGGCGACGTCACCGTCACCAGCGATCTCGACGGAGATCTGCTGTGGGTGGAGGTGTCGTGGCACCGGACGTGACCATCGCCGTCATCGACGACCAGGACGTCGTGCTCTCCGGAATCCAGACGTGGATCGCCGAGGACCCGCTGCGCCGGGTCGAGATCGTCCATACCGCGACCCATCTGGACGATCTCGACCGCGGCCCGGCCGCGACGGCCGACGTGCTGGTCATCGACCTGCGGATCGACGGGAAGCTGGTGCTCGACCAGATCGCGGAGCTGGCCGCGCGCGGCCGCCGGATCGTGGTGTTCTCCCAGCACGCCGAGCCCGAGATCATCTACCGGGCGGAGCTGGCGGGCGCCCGCGCCTACATCACCAAGGAGACCAGCGAGGGGCGGCGGCACCTCATCGAGGCGATCCTCGCCGTCGCGGCGGGCGAGTCCTACACCTCGCCGACGCAGGCCGCCGCGATGCTCGGCGCGTCCGAGCACGGGTCGGGCCTCGCGTCGGGTCTCGCGCCGCCGAGGTTCTCCGACCAGGAGCTGCGGACGATGCGGCTGTGGCTCGGCGGCCTCACCCGCGCCGGGGTCGCGCGCCAGATGGGGATCAGCGAGCACACCGTCAAGCAGTACCTGGAGCGGGCCAGGGAGAAGTACGCCAGGGCCGGACGCGAGGCCCCGACGCGGGTCGACCTCTACCGGGAGGCGCGCCGCGACGGCATCCTGGGCGAGTAGCGTCAGGTCGCCTCCTCGTCTTCCCGCAGGCCGGTCCCCGTCGCCCGGGAGACGGGCAGGTCCGGACGGTAGGCGTGACCCGGCGCCGGGTTGCGGCCGGCGACCCGTGTCACGCCCACCGTCCGGAGGAGCGGAGTCGCCCCGTCCAGGGTCCGGGCGGCGACGACCTCGCGGTCGGGCCCGATCTCGGGCCCGCGCTCCCGCAGTCTCATCGGCTCGCCCGCCGTGCCGTCCGGCGAGACTTCCGACAGCGCTCGCGCATGGTCACCGCCCTTACTCAGGGGACGGTCCGATGCCCGTCGCCACGCTCTCCATCGTCGAGCAGCGGAGAACCCTGGGATACGGCCCCGACCCCCCGTACCGGCCGGGCCCGCGCTCCGCGCGGCGGGCCCTTCCCATTCTTCGATCATGTCGGCGCGATTGTCATGACAGCCGTTCGGGGGTCATGCGCTCGGTGGGCTGGTCAGCGGGGTCAGCGGCCGGTAAAACGCGGGGGACGCTTCGCCATGAACGCCCGCCGTCCCTCGCGCGCGTCGTCGGACTCCGCGCACTCCTCGACGAGCCGCTCGGCCGCCGCCGCCAGTGCCGGGTCGGCCGCCGACCTGATCGCCGTCTTGGCCGCCCGGACCGACAGCGGCGCGTTGGCCGCGATCCGCTCCGCCGTCGCGCGGGTGACCTCCTCCAGCTCGCCGGACGCGACGACGCGGTTGACCAGCCCCGCGCGGAGCGCCTCGGCCGCGTCGAGCGGCGCCGCCGTGAACAGGATCTCGGCCGCGTGGCCGGGCCCCACCGCCCGGACCAGCGCGTGGACGAGCGGCACCGGATACGCGAGGCCGAGCCGTCCCGCCGGGATCGCGAACCGGCCCCGGTCGTCGGCGATCCGGATGTCGGCGCCCAGCGCGAGCGCCAGCCCCGCGCCGAGGCAGTGCCCATGGATCATGGCGATGAGCGGGGTCGCGAGCCGGTCGAGCGTGCCGAACAGGTCGGTGATCGCGCCGTCCGCGCGGCGGCGCGCCTCCGCCGTGGACCGCTCCGCCTCGAACTCGGAGATGTCGGCCCCGGCGGCGAACGCGGCGGTGCCCCCGCCCCGCACGACGATCACCTTGACGCCGGGGTCGGCGTCGAGGCGGTCGAGCGTCCGGCCGAGCGCGTCCATCATCCGGATCGACAGCGCGTTGTGCCGCGCCGGATTGCTCACGGTGATCCACCCGATGTCGCCGTCGGCGGCCGCGTTGACGCCGGGGCTGAAGATCCTTTGCTCGGCCACGGGTGCCAGCGTACGGACCGTCCGAGCCGACCCGGATCAGGGGGCGGGCGCGGTGAACGTCAGGGCGCGCGCGGGGTTCTCCACCATGATCGCGTGGAGGGCGTCCTCGCCGACGCCGAGCCGCCGCAGCGCGGGCAGGAAGTGGTCGGGGATGTAGCTGTAGCCCTGCCCGCCGTACCGCTTGAGCTGGATCTTCTGGCAGACGTCGTGGCCGAGCACGATCTGCCCGGCATAGCCCTCCGCGACCAGGTTCGCGATACCGCGCGCGACCTTGTGGTCGCTCATCAGCACGAGATGGCCCCACGGGCTGCCCGGCGAGGTCAGGAAGTCGAACTCGATGAACACGCCGCGCGCGAGGATGCGCCGGGCGAAGTCCAGGTCGACGGCCATGTCCCCGGCGTGGCCGAACACGACGTTCGCGGGGTCGACGCCCTCGTCCTCCAGGATGTCGAGGACGGCGAACTTCTCCTCGCCGACCCCGCCGACGTGGAACGAGATCGGCGCGCCGGTGATCCGGCTCGCCCGCCCCGACGCCCGGACGCTCTTCAGCTCGTTCGGCGTCAGCGGCGCGGTCTCGGCGCCGATCTCGCCGATGATCCCGGCGCGGACGCCGGTGCCGTCCGCGCCCTCGACGACGTCGCGGACGATGCCCTCGGCCAGCTCGTCCACGGACCGGTCGTCCATGTCGAGCGGGTGGAACGTCGGCGTGTACCAGCCCGCGCCCATCACGACGTTGAGGCCGCTGGCCCGCGCGATCTTCAGCAGCGACGCCGGGTCGCGGCCGATCCCGAGGTTCGTGACCTCCACGATCGTGCCGCCGCCCGCGCGCCGGAACTCGCCGACCTCGGCGAGCATCTCCTCGAAGTCGGCGAGGACGTCGTTGTCGGCGTTGACGCCGCCGTGCCGCGTCCGGGCCAGGTTCTCGAGCGTCAGCGGTTCGAGCGCCTCGGGGGAGTCCTCGCCCGGACGCAGCGCGTGGGCCGGACGGCGCAGGTCGAGGAACAGGTGCTCGTGCATGAGCGTCGGGCCGAGCGCCGACGGGTCGACCGGTCCCGCGACCGTCAGCACCCGGCCGGCGAGGTTGGGGATGGTCATCGGCGTTCCTCCGTGATCGTCAGCCAGCGCGCCGGGTTCGCCTCGGTCAGGGCGTGCACGAGCGCGTCGTCCGCGCCCTGGAACCGCAGGAAGGGGACGAACTGCTGGACGACGAACCCGTACCCGCCGCCGCCGAAGCCCTTCAGGTCGATCTTGCGGGACACGCCGGGGGACAGCAGCACCCGGTCGGCGTGGCCCTGCCCCGCCAGCGCGAGGACGGCGGCGGCGACGTCCTGGTCGTCGACCTCCGTGTAGACGTTCGTGAGCCGCCCGAGCCGGTCGAACTGGACCGATACGCCGCGCTCGGCCAGCGAGGCGAGCGCGTCCGGGTCGGTGGCGAAGGTGTCGCAGGCGCCCACGGCGACGCGTGCCGGGTCCACCCCGTCCAGCAGGTCGAGGACGCGGTGCGTCGCCTCCGGGGTCGCGGCGCGGTCGATCAGCACCGGCGCGCCCGTCCGGCGGGCGGCCTCGGCGACGCACGCCGCCACGGCCCGGTGCGCCGCGCGGTCGGGGTCGAGCGTCCCGATCTTGCCGATCACGCCCGCGCGGACGCCGTCCACCCCGTCCACGATCTCGCGGACGATCTCGTTCGCGAAGCCCCTGGAGGAGCCCATGACGACGTTCACGCCGGTCGTGCGGGCGAGCCGCGCCAGGGCCAGCGGGTCGCGGCCGCGACCGGCGCCGGTCACGTCCACGACCGTCCCGCCGCCGAGCTTGGCGAAGTCGGCCAGTTCGGCGGCCGCGTTCTCCTCGGTCAGCCGCGCGTTGTCGCGGTTCGCGGCGCCCAGGCTGAGCGCGCCGAGCGACCCGATGCCGACCGGGGTGTCGTCGACGTCCCCGCCGTTCCGGTCGCCGTCCATGTCGCTCACCACGTGGACGGAGGTGACGGTGTGCCCGAGGGCGTCCGGGGCGACCGGCCCGGTGACGGTCATGACCCGCCCGGCCGCCGCCTCGGGTGTGTCGGGCGCGCTCATCGAGACTCCACCGGTTCTCCTCGCTCACAGACATAAGCCGCGCGGCACCGAAAACCGCGTCCCGCCTGCGTGAGCATAAAGGGGCGTCCACCTGCCCGCGCGAGCCGCCCCGCCTCGCGCGTCCCGCCCCGCGGCCCCGGAGGGCGTAGGCTCGGGTGCGGACAAGGGGTTCTCGACGCGGGCGGCCAAGCCCGTTTCCCCCTGGTTCGCCACTACGCGGCCTCCTGAAGGGTCCGGATCGGCCCGGCGCCCATGACGCCCCGACACCATCCCGCCCGGATGCCGGCAACGCCGTCCGCGCCATGGCGTCCGGACCCGGCGGTCGCGTACTCCGGATCGGAGACACCAGCATGACCAGCGCCGATCGTCCCGCATCCCCGACCGTGCTGAGCCGCGAGCGCCGCCCGGGAGCCATCGTCGTCGCCATCCACGGCGAACTCGACGTCGCGTCCACCCCGTCGCTGAGGGAGGGCCTGCGGATCGCCCTGCGCGACCCGGGCGCCCTCATCGTCATCGACCTCTCGGACGTGACCTTCTGCGACGCCTCCGGCCTCGCCCTCCTCGTCGGCACGCGGCGGCGGGCGGAGCGCGACGGCGCCGCCGTCGTGCTCGCCGCCCCCCGCCCGCAGCTCGCGAAGCTGCTGCGGGTCAGCGGCCTGGACCGGTACTTCAGCGTGCACGGCACCGTCGCCGCGGCCGGGTTCGCCGGGCCCGGCGGCGGATCGGCCGCGGCCTGAACACGCCGGGAACCGGGACGCCGCCCGAGGCGTCCCGGCCGAACGAGGAGACCCGGCAGGACCCCGTGCCCCCGCCCGGCGCCGCGCCTTCAGGGGGCGCCGCGCCTTCAGAGGGCGGTGCGGCTTCGCGGGGTGGTCCGGGGCCCGGAGGTCCGCCGATCAGCTGGCGGCCGGCGGCGGCGCGGCCCGCCGAGGACCGGCACCGGCTCGCGGCGACGTTCGACCTCATGGCCGCGATCCTCGCCGGAGCCGAGCCCGCGGAGGCGCTCGACCTCGTCGCCGAGCACGCCCGCGCCATGGCCCGGGCGCCGCTGGCGTTCGTCGCGCTGCCCGCCGAGGACGGCGGCAACACGCTGCGGATCGACGTCGCGGTCGGCGCCGGCGCCGACCGGCTGCGCGGGCTGACCGTCCGGCGCGGCCGGTCGATGATCGGACGCGTGTTCAGCTCACGGCGGGCCCTCTCCTCGCGGATCGCCGTCGACCAGGGGCTCAGCGATCTTCCGCCGGGGCCCGTGCTGATGCTCCCGCTGGAGACGGGCGAGGCGACCCGCGGGGTGCTGGCGGTCGTCGACCGGCCCGGCGCGTCGCCGTTCACGACGGCCGTCGCCCGGGACCTGATGCTCTTCGCCGACATGTCGGCGCGACTGATCGAGCTCGCGGAGGAACGCCGCGCGACCGGGCTCGCGGAGGAACGCCGCGAGACCGGGCCCGCCCCGGCGCCCAGGACGTGCTCCTGAGCGCGCGGTGCCGCACCGGCGGCCGGGACCTGCGAGCGGTGAAGGGCCCGGCCTCAGAGTGGAAAGAGCTTCGCGTACGGCGCCGGGATCCGCACCTTGCGGGTGCCGAAGTCGACGAAGACGGCGTCGCGCTCGACCTCGACGACACGGCCGAGGCCGTACTTGTCGTGGGTCACGCGGTCCTCCACGGCGAACTCCTTGACTGGCGGAGCCGGTGGCGGTGGCTTGAAGGGACTGGTGGGCAGGTGTCGCCGCTGCGCGGCTCGCGGGGGTCTCATCAGCGCCAGTATGCGCCTGTCCGGGCCGTGGTGGGGCCTCGATCGGTGACCGCTTGGCGAATTCGTTGCGTCCGAGGGGGCCAGAGGGGCTTCCAGGACGCTCCGGTGGAGGGGCCCCGCGGTCATGTGGTAGTCTCCACGATGTTGCGGTTCCCATAGACATTTGTGTGCGCCTGCTGGTTTCACCTCAGGCGCATTTTTGTTGTTCGGATCTTCCGGATGGGCCATCGCGGCGTCCGCGGGCCCACAAGGTGTGGGGCCCGGACTGAGCCAAAAGGAGATCACCATGGCCACCGGCACCGTCAAGTGGTTCAACGCCGAAAAGGGTTTCGGCTTCATCGAGCAGGACGGCGGAGGCGCTGACGTCTTCGCCCACTACTCCAACATCGCGGCGCAGGGCTTCCGCGAGCTCCAGGAAGGCCAGAAGGTGTCGTTCGACGTCACCCAGGGCCAGAAGGGCCTCCAGGCGGAGAACATCGTCCCCGCCTGACACCCTGTACGGCGCGGCGCGGGCGGGCCTCGGCCCGTCCGCGCCGTTCCGGCGTACATCGTCTCCCGGTTCGTTCTTGAGATTTCTTCGCCCGGCCCCAGGCCGGTCCCGCGCAGCGGAGCACTCCTCGACACGCGCCATCACTGAGGAAGGTTCCATGCCTCGATCCGCCACCCGCAGCCGCCGTTCCACTCATCACAGCGGCCCCACTGGTGCCGCTCGTCCCGCCCGCCCCGCCCGTCCCGCGCTGCCCCCGGTCGGCTCGTTCGCCGAGCTGGAGCTGCCGTCCGCCCTGCTCGCGGCGCTGACCCGCGAGGGCGTGACCGACCCGTTCCCGATCCAGGCGGCGACGCTCCCGAACGCCCTCGCCGGACGGGACGTCCTCGGCCGGGGCCGCACCGGCTCCGGCAAGACCCTCGCGTTCGGCCTCGCCACACTCGCCCGGCTCAACGGCCGGCGCGCCGAGCCCCGGCGCCCGCTGGCGCTGGTCCTCGTCCCGACCCGCGAGCTCGCGCAGCAGGTCACCACCGCGCTCACCCCGTACGCGGACGCGGTCCGCCTGCGGCTGGTCACCGTCGTCGGCGGCCTCCCGATCGCACGCCAGGCCACCGCGCTCGAACGCGGCGCCGACGTCCTGGTCGCCACGCCCGGCCGCCTCGCCGACCTGATCGAGCGCGGCGACTGCCGGCTCGGCGACGTGGAGATCACCGTCCTGGACGAGGCCGACCAGATGACCGACATGGGCTTCCTGCCGCAGGTCACCCGGCTCCTCGACCAGACCCCGCCGAGCGGGCAGCGGATGCTGTTCTCCGCGACGCTCGACCGGAACGTCGACACGCTCGTCCGCCGCTTCCTGGACGACCCGGTGACGCACTCCGTCGACCCGTTCGCGGGCGCGGTCACGACGATGGAGCACCACCTGCTGCACGTCGTCGACACCGACAAGCTGGAGACGACCGCGCACATCGCCGCCCGCGACGGCCGCGTGATCATGTTCGTGGGCAAGAAGCACGGCGCGGACCGGCTCGTCCGCAAGCTGCGGTCCCGGGGCGTGCTCGCCGCGGCGCTGCACGGCGGCAAGACCCAGTCGCAGCGCAACCGCACGCTGGAGGGCTTCAAGACCGGCGACGTCGCCGTCCTGGTCGCCACCAACGTCGCCGCGCGCGGCATCCACGTGGACGACCTCGACCTCGTCGTCAACGTCGACCCGCCCGCCGACCACAAGGACTACCTGCACCGGGGCGGCCGCACCGCGCGCGCCGGCGCGTCCGGGACCGTCGTCACGCTCGTCCTGCCCGACCAGCGCCGCGAGGTGGACGCGATGATGTCGGCCGCCGGGATCGCGCCGCGCACCACCCGCGTCCGTCCGGGCGACGAGGAACTGGCCCGGATCACCGGCGCCAAGGCACCGTCGGGCACCCCGGTCGCCGCACCCGCCCGCCCGGCGAGCAAGCCGGCCGCCAAGGCGGCTGCCAGGCCCGCCGCCGCACCGTCCGGCCAGGCGCGGCGCCCGCGCCGCCGCAAGCCCCGGCGCGGCGCCTCGTCCAACAACACCTGACCTCGCGTTACCGGCACCCCGCCTCTCCGGCGGGGTGCTTTCGCATGCCGTTGACATGGTGCAGAATGTATGGTTCATTCTGAATGATTGCTCGAACGATGTCTCCGCCCGCGCGGCCGGAGCGGAGGTGGCGACGGTCCCATGGGTGTACAACCGCTGAGCTGCCCGTTCTTTCACGCGGTGGGGCTGAACACCCGTCCGGACGCGCCCGAGAGTGAGAAGCGCGCACTCGCCGACTTCTACGACGAGGTCCACCTGCGCGAGGTCGTCGCCCTCAACGAGGGGTTCGTCAGCGCCGCGCGCTACGAGCTGACCGACTCCGGCGGCGCGGGCGACGGCGTCCCCCGCTTCCTGGCGGTCTACGGCATCGACGGCGAGGAGTCCGCGCGCCGCTTCCTCGCCCGCCTGGACGGCCCCGAAGAGCAGCGCGTCGCCTACACGCCGGGCCCCGACTGGGACCGCATCACGATCCTGTGGCGGATGATCTGGCGGAACACCGGCACGACCGGCGTGACCGACCTCACACCCGGCCGCATCGCCATGATCGGCATGGACCCGGCCGCCGATGCCTCGCCCGCCGAGGTCGCGGAGTTCGACGACTTCTACACACAAACGCACCTCCCGGAGGTCGTCGCCAACTTCGGCTACGACCGGGGGAGCCGCTTCCAGCTCTGGCACGAGTTCAGCCATCCCGCGCCCGGCTGCCCCGCCTACAACGCGGTCTACGAGGCGGAAGAGGCGAAGGCGCCCCCACCCCCGACGGGTGTCGCCCTCACACCGGGCCCCCGCGCGTGGGAAGAACGCCGAGTGCGATGGCGGGTCAAATATCAGCGGATGGGATAGGGGTGGTGGGACGTGGTCTCGGCGACGCTCGATGTCGGCCGCATGCGGGTGACGCACATCAGTGACGGGGTCGCGCAGCGGTCGAGCCGGTACTGGTTCCACGGCGTCGATCCGGCGGAGTGGATGCCCGCCGTGGGCGTCTCCGACCCCGACACGCCGTTCACCGTGACCTTCGGCGGTTTCCTCGTCACCGGCGACGGCCATGTGACATTGGTCGACACCGGCTGGGGCCACCGCGCGGGCGAGATCCCGGGGATGGCGGGCGCGGGCGAGCTGCCCGCGACGCTGGCGAAGCTCGGGGTGGAGCCCGGCGACGTCGACCGGATCGTCCAGACGCACCTGCACGCCGACCACTGCGGCTGGCTGGTGAAGGACGACGCGAACACGCTGACGTTCCCGAACGCGACCGTCTACGTCCACGAGCGCGAGGTCGACTACTGGACGAGCGACGAGGTCGACGAGATCCCGGTGAACCGCGAGTTCGCGACCAAGGCGCGCCCCCGCCTGCGCGCGGTCACCGGCGCCGGACGCCTGCACGCGTTCACCGGTGAGCTGCCGCTCTCCGACGAGATGACCATCCTCCCCACACCTGGCCACACCCCAGGCCATGTGTCGGTGATGGTGGCCTCCGCGGGCGAGACCGCGCTGCTGGTCGGCGACCTCGCGCATCACCCCGTCCACCTGGAACACCACTGCTGGCTGCCGAGGGTCGACCACGACCCGGTCCAGTCGCTCCGCAGCCGCGAGCGGATCACCGCGCTCGCCGCCGACCGGAACGCGACGATCCTCGCGCCGCACTTCCCGATCCCCACCGCCGTCGACCTTGACCGCGACCCGGCGGGCGCCCTGCGCACCGCCGTCCGAAACGACCTTGGGACACTCTCGTGAAAGAACCCCGCATCGCCCCGCTCCCCGTCGAGCAGTACCAGGCGCTCGAACGCGAACTGTTCGGCGACGCCGCGTTCACCGGAAACATGCACGTCGGCCGGACATGGGCGCACAACCCGGGCCTGATGAAGGCGCAGCGCCCGCTCCAGGAGTACCTGCTGAACGCCTCGTCGCTGCCCGGCCGCGACCGCGAGCTGGCGATCCTGCGGATCGTCTGGCGACGCGGCTCGGAGTACGCCTTCGGCCAGCACACCCGCATGGGCCGCGCCGCCGGCCTCACCGACGCGGAGATCGAACGCGTCCCCCACGGCCCCGACGCCGAAGGCTGGACGGCGTTCCAGAAGCTCCTCCTACAAGCAGTGGACGAACTCCACGACGACGGCCGCCTCTCCGACGACACCTGGCAGGCGCTCTCCCGCCGCTACGACACCGCCCAGCTCATCGACCTGATCGCCGTCGTAGGCCGCTACTGGGCAGTCGCCGTCATGCTGAAGACCGTAGGCGTCCAACCCGAACCCGGCCTCCCCGGCTTCCCCACCACCGCCCCCCAGAGTTAACGCCGCAACCGGACGAGGCCCGGCTGGGACAGGGTTAGGGTTCGAACATGGCTCAGAACCTTGAAGTGCACGTCACGGCGGGCAGCCGGGACGAGGCAGAGAAGGTCGTCCAGGCCGCGGTCAATGAACGGCTCGCTGCCTGTGCCCAGATCAGCGGGCCGATCACGTCCACCTACTGGTGGCAGGGAAAGCTGGAGAAGGACGAAGAGTTCTTCATCGCCATGAAGACGACCGACGAGCGTCTTGACGCACTGATCGCCAGCGTCAAGGCCAACCATTCGTACGACACCCCCGAAATCGTGGCCGTGCCGATCGTCGGGGGCTTGGGCGAGTACCTGACCTGGATCAAAGAAGAGACGGCGGCTCCGTCTTCGGACGGCTAGCCGAGTACTCCTCGCGGAACCGGTTCGCGGCCTGCGCCGTGCTGGCGGAGAACTCGTCCACGACGTGGTCGAGGCGGTCCCACCCGAGTGGGGCCGCCATGGCGGTGGTCGCCTCCAGCGACGAGCGCGCGCAGTTCACGGCTTCGGAGACGTCTCCGAGACGGAAAAAGGACAGTGCCAGGTCCGCCTGGACCACACAGAGCTTTTTGGTCTCGACGCCGGGTCCCATGAAGGCCGTGACCCGGCCACTGGCGTCCACGGCCCGATCTTCTTCGCGCACTCTGGAGTAGACCGAAAGGCACATGGAGGCGAATCGAGCCTGGTCAAGGAAGCAGGTCCACGGTCGTGCGTTGTGGTCGGCCCCTGCGTAGACGTCTTCGGCCTCCCTGATGGACTCCAGGGCGGTCCTACGGTCCCCGAGGAGAGCGGATTCCTCGCCCTTCCGAGCGAGAAGCCACGCTCTCGTCGCCGCATCGGCATCCCCCAGCCGTTCCAGGGCGCTTGAGGCCAGTTGGACCCCCACAGCGTGGTCCCCGCCGGTCATGTAGGTCTGATAGCCGGTCATGCAGGCCGCGGAAGCGGCATCCCCGGCCTGCTTCGCGGCGACTCCGACAAGATGAGCCTGCTCTCCCGCTCGGTGCGGATCTCCCAGTTCCCAAGCGAACCATGCGGCCAGGACGGCCGACTCCGCTGCCGCCATCGCGAGGCGATGACGCAACTCCTCGTCGCGATTGGCCTCCAGGAGTGAGCTGATCTCGTTGATGTGGGTCAGCAGAGCCGGATACAGCCGCTTGGCGGGGAGATGCTCCTCGATCCTGTGGAAGCCACGGGTTCGAGCTTCCAGATGTCGGACGGTCTCGATGTCCGGACGATGGGTTCCGGTGAGCGCTCGAAGAAGGCGCTCGCCGGGCTCAAGGGCGCTGGATCCCGCCGCCGCGATGGCGGCGAGTTGGAACAACGATCTTCTGTCCACGCGCTGACCCAGCCTTCCTACAGTCCAGGCGAGTAATAGGGGATCTACGAGTTCCTCTGGGCCCGTGGCCGGTACGGGATCGAAGACCTCTGAGTACCGGGCGAAGAGGCGCCGGTACAACTCCGCGTAGACCCGTCCCACGGGCGCGCCACTCTGGTGCGCCCGTATCCGGCGAGCGATCGAGTCGATGGAGGGTAGTTGTGCGCGCTCCTTGGGGGTCGCGGCATCCCGCATCTCTCTCGCCAGGTGATCCTGGGACCAGATCTTCCGCTCCAGGAGAAGCCGTATCTCGTTGGCCAGCTCCACCTGTCCATCATCGCTCACCGGCACGCCTCCGTCCGATGTCTCACCTGGACGATGTCCGCTGACATCCGCTCGCGTCCTTCTACATCCGCCATTTTGAACTAGAACTCGCGTCCTGTGGAGTGGTTTCTTTCATTCATCAGCTCGACGGACCCCGCCGTTTCGCTGATCAAGGAGCCCGACCTGTCGGGGAATGTCGGAATGTGGACTGTTCTGGGGTCAAGATACGCATGGCCGTTTTGCTCCAGCCTTTGTTCAAGGAGAGGTCGGTGACCACGACTCTGGACGACACGCGATTCTCGCCCCTGGCGGTGCGGCACAAGCTGGCCAGTACGCCGAGTGTGATTCCGAGCGTCCGGTGCTTGGTGCGGGCTGCGGCGAGCACCTACAACATCGGCGTGGAGACGACCGAGGACGCGGTACTCGTGGCCGTCGAACTCGTCACCAACTCGATCAAGGCGACCCACAAGCCGATCACACTACGGATGTTCGTCGGACGGGACGGCTTCCATATCGAGGTACACGATCGCTCCAAGGGCGAGCCTAAGAAGGGCGTGCCTGATCTGACGATGCCCGCCGGACCGGTTCCCGACGACGCGCCCGACCCGCACGGCTGGGGCTTGGCCATCGTGGAGGAACTCTCCCGGGACCACGGTATGAGAAAAGAGCGTGGCGGGAAGACGGTGTGGGCAGTGCTGCGCATCTCCTCCGTCCGGCGGCTTTCCCTTCCCTGAGTTCCCCAAGACCTTCAACCGGAGAACCCCCGACCATGCCACAAAAGACAACGGAAATTGATGCGCTGCTCACACCTGCGGAGGTCGCCGTCATGTTTCGCGTGGACGCCAAGACCGTCAACCGGTGGGCCCAGCGCGGATTGATCCCCCACGTCTGGACCCTGGGCGGCCACCGCCGCTATCCCGAAAAGGCTGTACGCGAACTACTCGCGCGAGACATCACACGCCGTGAGGCATAAGGAAGGCCGAATGGCCATCAAGGAGAACGGAGAAACCGCATGACGCTCACAATCCAGGCCCCACCTCGCAACCCCAGGGAGTTGGTCTCCCCCGACCTGTTCGACCGGCTCGTGGAGCGCCTCCGGAACGAGTACGTGTACGTCGCTCGCTTCTACGCCGAGGCGATGGTGGAGCAGATGATGTGCTTCCTCGCGACGGCCGCCGAGTACGACCCGGCCGACCCGCCCGAGGGCATCGTGCAGGACGAGGCGGAGTTCAACCACCTCACGCCGAGTAAGGAGATCGACGACGCGCTGCACGCCTTCCTGGACCTGACCGAGGACTACCGGGAATTCTGCGAGAAGCTGACCGGAGGCCGGTTCATCGATCACCAGCCGGTCACCAACTCGTCCATCACCGGTGGCCGGTCGGTCGCCATCACCGTCCGAGCGATGCGCCACTACGGGTGGCCGTTGGACGATCATTTCTGGGGAACGGGCACGAGCTGTTGTACGGACGTTTGCCAGGGCCGCGTCACCAAGAGGTAGGGACACATGAGGCGAAGCGACTGGAATGACCTGCCCGTCTCCGCACGGGAACTCGTTCACGACGTGGCCAAGGCGGTCCCACCCGAGTGGGGCCGTCATGGGGACGGCAGGAACGGCTATGTCACTGCCCGCCTGGGGGCTCATCCCTTGGGGAACGGAGCATCATGAACCGAGCACGGCCGTAGCGCTTCACAGTGGCCTCGCCGTCCTCGTGAACCACAAGGCTCACAAGTTCCCGCCGGTAGGGCGCGACGAGGATTCCGCCTGTCTTTGTTTGATCGATCCATTGCGGCGGAATTTCATCGATCCCGCAGGTGATATGTATCCGGTCGAAGGGAGCTTTACCGGGGAATCCGTCCACGCCGTCGCCGGTCACGAGATGTGGTGCGTAACCAGCGGACCGCAGGTGCTGTGCGGCCTGAATTCCGATCTCTTTGTCGATTTCGATCGAAGTGACGTTTCGGTCCCCGACGACGGCGCTTAGCAGCGCCGCCGTCCAGCCTGTTCCAGTGCCGATTTCGAGGACATTGTGCCCTTTGCTCGCACCTAGAAGCGATAGGAACGCGATGACGGTCGACGGCGCGGATGCCGACGATGTGAACCTAGCGCCGTCTTTCCCGGCGTCCGTTATGGGGTATTCACCGTCATTTATCTGAGTGATGATTGCCACGTCCATGTATGCGGAACGCAACCACTTTTCGGGGTCCGCTCTCCTGTCGATGATGTAGCTATCATCGTCGTCGGGCGACACGTAAGCGACGTCCGGAATGAACAGATGCCGGGGAACAGCCAGAAGTGCGTCACGCCACGGGCCGATATCTCCGAGTTCCTCAATCTCTCGGATCATCGCTCGGTTAAGGCGTTCCGCCTGGTTCACTTCCCCTTCTCGTGCTTCCCGCCTCCGTCAGGATTCGGCTTCTCTGGTGGTGGGATCGGTCGCCCCTTCTCCTGGCCATTTTTGCTCGGGTCGTTGTGGTTACCCATCGCGCCGTTACCCTCCTTGTTCGGTGGTTCTAGATCGTGCCTGTCAAGTGTTCACTCCGGGTCAAGTATCAAGATCGCAGAATCCATGCGCCTAGCCCACCTCCAACCTCGTGGGCACCGTGGCAAGTCTCTCCCACGAAAAACCCATTGCCTAGGCAGCTGGGGAGACAGTCCCGTCGCCTCCAACGCGCGAGTGATGATCGACCGGGAGCTCGCCTTACTGGGGACGCGGGACGTCCGCTCGCCGTCAGGAACGCGGAGGTATGTGCCTACCGGCCGGCCGTCCCTTCCGTGCACGGTGCTCGGGAGGGGGGTGGAGGCCGGCCGGTAGGACGTTCAGTGTCGCGTTCCAGCGGCGGGAGCGCCTCCTCCGTTGGTCGTGGTCTCGGTGAGGGGCGGGCCGTAGATCTGTTTGCCCAGCCACTGGCCGCCGTCGGCGGTGAGGGTCTCGCCGGTGATGTAGGACGCGCGGTCGCTGAGCAGGAAGCCGGTGAGGTCGCCGATCTCGGGCGGGCCCGCGAAGCGGTTCAGGGGTACCGACGCCAGGACGCGTGCGCGGTCCTCCGGGGTCGCCCATAGCGCGCCGCCCGCGCCGTCGGTCTCGGTGGGGCCGGGGGCGATGCAGTTCAGGCGGATGCCGTGCCGGGCCCACTCGACGGCGAGCGTCCGCGTCATCGAGACGACGCCCGCCTTGGCGGCGGCGCTGTGCACGGTGCCGGGGTGGCCCGTCCAGGCGTAGGTCGCGATCACGCTGACGATGGAGCCGGGGGTGCCCGCGTCGAT
This sequence comes from Actinomadura terrae, assembly GCF_022751215.1. Lineage (GTDB taxonomy): Bacteria > Actinomycetota > Actinomycetes > Streptosporangiales > Streptosporangiaceae > Spirillospora > Spirillospora terrae. The sequence continues at coordinate 550,885 of NZ_JAICDG010000005.1, read as the reverse complement.
CATCGCGCGGGCCACCGCCGAGGTGCAGTTCCAGGTGCCGTTGAGGACGATGTCGACGACCGCGCGCCAGCCGTTCGGGGAGAGGCGCTCGGCGGGCGTGACGAAGTTCCCGGCGGCGTTGTTGACGAGGCCGTCGACCCCTCCGAACCGGTCGAGGCTCGCGTCCAGGCCCGCTTGTACGGCTTCCGGGTCGCGGACGTCGGCGGGGAACGCCAGGGCGTGCCCGCCCCGGCGCTCCACCTCGGCGGCGACCGTCTCCAGCGGCTCCTTCCGGCGCCCGAGCACGGTCACGGACGCGCCGAGCCGGGCGAGGTGGAGCGCGGTGGCCGCGCCGATGCCGCTGCCGCCCCCGGTGACGAGGTAGGCACGGCCTGCCAGTGATTCCACAAATTCTCCTCAGGACTTCGCGAACTGCTGGAACCGCTTCAGGACGGCGTCGCGGTTCTTCCCCCACCACTCGCTGTTCTGGAGGAACTGGACCTCCAGGTTCGCCGGGTGGGAGGGGAGCGTCTTGGCGAACTCCTTGTCCATCAGCGCGAGCGCCTTGGAGTTCGCGGGGCCGTTCGGATACTTGCTCCAGATCGTCGCCTGCACCTGCGGCCGGACGGAGTACTCGATGAGCTTGAAGGCGTTCTCCTTGTTCGGCGCGCCCTTGGGCACCGACCAGCTCGCCAGCTCGAACATGCCGCCGTTGTAGGTGAAGTCGAGCGGCGCGCCCTTGGCCTTCAGCTCGCCGACCCGTCCGGAGAAGATGCTCGTGGCGCCGACCTGCTTGCTGACGAGCATCTGGCCCGGCTGGGCGCCCGACACCCACCACTGCGGCACCTGGCCCTTGATCCGGTCGAGGCTGCGGAACGCGCGGTCGACGTCAATTGGGTACACCGCCCTCGGGTCGACGCCGTCGCCGAGCACCGCGAACTCCATGTCCGGCGGGACGCCGTTGTCGGCGCCGCGCAGCGACCTGCGTCCGGGGAACTTCTGGGTGTCCCAGAAGTCACGCCAGCCGGTCAGCCGCTTACCGGCCCCGATCACGGAGGTGTTCCAGCCCAGCACGACCGAGAACAGGTAGTAGGTGACCCAGTTCTTGTCGACGTAGGACGGGTCGATGCCGGGGATGTTGAGCAGGTTGTCGGGCAGCGCCTCGAAGTACTCGCGCCCGATCGGCAGGACGGTGCCGGGCCCGCCCGCGATGAGGTCCCACTCGATGTTGCCGGTGTCGACCATTCCCTTGATCTTGGCGCCGGTCGGCGGGCCGGAGACGACGACCTCGATGCCGGTCTCCTTGCTGAACGGCTCGAAGATGTATTTCTTCTCGGCCTCGACGAGCGCGCCGCCCCAGTCGGCGACCACGACGCGCTTGCCGCCCCCGCCGCCGGAGCCGCCGCAGGCGCCGAGCACGGGCGCCGCCGCGAGGCTGCCCGCCAGCAGCGCGCCGCCCTTCAGGACGCCGCGGCGCGAGAGCGAGGGGGAGTTGCCGGTGATCTTCATGGCTGATCCTTCGTGGGGTGGGCGGCGGGTGTGACCTCGTGGTGAGTGGGCGGGCGGGACGGGGTTCAGAACATGCCGCGTTTCAGGAGCTGCCGGGCGAGGATGATGCGCTGGATCTCGGAGGTGCCCTCCCAGATCCGCTCGATCCGCGCGTTGCGGTAGGCGCGCTCGACGTAGGTCTCGTTCATGTAGCCGGTGCCGCCGAAGATCTGGAGGACGCGGTCGGCGACCCGGCCGAGCGCCTCGCTCGCGAACAGCTTGGCCGCCGACGCCCGGGCATGGACGATCTTGGGCGCCTCGCCCTGGTCGGCCGCCCACGCGGCGTTGTAGGTCATCAGCCGGGCGGCGTGCAGGTCGGTGGCGCAGTCGGCGAGCATGAACTGGATCGCCTGGTAGTCGGCGATGGGCTTGCCGAACTGCACCCGCTGCTTGGCCCACTCGACGCCGTCGTCGATGAGCCGGGCCATCGGGCCGAGGCAGCGCGCGGCGGTCATGATCCGTCCGCTGCTGAGCCCGCCGTGCGCGATGCCGAAACCGCGTCCCGGCTCGCCGAGCACGTTCCTCTCCGGGACGGCGCAGTCGTCGAAGACCAGCTCCGCCTGCCGGTAGCCGCGGTGCCCCATCGTCTTGTGGAGCTGCCCGACGCTGAACCCGGGCGTGCCCTTCTCGACGAGGAACGCGGTGATCCGGTCCTGCTCGCGGTCGGGGTGGGTGAGCGCGAAGACGATCGCGAAGTCGGCCGAGTCGCCGTGGCTGATGAAGCGCTTGCGCCCGTTGATCACCCAGGAGCCGTCGCGGAGCTGCGCGCGGGTGCTGATGCCCGCCGCGTCCGACCCGGTGTCGGGCTCGGTCAGCGCGAAGCACCACTGGATGTCGCCACGCACGCACGGCAGCAGGAACCGCTCGCGCTGCTCGCCCTCGCAGGCGAGCAGGATGCCCGGTGTCGTCGGGACGACCTCGGCGAGGCCGCCGAGCGCGCGGAACAGCTCCTCGGTGACCAGGACCTGGCTAAGCACGTCCAGCCCGCCGCCGCCGACCTCCTCGGGCATGCCCATCGAGTTCAGGCCCATCGCGACGGCGCGTTCCCGGATGCGGTGCTCGACCTCCTCGGGCAGCCCGTCGTGCTCCTCCACGTAGTCCTCGTGGGGGATCAGCTCGGTCTCGGTGAACCTGCGGACGGCCTCGCGGAACTCCACGAGGTGGTCGGGAATCGCGAAGTCCATCAGTTCCGCCCTCCTTTCTCCACCGGGCGGCGGACGACCAGCGCGTCGAGCGCGAGACAGCCGTCCGGCCCGGCCAGCAGTGGGTTGACGTCGAGCTCGGCGACCTCGGGCAGCTCGGCGAGCAGGCGGCCCACGGCGGTCGCCGCGTCCGCGAGCGCGCCGAGGTCGGCGGGGGGCGCGCCCCGGTAGCCGCGCAGGAGCGCGCCGATCCGCAGCCGGTCCACCGCGTCGAGGACGTCGTCGCGGGTGAACGGCCAGAGCAGGCCCACGGAGTCGCCGATCAGTTCGGTGAGCACGCCGCCTGCGCCGAGGACGACGAGGGAACCGGCGGCGTCGTTGCGCCCGCCGACGATCAGTTCGGTGCCGGGGCCCGCCATCCGCTCGACGAGCACGCTGGGGGCGTGCCGTGTCATCCGGGCGAACGCCTCGCGCAACGCGTCCTCGTCGCGCAGCCCGACCTCGACGCCGCCGATGTCGGACTTGTGGGCGATGCCGGGCGCGTGGAGCTTGCACACGACGGGGTAGCCGATGCGGTCGGCGATCGCGGCTGCGGTGTCGGTGTCGTTGGCGACCTCGCCGGGCGGCGACTCGATCCCGTAGAGCCTCAGCAGCTCCTTGGCCTGCGACTCCGACAGAGGCCCGCTTAGGAGTGCGGTGGCGCGGCGCCTCCTTTCGGGGTCGGCGGGCGGCTCGTCCACGCGGGGAATGGCCGGACGCGGCGTCCCCGCCAGCGCGATCGCCCGTAGCGCCGGACGCGCCCCCGCGAGCAGCGGCACACCGTGCCGCCGCGCCAGCGCGATCAGCCCGGACGTGACGTCGGTGGTCGTCGTCATCAGCACGACCGGCACGTCCAGCTCCGCCGCCGCCTCGCCCGCGCCGCCGACCATCTCCGGCCAGCCGATCTCGTCCAGCGGCTCGGAGTGGGTGGGGGCGTCGCCCACGAAAGCGACGACGTCCACGTCCGGCGAATTGCCCATGGCGAGCGCGGCCGTCCGGTACATGGCCTGGTCGCCCCACGCGTTGGCGCCGAGGTCGAGCGGGTTGCGCACCGGCATGTAGGGCGGCAGCGCGGCGGCCAGCCGGTCGCGCGCGACCGTGTCGAGGCCGGCGAGCGCGACGCCGGTCGCGTCGGCGAGGTCGGCGACCAGCCCGCACTCGCCGCCGGAGCTGGCGTAGACGCCGACGGTCCCGCCGCGCGGGCGGCGCGGCGCGGCCAGCAGTGCGCTGAGCGCGATCATCTCGTCCAGGTCGTCGACCCGGTGCACGCCGGTCTGCCGGAACAGCGCGTCGTAGGAGGCGTCCCGTCCGGCGAGCGTGCCGGTGTGCGCGACCGTCGCGGCCTCGCCCACCGCCGACCGCCCGACCTTCAGCACGATCACCGCGACGTCGCGCGCGGCGGCCCGCTCGGCCAGGACGCGGAACCGCGCCAGGTCGGCCAGCCCCTCCATCACCAGGCAGACGACGCGGACGCCGGGGTCGGTGAGGAAGTACTCCAGGCAGTCCGCGAGGTCGAGGACGGCCTGGTTGCCCGCCGACACCCCGTAGGCGACCGACGGGAGCCGTCCCGACAGCATCGTGGTCAGCGCCATGTTGCCGCTCTGCGCGGCGAGCGCGACGACGCCGTCGGCGTCCGCGTGCAGCAGCGGCAGTTCGATGCCCCAGAGCGCGGCGCGGCCCCGGAAGCTCGCGACGCCCAGGCAGTTCGGCCCGATCAGCGGGAGCCGTCCGTCGGCGGCGGCGACCAGGTCGCGTTGCAGGCGGCGGCCCGCCTCGTCCCGCTCGGCGAACCCGGCGCCGAACACGACCATGGAGCCCGCGCCGAGGTCGGCCGCCTCCGCCGCCAGCGCCGGGACGCCCGCCGCCGGGATCGCGGCGGCCACCGCGTCCGGCACCTCGGGCAGGTCGCGGAGCGAACGGTAGGCGCGCACCCCGTCCACCTCCGCATGGGACGGATGGACCGCGTACAGCCGCCCGGTGAACCCGGCGCCGCGCGTGTTCCGCAGCGTCCGCAGCCCGTAGCCGCCCTTCGGCGAGGCGCCGACGACCGCGACGCTCGCGGGACGGAACAGCCGGTCGAGCCGGTGCCTGACCGCGTGCTCGATTGTCATCAGCGCCCCACGAAGACCGGGCGGCGCTTCTCGATCGCCGCCTGGAGGCCCTCGGCCTTGTCCTCGGTGTGCACGCAGATGCGCGCGCCCCGGGCCTCGTTGCGCAGCGCCTCCTCGATCCCGATCGTGTGCCCGAGCCGGATGTTCTGCTTGGCCTCGCCGATCGCCACCGTCGGCCCGGACGCGAAGATCCGCGCCTGTTCCAGCGCCCGCTCCATCAGCTTCTCCGGCGGCACGACCTCGCTGACGACGCCGATGCGCAGCGCCTCGTCCGCGTCGATGATCCGGCCGGTGTAGATCAGCTCGGCGGCGCGGGTCTCGCCGACGAGCCGGGGCAGCAGGTAGGAGCCGCCCGCGTCGGGGCAGATGCCGCGCTGCGCGTAGACCTGGCCGAACCGGGCGGCGGTCGAGCCGAACCGCATGTCGGCGGTCAGCGCGAGGTCGAAGCCCGACCCGGCCGCGACGCCGTTCACCGCCGCGACGACCGGCTTCGGCAGCCAGTACAGGCGCGCGATCGTCCGGTGCATCTTCGCTGGCCAGGACTCCTCATCCGCGTCGGACCGCGCCGCCCACTCCTTGACGTCCGCGCCCGAGCAGAAGCCGCGCCCCGCCCCCGTGATCACCAGCGCGCGGACGGCGGGGTCCTTGCCCGCCCGCATGATCACGCGGTCCAGCTCGTCGATGTCGGTGTTGGCGATCGCGTTGAGCCGTTCCGGACGGTTCAGCGTCAGCACACCGACATCGCCGTCCATATGCCAGGTGCAGCACTCGAGTGCTGGGACTTCCATCACTTCGCCTTTCCGATGCGGATCACGGCATGCTCGAACAGAGGTCGCGGCGGGGGAGTGTCTTCTCGAACGCCGGTCGCCCGGCCGGGTGGATCAGTTGACGCGGGCGAGGAAGCGGCAGTCGCGCGCCGTCCAGCTCAGCCAGTGCGCCGAGCCGGTCGTGTACTCGGCCTTGGCCGCCGACGGCACGACGACCTGCATCTCCGCGCCCTGCTCGGTGCGCAGGTGCACCTCGATCTGCGGGCCGAGGTACACGTGCGCCGCGACCGTGCAGGCGACCGCGTTGCGCTCGGCCGTGTCGGGCTTGTCGGCACCGATCCGGATCCGCTCGGGACGGATCATGAACTCGCCGCCCGTCTCCGCCGAGCAGTCGTTCTCGGAGTCGACGAGGACGCGGCCCGCGATCCCCTCCACCTCCACGACCGTGTGCGCGCCCCGCTCCACCCGGGTCGCGGGCAGGCAGATCGAGTGGCCGAGGAACTTCGCGACGAACGAGTTGACGGGCTTCTCGTAGAGCTCGTCCGGCGGCGCGGTCTGCTGGAGGACGCCCTGGTGCATGACGCCGATCCGGTCGGACAGCGCCAGCGCCTCGTCCTGGTCGTGGGTGACGTACAGGACGGTCGCCCCGATCCGCCGCTGGAGCGACTTCAGCTCCAGCCGCATGTGGTCGCGCAGGTTGCGGTCGAGGGCGCCGAGCGGCTCGTCCATCAGCAGGACGCTCGGGTCGAACACGAACGCCCGCGCGAGCGCCACCCGCTGCTGCTGGCCGCCCGAAAGCTGGCGCGGGTAGCGGTCGCGGTACGGCGTGAGCTGCGTCATCGTCAGGACGCGGTCGACGTGCCCCTGCGCCTCGGCCTTCTTCATCCGCCGCATCCGCAGCGGGAACGCGATGTTCTGCGCGACGGTCATGTGCGGGAACAGCGCGTAGTTCTGGAACACGAGCCCGATGTTGCGCTTCTCGGGGACCTCGTCGGTGACCGCGCGTCCCGCGAGGTAGACCTCCCCGGCGGTCGCCGCCTCCAGGCCCGCGAGGATGCGCAGGCTCGTGGTCTTGCCCGAGCCGCTCGGCCCGAGCAGCGTCACGAACTCGCCCTTGCCGATCGCGAGGCTGAAGTCGTGCACGGCGGGCGCGTCCCCGTACCACTTGTGGACGCCGTCGAACACGACCTGCCCGGCCGCCCTCGCCGCGCCGGTCCCGGCGGGCCGCTCGTCGGTCATCTGCGCGCCGCGCCCGGCGCGTCCCTGCTCGGTCATCGGCGCTCCCGCCGCTCGCGGATGGTCTTGATCAGCTCGGAGAGGCAGAACAGCCCGACGCAGACGGCGATGAGGATCGTTCCGGCGACCGCGAGCGTGGGGGTCAGGTCGTAGCGCACGCTGTCCCACAGCTTGCGCGCGAGCGTGACCGAGTCGTTGCCGGCCACGAACAGGATGATCACGGCCTCGTCGAAGGCGATCACGAACGCGAACAGCGCGCCCGCCGAGATCGCCGAGGTCAGCGACGGCAGCGTGATCCGCAGCAGCGTCCGGGTCATGCCGGCGCCGAGCGTGCGCGCCGCGTTCTCCAGCTCGGGGTCGAACTGCTGGAGCGCGCTCGACACCGACACGAGGACGTAGGGGATGCCCATCACCGAGTACGCGACCGCGACCATCTGCCACTGGCCGATCAGCTTGTAGTCGGCGAACGTGAAGTAGTAGCTCATCGCGAGCACGATGATGGGGATCACCAGCGGCGAGTACAGCAGCGCGAACACCACGCCCTTGCCCCGGCTGGCGCTGCGGGCGAGGCCCCAGGCCGCGATCGTGCCGACCACGGTGGCGATCGCCGCCGCCAGCAGCGCGATCCGCGCGGACAGCAGCGTCGCGTCCACCCACGCCGAGTCGGCGAAGAACCGCCGGTAGTGGTGCAGCGACCAGCCCTCCAGCGGGAACGACAGGTAGTCGGCGCTGTTGAAGGACTCCAGCACGACGATCACGATCGGGATCACCAGGAACGCGAACACCAGCGTGACCACGCCCAGCAGCGACCAGTGCAGCACGTGCTCGACCGGCGTCGCGGGCAGCCGCTTCCGTCGCCGTGCCGGCGGCTTCACCCGTGCCGGGACGGTCGGCGCCTCGATCGCGCTCACAGGGACACCAGCCCCTTCACCTTCGTGAGGCGGCGCACGACCAGCGTCAGCGCGGTCGCCAGCACCAGCAGCATGGTCGCGAGCGTCGCGGCCATCCCCCAGTCGAAGTTCACCTGGACGTTCTGCGCGATCACCACGGCGATCGTGCTCTGCTTCGGGCCGCCGACCAGCGCGGGCGTGACGTAGAAGCCGAGCCCGATGACGAACACGAGCATGCCGCTGCTCACGATCGCCGGGACCGCCAGCGGCAGGTACACCTGGACGAACGCCCGTACCGGGCCCGCGCCGAGCGACCGCGCCGCGCGCGGCAGCGACGCGTCGATCTGGTCGAGCGTGCCCTTGATGATCAGGATCGGGAACGGGAGCAGGATGTGGGTCATGGCGATGACCACCGCGCTCTCGCTGTAGAGCAGGCCCTTCGAGTCCCCGGTGAGCGGGTCGAGCACCGTGGTCACCAGCCCGTTGTCGCCGAGCAGGACGATCCAGGCGAACGAGCGGACGAGGATGCTCGTCCAGAACGGAATGACCACGAGAAGGGAGAGGAAACGCGCTTTACGGGCGGACGTGCGGGCCAGGAAATAGGCCACCGGAAACCCGAGGACGACGGTCAGCACCGCCACTTCGAGTGACAGCCGAACGGTCACCCAGAGGACGTCCCAGATCGCGCCGTCGGTCGCCGCCTCGGTGAAGTTCCCGAATCCCGCCTTCGGCTCGGTGACGCTTTTCGCCAGCATCTTGCCGACCGGATAGGCGTACACGATCGCCATGAAGGCGACCGGCAGGCCGAGCGCCATCGTGACGAAGGTCGGACGCCTGCCGCGCGCTCTCGGCGCGACCCGTCCCGGGGAAACGCCACCGCCAGGGGGCGGCCTCGTAATGGTGGTGCGCGCCGTCATGATCTCACCGTCCCTCCGTTCCTGCGTGCACCCGGAACGGGCGACACGCGGTTCCGCTGGGGACCGGTGGCGCCGGTCCGCGCCGCATGTCGACACAGTCAACGTTCACGGCCGCCCGATGTCATGAGGTCGCGCTCACAAAAGTCGCTCAGGGCCCCTGTGCCGGTGACACAGTCCACAGGCGTGTTCACGGGGCGGAAGGGCGCCGGTGAGGGCCCGCGCCGTGCCCATAGGCCGTTGACGTGGGACGACATAGCGTGTTAGACCACCACGACCCGGGTCTTCGAGGCGCTGCCGATCTTGCGGGCCCGGTCCTGGGAGGGTGATCATGGCACCATCCGGCACGTCGCCCGCCACCGCCGATCACATGACGGCGGTGTCGCGCGAGTTGAGTTCGGCGTCGACGGCTCTCGCGAACGAGTTCGTCCGCCAGTACGTGACCACGACCGACTCCGGTTCGGTCGACCGCCAGGCGCCCGTCGAGGCGTTCGAGATGGCGGTCCACGTGATCGACCTGTGCGCGAACGGGCTGGTCGACCGTCCGCCGTCGGGCGGAGCCTCACCCGACGGGATGCCCGCGACCGGGCCGCCGTCCGCGCGCGGCGCCCGCATCGCCCTGCAAGGCAAGCCGGTCGCCGAGGCCGTCGAGTGGCTGCGGCTGCTGGAGCGGGTCGTCACCGACCACGTCCTCGCGCACGCCACCGGCGGGATGGACGAGGTCCGCGTCGTGCTCGGCAAGCTCGCCGAGCTGTTCGACGTCCTGTGCACGCGGGAGCTGGAGTCGTTCACCGCCACCTACAACGAGCTGGCCGGCTGGCAGGCGCGGGTCAGCACCGACCTGCTCAGCTGCCTGATCGCCGGGCCCGTGGTCGACGCGAGCACGGTGAACGACCAGGCCAGGATGCTCAACATCAACCCGCACCAGCGGTTCCGCGCGGTCGCCGCCTACCACGACCCGGCGCCGACCTCGCAGCAGTGGGTGCGGGCCCGGCGGCGGATCATGGAGGTGCTGTGGCGGCACGACCCGCGCCGGGAGATCCTGCTGCGCGAGCGGCGCGGGCTGCTGCTGGCGCTCGTGCCGATCGACCGGGCGGGCCCCGGCCTGGTCGACCTACTCACGACCATGCTGGACGGCGAGCCGGGCAGGGCGCTGTTCGTCTCGGCGGGCGAGCCGGGCCAGTCGCTGTCGGCCGCCGGGCACAGCTGCCGGCAGGCGCTGTCGGCCCTGGAGATCAGCATCTACCGGGACCAGCGCGGCCAGGTCACCCAGTGCACCGACGTGATCCTCGAAGTGCTGCTCGCGCACAACCGGTGGGTGTCCAAGCGGCTCATCGAGACCCGGATCGGGCAGCTCGTCGAGAAACCGCACCTGCTCGACACGCTGCGCGTCTATATCGCCTGCGATATGGCGTTGCAGCGCACCGCCGAGGAACTCGTCGTGCATCCGAACACGGTCGCCTACCGGCTCCGGCAGATCGCCACGCTCACCGGACGCGATATGCGCCGGATCACCGACATCGGCGATCTCAACGTGGCGTTGATGGCCTTTGACGCGATCCAGATGCGGCGCGACCGGGAAGAGGCGCGGACGGATCTGCGCGCGCGGTTGTTCGCCTGATCGGCGGGCGCTCGGGCCGGGCCCCTGTGCCGCCCACCCTGTGCCGCTCACATAATGACCGCCGGATTTCTTTGGTGGCCCGGCCCGAACAGGTCTTCGCCGTTTGATCCTAGGCTTCGAGACCAATCGCCCAGGACCTGGTGAGCGGAGCGTCATGGACCATCGTGCGGACACCTACATCGACGGGCAATGGGTCGAGAACAATGGCGACGACGTCATCGCGGTCATCGACCCCTCGACCGGGCAGTGCGTCGCCACCGTCCGCGAGTCGTCCACCGATGACATGGACCGGGCCGTCGCGGCGGCCGGGCGCGCCCGTCCCGTCCTGCGGGCGATGCCGCCGGAGGAGCGGGCCGCCCTCCTCGACCGGATCGCCGACGAGCTGGCGGCGCGGGAGGGCGGGCTCGCCGAGCTGATCTCCAGTGAGATGGGCATGCCGCGCAGGCACTGCCTCGGCTACCAGGTGCGGACCGCGATCGGAACGTTCCGCAACAGCGCGGCGGCGGCGCGCGGGATGGACTTCACCGAGCGGATCGGCGGGTCCACCGTGCTCCGCGAGCCGGTCGGCGTGGTCGCCGCGATGACGCCCTGGAACTTCCCGCTGCTGCAAACCGCCGCGAAGCTCGGCCCGGCGCTCGCGGCGGGCTGCCCGGTCGTGCTCAAGCCGAGCGAGATCACGCCGCTGGACGCGTTCGTGCTGGCGGAGGCCGTGCACGCGGCGGGCGCGCCGCCCGGCGCGCTCAACCTGCTGTTCGGAAACGGCCTGCACGTCGGCGAGTACATGACCCGCCATCCCGGGGTGTCGATGGTGTCGCTGACCGGCTCGACCCGCGCGGGCCGCCGGGTGGCCGAGCTGGCCGCCGCGTCCATCAAGCGGGTGACGCTGGAGCTGGGCGGCAAGTCGGCCGCGATCGTGCTGCCGGACGGGGACCTGGAGGCGGCGGTGGAGCGCGTCGTCCGCACGGTCGCGATCAACACCGGGCAGACGTGTACCGCGCTGACCCGGCTGCTCGTCCCGTTCGAGGCGATGCCGGACGCCGAGGAGCTGGTCGCGGCGGCGTTCGCCGGATACCGGGTCGGCCCGGCGCACGACCCGGACGCCGACGTCGGCCCGCTCGCCAGCGCGAACCAGCGGCACCGCGTGAACGACCACCTCGAACGCGCGCTCGTCGACGGCGCCCGCACGATCTGGGCCTACCCGGACGCGGAGCTGCCGCGCGCCGGGTTCTTCACCGGCCCCGCCGCGTTCGCGGTCTCCGACCCGCGCATCGTCCTCGCGCAGCAGGAGGTGTTCGGGCCCGTTCTCGCGGTGATCCCCTACGTCGGCGAGGACGAGGCGGTCGCGATCGCCAACGGCACCCCGTACGGGCTCGCGGGCGCGGTCTGGTCGCGCGACGAGGAGCACGCGCTGCGGGTCGCCGAGCGGATCGAGGCGGGCAGCATCGAGATCAACGGCGCGCCGTTCAACGGGCTCGCGCCGTTCGGCGGCTACAAGCAGTCGGGCTACGGGCGCGAGCTGGGCGCGCACGGCATCGCGCAGTTCACGGAGCTCAAGGCGATCCAGCGGCCGACGGCGGCGACCCGATGACCGCCCGCAACGGCGGCGACCTCGTCGCGGAGGCGCTGCTCGCGCTCGGCGTCGAGCACGTGTTCGGCGTGGCGAGCGTCCACAACCTGCCGATCCTGGACGCGATCCGGCGGCATGGCGGCATCACGGTCGTGAACGTCCGGCACGAGCAGGGCGCCGTGCACGCGGCCGACGGCTACGCCCGCGTCACCGGACGGCTCGGCGTCGCGCTGGCCTCGACCGGCCCCGGCACGGCCAACACGATGGGCGGGCTGTTCGAGGCGCACTTCGCGGGCTCGCCGGTGCTGCTGATCACCGGGCAGATCGAGAGCCGCTTCTACGGCCGGTCCAAGGGCTACCTGCACGAGGCGGAGCAGCAGCTCACGATGCTGCGCACGCTCACCCGCGAGGCGTGGACGGTGCGCCGCGCCGAGGACATCGGGGACACGGTCGTCACGGCGGGCCGCGCCGCGAGGACCGGGGCGCCGCGTCCGACCGCCGTCGAGATCCCTGTCGACCTCCAGTACGCGCCGGTACCGGAGTCGCTGACGGTCTCGGGGCCCGCGCCGGACGTCCACCCCGTGCCGCCCGAGGACCGGCTGCGCGCGGCGGCCGACCTGCTCGCGGGGGCGCGGCGGCCGCTGATCTGGGCGGGCGGCGGCGTGCTGAGCGGCGGCGCCTGGCCCGAGCTGCGCCGCCTCGTCGACCGGCTGGAGATCCCGGTGGTGACGTCCGTCCAAGGACGCGGCGCGCTGCCCGAGGACCACCCGCTCTGCCTCGGCGCGCTGGTCACGACGCCGCCGCTGCGCGAGAAGGTGGAGAGCGCCGACGTCGTCCTCGCCGTGGGCGCGCGGTTCCAGATGTACACGACGGACGCGTGGCGCCTCCGCCTCACCGACAAGCTCGTCCACATCGACGCCGACACCAGCGTGTTCGGCCGGACCTACCCGCCCGCCGTCGCCCTGCACGGCGACGCCCGCGCGACCCTCCGCGCGCTGGACGAGCGCGTCGCCACCTGCGACGCCGCCGCCGACTGGGTGCCGGGTGCGCGCGAGGCCGCGGCCCAGGCGCGGGAGGCGTCGCTGGAGGCGCTCGGCCCCGATCACCGCGCGATCGTCGAGGTCATCCGGCGGGCGCTGCCGCGCACGGGCGTGATCGTCCGCGACTCGACCGTGCCCGCCTACGCCTGGGGCGACCGGCTGCTGCCGATCCTGGCGGCGCGGACGTCGCTGCATCCCGCGTCCGCCGCGATCGGCCCCGGGCTGCCGCTCGGGATCGGCGCGGCGATCGGCAGCGGGGAGCGGACGGTCGTCGTGCACGGTGACGGCGGGATCATGCTGTCGATCGGCGAGCTGTCGACGCTCGCGCAGGCGGACGCGCCCGTGACCGTCTGCGTGTTCAACGACCAGGGGTACGGGGTGCTGCGCGACGTCCAGCGCGCCACCTTCGACGGCGCCCGCAACGACGTCGACCTGCACACCCCCGACTTCGTCGCGCTCGCGGCGGCGATGGGCGTGCGCGGCGAGAAGGTCACCGACGTCGCCGGGTTCGACCGGGCGCTCACCCGCTCGGTCGCCGGTTCGGGCCCGTACCTGATCGAGATCGACCTGGCCGCGCTGGCGCCGATGAAGCGCCGGATCGGCCGCCAGCAACTGCTGAGCTGAGCGTTCGCCGATGGTGCTGAACGGGAGACGAGCGTGCCCTATGACCGTCCAGAATGGATGGTACAGTTCGATCCATGACGATCCACCTCTCGTCCAGCTCGTACCTGGTGCTCGGCCTGATCGGCCTGCGCGGGCCGAGCTCGTCCTACCAGCTCAAGCGGGCCGTCGAGCGCTCGGTCGGCTACTTCTGGCCGTTCCCGCACAGCCAGCTCTACGTCGAGCCGAAGCGGCTGGCCGAAGCCGGCCTGCTGGAGGAGTCGGCGGAGACCGAGGGACGCCGCCGCCGCACGTACTCGCTGACCCCCGCCGGACGCGACGCCCTGCGCGCGTGGCTCGGCGACCCCGGCACCGAAGTCTTCCAGGTCCGCAACGAGGCGGAGCTGAAGCTGTTCTTCAGCGAGCTCGGCGACGAGGGGACGGTGGAGCGGCTCGCCGACGCGCAGGTCGGCTACCACAGCGAGCGCCTCGCCGGGTTCCGGGAGACGCTGGAGCGCCTCGGCACCGTCCCCGACCTGGAGAAGCGGGTCGCGCCGCTCGTCCTCGGCGTGCGGATCGAGGCGGCCTGCCTGTCGTTCTGGGAGGACGTCCGCGAGTCGGGCGTGGGCGGCGCGCTGGCCCGGACCGCGCCGGTCGCCGATGGCACCGCCGGGTCGCCGGATGGGAGATCGGGGCACCACCCGGGCTGAGCAACGCGCCCCGCGACACGCGGCCCCCGCCGCGGGAAGGAAGGGGACCAAGATGGTGATCGCCGACGCCGCCGGAGGCGGGACGCGCTGCCGGGGTCCGCGCCAGGAGACGCTGCTGCGCATGCTGGAGAACACGCTGGCGCACGCGGAGCGGCCCGACGAGCTGATCGTCTACGCGGGGCTGGCCAAGGCCGCCCGGGACCACGACGCGCTGAAGCAGATCGTCGCGGCGCTGGCGGAGCTGGAGGAGCACGAGACGCTCGTCGTCCAGTCCGGCAAGCCGATCGGGGTGTTCCCCACCGGGACGCGGGCGCCGCTGGTCCTCATGGCCAACAGCAACCTCGTCGGACGCTGGGCCACCGGCGAGCACTTCTACGAGCTGGAGCGGCGCGGGCTGATCGCCTGGGGCGGCTACACCGCGGGGGACTGGCAGTACATCGGGTCGCAGGGCATCGTCCAGGGCACCTACCAGACGCTCGCCGCCGTCGCCGCCGCGCACTTCGGCGGTGACCTGGCCGGACGCCTCGTCGTGACGGCCGGGCTCGGCGGCATGGGCGGCGCGCAGCCGCTGGCCGCGGTGATGGCGGGCGGCGTCGCGCTGTGCGTCGAGGTCGACCCCGACCGGATCCGGCGGCGGATCGACGGCGGCTACCTCGACCGCTCCACCGCCTCTCTCGATGAAGCGCTCGCCTGGGTGCGGGACGCCGTCGAGGCCCGCACGGCGTCATCGATCGGGCTGCTCGGCAACGCCGCCGAGGTGCTGCCCGCGCTGCGCGCACGCGGCCTCGTCCCGGACGTCGTCACCGACCAGACCGCCGCGCACGACCTGCTCTACGGGTACGTCCCGGCCGGGATGGCCCCGGCGGAGGCTGCCGAGCTGCGGACCACCGACCCGGACGAGCTGACCCGCCGGGCGCGCGCGTCCATCGCCACGCACGTGGAGGCCATGCTCGCCTGGCAGGAGGACGGCGCGGTCGTCTTCGAGTACGGCAACAACCTGCGCGCGCAGGCGGCCGAGAACGGCGTGGACGCCTTCCGCATCCCGATCTTCATCGAGCGCTACATCCGCCCGCTGTTCTGCCGGGGCCTCGGCCCGTTCCGGTGGGTCGCCTCGTCCGGGGACGCCACCGACATCGACTTCATCGACGCGCTGGTCGTGCGTGAGTTCCCGGACAACGACCTCGTCCAGCGGTGGATCCCGATCGCGCGCGAGCACGTCCGGCAGGCGGGGCTGCCCTCGCGCATCTCGTGGCTGGCGCACGGCGAGCGCGCGAAGCTCGCGCTGCTGGTCAACGACGCCGTCCGGCGCGGCGAGCTGAAGGGCCCGGTCGCCTTCACCCGCGACCACCTCGACGCGGGCGGGGTGTCGCAGCCGCTGCGCGAGACCGAGAACATGCCGGACGGCTCGGACGCCGTCTCCGACTGGCCGCTGCTGAACGCGCTGCTCAACGCCGGTTCGGGCGCCGACCTCGTCGCGATCCACGCCGGGGGAGGCGGCTACGCGGGCTACATGCAGAGCGCGGGCGTCACGCTGGTCGCCGACGGCACCGACGCCGCCGCCGACCGGATCCGCTCCGCGCTCACCGCCGACACCGGCATCGGGATCATGCGCTACGCCGACGCCGGATACGAGGACGCGGCCGACACCGTCCGCGCGAGCGGCCTGCGGTGGTTCGGATGACCGCCGCCCTCGACGACGTGCGCGTCCTGGACCTGAGCCGCATCCTGTCCGGCCCGCTGTGCACGCGGATGCTCGCCGACCTCGGCGCCGAGGTGATCAAGGTCGAGTCCCCGGCGGGCGACGACGGCCGGTTCTTCGGCCCGTTCGTCGACGGCGAGAGCACCTTCCACCGGCTGCTCAACCGCAACAAGCTCGGCGTCACGCTGAACCTCAAGGACCCCGCCGACCGGGAGCGGTTCGCGGGGCTGGTCGAGCGCTCCGACGTGCTGGTCGAGAACTTCCGGCCGGGCGTGCTCGACCGGCTCGGGTTCCCGCCCGAGGAGCTGGCGCGCCTCAACCCGGGGCTCGTCGCGGTCTCGATCAGCGGGTTCGGACGCGGCGGGCCGCTCGCCGACCGTCCGGCCTACGACCTGATCGTCCAGGCGATGTCGGGGCTGATGTCGGTCACCGGGCCGGACGGCGGGCCCGGCGTGCGCGTCGGCATCAGCGTCGGCGACATCGTGCCCGCGCTCTACGCGACGGTCGCGGTGCTGTCGGCGCTGCGCGAGCGCGAGCGGACCGGGCTTGGCCAGCACATCGACGTGTCCATGTTCGACGGCTTGGTGTCCGTGCTGGAGTCGGTCGCGATGCGGGCGCTGCACACCGACGAGCCTGTGCTGCCGACCGGCGGCCACCACGCGATCAGCGCGCCCTACGGGACGTTCGCGGTCAAGGACGGCACGATCACGATCGCGGTCGCCGGTGACGCGCTGTTCGCCCGGCTCGCCGCCGTCCTGGACCGGCCGCGCTGGCTGGAGGACGACCGCTACGCCAGCGACGCCGAACGCGGCCGCAACCGCGAACCGCTGCGGCTGGAGGTCGAGGAGGCGCTCGCCTGTTTGAACCGCGAACAGGCCCTCGCGTTGCTCGCGGAAGCCGGGGTGCCGTGCGGGCCGGTGCTCGGCGTCCGCGAGGCGTTGTCGCTTCCGCACACGCACGCCCGCGGCCTGGTCGCCGAGGAGGCCGACGGGTTCCGGACGCTCGCGGGCGGCGTCCGCACGACCGGCACGGTTCGCGAGTTCCGCCGCGCGCCCGACCAAGGCGAGCACGACCACCTGCTGGAACGCTGGCTGGCGGAGGAACCGCGCCATTCTCGGACGGAGGACGCGTCGTGACCGCGGTCGAATTCGACGGCCTATTGGCGGGCGCCCTCGATGTCGAGCGCACCGAGACCGGCCTTATCCCGCGCCGGTTGCCCGCATGGACGCGCCCGCAGATCACCGACTCCTATATGCGGCTGATGGTGCCGAGACCGGCCGGGGTTCGGCTCGTCCTGCGCACGGATGCCGACACCCTGGAACTGGACGTCTTCGTGACGCGGTTCCGCAACGCCTATTTCCCCCTGTTCCCCGTCGCGTTCGACGCGGTCGTGGACGGGACGCGCGTGCTCTCCCGCCCCGTCCGGGACGGCGAGCTGTGCGTCGTCCGCGCGGGCGCGGTCACCGACACCGTCCGGGGCGTGCCGGAGACGATCCGCTTCGACGATCTCGGCCCCGGCTGGAAGGACGTGGAGATCTGGTTGCCGCAGGCCGCCATCGTCGAACTGCGGGAACTGCGCGCCGACGGCGAGGTCACCCCCGGGCGGCTCCCCGAACGCAAATGGGTGCACTACGGCAGCTCGATCAGCCACTGCGCCGAGGCGGGCGGCCCCACCGACGCCTGGCCCGCCCGGGTCGCACGCGCCGCCGGACTCGACCTGACCTGCCTGGCGTTCGCGGGGAACTGCCACCTCGACCCCTTCGTCGCCCGGACGATCCGTGACCTGCCCGCCGACGTCATCACGCTCAAGGTCGGCATCAACGTCCAGAACCTCGACTCGCTCAAGGAGCGGACGTTCGGCCCGATGCTGCACGGCTTCCTCGACACGGTCCGCGAGGGGCACCCGGAGACGCCGCTGGTCGTGGTCTCGCCGATCCTGTGCCCGACCGCCGAGGACCGCGCCGGGCCCACCGTCCAGGACGGGAAGGGCCGCTACCACGCGACGGGCTCGACGTCGGGGCTGACGCTCGTCCGGATGCGGGAGCTGATCGCGGAGGTCGTCACGTCCCGGGAGGATGCCGCGCTCTCGTGCCTGGACGGCCGTTCCCTGTTCGGCCCGGACGACGCCGGCGACCTCTACGACGGCCTCCACCCGAACGCGGCCGGATATCGCCGAATCGCCGACCGTTTCCACGCACTCGTCTTCGGCCCGAATGGGACGGCTGTGCCGGGCGCATAGCCGTCCCGTGAATTCTTTGGTCCGGCGGCCCCAAGACGTCCCGCGAAAAGGCTCCTACGCTCGAAACGAATCGCATGGAACGGACGAATGCCATGACCACCGTAGCGACCGAGGACGACGCGGCCCGCGTGATCGGCGTCATCGATCAGCACGAACCGGAACTCGTCGCCTTTCTCCGCGACCTCATCCGCATTCCGAGCGTCTGGGGCGACGGACCCGCGCTCACGACGGCGGCCGAGCACCTCGCCGCCCCGCTCGCCGAGGCCGGGCTCATCGTCGAACTGCCCGATTCGGGTACCCCCGGCATGCCGAACATGCTCGCCCGCACGGGCACCGGCGACCCGTCCAACGCGCTGATCTTCAACGGCCACATGGAGGTGTACCCACCCTCGACCTCCTGGCGCCGCGACCCGTTCGGCGGCGAGATCGACGGCGGCGCCATCCACGGGGTGGGCGTCGCGGACATGAAGGCCGGGACGGCCGCGATGACGATGGCGGCGGTGATGCTCGCGCGGTCGGGCGTCCCGCTGCCCCGCGACGTCGTCGTGCTCGCCGTCCCGAACCACTTCGAGGGCGGCGAGGGCACCCGGCAGGCGCTGCGCGACGGGCTGCGCGGCGCGTACGCGATCAACTGCGAGCCCAGCGACCTGCGGGTCCTCACCGGCCAGCGCGGCATCGCCTACGTCACCGTCACCGTGCGCGGGCGCGCCGCGCACACCACCGCGCTCGACATCGGCGTGAACGCGGTCGCGCGGGCGGCGGAGGTCGTCCGCGCGGTGCTCGCGATGCCGATCACCGCCGCCGACGGCCGAGTGCTGGACGACGTCAAGATCTGCAACGTCGCGCAGATCTCCGGCGGCGTCGCGCACAACCTTGTCCCGGAACGCTGCGACATCACCTTCGACTTCCGCTTCCCGCCCGCGCAGACGCAGGACGACGTGCTCCGCGACGTCCGCGCCGCAGTGGAACGCGCGCTCGACGACCTCGCCGAGTTCCCCGTGGACGTGTCGCTGGAGGCGACCTGCGTGAAGAACCCGCGCAGCTCCCTCCAGGTGCCGGACGGCGAAGGCCTGCTCGCGGGCGTCGCCGCCGCGCACCGCGCCTCCACCGGACGGGACGCCGCGCACGGCTTCCACCAGGCGTGGCCCGACACACCG
Organism: Actinomadura terrae; assembly: GCF_022751215.1. Lineage (GTDB taxonomy): Bacteria > Actinomycetota > Actinomycetes > Streptosporangiales > Streptosporangiaceae > Spirillospora > Spirillospora terrae. Next base: position 531,626 of record NZ_JAICDG010000005.1, on the reverse strand, counting down.
ATCTTCTGGGAGGCGGGCATCAAGGCCGTCACCTACGGCCCCGGCTCGATGGACTGCTACTGGGACGACGAGTCCGTGCCGGTGGAGGACTACCTCGCCGCCGTCCGGACCTACGCCCTGGCCGCCCTGACCTTGGGCGACGCCGATGGCTGAGGTCGAGGAGATCTGCGCCGACCTGATCCGCTTCGACACCACCAACCCGGGCGGCCGCGAACGCGAGGCGGCCGAATACGTCGCGGCCCTCCTCTCCGACATGGGCCTGGACCCGAAGATCATCGAAGCCGAGCCCGGCCGCTCCAACGTGGTCGCCCGCGTCGTCGGCACCGACCCCTCGGCGCCCGCGCTGCTCGTCCAGGGCCACCTCGACACCGTCCCCGCGCAGGCCGCCGACTGGACGCGCCACCCCCACAGCGGCGACATCGCCGACGGCCACGTCTGGGGACGCGGCGCCGTCGACATGAAGAACGCCGTCGCGATGACGCTCTCGGCGTTCGGCACCGCGCTCGCCGAGGGCCGCCGTCCCCGCCGCGACATCGTCCTCGCGTTCGTCGCCGACGAGGAGACCGGCGGCCGCCTCGGCGCCGGACACCTCGTCGCCGAGCACGCCGACCTGTTCGAGGGCTGCCGCGCCGCGATCGGCGAGGTCGGCGGCTTCAACGTGCCGACCCCGTCCGGCCCGCCGCTGTTCGCGGTGTCGGTCGCCGACAAGGGCCTGCGCTGGTACGGGGTGCGCGCGAAGGGCGTCGCCGGGCACGGCAGCATGATCGCCCAGGACAACCCGATCCCGCGCCTCGCGAAGACGACGCTGCGGCTGCTGTCGGCCGACCGCCCCTACACGGTCACCGAGCCGATGCGCGTCCTCGCCTCGCGGGTCGCGGGCCGCCCGGTGTCCTCCCCGGCCGAGGTCGCGGACGTCCTCGCCACCCAGACCGGCCCCTTCGGACGGATGTTCGCCGCCGGTGTCCAGGGCACCGTCAACGTGACCCGGCTCGGCGCGGGCTACAAGGAGAACGTCATCCCCGGCGAGGCGTGGGCGCGGTTCGACTGCCGCTTCGTCCCGGGCCACGAGGACGAACTACACGAACACCTCTGCGCCCTCACCGAGGACGCGGAGGTGACGCTGCTCCGGCGCAGCCCACCCGTCCTCTCGTCCCATGAGGGTGAATGGTTCGCCCTCCTCACCCGCGCGCTGCACGCCGTAAGCCCCGGCTGCGACGTCGCCCCCTTCGTGTTCAGCGGCGGCACCGACAACAAATGGTTCCGGACGCTCGGAATGGAGACCTACGGCTTCACGCCGATGCTGTTCCCCACCGGCTACGACTATCCGGCGATGTTCCACGGCGTCGACGAACGCTGCCCGGTGGACGCGCTGCGGTTCGGCGTCCGGGTGATGGACGAACTGATATCCCTGTGAGGACCGGATGACACGGCGCAGTGCAAGCCCCCGGGTGGCGATCATCGGCTGCGGCCTCGGCGGAATCGCCACCGCGGTGAAACTGAAGAAGAAGGGCCTCACCCGGTTCACCGTCTTCGAGCAGTCCGCAGGCCCCGGCGGAACCTGGTGGGACAACCGCTACCCCGGCTGCGAGGTCGACATCGCCTCGCACGCCTACTCCTTCTCCTTCCTCACCTACGACTGGACGCGCACCCACGCCCGCCAACCGGAATTGCAGGCGTACGCCGAACACGTCCTCGACCGCTTCGACCTGCGCCGCCACTGCCGCTTCGGCGTCCGCGTCGAATCGGCGACCTGGGACGAGGAGAACTCCCGCTACGACCTCCTGCTGCCCGGCGGCCGGATCGAACGGTTCGACGTCGTGATCAGCTGCCTCGGCCTGCTGAACCAGCCCCGCTACCCCGACTGGCCCGGCCTGGACGACTTCGAGGGCCCGAAGTTCCACACCGCCCGCTGGCCGGCCGACCAGGACCTCACCGGCAAACGCGTCGCGGTCGTCGGCACCGGCTCCACCGCGACCCAGATCGTCCCGGCGATTGCCGAACAGGTCGAAAAGCTCTACGTCTTCCAACGCCAGCCCGGGTGGATCCTCCCCAAGGGCGAACGCGACTTCACCCCCCGCGAACGGGCGCTGTACCGGCTCCCGCTCGCTCAAAAACTGCGCCGACTGCGCCTCTTCTACCAGTTCCGCCAGATGTTCAAGGGCTACGACCTGCACGGCGAACGCCAACAGCAGAACCTCCGGGCCTGCCGCGCCTACATCAAATCCACAATCCACGACCCCGACCTCCGGGCCGCCCTCACCCCCGACTACCCCTGGGGATGCAAACGCCCGGTCCTGGCAACCGGCTTCTACCCGGCCCTCAACCGCCCGAACGTGTCCCTAGTTCCCCACGCCGTAACCCGCATAACACCCAAGGGAATCATCGACACCACGGGCACCGAACACGAGATCGACGTCCTCGTCATGGCCACCGGCTTCCGCGCGACGAAATACCTGGCCTCCCTAGAAGTGCGAGGAACGGGCGGCGTCTCCGTCCACGACACCTGGAAGGACGACCCGAGAGCGTTCCTCGGCATCACCGTCCCCGGCTATCCCAACTTCTTCATGCTCTACGGCCCCAACACCAACGGCGGCTTCTCCATCATCGCCCAGCTGGAACGCCAGGCCGAAGTGGCCGCCCGCATGGTCGCCCGAATGCGCCGCAAACGCCTACGCGTAGTCGACACCCGCCCCGGCGCCGCCGAACGCTGGGTCAACTGGGTGGACGCGCAACTCCACCGCCACGCGTCCGCGATGGAGGCGAACTGCACGAACTACTACCACGCCGAGAGCGGCCGCAACGTCACCCAATGGCCGAAACCCCACGGCGAGTACTACCTCCTGACAAAGGCCCTCCCCTTCCTAGGCTTCACAGGCCGCCGATGAACCCCCCGCTCCGCGCGCTCCTGGCGTCCGACCCCGAACTCCTGGCCGCCTGCACCGCCCTGGTAGACGTCCCCGCGAACCATGGCGCCCTCGACCCGAAGACCCAAGAACTGATAGCCCTGGCAGTGAACGCCGCCCCCACCCACCTCCACACCCCCGGCATCCGCCGCCACACCCGCGCCGCCCTGGCCCACGGCGCGACCCGCGAAGAAGTCATGGAAACCCTCCAGCTGGCCGCGACCCTGGGCATCCACGCCGCAAGCACAGGCTTCCCCCTCCTGGACGACCTCCCCGCCGCCACCCCCGAAACAGAACGACTGCGCGCCGAATTCACCCGCCGCCGCGGCTACTGGGACCCGTCCTGGGAAAACGTCCTACGCCACGCCCCCACCCTCTTCGCCGCATACCTGAACTTCTCCGCGATCCCCTGGACCAGAAACGCCCTCCCACCCAAAACCAAAGAACTCATCTACATAGCCATAGACGCCTCGGCGACCCATATGTTCACCGAAGGCCTAAAAGTCCACATCACCAACGCCAAAAACCACGGCGCCACCCCGCCCGAAATAGCCGCCACCCTAGAAATCGCAAGCCTCATAGGCCTCCAAACCCTAGAAGTAGCCCTCCCCATCCTCCAAGAAGAAACTGATCGACCCCCACTCGGCTCCTAGGAGGGGAGGGTGAAGCCTTCGGGTGGGGAGCCTTCGGCGAAGAGCAGCTCGACCCGGGCCTTGCCGTCCCGGATCTCTTTGGCCCGCCGGTACTCGGGGGAGTCGTACCACTGGCGGACGCGGTCCATGTCGGGGAACTCGATGATCTGGAGGCGGGAGGAGGGCCAGGAGCCCTCGGCCGGTTCGGGGACCGGGCCCGCGACCAGGTAGCGGCCGCCGTGGTCGAGGATCGACGGCTGGGCCGCGCGGGCGTAGGCCCAGCCGGCCTCCTCGTCGAGCACATCGACGAGGGCGATGACGTACGCGGGCATATGGAAACCCCGTTTCCTTTGGACACGGCGTGTACTTTTGACTCGGTGCAGAGTAACGCAACCCTGTAACCTGCTCAAGGTGGACATCGACGAGGGCGGGCTGAGCCGCCGGGAGCGGCTGCGTGTCGAGGCGAGCCGGGAGATCAAGGCCATCGCGCTCCGGCAGATGGCCGAGGGCGGGCCGGGAGCGATCTCGCTGCGGGGCATCGCCCGCGAGATGAGGATGACCGCGCGCGCGATCTACAGCTACTTCCCCACCCGGGACGACCTGATCACGGCACTGATCAGCGAGATCGCCGCATCGCTCGCCGAGGCGCTGGAGTCCGCCAGCGACGCGGTGCCCGACACCGACCCCGGTGGCAGGTTGATGGCCTGGGGCCAGGCGCTGAGGGATTGGGCACTGGCCCATCCGGAGAGCTTCCGCCTCTTCTACGGCCAGCCCGTCCCCGGCTACAAGCCCCCCGAGGACGGGCCGGTCGACCAGACGGCCCGCCGCGTGTGCCGCGAACTCACCCGCCTGGTGGCGACCGCATGGCCGCAGGCCCGGCACCACCAGCCCGAGGACACGTCCTGGTCCGACCTCCATCCGGACTACGTGGCGAAGATCCAGGAAGACCTCCCCGACGTGCCGCCCGCCGCGGCGGCGCTCGCGCTACGCGTCTGGGGCCGGATGCACGGCCTGGTCGCCCTGGAGATCGACGGCCACATCCACCCCGTGGCGGGCAACCCGGCCGCCCTGCACCGCGCCGAGATGCTCGACCTCGTCAAATCACTGGGCCTGGACTGAGCGGTCTCCACCGTGGACTAACCTCGGTCCTCATGTCTGACCAGCACGAAGAGCGCACCGTCGAGGCCAAATTCGAGATCGTCGAGTTCGACGAGACGGTCTACGAGGAGCCCGCCGACGGCCCCAAGCTGACCCGCGTCACGATCAGGAAGCGCTACGAGGGAGTCATCGAGGGCACGGGCGTGACCCACGTCCTCACGGCCCAAGGCGCGGCGGGCGGCGGCTACGTGGCGTCCGAACGAATCGAAGGCACCCTGGACGGCCGCCGGGGCACGTTCGTCATCCAGCACCACGGCCTGGCCGACGGCGAAACACAAAACAGCGACGGACGAATCATCCCGAACTCCGGAACCGGTGAACTCACCGGCATCTCAGGCAAAGCAATGGAACGGGAGTTCAAGGTACTCACCCTCGTCTACTCCCTCTGAAATGGTTTCCACACGGAAAGCCCGCGAGGTGACTCTTATGTAGCGTGCTGCGCTGGAACGAGTGGATCATCGCCGCCCCCCGACACGCTCGCCGTAGCCTGGGGACGCCGAGACCTCCGGAGGTGCGACGCCGATGTACGACGAGGCCACTATTGGAGCCAACGTACGAAGGTTGCGCCGCTGGCGGGGGATGTCGCTGCGAACCCTGGCTGACCTGGCAGGGCTCAGCCAGGGTTTCCTGTCCAAAGTGGAGAACGGCAAGCAGCCCCTTGACCGCCGCTCCCACATCGCCGCCGTCGCCCAGGCCCTCCAGGTCTCCGAAACCGACCTCATGGGCGGCCCCCACCTCACGCAGGATCCCGTGCAGGCCAGTGGCCACAGCGCTGTTCCGGCGCTACGGACGGCGCTCACCGTCAACACGCTTGACGACGCCAGGACCGATCGTCCGCGCCCCCTTGATGACCTCGCCGCCGCACTGGACGGACCAGTGCACAAGGCCGAGAAGAGCGCCGACTACGCCACGCGCGGTACCTTGCTCGCGCCGATCCTGGCGGAGTTGCATGCCCACGTCGCCGGAGGTGGAGAAGCGGACCAGCTTCGCGCCCTGCCGCTGCTCGTCCAGGCGAGTCACGGTGTCGCGATGACCGCACGGTTCCTCGGTTACGACGACCTTGCGGCGCTGGCCGCTCACCGTGCCTGTGAAGCGGCGGCGCGCCTGGAGGACCCTGTGGTCGGTGGACGCGCCGCATGGGTGAGGGCGCAGACGCTGCCACGCGGCACGGTCACCGGGAGGCGTGTCGCCGCGCATGCGGCCGACCATCTGCAGGGTATGGACAGCCCTGAGGCGCAGGAGACCTACGGGATGCTCCACCTGAACGCGGCGATGTGCGCTGCGACCCTCAACGACCTTGGGGCTGCCGAGGTGCACCTTGCCGAGGCTCGCGAGACCGCGTCCCGCATGGGTGAGCACCCCGGAGCCTGGGGCAGTTTCGGCCCTGCGAACGTGGGTGTGTGGGGCGTCGCCATCGCGACGGAGGTCGGCGACTACGAGGGCGCGGTTCGTACGGCCGAGACGGTCGACCCGGAGCAGTTGGGCAGTCGAGAGCGGCAGGCGATGCTGTGGGCTGACTTCGGGCGAGCGCTGGCACACATGCCAGGCCGTCAGCGGGACGCGGTGACCGCCCTCGTGCGCGCCGAGCGAATCGCCCCGCAGCGGATCCGCAACAGCGGTCCCGCGCGGCACGCCATCGAGGTCATGCTGTCGCAGGCGAGGGAGGCGGCCGTGGGGCGTGAGCTGCGGGGGATGGCCGCCCGAATGGGCGTCCCGCATTAGGTTTCCACATAGCATCACCGTGGGTGGTCATCTGGCTACCTTCTCGCGTCATGGACGCGACAATCACCGCACATCTGGAGCGGCTGGCGGGTGAGCTGAAGGTTCGGGGATGGCACGCGAAAATTCGTGTCGAGCCTGGCCGGACGCCCTGCCTGCATGTCCGCAACCCGGAGGCGCCTCGTATGAACGACGACGTCGTCGCCGACGCGTCCGCCTATCGGTGGACGTGGGGCAAGGACATCGGCCCGCTCTCGGAGACGGCGGCAGTAGCCGACCGTGTCATGTACGTACTGCGCACGAACGGCATGTGAAGACGTGAGCGCGGCGGCCGTGGCAAAGGCGCGGACGCGGCCGCCGTGCTCACTTGGAACGTCGCCCACGCTGTTCCCCGTGCCGGTGCTGTGATGGACGACGGTGCGTTCGTGAGGGCGCGGTGATCGGCGAGCGAGAAGGAGATGAGTGTGCGGGGCGATGGTGAGCGGAGGCCACAGGTGACAACCCGGCGGTAATGGCCCTGAAGCCCGTTTCGACGGCATCCCGCGCCGGGCGCGGCGTCGCCCCGTGACATGGAGTGGTTTCAGGCGCCGAGTTCGGTCCTCATCTGCCGGGGTCAAAGATAGGCCGGCTCGTCGTCGCCGAATCCAGCTCGTCATCGGGTGCGCCGATGTTCTGAGCGGCGGTCAGGAGCCACCTCCCGTTCTCCTTTGCCATGACCCACAGCGGAGAGCCCACGTCCGGCCCCTCGGGCGTCTGGTATATCTGGCGCAGCTTGACGGCAGCGACGTCAGGGCGGATGAACAGTACGTGCTCCAGTTCGAAGGTGATTGTCAGGTCCTGCATCCCACCAGGAAGCACTTGGTGTGTGAAGGCCGAGATCTCCTCGATGCCGAAGAGGCGCTTTCCGCCGCCCGTCGTCCAGATGGCGTCGGCTCGGAACAGCCTGAGGAATTCTTCGGGGAGTTCGTTGTTCTGTGCGTGTTCGACGCTGGCGATCACTTGCAGGATCGCTTCGATCTCAGCCTTGCTTGATTGTGCGTCGAGGCCCGATGTGCTCATGAAGGCTACTCTGCGACCTCGACCGTGCTTGAGGTCAAGATGTTTCGGGCGCCGTGTCACCGCTGCGTCGTGGGCGCGGTGGGGTCGCGGGTGCCAGCGCGGGTGGTATCGGCCAGGGGCGCGCGCACCTCGGCGGGCGGTGGACCGCACGGGCCAGTCCCCGTCCCGGTGTCGCCGGCCGTTGGCGTTGCGGGGATGTCGTGTCAGGGGACGTGGCGGGAGATCATTTCGGTGATCCAGGTGGGGGCGTAGGGGGACGTGCAGCCTGGGGGCGTCGGATAGTCCTTGAGTACTTCCAGGTGTTCGCCGATGTTGAGCGCGCGGGCGCGGTGGGTGGGGTGGGCTATGCCTATCTGGGCTAGGCAGTGGTTCATTTCCCATTGCAGGCGGTCTGGGGCGTCCTTCATTTGCGCTTCGATGGTGTCCAGGAGCGCTGGGAGGTCTAGGCCGTCGGGGTTCTTTGTTACGCGGTCGGTGGTCAGGGCCCAGGCGGCGCTGGCTACGACCGGGTCCGGGTCGGTGAACCAGGTCTGGCGTAGTTCTTCGGCGTGCGGGCTCTTCTTCACGACGTAGTTCACCAGCCAGTCGTGGACCTTGGGGGTGCGGGCCTCGCGCAGCATCGCGTCCAGGTCGGTGCTTTCGAAGTTCTTGGGGCGGCAGATCAGGGTGGCCAGGAGTTTCGCGGCGCTGTCGTCGGTCTGCCAGAGTTGGACCGCTAGTTCGTGTTGTGTCTTCAGTCGTTTCGCCAGTGCCCGAAGTTTGCTGAGGTTCACGGCGTGGTCGTCGCCGTGGCGCTCGTTCACCGCGCGTTTCTTCGGGTCCGCGAGGGCAGCCAGTTCGGCCATCACATCGTTGATCATCATGCTCAGCCTCCCACCGTCCGGGTTCAAAGTATGGCCGATTCCGATCGGAGGGGGTGTCGGAGGCCCGCAGGTCGGGGGAAAGAGTTTCGGCCGTGAACGGCCGCGTGGGGACTAGGGCCGGAACGTCGTCTGCCGTGGTTTCTTCAACCCTATTTCGATTTCGCTCCCGTGGTAATGTCACGTGCATGATCATTGAATTGAAGGGCTTGGCTGTTGGTCTGGTCACGATGGGGGTGACCGTAATTGCGCTCGCAGGCTCGGTCTCCGCGGAGCCGCCTCCGCCGGGTCAGCCGCCCGCCCTGTCGAGGGCAGAACAGCAACTGTTGGATTCGGGGGCGCCGAAAGACGTCGTCATCGACCCGCGTGATGGGCGGGTGCTATCGGTGACTCCGCGAAACGGTTTGCGGAGTTAACGGAGGTGGCGGGGGTGGGGGCCGGGCCGCCGGGCGTTCCCCTCTTGCGACCGGCGGCCCGGGGTCAGCGGGGCGGGCCTATGACGATCTGGCCGTAGGCGTCGGCGGCGGCTGACAGGGCTTCTTTCGAGATCTCGAAGTTTTCTGGGCGGGGAGTGGAGAGGTCGCGGCCGGCTTGGCGGAACATGCCCTCCAGGCCGCCGGGGGTGGCGATCATCAGGAGGTCCGCGCGGTCGGAGGTGATGCGGTAGCCGTGCGGGATGTTGCGGGGGAGGTAGACGATGCCGCCCTCGGACAGCTCCATCTCGTCGTCGCCCGCCCAGAGGAGGGCGGTGCCCTTGATGAGGAGGAAGACCTCGTCCTCGCGGGTGTGCATGTGGAACGGCGGCGCCTCGCCCTTGGAGACGTCGAACCGGCCGACGGTGAGTTGGCCCTCGGTCGCCGCCGCGTCCAGCAGGACGGAGAAGGTGCCGCCGTCGAGCCATTCGAGCTTCTGCTGGTCCTCGCGCTGGGCCAGGTACGGGATGCTCACGGCGCCTCCTTCGAAGCGGACGATTTCATCCGCTTAGCGCCGAGCATAGCTCGTCGCGAGGGTAAGCGGAAGCATTCGTCCGCTTTGCTGGCATACTGGGGCGCATGACTGCTGGTGGGCGGCGTCCGCGGCGCGACGCCGAGGCGAACCGTGAGCGGCTCCTTGCCGCGGCGGTCACGGCGATGCTCCGGGAGGGACGCGGCGTCCCGCTCGCGACCATCGCCGCCGAGGCGGGGGTCGGCGTCGGGACGCTGTATCGCAAGTATCCGGACCGGCAGGCGCTACTGCATGCGCTGGAGTACCGCGCTTATGGGCTGCTTGTCGACATGTTGGGGGATATTGACGAGCTGCGTTGTTCCGGGCTAGAGGCCGTCCAGGAGTATTTGAGGCGGAACGTTGAGGTGGGGGATCAGCTTGTTCTGCCGCTGCATGGGGCGCCGCCGTTGATGAGTGTGGAGGCGGTCGGGGCGCGGGGCGAAATTTATCGGTATTTGGACGGGTTTCTAGCGCGCGGGCGTGAGGACGGGAGTATCCGCGCGGACGTCAACGCCACCGATGTCATCGCGTTCGGCGCCCTCATCACGCAGCCGTTGTCGTTCGGGCCCCGTTGGCCGCGTATGGCGGAGCGTCAGATCGCGCTGTTCCTGAACGGACTTGCGGTGGTGGGGGTGGTTGGGCTTGGGGACGGGATTCGGCGCGAGGATATTGAGGACGCCTTTGCCCCTCAGTCTGGGCTTAGAGGGCCGTAGCGGCGGCGGATGGCGTGCGGGGACTGCGGTACATCCGCTGTCGTGAGATAACGGGACAGCGCCTCGTGGACGGCCGAGCGGAAGGCCAGGCGGAATGCGTCGAACGAGGGTATGCCGATGGTCGACCCGGTCAGCTCGCAGCTCCTCGGTAGCGTTTCGCGCAGCTCGCGGGAGAGTTCGGTCATCTCGTCCCTCGTCTGGGGGTCTGAGGAGTTGAGCGGGGCGAGCGTGATCAGGGGTTTCTCGTCCAGCTGCCGGAGGCGGTCGCGCAGGACGGGGTCCCGAAGTGCCCAGGGGTCGACGATCAGTACGCGCGGCGCGTCGGCGGGGTCGGGCAGGGCGTTGCCGAGGGTTTCGATGACGCAGTTGGTCTGGGAGGCGCTGAGCATCTGTTCGACGATCGGGATGCTCGTGTGTCCGCGGTAGGGAGTCCATTCGGACGGCTCGCGGCCGTAGTAGTAGGCGTCGCGACCGGACGGGAGCCGGCCGATGGACGGGACGACGAGCGTGAGCAGGACCAGTGGCAGGGTGGGGCGGCCCAGGTTGGCGGCGAACACGCTTTGCACCACGGAGAGGTCGGGGATGCGGCGGGGTGGGAGGGCGGTGAGCATCGCATGGTCGCGGATCGCGGCCGCGAGCCGCAGTACGGTCTCCTTGTACTGCTCACGGAACCGGCCCAGTTTCATGATCCCGTACAGGCCCTCCGCCGTGTAGGCGGGTGGGAAGTCCGAGGATATGAACTGCATTGAGCGCGCCGGCGCGGGGATGTCGGCGCTGCCCATCGGCATCCAGAGCGCGGGGACGATCGGCATGGGACGCGGCGCGTTCGGGGCCTCCAGCAGTGCCTCCTGCGCGCGTTCCTGGAACGCCGCCCATTCCTTCCCGCAGTATTCGCTGGCGAAATAGCCGGGCGAGAACAAGGGGACGAAGACGCGGCAGTTCGACAACGCGTTCATGATCTGGTTCGGCCAGCCGGCGGCCAGCGGCAGTTGGCGGTCCATGAAACCCGGGTTCGGTGAATCCGTCATCTGGCCGAGGTCCGCGCACAGGTCTTCGAAGAACTTGACCACCCATCGGTCGGTGTCCTCTGGACGGTAGCGTGAGCGCGCGTAGCTGAGGAAGAAGAGCGGGCGCTGGTCGTCGGCCGGGGACGGTTGTTCTTTGGGCCGCCTGGGGCGTGTCGACGGGATCTCGACCGGTTTCGACGGTGGGGGTGGTGAGCCGTCGTCTAGGACGGTGACCTGGAGTTCGTCGCTGCGTATCGTCGCGCCGCCCTGCGTCATCATCGTGAGCGTCAGCGGGTGTTTTCCCGGGTCGGTCGTGGGGGTCGGTCTGATGACGAAACGGGCCGGGCTGTAGCTTCCGCCGAAACGGTGGACGATCACCGTGTTGTCGTCCACCGACGAGACCGTGAAGTCGGGGCCGCCGTCCAGGACGCAGGTCAGCGCCACCTCCTCGGCCTCGTACGGCCAGGCTCCGGGCTCCTGGAGGACGCGGCATTCCACCGTGACGAGGTATTCCTCCCCGCGCCGCACCTGGCGCGGCCAGCCGATGACGGGTTGCAGGTTGACCGCGTGCACCGTCATGGTTCCCCGGCCTCCCTCGATCGCAGTTCGAGAACGGTGTCGGGATACCCGTAGTACACGTACATGAAGGCGTAGAAGAACGGGAAGAGGCGGCGGGCGGTTTCGGTGTCGGTGCCCCGGGACGGTTCCGGGGCGGTGGCGGCGATCCGGCGGCGGTAGTCGCGTAGCGCGGTGGCGATCGGCGCGTTTCCTGGGCGCATGACGTGGGCGACGAGGTCGCGTCCCGCCTCGTGTCCGGCGCGCATTCCGACGGCGCCGAGGGTCCCGATGAAACCGGACGCGCCGGAGCGCAGGAAGACCTCGGCGAAACCGCGCAGGGTGGCGTCGTCGAGTTCGGGGTCGAACGCCTGGCGTCCGGAATGGCAGGCGTTGAGGAACACCACGCTCCGCGAGGAGGAGATGCGGCGGAAGGTGCGGGCGTCGATGTCGCGGACGGTGACGACGTCCCAGTCGGCGGGGCCGTCCCTGAGCCTGATCTTCGCGCCGGACGGCTCGGCGGACGGGTACTCGCCGTGGCAGGCGATGTAGACGAGCGCGACCGGGTCGCCGGGCTGGTCGAGGTGGAGGAAGAGGCCGTCGAGCGAGTCGTCCCAGATCCGGGCGGAGAGGTGGTCGAGGAGGCGGCGGTCGGCGCGCATCTCCTTGTTGATGTAGGCGGCGACGTCGCCCTTGCAGGTCTCCGGCGGCGGTTCGGCCAGGCGCCGCCGCTCGACCGCCGTCGTGGACCGCGTCACGGTGACGAGGGCGCCCATCCATCCCTGCTCCGGCGGCTCGGTCAGCCAGAGCAGTTCCCAGGGCAGGTCGTAGTCGGTGAGGTCCAGGATGATCAGCCGGAGGTCGGCGCCGTGCGCGCGGCGGATCGCGGCGAGCCAGCCGTGCAGGCGCTCGTTGAGGTGGATCGACCACGACCTGAGGCGTTTCCACGTCTCGGACGGTGACTCGCCGCCCTCCTCGGGCGTGATCAGCGAGCCGAGCGACAGGCGCGGTGGGCGCGCCTGGGTGCGCGGGGCCGTGTAGGGGAGTTCGATGCCGCAGCAGCAGGCGCCGGTGAGCCCGAAGACCTCGGTGTCGCCGCTGTGGTCGCGGGTCACGGTCAGCCGCGCGGTCCCGGTCGGCAGCGCGTCGGTGAGGGCGGACGGCCGCGCCGCCAGGGCCACCGGTTCGGGCCGGTCGGCGGGCGGGGCGGGGCGGCGTCCGGTGGTGGGACGCGGCGGGCGGGCGAGCGGCCGTTGCAGCTTCTGCCCGGCGAGCGCCTTGTTCAGCCGACTGATCATGCCGCTCATGGCGCCTCGCGGTCGGACAGCAGCCGCGCGCCGAGCGCCTCGGACAGTTGGACGGTCAGCCGCGCGTTGTGCCGCGGCCCGGGGTCGACCACGACGGTCTCGACGTGGCCGAGGGCGCGGATCGTCCGGGCGACGTGCAGGCTGTCGCGGAAGCCCTCGCCGCCCGCGTAGTCCGGGAGCGCGCCGAGGCGGCTGGCGGCCAGCGGGACGTTGCCGCGCCCGTCGGTGACGACGACGAGCAGTACGTCCTCGGACGGCAGTCGCCCGCGGTGCATGCGGTCGCGCAGCAGCGAGGCGACCAGGTCGAGGCCGTGCGCGAGCGGTGTGCAGCGTCCGCGCGGGCGGTCGAGTGCCTGGAGGACGCGCGGGTCGAGCAGCCCGGCGGCGAGGAACCGCTGTGCGCGGGCCTCGCACGCCGCGTCCTGCGCGCCGACCTCGACCACGCAGACCGCCGCCCGCCCGGAGTAGGCCCACTGGAGGTACGGGGCTAAGGGCCGCGTCCAGTCCCACCGGTCGTGGCAGGTGTGGTCGAGGACGAGTGCCAGCAGCTTGTTCGGCCGCCCGCCGCGCCGGTAGGAGCGCAGGTCCGTCGCCCGCATGTGGGTCGCGTGGCCCGCCGTGAAGTGGTCGGGGCAGCGCCGCGCCTGGTGGCGGGCCGCTTCGAGGAACGTCGCGACGACCGCGATGTCGTCGACGCGGTCGGCGGGACGGACGCCGATCGGCCAGCCGCCGTTCAGCGCGGGCAGCGCCCTGCGGGACGGGCTCGGACGCAGCGTCCCCGGCTCCCGCCCGACCTCGACCTCGTCCTCGGGGTAGGGGGTGAACGGGGCGGCGAGGGTGAACGCGTCGGGACCGGTCGGCTCCGGGGCGTCCGGCTCGATGACCTCGCGGGTGACGGGCTCGGCCTCGGCGGCGGGCGGCCCCGAGGCGTCGCCCGGGCGGTCCGGTGAGGGTTCGTCGGCGCCGGGACGGTGGTCGGGACCGGCGGCCAGGCCGATCAGCGACGCGGCGGCGTCGACGTCGCCCATCGTCGTGGCCGCCCGTCCGGCGAGGGTCGCGAGCGCGCGGGCGAGCCTGATCAGCGCGAGTTCCCTGCGCATGCCGGGGGACGTTCGTCCGGTGAGCGCCATGACGTCGCCGATCACGTCCGAGGGGACCGTCGCGGGCGGCCCGGCCGGCAGGGAGTGGAGCCGGTCCAGCGCGTCCAGGACCTCCGGCGTCAGCTCGGACGCGTCGATCCGGATCGGGAACCGGTCGAGCAGGTGCGGGGACACCCGTCCGACGTCGGCGCGGGCGCACGCGGCGAGCCAGCGGCTGCGCGGCGTCCAGGTGAGGCTGAGGCCGTCGCGTTCCAGGTGGGCGACGTCGCCGTCCAGCAGCGTGATCGCGGCGCGGCGCTCGGCCAGCCCGAGCCGCGCCAGGTCGCCGACGACGACCACCGGGGGCGGGCCGTCCGGCGGGTCGACGAGCGGGCCGGGGGAGATCGTGATGCCGGAGCCCGCGCGGGGTGTCGGACGGCTCCACAGCGCGTCCTCGCGCGCGCCCGAGCCCAGGTGCGTCGTGCGTTCGGTTCCCAGCGCCTGCGCGAGGCGGCGGCCGAGCGGCGCGGCGAGTTCGGGACGCAGGTCGAACAGCAGTACGCCGCGCAGCTCGGGATCGAAGGCGGCGCAGGCCAGCGCCGTCGCCACGCGGTCGAGGACGGTGTCGGCCACGGCTATCCCGCCGTGATTTCGTCCAGCCGCTTCTGGTCGTCCTCGGTCCACTCGATGGCCTCGCCGAACGCCGCCTCGGGGAGCCGGTGCGCCAGCGCGTAGGGCGCGACGGCGCGCACGTCGGCCACGGTCGTCGTGTTCTCCCATCCGCGCAGCGCGGCATGGGCGCGCGCGGCGAGCGCCGTCACGATGTCGCCCCGGTGCCCGGCGACGCCGAACTCCGCCGCGATCGTCGCCGACAGCTCGACGATGTCGCCGGGGATCTCGTGCTTGCGGACGAGCCGCCGCGCCTCCTTGAGTTCGAGCCGCCGCCTCCGGTCGAACAGGTTGCCCTTCACCAGCCAGGACGACTTCGGGGCGTCCTTCTCCTGCTGGAACCGCAGGACGGTCTCGACCACGCGCCGCCGCACGAGCGCCGAGGTCTCCGTCGTGATCGGCACCAGCAGCCCGAACCGGTCGAGCAGCTGCGGGCGCAGCCCGCCCTCCTCCGGGTTCATCGTGCCGACCAGCGAGAACCGCACCGGGACCTCGGGCCGGTCGAGCCCCTCCCGCTGGACGTTGAGCACGCCCGTGGACGCCACGTCCAGGATCAGGTTGACCAGGTGGTCGTCGAGCAGGTTGACCTCGTCCACGTAGAGCAGGCCGGTCTTGTTGGCCTCCTCCAGCAGGCCGGGCTGCTGCCGCGTCTCGCCCGCCATCAGCGCGTCGATGCGCCAGCCGCCGAGCACGCGGTCGTCGGTGGCGTTGATGGGCAGCGTGACGGGCAGGGCGCCGAACATCATCCGGCTGAACGCGCGGACGGCCGTGGACTTCGCCGTCCCGCGCTCGCCGGTGATCAGCAGGCCGCCGATCCCGGGCTCGATGTAGGACAGCTCCAGGCACATGCGCAGCGCGTCCTGGCCCACGAGGTAGCTGTAGGGCAGGATCGGGACCGTGGGCTTGCCGGGCACGGGCACGGGCACGGGCCCGGTCTCCGCAGACTCGCCGGTCACGGGCGCGCGGGCTGCCAGCGGAGCGTGACCTGCAACTGGCAGCCGGACGTGAGTTCGACGATCTTCGCGCCGACCTTGCCGTCCACCTTCACGCCCATCTGGAGCTCGACCTCGTGCGGACGGGAGGCCGCGGGCATCGTCTCCAACTGCGCCGCGACCTCGTCGGCGCAGTTGCGGACGAGGGCGACGGCCTCCTGGAACAGCGGGCGGCTGACGCGCACGACCCGGTCGCCGGCGCCGCGCGTCTCCCTCCCGTCGTACAGGTCCGCGTGGTCGGCGGCGGGAGCGTCCTCGACCTCGATCTGGATGACGCCTCGTCCGTCGCTGCTCTCGTCGACCACCACGGCCATGGGACCCCCTGAAAACGGGTGCGGGACCGGCTTTCGCCGCGAATTTCCATCGTAATCACGCCGGTGCGGTGGGTCCCGGTATCGCCGCATCGCTGCCCGTATGTGGACACGGAAGGGCCCGCGCCCGCCGGGCCGACCCGGGCGGAGGCCGAGGTCACGCCTTGGGTTAGTGTCGGAAAGATGCGCTTCGCGATCTCCATTCCCCAGGACCTCACCGACCGCGCGTTCGACCCGGCCGCGTTCCGCGCCCACATGCGGCGGGTGGAGGAACTCGGGTTCGACGGCGCCTGGACGCAGGAGCAGGTGCTCGGTTCGGCGGGCCGGTCGAGCCCGGTCGAGATCCTCACCTACGCCGCCGCGTGCACCGAGCGGGTCCGGCTCGGCTGCGCGGTGTTCGTGACCACCACGCACAGCCCCGTCCACCTGGCCAAGAGCCTGAGCACGCTGGACCAGCTCAGCGGCGGACGGCTGGAGGTCGGCGTCGGCATCGGCAACCGGGGGCCGGGCATGGCGGCGTTCGGCGTCGATCCCGAGGACGGCCTGGTCGCCCGGTTCACCGAGGGCCTGGACGTGATGAAGGCGCTCTGGACCGAGCCCAGCGTCACCCTCGACGGACGGTTCTGGCAGCTCACCGACGCGACCATGGAGCCGAAGCCCTACCAGCGTCCGCACCCGCCGCTGTGGTTCGGCGCCCGCGCCCCGGCGGCGCTGCGGCGCGCGGTCCGGCGCGGGGACGGGTTCTTCGGCGCCGGGTCGTCGACGACCGCGCAGTTCACCGAGCAGGTCGGGATCGTCCGCGAGGCCCTCGCCGAGGACGGCCGCGACCCCGCGACGTTCTCCATCGCCAAGCGCGTCTACATCGCCGTGGGCGACGACGCGGCTGAGGTCCGGGAGCGGGTCGCCGCGTCTTTGGAGCGCCTCTACGGGCGGGGCGGCCTGGAGGCGGTCGCCGTCTCCGGGTCCGCCGACGCGTGCGCGGAGGGGTTGCGCGAGGTGCGGGACGCGGGCGCCGAGCTGGTCCTGCTCACCCCGCTCTACGACGACGCGGAGCAGATGGAACGGCTCGCCGCCGAGGTCGTCCCGCAGCTGACCGGGAAGAACTAACGGAAAGGCCCCGGAACGCGGGCTGCGTTCCGGGGCCGGACTCCGTCTACCGCGAGTGCTTGCGGAAGAACTTGTTCAGCGTCGGGTTGAAGACGTCCGAGCGCTCCCACTGCGGCATGTGGCCGCTCTCGTTGGCGACGACGGTCTCGACGCCGCGGATGTGGGACGCCATGACCCGCTGGACGCTCGGCGGGCTGTAGAGGTCGCCGTCGCCCCACAGCAGCAGCGTGGGGACGCGGATCTTCTCGACGTCGGCCCAGGAGGGCTTGTTGATGTTGGGCTGCGAGATCTCGGTGTGGATGGCCCGGTCGTGGATCTCGACCCATTCCTTCACACCGGCCGGGTTGAGCGCCCGGTAGGACGGCCCGAGCTCGATGAAGTCGGCCGGCATGTCGTAGAAGCCCTCGGGCCGCAGCCGGGCGAGCATGTCCTTGTAGGCCTGGTCGGTGATGCCGGTCAGGCTTCCGCTGAGGACCAGGCTGAGCAGCCGCTCGGGGTGGGTCAGCGCGTAGTCGAGCGCGATGCCGCCGCCCGCCGCGACGCCGACCGCGTGGAACTTCTTGATGCCGAGGTGCTCGATGAGGGCGTGCAGGTCGCCGGCACCGGTCCCGGGGTCGTCCTTCGAGCCCGCGTCGGACTTGAAGTAGCCGCGGCGCGAGTAGGCGATGACGCGGTACCCGGCCTTGGCGAAGTAGGGCTGCTGGTAGGGCCAGCTCTCCGCACTGCCGGTGCCGGGGTGCAGGAAGACGACGGGGGTTCCGTTGCCTCCGGTGTCCCAGTAGTACAGCCGCGCGCCGGGCACCGGCACGTAGCCCTCCCGCGCCCGGACCTGCTCGGGCACGGGGATGATGCGCAGCGGCGACGCCGGCCCGGGGATGCGGCCGCCACCGAGCGCTCCGGCGGCGCTCGCGGTGCCGGAGCCGACGGCGAGCGCCGCCCCCCCGGCGGCGAGCGCCGTCACGCCGCCCAGCAGGCCGCGGCGGCCGATGCCGCGGCGGTCGGTGCCGGGAACGCCACCCGTGCGTTCGGCGCTGTCGTTGGTCGTCACTCAAGACCTCCCAAGATCCTTGATGGGACGACCCCGCGTATCCCCCCGGGCGGCAGGGCTCGTCAGGCCAGGAATATAACTCACTGTTGATGCGATCAACAGCCCGCCTTGCAGGGAAAACATGCTGAAACGCCATTTACTGGCGATGTTGACGGAGACAACAGAGACGTCAGTTCGGGGTGGCTACCGTGAGCTACGGGCGGCCGGTGGGGTCACCGGGCCAGGAGTTCGGCGAGCGCGGCGTCGATGAACGCGGTGTCGACGGGGTTGCTGCCGTGGCCCGAGAAGTGCCCCCACACGCCGGGGATCACGCGCAGTTCCGCGTTCGGGATGTGCTGGACGGCCCACGCCTCGTCCTCGGGCGGGAAGTACAGGTCCTTCTCGCCCGGCATGACCAGCGCCCGCGCCTTGATGGACGCGAGGGCCGCCTTGGTGTCGCCGTTGAAGCCCGGGGTCAGGCCGACGTCGGCGTTCTGCCACGTCCACAGCATCGTGAGCAGGTTGTTCGCGTCGCGGTCGTCCAGGAAGAAGCCCTCCCAGAAGCCGACGAGGAAGTCCTCGAGCGAGCTGTAGCCGAGGGTCTCGTAGAGGCGGTCCCAGTAGAACGCCTGGGAGAACCCCCAGCCCGCGTAGACGCGGGCGGCGGCGCGCAGGCCGCGCGTCGGCGGCGAGGTGTACCAGCCCTCCGCGAACGCGGCGTCGGCGGTGAGCGCGGCCTTGACGCCTTCGAGGAACACCTTGTTGTGGTAGCTGGTGCGGGACGAGCCGCAGAACGGCGCGATGCGCTCGACCATCTCGGGGTGGCTGACGCCCCACTGGTAGGTCTGCCCGGCGCCCATCGACCAGCCGGTCACCAGCGGCAGCCGCTCGATGCCGAAGTGCTCGGTGACGAGCCGGTACTGCGCCTCGACGTTGTCGTACATCGTGACGTTCGGGAACCGGCTCTGGTTGTAGGGCGGCGGCGTGTTGCTCGGCGAGCTGGAGAGCCCGTTGCCGAGCATGTTCGGCACGATGATGAAGTAGCGGGACGGGTCCAGCGCCATGCCCTCGCCGATCAGCCACTCGTTGTCCTGGTGCCGCCCGGAGTACCAGGTCGGGTAGACGATCGCGTTGCCCTTGTCGGCCGCCAGCGTGCCGTAGGTCTCGTAGGTGAGCTGTGCGCCGCGCAGGGTCGCGCCGCCCTGGAGGACGAAGTCGCCGAGCTCGTATGTCGTGGCCATGTGGGAACCCCCTTATTTTCCGCCGAAACTATTTCGGACGGAACCAATGGTCAAGAGGGGACAGGACGGATCGCCCCCACGACGTCCCCACGCCGCCCCCCACTGTCGCCGTCCCCATCCGGCGGGGGGTGAATCCAGGTACACCCCCGGCGGGGGTCTAGGCGCATTGGGCGGCGGCCGGGCCCGCCCTAGCGTCGTTGGGCATGAAGAACTCCATCGTTCGCCTCCGGTCCCGCAGGGCCGGGGTCGCCCTCGTCGGCGGGGCGGTCGTCCTCACCGCCGTCCCCGCCGCCGCTTTCGCCTTCGACGACTCGGGGTCCTCCACCCCGGCTCACCACGTGTCCTCCAGGGACGCGGCGGCCGCGCCGGGACGCGGCACGGTCGTGTCGGCGACCCGCGTCGCCCACATGACGGGCAAGCAGACCGGCGCCTACCTCAAGGACAACGACGACGCCCTGGCGTCGCCGCGTCCGCGCAACGGCGTGGACGCCTACCGCGTCGTCTACCGGACGATCACGCCCACCGGGAGGCCCACGACCGCGAGCGGCATCGTGGCGCTGCCGTCGACGGCCCCGAGGAAGGCGTTGCGGGCGGTCAGCTTCGCCCACGGCACGCTCGCGAACAAGAAGGACGCGGGCGGGACCGCCGAGGACGGGCAGGGGCGGGTCGCCGCCGTCTACTACGCCGCCGCCGGATACGCGGGCGTCGCGCCCGACTACCTCGGGCTGGGGCTCGGGCCGGGCCCGCATCCGTACATGCACTCCGCGTCCGAGGCGTCGGCGTCGCTGGACATGCTGCGCGCCGCGCGGACGGTGGCGGCGTCCCACGGCGTCCGGTTCCAGCCGCGCGTCACGGTGACCGGGTTCTCCCAGGGCGGGGTGGCGGCCATGGCGCTCGGCCGCGAGTTGGGCCGTGGGGCCGATCCCCACCTGCGGCTCGGTCCGATCGCCACCATCAGCGGGCCGTTCGACCTGCTGCGCGCGCAGTTGCCGGAGTCGCTGTCGCCGAGGTCGACGCTCGCGCCGAAGGCGTCGGTGTTCTACCTCGCGTACATCACGACGGCCTGGAAGCACGGGTTCGGCCTGTACCGGTCGCCGTCGGAGGTGTTCAACGCCCCTTACGCCTCGATCGTGGAGGGGCTGTTCGACGGGTCGAAGAACGAGGTCACCGAGATCCTGCCGAAGCTCCCCGACACGCCGGAGCAGCTGCTCACCCCGGCGTACCGGAAGCGGCTGGCGCATCCGTCCGGCACGCTGCTGAAGGCGATCCGGTCGTCGGACGGGACGTGCGACTGGAGGCCGGACGTCCCGGTCCGGCTGTTCGCCGGGTCCGGTGACGAGCAGGTCGCCTACGCCAACACGCTCTCGTGCGCCCGCGCCCTCCGCGCGCACGGCGCGAGGCCGCAGGTCGTCGACTACGGGCCGAAGTCGCAGCACATGGGGTCGCTCAAGCGCGGCCTCCCCGACATCCTGCGCTGGCTGGGTCGGAGCGGGCGCTAGGAGTCTGCCGGGTAGGTCTTGATGACCTTGCCCTGGGTGTTGACCGCGAGGTAGCCGCCGTCGTACTCGTCGGTGAAGTGGATCATCATCGTGGGCCGGTCGCCGTTGAAGGTCCACTTGGCGCTGACGATGATGTACCGGTTCGTCGGCTTCGGCACCTTGAGCGTCCGCGCGGCCCGGTCGAGCAGGGCGGGTAGCGCGTCCCAGTTGAAGATGTTGGGGTCCACCTTGGCGTCGCCGGTCGTGATGGCGATGCTCGGACGGCTGCGGATCGCCGCGTCCGCGCCCTTCTCGTAGGTGTAGTTGTCGAAGGCGGCGCGGCGCCCGGCGACGGGGGCGTCGGCGTCCGCGCGCTCCTCGTACACGGTGAGCTCCGCGAACCGCTTGCTGCCCGACGCCTGCTCGAACTTCTTGATGACGTCGCGGACGGCGGCGGGGGTCAGCAGCGTCTTCGGCTCCGCGCCGCCCTTCTTGTCGCCGGTCCCGTTCCCGGTGCCTCCGCGCGGGGTGTTCGTGTGGGAGGTACCGGGAGGGCCGGCGGCCGCGCTGTCGAGTTCCTCCAGCAAGCGGGGGACGGCGATGACGACCGCGGTGAGGACCGCCGCGACCGCCCCGACCGCGAGGATGATGACGGCCGTCGCGTTCGTCCGCGACCGGCGGCGCGGAGGCGGCGGTGCCGCCGGGCCGGTGATCCGCATCGGCGGCGGGAACGTACTGGGGAACGAGCCGGGGTCTGTTCCACGCGGGGGCGGCGAGAACGAGCCGGGGTCGGTGCCGGGTGGGAGCGGGGGCGGCGGGGCCGGGAGGGAGACCGGCATCGCGCCCGAGCCCGAGGTGGCCGCCGACCCGGCGGCGTGGGCGAGCATGCGG
This sequence comes from Actinomadura terrae, assembly GCF_022751215.1. Taxonomy (GTDB): domain Bacteria; phylum Actinomycetota; class Actinomycetes; order Streptosporangiales; family Streptosporangiaceae; genus Spirillospora; species Spirillospora terrae. The sequence goes on along the minus strand of NZ_JAICDG010000005.1, from coordinate 509,934 downwards.
TCGAGCTGGTCGGGCCCCGGACGGGCGGCCGGGTCGCGCACCAGCAGCGCGTGCAGGACGGGTGCCAGCCGCCCCGCGCGGTGGGCCGGGGGGATCTGCGCGGTCATGACGGCGGCGAGCGTCGCGGCGGGGGTCGGGCGCCGCACCGGGTTGCGGCCCTCCACGGCGACGTACAGCAGCATGCCGAGCGACCACAGGTCCGACGCCGGGTCGCCCTCGGTGCCGTGCAGCCGCTCCGGCGCGATGTACTCCGGCGAGCCCACGAGTCCGCCGGTCGCGGTGACGCGGGACGCCTCGTCCAGGACCGCGATGCCGAAGTCGGTGAGGACGGGCGTGCCGTCCGTCCGCAGGAGGACGTTGCCGGGCTTGACGTCGCGGTGGCAGATCCCGGCCTGGTGGGCCGCGCGCAACGCGGCGAGGATGCCGCGTCCGACGGCGGCGCCCTCGGCGGGCGACAGCGGCCCCTCCTCCAGCCGGTCCTGGAGGGACCTCCCCCGGACGAGCTCCATCACCAGCCACGGGTGCGGCATCTCGGGGGAGTCCACGATGTGGTGGATGGTCACCACGTTCGGGTGGTCGACGCGGGCGAGCGCGCGGGCCTCGCGCATCACCCGCTCGCGCAGCATCCGCGCGAGCTTCGGGTCGAGGGCGGACATGTCGGTCTCGGCGAGCCGCACCTCCTTGAGCGCGACCTCGCGTTCCAGCGCGAGGTCGAGCGCGCGCCAGACCGTGCCCATCCCGCCGCTGCCGAGCCGTTCCCGCAGCTCGAAGCGCCCGTCGATCACCATCTGCCCTGAGGTCACGGCGGACAGCCTAGAACGACGACCACCATGAAAGCGCCCAAATCGCCCTGGAGCGGGCTCGTGGTCCGGGGCTGGTCAGGGCTACCAGCGCGGCTTGGCGCCGAGGCGCCAGCCCTCCTCGCACGCGGCCATCCACGCGGCGCGTCCGGCCGGGAACTTGCCGCCGCCCTTGACGCCCTCCAGGTAGGACTTGGCGCAGAAGTTCGACGGCGCGGTCTTCATCGTCGCGCGCATGCCCGCCGCCAGCTGGGCCATCTTCGTGTAGGTGTAGCTCTTGCCGTCCGGGTCGATCATCACGATCGTCTTGCTTGTAGGGAGCTTGGGCTCGGTGGGCGAGGTCACCGGCTTCGTCGGGGACGGAACCGCCGCGCTGGGGCTGGTGGGCGCGGGGGTACTCGGCGCGGCCGCACTCGGCGTGGTGGCGGCCGCCGACGGCGTGGACGGCCCGGCCTTCGCCTCCTTCCCGCCGCCGTCGTCGTTGCACGCGGCGGCGCCCAGCATCAGCCCGCCGACGGCCAGCGTGATCGCGATCTTTTTGGGCACGGGACAGCTCCAGGGGGCCGGTAGGGGCATTGCGGTCGGACCCTAACAGAACGATCGGCAGCCGACCGCTGGCGGAGGGTCACGATCGCGGCCGGTACCGGTCGCGGCGGTGACGATCCACCGTCCCCTCTCGCGCGAATCAGCCGAGACTCGAAAGGGGACGGGATGGGAGATCTATTCGCGACGCTGGACAGGCGGGTGGACGCGAACGCGCGCAGGGCGGTGGAGCTCTACGCGCGTGAGCTGCCCGAGTACAAGGCGCTGGCCTCGGGCGACCGCGAGCACACCGACCTGCTGGAGTTCGCGGTGCTGCTGCGGCGCCGCGGGGTGGAGCTGGCCGCGCACGACCGGCCGTTCACGGGCGCCGACCTGGCGGTCATCGCCTCGGTCGGGCACGAGCGCGGCCGGGCGGGGATCTCGCTGCCCGCCCACCGGGCCGTCCTCGGCCTGCACTCCACGCTGACGGTGCGGGAGATCCACGAGGCGGCGGACCCCTCCGACCTGGACGACCTCATGCGGATCCTCGGCTGGATCGGCCCGCAGGGGACGGCCGCGCAGAACGCCTACACGCGCGGCTTCCTGGACGGGCAGCGGCACGTCCTGCCGTTCGCCGAGCGCGTCCAGGAGCTCGCGGCGGCGCTGCTCGGCGGGGACCCGTCGGGGCCCGAGCTGGCACGCCGGCTCGGCCTGCCCGTCCCGGAGGACTACCTGCTGACCGTGGTCCGGATCGCGGACCAGGACCCGCCGCTGCCGCCCGCCGCTCTCGCCGAGGCCATCGGCGTCCTGGTCGACCTGGAGCGGGTGCCGATGCGCTGGCAGGACCCCCGGGAGTTCGTCGCGCTGCTGCCGATCCCGAGCGGCGAGCCGTGCGAGGCCTCCGAGCGGGACGGGATGCCCGAGCGGGAGGGGGAGGCCGAACGCGACGGGGTGCCCGAGCCGATCAGGGAGCGTGCCTTAAGCATGGCCGCCGTCCTCGCCGAGACGACCGGACGGCGCTGCGCCGCCGGTGCCGCGGTCGCGGGCGTGGCCGCGCTGCCGGGCGCGCTGCCGCTCGCGCGGCGCATCAGCGGGGTGGCGCCGGTCGAGGCCGTCCCGCACCGGATCACGATGCTCGCCGACGTCTTCGTCGAGCTCGGCGCCGCGCGGGTGCCCGAGGTCGACCGCTGGCTCAAGGGGATCGCCGACCGCCTGTTCCAAGGGCCCGACCTGGTCTCCACCCTGGACGCCTACTACCGCCATGACATGAACCGGCTGCTCACGGCCGCGCACCTGTACGTCCACCCCCGCACCCTCGACTACCGCCTGCGCCGGGCGCGGGAGCTGACCGGCATCGACCCGACGAGCACGCGGGGCGTCCGGGCCCTGAGCGCCACCGTCGCCCGCATCCTCGCCGACACCTGAGCGAAACACCGAAGGCCCGGTGCCTGTACGGAAGCGCCTCAGCCGTCACGCGGGCGCGTAGCTGACCGGTGGGGCCGACGCCGAAGGCGAGGCCCCACCGGGAAGATCGCGAAGCGATTCCGCGCCCGCAAAGACGCGGCCGTGGGCCGGGTCTTCATGAACAGAGTGTGCGGTTAGAGGTTCGTCGGGCGGTATGCCTTGTACTCGCTGCCGGACGAGAGGCCGTAGTCGCGCGTCCGGTGGTCGGTGCCGTAGTGGCCGCGCTGCTCGTAGGCCCAGTAGGACGTGTGGGCGCTGTTCGCCCACTTCTCGAAGATGACGACGTGCCGGGTGGTGTTGGTGCCCGACGCGTCCATGACGAGGTCGCCCTTCTTCAGCTCCGACATCGAAATGCGCTCGGTGTAGCGCGAGGACGTCAGGCCGACGGTGTTCTCGCCGGGCTTGGGCAGGCCGAGCGCCATCGAGACGAAGCCCGAGCAGTCGGTGCGGTAGCCGTTGTGGTAGTCGGACTGGCTGTAGGAGACGCGGTCGGAGGTGCCCGGGTTCCAGGTTTTGGCCCGTTCGATGACCTCCGACCGGGGGCTGGCCACCGGTTCCGGGGTCGCCTCCTTGCGGCGCTCGCGGGACGCGCGGTCGCGGGTGTCGCGTTCGCGCACGTCCGACTTGCGCTTCTCGGCCTTGGGCCCCGCCGCCTCGGGCGCGGTCGCCGGGGACGGGTCCGCCTGTTTCGGTGCCCGCGGGACGGTCTGGACGGCGGCCACCGAGTCGGCGGAGCCGGAGCCGGAGCCGAACGGGTCGGCCGTGACCTGCACGATGCCGCCGATCACGCCGAGCGCGGCGACTCCGGCCAGGGCGCCTGCGGCGCGGGGGTTGAGGTTGCGGAAGGTCCGGTACTTGCCGTGCTTGCCTTGCACAGGGGGGAACTCCTTGGCTTCCAGACGCCTACCGGGTTAGCTGACGGGTTCGGGCTGGAAGTCGCCCTACGGCCTGGTGACAGGCCGATTCACCCCCATGCGAGGTTGGGTCCCCGGCTCCGCGCGACGGCGGACTCGGCGTCGCCGCTGCGGTGCAGCGGCGCTGATGTTGTGGCCCGGACGAGGAGAATCGCCCCGGGTCATATCAATGCCCCCATCTAGGGACACTGGTGACAGAGCGCCTGGATGGCGTCCGAGTGGGACAAGTTACTCATATCGCCAAGGGTTGGCAAACCCCCGCAAAATCAAAATCTAGCGTGAAGACGCACGTCAGGGCCCTGCGCGGCCTTGCGGCAGGGCCCTGCGGGGGTCTGGAGCACGTGTCGGGTCAGGGTTGGACGAGCACCTTCAGCGCCTCGCGGTCGCTCATCGCGCGGAAGCCGTCCGCGATGTCGTCCAGGCTCACCGAGAGGTCGAACACCTCGCCCGGCGTGATCGTGCCGTCGAGCACCTCGGCCAGCAGTTCGGGGACGTAGCGGCGGGCCGGGGCGACGCCGCCGGTGATGGTGAGGTTGCGCATGAAGACGTCGAAGTCCAGGCGCGCCTCGGTGTACTGCGGGACGCCGACCCGGCTGATCGTGCCGCCGTCGCGGACGCCGCCGAGCGCCGTCTCGAACGCCTCGCCGTTGCCGACGCATTCGAGCACGTGCGGGACGCCGTCGCCGCCGGTGAGCTCGCGCAGCGCGGCGACCGCCGCCGCGCCGCGCTCGGGGACCACGTCGGTCGCGCCGAACCGGCGGCCGAGGTCGGTGCGGGCCTGATGGCGGCCCAGCAGGACGATCCGCTCGGCGCCGAGCCGCGCGGCCGCCAGCACCGCGCACAGCCCGACCGCGCCGTCGCCGATGACCGCGACCGTGGCGCCCTTGCCGACCCCGGCGGTGACGGCGGCGTGGTGGCCGGTGGGCAGCACGTCCGACAGCGCCATCACCGACGGGATCACCGGGTCGTCGGCGCCGACCGGCAGCTTGATCAATGTGCCGTCGGCCTGCGGGACGCGGGCGGCCTCGCCCTGCCCGCCGTCCAGGCCGCCGACGGCCCAGCGGCCGCCGTTGCGGCAGGAGCCGTGCAGGCCGTCCCGGCAGAAGTCGCAGGAGTTGTCGCACCACAGGAACGGGACGAGCACGACGTCGCCGCGCCGCACCGAGCCCACGTCGGCGCCGGTCTCCTCGACGACGCCCATGAACTCGTGGCCGATGCGCAGCCCCTCGTCCACGGGGTCCATGCCGCGGTAGCGGTGCAGGTCGCTGCCGCAGACACAGGCACGCGTCACCCGCACGATCGCGTCGGTCGGCTCCCGCAGCACCGGGTCGGGCACCTCCTCGACCCGGACGTCGCCGCGGCCGTAGATGAGGGTGGCTCGCATCAGGGGGTCACTCCTTCGAGTCGATGATCGTTGCGTCGACCAGGTCGCGCACCGGCCGGTGGTCGAGGTCGAGGACGACCTCGACGAACTCCTCCAGCCGCGCGGGGGTCAGCGGCGTCTCGGCCGTCATCGCGCGCAGCCGGTCGGCGGTCTCGTCCCGGTCCCAGTCGAACGTGGACGGGTCGGGCGCGTGCTCGGCGACCCGCGTCCCGCCCTCCCGGGTCTGGACGGTGATCCGGCAGGCACCGCGCGGTATGCCCGCCGGGACGACCCTGACACGGCGGACCAGGTCCATCAGCTCGGGGTCGTCGTACCCGTAGAGGTCGTCCAGTTCGATGCCGCCCTTCCGGATCGCGACCGCGAGGCAGTAGGGCAGGCTCATCAGCGTCCCGCCGACGTCCCGGAACGGGCCGTGCGCGTCGACGCCGGGGTAGGCGGCGTCGTCCGCCGGGAGTTCGACGACGGCTTCCACGACGTCCTCGGCCCGGATGTCGAGGCCGGTCAGCAGCGTGACCGGGATCTGGTTGATCGCGCAGACCGGATACGGCTTGTAGGTGACGGACCGGAGCCGCCAGTCCTCGCCGAGCCGCAGCTCAGGGGTATCGGGGACGGTGCCGGTGAACGCGCGCAGGTGCCCGGCGGCGCCGTCGAGCGCGTCCGGTGCGCCGGTGACGCCGCGCGCGGCCAGCAGCGCCGCGACCATGCCGTTGCGGCTCGCCGCGCCGACCTGGTAGCGCCACTCCTGCGTGCCCGCGACCCACGTCTGGTTCGTGCCGCCGCCGAACGCGGCGGCGAGGCCGAGGGCCGAGACCGTCTGCTCGGCGGTCAGGCCCAGCAGCCGCGCCGACCCGGCCGCCGCCGCGAACGGCCCGTAGACGCTGCTCGCGCGGAACCCCCGCGCGGTCGAGACGTCGGCGTTGCCCTCCGCGATGACGGACGCGGCCTCGTATCCGGCGATCAGCGCGGCCAGCAGGTCGCTTCCGTGCAGCCCGGCGCGGTCGGCGAGCGCGAGCAGCGCGGGCAGCGTCGTCGCGCCGAGGTGCGTGGACACCGCGACCTGCGTGTCGTCCTGCGTCCGCGCGTGGACGAGCGCGCCGGTCGCGAGCGCGAACGCCTCGACCGTCACTGACGTGCCGTCGATCAGCAGCCGTGCGCCGTGCGGCGCGGCGCCCTCCTCGCGGGCGAACGCGTAGGCGGTCGCGGCGAGGCGGTGCCCGGCGAGGCCCACGCCGAGGTCGTGCAGGACCGTCACCTTCGCCTTCTCGACCAGCTCGGCGGGGACGGACGACAGCTTCAGGTTCGCGGTGAAGTCGGCGACGCGTTCGGCGAGGGTCGTCACGGCGCCTCGCCCTCCGCCGCCACGCGGGCGATGACCTGGCCCACGACGACGTCGGCGTCCTTCTCGACGAGCAGCTCCACGATCGTCCCGCCGACCGGGCTGACGATCTCGGCCTGCGCCTTGTCGGTCTCCATCTCGGCGATCGGCTCGTCCTCGGCGACCCGGTCGCCGACGTTCTTCAGCCACTGGACGATCGTCGCCTCGTCCATGGTCGCGCCCCATTTCGGTACCACGATGTCCGTCACGCCCTGGTCCTCTCGATCGTCGCGACGGCCGCCGACACCACGTCCTCGGCCCCGGGGTAGTAGGCGCGCTCCAGGTCGGGCGCGAACGGCACCGGCGCGAACGGTGGTCTGACCTGCGCGGCCGGTGCGCGCAGCGATGCGAACCCGTCGGTGGCGGCGAGCCGGACCACCTCCGAGCCGACGCTGCACGGGCCCTGCGCGTCCTGGACGACGACGAGCCGTCCCGTCCGGCGGAGCGACTCCAGGATCAGCGGCTCGTCGAGCGGGCTGAGCGTCCGCAGGTCGAGCACCTCGGCGTCCACGCCGCGATCGGCGAGCGTCTCGGCGGCCTCCGTCGCGACCGGGACCGTGTCGCCCCAGCAGACGAGCGTCACGTCCGTCCCCGGGCGGCGGACGAGCCCGGCGCCGATCGGCACGACGTGGTCGGGATCGTCGGGGACCTCGCCGCGCCGCGTCCACAGCCCGAGGCTCTCGATGACGATGACCGGGTCGTCGTCCCGGATCGCGGCCTTGAGCAGGCCCTTCGCGTCGGCGGGCGTGCCGCCCCAGACGACCTTCAGCCCGGGGACGGCCGCGAGCCAGCCCTCCAGGCTCTGCGAGTGCTGCGGGCCCGAGCCGCGGTGGCCGCCGCACAGCGTCCGGATCGTCAGCGGCACCGAGAACGCGCCGTCGGACATGTAGGACATCTTCGCGGCCTGGTTGACGAGCTGGTCCATCGCCAGCGTCATGAAGTCGAAGTACATGATCTCGGCGACCGGGCGCAGCCCCGCCATCGCCGCGCCCACCGCCATGCCGGTGAACGCCGCCTCGCTGATCGGGGTGTCGCGCACCCGCCACTCGCCGAACCTGTCCCGCAGCCCGCGCGTCGCCGCGAACGGGCCGCCGGGCACGCCGACGTCCTCGCCGAAGACGTGGACGGAGTCGTCGCGTTCGAGCTCCTCGTGCAGGGCCGCGTTCACCGCCCGCCAGTACTTGGTCGTGCTCATCGCGCGGCACCCCCGCTGTAGACGTGCGCGCTGTAGACGTGCGCGGTCACCGATCCGGGCGCGGCGAGCGGCTCCGCCTCGGCCGCGACGACGGCGTCCGCGATCTCCCGCTTCGCCTCCGCGTCGATCGCCGCGAGGTCGGACGCCGCGTCCGGGAGGGCGTCGGCCAGGCGTTTCAGCGGGTCGGCGGCCTTCCACTCCGCGACCTCGGCGTCCTCGCGGTACTGCTGCGGGTCGCCCTCGAAATGGCCGTGCCAGCGGTAGGTCATGCACTCCAGCAGGGTCGGGCCGCCGCCGTCGCGCGCCCGCCCCACCGCCTCGTCGGCCGCGCTCCGGACGGCCAGCACGTCGTTGCCGTCCACCCGCACGCCCGGGACGCCGTAGGGCGCGGCATGGTCGGCGACGCGCTTGGCGGCGAGGTGCACCGACACCGGCGTCAGCTCCGCATACAGGTTGTTCTCGCAGACCAGCACCAGCGGCAGCCGCCACAGCGCCGCGAGGTTCAGCGACTCGTGGAACACGCCCTGCGCGACCGCGCCTTCGCCGAAGAACGCGACCGCGACGCCGCCGCGTCCCTTCCGAGCGGCCGCGAAGGCGCCGCCGAGCGCGATCGGGATGCCCGCGCCGACGATCGCGTTCGCGCCGAGGATTCCGGCCGCCGGGTCGGCGATGTGCATCGAGCCCGACCGCCCGCCGCAGTACCCGGTCGCGCGGCCGAGCAGCTCGGCCAGCATCGACGTCGGCTCGCCGCCCTTGGCGAGGCAGTGCCCGTGGCCCCGGTGCGTGGTCGTGATGTGGTCGTCCTCGCGCAGGACGTCGCAGACGCCCGCCGCGACCGCCTCCTGGCCGATCGACACGTGCAGCGTGCCGGGCAGCTTCCCGGCCGCCATCAGCCGGGACGCCCCGATCTCGAACTGCCGGATCCGCGCCATCGTCCGGTAGAGGCGGAGAGCCGTTTCCGCGGTCATGGTCCGTCCTTCCTGGGGAGTCTCGGGAGTTCCAGGACGGCGGTGCCCGGCGCGCACAGCACCCCGTCGGCGTTGTGCTCCTCCAGCTCGCACTCGACGACCCCGGCGCCCGACTCGTCCACCCGGCAGGCGGTGACGACGCCCGTGCAGGTCAGCGTGTCGCCGGGGACGGCGATGTGCCGGTTGCGCCAGCCGAACCGGCGCAGCCGCGCGCCCGGCCCGGCCCAGGTGAGCGCCGTCCGAACGAGGAAGCAGCCGTGCAGATGGGACTGGACGAGGACGTCCGGATACCCCTCGCGCGCCGCGTACTCGATGTCGTAATGGATGCGGTGCGCGTTCCAGGTCGCCGCGCTGAACCGGAAGACCTGGACCCGGGTGGGCCGCATCGTGAGGGGGTCCAGTTTCGTGCCGGGCGCGACGTCCTCGAAGAAGCGTGTCGTCACAGTTCCGCCTCCGGACGCGCGATGAGGTTCTCCCGGGAGGTCACGAGCGGCGTGCCCGACGCGTCGCGGTAGGCGCGCAGCAGCGTGACGACCAGGAACGGGCCCGAGCGGCCCTCCTTGAGCGCCACGTCCTCGATCGAGGTCTCGCGCACGATGTGCGTGCCGTCGCGGACCGGCGCGTGGAAGTCGATGTCCTGACCGGCGCCCATCATCCGCAGTCCGGCGAGGGGGAGGTCGGCCATCTCGTCGTCGGTCGTGCCGTCGGGACGCAGCGCGTCCTGCGGCGGCCCGGCCTCCCAGCCGAGCACGCTGGTCGGGAACAGCGGCGGTGCCACCGCGCCCGGCGGCTCGCCCGCCGCGACCGCGAACCGCTGGAAGTCGCGCGCGGTCACGCGTCCGAGGTCCTCGCGGCGGGACGTCCCGACGTGCTCCAGGACGCGCCGGTACACCTCGTCGAGGGTGCTCATCGCTCATCTCCCCCTGGAAGCCCGGCGAGCCGCAGCCGCAGCAGCTTCTTCTCGATCTTGCCGATGGACGTCTTCGGAAGTTCGGGCACGACATGGATCCGGGTGGGCACCTTGAAGGCGGCGAGGCGCGTCCGGCAGTGCGCGGCGATCTCCTCGAACGTCGGGGCCTCGCCCGGCGGCGCGACGACGAACGCGACGACCTCCTCGTCGCGCACCGGGTCGCGCCCGGCGACGACCGCCGCCTCGGTGATCGCGGGATGGGCCAGCAGCGCGAACTCCACCTCGCTCGCCGACACGTTCTCCCCGGCGCGCTTGATGACGTCCTTGCGGCGGTCGAAGAAGTAGACGTAACCCTGCTCGTCCAGGTAGCCGTTGTCGCCGGTGTGCAGCCACCCGTCCCGGACGGTCGCGGCCGTGGCCTCCGGGTCCTTGAAGTAGCCCTTCATCAGCGTCCGGCCCGGCACCCCGGACACGAGGATCTCGCCGACCTCGCCCGCCGGGACGTCGCGCCCGTCCTCGCCGACGATCCGGATCCGGCGGTCGAAGTTCGGCAGCCCGATCGACGGCCACCGGCGGTCGCCGAACACCGGCGACATCGTGACGACGGTCCCGCCCTCCGACAGCCCGTACCCGTTGATCAGCTCGACGCCGAACCGGCGCTCGAAGGCGTCCTTCTCCTGCTCGGTGACATTGATCGCGTAGACGCAGCGGCGGATCTCGTGCTCGGCGTCCCGCTCGGTCGGCGGCTGCGCGAGCAGCGTCCGCGCCTGCATCGCGACCAGGCTCACCGCCGTCGCGCGGTGCCGCCGCACCGCCGCCCAGAACCCGCTCGCGTGGTAGTCCTCCAGCACGACGGCCGTTCCGCCGACGGTCAGCGCCGCCAGCAGCGTGATCTCCTGCGCGTTGATGTGGAACAGCGGCAGCGCGGTCAGCAGCCGGTCGCGCTCGTCCAGCGCGGCGCCGCGCGACACCCGCTCCCCGCCCCACAGGCAGTTCGCGTGCGTGATCATCACGGCCTTGGGGCGCGCGGTCGTGCCCGAGGTGAACAGCATCTCCGCCACGTCCTCGGGACCGATGTTCTCGGACGGCGGGGCGGGCGGCGCGGCCAGCAGGTCGGCGAACGGCACGAAACCGTCGGCGTCGCCGCGTGCGACGATCCGGTGCGCGACCTCCGGGACGTCCGCGAAGACGTCCGCGAAGAGGGCGATGTAGTCGGGTTCGGTGAGCACGCCGACGGCCTCGGAGTGCTCGATCAGATACGTCAGCTCGGCGGGGGAGTTCGCGATGTTCGACGGCACCATGACGGCGCCGAGCCAGGCCAGCCCGAACCAGGCGAACACGAACTCGGCGCTGTTGCGCAGGTGCAGGACGACCGCGTCGCCGCGTCCGACGCCGAGGGCCGCGAACCCGCCCGCCGCGCGGCGGACGGCGTCCAGCACCTCCGCGTAGGTGTACTCGGTGACGGCGCCCGCGCGGTCCTCGACGACGAGGCAGGCGCGGTGCGGGTGCCGTGCGTCCCGCTCGGTGAGCAGGTCGGCGAGGGTGCGGTTCCCGATCAGATCCATGACGGCTCCCGGTGCTCAGTCCCGCGAGGACAGGCCGAGCAGGTTGCGCGCGATCATCCAGCGGTGGATCTCCGAGGACCCGTGCCCGATCCGCCACACCCGCACCTGCCGGAAGAAGCTCTGGATCGGCAGCTCCTTGCTGTAGCCGAGGCCGCCGAACACCTGGAGGCAGCGGTCGGTGACGCGCTGGGCCATCTCGGTCGCGTACAGCTTGGCGATGAACGCCTCGTTGCGGATCGGCTGCCCCTCGTCGGCCATCCACGCGGCCCGGTACACCAGGTACCGCGCCGCCTCCAGCTCGACCGCGCTGTCGGCCAGCATCCACTGGACGCCCTGCCGCGTCGCGATCGGCTTGCCCCAGGTCACCCGCTCCTTGGCCCACTCGACGGCCATGTCCAGGCAGCGCTGGGCGATGCCGAGCTGGAACGCGGCGATCTTGAGACGGCCGTGCGTGAGCTGCTCGTTCGCGAGCGCCCAGCCGCCGCCGACCGGCCCGAGCCGCGCCGAGTCGGGGACGACGCAGTCGCTGAACGACAGCTCGTAGGGCTCCCAGTCGTCGCCCATCGTCGGGATCGGCCGGGACGCGTCGAAGCCGGGCGTCCCCATGTCGATCAGGAAGCAGGTGATGCCCCGCGACCCCGCCTCGGGATCGGTGCTGGCGAACAGGATGCAGAAGTCGGCGCGGTCGACCTCGGAGATGAAGATCTTCGTGCCGTTGATGGCCCAGTTGTCGCCGTCGCGCACGGCCGTCGTGGCGATGCGGGCGAAGTCCGAACCCGTGCCGGGCTCGGTGAAGGCGTAGCAGCTGCGCCGCTCGCCCTCGATGACCGGGTACAGGTAGCGCTTCTTCTGCTCCTCGTCCGCCTGGTAGAGGACGGGTTCGGGGCTGCCGCCGAACTCGAACATCCCCGGGTGCTTGTACAGCTCCTCGACGACCAGGCAGGTCGCGAGCGTGCCCATGCCCTGGCCGCCGTACTCCTCCGGCACGTCCAGCGCCCAGAGCCCCTGCGATCTGGCACGTTCCTGGAGGTCGCGGCGCTCCTGCGGGGTGAACCTCCCCTCGGTCAGGAACCGCTGCTCCAGCGGCATCAGCTCCCGCTCGCGGAAGCGCCGCACGGAGTCGACGAACATGCTGAGCTCGGCCGGGATGCTGAAGTCCATGCGCCGTCACCCTCCACGTTGTCCGGCTATCGACCGACTAGTCGGTCGGTTTCGACTTTTACACGGGCTCGGATCGGTGTCAACGGCCATCAGGTCGCCGCGCCCGCGTGCTCGTCGGGGGCGCCGACCAGCGCGACCCGGTTGCCGAACACCTCGATCCCGTTCGCCATGTCGTGGTGGGCGCGCCCGATCTCGTGGAAGGGGACGACCTCGCCCAGCGCCGGGTCGATCCGCTTCTCCCGGACCAGGTCGTTGTAGGCGCGGGCCTGCTCGTCGTTCGTCCCGTGCGAGCCCTGGAGCCGCTTCTGCATCACCCACTGGTAGCGAAGGTCTACCGTCGCCGAATACCCGGACGTCCCGGCGCAGATCACGACCATGCCACCGGGCGCGCACAGGAACACGCTCGTGGGGATCGTCGCCTCGCCCGGATGCTCGAACACGATGCGCGGGCTGCGCCGTCCCGCGATGTCCGTGAGCGCCTGCCGGAACCGGCGCGCCTCCTTCAGCCACGCGCCGTAGCCCGGCGCGTCGTCCCAGTGCGGCGGGACGCCCCAGTGCGCGAAGTCGTTCCGGTTCAGGTAGCCGATCGCGCCGAGGCGGGTCGCGTACTCGCCGCGCCGGTCGTCGGAGACCACGGCGACCGCGTCCGCGCCGTGCGCGACCGCCAGCTGGATCGCCTGCGTGCCGAGCCCGCCCGAGCCGCCCCACACGAGCACGAGGTCCCCGGGACGCAGCCGGTGCCCGTCCCAGCCGAACAGCATGCGGTAGGCGGTCGTCCCGACGAGCGTCGGCGCGGCGGCCTCCGCCCAGGTCAGGTGCGGTGCCTTCGGGAGGAGCTGGTGCTCCTGGGCCAGGCAGAACTGCGCGAACGACCCGAAGTTCGTGTTGTATCCCCAGATCTTGGCGCTGGGGGCGAGCATGGGATCGTTGCCGTCCTTCACCCACGGGTCGTCCGGGTCCCAGTAGCCGGGGTGGACGACGATGTGGTCGCCGGGCGACACCGACTCCACGCCCTCGCCCACCGCGTGGACGATCCCGGACGCGTCGCTCCCGCCGATGTGGAAGTCCCACGGCTCGCCCTTGCGCCGGCGGTCGGCGATCACGTCGATCGGCGTGCCGCGCGCCGCCCACACGTTGTTGAAGTTGATGCCCGCCGCCATCACCGCGACCAGCACCTCGCCGGGCCCCGGCTCGGGCACCGGCACCTCCTCGATCTGGAAGGCGGTCAGCGGGTCGCCGAACCGGCCCTGCCGGACGACCTGCGCGAACATGCGTCCGGGACGGGTGCCGGGGGGCGGCGTCTCGCCGACCGGAATCCTCGCGTCAATGGACAACGATCGCTCCTGCCTTTTCGGGGCTCACGGGTTGCTCGGATGCGCTGATCAACATTTCTCGACGACCGCCTGTTTCGGATGGAACTACGCGTCGCGGCGAAATGTCAATCCCCGTTCCCGGAGGGTTGACGGCTCTGCTATGGCGAGGTAACTTTAAGTCGCCCGACCGGTCGGTCGGGTCATGGTCGAGCGACGATCGCCTCGCGTCCACCTGCGTCGACACCCCATCATCCGCAGCTCACCTCCTGGCCAGCCCGGCGGGTTCCGCCGACCGGCTCGCCATTGTTTCCACCCCCTCTCCGAGCGTCGATCAATCGACGGCCGTCCCGTCGAGAATGCGCATCGACGTTTTCTCCTGCCCTTTTGGCGGAGTGTGGAATTTTCAGCCCGAATTCTCAGGAGGACCGATGGCCGGCGTCCGAGACGACAGCCCCACGGCGGCGGAGCTGGTGGCCGCCTACGCCGCCGGGACGATCTCCCCGGTGGAGGCGACGACCGCGGCCCTGGAGGCGATCCGGCGGCACGACGGCGACTACAACGCCTTCGCGCTCGTCGACGCCGAGAGCGCGCTGGCGGACGCCCGCGCGGCCGAGCGGCGCTGGCGGGACGGCACCCCGGCCAGCCCGATCGACGGCGTCCCGATGTCGATCAAGGACCTGTTCCTGACCCGGGGCTGGCCGACGCTGCGCGGCTCGCGGTGCGTGGACCCGAACCAGCCCTGGGACGTCGACAGCCCGGCCGCCGCCCGGCTGCGCGAGGCCGGGGCCGTCCTGCTCGGCAAGACCACCACGCCCGAGATGGGGTGGAAGGGCGTCTGCGACAACCCGCTGACCGGCGTGACCCGCAACCCCTGGGACACGACCCGCACCACGGGCGGCTCCAGCGGCGGCAGCGCGGCGGCGGTCGCGTCCGGCATGGGCGCGCTGTCGGTCGGCACCGACGGCGGCGGCTCGGTCCGCATCCCGGCGGCGTTCTGCGGCGTCGTCGGCCTGAAACCGACCCACGGCCGCGTCCCGCAGTACCCGCTGAGCGCCCTCGCGGTCCTCGCGCACGCCGGGCCGATGGCGCGCACCGTCGAGGACGCGGCGCTGCTGCTGGACGTGCTCGCGGGGCCCGACCCCCGCGACCCGTTCGCGCTCGGCCCGCTCGCCACCCCCTACACCGACGAGCTCGGCCGCGACGTCACCGGCGTCACCGCCGCCTTCTCCCCGGACCTCGGCCACGCACGGGTGGACCCCGAGATCGCCGCCGCCGTCGCGTCCGCCGCGCGGGCCCTGCAAGACGTCGGGGTCCGCGTCGAGCAGGCCGACCCGGGCTTCCCCGACCCCTACGACGCGTTCGACATCCTGTGGTGCGCGGGGGCGGCCAAGTGGCGCGACGTCCTCGGGGACGGCGCCGACATCGACCCCGGCCTGCGCGCCGTCATCGAACGCGGGCTCACCTGCTCCGCCGCCGACTACCTCGCGGCGGAGGTGGAGCGGGTCGCGCTCGGCGTCCGGATGGGCGAGTTCCACACCCGGCACGACGTGCTGATCACCCCGACCGTCCCGATCCCCGCGTTCGAGGCCGGGCACGACGTCCCGCCGGGGAGCGGGCTGAGCGACTGGCCGAGGTGGACGCCGTTCACCTACCCGTTCAACATGACCCACCAGCCCGCGATCAGCGTGCCGGTCGGCCGCACGTCCCGGGGGCTGCCGATCGGCCTCCAGATCGTCGGCCCCCGGCACGCGGACGCGCTGGTCCTGGCGGTGGCACGGGCGGTGGAGCGGGTGCACCCGATGCCGGGTCCACCCGCCGCCCACGCGACCGAGCCCGCCTCGACCTCCTGAGAGCGGTCAGCGTCCTGGGGGCGGTCAGCGCAGGGTGTCGGTGAAGGCGGCCAGTTCGTCCAGGGCGCGGAGCGAGTCGCCTTCGGACGTGGTCGGGTGCTCGAACGCGATCCGCTCCACGCCCGCCTCGGCGAGCGCCGCGACCCTCTCCGCGTCGGGGCCCAGCCCGGCCAGCGTGATCGGGACGTCCGGGCGGCCCCGCTCGGCCAGCCGCGCGGAGAACCGGCGGATCTCGTCGGGCGTCGTGGCGGCGCGGGGGAGCCAGCCGTCGCCGAACCGGGCGATCCGGTCGAGCGAGGCCTCGCTCTCCCCGCCGACGTAGATCGGCGGGTGCGGGCGGCGCTCCGGCTTCGGCCACAGGTGGATCGGGTCGAAGTCGACGTGCTCGCCGTGGAACTCGGCCTCGTCCTGCGTCCATATCGCCTTGATCGCGGCGAGCCGCTCGTTCAGCAGCGCGCCCCTGGTGCGCGGGTCGGTGCCGTGGTTGCGCATCTCCTCGCGGTTCCAGCCGGAGCCGACCCCGAGGATCACCCGCCCGCCGGACAGGACGTCGAGCGTCGCCACCTCCTTGGCGGTGTGGATCGGGTCCCGCTGGGCGAGCAGCGCGACGGCGGTGCCGAGCAGCAGCGTGGAGGTCACCGCCGACGCCGCCGCGAGCGCGGGGAAGGGCGCGAGCGTGCGGTAGTAGGCGTGCGGCAGCTCGGCGCTGCCCTGCCAGAGGGTCTCGCGGCGGACGGGAATATGCGAATGCTCGGCGATGAACAGCGAGTCGAAGCCGCGTTCCTCCGCCGCGCGCGCCAATACATCGGGCCGGATGCTCTCGGCCGTCAAAAGCGTGTAGATGCCGAACTTCATGGGGTCTCCGAGCGTTGTCGTCGTCCTGCTGATTTCGCCGGGGATGGCAGGGCCGATTTCCGTGTCCGGGCGACTTCGATCTTAGGTGGACGCGGCGCCGAGCGGCAACGCGACAACCCGGAGAAAACGCCAGCTCAAGGGTTGACACCCCCGGTAACGGCTGCAATCGTATTCATACGACCGACCGGTCGGTCGTCAACTCGGAGGCGCGGCGACGACACCGCTCAAAAGGCGGGCGACCACTGCGGATCCGGAACCGGTGGCCGTACAACCGCCGCCGTCGTGGGCGACCAGACACCGTCGGCGTGGGCACAGTCGACGGCCGCCCGGCGCCCCGTGGCACCGGCGGCCCTCCCAGCGCTGCCCGGGGGACTCAGCGCATACGTCGGCCGACACGCGAAACGCGCCGCCCGGACCGCTGCAATTTCCGGGTGATCACGCTTTCCGCGCGCATGGCAAGTGGTCGCGGGACCGCCGCCTGGCGGTCCGCCACGTCGCTGAAAGGAAAAGCGGATGGTCCCAGGAAAGACACCCCCGAAGGACGCATCCAAAAAGAGCACGCTGAAGATCGCCGCCGCGGCGCTGGCCGCGTCGAGCATCGAGAACTACGACTTCTTCATTTACGGGACCGCCGCCGCGCTGGTCTTCCCGGACCTGTTCTTTCCCGGTCAGAGCCCGCTGGCCGGAGCGCTGCTGTCGTTCTCCACGTTCGCGATCGGGTTCATCGCCCGGCCGGTGGGCGCGGTGATCTTCGGCCACCTCGGCGACGTGCACGGCCGCAAACGCTCGCTCGTCATGGTGCTGCTGACGATGGGCCTCGGCACCACGCTCATCGGCGTGCTGCCCACCTACGACGCGATCGGTCCCGGGGCGCCGCTGCTGCTGGTGGCGCTGCGGCTCGTCCAGGGGATCGCGCTCGGCGGCCAGACCGGCGGGGTGATCCTGCTGGCCATGGAGAGCGCGCCGCCGCGCCGCCGCGGCTTCTACTCCAGCTTCGCCCTGGCGGGCGGCCCGGCGGGCATCCTGGTCGGCAACTTCGCGTTCCTGATCACCGACGCCCTCACCGACTCGGGCTCGTTCGACTCGTGGGGCTGGCGGCTGCCGTTCCTCGCGAGCATGGCGCTGCTCGGCCTGACGATCTACATCCAGCTCCGGATCGAGGAGACCAAGGCGTTCAAGCGCCTCCAGGACGCCGTACAGGAGGGGAGCGGGGAGGAGGACGGGCGCGTCGTCGCCCCCGTGCCGGTGGCCAAGCCGGAGGGGCGTGCCGCACGGGCCGCGCGCTCGCCCGTGCTGGAGGCGGTGCGCCGCTACCCGAGGCGGATCGTCCTGATCGGCGGCGCCTACATCGGTATCAACGTGACCTACTACCTGTTCATGACCTTCGCCGTCGCCTACGGCACCAACGACGACATCCTCGACATGCCGAAGAGCCGGATGCTGGTGGGCGTGCTGTGCGGGGCGGCGGTCCAGCTCGTCATGCTGCCGGTCGCGGGCGCGCTGTCGGACCGCTTCGGCCGCAAGGGCATGCTGACGGCCGGGTCGGCGCTGGTCGGGACGTGGGCGTTCGTGTTCTGGCCGCTGCTCAACACCGAGTCGCCGGTCGTCATCGTGATCGCGTTCGTCGTCGGGCTCGGCCTGATGCACACGACGATGTACGCGCCGCAGGGCGCGTTCTTCGCCGAGACGTTCCCGACCGAGACGCGTTATTCGGCGATGTCGCTGAGCATCCAGGTCGCCTCGGTGGTCGGCGGGGCGCTGGCGCCGCTGATCGCGACGTCCCTGTACGCGTGGACGGATTCCTGGGTGGCGATCGCGGCCTACATGGCGGGCGTCTGCCTCATCACTGCGGTCTCGGTCCTGCTGTTGCCGGAAACCTTCCGGAACGACGACGACGCGGTCGCGGTGAGGCCCGCCGAAGCCGATGAGGCGGGCACGGTCACCAGTATTTGATCGCGGCCCGGCGTGCCCGCCCGGGGCCCTCGACGCACCGGGCGGGCGCGCCGGTCGGATATCTCAGCAAACACTGCGGCGGATATCGCAATGGTCTCAAGGGCGCAGCCCGCGGTAGGCGTAGTCCCAGAAAGCGTCGGCGATCTCCTCGTGCGTGAACTTCCCGTCGGAGTGGTACCACTGGTAGGCCCAGTTGCTCATCCCGAATATCGCGAGGCTGAACAGCTTGGTATCGACGTCGCGGAACGTTCCCGCCGCGATTCCGTCGCGGACGGCCTCCTCCACCATCGCCTCGTAGCGGGTGCGTTTCTCGGTGGCGACGGCGAGGTCGGCGTCGGGCAGTTCGCGGTGGTTCTCGAAGAACACCCGGCACTGGCCGCGCCTGGTCGCGATGTTCTCCAGGAAGTCGTGGATGACGCCGCGCAGCAGCTCGACCGGGTCGGCGCCGCGTTCGACGCGGGCGCGGTGCGCGTCGATCAGGCCGTCGATCAGCTCCTCGTGCATATACCACAGCAGTTCGGACTTGCTGCGGAAGTAGTGGTACAGAGTGGGCTTACCGATTCCGACGGCGGCGGCGATGTCGTCCATCGAGGCGCCCGCGTACCCCAGTTTCTCGAAGAGGTCGGCGGCGGTTCGGATGATCTCCGCGCGGCGCTCGTCCTTGGACATCTGGCGCCGCCTCGACCGCCGCTCGAAATCAGCTTCCGCCATCGGTGTTCACTCCGCATCGCTGGGAAATACCAAGGGTCGAGCCGACCGTGTGAGCCGGACGCGTGCCCCCGCCGGATCGCTCGTTCCCAAAGTATACCAGGATGTTCACAATTGGCTTACCGTGCTGCCTGATCACCGGTCGGATTGCGTGTCGGAAAGTGGTCGCCCGCGCACTTAACAATGCGAACTTCCGTGCATTATTGAGACTCTCGCGCGCTGCCGGCGTCCGACTCGGCCGCGGCGCGGGCGATGCCCCGGCACATGCCGCCGAAGATCCGGTCGTGGAAGGGGCGGAACGCCCACCAGTAGGCGTGCCCGGCGAGGCCGCGCGGGTGGAACAGCGCCCGCTGGGTGAGGCGCGCGCGGCCGTCCTCGTCCCCGACGCGCAGTTCGAGCCAGGCCAGGCCGGGGAGGCGCATCTCGGCGCGCAGCCGCAGCAGCCGTCCGGGCTCGATCGCCTCCACCCGCCAGAAGTCGACGCTCTCCCCGACCCGGAGGCGGCGCGGGTCCCGGCGCCCGCGCCGCAGGCCCACGCCGCCGACCAGCCGGTCGATAACGCCCCGGACGCGCCAGGCGAGCGGGAAGGAGTACCAGCCGCGCTCGCCGCCGATGCCCTCGACGACGTCCCACAGGCGGTGCGGCGGGGCGTCCGCGCGGCACGTCCGCTCGTCGGTGTAGAGGCTGCCGCCCGCCCAGTCCGGGTCGGTCGGCAGCGGGTCGCTGGGCGCGCCCGGGACGCTCGCCGACGACCAGCGCGTCGCGACGTCGGCCTCCCGGACGCGGCGCAGCGCCAGCTCCACCGACCGCTCGAAACCGGTCCCGCCGCCCGGCGGGGGCGGGACGTACCGGTCGATGTCGTCGTCCGCGGCCACCACCTCGTTGCGCAGCGACTCCACCAGCGGGCGCGCGAGGCCGCCCGGGACGGGGGTGATCGCGCCCACCCACAGGCTCGACAGCCAGGGGCTGAGCAGCGGGACGGGCGCGATCACGCGCCGCCTGAGCCCGGCGACGGCGGCGTAGCGGCGCATCATGTCGGCGTAGGTCAGCACGTCCGGGCCGCCGATGTCGAACCCCCGGCTGACCTCGGCGGGCAGGTCCGCGACGGCCACGAGGTAGCGCAGGACGTCCCGGATCGCGATCGGCTGGATGCGGGTGTGCACCCACGTCGGGGTGACCATCACCGGCAGCCGCTCGGTGAGGTAGCGCAGCATCTCGAACGACGCCGACCCCGACCCGATGATGACGGCGGCGCGCAGCCACGCCGTCGGGACGCCGCTGTCCAGCAGGATCTCGCCGACCTCGGCACGCGACCGCAGATGCGGCGACAGGTCCCCGCCGGGGGCCATGCCGCCGAGGTAGACCAGCCGCCCGATGCCCGCCCGGCGGGACGCGGCGGCGAACGTCCGGGCGGCGCGGCGGTCGTTCTCGGCGAAGCCCCCCGCGCCGCCGATCGCGTGGATCAGGTAGTAGGCGACGTCCACCCCGTCCAGGGCCCGCACGGTCGCCTCGGCGTCGGTGGCGTCGGCCTCCACGACCTCCACCCGGTCGGCCCAGGGGTGGTCGCGCAGCCGTCCGGCCGAGCGCGCCATGCAGCGCACCCGGTACCCGGCGTCGAGCAGCTCGGGGACGAGTCTCCCGCCGATGTAGCCGGTGGCCCCAGTGACCAGGCACAACGCACCTTCTGTTTCGCTCATTCGTCCTCCCCGGGCGTCCTGTACCCCGAGATGGGCGGCGGATAGTCGAGTGCGCGCCTGCGGTCGTCGGGCAGGGTCCAGGGGCGGTGGACGTGCCGCGCGTCCAGGTCCGCGAGCTCGGGCACGTAGCGCTGGACGTACACACCGCCCGGGTCGAACCGGGCGGCCTGCCGGAGCGGGTTCATCACCTGGCCCGGACGGGTGTTGTTGCCCGTTCCGGCGACCCACTGCCAGTTCCCGGCGTTGTCGGCGACGTCGCCGTCGGTCAGCCAGGCGTCGAAGTGGCGGAGGCCGTCGCGCCAGTCGATGTTCAGGTTCCGGGTGAGGAACGACGCCGTGACCAGGCGAGCGCGGTTGTGCATGTAGCCCTCGCGGCGGAGCTGGCGCATGCCCGCGTCCACGATCGGGACGCCGGTCGTGCCGTCCCGCCAGGCGGCGAGGGCGTCGTCGTCGCGGTTCCAGGCGCGCTCGCGCGGCCGGTAGTCGCGCCGGGCGAGCGCGGGGAAGGCGGCCGCGACCTGGTGGTGGAAGTCGCGCCAGGCGAGCTGGCGCCGGAACTCCTCCCGCTTCTCGCCCCGGACCGCCCGCGCCAGCTCCAGCGGCGAGACGCAGCCGAACTTGATGTACGGGCTGAGCCGCGAGGTGCGGTCGGCGGCGAGGTCGTCATGGATCCGGTCGTACTCGTCGGCCGTCTCGCGCAGCCACGCCTTCATCCGCGCCCGTCCCGCGCGCTCGCCGCCCGGCGCCGGATCGGGGGAGTAGGGACCGGACGTCAGCTCGGCGAGGTCGGGGAGCGGCCCGGCGTCCAGGCCGTCCGGCAGGCGGACCGTCTTCGGCGCGCGTGCCTCCGCACGCCACCGCGCCGCGTCCCAGGCGCGCCAGTACGGCGTGAAGACCCGGTAGTGGTCGCCGCTCACCGGGGTCAGCTCGCCCGGCGGGACGACCGTGACGCCCGGGTGCGCCGACACCGCGAGGTCCAGGTCCCGCAGCGCGGCGAGCCGCCGGGTCCCGTACGCGGACCGCTCGTC
Organism: Actinomadura terrae; assembly: GCF_022751215.1. GTDB lineage: Bacteria > Actinomycetota > Actinomycetes > Streptosporangiales > Streptosporangiaceae > Spirillospora > Spirillospora terrae. Next base: position 488,272 of record NZ_JAICDG010000005.1, on the reverse strand, counting down.
GGCGAGGTGCAGCGCGTCCGCGCCGGTCGCGCGGGCGAGCCGCGCGACCTCGGCGGCCGGATCGCCGCGCCGGACGAGGAGGTCGCCGCCCGCCGCCCGGAGCGAGTCGCGGAGGCCGGCGAGGCTCTCCAGCAGGAACCGGACGCGGTTCGGCACGCCGCGGATCGCGTCGTCGAGCACGAAGAGCGGCACGACCCGCTCCGCCCGGCACGCGGCGGCCAGCGCCGGGTTGTCGTGGACGCGCAGGTCACGGGTGAACAGCAGGATCGAGGTACTCATCACCCGTACTTCGTGGCGGCGCCCGCGACCGGATGCGTCCGCGGCGTGCGGATCTGCGGGCGCCCGGCCGTCTGGCGGTGACCGGCCGGGCGCGTTTCAGCGGGTGCGAAATTGTTATTCGAGCCGGGAAGAATCAGCTGAACTTTTCACAGTTGATGATGTACGCCTTATCGTCGCCACCAACGCAGGTGTCGATTCCGGGGCCGCCGTCGATGATGTCGCTGCCCTCTCCGGCGTCGATGTAGTCGTTCCCCTCACCGCCCCAGAGGTTGTCGTTTCCGTCCTCGCCCTTCAGGTGGTCGTTGCCGTCGTTGCCGATCAGGTTGTCGGTTCCGGCGTTGCCGTTGAGGTAGTCGTCGTTGGTGCCGCCGATCAGCGTGTCGGCGCCCGTCCCGCCGCGCGCCGAGATCGAGCCGGTGGGCTGGGCGATGTAGGAGCCGATCCAGTCGTTGTCGCCGTCGCCGCAGGTCACCGTGTCCGACGGGAACGGGCCGTCGGTGATCTGGTCGAGGAAGATCCGGTCGTCGCCGGCCAGCGTGGAGGCGACGTTGCCGTTCACGACCCAGGGGTTGTCGGAGCCGCTCCCGCCGAGGACGGTGACCGTCATGTCCTTGCCGGTCCGCTCGTCCTTGCAGGTCGCGAAGCCGGCCGAGGCCGAGCCCGCGGGCAGCACCGGGACCAGTGCCGCGCCGACCAGCGTCAGCGCCGTGGCGATCGTCTTGATGCGCATCTGTCCGTTCTCCCTCCGGCACCGGGCGATCGCCGGCGCCGCCTCCATTCGCACTTTCCGGGCCCGGTTGATCAAGCGCGGTGACCGGCTGAGGACAATGGACAATGATCAATGTCGAATGGATTGGGAACTGTCACAAAAGGCGGGCGGCGACTCACGCGGAATGACGAGTCCCGGCACGCGGTCGGGCGCGTGCGGACGGTGAGGGCGGCCGGGCCGGGATACGGTCTGTCGTGAATCGACGTCCGCCGTGAAGGGGTGAGGCCGGTGGCGCGCAGACCGCTCGGGCAACTGGAGGCGGAGGTGCTCGCCGCGCTGGCCGGGCTCGGCGGCTCGGCGCGGACGGCGGAGCTGGTCGAGCGCCTCGACGGCGCGCCCGCCTACACCACGGTCAACACGATCCTGCACCGGCTTTACGAGAAGCGGCTGGTCACCCGGACGCGGGCCGGGCGGCACTACCGCTACCGGCTCGCCATCGACGAGTCCGAGCTGGTCGCGGGCCGCATGCGCGAGCACCTGCGGCTCGCCAGCGACCCCGGGACGGTGCTGAGCCGGTTCGTGAGCACGCTCAGCGACGAGGAGGCGCGCCAGCTGCGCGAGTTCCTCGAAGGCGAGTCCCTCGACGGCCGGGGTGAACGGGGGTGAGCTGGTTCACCTTCCTGCCGCTCGCCATCATGCTCGCGCTCGGCACCGTGCTCGGCCGGGTGCCGGTGCCGCTGCATCCGTCCTGGTCGGCGCGGCTGCTGGCGACGACCGGCGCGATGAGCGCGGTCGCCGCGCTCGGCACCGGCGTGTTCGTGGCGATCAACTACGGGGCGACGCTGACGCCGTCCGCCGCAGCGCACGTCCCCGAGTGGGCGCTGTTCGGCGACGACCGCCCGGTGCCGGACGTGGTGGGGGTCCCGGCGGCGCTGCTGTCGGCCGCCGGGCTGCTCGTCGCCGCGTGGACGGTCGTGCGCTGGGCCCGCGAGCTGCGCGCCGTCCGGTCGCGGTCGGGGGCGCCGCTGGAGACCGAGGCGCCGATCGCGGTCGCGGTCCCGGGACGGCACGGGGGAGTGCTGCTGTCGCGCGGGCTGCTGCGGCGGCTGGCGCCCGCCGAGCTGCACGTGGTGTTCCAGCACGAGAGCTCGCACCTGCGGCACCGGCACCACCGCTACCTGGCGTCCGGCGCGCTGGCCCGCGCCCTGCTCCCGGCGCTGCGCCCGCTGGACCGGCGGCTGCGCCTCGCCGTGGAGCGCTGGGCGGACGAGGACGCCGCCGAGGCCGTCGGCGACCGCGCCTTCGTCGCCCGCACGATCGCCAAGGTCGCCCTCGCCCACCCGGCGGCGCCGGGCCCCGCCGCGGCGTTCGCCGAGTCGGGCGTCATGGAGCGCGTCGAGGCGCTGCTCGACGCGCCGCCCGCCAAGAATTCCGTCACCGGACCGCTGCTGTTCATGGGCAACGGCGTCGTCACCAGCACGCTCACCGCCGCGACCCTCCAACTGGACCACGCCCTCGCGTCGGCCCTGCTGGCCCTGCTCGCGCTCCGCTGAAAGATCCGCTGAAAGAGGCGGGTCAGAGCTCGAACTCGGACGGGTCCAGGCCGACGGCGAAGCACGCCTCGCGGACCACGGCCTTCTCGCTCTCGTCGAAGTGGCCGTCGGCGCCGCCGATGATGATGCCGATCTGGATGACGGCGCGCGCCTCGGCGGGCTTCTTCTTGGTCTTGCCGATGTCCTGGAGGACGCCGACCTTCCCGAAGTCGAAGTCGGCGGTCAGCTTGGAGACGTAGTCGTTGAAGCGCCGCTGGAGGTCGTCGGCCGGGAAGTTCTGGAGCACCTCGTTGGAGGCGATGAGCGAGGCCGTCCGCTGGCGCTCGGACGGGTCGACGCTGCCGTCGGCCGCCGCCACCAGCGCGCACATCGCCATGCTCGCGTCCCGGAACGCCCCGCTCTTCAGTTCGTTCTTCTTGCTGAGGAGCTGCGTCTGCATGGTCTGTGTGGATTCGCGCAGCTTGTCCCAGAAGGGCATTGGATCCTCCGCTCGTCGTCGGTCATCCCCGACCCTAACCGACCTGCTACATCTGTAGCAGAAGCCCCCGGCGCCCCACGCCGGCGCCTGGAACGCTCCCCGCGACCGTCTCCGGCCACGCGGCTGTACGGCGCGCAGCCGGACGCGCACACTCGGGGGCGCCCCTGTCCGGCCGTTCGCCGGAGGAACGCGGAGTACCCCGGCGGCCCTGTCCAGACCTGGAATGCCATGCGCCCGCACGCACGCACGAGGATCGTCCTGACGGCCGCCACCGTGGCGTCCGTCGCCGCCCTGTCGCCGCCGGCATCCGCCGACCTGGCCCGCCCGGACCCGCAATTGCCCCGGTGCACGATCCTGACGAACGTGCCGGAGGGGTACCGCAAGATCGTCGAGAGCTACTTCACCTGCGAGCTCTGCTTCAGGGACGGCGACTACGGCCTCGCCCACGGAGCCTGGACCGACTACCGCTGCAAGAAGTACTTCGTCGGCCTGGACGTCTTCGCCGCCCTGTGGGTCTACCCCTGAGAAACCTCGGCCCCCGAGGCCCGGCTCCGCGTCACCGGTCGCGGCTCGGAAATCGGACCGCTCCCTTTCGACCGTCTCCGGCCACGCGGCTGTACGGCGCGCAGTCGGACGCGCACACTCGGGGGCGCCCCCATCCGGCCGTTCGCCGGAGGCACGCGGAGTACCCCGGCGGCCCCGTCCAGACTTGGAATGCCATGCGCCCGCACGCACTCAAGCGACTCGTGCTGACGGCCGTCACCGTCCTGGCGCCCGTCGCCGCCCTGTCGCCGCCGGCCCACGCCGACACGGCGGGTGCCGCCGCCTCTTCGGACAAATGCACGATGTGGCCGTGGCCGCCGGTTCCGCCGGGCTTCCAGAAGATCGCCGACGGCTACTTCACCTGCGAGAGCTGCTCCCACGACGGGGAGTACGGCCTCGCCCGCGGAAGCTGGACCGACTACCGCTGCGTCACGCACCAGGCGGGCATGGAGGTCTTCGACGCGCTGTACGTCCTCCGCTGAGAGCGGGCGTCCGCACTCCGGGTTCGCGTCACGGGACACAGTTCAGAAAGTCCTGCGACGGTAGGGTCTGTTCCGGTGTGTGCAATCGTCCATACCCTTTTCATGACGTGGCTGGTATCACCACCGAAGGCGGGGGATTTTTGCCACCATGACCGGGGAACGGGCAAACACATTGGAGTGATCATTGCTGTTCGTGGACGGCGTCCTCTCCCCGGCCGACCTCGCCGACCCACGGGTGGCCGATGTGCTGTACGCCGCCACCGACCGGGCGGGCGCGCGGGTCCGCCCCAGCGACCTGCTGTACGCCGCGATCGACTCCGCGGACCAGGGCATGCGCTCGATGCTCGCCCGCGCGTTGCAGGACGGCGCCTACGTCCGTGACCTGCTGGAGAGCATCGGGGCGTACAACCCGGGCGGCTCCGGCCGCGGCGCTTTCGGCGGTCGCCGCGAGGACTTCAGCCCCGAGGCGCTCGCCGCGCTCGACGAGTTCGTCCAACGGCTGGGCGCACTCCCGCCGGAGGGCGACCACGGGAAGCGGCTCGGGCTGGAGCTGTTCGTCGGGTGCGTGCTGTCCCATCTGGACGACGACGACCGCCTCTACCTGACCTACCTCGACGCCGAGCGGGCCGCCGCCGCCCTCTTCGAGCAGGTGCGGGTCGAGACCGAGCCGCTGCCCCCGCTGCTGGACGAGGCGTCCGGCCGCGTCCGGTCCGAGGAGTTCACCGAGGCGGCGTGGGCGGCGCTGGAGCAGTCCGGCGAGCAGGCCGCCGAACTCGGCTACGACCGCGTCCTGCCGCCGCACCTGCTGCTGGCCCTGCTCGCCGAGACCGAGGGCCCGGCCGAGCACCTCATGCGGTTGCAGGTGCAGCCGCAGATCGGGCTGGCGAAGGTCGCCTCGTCGCTGGCCGACGCCTTCCGCATCGCGCAGCGCAAACGCGGCGCGGCCGCGCTCGCGCCGAGCCGCGAGGCGTTCGGGCTGCCGCTCCTCGACCTGCTGGGGCGGGCGCAGCGCAGCGCGGCCGTCTGGGACTGCGAGCGCATCGACACCCCGCACCTGCTGGACGCGCTGCTGGAGGACCCGCCCGCCCGGCTCGTGTCGGTGCTCCAGGCCCCGCCGCTGAAGCTGAGCCTCGACCAGCTGCGCGCCCACCTCGACGAGGAGCTGCGGGAGGTGGGCGGCGCGTCGACGGCCCGCGAGAACGCGTTCCGCCTGCCCGCGGGTCCGGCGCCGTCCCAGGACCTGACCTGGCTCGCCCGCACCGAGGGCATCACGCCCGCCCTGCACGTCGACGGCCAGGTGGAGCTGCTGAGCAAGGCCCTGCACCGCGTCACCGCGCCGCACGTCGTCATCACCGGCCTGCCCGGCGTCGGGACGACGACGCTGCTGCGCGAGCTGGCCCGGCGCGCCGCCGAGGGCGAGATCCGCTTCCTCGCGCGCAAGCGCTTCCTGCACGTCGACTGCGGCGACCTCGCCCCGGCCGACAGCGGGGACGCGCTGGCCGAGATCATCGAGCACATCGCCGGCCGTACCGACGTGATCGTCTGCGTCGACGGGCTCGGCTCGCTGATCCGCGGCCCGGGCGGCACCGACCACCGGCTGACGCTGCGCAGCGCCCTCAAGCAGGGCCGCCTCCACCTCGTCGGCGTGATGTCCGCGCACGAGTTCGACGACCTCATCGGCTCCGACCGCACCCTGCGGGAGCTGGTCTCCCGGGTCGACACGGCCGAGCCGGGCCGGGCCGAGACGCAGGACATGGCCGCCGCCGCGGCGCGCGCCCTCGCGGCCGAGTTCGGCGTCGGCGTCGACGAGCGGGCGGTCGAGGACGCCGTCGCGCTGTCCACCGACTTCATCCTCAACGAGCGGCAGCCGTCGAAGGCGATCCGCGTCCTGCGCCGCGCCTGCGACGACCTCCACTACCGCCGCACCCAGGCGGGCAGCGCGGACGCCCGGGTCGGCACCGCCGACATCGTCGCCGTCGTCGCGGAGATCTCCGGCGTGCCCGCCGAGCAGATCTCGGGCACCGGCGGCGCCCGGATCGACTTCGAGCGCTCGCTCGGCGAGGTCGTGGTCGGGCAGCAGGAGGCGGTGCGGGTCGTCGCGAGCGAGCTGCGCCGGATCAAGCTGGGGCTGACCGGCGTCGGCGGGCGTCCCGCCTCGGTGATGCTGTTCGCGGGTCTCACCGGCGTCGGCAAGACCGAGCTGGCGAAGGCGGTCGCGCGGTTCTACTCCGCGTCCAAGGGGCTGCACGTCTACCCGATGGAGAACTACTCCGAGCCGCAGAGCGTCTCGGGGATCATCGGCGTCCCGGCCGGCTACCACGGCCACGACCAGGGCGGCCCGCTCATCAACGACCTCAACGCCGACCCGTACTGCGTGTTCCTGCTGGACGAGGGGGAGAAGGCGCACCCCGAGGTGTGGCGGCCGTTCCTCAACCTGTTCGACGAGGGCTGGATCGTCGACCGGCGCGGCGTCAAGGCGTTCGGCGACCGCGCCATCTTCATCATCACCTCCAACGCCGGGCACGAGACCATCGCGCGGCTGAGCGAGCGCGGCGCCGCGGAGGAGGAGATCGCCGAGGCCGTCCGCCGCGACCTGCTGAACATCCGCGACCGGCACCACCAGGCGGTGTTCGCGCCGGAGTTCCTCGGCCGGCTGCGGCAGATCATCGTCTTCCGCCCGCTGGACCGCGCCGCCATGCTCGGGATCTCCCGCAAGGTGTTCGACGAGCAGCGCGAGCTGTGGGAGCGGCGCGGCAAGGTGCTCGTGGTGCCGGACGCCCTCGTCGAGTACGTCGCCGACCGCAGCCACGAGACCGACCGGCGCTCCGGGGGCACCGAGGGCGGCCGGATCGTCGCCAAGACGGTCGCCCGGCTGGTGGAGGACGAGATCACGCTGGCCGCCGAGCGGCAGCAGGCGGCGTTCGAGCGGAGCACGCGGATCGAGCTGGCGTTCCGGCCGGGCGGCGTCCCGCCCGTCGGGGTCGCCTTCGGCGGCGGGGACCCGGTATGAGCGCCGGCGGCGCGGGCGACGCGGAGCTGAAGGGCCTGCTCGGACGGGTGATCGACGGCCGCTACGAGCTGCGCGAGTTCATCGGCGGCGGCGCGTTCGGGGCCGTGTTCCGGGCGCAGCAGCGGCTGCTCGGCGTCCCCGTCCGGCAGGTCGCGGTGAAGCTGTCCCGCAAGGGCGGGCTGAGCGAGGAGGTCGCCCGCGACCAGTTCGCCGACGCGCTGCTGCTGGCCGGCGCGCTGGAGGAGATGACCGACGCGGAGGCGCGCGACCACCTCGTCCCGGTCTATGACGCGGGGGTGGCGCTGGAGGCGGGCCGCCGCGCGTTCCTGGTCATGGAGCACGTCCGGGGGCGGACGCTCGGGGAGGAGTTCGCCGGGTTCGGCGCCGGGGTGCCCGCCGCCTCGCTCATCCGATGGGGGCGGCAGATCTGCCTCGCGCTCCGCGGCCTGCACGGGCTCGTCCCGGCGCTGCTGCACCGCGACCTCAAGCCGGACAACGTGCTGGTCGACGAGCTCACCGGCCGGGCGCGGGTCGTCGACTTCGGGCTGGCCGCCCGGCTGATCGAGCGCGGGCACGCCCCGGGCGCGGCGGGAGCGCTCCACTACAGGGCGCCGGAGTCCGTCCGGGGGGAGAGCGTGCCCGCCTCCGACCTGTACGCGGTCGGGATGATCCTCTACGAGGGCCTCACCGGCAGGCACCCCTACGGGCAGCTCCAGCCGCCGGACCACCTTCCGGTCGCGCTCCACGGCGACTGGCTGGTCGAGGCGCGGGACAACTGCGTGGTCCCGCCGCCGTCGGCGCTGAACTACTCGGTCGGCGAGGCGCTGGACGAACTCGTGCTGCGCTGCCTCGACCCCGACCCGAGGCGCCGGTTCACCTCGGCGAGCGAACTGATGCGGGCGCTGGAGAAGGCCGACCGCCCCGCCGCCCCGCGCGCCCGGCCCCCCGCCGAGCAGGTCGGCGACCTCGTGCAGCAGGCCGGGAGGCAGCTGGGATCGAGGCGGGGCCAGGCCGCCGTCCAGTCGTGCCTGGACGCCTGGAAGATCATCGACCGGCACCCGGCCGCGCTGCCGAGCCGCGTCGAGCGCGCCGACCTCGCCGCGACGACCGCCCGCGCCTACGAGCTCACGGGCAACGCCTTCCAGGCCGCGCGCTGGCGGCGGCGCCGCGACGACGAGCTGAACGGGGGACGCTGAGGTGCTCGATCGCGTCCGCGGAACCCGGCGGCTCCGCAGGGCGGTGCACAACGCGGCCGGCGACCACGACCCGGCCGGCGCGCTGGCGGCGCTGCGCCAGGCGCGCGCCGAGGTCTCCGGGGCGCTCGCCGACGCCGACGAGGCGGCGCTGACCGAACTCGTCGAGGCGACCGTGCGGCCCGCGCTCCTCCCGCTGCTCATCGAGGCCGACTTCCACGAGCTGGAGGCCGTCGGCCTCCACGTCGTGCGGGCCGCCGCCGAGCGGCACGAGCCGAGCGGCGCCTGGCGTCCGCTGCTCGCCGCCCGCGACGCCCGCGGGGAGTACGACGCCGCGCGCGGGCTGCTGATGCGGGTCTATCCGGTCCTCGACCCGGCGGACCCGGCGAAGCAGGAGGTCGCGACCGCGCTGGCGCGCCGCAGCGTCCTGCCCGGCGAGACCGAGGCACCGGAGACCGAACTCTCGATCTACGTGGACGCGCTGACCCGCGAGCCCGCGTTCATGCGGGAGATCATCGACGTCGTCGCGTCCGTGCTGCGGGTCGACCTGGAGTCCGGCGAGCGGCGGATGCGGCAGGCGGCCGAGCTGGCGCTGGACCTGTCCAACCGGAAGATCCCGGCGCCCGGCCTGGACGCCGCGCTCGGCCTCGCCCACCTGATCGTCATGGACCGGCCCGACACCGCGATCACCTATCTGATCCGGGCGCGGGACGCGGGGCGCGACGACGAGGCGTTCCGCGCCATGCTCACCGCCGCCTACCTGCGGGCCGGCGACCGGGTGGCGGCGGAGGCGCTCGGTGGGCACGCGGCGCCGACCTCGTCCCGGTGGGCCAGGGAGATCGCGTTCCTGCTGCGGACGCTGACCTGGTTGGACGATCCGGCGAGCGAGGAGCCGCCCCCGATCGAGGCCGCCGCGCTCCGGGACTTCGTGATCGGCGAGCTGACCGGGCCGTGGCTCGGCTACGCGGCCGGGCGCATGTTCCTGCTGGAGGGCGACCAGCGGAGCGCGGCGTCCCTGCTCCTGCCGCTGGTGGACGCCGATCCTGTCCGCCCGGACTGGATCTACCACGCGGCCTGGGCGGCGCTGCTCACCGGCGACCGGGCGGGCGTCGCGCGGTGCTTCGACCGGGTCCGCGGCCAGCCCATGGAATGGGCGGTCGCCTGCCTCTGCCTCGACGCCGACCCCGAGAGCGACCGCGCCGACGAGATCGCCGACGCGGTGCGGGCCGCGCCGCCGCCGTTCACCGCCCTCGCCGAGATCCGCGCGTGGATGGCGCGCGGCGGAAACGTCCGCGCGGACACCGGGCCCGACCCGGAACTGGAGTGGGACCCCACCGAGGGCATGCTGCCCGAGCTGCTCGAAGCCTTCCGGACGGTCATGGCCCGCCATGTCGGACGGAAGGACGACCGGCTCGCCCAGCTCGTCGACCTGCCGCCGTTCGTCCGGCTCCCCGGCCAGGAACGCCTGATGTGGATGGGGCTCTCGCTCCGCGCGACCGAGCCCGACCAGGGACGCGAGCTGCTGGACCAGGCCGCGCGCGTCTACGGCTACGGCCGCGCCGCGCTCGTCCTCGCCGCGTGGGACGCCGGGGAGAACCGTCCCGGGACGGCGCTGGAGCTGCTCGGCGACGACGTACCGCGCGCGGGCGTCAAGGCGGCGTCGCTGGCGGCCTGGGCCATGGCCCGCGAAGGCCGGGACGCCGAGGCGTCGGAGATCCTGCACGAGCTGAAGGAGCGCGGGCAGCACCAGGCGGGCTTCATGCTCGGGCAGCTCCGGATGCGCGCCGCGCTCGAACGGCACGCCGCCGGTGACCCCGCCGGGGCGCGGCAGATCGCCGCCGAGGCCGCGTCGGAGCTGGCGGAGGCCGTCGCGACGGTCCCGGCCGGCACCGGCGAGATCGCGCGCCTGCTCGGCGGCGCCGCCGCGGCCTTCGCCGGGACGGGCGGCCCGGAGGCCCCGGCGCCGCAGCCGTCCATGCAGGCCCACCCGTGGGCCGTCTGGATCCTCGGGATCGCCGCCGCGACCCGTGACCCCGCCGGCGCCGACCTCGGCCTCCTCGAATACCTCGTGATCCTGCTCGACCGGGACGACCGGCTCGGCCCCGAGCCCTACATCGACCTCGCCCGGGCCCTCGCGCTCGCCTGCCACCGCGGCCGCGACCGCGCCCGCACGGGCACGCTGGTCGAGCTGCTCGGGCGGCTCGCGGCACGGGCCCGGGGGCGTGCCGACCTCGCCGAGGTCGTGGCGCTGCACGACCGCGCGGTCCTCGGGCAGGCGCAGCGGGAGTCCGACGAGTCCGCGCCGCCCCTCCCGGCCGCCCCCGGCAGCGTGGCGGTCGCGATCGTGCAGGCCGCGCGCGTGCTCGACGGCGGCGACCCCGCCGAGGCGGCGCGGCTGCTGCGCGAGGCCGGCGACGGCGACGACACGGGCGGCACGGACGCCTGGATCTGCGCGGTCCTCGCGGGCGCGGTGCAGGGGACCCCGGTCGCGGACGCGGCGCCGGAACCGCCGCTCGACGACCTCTCCGCGCGGGCGCGGCTGGCCGTCCACCTCGCCGAGGCGGCGAGCCTCTCGGTGGACGAGCCGGAACGCTGCCTCGAACAGGTCGCCGCGCTGCTGTCGTCCCCCGGCGCGGAGGCGGTCTCGCGCCTGGTCGACATCGACCGCGTCCTGCCCATGCTGTGCGCCGCGAAGGGCGGCACGCGGCGGGCGTCGTCGTCGCCGCTGGCCGAGTTCGTGGAGGGGCTGGCCGAGACGCCGGGCGTGCGGTTCGACCCGGTCGTCCTCGCCCGCTGCGCCACGGCGACCGGCGCGCTGGACACCGCCGACCGGCTGTGGCGGCGCGCCCTGGCCGCCGCCGGGCCCGACCCGGCCGCGTCCCTGCGCGAGGAGTTCGCCCGCCTCCTCTGCCACCGCGCCCAGCGCGCCCGGCAGGAGGGGTCCCCTCTGGACGCGGCGAGACTGCTCCGGCAGGCCGGGCATGTCCTGTCGACCGGCTCCCCCATTCCAGAAGGGACGACCACGTGAGATCGATGCCGTCCGCCGACGACCTTTTCGCGCTCGCCGACGCCCTGGAACTGGAGGCGTGCTCGGACCGTCTGATCGCTCTGGAATCCCTTGAGGGCCCGGAGTCGATGAAACGCAGCGGCCGTTACCGCAAGCTCGAAGCCGCCATTGCGGAGAACGGCGATCTGCGGGCGGCCCTGCTCCAGGAGACCGACGCCGAGGCGGCCCGGCAATGGGCGCGGCATCTGGAGGTGCAGGGGCCGGACATCGACGTCTACCACACGCTCGCGGTCGCCTATCGGGAAAGGGCGTTCCGGCGGACGGCCGACACCGGCCCGGCGGAGGCGGAACTGGAGGCGGCCACCGCGCTCTGGTTCCTGCTGCTGGCCAGCCCGGCGTTCTGGGAGCGCCAGGGCGACCTGGACGACGAGGCCCGCGTCCGCGCGTCGCTCGCCCGCGAGCTGCTGGAGATCCACGCCCGCGAGGGCGCCCGGGCCCTGGCGGCGGGCGACCACCTGGTCGCCCGCCTGCACGTGCACTGCCTCGCCACCTGCCGGTCGGGGAGCGACGCGGTCGAGGCGCTGCTCCAGCGGCAGGGGCTCCCCTACGACTACGCGGTGGACCGCGAGCGCGCGGACGAGATCGCCGAGATCGCCGCCGGACTCCTCGACGACTGGTGCGCCGACGCCGTCCAGACCGCCGAGCGGATGACGACCGACGCCGAGCGGGTGGGCCGGCTGCCGGCGGGGCTCACCGCCGACTACGCCGCCGGAATAGATCACCTGAAGCCTTTTCTGAGCCTCGGCGTTCCGTTCAAACGCGCGCTGCGAACATCTCTGGAATGGTATAACTTGTGGTCTGTTTTCCTGTGGAACGACCGCGCGGAGACGCGGGCCGGGGAGGTCGTGAACCAGGCCCGGCCCTGCGCGGAGGAACTGGCCGCGATCTGCGAAAAGGGAGAATCGCTGAAGATCGAGAATCAGGCCCTCTCCATCCATTACTACCATCGCGCCGTCATGCTCGGCCGCGAATTCGACGCCGAACGCGAGTTGGCCGCGGCGCTGGAATGGAACCCGAGCAACGTCCAGGCCAGCGAGGCGCTCGCGGAAATCCGGCCGCGGTGACGGGAGGGGCCGGACGGTGAGCGACATGCCGGGGGTCAACCCCTTCCACGTGCTCGGGCTGCCCGTCGACGCCGACCGGGAGCTCATCGTCGAGCGCGGCCAGGAGCTGGCCGACCTCGCCGCCACCGACGAGGAGCGCGGCCGCATCCAGTGGGCCGTCGGCGAACTGATCCACGACGAGGCCGTCCGCCGCGTCCACGCGATCCTCGAGGTCCCCGGGACCGACTACGACGACGGCCGCTGGGCCCGGTTCCAGCGGCGGCACCGCGGCAACCCGGTGGACCTCAAGACCCTCGGCGCGGTGGGCCCGCCCTCGCCCGAGGTGTTCGACATCCCGCAGATCATCGACGTCGTCCTGGACTGGAGGCTCACCCCGCCCGAGGTGGACGTCGACGAGGCCGTCCGGCACGTACCCGTCCGACCCCGGCTCGACGAGCCACCGCTGGAGGTGTCCGATGTCCTCTTCGGATGAGGGCGAGCGCCCCGTCCCCGACGGCCTGCCCTACGGGTGGGACGTCTTCGCGGACCGTCCGGCGCCCCCGGACCCGGTGCTCGTCTCGCCCGCCGCCGAGATGGGCGCGGCGCTCCAGCTGCACCGGTCCGCGCTCAACGCCGAGCGGAAGCGCGCCCGGGCCGAGCTCGACCAGACCCTCGACGTGGCCTACGACCTGGTGACCCTCCTCGCCCAGTGGGACGCGGCGCTGACCCGGAGCCGGGACGCGCTCACCGATGCGGGGCTGGGCCGCGTCCACCAGCAGTTCCGGCTGCTGAAGGACGACGCGCTGGAGATCCTGCGGCGCGGCGGCGTCACCTACGAGGACCCGGCCGACCGGCCGCTCGCCGAGGTCGAGGACCGGGTCGAGGTGAAGGGCTGGAAGTACAGCGCCGACTACACCACCGAGGTCGTGGCGCGGACGATCGATCCGATCGTGCTCCGCGACGGGGCGGTGGTCCGTCCCGGGCTGGTGCAGATGGGGGCGCCGCCCCGCGAGGAAGAAGCAGCCGAAGCGGCCGAGGAACAACCGGCCGAGGAACAAGCAGGACACGACGCAAGCGACGACCATGATGGGGAAGGCACGCGATGACACAGATCGTGAGCAAGGCGGTCGGCATCGACCTCGGCACCACCAACAGCGCCGTCGCCATCATGGATCCGACCGACACCGACATCGTCATCCACCGCGACCCGGTCACCAAGTTCCGCACGACGCCGAGCTGCGTCTGGCGCTCGGGCCCGGACGCCGATCTCGTGGTCGGACGCCGGGCGCGCAACCAGGTCGGGCGCCGCCCCGAGCCGATCACCTCGATCAAGCGGAGCATGGGGCAGCAGACGAGCGTGCAGCTCGCGGGCGCGCCGATCACGCCCGAGGCGGTGTCGGCGGCGATCCTCGCCGAGATGAAGCGCCAGATCGAGGAGGACGTCGCGAACTTCGCGACCTCCGACACGACCTGGCAGGTGGACCGCGCGATCGTCACCGTGCCCGCCTACTTCGACCAGCCGCAGATCGACGCGACCCGCCGGGCCGCCGAGATGGCGGGCCTGGAATGCCTGGAGCTGCTGCACGAGCCGACGGCCGCCGCGTCCCACCACTGCTGGCGCACCGGCCGCCGCGACGGGACGTTCATGGTCTACGACCTCGGCGGCGGGACGTTCGACGTCAGCGTCGTGCGGTGCACGGCCGGGGTCTACGAGGTGCTCGGGATCAGCGGCAACAACCGGCTCGGCGGCGACGACATCGACGCCGACTTCACCCGGCACCTGCTGGAGATGCTGTGCGCCGAGGGCGCCGCGCTCGACCTCGACCCGAACGGCGACGCCGACGACCGGCTGCTGTTCGACGACGTCAAGCGGCTCGCCGAGGGCGTCAAGGTCGGGCTGTCCAGCGAGCCCGAGTACGCCTGGCGGGAGAACGGGCGGCTGCTCGACAAGGCGGGCGACCCCGTCCTGATCGAGGCGGTGATCGAGCGGTCCGAGCTCGACGCGGTCGTCCGGCCGCACGTCGAGCGGACGCTCCTCTACTGCCACGAGGCCCTCGAACGCGCGCAGGAGAAGGCGGGGATCTCCCTGTCGGACGTGGACGAGATCATCCTCGCGGGCGGCTCGACGCACATCCCGCTCGTCCGGGAGATGGTCGCCGCCGAGCTCTGCGCGGGCGCCAAGTGCGACGAGCCCGTCTACGACCAGGTCGACACGGTCGTGGCCATGGGCGCCGCGATCCGCGCGGCGGTGACGGGCGGGATGTCGGTCTACGACCCGGGACGCACCGTCCGGGTCTCCTTCCGCGGCACCTCGGCCAGCGCGCGGGAGACCACGCACGTCGGCGGGACGGTCGAGTCGCTCACCGGGGAGCACGACCTCACCGGCGGCTACGTCAAGCTCCAGACCCCCGACGGCGTGGAGGACGACTCCGACATCGACGCGCGCGGCAACTTCGCCTTCAAGGGCGTCGCGCTCCGGCCGGGCGTGGAGACGATGCTCGGATTCGAGGTGTTCGACGGTGACGAGCAGCTCGTCGCGGCCGTCGGGCGTCCGATCACCCAGAGCGAGAAGGCGCGCAAGCTGCCCAGCGTGAGCAACACCGCCGTCTGCCCCAAGGCCGTTCTGCTGGAGGTCAACCAGGGCGGCCAGAAGGTGCGCAAGACGCTCATTCCCGAGCTCCAGGAACTGCCGACGAGCGCGGAGTTCGACTTCTCCCACCCCGGCGACACCGACACGCTGCTGTTCCCCATCTACCAGCGCAGCAAGAACATTCAGGTGATCCGGATCCCGGTGGACTCCTCGACGCCGAGCGGCACGCGGATTCGCCTGGAAGTGCAGATGGACCGCCATTCCTACCTCACCGCCCAGGGCACGATCGGCGACCAGCCTTTCGAGTTCGACGTGCAGGCCCCGGCGGAACGCGAGATGCCCGCGCCCGACGAGGTCGCCGGGCTGGAGCAGGGCTTCGAGGACGCCGCGTCCTTCCTGCCCGCCGGACGCCGCGCCACGGCCTCCATCCAGTTCGACATGGCGCGCAAGGCGTTCCAGCGCTCGCGGGAGACCGGCGACGAGAAGGGCGCCGTGCACGAGTTCGAGCAGATGGAGGAGATCCTCGCCGGCATCCAGGTGGCCACCACGCCGCTCCAGCCGCCGAAGGAGGACTTCGACAAGCTCGTCAACGACTGCGTCGAGGTCAACTCCGCCGTGACGGACGTGGACAAGGTCCACGACGCGCAGGAGATGAGCCGCGCGATCGAGGCGCAGCGCGCCCGGGGCGAGAAGGCGTTCCGGGAGGGCGACCAGGCCGTCTACAGCGAGGTCCTCCGGCAGCTGGAGGCGTACATGTCCCATCTCATCAGCCGCTACCGGCAGAACAGGCCGGCGGGGTCGGAGCTGACGCCGGAGCAGCGGGCCGACCTGCTCGTGGAGATCGCGGAGGAGGAGGCCGAGTCCGTCCACCGCCACGCCGTGCTCATGCGGCGGAACGATCTGCGGGGCGAGGTCGAGCAGGTCCAGCGGGAGCTGAAGGGGCTCGCCGGGCGCGCCGCCCGCGAACCGCAGCCGGTCACCGCGCGGGCGCAGCAGCTGCGCGCCCAGCTGAAGCGGATCAAGCACCGCCTCCAGGGCGACGACGGCGTGGACAACCTCGTCAAGGCGCACTAGGAGGGGTTCGATGGACATGGGTTCGATGAACGCGGAACCGATGAACGCGGGTTCGATGAACGCGGTGACGGTGAAATGCCCCTTCCCGCGGTGCGGGGCCGAGAACGGATACGACGCGGCTGAATGCGGCAGGTGCGGGGCGCCTATCGGGAGCTACGCCCTGCTGTCGGTGTATTCCGCGCACCTGTTCAACCGGGGCCTTGCGGCGGCGCGGGAGGACCGGCTCGCGGAGGCGCACGGCTATTTCGCGGCGGTGGTGCACTGGTGCCCGTCCGACATCGAGGCGCGCAACGCACTCGCGCTCGCCTGCCAGGCGCTCGGCCATTCCGCCGAGGCGCGGGACGCGTGGGAGGAGGTGCTGCGCCGCAGGCCGGGCGACCGGCTCGCGGACCTCGGGCTCAACCCGCCGAAGGCTGCTTCCGATCCTCCTCCGGATCCGGTTCCCGTTCCCGCTGATCCTCCGCTGGACGAGGGTCGGGAACCGGCTGCGGCTCCGGCGGCTCCGGGTCGGCCGACCGGAGGTCCATGAGCAGCCGGTCGATGTCCACGCCGAGCTGGCTGAGGAACATGTGGGCGGCGGACTTCGGGTCCGACAGCAGGACGCGCAGGACCGCCGCCTCGCCGATCGGCACGCCCGCGCCGTCGTCCCAGGCCTTGGTGAGGGCGCCGAACGAGCGCTGGGTGAACTTCTTCGGCCTGATGCCCGGCGCGTAGAGGACGTGGAGGGCGTCCTCGGCCGTGCTGCCCTGCGCCTCCAGCGCCCGGCGCAGGACCGTGCTGCCCGCCGCGCCGAACCCCTGGAGGAAGGTGTGCGACTCGACCGGCCGCCGCTTGCCCGCCGCCAGGACGAGGGCCGCGGTGACGGCCTTGAGCGTGCCGTCGTCCAGCAGTTCGGCGGGTAGCTTCCCGTTCGCGTCGAGCAGCGGGTCCGGCTTCGTCGTCTTCGCCGACGGCGCGATCTTCACGTCGGGCTCGGTGGGGGCGACGGTGCCGGTCGCAGTGCCGGTCGCGGTGTTGGGCGCGGTGTCGGTCGGTGTGTCGGTCGCGGTGTTGGGCGCGGTGTCGGTCGGTGTGTCGGTCGCGATGTTCGTCGCGTCGCTCAGGGCGGTGGCCGCGTCGGTGGCCGTGTCGGGTGGTGTGTTGGTGGCCGTGTCGGGCGCCGTCTCGGTGGGCGCGTCGGTCTCGGGGGCGGCCGGGGCGTCGAGGCCGAAGAGCTCGCGGACCGTGACGCCGACGACCTCCGGGATCTCCGCCGACGTCCCGCCGTCGGTGCCGGCGAACGCGAGCGCGATGTCGTGCGGGCTGATGATCGTGCGGCCCTGGGCCGTCGCGTCCTCCTCGGCCTGGAGCAGGACGCCGTGGACGGTGTCCGACAGCTCGATCTCCTCCGACTGCCGCTCGACGACGCCGTCCTTCGTACCGACGATCATGTGCAGTATCGCGGAGAGCATCGCCAGCCGCTCGGCCCCCACCCCGCGCACCATCGTGGACTGGAGTTCGGTCTCGGTGATGAGGGCGAAGAGCAGTTCGACGGAGGTGACCAGGCCGCTGGTCTCCGCGACGGTGAAGGCGCGGCGCATCAGTTCGGTGGCCGACGCGGAATAGTTGACCTGCCCTTCGTCGTCCTCCGCCGCCGCAGGGGGCGCGGCCGCCGCGACCGGGGGCGGGCCGCCCGTGATGTGCACCCCGGGGTTGCTGTACAGGAGGAAGGACGCCCATCCGGCGTCGGCCTCGTCCAGCAGGGCGTAGCGCGCGTTGCGCACCGCCGAGCCGGCCGTCTGGTCCTTCAGCAGCCGCTGGTAGAACTCCTCGGCGAACAGCTTGGCGCTGCGTTCGGAGACCTCGACCCGGGTGCCCACGACCACCTTCGCGCCCATCGTCAGGAACGACAGGCACAGGTTCGCGATCGGACGGGCGGACTGGCAGCCGTTGATGAACACCACGGGCGGCGCCCCCACCATCGCGGCGACCCGCAGCGCGGCCTCGTTGAGGATCTCGCGGCCGTGCAGCATCAGACCGCTGTCGGCCGGCTTGTTCATGATGGAGACGTGCCCGCAGTAGTGCAGCAGGTCGAAGGGGGTGGAGATGAGGAGCCTGACGACGCTGATCAGCGTGGCCTGGGCGCCCACCAGCAGCGTGCACTCCGTCCCCTGCCTGGTCAGCCAGGCGGCGACGTGCTCGGCCTCCGCCCGCGCCATGGGCAGGTCCCCGAGGGGGTCGCCGACGATCAGCGCCCGCTCGATGCGGCCCACCTCCCGGCCGCTGAGCGGGACCTTCTGCACGACCGACCCCTGCCCGAGATCCTGGGTGAGGCCGAGGAAGTCCGTCCCGTCGTGGAGCAGGTCCCAGGGGACCAGCGACTCGTAGGTCCGCACGAGCAGCGGACCCGGCGACAGGCGCATGCGGGCCACGATCTCGGGCTCGTCGGCGCCCTGCGTCGACTGGAACAGGAACTTGTACAGCAGGTGCCCGTACTCGGCGAGCTTCGCGCGGTGGTCCACCAGGTCGCCCGGCCCGGCCTGGCCGCTCGTCGCCCTGTCGAGCGCCGATCGCAGGACGTTGTTGATGTCGTTGCAGACGCCCTCGATCAGCCCCTGGTGCACCTCGACCGTGTACTCGTACTCCAGCGCGCCGCCGACCTCGCTGCCGGCGGTGCGCAGGCCGTAGGAGTAGTGCCGGGTCGGCCCCTCGTTCCGGCCGACCATGACGCGCAGCATCGTCGCCGGTTCATTGCCCATCGTGGCCGCCCGCGTTGCCGTGCACGGCGATGAACCGCTCGATGATCTCCGTTTCGGCCGGGGTCGGCGGGCTGGTCATGGTCAGGGAGTTCGCGCCGAACGTCAGCGTGATCGAGGGCGGCGGCGCCTCCGTTTCGCGCGGGGTCCGCTGGAGCCAGATCTGCACGATCTGGACCACGGTGGCGAGCGTCGCGGCCGACTCCACGACCAGGCCGAAGATCTCCGACGTGGCGGCCCGCCGGCCGGGGGGCGGCGTTCCGACGTTGACCTCGTGGATCTTGCGGACGGCGGCGTCCGGGGAGTCCTCCAGCGTGTTCCGCAGCTCACGGCGCAGTCGCTCCGCGTAATGGTGATCGTCGACTCCGTCGAGTCTCAGTTCGAATTCCAGACGGGGGCTCATGGGGATTGTTCCTCTGCGGACGCGTTCGACCAGGGACGACCTCAACTCTGCCATCAACCGCTCGTCGAAATCGAGCGGTTCGCCATGAAGCCGGTGGGCGGAACCTCACACATTGTTCGTCCGGCCGAAGTCGCGCTTCGATTGATCGCGATTAGGACCTTCGGGCGAGGCGGCGGATGGCGCTTTGGAGGGGAGACGGTTCGGCGCGGCGGCTTCTAGCGTTCGGAACGGCGGCTACCGAACACGTCACTATCTCTGGGGGAATGGTGTCACAGTCCAAGAAGCCCGTCCTGACCCGTCGGTCCCTGCTCGGCGGCGCCACCGTCGCGGGCGTCGGAGCGGCGTTCGGCTCCGTTCTGCCCGCCCACGCCGACGGGCGGAGCGCGGTCCGGCCGAACGCGATCGAGCAGGCGCGGATCGACGCGGTCACGGCGCGGCTCGACCGCGACCTGGTCCGGTTGCGCCGCGACATCCACCGGCACCCCGAGGCGGCGGGCGAGGAGCGGCGCACCGCCGCGCTGGTGGCGGCCCGGCTCCGCGCCGCCGGGCTCTCGGTGCGGCGCGGCGTCGGCGGGACCGGCGTCGTCGGCCTACTGGACGGCGCGCTCCCCGGCCGCACCGTCGCCTACCGCGCCGACATGGACGCGGTGCCCCCGCAGGACCAGATCGAGGGCGGTCCGGAGGTCGCGCACTGCTGCGGGCACGATCTGCACACGGTGATCGGCGTCGGCATCGCGCAGGTCCTCGCGCGCCTGCGCGACCGGCTCAGCGGCAGGCTGGTGTTCTTCTTCCAGCCGGGCGAGGAGGCCCTGATGGGCGCCCGCGCGATGATCGACGCCGGGGTGCTGGAGTGGACGCGGCCCGAGGAGATCCACGCGCTGCACTGCGGCCCGTTCCCGGTCGGCCGGTTCGCGGTCACGCCGGGGGTGGGGCTGCCGGGGCTGGACCGTCCGAGCGTCGTCCTGCCGGGGCCGGACGCGCCGGAGCAGGCCGCCCGCCTCGTCGACGCGATCAACGGGCTCAGCACGGTCGCGTGGCCGCAGACGCCGGCGGACTACGAGCGGGTCGTCCACGAGCTGGAGACGCCGGACGGCCCGCTGGCGCGGTTCGTGCTGACCAACGCGCGGGCGGGCGAGCCCGACGCGGCGGGCCGCGTCACGGTGGAGGCGGCGTACCGCTGCTGGCCCGAGGAGCGGTACGTGGAGGTCAGGGAGCAGATCAGCCGTCTCGCCGCGGCCTACCCGGGCGCGCGGGTGGACTTCGGCGGCGACCCGTTCCCCGCGATGGTCTGCCCGGAGAAGGACGCGCTCGCGCTGAACGGCTACCTGCGCGGCACGTTCGGCTCCGACGCCACGACCGAGTTGCACGCCGCGTTCCCGTTCAACGGCGAGGACTTCGCGCTGTTCCTCGACCGCCTGCCCGGCACGTTCACCTTCCTCGGCGTCCGGAGGCCCGGCGCGGGCATCACGACCTGCTACCCGCACTTCGGCAGCTTCGACCCGGACGAGCGGGCGATCGGCGCCGGCGTCCGCGCGATGTCGGGCTGGCTCGCAGAGCGCCTCCGGAAGTGACGCGGGTTTGACGCCGTGGTCCCGGCCGGGAGCCGCTCCGGCCGGGACCACGGCAATGGCCCTTGAGACCCCGGGTCAGACCCCGAGCTGCTCGGACGCGAGCGCCGTGCCCTCGACCCGGGCGCGGACCTTGGCGAACGCGATGTCGCGGGAGGTGGAGGTGTCGTCGGCGAAGGGCGAGAACCCGCAGTCGTCGCAGCTGCCGAGGCGGTCGGCCGGCAGGTGGCGGGCGGCGGCGAGGACGCGGTCGCGCACCTCCTCCGCCGACTCGACGCGCGGGTCGATCGGGTCGGTCACGCCGACGAAGACCCGGGCCTCGGCGGGCAGGTGCTCGGCGATGACCGCCAGCACCCGGTCGGGGTCGGGTTCGCTGGCGAGCTGGAGGTAGAAGTTGCCGGCCTTGAGCTGGAACAGCTTCGGCAGCAGCCCGGCGTAGTCGACGTCGAGGCTGTGCGTGGAGTCCTGGTCGCCGCCCGGGCAGGAGTGCACGCCGATGCGGGCGCGCTCCTCGTCGCCGAACCGCTCCAGCACCTGGTTGTTGAGCGCGATGAAGTTGTCGAGGAGGCCGCCGCTCGGGTCGAGCTTCAGCGAGAGCCGCGCCTCGGTGAAGTCGATCTGGACGACGTGCGCGCCCGCGTCCAGGCAGGCACGGATGTCGGCCTCGGCCTCCGCAGCCAGGTCGTCGAGGAACTCCTTGGTCGGATACCCGTCGATGCCGTCGGCGGGGTAGAGCAGGCTCAGCACGGACGGCGCGATCACCGCCTGCTTGACCGGGACGGTCGCGTGCTCCCGCGCGGCGCGCAGGTAGGACTCGGCCCGTTCCGCGTAGCGGAACGGACCCGCCGTCAGCTGGGGGAGCTGCCGGGTGTGGCCGTCGGCGAACGGGATGACGACGCCGTCGGGGGCGAGCCCGGACAGGCCCGCGATCGGGTAGGTGGCGAAGCTCGGCTTGGTCTGCTCGCCATCGGTGACGACCGGCGAGCCGGCCTCCTCCAGCCGCCGGATCGTGTCGGCGACGGCCCGGCTGCCGGCCTCGCCCAGTTCGGCGTCGCTCAGGCCGCCCTCGGCGTGCGCCTGGACGGCGGCCAGCAGCTCGGCGGGACGGGGAATGCTGCCGATCGGTTCGGTGGGGATGCCCATACGGCGAACCTAGATCACCGCATCGGCCATTTCAATTACGCAGCGTTATTTTCTGGCTACCTGGCCGCATCAGGTCATCCGGCGGCCTGGAAGGCCGTCCGGGAACGCCAATTATCCCCAGTCTCATTCTGCATCGGCGCCGCGATTACGCCAGCTTTTCTGGGATGAATTTTCGTGGTTTTCCGGAGTTGTCGGTTTGGTCGCCGCGAGCCGCTCGGAGTGGGCGGATCCGGCGGCCGGCCACCCGCCCTCCGGCGGCGGCGCCTCGTGGGCCAGCCCCGCGAGGACGGCCCGCACGAGCCGTTCCGCCTCAAGCTCGACCGCGCGCCGTCCGTCCAGCCGGACGAGACCCTCCATGAGCAGCGTGGCGAGCCCGTGGACGGCGGCCCAGAAGAGGAACTCGGCGCCGGGACGCGACGAGGGCGCGAGGCCGCCGGAGGCCAGCAGCCGGTCGAGTTCCACGGTGAGCGCGTCGTGCGGGTGCGGCGAGACCGGGCCGACCGTCCCCCCGGCGCCGAAGGCGAGGCGCGCGACGGCCGGGTCGTCCACGGCCCAGGTGACGTAGCCGCGGCCGTAGGCGATGAGGCGTTCCAGCGGGTCGGCGGACGCGGCGTCCGCGTCCCGCGCGAGCCGTTCGCCGAGCCGCGCGAGGACGCGCTGGGAGAGGGCGCCGACGAGCGCGCCGCGCGAGTCGAAGTGGTGGTAGGCGGCGCTGGGGCTGACGCCGACCCGGGCCGACGCCTCGCGCAGCGACCAGCCGTCCGGTCCGCGCTCGCGGACGAGCGCCTCGGCGGCGTCGAGCAGCGCGCCCCTGAGGTCGCCGTGGTGGTAGCGGGCCCTGGCCATGGCCGCGATCTTAACACCGTTCAGATATGCGCTACGCTCGGACGTAGTATCTGAACAGTGCTCAGATTGGAGTTCGCCATGTGCCCATCGCCCACTGTTTCCGAGCAGGCGCCGCCGCCCCGCGTCCAGGGGGAGCCGGTCGAGGTCGCGCCCGGGGTGTTCGTGATCGCGGATCGCCGGGTGCCGATCGTCCCCAACGTCGGGATCGTCCTCGGCGCGGACGCGGCGCTGGTCATCGACACCGGTATCGGCCCGCGCAACGGCGCGTACGTCCTGGAGCAGGCAAAACGGCTGACAGAAGACCGGCCGCTCTACCTGACCCTCACCCATTTCCACCCCGAGCACGGGTTCGGCGCGCAGGCGTTCAAGGGCGAGGCGACGATCGTCTACAACCGCGCCCAGCGGGACGAGCTGCACCGCAAGGGCGCCGGATATGTCGAGATGTTCAGGGGACTGAGCCCGGCGGTCGCCGCCGAACTCGAAGGCGTCCGGCTGGTCGACCCGGACGTGGTCTACACCGGCGAGGCGGAGATCGACCTCGGCGGGCGGACCGCCCTGCTGCGCGAGGTCGGCCCGGCGCACACCGTCGGCGACCAGGTCGTCCTCGTGGACGGCCGGACGCTGTTCGGCGGCGACCTGCTGGAGACCCGCATGTTCCCGATCACGCCGTTCTTCCCGCCGCACGACACCGACGTCGACGCGGGCCGGTGGATCGATGTGCTCGACGACCTCCTCGCGCTCGACCCCGAGGTCGTCGTCCCCGGCCACGGCGAGGTGGGCGGCGCCGGGATCGTCAAGGACGTGCGCGGCTACCTCGACCACGTCCGGGCCGAGACGGCGCGGCTGCGCGCCAGCGGCGTCCCCGTCGAGGAGGCGGCCGAGACGATCGGCGCGGACGCCCGCGCCCGCTGGGACACCTGGGACCACGGGGAATGGATCGGCCTCGCCGTCCGCGTCTTCTACGGCTGAGCCCGGCGACCCGGCCTTCCCAGTGATCGTCACGGGTCGGTACGGTCGGGGCGGAGGTGCATGGTGGCGAGTCTGGTGTTGCGGAACGCGTCCCTGCTCGACGTCGAGTCGGGGGAGTACCGGGAAGGCGATCTGCTGTCGGTGGACGGGCGGATCGCGGAGAGCGGGCCGGGGCTGCGGGCCCCGGCCGATGCCGAGACGCTGGAGCTCGGCGGCGCGGTGGTGCTGCCCGGCCTGATCGACGCGCACGTCCATGTCGCGGCCGCGACGGCGGACATGGCCGAGATGGCGGTCTGGCCGCCGTCCTACACGGCCGCGCGCGCGGCGCGGATCATGGCGGGGATGCTGGAGCGCGGGTTCACCACCGTCCGGGACGTGGGGGGCGCCGACTTCGGGCTCGCCGACGCGCAGGCCGAGGGGCTGATCCGGGGGCCGCGGCTCGCGTTCTGCGGGCACGCGCTGAGCCAGACCGGCGGCCACGGCGACATGCGCGTGCGCGGCGACGACACCCCGGCCGAGCTGAAGTGCTGCCTCGGCTCCGACCGGGTGGCCGACGGCGTGGACGGGGTCCGCGTCGCCGCCCGCGACGAGCTGCGCAAGGGCGCCGACCTCATCAAGGTCAACGCCGCCGGGGGGATCGCCTCGCCCACCGACCGCATCGACTCCACCCAGTACTCGATGGAGGAGCTGCGCGCGATCGTGGACGAGGCGGAGGCGGCCAACCGGTACGTCGCCGCGCACGCCTACACCGCGCGTGCGGTGAACCGGGCGCTGGAGGCGGGCGTCCGCAGCATCGAGCACGGCAACTACATCGACGACCGCAGCGTGGAGCTGTTCCTCGAACGCGGCGCGTTCCTCGTGCCGACGCTCGCGACGTACTGGGCGATGGAGCGGGAGGGCGCCGCCTACGGGCTCCCCGAGGTCAGCCGCCGCAAGGCCGCGGGCGTGCTGGAGGCCGGGATGGAGGCGCTCGAACGCGCCCAGCGCGGCGGCGTCACTATCGTGTTCGGCACCGACCTGCTCGGCCCGGCACACCGCTACCAGAACGAGGAGTTCCGGATCCGCGCGAAGGTCCAGGAGCCGATCGACATCATCCGGTCGGCGACGTCGACCGCCGCCGAACTGCTGCGCAGGACCGGCGAGATCGGCACGCTGCGGGACGGCGCGCTCGCCGACCTGGTCGTGCTGGACGGCGACCCGCTGGCCGACATCAACGTCCTCGCCGACCCCTCCCACATCCGCCACGTCATTCAGGACGGCGTCGTCCAGGACGGCCGGGTCCGCTAGAACACACGCCCCGGGGTCACGATCGCGAGCCGCGCCCCGACCGGGTCGTTCATCACCGCGAACCGCGCGGTCGGGACGTCGCTCGGCGGGACGCGCAGCCGCGCGCCGAGCTCGACCGCGCGCTCGGCGGAGGCGTCGCAGTCGGCGACGGCGAAGTAGGGCATCCAGTGCGTGGGGTGGTCGGCGGGCCAGAACTCGTCCATCGGGATCATGCCCGCGACCGGCCGGTCGTCCACGTGGCAGACGTAGTAGCCGGAGCGGTAGTAGGGGCGCTCGATCGTCGTCCAGCCGAAGACCTCGCCGTAGAAGCGCTCGGCCTCCACGATGTCGGGGGTGACGAGTTCCACCCAGGCGAGCGCGGACGGCTCGTCCCACAGGGCCGCGCCGTGGAACTCATACGGCTCCCAGACGCCGAAGTCGGCGCCGCGCGTGTCGGCGAACTGCGCGATGCGTCCGAGGTGGGCGACCGGGTAGGGCTCGGCCTGCTCCTGCCCGCCCGCGGCGGCGACGGCGCGCGAGGCCTCCTCGGCGTCGCGGGTGCTGAAGTAGCACGTCCAGCTCGGCTCCTCGGTGCTGTCGAGGAGCGTCTGCATCGCCGCCACCTCCGGCCCCTGGACGCCGCCGAGCGTGAACATCTCGTAGTCGCCGAACGCCTCGACGGTGAGCGTGTAGGAGGACCATCCGAACAGCCCGCGGTAGAACTCCTTGGACGCCGCGACGTCGGGGCTGGCCAGGTCGACCCAGCAGGGCGCCCCGGTGCCGTACCGGGTCACCTCGGCCATCGGCGCCCCTGGAGATCGGGCGTGGACACCGCAGTACACATGCGCTCCACGCTACGGCCGGATCCGCAATCGCAATGGCGGCGGGCGTGAGGGGACTCTTCAAGTCCGTGCCAATACCTCGTATTGTCGCCCGCCCGACTTGCCGGTGTTACGTCATTGGTGAACCGGGTGCGCCGAGTCGTCCCGAGTGACGCGTGTGAACGATTCCTGGTGACAGCGCGTGACGGGCGTCGAACGCGGGCCGAATTGGCGTGGTCCTACTGATCGTCCCCGTACTGAGCGCACGCTCAATACCATCGGCATACCCTACGGGAAAAAGCTTTCATGTTCCGTGTACGACGCTTGTTCGTGGGTCATAATCACGTCACGGTAAAGGGCAGGGATATGAATCGCTAACCCGAAGGGGGCAGGCGTTGTCCACGCAGGGCGATCCAGCGGTACGCGAGGCACAGGCACTGAAGGAGGTGACCGACCGCCTGCGGCGGTCGTTCGGGGACAGCTACAGCGAGCACCAGGTCACCGAGACGGTGACCGCCGTCCTCCACCGCTTCGACGACAGACCCATCCGCGACTTCGTCCCGATCCTCGTCGAGCGCATGGCGCGCGAGCGGCTCGGCGCCGCTGACTCGCTCGGCCCGGCCGACACGCTCTGATCCATCCCTATCCGGGGGCGAGCCGGTAGACGCGGACCACGCGGTCGGTGGTCCCGTAGACCGGCCGCCATCCGGGCCCGGCCCAGACCGGATCGCGCAGCATGGTCTGGGCCGACACCCGGCAGAGCGCGCACACCCGCCCTGTCTCGGCGTCGAACACCACGAGCAGGTCCCCGGGCCGGGGCCGCTCGCCGCCCGGCAGGGCCGAGCGGATCCGCCCCGGCCACGCCTGCCCGCCGAACGCGCCGTTCTGGTAGACCCCGAGCACCTTCCGGGTGTGCTTGTCGGTCCACACCCGCGTGTTCGGACCCTGGTCGTTGCCGTGCATCCAGGACCGCAGGGCCTCCAGCTGCGTCCCGCCGCCCGCCCTGGTCGCGGGCCCCGCCCACCACGAGTGCGCGGCGGTGCCGACCGTGATCGCGGCGACGGCCAGGACGGCGGCGGCGGGCAGCACGGCCGACAGCTTCGGCCGCGCCGTCCACCGCGTCCGTCCGGCCAGGGCGGTTGTCGCGATCCAGATGAGGCCGACGCCGCCCAGCACGAACGCCGGGAAGACGGGGAACCAGTACCGGATCAGTTGCAGCCGCAGCTTGGGGGCGCTCGGGTCCAGGACGCCGCCGAGCAGCGTCAGCGGCAGCCACAGCGACGCGCAGGCCGCCACCAGGACGAGTATCCGCCGCATCCGCAGCAGCCCGCCCACCAGCGTCAGCCCGAGCATCAGCTCAAGGAGGCGCCCCTCCGGATAGTCGCGCAGCGTGTGCGGCAGCCGCAGCACGTACGCCATCCGGGGCTTGTCGCGGTAGGACGCGGCGATGCTCGGCGTGGACGGCCGCTGCCCGTGCCCGAGGACCGCCTTCGCCCGCGCGAGCGGGTCGCCGTAGAGCTGCCAGCACAGCGCCAGCTCGGCGATGCCGATGACGGCGATCGGGGCCGCGACCCACAGCAGGCCGGTCCAGCGCGTCCGGTGGAACAGCACGGCCACGACGACCGGCCACATGAACACGACGAACTCGCGGGCCAGATAGGACCAGCCGAGCAGCGCCCCCACGGCCAGCAGCGCCCCGGGCCCCGGCGCGTCCGGACGCCGCCGCAGCCACACCGCGAGCGCCAGCGCGCACACGAACAAACCGGTCGCGAACACGTCCGGCAGCAGATCGGTGGAGTCGATGGCGACCGGCGTCGCCGCGACCACGATCAGCGCGCCCGCCACCCCGGCCGAGCGGGCGAACAGGAGCGTTCCGAGCGCGTAGGTGCCGAGCAGCAGCGTCAGCGTCGCGAGGATCGGCACGGTCGCGTACGCGGCCTGCGAGTACCCGAACACCATGATCGCCAGCCGCACCGGGACGATCAGCCCGAACCGCGTCACCTGGTGCATCTCCGTGGTGGCCTCGACCCGGCGCGGGAAGCGGTCCGCCGCCAGCATGTAGTTGAGCTGGTCGGACGGCACCGGCGTGCGCAGGTTGACGATCAGCACCCCGAGCCAGGCCAGCCCGAGGAGCCCCGGCACGAGCCAGGGTGAGTCCGTCCAGCGGCGGGCCGGTGAGTCCGGCGGGTCCGCCCGCCGGGACGCGGTGTCGGTCAAGCCCACGGGCACGTGGGCAATCTCCCCGCATCCACCCGACGCCCCGGCGTCCAAACGGTGTCCAACGGATGAATTCCCCCAGGCCAGCGCCCTGATCGCCCGCTATTTCACCCGATCTCACCACTTACCGGGCGCCCCTCCGGGGCGGTCCAGCTGCTCAGCTGTGTTTATTGCAATCTCGGCCCAGCGTGCTCGCCTGGCGGCTCGCACACTGACCAATCTTGTGCGGGCGCGGATCGCTTCGCGATCTTCGCGGTGGGGCCTCGCCTCCGGCGTCGGCCCCACCGCTCAGCTACGCGCCCGCGTGACGGCTGAGGTCGCTGCGCAACACGCCCTCGACCTTCAGCGACTCCCGCACCGGCTCGAACGCCGAGTCGGTTTCGTGGTCGCGCTAGACGGGCTCGGCCTTCAGCAGTTCCCGCACGGGCTCGAAGGCCGAGTTCTTGGGCCAGCGCCGGTCGACGTCGCGGGACAGGGTGGCGACCCGGTCGATGAGGGTGGCGTAGCCGTGGTTGTCGGGGAGCGTGGCGAGAGCCTTCAGTGTCTCGTCGGCGGCGGCGTCCAAGAGCCCGCTCTTGGCCCGGGCCTCGGCCAGGTTGAGCCGAGCGTGGCAGCGTATTACGTGCGCGTTCTCGGGAAGCGTGTTGAGGGCTTCGTGCGTGTGGGCCTCGACCGCCGCGAGAAGCTGTGCGAAGGGCACGAGAGAACGCGCGGCGAACGCGTGGGCCTGAGGCTTGGTCCACGTGCTCAGCGTTGGCGCCTCGGGGTCACCGGCCAGGTGCACCGACTGTTCGACCGCCTGTACGGCTTCCCGGCACTCGTAGCGCTGTGACGCCAGCCTTGCGCGTAGGGCATATACCGGGCCCAGTCTTTGCGCGGACTTACCGTGCTGGCCCGCGATGTACATGCTGGTACGTACGGTGCGGTCCGGAGCGTGCCACCAGATGCCCGCCACGCTCTCGTGGTAGTGGGTGAGGGAGATGAGGTCGTTGTCGCCCGCGATGCGGGCATAGACCCCGGCCGTATCGAACCACTTCGGGCCGTTCTTGCTGTCCATGGTGGTGATCGCGTTGGCCCCCGCGTTGATTGCGGTGCGGGCCTTTAGGGCGGCGACCGCCCTGTTGGTGTGCTGGCCGAGCCCGACGAGGTTGGCCCAGGTGGCGTAGATGGCCACCCGGATCTCGGACGAAGGGCGGAGCGGCTCGTTGACGGCGATCCAGTCGAGTTCGCGGCTGATCCGGTCGAGTTCTTCGGCCAGCGAGCCGCGCTCGTCGAAGAGGCGGGTGTAGGGCGCGACGGCGTTGAGGAGCGGGGCGGCCAGGGCGACCCCAGCGATCTTGGTGGAAGCGGCCAGGATGTCTCGTCGGCTCTCCATGGTTCGAGCATCCGTGCTGCGAGGAAAGATGTCCATGGCTCCGGCCTCCCCGGGCTCTGCCTGGCGTGGGACACCGAATGTAGACGAGTGATCTACGGTGTGTGAGGGATTTCTGGGAAGGACGGCCAGAGCTGTCGTCGTGGTTAGGTAGCTCTGACCAGCGTGGACGGCGGCGGAGGAGTGGGATGAGCATTGGCGGGCCGCTGCGGCGGGTCATGGGCGGGCGCGATCCGGGGGAGGAGCACCGGGCCTCGACGCCGCTTGAGCTGCTGTTCGACCTGACGTTCGTGGTCGCGGTCTCGCAGGCCGCGGCCCAGCTCCACCACGCCCTGGCCGAGGACCACCTCGGCTCGGGGCTGGCGGGGTACGCGGCGGTGTTCTTCGCGATCTGGTGGGCGTGGATGAACTTCACGTGGTTCGCGTCCTCCTATGACACGGACGACGTGTTCTACCGGCTGCTGACGCTCGTCCAGATGGGCGGGGTGCTGGTGCTCGCGTCTGGAGTGGAGGACGCGTTCGACGGCGACTTCAAGCTCGTCGTGGTCGGGTACGTCATCATGCGCGTCGCGCTGATCGCGCAGTGGCTGCGCGCCGCCGCCGAGCATCCCGCCGGACGCGCGGCGGCGTTCCGGTACGCGGCCGGTGTCGCCGTCGTGCAGGCCGGGTGGATCGCGCGGTTGTGGGCCACCGGCGTGTGGGAGCCGGTCACCTTCGTCGCGCTGGTCGTGGCGGAGCTGGCCGTCCCCGCGTGGGCCGAGTTCCGGGGCAACCCGACCAACTGGCATCCCGGCCACATCGCCGAGCGCTACGGGCTGTTCACGATCATCGTGCTCGGGGAGGTCATCCTCGGCACGCAGTCGGCCGTGCGGGCGGCGGTCACCGACCGGGGGCTGTCCGCGCCCGTGCTGCTGATCGCGATCGGCGGGCTGCTGCTGGTCTTCGCGCTCTGGTGGATCTACTTCACCGGCGCGCAGGCCGGGCTCACGACGTTGCGGACGGCGCTGACCTGGGGATATGGGCACTACTTCGTGTTCGCGTCGGTGGCCGCGCTCGGCGCGGGGCTGGAGGTCGCGCTGGAGACCACCGAGCACCACGCGCACCTGACCGAGCGGGCGGCGGGGCTGGCGGTCGCCGTCCCGGTGGTGGTCGTGCTGGCCGTGCTCGGCGTCCTGCACCGGCTGACCGGGACCGGCGCGGTCGGGCACGGGCTGCTGGTCGCGGGCGGGGCGCTGGTGGTGCTGGCGCTCGGCTTCAGTCCGCCTGTGTTCGGGCTCGGCGGCGCCGTGCTCGGGATGGGGCTCGCGGTCGCGTTGACGCTGGCCGCCAACATCGCCGTGCTGCGCCGCGGGACGGGCGGTCAGGGGGCCGCGCGGGGGGCGACGAGCCCGGTGTCGTAGGCGAGGATCACCGCCTGGACGCGGCTGCGGAGCTGGAACTTCTCGAAGATGTTCGCGATGTGCGTCTTGATCGTCGCCTCGCTGACCGTGAGGTGCTCGGCGATCTCGGCGTTGGACAGGCCGCTCGCCATCGCGCGCAGGACGTCCAGCTCGCGGGCGGTGAGGGCGTCCAGGCTCCGGGGGACCGCCGCCTCCTCCGGCTGGGGCTGCTCCTGTTCCGGGATGCGGGCGAAGCGGTCCAGGAGCCTGCGGGTCACGCGCGGGGCGAGGATCGCGTCGCCGGTGGCGACGGTCCTGATCGCGGCGACGAGGGAGTCGGCCGGGCCGTCCTTCACCAGGAAGCCGCTGGCCCCGGCCCGCAGCGCGTCCAGGACGTGGGCGTCGAGGTCGAAGGTGGTCAGGATGATGACCCTGCTCGTGGGCCCGGACCCCGCGATGAGCCGGGTGGCCTCGACGCCGTCCAGCCTCGGCATGCGGATGTCCATCAGGACGATGTCGGGCCGCAGCGCGGCGGTGTCGCGCACGGCGGCCATGCCGTCCGCGGACTCGCCGACCACTTCGATGTCCGGCTCGGTCTCCAGGATGAGCCGGAAACCGGTGCGGATCATCGGCTGGTCATCGACCAGCAGAACACGGATCGGCGGCATCGGGGGTTCCTTCGTTGGCGGACACGGGCACGGGGATGGTGGCGTGCACGCAGAACCCGCCTCCGGGGCGTGGACCTGTCTCCAGTATCCCGCCGACCGCGGCGATCCGCTCGGCCATCCCGACGAGTCCGTGGCCTGTTCTCCGGGACGGGTCGGCCGCGACCGGTTCGCCGTCGCGGCGCTCCCCGTCGTCGCAGATTCGCAGGTTCAGGCGGCGCGGAGCCTCCAGCCAGGAGACGGTCAGCCGGCACTCGGTGGGCCCGGCGTGCTTGAGCGTGTTGGTGAACGCCTCCTGGACGACGCGGTAGGCGGCCAGCTCCGTCCCGGCGGGCAGCGGGACGGGGGCGCCGCTCGCCCGGTACTCGACCCGCAGGCCCGCGGCGCGCATCGACTCGACCAGGTCGGGCAGGGCCGCGATCGTGGGCTGCGGCGGCTGCGGGCACTGGTCGGAGTCCGCGTCGCCCTCGTCGTCGGTCCGCAGCACGTCGAGCAGCCGCCGCAGCTCGGCGACCGTCGCCCGGCCCGTCTCCTCGATCGCGCGGTGCAGCTCGTGCGTCTTGGCCTGGTCGCGCTCCTGCATCCGGTCGGCGGCGATGGTCTGCACCACCATCAGACTGACGTTGTGGGCGACGATGTCGTGCAGCTCGCGGGCGATGCGCGTCCGCTCGTGCGCGACGGCCTCGCGGGCGACCGCCGTCTGCTCGCGGGCGACGGCCGCGGCGCGCCGCACCGCCTCCTGCCCGACGAGGCGGCGCGCGACGAACAGCGTCCCGACCGTCCAGGCGCCGAGGATCAGCACCGCCGCCGCGGACGCGGTCCCGACCCAGTAGGCGCGGGTGAGCAGCGCCTCGGTGACGACGACCGCCACGGACAGGACGAGGAGGAACCACGTCGCCCCGGGCGCGCGCAGCACGGTCAGGAACACCGCGATCGTGATCCCCACGTAGGGCGCGCCGACGGCGGGGCCGCCCCACGGGCCCATCATCGGGTAGATGTAGTCGCAGCCCTGCAAGACCAGGGTCGCGACGCACATCGTGACCACCACCGGCACCGGGCGGAGGCGGTGGACGGCCATCGGCGCCGCGGTCGCCAGCAGGAGCAGCACCGCCCACACGTCCAGCGGCCGTAACTCCTCCTTGCCGGGCGCCTTCCCGGTGACGGTGACGACGCTGCCCACCAGGATCATCACGGCCAGCGGAACGTCGACGGCCATGGGCGGGAGGCGGCGCCGCACGATCGCGTCGAAGAGGCCCATGGCTCGACGGTAGCGCCGGCTCCGGTGGTCGCGCTCTAGTCCTTTCGTGGGAGGGAGGGCGGCTCCTCCTCTTTTCGAACCGCGTCGGGAGGGGCCCAACATCCTCTGCGCGGCCGAAGAAAAACGACCTGCCGCGCTCATACCGTTCATGTCATGAACGGGGAGACGCCACCCGCATTCGCGTGCAGGGCGGGTGATCATGAAGACATGTGAACCGGACATCGACGGCGGGCCGGGCGTCCGCCCTGGCGGGAGGCTGTACGGGCGGGAGTCCGAGACGGCTGCCCTCACCTCCGCGCTGGACGCCGCCGAGCGCGGGCTGCGGATGCTCTCGCTCGAAGGCGCGGCGGGCGCCGGCCGGAGCGCGCTGCTCGCCGCCGTCCGCGACGACGCCCGGCGGCGCGGCTGGACGCTGCTGGCCGGACGCGCCACGATCCTGGAGACCGCCAACGACTTCGGCGTGCTGCGGCAGATCCTCGCCGGGCTGCCCGCGCCGCCGGACGGGCGGCCCGCCACCGCGCTCGCCGCGCGCGGCGGGGACGCCTCGCCGTTCGAGGTGTTCGAGCGGGTGTCGGCCCACCTGTGCGGGGTCACCCGCGGCGGCCCGACGCTGATCACGCTGGACGACGCGCAGTGGTGCGACGCGCTGACGCTGCGCTGGCTCGCCCACCTCGCGCACCGCAGCGTCGACCGGCCGCTCGCGATCGTGCTCGCCCGCTCGCCGGGCGAGAGCGGCGAGCGGCGGCTGCTGCTGGACGAGTTGGTCGCGGCGAGTGAGCGGCGGGTGCTGCGGCCGCTGACGCCCGCGCAGGTCAGGCAGTGGATCACCGATGTCATGGGGGCCCGCCCCGACGAGGCGTTCGCCGAGCGGTGTCACCGCGCGACGCGCGGCAACGCGGCGCTGCTGGCCTCGCTGCTGCCCGCGCTCGCGGTGCGGTCCGTCCCGCCGGTGCGGGCGTCGGCGGGCTCGATCGAGAGCATGGGCGTGATGGCGGGCCGCCGGATGCTGCCGTGGATCATGCGGGGCGGGCCGGAGGCGCTGGCCGTCGCGCAGGCGGTGGTCGTGCTCGGCGACGACAGCGAGCCGGTGCTGGTCGCCAAGCTCGCGGGCCTGGAGCTGGACGAGGCCGCCGCCGCGCTCGACCGGCTGATCGAGCTCGGCATCCTGTCCGACAGCACGCCGCTGCGCTACGTCCATCCGCTGGTGCGGGCGGCCGTGGACGCGCAGATCTCCACCGGCCTGCGGACCTCGCAGCGGCTGCGCGCGGCCCGCATGGTCCGCGACCACCACGCCGAGCCGGAGCGGGCCGCCGACCACCTGATGGCCGTCGAGATGCTCGGCGAGCCGTGGGCGCTCGACACGCTCCGCGCCGCCGCCGCGAACGCGCTGGACGGCGGCCTGCCGCAGCGCGCGCTCGGCTACCTGCGCCGCGCGCTCGCCGAGCCGATGAGCGAATCCGTCCGCGCGGAGTTACTGGCCGACATCGGCGCGGCGGAGATCGGCGCGGGCGTCCCCGGCGGGGAGCGGACGCTGCTGGAGGCGCTCGGGCTGGCGGACGAGCCGTCCCTGCGGGCCCGGATCGGCGCCGAGCTGGCCCGCCTGCACGCGTGTGCCGGGCGTCCGCTGAACACGGCGCTGAAGGTCGTCGAGGAGGTGCGGTCGCTGGTGCCGCCCGAGCGCGGCGAGGTGGCGGTCGAGGTGGAGCTGGGCGCGTTCGTCGCGTACGCGGCGTCCGCAGACGCCGACGAGTTCGTCGAGCGGCGGCTCCCGGACCTCGCGGAACTGGCCGCAGGCGACGCCCGGCTGAGCGCACTGACCGGCATCGCCGACGCGTGGACCGACACCCGGCACGGCCGCGAGCGCGCGGCGAGCGTGCGGCGCGCAAAGGCCGCGATGCGGGCCATCGACCCGCACCGGACGTGGGAGGCGCGGCTCGGGATGCTGGCGCATTGCGTCCTGCTCAGCGCCGACCAGGACGGCACGGCCTGGGATCCGGACGAGAGCGGCGGCCACTCCACGCGCTGCCAGACCGTGCCGGGCGGCGCGGCGCTCATCGCCTACGCGCGCGGATGCGTCCTGCACGGCCGCGGCGCGCTCCGCGAGGCGCGGGCGGAGCTCGACGCGGCGCTGGAGGCCCCGTTCGACGTCGGCACGGCCGCGGCGGCGCGGCTGACGCGCGTCCTGACCGACCTCGGCGATCTGGACGCGGCCGACCAGCTGCTCCGCGACCGCGCCGCGCTGTCGCACGCGTCGCCCGCCTGGGCCGCCGCCGTGTTCGCGTTCGCGAGGGCGTCGCTGGCGATGGCCCGCGACCAGCACGAGGACGCGCTGGAGGCGTTCCTGGAGACGGGCGAGACGCTGCGCCCGCTCGGCATCGCCAACCCGGCGCTGTCGGCGTGGCGGTCGGGGGCCGCGCGGTGCGCCGCCGTGCTCGGCGACACGCGGGCGGCGGCGTCGCTGGCCGCGGAGGAGCTCGCGCTGGCCCGCCGGTGGGGCGCGCCGCGTCCGTTGAGCGCCGCGCTCGCCGCGTCCGCCGTGGTCAACGCGGACCCCGACGCGGCGCGCGAGGCCGTCGCCGTCCTCGACCCGCTGGAGGACGCCGGGCTGCACCGCGCGGCGGCGCTGATCGACCTCGGCGCCGTCCTGCTGCGCGGCGGCGACACCGAGCGGGCCCACGAGCGCCTCCAGGACGGGTTCGCGCTGGCCCACGAGATCGGCGCGCGGCCGCTCTGGCTGCGCGCGGCCCGCCACCTGCGCCGTGCGGGCGGCAAGCCCGACCTCGGGCGGCTCAGCGGCGTCAGCGCGCTCACCGCGCAGGAGCGCGCCGCCGCCGACCGCGCCGCCTCCGGCGCCACCAACCGCCAGATCGCCGAGGAGATGGTGCTGACCCAGCGCACCGTCGAGCAGTACCTCACCAGCGCCTACCGCAAGCTCGGCATCACCGGGCGCCGCCAGCTCGCCGCCGCCCTCTCCGCCTGAGCCCCGATTTCCGTCCCATGGAGCGGTCATGACGCATGTCGTCGTTCCCCAAGCCCTGATCGACCGGCGCGACCCGGTCCGGCTCGTCGTCAGCGGCGGCGGCAGCGGCGGCCACACGTTCCCCGCCGTCGCGGTCGTGCGGGCGGCGCGGACCGCGTTCCGCGCCCACGGCCTGGAGCTCCAGCCGTTCTGGGTGGGCGGCGAGCGCGGCGTCGAGGCCAAGGTCGCGGCGGAGGAGGGCGTGCCGTTCACCGCGATCCCCACCGGCGGAACGTTCCGCGGAAGTAACCGGCTCTCCCGGCTGTCGTCCGCCGTGGGCCGGGTGCCGGTCGGGGTGCGGGAGGCGGTCAACATCGTCCGGGGGATTCGTCCCCACGCCGTGCTGTGCACCGGTGGGTACGCGTCGGTGCCGGTCGGGCTGGCGGCGCGGCTCTGCCACCGGCCGCTGCTCGTCCACGAGCAGGCGGTGCGGGTGGAGCTCGCCAACCGGATCACGATGCGGGGTGCGGCGCGCGTCGCGCTCAGCGCCGAGCCGACCATGGACCTGCTCCCCGAGCGGCTGCGCGGGCGCGCGGTGGTGACCGGCAACCCGCTGCGTCCGGGCCTCGCGGACGGCGACGCGCGGGCCGCGCCCGCACGGCTGGGCTGGGACGGCTGGACGCCCTCGCTGCCGACCGTCTACGTCACCGGCGGCTCCCGGGGCGCGCGCCACATCAACGAGCTGGTCACCGCGGCCCTGCCCGAGCTGCTGCGCTACGCCAACGTGTTCCACCAGGCGGGCGCGGAGCCGGCCGGGCCGGTGCCGGCGGCGGTCGAGCGGCTGCCGCCCGACCTGCGTCCCCGGTATCTCGCGCGCGGGTTCGTCGGCGAGGAGCTCGCCGACCTGCTCGCCCTCGCCGATGTCGTGGTCTCGGGCGGCGGCTGCGGGACGGTCGGCGAGCTGACCGCGCTCGGCAAGCCGTCGGTGCTCGTGCTGCCCGCCCGCCCGGCCGGGGACGAGCGGCGCCGCAACGCCGAGCACCTCGCCGCGCACGGCGCCGCCCGCGTGCTGGTCGGGGAGGAGGCGGCGCCCGCGCGACTGGTCGGGGAGCTGGCGCTGCTGCTGACCGATCCGCTGCGCCGCTCGGAGATGTCGGCGATGGCGCGCCGCCTCGGCCGGCCGGGCGCCGCCGCCGCGCTGACCAACGAGGTCCTCGCGCTCTGCGCGGCGGCGTCATGAGCTGCGATCGGGCCGGCCGATGCCCGGTGCGGGGAGCCGGAACCCCCGGTGCGGCCGCGCCGAATGCCCGGTATCCCGGTGTGTTTACCCCGTTTTACGATCTGGCGCAGACGGGTGGCGGCGAAGCCGGACGGGAGACCATGCAGGCGATCACTGGACTCCTGAGGGGGGAGTACCGTCCCGTCGTCGGGGGCGATCGGGACGGTACCTGGAGGCCGGAACCGCCCACGGCGGTCGTCGAGACCGCCGTGGGCGGGGCCGGTGGGCCCCGCCGGACGGCGCGGCCCGTCCCGTGATCCCGCTGACCCTGCACGAGATCGCGCTGGCGGTCGGCGGAACGGTGCACGGCGCCCCGGCGCCCGGGCCCACCGTCACCGGGCCCGTCGTCGCCGACCCGCGGGACGCCACCGCCGGCGCGCTGTTCGTGGCCCTCGCCGGGCGGCGGGGAGACGGGCACGACCTCGCCGAGCGCGCCTACGCCTTCGGCGCGTGCGCGGTGCTCGGCACCCGCGCCGTCGACGGGCCGTGCGTCGTCGTCGACGAGGTCGTCTCCGCGCTGACCGACCTCGCCATGTTCGTCCGGGACATGCTGGACCTGGTCGTCATCGGCGTCACGGGGTCGGTCGGCAAGACCACGACCAAGGACCTGCTCGCCCAGATCCTCGAACGCGAGGCGCCGACGGTGGCCAGCACCGGCTCGCGGGACGACGAGGTCGGGCTGCCGCTGACGGTGCTGCGCGCCGACCGGTGGACGCGCTACCTCGTCCTGGAGATGGGGGCGGCGCGTCCGGGCGACATCACCCATCTCGCGTGGGTGGCGCGCCCCCAGTTCGGGCTGGTGCTGAACGTCGGGCCCGCGCACCTGCTCACGCTCGGCGGGATCGTCGGCGTCGCGCGGGCGAAGACCGAGCTGGTGCGGGCGCTGCCCCCGGCGGGGGAGGGCGGCCTCGCGTTCCTCAACGCCGACGACGCGGCCGTGGCGTCCATGGAGGGCGCGACGTCGGCGGGCGTCGTCACCTACGGGACGGACGCCGGCGCGGCCGTCCGGGCGGTCGGCGTCACGGTCGACGGCGCCGGGCACGCGTCGTTCATCCTGCACACGCCGTCCGGCGCGGCGGTCGTGCGGCTGGGGCTGCCCGGCGAGCACCAGGTCGGCAACGCGCTGGCCGCCGCGAGCGTCGCCGACGTCCTCGGCGTCACGACCCGGCGGATCGCGGCGCGGCTGAGCAGCGCCGCGCCGCGCTCGCCGAACCGGTTCCAACTGGTCGAGCGGGACGACGGCGTCACGGTCATCGACGACGCCTGCCACGCCAACCCCGTCTCCATGCGCGCCGCGCTGCGCACGCTGGCGACGATGTCGGCCGGACGCCGGACGATCGCCGTCCTCGGCGAGATGACCGGGCAGGCCGGGGAGACGGCACGGGAGCACGCCGCCGTCGGCAGGCTCGCCGCCGAACTGGGCGTCGCGATCCTCGTCGTGGTCGGGTCGGGGGAGGGGCCCGAGGCCCTGTCCGAGGCCGCCCGCCGGGCGGGCGTGGTCACCCACGCGCTGCCGCGCCGCCGGGACGTGGTGCACCTGCTGCGCGTGCTGCTGCGGCCGTCCGACCTCGTGCTGGTGAAGGCGTCGGACGAGGTGGGCCTGTCCGCGGTCGCGACGGCGCTGCGGGACCCGCGCCCCTGATCGTCAGTAGACGGCGACTCCGAAGGCGCTGAGGACCGGGCTGATCGGCTGGAAGTAGGACGAGGTGCCGCCGACGCAGCCACCGGAGGTCCCGATCTCCATCCCGACCGCTCTGCCGTCGGTGAAGTAGGGCGCGCCCGGGAGCTCGCTCGCGCAGATGCTCGTCCGCGAGACGCCGTTGATCACTCCGTCCGGGAGGTTGATGGTCTGGTTGACCGCCGTGACGGACCCGCAGACCACGTGGCTCACCGGGCCGCTGCGGCAGACCCGCTGGCCGACGGACGGCATCCCCGCCGACGTGATCTCCAGTGAGCCGGGATAGGTGTGGACGGTGCCGGGCTGCTGCTTCTTCGGGTCCACGTACTGGGCGAGCGCGACCTTGAAGCCGCCGCCCATGACCTGGGCGACCGTGCCGAGCGGGACGGTCCGGGCCTCGTCGGCGTAGATGTGCAGGCCGCCCTGCGCGCAGCCGCCCGCGGTGAGGAAGTAGTAGCTGCCGTTCCTGACCACGTTGAACCCGATCACGCAGCGCGCGCCGTTGCTCCCGAAGATCGCCCGCCCGCCCTCCGGCGGCGGCGGGGCGGTGGTCGCGCCGGCGGCCGTGCCGGGGACGAGCAGGCTCAGGGCGGTCGCGACACACGCGAAGATCACAGAAATGCGGGCTCTCACGGGGCCTCCTACCGGGGGGCTGTTCTTCCGGAATAGTGCGGAAAAGGCGCGGCCCCCGGCAAGGGGAGGAACTGCCAAGGTTGGCTGCCGCCTTGTATCAAAATCAGGTGATCGTCAATTTTCGGTCAACGGCGGCGCATGTCGATTCCGCGTGTCGTAATAAGTCGAGCCGCGCGCTTACTGATCTTCGTCCCGGGTGAAGACGCAGGTGGACCGGCAATTCGCTGAATTTGGGGACGGCATGGCAAAGGTGAGGCGCGAGCACAACGGGCACGACCGGGCGGCGGGCCCGGAGGTGCTGTCGTCGCAGGACTACGCGGTCGAGCAGCACTACGACGCCAGCGGGCGCAGTTTCGGGGGCGCGAGTTGCGGCGCGCCCGCCGAGGGACTGGAACAGCACGTGTGCATGGGCCTGAACGCCTGCAACGCCTTCGACATCGACGGCGGGGCCGTGATGGCGGGAACCGGGAACTGCGCGACCGTCCGCCATGTCTGCCACGGCGAGGGGCAGTGCCGCGGGCAGGGCGGCTGCGGCTACGCCGGAAGCGACGAGCAGCAGTGGCGGCCCGGGGAGCAGTCGTGCCGGTTCAACGGGAGCTGCGCGAGCCCGCTCAACGTCAGCCGCGTGTTCAGCGCCGGGCCGATGAAGGGCCGGAGCGTGTGGATGCAGGCCCGGCGGCTCATGGAGGACCGCATGTACCGGTCGGGGCTCGCCTTCGGCCCGTCCCCGGGCGACGGGATTCCCGACGACCTGCTGCCCGAGTACGACGTCGACGACGGCCAGGACCTGGTGGGCCCGGTGGGGCGGCGCGGCGCCGCGTCCGGGGACGGGGCGCGCAAGCGCGCGGCGGGCGACGGCGCGCGCCGCAAGAGCACCGCCAAGACCCGGAGGGCCGCGCCGAGGAAGGCCCGGTGACCTGGGCCGACGCTGCCACGAACACGTTGGGGTTCGGGATCGGGCTGCGCGGGCCGCACATGGACCACGTCCGGCGGCACCGGCCGGACGTCGGCTTCTTCGAGGTGATCTCGGAGAACTTCATGGACTGCGCGGGCGGCCGCCGCCGCGCCCTGGAGGCGATCGCCGAGCACTACCCGATCGCGCTGCACGGGGTCTCGCTGTCGATCGGCGGCACCGACCCGCTCGACCTCGGCTACCTGGCGCGGCTGCGCGACCTGGCCGCGGCGGTGCGGGCGCCGCTCGTCTCCGACCACGTCTGCTGGACGGGGGTCATGGGCCGCAACACCCACGACCTGCTCCCGCTCCCCTTCACCGAGGCGGCGCTGGCGCACGTGGTGCAACGCGTCCGGATCGCGCAGGACGTCCTGGAACGCAGGCTGGTGCTGGAGAACCCGAGCACCTATGTCGGGTTCACCGCCTCGACGATGCCCGAGCAGGAGTTCATGACCCGGCTGGCCGAGGACGCCGGCTGCGGGCTGCTGCTGGACGTCAACAACGTCTACGTCTCGGCGACCAACCACGACTTCGACCCGGTCGACTATCTCGACGCGCTGCCGCTGGAGCGCGTCGAGCAGATCCATCTGGCCGGGCACGCCGATCACGGGACCCACCTCATCGACACCCACGACCGTCCGGTCACCGACGCCGTCTGGGACCTCTACCGGCTCGTCACCGAACGCGCCGGGCCGATTCCCACGCTGCTCGAATGGGACGACCGGCTCCCGGAATTCCCCGTCCTGGAGGCCGAACTCGACAAGGCGAGGCTCGCCGCCGCCGGACGCGACCCGGTCTCGGCCCTTCAGGGTGCCCCGGATGCCTGAACCGGCGGCGGAACTGGCCGGAATCCAGCGGTGGATGCAGGCCGCCATTCTCGGCGACGACACGGCCGACGGCGTCGAGGAACTGCTCACGACATCCTCCGCGCTCACCGCGCGGCAGCGGCTCGGGATCTACTGGCGCGGCTACCGGCTCCGGCTGCTGGAGAACATGCGCGGCCTGCACCCCGGGCTGACCCGGCTGCTCGGCGAGGACATGTTCGACCGGTTCGCCCTCGACTACCTGGACGCGCGGCCGTCCCAGGCGTACACGCTCACCCGCCTGGACGAGGAGTTCGCCGACCACCTCGCGGCGACCCGGCCGGACGACGCGGCGCACCGCGAGCGCTGGCCCGACCTCATCATCGACATGGCCCGGCTGGAGCGGATCATCACGGAGGTCGTCGAGGGCCCCGGCACCGAGGACGGCCCCGTCCTGCACCCGGACGACCTCCCGCCGACCCCCGACCTGCGCCTGGAGCCGGCGCCGTGCCTGCGGCTGCCGGTCTTCGCCTTCCCCGTCAACGAGTACCTGGCGGCCGTCCGGCGCGGCGAGGACCCCGAGCCGCCCGCGCCGCGTCCGGTGGCGCTGGCGGTCAGCCGCCGCGACTACCGGGTCGTGATGCGCGAACTCGACCCCGCCGCGCACCGGGCGCTGCGGGCGCTGGCCGGGGGCGCGACGGTGGGCGAAGCCCTCGCGGGCCCGGCCCCGGACGCGCTCCGCCGCTGGGCCGCACTCGGCTACTTCACCCGCGCGTACCGCGTACCGGAACACCCGAAAGAGAGGGCGACACGATGACCACCGCCACGACCAGGACGAAGTCCGGCAAGACCGCCTCCAAGACACAGTCCAGGACGCAGACGAAGACGAAGGCGAAGGCACGGGCCACGGCGGCCAAGACGAGGAAGGACGCGCGGAAGGCGGGCGACCGGCTGGTGCGGACGCGGCCGATCCGGCAGCTCGACCCGGCGGCCGGCATCAAGACCGTGGGCGACCTGGCCGACCACCTGTACGTCGCCGCGCAGGTGGAGCTGTCCACGATCCCGATGTACCTGTTCGCCGCGTACTCGATCAGGACGCGCGGGCACTCGCAGTGGGCCGCGCCGCGCGGCGTGCTGCGCTCGCTGATCGGGATCTCGATCGAGGAGATGCTGCACCTGTCGCTGGTGCGCAACCTGATGGTCGCCATCGGGTACGGCGACGACATCTCCTTCTACGACGAGGACTTCATCCCGTCCTACCCGAGCACGATGCTGAACCGCTACAACCCCGAGGACCCGGACGGCCCGGAGATCGTCCTCACCCTGGAGCGCCTGTCCAGGGACCAGGTCGGCACGTTCCGCCGGGTCGAGATGCCCGACGACATCGACCTCGGCGCGACCGCGTTCGCGCGGCACCCGGAGGACATCGGCCAGTACCGGAGCCTCGGCGAGTTCTACCGCGCGATCGAACAGGGCTTCATCGATCTGGAGGACGAGATCGAGTGGGCGGTCGACGACGTGCGCAAGCAGTACAAGCGCGGGTTCTGGAACGAGTTCGGCAACGGCAAGCCGATCCGCGTCCACAACCTCGCCACCGCCCGGCAGGCGCTGCGGATCATCATCGAGCAGGGCGAGGGCACGATCACCGACCACAAGACGATCGAGGTCAGGCCCGGCGTCGAGGACTACACCCACTACGAGAAGTTCGTCCGCATCCAGGACGGCATCGAGGGCATCGGCGCGGTCGACGGCGGACGCGACCACGAGATCGGCATCGACGACCCGGAGGCGACCTACCCGGTCGTCGCCGACCCGCGCGTCGAGGACTTCGACGGCCAGCCGGGCGTCCAGAGCCTGATGACGCTGTTCAACGCCGCCTACTGCTACACGCTGTGCCTGCTGGACGAGACCTACGCGCATTCCACCGACGACGTGAAGACCAGGAAGTTCCCGGGCACCGGCCGCGAGGAGATGTTCAGCCACCGGTACGGGCTCGAACGCAACGACGTCGCCGCGATGCAGGGCATCCTCTACCCCCTCGCGCAGGCGCTGGTCACGACGCCGATCCTGGACGGCGGGCACAAGGGCGAGCACGCCGCGCCCTCGTTCGAGTTCTACGACTTCGACGCGGACGAGTTCGGGCGCACCAAGAAGCAGCAGCTCGTCGACCTGTGCGCGGACGCCATCGAGCACTTCCCGATTCTCGGCGGCCCGGACGGCGTCGAACGGCAGATCGGGCTGCTCATGGACATCTGACATCCGGGGGCCTGAGTCCACCGTCGAGGTGGTGCCAGGCCCCGTGACCGCGTTCCGCGCCCTCCCTACGTTGTTGGTCATTCGCGATCGAGGAGCCTGAATGACCGAGCACACCAGGAGGAACGTCCTGTGGGGCGGGCTGGCCGCGACGGCGGCGGGAATCGCGGCGCCCGCCCTGGGGACCGCCCCGGCGGAGGCCGCCGCGCCCTTCACGTCACCGCCGCCTCCGGCGTCCGAGGTCGGACGCGGTGACCCGCGCTACCCGTCCCTCGCCGGGCGCGGCTACAACCGGCGGTTCGTCGGCGAC
Source organism: Actinomadura terrae (assembly GCF_022751215.1). Lineage (GTDB taxonomy): Bacteria > Actinomycetota > Actinomycetes > Streptosporangiales > Streptosporangiaceae > Spirillospora > Spirillospora terrae. Next base: position 444,742 of record NZ_JAICDG010000005.1, on the reverse strand, counting down.
CCCGAGCACGTCTGGGTGGTCGGGACGACCGAGGACGTCGTCCGGGCGGTGCAGAAGGCCGTCGACACCGGGAAGCGGGTGACGGTCCGCAGCGGTGGCCACGGTTTCGAGGGGTTCGTCGGCGATCCCGCCGTCCAGGTCGTCGTGGACACCTCCGCCATGACCGGCGTCTACTACGACGCCTCCCGCCGCGCCTTCGCCGTGGAGGCGGGCGCCCTGCTCGGCGACGTGTACCGCAGGCTCTACCTGGGGTGGGGCGTCACGATTCCCGCCGGGTGGTGCCCGACGGTCGGCGCGGGCGGGCACGTGCCGGGCGGCGGCTTCGGACCCCTGTCGCGCATGCTGGGCCTGGCCGTCGACCACCTCCACGGCGTCGAGGTGGTGGTCGTGGGCCGGGACGGGCGGGCCCGCGGCGTCGTCGCGACGGCCGACGCGTCCGACCCGAACCGGGACCTGTGGTGGGCGCACACCGGCGGCGGGGGCGGCACGTTCGGCATCGTCACCCGCTACTGGTTCCGCACGCCGGGCGCGCGCGGCGACGACCCGTCCCGGCTGCTGCCCGCGCCGCCGTCGACGGCGCTGACCTTCTCCGTCGACTGGGACTGGAAGAAGATCGACAAAGCGGGGTTCGAGCGGCTCGTCCGCAACCACGGCACGTGGGTGGAGCGCAACAGCGCCCCGGGCTCTCCGGCGACCGCCCTCTACAGCGAACTCCAGCTGAGCCGTGCGGCGTTCGGGACGATCGGCATGATCGGCCAGGTCGCCGCCGGGTCGGGGCTGCCCGCCGCCGAGCGGCTGCTCGACGACCACATCGCCGCGATCAACGAGGGCGTGCCGGTCACGCCGGTCCGGACGGTGCGCGGGCGCGACTGGCTCGCCGCCGCGCTGGCCGGGTCCCCGGGCGACCCCGGGCCGCTCTACCGGCTGAAGGTGAAGTCGGCCTACCTGCGCCGCCGCCTGACCGACCGGCAGATCGACGTCCTGCACCGCCACCTGACCCGGACCGACTACGACCACCCGGGCGCGTTCCTCAGCCTCTACACCTTCGGCGGGCAGGTGAACACCGCCCGCCCGGACGCGACGGCGGCGCCGCACCGCGACACGATCATGAAGGTGTTCCTCATCAACGGGTGGGAGGACGTCGCCGACGACGCCCGGCACATCGCGTTCACGCGCGAGGTCTACCGCGACCTCTTCGCGGACACCGGCGGCGTGCCCGCCGCCGACGACGGCGCGTTCATCAACTACCCCGACACCGACCTCGCGGACCCGGCCCTGAACAACGGCGCGCCGTGGCACGTCCTGTACTTCCGGGACAATTACCCGCGGCTCCAGCAGATCAAGGCGAAATGGGATCCGCACGACGTCTTCCGCCACGCGCTGTCCGTCCGCGCCACGTGAGCGCGTACCGCAGAGGCTCGAAAAGTGTCCTATGTGGTGCGTCGATTGCGCCTTGCGCGCAGCGGCGTAACGTGGGACTACACGGCGCCGTGGACGCAGCGGAGGCTGGACCCCAACAACCTGGCCACGATGGTGCGGGTGTACTGCTGAGGCCGGTGCACGGCACCCGCCCTAGGCCGCCCACGCCTCGGCGATCAGCTCGAACGAGCGGACGCGGTCGGCGTGGTCGTGGGTGATGGTGGTGAGCAGCAGCTCGTCCGCGCCGGTGACGCGGCGCAGCGTCTCCAGCTGCGCGACGACCGTGCGGGGCGTCCCGACGAACTGGGTCTCGACGCGGTCGGCGACGAGGTCGAGGTCCTCGGCCCGCCACTCGTGTGCGGCGGCCTGCGCGGGCGTCGGGAACGGGATCGCGCCGCCGCCCGCCCGGATGCTGTGCACCCACAGCGCGTAGGGGGCGGCGAGCTCGCGCGCCTCCGCCTCGGTGGGCGCCGCGACCACGTCGGCGGAGACGAGGACGTACGGCTCGGCCAGCGTCGCGGACGGGCGGAACGCCGCGCGGTAGGCGTCCACGGCCTCCAGCACGCTCGCCGGGGCGACGTGGTAGTTCGCCGCGAACGGCAGCCCCCGCTCGCCCGCGACGCGGGCGCTCTCGCCGCCGCTGCTGCCGAGGATCCACAGCGCGAGCGCCGCGCCCTCGCCGGGGGTGGCGTGCGCGTCGACGCCGTCGCGGCTGAGCGTCCCGTCCAGGAGCGCGATGATCTCGTCGATGGCGTCGGTGAAGCGCGGTGGCCGCGCCCCGGCCTGGCGCAGCAGCGAGTCCTGGAGCAGCAGCCTCGGCGACGACGCGGCCCGCGTGGTGTCGTAGGGGGTGGGGAGGAGCAGGCCGTCCACGAACGTGGCCTCGCGCGCGGGACGCTTCGGCGCGCCCGACCGGCTCGCGGCCTCCTGGCGCTTCTGCCCGGAGCGGCCGATGCCGAGGTCGACGCGGCCCGGGTGGAGCGCGTCCAACGTGCCGAACTGCTCGACGATCGCCAGCGGCGTCCAGTGCCCGGTCTGGACGGCGCCGGACCCGACCCTGATCCGGGACGTGGCGGCCGCGACCGCGCCGATCAGCACCTGCGGCGCCGCGCTCGCGACGCCCGGCGAGAGGTGGTGCTCGGCGAGCCAGTACCGGTGGTAGCCGGCGGCCTCGGCCCGGCGCGCGAGGTCGAGGACGTTGCGCACGGCGTCGCGCGCGGTGCCGCCGGCCGACACCGGCGCGAGGTCGAGGACGGACAGCGGTGTCACGGGCGGCTCCCGGGGTCGGATGCGGCGTAGCGGTTCGCGGGGCGCGGCAGCCCGAGGTGCCCGCGCAGCGTCGCCGCCTCGTAGGCGTCGCGGAACGCGCCGCGCCCGCGCAGGATCGGCACCAGCTCGCGCGTGATCGCGACGAGGTCGGACGGCAGCACGCCCGGCCGCAGCCGGAACCCGTCCAGGCCCGCCTCGCCCCAGTCGACCAGCAGGTCGGCGAGGTCGCCGGGGGTACCGGTGAACGTCTCGGCGTCGAAGGCGCGGCTCGGGTCGAAGGCGAGGCTCGCGGGGCCGTCCAGCCGGGCGCGCCGGGCGTTCGCGGCCCCGGGCACCGAGTCGAGGAACACGACCAGCTCGCCGAGGATGCGCAGCGGCTCGCCGGTCCGCTCGACGGTGCGCTCGGCCTCCCTGACCTGGGCGACGACGGTCACGGCGTCCCGGCGGGAGCGCGGGGCGACCAGGACGACGTCGGCGGCGCGCGCCGCGAACTCATAGCCGTCGACGTCGTCGGCCAGCACGGTCACCGGCGGCTGGCCCTGCGGCGGGCGCGGCGTGATCGACGGCCCCCGGACCCGGAGGTGCTCGCCCGCGAAGTCGATGTAGTGCAGCTTCTCCCGGTCCAGGAACCGGCCGGTGGCGACGTCGCGGATCTCCGCGTCGTCCTCCCAGGAGTCCCACAGCCGCCGGACGATCTCGGTGTACTCGGCCGCCTCGTCGAGCAGCGGCGTGCCGGGGAGGTCGCGGCGGCCGAAGTGCGCGGCGTGGGCGTGGTGGGCGGGGTCGGTGTCGGGCCGCCAGCCGGCGCGGCCGCGGCTCGCGTGGTCGAGCGAGGCGATGCCGATCGACACGTGGAACGGCTCGGTGTGCGGGACGACGGTCGCGGGCACGAGCCCGATCCGGGACGTCGCGGGCGCGAGCCGCGCGGCGATCAGCACGGCGTCCAGCCGCGCCGGGACCCCCTTGTCCAAGGCGGGCGGGCCGAGCGCGTCCTCGATCGTGACGAAGTCGAGCAGGCCCCGCTCGGCCTCGGCGGCGAGGCCGCTCCAGTACCCGGCGGTGAACAGCTCGGCCGGGCGGGCCGCCGGGTCGCGCCACGCCGCCGAGTGCCATCCGGCGTCGTGCAGCGCGGCGGCGAGATGCAACCGCGTCATCGCGCCTCCAGCCCGAGGTGGTCGCGCAGCGTCGGGCCGGTGTAGTCGGCGCGGAAGACGCCCTTCTCCTGGAGCAGCGGCACGACGTGGTCGACCAGGTCGTCCAGGCCGGTCGGGGTCAGGTGCGGGACGAGCACGAACCCGTCCGCGGCGTCGGTCTGCACGAACTCGTCGATCTGGTCGGCGACCGAGCGCGGCGTGCCGACGAACGTCTGCCGCCCGGTGGCCTCGATGACCAGCTCGCGGATCGTGAGGCCGCGCTCCCCGGCCAGCGCCCGCCACCGGCGGACGGTCTCGCCGCGGTCGCCGCGGAACTGGGCCCGGCCCTTGGAGACGCCCTCGCCGAGGTCGGGCTCGATGTCGGGCAGCGGGCCGTCCGGGTCGTGGCCGGACAGGTCGCGCCCCCAGTAGCCCTCCAGGTAGGCCAGCGCGCCCTGCGGGGTGACCTGCGCGCGGCGGATGTCGGCGGCGCGCTCGGCGGCGTCCTCCTCGGTGTCGCCGAGCACGTAGGTGACGGCGGGCATGATCTTCAGCTCGTCGGGGCGGCGGCCGTACCTGGCGAGCCTGCTCTTGACGTCCTTGTAGAAGGCGCGGCCGTCCTCCAGCGTGCCGTGCCGGCTGAAGATGACGTCGGCTTCGGCGGCGGCGAACTCGCGTCCCTCCGGCGAGTCCCCGGCCTGGATGATGACCGGGTGGCCCTGCGGCGGGCGCGGCGCGTTGAACCGTCCGGCGATGTCGAACTGCGGGCCGTGGTGCGCGAACGTCCCGGCGCCCGGACGGGCGAACGTGCCCGAGGCGGGGTCGGCGACGAGGTCGCCGTGCGTCCAGGAGTCCCACAGCTCGCGGGCGGTGCGCAGGAACTCGCGGGCGCGGTTGTAGCGGTCCTCCTCCGCCAGGTACCCGCCGCGCCGGAAGTTCTCGCCGGTGAACGCGTCCCAGCTGGTGACGACGTTCCAGGCGGCGCGTCCGGCGCTGAGGTGGTCGAGGGTCGCGAGGCGCCGCGCCACCTCGTAGGGCTCGTTGAACGTCGAGTTGACGGTCGCGGCGAGCCCGAGCCGGGTGGTGACGGCCGACAGCGCCGACAGGACGGTCAGCGACTCGGGCCGCCCGGCGACGTCGAGGTCGTGGATGCGGCCCTTCATCTCGCGCAGCCGCAGCCCCTCCGCGAGAAAGAAGAAGTCGAACCTGCCGTGTTCGGCGGTCTCCGCGAGGTGGGTGAAGGAGTCGAAGTCGATCTGGCTCCCTGATTTTGGATCGGACCAGACCGTCGTGTTGTTGACGCCGGGGAAATGGGCGGCCAGATGGATCTGCTTGACCGGCACCGGGGACCTCCTTTCTCAGATCCGCGCGGCGTCGCGGGCGAGCTCCGCCGCCACCACCTGCGGCGCGACCGTGCCCGCCCACGCGCCGAGCACCTCGTCGGCGTCCGGGAGCTGCGACTCCAGGAACGCCAGCCCCGGCGTGGGGACGACCGCGCCCAGCTCCACCAGCAGGGGCCGCAGGTGCACCTCCACCGCGAGGGAGTGCTTGGGATGGCCCATCACCAGCAGCGGCACCGCGATCGTCGACTCCAGCGCGCCCCCCGGCAGCCGGTCGAGGAACACCTTCAGCAGGCCGGTGTAGGTGCCCTTGTAGGTCGGGCTCGCGACCAGCAGGATGTCGGCGCCGGCGACCCGGTCCAGCGCCTCCTGTACCTCCTGGGGTGGGACGACGCTGAGCAGGTCGGGCGCCAGGGCCGACAGATCGACGGCGTCGAGGGGGTCGCCGTCCCCGATCCGTTCGGCTATCGCGGCCGCGGCTTTCAGAGCGATCTGAAAGGTTCGGGACTGGGGGCGAGGATTCCCCACCAGAACGACGATGCTCATGTTCACTCCTTAGTTACAACACTTTTGCCATGCAAATCGAGAAATGCAACCGTTCGTACGGGGGAAATATCGGGACGCGGGTGTAGCCCGCGCGCTCGTACAGCCGGACCGCGTCCGGCTGCCGGTCACCGGTCTGCAAGACGAGCCGGGGCGCGCCGAGCGCGCGCGCCGCGTCCTCCATCGCCGCCAGCAGCGCCGTGGAGACGCCCGTGCCGCGCGCGGCGGACGCGACGTACATCCGCTTCAGCTCCAGGTCACCGCCCTCCAGGCGGCGCAGCGCCGCGTGCCCCACGGGCTCACCGGAGGCGTAGGCGACGGCGACGTGGACGGCCTCGTGCGGTTCGACCACGAGCGCGCTCCGCCAGTCGGGCTCGGTGACGAGCGCCTCGATCTCCTCCAGCCGGTCCTCGTAGCGGTCGCGCATCTCCGCGTCCATGGCTTTGCGCAGCGCCTCGGCGGCGGGGTCGTCCCAGGGCGTGGCGCGGACTTCGACGTGGACGCTGACGGGCAACGCGGGCTCCTTAGCGAAGGGAACGGAACGTGCTGGCGTGGAACACCAGCGGGGGGACGTCGTGCGCGGCGTCCAGGTCTTCGACGCGGAAGACGACGATGTCGTGGTCCCCGGAGCGGACCTGCTGCTCGACGACGCAGTCGAACCACGCCGACGCGCCCTCCACCAGCACGGAGCCGTCGTCGGTGGCCCGCCACTCGACGCCCGCGAACCGGTCGCCGTCGCGGGCGCCGAGGCGGCGGCCGACGTGCTCCTGGTGCGCGCCGAGCACGCTGATCCCGATGCTGCGCCGCTCGCGCAGCCGGGGCCAGGTCGTGGACGTGTGCGCGACGCACACCGACACCAGCGGCGGGTCGAGCGACACCGGCACGAACGAGCTGGCGGCGATCCCGGCGGGGCGCCCGCCGACCAGGCCCGCGACCACCGCGACGCCGGTCGGGTAGGCGCCGTAGACGCGGCGCAGGTCGAGTCCGAGCGCCGTCATCGCGCCGCGCCCTTCGGCAGGAACGCCGTCGCACCCGAGGCCGCTCCGGGCGAACCGTGGAAGAGGCCGCGTTCGGCCAGGCGGGGCAGCACGCCCTCGCCGACCCAGTACAGCTCCTCCAGGTGCGGGTAGCCCGACAGGACGAACTCGTCGATGCCGAGCTCGGCGTACTCGGCGATGCGGTCCGCGACCTCGGCGTGGCTGCCGACCAGCGCGGTCCCGGCGCCGCCCCGGACGAGTCCGACGCCCGCCCACAGGTTCGGCGCGATCTCCAGGGCGCGGGGGTCGCGCCACGAGCCGTTCGAGCGGCTCGTCTCGTGGAGTTCGCGCATCCGCCGCTGGCCGACGGACTCGCTGCGGGCGAGCGCGGCCTGGGCGGCGGCGACGGTGTCCTCGCCGAGCGCCTCGACCAGCCGTCCCGCGAGCTGCCACGCCTCCTCGGCGGTGTCGCGGGTGATGACGTGCAGCCGTATTCCGAACCTCGGTTTCCGGCCTCGGGACGCGGCGAGCCCGCGAATCCACTCGACCTTGGCGGCCACCGCGTCGAGCGGCTCGCCCCAGGTCAGGTACACGTCGGCGTGCTCGGCGGCGACCGGCCCGGCGGCGGCCGACGACCCGCCGAAGTACAGCGGCGGGACGGGGACGGGGAGGGTCGGCAGCCGCGCCGCGTCGATGTCCAGGTGCGTGCCGCGATGGGTGACGGTCTCGCCGTCCCACAGCCGCCGCACGACCGAGAGGAACTCGGCGCAGCGCGCGTACCGCTCGTCCTTGGACAGGTGGTCGCCGTAGGCGCGCTGCTCGTGCGCCTCGCCGCCGGTGACGACGTTGAGCAGCAGCCGTCCCGGCGCGTGCGCGCTGAACGTGGCGGCCATCTGCGCGGCGAGCGTCGGGCTGATCAGTCCGGGCCGGAACGCGACCAGGAACGCCAGCCGCTCGGACTCGCGCGCCAGCATCGCCGTGGTCAGCCACGCGTCCTCGCACCACGCGCCGGTCGGGGTGAGCGCGCCGGTGAAGCCCAGCTCCTCGGCGCCGCGCACGATCGAGGACAGGTAGCCGATCGAGGCGCGCCGGTCGCCGGACGCCGCGTCCGCGAGGCGGCCGTGGCCGCCGCCCACGATGAAGCGCGAGTCGCCGTAGGTGGGCAGGAACCAGTGGAACGACAGGGTCACGGTCAGGGATTCCTTCCTCAGAGCTGCCCGTGCCGGGGCGGGGGCGTCCCGGTCAGCAGCCAGCGTCCGATGTGCTGCACCTTCCAGCGTTCGGGGTCGTGCAGGGTGTGGGTGCGCGCGTCCCGCCAGTGCCGCGACAGGTTCAGCGCGCCCGCCGCCGACCGCGTCCCGCCCAGCTCGAACAGGGTCGAGGCGGCGTCCAGCGCGGCACGTCCGGTGGCGACCTTGGCGGCGGCGGTCGCGATCGACGCCTGCGCGGTCGCATCCGCGGACGGGTCGCGCTCGGCCGCGTCGATCGCCTCGGCGGCCTCCCGCAGCAGCGCCTCGGCGGCCCGGACGGTGATCTCCAGCTCGCCCGCCCGCTGGACGAGCAGCGGGTCGCCGGTCGCGGTCTCGGCGCCGCTCTCGAACCACGGCCGGGCCTTTCCGGCGGCGGTGACGGCTGCGGCGACCGCGCCCCGGGCGATGCCCGCGTCCAGCGCGGCGTGCAGCACCTGCGCCCGCGCGCCGTAGGTCGTCGGCCCGTCGAAGATGGCGTTGTAGGGGACGACGTCCTTCGCGCCGACCCGGACGCCCTCCAGCCGGACCGTTCCACTCGCGGTGGTCCGCTGCCCCATGCCGTCCCAGTCGTCTTCGATGACGACGCCGGGGGTGTCGCGCGGGATGTAGGCGAGCGCCTTGGGCGCCGACCCGTCCGGCAGCGGCGGCTCGTCGGCGAGGACGGCGCGGACGACCAGCACGTCGGCGAACAGCGCGCCGGTGCTGTAGTACTTCACCCCGTCGAGGACGTAGCGGCCGGGTTTCGTCAGGCGGAGTGCGGTCGCGTCGTCGGTGACGGTGCGGCCGCCGCGCTCGGTCTGGGCGTTGGCGAAGCGCGCGCCGTCCAGCGCCTTCGCGAAGTAGCGGGCCTGCTGCTGCTCGCTGCCCTGCCGCCGCAGCGCGTCCAGGAACACGAAATGGCTCTGCGGGATCTGCGCGAGGCTCGCGTCGGCGGCGGCGAGCGTCCGGAACACCTCGGCCAGCACGGCGACGCCCACCTCGGCGCCGCCGTGCCGGGCGGGCACCGTGACGCCGAGCAGGCCCGAGCGCGACAGCTCGTCCAGCTCGGCGGCCGGTGCCCGCCGGTCCCGGTCGCGCTCGCCCGCCTGCACGGCGACGGCGGCGGCGAGCTTGCGCGCGACCTCCACGGCCTCCGCGCCCGAGCGGATCACGTGCGCGTTCGGCATCGTCGTCCTCAGCGGTAGAGGGAGAAGGCGGGGGCGCGGCGGTTCAGCGTCCAGTCGCCGACCTCGCGTGCCTTGTAGGCGACCGGGTCGTGGACGGTGTGCGTGCGCAGGTTCCGCCAGTGCCGGTCGAAGCCGTAGGCGCTGGTCGTGGCCCGCGCGCCCTGGATCTCGAACAGCCGGGACGCGACCGACAGCGCGACCTTCGTCGACAGGTACTTGGCCTCGTAGACCGCGACCGCCGCGTCCGCGCGCTCCTCCTCGGTGATCGACTCGCCGATGCCGAGCGCGTGCTGGAGCGCGTCCCCGGCCCGGTCGGCGAGCAGGGCGGCGGCGCGGATCTCGCTGCGCAGCTCCCCGACGGTTTGCAGGACGTACGGGTCGTCGGTCGCGCTGTCGACGCCGGAGGTCTCCCACGGGGCGGCGTGCAGGCGCGTCCAGTCCAGCGCCTCGTCGAGGGCGCCCTCCGCCGTACCCACATAGAAGTTCACGAACGCCAGCTGCCAGTGCGGGGTGACGAGCGTCTGGTACGGGGTGATCGTCCGTCCGGTGAGCGGGTCGGGGCCGAGGATCTCGTGCCGCTCGACGGGCGTCGCGGTGAACTCGACGCCGCCGGAATCGGTGAGCCGCTGGCCGATGTTGTCCCAGTCGCCGAGTGCGCGGAAGCCCTTGCGCCCGCCGGGCAGCGCGACGAACACCAGCTCGCCCTCGAAGGCGGCGGTGACCGACAGGTAGTCGCCGAGCCCGGCGCCCGAGGCGAACGAGCGGCGGCCGTCCAGCCGGAACCGGTCGCCGTCGCGCGTCAGCACGACGTCGGAGCCGCCGCGCGGGTTCTGCACGCCGCCCCAGAACACCTTCTCCTGAGCGTTGCGGCGCGACAGCTCGGCGTCCTGCTCGGGCGTGCCGAACAGCGAGGCGACGCGGGTCTGCGCGTAGTGGTAGCCGATCAGGTGCGCGATCGAGGTGTCGCCGCGCGCGATCCGCCGCACGATCTGCGCCGCCTGCGCGAACGACAGCCCGTCCCCGCCGTACTCGACGGGCTCCTGCACCTGGAGCAGGTCGGCCCGGCGCAGCAGCTCGACCTCCTCGCGCGGCGTCCGGTTGGCGCGGTCGCGTTCGGCGGCGGTGGCGCGCAGCTCGGCGGCGACGAGGTCGGCGCGGTGCAGCGCCGCCGCGAAACGCTCGTCCTGCGTCGTCTGGATGCTCTGCTCGGTCTCGACGGACTGCTCGGTCTCGACGGACATTGCCTCTCCTGTCTCGGGGGTTTTCAGGAGTTCACGCGTGCGGGAGTCTTCAGGTCCGCTTCCAGCTCGCGTACGAGGGGGAGGATGCGCTTGCCGAAGTACTCGACGTCCTCCAGGTAGTGCAGGAAGCCGAGCAGGAACAGGTCGACGCCGAGCCGCTTGTAGGCGACGATCCGCTCGGCGATCTGCTCGGGCGTGCCGATCAGGCCGGTGCGGAACCCGTCGTTGTACTGGACGAGGTCGGCGAACTCCGAGTCCTGCCACATGCCCTTGCCGTCCGACGCCGACTGCCCGGCCTGCTTCACCGCCGCCCCGAAGCCCTCCACGGCCTTCCGGTCGGCCTTCGCGACGATCTCGCGCAGCACCTCGCGGGCCTCGGCCTCGGTGTCGCGCGCGATCAGGAAGGCGTTCAGCCCGAACCGGACGCGCCGCCCGTACAGCCCGGCCTCGGCCCGCACGTCGTGGATCTGCTCGGTGACGCCGTCGAAGTCGCGGCCGTTGCTGAAGTACCAGTCCGACACCCGCCCGGCCATCCGGCGGGCGCTGGTGGAGTTGCCGCCCTGGAAGATCTCCGGGTGCGGGCGGCCCGGCCCCGACACCGGCTTCGGCCGCAGGTCGAAGTCGTGCAGCCGGTAGAAGTCGCCGCCGAACTCCGCGTGCTCGGACGTCCAGATCTCCCGCAGGACCCGGATGAACTCCTCGCTGCGCCGGTACCGCTCGTCGTGCTCCAGCCACGGCTCGCCGAGCTTGGTGAACTCGTCCTTGAACCAGCCGCTGACGACGTTGACGGCGGCGCGGCCGCCGGAGAGCTGGTCGGCGGTCGCGATGAACTTCGAGAGCACCCCCGGGTGCCACAGCCCGGGGTGGACGGCGGCGATCACCTTCAGCCGCCGCGTCGCGAGCAGCAGCGCGAGGCTGAACCCGGTCGACTCGTGCTGGTAGGCGGCGCCGTAGGAGGCGATGTAGCGGACCTGGCTGAGCGCGTACTCGAAACCGTTCTCCTCGGCGAGAACGGCCAGTGCCCGGTTGTAGTCGTAGCCCCAGTCGGTGCGCTGCTCGATGGTGCTGACGACGAGCCCGCCGCTGACGTTGGGGACCCAGTAGGCGAACTTCAGGGGTTCGTGGCTATTTTCCATATTCCCTACTGACATAGTGTGAATTGTGCGCGTGTCGCCCCGTCCGGGTCAATGCCGTCAGCGGGGCGATCGGATCCGCTCGGTGAAGATGTGGTTGCGGTCGGCGCGGCTGCCCGGCGTCCGGCCGCGCCCCCAGCCGACGATCCGCCGGTACTCGCCGAACGCGTCGGCGAGCGCCGCCTCGTCGGTGTGCGGGGAGCCGTCCGGCGCGGGGCCGCTGAACGGCGCCACGTACAGGGCGTCCGTCGGGCAGTGGGCCTCGCACATGAAGCACGACTGGCAGTCGCTCTGCCGAGCGATCACCGGAAGGCCGTCCGGGCCCCTTTCGAACACGTCCGTCGGGCAGACCTTGACGCACACGTCGCACTTCACGCAGCGCTCCGCGCTCACGACCTCGATCACGCCGCCGCCTCCTGGGGCTCGGTGGACGTCCACGGCTCGTCCAGGCCGCCGACCAGCAGGCGGTGCTCGAAGCGCCGCAGCGTCGGCAGGCCGTCCAGCCGGTGCATGCCCCGGGACTCCTCGCGCGCCAGCGCCGCGCGGTAGCACCAGCGGGCGTGCGCGGCCATCGCCGCCGCCGACCGGGCGCGCAGCCGTTCGCGGCCGGTCCCGGCGATGCCCTCGGACGTGACGCGCTCCCATAGCGCGTCCAGCGAGGCGAGCGAGGCGCGGAGCCCGTCGCGCGTCCGGAACAGGTTGCGGTCGAGCGGCAGGATCTCGTCCTGGACGGCGCGGACGACTTGCGCCGCGTCCAGCGACCCGGGCGTCAGTCCCGCGCGCCCGGCTGGGCGGGTGCGCGTCCGATCCCGGCCGAGGCCGAAGCGGGCGGCGCCGCGTCCGGCCCAGGTGCCCGACGAGATCGCCCAGGCGCCGTTGTAGGCGCCGCCGCCGGTGACCGCGCCGGACACCAGCTCGCGGGTCGCGACGTCCCCGGCCGCGTACAGGCCGGGGACGGTCGTCGCGCAGTCGTCGCCGACGATCCGCAGGCCGCCCGTGCCCCGGACGGTGCCCTCCAGCACCATCCGCACCTCGTAGGTGTCGCGGAACGGGTCGATCCCGGCCTTGTCCAGCGGCAGGAAGTAGTTCGGCTGCGCGTCGCGCATCGCCTGCCGCAGGTCGGCGGGCGCCCGGTCGAGCCGCGCGAAGACCTTCCGCCCGGCCGCGAGGCGCTCGGCGATCTGTGCCCTCGCCCACAGCGGGTCGGGGACCTCGATGCGCGTGCCGTCCTCGGCGTAGTACGTCGCGAACTGCATCATCAGGCCCTTGGTGTGCGCCCCGTGCGCGGGCGACAGCCCGTACACGCTGGAGAACTCCATCCCCGACAGTTCCGCGCCCAGCTCGGCGGCCATCAGGTGCCCGTCGCCGGTGTCGACGTTCGTGCCGAACGCGCCGGACAGGAACGCGCAGCCGCCGGTCGCGAGCACGACCGCGCCCGCGCGGACCGTCCAGGGCGCCCCGTCGAGCTGCCGGGCGATGCCGGACGCGCCCGCCACGATCCCCGAGGAGTCGGTGAGCAGCCGCAGCGCCGGATGGTGGTCGAGGATCAGCACCCCCGACCGGTGGACGCGGCGCCGCATCCGCTTCATGTACTCCGGGCCCTGGAGGCTGCCGCGCCGCTCCACCCCGTCGTGGACGGGGAACGGGTAGCCGAACGAGGCGAGGTCGTCGACGCGGCGGTACGTCTCGTCCAGGACGCGGGCCATCCAGCGGCGGTCGGCGAGCCGGGCACTCTGCTCGAACCGCGCGCCGACCTCGCGCTCGCGCTCCGCCGCGCGCGGGGGGACGTACCAGAGGTTGTTGCCGCCCGACGCGGTCGGCCCGCTGGTGCCGCAGTACCCCTTGTCGGCGAGGACGACCCGCGCCCCGGCGGCGACGGCGGCCAGCGCCGCCCACGCCCCGGCGGGCCCGCCGCCGAGCACGAGGACGTCCGCGTCGTGCTCGATCACTGCGTCACCCCCGGCGCGGAGCGGGCGCCCGGGGCCAGCCACGAGTCGATCGGGAAGTCGTTCTTGAGCAGCTTCTGCCCGGCGAGGAACCCCTTGGTGCCGTCGAGCAGCTTCAGCCCCTCCGGCGTGAACGGCTGGTCGGGCAGCTGCTCCTTCAGCGTCGTCTTGATCGAGACCTGGGGCGCGTAGCCGCCGGTCCGCGCGACATAGGCGGTGTAGGCGGGCCAGTTCGCCTTGGCCACCCGGGTCGCCTTGGTCTCGGCGCTCTGCCACACCTTGACGATGTCCTTGTGCCCGGACAGGTACTTCTCCGTCACGACGGTCGCGGACGTGCCGAGCAGGTCGGGATGGTCGCGGGAGGCGACGTCGATCGAGCGGTACCCCTTCGCCTCCTCGGCGACCTGGTCGGCCGAGACGAGCCCGCCCGCGTCGATCGCGTTCTTCTCCAGCGCCGCGATGATCGCGGGCGTGTACATGTGGATGATCTGCTTGGGCTTCACCCCCGCCTGCTGGAGCGCGCCGAGCAGGTAGCGGTGGATGTAGGAGCCGGTCTGCACGCCGATCCGCTTGCCCTCCAGGTCCTTGAGCGTGGTGGGCCCGCCGTCCTTCTTGGCGACGACCGCCGCGTCCAGCCGGACGGTGTTCAGCGACACCAGCCGGGTCGGCAGGCCCTGCCCGCGCCCGATCAGCGCGGGGGTGTCGCCGTAGATCCCGATGTCGAGCGACCCGCCCGCGAGGGCCTGGTTCAGGTCGGGGCCGTTCTGGAACGTCGCGACCTGGATCTTGTCGATCCCGGCGGCCTTCAGCTCGGGCAGCAGCTCGCCGCGCTCGTCGAGGAACCCGACGGTGCGGTTCAGCTTGTTGCCGGCGGCCGTCCCGATCACTCCGACGCGCAGCGTCTTGGAGCCGCCCGCGGCCGCGGACGACCCGCACGCCGCCGCGCCCAGCACGAGCAGCCCGGCGGCCAGGATCTTGGGGATCTTCACGGTTCTTTCCTCTCGGTGGTTCAGGACGGCCCAGTGGTGAGGGCGGCTCGGTGGTGAGGGCGGCTCGGTGGATCAGGAGGTGAGCGGGGCGCCGGAGCGGTTCAGCGACGGGCCGACGGCGAGCCTCGCGCCGGGGGTGCGGCCGCGCCCCCAGCCGATCTGCTCGCGGTAGCTGCCGAGCAGCCCGTCCGCGGCGAGGCCCGCCTCGTCGGGCGGCTCGGGCAGCGGGTGCGAGCGCGGGTCGACGAACAGCGCGTCGACCGGGCAGTACGCCTCGCACATGAAGCAGGTCTGGCAGTCGCTCTGCCGGGTCAGGACGGGGATGCCGTCCGGGCCCCGGTCGAAGACGTTCGTCGGGCACACGACCACGCACTTGTCGCAGGCGATGCACCGCTCCCGCGACACGATCTCGATCACGACGCCACCGCCAGCGCGGCGGTCTCGGGACGCGTCCACACCTCGTGCAGGCCGCCGGTGACCAGGCGGTGCCGCTGGGACGGGTCCTGCTCGGGCAGGTCCTGCCGCTTGTGCATGCCGCGCGTCTCCGTCCGGGCGAGCGCGGCGCTGTACATCCAGCGGGCGTGCGCGGCCATCGCGGCGGCCGACCGCGCCCGGACGAGTCCGGCGCCCTCGCCGCGCAGCGTGCCGGTCAGGTCGCGCCACGTCCGGTCGAGGGCGTCCAGCGCCGGGACGAGCCGGTCGGCGTGCCGCAGCAGGTTCTTGTCGTAGGGCAGCACCTCGGCCTGGACGGCCTTCACGTACCCGGTGTGGTCGGCGGTCGCGGGGCCCGCCGGGCGGACCCCCGCCTCGCCGAGCGCGCGGACGGCGCGTCCCGTGGCGCGTCCGCCCAGCTCGGCGGCGTGCCGCGCGGCGCCCCGTCCCGCCCACGTGCCCGACGACATCGCCCACGCGGAGTTGTGGCTGCCGCCGCCGGTGAACCCGCCGCAGATCAGCTCGCGGGTCGCGGCGTCGCCCGCCGCGTACAGGCCGGGCACGGTCGTCGCGCAGTCCGGGCCGGTGATCCGGATGCCGCCGGTGCCGCGCACGGTGCCCTCGGCGAGCAGCGTGACCGGGAACAGGTCGGTGAAGGGGTCGATGCCCTGCCGGTCGAACGGCAGGAAGAAGTTCGCCTGCGCGAGCCGCATCGCCTGCTGCTCCTCCGGCGTCGCCTTGTCGATCCGGCACAGGACGGGCTCGGTGAGCAGCGTCCGCGCGATGACCGAGCGGCCGCGCTGGCTGCCCGCGCCTTCGAGGACGCTCCCGTCCGCGTGGTAGAAGGTCGCGAACGAGTAGAACGCCGTCTTCGTCACGGATGTGAACGCCGGGGCGATCGCGTAGGCGTTGGAGAACTCCATCCCCGACAGCTCCGCGCCCGCCTCCACCGCGAACAGCGCGCCGTCGCCGGTGTTGACGTCGCAGCCCAGCGCCTTGCTGAGGAACGCGCAGCCGCCGGTGGCGAGCACCACCGCGCGGGCCGTGACGCGGAACGCGTGGTCCTCGCGCAGCCGGTACCCGGCGGCGCCCGCGACCGCGCCCGAGCCGTCGGCGAGCAGTTCGGTGATCGGGCTGTGGTCCAGGACCCGCACGCCCGCCCGGCGCACCCGGACGCGCATCCGCCGCATGTACTCGGGCCCTTGCAGGCCGCGCCGGATCTGCCGGCCGTCGCCGTCGACCGGGAACGGGTACCGCGACACCTCGGCCAGCTCGTTCATGTTCGCGTAGGTCTGGTCGAGGACGCGGGCCATCCACTCCCGGTCGGCGAGGTACCCGCCGAGGCCCTCGCGGCTCGCCATCGCCGCCTCCCGGGCCGCCGGCTCCGGCTCGACGTACCAGACGCCGGTGCCCGCCGACGCGGTCGCGCCGCTCGTCCCGAGGTAGCCCTTGTCGGCGAGGACGACGCTCGCGCCCGCCTCCGCCGCCTTCACCGCGGCCCACGCCCCGGCGGGCCCGCCGCCCGCGACCAGCACGTCCGCGTCGATCTCGGTGGTCGTCACAGTGTCTCCCTGGCGTTCGTGGTGGTGGCGGCGCGGACGCCGAGCCCGGCGAGCAGGTCGCGGCGCAGCGCGACGAAGCGGGGGTCGTCCATCGAGCGGGGGCGCGGCAGGTCGACGGCGTACTCGCGGGCGATCCGGCCGTCCGCGAGCAGCAGCGCCCGGTCGGCGAGCAGCAGCGCCTCCTCGACGTCGTGGGTGACCAGCAGCACGGCGGGCCGGTGCTCGGCCCACAGGTCGGCGACGAGCGCCTGGGCGTTGAGCCTGGTCAGCGCGTCGAGGGCGCCGAACGGCTCGTCCAGCAGCAGCAGGTCGGGGGTGCGGACGAGGGCCCGCGCCAGCGCGACCCGCTGCGACTCGCCGCCCGACAGCGTGAGCGGCCAGGCGTCGGCACGGGCGGCGAGCCCGACCTCGGCCAGCGCGTCCTCAGCGCGGGCGCGCAGGTTCCGGCCGCGCAGGCCCAGGACGACGTTGTCCCACACCCGGCTCCACGGCAGCAGCCGGTGCTCCTGGTAGACGACGGCGCGCTTGGCGGGGACGTCGATCTCGCCGCTCCCCTCGCCGTCCAGCCCGGCCAGCGCGCGCAGCAGCGTGCTCTTGCCCGAGCCGCTCGCGCCGAGCAGCGCGACGAACTCGCCGGGGGCGATGTCGAGGTCCACCCCGTCCAGGACGGTCCGCTCCCCGAACGAGCGCGTGAGCCCGCGCACCCGCACGCTGTTCCTCGTGGCGACGTTTCTCGTGCCGGTGGTCATCGCGCCACCAGCCCTCGCCGCCAGGCCAGGACGCGGCGCTCGATCAGCCGCACCAGCAGGTCCGTCGAGACGCCGAGCAGCGCGTAGACGACGAGCACGAGGAAGACCGTGTCCATCTGGAGGAACTGCGTGGCCTGGTTGATGACGAAGCCGATGCCGCTGGCCGTCGCCGACTGCTCCACGACCACGAGCGTCAGCCAGGCGACGCCGAGCGATAGCCGCAGCCCGACGAGGATCTGCGGGAGCGCGCCGGGCAGGATCACCTTGCGGACGAGCCCGATCCGGCCGAGCCCGCAGGTCCGCGCGGACTCCACCAGCCGCTCGTCCACGCCCCGGATGCCGTGGAACACGTTGATGTAGAGCGGGAACACCACGCCGACCGCGATCAGGCCGACCTTGGAGGTCTCGCCGATCCCGAACCAGATGATGAACAGCGGCACCAGCGCCAGGTGCGGCAGCATCCGGACGGCCTGGAGCGGCGCGTCGATGACGTCCTCGCTGACCCGGAACAGCCCCGACAGCAGGCCGAGCCCGAGGCCGAGCGGCAGCCCGATCGCGAGGCCCTTCAGCACCCGCAGCAGCGAGACCCCGAGGTTGTCGGTCAGCTCACCGGAGGAGGTCATCTCCCAGCCCCGCTGCGCGACGTCGCTGAGCGGCGGCGTGGTGCTGCCGAGCCAGCCGGCCCGCGCGCCGACCTCCCACAACGCGAGCACCAGGACGAGGCCGCTGACCTTGCGGGCGCGGCGCAGCAGCGCCAGCGCCACGGCGCCCGAGCGCGCTGCGGTCCGCGGCGCCGCCGCGCGTGGCAGCGCGGAGCGGGGTGGATCGAGCAGCTCAGTGGACATGCGTTACCTCCAGGGGGCAGGACGCGAGCAGGAAGGCAGGGGTGTCCGGCGGGCATGGGGCCGGCGGCGACAAGGCGTGAGGGGGAGAAAAGAAGAGAAGGGGCGGCGGATCAGCGGCCGGGGCGTGCGGAAGGGCGGGTCAACAGGACGCGCTGCACACGCGGAGGAGGTCGATGTGGCGCCTCGCCACCAGTGCCTCCGTTGCGTTCATGCTCCTAGCATGCACATGGACGCACGCTGGGGGAAGACCCCGAAAAGCCCGCTCGACCTGCGGAGACGTCACGGAGGTCGAGTAAAACCGACAAAACCTACTGCTTTACCAGGGAATATGTCGTATCGGACGGCCGGTGATGATCATGGCCACGGTAACCCAGATCACACCGTCCGGAAACACCGTGGTAGACGGACCGTAACTCGGTCCGGACGCAGGGTCCACGGTCCATCAACGGTGGTGGCCGTGCCCGGGGTCCTGGTTCCCCGAACACGGCCACCTTTCCGGAGTGCCGCCGGCGGGCCGCGTCGCTCCCCAGCGGGACCCGCCGGCCGGCAGTGGTACCTACACCGCGGCGCTGCCTAGACCGCGGCTCCCGCCGGGGTCTGGACGGACCCGGTCAGCCGCGGGCTCGTCCAGCGGACCAGCGACGCGCCGAGCGCCATCCCGCCGCCGAAGCCCGCCAGCAGGACGAGGTCGCCGGGCCCGATCGCGCCGCGCCGGTACGCGGCGTCCAGCGTGATCGGGATCGACGCCGCGCCCGTGTTGCCGTAGCGCTCGACGGTCAGGTGCGTGTGCGCGGTCGTGAGCCCGAGGGAGGGCACGATGTCGGCGAGCATCGCGCCGTTGGCCTGGTGCGGGACGAAGTGCCGCACCTCCTCGGGCGGCACCCCGCCGCGCCGCAGCAGCTCTCGCACGGTCTCGGGCAGGGTGTCGTGGACGAACTCGCGCACGCCCCGCCCGTCCATCTTGAAGAAGTGCTGGCCTTCCTCCAGCGTGTGCTCGGACGCGGGCATGCGGCTCCCGCCCGCCGGGACGCGGATCAGGCCGTGCATGTCGCCGCGGCTCATCAGCAGCGCGTCGGCGAGCCCGCCCCCGGCCGGGGACGGGCCGAGCACGACCGCGCCCGCGCCGTCGCCGAACAGGATCGCCGTCCTGCGGTCGGAGTAGTCGAGGATGCGCGAGTAGATGTCGACGCCGACCACGACGCCGTATCCGCCGCCGCCGTCCCCGCGCAGCAGCCGCTCGGTCACCATCAGCGCGTAGACGAAGCCGCTGCACACGGCGTTCATGTCGAACGCGCCCGCGCCCTCGGCGCCGATCAGGTGCTGCACGATGCTCGCGGTCGCGGGCAGCGGGTGGTCGGGCGTGGACGTGGCGACGACCACGTAGTCGAGCTGGTCGGGGGTCAGCCCGGCCTGGTCGAGGGCCCGCCGCGCGGCGGCCGCCGCGAGGTCGGAGGACGCCTCGTGCGCGGCGGCCCGCCGCCGCTCGACGATGCCGGTCTTGCGGACGATCCAGTCGGCCGACACTCCGGCCGGCCCCGCGATCTCGTCGTTGCCGACGACGCGGTCGGGCAGGTAGGAACCCGTGCTGAGAATGCCTATCTGGGCCATGAGAAGGATTGCTCCAGTTCTTGGGTTGGCCTGGCACAGGGCGCGGTCACCGCGCGGTGCTACGCCGCGCGGCGCGGGGCCGCGCGGTGACCGCTGCGGGTCAGGAGACCGCGGCGCGGGGCACGGTCCCGGTGCGCAGCCTGCGCCACCGCCGCAGATTCGCGCGGTCCAGCAGGAGCGGGTCGTCACCGACCACGACCGGGTCGCCCACGGCCTCCAGCAGGTGGAGGTCGGTGGCGTGGTCGCCGTAGGCGCTGCACCGGGCGAGGTCCAGGCCGCGGACGGCGGCGGTGGCCCGCGCGGCGCGGCCCTTCGCGACGCCGATCAGCGGTGTGAGCACCTCGCCGGTCAGCCTGCCGCGCCGGACGACCGGCCGCGTGCCGACCGCCCAGCAGTGGCCGCCCAGCGCCTCGGCGATCGGGTCGAGGCACGCGAAGAACGAGCCCGACAGCAGCACGACGAGGTTCCCCCGTGCCTGGTGCCGCCGGTACTCGCGCAGCGTCCCGGTCAGGAAGGGCGAGCGGTCCCGCGACTCCTCGGCGAACCAGGCGGCGCCGCTCTCGGCCAGCCGGCGCGCGTCCTCCCCCGCGAAGAGCCGGTAGTACCGCCGGTTGACCTCTGCCCTGCCCGCCCCGGCCGCCGCGGCGGCGTGCAGCTCGCCGGCGAGGCGCCCGTAGGTGCCCTCCGGCTCGCCCTGCGTCCTCAGGTGGTACCGCAGGAAACGGAACATGCTCTTGAAGTGGACGAGCGTCTCGTCCACGTCGAAGAACGCGGCCGCCCCCGCGGGCGCGTCGCCGCTCACCGGCCGTGGACGCCGGTGAGCACGCAGCCGACCGCGCAGATCGAGCGGTCGTTCTGCCTGATGTCCACGTCGGCGGCGACCGTGAGCGGCGGGGCCGCCGGGTCGCCGGTAAGGCCCTCGATCTCCCCGGGGCCCGCCGCCGTGTAGGTGATGCCGTCCTCGGTCAGCGGGCTCCCCGGCCCGGTGCCGGGCACGGGCGCGTCGACGGAGGCGTGGAGCGTGATGTCGCGCTCCAGTTCGCCGAACGCGCTGAACGTGGCGGTCAGTTCGGTGAGGTAGCTCTTGACCGCGGACACGCCGCGGACCTCCAGCGCTCCGTAGTGGACGATCTGGCGGGCCGCCTCGGCGAGCACCATCCCCGGGATGTGGTCCTGGGGGTGGTCGAACAGGCTCGGGTGGCCGGCCGCCAGCCGCAGCACCGCGCTCGCGCCGGAACGTTCCGCCTTCGCGTCGCACAGCACGACGTTGTCGGGCAGCGTCCGGCCGACCAGGTGCGGCGCGACCGGAGCGCCCGGGCTCTGCTCGGGCGGGACCGACGTCGAGCGCAGCAGCGCGCCGTCGCGGTTGCGGAGCCGGAGGGCCATGTAGCTCTCCGGCGACTTGAACCGCATGCCGATCCCGGCGGTGCCGATCTCGAAGCCCGCGATCTCCAGCCGCATCGTGTAGTCGATGCCCGTGATTCGGTCGTCGCGGACGCGGCGCGCGGTCTGGACGCGCATCGTCACCCGTCGCGGCTTCGCGCCGACCGTGAGCAGCTCCGGCCGCTCGATCCTGATCCGCATGTCGGTCAGGATGAACTTGTGGTCGAGCGGCACGTCGTAGTGCCGGTGCGCGCCGAGGATGGCCCCCTGGCGGCACGCCTCCAGCAGCAGCATCGGATCGTAGGCGGCCGGGGTGAGCAGGTGGTCGCCGTAGTAGGCGTGCGAGCGGGGCAGGAACGCGGCCACCGCGTAGGTGTCCTCGTCCAGTTGCCGGCTGTCGGTGAGAAAGACTTCGGCGAGCGATTCACGGTGCACCAGTGTGCGGTCAATGGTGCGTGCGAATTCGAGATCGATCGCCTGCGGGCTGATTTTCGTGTGGGCCATGGTGTCATCCTCTCCAATCGACCATGGTGACGGCATCAGCTATCGAATGATCTTGCTCTCGATAAGGTTATGGGTGTCCAGAAGGCACTGTCAACGCGCATTAAGGGACCAGTGGCGCCTCCGAGAATTGCTTTTTAGAAAGGGTCGTCTGAAATAGCGGTAGCGGGGATTTTCGGTCGTCCGGATAGGGGTGGCCATGGGGCTGATCAGCTACGACGCGGGCCGCCTCCGATGGCCCGGTGGTGGACTGTGATCCGGCTCTCATGGTCTTCGCGGTACATCGCATTCCCGTCCAGACGGCGAATAGGGGACGAACGCGACGCCGAGTTTCCAAACCCGGGCAGGAATGCTGGAATTCTCGGCGCCGCGGCTCAGGGACCGGTCGTGCGACCGGTCAGGGGTAGACGTCGCCCGGCAGCTTCCGGTCGGCGCCGACCGTGCGGATGTGCCAGTACGGGTAGGGCGCGGGAACCTCGCTGACCTTGTCGAGGCGCTCGATCTCCGCCTCGGTCAGCGTCCATTCCATGGCGCTCAGGTTGTCCTCCAGCTGGCTCGGCTTGCTCGCGCCGACCACCGCCGCCGTGATGCCGGGCTTGGCCAGCACCCAGTTCAGCGCGACCTGCGGCACCGTCACGCCGCGCTCGGCGGCGATCTCGGCCAGCTCGTCGACGATGTCGTAGGCCTGCTCCTCGTCGGTCAGCGGCGCCGACTCGGCGGCGGTCGCGTTGGCGAGCCGGCTGCCCTCGGGCCGCCCCTCACCGCGCCGGTACTTGCCGGTCAGGAAGCCCCCGGCCAGCGGCGACCACACGGTGATGCCGACGTTCTGGTCCACGCTCAGCGGGACGATCTCCCGCTCCAGCTCGCGCGCGGCGAGGTTGTAGTAGCCCTGGTAGGTCACGACGCGCGCCAGGTTGCGCCGCTCGGACACCGACAGCGCCTTCATCAGGTGCCAGGCCGCGAAGTTCGACACCCCGAGGTAGCGGACCTTGCCCGACCGGACCAGGTCGTCCAGGGCGCGCAGCGTCTCGTCCAGCGAGGTACGCGGGTCGAAGCCGTGCAGGTGGTAGATGTCGATGTAGTCGGTGTTCAGCCGGCGCAGGCTGGCCTCGACGGCGGCGAACAAATGGTGCCGGGACGAACCGAGGTCGTTCGGGTCGTCGGTGATGCGCCAGCGCCCCTTCGTCCCGATGACGACCCGGTCGCGGACGTTCTTCAGCGCGACGCCGAGGAACTGCTCGCCCATGCCGTTCTTGTACACGTCGGCGGTGTCGAAGAAGTTCACGCCCGCGTCGAGCGCGGTGTTCACGAGGCGGAACACCTCCTGCTCCTCGACCGTCCCGAACTCGGCCCAGTCGCGGTCGGGCGCGCCGAGGAACGGGGCCTTGCCGCCGAAGTTGAACGACCCGTAGCACAGCTCCGACACCATCAACCCGGTGTCGCCCATATAGCGGTACCGCATCGCGTTTCCTTTCCGTGTTGTGAATCCGTGCGGGGGTGCTCCGCGCGGCGCGGGGTCCGCGCGGGAGCGGGGCATCTGTGTAGTTCAGGCGCCGGTAATTCAGGCCCCGGCCGGGCCCGGCTCGGCGGTGCCGCTGCCCGCCTTGGCCGGGGTCTCGTTGGTCTCGGCGGCCTCGTTGGTCTCGGTGGCGCCCTCGGCCGCGTCGTCGAACTCGCGGTCGCGGATCACCGCGTAGGTGGTGATCGCGCCGAGCAGCGCGAGCCCGGCCAGCAGCAGGAATGCGGTGTGCATCGCGGAGGTGAGCCCGTGCGCGGCGGCGTCCAGCGCGTACTGCCGCTGGTCGGACGGGACGGAGTCCAGCGCGCCGTCGATGCGTCCCTGCACGCCCTCGCCCGCGAGGTCGCGCGCGTTCCCCGACAGCGAGGGCGCGCGGTCGTTCAGGTCGCGCAGCGTGAGGCTCGCCAGCAGCGCGGCGGCGCCCGCGATCGCGACCGACTCGCCGGTGATGCGCATCGTGTTGAAGATCCCGGACGCCATGCCCGCGCGCTCGACCGGCGCGACGCTCACCGCCGCGTTGTCCATGACGCCGAACGCGCTGCCGACGCCGACGCCGAACACCAGCAGCGGGCCGGCGAGCCCTGTCCAGGAGGCGTCCGGCTGGAGGGTCATCAGCCAGAGGGAGCCGGCGGCGATCAGCGTCGACGACGCGGCGAGCATCACGCGCAGCGGGATCTTGGCGGCGATCCGCCCCGCCACCAGGGGGACGAGGAAGACCGGCACGGTCAGCGGGAGCAGCAGCGCGCCCGCCTCGGTCGCCGTGTGCCCGCCCGCGCCCTGGAAGTAGGGCGGCAGGTACACCAGCAGCACCACGAACCCGAACGTGATCGTGAACGGCTGGCACACGACGACGATGAACGTCGGTCGGCGGAACAGCGACAGGTCGAACATCGGGTGCTCCACCCGCAGCTCGACCAGCACGAACGCGACCATCAGCGCGACCGCGCCCGCCAGCGAGCCGAGCGTCGCCGGGGTGAGCCAGCCCTGGTCGGGTCCCTCGACGAACATCAGCGCGAGCAGCCCGAGGCTGCCGCTGAACGTCGCGGCGCCGCCCCAGTCGACCCGGGTCGCGACCGGGTTGCGGGACTCGGGGATGAACCGGGCGAGCGCGACCACCACGAGCCCGACGACCACGTTGATGGCGAAGACCGCGCGCCAGCTGCCCGCGCTCACCAGCGCGCCCGCGGTCAGCGGCCCGAGCGCCAGGCCGCAGCCGAACGAGCCGCCGAGCACGCCGAACGCCTGCGCCCGCGCCGGGCCCTGGAACGAGGCGGCCAGGATCGCGGCGCCGCTGGTCAGCACGCCTGCCGCGCCGACGCCCTGGACGGCGCGCGCGATGTCCACGAGCAGCATGCTCGTCGCCACCGTGCACACCAGCGACATGAGGCAGAACAGCGCGAGGCCGGTCAGCAGGACGCGGCGGCGGCCGAAGCGGTCGGCGAGCCCGCCCGCCGCCAGCAGGCAGGCGGCGAACGTGACGCCGTAGGCGTTCTGGACCCACTGGGCCGCGGCGACGCTGGAGCCGAGGTCGGCCGCCATGTCCGACAGGGCGACGGCGGGGCCCGTCACGGTCAGCGGGAGCGTGATGCTCGCGAGCGCGATGGCGGCCAGGGTGGGAACGGTGTGCACCCGTTCCCGCGGGCCCGGCCGCGCAATTTCCGATTCCGTGCCGGCAGTCATGCGGCCAGCTCCCTCCCCTATGAGGACGAAATATCATCAGGTACCGAGCAACTATAAGGTCTCTTACAGTGCGGCGCAAGGTAACGAGAGATGAATGTAGGTCACCGGTTTCCCCATCAACCGAAGGTATGACGGGAGTTGTCATACTCGGGTTGCAGTTTCTCGCGGGCGCTGAATGTAATTCTGTTCTCACCGTGCGAAGTTGTCGGTGGTTATTCGCCTGAGGGCGGCCGGAGTGCGGCTTCGATCCCGTCCGGCAAGGGCCATGAGTGGTGCCCATATGTTCGAGACGCGGTCTTATCATGAATGATAAAGTCGGCGGCGGGATATGGTCGGGGGCGCAAAGAGCCGCACGTGGTGCAGCGTTTCCGGCGTCCCCGGGGCAGAATCTGTGCCCGGTAACCGTCCCGGTGACCGGGCCCGCTCGACGCCATGTTCGCGTCGCGCGGCCGAGACGGCCGTTCGGGAGGACGGGCCGCCGCGGATGGCGTTCAGGGAGAGGAGCGCGATCCGCGGAAAATGGCGCTGGGTCGGCACCGGGTTACTCCGGTGCCGACCCGGCCGTCATCCGGCCCGCTCCCCGGTTACGGGGCCCGGGGGCCGGGCAGATCGTCTTCGGTCAGTAGCGGTCGCCGGTCACCTGGTCGGCGAGCGGGGCGAGGGCCTCCAGGTCGGCGGCGGTCAGCCGCACCTCGGCCGCGCCGAGGTTCTCCTCCAGGTAGGTCAGGCGCTTGGTGCCGGGGATCGGGACGATGTCCTCGCCGAGCGCGAGCACCCAGGCCAGCGCCACCTGCGCGGGCGTCGCGCCGCGCTCGCGGGCGACCTCGTCGACGACGGCGACCACGCGCCGGTTCCGCTCGATCGTCTCGGCCTGGAAGCGCGGGTTGCCGCGCCGCCAGTCGCCCTCCTCCAACTGGTCTGCCGTGGTCAGCACGCCGGTGAGGTAGCCGCGGCCGAGCGGGGAGTAGGCGATGAACGCCGCGTCGTGCTCCCGGCACCACGGGACGACCTTGTCGAGCTGGTCCCGGCTCCACAGCGACAGCTCGCTCTGGACGGTCCCGACCGGGTGGATCGCGTGCGCCGCCGCGAGCTGGTCCACGTTCGCCTCGGACATGCCGATGTGGCGCACCTTGCCCTCGGTGACCAGCTGGGCCATCGCGCCCCAGCTGTCCTCGACCGGGACCGCCGGGTCCACCCGGTGGAGCTGGTAGAGGTCGATCACGTCCACGCCGAGGCGCCGGAGCGAGCCCTCGGCGGCGGCGCGGATGTGGTCCGGGCGACCGCTCGGGACGATCTCCCCGTCCCGCACCACCAGGCCGCACTTGCTGGCCAGCACCACCTCGTCGCGGCGGCCGCGCAGCGCGCGCCCGACCAGCTCCTCGTTGGTGAACGGGCCGTAGACGTCCGCGGTGTCGATGAGCGTGACGCCCTGGTCGATCGCGGTGTTGACGACGCGGACCGACTCCTCGTCGTCGCGCCGGCCGGGGCTGTAGGCGAAGCTCATCCCCATGCATCCGAGGCCGATGGCCCCCACGGTCAGGCCCGTCGATCCGAGAGTCCTCTGCTGCACGGTCTCGTTCATCCCTTCTTGGTGAGCGTCGATCCGCTGAGCGAGATCGATCCTGTCGTGACCGTCCCGTTCGCGGTGACGCCCGTCTTGTCGTTGAGCGTCAGCGTCGATCCGCTGACGGTGTACTTGCCGGAGTAGGCGGCCTTCTGGCCGTTGTAGTCCTCGACGAATGTGCCGTCCTTGTTGAGGACGAGGCGCAGGCTGCCGTCGGCGCTGGCCCAGGTGCCGACCACCCCGGGGGCCGTGCCCTCGGCGGAGGGCGCCGAGGGCACGGCCGACGAGGACACGGCCGCCTGCGGGGCGGCCGACGTGGTCCCGGCAGACGGGGGGGCTGCCTTGGGATCGTCCTCGTCGCTCGAACAGGCCGTGGTGGTCAGCGAGACGGCGAGCAACGCGGCGGCGAGCGCGGCGCCGGGGGAGATGGTCCTGGACACGTCGGTCTCCTTCTCGATGCGGTCCGGGTCGGGGCGGTGGCGCGGCGGGGTGAGGGAGGGCGGGTCAGCCGGTCATCTCCAGGACGCCCTCCATGCCGTCGCTCCGGTGCCCGCCGACCGAGCAGTAGAACGCGTAGCGGCCGGGGGTGAGCCCGGTGACCAGCGCCTGGGTCTCGCCCTTGGTGATCACGCGGGTGCGGCCGGCGACCCGGCCGTCCCGCTCGATCACCATGTCGTGCGGGATGCCCGAGTCGTTGCGGAAGAGCAGCACGATCCGGTCGCCGGACGCGGTGTGCCGGTTGTGGTCGAAGGCGTGCGACCCGTCGCTCCGCGCGGCGAGCCGGAACACCGGTGCGCCCGCCGCGCCGGCCGGTGTCCCGGAGTCGCCCGCCCCCTCGGGGCCGAGGGTGATCGCGCCGCCGGCCGTCCCGTGCGCGTGCGCGCCGGTGCCGTCGGGCGACCCGGCGCAGCTCGCGATGACGACGGCGAGGGCGCACAGCGACGCGCCGATCGCGCCCACGACACTGATCTTGGAATTCATCGCCTGCCTCCCCCTCGGCGCGATGGTGCCCGGTCTTCTCCATCGTGTGGGGAGCGGCGGCGGGTGCCCAGGGTTCTGTCTTTCCTGGGTCCGGGTTACCTAGGTCTGGCGTGACCACCCTTCCGGGAGCGGCGCCGCCGGACCGATTGCTACATTCGATGTCTTATGGCTATCTGGCACCGAATGCCGATAAAGTTCCGGACATCGGGAAGACGGACCGTACGGGGAGGTTTGACCTCTTGAGTTCCGACACGAAACCCACCACTGCCGCGGGCGGCGGTGCCGAACCGGCGGAGGAGCCGGGGGAGGTGCTGATCGTCGGCGCGGGGCCGACCGGGCTGATGGCCGCCTGCGAACTGCTGCGGCGCGGCGTCGGTGTGCGGCTGATCGACCGGGCGCCCGCCCCCTCGCCCTTTCCGAAGGCGCTGCTGCTGTGGCCGCGCAGCCTGGACCTCCTGGAGGATCTCGGCGCGCTCGACGCCGCCCACGAGGCGGGCCTGCTGATCAACGCCTTCGACTACTACTCCGCCGGACGGCCGCTTGCGACGTTCGACTTCCCGCCCGCGCTCGCCCCGCTCTGCCTTCCGCAGAGCGAGACCGAGCGGGTGCTGACCGGCGCCCTGCACGCGCTCGGCGGGACGATCGAGCGCGGCGTGCGGCTGCTCGCCTTCGACGGCCTCGACTACTCGGGCCGCATCGCCGAGGGCGGCTCGGTGACCTCGATCCTCGAACACTCCGGGGACGGGCGGGTCGAGCGCGCCCGGCACCGGTTCGTCATCGGCGCGGACGGCGCGGGCAGCGCCGTCCGGGCGCAGCTCGGCACCGCCTTCACCGGCGCCACCTACGAGACCGCGTTCGCGCTGGTCGACGCGCACATCGAGGGGGAGCTGCCGCCGGACCGCGCGCTGTACTACCAGTCGCCCGCCGGGGCGCTGGTCGTCGTCGCGCTGCCGAAGGGCGTGTACCGGTTCTTCACCAGCCTGCCGCCGGGGCAGCAGGTCAGCGTGCCGCTGCTGCAACGCGTCGTCGACGAGCAGGGACCGCGGGGCGTGCGGCTGGTCGATCCGGTGTGGGAGGCGGTCTTCCGCGTGCACCGGCGGCACGCGACCGACTTCCAGCTCGGCCGCGTGTTCCTCGCGGGCGACGCCGCGCACGTGCACAGCCCGGCGGGCGGGCAGGGGCTCAACACCGGGCTCCAGGACGCGCACAACCTCGCGTGGAAGATCGCGGCGGTGCTGCGTGAAGAGGCTCCGGGGGAGCTGCTCGCGAGCTACGAGCCCGAGCGCAAGGCGGTCGCGCGGCGCGTCGTCCGGGAGACCGACATCCAGACGCGCGGGTGGATGCTCAAGCACCCGCTCCAGGTCGCCGCCCGCGACGCGGCGTTCCGCCTGCTCGACCGGTCGGGGGTGATGGCGCGGCACTACGTCCCGGTGATGGCCGGGCGCCGGCTCGCCTACCCGCAGGCGCGCGAGACCCAGGAGCCCGCCGACCGGACCGGCTGCCGCCTGTCGCGCGGCCGCCTGCCGGGCGGGGGCCTGCGCATCGGGGGAGTGTTCCCGCGCGAGGGCGCGAGCGAGACCGCCCCGGGGTGGACGCTGGTCGCGACCGCGCGCGGCGACGAGACGTGGCGCGGCGCGCTGGAGGAGGCCGTGGCGGGGTGGCCGCAGGTGCGCGTCACCGAGACGCCGGGAGCGCGGGGGTGGGCGTGCGCGCGGCCGTCCTACCACCTCGTCCGGCCGGACGGGCATCTCGCGGCGCACGGCCACGACGGGGACCTCGACCGGCTGAGGGAGGAACTGCGTGCGACGCTCGGAGCGGCGGCCCCGGCCGCGGTCACGTCCGGGGCGACTACCACGGCTGATAGTGGTCAACCCTCGAAATGGAATCAGACACCTTAATAGTATCTGGTCTATGATGGCACAATGAGTGCACTTCCGATCGAGCAGCGGCTCGGCCATCATCTGAAACGGGTCGAGCAGGAGCTCATCGCCGCGAAGACCGTGGCCCTGCGGCCGTTCGGACTGAACGTCCCGCAGTACACGGTGCTTCTCGTCCTCTCCCACGAGCCCGGCCTGTCCGGGGCGGCGCTGGCACGACGTTGCCTGGTCACACCGCAGACGATGTCGTCCGTCCTCGCGACGCTCGAATCACGGAGGCTGGTGGAGCGGACGCCGCACCCGATCCACAGCCACATCCTTGAGGTCCGGTTGACGAGGAAGGCGAGATCGTTGCTGGCCGAGGCGGACGCCGCCGCGGTCACGATCGAGTCGAGGTTGAGCGCGGAGTTCGAGCCCAGGGAGGCGGATCAGCTGATCGAGTACCTAGGCCGCTGCTCGGGCGTGCTGACGGCGGCGGTCGACGCCCCGAAGAAGGCGCGCTGAGCGGTACGAAAGGACAGGTTGTACCGATGAAAAGGCTGTGCGGGATGCCGGGGAGAGGCCGACACCCCGCACAGCGTCTGCGTCGCCCGTTCCGGCGCGGGGGGCACCGCCGGGATCGGTGCCGTTCATCATCATCCCGCCGGTGCATGCTCGAATCATGCTCCTTAGGCGGGATGCTGCCCAGTGTCCTGACGTCCCTAGGACTCTGTTACCTAGGTCTACCAGGCACAGGCACCAGAAGGGGAAAGGGGTGACACTGGAACCATGGACCAGCGAACCGAACTCGGGGAGTTCCTGAGGTCCAGGCGCGCCCGCCTGAGCCCGGAGGACGTCGGGCTGCCGGCCCTCGGCAAACGGCGGGTGCCCGGCCTGCGCAGGGAGGAGCTGGCGCAGCTCGCGGGCGTCAGCGTGGACTACTACGTCCGGCTCGAACAGGGCCGGGCCCGCAACGCCTCGGCCGCCGTGCTCGACGCCGTCGCGCAGGCGCTGCGGCTGAACGAGGACGAGCAGGCCTACCTGCGCAACATCGCCAAGCCCGTGCCGGCGCGGCGGCGGCCGCCCCGGCCGGAGCGGGTGCGGCCGGGGTTGCAGCGGCTGCTCGACATGAGCGTGAACGTCCCCGCGTACGTGGTGGGGCGGCGGGTGGACGTGCTCGCCTGGAACCGGCTCGCGTGCGTGCTGTTCACCGACTTCGCCGCGCGGCCGCCCGCGCTGCGCAACTGGGGCCGCATGATCTTCCTGGAGCAGGAGATCCGCGACCTGTTCGACGACTGGACGGTCAAGGCCCGCGAGACCGTGTCCTACCTGCGCCTGCAAGCGGGCAACCATCCGAACGACCCGGAGCTGGCCGCGCTGGTCGGCGAGCTGTCGGTGAAGAGCGCGGACTTCCGGCACTGGTGGGCGAACCACGACGTGCACGACAAGGCGCACGGCCGCAAGCACCTGCGGCACCCGGTCGCGGGCGACCTCGTGCTCGACTTCGAGACGCTGAAGCTGCCGGGCGACCCCGACCAGGTGCTCGTCACCTACACCGCCGAGGCCGGGACGGCGTCGGCGGAGGCGCTCAACTTCCTGACGAGCTGGAGCGCCGACACCCCCGACCACGCCGCCGAGCGCCCGAGCTGAGTTCAGCCCTCGATCGTGCAGAGCACGGCCCCCGACGTCACGGTCTGGCCGACCTCGGCGGACAGCGACGTCACCGTCCCGGCCTTGTGCGCGGCGAGGGGCTGCTCCATCTTCATGGCCTCCAGCACCAGGACGGTGTCGCCCGCCGCGACGGTCGCGCCGTCCCCCGCGACGATCTTGGCGATCGTGCCCTGCATGGGGGAGACGAGCGCGTCGCCGGACGTCCGGGCGCCGCGCTCCCTCCCGGGCCGCCGCCGCACCGGGGCAGCGGCGTTGAGCGCCGGGACGCCCGGCGCCGGGGCGCCGAACCCGGGCGGGAACACCAGCTCGACGCGCCTGCCGTCGACCTCGACGGTCATCCGCTCCCGCTCGCGCTCACCGGTGTCCGGGTCGGGCGCCGCGTCCGGCTCCCACGGCGGGATCCGGTTGTCGAACTTGGTCTCGATCCACCGGGTGTGGACGGTGAACGGCGCCTCGTCGTCGGACGGGACGAACGCCGGGTCGTCCAGCACCGCCCGGTGGAACGGCAGCACGGTCGGCATGCCCTCGACGGCGAACTCGGCCAGCGCGCGGCGGGCGCGCTCGACCGCCTGGCGGCGGGTGGCGCCGGTGACGACCAGCTTCGCGATCAGTGAGTCGAACACCTGCGGAACGGTCTGCCCGCACGTGTACCCCGAGTCCAGCCGGACGCCCGGCCCCGACGGCGGCTCCCACCGCGCGAGCGTCCCGGCGGCGGGCAGGAATCCCCGGCCCGCGTCCTCGGCGTTGATCCGGAACTCGATCGAGTGGCCGCGCGCCGGCGGGTCGTCGTAGCCGAGCGGCTCCCCGGCCGCGACGCGGAACATCTCCCGGACGAGGTCGAGGCCCGCGACCTCCTCGGTCACCGGGTGCTCGACCTGCAACCGGGTGTTGACCTCCAGGAACGAGATCGTGCCGTCCTGCGCCACGAGGAACTCGCAGGTCCCGACGCCCACATACCCGGCCGCGCGCAGCAGCGCCTTCGACGATTCGCGCAGCAGCGCGTCCTGCTCGGCGGTGAGGAACGGCGCGGGGGCCTCCTCGACGAGCTTCTGGTGGCGGCGTTGCAGCGAGCAGTCGCGGGTGGACGCGACGACCACGTTGCCGTGCGCGTCCGCCACGCACTGCGTCTCGACGTGGCGCGGCCGGTCGAGGTAGCGCTCGACGAAGCAGTCGCCGCGGCCGAACGCGGCGACGGCCTCACGGACGGCCGACTCGTACAGCTCGGCGACCTCGTCCATCGTCCGCGCGACCTTCAGACCGCGCCCGCCGCCGCCGTAGGCCGCCTTGATCGCGACCGGCAGCCCGTGCGCGCGGGCGAACGCCTCGACCTCCCCGGCGCCGGACACCGGCCCGTCCGTCCCCGCGACCAGCGGCGCGCCGACCTCCTGCGCGAGGCGGCGCGCCCTGACCTTGTCGCCGAGCGCGTTGATCGCTTCCGGGGGCGGGCCGATCCACGTCAGCCCCGAGTCCTGGACCGCCCGCGCGAAGCAGGCGTTCTCGGCCAGGAACCCGTAGCCGGGATGGACGGCGTCCGCGCCCGCCCGCTTCGCCGCTTCGAGGACCCCGCCGATGTCCAGGTAGGAGTCCGCCGCGGTCGCGCCGCCCAGCGCGTACGCCTCGTCGGCGACCTGGACGTGCAGCGCGTCCAGGTCGGGCTCGGCGTAGACGGCCACACTGGTCAGCCCGGCGTCGCGGCAGGCGCGGGCGATGCGGACCGCGATCTCGCCGCGGTTGGCGATCAGTATCCTGCGCACGGCATCTCCTCTCGGCGAAGGCTTCCTCAGACGGGGTTGAGCACCATGAAGTGGGTGATGCCAAGCCGCAGCAGGACGAACCGGATATGGGCCGGGATGTCGTGCTGCCGCTTGTCGACGATCACCTGCGGGTCGGCGAGCTTCACCCGCCGCCCGCTCGTGCGCAGCTCGCAGCCGCCCGCGGCGAGGACGTTGCGCGCCCAGTCGCAGTCGGGCCCGTACGGCATCGGCAGCACGTAGACGCCGCCGCGCCGGAACACCTTGACCGGGATGCGGTAGAGCCGTCCGGACCTGCGGCCGGTGTGGAACAGCGCGCCGAACCCGGGCATGCGCGCCATCGGACGGCCGATGACGCGGTTGGCGACGATCTTGTTGAATCTCGCGAGCCGTCGTTGGATCGACATGGGGGGATACCTCTCATCAGTCCGGGGGTACGGGGCGTTGTCCAGGCGCCGGGGTCAGCGGATGCCCTGGGCGAAGCGGAACACGCCGTGCGGGTCGTAGGCGTGCTTGATCCGGCGCAGCCGCGGGTGGTTCTCGGCGTAGTAGGCGCGCTGCCAGCCGGGCAGGGCCGGGTCGATGAAGTTCTGGTAGGACTCGCGGCCGGAGTAGGGGTCGATCGCCTGGAATCCGGCGTCCACCCAGGCGCGGGCGGCGGCGCGTCCCTCGTCGGTGGGCCGGAACACGGGCGCCACGTACTGGATGTTGAAGAGGCTGTCGCGGTGGACGTAGGCCGTGTCGGTCCGTCCCGGGGCGTTCGCGGCGCCGCCGAGCGCGAGCACCTCCATCTGGTGGCGCTGCCCGGGGACGCGCGCGGTGTCGAACACGGCGAGCGCCTCGTCCCAGGCGGCGCGCGGGACGGGCCCCTCGAACAGGCGGCTGCGGGCCAGGCCGAACGGCGTGCGCGGCAGCCGGGCGTCCGGCCGGCTGCCGACGCGGCGGCACTGGTCGGTGGTGTAGCTCGCGCAGCCGTAGACGTTCATCATCAGGTCTCGGTACGGCAGCACGTCCACGCGGGTCGACAGCGGGGCCTTGCCGACGAGCGACAGCATCCGGTTCACCTCGGCGGTGAGCCGCTCGGGGCCGTCCGTGCCGACGAACTGCTGCGCCACGACCGGTGGGGTGCCGGGCGCCGCGTCCGGCAGGAACACGAGGACGATGCCGCCGATCGAGTGCGGCGCGTCCACCAGCCAGCGGGTGTAGCCGTCGAGCAGGTCGGCGGCGTCGTCGAAGCGCCACGCGAGGGCGGCCGCCGCGACCGTCTCGACCTCCGCGGTGGTCGCGGTGTAGGAGGTGACCACGCCGAAGTTGCCGCCACCGCCGCCGCGCAGCGCCCAGAACAGATCGGGATGCCGCCGCCGGGACGCGGTGACGGCGCGCCCGTCGGCGAGCACGACCTCGGCCGAGGTCAGCGCGTCGCAGGCCATGCCGAGCCGCCGGGTCAGGAAGCCGACCCCGCCGCCCTGGACGAACCCGCCCGCCGCGACCGTCGCGTGCGCGCCGCCGACGACCGCCCGCCCGTGCGGGGCGAGCCCGGTGAGCAGGTCGATGTTCTGCGCGCCCGCGCCGAACCGGACCGTGCCGTCCCCCGGGGCGACGGCGTCGAGCCGCGAGACGTCCACGATCAGGCCCTGGGACGTGGAGTACCCGCCGAGGCTGTGGCCGCCGCTGCGCGGGGTCGGCACGACGCCGTGGTCCTGCGCGAAGCGCAGGCACAGCGACACGTCGACCGGGCTCGCGCAGTAGGCGACCGCCTCCGGGCGCGCCGCGTCGAACTGCCCGAGGTCGAGCTGTTTGGCCTGCTCGTAGGCCGCGTCGCCGGGCCGGACGAGGGTACCGCGCAACCGGGAGGCGAGCGCGTCCCACGGCGTGGTCCGCGCCCGGGCCGGGCTCGGTGAGCCCACCACGAGGGGCGACGCGAGGGCGCCCGCTCCGGCGCCGAGGAAGGTTCTGCGACTGACCGTCATGGTCTCACCCGTCCAGGATGGGGTGGATGCCGAGCAGCTGCTCCTCCAGGACCCCCATGGAGCCCCGGAAGAAGACCAGCGGCTCCGCGCCGTGGCGGGAGCCGCCGAGTTCGGCGACCTCCCCGAGATAGATGGTGTGGTCGCCGCCGTCGTACTCGTTCACCACCCGGCAGGCGAGGAACGCCAGCGCCTCGCCGAGCACCGGCACGCCGGTCTCGGTGGTGTGGTGGACGGCCGACGCCAGCGCGTCGGGATCGCGGCCGGCGAACGCCCACGCGAGGCGCTCCTGCCGGCCGGCGAGGAAGTTCACGCCGAACCGGCGCGAGCGCGCCAGCGCGGGCGTGAGCCGCGAATCCTTGTGCAGGCAGAACAGGACGAGCGGGGGATCGAGGGAGACCGAGGTGAAGGAGTTGACCGTGGTGCCGGTCGGCTTCCCCTGCTCCTCGGTGGTGATGACGGTGACGCCGGTGACGAACAGCCCGCAGACGTTCCGCAGGGTCTTCGGGTCGATCACGGACACA
Source organism: Actinomadura terrae (assembly GCF_022751215.1). Taxonomy (GTDB): domain Bacteria; phylum Actinomycetota; class Actinomycetes; order Streptosporangiales; family Streptosporangiaceae; genus Spirillospora; species Spirillospora terrae. Next base: position 409,743 of record NZ_JAICDG010000005.1, on the reverse strand, counting down.
TCAACCTCCATGGACGGAAACGATCCCCGGCCCGGACGTGCCGGACCGAGGATCGTTAGGGCGGAGCGGGCGGACTACCAGCGGCTGACCTTGCGGTAGCGGGGCACCCAGACGCGCCGGTAGATCAGGCGCGCGGGCGGGGGCAGCATGCTCAGCACCCGCTTGACCTCGCCGTCGGTCGCGCCCTCGGTGACCCACGGCATGAACTCCGGCGCGCCCGACATCGACGCCCGCGTGATGCCCGAGACGATCTTCTTCCACTCCTTCTCGGGGATCGCCTCGACGATCATCGGGATCGCGTCCTGCTCCTCGTGGGTGAGGTGGTGGCTGACCTTGGTGTTCAGCTCGTCCAGCACGCCGGGCAGGTCGGCGGTGTCGTGGTGGTCGAAGGCGTAGTCGACCGAGCGCAGCAGCGGGTCGATGATCGCGTGCTCGGCGTCCATGTCGTCCAGGACGGACATCGCCGCGTCGCTGCCCGCCATGTTCCGCCGCAGGCTCGGCCAGAGGAACCTGTCCTCGTGCGAGTGGTGCTGCTCCAGCTGGTTCTTGAAGACGGCCCACCCGTTGAGGATCGACCTGCGGTGCGCCGGATCGCGAAAGTTGGCGACCGTGGCCACGCGCGCCATCTTGGCCAGGTCGCGCCGGAAGGCCGCGTGGGAGGCGTTGAGCGCGATGAGCCGCTCGTTGTCGACGTACCGGGAACTGACGCTGTGAGTGGTCATGTCCTCTCCCCAGGTGAGGATGTCGCGGGTGGGTGGGCGATGATGCCGTGGCGGGCCGCGAGCTCGCGCATCCGCGGCCACTCGGGCGGCGCCGCGCCCGACATCAGGTCGGAGAGCTCCTCGAAGAAGTCTTCGATGCCCCCCGGGGTGGTGACGCAGAGGATCTTGCTGGTCGTCGTCCCGCTGTTGCGGAACGCGTGCGGGATCGCGCGCGGGCAGAACAGCACCGTGCCCGGGCGCAGGACGAACTCCTCGTCGCCCAGCCGGACGGTGATCTGGCCTTCGAGGACGAAGAACGTCTCGTCCATGTGCTCGTGCGTGTGGACGATCGACCCCTCGTTCGCCGGGAGGCTGACCTCGTAGAGGGAGAACCGCCCGGCGGTCTCGGTGCCGCGCAGCAGGAACCGCGCGGCCTCCTGCCCGCCCCAGCGGACGGGGGTGACGTCGTCCAGGTGCAGTGGTCTGGTCATCATTCGATGTCCGCCAGGGTCGAGTCGTAGGTCGCGCGGCGCGGCAGCGTGAACATCCCGAGGAAGCAGATGACCAGCGCGCCGATCAGGTACCAGAGCCCCATCGAGAACGAGCTGGAGAAGTCCTTGGCGTTGGCCTCCGTGCCGTTGTCGGTGAGAATCTTGGCGACCTGCCGGGCGGCCTGCGGGTTCGGCGCGCCCATGACCGGCCGCCGGCAGCTTTCCGGCGTGGCGCTCGGGTCGGTGGCGTTCGCCCGGTCGGTCACGCAGGTGCGGAAGCCCTGGATCAGGTCGTCCTGGTTGCGCCCGGTGATCTGGACGGCCGCCAGGTCGGCCCGCAGCCTCGGCTCGACCTTGTCGACGCTGCCGTCCGCCTCCTGGGCGATCAGGTGGAACATGAGCACGCCGACGAGCGCGATGCCGAGCGCCGCGCCGAGCTGCTGGGTGGTGTTGAACAGGCCGGACGCCGACCCGGCGTCCCGGGTCGGGACCCCGGACAGGACGATGTCGGTGATCGGCGCGACCACGAGGCCGAAGCCGAAGCCCGACACCACGAGCGGGGCCACCATCTCCCAGGAGGTGATGTCGGTGCCGAAGTGGTGGATCGCCCAGATGTAGCCGCCGAACCCGGCCGCGTTGAGCAGCGCCCCGGCCATGACGACCTTGCGCCCGAACTTGGGCGTGAGGACCTGGATGGAGATGCCCGCGGCGGGCGCGGCGCCCAGCGCGAACGAGACCGCGGTCAGGCCGGCGTGCAGTGCCGTCCAGCCGAGGCCGAACTGCATGTAGAGCGTCCAGACGAAGAAGAACGCGCCGAGCGCGACCTGGAACAGCAGCCAGACCAGCAGGCCGCCGTCGAAGGCGCGGGCCTTGAACAGGCGCAGCACCACCAGCGGGGAGCCGACCGTCGCGGTGCGGCGCCGCTCGTAGACGACGAACACCGCGAGCACGGGGATCGCGCTGAGCATCATCAGGTAGCCCCACAGCGGCCAGCCGTTGGCGCGGCCCTCGGTCAGCGGGTAGATGACCAGCAGCACCGCCGCCGTGACCAGCACGACGCCGAGCAGGTCGAGCTTCGCGGCCGTGGGGGACCTGGACTCGCGCAGCACCCGCCATGCCAGGATCGAAACGATCAGCCCGACCGGAATGTTCACGAGGAAGATGGGACGCCATTGCAGGTCCCACAGGTTCGCCTCCACCAGGACGCCGCCGAGGATCGGCCCGGCCACCGCGGCGGAGCCGATGATGCCCCCGAACAGCCCGAACACCTTGCCGCGCTCCTCGGGCGGGAACGTGACGTGGATGATGGCGAGGATCTGCGGGACCATCAGCGCCGCCATGGCGCCCTGGAGGAACCGCGAGCCGATCAGCACCGCCGGCGTCGGCGCGATACCGCACAGGGCGGACGCGACCGTGAAGCCGAGGACGCCGATCAGGAACACGCGTTTGCGGCCGACGATGTCGCCGAGCCGGCCGCCGGTGATGAGGACCGAGGCGAAGGCCAGCAGGTAGGCCGACACCATCCATTCGATCGAGGCGTACTGGGCGTCGAGGTCGCGCTGGATGCTGGGGATCGCCACGTTGACGATCGTGGCGTCCAGCAGGTCCATGAATCCGGCGACCAGTACGAGCGAGAGGCCGAGCCACCGCCGGGGGTCCAGGTCCTCCCAGTCGGCGGGAGGGCCCGGCGGGTCGGGCCGGCTGTGCACGTCCTGGACCACGAGGAGCCTCCAGTTACCTTAGTTGAGGGGCTCATCCGAGCCCTTAATCGATAAGCTACTGAACTATATAGATGCTAAGGAAACCGGTTTTGAGGTGTCAAGGATGACGACGGACCCGCACGGGGACATCCGCCGGCTGATGGCCGCCACCCAGGAGGTCGCACTCGCGGCGGTGGCGCTCAACTCCGCGGGCGCGGCCCTCATGGGCATGAGCCCGAGCGACTCGTTCTGCCTGTGGCACGTCACCGAGGCCGGCCAGGACGAGCCGGTCACCTCCGGCCGGCTCGCCGAGCTGACCGGGCTGACGACCGGCGCGATCACCGGGGTCGTCGACCGGCTGGAGGCGGCCGGGTTCGTCCGCCGCGAGCGCGACCCGAGGGACCGCCGCCGGCAGCTGATCCGGCCCGTCCCGGAGAAGATCGCCGAGCTGTACCGGCTGTTCGAGCCGCTCGACGAGACCTACGAGGGCCTCCGGCTGGCCCTCGGCCCCGCCGAGCGCGACGTCATCCTCGACTACCTGCGGACGGTCTCCGGCATCATGCGCGCCCACGTCACCGTGCTCCGCGAGGCGCACAAGCGCTCGAAGGCCCCGGCCCGCCCCCGCCGGAACGGATCAGCCGAACGGACCGGCTGACCGGACCGGCTGACCGGACCGGCTGAACGGGCGGGGCCCGCCGGTCGCCTAGGCCGCGACCAGGTCGGCGGGACGCTCCTGGAGCCGCCGCAGGGACTCGCCCCGCGGCAGCAGCGGACCCGCCAGCGCGGTCGTGGCCAGCGCCATCAGCACCATCATCGTGAACATCTGGCCGTCCAGGACGCCGAGCCCGACGGCCGCGTTGAGGATGATCAGCTCGGTCAGCCCGCGGGTGTTCATCAGCAGCCCGAGCGTCCCGGTCTCCCGCCAGCTCATCCCCGCCAGCCGCGCGGGCGCGGCGGCCCCCACGATCTTGCCGGTGCACGCCACCAGGACGATCAGCGCGAGCTCCAGGTACTGCGCGCCGTGCAGCCCGCCGATGTCGACGCCGAGGCCGGTGACGATGAAGAACACCGGCAGCAGGATCAGGCTGAGGTGCTCCAGCGGCCGCCGGACGTGCTCGACCAGCGGCTCCACCGGCTCGCGCGGCGTGACGAACCCGAACAGGAACGCCCCGAAGATGGCGTGGATGCCGATCCAGGTCGTCGCCCAGGCCGACAGCATCGCCCCCGCGCACAGCACCGCGAGCAGCGGCCGCCACTGCGCGGCCCCGGCGAGCCGTGCCACCAGCCTGCCGAGCAGCGGCCGGACGGCCAGGAACATCAGCGCGAGGTAGATCGCGGAGCGCAGCGCGATCGTGCCGAGCTCCGTCGGGTCGCCGTCCGAGGTGACCAGCGCCGACACGTAGGCGAGCATGCACCAGGCGAGCACGTCGTCGACGGCGGCGCTGGCCATCGCCAGCGTTCCGATCCGCGTCCCGGCCATCCGGTGGTCGCTGAGGATGCGGGCCAGTACCGGGAAGGCGGTGACCGACATCGCGGCGCCGAGGAACACCGAGAACGCGAGCGCGGAGACGTGGTGCCCGTCCACCGTGTCGTGCCGCGGGTACAGCACCGCGGCGGCGGCCACGCCGAGCCCGAAGGCCAGCGCGACCGACATCAGCGAGACGCCCGCCGCCGCGGTGAGGTGCCTGCGGATGAGCCGCTTCTCGAACTCCCACCCGACGGAGAACATGAACAGGATCACGCCGATCTGCGCGACCGCCGACAGCAGCGGCCGCACGTCCCGGGGGAAGAGTTCTCCGGTCGGATTACCCGGGAATTGGCCGAGGAGACTCGGGCCGAGCACGATGCCGGCCGTGATCTCGCCGATGACGAGCGGCTGGCGGACGGTTTTCGCGATCCGGCCGAACAGGGCCCCGGTGAGCAGGACCACCGCCACCCCGGCGAACATGACCGCGATCCTGGTGTCGGCCGGCGGAGCCATGGAATCGAGCATCGGAGGCCTTCCTCACCAGCGGGCGGTCCGGGCGTAGTCGGGTCTCCACTCCTGGCGGTAGACCGCCCGGAACGGCGGGGGCACGATCGTCTCGATGCGCTCCAGCTCCTCGCCCGTCGCCCCGTCGGCCAGCCACGGCAGGTACTCGGCGACGAAGGCGAGGTCGGCCGAGGCCCGGATCGCGTCCATGACATCGTCCCATTCGGCGTCGCTGAGGGCCATGGCGATCAGCGGCAGCGCGTCCCGCTCCTCGTGGGCGAGGTGGGCCGACAGCGCCTCGTGCAGCTCGCGGACGGCGGCCTCGGCCGCCGCCCGCCCGGGCCGCCCCGTCCCGCCGCCGGCGCCGCGCTGACCAGGCGGTTCGAGGACGTCGTCGACGGCCTTCAGCAGCACGTCGAGCCGGGCGTGCTCGGCGTCCATCTCGGCCAGCACCGACAGCGCGTTCTCGCTGCCGGCGAGCCGCTCGCGCAGGCGCGGCCAGATGTGGTCGTCCTCGCCCTCGTGGTGTTTGCGCATCTGGGTCTTGAACGTGCGCCAGCCCGCCAGCAGCGCGGCGCGGCGGCGGGGGTCGTCGAGGTCGGCGTGCCCGGCGGTGGTGGCCAGCCGGTCCAGGTCGCGGCGGAAGGCCGCGTGCGCGGCGTTCATCGCCAGCAGACGGTCGGGCGCTTTCATGTCTCTCCCTTGGTTTGGGGTGTAGGTGCGGGTCGACCGTCGGGCGTCAGAGCAGCTTCCGCATCTTCACGCCGTTCTTGAGGATGCCCTTCATGAACTCGCGGCCCAGCTCCTTCATCTCGGGCGGGCCCTGCACCGACGCCCAGTACAGGAACCGCGCGATCATGAACGTGCTGGGGAAGATGTGCCGCTGCTCCGGGTCCCGCCAGCCGAACACGGGGTTGACGATGTCGGTGGTCTGGATGAGCCGGTGGACGATCGCGGCGGCCTCGCTCCCGGTCAGCGCGCCGGCCTCGTACTTCTCGCACGCCTCGGCCGCGCCTTCGAGGAGGTTCTTGAACTTGTCGCTCTCGGGCCACCACAGGCCGGGGTAGGGGGCGTCCTCCAGTTCGAGGAAGGTCTCGTCCCTGCCGTACTTGAGGTAGAGCATGCGGGCGCGGGTGAGCCGCATGACGCCGGGCGTGATGAACGCGCCCCAGACCCGGAACATCGCGTTCCACAGCTCGAAGTTCTCGAACGAGATGAACGAGCTGTTGACGAGCTCGTCGTTGAAGTGCAGCAGGCCCCGTTCGAGCTGCTCGACGTAGGCGAAGCGCTCCTCGCTGAAGTCGTCGTCCTTCAGCGCGCCGAGCAGCCGGTGCACGAGCGCGTCCACGACCTCGAAGGTGTTGGACAGGCCGCGCGAGAACAGCGGGTCGATGAACCCGGCGGCGTGCGACATCAGGCACCAGCGGTCGCCGATCGTCCGGGACGAGGAGTACTGGAGCCGGTCGGTCGAGACCCACTCGCGGACCCGGTGCGCGTCCGTGAACTGCCGCTTGACCGCCGGATACTGGTCGAGGAAGGACTCGAACTCCTCCTCGGGCGTCATGTCGGCGGGCTTGGGGTAGCGGCGCGGATCGATGGTGAGGCCGACGCTGCACAGCGGGTTCTTGGACTTCTTGTAGCTGTCGAACGGGATGATCCAGAACCAGCCGCGCTCGATGAGGTGGTGCATCGTGCCCTCGTGCCAGGATTTCGGCGGGCGCTCCTTACGCGGGTGCCGGCTCACCTCGTCGAACGGCCGGACGCCGACGAAGTGCGTGAACAGCGACCGCGAGTGGTGCTTGAACCGGGCGGGCGTCTCGCGCAGCCCGAACTTCTCGGCGAGCGGCGAGCGGAAGCCGCTCGCGTCGATCAGGTACCGGGCGCGGAACACCTCCCCGTTCTTGCCGGTGACCGTGACGCCGTCGGCGTCGAAGTCCAGGTCGGTGGCGCGCCAGTTCTGCCGGGTGACGCTGCCGTACCGGCAGGCGGCGTGGAACATGAACGAGTCGGAGTCCTGGCGGAACATGTGGCTCGCCTGGGTGAGGATCTTGGGGATCGTGAACTGGGTGGACTCGCGCGGGTCGGGCTCCTTGCCCGGGTGGTGCCGCATGAATCCGAAGTGCGCCTTGTTGCCGAACGTCGGGCCGATCATGCGGGTGCTGGCCGTGATCGAGGTCAGGCCCTTGATCTCGGGGACGTCGTAGCGCTCGGCGAGGATGTGCAGCCACTCGACCAGCTGCGGGGTCATCGACTCGCCGATCGCGAAGCGGGGGTGCTGCGAGGCGTCGATCAGCGCGACCTGGACGCCCTGGCGCGCGAGGATCGAGGCGGTGACCGAACCGGCCAGCCCGGAGCCGAGGATCACCACGTCGACGTGGTGGGTCTTCCCGTCGCTCTTCTCGGGGCTCTTCATCGTCACGGTCTTGGACATCAGTTCTCCTCTGCGTCGTTCTCTTCCTGCGAATCGAGGCCGCTGACGAACGCGGCGAGCTCGTGCCGGACCGACCGGTGCGCCATCAGGCCGGCGATCAGGGTGCGGTGCGGGTCCTGCTCGGGGCCGCCGAGCAGCAGCTGCTCCTGGACGCGCATGGTGCTGAGCGCCTTGCGCACCGCCGCGTGCCGCCGGTCGTGGTAGGCGTCCAGCAGCGACTCGGGGCCGCGTCCGGTGGCGACGGCGGCCAGGGCCGCGCCGAGCGCGTGCGCGTCCTGGATGCCGAGGTTGATCGGCAGCCCGCCGACCGGCATCTGCCGGTGGGCGGCGTCGCCCGCCAGCAGGATCCGGCCGCGCCGGAACCGCTCGGCCTGCCGCGCGGCGTTGTCGAACGCGTGCAGCCAGACGGGCTCGCCGTGCCCGATGCCCTCGCCGGTCACCGTCCGCCAGGCGGCGGCGACCTCGCTGAAGGAGGGCGCGCCGATCCGGCGGGGCGCGAGGTGGCCGTGCCGGTGGACCATCACGCGGGTCAGTCCGTCCGGCCGCCTGGACGCGACGGCCAGCCCCGCCGGGAACCGCTCGAACCGCCGGTTCGGGATGTCGATCCCGGCGACGTCCGCCGCGAGCAGCTCATGGGTGGCGGGCGTGCCGGGGAACGCGATCCCCGCCTCGCTCCGTACCGTGCTGTCCTGGCCGTCGCAGCCGACGAGGTAGGCCGCGCGCATCGGCTCGTCGAGCCCCTCGCCGTCGACTTCCGCGAACTTCGAGCGGACGCGCACCGAGCGGACGCCGACGCCGCGCCGCACCTGCGCCCCCTGCTCGACGGCCCATTTCTCCAGCAGTTCCTCGACCCGCGTCTGGGGGACCTTCCACTGGCCCGGATAGCGGGAGTCGACCCCGGACAGGTCGAGCGGAATCCCGCCGAAGTGCCCCATCGGCTCGTTGGGCGGGACGCCGAGCAGGTCCAGCAGGCCCAGCTCGTCGAAGATCTCCATCGTCCGGGCGTTCAACGTGGTGGCGCGGGTCTCGGTGGCGCGCTCGGTGCGGCGCTCCAGCACCGTCACCTCGGCCCCGCCGATGCGGAGCGCCCCGGCGAGCAGCAGCCCCGCGGGGCCCGCTCCGACCACGACGACCTGCCGCGCGGCGTCGGCCGCCACCTCAGCGCCTGCTCTCGGCGTATTCCCTGGCGTGGCCGAGCGTCGCGGTGCTGTTGCGGCTGAGCGCGTCCTGGACGAACCGCGCCGCCTCCGGGACGCCCGCGTCCGCGCCGAGCACCCTCGCGATGCTGCCGGTGTTCAGCACGACCGTGTGCTGGGAGGTGACGAGGACGCCGTCCCCGTCCTCCTCCAGCAGCCAGTAGCCGGTGTGCAGGTCCATCAGCGCGGGCAGCGTCACCTGCTTGTAGACGATCTTCTCGTGCGGGAAGCACACCCGCACCGACTTGGTCGTGTGCGTCGAGCCGTCCGCGGTGCGGGTGTCCATCTCCAGGATCTGGAGGCCCGGCCTGTCCTCGGTGAGCGCGACCCGGGCGACGTGCGGGAGCCGCTCGGCCCACAGCCCGGCCTCGTTGAGGAAGTCGTACACGTCCTTGGCGGAGCCGTCGACGCGCAGCGAGTCCTCGAAGGACAGCAGCCGCTCGGGCTCGGTGCCGCCGAGTTCGGCGCTGGCCTTGAGCGCGGCCAGTTCGGCGTCGCTGTTGCGGTCGACGGCGGTGTCGATCCAGGCCAGGCCGTCCGGGTCGTCGTCGAGCGCGCGGTAGTGGTGCAGCAGCCGCACCAGGCACTCCTCGCCCGAGACCTCGTCGACGATCCAGGTGCCGCCCATCGTCGCGACCGGCGCCGCCGTGACCTCCTGCGCGAACCCGATGCGCCGCGCCGCGGGGTCCAGCAGGCGCCGCGACGTCCAGCCCTTCGCCTCGCCGTTGGCGGTCGCCCAGATCTGGATCCGCTCGCCGCCGTCCACCTCGCCGATCCGCTCGACGTGCACGGTCGGCGGGAACAGCCGCGGCCAGTTCCCGACGTCGGCGATGAGCCGGTAGACCTCGGCCGCCGGCGCCCGCACCGTGACGGTGTGCTCGACCTCGTGCAGGCCGGATGGGGCAGTCATATGTCCACTCCTCTGCTCAGAAGTTCCGAGTCTCAGAAATTCCCCAGGCCGCCGCAGACGTTGAGCGCCTGCGCGGTGATGGACGCGGCCGTGTCGGTCGCGAGGTAGCCGACGAGGCCGGCGACCTCGTCCGGGGTGGAGTAGCGGCCGAGCGGGATCTTCGCCTGGAACCTCGTGAGGATCTCGTCCTCGGACACGCTGTAGGCGGCGGCGTATCCGCTGCGCACCCGCTGCGCCATCGGCGTCTCGACGTAGCCGGGGCAGACCGCGTTGACCGTGATGCCGTGCGGGGCGAGCTCGTTGCCGAGGGCCTTGGTGAACCCGACGACGCCGTGCTTGGACGCCGAGTACGGCGCGCCGAGCACCACGCCCTGCTTGCCCGCGGTGGAGGCGATGTTGATGATCCGGCCCCGGCCGCGCTCGCGCATCCCGCCGGTCGTCAGCACCTCCCGGGTGACGCGGAAGACGCTGGTGAGGTTGGTGTCCAGGACGTCCAGCCACAGCTCGTCGGGCAGTTCGGCGGTGACGCCGCCGCCGCTGCGGCCCGCGTTGTTGACCAGCACGTGCACCGGCCCGTACCGCTCGACGGCCGCGCTGACGAACGCCCTGACCTGCTCCTGGTCGCGGACGTCGCAGGGCGTCCCGTCGACCGCCAGGCCCTCCTCGGCCAGCTCCTTGAGCGTCGTCCGCAGGGTCTCGGCGGTGCGGGCGCAGATGTACACCCGGTACCCCGCGGCGGCGAGCCGCCGGGTGACGGCGAGCCCGATCCCGCTGGTCGCGCCGGTGACGAGGGCGACGCGGCCCTCCTCGGCGCACTGCTCGGTGGTCGGCATCGTTGTTCCTTTCGGGGTCATTGCGGTTCGGGGACGGGTCAGGCGGCGTCGGCCGAGCCCTGGCGGTTGACGACCGCCAGGAACAGGCGCGGCGTCGTCGCCTCGCCGACGGTCTCGTCGTCGAGCCGGATGCCGAGCTGCCGCTCGATCCGTCCGGCGGCCTCCAGCAGGGCGATGGAGTCGTAGCCGATCTCGGCGAAGTCGAGGTCGAGGGCGTCGGCGCCGACCTCCACCCCGCTCTCGCCGGCGGCTTCGCGCAGCACGCGGCCGAGGTCCTCGACGGTGAATTCGGGCATCGTGGTTCCTTCCATACGGCCTGGTCAGGCAGGTACGGCGGCGGGCGCCCCGGCGGTGGTGAGGACCATCGCCGAGTTGAACCCGCCCTGGCCCCGCGCCAGGACCAGGGCGGTGCCGACGGCGGCCTCGCGCGCGTCGCGGACGAGGTCGAGCCCGTAGGCGGGGGACGGGTCGCGGGTCAGGGTGGGCGGGATCAGCCCATCCCGCATCGCGTAGAGCGCGGTGCTCAGCGCGAGGGGTCCGGCGCCGGAGTTGAGGCGTCCGGTCATGGTCTGCGGCGCGGTGACCGGGACGCCGCCCGGCCCGAACAGCGCGTTGATCGCCTCGGCCTCGACCCGGTCGAGGTCGGGGATCGCCGCCGCGTCGGCGAACACGACGTCGATGCCGGACGGGGCGAGCGCCGCGTCCCGTAACGCGATCTCCGCTGCCCGGCGCAGCCCTGGTTCGCGCCCGGTGTCGGGGTGCGGGTCGAAGGTGGAGCCGTAGCCGGCGACGCGCCCGTAGATCCGTGCCCCGCGCGCCCGCGCCGCGTCCTCCTCCTCCAGCACCAGCAGGGCGCCGCCCTCGCCGGGGACGTGCCCGGCGGCGTCGGCGGCGAACGGGCGGTAGGCCCGCCCCGGGTCGGCGTCGGTGCTGAGCCGCCCGCCCGCGAGCTGCGCCACCCACCCCCACGGGCAGATCGACCCGTCCACGCCCCCGGCGAGGATCAGGCCGCCGCCCTTGCGGATCTGGCGGCGGGCCTGCGCGACCGCGTCCAGCCCGCCCGCCTGGTCGGACACGAGGACGCCGCCGGGCCCGCGCAGCCCGTTGCGGATCGAGATCTGGCCGCTGTTCACCGCGTAGAACCAGGCGAAGGACTGGTACGCGCTGACGTACTGGCCGCCCTTGCTCCACAGGTTCTTCAGCTCGCCCTGCCCGAACTCGAACCCGCCCGACGAGCTCGCCGTCATGACGCCGATGCCGAACTCGGGCCACTCGGACGGCACGATGCCCGCGTCGGCGAGCGCCCAGTCGGCCGCGACCAGCGCGAGCCGGGTCATGTGGTCGGTCTGCGGGATCAGCCGGCTCGGCAGATGGTCGTCCGCGACGAACCCGGGGACCTCGCCGGCCAGCGTCGCCGGGTACCCGGTGGCGTCGAACCGTCCGACGGGTCCGATGCCGGTGCGGCCCGCGCGCGTCGCGTCCCAGAAGTCGTCCTTGCCGAGGCCGTTCGGCGCGGTCACGCCCGTCCCGGTCACCACCACCGATCTCATGCGACGCTCCGCAGCACCATCGCGCTCTGGAAGCCGCCGAACCCGCTGCCGACCGTGAGCACGGTGTCGGTGCGCTGCTCGCGCGCGGTGAGCGGGACGTAGTCGAGGTCGCACTCGGGGTCGGGCGTGTGCAGGTTCGCGGTCGGCGGGACGAGGTCGTACTCGATCGCCAGCGCCGACGCGGCGATCTCGATCGAGCCGATCGCGCCGAGCGAGTGCCCGACCATCGACTTGATCGAGCTGACCGGCGTCCGGTAGGCGTGCTCGCCGAGGCTGCGCTTGAACGCGGCGGTCTCGTGCCGGTCGTTCTGCTTGGTGCCCGACCCGTGCGCGTTCACATAGTCGACGTCGGCCGGGTCGGTGCGCGCCTCGTCCAGCGCCGCCCGGATCGCCTCGGCCATCTCGCGGCCGTCCGGGCGCAGGCCCGTCATGTGGAAGGCGTTGCACCGCGTCGCGAACCCGGCGATCTCGGCGTAGACGTGCGCGCCGCGCCGCCGCGCCCGCTCCAGGCTCTCGATGACGAACATCGCCGACCCCTCGCCGAGCACGAACCCGTTGCGGGACCCGTCGAACGGCCGCGACGCGTGCTCGGGGTCGTCGTTGCGCGCGGTGGTCGCCTTGATCGCGTCGAAGCACGCCACCGTGATCGGCGAGATCGGCGCGTCGGACGCCCCCGCGACCATGACGTCCACCTCGCCGTCGCGGACCAGCTCGATCGCGTGGCCGACGGCGTCCAGCCCGGACGTGCACCCGGTCGACACGACGGTCGCCGGGCCCTCCGCCCCGGTCGACCAGGCGACCTCCTTCGCGAACGAGCTCGGCACGAAGTAGTCGTACAGGTGCGGGACCGCGTAGGAGTGGTCGACGAGGTCGAGCCTGCCGCCGTCGCTGACCACCCGGTACTCCCGGTCGAGGCCCATCGTCGCGCCGACCGCCGTCCCGACCGTGACCCCGACCCGGTGCGGGTCGAGGCCATCGCGCTCCAACCCGCTGTCGGCCATCGCCTCGGCGGCGGTGACGACGGCGAGCTGCGCGCCCCGGTCCATCCGGCGGACCTCCTGCGGCCCGAGGCCGTGCGCCCCCGGATCGAAGTCGATCTCCGCCGCGACCCGGGACCGGAACGGCGCCGGGTCGAAGAAGCTGATCGTGCGGGTGGCCGTGCGTCCCTCGGCGAGCAGGTTCCAGAACGCCTTGGCGCCGATGCCGCCCGGTGCCGTCACACCGATTCCCGTGATCACTGCTCGCTGCCTCATCGAGGCGTCGCCCCCTCGGCTCATTCGGTGGACCAGTGGTAGAAGCGCGTCGCCATCGCGTCGGACGGCGAGCGCCAGGTCGCGGGGTCGTAGGCGGTGATGTGCGCGCGGAGGTCATCGCTGACCCGCACGAAAAGCGGATGGGTCTTGGCCTGCTCGATGGCCTCGCCGCCGTGGTCGTCGGCGAAGTCCTGGAGGTGGAAGTACAGGCCCTTGTAGTGGAAGAGCTGGCGGCGGCGGGTGCCCATCAGCCCGGGCATCTCGGTCTTGTCGAACGCGCCGAACAGCTCCGCGACCTCCGCCCCGGACTCGGGTGCCATCCGGGCGACGATGAGGGTGCTGTGCATCGGATCTCTCCTTCGCTCGCGAGGGGGTCCTGACTAGCGGGGTGGACCGAACCAGGGGGACGCGGCGTCCCGCAGCTCGGAGCCGTCGTCGCCGGCCCAGACGACGTAGCCGTCGGGACGGACCAGCAGCGCCGCGGTGCCGTGCAGGGGGCTCCCGTCGGGCAGCCCGTGCGGTTCGGCGTCGACGACCTCGACCTCGGCGGCGAGGCCCGCCGCCGGTTCCAGGCCGGCGCGCAGCCGCAGCAGCACCGGGCGGCCGCCGTGCAGCAGCTCGAACGTGCTGGTCTTGGTGTCGCCGACGAGCAGTTCGACCTTGGGGACGCGGCGTCCGAGCAGCGGGTGCGCGCCCGGCCCGACGTCGTAGCGGACGTCCAGGCCGCTGACCATCCCGGCCAGCCGCCGCCGGACGTTCGGGTCGTCCATCAGCTCGCCGAAGACCGTGCGGAGCGGTTCCATCTCGACGCCGCTGAGGTAGAGCATCCCCTGCGCCTGGGTGTTCATGAGCAGCCGCGCCCCGACCGGGTGGCGCTCGTCGTGGTAGCTGTCGAGCAGGCCGTCGGGGGCGCGGCCGCGGACGGTGGCGGCGAGCTTCCAGCCGAGGTTGAAGGCGTCCTGGACGCTGACGCTGAGGCCCTGGCCGCCCGCCGGGAGGTGGGTGTGGGCCGCGTCCCCGGCGATCAGCACGTTCCCCCGGCGGTACCGCGTGACCTGTCGGGTGGCGTCGCCGAACGAGCTGACCCAGCGGGCGTGGCCGCCGTGCAGGGACTGCCCGGTGAGGCGCTGCCACGCGTCCGCGACCTCGGCGAAGTCGGGCGGGCTGGTGCGCCGGCGCGGCGGGGTGCCGCGCTCGACGACGATGACGCGGTCGAAGCCGTCGCCGAGCGGCGCCGACATCACCATCCCGCCGGGGACCTTCTCGCCGATCTGGCGCGGCTCGATCACGCAGCCGCCGACGTCGGCGAGGAACATCTCGATCGTCGAGTCGGTGCCGGGGAACTCGAACCCGGCGAGCCCGCGGACGGTGCTGTGCCCGCCGTCGCACGCGACCACGTAGCGGGACCGCAGCGTCAGCGGGCCGTCGGGGCCGACCGCCTCGACGTCGACGCCCTCGCCGTCGTCGGTGAGGCCGACGACCTCGACGCCGCGCCGGATGTCGGCGCCGAGCCCGGTCGCCCAGCCCTCCAGTACCTCCTCGGTGCGCGACTGCGGAATCCCGCGCGCCCCGAAATGGGCGTCCGCGAGGACCGAGTAGTCCATTGGAATGCCACCGAAGTGGCCCTGCGGGCTCGTCTCGACCTCGCCGAAGCGGGGCACGAGCCCGCGCTGGTCGAACATCTCCAGCGTGCGCGCGGTGAATCCGAGCCCCCGCGACTCCCCGGAGCGCTTTCTCAGCTTCTCCAGGACGATGACCGGGGCGCCGCCGAGGCGCAGCTCGGCCGCCAGGACCAGCCCCGAGGGACCGGCGCCGACGACGATGACAGGCGTGTCCACCAAACCTCCCTGATTGGGAAAGGAAGAAGGGATGAGGAAGGCCGGACCTGGTGCCAGGCCCGGCCTCGCGTTTCACTGGTGGCGGGTGACCATCGGGAGCATCGGGGGAACATCGGGGTAGCAGGGTCAGGGACGGCCGGGCTCCCTGCACGTCCAGCTGTGCGGGGGCACGAACGGCGGAGGTATAAGGACGCTCCGCCCCCCGGGTGCGACGACGGAGGACGCGGACGCCTGCCGCGCCAGATGGAGCGCCATGACCAGCCCGGCCAGCTCGGCGGCGTCCAGCGTTCCCCCGGAAATGCGCAGCACGGCGCTCATTGGGGCGGGATTCCGTGCTTGCGGGTGGGCGGGACGGCGTGCTTCGCGCTCAGCATCCGGAACGCCCCGCAGAGCGCGGCGCGCGTCTCGCCCGGCTCGATGATGTCGTCCACGAGCCCCCGCTCGGCGGCGTAGTAGGGGTGCATCAGCTCGTCCCGGTACTCCTTGATCTTCTGCTTCCTGGCCTCCTCCGGGTCCGGCGCGGCGGCGATCTCGCGCCGGAAGATCACGCCCGCGGCACCCTCGGCGCCCATCACCGCGATCTCGTTGCCGGGCCAGGCCAGCGACAGGTCGGTGCCGACCGAGCGGGAGTCCATGACGATGTAGGCGCCGCCGTAGGCCTTGCGCAGGATGACCTGGACGCGCGGCACGGTCGCCTCGCAGTACGCGTACAGCAGCTTGGCGCCGTGCCGGATCACCCCGCCGTGCTCCTGGTCCACGCCCGGCAGGAAGCCGGGGACGTCGACCAGCGTCACGAGCGGGATGTTGAAGGCATCACAGAACCGGACGAACCGGGCGGCCTTCTGGCCGGCGTCGAGGTCCAGCACCCCGGCGAGGACGGCGGGCTGGTTGGCGACGACGCCGACCGTCCGCCCGTCCAGCAGGCCGAACGCGCAGACCACGTTCGCCGCCCAGTGCGCCTGGACCTCGATGTACTCGCCGAGGTCGAGGATCTCCGCCAGGACGTCGCGCACGTCGTAGGACCGGTGGGGCTCGGCCGGCACCAGCCGTTCGAGCGCGTCGGTGCGGCGGTCGGCCGGGTCGCGGGTGACGCGCACCGGCGCGGTCTCCCGGTTGTTGGCGGGCAGCAGCGAGATCAGGTAGCGGACGTCGGCGAGGCAGCTCTCCTCGTCGTCGTGCACGAAGTGGCACAGCCCCGACGTCGTCGCGTGCATGTCGGCGCCGCCGAGCGTCTCCTGCGAGACCTCCTCGCCGGTGACGGACTGGACGACGTCCGGCCCGGTGAGGAACATCCGGGACACGCCGCGCACCATGAACACGAAGTCGGTGAGCGCGGGGGAGTAGGCCGCGCCGCCCGCGCACGGCCCGAGCATGACGCTGATCTGCGGGATCACCCCGGACGCCCGGACGTTGCGGGTGAAGATGCCGCCGTATCCGGCGAGCGCGGTCACGCCCTCCTGGATCCGGGCGCCCGCGCCGTCGTTGAGGCCGACCAGCGGGGCGCCCGCCGCCAGCGCCATGTCCATCACCTTGTGGATCTTCTCGGCGTGCGCCTCGCCGAGCGCGCCGCCGAAGATCCGGAAGTCGTGCGCGTAGACGAAGACGGTGCGGCCGAAGACCGTGCCCCAGCCGGTGATGACACCGTCGGAGTGCGGCCTGCGCCGCTCCATCCCGAAACCGGTCGCGCGGTGCCTGCGCAGCCCCTCGACCTCGGTGAAGCTGCCCTCGTCGAGCAGCAGCGCGACGCGTTCGCGCGCGGTGAGCTTGCCCTTGCGGTGCTGGCGCCGGGTGGCCTCGGGGTCGGCCCCGCGGCGCACGGTCTCCTTGAGGGCGCGCAGTTCGTCCAGCCGGCCGTCCGGCGCGAGGTCGTCCTCGGTCTGTCCCTGGGTGGGCAACGTCGCCAACTCCTCGAATGAGCGGACTGTCAAAGCCTCCGGACCCTCTCCCGGCTCTCCTGCCTCCCAGGTCTCCTCCGCCTCGCGCCGAAGCGACATGGATGGGCCCTGTGCGGCCACCGTGGGCGTCGGCGAGATGGGCACGATCCCGGGCGGGCGCTCCGCTCGATGGTCGAGGGGACGCCGGGCCGGGACGGACCCGCGGAAGAGGAGGGAGATCGCGATCACGGAGTGAGACCGTGCGGGGCGGGAGAGGTTCTCGGTGCCGTCTCGGCCGAGTGCACAGCTCTGCCGCCGGAATCAGCGTGACATCATCCGGCGACGGATGTCAACGCCGGAAATCCGATCGGCTCCGAGCTGGAAAGACGAGCCGGTCAGAGCTCATTTCATAACGTGAGGTGGCATTCACAAAATGTGGCCCGAACGGCGATTGAAGATCATCGGGTGGGGTGATCAATGCTCGGGCGCGGCCGCGCAATGAAACCTCTGAGACGGCGCGCGGGCAAGAGAAGTTAGGGCAAGAGCATGTCCAGGTGTGGACATCCAGTTGATTGGTACACAGACTGGACGGAACCAGGGCAGGTTCCTTAGCGTTCGATCGTGAAGCGGCGGAGGACAGGCCGCCGCGGAAACCGCGAGCAATGATCGATGCGGAACGCGAGATTAACGACGGGGGGCTATACGGCTGTGGGCTTGTATCCGGGAACGTAGCGTACTAATTCTCTCACCGTGAGGGTTCTTCGCCGCTCAGGCGGACGCCGGCGGCGAAAACAGGGTAGGCGAGCCGAGGGGCATCGCTGAACTGTCGTGCCGAGCATGCACGCGATGGTCCCCGCCCATCTTGCCCGTTGACTGGTCCTTAGTTGTCAGGTGATCAAAATGGACATAGTTCTTTGTGGCGGACCTAGCTGCGGCGACACCCGACCCAGGCGGCGGCGCCAGACCCCGCGGCCCGGAAGCCGGGTCTGCGCCGCGTGTCACGAATCCACCCGCACCGCCGTCGAGCAGCTCCCCGACCTCTTCGACGAGTGCGCGGCCGCGCTCGCCCGCACGGCCGGACCGCCGGTCGGCCAGATCCGCAGAGGGAGCCGCCGAACTGGGATAACGCTCAACGAAAGGGCCGTCGCCGCGCGGTCGGCGATCGTGTCCACGCTCGCGTCCTGGGCGGCCCTCATCGCCGACGAGCGGCGGGTGTGCCGGCCGGAGCGGCGCGAGCCGCGCGCGCTGGCGGCGTTCGTCCTGCGCCATCTCGACTGGATGCTGGCGCATTCCGCGGCGGTCGAATTCGCCAACGAGATCGCCGCGGTGGCGCGGGTCGGCCGGGACTCGACGCCGGACGCCGGGCGGCTGGAGATCGGCGAATGCGTCCGGCCCGGCTGCGGCGCGAAGATCATGGCCACTCCACGCGAATGGGACGGCCGTGGCACGCGCGATGTCAAGTGCGAGGCGGGCCATGTTTGGCGTCCTCATCAATGGCTTGAACTAGCCCATCGGCTACGGCGCAGAGAAAATCCGGGCGACGAACTCATGGGGGGCACCGAATGACCCCGCGAAAGCCGGGACGCCTCGTTCCGACCGAACTCGCCGCGCTCGCCGCCGGCGTTTCCGAGGCCACGATCAGGAAGTGGGCGAGCCGCCGCAAGCTCACCCGGCACGGCACCACGAGAAGGGCGCTGTACGACCTTGACGAAATCATCGACCTGACGGCGGTGGAAAGCAGGCGTTCGGCCTAGCCGCCGGGCGCTCCTGGGTGTGCGGTGCGGCGGCCCCGCCTGCCGCACCGCACACGTCCGGCGTCCCCTCCCGGAGCCGGGGAGCGATCACGCCAGAGGCGATCGTCACCGAAATTCGCCGTAAAATCCGGCACGTCCGATAAGGGCGCCGATCGCATTACATTCAGTGACAAAACGGACATGGTCCCCCCGCGTCCCGCCTGTCTGAGCGGGTTCCACGGTAGCGTCCACCCGTTTAATGGTCAAGGAGCTTAATCATTCGGGAACTTTGCTAGGCTTGTACCGATGACCAGCGAAGACATGACTCCCCCCGGCGCCGGCCATGGGCTGCTCGACTACACCGGGCACCTGATGAAGCGCGCGTTCCTCCATGTCCACGCGCACGGCACCGAGGCCATGCCCGCCGGTCGCCACCCGCGCGAGATCGGCGTGCTGCTCCTGCTCATCCACGCCGGGCCGCTGTCGCAGGCCCGGGTGGGGGCGCTGCTCGACATCAGCCGCACCGACATGGTCAAGGTCGTGGACGGCCTCGAAACCCCCGGCTACGTCGTTCGCGAGCGCGACCGGGACGATCGCCGCCGGTACGCGCTGCGCGCGACCGAGGCCGGGGAGCGCGCGTGCGCGGAGCTGCGGGCGGCGGCCGACGGGGCCGACCGGGCCGCGTTCGGGTGCCTGTCGGCGGACGAGCGGGCCCGGCTCGTCGCGATCCTGCTCGACCTGATCCCCGACCTGCGGGACGCGCTGCCCGGCGAGCTGCTGGCGCGCCCCGGCTTCCTCATCGCCCGCTGCCACCACCGGCTCCGCCGGCGCGGCGAGCAGCGGCTCGCCTCGCGGGGCCTGCGGCCGCGCCACTTCGGCCTGCTCACCGCACTGGCGGGCGTCGAGCCCTGCTCGCAGCAGCGGCTCGCCGGGCTGATGGGCGTGAGCGGCCCCGCGATCATCCAGTCGATCGACGAGTTGGAGCACGCCGGGCTGATCCGCCGCGACCGCAACCCCGACGACCGCCGCGAGCACCTGCTCCACATCACCGCGGACGGGCGGCGGCGCCACCGCGAGGCCCGCGACGATATGGACGACTTCCAGCGGGAACTGAATACAGAGATCGGAGCCGAGCGGATCGCCGAGCTGAACCGCCTGCTGCTCGCGCTCATCCCGAGCGAGGCTCCCACGCCCCAGAGGAGGACCCCATGACCGTTCTGGTCGTCGGCCGAGGTCGGCACATCGTCGACTCCGTCATCGCCGCCATGGGCGGCCACGGCATCGAGGGGACGGGCGTCACCGTCGACGCCGACGCGCTCGCCCATCTCGGCGGCGGGAACATCGACCTGCTGGTGATCGGCGGCGGCGTCGAGGCCGGCTCCCGCTCGCTGCTGAAGAAACAGGCCGCGGCCCACGGCGTCCGCGTGCTGGAGACGCCGCTGAAGGGCCGCGACCCGGGCACCTACGTCCTGGAGGAGATCGTCCCCCTGCTGAACGCCTGACGCGCCGCCGCTACCCGTCGCACGTCAGGTCCCTGGACGGCAGCGTCCCGGACGAGAGATAGGCGTTCACCCGCGCGTCGACGCAGGGGGCGCCGTACTCGCCGTAGATGCCGTGGGCGATGACGCCGCGCAGGGTGAGCAGGCGTGAACCCGTCATCAGCTCGTGCAGCCCGAGCGCGCCCCGGTAGGTCGTGGCGGTGTCGCCGGTGGCGGACACCAGCAGCGCCGGGGCCCCGGTCGTGATCGTGGTCGGCTGCTCGCGCGGCGGCGCGGCCCAGAACGCGCAGGGCCCGATGTTGTTGGTGATCGGCCCGAAGAGGGGATGGCGCCGCCGGGAGCGCTGGACGTCGTCCCAGTAGAGGTCGGGGTCGCGCGGGGCCGCCCGGTCGCCGCACATGATCGCCGCCGCCGGGCTGACGAGCGCGGAGCCCTCGCCGCTCAGGTTGAACCGCAGCCTCCCCTCCAGCTCGGGCGTGGGCGTGACGTCGGCGCCGCGCGCCGCCGCGTCCAGCACCTTCACGCTGGAGGCGAACGAGGCGCGCGCCTCGTCGCGGTCGTTGCCGACGCCGCCGTAGACCAGGTACGGGACGAGATGCTCGTCGACCGTGTACCGGCCGACGCGCAGCGGACGCGCCGCCGAGGCCCGGACGATCCGCGCGACGGTGCCGAGCACGGCGGTCCGCGTCCCGCCGAGGCCGTACTCGCCGTGCCGCGCCGCCGTCCAGGACGCCCACGCGCGCAGCGCCCGCTCCGAGGGCTCCTCGGTGCCGGTCAGCCGGGGACCCCACACGCGCGGGTCGCCGGGGCTGTCGAGCACCATCCGGTCGGTGCGTCCGGGGAACATCTGCGCGTAGACGGCGCCGAGATAGGAGCCGTAGGAGTAGCCGAAGTAGGAGAGGCGGCGCTCGCCGAGCACCGCGCGGACGACGTCGATGTCGCGGGCGGTGTCGCGGGTGTTCGCGTACGGCAGCACGTCGCCGCTGTTGCGCGCGCAGCGTTCGGCCAGGTCCTTCTGGAGGGCGACCTGGCCGTCGAAGGCGGCCCTCGTGGTGCCCGCCGAGCGGATCCACATGCCGCTGGGCCATCCGCAGTCGAGCGGGGTGCTGCGTCCGACGAAGCGCGGGTCCATCCCCACCAGGTCGTAGCGCGTGCTCACCGCGCCCATGTACCGGCGGGCCTCCAGCGGCATGCCGAGGGTCGGTTCGGCGGGGCCGCCCTCGTTGAGCATCATCGCGCCGACCCGGTGGGCGCTGTCGGTGGCGGCGAGCCGGGAGAGCGCGAGGGTGATCGTCCGGCCGCCGGGGCGGGTGTAGTCCAGCGGGACGGTGATCCGCGTGCAGCGGGCTCCCGCCCGGTCCAGTTCGCGGCCCTGCTCGTCGTCCGCGCCCTGTTGGCAGTCCGTCCAGGTGACGTGCTGGTCGTAGTAGCGGGCGAGGCCCGGCGCAGGGCTCTGGGCGGCGGCGGCCACCGTGCCCGAGGCGATCAGAACCGGTAGCGCGGCGAGCGCGCCCAGCCGTCGCGCCAGGGCGCGGGTGCGTGTTCTCGGTGTCATGGCCGGGACGCTAGGTCCGCGCGCCCGCCGGAAGAATGCAGCCCACTGCGGGTCATGACTACAGGTAGCTGTAGTGCCGGAAGGGCGCGGCGCCCGGATACTGAGGGCTCGGCGGCGGCGGAGGGGGCCAGACATGCGTGACCGGTGGGTGGCCGCGTCCTATCTGTTCGGTGCGCTGTGCACGGCGGTCGTCACGGTGGTCGGGGCGCCGCTGCTCGCCGTCCCGGCCCAGGGGCGCGCCTGGGCGGACCGGCACCGGCGGCGCGCCGGCCGGCTGCTGGGCGTACCGGTGCCTCCGATGCCCCCGGCCCGCGTCGGCCCGGCGTTGCGGCGCGGTCTGCTGTGGCCGGTCGTGCACGTCGCCACCGCGCTTCCGTTCGGGCTCGCGCTGGTGCTGTGCGTGGGCAACATCGTCACGGCCGTGGTGGCGATGACGACGTGGTGGGCGTTCCCGGCGGACGCGCCGCCCCACCTTCAATGGGACGTCCCGGTGGACGGCTGGACGGTCGCGCTGACCGCCGCGCCCGCGCAGGCCGCCGTCCTCGTCGCGGTGGCGTGGTGGGGCGGCCCGCCGCTGGCACGCCTCCACGCGAGGATCTGCCTCGCGCTGCTCGCGCCGACGCCCGCCGAAATGTTGTCGGATCGGCTCTCCGCGCGGGTGGAGACGCTGACCCGCACCCGCGCGGACGCCCTGGACGCCCACGCCGCCGAGCTCCGCCGGATCGAGCGCGACCTGCACGACGGCGTCCAGGCCCGGCTGGTGGCGGTCGCGGTGCGGCTCGGCGTCGCCCGCGAGTCGCTCACCGGCGCCCCCGCGGACGTGGCCACGCTGGTGGGAGACGCGCACGAGGGCGTCGAGGAGGCGATGACCGAGCTGCGCGGCGTCGTGCGCGGCGTCTACCCGCCGATCCTCGCCGACCGGGGCCTCGCCGGGGCGCTCGCGGCGCTGGCCGCCGACTCCGCCGTGCCGACCCGGCTGCGCGTCGGACGGCTGGACGCCGTCCCGGCCGCCGTCGAGACCGTGGCCTACTTCGCCGTCACCGAGGCGCTCGCCAACATCGCGAAGCACGCCCGCGCCACCCGCGCCGAGGTGCGGGTCGAGCGCGCGGGCGACCGGCTGTCGATCCTCGTCACCGACGACGGCGCCGGCGGCGCGGGCGAGGCGCGCGGCACCGGCCTCGCGGGCATCCGCCGCCGGGTGGCGGCGCTCGACGGCGCGCTGCACGTCACGAGCCCGCCCGGCGGCCCGACCGCGCTCGCCGTGGAGGTGCCGTGCGGGTCGTGATCGCCGAGGACAACGTGCTGCTGTCCAGCGGCCTGGAGCTGCTGCTGGCCGCGCGGGGCTTCGAGGTCGCCGCCGTCGCCCGCGAGGCGCCCGCCTTCCTGGACGCGGTCGCCGCGCACCGCCCGGACGTGACGATCGTCGACGTGCGGCTGCCGCCGTCCTACAAGGACGAGGGCATCCGCGCGGCGCTGCGCGCGCGCCGGCTGCACGAGGGACTGCCCGTGCTGGTGTTGTCGCAATATGTCGAGCGTGAATACGCGAGAGAACTGCTCTCCGACGGGCGCGGGGGAATCGGCTATCTGCTCAAGGACAGGGTGAGCCGGGTGGCGGAGTTCACCGACGGTCTGCGCCGGGTGGCGGCCGGCGGCACGGCGATGGACCCGGAGGTCATCTCGCAGCTTCTCGTCCGCCGCGAGGACGACGCCCTGGCGCGTCTCAGCCCGCGCGAACATCAGGTGCTCGCGCTCATGGCGGAGGGGCACGACAACGCCGCCATCGGGGGTCGGCTGCGCATCACGGGGAACGCCGTCCACAAACACATCGGCTCGGTCTTCGCCAAACTCGGGTTGCCTCCCGCCGCGGGCGGCCACCGCCGTGTCCAGGCGGTCCTCACCTACCTTGACCACCGGCGGGGCCCCGGCGGCACGACCGAATAGTCGGGCGGGGCGCGGTGGTATACCCCGCAGGTTTCCTTTGGGGTGGTTGTGGTAGACCATCTGTGAATTGTGAGGAAGGCCACCCTCCGGGCGCGTGCCGAATATCGCCCCGACCATTTTGCTGGAATGAGGCGGGGCGGGTGCGCCGGTGAACCGATATTGAAACGTTCAAACCCATATCGCGCGCCTGTCAATGGTTATGCCTGCCAGCCTGCCCAATGACCGTCTCCGGTCATTGTCGTTGGAATCCCAATGTCAGGGTTAGACCATCTTTCGATTCTGACCTCTCTTCTTTGCGGTTCTTGACATGGCCGCGGAGGCGATTCGAGGAGTTTCAGTTGGGCGGTACGAAGAGCACGACGGAGGCGGGCGACCGGATACCGGTCGGCTCGGCGGAGACGGCCCGGCACGTCACCGCGGACCACGTCCTGGTCCCCACGGGGCACGGGCGGGAGATCCGCTGGCGGCCGGGCGAACGGCTGGAGGGGTTGTTCGAGGAACGTTGCGACCGGTTTCTGGCGGAGGGAAGGGAGGACCACCCGGCAGTCGACACGGGCCAGTCCACACTGGGCTTCGGCGGGCTCGACGAGCGCGCCAACCGGCTCGCCCGGCACCTGCTGGCCTGCGGCGTGCGGCCCGGGGACCGGGTCGCGCTGCTGTTCGACGAGGCCGTGCGCTCCTATGTGGCGATGCTGGCCGTCCTCAAGGTCAACGCGGCGTTCGTGCCGCTCGACGCGGGATACCCGCCGGACCGGTTGGCCTACATCGTCGAGGACGCGGGCGTCCGCACGGTCTTGTCGCTGTCCCACCTACGCGACCATTTGCGGCAGGCCGAGGCCGAGGTGCTGTGCCTGGACGAGGCGGACGAGCGGATCGGCGCGCTGCCCGCGCACCGCCTCACCGCCGCCGAGAAGGGCGCCGCGCCCGACGACCTGTGCTACATCGTCTACACCTCGGGGTCCACGGGCCGTCCGAAGGGCGTGGCGATCGAGCACGCCGCGATCTGCAACTTCGTGCGGGTGGCCGTCGAGGTGTACGGCGTCCAGGACACCGACCGCATGTACCAGGGCATGACGATCGCGTTCGACTTCTCCGTCGAGGAGATCTGGGTGCCGCTGCTGGCGGGCGCGACGCTCGTCCCGAAGCCGAGCGGCTCGGTGCTGGTCGGCGCCGACCTGCGCGACTTCCTGCTGGAGCGGGGCGTGACCGCGATGGCCTGCGTCCCGACGCTGCTCGCGACCCTCGACGGCGACCTGCCCCGGCTGCGCTTCCTGCTGGTGTCGGGTGAGGCGTGCCCGCAGGAGCTGGTGGCGCGCTGGCACCGTCCGGGACGCAGGTTCCTCAACGTGTACGGGCCGACCGAGGCGACGGTGACCGCGACGTGGACGCCGCTGGACCCCGGCCGTCCGGTGACGATCGGCATCCCGCTCCCCACCTACGCGGTGGTGATCCTCGACCCCGACGAGGACCGGGCGCTGCCGCCGGGCGAGGCGGGCGAGATCGGCATCGCGGGCATCGGGCTCGCGCGCGGCTATGTGAACCGGGACGACCTCACCGCGCGCAAGTTCGTCCCCGACTTCATCGGCATCGAGGGCAACTCCTCCGGACGGATCTACCGCACCGGCGACCTCGGCCGGATCACCCCCGACGGCGAGATCGAGTACCAGGGCCGCATCGACACCCAGGTCAAGATCCGCGGCTACCGGATCGAGCTGACCGAGATCGAGTCGGTGCTGTCGCAGGCGCCCGACGTCGCGCAGGTCGTGGTCGGCACGCACGAGCCCGAACCGGGCAAGGCCGAGTTGGTGGCCTACTACACGCGTCGCAACGCCGGCGTCCCGGTCGACCGCGACGCGCTGCGCGGACGGGCGCGCGAGCGGCTGCCCGGGTACATGGTCCCCGCCTACTTCGAGGAGCTGGAGGCCATCCCCATGCTCCCGAGCGACAAGGCCGACCGCGCCCGGCTGCCCGCGCCCACCGCGCCGCGCGTGCTCGCCGGGCGGCGCGGCCACCTCGCGCCCGAGACCGACGCCGAGCGCGCGGTCGCCGCGACGCTGGCCGGGGTCATGCGGGTGGAGCGGGTGTCGGCCGACGCGAACTTCTTCGACGACCTCGGCGCCGACTCGCTGCTGATGGCGCGGTTCTGCGCCGAACTGCGGGACCGCACCGACCTGCCGGTGTCGATGCCGGACGTCTACCAGAACCCCGACGTCAGGGGCCTGGCGGCGGTGCTCGCCGAACGGGCGCTCGACCAGGCCGCGGAGGCGGACGCGGCGTCGAGCGAGGAGGTGCCCGAGGCGGGCGTGCGGACGCGCCGGCACGAGTACGTGATCTGCGGCGTCCTGCAACTGCTGCTGTTCGCCGCGACCGTCTACCTCGGCTCGCTCGTCGCGACGGCCGGTTACGAGTGGACGTCGGACTGGGAGGGGTTCACCGACCTCTACCTGCGGTGCGTCGTGTTCGGCACCGCGACGTTCGGGTACCTGTGCGCGCTGCCCGTGCTGGCGAAGTGGGCGCTGATCGGCCGCTGGAAACCCCGGCGGATCCGCGTGTGGAGCCTCGGCTACGTACGGTTCTGGACGGTGAAGACGCTCGTCCGGACGAGCCCGCTGATGCTGCTGGCCGGGTCGCCGCTGCACGTCCTGTACCTGCGGGCGCTCGGCGCGAAGATCGGCCCGGGTGCCGTCGTGCTCTCCCGGACGATGGTCTGCACCGACCTGCTCACGATCGGCGCCGGGACGCTCGTCCGGGAGAACTGCGCGATGCCCGGCTACCGCGCCGACGGCGGCGTGATCCGGACGGGCCCGATCACGCTCGGCGACCGCGTGTTCGTCGGGGCCAAGACCGTGCTGGACGTCGACACGGTCATGGGCGACGACACCCAGCTCGGGCACGCCTCGTCGCTGCACGCCGGGCAGGTCGTGCCCGCCGGCGAGCGCTGGCACGGCTGCCCGGCCCGGCCCACGACCACCGGCTACCTGAAGGTCCCGGCGCGCCGCTGCGGCACCGCGCGCAGGTTCGGCTACGGCGTCGCGCAGCTGTTCGCGCTGCTCGCGGTCGCCTGGCCGCTGGCGATCATCATTCCGGTCGCGCTGCTCACCCGGCTCCCGCTGCTCGCCGACATCATGACGGCCGACACCGAGGGCCTCGGCGGCATGGCGATCTACGGCGACGCCATCATCATCTCGGGGCCGCTGTTCTTCGGCGGCGCGGTGTTCGGGCTCGCGTTCGTGCTCACCGTCCCGCGGCTGCTCACCCTTTTCGTCAAGCCCGGCAAGGTCTACCGGCTGTACGGGTGGCATTACTGGGTCGTCCGGGCGATCCGGCGCCTGACGAACGTGACCTTCTTCCACGACCTGTTCGGCGACAGTTCCTACATCGTCGGCTACCTGCGCGCGCTCGGCTACCGCTTCGCCCGTCCGATCGTGCAGACGGGAAGCAACTTCGGCACCGAGTTGGAGCACCATTCGCCGTACCTGACGACCGTCGGCAGCGGCACCATGGTCTCGGACGCGCTGGTGGTGATGAACACGGACTTCTCCAGCACGTCGTTCACGGTGGCGGAGGTGCGGATCGGGGCGCGCAACTTCCTCGGCAACAACATCGCGTTCCCGGCGGGCGCGGCCGTCGGCGACAACGTCCTGCTCGGGACGAAGGTCGCGGTCCCCGTCGACGGCCCGGTCCGCGAGAACACCGGCCTGCTGGGCTCGCCCTGCTTCGAGATCCCGCGGACGGTCGAGCGCGACCACGCGTTCGCCGAGCTGGAGCACGGCGAGGAGTTCCGCCGCCGGCTCGCGGCCAAGAACCGCTACAACATCGCCACCATGCTCCTCTTCCTCGCGGTGCGGTGGTTCCGGCTGTTCTGCGTGACGGTCCTGTGGCTGCTCGCCGAGGAGCAGTTCCACGCCGACGCGGCGGTGGGGGTCATGGCCGGGGTGGTCTCCACGCTGCTGTTCGGCGCGGCCTACGGCGTGCTGGTCGAACGCGCCCTGCTGCACTTCCGCTCGCTCGAACCGCGGCTCTGCTCGATCTACGACCCGTACTTCTGGTTCCACGAGCGGCTCTGGAAGATGGGCGGGCAGGCGCTGTTCAGCGGCACCCCGTACAAGAACGTGCTGTGGCGGCTGCTCGGGGTGCGCGTCGGTCGCCGCGTCTTCGACGACGGCTGCGCCATTCCCGAGAAGACGCTGGTGACGCTCGGCGACGAATGCACGCTCAACGCGGGCAGCGTGATCCAGTGCCATTCGCTGGAGGAGGGGGTCTTCAAGTCGGGCCGCACCAGCATCGGCGCCCGCTGCACCGTCGGCGTGGAGGCGTTCATCCACTACGACGTGGAGATGGGCGAGGGGTCCACGCTCGACGCCGACTCCTTCCTGATGAAGGGCGAGCGGGTGCCGCCGAGCGCCCGCTGGCGCGGCAACCCGGCGGGCCAGACGCGGCTGCCGAGCCCGGCGGCGACCATGATCGAATAAATTTTCGGGTGGGAGCGATGAGTTCTCCGTCCGGCGCCGGTCTACCCCGGTATGGACACCACACCTGAAGCCGCACCCCACCGCGAGCCGGGCCGCGAGGCGGTCGCCCCCGAGGAGGCGACCGCCTCCGGCTCCGGCGGGCGGACCCCCGCCGTCGTCCGGTTGCTGGTGCTCGCCACGTTCGTCGTCATCCTCAACGAGACGATCATGATCAACGCGATCCCGCGGCTGATGGCGGACCTGAGCATCACCGAGCAGGCGGCGCAGTGGGTGTCGACGGCGTTCATGCTGACGATGGCGGCGGTGATCCCGGTGACCGGGTGGTTCCTGCAACGGGTCAGCACCCGCCGCGCCTACGCCACGGCGATGGGGGTCTTCCTCACCGGCACGGCGCTGGCGACGGTCGCGCCGGTCTTCGAGGTGCTGCTGCTCGCGCGGATCGTGCAGGCGGCGGGCACGGCGGTGATGATGCCGCTGCTGATGACGACGCTGATGACCGTCGTGCCCGAGCGCGACCGCGGCCGGGTGATGGGCACGGTGACGATGGCGATCTCGGTCGCGCCCGCGCTCGGCCCGGCGGTCTCCGGAGTGATCCTCCAGCTCGGCTCGTGGCGGCTGCTGTTCGCGGCGGTGCTGCCGATCGCGGCGCTGGTCACCTGGCGCGGGCTCGCGCGGCTGGAGAACGTCGGCGAGCCGCAGCTGTCGGCCATCGACTGGTTCAGCGTCGTCGCCGCCGCCGCCGGGTTCGGCTCGCTGGTGTACGGGCTCAGCCGGTACGGCACGGGCGGCGCGGCGATGCCCACGGTGATCGTCGCGACCGGGCTCGCGCTGATCGCGGTGTTCGCCGTCCGGCAGCTGAGGTTGCAGCGCCGCGACGTCCCGCTGCTGGACCTGCGCGTCCTGCGGCACTCGACCTACGCGCTGGCGCTGGTGCTGATGTCGCTCGGGTTCCTGGCGATGATGGGCGCGATGATCCTGTTGCCGATCTACCTCCAGAACCTGCGCGGCCTCTCCCCGCTGGAGACCGGGCTGCTGATGATGCCGGGCGGCCTCGCGATGGGCCTGCTCGGCCCGACGGTGGGACGGCTGTACGACCGCTTCGGCGGCCGGCCGCTGGTGATCCCCGGGTCCGCAGGCATCGTGGTCGCGCTGGCCGGGTTCACCCAGATCTCGGGGACGATGCCGTACTGGCAGGTGCTCGGCATGCACACGCTGCTGATGGTCTCCCTGGCCACGACGTTCACGCCGGTGTTCACGCTCGGCCTCGGCGCGCTCCCGGCGCACCTGTACTCGCACGGCAGCTCCATGCTGGGGACGCTCCAGCAGGTCGCGGCGGCGCTCGGCACGGCGCTGGTCGTCACGGTCATGGCGCGCCGCGCCGACTCCCGGATCGCGGGCGGCGTCTCGGAGACCCTCGCCCAGCTGGACGGGATGCGGCTGGCGTTCCTGGTCGCCGCCGGGCTGGCCGTCGTGACGATCGTGGTGGCGCTGCTGCTGCCGGGGCGCCCGGCCGGCGCCGGGGAGCCGGAGGTGTCCGACACGACGGACCGGAGCCTCGAACCGGTCGGCTGATCATCTTCTGAGGTCTCGGCGGGGATACCCGCGCGAAGAGGTTTCCGCCCGGCGGGCCGGAGGCGAGTTCGACACTCGCCTCCGGCCCGTCGGCGTTTCCCCGGTCAAGCGAATGAATCTTGACGGGCAAGCAGACGTATGTTCTCATTCATCAGACAAAGTACAAACGTCGCCACGGCGACCCCGTGGCAGTCCGCTCCGCCACCACCCTCCGAGCGATCGGGCCCGTCTCCTCCGGACGCAGGAACCCTGCGAGCGATCAGGCCCCGTCCCCTCCGGACGCGGAATACCGCGCCATCCGGACCGCAAAAGGCCACCCCCCACCCGCGTTTCCCCCTCCCACATCTTGGTTCGGAGGACTCCTTGATGCGGAAAAGGCATTTCGTCGCGGTAGCCGCGGCATTGCTCACCCTCACGACCGCGTGCAGCGCGGCAGATGACGACAGCGGCGGCACCGGGGCGGGCAAACCGGCGCAGAACGTCGCGTGCCCCCCGGTCGACAAGGCCGCGATCGACAAGAGCGCCACGTTCACGTGGATGTACAGCGTCGCCAACACGAGCTTCGACCCGGACAAGATCACCACCAGCAACAGTTGGATGTACCTGTATCCGGTCTACGACACGCTCATCCGCATGGACGCGAACGGCGAGCCGAAGCCGATGCTGGCGAAGAAGTGGAAGATCGGCGACAAGGGGAAGTCGCTGACGCTGACGCTCATCGACAACTGGAAATACCACGACGGGACGGCGTTCGACGCCGCGTCCGTCAAGGCGAACATCGACCGGCACCGCGACGCCAAGAGCTTCAACAAGCAGGCGCTCCAGGACGTCGCCTCGGTCGAGGTCGTCGACTCCGCCACCGTCCGCGTGCGCACGAAGAACGGTGCCGCCCCGCTCATCGGAATCCTCGGCAGTTCGGCGGGCATGATGATGAGCCCGAAGGTCTTCGACGACCCGAACCAGGCGCGGATGCCCACCGGCGGGTCGGGCGCCTTCAAGGTCACCGGCTACGAGCCGAACACCAAGGTCGAGTACACGCCGGTCAAGGGCTACTGGGACCCGGCGGCGGTCAACGTCGCGAAGATGGTCTTCCTGATCTCCAGCAACGACAACGCGCGGCTGAACGCCACCATCACCGGGCAGGCCGACGTCACGTTCCTGCGCTCCAGCATGTACAAGCCCGCCAAGGACGCGGGGCTCGCCGTCTGCCAGAAGCCGAGCCTCGCGAGTTTCACGATCGCGCTGAACGTCAAACGGCCGCCGTTCGACAAGAAGGAAGTGCGGCAGGCGCTGAACTACGCCATCGACCGCGCGTCGGTGAACGAACTCCAGGGCGGATTCTGCCAGCCCGGCGTGCAGATGTTCCCCTCCACCTACTACGCCTCCGACCCCTCGCTGACGGGGAACGCCTATCCGCATGACCCCGCGAAGGCGAAGGAGCTGCTCGCCAAGGCCGGGATCAAGAACGGTTTCAACTTCACGCTGGAGACCGACAACCTCGACGCCTACCAGCGGGTGGCGGAGCTCATCCAGGCGAACCTGCAAGAGATCGGCGTCAAGATGACGATCCGGCCGGTCGAGCTGCCCAAACTGATGGAGGGCTTCTCGGTGAACAAGTCGGTGGACGCCATTATGGTGCAGCAGAAGGCCGACGCCGATCCGAGCATCCAGATCTCGTCCTATTACGGCGCGGACGGGTTCAGCAACCCCGGCGGCTATTCGAATCCGACGATCAACGACCTCGCCGCCAAGGCGCAGGGCGCCGAGAACCGGGAGAGCCGCGCGGCCATCTACAAGCAGCTGTTCCGGGCCGCGCACGACGACGCTGCCTCACCGGTCACGCTGTGCCATCTCAACACGCCTCTCGCGATGAACTCCAGGGTGATGGGAGTCGAGGTCTTCGTCGACGGGTCCCGCCAGTTCCGCGGCGTCGCGGTCAAGAAGAAGTGACGCGCCGATAGCGGGCGGGTTCCGGCCGGTGCCCTTTCGCGAAAACCGTGCCCTTCCGCGAGAACGGTGCTCTTCCGCGATGACCGTGCCCGGCCGGAATCCGCCACCACAGAAACGGAGGCCCCGGCGTGCTGCGTCTGCTGTCCGTCCGACTCCTGGCGATGGTTCCCATGCTGCTCATCGTCAGCTTCCTGATCTACAGCCTCATCGCGTTGGTGCCGGGCGGGCCCGAGGTGGCGCTCGCCGGGAACAACCCGACGCCCGAGAGAATCCAGGCGATCCGCGAACAGCTCGGCCTCGACAAGTCGTTCATGTCCCAGTACTGGAGCTGGCTGACCGGCGCGCTGCACGGCGACCTCGGAAAGTCCTTCGTGGACGGGCAGAGCGTCCGCTCTGCGGTCGCCTCCGGGTTCCCGGTCACGCTCTCGCTGGTCGTCCTGACGCTGGTCATCGCGGCGGTGCTGGGTCTCGCGCTCGGCCTCGCGGCCGGGCTGCGCCCGGGCACCTGGGCGGACCGGCTCTCGACCGTCACCGCGAGCGCGTTCATGTCGCTGCCCTACTTCTGGGTCGGCATGATGCTCGTGCTCGTGTTCGCCATTCAGATGCGGACGCTTCCGGCCGTCGGCTACGTGCCGCTCACCGAAAGCCCGCTGGAATGGTTCCAGCACCTCATCCTCCCGGCCTTCTCGCTCGCGACCGTGCCGACCGCCGTCGTCGCCAGGCAGACCCGCGCGTCGGTGACCTCGGTCATGCAGGAGGACTTCATCCGGACGGCCCGCGCGAAAGGACTGCACCCGAGCCGCCTCGTCGTCAAGCACGTGCTGAAGAACGCCGCCGTCCCCGTGGTCACCGCGTTCGGCGTCGAGGCGAACCGGCTGATCGGCGCGACCGTCGTCATCGAGCAGTTGTTCGCGCTGCCCGGCGTCGGGAAGCTGGCCTACTTCTCGGTGTTCTCCCGGGACTTCCCGATGGTGCAGGGAATCCTGCTGATCACGGCCATTCTGATCATGCTCATCAACCTGGCGGTCGACCTTTCGTACGGCTACTTCAATCCGAAGGTCAAGGTGTCATGACGCGAAGCCCCAGCGTGGACATCAGGAAACCGGACCCGGTCCCGGAACCGGAGAACGACGCCGCCGTCCCCGCGTCCCGCGGGCGCGCGCTGCTGCGCCGGTTCGGCGGCAACAAATCGGCCGTCGCCGGCTTCGGGCTGCTGCTGGCGATCATCATCGTGACCGCGGCGGCCCCGCTCCTCGCCCCCTACGGACCGGCGCAGGTCGACATCGGCGACCGGCTGTCGGGCCCGACCGCCGAGCACTGGCTCGGCACCGACACGCTCGGCCGCGACACGCTGAGCCGGCTCATGCACGGCGGCCGGGTGTCGCTCGCGGCGGCCGGGCTGGCGGTCGCGATCGCCACCGCCATCGGCCTGCCGCTCGGCCTGCTCGCCGGCTACTTCGGCGGCATCGTCGACTGGCTGCTGGACCGCGCCGCCGACGTGCTGATGGCCTTCCCCGCGATCATCCTGACCATCGCGATCATCGCGGCGGTCGGGCCCGGGCTCACGACCGCGATGACCTCGCTCGGCATCGTCTACGCGCCGCGGATGTTCCGCGTGGTCAGGGGCAGCACCATGGAGGTCAGGCGGGCGGTCTACATCGAGGCGTCCACCAGCATCGGGACGCCGAGCCTGATGATCCTGCGCAAACGGGTGCTGCCGAACATCCTGCCCGCCGCGCTCGTCCAGCTGTCGTTCCTGCTCGCGTCCGCGCTGCTGGCCGAGGTGACGATCAGCCTGCTCGGCCTCGGCGCGCTGCCGCCGACGGCGAGCTGGGGGAGCATGCTCGGGCAGGCGTTCCTGGAGATGCGCGGCAACCCGTCCCTCGCCGTGTATCCCGGCATCGCGATCGCGATCGCGACCCTGTGCTTCAACCTCATCGGCGACGGCCTGCGGGACGCCTTCGGCCGGGAGACGAGGAAGGCGTCATGACGTCCGAGAAAGACCCTCAGAAACTGCTGGAGATCGAGGACCTGCACGTCGACTTCCTCACCGACCGGGGCTGGACGAACGTCGTCGCGGGCGTGTCCTTCGACGTCGGGCCCGGCGAGATCGTGGGCCTGGTGGGGGAGTCCGGCTCGGGCAAGAGCGTCACGAGCCTGTCGGTGCTGCGGCTGCTGCCGCCCGCCTACACCCGGACACCCGGCGGCGCCGTCCGCTACCGGGGCCGCGACCTGATCGGCATGCCGCAGCGGGAGCTGCGCGACATCCGCGGCAACGAGATCTCGATGATCTTCCAGGAGCCGATGACGAGCCTGAACCCCGCCTACACGATCGGCGACCAGATCGCCGAGGGCTACCGGCGGCACAAGGGCGGCTCGCGGCGCGCCGCGTTCGCCCGCGCCGCCGAGATGCTCGACCTCGTCGGCATCCCGGACGCGGGCCACCGCGTCCGGGACTACCCGCACGAGTTCTCCGGCGGCATGCGGCAGCGCGCGATGATCGCGATGGCGCTGGCGTGCGAGCCGAAGCTGCTGATCGCCGACGAGCCCGCGACCGCCCTCGACGTGACCGTGCAGGCGCAGATCGTCGCGCTGCTGGCGCGGCTGCGCGACGAGACCGGCTGCGGCATCCTGTTCATCACCCACGACCTCGGGCTCGTCGCCGAGCTCGCCGACCGAGTCGTTGTGATGTACGCGGGCGAGGTCGTCGAGACCGCGCCCGCGCTCGACCTGTACGACACGCCGAAGCACCCGTACACGGCGGGGCTGCTGAGCGCGATGCCGCATCTCGGCGTCCGGGGCGAGGAGCTGCCGACGATCCCCGGCCGCACCCCCGAGCCCTGGCGGATGCCGGAGGGGTGCCGGTTCAGCCCCCGGTGCGGGCACGCGAACGAGCAGTGCACGGCCGCGCCGCCGGAGTTCCGGATCGTCCAGGAGGGCCGCGGCTGCCGCTGCTGCCGTACTGAGCAACTGCGTCTGGTGGGTTCCCCATGAGCGTCATGAAGTCGAGCGCGGAGGTCCCGGCGCCCGGTTCGCCGGAGCCGGTGCCCGCGTCCGGGCCGCTGGTGGACGTCCGCGGCCTCAGCGTCGTGTTCCGCAAGCGGCGGACGCTCGCGGCCCCGAGGGTCGTCCGCGCCGTCAACGACATCTCCTTCCACATCGCCCAGGGCGAGACGTTCGGCCTGGTCGGCGAGTCGGGGTCGGGCAAGTCGACGACCGGGCGGGCGCTGCTGAAGCTGGTTCCGGCGGCGGGCGGGTCGATCACGGTCGCCGGGCACGACGTCACGCACCTGCGCGGCCGGGCCCTGCGGATGGCGCGGCGGAGCATGCAGATGGTCTTCCAGGACCCGTACTCGTCGCTGGACCCGTCCGCCACCGTGGCGGCGAGCATCGCCGAGCCGCTGATCGTCCACGAGAGGCTCTCGGGACGGGACGCGCGCGAGCGGGTGCACGAGCTGATCGAGATGGTCGGCCTCCGCGCCAGCTACGCCGACCGCTATCCCTACGAGTTCTCCGGCGGGCAGCGCCAGCGGCTCGCGATCGCGCGGGCGATCGCGCTGAAGCCGAGCTTCGTCGTCTGCGACGAGGCCGTGTCCGCGCTGGACGTCTCCACCCAGAACCAGGTCATCAACCTGCTGGAGCGGCTGCGCGCCGAGTTCGGGCTGACCTACCTGTTCATCGCGCACGACCTCGCGATCGTCCGGCACATCTCGCACCGGGTCGGCGTGATGTACCTCGGCCGGATCGTCGAGACCGGTCCGGCGGAACGGGTCTACACCGCGCCCGCGCATCCCTACACTCGGGCGCTGCTGTCGGCGATTCCCGATCCGCGCCGGAAATCGGAAAGGATCGTGCTGGAGGGGGACCTGCCCGATCCGGCGCACCCTCCGGTGGGGTGCCCATTCCAAACCCGGTGCGCCCACGTGATGGACATCTGCCGGCAGCGGGTCCCCGAGCCGACCGTTGTGGAGGGCGGTGGAGAAGTCTCGTGCCATTTGCAAACGAGCGGTCCTATGTTGGCGGGGGCGCCGCTCGGCGCCCTCCCGAAGAAGCCGGGACCGGTGGCATGAGGCGGCGATCCGCATTCCTGACCCGTGATCCGGCTCACCTTGACCGCCTTCTGCTGGCAGACGTAGTCTGTAGTACGTCAGACAAAAGTAAGGGACTGCCGTGACCGACCCGAAGCTCGACCTGCTGATCGACCGCCCCACCGAGTCCATTCCCGAGATGGTCGTCCGGCGGATCAGGCACGCGATCGCCTCGGGCCTGCTCCCCCCGGGCCGCAAGCTCACCGAGCGCGAGCTCGTCGAGCTGACCGGCGTGAGCCGTACGTCGGTCCGGGAGGCCATGCGGCACCTCCAGACCCTGGGGCTCGTGGAGCCCTCGCCGAGCCGCGGCGTCCGCGTCGCGCGCCTCGGCAGCGCCGAGGTACGGGAGATCTACGAGGTCCGCGACGCGCTGGAGCCGGCCGCGGCCGAGCTGTTCGTGCTGCGCGCGACCGACGAGGAGGTCGCCGAGCTGGTGGAGAAGACCCGCCCCCGCCCGCGCGGCGAGGAGCGGCTCCAGGCCATATACGAGTTCGACGAGCTGCTCGTCGCGGGCGCCCGCAACTCGCTGCTGGCCTCCATGCTCGGCCCGCTGCACACCCGTATCCACGCGCTGCGCAGCCTTTCCGTGACCATTCCAGGACGGCTCGAATCGTCGGTGCAGGAGTACGTCGAGCTCGGCGAGGCGATCAGCGCGCGCTCGCCCGAGCGGGCGGCGGAGGCCGCGCACCGGCATATCCGCGCGGCCGCGAAGGCGGCGCTCGAAGCCGTCGAGATCCTGGAGAAAGAGCACCCGACGTCATAGCGCGACTTCGTGGCCGCGGGCCACGACCTGCACGAGTACAAGGGTGATATCGCGATGGCCATGAAAGACGTGGCGATCGTCGGTGTCGGCACGTCGGACTTCCGGCGGCTGTACGCCGACAAGAGCCAGAAGAACGATGTCCACCAACTCGCCGCCGAGGCTTTCAGGGACGCGCTCGAGGACTGCGGCGCCACCCAGAAGGACGTCGACGGGCTGCTGTGCGTCAACATCAAGTACGGTCCCTTCGGCGACATGACCGGTCTCACCGGCCCGGGGTTCGTCCATGACCTGGAGGGCACCGGGCGGATGAGCGGCGTCGCGCTCCAGGAGGCGTGCGCGCTCGTGGAGTCGGGCGCCGCGCACACCGTCGCCGTCGTGTACGCGACGAACGGCCGGACGGCGGGCACGAAGTACGGCGGCGGCGACGCCGACCCCGCCGGGGCCTACGACGCCATGTACGGCATGACCTCCACCGGCGCGTACCTGTCGATGATGTACCAGCGCTACCGGCACCTGTACGGCGCCCCGGAGGACGCGCTGGCCCCCCTCGCGATCAACAACCGCGCCAACGGCGCCCGCAACCCGATCGCGGTGTTCCAGCAGGAGATCACCAAGGACGAGTACCTGGCGTCGCGGTACATCTCCGCGCCGCTGCGCAAACTCGACTACTGCATCATCAACGACGGCGCGGTCGCGTTCATCGTCACATCGATGGACCGCGCCCGGGGAATGCGGAAGAAGCCCGTCCGGGTGGCCGCCACGGCGGGCCGCGCGGAACTGGGCCGCAGCTACATCAGCCCCGACTTCTACTACGCCACGAGCGCGGCGGTCGCCGAGTACCTCTACAAGAAGTCCGGGATCGGGCCCGACCAGATCGACTGCATGCAGGTCTACGACAACTTCCTCCCGACGATCCTGTTCACGCTGGAGGGCTTCGGGCACGCGCCGCGCGGCACCTCCTGGGAATGGATTCGCGACGGCCGGATCGAACTCGGCGGCGAGCGGCCCATGAACACCTCGGGCGGCCACACGAGCGAGAGCTACATGCAGGGCTTCGCGCTCCATGTGGAAGCGGTGCGGCAGGTCCGCGGGGAGGCCGGCGACCGGCAGGTCGAGAACTGCGACACCGTGCAGTACATGTGCGTATCGCCCATCGTGACGTCGCACATCTTCACGGCCGACTAGAAGGGCACGCCGATGGACGTCGCCGCGTACGCGAAGCTGCTTCCCGATATCACCCCACGAAACCAGCCGTACTGGGACGGCCTCGCCGCCGGAGAGCTGCGGTTGCAGAAATGCTCGGCCTGCGGCCGCCACCGCTTCCCGGACGCGCCGCTGTGTCCGGAGTGCCTTTCCGGCGAGGCCTCCTGGGAGGCCGTGAGCGGCACCGGGACCATCTGGTCCTGGTGCACGATGCACCAGAAGTACTTCGCCGCCTTCGCCGACGAGGTCCCCTACCGACTCGTGTACGTGCGGCTCGCCGAAGGGCCGCTCGTGATCAGCGTGCTCGCCGACGGCACGGCCGAACCACAGATCGATCAGCAGGTTCACGCGGTCTTCC
The DNA here is from genome assembly GCF_022751215.1 of Actinomadura terrae. Taxonomy (GTDB): domain Bacteria; phylum Actinomycetota; class Actinomycetes; order Streptosporangiales; family Streptosporangiaceae; genus Spirillospora; species Spirillospora terrae. Next base: position 371,860 of record NZ_JAICDG010000005.1, on the reverse strand, counting down.
AGCCCATTGCCGGAGACCGGCCCGTTTTGAAATTCAGCATCGGCGCGGCGGCGTGAGCCGACCGCGCCGCCGGCCGGGCGGAACGGCCCCGGCCGGCGGCGCGGCCGCCCATAGGCATGTGAGGTTGTATTTCCCATGGATTCGCTACCTGATCATGATTGTGTGCACGAAGCGGTGACCTCGGCTTGCGTTTCCGACCGCGCGGGTGCGGGTCCGCGATGAGCGAGAGATCCCGTACCGGGGGTCGGGGGAGGCCCCTGCGGGTCGTCGAACTCGGCGACGGCGCGGCGGTCCAGGTCTGCGGACGGCTGTTCGCGGGCCTCGGCCACCACGTCACCCGGTGCGAGCCGCCCGGCGGAGATCCGCTCCGCACGCGGGAACCGGTCGACGCGAACGGCCTGAGCCACGCCTTCGCCGCGCTGAACGCCGACAAGCGCAGCGTCCAGCTGGACCTGGCGGACGGGGACGACCGGGCCCGGCTGTCCGCGCTGCTGGCGGCGGCCGACATCGTGATCACCGGCCTCGGCCCGGCCCGCGCGGCGGAGACCGGCCTGGCCCCGGAGCGGCTGCGCGCGGACCACCCGCGGCTGGTCGTCGTCGCGATCACCGGCTACGGCATGGCCGACCCAAGGTCGGACGCCCCCGCCGACAGCCTGCTCGCCGAGGCCTACGGCGGGCTGGCCGCGATGGTCGGCGAGCCCGACCGGGCGCCGCTGGCGCTCGGCGGCGAGCAGACCGCGCACGCCGCCGCGTTCGTCGGCTTCTACGGGTCGATGCTCGCCGCGCGGCGGCCCGGCGGGGACGTCGTCGACGTCGCGCTGTGCGACGTCGCCGCCTACATCGACTGGAAGAGCGACGTCGTCTACGCCGAGACCGGCCAGGTCCCCGGCCGGACGGGCACGAACAGCGGCCGCTGGCGCACGGTCCGCGCGGCGGACGGCTGGGTCGGGATCATCTTCCTGCCCGAGCAGTGGGACGCCTTCGTCTCGCTCGTCGGCGACCCCGCGCTGGAGGACCCCGAGCTGCGCAGCGACCAGGTCCGCTTCGAACGGATGGACGCCTGGTGGCCGGTCGTCGAGCGGTGGGCCGCGCGGCACCCCAAGCGCGAGATCTACCAGGACGCGCAGCGCCTCGGCCTGCCGTTCGGCTACAGCGCGGACCTGGCCGACCTCGCGTCCGACCCGCAGTACCGGGCGCGCTCGTTCTTCCCGGAACCGGGACGGGACGGCGGGCTGGCCCCCGTCACCGGCCTGCCGTGGCGGTTCGGCCCCCCGCCGAGCCTCGCCGACGCCGACACCGGCGAGATCCCCCCGCCGCGCCGCGCCGAGCCCGTGCCGGACGGCGCCGACCGCGCCCCGCTCGACGGCGTCGTCGTCCTCGACCTCGGCACGATCACCGCGGGCGCCGCCACCGGACGGCTCCTCGCCGACTACGGCGCCACCGTCGTCAAGATCGAGTCGATGGGACGGCCGGACGCGTTCCGGCTGTGGCCCTCGCCGACCTCGGCCGACGCCGAGGTCACCGAGGAGTCGCCGCTGTTCGAGTCCAACAACGCGGGCAAGCTCGGGATCACGCTCGACCTGAAGTCCGAGGATGGCCGGGCGGAGATGCGGCGGCTCGTCGCCCGCGCGGACGTCCTGATCGAGAACTTCACCGTCGGCGTGACGCGCCGGCTCGGCATCGACCCCGGGACGCTGCACGAGGTCAACCCGGACCTGATCTACCTGTCCCTGTCGAGCCAGGGGCAGTCGGGCCCCGAGTCGGGCGTCCGCTCCTACGGATCGACGCTCGACCTGCTCTCCGGCCTGGCCTCGGTCACGGGCTACCCCGGCGACAGGCCGATGTGGTCGTCGGCGGACATCAACTACCCCGACCAGCTCGTGTCGCTGTTCGGCGCCGGGATGATCGCCTACTGCCTGGCCCAGGGCCTGCGCGGCACCTACCTTGACGTTTCCCAGCGCGAGCTGGTGAGCTGGACTCTCGCGGACCGTATCGTCGAGTACCTCGCCGCCGGGACCGTTCCACAGCCGACCGGCAACCGCCGTCCCGGCAGCACGCCGCACGACGTCTACCGGTGCTCGGGCGACGACCAGTGGATCGCGATCGCCTGCACGGCGGACGCGGAACGCGCCGCGCTGGCCGCACTGGTCGGCGCCGGTCACGCCGCCGACCGGCCGGCGTCCTGGTGGGAGCGCGACCACGAAGAGATGGACGGCGCGATCACCGCGTGGACGCGCGGGCGCTCGAAACAGGAGTGCCTGCGCGAGCTGACCCGCGCCGGTATCCCGGCCGCGCCCGTCCAGACGGCCCGGGAACGGGCCGAGGACCCACATTTCAGACTTCGGCGGGTCTTCCTCGACGGGCCCCGCCGCCAGAAGGGGTATCCGCTGCGCCTGCTGGGCCACGAGCCGCGGCAGCCACGTCCGGCGCCGCGGCTAGGCGAACACGACGCCGACGCCCGCGCCCCCCATTGGCCCCACGCGGCGCCCGTCGCGGCGCCCGTGCCGGCGCCCGCGCAAGTGCCGTCCCAGCGTCCGGGAGGAACGACATGAACGTCAACGATGCCGCCGTGATCATCGGCGCCTACGAACATCCGGGGAGGGAGCTGCCCGACAAGTCGCTGGCCCAGATCCACGCCGAGGTCGCGATCGGGGCCCTCGCGGACGCCGGGCTGACGCTCGACGACGTCGACGGCTACTTCTGCGGCCACGACGCGCCGGGCTACGGCGGCGGCTGGGTCTCGATGGCCGAGTACCTCGGCCTGCGCGACCTCACCTACATGGACTCGACCGAGAGCGGCGGCGCCTCCCCGATCTACCACGTCTCGCACGCGATCGCGGCGATCGCGGCGGGCAAGTGCAACGTCGCGCTGATCACGCTCGCGGGCAAGCCGCGGACGGGGATCCAGCCGGGCGGCGGCGGCCCGATCCGTCCCGAGGACTCCTTCGAGATGGGCATGTTCACCGGCGCCGGGCTGGTCAGCACCTACGCTCTCGCGGCCCAGCGGCACATGTACGAGTACGGGACGACCAGCGAGCAGCTCGCCGAGATCAAGGTCGCCGCGACCAAGCACGCCTCGCACAACCCGCACGCCTTCTTCCAGAAGGTGCTGACGGTCGAGGACGTCGTCAACTCGCCGATGGTCGCCGACCCGCTGCACCGCGCCGACTGCTGCCTGGTCACCGACGGCGGCGGCGCGCTCGTCGTGGTCAGCAAGGAGATCGCGAAGAACCTGAAGCGGCAGCCGGTGCGGGTCATGGGCCAGGGCGAGTCGGCGAAGCTGACCAACGGCGGGCGGCTCGACCTGACCTACACGAGCGCGGTCTGGTCCGGGCCGCGCGCGTTCGAGCAGGCCGGGGTCACGGTCCGCGACATCGACTACGTGTCGATCTACGACAGCTTCACGATCACCGTCCTGGAGATCCTGGAGGACCTCGGCTTCTGCGAGAAGGGCGAGGGCGGCCGGTTCGTCATGGACGGCGCGCTCGTCGCCCCGCACGGGCGGCTGCCGTTCAACACCGACGGCGGCGGGCTGGCCAACAACCACCCCGGCCACCGCGGCGGCGTCACCAAGATCATCGAGGCGGTGCGGCAGCTGCGCGGCGAGGCCAACGCGGGCGTGCAGGTGCCCGACTGCGAGATCGCCCTGGTCCACGGCAACGGCGGCGACCTCGGTACCCGGATGCGCAGCGCGACCATGATCCTCGGAAGGGAAGCCAAATGAGTGAGGTTCGGAGCCCGGTTCTCCCCGCCGCCCGGCCGGTGGTGAACCCCGACACCGAGGAGTTCTGGAAGGCGACGGCCGAGGGGAGGTTCCTCGGGCGCCGGTGCGACGACTGCGGGTCGGCGATCTGGTACCCGCGTCCGATCTGCCCCTTCTGCCACAGCACCAACACGCGCTGGGAGGAGTTCACCGGACGCGGAACCGTCTACTCCTACAGCGTCGTCCACCGGGCCGGGGGCGAGTGGAAGGGCGTCACCCCCTACGTCCTCGCCTATGTGGAGCTTGAAGAGGGACCTCGGGTGATGACCAACATCGTCGACTGCGACGTCACGGCGGTCGGCATCGGGGACGAGGTCGAGGTGGTGTTCGAGGACACGGGACACGGCAGCGCACTGCCCCGTTTCCGTCCGGTGCGCGCGAAGGCAGGGAGCCAGGCATGACGATCAACAAGGTGTACGAGTCGCCGCAGGCGGCGGTGGCGGACGTCCCGGACGGCGCGTCGGTGTCGATCGCCGGGTTCGGGATGACCCACAGCTTCCCGACGAGCCTGACCGTGGCGCTGCGCGAGCAGGGCGCGAAAAGGCTGTGCATCGTCGCGAACTCGCTCGGCACGGGCGACTACCGCTCGAACACGCTCATCGAGAACGGGCAGGTCAACCGGCTGATCGTGTCGTTCTCCGCGCGGGCGGGCGAGGCGACCTCGGCGGCCGAGAAGCAGATCGCCGCCGGTGAGATCGAGGTCGAGCTGGTCCCGCAGGGCACGCTGGTCGAGCGGCTGCGCGCCGGCGGCGCCGGGATCGGGGCGTTCTTCACCCGCACCGCGGTCGGCACCGCCGTCGCGGAGGGCAAGGAGACCCGCGTGATCGACGGGGTCGAGCATGTCCTGGAGATGGGGCTGAAGGTCGACTACGCGCTGATCCGCGCGACCAAGGCCGACCGGTTCGGCAACCTGTCGTTCGAGGGCGTCGGCCGCAACTTCATGCCCGCGTTCGCCAAGGGCGCCAAGATCGCGATCGCCGAGGTGGACGAGATCGTCGACGGCGAGCTCGACCCCGAGACCGTCGGGCTGCCGGGGATCTTCGTGAGCCGGGTCGTCCGCAAGACCGTGGACGTCCCGCACGACCACATGGCGCCGAGGGAGGGGCGCGGCGCCGACAGCGCCCGCACCTACAACGGCAAGCCCGGCCTGACCCGCCTCCAGATGGCGGAGGTCGCGGCGGGCCTCGTGCCCAACGGCAGCTACATGAACCTGGGCCTCGGCATCCCCACGCTGATCTCGAACTACATCTCCGGGCGCGACATCGTCCTGCACTCGGAGAACGGCGTGCTCGGCTACGGCACGATCGCGGGTCGCGACGACTACAACCCCGAGATCTACAACGCGGGCGGCCAGTACGTCCACCTGGAGAAGGGCGCCTCGTTCTTCGAGAGCGTGACCTCGTTCGAGATGGTGCGCGGCGGCAAGGTCGACTTCGTCGCGCTCGGCGCGTTCCAGGTGGACGCGGCGGGCAACCTCGCCAACTGGAGCACGCCGAACATGATCGGCGGCGGTATCGGCGGCGCGATGGACCTGGTCGCGGGCGACGTCACGGTGATGGTGCTGACGACCCACCTCGACTCCAAGGGGCGGCCGAAGCTCGTCAAGGAGTGCGAGTACCCGCTGACCGGCCTGGATTGTGTGGACATCGTCGTCACCGACCTGTGCGTGCTGCGCCGCGGCGAGGCCGGCTTCAAGCTGGAGTACGTGGCGCCCGGGTTCACCGAGGCCGAGGTCGCCGAGCTCACCGAGTTCCCGATCATCGGCCTGGACGCGGAAGGCGCGGCGGCGGATGCGCCCGCGGCGAGCTGATCGTCCCGGGCGGGTGGATCGTCCTTTCGGCAGGCCACGGACCTAGGGGGTCCCCATGTCCGATCTCCTCGGGATGACCGCCGCCGAGCTGGTGGAGGCCTACGGGCGGGGCGAGATCTCGCCGGTCGAGGCCACCCGCGCCGCGCTGGACGCGATCGAGGCACGCGACGCCGAGCTGAACGCGTTCGTGCTGGTCGACGCCGAAAGCGCGGTGCGGTCGGCCGCCGAGTCGGAGGCGCGCTGGGCGGCGGGGACCCAGCGCGGCCCGGCCGACGGCGTCCCCACCACCGTCAAGGATCTCGAACAGGCCCGGGGCTGGCCGACGCTGCGCGGAAGCTGGCTGTCGGGCGACCCGGTCCCGGGCCGCGAGGACTCGCCGAGCGTGGCGCGGCTGCGCGAGGCGGGCGCCGTCATCCTCGGCAAGACCACGACCCCGGAGTTCGGCTGGAAGGGCGTCACCGACTCCGGCCGCTTCGGGATCACGAGGAACCCGTGGGATCCGGCGCTGACGCCCGGCGGGTCCAGCGGCGGATCGGCGGCGGCGGTCGCGGCCGGGATGGGCACCTGGTCGGTCGGCACCGACGGCGGGGGATCGGTGCGCGTCCCGGCGGCCTTCACCGGGACGGTCGGGCTCAAGCCGACCGGCGGGCTCGTCCCGGCGTTCCCGCCCGGCAGCAACGGGCACCTGTCGCACCGCGGCCCGATCGCGCTGTCGGTGCTGGACGCGGCGACGCTGCTCGACGTCCTCGCCCGTCCCGACCACCGCGACTGGGCGGCGGGGACCCACCCGGGCGGCTCGTTCACCGAGGGGATCGAGAACGGCGTCGCCGGGCTGACCATTGGATACTCGCCCGACCTCGGCTACGGCCGGGGTGATCCCGAGGTCGAGGCGCTGGCCGCGGCGGCGGTCGAAACGCTCGCGGGCCTCGGCGCGCGGGTGCGCGAAGTCGAGCCGGTCTTCGCCGACCCCGTCGCGGCCTTCCAGACGCTGTGGTGCGCCGGGATCGCGCGGACGCTCCGTCCGTTCGAGCCCGACCACCTCACCCGCGTCGACCCGGCGCTGCTGGAGTACGGGGAGCGGGGCCGCCGGATCAGCGCCGTCTCCTACCTGGACGCGATGGCGGTGTGCGCGGACCTCGGCCTGAGGATGGCGAGGTTCCACGAGACCTATGACGTGCTGGTCACGCCGACCGTCCCGTGCGTCGCGTTCCCGGCGGGCCGCAACGGGCCCACCCCCGAGCAGTCGGACGTCTGGGCGTCCTGGACGCCCTACACCTACCCCTTCAACATGACCAGGCAGCCGGCGCTGAGCGTGCCGTGCGGAGTCACCCCTGCCGGGCTTCCCGCCGGGCTCCAGATCGTGGGCCCCCGCCACCAGGACGCCCGCGTCCTGCGGGTGGGCCGCGCCTACGAACGGCACACCGGCTGGTCCCCGGTGGCCGAGGCGTCGCGGGCGCGGGCAACGACGAGAGGACGACCGTCATGACAGATCTGCCCACCGTCGCCAACCTGATCAACGGCGAATGGCTGACGACCGACCAGGAACGCCTGGTGCACCACAAGTTCACCGGCGAGCCCATCGCCGCGGCCTCCGACGCGACCGTCGAGATGGTCGGCGACGCCGTCTCGGCCGCCCGCGAGGCCAGTAAGACGCCGCTGGAGCCGCTGGAGCGCTTCGAGATCCTGCGGACGGTGTCCGGCATGATCGCCGACAACCGCGAGACCCTCGCGCTGGACGTGGCGCGCGAGTCCGGCTTCAGCGTGAAGGACTGCCTGGGCGACACCGACCGGGCCGTCCAGACCATGCTGATCTCGGCGGAGGAGGCCAAGCGGATCGACGGCTCGGTCGTCCCGATCCAGGCCGCGCCCGGTTTCGCGCACCGGCTCGCGTTCACGATCCGCCGTCCGGTGGGCGTGGTCGGCGCGATCACGCCGTTCAACTCGCCGCTGAACACCGTCGCCCACAAGGTCGGCCCCGCGCTGGCCGCCGGGAACGCGGCGATCGTCAAGCCGTCGCCGTTCACCCCGGTCGCGGCCGCCGCGCTCTGCCGGATGCTGCTGGACGCGGGCCTGCCCGCTGGGCTGATCGGCCTCGTGCTCGGCCCCGGCGACCCGGTCGGCACCGCGCTCGTCGAGGACGAGCGCGTCGACTTCGTGACGTTCACCGGCAGCACCGCCGCGGGCAAGGCGATCTCCGCCAAGCTCGGCATGCGGCGCGCGACGATGGAGTGCGGCAACGTGTCCGCGACGATCGTCTGCCGGGACGCCGACATTCCGTCCGCCGCGGCGCAGTGCGCGCGCGGCGCGTTCCGCAAGTCGGGCCAGGTGTGCACGTCGGTGCAGCGCCTCTACGTCCACGCGGACGTACTGGAGGAGTTCCTCGAAGCGCTGTCGGCCGCCGCCGCCAAGTTCGTCGTCGGCGACCCCGAGGACCCGGCGACCGACATCGGCCCGATGATCAGCGAGGCCGCGGCCGAGCGCGCCGAGCAGTGGGTGGAGGCGGCCGTCGGCCAGGGCGCCCGCGTCGTCGCGGGTGGGAAGCGGTCGGGGCCGGTGATGAGCCCGACGATCCTGGTGGACGTCCCGTCCCGCGCGCGGCTGCTGTGCGAGGAGGCGTTCGCGCCCGTCGTCTCCGTCGTCCCCTTCGACGACCTGGACGCCGTGATCGAGACCGTCAACGACACCCCCTACGGCCTCCAGGCGGGCATCTTCACCCGCGACCTCAACACCGCCCTCACCGCCGCGCAGACCCTCCGGATGGGCGGCGTCGTGATCAACTCGCCGTCCAGTACCCGCGCCGACCTCATGCCCTACGGCGGCGTGAAGGACAGCGGGTACGGTGTCGAGGGGCCGCGTTACGCCGTCCGCGAGATGAGCGAGGAAAGGCTGATCCTGGTCGAGCCGGCAGGGGCCTGAAGTGGCGTCCGCCCGGATTTCCGCCGGCGAACTCCGCGAAGCGACCACACAGATCTTCGCCGCTTCCGGCGTCCCGCTGGAGGACGCCGCGCTGGTGGCCGACAGCCTCGTCCAGGCCGACCTGTGGGGCCACCAGTCGCACGGGGTGCTGCGCGTCGGCTGGTACGTCGACCGCATCCGGTCGGGCGTGATGCACGCGGAGACGAAGATCGAGATTGTCTCCGACCTGGGCGCCGTGCTGACCCTGGACGGCCACGACGGCGTCGGCCAGGTCATCACGGCGCACGCCGCCCGCACGGCGGTCGACCGCGCCGCCCGGCACGGCGTGGGCGTCGTCGCCGTCCGCAACTCCAACCATTTCGGCACCGCCGCCTACTTCACGAGAATGGCGCCCCCGCGCGGCCAGATCAGCATCCTGACGACGAACTCCAGCCCCGCGATGGCCCCCTGGGACGGCCGCGGGAAACTCGTCGGCAGCAACCCCTGGTCGATAGCCGCGCCCCTGGACGGCGACCGCCAGATGGTGCTGGACATCGCCAACACCGCCGTAGCCCGGGGCAAGATCTACCTGGCCCGCAACCAGGGCGCGCAGATCCCGAACGGCTGGGCGGTCACCGCCGAGGGCGCCCCCACCCGCGACCCGGAAGAGGCCCTGCTCGGCACGGTGCTGCCGATGGCCGGGCACAAGGGATACGGGATCTCGGTGATGATGGACGTCCTGTCCGGCGTGCTCAGCGGGAGCGGCTTCGGCTCCCTCGTCAACGGCCCCTACCAGTCAGAGCATCCCGGCCGCTCGGGCCACCTCTACATGGCCCTCGACATCGCCGCCTTCGGCCCGCCGGCCGAGTTCGAGGAACGGATAGAGACCCTCGTGGCGGAACTGAAATCAGGTTCCCGCGAAGGCGCCGAAGAAGTGCGCTACCCGGGCGAGCTGGAGGCCCTGGCCGAGGCGCGCAACCTCCGGGAGGGCCTGCTCCTCCCCGAACGAACCCTCACCGACCTGCGCCGCGTCGCCGATTCCCTGGGAGTCGAAGTGCTGGTGGACCGATGAAGGTGACCCCGTTCCGCGTGGGACGCTCCCGCGACGTCCCGCTGCCCGCCGCCGTCTACGGCTCGGCGAGCGACGAGACCATCGACATCATCATGTTCATGTTCGTCATCGAGTCCGCCGGGACGCGCGTGATCGTGGACACCGGAACTCTGGAGCCCGAATACGTCCGGCGGCACCATGCCTACGACTTCGCGCGCGACCCGAAGGAGACCCCGGAGACCGTCCTGCGCGAGGCCGGGATCGAACCCGACGACATCGACTACGTGGTCAACACCCACCTGCACTGGGACCACTGCTCGAACAACGCCCTGTTCAGAAACGCCCGCGTCCTCGTCAACCGCCGCGAACTCGAATACGCGATCAACCCGCTCCCGATCCACGAACGCGCCTACGAGAAACTGCCCGGCCTCCAGGCCCCCTGGATGTCGGCCTGGGACCGCACCGAGGCGATAGCCGGCGAGCAGCGCATCTGCCCGGGCGTCACGGTCGTCCCGATGCCGGGCCACACTCCCGGCTCCCAGGGCGTCCTCGTCGAAGCCGACAACGGCCGCTACCTCCTCGCGGGCGACGCGATCGGCGTCTACGAGAACTGGCATTCCGGAAACTGGCGCCAGAGCATCGCGCCGACCATCCACACCAACCTGATCGAATGCTACGAGACCTTCGAATACGTGGCGTCCCTCGACTGCGAGGTAATTCCCAGCCACGACCACCGGGCCCTGACGAGCCCCCTCTTCCACTCCACCGCGCCGCCGACCTGAAAGCACCCTGCCTCCCCGGGAACCGGGGAGGCAGGGTATCGGTGAAGCGCCCTCAGCTCGCCGAGCGCGACCGGTGACCTGTCCGGTGGTGTGCGCGCATCATGCGTCCGGCGCCGCTGAGGGGGTCCTCGGGCTAGTCGTTCACGGCGCGGCAGTCCTTGCCCAGCACGTCGACGAACCCCGGGTGCCGCCCGGGACGGGACTGGGCGTGCGCGCAGCGCCAGGAGTCCCCGTGCGGGAAGTTGATCTGCACGTTCTGGAAGTGGCCGACGAGGGGCGGAGTGCAGTCGAGCCCGTTGACCCACGGCGGGTAGATGAGCGGCACGGGACCCGCCTCGGCACAGTTGAAGACGACCCTGGCGGGGGGGCTCTGCGGGGCGGCGGCCTGGGCGGGGGCGGTGGCCAGGCCGGCGCTCAGCGCCACGGCGCCCGCGGCCACGGCGAGCGGAGTGAACAGACGCATCGGTGTTCCTCTCGAAAGACGGGGACTTGCTACCGAGTGCTCATACTCCACTACTTAACGTGACCGTAGTGGTGAAGGTGCCATATCAATCCCGTCCGATGCCTATTACCACGCCAGATGTGCCCTATTTGGGCGAGAAGTCCGGTCACATTCCGATCTCGCGCGATATACCTGCGACACAGATCGTCACAAGCCACCCGCAAGTGGTAGTTGCCTCGTCCCGCGGTCGGGCCCCTCTTATCGTCATGTGAGCTTCCCCGCCTCACCCGTCGGGGAGAAATGACGACATGACCCGCTTCAAGCGCCTACGCGCCACGACCGCGATAATCGCGACCGGACTAGCGCTGCCCATTGGCGCCTTCACCGCGAATGCATATGCCGCAACAGGCACATTCTTCTACCACTCGCCGGAATCCGGCGACCTGGAGATCAATAATCCCGACGACGGCGAATGCCGCCTGCTGCTCCAGGGCGCGGACAGGGCGAGGAACGCCACGAACGCCACCGCGTCCCTCTTCTCGGACCGCGGCTGCGAAAACGCGCACAGCACCCTCAGCCCCGGCCAGTCCAAATCCTTCCCCGCCTCAAATCTCCCCCACAGCGTCCTCTTCCACCGCTAACAGGGCCCGCCTGCCGGCGGGGTGCCCCCACACCCCACCGGCACCGCGTCGACCGAACTCAGGCGACAATAAGTCGGGTCCGTGCATCGCAGCCCACCAGCGAGGACCCCCTATGTCGTCGGCAGCGGGCAACGCCCGGCGGATCGTCCGAGACCTGCTCACCAGGGTCACGCCCGGCGACGGGCAGGAGGCCGCCGACCAGCGGCGGACGCTCGACTGGGTCGATTCCGGCGCCCCGCTGTTCCGCGTCCGGAAGCCGGACGTCCCGCCGCGCCACCTGGCCGTATACGCGGCCCTTCTGGACGAGCCGACCCGCTCGGTCATGGTCGTCGCACACCGACTCGCTCAGGCATGGCTGTTCCCCGGAGGCCATGTCGACGACAACGAAGACCCCCGCAGAGCGATCACGCGCGAGCTGGCGGAGGAATTGCGGATTCGGCCGCAATTCCATTCCGCGTTCGGCGACGACCCCTTCTTCCTCACCGTCACGCAGACCCGCGGTGACCACAGCCATACGGACGTGACCATGTGGTTCGTCTTTCAGGCCGACCGCGACGGGCGAGTCACGACCGACCCGCGCGAGTTCGGCGACGTCCGATGGGCGCCGGTCGATGACCGTGGTTCCTGGCCGGACGGCGCGACCGACCCGGGAATGGATCGTTTCCTGAGGAAGCTGGGCTCCGTGCGGGGCGGGGCTAGCCGATGATGATCAGGGTGTTGGCGTCGCGGTCCCTGAGGGTGAACATGGGCGGCACGCCGGGCCACTGGAGGAGGTCGTCCACGTCGACGCCCTGCTCCTTGAGACGTGCGTGGACGGCCGGGACGTCGCCGGCGGTGAGCCTGATCCCGGTGTCGACGCCCTTGGACGCGCCGGGGACGAGCGCGATGGTGGTCTCGGACCCGGCCGGGGCGACGGTGATCCAGCGCCCGCCGATCTGCTCCAGCGGAACGTCCAGCCGCTTCTCCAGTCCCAGGACGCCGACGTAGAACTCGAGGGCCTTGTCCTGGTCGCTGACGGGAACGGCGACGGTGCCGATGCCGGTGATGCGCGCCTGGTCCTGCTCAGTCATCGCTGCTCTCCTCTGTAGGGGTGGATTCACTAGTTTGGACCAGCGAGCCCGGCAAAACTCATCGCTCCCCGCGGCCGCCACCGGCTGCACCTGGCGGACAAGCCCCGCGCACGCTCGGGGCGGCCGTCAATGGCGGTGCTTGACACATTTGACCAATGAAGGTCAAAGCCGTTCGCAGCCCAGGCAAACCCGCTGCGCGTCCTCACTGTGACCGAGCCCACCCTACGGAAAGGAACGGGACAATGTGGAAGCGGATGAGGGCGAGAGGCATCGCGGCGGGTTCGATGGCCGGAGTCGCGGTCGCGGGGATAGTCGCGGGCACCACCACGCTCGCGCAGGCGGCCGCGCGCGACGAGCTGGACACCTTTCCGATCGGTGGATTCAGGGCGCCCGTCAAGGTCATCGACGTGGCCGGCTGGTCGACGGAGGACAGAGGCAGAGTGCACCTGTGGGCTCTCAGAAGAACCGGGGACGTGCGGAACCAGCGGTGGACCCCCGTGCACTCCGGCGAGGTCAACGGCCACACTCTCTTCAAATTCGTCAACGAGTACTCGGGGAAGTGCCTCGACAAGTCCGAGGACGCTCCCAACGGCAACGGGAACGTGGTCTACCAGCACACGTGCCACAACGGGCCCAACCAGCTGTGGGAGAGGATTCCGTTCAACGACAGCAGCTACACGCAGCTCAAGAACCTCGCGGGGGGCCGCTGCCTCGACGTCGAGGGCCCCACCTGGCAGGACGGCACGACGATCCATGTCTGGGACTGCTACTCGGTCAACGGTGAACCGGCGCAGAGCCAGCGCTGGAACATAACCGAGGGAGGGTAGTCGAGTACCGGCCCCCTCGGCCCGCCCCGGCTCGCCGGGACGGGGCCGGGGGACGGCGGTGCGGTCGGCCGCCTCCTACGCTCGATGTCCGTGACCGATGACCCGGTGGCGTCCTTCGCCCGCGCCCGAGCGGCGGCGGGTGTCCTGTTCTTCGACGATGACGACCGCGTCATGCTCGTCGATCCGTCGTACAAGGATTACCGGGATATCCCCGGTGGCTACGTTGAGCATGACGAAACGCCGCACCAGGCCGCGGTACGCGAGGTCGCCGAGGAGTTGGGCATCCGCCCGCGGATCGGTCGGCTCCTGGCCGCCGACTGGGCGCCCAATGCGGCCGAGGGCGACAAAATCCTCTTTCTCTTCGACGGTGGCCGCCTCACCGCTGACCAGCTCGACGCCGTCCGGCTCGATCCGGGCGAACTCGTCGGTTATCGCTTCCACGACATCGCCCGGATTCACGACCTGACCATTCCGCGCCTCGCCCGCCGCCTCGTCCACGCCCATGCCGCCCACCGCGACGGGACCACCCGCTACCTCGAACACGGCGAACGCGTCTGAGCAGGCACATCGCGTGGTCCCGCGCGGCGGTTACGGCTTGGACGGCGAGGCGATCGGCGGTCCGGCGGAGTCCGGCACCCCCGCGTAGTCGGGCAGCTCGACGCCGTTGATCGCGCGGCCGACCAGCTCCATGAACCACTCGCCGGTGAAATCGGGGAGCGGCTCGGCGTCGGGGCCGGGGACCTCGCGGCTGCGGGCGTTCAGCCGGCCGATCTCCTGGTTGGCCTCGACGAACGAGCGCATCCGCTCCTCGTAGCGGGCGAACCCGGCGGCCGGGTCCCATCCGGCGGCGGCCAGCTCTCCGGCCAGCAGGTAGGCGCCGACCAGGGCCAGGCCGGTGCCCTGCCCGGACATCGGCGAGGAGCAGAACGCCGCGTCCCCGAGCAGCCCCACCCGTCCACTCGACCAGCGGTCCAGCACCACCTGGGCGACCTGGTCGAGGTAGAAGTCGGGGGTGTCGTCCAGGTGCGCGAGGATGCCCGGGGTCAACCAGCCGAGGCCCGCCATCCGCTCGCGCACCAGGGCCTTCTGGGCCGCGACGTCGCGGTGGTCGACGGTGAAGTCGGCCGAGGGGAAGTAGAACATGGCCATCGCGCGGGTGGCGTCCTGGATGGGCCGCAGCAAAGCGGAGCGCCCGGACTCCTGGTCCTGGTGCTCCAGCAGCCAGCGGTCCAGGCCGAACTCGTTGGGCACACTGTAGAAGGCGAGCACCTGCCCGAGGTGGCGGAGGAACCGCTCATGCGGCCCGAAGACCATCGCCCGCAGCTCCGAGTGCAGCCCGTCGGCCCCGATCACCAGGTCGAAGCGCCGCCGGTCGCCGCCCGCGAAGACCACGTCGACCCCGTCCGCGTCCTGGTCGAGCCCGGCGATCCGGTCGCCGAAGACGTACTCGACGCCGTCGCGGGTGTCGTCGTAGAGCACTTGGGCGAGGTCCCCGCGCAGGATCTCGATGTCCGCGATGTACCCGTCGCCCCCGTCGTCTTCGGCGTGGAAGGTCTCCAGCACCTTCCCGTCCGCGTCCACGGTGTGCGCGCCCGCGGTGTCGGTGCACGCCGCGCGCACCGCCGCGTCCAGCCCCATCCGCTCGATGACCTCCCTGGCGACCCCGCGCGCGTCCACCGCCTGCCCGCCGGGACGCAGCTCGGGAGCCCGCTCCACCACGGTCACCTCGGCCCCCCGCCGCCGCAGCCAGTGCGCCAGCGCGGGTCCCGCGATGCTCGCCCCCGCCACCAGGACCTTGGGAGCCCCCTGCCCACCGGTCCGGACGGTGTGCCCCTGCCGGGAGTCGTCGACGCTCATCACTGCCTCCATGTGCTCCTCCGCGCCGGAACGCTCCCGGCACGGCCCACCGCTGCCGGTGTGTCCAGCCGTATCGACCACGGACACACACGAAACTCATCGCCACGACCCATAAAAGAACCCCTCGACCGAGGTCGAGGGGCTCCCTTGTGGCGGCTAGAGGTCTAGTTCCCCGGACTTGATCCGACCGAGGAGGCCCGCCAGGGCCTCGCGGCCAACGCTGAGGTGGGGGCCCTGCGGGTCCTTGCTGTCCCGGACGCCGACCGAGCTGTCCAAGGAGGCCAGCTCGACGCACTGACCACCTTCTCCGCCGCTGTGGCTCGACTTGCGCCACGTGACCTGGTTGATCATCCAGCCTCCATCACCGATCGGATCAGAGCCTCGGAATCGGCTGCTGCCAGGGCTGATTCCCTAATCAGCTCGAACCCTACTCCCAGCTCTGTCACGTGTGGGCCCGGCTCCAGGAGCCGACCCCTACCTCCTACCGACTCTTCGTACCCAAGATCGGGCTCGTTGTCGAAGGACAGGACGGTGAAGCTGCTCTCGGGGAAGACCTGAGCGTTGGCCGGGATGACGTAGATCGCGATGTTGGGTTCTCGGATGAGCATCAGCAGGTGGGAGAGTTGCTGTCTGGTGACCTCGGGAGTCCCAGCCATCTTCCTCAGGACGCCTTCCTCCAGGAGAACGACGACGCTCGGCGGATCCTCTCGTCGAAGGACTTCCTGGCGCTCCATTCGCGTTGCGACCAACTCTCCGACCCTGTCGGGTCGCCTACCGGCCTTGACGACCGCTCGGGCGTAATCCTCAGTCTGGAGCAGTCCGGGGATGTAGTTCTGGTTGTACATGCGAATCTGGGACGCTCGCACCTCCTCCTCGACGTACTCCCAGAACCCCGGCGGCAGCCCGACCTCCTCGGCGATGCGGGGGAGCATGGCCTCGAAGAACTTCGGGACCTCGTACAGCCTGTCCATGGCGACGGACATTTTGGTGTTGAAGCGGCGCTTCTTCGTCTCCACAAGGCCGACCATTTTGCCCGTGTAGCCGACCTTGCCGCCGAGGGCTTCCTGCGATAGCCCCGCCGCTTCGCGGTACCGCTTCATGTGGAAGATGTAGAAGTCGTGCGCGGAGGTCATGGGGTCAATCTCGGACATGTGCGAACCTTTCCGGCCAACCTACCGCAGGCTGTAGGTATTGGGGGGCGTCTGTAGGCGCGGTTCTGTAGCCGATGATAGCCCGGAGTTTAACGATGTGTTGCAGACAACGCAGACACACGAAATCTGGATGTTCCCATGGACCATCAGAGATCCACAAAATCGAGCAGTGGCCGCAGTATGGACATTCCGTACATTGAAGCGAGTGACCCGCTTCCGGGTGCCGGTGAGCAGGTAGGACGCTGGGCGGAGCCGTACCAGAGGGCGGACGACGAAATGTGGGTGGTGCACCTCCGGCTGCCCGAATTGTTGGGGGGCGATGTCCGTCTGGTGGACACTCTCACAGCTACTAACAGGGAAAGTCTCGCTGCGCTTATGGAGCAGCAGGACGTCCTGGCCGACCGCGCCCGGCCGGGGGTGAGTGGGGCATGACCCCGCGCGTCGATGAGAGGGCCTCGGTCATGGTGGCGGTGCGCCACAAGCTGGCCGCCACGCCGAGTGTGCTGCCCGATGTGCGGTGCCTGGTGCGGGCGGCGGCGGCCGCCTACAACATCGGGACCGAGACCACCGAGGACGCCGTCCTGGTGGCCGTCGAGCTGGTCTCCAACGCCATCCGGGCGACCAGGCGTCCGATCACGTTGCGGATGTTCGTCTCCAAGGACGGCTTCCATATCGAGGTCCACGACTACGCCAAGAAGCAGCCCAAGAAGGGCGAACCCGACCTGGCCATGCCCACCGAACCCGTACCGGACGACGCACCCGACCCGCACGGGTGGGGCATGACCATCGTGCAGGCCCTGTCCCGGCGCCACGGCGTGCGCAAAGAGCGCAGCGGCAAGACGGTGTGGGCCGTACTGCGCATCACCTCCGTCCGGCGCCTCACCCTCCCCTGAACGCCACCCCCCAAGGAGACCCCCAATGGCGAAGAGAACAGCAGAGTTCGAGGCCCTCCTCACCCCGGGCGAGGTCGCCAACATGTTCCGCGTGGACGCCAAGACCGTCACACGCTGGGCACAGCAAGGGAAGATCCCCTTCGTCTGGACGCTCGGCGGCCACCGCCGCTACCCCGAGAAGAAGATCCACGCACTCCTCGCCCAGGGCACCACACAACGAAAGGCGTAGCAGTCACGACGGCTTGCAGGCGACGCCACCCCAGCACGTCCAGGCGGCGAAGAAGCGGCTGACGCCCTCGTGCGCCCGGAAGGTCACCCGGTAGCCCATCGCGTCGTTGAGGGCCTTCTCGGCCGCTGGCATCTGCTCCGGCAGCTGGTCGATCTCGGAGTTGCACCGCGCCCCCTCCGCATCCCCCTTCGGAGTTGCTTCGCATGGCCCTCTCACACCCTGACGCGCTCGGTTACGACGCTCAGGCGCTTTTCGAGATGCGCGGCGGCGTCGTTGGCGTCGCCTCCGGTACGGCGATTCCGGCCGTGACGATCACGTCGGCAGGTTCCTTCTGTACGTCCTCGCGGGTGCCGTAGACACCCGTGCCCGTCGTGTTCGCACATCACCGACCCCGCCCAGTCAAGCGCGACGCCCCTGGCCGGCGAGGTGCTGACCGACAGCACCCGCGCCGCCGACCTGCACCTGGCCCCCGACCTCCACAACCAGGGACTCGACGACGGTCAGAAGATCTTCTTCCATCTTCCGCAGGTCCGCTTATACGGCTTGGACACTTTGACCAGGCATTCTCGGACCCAGAACCCGTCGTTGTAGGCCGTGGTCCAGTCGAACTTCGCCTTTCCGGGCCCAGGATTTGGTTTGCGACTGCGTCTCTTGAGGAGAGTTAGAGGTTGAATAATGCCCTCTCCCCTCTCGGCCACGAGAAAGTCGATCCCCGCCGCGTACCTGTCACGCCGAGAATCCTTGAGGTAGCCGTTGATGTTCACCCGGTCGGGGTACCAGGCGAAGCTTCCGGCGGCACTGACGGTCCTGGAGCCGTCGACGCTCCTCCACTTCCCCCGGTGGCTGCCTGCCCAGCCAATCCGAGCAGCGGGATCGCCTTGGGGCAACTTCACGTCATCGAGCGAGACGGTCATCTTACTGCCTAACACGGCGACATCGGCCGGATTTCCGCTCTCGGCCAACGCCGGTGACGCGGTCATC
The DNA here is from genome assembly GCF_022751215.1 of Actinomadura terrae. GTDB lineage: Bacteria > Actinomycetota > Actinomycetes > Streptosporangiales > Streptosporangiaceae > Spirillospora > Spirillospora terrae. Next base: position 353,468 of record NZ_JAICDG010000005.1, on the reverse strand, counting down.
ATGAGCGCAAGCGGGATCAGCGCACCCGCAACCCTAGGGGCCGACAGCTTGCATTCTGTAAGCCTTCGATACCGCAAAATCCAACCTCCTTGATCGCGGTGAAAGTCGAAATCAACTTACAGATGACTCCTGTGTCAGACCATCGGGGAAAATACGTACACCAGATGTACAGGGGTTTCTTCGGTTCCTTGAGGCCCGTAATCGAGCGGCCATAGGCCCCCGCGCACGCCCTGCCCGCCAGGCGTCGAGCGCGAGTACACGAAGGTTCTTCGGGGCTTCCCATGGGGCTAACCGTCCTGGCATGTACGTGGGTCGACACCCCGCTTCGCCGCCCGCCCCTAGGCCCGACGTGCCTGATCTCCTGCCTGCGGTTCGCCTGTACGCGTTCCCCACGAGCATTATGAGCAACTCGCATTCCAACCAGCAGTAAGGTGTCGGTGTATTCCCGGATGGGGAAATCTGCCCGGCGTTGGCATGATCGCCCCAATGCGAGACGGTCGGCAGCCCCCAGAGGAACCTGGCAAGAGCGTGACCGCCCCGCCGCCGTTTCATCGACATTCATCCGATCGCGCGCTAGTAGGGAGCGCCGCGAACGGACACTGCCTTCAAGGATGGATTGCATCACCTCGATCACCAGACGAAAGGGGAACGACTACCCGTGAGCAAACGACTCGCCACCCTCAGTATCGCCACGGCTGGACTGGCAGCCCTCCCGATGTCAACAGTTGCCTCTGCAAGCCAGGTCAGCGGCAGCGCGGCCGGTGCACCCCGAGCTGAATCGGCGGCGCTACCGGCCAAGAACTCCGAGGCCTTCGACTTCGAGGTGACAGCCCCAGGAAAGCCAAAGGTCACCGTCCGCTGTAGGGCCGCCAGCAACAACAACATCGTCGCTCACTACGCAAGGCATGTCCTCGTCGGCCTCGGTGCCAAGTACGGTTTCAGGGTGAACTGCACCGACGGTGGCGTTACCAGCATGGCGACCACGGCTCGCGAGAAGTTCAACCACCACATCGTGGGCCGCGCTAGAACCGACATCTGCACCAGCAGCAAGAAATGCAACCCCGGCGTCCATTCCCACGCCACTGAGGTCTGTGAGGCCGGCCCCCGCTGCGCGGGTCTGTGGCGGGTGAACGCTACCTGGATCATTACACTCAAGCGCGGCGTTCGCTGGGGCCGCATCCCTGGCGACTGCCGGCGCGTGCCAAAGAATCCGCAACGTGTGACCTGCAACTCCACCTCGTCGGGAGTCAGGGTTCCCGCCAGGCACTAGACTCCTTCCATGAAAGCCAAAGTCTCCTACGAATTTGGCCTAGTCTGTGTGCTGGCGACCGAACTGGCCGCCGACGAGCATTGCGGATACATCGAGCCAGATCACATCGCGAGGGCGCTGGCCGCATTCGAGCGCGGCCAGCGGCCCGCCGATCTCGACCACGAGGCGGTCGCTACTTCCCACGCAGGCCCCGTCTACTCAACGGCGACCTCGCGTCTCCTGGATAGCGCGATCGATCGCGCTGCCACTGCACAGATGGTTGAACGGCGCCACCTCCTGGAAGCGATCACCGCGGCCGACGCCCATCTGCTCCCGACGGAACTGTCCTCGACCGATTGGGCCGATCAACCCCTGACGGGACCAGTGACGACCGTGACCTGGACGGAAACGTCGGTAACGCAAGCAGAGGCCGAACTCGAATAGCGGTACGCCGCACCCGCTCCGCGGGTCAGCGAGCGATGAATTCTTGCTGCTCGTGAGGCGCGGAGTAGCGGCGTCTGACGCGTACCGTCACGACGGTCACCCGATCCGCGACGCCACGTGCCCTCCGGTGGCGCCGCCCTGATCCTGCTAGACGCCGCCCGCGGCGACCGCGCTGGACGATCATCCGGGTTCGAGGCCACGATGTGGCCCATGAACGGTCCGCCGCCGTCCTCGAATTGGTCGGTTTCGGGGGTCGGAGCGGCGCCGTAGCCCGGCCGGCGCTCACAGGGTCGAGGTGCAGCCCAGGCACACGGCGTGGTGTGGGGCGCCGATCTCCTCGGGGGCGCTGCCCATTGCCCTCCACGTCCACCACGACGTACCGGTACGTCCGCCACGGTGCCGTCACATCCAGGCTGCGCCCCTCCGGAGTCTCGCTTGGTGTCTAGGTGAGGGTCGCGTGCTCGGCTCTGTTCTGGCCGCTGCTCGTGTGGCGGGTCATGCGAAGTCTCTCTTCCCGTCGGGCCTGTGCCGGCTCGGGTCGGCCTGCCAGCCGATGGGCGCGCGGCCGTGTCGGCGGATCAGGTGCGGGTGTCCGGCGTCGTGGATCTGGAACGCGAAACGGTGCTGGAGCCGGTAGCGGGGCTGTCCGTCGGGCAACCCGTCCACGATCGCGGCCTGGTCGCTGACCCCCAGCACCCGCAACCCTGCCGCCTTGGGCAGCGGCGTGGTGGCCTCTCGGGGCTGTGTCGCCGGGGGAACGCGGTGCGCGGCGGCACAGCGGTCGAGCTGTGCGGGCCGGGCGGATGTCGCACAGCCCCCGCACGCCGTAGTGCCCGTTGTAGTCCGGCAGGCCATGCGCGGAGGAGACCGCGCAGGAGGTCTTGCGGAACAGCGGGGCGGCCCCGGGCGGGCGGAGCCTGAACGCCGGTGGGGTGGGTGGGGCTGGAGGGGCGTGGTTGGGCACGTCGTTGGCACAAGTGTCGGCGTCTGCTACCCCTGTAGGCGATTACCTGAAATAATGTTCAGCCGAGTGAGTGGTATCTCCGGAGGTGATCGTGTGGCGCCCCTGAACAGCGCAGGTAGAAGCTTCCTGACCGACCACACCCGGTCGCTGATCCGTACCGTGTCCTCGGGCAGTCCGCGGTGACGCCCGCGCTGACGGTCCGGCGGTCGGAGCTGGGCGGCTACGCCCTGGTGACCGCCGCCGGGTCGATCGACGTCCACACCCATCCGATGCTGGCCGAGTGCCTGGAACAGGCGATCACGGCGACCGGCCTGGCGGTGATCGTGGACATGACCGGCGTCGTGTTCTGCGACTCCAGCGGCCTGAACACCTTCGTACGCTCCTACCAACGCGCGGACGGGCACGGCGTCAGCATGGTCGCCGCGGGGTTGCAGGACCGCGTCCGCCGCGTGTTCACGATCACCGGCCTGGACCGGGGCGTCCACGTGCAACCCGACGTGGCGACCGCGGTGCGGTGGCTGGACAGCGGCACCCGCACCATGACCTGACAGGGCCGCTCACGGTTTGCGGGCCACACCGCCCCACATGCCCGTCGTCGTGGGCGGCGGGGGCGATTCCGGACGCCATTCCTGGACGGCGACCACGCCGGGGTCGAGCAGGTCCAGGCCGGTGAAGAAATGGCCGACGCCCTCGTGCGTCCGGAACGTGACGCGGTAGCCCATCGCGTCGGTGAGGGCCTTTTCGGCCGCCGCCATGTGGTCCGGCAGCTGGTCGATGCCGGGATGGGTGACCGCGAGGAAACTGCCCGGCGCCAGGGCGTCCATCAGGGTCTGGACGATCTGCCCCGGCTTCTCCTCGTCCGGCACGCAATGCAGGATCGCTATCAGCAGCAGGCCCACCGGACGGGTGAAGTCGAGCAGTTCGGCCGCGCCTTCCAGAATCCGGTCGGTGTCGCGCAGGTCGGCGTCGATGAAGGAGGTGGGCGCCGTCACGCCGGACAGCAGCGCCCGGGCATGCGTCAGGACGATCGGGTCGTTGTCGACATAGACGACGCGGCTCTCGGGGCTCGCCGCCTGCGCGATCAGGTGGGTGTTGTCGGCGGTGGGAATACCGGTGCCGATATCGAGGAACTGGGTCACCCCCTCCGCCACCATGAAACGGACCACGCGGCTGAGGAAGGCACGGTTCGCGGTCACGCCCGGCTTGACCGTCGGGGTCGTCGCTATCACCCGTTCGGCGGCGAGGCGGTCCACCTCGAAGTTGTCCTTGCCGCCGAGCCAGTAATCGTAGATTCGCGCTATGTGCGCGGTGTGGACATCGATTCCCCGGGGCGCGTTGGTCTCGTCGTCGGCGGCCATCGGGCCAGGCTAGCCCGAACCCATCGCTGTGATCACGCCTCAAATTATTGCCGCCATCCCAAAACCCACTGGCGCGCACCCCCGAAACAAAGGCCCCGCGCGTTACAGGGCCTCGGCGATTTCCGCCGCCGTCGGCGGATCGGCTCCGGGGCGCATACAGGTAATGGCGGCGGACACCAGCGCCGTGGCGAGCGGAACCGACAGCGACTCGCCGCCGTTCGCGAGGTCGGCGCGGCGCGCGGGGTCGAGCAGGTCGGCCGCCAGCAGCGCCGACACCAGGCCCGCCATGAACGCGTCGCCCGCGCCCACGGTTTCGACGACCTCGACCGGCGGGGCGGGACGTTCGACCTGCCCGGACGCGGTGACGGCGACGCAGCCGCGTGGCCCCCGGGTGACGACGACGAGCGCGGGCCCGAGACCGCGCCACCGGTGCGCGACGTGCACGGGATCGGCCCCGGGGTAGAGCCAGGCGAGGTCCTCGTCGCTGGCCTTGACCACGTCGGCGAGGGCGACCTGCCGCTCGACCCGCCGCCGCTCGGCCGCCCGGTCGCCGAGCAGCGCAGGCCTGATGTTCGGGTCGTAGCAGGCCGTGGGCCCCCCGGCCAGCGCGGCCTCGGCCGCTTCCGCCGCGAGCGCCGCCGCCAGCGAGCCGGTGCACACGACGGCGGCGTCCGACGGGATGACCGGCGGCGAAGGCGTCCAGGAGAGCGCGAAGTCATAGGACGGGACGCCCGCGCCGTCGACCGACACCACCGCGAGCGAGGTGAACGGCGCGGCGGACACGTCGGGCGTCACACCCGAGGCGACCAGGTGGTCGGTGACGAGGCGGCCGAACGCGTCGGCGCCGAGGCCGGTCGCGAGCGTGACGGCGTTGCCGAGCCGTCCGAGCCCGACGGCGAGGTTGGCCGGGCTGCCGCCGGGGTCGGCCCGGTACCGGCGCCCCCCGGGCTCGCCGACCAGGTCGACCAGCGCCTCGCCGAACACCAGGATCCGGGCCATCGCGTCCCCCTCAGCAGAGCACCTTTTCCGGTTCGACATTCTCCCTGGTCGGGACGCCGCTGAAGGCCCAGATGGCGAGCGCGCCCAGCGTGAGCGCGGCGCCGAGGACGGTCGGCCCCGTCCAACCGAAGGCACCGTACAGGGCGGTGGTCGCCGCCGCGCCCGACGCCGACCCGAGGGAGTAGAAGACCATGTACGCGCCGATGGTCGTGCTGGTGCGGTCGGCGTAGGCGGTGGTGAGCGTGTGCTGGTTGCTCACGTGCACCGCCTGGACGGCGAAGTCGAGCACGATCACGCCGATGACCAGCAGCGGCAGCGACCACGAGAGCTGCCCGATCGCGGCCCACGAGCCGAGCAGCAGCACGAGGGCGGCCCCGGTGACGCGGCGCGCGTGCCCGGCGTCGCCCCACCGTCCGGACCGGGCGGCGCCGAGCGCACCGGCGAGCCCGGCGACGCCGAAGAGCCCGATCTGCGCCTCGCTGAGATGCCACGGTGCCCCGGCCAGCGGCAGCGCCATCCCGCTCCACAGGGTGCCGAACGACGCGAACAGGAAGAACGCGATCAGCCCCCGGCTGAGGAACAGCGGTCGGCCGAACAACCCGGCGAACGAACGGAGGACCTCCCCATACCGCGCCGCGCCCGGACGGACGTCCGCGGGCAGCAGCGCGAGCGTCAGCAGCGCGAGCACCCCGGCCAGGACCGCAAGGACCAGGTAGATGCTGCGCCACCCCCACACGTCCGCGAGCACCCCCGCGACGACCCGCGCGCCGAGGATGCCGATCACGACGCCCGAGGTCACGACGCCGAGGTTGCGCCCGCGCTCGGCGGGCGGCGACACCGACGCCGTGTACGCGACGGCGGTCTGCACCACCACCGCGAACACGCCCGCGACGGCCAGCCCGGCGAACGCCGCCCACGCGCCCGGCGCCGCGGCGGTGATCGCCATGCCCACGGCGACCAGGACGAGATGCCCGGCGATCAGGCGCCTGCGGTCGAGCATGTCGCCGAGCGGCACCAGCAGTGCGAGCCCCGCCAGGTAGCCGAGCTGCCCGGCGGCCACGAACCAGCCGAGCGAGCCCACGGGAACGCCCAGGTCACGGCCCATCGGTCCCAGCACCGGCTGCCCGGCGTACACGCTCGCCACCGCGACGCCGCACACGACCGCCAGCAGCAGCCTCGTTCCCCACCTCATCGGCCCCACCCCAATCAGTTTCGTTTTGCAACCAACGCGACCGTAGGCCAGAATGGTTGCAATACGCAACTCTTGGGAGGGTGCGATGGCCCGCGACGAGCGCGACTGGACCGATCCGACCTGCCCGGTCGCCCGCACGCTCGACCTGGTCGGCGACCGGTGGAGCCTGCTCATCGTCCGCGACGCGATGGACGGCGCCCGCTCGTTCACCGACTTCCAGCAGCGCACCGGGATCGCCCGCAACATCCTCACCGACCGGCTCCGCAAGCTCACCGCGCACGGCCTGCTCGCGCAGGTGGAGGTGCCCACGGGCAGGCGCCGGCTCTACACGCTCACCGGCGCGGGCAAGGCGCTGTTCCCCGTGATCGTCACGCTGCGCCAGTGGGGCGAGCACCACGCCTTCGAGCCGGACGAGCCGCACTCGGTCCTGGTCGACGCCGGCGGCGCCCCCGTTCCCGCCCTCGTCCCCACCGCACCGGACGGGGCGCCCCTGACCAGCGACACGACCTCGGTGCGCCGCCCCGGCTGAGCCCGCGGCCGTCCGCGGCCGCCCGCCGGTGCCCGGTGGAGCCGACCGGACTGCCCGGGTGTCCAAGGCGCATTGCCCGGTGTCCCGGGGAAACGCGCCCGGCCTAACCTTCCCGCATGTCCAGACCGGACTGAGGAATGGCGGTAATGCCGCTCCTCGATCAATTCACTGTTTCGCCACCACAGCGCGAGACACAACGGGAAAAGGGCGGGCATGAAACTCAAGAGGACGATGACCGTCGGGGCGCTCGCGGCGGCCTGCGCGGCGGGGACCATGGCCGGCACCGCCGGCGTCGCGAACGCCGACTGGCACGACTGCCCCAACGGCTCCGTTTGTGTTTGGGAGCACTCCAACTACAACGGACGTTTCCTGTCCGGCGGAACCTCGGTGGGCAACGTCGGATCCGCCATGAACGACAAGACGACCTCCCTCTGGAACCGCACCGGCACGGTCGTCTGCTACTTCGAGCACACGAACTCCGGCGGGCGTGCCGTTTACGTGACCGGCCCCGGCGATTCGTCCGCCAACATCGGTGCCAGCGCCAACGACAAGATCTCCTCCTGGGGCCCGTGCAACTGAGCCGCAAGGCCCAGCGAGGCCTAGCGAGGCCAGGCGAGGCCACAGGGGCGGGTGCGGGTCCGCCCCTGTGGCCTCAGCGGCGGCCGCGGGGGATGAGGTGGCCGAACGCCTTCCGCAGCACCGAGCGGCGGACGGCCGGGGTCAGCCCCGGATATCCGTAATCCGGATCGCGGCGGAAGACGACGTCCGTTTGCTCGCCCTCTAAGGAGACCAGCCCCAGCGTCACCTTCAGGTCGATGACGGAACCGTCGGCGACGCCGATCCGGTCGAGGGGGAGGTCGGGGACCGGCCGCTCGTCTACCAGCAGGTCGTAGGAGAAGTGCACGCTCAACCGGCCGCCCAGCCCGCCCCCGAAATCGAGGGGCTCGTCCATGAGGGCCAGTTCGGCGCGGACCTGCGCGCGCAGCTCCGCGCCGGTGGCGTCGGCCGGGACGGCGAGCACGTGCGAGACGTCCAGGGCGCGGTTGCGTATGTAGATCGTGTTCGTACGCAGGCCAGCGCCCCCGGCCGAGCCGGGTGCGGGCAGGACAGGATGTCCGAGGGCGCGGTCACGCCGCCAGGTTCCGGCGAGCTCGCCCACCGCCCTGTCCCAGTCGGCGAACGCGTCGAACCTCCTCCGGGCCGACAGCAGCGCCGGGATGTCGCTGCCGTCCAGCCGCAGGACGAACAGGAACCCGCGGTTCCGGTGCAGCGCGCCCCGCCACTCCTCGCGCAACGTCGAGTGCCACTGGTCGCGCAGCCAGGGTTCGTCGGCGCAGGCGCTCGACCACAGGAGCAGGAAGTAGTCCGACTCCCCGATGTGCTTCTCGATCGTGTGGACGATCTGGTCGCCGGGAAGCGTGTCGCGCTGGGGGCGGAACGTCCGGACGCCGAGGCCGACGAGGTCCTCGTGCAGGCGGTCGGCGCTGCCCTGGTCCGCGTCGGCGTAGCACAGGTAGACCTGCGGGTTGTCACTCCGGGCGCGTGGCCGCATCCTCGCTCCTCCTCCGCCGCCGTTCGGCCAGCCCGCGCCTCCGCCGCCGCAGCAGCCCGGCCCGTGTCTGCAAGCCCGCGTCGCCGTACAGGGTCCAGCACGCCCAGCGGGACGGATCTCGCGGAAACGGCACACCGACGTCGTCCGTCGCATGGACGTCGCGCATCGCCGCCCGCAGCGCCAGGTCGCGCGGCTGGACGCGCAGGTGGTGCTGCAACCGGTCGAGCAGGGCCCGGGCGGGCAGGTCGGGCGCGATCCACCGGGCCGCGACCACGGACGCGGCCCCGGCGGTGAACCCGGCCCGCACGAAGCCGTGCCGTTCGTCGCGTCCGAGCCGCTGGGCCATGCCCGACTCGCAGGCGCCGAGCACGAGCGTCCCGCAACCGCGCAGGTCCATCTGCTCCAGCTCCTGGGAGGACAGCGGGCTCCCCGCGAGCCTGATGAGCGAGCGTCCCGGCTCGTCGTGGTCGTGGAGACCGTGGCTGTCGATGCGGACGATCTGCTCGCTGCGCTTCGCGAGTTCTTCGCGCAACCGCTCCGGTGTGGCGCTGGGCCCGCTCAACGAGACGCGCGCGGACGCGGTCGACGGCGCCAGACCGTCGTTCCCCGGCCGCACCAACAGGAGGTCGTCGCCGCGCAGCGCGTGCGCGCGTGCGCGCAGCGGCGCCAGCGCCGACAGGCACGGCAGGTCCGACAGTGCGTAGCGCAGGCCGAGCGGTCCGCCGCCGTCCGGCAGCGGCAGCCCGGCGAGCGGGACGTCCGCCACCTCGTTCCCGGCGACGACGGCGAGCCGCCGGATGTGCGCGGGCAGGCGGCCGACCACCGCGGCGACGGCGAGCCGCGCGGCGATCTCGGCGAGGCGGCGTTCGAACTCGCCGCTGGCCGCGCTCGCCTCCAGGGAGTCGGTGGTCTCCCAGCACAGCGCGAGGTCGTCGATGGCCTCGTGCAGTTCGGCGCGGTTGGACGCGGCGAAGCTGTGCTGGAGCTTCCGGCAGACGATGACGTGGTGCACCGTGTCGGGGGTCGTGTGGATCAGCCAGGCTGCCTGGTCGCGCGGTAGCGCGGCGGCCATCCCGCGCGCCCACCGCAGCGCGCCCGCCGGGTCGCCCGGGCCGGGCAGGTCGCGCACGCGGTCCTCGTCGGCGGGCAGCACCAGCGGCAGGACCAGCGCGCCGCGCGCGGCCTCCAGCGCGACCGCGATCGGCGCCGCGGTCGGGCTGCGCCCCGCGTAGACCCGCTCGACCGTCGCGCGGACGCGCTCGTCGTGCTCGGTCGGGACGGCCGCCAGCATCGGGACCCGGTACCGGTCGCTGGGCTGGCGCCCGGCGATCTCCTCCTCCAGCCGGTGGGCCCTCGCCAGGAATTCCATGGCGGCGTCGTCGGCACCCGGGTGGTCGAGTTCGCGCAGCGCGTTGCCGAGTATCCGCCACGCGGCGACCCGCGCCTCCTGGAGCGCGCCCGTCGTGGCCAGGTTCGCCGCCACGGTGGCGTGGCCCACGCATTCGTGCAGCGGCGCGGGGTCGCCGGGAGAAAGGTCGGCCCGCGCCTGCTCGACCTCGGCCGCCGCGAGATGCCACAGGACGTGGTCGCGCCGCGAGGCGGCCTGGTCGCGCAGCTCGACCAGCAGCTTCTCCGCGTCGGCCGTCCGGTCCTCTTCGAGCAGGCGGTGGACGTACTCGACGCGCGCGTCGAAACGTCGCGGGAGCGGGCCTCCCTCGGGAACCTCCTGCCCGAGGAGCGAGTCGGCCTCGGCCTGGGCGGCCGCCCGGTCCGGCGCGTGGCCGGCGGCCTCGCCGAGCAGGCCGCCGAGACGTCCGACCAGGTCGGGACGGCGCAACGCCCACGCGAGGACGGCCAGCTCCCGGACGACGGGCCAGTGCAGGTCGGGCTCGGAGTTGAACTCGGGCATGTCCAGGACGTTCGTGAGCGTCTCCAGCGCCTCCTCGTAGCGGGCCTCGTGCCGGAGCTCCTCGGCGCGCCGCAGATGGTCGACGACGGTGACCGGCGGCGGGGCGTCCGCGGCGACCGGGCCGTGCTCGCCCTCGCGTCCGCGCACGGCGCGGATCACTTTGTCGATCTCGCGGAGCTCGTCCGGCTGACCGGAGCTCTCGAACCACGCCCGCGCGGTGAGGAGATGCCGCAGGGCCCGCGCGTCCTGCCCGGCGTTCGACAGCACCAGCCCGCGAACGCGATGCAGGCGCGCCTCCTGCTCCTTCGACAGCTCGTCCCCGCTGTCGGCGATGGCGTCGGCCGCCGCACCGGCGCGCGCGTGGTCGCCCACCAGGACGAGGATCTCGGCGTACAGCAGCCGCAGCCCGAGCGGGGGACGCGGCGCGTGCTCGGCCAGGTACCCCTCGCAGCGGTCCCGCGCGAGCCTGCGATTCCCCAGGGTGGCGAGGCAGTTCAGGTGGTCCTCCTGGAGTTCCTCACGGATGCCCGGGTCCCTCACGGCCGCCGCGACGGCGGCGCGGTAGGCGCGGTCGCATCCGGCGGCGTCCCGGACCTCGAAGCACCGCACGGCCTCGGTGACGTGGTCCGCGCTGGGATGGTTCGGACGAATCTCCATCAGGACTCCAGGGGTCAGGGCACGCAGGTGTGGTCGCGGTCGCCGGCGGCGGGGCAGGCGAGCAGGACCGGCACCAGCACGGTCCCGGGACGCGCCTGTCCGGACGGCGACGGAGAAGGGGGCGGGGTCGGGCTGGACGACTCGGAAGGACCCGTCACCGGAGGGAAAGGCCTCCACGGCACCGGGGAGTTACCCGGTCGGCCGCCCGGGCCGGTCACACGCAGCCAGGTCGTCGACTGTCCCCGGCCGTTCTGCTGCTGGTAGGCGTCGGCGAGGACGCCCGGGCTCTCGGCGGCGGTGGTGACCTCCACCATCGCCTTCTGGACGGTGACCTTCTGGCGGCGCTTCGGCCAGTCGCTGCTCAGCAGACCGTCGTTGATCACGTAGGGGTACAGCTTGCCGTCCACCAGCACGTTGTTCTCCTTGGCCAGCTCGCCCAGTTCCATCTCCCGCCACCCCGCACCGGGGATGATCCGGCCCTGGCCGTGGTGGACGGGGTGCCCCGCCTCGACGCCGATCCGCGGCCTGGAGCGGGCCGGGTCCGTGCCGAGCGCCTCCCGCACCCGGACGCCGAACGGGCCGTCGGCGGGAGTGATGACCACCTTGTCCGCGCCGACGATGGCCGTGCCGTCCTCGCCGAGCGGGACGCCCCGCGCGAGTCCGTCGTGGGCGGCCACGGCCTCCTGCCGCGCCGCGAGGATCTGGTCGAATTCGCGAAGGAACGCCCCCGCCTCCGCGGTGCCGCGCGGCCCCATCTTCTGGTCGTCGAGCCGGACCCAGACCCTGTTGTCGTCCCAGCGGACGTCGGACCGGTGCCCGCCCGTGTCCTCGACGTACATCTGGCGCGCCCCGTGGGACGGGTCGCCGATGACGGCCCGGCTCGGCGAGCCGGACGGACGCACCGGGAACTCCCACCAGCCCTTCGACCTCGCCGGCGGCGGACGCGGCTGTATCGGCAGCCCGTCGGGCCCCACGGAGACCGGCAGGCCCAGGAAGAACTCGGGCGCGCCCCGCCCGTCCGGGCGGCCCAGCCGGAACTCCATCCCGTCGCCGGGCGGCCCGACGTCGCCGGTGATCCGGAACCAGGCCGAGTCGGTCCCGCCGCCGACCTTGTAGCAGTCGCCGTAGCGGAACAGGACGGAGTCGCGGGCGGGCTCGCCCTTCTCCTGGTACGACTGCAATGCCAGCCGGACGCGTTCCAGCGGCCCCCTGACCCAGCTCAGCACGACCCGTCCCCCGGTCGACTGCGCCACCAGGCGTCCCCATTCGCTGCCCTGGAACGTGATGCGTTCGGAGAGGTACCCCCCGCCGGCCTCGCGTGCGATGTGCAGCTTGCGCTGCGCCTTCTCCTTGCGCCAGACCTTCAGCCCGCCGAAGAAGCCGCCCCGCCCTTCCTGGCCGGTGGTCTCGGTGACCGCGTCGCCGCGCTTGCCGTGCGTGAGGCTGCGGTCGACGCGTTCGTCGACCCCGCCCTGTTCGTCCAGCCGGACCTGGCCGATCTCGCCGTCGCCGGTGGCGGGGTCCAGCTTGGAGGACGAGTCGTAGAGCCCGGCACGGTCGTCCTCCCGGGGGAGCGGCGTACTGGGACGCCACGACTCGTCGCCCGCGCGGTGCAGGGAGTCGGCGAGCGACACCCCTCCGCCGAAGTACTGGAATCCGCAGAACTCGCGCGGTTCGGACAGCCTCGTGATCACCGTCTCGTGCCGCGCCCCCGAGACGAACGCGAACTTCTCCCGCTCCCGCAGTTCGGAGTGGTCCGCGTACCACCCCTCGAAGTTCAGGTCCCGGCGCCGGACACCGGCGCCGTCGAGCCCGGGAATGCCCGGCACGCCGGCCTTTTCGGTGAGCCATTCCAAGGCCCCCGACCACCGCATGATCTGCTCAAGCCGCGCGTACTGGGGCTCGTAGTCGGCGACGTCCTGGAAATGCCGGTTCCACCATTTCAGCCCTCGTCCGAAGTGGTAGCTGGGCTCGATTTCGCCGTCGCCCGATGACGTGCGCTGGAACAGCCGGGTCGCCCGCTCGCCGATGTCCACCCGGTCGTCGCCGAAGCGGAACCCGGTGTCGTTCTGCCCGAACCAGAGCCGCCCGCTTTCCTCCCCCGACCCCCTGTTCGCAGGGCAGAGCCCGGCGGGTATCGAGGGGTCCGGGTCGGGAACGAAACCTTGACCTTTTTAACGGGGACACCGGTCCCAATCCCGAATGACCAGTTTTTTGCAATCAGGTCGGTGTAGAAGAGCGTCATGCCGACCTCGGTGCCCTCGAGCCCTCCCTCGTAGCGGGCCCGGTGGTACATCCGCCCGTGCGGGACCAGCGGGCCCCGGCGGCCGGGCGGGTCGAGCGAGAACCCGGGAGTGCCGCCGGAATCCTTGAGGTATCCCTCCTGAATCGCGGCGACATCGGCGGGGGAGAGCGGAGGGGCGGTGCCGCTCTGCCATTTCCAGCCCCCGGCCCAGATCTCGCCTCCTCGCCGCTCCAGCGTGGAGAGGTGCCGGGTGCGCTTGAGGAACCCGGTCAGCCGATCGCGCCCGTCCACGCGCATCACGACGTAGCCGTTCGCCTCGCGGGCCCGCGCCGCCTTCTGCGTCTCGTCCGCCCCGACCCGGATCGTCTGCGCGGACCTGTCGATCGTGTAGCGGTGGACCCGCACCCCCTCCGGATCGGCCCCGTGGTCGGTGCGGTGCTGGTCGAGCAGCAGGGCGATGCTGCGGGACGCGTTCGGATCGTCGGCCGCGATCAGCAGGTGGAGGACCCGCCCGTCGAACAGCGCGCGCCCCGGCCCGGTGGGCTGCGCGGCCAGGTCGGCGAGCCCCGCGTCCCTGACCGGGGTGGCGTCGTAGACGGCGGAGCGGTAGCGCCTGCTGTCCAGGTGCAGGTGGGCGGCCAGCGCGGAGCGGAGCCAGTCGCGCAACTGCTCCCGCTTCTCCTCGTCCGACAGGTCCCCGAGACGGCTCGCCGCCCCGCTGTAGGAGACCGTGAACGGCCCGTCGGCCGGAAGCGGCGGCGGTGAGGCGGTGGCGGACCCGCCGGTGCCCGGAGTCGGGCCGGGGATCCGGCCCGGGCCGGAGCCCTTCGACGGTCGGTCGAAGATCAGGACGACGATCAGTCCGAGCGCCAGCGCCGCCGTGAGCAGCACGGCGATCGTCCGGACGCGCTGGACCAGCAGCGACGGCGGTAGTTTGCGGCGGGTCTCGGGGAGCATGGCGGCGACCTCTCCGGGCCCGGATCAGATCTGGCCGGGGAGCCGGAAGCTCCGGCCGGACGGATGCGCCCACGCCGCCATGCGCTGCCCCGCGCGCTCGACCGACACCGACTCGAACCCGTCCGGGAGGCAGACGCGCTGGACGCGGCCGTCCCCAAAGGCACGGTCATCGGGGACGCCGTCCGGCGTCTGCCCGTGCGCGGGCCCGCCGCCCGAGAGGCCGCCGTCCGGCGACCCGCCGTCGAGCGACCCGCCGTCGAGCGACCCGCCGCGCGGTGCGTCGACGCACGCCTCGGGGCTACGCGCGGCGCGGCCGTCCGGCCCCGACGTGGGTGGGATCAGGTCGTCCAGGAGCGGGGCGGAGATGAGGACCCCGACGCCGCGCTCGGGGCCGTTCGCGAGCACGGCGTGGGCGGCCGAGTCGGTGCACAGCCAGCACACCGCCGACACGACGCGCCCCTCGAAGCCGCTGTCGGTCAGCCAGGTCGTGCCCTCGTCGAACGCGACGACCACGCGGAGCGGGTCGAGGGCGGCCCGCGGGTCGGTGACGACCTCCTCGTCCAGGCACCGCACCAGGTCGGTGATGGCGCGCGGCTCGTCTATCCCGATGGGCATCGCCAGCAGGACGGCCGCGCCCCCGGCCTGCCGCGCGAGCGCCGGGTTGTGCTCCTGGAGCAGCGCGAGGTCCAGTCCGGCGGTGACGCAGGCGCTCCGCACCGCCGCCACCATCCGCCGGTAGGGGCGGCCGCCGGGGGCCTCGTCCGGGACGGCCTGTCCCTGGTGGACGGCGATGCCCGCGCACAGCCGTCGTATGGGATCGGAGTCGTACATCTGGGCCTTTCCGCGCCGCGCCGGTCGGGGACCCGTTCACTATGGGGGGCCGCGCGTCAGGCAACCCCGTATTCCGGCGGGATCTCGTCGATCCCCGCGGCGGCGCACAACCCCGGCCAGTCGCGGATCACGATCTTCTGGCCCTTCTTCCCGTTGACCCCGGACCTGAGCAGTCCGGCCAGCGTCTTCTGGACGGTCGGCTCCTCGGCCCCGATCAGCCCGCCCAGCTCGGAACGGGTCAGGTGGATCGGGATCAGGATGCCGTCACCGCAGGGTTCGCCATACGTCCGGGCGAGCACCATGAGGATGCGGGCGACCCGGACCGGCACCCGTAAGCTTCCGTACTCGACCCGGTGCCATGTCGCGGCGCGGAGCCTGGCCGCGACCATCCGGTTGATGGCCCGCCACGCGTCCGGACGCCCGTCCAGGAAGGCGAGGAACTGGGGCCCGGAGATCCTTCTGACCACGCAGGGGCGGATCGTGGTGACCTGGGCCAGCCGGGGGCTGCCGTCCAGCACCGCCAGCTCGCCGACCATGTCGCCGCCCGCGCGGATGGACAGCAGGATCGACTTGCCGTTCTCGGTGTCGACGGTGACCTTGGTGATGCCCTCCAGAAGCACGAATACGTCCAGCGGCGCGGTGGCTCCTTTCATGATGATATGTTCGCCCGCGGCGATCTGCCGGAGTCCGCCCAGGCTCAACAGATGATCTTTGGTTTCGGGCTTCAGCTGTCCGAGGAGGCTGCGGGACGGCCAGCCGCCTGCCGGATGGGGAGCTTTCTGAATGTGCGGCATAATGTGATCTTCGTTGAGGTTAGCTGATTGGCGTCAGCCTAACCCCACGGCCGAGCGAACGGCGGCCCGAATGCGGATTCGGCAGCCGTATCGACAATACGGAAACCTATCCGGAAGATCACTTTTTCTGGGGCCGCTGACTCCCCGTGTCAGAACGGATCGCGCGGGCCAGCAGGTTGAGGCGGCTCTCCTCGCCCGCGTGCGCGCCGGTCAGGTCGAGCGGGCGGCGGAGGGCGGCGAAGCGGGGCAGTTCCACGGGCTCGATCAGCACGGGGACGAACCGCCGCCCGCCCGGCTCGTGCACGCGGGTCAGCAGCGCGGCGTAGTCGTCCATGACCCTCGGCTGCTTCACCGACGCCCGGCTGAACACCAGGACGCCGTTCGCCGCCGCGCCGATCGCCCGCTCCTTCTCCAGCAGGACGACCAGTCCCGGGTCGACCCAGGGCTCGATCCAGACCGCCACGCGCCGGCGGCGCAGCTGGAGCGCGAGCCGCTCGACGGTCGGGGTGTCCTCCTCGGCGAAGCAGATGACGGCGTCGAGCCTGGCCGGATGCTCCGGCTCCGCTTCGGCGGGTTGCTCGGGCTCGGGCAGGGCGAGGGCGTGGACGTCGTGGCCGGGAATCCAGATCCAGGCGGGCTGGTCGAACTCCTTCCGCGCCACCCGGATCTCCCGCAGGTCTCCCGGTTCGAGGCCGGTGTGCCCCTGCCGGATCGTGTCGGCGTAGATCTGCCGCGAGTAGACGACCGCCAGGTCGGCGCCGGACGCGGCGAGCGCGTCCTTCAGGAGCGCGCTGTCGCACAACCGGCTGACCTCGACCGGGCCCGCGCCCGTGTGGCCGTTGGGCGCGTCGAGCGCGACGCCGTGGTGGACGGCGAGCCGCAGCCGGAGCCGCAGGTCCGGGTGGAGCCCGCGGTTGTGGGCGCGCAGCTCGGCGGCGAGCGCGCGGGGCAGGTCCCCGACGACCCGCGGCTCGGGCTCGGTGTCCGGGAGGACGGCCAGCTCGCCGTCGCCGCTCGGCTGCCGGATCCAGCCGGGGCGGTTCAGCCCGGCCCGCGCGGCGGCCTCGTCCAGCACGCGGAGCAGCCCCTCCTGGATTCTCGCCTGCTCGCGGTCGGTGGCGCCGCCGTATCCCCGGGCGTCCACCGAGAGCAACAATCTTCGCATTCCGTTCCCCTTTTCGATCGGTGCTCAGGTGCCGATCAGCTCGGCCTCCGGGGAGGCCAGCACCCCCGTCATGGCCAATAGCGACACCAGCGGTTGCAGGACGCGCCGCGGATGGACGCCCTCGGTGAAGTACGACTCGTCGGTCGCGTCGTCGTAGGCCGCGCCGGACCCGGTCGCCGACGCGACGTGCAGGGTGGCGTGGCGGCATTCGCGGTAGGGCCGCGTCCAGGCGTGGGCCTCGCGGCGGTGCAGGTAGGCGTAGACGTCCGCGCTCTCGCGCAGCGACTCGTCGGCGTCGAGCGTCGCGGTGTCGCGGCGCAGCCACAGCGCCACCGGGTCCTCGTAGCGGAGCAGGTCCGCCTTGGCGAGGACGACGGCGGCGCTCACCCGCGGCAGCCGTCCCGACGCCCGCAGCAGGTCGAGGACGGCGCCGAACGCGTGGTCGCGGCGGTCCGCCTCGTCCAGCCGGGCCGGGTCCACCACGAAGATCAGCCCGTGCGCCGCGTCGAGGAACGCGGTGGCCTCGGCGACGCGGGTCAGGTCGTCGCCCGCGACGTCGAACAGCGCGACGGGACGCGGCGGCCGGTCGCCGTGCGCGACCATGAACCCGTCGGCGAACATGACCCGGCCGGGCGGGGTCGGCGCGAGCTCGCGGGCCTCGCCCAGCAGCGGGCCGACGTGGTCGCGCAGGTACCGCTGGTGCAGCGGCACCTCCAGCGGCCAGCAGGCGAGCCCGTACCGCCGGTGGAGGTCGCCGCGCTCGACCGCGCTGATCATCGCGGTCAGCAGGTGGGTCTTGCCGGAGCCCGGCGCCCCCACCATCCCGAACACCAGCGGCGGGCCGGACTCCCCGTAGGAGGCGGGCAGGTGGTGGGGCGCGGCGTGCTCGTTCGGGCAGCGGACCCACGCCAGCCGGCGCAGTCTCGCCTTCTGCTCGGGCCCCGCGTCCCCCGGGACGGGTTGCGGGACATACCCGCCCGTCGGGGCGTCGTAGCGGTAGAGCGGAAGGTCCGCCCACCGGATGCGGTGGAGGCAGACCGGGCACAGCACCGCGTCGAGGTCGGGCATCGCTCTCAGCCTCCGATCAGCCTCGCGGACAGGACCAGCAGCACGATCGCCGACGCGCCGATCCACACCCAGTGCGGGGACGGCCCGAGGTGCCACCGCCGGACGAGCCGCGCCAGCCAGGCCGCGAACCGCGTGAACGCGCCCTCCCGAACCTCCGGCGGCGGCACCTTCGGCGGATGCTTGGCCGCCCGGACCTCGAAGAACTCGCGCCGCCCCGCCACGAGCCCCGGGTCCGGCTCCGGCGCGTACGGGACGGGTTCCGCCGCCTCGACGCGGCGCAGCATCTCGGCCGTGTCGGGGCGCTCGGCGGGCGGGAGGAAGAGGCCGTCCACGAGCCGTTCCAGTTCGGGCGGCAGGCTCGCGGTGTCCGGCTCGCGGTGCTCCTCGCCGGTCGCCATGTAGACGAGGAGGCCGCCCGCCGCCCACAGGTCGTCGCGGTCGCCCACATCCCCGCCGACCTGGTCGGGACGCTGCTCGGGCGCACACCACGGCGGCGCGCCGCCAGCCGTGCGCGGCTCGCCCAGCAGGGCGGCGTGGGCGAAGTCGGTGATCTGCGCCTGGCGGCCGTCCCACCGCACCGTCCAGGGGTTCAGCGCGCGGTGCGCGATCCCGGCCACCGCGAGCAGCCGCACCCCGGCGAGCAGGCTCGTCTGGAACCGGCGCAGGTCCTGCGGCAGCAGCCGGCCCGCCTCGGCGCCGCAGGGACCGCCCCGGTACGGCTCCACCAGCGCGAACGGCTCGGCCCCCGGGACGTGGTGGCCGATCAGCGCGGACACCTCCGCCGGGTGGGGCCGCCCGGCGAGGCAGCGCCACCGCCACCGCCCGGCGATGATCTCGTTGTCGAGCGCGCGGTGCCCGGCGGCGCCGGGCGCGGCGGGCCGCAGGAGCAGCGCCTCGAACGCGCTCTCGGCCGTCTCCAGGCACACCCGCGCGCCGTCGTCGGTCGCGGCCACGACCATCGCCCGGACCGGGTGGCCGGTGCGGGCGTCGAGATAGCACACGGGCCGGGGCGTCACCTCGTTCACGTCGTCTCCCAGCTGTCGCCGTCGGATGTCCAGCTCTGCCGCACCGCGTCGGGCCGGACCGGTACCAGCCGCAGCACCCCCGCGTGCCGGGACGACCGGATCCAGAGCGTGTCGGCGGGGCACCGCGCGGCCAGCGCCGCCCGCGTCGCCTCCGGTGCGAACCGCACGCAGGGGGGATGCCGGTCGCCGTCGCGCGTCAGCGCCAGCTCGCCGGGCCCGAGCAACTGCCACATCACGCCGTCGGGACGGTGCGCCACCTCGTTCGCGAGCGCTCCGGCGTCCGCCTCCTCCATGCGGAGCGACGCGTCCGAGGCGGAGGGCGGCGGTTCGAGCGCGCCGTGCAGGCTCGCCCGCCGTTCCCATTCCGTGAGCCGATCGGCTGTCGCAGTGCACGCCCTTTCCTGATGGACGGTCGGCAGGTCGTCCGCCGGGTCACCCCAGCACGGTTCGAGCGCCGCCTCGACCAGGCCCCGGAGATGGCGCCGGACGGACGCGACCAGCTCCACCCGCGCGCCGGTGCGGCCGTCCGCCGCCGGACGCGTTTCGGCGTGCCATGCCAGCGCGTCCCGGACGCCCGCGACCGCCGCTGCGGCGCGGACCAGGTCGGCGACGCCGGCGCGACCGCGGGCGGCCCGCACCCAGCCCGCCGCGAGCCGCAGGGCGGTCGCGTCCAGCTCCGCCAGCACCGCCGGGACCTCCTCCAGCCCGGTCGCGCGGACCCAGCGGCGGCAGCGGGAACGCCATGACCAGAGCGTCGTCGCGAGCGCCCCACCACCCGCGAGCAGCACGGACGCCAGCCGCAGCGCGGGCGACAGGTCGACCGGGCCCACCGCGCCCACCAGGAAGCAGCCGAGCACGCAGGCCGCGACGGTCTCCATCATCGGCGCCCTCTCGTCGCGAAGCCCGTCACCCGGGCCGCGGACGAGGCTCAGGCCGATCAGCAGCACATAGATCACCCCGAAGGCCGCCGCGCCCGCGACGCCGAACGGGCCGAGCCCGGCGAGCAGGGTGACGGCCAGGCCGGGCAGGGGCAGCCACGCCTGCGAACGCGGCAGCCGCGCGTCCCCCCGCAGCCGGTCGAGCACTTCCGCCGGGCAGGCCCGATCCAGCTCCCGCTCCGCGTCCAGACGCGGCGGGACGACCCGCTGCTGCTGCTCGCGCAGCCCCTCCTTGAGCCCGGCCAGCGACGATCCCCGCGTGAGCGCCTCCGCGACGTAACCGCCGAAGGCCATGCGAACCTGTTCTCGATCGGGCTTCTCGGGCTCGGGCAGCAGCACGCCCTTCTCGCGGAGCAGGCGGTGCTGACCGGGGAACGGTTCGATGTCCGCGGGGACCTCGGCGAACAGCGTCCCCCAGTGCGTCGGCAGCTCGGCGACGGCCTGACCGGCGTGCGCGATCTCGCCGACCGCGGGTAGCGGCCGCCGGAACAGCAGCAGCGAGGACGGCCCGCCCAGCCGCTCGGCGGCCGTGTGCGCCCCGGCCACGGCGGCCTCCGCCCGTTCACCGGCCGCCTTGAGCGGGCTCCCGTCCCGGACCCGAACCGTGGTCTCCTCCGGCTCGCCCTCGCCTTCTTCCAGAGGCGGGACGGCAGGCCGGGCGTCCGGTTCCAGGAGTTCGGAGATGGCGGTGAGCAGCGCCGAGGCGAACTCCGCGTCGTCCGGCAGCCCGGCCGCGAGCCGCATCCCGGGGTTGGACACCCCGCCGGGCACGGCGGCCGCGAGTACGGCCGTCCGGTCGAACACCTCCGGGAGCCGCAGCAGCTCGCGCAGCCGCGCGAGACCCCCGCCGGGCACGTCCGGGCCCGCGATCAGCGCCGGGCCGTCCGGCCGCCAGCCGTGCCCGGCCTCGTCGGGGACCCACAGCAGCCCGGCGTCCTGCCCGGCCAGCAGCGGCCCGGGCACCTCAAGCCCGGTCGCGCCGCCGGGACGGCCCACCGCCACGCACAGCAGCGCGCCCACCAGCGGGGTCCGCAGCCGCGCGAACACCGCCGCGTGCGGCATCAGCAACCGGCTCTCGTCGGTCACCAGGACCCGGCCGGTGCCCGCGCCGCGCGTCTCCCACAGCTCGTCGAGCAGCTTGAGCGCCTGGGTGGGGTCCGTCCCGCGAAGGTCGAGTTCGGCCACCGCCGGGCGCTCCCCTCTCGGCTCGTCCACGGCCTCACCACCCCTCGACGGCCCGCTCCAGCTCCAGCAGGTTCCGCCGGATCGCCATGACCTCGGTGAACTCCCGCTCCAGTGCGTCCGGGACCGTCCGCGCCCAGAAGTCGCGCATCTGCACGGCCCGCGCGCGCACCGACGGGTGCAGGCCGTCCAGCATCCGGTCGATCACCGTGATCTGCTCGGCGGCGAGCGACCGGACGATCCGGTACACATCGTGCGGCGGCTTGGGCTGGGTGCCGACGCCGTCGGGGTTCTCGCCCATCAGCCGCTGGCAGAAGTGGCGGCAGAGATCGGAGTCGTCGGCGATCGCCGCGTTCTCGTAGGCGCGCAGGAGGCTGCCCCAGGACGAGGCGCGGTCGAGCGGCTGGAGGTCCAGGGTCATCGCGACCTGCTCGGTCAACCGGACGGTCAGGCTGATCGGGGAGGCGGGGTCGCCGTCGATGCTCACCAGCCCGTTCCACATGGCGGAAAAAAGGCGGTGCATGATCTCCACGCGGTGGTGTTCGCGGGTGGCGAGGTACCCGTAGTCGAACCCCGTCCGCTGCCGCCACTTGAGGAAGTCCTGGGACTGCGGACGGTCGACCGCGTCGGCCCAGGTCCGCAGCAGCTCCCGCACCTCGCGGACCTCGGTGAGGCCCATCGAGGTCCGCAGCAGCACCACCGAGATCGACTCCGTGGTGCCGTCCGAGAACTGGAAGTTCGCCGCCTCGCCCGCCGGGAGCCTGATCGTCCGCCGCAGGTACTCCTCGGTCACCGGGTCGGGCGCGGCGGCGGGATAGGTGACCAGCACCTTCAGCGGCCCCCGGCCCTGGGGGACGAACGCCGAGGTCACCAGCCCGGCCAGCTTGGCGCGGAAGGGGACGAGGTCGCTTTCGGGAAGCCGTCCCGTGCCCTGCGCGGCCTCGGCCAGCAGGTCGCCCAGCCGGGGCAGCGGCGGCCCGTGGTCGGGGCCCGGCGTCCGCAGCGACACCATGATCTCGTTCCGCAGCGTCCGGCGGAGCGCGTCGACCGCGCGTCCGGCCGCCTTGGCCGAGCCGTCGAGGCACAGCTCGCCGAAGGCGTCGGCCCACGCGTCGGGGGTGAGCAGGGCGTGCAGCAGGTCGCCCTCGCGCGCCGAGGCGGGCAGCGTCCCGGCCGCGACCCGCGCGTCGATGATCCGCTGGACCGCCGACCGGTGGAAGTACTCCAGGTCGTCGCCCGCCGGAAGCAGGTACGCCACCCTGCCCTGGCGCTGCCGCAACCGGTCGGCCCGCCCGTGGTCGTCCTCGCGCTCGCGCCTGGCGTGCTCGGTCAGCTCGCCGGTCAGCGCGGCGAGGGTCGTGTACGCCTGGTCGAGGCGGGGCTGCCAGCCCGGAGCCAGCTTCGACCACGGCTGCGTCCAGGCGACGTGCGACTGCCACTGGTACCAGGCGTCCTGCTCCCGGCGGGCCTGGTCCGGGAGGCCGTCGTCCCAGCGCACCGGGACGAAGCCGCCCAGCCTGTCCCGGAGGTCGGGCACCCTCGGTGCGACGTCGCGCCCGTCGCCCGTCTTGGGCGCGGCCGGTGCCTCGCGCCGCCGCGTCATCAGCCCCTGTGCGCCCTCGCGGTCGACCTCGCCGCCCAGCCCCTCATGGCCGAACACGACCCGCTGCGCGCGGAAGGGGTCGCACTCCTTCAGCAGCCACTCGATCGCGTCCTCGGGGGCGAACGCCTCCACCTGGAGGGGGACGTCGTTGTCCAGCCGGGTCCGCTGCGCGGCCAGGCCCGCCCGCATGGACTCCACGCGGTCGGCGAGCGCGGTCATGACCGCGCGGGCGCCGCGCGCGGGCTCGGGCTCCGCGAAGTCCTCCTTCGGCCGGACGAGCAGGTCGTGCAGCCCGGCCTTGGTGAAGAACCCCTTGATCAGCTCGCGGTTCGCCTCGGCGGCGCCCGGCGGGACGGCGAGCTGCTCGACGCCGTCCGCGAGCAGCCGTCCCGCCACCAGGTCGGCGATCTCCTCCACCGGCACGCTCAGCGAGGCGACGAGCGCGGTCGACACGCCCTGGTCGCCGATGCCGTCGGGGGCCTGGGTCTGCCGCTCGCTCGCGTGGTTCAGGAAGTCGTCGGCGAAGGTCTGGTGGTGGCCCCCGCGACCCGCGTCGGAGCCGGTCGCCTCCGCGCCGACCAGGGACATGACGAGCGCGGCGACCGAGCGGCGCAGGTCGTCCGGATCGACGCCCGTCGGTCTCGTGAACAGAAAAGCTGTTTGCATGATGCCCGGACGCATTTCGATTCGACCGAGTTCGGGGAGCCACACCGCGACCTCGTCGTCGTCGTCGGGCGCCGCGCCGCCGGGGCGGTCCCATCCGGTCGAGCCGAGCATCCCCCCGGTCCCGCCGCTGTTCTGCCGGTCGACCAGCTGGAACAGGTCGAGCAGGGCGCGCGCGGCGTTCAGCTCGCCGGACCGTCCGCCGCCCATCCCCTCCGGGAACGCGGACGGCAGCAGGACGAGCGGATGGATTCTGGGCTTGATCGCGGTATGCGCGAACAGCTCCGCCACCACGTGCAGGGCGTCATAGAAGATCCCCGCGCCGGTGCCGCCCACGACGGAGAACGCGACGAATACATCCACGGCGGACGGGTCGCTCGCCGCGCCGTCCGCCATGTACGCCAGGTCGGCGGCGCCCTGCGCCGACGACAGCCGTCCGATCGCCTCGCCCAGCCGCTCCGCCATCGGCGCCGAGCCGTGGCAGAAGGTGTCGAGGAGCACGGCGCGGCCGACCGTGGGGTGCTTGCCCGCGCCGAGTCCCAGCGGCGTGACGTTCGGCTCCCCGGCCGGGCCCGGCAGCCAGCCCTCCACCTGCCGCCCCAGCCGCAGCCGCAGGTTGCGCGCCAGCTCGGGGTAGTTGTCGGCGTAGGTGTTCAACCCGATGTAGGTGGCGGTGTGATGGGTCGAGGAGAGGTACCGGGGGTCGGGCACCGTCCGCTCGGGGAGCTTGCGGAGATCGGCCAGGTTGACGTCGATGAACACGGTCTGGACGCAGGCGGGCAGCTCGTAGCGCGCGGCGCTCGGACGCTTCCGCTGGAACGCGGTGCCGTCCGGGCCGCAGATCTCGGCGCGGAACCAGCTCTCCAGCGCCGCGCCGATCCGGCAGCCGGTGCCGCCGAACCCCACGAACATCAAGGGCTGTCGAAGCTTCACGTGTATCTCCTATGGCATTTCAGAGCCACTCGTCGGAGGTGGTGTGGGGCGTAGGGGGCACCAGCGATTCGTCCGGGCCGGGTGGTCTCCCCGGACGGCGACTCCTGTCCGGCCGGTCGAGCAGGCGGCGGATCAGGCCGCTCGACCCGGACCGCGCGGGGGCGCTCCGGAAGACGAGCCGCACCCCGTCGCCGACGTCCTCGCTCTCGGCGCCGAGCGTGACGTGGAACTCCGTGCCGTCCGGACGGGTGACCGCGACCCGTCCGGGCTCCGCGCGCCGCGCCACCAGGGCCTTCTCACCGGCCACGGGATGGTCGAGGCGCGTGCCGCCGTCGCGGACCACGAACGGGAACTCGTCGGACCACCGGCCGCGCGGCCGCAGCTCCCGGCCGATCTCCCCGCCGTCGCGGTCGCGCAGCCCGGCCCGCAGGCCCCGCACGTCCGTGCGGGCGCGCTCGACGCGGCGCTTCAACCAGGCGGCGGCGATCGCCAGGGCGACCAGCGCGAGGACGCCGAGGATCTCCCAGAAGTGCCGTTCCAGCCATCCGGGCGGCGCCTCCACGCCGACCGTGCGCTGCCCGGCGAGGTAGACCTTCGCCGGGTCGGCCTCGTCCGCCAGCTGGACCGTCACCGTGGCGCGGCCCAGCGCCGCCCGCTCGCCGAACCGGAGGGTGAACGGATGCGTGGAGCCTCCCGGCCGGACGGTCAGGGGCGTGTCCGGGGCGAGCGTGACCTGGGCCTGCGGCGGCGCCCGCAGGAGGAGCCGCGTCCGAATCGGACGTGAAGTGGCGTTGTGCAGCTGGATCTCCCCGTGGACGACCCCGCCCGGGTGGACGTCCGTCCCGTCCGGGTACCGCACCACGCCCTGGACGTCCGGCGGCCGCGCGATCACGTTGACGGTCGCGCTCGGGTTCCGCTCCGACCGGACGCCCGCCGCCGCCACCTGCCCGGTCAGCGTGACCAGTCCCGGCGCGCCGGGCGCGGTGAAGACGCCCGCGTAGGAGCCGTCCCCAGGACGGTCGTCCGGGGCCCGCCCGTCGTCGCGCATCGGCACCGGCCGCCCCGCGCCGAGCGCCCGCCCGGCCGCCGTGACCGTGAACGAGAACCCCTCCAGCTCCTTCGGGTCCTGGACGTAGCCGCCCCGCGTCTCCAGCGCGAGCCGGACCGTGACGTGCTCGCCCGTCCGGACCGTCGGGCGCTCCACCACCAGCGAGGACCGGATCACGCCCTGGAACATGACCGTGGCCGCGACCCGCTGCCGTGGCGTTCCGGCGGGCGTGGTCAGCCTGACCTTCCAGGTGCCGTTCGGCGGCGAGACCACCCGCAGCGCCTCGATCGCGCCGCCCGTGCCGCTGCGGGTGAACGTGGACGCGCCCTGCGTCCCGCCCGACGGGGCGACGCGGCCGTCGGGCGCCACGAACTCCACCCGCACCCCCGGATCGCCCTTGGCCACCGTCAACGTCGCCTCGGACGCGATGGCGGGGACGGCCAGCGGCAGTTCGACCGTCCCGCCGGGGCTGAGCGAGCCCTCCGAAGGCGGGCTGACGCGGAAGCACGACGCGGCGGCATAGGCCTCGACGAGCGACCGCGCCACCTGCCGAGAATCGCGGACCCTGCGCGCGCGGGGCCGGGACTCGGCGCGCCCGTCGCAGCCCCGCCGCGCCCCGCCCTCGGCGAACCGGTCGAGCCCGGCCTGGTCCACCTCGGGCCCGAACCCGAGAGGCCAGATCCCGACCCCCTCGTCCCGCGCGCCGTCCAGCTGCTCCCGGAGCCGCCGGTCTTCCGCGTCGGCGTTCCCGTGGCCTCCGGTGGGGTCGTTACGCCCATCCGTCAGCAGGAAGACGCTCTTGAGTGCACCGCCCGGCGACCCGGACCGAAGGATGCGCAACGCCTCCGCGAGGGCCGCCGCGTGGTCGGTGTCGTCGCCCTCGGCCTGGCTGCGCCGATGCAGCCCCTTCACGCAGGCCGTGAGGTACTGCAATTCCGCGCGGCCCGTCACGACCGTGGGGCGGCAGTACTGCGTGACCGCGTCCCGTCCCGCGCGTCCCGCGCTTCCGAAGCCGATGACCGAAACCCTTGTCCGAGGGTTCAGCCCGCCCTGGACGATCGTGGCCGCCGCCTCCAGCTCCGCGTGGACGTCCTCGGGCGCCAGGCTTCCCGACTCGTCCACCGCCACCACCAGGTCCAGCGGCGTCGGCTCGGGCGCCCGCGCGTCCGCCCGTCCCGGCGGCATCGGGGGCAGCCCGGCGAGCGCGGCGGCCACCAGACCGCACGCGATCGACCGTCGGGCGCGCTCCCGGGACGGAGCGCACGACCTGAACCCCTTCACGACCACCCCCGGCTTCGCCTGACCCCCGGAGACCTCCGGCCGCGCCGCGTCCCCGAGCCCGCCCGGGATGCTGCCAGGTACGCGCCGTCCGGAAAGCCTCGTGGTACGGCTTCCGGGATGTTCGTTGGAATCGCGCCCCGAAGGGCCGGGGCGGTGCCGCCGTCAGAGTTCCAGCAGCTTGCCGACGAGCCTGACGAGCTGGGCGCGTTCGCCTGTGGTCAGGGGGGCGAGCCCCCCGGGTCAGGTGGAGTACTCGCCGTCCCAGGGCTCGCAGAAACCGAGCCCGTCGGGGTAGAGCTCGGCCCAGTCGTCTTCGTCCTCGTTCCCGCCGTGCCGCTCGATGACCAGCCCGAACAGCACGTTGTCGACGGTCAGCCGGAAGGGGCGGATCCCGATGCCCTGGAACTCCCGGCGCGGCAGGGCGTCCACCAACGCCGCCATGCGGGCTTCGGCACGGGCGAGGGGCGAGTCCGGGCCGCCGCGGTCCCGCTGCTGCTCGTCCCAGGTGCCTGCGCACCAGATGTCGGAGTCGACGTGGCGGCCCTCGAAGTCGAACCGGTGCAGGACGGCGTAGAGACGTCTGGCGTCCTCCGAGCCTTCGCCGTATCGATGCCCCTCGGGGACGGCGTATGTGACCGAGGCGAGGAACTGCCCGTCCGCGAATCGCCCGATCGTGCCGGTTCGGTGGTTCGGCTCGTAGGCGATCGGGATGATCTCGGGGACTGCCATGGCGGAACCCTAGCCGGGTTTGCGCGCCACACCGCCCGAGCAGGACACCTCGGGGACGTCCTCCTGACCCGGGACGGGACGCCACCGCGTCACCGGCACCACGCCGGGTTCCACCAGTTCCAGGCCGTCGAAGAACCGGGCGATCTGCTCCGGGGTCCGGGGCGTGTAGGGGATGGCGCCGCTTCCGGCGTTGTAGGCGCGGATCGCCGCGGTGTAGTCCGGGTCCTGGTCGGTCCCGTCGTAGACGGCCAGGAAACTGCCGGACGGCAGCGCGTCCATGAGCGTCGCGACGATCGTCCTGGCCTGGTCGAAGTCGGGCACGAGCCCCAGGATGCCCATCAGCATGAGCGCGACCGGACGGTCGTAGTCGAGGGTCCGGGAGGCCTCGGCGAGGACGGTGCCGGGGTCGCGCACGTCCGCCTCGATGTAGGCGGTGGCGCCCTCGGGCGTGCTGGTCAGCAGGGCCTTGGCGTGGTCGAGCACCAGCGGGTCGTTGTCGACGTAGACGATCCGCGCGGCGGGCAGCGCCCGCTGCGCCACCTCGTGGGTGTTGTCCATCGTCGGCAACCCGGTGCCGATGTCGAGGAACTGCGCGATGCCGACCTCGCCCGCCAGGTACCGCACCACCCGGCGCAGCATCTGCCGGGACTGCTGGGCCATCGCGACCATCCCCGGGAACGCCGCGAACACCCGTTCGCCCGCCTGCCGGTCGACGGGATAGTTGTCGGTGCCGCCCAGCAGGAAGTTCCAGACCCGCGCCGAGTGGGGCACGGAGGTGTCGATCCTGTCCGCCGGGTCCGTCCTGTCCGCCGGTTCCGTCACGGGCCGTCCTCGATGCTCGGGTTCCGAAGTCCTTCCCCGGAGGCTTACCCCCAGATCAGCCCCTGACTACCGGCCCCGTTGCAGGTAGTCGAGGAGGTCGTCGTTGGGGCGGGCCGGGGCCGGGTGCGCGCGGCGGGAGTGGGTGAGGCCCGCGCGCAGCAGTTGCTGGACGAGCTGGTGCGCCGCCACCCCCGGGTTGATGACCGGGATCGGGAGGTGTTCGGCGAGGTAGCGGTGCGACTGGTGCATGGTGGTGCTGCCCAGGATCAGCACGTGGACGTCGTCCTCGTCGATCGCGGCGCGCGCCGCGTCGAGCAGCCGGGGGAAGACCTCGTGCTCGCGTCCGGTGAGCAGCGCCTCCGCATCCGGGCGGACGCCGATGTCGCGCACGCTGACCAGACGGTCGGCGAGCCCGGCGGCGGACGCGGCGGCCGGGTAGAGCGCGTGCCAGGGCGGCCACATCGTGAGCACGCCGATCCGCTGGCCGAGCACGCCCGCCAGCGCCATCGACGCCTGGCACGCGCCGACGACGGGGATGTCCAGGCGCGAGCGCAGCGCGGCGAGCCCGCTGTCGGACATGGAGTTGACCACGACGGCGGCGTAGCCGTCGGCCTGTGCTCCGGTGGCGGCGGCGAGCACGGCGACGTCGCTGAGCGTCCGCTCGTACGCGCTGTCGATCATGTTGAGCGGGCCGTCCGCGGGGGCGGTGAACTCGACGACCACGCCGTCGTCGATGATCTCCGCGGGGAGCTGCTCGGCGAACGCCGCCCGCGCGTCCGGCGGCACCGCCACCGGCAGGACGTGCAGGACGCGCTTTCCGGTCATCGTCCCCGTCATTTCCCGCAGGCGGCGACCGTGAGCCGGGAGGCGGGCCGCGAATGGTTCAGGGTCTGCGTGGGCGTCTCCCCGAAGCGCCGCCGGTAGTGGACGCCGAAACGGGTCAGGTCCATGTACCCGGCGGACTCGGCGATCCGCGTGATGACGCCGGGCGCGGAATGCGCGGCGAGAATGGCGGCGCGCGCGTTGTCGAGCCGGACCCCGCGCAAGAGCTGGGTGGGCGTGACGCCCCACTGGTCGCGGCAGATGACCTGGAGCTGGCGAATGCCGATGCCCGCCGCCGCCGCGACGTCGCGGACGCCGATCGGCTCGTTGTAATGCGCGTGCACCCAGTCGCGGATGAGCGTGGCGAGATAGTGCGGGACGCGGCGCGGCGGCTCCGCGAGCGACGCGGTCGCGGTGTGCGGGAGGCCGAGCAGAATGGCGGTCAGCAGCGCCTCCTCCAGATTCCGCGCCGCCAGCGGATGCAGGTGCGAACCGTTGTCGAGAACGCGGCAGACGTGCCGCCACGTCTGCTCGACGATCGAGGCGGGGGCCAAGGCTCGGGCGTCGGAACCGGGCTCGGCGCCGTGGAAACGCAGCGGCCGGCCGGGCTGGTCGCCCAGATAGTCGGCGAGGTAGTCGGTGAGCCGTCCCGTGCTGGTGGCGATGACCAGGCAGCCGAGCCGGGGGTCCGGCTTCATGCGCATCGGCTTGTCGTGGGAGAGGACGAGGCTTCCCCCGGCGGTGCCGTGCTCCTTGGTGGTCCGGTATTCGAAGTCCATCGGCGCGATCGGCGCGCACATGGCGAACTCGCCGCCGGTCGGCGGGGTGTCCACGATGACGCCCCCGCCGCCGTAGCGCACCCAGACCAGATTGACGGCGCCGACGCCGAGCGCGTTGACGCGGCCGTCCAAGGGAATGCCGCGCTTGAGCAGTTGCAGGTCGTGGCCGACGGCGAACGGCTCCACCTCGTCGTGCAGAACGTCGATCTCCGTCTCGCCGGAGACGCGCTGGTACGCCGACAACGGCGGCCGTTCGGACTCGCGCTCCGGAAGGTCGGGGACGCGCCTCGTGCGCTCGGACTGGATGGTTTCGGTTTCGGTCATGTCGTCTGGGGATGATGTCGTGATCAACTGGATTCGGGACGCTTGGGATCGGAGCCGCGGACACCGCGCGCGCGGAGCCGGGGCATGACTTCGGCGGCGAAGTAGCCGAGTTCGTCGGCGTAGTTGAGGAATGAGAGCGCGATACCGTCGAAACCCGCCTTCGCGAACCGCTCAAGGGCGTCGGCGACGTCGTCAGGGTCGCCCACCAGCGGGCAGCTTCCGTGCCCGGCCGCGAAACGGTTGCGGTACATCTTCAGCATTTCCGGGGTGAACGACTGCGCGTGCAGCCCCTGCAATCGCATCACCTCGTCGACGGCGGGCCAGTCGGCGTTCTCGTCGGCGTAGTAGCGCAGGAACTCCTCCGCCTCGGCGCGGGACGGGCGGCACACGACGTGGCCGAGGGTGAACACGCCGACCGTCCGGCCATGCGACGCGGCCTCCGCGCGGATGGCCTTGACGATCTCCGCGCCGTCCTCGGGTCCGCCGACGACGGTGAACGCCCGGTCGGCGTTGCGGGCGGCGAACGAGCGGCCCTGCGCCGACGAGCCCGCGTTGATCACGGGCAACCGGTCGCCGCGGTACGGCTTGGGCGCGCCGACGACGCCCTTGAGCTGGAAGAACCGTCCGTCGTGGTCGAAGGGCTCGGTGCTCGACCAGATGCGGCGCACGACGTCCCACCACTCCTGCGCGAGCGCGTAGCGGGTGTCGTGGTCGCCCGGCAGCGTGAGCCCGAACATCTCGTACTCGGGCGCGTGCCAGCCCGCGACGATGTTCAGCCCGATCCGTCCCTTGCTGAGGTGGTCGGCGGTCGCGAGCTGCTTCGCCGCGACGATCGGATGGTGGAACGCGGTGTGGACGGTGCTGAACACGCGGATCCGGCTGGTGGCGGCGAGCAGGCCGGACGCCCAGACGAGCGGGTCGAGGGCGCTCTTGTGGAACTCGGTGCCGGGGCCCCAGTCGGTCCAGCGGGCGACGGGCAGCAGGAAGTCGATGCCCGTCTCGTCCGCGAGCCGGGCGAGCCGCAGGTTGTTGTCCCAGGTGGCGTGCCACCGCTCCGGGACGGTCGTGATAGCCAGCCCGGACTCGGTGTTGGGCGAGAACAGGCCGAGCTGGAATCCGCCGAGCTGGAACCCCATGACGAATCTCCTCCAACCCGGCACCCACTCGCCCGCCGAACGCAGGCCGTCCCCAGTATCGGCATCAGCCCGACGATGGGCAACGGATCGCGCATTTTCCCGCGCGTTCCCCGCGTGCACCAGGCGATCATTAACCGGCCGGATAACTGAGCGGCGAAGGGGCTGCGGAGTCAGGAGTCGGTGCGGCGCTCGGTGCGGTGCTCGGCGGGGACGTCGCCCACCGGCATGACACCGAGGCGCAGTTGGTCGAATGGACCGGGCGCGCGGGCCTCGCCTATCGTCTGCCCTCTCGCGGTCGCGTACACGCTGACCTGCGCGACGGCCGTGGCGTGCCGGTCGGCCCAGCGGATCAGGGCCTGGGTCACCCGGGCGAGGTGCACGCCGCACGCCCTTCGAGTTCGGCGGACGGCCTGGCGTCCGCGCCGATTGCCCTGCTCCCGGCGATTGTCCTGTTCCAGCGCGATACGGAAACACGACAGCCGGTCGCATCCGGGTACTGAGCAGGTCAGGGGAGTATTCGGGTCCGTTCGGATTCGATCAGTCATCGGCGGATGCCTCTGGGTGTGGACCCCAGAAAGGGTGGCGGGAGATTTGTCGGGGGCGTGTGGGAGGCGGTGACGCGACGAGGGCGGGGGTAACGGTAGGGGGCGTGTAACGGGAGGTCCGGGCCCTGCGGGACGGCGGCCCGAGGGGGCGGCTTTCGCCGTCGCACAGGGCCCGGGGCTCGCCTTGCGGCGATATGTTCCGAGCGGGCCCGGGCATTCCGGTGGACGAATCACCCGGAAGCCGCATTGCCCGCGCGGCACGCGGTTCTACCGCTCTACCGGCCTACCGGTTTCGCCGCCAGGGGAGCCCGGCGAGCAGCAGTTCCAGCAGCCGCGCATTGTTGTCAAAGCCCGCCGGGTCGCGATGCGCGCGCCAGGCGATCACAAGGATGAAGACCACATACAACGCGATGGGGACGCCGACGACTAGCGCGAGGGCGAGACCGGCGGACCCGTTCGTGAGTGCGGGCTGTCCCAAGAGTTGCCTGGCGGGGGGTTCGGCGAGCCCTTGGATTCCGTTTCTAGTAATGTCGTGCATAGACGTGCCTCCGTCTTCCGGATACCTAGAGTGCGGGTTGCGGAGAGCACGAGGAGGGGTCGTCTTCCCGTAAGTCTGTTGGTCGCAGGTACGGGAGGGCGGCCCTTCCACTCTCCAAAGGGGCGGTGACCGCGCGAAAAGGCACCGCCGACCGTCATCGGACGCGATCGGGTTCACGAGCGGCGCGAAGCCGGTGACCCGGGGCGGCCGGTGACGTCATTTCCACGCCGGGGCATATTTGCTCCCGGCACACCGCCGGTTAGGGCGGCGCCGAAACAACGGCGGGAGCCGGAGACCGGGTCCGCTCTCCCGCCCCTGCGCCCGAGCGGGACGGAGCACCCGGCCGCCATGGCGCTCGCCCGGGGCCGCGATCGCCATTCCCGGTCAGGCCGCGCACGCTCGCGGGCGAATTCGGCGGACGCATGACCATGCCCTCCTCAAGTGACCGGTACAGGACTCGTGACCGCCCGTCGCGGCGGACGCCGGGAGCGGGCTCCGGCCGGAACCGTCGATCGCGCGGCGGCCCTCGCCCGTGCCGGGCCGGATCGACCCGCGCCCACCGGCGGCGACCGGCGGGTACCGATCAGCGGTTTCCAGCATGCCCCAACTTCACCGCCCGTTCAATTCGCAATTCACAGGAGCCGTGACGCTATCCGCAGAACCCCCGGACGTGGCATTTATCCGGGAATACCCCCAATAGGCGCCTCAAGCGATATGCCGGTCTACGAGGGTTATGGGCCAATTGTCGCGCTTGAACGGCGCCGCTTCCGAGGAGCGGCGCGCGGCGCCTCCCACGCGCGCTGAGCGGGGATTGCGCGCCCCGACGACCCCCAGGACGAACGTTTCAGAACAGCACATGACGCACTCCTCGGGCGGTCACCTACCGCCCACTTTCCCGCCGGACAGACAACTGTGGCGCCCCGTTCGCGGCCACATACGGCCACCACCTTCCCCGCGTCCACAATCCATGCAATGCGGCCCCGGCCGTCCCGCCGAACGCGAGAGCCGGGGCCGCAGGGCAAAGGCCGTTACCGCTGGTCGTCGTCCACGTCGTAGCGCCGCGCCGCCTTCGCGGCGCCGTCCTGCGGCGAGGCCGTGCGCTCGACGACGTTGATCCCCGGCCGTCCCGCCTCGACCTGGAACCGCGCGGTCGTCGCGATCGTGCTGCCGGTCGGCTTCCACACCGAGCTCACGATCCGCAGCGACGCCTGCAACCGGGTCGGCGTGACGTCGCAGACCACGTATCCGCGCTGGTTGTCGATGTACTTCCAGTGCGGGCTCTCGGCCATGATCGGGTCGAACGTCCGGTGGAAGGAGACGGGGTCGGAGTCGCCACCGGACGTGATCGACGTCCCGGTGATCTCCGCGCCCACGACCCTGGACGCGGGGTCGTCGAAGTCGGGCCGCAGGTCGCACACCCAGGTCGCGTGCCGGTCGCCGGTGAGCACCACCGGGTTGGACGTCCGACCGGAGCCGAAGTACTCCAGCATGCGGCGGCGCTGCACGCGGTAGCCGTCCCAGTTGTCGAAGTCGTAGACCTTCTCGGGGCCCGCCTTGCGGTCGTTGGAGGCCCACATCACCTGGTTGGCCAGCAGGTTCCAGCGGCTGCCCGACCGGGACATCCCCTTCACCAGCCACTTCTCCTGCTCGGCGCCGGTGATCGTGCGGGCGGGGTCCTCGGCCTCGGCGAGCGTGGTCGGCTGGACGCTGCGGTACTGGCGGGTGTCGAGCACGTGCAGCGTCGCGAGCCGTCCGAAACCGACCCTGCGGTGCAGCCGCATGTCGATGCCGTCCGGGATCGCGGACCTGCGCAGCGGCATGTGCTCGTAGTAGGCGCGGAACGCGGCTGCCCGGCGCGCCAGGAACTCGTCGTGCGGCTGCTGGGCCGGGTCCTGCGGGACCTCGTCGGCCCAGTTGTTGTCGACCTCGTGGTCGTCCCAGGTCATGATCCAGGGGAACGCGGCGTGCGCGGCCTGGAGCTCGGGGTCGGTCTTGTACTGCGCGTGCCGGTTGCGGTAGTCGACCAGCGAGTACGGCTCGTCGGTGCCCTCGTGGGTCCGGACGGTGGTGGTGCGCGGCGCCGACTCGTAGATGTAGTCGCCGAGGAAGGCGACGAACGCCAGGTCCTCCTGCGCGAGGTGGTGGTAGGCGGTGAAGTAGCCGTCCTGCCAGTTCTGGCAGGACGCGAACGCGAACCGCAGGTGCCGGTTGACCGCGCCGTGCGTGGGTGCGGTCCGGCTGCGTCCGATCGGCGAGAGTTCCGATCCCGCCCGGAACCGGTAGAAGTACTCACGGTCCGGACGCAGGCCGAAAACCTCGACGTGCACGGCGTGCCCGTCCTCCGGCCGCGCGCTCACGAACCCGCCCGCGCGGACGCGCCGGAACCGCTCGTCCTCGGCGACCTGCCAGGCCACCGGCACCGTCCGATCGGGCATGCCGCCGCCCTCGACGGGACGCGGGGCGAGGCGCGTCCACAGCACGAACCCGTCGGGCGCCGGGTCGCCGGACGCCACGCCCAGCGTGAACAGGCCGCTCGGGATCGGCCCACCGCCATGGGCCCGGACCGCGCCGAGCGCGCCGTCCTGCCCCAGCATCGCGGGCCCGAACACGACCTGACCAGCGGCGAGAACCGACGCGGCGCCCCCGGTGGCCAGGAACCGACGGCGAGGAAATCTTCCGGACATAGACCCTCCTAATGCCGATACAGGAGGATGTCGGGCAACCGATGAACGGTGCCAGGCGCGTGACCCGACACCGAGGCGACCAGCGCGCGAACACTGATCATCTACGGCTCCCCGGCCGCCGACGGAAACGGCATTCAAGCCGTCCCTTTCCCGCCGCGGCCAAAACTGCCGTCCCCAGACGGGAAAAGGACCTGGCAAGGCACCGGTCGGCGTGGTGCACTTGAACATGACCACTTCGGTCACCGACCCCTATAAGGAGCGATGGATGGTGGACCCACTCACGCTGGCGGTCGCCGTGGCGGCGGCGGGCAAGGCGGTCGAGCTCAGCGGCGAACCCGTCCGGGACGGCATTGCCGTGCTCGCCCGCCGGGTGCGCGACCTCTTCCACGCGCGCCCTGCCGACGCGGAGATCCTGAGCGGCGCGATCGCCGAACCGGACGACAAGGACCGGATCGCCCGGCTCGCCGAGACGCTGCGCCGCGTGATGGCCGAGGACCCCGGCTTCGCCGACGACCTCCAGGAGGCGTTCCGGCGCGCCAAGGCCGAGGCCCCCGAGTTCCAGGCCGAGGTGGACGAACGCGTACGCCGGGCGACCGTCAACACCACGACGAACAGCGGTGGCGTCACCAACAACTTCAACGGGCCGGCCGACAGGGTCATTCAGATGGGCGACGTCAGCGGCGGCCTCACCATCAACTGACACGGCCGACGTCAGTCCCGCCCCGCCTCAACGATCTTCTCGGCCAGCCGTCCGGGAGCCGTGAAGACGACTTCGTGGCTCCCGGGCAGCTGGACGAGCCGGTAGAGCCCCAGACGCCCCGAGAACCGGGGGTGCCACCCCCACTCGCCGGGCGGTAGCGCGATGTCCTCGGTGGCGTTCAGATAGCTCTTGGCCAACCGAAGCTGGTAGAACCTCGACAGATCGAGCCGGTCCAGGAAGAGCCGATACGGTTCCGGGAAGAGCCGTTCGTAACTGGACTTCGCCAGCTCCAGGTCGGCGTCCTGAATGAACGCCTCCCGCCATATCGGGAAGGGCAGCGTCACCGTGTTGTCCTCCGATGCCGCGGCGAGCTCGGCGAAGAGTTCGCGGTAGTGCGGAGGCATGTCGTCGCTGATACTGCTGTTCTGCTGGAGCACGAACGCGTTCCAGAAGATCAGCCGACGCAACGCGTCCGGGATCTCCTCGGCGACCCGAGCGATCACCGTGCCGCCAAAGCTGTGCCCCAGCAGCACCACGTCAGAGAGGTCCCTCTCGACGATGAACTGCACGACCGACCGCACACAATCCTCGTGATCGACCGCCTTGTCGGCGCCCTTGCCATGCCCGGCGAGCGTAGGCGCATAGGCGGTATGGCCAAGTCCCTCCAGGTGGTGGACGACCTGGTCCCAAGCCGATCCGTCATGCCACGAGCCATGCACAAGAACGAATGTCGTCACCCTCGCCTCCACACCAAGAAGGACGCCCTGGACTGTTTGCAACGGGCCATCAAACAATGGAACGAGACATCAACCAACAATGGCCCATCGCACGCGCCAGGCACGATAGTTCACCGGACGCTGAGGCGTACGGTGCGACGGCTTACGTACATGAACGAAACGGCCGATGCTGTCGCCCGTTAGCGAGGACGGCCCCGCCTACACCTTCCGCTGTGTGGTGCCCTGGGCGAGGAGTGCGTGGATCTTCTTCTCGGGGTAGCGGCGGTGGCCGCCGAGCGTCCAGACGAAGGGGATCTTCCCTTGCTGCGCCCATCGTGTGACGGTCTTGGCGTCCACACGGAACATGTTGGCCACCTCACCTGGAGTGAGAAGGGCCTCGAACTCTGCTGTTCTCTTCGACATTGGGGGTCTCCTGGGGGGTGGAGTTCAGGGGAGAGGGAGGCGCCGGACGGAGGTGACGCGCAGCACCGCCCACACCGCCTTGCCGCTGCGCTCTTTGCGCACGCCGTGGCGCCGGGAAAGGGCCTGCACGATGTGCATGCCCCACCCATGCGGATCGGGCGCATCGTCCGGTACGGGTTCGGTGGGCATGGTCAGGTCGGGCTCGCCCTTCTTGGGCTTGTTCTTGGCGAAGTCGTGGACCTCGATGTGGAAGCCGTCCTTGGAGACGAACATCCGCAAGGTGATCGGACGCTTGGTCGCGCGGATGGCGTTGCTGACCAGCTCGACGGCCACCAGGACGGCGTCCTCGGTGGTCTCGGTCCCGATGTTGTAGGCGGCCGCCGCCGCCCGCACCAGGCACCGCACGTCTGGGAGCACACTCGGCGTGGCGGCCAACTTGTGGCGCACCGCCACCACCACCGACGCCCTCTCCTCCACTCGCGGGGTCACGTCTCACTCACCCGCGACCCGGCGTTGGCGGCCAGGGCGTCCTGCTGCTCCATAAGCGCAGCAAGACTTTCCCTGTTAGTAGCTGTGAGAGTGTCCACCAGACGGACATCGTCGCCCAGCAATTCGGGAAGCCGAAGGTGGACGACCCACTTTTCGTCGTCCGCCCTCTGGTAAGGCTCCGCCCAGCGTCCTGCCTGCTCACCGGCGCCCGGGAGCGGATCGGTTGCGTCAATGTACGGAATGTCCATACTGCGACTACTGCCAGGTTTTGCGGAATTCTGATGGTCCATGGGAGCATCCAGATTCGGAGTGTGTCTGCGAAGTGACAAACATCGTGCCCACGCTTGACTAAAGGCGGAAGTGGGGGCTAATTTTTCGGAACTCGATAGTTCAGGAGGGCGACTCGTGGTCAATCGGAAAAAGCTCGACCCGACTGAGAGCGTGGCGGCCTTGTTCGGAGTCAAGGTTCGCAGCCTTCGGGACGCCCGTGGTCTGTCTCAGGCCCAACTCGCGGACAAGATCGGCTACTCCAACGACACGGTCTCGAAAGTCGAGACGGCCGCCCAGGCCCCCTCCCCGGCGTTGGCGGGGAAACTGGACGAGTTTTTCGGGACGGACGAGTACTTCCAGGAGCTTCAGCCGCTCACGGTTCGCGAGGGCGTGCCGATCTTCTTCCGGCAGTACACGGAACTGGAGAGCACCGCCTCTGCCGTGCGCGTGTACGAGCCTTCGGTCGTCAACGGGCTGTTCCAGATCGATGACTACGCCAGGGCGGTGCTGCGTCCGGGCCAGGCGCCCGGCAAGCTCGATCAGTCGATCTCGGCTCGCATGGGTCGGCAGGAGGTCCTCGAACGGGAGGACCCGCCGTGGATCGTCGTCTACGTGGTGGAGTCCGCAATCCGCAAGCTCGTAGGTGACGCGGCGACGACCAAGGGGCAGCTCGTACGGCTGCTGGAGCTGATGGCGGAGCCGAACATCACGGTCCTGGTCATGCCGACCGACGCTCCGGTCTACCCGGGCGGGGGCTTCACCCTGTTCACCCTCGAGAACGGCCTGGACATCGCGTACGTCGAAGGAGCAGGCGGACAGAGCAGGGTAGTCGAAGTAAGCTCCCACGTGGAGGAGCTACGTCGACTCTGGGACATGATCGGCACCGTGGCCCTGTCGGCGGCAGCATCGGAAGCGCTGATTCGAGAGGTGATGGAGAGCCTGTGAAGGACCCGAGGAACGCCTCCTGGTACAAGAGCAGCTACAGCACCCAGGAGGGTGGCAACTGCGTCGAGCTTGCCTCCCTGGACAGCTCGGTCGGCATCCGTGACAGCAAGACCCCCCACACCCCCCACCTCAGCATCGGCCGCGAGGCCCTAGCGAGCCTCCTCAGCCAGATCAAGGCCGGGGAACTAGACCTCTAGCCGCCACAAGCGAGCCCCTCGACCTCGGTCGAGGGGCTCCCTTGCGTCTCAGGCCCGGGACGGGCCCAAACCACGTTTGAAGCGGGCCATGTTGCGGCGAAGACGCGTTATGCGGCTGATCCAACGCTTCGGGCCCGGTGGAGGAAGTCTTGGACCTGCGGTTCGGCTCGCCAGGGGGTGAGAGCGCTGGTCAGCTCGTGCACGTAGGCATGAGCGCGCTTGGAACTGACGCGGGACAGGACTTCCACGGCCTTGTTGCCCAGGTCCAGGCCTTGGTCCAGTTCCCGATTCTGGAGGTGGGCGGTGGCGACGATCGCCAGGCGCATGCCGACCGAGCGGGTGTAGACGCCGGGAGCCATCGCGGCCGCTTGCCGGTGCCATGTGATTGACTGTTTGGGTTTGCGCAAGTCCCGGAACACTTCGGCGGCATCGGCGGAGAGACGAGCATGGCTGTAGAAGTCGATCCAGTGCGGTTCGTCCGCCCCGGCATGTGCTCGTGCCAGCAGTGTCTCCGAGTCGGCGAGGGCACGGCAGGCGGCTCGGCCGTCGTCGGCACGGGCATGTGCTCGGGCCTCGATTAGTTTGGCGAACGCTGGGACACGTGGGGCAGCGGCGCCCTTTGCGCGCTCAAAGGCTCCCTCGGTCATGTCGATGGCTTCGGTGTGGAAGCCCCGCATCAGCGCTTGCATGGCCATGGTGGCGAGCACGTAGCAGCCGAGCTGGACGTCTCCGCCGGCACGAGCGAGCCGCAACGCCTGGATGAAGTGCCGTTGGGCTGCTTCGTGATCGTTCACATCGAATGCGGTCCATCCCGCCAGTCGTGAAAGCTCCGCGGTGACCGAGTACAACTGCTGCCCGATCTCTGCTGGATATGTCCCGTTCAGCAGGGGTGTCGCCCGATGGTTGAGGCAGTCGGTGACCGATGTGGCCCGCCAGTTTCCGCCCCCGTATCGCGAGTCCCAGACTCTGGCGGCTTCGGCCGATTCGCGAAGTTCTGCGACGTCACCACGTCCGACACGGGCACCGCCACGGTGTCCGGCGGGGCTGTCGGCTGGGGGTCGTCAGCCAGCGTGTCACCGGCGTGGAGAAGGCGGTGACAGCAAAGCTGGATCCGAGAAAATGGCGGCGGTTCACACAGCTCCAGAACGATGTAGCGGCGGTTACTGCGTCGGCGGTGCCCCTGGGGAAATCCAACCCCAGATCCGCCTGGGCTGCCTGGGGATCGAGCATGCCGATGTCAGCAGGATTCACTCGCCTGCCCAGCCGTTCACTCAACGCATACGCGATCAACTTGGGGATCGGCCATTTGGGGACCATGCCGCGGCGGCACCAGTTCGCCACCGACGTGTGCGTGTAGTCGGTGGAGACTCCTTCTCGGCGAGCAAGCTCGTTGACCCGATGGGCCAGTGCGTTGTGGCTGGCTCCGGAGGCCTCGACGAGCCGGACCAAGGCCATGTTGGGCGGTCTGGTCCGGCGCGTCTTGGACGCCATGGACATCACCTCACAGGCATGCGATGTGACTTCGACCGTACTCCCTGTACTCGGACCCGCACACCGGGTACGCGATCCGTGCGCCCCCGGTGTGAGCCTCCCGGACAGTCTCCGACCGGAGGTCTGCTGAACGTCAGAGGCCGTCCGGGACGGTGCACCGTCTCTGGCGCGGCTGGTCAAACCATCCCGTCCCGAAGGGAGTTCGACGCTCATGTGCGGAATAGCAGGTCTGGCCGGCCCGGACGCCGCAGCCCATCAAATGACAGTCACCGCTATGGGCCGTGCCCAAGTCCACCGGGGCCCGGACGGCACTCGCTGCACGACTTCCGCCGACGGAAGGGCTGTCCTCGTGATGAACACGCTACGGATCGTCAATCCCGAGGTGCCGATCGGGCCGTACGGCGACCC
Organism: Actinomadura terrae; assembly: GCF_022751215.1. Taxonomy (GTDB): domain Bacteria; phylum Actinomycetota; class Actinomycetes; order Streptosporangiales; family Streptosporangiaceae; genus Spirillospora; species Spirillospora terrae. Next base: position 312,864 of record NZ_JAICDG010000005.1, on the reverse strand, counting down.
CGCCTCCGGGGTCGTTCTCGCTTTCAACGGATCAGTGAGCTGGTCGCGCTGGAGGGTGAGCGGCTCACCGGCCAGGAGCTGCTGGACACCATCGAGCTGCTGTTCGTGGCCGGGCATGCGACCACGGTCAACTTCCTCACCAACGCGGTACGGACCTTGCTGTCTGAACCCGGCCAGCTCGGCCTGCTGCAATCGGGCAGCGTGCCGTGGAGCGTCGCAGTGGAGCATCTGCTGCGGCTGGAGACGCCCTTCTTGCGTTTCCCGATGCGTTACGCCGTGCGTGATGTGGTGATCGACGGGGTGCGGGTGGGCAAGGGAGAGGCCGTGCTGGCCTGCTTCGCCTCGGCCGGACGCGATCGCGAGCGCTACGGACGGCAGGCGGAGCGGCTGGAGGTGTCCGCCGAGGCCGCCCCCCACCTCACCTTCGGGTCGGGCCGTCACTTCTGCCTGGGCGCCTCGCTGGCCCGCTTGGAGGCGGAGGTGGCGCTGTCGGCCCTCTTCCGGGCCTTCCCGCAGATGGCCCCCGCGGCGCCGCTGGAGCGGCTGCCGGGCCTGAGGACGGCGCTCACGGTCAGTACCGACACGCTTCCGGTCCTGCTCGGCCCACGGGCCGCCGGGTAGGCACAGGACTCCCAGAGCCACGGCAGGCCGCAAGGTATGCGCTGGTCGACATAGCGGCCGAACCCGACCGGCGAGCCGAGGCCGCCGCCGCAGCCCACTGGTCGAGCACCGAACCACCTGACACAACGGGGGTCCTGCTGGTCGAGGCCGTCCAGCAGGACCGCGCGGAGGTCAGCGAAGTCGCTTGGCGAAGACGATGCTCTGTCGGTGATATCCCATCCGGCGCTCATAGAACGGCACCGATATCGGGCTGGCGGCGAAGGTGTCCAAGCTGATCAGATGTGCCCCACATGCACGGGCCCACTCCTCAGCCGCCGTCATCAGCGCCGCACCCGCTCCAGACCGCCAGTGGCCACGCTGCACGGCGAGCGCGTTCACGAACACCCGAGGAAGCGCGAGCTCGCGGAGCAACTGGCGTTCGGCCTCTTCATGCGGCCGGGCCAGCGCCGCGTCGACGAAACCGATCGCGGTCCCGTCGAGATCGGCCACACGCACGAACCTGTCTTCTTCTCTGGTCAGCAGCTTCGCCTCAAGCCAGGCGTCGAGGCCGTCGCGGCGAGGGGACTGGAACGTCTCGGGGGCGATTTCCTGGTAGAACTCGGCGAAGTCGCACCACGCCACCGCGATTCCGGCGCCGTCGCCGGACCTCGGAGCGCGAATCTCGAAATCGATCACGATCCCAGTCTCCCGTTAACGCCGGTCGAGGCCGTCTAGGAGGACGGGGAGGAAGCGCTCCGGGATCACGCCGGGGTGGCAGGCGAACGCGCCGAGCAGCTCCATGAGGTCGTCGGTGCCGAGTTCATGTGCTTGGTCCAGTGGACGGCGCGGCTGGGTGGAGGTGGTGAAGACGGTCGGCGGCCAGGCGGGTCAGCGCGGTCGTGGTCACTGCTGAGTACATGAGGCGGGTCGGGGAGAGGCACAGCAGGTTGAGGTCGTGTGCCGCGGTACGGGCGTGGATCGCTTGGGTGCGCAGCGCCGCCGCGTCGTAGGGTGCGGTGCCTGGTGCCCGCAGCGCTGTGTAGGCGTCCTTTTGCATGACGACCACGGTGTCGCCCGGCTTGCCCAACTCGTTGAGCAGAGCGTTGACGGCCGCCCGTTCGGCGCGCAGCAGCGTGGGGAAGTGGGGTCCGAAGAGCCGTTGGAGGCCGCCGACGCCGCCCCAGGGTCCGCCGGGCGGGGAGGGCAGGGACAGGAGCGGGAGGACGCTGATGTTGAACGGTGAGGTGAAATCGCCGGTGAACAGTCGGCGCATCTTCTCCTGGGGTGAATGGGTGTCGGGGTCGGCGTCGCAGAAGCGCAGCATGCCGGTGCGGTGCAGGACTTTCCAGAAGCGGTGCTGGCGTCGGCCCGCTCCCTCGTAGGCGTACATGGCCCGGTGGGCGATGGAGTGCGGGGCGGGGTTGCCGACCACGAAGAACACGCTCCGCTTGCCCGGGTCGAAGGCCGCGGGCACGAACGACTCGGACTCATACACCAGCGTGTCCCCCGTCTGGCTCGCGATCCTGGTGAGGCTGACGTCGCAGGCCAGGAAGTCGGAGACACGGCCCAGCAGCCGGGCGTCCTGCGATCCGCCGCACAGGTCGGTGAGGGAAATCGTGCACGGGTCGATCAGGTCGGATCGGTCAAAGGAGCGGTGCAGCATCGGTGCCCTCCGCCTGGCGCCCGGCGGGTCTCAGCCCGTCGAGGAAGTCGCGTGTTCGGGTGTCGATGAAGGCGCGCTCGCGGGCGGTGAGACGGTAGTCGACCCTGCGGTCGGTGAGCTGCCGCAGCAGCGCGGTGATCGCGGCGTCGGGCTCGGTGAGGAGGTCGCAGACGACCAGGCGGTCGAGGCGGGGCCGGAGGATCTGGTGGATCTCCGGATGGACACCGGCGGTGGGCCGGACGGGGTGCAGCACGATGATGGGCCGGTGGTGGCGCATGGCGAAGGCCGTCTCCCGCGCTGCGCTGGCGCCGAGGTATCCCAGGTTCGCGCCGAACCGGTTGGCGACGATGTGGACATCGCAGTACCGGATGCGGGCGTAGAAGTCGGCTTCGATGTCGGCGAAGGAGTGTTCGGCGGGATCGAAGGCGTACCCGTGGCCGTCGCCGAACGCGAGAATCCCGTCGGCGACCGGGTGCGAGACGTTCATTCCCAGACGGGTCAGGCGTCGTTTGAGACGAAACACGCTGTCGTCGTCGGGATGGTACTTGCCGCCGAGTTGGGTGCGCAGCATCGCTAGTGACTCCCCACCAGTTCCTTGGCCAGCTCCTGCGGGGCGATGCGGCCCAGGTCCACTTGCGCTTCCTCGGCTTGGTTGAGGCCTGCGATGAATTCGACGGTCTGGCGCGAGTCCATCGGTGTGACGCCCAGGCGGGCGAACACGGCGTCGATCACCTCTTCGCCCTGCTCGGCGTCCGCCAGTTCGACCTCGAACAGGGCCTTGCCGAGCTTGGGGTACTCATCCAGTGTGATGACCACGCCGTCGCCGCTCCAGGTGGTGCGGATGCTCGACAGCACAATGAAGCGCGAATGCCCGAGCAGTTTCAGGATGGCGAACAGGTTGCCGAGGTCGTCGCGTTCGAAGCGGACCTCGTGCTCGCGGCGGACGGAGTCGGTGTGCCAGTTGCCGTACTTGACCGACAACAGCGTCCGGTCCCCGATGAGCTTGGCCTTGATGTCCAGCAGCGCGTCCGGGTCTGGTGAGAAGTCCTCCTTGTCGACCTTGACCACCACGGTCCGGTTGGCGACGCTGCGGCGCTCGAAGCTGTCCTCGACTCGGCCCTTCAGTATCAGGGCGGCCTTCAAAGCGAGTCCGGTGCGCTTTTCGACTTCCTCCATGAATTCCTCCTTCGAGTGGCGCGCGATGTCGACTGGCAGAGCAAAAGTTGTTCTTGCTTTCGCCGCCTTCATTTGACTGCGCCGTTGTGTGCCGCCCAGTATTTTGGTGGTACGTGTTCTTGTCTTGTTGATCAGAAGGTGGACGACATCGGGTGGATAATCGAGATTGATGTCGGCCAGGTGCGCTTGGCCCGCGTCCTTGTTGAGGTCGGGATGCGTCGGCCTGTCCTTGGTCTTGGTGCGGATCGCCAGTTCGGTGAAGGGGGCGCGGCGGGTGGCGGGCAGGTTGGGCAGCGGAGCGAAACCCACGATCCACGAATCGGCGGCACCGAGGCGGTAACGCAAGGCGATGAGGCCGGAGCCCTCGGCGGGATCATCGGGGGCCAGGTGGCAGCCCGCCTCCAACGCCGATCGCACCAGGACCTGCACGTGTTCCGGGGTCGTCACCTGTGGAAAGATCAGACTCAGCACATCATTGCCCGGATCGGCCACCGATCTTGTGATGAGCGTGCGGATACGGCGGGCATCCCGATGGTCGAACAGCACTTCATGCCGCCACTGCCGGGCGGAGAGGCTGCGCGCGGCGTGCATCGCGAAGACGCATCCGTTTTGCCCCCTTATATGCCAGTCGCTTTGAATGGTGGTGATCGTGTCGGCGGAGATCTCGTCCACCGATCGTCCGGCAGCGTAGCGCGTGAGGTAGTCCTCGCGGGTCGGGAATGTGTACCCGCCCAGCTCCAGCGTTCTTGCAAGATCGTGGATCACGGATTCGGCCCCCCTGATCGCCTCGCGGCGCTTTCGTTCAGGCTCTTGAATCCAGTGCAACAAGTGTCGTGTCTGCCAAGTCGGTTGCAGCCCGGTCGTCAGCCGGTCATGCTCGGGGCATGCCGGGCGAGACCGGGTCACCGAGCCTGGAAGAATTGATCATTGATTTGCGAGTAGTCCGCGAGAAGGGATTCGGGAATCTCCGCCGTCACGCCACACCCGCCCTGGATTTGGCGTGCGAACTCCTCGGCGGCGCGGCTTTCGACGCGGCCACCCGTCCGGCCGCCGTGGAGGCGCTCCTGGGGCGGGCGGCCGAGAAGGTCGGCGGCGGCAAGGAGGGCGATGCGGCCAGGTACACCCTCGGCCTGGTGGACGGCACTCGGCTCTGGAAGGCGACCGATCGACGCCGCCGCGCCGCGGCGGCCCAGGGCGTCAGCGTCGAACGCTTCCGCAAGGGCTACGAGCCAGGCCTGTTGGAACAGGTGGCCGAGGGCCTCCTGGCGCTGTTGTACGACAGGCGCCACGCCCGCGAGCACGACCACACCGACGAGGCGACCGAGCCGGCGCCCGCTTCCCGGGATGCGCCGCAGCGGGCGGGACCGGCCGCATCGTCGCGGCTGGCCGACCGACTGTCCGACGCCGGAGTCGCCTCGTTTCGCTTCTCCCGTGCCGACTACACGGCGACACTCGCGCAGTTCCTCGACCAGGCCCGCAACAGCATCTTCATCATGTCGATGTCACTCAAGACCAAAGGCGACGAGAACGAGCTGCTTCAGGTCTTCCAGCGCTCCCTCGCGCGATCCCCGCAATTTCAGATCATCGTGTCACTTGTCAGACCTGACGGCATCGCCGGGAAGATGGCGGCCTCGATCCTCGGCATTCCCTATAAGGAGTTCCGCGGTGAGGTCCGTTCCATGTTGGGTGACCTCGCCGCGCTCAAACGCCGCCTCACCGATCATGAATCATCACGGCTGTATCTGCTCCAGCACGAGATCATCCCCAGTTTCAGCTGTATCATCATTGATGATGGGTTACCGTCTGCGCAACTTCAGATCGAGACGAAGCTCTATGGGGCGCCCCGGTCGGACAGCTACGGGTTCACCTTCATCCCCACGGGTCGATTGTATGAACGTCACCGGAGTGCCTACTACCGGATCGCCCGCGAAGCGGCACCCTATCCGGACGGGGCGGCACAGCCCGTCCTTCCACTGTAGAAGCGAGAAAGCAGGAGCGGTGATGGCCGGTGACAGCCCTCAGGAGACCCTTTTCGACCGTGGTGACGTGGAGGTCGTTTCCGAACGCAGCGCAGATGCCGGATCGACCACCTGCGTATTCTGCAAAATCATCCGCAATGAGACGTCGGCGGCCGTTGTCCACGAGACCGACGACCTCATCTCCTTTCTGGATCACCGGCCGCTGTTCCACGGGCACACGCTTCTGGTCCCGAAGATCCACGTCCAACTGATGAGCGACCTGCCGACCGACCGCGTCCTGGACTTCTTTACCCAGGCCCAGCGACTCGAACGAGCCATCGAGACCGGCCTGGAGGCGGACGGATCGATGATCCTCATCAACAACGTCGTCAGCCAATCCGTACCCCACCTGCACCTTCACGTCATCCCCCGACGCAAGAAGGACGGCCTGCGCGTCTGGCTCGGCCCCCGCCATCCCTACACCGCGCAAAACCCTGCCGAAGAGTACGCGGAGCGGATTCGGGCCGCCCTGAAAGAAGCGTGACCCTCCGCGCGGAAGCAGGCACCCTGGGGGGCCACGGCTAAGAGCGAGCACGTGTACCGCAAGATGTGCTGCTAACAGCCACCAGTAGCTCAGCCATGCCTCCTTGAAGGGCTTGCTCGGCGGGCCTAACGGCGGTCGAGGCCGTCCAGGAGGACGGGGAGGAAGCGCTCCGGGATCACGCCGGGGTGGCAGGCGAACGCGCCGAGCAGCTCCATGAGGTCGTCGGTGCCGACGTCCGCGCGCATGGTCCGGTCCGTCTGGGCGTGGCGCACCAGTTCGTCGAGGCGCCGCACCAGCGCCTGCCTCGCCTGGGGCGCGGTGGTTCCGGCCAGCGCGGTCGCCATCGCGCCGCGGCCCTTTTCCACGCTGTACATGACGAAGGCGCGCACGGCAGCCCATGCGTCGGGCCCGGCCGCCTCGGCTTGGTCGAGGGCCTCGATCAGCTCGTGGACGTACTGCTCCGCCAGAGCGGCGAGCAGCGCGCCACGGTCGGGGAAGCGCCGGTAGAGCGTGCCGACGCCGACGCCGGCCCGCTGGGCGATCAGCTCCATCGGCGCGTCCGGGCCGCGCTCGGCCACCGCGTCGCGGGCCGCCTCCAAGATCCGGTCGCGGTTGCGGCGGGCGTCGGCGCGCATCGAACTCTCCTTGAAGTGGAAGGCATGTTTCCGCTTATTATAGAACCGGAAGACAAGGTTCCGCTTGAGGGGGTTCTGATGATCGTGGTGACGGGTGCGACGGGCACGATCGGGCGTGCGTTGATCGCGGAGCTGGACGGAGCGGCGCGAGCCGTGGTGCGGCGTCCGGAACAGGGCGAGGAGCTGGGGTGCGACCACGTGGTCGGGGATCTGGAGCGGCCGGAGAGCATCCCGCTCGAACCGGGTGACCGGCTGTTCCTCAACAGCTCGCAGTGGCCGGGCTTCGCGCGGGCGCACAAGGCGGTCATCGACCACGCGGCCGCCGCCGGCGTGGCGCAGGTGGTGACGGTCTCCGTGCTCGGCGTGACGTCGAGCAGCCTGCTCGGATTCGGCATGCACGGGCAGGTGGACGAGCATCTCAAGGCGTCGGGGGTGCCGTGGACGATCCTCGCCCCCGTCGGCTTTATGCAGAACCTCGCGGGCGACATCGACGAGGAGGGGCGGATCTTCGGCTCGTACGGCCGGGGCGCCGTCGGCTACATCGACGCGCGCGATATCGCGGCGGTCGCGGCCGCGCTGCTCACGCGTCCCGTCGGGGACGACGCCGTTTACGACCTCACCGGACCGGACGCGCCCACGCGCGACGAGATCGCCGCCGAGCTCACCCGGGCCCTTGGAAGGACCATCCGCTACGTCGACCTGACGATCAAGCAGGCAGCCGTCCACCTGGAGAAGCGCGGCATGCCCGCCCCGGCGGCCCGGGACCTGGCCGAACTCATGGCGCAGATCGGGGACGGGCGCTGGGCGCGGACCACCACGACCGTTTCCGACATCCTGGGACGCGAACCGCGTTCGCTTCGGGAGTTCCTCGCATAGCCGCGTCCGGCGGCGGACGAGCCGGTGCCCGTGGGACAAACGGGCGCCGACTCGTCCGGCTACCGGCGATACCGAGCGGGATCTCCCATCAGGGGACGACGATGTGGAAGGCGCCGTTGACGACCTGCTTGGTGTCGGAGTTGAAGACGACCACGCGGTAGGTGTCGGCGCGGTCCCGGCACTGGCTGTGCCTGGCGGCGATGATGGTCACGACGCGGCCGTAGTCGGTGGAGGTGCCGACGGGGTTGGTCCGGGAGACGTCGGCCCTGCCGGTGCGGACGCAGTACACGCCGCGCGCGGGGCGAGTGACGGCGAGGATGTCCTTCTGGTTCCGGACGGTGCCGTCGGCGTTGATCGTTCCGCGCGTGCCCACGTCGGCCGTGTCGGTCAGGGGGGCCGCTTGGGCGGTGCCGTCGACCAGCGCGGGGACGGCCAGCGCGGCACCGGCGGCCAGGGCCGCCACACCGGCCGCCAGGGCCAGCGACGCTGTGGTGGTGGGCATGATGGCTCCTCCTCGGAACTGGTGGACTGTTCGCACGGGTAACGACCCCCGGCGCGACTCATGGTAATTGTGCGATGACTTACCGTGCAGCTAGTTGGTGCTGGCGCTGCGGAGCGAGGCAGTGACCCGGTCGGCGTAGGCCCGGGGACAGGGAACGAGGTTTCGCGGCCGCGAAGTCTCCGGAATGATCCACCCTCCCTTGCCCATGGGTGATTGGGTGTCGATAGACAAGTCGGGGTTCGGCAGCCGATGATCTTGACGGCCCCAAATCACTTCACGTTCTTTCGGCGATTCCTGTGATCAAGGTGATCCCGTGCATGGGGAGGATGCGTGCCCGAGGTGACGCCGCTCTTGCCCACCGACCTCAAGTCGATCGGCGGGTACGAGCTGCGAGGACGGCTCGGCGTCGGCGGCCAGGGGACCGTTTACCTGGGGCTGGACGAGCGGGGGCGGCGCGCCGCGATCAAACTCCTGCACCCGCATCTGATCACCCACGAAACGGCGCGCACCCGCTTTCTGGCCGAGGTCGAGATCGCCCAAAGGGTCGCCCCCTTCTGCACGGCACAGGTCCTCGACAGCGGCGTGATCAACGATCAGCCCTACATCGTCAGCGAATTCGTCGACGGCCCGTCCCTGCTGGCCTCCGTCAAGGACACCGGACCACGCGGCGACGCCGCGCTCGAACGGCTGGCGGTCAACACGATCACCGCCCTGGCGGCCATCCACAAGGGCGGCGTCGTCCACCGCGACTTCAAGCCCGGCAACGTGCTGCTCGCCCCCGACGGCCCCGTGGTCATCGACTTCGGCATCTCCCGCGCCCTGGACCTCAGCCAATCGCTCACCAGCAGCCAGGTCGTCGGGACGCCCGGCTACATGGCCCCCGAACACCTCGACGGCGAAAAGGCCGGGCCGGAGGCGGACATGTTCGCCTGGGCGGCCACGATGGTGTTCGCGGCCACCGGCCGCAGGGCCTTCTCGGGCACCAGCGTTTCCGCCGTCTCCAGTGCGGTCCTGCACAAGGAACCCGAGCTGGACGGCATGGAAGGCGTCCTGGCGGACATCGTCCGCGACTGCCTGCAAAAGGACCCCGCCAAACGCCCCACCGCCGCCGAGGTGAGCGGCCGCCTCCTCGACTCCCACACACCGCAGCCCGCACCCGACAACACCGAACCGCGCCCGACCCCCGCGCCTTCCGGAAAAAACCGCCGACGCCTGGCGATCGCGGCCGCGGTGCTGGCGGTACTGGCCCTGATCAGCGGCATCTATTTCCTGCTTCCAGGGGAGGGGAAGGGCGACACAACGCAGCATCCGCCGAAGCTTCCCGGCACCCCCTCCACATCTTCCACCCCGACCCAGACGAAAGGGCCCAGCAAAGGCCCAAGCCCGAGCCCGTCTCCGAGCGAGACCACGGGCAAGAGCGCGCTGCCGGGAAGTCAGGGGTCCAGTGCCAGCCCGAAACCGACCAAAAGCGATGATCCGCCCCGGACGCATCAGCCGACCAAGAAGGCGCCTCCTCCGAAGCCGCGAAACCTCGGTTCGCTGAGCTCGCAGGATTACAGCAACTATTGCCGGGCCCACGGCTATCCCTATTCCGCCACCTGGGGCGACCAGGCGGTCTGCTCGAAAGACCCGGAAGGCAAGAACGGGACGATAGACAGCGCGACGTCGGTGTGCCGGTGGAAGTATTCCGGCAGGCCGAACGTCCACGCGGAAGGCAGGACCTGCATCTCGGGCTCCTGACCCCGCCAGGTCCGGCGGCGATCCCTTTTGTGCGTTCCAGAACCCCATGACTTTCATGGCCAAATCCCGCAACACTGCGTGGTTAGAGAATCTCCCAACTATCTAGGTTTTTGGAAACATTGGACAGGCGCGGGAGGGGTAATTGCTTCAAGGGGCGTGCATGAGCACGCTCCAAGCCGATGGCGAGGAGGAAGCGGACATGATGAGGCTCGTGAAGCGCACGCTGGGTGCGCACCGTGGTCAGATGCCTGGTCGCTACAGGCCCTACCGGGTCCGGTAGATCCTCCGGACGGCGGTGCCGGGTCGGCGATCTGCTTCCGGCACCGCGCCACGGCGACGAAAGGACGACATGCTGCGGCGGGCATCGAACGCGGAGATCCCGGGGCCGGACGGCGGGCTGTTCGCCCGGCATCTGAAGGCGTACGAGGCCGCACCGGCCGAGTATCTGACCTGGTGCAACCGGGAGTACGGAGATGTCTTCCGTTTCGATACCGACGTGGTCGTGGTCAACGATCCCGTGCTGATCCAGCAGGTCCTCGTGCGCACCAACCGCGATGCGGTCCCCAATGCCAACCCGTTGAGGGGCGGGCGCTTTCCCGGCGCCGAGCAGACCGGGCGGTGGATGCGGGCACGGCAGGAAGCCCTGGCCGTGCTGAGGCCCGCCGCACTTCCGGCGCATCTGCCGTCGGTGAGCCGGGTCATGGAAACCGACCTGCGCGCACTCGAGGGGGAGTGGTTCGACCCCGCCGAGCAGGGCTGGCGTTTCTGCCTGAGGGCGTTCCTGTCGCTCTACGCACCGCACCCGTCGCCGCAACTGGAAGACGCGCTGATGGACTCCTTCACGGTGACCGCCGCGGCGTCCCTCGACCGCGTTCCCAACTGGTGGCCCAGCCGGGCCCGGCGCAGAATTGAGGCCGCCGACCAGCGCATCCGAGACCGCATCTCATCGATGCTGGACGGCGACGCACCGCCCGAGAACGGCGCGGCCCCTCCGACCTTGCTGCACATTCTGCGGAACGCACCCGAACCGGTACCGTCCGATGTCGCGCACGGCGCCGCGGGAATGAGCGCGCTGGGTGCCATCGGCACAATGGGCGGCGCCTGGTGCTGGCTGCTCTACTACCTGGCCGCCGTCCCCGACGCGTTCGAGCGCATCCGCGGCGAGGTCTCGGCCTCCGAGTGGGAAACCGTCTGCGTCGCTCCCGAACTGGCCCTGCCTTATACGTACTCTTTCCTGCTCGAGGTGCTGCGAGTACGTCCGCCCGCCTGGCTGCTGGGCCGCGACACCATCGCCGACATCATGTTGGGCGCGGTGCGGATTCCCGCCGGCACCGCAGTGATGTTCAGCCCCTATCTGCTCCACCACGACCCGCGCTATTGGACGGACCCCGACCGGTTCGACCCCGAGCGCTGGAACGGCGATGAGCGTCCACACGTCCCCCACGCCTACCTTCCCTTCAGCAGCGGGCCGCGAGGCTGCCTCGGCGCACAACTCGGGCTGAGCGTTCTGCTGCTCGCCGCAGCGCAACTGGCCACCGGTTACGACCTCGACGTCCCCGACTTCCAACAGATCGGCACCGAATTCGGGCCGGTCCTGCTGCCCACCGGCATGAAATGCCGGTTGACCCGCCGTCCGGCCGCCGCCTCGGGCTGAACGGCGACCTGGCGCCGCGCGCCGAGCCGAGGTCGTACCCTGGTCGGCGATGGGAACACGAGGGGTGGAGGGCGCGTACCAGGGGGCGCTTCGGGCTTTTCAGAACCCGATGCTGGACCTGCTCCACCGGACCTACGCGCCGTTCGTCGTGACGGTGCTGGCGATGATGTTCACGCCGGAGCGTCCGACGGTGGCGGTCGCGGACGCCCACGCGGAGATCGCCGACGCGCTCGACCAGTTGCGGGCGGCGGGCTACGGCGACGAGGGCGACCAGCCGCTGCCCGCCGGGAACGCCCGTGACCTGTGCCGGCAGTGGGTGCAGGCGGGCTGGCTGGTGCGGCAGGTGTCCGACGACGTCGAGGTGTACCGGCTGTCCGCGCACGGCGTCGGCGCGCTCGAGGTGGCGGGACGCGTCGGCGGGGCGCGGACCCGGGTGTCGGAGTCCCGCGTCCGGACGCTGCTGGAGGCCGTCGAACGGCTCGCGCAGGACGCCGACCCCGACGTGATGGCCCGGATGGCGCGCCTCCAGACCGAGATCGACCAGCGCCGGCGCGAGCTCGACCGGCTCGAACGCGGCGGCGCCGCCCCGACCGTCCCCGACGACCAGTTGCTGGAGGCGGCCGAGAACGTCCTGCACCTGGCCCGGGAGCTGCCCGCCGACTTCGCGCGCGTCGCCGAGTCGATCAAGGCGATGCAGCGGGACGTCGTCGCCGACCTGCGGCAGGACGTCCGGCCGACCGGGGAGGTGCTGCGCGAGTACCTGGAGCGCGGCCGCCAGATCATGGACGCGACGCCCGAGGGCCGCGCGTTCGCCGGGGCGCTGCGCCTGATCGGCGACCCTGTGCAGATCGACGACCTGTGGAACCTGCTGCGCACCGTCCTGAAGCACGGGTTCACCGACCAGATGCCCGAACCGCAGCGGCGCGAGCTCGCCGAGATCGCCCGCCGGATCGAGCAGGGCGTCAAGGAGGTGCTGACCGCGCAGCGGCAGGCGTCGCACGTCATCACGACCCAGGTGCGCAACCACGACCCGATGCGCGACCGCCAGGTGGACGAGCTGCTCCGGGACGTGATGGCCGGTTTCCACACCTGGGTCCCGGGCGCGCGCCGCGGCACGGTCGTCGACCCGCTGCGCCGCCTGCCGGTGGCAGATGTCGGGCAACTGCGGCAGACGATGAGCGACCTCTGTCCGCCCCAGCCGCCCACGCCGCTGCGCGAATGGGACGAGGTCGAGGACGTGCCGTCCGCGGACACCCGCGCCTGGGGCGGCCCGCAGTACGCCGACCTCCGCGAGCACCTGGCGGCGTTCGCGGGGGAGGAGGACGGCGTCGACGTCGCGGCGGCGTTCCGCGCGGCGGCCGAGCGGCTCCGGCGTCCGGTCGACCTGCTCGGACTGCTGGAGATCGCGCACGACCTCGGAATGTCCGACACGGCTGAGATGGTGATGGTCGACGCGGTCAGACCGGACCTGACCCGGCGGCGGTTCGCGTTCGGCGGCGTGCGGGCGGCGAACCCGGCGGGCCCGGCGGCGGGCCCGGTGGCGAGCCGTGCCGAAGATGAGAGCCAGGGAAACGACGATGAGTGAAGGGGACGGCGCGGACGACGAGTGGTCGTCCGGCGCGGAGGCGGGCTTCATCGAGCCGGTCCCGATGGAGGACGACCCGGCCGAGCTGTTCGCCGGTGACACGGGCACGCTGGACGTGGAGGTGCGCCGCGTCCTCGTCCGGCTGCTGCAACGCAGGTTCCTGCTGGCCGAGAAGAACCCGGCGCAGTGGCGCACGCTGCTGGAGAACCAGCAGATCGTCGAGTCGCGGCTGCACGACCTGTTCGTCCGGCTCGTGGTCGACCACGACCGCGGCGTCGCCTACAAGCAGCAGGTGCGCTCGGCGGAGCTGGACGTCCCGATCCTGCTGAAGGACGACCCCTACAACCGCGCCGAGACGCTGGTGCTGGTCCACCTGCGGTCGGTCTTCCAGCGGGAGCGCGGCACCGGCGAGACGTCCGCGCGGGTCGACATCGAAGAGCTGGAACAGACCGTGCTGACCTACTTCGATCCGGACGACCACAACCTCGCGCGCGGCCAGCACGAGATCCGCAACGCGGTGAAACGGCTGGCCGGCGACGGCCTGATCGCGGAGGAGTCCGCGGGCCGGTACCGGATCACGCCGCTGGTCGAGGTCGTGCTCAGCACCGAGAAGCTGACCGAGCTGAGCCGGTGGCTGCACGAGCGGAACGAGGCCGCGTCGTGAGCATGATCGACACGTTGTTCGGACTGATCCCGGCGGCGTCCCGGGGCCAGCAGTGGGTCGCGCGCGACCTGCAACTGGTCAACTGGGGCGGCTACGACGGGTACCACCGCATCCGGTTCGCCCCCGGCGCGACCCTGTTCAGCGGCGGTTCCGGGTCGGGCAAGTCCACGCTGATGGACTCCTACATCGCGTTGCTGATGCCGCACACCACGCCGTTCAACGGCGCGTCCAACGGCGGGGTGGTCGGGCGGCCCCGCGGCAAGGACCAGCGCAACATCCTCTCCTACGCGCGCGGGAAGCTCGACGAGTCCCGGACGGACGGCGAGACGCGGTCGCGGGTGCTGCGCGGCGACGGCCGCGACACCTGGTCGGCGATCGCGATGACCTGGGCCGACCGCGGCGGCGAGGTGTTCACCGCGCTCCGGGCCTGGTACGTGCCGTCGTCCGCGCGCGTCCTCGACGACGTGGTCGTGGTCCGCGCCACCCGCGACGACGACTACGACCTGCGCGTCCTGGACGGCCCGGCGGGCAGCAGGTTCGCCCGCGACGCCGTCACCGCGACGGGCCTGACCTGCTTCGGCACCGACCGCGACTTCACCGCCCGGCTGCACACCGCGCTCGGCATCGGCGCCGCCGGGGACGGGCACAAGGCGGTCGGGCTGCTCGGCCGCATCCAGGCCGGGCAGCAGATCACCACGGTCGACGCGCTGTACAAGACGATGGTGCTGGAGGAGCCGTCCACGCTCGCCACGGCGGACGAGGTCGTGCAGCAGTTCGACGAGCTGTCCGGCACCCGCGACCGCATGATCACCGCGCGGCGGCAGGTCCGGGCGCTGGCCCCGATCCGCGAGCACCGCGGCACCATCGACGAGGCCGTGACCCGGTTGCAGGTGATCGACGAGGTCGGATCGTTCACCGACCCGGCGTCGCCCGCGGCGCTGTGGCGGCACGAACGCCGGCTCGACCTGCTGCGCGCGGCCGAGGAGGACCTGACCAGGCGGCGCCGCCGGGCCGAGGAGGGCGTGCGGGAGACGACCGCGCTGATCAAGGCGACGGAGGCCCAGCGGGACGCGGTGCTCGACACCCTCCGCGCCTCCGGCGGCGACCGGCTGGACACCGCGCGGCGCGAGATCCGCGGCGTGGAGCAGCGGCTGGCCGACGTCGAACGCGCACGCCAGCGGCTCGACCGCGCGCTGGAGACCGTCGGCGCCAAGGTGTCGTCCGGCGAGGACTTCGCCGCGCTCGTCGAGACGGCGCACCGGACGCTGGCCGACGCCAACGCCAGGAAGAAGGCCCAGAACGAGTTCGCCGCGGCCGCCGCCGAGAGCACGGCCGCCGAACGCGACCTGGCCGCGCTGCGCGCCGAGCACGGCAAGGTGAAGGCCCGCCGCGGCAACATCCCCACCGACCTGCACACCGCCCGCGACCTGCTGGCCGAGGCCGCCGGGCTCACCCCGGACGACCTGCCCTTCGTCGGCGAGCTGATCGAGGTCCGCACCGAGTTCGAGCCGTGGCGGGAGGCGTTCAACCTGGCGCTCGGCGGGTTCGCCACCCGCATGCTGATCGACATCGGTCGGCTGAACGCGTTCCGTGAGGCGATCAACGCGGTGCCGATCGCGCGCCGCGTCCAGTTCGAGGGCGTCCGTACCGGAATGCGGGACGAGGTCGGGCTGAACGACAAGACGCTCCCCGGCCGCCTCGACTACCGTCCGTCGCCGTTCACGGCCTGGCTGAAAAGCGAACTCGCGCGCGGTTTCGACTTCGTCTGCGTCGAATCGCCCAAACTGCTGATGCAGCACCCCAAGGCGCTCACGATCACCGGCCAGACCTCGCAGCGCGGCCGGGGCGCGCACGGCGGCCATGGCCGCGCCAACCTGCTGGGATTCACCAACACCCGACTGCTCGCCGACCTCGACACCCGCATCGGCCATGCCCGAGAACGCCACGAGGACGCCCTCGCACAGGCCAAGAAGGCGGAGCAGAACCTCAACTCCTTCGAGGAAAGACGCGCCGCCTACCAAACGGTGACCGAACTGTCCTGGGACCAAGTGGACGTCGAATCCGTCACCGCCGAACGGGACCGCTGGAACCAGGTCATCACCGAAGTCCGCGAGGACAACCCGGAGATCGACAGGCTCCAGAAGCAGGCGGAGGATCTCAGGACACGGTTCTCCGAACTCACCGAACGCATAGGCGAGCAGAAGAGCGAGGCCAAAAAGCTCGACGGTTCCTGGGAAGCGATCGTCGACGAGGTCGACGGCGCCCAGCAGGCGCTGGACGAGGCCGCCGCGACCGGCACGAAGGTGAGCCCGGAACACCGCGAATACCTGGCGGCCCTGTTCGATGACGCCCCGGAAGGCGCCGACCCGGCGAAGGCGCTCGCCGAATTCGACGCCGCGCACCGCCGCGGCCTCGAAAAGATACGCGACGACCGGAAATCGGCCGAAGAGGCCATCAGCCGCTCCCGCAAGGCGCTGCACGACACGTTCTCGACCTTCGTCGAGCGCTGGCCGAACCCGAACCTCGGCACCGAACCCGACGCGTCCTACCGCGACTTCGACCGCCTGCTCACCGACCTGGAGACCAGCGGCCTGCACGAGCTGGAGACCGAGTGGCGCGACAGCCTGCTCAAACTCTCCGGCAACGACCTGACCAGCCTCGACAGCGAACTCGCCGCCGCCGTCCGGGAGATCCGCGACCGGATCGACCCGGTGAACCGCATCCTCGCCGAACTGCCGTTCGCCGACGACGGCCACCGGCTGCGCATCGACCCGCAGGAAAGCCATTCCGCCGTCCGCGCCCGATTCCGCAAGGAACTGCGCGACGTCCGCGGCCTCATCGACAAGGCGGCCACGGACGCCGACCGGGAGCGCGCCTACCACCGGATGGCCAAGGTCATCGACCGCATCCGCCGCACCGCCCCCGACTTCGCCGATCTGGTCGACGTGCGCAACCACGTCCGGATCAGCGCGGAGAAATGCGACCTCGCGGGCGAGCACATCGCGGTCTACGACCACATCGGCGAGAAGTCGGGCGGCGAGTCCCAGGAACTCGTCGCGTTCATCGTCGGCGCCGCCCTGCGCTACCAACTGGGCGACGCGGGCGCCGAACGTCCCCGCTACGCCCCCGTCTTCCTGGACGAGGCGCTGATCAAGGCCGACGCGCACTTCACCGGCCGCGCCATCGGCGCCTGGCGCGGGCTGGGCTTCCAACTCGTCATCGGCGCCCCCAACGACAAGCACAGCGCGATCGAGCCGCACGTGGACGCCGAATACCTGATCCTCAAGAACTCCGAGGGCCGGTCATGGGCGAAACCGATCGTCGCGGTCCCGGACGCATGACCCCTCGCCTGATCACCCCGTCCGAGGCGATCGAGTTACTCCGCCGCAAGGTCGACAAGAACTGGCCGCAAGCCATCTGCGACGGCACGACCGAATTCTCCGTCCCCCTACGCCCCAACGTCTCGTCCGGCGCCGCGGCCGTGAAGTTCGGCCGCGAGTGGACCGACTGGCACATGAGCTGGCGCGACTTCGCCGCCCGCCACGGCACCGTAGAAATCGTCCAGAGGCAACTGTCGATCCAGGGCTTGGCGGCCAGCTACCCCGCCGCACTCGTGGCAGACCTGGACACCGCCGTAACCCTGCTCCCGGCCCCACCCGTGGACGTCCCCCGAGCCCGCGCGCTCGCCTCGTCACTGCGCGCCGCCGATGCGACCCTCACCCCGTCCACCCTCCGGGCCGTCTACAACCTCGAACCCGCCGACACCGAGGTACTGCTCACCGCCCTGACCTGGCTGCGCAGCCACCCCGACGCGAGCGCCTGGACCGCACGCCAACTCCCGATCCCCGGCATGCACACCAAGTGGCTCGAAACCCACGGCACACTGCTCCACAAGCTCACGGGACGCGACGTCCGCGCCGAAGTCCGCCCCCGCCTGGCCGTCCTCCACCTGACCTACATCGACCCCGACTACCTGGCCTCCGGCCGCCGCAGGCACGACGCCTGGACCACCGGCGACACGCACGAACTCGCCTACCGGCCACGGCTCGTCCTCGTCGTCGAGAACCGCGACTGCCGACTCTGGTTCCCGCCACTGCCGGGCACGATCGTGGTCGAGGGCAACGGCAAGGCGGCCGCGTCCCTGCTCGCGGACGTCCCCTGGCTCCGCGCCGCCGACCACGTCGTCTACTGGGGCGACATGGACGCCGACGGCTACGCGATCCTCAACGCCTTCCGCGCGGCCCTTGCCGGCGGCACGCCCCCGAAGCCGGTCGCCTCGATCCTGATGGACGACACCGACCTGCACCGCTACGCCGACCAAGGCGTGAACCACGACAAGTCAGGCCACGCCCTAGGCCCGTCCGAAACGAACCTGCCGCACCTCACCGAAGCCGAGCAGACCGCCTACGCCTTCATCACCACCAAAGGCCCGCCGCCCTTCCGCCGAATAGAGCAGGAAGCCATTCCCCTGCCCCACGCCGCCGCCCGCCTCCGGGCCAACGTCCCGGAGGGTTAGACGGTGCAGTGCTTGTCGGTGTCGCGGCGGACGGTGGCGCCGGTGAACTCCTCCAGAATGGCGATGTTCGCCGGAGCGTAGTTCGCCGCGGTGATCCGGTCGGCGTCGGGGCTGCCGAGCTTGCCGGTGTAGGGCGCGGACTTCTCCAGCCAGTACGCCGTGCGCAGGAACTCGGTCAGAACGAGCTCACGCAGCTTCGGCTCACCCTTGATCTGGGCCCAGTAGTCGGGGTGCTTGTCCTTGGCCACCCGCAAGTAGAGCAGCAGGTAGCGAAGGTTGGTGGCGGCGATATCCCGGGCATTACTGGCCCCCACCCCCTTGATGTGCTCCTGGACGACGGTGACCGCGGGCAGGCCCATCAGCCCGGCGTTCAGCTCCGCCAGCACGCCCTGGAGCTTGTAGGTGCCCTGCTGGGAGTCCCGCAGGTAGATGCCGTCCATGCTGTCGCTGTACTTGTCGGTGATCAGCGGCAGGATCTCGCGGCGGGCGAAGCCGCCGTGCAGCGGCACGGTCGTCGCCTGCTGCGACGCGTTGATCCAGGCGGCGATGTGCACGTCCCACTTGGTCCGGGACGGATCGAGGTCCCACATGTGGGTCTCCTCGTGGATCGCCACCATCATCGACTCGGCGAAGCCCTCGAAGCTCCGCGTGTTCACGAACTGGGTCCAGTACTTGTCCTTCGCCTGCGCGATGGCGAGCTTCTCCCCGCTGGGCCAGCGCCGCTTGTACATCTCTTGCAGGCTCGCCATCCAGTTCCCGGCGCCGAAGCGCGCCTTGACATCACTGATGTCGGCCGTGGGAGTCGAGGGTTCCCCGTAACAGTAGGGCGCGGCCGCCCCGCTCGCCGTGGGCGAGGCCGCGGCGACAGGGCCGGGTACCAGCGACAGGGCGACGGCGGCGGTCAACAGGGTCAGGCGTCCTGTACGTTTCACGGGGACCTCACTTCGTCGGGAGGCGTGGGGCCGCGACCTGCTCCGCTGCGACGCGACCTATCTCTGATCAGGGCATGCTAATTCCCTTCGATCTTCAACACCTCGCGCGGTAACCGCGATTACCAACCGAACACCCCGCGAACCCGCAGCTCAGCCCCCCACCCCCACCGCCCGGACCTTTGGAAAACCAGTCCAACCAAAGATCGTTATTGCACACCGCCCGCCCACACGCCTTGAACGGCCATCAGTTTTCATTCCCGCCGATGACGAACAACCCCGGAGTTTCCTGATCCCTCTCCGGGGTTGCCCATCACCGCTGTCCCGCCCTAGATCACGAGCATTCCAGGGCCATGTCGTCGAGCCTGATGAATTTTCCGGCCCCCGTGTTGTTCCCGAAGATGGCCTGGACGTACACCTTGTTCACGCCGTTGAGGTTGATCCCCGGCGTGACGATGCGCTGGTAGCCGCCGCCGTTGAGCCAGGGCGCGGTCGTGCCCACCAGGCGCCAGCCATTGGGGTCCCAGACCTGGAGCTCGACCTGTGCGCCCCCGTCGACCGGGTACGCCCAGATGCTGGCCCTGCAACTCGACCGCAGCCAGCTGTCGATCGCGATGCCGTACCGCTCCGCCGCCCAGCCGTGCGCGGCCCACAGCCAGCCGTTGTTGGCGCCGTTGCGGGCCAGGCCCTGGCCGTAGTTGCCATCGGCGGCGGCCTCACCGCTGGTGAGGCGGTCCCACTTGGACCACGGGTCGCCCTCGAAGCCGTCGGAGGCGCTCGCGTACGCCTTCGCGGCGGCCTGTCCGGCCGTGGCGCCGGCACCCAGCATGGCCACGGCCAGGCCCGCCGTGATCACCGTACTCCATCGTGTGGATCGCATGTGACTTCCCCTTCCCCTGCTTCCCCGAGGTCCCTCGCCCGATCTCCGCGTGTCCGCGCGACATCGTGCTTCGAACTCTCCCCGGACAGGGAATGCGCGGGTATCCCGAATGTTTGGGATTGCGAAGGCAGGGGCTCTTGGTGTGCGTCCAGGTGTTGCTCCCGCGATGACGTATGACTATATTACGTCATACAAAGTGGGGGGAGATGGCGTTCGGTATGGGGCCATGTGCGGGGCTGATGGAGCGCTCCAATCTCGGGTACGGGTTGGTCGCGTGAGGAGGGTCGAGACTGCCACCCTTGATGATTTGGACGAGGTGTTGGGGCTGCTGAACGGGGTGGCCGACTGGTTGTTGTCCCGGGGCATCAGGCAGTGGTCCATCGGGTTCACCGCCGAGAAGATGGCGCCGATCATCGAGCGCGGCGAGTTGTACGTGGTCCGCGAGGGCGCGGCCGCGGTCGCGACCGTCACGGTCTCCGAGAACGGGGACGCGGACTTCTGGACGCCCGAGGAGCGCGCGGAACCTGCGCGCTATGTCGGCAAGTTGGCCACCGCCCGCGAATACGGGGGGCAGGGGCTGGGGGCGCTGTTGCTTCGGTGGGCGGTCGATCTGGGGGCCCGGCAGGGAGCGCGGTGGATGCGGCTCGACGCGTGGCGCACCAATTATCAGCTGCATGATTTCTACCGCAAGGCCGGTTGGGATCATCTGCGTACGGTGGAGTTGGAGCATCGTAGGTCGGGGGCGCTTTTCCAGCATCCGGCCGTATCTGATTTGGTGGCTCGGAGCGCGCTTCCCGAGCGGTAGCGGCGGGGAAGGCAAAAGGAGCTGTGCGATCGGAGATCGCACAGCTCCTTTTGTGCCCTAGGGAGCTGGCGGGTCCTCCCACGGGCCGGGGGCGCCCGTGGGAGGACGTTTTCTCATCCGGTGAGATCGCTCGTCTCGGCGTCGGAGCGGTCGACCTCCAGCGTGTCGGCGAGGAGGCCGCGGGTGTAGGGGTGCTGCGGGTCGGTGAGCACCGCCTCGACCGCGCCCGACTCGACGACGCGGCCCTTGCTGAGGACGACGACCTGGTCGCCGATGCTGCGCACGACGGCGAGGTTGTGGGTGATGAAGACCATGCTCAGCCCGTCGTCCTGGAGGGTCCGGAGCAGTTCGACGACCGACGCCTGGACGGAGACGTCCAGGCCCGAGGTGACCTCGTCGCAGATCAGCAGCGAGGGGTTGCAGGCGAGGGCGCGGGCGATGGCCACGCGCTGGCGCTGGCCGCCCGACAGTTCGGCCGGGTAGCGGTCCGCGAGCCGCCACGGGATCTCCACGCGCTCCAGGGCCTCCTGGGCCTTGGCGCGGGCGGCCTTTCCGCGTTCTCCGTAGAAATGCTTCAGCGGAACGGTCACCGCGGTCGCGACGGTCTCGCGGGGGTTCAGCGAACCGTAGGGGTTCTGGAAGACGTACTGGATCTGCTGTTTGACGGCCTTGGGCCGGTCGCGCAGCCGTCCCGGCAGCGGCTTCCCGTTCATTTCGAAAACGCCGGTCTGGCTTTCGTGCAGCCCGATCAGGCAGCGGGACATGGTCGTCTTGCCGCTGCCCGACTCGCCCACGACCGCCAGGCATTCGCCGGGACGGACGTCGAAGGAGAGGTCGAACAGCACCTGCGTCCGGTCGTAGGAGGCGTTCAGGTCCCGCACGCTGAGCACGGCGGACTTGTCGCCCTCCTTGCTCTCGACGTGGTGCAGGGGCTCCTTGACCAGGAGCTTCTGGTTCTGGAGGACGTGCTCGACGCGGACGCAGCGGGCCGAGCTGCCCGTGGGCGTGGTGAGCATCGGCGGCGCGGCCTCGCGACAGCGGTCCTCGACGAACGCGCAGCGGTCCGCGAACACGCAGCCGTCGAACTTGGCCCCCGCCGCCGGCGCCCGGCCGGGGATGGAGACCAGCGGCAGGCGCTGGCGGGTGGACGGCACCGATTCGAGCAACGCGATGGAGTAGGGGTGCGCGGCGGAGAGCAGGACCTCCTCGCGCGACCCCGTCTCCAGGATCTGCCCGGCGTACATCACGGTCACCAGGTCGCCGACGGTGCCGACGACCGCGAGGTCGTGCGAGACGAAGACGGCGGCCATGCCGTTGTCCGAGCAGAGGCCGGCGACCATCTCCAGGACCCGCGCCTGCGTGGAGACGTCCAGGCCGGTCGTGGGCTCGTCGAAGACGATCAGCTTCGGGCCCTTCGCCACGGCCATGGCGATCGCGACGCGCTGCTGCTGGCCGCCCGAGAGCTCCTGCGGGTGGCGGCGCAGGAAGGCGTCGTCGGACGGCAGCCCGACGTCCTCCAGGACCTTCCGGATCCTCGGCAGGTTCTCCTTCTTGCCGCCGATCAGCCCCTCGGTCAGCTGGGTACCGATCCGCATCGCCGGGTTGAGCGCCGTCGCGGGGTCCTGGGGCACGAAGCCGATGAGCTTCTTGCGCGCCTCGCGCAGCTCGTTCGGGCCGAGCGCCAGCAGGTCGACGCCGCCGACGACGACCTTGCCGCCCGTGATGTTCGCACCCGACTTCGCGAAGCCGAGCAGGGCGAGCCCGACCGTGCTCTTGCCCGAGCCCGACTCGCCGACCAGGCCCATGACCTGGCCGGTGTCCAGGCTGAACGACACGTTGTCGGCGATCACGCTGCCGTCGTCGAGCGTGACGGTGAGGCCGGTGACTTCGACCGCCTTCATGAACGGGTCCCTTCGGTGCGGCCGATCACACGCGCGGCGCCTTCGGCGAAGAGGTTGCCGCCGATCGTGAACAGGGCGACGCAGATGGCGGGGATGACGACGGCGAGCGGCTGGATCGCGAGGCCGTCCTTGTTCTCGCTGACCATGAGCCCCCAGTCGGAGGCGGGCGGCTGGACGCCGAAGCCGAGGAAGCTCAGCGAGGCGAGGCCGACGACCGACCACATGAGCCGGAGCCCGATCTCCACCATGAGCGGGGAGGTGACGCTCGGCAGCACCTCCCGCATGAGGATGTGGCGGGACGAGAGTCCGATCGTCCGGGCCCACATGACGTGCTCGCGCCGCATCACCGGACGCGCCGCGCCGCGCATCACGCGCGCCATCCCGGGCGTGAGGCCGATCGCCACGAGGACCACGAGGATCACCCGGCTCGGCCCGACCATGGAGATGAACAGGATCGCCATGATGATCGTCGGGAACGTCAGCATCACGTCGACGAGCCGCATCAGCAGCGCCTCGACGAACCCGCCCTTGAAGGCCGCGACCAGCCCGATCGTGGTGCCGAGCGCCACGCCGATGGCGGTGGCGGCGAAGGCCATCCAGGTCAGGTTGGCGCCGCCGCTGAGGATGCGGGAGAGGATGTCGCGGCCGAGCGAGTCGGCGCCGAGCACCAGGCCGTCGCCGGGGTCGGCGTAGGGCTTGGCGAGCACCGCGGTCGGCGAGTGCGGCGCGAAGAACGGGCCGACGAGCGCGAAGAGGATCATGACGAGCATCATGATCAGGCCGAGCCGGGTCTGCCGGGCGGTCAGGACGCGGTGGGTGAGATTCCGGGGCGGAGCCTGGTCCCCCTGCTCCTTGGGTCGCGTTCGGATCATGGCCGCACGCTCCTTCGTCTGTCAGCGGGACTTGTTCAGGGTTCCGAGTACGTCGGCGAGCTGGTTGAAGAGGAAGAACGCGGTCGCCATCAACATGATGATCGCCTGGATCATCGGCAGGTCGTGGCCGGCGACCGCGTCCACGAGCGCCGAGCCGATGCCCGGATAGGCGAACAGGTACTCGATCACGACCGAGCCCGCGATCGTGTAGGCGGCCATGATGCTCGCCGCGGGGATGCTGGGCGCGAGCGCGTTCGGCAGCGCGTGCCGGAACAGGATGCGCCGCGTCGACAGGCCCTTGATGGTGGCGAGCTGCACGTACTCGCTCTCCATGACGTCGATGAACGAGACGCGCACAAGGCGCGAGAGGTAGGTGACCCCGACGACGGTCATGACGGCGAGCGGCATGATCAGCTGCTTCGGGTGCTCCCAGGGCGCGTCGCCCGGGGGGATCAGCGACACCGGGGGGAGGACCTTGAACACGACGGTGCCGAACAGGGCGATCACGAGGCTGCCGAGCACGAAGTCCGGGGTCGCGGTCACGACGAGCGAGGCGCCGAGGTAGGACCGGTCGACGAACCGGTCGCGGAACACCGCCGCGATCAGGCCGACCAGCAGCGACAGCGGCAGGATCAGCACCATCGCGATCACGGTCAGCGTCGCGGAGTTGAAGATCCGTTCGGACAGCAGCTCGGACACGGGCTGGCCGCTGACCAGCGAGTCGCCCATGTTCCCGGTGAGGACGTTGCGCAGCCAGTCCCAGTACTGGGTGATCAGCGGCTCGTCGAGGCCCAGGTTCTGGTTCATCTGGGCGACCTGCTCGCTGGTCGCGCTGGGGCCGAGAATGATCTTCGCGACGTCGCCGGGCATCGCCTGCGTCGCCACGAAGACGATGACGGAGATGCACCACAGGGTCGCCAGGCCCATCAGCAGGCGTATGCCGAGCTGCCACGCGAGCGTGGCCTTTCGGGAACGGCGCCGGGGCGGGGCGGCCTTGACCGCGATGGCGGTCGTCGTGTCAATAGCCATTGCAACAATCCCGTTCAACGTGTCCGGTCGTCGTTTGGGTCAGGGGGAGTCCGCTTTGGACCGTCCGGGCCGAGCCGCTGGGGACCATGCGGTCCGCGCTGCCGGTGGCCGTCCGGTCCGAGCGGCGCCCGGGGCAGGCGCCGAAGCCATTGTCGGATTTCCCAGAAAAACCCTTTCCGATTACCGCGGGAAAACGATCCGCGATGTTCACGGGAAAGCCTTCTGCGATCGCCTCCGACGGCGCGGTCGGCTTGTAGCCTTGGTACCGCTGGGCTCGGAACGCCATAAGCGGACACCTCCTGGCCACGACTCCGTGCTGCGGAACACGGAGCCGCCCTCCCCGCCGGGCCCGGGCCTCCGAGGAGACCCGGACCCGGGGAGGACGAACTCCGGTTCGCGCGACACCGCCCTACCTGCTCAATTGTTGATGCTGACCTTGGTGAAGTCGTACAGGTTCCCCGAGGGGTAGTCCGGGACGAGGCCGTGCACCTTCGAGGAGTACACGCTCACCGTGGGGTTGGTCGCGGCGAGAATGGACGCTCCCCGCTCGTACTCGATCTTCTTCATCTGCTTGGAGATGTCGCACTGCTGCTGCGGGTCGGAGGTCTCGTAGAGCTTCTTGGAAAGCGACTCGAACTCCGGGTCGTGCCAGTGCGTGTGGTTGAGCGTGTCGTCCTTGCTGATCATTTCGGGCACGCCCTCCAGGTAGGGGCGGGTGTCGTACCCGGTGTAGAACGTCCGCTTGCCCCACTTCTCGAGGTAGGCGCCCAGCTCCATCTTCTGCACCTTGATATTGACGCCGATCTTCTTGGCGTCCTCGGCGAGGATCTGGGTGAGCTGGAGCATGCCCGGCTTGTTCGCGGCGGTCTCCAGGTCGATGCTGAGGTTCGACTTGCCCGCGTCGGCGAGCAGCTTCTTCGCCTGGTTGAGGTCCTGGTCGCGCTGGGGGACCTCCGGGACGCACTTGTCGAAGCCCGAGTAGTCGTTCGCCAGCTCGCCGAGGCCGTCGAAGGCGTTGGTGAGCGCGAGCTTGCGGTTGATGATCAGCCGCATCGCCTGGCGGACGCGCACGTCGTTGAAGGGGGCGACGTCGGCGCGCATGCCGATGCTGACCTTCAGGTTCACATCGCTCTTCATGACCTTCTTGCCCGGCGTCTTCTCGATCGTCGGAAGCGAGGTCTGGAGGATGTTGGAGCTCGCGTCGATCTGCCCGCCGATCAGCGCGTTGGTCGAGGCCTCAGCGGTCTTGAAGCTGATGAGCTGGACCTTGTCGAGCTTCGGCTTGGTGCCCCAGTAGTTGTCGTTGCGCTTGACGACCGTCTGCCGGCCGGGGGTGAAGGAGACGAGGCTGAACGGCCCGGTCCCCATCGCCTGCTCGGGCTTGGAGCCCTTCTTGTAGAAGATGATGTTGCTGTTGGTGACGGCGAAGTCGAACGGCCCGTACGGCTTGGACAGCTTGAACTTCACGGTCAGGTCGTCGACCTTCTCGATGCCCTTGGGGTCGATGAAGTCGATGTAGTTGCGCTCGATGAGCGTGTTCTTCTTGTCGAGGATTCGCTGGAAGACCGCGATGACGTCGTCCGCGCTGAACGCGCTGCCGTCGTGGAACTTGACGTTCGGACGGAGCTTGACCGTCCAGACGGTGTTGTCCTTGTTGTGGGTGATGCCCGTGGCGAGCGCCCACTGGAAGCCGCCGTCCTTGGTGCGGTGGGCGAGCGGCTCGAACAACGAGGCGTTGCGGACGTAGAAGTCCTGCGATCTCAGGTTGGAGTAGGCATCGATGGTGGAGATCGTGCTGGCGACCACGCCGACACGGAGCGTGCCCCCCGACGCACCCCCCTGCCCCTCCGACGAGCCCGAAGAGCATGCGGCCGCGAGGCTGGCGGCCATGGCTGTGACGACCATGGGCGCGAGCATCCGGGGATGTCTCCTGTACCCCTTGCCGACCAATCGACTCAACATCCTTCCTCCTTAGAAAGACGCTGTGGGTGCGATGGGAGCTCTTGCCCGGAACGAGATCGGTCGGTGTCCTTGGCTGCCGTGCTCCGCAAACGTGCGCGAACAGAAGGTCATCCTGTCCGACCGAGTCTGGCTACTTGGCACTTTGTATGACGTACTAAATCAGACACCCCCACCGGCGTCAACATCGAAAATCGGGCGAAGTTTGCCAGGAAGATGGCATTGTCGCTGCTGACAAGTGGTCAAGGCGAGCGTGATCCGGGGCCTCGGGGGAGTGCGCCAGAGGGCGCGGGGGAGGTTGACCTTGTCTTTGGGTACGACTATATTACGTCATACAAAGTGTGAGGAGATGGGATGCCAGAGACCCGACCGGACCTGCGGATCGACCGTCCAGCCGAGACGGTTCCGCAGCTTGTCGTGCGCAGGGTTCGGCAGGCCATCCTCGAAGGCGCGCTGCTGCCGGGGCGCCGGCTCACCGAGCGCGAGCTCATGGAGCTCACCGGCGTGAGCCGGACCTCGATCCGCGAGGCCGTCCTCCACCTCCAGACGCTGGGCCTCGTCGAGACCTCGGGCGGTCGCGGAGTGCGGGTGGCCGTGCTCGGCAGCGACGACGTCCGGCAGGTGTACGAGGTGCGCGCGGCGCTGGAGTCCGAGGCCGCCTCGCTCTTCGTCCAGCGCGCCACCGACAGCGAGGTCCTGGAGCTGGTCAAGCTCACCCGACCGGGCAAGAGCGACGACGATCAGCTCACCGCGATCTACCACTTCGACGAGCTGCTGCTGGCCGGGGCGCGCAACGCCCTGCTCGAGTCCACCCTCGCGCCGCTGCACGCTCGCATCCACGCGTTGCGTCGCCTGTCGCTCAGCACCCCCGGGCGCCGGGAGAAGTCCGACCAGGAGTACCGCGACCTCGTCGCCGCCATCACCGACCGGAACGCCGACCGCGCCGCCGGGCTCGCCCGCGCCCACGTGGACGCCGCGAAGGAGGCGGCGCTGTCGGCCATCGCGAAGCTGGAAGAAGAACGAGCCTCGGGAGCGTGACCGCGCCGGACGGGCGCCGGGCAAGCGCCGGTTCGCCGCGCGCCCGGCCTGACCGCACGGTCGCCTCCCCCGAGACCTGACCGCGCGGCGGCGTCCCCAGCGGACGCGGCGGCGTACCCGGGAACAAGTGGCGTACCCCGAAACAGCGGCATGCCCCGAAGGGCGGCGTGCCCCGAGAGAGCCGTGCCCGCCCCGGACGGGCGGGCACCGGCCAACCGACCGGAGAGACGCATGCAGCATGAGCTAGCCGATATCGCGATCGTAGGCGTGGGACAGTCGGACTTCCGCGCGCTCTACGCTCCCACCGACCGGCCCAGGGACGCCTACGGCCTCGCCGCCGCCGCCCTCCGGGAGGCGATCGAGGACTGCGGGATCGACAAGGACGAGATCGACGGCCTGCTCACCTGTCGCATCCAGTACGACCGGTTCGCCACCGTGGCCGGCCTGCCGAACCCCCGCTTCGTCCACGACCTGGAGGGGACGGGCCGGATGAGCGGCATCGCCCTCCAGGAGGCCGCCGCGCTGATCTCCAGCGGCATGGTCGACGTGGTCGCCTGCGTCTACGGCAACAACGGCCGGTCCTCGAAGGTGAAGTACGGCGGCGAGGGCGCGGGCCCGACCACGGCCTACGACGAGATGTACGGCATGACCTCCCCGGGCGCCTACGTCGGCCTGATGTACCAGCGCTACCGGGGCATGTACGGCGCGGGCGACGACGCGCTGGCCCCGCTGGCGATCAACAACCGGCGGCACGCCGCGCTGAACCCGGTCGCCGTCCTCCAGAAGGAGTTCACCCGCGAGGAGTACCTGAACTCCCGGTACATCGCCGAACCGCTGCGGCTGCTCGACTACTGCCTCATCAACGACGGCGCCGTCGCCTTCATCGTCACCTCGGTCGAGCGCGCCCGGTCGCTGCGCAAGACCCCGGTGCGCGTCGCCGGGACGGCGGGCATGGGGCACGTCACCAACTATTACACGGCGGAGGACTTCTTCTACTCCGCCTGCCAGGACGTGGCGAGCCGGCTCTACGAGCAGACCGGCGTCGCGCCGGAGGAGGTCGACTGCTTGCAGATCTACGACAACTTCACGCCGACGATCCTGTTCACCCTCGAAGGCTTCAACCACGCGCCGCGGGGCGAGGCGTGGCAGTGGGTGGACGAGGAGAAGATCCGGCACGACGGCCCGCGTCCGCTGAACACGGCGGGCGGGCACACCAGCGAGAGCTACATGCAGGGCTGGGCGCACCACGTCGAGGCGGTGCGCCAGCTGCGCGGCGAGGCGGGCGCCAGGCAGGTGCCCGGATGTTCGACGGTGCAGTACATGTGCGCGTCGCCGATCGTCACCTCGCACATCCTCACCAACGACGAGGCGGTCGCACGATGAGCACGCAGAGCATTGCCGAGAGCTACGACCGGCTGCTGCCGGAGATCACCCCGGCGAACCGTCCGTACTGGGACGGCCTCGCCGCGAACGAGCTGCGGCTCCAGTGCTGCGACGCGTGCGGGGAGTACCGCTTCCCCGACAGTGAGGTGTGCCCGCGCTGCCTGTCCGGCTCCTCCAGCTGGCGCGCGGTCAGCGGCAAGGGGCGGCTGTGGTCCTGGATCCGGATGCACCAGCGCTACCTCAGCGCCTTCGACGAGGTCAGGCCGTATCTCGTGGCCTACATCAAGTTGGACGAGGGCCCGCCCCTCATCAGCACGCTCGTGGACGCCCCGGACGAACTCGAATTCGACCTGCCCGTTCGGGCCGTGTTCGAGCCCGGCTTCAGCGAGCGGACGATCCTGAAGTTCGCCGTCGACACCCCGGAGGATGCGGCGTGAGCACGCAAGCCAGTGAGCAGCAGCTCGTCCTGCACGAGGACCTCGGCGACGGCGTCGCCCGGATCACCCTCAACCGGCCGGAGAAGCGCAACGCGATGAGCCGCGCCGCGCGGACGGCGCTGCTGGAGGCCCTGGACCGCTGCCACGGGACGGCGCGGGTCATCATCCTGACCGGCAACGGCCCCGCGTTCTGCTCCGGCGTCGACCTCAAGGAGGCGGGCGAGGAGGGCCCCGGCGCCGACGACACCGTCGAGGGCAGGGCGACGAGCTGGCACACCGTCCAGGAGCGCATCCGGCGGCATCCCGCGATCGTCATCGCGGCGGTCAACGGGTTCGCGCTCGGCGGCGGCGTCACGCTGGCCAACTCCGCCGACCTCGCGATCGCGGCGCACGAGGCCCAGCTGGGCATGCCCGAGCTCGGGTTCGGCCTGTACCCGGGGCTCGCCGGGCCGTCGACGCAGCTGCGCCTCTCGCCGAAGCGCGCGGCCTGGATGGTGCTGACGACCAAGCGGATCAGCGGCACGAAGGCCGCCGAGTGGGGGCTCGTCAACGAGGCGGTCCCGCTGGCCGAGCTCGCCGACGCCGCCCTGGAGCTGGCCCGCGACATCGCGCGGTTCGACCCGGTCAGCCTCGACTGGTCGAAGCGGGCGCTGCACCAGATCCCCCAGCACATCACCGACTGGAGCACGGCGCTGCGCTACGGCGAGGACGTCCGCGCGCAGATCCAGGCCCGCAGCGACGTCCTCTCCGACGGCGCGGCGACCTACCGCCGCGCCGTCGGCAAGGGCGGGGAGAAATGACGTCGCCGGCGAGCGCCGCCGCGCCGCCGCCCTTCACCAGCGAGTTCCTGTACTGGATCTCCCTCGACTTCGCCAGCTCGGAACCTGCGGACCTCGCGCGCTTCCACCGGTTCTACAACGAGACGCACGTCCCCGAGGTCCTCGCGCGGTATCCGGGCTTCCGTGCCGCGCACCGATACGTCCTCCAGCTGCCCGACCCGCGCGGCGACTTCGGCGGGTCGTACCTGGCGGCCTACGAGGTCGAGGACGAGCAGGCGGTCGAGAAGTACATCGCCGGGACGACCGCCCCCGGGGGCACCAAGCCCCCCTACAGCGACGACCCGCCGCTCTGGCCCGACCTGCTCACCCATCGCTGGCGCGTCGTCTACGAGAAGGTCTCCGAGACCGGCCCCTCGACGGGCAACCCGGGCTCGATCTACATCATCGGGATCGAGCCGCCCGAGGACGTCGGCGACGAGCTGGCCGAGTTCGACGACTTCTACACCAACGTCCACCTGCCCGAGGCGGTGGAGGTCGGCGGGTTCAGCCGCGGGTCCAGGTACACGCTGCGGCGCGAACTGGAGCATCCGGCGCCCGGCTGCCCGCGCTTCCTCGCCGTCTACGAGCAGCCGGACGCCTCCGACGAGGGGGTCCGCGCGACGCTGAACACGTTGATCGAGTCGGACCGCTGGACGCCGGGCCCCGCGTCCTGGACGAGGAAGACGACGCCGTGGCGGCTCTGGTACCGCCACATCTCGGTCATTCCACGGACGACGGCGCCGACGGGCGCGACCGTCCGGCAACCTTGAGGAGGGGGAGGCGTGTTCATTCTCGACACCCAGATCCACATGTTCCTGCCCAACACCCCGGAGCGGCCCTGGCCGGACATCGGTGAGAGCTACTCCGGCAAGCCGGAGTCGACGCCGAAGCAGATCCTGCCGAGGATGGACGAGCTCGGCATCGACGCCGTGGCGATCGTCCCGGCGATCTGGGCGGGCGACGACAACACACCCGCGCTCGGCTGGGCCGCGGAGCATCCCGGCCGGTTCGGCGTGATGGGCCGGTTCAACCTCTGGGACCCGGACCGCGAGCGCATCGAGCGCTGGTTCGACAACCCGTGGATGCGCGGTATCCGGATGAGCTACCCGGACTTCCGCGGCCGCGAGTGGATCGACGTCGACACGTTCCCGTGGTTCTGGGAGGCCGCGGAGCGGCTCGGCATCCCGCTCATGCTGCTGATCTACGGACCCGAGGTCCGCAAGGTCGCCGCGATCGCGGAGCGGCACCCCGACCTCAAGCTGATCGTCGACCATATGGGCCTGATCATCGGTGACCCCGACACCCAGGACCTCTGGGCGCACATCGACGACATCTTCCCGCTCGTGAAGTACCCGAACGTGTACATGAAGTACTCGGCGATCCCCGACTACACGTCCGAGCCCTACCCCTACCCGTCGCTGACCCCGACGCTGCGCCGCGTCTACGACGCGTACGGGCCGCAGCGGCTCATGTGGGCCTCGGACACGACGCGGGTGCGCGGCGCGACCTGGCGGGAGAACCTCGACCACGTCCGGTACACGCTCGACTTCCTCAGCGAGGAGGACAAGGTCTGGATGCTCGGCCGGACGGCGGCCGAGGTGCTGAACTGGCCCCGGCCCGCGGACGGCTGGGAGTGGGAGCGCACCGGACCGGGCGCCGCCGAAGTGGCGCGCTAGCCGGTGGAACCACCAGACGAGAGGCGGAACGGCGACCCGCGCAAGGCGCTGCGGGTCGTCGAGCTGTCCGGCGGTGTGGCCGCGAAGGTCTGCGGGCGGCTCCTGGCCGGGCTGGGACACGACGTGGTCCTGTGCGAGCCGCCCGGCGGGGACCCGCTGCGGACGCGCGAGCCGCTGGACGAGCACGGCGTCGGCCTCACCTTCGCCAGCCTCGACGCCGACAAGCGCAGCATGGTCGTCGACCTGGACACGGCGGACGGCCGGGCGGCGCTGCACCATCTGTTGGAACGTGCCGACCTCCTGATCAGCGACCTCGGGCCCACCCGGGCGCGGGCGCTCGGCCTGACCGCGCCGCAGATCCGCGCCGCCTGGCCGGGACTCGTCGCCGTGGGCATCACGGCGGCGGGCCTGGACGACCCGCGCTCGGACCATCCGGGCGACAGCCTGCTCGCCGAGTGCCACGGCGGCCTCGCCGCGATGATCGGGGAGCCGGACCGTCCGCCGCTCAGCCTCGGCGGGGAGCAGGCGGCGCACGCCGCCGCCTTCGCGGGTTTCCTCGGCGGCATGCTCGCGCTCCGCCGCCGCGCGCACACCGCGCACGGCGACGTGGTCGATGTCGCGATGTGCGACGTCGCGGCCTATATCGACTGGAAGAGCGACATCGAGACCAACGTCGCCGCCACGTCCCCGACGCGTACGGGGGCGACGGCGGGGCAGTGGCGGATCGTCCGCGCGGCCGACGGCTGGGTCGGCGTGATCTTCCAGCCCGTGCAGTGGGATCTGCTGATCGACCTCGTCGGCGACTCCGCGCAGCCGTCCCCTCCGGATTCGGAGGAGGGGTGGCGGTTGATCGAGCGGTGGGCGGCGCGCCTGCCCAAGCGGACGGTCTACGAGCGCGCGCAGGCGCTCGGGCTCGCCGTCGGGTTCAGCGCCGACCTGGGCGACCTGCTCGGCGACGGGCAGTACGAGGCGCGCGACTTCTTCCGCGGGCCGCGCGAGGACGGGCGGACGATCGCGTCCGTCGGCCCCCCGGTGCGCGCGGCGGGGCTGCCGTGGCGCTCCGGCCCGCCGCCCGCGCTCGGCGACCTGGCCGAGGCCCCGGCCTGGGCGTTGCCGAGTGCGTCCGACTCGCCTGGACGGGACGCGCCGCTCTCCGGTGTGACCGTCCTGGACCTCGGGACGATCACGGCGGGCGCCGCCACCGGACGGCTCCTCGCCGACTACGGCGCCACGGTGATCAAGGTCGAGTCGGCGAGCCACCCGGACCCGTTCCGGCAGTGGCCGGTGGCGGGCCGGCCCCCGGCCGCCGACGGCCTCTCGCCCATGTTCGAGTCCAACAACGCGGGCAAGCTGGGCGTGGTGCTGGACCTCAAGACCGAGGCCGGCCGCGAGCGGCTGCACCGGTTGGCCGCCCACGCCGACGTCGTGATCGAGAACTTCACGGTGGGCGTGACCGGGCGGCTCGGCGCCGACTTCGAGACGCTGCGCGCGGTCAACCCGCGGCTCGTCTACCTGTCGCTGTCCAGCCAGGGGCAGGACGGGCCCGAGTCCGGGCGCAGGTCGTACGGGTCGACGCTCGACCTCCTGTCGGGGCTGGCCTCCGTCACGGGATACCTGGACGGCGGGCCGATGTGGTCGTCCGCCGAGGTCAACTACCCCGACCAGGTGGCGTCCCTGTTCGGCGCGGGGCTCGTCGCGTACTGCCTGGAGCGCGACGTCCGGGGCGTCCACCTGGACGTGTCGCAGCGCGAGCTCATCAGCTGGACGCTCGCCGACCGGATCGCCGAGCACACCTCGACGGGCGCGCTTCCCGCGCCCACCGGCAACCGGCGTCCCGGCGCCACCCCGCACGACGTGTACCCCTGCGCGGGCGACGGCGAATGGGTCGCGATCGCGTGCCATCGCCAGGCCGAAAGGGACGCGTTGGCGGCCCTGGTCGCGCCCGAAGAATTGGCAGGGAAATCCGAGGAATGGTGGTGGAAGCACGAAAGCCGCGTGGACGAGCTGATCGGGGCCTGGACCCGCGCCCGTTCCCGGACGGAGTGCGTCCACGCCCTGACCGAGGCGGGCGTGGCCCACGCGCCGGTGCTCTCGGCGGCCGAACGCGGGCGCGAACCGCGCTTCCGTGAGCGGCGGGTCTTCCTCGGGGACGGCGCGTCCCGCCGCAAGGGATTCCCGCTCACGATGCGCGGCTACACCCCGCCGGACCCGGCGCCCGCGCCCGGCCTGGGCCAGCACCAGGAGGAAGTACTCGCCGACCCGAGCCTCACCGCCGGAAACGCGACGTCATGAGTATCCGCTTCCGACGCCGGGGGCGGCCGGAAGCGGAACTCGAACCGAGCGGGCGGCGGCCGGTCGAACCGGCCGCCGCCCGCTCAACGATCAGGTCACCGGACGTCGATCGCCAGGGTCTTGATCTGGCTGAACTCCTCGACGACCCAGTGGCCGCCGAGCCGGCCCCGGCCCGAACGCCGTCCGGCCGCGCCGCCGAAGGGCAGGCTGTACTCCCAGTAGTTGGAGGTGTCGTTGACCACCACCAGCCCGCAGTCGATGCGCTCGCCGATCTGGAAGCCCTTCGAAAGGTCGCTCGTGAACAACGAGCCGACCAGCCCGAAATCGCCGGAGTTCGCGGCCGCGACCATTTCCTCCTCGTCGTCGAACACCGACAGCGAGGCGATCGGGCCGAACGTCTCCTCGGTGAAGAGCGCGGTGTCATGACCGACGGAGGCGACGACGGTGGGCGGGAAGTAGAAGCCGTCCTTGCCCTTGACCCGCTCGCCACCGGTCACGACGTCCGCGCCGCGCTCCCGGGCGTCCTTGATCAGCCGGTCGTAGCGGGCGATGCCCGATTCCAGGTGGACCGGTCCCATCGTGACGCCGGAATCCAGCGGCGATCCGAGAACCGTGTCTTCGGCCTGCTTCGCGAGAAGCCGGGTGAGTTCGTCCGCGCACGACGCCGCGACCAGTACCTTGCCGGCGGCGCTGCACACCTGCCCCGCATTCCAGAACGCCGAATTCGAGATCGCGGCCGTGGCGATTTCGAGGTCGGCGTCGCCGAGGACCACGACGGGGGAATTCCCGCCCAGTTCGAGAAGGAGCTTCTTGTCCCAGGCCGATTTCGCGATGGACTGGCCGGTGCCGCTGCCGCCGGTGAAACCGACCGCGACGATTCCCGGGTGCGTCACCAGGTGCTCGGCGACCGCGACCTCGTTCGTGATCACCAGTTGCAGCAGTTCCTGCGGGAAGTCCGCCGCGAGCAGGATCTCCCGGAACTTCGTCGCCACGACGGCCGTGGTCGGAGCCGGCTTCCACACCACGGCGTTGCCGGACGCGAGGGCCGCGCCGATGTACTCGACCGGGATGTTCACCGGGAAGTTCCACGGGGTGATGATCGCCCACACGCCGAGACCCTCGCGGCGCACGATCACCCGCTTGTTCGGGTCCTCCACCTGCGGAGTCTCTCCGCTCATGGCGAGCACGGATTCCGCGGCCATCTCCAGCCCGCGCACCGCGAACAGGATCTCGCCGCGGGACTCGGCGATCGGCTTGCCGTGCTCGGTGGAGAGCACCTCGGCGAGTTCGTCGTGCGAGGCGAGCAGCGCCTGGGCGGCTGAGCGGCACCACGCGGCGCGGGTGGCGGGCCGCACGCCGCGGGTCTTGCGGAAGGCCGCCCCGGCACTGGCGACGGCGGCGTCCACATCGGCCGTCGAGGCCGCCGCCAGATCGGCGAACGGCCGGCCGGTGGCGGGATTGATCGCGGAATAATGGTCGTCGCTCTCGCGCCACGATCCGTCGATCCAGGACGCGTAGAAGTCGGCAGCCGAAGGCGCGGCAAATGACATGGTGATCCTTTCTGAGACGCCCTTTATTATATCAATTTTCGGACTGCCTGAATAGGGCCCAAGGGCATGAACCCGGGTGGGACGGCGCGATCGGGCGCGGCGCCGTGATGAGGCCGTCACCCAGCGGAGTCTTGGCAAGCGACGCGCTGCCGACCGGCGTCCACCCGTCCCTCATAATAAGGTCGCATATTGGGTCGAAAATGGCCACCCGAGAGGCCAAGAATGGTTCGTCGCCCCAACTTGTCGGCACTTATATAAATGCGGTTCTCTCGGTGGGTTGCGCTGTTGTTGAAACCCGGTCAGATTGGGAGCGAACGCCCCGCAACATGTGAGGAGTGTGCGCCATGGAGTCTTCGATGTCACGTCGATCGGCTCTCGCCCTGACCGGTGCCGCCGTGGGAGGTGTGGCCGCGGGTCGTCCACGGGACCACGCCGACCTGATACTGCATTCGGGAACCGTCTGGACGGAGAAGGGCATGGCCCAGGCGGTGGCCGTGAAGGGGATGCGGATCGTGGCCGTCGGCTCCGACGAGGACGTCCTCGAATGGGCGGGGGATCGCACGCGCCGGATCGATCTGCGGGGCGCCTTCGTCGGCCCCGGGTTCCGCGACCAGCACACGCACCTCGTCCAGATGGCGCTGACCGGCGCGAAGGCGGAGGCGTACCGTCCGGTGTGGAAGCCGTACGACGAGGCGGAGGCGGTCGAGTCGCGCAGGCGCAACGGGAAACGGCACCTGGAGATCCACGCGCGCGGCGAGACGCCGGTGGACGCCTGGACCCGCAGTCCCGTGACCGAGCAGATGAAGAACGACCTGCTGGTCATGCAGGAGGAGGTGGCCGGGCAGGGCGTCAGCACGGTCGTGGAGGCGGGGCTGCGGGACCTCGGCGCGCTGGAGGCCCTGTTCGAGCTCGCGCGCGAGGGCAGGCTGAAGGTCCGCTTCCTCGTGCGGGTGGCGTGGGGCTGCATGGAGGAGGCGGCCCGGATGGGGCTGCGGACCGGGGTCGGCGACGAGTGGGTGAAGGTGCTGGGGGTGAAGCTGTACTCGGACGGGTGGCTCGGCCCCCGCACCTCCGCGCTGAGCCGTCCCTACACCGACGACCCCTACGGTTTTCCGCGCCGGGGAGTCCTGTTCCTGGCGCAGGAGCGCGCCGACCGCGACGTCGCCCGCGCCCGGGAACTGGGCTTCAACGTCACCACGCACGCCATCGGCGACCGCGGGCTGAGGGTGACGCTGAACGCCTACGAGAGCGCGGGAGTCACGCCCCGGGACCGCTGGGCCGTCGAGCACGTGCAGGTCGCCGAGGACGACCTGCTGGAGCGGATGATCCGGCACGGCGTGATCGCGAGCATTCAGCTGAGCTTCGCGACGACCGACCAGCGGTTCGCCGGGAAGGCGCTGGGGGAGAAGCGGCTGCGGTACGCCTACCGCTGGCGCGACATGCTGCGGGCGCGGATGCCGATGGTCGGCGGCAGTGACTTCGCCAACGAGGTGCTCGATCCGCTGTGGGGCCTGCAACGCGTGGTGACCCGCACCGAGTTCGACGGGACGCCGCCCGGCGGCTGGATGCCGGACCAGCGGCTGGACGTCCGCACGGCGCTGGAGCTGGTCACCTCCCGGGCGGCGTTCGCCTCGTACGAGGAGCGGCGGCGCGGCAC
Source organism: Actinomadura terrae (assembly GCF_022751215.1). GTDB lineage: Bacteria > Actinomycetota > Actinomycetes > Streptosporangiales > Streptosporangiaceae > Spirillospora > Spirillospora terrae. Next base: position 275,525 of record NZ_JAICDG010000005.1, on the reverse strand, counting down.
CGTGACGCCCGGCAAGTACGCCGATCTCGTCGTCCTCAAGGAGAACCCGCTGACGATGCCGCCGGAGCGGATCGCGGCCGCGACCCGCCTGATGACCATCACCAACGGAAAGATCACCTCGGAGGGGCCCGTGCGGTACCCGCCCACGGCGTGAGGGTCCGGCGGGGCCGCCGCGCACTCCGGGCGGCGGCCCCGCATCGCGAGTCCCTACGGGCGCAGGCCGTTGAGTGCGCCGGGGGCGGACCCGCGCGGCGGCCAGGAGATGACGGCGCAGCGATCCACCGGCCCCGACGCGAGGGCCTCGGTCATTCCGATGACCTCGCCCTTCCAGATGCCGTCGCCTCCCGCGCGGTTGTAGACGACTTCGATGTAGACGGTGTATCCGGCCGGTATGCGGTCGGGGTGGACGATCGCCTCCTTGTAGTCCACCGGTACGTGGTGCTTGTTGAGCACGTTGACGAACTCGAACACCGGGTGCCGGTCGTCGATGAGCCGGTTCTTCCATTCGGGCCGGTGCTCGCACCGCTTCTGCGGCGGTAGATACGTCACCACGGCCCGCACGCCGAGTTTCGCGAGCCGCCGTTCGAGCCCGGGGGCGTCCCGGAACTCCCGGATGGTGACCTTGATCGTGCCGTTCGGAAGCTTTTCGGCGGCGTAGGCGGGATTGGTCTGGGAGTCGGTCGCCACGGCGGTGAACACCGTCCCGGCGGCGACGACACTTCCCACCGCGGCGGCCAACGCGATCCGGCGTCCCGCCAACCTTTGGTGCCATGCCGTACGGGCCGGTGCGGTCTCCTCGGTCGCGTGCATCAGCGAGACGCGCTGACGCTGCCGCGCAAGGGGATCGGCGGGCTCGTCCAGACTGCGGCCCAGCTCGGTCAGGTGCGTGAGCTCGTCCAGCTCATTCATCACGATCGCCTTCCTCGTCGAGTCGGTCGTCACGCAGGGGATCGCGTCCGCCGAGCGCGTGGCGGACCTTGCGTCTGGCGCGGTTGACGCGGGAGGCCACCGTGCCCGTGGGGACGCCGAGCGCCTCGCCCACTTCCTGGTAGGACAGCCCGGCCCACACCACCAGCAGCAGGGCGTGCCGGTCACGCTGCGCCAGCGCCGCCAGCGCCCCGGCCAGCGCGGGCCGGGCCGCCTCGGCGCTCACCCTGTCGACCACCCTGTCGAGGGTGTCGTCCTCGGCCTCCACCGGCGTCCGGGCGAGCGTCTTGTAGCGGGAGGCCTCCAGCCTTCGGTGCCGCGATATCAGGTGGGTCGCGATTCCGAAAAGCCACGGCCGGACCCCGCCTCGCTCGGGGTCGTACCGACCGCGTTCCCGGAACGCGACCAGGAACGTCTCACCGGCGACATCGTCGGCGGCCTCCGGGCCGAGTCGGCGCGCGACGTACCGCCGCAGCGCGTCGTAGTACCGGTCGAACAGCTCGCCGAATGCCTCCGGCTCCGTGAGCGACACCGCGACGATTCTCTCGTCGCCCTCACGCGGCCTTTGCCCGGCCACCATCACCGGCTCGGACGTCATCGCCGCCGCCACAGGCGATACGGCGGCATTATCGTGGTCATCTCCGGCCCTTCGAACGGGTGCGGATTCCTGTCACCTGTGTATTGCCACCCCGCCCCCGCCTACTTCACGCTCACGGCGCATTCCCCGCCCTGTGAGCACAGGGCGGGGAGCATCGCGGCGGGCGGCTATCGCTGCGTCGTCCGCTCCTGGGCCGGTGTCTCCATGGCGGGGGCCCGCGAGGCGGTCGGCCGGTCGGACGTCGGGGCCCAGCGCACGGCCAGCAGGACGAGAAGCACGACCACGGCGGCGATCCAGAACACGCTCCGGACGCCGGTGGCGTCCACCACCAGGCCGCTGGCGAGCGCGCCGAGCGCGATGGCGAGGTTGAACACGAAGCAGTAGATCGCGGTCGCCGCCTCCGCCTTGTCCGGTGCCGCGCCGAGGATCCAGGTCTGGAGCGCGACGGGCGCCGCGCCGTAGGCCAGGCCCCAGACGAGCAGCAGCGCGGCGCCGGTCCAGGGCGTCGTGCCGAGCAGCGGGAACAGGACGAGCGCGGCGCCGAGCACGATGACGATGGAGGCCAGCGTGCGTCCCGGGGCCCGGGACGCACGGCCTCCGGCGGCCGCGTTGCCGATCATGCCCAGGATTCCGTAGCCGAGCAGCAGCGGCCCGACGGCGGCGGCGCCGACGCCGGAGACGTCCCGCAGTGCCGGGCTGACGAAGACATACGCGCCGTAGTGGCCAGCGATCAGCAGGGCGGTCGCGGCGATCCCGGCCATCAGGACCGGGTTGCCCAACTGCGCGCGCAGCGCCCGCAGGCGCACCGGCTCCGCCGCCGGCAGCGGCGGCAGGAGGACGAGCGCGGCGATCAGGACGGCGACGCTCAGGCCGGTGAGCGACCAGAACGCGCCGCGCCACCCCACGAGATCGCCGATCATCGTCCCGACCGGCACGCCGAGCACCGCCGCCGCGCCCACCCCGCCGAAGATCAGCACCAGCGCCCGGGGGACGGACGCGGCGGGCACGAGCCGCATCGCGAGGCTTCCGGCGATCGCCCAGAACCCGCCGATGGTGACGCCGACCAGCAGCCGGGACGCGAGGAGCACGGTGAAGTTCGGGGCCAGCGCCGAGACGGTGCTCGCCACGGCCATCACCGCGAGCAGCACGGCCAGCAGCACGCGCCGGTCGAGCCTGCCCACCGCGAGCGGCAGCCCGATCGAGGAGACCGCCGCGACGACGCCGGGCACCGTGACCGTGAGGCCCGCCGTCCCCTCCGCGACGTCGAGCTGCTCGGACATGGACGGGAGCAGCCCGACCGGGAGCTGCTCCGCGGTGATCATCGAGAAGATGCCCAGCGCGACGGTGAGCACGCCGAGCCACATCCGCGTTGTCGTCCGATCCGCTTCCCGCGGTGGCGAGTCGGGCAAGGACACGGTGACCTCCAGGGGGAGTCCGGGCAGCACGCATCGCGTCGCGAGCGGGCGGAGGCCCGGCGAACAGGGAAAGGGGTGTCCGGCGGCGGGCCGGTCCGGCTCGCCGAGGGGGACGTCGGTATGAGGTTGATGTCCGGCGTGCGCCGGGACGGGGTGGGTCAGGTGGTCGCTTCGAGGGGGACCCAGCGGTCGGCCCAGCGGCTCAGCGCGTACACCGCGTCGTGCAGCTCCAGGCCCTTCTGGGTGAGCCGGTACTCGATCCGCACGGGCGTCTCGTCATGGACGATCCGCTCCACGATGCCCTCGTCCTGGAGTTCCTTCAGCCGCTCGGTCAGCATGCGGTCGCTCAGCCCGGGCACGACCCCGCGCAGGTCGGCGAACCGGTTGACGTCGAGCAGCAGGGCCCGCACGATCGCACCGGTCCACCGCTTGCCGATGACCTCGACGGCGCGGTGGTAGCGCGGGCAGAACGCGGTGTCGGTGATGTCCACACCGCGATACTAAGGAATAGTAAGTCGATGCACAACCGTAAGTTGCTTACGGCTTAGCGAGCGCGGGGTGAGGCTCAGGGGCCGATGGATGCCTCATCATGGCGTCCGCGCACGCGGGGTGAAGACGATCGGGAGTTCGTGCAGGGCGCGGACGATGGAGCTCGGCTGGCGGGGGAGCCGCTCCGGCGGGACGGCCGGGGCCAGATCGGGGAGGCGCCGGACGAGCGTCCGAAGCGCCACCGCGCCCTCCAGGCGACCGAGCGGAGCGCCGAGGCAGTGGTGGCGCCCGTGCCCGAACCCCAGGTGGGCGTTGTCGGGACGGGCCAGGTCGAACCGGTCGGGGTCGGCGAAGCGCGCGGGGTCGCGGTGGGCGGCGGCCAGGGCGATGAGCACCGGTTCGCCGGACGGGATCAGCGTCCCGCCGATCTCCACCGGCTCGGTCGTCCAGCGCCACGCCGCCAGCTCCATCGGCCCCTCGTACCGCAGGACCTCCTCCACGGCGGCATCGGCGAGCTCGGGCCGTTCCTTGAGGAGCGCGAGCTGCTCGGGAGAGCGCAGCAGTGCGAGGAGGCCGTTGCCGATGAGCCCGGCGGTGTTCTCGTGTCCGGCGATCAGCAGGAGGAAGATCATGGAGAGCAGCTCGTCCTCGCTGAGCCGGCCCTCCCGCTGGTCGGCGACGAGCGCGCTGACCAGGTCGTCGCCCGGGGCGCGCCGCTTGGCCGCCACGAGCGCGCGCAGGTACTCGCCGGGAGGCCGCACGCCGCTCTGGCGTCCGTCGACGTCGCCGGATTCGGTCGCGACGGCGTTGGAGGTCCACTGCCGGAACAGGTTCCGGTCCTCGGCCGGGATACCGAGGACTTCGCAGATCACGGTGATGGGCAGCGGGTAGGCGAACTCGGCGACGAGCTCGGCCTCGCCCCGTTCCGCGAAGGCGTCGATGAGCGAGTCGGCGACCTGCTGGACCCGCCCGCGCAGGGCCTCCGTCCTGGCCTTGGTGAAGGTGGCGGAGACCAGGCGGCGCAACCGGTCGTGGTCCGGCGGCTCCCTGGTCAGAAGATGCACCCCGAGGCCCGCGCCGTCCTCCAGTGGACGGCCGCGGTCGGCCTCGCGCCACGCCGGTCCGGCCGTGCGGGGGTCCCGGCTCAGCCTCGGGTCGGCGAACGCGGACCGGGCGTCCTCATAACGCGACACCACCCAGCAATGCACGTTGTCGCGCAGCTGTACCCGGCAGACCGGCTGCTCTTCGCGAAGCCGCGCGTACGCGGGATAGGGATCGGCGTTCGGGCCCGACCCGATGAGCTTCGTCCGCACGTCCACGTATGACCCCTGTCGCCGTAGGCCGCCCCACTTCCGTCACATTCAACCTAGGGAATTCGGGGGCAGAGGTCAGGTGACTTCCGCCGTCCATATGCGACCCCGGTGGAGCAGTTCGCCGCGCACCGCGACGGCGGCCGGGTGGGTCGCTCCGGCCCGTCCGGCCAGGAACAACGTGTTGATCGGCGCGACCTCGGGCCGATGGAGCAGGCGCAGACGGCCGTCCGCGAGTTCGGCGGCGCACAGGTAGGTCGGCAGGACGGTGATGCCGGCGCCCGCGACGACCGTGGCCAGGACGCCGCGCAGATCGGGGACGACGACGGCGGGGCCGCGGGCGAGGCGGGCGTCGAAGACGGTGCGCCAGTAGCGGCGCAGGATCGGCAGGTTCTCGGCGTAGGCGACCAGCGGGGCGCGGTCGACGTCCTCGGCGGTCCAGGCGGGGGCGCCGACCAGGGCGAACTCCTCGTCGGCCAGCACCTCGACGTGCAGGCCGCGGCGGCGCGGCCGGACGGTGGAGACGACCAGGTCCAGGCCGCCGCCGGACAGCTCGGCCAGCAGCTCGTCGGGCATTCCGAACCGGGCGCGCACCTGAAGGCCCCGGGCGACCAGGTGGGCCAGGGACGGCAGCACGCGGGCGCACAGCAGTTCGGCCGGACCGCCCAGGTGGACGGCGCGGCCGAAGGGGTCGCCGGACCGGTCCAGGTCGGTGTGCGCCCAGTCCTCCAGGCTGTCGATCGCCGGGGCGATCCGGGCGGCGAGGTGGTCCGCGGCCTGGGTGGGCGCCATGCCGCGCGGCACGCGGTCGAACAGCGGCCGGTCCAGGTCGGCTTCCAGCGCCTTGATGTGGGCGGTCACGGTCGGCTGGGACACGCCCCGCAACTCGGCGGCGCGGGACACCGACCCCGTCCGGTAGACCGACAGGAAGGTCCGCAGCAGGTCGAACGAGACGTCGCGCATCCGCCCTCTTCTATCAGAAAACCGATAGCAGCAGCTGTGTGGCCCTATTGGATTTCGATACCGGACGGCGTGATGATCAATCTGTCTCCGCTCGAATCCCACCGGGATTCCCGAGCCGGAGGCCTCGACGGCAATTCGACCTCTCAGGGAGCGGCACCGCCATGTCCAAGCGTATTCTCATCGCCCTGACCAGCCACGCGACCCTGGGTTCGACCGGGCGCGGTACCGGTTTCTACGTCGACGAGGCGGCGGTGCCGTGGGAGGTGTTCACCGCCGCCGGCTACCAGGTGGACCTGGTCAGCGTCGCCGGAGGCGTCCCGCCGCGCGACGGGGAGGACCGGTCCAACCCGCTCCAGCGCCGCTTCCTCACCGACGAGCGCATCGCCGCACAACTGGCCGACACGCCCACCCCCGACCGGATCGACCCCGACGGCTACGAGGCGATCCTGTTCGCCGGTGGGCACGGCAGCATGTGGGACTTTCCCGACAACCCGGGCCTCGCGCGGCTGGCCCGCACGCTCTACGAGCGGGGCGGCGTGGTCGCGGCGGTCTGCCACGGCCCGGCCGCGCTGGTCGGCCTCACGCTGTCCGACGGCTCCCCTCTGGTCGCGGGCAAGAAGGTCGCGGCGTTCACCAACGCCGAGGAGACGGCGGTGGGCCTGGCCGAGGTGGTGCCGTTCCTGCTGGCCGACCGCCTCACGTCCCAGGGCGCGACGCACGTCCCGGCCGAGGACTTCACCGCCCACGTGGTCGCCGACGGCCGTCTGATCACCGGGCAGAACCCTGCCTCGGCCCGGGGCGTGGCCGACGCCATCGTCGCGGCCCTGCGGGACTGAACCCCGCACCGCACGCTCAGGGCGGGTGCGGGGGGCGTGGTTGGTCCGTCCCGTGTTGTGCTGGAACGCGATCCCAGTCGATCTCGGCCGCCGCCCCGCCGCCCCGCCGCCCCGCCGCATCCGGCGCGTCCTGACGCTGGTGCGCGGCCGGGCCCGGCCGTCCGGCCACTTCCCGGTGTGCCGGGTCGGCGCGCGCACGTCCCCGTTCGGCGCGCATGCTTGGGTGGAGGCCGAGGGGCGTCCCGCCGGTGAGGACGACAACATCACCGGGTTCCGGGTGCTGATGACCGTCGGGCCCCGCGTCCGCTGACCCCCGATTTCATCCTTTCGAGGAGACGACCCTTCCGTGTTCAGCAGTTTGCGACCGTCCCGCGGCGGCGACGCCGCTGACGACCTGCCTGAGGAGGACGAGCGGGAGGTGCCGCTCCGGGTCGGCCTGCGCGACCTCGTCCGGGCCACCCGGGGGCACCGCAAGTCGATCTGCGTCGCGCTGGTGTTCTCGCTGCTGGCCGCCGGGATGGGCCTGGCGCAGCCGCTCCTGGCTACCAGGACGATCAAGCAGTTCTCGGACGGGAGGCCCTACGCCGCCCTCGCCGTGCTGCTGGCCGTGGTGTTCGTCCTCGAAGCCGTCATCGCCGCGATCTCCTCCTACGCCCTCGAACGGACCTCCGAGGGCCTGGTGCTGGGGCTGCGGCTGCGGCTCATCGGCAAGCTTCTGCGGCTGCCGATGCGGCGGCACGAGAGCCGGCGGCTCGGCGACTCACTCTCGCGCACCACCTCCGACACCACCATGTTGCGCGACTCCCTGGCCTACGACCTTTCGGAGGTCGTGGTCGGGCTGTTCTCCATCGTCGGCGGTATCGCGCTGATGCTGTGGCTGGACGCGGCGCTCTTCCTGATCGTGCTGGTCATCGTCGGTGCGATCGGCGGCCTGACACTGCTGCTCTTGGCGGGAATCCGCCGCGCCGTCGAAGACGCCCAGGACAGCCTCGGTGGAATGTCGGCGGAACTGGAACGCGCGTTGTCGGCGATCCGCACCGTCCGCGTGATGCGTGCCGAGGACCGCGAAACCGAGCGGATCGGCCGCCTCGCGCGCCAGGCCTACGAGCAGAACCTCCAGGCCGCGAAACGGGACGCGGTCATCGGCCCGATGATGACGCTGGCGATGCACGGATCGATGATGGCGGTCCTGGTCGTCGGCGGAATCCGCGTCGCGAGCGGCGACGCGTCCCTGCCGGACCTGGTCGGATTCCTGCTGTACATCACCTACATCGGCGCGCCGATCGCGAACATGTTCGACGTGATGGCGACGCTGCAACGGGGAATGGCGGCGTTGCAGCGAATCGAGGAGGTCACGCAACTGCCGTCGGAAGCCGACGCCAAGCGGGCCCCTGTTCTCGTCGAAAAGGCCGCCGGCCCGAACGGGACGACCCCCGCGGTGGAATTCCGCGATATCACCTTCGGCTACGACACGGAGAACCCCGTCCTGCGGCAGGTGTCCTTCACCATCCCGCGCCACACCCACACCGCCCTGATAGGCGCGTCAGGGGCCGGGAAATCGACGTTGTTCTCGCTGATAGCCCGGTTCTACGATCCCGACCAGGGGCAGATCCTGCTGGACGGAACGGATATCCGCGCCGAACTGAGCATCAGCGAGACCCGGTCCAGGCTCGGCCTGGTGGAGCAGTCCGCACCGGTCATGCACGGCACGCTGCGCGACAACATCGTCTACGGCAAGCCCGACGCCGCCGATGCCGAGATCGACCGGGTCGTGCGGCTGGCCGGCCTCGGTGACCTGGTCGCGCGCCTCCCCAAGGGCCTGGACACTCCGGTCGGCGAGCACGGCGACCTGCTGTCGGGCGGGGAGCGCCAACGCGTCGCGATCGCCCGCGCGCTGCTGCCAAGGCCGCGCCTGCTGTTGCTGGACGAGCCGACGTCACAGCTGGACGCCGCCAACGAGCAGTTCCTCACACAGACGATCGCCCAGATCTCGCGCGAATGCACCCTCCTGGTCATCGCGCACCGCCCCTCGACCATCAGCGCCGCCGACACGGTGATCCTGCTGAAATCAGGCCGGATAGCCGCCACCGGACCCCCGGACGAGATAACCCGCAGCCTCCCGTCCTCTTGACCAGCGGCGAGTATGGACACCGGGTCGATCGGGGGGCTACTGAGACCCGTTCTCCCGCGCGTCGGAACCGGCGGAATCGGCGGGCTCGGCGCCGGGGCCGGGGCCGTCCAGCAGGCCCAGGTCGGCCAGTACTTCGTTCACCCTGTCCTCCGCCCAGGCGGCGGCGAGGTCGGTATCGACCTGCTTGATCTGGGCACGCAGAATGGCGGCTTCGCTGCTGTCCTCTGGAATCTCCGCCAAGCGCGCCGAGAGTCGCTCCTTGACGTACTCGGGTCTGACGGGCGAGCCGGACGAAAACTGATACCTGTGGAAGAGGGCCGCTGTCACCTCCCGGTCATTGGCCTTCTTCTTCTCGTTGGTGACGAACAGGACCGGGCGCGGGAGCCTTTCGACCTCCTGGAGCAGTTGGACCCACAGCACATAGTCGCCTATGGCCTGCTCGGGTGGCTTGTCCGCATCGGCGTAGCCGGGCGGGATGCGCCGCTCGAACCGGTACGCGGCCTCCTCCCTCACCTTCCGCATGTCCTTGAGCGGCGGTCCGATCCGCCTGTCCAGCAGCTTCTCGATCTCCGTGAGGATCGGATCGGCGGTGACGCAGTCCGCCGCCTTGAGATCGAACCGGTAGGAGGAGCCGATCTTCTCGGTGATCTGCCGCTGCGCCTCGCCCAGCAGCTTCAGCACCTCGTCGACACTGTTCTTCGCCAGCCCGCGCCGACCGCCGAACTCCTCGATGTCGGCCTTGAGCTTGCGGAACGAACCGCCGAGGTCGTTGGTCAGTTTGGTGACGGCGCCGGCGCACTCGCTGATGACGGCCAGGCGGTTGCCGAGGAACTCCTCCGCGACGCGGTGCGGCACCCACAACCGGTCGCCCAGCAGGCCGAGGGTCCGGAGGAACTCGGCGCGGCCCTGCGGGTTCAGCCGGTAGGCGTCGAACAGCGCGTTGGTGTCGAACACCACCAGTCCGTGCGTCAGGAACCGTTCGAGTTGGGCACCGGCGGGCGGACCGAAGTGCCACGGGAACCGGCCGCGGAGGGTCGACGTGCCGGCCGCCGGCGTGCCGTCGTCAAAGGGCTCGTCAGTCACAGGGTGAGCGTAGGGAGCCGCACCTGCGATACGCCCTGCCTTTTCGCTGGTGCCCGCTCACGGTTGTGGGTCGAATTCGGGCAGTGTGAGGGCCGAGTGAGCCGGAGGCGCCGTGGTCGCGGGCATCGTGACGAGGCCGCGCAACCTGGTGTCGCGTTGTTCCAGGGCCTGCGCCGTCGTGGGAAAGAGCGTCGCCGCGCCGTTGCCGACCAGGGCCTGATTCATCGCGACGAATTCCCGAAGGCCGTGTTCAAAGGCCTGGATGGCACGGATCGCCCTAGAAAGGGGTGCCTTCTCCACCGACCTGAAACCCGCGCGCGGACTTCTACGGCTGCTCCACCGCCGTCCCGGACGCTAGCCTCCTGGCCATGTACCCCGTATCGCTCACGGGCGATGGCGTGGCCCTGCGCGAGTTCACGGCCGATGACGTCGATGCCGTGCTGGAGGTGTACGACGACCCGCGCGTCGTCGAACATCTGTCATTCGAGCCGAGGAACCGCGATCAGGTCGCCGCGATGCTCTCCCAGGTGATCGAGGCGGCCAGGCAGGAACCACGGACCGAGTACTCGCTCGCGGTGGCGGACTCGGCGACCGGCGAGGTGATCGGCTTCGCCCGGCTTGCCGTGGACGCCCAGCACCCCGGCCAGTCGAGCGCCCAGCTCGGATTCGCATCGCGCGCCGACCGGTGGCGTGAAGGCCTGGCCGCCGAAACAGGATGGCTGCTCTTTCAACTCGGTTTCGAGCACCTCGACCTGCACCGGCTGTGGGGCGCACGCAGCCCCGAGAACACCGCCTCCGCGCGCTTGATGACCAAGCTCGGAATGGTAGAAGAGGGCCGAATGCGGGGCCACCTACGTGTGCGAGGCGCGTGGCGGGACTCGATAATCCATTCCATCCTTGAGGACGACGATTGGCGCTCCGCCCGCGACGTCCAATAGACCAGCAGGGCTCCTGTGAACGAGGGGATCATCGCCTCCTCTGGACCCACCCGGGAGAATGAGCGTCCCCGGTGGGTCCGTCGTGCCGAGGCTCAGCCTGCCTGTACGGGTGCGCTCGCGGGGGAGCGGACGCGGTTGTTGAAGGGGTCGATGGCGCGGATGGCATAGGTGTGGGAGCTGCCGGGTGTGAGGCCGGTGTCGGTGAAGGTGAGATTCTGGAGGTCCCAGAATTTCGATTCCGAGGTCAGGGTGTGGACGACGGTGGTGTTGTCCCGGATTACTTCATAGGTGAGTTTCTTGTTGTCGCGGTCCCAGGTCTGCTTCCAGGTGACCTGGAGTTGCCCGGTCGTCCCATCGGGTTTGGTGACCGTCGGCTTGATGACGGGTTGGGCGGGGTTGGCGTCGCTGGTGACGGCGAGGGAGCCGAAGCGGGTGAGTCCTTGTTGTTTCTGGTTGTTGACGGTGGTGAAGTCGCCGCCGACCCAGAGGTATTTGCCGTTGTTGTCCATGGCGCGGGGGCCTTGGTTGTAGCTGGTGGGGCCGCCGTTGGTGCTGGGGAACCAGTGCAGGATGGGCGGGGTGTCGTAGCGGGCGGGGTCGGGGTGGGTGGGTTCGGCCAGGAGGCGCTGGTAGGGCTGGTCGGGGACGATTTCGGGGAAGCCGTCGGGTTGTGAGCGGCAGTCGTGGGCGTGTGAGCCGCTGTAGAGCAGGCCGTCCAGGATGGTGATGGCCTGGGTGGCGCCCAGGCAGTTGTCGATCCAGCGGGTGGTGCCGTCGTCGGGGTTGAGGGCGAGGCGGCCGTCGAAGGTGTTCTCGCCGTTGGCCGAGGCGTAGATGGCCTCATCGTCCTTGACGAGGTCGGTGACCCAGGAGCGGCGGGTGGGATTGACGTAGTCGACGCCGGTGGCCCAGGGGGCGGAGGCGCCGGTGTCGGCGTAGACCGCGCCCAGGCCGTGGGGCGGGTTGCCGTTGATCTGGTTGAAGTCGCCGCCCAGCACGATCCGGGTGCCGTCGGGCGAGGTGATCATGGCGTGGACGCCGCGGTCGGCGGTCGGTGCCCACGAGGTGAGGGTTCCGTTCGCGGTGGCGAACGCGGCGAGGCGCTGCCGGTTCGTGCCGTCGACGGTGGTGAAGAAGCCGCCGGCGTACACGGTCTTGGCGGTGACGGTGAGGGCTTGGACGCGGCTGTTGATCTCGTGGCTGAAGGTGTTGAGGTTGCCGGACGGAAGGTCGAACGCGGCGATTTTCCCGCGGCGCTGCCCGTTGATTTTGGTGAAGTCGCCGCCGACATAGAGCTTGGTGGCGTCGGGTGAGGGCCGCAGTTCCCAGACCGCGTCGCATATCCACTGGTTGTTGCCGAGGTCGTCGCAGTCCCACTGGTGGGTGGTGCTGGTGAAGGGGGTTCCTTCGACGGTCGGGGACCAGGGGAGGGGCTGGCCGGTGGCGGCGTTGAAGGCGGCCAGGTTCTTGCGCGCCTGTTCCTGCGGGTCGCCGGGCTGGGTGTCGGGTGGGCGGATGTGGTCGAAGTTCCCGCCGACGTAGACGGTGTCGCCGATCATCGTGATCGCCCACACGACGCCGTCGGTCTGCCAGGTCGGCAGTTCATCGGCGGTGATGGTGGCGGGTTCGCCGGGAGCCGGGGCGGTATCGGCGTGCACGGGAGCGAGGCAGGTTAAGGCCAGGGCGGCGCCGCCGAGTATCGCCAAGAGCAGCCGGCAGGACGTGGTCAGGAGTCGGTTGCGTGGGAGCGTGCGTGCCATGGGGGCGTCTTTCTGGTAGCCGGTTCTGGCGCCAAGATCGTCACATTTTCCCGCCAGCCCGGCAAGGCTGTTCAACTCGTCTTCTTACTGTTGGTCATATGCGTTTGTTCTATGCGCGCGGACGCGCTTGACAGTCGATCGGTTGTCATGCTGTCCGTAGACGGACGTGATTTTTTCGCTGGCCTGCGATCCCCCCGTTGGTGTAGGGCGGTGGCCGGAATCGGGGGTTGATCATCGAGATCTGACAACAGATCATCTGGAGCGTTGACCTTCCTCGAAAGGGTGCGGGACATGCCACGCCGTAGGTGTCTCGCGCTCCCCTGACCCTTGAGGAGACGCGGCGTGCTGGTAAGTCCTATGTCCGAAATCCGCCCAGTCATTGAGGCCTCTCCGCGCCCTGGCGTGGCTTTTCATACGTCGCCGTTCCGTCTCAGGACCATCAGACTCCCGCACGGAAAGGCCCTGCGATGAGCGACCGAAAACGACTGCTGCTGCACATCCGGCGCCCGGTGCGCTGCATGGCCGCGGCGATGACCGTGGCATTAGCGGTGGGTCTGGCCTCCGCGCCGGCCGCTCAGGCCGATCCGCCCGGTTCGAACCGGCCAGAGGTCGCCGATCACGAACGGACCGTCAAAGGCAAGAACCTCAAGGTCCTGCCACGGGACGACGACTCCGCCACGAAGAACCAGCCCGCGCCCAAAGCCGCCTGGCCCAAGCCCGGAAGCGCCGAGGTCACCGTCACCGGAAAGGAGGCTTCCCGCTCCGGCACGACGCAAGGACTCGTGCGCGCGGGAAGCCTACCGGTGTCCCTCACAGCCCCTGGTCCGGCGCCCAAAACCGGCACGACAAAAGCCGCCCCGCCGAGCGTGTTGAAGGGTTCTACGAAGGTCAGCGTCCTCGACCGCAATACGGCCCAACTGGCGGGCGTCCAAGGACTGATGTTCACCCTGACCCCCGACGCCAAGGCCACACCGGGCCGGGTCGGCGTGCGGGTGGACTATTCGGCGTTCGCCCAGGCATTCGGCGGCTCCTACGGCACGCGGCTACGGCTGGTCCAACTGCCCGCGTGCGCGCTCACCACCCCGAACAACCCTGAATGCCGCACCTCCACACCCGTCATCACCGACAACAACGGCGAAGCCAGAACGCTCACGGCCGACGTCGAAACAGCGCCCGCCGGGCAGCAATCCGCATCAGCCTCACCGGTCGTCCTGGCGGCCGCCGCGGCACCGGCAGGATCGCAGGGCGACTTCACGGCCACCAAACTGGAAGCGTCCGCCACCTGGCAGGTATCGGGCAACACCGGCGACTTCACCTGGGACTATCCCATGCGGGTTCCGCCGGTCCCCGGCAGCCTGACCCCCCAGGTCACACTCGGCTATTCCGCCCAGTCGGTGGACGGTCGAGCCGGCAACACCAACAACCAGCCGTCCTGGGCCGGCGAGGGTTTCGAGTACTCGCCGGGATTCATCGAGCGGCGCTACAAGCCGTGTGAGGAGGACGGCGCGCCCAAGGGACCTGGCGGCAAATCGCCGGGCGACCTGTGCTGGGGCTACGAGAACGCGACCGTCACCTGGAACGGCAAGGGCGGCGAACTGGTCAAGGCCGCCGACGGAATCTGGAAACTGAAGAACGACGACGGGACCAAGTTCGAACTCCTCACCGACCCGTCCAACGAGAACGGCGACGAGGGCGACAACGGCAAGGAAGGCGAGTACTGGAAGGTCACCACCACCGACGGCACCCAGTACTTCTTCGGCCGCAACCACCTGCCCGGCTACGACTCGGGAACCGGTGAGCCGACCCGGTCGACCTGGACCGTCCCGGTGTTCGGCCCCGGCGCCACCGACCGCTGCCACAAGGCCTCGGGGTTCGCCGACTCCTGGTGCCAGCAGGCCTGGCGGTGGAACCTGGACATGGTCCTGGACACCAACGACAACGCCATCGCCTACTACTACCAGCCCGAGACCAACCGCTACGGCCGCAACCTCAATCCCGCCGACGCCACTTCCTACACCCGCGGCGGCTACCTCACCGCCGTCGAGTACGGGCTGCGCGGCAACAACACCGTCGGCGCCCCCGCCGCCCGGGTGAACTTCCAGGTCTCCGAACGCTGCATTCCCACCGAGACGTTCGACTGCGCCGAATCCAAGATCTCGGCCAATCCCGACCAGTGGCCCGATGTCCCCTGGGACATGAACTGCAACGCCGGTCAGCGCTGCGAGAGCGGGCACGGCTCCACCTCGCCCACCTTCTGGTCCCGTAAACGCCTCACCAAGGTCACCACCCAGATCAACAAGGGCGCGGGCTGGCCCTATCGCGACGTCGACTCCTGGTCCTTCGTCCACGAATGGGGCAAGGAAACCGACGAACGCGACCTGCTCCTCAAGGAAATCCAGCACACCGGCCTCGCCGGACCCGCCCCCGCCGACAACATCGCACTGCCCAAGGTCAGCTTCAAACACACGCCCAAGGCCAACCGCGTCGACCAGGCCAACGATGGCATCCCGCCCTACACCCGCTACCGGGTCGAGAAGATCTTCGACGAGGTGGGGGGCGAGATCAACGTCAGCTACACCGGGCAGGACTGCTCCCGCGCGTCCCCGCCCACACCACAAACGAATACCAGACGCTGCTTCCCCTCCATCTGGCACCAGCCAGGGAAGATCGAACCCATCCCCGACTGGTTCAACAAATTCGTCACGACCTCGGTGGTCCAGAAAGACCGCACCGGCCACGCCCCCGACATGGCCACCCAGTACGAGTACATCGGCGATGCCGCCTGGCATTTCGACGACGATGACGGCCTCACCCGGGAAACGTACAAGACCTGGTCCCAATGGCGCGGATACGGCCAGGTCCGCGTCAAAACCGGCAGCCTCGCCAACCCGTCCACGCAGACCGACACCTATTACCTGCGCGGCATGCACGGCGACCGCGCCACCCCCGCCGGCGGCACCAAGACCGTAACCGTCCCCGACGGCGAGGGCGGCACCCACACCGACGCAGAAGGTCTTGAAGGCTTCGCCCTCAAGACCGTCAACTACACCGCCCCCGGCGGGACGGTGCACGACAAGAGCGTCGATGTGCCCTGGCGATACCAGACCGCCTCCCGCACCAGGGACTGGGCCACCGTGACCGCCAACGTCGTCAAGGTCGGCAACTCCCGCACCTGGACGGCGCTGGACGGCGGGGCCTGGCGGCAGACCAAGACGACCAGCGAATACGAGACCGACCTCGCCAAGGTCGGCCGCGTCAAGCAGGTCGAGGATCTCGGTGACGTCGCCTCCACCGCCGATGACAAATGCACCCGCCTCGAGTACGCCGATAACCAGGCGAGATGGATGGTCTCCTACCAGTCCCGAGCGGAGACCGTTTCCGTCTCCTGTGGGACGACCCCGGACCGTCCCAAGCATGTCATCGCCGACGCGCAGGCCCTCTACGACGGCGGCGAGTTCGGCGCCGCGCCCACAAAGGGGAACGTCACCCAGACCAAGAGAATCGCCGAGTACAAGGGCTCTGAGGCCAACTATTCACTGCTCGAAAAGACAACTTACGACAGCTTCGGGCGCCCCCAGACGGTCACCAACGCCGCCGACCAGACCACCACCACCCGGTACACCGACTCCAGTGGAGTGAATACCAGGGTCACGGTCAC
Source organism: Actinomadura terrae (assembly GCF_022751215.1). Classification (GTDB taxonomy): domain Bacteria; phylum Actinomycetota; class Actinomycetes; order Streptosporangiales; family Streptosporangiaceae; genus Spirillospora; species Spirillospora terrae. The sequence goes on along the minus strand of NZ_JAICDG010000005.1, from coordinate 259,417 downwards.
CACACCCGCCCCCAATGCGGGGACCACCGGGTTGACCACCACCACCGAACTCGACCCCGCGTGGGGGCTGCCGACGGCCGAGATCGACAACAGCAATGTCGACGGCAACAACAAGCCATTGCGCAGCGACCTGGTGTACGACTCGCTCGGCCGCGTCCTGAAGGTATGGCAGCCCAACCGTTCCAAGTCCGCCGGCGACACACCCAGCCTCGAACACTCCTACCGCATCACCGACGGTCAAGTCGTCGCGGTCACCACCAAGACGCTCACCAATTCCGGAGGCCAGCGGCCCTCCATCGCCCTCTACGACGGACTTCTGCGTCCTCGCCAGACTCAGAGCACCGGGCCCGAAGGCCGTCTCATCACCGACACGTTCTATGACGACCGCAGCCAGACCGCCAAGGCCTACGCCACCTACTCGGCCACCGGTGCTCCCGAGCCCGCATTGTTCAACCCCAGTTCCCCGGGAGCCGTCGAGACACAGAACCACTTCTCCTATGACGGGCTCGGCCGCCCCACGACCGAGCGCCTCGTGGTCGGCACCGGAACCACGACCGAGGAGAAATGGCGCTCCACGACCAGCTACGGCGGGGACTGGGTCGCCGTCGACCCGCCCCAGGGCGCGACCCCGTCCGCGCAGATCACCGACGCGCGCGGCCAGGTCGTCGAACGCCGCCAGTACCAAGGAAACGGGCCCTCGGGCGCTTATGACGCCACCACCTACGGCTACGACCCCGCAGGACGTCTGACCACGACGAAGGACCCGTCCGGCAAGACCTGGACCAACACCTACGACCTGCTCGGCCGCAGGACCCAGGCGGCCGACCCCGACACCGGCGTCACCACGTTCACCTACGACGCCCTCGACCGCGTCGAGTCCACCACCGACGCCCGCCACAAGACGATCTTCCAGAGCTACGACGGGCTCGGCCGCCACACCCAGACCCGAGAGGGGTCGGCGACCGGGAAACTGCTGTCGTCGTGGACCTACGACACCGCACCCCGCGGAAAGGGGAAACTGGCCGCCGCCACCCGCCACGGAGAAAACGGCGACTACGTCAGGAGCATTTCCGCCTACGACGTCCTGGGCCGCCCCGAATCCAGCACGGTAACCATCCCGGCTTCCGAGGGCCAACTGGCCGGAACCTACACCAGCTCCCAGAACTACAACCTGGACGGCACACCCCGCCAGGTCGTGCTTCCCGCCGCAGGCGGATTGCTACAGGAAACCCTTACCAGCACCTACGACGACTATCAGCGCCCCATCCGGCTCACCAGCGGCCAGGCCACCTACGTCGGAGCGACCGAGTACACCCCCACCGGCAAACCCAAACTGGTCGAGTTGGGCTCGGGCAACAAACGGACCTGGAACACCCTCACCTACCAATACGGCACCCAGCGCCTCGCCACCTCAAGCAACCGCCGCGAGAACGTCACGGGCGACGACCGCAACGCCACCTATACCTATGACGACGCCGGCAACGTCCTGGGCATCTCCGACGTCTCCAGGGACGGCACCGACAACCAGTGCTTCAAGTACGACCACCTGCGCCGACTGACCGACGCGTGGAGCGTCGCGTCAACGACCTGCCCGCAGAGCCCCTCGGTTTCGGGCGGTCCGGCCCCGTACCGGATGCACTACACCTACGAACTCGACGGCAGCCGCGCCAAAGAGCAGTTCTACAACCCTGCGGGCACGCAGATCTCCACCCGCGACTACCGCTACCAGGGCGACCCCGACGTCGACGGCACCGTCAAGGGCCACATGCTCGGCAAGGTCGACCAGACCGGCGCCAACCCCTTCACCGGCCCCGACACCAACGACGAGAACTACGTCTACGACGACGCGGGCAACCCCACCTCCCGCACGGTCGGCAACACCGTCCAGAACCTGGAATGGAACAGCGAAGGCAACCTCGACAAGGTCACCCAGGGCGACGCCACCGTCCGGTACATCTACGACGCCGACGGCAACCGCCTGATCCGCAAGGACCTGACCGGAGCCACGCTTTACCTGGACGGCACCGAGATCCGCGCGACCAACGGCTCAACGACCGCGGTAGGCACTCGCTACTACGGCCACAACGGCCAGACCGTCGCCCTACGCGACCCCTCGGGACTGAAATACCTCGCCGGTGACCACCAAGGAACCGCCCAGGCATCGGTCAACGCCACCGACCAGAAAATCGTCACCCGCCGGTTCACCCCGTTCGGCCAGGAACGCGGCACCGCCGAAGCGACCTGGCCCGACCAGCGAGGGTTCCTGGGCGGCACCAAGGACCCCACCGGCCTGACCCACCTGGGCGCCCGCGAGTACGACCCGAACAACGGCCGGTTCATCTCCGTCGACCCGCTCATCGACCTCGCTGATCCCCAGCAGATGAACGGCTACCTCTACGGCGGCAACAACCCGGCGACCTTCAGCGACCCCGACGGCCTCTTCCCCCTACCACCCTGCGTCCGCAGCCCCTTCACCTGCGGCCACAAGCGCCCCACTCTCAAGGAAACCGCCAAAGATGCCCCGGCCTTTCTCGTCGGCGTGATCGAAGGCATGGTGCAATCAACGCTCGATGACGCCGTCGCCGCGGCCAACAAAGCCCGAAACGCCGGCCACGACATCGCGGAAAGCTTCAAGTCCTTCGCCGGCGGTGCAACGAATCCTGTAGCACCGAGACGGCCCCGGGGCGATCCGCCCAAGAATTGGAAAGCACCGCAATTTCGCCTGCCGGTCAATGTCGATCGGAACGACCCTGTCTACCAAGGCGGCCGCACCATCGGAGGCATCGTCGGAATTCCCGTCCCGGATGCGCCGTTCGTCAAGCTTCCCCGCGGCTTGAGGTGGCTGGCCAAAGGCATTAAGGCATGCCGTCGCAGCAGCTTCGTCCCCGGCACCGCCGTGGTAATGGCCGACGGCACAACCAAACCCATCGACGAAATCAAAAAGGGCGACAAAGTCCTCGCCACCAACCCGAAGACTGGCAAGACCGAAGCCAAGACCGTCCAGGACACCATCACCACCAAGGGCACGAAGAACCTCGTAAAGATCACCGTGGACGCCCAGCAGCAAAAGCACTGGGTCACCAAGGATGACGCCAAGGCCCAACCAGCCGCAGCACCCACGCTACTCCGCTCCGAGCAGGCGCACGGCGCGGTGATCGCCACCGACGAACACCCCTTCTGGGTCGCCGACGGCACCGGCCACTGGGTCAAGGCCGCCGATCTCAAGCCCGGCATGTGGCTCCGCACCAGCGCAGGAACCTACGTCCAGGTCAAGGCCACACAGCTCCAGACAGTCCAGCACCAACGCGTCCACAACCTCACCGTCGCCGACCACCACACGTACTACGCCCTAGCTGGCGCGACGCCGATCTTGGTGCACAACTGCAACAATCTAGTGGATGACGCTGCTCGTTTCCCTGCAGCACACGTGCTTGACGAGCATGTTAATGTAAGTGATCAGCAATTGATAGCAATGGCGCAGGCTTCGGGGGTGAAATCTCGTTTTGCTGATCTGCAGACCGCTCAACAGGTAGTCGACTATGGAATCGCATCCAACATGAAGCGTATTAATGCATGGTTGCGAAAGGGCGGTATCGGACCATTGGAGATCAATGGAAGATTTGGTGTCAATAATTCCATTGGAGTAAGGGCTGATGCGAGTGGGGCTATTACTCCGACTGGGAATGCGTACACGATCATCTTGCAGCGTGCGGCCGGACATCCGGGTGGATATTACGTGTCGACTGCGTATCCGAGATAGGCGATCCGTGTGGGAAGTCGGTTCACTGAAGATGACTTCGGCGTCACACACCTGGCATCTTTCTTCCATCAAGACTGGAGATTGGCGGGAAGTGCGCGCGACGTGGTCGTAAACTACGTAGCCGAAATGTCGAATGCGCACGTGCTCGCACTTGCCAAGGACTCGCTCAGGCTGGCTGCCTATGGTGATGCTGACATCGTTGCCACTCTGTGGACCGCCGCCACTGGCTCCTATCATCGTCTCTGCGGCGGTGCGACCAACGGAACGGCCTGGTTCCAGGAGGTCTCGGACCTCTGCAAGGCGGGACTTGAACGAACCGACGTGCTCGTGGCCGACGCCAACGCATATGCCCGCTTTCGAGAGAGGGTCGTCACAGAGATCGACGAACTCGAGCCCGTGCTGACCCAGGCGATAGCTGAAAACGGTTGGATGGATGTTCCGGACGCCGTCCTCGCCTTGCGTATGTGCGCTACGGACGTCAGCCCAGAACTGGCCTTCAGATTCGCTCTGAGAGTCATCATCGAGTACTCATGCGAGATTGAGCGTGATCGGTATAAAAAATTCGAGCAACTGGGGCGAGAGTTTTGCTACGGGGAGTACGTCGTCTCCCGGGCAGCCTTCCTGGTGCACTGATTTCTTGCCTCGTTCCCCTCCGGCGGCATGGTTGTGCTCAGCGGCGACCGTCTGGCAGGGCCGCGTCACCCGCCTCGACCGCCTACACGGAGACCATCACGCGGCCTGCGGACGTCGGTGTAGACAGTGAACCTTTTCCGCGCGGAGCGGGGTCTCGCGGAGTTGAAGGACGTGGATGGCCTTGGCGATCCGCCCGACCCGGAACGGGCAGCACCGCAGCTTGCGGAGGATCCCATGTCTTCAGCTGTGCGTTCGCGCGTTCGCCCGGTCCTTACAGGCGTGCATCAGCCCGGTTGGCGCCCTCCTGGGATCGCGCTTGGCGCTTCTCCGATAGGGCGACGGAACCTGATCACCAGCTCTCTGGTACGTCTTATCGGCCAGGAGCAGGATGCCTGCGGCCGCCAAGGCGCGGATAATGCCCAGATTCGGGCGGCCTTCAGATCGTGCACCGAGGCTGGCAACGGCTCCGACCACAGCAAGGCGCCGCCCGATCGCCTCCGCCGGAGTTGTGCCTTTAGCTCGATGTTGCGAAACAATCCGGGTGCGATCGTCGAGAACGGAGGCGCCTGCCTGGTCTATGACCGGCAGCTTACCCTCGGCGAGTGACTGACCTGGGGCGACCTGATCGCCTAGTGGGGTGCGAGGGGGGAAATCCCCAAGGGGTGCCGGATGCCAACGGCGAGGCCGTTGGGTGTGCAGAAGAGCGATGGAGTGGGCGGTTAAAGGCCGTATCGATCGCCCGCCCGCAGAGGAATAGGGCGGCGTGGCGGGTGCTGGGGGGTCAGACCAGCCGGGTAACAGATCTCGCATGCGCTGAGTTCGTGTGATTGTGCCACGTCTAGGGGAAGGCGTGGCGGTTCCTGCACATGCGCTCGGCATAGCGACCGCACGTCCGGAACGATGGCAACCAGTGAGCCCGAAAAGAACTGTCCGAGCGGCGGAGGGAAGACGATCACCCACACCTACGATTCAGCCGACCGAATCGTCGATTTCGGATACGTCTACGACAAGTTGAGACGAACCATCGCCGTCCCGGACGGGACGAGGATCGACTATCAGGTCAACGACCTCGTCCATTAGCGGACAGCCGGGGGCCAACGCCAACCTGGACCCTGGACGCCGTTCACAGGTTCCGGGCGTCCACGATCGACGCGAAAGACGGCGGAGAATGGCGGCGGGTCCAAGCGAGGCTCAATCACTATGGCAACGACTCCGACAATCCCGCTGGACTGTCGCCAACGCCGCCGGGCGTTGAGGGAGAGGGGCTAGGCGGCTAGGCCCTCAGATGTCCATCCGCAACACAACACCACGAGACAAACTGGGGCCTCACAGACACCGCGCGATTCGAGACATTTCGTGACCGTCTCATCGCACTCCGGATTTCTCCGGTTTGACAAACATCTTCCAGTGCAACGATCGCCATCAAAATTTCAACTGTTCATTCGATTCGCAGTGATCAAGTGGGGGTCCGCAGCCCTGGTCGTTGACATTATTCAAGTAAAGAAAAGTTAAAAACCGCCGATTGACTGTGCTGGGCTCAATAGTTACGCTCCATTCACCTCATCGAATCACGCCCGGCCGCCGGTACCTCTGATTGAAGTCGCGTTGCCGGGCGCCCACCTCCTCGATCTTCGAGGAAAGCGCTCATTCCCAGCGAAGAGGAATCCCATGCGCAAAGGCATCGCGGTTTCCGCTGCGGCCGTCGCCGCCGCGGCCCTGACCGCCCCATCGGCCGCCCCTGCGGCTGCCGCCACGCCCCTGCTCGGAGCAGGCCCCGACGGAGTCACGATCGAGATCGCCACCGTCAACGGCTCCGGCTGTCCGATCGGCACCGCCGCGGTCGCCATCTCGGACGACAAGGAAGCCTTCACCATCACCTACAGCAACTACCTGGCTCAGGCCGGCGGTTCGTCCAAGCCCACCGACTCCCGCAAGAACTGCCAGATCGGCATGAAGGTCCACGTCCCGCAAGGCTTCACCTACGCCATCTCCCAGACCGACTACCGTGGCTACGGCTACCTGGCGAAGGGCGCCAAGGGCACCCAGAAAGCCAGCTACTACTTCCAAGGCAACTCCCAGACCGGAGCGATCACGCACTCGCTACCGAGCCCGCTGGACGACAACTGGCAGTTCACCGACAAGGTGCCGATCGCCCAGCTCATCTGGAGGAAGTGCGGCGAGGAGCGCAACTTCAACGTCAACACCGAACTGCGGGTCGACAAGGGCACCTCGGACGCGTCCAAGACCAGCTTCATCGCCATGGACTCCACCGACGGGACCATCAAGACGATTTACCACTTCGCCTGGAAGAAGTGCTCCACGCGCTGACCTGAAGAACATCGGGCCGCGCCCCGCCAACACCCGGCGCGCGGCCCGGCGTCCTCTCGGTAGGCAAGCTGCCCCTGTCAGGAACCTGGGAGTGCCGTGTCGCTCCCCCAGACCGCAAAGCGCGCCCGCTCGTGCCGGACCCGCCGGGCGCTGGGCGGCGGCCGGTGCCGGCGTACCGAGATCGGCAACACCTACGACGACTACGGGATGATCAGCCTGGTCGACGACCGGGGCGACACCTCCACCACCGCCGACGACCGGTGCACCCGGACCACCTACGCCCGCGATGACGACAAGTGGCTCGTCTCCTTCGCCTCCCGCGAGGAGACCGTCGCCAAGGGGTGCGGGGCGTCCACCTCCCGTCCCGACGACGTGATCACCGACACCCGGAAGTTCTACGACGGGCAGTCCTGGAACGTGGCGCCGACCAAGGGCGACGTCACCAAGACCGACAAGCTCGACGGCTTCCAGGACGGGAGCCCGCGCTACGTCACCGTCGCCACCAACCCCTCCCCGGACCCCTACGGGCGGCCCACCACCGTCTACGACCAGGCCGGTCGCAAGACCGTCAACGCCTACACGCCGGCGACCGGGGTCGTCACCGCGGCCACGGTCACCGACCCGGCGAACTTCGTCACCAGGACCGAGATCGATCCCGCGTCCGGCCTCAGCACCGCCACCGTGGACGAGAACAACAAGCGCACCAGCCTGGCCTACGATCCGCTCGGCCGACTGACCAGCGTATGGCTGCCCGGACGAGCCACCACCGCGACTCCGAGCCTCAAGTTCGGCTACGCGGTCAAGGAGTGCCTTCCGGTTTCTAAAGTGCGAGCGGCTGTTGAACAATTCTGCCGCATGGGTACGGGGAACCGTCCAGAGTGCATTGATTGGGTCCGCGGACACGGACCGATCTGGAAGTGCTTCGTGGAATGCCGTGAGCTGGTCGCTGGCCACTTGCGAGGCGTCGACTCCTGGCCTGGCCAGGTGGCGTAGCAGGTCTCGCCCTATCGCCTTGATGGCGGGCAGCGCGAGGCCGACGCGTCTCATCCCCCGGCGCCTTCATGGCGGGCGTGCTGCGCCAGTTCCTTCCCCACGGTGCGCGGGTGTCGTGTCCGGTGGAGGGGTGCAGCGTGATCGGCAGATGGAGGTGATGGCGTTCAAGGCAACCCCGAGAGGTCGGTCGATTAATCGGTTATCGACATCTCGGCAGAGCTCGTCCTGATCGATCCCACGCGCGGCAGCGGAACCACCCTGGTCCAAGCCGTCCACCAAGGACGACGCGAAAGTCCAACCGGCCGCAGTACCTGCCGTCCTCGCCTCCGCACGGGCACACGGCTCGGTGATCGCCACCGACGAACACCCCTTCTGGGTCGCCGACGGCACCGGCCGCTGGGTCAAGGCCGCCGACCTCAAGCCCGGCATGTGGCTCCGCACCAGCGCAGGAACATACACCCAGGTCAACACCACCACGCTCGAAACCGTCCACGAGCAACGCGTCCACGACCTCACCGTCGCCGACCACCACACCTACTACGTGCTCGCCGGTTCCACGCCCGTCCTGGTCCACAACTGGAACCCGGACCGAGCCAGGTGCCTACTCGGGTGCTTCTTCCGGGTCGCAACGGCGCGGATGACACTCCGCAGGACTGGATTCCGATGAGCTCGTGGATCCGAAAAGGCGGCGACCTGAGCGAGGGGAACTACACGTTCGTCGTAATGCCCGGTGGCTCGGTCCGAGCATTCCATGCGAGTTTGAGAGAAATCGCTACGGTGTGTTGTGCGCGCGAGTCTGTCGGACCATCGTCGCTGACCAGTGTGGCGAGGATCGTGCGCCCGGGGGTGGCACTAGGTGAGCTCCGAAAATCGTCGGCGGGCTCGATCCTCTTGAGTTGCCCGGCCGTCGGGAGCGCGACTATGCTGTGGCAATGAGTAACGACTTCGCTAAAATTCTTCGTGGCCTGATGGAGAATCGGAATCTGACTCCTAGAGCTGTTAGTCGCGCTTCTGTGCGTGCTGAGTCGACAATCTATCAATTGCTCAGTGGAAGGTTGCAGCCACGAGCCGACATTGTGCGAGATATTGCGCCCGTGCTGCAAATGCAAGTATCCGACCTCTATGTCATCGCTGGAATTTCCTCGGATCCGGCCGTGCCGTCGGAGTGGGACGATGTGGCTCTTGAGATTGGCGAGTTGGTCGCGGTGGCAAGCTTCCTGGACCGGGCAGAGATAAGGGACCTCGTTCAAATAGCAAGGGCGATAAGAAAAGGTGGCTCGATGGATTAGGTGCAGCCGGCCACCGATGTTCGGCCCAGTGTACAGCTGGCGGTGCGGCAAATAATTGCGCTTCCGCAGCTCGTGCTGCTGGTGGCGGCGCCGCCGATCAACTCAAACGGCTTGGAAGCGGAAAATTGAGAGACCTCGAGGAGTTGGATGAACGACCGCTTTCCCGTCGAGGCGGAACGCATTTTGCGTTCGGTTGGCTGGGCTCCTGGCAGAGCAGTTGAGGTGGAGTCGGCTCTCGTGGCGTGGCGTTCGTTGGGGCTTGATGCGGAAACTGGGCCTGTGAGTTTCGTGCACGAGTTCGATGGCCTGTTCATTCGGCACCCGCCATTCGTGGATGTCGATGATGTGAGGTACTTCGACTACGCTCGATTCGATGTCGCTCGCGCTGTCCGGGGGATGTGGCCGAGGGCGTATCTCGAGTACACGAATCTCGCTGGGGCCGATCTCTATCCGGTGGGTGAGAACAGGTCGCATATGACCTTGATGGCCGGTCGTGACGCAAGACTCTTCGCTGGAGTCGACAACTGGCTGTTCGTCTACGCGGGCGGCCTCGAATCCTCCGTGGTGGCGATTTGCCAAGGGGTTTCACCTGCTCTGGTCGGGGAGTGGTCACTCTAGACACCAATCTTCGGTTGATGGAGATTAAGGCGATGCGTCCTCCAGGTTCTCTGCACTGGCGGGCGCATCGCGCTCGTTGACGGCGACAGCGACGGCGCGGCTTTTGTGTGCGGGGGATAGTGGAGAGTCGGGCCAGCGGATAATTGATTTCGCATGCGGCTGAGTCCACGTGATTGTGCCGCGCGCGAGAGGAGGCGTTGCGGGTCGTGGAGGTTCATGCCCGTGTGCTCGGCATAGCGTTGGCCGTCGAGTAGGGCCGCGGGGCATGGGGAAGTCCCTCCTGCTTGGCCAAGGGGTGCTCACGCGGGTATCGCGAGGGCGGAGCCCGAGTCATCCACAGCGACGCCCGCACCATCGCCACCACCTCGCGGACCTCGCCGGCACCGCCGCGCTCGTTCTGACCCCGCCTCCGCGAACACGGCGTTCCCGTCATGGCCATCGCCCATGAAGACCTGCTGCTGTTCCAGGACCGGAAAGCGTGACCACGCTCGCAGCAACTGTTCATCACCTACGTGTGAGGCTTCGGGCGCCTTGCAGCCTTCCTGGCGGTTTGGCTCGGCCGCAAGTTCGACGGAGTGGCCCAGGTCGGCAAGCAGGACGGTCTTGGCGGCGGTCTGGGGACGGGTGGCCGGTTGGCGGAGGCTGGGAGGGCGGTGGGGCGAGAAGTGGAACGGCCAGGATGAAGTGCCGTACCCGGATAAGGCGCCGCCTTTAATTGGTAGTGGTCTAAGTAATGAAATCACCTCACTGGACCTGCTGTAGGTCCTGATCGCCGGACTTGAGCAGGTCAGGCCCAAGTATCGGTTTCAGCGGCTGTGGGACGTTGTGCAGAGTGATCCCAAGTGATCTAATCAATTCCATCGACCGATCCTGCGCATGCCTCAAATCTATGCCGGTGCAGCAGATGGGGAGGTACGGCTCGTGGTTATATGGCAGGCCGAGACGGAAAACGAGTCACAGCGGTGACGGGCCCGCGCTTTGCGACTTTGGCCGTGCGCGGTTCCTACAATCACGAGGCGGCCGCGCACAATCTCGGTTCGCTCGGCGAGCCGGCGTACCTCGCGACCGCGCAGCATTTCGACTCGGCGGAGACGATGCGGGCCACCGCCGCGGGGGAGCGAGAAGGGTGGGTGTACGCGCGGCGCGGCAACCCGACCGTCGGCCACCTTGAGGACACCGTCGCCGCGCTGGAGGGTTATCAGGTCGACGCCGAGGTGAGCGCGGCGGTCACCACGACCGGGATGGCCGCGATCACCCTGGCCACGACGCCGTTCCTCAGCACGGCGGTGGGTGCCAAACCCAACATCGTCGCCTCACCCGCGTGCTACGGGTCGACCGTCATGGTCTTCGATAAACGGTACGGCGACGAACGCGGTGTGTCCGTCCGATGGGTCGACGACCCGCTGTCGGTGGACGGCTGGGAGCGGCATATCGATGAGGACACCCGGTTTCTCTATGCGGAGTCGCCGTCCAATCCGATGGTCCAGCTCGTCGACATTCCTGCGCTGGCCGAGCTTGCTCGCTGGGCGGAGATCCCGCTGATCATCGATGCGACGCTGGCTACACCCGCGTTGATGCGCCCGCTTGGCCTCGGTGCCGATATCGTTGTTCATTCGCTCACCAAGGCGGCCGGTGCCAGTGGTCGCAGTATGGGTGGTGCGGTGATCGCCCGGCACGGCCTTCAGTTCCGCGGTCAGCCCGCGGAGATGACCACGAATTTCGCCGGTTATCTCCGCAGCGGCCCGATGCGTGACATGGGCAGCGTACTCAGCCCTTTTAACGCTTGGACGCTGCTGGCCGACATCCGCGAACTGCGTGCGCGGGTTGATTCCATGTCGACCAGTGCGCTGCGCGTGGCCGAGTATCTGGCCAACCGCAGCGACGTCGTCGAGGTCTTCTACCCGGGCCTGCCGAGCCATCGCACCCATCACCTCGCCAAGCGCGACATGTGGTTGGTCGACAGCGGCGGCCCCGGTCGCGACGCGGTCAACCGGTTCGGTTTTCTGCTCGGCTTCCGGCCGGCCGGAGGTGTGCCCGCCGCGCACCGGGTGATGGACCGGCTCGATCTGTTCTGGCGGGCGAACAACCTCGGGCAGGTCAAGAGCACCGTGACCATCCCTGCGATCGGTACGCATCAACAGATCGGGGGGGACGAACCCGTGCCTTCCGACATGGTCCGGTTGAGCGTCGGCCTCGAACACACCGACGACCTCATCGAGGACTTGGACCAGGCGCTGACCAGGCGCGACGTGGCCGGACGGCGGTCGACCGGCCCGTCTGAAGCCATGCCGGAAATCGCAGTCGATCGAGTCGAGTAGGGGAGTCGTACGGTATGGAGACCAATCTGGCGGACGCGTATTCGAACCGCCTGCTGCTCATCTCGCCGCCCCGGACCGGATCAACCGTCATAGCGCGGTTACTGTGGCAGCACGCACTGATCACCCACCACTGCCACGAGCCGTTCGAGGCGTGCTACTGGGGCGGTCAGGGAGCCGAATCGGTCGCCAGCTGCCTGGGCAACCCTATGGAGGTGGCCACGGGCGATCGGGTCCGGCTCGCCGACGTGCCGCGCGGCAGCGGCCTGCTCATCAAGGAGATGAGCTTCCAGTTGACCCCCGACCAGTTCGACGAACTGGCCGGAATCGCCACCGCGCCGGTGATCTTCGTGATGTCCGATCCCCGGTTGTCCACCACGTCGCGGCTGCGCGTCGTGCGCGAACTGTCGAAGGCGTCGACGTTCCCGCCTTTTGAAAGCGGGTGGCCGTCGTTGGCCGAGCAGGTGGCGCGCTGCCGCGAGCGGGGCGTCCCGTACACGTTGGTCGACTCCGACGATCTGCGAGCGGACCCGGCCGGAATGACCGCCGCGCTCTTGGCGGCGCTCGGGCTTCCTTCGCAGGCGGGGCTTGAGAGTTGGTCGCCCCGGCCCACCCTTCAGCTGTGTTCTCCCGAGGTGGGCGCGCTGATGAGTGACGTGCGACGGGCCGACGACCCGTTCTACCGCAAGGTGCTGGGCAGTACCGGCATTCAGCCCCGTCCGCGCGTGGACTGGGACCGTGAGGAGGCATTGATCTCGGCCGCGGGCCTGCATGTGGAGGTCGAGACGTGGTTGCGCCTCTACCGGGAGATGCGGGCGGACCCGAACCGGCTCGGTCCGGAGCGCGTGGAGTTGGGCTCGTGACCGTCGATTCACGGCGGGAAGAGCGACCGCGGCTGATCGTCATGTTCGAGGAGGGTGCGGTCACGCCCGCGGAGATCATGCTCAGCCTGACCGACTGGGCCGAAGTCATCCTTGTCGTCGGCACCTCGCCGTACAGCGCGGCGGCGAAGCCGTTCCTTGGCGAGATCGCCGAGATGATCACATGGGACCAGCCTCGCGCAGAACTCCTCGACCACCTGCGCAGGTGGCGGCCTGACGGCATCGTCACCTATGCCGAAAGAATGCTGCTGCCCACCGCTGAGGTGGCCGCCGAGTTGGGGCTCTTGTTTCACTCCACACCTACTGCAAACCTGCTGCGCGATAAATATCAGCAGCGCAAGCGCTTTGCGGAGGCCGGAGTGCAGCGGACGAGATCGGCATCACTGAACGGAGTTGATCAGTGGCGGGATGTTGCTGACCACGTTGGGTTTCCGCTGGTCCTGAAGCCGCGACTAGGCGAGGGCAGCCAATACACCCACCTGGTCCACAGCGTCGAAGAAGGGGAAGCGCTCCTCCGGGACCTGTCAAAGTCCTACTCCGGCGTTCTCGTCGCCGAGGAATTTATAGCCGGAAAGAAGCGGCTGCCTTTCGGCGACTATGTTTCGGTGGAAAGCTGCGTGGTGGACGGAAGAATCAAGCATCTGGAGATCACCGGCAAGTTCCCCATCCTTCCTCCATTTCGCGAACAGGGACACTTCTGGCCGGCGCCCGTCTCCGACCTCGAGAGAGGTGAAATTCTCGATCTCACCCAGCGGGCACTGGTCGCTCTGGACATCTCGACGGGGTTGACTCACACCGAGGTCAAGCTGACCGCTGACGGACCGCGCCTCATTGAGGTGAACGGGCGCATCGGCGGCCAGATCAACGAGCTGGCGATTCGTGCTTGCGGGACCGATCTCATCGCTGCCGGAGCACGAATGGCCTTGGGGTTGAACACCGACGACCTGGTGTTGAAACCGAACAAGACCTACTTCCAGTATCACAACCTGCCGCCCTTGCAGGCTCGTAAACTGACAGGCGTGCGAGGCGCCGCAGCAGCCAAAGCGGTGACCGGGGTCACTTCCTACGAAATCTATCTGCATCCGCCGGCGCCTTTGGAAAGAGGTGTCATGACGACGTGGATCGATGTCGTTCGGGGCGAGGCGCGTGACCATGACGAGATGCTCGCGATCTTGGACGAGGCGAATGGTCTCCTGTCATTCGCCTACGAGACCCCTTCGGGTCAACTCGACATGCCGGCGATGTGGACACAGCAGCGGACGACGTCAGCCCCTTGAACGAGTCCGCTCACTGCGTGCGGTTATGTCGAGGCGTGGCCATTCGTGTCATCGTCCAGGTCGTGGGCGATCTGGTCCAGGAGGGCCGGAGGCGCAGACAGGAAGGTGAAATGGCCGCCGTCGAGCAGCACCGTCCGGCAATCCGTCGTCAACCCCTTCCAGCCCCCCATGAGGGACAACGGAATCTCGCGGTCCTCGCTCCAGCCGATCGCGGTGATTCCGCACGGGATGTCCAGCGGCTCCGGCACGACATATCGTTTGTTCGCCTCGACGTCTCGGACCAGCAGGTCCAGACCGAGGTCGATCAGGGCGTCGCTGGGCGTACCGCCCATGTTGGTTATCTGGTCGGCCAGCGCGTCCCGAAGCCCGTCGCGGTCCAGTTCGAGGAGCCGACCGTACGGACCGTCGTGCGGGGCGACCTGCGCGGACACGAACAGGCGCCGCGGCAGCGGTAGCCGGGCCGCGGCGAGCTGGCGGGTCACCTCCACTCCCGGCAGCGCACCACTGCAATGGCCGAAGAATGCGAACGGACGGTCCAGGTACGGCACCAGGAACTCGATCAGCTGCTCCGCGAGGCGCTCGTAGGTCTCGTAGTGCGGCTCCCGGATCCGGGCCTGCCGCCCTGGCGGCTGGACCAGGCAGATCTCGACATCGCCGAGGCGCCGTGGCCAGCGCTCGTACATCGTGGCCCCGGAGCCCGAATACGGGAAGCAGAAGAGGCGCGCGCCGACGTCCGGGTCAGGCTGGCGCAGAAGCCATTTGGGCTTTGTGGTGGACGAAGCTGTCATAGTCGAAAAGCCCCTCTGGTTCGCACTCAACTTGTTTCTATCGTTTGGTCGCGTCGTCCAGCAGCGCACCTGCGATCTCAGCGTGCACGGACGTTGCGCGATCGAATATGGCGAAATGGCCGCCGTCGAGGAGATGCAGGCGGAACCCGGCAACGGTCTGGGACTGCCAAGGCTCCATCAGTTCCTCTCCCGCGACGGGGTCGGTTCGTCCGACGAAGGCGGTGATCGGGATGTTCAGCGGTGCCTCCGGCCGGAACGTGTAGCATTCGCTGACCGCGAGATCGGCGACCAGGATCGGCTGCATCCATCGCAGCACCCGATGATCCGACAGCACCGTTTCCGGGGTGCCCTCCAGCTCACGCAGGAATGCCGCCAGCTCTGTCAACGACAGACCGGCCACCTCATGCCGGTCGGAGGGCAACTGCGGTGCTGGACGGCCGGAAACGAACAGATGCATGGGCAGCGGGCCGCCGGTGCGCCGCAACTCGCGAACCACCTCGTACGCACACAGCGCCCCCGTGCTGTGACCGAGCAAGGCGTACGGCGCGTCCACCGATGCGGTGATCTGCTCGGCAAGCTCTTCGACCAGCGGGGCGACCCGGTTGAACGGAGCCTCGCCGTATCGCCCCTCCCTTCCCGGCGGTTGAACCGGGCAGACGGCGACCCCCTCGGGCATTCCCTGCGCCCATGCCCGGAATGCGGCCGCGCCGGCGCCGGCGTGCGGGAGGGTGAGCAACCGGACCGGTGCCTCCGGCCCCGTTCCGAAGGGAAACCAGGGAAGCTTCGCCATCGTGATCACTCGCCTCCGAGCGCCGCCCGGATGGAGCCTCGCGTGATCGCCAGGCCCTCTTCCAGCTCGTCATCGGTGATGGTCAGCGGCGGCAGCAGCTTCACCACGTCGTTGCGCGCGCCGGAGGTCTCCATGAGCAGATGCCGCTCGAACGCGGCGGACTGCACCTGCTGGGCCAGCGCAGGATCGGCGAATGCGAGGCCGCGCGCCAGACCGCGACCGCGGACGTTCAGCCCGGCCCCGGGATACTCGGCCGCGATGTTCCGCAGGGCCTGGTCGACCCGGTCGCCTCGCGCGCGGGTCGACCGTTCCAGCTTGTCGCCACTCCAATACGCGCGCAGTGCTTCGGCCCCGGTGACAAAGGCCAGATTGAATCCGCGGAAAGTGCCGTTGTGTTCACCGGGCCGCCACACGTCCAGTTCCGGGCTGATCAGCAAGAGCGCCAATGGGCAACCGTAGCCGCTGATTCCCTTGGACAGGCATACCATGTCCGGAGTGAGTCCGGCGTCCTCGAAACTGAAGAACGGCCCGGTCCGTCCGCAGCCCATCTGTATGTCGTCGACGATGAGCAGGACACCGTTCCGCCGGCACGCTTCGGCCAGGGCTCGCAGCCAGGCGATGCGTGCCGTGTTCATGCCGCCTTCTCCTTGAACCGTCTCCACGATCACCGCCGCGAGGTCGGCCAGCTGACCGGTGCCGTCCAGCAGCCGGTCGAAGTCCGGTACCTCGGCGGCCAGCCGATCGGGATCGGGGTCGTACGGCAACGCGACGCTGAACCCCAAGGGAATGCCGGCACTCGCCCGGCGCGACGCGTTGCCTGCTATCGACAGCGCACCGGCAGTCACACCGTGGAATCCCATGTCGAAGTAGCCGACGACTTTGCGGCCGCTCGCCTTGCGGGCCAGTTTCAATGCCGCCTCGACCGCCGTGGCGCCGGCGGGGCCGGGAAAGACGATTTTGTAGTCCAGACCGCGGGGTTCCAGGACCAGGGTGCTGAGCGTGTTCATCAGATCCGCCCGAGCGGTGGTGAACATGTCCAGGCCGTGGGTCACCCCGTCGCGCTCGACGTAGTCGATGAGCGCGCGTTTGAGGCGCGGCTCGTTGTGCCCGTAGTTGAGCGTTCCCGCTCCGGAGAAGAAATCCAGATAGGAGTCGCCCGGCTTCGTGTAGAGCCAACTGCCACGGGCGTGGTCGAACATGGCCGGCCAGATACGACTGTAACTACGTACCTCGGATTCACGAGGTGCAACGACGTTCACTGCTCGTCCTCCGCTATCGGTGGTTCCGTGGATCGGGTGGCGGCCAATCGTTCTGCTCAGGCGATCCCTTCCTTGCGCAGTCCATCGATGATCGTCGCGGCCCGTAGCGACAGCAGACTGAACGACCCGGCGTCGCCGATACCGTGAGTCGACTCGCACAGGCCGTTGAGGAACAGCGGCGGCGTGCCGTCCATCAGCGACCGCAACCGGTAGTCCGGCTCGGTGATCAGGTAACCGTCGGTGTCGAACTGGAACCGGTCGATCACGCCGGCGAGCAGCGCGGGATAGGGCTCCTGGTGAGGACGCGGCCCGAGGTCACGGAATCCGGTCGCCAGCACCACCAGGTCGGCCCGTTCGGTGACCACCTCGTGGGTGTGCACCTCCTCCACCTCCAGCCGCACGCTCGTGCCTTCGTCCTCCACGGCGCGCACCTGGCGGTTGCCGAGGACGAAAACGCGCTGGTCGCCGTCAAGGCGCTGCTCGTAGATCAGCGCGTACAACTCGTGGAGAACATCGGCGTCGATGGAGGAGTAGTTGGTCGGCCGCATGTAGGCGTCGAGCGTGTCCTTGCCCGACCGGTTCGCCCGGTAGTAGTAGTCGGTGAAGCCGGGGAAGAAACCCTCCTCGCTGAACGGGCTGGTGTCCTTGAGTGGCAGCCCGAAACTGCGGACGTAGTCGATGATCCGGGTGTGCGGGAACCGGGCGGCCAGGTCGAGGACGATCTCGACCGCGCTCTGGCTGCCGCCGATTACGGCGATCGTTCGCGGTGGGTCCTGGGCCAATCTCTGGACGGTCGGCAGATACCGGGTGAGGTGCGCGACCCGAGGCGAGTCGATCGTGTCGAACGGGCTGGGCACGAAAGGCGTCCGGCCGGTGCCCAACACCAGAGACCGGCCGTACCGACGAGTGCCGTCCGATCCGGTCACCACATACCCCGGTGCGCCGTCCACGTCGCCGACCGCGATGTCGTTCACCCGTACGCCGAAGCCGACCTGTTCACGGAACTGGTCGGTGGCCCACCGGATATAGTGCGCATATTCCTTGCGCAACGGAAATTCCATGGGCAGGTTCAGGTGCTCGATCAGCCGTCCCTGCTCGAACAGGTAATTGAGGAAGGTGTAGTGACTGCGCGGGTTTCGCAGTGTGACCAGGTCGCGGTTGGGGTGGTTCTGCATATCGGAGCCGTCCAGCAGCATGCCGCCCTGCCAGATGGGATCCGTCTCGGCTTCGAGGAACGCCGCGGTTGTCCGTGGCGTTTCCTCTTGCAGTGCGATTGCCAGCGACAGGTTCGCCGGGCCGAACCCGACTCCGATCACGTCGACACAGTCGGTACTTGTCATTCGGACGTTCCTCCAAGGCCCTATTTGGAAGCGGCGGCGCCCGAGCGCCCTGCCGCTCGGCAGGTTGATAGCTGAAATTCGATGCCGTGGCCACAGGGTGGACCGAGTGTCAACTCCCCATCACTGTGCATCAAGTTGCGCATGTTCGGCCATGCCTCGGATTCCCTTGCTGAAAGTCGCCATGACGGAGGCCAGCGCAAAGACTGATGCGAATACGGCGAAGACTGCCGGACTTTCCATATGTTCGAGCAGGAGGCCGGCCGTCAGCGGTGCCACCGGGTTCATCAACTTCATGAAGAGTCCGAGTGCCGCCACTACTCGTCCGTGCAGGTAATCCGGTGTAATGCGGGTCTGGTGCCCGAAAATGGTGGCCGTCGTGGCCGGGGCGAAGAACACGAGCAGCGGAAGCGGGGCGACGACCCAGTATCCCGACGGGAGAACGACACAGACTGCCGCCATCAGCGCACCCGTCCACGCCAGGAGCATGATGAGCAGGCGCGGAGAGATCAATCTCTGAATCAGGGGAGAGGCTATGGCGCCCAGGATCCCACCCACAGCGATGACAGCCAGCGAGGCACCGATGCCGTAGGCGGGGATCTCGGCGTCATGGAGTACGACAACGACCACGAACATGGTTCCCGTGAACGCCATGTTGAGCAATGGTTCGATGACTAGGACGGCACGGAGAAACGGCTGTCTCCAGACGAATCCAAGACCTGTCAGGAAGGCCGGGATGAGGCCTTCTTGTTGTTTCGGAAAGTGTATTCGCAAGGATCGCTTGATAGCGAAGACCGCGAAGAACGATGTGGTGTACGAGACGGCGTTGAAGACGAAGGGCAAGGCGCGGGCAAGCCCGAAGAGAACACCACCGAGCGCCGGGCCGAGCAACTCGGCGGAGAAGGTCCGAGCCTCGTTGCGTGCGCTCGCGACCGTGATCTGATCCTCGGTGACGATGTGCCGGAGGACCGTGCGTTCGGCGGACACGAACAGGGCGGATCCGCCTGCGTCGATGGCCGCTACTGCAAGGACCAGACCAACTGACACCCAGTTGAGCGCTACCGCGGTCGCCGCGACGATCATCGCCGCGACCCGTACGGCCTCGGTCCACAGCATCAGCTTCCGGCGATCGAGCCGGTCCAGCAGTACTCCCGCCGGGATGCGTACGACGATCTCGACGAACGCGACCGTTCCCGCCACTGCCCCCGCCGCCGCGGCTGATCCGGAGATGGCGAGGATGAGCAGGGGGTAGGCCAGGTAGCTGATCCGTGAGCCGGTTTCGGACAGCGTCTGGCTCAGCCAGAGGCGGACGAAGTCCTGGTTGCGGCCCAGGGGGACCGGGTCGCCGGCGCTGGGCGATCGGGCTTTTTCGATCATTGTCCAATGGTCCTGTGGGGAACAACCAGGGGGTGGATCAGCACGACTGGGCCGAACTCTCTCTCCAGTGCAGAACGACGGGAAGGTTGCGATATCCCTGCACCTGGTTGACGCTCATCCACTGCGGCTCGGCCAGCAGCTCCACACCGTCCAGACTGTTGACGAGCGCATCGAGCAGCGCCGTGAGTTCCGCCCTGGCAAGTGCGGCACCGAGACAGTGGTGCAGTCCGTGGCCGAAGGCCAGGTGACGGTTCGGATGCCGGTCCAGTCGCAGCTCACCCGGGCTGGGGAAGACCGTGGGATCCCGATTCGCAGCGGGCAGCCAGGCCACCACGGCTACACCTTCGTCAATGTCCCGGTCGGCTACGACGGTCCGCTGAGTCGAAACCCGCAGAACGTGCATCGCCGGCGAGACCCATCGCAGGATCTCCTCCACAGCTACGGGAATCAGTGCCGGGTCGGCTCGCAGAGCGGGGAGAATCGCCGGGCTCTGCGCCAGGGCGTGGAAGCAACCCGTCACCGCGTGGCGCGTGGTCTCGTTTCCTCCGATGAGAACGTTGTCGCAGTTGAGTAGTATTTCGCGGACGTTCATGGACTCGTCGGCGAGCAAGGCTGTTACGAGATCAGCGCCGGGGTCATTGCGTCTGCTGACGATGACGTCGACGAAGTAGCTCAGAATTTGGGAATGCGCCTCGGACGGGGACATGTCGGCGAATGCGGGTTCCGTTCCGCCGAAGGCGTGATTGGTCAGGCTCACAATCAGTCCGCGGTCACTCTCCGGAATGCCGAGGAGTTCGCAGACCACGGCGGCGGGCAGGCGGGAGCCGACGTGCGCGGCGATATCCGGCCCTGTCACAGTTGGCCCGTCCGAGGCGGCGCCTGCTCCTCGCGGGGGACCGCCCTCACGCAACTCCCGCAGAATATCCGCCACTTCCTGACGTATGAAGGCGGACAGGTTCTGCGCCGAAGTGCGTGAAAGGAAGGGGGCGATCAAGCGGCGAAGCTGATTGTGTCGCTTGCCTTCGCTGGCGACCAGCATCGTGCCGCCTGCCTTGTCCGGACGGGCTCGGTCGAAACCGATCATCATTCCGTATTCGGAAGTGAAATGAGAATTGGGCGCGAGCAACTCCGAGCAGGCCTGATGAGAGAAGACGGACCAGAAGCCGCCGGGCGAGGTACCGGGCGGGCTCCACACCGCCCTGCCCTCCGCTATCAGTTTTTCCCACATCCGATAGCGTTCCGTCGTTGCGTAGAGGTGGGGGTTGCCCAGGTCGGTAACATCATGAAAGGCCGCGTTCGTCATCAGTGGCTCCTCGCGAACTACAGTCCAGGAGTCAGGCCCCGTCGCTTCAGTTGCGCACGGACCTTTCCTGCATCTGGCGCACCAGGCTTCGGGGGCGAAGATCGGTCCAGTGGGTTTCGACGTAAGTGACACAGACTTCACGGGTGTCCGGCCCGCAGACGGCCGTCCAACCTTCCGGGATCTCCGCGAATTCAGGCCACAGCGAGTGCTGCCCCTCGTCGTTGACGAGAACCAGATAGCTCGCGCTTTCGTCCTCGAACGGGTTGATCACTGTTGACTCCCTCGGGGTTTGACCATTGCGGTGAATCGATCGATAGCCGGCGTCAGAGCTCTGCCCATGACGACGAGGGCCTCCGGCTCGGTCATATCGTCGTGTGTGGCGTCGATAAGGTGAACTTGGGGCGTGACGCTCAAGTGCCGCTGCCACGATCGGGCTACGGCCTCCGGATCGGAGTCAGACTTGGTGGCGATGAACAGCACACTGTCGCCGTGGAAACGGCTTTGCCGCAGCGAAGAAGCCAGCCTCATGTTGTTGGCGATG
The DNA here is from genome assembly GCF_022751215.1 of Actinomadura terrae. Classification (GTDB taxonomy): domain Bacteria; phylum Actinomycetota; class Actinomycetes; order Streptosporangiales; family Streptosporangiaceae; genus Spirillospora; species Spirillospora terrae. The sequence goes on along the minus strand of NZ_JAICDG010000005.1, from coordinate 237,928 downwards.
ATTCGTAGAACTCGGGGTATACGGGAGGCGGGGATGGCCGAGAGTCTGCTGTGCGGTTCCGCGAGTACGGTCGCGACGTGGGCGGACGGATCATTGAGAGCGCAGGCCTGAGCGGCACAATCGTGTCCGGCCAGTCGCAGCAAGGCCTGCGCCGCCCATTCTTCGGTGGGGTCTATGCCGTGGTCGCTCACGGCCGGGTCCGCGTCTACGAGGACCAACATCACCTGCTCTTGCTGTTCCTGGAGACGCGCGGCAAGGATCTGAGCCACATTGCCGCCGAACGACCAGCCGAGCAGAACGAAGGGCCCCTGAGGTCGTGTGCGGCGAATCTGTTCAAGGTAGTCGGCCACCATCTCGTCCACGTCGGCCGGCAATACGACCGTCTCGTCGTCGAGGCCCCGGGACTGTAGGCCGTACACCGCCAGCCCAGACGGCAGATGCGGCAGCAAGCCGGCGTAGCTCCAGCTCAAGCCCGCTACAGGGTGGACACAGAACACGGCTGGTCCCTGATCGGCGTGCCGCAACGGCAAAGTACCGGCGAACGCGCTGTTGCGATCCTGCTCGTTGGTCTCGGTCAGCCGGGCGGCGAGCTGCCCCACTGTCGGAGCCTCGAAGATGTCGCGGATACCCACTTCGATCTTGAGCACCCGGTGCAGGTACTCCGTAAGCTGCATGGCAGAGAAGGAGTTTCCCCCTAGGTCGAAGAAGTCGGCGTCGATTTCTACGGAGTCCAGGCCAAGTGCGTCGGCGAACCCCTCGGACAGCACCTGCTCGTTGCGCGTCCGGGGACGCCGTCCCGTTTCCACGGCTCCGTCGGGGGCTGGGAGAGCCTCGCGATCGACCTCCCCGTTGGAGGTCAAGGGGAAGTGGTCGAGGACCGTTATCACCGCCGGGACCAGGTACTCCGGTAGGGCCTCCGCCAACGACCGCCGCACGGCGTCGCCGTTGACAACGGCACCGGGCTCGGCGGTGACGTATCCCAGCAGTCGCTGTGCTCCCACTTCACCGGTGGCGGCCATCACGGCTTGGGCCACACCTTCCACACCGCGCAGCGCCGCCTCGACCTCACCGGGCTCCACCCGGAAGCCGCGGATCTTGATCTGGGCATCGGCGCGGCCGACGAACTCCAGCTCTCCGGCGGCGCTCCACCGCGCCAGATCACCGGTGCGATACATCCGCGCTCCGCCCCCGGCGAAGGGATCGGCCACAAACCGTTCCGCGGTGAGCGCCGCACGCCCCAAGTAACCGCGCGCCACTCCCACACCGGAGACATACAGCTCCCCGACCACACCCTCGGGCACCAACCGCAACGCCGCATCCAGCACATACACCCGTCGACCCGCCAACGGACGACCAATAGGCACCGAGGACCCAGGATCATTCACCGAGATCCGGTGATGGGTGGTGAACGCCATGGCCTCGCCGAGCCCGTAGGCATTGACGAGGGCAACCTCGGGCGCCGCGGCCAGGAAGCTCCGTGCGGCATCCGGCGATACCACGTCTCTTCCGGTCCACAGTTCGACGAGAGTGGCGAAGTCCTGCGGACGCTCGCGAGAGAGCAGGTCGAACATGCCAGCCGCAACCAACAGGCGTGTCACACCGTTCTGCCTTACCAGTTGGGCGAGCTGGAGCAGGTCGACATCGCCGTTCGGCGCCAGTACGACTTCGCCCGCCTGGAGCAGCGGAACCCACATCTCGTACGCCAGCGAGTTCCATGCATGTGGCGAGTACATGAGCGCAGTGGGCTTGTGGTCGATCCAACTCGGGTCTGCTGCCAGTTGAAGCAGGTCGGCGTGTGTGATGCCGACCGGCTTGGCGATTTCCGGGGAATCAGACGGGTAGCTGATACCTAGCAGTTGCTCCGGATGGATCGTCAGGTTTCCGGTGGAGCTGCCGTCGGATATGGGCACCTCGTTTTTATCCACAACGACGACGGTCGTAGCGCCGCGATCCGTGAAAGGTTGAAAGACGTCCTGGCGCGCTGAGGCGCTGTCGGTCAGGATCAACCTTGGCGCGAACTCCTCAAGAACGAGGCGAAGGCGCTCCGAGGGCGTGTCGGGCGGCAGGGACAGGTAGGCGCCACCCGACTTGACCACGGCGAGGAGGGATATGACGTGCTGCGGCGAGCGTTCCTGCAATACCAGGACAGGACTCTCGCTCTGTAGCCGGGCGAAGGCCGGGTGCTTCGCCAGAGCGTCGGCCGAGGTGTTGAGCTCAGCGTAGGTAAGCGCGGTGCCGGCATATCGCACGGCGACGGTGTTCGGCTCGCGCTCGGCGATCAGCCTGATCGCCTCCGCAACGTCGGTGGCCTTCTGCGGTGTCTGAGGCGGGGTTCCCGTGCCAAGCGTTAGCAGGCTCGTTGCCTGCCCCAGTGCCGGCAAGGCCATGCGGGCTACTGGTTCAGAGATCCTGCTGGCGACTTGGGTGAGTACATGCCGAAGAAGGGGCAGTATCTGCTGCGCCAAATCGTCGGCGATCGCCCCATGGCGATAGGTCAGCTGCAATCCGATGTGGGCTCCTGGGAGCACCGTCAGGGCCAACGGATGATCCGTTGCGTCATACCCCTCGATATCAATGAGGTTGAGCGACGGGGATCCGTTGGCGCTGTCGTCGTGTCGCCCCGTGGGATAGCTCTCGTACACGAGGATCGTGTCGAACAATGTCCGATGGCCGGACAGCTCCTGAAGCCGGCTCAAGCTGACGTAAGGGAACTCCATGAGGCGTGCTTGTTCATCCTGCGCGCTCGCGAACACTTCGTCGGCGCGGCGGGCCGGATGGACGTTGACTCGCACCGGCAACGTGTTGATGAAGACACCGACCGTCTCCTCGATGCCAGGCAGCTCGGCGGGCCTGCCGGCCACCGTGGTTCCGAAGACGACATCGTGCACACCGGTGAGATGGCTGAGGACCATGGCCCAGGCGCCTTGGAAGACCGAGTTGAGCGTCAGGCCCGCCGATCTGGCTGTTTGGACGAGCGTGGCCGTCTCGGCTTCCGCGAGCGTTGTTTCCAGACGTTTGGTGGCCTTTTCGCCGGGATGGACTCTGCCGGCTACCAAGGTCGGGCCTGGTAGCTCGGCCAACGCCTGGCGCCATTCGTCGCCGGCGGCCGCGTGGTCCTGTTCGTCCAACCATTCCAGGTAATCTTCGTATGGCCTTGCCGTCGGCAGAGCGCGTTCCCGTTCGCCCGCTTCGTAGAGTGCCAGGAGGTCACGGACCATCAGCTGGGAGGACCAGCCGTCGAAGGTCAGATGGTGGCTGGTGAGGAGCAGCCGATGTTCGTCATCGCCGGTGCGGGCCAGGACGACGCGCAACAGCAGGTCCGTGTCAAGCCGGAAGCGGTGGCTTCGCTCGGCGACGCTGAGAGCGGCGTATTCGGCCTCTCGGTCGGACGCGGGCACCGACCGGAGGTCTCGATCCTGCCATGGCACCGGTCCCGCCGCGGCAATCACCTGTGCCGGTTCGCGAAGCCCGTCTCGGACGAACCGGGCCCGGAGCGTAGGGTGCCGCACCGTCAGTGCCCGAACCGCGGTTCGCATCCGCTCAGGGTCGAGGTCACCTCGAAGACGGACACCGAGTTGCACGGTGTAGACGTCCTCGCCGCGCTCGTCGTACAGGGAGTGGAACAGGAGCCCAGCCTGGAGAGGAGTGAGCGGAAGGACGTTCTCTACCGCCGGGAAGCGCGACTCAATGAGGTCGACCTCTTCTTGGGTGAGGTTCACCAGTGGGAAATCTGAGGGCGTGTGCTTACTGGCAGCCGGTTCGGAGACGTAGCGCGCGATGTCCGCCAACGCCTGCGACCAGTGTGCGGCGAATTCCGCCACCTCGTCTTGGCTGAGCAGCGCGGAGGGCCACGTCCACGTGGTGATGAGTCGCGGACCGTCGGCGGAGTCCAGGGTCACGCAACTGATCTCCAGTGGGTGGGCCAGAGGCTGGTGCGGTCCGAAGTCTCCCTTGAGCATGCCGTTCGCCTCGCCGGCCGGCTGCCAGTCGACATCCGCCGGTTCGGGGAATCGCCCGAGGTAGTTGAAGGCCAGCTGGGGTTGTGCACCCGAGAGCAGAGATTCCTGGCCCGGCCCGGGGAGATATCGCAGGATGCTGTAGCCGATACCGTGGTCCGGGATCTCGCGGAGCTGCTCTTTCATCCGCTTCAATGCGCCGGCCACGCTCGCCCCGCTGGTCGTCGCGGAATCATCCTCGACGAGCGCCGTATCGAGCAGGACGGGATAGAGCGTCGTAAACCATCCCACGGTGCGGGAGAGGTCCGTATCCGGGAAGATGTCCTCTCGGCCGTGCCCCTCGACGTCCACCAGAAGGGAACCGTGTGTACCGCGTTGGGCGAGCCAGCGGCCGGCCGCGAGTGTCAGACCCGCGAGCAGGACATCGTTGATATGCCCGTGGATGAAGTTCGGCGCCTCGCCGAGTACGGCCGCGCTGACCGCTGCGGTTTCCTCCGTGGTGAGGGTTTCGGCTGTGGCGGCGAGGTCGACCGCGGGGTCCAGGGGCCGCCGGCCGATCTTGGGTTGGGGCGCCGCCGTGAGCGCCTGCCAGTAGTCCGCTTCAGCTGCTCTTTCCTGGTCGCCTGCCTCATCTTGCAGCTGGCGAGCCCATTGGCGCAGTGATGTGCCGACCGTCGGCAACTCGGCTTTCTGGCCGGCATCGATGGCTTTGTGCGCTGCTTGAAAATCCTGCAACAGGATTCGCCAGGACACGCCGTCGATCGCCAGGTGGTGTATGACCAGCAGGAGCCTGCCGGGCTGTCGCCCGCGGTCGAACCATACCGCTTGCAGCATGACCCCGGCCTCGGGCTCGAGGCGGGCACGCGCCGCGGAGAAGGCCGAATCAAAGGTGGCGGACTGGGCGCGCGACGTTTGGTGCCCTGTATCGATATGAACGAGGCAACCTACGGCCTCGATATTGCCTGGTTCTTGGACTAGCAGGCTCCAGGTCTCGTCCGTGCCGTTTCGGACGACCTGGAGCCGCAGAGCGTCATGGTGGTCTATCACGGCTTGTAGCACGCCGGTGAGAGTCGTCCGGGATACTCCGGAGGGGACCTGAACCACAATGGATTGATAGAACTCTCGCAAGTCGTTGGTGCGTTCTGCGAGCCAATTCATGATCGGTGTCCGTGGAACAGCACCGATGTTGTCCGCTCCCGCGTCTGTCGTCGTGGCCTTCACAGGACGGGCGACTGCGGCCAAGCGAACAACCGTCCGGTGCCGGAAGATGTCTCGCGGCTTGATCTCGAGGCCGGCCTGTCGCACGAACGAGATCAGGTTGATGGACAGGATGCTGTCCCCGCCGAGAGCGAAGAAGTCGGCGTCGATTCCCACCGACTCCAGGCCGAGCGCGTCGGCGAACCCCTCGCACAGCACCCGCTCGTTGCGCGTCCGGGGACGCCGTCCCGTTTCCACGGCTCCGTCCGGGGCTGGGAGAGCCTCGCGATCGACCTTCCCGTTGGAGGTCAACGGGAAGCGGTCGAGCACCGTTATCACCGCCGGGACCAGATACTCCGGCAGCACCTCCGACAACGACCGCCGCACGGCGTCGCCGTTGACAACGGCACCGGGCTCGGCCGTGACGTATCCCAGCAGCCGCCGAGCCGCCACCTCACCGCTGGCCACCACCACGGCCTGGGCCACACCTTCCACACCGCGCAGCGCCGCCTCGACCTCACCGGGCTCCACCCGGAAACCGCGGATCTTCACCTGGGAGTCCGCACGGCCGACGAACTCCAGTTCCCCGGCGGCGCCCCATCGCACCAGATCACCGGTGCGATACATCCGCGCTCCGCCCCCGGCGAACGGATCGGCCACAAACCGTTCCGCGGTGAGCGCCGCACGCCCCACATAACCCCGCGCCACCCCTACACCGGAGACGTACAGCTCCCCGACCACACCCTCCGGCACCGACCGCAACGTCGCATCCAGCACATACACACGCCGCCCCACCAATGGACGACCGATCGGCACCTCCGCTGAATCGAGCGGGTCGCTCATCGTGGCGCATACCGTTGTCTCGGTAGGGCCGTAGGCGTTGATGAAACGACGGCCTGGGCCCCACTGCGCGGCCAAGTGGGCTGGGCATTCCTCGCCCGCCACGACGATCGTCGTGCCGGGCAGGTCCTCGGGCACCATCGTCAGCAGCGCCGAAGGGGGCAGGGTGACGTGTGTGACGGCGAACTGCTCGACCATGCGGACGAGTTCGTCGCCGGGGAGGACGCGCTCGCCGTTGGAGCAGACAAGCGCGGCTCCGGACAGCAGGGTCGACCAGACTTCGGAGACCGAGGCATCGAAGCTCAGCGAGGCGAATTGCAGCACACGGGCATCCGCACCGAGACCGAAGCGGGCGGCCTGTTCCCGTACCAGCGTTTCGATCCCCGCATGCGATACGGCTACGCCCTTGGGAACTCCGCTCGACCCGGACGTGTAGACGACATACGCCAAGTTGTCCGGCGAGAGATTCAGGGCTTCAGTGGGCAGCGCTGTGCGATCGACTTTGCGTTCAGCACCCTCCACATCTGGTGAGAACGTGAGCACAGGCAAGGGGTTGGCCAGTTCCACGCCCAGGGCGGCGTCATCGCCGAGGAGGAGTTGGGGCGCCGAGCTGTCAAGAATGAACTTGAGGCGGTCCGGCGGGTAGGTGTGGTCGATCGCGAGGTAGCCCCCTCCGGCCCGCGTCACGGCGATCATGGCAATGATGCTGTGCACAGGGTTGCGCACTTTGATCGCGACGAGACTGTCGGGTCCGATGCCGCGCTCCACCAAACCGGCGGAAATACGCCCTGAAATGCGGTCGAGCTCGGCAAAAGTCAACTGGCCCTCGGGGCCTATGAGCGCCGGAGCGTCAGGTTGGGAGCCGACGACGAGGGCGAACAGTTCGGGAATGGTGCGCTGGGCGTAGAGGTCATCTCCGTATCCGAGCTGCACGAGGGACTGCCGAGCCTCAGGAGCGGGGGACATGGTCGATCGACTCCAATCATCCGACTCAGGAATGGCGCATCGGGGCGGCACTTCCCGCCGTGGACTCTAACGTCGCGGTTTACGTTGAGAGGTTTGGTCATCTGGCACGACAAGAAGCCGACACCCCGAAGAGTTTCACCTCTCTTGGAGTCGAACCGGCCTGTGGAAAAGCGCGGTCCCGCGAACCTGCGGCCGCCCTGATCAGGTACCGGAGTTCTCTGGGGCCGCCAGCCACGTCCGTGGCGCTTCGGCATCCGCCTGCGGTGCGTGCTTGTCGACCAGTTCGGCCAGCCCGGCGACCGTCGCGCTGAGGAAGAACTCCTCGGCGGGCACGTCCGCGTTGAACACCTCGCGGACGTGGGCGAGCAGATCCATGGCGACCAGCGAGTTGCCGCCGAGTTCGAAGAAGTCGTCGTGGACGCCGATGTCCTGCACCGCGAGCACGTCCGTCAGCAGGTCGGTCAGCAGCGCTTCCAGGGGCGTGCGCGGCGCCTCGAAACTCGCTTCCACGTCTCGGGGAAGCTGCACGAGTTCCGGCAGGGACTTCCGGTCGATCTTGTTTCCGAGGGTCTCGGGAAGCGCGTCCATCTCAATGATCGCCGCCGGGTGCATGTATCTCGGCAGCTTGTGGTGCAGCGCGACGCGCAGCTTCGGCACGAGCCGCTCCGTCCCGCTGACCGGCACCACGAAAGCGACCAGGATCTTGCGGCCGGGAGTGAGGCCCTCCCGCGCGACCACGACCGCCTCGTTCACCTCGGGCTGCCCGGCCAGGACGGCCTGGATCTCCCCGAGCTCGATGCGGTACCCGTCCACCTTGACCTGGTCATCGAGCCTGCCGCGGAACTCGAGCACACCTCCCTCGACACGCCGGACGAGATCGCCGATGGCGTACATCCGCTCACCGGGCACGAACGGGTCGGCCACGAACCGCTCGGCGGTCAGCGCCGGGCGCCCCACGTAACCGCGAGCCAGTCCGCTCCCACTGGTGTAGAGCAGGCCCCACTCGCCATCGGGCACCGGTCGCAGTTCTTCGTCCAGGACGTAGAGGCGGGTATCGGTGACCGCTCGTCCAATCGGGACGGTGTCGCCGACCTCCTTCGACACCACGTGGCACGAGGTGAAGCAGGTGTCCTCGGTGGGGCCGTACCCGTTGACCACCAGCAGATCCGGGTAGGTGCGATGGAGCCGGTTGATGAGGACGGGTGACAAAGCCTCGCCCCCACCGAGGAACTGCCGCAGTCCGCCCAGCCGGTCCAGATGGCCGTCCACCATTCGGTGGAGCAGGCCGGTGGTCATCCACAGGGTGGTGACCCGCTCCTCTTCGAGGCAATCCGCCAGCTCGTGCAGCGCCGGTGTGCCAGGACGGTAGATGACCAAGCGGGCCCCGTTGAGCAGGGCGCCCCAGATCTCGAAGGCCGAAGGGTCGAACCGCAAGGAGCACAGTTGTAGGAATGTCTCGTTCTCGGTCAGCGAGGCGTAGTCGCCGTCCTGGACCAGGCGCACGACTCCCCGATGCCGCACGGCCACACCCTTGGGCTTGCCGGTGGACCCGGATGTGTAGCAGATATAGGCGAGGTTGTCCGGATTAATGGGACCCTCGACCAATTCGGCACCGGGCGAAGTCATCGGTTCGTGATCGAGATTAACCACCGTCGCGTCGACGTCGGGAATCCGATCGACCAGGGCATCGTGGGTCAGGACGACACGGCAGCCGGCCTGCTCCAGCATGTAGCGGAACCGGTCGGGAGGCTCGTTCTGGTGCAGCGGTACGTAGGCGCCGCCGGCCTTGAGGATGCCGACCAGGGCGATCACCATTTCGAACGATCGCTCGAAGAACACCCCGACCGCGGCTTCCGTGCGGACGCCAAGGTCGCGCAGGTGACGAGCGAGCAGCTCGGCGCGGCGGTCGAGTTCCAGGTAGGTCAAGTCCTGCCCGTCGAAGCGCAGGGCGACCGCGTCCGGCCTGCGGCGCACCTGCTCGTCGAACAGGTCGGTGATGGTGGCGTCCCGCCAATTCGGACTTGGATCCTGCTTCGCATCCCCGTCACTATGCTGCACCGCAGTTCCGCCCCTTCGGTCGTTCGGCCCCGCGCTAGGTGTGCAGGGCCACACGCAAGCGACTGAATTTGATCATTATGTCCCCTCACTGCTTTGTCAATAGATCTTCAAAACGTCAACGTTGTTCAACGCCCCCGCCGGTGGGCGGACCTAGGCAACTGCCTGCCCGATACCCATCCTCGAACGTTATCGAGGTATCCGGAATTTATTCTTCGGCCTCCGGGCGTTGCGGTCGAGACCGAAAGTACGCGCAAATTCCGGACGGCATCATCGGTAGAATTGTGTGTCCGAGAACCGGATCAATGGGATTTCCTGCCCGGATCCGATGCCGTAGCCGACGTCTCCGCCGGCCCAGACCGCGTCGGCCAGCGGCTCGGCGACGGCGGCGAGGTGACCTCGATCGAGGAGTGCGCCCGGAGCAGGGGTGCCGAACACCGAGCCGACACGGGCAGAGCGAGCGGCGGGCGCACCAGGGCGTTCTCGTGTTTGCCCTGGTCAGGACGGGTGGGTCGCGTGGGACTCGAACCCACAACCTACGGATTAAAAGTCCGGAGCTCTGCCAATTGAGCTAGCGACCCTCGTTGCAAGCGTACCGAGATCGGGGACGGGTTCGCGACGGGGTTAGGGGGTGGGGGTCAGGTGAGGCGGACGGGGAGGTGCTTCAGGCCGTTCTGGAAGTTGGACGCCAGGCGGACGGGGGTGCCGGTGCGTTCGACGGGGTGGGGGAGGAGGGCGCGGAAGAGGGCGCGCATCTGGGTTCGGGCCAGGTGGGCGCCCAGGCAGAAGTGGGGGCCGAAGCCGAAGCTGACATGGTCGTTGGGGGTGCGGGTGATGTCGAAGCGGTCGGGGTCGGGGAAGGCGGTTTCGTCGCGGTTGGCGGACGCGTGGTAGACGACGACCTTCTGGCCTGCGGAGATGCGGCGGCCGGAGAGGGTGAGGTCGGTGGTGGCGGTGCGGCGGAAGTCCATGACCGGGGGCCAGTAGCGCAGCATCTCCTCGACGGCGGACGGGAGGAGGGACGGGTCGGCGCGCAGCCGGGCCAGTTCGGCGGGGTGGTCGAGGAGGGTGAGCAGGCCGCCGGGGATGCCGTTGCGGAGGGTCTCGTTTCCGGCCACGGCGAAGAGGAAGAACATGTTCTCGAACTCGTGGTCGGTGAGGCCGCCTTCGAGCATCCGGTACATGATGTCGTCGGTCGGGTGCTTCTTCTTGACGGCGGCCAGGGCGTGGGCGTAGGCGAACATGTCGGCGAGGGCGGCGTGGGAGCGGGGGTTGATCGGACGGCCGTCCGGGTGGGTGGTTGTGGTGGGTTTGTGGCGCATTGCTTCGTGGGCCATCGGGCTCATGGGGGTGGTGGTGGAGAGGTCGGCGTATTCGTCGTCCTGGTAGCCGATGACGCGGGACGCCCAGTCGTAGAGGAGGCGGCGGTCGGACTCGGGGACGCCCATGATGTGCGCGAGCGTCCAGACGGGGAGGTCGGCGGCGAGTTCGACGAAGTCGGTGTCGTGGCCGAGCGCGGAAGTGATGAGTGTGTTCGCGCGGGTTTCGATCGTCTCCTCCAGCGCGCGGACGGCGCGGGGGGTGAACGCGGCGGCGACGATGCGGCGGAGGCGGGAGTGGGACGGGGGGTCCTGGTTGAGCATCATCGCGCGGACGAAGTCGAGGTCCTCGGGTGTGTCGGGGTCGCGGATCTGGGTGGCGCCGAGGTGGGAGGAGAAGAGGTCGGGGGAGCGCAGGACGTGTTTCACGTCGGCATGGGAGAAGACCGCCCAGTAGCCGGGACCGGGGGGCCAGGGGCCGACGGCGGGTTCCGGTACCCAGGCGACGGGGGATTCGGCGCGCAGTTTCCGGAAGGCGGCGTAGGGGACCCCGGCGGCGTAGGTCGAGGGCAGGAAGATCTCCTCGTGCATGCCTTCAGAGTGCATCATGGCGGTGTGACGTTGCAGCCCGTGGACGGCGACAAGATCCTGCGTGAGAACTTCGCGCCCTGGGTGCTCGACCTGGGGCTCGTCGTGGAGGAGGTGGGGGACGGGTCGGCGGTGCTGCGGCTGCCGTGGTCGGAGCGGCTCGCCCGGGAGGGCGGTGCGCTGTCGGGGCAGGCGATGATGGCGGCGGCGGACACCGGGGTCGTGGTGGCGGTCGCGGGGGCCAAAGGTGGATATGTGCCGATGACGACCGTCCAGCTCAACACGTCGTTCCAGCGGCCCGTGGTGGGACGGGACGTGCTGGTCGCGGTGCGGCTGACCAAGCTCGGCAGGACGCTCGCGTTCGCCGATGTGACGTTGAGTTCGGACGGGGACCCGGCCGTGGTCGCGCACGCCAGTGCCGTCTACGCGATTATGGGCTGATGCGTATCGAACGAGTGCGTGTCGCGGACGGTGAGTTCGACCTGCACGTGTGGACGCCGGAGAAGCCGGGGCCGGGAATTCTGCTGGTCCAGGAGATCTTCGGGGTCGGCGAGTACATGGAGGCCGTCGCGGCGGATCTCGTCGCGCTGGGATATGTGGTGGCGGCGCCCGACATGTTCTGGCGGATCGAGCCGGGATGGTCCGTCCGGCATGAGGAGAAGGTGCTGCCGGACGCGATGTCGATGGTCTCGCGTTTCGACTGGGAGAAGGGGCCGGAGGACCTGGAAGCTGCGCTCGGGCACCTGCGGGGGCTGACGGAGGTGTCGGGACCGGTGGGCGTGCTCGGGTTCTGTTTCGGCGGCACGCTGGCCTATCTGCTGGCCGCGCGGGCGAATGTCGATGCCGTGGTGTCGTTCTACGGGTCCGGGGTGCCGGGTGCGCTGGCGGAGATCAAGCGCATTGACGCGCCCGCGCAGTTCCATTTCGGTGGTTCCGACCCTTACATCTCGCGCGAGGACGTGGCGGCCGTCGAGCGCGCGGTGGCTGGGCGGGAGGACTTGGAGATCCACGTCCAGGAGGACGGCGGGCACGCGTTCCACAACCGCAAGGCGCCCATGTTCTACCAGCCCGAACCCGCGGAGCGGGCGTGGCGGCTCGCGGAGGAGTTCCTCGCCCGGACGCTCAAGAGTGGGCGGGCTCAAGCGTGAGCTGCGACAGTTCCTTGCGGGAGGAAATGCCGAGCTTGGGATATGCCTTGTAAAGGTGGTATTCGACCGTCCGCGGGCTGAGGAACAGCTGTGCGGCGATGTCGCGGCTGCTGGTGCCCTCCGCTGCGAGGCGGACGACCTGGAGTTCCTGCGGCGTGAGGCGGTCGAAAAGGTCCGGGGCCGTCGGAATGGACGCGGCGCCCGGCACACCGGTCGCCCGCAGTTCGGCGCGGGCGCGGTCGAGCCAGGGGGACGCCTGGAGGCGTTCGAAGATTTCCACGGCCGAGCGGAGCGGGGGACGGGCGTCCGAGCGGCGGCGGGCGCGGCGTAGCCATTCCCCATAGAGAAGTTCCGTGCGGGCCCTCTCGAACGGCCGTGTCGCCTGCTCGTGCAGGTGGAGGGCTTGTGTGTAGTGCTCCTCCGTGTCGTCCAAAAGGGCCTCGCAACGGGACGCCACGGCGAGCGCCCAGGGCTGTCCTCCCGAATGCGCCCAGGCACGGAAACGGTCGAAAGCGGGGCGCGCGCGGTCGGGATCGCCGGAGCGGACCGCCGCCTCCACCAGGTCCGCGGACGACACCATGACGGCCGCGCTGTATCGGCGTGGGCCCTGCGCGGCCGCTTCCAGGTGGCGCAGCGCGTCGTCGTGGCGTCCGAGACCGAGGTGGAGGAGGCCCAGCAATCCGGAGTCATCGGACAACTCGGCCAGCCGCGCCTCGTCGCCCTCGATCGCCGGAATCCGCGCCAGGACGGCGCGCAGCCGCCCCTCGCGGCCCGCCAGGCCGATGTCGCGGGCGAGCGCGATCGCCTCCGCGACCGTGGACTCCGCGTCGGTGTGCAGGCCCGCCGCGATCCCGGCCTGCGCCTGCGCCCGCAGGACGTCGGGCAGCGCGCCGATCAGGCCGTGCCCGCGGGAGAACGCCGCCTCGGCCGCGGTGAGGTCGAGCGCCGCCGCGTCGGCGCCGACGATGAGCGCGAGCCGCGCGGCCTGGAGCCGTCCGGCCGGCTGGGCGGTGTCGGCCTCGGCCACCAGCGCCGCCAGGACGGGGAGCCCGCGCTCGTAGTCACCCTCGACCAGGTGGGCGAGGCCCTGGACGGTCCGGTCGGCGGGGAGGAGGCGGGCGGCGCGCAGGACGGCGGGGGCCTCGCCGGACGTCCACGCGTAGGTCGCGCCGGTCCGCAGCATCTCGGCGCGGTCGTCCGGGGCCGCGTGCGCGGCGTGCTCGACCATCATCCGCGCGGCGGTCGCCGGGTCGCCGCGCTCGAACTCGACGGTCGCGCGGACGCGGCCGAGGCGCGCGTGCTCGGCGGGGTCGGCGGTGAACCGCTCGGCGTCCGTCGCGAGGGCCTGCGCGTCGTCGGGTTGCCCCGCCTGGAGGGTCAGTTCCGCCGCCGACCTTAACCGGACGGCCCGCGCATGCCGAGTGGGCGTCAGTTCCGCCGCCTGCCGGTAGAGAGCCGCGGCAGTGGCGTAACCGCATCGGGCCCGCGCGCGCTCCGCCGCCTGCTGGAGTTCGGTGGCGACGTCCTCGTCCGGTGCCAGGGCGGCCGAGGCGCGGTGCCGTGCGCGGCAGTCCAGGTCGTCCGCCACATCCGCGAGGGCCTGGTGGACGGCGAGCCGCTGCGCCACGACCGCCCCGTGGTAGGACGCGGCGCGGATGAGGGGATGGCGGAACACGATCCTCCGTCCGTCCGCCTCCACGAGACGGGCGCGCTCCGCCTCCTCCAGGTCGGCCAGGCCGACGCCCAGCACGCGGGCCGCCGCGAGCTGGCTCGGCATGTGCCCGCGTCCCTCGGCAGCCGCGATCAGCAGCATCAGCCGGGTCCGCTCCGGCAGCCCGCCGATCTGGTCGCGGAACGCGGCGATGACCCGGTCGGTGACCGGCAGGGGCCGCGCGCCGTCCGGCACCGGGAACCGCACGGCGCCGAACTCCAGCAGCGCGAGCGGGTTGCCCTCCGACTCCCGGACGATCCGCGCGCGCGTCAGCGGCGGCAGCCGCCGCGTCGAGAGCAGTCGCTCGGCGGCGTCGCGGTCGAGACGGTTCAGGCGCAATTCGGGCAGGCCCGTCCCGCCGAACGCCTCGTCCCGCGCGGCGAACAGCATGACGACGCCCTCGGCCGCGAGCCGCCGCGCCGCGAACAGCAGCGCCCCGGCGGTCTCGACGTCGAACCAGTGCGCGTCGTCCAGCAAACAAAGCACGGGGCCGTTCCGGGGGGCGTGGGGGGACGTCCCCCCACCGGGCACAGAGCCGCCCGCTTCGGCCATGTCGGCGAGCAGGGTCAGGAGGGCCAGGCCGGTGGTGAAGCGGTCGCGGGAAGCGGGGTCGCCCGGGGGCTCGCCGGAGCCGTCGAGCGCCGCGCGCAGCGCCCTCGCCTGCGGCCCGGGCAGCGCGTCGACGCGGTCGCGGACGGGCCACAGGAGCTGGTTGAGCCCGGCGAACGCGATGCCCGACTCCGCCTCGGTCCCGGCCACCCGCAGGACGCGGGGGACGCCGTACGCCGCGTCCTCCAGCCGCTCCGCCGCGTCCTCCAGCAGCGCGGACTTGCCGATCCCGGCCTCGCCGCGCAGGACGAGCGCGCCGCTGCGCCGCCCGCCCCCGCCTCCCGTCCCGGCGCCGTTCCTGCCGTCGCACGCCTCGGAGATCAGCGAGGCGATGCGCGCCTGTTCGGTCTTCCGCCCGTAGAGCACGCATCCAAACTACGGGCCCGACTACCGAAACCGTACGGATTCGCCCGCGTCCCCGCCGTCCCTACCTTCAGGCCATCGGAAACGCAATGTGGAGGACGTCATGGAGGAATTGTTCGAGCCGGTCTCGATCGGGAGCCTGGAGCTGCCCAACCGGCTGGTGATGGCGCCGATGACGCGGAGCCGGGCCGTCGAGGACGGCAAGGTGACCGGGCTGATCGCCGAGTACTACGCGCAGCGCGCCGGCGCCGGGCTGATCATCACCGAGGCCACGCAGCCGAGCGTCCTCGGGCAGGGCTACATCTGGACGCCGGGCCTGCACACGGGCGACCAGGTGGTGGCGTGGCGGGACGTCACCGACGCGGTGCACGCCGCGGGCGGCCGGATCTTCGCGCAGATTATGCACGGGGGCCGCGTGGGGCACCCCTACCTCTATCCGGACGGCGCGCTGCCGCTGGCCCCGTCGCCGATCGCCAGCGGCGAGCAGCTGTTCACCCCGTACGGGATGCTCGACCACCCCGAGCCCCGCGAGATGTCGGTGGAGGACATCGCCCAGGCCGTCCAGGAGTTCGCGGACGCGGCGCGCAACGCCGTCGACGCCGGTTTCGACGGGGTGGAACTGCACGGCGCGAACGGCTACCTGATCCACCAGTTCCTCGCCGACGGCAGCAACACGCGCACGGACTCCTACGGCGGCGCGGTGGAGAACCGCATCAGGTTCGGCGTGGAGGTCGCGCGGGCGGTCGCCGGCGCGATCGGGGCGGAGCGCCTGGGCTTCCGGATCTCTCCCGGGAACAACGCCAACGGCGTCAGCGAGAGCGACACCGTCGAGCTCTACACCGCCCTGGTGACCGCCCTGGCGCCGCTCGACCTGGCCTACCTGCACATCATGGAGGTCGGAGACCGGAGCACGACGCGCAAGCTCCGCGCCGCCTGGCCGGGCGCGCTGATCCTCAACGCGCACCCGACGCCCGAGTCCTTCCCGTCCAGGCCCGAGTACGGCGTGGAGGCGCTGCGCGAAGGGGTGGCCGACGCGGTCGCGTTCGGAGAGATGTGGCTCGCCAACCCGGACCTGCCCGCGCGCATCAAGGCCGGAGGGCCCTACAACGCGGCCGACGAGGAGTCCTTCTACGGCGGCGACCACCGCGGTTACACCGACTACCCGGCGCTGACCTCCTGACCCGTGGACGCGGCGGAGCCCCGCACCGGAACGGTGCGGGGCCCGCGCAGCAGCAACCTGCGCAGCGCACAAGACAGACCGAGGGCATGGATGGACCCCGGAAAGTCCTCAGGGGTGCGGCCCGGATCAGTAGCCGGGACGGACGGCGCCGTGGAAGTTGCGCTTGTAGTAGCCGGCCAGCTTGACCTTCTTGACCCGCTGGCCCGAGCTGGGCGCGTGGATCATGTATCCCTTGCCGACGTAGATGCCCATGTGGGACCTGCCGCCGTAGAAGAAGAGCAGGTCGCCCTTGACGGCGCCCTTCCACGAGACCTTGTACTTGACCGCGCGGTAGATCTGCTGCGTGGTGCGGGGCAGCTTCACCCCCGCCTTGCGCCAGGCGCCTCCCGCCAGCCCGGAGCAGTCCCACGAGCGGGGACCGGTGCCGCCGTAGCGGTACGGGTCGCCGATCTGCTGGTAAGCGTATTTGACGGCCTTGTCGGCGCGCTTCTTCTGCCGGGCCTTCCGCGAGGCGGAGACCCGGGCGGCCGCGACGCTCGCGGCGGCGGCCGTCCGTGCCGACGTGGTGGTCGACGCCGTCCGCGCGTTCGCGGCCTCCGCCGGTGCCGCCACCAGCAGCGACGCGCCGAGCGCGGTCGCCGTGGTGAGGACGAGGCCGCCGGTGAGCGACCCGCGGGTGATGCCGTTCTTCAGAGGGATTCGGGGGGTATGCAGGATGACTCCAGATTTCGCGGACCATGCCTACCGGGCAGCCGTCACCTCCGGCGGTGCTACCGCTGGGGGATCTCGGGATGCCGCGGCCACTCCGCCTTCCGGACGTCGCTGGACGCCGCGTGGGGGGTTCCGGGCGTCGTCTGGACGCCGCGGACGTGGCCGCATTCCGGCTCCGTGCCTCATGGCTGCACGGACTCGGCTCTCGACGGCGGCTCCACTGCGGTGACCCCGTCCACGGGACGCGCGCCGGGCCCTGGCATGGACCCGCGCCGCCGGGAGGACGGTCCTCAGGCCTGAGAGGGGAAAGGCCTGAGGCGGTACCGCAACCGCTCGTCGGTTTGCGTGTTCTGTTATCTGGGCGGCGCCTGTGCCGCATGAACCGGGCAGGAACGTAGCCAGATTCCGGCCGCCGTGGCAAATGCCTGGACGATTCACACATTGGAACAGATCTTGACGGAGCGTGGCGATCAGCGCCCTGCCAGGGGTTACCGCGCCCGAATTTCGCCCATTGTGAGGTGGGTCACATCTGCTGGCGAAACGGATTTCGAGTTGCCGCGACGAACGCTTCGTGAAGTGTCCGGTGCGTCGCGTGACGAGCCATTCTTGAAAAATGCGTGCGCAGATCACGGGGTTGGCGGGGGCGCGGAGGGCTCTCGATCATCCGCTCGGGGAGGGTGTGCGGGGGCCGGATCAAGGAAATGTGACCCGCCGGTGAGAGGTGAATGGCGGCCTTGCCGAGTGAGTTGTCCTTTATGTGAGCGTGATATGTGCCACAGGGTGGGCGGGGGATCGTCCACATCCGGACGGCTGCCCCGTGCAACGCCGATCACGGACGCGTCACGCCCGCGTGAAGGCTCTTCGAGCGTGCCGTAGGACTCTTCGGGCGTGCCGGGCACGGCTCTTCGAGCGTGCCGTATCCCATCCCGTCCGGTGCGTCCAAGATCACTGGTTGATGTCCGGGATGCCAGCACACTCCCGCTTCCAGGGTATGGAACGAAAATCATTTCCATGCGACGCTGAACCCTGTCCCACACACGGTGAGAGGGGAGTCCGATCATGTCCCTGACTGTCGACGACCGGCTGCTGGAGAAGGCGCGGCAGGGCGAGGTGGACGACGCGTCGTTCGTGGCGTGCGTCCGCGACTCGCTGCCGTACGCGTGGCAGGTCATCAGCGACGTCATCACCCGGATGCGCGACGGCGGCACCGGGTTCGCCGACAACCAGACCCCGCCGCCGGACGAGCAGGCCCGCGGCCAGCTGCTGCGCGTGCTCGCCAGTGACTCGATGCGCGGGGCGCTCGAACGCCACTTCGGCGTCCGGCTGGCCTTCCAGAACTGTCACCGCGTCGCGGCGTTCGACCTCGCCGTCGACGGCGTCGCCGAGCGGCACGAGCGGTTCGTCTCGCCGCGCGCCCAGCTCCTCAACCAGTCTCCGGAGCTGGTCGACTGCTGACCTCCGCGAGGTGAGAGACGCCTGTGGCGGGTCGTCGTCGTGCGGCGTCCCACGACTGCGACCCGTCACAGGCCGGGGACCGCGTGGCACCGGTGGGTAGGTGCGGGGCGAGGCGCACGCGTCTCGGTACCATCACCCCGAACCACATTCGGTCCCTCACGTAAGGTGCTGTCCATGGACCTGAACGGAGTTTCCGCCGTCGTATCCGGTGGCGCGAGCGGCCTCGGCGAGGCCGCCGTCCGCGCGCTGGCCGCCGAGGGCGCCACGGTGGTCGTCGCCGACCTGAACGAGGACAAGGGCAAGGCCGTCGCGGACGAGGTCGGCGGCGCCTTCGTCAAGACCGACGTGTCGGACGAGGCGCAGGTGGCCGCCGCCGTCCAGGCCGCCGTCGACACCGGCGCGCCGCTGCGCGTCATCGTCAACAGCGCGGGCGTCGCCTGGGCGTCCCGCACCGTCAACCGCGACGGCAGCCCGCACGACCTCGGCGCCTACGAGACCGTGATCCGGGTCAACCTCATCGGCACCTTCAACCTGATGCGCATCGGCGCGGCCGCGATCGCCAAGACCGAGCCCGTCGACGCGGACGGCCAGCGCGGCGTGGTCGTCAACACCGCGTCCGTCGCCGGCATCGAGGGGCAGGTCGGGCAGGTCGCCTACTCCGCGTCCAAGGGCGGGATCATCGGCATGACGCTGCCCGCCGCCCGCGACCTCGCCGCGATCGGCGTCCGGGTCAACACGATCTGCCCGGGGATCATCGACACCCCCATCTACGGCGAGGGCGAGGCCGCCGAGGAGTTCAAGGCCAAGCTGTACGCGCCCGTCCCGTTCCCGAAGCGGATGGGCCGCGCGTCGGAGTTCGCGCACCTGGTCAAGGCGCTCATCGAGAACGACTACATGAACGGCGAGACGATCCGCTTCGACGGCGGCATCCGCTTCCAGCCGAAGTGAGGCACCCGCGATGACCGAAGTTCTCACCGAGGAGGACGGCGCCGTCCTCACGATCACGATCAACCGTCCCGCCGCGCGCAACGCCGTCAACGGCGCGGTGGCGCAGGGCATCGCGGCCGCGCTGGACGAGCTGGACTCCCGCAAGGACCTGTCGGTCGGCGTCATCACCGGCGCGGGCGGCACCTTCTGCGCGGGCATGGACCTCAAGGGCTTCCTGACCGGCGACAACCCCGTCGTGGACGGGCGCGGGTTCGCCGGCATCGTGGAGCGCCCGCCCGCCAAGCCGCTGATCGCCGCCGTCGAGGGCTACGCGCTCGCCGGGGGCTGCGAGGTCGCGCTGTCCTGCGACATGGTCGTCGCCTCGCGGGACGCGCTGTTCGGGCTGCCCGAGCCGACGCGCGGCCTGGTCGCGGCGGGCGGCGCGCTGCTGCGGCTGCCGCGCCGCATCCCGTTCCACATCGCCATGGAGATCGCGCTGACCGGCGACAAGTACCCGGCGGAGCGGATGGCCGAGCTGGGCTTTGTGAACCGGCTCGCCGAGCCGGGCGGCGCCCTCGACACCGCCAAGGAGCTGGCGCTCCGGGTCGCCGAGAACGCCCCGCTCGCGCTCGCCGCCACCAAGCGGGTCATCGTCGAGTCCGCCGACTGGACGGCGGAGGAGGCGTGGGCGAAGCAGGGCGAGGTCGTGCTGCCCGTCTACGCGTCCAAGGACGCCCAGGAGGGGCCGGCCGCGTTCGCCGAGAAGCGCAAGCCGGTCTGGAAGGGCGAATAACCCTCCGCGACACGCGCTGGACGCCCGGGGCCGACCAGCCCTGGGCGTCCATGTGCCGCCGCCGCGCCTACCAGGCGGCGTCCTCGTAGTTGGAGTACCGCGTCACCCAGGAGAAGACACCGCCGTCCACGCGGCCGAGCCGGCCGTCGATGACATGGAGGAAGTGGCCTCCGGACGTGTCGGGCCTGAACGAGAAGGAGTCGGTGGGCAGGACGACCTTCCAGCCCGTCGGCTTGCCCGTCCGCGCGTCCAGGCGGGTCATCGTGTACTCGGTGGCGTCGTCGCCGCCCCGCTTCTCACCCTGGACCGCCGCCGTGACCGTCCGCCCGTCCGGGTCGTAGGTGAAGGCGTTCACCAGCGCGTTCGAAGGGAGCGTGGCCTTGCCGATCAGCCGCGCGGACGCCAGGTCGGACGAGGCGCCGCCGGTGTCGAGCGCGCGCAGGCCGGGCTCGCCGTCCTTCTCCGGCCAGATGAACCCGAGCGTGCGGTTGTCCGGGGACCAGG
The DNA here is from genome assembly GCF_022751215.1 of Actinomadura terrae. Classification (GTDB taxonomy): domain Bacteria; phylum Actinomycetota; class Actinomycetes; order Streptosporangiales; family Streptosporangiaceae; genus Spirillospora; species Spirillospora terrae. Next base: position 217,606 of record NZ_JAICDG010000005.1, on the reverse strand, counting down.
TCGCGCTCGTGATGGGGCGCTCGCCGGGGGCGGTCCACGTCCGGTGGGCACCGGTCCGGACGTCGACGACGACGGCCTCGGCGCGGTCGCCGGGGTTGCCGACGACGGCGAGCTTCGAGCCGTCGCCGCTCACCGTGAACTGGTTGGGCCCGCCGGCCATCGTGGAGCTCCGCACCGTCCCGCCGGGCACCGGCTTCGGGACGGACGGATCGTCCAGCGTGACCCGGAAGAAGGCGTAGGTGTCGGTGCTCGTCTCCGCGGCCAGGAAGAACACGCGCCCGTCGCTCGACACGGGGTCCGGCTTCCCGGCCGGGCCCGGGGTGGCCGAGAAGGTCATGGTGCTGGACGGAGGGTACGCGCCGGCGGAGGGGGCCGAGGACGCGGCGGGAATGCTGCTCAACGCCTCGTCCGTCACGTAGGCGGAAGGGGAGGGGGCGGGCGACGCGGGCACGGCGGCGGCCACGGCGGCGTAGCGGCCGGGGATGCGCGCGATGACGCGTCCGGCGCCGTCCTCGACCACGGCCCTCCCGTTGTGGATCGCGATGAGGCGTTCCTGCCCGCCCGCGAGCGCCGGGGACGACGGCGAGGAGGTGTGGAAGATCTGCCCGCCGGCGACGGCGCCGCCGACCAGCGTCACCGCCAGCGCCCCCGCCACCAGTGACGGGACCAGCCAGCCGCGGCCGCGCGTGGGCAGGACCAGCGGCTTCAGCGAGTCGGGGTCGATGGTGTCGGCGGCGGAGTCGAAGGCCTCCCGCAGGCGCCGTTCGGTCCCGGTCATGATTCCTCCCCCAGGTCACGCGCGAGCGCGGCGAGCGCCCGCGAGGTCGCGGACCGGACCGTGCTCCGGCTGATCCCCATCACCTCGGCGATCTCGGGCTCGTCCAGGTCCAGGTAGTAGCGCAGCACCAGCGCCTCCCGCTGGCGCTCGGGCAGCCGGCGCAGGGCGTGGAAGACGGCCGCCCGGTCCTCGCCGATCAGCGCCGCCGACTCCGCCGACCAGACCGGCGGCTCGTAGGTCCGCCACAGCCGCGGCGCGAGCCGGCGGCGGCGCAGCACCGACCGGCACCGGTTCACCACGGCGGCGCGGACGTAGGGCAGCATCCGGTCGTGGTCGGTGATCCGGTCGATCCGGCGGTGCATCTCGACGAAGGCGTCCTGCACGACGTCCTCGGCCGTGGGCCGGTCACCGACGATCATCAGGGCGGTCCGGGTGAGGCTGAGCTGGTGCTCGCGGAACAGCGTCACCAGCGCCAGCTTGGCCTCCGCGAGACGGGTCTCGGCCCGTGCCGTCTCCTCCGCCGCCGCTCGCGCCGCGTCGGGCGCCTTCTCGCGCTGCCAGGTGCCGGCGGTGTCCTCGACGGCGTCCTCCGTGGTGTGCGTCGTTCTTTCCCTCATGGCGTCCTTGCCGGGATCGTCCGCGCTGGGAGGGCGCGTCGCTTTTGCCGCTACGGTTCTCACGCCTCTTACACGCACGGCACCGGGATTTGCTGCTTCCAGGATCGCCCCGGGAAAGGCACCAGGGCGGGTGGAGGGATGTCCCAAAGGCCCTGACTCGGCGGCGCCCGCGGTGCCCCGCGCGAACTGTCATGGGACGGAATCAAGGTCGTATACGGTCGGCTCCGGCGCGGTGACCTGCGGCGACGGGCGGCGCCGTCCGAACCGGCGGTCCTCGGGCCGGTCAGGGGCGTTGTGAGTGTCCCGGCTCGTGGTTATTGTCGGCGCGGCGCCGGATTCCTCCTGAAGGGAACGAGCCATGGACGTTCGGGCCGTGCAGTCGGCTGTCCGGAAGGGAACACCACCGTCCCTGGTGGGTCGATCCGCACTGCTGACGTCCGTGGAGGCGCGCCTCGCCGCGAACGGCAGCGCCGTGCTGACGGGGCCGAGCGGCATCGGGAAGACCGCGCTGCTCGAAGCCGTCGGAGCGGCGGCCGCCGCCCGGGGCGAACTCGTCCTGCGCGTCGCGGGGACCGAGACCGAACGCTGGGTGCCCTGTTCGGGCCTCGCCGAACTGCTCGACCAGCTTCCCGGCACGCTCACCGCGCAGCTTCCACGCGAGCGGCTGACCGGGCTGCCCGAGCCGCACTCCGCCGCGTCCGGCGAGGCCGCCGTCGAAGGCGACGAGGAGGCCGCCGGTGACGAGCCCGAGGAGACCGGCCCGGTCGGACGCTCCTCCACCGACCGTTCTCCCATGGACCACCTCGCGTGCAGGCTGACGTTCCGCGGGCTGCTCGCGCGGTGCGTCGAGGAACGTCCGGTGCTGCTGCTCGTCGACGACGCGCAGTGGCTCGACACCGAGTCCGTCAACGCGATCCGCTACACGGTGCGGCGGCTCGGCGCCCGGGGCGTGCGCGCCGTCGTCGCGGGACGCTGGCCGGACGGCTTCGCCGCCGGTGAGGCCGCCGGGGCCACCTGGAGCCCCGCGCCCGACGCGCTCCACCTGCCCGTCCCACCGCTGGAGCCCGACGAGCTGGCCGAGCTGTTCGACAGCTACGGGCTGCCCGTCCGCGTGGTGAACACGCTGCACTCCGACTCCGGCGGCAACCCGTTCCTCGCGCTCGCGCTCGGCGGCGCGTTCACCGACCGGATTCCCCGGCACTGGCGCCCCGCGCCGCTGCCGCAGCGCGTCCAGGCCGTGATCGTCGAACGGCTGGCGCGGCTGTCGGCGGCGGCGCGCGAGACGCTGCTGATGGCGGCGCTGGCGATCCGTCCGACCACCGACCTGCTGCGCCGCGCCGGACGCGCCGACGCCGCGCGCGAGATCCGGCAGGCGGCGGTGCTCGGGCTGCTGATCACCGAGGGCGGCGGGATCCGGTTCACGCCGCCCGCCGTCGGCACCGTCCTCGCCGAGTCCGCCGAGGCCGCGCACCTCGCGCGGGTGCACCGCGCGCTCGCTGCCGTCGTGCCGGACGCGGCGGGCCGCGCCCGGCACCGCGCCCTCGCCGACCCGGGCCCGAACGCCGAGCTGGCGCACTCGCTGGTCACGGCCGCCGAGCAGGCCGTCCGGCAGGGCTCGCACCGGATGGCCGCCGAGCTGTACCGGCTCGCCGCCGACCGCTCGCCCGCCGAGCCCGCCGCCGAGCGGCTGGAATGGCTGGTCGCGGCGGCCGAGACGGGCGCGAACGGCGGGTTGCCCGACCTCGTGCACCGCTCGGCCGAGGCCGTCCTCGCCGCCGACGCGACCCGCGCGCAGCGGGTGCGGGTCAGGCTCGCGATCCTGGACCTGTCCGGGCAGGGGCTCGCCGAGATGGGCGAGGTGTTCGCCGCCGCCCTCGTGGACGCGGAGGGCGACCCCTCCCTGCTCGGCCCGCTGCGGCTGCGGATGGCGCTCGGCGCCCTGCTGAACGGCGCGTCCGAACGCGCCGAACACGAGGCGAACGGCGCGCTCGCGCACGCGCGGGAGACCGGCGACACCGCGTTGGAAGCGAAGGTGCTGGCCGTCCGGGCGAACATCTCCCTGATCGAGGGACGCGGCGACTACGCCAGCGACCTCAGGCGCGCCCGGCGGCTTCCGGAACTTCCCCTCGACGGCCAGATGCACACCACGCCCCGCTACATCGCGGCGTACTGCGCCGTCGTCGAGGACCGCCTGTCAGAGGCCCGCGACGAACTCCTGCGAATGCTGGCCCTGGTCGAGCGCGGATCGGGCGAGGAGGTCGTGCACGTACTGCGCAACCTGTCCGAGGTCGCCGTCCGGACGGGACGCTGCCGCGAGGCCCTCGACTTCGCCGACCGCGCCATGCGCATCACCGAGGAGGCGGCGCTCAGCCCCGGCCCGGCCTGGTACCACGGGGCGCTCGCCGAACTCGCGGGCGGCAGCATCCGCCGCGCGATCGCGCTGGCCGAACGCGGGCTGCGGGCGTCCGAGCAGGAGAACGACGTCATCTTCCAGAGCCGCCTGCTGCACGTGCTCGGCCTCGCCCAGATGCGCGGCGGCGACATCCGCGCGGGCGTCGACACGCTGTGGCGCATCGACGCGCTCGGCGAGGGACGCGGCGTCCCGTCCCCGCTGGTGCTGCGCTGGCACGGCGACCTCGCCCAAGGGCTCGCGCAGCTCGGCGACGTCGAGCTGGCCGAGGGCGTCATCAGCGCGACCCGCGCCGCCGTCGGCGACCGCGCCCGCGGCATCGGCGTCACCGGGCGGCTCGACCGCGCCGAGGCCGCCGTCCTCGCCGCCCGCGGCGAGCACGACGCGGCGGTCGCGCACCTGCTGAAGGCCGCCGCGCTGTTCGAACGGCTCGGCCAGCCCCTCGAAGTCGGGCACTGCCTGCTCGAACAGGCCCGCATCGAACGCCGAAGACGGCGTGCCGGGCCCGCGCGCCACGCCGCGTCCGACGCGCTGGAGATCTTCCTGCGCTGCGGCGCGCGCCCCTGGGCCGAGCAGGCGCGGCACCGGCTCGTCCGCCTGGACATGGGCCTGCGGGACGGAGCGGACCCGCTCGGCGCGACGGCCCGCGCGTCCCTGACCGAGGGCGAGCAGCGGATCGCGCTGCTGGTCGGCCAGGGCGCCACCAACCAGCAGGTCGCGAACCGGCTGTTCCTCAGCGTGAAGACCGTCGAGGCGTCGCTCACCCGCATCTACCGCAAGCTCGGCATCCGCTCCCGCGCGCAGCTGGGCTCCTTCCTGAGCGGCGGCCTGGACGGCCCCGGCGCCTCCCTCCCCGGCTGACCCACCCCTCCCGCCCCCACGCCGGACCACCCCTTCCCCTCGCCAACCGGCCTCGCCGACCAGTTGCGCCGACAGGTCTCGTCAACCGGCTGCGCGGAGCGGCGCGGGTGAACGTCTCGCCGAGCGGCCCCGCCGACCGATTCGGATGATCGTCTCGATACGCTGGCGAGCGCGCCGCGTGACCGCCCGTGCGCTCGCGGCGGCGCCGAGGGGTTGCTTGGCGGCCGTCCGAAGCCGGGACTGTCCCCGGTTCGGCGCCGACCGCCCGTACCCCTTCCGGCTAGGGCGTTTCCATCCGATAGGAAACCTTCCTATCGGTTAGGACCCCTCGTTAGACCCTCACCCGCGTAGGGATTTCCCTTGCGCTGGAACCGATGTCCCTACGGATGCGTCCAGCGTCCAACTTTCCGGTGACATGCACCCAAATGCGTGGGATTGTTCCCCCGTCAACCACCCCTACGACTCCGGAGTTCCCGGGTACCCACCAGCGCCCTGGAACGCTCCCCCCTCGGCCGTCCTTCCCGGAGACGGTCGTCAGACAAGGAGTTCCGCGTGACATCCATTAACCCCCGACGCGCTCGCCGGCGCGTCAGCACGAGCAGTGCGCTGGTCGCCGTCGCCGCCATGGCGGCGCTCGGCATGCAGGCGGCACCCGCCTCCGCCACCCCCGCCAAGCCCCCCGCCGGCTCCGGCCAGCTGCCCGCCAAGGTGAGCCCCCAGGAGTACAAGGCGCTCATCGGCAAGGCGCAGGCCCAGCAGGGCGCGACCGCGTCCGAGCTGAACCTGGGCGACAAGGTCGCGCTCCAGACCAAGACCGTCGTCAAGGACCAGGACGGCACCACCCACACCCACTACACGCGCACCTACGACGGCCTGCCCGTCATCGGCGGCGACCTCATCGTGCACCGCGCCGCGTCCGGCAAGCTGGAGCGCGTCTCGCGGGCCGACACCCACCAGCTGAAGCTGAACACCGCCCCGTCGGCGCTGGCCTCCACCAGGCCCGCCACGCCGAAGGCCGAGGGCAGCGTCGCGCCGCGCAAGGTCGTGTGGATGGGACGCGACGGCGAGGCCGTCCTGGCCTGGGAGACCGTCACCGGCGGGACGCAGCAGGACGGCACGCCGAACCGCCTGCACGTCATCACCGACGCCACCACCGGCAAGAAGATCGTCCAGTGGCAGGGCGTGCAGACCGGCACCGGCCGCAGCCAGTACTCCGGCACGGTGCAGCTCGGCACGAGCGGCTCCGGGGGCAGCTACTCCCTGCGCGACACCGGTCGCGGCAACCACGACACGACCAACCTGAACGGCGGCACCTCCGGCCGGGGCACGCTGTTCACCGACGCCGACGACCAGTGGGGCGACGGCACGCCGAGCAACGCCCAGACCGCCGCCGTGGACGCCGCCTACGGCGCGGGCGAGACCTGGGACTTCTACAAGACCGTCTTCGGCCGCGCGGGCATCCGCGGCGACGGCGTCGGCGCGTACTCCCGCGTCCACTACGGCAGAAGTTACGTCAACGCCTTCTGGGAGGACAGCTGCTTCTGCATGACCTACGGCGACGGCCAGGGCAACAGCAAGCCGCTGACCGAGCTGGACGTCGCGGGCCACGAGATGACCCACGGCGTGACCGCCAACACGGCGGGCCTCATCTACGAGGGCGAGTCCGGCGGGCTGAACGAGGCCACGTCCGACATCATGGCCACGGCCATCGAGTTCTGGGCGAACAACTCCAGCGACGTCGGCGACTACCTCATCGGCGAGAAGATCAACATCTCCGGCAACGGGGCGCCGCTGCGGTACATGGACCGTCCGAGCAAGGACGGCTCGTCGCTGGACAACTGGGGGCCGAACGCGGGCGGCGTGGACGTCCACTACTCCTCCGGCATCGCCAACCACTTCTACTACCTGCTCTCCGAGGGCAGCGGGTCGAAGGTCATCAACGGCGTCAGCTACAACTCCCCGACCGCCGACAACAAGCCGGTCACCGGCATCGGCCGCGAGAAGGCCACGGCCATCTGGTACAAGGCCCTCACCGAGGAGTTCCGCGCGAACACCGACTACAAGGACGCGCGGCGCGGCACGCTCGCGGCGGCCTCCAAGCTGTACGGCGCGGACAGCCCCGAGTACAAGGCGACCGCCGACGCGTGGGCCGGCGTCAAGGTCGGTGAGCGCTCCGGCCCCGGCGACCCCGGCCCCGGCCCCGGCAACCCGGGCGACACCTCCTGGGCCGCCGGCACCGCCTACAAGGCCGGTGACGTCGTCACCTTCGAGGGCGTGAAGTACCGCTGCCTCCAGCCCCACACCGCCCAGCCGGGCTGGACCCCCGCCGCCGTCCCGGCCCTCTGGGAGCAGGTCGCCTGACCGCGGTAGAGCAGCACTGACCCCAGCCACCCTCCCCGACGCCGCGGTGCTCTGCTCTCCCCAGAGCACCGCGGCGCCACCCCTGCGCGGAGGCCGGCCCCGAGCGCGCAAGCGCCGCCCGCTCGACCCCCGGGGCCGGCTCCGTCTGCAACGGTGAGGTCGGGTGCGCGGAACCTGGGGTCCACCCGCGGCGGTGCCTCCGACGGTGATGGTGACGTCAGGACGCGTCGGGCTCCTGCTCCGGGATCAAGCGGTGGATGAAATGGGCGACGAGTTCGTCGATGTCGGTTACAGGCAAGGCGCCTGGGATGAGCACCATGTGGGTGACCAGCGAGTGCAGGGCCATGTAGAGCATGGTGAGGTCGTTGGTGCCGTTCGGGCCCTGTCGGGCGGCCAGGTCGGTGAAGTCCTCGCTGAGCCCGGTGCGGGTCATCTCGACCATGATCGGTTGCAGGTCGGGGCTGCGGGACGCCTCCAGGGCCAGTTCGATCGAGGCCGTCTGGAGCGTGGAGTCGGCGATGGCCTGGCGGACGCTTCGCTGGAACAACGTGGTGAGGGCCTCGCGGTCGAGCGGGTCGGCCACTGTGGGCCGGTTCCGGCCCTCCCGCTGTTTGTAGCGTTTCAGCACCCGGTAGGCGAGCTGTTTGAGCAGCTCTTCGCGGTTGCGGAAATAGTGCAGGGACGTGCCGGTGGGGACCCCGGCCTGGGTGTCCAGCGCGCGGTAGGTGACCCCGCGGGCGCCGCGCTGGGCGAGTAGCTCGATCGCCGCGTCCAGCAGGGCCTCCCGACGCTCGGGGTTCGTCCGCACCATCGCTCCCTCTCCTGTTCTGCGCGTTCTCGATCAAGAAGATCACTTCCCGCCCGCCCAGACGCGCTATGACCCAGGCGGTGAGAATCCCATGACCACCCGGTGAGAAGCGCCCCGTACCTCCGGTTCTTGTAGCCCTGTGTGACGGGGACTAACTTCGGCTAGACGGACCTCACCGGCACCCGGCGTCTGGACGCGAACGCCGCGAGGGCGCCGCCGCGCACCTATGAGTGTCACACCGGACGCGCTCGGACAGTGATGTTTCCAGTTCTGCGCCAATGCCGACCACGGCCCTGATCGAGGCGAACGCACAAAGGCCTCGCCCCCGGAGGCCCGTACCTACGCGTCGAGGCCCCGTCCAAGCGACAAGAGCCCGGACCTCACCAACCGAACTCTTCTCGCAGCAGCCGAAGCCCGGCACGAAGATATGCGGTGCCCCCCAACGTCTTCGGCAAGCGAAGCGGCCGAACACCTTTCATAATAGCTACTCCTTGAATCCATATGACTACTAGAAGTTACATCAGGAGATGGAGAGCGGCATCCGACGGAACAGTGAGGGCTACCTTCCGCACCCCCGGCCCACACGCGACACCACGGACCGGGGAGATATGGCGCGAAGGGAAGTGAGGACTGGTGCCGTTGTCACGAACAAGCCCCGGCGGGTGGGCCGGGGCTTGTTGGGTGTGAGAGTCAGAGGCTGAGATCGCCACGCTTCGCTTGGCTGAGGAGGCTGGCGAAGGCTTGGGGGGAGAGAACCAGGTGACCTTCGTCGGGGTTCTCGCTGTCGCGCACGCCCACTTGAGGGTGCAGGCTCGCGACCTCGACGCAGACACTCTGGTCACCGGTGCCGCTGTGGCTGGACTTGCGCCAGACAGGAGCGGTCATGGTGTGAGGTCGCCGCGCTTGGCTTGGGTGAGGAGGGTGGCGAAGGCTTGGGGGGCGAGGGTGAGGTGGCCCTGGTTGGGGTTCTTGCTGTCGCGGATGCCGACGCCTTGCGGTAGTTCTACGACCTCGACGCAGTTGCCCTCCTGGGTGCCGCTGTGGCTGGACTTGCGCCAGACAAGGTTAGCCATGGTATTCCTCCAACACGTGCTTGATCAGCTCCCGCGAGGGTTCCTCTGGTAGTGCCTTGGCGCTGATGCGGTCGTACCTTACGGCGAAGGCCCTCAGTTCGGCGGGTGTCGAGACCAAGCGTCCCCCCTCAGGTGATTCGGTGTAAACCACATCGCCGAACTCGCCGGTCATGCGGGTGAAGCTGCCATCCAGGCCGGGGTAGGCGCCGGTCGCCCACGTCCTTGGGACCACTCGGACGACGAAGTTCGGTTGTGTCGACGCTTCCAGGACCCGCTCGATCTGCTCCCGCATGATGGCGGGACTCCCCACCGGCCACTCAAGGGCGTTCTGGGACATCACAATCGAGAGATGGGGCGCGGGGTCCCTGGTCAGGACCATCTGGCGTTCTATGCGAGCGCGAAGTAGGGCGTCGGCCCTCGTCGCGTCTCCCGCGATCAGGAGAGATCGGGCGTACTCCTCCGTCTGGAGCAGTCCGGGGATCACCTGTGCCTCGAAGGTACTGATAATTTCGGCAACGCGCTCTAGGTGTAGATATTGGGCGAACCATTGCGGGTCGTGGCCGATGGATGCGTACCAGACGAGAAGTCCGAAAACGCCTCCTGTTCCCCAGGCCTTGTCGATCTTTGTGGCTTCGTCCCCGCTGAGGCGCCGCTGGTTGTGTTCCAGCCGTGAAAGTGTTGCCTCGCTGATCTTTAGGATCTCGGTGATCCTGGGCCCGTGACCTTGCATCATCCTGCGCCATACGCGCAGGTAGTAGGCGATGAAGTCCCACATGCTGTTGCGGGGGTCGGGTGACGGTTTGATCGCCATGGGGGGCGGCCTCTCTGTCATCTACTTTCAGATCTTCACTGTAGGCATGCGGTCACGCTCCATGCGGCTCATTCTGTGGATTGGTTCACCGAGATTCGAGAGGAGCGTGGTGGACGTGAGTGTCATTCAGCAGAAATCGGGTGTTTCGTGGCGAATGCTGGCTTCGCCGGTGGCCGCGGGTCGGGCGCGGGTGCTGGTGGCCGGGGTAATGCGGGAATGGGGTCTGCCATTCCTGGTGGCGGACGCGGCGCTCGTCGTGGGGGAGCTCGCGGCGAACGCGGTCGGGGCCTCCGGGCTGCGGGACGTGATCAAAGTGCATGCCGGGATCGGGGCCGGGGAGGTGCGCCTCTCGGTGTGGGACGGGTGCGACGCGTGGCCCGTGGCGCGGCGCGTCGAGGTCTCGTTGGAGACGCTGGATCTGCGCGAGGAGAACTTCGACGACAACGGCGGGTGGGGGCTCTCCATTGTGGAGAGCCTCACCCGGCGGTACTGGGTGGAGAGCACCTGGCCGCGGGGCAAGTGGGTATGCGCGGCGCTGAATGGCGCGCTGGAGTGAATTGGTTCGTGCCGCGGTGGAGGCGCATGGTCGCCGTGCGCTTCCTGGACGGGCTCGTCGTCGCGCTCGGGGCAAGGGGGTGGCATTTCGTCCGGCTCTACCGGATGAAGGGGTTCGCCGTGCCGTTGCTCTGGGTCTACCCGTGTCGGGTCGAGAACCTGGGGGTCGTGGTGAGTGCGCGGGCCGTTCCCGGAGAGGGGTGGGTCTATTACGAGGCGCGGCGGGGCGAGCGGGAATACCTGTGTCCGTGCGGGGACGCCGGGGAGGGGGCCGAGTTGGTGGGGCGGCTGCTCAGGGATCGGATTCTCGCGGTGGTGACGGCTGAGGGATGATCGGGGAGTGAGCGAGATTGTCTTGATGGCCGACGCCAGGGTCGCGGGGGTGCCGGTGCGTGAGTGCGGGGAGCCGCTTGTCGATGCGCGGGAGTTCCTGCTCGTGGATCGGCGTTTGCAGGACGATTCCGACGGCTACTTCTCCTTGCGCCAGGGCGTCCTTGAACGGCTTCGTCGGGCGGAGGCGGCCCTGCCGACGGGTATGCGGTTCCTCGTGGTCGAGGGGTATCGGCCCCTGGCGCTTCAGCGTCGGTATTTCGACGAGTACGCCAGGGGCCTCCGCGTCGAGCACGGCGACTGGACGGAGGAGCAGGTCCGGTCGGCGGCGAGCCGTTTCGTCTCGCCGGTCGAGATCGCGCCGCACAGCGCGGGGGCGGCGGTGGATCTGACGCTCGTCGATGGTGAGGGTAACGAGCTCGATCTGGGGACGCCCATGAACGCCTCGCCGGAGGAGAGCGGCGGCAGGTGTTACACGGCTTCCGGTGGGATCAGTGCGGGGGCTCGTGAATTGCGCGGGGTCCTCGGGGGAGCGTTGGAGTCCGTGGGGCTGGTGAACTATCCGACCGAATGGTGGCACTGGTCGTTCGGGGATCGGTACTGGGCTTTGATCAGTGGGGCGGACAGCGCTTGTTACGCGCTGATTGAGGGTTAGAGGTTTCTTAGGCGGGTGCGGGCTTCGGTTAGGCGGGCGCGGAGTTCTTCTACCGGGGTTCCGGTGCTGCCGGGGGTGGCGAGTTCGTCCGCGATCAGGCGTTCGTGCCACTGGATGGCGCGGTTGGCGTAGCCCTCCTCCAAGGCGTGGCGGCGGACGGTGTCGGTGGTCGTGCCGATCAGGGCCTCGGCGGCGGTGAGCAGGGCGCCGTGCTCGGCGGTCGTCATCGGGGCGAGGCCGGAGGTCACCTGGTGTTCAAGGTCCTCGTCGACGACGCCGAGACGGACGCGGGTCGCGGCCCACTCGTCCAGCCGGACGAGGGTGCGGACGGCCGCGTCGGCGCCGGGCGGCAGGTCGGCGGCCGGGGATTCGCCGGTCAGCCAGTGCTCGATGAGGGCTTGGTCGAGGCGCCGGTCGGCCTCGGCGTAGCGTTCGTGCGCGGTCTGCTTCGAGACGTCGCCGAGGGCCTCGCCGATGGCCGCCCACGGCGCGCCGCGCCTGCGGTCGCACAGCACCGCCAGCTCCATGACCTGCTCGGCCTGCGCGACCAGTTGCCGCGCCTCGTCGGTGAGGTCGCCCGGGAGCCCGTCGGCCCCGGTGCGGACGAGGACGGCGGCGCGGTCGGCCAGTTGGGCGGCGGCCTCGCACAGCGCCACCCGGATCCGGGACGCGCGGTTCAACTCGGCGGATTCGCTCATGCGTCAAGGAGATCCTGACGCGATCTTCACGTCAAGGCGTTGTCGAGATCCGGTGCTCGGCTCCGACCAAGTCATGGATGTGGCCCCTGAGAAGAGGAGACCGGCATGGCACAGGAGATCGCGCCCCGGCGCGCGTGGCTCGGATTGGCGGTGCTCGTCCTGCCGACCCTGCTGGTCGCGATGGACATCACGGCGCTGTTCCTCGCGTTGCCGCAGATCAGCGAGGACCTCGGCGCGAGCGGCACCGAGCAGTTGTGGATCACGGACGGCTACGGGTTCCTGATGGCCGGGTTCGTGATCACGATGGGGACGCTCGGCGACCGGATCGGACGCCGCCGGTTGCTGCTCGTCGGCGGCACGGCGTTCGCGATTCTTTCGGTGGTCTCGGCATATTCGGTGAACCCGCAGATGCTGATCGCCGCGCGGGCACTGCTCGGGGTCGCGGGCGCGACGCTGATGCCCTCGACGCTCGCGCTGATCACCAACATGTTCCCGGACGACCGGCGGCGCGGCCGGGCGATCGCGATCTGGGCGACCTGCCAGTTCGCCGGGGGCGCGCTCGGGCCCGTCCTGGCGGGGCTGCTGCTGCGGTGGTTCTGGTGGGGGTCGGTGTTCCTGGTCGCGGTGCCGGTCATGGTCGCGCTGCTGGTGCTGGGGCCGGTGCTGCTGCCCGAGTTCCGCAGCCCGGCGCGCGGACGCCTCGACCTGCTCAGCGTCGGGCTGTCGCTGGCGGCCGTGCTGCCCGCGGTGTACGGGCTCAAGCGGCTCGCCGTCGACGCCTCGGACGGGACGCTCGTCCCGGTCGCGGCGATCGTCGGCGGTGTGGTGGTGGGTGTCGTCTTCGTCCGGCGGCAGCTCGCGCTCAGCGAGCCGCTGCTGGATCTGCGGCTGCTGCGGAACCGTTCGTTCGCCGCCGTCCTGGTCGGGCTGGTGTTCGCGGGGGTCGCCATGGCCGGGACGGGGCTGATGGCCACGCAGTACCTCCAGGGCGTCCTGGGGCACTCGCCGCTGGCGTCGGCGGTGCTGTTCGCGCCGATGGGGCTGGGCGTCGCGGCGGGGACGATGACCGCGCCCCTGCTGGCGCGGCGCATGCGTCCGGCCTCGGCGATCGCCGCCGGGCTGTGCCTGTCGGTCGTCGGCTGCGTCCTGGTGACGCGGGTGGACGGCACGGACGGCCTCCCGTGGCTGATCGCCGGGGTCGCCGTGCTCGCGCTCGGCACCGGTCCGCTGTTCGCGCTCGGCACCGGCCTCGTCGTCGGCTCGGTGCCGCCGCAGCGCGCCGGTGCGGCGGCGGCGATGTCGGAGACCAGCAACTACTTCGGCTCGTCGCTGGGCATGGCGGTGCTCGGGGTGGTCGGCGCCGCCGTCTACCGCTCGCGGATGGCGGACGCGCCGGACGCCGCGCGCCAGACGCTCGCGGGCGCGGACGCCGTCGCCCGCGACCTGCCGGGCGTCCAGGGCGAGGCGCTGCTGCGCACCGCCCACGACGCGTTCACCAGCGGGTTGCACGTGACCGGCGCCATCTCCGCCGTGGTCTTCGCCGCCCTCGCGCTCCTGATCAGGGCGACACGCCCCACCGAGCCGTCCGACAAAGGGGCGGCGGGCGCGCAGCCCGCGGCCGAACGCGCGGCGGCTTGGGGCACCCCCGCTAGTCCCAGCGGCGGGAGCGGGAGCGTTTGACGTTGGAGCGGCGCTTCTTGTTCTCCAGGCGGCGTTCGTTGATGCCGCGCGGGATCTTCTTGGGGACGCGCTTCTTCGGCGGCGGGGCGGTGGCCTCGGCGAGGATCGCGGCGAGGCGGGCGCGGGCGGCGTCGCGGTTGCGGAGTTGGGAGCGGAACTCCTCGGCGCGGATCGTGAGGACGCCGCGGACGAGGCGTCCGGCGAGCCGTTCCAGGGCGCGGGTCTTGTAGGGCTCGGGCAGGGACGAGGCGGCGACGTCGTAGGAGAGTTCGGCGGCGGTGGCGCTGGTGTTGACGTGCTGCCCGCCGGGGCCGGAGGACCGGGAGAAGCGCCAGCGCAGCTCGGACTCCGGCACGGAGACCGAGCCGCGGATGTGCAGCTCCTCGGACATGTCGTCGATTATCCCCGGACGGGCGGGGGATTGTCGTTCGGTTTTCCGGCCGGGAATGCGAGAACGGCCGCGTGTCCCCAAGACACGCGGCCGTTCTCGGGCCCCACCCCCGGCCCGGGGAGGGGCCCCTGTGACCCAGGGACGGCCGTCCGTCCTCCCGCTCCCCCCAGAGCACGAACGGACGGGTCGTCCTCAGGTCAGGTCTGAGGGGCGTCCATGATCTGCTGGGCGACCCGCTTGGCGGTGTTGGACGGGATCGCGAAGCCGACGCCGATGTTGCCGCCGCTGCCGCCGGAGGTGGCGATGGCGGTGTTGACGCCGATCACCTGCCCGGCCGCGTTGACGAGCGCGCCGCCGGAGTTGCCGGGGTTGATCGCGGCGTCGGTCTGGATCGCGTTCTCGATCACGGTCTGCTGCTGCTGGGAGAGCTGCCCGCGCATACCGGGCGGCAGGTTCTGCTCGCCGCCGGAGTCGCCCTCCTGGATCTGGCGGCCGAGCGCGCTGACGATGCCGGAGGTGACCGAGCCGTCCAGGCCGAGCGGGCTGCCGACGGCGAGGACCTGGTCGCCGACCGCGAGCGCCGCGCTGTCGCCGAGCGTGGCGGGCTTCAGGCCGGACAGGCCCTCGGCCTTGATCACGGCGATGTCGTTGCGGGTGTCGGCGCCGAGCACGCGGGCGTTGGCGGTGCGCCCGTCGCTGAGCTTGACCTGTGCCTGGCGGGCGCCGGACACGACGTGCGCGTTCGTCATGATCGTGCCGTCCGGGCGCAGGATCACGCCGGAGCCGCCGGAGGTGCCGCGCGCGGTCTGCGCCTGGATCGACACGACGCTCGGCTGGACGGCCTTGGCGACCTGCGCGATCGTGCCCAGCTTCGTGGAGGCCCCGGCGACGGCCGTGGGGCTGGAGGAGGCGCTCGTGCCGTCCGTCACGGCCATCGCCAGGGCCGCTCCGGTGCCGCCCGCGCCCACGGCGATCAGCGCGGCGGCGCCGAACGCGGCGAGCTTGCGGCGGGCCGTCCACAGCCCGCGCGGCTGCGGCGCGATGGGGTCGGTGACGGTCTGGTAGGGCGGGAAAAGCGGGCCGCCGTGGTAGGGCGGCGCTCCCTGCGGGCCGCGCGGCGGGGGTGCGGCGTGCGCGGCGGGCGGGGCGGGGTGGATGGACGGGTCGGTCGGGCCTTGCTGGTGGGACGACGCTCCGGGGCCACCGGGCGGCTGCCAGGTCGGGCCGTGCGGAGCGGTGTCCGGTCGTTGCGGCTCCCAAGGCTGCCGCGGTTGGTCGGCGCTCATGTCTTCCCCCTGTCTCTTGACCATGAGCCTGCGCCCCGGGCCTGCAACCCGCCTGGAGCCAACCTGAAAGTGTGCTGAACGGCGACAGGTCACAAAAAACCGTGGCCGAGGGGGTGTGCGGCGTGCATCCCCTCGGCCACGGTGCCCTGACGTTGGCCAGGGCGCGAGTCCCCCGGTCCCGCCGGGATCGGGACGCGCCCTGTGATCCCCACCCAAGCGCACGTTCCTGAAAGGAGCCTGAACGCCGTCCGGGAAAAGGATCAGTCCGGGTCGAGGGGGAGGACGACCCGGAACACCGCGCCCTCGCCCGGGGTGGAGTCGGCCTCCACCAGCCCGTTGTGCGCGGCGACCAGCGCGGCGACGATCGCGAGGCCGAGGCCGGTGCCGCCGTCCTCCCGGGAGCGGGCCGGGTCGGCGCGGTAGAACCGCTCGAAGACGCGCTCGGCCTGCTCGGGGGAGAGGCCGGGGCCCTCGTCGGCGACCTCGACGATCGCGGCGGGCGCGCCGCGCAGCGTGCCCGGCGACAGCCGCACCTCGATCGGCGTGCCCGCCGGGGTGTGCCGGATCGCGTTGGTCAGCAGGTTGCCGAGCACCTGCCGCAGGCGCGGCTCGTCCCCGCGCACCTGGTAGGCCATGCCGCCCTCGACCGACAGCTCGACGGTCCGCGCGGGCGCGAGCACCCGCGCCTCCTGGACGGAGTCGGCCGCGACGGCGAGCAGGTCGACCGGGCGGCGCTCGATCGGGCGCTCGCGGTCGAGGCGGGCGAGCAGCAGCAGGTCCTCGACGAGCAGGCCCATCCGGGACGCGGTCTCCTCGATGCGCCCGATCAGCCGGGCGATGTCGGCCGGGTCCCGCGCCGCGCCCTGCCGGTAGAACTCGGCGAAGCCGCGGATCGCGGTGAGCGGGGTGCGCAGCTCGTGGCCCGCGTCGGCGACGAAGCGGCGCATGCGCTCCTCGGAGTGGCGCGCCGCGTCCTCCGAGCGGCGCGCGGCGGCCTCGGACTGGGCGCGCGCGCCGAACGCCGACTCGATCTGGCTGAGCATCACGTTCAGCGAGCGGCCGAGGCGTCCCATCTCGGTCGCCGGATCGCCCTCGGGCACACGTCTGGACAGGTCTCCCGCCGCGATCGCCCCGGCCGTCTCCTCCACGGCGGCGAGCGGGCGCAGCGCGGCCCGCACCACCCACACGCCGAGGACGACCAGCACCGCGAGCACGAGCAGGCCCACGATCACGTCGATCGCGACGAGCCGCCCGACCGTGCGCTCGATCTCGTCCATGCTGAGCCCGAGGATGATCACGCCGCCGCCGGGGATCGGCTCGGCGAGCACCCGCCACGGCGAGCCGGGGCCGCCGCCGCTCACCGTGAACGGCTCGTAGAGGTGCCGGCCGAGGTTCGCCGGCAGCTTCGGGTAGCCCTGCACGCCCCACGGGCTGTTCTGCTGGACGGGCCGTCCGGCGTCGTCGCGGATCTGGACGTTCATCTCGCTCGGAATGCGGACGTCGATCTGCGCGCGCCCGGCCTCCAGCTGCGGGACGACCTGCGTGAGCGCGCGCTGCACCCAGCCCTTCAACTGGTCGTCGGCGCGCGTCACCAGGTACTCGCGCAGCACCGACGTGCTCGCCGCGCTCATCGCGGTCATCCCGAGCGTGACGAGGACGAGCATCCCCGCGACCAGCTTCACCCGCAGCGGCGTCCGCCCCCAGAAGGAACCGAGCCGCCACGCGGGCGGCGCCGCAACGGAACCGGCGGAACCGGCGGAACCGGCGGGGCCGAGAGCCGGGGCCCGGGTGGCCATCAGCCCTGGGCGGGGGGCTCGCGCAGCACGTATCCCACGCCGCGCAGGGTGTGGATCAGCCGCGGCTCGACGTTGTCGACCTTGCGGCGCAGCGCGGACACATACGACTCGACGATCCCCGCGTCGCCCCTGAAGTCGTAGTTCCACACGTGGTCGAGGATCTGCGCCTTGGACAGCACGCGGCCCGCGTTCGCCATGAAGTAGCGCAGCAGCTTGAACTCGGTCGGCGAGAGCTGGACGGGCCGGCCGTCGCGCCAGACCTCGTGGCTGTCCTCGTCGAGCTCGACGTCGGCGAAGACCATCCGCGGCGTCGCCTCGGCCACCCCGCCCCGGAACCGGCGCAGCACGGCGCGGATGCGGGCGATGACCTCCTCCAGGCTGAACGGCTTGGTGACGTAGTCGTCGCCGCCGATCGTCAGGCCCTTGACGCGGTCCTGGACGGCGTCGCGCGCGGTGAGGAACAGCACCGGCGTGTGGTCGCCGCCCGAGCGCAGCCGCCGCGCGACGTCGAACCCGTCGATGTCGGGCAGCATCACGTCCAGCACGATCAGGTCGGGCCGGTGCCGCCGCGCGGCCTGCACGGCGTCGGCGCCGTTGGTCGCGGTGACGACCTCGAAGCCGGTGAAGCGCAGGCTCCCCGAGAGCAGTTCCAGGATGTTCGGTTCGTCCTCGACGACGAGCAGCGTCGCCTCGGCCGCCCTGCCGCCGCCGTTCGCCGTCCGTTCAACCAGTGACACGTGGTCCCCCTCCACCAATCATGGCAGAGGGTGCCATCCGAACCTGAAAGCGACCTGAACGTCACCCGTCCGCGTGCCTAGCATGCCCCCTTTCGAGGGGCCTTCAGCGGTTGAGGGCGCGGATCGCGCGCATCGCCTCGCGGCGCGCGTCGCCGGACAGGACGTCGACGTAGACCTTGCCGTCGAGATGGCCGCACTCATGCTGGAGGCAGCGGGCGAAGTAGCCGGTCCCCTCGACGCGGACGGGACGGCCCTTCACGTCCACGCCCTCGACGACAGCGTGGGAGAAGCGGGGGGTCTCGAAGTTCATGCCGGGCAGCGACAGGCAGCCCTCGCGCTCGACGAGCGTCTCGCCGTCGGCGGCGACCAGCACCGGGTTGACGACGTGACCGACATGGCGGCGGTCGCGGTCGTCCTTGCAGTCGTAGACGAACGCGCGGAGCGGGGCGCCGACCTGGTTGGCGGCGACGCCCGCGCCGTCCTCGTCGTACATGGTGATGAACATGTCGTCGATCAGGCGTTCCAGGGACTCGTCGAACCTCGTCACGGGGTCGCATCCGGTGCGCAGGACGGGGTCCCCGAGGAGCCTGATCGGGCGGGGGGTTCCGCGGCGCCGTCCCCGGCGGTCGGCGTGCGCGGCGGTCTTCTTGCTCACCCCGAGATCCTACGAGACCCCCGAACCGCCGGAACGCGGCGGGCGGCGCGCCCACGGCCGAGGCCGGGACGCGCCGCCCGTGCGCGTATGAACGGACGCGCGGTCAGCCGAGGTCGGAGGGACCACCGGCGGGGCCGCGCGGCGAGACCGGGCCGGGGCCGTCGTCCTCCACCGGACGCGACGCCTGCGGCGAGCGCGGGGCCTGCGGCGGGATCTGCGGGGCCGGGCCGTCGGCGGACGGCGGCTCCGGGTCGGCCTTGCTCAGCGACGGCCCGGACGCCGCGGACGCCCCGGACGGCAGCGGCGTCGCCGGGGACGGCGGCTTGGCCGCGGACGGTGCCGAAGCGGGCTTGGCCGGTGCGGCAGGCGTCGCGGGCGTCGCCGGGGTCGCGGACGCCGCCGGGGCGACGCTCACGGGCTTCGGCGTCGAGACGGAAGCGCTCGCCGCGGGGGTCGGCTGCTTGCGCGGCGGCACCTGCCGGACGGCGTCCTCGACCATCTTCTCCAGCGGGCCCGCCTCGTTCTCGGCGGTCAGCAGCCGGTGCAGGGTCTCGCTGATCTCGGTGAGCCGCTGGAGCGCCTGCGTGTGGTTCTTGGTGAGCGAGGTCAGCCGCTGCGTCGCGCCCTCGTTGATCACGCTGGCGCGGCGCTCGGACGCGGTGAGCGTGCGCTCGGCCTCGATCCGGGCGCTGGTCACCGTCTGCTCCGCCTCCTGCTTGGCGGCCGACAGGACGCTGTCGGACTCCTTCTTGGCGGAGGCGAGCACGCTCTCGGCCTTCTCCTGGGCCTGGGCCAGGTTCTTCTCGGCGTGCGAGCGCGCGTCGTCGATGATGCGCTTGGACTCCGCCTCGGCGTCCGCGCGGATCTCCGCGCCCGCCGCCTCGGCCTCGGCGACCTTGTCGCTGGCCTCGTCCTCGGCGAGGTTGATGATCTGCCGGAGCCGGTCGCTCAGGTCGTCCCCGGTCGGCTTGCGTGCCTCCCTGACCTCGGCCATCTCGCGGCGGATGCGCTCGGCGTCGTCCTGGGCGCGGGCGAGCCGCGCCTCCAGCTCGCGGTGCTTCTGCTGGGCGCGGGCGATGTAGTCGTCGACCTGGCGGCGGTTGTAGCCGCGCATGACGATCTCGAAGGACTCTTCTTGGAGGAGGTTCGGCAGGATTTCGGCTTCGTTGCTCATGGTGCCTTGGGGGGTCGTTGGCGGGGGTCATCACCCCGTCAGGGTCGGATGCGATCCTCACCCGCCTGTGAGCGGGCCCACATTAGAAACGTCAGGACGACTCTTGTCCGGTGCACCCCTTTCGCGCAACCGGAACGCGCTTCTCGCTGCGGTTTCTTCATCGCTTTCTTCATCCGTGTGGGCGGACAAACTATCCAAAGTCAGGAAAATTCGCGCTATCCCGGCGCCTGTGGCGCGGAGTCCGGGTGCCCGAACCTCGCGAGCCGACCCGGGGGGGCCGCTGACCCGGCGGGGCGGGACGCCGCGCTGCCGTCCTAGCATCGGCGCATGAACTACGTAGGTGCGTTGGGTGAGGACCGACCGAAGATCCATCCGGACGCGTGGGTCGCGCCCGGCGCGGTCGTGGTGGGCCGCGTGACGCTGGGCCGCGCGTCCAGCGTCTGGTACGGCTCGGTGCTGCGCGGCGAGGACGAGGACATCGTCGTCGGCGACGAGTGCAACATCCAGGACCTGTGCTGCCTGCACTGCGATCCGGGAGTGCCCGCCGTCCTGGAGGACCGGGTCAGCCTCGGCCACAAGGCGATGGTGCACGGCGCGCACGTCGAGACCGGGTCGCTGATCGGGATCGGCGCGATCGTGCTGAACGGCGCGCGGATCGGCGCGGGCACGCTGGTCGCGGCGGGCGCGCTGGTGCCGCCGGGCAAGAAGATCCCGTCCGGGGTGCTCGTCGCCGGGACGCCGGCGAAGATCGTCCGGGAGCTGCGGGACGACGACCGGCTCGTCCTGGAGCAGACCCCGCCGATCTACATGGCGAAGGCGGCGCTGCACCGGGAGGCGGCCTGGCAGTAGCCCGCGCTGTCCGGCTCCGGCGAATGCTGCGGCTCTGACCTGCGGTGACGCGGGTTCCGCATGATCAGGGGGACCCCCTACCGCAATCGGCTGACTACCATGACGTGCGTGGTGTGGGGACCGGGTTATGGCAGCGCTCCGCCGCCCAGCCCCCAGGCGGGGCAGGATCCGTTCGCGGAGGCAGAGCGCGACACGAGGGCGATGGTGGCCGCCGCGTGGTGGCCGTCGGCGCCTCCGCAGCAGCGCCAGCACGCCATCGGCGGACGCGTCCTCGTCCTGCCCGACGGCACCTGGTGGCTGTTCGGAGCGTGGGCGCGCTGGTATCGGCTGCACCCGTCCGACGGCCAGTGGTACCTGTGCCCGCCGCCGCGCACGCCCGCCGTCCGCATGGCCGCCCGTCCCGGGCAGGGCGTCGCGCAGGTCCCGAACCTGCCGCCGCACGTCGTCCCGGCCGGGCCCGACTTCTCGTTCGCGCCGCCCGCCGGGCTGCCGTTCGTCGGGCACGGGTTCGCGACGGAGGTGACCGCGCGCGTCCGCGCGACGGTGGACTCCGCCGCCGCGCTGGCCGCGCCCGAGTACCCGCACTGGTGGCCGCAGTTCACGCAGGACACGCCGTCCACCGTGGCGGTCACCTGGGGCGTGATGCTGTGGTGCGCGTCCGCGCCGGTGTTCGACGCGCGGCTGGACGCCCAGATGATCGACCTCTGGAAGCCCTACCGCGCCAAGCCCCTCCCCGAGGTCGACGGCCCGCGCTGGCTCACCCCGCCCGCGCTGGAGACGCTCGTCGGGCTCTACTCCGAGCGCCTGCGGGCGAGCCGGGTGGACGCGGCGGTGGTCGTGCTGCGGACGATGTGGGCCGTCGCGAGCGCCCTCCGCGACGACCCCCGGTTCCAGACGCGCGCGGACGCGCTGCTCGCCATCCTCGGGACGACGCTCAGCAACCCGACCGTCGACTACGGGGCGCTCCCGTACGGTGACCAGGCCCTCGTCCAGCAATGGCTGACGCGGTGCCCGCCCAACCTGGTGCCCGCGCTGCGAAACGAGAGCTCGCCCGGGGACAACTTCCGGCACGCCTTCTACACGCTGAGCGAGGCCATCGCCGACCTGTCCGGCGACCCCGCCGACCCCGCCTACGTGGAACCGCGCCTGGTGGCCGCCGCACTGCTGGCCGCCGACCTGGAGGTCGTCCGCAAGGACATGGCGGGCTCCATCGTCCCCTGGCTCGACCCGGAGATCCGCTACACCGTGCAGGCCGTCTCCGAGCAGAAGGGGCATCCGCTGCGCCGCCTCTGGCCGGACGACATGCGCCTGCCCGAGCCGCTGCGGTCCGCCGCCGGGTCCGGGCCCGGCGCGGAGACGCTCCTGGCCGCGATGTACGAGGTGGACCTCGCCTGGTGCCGCCTCGGCGGCATGCCCGCGCGGCCGCGCGGCTTCCCCGTCCCGACGGCGATCATCGCGGGCATCATCGGACGCAACCGCGCCCGCGCCACGGCCGCCGCCCCGACGCAGGCGTCGCCCACGCCTCCGCCGAGCCCGCCGCCTTCGCAACCGTCGCCGTTCGGCATGCAGAGCCAGCCCGGACTCGCGCCCGGCGCTTCGCCGCAGCCTCCCGGTGTGCCCGCGCAGCCGGACCGCCCTTTCGTCCAGCCGCCCGCGCAGCCGGGATGGGAGAACGCGCCGGGTCCGATGGGGTACGGCGCGCAGCAGGCCGGGTTCGCCCCGCCGGACCCGCTGCTTGGGGAAGAGGAACAGGGCGAGGCGAGCGTCGCGCCGCCTTACACCGAGCTCGGTTTCCAGCGTCCGGGCCCGGCCGCTCCTATGCAGAACCCGATGCAGAGTCCCGCGCAGAGCCCGATGCCGGGGCAGCAGGCGGCGTTCGGCATGCCCGGAGCACCCGTACCGGGCCAGGGGCGGGCGCAGGTTCAGCCGCCGTCGCCGTACAACGCGCCCGAGCCGCCGCAGCCGTCGTACGCGCAGCCGCCCCCCGAGCCGCCGCAGAACCTCTACCAGCCGCCCGAACAGGAGCCCGACCACGCGGACGAGAACTTCGCGCCGCCCTACACGCAGCTGGGCTACCAGCGTCCGGGCCAGGGGCCGCCCGCGCAGGGTCTCCCTCCGGGCGCGAACGTCCCGGCGGCGGCCATGGCGAACCAGGCGCCGCCGCCTCCCGAGCCCCAGCACCAGCCCCAGCACCCGCAACCGCAGCCCCAGCCGCAGGGGGCGTTCGACCCGAACGCCACCCGCCTGGAGGACCCCACGCCAAGTGGGCCGCCCGTTGGCCCGCCCGCCGGGCCGCCCGGTACGCGCGTGCTCGGCCCCACCGACCTCGGCGGCGACCCCGGCGATGCGCCCGGCGTCGGCCCCGGCACGCGCGTCATGTCCGAGACGATGGTCGGCGACTTCGGCTTCCTGGACGACACGCCCTCGCCGGAGCGGCCCGTCCACGAGATCCCGCCGCCGGAGGACCGCGGCCAGCGCCGCACGCTGGAGCGGTTCGGGATCGGCTACGTCTCCGGCGAGCACGACGCCGCCCGGTTGCTCGACGACCTGCGCGCGCAGGTCGAGGAGTGGAACGCGCCCGCCGACTCGGGCGCCGAGCGGACGCGGGTGGACGGGGCGCCCAGCTCGATCCGTCCCGGCGTCCCCGGCGTGCTGCTGGTCGGCGAGCCGCACTCGGGGCAGCGGCGGCTGGCCCGGATGATCGCGCTGACGCTCGCCGACGCGGGCGTCGGGGACGGGGCGATCCGCGCGCACGACGCCGAGGACGTCCGGAGCGCCCCGGCCGAGCGGATCGCGCAGCTGCTCGGCCAGGAGGGCCCGGCGATCCTGTTCGAGCGGCTGGACGTGGCGATCACCTCGGCGCTCGACCCGGTGGCCGTGGTGGGCGCGATCCGCAGGGCGCGCCGCGACCCGGTCAACAGGACGCCCGTCATCGCGACCTGCGAGCCGCGCGCCTACAAGCGGCTCCTCCAGGACCATCCGAAGCTGGTGCAGGTGTTCCGCGTCCACCGGATGCCCGACCTCAGCGACCTCGACGACCGCATGACGCTGCTGCACCTGCTCGCCGAGGAGCGCCGGGTCACGATCGGGGCGGCCGCGCTGGAGGCCGCCCGCGCGGACCTGGAGCGGTTGCGCGGCCCCGGCGACCTCGTCAACGCCCGGCTCGTCGAGACCTACCTCGACCAGGCGTGCCAGCGGCACCTGGAGCGCGCCGGGGCGTCCCGCGACCGGCTCGTGCTGACCCCCGACGACCTCGCGGGCGTCGCCGAGGGCATCGAGCCCGCGCTGCGCCCGCCCGGCGACATCGACGGCTACCTGCGCCGCCTCGACCAGCTCATGGGCCTGGACGAGGTGAAGGAGACCGTCCGCGAGCTGGCCGAGGAGGCGGGCCTGGCGGCCGACCGGGCGCGCTACGGCGTGACCTCGGACGCGAGCCGCCACCTGATCTTCACCGGCCCGGCCGGGACGGGCAAGACGACGGTCGCGGGCCTCGTCGGCGGCATCTACGCGGCGCTCGGGCTGCTGGAGGCGGGGCACCTGGTGGCGTGCCGCCCCGTCCACCTGGCCGGACGCGACCAGGTGGACACCGAGAACCGGGTCGCGAGCATGATCGAGCAGGCGCTCGGCGGCGTGCTGCTGATCCAGGAGGCGCACCGGCTCGACCGGAGCCCGGCCGTGGTGAGCGAGCTGCGGCGGGCCATGCACGACCGCGGCGGACGGTTCGTCGTGATCTGTTCGAGCCACGGCCCGGAGATGGAGGGGTTCCTCGCGGGCAACCCCGGGTTCCGGGGCGAGTTCGGACGCGTCGTCGAGTTCACCGGAATGGGCGACCGGGAGCTCGTGCAGCTCTTCCAGAACTACGCGGAACGCGACCTCTACATGCTCGACGAGGAACTGCGCGTCGAACTGCTGAACCGGTTCGCGCGGATGCGCGAGGACCCAGCGTTCGCCTACGCGCGCGCCGTCCGGGCGCTGTTCGAGCAGACGGTCGCGCGGCAGGCCGCCCGGCTCGCGGGCGCCGACGTCAACGCCGCGACCGTCGCCCGGCTCACCCCGCGCGACCTGCCCGAGTCGGCGCTGGAGCAGATGCTCGGCGACTTCCGTCCAGGCGGCTGACCTGGGCTTTCGCGCCTCCGTCGCAGGTCGGCGACACAGCCTCACCGCCAGGCGGCCACACTCCCGTGTCCTTTCCTGGGTGGGACTTTCGCATCATTTCGGGCCCACCCGGGAAGACCAGCAAGGAGAGTGGCCCCCGAATGGCCCTCTTGGGTCATGCGCCCGTCGGGGCGGGACGCGTAGCCTCGACCTGGGTGTGGGGGGAACGAACGGAGGTGGACGCGGTGAGCCAATACCTCGACCTGCGCGTCCACGACCGTGTTGCGCTGGACGAGATCGAACTCTATGCCGAGATGCTCAGCGCCGTGGCGGCGGCCAAGGAGCCGCTGTCCGTCGCGGAGATCGACATGGTGCTCGGAGTACGGTCCGACGAAGCCGGTCGTCGCGAGCTGACGCCGCAAGACTAGCCACGGGACCAGCCGCGGGCTAGCCCCTGCCGGCCGACGCCGCAGAGACAGCAGGCAGCGAGCACCGGGGACGCCGATTACGGGCGTCCCCGGTTCGCGTTTAGGACCACCCCGCATCTCGTCCCCCGGATAGACCGGCATCGGCCTCGCCCGGTTCCGTAACGTTCGATTGGCCCGTTCCACGGCGCGTGCATGGGCGGTCACGGCCCTCCACCCCACCACCGGCCCGTCCGGTATCGGCCCTCCGCATCCCGGCTTCGGGACCATTGGCACGCACAGTGATCATCCGAGCGGTCCCGCCGGCACCCCCGAAACGGAGGCCGCCACCCCTCCGACCTTGGACGAGGCGCCGCGCCCGAGCCGCCGACCGCCGCGCTGTTAGGAATCTCACTCGCGCCCGTGATCACTCTCCGTGACAAGCCCTCCGCGACCTCGGGGGATCGGCCATCGCCGCAGATAGGGGGCCTCCCCGCGGGTATGTACCTGGTGATCTAGGGCAATCTTGTAGGTGAGAGGATGGAGGACACCGGCCGAAGCTGGGGCAAAGGTTCTTTTTACGGCTGGTTGCGCCTACGATCCTCTGCGGACTGTTCCGGCACATCAGGAGAACGACGTGCGCTTGCGTCTCACGCCGCGTGAGGACAGCTTCTACGACATGTTCGCCGACTCGGCGAACAACCTGGTCACCGGCGCCAGGCTGCTCGTGGAGCTCATCAGCGACGGCGCCGACCGGCCCGCGATCGCCGAGAAGATGCGCGCCTGCGAGCACGCGGGCGACGAATGCACTCATGCGATCATGCGCCGGCTGAACGAAACGTTCATCACGCCGTTCGACCGGGAGGACATCTACCGCCTCGCCTCGACGATCGACGACGTCATGGACGAGATGGAGGAGGCGGCCGACCTCGTCGTTCTCTACAAGATCGAGGAGTTCCCCAAGGGCATCGTCAACATGGTCGAGGTGCTGGAGCGGGCGGCCGAGCTCACCGCGGAGGCGATGCCGCGGCTGCGGTCGATGAAGGAGCTCAACGAGTACTGGATCGAGATCAACCGGCTGGAGAACCAGGGCGACCAGGTGTACCGCAAGCTGCTCGCGCACCTGTTCAGCGGCGAGTACGACACGCTCACCGTCCTGAAGATGAAGCAGGTCATCGACCGGCTGGAGGAGGCGGCCGACGCCTTCGAGCACGTCGCCAACACGGTCGAGACGATCGCGGTCAAGGAATCATGAGCGCGCCGGGGGACGGCTCGACGCTCGTGCGGGGGCCGTCGACCGGGGAGGACGCCACGCTCGGCGAGCAGGCCACCCGCCGGGTGTCCGGCCGCGCCTGGCTGCTGCTGCTCGCGGGCGTCGCGCTGGTCACGGCCGCGGGAGCGGTCGGGCTGCGCTCGGACGCGCAGGCGGCGGTGCTCGTCCTGGTCGTCGTGGTCTCCCTCGTCTTCGACTACACCAACGGGTTCCACGACGCCGCGAACGCGATCGCGACCGCCGTCTCCACCCGGGCGCTGACGCCCCGGGTCGCGCTGCTGATGGCCGCCGTGATGAACATGCTGGGCGCGCTGCTCGGCGTGGAGGTCGCCAAGACCATCAGCGACGTCATCACCCCGCCGGACGACCTGCACGGCCTCACGGTCATCGCCGCCGGCGTCCTCGGCGCGATCACCTGGAACCTGATCACCTGGTACTTCGGGCTGCCGTCCTCGTCCTCGCACGCGCTGATCGGCGGCGTCGTCGGGGCGGGCATCGCGTCCGCCTCGACGGTGAACTGGTCGAGCGTCGTCGACAAGGTCGCGATCCCGATGGTGGTGTCGCCGGTCGTCGGCTTCCTGCTCGCCTACTCGGTGATGATCGCGATCCTGTGGATCTTCCGGCACGCCCATCCGGGACGGATCGGCCGCCGCTTCCGCATCGCGCAGACGCTGTCGGCCGCGTCCCTGGCCCTAGGGCACGGCCTCCAGGACGCGCAGAAGACGATGGGCATCATCGTCCTCGCGCTGGTCACCACCGGCCACTCCGACGGGAACTCGGTCCCGACCTGGGTGATCGTGGCGTGCGCGGGCGCGCTGTCGCTCGGCACCTACGCGGGCGGCTGGCGGATCATGCGGACGCTCGGTCGCAAGGTCATCGAGGTCGATCCGCCGAAGGGCTTCGCCGCCGAAGCGACCGCCTCCGTCGTGCTGTATGTGACCGCCTACTTCTGGCACGCTCCAATTTCGACCACCCACACGATCACCTCGGCCATCATGGGCGCCGGCGCGACCAAGCGGCTGTCGGCGGTGCGCTGGGGGATGGCGGGCAACATCGTCCTGGCCTGGGTCCTCACGATGCCGGCCGCCGCCGGCGTCGCCGCCCTCGTCTACGGCATCGTCCACTTCTTCGGCGGCTGACCCCCGACGGCCCGCCGCTCCGCGTTGGGAACGGCGGGCCTTTTTGCTGGTTACTTGCGGGGGTGCCGGGTTACTTGCCGGAGATGCGGTTCAGGGGCGGGGGCGCGAGGGTGCCCTGGGCGCCGAGGTAGGAGACGAAGCCGTCCAGGTCGATCGGGCCGAGGACCTGGTCCTTGCCCTGGGTGAAGACGCCGAAGCCGTCGCCGCCGCCGAGCAGGAAGTTGTTCGCCGACACCTTGTAGGTGGCGGCCGGGTCGACCGGCTTCCCGTCGATCGTGATGGCCGAGACGCGGTCGCCGATCGGCTTCGAGCGGTCGATCGTGAAGTGCAGGTTGGCCGAGGGCTGGAGGATCTTCTCGGTCGTGGCCGTCCACTGCTGCTCCAGCAGCGCGTCGAGCTGCGCGCCGGTCAGCGAGGTCTGGCCCATCACGTTGCTGAACGGCTGGACGGTGAACGCCTCGCCGTAGGTCACGACGCCGTCGCCCTCCGAGCCGCTCGCCTTGTAGGTGAGGTCGGCCCGGACGCCGCCGGGGTTCATCAGCGCGACCTGGGCGCCCTTGTCCTTCATCGACGCCAGCTGCGCGTCGGCGACGACGTCGCCGAGGGCGGTCTCACCGGCGGGGGAGGGCGCGCGGGTCAGATCGGCGGTGATCTTGCCGATCGGCTTGTTCGCGATCGCGGCGACGCGGTCCTTCCAGGTCTGGACGAACTGCACCGTCGCCGGGTCCTGCGGGACGTCCCGCGTGACCACGTGGTTGTCGCCCTTCAGCGAGGACCGGACGATGTCGCCGGTCCGCTTGTTCACCTGGAAGTCGACCTGCGTGATCACCCGTCCGAACGAGGAGCCGGAGGAGTACAGCCGGGGCCGCCCCTTCGGATCCGGCACCGAGCAGACGTACTGCTGGTGGGTGTGGCCGGACAGCACGACGTCGATCTCGGGGTCGGCGTCGCGGGCGATGCGCGTCCCGGCGCCGGGGACGACGCCGCACTCGTCCGGCCGCGAACCCGACTTGACCTGGTCGCCCTCGTGGACGAGCAGCACGATCGCCCGCACGCCGCGCCGCTTCAGCTCGCGCGCCGACCGGTCGGCCGCCGCGACCTCGTCGTCGAACCGCAGGCCCCTGATGCCGTCGGCGGTGACGATGGACGGGGTGGTCCTGGTGACGACGCCGATGAAGCCGACCTTCACGCCGTTGATCCGGCGGACCGTCCAGGGCTTGAGGACGGGCTTGTTCCGCTTCTCCAGGATCACGTTGGCCGCGAGGTAGTCGTACTTCGCGCCGCGCCAGCGTCCGGCGGGCGAGCAGCCGTCGACCGGGTGGCAGCCGCCGTCCTGGATGCGCTGGAGCTCCCGGTAGCCCTCGTCGAACTCGTGGTTGCCGACGGCGGAGGCCGTCACGCCGACGTCCCCGAGGAACTGCACCGAGGGCTCGTCGTGGTAGGCGGCCGAGATCAGCGGCGACGCGCCGATCAGGTCGCCCTGCGCGACGGTCAGCGTGTGCCGGTCGGCGAGGCGCTTGAGGTGGGTCGCCACGTACGCGGCGCCACCGGCCGGAACGGCGTTGCCGTTCTCGTCGATCGCGGTGCCCGAGCTTCCGGTCGGCGCCTCCAGGTTGCCGTGGAAGTCGTTCAGCGAGAGCAGCCGCACGGCCGCGGTGGGCGCGGGCCGCGCGGCGGCCGGCTGCGCGGCCACCGCGACGACCGTCACGGTGGCGGCGGCGCAGGCCAGGATGGTGCGTCGTCGAGTCATTTCCCGCACGCTAGGACGGCCCGGCATACGCACCCCGGCGACCCAATGACAGTTTTGTGACGTTTTCATCAGGATCAGGCGGACGGTCCGCCCCCGCCGGACATCTAGGCTGGTGGCCGTGAACGAGACCGAGGGCGTGCTCGCCGCAGCCAGGGCCGCGACCGAGGCCGACGGCGTCGCGCCGCTGTCGGAGCACGCGCTGCTCGCCGTGCGCGCCGGACGTCCCGGCGAGGTCGTCGCCGAGGGCGGCACCGTCGTCGCCTACGGGCGGTTCGACCCGGCGACCGACGACGAGCCCGCGTCGGGGGAGCTGTTCGTTCACCCTGATCACCGGCGCAAGGGGCGCGGGCGCGCATTGCTGCGCGCGCTCCGCGAGCAGGCCGGCGGGCCCCTGCGCGTCTGGGCGCACGGCGACCTGCCCGCCGCCGCCGCGCTGGCGTCCGCCGAGGGCATGACCCGCGCGCGGGCCCTGTTCCAGCTGCGCCGTCCGGCCGAGGGGCCGCTCCCCGAGCCGCAGGTGGCGGACGGCGTCACCCTCCGTACCTTCCAGCCCGGCCGGGACGAGGACGCCTGGCTCCGGGTGAACGCCCGCGCGTTCGCGTCCCACCCCGAGCAGGGCGCCTGGACGATCGACGACCTGCGCGAGCGCGAGTCCGAGCCGTGGTTCGACCCGGCCGGCTTCTTCCTCGCCGAGCGCGACGGCGACCTCGTCGGCTTCCACTGGACGAAGGTGCAGCCGGACGGGCTCGGCGAGGTCTACGTGGTGGGCGTCGACCCGTCCGCGCAGGGGCTCGGGCTGGGCCGCGCGCTCACGCTCACCGGCCTGCACCATCTGCGCGCCCAAGGCCTGCCCCGGTTCATGCTCTATGTCGACGAGTCGAACACGGCGGCCGTCCGCATGTACGAGTCGCTGGGCTTCACGCCCCACACCGTCGACGTCATGTACGCCTGACCTGATCACACGGCCCTGACCATGGTCAAGTAGGCCTGACTGGGCTTCGCGCGGCCCTGCCTGCCGCTGCCCCGCAGGTCAGGAGTCTCCCGCCGGAGCCGCCGCCGGACGCGCGCGCCTTCCCCGCGAAGGCGGCCGGTCAAACGTGGTTTGCCGAATCCGGGCGACCCCTTGAGGGCCGTGAGCTGCGGTGTTAACCCCATGGACACGGCAAATCGGGGCATTCTTCGTAGCTCTGCCCAGCGTCGTTCATGGTTCGTTCACCTGGATCGGGGTGGCTGGTCACCTGCCCTGCTTAGCGTCACTTCCGACGGCAACCCCGCCACCTGGCCGAACCGCGCCAGCGTGACGGTCGGGGGAACGATGCCCGACGAAATCTGATGAGGAGACCCTCCGGTGAAGAACGGTTCTCGACTCGCCGCCCTTGGCGGTGTGGTCGTCGCGGGGGCGCTGGCCCTGTCGGCCTGCGGAAGTGATGACAACACGACCGAGGCGAGCAGCAGCAACGCGCCGTCCAGCAAGATCGATTGTGCGAAGAGCAGCGTGAACGCCGCCGGGTCCAGTGCCCAGAAGAACGCGATCGAGGAATGGACCAAGATCTACGCGCAGCAGTGCGCGGGCGCGAACCTGAACTACAACCCGAACGGTTCGGGTGCGGGCATCCAGGCGTTCACCTCGGGCCAGGTGGCCTTCGCCGGCTCCGACTCGGCGCTCAAGCCCGAGGAGGTCGGCCCGGCCAAGCAGCGCTGCCAGGGCTCTAACGCCCTCAACCTGCCGATGGTCGTGGGCCCGGTCGCCGTCGTCTACAACGTCCAGGGCGTGGACGGGCTGAAGCTGTCGTCCGAGACGATCGCGAGCATCTTCGCCGGGAAGATCAAGAAGTGGAACGACCCGGCCATCGCCAAGGAGAACGAGGGCGCCAAGCTCCCCTCCTCGGACATCAAGACGATCTACCGGTCGGACGAGTCGGGCACCACCGACAACTTCACGAACTACCTGCACACCACCGCGCCGAAGATCTGGACGTGGGAGAAGGCCAAGAAGTGGCCGAACTCCGTCGGCCAGGGCGCGCCGAAGTCCGACGGCGTGACCAGCCAGGTCAAGAGCACCGCGGGCGCCATCTCCTACGTGGAGCTGTCGTACGCGACCAACAACAAGCTCCAGACCGCGCAGGTGAAGAACGGCGCCGGTGAGTACACGGCGCTGTCGCCGGAGAGCGCGTCCAAGGCCGTCACCGGCGCGAAGGTCGTCGGTACTGGCAACGACGTCGCACTGAAGATCGACTACACCACCAAGGAGGCCGGGGCCTACCCGATCGTCCTGGTGACCTACGAGATCGCGTGCGAGAAGGGCCTGCCGGCCGAGCAGTCCAAGTTCGTCAAGTCCTTCCTCACCTACACCTCCAGCGCCGACGGCCAGAAGGTCCTGACGGGCCTCGGCTACGCCCCCGTCCCGGACAGCGTCCTGACCAAGGTCCAGGCGTCCGTGAAGGCCCTGGCCTGAGGCAGCCGTCCTGACGAACGATGACGACACCAGCAGCCCCGCCGCCGAGGAGCTCGGCGGCGGGGCCGGTCTGGGTTCCGCCGATGTGATCCAGGGAGGACCCCCCGTGACCAGCGAGACCGGCGTCGAGGCGACCGCCGGCGCAAGGCATCGCAGCACCAGCCTGCGGATGAGCACCGGCCGGGCCGGTGACAGGATCTTCGTCTCGGCGGCCCGCGGCTCGGGCATCGTCGTGCTGGCGATCATGGCCGCGATCGCGGTCTTCCTCGTCTGGAAGGCGATCCCGGCGCTCCAGGACAACAAGGCGAACTTCCTCACCGCCGAGGAGTGGAACCCCAACGCGACCGAGCCGAGGTTCGGCATCGCGCAACTGGCGTTCGGCACGGTGGTGTCGTCGCTGCTGGCGATGCTCATCGCGACCCCGATCGCGATCGGCATCGCCCTGTTCATCTCGTTCTACTCGCCGCGCAAGCTGGCGTCCGCGCTCGGCTACGTCGTCGACCTGCTCGCCGCCGTGCCGAGCATCGTGTACGGGCTGTGGGGCCTCGCGTTCCTGTCCAAGCACATGGACGGCATCAGCACGTTCCTCAACGACGTGCTCGGCTGGATCCCGCTGTTCGGCGGCGACTCGCCCGGCAAGAACTCGATCTTCACCGCCTCGGTGGTGCTGGCGATCATGATCCTGCCGATCATCTCCTCGATCACCCGCGAGGTGTTCCTCCAGGTCCCGCGGGCCAACGTGGAGGCCGCGCTCGCGCTCGGCGCCACCCGCTGGGAGACGATCCGGCTCTCGGTGCTGCCCTACGGCCGCTCCGGCATGATCGGCGCCTCGATGCTCGGCCTCGGCCGCGCGATGGGCGAGACGATCGCGGTCGCGATGGTGCTGACCTACGTGCCGGGCATCAACATCCACCTGCTGGAGAACGGCGGCGCGACGTTCGCCTCCAACATCGCCAACAGCTTCGACGAGGCCACCGCCACCGGACGCGGCGCGCTGATCGCCTCCGGCCTCGTGCTGTTCGCGATCACGCTCGTCGTCAACATGGTCGCCCGGGCCGTCGTCGCCCGGCGCAAGGAGTTCGTGTGAGTTCCCTGACCACCCCGTCCCGCCCCGGCTCGCTCGGCTCGATCTCGCTCGGCCGCAAGGTCAAGGACAAGGTCGTGCAGGGCCTCGTCTATCTGGCCTTCCTGCTCGCGCTGATCCCGCTCGTCTCGGTGCTGTGGACCGTCGTCGGCAACGGCGCCAAGCGGCTGGACGCCGACTTCCTCAACCACTCCATGAACGGGGTGAGCGGACGCGACACCGGGGGCGGCGCCTACCACGCCATCATCGGCACCCTCGAACAGGTCGCGATCGCCAGCCTGATCGCCGTGCCGATCGCGGTGCTGACGGCGATCTACCTGGTCGAGTACGGCGGCGGCGGACGGCTGGCCCGCGTGGTCAGCTTCTTCGTCGACGTCATGACCGGCATCCCCTCGATCGTCGCCGGGCTGTTCGTCCTCGCGCTGTGGCTGCTGACCCTCGACTTCGGCTTCTCCGGCCTCGCGGGCGCGCTGTCGCTGACGATCCTGATGATCCCGACGGTCGTCCGGGCGACGGAGGAGATGCTCAAGCTCGTGCCGAACGAGCTGCGCGAGGCGTCCTACGCGCTGGGCGTCCCGCGCTGGCGGACGATCCTGTTCGTCGTCGTCCCGACCGCGCTCACCGGCATGATCACCGGGATCATGCTGGCGGTGGCGCGGGTCATGGGCGAGACCGCCCCGCTGCTGCTCACGATCTTCTTCACCAAGGCGATCAACACCGACCCGCTGTCCGGGCCGCAGGGCTCGCTGCCCACCTTCATCTGGGAGCAGGCGAAGGACCCGAGCCAGAACTCGATCGACCGCGCCTGGACCGGCGCGCTCGTGCTGATCCTGATCATCATGTTGCTGAACCTGGTCGCCCGCATCATCGCCGGACGGCGCGCCCCCACCGGCCGCTGACCCCCAGCACCTCTGGCACGACCTGGCCTGACACCCGACAAGGAGCATTCACCCCATGGCCAAGCGGATCGAAGTGTCCGGACTGCACGCCTACTACGGCGGCGTCCACGCCATCGAGGACATCTCGATGACGATCGAGCCGCGCTCGGTGACGGCGTTCATCGGGCCGTCGGGCTGCGGCAAGTCGACGTTCCTGCGCACGCTCAACCGGATGCACGAGGTCATCCCGGGCGCCCGCGTCGAGGGCAAGGTCATGCTGGACGACGAGGACCTGTACGCGTCCTCGGTCGACCCGGTCGCGGTGCGGCGCGTCGTCGGCATGGTCTTCCAGCGCCCGAACCCGTTCCCGACCATGTCGATCTACGACAACGTCGCCGCCGGGCTGAAGCTCAACGGCATCCGCCGCAAGAGCCAGCTCGACGAGATCGTCGAGGCGTCGCTCCAGGGCGCCAACCTGTGGAACGAGGTCAAGGACCGGCTGGGCAAGCCGGGCGCGGGCCTGTCGGGCGGCCAGCAGCAGCGCCTGTGCATCGCCCGCGCCATCGCCGTCCAGCCGCAGGTCATGCTGATGGACGAGCCCTGCTCGGCGCTCGACCCGATCTCCACGCTGGCCATCGAGGACCTCATCGGCAAGCTGAAGAGCCAGTACACGATCGTCATCGTCACCCACAACATGCAGCAGGCGGCCCGCGTCAGCGACCGCACCGCCTTCTTCAACATCGCGGGAACGGGTCAACCGGGCAAGCTCATCGAGATCGACGACACCAGCAAGATCTTCACCAACCCCGAGCAGAAGGCCACCGAGGACTACATCACCGGTCGCTTCGGCTGAGCGAGGTCACGCGCGGGTGGGGGTGTTCTCTTCGGTGTCGCCGGGGTCGTGCTCGGGGACGAAGCGGTAGCCGACGTTGCGGACGGTGCCGATGAGCGACTCGTACTCGGCGCCCAGCTTCGCGCGGAGGCGGCGGACGTGGACGTCGACGGTGCGGGTGCCGCCGAAGTAGTCGTAGCCCCACACCTCCTGGAGGAGCTGCGCGCGGGTGAAGACCCGGCCGGGGTGCTGGGCGAGGTACTTCAGCAGCTCGAACTCCTTGAACGTCAGGTCGAGGACGCGGCGGCGCAGCCGGGCGGTGTAGGTGGCCTCGTCGATCGTCAACTCGCCGCTGCGGATCTCGCCGGGGGCGTCGTCGTCCTCGCCCGCGGCGGCGGCGCGGCCGGCGGCGAGCCGGAGCCGGGCCTCGACCTCGGCGGGCCCGGCGGTCTGGAGGAGCAGGTCGTCCAGGCCCCACTCGGGGCTGAGCGCGGCGAGGCCGCCCTCGGTGACGACGCCGAACAGGGGCGCGTCCAGGCCCGTCGTGCGCAGCAGCCGGCACAGGCTCTTGGCCTGGACGAGGTCGCGCCGCGCGTCCACCAGCACGACGTCGGCGGGCGGCGCGTCGATGAGCGCGGACGCCTCGGCGGGGGCGACGCGCACCGGGTGCAGCAGCAGCCCGAGCGCGGGCAGTATCTCCTCGGACGGCTCCAGTGCGTTGGTCAGCAGGAGCAAGCTGCTCACGTGCCGCCTCCTCGTCCCAAAAGGCGTAGGACCCAGGCGGCTCATCGTCCGAGCCCCGGCACGGTCGGCGGCTCGAAGACGAGGTGACCATGAAGGCTCTGATGAACTCCATGGCCTCGTCGCCCGGATCCCTCACGCCGAGCATATCCGAGGCGGTCCCGCGGCAGGCGGGGCGGCGGTGCCGCTCGGGGGATGAGACGCTGTCCTCATGGCCATGGGAACGATCCGGTACTGGGCCGCAGCGAAGGCCGCGGCGGGCGTCCACGAGGAGCCCTACGACGCGGTGACGCTCGCGGACGCGGTGGCGGCCGCGGCCGCGCGGGACGGGCGCGGCGAGGAGTTCCGGCGTGTCGTCGGCCGCAGCTCGTTCCTCGTGGACGGCGACCCGGTCGGCGCCCGCCCGCACGCGTCGGTGGCGCTGCCGGAGGGCGGCGTCGTCGAGGTGCTGCCGCCGTTCGCGGGCGGCTGACCCGGGACGGGAGAGTCCGCGCGTCCAGCTCACGGGATCGGGCGGGTCATGCTCCGCACCTACGGACGTCCTGGCGATCTCATTCTGCGGCGCGACCCGTTCGGGGTGGTTCGCGCACTATCTTGTGGGTCGATCGCGTGCCGTCGCCTGAAGGAGTGACATGCGGAAAGTACTGCTGGTGCTGCTGATCCTGCTGGTCGTCGGCGTGGCCGCCGCCGACCGGATCGGCGTCCGCGTCGCGCAGGACGAGATCGGCAAGCAGGTCGCCGCCGAGTACAACCTCCCCGAGCGGCCGGACGTCACGATCCACGGCATCCCGTTCCTGACCCAGGCGATCGGCGGCGACTACGACCACATCGACGTGAAGATCGGCGTGTGGACGAGCGAGGGCGTCACGGTCAACGACGTCAAGGTCGACATGCGGGACGTGAAGGCGCCGCTCCCGGACGTCCTGTCGGGCGGCACGGCCAACGTGGTCGCCGGGAAGGCCACCGCGTCGGCGGTCGTCCCCTACGAGGCCGTCCAGAAGCACGCGCCGCGGCAGGTCAGGAGCATCAAGCCCAAGGGCGACCAGCTGGCGGTCGAGATGACCGGGACGATGTCGGGCATCCCGGTCGCGGGCACCGCGATCGTCTCGGTGAAGCCGACGGCCAAGGGCATCGCGGTCACCCCGACCTCGTTCACCTCCAGGACCGGCGCGACCGTGCCGATGGCGCTGCTGCGCGCCCCGCTGACCTGGGTCGTCCCGATCCCCGAGCTGCCCGTCGGGTCGCGGATCAGCCGGTTGCAGCCCACCGACGACGGGCTGCGGGTCGAGGCGACCGCGACCGACGTCCGGCTGAACGACCCGGAGCGGTCGCAGCGGCTGAAGTAGCCCGGCCGCCGGGAAAATAGGCCCGGCTTAGTTGAAATTAACCCAACCTGGTTGTGAACCAGGCGGGGAGGGCGTACGTGTCTGTGGTGTGGGTCCAACCGCGGATGAGCGTTTGCTGCGCGTTCTGTACAGCGAGCACGGCGGTCCCCTACTCGGCTACGTCCTGCGCCTGACCGGCGGGGACCGTACCCAGGCGGAGGATGTCGTGCAGGAGACGCTCCTGCGCGCCTGGAAGCACCCCGAGGCGCTCGCGGGACGTCCCGTGCGCCCCTGGCTGTTCACCGTGGCGCGCAACCTCGTGGTGGACGCGCATCGGGCCAGACGCGCCCGGCCGCCCGAGACCGGTATCGACGAACAGGTCCTGATGACGGAAGCGGGCTCGGACGACATCGACCGGGCGCTGGAGTCCTGGACGGTCGCCGAGGCCCTGGCGCAGCTGTCCCCGCCGCACCGCGCCGTCCTGGTGGAGACCTACTACCGCGGCCGGTCGGTGGCCGAGGCGGCGAAAACGCTGGGCATCCCGCCCGGCACGGTGAAGTCCCGCACCTACTACGCGCTGCGGGCGCTCAAGCTCGCGTTGGAGGAGCGGGGGTTGGCGCCATGAACGACTGCACGGACGTCCGCACCTCCCTGGGGGTGTACGTGCTGGGCGCGATCGACCCGGTCGAGCGCGGCCAGGTGGAGGCGCATCTGGAGGGCTGCCCCGCCTGCCGGGACGAGCTGGCCGGGCTCGCGGGCATGCCCGCGCTGCTCGGCCGGGTCGACGAGGCGCAGCTCAGCCAGATCACCGGTCCGCCACCCGAACTGCTGGACGGGCTGCTGGCCCGCGCGGCCGAGCGACGGAGGGGATGGCTCGGCCCGCTGCGGGGGTGGCCGGGCGGGCGGGGCCCGCGGCTCGCGTGGGCCCCGCTCGCCGTGGCCGCGTGCCTGCTGGTGCTCGCCGGGGCGCTGTTCGGCGGGATGGTGTTCCCGTCCCCGGACGGCCGCGAGGGGGCCGCGCCGCCCGGCACGTCCGTGTCGCCGGGGCCGCCGACGCCGACCAGTACGGGGGAGCGGATCTCGGCCGAGAGCCCCAACAGCAAGGTCAAGGGCTTCGTGATGCTCCGCAAGAAGAAGTGGGGCACCGAGGTCGAGCTGTATGTGTCGGGCGTGCCCAAGGGGTCGCGGTGCCGCCTGCTGGTGATCGCCCGCGACGGGCGGCGGGACGCGCTCGGGAGCTGGTACGTCCCCTACGACAAGGGCTACGGCCGGTACTACGGCTCGACGATGTTCCCCCGCGGCGCGCTGTTCTCGCTGGAGATCGTGGGCCTGGACGGTACGCCTCTGCTCACCATCCCCACCTGATCACGCGTTTCCCGGAAGAATCCCGGGAATGCGCGGGTTGTCACTGGCGATGGAAGGCGTACTGGTCGCGGCCGTGGTCCTCGCGGCGGCCACGGTGTTCGGCCTGATCAGGCGGCGCCGTGACGGAGCGCTGCGCGAAACCTCGCGGGCGCGGGAGGGCGGCGGCGTGCACACCCTGAACCCGAACGAGCTGGGCACCGACCTCGGGACGAGGGCCACGCTCGTCCAGTTCTCCAGCGCGTTCTGCGCGCCGTGCCGCGCGACGCGCCGCGTCCTCGGGGACGTCGCGGGCATGGTCGACGGCGTGGCGCACGTCGAGCTGGACGCGGAGTCGCACCTGGAGCTGGTCCGCAGGCTCAACGTGATCCGGACACCGACAGTCCTGATTCTGGACGCGGCCGGACGCGTCGTCCGGCGGGCCGCCGGAACCCCCCGCAAGGCCGACGTCATCGCCGCTCTCGGCCTGGCGATCCCTGACGCGTGAGCCTCCACCGAAACGCGCCGTCCCGTTGTTGACCTGCGGGAAGACGAATGTAACTGTCTCGCAAGGCGAGACGGATGTGACAGGGCGTCGATTGTCGGCTTACCATCGTGTCCGTGCGTTACTGGACAGAGCAGATGCTCACGAAGCGCCGCGCGGTCGATTTCTGCCGCGTGGCCGCCTCGCTCTGTCGTATGGCCTGAGGCATCGAGCCCGTTCGCCCCGAGCACTTCGATTTCAGCTCGTACGCACGTTTCCTCCACTCTGGAGCACCCCGATGCAGGTCGATCCTCGTGGGCAGCGCTTCGCGGCGGCCGTCACGACGGTGGTACTGGTCGCGGTCCTGGTATGGGGAAGCGGGGCCCTGCTCGCCGCCCAGGCCGTCGTGTTCGCGCTCGCGACCGTCCTCGGCCTCCGGTACGCCCCGTACGGACTGGTCTTCGCCGTGCTGATCCGTCCCCGGCTGGCCCCGCCCAGGGAGCTCGAAGACGCCGCCCCGCCCCGCTTCGCGCAGGGCGTCGGCCTCGTGTTCGCCCTGGTCGGAACCGCCGGATACGCGACGGGGACCACATGGCTCGGTATCGGTGCCACCGCCCTCGCGCTGGGTGCGGCCTTCCTGAACGCCGCGTTCGGGTTCTGCCTCGGCTGCGAGACGTATCTGCTCGTCCGGCGAGTCGCCGCGCGGTTCGGAGGAGGTGAGGGGGCACCCTCGCTCCAGCGGCACTGACCCGCGCGAGACCCGCAACACCGGCAAGACCTGCAACAACGCAAGACCCGGCACCACAGCAACACCGCGAAGATTCGCTCCGACAGGGAGGTACCCGCATGAGCCGTTCCGACGTCCTGGTGGACGCCGAATGGGTCGAGTCCCACCTCGACTCGCCCGGTCTCGTTCTCGTCGAGGTCGACGAGGACGTGTCCGCCTATGACAAGGGCCACATCCGTGGCGCTGTCAAGATCGACTGGAAGACGGAGCTCCAGGACCCGGTCCGCCGCGACTTCGTCGACAAGACCGGCTTCGAGCAGCTGCTGTCGTCCAAGGGCATCGCCAACGACGACCTGGTGATCCTCTACGGCGGCAACAACAACTGGTTCGCCGCGTACGCGTACTGGTACTTCAAGCTGTACGGGCACGAGAAGGTGCAGCTGCTGGACGGCGGCCGCAAGAAGTGGGAGCTGGACTCCCGCGAGCTGGTCACCGACGTCCCGTCCCGTCCGGCCACCGAGTACAAGGCCAAGGACCAGGACCTGTCGATCCGCGCCTTCCGCGAGGAGGTCGTGGACGCGATCGGCACCAAGAACCTGATCGACGTCCGCTCGCCGGACGAGTTCAGCGGCAAGCTCCTCGCCCCGGCGCACCTGCCGCAGGAGCAGGCGCAGCGGGCCGGCCACGTCCCGACCGCGCGCAGCATCCCGTGGTCGAAGGCGGCCAACGACGACGGCACGTTCAAGTCCGACGAGGAGCTCCGCGAGATCTACGGCGCGGCCGGGGTGGACCTGAGCAAGTCCACCATCGCCTACTGCCGTATCGGCGAGCGCTCGTCGCACACCTGGTTCGCGCTCCGCGAGCTGCTGGGCCTCCAGGACGTCAAGAACTACGACGGCTCCTGGACCGAGTACGGCTCGCTCGTCGGCGTCCCGATCGAGCTCGGCGAGCCCAAGTAAGTCCGTCCCGACCTTCCGTAGACCTTTCCGTGTGCACGGAGATGGAGGAGCAATGACCCAGGGCTGCGCAGCGCCCGCGCAGACGGCGCACCTTCCGGCGACCGTCGACCTCGACAACGAGGCCGTGATCCAGGGGACCGTCACCCGTGACGGCGCCCCGGTGTCCAGCGCCTACGCGCGCCTTCTCGACTCGACCGGCGAGTTCACCGCCGAGGTGGTCACCGGCGACGAGGGCGTGTTCCGGTTCTTCGCCGCCGACGGCGACTGGACCGTGCGCGTCCTCGCCGCGGGCGGCGTGAGCGTGGACAACCCGGTCACGGCCAAGACCGGCGAGGTCGCGGCGCTCGAGGTCGCGATCTGAGCAGAGCCTTCGCGGGCAAGTCTTCGGACCCCGCCGCCCCGCCGCACGCGGGGCGGCGGGGTCCGGCCTTTCCCGGGCCCGATCCGGCGGGCTCGGCGGTGCGGGCTGGGTAACATCGGCGCGATGTCCGCACGCTCCCCTCTGATCCTGCCCTGGGCCGCACTCCGGCTCGCGGGGCGGTTCGTGCTGCCGCTGAGCCTCTGGTTCACGCTGGGCGAGCTGCTGCGCTACGGCGCGATGTACGGCGGGTACCGGCTCGGCGAGATGAAGGGCACGGCGGCGGCCGTCGCGCCGCTGCTGACCGTCGGCGTCCTCGTGATGGTCGCGCTCGCCGTCGCGGTCGCGATGGTGCACTGCGTCCGCGAGGGGCTGGACGTCGTGCACGCGCGCGAGTCGGGCGGCGGCCTCACGCCCTGGGCCGTCGGCAACGAGGAGACGGTCACCGGCGCGATGGGCCGCGCCGCGCTCCCCTTCGTGATCTTCTACCTGGGCTGGGGGTTGCAGGGCGAGGACGCCCGCGAGTTCGCCGGCGAGGCCGCGAGCCGCGGCTTCGCCGAGGGCGGGTTCGAGGGGCAGATCAAGGGCGTCGGCATGCTCGTCTCGCTGGAGAAGCACGTTCCGCTCGCGATCGGGCTGACCGCGGGGTTCTTCGTGGTCCGGTTCCTGGTCGAGTGGCTGCTGGAGGAGCGGTCGCAGCGCTCGTTCGGCGCGCTCGTCGCGTTCCTGGAGATCAACTTCGCGCTGTTCGGCATCTTCACGATCGACCACCTGCGGGGCGAGGGCGTCGACTGGTTCACCCAGCGGCAGGCATGGGGGTGGGTCACCGACGCGGCCGGGCCCGTCCTCGACCAGTGGCCCACGTTCAAGGACGCGGTGCTCGGCGCGCTGATCTGGCTCGTCATCGCCGGGGTCATACTCGGCCTGGACGCGCGCGACGAGCAGGTCGTGCTCGGCCGGAGCCGAGCGGCGGAGCGGCTGGCGCGCGCCGGCGGCCTGGACCGCGTCAACAGCCCGCGCGAGATCCTGACCAGGGGCTTCCGCGAGATGTGGCTGCCCGCCTGGTACGGGCTGCGGCTCGTCCGCCGGTCGGGGGTGCTGCCGTTCGCGACGTTCTGCCTGCTGTTCACCGGCCTGGACGTCGCGGAGGACGCGTCGCGGCGGATGATCTACGAACTCCTCGGCCCGCACGAGGTCACGTGGTGGATGCCGAGGCTGCCGCTCGTCGGGTACGGGACGGCGCTGGTCTTCCAGATCCTGCGGATCTGCCTGCTCGCGGCGGCGTTCAACCTGGTGATGGCGCGGGTCACGGCGCGAACCGCAGCGAAGGCAGTGGTCCCTTCGGCCGCGGGTACGCCGGGGGCCGCACCTCCAGCGCCAGCAGGTCGGCCTTGGCACGGGGCACCGTCCCCCGGACCGTGATCCGGACCGGGACGCCCGGCCGGGCCGTGCCGGTGTCGAGCCCGGTCGCCGCCCACACGTGGCCGTCGCCGTCGCGGAGCCGGTACACGATCCCGTACGCGCCGACCGCCTTCGCGGACGCCGCGTCCTTCGGGACGACGGAGAGCGTCACCCGGAGCTCGGCCACCTCGACCGCCCCCGATGGCGCACCGGACGGCGGGGTGACCAGGGGTGCGGCCGTCCGGCGATCGACGACCTGCCACCGCGCCCCCGCCAGCTCCCCGGCCGCGCCGCGCGGGACCGTCGTGACCTTCTCCTCCGGCTTCAGGCCGCTGCGGACGTTGTGCGTCTCGTCCACCCAGTGCAGGGTGAGCAGCGCGGGCAGCAGCGTGCCCAGTGCGATCGCCTGGACGACGCGCCGATCGCGCAGCGGAAGGCCCGTCCTGGCCGGGGGATCGGGCTGGGTCTGCGTCGGGTCACCGGTCATCGGCGTTCCCGCACGTCATAGCGTTCTCGCGCGCCCTGGATCAGCTCGGCGGCGCGTGCCCTGGTGAGCCCGAGGTCGATGTCGGCCTCGGCGGACAACTGCGGCAGCAGCCCGCCCGTCCCCACCACCAGATGCGCGCCCGCCACCCGCTCCTTGGGCAGCTCGAACACGAACGCGGTCGGCGTCCAGATCATCGGCTGGAGGCCGGGCTGGACGACCTGGCCCGCGCCCGTCCGCGGATCGTCCCGGAACGACAGGCCGCCGGACGTCTCCAGCTTCGCCGCCGCCAGCTTCACCGGCTCGCGCTCCGCCTTCGCCCACAGCCGCACCACGAGGTAGACCCCGTCGGTGCCCACGGACGGCGGGTCGCCGAGGGACAGGTCCGGCGCGAGCGACCGCGCCGCGTCCACCCGGTCGACCCGCACGCTGAACACGCGGTTGCCGACCACCCGCCCGATCCCGCCGCCGTCGCGGATCGGTTCGAGCGCCCGCGCCCGGACGTGCGGCCCGATCGAATGCAGCCACATCGCCCCGGCGAGCAGCACCGCCCCGCCGACGCCCGCGCCGCCCTGCGTCAACACCCTGCGAACGCTCACCGCGGCCTCACCCTCGGGCTCGGTGCGGCGACGGGGAGGGTCAGCCGCCCGGCGAGCGAGTCGTCCTCCAGATCGATCCGCCAGCTGTAGGTGTCGTCGGTGAACCCGTGGTCGTACTCCCACTTGCGCAGGCCGACGGTGAACCGGCGCGGTGTGTCCGCCGGGCCCGCCTTCCACATCACCGACGCCTCCACCGGCAGCCCCGGCTGCGCCCTGCCGGTCTTCGCGCCCCCGGCGGCCCCCTCCACCTCGTCGGGCTTCACCCACTTGCCCGCCTTGGTGAGCGCGGTGAC
This sequence comes from Actinomadura terrae, assembly GCF_022751215.1. GTDB lineage: Bacteria > Actinomycetota > Actinomycetes > Streptosporangiales > Streptosporangiaceae > Spirillospora > Spirillospora terrae. Next base: position 174,459 of record NZ_JAICDG010000005.1, on the reverse strand, counting down.
GCCCTCGCGCAGCCCGCCGAACCCGAGCGAGGCGGTCTCCTGCCCCTGGTTGAGCACCCACATCCGCACGATCACGAACCGCTGCCGCCCCGATCCGAAGTCGGCCTTGACGGTGCCGATCCGCGCGTCCCGCACCACGACCTTGAACAGGCCCAGATCGATCGCCTTTCCCGGCCTGGACGCGGGCTCACGCGGCGTCTCCGCGAACCCACCCGCGACCCACAACACCGGCACGAGAACCGCCAGCGCCGCCAGCACACAGGCGGGCACCAGCCAGCGCCGCGAGGGGCGCTCGCCGGGACCCGGGGGAGCGGGTGCGGTGGATTGCACCCGCCAGATGGTAATACGCCATTACCCTTCACCCCGTGACGGAGATGATCGACTACGGGCGTTTCGCCGACCGGCTCGCCCCGCCCCGCGCCCGCTGGGACCTGCTGCGCGAGTTCCAGGAGGAGTGGGGATACACGGTGCCCGCCGACGCGACCCCCTGGGCCAAATGGTCGGAGAACGAGCACCAGACGTATATACGGCGCCTCAAGGGAGAATGGACGGGCGAGGAGGACGACGAGTTCGAGGGCGTCGACTTCTCCCTCCCGATCCCCCAGGCCGTGGACGAGTGGTGGGAACTCCCCTTCAATTCCTTCACCCACTCGCCGCGCCTGTACTGGACCAATCCCGTGTACCCGCCGACCGTCCGGCCCGACCCGTCCGGGTACGGCGTCGCCGAGGGGCTGCCCGAAGACAACCCGTTCGTCGGCCCGGACGACGACCTGCGCGTGTGCGTCTTCAAGGCCGAATACGAGTACTGCAACGAATGGGGCTACCTCGCCGCCGAGGCCGGACAGGACGATCCCCGCGTCCTCGTCACGGTCGCCGACGACGAATGGGTCCCGCAGGCCCGGTCGATCTCGGAGTTCTTCGTCCAACTCGCGGTGCAGCGCCTTCCACCGAGCCTCGGCTGGTGCCTGCGCCTGGACACCGCCGACTTCCCCGGAACCCCGGTCGGCGAACGCCTCGACGCGGCGTACCGTCCGATGGGATTCGAGCCCTGGCGCGAACTCGGCGTCGACACCCTCACCTACGGCGGCCCGGACGTCATCGTCCACCACGACCGCGCGGACGCCTCCGACTACCCAGTGATCATCAGCGCCCGCACCCGCGAAGCCCTCACCACCGCCGCCCACACCCTCGACTGGCAAGGAAACCCCACCCAAATCGAACCACCGTCCGAATAGGGACAACGAGAGGATCCCGTGTTAGACGTCTCGGTACTGCACATCAGGCAGCTGTCATCCCAGCTCGACTACGAGCTCATCGACCCCGGCGGGCAGGTCGTCGGCCGGGCGACGCAGGTCGGCGGCCCGAAACCGCGCAAGGGCCTGCTGTCGGTCTTCGGCTCCGGCGTCGGCGACGCCCGCGTGGTCGTCCAGGTCGGGTACGCCGACGGGACGCCCGCCTTCTTCGTCGACCGCCAGGGCGGCTCCCCGGTCGCGATCGTCGCGCCCGATGGCACCCTCATCGGCCGCTATGACGAGGACCGGACGGCCACCGCGCGCCAGATGGCCTCGTCCGGCGGCATCCTGTCCAACGTGGCGCGCATCGCCGCCGGCGCGATGAGTCCCGCCCAGCGCAACCGCCTGCTGGACGCGGCGGGCCGTCCGCTGTGCGTCCTCGACTGGACGTTCCGCCACAACCACGACCCCGACAACCCTCGCTGGCATCCCGTCCAGAGCGACTACACCGACCTGAACGGCGTCCAGATCGCCAGGCTCGACGTCCGCGAGGGCATGCACAAGGACCAGTACCAGCTCCAGTTCCTGTACCAGCTCCCCGAGCCGCTGCGAACGCTCGCGATCGCCTCGCCGCTCGCCTTCGACCTGACGAGGACCTGACGTGCCGTCCCTCTACGAGGCTCTGACCTGGACCGTCGACGAGCCCGCCGAGCCGCACCACTACGTCTTCCACAGCAACGGCGAACTGATCGCCAACGGCACCCGCCTCCCGACGCGCCGTCCGGAGGACGCGGGCGTGCCCTACGCCAACCCGCACGCCGGATTCGACGACGGCCGCGTCCTGATCTGCGTGGCCGCGCCCGACGGCGCCCCCTACTTCTATCTCGACCGGACGATCAGCTCGACGAGCCGCCAGCCCGTCCATGTCGTCGCACCGAACGGCGCTCCCATCGGATCGATCAATGTCGAGATCGGCGGCATCAGCGGCATGTTCTCCGTCCTGTCCGGCAAACGCGGCAGCGTCTTCGTCCTCTCCGACGCGAACCGCCACCGAATGGCCACCTACACCAGCCCCAGCATGCGCAAACCGAGGGCGGGTGGCACCCTCGCCGACTCGTCCGGCGCTGAGATAGCGCACCTCGCGGTCGACCGCTCCCCGAACGCCCCGCGCCGCCGCTGCAAGACGATGCACCTCCGCCACCCCCTCCCCGAGCCGCTGCGCACCCTCGTCATCGCCACCCCGATAGCCGTGGAAATGATGATCTCCTCACCCCTCAGGGTGATGCCCTGAGGGGCGGAGCCCATCGGCTGCGGTTGAGGCCATAGGACTTCGCTTTATTTTCCTGTCCCAAACCGGCGAATACTCAGGACGGCGTCCCAAAAGGTGGAGGCCGTGAATCGCCGCCCCTAACCTACGTGCGAAGGTCAACGCTGCGCCGGTCGAAATGCCGAGCAGAACGGGGAAGCGCTTCCAGGAGGAGTGGGTTTTGTTCGACGTCCCTGTGCTGCGGATCGAGCAGCTGTCGTGGCGGCTGGAGTACGAGATCAGCGACGGGGGCGAACGGCTCCTCGCCCGGGTGGATCAGGTGGCCGGTCCGGAACCCCGCAAGGGCCTGGCCGCCGCCTTCCGCGATTCGGGCCTGGGTGAAGCCTACGTGGAGCTAAGGGTCGGCGGGCCCGACGGGACACCGCTCTTCTTCGTCACCCGTCACGGCGGGTACCCGGAAATCTTGGACGCCGACCGTACTCCGCTCGGCCGGATCGACTACGACGAGGAGTCCATGGTCCGAGAAATGTCTTCAGAGGTGGGCGCGCTCGCCTCTTTGCGGCGGACACTCGTCTACAGAACGAAGGTCTGGTGTGAGCGCCTGCTGGACGCCGAGGGCCGCCCGCTGTGCCGCCTCCGATGGACCATGGGCCACCCCGGCAACGACTCGTGGTCACCGCTCTCGTGCGACTACACCGACATGGAGGGCCTTCACATCGCCGAACTGGAGATACGGGAAGGCCATCCGAGGGACTCCTATCGTCTACAGCTCGAATTCCGACTGCCCGAACCATTGCGAACGCTGGTGATCGCTTCACCGCTCGCCTTCGACCTGAGCCGAACATGACTGGCCGGCCACTCGGCGGTTGTGAGGTGAGCGTGCGATGAGCCAGCGGTACGAGTCGTGGAGTCCCGACGCTCTGGAGGCCGCGCGGAGCGCGGAGGCGGGGGTCGGGGCACGTCGCGCTCGAATCGGGTACTGGGTGCTCGGTGCGGGCTGGGCTCCGATCCTGTCGGCTCTCGTCGCCTTCTTCCTTCTCGGCGACATGCGGAACGCGACCCTGGCCGCGGTCGCGATCACGGCGGCGGCCGGGGGGCCGGTCGTCGGCCTCGGCTCCTGGATTCTGCTGCGCACCGTCAACTGGCGATCCGGGGTGCCCGGCCTCTTCGCCGGCTGCGCCGCCGGGGCGCTGCTCCTGGTCGGGATCATGCTCAACGGCGAGGAGGGGCGGAAGGACCGGGAGTGGTGCCGGGTCGATGCCGTCGCGCGGGAGACCCGGGACAACAGCCATTTCTCGTACCGCTACCGGTTGGCCTGTGCCTCGGCTCCGCGTGAGATCGTCGATCGGCCCAAGAGCAGTTCGGCCGAGCCGTCCACCATCTACAGGACCGGGCAGCGGGTCGCCGTCTCCCACGACCTCGTCTACGAGAGGTGGCGGATCGAGCCGTCCGATGATAAATACTTTCCCTTCGTGCTGATCGGGGGAGTGGTGATGGCGACCGCGCTTTCGGCGACCACGGTCGTGTCGCGCAGGAGGCATGTGCGGCGCGGGCGTCGCCCATGATGGCGCTCGACCTGTTCTCCGCCGCGGCTCTGCGGGTGAACCTCGCCGACCCCTACGAGGTCGTCGACGCGGCCTCCGGTACCGTCCTCGCGCGCCTGGTCGAGGCGGCGCGCGTCCGCTCGCCGCGGGGCAACCCGCTGGCCCCCGACCCCGTCGCCATGCCGCGCCTCACGTTCGCGCTCACCGGGCCGGACGGGCGGGTGCTGCTGTACGTCGACCGCGCCGAGCATCTGAAGTTCAACTTCGTCCCGCCGCAGAGCGCGTTCGCCGGCCCCGACGGCGCCGTCCTCGGCCGTGTCGAGTACGACCACCACTCGGCGGCGGGCCCCGGCGGCCAGGCCCGGACGGACGCGCAGGGCATGACCGTGGCGCCGGCCGCGCGCGTGCTCGGCCCCGACCTGCGTCCGCTGTGCGACGTGGTCTACGTGACGCCGCCGGACGGCAGCCGCCCCACGCTGCCCGACGGGCAGGACGCGCGGACCGCCCGGTGGGTCACGTCCGAGGGCGCCCAGGTCGCCGAGCGCCGCGACGGGGTCCTGCGTCTGGACGAGCGTCTCCCCGGCCCCTGGCGCGCCCTGGCCATCGGCTCGTTCGTGGCGCTGGCCTGCGAGTTCCGCCTCCCGGCGGGCGACGCGCCGGCGCCCGAATCGATCCCCGAGCCCTTCCCCGGGCACGCGGGACTGCACGACGCCTACGCGGCCTACCAACGGGAACAGGCCGCCGAATACCAGCAGCCCGTCCGCACTCGCGCGGGCCTCGCCCACCGGCCCGGCGTCCTCGCGGAACGCCGCGACCATCTCATCAAGATCGGGCTGCCGATCGTGCTCGTCCTCGCCGCCGTGATCTTTCTGATCCGTACGTTGCTCTGAGGCCGTCAGCCAAATCTCGGTAATGTGCTTGTTGCTCATGGTTCGGTCATTGCCGGGAGGGCTGGTGCGACGACGCAAAGCGATTGCGCTGACGGCGGCCGCCGCGTTCGGAGGCGTGCTCGCGCCTCCCCTTTACGCGCCCCCCGCCATGGCCGCGCCCTGCGAGGAACCGCTGGTCTTCGGCAGCCCCGCGAACCAGCTTCCACGGCAGCTCTGGCCGGAGGAGCGGCTGAACTACGTGGACGCGTGGACGCACACCCGGGGCAGGGGCGTGAAGGTCGCCATCGTCGACAGCGGCGTGGACGCCACCCACCCGCAACTGCGCGGGCGCGTCGCGTCCTATGACGTGACCAAGTCCGGCCTCCAGGACTGCGTGGGCCACGGCACCCAGGTCGCCGGCATCATCGGCGGCCGGGACCTGCGCGCCCAGGGCATCTCGTTCTTCGGCGTCGCCCCCGAGGCGCAGCTCATCTCAGTGAAGATGGCGGTGAAGTCCCAGGGCAACGACTCCCGCTGGACGCCGCTGGCGATCCGCAAGGCGGTCGAGCTGGGCGCGAAGGTCATCAACATCTCGTCCCAGTCGCCGGACCTGCCCGACCTGCGCAGTGCCGTGCTGTACGCCCAGCAGCACGACGTGGTGATCGTCTCGGTGGCCGGCAACCTCACCGACCAGCAGAAGCAGACCCCCCAGAAGTCCTATCCCGCGAGCTACGCCGGGGTGATCTCGGTCGGCGCGCTGTCCAAGGACGGGAAGCTGGCCGGCTTCTCCAACACCGTGACCCCCGTGACCGTTACGGCACCCGGCCAGGCGGTCGTCAGCACCTGGCCGCGCAACGCCTACAAGGCCGACGACGGCACCAGCCTCGCGGCCCCCTACGTCGCTGGCACCGCCGCGCTGATCCGCTCCTTCAACCCGAAGCTCACCTACCTCCAGGTCAAGGAGCGCATCGAGAGGACCGCGGACGGCGCCCAGGTGCAGGGCTCGGGCTCGGGCGTGGTGAACCCGCTCCGCGCGGTGACCACGGTGTCGACGGGCGGCGCGCCCGCGGGCCCCGCCATCGCCCACCGCGTATCGCTCGACCGCCCCCCGGCGGAGGATCACCTGGGCAAGGTCCTGGCCCTGTCCTTCGCCGCCGTGGCCCTCACCGCCGCCGCCGGTGTCGGAATCGCCGCACTGATCATCCCCGCCGGCCGCCGCCGCAACTGGCGCCCCGGCGCCTGACCCCGGGCGGTCCCGCCGCCTAACGGGTGGTGGACGGCGGAATCACTCGCGTCAAAGGGGCCCGATCACTCGCGCCAAAGGGGGCCCGCCGCCTGCCGTACGGCCGCCCTAATGGTCTCGACATCTGCGTCGAGCATGTCGAGGTCGCACACTTTCACCACCGAAAGGTCCGCATTCCATTCGGGGTGGTACATGCGCCGGGGCAGTTGCATCGGGGCCTGCCGGGGGGAGGCCACGAGCCAGCTGTGCTTGGAGTGCTCGAACGGCGGCATGATGCGCACGGCCTCCAGCTGCTCCCAGCGGATCAGCGTGGTCTTACCGCGCATGCTCACCTCCATACCGTCGTCGCCGATACGGAGGACCAAGGGGTGCGTCAGCGACGGCATCATGGTTCCCGCGGCCGCCAGCGCGGCCAGCAGGACGATGACCAGGATGAGGCCGACGCCCTTCCCGAAACCGGCGAACGTCCCGACGATGACCAGCGCGAGCGCGACCAGGAACACACCGACGGCCCCCAGCATCGACTGCCGGAACGGCTTGGTCTTCCCATTGAAGACGGTAGTGTTTTGCATCAGCCCCACCAGGTTTCGTGGTCGCAGCCCGCTCGGCCGCCCGTCAGCGTGCTTTATAGCACGCTGACGACGGCACCGCCTTCGCCTCGGATGGCTACTTGTTGTTCATTCCCATGAGCTGCTGAATTCGCTCGAACTGCTCGGAGACGGTGCGGATCGGGTCCTCGGATCGGGCGGCCTCGGACGGGGCGGCCGAGATGGTCGCCGCCGCATCCTGAAGGGAGCCGTTCGACAGCATCTCGCGGTATCGGCCCATGTCTCCGAGCAGCGGCGCCACCAGTTCCTGGCTCTCCTTCGACAGGTTCTCCTGGGCGGTCTTCACCGTCTCCAGGATCTGCTCGGCGAGCGCCTCCGAGCCCTGCTTCATGGCCCGCGGGTTGATGGTCAATCCGGAGAGCATGCCGTTCGAGGAGAGGGTGACCTGGACGAAGCCGTCCCTGCTCTCGGCCTCGCCCTTCAACTCGGCCATCGCGGATACCAGGGACAGCGCCTGCTGCAACCGGCCGTTCAACCGCTCGACTTCGCGGTCGAGTTCGGGGTTTCCGGTGCCTGCCATTCTTCCTCCGTGCTGAGCGGTGTTCGTGGGGTGGTCCGTCCGGGCGAGCGTCAGCTCGGAACGGGGACGTTGGGCTGGGCCCAGTTGATGTTGACCTCCTTGAAGGAGGTGCCGCCGCCGCCCTGGTTGACGGCGAGGGTGGCGAAGTTCGCGCCCAGCACGTCGAGCATGTCGCGGAGCGGGCCGAGCCCTCCGGCCACGACGGCGAGGACGGCGGCGATGACGGTTCCGGTGCCGCCGCTCAGGATCAGCCCCTGGATCTCCTTGAGAACCCGGCATATGGGGCCGATGTAGGGAGCGTTCTCGGCCACCGCGAAGGCGATGATGGCGACCAGGCATCCCATGGCGAAGATGAACATGCTGTTCTGGAGATTGTGGATCTGCTTGATGATCTCTTCGAGGGCCGTCTTGTTCTTCTCGGCGGCCGCCTTGGTCTGGTCGACTTCGGCCTTAAAGACCTCCGCCCATGTGTCGTAGGCGTTCTTGGAGTCGCCCTCCCAGTTCTTGTCGAGCGACTTGCTGATGTTCTCCCAGGTCCCGCCGGTCACCCCGGCGATCTGGGTGGCCACCGACTCCCAGCCGCCGACGGCCTTGGACAGCGTCGGGTCGTCCGGGGTGAACATCGCCCACAGGACCGTCGAGACGATCGCGGTCGGCGCGAGCGCGGACGAGGCGCCGCACGCCGTCGCGATCGCGAGGTTCTCCACGGCGAGCGTCACACCGCCGAACAGCGCCGCGCCCTCGGCCATGCTCAGCCCGGACTTGCCGTCGGGCTCTTTGTACTTGAACCCGGGGTCCCGGGCGGCCTTGGTGTCGGCGCTGCTCGCGACCTCGGCCTCGGCGATCGTGTTGGCCACCTTGACCAGGCCGCCCGACGCGATCTCCAGCTGCTTGACGCCCGCCTTGATGCTCTCCGAGAGAGCGTGCCGCGAGTTCTCGTACTCGCTGGAGAGCAGCGCGCTACAGATGACACCGAACGCCAGGGGGTGCATGTGGCAGGCCTTGTCGGTGTACTCCTGAGCCAGCTTCATATAGCCGTAGGGCTCGGACTTCATCTCGCCCGCGTTCTTGGCGATCTCCTCGGCTTTCGCGCGAAGTTCAGGTGCCATCGTCAACTCCTTGGAAAGAACAGAGATTCCCCGGTCTGCCAGATTCCTCAGGCGGAATGCCGCGGGGGAGATGGGTGGGTTCGGGAGCTTGTCGCAGGTTGATCAACATAGCAGGGCGTGCCGGTCACTGAGGGGCGTCTTCGCGGTGGACGGTCTGGATGAGGCGGGTGCCGGTGCGGCGGTCGATGTGGTAGCCGCGGCCGGGCGGGAGTTTGTGCGGTTTGACGTTGCCGAGCAGGATGCCCTCGTCCTTGTTGCCGGACATCAGGAGGCCGGGCGACGCCATTTCCTTGATGCGGGTGATGGCGGGGTCGAACATGCCGCGGCCGGCGCCGCCCATGGCGCGGGCGACGATGAGGTGCAGGCCGATGTCGCGGGCCTGGGGGAGCAGTTCCACGAGTGGACGCAGGGGGTTGTCCGAGGTGGCGACCATCTCGTAGTCGTCGACGATGAGGAACAGGTCCGAGCCCGTCCACCAGGAGCGCGAGCGGAGCTGGTCGGGGGTGAGATCGGCCGGGGGGAGGCGCTGCATCATCGCGCCGCGGATGTCGTTGACCAGGGACGTCGCCGCCGGGGCCGAGGCGCCGAAGCCGATCTGGTGCTCGGTGTTGGCGACGTCCAGCAGCGAGCGGCTGTAGTCGATGAAGATGATCCGGGCCTGCTCGGGGGTGTAGCGGGTGGTGATCCCGGTGGTGATGTGCCGGAGCAGGTTGGACTTGCCGCATTCGGCGTCGCCGAGCATGAGGAAGTGCGGATCCTGCGCGAAATCCAGGTAGACGGGGGAGAGTGACTCCTCGTCGATTCCGATCGGGATGCGCATACCGGTCTCGGCGGGTGTCGGCAGGGACGACAGCGGCAGGACGTCCGGCAGCATGCGGACCTGCGGGGCGCGCGGGCCGTGCCACGCCTCGGAGGCCGCCCGGACCATTTTGAGGACGCCGTCGTTCAGCGACTCGTCGGCGCCGCCGCCGTCGATGCGGGGGACGGCGGTGAGGAAATGGAAACCGTCGCGGGAAAGGCCGCGCCCGGGCCGCCCCTCGGGGACGTTGTCGGCGAGCTTGCGGTCGATCTCCGACTCGTAGGAGTCGCCGAGCCGCAGCTCCAGCTTGGTCCCCAGCAGGTCGCGGACGTTGGTGCGGAACTCCGTCCACTTGTTGGTCGCGGCGATGACGTGGATGCCGTAGCCGAGGCCGCGCGCGGCGAGCTGGGTGATGGTGTCCTGGATCGCCTCGTAGTCCTGGCGGAGCGTCAGCCAGTTGTCCACGACGAGGAAGACGTCGCCGTAGCCGTCGCCGGGGTGCTCGCCGGACGCGCGCATCCGCCGGTAGGTCGCGATGCCGTCGATGCCCCGCTCGGCGAACTCCCGCTCGCGCTGCTCCAGCAGGCCGCTGACCTCAGCGACCGTCCGGCGGACGCGGTCGGCGTCCAGGCGGGTGGCGATGCCGCCGACATGCGGCAGGTCGGCCAGCGCGGCGAGGGCGCCGCCGCCGAAGTCCAGGCAGTAGAACTGCACCTCGGCGGGGGTGTGGGTGAGCGCGAGGGACGCCATCAGCGTCCTGATCAGGGTGGACTTGCCGCTCTGCGGGCCGCCCGCGATGCCGACGTGGCCCGCGGCGCCCGACAGCTCCAGCCAGTACGGGTCGCGGCGCTGGTGGAACGGCTTGTCGACGATGCCCGCCATCGCGTACAGCTTGCCGCGGCCGTCCCACCCGGCGGTGGTGAGGCCGTGCTCCTGGGTGACCTGGAGCTGGGGGAGCATCTCGTTCAGCGCGGGCGGCTCGTCGAGCGGGGGGAGCCAGATCTGGTGCGCCTGCGCGCCGTGCCCGGCGAGCTGCCCGACGACGACGTCGAACAGGGAGGCCTGGTTCTTCCTCTCCTCGGGTTCGGGCTCCTGCTCGGACTGGTCCTCGATGACCTGCGGACGGATGTAGCCCGGCAGGTACGGGACGATCTGGGCCGCGATCTGGCTGCCCTGCCGGTCGTCGTTCTGCTTCGGCTGCTCGTCCACGGGCCCCGACACGTAGGCCGCCTTGAAGCGAACCATCGGCTCGGTGGCGAACTTCAGGTATCCGTTGCCGGGGGCGGGAGGCAGCTCGTACGCGTCCGGGACGCCGAGGACGACGCGCGACTCCATCGCCGAGAACGTCCGCAGGCCGATCCGGTAGGACAGGTGGGTGTCCAGGCCGCGCAGCTTGCCCTCCTCCAGGCGCTGCGACGCCAGCAGCAGGTGGACGCCGAGCGACCGGCCGAGCCGTCCGATCATGACGAACAGCTCGGCGAAGTCGGGCTTGGCGGACAGCAGCTCGGAGAACTCGTCCAGGACGAGGAACAGCGTCGGCATCGGCGGCAGGTTCGCGCCGTCCAGCCGGGCCTTCTCGTAGTCGCGCAGCGAGGCGTAGTTGCCCATGGCCCGCAGGTACTCCTGGCGGCGCACCATCTCGCCGTGCAGCGCGTCGTACATGCGGTCGACCAGCGGGAGCTCGTCCTCCAGGTTGGTGATGATGGCCGAGACGTGTTCCAGGCCGTCCATCCCGAGGAACGTCGCGCCGCCCTTGAAGTCGACGAGGACGAAGTTGAGGATGTCCGGCGCGTGCGTCATCGCGAGCCCGAGGACCAGCGTGCGCAGCAGCTCGGACTTGCCGGAACCGGTCGCGCCGATGCACAGGCCGTGCGGGCCCATGCCGCCCTGCGCGGACTCCTTGATGTCGAGTTCGATCGGGCGGCCCTCGGCGTCCAGGCCGATCGGCACCCGGAACCGGTTGCGCTGGGCGCGCGGCCGCCACACCCGCGCGGGGTCCACCGCGTAGGCGTTCTCGACGCCGAGCAGGGACGTCAGCGTCATGTTGTTCGCCAGCACGTCCTCCTCGTCCACGGTGTCGTTCGCGCTGGACCGGAAGGGCGACAGCTGGCGGGCCAGGCTCTCGGCCTGCGGAACGGTGACCTTGTCGGGCGCGCCGATCGACGTTGGGACGTCCTTGCCCGCGCGGTCCTTGCGCAGCATGTGGACCTTGTCGGCGGTGACGTTCAGCCGCAGCGTCCCGGCCTCGGTGGTGTAGCCGACGGTCTGGGAGAGGTCGATGACGCAGACGCCCTCGATGCCGTCGGCGGCGATCTGCGAGTCGTAGGAGGCCATGCCGCCGTCCACCACGATCACGTGCAGCGGCAGGTCGCTGGACGGGCGGCCGGAGACGAACCGGGCCCGGTCCTTGATCTCCTGGCCGAGCAGCACCTCCAGCTCGGTCATCGTCGGCGCGATCAGCCGGACCTGCCCGGCGGCGTCGTGCTCGGTGGGGTGCAGCGCGTGCGGGAGCCACTTCACCCAGTCCCAGTAGGGCAGCCGCTCCTGCGAGGTGCAGACGCTGACGCGCACGTCGTCGGGGGTGTGGAAGGTGGCCGCCTGCATGAGCATGGCGCGCAGCATCGCCCGCGCGGCCTCCACGTCCCCGAGCAGGAAGATCCGGGAGAACGAGCGGAGGTTGATGGCGACCGGCAGCGCGGGCACCGTCGAGTGCGTCCGGACGAACCGGCGCAGCGCGCCCGCGCTCATCGGTTCGAGGTCCTCGACCGGCTTGGTCTCCGGCGCGATCAGCTGGACGGCCAGCTTCTGCGGCCCGGTGCCCACCCGCACCTGGCCGAAGTCGGAGTCGTCGGCGCGCCGCTCCCACAGCCGCGAGCTCATCGCGATCGACCACAGCCGGGTCGGGTCGGGGTTGTACCACTCCAGCGCCTCGCGCTGCTGGGCGGCGGCCTTGCGGACCTTCGTCCGGACCTGGCCGAGGTAGCGCAGGTAGTCGCGGCGCTCGCCGTTCAGCTTGGTCTTGCGCTCGCCGCTGCGCTGTCCGACCTGGCTGAACATCATGCCGAACATCGACAGGCCCATCATCCCGCCCGCCACCATCTGGAGCGGGTTGGAGTTGGGGTTCAGGAACATGAACGCCATCGAGCCGGACCCGGCCGCCATCGGCAGGAACGTCAGCACGTTGCGGAAGCCGTCGGAGGTGACCTCGGGAAGCTCCGGCGGCGACTCCAGCAGGACCTCGCCCCGCGGCATCTCCGGAGGCTTGCGGCGTTCCTTCCGCCGGACCAGAACGGTGCTCACTGGACTGGCTCCCCCTCCCGGGCGTCAATGTCGCAGCCCAGCATCATACGGGTACAGAACCGCATAATCCTTTGATCATCCGGACCCGCTTCAGCGAGGGGTGCGGGCTCCGACCGGCGGCGCCTTCGATTCGGGGGAAAGCGAAACATTCCACCAGGATCATCCCCTCTGCCCACCATGCGGGGGCGGTGAAAGCGATAGGCCGGGAAAAGTCGTGCGGGCGTGGCATCGTGGACGCCCAACGCCCCCGCCGGGTGGAACCGGGATGGGCGTTACCGCATCGAAGTTGGGCATCTCAGCCGGTCGCAGCGGGCGGTCCGAGAGGTCTATGTTGTTACGGTTCTCGCCGGTGTCCGGGTGCTCCCTGTTGGGGCCGTGCCTACATGTGAGGAAGTTCAGTGGCTTCAGTCACCGGGGCGGAGCTGTGCAGGGTCACGGTGGTGGCCCCCAAGCGCCGCATCGACATCTCGCTCCCCGCCCACGTGCCGTTCGCCCAGTTCTTCCCGGCGATCCTGCACTACTCCGGCAGTCAGATGGCCGACGCCGGCCTCGCCCACGGCGGCTGGGTCCTGCAACGGCTGGACGAGGCGCCCTTCGACGGCGGCGCCACCCCCGCGCAGGCGGGGCTGCGCGACGGCGAGATCCTCTACCTGCGTCCGGGCATGTCCCAGCTTCCCGAGCTGGCCTTCGACGACGTCGCCGACGTCGTCGCCACCGCGGTCAAGGACCGGCGCGACCGCTGGCGGCCCGAGTGGACCCGGGCCTTCTCCCTCGGCGTCGGCGCGGGCGGCTCGGCGTTCGCCGCCGTCGTCGTGCTCCTCGCGGGACCGTCCTGGGTCGTCCCGGCCGCGGCCGCCGGGGTGGTCGCCCTGCTCCTCGTCATCGGCGCGGTGGTCGCCTCGCGCGCCGCGGGCGACGCCAAGGCGGGCACGGTGCTCGCCTTCGCCGCGCTCCCGCACGCCTTCCTCGCGGGCCTGCTCGGCCCGGCGCGCGACCACGGCTTCGGCGACATGGACGCGCTGAACACGCTGGCCGGATTCGGCGTCCTGGTGCTCGTCGCGGTGATCGCGGCCGTCGGCGTCAACGACGGCGCCTCGATCTTCTGGGGCTCGGTGATCGGCGGCGTCCTCGGCGCCGCCGGGTCCGGTACCGCGCTGCTGTTCGAGGACCTGTCGGCGGCCGGGATCGCGGCGGTCGTGGTCGTGGTCGCGATGATGCTGACGCCGCTGACCCCCACGCTGGCCTTCCGCTTCTCCAAGGTCACGCTGCCGCCGGTGCCGCAGAGCGCCGACGACCTGCGGCGCGACACGATCATGGTGGACGGGCAGCAGGTGCTGACCCGCACCGCGCGGGCCGACCGCTTCATCACCGGCTTCACGGTGGGCCTCGGGATCGTCGGCATCCTCGGGCTGATCCCGTCGGCGTTCCGCGACGGCTGGCTCGGCCCGGTCACCGCCGCCGTCATCTCCGTGCTCCTCCTGCTGCGCTCCCGGCTGTTCCGGGGCCGCGTCCAGCGGCTCGCGATGCTGGTGCCCGGCATGCTCGGCCTCGGCGCCCTGGCGATCGCGATCTCATGGGACGCCTCGCCGGTGACGATGGCCGCCGGAGCGCTCCTCCCGCTGGTCGCGGCGACCTCGGTCGTGGTGGGGGTGGGGCTGTGGCTCCCGGGCCACCGGCCCTCGCCGTTCTGGAACCGCGCGGGCGACATCCTGGAGATGTTCCTGCTGATCACCCTCATTCCGATGGCCCTCGGCGAGTGCGGGCTGTTCGCGTACATGCGCGGGCTCGCCGGATAGGAGCGCCGCGTGCAGACTCGCAAGGACCTGCTCCAGGCCCACCGCCTGATGAGCCAGCGCGCCTCGCTCGCGCTGGTCTCCGGCGAGCCCGACAACCCGGAACTGCCGCTGCGCCGGATGAACATCAGCGCGTTCAGCGGGATCATGATCGGCATCCTGCTCATGGCGGCGTTCGGCATCTTCGGCGTCATCCGCCCGGGCGGCGCCACCGGCCTGGAGAAGGCCGGGATGCTGCTCGTGGAGAAGGAGACCGGGGCCCGCTACGTGTGGTGCGAGAGCGGCAAGCTGTGCCCGGTCGCCAACTACGTCTCCGCACGTCTCGTCGCCGGGACGGACGCGAAGAGCCGCCGGACCGTCTCCACCAATTCGCTCACCAAGTACGAGCGGGGACCGGCGATCGGCATCCCGGGCGCGCCGAACACCCTCCCCGACGCCAAGAAGCTGACCCAGGCGCCGTGGGCGGTGTGCGTGCGGGCGTCCGAGAGCACCTCGTTCGGACGCCAGTCGCTGGTCACGCTCACCGCGGGGCGCAAGGTCGGGGGGACCGCACTGCGTCCCGACCAAGCAGTGGTCGTCAAGGCGGACGGGCAGAACTGGCTGCTCTGGCGCAACACCCGCATGCGGATGCCGCCCTACGCGCTGACCACGCTCGGCGCGAGCGCCACCCCGATCGCCGGCAAGTGGCTCAACTCCGTCACCCAGGGGCCCGACTTCGCCGCGCCGCAGATCCAGGGGCTCGGGCGGCCGGTGGCGGGGCCGCTCGGCCCGGCGCGGGTCGGCCAGATCTTCGGCGTCGACACCGCGTCCGGTTCATCCTCCTCGTTCGTGCTGCTCGCGGACGGTCTGGCGCCGATCTCCGCGCTCCAGCGGGACCTGCTGGTCGCCGACCCGCAGACCCGGCAGGCGTATGGGAACCAGCCCGTCCGCCCCCTCCCGGTGGACGCCGGACGGGTGAACTCGACCCGGCAGTCCGCGCGGTCGGTGCGCGACCAGCACCTGGAGGGCAAGGCGCCGAGCATCGTCGCCTACCGGGAGACGAGCCCGCTGTGCGCGGTCTACGCCGACCCGAGCGGCAATTCGGACGCGACGCTGACGCTCGACGGAAACCTGCCCGCGCCGCCCGCCGCCGCGCAGCCGAACGGCGCGGACCAGTTGGCCTTCCCACCTGGGAGCGCGGCGCTCGCCGGCCGGGTACCAAGCCCGGGAAAGGCGAATGAGGTCAGCACTTATTACCTAGTGGCCGAGGGAAAGAGATTCCCCATCAAAGACAATGAGACGGCGGAGAAGCTCGGCTACTCGCTGCCGGGCGATGCCTCGAAGGTGCCCGCCGGAGTCCTGGACCTGATCGCCCAGGGGCCGGTCCTGGATCCGGCCGCCGTCTCCACCACGACTCCCGCGAACACCCCTCCGGGGAACTGATTGTGCGGACTCGCGCCACCACCGAACCGTAAAGGGGGCCAATGCGTCTAAACATCATGTGAAGTGGATGGACAGCATCGAGTAAAGCACCTAAAGTAATGATCACTCTGCGGTGCAACCCCCCGCCATCATCGGCCACAGGGTCCTTTGCGCTGCCGAAACGGGGGCTTACGGCGTTGGCCCGGCGTCTATGCCCACTTCACGATCGCGGGTCACGGTACGAATCACTGGAGGTGACTCATGGGGCAGCAGTCGGCAGTCGACAGAGCATCCATGAAGCAGGCCGCGGATGACATCGACGCGTCCGCGAACATCATCAAGGGGCTGCAGTCGCAGCTCGAGGGCCACAAGCAGCAGGTCCGCTCGGCCTGGGAGGGCAACGCCTCCATGGCCTTCGAGACGGTGTTCAACCGGTTCAACGAGGACTTCGGCAAGGTGCTGCGGGCCCTGGAGGGCATGCACCAGAGCCTCGTCCAGACCAAGATCACCTACGAGTCCAAGGAAGAGATGTCCGAGCAGGCCGTGAACAAGGTTCAGGCCCTGCTCAACGGCTCTACCTGAGCAATCCTCGCTTCAAGGTGACGACGGCTGGAAAAGGAGAATCATGAGCTACACGAGGGCCAATTTCGGTGGCCTGACCGAGGGCGAGGCGCAGTTCAGCCAGGCCGCGCGCGCCCTGATGGACGAGCTGAACGACCTGGAGGGCAAGCTCCGGACGAAGCTCAACCAGTGGGAGGGCTCCGCCCAGGAGGCCTACTGGGTCTTCCAGAAGCAGTGGGACGGCGCCGCCAAGGACATGCAGAACGTCGTCGCGCAGCTCGGTCTCGCGATCCGCGACGCGCACGACAACTACCAGCAGGCCGAGCGCTCCAACTCCGGGATCTGGGGCTGACCGCAGGTTCAACCCCCGTCCGCTGGACGCAGCAGTGAGGTGGCCCTGGCCGTACGAACGGCCGGGGCCCACTTCGCCCGTACCGAACCCAGGTTTGTTCCGTCTTGTCTCCCAGACAGCCGCTCAGGGGGCAAGAGGCTGACAGGAGGTAAGCACAGATGGCACCCCCGGAACCGAAGAGCCTGCCGCGCGCGGGCGGCAAAGAAATCGGCATTCACCACGACACCGTCAAGGACATCGCGGACAAACTCGAGAAGGACCTCCGGGACCTCAAGAACAAGCGTTTCGACAACCAGCTCGAGGACGATTCGCCGACCGAGGCCGCACTCGGCGACTACAAGGCGGGCCACAGCCTGTACAACACCGTCTCGGCCGCGCAGACGCAGATCGGTAACACCTACACCCAGTTCATCACCGCGTACGAGGGCGTGATCGCGGCGCTCCGGGCCTCGGAGAAGACCCACCGCAACGCCGACGACAAATCCAAGCAGGGCGTGCAGAACGCCGCCACTCCGCACAACATCGCGTGACGGTATTACGCACTCGGCGAGGAGGGTGAGCACAGGTGACAAAAGCAACGCAGAAGATCAAGCAAGAGGGCTTCCAGACCGACGGTGAGGGCACTGGTTTCTGGTCGGCGCTCAAGTTCTGGGAAGACCAGTTCGACAAGGTCAAGAAGATCGTCGACAGCATGAACCCCGGCCAGTCGCGTACCGGTGGTACCACCTACACCAACCTGTCGACGCGGATGAACGAGTCTCACGACCTCATCCTCAAGCAGGCGTACCGGCTGGTCGAGGCCTGGGGCGGTGACGACGCCGACAAGGCCATGGAGCAGCTGAACAAGGCCTACCGGCAGGCTCAGGAGATCCAGACCAAGGCCGCCACCACGGGCAGTGCGCTGAAGGCACATGCCGAGCAGCAGGCCAGGTGGCAGGCGCAGTTCGGCTCCGGCAGTGCGAACGAGAGCTGGGTCAGGGACGTCGTGAAATGGGGTGAGCGGGCCATGGTGGTCAACCCCGCCACGGCCCCGGGCGCCATCGCCACCCTGATCGGCAACAACTTCGGCGCCAAAGAGGTGATGAATTCCATCAACCAGGGAACTCAGAGCACCTACAACAACTTCCCGGCGGATATCCGCCAGGACATGCCCGAAACCAACAACATTCGTGACCCAGATCTGCCGCCCGGCCCGGACAACCCCGGTGGCGGCCCCAAGTCGCCCAAGATGCCGGGTGGCGGTCCGGGCGGCGGTCCCGGCGGCGGCGACATTCCCAAGGGCCCCGGTGGCGGTCCCGAACTGCCCAAGCCTCCGGACAACCCCAACGGTCCCGGTGGCCCCGGCGGCGGCCCGGGCGGCGGTCCGCACCTGCCGGGCGGTCCCGGCGGCGGTCCCGGCGGTGGCCCCGGTGGCGGTCCGCACCTGCCGGGTGGCCCCGGTGGCGGTCCCGGCGGCCCGGGTACCGACCTGGCGAGCATGCCGGGTGGCGGCGGCCCGGGAACCGGGCTGAGCGGTGGCCCCGGCGGCGCCCCTGACCTGGGCGGCGGCGGTCTGGGGGGCGGCCCGGGCGCTGGTCCCGGCGGTCTGGGCGGCGGCCTCGGCGGCGGTCCCGGTGGGGGCCCTGGCGGCGGCCTCGGTGGCCCCGGCGGCATGCTCGGCGCCAACGGACTCGGCAAGGGCGGCATGTCCGGCATGGGAATGCCCATGGGAGCCGGCGGCCATGGCGGCGGCGACGGCGAGGAGCGCGAGCGCAGCACGTGGCTTACCGAGGACGAGGATGTCTGGGGCGGCAATGATGACACCGCACCACCCGTGATCGGCTGACTTAGACCACTGTGGTGGCGAACGTGACCGCGTAGGCAGGTCAGGTTTATCCTGACCTGCCTACGCGCTTGTTAGCTAGTGATCTTGTAGACCTGATTGCTGTAGATGAGGAGTGCTAATGCTGCAGCGTGGTCGAAAACTTGTCTGCATGGCTACTGCACTACTTGTCTTCGCGGTGGTGGGCCTGCCCGGAACGGCTGCGGCGGACCTCAAGCCGAGGCAGGGAGAATGGTGGTTCTCTGCCTGGGGTGTGGACGATCTTATGTGGCCCATCTCCAAGGGAAAGGGCGTCACCATCGGTCTCGTCGACTCCGGGGTCGAGGCGGACCTGCCGGATTTGCGGGGCGTCGTGCTGCCTGGCCTGGACGCTGAGAACTGGGGTAGCGACGGCCGACGTGACCTGGCCAAGACCTCCAAGATGGGCCATGGGACGGCGATGGCCTCCCTGATCGCTGGGCAGGGGCGCGGAACAGGGATGGTCGGTGTAGCGCCCGAAGCCAAGGTGCTCCCCGTCTTGGCGCAGAGTGTGCCTGCTTATGTCAAAGGCATCCGGTATGTGGTCGACCATGGTGCCATTGTGGTCAACCTGTCACAGGCGGCGCCAGGCCCCTGTTCGCCCGATCTGCAACAAGCCGTCTCCTACGCATTGGAGAAGGACGCGGTCGTTGTTGCTGGTGCAGGCAATGAGGGGGCTGGCGCAAATCCAAGCAACGCGCCTGCCAACTGCAAGGGCGTCCTCGCGGTGGGTGCGGTCGACGCGAAGTTGGTCCCCTGGGAGAAGACCGAGCGTCAGGACTATGTGACGGTCGCGGCCCCGGGTGCTCACACGGTCGCGCTGGGCCGTGACGGGAAGATCTGGGGTGGCAGCGGGACGAGTGACGCCGCTGCCTTGACCTCGGGGGCGATCGCCCTGGTGCGCGCCAAATTCCCCGAGATGAAGAACCGGGAGGTGGTGCGGCAGCTCATCGCCTCCGCGAAGGATGTCTCCGACCCGGGCCGGGACAACCGCACGGGTTTCGGAGTTGTTCGGCCCTACCGGCTGCTCGCTCAGAAGGTGCCGCAGAGCTCGGCCAATCCCGTCTTCGAGGACTATGACCGGTGGGCCAAGCGACACAAGCCCACAGCGCAGCCGAAGGCCGATTCGGACTCCGGCGACGACGGGATGAGCACCGGCACCAAGTTGGGCTATGCGGGCATCGCCGTCTTCTGGCTCGTGGTGCTCGGGATCGTGCTCATCATCGTCCAGCGTAAGAAGAGGAAGGGTGGCCCGCCGCCCGGCCCGCCTCCATTCGGTCCTGGACCCGGGCCCGGGGTGCCTCCGGGGTTCGGTCAGCCCCAGCAGCCGATGCCGCCGATGCAGCCCTCCGGCGGGCGGCCCGACTTCCAGCCGCCGGTGCAGCCGGGTCCGCCCGGTGGGCAGCAGTACCGGCCGCCGGTCCCGCCGCGTCCGCCGCAGCAGGACGGCGGGCCGCCGCCGCGCTGACGCGGGCCGGCCGAGCGTGCCGTTCGGGCATGGGCGGGTCGCTGCCCATGCCCGTAGGGCGACGCGTCAGTTGCTCCAGAGGAGCGTGTTGGTGATCTCCACACCGAGTTCTCCGGCGGTGGCGAACACCGAGCCGGTGCGGCCCCCGGTCGCGCCGCCGTGCGTCCAGTAGGACTGGGCGTAGATCACGTTCGACCCGCGGGTCCAGGTCCGGGTCCAGTACGCCGGGTTGGCGCGGGGCTGCGGGAGCCCGCTGGCGTCGGACGGGGTGAGCAGCTTCGGCCAGCCCTGGGCGTCGGTCGCGTTGCCGATGCGGCTCGCCGCCGACGGGCTGGAGAACTTGGCGATCGAGATCGACGTGATGATCGTTCGGGACGGGTTGGCGTAGACCGCCGAGTACATGCTTCCGACGCACGGGTCGGTGCGCAGCCTCGACAGCAGCTTCGTGTTGGCGCGGGTGATGCACGACTCGGTTCTGGTTCCGGCCCGGGTGAAGGTGTTGCCCTTCGCCGTTCGGACGGTCGCCGAGAGCAGGCTCGTGGGGTCGGAGCCGCCGCCGATGGACGTCGACGGGCTCGGCTCGATCGACGTCCCGGTGGAGGGGGGCGTGTACGGCGTGTAGGTCGACCGCGAGGACGGGAACGTGATGGCGGGCGGGTCGTCATCGTCGTCGCCGCTCAGCAGGACGAAGGCGCCGACCCCGATGAGGACCAGCAGGACCATCCCGCCGACGATGAGCAGCGGGACCGCCGCGCCGCCACCGCCACGGCGCGGCGGTGGTGGGAAGCCGCCCGGCATGGGCGGTCCGGGCATGGGCGGTCCGGGCATCGGCGGTCCGGGCATCGGCCCGCCGACGGGGGCCCGCGGTGGCGCGGGCGGTGGTGCGGCGGGTGCGGCAGGAGGCGGGTATCCCGGCTGGCCAGGCGGCTGACCGGGCCATTCAGGGGGGTTCATAAGAGCTCCGGGCTGTTCGCGTGCGGGGTGCCGATTGAGATCCGGCCAGACTAGCGGGCGGCCCGTGTTGATTTCATCGGGTATGACACGTCTGCGCCGGTCGGGCCGTTATGGACCGCCGTTCTGGCTTCCGGAATCGTTCTGCCGACCCATCGGCGGTGCACGGGGTGACCGGTGTCTCGTAGGCTTTAAAGGAAGAGGGGAGGCAGGTGTCCGACTCGAGTTGGCAGCAGGCCGTCCTGCGAGAGATCGGCGTTCCGCAGCGGGGATTCCAGGTGCTGGAGGAGGCGCCCGCCCCGTCCCAGGGGGCCTGGGGAGCCGAGGCGCCACCGCGTCCCGCCCCTGGGCAGCCGCCCGCCGCACCGTCCGTCGCGCCGCCGGTCGTGGAGGCCGTCCCGCACGCCCCCGAGGAGGAGGCGGCGGCTCCCGCGCAACCCCTGCCGTCGCCGCCGCAACCGCCTTCGCACGGCGTCGCCGAGCCCTCGCTTCCGGCACCGCCGCCTCCGCCGACTCCGGCCCCCTCGATTCCGCCGCCCCCGACCCCGCCGCCCGCGCCACCGATGGTGCCGGTTGCGCCGGCGGCCGCGGAGGTCGAGGAGGAGATTCCGGCCCCGCCGGCGCCCGTGTTCCCGTCGCCGCACGGTGACGGCCCGGAGCTGCCGCCGCCCCCCGCGCCGCCCGCGCCGCTGCCGATCCCCGAGCCGCCGTCCATCGAGCAACCGGCGGCCGAGCCATGGCAACCCGCCGAGCCGCCGCGACCCGTGGAGCCGTGGCAACCGGCGGAGTCGCCACCGGCCGAGCCGTGGCAACCGGCCGAGCCGCAGCCGCCTGAGCAGCAGCAACCCGCCGAGCCGCTCATGCATCCCGACTTCGACTGGGCGGCGGCCGTCAGTCCGATGCCCGGCGTCTCCTCGACCGAGGCGCCGGACGCGCGGGACGGGGCCGCGCCGACCGCCGGTCACGCGCCGCCGGTCCCGCCGCGTCCCGCCCAACCCGTCCAGCCCCAGCCGCCGGGCCCCGGCCCGCAGCAGCCGCCGTCCCAGATCCCGGCGTCGGACCTCGTCCGCAGGAACCAGCACGGCGACCCCCTCGGACGGCGGGTGCGGCAGAACGTCCGCCGGGTGGTCGGAGGAGGCAGCGGCGCCGAGCGGGAGATGGCGGCGTTCGCCGAGCTGATGCGGCATTCGGTGCCGGGCGCCCGGCAGATCGCGGTCGCGAGTGTGCGGGGCGGCGCCGGCAAGACGACCATGGCGGCGCTGGTGGCCACGGAGCTGGCCCGGCACCGCGCCGACCGGGTGCTGGCCGCCGACGCCGACGCCGAGCTGGGCTCGCTGCCGCTGCGCCTCGGCGTCCGCTCGCAGCTGTCGCTGTTCGACCTGGCCGGGCAGAATCCGCGCACGTTCGAGGAGGCCGCGCAGTTCCTGTCGCGGACGCCCGACGGGCTGTTCGTGCTGTCCTCGACCCGGGACGGGCGGATCGCGGGCGAGTTCACGCTGGAGACGTTCCAGAGCGCGCTCAACGCGGTCGGCCGGTACGTGGCCGCGACGGTCGTGGACTGCGGCGCTGGCATCCTCACCGAGTTGAACCGCGGCGTGATCGCCGGTTCGCACGGTCTCGTGCTCGTGACGCCGGGCACGGTGGACGGGGCGCTGAGCGCGCGCGGCGCGCTGGAGTGGTTCGCGGGCAACAACCAGCAGGGGCTGCTGCCGCGCACCGTCATCGCGATGGTCTCGCACGCCCCGCAGGTCGGCGCCGACCTGGAGCGGGCGCACCAGATGCTCACCGCGTGGGGGCTGCCCGTCGTGTCCGTCCCGTATGATCGGCACCTCGCGACCGGCGGCTCGCTGGACATGTCCAAGATCTCCGCCGCCGCGCGGGCGGCTGTGATCCGGGTCGTGCACGAGGTCTTCTCGCGTTCACTCTCCGCTGGGATGTCCTGATGAGCAGTGACCTGGTCGCGCTGGTGCGGCGGCGGCCCGACGTGCACGCCGTCGCCGACGGCATGATCGCGATGGGCGAGCCGCTGGAGCTGCGCGGCGGCGAGCCGGAGCCGACCCGGCTGTACGACACCGGCGGCCGGCTGCTCGTCTCGATCGAGAGCGCGGTACAGGTCACGGTGCAGGGCGAGGTCGGGCGGCTGCTGGGCGCGGAGTTCGCCGCCCGGGTCGCGGTGCCGGTCTGGTGGGTGGACGTCCGCGCCGTCGCCGACCTCCCGGAGGCGACGCGGGTGGCCCGCAGGTTCGCCGACGCGCTCGTCCACTGGCTCGGCGGGACGGTGTATCCGGACGGGACGATCGAGCCCCCGGCCCTCAGCTGGAAGGCGAGCGACCACGAGGCCCCGACGGCGGGCGGCGGGCCGGGCGAGACCTCCGCGGGCGCCGCCTTCCACGACGGCGTCATCGGCGGCTGACTCCGCGCGGCCTCGCGGTGGGGTCAGGGCCAGTCGCGGGTCAGGTCTTGGGTCCAGGGGACCTGGTTCCAGGGGCTTTCGGCGTCGGTAGCGAGGTGGGCGACGAGGCGGTCGTACTCCTGCTGGGCGCTGCCGCCGCCGCCCGACCACAGCAGCCGGCCCTGGAGGTAGCAGGTGGCCATGTCCTGCCAGGACGTGTAGCGGCGCTGGATGTCGAGGGCGAGCGGGAGCATGCGCTCCCAGCAGTACTCCTCGGTGAGCCAGCCGACCATGTGGCCCCAGCGGTAGAGCATCAGCGCGCGGCCGTAGTCCCAGATCAGGAAGCGGCCGACGTTGGCGCGCAGCGCCGGGTCCTCCAGGGTCTTCAGGCGGTGCAGCTCCTCGGCGGCGTGGTCGCGGTCGTTGAAGAGGCGGTGCAGGAACTGGGCGAGGCCGGCGCCCTCCTCGCTGGCGTCGGCGCCCGGCTCGTCCCGCAGCAGGGGCGGGACGAGGCGCGCGTAGGCGGCGCCCTCCGGGCCGTAGCGGACGCGGACCAGTTCGATCAGCCGTTCCACGAACGGGGGCTCCAGCGCGTCGCGGGCGATGAGGTCGTCCACCTCGCGGAGCAGGGTCGTGTAGGCGTCGCGTTCGGCGGGGGCGCGGGCGGCGAGGTCGGCGTCCTGGGTGAAGTCGGCGCGGTGGCCGTCCTGGACGAGCCAGTTGACGGCGCCGAGGAGTTGCTCCAGGTCGTAGGCGCCCCAGGGGTCGCGGAGGAGTTCCAGGGCGGTGCGGCGGTCGGCGGCCGCGGCGGGGTCGCCGGGGGCGGTGCCGAGCCGGTCGAGGCGGAAGCCGTTGATCGCGCCGTAGGGGGCGGACGCGCCGATGATCCAGCGCTGCACGGGGGTGAGGTCGTCCGCGGCGGTGAGGGCGGGGCCGGAGATCAGCTTCCAGAGCCGGTCGTGGAACTCGGCGGCCTTGCGGCGCTCGCTCTCGAAGAACCCGGCGAGCTGCGTGCGCAGGGCCGGGTGCCGGACGAACAGGCGCCGGAAGAAGCGGCCGTTCTTCCACACGAGGTGCTCGGGGCGCAGCTCCCCGAACGGGACGCGGGTGTGGCGGTGCACCAGCTCGCGTTCGGCGAACCGGAGTTCCGTCACGGGCCACAGCCGCGTGAGCGGGGTGAAGCGCACCACGAGCACGTAGCCGGCGACGAGCGCGAGCAGCGCCGCGCCGGGGGCGAGGGGCCAGCGCGCCGCGTCCTGCATGCCGGTGAGGGACAGGACGGCGCCCGCCAGCAGCAGCCCGATCCCGCCGATGCCGCAGGTCGCGACCCAGGCGGTGGCGAGTTGGAGCGAGACCTCGACCCGCAGGACGGCCGCCTCGCCGTCGATCTCCAGCGACGCCTCGGCGAGGGTCCCCTCGACGGCCCGCTCCAACGCGTCGAGCCGGGGGGCCTGTTCCATGGGCAGGACCGTACCCCATCGTCCGAACGGAGTGATCACCCGCGGGCGCGGAGCGTCAGCCCGACTGGAGGTGGCGCATGAGGTGGCCGTGACGCTGCCAGCCGTCGGGGGAGCGGCCGTCGCCGAGCGGGAACAGCGTCATGGGGGTGCGCGCCGGGCCGACCTGCTGCCCGGGGATGTCGGCGGGGCCGGTGACGGTGCCGGTGACGGCGAGCGCGACCGGGGCGGGAGCGCCCGTCCAGCGGGGCTCGGTGGTGAGGTCGGCGCGGCCCGGGGTGAGCTGGACGAGCAGCGATGACAGCGGCTGGTCGGCGGCCAGCGCACCGACCAGCGAGGGCAGGTGCCGCAGCGGCGGGGGGTCGGTGGGCGCGTAGCCGACGGTGACCGTGGTGACCTCGGCGACGCCGCCGCCCTCGGTCGTGCTGAAGTCGCACATCGCCAGCGCGGGACGCGGGCCGTCGCCGATGACCAGCAGCCGGGCGGTCGAGCGGCCGCGCGCGTACTCCGTGAGCCGGTCGCCGCGCCAGGGGTGCTCCAGCGGTTCGGTGGGGCCGAGCCCGGCGGGCGGCTTGCCGGTGAGCAGTTGCAGGAGCCGCTCGACCGGGCCGGCGAGGTCGCCCTCGGCGCCGTGCCCGATCCGGTAGAGGAGCGTGAGCTGCGAGCCGATCGCCGCGGTCGGACGGGTCGTGAACCCGGGCGCGTAGTCGCGCGCCTCCGGGACGGGGACGAACGTCGCGCCGTCCCATTTCAGTGGCCGTCCGGTGAGGCCCTCGTAGTAGCCGTCGCCGTGCCGGACGACCCATTGCAGGTCGGCCCCGGCGGCGGCGGTGCGCAGCGGCAGCGACAGCCGCGAGTCGAGGGGGGTGACGAGTTGCAGCGTGCGGCCGCTTTCGGCGCAGTCGGTGACGGCCCTGGCCAGCCAGCCGCTGAGCGGTACGACCGGCCGGTCCTGGAGGACGACCATGGCCTGGTCGGTCAGCGCGTCTACGGTGCTCATCGTCGGGGGAGTCTAGTGGTCGGCGGCGGTGATCCGAGGTCGAGATGACCTTGCCCGGATGACTTTGCCGTGACTCGGGTGGCTCTTGTCCATTGTGTGCTGGAATGTTACGGATGCAGCGAGCCGCCGTGCCGACCCCCGTGTACTTCACGGACGCCGCCCCCAGGCCGCCGGAGCCGCCGGCGCGGGGGCGGCTGTGGCGCGTGCTCGGCTGGGTGTCGATCGCCATGTCGGCGGTGCTGGTCGTGAGCAGCCTCACCGCGTACGGGTTCTGGCGGCGGCTGGACGGCCAGATCGACCGCGAGCACGTGGACGACAAGCTCGGCGCGAACCGTCCGGCCAAGCTCAACAACTCGATGAACATCCTGATGATCGGGTCCGACAGCCGCGCGGGCGAGAACGCGCGCTACGGCCAGGAGGTCGGGCAGCGCTCGGACACCACGATCCTCCTGCACATCTCGCCCGGCGGGGAGCAGGCGCTCGGCATCAGCTTCCCGCGCGACTCGATGGTGAACCTCCCGTCCTGCCGCAGGACCGGGGGCGGGACGTCGCCGCCGCAGCTCGCGATGATCAACGCGGCGTTCTCCACCGGCGGCCCGGCCTGCACGTGGCGGACGATCGAGTCGCTCACCCGCATCCACATCGACCACTTCGTCGAGGTGGACTTCGCCGGGTTCAAGCGGGTCGTGGACGCGCTCGACGGCGTCGAGATCTGCGTGCCGCGCCGCATCGACGACCCGAAGGCCGAACTGCACCTGCGGGCCGGGCGGCAGACCGTGCACGGCGACCAGGCGCTCGGCTACGTCCGCACCCGGTACGTGCTCGGCGACGGCTCCGATCTCGACCGGATCAAACGGCAGCAGGCGTTCATGGCCTCGGTCGTGAAGAAGGCCACCGACAAGGGCATGCTCACCGATCCCGGACGGACGTTCTCGTTCCTGTCCGCCGCGACCAAGTCCATCAAGGCGGACGACCGGCTCACGCTGTCGGTGATGCAGAAGCTGGCGGGCAGCCTGCGCGGGATGAGCGCGGGCAAGGTGCGCTTCGTGACCGTCCCGGTGCAGCCGTATCCGCAGGACAAGAACCGCGTCCAGTTCAATGCGGCGCTCGCCGAGCCGCTGTTCAGGTCGATCCGCGAGGACAACGCGCCGCCCGCCGAGCCCGCGCCGCCCGCGCCCGTCCCCGCGCAGCAGCCGGGCGGTACCCCGGCGAACCCGCCGGTGCCGCCTGTCCCGCCCGCGCAGGTCAGGGTCGCCATCTACAACGCGACGCGGGTGAAGGGCCTCGGCCAGCGGACCGCCGACCAGCTCACCGGGCGCGGCTTCCGGGTCGTCAAGGTCGGCACGCGCGAGGCGTCGGCCACCGCCCGCACGCAGATCCTCTACGGCGCCGGGGCCGAGCGGCAGGCGGCGCGGCTCGCGATCGCGCTGCCGGGGCATCCGCCGCGCGCGTGGCCGGCCGGCAAGCCGGGCTACGTCTACCTGGTCATCGGTACGGACGGCGCGGTACTGTCCGGGGCGAAGCGACCGATGCCCCAGGTCCCGGGGGAGATCAGGGCCGACCGGAACATTTGCGAACGGACGTAATGGCAGCGTGACGCGGCACCCGGGTTTCGCGGACGTGGAGAACCGGTCAACCAGGACGTAGTGACCACCGCATCCCGGTATCTTGGCGGCGCAACAGCCGAAAAACATCACATCTAGGACCGCCCACCAGGACCAGCCCCCCCGCCACGGGCTCTGCCGGGCGATGCGCCCCAGCCGGAACAGACCGATAGGGACCGATGCAGCCCGAGCCCTTCACCCTGTTGATGACCGTCTACGGCGGTGATCGGGCGGACTACGTCCGGGACGCGTTCCGCAGCGCCGTCCACCACCAGACGCTGCGTCCCGACCAGGTCGTGCTGGTGCAGGACGGGCCCATCTCGCCGGAGCTGGCCGACTGCCTGCGGGGGCTCATCCTGGACAGCCCGTCCGAGGTGACGTTCGTCCCGCTGGCGCACAACCGCGGCCTCGGCCCCGCGCTCGACGCGGGCCTGAACGCCGCCTGGTACGACATCGTCGCCCGCATGGACGCCGACGACGTCGCGATGCCGCACCGCTTCCAGGAGCAGGTGCCGCTGGTGCGGGCGGGCGCCGACCTGGTCGGCGCGGGACTGCTGGAGTTCGGCTCCGACACCTCCGACATCGTCGGCCGCCGCATCCCGCCGAGCGACCCCACCGACATCGCGCGGTACTCGCGGCTGCACGACCCGTTCAACCATCCGACGGTCGTGTACCGGCGCAGCGCCGTGATGGCCGTCGGCGGCTACGGCGACCTGCCGCTGATGGAGGACTACTGGCTGTTCGCGCGGATGATCGCGCAGGGCGCGCGGGTGGTGAACCTCGCCGAGCCGCTCGTCTACTACCGGGTCGGGGACGGCGCGTACGCGCGCCGCGGCGGCCGCGACCTGCTGCGCTCGGAGCTGCGGTTGCAGCGCGCGATGCGCGTCGAGGGCTTCATCACGCGGCCGCAGTACTGGCGCAACGTCATCGTGCGGGGCGGGTACCGGCTCGTCCCGACGCTGGTCAGGCGCCCGTTCTACCGCATGCTCGTGGCCCCCTACGGCGCGCGCCGCAACCGCTCCCGCGCCTCCGCCGCGCCGGACTACGTGCCGAGGCACGCGCGGCCGTCCGAGGCGGAGCCCGAGACGGCTCCGCCCCAGCATCCGGCCGGTTAGGGGACGGGACGGCTCCACAGCACCGGCTGGTCGGCGTTCCCGTCGGTGCTGCGCCCGACGCCCAGTAGCGAGTTCTTGAACGCGGCGAGCCCGGTGACCTGCTGGTCCCCGGCGCCGCCGAGGCCGGTGCCGCCGGGCGTCGCGCTCTTCCAGGACGAGCCGTCGGGGGACGTCCACGAGACCACGTCGGCCGCGCCGTCCTTGAGCACGGTGCCGGTCCCGGCGAAGCCCTTCGGGGTCGCGGCCAGCGAGGTCACGATGGTCTCCTGCGTCCCGCCGCCCGGCACCGGCAGCGGGCGCCACGTCCGGCCCGCGTCGGGCGAGACGTAGCCCAGCCACACGAGGCCCTGCGGGGTCGCGCCGATCCCCGCGGCGACCAGGGTGTTCCCGCGCGCGGCGACGTGCGTCAGGTGGCCCTCGGTGATGCCGCCGGGCAGTTGCAGGTTCTGGAGCGACCAGCGCTTGCCGTCGCGCGACGTCCACACCGAGGGGTGGTTGCCCTTGGCGTCGCGGCCGCCGCCGACGGCCGCGAATCCGGCCGAATCGGCGGAGGCGACGTCCAGCATCCAGTGGCTGCCGTTCTTGTCGCCCTCCAGTGCGTTCGCGCTGCCGCTCGTCCCGCGCTCCCAGCTCTTGAGGTCGCTGGACGACCAGGTCACGGCCGAGAACCCCTCGGTGCCGACGACCACGTACCCGCCGGGCCCGGCTGCGGCGGCGGAGGTGACCGGGATGCCGTTCCGGGTGGCCCGGAACGCGGCGGCGTTGTCGGCGGCCTGCCACGTCGAGCCGTCCGCCGAGGTCACCACCAGCGCGCGGCGCGGGGACGCCTGGTCGTAGCCGACCGCGAGCCAGCCCGCCTTCCCGCCCGCGACGTCGATGAGCTGCTGCGGCCCCGGCCGGGTGAACGCGGCGCCGAGCCCCTGCGCGGGCTTCCAGGCGCCGCCGTCCGTGGACGTCCACACGGCGGCGTCGCCGGACGCGCTGCCCACCGCGACCGCGAGGTCGCCGTTCGCCCCCACCGAGCGGACCGTGTGGTCGGGACGGATCGCGCCCGGCACCTTCGCCAGGTCCACCGGGACGGCCGTGCCCGCCGCGTCCCACACGCCGAGCATCGGGTCCATGTCGCCGCCGCCGGGCTCGCGGCCGACGACGACCGTCTGCTCCCCGGCGAGCGCGCCGCCCTTGATCTCCCGCTGCGGCCTGGTCTCGACGGTGCCCGCGTCCTTCCACGCGGCGCCGTTCGCGCTGCGCGCCAGCAGCACGTCGCGGCCGCGCACGACGACCGCCGCGAAGCCCTGCTCGTCACCGAGCACCTGGCTCGTGTGCTCGTATCCGCCGGTGGTGAGGTTCCCGGCCTTGCGCCACTGCGAGCCGTCCTTGGACGCGAACGCCTGCCCGTACGCCCTGCCGCCCGCCCTGATCTCGCGCACCGCGAGGAACCCGGCCTCGCCGCCGCCGATGATCAGACCGCGGCTGCCCTTGGGCACCGGGACGTCCGAGGTCGACCAGGTGCGGCCGCCGTCGTCGGACCGCCACACCTTCCGGTAGGACGGCTTCCTGCGGCCGGGCGTGACCAGCCCCTCCAGCAGGATCACCTTGCCGCTCGCGGCGGCCTCGACCAGCGAGAACGTGCCCCGGTCGACCTGCACGCCGATCTGGTCGCCGGTGCGGGCCTCCCAGCGGCGCCCGTCGGCCGACAGCCACACGGCGGGCGCGGCGTCGCTGAAGTCGCCCTTCTGCGAGTGGTCGCCGATCGCCAGGTACCCGCCGCCGGACGCGACGATCCGCCGGACCCGGTCGTTCGCGCCGAACACGCTGCCGACCGCGTCGGGTTCGCGCCGCCATTCCCGGCCGTTCTCGCTCGTCCACACGACGCCGGTGCCGCCGGTGCGGGTGCCGACCGCGACCCAGCCGCCCGACGACCCGCCGACCGCCTGGGGCGTCTCGCCCGGACGCGGCGCGCCGCCGTCCGGGCCCTGCTGCGCGGCGGGCTTGAACGTGCGCCCGCCGTCCGTGGACACCAGGAACAGGCCGCGCGAGGCCAGCACGTCGCTCTCGCCGCCGACCGCGACGACCACCTGGCCCACGGCGGCGACGCCGTTCAGCTCCTGGTCGCGGCCGTCGGTGCGGGCGCCGCCCTCCACCGGGAACAGCGACGCGGCGAGCCGGGCGCTCTCCTTGCCGCCGCCGTCCTCGTCGTCACCGCCCAGGCCGTTCACGACGAAGAAGCCGCCGGCGGCCAGCACCGCCGCGACCGCGACGCCCGCGACCCCGATGAGAAGCGGCTTCTTGTTGCGCTTGCGCTTGGGCTTGCCCGGCTCCGCCGTCCGCCACGGCTCGTCGATCGCGGGCGGGGGCGGGAGCGGCGCGGGCTGCGCGCTCGCGTAGGCGGGCTGCTGCGGGGGCTGCTGCTGGCGGCCCGGGATCTCCTGCGCGTAGGGGAACGGATCGGCGCCGCCCCCGAGGGGCGGCAGCGGACGCGCACCTCCGCTGGGGATCTCCTGGGCGTATGGGAAGGGCTCGGCGGCCGGAGGCCTGGACGACGGGCTGGGCGCCCCCGGGATCTCCTGCGCGTAGGGGAAAGGCTCGGCGGCCGGGGGACTGGACGACGGGCTGGGCGCTCCCGGGATTTCCTGCGCGTACGGGAAGGGCTCCGGGGCGGGAGCGGGAGCGGGCGCGCCGGGGATCTCCTGCGCGTACGGGAACGGCGGAGGCGCGGACGGTGCCGGCGGCGCGGCGGGACGCGGCGGCGCGGGCGGCTGGGCGGGCGGACGCACGGGCGTGTCGATGTGCGTCACGTCGGGATCGACCCGCGTGTGGTCGTTCTGCGGGGAGTCGTCCGGCGCGTAGGGGAACGGCGGCGGGAACGGGATGTCGGTCGAGGTCAGCGAGGCCGGGTCGGGCTCCGCTTCAGGCTCGGGCTCATCGTCCGCCGGTGCTTCCTGCTGCTCGGCCGGCTCTTCATCCGGCGGGGGCTTCTTCTCGAAGACCTGCGTCTTGTAGGCGCCCGCGAGGTCGCCGACGATCGTCTTCTCGTTGTCGGACTCGCCCTCGGGCTCGTCGGCCGGTTCGGGTTCGGCGACGGTCTCCTCGGCGGGCGCCGGTGCCGGGGGAGGCTCGGGCAGCAGGTCCGCGCCCCCCGGCTGCGGGCCGTCCGAGAGCCACTGGGGCGGCGGCGGGGCGCCGAAGGCCGGGGGCCCGTCGTGGCCGTTCTCGTCGTCCGGCGTGTCCGGAGCCTTGGGTGGGGTCACGCCCGTCTCCCCCAGTCGGTCGGTCGGGTCGGTCGGCCAGTTCGGTCGATCAGGTCGGGTCGATCAGTTCGATCAGGTCGGGTCGGTCAATTCATGACGTCCGCGGACCAATGTGTCGCCAGCGATGATAGCGATCGGTCCGCGTACCCCCGCTCCGCCCCGTGCGGCGCCTACCGTGTGCGCCCGGCGGACACGCAGCCCGCCCCGGCGCAGTGCGTCAGCGCGTAGAGCAGCGCGGACAGCTGCCGCTGCCGGTCGGGCGGGAGCCGTCCTCCCAGGTTGTCGAGCTGGTGGGGGTCGCGGGTCGTGTCGTAGTACTCGCGTTCGCCGTTCTGGTACTCGACGTAGAGGGCGTCCGGGAGGCGCAGCGCGTTGTAGGTGGGCGGCGCACCGGGCGAGGAGTCCTGCCGGTCGGGGTCCTGCGGCGACGGCGGCGGCTTGACGTGCTCGACCAGCGCGGCGTTCCGCCAGTCCGGCGGCTGCGCGCCGCGCAGGAACGGGACGAGCGAGCGCCCGTCGGTGGCGGGCGGGACGGCGGCGCCCGCGAGTTCCAGGAACGTCGGCGCCAGGTCGGTGTTCTGGACGATCGCCCCCGTGCGCCCGCCCGCCTTGACGCCCGGCCCGACCACGACGTACGGGACGCGGATGTCGGTGTCGAACGCCGTCATCTTGCCGCCCGCGAGCCGGTGCTCGCCCATGTGGAAGCCGTTGTCGGAGCCGAACACCAGGTAGGTGTCCTTGTCGAGGCCCTTGGCGGCGAGCGCCTGCCGCAGCCGCGCGATCATCCCGTCCACCGCCTGGACCATGCGGGCGCGGTCGCGGAACCCGCGCTCGATGCCCTGGAGCCCCGGCCTGCGCAGGATCGGATGCGAGCGCAGCCAGGACGGTTTGTCGCTGACGTCGGCCTCGTTGAACGCGGGCGTGCGCGGCGCGCGGACGCCCGGGAGCACGCCCGCGTGCCGGGGCGCAGGGACGAACGGCCCGTGCGGCGCGAACGTCGCGACCTCCATGAAGAACGGCTTGCCGGTGGCGCCCGCCCGCTGGACGAAGTCGAGCGCCTTCCCCGCCAGCACGTCGGTCAGGTAGTCCTGCGGCGCCTGCCCGTGGTGGACGAGCCGTCCGTTCTCGTTCAGGTTGTAGTTGTACTCGGGGTAGCCGTTGCCCGTGACGTACCACTCGGACCACCCGGGCGGGACGTACGGCGCGGGCCCGCCCTGCCGGTCGCCGGGCTGGTAGCCGTTGAGGTACTTGCCGAGGAACGCCGTCCGGTACCCGGCCTGCTGGAGGCCCGCGCCGAACGACGCCTGCTCGCCGCCGTGCGCCTTGAAGACGCGGTAGCCGCCGTCCGGCGGGAAGTTGGTGCGCACGCCCGTGTTGTGCGGGAACCTGCCGGTCAGGATCGTGGACCGGGACGTGCAGCACAGCGAGTCCGCGACGAAGAAGTTGTCGAAGGTGAGGCCGCGCGCCTGCATGTCGCGCACCTGCGGCATGTGCGCGATGAGGTTCCACGAGAGGTCGTCGGTGAGCACGAAGACGATGTTCGGCTTGCGCGGCGGGGCCGCCCTCGGGCCGTCCTTCTTGCCCTTGCCGTCCGAGCACCCGACCAGCGCCAGCGCCAGGACCAGGGAGAACAGGATCGCCGGCGTGGGTCTCGGGAGCCGCCGTCGTTGGATCAACCCGCCGCTCCGTCCCCCTGTCGATGATCAAGCACCGTTGGCAGCGTAACGACTCGATGGGTGTTTCGCTGGGTGCGTGCCGGTTCGCGGAGGCCGCCGGGTTGTTGGCATCATGCGGGGGGATGAACAGATGGGCCGGGGATCCGCGACTGCGTGGGCCGCTGACGCCGCTGATCGCCGGAGCCGCCATCAGCGCGGTCGTGGCGCTGGTCGTCGCGGTCGCGAACGCGTGCGTGCCCGGATCGGGGAAGCCGGAGGCGCGGCCGAGCAGGCCAGGGCCCGCCGCGTCGGGGGCGCCCGCGCCGAGCCCCGCCGGAACGCCCGGGCCGATCACCCCGCCCGGGTACGCGCCCGACAAGCCCGTGCTGAACCAGCCGTTCGCCGACCCGTCCGTGATCAAGGTGGCGGGCACGTACTTCGCGTACGGGACCAACAACGGCGAGGCGGCGATGCCCGTCGCCACCGCGCCCTCGCCCACCGGCCCCTGGACGCGGACGCCCGGCGACGGCCTCGCCCGGCTCCCGGCCTGGGCCACCACCGGACGGACGTGGGCCCCGGAGGTCGTCCCGCCGCGCCCCGGCTCACCGTCGGTCTACACGCTCTATTTCTCCGCGCGCCGCAAGGACCACGACATCCAGTGCATCGGGGTCGCGACCGCGTCGTCGCCCGCCGGGCCGTTCGTCCCGGTGGACGGGGACCCGCTGGTGTGCCCGCAGCAGCTGGGCGGCGCCATCGACCCCGCGTCCCACATCGAGCCCGACGGGACCCGCTACCTGCTCTACAAGAGCGACGCCCGGGAGAGCTCGGCGATCTTCCTGGTCCGGCTGAGCCCGGACGGCCTCGGCATCGCCGCCGCGCCGGTCAAGCTCATCGGGCGCGAGTCCGAGCCCGTCCTGGTGGAGGCGCCCGACCTGGTCAGGCGGGGCGGGAAGTACGTGCTGCTGTACTCCTCCGGCTGGTACTTCCGGTCGAACTACCAGACGCGGTACGCGACCGCGCCGTCGATCGAGGGCCCCTACACCAAGGCCCCGGCGCCGCTCCAGTCGACCGAGGCGTACGGGCGGAAGGTCGACGGGCCGGGCAGCGCGGACGTCCTCAGCGACGACACCGGCGACTACCTGGTCTTCCACGGCATCATCGGCTACCACGGCGGCTCGACCGTGAACCGCGGCATGTACGTGGCGCCGCTCGGCTGGGACGGGGCGCGGCCCGTCGTGCGCGGCGTCCCCGTCCGGTACGAGGCCGAGGCGGGACGGCTGAACGGCTGCGTCTCCGCGCTCGACCGCCCGGGCGCCTCGGGCCGCAAGGCGGTCGGCCCGTTCGACCGGGACGGCTGCCGCGTGGAGGTCCCGGTGTTCGCGCCCACCGCCGGGCGCTACACCGTCCGGACGCAGTACGCGAACCGGTCGGGCCACGACACCGACCTGGAGCTGTCGGCGAACGGGACGGCGGGCGCCCAGGTGCGGCTGCGCGTGACCAAGGGCGCCGACTGGACCTCGGTCGCGGCCGACGTCGAGCTGGGCGCCGGATGGAACACGCTCGGGCTGCGCCGCCTGAACGGCCAGGGCCAGGTCGACTACCTCGAAGTCCGGTAGGAAGAGGGCGGTTCCACGCCCACGTCGCGCAGCAGCGCCTCGGTCGGCCGCGGACGCGAGAACACCCCCGCGCGGACGCCGCGCGCCAGCGCGCGCCGCAGCACGGCCCGGTCGTCGGACGCGGCGAACGTGCGCGCCCACCGACGCACCGTGGACCCCGCGTACAGGACGCGTTCGGGCGGCGCGAGCCCGCGGCTGCCGGTGAACAGCCAGATCTTGTTGCGGACCTCGTAGAAGAACCGGTCGCCGGGGTCGGTCTCGGTGCCGCCGAACGCCCTGGTCTTGTGGACGACGACGCTGTCCGGGCAGAGCAGCCCGCGCCGCCCGCGCAGCAGCCGGGTCGTGAACTCGAAGTCGTCGTTCCACAGGAAGTAGTCGGCGACGGGCAGTCCGCGTTCGCGCACGGCCGCCGCGTCCACCAGCACCGACACGAACGACGCGGAGCGGATCGGCACGCAGCCCGCCGCCCGCGCCGCCTCCGTCTCGGCGGCCGATGCGCAGGGCTTGGCGCGCGGGGTGTTCATCGGGTGGTCGCGCCCGTCGGTCCACACGACGCGGCTGGCGACGAGCACCGGAGGCTCGGCGGCGCGGTCGCGCGCGTCCAGCAGCGCGCGGAGGGCACCGGGCTCCGGCACGGTGTCGTCGTCCAGCAGCCATAGGACATCGGCCTCGCCGGACAGGGCCAGCGCCATCCCGGCGCCGAAGCCGCCCGCGCCGCCGACGTTGCGCGGCAGTTCCCGCAGCTCGACGCCGGGGAAGCGGTCGCGGACCATGGCGGCGGTCCCGTCCCGCGAGGCGTTGTCGACCACGACGATCCGGTCGGGCGGACGGGTCTGGGCGCCGAGCGCGGTCAGCGCCTCGTCCAGCAGCTCGCGCCGGTCGAACGTGACCACGACCGCCGCGACGACCGGCGCCCGGCTCGGCGCCGCGCTCACGAGCTGCGCCGTCCGGTGGCGCGGCGGGCCGCGCGCTGCAACGCGGGCGACGGCGTCGCGGCGGCCTCCAGCAGCCGTTCGAGGTTCTGCCTGACCTCGGCCATCTCGCCGTGCAGGTGCGCCAGCCCGATCCGCTCGTGCGCGCGGGCCAGTTCCTCCAGCAGGTGCGCGACAACGCCGACGGACGCGGCCGCGATCAGGTCCTCCGGGACGTCGCCGGGCAGCAGCGCCGCCTCCACGGGCGTCCGCGCGGTCGTGAGGTCGTCGAGGTCGCCCGCCACGTCGTAGCCGGACGCGCGCAGCGACGCCGCGATCTCCCGCGTCCGCTCGGCGGCCCATGCCCGGTGCCGCTCGGGCAGGCCCATGGGGACGCGGCCCGTCTCTCCGGCGGCTTCGGCCAGGCCGTGCCCCACCAGGTGGTCGCGGACCATCCGCTCGTAGTCGCCGCCCAGCGCGGGCGCGATCCGCACGTTCAGCCGCCGCAGCAGCTCGGCCTCGACCGCCGACAGCGGCTCGCCCGCGTCGATGCCCTCGATGTCGCAGGCTCCGGCGTCGATGCCGGTCAGCGCGCAGAACCGCGCCCACAGCGGCGCCGGGGACCCGCCGGGCGGCGGCAGCGTGAGCACGTGGACGCGCTCCCTCGGCACGGCCGTCGCCCACGTCCGCAGCACGCGCACCGGGTCGTGCAGCCCCCAGAACATCTCCCCGTACGGCTCGGGCGCGTCGATCCCGAGCTCGACCAGGTCGTCGACGAACCGCTCGAACGCGATCGAGTGGGTGTGCCGGACCTGCTCCTGCCAGTCGAGGATGAACTGCCAGCCGAGGTCGCGGGTGGCGAACACGACGTGCACCTCGGCGGGCTCCAGGTCCGCGACCGCGCGCCCGACCTGCTCCTTGGACGCGCCGCCGAGGAGTCCCTGGGAGAACACGACGGTCTCGCCGTCCCACTCGCGGGCGCGCCGGGCGACGCGGTCCCACGTCCCGTCCCAGGACGGGTCGCGGTGCCCTCCCCAGCTCATCTCGCGCAGGTCCATGACCGCCGCGAAGTCCTCCTGCGGGCCGGCGACCGGGTAGCAGACCCCGGCGTCGCCGAGCCGCCGCCGGTTCGCCCACAGCGCCCGCTGGAGGAACGCGTCCCCGGCGGTGGGCGCGCCGACGTGCAGCCACACCTTCTTCCCCGGACGTCCCGGACGATGCTCGCCCACGCGCTCCCTCACCTCCTGTCCTGGATGCGGCGGTAGGCGCCCCTGACCCGCCGCACGGCCGGGTACCGCTCGGACGCCTGCCGCACCGCCCGGTGGACCAGCGGCACCGTGTCATCGAGCAGCTGCCCGGTGCGGTCTCTCAACTCGACCGCCTCGCCGCGCATCAAGTCAATCTGATCGCGAACCGGAGGCGCCGACCCGGCCTGCCGTTCCCGCTCAAGCACGCGCAGCAGCAGCGCCGCGACCGCGTCCACACCGACGTCGGCCAGGTCGGCCGGGGGAGGCTCGGTCAACTCCACCCCCACGGCACCCTCCGCCGGGACGAGCTCGTACAGGTCGCCGACCACGTGGTATCTGGCCGCGCGCAGCCCCTCGGCCGTCTCGATGGCCCGCTCGGTCGCCCACCGCAGATCGTCGGCGGGCAGCCCGATCCGCACCGGCGCCGGACGGGCGGTCAGCACGTCCTGCGCGAGATAGTGCTTGATCGCGTCGTTGTAGACGGGCCAGCCGAGGCCCTCGTCCAGCGCGCCGTTGAGGAGCCGGAGGAATTCGGTCTCGGCCAGCCCCAGCGACGGGTTCGCGAACGACACCGACAGGTCGTACTCGTCCGGGACGAGCCCGACCGCCGCGCAGAACCGCTGCCAGAGCAGGTCGCGGGGCGCGCCGGGGCGGGGGAGCGTGACGACGTGCACCCGGTCCGGCGGAAGCGAGGCGCCCCACCGCGCCAGCACCGCGACCGGGTCCTGGAGCCCCCAGAACAGCCGCGCGCTGTCGATCTCCCGCCAGTTCCGGTGCCGCAGCGACGCGACGAAGTCGGGGAAGGAGGTCGTGAACCGGTTCTTGACGTCCTCCTGCCAGTGCGCCGGGATCTGCCGCGCGAGGTCGCGCGCCGTGAACACCACATGGACGTCGAGGAAGTCGAGATCGCCGAGCGCCCGCGCGATCTCCTCCGGGGTGGCGGGCGCGAACAGCTCCTGCGAGAGGATCACGTCGCCGGGCCAGTCGCGGGCCTCCTCCACGAGGCCGCGCCACGTCCCCTGGACGGACGGATCCGACCCTCCGCCGAAGAACGTCCCGCGCAGGTCGAACGCCGCGCGGACGTGCGAGGCCGAGTCGACGCCCGGATACAGGAACCCGTTCCCGCGCAGCCGCTCCCGGTTGTGCCACAGGATGTTCTGGAGGTAGGTCGTGCCGCTCTTGGCCGCCCCGACATGCAGGTAGAGCGCGGAACGCGACGCTCCGGAAGGGGGTGGGGCCACCGCGATCCTCGGGTTCTTGCCGGTACCGATCGAACCCCGGGTATCTTAGCCGCATTCCCTACCAATAGACCGGTGCGTCGCGTTCGTACCGCCGTTCGCGCCGCCGGGTCTACCGCTCCCCCCGCAAGGGATGGACGCCGTCCAGTGAATGTCGATCTCGTGGTGGCCGGTTCCGGGTTCTTCGGGCTCACGGTCGCCGAACGGTGCGCCGCCGACCTCGGCCTGCGCGTGCTGGTGCTCGAACGGCGCGGGCACATCGGCGGGAACGCCTACAGCGAGCCCGACCCGGAGACGGGCATCGAGGTCCACCGCTACGGGGCGCACCTGTTCCACACCTCCAACCGGCGCGTGTGGGAGTACGCGAACCGGTTCACGACGTTCACCGGCTACCGGCACCGGGTGTTCTCCACGTTCAAGGGCCGCGTGTACTCGATGCCGATCAACCTCGGCACGATCTGCGCCTACTTCGGCCGCGTGTTCACCCCGGACGAGGCGCGCGCGCTGGTCGCCGCGCAGGCGGCGGAGGTGTCCGAGCCGTCCAACCTGGAGGAGAAGGCGATCTCGCTGGTCGGACGCCCGCTCTACGAGGCGTTCATCCGCGGCTACACGGCGAAGCAGTGGCAGACCGACCCGCGCGAGCTGCCCGCCGAGATCATCACGCGGCTGCCCGTCCGGTACACCTTCGACGACCGGTACTTCAACGACACCTACGAGGGGCTCCCCACCGGCGGTTACACCGCCTGGCTGGAGCGGATGGCCGACCATCCACGGATCGAGGTGCGGCTGGACACCGACTTCCTCGACGTCCGCGACGACGCGGCCGGGAATGTGCCCGTCGTCTACACCGGCCCGCTCGACCGCTACTTCGGCTACGCCGAGGGCGACCTCGGCTGGCGGACGCTCGACTTCGAGACCGAGGTCAGGCCGACCGGCGACTTCCAGGGCACGCCCGTCATGAACTACGCCGACGAGGACGTCCCCTACACGCGCGTCCACGAGTTCCGGCACTTCCACCCCGAGCGCGACTACCCGTCCGACAAGACCGTGATCATGCGGGAGTACTCGCGGGCCGCCGCGCGCGGCGACGAGCCGTACTACCCCGTCAACACCGCCGAGGACCGCGCCCGGCTGCTGGCCTACCGCGAGCTGGCGAAGGGCGAGCGGGGCGTGCTGTTCGGCGGCAGGCTCGGCACCTACAAGTACCTCGACATGCACATGGCGATCGCCGGAGCGCTCAGCATGGTCGACAACAAGCTGCGTCCCCACTTCACCGGGGCCGCGCGCCTGACCACCGGAGGTGTGGACGAGTGACCGAGGGCACGACCGCGCACAGCACGACCACGCACAGCACGACCGAGCTGCGCGTGCTGCAACGCGTGGTGATCCCGGTCGACCGCGATCTCGACGTGCTCAAGCTGTACGTCGAGGGCGAGATCGGACGCGGCGCCGACGCGCTCGCGGCCGAGGCCGCCGCCGAGGACGGCGCCGCGTCCGCCGACGCCGTCGGGCGCCGCAGCGTCGTCGTCCCGGTCGGCGGGCGGGTCTCGTTCGCGACCTACTTCAACGCGTTCCCCGCGAGCTACTGGCGGCGCTGGACGTCGGTGGACGAGGTCGTGCTGCGGGTCCGGATGCGCGGCCAGGCCAACGTGATCGTCTACCGGTCGAGCGCGAAGGGGCACGTGCAGCGCGTCGCGTCCGTCCGGTTCGACTCGCGGGCGGCGCGCGAGGAGACGTTCCGGCTGACGCTCGACCCGTTCATCGACGGCGGCTGGTACTGGATGGACGTCCTCGCGGGCGAGGGCGAGGCCGTGCTGGAGCGCGCGGACTGGTGCGCCGAGGCGGGCGGCGTCCGCCAGGGCCGGGTCAGCCTCGGCATCACCACCTACAACCGTCCCGACTTCTGCGTCGCCCAGCTCGCCGCGCTCGGCGCCGCCCCCGAGGTCCTGGACGCCGTGGACGAGATCTTCGTCGTCGACCAGGGCACCCGGCTCGTCCGCGACGACGCGGGCTTCCCGGCCGCCGCCGACGCTCTCGGCTCGAAGCTCCGCCTGATCCGGCAACCGAACCTCGGCGGGTCGGGCGGCTTCTCCCGCGCGATGGACGAGACGCTCCGGGCCGGGACCAGCGACTACGTCCTGCTGCTGGACGACGACGTCGTCACCGAGACCGAGGGCGTGCTGCGCGCGGTCGCGTTCGCCGACTTCGCCCGCACCCCGACGATCGTCGGCGGGCACATGTTCAACCTGTTCGCCCGCTCGCAGCTGCACGCCTACGGCGAGACGATCGGGCGGTACCGCTGGTGGTGGGAGGAGGCCCCGCACACCAAGCGCGAGCACGACTTCGCCGTCGAACCCGACACGAACCCGAACCCCCGGCTGCGCAAGAGCTCGGGCGGGCTGCGCGAGACCAAGTGGCTGCACCGGCGCGTGGACGTCGACTACAACGGCTGGTGGATGTGCCTCATCCCCGTCGACGTCCTGCGCAAGGTCGGGCTGTCGATGCCGATGTTCATCAAGTGGGACGACGCGGAGTACTGCGTCCGGGCGGGCGCGGCGGGCTTCCCGACCGTGACGCTGCCGGGCATGGCCGCCTGGCACGTCCCCTGGCAGGACAAGGACGACGGCATCGACTGGCAGGCCTACTTCCACGAGCGCAACCGCCTGGTGACCGCGCTCGCGCACTCGCCCTACGAGCGCGGCGGGAACCTGCTCAAGGAGAGCTTCATCATTTCGGTGAAGCACGCCCTCGCCATGCAGTACTCCACCGCCGAGCTGATGCTGTCGGCGATCGAGGACGTGCTGAGCGGGCCCGAGCACATGCACGCGGGCATCACCGGGAAGCTGGCGGAGATCACCGCGTTCCGGGCGGAGTTCCCCGACGCGCACAGCCGTCCGAGCCACGAGGAGTTCCCGCGCGTGCGGCGCGTCAAGCCGCCCAAGCGCGGGCGCGGGTTCAAGCCGCCGCGCGGCAAGGTGAACGTGCTGGCGAGCGCGATGCTCGGCACGCTGAAGCAGCTGCGGCCGCTGGACCCGGCCGGGCGGACGCACCCGCAGGTCGTCGTCCCGCACATCGACCGGCACTGGAGCCTGCTCGCGCAGGTCGACAGCGCACTGGTCTCCTCGGCGGACGGCACGAAGGTCGCCTGGTACCAGCGCGACCCGGACCGGTTCCGCCGGCTGCTCACCCGGTCGTCGCTGCTGCACGCCCGGCTGAGCCGCGAGTGGCCCGAGCTGAGCCGCCGCTACCGGGACGCCGTGGACGAGCTGACCTCGCCCGAGGCGTGGCGCGCCACCTTCGCGGCCGCCACCGACGAGTCCGGCGGGAAATGACGGCGACGGCGTTCCAGGACGATCCGCCGCTGCGTCCCCCCGGCGAGGACGGCGGCCTGCGGCAGACGTTCCGGAACAGGTACCTGCTGCGGCTGCTCGTCCGCCGCGAGCTGCGGGCCCGCTACAAGGGGTCGCTGCTCGGCCTCGGCTGGTCCTACGTGCGGCCCGCCGTGACGTTCTCGGTCTACTT
This sequence comes from Actinomadura terrae, assembly GCF_022751215.1. Lineage (GTDB taxonomy): Bacteria > Actinomycetota > Actinomycetes > Streptosporangiales > Streptosporangiaceae > Spirillospora > Spirillospora terrae. Next base: position 132,594 of record NZ_JAICDG010000005.1, on the reverse strand, counting down.
CTACGTCGTCGGGGTCTTCCTCGGCATGGGCAAGCAGATCGACGACTTCCCGGTCTACCTGTTCTCGGGCATGGTGCTGGTCAACCTGTTCACCGAGACGCTGCACTCGACGACCCGGTCGGTGACGGGCAACGCGCCGCTGGTCAACAAGGTGTTCCTGCCCCGCGAGCTGTTCCCGACCGCGTCCGCGCTGGTGTCGCTGGTGCACTTCCTGCCCGGCATGATGATCCTGCTCGGCGGCGCGGTCGCGTCCGGCTGGCGCCCCTCGCCCGCCGCGCTCGCCGCCGCCGTGCTCGGCTTCTCGATCATCGTGGTCCTCGGGCTCGGCCTCGGGCTGGCGTGCGCGGCCGTCAACGTGTTCTTCCGCGACCTGGAGCAGGTCGTCGACATCTCGGTCATCGTCATCACCTGGTCGGTGCCGATGATCTACCCGTGGACGCACGTCCGGGAGCACGCGCCCGGCTGGGTCCTGGCCGTGTACCTCGCCAACCCGCTGGTCAGCGCCGTGTCGCTGTTCCAGCGCGCGTTCTGGCTGCCCGGGACCGGCGACGACTTCGCCCTCCCGCCGGACCTGTACGCGCGCGCCGCGCTGTCGCTCGGCGTGAGCCTGCTGGTGTTCCTCGCCGGGCACGCGGCGTTCGCCCGCATGCAGAAGCGATTCGCGCAGGAGCTGTAGCCGTGACCCCCTCGATCGTCATCGACGACGTCACCAAGCACTTCACGCTGCGGCACGCCCGCTCGATCAAGGAGATGAGCGTCCGCGCGCTGCGCGGCGAGCGGCTGTCGGACCGGTTCCGGGCGCTGGACGGGGTGAGCCTGACCATCGACCGGGGCGAGACCGTCGCGCTGATGGGGCTGAACGGCTCGGGCAAGAGCACCCTGCTCAAGCTGATCTCCGGGGTCATGCGGCCGGACGCGGGCCGGGTGCTCGTCCGGGGCCGCATCGCCGGGCTCATCGACGTCGGCGCCGGGCTGCACCCCGAGCTGACCGGGCGCGAGAACGTCCACCTCAACGGCGCGATCCTCGGCATGACCAGGCCGGAGATCGAGCGCAAGTTCGACGCGATCGTCGAGTTCTCCGGCATCGGGCGGTTCCTCGACGACCAGGTGAAGTTCTACTCGTCCGGCATGTTCATGCGGCTGGCGTTCTCGATCGCCGCGCACACCGAGCCGGACGTCTTCCTGATCGACGAGGTGCTGGCCGTCGGCGACCCGCCGTTCCGCGAGCGGTGCCTGGAGCGGATCCGCGAGCTGCGCGGGCAGGGCCGCACGATGGTCATCGTCGCCCACGACATCCAGATGCTCATCGGACTGTGCGACCGGGGGATCACGATGCGGCAGGGCCGGGTCGCCTTCGACGGCCCGACCGCCGAGGCGGGCGCGCTCGTCCGCGCCGACCGCCAGGCCCGCCGCGCCGCCGCCGCGATGCCCGAGGGATGAAGCTCTCATATCCGAAATTGACTTAGATAAGGTGTCTCGGGCCGTGGCGGGCAACGGCCCAGAGCAAGGCAGACCCCGCTCCCAGTCCACGCCCGGGGTTCGGAAGAGAGGTGCGGCGTTGACCAAGCAGGAGAACGCGGTCCCGCTGCTCGACAACGTCCATCGCGTCATCGCCGACCGGGCGTGCGCCGTCCTGTCGCTGGACGTCTTCGACACGATCCTGTGGCGCCGCGTCCCGCGCCCGGCGGACGTGTTCGCGCTGCTCGGCGCCAGGTTGCGCGCCGAGGGGGCGGCCCCGGCCTGGATGAGCGACGCGACGTTCCGGCGGATGCGGATCGGCGCCGAGCAGACCGCCCGGCGCAGCCGCGACGGCCTCGGCTCCGAGGTCTCGCTGGCCGACATCTGGCGGGCCATGCCGCTCGACAAGCCCGGCGCCCCCTTCGGCGACACGCCGCTGGAGCGGCTCGTCGCCGCCGAGGTCGCGCTCGAACGCGAGCTGACCGTCGTCGACCTCGACATCGCCGAGGTCGTCAGGGCGGCGCGCAAGCAGGACATCGAGGTCGTGCTCGTGTCCGACACCTACTTCACCGAGGACCAGCTCTCCCACCTGCTCGACCGTCCCGAGCTGGGGCCGATGCAGGACGTGCGGGTCTTCCGCTCCAACCAGCACGGCACCGCCAAGGCGACCGGGCTGTGGGACATCGTCCTGCGCGACCTCGGCCGGGCGCCCGAGCAGATCGTGCACATCGGCGACCACCCGATCGCCGACGACGAGGTCCCGGCGGGCCTCGGCGTCCGCACCGTGCACTACCGCAGGCTCGACGACCCCTACCGGGACGTGCTGCGCCGCGAGCGCGAGCCCGTCGAACGGCACGGCGACCACGCTCCCGACCTGGACGAGCGGCACGGCGACTTCGGGCTGACGAGCCTGCGCGCCAAGGCCGTCCACTCCGGCGTCCCGTACTCGACCTCGGCGCTGGACGTCGCGTGGCGGTTCGGCGCGGGCGTGCTCGGCCCGGTGCTGACCGGGTTCGCGGAGTGGGCCGCGCGGCGCGCGCACGACACCGGCACCCGCGTGCTGTGGTGCACGATGCGCGAGGGCGAGCTGCTCTCCCGGCTGATCAACAACGCCGCGAAGGCGCGCGGCCTGGACGTCGAGGCCAGGCCGGTGTGGCTGTCGCGGTTCGTGACCTCGCTCGCCGGGCTCGACGCGCACGACACCGAGGCCGTGCACGCGTTCATCCGCACCGGCTACCGGCTGACCGTCCGGCAGGCGCTGTCGGTGCTGGAGCTCCAGCCCGGCGACGTGCCCGGACTCGCGACCGAGCTGGACACCGTCATCGACAACGGCGACGTCGCCGACCGCGTCGCCCGCGCGCTGACCGAGACCCCGCATCTGTGCAACCGGCTCGCGGTGACGGTCACCGCCGCGCGCGAGCGGCTGATCCGCTCGCTGCGCGAGGCGGGCGCGCTCGACGGGGCCGACCTGACGCTGGTCGACCTCGGCTGGGGCGGGACGATCCAGCGCCAGCTCGCCCGCGCGCTCGACATCGCCCGGATCGACATCGCGCCCGCCGGGCTCTACCTCGCCACCGACGCCCGCGCCGAGCGCGTGTACCTGGCCGGGCTGCGCGCCGAGGGCTACCTCGCGCAGGCCGGGCATCCCGCGCACGTCGCCGCGACCGTGACCCGCAGCCCCGAGATCGTCGAGCAGTGCGTCAACGCGCTGTGCGGGTCGCTGATCGGGTTCACCGAGGACGCCGCGCCGATCCTCGGCACCGCCGCGGACTCCCCGTCGCAGAACGCCGAGCGCCGTACCGTCCAGGACGGGGTGCTCGCCTTCCAGCGGCTCTGGAACCGGTACGTGACCGCCGCCGCGAACGCGGGCGAGGCGGAGTGGCCGGACCTCGCCGCGCCGCAGGCCGCGCGGAACCGGCTGGCGCGGATTCTCGTCGCGGCGCTGGAGTCGCCGACCGCCGACGAGGCCGCCGTGTTCGGCAACTGGGTGCACGAGGACAACTTCGGCTCCGCGACCGTCACGACGCTGCTGCCGCGCGACCTCAAGCCCGCGATCCCGTACCTGTCCCCGGGCGACCTCGGCGACCTGGACATGCGCGACTCGTTCTGGCCCGCGCTGATCTCCGCGTCCGACACCGGGCTCGGCGCGATGGCGCGGGCCGTCGCCGAGGGCGCGATCGACCGCGAGGCGTTCGACCCGGCGGGCGAGCCCCACGACAGCAGGCTCCGCTACCGGACCGCCGACGACCAGTGGCACGAGCCGATCCGGCGGCGCGTCCGGATCAACCACAACGGGCTGTCGTTCGCGCGGTTCCGCTTCGAGCACCACGACACCGTCGACATCTCGATCGCGATCCCGGGGCGCCCCGCGATCGTCCGGGTCGACTGGATCGAGGCGGAGGTCGTCGCGGGCGGCCGCCGGCACGGCGAGGTGCTGCGCTGGGACCGGCCCGAGGACTTCGTCGGCCTGCACTACGCCGACTGCCGCTACCTCGGCGGCAACCTGATGGAGTTCGACACCCCCTGGGCGGCGGTGTGGCTGCCGCTCGCCCGCCGCGCCGGGACGCGGGTCGTCTCCTCCGCGCAGGTCACGGTCGCGTTCGCGATGCTGCCGCAGTCGATGACGGGGCTGGCGCCGCGGATGCCGGTGGACCGGCGGGCCGAGCGGTCGGCGCGCGCCGCCCGGCTCACCGAGCGGCTGCGCGAGGAGTACCGCGCGGCGGGGGTCAGGGGCGTCGCGGCGGGCGCCCAACGAGTGGCCAGGAGGAAGCTCGGCGATGGCACATGACGACTTGGCGGCGGGCGTGAGCGGGACGCGGGACGACCCGCACGCGCAGGCCCGCGCGGCCCGCGGGCTGCCCCTGCTCGTCCACTCGATGTCGGTGTTCCGGGAGCTGTTCGAGGCGATCGCGCGGTGCCGGAAGATCGGCACGGTCGTCGAGGTGGGCGTGGAGTCCGGGCAGGTCAGCTCCCTGTACGCCGACCTCGGCGCCGACGTCCACTGCGTCGAGCCGAGCCCGGACGCGCAGATGCGCGCCGTCCTGTCGGCCGACCCCCGGCTGCACCTCGTCGAGGGCGCGTCCCCGGCGGCGCTGGCCGAGGTGCCCGCCGCCGACCTGTACGTGCTGGACGGCGACCACAACTACGCGGTCGTCCGCGCCGAGCTGGCCTGGATCATGGCGAACGCCCCGGACGCGGTCGTCGTCCTGCACGACGTGCTGTGGCCGAGCGGGCGCCGCGACACCTACTACCAGCCGTCCCCGGTGCCGCCCGGCGACGTCCACCCCGACAGCCCCGACGGCCCCACCGTCTGGCACGACGACCTCACGCCCGCCGGGTTCGTCGGCGGCGGCGCGTACACGGTCGCGCGGCACGCGGGCGGCGAGCGCAACGGCGTCCTCACCGCCGTCGAGGACGCCGTGGCCGAGGCCGGGGGCTGGCGGTTCGCGGTCGTCCCGGCCGTGTTCGGGTTCGGCGTCCTCGTCCGGGACGGCGCGCCCGGCGCCGCGGAGATCTTCGAGGAGCTGCGGCCCTACACGTCCTCGGGCCTGCTCTCGACGCTGGAGAACAACCGGATCGCGCTGTACACGCGCGTCCTCCAGTTGCAGTACGAGGCGGAGGCGCGCGCCGAGGACGCGAACCGGCTCGCGGAGACCATCACCGCGCAGCGGCAGGAGATCGAGCGGCTGCGCGCCGGGGACCGCGAGACGGCCGAGGCCCACGACGAACCGGCGGGGAGGTCGGCGGTGAGCGGATTCATCGAGAGCGTCGCCATGCACGACGAGCGGTGGGGCACCTTCCTCGCCCCCGACGAGAGCCTCGCCGACACAGCCGACCTGCACGACCTGCTCGGCATCCCGATCCTCAGCGGCCACCACGCCGACCTCGGCGCCTTCGCCGGGCGCAACGCCGTGTTCGACCGCATCGCCGCCCGCGCCGCCGGCGTGGACCTCGCCTACGAGGACCAGTGCAGCGCCCAGCACTACTTCGACGTGTTCGGCTGCGTCGAGCGCGAGCACCGCTCGATCACCCGGCTCGTGGACGTCGGCGTGTTCATGGGCGGGTCGGCGGCCGTCCTCGCGGGCTGCGTCGAGCCGATGGGCCTGGAGCTCGACCTCGTCGACGTCAACCCGAACTTCCTCCAGTTCGCCCACGAGCGGGTGCGGCGCATCTTCCCCGGCGCGATGCCGCGCGTCCGCATGTTCCTCGGCGACCTGCCCACCTACGTGCGGAACGTCCTGCTCGCCGAGGAGGGGACGCGCGCGCTCGTCCACCACGACGGCGCCCACGACTTCAACCAGGTCGTCAAGGACCTCAGCGCCCTGTACTTCGCCCGCGACCGGGTGCACGGCGTCGCGGTCCAGGACACCCACCTGCGCGGCGTCATCGAGCACTACAACTTCGTCGACGCCGCCGTCTACGCGATGTTCGGCGTGGACGTGAAGTACCACCCGCTCGGCGCCCGCTACCCGGCCGACTCCCCGGTGACGCACCCGAACCAGTGGAACGGCAACTACTTCCTCGCCGACACCCCGGAGGGCATGTACGTCCCCTTCGACGGGGCGGACTGGAAGTACCCGCACCCGACGATGGAGCTGGACGCGTTCATGCCGGTGAAGGCGCCCCCGGCGGGCTGAACCGCCCTTGTGGGGTGCCCGTCGGGTGCGGGTGGGGCTCGCCGCACCGGTCCATGCCAGTTCCTGGTGGCCGGATCCGGCCATCCTCCGGACCGGGCGCGCCCGATGTTTCCCGCAGGTCGACCTGGTGACCGAATTGAAAGGCCAAGTCGGTCATCTTGGCTCCTGTTCCGCGAACGACACGCGGAAACCCGGCAAGCTCTTTACTGTGTGTGGTGTAAGAAACCAACCCGACAACCCCCAGGTGTTCCTCCTCGTCCCGCAACTCCCAGGGGTCTCTCGACGTGACTGACATGGCGAGCGGGTCCGCGATGGCGCGGCTCACCCAGGCCGACCGCGTCCATGTGGGCTGGCGCTATGCGCAGGCGCACCCGGACCCCGGGCCGCCGCCGGGCCTGCCCGAGCGCCCTCCGACCGGTCCGGCGCCCTCGCCCGCCCGGCGTCCGGCCGAGCACATGGCCGCCCGCCCGCTGCGAACGGCCGCCGGCGGCGCGGTCGCCGGGGCCGTGCTGTTCCTCGCCTGCGGGATCGCGGGCGTCCTGCCGTGGCCCTTCGCCGCCGTCGCGCTGCTGGCCTGCGCGGTCGTCCTCGGCATCACCGGCGGCGCGCTCTGGCGGGACGAGCAGGTCGTGCGCGAGCGCATCGCCGCTGAGCGGGAACGCGACGAGCGCGAACGCGCCGCCCGCGACCGCGAGCGCGCCGAGGCCGAGCGCGCCTACGGCGAGGCCAAGACCGAGTGGGAGCGCCGCCACGCCGCCTACGAGAGCCAGCGCGAGTGGTACCCCGTCGCCGTCCCGCCCGGGGTCGACCGGGTGGACGTCGTCGGCGGGACGCTCGCCGGGTGGTCCGCCGCCGTCACGACCATGGGCGCCGCGCGGCTGGCCGTCGGCGCCCGGCTCACCGTCATCGACCTGTCCGAGGGCGCGGTCGCGCACGATTTGCTGCGCCTCGCCGCCGACCGGGGCGACGACCCGCTCGTCTGGGTGCTGCCCGCCGACCTGCCCCGGCTGGACGTCACGCGCGGCCTGCGCCCCGAGGCGCTCGCCGACGTCCTGTCGCTGGTGGTCTCGGCGGGCGAGGAGCAGGACGGCACCCGCGACCTGTCGTTCGACAACTCCATCCTGGAACGGCTCATCGACGTGCTCGGCCCGGACGCGACGATCCCGCGCATCACCGCCGCGCTGCGCGTCCTCGCCCAGGTCGGCGACCCCCGCGACGACCTGCGCCGGGGCCTGCTGACCGACGAGCAGCTCGAACGCATCGCCACGCTGTTCGGCCGCGACGCCACCGACCGCATCGTGATCCGCCGCGCCTGGGCGCTGGAGGCGCAGCTGCGCAAGCTGGAGCGGCTCGCCGCCGAGCAGGTCGCGCTGCCGCCGTCCCGGCTGCACGTCGTGTCCATGGACCGGCGCGCCGGGGTCCTCACCAACCGGATCCTCGGCACCTACGTGACGACCGCGCTGACGCACCGCGTCCGCGAGGCGCCGCCCGGCGGCCGCTGGGACCACACGCTGTTCCTGTGCGGGGCCGAGAAGCTGCGCGGCGACGTGCTGGACCGGCTCATCGACGCCTGCGAGGCCACCGGCACCGGGCTCGTGCTGATGTACCGCTCGATCCCGCCGCACGTCCGCGAGCGGCTCGGGCGGCGCGGCCACGCCGCCGTCGGGTTCATGCGGCTCGGCAACCCCGAGGACGCCCGCGTCGCCGCCGAGCACATCGGCGCCGACCAGCCGCTGCTCGTCGCCGAGATCACCGACTCCGCCGGGGAGACGCTGCTGCACTTCGCGGGCGAGAGCTACGCCAGCACGGTCGCCTACGCGCGCCCGCGCGGCGACGGCCTCACCGACCCCGCCTGGTCGCCGCTGCCCGCCCCCGCCGCCGACGACACCGCGCTCGTCGAGGGCATCAGCTCCGCCACGGCCTGGGCCCGGACCGTCACCCCGCCCCGCGCCGACAAGCAGGGCTTCCGGGAACTGCTCGCCGAGCCGCCGCAGCTCCAGGAGCTGCCGCCGACCGCGATGGTGTTCACCCACGCGGGGGCCACCGGCCGCCGCATCATGCTCGTGGACGCCAACCCCGGCATCATCACGCTCCCCACCGCGCACTCGATGGAGTTCGAGGAGTACGTCCGCGAGTTGCGCACCCAGTCCCAGGCCCAGGCCGCGCCCGCGCCCGCGCCGGAGGTCGCCGAGGCGGAACCGCCTGAGGAAGGCGCGGCGGAGCGGGCGCCCGCGTCGCCGTCCCGGCCCGGCTCGGCGCCGCGTCCGCGCCACGCGCTGCCCCGGGGCGCGAACGGGCGCGGGGCCCGGATCGTCCCGCCGCGCAGGCCGGGCGGCCGCCACAAGGCCGACCCGCCGTCCTGACGACTCGCCGACCCATGGACCCACAGTCCCGACCGCGGCCGTCTGGCGCGTCGGGCGGACGGAGCGCAAGGATGCTGGGGTGATGTCAGGCATGCCGCCCAGGCGGGACAGGGAGATGCCGGGCGTACCCGGAAGGCCGGGCACGCCGCCGCGACCACCGGGCGCGCCGGGCATGCCGGGGACGCCGCCTCCCGGAATGTGGGGAACCGATCCCCGGCCGTCCACCGTGCGCGGTCCGGGGCCCGGACGCGCGGCGGCGCCGGAGCCGTTCGCGCTGCCCGGCCCCTGGTACCGCATCCAGGCGATCCCCGCGCCGGAGCGGCAGGCGTCCGCCGGGTCGGACTTCGTCAGCGTGCTCCCCGCCGCGCTGTCGGCGGCCATGCGCGGCACCCCGTTGGTCGTCGGCTGGCTGTCGGCGGGCGGCGGCGCGCCGCTGGAGCTGATCACCAACGCGGGCCCGATCGGCGCCGGGACCGCCGTCCCGGCCGAGGGCGGCGAGGCGCGCGGGCTGCTGTTCCCGAGCGGCGCCCGCGGCGTCCCCATCGGCGACGGCTGGCTGCGGCAGGCCGAGCGCATGGCCTGGACGCGCTGCCCCGGACGCCTCGCCCCGCAGGCGGGCGCCGCCCCCGCCGCCGCGCCGCTCGGCCCCGGCCTGTTCGAGTCGACGCTCGTCACGTTGATGGAGCGGCCGTTCGGCTGGTTCGTGGTCGCCGACCCCTGCGACGAGCGGCTGATCGACACCGAGATGCGCGAGCTGCACCACGAGCTGCGGATGCTGCGCCGCGGCGAGGACGAGCAGGCCAGGCTCGCCGTAGCCCGCGCCGACCAGCGACTCGCCGAGCTGGACGCGTTCCGCGAGGCCGGGCTGTGGCAGGTGCGGGTCGTCGCGGGCGCGGCCGACCAGGGCGAGCTGAGCCAGATCGCGCCGGTGCTCGTCGGGTCGATGGAGCTCGGCCACCACCCCTACCGGCTCCGGTCCGGGCACGGCAGCGGGCCGTTCGGCGAGACGCTGCGCCCCGCCGCCGACGCCGCCCCGGCGCGTCCGATGGCCGAGTCCGAGCAGCGGTTCCCGTTCGTCGCGACCGCCGGGGCGCTCGCCGCGCTCGCGGGCCTGCCGCGCCGCGAGGTGCCGGGGCTGCGCGTCCTGGACGCCGGGTACTTCGACGTCACCTCCGAGACCGACGACCACGCCGCGCGGGCCCCGCAGCCCGAGGCGCGGATCGAGCTGGGCGCCATCCTGGACGGCCAGGACCGGCACGTCGGGCGGCTCACGGTCCCGAGGTCCACGATCAACCGGCACGTGTTCGTGACGGGCGCGACCGGCGCGGGCAAGTCGCAGACCGTCCGGCACCTGCTGGAGCAGCTCACCCGCGCGGGCATCCCGTGGCTCGCGATCGAGCCCGCGAAGTCGGAGTACGCGGCGATGGCCGGGCGCATCGAGGACCTCGGCGGGCAGGTCACGGTCGTCAACCCGTCCGACCCGGGCTCGGTGCCGCTGTCGGTCAACCCGCTCGCGCCCGAGCCCGGCTACCCGGTGCAGGCGCACATCGACATGGTCCGCGCGCTGTTCCAGGCCGCCTTCGACGCCGAGGAGCCGTTCCCGCAGATCATGGCGCAGGCCCTCCAGCGCGTCTACGAGACCAACGGCTGGGACGTCGTGACCGGCGCGGGCGTCCCCGGCTCGCTGATCGAGCCCGCCGTCCCGACGCTGGAGCAGCTCCAGAACGCCGCGCTCCAGGTCATCTCCGACGTCGGCTACGGGCGGGAGCTGATGGCCGACGTCCAGGGCTTCGTGGACGTGCGGCTCCGCTCGCTGCGCATCGGCTCGGCCGGGCGGTTCTTCGAGGGCGGCCACCCCGCCGACGTCGGCGGCATGCTCCGCGACAACATCGTCCTCGCCATCGAGGACGTCGCCAACGACGAGGACAAGGCGTTCCTCATGGGCACGCTCATCATCCGCATCGTCGAGCACCTGCGGATGCGCGAGCGCCGCCGCGACCGCACCGGTTCCGCGGGGCCGGCGCTGCGGCACGTCATCGTGATCGAGGAGGCGCACCGGCTGCTGCGCAACCGCGGCCCCGAGCGCACCAGCTCGCACGCCGTGGAGCTGTTCGCCGGGATGCTCGCCGAGATCCGCGCGTACGGCGAGGGCATCATCGTCGCCGAGCAGATCCCGACCAAGCTCGTCCCCGACGTCATCAAGAACACGGCGCTGAAGGTCGTGCACCGGCTGCCCGCCCACGACGACCGGCACCAGGTCGGCGCCGCGATGAACCTCGACGCGGACCAGTCCCGCGAGGTCGTGTCGCTGCGTCCGGGCGTCGCCGCCGTGTTCGCCGACGGCATGGACCGGCCGCTGCGCGTCCGCGTCCCGCTCGGCGAGGGACGCGAGGCCGAGCTGCCGGGCCCGCCGCCCCCGGTCGACGGCCGCCGCTCAGCGGCCTGTGGCTGCGAGTGCCGCTCCGGACGCGCCTGCACCCTCTACGAGCTGCGCGAGGCCGACCTCGTCGCGGGCCACCCCGACCGGGGCTGGCTGCGGCTGTGGGCCGACACGCTCGTGCTCGCGCACGTGGTGAACCGGCCGCTGCCCGCCGTCCCGCCCGACCTGCTGCGCGGCTGGTCGCGGCTGCGGCCGAGGCTGCGCGAGTGCGCGCTCGCGACCGTCCTCGAACAGGCCGTGTCGCGCCGCTCCCGCGCGCTCCGCACCGCCTACCCGCCGTCGGACCTCACCGGCCGGGTCGCGGACGTGGCGCAGCGCATCCTCGGCGGCGGCGCCACCGGCAGCGCGCCCGGCCCGGCGTTCGTCATCCCGCAGGTGCGGTGGCTGCACGAGCTCGACCGGCTCTTCCCGCAGGGGCAGGGCGTCCCCGACAAGCACGCGCCCGCCCCGCCGCTGGACTACCAGCTCCCCGGCCTCAAGCAGCCGCCGGACGCGCGGCTCGGCCACCGGCTGCGGGCGCTGCGCCGCCATCCGCTGTCGATGGAGCTGGAGCGCAACCGCCCGCTCGCCCTCACCGCCCTGTACGGCGACGACGACCACGCGGGCTTCTTCCGCGACCTGCCGGTCGTCGCGCTCGGCGTCGACGAGGACGAGCAGGTCGCGCACGTCGCCGAGACGATGCGCGTCGACTCCTGGCTGGAGCCCGTGCTGTGCTGGGCGGACCGCTTCATCGACCCCTTCGAGGACCCGTCGGCCGCCCTGCCCTTCCTCACCGAGTGAGGAGTCAGATCACCGATTCGCTGCGCGGGTCGAGGCCGACCTTCTCGGCATTCGGCGTCCAGAGCCGGATGAACTCGCTCTTGGCGTCGCTGGCCTCCTGGTTGATGCCCGCGACCTCGTCGTCGGACGGGCAGCCGGGGGCCGCGTCGAGGTAGCGCTGGTTGGACTCCACCGACGCCTCCAGCGCGCGGACCAGCGCCTCCTTCATCGCATCGCCCTCCAGCAGCGCGCCGACCTCCAGCGCCTTCGCCCTGCCGAGCTGCTCCTGCCGCTGGTCGCGGATGCGCTCCAGGCCCGTCGTGCCGCAGCCCGCCGCCACCACCGAGCCGAGGTCGGTGCGCGTGCCGGACATCTCCTTGAGCAGCCCGTCCACCGCTTTGGCCTGCGCGTCGAGGTCGCCCTCGGCCGCCGGGGGACTGGTCGAGGCGTCGGGCGTCTCGGGGGCCTCGGGGGTGACGCCGGGGCTCTGCTGCGCGCCCGCCTTCGCCGCCGGGGGCGACTCCGAGCCGTCCGGCCACAGGACGATCGCGAGCGCGATCCCCGCCAGCAGCACGATGCCCGCCGCGATCAGCAGGTAGGGCGCCTTGCTCTTCTTGGGCGGCTCCGGGGGACGCCAGATCTGCGGCTCCGCCCACGGCTCGGGCGACGCCCAGGGCTCGGGCGACAGCGGGATCGACGTCTCGCCGGACGGCGGCATGTGCAACGTGTGATCGGGCGGCCCGGGCGGGTTCGGCGGCCCGGCCGGACCGGGCGGGCCGGGCGGCCAGGGCGAGGGCCCCTGCGCCTGCTCGGCCCACGGCGGCGACGCCCACGGCGGCGGCATCGGATCGTCGTCGCGCGCGGTCGCGTCATGCGCGAACGGATTGCGGTGACGCGGCTCGAACAGGTTGCCGCCCGGCGCCGGATCGTCCGGCACGGGGTTGTTGGGCCCGGGGTTGTTGGGCCCGGGGTTGTTCGGCCCGGGGTTGTTCGGCGGAGGGTTGTTCGGCGGGGGGCCGCCGGGGGCCGTGCCGAAGACCGCCGTCTCGTCGTCGCCGGACGCTCCGTCCAGCGGGGCGTTGCATCGGGTGCACCGAGGCAACGCCGCCGTGGTGTCGCTACCACAGCCCGGACACCGCATACCGACCCCTTAGCCGTCAGGTTCGCCGGTGGCCAAGATAACGCGCCGTCCCCGGGCGTGGACGCCCCGGCGCCAGTCGCAACGCGGTCGTGATCGGCGGATCACACCCGCTGCCAGCTCCGCTGCGGCTGCCCGGTGGCCTTCGCGACCGGGTTCCACGCGACGACGAACTGCCGCTTGGCGAGCGTGGCGCGGCGCTCCCCGGCGGCGCGGCCGGGGACGTGCGCCGCGTCCGGACGCGGCTTGCCCTTGCACTTGGCCTGGTTCCGCTGCGCCCACTGGAGCAGCACCTGGTCGACCTGGAGGGAGGCCAGCAGCGCCTGGTTCAGCGAGCCGCGCAGCCGCTCGCCGTTCCGCAGCTTGTCGAGCTTGAGGTTCTTGGTGCGCCGCAGCTGGTTCTGGCGGCGCTGCGCGACGGTCTGGAAGCCCTGGATCGCCTGCGGCAGCTCCTTGCAGGTACCGGCCCGGCTGAGCGCCCCCGCGAGGACGCGGCGGGTGTCGACGCTGGCGTCCAGCACGGCGTTCATCGCCTCCGCCTGCTCCCGCGCCGCGCTCGGGATCTTGTTGGTCTGCGCGACCTTGCTGTTGGCCGGGGTCGGCGTGCCGCCCGCCGCGGGCCCGTTGTCGTCGCCCGACGGCCACATGACGAACGCGACGGCCCCGACCGCGACCGTGACCAGCGCGGAGACCACGACGACGAGCGGCTTGCTCGTCCCGCCCCTGGACCGCGTCGGGCCCTGCCCCGGGTAGCCCGCGTACGGGGGCTCGCCGGGCCCCATCGGACCGCCCGGACCCATCGGTCCGCCCTGGCCCATCGGCGGCGACCCCATCGGCGCGCCCATCGGGGCCGCGCCGGGGTTGAAGTCCAGGCGCGTCCCGTCGCCGAGGCCCATCTGCCCGGGGTGGCCCATCGGCGCGATCTGGGTGGCGCCGTTCGCGTCCATCATCGTCGGCTGCGGCTGGACGGGCGGCTGACCGGGCGGCTGAGCGCCCCACCCCTGGTCGGCCGGCCCGGGCTGCGGCGCGTACACCTGCGTCGCGTCCGCCTCCACCGGCTGGGGCTTGCGCGGCTGCGCGTACCACGACTCCGGGACGATCGACTGCGGCCCGGACGGCTCCGGGTCCGGCGCGGGCGTCTCGGTCCACTTGGGCGGCGGCGGGACGGTGTCGTAGGCGCCGCTGTCGGCGTCGGGGTCGAACGCCCACGGCGAGGTCGACTCGGAGTCGACGGGCTCCAGCGCCCCGGACCCCTGCCGCGCCTGCTGCGCGGGCGCAACCCCCGGTGTCTCCGGCGCCCACGTCGGCGCGGGCGGCGCGGGGGGTGCGGGCGGCGTCGGCGGCGGCACCATCAGCGTCTTGTCGCCCAGCGCGCCGGCGGTCGGCGCCGCCAGCGGAGCGGCCGGGCCGACCGAGTACACGTCGATCGGCGCCTCGCAGTTCGAACACTTGCCGAGCGTCCCGGGCGTGTTGGAACCGCACGTCGGACACTGCATCGCTCAGACCTCGCCTTGTCGCCGCTTCGTCCACGCTTGCGATCCCGGTCCGCCCTCGCGGCGGACAGCTTCCCCGCAAACCGCAGGGCTCCCGACAAAAGTAGTGGGTGACGTCGATCCAGGACGCGTGGATGGGAATCTGGCTCACCGCAGTCGGGGGTGGCACCGAATCACGACACCTCCCCGAAGGTCAAGATTGCCGAGAGTGGTTTACACGATCCGCTGTGATGCTCATCGCATTGCCGGGGTCCCGGCGCCCTCCATGGAGCGTCCGGCGTCGTGGCTCCGCGCGCGTGCGGACGGTCCAGCGGCTAGGCTCGGAGCGGTTTCCCCGGCGCATCCAGAGAAGACGGAGTCAATGAGCGATCTTCCGCTGCGTTCGCAGCTGGCCGTCGCGCTCGGTCGTACGGCCGCCAAGATGTCCCGCATCGCGGGCCGTGGGGACGGTTCGGTGATCGGCGGGCGTATCGGCCTGCGCCTCGACCCCGAGCTGCTGACCAGGCTCGCCAAGGACCGCAAGCTCGTCCTCGTCAGCGCCACCAACGGCAAGACGACGACGACCCGGCTGATCACCTCGGCGATGACGCCGCTCGGCGAGGTCGCGACCAACGCGTTCGGCGCGAACATGCCGACCGGGCACGTGTCCGCGCTGGCGTCCGCCCCCACCGCCCGGTACGGCGTGCTGGAGTGCGACGAGAAGTACGTCCCGATGGTGCTGTCCGAGACCGGCGCGAACATCGTCGCGCTGATGAACCTCAGCCGCGACCAGATGGACCGCGCCGCCGAGATCTGGCTGCTGGCGGGCAAGTGGCGGCGCGCGCTGGAGGCGTCCCCGCACAGCCATGTCATCGCCAACTGCGACGACCCCCTCGTGACGTGGGGCGCGTCCACCGCCAAGAGCGTGACGTGGGTCGCGGCGGGCCAGCACTGGCGCGAGGACTCCTGGTGCTGCCCCGAGTGCGGCGGCCCCCTCGACCGGCAGGACACCGGCGAGGACAGCGACTGGCGCTGCCGGCAGTGCCACTTCGCCCGGCCGCGTCCCGACTGGGCGCTGCACGGCGACCTGATCACCGCCCCCGACGGCCGGACGTTCGGCCTGACCGGGCTGTCGCTGCCCGGCCGCGCGAACCGCTCGAACGCCCTGATCGCGCTCGCGGTCGTCGCCCAGTTCGGCGTCCCGCCCGAGCAGGCGCTGCCGCTGCTGTCGCAGGTCACCTCGGTCGCGGGCCGCTACACCACGGTCGAGCACGAGGGCCGCAGCATCCGCCTGCTGCTGTCGAAGAACCCGGCGGGCTGGCTGGAGGCGTTCGACGTCCTGCAACCCGCGCCGGGCCCGGTCGCGCTGTCGATCAACGCGCAGGGGCCCGACGGCCGCGACACGTCCTGGCTCTGGGACGTCGACTACCGCATCCTGCGCGGCCGCCCGGTCTGGGTCGCGGGCGAGCGCCGCATCGACCTCGCCGCCCGGCTGGAGGCCGCCGACGTCGGCTTCACGCTCGTCGACGACATCGACCAGGCCGTCATGGCCGTCCCGCCGGGGCATCTCGACGTGATCGCCAACTACACCGCCTTCCAGCACATCCGAACGAGGTACGGCCGTGTCGTCTGACCGCATCAAGATCGTCTGGATCTACCCGGACCTCCTCGCCACCTACGGCGACCAGGGGAACACGATCGTCCTGGAGCGCCGGGCCGCGCTACGCGGGATCCCGACCGAGACCGTTCACATGCGCTCGGACGAGCCCGTCCCGCAGGACGGCGACATCTACCTGCTCGGCGGCGGCGAGGACCGCCCGCAGATCCTCGCGGCGCAGCGGCTGCGCAACGACGGCGGCCTCCAGTACGCGGCGCAGCGCGGCGCGGTGATCTTCGCGGTCTGCGCGGGCTTCCAGATCCTCGGGCACGAGTTCGGCGGCGAGGAGGGGCAGCCCGTGCCCGGCCTCGGCATCCTCGACATCCACTCCGGGCGCGGCCAGAACCGCGCGGTCGGCGAGGTCGTCGGCGACGTGTCCGCCGAGCTGAACGTCCCGCGCATCACCGGGTTCGAGAACCACCAGGGCGCCACCAGCATCGGCCCCGGCGCCAAGCCCCTCGCCAAGGTCGTCGCCGGGGTCGGCAACGGCGACGGCAGCGGCTTCGAGGGCGCCTACGCCGGACGCGTGGTCGGCACCTACATGCACGGGCCCGCGCTCGTCCGCAACCCGGGCCTCGCCGACCTCCTCCTCACCTGGGCCGTGGGGCAGCAGTTGCCGCCCATCGACGACTCCTGGGCGGGCCGCCTGCGCGAGGAGCGTCTCAACGCCGTGCTCAGCTGATCCCGCTTCACCGGGCCGTGGACGCGAACCCGCGTCCACGGCCTTTTTGTGCGCGGCCGTCCTAGTAGGACGTTCGTTGACCTATTGGGCTCCTAACGTGGTGGTCAACGGCACGACGGAGGGGGAGAACCGTGATGTTGCGAGGACCTGCCACCACCAACTTCTGGGCGGACGACCTGGACGCCGCCAAGCGCTGGTACACCGATTTCCTGGGCTTGGAGCCGTACTTCAGCCGCTCCGGGCCGGACGGGCGCCCCGCCTACCACGAGTTCCGCGTCGGCGACCGCGAACACGAGCTGGGCCTGATCGACGGACGCTTCGCGCCGCCCGGCAGGACGGCGTCCGAGCCGGGCGGGGCCCTCCTGTACTGGCACGTCGACGACCTCGAAGGGACGCTGGCGAAGCTGCTCTCCATGGGCGCGACGGAGTACCAGCCGATCACCGAGCGCGGCGAGGGGTTCGTCACCGCGTCCGTGGTCGATCCGTTCGGGAACGTCCTCGGCATCATGTACAACCGGCACTACCTGGACGTGGTGGGACGATGATGGACTTCGCGGACGCCGCCGGGTTCGAGGCGTGGCTCGCCGACCACCACGGGGACGAGGGCGGCGTGTGGCTGCGGATCGCCAAGAAGGGCGCGCCGGTCGGCTCGATCACCATCGCGGAGGCGCTGGACGTCGCGCTCTGCTACGGCTGGATCGACAGCCAGCGCAAGTCCCTCGACGAGCACGGCTACCTCCAGCGGTACTCGCGCCGCCGCAAGGGCGGCGCGTGGTCGCGGGTCAACGTCGAGAAGGCCGAGGCACTGATCGCGGCGGGCCGGATGCGCCCGCCCGGCCTGGCGGAGATCGACGCGGCGAAGGCCGACGGACGCTGGGACGCGGCCTACGCGCGGCAGCGCGACGTGACCGTCCCGGCCGACCTGCTCGCGGCGCTGGAGGCGTCCCCGCGCGCCGCCGCCCGGTTCGAGGCGCTCGGCCGGACCGGCCGCTACCAGCTGATCCTGCCGCTGCTGAAGATCAGGACGGCCGCCGGACGCGCGGCGCGCATCGAGCGGACGGTCGCCGACCTGGCCGGCTGATCCGGCGGAATCCCGCGCGGGTGCGGATCACTACGCTGTCGGGCGGATATGCCACCCAGACCAGGGGACGTGATGACGATGGGTGCGGAGCGAATTCTCATCACCGGCGCGGCCGGGCTCATCGGATCGTTCCTGCGGCCGAGGCTCGCCCGGCCGGGCCGGACCCTTCGCCTGCTGGACGTCGCCGACATGGGAAAGGCGGAAAGCGGCGAGGAGCATATGCGGGCGTCGGTGACCGATCTGGCCGCGCTGGAACGGGCCTGCGAGGGCGTGGACGCCATCGTCCATCTCGGGGGATTGGCGTCCGAGGCGCCCTGGAACGACATCGCCGACGTGAACATCCACGGCACCTACAACGTCTACGAGGCCGCCCGCCGGACCGGAGTCGGCCGCGTGGTGTTCGCGTCGAGCAACCACGCCGTGGGATTCCATCCGACCGACGACGCCCCGGTTCCCGACTACCGGTTCCCCGCGCCCGACACCTATTACGGCGTCAGCAAGGTCACGGGCGAGGCGCTGGGCAGCCTTTATCACAGCCGTTACGGGCTGGACGTCATCGCGATTCGCATTCTCACGTGCGAGGAGCGTCCGCCGGACCTGCGCTCGCTGGCGACCTGGCTTTCCCCCGGCGACGCGGCGCGGCTCTTCGAGGCGGCCCTGTCCGTGCCGAGCCCCGGATTCCGGGTGGTGTGGGGCGTGTCCGCGAACACCCGGGCATGGTTCTCGCTGGACGAGGCGCGGGCCATCGGATACGAACCCGAGGACGACGCCGAGCCCTACGCGGCCGAACTGACCGAGCGATTCGGGCCGCTCGATCCGGAGTCCCCGGAAGGGCGGTGGCTCGGCGGCCGTTTCTGCGGCCCCGACTACGACGCCTGAGAGCATCCGGGGCGGTAAACCCCGGCTGAACGCGGGGCGTCCACGTAGTGGATCTTGGTTTCGGTTCGTCCCCCCGCCGAAGGAAGCGGACACCGACGGCGTTCCGGGGACGCAGGAGCCGGGCGACGCGTTCGGCGCGTCCGTCGCGGCCGGCGACGTCAACGGCGACGGCCTGGCGGACGTCGCGGTGGGCGCACCCGACGAGGCGATCGGCACCACCACCAGGGCCGGGGCGGCGACCGTCCTGTACGGCGGTCCGGGCGGGGTGACTGGCACCGGCGCGCAGCAGTTCGGACAGGCCAGCGCAGGCGTCCCGGGCTCGGCGGAGCAGAACGACCTCTTCGGCTCGCAGGTCTCGCTCGCCGACCTGAACGGCGACGGGAAAGGCGACCTGACCGTCGGTTCGAGCGGCGAGAACGGCTCGGAGGGATCGCTTCACATGCTGAACGGCACGGCGTCCGGCGTGACGGTCAATGGCGTCAGGGCCTTCAGTTCCGGGACCCTCGGAGTTTCCGGACGCTACGCCCGCATCGGCGAGGTCGTCCTCGGCTGAGACCCCGTACAGGCACTGCTGAGACTCCGTACAGGCACTCAGGAAGACCTGAGTATCCGCGCCGATGTGGAAGGGCGGCCGGGCCCGGGAGAGTACGGGCATGGACACCTCACGGTGGCGCCCGCCCGCCCTTCTCGCGAAGGCCGCCCTGGCCGCGCTGCTCGCCCTCGCCCTCGTGTTCCCGGAATGGGACCGCTTCGCCGACAAGGCGATGGACGTGCGGGCGTTCACCTATCCCGGCGCGGTCATGGTGGTCGCCCTGATCTGGCTGCTCCGGGGCCGTGACCGGAAAGCGCCTTTTCCTTGGGATATCGACCTGCTGGTGACGGCGCCGTTCCTCATCGACGTCGCGGGCAACGCCGCCGACCTCTACGACACGGTCGAGAGGTTCGACGACGCCTGCCATTTCGCGAACTGGGCGCTGCTCGGCGCCGCCGCCGGGATCGCCCTGCACCGCTGGGCCTCTCTCAAGCCCTGGGTCGTCGCCGTGTCGTGCGCGGGAATGGGGGCCATCGCCGCCATCCTCTGGGAGTTCTTCGAGTACTGGGTGTTCATCCTGGACACCCCGGAGACCGTCACCATCTACCGCGACACGATCGGCGACCTGATGCTCGGCCTGGCGGGCGCTACCACGGCGGGCCTCGCCTGCGCGGCGGTCGCCGTCCGTTCCCGTTCGCGCGTCCGGCCGACGCCGACGCCGAAACCGCTGAAGGTCGCCGAACTCGACCGCGCGGCCCGGTGAGTCATGGCCGGTCTAGTACACGAGGGCCTGGACGTCCGGCGCCGCGATCTCCTCGACGAAGGTCGGCGCACCGGCGATGCGGATGCCCGGGAGGACGTCGTCCGGTCCGATGTCGCGGCGGGCCGCGCACTGCGTGCACAGGGTCACCCGTCCGGCCGCGAGGATCACGGTGAGCAGGTCCTCCAGGGGCGTGGCGTGCGCGAGCATGAACTCCGCCGCGCGTCCGGGCAGGGAGAACCACGCCGACTCCCCGGTCAGCCACAGCGAGATCGGCACCCCGCTCGCCGCCGCGGCGGCGGCCACCGTGAACGCCTGGTTGCACCGCTCCGGCGCGTCCGCCCCCGCCGTCACCTTGATCACCAGTGGTCTCGCCATACGAAAACTCTAGCCGGGCTGTAGCATCCGTGCCGTGGGCGGCATGGTGAACGCGGGAGTCCTGGTCGTCGTGCTCGCGCTGGTGGCGGTGTCGGCCGTCCTGCTGGTGGTCAAGCTCGGCCGGTTGCGGTAACCCTCCGGACGTATCGACGGCGGGCGCGTCCCCTCGCGCGCGCCGCGCCGCTACGCTCGGTCTTCATGGAGCCTGAGCTGCACCTCGACCTTGAGCCTCTGAAGTTCCTGCTGGGCACGTGGGAGGGCGCCGGTGTCGGCGGCTACCCCACGATCGAGAACTTCAACTTCGGGCAGGAGATGTCCTTCAGCCACAACGGAAAGCCGTTCCTGATCTACGCGAGCCGGACGTGGATGATCGAGAAGGACGGCACGCTCGGACGCCCCCTCGGCACCGAGACGGGCTACTGGCGGCCCCGTCCGGACCACCAGGTCGAGGTGACGCTCGCCCACCCGACCGGGATCGTCGAGATCTACGTCGGCAACGTCGCGTTCAACCGCGTCGAGCTCCAGACCGACGTCGTCGCCCGGACGGAGTCCGCGAAGGAGGTCACCGGCGGCACCCGCCTCTACGGCCTCATCGGGGAGGACCTCGGGTGGGCCTACGACATGGCGGCGATGGGCCAGAAGCTCCAGTCGCACCTGTCGGCCCAGCTGAAGCGCGTCGCCTGAAACGTCCAGAAAATGAGCGATCCCCGGACCTTCCCGCATGGGCGGGGCGACGGACAGGACTGGTCCATCGGTCCGGGGATCGGGTAACTGCCTGGGATTCGCCGGTCACCGTCGCGACCGGTTGCCACCGCCGGGGGCGGCGGCGCCGAGGCGGAACGGCGACTAGCGGACAGTCACCTCGCGAGTCCTACAATCAACCACCATCTTGTTGGACCACCTCCTTTCGCGCGTACTCGGCACGTTATGTGAGCCGTCGGGAGGAGGCAAGGGAGTTTTCGGCGGGCCCGTCCGGCATACACTCGACGCATGGTCGAGTCGTGGCAGGAGGAGCTGCGGGCGAAGGGATACCGGGTCACGCCCCAGCGCCAGTTGGTGCTGGAGGCGGTCACCAACCTTGAGCACGCGACCCCCGAGGAGATCTGCACCGAGGTACAGCGCACAGCCCGGGGCGTGAACATCTCCACCGTCTACCGGACGCTGGAGCTGCTGGAGGAGCTCGGGCTCGTCAAGCACGCCCATCTCGGGCACGGCCCGCCCAACTACCATCTGGCGGCCGACGCCGAGCACATCCACCTCGTCTGCCGCGAGTGCCAGACGGTCGAGGACGTCGATCCGCGCGCGGCGGCGGGCCTGGCCGGGGGCCTGGAGCGCGACTTCGGGTTCCAGACCGACGTCCACCACCTCACCGTGTACGGGCGCTGCAAGGACTGCCGCACCACGTAGGTCGGTATCGGGGCCGCGTAACCGCGGCGCGGGCGCATAACCTGGAAATCATGGAGAGCCCGCTACTGCAATCGCCCGGTGCCGTCCCCGCCGACGCGCCCGACCAGGAGGTCGCCGCCCACTACGGGGAGCCGTCGCAGGAGCAACGCGCGCTGGAATCCGGGACGGCGTTCGTCGACCGGAGCAACCGCGGCGTCGTCCGGGTCACCGGCCCCGACCGGCTGAGCTGGCTGCACAGCCTCCTGAGCCAGCGGCTGGACGGGCTGAAGCCGTACGAACCCACCGAGGCGCTACTGCTGAGCCCGAACGGGCATATCGAGCACCATCTGCATGTCATCGACGACGGCGAGGCCGTCTGGGCCCACGTGGAGCCCGGGGCGGCCCCGTCGCTGGTGGAGTTCCTCGACAAGATGCGGTTCATGCTCCGCGTGGAGGTCGCGGACGTTTCGGCGGAGTACGCCGTCATCACCGGGCCGCCGCAGGGCAAGGGCCTGGCGTGGCCGGACGTTTCCGGGACGGAGACCCGGATCGTCCCGCGCGAGGACGGTTTCCCCGCCGACCTCCGTCCCGCCGGGCTGTGGGCCTACGAGGCGCTCCGGATCGCCGCGTACAAGCCCCGGTTCGGCCTCGACACCGACCACCGCACGATCCCGCACGAGGTCGGCCTCGTCGAGACCGCGGTGCACCTGAGCAAGGGCTGCTACCGGGGGCAGGAGACCGTGGCGCGCGTCCACAACCTGGGCAGGCCCCCGCGCCGCCTCGTCTTCCTCCACCTGGACGGCAGCGTCGACCGGCTCCCCGCCAAGGGCGACCCCGTCGACATCCCCGGCGGCCGGACGGTCGGCGCCGTCGGCTCCTCCGCCCGGCACCACGAACTAGGCCCGATCGCGCTGGCGCTCGTGAAGCGGAACGTCGCGGTGACGGACGAACTGCTGGCGGGCGGCATCGCGGCGGCCCAGGAGGTCGTGGTGTCGCCGGACACGGGCGCGAACGCGCAGATCGACCTTCGCCGCCGTCCGGCGAACCGCGCATAGCGGGGGCGTAGCGCGAGAACCGGGCTCAGCGGGGAACCGGGCTGAGTGCGGGAACCGGGCTGAGTGCGGGAACCCGGCGCAGCGCGGGGAGTTGGCGCAGCGCGGGCAACTTGGCGTAAAACCGCGATCTTCCGGGCAAATCATCAGTGATGATGATTTCTGCCGGGCCACCGGCCGGGGAAGGTGGATTCCTACGATGGTCGCGAACCTGGGGAAGACCCAGCCCCCCACCACCAGACGCGGAGCCCGGCGCCGCCGCCGACGGGAGTCGGCCCTGGTGTGGTGGGGCCTGTTCGCGGCCTTCGCCGTGGCCGCCTGGCTGCTGGGCTCCCGGCCCGTAGCGCTCCTGGGCCTGCTCGCATGGTGCCTGTACCAGTTCATGCTCGTCCCGACGTTCTGCCGGGTGAGGACGCAGGAGGGCCACTACTGCACGGAACGGGCCCGAGGCAGGCTGTTCGCATGCAGACCGAGCCACCAGCAAGCGAAGGTGGATGCGCTGTGGAAGCTGGTCGGCCTCCGTAACCCGTTCGGCAGCAAGGACACCGCGCGGAGCCATCTCGAACTGGCCGACCGCGTCCTCGTCCTGCTGGCCGCCGCAGGGACGATCGTGACCCTGATCGGAATGGTCTACGGCTTCTGAGTCACATGTCCACGACGAGGGTGATCGGACCGTCGTTGACCAGGGCGACCTTCATGTCCGCCCCGAACACCCCGGTCGCGACCTCGGCGCCCAGCTTCCTCAGCTCGGCGACGACCGCGTCCACCAGCGGCTCGGCGACGGGCCCGGGCGCGGCGGCGACCCACGTCGGACGGCGGCCCTTCCGCGCGTCCCCGTAGAGCGTGAACTGGCTCACCACGAGCAGCGGCGCGCCCACGTCCGAGCACGACTTCTCGCCGTCCAGGATTCGCAGGCCCCACAGCTTCGCGGCCATCTTCCGGGCCCGCTCCGCATCGTCGTCATGGGTGACGCCCAGGAGCACCATGAGGCCCGGCCCCTCGATCTCCCCGGCGACCCGCCCGTCGACGGACACGCTCGCCTGGCTCACCCGCTGGACTACAGCACGCATGACCATGCATTCTGCCCCCTATGGGAGCAACGACGCTCATCACGGTGGCGCCCACGGGCGCGGAGTCCGCGAAGGCGGACGTCCCGGCCCTGCCCGTCACCCTCGATGAACTGGTCCAGACGGCGAAAGAGTGCGAGGCCGCCGGAGCGGCCGTCATCCACGTGCACATCCGCGACGACGACGCGCGGCCCACGCTCGACCCCTCCCGCCTGCGGGACACGGTGCAGGCGCTGCGGGAGGGCACGGGGCTGATCGTCCAGCTCTCCACGGGCGGCGCGGTCACCGACCCGTACGAGGACCGCCTCCGCGTCCTGGACGCCGAACCCGACATGTGCTCGCTCACCTGCGGGACGGTCAACTTCGGCGAGGACGTGTTCATGAACCCCTGGCCGTTCATGGTCGAACTGTACGAGCGCACCCAGGCCATGGAGGTCGTCCCCGAGTTCGAGCTGTTCGACCTCGGACACGTCGCCGCCCTCCACCGCCTCCTGGACAAGCATGGCCCGCCCTACGGCGGACACGTCCACTGCGACCTCGTGATGGGCGTCCCCGGCGGCATGCCCGGCGACACCCGCACCCTCGTCGCCGCCGTCGAGGCCCTCCCGCAGGGCGCGACCTGGTCGGCCACCGGAGTGGGCCGCACGACCCTGCCCGTCCTGCTCGCCGCCCTCTCCGCCGGCGGCCACCTCCGCGTCGGCATGGAGGACACGATCACCTACGCGAAGGGCCGCCCGGTCACGGCGAACGTCCAACTGGTGGAACGCGCCGCAACCGCGTCCCACCTGGCACAACGCCCACCGATGCCGCCGACCGAAGCCCGCGACCTCCTAGCAGTAAAACCCCGCTAGCCCATCCGGCCCGCCAGGGTTATCCACAGAACGCAATTCGGGTTCCGCTACAGCCCCAGGTATCCAACGATGGGAGAAGCGGTTCCGACAAGTGGGGGGCATGATGCAGAGCAATCCAGTGCTGGTCGAGGTCGAGCGGTCCGGGTTCGTGGAGTCGCGCCACCGCGGCGCCGCGATCGGTCTCGCCGCGAACGGCTCGGTGACGTTCCGCGCCGGGACGCCCGAAGAGCCGATCTTCCCCCGCTCGGCCAACAAGCCGATGCAGGCCGTCGCCATGCTCCGATCCGGCCTCGACCTCGACGGCGAACTCCTCGCTCTGGCCGCGGGCAGCCATTCCGGTGAGGACTTCCACGTCGAGGGCGCAGAGAAGATCCTCGCCGGCGCGGGCCTCGGCGCCGCCGACCTGCGCTGCCCCGAACAGTGGCCGCTCGACCTCGAGGTCGCGCGGACCGTGCGCGGCCCGTCCCGGCTCCGGATGAACTGCTCCGGCAAGCACGCCGCCATGCTCGCCACCTGCGTGGCGTCCGGCTGGCCCACCGCCGACTACCTCGACCCGTCCCACCCGCTGCAACGCGCCGTCCGCGCGACCGTAGAGTCCCTCTCCGGCGAAGGCCCCGTCGCGGTCGGCGTCGACGGCTGCGGCGCCCCCCTGTTCGCGATCTCCACGTCCGCGGTCGCCAGGGCGTTCCGCGCCCTCGTCCTGGCCGCTCCCGGCACCCCCGAACGCCGCGTCGCCGACGCCATGCGCGCCCACCCCCGATGGACCTCGGGCACCCGCCGCGAGGAACGCCGCCTGATGGACGCCGTCCCCGGCCTCCTCGTCAAATGCGGCGCCGAGGGCGTGGACGCCTTCGCCCACACCGACGGCCGCGCCGGCGCCGTCAAAATCGACGACGGCGCCATGCGCGCCCGAACCCCCGTAACAACCGCCCTCCTACGCGCCCTGAACATCCACACCGCCCCCAACGTCGACACCGCAACCCTCGACGAACTAGCCACAACCCCCCTCCACGGCGGCGACACAAAAGTGGGCACCATCCGCCCAGCCCCCAACATCTTCACCCCCTAACCCCCACCAACCCACCCCCACCAACCCACCCGCGCCCACCGTCCCGCGCCCACCGTCCCGCGCCCACCGTCCCGCGCCCACCGTCCCGCGCCCACCGTCCCGCGCCCACCGTCCCGCGCCCACCGCCCACCGCCCCGCGTCCGCGGCCCTGCGTCGACCGATCCGCGCCCACCGCCCCACCGACCCGCGCCCCCACCGACCCGCGCCCGCCGACCCGCGTCCACCGTCCTGCGCCTATCCACCCGGACGCGCTGTCCCGCGTCCGCCGACCTGTGCCCGTCAACCCGGACGTGCCGTCCCCCGTCCACCAACCCGCGCGCTCACTGTCCCGCGCCGACCGCCTCACGCTCGCCGTCTCATGTCCGCCGTCTCGTGTCCGCTGTCCCGCGTCCGCCGTAGGCCTACCCGTCCCGCCTACCCGCTCCGACCGTCCCGCGCCCACCAACCCGCGCGCCCGCCTACCCGCGCCAACGGCCCCGCCTACCCGCGCCCGCCTACCCGCGCCGACCGTCCTGCGCCCATCAACCCGGACGCGCCGTCCCGCGCCCACCGTCCCACGCCCGCCAGCCTGGGCCCGCCGACCTGCGCCCATCAGTCCGGACGCGCCAACCTGCGCGCTCACCGTCCCGCGCCCCCACCGCCCAGCGCACCCACCGACCTGCGCCCACCGCCCCCGCGTCCGCCGGACGCGCCGACCCGCGTCCACCAACCCGCGCGTCCACCGTCCGCCCACCGCCCCGCGCCCACCGCCCCGCGCTCGCCAGCCCCGCTCGCCAGCCTGCGTCTACCGACGCACGTCCACTGACCCGGACGCGCCGACCCGCACCCACTTGCCCGGCTCCGCCCCCGCCCTGCCCCGAACTGAGTGCGTCCTGTCCGCGAGCAGGTTTCACCTGCCTTCCCCCATCCCACGAGAAAGGCATCACCTCCCAGCCACGGCCATATCCGGCCGAGCAGTGTCACTTTCAGCCTGACCCTGCGCCGTAGTGTCGAACGGCACATTCTCTGTCAAATACCCCAGCGGTCCGGTGAGGAGTCGACTTTCGTCCGTATCCCGCAGTGGCCGCCCCGCCCGTTCACTCCCTACACGGACCGGTGACCAGGACATGAGCGGATCCGAAAGCCACAACGCCGAGCGTGATCGCGTCCCGCCCCGACCCGAGCCGGGGGAGCCGGCGGCCGAGGGGCCGTTGCCGCCAGAACCGCGGACCGCCCGTCCCCGCCTCACCCCTTCACGCCGCCGATCGGCGTCCGGGCGCGGGCGCCCGAAGATCGCACCGCCCTCCCAGGCCGAGCTGGACCGGCTCCCCGTCGAGGTGCGTATGGAGTTACGGAACCAGCAGCGGTCCGAACGGCACCAATGGTTCAACTCGGTGGGCATCCTGTTCGGAGTGCTGTTCGCTGCGGGCAGCCTGCTCAGCACCGGCCTGGCGCTGCGCACCGCTCGCGACGACCTGCGCACCTCACGGGACAACCTGCGCGTCGCGCAGGAAAGCCAGCTCACCGACCGGTACGCCAAAACCCTCGAAGCCCTCGCCAGCGGCGACACCACCATCCGCCTGGGCGCGATCCACGCCTTCAACCGGCTCCTGGCCGACTCCCCTCGCGACCGCGCCGCCATCGCCGCCCTGCTGACCGGCTTCGTCCGCGACCACGACCCCGCGGACGACGTCAAAGACCGGGACCTGCCCGTCGGCCCCACCGTCGACCTCGCAGCCGCCCTCACCACCGTGGCGCTGAACCCCCACCCCGTCCCGCCCCTGGACCTTCACCACATCCGCGTCCCGAACGCTCTCCTGGACGATGCCCACTTCTCCAACGCGAATCTGAGAGGTGCCAACCTGCGCGGCGCAGAGCTGCACCACGCGAACCTGAACGGCGCGGACCTGAGCGGCACCGACCTGCGCGGCACGCGCCTAAGCAGCGCGAATCTGCGCGGCGCGAAGCTGACCTGCACACCCTTAGGCGGTACGGGCCAGAGCAAAGCGAACTCAGATCTGACCTGCACGAAACTGCGTGGCTCCAACCTGGGTGGCGCAGACCTACGTGGCGCCCTACTGTGCGTCGCCTACCTGAAAAACGCATACTTGGGCGGCGCGGTTCTGAGCCAGGCGGACCTGAGCCAGGCAAACCTCAACGGTGCGACCCTGGAAGGCGCGAACCTCAACCGCGCTGTCCTGAGCATCGCGGACTTACGTGGCGCGGACCTGCGCGGCGCGAACCTGAACAACACTGCCCTGTACGGCGCGGACCTCCGTGGCGCGAAACTGAACAACACGGATCTGCGCGGTACGGCTCTGTACGGCGCGGACCTGCGCGGTATAGATCTGAGCGGTACCAACCTGAAATACGCGATCTTGTACGACGCGAGCCGACGCGGGGTGTACGAGCGCCGTACGAACCTGCATGGCGCGAACCTGCGGGACGCGAACCTCCACGGCACGGATCTGAGCGGTAAGGCCCTGAACAACGCGGATCTGAGCGGCACGGATCTGAGCGGTGCGAACCTGAATCGCGCTGACCTGCGCGGCGCGGACTTGCGAGGCGCGGACCTGCGCGGGGCGAATCTGACCGGCGCGAATCTGAGCGGGGTACGCAACAGTCCGGGCAAGGACGCGATCCGCCGGATCGCGGTGACCGATGCCGCGACCCGATGGTGAGCGCGGCCGTGAGGGCGTCCACCGGCCCGCGTTCTGGCCTGGGGGTGGTGAGTCCGGCCGTGAGGACGTCTTCCGGCCCGTGCTCCGGCCTGGAGAGGCAACCCGCGGTGCCGGGCAGCCGCAGGTTGGTCTCGCGCTCGCGTGCGGCGGCGACTTCGCCAGCCTGTCCGGGGCGTGCGCGAGGACGGTGTCGGGGAGAGTCCCGAGGCAAGCGGTTCCCGCGCTGGGTCAGGTTCGCGCCGGTTGGCATGAGGGAGGTGGTGGGGGCGGCCACGGGGGCGCCTGCCGATCTGTGGCCTGGCCTGGGGTGGTGATGAGGGCGGTGGCGCGGGCGGCTACTGGTCTGTGTCGAAGAACGTCCCGGCCAGGTCGGTTGCCCTGGCTGGGTCGGGTTCGTGCCGGGCGGCGTGAGGGAGGTGGTGGGCGGCCGGGAGGGCGCGCGTCGATCTGTGGCCTGGTCTGGAGTGGTGGTGGGATCGGCTGCTAGGACGCCCACCGGTCCGTGGCCTAGCTCAGAGGCGGCCACGGTGCTGGGCGGGCGCAGGGTGATTCCGCGCTCGCGTGCGGCGACTGCTCGCCGACTTGGACGGCGCGGAGCCCGACGGGTTGGTCCTGCGCGTTTTGCGGGCGGCGGCGAATTCGGGGCGCGTCGGGGGCGCGTCGGGGGACGCGGGTGAGGTCGGTGTCGCAGACCGTTCCGGGCCAGGCCGGTTGCCCTGGCTGGGTCGTGTTTGCGCCGGTCGGAGTGAGGGAGGTGGTGGGGCGGTCGCGGGGGGCGCACCGATCTGTGCCCTGGTTTGGGGTGGGTGGTGCGGTCGGTCGCGCTGGCGGCTACCGGCCCGTGTCGAGGGACGCCCCGAGTCAGGTCGGTTGCCCTGGCTTGGTGGGGTTCGCGCAGTTCGGTGGGAGGGAGAGTGATGGGGTCGGCCCGTGTGGGCGCCTGCTGATCTGTGCTCTGGCCTGGGGTGGTGGTGAGGTTGGTCGCGTGGGCGGTTACCGGTCTGTGGTCTGGCCGGGAGGGACGGTCTGCGGGGGTGGGCGGGCGCGGGTTGGGTCCGGGCTCGTGGGTGGCGGTGACTCTGGCGGCGCGTCCGGGGAACGCGGGCAGGGCTGGGGGGTGTTTTGGGGCGGGGTTGTGCTGGGGTGTTCTTGGTGGTTGGTCAGGTTGGCCAGGGGAGGGGGGTGGTCTGGTTGAGGAAGATGATGCCGTCGATCAGGTCTAGCTGGGACGGGTCGAGGGGGAAGTAGGCGAAGTCGGGGGAGACGCGCGGGGTGGGGGTGGGAAGGGTCTCGGCCAGGCGGTGGGGGTCGACTAGGGCTTGGTCCCACGGGAGGGTGGAGAGGGCGCCCTCGACGGTGTCCGGTGGTGGGGTGTCGTCGCCGGTTGTTCCGAAGGCCGAGGCCAGGAAGGCGTAGCGGTCTTTCAGGTGGGTGGCGGTGATCGCTCCCGCGCTCCACCACTCCAGTTTTTCCTCGCCGAAGGACATGTGGCTTCTGCCGCGCTGGAGGTGGAGGTTGTGGCTGAAGACCAGGGCCGGGCCGTGCTCGGCGATGGCGCGGAGGTTGGCGGCCATCATCGCGTCCCGCAGGGCCGACAGCCTGGCCCATCGGACGGGGGACGAGTCCGCCATCCAGTAGTGGTAGCGGAGCAGGCCGGTGGCGGTGCGCCCGTACAGGGCCGCTCGCTCCCTGTCCTCCGTGCTGAGCTGCGGTGCCTGTGTATCGAGAAGCGCCACCAGGTCGTCGGCGAGCAGGCGGAGTCGCTGGGCGTCGGGGGACCGGCCGATTGACTGGGACGGGTCCATGGCCGTGGCCTCGTTCGACCACCGCTCGTCCGGGCCGAGCAGGGCGTCGAGGGTTTCGCGGGTGCAGGGGAGCGGGCCGTCGAGGAGGTCGTGCAGGCCGGTGAGCGCCTGGCGCGGGCTCGCCGCCCAGTACTCCAGGGGGCCGTCGAAGCCGAAGAAGCGGAGCTGCTCGTCATGGTCGCGGTTGTAGGCGCGCATCCAGCGCACGAGTTCGCGGTTGGCAGGGGCGGCGCCGAAGCCGTGGCTGAAGCCGTGCTCCATGACGTCGTCGAGCGTGCCCGCGCCGGTGGAGATGTGCTCGTCCACGATGAGGCCCATGAGGCAGTCGCTCTCGATCGCGAACGATCGGTAGCCCTCGTGTTCGACCAGGTGCCGGAAGAGCGCGTTGCGCACCTCGCCCAGCTCCGCCACGAAGTGCCTGGCCTCGCCCAGGCCGAGCAGCAGGGGACGCGCGGGGAGCGAGCGGAGGAATGTCGAGACGCCGGTGCCGTCGAGCGGACCGGCCATGTCCTGGATGGCCATACCTTCGACGGTATCGTTGAACTTTCGGTGTAAACTTTTTCTTGGAGTTGTGGGGTGGAGTGTGGTGAAGGTTCAAACTGGGGTTGATGTGTGAGGCCGGTGGATCTGGCGCGTGAGCATGGTTTGTCCACGCAGGCCGTGAGAAACTACGAGGACGCCGGAATCCTGCCCGCCGCCGAACGCACCGTGCACGGCTACCGCACCTACATGCCGCTGCACGCGCAGGCCCTGCGGACCTTCCTCGCCCTGGTGCCGGGGCACGGGCACCGGACGGCCACGTCGATCATGCAGGCGGTCAACCGGGGCGCCGTCGAGGACGCGTTGCGCCTCATCGACGAGAGCCACGGCCAGCTCCTCGACGACCGCGGCACCCTCCAGGCCGTCGAGGGCGCGCTGCGTGATCTGGCGCCCGTGCCGCAGGAGGACGGTGAGACCTTCATCGGTCCTCTCGCCCGGCGGCTCGGTCTGCGGCCCGCCACGCTGCGCAAATGGGAGCACGCCGGATTGGTCCGGCCGGGACGTGATCCGCGGACGGGGTACCGCGTCTACGGCGCGGCCGATGTTCGGGACGTCCGGCTGGCCCATCAGCTCAGGCGGGGCGGCTACCTGCTGGAGCAGATCGCGCCGCTGATCGCGCAGGTCCGCTCGGCCGGGGGCGTCGCGCCGCTGGAGTCGACGTTGCGCGACTGGCGGGCCCGGCTGTCCGCCCGGGGCCGTGCCATGCTCAAGGGCGCCACTGAATTGGACGCCTACCTCAGCATGCGTGAGCGGTGAATCGTTTTGGAGGACGCGTTGGAGGAGTTTCCGGAATTGGTGGTGCGTGCGCTTGAGCTCGCTCGGGGAGCGGGATTCGCGCTTACCAGGGAGGACGCGAAAAGAGGCGAGTCGTCGGCGTGTCTGCCGGGGGTCGGACGCTTTCTGGCGATGCTGGCTGCCGGGTGTGTCGGCGGGCGAATCGTGGAACTCGGGACGGGCACGGGCGTCGGCGCCGCGTGGATCGCGGGCGCCATGCCGTCCGACTGCACATTGGTCACGGTGGAGGTCGATGAACGGCTCGCCGGGGTCGCGCGGAAACTGCTGGCCGGTGACCCGCGCGTCGAGGTCGTCACCGGTGAGGCCGCCGATGTCGTGCTTACGCGCGGGCCGTTCGACCTCGTGTTCAGTGACGCCGGTGCCCATGGTGTCGATCTGGTGAGCCTGCTGCGCGTTGGTGGACGCATTGTCACCGACGACCTGACGCCGCAGGCGGCACTTCCGCCGGGCTCGCCATTGCTGGCCGACGATCCCAAGCGCCGGGCCTTCTTCGGTGACCGGCGGCTCGTCTCGACCGAGGTCGTGCTGCCCGACCTGCGGAATTCGTTGCTGGTCGGGACCAGGACGCGTTAGACGTCGACGCTCCGGGGCGCGGGCAGGGCGGAGCCCAGACTCGACTGGACGTAGGTCATCGCCTCGGCGTATTTCGGGTCCTGCGCTCGCCTCGCGATCTCGTCGGGGGACGGTTCGGCGAGGCGCTGCTGGATCCACCAGATGTTTCCGAGCGGGTCGCGTACGCGTCCGACCTTGTCGCCCCAGAACAGTTCCGTCGGCTCGGTCACGACGGTGGCTCCGGCGTTCACGGCGCGCTGGACGACCGCGTCCGCGTCGTCCACGAAAAGGCGCAGTAGCCCAGGGGTCTCGACGGAAAAAGGCGAGTCGAACATCATCACGATCGAGTCGCCGATGCGCGCCTCGGCGTGGCCGATGACGCCGTCGCCCACGTCGAGACGGCTGAGTTCCTCGGCGCCGAACGCCTCGGTGATGAAGTCGATGAGCCCTGCCGTGTCCCTGGTGACGATCCACGGGGTGACGGTGGTGTAGCCGTCGGGGATCGGCGGGGTGGGGTGCTGTGGCGTCATGGCGGTCGTCCTTCGCGGGTGAGGCGGTCGGGCGACCTCAATGTATCAGAACGGAATGATCTGTTCCATGCTTATATGACGTCGTCGTTGTACTTCGCTTCCCCCGGCGGGTAGCTGTGCGAGTAGATCCCGGGCGTGTAGACGTAGTAGCCGCCCTGCTCGCCGCCCCGGTGGTTGTCCTGGTCGTTCCGGCGGTGGGGGTGCACCTTCCTGGACGAGGCCTCGACGGTCAGCGCGAGCCAGCTCAGCAGGGCCACCGTGGCGAGCACCGGGATCAGCCACGCCCACGGCATTGCCCCGTGGGGGGCGGTGTTGGCCAGGTCGGAGGACCCGGCCAGGACGGTCGCGAGCATGCTGCCCACCTCCTCGTGGGTTACATGCCCAGTACCAGGAACGATATGGGGGACGAGGTCGGTTAATCGCGGCGTCCCCTCGGCGGAGGCTTCGCCGGGGGACGCCGTTGCGGTTCCTTCTCAGTTGAGCGCGGGCGAGGTGTTGGAGGTCTCGGTGGACGGAAGGGCGCCGATGGTCCGGTTCCGTCCGGCGGCGGCCCCGGGCACGATCATGACCGTCGCGACTGCCAGGACGCCGATCATTGGAGCGGTCCACCCACCGGTGGCGTCGTGCAGCGCGCCGACCGCGAGCGGGCCGAGCGCCGCGATCACGTAGCCCGTGCCCTGCGCCATCCCGGACAGCTGCGCTGCGACCTGCGCGTCGTGCGCCCGCAGTCCGATGAACGAGAGCGCGGTGGCGAAGCCGAGCCCCTGCCCGAAGCCGAGGACGACCGTCCAGCCCCAGACCGAGCCGATCGGCGCCCAGGTGATCCCGGCGAAGCCCACGACGCTCAGCACGGCCGTCGCGATCACGAGCGGACGCTGGTCGCGGGACCGCCGTTCGAGGATCGGGACCGACAGCGACCCGAGCGCCTGGACCGCCGCCGACAGCGCCAGCACGTAGCCGGCGGGCACCTCGCCCATGCCGCGGTCCTGGCAGATCGTCGGGAGCCAGCCGAGCACCACGTAGGCGAGCAGCGACTGCATGCCCATGAAGAACGTGACCTGCCACGCCAGGCCCGAGCGCCACACCCGGGACGCGGCGCCGCGTGCCACCGGGACGGCGGGGGTCGACCGCGCCGCGCGCGCCGCCCGCAGCGCCCGGGGCAGCCAGATCGCGCCCGCGATCGCGGTCGGGATCACCAGCAGCCCGAGCGGCAGCCGCCAGGACGCGTCGAGGGCGTGCTCGACGGGCACCGCGAGCCCGGACGAAAGGCAGGCGCCGACCGTGATCGCCACCGTGTAGACCGAGGTCACGACCGTGATCGAGGACGGATGGTCGCGTTTGATGATCGCCGGCATGGCGATGTTGCCGACGCTGATCGCGATCCCGGCGACCAGCGACCCGGCGAACAGCGCGAACGTCGTGTCCACCAGCCGCAGCAGCAGGCCCACGACGAGCAGCCCCATGGCGGTGACCAGGAGCGTCTCGCTGCGCGGCGCGCGCCGCAGGAAGGGGGCGAGCAGCCCGTAGGAGCCGAAGAAGACCAGCGGCAGCGTCGTGAGCGCCCCGGCCGCCGTCCCGGAGAGGTGGAAGGCGTCCTGGATCTCCGTCAGCAGCGGGCCGACCGCCGCCAGCGCCGGACGCAGGTTGACGGCGACGATGACGATCAGCGCGAGCTGGCCGATCAGGACGCCGCGTCCGGTGGATGCCTGTTCGGGGTCCGTCGTGGGTCGGCCCGCCATCATCGCCCTTCTTCCTCGGTGTCGTCGGGTGCCGGGGGCCCGTCCGCCTCGCGGGGGACAAGGGCCTCCAGGACGGCCAGCGCCGGTTCCACCACCGCGGCGGCGGCCTCACCGGCGGCGACGGGGTCGCGGGCGATGATCGCGTCCAGGACGGCCCGGTGCTTGGCCGGACCCGCCTCCGGGACCTCCTGGTCGAGGCGGATCGCCCGCATCGACTCCTGGAGGCGGTCGATGAAGAAGCGCATCGCCTCGATCAGGACGGGGTTGCGCGTCGCCTCCGCCACGCCGAGGTGGAAGCGCGCGTCGGCGGCGCCGAACTCGTCGGCCTCGGTGGCCTCGTCGCGGGCCCGCAGGAGCTCTTCGAGCCGGACGAGGTCGGCGTCCGTGCGGCGCCGGGCGGCCAGGCGGGCGGCCTGGACGTCGTAGGCGAGCTGCATCTCGAAGACGTCCCGGAGGGTGGCCCGCGCGACGCGGCGCAGGAGGGGACGCGGGTTCGCGCTGCTGCGCACGTAGGTGCCGTAGCCGCGCCGCACCTCCAGGACGCCGACGTGGGTCAGCGCCCGGATCGCCTCCCGGACCGCCGGGCGGCTCACCCCGAGCTGGGCGGCCAGGTCCACCTCGCCCGGGATGCGGCCGCCCACCGGCCAGGTGCCCTCGCTGACCTGGGACTGGAGCTGGTCGAGGACGGCGTCGACGGTCGACCCGCTCGGAACTGGATGAAGTACCACAAGAGCCTCTTTCAGTAAGACGTCAGACATCCTACTTCTGGACTCTGGTGATGATCGTGTGAGAGGGGTCTCAGCGATCACGGCGAGGACAACGCCCGCCGGACCGGGCTGCGGGGAGGGGAGTGCCTCCCGGTCCGACGGGCGTCGTGTCCAAGGGGGTCAGTGACGGCGTAGCAGGCCGTGCCGGTGTCGTTTCGGCTTCGTGCGAGCGGATGTGTGGCGTCGCGCGAGCTCTGCTTCCCGTTCCGCCGCTTCGCGTTCTGCCGCCTCACGCTCGGCGGCGCGGGCTTCGGCGGCTTCGCGTTCGGCTTCGGTGGGTGCGGCGTCGCGGCGGGTCCGCTGGGCCGGGCTGCCCTCGATGATCCCGCCGGTGACCGCGCCCCGGTTCGGCAGGCCGGGGTTCTTGCCCCGGGGGCGTTTGCGTTCGCGCGAGGCGGTCAGCGTGAGCGTGAGCCAGACGGCCAGCGCCGCGAACACGATGAGCGGCCCGAACACCCACAGCCGGGCGTCCCCCACCATGCCTGTGTCGGCGAGCATGTGGTGACACCTCCTCGCCGGAACGCCCTACCCGGCACGCGGGTTTCAACCCTCCGCACGCCGTGCCCCCACGGCGATCCGCATGCCGCGCACTCCCGCGGGCGGACC
Organism: Actinomadura terrae; assembly: GCF_022751215.1. Lineage (GTDB taxonomy): Bacteria > Actinomycetota > Actinomycetes > Streptosporangiales > Streptosporangiaceae > Spirillospora > Spirillospora terrae. Next base: position 96,939 of record NZ_JAICDG010000005.1, on the reverse strand, counting down.
CGGCCGGCGGCATTGCCCGCGAGCTGCGACGTTCCGCGGACGGCCCTTCAGCGGACGCCATTCCAGTGGACGCCGCTCCGGTGGGCGGCGCTCCAGTGGACGCCGCTCCGGTGGACGCCGCTTCAGCGGGCGGCGCTTCAGTGGACGCCGCTTCAGTGGACGCCGCTCTAGTGGACGCCGCTCGGGGGGGCGGCGCTTCAGCGAAGCGGCGGTTCCTAGAAGCCGCGTGACTGGGAGATGGAGCCGGACGTCGTCAGCGTGAACGCGCGCATCGACTCGGCGAACTTCGAGAGGTCCCATTCGGCGGGGCCCTCGTACCAGTACAGGTTGTCGGCGCCCTGCTGCCCCGCGTCCTTGACGGTCTCGGACCACTTCGCGACGACGTCGAACACGACCGCGTACGGGAGGAAGCGCGAGTAGAGCGCGATGCGCTGCCGGGAGGCGTCACCCTCGGGGAGGACGCCGCGCTCCAGGAAGGCGCGGAAGCCGATCGTGTGCGCGAGGACGGTGGAGCCGCGCGCGGTCTTGGCGGGCATGTACTGGCCGCCGTAGGCCAGCGCGGCGCCCGCGATGATCACGGCGAGGCCCGCGAGGGCCCATTCGGTGGTGAGCGCGAGCGCGACCGTGCCCGCGACGCCGAGCAGGGTCACGACGATCCCGGCGACCGTCCACCGGGACCGGACGGTGTCGGGGCGCCGCGCGAACCAGCCCTGCTTCACGACGTCGTCGTACATCGCCGAACGCACCTGGGCCAGCCGCGTCGCGAACGTACCACCGAGCTCCGACAGTTTCACCGCGTCGCGCGCGCCGCCGTCCCGCCCGGTGAGGAGCGCGTCGAGCAGGATGCGCTCGTAGGGGAGCAGGTCGACGACGGGACGGTCGAGGCGGCGCAGCGTCCAGTCGAGGCGGCCGGTGGCGGCGCGGTCCTCCTCCTCGATCAGCAGGTAGCCGCGGACGGCGAGGTCCACGATCGTGGCGGTGACGTCGATGACGTCGGCCTGCTCGTCGATCAGCGTGCCGATCTGGCCGGGCCGGACGCCGTCCGGCGGCTCGAACTCCGCCCCCGCCAGCGGCGGCTGGTCGCCCTCGGCGGCCTTCTTCCCGACGACGCGGGCGTCGCGGCCGCGCAGCAGGTACAGCGCCGCGAGGCCGCCGCCGAGCAGGACGAGGAGGCCGAGCAGCGCGCCGCCGGTGACGGCGTTGACGGAGAACGCGGTCGCGACGTTGTGCCGCCGCTCGTAGAGGGCGGTGCCGCCGGTGGTCCCGGCGGGGAAGCCCGCGACGACCGTGAGCGACTCCCCGGACAGCATCCGCTGCTGGCTGAAGATCCCCTCGGTGCGGGTGTGGTTCGTGTAGAACTGCGTGCAGCCGATCGTGCTGCCGGGCGGGCCCGCGAAGCAGTTGACGTTGTCGATCGTCGCGCCGCCGCCGAGGGTCGCGCGCGCCTCGTCCACGGGGACGCTCCAGCCGCCGACGGCGGGCCAGCGCAGCTCCTCGACCGAGCCCATCCGGGCGATCGCGCCGCGCACCGCGTACTCCAGGACGACGGTCCGCTCGCCGGTGAGCGACGTCCCGCCGCTGACCTTGACGGTGGTCCGGGTGCCGCTCTCGGACGTGCCGACCTTCGTCGGCCCGCCGTTCGGGCTGGACGCGCGCAGGCCCTCGATCTTGTAGACGCGGTCCTCGGTGACGCTGTCGTGGTCGCGGGTGGTGAACGTCCGCTTGAAGCCCTTGTTCCCCGCGAACCGGTAGACGATCGTCTCCTTCACGCGGGTCAGGCCGCCCTTGCCCGGTGTGAGGACCACCTCGTCCTTGAGCACCCGCTCCGAGAGCGCCCGCTCCGAGAGCATCCGCTCCAACGGCGCCCGCTCCGCCGCGGCGGTGGTCGCGGCCGCGGGGGCGTTCGCGGTCAGCGGGACGAGGACGGCGGCCGTCAAGATCAGGGCCGCCGGTCGCAGACGACACAACGCCGCATGAGCAGACATGGGCGCAAATAGTATCGGGAACGCGTGCGATGATTCTTCGCTATGGCAGGTCACCACCCCCCGCCCCCGCCGGCTCCACCGTACGGTCCGCCTGCCTACCGCCCGCCGCAGTACCGGTACGTGCCGGCGCGCAGGCCGCCGCGCCGCACCGCCGGCGGGACGGTCGCGGGCATCGTGGGCGGGCTGACCTCGCTGGTCGTCCTGGCGATCCTCGCCTTCTCGGTGCTCGGCGGCGACGGCGGTATCGGGGGTATCGGCGCGCGGACGGGTTCGGCCTCCGGCGGGGACGCGCCGCGCTCGGCGGCCACCGCGAACAAGCTGTACTCGACGGGCGCGCTGACGCCCGTCCGGTGCGCGCTGCCGCGCATCACCCCGGCCGCCGGGTCCATGCGCCAGTTCATGGACGTGCTGAGCGACTGCCTCGACACGTCCTGGACGCGGCAGTTCGCCAAGATCGACGTGCCGTTCGACCCGCCGAAGCGGGTGTTCTGGGAGCAGTCGGGACGCAGCCCGTGCGGGACGTATCCGAGCCCCGGCGCGTCCGCGTTCTACTGCCCGGCCAACAACACGATGTACGTGGGGCTGCACCACATCGTGGAGACGTCCGGCGGCGAGCCGCTGTCGCATTTCGCGGTGTTCGCCCGGGTGATCGCGCACGAGTACGGGCACCACGTCCAGGACCGCGCCGGAATCCTCGTCTACGGGCACGAGGAGATGGAGAAGGCCGACGTCATGGCCCGCAACGAGGCGAGCCGCCGCATCGAGCTCCAGGCGCAGTGCTTCGCGGGCGCGTTCCTCGGCGCCGAGCGCGGGACGCTCCCGATGACCCGCGAGCAGTACGTCGCGATGATCCTGGACGTGCGCGGCCGCGGCGACGAGCGGCTGCCGCCCGAGGAGCGCGACCACGGCTCGGGACGCAACTACGCCGGCTGGGTGGTCACCGGCTTCCAGGGGCGCCGCCTCGCCGTCTGCAACACCTGGACGGCCCGCCCCGACAAGGTGAGCTGAATTCCGCGGCTTGGTGCTCGCCCGCCCGCCTGCGAGGATGAACGGCAATGCCGAATGTTCGCCTTCAGCGCGCCTGGGCCTCCCTTCTCGGACTCGCCATCGGTGACGCGCTCGGATCACAGTTCTTCGTCCCCGCCAACCGCGGCCACCTCGCCGCCCGATCGCTTCCGCCCGCGCCCTGGCAATGGACCGACGACACGGAGATGGCCTGTTCCATCTACCTGACGCTGGCCGTCCACAACACCATTGACCAGGACGTCCTCGCCGACTCCTTCGCCCGCCGGCACGATTTCGACCGCGGTTACGGCCCGGCGACGAACCGGATGCTCCGGCTGGTCCGCGAGGGCGGTGATTGGCGGGCCCTCGCCGCCGGACTGTTCGACGGCTCGGGCTCCTGGGGAAACGGGGCGGCCATGCGCGTCGCCCCGCTGGGCGCCTTTTTCGCGGCCGACCCCGCCGAGGCCGCCGATCAGGCGGCGCTTTCGGCCGCCGTCACCCACGCCCATTCCGAGGCGGTCGCCGGGGCCGTCGCGGTCGCCGTCGCCGCCGCGTATGCCGCCGGTGACCCTCTCCCGCCCGGACGGTTCATCGACCGGATCCTCGGCCACGTCCCGCCGGGAAAGGTCCATGACGGCATTCGGGAAGCCCGGCATCTGCTGACCGTGAGCAATCCCGAAACGGCCGCCCATTTCCTCGGCAACGGCAGTACGGTCGCGGCTCACGACACCGTCCCGTTCGCCTTGTGGGCGGCGGCGCACCACCGTTCCGACTTCCGGCGAGCGATATGGACCACGGCCGCGGCAGGCGGCGACGTCGACACCACCTGCGCGATCGTCGGGGGCATCGTCGCCGCGGCGCTCCGCCCCGACCAGTTGCCGAGCGCCTGGCGCCGAGCGACCGAACCGCTGCCGGACTGGATTCCGGAGCACCTCTGATCAATCGGCGCCAGGGCTCGTCGGGTCAGGAATCGATGGTGTTCCAGAAGGCGCACTGGTGTTCGGCGTTGCGGTCGGTCTTGCCGATCGTGGTGGTCGCGAGTGACTGCACCCAACCGTCGCCCTGGAAGGGCATCCAGCGGGGTCGCCCGTCGCCGTTGGGATTTCCGGTGGCGGCGAACCGGCTCCAGTAGCCGATCACGGTCGAGGAGAGCCGGTGCTGGGCGGGCGTCTGCGGGCCGGGGAGCTGCTCGTCCTCGAACAGGTATTGCAGTTCGGCTCCGTGGAACGCGCCGGTGGGAAAGTTGGGCTTGCGCAGGGTCTTGAACCACGGCGCCGTATCGTCCGCGAACTCATAGGCGTAGACGGGAGTGTGCGCGGCGAGTGCGCTGTCCCGGCCCTGGGCGGGGCATCCCCACGCCCAGTCGGTCACGACCGTGGACAATGCCTCACCCGCGGAGTGGAACTTGGCGACCGGATACCGGGCCAGAACCCGCCGGAGGTCGGCCGGGCTGAACAAGGCGGCGAGCTGCTCACGATAGCTCTCCGGAGTGGTGACCTGTTCGGTGGCGGCCTCGATCGCCGCGGTGAACAGGTGGTGTTCGTCCCGCGTGGTCCCCTGCATGACGGGGACGCGGTTGAAGCGACCGGTCGCGAAGGCGCGCTCCGGGCTGAGCGGCAGGAAGCCCCCGCCCACGGTGGGACCCGATCCGACACCGACGTCGGACCACTTGGCCAGGATGGCGGGGTCCACGTCGCGCAGGCAGCTCGCCGCCTTCGCCGGGTTGTCGCAGCCGAGCTTGTCCGCCACCTCGAGACCGTGCTTCTGGCGGTCGGCGCGGGGCAGCGGGAACCAGGTCGGAGGCCCCGGCGACCACTTCTCGCCGGTGCACTCCGCGCTCTGCACGATCGCCCGATGGAACAGCCCCGCCGAGGTCGGCGCGGCGAGTTGGGCGCAGACGCTGGTCCCGCCCGCGGACTCGCCGAAGATCGTGACGTTGCCGGGGTCACCGCCGAACGCCGCGGCGTTGCGCCGCACCCAGCGCAGTGCGGCCTGCTGGTCTTCGAGACCGAAGTTCCCGGACAGGTTCCGGGCCTTGCCGTGGTCGAGTGCGGGGTGGGACAGGAATCCGAAGATCCCGAGCCGGTAGTTCGGGCTGACCACGATCACGTCGCCTTCGGCGGCCAGCCGCTTCGCGCCGTACAGGCTGGCGGCGCCGCTGATGAACCCGTTGCCGTGGAGCCACACCATCACCGGCAGCTTGCGTTTCCCGGTGGCGCGCGGCGTGGTGACGTTAAGGAACAGGCAGTCCTCGTGGTCACTGGCCTCGTCGACCAGTCCCTTGGCCTGGGCGCAGCGGTTGCCGGGCCGGGTGGCGTCCCGCACTCCCCGCCACGGCTCGGCCGGTTGCGGCGAGGCCCAGCGCAGGTCGTGCTCCGGTGGCGCGGCGTACGGAATCCCCTGGAACACCCTGGCGGTCGAGTCGACCCTGCCGCGGACGGCGCCGGCATCGGTCCGTACCACGGTGGAGGCGGCGGGGCCGTGGTCGCCGCGACCCGGTGACAGCGCGTCGGCCGCCCCTCCGCCGACGATCGCGCCCGAGAGCAACGCCGCGGTCAGCAGGACCACCACCCCGCCGAGCCGTCTGGTGCGCCGGCCCGGCGCGCGGTGTCGATGCAGCGGTTTCATGTCGGGCTCCCCCTGACGATCGTTATTTGTGTGTGGGTCGCACTAAGTTAAGTGTGAGGCATACACGAAGTCAAGGTAGAGTCGGTCGAACAGGGATCTCCGGTCGAGCGGAGGAGGCCACCGGATGCCGGGCGCGGAGGACTCCGAGCTGCCGCCGGGACTGGCCTTGGCGTGGGGCCTCCCCGTCAAGACGACCAGGCTCGGGCGCAAGCCGTCGCAGAGCGTCGAGCAGATCGTCGGCGCGGCCATCGAGTTGGCCGACGCGGACGGATTCGGCGCCCTGTCGATGCCCAAGATCGCCCAGCGGCTCGGGCTGACCGCCAACGCGATCTACCGGTACGTGCGGTCCCGGGACGAGTTGCTGGTCCTGGTCGCCGAGGCCGCCTGGGGTCCGGCGCCGGACCTGGCGTCCGGGACGGGAGGCTGGCGCGACGGAGCGAACCGGTGGACGCGGGCGATGATCGACCGGTGTGACGTCCACCCCTGGCTGTGCGATCTCCCCGTCCGCGGGGCCCCGGTGACGCCGAACCTGCTGGACTGGACGGAGGCGATCCTGCAAGTGCTGACCGGCGCCGGGCTGACCCCCGCCGAGGCCCTGGGGTGCGCGTTCGTGCTGGACGGCTACGCGCGGCAGATCGGCGGCATGCGCCGCGACCTGCGGTACAGCACCGCGACCCCGACGCAGTCGGACGCCGTGACCAAATTCCTCCTGCCCCGGCTGCGTGAACGCGGCCACTCGGTGCTGGCGTCCATGATGGACGGCGCCGACTACACCGACGACGTCCTCGACGATGACGTGACCTTCGGGCTCGACCGGATCCTGGACGGGATCGGCGCACTGGTCGCGGCGAAACCGCTGTGAGGGGTATCACCGGGGAGTGCTAGCTGAAGCGCTTGCAATTGCAAGCGGACTGGCGCATGGTGGAGCCATGGCAGGTTCGAAGGTCGGCTCCCTCGGGGAGTACATCCGCGAGCAGCGCACCCGGGCGAAGATCTCGCTGCGGCAGCTCGCGGACGTCTCGGGCATCTCCAACCCGTATCTGAGCCAGGTCGAGCGCGGGCTGCGCAAGCCGAGCGCCGAGATACTCCAGCAGATCGCCAAGGGGCTGCGGATCTCCGCCGAGGCGCTCTACGTGCAGGCCGGCATCCTTGAGGACCGCGAGACCGACACCGACGTGATGGCGTCCGTGCGGGCCGACGTGCACCTGAGCGAACGCCAGAAGCAGGTGCTGCTCGACATCTACGCCTCCTTCCTCAAGGAGAACGAGGCCGCCCTCAAGGAGGACGAGGACTCCTCCGGCGAGGACGAGGCCGGGCTCCGCGCCGAGAACCCGAACCGCGCGCCATGACAAGCCGCCCCGGCGGCGCCCATCAAGCAGACGAGTGGAAAGGACGAGGGCAGATGACGCTGGCCAGCAGCCTCCGAGAGAACAAGGCGGTCCACACCGTGGCCGGCGCCGGTGATCTCGCGGTGGAGAAGCTCCGCGAGGTCCCCGAGCAGGTGTCGAAGGCGCGCGAGAACCTCGACCGCTACCAGGACCGCGCGCGGGAGGCCGCGACCCGGTACCAGGGCGACGTCCGCGGGACGGTCGACCGGGCCCGCGAGCAGGTCCGCGAGGCCGTGGGCCGCTACCGCGTCGAGGTCGCCAAGGTGCAGGACCGGGTCGACACCAAGGACCTGCCTGGCGCCGCGATCGCCTACATGACGCACGTCGGCACCCGGACCGTCGAGATCATCGACGAGCTCGCCGAGCGCGGCCGGAAGGTCATGCACCCCGAGGCCGGCGATGCCGCCGGGCCCGCCGGGATCACCGGGGCCGCCGAGATCACCGAGGGCGGGCGCGGCCCGTCCGGCGACGCCTGAGCACGGCGCGCGGCCCGGCCGGGAACACCCGGCCGGGCCTCGTCGTCCTTCCAGGTGGTGGCGCCGCCGGCGCGCTGCGCGGCGCCTCCCCGTCCGAGGCTGGACAAGGCCCGTAGGGTGGGGACGGTGATCCCATGTGAGCGACGTGGAGTCGCCGTCCGAGACAGGCAGGAGCACTGATCGCCGGTGGCGGACTTCAACGTGCTGGACTACTTCTTCTGGCTTCTCCTCATCATCGCGTTCGTGATGGAGGGCTGGGCGCTGCTGGACGCGCTGACCGTGCCCGAGGCCGCGTACTCCGCGGCGGGCAAGCTCAGCAAGAAGCTGTGGCTGATCATCCTGATCGTCGCGGCGGTGCTCGGCATCGCGCACGCGGTCGCGCCGCTCGCGCTCGGCATCCGGCCGGTGGGGCTGCTGCTCGGCATCCTGCCGGTGGCGGCGTTCATCGCGGCGGCGGTGTACCTGGCCGACGTCCGTCCGGCGGTCGCCCCGTACAAGAAGAAGAACGGCGGACGCGGCGGCTCCCACATGGGCCCCTACGGCCCCTGGTGAGGCCCTTGGTGAGGCCAGGCCTCACCGCGGGCGCAGGTCCTCGATCATGACGCCGTGCCGCTCGGTCAGCCGCCGGGCGATCAGCGAGCGGTGGCACGCCTCGGGGTCGCGCTCGACGCAGAACAGCGCCGCGTTCCCGCTGCCGGGCAGCGCCGACACGACCGGCGCGAGGTCGGCGGCGTCGAGGATCTCGGCGGTGTAGCGGCGGGTGTAGGCGTCCGCCAGCTCGCGGCGCGAGCGCTTGCCGACCCCGCGCCGGTCGTCCTCCGCGTACTGGAGCTGGCGCAGTTCGGTGGTCGGCGCGAGTTCGGGGCGGTGCGCGTAGGCGATCCGGGCCTGGGCGAGGGTCGCTTGCAGCCGACGTGAGTTCGCCCACGCGTAGTCGGGGCCGCGGACGCCCCGGCGCTGGCGCACGTCGATCAGCAGGCGGACGTCCGCCTCCCGCAGCCGCCGCAGGAAGGACTCGCCGTCGAAGCCGTAGACGCCGATCGTCATCATCGTGTGCATGCCGACTCCCCACTACGGCGCGACCGGCGGCCGGTCCAGGACCGCGCGGATCTCCGCGTGTCCGGTCGCGAGACGGCCCGGCGGGAACGCCAGCACGGCGGTCGGCTCGTACAACGCCGCCATGCCGTCGACGTCGCCCGCGTTGGCGCGCTCGACGAAGTGCCTGCCCAGGTCGTTCGGCTCGGTGGCCGGTGTCTTGCTGGTCATGCCGATCAGCCTCCCAGCGAAACACGACACCCTGTGTCGTGTATCTCGGCCGGATACTCCGATGCCGCGAAGTCGCTGGCGATAGTCAGATGATCGGTATATAAAGATCGCATGAGCAAGATGATGCAGGAGCCCACGTTCCTGATCTTGACCGCGCTCGCGGACGCCGCCCAGCACGGCTACGGGATCATCGCCGACGTCGAGCGGATCTCCGCGGGCCGGACCCGCCTCCGCGCCGGGACCCTGTACGCCGCCCTCGACCGGCTCCAGTCCGAGGGGCTGATCGCGCCCGACCGCGAGGAGGTCGTGGACGGTCGGCTGCGGCGCTACTACCGGCTCACCGACGAGGGCGCCGCCGCCCTCGCCACCGAGGTCGAGGCCCTCCGCCGCCGGACGGAGGCCGCCGCCCGCCGCCTCGCCGCCTTCCCGCACCTGCGCGGCGGCAGCGCCCCCGCCTTCGTCCGTACGCTTCCCGGCTTTTCCGGGGGGGGTCTGTGAGCGCGCTCGAACGGCGCTATCGGCGCCTGCTCGCCTGTTATCCGGCCGAGCACCGTGCGGCGCACGGGGAGGAGATGCTGGACGTGCTGCTGTCCGCGGCGCGGCCCGGTCAGACGCGTCCGGCCGTCGCCGATGCCGCCGACCTGCTCTACGGGGCCGCCCGGATTCGCCTGCGTCGGCTGGGCGCGGGCGGCAAGGCGTCTCCGTGGCCGGGCGCGTTCGCGATCACCGGGTTCCTGGCGATCTACCTGCTGCTGGCCGAGGGGCTCCGGTTCATGGTCAACGCGCCGTACTGGGTCGTCGTCCTGCCGGGGCCGGGGGACATGGGTCAGCCCCTGCGACGGACGATCGCCCTCCACTTCGGGACGGCGCCGTACTGGCTCGCCTGGGCCGTCATCGCGGTACTGGCCTGGCGCGGACGGCGGCGCGCGGCCGCGATCGGCGCCTGCGCGGTCATCGGCGCGCAGTTCGTTCTCGCGCTGTACGGGACGTTCGCCTACGACCTTCCGTGGGCGTGGCTCGGGCTCTCGCTGGCGGGCAGTCCGCTGGCGCTGGCGCTGCTGGCGACCGCCTCCCTCCTCGTCTCCCCGGGGCCCGTCCATGGAGCGCGCCTGCTGGGACACACCTACGTTCTCGGCGCGGGTGCGGTGGCCGCCGTGCTCGGCGTGTTCTCCACCACTCCGCTGTTCACCCTGCTCCTGCAAGGCGACCTCGACTTCCGGTCGCTCTCCGCGGAGCCGTCCCGACTGCACACGCTTTCGGCGACGTGGAACCTGCTCCAGACGGGCATCGTCCTGACCGCCGTCGTCCTGACCACGGCGGCGCTGGTCCGCACCGCTCAGGGACGCCGGGCCTGGGCGCTCCTCGCGATCGCCGTGGGGCCGCTGCTCGTCCGCCTGGGGATCGTTCCCGATCGGCTGTTCAGCGGCTTCGACGCGGTCTTTCGCCTGGTCGCGGAGGGGGCGATCGGCTTCGCGCTGGCGATGCTGTGCGTGTGGGGGGTGGAGTTCTCGTACCGGACGAGAACACGCCAACACGAAGGGACCTCGGTCTGAGCGCGGCTTGACAGGCCGTGTGCGCGCTATCCAAGATATATGTATATGCAGATAGTGTAAGTGCACATAAATGAGGTCTGATGCGCATATTCCTGACCGGGGCGACCGGCTACATCGGGGGCTCGATCGGCGTCCGGCTCATCGCCGAGGGGCACACGGTCGCCGGGCTGGCCCGCTCGGACGCGTCGGCGGACGCCCTCCGCCGGATCGGGATCGAGCCGGTCGCGGGGACGCTCGACGACCGCGACGTCCTGGTCCGCGCCGCGTCCGAGGCCGACGCGGTGATCAACGCGGCCGACAGCGACCATGCCGGTGCGGTCGAGGCGTTCGTGGCGGCGCTCCAGGGCTCCGGCAAGCCGTTCCTGCACACCAGCGGGTCCAGCATCGTGGGGGAGGACGCGCGGGGCGAGGCGTCCGACAAGGTCTGGACGGAGGAGGAGGTGCTGGCCCCGGGCTGGCAGCCCGCCGAGGACAAGGCCGCCCGGGTGGCCATCGACCGCCGGGTCCTGGCGGCCGCCGACCACGGCGTGCGGTCGGCGGTCCTGTGCAACACGCTGATCTACGGGCACGGCCGCGGGCTCGCGCGCGACAGCGTCCAGATCCCCCTGCTCGTGCGGCAGGCCGAGAGCAGCGGTGTCGCCCGGCACATCGGCCCCGGCGCCAACATCTGGTCGACCGTCCATGTCGACGACGTCGTGGAGCTCTACGTCAGGGCGCTGACCCGCGCTCCCGCCGGGGCCTTCTACTTCGTCGAGAGCGGCGAGGCGTCGTTCAAGGCGATCACGGACGCGATCGCCGCCGCCCTCGGCCAGGGCCCCGCCCAGCCCTGGGACATCGACTCCGCGATCGCCGCGTGGGGCTACGAACCGGCCGTCTACGCGCTCGGCTCGAACAGCCGCGTCCGCGACGCCGCCGCCCGCGCCGATCTCGACTGGCAGCCCGAGCACACATCCGTCCTCGACTGGATCCGGGAGGACCTCAGCGGCGCTAGCGCATGAGGGGTTCGGAGCCGTCCACGGCGACCGGTCGCAGGGCCGGGCCCTCCTCGTGGTGGCGCAGGTGGCAGCTCAGGCACGGCGGCGCGCCTCCGTGGCCGACCGCGCGCCGCCGCAGCCAGCCGAGGAGCTGGGCCAGCTCGTCCTGGACGTCGGGGTGGAGAACCTGGCGCGAGGTCAGCGCCCAGTTCGCGTTCTGCGACCCTTCGCGCCGGACGAGTTCGGAGAACAGCACCCCGCCGATCCTGGCGTCGGCGGCGCCGCGTCCCGCCAGCAGGGGGAGGTGCTCGACCGTCCAGAGCGCTTCGGGGAGGGGCTCGCCGTCGTCGTCGGCCGTCACCACGGGAAGGCCGTCGGTGACGATCGCGAACCGCTCCGGTTCCGGGCCGAGCCCCAGATGCCAGCGCAGTTCGGCCAGCTCCGCCTCGGGAAGGTCCGCGGGAAGCTCGGCGACGAGCAGCAATTCGTACAGGTCCGCCATGCCGGGTCATGGTAGGCGGCAGGTGGGGGAGCGGTGTGCCGGGGCTTGGTTGCCGACCGCGGTCCCGGCACACCGCTTGCTCAGTGGGCGCGGGGCTGCCGCTGGAACAGCACGTACAGCCAGGTCATGGACGGGACGAGGATCAGCGCGCCCACGCCCAGTGCGATGAAGACGATCCGGAGCACGGCGTCCTGCGCGGCGGCGCCGTCCAGGTCCAGGCCCGACATCTGGGCCGCGCCCCACAGCACGGTCACGACGGCCAGCCCGCCCGTCACGCGGACGGACAGGTACGCGCGGCGCACCAGCAGGACCAGCGACACCGTCCCCGCGAGGGCCGACAGCCAGATCATCGGGGACCGCACGCCGAGCGCGGCGGCGCCGGGCAGGGCGAGCAGGCCGACGGCGGCGCCGGAGAGCAGGGCGAAGCCGCGGAAGCGGAGCGAGGCGTCGTTGTCGCCGAGGCGGCGGGCGTCCCAGATCAGGTAGACGGCGGCGAGGTAGGCGCAGAGCGCGGTGGTGAGGACGCCGCCGTACAGGCCGGTGGGGCTCAGCCAGGACGAACCGCCGGTGGCGACGACCGCCGCGACCGAGCCCAAGCAGTAGGGGGTGAGCACGGACGAGGCGCCGAACAGCCACGGGTACCAGCGCTGGTCGGGGTCGGCCTTGCTGAACACGAACGTGCTGCCCCGGGCGACGATGCCGAGCGCGGCGAGCGACAGCGGGACCCAGTGCTCGGACATCACGTCCGCGAAGACGGGCGGGAACGCGGTCCAGGTCATGACCATCACGAAGATCAGCCAGACGTGGTTGGCCTCCCAGAGCGGGCCCATCGCGTGCTCGATGACGTCCTTGTCGGCGCGGCGGCGGGAGACCAGGTGCCAGAGCCCCGCGCCGAAGTCGGCGCCGCCGAACAGCAGGTAGGCCGAGAGCCCGGCGAGGATGAGGGCGGTCGCTGCGGTGGTCATGGCGCGGGCTCCAGTTCCGGTTCGGGGGCGGTGGCGGCGACCGGGGGCGTGTGCCGCATCCGGCGCAGGACGCTGATCGTCGCGGCCGCGAGGACGGCGTAGACGGCGAGCACGATGTAGAGCCCGTAGCGCAGGCCCGGGTTGGGGTTGATCGCCTCCTCGGTGCGCATCACGCCGTAGACGATCCAGGGCTGCCGTCCGACCTCCGTGGTCGTCCACCCGGCCTCCATGGCGACGGCGGCCAGGACGCCCGCGGTCGCGGCGACGCGCAGGAACCAGGGGTGCCAGACCAGGCCGGGCGAGCGGCGGCGGCGCCAGCATGCGAAGCCCCACCAGGCGGCGAGGGCGAGCAGCACCATGCCGAGCGTGATCATGATCTCGAACGAGGTCTTGACGACCTCGGCGGGCGGGCGGTCGTCCACCGGGATCGAGTCCATGCCGCGCAGGGTCGCGTGCGCGTCGAACTTCAGCATCAGCGACAGGGCGTTCGGGATCTCGAAGACCGCGAACCGGAACGGCTGCCCGGCCTGGGTGTGCTCGACGCCCTCCATGGCGGCGAACTTGGCGGGCTGGTTGTCGGCGACGAACCGGACCGCCCAGTCGCCCACGATCACCTGGAGCGGGGCGCACACCGCGCCGAGCGAGAACGGGATGGCGAACCCGATGCGGTTGTAGCGGTCCTCGCGTCCTGCCTTGCGGTCGCGTAGCAGACCGACCGCGTACACCGAGGCGACGATGAACCCGCAGACCATCAGGGACGCCAGGATCAGGTGGACGGCCTGGACGGGCGTCGCCGGGTTGAACATCGCGGCCAGCGGGTCCACGTCGGTGACCTCGCCGTTCACCAGCCTGAACCCGCGCGGCTGGTTCATCCACGAGTTCACGGTGAGGACGAACGCCGCCGACAGCAGCCCGGCGATCACGACGGGGATACCGGTGAGGAAGTGCACGCGCGGGGACAGCCGGTCCCAGCCGTACAGGTAGACGCCCATGAAGATCGCCTCGATGAAGAAGGCGATGCCCTCCAGCGCGAACGAGGTGCCGAAGACCTGCCCGTACTTGTCCATGAAGCCGGGCCAGAGGGTGCCCATCTCGAACGACAGGACGGTGCCGGAGACCGCGCCGACCGCGAACAGCACGCCCGCCGCCTTCATCCAGCGGCGCGCGAGTTCGGCGTAGACGGCGTCGCCGGTGCGCATCGAGCGCCACTCGGCGAGCAGGGTGATGGCGGGGAGTCCGATGCCGATGGAGGCCAGCACGATATGGAAGCCCAGCGTGAAGGCCATCTGCTGGCGGGCGGCCATGTAGTCGGCCGGGGACGCGGCACCCCCGTTGGTGACCGCGTCGGCGAGGAGCGCGACGGTGCTCATACGACAAAATGTAGTACTACGAGCTGTAGTACTAAAGCTCGTAGTACTACCTGACGTGGTGACATGGCTCTCAATCGGTTACCCTGGCTTGCGTGAAGGGTCTCGGAGAGCTTGAACGCACGGTCATGGAGGTTCTGTGGGCGCGGGAGGACGCCGGTGTCGAGGCGGCCACGGCCCGCGACGTGAGCCGTGCCCTCGCCGGTGACCGGGACCTCGCGCACACCACGGTCATGACCGTCCTGGACAGGCTCGCCAAGAAGGGCTTCCTGGAACGGGAGCGCGACGGGCGGGCCTGGCGCTACCAGCCGGTCGCCAGCCGGGAGGGCTATGTGGCGGAGCTGATGCTCGGCGCCCTGAACGAGACCGGCGACCGCGACGCGGCGCTGGCGCACTTCGTCCGCTCGGTGTCGAGCGACGAGATCGACGTGATCCGCGAGGCCCTCGCCGGGCTCACGGGCAAGGAACCTCCGGCATGACCGGCGCCGCCCTGCTCGCACTGATCTCCCTCGGGACCGTCGGCGGGGCGCACCTGCTGTCCGGGGCCCGGTGGACGTGGCGGACGCCGCGTACCGGGATCGCCCTCTGGCAGGCCCTCGGGCTGTGCTGGGGGGTCGCCACGATCGGCGCGCTCCTCGGCGTCGCCCTGCTGCCCTACGGCCGGGGCGTCGCGGGCGGTGTGCCCGGCCTGCTCGACGACCAGGCCGCCCGGCTGGACGCGCCGCACATGGCCGCGCTGCTGTCGGCCGTCAGCCTCACCGGCGTGCTGCTGGCGATGCTGATGTACGCGGTGGTGCGGGTCGTGCGGGCGCGCGCCCGGCACCGGGCGCTGCTGGCGCTGGTGTCGCGGTCGGACTCGACCGTGCCGGGGACGCTCGTCCTCGACCACCCGGGCGCCGCCGCCTACTGCGTGCCCGGGGTGCGCTCGTCGAAGGTCGTGGTGAGCGCCGGGACGCTGGAGCTGCTCGACGAGGCGGAGCTGGCCGCCGTGCTCGCGCACGAGCGCGCGCACGCGCGGGAGCGGCACGACCTGGTGCTGCTGCCGTTCGCGTCGCTGCGGCAGGTGTTCCCGCAGTTCCGGCTGGTCGGACGATGTCTGGACGCGGTGGAGCTGTTGATCGAGATGGCCGCCGACGACCGGGCCCGGTCGGGGCGGCCGCCGCGCGAGCTGGCGACCGCGCTGCTGCGGTTCGCGGCGGCGCGTCCGGCGGCGGCGCCGTCGGGGACGCTGGGCGTCGCGTCCACCGACGACATCCCGGTCATCGCGCGGGTCAAGCGGCTCCTGGAACCGCAGCCGCTGCCGAGGGCGACCCGGCTCGCCGCCACCGTCGCGGTGCCGATCGTCGCGGGCCTGCCGCTGCTGCTGATCATCCTCCCGCGCTGAGCCCGGCCACCTGGGCTCAGTCCGCGAGAACGGTGCCGTAGAGGCGGTTCACGCGCAGGCGGATGACGAGCCGCCTGTCCTTGACCATCTGCTCCAGGAAGAGGCGTTCGTCGTCGGGGTCGTCGAAGCCCGGTGTCATGGCCAGGAGTTCCCGTCCGGTCGCGTCGCCGGGCTCCTTTGATATCTCGGACAGCTCGGCGGTGCCCTCGGCGACCGCGAACGCCATGTGGTCCGGGGTGGCCGCGTGCAGCGCCGCCCGGGGGTCGGCGCTGATCTGCCGCACCTTGGCGCGGCCCGCCGTGGTCGAGATCCGGACGACGCGCTCGGCCGGGTCCCAGTCGTAGACGACGGTCGACAGGTGCGGGTGGCCATTCGCGCGGTTCGTGGCGAGGACGGCGAACGTCTGCTCGGCGAGCACGCGGGCGAGGTCGTCCTCGCCGATGGACTTCGGGCCGGGTCCCTGTCCGGGGCCGTACTCGGTCATGATCCTTCTCCTTCAGATGGTGACGGACGTCGGGGTCTCGGTCTCCTGCCGCGCGGGAACCGGCCGCCGCCGCAGGGCGAACAGGGTGAGGAGAAGCGCGGCGACGAGGAGTCCGGCGGAGACGGCGAAGGCCAGGTGGTAGCCGGAGGTGAGCGCGGCGGCCTCAGAACGGCCGTCCGCACGCAGGCCCTCGGTGCGGGCGGCGGCGAGCGTCGTCAGGACCGCGACGCCGAGCGCCATCCCGACCTGCTGGACGGTCGTGAGCATGCCGGAGGCGAGCCCCGCGTCCTGCGGCCCGGCGCTGGACATCCCGAGCCCGGTCAGCGCCGGGATCACGAGCCCCGCGCCCGCGACCAGGACGAACACCGGCAGCAGGTCGGCGACGTAGTCCGCGTCCACCGGGACGGTCGTGAGCCAGACCATCGCGGCGGCCAGCAGCACCAGCCCCGCGAACAGGATCACCCGTTCACCGAACCGCGCGACCAGCCGGGGCGAGGCCAGCAGCGACACCGCGCCGATCGCGACGGCCGCCGGGAGCATGGCGAGGCCGGTGTCGAGCGCGCCGTAGCCGAGCACCTTCTGCATGTAGAGCGCGACGATGACCTGGAAGGAGAACATCGCCGACAGCGTCAGCATCTGGACGGCGTAGGAGACCGCCACCGTCCGCGAGCGCAGGAAGCGCGGCGGCACCAGCGGCGTCGCGGCGGTGGCCTGGCGGGCGGCGAACGCGGCGAGCAGCCCGAGCGACACCGCGCCGAGGCCGAGCGTGTGCGCCGACAGCCACCCGTACCGCTCGACCTTGACGACCGTGTAGATCCCGAGCATCAGGCCGGAGGTGACGAGCAGCGCGCCCGCCGCGTCCGCCCCGGCGGACAGGCCCGCGCCGCGGTCGCGGGGCAGCGCCGGGAGCGCGAGCAGCACGGTCGCGACGCCGATCGGCAGGTTGATGAGGAAGATCCAGTGCCAGCTCAGCGCGTCGGTCAGCACGCCGCCGAGCACCTGCCCGATCGACGCGCCCGCCGCGCCGGTGAAGCTGAAGATCCCGATCGCGCGGGTGCGCTCGCGCGGGTCGGTGAACAGCGTCACGAGGATGCCGAGCACGACGGCGGAGGCCAGCGCGCTCCCGACGCCCTGGAGGAACCGGGCGGCGATCAGCAGGCCGGGGCCGTTCGCCGCGCCCGCGAGCACGGACGCGCCGGTGAACAGCGTGTTGCCCGCGAGGAACAGCGTCCGGCGGCCGAGGAGGTCGCCGAGCCGTCCGGCGAGCAGCAGCAGGCCGCCGAGCGGGATCAGGTAGGCGTTGACGACCCAGCTCAGCCCGCCGGGGGAGAAGCCGAGGTCGCGCTGGATGGCGGGCATCGCGACGGTCACGATGCTGCCGTCCAGGATCGTCATGAGCATGGTCGCGGACAGCACGCCGAGCGCCGCCCAGCGCGAGCGCAGGAAGGAGGGGGAGACCGCGGTCTGCCCGTGTTGGGAGAACCCGTGTTGGGAGAACCCGTGGTCAGAGGACCCGTGTCGTGGGGACATGGGAGAGACCGTAGCAGATAGTCCCATAACAGACGATCCCTGACGGACTTATTTTGTTGTGGACCTCCTGGGCGGCCTACCTGGTGCGCTGCCGGGCGCGCCGCACCGGCTGCGGGTTCTCGACGGGCGTGCTCAGGTGCCCCTCGGCCAGAGTCCGCAGTGCCCGCAGAAAAGTGGCGCGGTCGGCCTCTGGCAGCGCGTCGAGGACGGCGCCGTGGACGCGGTCCACGACCTGCTGGCCCCGGGCGGCGGCGCGCTCGCCCTCCTCGGTGACCGCGATGATGCGGGCCCGCCGGTCGGACGAGGACGGACGGCGCTCGGCGAGCCCGGCCTTCTCCAGCGCGTCCACGGTCACGACCATCGTGGTCTTGTCCATGTCGCCGATCTCGGCGAGCTGGATCTGGGTGCGCTCCTCCTCCAGCGCGTGCACCAGGACGCAGTGCATGCGCGGCGTCAGCCCGACCTCGGCCAGCGCGGCGGTCATCTGCGTCTTCAGCACGTGCGTGGTGTGGTCGAGGAAGAACGACAGGTCCGGTTCGGTGTTCGCGGGGGCGAGAGCTGTCATACCGCCAGGATACTCATTTGGTTCCGTTCCAGATTATCTATGAGCAGCGCTATTTGATGGGCTATTGTTGGCGGCGTGAACCGCACCACGTGTTTGGGCTGGTGGCCGTCCTAGGACGGCCGACACCCAACGCATGCCCCGGGCCGTCCGCTGGACGGCCCTCTCTCTTCTCCGCGACACGGCGGGCGGGCCGGGCGGACGCCCCCGACCAGGAGGAGAGACCCCCATGCAGACCACCGACAGCGCCGACGGCACCGGCACCGACGCGGAAGCGCGACGGCTGGAGCTGGAGAGACGCATCGCCGCCGACCCCGCGGCGTTCCGCATCATGACCGGTGACCGGCCGACCGGCGCGCTGCACCTCGGCCACTACTTCGGGACGCTCGCCAACCGCGTCCGGCTCCAGCGGGCGGGCGTCGAGCTGTTCGTCCTCGTCGCCGACTACCAGGTGCTCACCGACCGGGACATCGTCGAGAACCTCGCCGGGCACGTCGACGGCCTGGTCGCCGACTACCTGGCCGCCGGCGTCGACCCGGCCACCGCGACGATCTTCCGGCACAGCGCCGCGCCCGCGCTGAACCAGCTCATGCTGCCGTTCCTGTCGCTGGTGTCGATCGCCGAGCTGGGCCGCAACCCCACGGTCAAGGACGAGATCGCCGGATCCCGCCAGGCGGCGGTCAGCGGGCTCATGTTCACCTACCCCGTCCACCAGGCCGCCGACATCCTGTTCTGCAAGGCCAACCTCGTCCCGGTGGGCCGCGACCAGCTCCCGCACCAGGAGATCACCCGGACGATCGCGCGCCGCTTCAACGAGCGCTACGCGCCGGTGTTCCCGGTGCCCGAGGCCCTGCTGTCGGCGACCCCGCTGCTGCTCGGCACCGACGGGCGGAAGATGAGCAAGAGCCGGGGCAACGCCGTCGCGCTGTCGGCCACCGAGGACGAGACGGCCCGGCTGATCAAGCGCGCGGTGACCGACGAGGAGCGGCACATCACCTACGCGCCGGACACCCGTCCCGAGGTGTCGAACCTCGTCCTGCTCGCGGCGCTCTGCCAGGGGCGCGACCCGCACGCGGTCGCCGAAGAGATCGGCTCCGGCGGCGCCGCCGCGCTCAAGGCGACGGCGACCGAGGCGGTGAACGAGTTCCTGCGCCCGCTGCGGGCCCGCCGCGCCGAGCTGGCCGCCGACCGCGGGTACCTGCGCGCCGTCCTCGCCGAGGGCGACGCCCGCGCGAACGCGCTCGCCGAGCAGACGCTGACCGAGGTCAGAGCCGCGATGGCGACCTGAGCACCCGCGCCGCCCGCACCGTGTGCGCGCCCCCGGATCAGTCAGCGAGCGCCGACCAACCGCGTGAGGTCGTCGCGTTCGCGTGCGGGGACGTCGGGTTGCTCGGCGGGGCGGTGAGCGACCGCGCGTCGGCCTTAGTGGGCGGGTGCGCTGGAGTGGTCGGTGAGGGCGCCGAGCGATCGGGCGAGGTCGCCGCGTTCGCGCGGGGGGAGGGAGGCGGCGAGCTGGTCGTCGACCGAGCGGGCGGCGGCGGCGCACTCCGCCAGCAGCCGCCGGCCCTCGCCGGTCAGCGTGAGCACCTGCCGCCGCCGGTCCGCCGGGTCGCGGACGCGCTCGATCGCGCCGAGCCCGACCAGGTGGTCCGCGAGCGCGACCACGAGGCTCGGCACGACGCCCATCGTCGTCGCGACCTCCAGCTGGGACGCGGCGCGGCCCCGGCTGAC
This sequence comes from Actinomadura terrae, assembly GCF_022751215.1. Taxonomy (GTDB): domain Bacteria; phylum Actinomycetota; class Actinomycetes; order Streptosporangiales; family Streptosporangiaceae; genus Spirillospora; species Spirillospora terrae. The sequence goes on along the minus strand of NZ_JAICDG010000005.1, from coordinate 77,139 downwards.
GACCGTCAGCAGCCCGGCGTGCTTGGGCTTGAGGCGCAGCGGCGCGAGAGCGTCGGCGAACCGGTCGGTCGCGATCGCGCCCAGGACGACGAGCTGGAACGTCAGCGTCCCGGGGAGCGGCTCGGGGAGCGACTCGGCATCGGTCATGGCGGCGATGCTAATCCACGCCGGTGGACCCGGGGCGGGGCGTCCCGCACCTGGTCACGCTGGTGGGCACGGTCCAAGCCGGGTCGCCTTCCCGTCCGACCGTAGAACGGAATGGTTCGTTCCCGTATGCTGGACGGCATGGAGACCTCCACACGGGCGCCCATGAGCGGGCGCAAGGCGCAGGCGGCGCGCAACGACGAGCTGATCCGGGACGCGGCGCGGGCGGTGTTCACCGCCGATCCCGGCGCGCCGATCTCCGCCGTCGCCGAGCACGCCGGGGTTGGGATCAGCGCGCTCTACCGCCGCTACAAGAGCAAGGAGGACCTGCTCCAGCGGCTCGCCGACGACGGCATGGACCGCTACCTCGCCGAGGTCGAGGCCGCGCTCGCCGACGTGGGCGACCCGTGGGAGGCGTTCGCCGGGTTCATGCGCCGCTGCCTCGACATCGGCGCCGGGTCCCTCACGATGCGGCTCGCGGGCACGTTCGAGGTGACCGAGGCCATGAGCGAGAAGGGCCGGGAGATCCACCAGGCGACGCAGCGGCTGCTCACCCGGGCGAAGGAGGCGGGCGTGCTGCGTCCCGAGATCGAGGTCGGCGACATCTCCGTCCTGCTGGAGCACCTGCACACGATCCGGATCGGCGACGACGCGCGGATGAACCGGTTGCAGCACCGCTACCTCGCGCTGATGCTGGACGCGCTGCGCCTCACCGACGCGGCCGAGCTGCCGGGCCCGCCGCCCACCTGGCAGGAGCTGCGGGGCCGCTATGACGACTGAGGTCCTCGGACGGCGCGCGCTCAACCGGGCCCTGCTGGCGCGGCAGCTGCTGCTCGACCGCCACGCGATGCCCGCGCTCGACGCGATCGAGCACCTGGTCGGAATGCAGTCCCAGGCGCCGAACCCGCCCTACGTCGGGTTGTGGAGCCGGCTGGAGGACTTCGACTTCGGCGAGCTGTCCGCGCTGATGACCGAGCGGCGGGCGGCGCGGATCGTCCTGATGCGCGGCACGTTGCACCTGGTCAGCGCCCGGGACGCCCGCGCGCTGCGGCCGCTGACCCAGGTGCTGCTGGACAACTACCTCAAGAGCCCGCGCGCCGTGCCGCTGCGCGAGGTCGACCTCGCGCCCGTCGTCGCCCTGGCGCGGACGCTGCTGGAGGAGGCGCCCCGCTCCGACAAGGAGCTGCGGACGCTGCTCGCCGAGCGGTGGCCGGACCTCGACATCGACACGCTGGTCTGGGCGGTCCGGTGCTCGCTGCCGCTGGTGCAGGTTCCGCCGCGCGGCGTCTGGGGCGCCTCGGGCCTCGCCCGCCACACGACGCTGGAGGCGTGGCTCGGCGAGCCGCATCCGGAGCCGTCCGTGGACGAGATGGTGCTGCGCTACCTGGGCGCGTTCGGGCCCGCGTCCGTCCAGGACGTCCAGCAGTGGTCGGGGCTGACGCGACTCGGCGAGGTCGTCGAGCGGCTGCTGCCCAAGCTCCGCGCCTTCCAGGACGGGAACGGGCGCACGCTCTACGACCTGCCCGAGGCGCCGCGCCCGGACCCGGAGACCCCGGCGCCGGTGCGGTTCGTCCCGGACTTCGACAACCTGCTCCTCTCGCACGCCGACCGGGCGCGCGTCATCACCGAGGAGCACCGCAAGCGGGTCTTCACGGTCAACGGGATCATCCGCGCGACGTTCCTCGTGGACGGGTTCGTCCACGGCATGTGGAAGATGGAGCGCAAGCGCGGCGCGGCGACGCTGCGGCTCGCGCCCTTCACACCCGTCCCGGAACCGGCGCGGGCGGCCCTCGCCGAGGAGGCCGACCGCCTGCTGGCCGCCGCCCACCCCGACGCCGCCACCCGCACCGTGGAGCTCTGAGGCCGAGGTCAGGGCCGGTGCTCGACCCTCTCGCGCAGGCCCTGCTTCTTCGCCTTGTTGCCGCAGGTGTTCATCGAGCACCAGCGGCGGGTGCCGGGGCGGGAGGTGTCCAGGAACAGCGCCCGGCAGTCGGACCCGGCGCACTCGCGGACGCGGTCGAGCGCCGGCCCGCCGACCAGGTCCACGGCGTCGCGCGCGATGAGGGCGAGCACCGCCCGCACCGGGTCGTCGGCGTGCCAGGCCAGGTGCCCTGATCCGTCCAGCGCCGGTGCCGGGGGCGGGAGCGCGGCGACCCGGTTGACGCGTTCGCGGGACGCGTCGACCGGCGGCCCGATCCCCTCCGGCCCGCGCGCGGCGGCGATCAGCGCGTGCACCGCCTCGCGAAGCTCCCTGGCCTCGCCGTCGCGTCCGGCGGCCGCGTCCGCCGGGACCGACTCCCACGGGCCGAACCGGCTCGTCCACGCGGCCAGCGCCATCGGATCCGGCAGCTCCTCCGTCTCGGCGCCGGTACCGCGATGGCGCAGCGTGCGGATGAAGTCCAGGCACAGCCGCCCGGAACCGGCGCGGAAACCCGATGATGAGGAGGGCATGCCGTGACCCTACTCGTGAACCGGTTTGACTGGTACCGTCCTGAACCAGTTAAACCGGTTCATTTTCGAGAGGGCTTTCTGTGTCGTCAGACTCCCCCCATCCCGTCCAGGCCGGTCCTGGGCGCCGGTTGATCTCGCTCCTCGCGCTGACCTGCGGCGTCGGCGTCGCGGGCATCTACTTCCCGCAGGCCATCAGCCCGCTCATCGCGGATGACCTGGGCGTGTCCCAGGGCGCGGCGGCCGTGGTCGTCACCGCGGCGCAGTTCGGCTACGCGGCCGGTGTGTTCCTGCTGGTCCCGCTGGGCGACCGCCTCCAGCACCGGCGGCTGATCGTCACGCTGCTCGCCGTCACCGGGGCGGGCCTGCTGGCCGCGGGCCTCGCGCCGGGCCTTACGGTGCTGCTCGCCGCGAGCGCGCTCGTCGGCGTCGCGACGGTCGTCCCGCAGATCATCATTCCGATGACGGCGGGGCTGGTGCCCGAGCGGCGCCGGGGCGCGGTGACCGGCACGCTGCTCAGCGGGCTCATCGGCGGCATCCTGCTCGCCCGCTCGTTCAGCGGCGGGCTCGGCCAGTGGTTCGGCTGGCGCGCGCCCTACCTGGTCGCGGCCGTGGTCGTCGGGCTGCTGGCGGTCGTGCTGGCGTTCACCGTCCCCGCGACGACGCCCTCGTCCGCCGACCGCTATCCGGCGCTGCTCGCGACCACGTTCCGGCTTCTCCGCACCGAGCCGGACCTGCGCCGCTCCGGCCTCTACCAGGCGCTGATCTTCGCGGGGTTCAGCGCGGCGTGGACGAGCCTCGCGCTGCTGGTCACCGGGCCCGCCTACGACCTCGGCGCGTCGGCGGTCGGGTTGATCGCCCTGGTCGGGGCCGCCAGCATGTTCGCGACCCCGATCGCCGGACGGATGACCGACCGGTACGGGTCCGACCCGGTCGGGCTCGTCTGCATGCTGGGCACGGTCGCCGCCGCGGCCCTGCTCGCCACCGGCGGCCTCGGCGGGGCCACGGGGCTGGTCGGCGTCACGCTGGCGCTGCTGCTGCTCGACGTCGCCATGCAGTCCGGCCAGGTGGCCAACCAGGCGCGGATCTTCGCGCTCCGGCCGGAGGCCCGCAGCCGCCTCAACACCGCCTACATGACCTGCTCGTTCCTCGGCGGCAGCCTTGGGTCCTGGCTCGGCGTCCGCGCCTACGGCGTCCTGGGCTGGAACGGCGTCTGCCTGCTCGTCGCCGTGCTGGCCGTGCTCGCCCTCGTCCGGCACCTCGTCGCGATGCGCCGCGGGACGCGCCGGTCAGGCGTCGGCGGGGCCGTCGGCGCAGGGGGCCTCGCGGGCGGGGTCGAGGGAGTCGAGGAGCGCGCGTAGGGTCTCGCGGAACTGGAGCATCTGGTCGCGGGTCAGCGGGGCGAACAGGTGGCGCCTGACCTCGGCGACATGGCCGGGTGCCGCCTCGGTGAGGACGGCCATGCCCTTGTCGGTCAGCTCGGCGATCGTGGTGCGGCGGTCGGCGCCGTCCTTGACGCGCCGCACCCAGCCGTCCTCCTCCAGCCGCTTGACGGCGTGCGACAGGCGGCTCGGGGACGAGCGGACGATCGCCGCCAGTTCGGTCATCGTCAGCGACCGCCCGGGGGCCTCCGACAGCATCGCGAGGATCATGTAGTAGGTGTGCGGCATGCCCGAGTCGCGTTGCAGCTGGCGGTCGAGGGCCTCGTTGAGCAGCCGCGACGTCCACAGGAAGGCACGCCAGGTCTCCTGCTCGTCGTCGTCCAGCCACCGCGTTCCGGTCATACGGCTCAGACTACCCGGTTACTTGAAGATTCAAGCAAAGTCGAGCTATGGTTGAACTCTCAAGTACCTGATCGACAGTGCCTTGACCGCAGTGCCTTCACCACGGGGAGACCTGATGAGCCGGATGCCGGTGCTCTACCTCAGCCACGGCGCGCCGCCGCTCGCCGACGACGCCGTCTGGACCGCCGAACTCGCCCGCTGGGCGGCCGAGCTGCCCAGGCCCGAGGCGATCCTGATGGTGTCGGCGCACTGGGAGGAGGCGCCGCTGACGGTGAGCGCCACCCGCACGTTGCCGCTGGTCTACGACTTCTGGGGCTTCCCCGAGCACTACTACCGCGTCCGCTACGAGGCGCCCGGTGCGCCGCGACTGGCCGAGGACGTCGAGAAGCTCGTCCCCGGCGTGCGGCGGGACGAGGAGCGCGGGCTCGACCACGGCGCCTACGTCCCGCTGGTGGAGATGTTCCCGGAGGCCGACGTCCCGGTGCTCCAGATGTCCATGCCGTCGCTGGAGCCCGGGCGGCTGTTCGAGGTCGGCCGGAGCCTCGCGCCGCTGCGCGACCAGGGCATCCTCATCGTGGGCAGCGGGTTCACCACGCACAACCTCCGCGAGCTGGCCCCCGGCGCCGACGCGGCGCCGCCCGCGTGGTCGGCGGAGTTCGACGACTGGACGGACCGCGCCGTCAGGGGCGGCGACATCGACGCCCTGCTGGACTTTCGCGCCAAGGCCCCCGCCGCGCGTATCGCGCACCCCCGTGCCGAGCACTTCGCCCCGTTGTTCGTGGCCCTCGGCGCCGACTCGGAGACGCCGGATGCGGTGGGGCGGCGGTCGGTCGTCGACGGCTACTGGTTCGGGCTCGCGAAACGGTCTTTCCAGTTCGGTTGATGCTTGTCACGTTCCCGTAAAGGGGATCAGCCCTTCGCGGCGAACCCCGTGCGCCACGACGGCACCTGCGGCTTCCAGCCGAGGCTCAGCGCCTTGGCGTTGGACGCCGGACGTCCCATGGCGGCCGCGTGCCGGGCCGTCCCCGGCATCGGCGCGCCGAGCGACGCGCTGTAGACGGGCAGCCAGTCGGCCGTGGTCGCGGGGTCGTCGTCGACGATGTTGACCGCGCCCGCGGGCCACTCCAGCGCCGCGAGCGCGGCGGCGGCCGCATCGTCGACGTGCACGAACGACGTCCACGCGGGCGTCTGCCGCAGGTTCCCGGCGCGGACCCGCTTGGCGATCGCGCCGTCCGGCGCGTACCAGGTGCCGGGGCCGTAGAGCGCGCCGTAGCGCAGCACGACGCCGCGCGGCATCTCGCCGACGGCCTCCTCCAGCGCGGCGACGCCCGAGTAGGGCGGCAGCGCCGGGTCGAGCGGGTCGGTCTCGACCGCCGCGGCGGCGCCCGCCACGTACAGCCAGGCGACGCTCTGCGCGATCATGGTCTCCACGCCGGCGGCGAGCGCCGCGTCGACCAGGTTGCGGGTGCCCTTGATCCGCAGGTGGGAGTTGGCCGCGAAGTCCTCACCGCTGAGGTCGGTGAGCTGGTGGATGATCGCGTCCGGGCGCTCGGCCTCGACGGCCTCGCGGACGGAGGTGGCGTCCAGCGCGTCCATGACGACCGGCGTGGCCCCGCCCTCGCGGATGGACGCGGTGCGCGCCTCGTAACGCGTCGTCCCGGCGACCTCGTGGCCCGCCTGGACGAGCAGCGGCGTCAGCCGGCGCCCGACGGCTCCGGTCGCACCGGCGAGAAGGATCTTCAAGGGGGTAACCTCCACGACTTTCACGCCTTCGTAGTCGTCTCGACGGCAGGATAGGCAGTGGCTTCTCTCCAGGTCACGCCCGGCCCCAGGGGTGGAGATCCCACGGCTGCGGGCGGGCGGGGGGCGGACGGCGCGCACCGCCCCCGGAGCGCCGTCCGCCACGAGCGTACCGCCGTCGGCCGCCACCGTGCGTTTCGTGTGGCCCGAGGGGGATAATTCTCCAGACCCGTGGCGAGCGAGGAGCGCCGAGATGAAGATCAGCCTGGTCCGCGGCGACATCACCGAGCAGGAGGTCGACGCGGTCGTGAACGCCGCCAACTCGTCCCTGCTCGGGGGCGGCGGCGTCGACGGCGCCATCCACCGCGCGGGCGGCCCCGCGATCCTGGACGAGTGCCGCAGACTGCGCGCCTCGCACTACGGCGGAGGCCTGCCGACCGGCCAGGCCGTCGCGACGACCGGCGGCAGGCTCCCCGCCAAATGGGTGATCCACACGGTCGGGCCCGTGTACTCCGCGTCCGAGGACCGCTCCGACCAGCTCGTCTCCTGCTACCGCGAGTCCCTGCGCGTCGCCGACGAGCTGGGCGCCGCCTCGGTCGCCTTCCCCGCCGTCTCCGCCGGGATCTACGGCTGGCCGATGGAGGACGCCGCCCGCATCGCGGTCGGCACCGTGAGCTCGACGCCCACCCAGGTTTCGGACGCCCGTTTCGTTTTGTTCACCTCGGACGCCTACACCGCGTTCGAGCGCGCCGTCTCCGGCTAGTCCTCGTCCTTCTTCGGGGGGACGACCAGCGTCGGGCGGTGCACGTGGTGCAGGACGCGGGTCGACACGCTGCCCAGCAGCACCGACCGGGCCCCGGCGAGGCCGCGTGAGCCGGTGACGATCAGGGAGGCGTCCAGCTCGTCCGCGACGTCCACGATCGTGGCCCAGATCGGCCCGGTTCCGCGCTCGGCGCGCGGCGTGACGTCGGTGAGGCCTCCGGCGGCGGCGATCTCCGCCCCCTGCTGCGCGAGCTTCTCCGCCTGCTTCTCCTCCGCGTACTGCCCGTCCTCGACGTCGGTGCTCGGTACCGGCGCGGCGGCGGCCAGCGGCGCCCACGCGATCTGCATGAGCAGGGGCTCCCAGACGGTCAGGATCACGGTCGGCTCCGGCTGGACGTGCCGCGCCGCGTACTCGACCGCGGCCCGCGCGTCGTCAGAACCGTCGTAGGCGATGAGAACTGTCATATGGATGGCATGTCCAGAAAAGACCCATTAACGCAGCTCGGCGGCAACAGTGGGCAAGATCTCACGGGAGAATCGGCGGATGGTCGGGACGCGCAAGCCGCAGGGGGAGGTCACGCGGGGCACCACCGCGCCCAACCGGCTGCGGCGGGTGGACCGCTGGATCGCCGCCACCCAGCTCGCCCCGCTGCGCGCGGCGGAACACCCGCTGGCCGTGGACCTCGGCTACGGCGCGTCCCCGGTCACGACCTTCGAGCTGTACGCGCGGCTCCGCGCCGTCTCGCCCGGCCTTGAGGTCACCGGGATCGAGATCGACCCGGAACGCGTCGCCGCGGGGGAGGCGTTCCTGGACGCGACGGGCCCGCACGAGGGGCTGACGTTCCGGCGCGGCGGATTCGAGCTGCCGGTGCCGCGTCCACCCGTCCTGATCAGGGCGTTCAACGTCCTCCGCCAGTACGACGAGGCCGCGGCCTGGCGCGCCTGGGACGATCTGCGCGCGCGCCTGGCCCCCGGCGGCGTCCTCGTCGAGGGCACCTGCGACGAGATCGGCCGCCGCGCCGTCTGGGCCGCGCTCGACCGGAACGGCCCCCAGACGATCACGTTCGCCGCCCACCTGCCGACGCTCCCGCGCCCCTCGGCGCTGGCGGAGCGGCTGCCCAAGACGCTGATCCACCGCAACGTCCCGGGCGAACCCGTCCACGACCTGCTCGCGGCGTTCGACCGCTGCTGGGCGACGGCGGCGCCGCACTCGGCGTTCGGCCCGCGCGCCCGCTGGATCGAGGCGGTGCGGCTGCTCGCCCGCACCCACCCGGTCCTCACGTCCCCGCCCCCCGGCGGCCGCCGCCGCTGGCGCCTGGGCGAGGTCACCCTTCCGTGGACGACAGTCTTTTAAGGCGTGCCCTACAGCCCTGGCCACGTCCCTTGGGGAGGGGCGCCACCGCTCGGCTACGCGCCCGCGCGATCGCGGAGGCGGCCCCGAATCACGGGCTAAGGCTCGCGGTGCAGTTTGTGCGCGGACGCCTGCACGCGCGGCTGGACGTCGATCCGGTCGATGTTCACGTGCGGCGGACGGGTGACCGCCCACGCCACGCAGTCCGCGACGTCGTCGGCCACCAGCGGCTCCGGGACGCCCTCGTACGGCTTCGCGGCCTTCTCCTCGTCGCCGCGGAACCGCACCAGCGAGAACTCCGCCGTCCTCACCAGGCCCGGCGCGACCTCCGTGACGCGGACCGGCTGGGCCACCAGCTCCAGCCGCATCACCTCGTTGACCGCGAACGCGGCGTGCTTGGCCGCGTTGTAGCCGCCCCCGCCCTCGTAGGGCTCGTGCGCCGCGAGCGAGGTGATGTTCACCACATGTCCCGCGCCGCTCCCGACCAGCGCGGGCAGCAGCGCCTTCGTGACGCGCACCAGCCCGAGCACGTTCGTCTCGTACATCGCGCGCCATTCGTCCAGGTCGGCGGTCGCGACGCCGTCCAGGCCGAGTGCGCCGCCGGCGTTGTTGACCAGCACGTGGCAGGCCCCGCCGACCGCCGCCGCCAGTGCGTCCACCGACGCCTGCGACGTCACGTCCAGCTCGACGGGGGCGACCTTCCCCGCGCCCGGGACGGTCTCGGCGATCTCCTTGGCCAGCGCGTCGAGCCGGTCCACCCGCCGCGCCGCGAGCACGACGTTGAACCCCTCCGCCGCCAGGCGCCGCGCCGTGGCGGCCCCGATCCCGCTGCTTGCTCCTGTCACCACCGCGGTCTTACGCATGCGCCCAAGCCTCCCAGCCCCGCCGATCGGCCCGCAGCCGGGGGCGGCCGGGAACAGCCGCCCCGGTGGATAGGTTGCACTGTCGGAGGTGGTGTCCGGTGTCGCGTCGTATCAACCGAGTTGCGACGGTCAGTGCTCATACTTCCCCCCTTGACCAGCCGGGTACGGGTGACGCGGGCGGCATGAACGTCTACATCGTCGAGGTCGCGCGACGCCTGGCCGCCCGGGGGATCGAGGTGGACATCTTCACCCGCGCCACCTCACGGGCCCTGCCGCCGGTCGCCGAACTGGCGCCGGGCGTGCTCGTCCGGCACGTCGTGTCCGGCCCGTTCGAGGAGCTGGACAAGGGCGAACTGCCCCGCCACCTGTGCGGCTTCACCTCCGGCGTGCTGCGCGCCGAGGCGTCCCACGACCCCGGCCACTACGACCTCCTCCACACCCACTACTGGCTCTCCGGCCAGGCCGGCTGGGCGGCGAAGCGGCGCTGGGGCGTCCCGCTCGTCCACTCGATGCACACGATGGCCAAGGTCAAGAACGCCGCGCTCGCCGACGGCGACAAGCCCGAACCCGAGGAACGCGTGCTCGGCGAGGAGCAGGTCGTGGCCTCCGCCGACCAGCTCGTCGCCAACACCGGCGAGGAGGCCCGCGACCTGATCGGCCTCTACGACGCCGACCCCGCCCGCGTCGCCACCGTCAGCCCGGGTGTGGACCTGTCCCGGTTTCGCCCGGAGTCGCCCCTGCTGGCCAGTACCGGCCTCCTCCCGCACCGCACCGGCCCCGCGCGCCGCCGCCTCGGCCTGCCGCGCGACGCCTACGTCCTGCTGTTCGTCGGACGGATCCAGCCGCTGAAGGCCCCCGACGTCCTGCTGCGCGCCGCCGCCCGCATGCTCGCGGACGACCCGTCCCTGCGCTCCCGCCTCGTCGTCGCCGTCGTCGGCGGCCCGAGCGGCAGCGGGCGCTCCAGCCCCGAGGGCCTCCAGGCGCTCGCCGCCGCGCTCGGCATCGCGGACGTCGTCCGGTTCGAGCCGCCGAGCCCGCAGCCCGTCCTCGCCGAGTGGTACCGCGCCGCCGACGTCACGGTCGTCCCGTCCCACAACGAGTCGTTCGGCCTCGTCGCCGTCGAGTCGCAGGCGTGCGGCACCCCCGTCGTCGCGGCGAGCGTCGGCGGCCTGCGCACCGCCGTGGCGGACGGCGAGTCCGGCGTGCTGATCGACGGCCACGACCCCGCCGACTACGCCGCCGCCCTGCGCCGCATCCACACCCAGCCCGGCCTGCACGCCCGCCTCGCGCGCGCCGCCGTCCGCCACGCGCAGAACTTCGGCTGGGACGTCACCGTGGACCGCCTGATCGAGGTGTATACCGGAGCCATGTCCCTCCAGCCTGTAAGCGCCCCGCGCCTGACAGCGGAAGTCACAGCATGAGCGAAGCGAACCGGGGGGGTCGACCCCCGCAGGGGAACAGCATGACGACGGTGGAGACGATCCGGGCGGCCCTGGACGGTGCCGAGCTCGAATACGACGAGCCGCGCGAGAAGGCGTTCTTCGTCAAGCTCCCCGGCCAGCACAAGCTCGCCACGATGACCTGGCTGATCGTCGGCGACCACAGCCTGCACGTCGAGGCGTTCTTCTGCCGCCGCCCCGACGAGAACCACGCCGACTTCTACCGGTTCCTCCTGGAGAAGAACGGCCGCATGTACGGGGTGGCGTTCGCCCTGGACGACGTCGGCGACGTCCACCTGGTCGGCAGGGTCCCCCTCGCCTCCGTCACCGAGGACGAGATCGACCGCCTCCTCGGCTGCGTCCTCACCTACTCCGACGACAACTTCGACAAGGCCCTCGAACGCGGGTTCAAAACGTCCATCCAGCGCGAGTGGGACTGGCGGGTCAGCCGGGGCGAGAGCCTCGCCAACCTGCAAGCGTTCGCCTCGTTCGCCGACCCCGCGAACCGCGACTAGCGACCCCCTCCCGCTAGGCTCTGGTGTCATGGCGACGTTGGTACTGCTGAGGCATGGCGAGAGCGTCTGGAACGCTGAGGGGCTGTTCACCGGCTGGGTGGACGTCGATCTCTCCGCGAAGGGCGAGGGCGAGGCGACCAAGGGCGGCGACCTGCTGCTCGACGCCGACATCACCCCGGACGTGGTGCACACCTCGCTCCTGAAACGCGCCATCCGCACCGCCAACATCGCACTGGACGTCGCGGACCTGCTCTGGATCCCCGTCCGCCGCTCCTGGCGCCTGAACGAGCGCCACTACGGCGCCCTCCAGGGCAAGAACAAGGCCCAGACCCGCGAGGAGTTCGGCGAGCAGCAGTTCATGACCTGGCGCCGCTCCTACGACACCCCGCCGCCCCCCATCAAGGACGACGACCCCCTCTCCCAGGTCAACGACCTGCGCTACGCCGAACTCCCGTCCGAACTGATCCCGCGCACCGAGTGCCTGGCCGACGTCGTCGACCGCCTCCTGCCCTACTGGTACGACGCGATCGTCCCCGACCTCGCCGCCGGCCGCACCGTCCTCGTGGCCGCGCACGGCAACTCCCTGCGCGCCCTGGTCAAGCACCTGGACGACGTGACCGACGAGCAGATCGTCGGCCTCAACATCCCGACGGGTATCCCCCTCGTCTACGAACTCGACGACGATTTCGCCCCCCTGAAGCGCGGCGGCGAATACCTCGACCCGGCCGCCGCCAAGGCCGCCATCGAGGCCGTCAAGAACCAAGGCGCCACCCCCAAAAAGAAGTAGCCCTCAGCGGGTGAGGAGGGATTGGAGGGTTTTGGTGATTTCGGTGGGGGCCTCTTCGGGCATGTAGTGGCCGCAGGTGACGGTTTGGTGGTGCAGGTCGGGGGCCCAGGCGCGCCATAGGGCGGCGGCGTCGAAGCCGAGGGCGGCGCCCCAGTCCTGTTGGACGACGGTGACCGGCATTCGCAGTTTGGTGCCCGCGGCCAGGTCGGTCTGGTCGTGGGCGATGTCGATTCCGGCGGACGCGCGGTAGTCGGCCACGATCGACGGGACCGCCGCGCGGGACGCGTCCAGGTAGGCGCGGCGGACGTCGGGCGGGATCGCCGACGGGTCGTTCGTCCACAGGTCGAGGAAGTAGCCGAAGAACGCGTCCGGGGTCGCCCCGATCATCGTCTCGGGGAGGCCGGGCGGCTGGGCCATCAAGTAGAGGTGGAAGCCGACGGCGGCGGACGCGCCGCGCATCGCGTCCCACATGTCGAGGGTCGGCAGGACGTCGAGGCAGGCCAGGTGCGTGATCGTGTCCGGGTGGTCGAGCCCGGCGCGGAAGGCGACGAGGGCGCCCCGGTCGTGCCCGGCCAAGGCGAAGCGGTCGTGGCCGAGGGCGCGGGCCAGCGCGACGATGTCGGCGGCCATCGTGCGCTTGGAGTAGACGTCCGGGCCCGTTTCCGCGGGCTTGTCGCTGGCGCCGTAGCCGCGCAGGTCCGGGCAGATGACCGTGTGGTCGGCCGCGAGGTCGGCGGCCACGTGCCGCCACATCAGGTGGGTCTGCGGGAAGCCGTGCAGGAGGACGATCGGGCTGCCCGACCCGCCGACGGCCGCGTTGAGCGAGACCCCGTCGGCGACCTGGACCCGGTGGTAGTCGAAACCGGTGATGACCATGGTGGTTCGGTCCTTTCCGTTGGTGTCACCAGCCTTCTGGACGCGGATGAGCGTCCGATGAGCGCTATACGGTGGAGGCGTGTTCGGGGTGCTGGGGCCGGTCGTGGCCTGGGACGACGCCGGCAACGCGATCGATCTGCGGGGGCCGCGGCACCGCGCGGTCCTGGCCCGCCTGATCATCGCCAGGGGACGGGTCGTGCCGGTCGGGACGCTGGTCGACGACCTGTGGACGGCCCCGCCGCCCGGCGCGGTGAGCGCGGTGCGGACGTTCGTCGCCGCGTTGCGCCGCGCGCTCGAACCCGAGCGGCCGCCGCGGGCCCGACCGCGCGTCCTGGTCACCGAGGGGCCCGGGTACGCCTTGTATGCCGATGATGTTGACGCTTGGCGTTTCGAGGCCGCTGTGGGTGATCCGTCCGTGGGGCGTTTGGAGGAGGCGCTCGGGTGGTGGCGTGGGCCTGCTTACGCCGATTTCGTGGATGAGCCCTGGGCGCGGGCCGAACGTTCTCGGCTTGATGAGCTTCGTCTGCATGCGGTCGAGCGGCTGGCGGAGGCGCGGCTGGAGGGGGGATTGGCCGCCGAGGCGATTCCGGATCTGGAGGCGCATGTCGCCGTGCATCCGCTGCGCGAGGACGCGTGGCGGTTGCTGGCGCTGGCCCTCTACCGGACGGGCCGCCAGGGGGACGCGCTGGGTGTGCTGCGGCGGGCACGCGATCTTCTCGTGGAGCGGTTGGGGGTCGAGCCGGGGCCGTCGCTGCGGAAGCTGGAGACCGACATCCTGCGGCACGCCGAGCACCTCACCGAGCCGGACGCGGCGGCCCGCGTGTGGGCCCGGGCGGCCACCGCCTATGACCGGACGGTCGCATCCGGCTCCCGGGACCGGCTGGAATCGACCGTCGGCCTGCTGCGGACGCTCGCGCTCGCGGGCGGCGGCGGTCTGGAGGCGGCCCGCGAGCAGCGCATGGCGGCCATCACCGCGTCCGAGGAGCTAGGCGACCCGGAGCTGACCGCGCGCGTGATCGGCTCCTACGACGTCCCCGCGATCTGGACGCGTTCGGACGACCCGCGCCAGGCCGCCCAGGTCGTGGCCGCCGCCGAGCGCGCGCTGACCGCGCTCCCGTCCGGCCGCGACGCCACCCGGGCGCGGCTCCTCGCCACCGTCGCCCTCGAATCGCGCGGGACGCGCTCGACGCGCGGGCCCGAGGCGGCCCGCGAGGCGGAGGCGATCGCCCGGAGGCTGGACGACCCGGCGCTGCTCGCCTTCGCTCTCAACGCCCTGTTCATGCAGACCTTCGAGCGGACGGGCCTCGCCCCGCGACGCGACGAGATCGGCGCCGAGCTGGTCGCGCTGGCCGAGCGGCACGGGCTGACCGCGTTCGAGATCCTCGGACATCTCATCCGGCTTCAGGCGTGTTCCGGCATGGCGGACTTTCCAGCCGCCGACCGGCACGCGGCCGCGGCCGAGCGGCTGTCCGAGCGGCACGAGCGGCCGCTGGTGCGCGTGTTCACCGGGTGGTACCGGGCGCTGCGCGACGCCGCCGCCGGACGCCCCGCCGAGCCCGCCTACCGGGAGGCCGCCGCACTCCTGGAGGGCTGCGGCATGCCGGGCCTGGAGCGCGGGCTCGTCCCGCTGGCCCTGCTCTCGCTGCGCGTACTGGACGGTCGGCCCGCCCCTACCGAGGCCCTGGACTGGGGGCCCTACGAGCCCTGGGCGCGCCCGCTGGTGCTGCTGGCGCAAGATCGTCGAGGGGACGCGGCGGCCGCGCTCCGCCGCGTCCCGGACCCGCCTCGCGACCTCATGCAGGAGGCCCTCTGGTGCCTGGCCGCCCGCGCCGCCATCGCCGTGGACGACCGCCCGCTGATGCGCCGCGCCCGCGAGGCGCTGGCCCCCGCCGCGGGTGAGCTCGCCGGTGCCGCCAGCGGCCTCGTCACCCTCGGCCCGGTCACGGACCACCTGGGCGCGTTGACCGACGCCCTCCGGGGCGCGGAACGACCGTAATCGGCCGATCACCAGGGGTTTCACCGACTTCGGGACGGGTCCCGAGCGTGCACGGTCAGTCTTACGTCATGTACCGACGCGCGATCATCATCTCGATCCTCCTGCTGACCTCCGCCGGGTGCGGTGGCGGCGGGGACGAAGGGCGTGCCGAACCGTCCACATCGGCGCCGATTACCTCCCCGAGCAGCACGCCGCCGGCCACGCCGAGTGCGACGCCGAGTTCCAGCCCGCCCTTACACGCCGCCGACGGCAGGCGTTTCCGGGTTTGCGCCAAACGCCCGTGCGAGGTCCTGGTGAAGTCCCACGACGAGGTTCCCGGACCGCCCGGAACGGGGGTCGGGACGCTACAGGTCACGGAGGTCGGGGACGACGGGGTCACCTACTTCTCCGATTCGGAGGGCGCGAGCTTGACCTTCAGCGGCCAGACGGCGGGGATGACCTCGCAGATGAACGACCTGAAGATCACCACGGTCGCGGTCGAGGGCCGCTGGGCGGTCGTGCGCCTGCACCGCTGACGACGGGGCGGGCGCACAGCAAGAACCCGCCGCAACTCCCCGAGTAAGCCGCGGCGGGTTGATCGTGCGGGGGTGGGTCGGCCGGTCAGGCCTCGGTGATCTCCTCCGGGCGCTGGCCCGTCACGAGGTAGACGACGTTCTCCGCGACGTGGACGGCGTGGTCGGCGAAGCGCTCGAAGTAGCGCCCGGCCAGGGTGATGTCGACGGCGGGCTCGACGCCGTGCTTCCACTTGGGGGACAGCAGCTGGTCGAACAGGCGGCGGTGCAGCCGGTCCATCTGGTCGTCGTCGGCGTCGAGCTCCAGGCCCATCTCGACGTCCTGGGACGCGATCACGCTGCCGGTCTTGGCGATCATCCGCTCGGCGATCTGGCCCATCTCCAGGACCGTCGCCTGGAGCTCGGGCGGGACGGCGGACTCGGGGTGGCGGCGGCGCGCGGTCCGCGCGATGTGGACCGCGAGATCGCCCATCCGCTCCAGGTCGCCGCTCATCCGCAGGGCGGTGATCAGCGTGCGCAGGTCGCCGGCGACCGGCTGCTGGCGCGCCATGAGGTCGAAGACGGTCTCCTCGATCTCGGCGTCGATCTTGTTGACGAGCTCGTCCCCGCTGATGACCTCCTCGGACAGCCGGACGTCCGCGTCCAGCAGCGCGGTCACCGCGCGCGCCATCGCGGACCGGACGAGGCGGGTCATCTCCACCAGTTTGTCGGAGAGGGAGTCGAGCTCCTCGTGGTAGGCGTCGCGCAATTGAGCATCCCTTGTGCGGAGTTCGAAGCGGCGTTCGAAGCGAGGTGGTCAAGCGAGGTTCAACGGAGTTGCATTTGGGGCGAATGGGACGAAAGGGGGTGCCTCGCCTGGCCGGCGGGCGGACTCGTCCACGCCATACCCTCCCTGACCAGCGTGAACCAAACCACATATGAAGGTGAACTTTCGGCGAACGAGGCCTGTTGGCCTGGGCCGATGTGGCGGCACACGGGGCAACGCCGCTTACGATCCGTGGTGTGGAGGTCGAGATTGTCGCGAGCCTGACAGGGCTTGCCGGGCTCGCGATCGGGCTCGCTACTGGATTGGCGGTGCGCGTGAGCGAGCGAGCCCAGCGTGCGGTGCCCCCGGCGGCGCCCGTCGGAGCGCTGCCCCCCGGGGTGGCGTCGGTGCTCAGTGTCCTGAGGTCCTCGGCCGTCGTGGTGGACGGCGAGGACCGGGTGCTGCGCGCCAGCTCGGCCGCGCGCGCGTTCGGGATGGTCAGCGGCGACCGGCTCGTCCTGGACGAGCTGCTCGCGATGGCCCGGCTCGTCCGCCGGGACGGGGAGATCCGCGAGACGGAGATCCAGGTCGGGCCCGGACGCGGCCGCGGCAGGGCCGACGGACGCTGGTTCGCGGTCCGCGTCGCGCCGCTCGGGTCGCACGGGCTCGTGCTCGTCCTCGCCGAGGACCTCACCGAGCTCCGCCGCACCGAGGCGATCCGCCGCGACTTCGTCGCGAACGTCAGCCACGAGCTGAAGACCCCGGTCGGCGCGCTGTCGCTGCTGGCCGAGACCGTCGAGGGCGCCGCCGACGACCCCGAGGCCGTGCGCCGGTTCGCCGGGCGCATGCAGCACGAGTCGGTGCGCCTCACCAACCTCGTCCAGGACCTCATGACGCTCTCGCGCATCCAGGGCGACGAGCCGCTGCCCGAGCTGCACCCCGTCGGCCTCGACGAGATCACCGTCGAGGCGATGGACCGCTGCCAGATCAAGGCCGCCGCCAAGGACATCGAACTGACCACCGGCGGCCAGGACGGCCTCAAGGTGCGCGGCGACGAGGAGCTGCTGATCACCGCGCTCCGCAACCTGATCGACAACGCCGTCGCCTACAGCCCCGAGCACACGAGGGTGGTCGTCTCGACCCGCAGATGCGACGATCGGCATGTCGAGATCAACGTCACCGACCAGGGCATCGGCATTCCGGGCGGCGAGGTGGAGCGGATCTTCGAGCGCTTCTACCGGGTCGATCCCGCGCGGTCGCGGCAGACCGGCGGCACCGGCCTCGGTCTCGCCATCGTCAAGCACGTCACGACCAAGCACGGCGGCGAGGTGACGGTGTGGAGCAAGGAGGGGTCCGGATCGACGTTCACCATCCGGCTTCCGCTGCTGCACTCGTCCGCCCCCGGCCTGGCCCCCGCGGCCGGCACGTCCGAGCCGGCCCCCCGGATCCGCCCCGAGGGCGGCGCGTCGATCGCCCGCCCAGCACCGCACAACCCCTGAGGAACGGCGCGATGAACACTGTTCAGAGGGGGCCGCGCCGCCCCGCCGAAGGGTCCTCACTGGAAAACGCCCGGGAGGCAACACCGTGACCCGCGTGCTCGTCGTGGAAGACGAGGAGTCGTTCAGCGACGCACTGTCGTACAACCTGCGCAAGGAGGGCTTCGAGGTCGCCGTCGCGGCCACCGGCCCCGACGCGCTGGACATCTTCGAGCGCAACGGTGCCGACCTCGTGCTGCTCGACCTGATGCTCCCCGGGCTGCCCGGGACCGAGGTGTGCCGGGAGCTGCGCGCCAAGTCCAGCGTCCCCGTGATCATGC
This sequence comes from Actinomadura terrae, assembly GCF_022751215.1. Lineage (GTDB taxonomy): Bacteria > Actinomycetota > Actinomycetes > Streptosporangiales > Streptosporangiaceae > Spirillospora > Spirillospora terrae. The sequence goes on along the minus strand of NZ_JAICDG010000005.1, from coordinate 59,361 downwards.
TGACCGCCAAGGACAGCGAGGTCGACAAGGTCGTCGGGCTGGAGCTCGGCGCCGACGACTACGTCACCAAGCCGTTCTCGACCCGCGAGCTGGTCGCCCGCATGCGGGCCGTCCTGCGCCGCCAGGGCGAGGTTGAGGAGTTGACCCCGGCGACGCTCGAGGCTGGACCGGTCCGCATGGACGTGGAGCGGCACGTGGTCAGCGTCGGCGGCGACCCCGTCCAGCTCCCGCTCAAGGAGTTCGAGCTGCTGGAGGTGCTGCTGCGCAACGCGGGCCGCGTCCTGACCCGCATGCAGCTCATCGACCGCGTCTGGGGCGCCGACTACGTGGGCGACACCAAGACGCTGGACGTCCACATCAAGCGGCTGCGCGCCAAGATCGAGTCGACGCCGTCCACGCCGCGCTACATCGTCACGGTCCGCGGCCTGGGCTACAAGTTCGAGCCCTGATCGGGATAGAAAACGGCCCGTACGGTGAGAACCGTACGGGCCGTTTCGCGTGCCGTGGGGTCAGTGGCCGCCCTCGGGGCCGGCCGTGCTTCCGCCCTCCCCGCCCGGGGACGTGGTGGCGCCCGGCGTGGCGCCCTCGCCCGTGCCCGGGGTCGCGCCCGTGCCGGGGCTCTCGCCGCCGGGCGTGGCGGGCGCGCCGGACGTGGCGCCCTCGGACGGGTGCGCCGGGACAGCCGCCCCGGGCGCCGGGGTGCCCTCCGACACCGCCGTGTACTGGGCGTACTCGCCCTGCTGCGGGATCACCGGCACCGCGACGTCGATGACACCGGCCTGCTCGAACCGCAGGCGCAGCGTGACGCGCTCGCCGCCGATCAGCGGCCGGCTCGGGTTGATCAGCACGACCAGCGGCGCCTTGCCGCCCGGCGGGACCTGAACGGTCGGCTCGGCGGTGGGTGCGATGGTGTTCTCGGGCCCGGTGGGCGTCCCACTCGCCGAGGCGGCCGCGCCCGGGCTGCTGGAGGCGCCGGTGCCGGTGGGCGTGCCGGGGCCCGGCGAGCCGCCCGGCTCCGCCGTCGCGCCCGGTTCCGTGCTCGCGCCGGGCTCGGCGGACGCGCCGCCCGTCGGCGTGCTGCCCGGCTTCGGCTTCTTCTTGCCCGGCTTCTTCGTCCCCTCCGGGGTGGGCGACGCCGCGGGCGCCTGCCCGACCAGCTGGACGGCGCTGCCCTGCCCGGACGGCTGGGCGGGCGGCAGCACGACCGAGCCGCCGGTGATCCGCTGCTGGCCGAAGGCGGATGAGGACACCGACAGCAGCCGGTCCTGGCGCCCCTTCACCTGGTTGATGATCGTGGCGTACAGCGGCAGCGCGCTGCCCTGGCCGAACGTCATGTCGGGCTTCGGGCCCAGCAGGAACATGTTGCGGATGTCGATCTGCGCGGCCTCGGGCTCGTTCTTCGGCACCGTGGCGTTGACACCCTCGGTGAGCTGCGTCGGGGCCGCGGTCTGGGGCTCGCTGCCGGCGCCGCAGCCGGAGAGCACCGGTGCGATGGCGACGGCGCCCGCGACGGCGAGCACGGCCACTCGACGGCTGTTTCGGATCACGGCGTCGTTCTCCTCGCGAAATGGCGTTGGAATGTGGTGGGAAGGGCGTGAGACACGCCAGGGGAAGCGTAGCGGCGTGGACACGCGCACCCCGCCTCGGGGTCCGTACACGGTGGCGAAAATGTCAGCCGGACTGCAACGCCTTGACCTTCTCGGTGAGCTCCCGCCCGGGCCTCGGCGCGGTCACCACGTCGTTGACGACGCCGTCCAGTTGGACGAAGACGGCGGTCATCCGCGCGTCGGACGGCGGCGGGGCGGGCGTCGCCTTGCCGGACGGGCTCCCGGATGCGCTCCCGGACGGGCCGGGGGAGGTGCTCGCGGACGGGCTGGGAGAAGGCGACGCGGCAGGCAGATAGACGCCGGCCAGCAGCCCCCGGTGGTCTTCGAGGAGGGTCGCTGTGCCGTTGTGGGCCGTCCCCGCGCAGGACCTCAGCTCCTTGATCGGCACCCCGCGCGTGCTGCCCACGGGGCGCGGGTCGGCGACGAGCCAGAAGCTGACGTTGTACTCGTGCGCCCGTCCGGCCAGCTCCGCCACCAGCGAGTCGCACCGGTAACCGGGCGGGACGATGCCGATGACGCCGGGTCGCAGGTCCCGGATCGGCTGCGGGACGCGGGTGCGGTCGACCTTGTCGATCGTCCCGGCGGGCAGCAGGCCGCCGATGCGTCCGACGCCCGCCGTGGGACGCGGCGCGAGCTGCGCGGCCGGCGGACGCGGCGCCGGGCGGGGCCCGAACGCGGTCATCAGCGCGCCGCTCAGCAGGGCCACCAGCAGCGCGCCCGCGATGATCGGGATGGCCACGCCGAACCGCGTCAGCGGCCGGACGAGACGTCCGAACCGCTCCCTGCGCCGCCTCCTGCGCTCCTCCCGGCGGTAGGCGACGATGTCGCGTTCCAGCTCACGGGCGTCATCGGGCACCACGACGTCCACGCGGGGGAGCCCGTAGTCATCGGGCTGCTCCGGGTCGCCGTCTGGCCTCACGCGCTACCTCACCGTCCTTCGATGCCCGCCGCGCCCCTTTCGGACCCCTCCGGGCGCTTCGTACCCGCGCGGCCCGGCATGTTCACCTCCAGTATGGGACGCTTCCACGCGATCGGCAGGGGTTCCGCGGGCGGATCGACGGGCGGATCGGCGGCTGGACCGCTCCCTGAAGTCTTGCCCCGGGAGGGTCTTGCCGGTAAGGGCGGTTCGCCGGGATCATGGTGGTGTTCTGGTCACCCTGCGTACGCGGAACAGGGGCGAGATGCACCAATAAAGGGCTTTGTCAATACCCCAATATGGGGGTTGACCTGCGCATATGCGCGCAAGGCCGGTTCAGCCACGCTCGTTTCCGTGCTACCCTGGTCTTAGCGGAAGGGGTACTTGTCACATGACTTTCCAGGTCGGCGACACCGTCGTCTACCCCCACCATGGGGCTGCTCGGATCGAGGCCATCGAGACTCGCACCATCAAAGGTGAGGAAAAGACCTATCTGGTCTTGAAGGTCGACAAGGGCGACCTGACAGTGCAGGTCCCGGTCGAGAACGTCGAGGACGTTGGCGTCCGTGACGTCGTCGGCCAGGAGGGTCTGGAGAAGGTGTTCGAGGTGCTGCGCGCACCCTATACCGAGGAGCCCACCAACTGGTCGCGCCGGTACAAGGCGAACCTTGAGAAGCTCGCCTCCGGCGACGTCAACAAGGTCGCCGAGGTCGTCCGCGACCTGTGGCGCCGCGACAAGGAACGCGGCCTGTCGGCGGGCGAGAAGCGCATGCTCGCCAAGGCCCGGCAGATCCTCGTGAGCGAGCTCGCGCTCGCCGAGAAGACCAACGAGGACAAGGCCGAGGCCCTGCTCGACGAGGTCCTGGCCAGCTGAGTTGAGCGCACGGCTTCCACGGGTGGGCGTCGGTACCGACGTCCACCCGTTCTCGTCGGAGCCGCGCCCGCTGTGGGTCGCCGGGCTCGAATGGCCGGGCGAGGGCCACGGCCTGGCCGGGCACTCCGACGGCGACGTCGCCGCGCACGCGGCGTGCGACGCCCTCCTGTCGGCCTGCGCCCTGGGTGACCTGGGCGCCGTCTTCGGCACCGCCGACCCGCGCTGGTCCGGGGCGTCCGGCGTCGCGCTGCTGCGCGAGGTCGCCCGCCTCGCCGACGAGGCCGGATTCACGATCGGCAACGTCTCCATCCAGGTCGTCGGCAACCGTCCCAAGATCGGCAGACGCCGCGCCGAGGCCGAGAAGACCCTCACCGAGGCCCTCGCGGGCGCCCCGGTCACCCTCTCGGCCACCACCACCGACGGCCTGGGCCTCACCGGCCGAGGCGAAGGCCTCGCCGCCATAGCCACGGCTCTGGTCGTCCCCGCCTCCTGACCACGCCCGCACCGGCACCGGTTGAAACGGGAGTCGGGCGCCAGGCACCCTGAGCGTGTTCGAAGCGATCTCAGCGCTCGCGCGGGCGCGTTAACTGAGCGGTGGGGCGATGCCGGAGGCGAGCCCCGCCGGGAAGATCGCGAAGCGATTCCGCGCCCGCCAAGGCACGGTCAAGGCACGCGCCGCCAGGCGAGTGCCTTGGGCCGGGACTTGACTCACACAGTGCGGGAGCGGTGGCGGCGGACGGCGTCGCGGTTGGAGCAGCGCTGCGAGCAGTAGCGGCGGCGGCCGGTGCGGGTGGTGTCGGCGAAGATCGTGGTGCATTCGGTGACCGCGCAGCGGCGGAGCCGGTGCATGCCGCGTCCGACCAGGTGCAGGGCCGTGCCGACGGAGATGAGCGACGACAGCAGCGAGCCGAGCGTCTGGTGCTCGTCGCGGTAGTGCAGGTGCCAGCCGGCGCCGCCGTGGTCGGTCAGCCGGGGGTAGGAGGCCGAGGCCGCCAGGATCCGGTTGAGCAGGTCGGCGCGTTCGTGCTCGTCGGTCGCGTCGACGACCTTCTCCCAGGCGTCCAGGGCGGTGTGGACGCGGTCGAGGTCGTCCGCTGTGGCGGGGCCGTCCAGCAGGAGACCGGCGGCGCGGCAGCGGTCCGCGAGTTCGCCGGGGCTCGCCGGACGCCGGTTGGCCAGATCCGCGGCCAGGTTGACGGCGTCCTCTCCGTAAGGGTTGAGGTGCATAAGCCCATTACATCATGCTATGTCCATGACAAACCCTGTGAGCAGGACGAACGCGGTGCGGCGCGCGACCGAGGACGACGTTCCGGAGCTGATGCGCCTGCGGGCGATGCTGTTCGAGAACCTCGGCGGTGAGTACTTCAACCCCTCCGACGGCGACGACGAGTGGCTGGTGGCGCTGGCGCGCGTCATGAAGGAGAAGCTGGCCGACGACGACGCGCACATCCTCGTCATCGACGGTGACGACGGCCTCGCCGCGTGCGGCATCGGCACGATCGAGCAGTGGTTCCCCGGCCCGCACTCGCGGAACGGCCGGGTCGGGCACGTGGTGGGCGTCGTCACCGTCCCGGAGTACCGGCGGCGCGGGTACAGCCGGGCGATCATGGGGGCGCTGCTCGACTGGTTCCGGGAGCGCGACGTCGCCCGCGTGGACCTGTTCGCGTCGCACGACGGTGCGCCGCTCTACCGCGATCTCGGCTTCACCGACCATCCCGACCCGGCGCTGTACTGGCGTCCGTGACCTACCGGTGGGTCGTTCTCGGCATCGCCACGTTCGCGCAGGCCGCGTCCAGCTTCTTCGTGCAGGGCATCGGGGCGATGGGCATCGGCCTCCAGCGGGACCTGGATCTGAGCACGGCGGAGCTGGGGCTGCTGCTGTCGGCGGCCCAGTTCGTCCCGCTGGTGGGGCTGGTGGTGGCGGGCGAGCTGCTGGACCGCTACAGCGAGCGCTGGGTCGTCGGCGCGGGGGCGTGCGTGGTCGCGGCGGCGCTGGGCGCGGGCAGCCTCGCGCCGGGATACGCGGCGCTGCTCGGCGTCCTGCTGGTCGTCGGCGCGGGCTACAGCACCGCCCAGCCCGGCGGCAGCAAGGCGGTCGCGTCCTGGTTCGACGCGTCGCAGCGCGGGCTAGCGATGGGGCTGCGCCAGGCCGGGCTGCCGCTGGGCGGGGCGCTCGCCGCGGCGGTGATGCCCCTGATCGCCGACGCCTACGGGTGGCGGACGTCGCTCGTGGCCGGTGGCCTTGTCGCGCTCACGGGCGCCGTCGTCTTCATGGGGTTCTACCGGGCGCCGCCCATGCCGGACGTCCCCCGGGGTGAGCGGGTCTCGTTCGGCGCGCGGGTGCGGATGCTGCGCGAGCCGTCGATGGTGAAGATCATGCTGTCCGGGACGAGCCTGATCTCGGTGCAGAGCGGCATCCTCGTCCTGACCGTGCTGTACCTCCACGACGTGACGGCGCTCGGCGCGGGCGCGGCGGCGCTCGTCCTGGTGGCGGCGCAGGGGGCGGGCGTGGCCGGACGGATCTGCATGGCGGCCTGGAGCGACCGCGGCGGGTCCGGGCGCTACGCGTCGGTCATGATCTGCATGGTCGCCGTCGTCGCGGGGATGGCGGCGCTGGTCACGCCCCTCGGCCGGACGGCGCCCGCGGCCTGCCTGCTGTTCGTCTGGCTGGGGTTCTTCGGATACGGCTGGTACGGCCCCTGGGTCGCCTATGTCGCCGAGTCGGCGCCGCCGGGCAAGACGGGCTTCGCGCTGGGGCTGGCCATGTCGGTGAACCAGATCGCGATCATCCTCTCGCCGCCCCTGCTGGGGCTGCTGAGGGACACCACCGGCAGCTTCGTCCCGGTGTGGGGCGTCCTCGCCGGGATGACCGGCGTCGCGCTGGCGGTCACGGCCCGTGCGGAGCGCCGCCTAACGACCTCAGCCGTCACGCGGGCGCGCTAACTGAGCGGTGGGGCGATGCCGGAGGCGAGCCCCTCCGGGAAGATCGCGAAGCGATTCCGCGCCCGCAAAGGCACGGTCACGTCCCGAGCCGCCAGGCGAGGGACGTGGGCCGGGACTTAATAAATACAGCCGGGACTTATTCACAACACTGTGGGGTGGACGGTGCCGGTGACCTCGCCGAACGAGATCCGGGAGCCGGACGCGCCGGGGGCCTTCGCGCGGATCGTGACCGTGTCGCCGTCCTCAAGGAACGTGCGCTTGGTGCCGTCGTCCAGCACCACGGGCTCGCGGCCGTTCCACGACAGTTCGAGGAGGCAGCCGCGCTGGTGCCGCTCGGGCCCGGAGACCGTGCCGGACGCGAACAGGTCGCCGGTGCGCAGCGGCGCGCCGTTCACGGTGGCGTGTGCGAGCTGCTGCGGAGCCGTCCAGTACATCGACGCGAACGGCGGGCGGGCCGCGACCTGCCCGTTGATCAGGACCTCCAGATGCAGGTCGAGGCCCCACGGCTCGTCGCAGCGCAGGTAGGGGAGGGGCGCCGGGTCCTGGACGGGCGGCGTCACGCGCGCGGGCTCCAGCGCCGCGACCGGCACCACCCACGGCGAGATCGACGTCGCGAACGACTTGCTCAGGAAGGGGCCCAGCGGCCGCGACTCCCAGTTCTGGATGTCGCGCGCGCTCCAGTCGTTCACCAGGACGAACCCGAACACGTGGTCGCGGAACGCCGAGGTCGGGACGCCGCGTCCGGCCGGGGAGGGCACCCCGGCGACGAACCCGACCTCGGCCTCGAAGTCCAGCTGGAGGGTCGGGCCGAACGACGGCTCCGCCTCGCCGGGCGTCCTGCGCTGCCCGGACGGCCGGATGATCGGCGTCCCGGACGGGTACACCGTGCCCGCGCGGCCGTGGTAGGCGATCGGCAGCCGCTTCCAGTTCGCCATCAGCGAGTCGCTGTTCGGGCGGAAGATCCGGCCGACGTTCGAGGCGTGGTGCTCGGAGGAGTAGAAGTCGGCGTAGTCGGCGACCTCGAAGGGGCGCAGCAGCTTGACGTCCGCGACGGGGATCAGGTGCGGCTCGACCTCGGGCCGGTGCGCCTCGTCGGTCAGCAGCTCGACGAGGCGGGTGCGGTTGGCCCGCCACGACGCGGGGCCCGCCACCATGAAGGCGTTCAGCGATCCCGACGCGAAGCAGCGCCGGTCGTCGACCAGCCCGGCGGCCGACAGCCCGGCCAGGTCGAGGACGCGCTCCCCGATGGCGACGCCCACGCGGGGCAGTTCCCCCGGCCGCGAGAACACCCCGTAGGGCAGGTTCTCCACGCCGAAGCCGGCCTCCTCGTTGACCTCAACCCACGTAACGGTCGTCATGGAGAGGTACCTTCCCCGGTGTCCGGGCTTCTGATCTGCCCGGGAGCCTCCGGATCCGTCCGGGACCGGCCGACAGTACGACCACAAAGACCAGCAAAGGCCGTGAAAAGGCGCGCGATTACTCGGCGGGCGGGACGGGCGAACTGCGGAAGCTGCCGGACGGCGGCGGATTCCAGTTCAAGATCGGCAGTTCGCCGGATTCGTCGGCGGTGCGGGGGCGCTGCTCCCGGTCGTCGTCGGCGTCGGGGTCCTCGGCGCGGTCGGCGGGCGGGGGGTCGTACTCCTCGCCCTCCGCCGCGCGGGGGTTCGGCATGACCAGGTCGGGACGGGTCGTCCGGGCGGACCTTTGCTCCTTCTCCGGCGCCTTGGCCGGGTCCCGCACCAGCTCGACGTCGGTGGGGAGCGTGGCGGGCGGGCCGATCGCCAGCGGGCCGAGGCTCGGGATGTGGTCGTGCTCGGGCTCGGGCGCGGCGTCCGGCTCATCCCGCGGTTCCGGCTCATCCCGCGGTTCCGGTGCATCCCGCGGTTCCGGTGCATCCCGCGGCTCCGGTTCCTGCCATGGTTCCGGCTCGGCGGGCGCCCCGAGTTCGGGTCGCGACTCCAGCTCGGGCGGCGCGTCGATCTCCGGTCGTGATTCGAGGGCGGGGCGGGCGCTCGGCGCGGGCTCGATGACCTTCACGTGGCCGCGCTGGCCGTCCAGCGGCTCCGGCTCCCCGGCGGCCGGCCGGGCCGTCCTGATCTGCTTGAACATCGTCAGCCAGAGCCACAGCGCGATCACCAGCATGACGTGCGGCGCCACCGCGACGCCCACCCGCAGCGGGTCGTCGGAGAGCTTGTCGAAACCGCGCAGCGAGTGCTGGACGGAGATCGCCGCGACCCCCGCGACGAGCACGAGCAGCAGCGTCCAGCGCAGGAGCCGGGTCCACCAGAGGGCGTTCCGGGTGATGACCAGCGAGAGGATCGTCATCGCGGTCAGCGCGTCGGTCATCGCGGGGTAGATCGGCGCCCAGCGGCGGCTCGCCCGCCCCTCGATCGCGAGGTCGCGCAGCAGGTCGTAGGTCAGCACGTAGGCGCCGCCCGCGAGCGCGGCGACGACGAGACCGGCGGTCGCGGTGAGCAGCCGCCGCTGCACCGGCGTGTAGCGGGGAGCACCGGGGCGGGTGGGATCAGATGGCATGGCTCTCGTTCCGGGGAGTGACGCGTGCGGGGACTCCAAGGTCGTCCCCACAGCGACATTAGCCAGCCCCAGGGGGGGTTAACCCCAACTTCAACGTGATCAGCGGCGTCATGTGTGCGTTAAGGGTAGAGACGTACGGTATGGAGGCAAGGGGTGGGTGACCGAACCGCCGTCCGGAGAGCGGCGGGAGCCTGGATCGGCGACGTCCCGGGAGGAGGCGACGGTGCCTTACTACAGGGTCGTGGGAGAGATTCCGCGCAAGCGTCACGTGCAGTTCCGCCGTCCGGACGGTGGCCTGTACGCGGAGGAGTTGATGGGCGAGGAGGGATTCTCGTCCGATTCGAGCCTGCTGTACCACCGGCACTCGCCGACGGCGATCACCAGGAGCGAGGGTGTGCTGCCCGAGGAGGCGGGCCTGGCGCCGAACTTCCCTCTGCGACCGCGCGCCTATCGCACCCAGGATCTTCCTGAGGGAGACGACCTCGTTCTCGGACGCCAGGTGCTGTTCGGTAACCAGGACGTCCAGATCTCCTTCGCCGCGACGGACGGTACGGGCGGCCCGAGCGAGTTGTACCGCAATTCGGTCGGATCGGAAGTCGTGTACGTCCAGACCGGGCGCGCCCGGGTGGAGACGACCTACGGCGTGCTGGACGTGTCCGAAGGCGACTACGTGGTCATTCCGACGGGGACGATCCACCGCTGGCTGCCGGAAGGACCGTTGAAGGCCCTGGTGGTCGAAGCCCGGGGGCATATCCGGCCGCCGAAGCGCTACCTGTCGCAGTACGGGCAGTTCCTGGAGCACGCCCCCTACAGCGAACGCGACCTGCGCGGCCCGCTGGAGCCGATGCTGGTGGAGGGCGGGGAGACGCCGGTCCTCGTCCGCACCCGGGACGGCCTGTCGCGGCTGACCTACCTGCACCACCCGTTCGACGTGGTCGGCTGGGACGGCTGCCTCTACCCCTACGCCTTCTCGATCGACGACTTCGAGCCCGTCGTGAAGCGGACGCACGCGCCGCCGCCCGTCCACCAGACGTTCGAGGGGCCCGGCTTCGTGGTCTGCTCGTTCTGTCCGAGACCGCTGGACTTCGACGATGATGCGGTGCCGATCCCGTACAACCACCACAATGTGGATAGCGACGAAATGATGTTCTATGTGGGCGGTGACTACTCCGCGCGCAAGGGGTCGGGCATCGGTATCGGGTCGATTTCTCTGCATCCGTCCGGCTTTACTCATGGTCCGCAGCCGGGCGCGGTGGAGGCGGTGATCGAAGGGGTACGGCAGGGCCTTGACACCTCGGCCGAGCAGGCCGTCATGATCGACACCTTCCGTCCGCTGCGGCTCGGCGCGGCGGCGCGGCGCTGTGAGGACCCCGAGTACGCGTGGACGTGGGCGCGCGCCACCGGATGAGACGAGACGACACGGAGCCACCAGGGGTGGGAAGAGACGAGGCCGAGCGGGCGGACGACGCGCCGGAGCGGCTCGGGGAGTTCGAGCGGGCCTTCGACGGCCGGGGCGGTTACCGGCGCGCCGTGGGGTGGCTGCTCCTGCTGGGGGCGGTGGCGGTGATGCTCCTCGCGGCGGCGATCGTGTTCACGGCCGCCGGGGTGTGGTGGCTCGGCGTCCCGGCCGCGCTGCTGGCGGCGGCCTGCGCGTTCGTCGCCGCGCCGGTGGTCAGGGGCGCGGCGCTGCGCCACGGCAACCGGGTGGTGAGCCTGTTCACCGGCGGTCTCGCGGTCGGCGGCGGCCCGGACGGGGACCTCTCCTACACCTGGGACGAGCTCGTCTCGGTCACCCTGTCCGGCGTCCGGGAGGGGCGGCGGACGCGCTGGGGCCTGACCCTCCTCGCCGAGGACGGCCGCGTCCTGCGGTTCGGGGAGGAGCTGCCGGATCTCGCCGACCTCGGCGAGGCGGTGGCGGCGGAGGTCACGTCCCGGCAGGTCCCGCGCCATCTGGCGGCGGTGAAGGCGGGCGACGAGGTGCGCCTCGACCCGTTCACCGTCGACCTGGAGGGCGTCGGCAAGGAGGGCGAGCGGGTGCCGTGGCACGCCGTCCGCGACGTCGTGATCGAGAACGGCGTGGTGGCGGTCCGCACGCGCGGCGAGCGGACGGCGCTCGCCGCGATCGCGGGCCACATGCCGGACGCGCTCGTGTTCACCGCCCTGTGCTCGCAGGTCAAGGCGCTGAACGAGGGCCATCGCTAGTTTTTCGGGAAAACTTCGCGGGGGACGTCGAGAACGGCCGAACGGCTCCGATCCCCATGTGCGGCCCGGCCATCCGGGACGGCATCGTTCGGTCCGGCCCATCCGGGCGGCCCCTCGGGGGCGCCCGGCGACGCCTGACAACGTTAGAAACGAGGGAGACGACGTGAAGTACATGCTGCTGATCTTCAACCGGCCCGGGTTCGTGGAGGAGCTGACCGAGTCCGAGCGCCAGGACCTGTTCGCCGAGGTCGATTCGATCATGAAGGAGCTGGACGGGCGGGGCGAGCTCGTGGGCGGCGAGGGGCTGGCCGACCCGTCGCAGACGAAGGTCGTCCGGGAGCGCGACGGCCTGCCCGCCGTGACCGACGGCCCGTTCCTCGAGGCGAAGGAGCACCTCGCCGGATACCTCACCGTCGACACCGACACGCTGGAGCGCGCCGTCGAGATCGCCTCGCGCTGGCCGGACATCCGGTACGGCGGCCGCATGGAGGTACGCGCCGTCCTGGACGCCGCCGGGACGGAAATGTGACCGACCCGGCCCAGAACGAGCGCGAAACCGACCCCTCGCAGGGGAGCGGGCCGTCCCCAGAGGAGCGGGGGGACGCCCGTGCCCAAGGAACCGGTCCAACCCAGGAGGAGCAGGAGGACGCCCGCTTGCAGGGGACGGGTGCCTCCCCGGGGGAGCGGGAGGACGTTCGCGCCCAAGGAGCGGGTCAGTTTCCGGAGGAGTCGGGGGACGCGTTCTCACACGGAATCGGGTCAGGGGGTGTCGAGGATCTGCTGCGGGAGCTGGCGCCGCAGGTTCTCGGCACGCTCGTCCGGCGGCACGGGGCGTTCGACGCCTGTGAGGACGCCGTGCAGGAGGCGCTGCTCGCCGCCGCGCTCCAGTGGCCGGAGGAGGGCGTGCCGGAGAAGCCGCGCGGCTGGCTGCTGACCGTCGCGACCCGGCGGCTCACCGACCAGTGGCGCAGCGAGAGCGCGCGACGCGACCGCGAGGCCGCCGTGGCCGCGTGGGACCCCGCCGCCACGGCCGCCGCGCCCGAACCGGGCGCGGACCAGCCCGGCGACCACGACGACACGCTGACGCTGCTGTTCCTGTGCTGCCATCCCGCGCTGTCCCCGTCCTCACAGGTGGCACTGACGCTCCGCGCCGTCGGCGGGCTCACCACCGCGCAGATCGCGCGCGCGTTCCTAATGCCCGAGACGACGATGGGCCAGCGGATCAGCCGGGCCAAGCAGAAGATCAAGGCCACCGGCGCGCGGTTCGGGATGCCGCCCGCCGGGGAGCGCGCGGAGCGGCTGCGGGCCGTCCTGCACGTCCTCTACCTGATCTTCAACGAGGGGTACACGGCCTCCAGCGGGCCCGACCTGCACCGCGCCGACCTCACCGCCGAGGCGATCCGGCTGACCCGCGCCCTGCACGGGCTGCTGGACGGCGACGGCGAGGTCACCGGCCTGCTCGCGCTGATGCTGCTGACCGACGCCCGCCGCGCCGCGCGCACCGGGCCCGGCGGCCTGCTGATCCCGCTCACCGAGCAGGACCGGACGCGCTGGGACGCCGCCGCCATCACCGAGGGCACGGCGCTGATCACCGACGCCCTCACCTGGTCGCCCCCGGGCCCCTACCAGTTGCAGGCCGCGATCGCGGCCGTGCACGCGGAGGCGGCGCGTCCCGAGGACACCGACTGGCCGCAGATCCTCTCGCTCTACCGGCTGCTCGCCCGCATCGCGCCGAACCCCATGGTCACGCTGAACGAGGCGGTGGCGCTGGCGATGGTGCGCGGCCCGCGCGCCGGCCTCGACCTGCTGGCGACGCTGGACGACGACGAGCGCGTGCGCGGCCATCACCGGCTCGACGCCGTCCGGGCCCACCTGCTGGAGCGGGCCGGGGACACCGGCGCCGCGCGCGAGGCGTACCGGGCCGCCGCGCGCACGACGACGAGCCTGCCCGAGAAGCGCTACCTGGAATCCCGCGCGGCGGGCCTGAACGGAACGGAATGATCATGGACGTGCGGACGCTGAAGGTCCCCGGCGCCACCCTGCACTACGAAGTGCGCGGCACCGGGCAGCTCCCCGGTGGGGGGACGACCCCCCACGCCCCCCGGAAAAACCCCGTGCTGCTCCTTATATGCGGAAGCATCTACGACGCCGCAGGTTACGCGGAGCTCGCGGGGCTGCTCGCCGACCGGTACACCGTCGTCACCTATGACCGGCGCGGCAACTCGCGCAGCCCCCTCGACGGCGTCCCGGAGCCGCAGCGCGTCGAGGACCACGTGGACGACGCGTCCCGCATCCTCCGCGAGGTCGGGGGCGGGCCCGCCCACGTGTTCGGGAACAGCGCCGGCGCGATCATCGCGCTCGGACTGGCCGCGCGGCACCCCGAGCAGGTCCGGACGGTCGTCGCGCACGAGCCGCCGCTCTTCACGCTGCTGCCGGACGCCCAGCACTGGCGGTCGGTCGTCCACGAGGTGAAGGACGTCTACGCGGAGAGCGGCTCGGCCGCCGCCATGGCCAGGTTCGGCGCCCTGACGAGCGGCCCGGAAGGCGACGCCGCACCCGACGCCGCGCCCCAGGAGGCGGAGGCCGGGCCGCCGCAGGAGCCCGACGCCGAGACGCTGGAGATGTTCGCGCGCTTCCAGAAGAACGCCGACGTCTTCTTCCCCTACGAGCTGTCGCCGTTCGTCCGCGCCCCGCTGGACGAGGCGGCGCTGCGCTCGTCCGGCGTGCGGATCGTGCTGGTCGCGGGGGAGGCGTCGGCGGGGCAGCCCGCCCATCGGGCCGCGCACGTCGCCGCCGACCGCCTCGGGACGAAGGCCGAGACCTGGCCCGGCGACCACGGCGGCTTCGGAACCGAGGCCGCGGCGTTCGCGACCAGGCTGAACGCCCTCTTCGCCCCGGCGGGCGGCTGAGTGCCTACCAGGAGCTTGTCACGGAGCGCCGAGCGGGGCTCGCGGTCATCCAATAATCTAATCGGGTGAGCCTGCGACTGTACGACACCGGCACCCGTAGCGTCCGTGCGTTCGAGCCCCTGGAAGAGGGCCGCGTGGGGATGTACGTGTGTGGTGCGACGCCGCAGTCCACCCCCCATATCGGGCATCTGCGCTCGGGCGTCATCTACGACGTGCTGCTGCGCTGGCTCCGCTCGTCCGGCTACGAGGTGACGGCGGTCCGCAACGTCACCGACATCGACGACAAGATCCTCGCGGTGGCGGCCGAGCGGGGCGTCCCGTGGTTCGCGATCGCCGAGGGCAACCAGCGGGCGTTCACCCAGGGCTACGACGTGCTCGGCTGCGTGCCGCCGACGATAGAGCCGCGCGCCACCGGGCACGTCCCCGACATGATCGTGCTGATGCGGCGGCTGATCGAGCGCGGCCACGCCTACGCGGCGGGCGGCGACGTCTACTTCGACGTGAAGTCGTGGGCGGAGGAGTACGGGTCGCTGTCCAACCAGCGGCTGGAGAACATGCGCTCCGCCGGCGACACCCCCAACGAGGACTGCAAGCGCGACGCCCGCGACTTCGCGCTGTGGAAGGGCGCCAAGCCGGGCGAGCCGTTCTGGGAGACGCCGTGGGGGCCGGGACGTCCCGGCTGGCACCTGGAGTGCTCGGCGATGTCCACCCGCTACCTCGGGGCCGAGTTCGACATCCACGGCGGCGGCGTCGACCTGATCTTCCCGCACCACGAGAACGAGATCGCGCAGTCGCGCGCGGCCGGGGACGGCTTCGCGCGCTACTGGCTGCACAACGGGCTGCTCACGGTGGACGGCGAGAAGATGAGCAAGTCCGTCGGCAACGTCGTCTCGCTGCCCGACCTGCTCGGCAAGGCCCGTCCCGCCGAGGTGCGCTACTACCTGGCCGCCGCGCACTACCGCTCGCTGATGGACTACACCGACGCCGCGCTGGTCGAGGCCGTCTCCGCCTACCAGCGCATCGAGGGGTTCGTCACGCGCGCCGCCGAGGTCGTCGGCCCCGGCACCGTGCCGAGCCAGGTGCCCGCCCCGTTCGCGGCGGCGCTGGACGACGATCTCGGCGTCCCGCAGGCGCTCGCGACCCTGCACGAGACCGTCCGGGAGGGCAACAGCGCGCTCGCGTCCGGTGACGAGGCCGTGGTCCGGGCGCGGCTGGCGTGCGTGCGGGCGATGGCCGACGTCCTCGGCCTCGACCCGCTGTCGGCCCAGTGGAGCCAGACCGGCGGCGACGACCTGCGTCCCGTCGTGGACGCGCTGGTCGCCGTCGCGCTCGAACAGCGGCAGGCCGCCCGCGCCCGCAAGGACTACGGTGCCGCCGACGCCATCCGCGACAGCCTCGCCGAGGCGGGCGTCGTCGTCGAGGACACCCCGCACGGCGCCCGCTGGGAACTGAAGCGGGGCTGACCTCCCCGGCACCTCCCCGGCCCGGCCGCCGCGTAGGGCGCGAGGCGTGCCGGGCCACGGGTAAAATCGGACGGTCGAGGGCGTGAGCACGCACTGCCGCCCCGAAATCTGAGTCGCCCCGCCACGAGGGCGAGCGAGCCGCAACCGTCGCGAGGGGCGTACCGACATGGCCAAGCGCAAGGGCAAGGGACCCACTCCCAAGGCCGAGGACAGGCACTGGCACGGCAAGCGCCAGAAGGCCCGCGCGGTCAAGAGCGCCAAGCGGACCGGGACCTCGACGGTCGGCCCGCGCGGGCGCGCCGCGGCCGCCGAGCCGCAGCGTCCGAGCCGTCCGGCCGGTGCCCGCCGCGCGAACGGCGAGGTCCCCGAGCTGGTCACCGGGCGCAACCCGGTGGTCGAGGCGCTGCGCGCGCGCGTCCCGGGCAGCGCCCTGTACGTCACCTCCGGCACCGACGAGCGGGTCCGCGAGTCGATCCAGCTCGCCGCCGACCGCCGGATCCCGCTGCTGGAGACGGGCAAGAACGAGCTCGACCGGCTCACCGACGGCGCCGTCCACCAGGGCATCGCGCTCCAGGTCAAGCCGTACCGCTACGCGCACCCCGACGACCTGCTGACCGGCACGTCCCCGCTGATCGTCGCGGTGGACGGGATCACCGACCCGCGCAACCTCGGCGCGATCGTCCGCTCCGCCGCCGCGTTCGGCGCGTCCGGCGTCGTCGTGCCCGAGCGGCGCGCCGCCGGGGTCAGCGCGGGCGCGTGGAAGGCGTCCGCCGGGACGCTCGCGACGCTCCCGGTCGCGCGGGCCACGAACCTGTCCCGGCAGCTGAAGGCCTACCAGAAGGCGGGCTGCTTCGTCGCGGGCCTGGACGCCGAGGGCGGCGTCGCGGTCGCGGACCTGGAGGTCGCGTCCGGCCCGTTCGTGCTGGTCGTCGGCTCGGAGGGCAAGGGCCTCGGACGGCTGGTCGCCGACACCTGCGACCTGCTCGTCACGATCCCGATGCCGGGCCGGGCCGAGTCCCTCAACGCGGGTGTCGCGGCGGGCATCGCGCTCTACGAGGTCAGCCGCCTGCGCGCCTGACGGCTGGAGACCCCTCACGCTCCGCAGCGGAAATAATCTCAACGTTCAGAGACTTGACGTCGATGTAGCTGATTTTGGCTCAACATTGAGATTATTAACCGTGAGGGGTTGATCCGATGACCGCCGTCCCGGCCCCCGGGGGGCCGCGGGGCCGCTACCTCGGCGACCTCGCGCTCGCCGCCCTCGCCCCGGCGAGCTGGGGTACCACCTACGTCACGACCACCACGCTCCTCCCGGACGACCGTCCCTGGCTCGCCGCCACGATGCGCGCCCTGCCCGCCGGGCTCGTGCTGCTCGCCGTGAACCGCCGCCTGCCCAAGGGGGAGTGGTGGTGGAAGGCCGCCGTGCTCGGCGTCCTCAACTTCGGCGCGTTCTTCCCCCTGCTGTTCTTCGCCGCCTACCGGCTGCCCGGCGGGGTCGCGGCCACGATCGCCTCCGTCCAGCCGCTGGTCGTGGCGCTGCTGTCGCTGCCGATCCTGCGGGTCAGGCCCGGCCGCACCGTCCTGGTCTCCGCGCTGGTCGGGACGGGCGGCGTCGCGCTGCTGACGCTGTCGGCCGATGCCCGGCTCGACCCGCTCGGCATCGCCGCCATGCTCGTCGCGACCTCGATGATGGCGGTGGCGATCGTGCTCGCCAAGAAGTGGGGCAGCCCCGAGTCGCCGCTGGTGATGACCGGCTGGCAGCTCACGGTCGGCGGGCTCCTGATCGTGCCGTTCCTGCTCGTGTTCGAGGGCCTCCCGCCGACGGTCACCGGCGAGAACGTCATCGGCTTCACCTACATCGGCGCCATCGGCACCGGCACCGCGTACGCGCTGTGGTTCCGCGGGATCGGACGGCTCGCGCCGACCTCCATCTCCCTCCTCGGCCTCACGAACCCGATGGTCGCGACCCTCGCCGGCCTGATCATCCTCGACGAGACCCTCACCGCCGGGCAGGCGCTCGGCTTCACGATCGCGCTCGGCGCCCTGGTCGCCGGGCAGGCCCTCGGCCGCCGCCAGACCCCGGCCCCGGCCGTGGCGGTCACACCGCCCATTCCGGTCACACCGGCCGTGCCGGTCACGCCGTCACCCGGAACGGCCGCACCTCGATCGGAAGCCGTGTCACCTGCGCGTACCGCGCCGCCCACCACAGTGCCGCGTCCAGGTCCTCGACCTGGATGATCGTGATCCCGCCGAGGTACTCGGGGGCCTCGACGTACGGTCCGTCCGTGGCGATCACCTGCTCCTCCTCGGCGCGGACGACCGTACTGGTCTCCGGCGGGTACAGCCCGCCCCCGAACACCCACGCCTCCGCCGCCTCCAACTCCCGCCTGATCCCCGCCAACTCCGTCATCACCCCCATCAGGAAGTCGGGTGGTGGCTGCTCCCCCTCCGGCTGGAACATGTTCAGCGCGTAGAGCTTCATGGGTCCCCCTAGTCCCGCACCGCGACCCGTGACCGGCCGCGTGTCCCCGCCCCCCGCGAGGACGTCCCCAGGAGTCACTTCCCCATCCCCGCCCATGCTCACCCGGGAACCCGCGAGCGAGCGCCCCGCCGAGTCGACTACGATGCACGTCGAACGTGCCGACGTAGCTCAATTGGCAGAGCATCTGTCTTGTAAACAGAAGGTTAGGGGTTCAAGTCCCCTCGTCGGCTCCGGGGCGAAGGCCCTTTTCGATCTTGGGAGTGCGCGGGGATGGATTGGAGCGCCTTCCAGGACGCCTGGCATGACAGCGGATGCCGCATCGTGGCGGGCCTCGCGGCGGCCAATCCAGAGGAGTCGCTGTACGCCGCGGCGTTCCATCTCTCCTATCTGGACGGCGAGCAGATCCTCCCGTCCGCCTTGGCCGTGAACGCCGAGTCGGCGGTGCGCGAGGACCACGGCTACTCGACGCGATTCGTCCCGCCGGAGTGGCGGTGGGACGCGCCGCCCGCCGAGGAGATGGCACCGTGGTACCGCCGTCTCACCGACGAATACCTGGTGCCCGCCACCGGCGAGGCCGAGCGCGACGCGGCCATGGGCGAGCTGGAGAAAGCGCACGACAACGCGCTGGCGGAGGTCTGCAAATCGATGACCGAGGCGGCGCGCCGGGGCGGCATTCACGGCTCGCTGCCGCCCGGGTTCGTCGTCCTCGTCCTCGAAGGGCAGCGCGAGGACGAGGAGGCCGGGCTGATCCGGCGGAGCGTCGCTCCGAGCGTGCTGCCGACCGTCCCCGGGCTGGCCGATTACCTGCGGGAACTCGAACGGGCATGACCCCGGTGGGTGTGACCGCGCGAGGACGCTGAGCGACTCTCGTGGGAATTCCGCTTCGCCGCGGGGGGCGACCCGCGGTATTTCGCGGGGACTGAATACGGCATTCGGGTTTGACCGCTGCTCAGCGTATTGATCAACTTTATTTCTCATTCATTTTCACATCTGTGAAAATTCGTGTCCCGTTGAATGCATTGACACGTTCCGGTGCGGCGGGGTGCACTTCGGGACAGCTCATTCGGATGAGCTGCACGTCCCCAGTCCTCGCCCGGCGGACAAGGACGCGGCGGAGCGCTCCCACGCACCGGCTCCGCGCGTCCTCGGATGGCGGGCCCGTGAAAAGGAGCACCCCTGTGAGACACCAGACCGCGTTCGGGGCGACGGCACTGGCCGTCGGCCTCGCCGTGGCGATGTCCGCCCCCGCCACAGGAGCGACCGCCGGTACCGCGAAGGCGGCCAAGCCGGACCCGCGCTCCCTGGCCGCCGCGTCGGCCGACACCTTCGTCGTGTCCCAGCCCGCGGCGTTCAAGGCCGCGCCCAAGGACAAGATCTTCCGGACGAACGTGACGTCCGGCCTGCGCGGGCTCCAGCACGTGGAATACCAGCGCACCTACGACGGCCTGCCGGTGTACGGCGGCGACTTCGTCGTGACGACCAACGCGTCCGGCGGTGTGCTGAGCACGTCGGTCAACCAGACCGAGGCGCTCAACGTGGGGACGAAGGCGACCGTCACGGCCGCCCAGGCCGCGCGGGTCTCGCGCGCCAAGGTCTCCAAGGTCTCCACGGTCTCCTCGCCCCGCCTCACGGTGCTGGCCGAGGGCTCGGGACGCCTGGTCTACGAGACGGTCGTCAGCGGCCACCAGAAGCGCGCCGAGACCAAGCTGCACGTGATGGTCGACGCCAGGTCCGGCAAGGTCGTCAAGACCTGGGACGAGGTCCGCGACGCCGCCGACGACCAGAGCAACTACCACGGCACGGTCGACCTGAGCACGGCGGCGACGTCGATGACCGACCCGTCGCGCCCCGGCCACCAGTGCGGCGGCCAGGGCGGTTCCGCGTACACGGGCACCGACAGTGCCTGGGGCAACGGCAGCGGCACCAACCTGGAGACCGCGTGCGTGGACGTGCTGTACGCGGTCCAGAAGGAATGGGACATGCTCAAGGCATGGCTCGGCCGCAACGGCACCAATGGCAACGGGCGCGGATTCCCCTCCCGCGTCGGCCTGAGCGATGTCAACGCCTACTGGAACGGCAGCTACACCAACTTCGGCCACAACCAGGCCAACAACAAGCAGGCGACCTCGGTCGACGTCGTGGGCCACGAGAACGGCCACGCGATCTTCACCACCACCCCCGGCGGTGACAGCGGCGGCGGTAACGAGAAGGGTGGACTGAACGAGTCGGCCGGCGACATCTTCGGCGCGCTGACCGAGCACTACATCAACGAGCCCGCCCAGTACGACCCGCCCGACTACCTCGTGGGCGAGGAGGTCGACCTGGTCGGCCAGGGCCCGATCCGCAACATGTACAACCCGGGTGCGAAGAGCGACCCCAACTGCTACTCCTCCTCCATTCCGAGGACGGAAGTGCACAAGGCCGCCGGGCCGCAGAACCACTGGTTCTACCTGCTGGCCGAGGGCTCGAACCCGACCAACGGCAACCCGACGAGCCCGACCTGCAACAACTCCAAGGTCACCGGGATCGGCATCCAGAAGGCCGGCCAGATCTTCATGGGCGGCCTCAACCGCAAGGTGAGCGCCTGGACCCACGCCCGCGCGCGGGTCGCGACCGTCCAGGCCGCGAAGGAACTGTTCGCCGGTTCCTCGACGGAGTGCAACGCGGTCAAGTCGGCCTGGAGCGCCGTGAGCGTTCCCGCGCAGAGCGGCGAGCCGGCCTGCTGATCCCCTTCCGGCGCGATCGCGCCGGAGACTGAACAGCCCTCCGAGAAGGGACGTCCCAGGGCTCTCGCCCGTGACCGCCACCGAAACCCCGCCGGCAGGCGGTCGAGTCTGGCAACGTCCCCGGACACGTCCGGTACGGCCCCGCTCCGTACCGGACGTGTCCATTCCCTTTTTCGCCGGTCAGTGGTGGTGCGGGGTCGGCGTCTCGTCGAAGATCAGCCAGGTCCGGGTGGAGCGGACGCCCTCCACCGCGTGGATGCGGCCGAGCACGACGTCGCGCAGGGAGGCGTTGTCGGGCGTCCGGACGAGCATGACGAGGTCGACGTCGCCGCCCACGAACGCCAGATGCTGGATGTAGGGGACCTCGCGGAGCTGCGCCGACACCTTGCGCCACGAGTTCTGCTCTATGTTGACCAGCACGTACGCGGCGGTGCCGAGGCCCGCGCGGACGGGGTCGACGCGGGCGGTGAACCCGGCGATGACCCCCTCCTCGATCAAGCGTTCGACGCGTGCGTAGACGTTGGAGCGGGAGACGCTGACCCGCTCGGCGAGTGCGCGCATCGACAGCCGGCCGTCGGCGGTCAGCTCGCGGAGGATCGCGCGGTCGACGTCGTCCAGGGCCGCCGCCGATCGTCCCGGTGGGACCGGGGAGGCCGTGCTCCCCGGCGACAGATGGTCCATGAGTGCTCCGCTTGAGGGCCGGTCGTCCTGGATTCCGGCCGACTCTTGAGACCTATGGCCGACCTGTTTCATATTCCTACCACCGATGGAAAAACGAGGAGGTGGGGGCGTATGGCGGGTCCACATCCGAAGGCGCCGCTCCCCTCGGCGGAGGGGCGACCCCCCTCGGCCGAGGAGCTGCTCCCCTCGGCGGAGCCGGTGCGGTTCCTGACCGATTCCGGTGCGGCGGTGCGGCGGCGGCAGCGCTACCGGGCGCCGGACGAGGCGCTGCTGCGCCGGGCGTACCGTCAGATGGTCATCGGACGGCGGTTCGACGCCCAGGCCACGGCGCTCACCAAGCAGGGGCGGCTGGCGGTCTATCCGTCCAGCCACGGGCAGGAGGCGTGCCAGATCGGCGCGGTGCTCGCGCTGAACGAGGACGACTGGCTGTTCCCCACGTACCGGGAGTCGATGGCGCTGGTGGCGCGCGGCATCGACCCCGTCGAGGTGCTCGCGCTGCTGCGCGGCAACGCGCACTGCGGGTACGACCCGGAGCGGCACCACACGGCGCCGCAGTGCACGCCGCTCGCGACGCAGTCCGTCCACGCGGCCGGCCTCGCCTACGCCGAACGCCGCAAGGGGACGGGACGGGTCGCGCTCGCGTGCGTCGGCGACGGCGCGACCAGCGAGGGCGACTTCCACGAGGCGCTCAATTTCGCGGCCGTCTTCAAGGCGCCGGTCGTGTTCCTCGTCCAGAACAACCAGTACGCCATCTCCGTGCCACTGGACCGGCAGACCGCCGCGCCTTCGCTCGCCCACAAGGGCGTCGGTTACGGGGTGCGTTCGGAAAGGGTGGACGGAAACGACCCGGTCGCGGTGCTGGCCGTTCTCGGTGCCGCCGTCGAGCACGCGCGGTCCGGTCACGGACCGTTCCTCGTGGAGGCGTGCACGTACCGGCTTGAGGCCCACACGAACGCCGACGACCCGTCCCGGTACAGGGCCGACGCGGAGGCCGCGGAATGGCGGCGGCGCGACCCGGTCGCGCGGCTGGAGGCCCATCTGCGGCGCCGCGACCTCCTCACCGACGAGGACGTGACCGCGTTCGAGGCGGAGGCGGAGGAGTTCGCGTCCCGGCTGCGCGAGCGGATGAACGCCGACCCCGAACTCGTCCCGCTCGGGATGTTCGACCACGTCTACGGCACGCCGACCCCGCAGCTCGACGAGCAGCGCGCGCTGCTGCGCACCGAGCTCGAAGCAGAGGAAGCGCTGTCATGACGACGATGACGATGGCGCAGGCGCTCAACGCCGCGCTCCGCGACGCCATGGACGGCGACGACCAGGTCGTCGTGTTCGGCGAGGACGTCGGCGCGCTCGGCGGGGTCTTCCGCATCACCGACGGCCTGACCGACAAGTTCGGCGACGACCGCTGTTTCGACACCCCGCTCGCCGAGGCGGGAATCGTCGGGTTCGCCGTCGGAATGGCGATGGGCGGGTTCCGGCCCGTCGTGGAGATGCAGTTCGACGCGTTCGCCTATCCGGCGTTCGAGCAGATCGCGTCCCATGTCGCGAAGACGCGCAACCGCACGCGCGGGCAGGTCGGGCTGCCGCTGGTCATCCGCATTCCCTACGCGGGCGGAATCGGCGGCGTCGAGCACCACTGCGATTCCAGCGAGGGCTACTACGCGCACACCCCGGGGCTGAAGGTCGTCACCCCCGCGACCGTCGCGGACGCGTACTCGCTGCTCCGGGAGGCCATCGACGACCCCGATCCCGTCATCTTCCTGGAGCCGAAGAAGCTGTACTGGTCGAAGGCGGACGTCGCGCTGCCCGCCCGCGCGGAGCCGTTCGGCCGCGCCGCGATCCGGCGGCCGGGAGCCGACGCGACGCTCGTCGCCTACGGGCCGAGCGTGCCGGTGGCGCTGGAGGCCGCCGAGGCCGCCGCGGGCGAGGGCTGGGACCTGGAGGTCGTCGACCTGCGGACGATCGTCCCGTTCGACGACGCCACGGTCGTCGCGTCCGTCCGGAAGACGGGACGCTGCGTCGTCGTCAGCGAGGCCGCCGGGTTCGCGGGGGTCGGCGCGGAGGTCGCGGCCCGCGTGCAGGAGCGCTGCTTCCACAGCCTCCAGGCGCCGGTGCTGCGCGTGACCGGGTTCGACATCCCCTACCCGCCGCCGATGCTGGAGCGCCACCACCTGCCGAACGTCGACCGCGTCCTCGACGCGCTCGACCGGCTCCAGCGCGACGACGAGCCCGACCCGCGCTACCTGGACGGTGCCGCGTGACGGCCGCGACGATCTTCCGGCTGCCCGACCTCGGCGAGGGGCTGACCGAGGCCGAGATCCTGGAGTGGAAGGTCGCGGTCGGCGACCCGGTGACCGTCGACCAGAGCGTCGTCGAGGTCGAGACCGCCAAGGCCGCCGTGGACGTCCCGATCCCGATCGCGGGCGTCGTGGCCCGCCTCTACGCCGACGCCGGGTCGGTGGTCGGCGTGGGCGCGCCGCTGATCGAGGTCGCCCTCCAGAACAACGCGGACGAGCGGTACCGGGAGGAGGAGCGGGCGGGTTCCGGCAACGTCCTCGTCGGCTACGGGACGAGCGACGGCGCCTCCCGCCGGTCGCGCCGCCGCGCCGTCCGTCCGGCGGCCGTGCCCGCGCCGAAGGCGGTCGACGAGGCGCCCCGGGTGATCTCGCCGGTGGTGCGGCGGCTCGCGAAGGAGCACGGCATCGACGTCGCCGCGCTGGACGCGAGCGGGCCCGGGGGCGTGGTGCTGCGGCGCGACGTCGAGGCCGCGATCAGCGCCGCCGCCCCCGCCGCCCCCGAAAGCGAAGAAGGCGTCCTGCGCATCCCGCTCAAGGGCACGCGGCGCGCGATCGCCGAGAAGCTCGCGCGCAGCCGCAGCGAGATCCCCGACGCGAGCACATGGGTGGACGTCGACGCGACCCCGCTCGTGGACCTGAAGGCGAACATCAACCGCGCCGATCCGGACGCGCGGATCGGCATGCTGGCGTTGCTCGCCCGGATCTGCCTGGCGGGGCTGCGGCGGTACCCCCAGCTCAACGCCCATGTGGACGCCGAACGCGAAGAGATCGTCCAGACGTCCCGGATCCATCTCGGGTTCGCCGCGCAGACCGAGCGGGGCCTCGTGGTGCCGGTGGTCCGCGACGCGCAGTCGCTCACGCTCGCCGAACTCGCGGCGGCGCTCCGGCAACGTACGGAGGACGCCCGCGAAGGCCGTCTCGCACCCGCCGACCTCACCGGCGGGACGTTCACGCTCAACAACTACGGCGTCTTCGGGGTCGACGGCTCGAACCCGATCCTCAACCACCCGGAGGCCGCCATGCTCGGCGTCGGCCGGATCACCGACCGGCCGTGGGCGTTCGAGGGCGAGGTGGCGCTGCGGAAGGTCGCGCAGCTCTCGTTCACGTTCGACCACCGGGTCTGCGACGGCGGGGTCGCGGGCGGCTTCCTCAGGTTCGTCGCCGACTGCGTGGAGCGTCCCGAACTGCTCCTCACCCACCTGTAGGACGGGGGTGGCGCAGCCCGTCGAACGCGACCTTGCAGATCGCGTCGGCGAGCTGCGCACCGCCCACGCGGCCGCGCGGCCGGTACCACTCGGCGAGCGAGTTGACCAGGCCGAACAGCAGCCGGGCGGTGATCGCGGGATCGATGTCGGGGCGGATGTCGCCCTCGGCCTCGGCCTGCGCGACCAGCCCGGAGACCAGGTGGTCGAACTCGCGGCGGCGGGCCAGCGCGCGCTTCTCGACGGCGGTGTTGCCGCGCACCCGGAGCAGCAGCGTGACGAACGGGAGCCGCTCGACCAGCACGGCGACGCTGGCGCGGACGAGGTGCTCCAGCCGGTCGATCGCGCGGCCGGGCGCGGCGGCGGCCTCGTCGGCGGCGGCGAACAGCCCGTCGAGGGCGCGGTCGACGGCGAGTTGGAGCAGCTCGTGCTTGCCGGTGACGTGGTGGTAGATCGCGGACTTGCCGATCCCGAGCCGCCGGGCGAGGTCGTCCATGCTGGTGCCGTCGTAGCCGCGCTCGTTGAACACCTCCACCGCGACCGCGAGCAGCGTCTCCCGGTCGTACCCGGGCCGCCCGCGCCTGCGGGGGGCCGCGCGGGGGTCCACATCGCTCACGGCGGTCATTATCGCAGCAGGCCGGCGGCCCGGCGCGGCCTTCTCAGCGGCGCCGCCCCGAGGTACGATACTTACTGAACAGACGGTCAGTAAATCAGCGAGGAGGCCCGTCGATGGCTCCGCTCCCCAGCTACGTGTCCGGCGCCTGGCACATACCGCCCGACGAGGGGGCGCCGCTCACCGACGCGGTGACGGGCGAGGAGATCGGGCGGATCTCCACCACCGGCATCGACATGGGCGCCGCGCTCACGCACGGGCGGCTGACCGGGGGCCCGGCGCTCGGCGAGCTGACCTTCCACCAGCGCGCCGTCCTGCTGAAGACGCTGGCCCTGCACCTGCGCGAGCACCGCGACGAGCTGTACGCGCTGTCCGCGCGGACGGGCGCGACGCTCGCCGACTCGCGGATCGACGTGGACGGCGGCATCGGCGTCCTGCTGTCGTACGCGAGCAAGGGCAAGCGGGAGCTGCCGAACGACACCGTCCTGGTCGACGGGGACGTGGAGCCGCTCAGCAAGGGCGGCACGTTCTCCGGGCGGCACATCTGCACGCCGCTCCAGGGCGTCGCCGTGCAGATCAACGCGTTCAACTTCCCGATGTGGGGGCCGCTGGAGAAGCTCGCGCCCGCGTTCCTCGCCGGGATGCCGAGCCTGATCAAACCAGCGAGCCAGACCGCCTACCTCACCGCGCGGCTGGTGGAGCTGATCGTCGACTCCGGCATCCTGCCCGAGGGGACGGTGCAGTTCGTCTGCGGCGACGCCGGTGACCTGCTCGACCACCTCACCGAGCAGGACCTCGTCGCGTTCACCGGGTCGGCCTCGACCGCGCTGCGGCTGCGGACGCATCCGGTGGTGGCGGGGCGGTCGGTCCGGTTCAACGCCGAGGCGGACTCGCTGAACTGCGCGATCCTCGGCCCGGACGCGCGTCCCGGCACGCCGGAGTTCGACCTGTTCGTCAAGCAGCTCGTGACCGAGATGACGGTGAAGGCGGGCCAGAAGTGCACGGCGATCCGCCGCGCGATCGTCCCGGCCGACCTGATCGACGCCGTCGCGCAGGCGGCGGGCGACCGGCTCGCGCGCGTGACGGTCGGCAACCCGTCCAACCCGGACGTGCGGATGGGCGCGCTCGCCACGCTCGAACAGCGCGAGGAGGTCCGCCGGGGCCTGAAGGCGCTGACCGACGCGGGCCGGATCGTGTTCGGCGACCCAGGGCGGGTGGAGGTGGTCGACGCCGACGCCGAGCGCGGCGCGTTCCTGTCGCCGATCCTGCTGCGCGCCGACGACCCCGGACGCGCCGAGCCGCACGAGGTCGAGGCGTTCGGGCCGGTCGCGACGCTGCTGCCGTACTCCACCACGCGGGAGGCGGTCGCGCTCGCGGCCCGGGGGCGCGGCAGCCTGGTCGGCTCGGTCGTCACCGCCGACCCGGGCTTCGCGCGGCAGGTCGTGATCGGCGCGGCGCCCTGGCACGGACGGCTGCTCGTGCTGAACGAGGAGGACGCGAAGGAGTCCACAGGGCACGGTTCGCCGCTGCCGATGCTCGTGCACGGCGGTCCGGGACGCGCGGGCGGCGGCGAGGAGATGGGCGGCGTGCGCGGCGTCCTGCACCACATGCAGCGCACCGCCGTGCAGGGCTCGCCGTCGATGCTCACCGCGATCACCGGGCGCTGGACGCAGGGCTCGCCGCGCGCGGAGGGCGACGTCCACCCGTTCCGCAAGCACCTGGAGGACCTGCGGATCGGCGACACGGTCGTCGCGGGCCCCCGTCCGGTCACGCTGGAGGACATCGAGCACTTCGCGGACTTCACCGGCGACACCTTCTACGCCCACATGGACGAGGAGGCCGCGCGGGCGAACCCGTTCTTCGGCGGCCGGGTCGCGCACGGCTACCTGGTGGTGTCGTTCGCGGCGGGGCTGTTCGTCTCGCCCGAGCCCGGGCCCGTCCTCGCGAACTACGGGCTGGAGAACCTGCGGTTCCTCGCGCCGACGTTCCCGGGCGACGAGCTGACCGTGGCGCTCACCGCCAAGCAGATCACCCCGCGCGAGAACGCCGACTACGGCGAGGTCAGATGGGACACCGAGGTCACCCGGCAGGACGGCGAGGTCGTCGCGAAGTACGACGTGCTGACGCTGGTGGCCAAGCGCCCGGCTGCGGAAGGGGTCTAGAGATGGACGCGGAGCAGGGCTTCGAGCGGACGATCGAGCGCGACCAGCGGATCGAGCCGCGCGACTGGATGCCCGACCGGTACCGGACGACGATGGTCCGGCAGATCGCGCAGCACGCCCACTCGGAGATCATCGGAATGCAGCCCGAGGGGCAGTGGATCACCCGCGCGCCGTCGCTGCGGCGCAAGGCGATCCTGCTCGCCAAGGTGCAGGACGAGGCGGGCCACGGCCTCTACCTGTACTCGGCCGCCGAGACGCTCGGCGCCGACCGCACCGACCTCACCGAGAAACTGATCGAGGGGCGGCAGAAGTACTCCTCGATCTTCAATTACCCGACGCTCTCGTTCGCCGACGTCGGGGTGATCGGCTGGCTCGTGGACGGCGCCGCGATCTGCAACCAGGTGCCGCTCTGCCGCAGTTCCTACGGCCCCTACGCGCGGGCGATGGTCCGGATCTGCAAGGAGGAGTCCTTTCACCAGCGGCAGGGCTACGAACTGCTGATGACGCTGATGCGCGGCACGGACGCCCAGCGCGAGATGGTGCAGGACGCCGTGAACCGCTGGTGGTGGCCGTCGCTGATGATGTTCGGCCCGCCCGACGCCGACTCGACGCACACCGCGCAGTCGATGGCCTGGAAGATCAAGCGGCACACCAACGACGAGCTGCGGCAGCGGTTCGTGGACATGACCGTCCCGCAGGCCGAGGCGCTCGGCGTCACGCTGCCCGACCCCGACCTGCGCTGGAACGAGGAGCGCGGGCACCACGACTTCGGCGAGATCGACTGGTCGGAGCTGAAGCGGGTGATCAGCGGCGACGGCCCCTGCAACGCCGAGCGGATCGAGACGCGCCGGGCCGCGCACGAGGAGGGCGCCTGGGTGCGCGAGGCGGCCTCCGCGCACGCCGCGAAACAGTCACGAACGGAAGGGGTCGCCTGATGGACAAGGACTGGCCGCTTTACGAGGTCTTCGTCCGAGGGAAGCGGGGCCTGAACCACGTGCACGTCGGTTCGCTCCGCGCGCCCGACGACGAAATGGCGCTGCGGAACGCGCGCGACCTTTATACGCGGCGCAACGAGGGCGTGAGCATCTGGGTCGTGCGGGCGCGGGACATCACCGCGTCCAGCCCGGACGAGAAGGACCCGTTCTTCGCCCCGAGCGGCGACAAGGTCTACCGGCATCCGACGTTCTACGACATTCCCGAGAACGTCCCGCACATGTGAGGTCCGATGTCCTTCGACAACGCACTCGGCGCGATCACCGAGGACAACGACGAGGCCCGCTGGGCGTTCGGCACCGGTTTCCACGACCCGCTGGCGGGGGTCGACGCGTCCGTCCCGGAGGGCGTCGACCGGGAGGCGCTGACCGCGTACTGCCTGATGCTCGGCGACGACGCGCTGATCGCCTCGCACCGGCTCCAGGAGTGGTGCACGCGCGCGCCCGAGCTGGAGGAGGAGGTCGCGCTCGCCAACATCGCGCTCGACCTGCTCGGCCAGGCGCGTCTCCTGCTGTCGCGCGCCGCCGCGTCCAGCGGGTCCGGTGACGAGGACGAACTCGCCTACTTCCGGGACGCGCCGCGCTTCCGCAACGTGCGGTTCGTGGAGGCGCCGAACGGGGACTTCGCGCACTGCACTGTCCGGTCGCTGCTGTTCTCGACGTGGCGGCTCGCGCTGCTGGACCGGCTCACCGCCTCCCGCGATCCCGTCCTGGCGGCGATCGCGGCGAAGGGCGTCAAGGAGGTCGCCTACCATCGCGACCACGCCGCGCTGTGGACGATCCGCCTCGGCGACGGCACCGAGTACTCCCACGCCCGGGCGCAGGAGGCGCTCGACGTCCTGTGGCCGCAGGCGGGCGAGCTGTTCGCGACCCACGAGGTCGAGCGGGCGATGGCGGCGGCCGGGGTCGGCGTCGATCCGTCCGACGTGCGGGAGGAGTTCGACGCCGTCCTCGCGCAGGTGCTGTCGGAGGCGACGCTGAGCCTCCCCGAATTGGAGCCGGTCTCTCGTGGGGGGACGACCCCCCACACCCCCCGGAACGGCCCTTCCACCCTCACCGGCCGCGACGGCTCCCACACCGCCGCTCTGGACGACCTCCTCGGCGAACTCCAGGGCGTCGCCCGCGCACACCCCGGGGCGACGTGGTGAGCCCCGGCACGGCGCGGGCGGTGGCGGAGACCGTCACCGATCCGGAGCTGCCGATGCTTACGCTCGCCGAGCTGGGCGTCCTGCGGGACGTGCGGGAGGAGGCCGGGCACGTGGAGGTCCTCATCACCCCCACCTACACCGGCTGCCCCGCGCTGGACGCGATGCGCGACGACCTGCGGGCGCGGCTGGCCGAGGCGGGGCACCGCGACGTGGCGGTGCGGACCGTCCTGGACCCGCCGTGGACGACCGACTGGATCAGCGCGTCCGGGCGCGCCAAGCTCGCCGAGGCCGGGATCTCACCGCCCGGGCCCGCGCCCCGCCGCGCGTCCGGCCCGATCCCGCTGACGCTGGGCCCGACCCGCCGTATCGCCTGCCCCCGCTGCGGCTCCGCCGACACCGCGCAGGTGTCGCGGTTCGGCTCGACCGCCTGCAAGTCCCTGCACCGCTGCGCCGCGTGCGGGGAGCCGTTCGAGCACGTCAAGGAGATCTGAGTGACGGTGCTGGAGACCAGGGGCGCGGCGCGGCGGCGCGGCGGCTTCCACCCGCTGCGCGTCGCGCATGTCGAGCGGCTCTGCGACGACGCGGTCGCGGTCGCCTTCGAGGTCCCGGGCGACCTGGCCGACGAGTACGCGTTCACCCCCGGCCAGTTCCTCACGCTGCGGCGCCTCGTCGAGGGGCGGGAGGAGCGGCGGTCGTACTCGATCTGCGCCCCGGCGGGCGCGCCGCCGCGCATCGGCGTGCGGGAGATCCCCGACGGGCTGTTCTCCTCGTGGCTGGTGCACGAGGTGCGGGCGGGCGACGAGATCGAGGTGCTGGCGCCGTCCGGGACGTTCACGCTCGACGCCCCCGGCATGCGCGGCGCGCACCACGTGCTGGTCGCGGCCGGGTCGGGAATCACGCCGGTGCTGTCGATCGCCGCGTCCGTGCTGGCGGACCCGTCCGGCCGCGTCACCGTCCTGTACGGGAACCGGCGCAGCGGGACGGTCATGTTCGCCGACGAGCTCGCCGACCTGAAGGACGCCCACCCCGACCGGTTCGAGCTGGTGCACGTCCTGTCGCAGGAACCGCGTGAGGCGGAGCTGTTCAGCGGACGCCTGGACGCGGCGCGGCTGCGCGAGCTGCTGCCGAGGCTCGTGCCCGTCACCGACGTCGGGCACTGGTGGCTGTGCGGCCCGTTCGAGATGGTCGCCGGCGCCCGGGCCCTGCTCGGCGAGCTGGGGGTGCCGCGCGAGCGCGTCCACCAGGAGTTGTTCCACGTGGACGACGACGGGCCGCCGCCCGCGCCGGTCCGGGAGCGGGGCGCGCCGTCCGGGCCGTCCAGCGAGGTCACGGTCGTGCTGGACGGCCGCTCGACCACCATGACCCAGCCGCGGGACGCGACCGTGCTCGACGCGGCCCAGCGCGTCCGGCCCGACCTGCCGTTCGCGTGCAAGGGCGGCGTCTGCGGGACGTGCCGCGCCCGGGTCGTCGAGGGGGAGGTCGACCTCCGCCGCAACTTCGCGCTCGATCCGGCCGAGATCGCCGCCGGATACGTCCTGACCTGCCAGTCCACACCGACGACCGAGCGGCTCACGATCGACTACGACGGCTGACCCGGCGGCCCGCCAATGTGACAAACGGCCCTGAACGGGCACAAGGGGCCCTACCTACACCTCGGAAGGGGCGGGCTCGTGACCATCACAGGCATCATCACCGCGATCGTCATCGGCGCGATCATCGGCGCGCTCGGCCGGCTGCTGCTGCCGGGCCGGCAGCCGATCGGCGTGCTGCTCACCGTCGTCATCGGCATCATCGCCGCGCTGATCGGCACCGCGATCGCGCAGAAGGTCGGGGTGAAGACCACCGACGGCATCGACTGGATCGAACTGGTCCTCCAGGTCGGCCTCGCGATCATCGGCGTGGCCGTCGTGGCGGCGATGCGGAACCGGAGGCACGGGGAGCGACCATGAGCGAGGGCATCAAGACGATCATCTTCCCCGTCACCGACATCGCGCGGGCCACGCCCGTCTACACGGCGCTGCTGGGCGCGGAGCCCATCTACGAGGAGTCCTTCTACGTCGGCTACCGGGTCGCCGGGCAGGACATCGGGCTCGACCCGAACGGCCACCGGAAGGGGATGACGGGCCCGGTGCCCTACGTCGAGGTCGAGGACATCGAGGCGACGGTGGCGGCGCTGCTGGCGGCGGGCGCGGAGGCGCAGGACGAGGTCAAGGACGTCGGCGGCGGCAAGCTGATCGCCACCGTCCGGGACGCCGACGGCAGCGTGATCGGCCTCGCGCAGACGCCCTGAGCCCGGCGGGGCGGCCTCCGTGGCCCATACTGG
Organism: Actinomadura terrae; assembly: GCF_022751215.1. Classification (GTDB taxonomy): domain Bacteria; phylum Actinomycetota; class Actinomycetes; order Streptosporangiales; family Streptosporangiaceae; genus Spirillospora; species Spirillospora terrae. The sequence continues at coordinate 27,286 of NZ_JAICDG010000005.1, read as the reverse complement.
GCATGAACCGGGGTTCAGTGAATTGATATTCACCGAGCTCGATCGTCCTGCCCAGGGAGCCGTGTGCCCGCATCCGAGCCGTGGCGGGGGAGCCGCAAGGCGAAGGCCGCGCGGACCGAGACCGCGCTGAAGGACGCGGCGCGCCGCGTGTTCGCCCGGACCGGCTACCTCAACGCCAAGATCACCGACATCACCGCCGAGGCCGGCCGCTCCGCCGGGTCGTTCTACAAGCACTTCACCGGCAAGGACGACATCCTCCGGGCGCTGCTGGCCGACTGGCCGGCCCGCGCGGGCCAGGAACCGGCCGCCGACGAGGCGGGCGGCGACCTCTCCGGCAGGCCGGCCCTGCGCGCCCGCGTCGCCGCGTACTGGCGCACCTACAAGGCGCACCTCCCGGAGATCCAGGCCCTCGGCCAGGCCGCGCTCGTCGACCCCGGTTTCGCCGCACGCCTCGCCGAGATCCGCCGGGCGGGCCTGGAGACGATGCGCGCCCACCTCCAGCGCCTGGAGGACGAGGGCCACGTCCTCTCCGGCGACCCGGCCGTCCTCGCCTCGGCGTTCAACGCGCTGCTCGAAGGCTTCTGCGCCACCTGGTCGGGCGGCGACCCGTCCGGCCGCACCCTGACCGACGCCGAGGCCGTCGACACCCTGACCGACCTGCTCCACCACGGCCTGACGCGCGGATGAATGGCCGGAGTCTGCCAGATGTGCCGCTGATGGCCACCAGATGGTGGGACCGATGCAATCCTCGGGGTGGCCGCTCCCGACCGTGACCACTCGGTCACGGTGGCCTGATGGTGCTCGTGGTCGTGGGGAGTGGCGAATGCAGCAGATGCGCAAGGGGTCCAATGTCGAGCTGTCGAGCCTGACGGAGGCGGAGGGGCCGGTCACGGCGGCGCTGCGCTGGTCCGATCCGTCCGGTGCGGGGGAGGCGGACGTGGCGGCGCTGCTGCTCGACGCGTCCGGCAAGGTGCGCGGCGACGCCGACTTCGTGTTCTACAACCAGCCCGAGCATCCCGACGGCACCGTCCAGCTCCTCGGGAAGTCGCCGACCGGCGGCGGCAGCGAGGACCGGATCCTGCTGGACCTCGCGGCCATGCCGCCCGGCGTCGAGCGGGTCGCGCTCACGGCGAGCCGGTACGCGGGCGCGACGTTCGGCGACCTCGACGACCTCGGCCTGACGCTCTACGACAGCTCCGGCGCGGCGCTGCTCGGGTTCGACATCGGCGACGCCGCGTCCGAGACCGCGTTCGTGTTCGGCGAGCTGTACCGGCGGGGCGGCGGCTGGAAGTTCCGCGCGGTGGGGCAGGGCTACGCGTCCGGCCTGGCCGGGCTCGCGGGCGACTTCGGCATCAGCGTGGACGACGAGGAGGAGGCCCCGGCGAAGCCCGAGGCCGAGCCCGCGGTGGAACCCGAGGCCGAGGCGGTGGCCGCGCCGGAGGAGGCGAAGGCCCCCGCACAGAGGCCCGCGCGGGTGCGGACGGCGAAGAAGCGGGTCACGCTGCCGAAGGCGCTGAAGGTCGACCTCGCCGACCATCCCACCTGGCAGGGCGCGCGGCTGTTCCCGGTGAGCGGCCTGCGCAACGACCACGAGCGGGAGGCGCGCGCCACCTCGACGCTGCTGGCGGTGATGGCGCAGGTCCCCGAGTTCGGACGGCGGCTCACGGCCCGGTTCAACGCGCCCGCCGGGACCGTCCAGACGTTCGTCGAGCCCTCGTTCAAGCACGGCGAGGGCAAGGTGCGGCCGGACGGCGTGATCCGGGTGGCGCGGGCCGGGCGGATCTGGACGGCGCTCGTCGAGACCAAGACCGGCGGCAGCCCCCTGAAGGCCGACCAGGTCGAGGCGTACCTGGACGTCGCCGCGCGCAACGGGTACGAGACCGTGATCACGCTGTCCAACGACCTGGCGCTGGACGGCGAGCACCCGCTGACCGTCGACAAGCGCAAGCTGCGCAAGGTGGCGCTGCGGCACCTTTCGTGGGCGGAGGTCGCGCACGAGGCGCACATGCTCAGCCACCACCACGGCCTCGCCGGGCAGTCGCACGCGTGGCTCCTCGGCGAGCTGCTGCACTACCTGCGCCACGACAACGCGGGCTGCCAGGGGTTCCAGGACATGGGGCAGGCGTGGGTGCCGCTGCGCAACGCGATCACGGCGGGGACGCTGCGTCCGGGTGACCGGTACGCGCCGCGCGTGGCCGAGAGCTGGGAGCGCCTCGTCCGGCAGCTGTGCCTGCGGCTGAGCGGGGAGACCGGGCTCGGCGTCGCGCCGGTCACGCGGCGCAGGCGCGGCGGGGGCGGGGCGGAGGAGCGCAGGGCCGCCGTCGCCGCCTCGCTGATCGAGACCGGGCGGATGGCCGCGGAGGTGCGGATGCCGAACGCGGCCGGTCCGATGCGGATCGAGGCCGACCTGCGGACGGGGCAGATCGAGACGTCCGTCGAGGTCCCGGCGGCCGAGCGGGCGCGGTCGCTGACGCGGGTCCAGTGGCTGCTGCGGCGGCTCGCGGACGCGCCGCCCGAGTTGCGCGTGGAGGCGCTGGCGGACGGGTCCGCCGAGGGCCCGTGCGACCTGCTGAAGAACCTGCGGAGCGAGCCGGGGCTGCTCGTCCGGGGCGGGGTGGAGATCTCCTCGTTCCGGCTGACGCTGCCGACCGGCATGGGCACGAAGCGCGGGACGGACGAGGCGGGCTTCGTCCGGAGCGTCGACCTCGCCGTCGACCGGTTCCACCGCGACGTGCTCCGGGCCCTTGAGGATTCGGTGGCGGGCAAGGATTGATCTGCTTCTCGCCAAGTGGGCCATCGGCCCTCCCGGGCCCTGATCTCATGGGGGATCGCAACGGCCACACAGGGTCATGATCGGGTCAGGGGGAGGGCCGTATGGTCTGGGGGGCGCGACCGGTGCGGCGGCGGGGGCCCGGACGGGGCGGCACGGCCGGTCCCGGGCACTACGCGCACGACGCGCGGTTCCTGCTGCTCAGGAGGAGGTACGCGCGGCTGACGACGGGTGTCGCGGTCGGGTTCCTCGGGTGGTATTTCGGCTATGTGGCGCTGTCGGGGTTCGCGCGGGGGCTCATGGCGCGGAAGGTCGTCGGGAACGTCAACGTCGCGCTGCTGCTCGGGCTGCTCCAGTTCGTCTCGACGTTCGTGCTGGCGGCGGTCTACGTCGGCTACGCGCGGTGCCGCATCGACCCGCTGGCCGCACGGCTGCGCGCCGATGCCCAGGCGAAAGAGCCGCGGTGACGGACGGGCCCGGGCCGCTCACGTTCGGGATCTTCCTCGGGTTCGTCGTGGTCACGCTCGCGATCACCGTCTGGGCGCGGGCCACGACCAAGGGCACCGACGACTTCTACGCGGGCGGGCGCATGTTCTCCGGGGCGCGCAACGGCGTCGCGCTGGCGGGGGACTACATGTCCGCCGCGTCGTTCCTCGGCATCGCCGGGATCATCGCGTTGTCGGGCTACGACGGGTTCCTGTACTCGGTCGGGTTCCTGGTCGCGTGGGTGCTCACGCTGCTGCTCGTCGAGCCGATCCGCAACGCGGGCCGGTTCACGATGGGGGACGTCCTCGCGCGGCGCGCGTCCGACCAGGCGCCGGTGCGGACGGCGGCGGCCGTCTCCACCGTGACAGTGTCGGTGTTCTACCTGCTCGCGCAGATGGTCGGGGCGGGCGCGCTCGTGTCGCTGCTGCTCGGCATCCGGACCGGGCACCGGTTCCTCGGCATGTCCGCGGCCGCCGCGCGGACGAGCACGATCGTCGCGGTGGGCGTGCTGATGATCTGCTACGTGATGTTCGGCGGGATGAAGGCGACGACCTGGGTGCAGATCATCAAGGCCGTGCTGCTGACGGCGGGCGCGGCGGCGCTGACCGGGCTGGTGCTCGGCCGCTTCGGCTTCGACGTCAGTGCGATGCTCGGATCGGCGGCGGACGCCAGCGGCCAGGGCGCCGGGTTCCTCCAGCCGGGCCAGCGGTACGGGCAGGACGTCCCCGGCGACACCTACCGGACCGTCGTCAGCAAGCTCGACTTCGTCAGCCTCGCGCTGGCGCTCGTCCTCGGCACCGCCGGGCTCCCGCACATCGTCAACCGGTTCTTCGCGGTGCCGGACGCGCGCGCCGCGCGGACGTCGGTGTCGTGGGCGATCGGGCTCGTCGGCGTCTTCTACCTGATGACGCTCGCGCTCGGGTTCGGCGCGGCGGCCCTGGTCGGGCGGCGCGCGATCCTCGCGCAGGACCCGTCGGGCAACACCGCCGCGCCGCAGCTGGCGCGGGCGCTCGGGGAGCACGCCGCCGGACGGGTCGGCGGCGACGTCCTGCTCGCGTTCATCGGCGCGGTGGCGTTCGCGACGATCCTCGCCGTCGTGTCGGGGCTCGTGCTGGCGTCCGCGACCTCGCTCGCGCACGACTACTTCGGGCAGGTGCTGATGCTCGGCCGCCCGCGCGAGTCGCAGGAGGTGGCGGTGGCCCGGTTCGCCGCGTTCCTGGTCGGGTCGCTCGCGGTCGTCCTCGCCGTCGTCGCGCGGAACCTGAACGTCGCGTTCCTGGTGGCGCTGGCGTTCGCGATGGCGGCGGCCGCGAACCTCCCGGCGATCGTGCTGTCGCTGTTCTGGCGCCGGTTCACCCCGGGCGGGGCCGTGGCGGGAATCTACGGCGGGCTCGTCGCGTCGCTGGTGCTCGTCGTGCTGTCGCCGGTGGTCTCCGGCAAGGTCGATCCGGTGACGGGGGAGAGCCAGTCGCTGTTTCCCGCAGGGATCGACTTCCATCTTTTTCCCTTGGAGAATCCCGGTCTCGTATCGATTCCCATCGGCTTTCTGTGCGCGGTCGTAGGGACGTTCGTCACACGCGGCAAGGCCGACCCCGCACGCTATGACGACCTCGCCGTGCGCGCTCTGACCGGCGTGGGCTCGCACTGAGCCCGTACTGAGCCCGCACTGCCGGGGAGGTCGCCAGATGGACATGCACGGACGGGTGATAAAGATGTTGACGGGGAGTAAGGTCCGCGCTGGCCCGGACCGTCCCCAATGCGACGAGTGCCCTGGGCCCAGCGGATTCGCGTGGCAGAATGTTGCCTCGCGGCCCGCGGGCGTACCCACGGCCGACTGCCGGGGAGGAGGTGCGCGGAGTGTCCCATGCCGGTCGACGCCGTGTCCGGCGTGCTCGTCCGGTACCCAGGGTGTGGATCGCTCCGTCGCTCGGCGCGCGGACGACCGCCGCCCTCACCGCACTGACCCTCACCGCCGCCGTCGCGGTACCGGCGGCGCTCACCGGCGGGAACCGCGAACGGCCTGTTCGTGGCGCGGCGTCCGGCGTCCAGTACGCGGCGCGGACCGACCAGATCCGCGCCCGCGAATGGCACCTCGGCGTCATGCGCGCCGCGCGAGCTTGGAAGTGGACGCGCGGCTCCGGCGTCACCGTCGCGGTCCTGGACACCGGGGTCGACCGCCGCCACCCCGACCTCACCGGACGCGTCCTGGACGGCCCCGACCTCACCGGCGGCGCGCGCAAGCCCGGCGGCAGCTACTGGGGCGTGCACGGGACGTCGATGGCCAGCATCATCGCCGGCCACGGCCACGGGTCCGGGCTGTCGGAGGGCGTGCTCGGCATCGCTCCGCAGAGCCGCGTGCTGTCGGTGCGCGTCACGCTGGAGAACGACGACCCGCTGCGCCGCGGCGGGCAGACCGTCGGCGACCCCAACGCGATCGCGCAGGGCATCCGGTACGCCGTCGACCACGGCGCCGACATCATCAACATGTCGCTCGGCGGCGGCCACCTGAACTACAACGGCACGCCGTCGCAGGAGGCCGCGATCGAGTACGCGCTCGGCAAGGGCGTCGTACTGATCGCCTCGGCCGGGAACGACGGCTCGGGCGCCAACAGCAAGAACTTCCCCGCCGCCTACCCGGGCGTGATCGCGGTCGGCGCGCTCGACCGGCGGCTGCGCCTGTGGAAGGACAGCAACCGCCGCTCGCACGCCTCCGTCTGCGCGCCCGGCGTCGACATCGTCAGCGCCGACTCCAGCGGCGGCTACGTCGTCGGGACGGGCACCAGCGCGTCCTCGGCGATGGTCGCGGGCGTCGCCGCGCTGGTGCGCGCCCGGTACCCGAGGCTGACCCCCGACCAGGTGCGCCAGGCGCTCGTCCAGGGCTCCCCGCCGCGCCGAGGCCACCCGACCGGCTCGGCGACGTGCGCGGGACCGGTCGACGCCGTCCGGACGCTGCTCGCCGCGTCCCGGCTCAACAAGGGCGTGCGGAGTCCGGTCGCGTCGGCGAAGCCGTCCGCCCCGGCGGCGGGACCGGCCGCCGCGTCCGATGACGACACCAACGACCTGCTGGTTCCGGGCGCCCTCGGCGGGGGCGGCCTGCTGCTCGTGCTCGCGCTCCTGATCGCCTGGCGGCTGCGCCGGCGTCGGCGCCGTGCCGATGAGGGTGAGCCGCTCGACGTCGTCCCCGAGTACGGGTTGCCGTCGCCCACCCCGTACGCCCCGATCGGGATGGAGTGGACGGCCGCCCCGGCCGACCTGGGCGAACCGGTCGGGCAACCGTTGAGCGCACCGGTGGACGTGCCGCCGTGGGGCGGCGACGAACCGTACTCCGCGCCGTCCTATCCGCCCATGCCGCCCATGCCGGACGAGGCGGACCACATACCTCTCGACCCACCGGCACCGGCGTCGGAACTGCACCCGTTCGTCCCGGAGGAGTACCCCGGGAGCGGACGCGCCGGTCAACGCGGCCTCAACGGCGCCAACGGCGTCAACGGACACGGCCTCAACGGTCACGGATTGAACGGCCACGGTCTCAACGGGCACGGGGTACCGCCGAACGGCAGGCACCACGGCCCCCCATCGGACGCGCAGGACCTCAACGACACCGACCCGCTGAACGACGACGACTGGGAGCGGTTCCGTCGCGGCGCCCTGGACGACCCCGGCCGCCCGGATTTCAGCGGCCCGCCGCCCATGGTTCCACCCCCCGCGACACCGCCTCCGGCGGCGGCACCGGAGGAACCCCCTCACGACCCGCACGACCCCCTCGATCCGCGCAACCCCCTCGACCCCCGCGACCTACTGGAACCCCGCGACCTGGGCGACCTGGGCACCCCCCGAGACCGCGGCACCCCCCGCGATTTCGGCACCCCGCGCGACGTCGGCGGCCCGCATGATCTCGGCGCCCCGCAGGCCCCCGGTGGCTCGGGCGAGTTCGGTGACCTCGGTGGCCTTGGCGCCCCGCGTGACCTTGGCACCCCGCGCGATCCGGGCACCCCGCGTGAGGTTGGCACCCCGCGCGACCTTGGCACCCCGCGCGATCCGGGCACCCCGCGTGAGGTTGGTGGCTCGGGCGAGTTCGGTAGCCCCGGTGAGCTTGGCGCCCCGCGTGACCTCGGCACTCCCCGAGACCCTGGCACCCCGCGCGATCTCGGTGGCCCCCGCGACGTTGAGGGCCCGCGCGATCTCGGTGGCCCGGGCGATCTCGGTTCGTGGGAGTCACGTGAGGCGCAGGAGGCGCGGGGGCCTCGTGATCCGCGTGGTCCTCGGGACGGTGGGGCGCGTGACTCGCGGGAGACGCTAGGGCCGCGGGACTCGTTTCCGCCTGCGGCGCCTCCGGCCGATGACGAGGACTACCGGCCGCCCTGGTGGTGATCCCGGTGGGCGTTCCGCTACTCCGGTGGGCGTAGCGCGGGAGTCTCCGGCTGGACGATGACGGCCCCCGAACCCGTCGCCGAGCATCGACTCATCCGCACACAGGAAGGGTCGAGGAACCATGATGACGACACTGGCGGCACAGGTCGTGGCGAGCCCGCCCGAATGGCACGACGGCGGCGACCCGCCCGCGTTCTGGCCGATCTTCCCCATCACGTTCGGGCTGTTCTGGCTGGCCGTGCTGGGCACGGCGTTCTACCTGATCCGCCGCCGGATCGCGGCGGGCGGTGGGCGGCCTGGGACGGGGCCGGGCGGATGGCGCGGCCCGTTCGGGCCGCCGGACGCGGCGCACGAGGCCGACCCGATGCGCAACGCGCAGTTGATCCTCGCCGAGCGTTTCGCGCGCGGGGAGGTCGACGAGGACGAGTTCCTGATGCGCATGTCCGCGCTGCGCAACGGCGGCTGAGCGGGCCGGGCCGTGCGACGGCTACTCGGCCCCGGCCTCCTCGAAGATCCGGTCGACGCCGTCCGGGTACATCGGTGCCCGGACGGCGGCCGCGTCGGCGAACCGGGTGAGCAGCCGCGCGAACTCGGCGCGCTCGCCCGCCGACCAGCCGGTCATCAGCTCGTCGAGGTAGGCGCGGCGGAACCGCTCGGAGACCTGCTTGACGCGCCGTCCGGCCGGGGTGAGGCCGAGGTTGGCGCGGCGCGCGTCCACGGGCGAGGGGCGCCGCGAGACGAGGCCCGCGTCGATCGCGTGGCCCACCAGGCGGCTCGCGGTCGACGGGTCGACCTCCAGCCGTTCGGCGACCGCGCCGACGGTCACCTCGGAGGCGCGGTCCTCCGCGTCGTCCGGCTGCTCCCGCTCGTCCGCCTCGGCGGTCAGCGCCGCGATGGCGTTGACGACCATGAGGTTGGAGATCTGGAGCGGGCGGCCGCCCGGCCCGCCGGACGTCTGGGCGCGGATGCGCTTCATGAGGTCGGGCTTGGCCCAGACGCGGCGGAGGTGGAACAGCGCGACCCCGATCTCCGCGAGGACGGGGTCGGTGTCGGGGGGGAGGTGTTCGGGGGGCCGCTCGGTGGCGGAGGTCTCCGTCGCCATGCCTTGGTCTCCCGTTCGGGGCCGGTGATCGCTGGCCCCCCACCATAACGCATGTAGTGTGCATGCTTTCTTTACGCTGACCTTATCCGGGGCCCTGGCGGCTGCTGTGACGCGCGTTCGTGATGGGACACGAGCGCGTGAGAGAGCCGCAGGTGAAGGGGGATGTGATGCACTGAACGGGGCTCCCGTTCTTCCGCGCGAACCGCCGGAACTTGTCGGCGCGGACGGCTAGCATGGCACCCTGCCGAACCCGGACGTCCCGGGATCAGTAACCACAGAGGGGACCTCATGCACGCGGCGGATGCCCCCGGCGACGGCCCCCAACAGGACGGAAGCATGGACGATGGCGCAGCCCTGCAACCCGTGAACGACAGTCTGGAAGACGACGGCCCGGAAGGGGACGGCCCGGAGGCCGACGTCGCCTTCCCGCCCGGTCTCCTCTCCGAGCGCGACCGCCAGATCCTCGCCTTCGAGCGGCAGTGGTGGAAGTACGCCGGAGCCAAGGAGCAGGCCATCCGCGAGCTGTTCGACATGTCGGCGACGCGGTACTACCAGCTCCTGAACATCCTGATCGACCGGCCCGAGGCGCTGGAGTGCGACCCGATGCTCGTCAAGCGCCTGCGCCGGATGCGGACACAGCGGCAGCGGCGGCGCGCCGCGAGCCGCCTCGGCATCCGGCCCTGACATGGCCAACACTGGTCGGTGTGAACTCTCCCCAGTCTGAAACGGCCGCCGGAACCGACGGCCTCGACGCGATCCGTGACCATCCCGCCCGGGCCGTGCTCGGATTCGACTTCGACGGCACGCTGGCGCCGATCGTCGCCGATCCGGCCACGGCCCGCGCGCATCCCGGCGCCGCCCCGGCGCTGGCCCGCCTCGCCCCGCTCGTCGGCGGGCTCGCGATCGTCACCGGACGGCCCGCCGCGATCGCGGTGGAGTACGGCGGCTTCGCGGGCATCGAAGGGCTCGTCGTGCTCGGGCAGTACGGGCGCGAGCGCTGGGAGTCGGGCACGCTGACCGTGCCCGAGCCGCCGCCCGGGCTGGCCGAGGCGCGGGCGAAGCTGCCCGGCGTGCTGAGCGCGGCCGGTGCCCCGCCGGAGGTCGCCGTCGAGGACAAGGGTCAGGCGATCGCCGTGCACACGCGGCGGTGCGCCGAGCCGGACGTCGCGCTCGAACGGCTGCGCGGCCTGCTCGGCGCGCTCGCCGAGCGGACGGGCCTCGTCGTCGAGCCCGGACGCTACGTCCTGGAGCTGCGCCCGCCCGGCACGGACAAGGGCATCGCGTTCCGGTCGTTCGTCGAGGAGCGCGGCGCGAACCCGTCCGCCGTGCTGTTCGCGGGCGACGACCTCGGCGACCTCGCCGGGTTCGGCGCCGTCGAGGCACTGCGCGAGGAGGGCGTGCCGGGGGTGAAGGTGTGCAGCGGCTCCGCCGAGGTCACCGCGCTCGCCGAACGCGCCGACATCGTCGTGGACGGCCCGTCCGGCGTGGTCGAACTCCTCGACTCCCTGCCGTAGGCGTCGTGCGGCCGCGCGCAGGTGTCGTGCGGCCGCGCGTCCCGTGCAGAAAGCAGAACCGCCGCGGCCGTCCAGGACGGCCACGGCGGTTCATGGCGGTGCGGACCTGCCGCGTCGGGGTTCACTCGGCCGCGGGGTCGTCGGCGAGGATTCCGTAGAGGCGGCGGCGGGCGTCGTTGACGACGTCCAGCGCGCGCTCCTTCTGGGCCTCGCTGCCGACCGACATGACCTGCTGGAGGGCGCCGAGGAGCTGGCCGATGGCCTCGCGTCCGCGCATGACGTTCTCGCCCGCGGCCTCGGTGACCTCGTCCCATGGGGCGATGGTCTGCGCCGACGCCTCCTCCCGGCCCGCGTCGGTGAGCGCGAACAGCCGCTTGCCGCCCTGCTCCTCGCTGCTGACCAGGCCCTCGTCCTCCAGCATCTGGAGGGTCGGGTAGACCGAGCCGGGGCTCGGACGCCAGACCCCGCCGGTGCGGTTGTCGAGCTCCTGGATCATCTCGTAGCCGTGCATCGCCCGCTCGGCGAGCAGGGCGAGCAGTGCCGCCCGGACGTTGCCGCGCCGGGTGCGGCGGCCGCGACCGCCGCGTCCCCGGTGGCCGGGGCCCGGGCCGAAGCCGCCCCAGCCGCCGAACGGATCACCACGGCGCGCGCGCTCCTCGGGGTTCCGGTGACCGCCGCGCCTTCTCATGTTGGGCTCTCGCATCGCGTACTCCTTCGTATGTGGTTGCTTGCGATGGCTCAACGATATATCGGGATCGCTCGCGATGCAACAGCGAGTATTGACATCCGCCGTGGACGTGTGGTTCCGGGCATGCCAAGAGCGCCGCGCGCGATGCGACACGGCGACGGGTCGGAGCTTGCGGGCCCGGGGCTAGGGGGCGGTGACCTTCAGGTGGTCGAGGATGTCCTTGGTGGCGGCCCGCCCGTCGGTCTCCTTGACGCGGATCCACAGGCCGAACTTGCCGGACGCGTCCTTCAGCCCGACCTCGGTGACCGACGGCGTCCCGGACGTGCAGCCGGTGTAGCGCGTGATAGTCCCGCTGAGGGCCTTGTCGGGTGTCGTGTAGTTCTCCGGCGCCGACTTGGTGCACCTCGGGTGCACCGCCGCGCTCGGCGGCGGGAGCTTCCCGTCCTGGACGTCGGTGGTCAGGCCGATGAACACGCCCGGCCCGGCGCCGTCGCCGAGGAAGGCGGCCTTGTTCGGGGTGGCGCGCAGCACCGGGCGCGCCTGCGCGTCGCTCAGCCGGACGGTGGTCGGCGACCACGTCGCCGGCTCCTGCTGCTTCGGCCACGCCTTCGGCACCGCGGCCTTGATCTTGCCGGAGGCGTCGGCGACCTCGGCGAAGTCGGCCGGGAGCGCGGACGACTTCTTCTTGCCCTCCTTCTTGCCGCCGCCGTCACCGGAGAACAGCGTGCCGAGGGCCAGCCCGCCGACGACGGCGAGCACGAGCACGACCGCCGTGATGATCAGCGGCGTGGCGAACTTCTTGGGCGCCGCGCCGCCCCCGGGGCCGCCGGAGCCGGAGCCGGAGCCGGAGCCGGGGCCGGGACCACCCGGGCCGCCGCTGCCCGCCTTGGCGCCGCCGATGCCCTTGAGCTTGCCGAGCAGCCCGCCCTTCGCGCCGGACGGCTGCTGGCCCTGCCCTTGCGGAGGCGGCTGGAAACCGGTCGGCGGCGGAGGGAAGCCGCCCCCGCCCGGCCCCGCCGGACCCGGCCCGGGCCCCTGGGGACCCTGCGGGCCCTGCATCGGGGGCTGCCCTTGGCCTGGGCCCGCCGGGCCTTGCGGAAGGGGCGCGTTCTGCGGCGGACCGCCGCCCTGCTGCATGGGGAACGCCGCCGTCTTGACGTCATCGCCACCGCCACCGCCGCGAGGAGGAGGGGGCGGCGGCTGGTAGGTCACGGTGTGCTCGTCCTCGTCGGGGACGGTCGGCGGCTCGACCCGTCCGCCGAACGGGGCGCCGCCCGGCTGGTCGACGATCGTCGCGGGCTCGCCGCCGGGCGCCTTCGGCGGGACGCGCATCTCGGACGTGTGCACGTCGTCCGGGCTGGAGGACGCCGGTGCCGGCGACTGCCTCGGCGGCGGCTGGTCGAACACCGTCTGCGGCGCCTGCCCGACGGCCGGTGCCGGTGCCGACGGCTGCGGCTGCGGGGGAGCGGCGTCCCGCCCCTGCGCGCCCTGCTTCTGGGCGCCCTGTTTCTGCGCGACCGTGCCGTCCTGGTAGTAGTCCTGGATGGTCGCGTCCGGCTCGATGACGGGAGCCGCCGCGTACGCGGACGGGACGGCGGCACCGGGCAGCACCGTCGGCCGCAGCGTGGACAGCGCCTCGGCGAACGCCTCCGCCGTCGGCCACCGCTTCTCCCGCTCGACCTCCAGCGCGCGCAGGATGACCTCGTCGGCGGCGGGCGGCAGGCCCTCGCGCATCTCGCTCGGCGGCGTCTTCACCGGCGCCGGGCCGGGGGCGCGTCCGGTGATCATGTGGTAGGTCAGCGCGCCGAGCCCGTACACGTCGGCGCGGACGTCGAGGCCGCCGCCGAACCGCGCCTGCTCGGGCGACATGTAGCCGGGCGTGCCGACCGGCAGCGTGAACGCGCCGGAGGCGTGCGCGAGCGCCTTGGCGAGCCCGAGGTCGGCGATGAGCAGCTTCTCGCCGCCGCTGTTGGTCGACTGGAACAGCACGTTGGACGGCTTGAGGTCGCGGTGGATCACGCCCAGCGTGTTGATCACCTCGACGCCGTAGGCGATCTCCTCGGCGAGCGCCAGCGCCTCGTTGACCGGAAGTGGCCGTTCTCGCATCCGGTCGCCGAGCGTCCCCCGGTCGGCGTAGGACATCACGAAGTAGGGGCGCCCGTCGGGCAGCTCGCCGATGTCGTGCACCCGCACCAGCCGCTCGGAGTCGGCGCGGCGCAGGATCCTGGCCTCCTCAAGGAACCGGTTGCGCACGTCCAGGTCGTCGATCAGGCTTCCGGACAGGACTTTTATCGCGACCTGCGACTCGAGCGCGTCGTCGTGCCCGAGCCACACAGAGGCGAACGCCCCGGAACCCAGGACGCGATCGATTCGGTAACGGCCGACTGATGGTGGGAACGACACTCCCGTATCATCCCAACAAACGGGGTGAGTGTGCGAACGAGCATTGAGGCGCCGCATGGCATTCGACGAAAGGACCGAGGAGCTGGCGGTCAAGGCCGCCCAGGGTGACCAGTCCGCCCTGAACGAGCTTCTTCGCAAGATCGAACCGGACGTGCTGCGGCACAGCTCCCGGTTCCTACCCTGCCGGCAGGACGCCGAGGAGGCATGCCAGGACGCGTTGTTGCAGGTCGCCCGGAACATTCATCGATTCGAGGGGCGGTCGCGCTTCAGCACGTGGCTGCACGTCGTCGTCGCCAACTCCGCGCGCTCGACCTACCGGTCGCTGAAGCGCCGCTCGGTCGAGCAGGCGGGCGAGCTCCCGCAGCAGCGCCCCGACCCGCGCCGCACCAGCGTGATCGCCGGTTCGCGGGTCGACATCCTGGACGCCATGGAGGACCTGGAGGCCCGCAAGCCGGACCTCATCCAGGCGCTCGTCCTGCGGGACGTGTCGCAGCTGGAGTACGCGGAGATCGCCGAGCAGCTCAAACTGCCGCTCGGAACGGTCAAATCCCGCATCCACGAGGCGCGCAAGCAGGTCCGCCAGACGCTGGGCGAGTCCTACACCTGACCCTCCGCCGGCCCCCGCGTCCCTCCGTCCCGCCCCGGGTGGGGCGGAAGGTCAACGGCTCGGTCATCACCCGGCAACCATGCCGTAAGTGACGGGGCGCGGGGCGGATCCGTCCGTCACCATGCCGAGCATGTCTCCAGCCCAGCTCGGTTCCCGGCCCGACCGTCCCGTCCGTCCCTCCCTCCTGGAGGGGTTGTTCGGGGGCGGCGGACGGCCCGGTCCGCCCGACCGTCCCATCTTCGTCTTCGGCTGCCCCCGGTCGGGGGCGACGCTGCTGCGGGTCATGCTGCACTCGCACCACCGCATCGCGATCCCCACCGAGACGAAGTTCGTCGTGCCCGCCTACACGGCGCGGTTCGAGTTCGGTGACCTCGACGTGAGCGAGAACAGACGGGCGCTGGCGGACTGGCTCACGGGGCGGAAGCAGACGCGGTTCCACGCCCTCGGCCTGGACGCCGCCGAGGTCACCGAGCAGATCGTCGCGGGCCCGCCCACGCTCGGGTCGGCGCTCGCGGCCGTCTTCCACGCCTACGCCCGCAAGTGCGGGAAGGCGCGCTGGGGCGACCGGCGTCCGAGCTACGCCCGGCATGTGGGGACGCTGCTGCGGATGTTCCCCGACGCCCAGTTCGTCCACCTCGTCCGGGACGGGCGGGACTGCGTCGCCTCGCTGCGGGAGATGCCCTGGTACGAGCACGACGTCCACCACGCGATCTCGGTGTGGCGGGAGACGATCGACATCGGACGGCGGCTCGCCGGACGCCTCGGCCCGGACGCCTACTACGAGCTCCAGTACGAGCGGCTCATCGCGGACCCGGCCGACGAGCTGATCCGGCTCTGCGAGTTCCTCGGCGAGGACTTCGACCCCGCGATGACCCAGCCGCACGCCGCCCTCTCCGGGTATCCCGTCCCGCCGCCGCGCGGTTCGCACGGCCGCGCCCCGATCGCCTCCGACCACGTCGGCTCCTGGGCCGAGCGCCTCGAACCGTGGGAGATCGCGCTGGCCGAGTCCGCGTTCGGCGAGCGGCTGGCCGAGTACGGCTACGAGCCGAGCGGGCTGCCGAAACCGTCCGCCGCCCGGCTCGCCCGCCTCGGCCGGACGAGCGCGCACCGCCGGATGGCGCAGCAGAAGGCCGACCTGCGCGAACGCTGGCAACGCCGGCACGAGCCCGGCCCCGTGGCCTCCCTGCTACGAGCGGTCTCAGCCGAAGCCGACTAGCGGCCTCGCCCCTGCGGGCGGGGCTTAGTCGAGGGCGGGTCAGCGGCCTCGTTTCTGCGACGGGCTTAGTCGAGGGCGGCCAGCTGGCCCGCGAACCAGTGGCGCGGGGGGAGTGCGGTCGCGGCGGCGGCCAGGCGCGCGCAGCGGTCCGCGCGCTGCTCGCGGGGCATCAGCAGCGCCCGGTGCAGCGTCTCCGCCGTCTGCGAGACGTCGAAGGGGTTGACGATGAGCGCGTCGTCCGACAGCTCCGCCGCCGCCCCCGCCTCCCGCGACAGCACCAGCGCGCATCCCCGCTCGGACAGCACGGGCCCCTCCTTCGCGACGAGGTTCATGCCGTCCCGGATCGGGTTGACCAGCAGCACGTCGGCGACGCGGTAGGCGGCGAGGGAGCGCGGGTAGTCGTCGTTGACCTGGAGGATCAGCGGGTCCCAGCCGGGCGTCCCGAACTCGTCGGTGATCTGCTTGGCCGTCCGCTGCACGGCCGCCGTGTACTCGCGGTATTCGGACAGGTCATAACGGGACGGGTAGGCGAACGCCAGATGGACGACCCGCCCCCGCCACTCCGGATGGTTGACGAGCAGCTCCCGGTAGGCGGCGAGACCCCGCACGATGTTCTTCGACAGCTCCGTCCGGTCGACGCGGACGATGAGCTGGCGGTCGCCCACCTGGTCGCGCAGGGCGCGCGCCCGCTCCACGACGTCCTGCTCGGCGGCGCGGCGGCGCAGCGCGTCCCCGTCCACCCCGAGGCTGTGCACGCCGACCCGGGTGACCCGACCCGCGTGGGCGACGGTTCCGATCGTCCGGTCGACGCGCGCGCCCGGGAGGAGGCGCTCGCAGCAGTCGAGGAACGCCGCCGCCCAGCGTCCGGTGAGGAAGCCGGCGTGGTCGGCGCCGAGGATGCCGCGCAGGACCTGCGCGCCGATGTCGTCCGGGAGCAGGCGGTAGTAGTCCGGCGGCGCCCAGGGCGTGTGCGAGAAGTGCACGATCCGCAGGTCGGGACGCCGGTCGCGGAGCATCCGCGGCGCGAGCGACAGGTGGTAGTCCTGGATGGCGACCTTCGCGCCCGGCGCCGCGTCCCGGGCGAGCGCGTCGGCGAACGCCGCGTTGTAGGCCTCGTAGGACTGCCAGTCCCGCCGCGCCGCCGCGTCGAAGTGCGGGGCGCGCGGGGTTTCGTACAGCAGGTGGTGGACGAACCACAGCGTCGAGTTGGCGACCCCGTTGTAGGCGCGGTGGAAGGTGTCGGCGGGCACGTCCAGCATCCGGACGGCCGCGCCGCCGATGTCGTGGCCGTCCAGGTCGAGCCGCCCGTCCGGGGCCCGCCGGGCGGCCGCGCGGTCGGCGTCGCCGAGGCTCGCGCACACCCACAGGACGCCCGGGACGTCGCGTCCGGCGAAACGCGGCGGGCCCGGACCGTCGGCCGCGCCGACGACCTCCGCCAGGCCCGACACCAGTCCGCCCCCGCCCCGCCGCATGACGAGCCCGCCGTCCTCCGACAGCGAGAACGACACCGGGCCCCGGTTCGACGCCACCAGCACTTGGCTCATGACGGCAGGGTCTCAGCCGCGCCGCCGCCCCACCAGGCGCCCCGCGCGGGCGTGACCTCGCTCTCGGTTAGCCCGATCCGCTCCGGGTAACGCGTCGGGATGAGCAGGGCCGAAACGAACAAGACCGTGCTCGTCGCCGGTGCCGCGAACCTCATCCTGACCTTCACCAAGTTGGTCGCCGGGGTGCTCGCGGGATCGAGCGCGATGCTCGCCGAGACGGCGCACTCCGCCGCCGACACCCTCAACCAGGGGTTCCTGTACGCGTCCTTGCGACGCAGCGCGCGCCCGCCCGACCCACGCCACCCGTTCGGCTACGGCAACGAGCGCTACTTCTGGTCGCTGCTCGCCGCGTTCGGGATCTTCGTCGCCGGGGCCGGGTTCTCGATCTTCGAGGGCATCCTGACGATGACCGGACATGGCGGCGGGGGAACACAGGTGTGGCTCGCCTACGCCGTCCTCGGGCTCGGCGTGGTGCTGGAGGGCGGGTCCTGGGTGCGGGCCTTCACCCAGGCGCGCCGCGAGACCCGCGACAACGGCCGCGACCTCGTCGACCACGTCCGCCGGACGCCCGACGTGACGTTCAAGGCCGCGCTCTTCGAGGACTCCGCCGCCGTGATCGGCCTCGCGATCGCCGCCGCCGGGCTGACCCTCCGCGAGATCACCGGCTCCTCGTTCTGGGACGGGCTCGCCTCCGTCCTCATCGGCCTGCTGCTGGTCACCGTCGCGCTCGCGCTCGGCCGCGACAGCATGGGGCTGCTCATCGGCCGCGCCGCCGACCCCGCCGACCTGGACCGGATCCGCGCCGAGATCGTCGGCGCGAACGGCGTCACCGGCGTGGACGAGCTGCTCACCATGCACTTCGGCCCCGACGAGCTGCTCGTCGCCGCCAAGGTCCACTTCTCCGACGACATCAGCGCGGACGAGGCCGAGGACGTCGCGGGCGCGATCGACCGGCGGCTCCACGAGCGGGTCCCGATCGTCCGGCACGTCTTCCTCGACCCGACCCAGCGCCCTCGGCCCGCCGACGAGGGGCCAAGCGTGATCAAGAACTCACCGGGGTAACGTCTCCAACGGCGAACCCCACCTGTCTGGAACCCCGTCAGATCATGTAAAGTTCGCATACGAGCAGATAGCGCTCAGCGGGGGCCCTGTGCCCTCGCTCACAACTGAATATTGCTCATCCAGAGGGGTGCAGGGAGCACAGTGGCCGACGGGCCGGTCTTCCAGCTCAGCCCTCACACAACTGAATACCGCTCATCCAGAGGGGTGGAGGGACCGGCCCTGTGAAGCCCCGGCAACCACCCGGCTAGCGTGCGCTCGCGATCCTGCGGGGCCGGCCGGGAGATGGTGCCAACTCCGGCCTGCGACCAAGGTGGCGCAGGGAAGATGGGAGAAAGGCCCTCGCCCTCATGGCACTCACGCCTGCCGTTGACCTCGGACCCGCCACCGGTCTCGTCTGCCGCGAATGCGGTTCCACGCGCGACCTCGGCCCGCACTACGTGTGCGAGGAGTGTTTCGGCCCGCTGGAGATCTCCTACGACTTCGGCGGGATCACCCGCGCCGACATCGAGTCGGGCCCCGGCAACATCTGGCGGTACCGGGGGCTGCTGCCCGTCCCGGCGTCCGTCGTCGACACCCCGAACACCGAGCCCGGCCTGACCCGCCTCGTCCGCGCCGACAACCTCGCCGAGAGCCTCGGCCTCCAGCGGCTGTGGGTGAAGGACGACAGCGGCAACCCGACCCACTCCTTCAAGGACCGCGTCGTCGCGGTCGCGCTCGCCGCCGCCCGCGAGCTCGGCTTCAAGGTGCTGGCCTGCCCCTCCACCGGGAACCTCGCCAACGCCGTCGCCGCCGCCGCGGCCCGCGCGGGCATCCGCAGCGCGGTGTTCGTGCCGTCCGACCTGGAGTCCCAGAAGATCATCACGACTGCGGTCTACGGCGGGACGTTCGTCACCGTGGACGGCAACTACGACGACGTCAACCGGCTCGCGTCCGAGATCGCGGGCGAGCAGGAGGACTGGGCGTTCGTCAACGTCAACGTCCGGCCGTACTACGCCGAGGGCTCCAAGACGCTCGGCTACGAGATCGCCGAGCAGCTCGGCTGGCGGCTGCCCGACCAGATCGTCGTGCCGATCGCGTCCGGCTCCCAGCTCACCAAGATCGACAAGGCGTTCGGCGAGCTGGTCAAGCTGGGCCTGGTCGAGGACAAGCCCTACCGCGTGTTCGGCGCGCAGGCCACCGGCTGCGGCCCGGTCGCGGCCGCGTTCAAGGCGGGCCACGACGTCGTCCGGCCGGTCAAGCCCGACACGATCGCCAAGTCCCTCGCCATCGGCAACCCGGCGGACGGCCCCTACGTCCTCGACATCGCCCGCCGCACCGGCGGCGCCGTCGAGGACGTCACCGACGAGCAGGTCGTCGAGGGCATCCGGCTCCTCGCCCGCACCGAGGGCATCTTCGGCGAGACGGCGGGTGGCGTCACGGTCGCCACGCTGGGCAAACTGGTGGAGAGCGGCGCGCTCGACCCGGCCGCGGAGACAGTGATCATCAACTCCGGCGACGGGTTGAAGACGCTGGACGCCGTCGCGCCGGTCGCCCGCCCGTCCGCGAACATCGCCCCGTCCCTGGAGGCGTTCCGCGCCGCGGGCCTCGCCTGACCTGCAAGCCGCCGACCGCGCCAGACAACGAAGGAGCCAGTACATGAGCAGCGTGTCCGTCCGCATCCCGACGATCCTGCGGACCTACACCGGCGGTGAGGCGGAGGTGAAGGCCGAGGGCGACACCCTCCGCGCGGTCGTCGCCGACCTGGAGGCCAGCCACGCCGGCATCGCCGCCCGCATCCTCGACGACTCCGGCAAGATCCGCCGCTTCGTCAACGTCTACGTGGGGGACGAGGACGTCCGGTTCGCCGACGGCCTCGACACCACGACGCCCGACGGCGCCCAGATCTCGATCATCCCCGCGGTCGCGGGCGGCTGATGACCGGGGCTTTTCCCCAGCTGGACCCGGGTAAAGCCCCACCATGGGCATAGCGGACGACATCGAGGGCTCGGTCCTGGCGCACCCCGCGGTGCGCCGGATCGAGCTCGTCGGCTCCCGGGCGCGCGGCACCGCGACCGAGCTGTCCGACTGGGACTACCACGTCACCGCCGACGACTTCGGCCGCGTCGCCTCCGACCTGCCCGCCCTCGTCGCGCCCTGGCACCCGCTCGCCGCCCAGTGGGACCCCCTCGGCGACGTCGCGAGCTACCTGCTGA
Source organism: Actinomadura terrae (assembly GCF_022751215.1). GTDB lineage: Bacteria > Actinomycetota > Actinomycetes > Streptosporangiales > Streptosporangiaceae > Spirillospora > Spirillospora terrae. The sequence goes on along the minus strand of NZ_JAICDG010000005.1, from coordinate 7,331 downwards.
TCTTCCCGGGCCCCATCAAGATCGACCTGCTCTTCGCGGACGTCCCGCGCAGCTCCAACCCGCCCTGGCGCGTCGGCCCCGACACCCTCGCCGCCATGGACGCCCATTTCTGGGACTGGTCACTGTGGCTCGTCAGCAAACGCCGCCACGGAATGAAGGACCGCGTCAGAGGCGAACTCCTCCGCATGAGCCTGCACATCCTGGAACCCTTGGGCGTCCATTCCGTCCCGCCCACCCTTGAGGACGCGGCGGCCCACTACATTCGCGCCCGCGACCGCCTGGAAGCGCGCTACCGGCTGCGCCTGTCCCGCCGCCTGGAACAGGAAGTGCTCCCTCTCGTCCATTACCGCCCAACTGGACTTGCCTCATGATTCACCGTTCGCCGGACGGCGCGATCCGGTGCCGGAGATGGTCGTAGGCCCAGCCGCCGAGAAGGGTGGGAGTGGTGGACTGGACAGTGCGGGGCTGCTCGGGCACGAAGTCCTCGCGCAGGCCGGTCGACATTCCGAGCACGGCCTCGACCAGTCCGTCGGTCATCCCCGCCTGCCGGAGTTGCGCGCGCATGGCGTCGTCGGTGATCCGCTCCGCCTCGATCTGCCGGCCGGTCGCGGCGGTGAGGATATCGGCGACCTCGCGCCAGGTCAGATCGGCGGGCCCGTGGACCGCCTGGACGCACCGTCCGGACCATTCACGGGAAAGCAGCCGGGTAACGGCAACCTCGGCGATGTCGCGGGGCGCCACCCAGGCCATGGCCTGGTCGAGGGGAAGGATCACCTGAAGGACACCGGCCCGCAGCGCGTGAAGTTGGAGTTCGAGATTGGTGAAGAAATAGCCGCAGCGCAGATGCGTGACGTCGATTCCGAGCTCGTCCAAGGCCGTTTCGGTATGCGCCAGACCGTCGATCTCACCGGCGCCGTGGCGCTTCTCGGCGCCGACGCTGCTCTGGAAGACGACGCGCCCGATCCCGTTGTCGGTGACGGCGCGGACCACACTCTCGGTGGCGCGGGCATAGTCGGCGAGAGGGTCCTCGCCGTCGGAAGGCGGATCCACCCAGAAGAGCGCGTCAACGTCCCTGGTGGCCGCCACCACAGCGGCGGGATCGTATTGGTCGGCCCGCACGGCGTCCACCTGGTCTCGCAGCTCCGGAGCCAGCCGCCCGGGCTCGCGCACCAACACACGCGGCCGCAGGCCCGCCCGGACCAACATGCCGACAACGTGGTGGCCGACATTTCCTGTCGGGGTGGTGACGGCGACGCGCATGGTTCCCTCTTCCGGCGTTACTGGACGGCCATGGCCCTTCCCCGGGCCACCGGTCACTTCGACCGTAGGGGCAACCAGGCCACGAAGCGGCAACCCGGTCGCCAACTCCGCGAGAAGGCCAGGCGCCACGGCGGCCCGGCGCAACCGGCAGCGGAGGAGAGCGGAGCACGCCTGACCAGGCCTCGCAAGGCTCCGGTGCCGGTCAGGCCGAGTTCGGCCAGGTAGATCGAACTAGCCTGGGCGGGGAGGTGTGGCGCTTGCACTCGGCAGGGTAGAGTGCTAAAAAACGGTTGGCACTCTACTGTGGAGAGTGACAGCTTCACAGTCTGGGTCGGGGCGATGAGGCCTCAGTTCGGCGGCGGAATGGCAGCCGTCGGCGGGGGCCGTCCGTCGCGGGCGTCGGCTCGATCCTTTTTTAGCCACCTTGTTCCGGGAGGACTGGAGCCTATGGCTGCAAAGATGATCGCGTTCGACGAGGAGGCCCGTCGCGGTCTTGAGCGCGGCATGAACCAGCTCGCCGACGCCGTGAAGGTGACCCTTGGTCCCAAGGGCCGCAACGTCGTGTTGGAGAAGAAGTGGGGCGCCCCCACGATCACCAACGACGGTGTGTCGATCGCCAAGGAGATCGAGCTTGAGGACGCCTGGGAGAAGATCGGCGCCGAGCTCGTCAAGGAAGTAGCCAAGAAGACCGACGACGTCGCCGGTGACGGCACCACCACCGCGACCGTCCTGGCCCAGGCGCTGGTGCGCGAGGGCCTGCGGAACGTGGCGGCCGGGGCCAACCCGATGTCCCTCAAGCGGGGCATCGAGGCCGCGGTCGAGCGGGTGAGCGAGGAGCTGTCCAAGCTCGCCAAGGACGTGGAGACCAAGGAGCAGATCGCTTCGACGGCCTCCATCTCCGCCGGCGACCCGCAGATCGGCGAGATGATCGCCGAGGCGATGGACAAGGTCGGCAAGGAAGGCGTCATCACGGTCGAGGAGAGCCAGACCTTCGGTCTGGAGCTCGAGCTGACCGAGGGCATGCGCTTCGACAAGGGCTACATCTCGCACTACTTCGTGACCGACCCCGAGCGGATGGAGGCGGTTCTCGAAGACCCGTACATCCTGATCGTTCAGGGCAAGGTGTCGGCCAACAAGGACCTGCTGCCCGTCCTCGAGGGCGTCATGCAGTCCGGCAAGTCGCTGCTGATCATCGCGGAGGACGTCGAGGCGGAGGCCCTGGCCACGCTGATCGTCAACAAGATCCGCGGCATCTTCAAGTCCGTGGCCGTCAAGGCCCCGGGCTTCGGCGACCGCCGCAAGGCCATGCTGAACGACATCGCCGTCCTCACCGGCGGCCAGGTCATCAGCGAGGACGTCGGCCTCAAGCTGGAGAACACCAGCGTCGACATGCTCGGCCGCGCCCGCAAGATCGTCATCGCCAAGGACGAGACCACGATCGTGGACGGCGCCGGTGACGCCAACGAGATCGCGGGCCGGGTCAACCAGATCCGCACCGAGATCGACAACACCGACTCCGACTACGACCGCGAGAAGCTCCAGGAGCGCCTGGCCAAGCTCGCGGGCGGTGTCGCGGTCATCAAGGCCGGCGCCGCGACCGAGGTGGAGCTCAAGGAGCGCAAGCACCGCATCGAGGACGCCGTCCGCAACGCCAAGGCCGCGGTCGAGGAGGGCATCGTCCCCGGTGGTGGCGTCGCGCTGCTCCAGGCGGGCACCAAGGCGTTCGACAAGCTGGAGCTCGCGGGCGACGAGGCCACCGGTGCCAACATCGTCAAGCGCGCTCTGGAGGAGCCGCTGAAGCAGATCGCCGTCAACGCCGGCCTCGAGGGCGGCGTCGTGGTGGAGAAGGTCCGCTCGCTCACCCCGGGCGAGGGCCTGAACGCCGCCACCGGCGACTACGTCAACATGTTCGAGTCGGGCATCCTCGACCCGGCCAAGGTGACCCGGTCCGCGCTGCAGAACGCCTCGTCGATCGCCGCGCTGTTCCTGACCACCGAGGCCGTCATCGCCGAGAAGCCGGAGAAGAACCCGGCGCCCGCGGGCGGCATGCCCGACGCCGGCGGCATGGACTTCTGAGCAGGTCCAACCCGAGTTCCTCGCGATCTCGGCAGGTTCGTTGAAGGCACGGCCAAGGGGCTCGCCCCTTGGCCGTGCCTTATTTACTTCAATCTCGGCCCAGCGTGCTCGCCTGGCGGCTCGCACGCTGACCGATCTTGTGCGGGCGCGGATCGCTTCGCGATCTGAGCGGTGGGGCTCGCCTCCGGCTTCGCCCCACCGCTGAGCTACGCGCCCGCGCGGTGGCTGAGGTCGCTGCGGGACAGGCCCACAAGCCTTGCTTGGCTCTCCTCACCCGTGGGAAGCATGGAGCGACGCCATTTGCGGTGTGGGACCATTCGGCCTCGGCCTTTGGACAGTCTCGCGGTGGCGTGTGTATGAGGGCGAGACCGGCGTGGTCGGCTCGCATGCGGAGCCCCGGAGCCCCGGAGCCCGCCTGAGGCGGCTCGGCAGGGGCTGGCGTCCACCCAGTACTTTCTCGCCAGGCCAGCGTTGTGGGGTTGGCGCTTCCACCCGACAGGCCAGCTCGACAATTCGGGGTGCCAGAGCTTCGTCGACAATTCGCGTAGCCGAGTGGTCGCCGTGATCGGTTCCGGGTCGTGGCTGTAATAGGGTCGACGCACCATGCCTGATTTGCACGGAATCAACCATGTGACGCTGTCCACGACCGACCTCGATCGGCTCGTGGAGTACTACACCGGGTTGCTCGGAGCGCGGCTTGCGTTCGAGCGTGCCGCGACCGCGTCCGGTCCTCGGGTCGCGGTCCTCGACGTCGGCGAGAACGACCATCTGATGATGGTCGAGACCGGCACCGCCCCCACCACCGACCTCGACCCCCTGAACCGTGCGGGATGGGGACTGCGCGTCGGAACATACGAGCAGCTGTGCGAGGTCCGCGAGCACATGCTCGGCGCCGGATGCCCGGTCGGAGAGATCGAGACGCTGCCCACGCAGTGGACGATGACGGCTCACGATCCCGACGGACGTCCCGTGGACGTCCGGGCGCATCGTCCCCGCACCTAATCTTCGGCGAATTGCTTCTGGACTCGGGAGCCCCTGGGCAGCATGGGGTCATGACCTCGGATCAGCCTGTGCCTCAAGAGCTGAAAGCCATCGATACGGCTTCGTTGCTCAGGTTGGAGGAGCGGGCGCGCGAATTCGACCTCGGCCAGCGGCAAGACCCAGCGTGGATACACGCGAACGCGGCGCCCGACGGCGACCACTACCTGTGGCCTACGTTGTGGCACGACCTGCCCCACCGTCCGGACGTTCCTCGGCAGTTGCGGTGCGAGCTGCTGATCGCGCTTTCTGCGGGCGGCCATGTGCTGTGTCTGCTGGACGTCCTGCCCGTTGACTTCACTCCGCTGCGGACGGTGACCTCGCGCGATGAGGGGCTTCCGGCCAGCAGACTCCTTGATCGCGCGCGGAGCGACAGGGATCGACAGCTGAACGAGGACGCCGCACCCTAGGCGACCGGCGGTTGCGGCCCTGCGTCCGCGGAAACCCGGCCATGGATCGGGGGCGATGGGGGCGGGAACCTCAGAGCGCCCGGTCATGGGCGGCGATGCGGGTGTAGGCATCGGGTGGCTGCACAAGCGTCCGCGTGGTGGCCGTGACAGCGGCGACGGCCACCACATCCCGGCCTCGCACGTCGGTTCGTGATGCTCGCGTACGGGTGGTCAGTCAGATCACGACTCGCCTCGACGTCCCTCAGCGTGAACGCACTCGATCACTTCGGTTGGGTCCAGCACGCCTGCCGTGGGACGTTCGGAGCCTGCGAAAGTTTGATGGCGCTGTCCGTGGTGCTTCGCCAGCTCGCGGACGATCCCCTGCGGTGGGGTGGTGATCCGGTTGAGCCGGACGGGGCCAGGTGGTGGTGCTCGAAAGGGCGTCCCGACAGGAAGAAGTTGCTTGCCGCGTCGCGACCATACCGGGACGCCTTGGCAGCTCAGGCGCGGGTCATGCCCGGTCGGGTGGAGTTGCTGAAAGGGTCGTGCTGAAGAAGTCCTTCCCCTTGTGGGCCGGGCTTGGCAGGATCGCCGCTTGGGTGGGTGCAGCGGCGAAGATGGGTTGACGTCCGATACGCGAAGATTGAGGTGGCTCGTCCGGCCGCCGACAAGGCAGGAGAACGCGTGCGCGAAGTGTTCAGCTCCCCGACGCTCAAGATCGAGCAGCCTCGCAGAGGTCCGATCGCCAAGTCGCGGTACAAGGTGCTCGACGGCGACGGCACCCTCCTCGCCATCGCGGGCGAGACGAGCGAGAAGGGGCGCGGGGAGGCGCTCCGGCAGGTCTTTCCCGGCAAGTCGGACCTGGACGCTCGGGCCGTCCTGCTGACCACGCCCGACGGCGAGCCGCTGCTGGTGATCGACAAGCGGCGGGGGCGGGAGCTTACCGAGGTGCGCGCCCCCGAGGGCGACGTCATCGGAACGTTCGTCACCGAGCGGGTCGGCCGCCGCTACGTGATCCGTGACGGGGCCGACGCCGTGATCGGCTCGGTCGCGGTCGACCTGCCGCGCAACAACTTCGAGGTCGCCGACGCCGAGGGCGGCAAGGTCGCCCACGTGCGGAAGAAGTGGGCGGGGCTGGCCACGCACCTGCTGACCACCGCGGACAAGTACAGCGCGGAGATCTACGACCCCGTCCCAGAGCCGTTGCGGACGATGGCGGCGATGACGGCGATCGTCATGGACCTGAACCTCCACGAGTCCAAGGAGATCACCTGACGGGGGTCCGCCTCGTGCGCCGTCGCCCGAGGTTCACGGCCAGGGGTTCCCGCCCGGCCCGCGCGGAGGTACGTTCCGATCGTGCAGGCCATGCCAGGACGCTCGAACGGTGGGTGGATATCGCCGGCCATACCGACGATCGCGAACTGTGTGCTGGCGTTGCTCTGGATCTTCTCGGCCCTGGGCGGATGGGGCGACGCCGCGTTCTGCGGGGACGATGACGCCCACGACCCCGGCTGCGGTGCCGCCTTCAAGGACGCGGTCCTGTTCTCCGCGCCGGTCGCCGCGCTCGCGGCCGTCCTCGCGGTCGCGGCCTGGGCGATGCGCGCCGTCCGCCACTATCCCGGACGGCTGGACGCGGCCCTCACCATCGCCGCGATCGTGTGGGTGCTGGCCGAAGGCGTCCTCTTCGTCGGCGGATACCTCGCGCAGCCATGAGCCGGACCGGTCCGGATCGTCGGCTCGGGAACGAGAGCAACCTCAGAGAAACTTTGGACGGTTCGAGACGTGCCAAAAGGGTCGTTTCTCCAGGGCAATCCGGGATAAAACCCGAGGTCGGACGGCCGAAGCTGCGTTCGCCGACCCGGCCGGACGACCGAACCGGCCGCACTGACACGCGCGAGCCGGTTTGACGCCGCCCCCTCGCGGGCATACTGTTCACTTCGCCCCAGGGGAAGCGGGACGCCGAAAGGCGGCCGGCCCGGATGGGGACTCCACTACCAAACCAGCCGATGCGGCTTCGTCGTGTCTGCTGTGCGGTGATGGACCGGGATCGGTTCGGTTTTGACAATCGCGCCGAGTCTGGTGAAATAGCAACACCGCCCGGAAGGGCCGCGTCAGCGGACCGGAAAGGCGTATCGGAAAAGCCCGGAAATTGACAAACCGAGCAGATCCGATAAAGTAAAAGAGTCGCCCCGGAGCGGGGCTCGCGGAAGCGGGTTCGGCGCGGTGGGTGTCCGTTTCTTGAGAACTCAACAGCGTGTTAAAAGCCAGTGCCTTTATCGGCCCGACCATGTTTGGTGGGGTCGCCCCGCGGCTCTGATTCCCTTCTCTTCGGAGTTGGGTGTTGGGGTCGGGGATTTCTTTGAGGCAATATGCCGACCCTGTTTGGGGTTGGTGTTTGCTGGGATTTTCTTCTGAGGTTTGGCTGCTGGGAGGTTCGCCCCTTCTGGTGGTCGTGTGGCCTTGATGGAGAGTTTGATCCTGGCTCAGGACGAACGCTGGCGGCGTGCTTAACACATGCAAGTCGAGCGGAAAGGCCCCTTCGGGGGTACTCGAGCGGCGAACGGGTGA
>NZ_JAICDG010000004.1 GCF_022751215.1 Actinomadura terrae | reverse complement strand
CTGAAGGTCTCCGAGCACGCCCGCCGCATGATCTGGACGTGCTTCACGCTCGCCGAGCTGCCCGCCTACCACGACCTACGGCTACGCAAGTGGGCCCACATGCTCGGCTACGGGGGCCACTTCTCCTCCAAGTCCCGCCGCTACTCGGTCACCCTCACCCAGCTACGCCAGGCCCGAGCCGACCACGCCGCCCAAGCAGCCCGACAAGCCGAGGGACGCCCCGAGCCCGACCCCGAGCGGACCACGGTGACCACCGGGCGATGGAAGTACCTCGGCAGCGGCCTGATGAACGGTGAACACTTCTGGGCCGAGCAGGCCCGCAACCGCGTCCAGCAGGCCCGCGCCATCCGGAACCAGCTCACCGAGCGTGACCAGGAGCAGAAGGCGAGCTAGCCCGGACCACCCATCCGTCGAGAAGTTTCATTACAGGGTCAAGGCCCCCCCCGCGCTGCGCGCGGGGGGCGGGTGCGTGGCGGGCCCCGCCCACAGCCGACCGGGGCTGATGGACGGCCGCCCGCGCTTTGCGCGTGCGGCGCTGGGGCGCCGTTCGCAGCGCGGCGCCCGCCCACAGCCCCGGTAACGCTGTGGACGGCCCGCACGTACCGCACCGCGCGTGGCCGGGGCCCAAACCCCGTGATGCATCCCCCCGCGCACAGGACCGGGCAGCGGCTTCTACGTCCTAGACGCTTGAGCTGGAAGGGTGCAGCGGCGCCGGCTGACTCCCTACGGTCGCCCCTTCGGGGTGGCTTCGCCATCGACCGGCCCCGACCCTGCCAGCGCGATGGGAAGCCGCGGCCCTCCGCTTGTCACGGGGGACCGGTTGGGCTTCAAGTCACTCGCCGCGCGGATACAGCACTGCGGGGGTCGGGGGCTCGCGCTGCCGCCCCTGCTTCCGTTCCTCAGGCCGTGAACGGCCTTGCGGTACGGGTCAGGGTTGCCCTCGAACATCGCGGCTGATCAGACAGCACAAGACCCCGACCACACACGTTCGTGATCGGGGCCGTTGTCCGCTACTAGGGCATGTCGTGGTCGCCGCGCTTGATCGCGGTCACCAGCTCACGGAAGCTCGCAGCGGGAAACACGAGCTTCGGGCCGTGGGGTTCTTTGCTGTCTCGTACGCCAACCGCCTGGGAGAGACGCGCCAACTCCACACAGTCGGCCTCCCCAGAGTCGGCGCTACGGCTGGACTTCCTCCACTGGGTCACTTTGTGCTTCCTCAACCATCTGTCGGAGTCGCTCACGGGTCGCTTCTGCCGAGAGAGCGTGCCCGCTGGCACGATCAAACGCGACTGTGAGTCTGCGTAGGTCGTCCGTTTCGGTCACCAGTCTTCCACGAGCGGGGGTCTCGACAAACCCGACCTCTCTTTCCGGCGTCGTGGACAGGTAGAAGCTCCCTACGAGCCCGGGGTGTGGGCCCGCGCTAAGCGGGACCAAGCGAAGCGTGACGTTGGGGAGGTCCGCCACTTCGGCCAGGCGGGCCAGTTGCTCTGCCCTTGCTGACGGTGGGATCACTAGCAAAGCGCTCTCAGCCAACACCACCGACACGTACGGAGCATCGTCCCGGAGAATGAGAGCCTGTCGCGCCATGCGCTGGGCTATCTGCCCCTCTACGTCCGCGACACCCGCGAGTGTGAAGGCCGCCCGTGCGTAGTCAGGCGTCTGGAGCAATCCCGGGATGAACGCAATGCCGTTGATCCTCAGGACGGTGGCGAGTGCTTCGTACTCCGCGAACGCGAGGAACTGAGCGGGAGCCTGGGTCGTGCTGGCGAAGTGGTGGAGAGCCTCAAAGAGGCCCCCGGTTCGCCACGTCGCATCGAGAGTCCGGAGAGCGTCCACCGGTGGGTGGTTCCGGTTGGCCTCCCAGTTCGAGACTGTCTTGTGATCGACTGCAACGAGCCGCCCGACTTCAGCTTGCGACATGCGGTGCTGCTTACGGTATACCCGCAGCATACGGGCCAGAAGTGACCACAGGTCCGCCATGGGGTCTACTGACTCTGCGGTTGTGCTCATCCACCCTCCGTGACTCTCGTTTGTCTCGCGAGATAAGGCGAACTGTAGACCGACTATGCGAATCTGTGCGGCAGAACGCCGTGATTGCTAGCGGACAAAATGCCCCCGGAGGTTTCAATGGGGAGAACGTCAGCAACATCCGGAATGCCGCGTATCGACCGAGGTTCCGACAGCCGAACCAAGCCGCCGCCCCGAGACTCGTTCCTGTCAGCTCCACAGGCTCCGGCCAACCACTCGTCCGCCCTGTTGGACGTGATCAAGGATCTGCATTCCGAACGTGTGGCGGCTCTCCGGACCGTGCGGACGTACGTGACGGACGCGGGAGACATGGCCTGTGCCTTGGTCGCGCAGGACGGATTTCCGGCGCTTGCCGTCTCACGGGTGGACGGGAAGGCGGGGACGCTCACCCTTGGGTGTGCGTATCACCCTGACCATGGCGAGTGGTGGTTCGTTGTGCTCACGCCACGCGATGGGGTTCGGGCGGCGTGGCTTGTGCCCACGCGGCAACCGCTCACGGCGGCGAACCTGGTGATCGAAGACATGCGCCGGAGAATGCCGTGACGACGACACTCGTTCATGCCGTCTCGGTGGCGGTGCCGCCCGGTGCGCTGCTGCGGATGACGGCGGTGATGCTGGCCTACGGCCTGGTCTGCGGGGTCGCCGGGGCTGTCGCATACATCGCGTGGAGGGGCTGACATGGACCGCGAACCCGTGAGGATGCATCCGAAGCAGCTTGCGCAGACAGCCGCCGCCGCGTTCGAGGAAGTGATGGGCAACTATCAGCGGCCCAAGGCGCTGATTCGGAGCGTGACCTTGACCGCTTGTGAACGGGCGGAGGACGCGCTTGCGAACAAGGCGGAAGCTCCGACACGGGAGGCGTTCCGGGCCGCCTTTGACGAGGTGTCCGAACACGTCCGGCTGCTGCTGCTGGAGGCTGGCCAGCTCCCCGAGACGGTCACCGCCATCCGGGACGCAGCCCAGGGGCTTTCCTACCGCGCGCTCGAAGGGCACGGCAACGACTGGGACTCCCCGTACGTCCAGAACACCCGGCCACGCATCCGGCCGGACGAGTAGTCCCCCCAGATGTCCGCGTGGGTTGGCCGTCCGGCACCACGCGGACCGTGCCCCGGGCCGTTTCCCCGGGGCCCCCAGAAAGGGCCCGCGTGTGCGCCTTAGTGCTCACGCGGGTAGCGGGCCCCGGGTGGCGGCTGGGTGTCTCTCCCCGGGGCCCGCAACCGCTCGTGTCCAGACCGCATGGTTCGTTCGTGAACGACAGGAGCCCCCCGCACATGAGCAGAAAGCCGCCGGAAACCGAACCCTTGCTGACCCCGTGGGAGGTCGCCAAGTTGTTCCGGGTGGACGCCAAGACCGTTACCCGGTGGGCGGCACGCGGGAAGCTCCCCTTCGTCCGGACACCCGGCGGACATCGCCGCTATCCCGAATCAGCGGTACTCGCCCTGCGGAACGGACAGAGCGAGCCGAGCGAGCAGAGCGGGCCGGGAGAGCCGGGCGACGCTCCCCAGCAGACAGAGCTGTGGGCTCCCCCGCAGTGACAGCTCACGCCCGCAGGTCAGCGCCCCGCGCGCGTGGGTGGGGCCCCGGGGCGGTAGTAGACCCCGCCGCACCCGGGGCCCGTCAAGATGCTCATGCGGGCATGGGGCCGAGCTGGGCCGGGTGAGCCCCGCCCCGACTCTCACCTGTTGTTGGCCTTCTCAACAGCATCGCCGCGGGTCAGGCCCACTGGACGTTAGAGTTACTTAGAGGTATGTTCTGCTGGTAGATCGCCTTGACGTTGTGGCTGACCGAGCCGTAGTAACCGCGGGCATGCCAGGCGTTCGCCAGCGCGGGCGGCAGATCGATCATCTCGGCGATCTCGACGCCGGTGTATCCCTGGTTGAGCAGCCGCAGCGTCTGGTCGTGCAGGTAGGCGTACAGGTCACGTTGCTGTGCCAGGAACGCCACCACGTTGTCGCGTCCCCACGTCGGCCAGTGGTGGGACGCGAACGCCACGTCGGTGCCGTCCGCGAACAGCGTGATCGCCTCGTCCAGGTAGCGCGACCAGGCCCGTGAGTCGCGGACGAGCGCGCCGCGCAGCGTCAGGACGTTGTGCAGGTTGTGCGTCGCGTTCTCCGCAAGGCACAGTGCCCTGTGCGCCGGGAAGTGGAAGTTCATCTCGGCGGGCGCCTCGGTGCCGGGCGTCAACTGGAACACGATCCGGACACCGTCCAGCACCTCCTCCTGCCCGGTGCTGGTGACGTCGCGGTTGGGCGGGAGCAGCGAGACCCGTCCCAAGGAGGCGGTCTGCCCGAGTCCGGTGCCGATCATGCCGGACGGGCCGCGTTCCAGCAGGGCGCCGGTGTGGTAGACGCCGCGCCGGGCCATCGCCGTCCCCGCGTACACGTTCTCCGAGACGGCCTGCTCCAGGAACCCCTCCGGCGCGAGGATCGGCACCCCGCCGGGGTTGCCGGGCTCGACGACGCCCTCGGCGCCGCCGAAGTGGTCGACGTGGGAGTGGGTGTAGACGAGGCCGGTGACCGGGCGGTCGCCGCGATGCTCGCGGTACAGCGCCAGCGCCGCGGCGGCGGTCTCGACCGACACGAGCGGGTCGATGACGATCACCCCGCGGTCGCCCTCGACCAGCGTCATATTGGACAGGTCCAGGCCGCGCACCTGGTAGACGCCGCCGGTCACCTCGTACAGGCCCTGCCTGGCGCACAGCTGCGACTGCCGCCACAGCGACGGGTTCGCGGTGTCGGGGCAGGGGTCGTCCAGGAAGGCGTAGGCGTCGTTGTCCCAGACGACGCGGCCGTCCGCGTCCCGCACCACGCCGGGCGTCAGCGCCGCGACGAAGCCCCGGTCGGCGTTCTCGAAGTCCGTCCGGTCAGTGAAGGCGAGATCCCCCATGCGGGGCACATGTCCGGCGGCGGGGCGTCCCAAAGTCGCCGGAGGGCAAAGACTCGCGCGCCGTGCCACGGGTTCGCGCGATCTCGGTCAGGAGCGAGGCCCCTGACCGAGATCGCGACTGCACACCCTCTGCGCAAGCCTCTAAGGCCAGTTAAAGGATACAGACTCAGTTGGACCGCGCGGTGCGCCGTTCGCCGCCCTCGCGGCGGTTACCACCGTCGCGCCGGTTGCCGCCGAAGGAGCCGCCGCGCCGGTTGCCGTGGGACGAACCGCCCGTGCGGGGCCCGCCACCACGGCGTTCGCCGCCGAAGGAGCCCCGGTGCTCGCCGTGGCCGCCGCCCTCCGAGGAGGAGTCCTGGCGGTCGAACGAGCGGGGGGCGCGCCCGTTGTAGCCCCCACGGCGCCGTCCACCGCCGCCCTGCCGGCCGCGGCCGCCCTCGCGGCGCGGACGGTCCGGGATGATCGGGCCCTCGATCGGGATGCCGGACGGCTGGCGCGCGCCGGTCAGCTTCACGAGCTCGGCGTCGCCGGTGCTCACCTTGACGCGCGGCGCGTTGATCCCGGCCCGCCGGGTCATGGCCGACGTCGAGCGCACCTGGTGCGGCAGGACGAGCGTGACGACGGTGCCGCGCTCCCCGGCCCGCGCGGTGCGTCCGGCGCGGTGCATGTAGTCCTTGTGGTCGGCGGGCGGGTCGACGTGCATGACCAGCGTGACGTCGTCCACGTGGATGCCCCGGGCGGCCACGTCGGTGGCGACGAGCACGCTGATCGTGCCCTCGCGGAACTCGGCGAGCGTGCGGGTGCGCAGCCCCTGGCTCTTGCCGCCGTGCAGGCCCGCCGCGCGGACGCCGACCTGGACGAGCTGCTTGGCGAGCCGGTCGACGCCGTGCTTGGTGCGGGCGAACAGGATCGTCCGGCCCTCGCGGTTGGCGATCTCGGCGGTGATCGCGCTCTTCTCCTTGGGCGCCACCAGCAGCAGGTGGTGCTCCATGGTGTCGACCGACTCGTCCACCGGGCCGATGGCGTGGGTGACCGGGTCGTGCAGGTAGCGCTTGACGAGGACGTCCACGTCCTTGTCGAGGGTCGCGGAGAACAGCAGCCGCTGCCCGCCGAGCCGCGCCTGGTCGAGGATGTCGGTGACGTCGGGCAGGAAGCCCATGTCGGCCATGTGGTCGGCCTCGTCCAGGACGGCGATCTCGATGTCGGACAGGTCGCACGCGCCCTGCCGCATCAGGTCCTTCAGCCGGCCGGGCGTGGCGACCAGGACCTCGACGCCCCGGCGCAGCGCGTCGATCTGCTTGAACATCGAGGTCTGGCCGATGACGGTCTTGAAGCGCAGCCCGAGGCCGCGGCCGAGCGGCTCCAGGTTCGTCTGCACCTGCTGGGCCAGCTCACGGGTCGGGACGAGGATCAGCGCCAGCGGACGCTTCGGCGCGGCCTTGCGGCCGGCGAGGCGGGCGAGCAGCGGCAGGCCGAAGGCGAGGGTCTTGCCGGACCCGGTCTTGCCCCGGCCGAGGACGTCGCGTCCGGCCATGACGTCGGGGATCGCGGCGGCCTGGATGGGGAACGGGGCCTCGATGCCCTGACGGATCAGGGCGGACACCAACGCCGGCGGGAGGCCGAGTTCGGCGAAGGTGGGAACCCGCTCGGCCTCGCCGTCGCCCGTGGTCGCGGGCGTCGGCAGGTCGGCAGACGGGTTCTGAGCAGCGGCAGCTGTGGTCACGCAATACCTTCCGAGAGGGGGGCACGTCTCGGGAGGCACCACGATGAGTGATCGGTGGGCTGCAAGGACGAGCCTGACGCCAGGGTTGCGTCGAAGAGTGATTCAGTAAGTCTAACGTCGTCCGGGTACCTCCTTATGCCCCGTCCCGGACGACTCTCTTCAGTTCAGGCCCCTCTTCGACCGCTGCCGTCCCGTTCCCCGCCGCGGATGGACGGCGTTGGAGGCCGCCCGGGGCCGGTCAGCAGTCGCAGGCGACGCCATCGAGGGGCGCGGTCAGCGGGTCGGGGCAACGCTGCGTGATCGTCCCACCGCCGTCTTCGACGGGAAAGCCCTCGCGCGCCCAGTACTCGAACCCGCCGATCATCTCCTTGACCCGGTGGCCGAGCCGGGCGAACCCCAGCGCGGCCTTGACGGCGCCGTTGCACGCCGGACCCCAGCAGTAGACGACGACGGTCGCGTCCGGCGGCAGCTCCCCGGCGCGCTCGGCGATCTCGGCCGTCGGCAGGTGGACGGCACCGGCGACGTGCCCCTGATCCCAGCTTTCGCGGCTCCGCGTGTCGACGACCACGATGCCGGACGCTCCGGACGCGAGGTCGGCGGCGACGTCGGAGACGTCCGTCTCGAAGGCCAGCCGGGCGCCGAAGTGCCGGATCGCCTCGGGGGCGGGTGCGGCCGGAACGGCGGTGACCGCTGAAGCTGCGCTCATCCTTCCCTCTCTTCCTGTCGGCTCCCATCCTCCGAGACGGGCCGTCTGGCCAGAAGTGGCACGATCGCCGCATACCATTAATATCCCGCCACGACACCGAAAGGGCGCGCGCCTGTGGACAACCGCCACACCGTCTCCGTGCTGATGTTCGACGGCATGGCGCCGTTCGAGCTCGGCTCGGTCGTCGAGGTGTTCGAGCGGCCGCGTCCCGACCTGGACGTCCCCTGGTACGACCTGCGGGTCTGCTCGCTGGAGCGCGGCCCGATGCGGGCGCTCGGCGGGTTCACGATGACCACCGAGCACGACCTCGGCGTGTTCGCGTCCGCCGATACCGTGATGGTCGTCGCGGTGCCCGACGTCCGCGCCGACCCCCCGCCCGAGGTCGTCGCGGCGCTGCGGGAGGCGCACCGGCGCGGCGCCCGCGTCGTGTCGATCTGCTCGGGCGCGTTCGCGCTCGCCGCCGCCGGCCTCCTGGACGGCCGCGAGGCCACCACCCACTGGCGGTACGCGGACCTCCTCCAGCGCCGCTACCCGAAGGTCCGCGTGACACCGGACGTCCTCTATGTGGACGGTGACGACGTCCTCACCGGGGCCGGGAGCGCCGCCGGGCTCGACATGTGCCTGCACCTCGTCCGCAAGGACCACGGCGCGCGCGTCGCCAACACGGTGGCGCGGCGGCTGGTCGTCCCGCCGCACCGCGAGGGCGGGCAGGCCCAGTTCGTCGAGGCCGCCGTCACCGCCCCGGCCGCCGACGACGCCGTCGGACGCGCCATGGCCTGGGCACTCGACCACCTCACCGAGCCGATCACGGTCTCCGCGCTGGCGCGCGAGGCGTGCCTGGCCCCCCGCACGTTCATCCGCCACTTCAACCGGCGGACCGGCACGAGCCCGCTCCGCTGGGTCATCACCCAGCGGATCATGGCCGCCCTCCCGCTGCTGGAGGACGGCGTCCTGCCCGTCGAGGAGATCGGCGCGGCGGTCGGCTTCGACAGTCCGATGACCTTCCGCCACCACTTCGCGCGCGCGATGAAGACCTCCCCGTCCGCGTACCGGCGCACCTTCAGGGGCGGCTCGACGCCCTCCGCCGACGGGGTCCGAACGGCACGGGCCCCCGATGAGACCATGCCGTCCGGCAGCGGAGGCGCCTCTGCCGATCTCCCCTGGATCGGCGTTCCCGATCGTGCCCTCCCCGGATCCTGACCCGGATCACCTTCAGGAGCCGTGTTCGTCCTCCCCCGGACGTAGCACGTTCCCCTCCGTCCACCGCCAGAGCTTCTCGGGGTTGCGCACGGCCCAGACGTGCCTGATCCGATCGTCGACGATCTCGAACGCGTACACGGTCACGATGACGCCGTCCCTCTCGGCGACCAGGCCGGGCTGGCCGTTGACCGTCCGCTCCAGCAGCGTCGACCCGGCCAGCCTGTCGGCGAGGTCGGCCATGCTGCCCGCGAGCCGCTCGGCGCCTTCGAGCGGGCCCGGCGTGAGCGTGGCGAGACCGCCGCTGTCGCCGGTCGCCGTGACGTCCGGGTCGAGCAGGACGATGAGGGCGTCGATGTCCTTGGCCTCCCACGCCCGCTTGAACTCCCGGACGATGGCGCTCTGCCTCGCCGCCGTGGGCGGGGACGTCCGCGCCGCCTGCACACGCCGCCGCGCAGACGAGGCAAGTTTCCGGCAGGCCGCCGGGGTCCGGCCGACGATGTCGGCGACGTCCGCGAAGGGATAGCGGAAGACGTCGTGCAGGATGAACGCGACGCGTTCGGCAGGCGTCATCGACTCCAGGACGACCAGGAACGCCATGTTGATCGACTCGTCCAGCGTGACGCGATCGGCCGGATCGACAACGTTCGCCCACTCCGCGGGCTCGGGCAGCGGCTCGGGAATCCAGTCGCCGACATACCTCTCCCGCCGCGCCCGCGCCGACCCGAGCAGGTTGAGGCAGATCCGGCTCGCCACCTTGGTCAGCCACGCGCCGGGGACCTCGATGGCCTCCCGCTGCTCCGGCGACAGCGTGTACCAGCGCGTGTAGGTCTCCTGCACGGCGTCCTCGGCCTCGGCCAGCGAGCCGAGCAGCCGGTAGGCGAGGTTGAGCAACTGCCGCCGCTCGCTCATGATCACGTCCAGGCCCGGGTCGGTCATCGTCGCTGTTCCCCTCGGTCGCGTCCGTCCTTCCCCGTCCGACAAGACAGCGCCCCCGAACGTGAGCTCACATTCCGAAGGCCTGCGTTGTCGGACAGGCATGACCACGGAGAACGACCTCAAGTCACGCCTGCCCGACATCACCCCCCAGCTCCCCGAGCTGGGCAAACTGTCCGCGTCCCTGCGCGCCGCCATCCAGAGGGGCCCGGTCCCCGAGAGCACCATGACCCTCATGATGCTCCGCGCCGCCCAGATCGTCGGCAGCACCTACCACGCGATCATGCTGACCGACACCCTCCGCGAAGCGGGGGAGACCGAGCATCGCATCACCGCCGTGGCGACCTGGCAGGACGCCCCCTACTTCACCGAAGCCGAGCGACTCGCACTGGAGCTGGTGGAGGCCGTCCTCACCCCGAACCCGTCCGGAGAACGCGTCTCCGACGACCTCTTCGCCAGAGTCGCCGCCCTCTACAGCGACGAGGAAATCTGGATGCTCACCCTCACAATCAGCCACTTCTCCCTCTTCACCCCCATCGCCCTGATCGCCAAACCAATCCCCGGCCGCCCCATCGGCAAGAACTACACCAACTAACGCCGCACCTCCCCCCGGCTCCCCGGCACACCGCCGGGGAGCCGGGACCATCTGACCCAAGAGAATTGGCTGCGGCGCGAGCCTTCCACGCGTGGTATCGAGGACGATCCGCTCCGCGCTGATCGACGGTTGGCACCCCACACGCCCAGGCCCACCGCTCACGCGAACCCTGAGCGAATCCGAGATGACTACCTGATTCCCGACCACCGCCGCTCCGCAAGCGCGAACCAAGGGCCACATCTCGCCCTCGCCAGATCCGGGAAGACTGAGCCCGCGACATACTCACACCATGGACACGTACGAAGGTAGTGCCCGGCTGGAATGGTGGGCGAACACTCTCACGTGCCTGAGCTCTGAAGGCGTCCGCGTCGTCATCGTCAGCGACGACTCCGGGTGGCTGGCCTCAGCGACCTTCTCTCCTCCGCTGACCGCCGAAGAGCAGGAAGGGTGGAGGTTCCTCATGGCGTTGTCACCCGCCTTCCTGCTGCGCTTCGACGATGACGAGGATGCGGAGATCGAGGTTCACGTCGAAGAGGCGAGTGAAGGAAAGCTGACACTATCCGTAGCGGGCATCTGAGATACGAACCCCTCAAAGGCTAGGCTTTGGACGTCAGAGAGCGTTTCCCGGCCGGGGGGAGCGGCCAGCAGGCGCGCTAGATCAACGCTTCCAGAACTTCCACCGTGGGCGAGGCCCACTCGTCAACGACGACACCCCTCCGCTTTCGGGCAGGTCGAAGAACCTGGCGTTTACAGAGAGGTACATTTCCGCTGCCTTCGCCCTGTCGGCCGCAGTGATGTCGGCGAACGGCAGATCCAACTGCGGATCGTAGCCGCTCAAGTCCGTCTCCTGCCCCAGGATCTGCCCCAGGGCGAACAGTTGGTGGATCGCTCGAACTCCCGCCTCACCGGATTGCCGGTACGGCAGGTGAATACTCCCGATCTTGTTCGTGCAGACCATGAGCATGCCGTTCTCGTGCATGATCTCACCACCACTATCGACGAAACCATCGTCCACCTGTAGCGCCCGCTCCACGATGCGTTCCCCAACGCCCGGCGCACTGGTGCCGTCGTCCCCGCCCAGGTCGGCGATCTCGAACGCTTCCTGCCAGTCCTGCCCAGGCTCACGCAGGAAAAAATGCAGGTCATATGTCATTGCCCGAGCCACCTCCCAGTTCTCAACTTTTCGCGCGAACGGGCGCTCCGGTGCGCGGGCTCCAAAGGACGGTGTGGCCCCCTGGCCCCGATCGCGACCAGCGCCTCCCTCAAGCAATCGTGGCCGGTTCTGTCGGGCCTCTTCTCTGACTCCCAGCGATGCTCGGTCGCAGATTAGGCAACGGATGCCCCCCTCATGCAGGCCGGGGGGACCATCATTCCCTACAGAGCTGAACGCCCCGGAACCGACCACGCCAGCGCGAAAGCTAGCGAACCCCTCCGACAAAACACGCCGATGAACTACCAGCACGCGGCCTCGGAGGCGTGCCGCGCGATCACTGACGCGCTTAACAAGAGCGGAGCCCACCAAGAAGAACAGTAACCCCGCCTGACCAGCAAACGGATGGCTGACCCCGGCCTCGGATAAAGCTGCCACGTAGTTGTCGGCGCTGGGTCGTTTCCGTTTTGGAGCGCTGGGCAGAGGTTTCCGACCATGTGGACCAGCCCGAGGAGGCAATCGAATTTCGCACCCTTGGAGAGCTGATTCAGTCCCACATGCCGGTTGAGTAGGGGCAATCCCGCACCCAGACGGCGATAGGCTCATCTCACGCCGACCCCACTGCTCGACCCGGGCTTTCCGTCCGCCGTCGTCGCGCTCCGCACTGCCGGGCCAAGGCGTGAAGGTGGAGCGCCTTATTCCCCAGTTGCGGACGCGCAACCGCCCTCCCGCAGGCAGCCTGCTTCCTACTCGGGCAGCCCAAGCCGCGAAGGCGCAGTCAAACCCGGCCGTCGTAACACGTCCTCAACAAACCGGGACTCGGCGTTGGAATAGGCGTTGCGGTCGCGGTATTGACCAGCCACTGGCACCGCATCGACGGCTCGCTCCAGCGAACGGACCGGCGCGAGCATGTCCACCACCGGCTTGGCCGCCGGCCCGGGCACCGCGGTCGATCCCACATGATCGACCCACCCCGTCCAGGGCAGCGGCGCACGCGGGCTCGAACCCGCGAAGGTGGTTCGGGCCTCGTTCTTGTCGGGGCGGTTTATCGGATGAGCCTGCTGGTAAAGCCTGCGTCGACCAAGCGGCGGTAGGCCGCTTCGACTTCGGGCGGCACGTCCTGGGGAATGGCGAATCCCTGTGCGGGGTAGACCATGATGCGTTGGGTGTCGCCTACCAGCATGTTGATAACGCGGCCCACGTCGCCGATGCTCACGATGTAGTCGTCCAACGGGAGCGGTCGCGACGCACAGACGATCTCCAGGGCTGGCCACAGCTTCTTGGCGGTGGAGTAGGCGCGGCGCTGCTGGTAGGGCCGGGAGATCAGGGTTGCTGAGCTGACTTCGATGCCGTGGTCGGCGAGCAGCTCGCGGGTGAACTCGATGTTCTGGCCGGTGTTGGTGGCCTTGGGCTCGACCAGGATCGCCTCGTCGGGAACGCCGAGTTCGATGGCGTGTTCGCGGTAGTGGACGGCTTCGCCGCGTGGGAATCGTTCGATCGTCGTCGGTGCGTTGGCGCCGCTGAAGACGATGCGGGGGAACATGTCCTCGCGGTAGAGCTCCGCTGTGAAGGTGGCGACGCCGAGGTCATGGCTGCCGAGTCCGATGGCGACGTCGGTAGGCCGGATGGTGTGGTGCATGTCGTGGTAGTCCCAAAGGGTTTCCACATCGGCGCGGTAGGCGTCGGGCAACGTCACCTCGGGCATGGGCTCCTCGAACGGGGTTCTTGAACGTGTACGACCACGAGAACCGAGCTGCCGTGTGGACACCTCGGGCGAACTCCACGATGCGCCCCTCGCTCGTGAGCGTCTGGCGCTGGAGCACCACCACGGGTTCTCCGGCCGGCGACTGGAGGGGACCTATCTCCACTCGCGCAGGCATGCGCGCGTGGAAGCTCTCCGTCATGGAGTCAGGTTGCAGGCCTTGCATTGTCCGCATTTCGCGAATCCGCTCACCGCACATTTTCGCGGCCTGATGGGTGGCCAGCGACGCTTCTGACGTGTCCGCAGGCTTCCGTCCGGACGCTTGAGATCGCGGACACGCTGAGCGCGATGGCTAAGGCCGAGAGGTGGAGTCGCGGAAGCGATCGGGCACGCAACGGGTACGAAGCGGAAGAAGCCCTGAGAGCTGGGAACCCGGGTCGGAGTTGTGGTTCTGACCTGGGCTTCTTGGTGGGTGGAGCCTAGGGGATTCGAACCCCTGACACCCGGCTTGCAAATCTGCGGCATCAACCCCGAAAAGCGCTCTGACCTGCAGAGTCCATGATCCCGCAGTGACCGCTTCCGACCCCTGATGACCGCCCTTAATCGCACGCTAATCGCACGCTGTCACCTAGGGTTCTGCGGTCCTAGCCGTCGCCGGGCGGCCACTGAGGCGCATCGCTCCGGAGTGCTCATTCGCGCGAACGGCGAGAAGCCGTGACAGACGGATTCGCGCGAATGAGTGCTCCGGCTCCAGGAGGGGTCTGGGGAACCACGGGGTTCCCCAGTCGCGCACGCTCAATGTTCGAGACAGCACCCGTCGCCTACGTCAGCGGGCTGCCGTCCAATGCCGAAGGCACCCGAAGGGCGAGCGAAGCGAGTAGCCGGCGGCCCGCGCCCCGTGCTCATCAACGCCCAGCGGCGGCGCGCCCCCGTGATCGCCGGTCAGCCAGGCGACAGGTCGGCGCGGCGGCGATGCGCGGCCCGGCGCGTGGCGCCGGGGACCGGCGCCCACGCCGCACGCCCCGGCGCCGCTGGCGCCGGGCCGCGCGACGGCGTGAGCGCCGCCGCCCTTGATCTCAAACGGCTGAATTCGGCAATGTTCAAGGGCTGCTCGTCGTGACGGCTTGGACGATGGCGGCGGTGTCGGCGAGGTCGTGAAACACGGTTCGGGCGCCTGCTTCGCGGAGTTCTTCGGCGGTCGTGCGTCCGCTGGCTATGGCTATCACCTGGGCGCCGCCCTTCTGCCCTGCTTCAACGTCGCTGGTGGTGTCCCCGAAGATGAACGTGGAGGCTTCGGTGTGAGTGTGGCCGTAGCGTTCGAACGCTCGTCCTTGCGCTATGGGGACGAGCTTGGGGCGGAGTGAGTCGTCGGTGCCGAATGCGCCGATACTGAGGTCCAGCAATCCGTCGAGCGAGAACGCCTGAAGCTTGGCGAGGGCTGAGGGCTGAGGGTTGCCGGTCAGGACGGTCTGGGTGATGCCGGGCAGCTCGGCGAAGGCGGCCAGGGCCTCGCGGGCTCCGGGGAGGACTCGGCCGCGTTCGCGCATCTCGTCGGCGCGGGTCTGGTAACCGGTGGCCTGGGCCTCGACGAACTGGGGGAAGTAGTCGCCGGGGTCCTCGATGTCGTAGAGATCGAGGGTTTCGCGGAAGATGACCTGTTCTGTGCGGCCCGTGACGTCGGCTAGGCGGTCGATGTGGCGGCCGGTGACCTGCTCGAATGCGTCCTTGAAGACTTCGCCGCCTACTCCTCCGGTCTCGATGAGCGTGTGGTCGACGTCCCACAGGATGAGCTTGTGCACGCTGTCACGTCCTCCTCGTGCTGCGGTCGCGGGCTCTGGCTGCCTACCCTGTTCGTGCCCAGTCTCCCCGTCCCCTCGGAGTGAGTGTGTCTGAGCCAGACGAGATCGGCATCGGTGAACGTTTGCAGTTCTACCGGAAGGGCCGGAAGAAGACACAGGCCGTAGTGGCGGGTCTGGCGGGCGTGAGCGAGGACTACATCTCGAAGATCGAGCGGGGCGCAAAGACTCCAACTATCGGACTGTTGCACAAGCTGGCCCGAATCCTGGGTGTGCCGGTTTCGGTGCTGTTGGGTGAACCGCAATTCGAGCAGGACGGGCCGATTCATCCGGTGGCTTCCGATCTGTATCGACGGATGATGTCGTTTGGCGGGTCAAGTGGTGATGTGGTCGACCTGGCGATGCTGCGGGAAAGGGTTGATGCGGGGTGGGCCATCTGGCAAGCGTCGCCGCGTCGGTATACGGAGGGCGCGGAGGTCTTTCCGCAACTGCTGACAGATGTTCAGATGGCGGCCCGGTCGTTTGGGTCCTTCGGCGAAGTCGAGCAGCGGCGGGAAGCGGCTCGCCTGTCGTCGGACCTGTACTTTCTGCTGCGGACGTTCGCGAAGCGTATCGGGCGTACCGATCTGTCGTTGCTGGCCGCTGACCGTGCGATCACGGCCGCGTATCAGACCGATGATCCGCTGAGGATCGCGGGCGCTCACTGGAACCTCGGGCACATTCTGATCGCGCAGGGTGAGGCTGAAGCGGCGGAGGAAACCGCCATGCACGCGATCGAGGAACTCAAGCCACACATCGACAAGGGCGGCGACTGGGTGGCGATGTCTGGGGCTCTGTGGCTGGTGGCGTCGGTCGCATCGGTGCGGCAGGGGGATGCCTGGACGGCGCGGGACCGGTTGCGAGCACACGCGATGCCAGCGGCTCAGGCGACCGGTGAGGGCAACGTGATGTGGACGGTATTCGGGCCCACGAACGTCCGTCTGCATGCAATGAGTGTTGAGATGGAAGCAGGCGAGTCGGCTGAGGGGCTGAGCATCGCCGATCGGATCGACGTCACTTCGTCGCCGTCGTTGGAGCGGCAGACGACCTTCTACTTGGAGCTGGCGCGGCTGCACGAGCAGCGCCGCGACGATGCCGCAGTCCTGCTGCACCTGATGAGTGCTGAAGCTAGTGGACCAGAGGATCTGCGGTACAACCTGCTCGCGCGGGACTTGGTGCGCGGGCTGCTCAAGCGAGTGCGACCGAGCATGGCGCCTCAAGTGCGGGCTCTGGCTAAGCGCATCGGGGTAGTTGCCGCCTAGGCGGCACCCGTACCAGGAGTCAGCCCGGACTGAGAGTCCGGGTTGTGTGCCTGATCTGCTCTTAACGTCGTTGCGCGACGTTGATGGAGCGATCAAGGAGCTTGTCACCTTGCAAAAGACAACGGCGGATCACTCGGCCGTGGACTCCTGCGTGAAGTGCATGGGCCGCCAGTGGTTCTGGGTGTCCTCCCTGCCTGACCTGCTGACTAGTCGGCGTGGTTCCGGGCGTGGACCGGGGCGGCGGCGGGAGCCCTGCCCGGGATGCCGTGAGGGGCAGCAGGCCGAGGTGGCGTAACCCAAAGAGCTGCGGGACTGGCGGCGGGGTGTGGGCGGTCGTGTTCGGTCGACTCCCCCCGCGTCGGCCTGGGCGGTGGAAACGGCTGTTCCCCCGCCGTCGGTCCCGCGTCCATGGAGGTGAACCGGTATGGGTGATTTGTTGTGTCGTGATTGCGATGGGGCCAAGCCTGAAGCGACTTGCATCCTGGTCGCCCTGATGGAAGGACGCGGCTTCTACACGCTGGTCACGGGACATGGCGTCGTGATCGTCTGGAACCCGGCCGCCGAACCCGACTACTACCCCGAGTCGTCCGATGGTCCTGGGGAGCTGCGCGGCCCCGCCTTGTGGCAGGAGGTGCGGGTAGGGCGTCGGGCCGATGGGGGCCTGTGGTGGTTCTGGGTCTGGCCGGGGGGCTATGGGGAGCTTCCGGAGCTGGAGCCGTTGTGCCCGGTCGAGGAGGGCGAGAGGGCGGCCGATCGGCTGGCCGTCGTCCTGGCGGTGCCGTTTGCTGAGGCGTCACCCGGGGCCCGGTGATGGGCTACTCCTGGGATTTCAACGTCTCGGGGGATGGGGTTTGGGGCCCGGCCACCCCTCAGCCTGTCCAGGCGCGGCAGGAGGCGCCGGGCCCTGAAGGGGACTACGGGACGCACGTGGTTTGGTACGGGAAGGCCACGGGGTCGTGGTGGGCGCTGGTGTGGCTGTGGGATGGGCCGCGTCTGCTGGAGGCCGGTAGCGCCGGACAACTCCAGGAAGCGCTGGGGCAGGCGGAGACCTGGCCGTGGCCTCCGATGTAAAACTGCCGGTTGGGGCACTGGTGGGGGTGTGACAGCGTGGGGGGCCGCATGGTTTGCTGGTGCTCTCGTGTTGTCGAGTGGTTGGCAGGCTGTGACGGTGGATGACTCCATGTACGCCCCCAAGTACGTCCGGATTATGGAGACGCTCCGCGCCCGGATCAAGGACGGGACCTATCCCCTCGGCTCGCGTCTCCCTTCTGAGGCCCAGCTCCAAAAGGAGTTCGGGACCTCGCGGGTGACCGTGGTCCGGGCGCTGAATGACATGCAGGTCATGGGGGAGATCGAACGCGCGCACGGGCGCGGGTCGTTCGTGAGGTCCCCCGGCCCGTCCAGCTCGCAAGACAGTCGTCCGGGCTTGGCCGTGCTGGACCGTCAGGAGACTGCGGAGTCGGTCCGGCTGGTGGAGGTCGGCCGCCGTCCGGCTCCCGCCGAAGTCGCGACAATGCTGGGGCTGGCCGAGTCGGCGCCGGTTCACCTGCGGCGCTATGTCGGGGTGTATGACTCGATCGCCAGCGAACTGGTCTCGCTGTGGGCTCCGGTGGACGTGGCGGTCTCGGCAGGCCTGGACCAGGAGGGGCCGCTCACGGTTCCGGTCCGCGAGCTGGTGGCGGCGGGGAGCAAGGACCGGTTGGTGCGGGTGGAGGAGCGGTTGCAGGCTCGGCGTCCTACCGAGGCAGAACGTGATGCGCTGGGCCTGGCGGAGGGGGAACCGGTGCTGGCGGCGCTCGGTTCGGTGGTCGACTCCTCGGGGCGGACGGTTCTGACGGTCGCAGTCGTGCTTCCGGGGTCGCTGCACGTCCTCGAAAGTTCCTACGACCTGTGATCCAGATCACTCGATAAGTCGACCCAAACTCCTTGATTCGCCGTTCTCCGGACATAGACTCATCACATAGCAACTCGATATAGCGAGTCGTCGACAGGAAGACCGAGCAAGGGGTGAATGTTCATGGCGATTCAGGGACGAATCCCGATCAACTTCGGGGACGTGTTCCCGCACGGGGTGTACGCGACGGGTCCGGCGGAGCCGTTGACCGACTTCGAGACCAAGCGGCAGGAGACCGACAAGGACTCGGGTCTGCCGGTGTGGGTGATCGACGTCTACGACGCTGACCCGGAGGCCAATCACAAGGCGTCGGCGATCAAGGTCAAGGTCGATGCGCAGGTGTGCCCGGTGGTGCCGGAACCGGCGTTCGGGCCGTTCCGTCCGGTGGAGTTCGGCGGAATGACCGTCACGCCGTATGTGGAGGAGACGGGGCGTCGTCCTCGGGTGGCCTACTCCTTCCGGGCGCGGGAGGTCCGCCCGGCGAGCGGGGGCAAGGCATCTCGTGCCGCTGCTCCGGCCAAGGACGCTGCCTGATGGGGCGCGGAACCGGCGGGCGCTCGGCGGCGCTGACGCTGCCGATCGATGCCTCCGCGTCGGCGAAGTTCCTGGGGTTCGGCGGTCGTACGCCGTTGTTCACCGTGGCGGCGGGACGACTGCTGGTCACCTTCACCCTGCCCGAGCGGCTAAGCCCGCGTGAGGTGGAGTTCGCCCGGCGGCTGGCCGAACAAGCGGCGGCCTACGCCACTGAGGTGGAGCGGCTGTTCCGCTCGGGGCCCCGCTCGTCTTCGGGCCGGTCGTCGGGGCGGGGGCGGGTGGCATGAAGCACACCTTCAGTACGGTCTCGCTGCACCTGGCCGAGGACGCGCGCATCCGCTGCTTCACCTACCCCGCCGAGTCGGATGACAAGCCGATCCTGGCAGTGGACCTCTCGGGCTTCTCGCTGAACCTGACCAGCCGAGGCCCGGAAGTGGAATCGGGCGACGTCGCTACCGCCCGGCGGCTGCTGGAGGCTGTCACCCAGTACACCGCCGAGATCGAGCGGCGATACGCCCTCAAGGACGTCTCGCCGGATCCGGTGCGGGACTCGGCTGCCTAGTTCAGGTGGGGCGGCTGGAGCTGGTACCTCCGGCCGCCCCGCTTCTCTCCCCTCCAACCACGAAGTGAAGAGGTGTCCAAGGTATGTCCTGGGAGTTCCGCAAGCTGGGACCCGGCGAAAACGTCGCGGTCGAAGCGCAAGATGACCCGTTCGCGGCGCCGAAGTGGGCGCCTCCGGTGTGGCACATGCCTGAGGGCCTGGTGCTGCTGGTCAACCTGGTCCGGGGCCTGGTCGGCGCGGTGGTGTTCCTGGTCCGCAACATCGTCCCCGTCTCCCTCCTCGGCGGCCTGGGGTGGCTGGGTGTCCGCTACGGCTGGGCCGTCCCTGTCCTGGTCCTGGTGCTCGTCCTGGTCGGCGCTGGTGCGTGGGCGCTGGCTGATCGGCCGTCGTTCGTCCGCTACGCGTTTCGTCCGGCGTTGGCGCGGTGGCGGCTGGTGCGCGTGTACCGGCGGGACTGGCAAGCGGTCCTGATCACCGCCGGACTCACCCGAACCCACAAAGGGCGGGTGTACCTGCCCACCCTGGTCCGGGTCCGCTGCGGACCGACCTCCGATCGGGTCCTGGTCGCCATGCTCAAAGGTCAAGCCCCCGACGCATGGGAGCACGTGTCGGCCAACCTCGCGCACGGCTTCGGCGCGTCCCTGGTCCGCGTCCGGGAAGGGGACCGTCCCGGCCGGATCTGGCTAGAGTTCGTCCGCTGCGACGCCCTCGCCGTCCCCATCCCGGCGCTGCCCATCCCGGCCGCTGCGGCCGTGGACCTGTCGGGCGTGGTCATCGGCCGCCAGGAGGACGGTTTGCCGTGGCGGCTGCGGCTGCTGGGCACCCACGTCCTCATCGCGGGCGCCACCGGATCAGGCAAAGGGTCGGTGATCTGGTCGACCGTCCGCGCGCTGCTGCCGCTGATGCTCGCGGGCCTGGTCGAGGTGTGGGCCATTGACCCCAAGCGCATGGAACTCTCGTTCGGCCGCCCGCTGTTCGAGCGGTACGGGCGCTACAGCGATGACCCCAAGGGCGGCATGGTCGAACTGCTGGAGTCGGCCGCCGAGAACATGAACGCCCGTGCCGAGCAGTTCGCCGGTGTGACGCGCTCGTTCCGCCCGTCGCGTGAGCATCCGTTCCGGGTGATCGTGGTGGATGAGCTGGCGTTCCTGACCGCCTACTGCCCCGAACGCGACCTGCGCAAGCGCGCTGAGTCGGCGATAGCGGTACTCACCAGCCAGGGCCGGTCGGTGGGGTACTGCGTGATCGGCGCGCAGCAGGACGCGCGCAAGGAGGTCAACAACCTGCGCAACCTGTTCCCCACCCGGCTCGCGCTCCGCCTGGACGAGAGCGAACAGGTCGACATGGTCCTCGGCGACGGGTCCCGCGACCGTGGCGCGCTGGCCGACCAGATCTCCGCCGTCCCCGAGATCGGCGCCGGGGTCGGATTCATCCGGCTTGAGACCACCCCCGAACCGGTGCGGGTGCGGGCGGCCTACGTCTCCGACACCGACATCCGCCACATGATCACCCTCGGCGTCCCCGGCCTGGGCGGCCTGGAGGCGGGTGAGGCGGCATGACCCAGCTTTCCCTGGACGGCTCGCCCCCTCCTGCGGCTGAGGAGACCATCCCTGAGGCGGTGGTCAAGACGCTGCCGCCGCTGGCGCGGGAGGTGCTCCAAGCGGTCGCCATCGACCACGGGGTGTGCATCCGACCCGTCCCGATGCGCCGCACCGACCTGCACACCGGTGAGTCCGAGGTGATCTACGTCCCGTGCAACCACACCCTCGCCTCGAAATGCCCCACCTGCGCCGAACGCAAGCGCAAACTCCGCGCCGTCCAATGCAACCAGGGATGGCACCTCGCCACCGAACCCGTCATCACCCGCGCCGACCCGGATGAGCAACAGCGGGCGCTGCTGGAGCTGCGGGCACGAGCCCAGACCGAGCGCGACCAGGCGGCCGACACCGGCACCGCCCACGGCGAAGACCTCGACTTCTGGGATGGGCTGCTGCGCGAACTCGATGTCGAGATCGAACGCTCCGGCGTACGCGGCACCCTCACAACCGGGGACGAGACCAGGGCCAGGAGGGCGCGTTCGACTCGGCGACGCCAAGATGCGCCCGACCTTCCCCGGCGGCCCGTCGACTCCCGCACGGTCGGCAAGGTGTTCCGGGGCCGGGACGGCAAGACCTTCCGGCCCTCCATCTTCCTGACCCTCACCCTGGACTCCTACGGCCGCGTCCGCTCCGACGGAACCCCGGTCGACCCCACGACCTACGACTACACGCGGGCCGCGCGGGACGCACTGCACTTCTCCAAGCTGATCGACCGGTTCGTGCAGAACTTGCGCCGGTTCGTCGGCTACGACGTCCAGTACTTCGCCACCGTCGAACCCCAACGACGCCTGGCCCCCCACCTGCACATGGCCATCCGGGGCACGATCTCCCGCGCTGAGCTGCGGCAGGTGGTCGCGGCGACCTACCACCAGGTGTGGTGGCCCCCCACCGACCAAGTGAAGTACGCGGGAGAGCACCTCCCCGTCTGGGACGACGCCGCGAACCCCGACGGCGGCGGGTACGTCGATAAACGCACTGGGGAACCGCTTCCGACGTGGGATGACGCGCTTGACGCGCTCGGCCTGGACGAGGATGCCGAACCCCTGCACGTGGTGCGCTTCGGCCGCCAGATCGACGCCCAAGGCGTCATGGCCGACTCGCCTGAGTCCCGGCGGCTGATCGGCTACCTGACCAAATACCTCGTCAAGGGCGTCGCCGAATGCCACGAGGCCGAGACCTCGGCGCAGCGTGAGCACGTCGACCGGATGGCCGAGGCGCTCCGGTACGAGCCGTGCTCGCCGACGTGCGCGAACTGGCTGCGCTACGGCGTCCAACCCAAGAACCCCCGACGGGGCATGACTCCCGGGTTCTGCAAGGGCAAAGCCCACCGCCGCGAACACCTGGGCTACGGCGGACGCCGCGTCCTGGTCTCCCGACGCTGGTCCGGCAAGACCCTGGCCGACCACAAAGCGGACCGGAAGGCATGGGTCCTCGCCCGGCTCGCTGAGGCCGGAATCCCGGTCCTCAACCCGTCCGACCCCACCGCAGTTCACGTGTGGGAACGCGCCGGACCTGGCGACCCCGACGTCAAGACCCTCGAACGACGCCTCATGCACCTGATCAACGAACGCGTCACCAGGCGCGCACAACTCGACGCGGCCACCCACAACGACACCCCAGAACTCTCGGCAACTGCGGAGGCAGCGTGAAGCGCGATAACGAATCCCGAGTATCGCCCGATGATCGGCTGCTGACCATCCCTGAGGCGGCCGAGTACCTGAACACCTCTCAGCGGTTCCCCCGGCGGCTCGTCGCCGAACGGCGAATCCGCTTCGTCAAGCTCGGACGCTTCGTCCGCATACCCGAATCCGCACTTCGTGATTTCGTCTCGGCCGGACTGGTCGAACCTATGACCGCGTCGGACGTTTGGAGGGCCGCATAGTGCCGAACAAGGGCGGGCGTCGCCGATTCGGCTGGGTGCGCAAGCTGCCCTCGGGGCGGTATCAGGCGAGCTACCTGGGGCCTGATGGCAGACGCCGGTACGCACCGGAGACGTACGAGCGCAAGAGCGATGCCGAACGGTTCCTCTCCTTGGTCGAAGTGCAGATGATGCAAGGGCAGTGGATCGACCCTGAACGCGCAAAGGTGAAGCTTGGCATCTACGCCAAGAAGTGGATCACTGAACGGGTGGGCCTGCGGCCTCGTACGGTGGAGCTGTACGAGCGGCTTTAGCGGAACCAGATCGGGCCGCACCTGGGCGCCGTTTCGGTCGGTGACATCACGACGAGCATGGTTCGGGAATGGCGGACGGCCCTCCTAGCCTCCGGTGTTTCGGCAAGCGTCACCGCTAAGGCATATCGGCTGCTTCGAGCGGTCCTCATGACCGCGACCGAAGAAGACGGCATGCTCGCGCGCAATCCGTGCCGGATCAAGGGTGCTGGTGATGAGTCCCCAGAGGAACGTCCCGTGCTCACTCTGGCGCAGGTCTTCCAACTGGCTGAGCTGCTCGGCCGTCTTCCTGTCGGCAACATCCGCAAGACGTCTTCCGGAGAATTCCAGCTTCGATACCGGCTGGTGGAGGGCGGCACGCGTACCTTCCCTCAGTACTTGTCGAACCGGCAGGCAGCCGAACGCGTGCTGTGGAACCTCGCCATAGAGGGGTATGCCGCCGTCGAGCATGACGACCGGTATCGGGCACTGGTGCTTCTGGCTACCTTCGCGAGTCTCCGTTGGGGTGAGGCCGTGGCGCTGGTCAGGCAGGATATCGACCTGGAGGTCGGCGCCGTCTCCGTCCGGCGGCAATACCTCGAACTCGACACCGGAGATCTGGTGATCGGGCCCCCCAAGTCCCGGGCGGGCAAGCGCACCGTGAGCTTCCCGATGGGCATCGTCCCTCTGATCCAGGAGCATCTGCGGGCGCATGTCGCCGAGGATCTGTCGGCGCTCGTCTTCGCGGGGCCGAACGGCGGGGTACTGCGGCGGGGCAACTTCCGGCGGGCGTCCCGCTGGGCTCTGGCCGTGGAAACGCTCGGGATTCCGAATCTGCACTTTCACGATCTTCGCCACACAGGCAACACCCTTGCGGCGCAGATTGGGGCGAGCCTGCGCGACCTCATGGCGCGCATGGGACAGGACAGTGTCCGGGCGGCGCTGATCTATCAGCACGCGACATCGGAGGCGGGTCGCGCGATCGCTGACGCGCTCAACGAACTGATCAGAGCGGAGCGCGGCGAGGACGACGGCGGCCTCGGTGGGGTGCTGGTCCCGGTGGCCTAATCGCACGCTAATCGCACGAACGCCCTCATCCATGATCTGGATGGGGGCGTTTTGGCTGGTGGAGCCTAGGGGATTCGAACCCCTGACACCCGGCTTGCAAAGCCGGTGCTCTACCAACTGAGCTAAGGCCCCTTGTCATCTTGCGGTTTACCTGCGGTTACGTCAGAGCGCCGCAACCGGTGTCGATCGTACACCGTAGGTGGAGCACTGGCTTTCCGGGTGGGGAGGCGTGGTAGGGCTTCCCCTCTGGACGTGCTGGGTGCTGTTGATTACGGGCGGGCCGATGGTCGGTCGTCAGGCATGTTGGGCGGGGTCGGGTGGTCTGCTCGTCGGTTGTTGGTGCGTTCTTGTTCGTTACGCGTGCGGTTCGATTGGTGGCGGTGGGTTGGGGGCTAGCCGTGGTCGGCGGTCAGGGCGGTGTCGAGTGGGGTGGGGGCGCCCTTGAGGATGAGGTCCGGGAGGGCGGCCACGCTGGGGAGGATGTGGGTGGCGCCCGCGGTGAGGAGGCGGGCGCGGTCGTGGGCGCCGGTGAGGACGCCCGCGACTATGGACGCGCCGGAGCGGCGGCCCGTCAGCATGTCGTTCGCGGTGTCGCCGCAGACGGCGATGTGGCGGACGTCGTCCACGCCCAGGCGGAGGGCGGCGGTCAGGACGAGGTCGGGCCAGGGGCGGCCGCGGGCGACGTCCTCGGGGCAGAGGGTGAGGTCGGCGTGGTCCCACCAGCCGAGGGTGTCGAGGATGCGGGCCTGGGTGCTGCGGCCGAAGCCGGTGAGCAGGCATACGCGGACACCGGCGCCGCGCAAGCGCTCGATGGCGTCGGCTGCACCGGGTACGGCACGCAGGCCGTGCCGGTCGACGAGTTGGTCGTAGGACCGCTCGAAGGCCATGTTCGCGGCCTGGGCGCGGGCCTCGTCGAAGAGCGAGCGGAAGATCTCGATCTTGGAGCCGCCGCGGGACGCGCGGATGTGGGTCATGGCGCGTTCGTGCGCCGCCGTGCCGCGCGCCGTGCCGAGGGCCGCGATCGCCTCGGCGAAGGCGGTCTCGACGGTGTCATCGTCGGCGACAGTGGTCCCGGCGAGATCGAGGCAGGCGACGGTGATCGGCTCTGCTTCGCTCACGCCGGGGCCTCCCTCGAAGTCGGGCGTTCGCTCTCCGCGGGATTATCGCCGGCGTCTCAACTGTCGGACGAGGTGGCCTCGGTCCACAGGTCGAGCTCGGCCCGGTCCTGCTGGAGCCGGCGCCACACGGCGAAGCCGCCAAGAGCCACGACAGCGAGAATGAGAAGCTTCTTCACGGTGGGGACCCCTTCACCTTGGTTATGAAGCAAACCCGGGCATGCGACGGATCAGTCTCTACTCCCCCAGGTTCTCCGAAGCCTAGCAACCGTAGCCGGGCGATCCGCACCTGGTCGTCGGTATCAGACCTCGCGTCCAATTCAGGGAGGTGTGGAGGGTGTCACGTCCGCGCCACCTCGCCGTGACGCGAGGACAGCCGGATAATTCGGTGTGACGACCTTCGGGAGTGCCGATGGCTGAGGACGACTTCGGGCTCTGGGAGCGCGAACTCGACTCCCGGGTACCCGACGACGAGGCGTCCGGCGCGCGCGGGATGGTGCTCGTCGCGGGGCTGACCGCGACCGGCTGTACCGCGATGATCGCGTTGGGCGAGGTCCCGCTGGGGACGGCGGGGCTGGTGTTGTCCTCGATCATCCTGTTGCTGTGGCGAATCGGAATGTAATCGCTGTCCTGGCGGCGAGGGTTGACAGGCGTTGGCGTTCGGTGCGCGTGGCGGCGACCGTCGAGCGCGTGTCGGCACGGACCTGGGACGTCGTGTGACGTGGCCGATCGTGGCCGCGACGTCCAACGCTTCCGTACGGCGCCGGCCTTTCGGCGTACGGGCAAGGCGGCGCGCCCGTTCCGAGGGTGCCTACGGCGGTTTCAGAGGCGTTGACATGGGGGTTCGTCCCGCGATAGATCCGGGACGTCCTGCTTGATCAGTGGGACGCGCCGGGCACGCCGTCCCCCCGGGCCACCTCGCCCGCCGTGCGCGCCCGCGAGGAGGTCCGTGCATGTTGAGAGGTAAGGCTGGCGTGATCGGGGTGGCGGCCGTGGCCGTCCTGCCCCTGACGGCGGTGCTGCCCGCGCAGGCCGCACAGGCGAGAGAGCCGGACGCGAAGGTCGTCCCGATCCAGGTCACGGGCGATCCGGCCAAGCGGTTCAACCTGGTGATCATGGGCGACGGCTACACGGCGGTGGACATGCCGAAGTTCCGGACGCACCTGGCCAAGCACCTGAACGACCTGTGGACGATCGAGCCGTTCAAGTCCTACCGCAGTTACGTCAACGTGTACGCGGTCGAGATCCCGTCGCAGGAGTCCGGGGTCAGCTGCGATCCGAACCTGTCCTCCCCCCGTCACAAGACACCGTTGAGCATGGCGTTCTGGAGCGGTTGCGAGAAAGACGGAATTCAGCGCCTCCTCGTCATGGACTCTGCGGCGGCCAAGACGTATGCGGACCTCGTCCCTGGCGCGACCCTGGGGAATCGTCAGATCCTCGCCCTCGCCAACAGCGACACCTACGGCGGTGCGGGCGGCACGTATGCGACGGCGTCCGGTGGGAACGCGATGTCCGCGCTCATCGCCCCGCATGAGCTCGGGCACTCCCTGGGCGGGCTCGCCGACGAGTACGACTACTACCAACGTGGCGTCCCTGGGGGCACCTACACCGGGAAAGAGCCCGATGCCATCCACGCCACGTTGCTCACAGAGCAGCAGATGAAGGCGCAGAAGGCGAAGTGGTGGCGCTGGCTAGGGGAACGCAGCGAATCCGGCGGAATCATAGGACGCTACGAGGGCGGCCTCTACTTCAGCAAGGGCGTGTGGAGGCCGAGCCAGCACTCCATGATGAAAACGCTCGGCTACTACTTCGACCAGGTCTCGCGCGAGCGTATGACGCAGCGCATCTCCGCCAAGGTCAACCTCGTCCAGGCGCAGACGCCTACGGACGCGCCCGTGGGCAAGGACAGGGTGCTGTGGGTGGAGACGATGCATCCGACCGGGCATCCGTTGTCCACAACGTGGACGGTGGACGGGAAGCCCGTATGGAGGGGGCCCAATCTCGACCTGTCGCGGCTGCATCTGCGTAAGGGCACGCACCAGGTCACGGTTACGGTCACCGACCCCACCGACTTCGTCCGCGACCCGGCTGTACGGTCGTCCGCGGCGCTCACCCAGACGCGCACGTGGACGGTGGACACCCGCCTCAGCACGCCTCCCTCGGACGTGCCCGCCGACTTCACGACCACTACGCCGACGGACCAACCTGTGGGCGCCAAGAGCGTTGTATATGCCGAGACCACACATCCGGTCACGCGCGCCCTCAAGGTCCGCTGGGAAATCGACGGTCGCCATGTGCGCGGCGGTGACCGCGACATCGATCTGGGACGCCTTCGCCTCTCCAAGAGCACGCACCGCCTCGTAGCGCGGGTCGGTTCCAAGAGCCGCACCTGGACGATCGACGCACAAACCCCCACGGTGAAGTACGAGCTGTCCAAGGCGACGCAAGCGCGCGCGGGACGCACCCCCGAATACGTCTTCGACGGTCCCTTCACCATGCGGCTCACGGGTGCGGACGACCGTCCAGGCGTGGTGGTGTCCGAGTTCCGCGTGGACGGCGACGGCTGGTTCAACTACTTCGGCTGGCCGACCGACTCGTCCGCGCCCTGGCGGTTCAGCGAGAACGGCACCGTGATCGACAGCCTGACCTACGGCAGGCTCGGCAAGGGGCGGCATACCGTTGAGTACCGCGCCATCGATGCTGCCGGAAACATCGGCAAGCCGGGCAAGTTCGTCGTGACCCTCCGCTGACGCGCGTGCCTCTAGGCCGCCGGGTCGGCGGCCTAGAGGCGCTCTACGAGGCGGGTTCGGACGCTGGAGCCGACTCTGGAGCAGGCTTGACGATCACCTCGGCGGCGCTCTCGAGCTCCGTGGTGCGGCGCGCGGTGGCCAGGACGGACCCGCAGAGGATCAGCGCGAACGAGATCATGATCGTCGCGGACAGCGGCTCGTCCAGGAAGAGGACCCCGGCGGCCACCGCGACGGCCGGGTTGACGTAGGTGAACACCATCGCCCGGGACGTGCCGACCTCCCGGATGAGCTCGAAGAACACCAGGAACGCCAGCGCCGTGCACACCGCCCCGAGCCCGGCCAGCGCGGCGAGGACGCGTCCGGAGGGCATTTCTGCCGGCCAGGTGGCAACTGCCGGACCCGTGTAGACGAGCGCGGCGAAGGCCAGCGAGGACGCCGCCAGGTGCATGCTCGGCAACTCCGCGAGCCGGCGGGAGGCGATGATCGGCGCCGTCGCGTACCCGAGCGCGACCAGCATCACCTCTCCGAGCGCCCACGCGTTCCCGCCGCCGAGATGCGGTCCCGCCAGGACCCCGACGCCCGCCAGCCCGACCAGCAGCCCCGTCCACCGCAACGGCCCGAGCCGCTCGGCGTCGCCGGTGATCCTGGCCACCACCACGGCGATGATCGGGACGGCCGCGATCAGCAGCCCGGTCATGGAGCTGCTCAGCCGGTGCTCGGCGTCCGACAGCAGCGCCCACGGGCCGAGGATCTCCAGCGCCGCGAACACCAGCAGCGGACGCCAGTGGCGGCGCACGACGCCGAGGTCCCCGGCGCGGAACATCAGCGGCAGCAGCAGGACGGCGCCGAGGGATGTCCGCGCGAACACCAGCACGGGCACCGAGACGTCCTCGACCGCCACTTTGATCATGAGATAAGGAATCCCCCACAGCACGCTCATCAGCGCGAACAGCACCCAGCCGCGACGACTCACGGCAACCCCCCGTTCCCGGTTCCCGCCCGTCCACCGGACGGGCCCGGAGCCTCGACGGCCCCGGTGACCCGATCAGGGTGCAGCGCCGAGCCCCCGGCGGTCTTGAACGCGGTTGCACGCCGGGAGCGTTCTCATCCCGGAGTTGTCGGACGCGCGCGGTCCGCGCCGATGGCGATACCGACGATCGTGCACTGCTCGGTGCCATCGTTTCGCCAGGCGTGCCGGGTGCCGTTCTGGACGAGGACGTCGCCCGCCCGCAACACCGTCTCCTCGCCGCCGTCGAGGTCGAGCGTGACCTCGCCGGAGACGACCATGACGTAGTCGATGCTGTCGGTGGTGTGCATCCCCGGGGTGCCGGGTTCCATGGCCGCCATCGCGCCCGGCATCCGCCGCTCCAGCTCGTCCAACGCCGCGGTCATGTCCAGATTCGGCCGCGGGGCCACCTCGCCCGGCGGAATCGTATTGATCATGAATCGCGACCCGTCGCGGGGCGGGTACCACGCCTCGGCGGGACGCGGCGCGCCGTCGTCGGGGAACACGGGCCGCTCGTCCCGCCCCCACAGCCGGTAGGCGCCGACCCCCGGCATCAGGTCGGACGTGATGGGCTCGATCTCGCGATCGTCGACCACCCGCGCCCGACCCGCGGGGTCATGCCCGGTGACCACTCGGCGGACCTTCATCCCAACTCCTCAATACGGTGGCGTATGGATACGCCACCGTATCTTCGCCTCCCGAACGCGTCAATACGGTGGCGTATCCTGTAGCCCGTGGGGAACGAGTCGACCCGGCTGTCCGCCCAGGACTGGGCGCGCGCCGCGCTGAAGGCGATCGCGGACGGGGGGCTCGCCGCGGTCGCGGTCGAACCCCTCGCCCGGACGCTCGGCGTGACCAAGGGCAGCTTCTACGCGCACTACCGCAACCGGGACGAACTGATCACGGCGGCGCTCAAAGAGTGGGCGCGCAGCCACGGCCAGGAGGCACTCACCGAACTCGCCGCGATGCCCGACCCGGCACAACGGTTGCGCGAACTGCTCACCGTGGTCGTGCAGGCCGTCCAGCCGCTGGCGCCGTCGGTGCACCTGAGCCTGCTCGGCGACCGCAACGACCCTCGGGTCAGGGACGCGGTCCACGAGGTGAACCGGGCCCGGCTGGACCTCCTCACCCGCACCTACCAGGAACTCGGCCTGCCACCAGACCGAGCGGCGTCCCGGGCGCGGGTCGCGTACGCGGCCATCCTGGGACTGTTGCACCTGGCCCAAACCGACCCGAACGGCCCGGACTCAACGGCCCTCGCCGAGGAGGCAACCGCGGTCTTCCTCCCGTCCAGTTGATTACCTTTTAGGACGGCACGGGACGAGCGTGAGCGGCACCCAGGACGCTTTTTCGATAAGCACCCGGAGTGACGCCCAATACGCGCCGGAACCAGCGGGTCAGATGTGCCTGGTCCGCGAATCCGACAAGGGTCGCCGCCTCGGCTGGACGAAGTCCGGCATCGATGAGCCCGCGCGCACGCGACACCCGATGCTGAGCGAGCCACGCGTAGGGCGGCATACCCATCGCATTGCGGAATGTACGCAGGAGTTGGTAGCGGGACATTTCCAGGTCCGCCGCAACTTCACCGAGCGTCGGCGGGTCTACCAGCTCGTCCGCGAGGCGCGCCGCGACCGTCTTGGCGATCCGGCGGGCGTCGGGCCGTATCCCCATCGGTGCCCGGGGCACCTTCGCCGCATGGCGCCGAGTGAGCACGCCGAGCATTTCGAGAAACCTGGTCTCGCCTTCCAAATGATCCTCGCCGAGCCACAGGGCACGATGGGCAAGGCGAAGCGCCTCTCCCAGCCCCGGGTCGCGGATAACAGGTTCTTGGAAATGCGTCTCCGCCGCCCCGGCGATGCCGCTCACCAGCTCAACACTCGGATACAACGCCAGGTACGCATACCCGTCGGGCCCCGCCGGCCCGCCCGTATGCGTCTCCCCAGGCTCGATCACGAGAATGCTCCCGGCCGCGGAGTACAGCCTTTCGCCGCGATAGCGCATCGTCTCCATGCCGTCGACGCACACCCCGATCGCGAACTCGTCGTGCGTGTGCGGGGCGTAGTGCTGCTGTCCGAACCGGGCACGCAGCAGATCGAGCGAGGCGCCCTGAATTCCGTCCACCCGCGTCCAGTCGGCCCGATCCCCCCGCGTGACCACCTGCTTCACCACCTCCCGCGCTATTCCGACATAGTGACAGCCCCCGGAACACCGCGCACAGCCCAACCCCGTACCCGAACGCCTCGATGCGAGCCCAAGCCCATCGACCCCAAGCCCGCCGAGCACCCTCGACCATGAAATCCGGAAGCTCTGACGATCGCCGTACACCGGCGCGGAAGCAGTTCGCCGAGAAGATCCCGCCGGCAGGGCCCACCGCGCACAACGCCGGAGAAGTGCTACCCGAACTGATCGGCAGGGGGATCACCGTCCGCCGTGTCGTGTCGCGCTGTTCGACTGCCCGTGCGGCCGGGGAGCGGTGTTCGAACCGCCCACGGTAACCCGCGGCATCGTCCAGCAGCCCGTGTACGGCGGCGATGTCGGCTTCCGCGCCAGCCCGGAGCCTGGGGGACGGCACGGCAGGCGGGACGGCCGCAAACTCGATGCCGGCCCTGACGCATGGTGTTTCGAAAGCTTCTCGCTCCCGCCTCGGGCTGGATGCCGAGACGGGAGCGAGGATCGCGTCGGTCGGCTGGTCAGTGGAGTTTGCCGGCGGCGTCCTGGACGCAGACGCGGGGGACGAAGAACCAGTTGGACGCGTGGGTGTTGAAGCCGGCGTTTCGGCGGGCCGCGCTGTTGTCGGCGTGAGTGTCGCGGACCATGACCCAGTCACCGTCCCGGCTGACGTAGCGCCAGAGGACCTTGTAGGAGCGGGCGCGGATGGTGGCGTAGCGGTCGTGAGGGGAACTCTTGCGGAGCCAGGGCAGGACGTTGCCGTAGACGGGCACGCTGCCGTGATACTGCGCGGCGCAGCGTGCCGGGCGGACCGCCGCGCTCGAACCGTCGCCGCACTTACCCGGCTCGCAGTTGCGAAGCAACTTGCCGTTGGACTGGCGATACATGAACTTGCTGGCGGGCAGAACGCGCCCTGCGGTTCCTCCCGGGCAATGGGGGGTGGAGACCCGGCCGGCCTTGGTCGTCTTGGCCTTGACGCTGATCCAGGCGCAGAAGTTGAGCTGACCGTGGATCTGGCCATAACGGAAGCCGCGGCGGCCGGGGCCGACGAGGTCGATCGCGACGCCCTTGTGGCCGGGCCGGGCGGTGAGGGCGTTGCCGATGACGTAGCCGACGCCGCGGGCCGGGGGACCGTTGCGTACGGTGGCGTCGTGGACGCTGGCGACACGGAGGCGGGTGGTGTCGGCCTGAGCGGTGGCGGGGGCCAGAGTTGACATTGCCGAGACCGTCAGCGCCCCGCAGGCCATGACACGGACCGCCTGCTTGAGCGTTCCGGGCTCCTTCCTCGGCCGGGGAGACGAGACGCGCGGCTTGAGGTTACCGAGGCGTATGCCGGGCATGTGGTTCCTCTTTCTGAATGAATCGCAATCGGGCGGTTGCCCGCACTCAGCGAGGATGGCGGGGCCTGGCGGCGGCTTTCCAGGGTTGCGGCACATCCCGGGATCCACAGTTGCTGACCTGCGGTTTCCCGTCGTCTTCCGCCTGTGGATCCCGGGATGTGGAGGAGGGACGTGGCACAAGCCGACAGCAAGGGACCGTCCTGCGCCGAATCCGGCAAGGTGGTTTCCGAGCTCCGACAGCACATCGATCTGACCGGCAAAGAACTGACCGCACGAGCCGCGGCCGACTACTCGGTTGTCTACTCTCAGCAATCCTGGTCAGCGTGGAAGACCGGTGACCGACGCGTCCAACCGGATGCCCTGCGCGTTTTGATCAACCTCGCCGGCTCAGCCCCACGAGAGGTGATCGAGCGTGCCGAGCGTCTGCTGACCGAGTTAGAGAACGAGTCCTCTCGGACTGCGAGTACCCCCAGCTCCATCTCGGACTCGACCTCGGATACACAGCAGGGGGTGGCGGCGACCTCGTCACCGCGGCGCGATGGAAAAACGCGGGCCGCGCTGGTGGTCGGCATCGTCGCGGTTCTAGGCGCGTGTGCGGGGGGCCTCGGATTCAAGCTGCTCTCCGACGACGCTCACGACACATCCAGCGCGGTCAGCCCAACTCGGTCCAGTTCGGTCACCAGGCCGCCGACTCTGTCGAGTAACGCACCCTCCGCCAAGCCGACAACGCCCGCGCCCAACTCCTCCGCGCCTCGGCCACAGTCCCCCACCCTGGCGCAGTCTCCAGCCCGCCCTCCCGCACAGGCCCCCGTCACGGCGCCTGCCCCGCCGTCAACATGCGCGCGCACCCATTACCGGGTCGACGAAGCGGGTGACGTCCTCAACGAGCAAGGCGATCGAATCGATCGTGTTGTCCCTGGGGACATCTTCATCCGCGACATGTCCAACACTCACCCGCCGAAGCGATACCGCTACTACGGCCTTCTCAAGAACCGCGGAGTCGCCGGCTACGTCATGCAGAGGAAGCTCACCCCCACCTGCGCCTAGCCTCGCAGCCGTCGCCCGTGCCTGCGATCAAGTCTGCGGCAGCGCGCGATCCGGGTCGCGACTCGCGGCGGGACGGTTTTGACCGGCGTGCGCGGTCGGCGGCTGACCGCCAAGACGAGCGAGACGCCTTCGGGTGTTGGTAAGACTGGTGCGACCAGGCACAAGGTTGGAATTCGGCCAGGTCAGCCGAGGGTTTCGGGTACGCCGTCCAGTGGGTCCGCTTGTTGCGGCGAGCAGCCGCGCGAGCCTGGGAGTGGCTCGTCTACAGGATTGCTAGTCGTCCTTGCCCGTCCGGAGGGAGCGGACGCTCAAGCGGAGAAGATGTGCCGGAGGCGCCAGCGGTCGTGTTCACGACCCAGCTCCGCGACGGCCACGCCCTCCGCTCCGGTCACGCGGACACGGTAGACCCGGCCGTCCTGGGACGAGCCATAGGTCTTCAGAACCTCGTCGACGGCATACCGCGCACCCCTCCACTCGTATGCGGTCAGTCGCCCGGCCGGGTCGTGCTCGGCCAGGATCGGTTCGTTGAGAAGGTGCGCCATAGGTCCGCGATGCTAGCACGTGTTCGAACTGATGTTCGCAGGTCGGAGGGCCCTCGACCCCCGTCCGGACGTGCACGGATCGAGCCCAGGGCGTGTTCGAACTCCCCATCCGCCGGGCGCGGCGCGGCGACACCCGCACGAAGATTCGGCGTGCCGCAGGACGCCAAATCCCACACCGACGGTCCACCCGTCAGCGAACCAGCCCCTCATGCAGTCGGCATCCGTCTTGTCGTCCCACCCTCACCACGCCGAAGTTGTCCACAGCCTGGGCGCAACCTTGCCCACATCCTCACCGCCTGAGAACCAGGCGTTCAGCGCGGCGGATCCACAAGGAAATCCCCAGGAGGTGGGGCTTCGCGCCCGATCGGAACCTCATGCCCCCAGGCTTCCACAAGCCCAAGCGGTCGGATACGGCATCCACAACCTGTGGATAACTTCGGCGCACAGCCTGGGTACGGCGCCGAGTGTCGTGGTCCACCATTCTTCCCCAGGCGGCCCCCAACCAGGGAGCTGACTTATCCACGCCGTGGAAAAGCCTGTGACCAGGTAGAACGACGTACCCGTCCGGGGATCGCGCACACGCCGTCCACACCCTGTGGGCGGCGACCCTCCACAGCGCGCTCGGGACGGTGGATTACGTCACCCACCGCTAATCCCCATCTGGATCCCCAGGCAGAGCGCCACGTCGGCGGTTCAGTGACCGAGATCCACAACCCGGGATGGGGTCAGAGGTGGCGGTCCACGATGGCCCGCGCGGCCTGCCGTGTGGCGGGGACCGTCGCGGCGATCGACTCCAGGGCCGCTCCGGCCATCGCGCCGTCCAGGAGGATGGTCAGCTCGCGCGCCAACAGCTCCGGATCAGCGGCTCCCGCGGCGGCCGCGAGCTCGGCCACCCACGCGCGGACGGCTCGCTTGTGCGCGACGGTCGCCTCGTGGACGGGCGTGCCCGGCAACGACTCGGTCGCGCTGTTGATGAACACGCATCCGCGGAACTGACCACCGCCCTGCGCGGCGGCCTCTATCGCCCCGAACATGCCGACGAGCTGCTCACGCGGATGGTCGCCCGCGCTCTCCGCCGCCTCGCGCAGCATCTGCCGCCACTTCTCGTCCGAGTAGCGCAGGAACGTGAGGACCAGGTCGTCCTTGGACTTGAAGTGCGCATAGAGGGTCGCTTTGGCCACACCCGACTCGGCGATGATGCGATCAACACCGACACCGCGGATGCCGTAGACGTAGAAGAGATCGGTGGCGGTGCGCAGGATCCGGTCCCGAGCGGGCTCGCGCGTCGACGTGGTCATTGGACGACTCCTCCCAGCTAGGCCCCATGTTACAGACAGACCGGTCCGTACAGTCACCCTGCCCCTGGCCACACACCTGCATCTTGGGGAGGCTAGAGCCGCGCGCTGACCTCAGCGGCACAGCCAGGGGCCAGACGCCCCGAAGCGCCCCAACACACATGGGTTCGCGCGTGCACTACATCTCGCGAACGCCCGCCCTCACAGACCCCCGCCACTCCCAGACGGCCCGCCCCCATAGATGGTCCGCCCCCAGGGGCGGCTCCGCCCGTCCGTGAGGGGCTGCTCCGCCGCTCACGGACGGGCCGCCGCTCACAGACGGGCCGCCGTTCGCAGGCGGATGTCACAAGCGCCTGCGACTGCGGGCCAACTGGGGCAGCGAGTTCCCTCATCAACGGCGGCTCACTGATCGGCTTGAGCCCGCCGCTCACGGACGGCCCCCTCACGCCCAACTCCGGCCTTCGTAGGACGGCCGCCCTCCTGAGCGTCCACCGCCCCTCACGGGCGCCCATCCCTCGCGGACGGTCCGCTGCACACGTCCGGTCAGCCCTCGCAGGCGCCCGCACCTCATGGACGGCCCGTCGCACGTGGACAGCCAGAGCCCTGCGCGGGCATCCGGACCTCGCGGCCGCCCGCGCCCCATGGAGGTTCCGCCGCACACGGGCGGCCAGCCCCTCGCCGGGGCGGCGCAACTCGCACACACAGCCTGGCCTTCATGAACGGCATGCCCTCGCAAGCTCCTGGCCTTCGTAGGCGGCTTGACCGTCGCGCGCCTCCCGGACTTGGTGGGCCTCCCAGACTTGGGTGGGCCTCCTGCCCTTAGTGCACAGCTGCGCGCAAAGCTCGGTTCCAGTACGCCCCCCGGCCGGAGCTGCTTGGCTGTGGTCACAGACACCCTGAAGCTCGGCGCCGTCAAGGGCAGTCGCCGTCCGGCTGGCCGGAGCTGTTGGATTGAGGTCGCTTACACCCCCAGCTCTGCTCCGCCAGGGACGGTCCCTGTACGCCCGGCCGGAGCTGCTCGGCTGGGGTCACGGCCCCGCAGCCCAGCATTGCCAGGGGCGGTCGCTGTCCACCTGGCTGGAGCTGCTCGGCTGGGGACTCGGACGCACCGGAGCTTGGCGTCGTCAGGGGCAACTGCCGTCCGCCCGGCTGGAGCTGCTCGCCTGGGGCGAGTACTGCGGGAGGGCGCCTCGCTTTAGGAGAGCATCGGTCGCGGAGTGGCCTCGCGTTTGTGGAGGCGCTTCGGGCGGGCGTCGTCGCGGTTTGTGGGAGTTAGGAGTGAAAGGTCTGGCCCTGGGCGTTGCCTTCGACGGCCTCG
This sequence comes from Actinomadura terrae, assembly GCF_022751215.1. GTDB lineage: Bacteria > Actinomycetota > Actinomycetes > Streptosporangiales > Streptosporangiaceae > Spirillospora > Spirillospora terrae. The sequence goes on along the minus strand of NZ_JAICDG010000004.1, from coordinate 906,010 downwards.
ACGTAGGCGCGTGCGACGTCGGCGGCCGGGGTGCCCTGGGTGTCTTCCAGGTCGAGGCTCTTCCGGACCTCGGGGCCCATGCTCACGAGGGTCTCGGCGATCCAGCCGGGGCTGACGATGTTCACCCGCAGCCCGCGGGGCATTTCGATCGCCGCCGCCTCGACGAACGCCTCCAGGCCGGTGTTGACCGTCGCGGTGAAGGAGGCGCCCGGGATCAGGCGGTCGAACCTGCCGCCGGTGAGGGTCACCGAGCCGCCGTCCCGCAGGTGGCGCATGGCCCGCCGCAGCAGGTGGATCTGTCCGAGGAGTTTGCCCTGGAGACCTGCGGTGATGTCGTCGTCGGAGTCGAGGCGGGTGAGGGCGCCGCTCGCCGCGCAGCACACCACGGCGTCCAGGTCGTGGACGGTTTCGAAGAGCGCGTCGATGGAGGCGTGATCTTCCATGTCGATGCGGAGCGGGCCGCGTCGGGACGCGCGGACGATCTCGTGGCCGTTCTTCTCCAGCGCGGCGGTGACTGCGGAGCCGAGGGTGCCGGTCGCGCCAATCACAAGGATCTTCATCTCTGTTCCCCTCCTGGTCAGGCCGCGGGCTGGAGGACGCGGTCGAGCAGCAGCTCGCGGTAGCTTCGCACGTGGTCGGCGAGTTCCTCGTCGCCGAGGGACGAGGCGCCGTGGACGATGAACGGCTCCTCGTAGTCCATGCCGGTGAGGTTCGCCGTGGCGTCGAACGGCCGCAGCAGGTCGGTCACCGGGAACCGGTTGAGGCCGCCGGGACGGTAGAGCGCCTCATGGCCGCCGACCGTCGTCGCGACTCGCATGCTCTTGCCGTGGAGGGCGGTGCCCTTCGAGCCGTAGGCCCAGCCGTGCTCGAAGACCTCGTCCAGCCACTTCTTCAGCAGCGGCGGCGCCGAGTACCAGTAGAACGGGAACTGGAGGACGACACGGTCGTGTTCCTGGAGGAGGTGCTGTTCGCGGGCCACGTCGATGTTCAGGTCCGGGTAGGTGGCGTAAAGGTCGTGGACGGTCACGTCCGGCAGGTCGCGGATACCGGCCGCCAGAGCGGTGTTGACCCGCGAGGTACCGAGGTCGGGGTGGGCGAGAAGGACGAGCGTGCGCGTCATGGCCAAGGCTCCTTAGAGAGGAGACAGACAGGTCTGTCTACTTCCGATGGCCATGAGACTAGACAGACAGCTCTGTCTAGTCAAGCGCCGATGCCGGACGACTTCTTTGCCGGACACCGGGACGCCAAATCGGGGACCACGCCCTGGGGACACCGCACCGGGGATGCGGCACCGGGGATGCGGCACCGGGGAGACCCTGCCGAGAACGCGGGCCGAGGACGCGGGCCGAGGCGCGGAGCCAAGGCGCGGGGCTGTGGGCGCGGGGCCGAGGCGCGGGGGTGTGGGCGCGGGGCTGGGGGCCTCCATGCCGTTAGGGCTTTGGGATTTCGTGCGGGGCTCCAGGCCGCTGGGCCGGGGAAATCGTGTGGCCTTCGTGTGGCTGGGCTTTTGGGGGTTGTGCGGCCTCGTGGCGTTTGGGTTTAGGGATGTTGGGGTGGGAGGGCGGCCTCCAGGTCGGCTAGGCGGTGGAACTCGTCCTCAAGGGCGGTGCGGTCGGAAGCCGGGAGTCGGCAGGAGCGGGCTTCGCCTGCAAGGTCGCGGGCTCGCGTCCATTCTTCGAGGTGAAGGGCCATATCGGCGCGGAGGATCAGGGCCTTCACTCGTTCGGACTGGGTGATCGGATCGTCCGAGGCGAGCAGGTGGTCGAGGATTCTGGCGGCCGCCCGATGGTCCTCCTTGGAGTCGCCCAGGAGTGCGGCCATGTGGAGGGTTCTCGCGACCGGCTCCTTGGGGATGGGCTTCGTTTCGTCCGAGATCGGCTGGCCGATGCGGAGCTGGATGCCGTCAGGGTCGGTGAGGAGGAACTGGCGGACCCCGTACGACATGTTCTTCAGGGCGCCCAGCCTGGGGAGCCCCCGGGTCGGCACCCGTCCCAGGGCTTCCTTCAGGCCGCCGCGGAACGACTCGTAGAGCGGCTCGACGTCGGTCGTCAGGACGTAGCACATGTGCATGGACGCAGCCGGGTCGTGCCGCTTCCAGCCATAGAACTGCAACTCGAGCTCACCCCGGCGAACCGCGAGAAAGTGGTTGGGCCGGGTCTGCCAGACCACCTGCTCGAATCCGAGTGCTCGATAGAACTCCCAGGTCAGGCCGATGGACCGGCACGGAAAGATCGGGATCGTCGTCTCGCCCATGGGGTGAAGGTAGGCTCACCGGTCTGGGCTGGTCAAGTTTGATTAGATAATCGCCCGCCCTTCGTCTGCCGAGGTGTGCGGACGCTCCACGAGGCGGCGGCGGTCCGGTAACGCGGTGCCCGGGGCGGTCGCGGGATCGCCGGAGAGGTCGCGTCGTTCAGCCACGGAGACGCCGCCGGACGGGACGATGGGACACACGTCATCCCGGCCGCCACGGCAAGCGCCGTTAAGACGATCTCCGCCGCTCCCAAGCCGCACGTAAGGAATTCCATGCGTCCGATCCCACCACTTCAGTGCCTCGCGGGGCATCGCGGTAGACCGCACATTCATGGTGGGGTTTACCGCAGGTACGCACCCCATCCACAGACTGTGGAAAACCTCAAAATCGCTCACCGGACGACCGCCGTCCATCGGCTCGGCGCCGTCCAGTCAAGATCATCTGTTCTTATCGCCACCCGGCGCGGAAACGATCTAGGATCCCTTCCGGGCGGTTCGTTCACTCCCGCCCGCCTTTGCGGGCACCCACCCATGCGGGTGGGCTCTTCCCCGAGGAGCATGACGTGAAGACGGACGGCGCCGACGGGCAGCCCCCAGGGATACCCCTGGGCGTGCCCACACCGGCGCGTATGTACGACGAGGCGCTGCATGGCAAGGACCATTACGAGGTGGACCGCCGCGCCAACGCCGTTCTGTACGAGGGCATCGGCGAGCAGTCCGTGCGCAGTACCGCACTGGAGAACCGCTGCTTTCTCGGACGAGCCGTCCGATACCTGGCCGCGGAATGCGGTATCCGCCAGTTCCTCGATATCGGTTCTGGCTTGCCCACCATGCGCAATACGCACCAGATTGCGCAGGAGGCCAATCCGGATGCGCGGGTGATCTACGTCGATTACGACCCGATCGTCGCCGTTCACGGACGGGCCCTGCTGGCCAACAAGCAGACGCGGATCGTGACCGCCGACATGCGCGAGCCCGACTCGATCCTCGACCACGAGGACACGCGCAGCCTGATCGATTTCGACGAGCCCGTCGCCGTGCTGTTCGTGGCGGTCTTCCACTTCATCACCCGCGAGGAGGACCCGGCCCGCATCGTCTCGGCGTTCCGCGCGCGCTCCGCACCGGGCTCCTACGTGACAATCTCCCATCTGACCAGTGATGGAACTCCGCCGGAACAGCAACGCGCCTGGGAGGCGGCCTTCGAGGGCGCGACCTCACCGCTCGTCTTCCGTGACGAACGTGAGATCCGCGCCCTCTTCGGCGGCTACGACCTCGTGGAGCCTGGGCTGGTCCGCCCCTGGCGGTGGCATCCGTCCGATGACGGATCTCCGGAGACGACGTCCCTGTTCGGGGCCGTGGGTCGGCTCGGAGCCTCCTAGCCCCAGGACGGTGCGCCGGAGCGTCCTAGCGCCCTGGGCGGGGCTTTGCGGCCAGAGTGTCTTGGCGCTCCGGGTGGGGGTTTGTGGCCGGAGCGTCCTAGTGCTTCAGGGCGAGGGCTCGTTGGGTGGAGCGTCTTGGCGATTCGGGTCGAGGGCTCGTGGTAGGAGCCTGCTAGCGCTCCAGGTGGGTCTTGCGGCAGGAGCGCGGCGCGTTCACCGGGTTGCAGCGTGCCGGTTCCGTCCCCGGCAGTTGGGCGACGTAGTCGCTGCCATACCGGGCGGCCAGGCCGACCACCGGGAAGTCGGTGCTGACGATCTGCGCGCCGCTGTCGAGTGCCGCCTGGAGCCGAGCGGTGCTCCCCGTCCGGGCCTGGTCGAACGGTACGTCCGCACGGGTCCGCACGAGGTATCCGCGCCGGACGAGGTCGCGGATCTGCGCCTGCCCCGCACCCTCCGGCTCGTTCTGCTCGACGAAGGCGGCGTCGGGACATCCCGGAGCCGCGTCGGTGAAGATGACGCGCCCCTCCAGGTTGGGGTGGCCTGCGAGATAGGGCGCCTGGACGTCGGCGCCCTTGTTGTCTAACAGGGTTCCTAAACCGCATATCGCATGAGGCAGGCCCGTTGACCTGCGAATACTTAGCTAGACGGCGTGCAGCAGGGGTTCCCGCAGGGCTCCCAGATGGCCGTAACGGTGATCTCGAAAGCCTTCCGCGGCACGGGCCGCCGAAGGGTTACATGACGGATCACCTGGCGTAGCAGAGCGTTTTTCGCGGTGGTGGGCAGGATCTCCCACTCGGCGAGGACGCCGGCGATGATCGGAGCGAAGTTCGACGCCGTCGGCGCCGGGTTCGATGCTGCCTTGATAAGTGGCAGCAGCTCCGCGCGTGCCTGGAGGAGTCCAGCGCGGGTGGTCTCGTAGATCTCGTCCGGCATCTCTTCGTCCATCGCACGTTGCTTGGTGAGCCGGACGAGCGCTCGGTCGATCTTCGCCAAGTCAGCCGAGAGTGTGTCATGCGCGGCTGGCGCCGCTTGTGCAGGGATGTGTGGTTGGTGCTTCTGTGCCTCCTGGTTGATCTCTGCTGCCCACCCTTGGAGTTGCTCCCGGACGGCTTGCTCTGCGGCAAGGCGCGGCACGGTCAGGGGTTTGCAGTTGCCGTTCGAGTCATACGTCCCGCAACGCAGCACGCGGCCGGGTTCATAGAGGAACCCGTGGGATGCGGAGCTGTAACAGTGGCCGCATTGAGGTAGGCCCGTCAGGGCGTAGGTGCCGCTTCGGGTGCGTGGGGCATCGCCTGCTACTCGTTTACGTCGGTCCTGGTACTGGTCCCACAGTTCCAAGTCGATGATTGGCTGGTGGGCACCCTGAATGTAAACATGATCTGGGCACTCTGACGGCGCATCGCACCCACATTCGGGGTTATGGATACGCAGGAGACCGGCCGCGAAACCAGAGTCCAGGGTGGTCGCTACTGCCCGTTCGCGCCACTCACGACCGTAAACATTTTGATATCCGGCTCGATTTAGCCATTTCGCTATGTCTCGCCGACCTGACCCGGCGATATAACGGCGGTACATGTCCGCTATTACCGCTTCCGTCCCCCCCTCGCTATCCGGTTCGTACCGCTCGCCCTTAGGGTCGTTAGGGTCTTTGATGGTCTTGCCGGGTTCGGTGGGGTGCGGGATACGTCCGCGCAGGACGTACCCGAACCGGGGGCGCCCCTGCGCGGGAAGCCCGCGAGAAAGGCGGTACTCGTGCGCGCCTACCCAGTTTTCGCCGATGAGGTCGGACTGCATCTCCGCGAGCGCGAGCGCGTTGGTTCGCGAATACCGGCCCATGGCTGTTTCCGGGTCGAACGGTTCCGTTGCGGACTCCACAACCCCGCCGACCAGTTCGATACGACGGATGTTGGCGAGAGAGTTAGTCGCGTTTCGCCCCCATCTGTCATACCGCATTACAGCGATACCGTCGGCTTCGCCGTCCTCTACACGCTTGACCGCTTTCATGATCTTGCGCTTGAGGTTGCGGCCGCTCTTGTCGAGATCGATTACCCAGTCGACGATTTTGCGGCCGAGCCGTTTCGCCCACGCGAGAATGGTAGTTTTTTGAATCTCCGGTGAGATCATTTCCTCGCGCGCCAATGACACGCGAATGTAACCGATTAGGCAGAGGGGGCCGTCCTTGCGCCCTCGTCTTTGTGGTGGCATCGCAGCTCCTTTCTTGAAGGTTGGGACTTCGGGCAGGCATGGAGACATGGAAACGCCGTCCGGGAGCGGGATCCGGACGGCGATGGGGTCCGGCCGGGGGAAGCACAGCCGGAAGGGTGGGGCCTAGTTGAGACGGCTACGATCGCGCGCGTCGTGCTGCACCGCGTGAAGGACGTCGCGCTCGACCGCGACAATTCGGGCTGTCGCGTGCTCCATGCGGATGAGTCGGCGGTCGAGGAGCTCATAGAAGCTGCCGAGCAGCCCGACCATGATGCCGATGATCGCGAGGCTGCGCGCGAGGTCATGTTCGGCAGCGACGACGAGCAGCGTTGAGCAGGTCGAGAAGACGGCGACGACGGCGGCGCCGAGGATGAGACGGACAGTACTGGGCATTCGCTTGGACTCCCCACGGATCCAGACGGCTCCGGGGTCCTCTCGCGCGCCAGACGGCCCCGGGAGCTGTCACTAGTGATCAGTTGATTTGCCACTGTCACATTTGGGGCCAACGCATACCACCCCTGTCAGTGTCCGTAAGCGGCCAAGTTTCCGGTAAACCACGTGGTCAGCGGGGTTTTTTGCCTGCTTCGTCAGACTTTTCGGCATTCGTCAACGCGTCGATAACCGCTTCCATGGCGGCTATGACGGCGGCGCGGTCTCGGTCGTCAGCCAGGGAGCGTAGGCGCGCGGCTATCCGCTCGTTCTCGTCGAGCATGGCCTCGGCCTGATCCATCGGCTTGCCCTGGTCGTCGGGAACCCATAGGCCGAGGTTGCGTCGGACGGTGATGATGTCCAAGCCCCACGCGTCCGCGAGTTCCTGGGCTCGCTCGTTGGGGACCGTCACTCCGCGCGTCTCGTAGTTGTGCACTGCGCTCTTGTCCCAGCCAAGCATGCGGGCTAGTTCGGCCTGAGAAGTGATGCCCCGTCGCTCGCGCTCGTCGCGTAGCCATCGCCCGGCACGGGTGCCAGCAGCTTGCTTGTCACCGGTCATACGTCAAGTGTCGCATGGCGTGCGTCGCGCGCCATGGAATCCCTCCTTCTTCCTATGGCGCACGCCGTGCGCCGCTTGACGCACGCCGTGCGGCATGCGACGCTCCGTCCATGCCGAAAGACGATCTCCACATCGGGTGGGGCCGCCGTCTCGCTCAGGTCAGAGCGGAACTTGGGCTCTCGATACGTGCTCTAGCTCGGAGTTCTGGTGTCCACCCCAGCCATCTCGCCCGGTTCGAGCAGGGCGAGGCCGGCCTCGGTGACGCCCATCGAATCCGTGTCGCGACCGAAGTCGGTCAGCGCGTCGAGGACCTGTTCCCCTACCCCGACACCACCCCGAAGGGCGCCCCGTGCCCAAGTGCGGACAGTGCAACGGACGTGGCACCGTCCCCAACCCGTCCGACCGCGGCGGCGACCCGATCCCGTGCCCGATCTGCGGTACCGGCCGTGTCGGCACCCGCAGCGAGTCGCGCCAATGAGTAGCGAAATCACCCCCCGTGCCGACGCCATGCGCGCGGCAGGCCAGATCCTCGCCGAGACCCGCGCCCAAATGGCGGTCATGACACCCGAGCAGATCGCGGACGCCGCCTACGTCCCCGGCGGTCCGTCCCGCGAGGACCTCGCCGAGAAGGTCCGAGCGCTCCGGGCTCAGACCCGCCGCACCTCTCGCGCGTCCGCGGCCTAACCCCTGAAAGGAGGTACCCCTATGGCATTCCAGCTCACCGACGAGCAAACCGCGGTGGTCGACGGCTACCAGGCCGGGGAACGGCTCGTCGTTGACGCACTCGCCGGCTCCGGGAAGACCCGCACTCTCCGGGCCTGTGCGGAGAGGTCGCCGGGCCGAGGCGGTACGTACGTCGCCTATAACAAGGCGATTCAGGTCGAGGCCGACCGGTCGTTCCCGGCGAACACGCTGTGTCGGACGGCGCATTCGCTCGCGTTCAACGCGGTTGGGTACACGTTGGCCGAGAAGCTGCGCCGGCCGCGGCAGCGCGCCCGGGACGTCGCGCGGATCCTCGGCATCAAGCGGCGTGTGATCACGGTCAACGCGCTCGGCCACCCTGCCGCCGTCGACGTTCCGCAGCTTGCGCGGCTCGTTACGGACACGGTCGGCCGGTTCTGCCACTCCGCCGATTACTCGATCTCGAACCGTCACGTCCCGCACGTGACCGGCCTCGGGCGCGATGGTCAGGCCGAGGTCGCCGACGTCGTTGTCGGGTACGCGGCGGCTGCCTGGTCGGACCTGTGCGGCCCGTCCGGCGCGCTGAAGTTGCAGCACGACCACTATCTGAAGTTCTGGCACCTCACGAGGCCCGTCATCGCCTCGGACGTGATCTACCTCGACGAGGCGCAGGACGCGAACCCTGTCATCTCCGACATCGTCCAGGCGCAGCAGCACGCCCAGTTGATTCTGGTTGGTGACCGTCACCAGCAGCTTTACGGGTGGCGTGGCGCGCAGGACGCGATGACGGGTTTTGATGGTCGGCGGCTCGCGCTGACGAAGTCGTTCCGGTTCGGGGACGCCATTGCGGACGAGGCCAATGTGTGGCTTGCCGCGCTCGGCTCGAACCTGCGCGTCGTCGGGCACGATCCGATCCCCTCGACCGTCGGGCCGCTGTCTCTCGACGACGTCTCGGCCGTGCTGTGCCGGACGAACGCTGGAACGATCCGCGAAGCCGTCCGCGCGGAGGATCGCGGGTTGAAGCCCGCGGTTGTCGGTGGCGCCCTAAAGTTGGCGCGTCTGGCCGAGGCCGCGGACGAGCTACGCCGCGAGGGCCGCACCTGGCACCCCGAACTCGCCGCGTTCAACTCGTGGGACGAGGTTGTCGACTACGCGGCGACGGAGGCCGCCGGCGAGAACCTCGCGACGCTCGTCAACCTGATCACGACGTACGGGGCCGCGGAGATCCTCCGCATCATTGGGACGCTCGCGCCGACCGAGGACGCTGCCGACGTCGTCCTGTCCACCGGGCACAAGGCCAAGGGCCGCGAGTGGACGTCCGTCCAGATCGCCGAGGACTTCAAGCCGAACCCGCGTCGTCACCCCGAAACCGGCGAGCTCGTCGAGCCGGAGATGACCGACGAGGCCCGCATGTTGGCCTACGTCGCCGTGACCCGCGCGCAAATGCGCCTGGACCCGTCGGGCCTGTCTTGGGCTCGACCTGAAACGCCGACGGCGGCCCCTTCCTCCTGGCAGAGCTCCGGGACCGCCGCGTCGGCCAACACCTTGGAGGCATTGTCCTGATGTCGGAGTCTAACCCGCTGCCCCCCAGCAGCAGCCCCACCCCCGTCCCGCTCCCGAGCACGCCGCCCGTGGGCCCGTCCAAGGGCCTGCTCGACAGGTTCGCGGCCGAGGCTGAGAAGCTGCGGATGCAGGCCGCCGACCACCGCGTCACGGCGTCGTCCGCGGCCGAGGCCCGGCAGGCGGCGGAGGTCGAGGCCGAGGAGGCGCGGGCCCGTTTTCAGGCGCTCATGGCCGAAATGGACGCGCTCGGAAAGCGGATCGAGGCGGCGCGCGCCGAGATCGACGAGACCCTCCAGCGGGCCGACGAGCACCGGGACCGGGCCGAGCGGCACCACGCCGCCGCGGAACAGCTCATCGCGGATGCCGCGTACTGCGACGAGGTCACCGCCCGCGCGCAACTCCTCCCCCCGCTGGCGCCCGCGTGCTCGTGCGCGCTGCCCGGGGCCCCGGACTCCGACGCCCGCCGCTTGGCGTGCCCGATCCACCACGAGACCGCCGCCCCGATCGAGGCCCCGCCCGCGGCCGAGTCGCTGCCCACCGTCCACCACAAACACCGGGGGAAGCGCAGGTGATCACGGTCATCGCGGCCGCCGTCTCCGTCGCCGTCCTCGCCTACTTGGCGGGGATGGCGCGGGGGCAGCGCATCGAACGGCGGCGTGCCCTGGCGCGGGACGAAGCCGACATGGAAGAGACGGCGGCCGAGTTCGGGCCGCTGGCCGTCGGGCTGATCTCCCGCCCGGGATCGCGGACGACCCTCCGGAGAATCAAATGAGCCAGGCGAAAGACATCGGTACCCGCGCGGAAACCGCCGTCGTCCGGTACCTGCGCACCGCAGGGTGGCCGGGCGCCGAGCGGCGCGCGCTCACCGGCGCCTTGGACCAGGGCGACATCACCGGCACGCCCGGCATCGCCTGGGAGGTGAAGGCACGCAAGAGGCCGCCGTCGGATGAGCAGGTCCTCGCGTGGCTGGTCGAGACGGAGGTCGAGCGCGCCAACGCTGGCGCCGAGTGGGGCGTCCTGGTGGTTCGCCGACCCGGGGTCGGACCGGCGAACGCGGGCCGCTGGTGGGCCTACCTGTCGGTGGCGGACGTTGCCGCGCTCGCCGCCTACCAAGAAAGCGAGTTTCTCGTCCGGCGCGGCGCGCTCGGGTGGCCGGTACGGATGCTGCTCGTAAACACGGTCGAGCTCCTGCACGGCGCCGGCTACGGCACCCCGAACGGGGCGGGGGGCGCGTCGTGCTGATCGCTCACCGGTGCCAGACGTGCCAGCACCCCGACTACTGGCGCCGCCAGACCAACGCCGGCGACGGCCGGGGGGCGTGCGCGTGCGGCCACAACTGCGAGCCGTCCCACCTCAGCGAACCCGTCCAACTGCCGACGTTCGACGTGACCGGCGCGCGCGTGGAACGCGTCCTCGCGCCCGGTACACAGCTCGGCGCGGACCTGCCAGGTGGGGCGCCTACGGCGGTCGTCACGTGCACCTGCGCAGCGTGCACCGCCCTCTATGAGTCCCTCACGACCGTGGGGGCCGCCCCGGCGCCGCCGAGTACCGCGGGGCCCTCGCCGCGGCAGATCCGGAAGTGGGCCGCTGAAGTCGGCATGCAATGCCCGCGCACAGGACGAGTCCCGGCGCACGTCGCCGAGGCGTACGCCACCGCCCACAACTAGGAAGGAACACCCGTTGTCTGATACCAGCAGCGACGAGCCGGAGGTGCGGCCCTTTGCCGCCGTCCTCCAGGAGCTCAACCGCGGCCAGGTGCACAACGACGCGTCCGCGCAGCTCCACGCGCTCGTGGACTCCGTCACCGAGCACGGCGCGAAAGGCACCCTCACCCTGACGTTGGAAGTCGCGCCGATCGCCAAGGGCGACACCTCCGTTTTGAAGGTCGCCGCCAAGGTCACCAGCAGGCCCCCCGCCGCGCCCGCAACGTCGACGTTCTTCGTCGACGGCTCCGGCAACCTCTCCCGCCGCGACCCCAACCAGCCCGAACTGCCGGGCCTCCGCGGCGTCGACACCCCCGAAAGGACCGCAGCGCAATGACCTATTCCACCACCCGCACCGAGACCGTCCCGCCGGTTCCGCGGACGGAGAACGACGCGCTTATCGAGGTCGCCACGATGGCGACCGAGCCGAACCTCCTGGAGCCGGGGAAGGTCTACGGCTGGATGTCCCCGACCGGGCGCGTCCACCTGGTCGATTTGACCGGCGACCAGTACCGCGACCGCCCGCGCCGCAAGATCGGCACCTTCCACGTCCGAGACGTCGAGTCGTTCGGGGCGTACTGGGACAAGCACGCCGACACCAATTACGCCGAGGTGTACGCCGACCCGGGCGACGACAAGGTCGTCGCCGTCCTGGACGCGCACGGCTCCACCGTCCCCGGATGGTGTGATCACCGCCTGGTGTTCACGCTGAACCGCACCGTCGCGTGGCGCACCTGGACGAGTTGCTCCGGGGACCTGATGGGGCAGACGGCGTTTGCGGAACTCCTGGAGGATCGGCTCGGCGACATCGCCGAGCCGGACGGCGCCGAGCTGCTGGAGCTGGCGCAGACGTTCACCGCGAACACCGAGGTGGCGTTCAAGTCCGGTGCGCTGCTCGCCAACGGATCCCGCGAACTGGTCTACAGCGAGAGCGTCGAGGCGTCCGGCGGCCGCGGCGGCAAGAAGATCGCCATCCCCAAGCGACTCGTGCTGATGCTGGCCCCCTACGAGGGCGCCGAGCCCGTCCCGGTCACCGCGCGGTTCCGGTATCGCATCAGCGACGGACACCTCCGGCTCGGTGTCGTCCTGGACCGGCCCGAAGAGGTCCTCGCCGCGTCGTTCGCCGCCGTGGTCGAGCAGCTCGCCGCCCGCATCGCCGCCGATGTGATGGTGGGTTGGCCGGCATGACCGCGAGCGTGCCCGCGGGGCCCGGCGACACCCTGTTCCCCGCCGCCACGGCGGCCGACGACGCGGGGCCTGTTCGTCCGGCTGCGGACGAGTGGGCCCGGGTGAACAGCGCACGGAAGTGCGACGTGTGTACCCGTGAGCTCGCCGCGGCCCGCGGGCACGCTCCCCTGCCGTCCCTGGCCCGGTGGCGGCACCGCATCCCCGACGGCGACGAGCTGCTGTGCTACCCGCACGCCTGGGACGCCCGCGAGGGGGCCTCATGACCTCCCCGCGTTACGACGCCCCGACCGGCACCGGTCGAGGGGGCCGCAGCGTGCCGAAGTCCCGCGCGGTCATCGCCGCCCGGCTCGCCGACTATGCCGAGCTGACCCGCGACCTGAACCAGTCCCGCCGCGAGGCCGCCCGCCGGCTCCGTATCTCCTACCGCACCACGAGCCGGTACGAGCACCGCCTCGCCGCCATGGACGGCGCACGGTGACCCGCTGGCGCCGCCCCCGGTGCGTGCCGTTGATCGAGGACGGCCGTGTCCTCGCCTACGTCCACACCGCCCACCCGATCACCGACGCCGAACGAGCCCTGATCACAGAGTTCCGACGCATCCTCACCGACCGACACGACCAGGAAGAACCCGACGTGACCGAACCCAACCCGACCCCCACCGCGCCCGCGGAGGTCGACCTCGCCGCCGCCGGTGTCGACGGCTGGTACTTCATCCTGCGGAAGCTGCGCGAGCAGAAGGCCGCCCTCGCCGCCGCCGAGGAACAGGCGATGGACAAGCTCAAGGAAGCGCTCGGCGACAACGTCGACGGCACCTTGAACGGCCGTCCCGTCGTCCGCTGGCTGCACACCGCCGCGCCGCGGAAGTTCGACAAGAAGGCCCTGGCCAAGGATCACCCGGACATCGTCGCGAAGTACACCACGGTCGGAACGCCCGGACGCCGGTTCGAGCTCGTCGACCCCAAGGACGACACGCGATGAGCGTTCCGTCCCGCGCGCCCGGGGACATCGAGCCCGACCGCGTCGGATGGCCGTCCCGCGGCGAGATCGACGCCACCGACCCCGCAAAAGCCCTTCAGGGTGAACTGCTGTGGGCGATCGAGAACCGTATCGACTACGCCCCCCGTAGCCTCCAGCGTCGCCTAGGCCCGTCGGAAATCGGCAAGCCCTGTCAACGGCGGCTCGGCTACAAGCTCGCCGGTGTCGAGCCCGTCAACCCCGGTGACACCGCCTGGTATCCGACGATCGGAACCGCGGTCCATTCGTGGCTGGAAGACGTCTTGAAGTGGCTGAACGGCCACCTCGGGACGCTCGTCGACGGCGGCCCGCGGTTCCTCCTCGAACACCGCGTCAACGTCGGGACGATCTGCGGTGAGGACATCACCGGGCAGTGCGACGTGTACGACCGCGCGACCGGCGGCGTAGTCGATTGGAAGATCGTCGGGGAGCGGCAGCTCAAGAAGTACAGGGAGAACGGGCCCGGTGACCAGTACCGCATTCAGGCCCACCTGTACGGGCGCGGCTGGCAGCGGCGCGGCATGCCGGTGAACTTCGTCGCCGTGATGTTCCTCCCCCGCGACCGCCTGTTGCGGGAGGCGTTCATGTGGTCCGAGCCCTACGACGAGCAGGTCGCCCTATCGGCGCTCCAGCGTGCCGAGGGCATCACGTCGATGGTTCGCGCGCTCGGCGTTGGTGCGCTGCCGATCCTCCCGACGGCGGATGACTACTGCTCGTTTTGCCCTCATTTCCTCCCCGCCTCTACCGAGGTCGAGGAGGCGTGCCCGGGACACCCCGGCACCTCGACCTACGTCCGCCGCTGAGCGGACGGCAGGAAACCCAACCCGGCCCGGCCCGAACCAACCCGGTCAGGCCCAACACGAAAGGCCCACCATGTCCATCTGGGACACTCCCGAACTCAAGGTCGGCGGCGACTTCGTCAAGTTCGACAAGCCCGGCGACGCTATCAGCGGCACCATTCAGGTCGTCCGTGCCCACCGTTTCGACGACGGCGGCGTCGCGCCGCAGATCCTCATGGTCACCGACCAGGGCGAAGAGAAGACCGTCACCGCCGGACAGGTCCGGCTGAAGGTCGCCCTCGCCGAGCAGCGCCCGGAGGCCGGGGACCACATCCAGATCACGCTGACGCAGATCGAGCAGCGCGCCGGCGGAAAGTCGCTCAAGCACTTCCATGTGGTCGTCATCCGCGGCAACGGCGCCCCGGCGGCGTCCGTCCAGCCGCAGACGATCGGGCAGGGCTTCGCCGGACAGCCTCCCGCCGCCCCGGCACCGGTGGCGCCGCCCGTCCAGCAGTACGCGCCGCCTGCGGCCCCGGCGCCCGCCCCCGCGGCGCCCCCGGTTCCGGCGCAGCAGTACGCGCCCCCCGCGCCCCCCGCGGCGCCGGTTCCGCAGGCGCCGCCCGGGGCGCCGCAGCTCACCCCCGAGCAGCAGGCCGCCATCGCGGCCTTGCCGGCGGAGGCTCGCGCCGCCATGGGCTTCGGCCAGTAGTCACCCGGTGAGGAGGCCAGTAGTGCCGACGTGGTGCGCCTACATCACCCCCGTCGCGTTTCTCGTCGGCCTGCTGGCCGCCTACCTCCTCCACACCCGCCGCCCCTGACTCCAGCGATTCCGGCTGGCACGGCTCAGACCCGATCGGGGGCACGTGAACGAACCGCTCCACCTCGGATCCGTGTGCACCGGCTACGGCGGACTCGACCTCGCCATCGCCCAAGTGCTCGACGTTCGCCCGGTGTGGGTCGCCGACCCAGACCCCGGCGCCGCCGCGATCCTCGCCCACCACCACCCCGACGTGCCCAACCTCGGCGATATCACCGTCGTCAACTGGACAACCGTCCCGCCCGTGGACGTCCTCGCCGCCGGCTTCCCCTGCCAAGACCTCTCATACGCCGGCCTCGGCGCCGGGATCAAGGAAGGAACCCGTAGTGGGCTCTGGTTCGTCATCGCCGCCGCCATCGGTGTACTACGACCTCGCCTCGTCGTGCTGGAGAACGTGCGCGCCATCGTTGGTCGACGACCGGGGCTCGACGTTGTCCTCGCCGCCCTTGCCGCGCTCAGGTTCGATGCTGAGTGGACGTGTATCCGAGCATCCGACATCGGCGCTCCCCATCAGCGTGAACGGTGGTTCCTCCTCGCCTGGCCTGCCGACGCCCCGCGCCCGCGACTCCAAGGGGCGCGGCTTCCCGGACGGTCTTCCAGTGGTCGCGGAGCTGCTGCCGACACCGACCACCTCGGAAGCGACCGGCTCCCAGCCCGGCCCCGAGCGGCAGGGCGGCCGATCATTGCGCGAGACGCTACTGCCGACACCGCGGGCGACGGATGGCACGAAAGGCGGCCCCAATCAAAGGGGCAGCTCGGGCGATCTGATGCTTCCCTCGGCCGTGATGCTGCTGCCGACGCCGACCTCAACGGATTCGAAGTCCTCCAGCGGCCAGAACCCCGCATGGGGACACGGGACCACCCTCACCGATGCGGCACGGCAAATGGCACCGAATGGGGCGCCTATCGCCCCGCCATCGACCGGTGGGCCCGCATCCTCGGCCGGCCAGCTCCCCATCCCACTGAGCCCGGAAGAAGCGGCCGGCCCCGCCTGAACCCCGTCTTCGTCGAGTGGCTCATGGGCCTACAAGAGGGCCACGTCACCGCCGTCCCCGGCCTGACCCGAAACCAGATGCTCAAGGCGCTGGGCAACGGCGTCGTTCCCCGACAGGGCGCTTTCGCCACGGCGCACCTTCTCGACCGGATCGGGGTCCCCGCGTGACCGCGGGCCCGTACGCCCAAGCGTACGACCCTTACCGCCGCGCTGGCTGGACCGGCGTTCTACCCCTGCCCGCGCATCGGAAAAAGCCCGTCCCGCGCGGCTGGACCGGCTCCGGCGGAGCCTGGCCGAGCTTCGCCGACTGCGCCGCATGGGCTGACGGTCCGGAAGGCGCCGGCAACATCGCCCTGAGGTTGCCGCCCGGCGTGATCGGTGTCGACGTCGACAACTACGACGCCAAGGCCGGCGCCGCCACCCTCGCCGACGCCGAAGCCCGATGGGGTGTACTCCCGGCGACGTGGCGGACGACGAGCCGCGATGACGGCGTGTCCGGCATCCGCCTCTACCGCGTGCCGGAAGGTCTCGCGTGGCCCGGCGAGCTCGGCGCGGACGTCGAGCTGATCCACGCCGGATACCGCTACGCCGTTGTCTGGCCGTCCGTGCACCCCGAGGGCCGCACCTACCGGTGGATAAGCCCGTCCGGGTTGACGTCGACGGCGGTTCCCGACCCCGACCAGTTCCCGCCGCTCCCCGACGCGTGGGTCGAGGGCCTCACCCACGGCCAGACCGCCGAGGCCATGCCGCGGAACGCGCTCGCCGACGACACCGCCCGCGCCTGGATCCTCACCCGCCCCGGCGCCACCACCGAGCCGTGCGCGCGCATGGCACGCGCCATCGACCAGGCCCGGCACGACCTCACCGGCCCCGGGTCCGCGCACAACGCCGCCCGCGACGCCGCCCTCCGCGCCGTCCGCCTCGCCGACGAGGGACACGCCGGACTCCTCCAGGCGCTCACCGTCGCGCACGGCGCGTTCGTCGCCAACGCCACCCGCCCGGACCGCGCCGGCGCCGTCCGGTTCCCCAGCGAGGCCGCGCGGGAATGGGCCGCGCTCGTCACTTCGGCCGTCAACCTCGTCTCGGCCAACCCCACCGGTCAGACCTCCTGCGACTGCGCGGGACAGCTCACCGGCCTTATCGTCTCCGGCGCCCACCCGATCACGGTAGGCGCAACGGCGCTCACACCACCCCAACCCGACCCGACCCGACCACCCCCCGACCCGACCCCCCAAACGTCACCAGAACCCGACCAGACCCGATCCCGAACGTCCTGGTGGCCCCGCAACCTCGCCGGCGTCATCGCCGGCCAGGAGGACGAACCCCCGCCCGCCGTACTCGCCCGCGCCGACGGCGCGCGCCTCTTCTACACCGGGAAGGTAAACGCCATCCTCGGCGAGTCCGAGTCCGGCAAAACGTGGGTTCTCCTCCTGGCCGTCGCCCAGACCCTCGCGGCCGGTCGCACCGTCACCTACCTGGACTTCGAGGACACCGCAGCCGGCATCATCGGCCGGTTGCGCGCGCTCGGCGTCCCCGACACCGACCTAACCCGACTCCACTACATCGGACCCGACGAGACCCTCCACGCCACCGCCAGCGACGACCTACGCGAACACCTCGACGCCGTCGAGGCCGACCTCATCGGCCTTGACGGCGTCAACGCCGCAATGACGTTGTTGGGGTTGGACCTGGAGAAAAACAAAGACGCAACCGCGTTCGCGCAACTCCTCCTAAAGCCTCTCGCCCGCGCGGGCGGCGCCGTCGTCATGGTCGACCACGTCCCCAAACACAAAGAAGGCCGCGGCAAAGGCGGAATCGGCGCACAAGCAAAACGCGCCATGATGGACGGCTGCGCCCTATCCGTCGAAGTGGTCGAACCTTTCGGCCGCGGAATGACCGGCCGACTCCGTATCACCGTCGACAAAGACCGGCCCGGGCACGTCCGCGCCGTCTCCAAAGACGCCCGATACGTCGGCATGGCCGTCCTCGCCTCCGACGCCGAAACCGGCGCCGTCACCGTCGCCATCCACGGGCCCGACCTCGCCATCCCGGGGCCCGACAAGGCCGCCGGTGAACGCCTCATGCTCATGGAAGCCATCAGCGACCACCTATTCGAGAACCCGCCCAAGACGAGCGTGTCCGGCATCGCCCTGGCCCTGTCCCGCCGCAAGGAAGACGTCGCCGCCGCCCTCGACGAGCTCGTCGGCCGCGGTTATGTCGACCGGGAAGGCACCGCCCGCGGGCGTGGCTTTGCTCACACTCTCGCGCGCCGCTATTTCGTCGCCGACGACCTCACCACCCCCGAACCCTCCGACCAGGACCGGAACCACTCGGAACCACCCGGAACCACCCCGGAACCACCCGGGAACCACTCCCGGAACCACGGGGCCGGACCCCGGTCGAGTGGTTCCGGCAGCGGAGACACCCCCCGAAGGGGGGTCTCCTCCGGGAACCACTCCGGCCGGGCACTCCCGGAACCACCGAGCCGCGATACGGTCGATCTCGTCGACGGCCGCCGCATCGACACCAGAACCGGCGAAGACCTCGGCCCCGCCTTCACCCCCTCCGGGACAACCACGTGATCCCCCGGTGGCTCCAGCAAAGACGCGAACACGAGGGCCAACGAGCCGCCACATTGCGCCTCTGCCCCCGCTGCAAAGCACCCGTCATCGTCGGCCTGGACGACGACCGCGCCGCACGCAACGTCACATGCGACCCCACCCCAATAACCCCCTTGGGCGAAGCATTCGCACTCTGCGACGGCCGCAACACCTACGACTTCAGCACCCGCCAAGGCCGAAAAGAACTCTGGCACCGCTACGAATGGAACATCCGCGGCGAAAACCGTGACCCCATCCTCGCCACCCACAAATGCCATTCCCCAATGACGCCATTCGCCGCACCCCCACCACAAACCAGAAAGGCCGCCGCCGATGACGACACCCCGCCCTTCTAACCCCAGCGGCGGCACCGGCAGCGACCAGACGGCGCGCTCGGTCGCTCGCGGCGCGCGCGAGGACCGCCGCCACCTTCCCGCCGTCGACCGCGCCGTCGCAGACCTCGCCGAGGCCGCCGACCTCGTGACGTTCGTCGCGCTGCTACGCGACCCGACTGTGCGTCGCCCGTGGCGGGAGACGCACCTCGACGCGTTCGCGCGCGCCGTCGCCGACGACGAAGCCCGCGCCGAGCTCGCCGACCGCACCGACGAGGCCCCCGGCGAACACAAGGACGCCGCCCGCCCGGACGTCCTCGACGTCCTGTCCGGCGTCCTGTGGCGCGCCGAAGACCTCGCCTGGCACCTGGCACACGCGGCCCGTACCGACCCGCTCCCGCCCGCGCCGGCCGACGGCGACCCGCGCCCCTATCTGCGCCGCGCCGCCGAATGCGTACCGGCCGCCGTCCTCGGCTGGTCCAACGGCGCCGAAATCGCCCACTACGCCGCCGACACTGCCGCGGTGATCCTCGCCGACCTCGCCGCCGCCCTGGCCCTGAACGTCGACGGGCACACCGTCAAAGCCGTCTGCCCGTGGTGCCGCGGAGGTCTCGCCGGCGGCTACTCCTGGCGTGTCCGCGTGCTGGTCGACGAGCCCGCGATCGTGTGCGAATCCGGCGTGTGCCAGCCGCCGTCCCGGGACGTGACGACCTGGTGGAAAGGCTGCCCTGTCTGGCGCTTCCCTGACTGGCCCTGGCTCGCCCGCCGCATCGCCCACCTGGACGAGCGCCGCACCACCACCGCGGCCGCGCCGCCTTACAAGCGGGACCGCAGCACAACCGGCCGCGCCGGAACCCCCACCCCCGACCAGGCTGCCGCCGAGCTGCTCGCCGGTCGCCTCGACCAGGACGTCACCCCCGACCCGACCGAAGGGACCGCAGCATGACCAACCAGAAGCCCGAACCGTTCATCACGATCGGCGTCGACTCCGAAGCCATCCGCCGCGCCACCGCGCGTATCGGCGAGCAGCTCGCCGCCATGCGGCTCCGATCGGCAACGCACGCAGCCCTCGCCGCGTGCCTCGACCAGGACGACGACCGCGCCCGCCAACACCTCACCGGCCTTGGCGACGCCCAGCTCTACGCCATCGAGGGCGCCGGCTCCGCACTCGCAATCCACGCATCCCGACTCCGGCGACCAGCCGAAGACCAACCAGCCGACCCGCCCTCGCTACGCCGCCGCGTCGCCGAGCTCCGGGCCCGGGCCCAGCGCGCCGAAGCCGAGGCCGCCGACTGGCGCACCACCGCCCAGCGGTACGAGCGTGAGCGCGATACCGAACGCCGCCGCGCCGAATCCAGCGAGGAGCAGGACGCCCGCCACATGCGGTACCTGAACGACGCGCGCGACGCCGCCGGCGCGCCCGACTGGCCGTCCCTGGCCGCCACGATTCGCGCTCTACGCGCTCGTCCCCAGCTTGACACCGGGCCTGTGGATAACTCATGATCGGAGTCGTGTTCGGCATGCCCTGAACACGACGAGCGGCCAAAGGCCCCGTAGACGCCGATGCAGTGTCCGGACGGCGCAGGAGTACACGCCCTGCCTACGGGGCCTTTGTCATGTCCGGGAGGTGATCCGGCATGGCCGCCCGCCGCCCCATCACCACCCGAGACCGCCGCAGCGTCGCCGAGCTGCACGCGCGAGGGCTGAACCGCAACGCCATCGCCCGCGAGATCGGCCGCGCGCAGTCGACCGTGTCCAAGATCGCCCGTGAGCTTGGCCTGACGTTCGACCGGCGCCGGACCGCCGAGGCGACCCGCGCGAAGGTGATCGACGCCAAGGCTCGGCGCGCTGAGTTGGCCGCGCTGCTCCTGGAGGACGCACACCGGCTACGCGTGCAGCTCTGGGAGCCGTGCGACTTGGTGAAGATCGGCGGGAAGGACAACGTCGCCACCCGCGAACCCCTCGAACGCCCCCTGTTCGACGATCAGCTCCGGATTGTCCAGGCCGCCGGCCTTGCCGCCGAACGGCACGCCCGCCTCGTCGAGCTCGACGCCGACAACGGCGTCAACGACGGCCGCGCGATGCTCACGAACCTTGCCGAGGCTCTCGGCCAGGCGTGGCGCGACGGCCAGGACGACGCGCCCGCCAGCGACGCGTGAACCTGCTCGACGCCCTACCGCTGTCTCGCCGCCAGGTTGACTATGTCGTCAACTCGACGGCGTTCGTGAATCTGTCCGAGGGCTCGATCCGGTCCGGCAAAACGATCTCGTCCCTGCTGCGCTGGCTCATGTACGTCGCCACCGCACCCCGCGGCGGCGAACTGGTCGTCGTCGGCCGGACGCGCGACAGCCTGAACCGGAACGTCTTCGGCCCCCTCCAAGACCCCGCGCTATTCGGGCCGCTCGCCGCGCTGACGAGCTACACCAACGGCGCGGCAACCGCCGTCATCCTCGGCCGCACCGTGCACGTCCTCGGCGCCTCCGACGCCAAAGCCGAGAAGGTCCTCCGCGGCCTCACCTGCGCAGGCGCCTACGTCGACGAACTCACCGTCGTCTCGGAAGACTTCTTTCAGCAGCTTCTCGGCCGATGCAGCGTCGAGGGCGCGCAGATCTTCGCGACGACGAATCCGGACTCGCCTGCCCATTGGGTCAAAGCGCGGTTCCTTGACCGGCTCGGCGACCTCCCCGACTGGCGGACCTGGAAGTTCGTCCTCGATGACAACCCCGGCCTGCCCGCAGAGGTCAAGGCCCGATACCACCGGCAGTACACCGGCCTATGGCGCCGCCGGTTCGTCCTCGGCGAGTGGGTCGCCGCCGAGGGCGCCGTATTCGACATGTGGGACCCGTCCGTCCACGTCATCCCGTGGGAGACCCTCCCCACGATCACGCGCCTTGTCGGGATCGGGATCGACTACGGCACGACGAACCCAACCGCGGGCTTGCTGCTCGGCGCCGGCGAGGACGGCCGCCTCTACCTCGTCGACGAATGGCGCCACAACCCAAAGCACGACGCCGCAAAGCTCACCGACGGGCAGCTCTCCGAAAGCCTGCGCGCCTGGCTTCGCCGTTCACATCTCCCGGACGGCGCGCGGCTCCCCGTCGAGTGGGTCGTCGCCGACCCGTCCGCCGCGAGCTTCCGCTTGCAGCTCACCCGCGACGGCCTCTCGGTCCACAAGGCAAACAACGACGTCGCCCGCGGGATCAGCCTCGTCGCGACGCTGCTTGCCGAGCGGAAACTCCTCGTCTCCGACCGGTGCGTCGGTTTCATCGCCGAGGCCCCCGGCTACGCATGGGACCCCGACGCCACCTTGAAGGGGGAGGACCGGCCGCTCAAGGTGGCCGATCACAGCCTCGACGGCGGCCGGTACGTCCTCACCACGACCGAGCACATATGGCGGCCGCTGACCGACCGCCTCGACCTCGCAGCCTGAACGGAGCTCCCATGACCTCGCGCGAGATCCCCCCGCCCACCCTTGGCCGCATCGTGCACTACCGCGGCAAGGAGGGCCTCAACGCGATGCGCGCCGCCATCGTCACCGCGGACGTCCATTCCCTCGACCCGCGCGGCGTCGAGGCCGGTCTCATCCCGGCGCTGACGGACGACATGCACGTTCACCTGTGGGTCTTCACCCCCGGCGAGGCGGGGGGCTTCACCGAGTACAACGTGCCGCACGGCCAGGGCGACGACATCCCGCCCGGTTCGTGGTGCTGGCCGCCGCGCGTCTGACCCCTTCCCCATGCCCCGGTGCGGGACGGCCCCCGAGGTCCCGCACCGGCCACACCCCGGCACAACCGAACGGGAGGTGACCCGATGCCGCTTCCCGCCGGCGGGACCTGGCCCCCCGCGCCGTACGCGCCGATCTTCGAGCAGTATCGCCTGCTCGACACCTGGTATCAGGGCGACCCCGACCGGCTGTCGACGCTCTACTCCGCCCAGCCCGACCAGACCCCGCGGACCCGTCCCTCGCAACGGCGCGGCGGACTCCTCGGCAAGATCAGTCGGTTCTTCTGGGGAGAGCCGACTCCCGTCGGGCAGCAGCGCCGCCGGCTTCACGTCCCCATCGCCTCGGACATCGCGACGATGTCGAGCGATCTTCTGTTCTCCGAGCCGCCCTCGATCAACGTCACCAACCCGGAGACGCAGGCGGCGATTGACGACATGATCCCCGGGCTACAGGCCACCCTGCTCGGGGCGTCCGAGATCGGCGCCGCGCTCGGTGGCTATTTCCTCCGCGCCGTCTGGGATAGCGCCATCGCGCCTCTCCCGTGGCTGGACAGAGTCGACGCCGACGCCGCCGTCCCTGAATTCCGCTGGGGGAAACTGTGGGCGGTCACGTTCTGGCGCACCATCGAGGACACCTCCGACGGCAAATGCCTCTTGCACCTAGAACGGCACGAGCCGGGATGGATCTTCAACGGCTTGTACCTCGGCACCCCCGGCACGCTCGGCGAGGCCATGCCACTCACAGCGCACCCCGAGACCGCGCATCTAGAACCGGCCGTCGCAACCGGGCTCACTCGCGTGACCGCCGTGTACGTGCCCAACATGCTCCCAAACCGCGATTGGCGTACCTCAGCGATCGGGCAGCACCTCGGCCGCTCCGACTTCGCCGGGCCTGTCCTCGGCTTCATGGACGCGCTCGATGAGACGTGGGCGGCATGGATGCGGGACGTCCGGCTCGGCAAGGCCCGTCTCATCGTGCCGTCGGCCTACCTCCAGTCGCAGGGCCCCGGTCAAGGCGCGACGTTCGATCTCGACCGCGAGCTGTACGAGGGCGTGAACATGCTCGGCGGTGACGCCGAGCGCCTCGACATCTCCCCGCAACAGATGGCTATCAGGGTCGCCGAGCACCGCGACACCTGCGCCGAGCAGCTCGCCGTGATCCTCCGCGCGACCGGCTATAGCGCGCAAAGTTTCGGCCTGTCGGGAGAGGTCGCCGTAACTGCGACCGAGGTCACCGCGAAGGAACGCCGCTCCCTCATCACGAAGTCAAGGAAAGCGCTCTATTCGACCCCGGAGCTAGAGGAGGGAATCGAGATGATTCTCCAGCTTCGGGCCGGCCCCCTGTTCAGCTCCGATGTCGTGCCCGAGCGTCCCCAGGTGAATTTCGGGGATTCCGTCGCGCCGGACATTCAGGCCCTCGCCACCACCGCCGAACTCATGCGGCGTGCCGAGGCAGCATCCGACGAGACGCTCGTCCGGATGCTTCACCCCGATTGGGACGCAACCCAGGTCTCCGCGGAGGTCGACCGGCTCGCCGCCGAGCGCGGAGGGATGACCGATCCGATCGAGCGCATGACCGGCCTTGCTCAGCAGGCCGGCGCGCTGCCCGTCGACGACGGCCAGGACGACGCCGACGGCGACCCGGACGGCGAGGAGTAGGGCGCCCGGTGGCCGTTGACCCGGACCGCGTCGACGCCATCGCCGCATCCGTAGCCGACATCTACCGCGAGGCCGAGACCGCGCTCGTCCGGCTCGTCGCGCGCCATCTCGACCAGGACCTCGACTCGCCGGCGGTCGAGCAGCGCCTCGGCACGATCCGCGCGCTACGCGCCGGCGCTCGGAGCGTCATCGCGACCTTGGAGGCTGATTCGGGCCCGGCGATCCGGGACGGTCTCGCGCGCTCGTACCGGCACGGCTGGAGCAACGCGACCGCCGGTCTTCCCGAGCGGTATTTCCCCCGGTCGGGGATCGGGCAGGCCGCCCGCGCCGCCGCGCGCGAGCGGTCCGGGACGGGCTTCGTCGAGGCCCTCGCCGCCGCGCTTCACGGCGATTTCGGCAGGGTCACGCGGAACGTGCTCCGGAACGTCGAGGACGCTTACCGATCCGTCCAGGCTGCCGCCGCGGCACGCATCCTCACCGGCGCCGAGACCCGCCGACAAGCCGCTCAGGCCGCATGGCAACGCCTGGTCGACCGCGGGCTGATGAGCTTCACGGACCGCGCCGGCCGCCGCTGGAGGCTCAGCAGTTACGTAGAGATGGCCACAAGGACGAACGCGCAGCGCGCCGCGACGACGGGCCAGGTCGACCGGCTCGACTCCATCGGCGCAAATCTCGTCTTGGTGAGCAACGCGCCGCAGGAGTGCCCGCGCTGCCGCCCATTCGAGGGCAAGATCTTGCGCACCGACCCCGGGCCGCTGGAGGTCAGCGTCCAGCACCCGACACGCGACGGCGTCATGACGACCGTGCATGTCCTGGCCACCCTCGACGCCGCACGCGGTGATGGGCTGTTTCATCCGAACTGCCGACACTCGATCTCGGTCTTCCTCCCGGGCATCTCCAAGCTGCCTGACCGGCCGACCGCCGACCCCGAGGGCCACAAGGCGCGCGTACGTCAGCGCGAGCTAGAACGGCGCATACGCCGCCAGAAAGAGCGCGCCGAGGCCGCCCTCACCCCCGAGGCTCGGAAGATCGCTAACGGCCGCGTGCGGCGCGCTCAGGCCGATCTACGCGACCACCTCGCCGCCAATCCCAAGCTGAAAAGGTTGCGGTACCGGGAGCAGCCCGGCGCGGGCAACACCCCGCCGCGCGGCGGCGCCCCGGGCGGCCCCGCCGGCGACCTCGGCCCGCCGACCGAGCCGACGCTCGACGGCGGACCGGCGCCCCGCCCGCCCGCGCGTACGCGCCGTGTCGACGAGCGCGACCGGCCGCCCGTCGACGACCGGCGTCCGGCGCCGAACCAGCCCGAGCTAGAGCCGACGCCGCGCGACCCGCGCCGCCTGACCGACGACGATCTCGAACGCCAGATGATGGAAGCCGTCCAGGACCCCGCGCGGCTGGACGAGTTCGAGCGCCTGGCCGCCGAGGTCGACCGGCGGGACGCCGAGCGCCGCGCCGTCGAGGCCCGCCGCGCCGCCAACCGCGAGGCCGCCAACCGCCGCCGCGAGGCCAAGCGCGACGAGCAGGCGCAACGGATGGAGGAACTCCTCGACGCCGGCGTGCCCGAAGAGGACGCCGTCGCCGAGGTGTACGGGATTTCAATCGAGCGGCAGCGCCGGCGCCGCGCAATCGACGATCTACGTGACCAGGGGTACAGCGGCGCGGGGTTCGAGGACCTCGCCCGCGCCTCCTACCGCGATCTCGTGCACCGGCAGTGGCTCGCCGCGGAGAACGCGACCCGCGGCCAGTTGGTCACCCCGGAGGGCCGCGCCCGTGGTATCGACCCCGTCCGGCTGTTCAGCGGCCCGGAAGCAGCCGCGCGCCGGTGGGCGAGTGACGAGCTAAAAGCCTGGTGGGACGCCCACGGGCGCACGACATTCGCGGAGTGGAAAGAGCAGCTTCTCGGCGATTCCGGCGCACTCCGTAGACTCCGCGAGTCCGGTGGGGGAGACTTCCTTACGTGAGCATCGAGAACGCCGCGGCGGCTCTGCCGATGCTGCGCGCCCTCGCCGCCGGGAGAGCCGCCGGAAAGGCCGACGACCCCGTCACCGCATGCCCGGACGATCCGGAGTCGAGCGACGCGCAGGCCCGTGCCCGTGCGCGCATGTGGCTACGTGGCTACGCACAGAGCAGCGCGCCGCCGGTCGACTACTCCGGCTGACGCTTCCCCCACCTGCCCGAACCCGGCTTCGGCCGCCCCGGCGCACCCTGCCCCGGGCGGGCCGCATACCACGCTCTGATCTCCTCAGCTCGGCGCGGCGACCAGCCTGGGAGCTCGCGCTCGCCGAGAACGATGTCCGGCGCGGGGAACGTAGGGTCGCGGCCCTGCCACTTCGCCACCGCCACCGCAGACACGCCGAACAGGGCGCCGACGGCGGCTCGATCGAGGTAGCTTACGGTCCCGGACGGCGACGGCGGCCCGTCGGTGTAGTCGTGTCCCACGGGCACACTCAATCCGGCACGCGGCCCGGTCGCAACCTCGATCAACGCTTGTCCTCTGCTCGGTCTGTTCTGGCGCCCTGCCCGGGACCGGTACGAGACCGGCCCCAGACGGGACGTCAGATCAGCTCACGGGCTCGTCCTGGTTGCACCCCTCGCAGCCGTTCCGAGGCTGTTCCTCGTCGGCGTGTTTCGGGCACATCTCCCGGACTCGTAGGTCCGCGCGGTCGTCGTCGGGGTAGTCGCTGTCCCGGATGATCTCCGCAAGGCGCGCGGCGGCTTTCTCGGGGCTGTAGAGCCCTCGCTCGACGAATCCGCCGTCGCTCTCGGTCCAGATGCCGTATTCGTCCACGTCAGTTGCTCCATGCCTCGTCGAAGCCGAACAGGTGGGCGATTCGGTCCGCCTCCCGTTTGAGGATTTCGGCGAATTCGTCGACGTCTTGGCTGTCCTCGCCGCCGAGCGCCGCGACGGTCATGTCCTCGTTCTCGGTCCAGTAGCCGAGCACGACGCCGATTCCGTGCATGAGTAGGTCTTGGGCCGCGCGCTTCTTGCCGGTCCGGGTACGGAGCTCGCGCACCTTCTCGGCGAGGTCCTCCTCGTAGGTGCCCATCAGGCCGCCACCACCGAGAACAGGCCGCCGTCGGTGGCGGGCGCGTTGCTGGCCGCGAGGCCGAACAGCGCGCCGTCGGCACGCTCGGCGAACTCGGCCGCGACCGGCTTGGGCCGCTCGTCGCTGTTGACGACGGACACCACGGTCCGGAACCCCTCGTAGCTGTGACGGTTGAAGCAGTCGACGCAGGTTGCGAAGTCGCAGCCGATGATGGGCAGTGAGAGCTGACCCACCGGCAGCGCGTAGGCGAAGACGTGGCCGCAGTTAAGGGTGATGGTCTGGATGACTTCGGTCATTGCCCCTCCTAAGTGTTGTCCCGGATGAGGACAACACTAAGGCCTCTCTCTAAGTGTTGTCTAGTATCTGGACAACACTTTCTTTGGACGTCCTCACGCCCGGCGCGCGAGGCAGCACCACCCCCCGGGCCAGGCGCCCGGACACCCCACACCGCGAACCCCGGGAGGGTCCCGCATGGCGGACAACGACAACGACGGCGGCACCGGCAACGACGGCGCCCCCGCCCCCAACCAGAACGACAACCAGGACAACGGCCAGCGTGAGCAGGAGACCCCGCCGGACAGCGGCACCCGGAACGACGGCCAGGGCGACGACGGCGACGTCTCGTCCCTGCCCGCATGGGCACAGAAGCTCATCCGCGACACCCGCAGCGAGGCCGCAGGCCACCGCACCAAGGCCAAGGACGCCGAGACCAAGCACCAGGGCGCGCTGGACGCGATCGCCAAGGCGCTCGGCATCAAAGACAACGACCAGCCCGCCGACCCTGACAAGCTCGCCGAGCAGCTCGCCGCCGCGCAGACCGACGGCAACGAGGCCCGGATCGAACTGGCCGTGTTCAAGGCCGCCGGAAAGCACGGCGCGAACGCCGAGAAGCTGCTCGACTCCCGCGCGTTCGCCGAGAAGCTCAAGGGTGTCGACCCCGGCGACTCCAAGAAGCTCGGCGAGCTGATCAAGAAGGCCGTCGAGGACAACCCCGGATACCGCGCCACGACGGCCCCGCCCGCCTCCGGCGCACCGATGGGCGGAACCCCGCCCGACAAGAAGCCCAAGACCCTCTCGGCCGCCGTCGCGGCCCGCTACAAGTAGGAGGTGCCCCGTGCCCGTCACCCTGGCCGAGGCCAAGAACAACGCGACCGACGACGTCGACGTGATGGTGATCGACGAGTTCCGCAAGGAATCGGCGATTCTGGACGCCCTCACGTTCGACGACGTCGTGAACCCCGCCGGTGGCGGCGCCACCCTGACCTACGGCTACCGGCGGCTCGTCACGCAGCCGACCGCTGCCACCCGCGCGATCAACGCCGAGTACACCCCGAGCAACGTCTCCACGCAGCGGTATACGACCGACCTTGCGGTCATGGGTGGATCGTTCCAGGTCGACCGTGTCGTCGCGAAGATCGGCCCGAACGCCTCTAGCGCCGTGTCACTGAACCTCGCACAGAAGATCAAGGCCACCCGGACGAAGTTTCAAGACGAGGTAATCAACGGGGACACCGCGACCGACGCCAACGGGTTCGACGGCCTCGACAAGGCCCTCACCGGCTCGACCACCGAATACCTTCCGCTGAACAACGGCGTCGCGACCGGCTATGTGAACTGGACGGACTTCGACACCGATCAGCGCGCGGCGTTCAAGGCGCTGGACCTGCTCGACGAGTGGCTCCAGCTTCTCGACGGGACGCCGACGATCGTCCTCGGCAACGCCAAGGCGCTCTCCCGAGTCCGCGCGCTGGCGCGCCGCGCCGGCCAGTACACCCGCGACCCCGTCGACGGGCTGATCGGCGCGAACGGCCGACCGATCGTCCGCGAGACCTACGGCGGCGTGATCTTCGCCGACCCCGGCAACAAGGCGGGCACGAACAACCCGATCATTCCGGTCGAGACCCGCGACACCGACGGCGCCGGATCCGGCGGCAACATCACCGGCCTTACCGACCTCTACGCCGTCCGCGTCGGGCTCGACGGGTTCAAGGGTCTGGCGACCGTCGGCGGACAGATGGTCCAGACGTGGCTGCCCGACTTCAGCACCTCCGGCGCCGTCAAGACCGGCGAGGTCGAACTCGGCCCGGTCGGTGTCGCCCTCATGGCCACCAAGGCGGCCGCCGTCCTGCGGAACATCAAGGTCCAGTGAGCGCCATGCACCGGATCACCACGCCCGTCCCCGGATTCTCCGGCAACGTCGCCGGCGTCGACTTCGCCGGCGGTGTAGCCGAGGTCGACCCGTCCCCAGGCGCGCTGGCGTACTTCCGCCGGCACGGATACGGCGTCGAGCAGGTCGACGAGGACCCGGGCGACGACCAGGACGCCGACAAGGTCCCGGCCCGCTCGGCGTCTAAGGCTGATTGGCGCGTTTACGCCATCGCCCACGGCATGACCGAGCAGGACGCCGACGCCGCGACCCGCGACGAGCTCGCCGCCCGGTACCACGACGCCCGCGAGGGCGGATAGCTGTGGCGGTGTACGCGACGCCCGACGAACTCGCCGAGTTCCTCGCACCCGACCCGGCGCCGCCCGGCGCCGCGCGCCTGCTCGCGCGGGCATCGCGTGACGTCGACGGGGCGCTGCTGTGCACCCGTTACGCCGTCGACGACACGACCGGCGTCGCCACCGACCCGAAGACCGCCGCCGCGATCAAGGAGGCGACCCTCGAACAGGCGGCCTGGAGGGTCGCCAACGGCGAGGCCGACGGGATCTCAGCGCCGGCCGGGTCGGCGGCGATCGGCTCCGTCAACGTCACCCGCCCCGCTCCCGGCACCGCCGGATCCGGGACGGTCGGTCGGCTCGGCGAGCAGGCCGCCGAAGTGCTGCGGCTCGCGGGGTTGACCGGCCACGCTCCGCGAAGCAACCCGTTCGAGTACGAGGACGGAGTCGAGTACTGGTGAGCGCCATCCCCCAATGGGCGCTCGTCCACCGCGTCACGATCGAGCCGTACGCCGGGGAAGGCGCGACCGGGCCCGTCTATGGGCCACCCGTCAACGGCGTGCGGGCGCTCGTCGAGGCGAGGACGCAGTACCTTCGGGACGCTGATGGCAACCGGACGACGTCCTCGACGACGGTCTATTTCATGCCCGGTACGGCGTGCCCTCCACGGTCCCGCCTCACGCTGCCCGGCGGCCGGACAGCCATCGCCATGCAGACGGCAGACCACCGCGCGCCCGGCCTCCCCACCCCCGATCATCTGGAGGTGACGTGCACGTGAGCGTCCGGAACACGATCAACTTCGGCCAGTTCGCCGCACAGGAACGCGCGGGCGCCGTCCGCGGCCTGGCGCTCGCCGCCGAGCACCTCCTCCAGGTCTCGCGTACGTACGTCCCGTTGGAGGAGGGCACCCTCGAACGCTCCGGCGTCGCGAGCGTCGACCCGAGCACGCTGGAGGCTGCGGTCAGCTACGACACCCCTTACGCGGTCCGCCAACACGAAGACCTCGACCTCCAGCACGACGACGGCCGCAAGGCGAAATACCTGGAAGACGCCATGACCGAGGAAAGCGACGTCATGGCCGAGCTCGTCGCCGCCGAGCTCCGCCGCGCACTCGGCACCTAATGGGCTGGACAAACAATCTCCTCGTCGGCCTGGCGGAGGAGCTAGCGGCGCGCGGGATTGCCCGGTGGCAGCCAACCGGCGCCTACCCGCCGGATGGCCCCCCGCCGGTTTTTCTCCGTTCGCTCGGCGACGCGCCGGACGCCGCCCTCGCGCTCGCCGCCTACGGCGACCCCGAGAACGAAGACGCCGGCCTTTCACACGTGATCCAGGCCGTACAGATCCGCACCCGCGCGGCCGCCCCGGACGCCGTCGACGACCTCGCCGATCGGGTCTGGGACGAGTTCCACGGCGCAACCATGCTCCGGCTCGGCACCGGCCCGAACGTGGTCGCTACGACTCTTATCCGACGCCGATCCTCTGCCGCGCTCGGGCGTGATGCCCGCGGCCGGTACGAGCGCACGGACAACTACTACGTGACAGCCGCGCGCCCGACTGCGCACCGGCCCGACTGAGAAAGGAAACTCCCGATGGCGATCGCTATTTCCGGCATCACTCCGGCTACCGGGCCGACCACTGGTGGCACCATCCATTACATCACCGGGGCGGATCTGAACACCGTCACCGGCGTCACGATTGGAGGTGCCGCGGCCCCGCTATTCGCGGCGCAATCGGCGACGCTCCTAAAGGTCACCGCGCCGGCGGGCACGGTCGGCGCGAAGGACGTCGTTCTGTCCCCGGGCGCGGTGACCCTCGCCGCCGCCTACACCTACGCACTTCCGACCGGGGACGAGCAGCTCGTCCCCACCAAGGCGAGCAAGTACATTTTCGAGGTCCGCCGCCCCGGCGACACCCCGTGGACGCGAGTCCGCGCGGTCGCCGATTTCAAGCCGCCCGTCGAACCCAATCTGGAGGACGACAGCGACTACGACGGCGAGGGTTGGGCGTCTGAGTCCAAGACGCAACTCAAGTGGGGAATCGAGGCCAAGCTCATCCGCAAGATCGGGATCAACACCGGCAACTACGATCCGGGACAGGAGATCCTGCGCGCGGCCGCGGTGAAGTTCGGCCAACTCGGGCTCGTTGAGGTTCGGTGGTATGACCGCACCGGCGGGCCGGAAGCCTTCCAGGGATTCGCCAATGTGAGTTGGGACCCCGAGGGCGGGGACACTAAGGCGCTCGACATCGTTACGGCGAAGTTGAGCGGAAGCGGGAAGCGCGTCGACATCGTGAATCCGGCCGCCTGATGGCCGAGTTCGAGGACATCGACGAGGTATTCGACTCGTCGCTGACGCTGCCGATCAACGGCAAAAAGTACCGGATCCCGCCCGTGTCCGGGCTCGATGGGCTCTGGGCTCAGCGAGTGGTCGAGGAAATCCGGAAAGCCAAGAACGGCGGCGACGTCGACGCGGGCAAGCTCAACGACGGCGACGAGCGACTCCTCTATCAGCGCATGCTGGGCCCGGTGTTCGAGGAGATGCTCGCCGACGGCGTGAAGTGGGACCGCATTTCGCACGCAGGCATGACCATGTTCCTGTGGACCACGGCAACCCACGATGACGCCGAGTCCTATTGGAAGGCCGGCGGTGATATCCCGGAAGCGCTCGGCTCGGCGGAGTCGACCCCGAATCGGGCCTCCCGCCGGGCGTCCGCGGCTGCGGAACGTACGACGAAGAGACAGGTCTCTACGAGTGGTACGAGGGCGCCGAAGACCTCAGCAGCAAAGAGGTCGGCGTCTCCTGGGGCGACGTCCTCCGAGAATGGCGGCTAATCGAGGCCGATCTACACGACGTCTACGGGGTAGACGTCGAATCCGGCATCCTGCGTGCCCGCACGTGGCGGTGGCTACGGGTCCGTATCGAGGGCCTGTTCACCGCTGATACCCGGCTTTACCGGCGGTTCCGGCCGCCCGACGAGGACGACAAACAGCAGCAGTGACCACGAGGGGGTGATGCCTCGTGGCGCTAGACCTCGGCGAGCTCGTCGGCCGGATCAGCTTGGATGACCGCGGATTTACCGCACCTATGCGGACCGCGGAGGCCGGAATGAACCGGCTCGAATCGACCACGCGGTCAACGATGACGCGCGTCGAGCAGGAGTTCCAGCGGGCTGGGCAGGGCGCGGTGCAGGAGATGTCCCGCGCTATGGACCAGGTCGCCGACGAGGCCGAGCGCGGCGGCCAGGAGGCGGGCCGCGACGCCGCACGCGGCATCGAGCGCGGCCTTTCCCGTGTGCACGAGCCGGCGCGGCGCGCAGGCCGAGAAGCGGGCGAGGGCGCCGGCGAAAGCATGGGCGAGGGCGCCGAGTCGGGCTCACGTCGCAAAGTGGGCGGGCTCGGCGGGAAGCTCGCCGGGCTGCTGGGCAAGGCGGGTCCGTGGCTCGCCGCCGGTACGGCGGTCGGCGGCGTTTTCATGGTGGGTCTTCAGTCCGCCATGGAAAAGCAGGACGCCACCGCGAAACTTCAGGCGCAGGTCGGTGCGTTCGGGCCGCGCGGCGCCGAGCTCGGCAAGGCCGCCGGAACCCTGTTCAGTAAGGGCTACGGCGAGGGCATGGGCGAAGTCACGGACGCTATTGCCGCCGTCATCCAAAACATCGGGGGAATGCGTGACGCGTCCAAGGCCGATATCGAAGCTGTCTCCGCGTCCGCTATGGACCTCGCCAACATCATGGGCGAAGAGGTCGGTGGCGTCTCACAAGCGGTCGGCACGATGCTGCGAACCGGCATGGCCAAGAACGCACAAGAGGCTTTTGACGTCCTCACACGCGGCGTTCAACTTGGCGCCAACAAAGCGGAGGATTTGCTCGACACTTTCACCGAGTACTCGACGCAATTTCGGAAGCTCGGCATGGACGGAAAATCGGCCATGGGGCTCCTTTCTCAGGGCCTTCGCGCAGGTGCACGGGACGCAGACACCGTTGCCGATGCACTCAAAGAATTCTCTATCCGTGCCGTCGACG
The DNA here is from genome assembly GCF_022751215.1 of Actinomadura terrae. Taxonomy (GTDB): domain Bacteria; phylum Actinomycetota; class Actinomycetes; order Streptosporangiales; family Streptosporangiaceae; genus Spirillospora; species Spirillospora terrae. The sequence continues at coordinate 872,632 of NZ_JAICDG010000004.1, read as the reverse complement.
GTTCCAAGTCGAGCGCGGAAGGATTCCAGGCGCTTGGGCTGAATGCTGAGAAGATGACGGCGCAGATTGCCCAGGGCGGTAAGCCTGCTGCGGCGGGACTCCAAACCGTCCTAGACAAACTCCGCGCTATGAAGGACCCGGTCGCGCGCGAGGCCGCCGCCGTCGCTTTGTTCGGTACAAAGGCGGAGGACCTCGGCCAAGCCCTGTTTTCCCTTGACCCTTCCAAGGCCGTAAAAGATTTGGGCCAGGTGGGGGGCGCCGCGGACAAGGTCGGCAAGACTTTGCACGACACCGCGTCACAGCGGCTCACGCAGTTTCAGCGGACGATGAAGGGCAAGTTTGTCGACTTTCTCGGCGGCCAAGTTGTCCCGGGTGTGACCGCATTCGGCGGGAAAGCGAACGCGGCTCTTACCCGCTGGCTTGGCGATAATCAAGATGTGGTGGACAAGGCCCGTGATATTTGGGCCAAGGTTGAGCGTTTTGTAGGCGATGGAGTAAGCGGTGCCAAAAAATGGCTTGACGACAACCGCGGTACCGTCCAGCAATGGTCGCAGGGAATCGGCGACGCCGTCGGAACAGTTACGGACATCGTCTCCAGCGGGCTAGATATCGCCAACGCGCTAGGCCGAATTTTTGGCCCTACTCAGCTACAGATAGCGTCGATCTTCTTTACGACCTTGATCGGGTATTGGTCCGGCGGCTTCAAAATCATCAAGGGCATTTTCGATGTTTTCGCCGGTATCCTTACTGGCGATTGGGGGCGCGTCTGGAACGGCATCAAGAGCATAGTATCGGGCAATATCCAGATGATCGGGTCCATCCTGCGCGGTGCGGTCGGGCTGCTCGGCGCTATCTGGGGTTTGCTCTGGCGCGGAATTCAGGCGATCACGCGGGGCGCGTTGAACTTGCTCGTCGGTCAGATCCGGTTCTTCATCCGCGCGGTGATCAGCGCGGTCGGCTGGCTGGCTGTGCTGCCCGTCCGGGTCGCCGGGTGGTTCGCCCGGCTCGCCTCCGCGGCGATCTCCAAGGGCCTCAGCCTGGTCGCGTGGATGCGGGGCCTACCGCGGCGCCTGCTGTCCGCGCTCGGCAACATGGGCGGGCTGCTGGTCGGCGCGGGTCGGCGCGTGATTGACGGGTTGATCTCCGGTATCCGGTCGCGCGCGGGCAACGTGGGCTCGGCGATGGGCGACATCGCCGGGAAGATCCGCAGTTACTTGCCGTTCTCACCAGCGAAAACCGGGCCCTTGAGTGGCTCTGGCAACCCGCGAGTTTCCGGAGCGAAGATCGGCTTGATGCTCGCGGACGGCATCACGAGCTCGCGCGGTCGGGTTGCGGCCGCGATGACGAGTCTCACCACGGTCGCCGGGGTCCGCTCGGTCGCCACCACCGCCACCGGTGGGTTTAGCGTCCGCTCGGCAGCGACCACCCGGAGCACCACGAGCGGCGCGGCCGCCGTGCCCGTGGTGCGCGTCATCATCGACCTGACCGGCGCAGACGCGGAGCTCCGGCGACGCATTCAGCGCATGGTGCGCGTCGAGGGCGGCGGAAATGTTCAGGTCGCTTTCGGGGGGCGCTGATGACCATCGTTGCTGCCTGGTCCGGCCAGGGCCTCGCCGATGGGGCGCCCGTCACCGCCGGGACGGGCGGCGTCGGCGACACGCCGTTTTCCTTGGTGTCGTCCGGCGCGGCGACGGTCGAGGCTTCGGGGGGTCGGCCACCGAGGATTCGCGTTGTCCAGGGGGCCGGCACCGCGGCGCAGCTCGTCTGGTCTGGGCTGACGCTCCCCGCGGGCGGGTACGCCCTGCGCGGTTACCTGGAGCTGACGGCCTGGCCCTCCGCCGGGGCACCGCTCCTCCAGGCGTACGCGTCTGGCGCGCTGCAATGGCGGCTAGACGTCACGGTCGCCGGTCTCCTCCGACTCCGGGACGCCGCAAACAGCGTCGTCACGACCGCGTCAACGCCGCTACCAACCGCCGTCCAGCTCCGCGTCGAGCTCGTCCTCACCGGCACCACAGCGACCGCGACCGTTTACGTGGGCGACAACATCGCCCCGGTCCTCGTCACGCTGACCGGGTCGGTCGGCGGTGCGCTCGTGGACGAGGTCCGATGGTCCAATCCTCAAGCCTCCCCGACGTGGCCGCCGCACCGATGGGACGAGCTCGCCGCCGCGAACGCAGCCTCACCGATCGGGCCTGTCCCGCCCGAGCCGGAGACACCGGCCGAGTTCCCCGACGCTCCCCTCAAGGTGGACGTCGAGCTTTGGATCGGTGGGGTATGGACGCGCGTTCCGGGAGTCCGTACGCGCGACCCCATCACCATCGAACGGGGACGCGCGGACGAGAGTAGCCAGGTAACCCCGAGCAAGTTGACCCTCACCATTAACAATCGGCTTGGCGTCTACTCGCCTCGGAACCCGCTATCCCCGTATTTCGGGTTGATCGGCCGGAACACTCCGATCCGAGTCACTGCGGACGGGTCCGTGCGGTTCCTCGGCGAGGTTTCCTCATGGCCTCAAAAGTGGGATGTCAGCGGCCAGGACGTCTATGTCCCCCTGGTAGCAGCCGGAATTAAGCGACGGCTCAGCCAGGGCGCCAAGCCACTCCGCAGCGTCCTATACCGCTATATGACGACCGTCAGCCCAGCACCACGCGCGTACTGGCCATGCGAGGACGGGGCGCTAGCGACTCGGTTCGCCGCCGGCCTTCCTGGCACTCCTGCCATGAGTATCAAGGGCACGCCCGACCTGGCCTCTTCTAGCGCTTTCGCTGCATCCGATTCCCTGCCTACGGTGAACGGGTCGACGTGGACCGGCTCTGTCCCCAGCTACACAAACACCGGACGAGCTCAGGTTCGGTTCCTACTTTCTATTGCCGAGGGGGGCCTCACCAACGGTGCGGTAATCGCGCGTGTCACCAGTACAGGAACAGCGTCGCGATGGGAACTGGTCTACACGACGGCTACGTCTGGGACCCTGGAAATGCGTGTTTACAATTCTGAGGGCACGCTACTGCAAACATCTGGGGCGTTGTCTGAACTAAACGGTTTGAATATGTACATCGCCCTCGATCTCGCTACCTCCGGAAGTAGCGTCAACTATCAATGGAATCTGGTAGTGATCCATGACCGCTTTGTGACCGGGGCCTCCGTTCCGGGAACTTTGACAAACCGAACTGTCGGCCGAGTCACTCAGATCGCCGTTGCGCCAGGAGGTAAGGTCACTGACGCCACAATCGGTCACGTGTCTGTCCATTCCGAGATTTCCGACCCTTTCATAGTTCCTATTCGATCCGCTCTGGTCGCTTTCGCTAGTGAAAGCGCGGGGGCCCGAATCACGCGGCTTTGTGCCGAGACTGGCGTGCCCCTCACACTCGTTGGCACCGCAAGCGAAACAACTTCCGTCGGACCGCAGCGAATCGCTACGGTCCTAGAACTGCTGCAACAGGCCGCAGACGCAGACGGCGGAATCCTCTACGAGCCGCGCGAGACACTCGGACTCGCATACCGCACTCGCGTGTCGCTTTACAACCAACCGACGGCGGTTGAACTCAGCTACGGTCGACCAGGGTTGGCCGCGCCCTTTGAACCAATCGATGACGATCAGCAGACCGTCAACGATTTGACGATTACGCGCGAGGGCGGCTCCTCGGCGCGCTCTGTCGTCGAGGACGGCCCGCTTTCGGTTCAGGATCCACCGGACGGCGTCGGGGTGTATGACGCATCGGTCACACTCAATGTGGCCCGTGACGAGCAACTCTCCGACATCGCCGCGTGGCGGACGCACGTCGGCACCGTGGACGAGGCCCGTTATCCCCGCCTCGGCATCAAACTCCACAAGGCTCCGGCCCTCATTCCCGCGGTCACGGAACTAGACCTCGGCGACCACGTTTCCGTGTCCAGTCTGCCGGCGTGGCTTCCCCCCGATGATGTGCATATACTCGTCGAGGGTTACACGGAGACGATCGAGCTATTGCGCTGGCGGCTGGACCTTAATGCCGTTCCAGAGTCGCCGTGGCGTGTGGGCCTCGTCGATGACCTCGCGCATGACCGTGTCGACACCGGCGGGTCTGAATTGGCGGCCGCCATGGGGGCCGGCGACACAATTCTCTCCGTCGCCACCACTTCCGGGCCGACCTGGACGTCCCGAGGCGAAGCGACGCCAATTGACCTTATGGTCGGCGGGGAGCGGGTCAGGGTGACGACCGTCGGCAAGGTGCTGACCGCTAATCCATTTATCTCCAGCAGCATCGCCGGTTGGAATGGCTTTCAAGCAACCGTCGCACGGTCAACCGCCGTGGTGCACGCAGAACTCGGCGCGGCCGGGTCAATACTGATCACACCGGACGGCGTGTCCGCCGGCGGGGGCGGCGGATCCGATCTCACCGGCGTTGGCACCATCACGCCCGGCGCGATCTATACCGCGATGATGTGGGCGTATTCGCCCGGCGGCTGGTCGAACATTCTCGTCCTGGTCAACTGGCACGACGCCGGCGGCGCCTTCCTGGGGTCCTCGGTCGGCACCTCACACGCACTGCCCGCGGGAACGTGGACGCATATCCAGGCTGATTTCACCGCGCCCGCTTCTGCGTCGCAGGCGACCGTGTGGGCGTGGCACGGCAGCACTCCGGCAGCCTCCAATGTTTGGTACGCGTGGGCCGTTCGCCTTGTCCCCGCGAACTCAACCTCGCCGCAAACGATGACTGTCGAGCGCAGCATTAACGGCGTAGTAAAAGCCCATGGGGCCGGAACCGATGTACGACTTGCGCAGCCTACCTTTATCGCCCTATAGAGGATGTGTCCATGCCTTTCTGGAAAGCCGGAGACCGCCTCACAGCATCACGGCTAGCGTTCACTGACATTACCGAGTGGCAGGATTATGTTCCGATATGGACCGGGTCGACTACGAACCCCGCTATCGGTTCTGGAATCCTCACCGGACGCTATGTCCAAGTCGGTGGAACGTGCTTCTTCCGCGCCTACATGAAGGCGGCCGCTGATACGACATTCGGTTCCGGAGCCTGGGCACTCTATCCGCCATTCAATCCGTCAAATGATCCTCCGGGGTCCGTTTCAGGCTGGATTCAGGACGCGTCGGTAACCAAACGCTACCCCGTTACGGGCCTTTTGGCTGGGACGTTTATTCGGATTCTGGCGGATCCTGCGGGGGCCTTGGGCATTTCCTCGTCAACGCCGTTCACGTGGGCAGTCAATGATGAGCTGTGCATCGGCGGATGCATCGAGATCGACTGATGGCCGAGGTTCCCCCGTCCACCGAGCTCGCGCTCCTGCGCGGTGAGCTGATGACCGCTCTCGCGAGGATCGAGGGGGACGTCCGGCTCGTCCTCCAAGAGCAGCAGCAAGGGGCGCGACGAGTCGACGAGCTCGCCCTCGACGTGCGCCGGTTGGACGAGCGGCTCGACCTCGTCGAGCGGACCACCGTCACCCGCGCAGAGATGGACGAGCGCGAGGCCCGGCTCCGCGCGGAGATGGGCGAGCAGGCCCGGCGCCGCCTCACGGTCGCCGGGCTCATCATCGCCGCCGTTGCGGCATTGCTCAGTGGCGGTATCGCCGTCATCGGAATCATCACCAGCTAGGAGGCTCCATGTCCGAGACCATTCCCGAGCCGCCCGATGGGGCGGACGCGACCGAGCCGGACGAGGAGGCCGTCCTCGCCGGACTGTACGGGCCGCCGCCGGTCGAGGGCGTTTACACCGGGGACGGTGCCTGATGGGCACCGTCGCGGCGATGCTCGCACAGGCCCGCGCAAGTCTCGGCATGGCAGGGCGACCGAACAGGATCACGCGGGAGTACGCGTCCCGGCACGGCGACGAGTTCCTCGGCGCCTCGTGGTGCGACATGGCCGTCACGTTCTGGGCCAGGCACAGCGGCAACGCGGCCGCCGTTCTCCCGGGCGGGGATCGCGCCTACACCGTGTGGCACGCGCAGGACTTCCAGAAGGTCGGGCGCTGGCATGTCGGAACGACGGCCGAGGTTGACCGCGCGCGGCCCGGCGACATCGTGTTCTTCGACTGGGGCGCGTCCAACTCGGTCGGTGCCATCGACCACGTTGGGGTGGTCGAGAAGGTCCTTGGTGGCGGGCGGGTTCAGACGATCGAGGCCAACACGTCGAATGCGTGCATGCGGCGCGTGCGCGCGTCGAGCGTCATCGCCGGCTACGGACGTCCGGCCTACTCCGGCGGCGGCTCGTCCGGGTCGCCCGCCGGCTCATGGATGGAGGAACTCTTGAAGGAACTGCCGCTCGTCCGCAAGGGCTCGACCGGCGAGCACGTCGAGACCGTACAGGGGCTCTTGCTCGCACGGAGTCACCCGGAAATCAAGGTCGACGGCGCGTTCGGCGCGGCGACCGAACGCGCCGTAAGGGCCGTCCAGAAGTGGGGCGGCGTCACCGCGGACGGCGAGGTCGGACCGAAGACCTGGCCCGTCCTCCTGCGCGTCCACTAGATCCCTGAGGAGGAACCCCCCATGGTGAAGATCTCCGCGTACTGGAAGGGCGTCATCGCGGGTCTGGCGCCGGTCCTCGCGACCGTCCAGGCCGCCACCGATGACGGCAGGCTCGACACCTCCGAGCTGATCACGATCGGTGGTGCGCTGCTGGTCGCGCTCGGCGTCTGGCGCGTCCCCAACAAGCCGGAACCCGACACGCTTCCCGGCTACCGCCGGTAGGCTCACCGCGCGACGAGTCCCCGGGCGCACGCCCCTGCCTCTCCATTGCGGAGGGGCGGGGGCGATTTCGTGCTAGGCGCTCGGGATCGGGGCCGTGTTCATGCTGGTGTTGCAAACCCTCGCGGGGCGATGAGAACCCGGGTGTTCGGCGACATGCCGCCCCGCATCGGGTTATTGCGAACCCTACAAGGGGCGATGAAGATCAGGTTTTCGCGGTAATGCTTCGCGAACGTCCTGATATTGCGAACCCTTAATGAGGGGCGATAACAATCAGGTCTTAGCTGCGAATTTTCACCCACGCCTGATATTGCGAACCCTCACGGGAGCTATGAAGAAGCATCGTAACCGCAGTCACGGCGGGATGGAAGGGGTCAGGTCTGCTGGGGGGCGGCCCAGCGGGCGCGGGCGCACAGCTCGCGCAACGTGATGTCGCCGGCGCTCCATGCCAGGGCGTCGTCGAGGTTCCTGCCGACGCTCGAAACGGTGGCGGATGTGACGCCCGCCTTCCACAACTGCTCCACGATGCTGTGGGCGGCATCCTTCTGGTTCTTGTCGAGCTCGTGCCACTGCGGCATGTGCGCTCCCCTCTCGTCTCTCCTAACTGATGGACGAGTCATCTTGCCTCAGGGGGCGGGGCTACGGGTGCAGCTTGTTGTAGTGCGCGCGCAGCTCCCGAGACGAGCAGATCCAGCGCTTCGCCGCGGCGAGGATCCGCCGGGCCTTCGCGCTGCCCTGCGGAACGGACGCCTGCCCACCGTCGAACCGACGCGCCGTGTTCGCAAGCACGGTGGGCAGCGGCTTGCCCGCGTAAACGTCGTAGCAGACGTCCACGGCACGGCGCAGCGGCCGGGCTTTCGCGCCGGCGGAGGTGGGGGTCAGGCCGGGGTCGAGACGGCGCAGATACGAGAGGAACGCGGCCCGGCGCCTGGTGGGGATGACTTCCCATGCCTCGCGCGGCGTCGAGCTGGCGCGCGCCGTCGCCGACGATTGCGGCGTCGAGGCGGCGGCCGGGTCATCGTCGCCGTTGGAGAGGGCGGAACCGATGCCGCCGAGGACGAGCAGGATGAGCACGCACGCGCCGGCGATGATCCAACCGCGCCGGTTGCCGCCCTGTCGTCCGTGGTGGGGCCCGGGGAGGGGCGGTCCTGGCATCGGTCCGGACGGCGGCGGCGGGGGCGGCTGGTAGGGGCCGGGCGGCTGGTGGGGCGGCTCGTACATCCGGAGACTCCCGAGGGGTTGCGTGCTTCTGTGACGTCCCATCGCCCATCCCGGTTCACTTCTACAGACACACGCAATGCATTCGCATTTGCAGTCTTTGGGGCACCAACACACCATGTGCCCGGTTCGGCGGGTGCAGCAGTACCAGACCGCAACGGGCGGCGATATGCGGCCCGCCGCCCGCGCCAGTCTCAGTTCCCGGGTTCCGGACTCACCGGGGCGCCTAGCACCCGGGCGACCAGCGTTACGGTCTCTTCCACGTCGGCGGATAGGTTGCTGGCGCGGTCGGGGCCAACCACCCATCGGTAGATCTCGGCGTCTCCGTCCCACGTGATACCGCGTATTTCGCCTCCCCGGTACGACACGTGAAGTCGGAGGCCGAGACCGTATTCTCCCGCGACCGGGGGTTCTTCTCCATACGGGAGATCGATCGTCGCAGTGATTAGCGGCGCTCGGCGCCGCAACGCCACGCACAACGCATCTAGAGGGCCCCACGGATCGACAGTCAGCTCTTTCTCTTGCATGTCAGTCCCATTGATAGGCGCGGCGGCGCGTCTAATCGGTGGGGAGGAGCCGCGCCGCCGCGCGTCGGAGGGCCGCCCGCCCGGCGCTGATGCGCCACCGGGCGGGCGGCGGGCACGGACCCGGGCAGGTGGGTCCGTGCCGAGAGTGCGGCGACGTCGACGGCGACCCATCGCCAGACGTCCCCGCACATTCGAGCGGGTGCGGCGGCCGCTACCGCGCCTTTGAGCGGCCGCCGCACCCAGTCATGCGGCCGGCGCTGCCCGGACGGGCGACGGCCGGTGCGCCTCCACACGCCGGAGCTGCCGGCGGAGCTCCTCGGGGGAACGGGTGGTGAGGGTGCCGCGCTCGTCCAGGCGCTCGCGGACGAGCGCGCCGCGTGTCGCCCACCAGCGGGGAGGCTCGCTGTCCGGCCGGGTGTAGACGATCGTCCAGCCGTTGAACTCGCGACGCAGCGCGGCGAGCTGCTGGTCGAGGAAAGGCGAAGTCATCGTCATCGCGTCCCCTTCCGCAACCCCATCGTTGCGGCGATGGCGTCGGACAGCAGATCGGGAGTACTCGCCTCGACCAGGCCCGGCGTTGGCCAGGGCACGTACGCCCACCACCGCCGGGTGTGGTGCCCGAACCAGACGAGCACGCCGAGAAAGTAGGACTCGATCCGCGTGGCCTCGGCCCGCTGAATCGGGCCTGCGTCGAGCCGTGCGGTCTGCTCTGGTACCGGGATCGTGGCCGAACAGCGCACCCCAACAGGAGGCTGTACCTTACTCACAACCGGAGCTCCTTCCGGTGAGGTCCCGGCCGGTGGGTCAGATCACCGCGTCCGGGACCGCTTGCGTCTAGGGGAGCGGGACCACGCACCGAGTGTTTCGTCGGACCACACGGGATGAGTGGTTGGCGCGTGGCCCCGCAACACAGAGTGAAACCCTGCGCGCTGCGTCGCGGAATACAGACAATGGGTCAAGGTGTGGGGTCACCCCATGCCTTGATCCATCCCAGCGGCGAAGGATGGCAGGTCATGAGCGAGCAACAGCGCCCGGCGTGGGCGGTCCGGCTCCAGGCCGAGCGCGAAGCGCAGGGGTGGGGCCCCTTCGAGACCGCGCGGCGCTTGCGCGAAGCGGCCAATATCACCCGTCACCCGACCAAACAGGTCAAGAGCCTCGCCCGTCTGGTCACCGAGCACGAGCGGGGCAAGGTGTTCCCCACCCAGTGGGCACCGGCCTACGCCGCCGTGTACGGCATCCCGCGTGGAGTGTTGTTCCCCGACCCTCCGCCTGACCCGCAGGCTTCCACCGACGCGCCGGGTACCGTGGACACGAGCATCGTTGGTGACACCGAGGACGACGTGAAACGCCGCGCACTACTCCGACTTATCGCTGCGCTTAGCACTGGCGCTGCCGTGGCGCCCGGGGAGCTGGAGGCCCTGCTCTCCGACATCGACAACGTTCTCGATCTCAACACCGATGTTGAAGAGTGGGAGCAAGTCGTTTACGACTACGGGCACCAGATCTACCGACGGCCTTTTGAATCGCTTCTCCCCGCCGTTGCCGCAGATATCTACGCCGTTGGTGAACTGTTGGATAAGGGACGTCCCCCCGGCGAGCAGGCCGGGCTTCTAAGGGTAAGCGCGGGACTTTCCGGCGTTCTGGCCGAAATATTCAGCAATATGGGCGACGATCGCGCAGCACGGCGAAGCTGGTATACAGCACGCAGGGCCGCCGATGCGTCCGGCGACCGTAGGGTACGGGTTTGGGCCCGCGGTAGAGCTGCCCAGAATGCGAGTTGGGCAGGCGGCTCGCACGAGACCGTCATGACTCTGGTGAGCGACGCCGCCGAAATTGCCGATGGTGTCCCGTCATCAGGGCTCGCACGCGCCTACGCTGCTGGCGCTTACATGGCTGCCTTTAACGGCGACACTGAGACGGCGCGCGATAATATCGAAAGCCTCAAGCGTACGTTTGACCAACTACCCCAGAATTCCAACATGCCGACCGTCCTGGACTTTCAAGTAAGTCAACTGTATTGGAATGAGGCATATGTCGGCATCACTTTGGGCGATAAAGGCGCCTTGACGGCGGTGGACAATTCTCACGCTTGCTATCCTCCAACTGCTACAGCGCCGATTATTAACCTGCATCTCATGCGCGCTATCAACCTGCTTCAGTGCGGGGAAGTAGGCGAGGCCCTTGACCTGGCTGCCACATCACTCCATGACCGTCCTCGTCCCGTGATGGCCACGCGACAACTGGTTGACCAGATGTTGGGAGCTCTCCCCGGCAAGGCTCGTACGCTGCCGGCCGCGCGGGAGCTGCGGGCCCTGACCTCGTAAGCGCGCGAGGGCGTGTCTTAGACAAGCAAGCCCGAAAGGACGACTAGCGCAGCGAGAAGCGCCGGGCCTACGGCGGCGTAAGCCGCGTGGACGAGAAGGCGCCGCCGTGGCGAGGGCGGCCGGCTGACGGGCGGGACGGACGCGTCCTGGTCGTAGTAGAAGAGGAACCGCGGCGGGAACGGCGGCCGGTTACGCATCGGGTGTCCCGTCGCGTCGAGGGCGGTTGTGTGCTGCCTCTGCGACGGGCGAGAGGATCAACCGGTTCGCCCCTCTCCCGATTTGGCCAGGTCAAGCCTGCTCCCCTCCGCGATATGCGGTTTAGGAACCTTGTTATCCATCAGAAACAGGAACTTGCCACGGGACTTCGACACCGAAGGCCACCCGTACTTCAGGACGGACTGCTCCAGCGTGAGCCCGGGCCGCCGCAGATCGTCCGGCTTGATGATCTTGTCGTCACCGATCGCGGCGCGGATCTCCGCGTCGAGCTTGTCCATGAGCGGGCCGTCCCAGCGCGGGCTGCGCGGACCGCCGAGCTTCTCCATCGCGGGGTCGGTGGACTTGAACTCCAGCAGGATCGGGATCGGCACGTGCCCCCGGTTCGCGTCCGACCAGGTGCGGGCCTGCTTCAGGCAGTTGCTCAGCGAGACGCAGGACGACCCGTAGTCGTGGTCGGCCCAGTGCAGGACCTTGAAGCCGGGCTTCTTCATGTCCGGGTCGTTGATCTCGCCCAGGCCGGCCTCCCTCCGGACGATCGGCTTGGTGTAGAGGCCGCCCTCGGGATCGGGAAATATGTCCAGCTCGATACTGCGAACCCGCTGCGCGGAGAACTGCGCGGGCAGCGACGCGTGGGAGTACTCGAGGTTCCACCATCCCGAGTCCCGTTTGGCTTGGACGGCCTTCTCCGCGCTGGTGAGCTCGTGGTGGTAGCTGTTGTGCGTGGCGATCGTCTGTATCTGGTTGAGCCGCACCGGTCCCTTGTCGCCGTGGCCCGAGGCCTGGGCGGGGTAGGCGGCGGCGAGCGTTCCGGCGAGCGCGGTCGCGGCGGTGGAGAGCGTGGCGAGGGCGAGAAGGCGGCGTCGCACCTGTTCCTCCTGGATAAACGCATGTCAGGGACGCCTGGAGCGTGATCGCCTTCCATGATCGTCAGCTGTCCGCGCGCGACCCCGCTCATGAACCGCTGCCGAACAGCCGCCGTCCAAAGCCTGTGGATAACTTTCGTCCCCAGGTGTGGATCGGCACCGTCCACCGGTTGTCCACTGCTTGACTGGATCGCGTTCGCCAGGGGGAACACCTGTCAACGCTGGTCAGGAGGTGGGCCCGGAAGTATGTCCGCAATAATCCACAGCCTGTGGATAAGAGAGTTGAAGTCCCTGGGGAAACCGATATCCCCACGCCGTCCGCAGGGCCGTCCCCAGGCCTGCCGCTCCGTCCACCGTCATCCACAGGGAAGCGGAGTCATGTGAAGGTTCCCAGAAACACCCGGCCCTCGGGGGCGGCGATGGCGCGACCTGGGCGAACGTCCTTGAGGAAGATCGCCCCGAGGGGCGTGGGGCAAGGCGAAGATCGGCTTGGTGTGGACGGCGCGGACGGCGTGCCGATCGGACGTCGCAATGCGCGGTCGCGGATCTGAATTAGAACGAGCTTCGCCGCGTCCGGCTTCACGGCGTGGATCGCGATACTTCCCGACCGCGATATCGCGGATCGCCCGAACGGGGGCTCGCCGGGGTGACGCCGGAAAGCTGAACGTCACCAGCACAGTCAAAAGCCCCCACCGGGATCCGGTGGGGGCTCTGAGCTGGTGGGCCTAGGTGGACTTGAACCACCGGCCTCATCCTTATCAGGGATGCGCTCTAACCGACTGAGCTATAGGCCCGTACTGCCGCCGCCCTTGCGGCGCAACGAGAGGTTACCCCATCCGGCGCGGCAACCGGAAATCGATTAGGCGATCGCGGCGGCGCGCGGATCCACTGGTCAGCATGGGCGTCCTCAGGCGTTCGCGGGGCGGCGGGCAGGGGGTGTGCGGGCGCGCTCTCGATCTTCCCCGAGCGCGCTACTCAGCGCTCGTTGAGCCCCCTACTCGGCCTCCTTGAGGGTGACCTCCACGCCGCCCACGAGATCGGCCGCGAGGTTGTAGATGACGGAGCCGACCGTCGAGAGGGCGGTGATGAGCAGGACGTTCAGCGCCCCGACGAGGACCGTGTAGCCGAAGACGCGGAAGAAGGAGAACCAGCTTCCGGCGTCGACGCCGCCGGTGGTCTCGCCCTGCTGCTTGGTGAGGCTGTTGATCGTGTCGCTGATCGCGTCGAACACGCCGAGCCCGGCGAGGATCACGTACAGGACGGTGACGGCGACCAGCAGGACGACGAAGCAGACCACCGACATCACGAAGCTGAACTTCATCACCGACCACGGCTCGAGCCGGGCCAGTTGCAGCTGCGCCTTGCGCGCCGGCTTGGCGTTCACCGCGGGCTTGCTGGAGGAGGGGCTCACCGCCGGAGCCGCAGGCGCGGGACGGTCCTTCAGGACGGTTCCGGCGAAACCGCCGCCCGACGGCTTCGACGAGGTGGACGACCCGCCGGGCCCCGAGGAATTGGACCCGGACGACGGCGTGTCGCGACGTCCGAACGGCTTCCTCGACTTCTCGGTGCGCTCGCGGGGCGACCCACCCGAGGGCTCGGCCGGTTTCGCCCAGCCGGACGAGCTCCTCGGCGTCGACGACCCCGACGACCCCGACGACGAAGACGAGGGCGGCCGCGTCGTCTTCTCGTCCGAGAGCGTCACCGGACGGTCGTCGGACGGAGGCTCGGTCGTGTCCTTGATCGGGGCGATCTCCGGCGTGTCGCCCTCGGGAGCTTCCGACTTGTCGGGCTCGTCCTCGATATGGGCGAGGTCGGTCCTGGTCTCGTCCGCGGACGTGATGTCGACGGTCGCCTCGTCCCGGCCGGGCTTGGCGGAGGCGGCGGCGACGGTCTTGCCGGACTTGCCGCCGGGGCGCTTGGCAGGGGTTTCCTCACCCGCGTCCGCGCCGGATCCGCCCTTGCTCTTGCCGGGCTCCGTGCTCACGTGTCCTCCTGGCCTAGCGGCTCGGTGACGAGGCCGGGCGCATCACTCACCGTCGCCCCCCTCGCCGTCGGCGTCCTCTGCGTCCACCATGGACTCTACGTTCCTCGCGATGGCGACCACGCTGTCCCCGTCCGCGAGGTTCATCAGGCGAACGCCCATGGTCTGCCTGCCGGACTGCTTGATCTCCGCCGCGGTGGTGCGGATCACGCCCCCGTTGGACGTCATCGCGAACACCTCGTCGTCGTGACCGACCATCAGCGCCCCGACCAGCCGTCCGCGCGTTTGCACGATCTTAGCGGTGAGCACCCCCTTACCCCCACGACCCTGGCGGGGGTACTGGTCCGCCGGTGTCCGCTTGGCGTAGCCGCCCTCGGTCGCGATCAGGACATCCTGGGACGAATCCTGCACGACGAGCATGTTGAGGACCTCCTGGTCCTCCTCGAACCGCATGCCGATCACACCGGACGTCGCCCGGCCCATCGGACGGAGCGACTCGTCGTCGGCGCGGAAGCGGATCGCCTGCGCGCCGGTGGAGACCATCAGCAGGTCGTCCTCGGACGAGACGAGCCGCGCCGCGATGACCTCGTCGTCGTCGACCAGGTTGATCGCGATGATCCCGCCGGTGCGCGGCGAGTCGAAGTCGCGCAGCGCGGTCTTCTTGACCCGGCCGCGCTTGGTGGCGAGCACGAGGTAGGGCGCGACCTCGTAGTCGCGCAGGTCCATGACCTGGGCGATGTGCTCGTCCGGCTGGAAGGCCAGCAGGTTCGCGACGTGCTGGCCGCGCGAGTCGCGTCCGGCGTCGGGCAGTTCGTACGCCTTCGCCCGGTAGACGCGGCCCTTGTTGGTGAAGAACAGGATCCAGTGGTGCGTCGTCGTGACGAAGAACTGGTCGACGATGTCGTCCTGCTTGAGCTGCGCGCCGCGGATGCCCTTCCCGCCGCGCCGCTGCGCCCGGTACAGGTCGGTCTTGGTGCGCTTGGCGTAGCCGCCGCGGGTGATCGTGACGACGACGTCCTCCTCGGCGATGAGGTCCTCGTAGGACACGTCGCCGTCGAAGGGGATGATCTCGGTGCGCCGCTCATCGCCGTACTTCTCGACGATCGGGGCGAGCTCCTCGCCGACGATCCGGCGCTGCCGCTCGGGCGAGGCGAGGATGTCGTTGTAGTCGGCGATCTCCGCCATCAGCTTGTCGTACTCGTCCATGATCTGCTGGCGCTCGAGGGCGGCGAGCTTGCGCAGCTGCATGTCGAGGATGGCCTGCGCCTGGATCTCGTCGATCTCCAGCAGGCTGATCAGGCCCCGCTGCGCCTCCTGGGCGGACGGCGAGCGGCGGATGAGCGCGATGACCTCGTCGATGCGGTCCAGCGCCTTGAGCAGGGCGCGCAGGATGTGGGCGCGCTCCTCGGCCTTGCGGAGCAGGAACCGGGTGCGGCGGACGATCACCTCGATCTGGTGCGCGACCCAGTACCGGACGAACTGGTCGATGCGCAGCGTGCGCGGCACCCCGTCCACCAGCGCGAGCATGTTCGCGCCGAACGTCTCCTGGAGCTGGGTGTGCTTGTACAGGTTGTTCAGGACGACCTTGGCGACCGCGTCCCGCTTGAGGACGATCACGAGCCGCTGCCCGGTGCGGCCGGAGGTCTCGTCGCGGACGTCGGCGACGCCGTCCAGCTTGCCGTCCTTGACCAGCTCGGCGATCTTGAGGGCGAGGTTGTCGGGGTTGACCTGGTACGGAAGCTCGGTGACGACGAGGCAGGTGCGGCCCTGGATCTCCTCGACCTCGACCACGGCGCGCATCGTGATCGAGCCGCGGCCGGTCCGGTACGCCTCCTCGATGCCCTTGCGTCCGACGATCAGGCCGGCGGTCGGGAAGTCGGGGCCCTTGACGCGCTCGATCAGCGCTTCGAGGAGCTCTTCGTCCGACGCGCCGTAGTTCGCCAGGAACCACTGGACGCCCTCGGCGACCTCCCGCAGGTTGTGCGGCGGGATGTTGGTGGCCATGCCGACGGCGATGCCGGCCGAGCCGTTCACCAGCAGGTTCGGGTACCGCGACGGCATGACGTCGGGCTCTTGCGAGCGGCCGTCGTAGTTGGGGGAGAAGTCGACGGTCTCCTTGTCGATGTCGCGCAGCAGCTCCATCGCCAGGGGCGCCATACGGCACTCGGTGTACCGCATGGCCGCCGCCGGGTCGTTGCCGCGCGAACCGAAGTTCCCGTTGCCGTCCACCAGCGGATAACGCATCGACCACGGCTGCGCCAGGCGGACCAGGGCGTCGTAGATGGCGGAGTCGCCGTGGGGGTGATAGTTACCCATGACGTCGCCGACGACGCGCGCGCACTTGAAGTAGCCGCGGTCGGGCCGGTATCCGCCGTCGTACATCGCGTACAGGACGCGGCGGTGGACGGGCTTCAGCCCGTCCCGCACCTCGGGCAGAGCGCGCGCGACGATGACCGACATCGCGTAGTCGAGATAGCTTTTCTGCATCTCGACCTGGATGTCGACCGGTTCGATCCGCTCGCCTGGGTGCCCACCCTCTGTGGTCACGTCCGTCACTCTCAAGACCTCTTCTGCTTGGTGGGATGGAAGTACGTCGCCGCGCGGTGGCCCGGGCGCCGCTCACGGTCTCGGGCCGCTCGGCCGGTGGTTGGCGGTCGGCCGTTGGCGGTCTGGCCGTCGGCCGTGGCGGTTGGCGGTTGGCGGTGGCGTTGGCGGGAGCCGGGTCGGCCGGACGGGTCGCGTCGCCCGCTGGGGCCGGGGTCGCGTCGTGACCGGTCGCGCCGGATGGCCGCCGGAGTCGCCTGGCCGTCGCCTCGCGTCGTGCCGCTTAGCTTTGCCTCGCGTCGCTTGGTCGGGGCGCCGCCTGGACCGGCTCCTGGGCCGCGTACTTCAGATGTCGAGGAAGCGCACGTCCTTGGCGTTGCGCTGGATGAACTCCCTCCGGGGCTCGACCTCCTCGCCCATGAGCACACTGAACAGTTCGTCCGCCTGCGCGGCGTCGTCGAGCTGCACCTGGAGCAGGACCCGGTTGTCGGGGTCCATGGTGGTGTCCCACAGCTCGCTGGCGTTCATCTCGCCGAGGCCCTTGAATCGCTGGACGAGGTCGCGGGGACGAGGGTCGCGCTTGCCCGCGGCGACACCGGCCTCGATGATCGCGTCCCGCTCCGCGTCGGAGTAGGCGTAGTCGGCGTCCGAGCCCCGAGCGTCCCACTTGATCTTGTAGAGCGGGGGCTGGGACAGGTACACGTGCCCGGCCTCGATCAGCGGCTTCATGAACCTGAACAGCAGGGTCAGCAGCAGCGTGTTGATGTGGTGGCCGTCGACGTCCGCGTCCGACATCAGAATGATCTTGTGGTAGCGCAGGCGGGAGATGTCGAACTCGTCGTGCACGCCGGTGCCGAGGGCGGTGATGATCGCCTGCACCTCGTTGTTCTTCAGGATCTTGTCGATCCTGGCCTTCTCCACGTTCAGGATCTTGCCGCGGATCGGCAGGATGGCCTGAAAGTGCGGGTCGCGGCCGCCCTTGGCCGAGCCGCCCGCCGAGTCGCCCTCGACGATGTACAGCTCCGACCGCGACGGGTCGGTGGACTGGCAGTCCGACAGCTTGCCGGGCAGCGACGTCGACTCCAGCAGGCTCTTGCGCCGGGTCAGGTCGCGCGCCTGCCGCGCCGCCACCCGCGCCCGCGCCGCCTGGGACGCCTTGTTGATGATCTCCTTGGCCTCGCCCGGGTTCTCCTCGAACCAGTCGCGCAGGTGCTCGTTGCACGCCTTCTGCACGAACGACTTGGCCTCGGTGTTGCCCAGCTTGGTCTTGGTCTGGCCCTCGAACTGCGGGTCGGCCAGCTTGATCGAGATGATCGCGGTGAGGCCCTCGCGGACGTCCTCGCCGGTGAGGTTGTCGTCCTTGTCGCGCAGCAGCCCCTTGTCGCGGGCGTACCGGTTGACGATCGTGGTCAGCGCCGCGCGGAACCCCTCCTCGTGGGTGCCGCCCTCCGCCGTGTTGATCGTGTTCGCGAACGTGTGGACGGACTCGGCGTAGGACGAGTTCCACTGCATCGCGATCTCCACCGACATGCCCTCGGTGTCGTCGCTGAAGTAGACCACCGACTCGTGGGCGGCGTCCTTGCGCGCGTTGATGTAGTGGACGAAGTCCTCGATGCCACCCTCGTAGTGGTACTTGACCACGTGCGGGGCGCCTTCTTCTTCGCCGCTGCTGTGCTCGGGACGTTCGTCCTCCAGCGTGATACTCAGCCCGCGGTTCAGGAACGCCATCTCTTGCATGCGCCGGGAGAGCGTCTCGAAGTTCCACTCGGTGGTCTCGAAGATGTCCGGGTCGGGCCAGAAGGTGATGCGGGTACCGGTCTCGCTGGTCTCCTCACCCTTGCGCAGCTCCGTCTCGGGCCCCTGCCAGGTGTAGGACTGGCGCCAGACGTGGCCGTCGACCTTGACCTCGGCCTCCAGCCGGCTGGACAACGCGTTCACGACCGCGGACCCGACACCGTGCAGGCCGCCGGAGACGGCATAGGACTTGCCGTCGAACTTGCCGCCCGCGTGCAGCGTCGTCAGCACGAGCTCGATGGCCGGGCGTTTCTCCACCGGATGCTCGCCGACCGGGATGCCGCGCCCGTTGTCGAGCACACTGACTCCGCCGTCCGCCATCAGCGTCACCACGATGTCGTCGGCGTAACCGGCCAGGGCCTCGTCCACCGCGTTGTCCACGATCTCGTAGACAAGGTGGTGCAGACCACGCTCACCGGTCGACCCGATGTACATGCCCGGGCGTTTGCGAACCGCCTCAAGGCCCTCAAGGACAGTGATCGAACTAGCGTCGTACGCCAAAGGAGATCCTCCTGACGGGGATGTCGGCCGCCCCCACGCCCGGGAGGGAGCGCGGTGTGCCCCGTAACACACATGGGGCGCCCGTGTGCTCTGTACGTGTCGGTAGAGCCCTGGGCGACCCATGGCGGCGCAGCATCCTGAACCCGGACCCAGTCTACCGGGTCACGCGGCGAAAAGTGGCACTCACGAGCTCTGTGTGCGCGTGTGGCGGCTCGGCGGGCCTGGAGCTGCATCCCCCCATAGCCCCAGGGGGGTTCTCTGGCCTACGGCGCGCTCGCTGCGGAACTCGTCGCCGGATGTCCCGAACAGATGTTCTCACCCGCCACCGACATCCGATCACAGGGAGCTACCTACATTTCTACCTGCCCCAGAAACCCCGCCTGGCAGCCCACTCCCCTGACCACACCCGCACACACACCCGCCACCACGTCCACCCGGACGCTCCGAGGTGAGTCCCAGCGCAGACGACCAGAGCGGACCTACCCGACGTCCCCCGATGGTGAGGCTCAGCGCCAGCGCGCGCGGCGCCCCCATCCGAGGCCCTAGGAACCCAGAGTTGATACCCAGCACAGGCAGACGGAGCGCCCTAGCTCACGCCCGCCCGGTACTGGTCTCTGGCCAGCGCGCGCAGCGACCCCATGGTTGAAGCCCAGCAGAGGCAGACGGAGCGCCCTACCTCCGCCCGCCCGGTGCTGGGGCTCAGACCAGCGCGCGCAGCGGCCCCATCCGTGGTCCACATTCGCGTCCACTCGGACGCCCAGGGGTGAGGACGCCCGGGCCGAGGAGGCACAGCGCAAGCGGGCAGGGCGCCCTGACCCACGTCCACACGGACACCCATGCCACATTGATTGGACGGCTGAGTGCGTGCGTCTCGTGGCTGAACACCTCCGCGCGGACGTCTAGTCCACAGTGATGTGGATAGCCGGGCACATGCGCATCGTGGCTAAGGCCACTTCCGCTCAGTGAATACGGCTGGTGTGTAACTGCCTCGGGCTTCGAGCGGCGGGGGCGTGTGGACATATGGTCAGCGAACGCGCCAGGCACCCGTTCTGCGGGGGCCTGTGGAGGGGCCGACCACTTTGACGCGGCGGACGGTGCCGTGGCCGAGTTCCTCGTTCAGGCGCCGGACGAGCGTGGAGGACAGCAGGCGCAGCTGCGTCGCCCACGTGGTGGAATCGGCCGCGATGGTGAGGACGCCGTCCTCGAAGTGATCTGGCCGGGTGTGCTCCGCCAGATCAGGGCCGACGATCCCCGCCCAGTTACCGAACACGCCGCCGACGGCGGCTCGCTGTTCCCACCCGCGAGACGCCAGCAACTCACGGATCGCGGTGCCGAACTGCTTGGGGTCGCCTCCACGTCCCGGCTCCCGGACGCGGATGAGCTTCGTGTTCTTGCGCTTGTTCCCCTGGCCGGGAAGGGTGCCGCGTTTGAGTGCGTCCGCCTTCGCCTGCGCGAGCGCCTCCCTGGCCAACTCGATGCCCGACTTGCCCGACGCCGCCGCCGAGTCCGTCGAATCCGCGCTCCCCGGCACGCCTCCGGCCCCCGGAGAAACCGTGGACTCTGGTAGGGCCGTGGACCCCGGGAGGGCGGTAGGCCCCGGAGGAGCGGTGGAGCCCGAAAGGGAAGGGGACTCCGAGGGGGTGGGGGTCCCCGGAGGAGCGCCGGAGTTCGAAGGGGGAGTGGAGCCTGAAGGGGCGGTGGACCCCGGGGGGGTGGTGGAGGCCGAAGGGGTGGTGGAGGCTGGAAGGGCTGTGGAGCTCGGAGGGGCGCTGGAACCGGTGAAGTTATGCACATCCTGTGGATCGTCCGGCATGGCACTCTCCTCACCCGGGCGTGGATCACTCACGAATGACCTGACCGTCCGAGACGGTATACGAGCCTCCCGTCAGTTCCGCCGGGACGTCCGCCGGGACGGCGGCCGTGATCAGGACCTGCTCGGCCGGGGCGACCATCTCCGCCAGGCGGCTGCGGCGTCCCACGTCCAGTTCGGCGAAGACGTCGTCCAGGATCAGAACGGGGTCGTCGCCATCCGCGCGGAGCAGGTCGAACGCGGCCAGCCGGAGGCCGAGGGCGAACGACCACGACTCGCCGTGGCTGGCGTAGCCGCGCGCGGGCAGCTCCCCCAGCCGCAGGACGAGTTCGTCCCGGTGCGGGCCGACCAGGCTGACGCCGCGCTCCAGCTCCTGTTTGCGGTAGTCCGCGACGACGGCGAGCATCCGCTCGGCAAGCTGTCCACGGTCTGTGGACAACTCCTCCTCTCCCAACGAACTCTTGTAGCGCAGATCCACATCGCCGCTGGCCGGTGCCAGGGCCTCGTACGCGCGCGCGACCAGAGGACGGAGCGCCGCCACGAGATCCAGCCGTGCGGCCAGCAGTTCGGAGCCCGTCCGCGCGAGATGCGAATCCCATACGTCCAGCGTGGCGAGAACCTCGGGGCCGGGGGAGCGGCGGTGGGCGGCCGCCGACTTCAGCAGGGCGTTGCGCTGCTTGAGGACGCGGTCGTAGTCGGAGCGGACACCGGCGAAGCGCGGGGCGCGCAGCGTCAGCAGTTCGTCCATGAACCGCCGGCGCTCCCCCGGGTCGCCCTTGACCAGCGCCAGGTCCTCGGGTGCGAACAGGACGGTCCGCAGCACCCCCAGGATCTCGCGGGGCCGCGGAATGGGGGACCGGTTGAGCCGGGCCCGGTTCGCCTTCCCCGGGTTGATCTCCAGCTCGATCAGCGCCTTGCGGTCGTCCTTCACCACGCCGGCGCGGACGATCGCCCGCGGCGCGCCCTGCCGGACGAGCGGCGCGTCGGTGGACGCCCGGTGGCTGCCGTGCGTGGCGACGTACCCGATGGCCTCGACCAGGTTCGTCTTGCCCTGCCCGTTGGGCCCCACGAAGGCCGTGACTCCCGGCTCGATCGAGACCTCGGCGGTCGCGTACGAGCGGAAGTCCTGGAGGGAGAGGTGGGCCACGTGCACGGGACACGAGCGTAGAGCCTCTCGTCCACCACATGCCCCCCGCACCTCCGCCCGCTCCCGGCCGCCTCATCGGCCATGGGACCCATTGTCCGGCGGATGAGCGGCGTCCGGCCAAAAAATCCACGCCTGTGGATAACTCGGCCGCGAGTCGTCCCCCGGCAAGACCAGCCGGGCTGGCCGGGGGCCGGGGGGAGCAGAGCACCGACGGGGCGCGCAGAACGGCCTAGACGGCCGTCGGCCCCTCATTGAAGGCACGCTCCGGCCTTCCGTAGCGGACGCCCGACCTTCCACAGCGGACATCGGCCCTCTGCAACGGGCGCCCAGCCCCTCCGCGACAGGCGCCCGGCCTTCGGAGAGTGCCTCGGCGACTGTGCCGCCGGTGGGGCCGCTGCCTGCGGCGGGAAGCTGTGTCGCGGGTGGGGCCGCCGCCTGCGGGAGGCGTCACCCAGAGGGCATGCGGGTACCGGCGGGCGGGGCGGGCCGACCGGTGACCGGTCGGCCCGTGGTCGGACCATCAGACCAGGGCGGGTCAGACCTGGGGCGGGGTCACGTCCGCGCCGGGGGAGTCGGCGCCCTTGGCGGATTCGACCGCGTGACCGCCGAACTGGTTGCGGAGCGCGGCGACCACCCGCATGGCGGGCGAGTCGTCCTGACGGGAGGCGAAGCGAGCGAAGAGGGACGCCGTGATCGCCGGCAGCGGGACGGCGTGGTCGACGGCTGCCTGGACCGTCCAGCGGCCCTCGCCGGAGTCGTTGGCGTACCCGCGGATGTCGTCGAGCTCCGGGTCGCCGGCGAGCGCGCGGTTCAGCAGGTCCAGCAGCCAGGACCGGATGACCGTGCCCTCCTGCCAGCTGTGGAAGGTCGCGGGCACGTCGGTGACGATGTCGCTGGCCTCGATCAGCTCGTAGCCCTCGCCGAAGGCCTGCATCATCGCGTACTCGATGCCGTTGTGGACCATCTTGACGAAGTGCCCGGCGCCGATCTTGCCGGAGTGGACGAACCCGAACTCCCCCTCGGGCTTGAGGGTCTCGAAGATCGGCATGAGCCGCTTCACGTTGTCCTCATCGCCGCCGACCATGAGGGCGTAGCCGTTCTGTAGCCCCCACACGCCGCCACTGACACCGCAGTCCACGAAGCCGATGCCCTTGGTGGCGAGTTCCTCCCCGTGCTTCTGGTCGTCCACATAGTGGGAGTTGCCGCCGTCCACGACGGTGTCGCCCGGCTGGAGGATCTCCCCCAGCTTTTCGATGGTTTCGTGGGTGGGTTTGCCTGCGGGCACCATCACCCAGACGGCGCGCGGGGGCGAGAGGCGTTGCACGAGCTCTTCCACCGAGCCGACATCGCTCACACCGGGGTCGCGGTCATAGCCGACGATGGTGTGACCGCCGCGGCGCAGGCGTTCTGCCATGTTGCCGCCCATCTTGCCCAGGCCGATGATCCCAAGCTCCATGCTCACTCCCCTGTACGTACGGTGCTGCGCGGGCTCCGCAGGGGCGGTTCCCCTGGCGGATCGGTCGTTCCCGGGTATTGCCCCAGGATCGGGCCTTACCCAGACAACCGCACAGGCATGATCAGATAACGGTAGTTCGGGTTCTCGCCGTCCTGCGGCGGCTTGCCGGTGAGGACGGCGGGCTTGGTCGGGGTGGTGAAGGACAGCCTGGCGACGTCCGAGCCGATCGCTGAGAGCCCGTCGAGCAGGAACTGGGGGTTGAAGGCGATGTCGATGTCCTCGCCCTCCAGCGTCGCCTCAAGCGCCTCGACGGCCTGAGCCTCATCCCCGGTCCCGGCTTCCAGGACGACCTCTCCCTGGCTGAATGAGAGCCGCACGGGGGTGTTCCGCTCGGCGACGAGGGACACGCGCTTGACGGCCTCGATGAACGGGCCCGTCTGGATCTCGGCGAGGCCCGCGTACTCGCTCGGCAGCAGCGACCGGTACTTGACGAAGTCGCCGTCCAGCAGCCGCGAGGTCGTGCGGCGGCCGCCGCCCTCGAAGCCGATCATGCCCTCGCCGCTGCCGCCCGTCCCGGCGAGCGCGATCGAGACCTCCGCACCGGCAGTCAGCGACTTCGCGGTGTCGGCGAGGGTCTTGGCCGGGACGAGCGCGACGGCGGAGAAGTCCGGGCGCTCCGGCTTCCAGTGCAGTTCGCGGACGGCCAGGCGGTAGCGGTCGGTAGAGGCGAGGGTGACGGTCTCCCCCTCGATTTCCACACGAACGCCGGTGAGCATGGGGATGGTGTCGTCCTTGCCCGCAGCGATGGCGACCTGGGCCACGGCGGCCGCGAACTCGTCACTGCCCACGGCGCCCGCCGCCGGCGGCATCTCCGGCAGGGTCGGGTAGTCCTCCACAGGCATGGTGAGAAGTGTGAACTTCGCACTGCCGCAGCGGAGCATCACCTTCGCGCCGTCCGTCGTCACCTCCACAGGGTGTGGAGGAAGGCTGCGGGAGATCTCGGCGAGCAGGCGTCCGGACACCAGGGCGGTACCGGCCTCCTCCACGTCGATGTCCGTGGAGACCTGTGCGGAGACCTCGTAGTCGAACGCGGAGAGCTTCAACCGGTCGCTGTTGCCTTCGCCCCCGGCCACGATGTGCATGCCCGCCAGCACCGGGACGGGGGGACGGACCGGGAGCGTGCGCGCGGTCCAGGCGACGGCGTCGGCGAGGGCGTCTCTGTCGATGCGGAACTTCAAGTGGACCCGCCTCCTTCAGGTTTCGGACAAGGGTGAGGTGGAGAGATCTCGGTCGGCGCACGCGGGGCACGTTGTCCCCAGGCCCTGACTTGAGATGGATCTTTTCTTGAGTAGAGAAGTAGTGCAGTACTAGTCATAGGGGCCGTGGATAGTGTGGATATCACGCATCGTCCCAGGTGAGGACGCGAATCTTCGTCCACCGGGGCTGTGCATGACCCGTGGACGACGCGACGGCGCCTGAGGACGACGGATCCGTCCCCACACGTCATCCCCATGTCTTCCCCCGGTTGTCCACGAGTTCTCCGCAGGTTCTCCCGGCGCGACGCGGCCTCCGGTGACAATGACGGGTGATCGCCGAGGCCGTCCCCAGGCCGTCCCCAGGAAGTCCCCAGCCTGTCCACGAGTTCGTCCCCATGATGCCGGGCGGCCGTCCCAGCCGGTCCACAATCCGTCCACGAGTCGTCCTCAGGTTGTCCGCAGGTTTTCCCCTGGCTTATCCACGGAGATCCCCAGAGTTTTCCCCAGGCTGTGAATTGCGAGCTCCGTGTTCTGTCGCGTTTTCCGGTATTTCCTCCTGCTTCGGGACGGGCGGACGCGGCCCCTACCGGGCTCTACCGGCCACATCGCGGCCGCCGCCTGCCCCTGCGAGCTTTCCACAACCGCCGGGCGGGCGTACGCGCGCCGTCCACAAGCATCCGATGATCTCCGGCGCCGTCCCGGAGCGTTGTCCACAGGGCTGTTGATCAGCGCTTGCGAGCCTGGTGCTTGATCCGCCCTGTGAGCTCGGTGACCTGGTTGTAGATGGCGCGGCGCTCGGCCATCAGCGACCGGATCTTGCGCTCGGCGTGCATGACCGTGGTGTGGTCGCGGCCGCCGAACTGCTGGCCGATCTTGGGGAGCGACAGCTCCGTCAGCTCCCGGCACAGGTACATCGCGATCTGCCGTGCGGTCACCAGCATCCGCGAACGCGACGGCCCGCACAGGTCCTCGATCGTCGTGCCGAAGTACTCGACCGTCTGCGCCATGATCATCGCGGCCGTGATCTCCGGCCCGGAGTCGTTGGGGATGAGGTCCTTCAGGACGATCTCCGCCAACTTCATGTCCACCGACTGCCGGTTCAGGCTCGCGAACGCCGTCACCCGGATCAGCGCGCCCTCCAGCTCGCGGATGTTCGTCGCGATCTGCGAGGCGATGAACTCCAGCACGTCGGGCGGCGCGGCCAGGCCCTCCTGGCGGGCCTTCTTCTGAAGGATGGCGATCCGCGTCTCCAACTCGGGCGGTTGCACGTCGGTCGTCAGCCCCCACTCGAACCGGTTGCGGAGCCGGTCCTCCAACGTCACCAGCTCCTTGGGCGGCCGGTCACTGGAGATCACGATCTGCTTGCTCGCGTTGTGCAGCGTGTTGAAGGTGTGGAAGAACTCCTCCTGCGTCTGTTCCTTGCCTTCAAGGAACTGGATGTCGTCGACGAGAAGGATGTCCACATCACGATAGCGGCGCCGGAAACCGTCCGCTTTGCCGTCGCGGATCGAGTTGATGAAGTCGTTCGTGAACTCCTCGGAGCTCACATAACGGACACGCGCCCCATTGAAAAGGCTCTGCGCGTAATGCCCGATCGCGTGGAGGAGGTGCGTCTTGCCCAGGCCGGAGTCACCGTAGATGAACAGCGGGTTGTACGCCTTGGCGGGCTGCTCGGCGACCGCGACGGCCGCCGCATGCGCGAACCGGTTCGAGGAGCCGATGACGAACGTCTCGAAGGTGTACTTCGGGTTGAGCCGCGCATGCTCGGACGCGCCGGAACCCTGCCCGGAGGAGCCGGCGTCTCCCGGAGCGCTCGACCCACCGGGGCTGGCGGGGGCACCGGGACCGCTCGGGCCGCCTGGGCCGCTTGGGCCGCTTGGAGCGGCGCCGGGGTTGCCGGGGTTGCCCTTAGGAACACCGCCACCTGGGCTTGAACCTGGGCCGCTACCGGGGCCGCGCGTCTCAGCGACCTCTTCGTCCCGGAAACCGGGCTCGCCGCGGTAGGGCTCCTCCGAGCGGTAGGGCTCTTCCGCTCTGTATTGGTCGTCCCGGTACTGGTCCTCTGGGCGGTACGGCTTCTCGGTCCTGTACTGGTCTGAGGGCCCCTTGCTCTGGTAGGGGTCCTCCGGGTGCCCCGGGAGGGGTTCGCCGCTGCCGAGCTGATTCTCGGGCCCCTGCGGTTCACCTCTGCCAGGACGGAGCGGACCGAGTGTCCGATCGTTCAGGTGGGACGGCGCGTGCGGCGGCCGTCCTGGGAGCTCGCCGCCATACGACTCCGGCCCGGGTCCGTAGTTCTCCGGGCCGTACCCCTCCGAACCGCCAGGGGGCCGCCCACGGCCACCGGGGTAGCCCGGGGCGCCGCGTCCCTCGCGTGTGTCGTAGGGGGCGCCTCGCCCGCCGTACGCGGGTGGACGAGGCGCAGGCGGATAGGCCCCGCCATGCTCGGAATCCCGTTGCGGCCATCCACGGTCCTCGTCCCCCTGTGGATATCCACCGAGGGACCCCGGGCTGTGGGTAACTCCTGACTGAGGCCTGTAAGGCTGTTCCGGGTACGGACGCTGCTCCCCGTAGGAGGGATCTGTATAGGAGCGGTCCCCGTCGTGCTCTTCATGGGGGCGTTCGCCGTATGCGGACTCGTGTACCGGCGCCGCCAGAGGCTCGCTCGGACCGCCTCCGCCTGGAGGTTCCGGCTGGACGGTCACCGCGACACGGATCTCCCTGCCGAGCTCATGCGAAAGCGCCTGTGTGATCAGGTTGCGCAGCCGTGTTTCCAGCGCGTCCTTGGCGAATTCGTTGGGGGCCGCGAGGAGCGCAGTGCCTTCCACAAGCGCCAGAGGCCGGACCATCGGCAGCCATGCGCGGTAGCTGGGAGACAGGTCGCTCTCAGCCAGTGCGGTGAGGGTGCGGGCCCAGACCGATCCGAGATCCTGACCGTCCATGCGCAAGGTCCCCTCCCCACAACTCCGCCGAACGGAGTACCTGACTGCCCAGCTCTCCCACGGGATGCGACCCGTCTCGTTGGGCACGGCCGCGACGCGGAAGACTTACTCTCTCACGAGTTGTCCACAGAGTTGTCCACATGCTGTGCATGAACATGGAGCGCCCTGTGTAAAAGCCCGCGACGCGGACCCGGACAGATGAGATCGGGTGGCTCCCCGGCCGCCTCGGCGGTCAATGAAGAGGAGCGATGCTGGGGGGTGTCTGGAGCGGAGTGGTGGACGAACGCCGACCTTCAGATTCCTTCATCAGGGACGTCGGCTCGCCCGGGAGACCCTAACGCTGCCCGCCGCCGTCCGCAACACGACCGCCCAGAGCCTCCTGGGCCCCACCGCCGCGTCCGAGCCCCAACCAACCCTCGGACCGCCGCCGACCAGCACTCCCCAGCAGGGTGACCAGGCGCACACCGTGTCGATGCGCCGGGGGGTGGCACAACCAGGTAGCACCCCAACGCCATACGACGCTGTCGCCGCAGAAACCGCCAGCTGGCAAGGAGGGAGATGGCGTCGAGGGATGGCAGCGAAGACCGTAGGACCAGCGCAGCGAAAATGCGCGGACGGCGATCAAGGACGACATACAGCGACGGCAGACATCGCGAGAACGCCCCGCCCGCCCCTCATGCCCGCGCGGAGTTCCTGCCACTGAGCGACGAACATCCGCAGCAGACGCCAGACGCTCCTCCGCCCCACGTACACCCAAACCAGACACCAGCCCCCACCAGAGGCACGTCGGCGCCGCTGCGGGTTCGTAACAGACGCCGGGGAAGCGACCCAGCGGCGAAGGGAGCACCGGAGGACCGTCAGCGAAGACGAGCCGCAACGGCCGACGACGTCCGACAACCCAGCAGCGGCCATGACCGCAGTGGGCGACGCACCAAAATCCAGCGTGGCTGCCCAGGACGACATGACGACGCCAGCGCGCAGCAGCACACGACGCGACACCGACCGAGCATGGCGCACCGGCCAGCGAGCCGAAAGCGACTCGTGACAGCCGCCGAGCGACGCCAAGGCGACAAGGGGGCGACAAGAGCGCGCCCTGACGCGGCCAGACAACTCGCGCCGACAGGCCAAAGCGACAGACAGCAGACACCCCGTCCGCCGCGCACTGACGGCGGCGTGGAAAGCAAGTACAGGACAACAGCAGCGAGCGCGGTAGGCGACGACGGCCCGCGACGACGGCCCGCGACGACGGCATATGCCGAGGCCTGTGGGACGTCCCGTGGCGAGGAGCTGTGACGGGTAGTGGACGGGGCCCGTAGCGGGCGGTGGCGCGCTCGGCGGAGACGGGCAATTACGGCGCGCAACTCTCTGATGAGCTGGCGGGGTAATCGCAATAGTCGGTAGCGCAGGGCGGCGCAACGGCGGGTAGGGCGGGCGGCGCCGTCGCGACGGACAAAGGCGGGCGACAGGTGGCGGTCCGGTCGCAGGGGCAAGCAGCAGATGTGGGCGAGCTTCGGTGATGGGTTTCGGTACCTCAGGACGACGGCGGGGCGGAGCTGTCGGACGAGCGGACCATGGAGGTGAGAAGCGGCCGATGCCAGCGGCGACGGCCCACAGGCAAGAGCGGGACCACCGCCGCGACCGGCGAACGGTAGCGGCAGGCGAGGACAGCACGAGAGAAAGGCCTACCGAGGAAGGGCCGCAGGCGGCGTACAAGCGGGAGGGGCAGGCCGGGAAGGGCTGCGAGCAATGCCAGCCATGGGCAGCAGTGGTGACGGGCGGGCCGGGGAAAAGCGGTGAGATGCGATGGCACGAGACGGGGCCGGGAAGGGGCGGAAACGACGGTACGAGACGGAGGCTGGCGGGGAAGGACGGCGAGGACTAACAGCTATGGGTGACGGGCCCGGGGCTGGGATGGCATTGATGGGGCGACTGTCGGTGGCGCGATGCGTGGTGGCGTAGGCGCAATGGGAGGCGATGGCAGCTCGCAACGGTCGCTGGGCGCGCTGAGGAGATGGCGGTGGGCCCCGGGTGGACAGCCAGGTTGCGCGTTGGCATGCGGGGAGCGTCCGGGCGCCCCGAGGAGATGGTGGGGTGGGCCCCGGTTTGGACAGGGAGGTTGCGTGCTCGTGGGCTGTCGGGGGCGTCGAGTGGCATGACAGGTGCCCCGTGGGGGGCGTTGGTGGATGGGGTCGCTGTGGGCCGGACACCGGTGGCGGACGGGGGGTGAACGGCGCCGGGGCGATGAGTGATCGGTAGCGGTCGGCTGTGGTGGGCGGCGGGACATTGGTGGACGGGCTCGACGACTGGCGGAGGACGGCGTGGAGGCCCAGTGGGTGGGGCGGGAGCGGGTGTTGCGACTCCACGCCTAGGGGCCGGGCCGCCGGGGCACGGCCGTCGGTGAACCGACGTGGGTTAGGGCGTCGCAGGCGTCCTCGATGACGCCGCTGGCTGTGTTGACCCAGTACGTCAGGCGTGACGGGCGTGCGCCTTCCAGCGCGGCGCTGGCGGGGAGTTGGTGCGGGGGGTGAACGGCCACGGGGGTGCGTGGAGGTGAACGGCACGGTTCGTGCGCGGGTGGCCGGATTCGGGGAGCGGCGGGGTGGGGGCGGCCTGCCTATGGGGTGCGGCCTGTCTGGGGCGGGGTGGGGCTCGGTGTGGGGGCGGTGGGGTGTTTTGGGATTGGTGGTGGGGGTGGTGTTGGGAGACCGACGTGGCGGGCGGGGTTCGCTCCGTTTGACCGCATGGCCGAGTAGCCCGTAACGTTCTGAGGTCGAGTCGCATCGACGGAGCTGACGCGTGCCCGCCGGCCGCCCCTCCTGGGAAGCACGGGTGGGCCCCCGCTGCGGGGGACCAGACGCGAAACCTCGGTGCGAGTTATCGAGCCCTTGAAGACGAACCGACCGCAGCACTGGAGCCTCGAGTGAGCAAGCGTACTTTCCAGCCGAACAACCGTCGTCGCCACAAGAAGCACGGCTTCCGGCTGCGCATGCGCACCCGCGCCGGGCGCGCCATCCTCTCCGGGCGGCGTAGCAAGGGCCGCGCCCGCATCGCGGTCTGATCGACCTCTCCCATGCTGCCGTCCGGGAACCGGATGCGGCGGCGGGACGACTTCACGTTGGCCGTTCGGCGCGGTCGCCGCGCCGGACGGCCCAATGTCGTCGCTCACCTGCTTCCACCGGACGAGGGCATCGAAGCGGCGCCGCCGCTTGTCGGGTTCATCGTGTCGCGGACGGTCGGGAACGCCGTGGTCCGCAACTCGGTGAGGCGGAGGCTGCGGCACCTGGTGCGGCTGCACCTGGACCGACTCCCAGCGGGTAGCCTGCTCGTAGTGCGCGCCAACCCCGCAGCGGGGAAGGCGCGTCCTGACGAACTGGCCGCGGATCTGGAGTCGGCGCTCGATCGGCTGCTGCGGCCCGCGTCCAAGGGGCGAAGATGAGGAGTCGGCAGGGGGGCCCGTTCCCCTCGCAGCACCCGGCGGGGGCACTAGGCCCCGTAGCCAGGGTGCTGATCCTTCTCGTCCGCGCCTACCGCCGCTTCTTGAGTCCCCTGCTCGGGCAGCAGTGCCGATTCCAGCCCACATGCAGCGCGTACGGCCTGGAGGCGCTCCAGACGCACGGCGCGCCGCGCGGAACGTGGCTGATCATCCGCCGGATCGGCCGGTGCCACCCCTTCCATTCGGGAGGGTATGACCCGGTGCCGCCGAAGAAGGCGACCGGCGCGCGTTTCTCCGGGGAGTCCGGAGGGTCGGTCTCCCAGTCGCTGTCCGCGGCGGCTTCTTCGAACTCCGGCCGCGAGGAGAGCGGCCCCGCCCTAGCAGAGCCCAAGGAGCTGCCCGGTGCTTGATTGGCTGTACGAGATCGTCGCTCAGCTCATCGTGTGGATTCACACGGCGCTGAGCACCGTCGTCCCCAAGGACAGTGGTTGGGCCTGGGGCGGCTCGATCATCCTCCTGACCGTCCTGCTGCGGCTGGCGATGGTCCCCCTCTTCGTGAAGCAGATCCATGCCTCGCGGAAGATGCAGGAGCTCAACCCCAAGGTCCAGGCGCTGCGCAAGAAGTACAAGAACGACAAGCAGCGCCTCAACCAGGAGGTCATGAAGCTCTACCAGGAGAACGGCGCCAACCCGCTCTCCGGGTGTCTTCCGCTGCTGGTGCAGATGCCGGTGTTCATCGGTCTGTTCCAGACGCTCAAGCGGATCTCGGACGCGAAGGAAGGCCACGACGTCTTCGCGCTCAAGTGGGATCTGGTCCAGAGCGCGCAGAACGCGAACATCTTCGGCGCCCACATCCCGGACACCTTCCTCAACGCCTGGGGCGCCGACCCCAAGAGCTGGACGGCGATCATCGTCACGGCCATCGCCGTGGTGATCAGCTCCTGCACCACGTTCTTCACCGTCCGGGCCAGCATGAAGCGCCAGCCCGTCACCGACGACGCCAACCCGATGATGCAGGCGCAGAAGATGATGGTCTTCCTCGCGCCCCTGTTCGGTCTCTTCGGCCTCGGCTTCCCCCTCGGTGTCCTCATGTACTGGGTGACGTCCAACAGCTGGACGCTCGCCCAGCAGCACTACATCTACAAGCGGTACCCACCGCTCAGCACGACGGGCGACACGAACGGCACCCCGGCCAAGGGCGGCCCCGCGAAGGGTGGCGCGGCCAAGGGCGGTCCGGCGAAGGGCAAGGTCGCGGGTACCAAGACCGCCGGGTCGAAGGGTGCTCCCGCCGCCTCCGGAGTCAAGGCGAGGCTCAAGAAGGAGACGGCGCCGGAACCCGAGCCCGAGGACACCACGCCCAAGGTCGTCCGCAACCAGCCGACCCGCAAGTCGCGTAGCAAGCGCAGCGGTAGCCAGAAGCGCTAGTTTGAACCCCGAGCCCGTGCCCGAGAAGGAGATCCCGTTGAGCCAGACCGACACCACCGAGGTCGACGTCCAGGCGCTCGAACAGGAAGGCGAGATCGCCGCCGACTACATCGAGGGCCTGCTGGACATCGGTGACTATGACGGCGACATCGACATGGACGTCGAGGGCGAGCGCGCGCTCGTCGCGGTCGTCGGCGCCTCCCTGGACGAGCTGGTCGGCAAGCGCGGCGAGGTCCTGGAGGCACTGCAAGAGCTGACCCGGCTCGCCGTCCACCGCCAGACGGGCAACCGGACCCGCCTCATGCTCGACATCGGCGGCTACCGGGAACGCCGCCGCGCCGAGCTGACCAAGCTGGGCACGGACGTCGCCGACGAGGTCAAGCAGGCCGGCGAGCCCAAGCCGCTCGCCCCGATGACCCCGTTCGAACGCAAGATCGTTCACGACGCGGTCGCCGCCGCCGGGCTCCGCAGCGAGTCCGACGGGGAGGAGCCCGACCGCTACGTGGTCGTTTACCCCGCCTGACGTGACGTCGCCCGTTCGTCGGTTCATGACGGCGGGCGGGCTCACGGTCTCTCGGCCGGAGTCGGTTCTCGACCGATCGGCCCGGTGAAGGTCTCAGGTTCTGGCCCATAGTCGCAGCTCCCCTCACGGCCCCGGCACCACCTGCCGGGGCCGTTCGCATTTCATGCTTCCGTAGCGGGATGCCGGGGAGAAGTGGAACGGCGTTCTGTGGATAACTCATGTGGGGCCTAGGTCCAGTGTCGTCACTTCCGGGGCAGGGTCGTTCTTCCAGCTAGGACACGGTTTGCTCTTCGGGGCGTTGGAGCGCCGTAGAGGCCGGTTCGACCCCCTGTTGGGGGCTTGTGGGCTCGTAGACGCAAGCGCCCCCGCCGTCCGGGCCCTTCCCGACGCGCCCTCGCCATGCGTCCCTCGCCCCCGGGCTCTCCCCATCCGGGCCCCTCACCGTCCGCGTCCTCGCATAAGCACACCAGCCGCACCGCGGTCCGGTTCGTCCTGGAGCACCCCGCCGCCGCCCTCATCGCCGCCCGCCGCCCCGCGCTGCTCGACTGCTTCGAACACGCCCTCGGCACCGCCACCGCCCGCGGCTGCGCCCGCCGCATCGCCGACGGCGACACCACCTCCGACTACCTGCGACGCCGCCTCCTGCGCTTCCTCACCACCCCCGCACCGCACCCGCCCGCGTCCGCGCCCTCGCAATCCAGTCCCTTGGAATCCGGCCCCTTGGAATCCGGCGTCCTTGGAACCCGGCCCCTTGGAACCCGGCCCCTCGCAACCCGGCCCCTCGCAACCCCGGCCTTCGCAACCCCGCCCCTCGCCGTCCGTGCCCTCCCTTCGCGCCCTTGTGATCCGGGCTCTCGCTGTCCGCGGACGCGTCCGATGCCGCGCGATCGCCGAAGCGGGAGATCGTCGAGGCCTTCCTCGCCGCGTCCCGCGGCGGAGACTTCGCCGCCCTGCTCGACCTGCTCGATCCGGACGCCGTGGCGGTGGAGGTCCGCGGCGCCCGCGAGGTGGCGGCCTTCTTCGCCGGACGTCCTCGCCGTTGGGTCCCCATCCGAGGCCCCCGCGTCCTCGCCACCCCGCGTCCTCGCCAATTGGGCCCTCGCTGACGCTCTACTCGCTCGGCGCCGCGGCTCTGGTCGTGACCGGTGACGTTGTCACCTTCGATGAGCGGCCGGATCCGCCAGAACTGCTCGGCGGAGGGATCGCCGTCGGCCGGGACGGGAAGGCAATCGCGATACCGCCCGGGAGGCGCGGCCGCTACGTTCCCGCATACGAGCTTCTTCGTTCCCGCCGACCCGCACCTGCTTAGCACGTACGCCCTGCTGGCTCCGGGAGAGGCGCAGCGATCACACGACTGGATGAAGAAGGGAACGTTCCCAGTTCCTCGGCCCGTACGGTGAGATGGTCGAACGCACGTTGCTTGACCTGGCCGCGTCCTCCCCGGGGGGTCCTCGCCATCCGTGTCTCCCCAGGGCGCCTTCCGGAGACCGCCGACCTCGACGCGTTCTCCCATCCGGGCCGCCGTCCCTCGAACCCGCCGTGTCCCGCGTCGAGCTTGCGCCCTACTCGGACAGATTGGGACGAGCCGCACGACTGGGACCGCCTCGCCTTCGCTGGTCCCGCCTACGCCGCGTTGTGCCTTGGATGCGTTCGACCTGCGTCCCGTTCAACTTGGGTCGCGTCTCGCGTGCGCGCTGTGTGGTTGTTGCTTGTGGGAGCGCGCTTGGTGCGTCTCTGCGCGTGGGGCGAAACCGATGCCGGTCGCGTGCCGTCCGGCTGGCTTAAGGGCGGATGTTGGGGCGCTTCGGCAGAGTGGTGGTCGATCGTCTTGTGACGGCGCCAGGCTGCGCGGCCCTGAGAGGACACGATCATTGCCAGCGCTCGGTGTGTCGCCGTCCGAGGACGACACACCGAGCGAGCGCTAGTACTACCGCCGTTCGCGCGGCGTGCGATCGTCGGACATGAGGGACGGGCGAATTCCTTCCGCCGGATTCTGCGCGCGCGCCGGGTCCTGTGCGCGTGCGGGATCCTGCGCAACGGACGGATCTTGTTCCATGTGGCCGTGCGGGATTTGCTCGCCTGGTGGGTGCTCGATCACCCGCTCGACCCGCTCGACGGGCTGACCCGCGAGGGGCGGGTCCTGGACGATGTGCTCTTCGCGGATGATCGTGCCTGGCTCGTCCCCATATGCCGGGTCCGTTCCGACGACCCGACCGGCGCGCCGCCGTGGACGGGTGTACGCCAGGGTGAAAGCCATGCTGATCAGTCCGACCATGATCAGGATCCAGCCAACCAGGTGAATATCGAGTCCGCTGAGATCGACGCGAAGGGCGAAAGCGAGGATCGCGCCGAGCGCGATGAACGCGAGACTGACTCCGATTCCCATGTGCCCAGCTCCTTCCGGGGGCAGGCGCGGTGACACTGACACTCCCTGTACCCGCAGGACGTCGAATATTCCGACGAGCATGTGGTTCCGGCCATACGGGAGGGGCACCCGCTCGCTGGGCTGGGACGTTTCGTGTGTACGTCGGCGCGGGTTTTTGTGGAACGATTCGTATGGTGGGGACTGCACGGGAGGTATTCGGTGACGCGCTGCCGGTCGCGGAGCGCTACGCGGCGTTCCTGGCCGACGCCGGCGTCGAGCGCGGCCTGATCGGGCCGCGCGAGGTCGACCGGCTCTGGGAACGGCACCTGATCAACTGCGCGGTGGTGGCCGAGGCGATCCCGGACGGGGCGCAGGTCGTGGACGTCGGATCGGGCGCCGGGCTGCCGGGGATCGTCCTCGCGATCGTCCGACCTGACCTGCGGGTCACGCTGCTGGAACCCCTGCTGCGCCGCACGAACTTCCTGAACGAGTGCGTTGAGCTGCTCGGGTTGCCGAATGTGGAGGTCCGGCGGGCGCGGGCCGAGGAGGTGGCCAAGGAGTTCTCGGTGGACGTTGCCACCGCCCGGGCCGTCGCCCCCCTCGACAGGTTGGCGAAATGGGCGCTTCCGCTGCTGCGTCCGGGCGGGGAACTGCTGGCGCTCAAGGGAGAACGCGCCGCGGCGGAGCTGGAGGAGGCGCGTCCTGTGCTGAAGCGGTTCGGTGTGCAGACCACCGAACTGCTCCAAGTCGGGCGCGGTATGGTCGACCCGCCGACAACGCTCGTCCGCGTGGTCGCCGACCGGGAGGTCGTCCGGGACGGGGCGGTCGGGCGACAACAACGCGCGCCCCGGCGCGCTAAAGCGTCGAGGAAGAGGTCTTCATGAGCACGGGACCAGGACGGGGCTGGCCTGACCGCGCCGACGAATCCCCCGACGATCAGGCACCCGCCCAGGCCGCCGGGCCCGGTCAGACTGAGCCCACCGGTCTTGGCGGGCTCGCAGGGCAGACCGCTGGGACGGCTGGACAAGCCGGGCCTTCTGGTCAGACCGGCCCGGCTGGTTCCGGTGCGGCCGAGGGTGCCGAGGACGAGGCCCTCGGCGTTCAGGCTTCGGGCAGCCAGGGATCGAATGGTCAGGAGCCGAGTGTTCCGGAGCAGGCCGTCCAGGAGGACGCGGCGGGGCCGGGCACCGCTCCGTCCGGGCACGCGATGTGGGGCAATACGACGTCCGGGACCGCGGAGAACGTCGGTTATGTACCGACACATGCCGGCGCGCAGCCGCCGTCGGGTCCGCGCAAGGGACCATCTCAGGGGGAGTCAGAACTCGTGCGCGAGGCGCTCAAGGACGCCAAGGTTTCACGTGAAACACCGGCCGGCACGCTCAAGGTGATGTCGGGCCGCAGAGAGAAGGAGTGGCCCCGGCCGGACCACTGCCGGATCATCACGATCGCCAACCAGAAGGGCGGGGTGGGCAAGACCACCAGTTCGGTGAATCTCGCCGCCTCCCTCGCGATGCACGGCGCCCAGGTGCTCGTGGTCGACCTCGACCCGCAGGGGAACGCCTCCACTGCCCTCGGCGTCGAGCACCATGCCGAGATCCCGTCCATCTACGACGTGCTGATCGAGGACGCGGCGCTGGCCGACATCGTCGTCCCGGCCCCCGAGATCCCCAATCTCTTCTGCGCTCCGGCGACGCTCAACCTCGCCGGTGCGGAGATCGAGCTCGTCTCCAAGGTCGCTCGCGAGTCCCGGCTGCGCCGCGCCTTGGAGGCGTACGAGACCGAGAAGTTCCACTATGTGCTGATCGACTGTCCCCCGTCGCTCGGTCTGCTCACGGTGAACGCTCTCGTGGGTGGGGACGAACTGCTCATCCCGATCCAGTGCGAGTACTACGCGCTGGAGGGTCTCGGCCAGCTGGTCCGCACCGTCGACCTCGTCAAGGCGCACCTGAACCCGAGGCTGAGTGTCTCGACGATCCTGCTCACGATGTACGACGCCCGGACGCGCCTCGCCGCCCAGGTCGCCGAGGACGTCCGGAACCACTTCGGTGACGTCGTCCTCAACACCGTGATCCCCCGCAGCGTGCGGGTTTCCGAGGCACCGAGCTACGGACAGTCGGTCATGACCTACGATCCCGGATCGAGCGGCGCGCTCGCCTACAGTGAGGCCGCGTCGGAGATGGCGCACCAAGGGGCGGCCAAGTGAGCCAGCAGCGACGCGGTCTGGGCAAGGGCCTTGGAGCCCTCATTCCCGCGGCCCCGCCTCCCCCCGTTTTGGAAGAACCGGGTGTCGCGGGCGAACCGGGACTTCCTGGCGGCCCGCACAGCACGGGTTCGGACACCGGTCCGGAGATGAAGGCGGTCGCCGGAGCGTACTTCGCCGAGCTGCCGATCCGGTCGATCACGGCCAACCCACGACAGCCCCGTGAGCACTTCGACGATCAGGCCATGGAGGAACTGGCCGAGTCGATCGGCATCGTCGGGCTCCTACAGCCGATCGTGGTCCGCAAGGCCGATCTGGCCGAGCACGACTACGAGCTGATCATGGGCGAGCGCCGCCTGCGCGCGTCCGAGATGGCCGGGCTGGACGTCATCCCGGCCATCGTCCGCAACACGGGCGACAACGACCTGCTCCGTGACGCGCTCATGGAGAACCTCCACCGGCAGCAGCTCAACCCGCTGGAAGAGGCGGCCGCCTACCAGCAACTCCTCCAGGACTTCGGTGCCACGCACGAGCAACTCGCCAGCCGGATCGGACGCTCCCGTCCGCACATCACGAACACGCTGCGGCTGCTGAACCTGCCCCCGGCCGTGCAGCGTCGCGTCGCCGCGGGTGTTCTGTCCGCCGGGCACGCTCGTGCGCTGCTGTCCCTCGACAGCGTCGAGGCGCAGGAGCATCTGGCGCAGCGGATCGTCCAGGAGGGGCTGTCCGTCCGGGCGCTGGAAGAGCTCATCGCCCTGCGCGAGGTGGACGAGGAGCCGAAGGCGCCGCGGCAGGGGCGTCGCAGGCAGCCCGTGGCGCCGGCGCTGAAGGAACTCGCCGATCGGCTCTCCGACCGCTACGACACGCGCGTCCGGGTGGACATGGGGCGCAACAAGGGGAAGATCGTGGTCGAGTTCGCCACGCTGGAGGACCTGGACCGCATCATCAAGTCGATGGCGCCGGACGACGAGTCCGATGGCGGGGGGCTGAACGGATCGGTGTGACGCGGCGCGTCTGCGCTGCATGAGTGTCCCGAGGTGACTACACCTCCGGGGCGCTCTTCTTTAGCTGCGTGCTGGTCGCGGTGGATTTCCGGCAGGACGCGGGGCTTTGCGACCCTTCCTCGGGGCGCCTGGCTAGCTGGGCGCTGGACGTGTGGCCATCGTCGAGCGCATTCGGATGATGAGCCGGCCGTGGGGCGGTGGCTCTGATGGGGGTAGTCGGTGGCGGTCGCTGTGGATGGGTGGCGCGTGTCGGCGGGCTGCGGCGACGCGGCTGAGTCGTGGACGAACCTGGGCAAGACGGCGCTAGACCTGTCGGTGATCGAGGTCGAAGCTGGGTGCACGCAGCCTGGCCGCGACGAGGGATGGCAGCCGGCAGCGTTGGGTGGGACGGCCGGGATGATCCCGAGCGCGAGGCGCGCCGGGGGTGGCTGAGTGCCGCTGGTTAGGGAAACGTCGTCTGTTTAAGAGCGGCATGGCGCGCTGGGCGGCACAGCCTTCTCGCGGACGGCTTGGGCTGCTCGGGAAGCTGCCATGGGTGAATCTTGGGCAGGCGCCGGGGTGAGCCATACGCGGATGTGTATCTGGCAAGAAGTAGCCGTAGTGGAGGGCGCCGGTAGATATGGCTGGTGGTGAAGGCTCCAGGCATGCCGGTGCGGTTTGCGTCGGTCATCCAGTCTCCGGAGCCCCGTCTGGAGGCGCTATTGGAGCGGTGGCAGCGGCACGGTCAGCGATGACGGGACGGCAGTTGCAAGCGTATGCAGGGACTTCGGCGCTGGAGTCGAGCGGGTCGGCGTCGATCACCACCTCGCTCGCCCCGAACCCTGCCGCTACGACCCCGACCGGCTCGGCGACGCGGTGCCGCTGTTCGCCGAGCGCGCCGTCGTCGTCGTCCCTGGCTGGATGCTCACCCCCGCGAGCGGTGGTGGAGGCACACACTCCCGACCGGGTGCGCGTCGATAGGACGGCGCTGTACTCGGCGAGCGCGATGTGTTCGCGGGGTGGGGTGCTGGAGCGCGTCGTGGTCGAAGCTGGCACTGGCCCCCGATGAAGGCCGCCATGCGCGGTCGCGTCCAGCGGGTGCCTCTGCTGGACGTGAGTGGAGAACGACGGGGGGCGTGGATGTTTGGTGTGGAGCGATGGAGATGCGCGTAGGACTTGCCCAGCAGTCCCGCGGGCGAGTCGGCGCCGGTGCGCGCTGGAGCACGCGGCCCCGCGGTCGGTCTACTTCCTCAAGGAGGCCGACTCGCAGGTCCTCGGTAAGCAGATCTGGTGGCCGTTGCGCGAGCATCACCTTCACTCGGACAACTCCCCCGCGGGTTGGCCGCCTGGTGTGGGTGCGGCATTGAGTGATTAACCGCGAGCGGCCTCACATCCCCGCGTCTCCGAGACGACGGGGCCGAACCACGGTTTCGGCGCTTGGTCGCATGGAGGTCTACGTCCACGGAGGGGCGGTGACGGCTTCGTGTCGTGGGCGAGGGGGTGATCTGCGCGGGTGCGGGGCGGACGGCGAATGGCAACCGACCGACTCGCACGCGCCCCGTGAGCAGATCTGGTGCCGTTGCTGCCAGCGTCCCCTTCACCCGACCCTCCTGCGGGTGGGTCGCCAGAGTTGCCATAAAGGCGATCAGCCCGCGAGCGGCCTCGCGTCCCGCGTCTCTCCGAGGTGAGGGGTGCTAACCACGGCTCCGGCGATTGGTCGCGCGGGGCCTTCGTCCACGGGGGCCTCGGTGACGGCGTCGTGTCGTGGGGCGGACGGCGAATGGCGACCAGGCCGACACGCTCGCGGGGCCGCTGCATGGAGGTACCGCCTGCCTACCTGGCCAGGCGCCCCCGAGGAAAGGCGAGGCGGTGATCGGCGCCGACCCGCTCGCCTCCAGCGCCGAAGTCCCTGCATACGCTTGAAGCCGCCGTCCCATAATCGCCGACCGTGCCGCTGCCACCGCTCCAACAGCGCCTCCAGATGCGACTCCGGAGACTGGATGCCCGACACGAACCGGACTGATGCGGATGTGGTGAGCCAGGGCAGCGGGGGGCGGGTCAGCCGTGTTGCGGCTGTCCGACTTTCGCGCGAGAAGACTGGGCGATACCCACGACGCGGAGGCCGCGCGATGGGGGGAGGTGGCGGCGTCACGTGCCCGCACCTCCTGTCGCTCCGCACGCGTTTCGCTGTTCCAGAGGGTGAGGCTTCAGGGCTGTACTCGGGCGCTGCCACCGACCGGGCGCAGGAGGCGGGCGGTCGTCCAGCGGACGGAGCGCCCCGATGTTTCACGGGAAACATCGGGGCGGCGTGGCGGGGTCACCTAGAAGTGGGCGAGGATCAGATCGCGGCAGACCTCGCCGAGGTCGAGGCCGGCGACGCTGACGGCGCGGGGGAGGAGGCTCGTCTCCGTCATGCCGGGGGCGACGTTGACTTCGAGGAAGTGGACCTCGCCGTCCTCGTCGACGATGAGGTCCGTCCGGGAGAGGTCGCGTAGGCCGAGCGCGCGGTGGGCGGTCACGGCGGCGGCGGTCGCGCGTTTGGCAGCGTCGGGGGTGAGGCGGGCGGGGGTGATGAACTCGGTGTCGCCGGCGTCGTAGCGGGCGGTGTAGTCGTACTTGCCGCCGGGGGCGACGATCTCGACGGCGGGGAGGGCGGTCGGTTGGCCGTGGCGTTCGATGACACTGACCGAGACTTCCGTGCCGGAGATGCAGCGCTCGACGAGTGCGGCGTCGCCGTAGGCGAAGCAGCCGACCATGGCGGCCGACAGGTCGGACGCCTCGTTGACGATGGACGCGCCGAGCGCGGAGCCGCCGCGGGTCGGCTTGACGAAGAGGGGCAGCCCGAGGCTCCGGACGATCTGGTCGAGCACGGAGGCGGCGCCGAGATCGTGGAAGACCTCCTTCGGCAGCGCGACCGACTCGGGGGTCCGTAGGCCAGCGCGGCGCACAACGGACTTGGCGGTGGGCTTGTCCCAGGCGATCCGGCACGCGTCGGGGCGGGCGCCGACATAGCGGATGTCGAGGAGTTCGAGGACGTCGCGAATCGAGCCGTCCTCCCCCGCGGCGCCGTGCAGGACGGGGAAGACGGCGTCCGGCGGATCGTCGGTCAGCGAGTCGAGGAGGGTGGCGTCGGCGTCGCGAAGCTCGACGGGGATGTCGAGGGTGCGCAGGGCCTCCGCGACGCGACGTCCAGAACGAAGCGAGACCTCGCGCTCATAGGACAGCCCCCCGGCGAGTACGACGACATGCCCGAGTTCCAATGCAGTTGCCCTTCAGACGTATGAAAACGCGCCGGGGCAGCCCCGACGCGTTTCACGTGAAACATAGGGTTCAGACGACGTCCGGCCCCGGGGTGTGAACACCGGTGGAGCCGCGCTGAGCCGCCCCACCAAAAGTGTCTCGCAGCCTGATCTCCTGTTCCACCACCGCCGCCAGGCGCCGGACGCCCTCGCGGATGCGGTGCGGTTCGGGGAAGCAGTAGGACAGCCGCATGTGACGGTGTCCGGCGCCGTCGGCGTAGAAGCCGGTGCCGGGGACGTAGGCGACGCGATCGGCGATCGCGCGCGGTGCCATCGCCTTGGAGTCGAGCCCCTCGGGGAGCGTCAGCCAGACGAAGAAGCCGCCGGCGGGGCGCGTCCAGGAGCAGCCGTCCGGCATGAGTTGGTCAAGAGAGTCCAGCATCGCGTCACGCCGCGCCCGGTACAGCTCCCG
Organism: Actinomadura terrae; assembly: GCF_022751215.1. GTDB lineage: Bacteria > Actinomycetota > Actinomycetes > Streptosporangiales > Streptosporangiaceae > Spirillospora > Spirillospora terrae. The sequence continues at coordinate 830,738 of NZ_JAICDG010000004.1, read as the reverse complement.
GAAGTCCTTGATCTGCTCGCGCCACGGCTGGGTGGCGAGGTACTCACGGACGGCGAGCTGCGAGAAGTTCGACGGGCACAGGATCGCGGACTCGGCGGCCAGGACCAGTTTGGCGCGGACGGCGTGCGGCGCCAGCACCCAGCCGACGCGGAGGCCGGAGGCGATCGTCTTGGAGAACGATCCGAGGTAGATGACGCGCTCGGCCTCGTCCGCGCGGAGGGCGCGCATCGGTTCGCCGTCGAACCCGAGGAGGCCGTACGGGTTGTCCTCGACGATCAGTACGTCGTGCTCGGCGCAGATCTCGAGGATCTGGGCGCGGCGGGCCGGGGTGAGCGTGACGCCCGCCGGGTTCTGGAAGGTCGGGACGGTGTAGAGGAACTTGACCCTGCGACCTTCCTTGCGGAGGCGGGCGAGGGTCTCGCGGAGCGCGGACGGGATGAGGCCGCCCTCGTCCAGCGGGACGTGGACGACGTCCGCCTGGTACGCGGCGAATGTGCCGAGTGCTCCGACATAGGACGGCGCCTCGGCGAGGATCACATCGCCCGGGTCCACGAAGATCTTCGTGATGAGGTCGAGCGCCTGTTGCGCGCCGACCGTCACGACCACATCGTCCGCGGACGCCCGGACGCCTTCGAGGGACATCACCTCGCAGATGTGCTCGCGCAGCGTCTCGTCCCCCTGCGCCGAGCCGTACTGCAACACCTCCGCGCCCTTGCCCGCGACGAGCTCGCCGATCATCGCGCCGACCGCGTCGAGGGGGAGCGCCGAGACATAGGGCGCGCCGCCCGCGAGGGAGACGACCTCCGGGCGGGCGACCATCGCGAACAGAGCCCGGATCTCCGACGGGACCATGCCGGCGGCACGGGCGGCGTAGCGATCGCTGTAGGCATCTGTCCGCGAGTGCTGTTCCACGAGGCACCTCCGAAGTGGGCTGACTTCCCTGCAAACTACGGCATCGGCCTCGGGATCTTCCGGCGAACCCGCACTGGAGATCCTGTTTGGGGTGGGTGCGTACTCGCTGGACGAGGTGTTCTGGGGTTCTGTGGTCCGTGCCGGCTGCCTTCCGGGACGTGCCAGGGCGGGCCCGGATGGTGCCGCCTGGTGGCTCTGGTTGCCATGTCTTTCGGAGTGGTTGCTCGCTTTGCCCGGCTTTACGAAGCCGTGCCCCGGCGGGGTGTGCTGAGCGGGGGCAGGGAGATCCTCGTCCGATACGATGCCGGAGGGTCCCGGAGGGTTGCCGGGGATTTCCGCGGAGTGGCGTTCCGCCTGAAAGGCCCACGGAAAGGACCGCGTTCGCGCGGCACCTCGGAGGCCTCGTCCAGGCGGGCGAGGCTCGCAACAGGGGGGTGCCGACCCGGTGTCGCGTCGACTCGTCAACATCACGTTGGACAACCTGGACGATCTGCCGCATCGCTGTCGCGGCTGTGTCTTCTGGGAATTGGACCCCGTCAGCCGCGATCGGGCGTTGGAGAGCGGCGACTCCGGCCTTGAGAAGGAGGCGTGGATCTCGTCCACGCTGCTGGAGTGGGGCAGTTGCGGCAAGCTCGTCTATGTCGACAACGTCCCGGCCGGGTTCGTGCTGTACGCGCCGCCGCTGTATGTCCCGCGATCGGTGGCGTTCCCGACAAGTCCCGTGAGCGCGGACGCGGTGCTGCTGATGACCGCGCACATCCTGCCCGAGTTCTCGGGCGGCGGGCTCGGCCGGATGCTCGTCCAGGGCGTCGCGAAGGACCTCACCCGGCGCGCGGTCAAGGCCATCGAGGCGTTCGGCGATCTCAAGGGCGGCGAGGAGATCGGTGGATGCATGGTGCCCGCCGACTATCTCCTCTCGGTCGGGTTCAAGACCATCCGTCCGCATCACCGCTATCCGCGGCTGCGGTTGGAGCTGAAGTCCGCCCTCTCATGGCGTGAGGACGTCGAGGTGGCTCTGGAGAGGCTCCTAGGCTCCATGACTCCGGAAGGTGCGCTCCGACCCGTCTGAGACAGTCTGAGCCGTTTTGTTCGATGGCGTGGGGCGAGGGCAGCGGCCGGCGATGCCGATGTGCTTTCGCGGAATTGCCGTGCAGGACGGCAGGGACTGGAAACCGACTGGGCACGCTGTGAGTGCCGAGCGCATCGTTGAGGCAGCCCGAGCCGAAAGGCTGATCGTCTTCGGCGGGCTGACCTCATAACCGGGCGGCGTCGCGGGGAGTGGCCGTCCGGGACGCGCACTTGGGCCGGCGCGTGGGACGGATCTTCGTGGCGTCGCATGGCTCGTGGTTGTTCGCATCAGCGAGTTGGGCGGTTCGCCCTGGGGCGTGGGGTGACCCGGGCGCTTGTGTGGGTGGTCGGGCTGTGTGGTGCTTGTGTTGTCGGCGGTGCTGGCAGGCGCCCGGAAGCGCTGGTGGCGGGGCTTGTCCTTGGGAGCGGTCGCCTAAGTACTGGCTGGCGGACGGGTCGCGGGGCTGATCGGTGGGCAGCGGGGATGAAGGTTCGGACGTGTGGTTCTTGGGTCGTTGGATTCCGGCGCCGCGGGATCGCCGGGCGCGGCGCTGTCGTTGACGGCTGTGCCGCGTTCCATGCTGGTCGAGGACGTGGTCGCCGTCCAGAGATGAAGCCCGTGACGCCCGGGTGGACCACGGAGCATTGGTTGTGCGGTGGTGGAGCAGGCGCTGGGGGGACTGCCATCTGGGCCTTGGGGCGCATACGCTCGCGTGTGTGGACAGGCGCATCTTCGGGCTTGAGAACGAGTACGGCGTCACCTGTACCTTCCGCGGTCAGCGGCGGTTGTCACCCGATGAGGTGGCGCGTTACCTGTTCCGGCGGGTGGTGTCGTGGGGCCGCAGCAGCAATGTGTTCCTCCGCAACGGCGCGCGGCTCTACCTCGATGTAGGCAGCCACCCCGAGTACTCCACGCCCGAGTGCGACAGCGTCGCCGAACTGGTGACCCACGACAAGGCGGGCGAGCGGATCTTGGAGGAGCTTCAGGTCGATGCCGAGCGGCGACTGGGTGAGGAGGGCATCGCCGGGGAGATCTATGTGTTCAAGAACAACACCGACTCGGCCGGCAACTCCTACGGCTGCCACGAGAACTACTGCATCGGCCGCCAGGGCGAGTTCGGGCGCTTGGTGGATGCTCTGCTCCCCTATCTGGTGACCCGACAGCTCATCGCCGGCGCCGGGAAGGTGCTCCAGACCCCGCGGGGCGCGGTTTACTGCGTGTCGCAGCGGGCCGAGCACATCTGGGAGGGCGTGTCGTCGGCGACGACGCGGTCGCGACCGATCATCAACACCCGCGACGAGCCGCACGGTGATGCCGAGCGGTTCCGTCGGCTGCACGTGATCGTCGGCGACTCGAACATGAGCGAGACGACGATGCTGCTGAAGGTCGGCGCGACCGACCTGGTGCTGCGGATGATCGAGGCCGGGGTGGTGATACGCGACCTGACGCTGGAGAACCCGATCCGGGCGATCCGCGAGGTCAGCCACGACACCACCGGACGCCGCAAGCTCCGGCTGGCCAACGGCCGCGAGGTAAGCCCACTGGAGATTCAGAAGGAGTACCTCGGCAAAGCCAAGGACTTCATCGACCGACGCGGCGGCGACGCGGTGGCGCTGCGCGTGCTGGAGCTGTGGGAGCGGACCCTGCGTGCGGTGGAGACCGGCGACCTCGACCTGGTGGCCCGAGAGATCGACTGGGTGACCAAGTACCAGCTCATCGAGCGGTACCGTCGCAAGTACGACCTGGCGCTGTCCTCGCCGCGGGTGGCGCAGCTCGATCTGGCCTACCACGACGTGCGCCGCGATCGCGGTTTGTACTACCTCCTGGACAAGCGCGGCTCGGTAGAGCGCGTGGCGCGGGAGGCGGACATCGTCCAGGCCCAGTCGGTACCGCCGCAGACCACCCGCGCCCGGTTGCGCGGCGAGTTCATCCGCGCGGCGCAGGAGAAGCGCCGCGACTACACCGTCGACTGGGTGCATCTGAAGCTCAACGACCAGACCCAGCGCACCGTCCTGTGCAAGGACCCCTTCCGCTCCATCGACGAACGCGTCGACAAACTCATCGCCGACATGTGACAGACCAGGTTCCTCCAAGCCCCCACGACCGACCGACCCTCCGGCCGAGGTCGGAGGTCTCCGCTAGAGGACGCAGCGCGCCACCAACTACGGCCAGATGCCACACGGTGCAGCGCCTGAGGATCTCAACGGCCTCGGGGTGATCTACTTCCCCTCCCAGGTGGCGACCCCTCGTGGTGGGGGCCGCCGAGCCGGACAAGTGCGCCGACGCGGGCGACGACCGTGATCGGCTCAACCTTGGCGCCGATGAGGTGTCGCCCCTCCGCGCGGGCGGCACTGTCCGGTCTCCGGACCCCCGGACCCCCGGACGCCGGACCCCGGACGCCGGACCTCGGTCACCGGACGCCCGAGACCTGACCTCGGTCACCGGACCCCAACGCCGGGCCGACGGATGTCGGACGACGGGGCGCGGGGAGGCTGGACGCCAGGACGCCAGGACGCCAGGACGACGGCGCGAGGGGGCGACGGAACGACGGGCGGCGGCGCGGGAGCGACGTCTCGCATCCCCAGGCGACAGCTGATCGGCTGCGCGACGGCGCTGTCTAGGCGGCGGTCGCTCGTCTGCCCCAGGGTTCCTGGGGGGCCTTGCTGGCAAGAAGGCGCTGCGGCGGCGCGTCTCGGCCCTTCGGCAGTGGACGGATGGAGCCGCTGCCGCACCGGCCTGCCGTGGCGATCACGGAAATTCGGTGTCGACGACCTGCGTGCCCTCGCCAGTGACCCCGCGCTCGGACGGTCGTGTCCCGTTGCTCCGGTCCCTGCTGTCGCCTGGGCTGCACGGGCTTCGCCTTCGCAGATCCGGCCGTGGTCGTCTGCCTACTCGGCCATCTCGCCCGGCCGGTCCGGATGTGCTGTCGCCGGGGTGAGGTTGCGTGGCGGACGTGACGCGCGACGGGCGACGGCGCGTGGCTGTGTTGTCGCCTGGGCGTACGAAGGTTCGGCCACGTCATCTTCTTGTTCGCTGGGCGGGTCCGGACGTGATGTCGCGGGCGGGAGTGCGCAGGGAGTGACGGGCGACGCGGCGGCTGTGTGGTGGTTGGGCTACGGATTCTTCTTGCGCAGGCCCAAGCGTCGCCTGGCCGGTTTCGGTACGGGGCGTCGCACATGTGCCTGTTGCAGGGCGGAGCGGGCAAGGGGCGAGGACGTCTCGGCTGTTGTCGTCGACCAGCATGGCCGTGTCGCTTCGCCGCGTGGCCGATCGGCAGTTGCGGTGCCTGGCGATAGACGGCGACGGGCTGTCTGGGTTGCGTCGGCTCTGGCCTGAGCCTGTGCAGCTAGTCCGGGCTAAGGCGAGGACGCCCGTCTGCCTGCTCGGTCGTGTCGCTTTGTCGGTGGGTCGTTGCGGTGCCTGGCGACCGACTGCCGGGGTTGGTCGGGTCTGGCTCATGTCCGTCCGGCTACCCCGGGCGCGACGTCGGGGAGACGACGCGCCGGCCGTGTCGTCGTCTGGTCCGGCGACGACTCGGCCGGGCGTCGTGCCTGTGCCGAGGTCCGGACGCGACGTCGCCGGACGCGACGGCTCCTGCGGACGTCCGGGGCGTTCATGCGTCGCCGCCCGGCACCGCGCGCGACCGTCGTGGCGTGCGTCGCGCTCGTGTTACGCGGTTGTGCGCCGTGCGTCCGGGGTGCCGAGTCTTGGTCAGAGCTGGGGGACGGTCTCGGCGGCGTCCTGGTCCTGGAGCCAGTGCTCGGCGTCGATCGCGGCCGCGCACCCGCTGCCGGCGGCGGTGATCGCCTGGCGGTAGATGTGGTCGACCACGTCGCCGCAGGCGAACACCCCGGGGATCTTCGTCTTCGTCGTGGGCGCGTCCACGAGCAGGTAGCCGTCGGTGTCGGTTTCGAGCTGCCCGGCGAACAGTTCGCTGCGCGGGTCGTGGCCGATCGCGATGAACAGTCCGGTGACGTCCAGCCGGCTCTCCTCGCCGGTCTTGACGTTGCGCGTCTGGACACCGGTGATGCGGTCGTCGCCGTGGACCTCGACGACCTCGCTGTCCCACAGGAATTTGATCTTCTCGTTGGCGAACGCGCGCTCCTGCATGATCTTGGACGCGCGCAGCTCGTTCCGACGGTGGATCACCGTGACCGAGCGGGCGAACTTGGTCAGGAAGATCGCTTCTTCCATCGCGGTGTCGCCACCGCCGACGACGGCGATGTCCTGCTCGCGGAAGAAGAAGCCGTCACAGGTCGCGCACCACGAGACGCCCCGTCCGGACAGGCGCTTCTCGTTCTCCAGGCCCAGCTCACGGTAGCCGGAGCCGGTGGCGACGATCACGGCCCGCGCGAGGTAGGTCTCGTCGCCGACTTTCACGACCTTCGGGTCGGCGGTCAGGTCGACCTCGGTGACATCGTCGGTGATCAGCTCGGCGCCGAACCGCTCGGCCTGCTTGCGCAGGTTGTCCATGAGGTCGGGGCCCATGACGCCATCGGGGAACCCGGGGAAGTTCTCCACGTCGGTGGTGTTCATCAGCGCACCACCGGCGGTCACAGACCCCTCGAACACCAGCGGCTTCAGGTCACCGCGGGCCGCGTAGATCGCGGCGGTGTAGCCCGCGGGGCCCGAGCCGATGACGATGACGTTACGGACGTCGCTCACTGTTCTGTGCCTCTCCTCGTTGGCCTTGGTGCCGGACGATCTCTCGTTGGCCGCCACGGTGTCCGCCTCCCGTGCTCCATCCCGTTCTGTCGCCCACGGATGGTGCTCGTCCCGGCCCGACCAGGCCTGCCAGTCGCCACAACCGATCCTAAGCCCCAAGGATTCCCATTGCCCGAGCGACCGAGCCCTGTGGATAACCCTGCCCGCCCGCCATCCGCCGCCCTTCGCGCCACCCGCCGGACGGCCTCCGACGCATGCGACCGCCGCTCAGGTCATGTCGCGCGGCAGACGCATGGGACGCCGGCGCGGCCCGTCCGACACCCGTTTCCGCAGCCCGGCGAAGCCGCTGATCTGCCCATAGGCTGTGCGCATGGCTCGTATCTTGCTTATCCACTCGATGTACGGACTCCGTCCCGCCGTCCACCAGGCGGCGGATCTGCTGCGCGACGCCGGGCACGAGGTCCACGTCCCGGATCTTTATGACGGACGCACCGTGGACACCGCCGAGGAGGGCATCGCGATCAAGGAGGAGATCGGCCGGGACGAGTTGCTGCGTCGCGCGGTCGCCGCTGCGGCGCCCCTGACCGTCGAGGGCGGCGTGGTGTACGCGGGGTTCTCGCTCGGCGCCGCCCTCGCGCAGAACCTGGCGCTGGCGGACGAGAAAGCGCGCGGTCTGCTGCTGATGCACGGTACGTCCGACCTGGCGGACGACGCGTCCACCGACATTCCGGTGCAGTTCCATGTCGCCGACCCGGACACCTACGAGCCCGTCGACTGGGTGAACGCCTGGTACCTGCGGATGATCAAGGCGGGCGCGGACGTCGAGGTCTTCCGGTATCGCGGCGCCGGCCACCTGTTCACCGACCCCGAACTGCCGGACTACGACGCCGAGGCCGCCGAGCGCGCCTGGGCGGTCGCCCTCGACTTCCTGGCCCCGCTCTGACCTGAAGAGCGCCGTTTTGAGCGCGATCACGAGCCGCCCCAGGAGTCGCAGCGGTCAGCCCCACGAACCGCGACGGGCAGGCGAAGGACGAGAGCCCCGCGTCCCAAGCCGCAGCCGCTGACCTCACGGCGAAAGGCCGTGGACGGCATGCCAAAGCATGCCGTCCACGGCCGTGCTGACCTTCCGGTCGTCAAAAGGTGATCAAGAGCCCCGGGCAAGGGGCGAAGCCGCCGGCCGCAGAACGACGATCAGGCCGGTTCGTGCTTGAGAATGTGCGGATTCTGGGCGGTGCAGTCGGGCCCCACGACCCAGACGTTCCAGCTGCCCGGCTTGGCGCCACGGATCGCGATCACCGTGGCCTGCTCGCCCTCGAAGGTGGCCCGGTCCACGAGCGCGGGTGCCCTTCCGCGGGTGACGCCGTTGACGCAGCCCGCGAGCCGCTGGTCGGGCGGGTCGCCGTAGAGCTTCGTCCGCTCCTGGTCGCCTATCAGCCGGTCGACCTGGCGTCCCAGGTCATCGGTGTTGTAGTCGGTGCCGCTACGCGCGACGACATAGGACGGGGCGTTCAGCATGGTCTGGCCGGAGGGCGACTGCGGAGCCGCGCCGGAGGCCGTCCGATTCTTGCCCGGGTCCTGGACGGGACTCCGCGCGACGCTCTGATGGCTGCCGCCGTCCGACTCGTCCAGGGCGATCTTGCTAACCACCGCTCCGCCGCCGAGCACGACCACCGTAGCGGCCGCCGCCGACAGTATCCGCCAATGCCGCCTTCCGCGCCGCTGCTCCATGCTCACGACGGTGGCGTTGTTCAGCGACTCCGCCGCGATGGCGGAGTCGATGCGTTCGGCCAGCTCCGCGGGCATGGACGGGACGGGTGCCTCCGCCAGTATCCGGGAGACGTCCGCAAGGTCGGCGGACAGGTCACGGCATTCGGCGCAGGTGTCGAGGTGCGCGTTGACGGAGGCGGCCTGGTCGTCTTCGAGTAGTCCTTCGGCCAGGTCGGCCAGGACGTCGTAGTCAAGGTGCGCGGGGTTCATTTGGGCATGCCACCTCCTTCCACACCTCCGACGTTCCTGGGCTCCCGTCGGTTCCGATGGTGGACGAGAAGTGGGGCGAGCCTCGCCCGTCCGCGCGCGCAACGGCTCTTGATCGTCCCGGGCGGCACCTCCAGGACCTTCGCCGCGTCGTCGACCGAATACCCCATCATGTCCACGAGGACGAGCGCCGCACGCTGCTCGTACGGCAGGTGCAGGAGGGCCTTGTGGACGTCAAGGGACACGCCGTGCGCGTCCGTCGGGTCGGGCATCTTCGGCGCGATGGCGTCGAACGTCGCGTCATCGCCCATCGGCGTCGCGGGCCGGACGGACTTCCGCCTGATCCGGTCGAGGCACGCGTTGACGACGATCCGGTGCAGCCACGTGGTGACGGCCGCGTCGCCACGGAAGCGCGCGGCGGCGCGGAACGCCGAAAGGCACGCGTCCTGTAGGGCGTCCGCCGCCTCCTCCGGGTCGCCGAGCGTCCGCAGCGCGACCGCCCACATGCGGTCGCGGTGCCGGTGCACCAGCTCGGCGAACGCATGCGGGTCCCCCTCGGCGTGCCTGGCCAGGAGCTCCTTGTCAGGCATCTCGTCCACACGACGCATGCTCACCGACGCCATGAGCGACCGCTTTCTCGTCCTGGACGCCCGGGCTGCCCGGTCGTTGCCGGGCTTACGCGACCGGCCGCGGCTGCTGGGGTAGACACCACAGATTCCTGGGGGGAGGGGATGTTCCGTTTACAGGCACGATACCGACAAGCGCCACTCCACGTCACAGCTCGCGACCCCCGTCCGTTCCCTTGCCCAGTCCTGGGAACGCCCTGTTCCACCGGATGACGCCCCCCGGCCCCGGCTTATCCACAGAACGACGTTCCACTTTTCTTGCCGACGCAGATATTCGACCATGAACGTAGCGGGTTCGGGCGGGCCTGGGCACCCTGCCGGCCCGAGATCCATCCCTCCGACTTCGAGGAGGCCACAGGGTAGGTGAGCGGGGCGAACCCATGAAGAGCGGGAGTGATCGGAAATGAGGAGGTGGGAGCGGAGTTAGAGAAGCGTGCCGAGTCAGTGGGGGAGCCGGGTTATGAGCTGGGCCATCAGGGGCCGGAGGCGGTCAGCTCGCCGTGCCGTAGACGGCGATTTCGCCGATCTTGCCCTTGAGCGAGGAGGGAAGCTTGGTGAACCACACGAGGATGTACTGTCCGGAGACCTGCGGGCTCACGGAGAACGTCAGTTCGCCGCCGGTCCCCGCTTGTCGGCCGACGGGACGCAGGTCGCCGGACGGCGAATTGCCGATCTTGACCTGTAGGACGCCGCCGACCTCGGGCGTGTGGACCTTGATGCCGGAGATCTTGACCGGTCGTCCCATGTTGAGCACGACGCCGATGCCCCTGGAGTAGTTGCCGAACTCGGTGTCGGCGTAGCTCTGGGTCTCCCAGGTCGTGCCCGGCTTCCCGTCGACGACCAGATCGGTGTTCCGCTGGAACGCCTGGTCGTGGTGGCCGCCGACCGGCTTCTCGAAACCGGTCACGTTCTGGACGGCCAGCTTGCTCACGCTCGGCTTGGGGGGCGCGGACGTCTTGTTCGGATCGGTGACGCCGGCGCCCTTGGGCTCGTGGCCCGAGTCCTTGTCGGTGAGCGCCCAGGCGCCGAGGCCGACGATGACCGTCAGCGCGGCGGCGGCGACGCCGAGGAGCGCGCGGTTGGCGGGACGCCGCGGCATGCCCGTCGTGGCGTCGGCCGGGGCGGTGGGCGCGGGCGGCATGGTGTTGCCGTGCTCGGCCCGGGCCCGCGGTTCCGGGATCTGCGCGGCCGGTCGGGTGGCAGCATGCTGGCGCTGGCGTGCGGGAGCCGGGCCGGCTGGCGGAGGCGCCGCGTGCTTGTGCGCCGGCGGGGCCACCGGGGCGGGACGCGGAGGCGGCGGCGGGGAGTTGCCGAGGCCCGCGAACAGCGGCAACGGCGTGCGCGGCACACCGCGCAACGCCTTGGCCAGGTCGGCGGGGGTGGTGAGCGGCTCGGCCTCGCCGAGGCCGAGGCAACGGCAGACGATCGCGTCGACCGCGTGCGAGATCCCGGCCTGTACCTGCCGGGGAGCCTGGGGCACGCCGCCGACCTGGGGAGCGGGCGGCAGGTCGGAACCCTCGTCGCCCGGCCAGTGGGCGGTGAGCGCCGCGTACAGCATGCGGCCGAGCCCGCGAACGTCCTCGGCCGCCGGGTCGTCGGCGTAGCGGTCGCCGAGCACGGCGTCGGTGGCGACACCGAGGAGCTTGACGGTGCCGCCGGTCGTCCAGACGAGGTCACGGGGGGTGAGGCACAGGTGGGCCAACCCGGCGGCGTGCGCGGCGGCCATCGCCTCGGCCGCCTCGTACAGCAACGTCGCGGCGCGTCCAGGCTCCAGCGGCGCCTTGCCGAGCATCTGCTCCAGCGTCTCGCCGACGACCCACTCGCTCACGACATAGGCGCTCTCACCACTGTCGTCGGCGTCGAACACCTGGGTCAGACGCGGATCGGTGAGCCGGCTGGCGGCGCGCGCCGAGGTGACGACCTCGCCGACGCGGGGGAACTCGGGATCGAACGTGCGGACGGCGACGGCCCGGGCAAGGATCTCGTCGATGGCCTTCCAAAGCGCCGATCCGCCCGAATCGTTGATGCGCTTTTCAAGCCGGTAGCGGCCGGCGAGACGTGTGCCGGGCTCGATGACTGACGTGCTCAAGGCAGCGTCCTGCACAGGTGGTCAGATCCCATGTTCGTGGCGTGGCAGCTTACGCCTCCGACCCTCCTCTTTGCGTTCCCCAGGGTGTCGCCCCGCAAGCCGTAGTCCCCCACATGGTAGTGGCTACTCGCACGAGTGGCCTCCTTATCGCCGCGCGTCCTGTGTACTTTGCCTCGCTTTACCAACCAGCCCGGACCCGGTAACCGACCAGCCACCCTTCCAGCACATTTGATCACCTGACCCACCCCACCCCCAACGAACACGCCCCAACCAACCACCCACCCAAACCCCACCGGTCCCTCCCCCACCCCCACCACCCCGCCGCCCACCCAACCGCGGCCCACCGCCCCCCACCGCCATCCGCCGTCGCCCCGCCCGCCCTCGCCCCGCCCGCCGTCCCCGCAGCCCGCCGTCCCATCATTCGCCGCCCCGCCGCACGCCGCCCCGCCGCTCACTGCCCCGCCGCGTGCCGCTGCGCCGCCCGCCCTCCCGCCATCCGCCGCGCGCGGCCCGTCCTGTCGTCCGCCGTCCTGTTGCCCGCCAGCCCGACGCGCGCTGCCCCGCCGCCCCACCGTCCGTCCTCCCGCCATCCGCCGCGCACCGCTCGCCGATCGCCTTGTCACCCCCGGTCCGTCATCCGCCGCCCCGCCGTCCGCTACTCCGCCGTCCCGCCCGTCCCGCCATCCGCCGCCCGTCGCCCGCCGCCTCCTCATTCGCCGCCCCGACGCGTGCAGCCCGCCGTCCCGCCATCCGCCGCGCGCCGCTCGCGCTGTCGCCCGCCGCCCCGTCATCAGTTGCCCCGCACCATCGCCCGCCGCCCTGTCGCTCACCGTCCCGTCATCTGCCGCGCGCCGCCCGCCCTGTCGCTCACCGGCCCCGACGTGTGCCGCTCCGCCGCCCGCCGTCCCCCATCCGCCGCTCGCCGCGCGCCTTGTCGCCCGCTGCTCCGTGATCTGCCGCCCCGCTCCATCGCCCGCCGCCCGGTCGCTCACCGCCCCCGTCGCTCAAGGCCCCGTCGGCTGCCGCTTCGCGGCCCGCCGTCCCGCCATCCGCCGTCCCGCCATCCGCCGCCCTGTCGCTCAGTCGCCCTGTCGCCCTGTCGCCCTGTCGCTCACCGCACTATCACCCGCCGGCCCGTCGCCCGGCTCACCGCCCTACTCGCAGCCTCGGCTCCGTGGCCCCGGTTCTGGCGTCCCGGCGCTCGCGCTGTCGGCAACCGTCGCTGTCGGTTGTCCCGCTGCCCTGCCCAAGCGACCAACGGCCCGATTTTGCGGCCCCTCGCCATTCTGCTGACTTGGTCTATCGGCCGTCGTGCCACAGCGGGGACCGCTCGGTGATCGACGCGCAAACGGGGAGGGTTCGGCGTTCGCGTTCACCGGCCGGGCACCCGCTCGCGGACCTCGTCCACCCCCAGCGCCTCCGGCTTCGCCCACGCTTGCGGGTCCCACGCGCGGCGCGCCTGGTCGGCGGGTGTCCCGCTCAGTAGATCCCGCTTTTCGTCCTGCGGCTCTGTTTGGCGGCCGCCGTTCTGCTCCGTTGGCGCGCTGCGCTGCTCGATCGCCCAGATTCCTCGGCCCGCCGTACTGCTCGATCGGCTTACTGCCCTGCTGAATCAGTCGGTAGGTGGGCCTTGGTGATGCGTTGGCTCGCTGGGCTGCTTGGTCGTGTGGTTGCTGTTCTGGTCGGGCGGCCTGGCGTGCTGGTGCTTGGTGCTTTTGCGGTTTGCGGGGTGGTTAGCGGCCTGGGATTCGGGAGGAGATGGTGGTGAGCATTGTCTGGACTTCGCCGACCCGGAGGAGTTTGGCGAAGAGCAGGTAGAGGATGCCGCCTCCGGCGCTGCCTACTACCAGGGTTGCCAGGCCGGGGAGGAGGCCTTCGCCCAGGGCCGCGTCCACCACGGCGTGGATGGCGTAGGCGAAGCCGACCAGGGGCCAGATGGCCACGGCCAGCTTGAGGTAGGTGAGGGCGATGCGGCGGCCGTCCATGCCGCCCAGGCGGCGGCGGAGGATGGCCCAGCCGACGAAGGCGCCCACCGTCTGGGCCAGGGCGAAACCGGCGGCGATGCCCACGATGATCTTGTCGGTGGGCAGGGTCTTGTAGGCGGCGAAGGCCATGGTGATGTTGGTGATGACGACGGCGATGCTGACGAAGGCGGGGGTGCGGGTGTCCTGCATGGCGTAGAAGACGCGCAGCATGAGCTGGTACGCGGCGAACGGGACGAGGGCGATCGAGAACATCTCCAGGACGTTCGCGATGACCTGGGCGTTGGAGGCGGTGGTCTGGCCGTGTGCGAACAGGACGGTGGTGATCTCGCCGGCGAGCGTCGCCATCAGGGCGGCGGCGGGCAGGATGATCACTGAGCAGAGGCGGAGGCCGCTGGAGAAGTCGTCGCGGACCTCGCCCATCCGGTTCGCGGCGGCGTGCTCGCTCATCCGGGGCAGCAGGGCGGTGATCACCGAGACGCCGATGATCGCGTAGGGGAGCTGGAAGAGCTGGTAGGCGTTGAAGTAGGGGGTGTATCCGACGTCGCCGAGGTGCTCCTTGCGGCCGAGGACGCCGGCCGCGTTGCCGAGGGACGTCGTGACCGCGAATCCGACCTGGGTGATGATGACGTAGCTGAGCGTCCAGACGGCCATGCGGCCCATCTGGCCGAGTTCGCCCTTGCGGAAGTCGAGGCGGGGACGCCAGCGGAAGCCGGAGCCGCGCAGGGACGGCCAGAGCGCCAGGGTCTGGAGCGCCATGCCGCCGATGGTGCCGCCCGCGAGGAGGGTCACCTCGGCGCCCGTGATCGAGCCGGGCGTGACCGTTCCGGTGCTGACCAGCAGGAACGCGCCGGCCGTCCCGCAGATCACGATGTTGTTGAGCACCGGCGCCCACATCGGGGCGCCGAACCGCTTGCGGGTGTTGAGGATCGCTCCGGAGAACGCGCTGACGCCGAGGAAGAAGATCTGCACGGCGAAGAGGCGCGCGAACAGGACGGCGAGGTCGCGCTGCTCGCCCTCCATCGCGCCGCCGTAGATCGAGATGAAGACGGGGCCGAGCAGCACCGCGACGACGGTGATCAGCGCGAGGCCTAGGACGGCCAGGGTGAACAGGCGCTGCTCGTAGCGGTCGCCGTAGGCGGGGTCGCGTTCGCGCGCGCGGACGATCAGCGGTACGACCACGGCGGTCAGGACGCCGCCGAGCAGCAGGTCGTAGACGATGAACGGGACGGTGTTCGCGGTGTTGTAGGCGTCCGCCAGCGCGCCGACGCCGAGGGCGGCGACGAGCATGGCGGTGCGCAGGAAGCCGGTGACGCGGGACGCGAGCGTGCCTATGGCCATCACCGCGCCCGACTTCAGGATGCCGGACGCGCCGCCCTTTTCGTCGTCTCCCCCGGGCGGGACGTCCACGACGGTCTCCGACGACGGACGGCCCGGCACCGGGAAGTCAGTCGCGGTCCTCGCCGCGATGTTTGCCGGTGGGCCGCCCGCCGGAGGGGGGTGGACCGGGTTCCGGTGTCCGGGGGAATTCGTCGATCGCGGGCCCGGGGTCTGCCGTCCCGGGGCCTGTGGGCCCGGGAAGCCCTGGTTCGGGCCTTGTCCACCCATCTGTCCTGGACGGCCCTGGTTCGGAGCTTGTCCAGGCCTCTGTCCCGGATAGTTTTGATTCGGAGCTTGGCCGCCCATCTGCCCCGGACGGCCTTGGTTCGGAGCTTGGCCACCCCTCGGCCCACGGTGCGCTTGGTTCGGAGCTTGGCCAGCTACTCGCCCCGGGTGGCCCTGGTTCGGCGCTTGGCCACCCATCTGTCCCGGGTAGCCCTGGTTCGGGGGAGGCGCCTGCCCCGGACGACCCGGTGGTGTCGCTCGTCCACCAGGCTCCGGTGTTGAAGGAGGTATCCAGTTCTGCTGGTTCCCGCCCGGACCCGGCCTCGATGGGTTCTGGGGTCGTGGCCCTGGGGTCCGAGGAGCCTGCGGGCCCTGCGGGGGCCCGGCGGGCGGGCCCTGACCCGGGCGTCCTTGGGGCGGACCCTGTCCTGGGCGTCCCTGGGGCTGGTTCGGCCGGTTCTGACCAGGAGGACGTCCAGGATTCTGCGGACGCCCCTGGGCCGGCGGAGGCGTCCAGCCCGGGTTCTGTTCCGTTCGGCGCGGGGGTTGCGGACGGCCCGGAGCCTGGGGCGGCGTCGCCGGGTAGGCCGGAGGACGGCCCATGGGCGTGCCCTGTCCGCCCGGCTGATTCTGGGAAGGCGGGGTCGGATATCCCTGGTAGGGGGCCTGGCCAGGGTTCGGCGCGGGGGCCGGACGCCGCGGCGGGCCCGGAGGGGTTCGAGGGTTGCGAGGGGCCCGAGGGTCCGGAGGGGCCTGCGGGGCCGGGGCCTGAGCCGGAGGGGCCGGGGCCGGAGGGGTCTGCGGGGCCCATGGGTCCGGCTGGGCCTGCTGGCCCGGGGAAGTCGGGGCCGGGGAATCCGCTCCCTGGTCCTCCGGGTGTTGCTGGTCCCATTCCGGTCGACCCGACACCGGCTGCCTCCGATTTCCGGCGGCGCCTTGCTCTGATGGCCCGCACTCCGACGCCCACGAAGAGTACGGCAAGTCCGCCGCTCGTGATGAGGAGGGCGAGACGCCCATACCCGGTGGTGCGGACGGTGATGTCCACGCCCTTGCCGAACCTTCTGCCGTTCGATTCGGGGATCTCCAGTTGCAGGTGAACGGGGAAGTTGCCGTTTCCTGCCGCCTGGGCCGGGATCCAGCGCTGGACGACCTCGCCCGGCCGGAGTTCGATGATCTCCTCGTCCGGGCCGAGCCGTCCGAGCCGGAGCTTGGCGCTGTTGGCCGAGGTGGCGCTGAGCCGCACCTTGACCCGCTGCCCGCGCAGCTTGTTCTCGACGGTCACGGGCAGCCGTCCGGAGCTGCCCGCCATGTTCGCGCGTCTGTTCTTGGTGGTGACGATCCGGACCTTGTCCATCTCCCGGGCGAGTTCGTCCGAAAGCTCGTCTCTGGCGCGTTTCGCGCGTTCGCCGTGGGAGCGCCAGGACGTCGACTCCGCGCGGAGCAGGGCGCGCTCGTAGGAGATGGTGACCGGGGGGACCAGCACGGCCTGGAAGGACGCGGCGCGCCGGGCGATGTTCCGGACCTGGCTGAGGTAGGGGAGGCCGAGCTCGTACCGCTCGTACTTCTGTCCGACGCCGTTGAACGTCCGGGTCTGCGGTTGCGCCGTTTCGAACTTGCCGAGCGCCGTCGGGCTCAGCCACGGCGAGTGGCCGCTGAGGTACAGCAGGTTCCGGGCGAGTCCGGGGGCGGGGTTCCAGTTCCGGTCCGGAGCGACGATCACGGCGCGCTGGACGTTCGGCGTCTCCCCGGCGATCATCGCGGTCTCGGCGAGGAAGCGCTGCTCGGTCAGCAGCGCGCTGTAGGACGACCGCGACGGGCTGCTGACGATCTCGTTGAGCTTGTCGTCGTAGAGCAGGGCCTTCTTGGTGCCCTGGGTGGACGTCGGGATCGTCGTGACCGCGTTCGACGGCCCGCCCGTCGGCGGCGGCTGGAAGTGCTGGCTGCTCATCAGGAAGGACCCGCCCTGTTTCAGGGCGAGCTTCGCGAGCAGGTCGAGGGTGTCCGGACCGGCGAGGCCCAGCGCGGGCCACGCGATGTGGGCGTCGGCCGGACGTCCGAGCTCCCGCGACACGAGACCGGTGTTCCTCGGGTCGTAGCCGATCTGGACGTCGCGCGTCATCTTGTGCCGGACCAGCGCCAGGACGTCCGGGTCCGCATACGGGACGGTGAAGTAGGGGTCGCCCTTCGTCGCCTGCTTCAGCGTGCTCAGCCAGGCGGCCGCCTCGGCGCTCTTGCGCTTGTCGCCGCCCGGCTTCGCCCCCGGCGCCTTCACCGCGTAGTCGTGCTCGGACATCTGCCGGACGTCGTCCAGCAGCGCGGGGTCGATTCCCCAGGTGATCGGGGTGTCGGTCGTCGCGGCGGCGCTGACGAGCCCGTTCAGCCGGCCGCCGGCCGCGACGTCCTTGCGGAGCTGGTCGTCCAGGAACGTCCGGTCGTTCGCGCGGTGCTGCCGATCGATCAGCGGCCAGACCCAGCCGACCGCGACCTTCTTGTAGTTCGCGGTCTTCGGGGCGAAGGTCAGGAATGTCGTCATGCCGCCCACGACCTGCTGGGCGGAGTTCAGCACCTCGACGCCCACCGGGTAGACGCCCGGCGCGCCGCCCGGGGCCCGCAGCCCGAGGGACTTCGTCGTGGTCCGAAACGCCCAGTTCTGCCTGCCCCCGGACGCGGCGGCCTGGGGAAGCGGGACCGCGCGGCCGTACCCGGGCAGGGCCGACGGCTGCCCGGCCGCGATCTGGTCCAGCTCGCCGCGGCTCGTGATCGGCTGCTGCCGGTACCGCATCCGGATCGTCAGCCCCGAGAGTTCGTGCCCCGAACGGTTCTGGGCCACGCCGGCGAGTTCGATCCGCGAGTTCTCCCGGACGGTCTTCGGGCTCACCTTCGTCAACCCCAGGCCGACCTGCGCGCGCGCCCGTCCCTGGTCCGGGGGGAGTTGGTGATCCGGCTGCGCGAGCGCCTCCGGCTGGGAGGCCTCCGGTTGGGACGTCGTGGTCTGGGGCGCCTGGAGGTGGGACGCTCCGGCGGGGGCCGTGATCGTCGGCGCCGTCATGATGCAGGGCAGGAGAGCGGCCAGCGCGACCGCGCGTTTGACCGTTCTCACGCCACGTCCGCCCAAGGGCCGCCCGCCGGGGCCGCCTCGGGACGGCGGGGGTCGTTTTCCCGCACCACGGCCCCGATGGTAGTCCCGACATAGGGCCCATCAGACCTTCCCGCCCACCTGTGGCAAGGATTCTGGTCGTCCGGATGCCAAACCGCCACGCCAGATTTCCAGAAGTGGCTCCCGGGATGAGGGAAACCTGGCGATACCCGTCGCCGACCGCGTCCGACGGCTCGGCGGACGACCCGCCAATGGGTGTTTCGGACAATCCACTCTGACACCCCCACGTCCCCACAAAACAGCCGACCGGACGGCCCGCGCCCAGCCCGGCTCGGCTCCGTCCTTCGACGTCGAGAAGCCTCGCTCGTCCCGCGTCGAGAAGCCCGGGCCGTCTCGTGGTGAGGCCTCCGGCGCATCCGACGTAGCGGAACCGGGTTCCGAGCCGTCCCGCGCGGAGGGGAAGAGGTCGACTGGTTTGGCTTGGCAGAGCCTGTAGAGCGACCGTCCCCGAATCCCGAGCGCGGTGGACGGTTCGCCGGTCGCCGTGTACACGACCTCGTCGCCGGGAAGATCGTCCACCAGGCGCCGGTCGATCAGCAGCGGCATCGAGCCCGGTAGGAGCAGCGGGCAGACGAGCCCCGCCGCGTACTCGGTGACGGAGTTGATCAGGTCGGCGCGGGCCGGCCGGATCAGCCGGGCACCCGCGGCGACCCGCACCGCCTCGGCGGCCGGACGGCGGCCCGCCGCGACGATCACCCCGGTCAGGAAGCGGCGCCCCCGGAAGGCGCCGTCAGAGGAGTGGACGCAGGCGTAGACGCGGGTCGCCAGGCACCGGTCCGCCGGGAGGCCGAGCGCCCCGGGCAGCTCGTCCGCGCGCGCGATCGCGACGGGCAGGCGCACGATCTCGTGCGCGATCTCCCGTTCGAGCAGCGCGCGGTGGATGGCGAGGGCGTCCTTCATGACCGGCTCCGTACCGCGGGGACTCCCCCGCCGACCCCCCGACCTGACCTTTCCGATGATGGGGAAATCGCCCCACCTGTCATAGAACGACCCGCTGACCCCTGGAATGCTCTGTGCCGCACCCGCGGCGGACCGTGGACCACCGGATCCCGCTACCGTTGTCGTGGGGGAGGCTCACGGCGATCGCGCCGGCGTCATCGGGGTGTCCAGAACGTAACTCGGGGTTCGCGCCATGTGAAGAGCCCGCGTCCTCCTTCGGACGGTCTCCGGACCGCGCGATCACCGGGGCGACGACCGGGCGACGACCCGCACGAGCCGTGCGGCGCCCTGGCCGGGGCCACCGGAAGGGCTCCGGCGCGCACCCCTGGAACCGCCCGAAAGTCCTTTGTCAGCTCGCTTACCAAGGAAATACGCTCGATGGCCGTGCCCAACCAGAACGTCTCCCCCGAGCCCTCGCCGCCGCGCCGCGCCGCGATCGCCGAGCTGCTCCGCAAGATCGCGCCCGTCGCCGACGAGCTCGGCGGCCGGTTCGCGGCGGCCGGGTACGAGCTGGCACTGGTCGGCGGGCCCGTCCGGGACGCGCTGCTGCGCCGTCCGACCAAGGACGTCGACCTCACCACCGACGCGCCGCCCGAGCGGATTCTGGAGATCATCGACGGCTGGGCGGACGCGGTCTGGACGATCGGCATCGAGTTCGGCACCGTCGGCCTCCGCAAGGACGGCGTCGAGCTGGAGATCACGACCTACCGCAGCGAGTCCTACGACCCGAAGTCGCGCAAGCCGAGCGTCTCCTACGGCACGTCCCTCGTCGAGGACCTGCGCCGGCGCGACTTCGCCGTGAACGCCATGGCCGCGCGGCTCCCCGGCTACGAGTTCGTCGACCCCTTCGGCGGCCTGACCGATCTCCAGCGCAAGGTGCTGCGGACGCCCGGCCGCCCCGAGGACTCCTTCAGCGACGATCCGCTGCGGATGATGCGCGCGGCCCGGTTCGCGTCCCAGCTCGGCTTCACGGTCGCGCCCGACGTCATCGCGGCGATGACCGACATGTCGGGACGCATCGAGATCGTCTCCGCCGAGCGGGTCAGGGACGAGCTGTCCAAGCTGCTCTGCGGCCTCCACCCGAGGCAGGGCCTGGCGCTGCTCGTCGACACCGGGCTCGCCGAGCACGTCCTGCCCGAGCTGCCGAAACTCCGGCTGGAGATCGACGAGCACCACCGGCACAAGGACGTCTACGAGCACTCGCTGATCGTCCTGGAGCAGGCGATCGCGCAGGAGGAGGACGGCCCCGACCTCGTCCTGCGGCTCGCGGCGCTGCTGCACGACGTCGGCAAGCCGCGCACGCGCCGCTTCGAGCCGGGCGGTCGCGTCTCCTTCCACCACCACGAGGTCGTCGGCGCGAAGATGACCCGCAAGCGGCTGACCGCGCTGCGCTACCCCAAGGACACCATCTCGGACGTGTCGCGCCTGGTGGAGCTGCATCTGCGGTTCCACGGCTACGGCACCGGCGAGTGGACGGACTCCGCCGTCCGCCGGTACGTGCGCGACGCCGGTCCGCTGCTCGCCCGCCTGCACAAGCTCACCCGCGCCGACTGCACCACGCGCAACAAGCGCAAGGCCGACCGGCTCCGCCGCACCTATGATGATCTTGAGGTCCGGATCGACCGGCTCGCGCAGGAGGAGGAGCTGGCGGCGATACGTCCGGAGATCGACGGCAACGAGATCCAGGAGATCCTCGGCATCGCCCCGGGGCCCCTGGTCGGCCGCGCCTACAAGTTCCTGCTGGAGCTGCGCCTCGACCAGGGCATGATCGGCAAGGACGCCGCCGCCGCCGAACTGCGCCGATGGGCCGCCGCCGAGGGCGTGCTCGGGGAGGGT
The DNA here is from genome assembly GCF_022751215.1 of Actinomadura terrae. Lineage (GTDB taxonomy): Bacteria > Actinomycetota > Actinomycetes > Streptosporangiales > Streptosporangiaceae > Spirillospora > Spirillospora terrae. The sequence continues at coordinate 809,884 of NZ_JAICDG010000004.1, read as the reverse complement.
GAGGCGTGATCCCGTTGCAGCTCGGGCGGATGAGCCCGACGGAGACCGAACGGATGCTGGCGTTCGACCGCGAGCACATCTGGCACCCCTACGCGCCGATCCCGGCGACCGTCCCCGTCTACCCGGTCGTGTCGGCGGACGGCGTGCGGCTGACGCTCGCCGACGGCACCGAGTTGATCGACGGCATGTCGTCCTGGTGGGCCGCCGTCCACGGCTACAACCACCCGCGCCTGAACGCCGCCGTCACCGCGCAGCTCGGCAAGATGGCCCACGTCATGTTCGGCGGGATCACGCACCCGGCCGCCGTCCGGCTCGCCGAGACGCTGGTCGGGCTCACCCCCGAGCCGCTCACCAAGATCTTCTTCGCCGACTCCGGCTCGGTCGCGGTCGAGGTCGCGATCAAGATGACGTTGCAGTACTGGCGCTCGCAGGGACGCCCCGAACGGCACCGGCTGCTCACGATCAGGGGCGGCTACCACGGCGACACGTTCGGCGACATGGCCGTCTGCGACCCGGTCAACGGCATGCACCACATCTTCAACGACGTCCTCGCCCGGCACGTCTTCGCGCCGTCGCCCCCGCTCGGCTACTCCGCCGCCCCCGACCAGGCGTACCTGGACGAACTGTCCGCCCTCGCCGCCGCGCACGCGCACGAACTCGCCGGGATCATCGTCGAGCCGATCGTGCAGGGCGCGGGCGGCATGCGCTTCTACGCCCCCGAGTACCTGCGGGCGCTGCGCGAGATCGCCGACGAGCACGGCCTGCTCCTCGTCCTGGACGAGATCGCCACCGGTTTCGGCCGGACGGGGGAGCTGTGGGGCTGCGACCACGCCGAGGTCGCGCCCGACATCATGTGCCTCGGCAAGGCCCTGACCGGCGGATACATGACGATGGCCGCGACCCTGTGCACCGACCGCGTCGCCCACGTCATCACCTCCGGTGAGGCGGGCGTCCTCATGCACGGGCCGACGTACATGGCGAACCCGCTGGCCGCGGCCGTGGCGTCGGCGTCGATCGAGCTCCTGCTCTCCCGCGACTGGCGGGACGAGGTCGACACGATCGAGGCGATCCTCACCAGCGAACTCTCCCCCGCGGCCGACCTGCCGGGCGTCGCGGACGTCCGCGTGCTCGGCGCGATCGGCGTCATCGAGGCACGCGAACCGGTCGACGTCCAGGCCGTCCAGGACGTCGCGATGGACCACGGCGTCTGGCTCCGCCCCTTCGGCAAGCTGATCTACGCCATGCCCCCCTACGTCTGCACCGAGGACGAGACGACCCACATCGCAGCGGCGATGACCGCGATCGCCGAGTCCCTCTGACCCCTTACGGGACGGTGACGGGGCCGCGGACGCGGGAGGCGCCCGCCCAGTAGGCGCCCGCCCCGGCCGCGTACGCGATGATCACGATGATGAGCGTGAGCCGGGCGCGGCCGTCGGAGGGCAGCCAGGACGCGGCCGCCGCCGCCGACGCGGCGAACGTCGCGTTGAAGAGCATGTCGTAGACGGCGAAGACCCGGCCGCGGTACGCGTCGTCGATGGACTCCTGGAGCGTCGTGTCGACGCACAGCTTGACCCCCTGCGACACGACCCCGAGCGCGAACGAGCCGGCCGCCCACGCCGGTTCCGCGAACGCCGGCCCGAAGGCCAGCAGGCTCGCCCCCGCCGCCACCAGCAGCAACGTGACCCACGCCGGTTTGCTGATCCGCCGCACCACCGCCGGTGTGATCACGGCTGCGGCGAAGTATCCGGCGCCCGAGACCCCGAGCATGACCGCGAACGACGTGAGCCCCGCGTCCGCGCTCTCGGTGAAGTGGTTGCGGCACAGCAGCAACGTCATGATCAGGATGACGCCGTAGAGCAGCCGGTGGAACGAGATCGCCGCGAGCGCGAGCGCCGCCTGCCGCCGCCCCGCGATGTGCCGCGCGCCGTCCGCCAGGCCGCCGATCACCCCGCCCAGCGCCTCCCCGACCCGCACCGTCGCCTTCCCGGGAACGGCCTCGTCGGACGGGTGCGGGCCGAGCAGCAGCCGGGGCAGCGTCGTCGCGGTCGCCCCGGCGGCGAGGAACAGCACGGCGGCGCACGCGAGGATCAGCGCCGTCCCCTGCGTCCCGCCGCCGAGCACGCGCCGGAGCAGGTAGCCGAGGCCGGCGCCGGTGAACGCGATCACCGTCCCGGACGTGACCGCGAAGGCATTCGCCGTGACCAGTTGGTCGCGCCGCACCACGTGCGGGAGCGCCGCCGACAGCGCCGCGAGGAAGAACCGGTTGACGCCGAGCACGACGAGCACCACGAGGAAGAACACCAGACCGTCCTGGCCCGCCGCGACCAGCCCCCCGACCAGCAGCACCAGGACGGCGCGCAGGATCGGCGTCCACAGCAGGATCTGCCGCCGCTGCCACCGGTCGATGAACACCCCCGCGAACGGGCCGAGCGCCGAGTACGGCAGCAGCGTCACCGCGAACGCCGCCGCGGCCTCCCCCGCCGTGGCCTGCCGCTCCGGCGAGAAGAACACGTAACCGGCCAGCGCGACCTGGAACAACCCGTCGGTGAGCTGCGAGGTCAGCCGCGTCGCGTACAGGCGCCGGAAGTTCCGACCCCGCAGGATCCGCCGCAACTCCCCAGCCCTCACGCGATCACCCTATTCGTCCTCGGGCCCGTGCCCCCCGCCTGCGCGACCTACCACGCTGGACGTTTCGGACCGTTCCGCGAGGAGTTCAAGCTCTGTGAGCCGCATGGCGCACGTGGCAGACTCGTCCTACGCCCCGCGCCGGGGCGAGGGAGGGCAGATGGCCGGGGACGATCCGCACATCCATGTGGAGTCCGCGGTGGTCCGCCGCAGCGCCGCCGTCCGCGACCTGATGGCCTCCGCGTTCGGCCTGGCCGCAGACCTGCCGAGTTTGGTCAGAACCGGCTGCGGCCTGCGGGTGCCGTATGCGATGACCTCCCCGCGTCCCGACAGCGTCACCTGCCTCGCCTGCCGCGAGCACGCCCAGGCCGAGCACCTGCGTTTCGCGGACGAGGTCGAACACCTGGGCCGCATGCCGGGCTCGACCATCACCTCGGAACAGGCGAAACTGGCCGCGGACAAACACCGCGAACTCGCCAAGCGCTTCTCCAGCGCAGACGACTGACCACTCTTCGCCACGGACGTGCGACCGTCCTCCGCCGCAGACGGTGCCCGCCGTCGATCAATCCTCGGCGAGCCAGAGCCGGGTGTAGTCGTAACCGGCGGCCGTCGGGAGGAACCTCGCACCGCGGACACGCGCCGAACGGAAGATCGTGTGCGCCCGGTTGAGCAGCGGGACGATCGCGGCGTCCGCCATGATCTGCTGGTCGGCGAGCCGCCAGAACCCGTCCGCGCGGGCCGGGTCGGGCGCGGTGAGCGCCGCGTCGATCAACTTGCTGACCTGTGGATTGTCGTAGCCGCCGTAGTTGGTGGAGTTCGGGCCGTAGGTGCGGCCGTCAAACAGCGGCTGGATGATCGAGCGGCCGTTGTTGCCGTACCAGTCGGGCGTCCAGCCGGGAGCGGCGATGTCCCACTGCCCTTCGCGGGCCTTCGCGGGCGTGGCGATCGTGCTGGAGTAGAACGATCCGCCGGTGTCGGCGACGAGGTCGGCCCGGACGCCGCAGGCCGCGAGGTTCTGCTGGAGCGACTGCGCGATCAGCTTGTGGACGCTGTTGGTGCGATACGGAAACTTCAGGGTGAGCCCCGAATGTCCGGCCTTTCCGATCAAGTCGCGACATCGTGCCGGATCACCCGATCCGCCCGGCGTCGGATAGGGGTCGGACGGGGCGTACCCGGCGTTCCCCGGCGGGATCACGGTGTGCAGCGGCTGCGCGATCGACGGCCCGCCAACGATCTTGATGAGCGCGCTGCGGTCGACGGCGTACTCCAGCGCGCGCCTGACCTCCCGGTTGCCGAGCGCGCCGCCGTTGTTCGGGCTGCGCGTGTTGAACACCAGGTAGGGGCTGTTGTTCGGCGTGTCCCGAACCGCGAACCTCGGATCGTCGCGCAGCCGCGGGATCGCCTGCGTCGGGACGGGCTGGTCCCACGCGAGGTCGGCCGCCCCCTGCTCGATCTGCTGCTGGACGGTCTCGGGGGAGTCCTGCCCGAGCGTGATCTGGATCTTGTCCACATGCCGCTCGCGCAGCGGATCGGTGTTCTGCCGCCACACCGGGTTCCGGCTGAGCAGGTACGACGCGCCCGGTCGGTACTCGGTGATCTGGTAGGGCCCGTCGGAGATCGTGTGCTGCCGGAGCTCCTGCCCGTCCGGTAGGTACCCGTCGTACTCCCGTGGCGCGGCCGCGGTGAACGGCAGGCCGAGCAGGTTCAGGAAGTCGCTGGCCGGGCTCTTCAGCTCGAACACCAGCGTCCGGTCGTCCTTGGGCTGTACGCCCTCGATGTCGTGCTGGTTCTGATATGCGGCGATGGCTCTGGCGTCCCTGCCGTCGACGCCCCCGAACCCCCGGCAGAAGCCGTCCATGCCCTTGATCGTCGAGATGTAGTAGCTCTTGCCGACGGAAGGCGACGCGGGGTTGCACAGCCGCTTGAACCCGCGCACGAAGTCCCCCGCCGTCACGGCCCGCGCCGGACGCGTGTTCCACAGGACGTCGCCGCGCAGCCGCACCGTGTAGGTACGTCCGTCCTCGCTGACGTCGCCGTTCTCCCGCGTCGGAACACGCGCCGCGACATCGGGCCGCACGGGCACGGTCTCGGCGAAGTCGTTGGACGCGCGGCTCCCGAACAGCGTCCGCGCGTAGATCCGCGCGAGCCCGTACGCGCCCACGCTGGCCACCGACGCCGTGTCGAGATGCTCGACGTCGGACGACCCGACGACGCGCAACGTCCCGCCCTGCCGGGGCGGCCCGTCCGCCCCCGAAGCGCTCTCCCCTCCGCCACAGGCCGTTAACCCGACCGCGAGCCCGGCGAGCCCGGCCGTCACCTTGATCACCTCGCGTGCCATAACGTCCTCCACTCGGTCCTCGGAAGCGGGCGCGCAATCACCGGCGGTGTCACAGTAGGGCCAGAGCGTGACAAAGAGCCGCTACATCGCCGTTTTCCTCTACGAGCTCTACAGAAGTAAGGACGTCCTGACAGGGTGATGTCCACTGCCAGCACGCCCTTTTGACACATTGTGATCAGACCCGAAGGAACGCCCCCACTCAGGCACGCTGACCTGCGGCAGCGCCGACCCGGCCCCCGAAAACGCCTGTGATTCGTCCCGCCCGGAAGGAAACGTCCGCCACCGATCGAGACACGCGCCCCGAAATGCCCAGGACCACCCTTGAGCGCCGTCCGCCCCCAAACACACCACCCAGCTCAAGCCCTGCGAACCCCGCATCCGGCAAAGGCGTCCGCAAGCCACTCCACCGCCACGTCCCACGCCAGGTGCCCTCTTCACACCCCCAGTAGCGGGCAGCGAACGAAGCCCGCGCCGCGCCGCTACGGCAGCACGGGGATAGGCGAAAGCTCGCGGCTACACCACATCGTCCTGAGGCCGGCCGCCCGCCACGGATGGGGCCTTGCACTCCACGGCGGCGTGGGCAGACTTGACCCGTGATCAGAACGCTCAGTCCCAAGGACTACAACGAGGTGCTCCACATCGGGCACTTCTTCCGCAAGGGTGACCCCGTGATCATGGACCTCACCCAGTTGAGCGACGACGTCGCCAGGCAGGTGGTGGACTTCTGCGCCGGGCTGATCTGCGGCCGAGGCGGCGAGATGGAGCGACTGGACAAGCAGCTCTTCCTCCTCCAGCCCCCGGCCAAGCCCCGGATCGCCGCCGCGCACATCCCTGACCTGGCCCACCTGGCCGGTTGACACGAACCAGGCCCGCCCGCAGTCCGCCCAACGACCACACCGAGGCAGATCACGCGACGGCGCGATGGTGCGCATCCGGAAGAAGACCCTGGTGATCACCGATCGACCGCCCCGCCCCGCCGCAGTACGGCCGAGCACAACCGTGGCTGTGCCCACTCCGCATAGGTCAGATCGTGCCGCCTCAGCAACTCCTCGTTCAGAGCACGTGACGACTCCGCCACCCGAGATCAGGAGCCGGATCTACGACACGGCCTCGCCCTAGAGGCTTTCAGACCGCTTGCGACCAGCAAAGGCGCGAACTCCGTAACGCTGTGGCCGGCGACCCCGTTGAGGACGCATGGATCTGCGGCCAAGACGCGGTCGAGCTCTCGACCGCCATGTCGTCGGCGAGACAGACGCCGCCGATCAGCGGGACCTGGCGTCCCGCCACGAGCTATACCCGCCGCGAAATGAGGTTCTTCAGCCAAGCGCCATGGGCTGAACGCAAGGGAACGACCTCGTCGAGTGGCGCTGTGTAAGCCACAAAGACGAGGAACGTGCCCGAATCAGTCAGGTGAGAAGCAAGAGGTTCCTCGGAGACGCTCCGCGCCATGTCTCCGGGACATGCCCCAGGCGCGGGTGGAGTCGATGAAGGCGCCACTTATATTTGCGCCGGTTGATGACCGTCCGCATTCTCTTGTGGCGGTGACGCCCCCTTGCTCGCCTGACCGCAGGCCGTCAGGCGCAGCAGTCTTTCGGGAGTCTGCTGCTTCAACCCGATGACCGGCGTGTTTGGACGCCCGAGCGCGGTCCCTGCCGGGCCCGGGGTGCGAACCCCGGACGGCCCGGGCGCCGAGCCTTGGGGCTCCACCGATCAGAGGCCTGGACGTCCCCCGGGGTGCGAGGCCTGGGGCGTCCCCGGGTGCGTTCCCTGCATGCCTCGCGGCGCGGGGCGTGGAGGCGCTCGGGTGCCGAGGCCTGGGGCGTTGCCGAGTGAGAGGGCTGGCCGCCCCCCGGGCGCGAGGCGTGGATGTCCTCCGGTGCGATCCCTGGGACGCCCCGGGGCGCGGGGCGTGGAGGCGCCCAGGTCGCCCGAGGCCTGAGGTCCGCCGAGTGAGGGGCGTGGACGCCTCCGGAGTGCGCGGAGTGGAGGCCCTCGGGTGCCGCGGCTTGGGGCTCCGCCAAGTGAGAGGCCTGGACGTCCCCGAGGTGCGAGGCGTGGATATCCCCGGGTGCGATCTCTGGACGCCTCGGGATGCGGGCCCGTGGCCGTCCCCGCGGTGCGAGCCTGGGCACGCCCGGGTGTCAGGCCTGGGGGTGTCCTCGAGTGAGGGGCATGGACGCCCTTGAGGTTGGGGCGCGGACGCGCCGGGGCGCGGGGCGTGGAGGCCTTCGGGTGCCGCGGCTTGGGGCTCTGCCGAGGGGGAGGGCTGGACGTCCCCGAGGTGCGAGGCGTCGATGTTCCCGAGTGAGGGGACTGGACGCCTCGGGGTGCGAGCCCTGGACCCGCCCGCTGCCGAGGCCTGGGGCGTCCCCGAGCGAGGGCCTGGGCGCCTCCGGGGAACGGGGACCTGGATGCGCCGGGGTTGCGAGGCGTGGGCGTCCTCGGGGGGCCGAGGCTCGGGGCATCTTCGGGGAGAGGCCTGGCCGCCCCGTGGTGCAGGGTCTGGACGTCCCAGGGGTACGGGGAGTGAAGGCCTTCGGGTGCCGCGGCTAGGGGCTCTGCCGAGGGAGAGCCCTGGACGTGCCCGGGTGCCGAGGCTCGGGGCGTCCCCGAGTAGGGGCCTGGACGCCCCCGAGGTGTGGAGTGTGGGCGCGTCGGGGTGCGGGGGGTGGAGGCCCTTCGGGTGTCAAGGCCTGGGGCTCTGCCGAGGGGGAGGGCTGGACGTCCCCGCGAGCGAGGCGTGGATGTCTCCGGGTGCGGTCTATGGACGCCTCGGGCGCGGGGCATGGGCGCCCTTGGGTGCCAAGGCCCTGGGGCGTCCCGAGTGAGAGGCGTGGACCGCCGGTCCGGGGTTTGGACGCGCCGGGGCGGCAGGGCATGGAGGCTTTCGGGTGGCAAGGCCTGGGACGCCCTCGGGTGCCGAAGGCTGGGGCGCCCCTGGGTGAGAGGCCTGAATGTCCGGGGTGTGAGCCCTGGACGCGCCCCGGTGCCGGGGCTTGGGACGTCCCCGGTTGCGGGACCTGGACGCGCCGGGTTGCGGGGCGTGGACGTGCCCGGGTGCCGCGGCCTGGGGCGTCCCCGAGCGAGGGGCCTGGACGCCCTGAGGCGCGGGGCGCGGATGCCCCGGGGCCGGGCATGGGCGCCCTCGGGTGCCAAGGCCCTGGGTGTACCTGATTGAGACGCGTGGACCCTCGGTGCGGGGCCTGGACGTGCCGGGGTGGCGGAACGGGAGGCCCTTGGGTGCCAAGCCCTGGAGTTCCGCCGAGGGAGAGGCCTAAGCGCCCTTGGCGGCCGAGGGCTGCGGCGCCCCTGGGTGAGAGGCCTGAACGCCCCGGGGTGCGAGCCCTGGACGCGCCCCGGTGCCGGGGCTCGGGACGCCCCCGAGCGCGGGCTTGGACGCCGCCGAGTGCGGACCTGGACGCGCCGGGGTGCAGGGTGTGGACGTACCCGGGTGCCGGGGTGTGGGGCCGCCGAGTGAGAGGGCTGCACGTCCCCGAGGTGGGGGGCCGTGGATGTCCCCGGGGTCGAGCCTTAAAGGTGCCCAGGTGCCGAAGGCCTGGGGCGTCCCCGAGCGAGGGGCCTGGACGTCCTGAGGCGCGGGGCGCGGATGCCCCAGGGCGCGGGGCGTCGAGCCCTTGGTGTCAAGTGGGCTCCGCCGAGGGAGAGGCCTGGACGCCTCGAGTGAGGGGCCTGGACCCCCGAGGTGTGGGCGCGGACGCGCCGGGGTCTGGGCCGTGGAGGCCTTCGGGTGCCAAGGCCTGGGGCTCCGCCGAGGGGAAGCCGAGGGAAACGGGTGAACGTCCCCGAGATGCGAGGCGTAAATTTCCCGAGTGAGGGCCTGGACGCGCCTGGTGCCGTGGCCCGGGCGTCCCCGAGCGAGAGCCTGAGGCGCCCCCCGGGTGTGGGGCCTGGGCGCCGGGGTGCGAAACGTGGACGTGCCCAGGGTGCCGGGGTGCGAGGCTCCGCCGAGTGCGAGGTCTGGACGCGCCGGAGTGAGAGGCGTGGGCACCTCCGGCTGCGATCTCTGGACGCCTCGGAAGGCGGGGCGTGTCCGTCCTCGGGTGCCGAGGCTCGGAGCGCCTTCGGGTGGCGAGGCCTGGGGCTCCGCCGAGGGAAAGCCCTGGACGCGCGCCCGGGTGCCGAGGCACGGGCGTCTGGGAGCGAGGGCCTGGACGCCTCCGGGCGACCAGGCGTGGACGCTCCTGAGTGAGGGGCCTGGAGGCCCCGGAGTGAGCCCTGGACGTGCTCGAGTGCCGAGGCCTGGAGCGTCCTCGGGTGAGAGACGTGGAGGCCTTCGGGGGGCTGGGGCTCCGCCCAGGGGAGGGCTGGACGTCTCCGAGGTCCAGCGTGGATGTACCCGTGGGAGGGGCCTGCACGCCTCGGGGTGCGGGGGCTTGGAGGCCCTCGGGTGCCGCGGCTTGGAGCTCCGCCAAGAGAGAGGCTTGGACGCCCCCGAGGTGCGAGGCGTGGGTGTTTCCGAGCGCGATCCCTGGATGCCTCGGGGTGCGGGGCCGTAGACGTCCCCGCAGTGCGACCCTTGGACGTGCCCGGGTGCCGAGGCCTGGGCATCCCCGAGCGAGGGGCCTGGACGCCCTTGGGCGCCGAGGGCTGGGGTGCCCCTGAGTGAGGGGTCTGAACGCCCCAGGGTGCAAGGCGTGGACGCTCCCCGGGTGCGGGGTCTGGACGCGCCGGGGTGCGGGGCGTGGAGGTGCCCGGGTGCCGAGGCCCTGGAGCGTCCCCGAGTGAGAGGGCTGGACGTTCCTGCGGGCGAGGCGTGGATGTCACCGGTTGCAGGCTCTGGACGTCCCGGGGCTGCGGAGCATGGGCGCTCTCGGGTGCCAAGGCCTGGGGGCCCCGCCGAGGGAGAGGCCTAAGTGCTCTCGGGTGCCGAGGGCTGGGGCGCCCCTAGGCGAGGGACCCGAACGCCCCAGGGTCGAGCACTGGACGCGCCCGATGCCGAGGCCTGGGGCGTCCCCGAGCGGGGGCTTGGACCGCCCCCCGGTGCGCCCTGGTGCGAGGCGTGGACGTGCCCGGGTGCGACCGCCGAGGGAAGGGCTAGACGTCTCCGAGGTGCCAGGCGTGGATGTACCCGCGTGAGGGGCCTGGACGCCTCGGGGCGCGGAGGTGCCCGGGTGCTGGGGCTCGGGGCGTCCCCGAGTTAGAGGGCTAGACATCCCCGTAAGCGAGGCGTGAAGTGTCTCCGGGTGCGGTCTCTGGATGCCTCGGGCGCGGGGCATGGGCGCCCTCGGGTGCCAAGGCCCTGAGGCCGCCCCCGAGTGAGAGACGTGGACCCCCGGTCCGGGGTCTGGACGCGCCGGCCCGGGCGGGAGTCCCTCGGGATGCAAGACCTGGGGTTCCGCCGAGGGAGAGACTTGAGCGCCCTCGGGGGGACGAGGCCCGGGGCGTCTCCGAGTACGCGGCCTGGACGCCCCCGAGATGTGGGGCGCGGACGCCCCTGGGGGCCGAGGCGTGGGGCGCCGCGAAGCGCAAGCCCCGGACGCCCCGGGGTTGCCGAGGCCTGGGGGCCCCAACTAGGAGGTCTGGACGCCTCCGGGATGCGAGGCGTGGATGCCCCTAAGTGAGGGGCCCCGGAGGCCCGGGGGTGAGCCCTGGACGCGCCCGGGTGTCGAGGCCTGGGGCGTCCCCAAGCGAGTGCCTGGATCCCCCCGGGGGCGGGACTTGGACGCGCCGGGGTGCGAGGCGCGGGGCTCCGCCGAGTGCGAGGTCTGGACGCGCCGGGGTGGGAGGCGTGGGCACCTCCGGGTGCGATCTCTGGACGCCTCGGGCGCGGGGTATGCGCGCCCTTGGGTGCCAAGGCCCTGGGCCCGTCCCTGAGTGAGAGGCGTGGACCCCAGGTCCGGGTCTGGACGCGCTCGGGTGCCGAGGCCTGGGATGCCCTGGGTAAGAGGCCTGGACGCGCCCGGTGCCGGGGCTTGGGGCGTCTGCGGGCGAGGGTCTGGACGGCCGCGCGGTGTGGGGCGGTGCCTTCTGGGGCGAGGGCTTGGGGTGGGCGTGTTTGTGGTGGTTGCGGGCCAGGGCGTGCTGCGTCTCTTCGGCTGCGCGGGGGAGGCTTGTCTGGGCTGGCGGCTTGGGGAGGGGCGCGTGGGGGTGTGTGAGACGGCGATGGCGGCCTGACGTTGTGTCAGGCCGCCATCTGAAGGGTGTGGGCTTGGTCAGCGGTCCACTTCGCCGCGGATGAACTTCTCGACGGCCTCGCGGGCCTGGTCGTCGTTGTACTGCTCCGGCGGCGACTTCATGAAGTAGGAGCTGGCCGACAGGATCGGGCCGCCGATGCCGCGGTCCTTGGCGATCTTGGCGGCGCGGACGGCGTCGATGATGACGCCGGCGGAGTTCGGGGAGTCCCAGACCTCGAGCTTGTACTCCAGGTTGAGGGGGGTGTCGCCGAACGACTTGCCCTCCAGGCGGACGTAGGCCCACTTGCGGTCGTCCAGCCACGGCACGTGGTCGGACGGGCCGATGTGGACGTCGGCCTTGGCCATCTCGTGCGGGATCTGCGAGGTGACCGACTGGGTCTTGGAGATCTTCTTGGACTGGAGGCGCTTGCGCTCCAGCATGTTCATGAAGTCCATGTTGCCGCCGAAGTTGAGCTGGTAGGTGCGCAGCAGCTCAACGCCGCGGTCCTCGAACAGCTTGGCCATCACGCGGTGGGTGATGGTCGCGCCGACCTGGGACTTGATGTCGTCGCCGACGATCGGGACGCCGGCGTCGGTGAACTTCTGGGCCCACTCGGGGTCGCTGGCGATGAACACCGGCAGCGCGTTCACGAACGCGACCTTGGCGTCGATCGCGCACTGGGCATAGAAGCGGTCGGCCTCCTCCGAACCCACGGGCAGGTAGGACACCAGCACGTCGACCTGCGCGTCCTTCAGCGCCTGCACCACGTCGACCGGGGTGGCGTCGGACTCCTCGACCATGTCGAGGTAGTACTCGCCGAGGCCGTCGAAAGTGTGGCCGCGCTGGACGATCACGCCGGTCGGCGGGACGTCGGCGAACTTGATCGTGTTGTTCTCGCTGGCGTGGATGGCCTCGGACAGGTCCATCCCGACCTTCTTGGCATCCACGTCGAACGCCGCGACGAACTCGACGTCGCCCACGTGGTAGTCGCCGAACTGCACGTGCATGAGGCCGGGGACTCGCGTCTCGGGGGCCGCGTCCTTGTAGAACTCGACACCCTGGACGAGCGAAGAGGCGCAGTTGCCCACACCCACGATGGCTACGCGCACCGAACCCATCCGGTTGCTCCTTCTCTCTTAGCGGAACATGTGGTGTTTTCTTCACCCGACCCCGAAGGCACCGGGCCGCGGGTCAGCGGCCGTTGTCCCGAGGCATGTCCTGATTAGTTTGCGAAGATGATCTTGCTTGTTGTTCCTGCTCCGCCCGCTCGCGCCCGATGAGCTCGTTGAGCCATCTGACCTCGCGTTCGACGGATTCGAGCCCGTGGTTCTGTAGCTCGAGGGTGTAGGAGTCGACCCGTTCGCGCGTGCGTGCCAGGGCGGCGCGGACGCTCTCCAGGCGCTCCTCCAGTCGGCTGCGGCGACCTTCGAGGATCCTCAGCCGGACATCGGCGCGGGTGTGCGAGAAGAAGGCGAAGTGCACGCCGAACCCCTCGTCCTCCCAGGACGCCGGACCCGCCTCGGTGAGGAGCTGCTGGAGCCGCTCCTTGCCGTCGGCGGTGAGCTTGTAGACGATCTTTGAGCGGCGGCTCTGCAACGCCAGCGCCGTGTTCGGCTCCTCCGGCCGGTCCTCCATGATCAGCCCGTTGGTGAGGAGCTGCTTGAGGCACGGGTAGAGCGAGCCGTAGGAGAAGGCGCGGAACATGCCCAGCAACGTGTTGAGCCGCTTGCGCAGCTCGTAGCCGTGCATGGGGGATTCGTGCAGCAGGCCGAGCACGGCGAGCTCCAGCACGCCCGCGCCCTTCTTGCCCGCCATCTCGATTCCCGCTTCCGCAGTGCCGATGTCTCAGTTCGATGTATCGAGTGAATGTATCGCTTCGATACATCGCAAAGATACGTACGGGCGGTCGTCCTGGCAAGTCCAGCACTGGAGACCCTCCCCTGGGTGGGGTTTGGTGGCGTCCGAAACGGGGGGTCCAGGGGTCGAGTGGCGCCCCTGACCAGGGTGGTTGTTGTCCGGTCGTTCCATGGTCGGGGGCGCGGGTGGGCCAGGGAAGTGGAACGGGGTTCTGTGGATAACCTCGCCGCGATGATCTACCGGGGCGGCCGGGGCCGGGCTTACCCTGCTGCCATGCGGGGTCGAAGCCACCGATGAGACCGAGGCTCGTGGTCGACTACGGGCTGGCGAAGCGGGCCGCGCTGGCCGAGCTGAGATCCGGCTCCGTCACCAGGGACGACGCGTGCGACGCGCACCCCTATCTCCTCCGTGCGGCCAAGTGCCACGGCGAACCCACGGACAAGCCCTGCCCGGTCTGCGAACGCGAGCGCCTCACCCACGTGACCTACGTGTACGGGGACGAGCTGGGACGTTACGCAGGGCGCGTGAAGGTTACCGCCGAGCTGGCCGAGATGGATCGCGAATACGGAGAATTCAGGGTGTATGTGGTGGAAGTATGCCAAAGTTGCGCCTGGAACCATCTGGCCATGTCGTATGTCCTCGGCCACGGGGAGCAGAGCCCCGAGCGGTAGACGACCAAGGAGGAAGCCGCCGACCGCGCCGTCCGCGAGGGCGTTGACCAGCCAGAACGACGTCTCGGCGTGAACAGCGCTCCCCCCGCTCACCAGCCCGCACAGTACCCTTCGGACGGCATACGAGCCGTTTGTCCCCCCTGTCGATGAGGTCTCGTGAGTAATCCAAGCCAGCCCCGACCGGAGTCCGGGTCGCAGTGGCCGGGCGGGCAGCAGGTCCCCCGTCTCGGCCGCTCAGATGTCCCGGAAAGTCCGGATGCCCAAGTTGAGGCGAGCCAGGACGACAGTCCGCCCTCCCCAGGCGGTGCGTCCTCCAGTCCAGGCCCCTTCGGTGTCCCTCCCTCTGCGGGGAGCGGTGCTCCCGAGCCGGACGCGACCGCCATCTTCGGCCCTCCGCCCGGCACTCCCCCGGGCGAGGACCCGCTTGCTTCCGGCCACATGGGCGCACCGGGCGCTTCTCCCAGGGGGCCGGGCGGGTTCCAGCAGGGCGGCTCTCCCGGTGGTTCCGGTGAGACGGGTGTTTTGGGATCGTCCGATATCTGGCCGACCGATCTTCCGGGCGGCTCGGGTGGTCCCGCTCATGCCGCTCAAAGTGATGTTGCTAATACCGTTGGTGATATTGGTGGGTTGAACGGTGTTGGGCCGATGGGTGGCCCGACACCGGGTGGCGCGGGTGGTGGAGCTGGCGGTTTTGGTGGGCCCAACGGGCTGAATGCTCCTGCGGTGCCGCCTGGAGGCAATGCTCCGAGAGGCCCCGGTGCGCCTGGTGGTCCCGGCAGTCCTGGTGGGTTTGGTATTCCTGTGGGCCCTGGCGGGCCTGGTGGGTTTGGTGGTCCGGGCGTGCCTTCTGCTGGGCCCGGTGGTGTGGCGGGACCCGGTGCTCCTGGTGGGTTCGGCGGGCCTCAGGGCGGGGCTCAGTTCGGGATGGGTGCACCGGCCAGTGGTGGAGCCGGGGTCGCCGGTGGGCTGGGCGGGGTCAAGGGACGGCTTTCCAAGCTCAGCGTGCCGGGCCTCAAGAAGACCAGTGCTCCTGGACGTAGGCGCATGGGCACGGTGGCCAGCCCCAGCGGACCCGGAGGTCCCCTTGGCCCGGGTGGTCCTGGAGGGCCCGGTGGGCCCGGCGGTCCGGGCGGGCCCGGCAGGCCGCCCGGTCGGAAGCGGACGTTCCTCGATCACTTCCGGTCGCGCAATACGGGATGGCGGCGGTTCATCCCCTCGTGGAAGCTCGTCGCCGGTGTCTGCGTGCTGGGGTTCGCCAGCTTCGTGACGTTGATCTGGGTCGCGTACGCGAACACGCCGACGCCCGCCGAGCCGACGGTGGCGGGTGTGGAGGACCAGGCGTCGATCTTCTACTACAGCGATGGCAGGAGCGAGATCGGAAGGATCGGCAAGAAGCGGCAGAGCGTCGAGTTGAAGCAGATACCGCCGATCGTCCAGGACTCGGTGCTGGCGGCGGAGAACCGGAGCTTCCGCACCGACCCCGGGTTCTCGGTCAAGGGGACGACGCGGGCGGTGTGGGCGAACCTGACCGGCGGGTCGGGCGGTGGGTCCACGATCACGCAGCAGCTCGCGAAGAACTACTACTCCGACCCGACCAACCGGACGATGGACCGGAAGTTCAGGGAGCTGTTCATCTCGTTGAAGCTGGAGGACAAGCATTCCAAGGACGAGATCCTCAAGCTCTACCTGAACACCATTTACTTCGGCCGTGACACCTACGGTATCCAGGCGGCCTCCCGCGAGTACTTCGGGAGGGACGTGTGGAAGCTGACCCCCGACCAGGCGGCCGTGCTGGGCGGGATCATTCAGAACCCGAACCGCGACCCGGGCGAGAAGGCGAACCGGGCGTGGCTGACCGGGCGGTACCAGTACACGCTCCGCGGTCTGGTCTCGATGAAGAAGCTCAGCCAGGCGGACGCCGACCGGTACATGGCGAAGCTGCCGAAGATTCACGAGGCGGGAACGGGCGACCAGCTCTACAGCGGCCAGCGCGGCTACATGCTGATGCGGGCCAAGGAGGAGTTGCGCCGCCAGGGGGTCGACAACAAGGAACTGACGACCAAGGGCCTGCGCGTTTACACGACGTTCGACAAGAAGAAGATGGAGCAGGCGCGGCAGGCGGCCGAGCACACCGTCCCGCAGGTGAATCCGAAGCGGCTCGCGAAGAAGAAGATTCGCGTGGGGCTGGTGTCGGTGAACTCGGCGAACGGCGAGGTCGTCGCGTTCTATGGCGGGCCCGACTATCTCTCGCAGGCGTTCGACAACGTGTGGTCGGGGTCGGCGCAGGCCGGGTCGGCGATGAAGCCGTATGTGCTGGCGACGGCGCTCAAACAGGGATTCAGCCTGAAGAGCCTGGTCGAGGGGCGGTCGATGACGCCGATCGACCCGAAGGGCAATGTCGTGCCGAAGGGCACGCCGAACGCCACCGTTGTTCCGAACAGCCACAATGAGGGTCCCGCGATCGACCTGATCAAGGCGACACAGGACTCGGTGAACACCGCGTTCCTCCAGCTCATGGGCAAGGTCGGCATCCAGGAGGTCATCAAGACCGAGACGGACGCGGGCATCGCGCCCGACCTGTTGAAGCCGCACTCCTGCTGCATCAACCTCGCGCTGGGCGTGAACAACATTCGTCCGATCGAGCAGGCGGTCGGGTACGCGGCATTCGCGAACGGCGGGGTCTATCACCAGCCGCACGTGATCCGCAACGTCAAGATGACCGACAACAAGACGATGCGGCTGAAGCCGAAGTACGAGTCGCACCGCGTCTTCGACCCGAAGGTCGCGGCGGACGCCACCTACGCGATGCAGCAGGTCATCAGGGGCGGCACGGCGACGGCGGCGGCGCTGCCCGACGGAAGGGCCGCCGCGGGCAAGACGGGCACCACCGACCGCAATGTCGCGACGTGGTTCGTCGGTTACGTTCCGCAGATGTCGACGGCGGTGACGCTCTACAACGACGCGACGGGTCCGGACGGGAAGAAGAAGTCCCTCATCCTGCCGGGCGTGGGCGAGGTCCAGGGCGGGACGATCCCGGCGCGGATCTGGCGCAGCTATATGGCGGACGCGACGAGGACGATGGAGGCCAAGGCGTTCCCGCCCCCGGTCTGGAGCGGCATCGTCCAGAAGTGGGCCAAGCCTCCGGTCAAGAAAAAGAAGAAGCACGACGGCAGGCCGCCGTGGTGCGACACCCCGGTCGGCGATTTCGACCCGCGCTGCCAGGGCGACGACGGCGACGATGGTGACGACGGCGACGGTGACAAGCCGCCGTGCCAGTCGCCATTCCCCGAGGGCGGCAACTGCGATCCGAACAAGCCGCCGAGCAATCCGCCGCCGCGCTGGTGGTGCAACATGCACAACGGCGATCCGGCCTGCCGCAGAGGCGGCGGCGGACCCGGCGGAGGCGGCTTCCCGGGCGGAGGCGGCTGGCCCAACTCGGAGGGCATGACATCCCTTCTCGTCAGGCCGCGCGAATGAAGTCACGCGGCGGCGCAGGCGACGAAGCACGAGCCGACGCACGGGAAAACGCATGCGACGACGCACGCGACAACGCACGCGAGGGCAGCCGCGACGGCGTCCGGGACGCCGTCCGGCAACGCGTGGGATGTCGTGCGACGTCGTCACACGCGAACGAACCGCATGGATGAACGACATGGACGAACGGATGGACATGAACCGATGGCGATGGACGGAGGCATGCGACATGGGCCATGGACGACGCCCGCGCACGCCTCCGCGCCCGCTCGGGAGTCCATCCGTTCCCGCGTCCGGAGCGGTGTGTGTATGGGAACGGTCCCGACGAACCGCGCCGACCTGGCAAGATCCAATTTGTCCGGCTTCTCGGGGCGCTGCGGACCTTGCACCACTGACCCCCACGCCTCCACACGAGCAGTACTCTCGGACGACGCACAGCCGTACCCCAGTGATGAGGTCGCGTGAGTAACCCAAGCCGATACGGACCGGAATACGGAGACAGCCCGGGCCGGAGGGGCTCCCCCCGTCCTGCCGCGCCGGGCGCGTCCGGCGCCGTGCCGCCCGGCGGTGCACCGCGCGGTGCCGTCCCCCCCGCTGGTGGGCCCCCCGGTGCTGCCCCCCGAGGCGGCGTGCCCCGCGGTGGCGCGCCGCGTGGTGGCGCGCAGGCCGGTTCGCCGATGCCAGGCCGGGTCGCCCGTCCGGGCCCGAGACCCGGCGGACGCGGCGCGGCCCCCCCGCGCGGTGGTGCTCCCGGCCCTCGCCGCCATGCCCCCAACGCTGTGCGCACCGGTCCGGGAGGCCCCGGAGGGCCGGGCGGTCCCGGTGGCCCCGGTGGTCCGGGTGGGCGCGGCGGACCCAGCGGTCCGGGCGGTCCCGGAGGTCCCGGGGACGGCGGACGCGGACGGCGCGGCAAGCGGGCCGGCAAGCCGAAGAAGACCGGCTGGCGGCGGTACGTCCCGTCCTGGAAGATCGTGCTCGCCGTCTTCACGGTGCTGGTGCTCGGCGCGGCCACGCTGGTCTTCGTCGCCTACCAGAACACCCCGATCCCGGACGAGGCGCAGCAGGAAGCCGTCCAGCAGGAGTCGGTGATCTCCTACAAGGACGGGACGGCGTTCGCCCGGATCGGCACGCACCGCGAGAGCATCCCGCTCTCGAAGGTCCCGCCGGTCGTGCAGAACGCCGTGCTCGCCGCGGAGGACCGCAACTTCTGGCACGAGCCGGGCATCTCGCCGACCGGCGTCGCGCGCGCGCTGTTCAAGGCGGCGACCGGCGGTGACGTCGAGGGCGGCTCGACGATCACCCAGCAGCTCGCCCGCAACTACTTCCAGGGGCTCAGCCAGGACCGCACGATCAGCCGCAAGCTGAAGGAGATCCTGATCTCCATCCGCGCGGGCCAGGAGTACGACAAGAAGAAGATCCTGGAGCTCTACCTCAACACCGTCGCGTTCGGGCGTTCGGCGTACGGCATCCAGGCCGCGTCCCGCGCCTACTTCCACACGACCGTCGACCACCTCGACGTGTCCCAGGCGGCGATGCTGGCCGCGATGATCCAGCGGCCGTACTACTTCGTGTCCTACGGCCAGGAGTCCAACCCGGCCAAGCAGGCGCTGGTCCAGCGCTGGAACTACGTCCTGAACGGGATGGAGAAGGAAGGCTGGATCACCTCCGCCCAGCACGCGGCGGCGAAGTTCCCGAAGACCCAGAAGGCGTGGAGCGACGTCAAGGGCGGCCCCCAGGTCGGGTACATGCAGGCCCGGGTCATGGCGGAGCTGGAGCAGCTCAAGATCAGCAAGCAGGACGTCGAGACCGGCGGTCTGAAGATCACGACCACCTTCGACCGGGAGCTCCAGGACTACACCGCCACCGTGGTCAACCAGGTCAAGAAGGAGTCCAACCTGGGGAAGGACATCCACTTCGGGCTCACCTCGATCGACCCGGCCACGGGCGGCGTCGTGGCCGCCTACGGAGGCCCGGACTACGCCAAGCAGCAGTACGACGACTCCTTCCAGGGCGCCGTCCAGCCGGGGTCGTCGTTCAAGCCGATCGTGCTGGCGACGGCGCTGAACCAGGGGGTCAGCCTCCAGACCACCATGGACGGCAGCTATCGCAGGGTCATCAACGGGGCGCCGTTCACGAACGACAGCAAGGGTGAGAACGGCGTCTACAACCTCAAGGAGATGACGGCGCAGTCCATCAACACGGCGTACGTCGAGCTGGGGCAGAAGGTCGGCCTCGACAAGGTCGCCGACATGGCGATCAAGATGGGCATGCCGGCCGACACCGACGACCTGAAGAGCGGCTACACCAGCCTCCCGCTCGGTGTCATCAACGCCAGCCCGCTCACGATGGCCTCGGTCTACTCGACGTTCGCGGCGGAGGGCGTGCACCACCGCCCGCACGTGATCGCCAAGATCGTCGACCGGAACGGCAAGCGCGTCCGGCTGCCGTGGGACAAGGACGACGGCAAGGGCGACCGGGCGTTCTCGACAGGCGTCGCGCGGGACGCGACGTCGGCGATGCGCGCGGTCGTCACGACCGGTACCGGTAAGGCCGCGAGCCTCGGCGCGCGCCCGGTGGCGGGCAAGACCGGTACCACCGACCAGAACAAGTCGGCATGGTTCGTCGGATACACCCCGCAGCTGGCGACCTCGGTCGCGATGTGGCGCGAGGACAAGCGCAAGGTGCGGCAGTCGCTGGTCGGTATCGGCGGCTACAGCCAGATCTACGGTGGTACCGTCCCGGCCAAGGTGTTCAGGCTCTTCATGACGAAGGCGCTGGAGGGCAAGGAGATCGCCCAGTTCGGCGCGCCCGTCAACGGCGGCAGCATCGCGCCGTGGGCCGCGCCGAAGCCGACGACCTCGCCGACGACCTCGCCGACGCCGACGACCTCGCCGACCTGCACCCCGAACCGGCCAGGTCAGGAGCGGCCGCAGACGCCGAACGGCCGTCCGTGCGAGTCGCAGTCGCCCACCCCGACGATCTCGCCGACGACCAAGCCGCCGACCACGAAGGTGCCGTGCGACCAGTTCGGGATGCCGCTCGGCTGCGACCCCGATATGCCGCCCAACGGGCCGGACATCGAATGGTGGTGCCAGCGGGGCCACCAGGACCACCCGAGGTGCAAGGAAGAGACCCCCACGCGCCCGAACCCCTGACGATCGCTGGAGGAGCGGCCCAGAACCCGTACGGGTTCTGGGCCGCTTTCTTGTCTGGACGTTCGCGGCGGGCGCGGGCGCCGGTGGTCGACCAATAGTCTGCTGTCCATGTCGTCTTCGGAAAGGCTCGGTATGTCCACCGCCGACACCGGCAGCGATGGGGCGGACGGACGCGGGCGACTGGTGCGGCTGGTCCCCGTCCTCACCGGCGTGACGGCCCTTGTGTGCGCCCTGGGCTGGCTACAGAAACAACCGTGCGCGACGACGAAGTTCGACTTCCTGAAGACGACGACACGCGCCTGCTACACCGACGTCTACCCGCTCTATTACGTGCGCGGGCTGAACGACGGCAAGGTCCCCTACTTCGACTCGTTCGACACCGCCGGATCCGATATCCACCACGTGGAGTACCCGGTGCTGAGCGGCGGGTTCATGCAGGTGGCGGCGTGGCTCGTCCGTCCGTTCGGGGTGGACGACCGGGGGATGGCGTTCTACCACGTCACCGCGCTCCTGCTCGCGCTGCTCGCGATAGCGGCCGTTCTGGCGACGGCGTACGCGGCGGGTCGCAATTCCCTGCGGGTCGGGCTGATGGTGGCGTTGTCGCCCGCGCTCCTGCTCACCGCTTATATCAACTGGGATCTGCTGGCGGTGGCGTTGTCCGCGCTGGCGCTGGCGGCGTGGTCGGCGCGCCGTCCCGCACTCGCCGGCGCGATGCTGGGGTTCGCGATCGCGGCGAAGTTCTATCCGCTGCTGTTTCTGGGACCGCTCGTCCTGTTGTGCGTCCGGGCGGGGCAGTGGCGCGCGATGGGACGGATGCTCGCCGGGTCGGCCAGCGCGTGGCTGCTCGTGAACCTGCCCGTCATGCTTTTCGCCTGGGACGGCTGGAAGGAGTTCTACACCTTCAGCCAGAAACGCGGCGTCGACTGGGGCTCGATCTTCTTCTTCCTCCAGGACCACGGAATGAAGGGGCTGGACGACACCGACCATCTCAACAGGCTCGGCACGGGCACGTTCCTGGTTCTCGCCGCCGGAATCGCCGTCCTGACATTGGCGGCGCCGCGCCGTCCACGGCTCCCCCAGGTGATGTTCCTCGTGCTGGTCGCGTTCATGCTGCCCAACAAGGTCTGGTCGCCGCAGTATGTGCTGTGGCTGCTGCCGCTCGCCGTTCTGGCCCGTCCCAAGCTCCCGGCGTTCCTGCTGTGGCAACTCGGCGAGGTCGTCTATTTCTTCGGTATCTGGTGGTATTTGTTGTCGGTGTCGAGCCAGGTACCGGGATCCGATCTGGGTGCCACGGTGTCCGCTGTTTTCAGCCTGGACGCGCCGGAGGGCGGGATCAGCCACGACGTCTACGGCATCGCTCTGCTGGCACGTTTCGTGACCGTTCTGCTGCTGGCGTCGCTGGTCGTGTGGGACATCCTGCGGCCGTCCGGTGACCCCGTCCGCGCGGACGGGGTGGACGACCCCGCCGGGGGTTTCCTGGACGGCGCGCAGGACGTCATCTCCCTGGGCCGGTGGCGCGCGCCGCGCCGCGAGGCCGTCGCCGCGCTCTGACCAGCCTCCTCAGCCTCCCCAGTCGGCTCAGCCGCTTCAGAAGGTTCGGGGGGTTCGGGCGGTTCAGGCGCGTAGTGCTTCGACGAACCATGCGAACGTGGGCGTTAGCGTCGGCGGCACGGGCCAGCCGTTGATGATGGCGAGCAACTGCCAGTAGCGCTCGGCCCTCGGGTCGTTGCCGACCTCGATCCGGGCCAGCAGGAGCCGCCTGAATTCCGGGCCGTCCTGCTCATCCAGCATCGCGGCGTAGGCGCTGGCCAATTCGTCCACGACGGGGCGCGCGGACGCGGCGTCCGGTGCGACGCCCGCCGCGATCGCCTCCCCGACCTTCTGCCGGGTGAGTTCGGTGAGTTCCGCCCAGACGCCCTGGTCCCGGTTCTTCTCGGACGTCGAGTCCGCGTGCTGTTCCGCCATTCGCCGCACGGACGCGCGGAAATCCGGATCGCCGACCAGTTCGGCCAGCTCCACCCAGGCGTCGACCTGCTCGGGTTCGGGGTCGTCCGGCAGCTCGGGCAGCGCGGACCGCATCCTGGCCGTGAAGCCGGGGTCCACGTCGAGGCCCGCGAAGGACGCGTCGACGAAATCGGTGATGATCCGCCGCCGCTCCTCGGCGGAGAGTTTCGCGAGCTTGTGCATGAGTTCCATCTCCTCGGGACTGGACTTGAGCTCGGCGACGGCCCGCAACACGGCCCGGCGCAGCCGGAGCGTGCGGATCTGCACGTCCAGCGCGTCGGCGTGGGCCGCCGCGACCTCGCCGACCGTGATCTCGCGGGCCAGCAGCCGCTGGATCGTCGCGAGGTCGACGCCGAGGTCGCGAAGCGTCCGGACCAGGTCGAGCCGGGCCGCCGCCGCCGGGTCGTACAGCCGGTATCCGGCCGCCGTCCGGCGGGTCGGCGGCACCACGCCGGAGTCGGAGTAGAACCGGATCGTGCGGACGGAGAGCCCCGTCCGCCGTGCCAGGTCCCCGATCGTGTAGAGGGTGCCGCCGTCCATGTCCCCTTACCTTGCGGCCTCCACTTGGTGGAGACTCAAGCGCCGAGAGCGCGAAAGCGTGGAAGCGCGAAAGCGTGTAAAGCAGAGAGCGCGTACGGGGAGGACCGTACGCGCTCTCTTCGGATTCCGTATCGGGCGGCCTGCTGTATCCCAGAGCAGGCCGTCCAACCGAATCCGGGTCGGGTGCCTTGGGCGCCCCAGGCTCAGCCGCCGATGTCAGGCGACACGCGTGGGGTCGTCGATGGTGGGGAAGCCGCCCTCGCGGTGGGCGCGCCGCACGTCCTTGACGTACTCGCGCGTGAACATCGCCGACAGCATCGCGATCCCGCCGCGGTGGACGCGGATCTCCGCGTGCCGCATCTCGCCCCTGATCACGACGCGGCGGCCCTCGCCGTTGGTCCCCGTCCAGTCCTTGACGCGGCCCCGGCCGAGGAAGCGCAGGTCCCAGTGGTCGACGCCCGCGTCCTCGGGCACCAGGAGCTTGAGCATCGCGTGGTCGAGATCGACGTCGATCTCGATGTCGCCGTCCCCGATCAGCGGCGAACGCAGGTCGAGGACGATCGACCCGCGACGGCCGCGCACCTCGAACGCGCGGGCCTCCGTCCAGGAGCCGAGCTTCTTGATCGACCTGTAGTGGCTGTGGACGCGGACGGGGAGGGTGGTGGGCGTGGTGTCCATCTCGGTCTTCCTTCCGGAATCGGGCAACAACCTCGCTTGGAGAGTCTCTCTAATTAAGAGAGTAACCAGGATAGAGAGAATCGTCAACGGATGGCGCGTGCCAAGAAGGATCGACCCGGGTCAGCGCGTCGCGAAGGGATGGAACGGATGCCGGTGTGCGAGCATCACGCCAGGCCGAAGGGGCGGGAGAGGCCGTGAACGCGGACCGGGCGATGGACGAACTGCTCGCCGAACGGCTGAGGCCGGGCGTCTACCAGTGGCGGACGCTTCCGGATGGGCCGTGCGCGGCGGGCGGCGCCGGATGGGCGGGACGGGCCGAGAAGGCCGGCTGGCGCGCGTTCCACCTGGACGGACACCGCGTCCGCGACAAAGACGCGTTCCTACGGCTGTGCGCCGAGGTCTTCGCGTTCCCCGAATGGTTCGGCGGCAACTGGGACGCCCTGGAGGACTGTCTGGCCGACCTGTCCTGGGCGCCCGCCTGCGCCGGTTACGTGGTGCTGTACGAATCGTGGGCCGAGTTGGCCGAAGCGGACCAGGCCTCGTTCCGGACGATCCTGGACGTCTTCGCCGACGCGGTCGAGGCGTGGCGGGACACCCCCACCCCCATGACCGTGCTCCTGCCGAGCACAGGTGCGGAGGTGGCGGGCGTCCCCCGGCTCGCCTGAGCCGTCAGTACGTGGTGGACGTGTCGTGGTTGATGCTCCAGATCGCCGCGCCGTAGATGCCGACGATGACGATCCAGTAGATCAGGCCGAGCAGCGCGAAGATGTATCCGAGGATGAGCCCGGCGGTCGCCATGCCGCCGCCGCCCTCCCCGGTGCGCTTGATCTGCCCGTGCGCCACGTGTCCGAAGATTACGGCCGCGGCGGAGAACACGACTCCGCCACAGGTCAGGACGCCGATGATGCCGAGCACCATCGAGGCCACCGCCATGCCGTTGTTGCGCGGGACTATCGGCGGGCCGCCGCCGTAGTAGTGGTGCTGCACGGGGGGCTGCTGGTAGTGCTGGCCGTAGGGATCCGACCCGTAACCGCCGTACGGGTCGTAGGGAGGTTGTGCCATTGCTTCCCGATCGGTCGCGCGCCCGCCGTCGCAAGGGTGCCGCACGTGCGCTGAGGGCTGGGGATTCGGACTGTGTCAACGCTGTCGATGTTCGAACGACGTCACCACAAGGAAGATCCTCGCACTTTTAGATGCTGGAAGATCCAGTCCGGTTCCCGGTGATCCTTAGCCGAGCGCCGGACCGGCCCGTCCGAGGTCAGCCCCAGCAGGACCGATCCAATCCACCCGAGGACCACTACCCCGGCCGGGATTCGATCCGATCGAGGCTCAGCCCAGCCGGCTCGGCCGGGCTCAGCCCGGTCAGGGAGTCGGCCCGAACGGGGGTCGGCGTGGCCCAATGGTCGGCCCGCTTGGAGATCGGCCCAGGTGGGTGCAGCCTGATCGGAGGTCGGCCAGGGGGGAACGGCCCGGTTGGTGGAGGTCAGCCCAGTCGAGGCCAGCGCGGCTTGGAAGTACGGACGGACGGCCTGCTCGGGACGGCCCGGTGGGGTTCGAGCCGGTCGGCGGTCAGTCCAGGTTGGCGCGCAGCCAGGAGATGTCGTCGGCGTGCCCGGCGGCCGGGGTCTCCACGACGACGGGCGCGGCCGCCGCCCTGACCACCGACAGGATGAGATCGGTGTCGATCTTGCCGGTGCCGAGGTTGGCGTGCCGGTCGGCACCCGAGCCGAACGCGTCCCGGCTGTCGTTGCAGTGGACCAGGTCGATGCGTCCGGTGATGGCCTTGATCCGGTCGACCGCGTCGATGAGTTCCTCGCCCGCCGCGTGCGCGTGGCAGGTGTCGAGGCAGAAGCCGAGCTTGCCTTCGAGGCCGTCCACACTCGACAGCACCTCCCACAGCCGGGAGATCCGGTCGAACTTCCGCGCCATCGCGTTGCCGCCGCCCGCGGTGTTCTCGATGTAGACCGGGATCGGGCACTCGACCCGCTCGAACACCTTGCGCCAGTTCTCGAAGCCCAGCTCGGGGTCGTCGTCCTTCAGGACGTGCCCGCCGTGCACGATCAGCGCCTTCGCGCCGATCGACGCGGCCGCCTCCAGTTGCTGCGTCAGGTTCTTGCGGCTGGGTATGCGGATCCGGTTGTTGGACGTCGCCACGTTGATCGTGTACGGCGCGTGGATGTACACATCGACGCCCGACCCGTCCAGCGCCTCGACGCCCTCGGGCAGGACGGGCTTCTTCCAACCCTGCGGATCGCCCAGGAAGAACTGGACGACGTCCGCGCCGATGGCACGCGCGTTGTCGAGCGGGTTGGTCTGGTCGACGTGGGCTCCGATGCGCATGACACCGAGGTTAGCCGCGACGTCCGACATCCACGCCCGGATCCGGACGGGAGCCGGGCGCGGGCCGGGATGGGATCAGAAGGCGAAGCCGCCGTGGCTGATCGCGAAGCCGCCGCCGACGAAGGCGGTGACCATTCCGATGACGTTCAGCCAGCGCTCGTTGGTCGTCGCGGAGATGAGCTGGGAGTAGAGCGCCAGCGGCAGGCCGATCACGGCCGCGAGCGCGCCGAAGAAGTGCGTGGCCGGGATCGAGCCGAGGATCAGGGCCGCCACCCCGATCGTGATGGCCGCCACCGCCAGCGCGTTCTCCAGCGGGTGGCGTTCTGTGTCGACGTTGACGGCGGCCTGCTCGCGCCCGGCTGCCTCCTGTGACATCGGGTCCCTCCTCCAGATCGTGGCGAGCGCGTCCGACGCAAGCGGTGCCTGCGGCCCGACGGGTCGTGCGGTAGAGGATTCCCAAGGGATCGGTAGATCAACCAGCGCGGTCGTGCGGAAAATGTCGGCGGCACCCGGTAACGTCGAACATGATTTCGAAAGGTGCCCGCGAGCGGCCGAGCGGAGGCGAGGCGATGAACAAGAGCGAGCTGGGGATCATCGGTGACGCGGAGCTGGTCGAGGAGTTGTCGCTGCTGACGACCCAGACGGCCCGGATGCGAGCCCGCATGGCCGACATCATGGCCGAGCTGGAACGCCGGCGCTGCGCCAAATCCACCCACCCGACGGGCGCAAGACGCTGACACGCCCCACCCCCGCCAACCGGCCAGTGCCCACGGCGCAGCTGCCGGGTGCACGTACTCGCCCGCGCCCGGCAACGTCCATCCACGCATCCCGCCCCCGCCCCCCGCGCCCGTCCACGCATCCGGACCACGCCAGGCCGCCCCCCCGTGCCCGGTCACGCCAGGCCGGGCCGCACAGGGTCGGCCGGACCGGGCCGCGTCCTGTCGAGCTGCGCCGCGCCAGATCGCGACAGATCACGCCGGGTCGGGCCGCTTCGGGCCGCACCAGGTCGGCTGGCCGCCCCATGCCACGCCATGCCGCGCCATGGGGCCATGCCGGGCCAGGCCGCGGCGCGTCGGACCGCCCGGACTGCTTCGGGTCGGCGGGGCTGGACGGCATCGTGCCGCGCCTTGCCGGGCCGCGCCGGGCTGCCGCCGGGCCACGCCAGGCCGGGTCTTGTCGGGTTGGGTCGCGCCGGACCAGGGCGCGCTGGACCGCTCGAGTCGGCGGGCCGCGCCAGGCCGGGCCAATTCGGGTCGGCTGGGCCGCGTCGGGGCGGGCTGCGCCAGGCACGCCAGGCCGGGCCGCGTTGGGCTGTGCCGTGCCGGGTTGCTCCGTGCCGGGCCGCCCCTTGTCGGACTGCACCGCGCCAGATCGCGTCGCGCCGACCGGGTCACGTCGACCGGGTCACGTCGACCGGGTCACGTCGACCGGGTCACGTCGACCGGGTCACGTCGACCGGGTCACGTCGACCGGGTCGCGCCGCACCGCCTGGAGTCGGCCGGGACGCGCCAGGCCGAGCCGGGGCCGGGTCGCGTCGGGTTGGTTTGCTTGCCGTTGCGGCGGGTTGCGTGGGTCGCGGTTGGACGTGCGGCTTGTCGGTTGCGGGGTCCGGCGGTTGGCTGGGTCGTCCGCCTGCCATGTGTTCGACTGCGTCCGTCACCGTTTCGGAGCTGGGGTCGGCTGCGTGCGTTGGTCCGGGGGTCCTTGCGGAGGGACGGGGTGCCGTGGTGTGCGGGAGGGGGTGGGGCGGGGTGGAAACGGCTCGTACGCTGCTGACAGTTGGTAGCCTGTATCGGTCTCGCGGCGGGCGCGTCCGGCGAATCCGGATCAGGTGCCACCGCGGGAGACGCAAGAGCCCTCCTGTCACGGAGAGACCGTGACCGCACCAGTCCAGAGGAGGTAGGGACACAGCATGCGTCGTTACGAACTCATGACGATTCTCGACCCCGCCATCGACGAGCGCACCGCGAACGCGGCGCTCGACCCGTTCCTGAAGGTCGTCAAGGACGGCGGCGGCAGCGTCGAGAAGGTCGAAGTCTGGGGCCGCAGGCGCCTGGCGTACGACATCCAGAAGAAGTCCGAAGGCATCTACGCGGTGGTCGACCTGTCGGCTGAGCCTGCCACGGTCAAGGAGCTCGACCGTCAGCTCAACCTGAGCGAGTCGATCCTCCGCACCAAGGTCATCCGTCCCGAGGTCCACTGAGCCCGGCTCAGCCCTCACACCAGCCGGAGCGAGCCCCATGGCAGGCGACACCGTAATCACGATCGTCGGGAACCTCGTCGAGGACCCGAATCTGCGTTTCACCCCGAGCGGCCAGGCGGTCGCGTCATTCCGCATCGCCTCGACCCCGCGGAGCTTCGACCGCCAGTCGGGCGAGTGGAAGGACGGCGAATCGCTGTTCCTGACCTGCAACGTCTGGCGGCAGGCGGCCGAGAACTGCGCCGAGAGCTTGCAGCGCGGCATGCGGGTCATCGTGCAGGGACGGCTCAAGCAGCGTTCGTACGAGACGCGCGAGGGTGAGAAGCGCACCGTCTTCGAGATCGAGGTCGACGAGGTCGGCCCGTCGCTGCGCAACGCCACCGCGAAGGTCAACAAGACCCAGCGGCAGGGCGGCGGAGGCGGCGGCTTCGGAGGCGGCGGTGGCGGTGGCCAGGGCGGCGGCGGCTTCGGCGGTGGCGGCCAGGGTGATGGCGGCGGCTTCGGCGGCGGCCAGCAGCAGGGCGGCGGCGGCTTCGGCGGCCAGCAGAGCGGCGGCGGCGCTCCCGCCAACGACCCCTGGGCCACCGGTGGCGGTGGCGGCGGGGGCGGCGGCTACTCCGACGACCCGCCCTTCTAACCCGACTCCGGCCAGGCGACCGGGCCCGCGGGCTCCGGTTCGGGCCACCCCGCCCGGCGGCGCGCGACGTCCGCCGGGCGCACAGCAAGACCAGGACATGTACACGCCCATTCCCGCGAGAGCGGGGCTCTCATAAAGGAGCACCACGATGGCGAAGCCACCTCCCCGCAAGCCGAAGAAGAAGGTTTGCGTTTTCTGCCAGGAGAAGATCTCCTACGTCGACTACAAGGACACCGGTCTGCTGCGTAAGTTCATCTCCGACCGCGGCAAGATCCGTGCCCGTCGGGTGACCGGTAACTGCACCCAGCACCAGCGGGACGTCGCCACGGCGATCAAGAACGCCCGCGAGATGGCGCTGCTGCCCTACACCAGCACCGCGCGCTGAGTCAGGGGGACACGATCATGAAGCTCATCCTGACCCAGCAGGTCTCCGGCCTCGGCGAGCCCGGGGACGTCATCGAGGTCCGCGACGGCTACGGCCGCAACTACCTCGTCCCCCGCGGGTTCGCCATCAAGTGGACCCGGGGCGCCGAGAAGGAGATCGACTCGATCAAGAAGGCGCGTTCGGCCCGCGAGATCGCGACCGTCGAGCACGCCAAGGAGGTCGCCGGTCGGCTCCAGGCGCTGCGGGTGACGCTGCGCACCCGGACCGGCAGCAACGGCCGCCTGTTCGGCGCGGTGACCGCCGCCGACATCGCCGAGGCGGTCAAGGCCGCCGACGGCCCCGACCTGGACCGCCGCCGCATCGAGATCGGCAACCCGATCAAGACCGTCGGCACCCACCGGGTCAGCGTGCGCCTGCACAGCGACGTCAACGCCACGATCGACGTCAACGTCGTCGAGGCCTGACACCCGTTCGGCGAAACGGCCCTCACATCCCCTGGCCGGGGACGTGAGGGCCGTTCGTTTGTCTCGGTCCGTCCTTCGGTGACTCTGGGTTGTCCGCCTCGGCCGATTCGCGCGCGTGCGGGTCGAGGTTCAGCGGAAACGTCCCTGAATCGCCCGGTGCTTGGTCGTTCGGCGCAGTGATCGCTACGTTCCGTTAGGGATCATCGCGGGACGAAGGGGGACGGTGTTGATCGAGCAATCGCCGGACGGCATGACCGACCGGGGACGCGACGGCTCCCGGGTGACGCGCCGTTCGCTCATCGGGGGCGTGGTGGGGGCGGGCGTGCTGGCCCTCGGATCCACGGCCGACGACATGGCCATGGCCCTTTCCCTGGACGACCCGGACGATCAAGGCGGCCTGGACGATCCGGGCCGGTTCATGGCGGATGCGCCGAACGTCCGCCCGCGCGCCGACTGGAGCGCCAGGCCCCCCAGACGGCCCGCGACCATCCTCAACCGCGCGCCGGACCGCATCATCGTCCACCACACCGACACGGCGAACTCCGACGACGGCTCGCTCGCCCACGCGTACGGCCTGTCCCGGTTCATCCAGAACTTCCACATGGACAAACGCGGCTGGGACGACGCGGGTCAGCAGTTGACGATCAGCCGTGGCGGCATCGTCATGGAGGGGCGGAACCAGTCGCTGAAGTCCATCCAGGCGGGCGTGCTGGCGGTCGGCGCGCAGGTGCTGCACCACAACGAGCACACGATCGGGATCGAGAACGAGGGCTCCTACATGACGAAGGAGGTCCCCGATCAGCTGTGGGCGTCGCTGGTGGAGGTGTGCGTGTGGCTGTGCCGCCGGTACGACCTGACGCCGTCCGACGCCATCGTCGGGCACCGCGACTACAACAAGACGGCGTGCCCGGGTGACGTCCTCTATGCGCGCCTGCCGGAGCTGCGCAGGTCGGTCGCGGCCCGCCTGGACGGGGCGCCGAAGGCCGCGCAGGAACCGCCCCGTCCGAAGCCGCGACCCAAGCCGCGTCCGGACCCGACGCCGGACGACCAGGACTTCGGCCAGCTGCCGGACGAACCGCGCCCCGACCCGATGCCCGACATCCCGGGCCTCCCGTCCTTCGACGACTTCGACTGACCCGCCGCCGTCGGACCGGCGGAGGCCGGTTACGTTTCGGGCGTGGTGTAGCGGGTGCGGCGGCGGGCGATCTCGGGGTCGATGCCCTCGACCAGCGACCAGATGCCCGCGACCCGTTCCACCAGGGTCTCCGGTGGCAGCCCGGCCAGGCCCTCGGCCGCCAGGTCGTCGATCGCCTGCGTCAGCCGGGCCATCCGCTCGCCGTGCGTGGAACACATGTTCGAATAGTAGCGAGTGTGGCAGCCGGTGCGGGTGCGGTTCGCGGATTTGCGCCGCGGTTCCGCGGCCGTGACCTCCGCATGGTGTGATCTAGGGCATGACATCGCCGAACACCGTTTCGCTCAGCGGGCACGGGCTCGTCCTGCGCGAGTGGCGCGACGACGACCTCGACGCGCTGAGGGAGCTGTTCGACGACCCTGAGGTCGCTCACTGGACCCCGTTGGCCTCGCCGTTCGACCGCGTCGCCGCCACGCGGTACCTCGCCCGCGTCCGCGACAACCAGGCGCGGGGCGAGCGGCTCCACCTCGCCATCACGACCGACGGCGTCGAGCCGAGGGGCGAGGTCATGCTGAACAGGGTCACGGGGACGATCGGGTACGCGGTCGGGGCCGCGTATCGCGGACAGCGGCTGGCGGTCCGCGCACTCCGACTGCTGACCGAGCACGCCCACGAGGCCTACCGGATGCCCCGGGTGTACCTGGAGATCGAGCAGTCGAACGCCGCCAGCGCAGCCGTCGCCCGCTCCGCCGGTTACACGCTGACCGACGCCGCGCCGGTGCTGGTCGAGGACAAGGGACGCGAGCACACCCTCCTCACCTGGGTCCACGAGAAGCCCACCGGCGCCTAGGACGCGCCCTCCGCAGCGCCCTCAACCATCGCGCGGACGCGTAGCCGAGCGGTAGAGCGACCCGGAGGCAAGGCCCACCGGGAATGATCGCGAAGCGATGCCGCGCCCGCCAGAGGAGCGGTCAGGGCCGCGAGCCGCCAAGCGAGCGGTCGTGGACCAGGCGGGACTTGGACAAACACAGCCGCCGGACGAGCTGTCGGGGGCTGGGGCCTCACGAGCGCATCCTCCGCGCGAGAACCGCAGGGCGGGGCTTCTTGAGCACATCCTCCGCGCGGGGGGGGGCGCGATGGGCCTCTTGAGCATGTGCTCCGCGAGGGTCGCAGGGCGGGGCGTCATGAGCACAGCCGCCGCGCCAGGGTCGTGGGCCCGGGGCTTCATGAGCGCAGGCGTGACTTCGCGGAATACGGCAGCGACTCAGCGGACGGCGCCGGTGATCAGCCAGCGGTCGCCGCGGGCGCGGAGGCCGAGGGTGAGCAGCCGGGCCGCCATCCACAGGCCGATCGCGAGCCAGAGGCCGACGAGCCCCGCGTCCGCCCAGTAGAGGAGCAGGGCCGCGGGGAGGAAGACGACCGTCGCGACGAGCGTGGTCGCCGCGAGATAGCCGCCGTCGCCCGCGCCGATCAGAATTCCGTCCAGGACGAACACCACGCCCGCAATCGGTTGCAGGAGCGCGACGACGATCAGCGAGACGAGCAGCAGGTGCCGGACGTCGTCGTCCGAGGTGAACAGGCCGGGCAGCCACGGGCGGACCGCGAGAATCCCCAGTCCGAGCACGACGCCGCAGGCCACGCCCCAGCCGACCATCCGCCGGGTCACCGCGCGGGTGCCGGGGACGTCGGCGGCGCCGAGGTAGCGTCCGGTGATCGCCTGGCCCGCGATCGCGATGGAGTCCAGGGCGAACGCGAACAGCGTCCACACCTGGAATCCGACCTGGTAGGCGGCGATCTCGGCGTCCCCCATGCGCGCGGCGATCGACGTCCCGACGATGAGGACGACCCGCAGCGCCGCCGTCCGGATGAGCAGCCCGAAACCGGCGGTGACGGACGTCCGCAACCCGGCCAGGTCGGGGCGCACAGACGTCCCGTGCTCGCGTGCCGCGCGCGTCACCACCGCCACGTACACGGCGGCGCTCGCGGTCTGGGCGATGACGGTGCCCCAGGCCGAACCGGCGATGCCCCAGTCCAGGACGAGGACGAAGACGACGTTGAGCAGCAGGTTGAGCGAGAAGCCGCCGATCGAGACGTACAGGGGCGTCCGGGTGTCCTGGAGGCCACGGAGCACTCCCGTCCCGGCAAGCACGATCAGCATGGACGGGATGCCGAACAGGCTCACCCGCAGATAGGTCTCGGCGTATGGCGCCACGGACGCGGATGCCCCGAACGCGTCCACGATCCACGACGCCAGCGGCCACCCGGCGAGAACCAGCGCGGCGCCGATCACGAGCGCCAGCCACATCCCGTCGACGCCCTGCTTGACCGCCGCCCGCAGGTCCCCGGCGCCGACCTGCCGCGCCACCCCCGCCGTCGTCCCGTAGGCGAGGAAGACGCACAGGTAGACCAGCGTGCTCAGCGCCTGCCCGGCCACGCCGAGACCGCCGAGTTGCGCGGTGCCGAGGCGTCCGACGATCGCGGAGTCCGACAGGAGGAACAGCGGCTCGGCGACCAGTGCCCCGAACGCCGGGACGGCCAGCCGCAGGATCTCGCGGTCGTGGGCGGTAGCGCGCCGCAGGGGGGAGCCGATCATGTCGCCCACACACTACCAGCCTGTAACTTTCTAAGAAATTTCACCCATTACATCGAGAGAAGTGGCCGACTTTCTTTCCCGCACAGCCGGTGGATGAAGTCTTCGCAGCTCACAAGGGGTCGGCGCGGCTCGTCCACGCGTTTTCCCCAGAGTTGTCCACAGGTCGTGCACAACCGGACCGGCGTGTCTGCACAGGGGCTCCACAGGGTTGTCCACAGGTCGCTTTGCTCGGGACGGCGCGGGCTGGCGAGAATGTCGGACGCCTCAGGTAAACGTGGGATGGACGGCCGGCGCTGGGGCGAACGGGGACGCCGGGTGGCCGAGAGGAAGGGGGTGCGACCGTGAGCGTGTCCGAGCTCGGACCGCACGAGCACGAGTTCGAACGCACGCCCCCGAACGACATCACGGCCGAACAGGGCGTGCTCGGGGGCATGCTGCTCTCGCAGGACGCCATCGCCGAGGTCGTCGAGGTCCTGCGCAGCGGCGACTTCTACCGTCCCGCGCACCAGATCGTCTACGACACCATCCTCGACCTGTACGGCCGCGGCGATCCCGCCGACGCCGTCACCGTCGCCGGTGAGCTGACCAAGAACGGCGATATCGGACGCATCGGCGGCGCCCCCTACCTGCACACCCTGATCTCCCTGGTGCCCACGGCCGCCAACGCCGGGTACTACGCGAAGATCGTCCACGAGCGGTCGGTGCTGCGCAAGCTCGTCGAGACCGGTACCCGCATCGTCCAGATGGGCTACGCGGCCGACGGGGCCGACGCCGACGAGGTCCTCGACCGAGCCCAGGCCGAGGTCTTCGCGATCGCCGAGAAGCGCTCCGGCGAGGACTACGTCCCGCTGAGCGAGATCATGCCCGGCGCCCTGGACGAGATCGAGGCGATCGGCAGCCGCGGCGGCCAGATGGTCGGCTGCCCCACCGGCTTCGCTGACCTCGACGCCCTCACCAACGGCCTCCACCCGGGCCAGATGGTGGTCGTCGCCGCCCGTCCCGCGATGGGCAAGGCCCTCGCCCTGCCCACCCCCCTGCCGACCCCGACCGGCTGGACGACGATGGGCGAGGTCGCCGTCGGCGACCACCTGCTCGGCGCCGACGGCCGCCCGACGCGCGTCGTCGCCGCGACCGAGGTGATGCATGACCGCCCCTGCTACGAGGTGGAGTTCTCCGACGGTGAGGTGATCATCGCTGACGCCCACCACCAGTGGCGCACAACGACCGCTCCCGTGGAGCCCGCCCCGTCACGGCGAATGAGGACCCAAGACCGGCTGCGCCCAACGCGGGCCCGCGCGGGAAGCGCGCGGCTGAGGTTCCTGGAAGCCTGGTCGCGAATTCCTTCCGTCGTCGCCGGTACCGGGCCGGGTAGGACGGGCGTCGACACACACGATCGGCTGCTCAAGTGCCATGCCGCGACCGCCGCCTCGTCCTCTTGCGGGGGATCGGGCGGGCTGGACTTCGGCTTGGTGGTCGACTCGTCCGGTAGCGGGACGCGGACGCCGCTCGGCCTGGACGCGCCGCGCAAGAGCCCTTCGCACGACCCGGCGATGCCCTACGCGTCCTTCTTCGGGGTCACCCGCACGAGCACGATCAGGACGACGGAGGAGCTGGCGGCGACGCTGCGCTGCGCCGACGGCGGTCCACGCCATGCGGTGGAGGTCGCCGCGCCGTTCGACCTGCCCGACGCCGACCTGCCAGTAGCTCCGTACGTCCTCGGCGCCTGGCTCGCCGGGAGTGGCGAGGGCGAAAGCTTCACCTGTGCGAACGCCGAGGTGCTGGAGGAGATCGCGGCGGCAGGGCAGCACGTAAAACCGACCGGTACCCCGGGCCGGTACGCCCTCCCGGGCCTCGCCGCCAAGCTCGCAAAGCTGGGCCTGGGACGCGACAAGCACATCCCCGACGCCTACCTTCGGGCCTCAGAGCCTCAACGGCGGGCGCTGTTCGCGGGCATGCTCGACACCGCCGGTCACATCTCGCACACCGGACAGGTCCGACTGCCCGTAGTCGGTAGGCACCTAGCCGAAGCAGCCCACGAACTCGTCCTCACCCTCGGACATCGCGCGACCCTGACCCCCACCGCCCCGGCCGTCCCGGCAACGGGAACCTTCGCCGAGCCGGTCGCCGAACGCCTCGCCGACGCAGCCGCCGGACGTCCCGCCGAGTTGGCTGCTGGACGGCTTGCGGAGGTAGCTGCCGGACGTTTCGCCGACCCGGGCGCCGAAAGTTTTGCCGATGCGGTCGCTGGACGTCCCGTCGAGGCGGCCACTGGACGTCCCGCCAAGCCGCTCGCCGGACCTTCCAACGAGCCTGTTGTTGAACACCTTGTCGATGCAGCCGCCGGAAGTTTCGCTGAGGCGGGTGCCGGACGTCTTGCCAAGGTGGCCGCTGGGCGTTTCGGCGGCAAGGCCCTCGTCGGAGAGGCCAGGCTGGGCGTCGAACCTCCCGCAGGGCCGATCGCGCACCACACCGGTGGGCCGATCGGCGAACGTCCGGCCGAGGTGAGCTACGAGATCGCCTTCACGCCCGCCGGGCAGGTGTTCCGGCGCGTGGAGGGGGGCAGGGTGGCTGCCTCGCCGGCCACCCGCGTCCGTCACATCGTGGACATTCGGCCGGTGGAGAGCGTGCCGGTCCGGTGCGTCCAGGTCGACAACGACGACCACATGTACCTCGCGGGCCGCTCGTGCGTCCCCACGCACAACTCGACGCTCGCGCTCGACTTCGCCCGTGCGGCCTCCATCAAGCACGGCCTGACCTCGGCGTTCTTCAGCCTGGAGATGGGCCGCAACGAGATCACGATGCGGCTGCTGTCGGCCGAGGCGCGGGTGGCGCTGCACGCGATGCGGTCCGGCACCATGCAGGACGAGGACTGGACGCGGCTCGCACGGCGGATGAGCGAGGTCGCCGAGGCGCCGCTGTTCATCGACGACTCGCCCAACATGTCGATGATGGAGATCCGCGCCAAGTGCCGCCGGTTGAAGCAGCAGCACGATCTGCGCCTGGTCATCATCGACTACCTCCAGCTCATGAGCTCGGGCAAGCGGGTGGAGAGCCGGCAGGTCGAGGTGTCGGAGTTCTCCCGTTCGCTGAAACTCCTCGCGAAGGAGCTGGGCGTCCCGGTCATCGCGTTGTCACAGCTCAACCGTGGCCCCGAGCAGCGGACCGACAAGAAGCCCATGGTGTCGGACCTGCGTGAGTCGGGCTCGATCGAGCAGGACGCGGACATGGTGATCCTGCTGCACCGCGAGGACGCCTACGAGAAGGAGTCACCGCGCGCGGGGGAGGCCGACCTGATCGTCGCCAAACACCGCAACGGCCCCACCGCGACCGTGACGGTCGCCTTCCAGGGCCACTACAGCCGCTTCGTCGACATGGCCCAATAGCCGAACCGTGGCCTTGGGCTGACGCGGATCCGCAGCGAACCCTTCTGGCAGGCGTCCGCGTTCTGGCGGGCTACCGGGCTCGGCGTCCGTTGGCGGGATCTGAGCTGGGGATGTGGCGGTCGGCAGGGTCGGGCGATGCCTGCGAGGGGCCAGGACCGTCTGGTCAGTCATCGGACGCGGAGTCGGACGCGTTGGTGGAGCCGCGCCACTTGAGCCTGTCGGTCAGCCGCTTCTTGGGCTGGGCCACATGCTCGACCGGCACCGTCGCCGGCACCGGCCAGCCACGGTCGTCGAACGGTTCGGCTCGCCGCGCCAACGCCTCCAGTTCCTCGCTCATAGCCGGTTCCGTGGCCGTTGCCAGGATGCGTCCACGCAGGTCGCCGGGCATCAGCGCGACCGGCAACGTCTGGAACAGCGACGTGGCGTCGACCTGCGGGCGCCGCCCGGTGCACATCGCACACGTCGGGATGTGCTGGAGGAGTTCGTGCTGCACCGCGGAGTTGATCGGTTGCTTCTGGCCCAGTAGCGATGCCGTGACCGCTGGGCACGCCTCCTCCAGCGCCGTGGTCTCGGTGGTGTCGCGGTAGGGCCAGGCTAGGTACACGCTGGTCAGCGCGTCGCCCAGCCCGCGGAAGGCTTGATCGGCCAGGGTCGTGGCCTGCGACGCGGAGAGCCTCAGAACGCCACCGATCTCGGACGCGGCCAGGCCGTGTCTGAGCATGAGGTCCAGGGTTTCGCGGTCACGACCGCGCAGGCCCGACATGGCGGCACGAACGAGCCGGCGGGTCTCCTGGCGGTGGGCGCGCTCCTCCGCGTTCATGGGGACGGTCTGGACCTCCTGGGCCTCGTGACGTTCGGCGGGGCGCTCTGACGCTCGCAACCGACGCAAGCAGTCATTGCGAACCAGGGCGTAAAGCCAGCTTCGGAAGCGGTCCTGTCCGCCGAACACTCGGATATGGGAGTAGGCGGCTATCAAGGCGGCGTGCAGTGCGTCCGCCGCCTCCTCCTCGTCGCGCAGCAGCGCATGGCTGTAATCGTATAGGCGATACGCGTAGTGATCGACGACCTCCATCAGGGCACCACTGCCACCGGCGGCCATGGATGCGGCCAGCCGACGATCAACTTCCCGGTCGATTTCCAGCCAGTGGACGCTGGAGCGAATGACAGGCGGCCGATCTGCCGGAACATGCCCAGCGGAGACGTCGGAACTCGAAGGGGGCTCCGGAGGACTGGATATGTCCTGCTCACCGGATTGCGCCGGAGGCGCGGCCTGGTTTTGCGCCGCCTCAAAGCGATGCCGATCTTCTTGGATGCGTCGAAGCAACTCGTCCACGGTCGGAAGCGAGAACGGTGAATTTCCTGCGACGGAGGCGGATTTTGGCGGGCTGAACGGATCGCTGAGCGGAAGCCCCAGTGGATCGCTGAACCCGTAGGGGGGCGTTGGCTCAGGGCCCCCATACGAGGGCTCGTATTTTCCGTATGGAGGCGCAAGATCCCCGTACGAAAGATCGGGGTATCCGTCCGACCCCGCGTACCCGTGTGTGAACCCATAGCCGGGGGGAGTCGGTCCGTAGCTGTCATTCAAACGTGGATCATAGAAAGGGGGCTCTGGTGGGTCGAGCGGGGAGGGGGTGCCGACCGGGGCCGAGGTGGAGAGTTCGCCCAGGCAACGCACGCACCACCGCATGTTGACGCTGGTGTAGGCATTGCACAGCGGGCACTGGACCTTGCTGGGGTCCTTGTCGGGCGGCAGAGTCCGCCGCGAGCTCTCCCGGTTGTCGATCTCCTGGATCTTGGTCTCGGTGGCCTGGGCCCGGTGGCTGAGCATCTCGCGGTCGCCGCGTTGCAGCTCCAGCAGCATCGTGGTCTCGCTGAGCGCGGCCTCCAGCACCGCTATGCGGTCGAGGGCCTCGTCACGTTCCTGGGTGAGTTCCTGAAGTTGCCGGGCGGCGGCGTCCGCGTCCTGGTGGGCCTGCTCCCGCAGGTGGTCGAACTGCTCCTCGACGTTCTTCCGGTGCGAGCGCTCGAGGTCGAGTTCCTCCTGGAGGCCGTTGACCAGCTGCTGGGTGTGCTCTTCCTGCCGCTCCATTGCCTCGACGGCAATTTCCAGCTCCAGCTTGCGTCCTTGCAGGCCACCCCGGCTGCGGGCGGCGGCGTACATCAGGTCGCGACTGGTCTCGCGCACCCGTTCGGGTAGCCGCTCTCCGGCCTGCTCCTCGCACAGATCATGGAACTTGGTGAGGAATTGCCACTCCGGCAATCGATCACCACCCATGTAGCGGGACAGCGTGCTCTCGTCCACCCCGAGGGCCGCTGCCGCCTGCTTGGACGTCATGCCGCACCGTTCGCGCAGCTCGCGCAGATGGGCGGCGAACGCGATCGACGCCTTGGTCTTGGTCTGCTTGATGGGAGAAAGGCCACGCGCTTTTGGACTACCTTCGCTCGGATCTTGCCGCCCCGTCATGCTTCAAAAGCCCCCTTGTCGCCTAAGTGTCATTTTGCCGCCGCCGTGGCAACAAGGTGGTTGCTTCCTGTGCAAGAGCCGAATATCCGCTGGACTGCTGTCGAGCCGGTGCAAGGGACACCGGCTCGAACGGAGGGAGCAGGGTATGACTGGCGACACTCCTCAGGGTCGCGGGCGCGGTCGTCCAGCCCGGCCCGAAGGGGCAGCGGTGGCGCGGTCCTCAGGACGGGCTCGGCCTGACTCGCGGCGGCGGCGGCGGCACCGGTACGCGCGCAAGCTGCGGCGGCTGGCCCAGGCGGCCCTGTTCGCCGCCGTGCGCGGCGGGGCCTACGCCCTCGGCGGTGCCGTGGTGGCCTGGGTTCTCTACTGGCTCGCCCAGCTGATCTAGGCCGCTCGTGAGGGACGGGTCTCCTGCTGCAAGGGAATCGGCATCCAGTAGGCAGGAGACCCGCTCGTCACAGCACACCCGAAGCCGTCCCCGGAGGCAAGCACATGATCGGACGTGGCGGCCGCCGCTGCCTCCACGACCTCCCAGCGCGCCCGGCTTGTTCGGTATGGGATTCGTCCCGCGACTGCTCGGGTCAATCGCCCCGGTGGTGGTCGGCTTGGGATTGGATTCCGGCCAGGACGGTGTCGAGTAGGCGGTCGAACTGGGCCTCGGAGCCGAAGTCGGCTTGCAGCGGGGCGAGGGCGACCATCGCCGGGTGGTCGGTGGGGTCGAGCGCGGGCATGTCGGGGTTGCCGTCGAGGACCGCGAGCAGGTGGCCGTTGAGGAAGCCGAACAGGGCCATCGGCGCGTCCGCGATCACCTGGTCGGGCAGGCCCGCCCGGCGCATCGCGGCGGACAGGCGTTCGAGGGCGGCCAGGGCCACCGGCGAGGTCTGGGGACGGGTGGCCAGCAGCCGGAACACCCGGGGGTGCCGGTAGGCCATCCGCCGGTAGTCGTGTGCCGTCCGGCGGGCGAGCTGTTCCCAGGTCCGCGGTGCCGGTTGGGTGCCGGTGTCCATCTCGGCGATCACGGCTTCGGAGACCGCGTCCAGCAGCGCCGCCTTGCCCTTGATGTGGTGGTAGATCGACATCGGGTCGACGCCGAGGTCGTCGGCGAGCCGCCGGACGCCGAAGCGGTCCAGGCCGTCGCGGTCGACGAGCGCGACGGCGGCGGCCGCGATGCGGGCGTGGTCGAGCCCGGCCGAGGTGCCCCGTGTGCGCCTGGTCACGTCCTGTCCTCCCGGCTTGTCAAACCTACAGCGTAGAATCTACCTTGACAGAGAAATCTACGGCGTAGGTTTAGGAGATGAGGATGGCCGAGCTCGCCGGCGTGAGGGGGAGGCGATGGGTCGTCGGGGCGATGTGTGCGGGGCTCGGGCTCACCGTTGTCGCGGCGGTTGTTCCCTTCGCCGACAGCCACGTGTTGGCCGATCACGTCCGCGACGGCTATCCCGACTACGACCGTTCGCAGGTCGATTCGGCCGTCAACACCTACCTGATCCTGTTGTCGGTGATCGGAGCGCTCGGCGCCGGGGCCTGGCTCTGGACGGCCTGGGCCGTGCGAACCGGCAGGCGGTGGGCGCGCTCCGCCGCGACCGTGATGTTCGTGCTCGGGACGGGGGTCGGAGCGTCCGGGCTGCTCATCAAGGACACCTCGGGCGAGACCGGCCTGCCGCCGGAACTGGGGTGGATCGGGATGGCGCCGTGCCTGGCGGGGCTGGTGGCGGTCGCACTGCTGTGGAGACGACCGGAACTCCGCAGGTGACAGGGAACGTACCGGCCAGAGGTAGGGAGAGGACACTGTGAAGCGCATCGGCGTCATCGGCGTGGGGGAGATCGGCCGGGCCATCGTGGACGGCCTGTGCGCCGGGGGTGACGACGCGCCAGAGGTCTTCCTTTCTCCGCGCGGAGCCCGCACGGCCGCGGAGCTGTCCGAACGCTATGAAAGTGTGCTGGTCTGTCCCGACAACCAGGCGGTGGTGGAGCGCTCCGACATCGTGATCATCGCCGTCCGGCGCCAGGACCGGCATGAGGCGCTCGGCGGCCTGAGCGTGCCCGACGACAAGATCATGATCAACGTGATGTCGGGTGTCGGCAACGACGACCTGCGCCGGGCGCTGGCCACCGGCGCCCCGCTCGTCCGGGCGGTTCCGCTGCCCGCCATCCGCGAGCGCCGGTCCGTCACGGTGACCTGCCCGTCCCACCCCGTGGTGGACGCCCTCTTCGAGCGCCTCGGCGGGGCGCTTCCGGTCGCCGACGAGACGTCCTTCAACGTCCTCTCCGCGGTGACGGGGACGCTGACCACGCACTACTCCTACCTCGCCACGCTCACCTCGTGGGTCGCCGGCCACGGCATCGCGCCCGCCGACGCCGACGCCTACGTGCGCGGGCTCTTCCAGGGCGTCGGCCGCGCGCTGGACGACCGGTCCCGCTCGCTGAGCCGGCTCGCGGCCGACCACGAGACGCCGAAGGGCAACAACGAACGCATCCGCACCACATGGTTCACCGACGCCAACGCGGACGCTCTCGCCAGGGCGCTCGACGGCCTGCTCACCGACCTTGAGGACGTGGGGTCCGGCTGAGCGTGCGCGCGTCAGTCCGCTAGGAGGCGTGCGACGAGTTCGCGGGTCCAGTCGGGGTTCAGGGGCAGGTGGGTGAAGACGGCGCGGTAGTAGACGGGGGCGATGATGGCGTCCGTGGTGTGATCGAGGGTCGGGGGCCGCCCGCCCCGGGCCTCCTCCCGTTCGAGGATGGCTTCGAGCTGTTGCCGGCGCTCCCCCAGGCACGCGGCGGCGCCCTGCGCTCCGGCCACGCCGATGGTGGCGCGGATCAGGGCGAGGCTGTCGGGGTCCCCGAGGTCCTTGGCGAGGTTGAACGCGTAGCGCTCCAGGTCGCCGCGAAGGTCTCCGGTGTCCGGCACCACGAAACCGCCGGAGAAACGGCTGCCGGTGACGTCGGCGAGCAGCTCGGCGACGGAGCCCCAGCGACGGTAGACCGTGGTCGCGTGCACGCCCGCGCGGGCGGCAACGACCGGGATCGTCGGCGGTTCTCCGGCCTCGTCCGCGAGCAATTCCCTGACGGCCCGGTGGACGTCCGCGCGCACCCGGGCGGAGCGGCCGCCCGGCCGGCTGCCGGTGTGGGGCGAAGACGAGGTCGAGGCGGGCATGCGGCCATTATTGCACTGATCACTGCGTTATAGATGCAGTGATCGATGCGTTTGTGTTACGTTCGAGGCCACTAACGCAACGATCACTGCGAGGCTTGACATGCCTGTCGAATCCCCCGCGACCGCGCCGCCCGGCAGCGGGCCGCGCACGCCGTGGAGGGGCGCCTTCACCTCCGCGGCCGCCGTCCTCGTCCTGTTCGTGGCCGCCTCCGGTGCCCCGACCCCGCTTTACGTGATCTACCAGCAGCGATGGCATTTCACGGCGTGGGTGCTGACGGTGGTCTTCGCCCTCTACGTGCTCGGCGTGCTGGGCTCGCTGCTCACCATCGGAGCGCTGTCGGACCACCTCGGCCGCCGTCCGGTGCTCGCCGCCGCGGTCGCGCTCCAAGCAGTCGCGCTCGTCCTGTTCCTGGTCGCCGGGAACGTGTTCGTCCTGGCAGCCGCCCGGGTGCTCCAAGGCCTCGCGACCGGAGCGGCGACGACCACGCTGAGCGCCGCGCTCGTCGATCTCGAACCCTCGCGCGGACGCGCGGGCGCCGTCACCTCGGTCGCCCCCCTGACCGGGCTCGCCCTCGGCGCCCTCGGCAGCGGCGCGCTCGTGGAGTTCGCCCCCGCCCCGACCCGGCTGGTCTATGGGGTGCTGCTCGGCGCGACGGCGCTCGCGGCCTGGTTCGCCCTGGTCATGCCGGAGACCTCGCCGCGCCTGCCGGGGGCCGTCGCGTCGCTGCGGCCCCGGGTCGCGATGCCCGCGCACCTGCGCGCCGACATCGTCCCGGTGGTGCCGGTGATGATCGCGAGCTGGGCCCTGGCCGGGATGTACCTCTCGCTCGGCCCGTCCGTCGCCGCCGGACTGCTGGGGCTGCGTAGCCATCTGATCGGCGGTGTCGTCGTCACGCTCCTCGGAGGCACCGGAGCGCTCACGGTCCTCGCGCTGCGGTCCCGTTCCGCGTCCTCGCTGCTGGGGCCGTCGTCCGTGCTGCTCGCGCTCGGGACGCTGCTCTCGCTCGCCGGGGTGGCGGAGGATCTCGCCTGGCTCTCCGCCGCGGGCACCGTCGTCGCGGGCCTCGGCGTCGGCGCGGCGATGCTGGCGACGTTCGGCACCTTCGCCCGCATAGCCAGGCCGGACGAGCGCAGCGCGGTCTTCGCGCTGGCGAACGTCATCAACTACCTGGGGAACAGCGTGCCCGCCGTCCTCGGCGGAATCGCCGTCACCGTGTTGGGGCTGAGGACCGCCACCGACATCTACGCGGTGGCGATCGCCGTGATCTCGCTTTCCGCACTCGTCCTGCATCTGAACCGGGTACGGGCGAAGCGCCGCGAAATCTCGGCCCGGCTCGGCTGAGCCGACGGTTTTCCGCACATTGAAACGGTCTGATAAGGAGACAGCGTGACCACGGTAAGCAGGGGCCGGACGAACCGTGAGGCTCGTCGGGCGGACCACACGACGATTCGCTACACGGCCAGCGGCCCGGTCGGAGGCCCGGTCCTGGTGCTCGTCCACGGCTGGGCGTGCTCGCGCGGCGACTTCGACGCGGTGACCGACCATCTGCCCGAGAACTACCGCGTTCTCGCGGTCGACCTCGCCGAACACGGCGAATCGCGGTCGACGCGGGACGTCTGGACCATCGAGGAATTCGCCCGGGACGTGGCGGCGGTGCTGGACGCCGAATCGGTGGAATCGGCGGTCGTGGCCGGGCATTCGCTCGGCGGCGCGGTAGCCGTCGAGGTCGGACGGCTGCTCCCCGACACCATCACGCATGTCGTCGCGCTCGACGCGTTGCATTACCTGTCCCTGTTCCCGGCACAGGACGAGGAACGAGCCGCGGCGTTCGAGCGTGTTTTTCGTGAGGACTTCGCCCGAGGGGTGCGCGGCCTCGTGGAGGGCGGTTCGCCGGCCGGAACCGATCCGGCTTTGAAGGGCGCGTATTTCGAGAAGATGGTCGCGGTGCGGCAGCCCGGGGGCCTGCGCGCCATCGAGGGCCTGGTGCGCTGGGACATGGACGCCGCGCTCGAAGAGACGAGGCAGCCGATCACCGTGTTCGCGATCCGCGACCTGGTGACGCGGGACGCGATCGACCGTTACGGCGACCGGCTCGACATCGTGCTCGTCGATTTGGGCAGCCATCACTTTCCGGTGGAGGCTCCGGAGGGAACGGCGAAACTTCTGGCTGGGGTAGTGGGCTGACGGCGAGTCCGGAGTCCTCGT
Organism: Actinomadura terrae; assembly: GCF_022751215.1. Taxonomy (GTDB): domain Bacteria; phylum Actinomycetota; class Actinomycetes; order Streptosporangiales; family Streptosporangiaceae; genus Spirillospora; species Spirillospora terrae. Next base: position 765,449 of record NZ_JAICDG010000004.1, on the reverse strand, counting down.
CCTAGACGCTTTGTCGGGGACGAGGACTCCGGCGTCGGGGGCCGGTTAGTTGACCATGTCGTGCAGCATGTTCGCGGCCATGGTCGTCCCGTCGGTGCGGCTCGCGGCGGCCACCGTCCTCGCCCGTTCGCGGGTCTGGGGGGCCAGCGCCACGGCGAGCGCGGACGACAGCGACTCGACGGTCGGCTCCCGTCCCTCATGCGCCGCGCCGATGCCGAGTTCGGCGACGCGGGCGGCCCAGGAGGGCTGGTCGGCGATCAGCGGCACCACGACCTGGGGCGCACCGGCCCTGGTGGCGGTCCCGGTGGTGCCCGCGCCGCCGTGGTGCACGACGGCGGCGACCCGGCGGAACAGCGCCTGCTGGTTGACCTCGCCGACGGTGAAGCAGTCGTCCTCGCCGTCGATCAGGGTCAGGTCGGCCCAACCGCGCGCGAGCACGACGCGGCGGCCGTGCGCGCGGCTCGCCTCGATGGCCACCCTGGCGATGCCCTTCGGCGCGAAGGACGCCATGCTGCCGAACCCCACGTACACCGGCGGCTCGCCCGCGTCCAGGAACGCCTCCAGTTCGGCCGGGAGAGGACGGTCGTCGGGCAGAATCCACGCCCCGGTCTGCACGACGTCGAGGTCCGTCATGCCCGCCGCCGGGCACAGCGTCTCGTCCGCCGCCAGCCACGGCCTTTCGGTGAGGACGTAGTCGCGGACGTTGTCCACCGGCGGCAGGCCGATTTGCGCGCGATGGCTGTTGAGCGCCTCGCCGTACAACGCGTTAACGCGCTCGGCGTCGTGCTTCCAGAGGACCCGATTGTCGGTCTCCCCTTCCGGGGAAGGTGCGCCCGGCCGCTTTCCCGGCGGGAAATGCCGCGACGGCAGCCCGAGGGTATGGAAGCAGGCCAACACGTAATGGATTCCCATTTTCTCGGCGACGTCCCGCGCGCCTGCGGGCATCAGTCCGGTCGCCAGCAGCACGTCACATCCCTCGGCGGCCTTGCCGAGCGTCTCGAACCGCGCGGCGACCAGTTCGGGAGCGAGGCTGAACGCGTCCTTGTGCGAGGGCGGCTTCGGACGTGCGACCACCGAGCGTACGGACGGGCCGAGCGGTATCAGCGGCACTCCGGCGCGGTCGGCGAGCGCCTTGAAATCCTCGTCCGGCGGCGCGCAGAGCCGGGCCTCCGCACCGAGTTCGCGCAGCCGCGCCGCGAGGCCCGCCACCGGCTCGACGTCTCCGCGCGATCCCCACGACGACAACAAAACACGCACTGCGTGTCCCCCATTTCGCTGGTGCTGACCTTTCGGCCGCCCATCTTGAAGCATGACCGGGGTCTTGCCGCAAGCCCCCCTTCGTGTTATAAATTAGTAGTGGCAGGGAGAGTGATCTCCCTGCCTTTGCTTTTGAGGGGGTGCGGGGGAAGCGGCGCTCCGCGCGGCACGGAGTTCTTCCTTCTGAGGCATTCCCGGGCAGGGCTCGTCAAGAGGGTGTCGCGAAGCTTCACGCGGGGTGAGGGCCGCGCCGCCTCGATTGAGGGGCGCGGCGTCGTGCACGCGGGGTGGTGGTCAGGGGGCGTTGATGCCCGTCGTCCACACGGCGCGGAGTCGCTCGCCGACATCAGCGGCCTGGCGCAACCCTGCTTGGTAGGACGGTTCCCAGGCCGTCGCGTCGCCCGGGTCGGGCCCGAGAGCGCGCGCCGCGGCCGGGTCGGGGCCGACGGCCACCACGTTCTCCGCCCCGGCGTTCTCCGCTCCGGCGCCGTCGGCTTGCTCGTCGAAGCGCGCCATCGGTTCGATCACGACCAGCGTGCGGGCCCCGGCCGCGAGATCGGTGTTGGTGCCCGACCGCAGCGCGCCGTCCATGTACCGGCGGCCGCCGATGGTGACCGGCGGCGCGAACCCGGGGAACGCGCTGCTCGCCGCCACCGCGCGGGCCAGCGGCACGCCGCTGTCGCGATCCCACACCGCGGGCTCTCCGGAGGCCGCGTCCACGGCGGTGATCACCAGTCGCCGCTCCGGCCACGCGTCCGTGCCGGTCAGCGCGGCGCGGCCGTTGACCAGCGCCTCCTCGGCCGCGGGGTCGAAGCCGTCGAGCGCGAGCCGCCCGACGCGCCGGCGGGCCTCGGCGGGGTCGAGGTCGCGGTCGCCGAGGACGGCGAACACCGCGTCCAACCGTCCGCGATCAGGGGCGACGCGGTGACCCGGCCGACGGGGCAGGGTCGCGAGCCGGGCCAGGTCCTGGCCGGAGGCGAGCAGCGCGCCGACGATCGCACCGGCGGACGTGCCGACGATCAGGTCGGCCCCGCCCAGGTCCACGCCCGCGCGGCGGAGGCCGTGGGCCAGCCCGGCCATCCAGGCCGTGCCGGTGACACCGCCGGGGCCGAGGACGAGGGCTCGGTCATCGATGCGCGCCTTCATTCTTGAAACACTAGTACCATAAATTCGCGGACGCCTTCCCGGCGCCGGTGTTCTGGGGGAGGAGGGCGGCCGTGGGGCGACCGGCGGATCCCGCCCGGCGTGCGCGCACACTGGCGTTGGCGACCGACTATGTGCTGGTCAACGGGTTGGCCGGGCTCAGCCTGCGGCCGCTGGCCGCGGCTCTGCGCACCAGCCCGCGGATGCTGCTCTACGACTTCGGCAGCAAGCAGGAACTGGTCGCCGCGATCCTCGCCGAGGCCCGGCGCCGGGGCGCGGCGCCGGGGCGCGGCGCGCATGGCCGAGCACGTACCGCCCGCGACCGGGTCCGTCCACGACCGGCTGCGGAGCATCTGGGCATGGATCAGCGCGGACGAGCGCGCGCCGTACGTCCGGCTGTTCTTCGAGGTCCACGCCGACGGCCTCGTCCACCCCGAGAACTATCCCCACCAGGGCGACGCGATCACGGACTGGTTCAACGCCCTCGGCGCGACCTTCCGGGACGTCTCCACCGGCGCCGGCGACACGGTCACGCCCACGCTGGTCATGGCCGTCGTCCGCGGCCTGCTGTTCGATCTCACGATCACCGGCGACCGCGACCGCACCGACCACGCGCTGGACCGCTTCGCGGCCCTCCTCGCGCACTGACGAGACGCGGACCGTCCGGCCTCGCGATGGCTCTGGCGGACCGTGGAGCTCAGGCGGACGAGGCCGAGGTGGGTCGGATGGCCATCGCGGTTCAGAGGCGGGGCCGGGTCAGCGCGGCGCCGGGGGCTGGAGCACCGGGTTGATCACCGTGGCCACCACCTTCTGGACGGCTTCGGGCTCGGGCGGCGCGCTCGTCCGATCGGCGTAGAGGAGATGTCCGGCGCCGACCAGGGCGGGGGCGAGGGCGCCGGTGTCGGCGTCCGGGACGATCCGGCCGAGGTCGCGTTCGGACGCGAGGTAGGACGCGATCATGGCGGTGGCGTCGGTCAGCAGGGGGACGCCGGTGGGGGTGTCCTCACGCAGGCGGGCGCGCAGACCGTCCCGGTAGATGATGAGGCCGACGATCGCGACGGCGACGGAGGTGAACAGGTCCGCGAGCACGACCGTGAGATTGCCGGCGACGGTCCCGGTCCCGGCGGAGGCGTGCAGGGCGGCGGCCTGGCCGTCGAGCCGGCCGATGCGGTCGCGGACGAGTTCGGCGAGGAACGCGTCGAAGTCGGTGAAGTGCCGGTGCAGGACGCCCTTGGCGCAGCCCGCCTCGGTGGTGACCGCCCTGCTGGTCAGCGCGGACGGGCCGTCCCGCAGCAGGACGCGCTCGGCGGCGGCGAACAGTTGCTCGCGCACGTCGCGGATCGCCGTTCCCGTCGGCACCACGCCCCCTTCCCCGCCGTGTCCTGGACGGACCGGCCTCACGCTAGACGAGTGGGCGAGTGCCCACTAATGTGGGCACATGCCCACTCTACCCTCGGAGCAGCCGAGTCCCCCGGTGTCGGAGCCCCATCGCCAGCGGAAGATGGCGGAGTCGTTCGGCGTGGACACCGAACGCTACGACCGCACCCGTCCCAGCTATCCCGACGCGCTGATGGAGCGGATCGTCGCCGCAAGCCCCGGGCCTGACGTCGTCGACGTTGGCTGCGGCACCGGCATCGTGGCCCGGCAGCTCCGCGCGGCGGGCTGCACGGTGCTCGGCGTCGAACCCGACGCGCGGATGGCCGAGTTCGCGCGGCGCGGCGGGTTCGAGGTCGATGTCGCGACATTCGAGGCATGGGACGACGCCGGACGCCGGTTCGACGCGGTCGTCGCCGGGCAGGCCTGGCACTGGGTGGACCCGGTCGAGGGCGCGGCCAAGGCGGCACGGGTGCTGCGGCCGGGCGGCCTGCTCGCGGTGTTCTGGCACATCTTCCAGATGCCGGACGAGGTGTTCGACGCGTTCGCGGAGGTCTACCAGCGGGTCGTGCCCGACTCGCCGGTCCCGGTCCAGGCGGCGAAGCAGCCGCTCAACGTCTACGAGCAGATGTCCGCCCGCATCTCCGACGGCATCCGCGACACGACCGGGTTCGGCGAGCCCGACCACTGGCGTTACGAATGGGAGAGGTACTACAGCCGGGACGAATGGCTCGACCAGATCCCGACCAGCGGCGTCCTCACCCAACTTCCCCCGGACAAACTGGCGGAAGTGCAGAAGAGCGTGGGCGCCGCTATCGACGGGATGGGCGGCGGCTTCACGATGCCCTACGTCACGGTGGCGGTCACCGCGTCCCGCCAGCCCTGACGTTCCGGGCCCCGGCGGTGGCCTCCCGGACCGCCGGGACGATCTCCTCGGCCCATCGTCCCAGCGTGACGTCCAGGGGGCCGCCGCCGACGGGGAAGAGGATGAAGCCGGACGCGCCGTGTTCCAAGACGGCGCCGGTCAGCTCCTCGATCCACTGGCCGGGGGAGCCGCCGATCCAGCGGCCGTCGCCGTCCCGGGTGGCCTTGAGCGGGGCCTCGGTGATGCGGCCGGGCAGGTTGTAGATCGTGGCGATGTCGGCGGGATCGCGCCCGGCGGCGGCCGCGGCCTCGTCGATGATCGGACGGGACGTCCGGTACCGCTCGCTCAGCCAGTCGGCGGCGCGCCCGGGCAGCCAGCCGTCCGCGAGCCTGCCGGTGACGGCCAGCGATCTCGCACCGACCGAGCCGGTCCAGATCGGCGGGATCGGAACCGGTGCCGGTTCCAGGTCGGTGACCTGGTAGAACTCGCCGTCGAAGGTCACCGGCCCGGTTCCGGAGCCGAGCCTCCTGATCAGCGTGATCGCCTCCTCGAAGGCGCGGACCGCGTCCCCCGGCGTCAGGCGCGGGACGCCGAGCCTGACGATGTCGTCCCAGGAGCCGCCCGCGCCCATGCCGAGGACGACCCGTCCGTCCGTCAGGGCGGACAGGGACGTGACCATGCGCGCGAGCATCGGCGCGGGACGGCTCGGCAGGTTGGTGACGTTCACCATCCCGGAGATGCGTGTCGTGCGGCCGAGAATCACGCTGGTGACCGCGTAGGCGTCCAGCCGGGCGGCGGCATAGGGGTGGTCGGAGACACTGAAAAGGTCGAGCCCCTGCCGATCGGCCTGCGCCGCGAGCCGCAGGGTCTCGGGCGCCGCCGCGATGGAGTTGTCGATTCCGATTCCGAACATGACATCTTCCTCAGGTAGTTCGCGTGCCGAATTATGAGTGCCGTACCCTGTGCGTATGAAGGCCGGAGCGGATCGGATGGGCGTCGTCACCGCACTGGTGCGCTCCTCATTCCTGGTGGACGCGGTGTACGCCGCGTCCGCGCGGGAATACGGGCTGACGCAGCAGCAGGGACAGCTGCTCTGCGTCCTGATGGCGCAGCCGTACGGGATGAGCGAGTTGGGCGCCATGCTCGGACTGGCGAAGTCGAGCCTCACCGGCCTCGTCGACCGGACGGCCCGCAACGGCCTGGTGCGCCGTGAGCCCGACCCGGAGGACCGCCGAGCCGCCCGCGTCGCGCTCACCGCGAAGGGCTCCGCCCTCGTGGCCGACTTCTACGCCGAAACCTGCCGCCGCATCGAAGCCCTGGCCAACGGCCTCGACGAGACCGAGCGCCAGACCCTCGCCGACCTGCTCGGCCGACTGGTGAGCGACAACGAGGTCCCGGTCGTCTTCATGGAAAAAGACGAGCCCTCCCCCTGACCCACCCGCCGCCGTCCCAAGCCCTAGCCGTGCCGCACCACTCGTCCGCGCCGCAGCAACGCATGGACGCGCCGCGACGCTCGAACGTGCGGCAACACGCGAACACGTGGTGACGCCTGGATGTGCGGCGATGCCCAGGTGTGTGGTGCTTCGTGCTCGTGCTCTGGGCGTGTGCACCGATCCTCCGCATGTCGTTCGTGCTACGAACCATATTGGTTCGTAGCACGAACTTCAAATGTGGAGGTCGAAGATGAGCTCCAGGCCGGCCTCCTCGTCCCACTGCTCGCCGTTGCGGGTGAAGCCGAAGCCCGCACGGTAGTCGCTGGGGACGCGGTGTTGTCGGAGCTGATCGTCGCGCGGACCGTCCGGACGGTGGGAGCGGCGCGGGCGTGCTCGATCAGCGCGGAGAGCATCGCCTTGGCGTACCGACGACCGTCTCGTTGTCCACGGGCTGCGGGCGGCCGTCGACCTCGGCGACGACCGCCAGCATTCGCTCCTCGACGTCGTGGCGGCGCTCGACGACGCGGTCGACGGTCGCGGCGAGGTCGTCGCGCTCGGCCTCGGCCAGGAACCCGACGTGCCCGAGGTTGACCCCGAGCAGCGGCGTGCCGGACGTGCGGGTCAGGTCGGCGGCGCGCAGCAGCGTCCCGTTCCCGCCGAGGACCATGACGACCGATCGGGACGACCGGCATCGCCTTGAGCTCCGGCCACACCACCCGCCCGCCCGCCGTCCTGAGCCGTCCGTCCCGGTTGCGGTACCTCTCCATACGACGGCCCCAGACAAGCCGCCCCACCGGCGCCCTCATCAGCCCGTAGGCGACGAGCTGCGGACGCGCAATCGGTCGCCGGTCGCGGTGGAGGTGCTGGACGGTACGTGAGGTCGTGGGCTGGCGGGGCCTGGTTGCGGGCGCGGGTCAGGCGGTGAGGTGTTCGGAGAGTTCGTGCAGGCGGGCGCGGGCGTTGGTGTCGTAGGCCTGGTCGTTCGCGCGGGATGCGTCCAGGCCGTTGAAGAAGCGGCCGGAGACGTCGTCGAGCGCCGGGTCGGTGACGAGGCGGTGGGTCGCGTGGACGCCCTCCTCCAGGCTGCTGATCGGCGAGGGCACCATCTTGGTCGGCATGAAGGTGGCCGGGTGCAGGGCGTTCGCGGTGACGCCCGTCCCGGCGAGTTCGGCGGCGAGGTCGATCGTGAACATGATCTGCGCGAGCTTGCTCTGCCGGTAGGCGCGGGTGCCGCTGTACCCGCGCGTGATCATCACGTCGTCGAAGTCGATCGGCTGCTGGCCGAGGCTGCTGACGTTGACGATCCGCGCGGGTGCCGAGGCGAGCAGGGTCGGCAGCAGGAGGCGGGTGAGCAGGTAGCCGGAGAGGTAGTTGACCGCGAAGCGCAGTTCGTGGCCGTCCGCGCTCTCCTGGCGTCCGTCCTCGGAGGCGAAGCCGATGCCCGCGTTGTTGACCAGGACGTCCAGGCGCGGGTGGTCGGCGCGGACGGCCTCGGCCAGCGTCCGTACCTCGGCGAGCGAGGACAGGTCGGCGCGGTACCAGGAGGCGCGTCCGCCGATCTCCTCCAGGGTGTCCTTGCCGCGCTGGTCGTCCCGGCCGTGGACGAGGACGGTGGCGCCCTCCGCCGCCAGTTCGGCGGCGAGGGCCCGGCCGAGGCCGTCCGTCGCGCCGGTGATGAGGATGGTCTGCTCGTTGATTGGACGCATCCCCCCATCGTGCTCGGCGCGCGCGCACGCTAACCAGGTTCTGCGGGTCGTGGTACTGGCGATAACCCCCTGGTCGGGTGGTAATCCCGGTTCCGCGGCGACCTAAGGTCGCGTGACGAACCTAGGGTCCGCCCGGCGGCTAGGGCCGGGCCAGGAAGTCCCTGACGAGCTTGACGAAATCGTCCGTAAGCTCCGCCATCGCTACATGGCCGGTGTCGAGTTCGGCGTATTCGCTTCCGGTGATGGCGGAGGACAGCGCACGGTGGTTCTCGACGGGAATCGTGGCGTCCCGCGTGCAGCCGATCACCAGAGTGGGGGATTCGATCCTGGGAAGGAGGGACCGGATGTCCAGCCGTAGGACGAGATCCACCTGGCGGAGCAGACCGTCGGTCGGACGCATGAACGTGGTGGCCTCCTCCACCGCGTCGTGGCCGATCTCGTTGAGGAACCGGCCGCTGTAGGCGAGGAGCGTGGCGTACCGTCCGAACGCTTCGGCGTTGTCCCCCAGCAGGAGCCAGGTGGTCATCATCTGCCGGACGTACTCGTCGTCGACGTGGGTCAGGCCCGCGACGGGCACGAGGCGCCGCACCAGGTCGGGACGGAGCGCGGCGGCGGCCGCGACGGTCGGCGCGCCCAGAGAGAAGCCGAGGAGGTCGACGGGCGCCGCGCCGGAGTCCTCGATGACCGCGATGACCTGGGCGGCGAGCGCCTCGATGGTCAGCGGCGCGCCGTCGTCCTCGGCGGGGTCGCTGCCGGCCAGGTCGGGGAGGATCACGGTGTACCGGTCGGCGAACCGGTCGATCAGGGCGTCCCACATGATCGAGCCGGGTCCGGCGCCGTGCACGAGGACGAGCGCGGGCCCCGACCCTTCGGTCCGGTAGGTGATACGGGCGTTTCCAACGGTGAGTGTCGTCATGCCTTCGACTTCAGCAGCGGTCGGCGGAGTTGAGGAGCGGACCGCTGTGGCTAGGACGGCCGATCCCAGGCTGAGGGGTTTTCGGACACCCGCCGGGCGCCGATCATAGGAATATGGACCGCCGTGAGCTCGCCGACTTCCTTCGCCGCTCCCGGGAGCGGCTGCGTCCACAGGAGGTGGGGCTGGCCGCCGGACCCCGGCGCCGGACGCCGGGGCTGCGCCGCGAGGAGGTCTCGCAGCTCGCGGGCATGTCGGCCGACTACTACATGCGGCTTGAGCAGGCACGGAGCCCGCAGCCCTCGACCCAGCTGCTCGGCGCGCTGGCCCGCGCGCTCCGGCTGACCGAGGACGAGCGCGACCACCTGTACGTCCTCGCCGGACACCGGCCGCCCGCCGGGCCGTTCGCGGGCGAGCACGTCCGGCCCGGCCTGCTCTACCTGCTGGACCGCCTCCAGGAGACGCCCGCGCAGATCATCGGTGATCTGGGAGACGTGCTGGCGCGGAACGCGATGGCGGAGTTCCTTTTCGGCTGCGTGTGCACGGTCGAGGAGCCCGACCGCAACATCGTGTGGCGCTGGTTCACGGACCCGTTCGTCCGGGAGGCCTATCCGGAGGACGAGCACGAGCTCTACAGCCGCATGCATGTCGCCGACCTGCGCGCCGCCGTGGCGCGCCGAGGCCCCGATGCGGCTGCATCCGCCCTGGTCAAGCGTCTACGGGAGGCGAGCGGGGAGTTCGCGCGGTTGTGGGAGCGGCACGAGGTCGCCGTTCACCGCACCAGTCGGATGCGGGTCCGGCACCCCGAGATCGGGATGATCGAGTTCGACACGGAGGCGCTGCTCACCCCCGCCGAGGACCAGCGGCTCTTCGTGTTCACGCCGCCGCCCGGCAGCCCGAGCATCGAGGCGCTTGAGCTGCTGCGCGTCATCGGGCCCGAGACCGTCCATCGAAGCCATATGTAGTTCATGAGGGCCCGGTTGTGCGTAGCCGGGCTACGGCCGTTCGTCTGGCGGCTCGTCCCCGTGTCTTGGGGGCGCGGTGTCGCTTCGCGATTGCCTACGCTTCGCTGTACTGGTCAGCTGACGCGTCCGCGTGGCGGCTCGGTCTGCTGGGCGGGCTTGAGGCGCCAGAGGGAGGTGACCTCGGCGGAGCGGGCGGCGTGCAGGGGGTCGTCGGGGTCGGCGGCGCGGGGGTGGGTGGGGGCGGTGTCGAGACGTCCGACGACCTCCAGGCCGGACGTCTCGATCATGCGGAGCAACTCGTCCCGGGTGCGGAGGCCCAGGTGTTCGGCCAGGTCGGACAGGATCAGCCAGCCTTCCCCGCCCGGCTCCAGATGGTCGGCGAGGCCCTGCAGGAAGCCGCGGAGCATGCGGTTGTCGGGGTCGTACACGGCGTGTTCCAGCGGCGACGTCGGTTTCGCGGGCACCCACGGTGGGTTGCAGACGATCAGCCCCGCGCGGCCGTCAGGGAACAGGTCGGCCCGGACGACCTTCACCCGGTCGGACGCGTCCAGGCGGTGGAGGTTCTCCTGGGCGCAGGCAAGCGCGCGCGGGTCCTGGTCCGTGGCGATGACGTGGTGCAGGCCGCGGCGTCCGAGAACGGCGGCCAGCACGCCGGTGCCGGTGCCGATGTCGAAGGCGACGGTCGTTTCGGGGAGCGGGGCCTGGGCGACCAGATCCACGTACTCGCCCCTGACCGGGGAAAAGACCCCGTAATGCGGGTGAATCCTGTCTCCGCCCAGCGCCTGTATGGGGACGCCCTTCTGCCGCCACTCATGCGCACCGATCAGCCCCAGCAATTCGCGTAGGGACGTCACGTATGGCTCGTCGCACGGCCCGTACGCTTCCGTGCACGCCTGGGCGACGTCGGGCGCGCGCCTGAGCGGAATGACATGTCCCGGCTCGAAGGGGATGAGGAGCATGCCCAGCGTCCGCGCGCGCTGGGCTCTCGCCTGGCGATAAAGGTGGAACGCCTGGGTCTGGGACGGTTCCGCGTCCTTCCGCCGCCGACGCCGTGGCGGGCGGTCGATCCGCCGCGCCAGCGCCGACAGAAGCTGCCGCGCGTTCTGGAAGTCGCCGCGCCACAGCAGCGCCGTCCCCTCGCAGGCCAGCCGGTACGCGTCGTCCGCGCGAGTCTCGTCGTCCGCGACCACGACACGGCGCGGCGGCGGCGCACCGTTCTCCGACCGCCACCGGACGCGGCGTTCCGCACCGTCCGCGTCACGCCAGCCGATGAAGGCCTCGTCCGTGCGGGCCGGTCCTTGGTTCACGTCGTCCAATCGCCGCTCATCGACAGTTCCGTGAGATCACCGCCGATCGTACGACCCCCGGGGGCGGGACGTAGCGAGGGCTCGGTGGGCTTGGGGGTCCGGACGGGTGGGAGGATCATTCGATGCGACTACCAGGGCCGATGCGTGTGATCAACGAGGGTGCGGCGTTCGTGCTGGAGCTCGTGGCGATCGGCGCGCTCGCCTGGTGGGGGTTCACGGCGGGGGACGGCGTGCTCGTCCATGTCGTCCTCGGGCTCGGGGCACCGGCGCTGGCGATCGTGTTGTGGGGACTGTTCGCCGCGCCCAAGGCCCGCTTCGCGGTGGCGCTGCCGTTCGTCCTGCTAGTAAAAGCGGTGGTGTTCGGAGCCGGTGCGTTGGCCCTCTACGGTGCCGGACGGCATGCGCTCGGGCCCGCTTTCGCCGTCGTCGCCCTGCTCAACACCGTCCTCGCCACCCTCGACCGCCATGCCCGTGAGGAGCCGCAGGTCAGGGGGCGGTGAGGTCGGCGCTCGATCGGTGGTCGGACGTCTCGGCCAGCTTTCGCAGCGCCTGCTCCGACGGCGAGCCCGGTTCGGCCGCGTAGAGCATCAGGCGGCTCAGGTCGGGGTCGCCGGGCAGGTGCAGGGTCTCGAACGGCAGGACGAGCGGCCCCACGTCCGGGTGGTGGAGCCGGGCCTCGCCGTGGGTGAGGTCCGTGACGTGGTGCGCGGCCCACAGCCGTCCGAACTCGGGGCTGCGCTCCCGCAGGGTGTCGATCAGGGACCGCAGGCGCGGGTCGTCCGGGTCCTGGCCCGACCGGAACCGCAGGTAGGCGACGTTGCGGCGCGCCACGGTCAGCCAGTTGTCGGCCAATCGGGCCTTGTAGTCGTTGTTGAGGTGGATCTGGTGCGACCAGGTCCGCTCGTCCGGCGGGACGTTCGCCAGGTCGACGAACACGGCGGCGGTGAGGCGGTTCCAGGCCACGACGTTGGTGTAGTGGCCGACGATGTAGGCGGGCGCGTGGTCGATGGCGTCCAGCAGGTGTTGGAGCGGGGCCCGCAGGCGAGGCGGTCGCGGGGCGTGCGCCCGGCGCGGCGGGTGAGCGAGGCGGTGCAGATGGACGTGCTCGTCGGCGTTCAGACGCAGCGCCCGCGAGATCGCGTCCAGTACCTCGGTGGACACGTTGTCGGCGGTGCCCTGCTCCAGGCGGATGTAGTAGGCGACGCTGACCCCGGCGAGCTGCGCGAGTTCCTCGCGGCGCAGTCCGGGGACGCGGCGACGGCCTCCGTAGGAGCGGACACCCACGTCCTCAGGTTGCAGGCGCGCACGCCGTGACCTGAGGAACTCGCCGAGCTCACCGTTCCTCGCCATGCGTGTGAGGCTAGCCGGTGAGCTTGCGCGGATGTCCGGTGGGAGGTTTCTCGTGAAACCTTCGGCGGCCGCCCGGATCATCCGGCGGGCTTCGCCGTGATGTCGCCGTTGCTGGTGGTCAGGTCGAGCCGGTGCGGGGCCGCCGGGTCGTTGGTGACGCTGATCTTGCGGTCGCCGTTGCTGGTGTGCGTGGTCACCTGGTAGCGCCCGGTCGGGACGGTGACGGTGATCGAGCCGTTGGACGTCCTGGCGCGAATGTTCTGCTGCGTGACGGGCGTCAGCCGGATCGCGCCGTTCGATGTCCGCGCCTCGATCTGGTCGCCCCTGAGGCCGGTGCCCTCGATGCGGCCGTTGGACGTGCGCACGTTGATCGGGCCGTTGACGCCGTCCATGTGGATCGATCCAGAGCTGGTGCGCACGTCGACCTTCCCCACCCGCGTCAGCTTGACCCGGCCGCTGGACGTCCCGCCGGAGACCGGGAGCCCGGCCGGAAGATCGACGGTGTAGCTGGCCGAGCAACCCGAGCCGCAGCCGTCCAGGATCAGGACGCCGTTCTCGACGCGGTGCGTCTCCCCCTTGGGGCGCTCCCCCCGGTACTTGAGCTCGCGGTGCAGGGACGTCTTGGCGGCGCCGCCGCGCAGCGTCACGCTCCCGGCGCCGTTGTCCAGCCGGACGGCGGTGATCTTGCCTTTCGGTGCGGCGTCGTCCTCGTAGGTCGACGCGAACGCCATGTCGGCCGCGCCGCAGGCGCTCAGCGTGGTCGCGGCGACCGCGACGGCGGCGATTGCGTAGAGCTGGCGACGCACGGGGTCCTCCTCGTTCAGGGTGATCACTGGAGAATCTAGGGAGCCGGAGGCCGGACGGTCGCCACGCCGGGGAGCCATGTCGGTTCTCACTCCCAGGTCTCCTGTCCTGCTACCGGTGGTGGTACCAACAGCGGAGGGCTGGGTAGGCGGGTGCGCGGCGGCGACTCTCGTCTTCATGACCTTCACTACAGCCGCGGTCCCCGCCACCGAGCGGATGTCGTCGCGGCACAAGCTGACCCTGACCCTCCTGCTCGGCGCGCAGTTCATGCTCGCCATCGACTTCTCGATCCTCAATGTGGCGCTGCCGGTCGTCGGCGAGGGCCTCGGTTTCGGCCTGGACCAGTTGCAGTGGATAGCGACCGCGTTCGCGCTGCCCGCCGCCGGGTTCACGTTGCTGTTCGGACGCGTCGCCGACCTGTTCGGACGCCGCCGGATGCTGCTCGCCGGAATGGCGCTGCTCGCCGTCGGGTCCCTCATCGGCGGGCTCGCGACAGCTCCGGCGGTGCTGCTGACCGGGCGCGTCCTGCAAGGGCTCGCCACCGCGATCGCGACCCCGGCCGCGCTCTCGCTGCTCATCACGTCCTTCCCCGAGGGGCCGCTGCGGACGCGGGCGCTCGGGCTCAGCGGGGCGCTGATGTCGGCCGGGTTCACGGTGGGCGCGATCCTCGGCGGCGTCCTGACCGACCTGCTGAGCTGGCGTTGGGCGTTCCTGGTCAACGTCCCGGTGGCAGTGGTGATCTTCGCCGTCACGCCCGCGCTGGTCGCCGAGAGCCGCGCGTCCGGAACCACCCGGTTGGACGTGCCCGGCGCGGTGACCGTGACCGGCGGGCTGCTCGCGCTGGTCTTCGGGGTCACCTCCGCGGGCGCGGACGGCTGGGGCGACCCGGTCGCGCTCGGCTCGCTGGCCGCGGCGGCCGTCCTGCTGGTCGCGTTCGGCCTGGTCGAGCGGCGGTCACCGGCTCCGCTCGCGCCGCCGCGCGTGCTGACGAGGCGCACGGTGACCTGGGGCAACGTCGGCGGGTTCGTGGCGTTCGCGACCGAGACCTCGCTGGTGTTCCTGATGACGCTCTACCTGCAACGCGTCCTCGGCTTCTCGGCGCTCACCACCGGTCTCGCGCTGGGCGTGCTCGGCGCCGGGACGTTCGCGGGCGGTGTCGCCGCGCCCCGGATCATGGCCCGCCTCGGCGGCCGGACGGCGCTCGCCGCCGGGCTCGTCCTCCAGGCCGCCGCGACGCTGGCGCTGATCGGCCTCGGGTCCTCGCGGGACGGGCTGGCGCTGCTGCTCGCCGCCACCGCGATCGGCGGGTTCGGGAACCTCGTCGCGATCGTCGCGTTCATGGGGATCGCGACCTCCGGGCTGCCGGACGGCGAACAGGGTCTCGCGACGGGGCTCGCCACCATGACGCAGCAGGTCGCCATCACGCTCGGCATTCCGGTGATGAGCGCGGTCGCGACGGCGGCCGGGCCGTCCGTCCTGACGGGGGTGCACACGGCGACGCTGGTCAATGCCATGATCGCGGTCGCGGGCGCCGTGCTCACCGCCGTGTTCCTGCGCCGCTCCTCGCACTGATCCGCCGCCCGCGCGTAAGGAGAACGCCATGGATCTCGAACTGGCCGGCAAGGTCTACATCGTCACCGGCGCGTCCGCCGGGATCGGCGAGGCCACCGCCCGCCTCCTCGCGGACGAGGGCGCGCACGTGGTCGGCGTCGCCCGGCGTCCGGCGGAGGGCGGCGTCGCCGCCGACCTGACCGACCCGTCCGCCGCCCAGCGGATCGTGGACACCGCCCTCGACCGGCACGGACGCCTCGACGGCCTGGTCAACAACGCCGGCGCCCTCGAATCGCGGGTCGGCTTCCTGGACGTCACCGACGCCCAGTGGCACGACACGTTCGAGCTGAACCTGCACGCCGCGATCCGCATGACCCGCGCCGCCCTGCCCGCGCTGATCGACCAGGGCGCGGGGAGCCTCGTCCACGTCGCGAGCGAGGCCGCCCGGTTCCCGGACACGCCGCTCGTCGATTACGCCGCGTCCAAAACCGCGATGCTGTCGGTGTCCAAGACGCTCGCGGGGGAGTTCGGACGCTGCGGCATCCGCTCCAACGTCGTCGTCCCCGGCCCGACCCGCACCCGCTTGTGGGACGCGCCGGGCGGGTTCGCCGACCAGCTCGCGGCCCAGTTCGGACTGCCGGTCGAGGACGCGATCGACCGGTTCGTCCGCGAGGAGCGGCGCCTGCCCGCCGCGCGCCTCGGTACCCCGCTGGACGTGGCGCGCGTCATCGCCTACCTGCTGTCCCCGCTGGCGGTCCAGGTCACGGGCGCGGAATGGGCCGTGGACGGCGGCGCACTCCGGCAACTCTGACCCGCACGCGGTCTGCCGAGCCAACGAGCCTCGGCAGACCGCCTGCGGGCTCGGCAGGCCGCCTGGCGGGCCGGGCAGGCCGCCTGTGGGCTTCGGCAGACTGCCTGCGGGGCTCGGCAGACCGCACGCGGGGTCCGGCAGACCGCTCGGGGGGTCCGACCCGGCCGACGTTCGGGTTTCAGCTGGGGACTTTGTCGAGGAAGCCGTGGACGCGGTCGACGCGCCCGTCCTCGGCGAAGACCACCACGTCGAACCCGACCGCCAGCGCCTCGCCGCCCTCGGGGCCGAGTTCCCAGGTGAAGCGGGCGATGTCGTGGTGGGCGTCCACGTCTCCCGCCAGGCGGAACACCAGGCCCGGGAACTGCTGCTGCGCGGCGCCGACGAAACCGTCCACGGCGTCGCGGCCCTCGGCCACGCCGAGCGGGTCGACGTAGACCGCGTTCTCCGTCCAGACCTCGTCGATGGCGGCGCGGCGCGCGGCCGGGTCGGTCTCGTTCCAGATGGCCAGGTACTGCTCGATACGCTGCTGGACGTCGCTCATGGTCTGCTCCCTTAGTGTTCGTCCGGGCTTGTCCGTCCCGGTGACCACTACGGTGCCAAGTGCGCGGCCGAAGATCGATTACCTGGGAGGTCATGCCGCGGCCCCCGCGACGTTGATGTCGGATTCTCGCTAGTGATGTGCCCTGGCCATAGGTGATGCTGGGGAGCATGCACGAGGACGTGGAAAGGTGCGTGCGGGCCGTCCAGTCGAAGGACGCGCGCTTCGACGGATGGTTCTTCACCGGGGTCGTGACCACCGGGATCTACTGCCGCCCGAGTTGCCCCGTCGTGCCGCCGAAGCCGGAGAACATGCGGTTCTATCCCAGCGCGGCGGCCGCGCAGCAGGCGGGGTTCCGGGCGTGCAAGCGCTGCCGTCCCGACACGTCGCCGGGCTCCCCCGAGTGGAACCACCGCGCGGACGTCGTCGCCCGCGCCATGCGGCTCATCGCCGACGGCGTCGTCGACCGTGAGGGCGTCCCCGGCCTCGCCGGACGGCTCGGATACAGCACCCGTCAGATCGAACGCCAGCTCAACGCGGAGCTGGGCGCGGGTCCACTCGCGCTGGCACGGGCCCAGCGCGCGCAGACCGCGCGGCTCCTGATCGAAACGACGCCCCTCCCCATGGGGGACGTCGCGTTCGCCGCCGGTTTCGCGAGCATCCGCGCGTTCAACGACACCGTGCGGGACGTCTTCGCGCTCACGCCCAGCCAGCTCCGTGACCGTGTCGCCAAGGGACACCCACCCGCGGGCTCTGGATCTCTGTCGTTGCGGCTACCGTTCCGCGCGCCGCTCTGCCCGGACAACCTGTTCGGCCACCTGGCCGCGACCGCCGTCCCCGGCGTCGAAGAGTGGCGGGACGGTGCGTTCCGTCGCACCCTGCGGCTACCCCATGGTCATGGTGTCGCGACACTTCGTCCGCAGCCCGACCATGTGGCCTGCACGCTCACGCTGAGCGACCTCCGCGACCTCACGATCGCGATCAGCCGCTGCCGCTGGATGCTCGACCTCGACGCCGACCCCGTCGCCGTCGACGACCTCCTCCGCGCCGATCCCGTGCTCGCTCCCCTGGTCGACAAGGCCCCGGGACGCCGCGTCCCGCGCACGGTGGACGCCCCGGAGTTCGCCGTCCGCGCCGTCCTCGGGCAGCAGGTGTCGGTCGCCGCCGCGCGCACACACGCGGCACGCCTCGTCACCGCCTACGGGGAGCCCGTCGCCGACCCTGCGGGCGGGCTGACGCACCTGTTCCCGACGCCTTCCGCCCTGGCAGAACTGGACCCGGAGACCCTCGCGTTCCCCCGATCCCGTCGCACGACCCTCACGTCGTTGGTAGCCGCCCTCGCGCAGGACGAAATCGACCTCGGCGTAGGGAGCGACTGGGAAAGGGCACGCAAGCGCCTGGCCGCACTCCCCGGCTTCGGCCCCTGGACCATCGAAACCATCGCTATGCGCGCACTCGGCGATCCCGACGCGTTCATTCCAGGGGACCTCGGTATACGCGCAGCCGCACGCGCACTCGACCTGCCCGTCACCCCGGCCGCCCTGATACGGCGTGCCACCGCGTGGCGCCCCTGGCGTGCCTACGCCGTCCAGTACCTGTGGGCAACGGGCGATCACGCCATCAACCTCCTCCCGGCTTAGAGAGGATCGACCCCATGACAACGACGCACGCCGTCCTGGACAGCCCGGTAGGGCCGCTCACCGCGGTCGTGACCGACGGTGGCCTGTCCGGCCTCTACATGCACCAGCAGCGACACCGTCCGGAAGAGGAGACCTTCGGAACGCCCGCCACGGACCCCGAACCGTTCAGGACCATCAGTGAGCAGCTCGACGCCTACTTCGCGGGCGACCTCACCGAGTTCGACGTCCCGCTGAACCTGCGCGGAACCCCCTTCCAGAACCTCGTCTGGACGGCGCTCCAGGGCATCCCCTACGGCGAGACGACCACCTACGGCGAACTCGCCGCCGAGATCGGCAGGCCCTCCGCGTCCCGCGCCGTGGGCCTCGCCAACGGCCGCAACCCGGTCAGCGTGATCGTCCCCTGCCACCGCGTGGTCGGCTCCACCGGCGACCTCACCGGCTACGGCGGCGGCCTGGAGCGCAAGCGCTTCCTGCTCGACTTCGAGCGCAGGACGAAGGGCGCCGCGGCCGCGCTCTTCTGACGGGAATGTCAGGGGGGCGGGATACCGTGCTTGACAGGGCTGGGGCTCCGGCCCTGTCGAAGTCGCGGAGGGGCAGGTCAAGGTGGAGTTCCGGGTCGACCGTCAGACGCTCGCCGAGGCCGTGGCGTGGGCGGCGCGGACGCTGCCGTCCCGCCCCGCGCTGCCGGTGCTCGCGGGCATGCTCATCGAGGTCACGACCGACGGCGAACTGACGCTGGCGGCCTTCGACTACGAGGTGTCCGCGCACTCCCGCGTCGAGGCGGACGTCGCCGATCCCGGACGAGCCCTCGTCCCGGGGCGGCTCCTCGCCGAGATCGTCCGGAACCTCCCCGCGCAGCCCGTGGAGGTCTTCACCAAGGCGTCCGAGGTGGTGCTCCGGTGCGGGCCCGCCGAGTTCGGCCTGCTCACGCTGCCCGTCGAGGACTACCCCACGCTCCCCGAGCCGCCCGCCCGCGCGGGCACCGTCCCCGGCGACCTCTTCGCCGCCGCCGTCGCCCAGGTCGTCCCGGCGGCGGGCCGCGACGACACCCTGCCCATGCTCACCGGCGTCCGCATCGACATCGAGGGCGACGCGATGTGGCTCGCCTGCACCGACCGCTACCGCATCGCCGCCCGCGAACTCACCTGGACCCCGTCCGACCCGGCGTTCACCGCGGGCGTCGTCGTCCCCGCCCGCACCCTCGCCGACACCGCCAAGGCCATCCGTCCCGGCGCCGAGGTCGCCATCGACCTCGCCGGCACCGCCGACACCCTCATCGGCGTCTCCGGCGGCGGCCGCAGCATGACCAGCCGCCTCCTGGACGACCAGTACATCAACTACAAATCCCGCCTGACCGGCACCTGGGTCTCCACCGCCGAGATCGACACAGCCCCCTTCACCGAGGCCCTCAAGCGCGCCGCCCTCGTCACCGAACGCGGCACCCCGATCCGGCTGTCGTTCACCACCGGCGAGGTCCGCATCAGCGCCGCATCCGGCGACTCCGCCCGCGCCAACGAGAGCCTCCCCGTCGACCTCACCGGCGACGACGTCGAGGTCGCCTTCAGCCCCCAGTACCTCCTGGACGGCCTGGCAGGCATCGACACCCCGCGAGCCCGCCTGGAATGCGCCGGCCCCACCAAGGCCGCCCTCCTCACCGCCATCTCCGAAGAGGAGGAATCCGCCGACACCGGTTACCGCTACCTGGTCATGCCCGTCCGCCTGACCTCCTGACCTCACCCAGCTCCCGGCCTCCGAGCGCCCATGGCCAAAGAAGACCAAGGACCACAAGCTCGTCGTCGTCCACGACGGCACCCTCGCCCGCATGACCGATGCGGAGAGCGTCTACCCCGGCCCGGAGACGACGGTTCTCGTTCACGCTCGCCCAGCGCCCCACACCGCGCCGCCATAACCGACGCCCCCCGCCTCCGGCGTGCCACAGCCAGTCCCAACCCAGGCGCCGCCCCTTACCCATTGGCGAAACCGAGCCGCAGGTCAGTAAGATGACCGGCGGGTTCATTAAAGCGACCACAACGGAGGGACCGGAATGCTGGAGCGGATCGTCGTCGATGAAGCCGTGCGCGCGCTGCGTCCCGACTTCGCGGTGCTGGTCATGACGGCCGAGGGCCTGGCGAACGGCCCCAGCGACGAGCAGTCGGCGGGCTGGCTGGCCGGGGCCGCCGCGAAGGCGGCCGACGACCCGCATGTGGAGGCGTGGCGCGAGGCGTACCGGGCGTTCGGCGCCAAACCGCAGCGGACCCGTCCCTCGGTGGACGCTCTGCTCCGCCGCGCCGACGCGCTGCCGTCCATCAACAGGGTCGTCGACGCCTACAACGCGGTCAGCGTCGAGTACGCGCTGCCGATCGGCGGCGAGGACCTCGACGCCTACCGGGGCCCCGCACGCCTGGTCAGGGCCACCGGCGACGAGCCGTTCGACGTGATCGCGGGCGGTGAACCCGCCATCGAGCACCCGACACCGGGCGAGGTCGTCTGGCGCGACGACGAGGGCGTGACGTGCCGCCGCTGGAACTGGCGCCAATGCGTCCGGACGCGCCTGACCGAGAACACGAAGAACGGACTGTTCCTCCTCGAACGCCTGGAGCCCTACTCCCTGGACCGCCTTGCCGAGGCGGGCGAGGAGCTCTCGACGCGCCTCCGCGCGATCTCGCCCGCCGTCCAGATCCAGAGCCGCCTCGTCGGCGGGCGGTGATGGTCACGATCCTCGCGCTCAGCGCGGCCCTCGCCTACGGCGTAGCGGACTTCCTCGGCGGCGCGGCGGCCCGCCGCTCGACCGCGCTGAAGGCCCTGGCCTGGTGCGTCCCGATGGGCTTGGCCGTCGTCCTGGTGGCCGCACTGCTCACCGGCGATGGCACCGGATGGGGCCCACTCACCTGGGGTTTCGGCGCGGGCCTCGCGGGCGGAACGGGCCTGATCACCTTCTACCGGGCGCTGGCGCGGGGCCCGATGAGCGTGGTCGCCCCGGTGTCCGCGCTGGCCGCCGCCGTCCTGCCGGTCGCCGTTGGCACGATGCAGGGCGAGCGCCTGGACGCGACGGTCCTCCTCGGAGTCCTCCTCTGCCTGGTCGCGATCGCCCTGGTCAGCATGGAGGCCGGCGGCACCGACGACACCGCCCCCGCCGCGTCCGGGTGGCGGCGCCTCCTGGACTCCGGCCCGCTGATGGCCGGGGTGTCCGGCGCCTGCTTCGGGATCTTCTTCATCCTCCTCAAGGAGGCCGGCGACGGCGGAGGCCTGTGGCCACTGGTCGCCGCCCGCGTCGGCAACGTGGTGATCGTCTTCGCGGCCCTCCTGTACCTGAAACTCTTCGCCGCCGCCGCAGACCCCGGCGCCCCCCGCACGACACGACGAACCTTGATCGCCCTAGCCCTCCTGTCGGGCGCCCTCGACGCCGGAGCGAACGCCCTCTACTTCATCGCCGTCCAGGACGGCATGCTCAGCCTCGCCGCCGTCCTCACGTCCCTCTACCCAGCGATCACGGTCCTCCTGGCCCGAATCGCCTACAGCGAGCGCCTCCGCACCGTCCAACGCCTAGGCATGGCCATAGCCGTAGCCGGCGTAGCCCTAGTAACCGTCGGCTGACCCCCCTCCCCTCCCTCACCAGCCTCGCGAAAGCCCAGGAACCGCGAACCCGCAGCGCGCCTGCCTTCACGAACCTCGTCACGAACCCTCTTCGGGACGATGAGGACTATGGCGCGGCGTTGATCGGGCCCTCCGTAGAGGTCAGGTTGCGAACCCTCGCAGGGGCGATGAGGACCCGGACGGCCAACGCCTACGAGATACTCCGCGTCGTGTTGCGAACCCTCGTGGGGGCGATGAGGACCCCATGGTAAAGCCGCTGGCTGGATGCCGCCTGGACGACCGCTCGTGGAGCGCGATTGCAGCAAGCCTCCGGTTGTGCACGAGCCCTCGGTGTGTCGCTGAAACGATCAGGACCGGCCTCGACGGTCCGAGGAGGAGCACGGGGCGGGTTGGCGGGGGCGGACGAGACTAGAACTGAGACTGGAAAGCGCTGAGGGCGGGACCGTTGGTCCCGCCCTCACAGCGTTCGGGTGGTTGGTGGCGGTGGTGGTGGGATTCGAACCCACGGAAGCTTGCACTTCACACGCTTTCGAGGCGTGCGCCCTCGTCCACTAGGCGACACCACCGCGGGGAAGCCTACCGGACTCTGCGGTGCGCGAAGAACTCGGTGAGCAGTGCGGCGCACTCGGGGGCCATCACCTCGGCGACGACCTCGGGGCGGTGGTTGAGGCGGCGGTCGCGGACGACGTCCCAGAGTGAGCCGACGGCGCCGGCCTTGAGGTCGACGGCGCCGTAGACGAGGCGGTCGAGACGGGCCTGGACGGCGGCTCCGGCGCACATCGTGCATGGTTCGAGGGTGACGACCAGCGTGCAGCCGGACAGGCGCCAGGTGCCCAGGGCGGACGCGGCGCGGCGCATCGCGACGATCTCCGCGTGGCCGGTCGGGTCGGCGGTGCGCTCGCGGTCGTTGTGGCCGGTGCCGATGATCTCGCCCGCGGCGTCCAGGACGACGGCGCCGACCGGGATCTCGCCGGTGTCGAAGGCCAGGCGCGCCTCGTCCAGCGCGCGGCGCATCGCCTTGTCAGTCACGGAGACGGTCGAACTCCTCGCCGAAACCGGCCTGCTCGGCGACCGCCAGCAGGGCGTCCCCGGGCAGTGCCCGCTCGCCGAGGTCGCTGAGCCGGCCGGGGTCGACGCCGAGGTCGTCCAGCAGGGCGGGGTCGCCGGCGGCGTCGCCGTCCGGGACCTCGCCGACGAGCTGGGTGAACAGCGAGCCGATGCCGTCCTCGCGGACGGTGGACACGTAGGCGCGGGGCTCGTCCTCCCCGTCCAGGCGCAGGACGGCGAACCAGTCGTCGTCCTGCTCGATCAGCAGCACCACGGGGTCGCCGTAGGACTCGAAGGCCGCCTCCCGCATCAGGTCGGCGACATCGTCCACGCCCTCGGCCTCGGCCAGGACGGCCTCGGTCCCGATCCAGCCCTGCGGGGTCCGCGCGAAGACGGCGGCGAAGTACGACACGTGGCCATTGTGGCCCAGGTGGTCGCTCCGATCACACCCCTGGCCAGCAAGGAGTCCGATTCGTTCGGTTCCCGGTGCGGGGTCAGGCGACGGTGTCCAGGGCGCGCTCGAAGGCGGTCGCGAAGCCGAGCCGGCCGGCGATGCTGAGGAGCATCTCATCGGGGTAGAGCTCCAGGTCGCCGGAGATCGCGCCGATCTCCATCTCGTCCAGGCCGAGGTCGGAGAAGATCGACATGTCGCCGACGGGGAGCACCTGGTCGAGCTCCTCGTCGTCGGGGATCGGGATGTCCAGATATTCCAGGACCTGCCCGGCCAGCGGCCAGTCGACCGAGGCGGTGACGTCCGACAGGAACACCATCACCTCGTCGCCCAGCAGCCGGATCGCGACGAAGAAGTCGTCGCCGACCGAAACGAGCCCGATGGTGCCGCCGAGGCTCGGCTGCTGGCGGAGGGCATGGATCAAGCCCGCCAGATCCCCGGTGAGGGCCACCGGGAGGATCTCGGCCTCCCAGCGCTCGTCTTCCCGGTACACCACGACGGCGAAGTCCGTCGCGTCAACATCCGTCATTTCCACCCCACCGGCGCGGTTCCTGCCAGGGCATGGTCGCAGATGCGGCGCGCCCTCGCGTGCCCCACGGCCAAACTCGCCACCGCACCCGAGTGTGAGATCGGGAGTCAGTGCCGCATTTCCGGCGCACGATGTAGAAAGCTACTGGATGTCCGTCAGTTCAGGCGGAAGGTCCGGCGGCGGAGTGCCGCGTGAATCCGCGCTCGGCGGGAGCGGTGCGGGGTGACGCGTCGGCGCAGCTCGCGGGCTTCGGCGAGTTCCCGCAGGAAGATCGCACGTCGGCGCAGGCGCTCGCGCACCTCTTCGGGGGATATGTCGCTTTGCTGGACGGGACGGGCGTCGCCGTCCGACCCGGCTGTGACTTCGGTCACCGCGGGCTCGGGAAGTTCGGGCACGGGCTCGCGGAGCCGCGCCGGCGGTGTCGGCTGCTGAT
The DNA here is from genome assembly GCF_022751215.1 of Actinomadura terrae. Classification (GTDB taxonomy): domain Bacteria; phylum Actinomycetota; class Actinomycetes; order Streptosporangiales; family Streptosporangiaceae; genus Spirillospora; species Spirillospora terrae. The sequence goes on along the minus strand of NZ_JAICDG010000004.1, from coordinate 741,738 downwards.
CACTCTCGCTGCTCATATCGGCATACTGCCCAGCTCAGGGACGTCCTATCCTGCTTCGGCACGGGACTGGCAGGCGTTGCACGGTGGGCTACGGTGAGCGGATGCAGACCCTCGCCGTCGACCACCCGCTCGTCGCGCACAAGCTCACCACGCTGCGGGACGTGCGCACGGACTCGCCCACGTTCCGCCGGTTGGCGGACGAACTGGTCACCCTCCTGGCATACGAGGCTACCCGCGACGTCAGGGTCGTCGAGGCGACCGTCCAGACGCCGCTCGTGCAGGCGCGGGGCGTCCAGCTCGCGAGCCCGAAGCCGCTGGTCGTGCCGATCCTGCGCGCGGGCCTCGGGATGCTGGACGGTATGACGCGGCTGCTGCCCACCGCCGAGGTCGGCTTCCTCGGCATGATCCGCGACGAGGGCACCCTCCAGGCCCAGACGTACGCGACGCGCCTCCCGGACGATCTTTCCGGCAGGCAGTGCTACGTCCTGGACCCGATGCTCGCCACCGGCGGGACGCTCGCGGCCGCGATCCAGTTGCTGCTCGACCGCGGCGCCGATCACGTCACCGCCCTCTGCCTGCTCGCCGCCCCCGAGGGGCTGAAGTGCCTGGAGCAGGCCTTCGCCGACACGGTCGCCCCCATCCGGGTCGTCACCGCCGCGATCGACTCGCATCTGAACGAGCAGGGCTTCATCATGCCCGGGCTCGGCGACGCCGGAGACCGCCTCTACGGCGTCGTCTGACCTCAGGACGTTCAGGATTCGTTCGCGAATGGGACGACGAATGTTCGTTCCAGGTGGCAAGGGGTAATAACGCGCTACGGAACGTCAGTGCGCGTTCCCCTCCGCCGTCCCGGCACAGGGGACCGTTTCGGACCGGGCGGCGCGAGCGAGGCCGAGGAATCGTGATGGCTCACCAAGGGGATGGCGAGCGCTACGCCGCGATCGGCGAGCGGCTGGGCGAGGAGTTCGACGGGGTGCACGGGGGCGAGACGGTGGCCCGCTGCGTGTCCGCCGCGCGATACGGAGCCGAGGAGGTCACGGGGGCGGCGCCGCCCGATCTGGTCGAACGGATCGCGCGCCGGCATCTGGAGGTGCTCGCCACGGTGGCCGCCGAGAAACGGCGCCGGGCACGCCGCTCCTCCCTCGACAACGCACCATGACGCGTCCGCGCGGGACGTCGCCGTCGTGGCGGCGTGGCGCGGTTCGTGCCGTGAGCGTGGGCTAAGGAGTCGCGCCAACGCGCCATAGTCCTTGCTTTGCCGGTGATGCGGGCTGTGCGAAACTGAACCGGGGTTCGTGACGCTCCGGGAGGCAGCCTTGCCCGCAGGGAAGTACATGACATGGGCCGCCGCGGCCTTCGTGCCCGTGGCGGGTTCGCCGGCCGCCCTCGTCCGCTCGCTCGGCTGAGGCCCGGATGAGGCTCGTCACCCCCGGAGACTCCGCCCCCGCGTCCGTCAACAAGTACCTCCTTCCGCACGAGAACCAGGTCATCACCGTCCGGCGGCACCCGGCGGTGCTGATGGTGCCGGTCGGGTTCCTGCTCGGCGGGCTGATCGTCGCGAGCATCCTGAGCAACACCGCCGGGGGCGGCGGCTCGGCCATCTCGTGGATCTGGTGGGCCTGGCTGATCCTGCTCGCCTGGTTCGTCTGGCGGGTCGCGGAATGGTCGGTCGACTACTTCGTGATCACCAACCAGCGCATGCTGCTGACCACCGGCCTCATCACGCGCAAGGTCGCGATGATGCCGCTGGCCAAGGTGACCGACATGAGCTTCAAGCGCACGATCGCCGGACGCATGCTTGGTTACGGCGAGTTCGTCCTGGAGTCCGCCGGCCAGGACCAGGCCCTGTCCACCGTCGAGTACCTCCCCTACCCGGAGCAGCTGTACCTGGAGGTATGCGAAATGATCTTCCCCAACAAGAACCCCTCCGACGACTGACGGCCCGTCCATGCGACCCGCGTTCCGCTCGGAGAGCGCCACGCGGGACGAGCGAGCCGCGCCCCGGGTGGCCGATCGGCCTGCGGTTTTCCAAGTGGATGGGCCGGTATCCCGGGTTTACCGGCGATCTTGGGGGGATCGTCGGATACGGTCGGAGGCGAAAGGCGTCGCGATCGCCGGGCGGACCCGGCGGGCCGCCGACCCGTCCGCAGGCCGTGCGCAGGGGCGCGGCAGGACAGCGCGGACGGACGCGGCGGGCCGCGCGGGGCGGGCCGAACCGCCGTCGAACCGGCACCGCGCGACGCTCGAACCACCGGTCCAAGGGGGGTGGACAGGTCTGAACGCGCGGGTGCCTGTCTTGCCGCTTCGTTACTCTCGATGTGCGATAACCCGCAATGTGCAATCATGTCGGCACCCCAGCCGCCTGATTACTTCCGCTAAGTGAGTCCACATGCCGGGTCCAGGCAACGTCGGCGAACGTGTCCGCAACCTGCGGCTGACCAGACGCTTGTCGCAGGCACAGCTCGCCGGTCACGACCTTTCCGACAGCTACATCTCATTGATCGAGTCCGGTAAGCGCACGCCGACGCCGACCGTGCTTCGAATGCTGGCCGAGCGCCTCGGCTGCACTCCGGAGTACCTCGCCGAGGGCGTCGAGCCGGAGCAGCGCGCCCATCTGGAGGTGCGGGAGCGCCATGCGCACCTCGCGCTGCTGGGCGGCGACCCCGTGACCGCCGAGGCGGGCTTCGACGAGGTCATCGCGCGCAGCGACGACCAGGAGCTGACGGCGCGCGCCCGCTGGGGCCGCGCCCGCGCCCTGGAGGAGCTCGGCCGCACCGACGACGCCATCGCGTTGTTCGAGGAGCTGCGCGAGCAGGCCGAACGCGATCCGGGCCGGGCGAGCTGGCTGCCGCCGGTGATCGCGCTGGCCCGCTGCTACCACGCGGTCGGCGACCTCGGCCAGGCGATCGCGCTCGGCGAGCGCGCCATGGAGCGGCTGCGGCGGCTCGGGCTCGGCGTGGGACAGGAGCACACGGAAGCGGGTCGGATCCTCCTGCTCGCCTACGTGGATCGCTCCGACCCGCGGCGCGCCCACGAGATCGGACGGCGCCTGCTGTTCCCCGAGGTGCCGGGGGACGTCTCGTCCACCAGCGCGTCCTACCAGCGGGCCAGCCTCCTCGCGCTGGACGAGGGCACGATCGGCGATTCGCTGTACTTCGCCGACCAGGCCCTGGCGGCGCGCGGTGACAGCCTCCCCGTCCAGACGCACGCACGCCTGCATCTGGCGGCGGCCAAGGCGCTGCTCAGGGGCGTTCCACCGTTCTCGGACGCCGCGCCGTCGCCGCTTCCGGGCGACGCGGGCGGGGTGGTCCCCACGTCCGGCGAATACGCCGGGACGGATCTGCCGGGCATCGCGCGGCCCCGCGCGGAGGGGACGCGGGAGAGCGCGCGGGAGGCGCTCGGGCTCCTTCAGGGGACGTCCGACCTCAAGGGCGCCGAGGCGACCGAGAGCGTGATCGCCAAGGCGCGCGCTCTCGTGCTGGTGGGCGAGCTGGAGCAGGCGATCGCGCTCCTGGAGGAGTTCATCGACGCGGGCATGGCGCTCGCGCCGCCGCCGGGCAACGGACCGCGTCCCGTGCCCACGCCGCCGGACAACGAGCTCGTCGCGCGCACCCAGCGAACCGTCCTCGCGCGGCTGGTCCTGGCGCGGGCACGCGTCGCCCAGGGAGACCCGGGCGGCGCCCAGGCCGTCCTCAGGGCCGCCGCGGAGCAGCTCGCGACCCTTCCCGCGGGACGTCCGGCCGCCCATCTCTACCGTGAGCTGGGCGAGATGTACGAGCTGGTCCGGAGCAACGCCGACGCCGCGGCGGCCTACCGCCGGGCGCTGGAGGCCGCCGGACTGCACCCCGCGCGGGCGCAGGAGGCCACCAGCGACCTGGGCCGCGTCTGACCCGCTCTGGTCTAGGAACACTGGCTCTCCGTTAGGAAACGCTGGCCCCGGAATAAAACCCGGGTCCCAGTGTTCCTAACATAGAGACATGGGATGACCGGATGTCGTCCCGCGGACGTCGCCCGGCGCCGTCCCGAGCCGCAGCCGACCGAGGGGGACCAATGACCTTGCGCACCGCCCGCCGCTCGTCGCTGGTCGACCAGGTGATCGAGCAGCTCAGGAGCGAGATCACCGGCGGGACCTGGCCGCTCGGCGCGAAGATCCCGGCGGAGCCCGTGCTGTCGGAGACGCTCGGCGTCGGCCGCAACACCGTCCGGGAGGCGGTGCGCGCCCTCACGCACGCCGGGCTCCTGGAGAGCCGCCAGGGCGACGGGACGTACGTGCGCGCCGTCAGTGAACTGTCCAGCGCCGTTCGGCGGCGCCTGGAGACGGCGGAGCTGATCGAGATCTTGGAGGTCAGGCGCGGGCTGGAGGTCGAGGCGGCCCGGCTCGCCGCCGAGCGCCGGACCCCGGAGGACATCGCCGCGATCACCGCCGCGCTCGCCGAGCGGAACGCGGCCTGGGCGGCGGGCGACCACGCCGTCTTCGTCGAGACCGACCTCGCGTTCCACACCGCGGTCGTCGACGCCACCCATAACCGGGTGCTGACCGACCTCTACCGCGACTTCAGCGACGCGCTCCGCGCCAGCATCCGCGCCGCCGGGATTCTGCTGGAGCACGCGGACGTTCCGCACGGCCCTATCGCCGCGGCCATCGAGAGCGGAGACGCGGCGGCCGCCACGTCCGCTACGCATGCGTGTCTGGACCAGATCCTCGCTTCGACGAAACCCCGCATGCGCACCACTTGAAGGAACGCCCCCACCGGGCCGCTTCTTGCAGGGACGCCTTCAGCGGGAGCCGCTGGCAGAGACGCCCTCACCGGGATTTTTTGGCAGGGACGCCCCCAGCGAGAGCCTCCGGCAGGGGCGCCCTCACCGGGCCTCTGCTTAAAGCGACGCTTCCACTAAGCCGCCTCCAGCATCCGCGCTCGCCAGGCGTCATCGCAGCTCCCGACAGCCCGGCGCCGAGTAAGCGCGTGTGCTGAGCCGCCCCGACGCGAGGCCGCCCGAAACCCGAAGACCTGTCCAGTTCGACGCGCCAGCACGGCGCATGACGAAGGTGAAATGACTTCCTCGGCCATGACCCCGACCGCACGCGTCTCGCGCGCCACAGCAGCCTGGTCGCTCGTCGGCCTGGTGCTGCTGACGATCAACCTGCGCGCCGCGATCACCGGCGTCGCGCCGCTGCTCGGTGATCTACGGGACGCGCTCTCACTCACGGGCGTGCAGGTCAGCGTCCTGACCACGCTCCCGGTGCTGTGCCTCGGCCTGTTCGCGTCGCTGGCGCCGGTGCTCGCGCGCCGGGTGGGCGCGGAAGCCGCCATCGCCGGCTCGCTGGTGATGATCACGGCGGGGATCGTGGTCCGGGTCGTCCCGTCGCCGGTGACGCTCTACCTTGGAACGGTCCTTGCCGGGGCGGGGATCGCGATGGGCAACGTCCTGCTGCCCGCCGTCATCAAGCGCGCCTTCCCCGACCGCGTCGGGTCGCTGACCGGCCTCGCGATGATGCTGATGGCCGCGAGCGGCGCCATCGCCGCCGGGCTCGCCGTACCGCTGGACGAGGCGGGCGGCTGGCGGCTCGCGCTCGCCGTGTGGGCCGTCCCGTCGCTGATCGCCGCGCTGACCTGGGGACCGCTGGCCCGCAACGCCCGCCGCGACACCACCCGTCAGGAGACGGCCCCGCGCGCGACCCCCGCCGGCGGGACGCTGCTGCGCTCGTCCAAGGCCTGGTTCGTGGCCGCGTTCATGGGCCTCGCGTCGCTGATGTTCTATGTGCTGATGTCGTGGTTGCCGGAGATCATGCGGGACGCCGGATATGCCCCCGCGACGGCCGGAATGATGGTCTCCGCCATGATGATCGTCGGTATCCCGCTCGGGTTCTTCGTCCCGGTGTTCGCCGCGCGACTGCGCGACCAGCGTTTCCTCGTCGTCGCCGTGGCGGTGACCATGGTCGTGGGGATCGTCGGCCTGCTGGCCGCGCCCGCCGCCGGATGGGTCTGGGTGCTCACGCTCGGTATCGGGACGGGCAGCGCGTTCCCGCTCGCGTACACGCTGCTGAGCCTGCGGTCGCCGAGCCCGGCGGTCGCGGCCCGGCTGTCCGGGATGGCCCAGACCGGGGGATATCTCCTGGCCGCGCTGGGGCCGCTGGCCGTGGGCGTCCTGCACAGCGTCACGGGCGGCTGGGAGGTCTCCCTCGTCCTGCTGCTGGCGCTCGTGGTGCCCGAGCTGGTCTTCGGCCTGCTGGCGGCGCGACCCGGGTTCGTCCGGCCGAGCCCGACCCGCGTGGAGCACCTGATCGAGGCCAAGGAGATCAAGCTCCCCGAACCCGCCCGGGCGCGCTGACCTCAGAGTTCGAGCTTGAAGCCCGCGTGGCTCTGGACGAAGCCGAGCGAGCCGTAGAAGCGGTGCGCGTCGTTGCGGCGGAGGTTGCTGGTCAGCTGCATCAACGTGCAACCGCGTGCCCGCGCGCGGTCGATGGTGTGACGTAGCAGGAAGTGTCCGAGCCCTTCGCCGCGCCGATCGGGCCTGATCCGGACGGCCTCCACATGCGCGCGTTCCTGGCCGTGCCGCCCCAGCCCGGGGATGTAGGTGACCTGGAGGCAGCCCACGACCTCGCCGTCCTCGTCCAGGACGAGCAATTCGTTGCGCGGGTCGGCGTCGATGGTCTCGAACGCGCGGACGTGCGCCTCGTCCGCGATCATGGTCTCGTCGGTGATCAGCGCGACGATCGCCCCGAGGTCGCCGCGGACCGCCGGACGGACGATCATCCCGGCATGTCCACCGCGTCGAGGTCGAGGACCCGCGCGTGCAGGACGACCCGCTGGTGCAGCGCGGCGCGCAGGGCGCGATGCAGGCCGTCCTCCAGGTAGAGCTCGCCCTTCCACTGGACGACGTGCGGGAACAGGTCGCCGTAGAAGGTCGAGTCCTTCGCCAGAAGCGACTGGAGGTCGAGCTCGCGTTTGGTGCTGACGAGCTGGTCGAGGCGGACCTGGCGAGGTGGAATCTTGGCCCAGTCCCGGGACGAGAGTCCGTGCTCCGGATAAGGCCTTCCGTCGCCCACCGCCTTGAAGATCACGCCTTGAGTCTACGGGGTCGCATGGGGCTGGAGAAGGCACGGCAACTGGATGGATCACCGAGTCGCGCGACCCTGGTAAACCACTGACGGTCCGCCTCGGCGCCATGGTGAATAACTACCGCGCCGGACGGGTTCGGCGCCCGGGCCGCGCACCGCCGCGTCCGGCCGAGATGGTTACCTGGCTTCGGACGGGAAATGCCTCGCATCCATCCCGGACTAATTCGCCGCAGTCCTAACCCATCCACGTTGTGCCGACTCTTTCTCCAGGTGGAGAGGGTGGGGCCAAGCCGCTCCTCCGCGGTGGCGAACTCCCCTACAACTCCTCCGCGACGCGGTGGATGAAGGCCGTGGATTCGTCCGGCGAGAGCGCGCGCCTATGCAGCTGTTCGAAAGCGAGATGGTAGCGGTAGACCTCCACCTCGTCCTCCACATAGACGTTCCCCCCGAGAAATTCCACGAAGACGATGTCGGTCTGCGGATGGGGGAACTTGAGCGTGATGAATGACCCGGCCATCGCACCGTGGGCGCCGGTGGTAAACGGCAGCACCTGGATCACCACGTTCGGCGTCTCGGTAAGCATCGACAGATGTTCGAGCTGTGCCTTCATGGTCGCCGGGCCGCCCACATGGCGGCGAATGGCCGCCTCGTCCAGCACGACGTGCAGATCGATGGGCGGCTCCTCGCGTAGGCGGCGCTGCCTGCGCAGCCGCACGTCCACCCGCCTCTCGACCTTGCCCGGCGCGGGGTCGACGACCATGCCGATCAGGGCGCGGGCGTACTCCTCGGTCTGGAGGAGCCCGTTCAGGGACTGGGCGCTGTAGCAGCGTAGGGCCTGGGCGTCGGCTTCGAGGCCGATGTAGTCGGCATAGTCGCTGCCGACGTCCGGGAGAGCGTCCCACCAGCCGCGTTCGCCGGCGGCCCGCGCCATCGCGAGCAGCCGCTCGCGGTGGCTGTCGGTGACGTGGTAGAGCTCGGCGAGCTTGCGGAGGTCGGCAAGCCTGATGAGCGTGGCGGCCGTCTCGACCCGGGAGACCTTGGCGCTGGACCAGCCGAGACTGCCCGCGACCTCCTCGCCCGTCAGCCCCTCGATCTCGCGCAGCCTGCGCAGTTCGCGGGCGAGCTGCCGGGCCCGCACCGGTGGTGAGCGGCGTTCTGCCATATGGACCTCCGCCAGGCAGCCGACTGCTATGTTGCAAAGCTGCAAGCAATACTACGTGAAAGCTTGCGCGAATCTCTACTTTCCCGCATCCTGAAACCGGGGAGTGGGGCCCTGTGCCCTCGGGAGGCGAGAGCCTTGGCGATACCGGAACCAGAGCACGCACGTCCGGCGCGGGCGTGACCGCGGATGGACGAGCGAAACGGAATGATCGCGGGGGAGCCGCGTCCGGACGAGGGGCGGCTCGGATACCACTTCCTCGCCGCCGTCGACATCGAGGGCTTCAGCCGCCTCGAAACCCTCCAACAAGTGTGGGCTCAGCGCGCGCTCAGGGCAGCGCTGGACGCCGCCGCGCACGCGGCCGGCCTCGACCGGCACCGCTGGTCGATCCAGGTCACCGGTGACGGCGAACTCGCCGTCCTGCCGCCCGGAATCGACGGGCCGAGCCTCGTCGCCGACTATCCGCACGAACTCGCCGACGCCCTCGCCACCGTGAACCGGACCCGGCATCTGACAACGCCCGCGTCCACACCTCGGCTGCGGGTACGGCTCGCTTTGCACCACGGCCCCGTCGCCGACGGCCATCTCGGCCCGGCGGGCAGCGCCCCGATCGTGATCTCGCGCCTGCTCGACCTCGACGCCCTGCGCGCCGAACTGTCCCGCCAGGAGGACGAGGACCTCGCCCTCATCATCTCCCCCGCGCTCTATGACGACGTGGTCAGGAGCCGTTTCCGCGGCCTCGATCCGGAGGGCTTCTACCCGGTGGAACAGATGGTCAAGGACGTGCCGCATCTGGGCTACATCCGCGGCGACCGGGAGCCGTCCGCGCCCACCGCCCGGGTGCGCACCGGCCCGCCGCGGACGCCGGTTCTCCCATTTTCGCCCCGCCGAAGGCCGAGAGGGCGCGGGCGGACAATCACGGCGCCACAATAACCGGGGACGAACTCTTGCCGAACGGACAATCACGGGATAGAACTCGATCAGGGACGAGGCTCCGGTAGGTGTTCGAACCCCGGCATCATCCGATGCCGGGGTAGTTTGGCTGAGAGGGATGTGTAATGTCGGCTCCTGATTGGTCCAACACTGCATGGCGTAAGAGCGCCCGCAGCAACGGTATCGGCAACTGCGTCGAGGTCGCGACATCCGGCGACCTGATCGGGGTCCGCGACTCCAAGAACATCTCCGCGGGTGTGGTGCTGGTCTTCGCCAAGGACGACTGGCGGGCGTTCACCGGCGCCATCAAGGCGGCCGGCGGCCGTCACTGAAACGCTCCCTCTCCCGGTTTTCGCTCGTTCCCCGCTGATCAACGCGCGGTGCCATGCGGTCATGACCGGCGAATTCGGAGTATCTTCGCGGCTTGGACGCATTATTCGTTGAGAACGCGTCCAAGCCGCGTTTCGTCATGCGTCCGCACGTATTGGAGCGCCCGCCCTGAGAGCCTTGGAGCGCCCGGGCCTGAGGGCCTCGGGACGCTTGACTGCGAAGGACTGTCGGCCGCCGGGGGCAGACCATCGGCCTGCCCCCGGACGGGGTACCGGCGCGAGCCGGGGTATAGCTTGCAACAAGGCATCACCAGAGCCCCACCGGAGGCAGGCGCTTCATGGCTGAGTTCAAGGTCTTCCCCGACCCCGCCTCGCTCGCGCGGGAGGTCGCGGCGAGAGCGATAAGGGAGATCAACGAATCCGCCGGCGAGAATGGCTCGGCGACCTGGGTCCTGGCGGGCGGCAGCACCCCGGCGGCGGCCTACCGCGTCATCGCCGAACACGCGGCGGACGTCGCCTGGGACCGCGTCAGCGTCATCATGGGCGACGAGCGATGCGTGCCGCTCGATCACCCCGACTCCAACTGGCGTCAGGCCGCCGACCTGCTGCTCTCCAAGGTCCCGATCCCCGAGTCCGGCCGGACGCCGCCCCCCGTCCACCTGCCGCCGGACGAAGCGGCCGCCGAATACGCGAAAATCCTGAGCGAACTCCCCGGGCAAACCGAGTTCGGCCCCCGCCTCGACCATGTTTGGCTCGGCATGGGGGAGGACGGCCATTGCCTCTCCCTCTTCCCCGGCCACCCGGAACTCGACATCACCACCCCGAGCGTCATTCCCGTTCTCGATTCCCCCAAGCCGCCGCCGACCCGCATCACCCTCACTCTCGGCGCGCTCCGCGCCACCCGGAACTGCCTGATCGTCGCGGCGGGCAAGGGCAAGGCCGCCGCCGTCTCCGAAGCGCGATCGGGCAGCCTCGACCTTCCAGTGGCACTGGCCGCCCACACCATCGAACAGGCGGGTGGAAATGTCACCTGGCTCCTGGACGAGGCCGCCGCAGGAAATTAGCGAGTCATCGCGGGGGCGAGCCGAATCACCGGGTACACCCGTTTTGACTCGGCCTGGTACTTGGCGATCCGAGGTTGAGCGGCCGCGATCCGGCGCCACGCTTCCTCGCGCTCCGCACCGTCGAGCGGGTGCGGCGTCACCGGCACGGCCTCGTGTCCCGGTAAATCGGTAGCCGTCTGCTCGGATGCGCCATCAGATTGGCATGCCAGTCGGGGTGCCGACTCCCCCCCCGCCCGACGCGACGACGAGGCGCGCGTCGTCACCGTCGGCGCACCACGCCAGCGGCGTTTCCCGAGGCCGCCCGCTCCGGCAGCCGGACGTGTGCAGGTTGAGCACGTACATGCCCATGAACGTGCCACGACCACGGCGGACCTTGCGATTCATACGGGCGTTCATTCGGCGCTGCATGCACCGCGAGAACACCCCGGGCGTTCGGGGCTCCCGTTTTCGCGCCCGTCCACCCGTTGATCCTGTCCCCTGCGCGACCTCCGTCAACGAATCAGCAACGCCGGTGACGCTAGGTGACCTTCACCTACGAACGTTCTCGAATTTTGACCACTTCCCTGGCCTTCAGGGCACGTGGAATCCATCCAACGGCTCACCGTGTGGGACGCCGGGGCCGGGCGCGGGCGCAGCACGCCTACCCGGTCGCCCGCCTCCGTCCCGTCCCGAAGGCATGGCGGCTACGGCCCCTGAAGCCCGCCCCGGGCCCGAGCGCGGCATCGCTTAGCAATCAGGCCCAACGGGCTATCCCGCGCTATCGCGACAGCGTGCGTATCGCGCCGCATGAGCCACGCTCACCTACAGCCAGGCAGCCGTGAGTAGACGTGATCGGCGGGCGCCCCTGCGCAGGCAGCCCGCCGGAAGTTTGCCCTTGTAATGCGCATACGAGATCGTTACGGCCCCTGCACACGGGTGCCCAGGTCAGATTGCCGCTTGCCCCCGCCGGAGTCGCCCCTTGCCAAGGGGACGGCGTCCTACCAATCAAGTCAGGTGGGCCCTGGGATTCAGGAGCTGGTGACGGCCTGACCGGCCTCGGCCTTATCGGTCCCTCGCCCATGCCAGGGAAGGCCGGAGACCTCCCAGGCCGCCTCGATCATCTGGAAGATCTCGTTCAGCGCGGCATCCGGATCGGCCGCCTCGCGGGCCAGTGAGAAGGCGTCGATCGCGAACCTGGCGATCGTCCGGCAGGACGTCGTGGACTCCGGCAGATCGAGGGCTCCGGCTATGGCCGTCGCCACCGACTCCGCGTGGCGCAGCCGCATCGCCCCCTCGTACTGCCGCAGGGCGGGCGATTCGTCGACCATCTGCCAGATCGGAAGGGCGCTGTCCGCCCCGCAGTGTCGCAGCAGGGCCTCGATCTCGCGACGCAGCGCGGGGATGAGCGGCTCGTGCGGGTCCCGGTCGGTGACGGCCCGGGTGAGGCGCTGCTCGAAGTCCTGGTCCTGCTCGAACACCAGGGCCTCTTTGGAGGCGAAGTGGGAGAAGAGCGTGGTGACGGCCACGTCGGCCTCGGCGGCCACGTCACGGATGCCCACCGCGTCGTACCCGCGCTCCAGGAAGAGTCGCATGGCCGCGTCGGCGATCTTCTGGCGGGTCGCGGCCTTCTTGCGCTCCCGACGTCCCGGCGGCACCGTCATGCCCAGATGCTACCAGATTCAAAATCGTATCAGATTCAAAAAGCTAACTGTTAGTGCTATCGTCGACCGCATGAAGAAGGTGATCTACGCCGAGTTCGGCGGTCCTGACGTTCTGCAACTCCTGGACGCCGAGGAGCCCCACGCGGGCCCCGGCGAAGTACGCGTCGCCGTGCGGGCGGCGGGCGTGAACCCCGTCGACTGGCGGCTCCGAGAAGGCCAGGTCCTGGGCGCCCACCCGGTCACCCTCCCCGCCGGGGTCGGCCTGGACGCCGCCGGTGTGGTGGACGAGGTCGGTGACGGCGTCGAAGGGGTCGCGGTCGGCGACCACGTGTTCGGTGAGGGGACCGACACCTATGCCGAGTTCTCGGTTCTGAACGCCTGGGCCCAAATGCCCACGGGCCTGACGTTCGAGGAGGCGGCCGGGTACCCCTCCGTGATGGAGACCGCGCTGCGCGTCCTCCGCGAGGTCGGTGTGCAACCGGGCCAGACGCTGCTGGTCAGCGGCGCGGCCGGGGGAGTCGGATCCGCGGTGCTACAGATCGCCCGCGAACGCGGTATCACGGTGATCGGCACAGCCAGCCCCGCGAACCAGGAGTACGTGCGCGGCCTGGGCGCCGTCGCCACCACGTACGGCGCGGGCTGGGTCGAGCGGGTGCGGGGGCTGGGCAAGGCCGACGCGGCCCTCGACCTGGCCGGCGCGGGTGTGATCAGTGAACTCGTCGAGCTGACCGGGGATCCGCGGAAGGTCGTCTCCATCGCCGACCTCGACGCGCCGAAGCTCGGTGTCCGGTTCTCCAACCAGGCCGGGAGCATAAGGGACGCGCTCGCCGAGACCGTCCGCCTCATCTCGGGCGGAAAGCTCCACATTCCCGTCCAGAAGTCGTACACGCTGCCCGAGGCCGCCGCCGCGCACGCCGATAGCCGCTCCGGCCACACACGCGGACGTCGAGTGATCCTCGTCTGACCCCCGCCTACGCCCACCCCGGCAGCCCGAACCTCTCAGTCACCACCCCCACCAAGAAGGTGTCCAAGCCGAATCTCACAGTGTCAACTCGTCCGGCCTGATCAGGAAGGTCGCCATAACTGGACGACGCCCCACACCCCGGGCACCGGACCACATCGCCCTGATCCGTCCTGAACACCAGCCCGGCACCGACCCGACCGAGAAGGGGGCCTGCAACCCATGTGACAGCTGAACTCCAAGCCCCCAGGCTTGCGCGCCAACTCGCCAGCGGCTCACCGCCCCGTGCAGCAGGACGCACACAGGGAAGCGCTCGCCAATCAGGTCGGCGGGACCGCGGGATCCCAACCAAGTCGTCCAGCGCGCTCACGAGGCCCCGACGGCAACACAGATGCCCAGTACCTGCGAGAAGCCGGTAGATGGCAGGTATCCACCCGGCTAGAACCCTGTAAGGGCGCCCTTCGGTTGGCGATCCCACGAAGGAACGCCGCCGATCCGTCCATCCACCGACACCTGACAGCAACCACGGCAGCCCCGGCCGCAGCAGCGACCGCAGTCCCGGCCCTCGCACATCCCCCTCGCCCTCTCCATGGCGGCCCAAACCTTGAGGAAGACGAGGCCACGCAGAAGCGCAACGCGTCCAAGAGGCCCACGCCCTCAACGACCGACCGTGTCCCGCGTGTTGTGCGTGCGGGCCCCTGCCTGATGGACGTCCGACTGCGCCTCGCGTGGTGGGGCATTCGCCTGCGCTCTGCGTGCGGGGCGTCCGACCGTTCTGCGCGTGTGCGAGTGGCCGTGCGCGTGTTAAGCGTGCGACGGTGTTCCGCCTGCTGGGCGTGCGGCCGTCCTCCGGGTGTTGTGTGCGGCGGTCCCGCACGCTGGACGAATGGCCGCGCCCTGTCTGATGCATCTCCGGCTGTGCCTCGCGTGGTGGGCGTTCGAGCGCCCTCTGTGTGCGGGGCGTCCGGCTGCACTACGCGTGCTGCGAGTGGCCGCGCCCGCGCGCTGGGCGCGCGGCGGTGCTTCGCGGGTTGCGTGCGGCGGCCCCGCGTGCTGCGAGTGGCCGCGCCCGCGCGCTGGGCGCGCGGGCGTGTTCCGGGTGTTGCGTGCGGCGGCCCCGCGTGATGCGTGTGGCCGGGCGCCGCGGGGTGGACGCTTGACTGCGCCTTGCGGGCCGGGCGTGTGACCGTGCTCCCGTGTGGGACGTCCGGCTGCGTTCCACGCGGTAAGCGTGCGGCCGTGCTTCGCGGCTTGCGTGCGGCGGCCCCGCACGCTGGACGAGTGCCCGCGCCCTGTCTGCTGGGCGTTCGACTGCGCTCTGTGTATCGGGCGTGCGGTCGTGTGACGGTGCTCCGCGCGCTGGCGAGCGGTTGCGCCCTGACTGCGGGACGTTCGACAACGCCCCTATGTTGGACGTCCGGCTGCGCTACGTGCGCCAAGCGTGCGCCCGCTCCCTGCGTGGTGGGTTGCGGCCGCGCTGCCGCTTGGCGTGTTCGTCGGCGGCGGGGCGGGCCGAACGCCGATGGATGAGTACCCCGCGTCCCAGATGGAGTTGGTCGATATTTCGTGGCTCCGCGGCCGGGTCCGTTCGCTGTACGGCTCTGACGTCCCCTGACGTCGATCTGGTCGAGGGTCTTCTGTCCTCTTCGAGCCCGAGCTGATCACTCGGGATTCGTCAGGTGACCTCGGTGGTCCAGGTGGCGTACATCTGGGCGTACCTGCCGCCGGCGGCGATGAGTTGGTCGTGCGAGCCGGACTCGACGATCCGGCCCTCGTCCACGACGACGACGCGGTCGGCCTTCATGGCGGTCGAGAGGCGGTGCGCGATCAGGATCGCGGTGCGGCCCTCCAGCAGCACGTCCAGGGCGTTCTCGATCTTGTGCTCGGACTGGAGGTCGAGGTTGGACGTGGCCTCGTCCAATATCAGCACCCGGGGCTGGGCCAGGAATGCTCTGGCCAGGGCGACGAGCTGCCGTTCACCGGACGACATGGACTGGCCCCGCTCCTGGACGGCGGTGTCGAGGCCGTCGGGCAGCCGGTCGACCACGTCGTCCAGGCCGACCGCACGCAGCGCCTCCCGCACCTGGTCGTCGGAGGCGTCCGGGATCGCGAAGCGGATGTTGTCCCGGAGCGGCCCGGCGAACAGGAAGGGCTCCTGCGGCACGACGCCGAGCTGCCTGCGCAGGGATTCGATCCGGACGTCCCGGAGGTCGCGTCCGTCGATGAGTATCCGGCCGTGGCCCGGGTCGTAGAACCGGGTGATCAGTTTGGTGAGGGTGGACTTGCCCGCGCCGGTCGGGCCGACGAACGCCACCGTTTCACCGGCCTTGATCTCCAGCGACACGTCGGAGACCACTGGCCGGTCGGGAAGATAGCCGAACGTCACGTCCTCGAAGATGACCTCGCCCTCGACGCGCGGCAGGTCGACGGCTTCGGGCTTTTCCACGACGTCCGGACGGGTGCTCAGCAGTTGCCGCAGCTTCACGATCGACGACTGTCCCTGCTGGTAGGTGCTGTACTGCTGCACCAGTTGCTGGATGGGCTGGAAGAACGACCCCAGGTAGAGCAGGAACGCGACCAGCTCGCCGATGGTCAGTCTTCCGTCGGTGACCATGCCCGCGCCGATGGCCAGCAGGACGATCTGCCCGGCGACGCCGATGACCTGGGTGCCGGGCGTGTAGATCGAATTGATCCGTCCGGTCTGGAGGCTGGCGTCGAAGTACCTGCCGGTGACCCGCCGGTGGTGCTCGGTGTTGCGCCGCTGCCGGTTGTGCGCGGTGACGATGCGCACGCCTTGCAGGCTCTCGGAGAGGTCGGCGATCACGTCGGCGGTGGCGTCCCGTACCCGCAGGTATCCCTTGCCGGACGCGCAGCGGAACCAGAGCGACATCGCGGTCATGACGGGCACGACCAACACGATCGTGATGAGCGCCAGCCGCACGTCGTAGGTGAACAGCACCGCCGAGACGATGACCATGGTCAGGCCCTGGATGGCGAACTGCGCCAGGCCCTCCTGCAACAGCGCCTGGAGGTTCTCGATGTCGGCGGTCATCCGGGTCATGATCACGCCGGCCTTCTCCCCGGTGTAGAAGTTCAGCGACAGCCGCTGCAACTGGGTGAAGACCCGTACGCGCAGGTCGTTCATCACCCACGCGGCGACCCGCCCGGTGACCTTGACCCGCGCGGCCTGCGTGAGGCCGGTGACCACCAGGTTGACCAGGTAGATCGCCGCGACCAGAACCAGGACGCCGAAGTCCTTCGCCGTGATGCCGTCGTCGATGCCGATCTGGGTCAGTAGCGGACCGGCCTGCAACGTCAGCGCCTCCACGACCACGAGCACGCCGGCCAGCAGCGCCATCGTCCCGTACGGACGGACCAGGCGCCGCAGGCTCAGCCTCGCGCCGTCGGGATCGGGCCGGGCGTGCTCGAAGACGACCTCGGGCTCGGAGTGTTCCGGCTCTGTCTTGAGCAACATCTCGACACCCGGCCGCATCTCCGGCGGCACACCGGCGAACGGGTGCGCCGACGCGGTCGCGCCGCCGCCGGTGGACGTCGCGCCGAAACCGCTCCCGCCACCGCCGCCGGGGAACGTCATCGGCCCGTCCCTTCCAGTGCCTCGACGCGCTCGTCCGCTTGCGCGAGCACTTCCGCGTAGAGCGGCGTGCTCGCCAGCAGTTCGGTGTGCGTGCCGTCGGCGACGATCCGGCCGCCGTCCAGCAGCACCACGCGGTCGGCCAGGCCAATCGTGGACGGCCGGTGCGCGATGATCAGTGTCGTCCGGCCGGCGAACAGCGTCCGCAGCCCGGCGTGGATCTCCTGCTCCACCTGGACGTCGATGGCGCTTGTGGCGTCGTCGAGCACCAGCACCGGCGGGTTCACCAGCAGCGTCCTCGCGATCGCGATGCGCTGCCGCTGCCCGCCCGACAGCGTGTAGCCGCGTTCACCGATGACGGTGCCATACCCCTCGGACAGTTCGGCGATGAACCCGTGCGCCCCGGCCAGCCGGGCCGCCCGCTCGATGTCGGCGATGTCGGCGTCCGGCCGTCCGTAGGCGATGTTGTCGCGGACCGACGCCGAGAACAGGAACGGCTCGTCCAGGACGACGCCGACGGTGTCGCGCAGGCTGTGCAGCGTCAGGTCCCGGACGTCGTGTCCATCCACGGTGATCGAACCCTCGCGCACGTCGTAGAACCGCGGCAGCAGCCTGGCCACGGTGGACTTCCCGGTGCCGGTCCGTCCGACCAGCGCGACCGTCTCGCCGCCGCGCAGCCGCAGCGAGAACCCGTTCAACACGTCGGGCCCGTCGCCGTAGCCGAAGGCGACGTCGTGGAATTCGACGTCGCCGCGCGCCTCGGTGAGCACCAGCGCCCCGGGGGCGTCGACGATCTCCGGCCTCTCGTCCAGCACCTCGTACAGCCGTTTCGCCGCGGCCGACGCCCGCTGCCCGAACGTGATCAGCCTGCCGAGCACCCGGAACGGCACCTGGAGCATCAGCAGGTACGAGCTGAAGGCCACGATCGCGCCGATGCCCAGGCTGCCCTCGATCACGAGGTGCCCGCCGTACAGCAGGACGATCGCCATGCTGATGCTGGGGAGGTTCTGCACCAAGGGCGTCCACCGCGCGCGCAGGTCGGCGTCCTTCACATAGGCCCAGCGAACTCTCGCCGCCGCCTTCTGGAGCAGCGACAGCTGGTTCCGCTCGGCCGCGAACGACTTCACCACGCGGACGCCGTGGACGTTCTCGTCCACCACGGTCGCCACGTCGGCCAGCCGTGCCTGGATCAGCCACGACACCGGGAACATCTCCCGCTGCATGCGCTTGCCGGTCACATAGAACAACGGCATCGGCAGCATGGCCAGGACGGCCAGCGGCACGTTGATCGCCAGCATGTACACGAACGCCACCAGCGAGACGCCGCACTGCACCAGCAGATACGGCGCGAACCCCAGATACATCTGCACCGTGCGGATATCGGAGTTGGCGCGGGAGATCAGCTGCCCGCTCTGCACCCGGTCGTAGAAGGGGAACGACAGATTGGTCAGGTGCTCGTACACCATGTTGCGCAGGTCGTACTCGATCCTGGCCGCGGCGCGGAACAGCAGCTGCTTGGACGCGAAGCCGACGATCAACATGACCACCGTCAGCCCGACCAGCCACCACAGGTAGTGCGCCAGCGGCACCCGGTCCGAGACGACCGAGTTGTCGAGCGCTTCCTGGATCACCTTCGGCACCTGAACGGCCACCAACGTGCTGGCCCCGGACGACACCAGCGCCGTCCCGAACATCCACTTGTGCGCCCGGACCAGCGGCCACGCCCGCCGCAGCCAGGAACGACTCGGATCCGGGTCGATCGCCGCACCCGGCGGGCTCACCTGGATTCCTTCCGCCGCGCGTCCTCCCGGGCGACCCACTCCGCTTGCCGCTCACTCGCCAGCGCCTCGCGCCACAGCGCCAACGCGTCCATCGCCCGCTTGGCCTGGTCCCCATCGAGGAACGAGGTCAGCTCGCCTAGCCTCCGTCCGATCTCCTCGTTGGCCGTGGCCAGCAGGTGCCGACCCTCGGATGTGATCACGAGTGCGATCTTGCGTCGGTCATGGGGATCGGGCTCGCGCCGCACGTACTTGCCCGCCACCAAGCCGTCCATGACCGCGGTGACGGTCGCCGGCATCACCGACAACTCCCACGCCACCCGCGACGCCGTCGGCGAATCCTCCCGCGCCAACACGGACAGCATCCGGTACTGCGGCAACGTCAGCTCCACACGGAGCAGAGCATGTTCAACGGCCTTGGCCAGCGCGGCCACGACCACGCCCGGCTCAACTGCTTCGGGAGACACACATTTAGATTATCAAACTGAATACACCGTCCGCAGTACCGAGCGGCCTACGAGCGCGCCGCTTGTCGGTGTGTTTGGGGAGTTCGGCATCGACGCTTCGGCCTGTCGTGCCCGCACACGCGGGATGGACGGCCGAAGCCCCGGCCTCCCGACCTAGCCAAGGGCCGCTGCGTGTTCTGGCGTGCGTCAGGGGCGGTGCTCGTCGGGCTTGAGCGTGGTCGGAAGGTCGTGGACGTCGTGAGGGCTGTGGGAAGCCGTTGCCCCGTGGCGCCAACCCTCGTCGGCGGTAGTGCGACACGCCTGTGCCGCCCGAGCCTGTCGGGCGCGCGTGCGGGGCGCGCGGAAGCGAGAGCTGCACGCCCGCATCCTGGAGACAGGGTTCGCCGCTGACCGGTTGCGTCGTGAGGGCGCGCTCCCGGAGGACTACCGGCCGGACGGGCCGCACTGCCCGCTCTGCCGTCAGGTTCTCCACCAGGGCGTTCGCCAGCGAGCCGATGCCATCTACTACTCACAAGCCTGTGGATCCGCCGCCTACCGCCGTCGCGACCAGCGGCAGACCATCCCGGCTACCGAGACCCAGATGCCGTGCTGGCCACCGTGCACCCTCACCTGCGGCCGGTGTCCGCACCAAGGTCGCCTGCGGTGATGGCCTGCTCGTCGCGTTGGACGGACCGTGCCCAGGAACCTGCACCGACCACCTGTTACGGCGCGGCGGCAGCGACACCTCGGGCAAGGTGTAGTCGATGCCGAACAGCTCTTTTATGAGCACTGTCACCAGGCCAAGCGTCCACGGCTGGTCATCGGCGTAGCCGTGTGCAGCCAGGCCACGGTTCAAGTCGGCTTCCAGCTTGGCGAACTATGCCTCGCCCGGTCCCGGTCGCCCGTGCGTGCCCGTGGACGGCGACGCGGACGACCCTCAGCAAATCACTGCGCCGCCTGCAACCGGACCCGCACTCGACACGCATGCCCGGTGTCGGTCATCCCGCCCCCTGGGGATATCTGGCCATGTCACCGGCATACGCCCCCGCTGCCAGGCGGTGTACCCACCCAACCGCCATGACTTATTAACCCTGGTTAGCGGCCATCTTCAAGGGGAGAGCTCACCGAGGGGTTCCACCACCAGGTGATGGCGGGGATGGGCAGCGGCCTCATGAAGTCGTCGTCGTCCGGGCTGTCTTTCCAGGGGGACGGCGGGGCTTCCCGGTGGGCATTTTCGGTGGGACGGACGTTGGTGTATCTCTCGCACGACAATGCCCAATCCAGATGGCCTCGTATGTAATGCGCCAGGCCGGCTGCGTATCTTCGTAGGTTCTCGTGGACGTCTTGGGACGACGTCACCTGGTCGCGCGTGTGCAGGAACAGGCACATTACTCGATCGCGCATCGCCGTGGCCGCGTTTAGCGCTTGGGCAGGTTCGATGCCTCTTTCGGCTGCGATGACGTCGACGATGTTGAGGCGGTCGTGGGCCCGTCGTATTTCCTTGGCTCGGGAGATGAAGTCGTTGTCCCACGCCACCAAGAAGTGAGCCATTTCTATCAGGGCTTGTACTCTGGGACGTGCGAGGTCGGAGGATGCAACCTCGTACCCGCCGACTGTGTCGACGAGGGCGAGAACCGGGCTCATGCCGATCGCGCGCATCCACATGGCGACATACTCATTGAGGCCAGGAAGTTTATCTCTGTGACGGTAGACCGCTTCCCAGGTAACACCGAAGAAGAACGCGCGCATTCCCTCGACCCAGCGCTGGAACTGCGCGGGGGAAGCAATTGCCTTCCATCCGCTTGCAATCTCGCGCGATGCTGTTACATACGCGTCTTCGTCGGGCCAACGAATCTCCGGATGCTGGATGGCGCTGAGGATGATCGACTGTTTTCTCGTAAGCTCGCTCAGTGGCATGGGGAGTTCGTCGAAGCAGGCGTCGTCCAGGGCGAAGAATGCGATGTACTGGCGGGTGGCGTTCGCTAGTGCGTTCTTGTGGCCGCCCGGCATGGTTCTGGCGGCGAGCTCTCCGAGGTTCGCGCGTGAGAGGCGTTTCCGCTGTTCCTCATCCGGTTCGAATCCCTGGATTGAAAGCCAGTCCTCTGCCAGGGCGTTGAGTTCGGCGGCCCAGGATGAGGAGGCGGGCGCTATCGGGCAGTAAAATGGTCGTACGGCGAGTAGGTCTGGGGCCTGGCCGACGTTCACTGATCCCTCCGGAGTTTCCTGTTTTCGCGCTGCCTGGCCGCGAGGAGATTATGACTTGGCCGTTTTGGCGGCGCTATCGGCGTCCCGGGTTCGCGCGACGACTCGCATCCGGAGGCCGTGCGGGTTCAGGGACATGGCGGTGCGGACGCGGCGGCCGGGCACGGATTCGAGGTGCCAGCGGGCGGTGATGGTCGCGAGAGCGAGGGCGGCCTCGGTTATTCCGAACTGCTCTCCCATGCACTTTCGGGGTCCCGCGCCGAACGGTACGTAGTGGCTGACCGGCGGCTGCGACGTGGATTCCCACCGGCTTGGATCGAAGCTCTCGGGGTTATCGTGGAGGTCGCCGCGATGGTGGATGATATATGGGGAGAAGATTATCGTGGTGCCTGCCAGAATCCGATGTCGGCCGAGTTGGGTGTCGGTGGTGGTGATACGGGAGAACATCAGTGCGGGCGGATAAAGGCGCAGGGTCTCGGCGATGACGCGATTGGTCAGGCCGAGGTGCGGCAAGTGTTCGTATCTGGCGGGGCCGTCTCCAAGCACCTGACGCACTTCGGTGTAGAGCTGGTCTTCGATATGCGGATGCCGGGCGAGCAGATGCAGGGACCAGGCCACAGCGTTCGCGGTGGTCTCGGAACCGGCGACGAAGAAGGTGATGACGTTGTCGGCGGCCTCCCGGTCGGTCAGGCCGTGGCCGTCGCCGCCATCGGCGACGTCGCGTGCCGACAGCAGCCGGGACAGCAGGTCCTCGCCTTCGGGCGGCGCGGCGCGGCGGTCGGCGATGGTCGCGTCGAGTGTGGTCCGCAGGTGGGTGAGCGCTCGTTGGTAGCGACGGTTGCCCTGGGTCGGAATCCGGTTCAGCGGCGCGGGCATGACCGACCGCCGGAAGATTCCCCTCATGATCACGACGAGGTCGTCGACCGTGTCGCCGAGGGCGTGCTGCGGTAGTGCGCTGGAGAACATCGTCTCCGTCAGCACCCGCATGGTGAACCCGAGCATCTCGGATGGCACGTCGAGGATCTGCCCGTCCGCCCAACGATCGGTGAGCGAGGTGATCTGATCGGTCATGGTCTGCGCGTAACCGGGGAGGTTGGCGCTGTGAAGCGCATGCCCGGTCAGGCGCCGCTGCCTCCGATGCCGATCGCGTGTGCAGGTGATAACACCGTCGCCGCCCAATTCGCGCAGGCGCCTGTAGATGGCACCGCCTTTGTCGAAGGTGCGGTCTCCCCGCAGTACTTGGCGGGTCAGTTCGGGATCGCAGACCACCACCGCCCTGACAGGTCCCAGACGGATTTCGACGAGATCTCCGTAGTCGGGTAGCGCGGTGAGGAATTCATGGGGCCGGTGGAACAACCGCGGCGCATGCCCGACCAGCGGCAGGGCACCGCGCGCCTTGGGGATGTCCGGAGACTTCATGGCTACTCCGTCCGAACTGTTAGGCCGCTCTCCACCCGTGGAGATGGCGAATATCGCGAGCTATGCCGAGTGTTACACCGACAGGTCGGGACCGGTCCCGACCTATCGGTAAGGTAAGGCCCGCCTGACACAAGGGCGAGATTCCTGCTGCATGACGAGTGCGGCCGCCGCGCTGGTCGCAGTCCTCGGCCTCCCGAGGCGCCGAGGGTTCAGTGTGGTTTGAGGGGTGTCAGGGAGCGTCGTGTCCGCCGCGTTGATCTGGTCACCTGGTCGCGGGCGTGCGCGGTGGCCACTGTGACCGCGGGGACTGGTCGTTGGGGGCGGGGGCGGCGGGCTTGTGGGGGTGTCTCAAACTATGGTTAGGGTTGGGTTATATGGCCGGAACGATGCGAAGTGCTCGTCCGGCTTGAGGGGGTGGGTCCTGCCGTGGGGTTGACAGGGGGATCCATCCGAGTTCGGAGGCGCGGTCAACCTCCTGGTTCCGCGGTCGTAAAGACCTTGTCACGCACCCGACGTCTTGCATGGTGGACGTCACAGCCGATCCAGACGTCCCGCCCGGTACCGTTGTGAACAGCATGGACGGCCCAGCACAGCGCACGCTGCTCATCACCCTGACCGGACGTGACCGCCCCGGCGTCACGTCTCGGCTGTTCCGTACCCTCGCGGAGTTCCCGCTGACGGTCGCCGACGTGGAGCAGGTCGTGATCCGCGGCCGACTCGTGCTCGGCGTGCTGCTCGCCTACACCGAGGGCGCCGACATCGGACGGGTGTGGAACGCCGCCGAGAAGGTCGCGACGGACCTCGACATGGAGGTCGAGCTGTCCACCGGCCGCAACAAGCGGATGCCGAAGCGGCGCGGACGGCTGCACGTCACGGTCCTCGGCGCGCCGCTCGCACCGGCCGCGATGGCGGGGATCGCCAGCCGGATCGCCGCCAACGGCGCCAACATCGATCGGATCGAGCGGCTCGCCGCGACCCCCGTCACCTGCATTGAGCTGGACGTCTCCGGCGCGGTCCCCGACGAGCTGCGGGCCGGGCTCGCCGCCGAGGCGGCCGAGCAGCAGGTCGACATCGCGGTCCAGCGCGGCGGCCTGCACCGGCGGGCGAAGCGGCTGATCGTCATGGACGTCGACTCCACCCTCATCCAGGGCGAGGTGATCGAGCTGCTCGCCGCCCACGCGGGGTGTCTGGACGAGGTCGCCAAGGTCACCGAGGCCGCCATGCGCGGTGAGCTGGACTTCGAGGGGTCGCTGCGCGAGCGGGTCGCGCTGCTGGCGGGGCTCGACGCCGGCGCGATCGAACTGGTCCGGGGCGAGCTCCAGCTCGCGGCCGGGGCGCGGACGATGGTCCGCACGCTGAAGCGGCTCGGGTACGCGTTCGCGATCGTCAGCGGCGGGTTCACGCAGGTCACCGACGCTCTGGTCGACGATCTCGGCATCGACTACTCGATGGCCAACACCCTGGAGATCAAGGACGGCAAGCTCACCGGCGGCGTCACCGGGCCCGTGATCGACCGGGCGGGCAAGGCCGCCGCGCTCGAACGCTTCGCCGAGCAGGCCGGGGTGCCGCTCAGCCAGACGGTCGCGATCGGCGACGGCGCGAACGATCTCGACATGCTCCAGGCGGCCGGGCTCGGGATCGCCTACAACGCCAAGCCCGTCGTCCGCGAGGCCGCGGACACGACGGTCAACGTGCCCTATCTCGACACGATCCTGTTCCTTCTCGGCATCTCGCGCGAGGAAGTCGAGGCGGCGGACGCCGGGGCCTACTGAGTCCCCTGGGGCACCCGAGCCTCCTGAGTCCCCGTGGGGTACCGGAGCCTACTGGGTCCCGGTCGGGGTATTGGTGATCAGATAGCGGGTCGCCGGACAGCGGAGGCAGGGTGCTCAAGCGTGCGCGGGACGCGTACGCCCAGGTGGAGGGGCAGATCGCGCCCTTCTATGGGCTGGCCGCCGCGCTCGCGATGGCGCTGCCGCTGGTCGCCGGGTCGCTGACCGGGCGTGCGGCGGAGGGCTCGGTGATCGCGCTCGGCGCGTACCTGGTCGCGCTGCGGGCGCCGGAGGGGCCGTACGGGGCGCGGGCCCGCGACCTGGCCGGGGGCGTCGTCCTGGTCGCGCTCGGCGCGGGGGTCGGCGGGGCGCTCGCCGGGCACACCTGGCCCACGGTGATCGTGGTGCCGCCGCTGATCGCGCTGGGCGTCGCGGTCCCGCGGATCGGGGCGACGGCGGGGCTCGCGGTGCTGCTGAGCGCGGTCCGCCCGCCGTCCGCCGATGTTGTCCACACCGGCGTGCTGGAGCTGGTCGGCGGGCTGCTCACGACCGCGCTGCTGCTCGCGCCCTGGCCCGCGCGGCGGCTGCGGCCGCTGCGGGAGGCGCTGTTCGAGGCCGCAGACGCGGTCGCGCTGACGCTGGACGCCGTCGCGCAGGACATCGGCGCCCCCGACGAGAGCCCCTTGGAGGACGTCCACCCCGATCTGCTCGCCGTCACCCGCAAGCCCGACTGGGAGCGGTGCCGGCGCGACGCGTCCGAAGCCCTCACCGCGGCGCGCGGCACCTACGCCCTGTACCGGACGGGACGCGGCGGCGGCGACCCCACGCGTCCCGAGCGGTTGATCGACGCGTTGTCGCGCGTCCTGCACGAGACCGTGACGTTGCAGGCCGTGCTGGAGGCCGCGCGGAACTACCCGCCGGATCGCGAGTGGGAGCTGGAGGCGCAGACCGCCGTGTCCGCGCTGGCGGCGCGGCTGCGGCTGCTGGCGGGCGCGATCGAGACGTGGGGCGAGGCGCCGCTGGGAGGGGAGGAGTCGGCGGCCGTCCGGCGGATGGGGCGGGCCGCCGAGACGATCAGGCGCGCCGGGCTCGCCGGGGACGAGGACCTCGTCGCGGTCTCGCTGATCGGCCAGGTGCGGCGGTCGATCGACCGGATCGCCGGTGAGGTCGCGTCCGCGCGGCGGATCATCGCGGGCGGGCTGCGCATCGGGTTCGGTCCGCCGCGGATGCCGGACGCGCCGCATCCCGTCTCGGCGCTGGAGCGGCTGCGCAAGGCCGTCCGGACGCGGTCGCCGACGTTCCGGCAGGTCTCGCGCGTGTTCGTGACGGCGCTGGTGTCGATGACGCTGGCCGCCGCGCTGCACCTGCCGCACGGGCACTGGATGACGATCACGGCGATGCTCAGCCTGCGCGCCAGCTACGGCGAGACCGTCGACCGGCTCGTCCAGCGCGTGGGCGGCACGGCCGCGGGCTCGGTCGTCGCGGCGCTGCTGCTCACGCTCGCGCCGGGGCGCATCTCCACCGCGCTGCTCCTCTCCTGCTTCGCGCTGCTGGGGTTCGCGTTGCGTCCGGTGAACTTCACCTACTGGGCGTTGTTCGGGACGCCGCAGGCGATGCTGCTGCTGGACTTCACCGTCCCGGCCGACTGGCACACCGCGGGCGAGCGGATCGGGCTCACCTTCGCCGGGACGCTGCTGTCGTTCCTCGCGGTCTCGCTGCTGTGGCCGACCGGTCATCGCGAGCGGCTGCCCGTCCAGTTGTCGCGGCTGCTGTCGCTGCACGCCGACCTCGTCCGGGCGGCGGCGGACGTGACCGGCGGCGAACGCGTCCGGCTCCCGCACGAGAAGATCGTCGCCGCCGAGCAGGCGGCCGAGGCGGTCGCCGAGACCCGGACCCGGCTCGGCCACGAACGGGTCCCCGACGCGTTGCTGATCAACAGGCTGGACACCGTCGTCCGCGCCGCGCACCGGATCCGCGACCACCTGATCGCGGTCGCGCGGATCTCCCGCGAGAAGGCGCCCGACACCGGGCCCGTCCCCGAGATCCTCGACCGCCTCGCGGACACGTTGGAGGAGGCCGCCGCCGCGCTCAAGGAACCGGCGGAGGAGCGCGAGCTCCCGTCCCCGGTCCGGGAGCTGGACGACGAGCTCGCCGGGCTCGACGACTACCTCTCCACGCTCACCCGCCGCCGCCGCGCCGAGATCAAGTCGGGCGTCGACCGGGACGAGCTGACGCCGCTCCGGCACGCCCTCCTCCAGGTGTCGGGCATCCGCTACACGATCAGGGCGCTGCGCCGCGACACCGGACGCGTCATCGACGGATCGTTCGCGGCCGGGTCGTCCTAGTCCTCGTCCTTCGGGGTTCGGACGGTCGTCAGCGTTCCGGTGCCGGGACGTGCGTCCGCCCACGCGCCCGGCAGCTCGATCACCGCGAGCGCGCAGGTCGGGAACGCGTCCGGCGCCCGCCCGGTCAGGTCGTGGACGAGGTGGTGCACCGACGGGTTGTGCCCGATCAGCAGGAGCCTGCCCGCCTCGGCGGGGGTCTCGGCCACGAGCGCGAGCAGCTCGTCGGGGTCGTTGTCATAGATCTTCGGCTCGAACGTCGTCGCCGCGTCGATCTTGAGTTGGTCGAGGGTCTCGCGCGTCCGTACCGCGACCGAGCACAGCACCCGGTCGGGGACGAGGTCGTTCGCGCGCAGCCACTCCCCGGCCGCGGCGGCGTCGCGCCGTCCGCGGTCGGCGAGGGTGCGGTCGATGTCGGGAATCTCCAGGCCGGAGACGGCCTTGGCGTGGCGGAGCACGATGAGCGTCGGCATGGCGCCACCCTAGGTGTTGTCCCGTCTTGGCCGGCAGCGACCTGTCGGCTGCACGCGTATGCGCCTGAGGTTGCACGCGTATGCGGTTGAGGTGTTAGGAAATGCGACTGCGATTGGTGAATGCGCCCGTAACCCGCGTTAGTGCAGGCGCTCGACGAACGGCTTCCTTCCGTGGCCGGACGGGGTTCCGGGGTCGCGATGGATGATCTCGCCCGTTGCCAGGACCGTCCGCGTACCGGGTGCCCTGGACAGACCCCTGACGCTGACCCCGTCCTGCGGGTCGCGCGAGGGGCCGTACACGACCGTCCAGACGCCGTTCCGGAAGTGCGCGTAGCTGGCGGCGCCCGGGTTGTCGCCGCCGAGCCACACGCCGCCCTGGCCGTCGTCCGTGATGGGCGCGTTGGCGTTGGAGAACCCCGAGGGGAGCGGGATCTCCTGCCAGGAACTCCCACCCGTCCAACGGAGCAGGGTCTGGGGGAAGCCGTTCGGTCCGGCGATCGCGAAGGCCCAGGCCAGTGACCTGGAGATCGGGAGGATGTGTCTGATGCGGTAAGCCGCGCGGGTTTCGTCGGGGGGTGCGACGGCGACACTCGTCCAGGAGCGGCCGTCCCAGTGGATGCTGAGCGGGTACTCCCTTCCCGTCCCGTCGAGGGCTCCCCCGCCGATCCACACGTCACGGGACGACCGGACGGCGACGATCCGAGCGATGATAGCTGGGGGCGCGTTAGTGGAGGCGCTCAGTGAGGGGCTTCTTCCCGTATCCGGTCGGAGATCCGGCGTCGGAGTAGAGGATCTCGCCCACCGCAATGATCGTGCGCGTGCCGGGCACCCTGGCCAGGCTCATGGCGTCGACCCTGGCCTGCGGGTCGCGTGCGGGGCCGCGCATGACCGTCCAGACGCCGTTCCGGAAGTGCGCGTAGGCGGTGGACCCGTAGCCTCCGCCGCCGATCCACACACCGTGCCGGCCGTCGTCGGCGAGGGCCGGGCCGACCTGGGGGACGTCGTCGGGGAGCGGGAACTCCTGCCAGGAGTCGCCGCCCGTCCAACGGAGCAGGACCCGCCTGGAGGGCATCACGTCCCAGTTCCGATAGGCCCAGGCCAGTGACCTGGAGACCGGAAGGATGTGCTTGACGCTCTGGCTCTCGCGGGGCTGGTCGGGCGGCGAGACGGCCACCTTCTTCCAGGAGCGCCCGTCCCAGTGGAGGCTGTAGGGCAGCCGGGTCTGCCTCTCGTCGCGGTACCACCCGCTGATCCACACGTCGCGGGACGACCGGACCGCGACCTGCTGCGCGATCCCCGTCTCGGGCACCGGCACGTCCGCCCGGGCCCACGCGCCGTTCTCCCAGTGCAGGACGAGGGAGAGGTCGTGCACCACGTCCACGAGCACCGCCCAGGCCGTCCCGTCGGGCGCCGCCGAGATCGAGTACGGGCCGACCCAGATGGGGAAGCTGAAACCGGGCTTGGTCGGGATCTCCGCCGGGCGCCAGGTGGAACCGTTCCAGAAGGCGCTGTAGCTGGTGCCGTAGCCCATGAGCCACAGGTGGCGACGGTCCGCCGCCATGACGACGCCTCCTCCGCCGAAGGGCTCCGGGATGGGGAAACGGCTCCAGGCATGTCCGTCCCAGCTGGCCAGGGCGAGGTTGTAGGCCGTCCCTCCTAGGAGGCCCCCTGCCCATCCCCAGCGGCGGTTCACGACGGCGACTTCGTTGAGGGAGGCGACGTCCGCCCCGAGGGATATCGGCATGTCTCGCCAGGTCGGGGTGGATGCCGCCGAGGCGGCCGTCTGGCCGAGGATGGGGGTGGCGGCGACGGCGGCACCGGCCGTGAGGATGGTCCGGCGGCTGAGGGGATTGGGCGACATCCGGGCTCCTGAGGTCGGACGGGGGAGCATCACCCGCGACCGGGGACCGTCACCCGCCACGGTGCCCGCCGTTCCGGCGGCTCCTCAAGGTCCGCATCCGGCACGGCCGGAAACGGCAACCCGCGTAAACCGGGCTTCACCTGCGAAGCTCGGCCGCCCTCCAAAAACGGACAAGCCGAATGGAGGTTTTGTCAGGAGTGTTCGTGCCGGGGGAACCGCTTGGGGGGTCAGGGGGCGACGAGTGCCGCGAGGCCCCAGAGCAGGAGCATGATGCCGAGCATCCCGCCGAGCACGAGCGCGAACCCCTTGGGCCCGGACATCGCCGACTTCCCTCCGCTCGCCACCGTCCACCTCCACGCTTCGTCGGCCGGCCGTCGTCCCGGCGCGTTCACGTACAGCGTATGACCACCCCCGCGTGCCCACGACAGAGGGCCGGTGCCGCCTCGCGCGCCACCGGCCCTCGATCTCGCCTATCCAGGACGGTCAGCCCTTGTTGGCCGCCGACCCCTCACCCGCGGGCTCGGCCTCGGTCTCGCCGTTGCGCGGCTCGACGACCGACGCGCCGCCGAGGGACCCGGACGTCCCCGGGCCCTCCGCGGCCGGCGGCGTGGCCGGGGTCTCGGCGATCGGGTCGGCGCGCCGCTTGGACACCACGATCGCCGCCACCACGATGCCGACCGACACGACCGTCACGCCGATCCGCAGCGGGACGTTGCCCGCGTAGGTGACGACGGCGTCCGCGATCAGCAGCGCGACCAGGTTCATCACCTTGATCAGCGGGTTGATCGCGGGACCGGCGGTGTCCTTGAACGGGTCGCCGACCGTGTCGCCGATCACCGTCGCCTCGTGCGCCTGGCTGCCCTTGCCGCCGAGGTGCCCCTCCTCGACGAGCTTCTTGGCGTTGTCCCAGGCACCACCGGAGTTGGACAGGAACACCGCCATCAGCACCCCGGCCGCGATGGCGCCGCCGAGGAAGGCGCCGAGCGGCGCGTACCCGAGCGCGAAGCCGACCGTGATCGGCGTCATGATCGCCAGGAGGCCGGGGGTGGCGAGTTCGCGCTGCGCGTCCCGGGTGCAGATGTCCACGACCCGGTCGTAGTCGGGCTTCTCGGTGTAGTTCATGATCCCGGGCTTGGTGCGGAACTGCTCGCGCACCTCCACCACGACCCGTCCGGCCGCCCGTCCGACCGCCATGATCGCCAGGCCGGAGAACAGGAACACGACGGCCGCGCCGATGATCAGCCCGATCAGCACGTTCGGGTTGTCGATCGACAGGCTGAACACCTTGAAGTCGCCGAGCGCGTCCTTGGCGTCGGCCGAGGCGTCGCCGAGCGCTTCGACGACCGTCGTCCGGAACGAGCCGAACAGCGCGGTCGCGGCCAGCACCGCCGTCGCGATCGCGATGCCCTTGGTGATCGCCTTGGTCGTGTTGCCGACCGCGTCCAGCCGCTCCAGCACCGACGCGGCCTCGCCCTGGACGTCGCCGGACATCTCGGCGATGCCCTGCGCGTTGTCCGACACCGGGCCGAAGGTGTCCATCGAGACGATGACGCCGACCGTGGTCAGCAGCCCGGTCCCGGCCATCGCCACCGCGAACAGCGCCACGGTGGTGTTGCCGAAGCCGAGCAGGAACGCCCCGTACACCGCCGCGCCGATCACGAGCGCGGTGTAGACGGCCGACTCCAGCCCGAGCGAGATACCGGACAGGATGACGGTCGCCGGGCCCGTCCTGGCACTGTTGGTCACTTCCTGGACGGGCTTGCGGTTCGTCTCGGTGAAGTAGCCGGTGAGCAGCTGGATCGCGCTCGCCAGCACGATCCCGATGATCACGGCGCCGAGCGCGACCCAGCGCGGATCGGCGTCCAGGTTCCGGATGTCGGGGTCGGTGACGCCGGACAGGTCGGCGAACGACGAGGGCAGGTAGGCGAACGCCGCGATCGCCACCAGCACCGCCGAGATGATCGCCGAGATGAAGAAGCCCCGGTTGATCGCGGACATCCCGGACCGGTCACCGTCCCGGGGCGCGACGGCGAAGATCCCGATGACCGCGGTGATCACGCCGATCATCGGCACGATCAGCGGGAACACCAGGCCCTCGGTGCCGAACGCCGCGGTGCCGAGGATCAGCGCCGCGACCAGCATGACCGCGTAGGACTCGAACAGGTCCGCCGCCATCCCGGCGCAGTCCCCGACGTTGTCGCCCACGTTGTCGGCGATGGTCGCCGCGTTGCGCGGGTCGTCCTCGGGGATGCCCTGCTCGACCTTGCCGACCAGGTCGGCGCCCACGTCCGCGGCCTTGGTGAAGATCCCGCCGCCGACCCGCATGAACATCGCGAGCAGCGCGGCACCGAAGCCGAAGCCCTCCAGCACCTTGGGCGCGTCCCCCTTGTAGGCGAGGACGACGACCGCCGCGCCGAACAGGCCGAGCCCGACCGTGAACATCCCGGCGACGCCGCCGGTGCGGAACGCGATCCGCATCGCCGTCTTCTCGCCGCCCTTCTCGCGCGCGGCCGCGGCGACCCGGACGTTGCCCCGGACCGCCAGCCACATGCCGGTGAACCCGGTGACGGCCGAGAAGATCGCGCCGATGACGAAGAAGACCGAGCGTCCGATCCGTTCGGACGTCGAGTCGGCGGGTAGGAACAGCAGAACAAGCGGGATGAGCACGACGAAGACGCCGACCGTTCGGAACTGGCGTTTCAGATAGGCGCTCGCGCCCTCCTGGACCGCCCGCGCGATCTCCTGCATCTTCTCCGTGCCCTGGCCCGCGGCCAGCACCTCGCGTACCAGACCTGCGGCGACGGCCAGTGCCAGCAGTGCGATCACGGCCACGACGACGACCAGGGTGAGGTCGCCGCCGCCGAGATCCACGTCTGCGCTGGCCGGGCTTGACAGGGAAAGCCCAGACATCCGTCCTCCTCGACAGGGGCGTTGCGCTCTAGGACCGTCAAAAGACGATCTTTACCGCGTACCCCGCGAGTCATGATTTCGAACGCCTCGCACGGCAGCGCGGGTTCCGGGAGTCTACGCAGGCGGCATGCGAATGAGAAGGCCGCGACCTCCTTTACAGAGATGTCACGGAAAAGCAATGAGCGTTACGCCGGAAATTGACCTTTAAGTGCCGTGCTTCGGCATCGACGCAGGTCAGCGGCGGGCAGTAAGCCCTTGCCTCGCAGACACCTTGACGCGTCCACGCCGCATCCCTCCGCATCAGAGTCACCGGCGCTCCCCATTTAAGCTAGGCATTATCATGGGAAATGTCCAGACCCAAAATCGCGGCAAATCAAGATCGACCCCCAGAAGATGCCACACACCCGGCCCGCGCCCGACAACGGCCCCCACCTGAAACGCCGTCCGCCCGGAAGCTCCGAGAACCGCCGCAATCCCCGCCCGTCCCATGAGCCTCTTGCGCCCCACAGGACACCCTGCACGCGCGGTGCCGCACGTCCGGCCCCAGAACGCGCGCTGATCCACGTCCGCCCGAAGGGGTCGCCAGGGGAGCGCGACGCCCAGGCAGCCGTCCTACGGGGTCTGCATGCTGAAGGAGCGCGGAAGGCGGAGAGCGCGCAAGGCGGGGCAGCAGGAAACAAGCAAAGGTCAGGCGCGAACGGCGCCAGCCCTAGAGCGCCCGTGTCCAGGAGGACCTCAGCGGGGGCACGAGCGCGTTTGCCGGACGGTCGAGGGCGAGACCCTCGGCCCTGAGCGCGGAACGCGGAGCGGTGCCGCACAAGGGCAGTAGCCCGGACAGCCGCCGGTACGTCTAGTCCTCGGGAACCAGCTGCCGAGCAAGGGCATCGGGGCGGGACTGCATCAACACAGCCGCCAGGCGAACACCACGCGTCCGGCTTCGAAAACAGAGTGAGGGACGCGGGGCCGGGCGGTGGCGTGCGGTCCGCGCTCAGCGCGTCGATGCCGACGCTGCCTTCGGCCAGGCAGGAGGCGGGCACGGTACGGGGTGTCACCGGATTCGGGCACGCCAGCGGGCCCGGGGTGAGGCGTAGGCGTGCCTCACCCCAGGGTGATCGCTAAGCGGATACGGTGCTCGCGCGAGCAGGGCCGGGGTGCGGGCCGCCGGGCGAGCACGGTGGGCCGGGACCTGACGGGTGCGGCCCTCAGATCGTCGCCTCGGCTTCGGCGGGCCAGCTCATGCGGATCTGGACGCCCTTGGGCGTGGCCTCGATGTCAACGTCGTCGGCGAGCCCGGCGATGACGGCCAGTCCCAGCTCGGCGGTGCCCTCGCCGAGGCCGTACTCGAATTCCTCCGCCTCGTCGATCGAGGGGAGGCCGCCCGCCGCGTCGTCGCCGGGGACGGTGTCGCTCACGATGACCTCGAAGCGGTGCTCGGTACCGACCAGTTCGAGCCGGACGGGCTCGTCCGGGCAGTGCCGGCGGTGCGCCTCGACGGCGCGCGAGCACGCCTCGCCGACCGCGAGCCGGACCTCGTCGAGCAGCGTCTCGGCGACGCCGCTGCGACGAGCGACGGCGGTCACGATCAGCCGAGCGGTCCGGACGTGGACGGGCAGCGCACTGAAGGACAGTTCAACGGTCGCCATCTCAGATTCAGGCCGCCTACCTGGCGCCCCTGCGCTTCTCCTCGGCCTCGGCGATCGTGTCGTGAATGCCGAAGACCTTGGTCAGCCCCGTGATCCGGAAGATCTTGAGGATGCGCTCCTGGGTGCACACCAGCTCCAGGGACCCGTCGTGGGCGCGCACCCGCTTGAGCCCGCCGACCAGGACGCCGAGCCCGGTCGAGTCGAGGAACTCGACCTTCTCCATGTCCACGAGCAGGTGGAACTTGCCCTTGTTGACCAGGTCGATGAGCTTCTCGCGAAGCTTCGGCGCCGTGTAGACGTCGATCTCACCCTCCACGTTGATGACGGTGAGGCCATCGTCGGTGGTGTAGTCGTTCACCTTCAGGTCCACAGATCCTCCAGCGCCGTGCAGCACAATCTGATCTCGCATTGTCCGACCCCGGAGCGGCGTTCGGTCGGCGAGACTTAGCCGTGATTCAACCACGCCCCGGCGACGTGCACGCACGTTATCGTCCACTCGGGCGAAAGTTCGCGCCATCCCGTCTGACCTGCTGATCTAATGGTCAGGGCAAGGGGGAGGGACGCTCCGGCGCCGGGGCGTTCCCGTAGTATTGCCCCGGCTGGCAAACTGAAAACCTGATGGGCGTCCAAAGATCCTCACCTCCCCTCGACCGGCTGCTCGCCGACCCCACCCGTCGCGGCCGCATCACCCATGTGGAGAGCGTTCCCGCACGTGAGGGCCGTCGCGCGGCATGGCCGACGTGGTCCACGCCGCTGCTGCTTGAACGGCTCGCCGCCCAGGGCATCGACGCGCCCTGGCAACACCAGGCGGTCGCGGCCGAGCACGCGCACGTCGGCCGGTCTGTGATCATCGCCACAGGTACCGCGTCCGGCAAATCGCTGGCCTACCTGCTGCCTTCCGTCGCCGCGATCTACGACGGGGAGGAGAACCGCCACCAGGAGGGGACGACCCTCTACCTGTCGCCCACCAAGGCCCTCGCCGCCGACCAGCTCCGCGCCCTGCGCGCCCTGCGGCTCACCCGGGTCCGCGCCGCGACCTACGACGGCGACACCCCGCGGGACGAGCGGACGTGGGTCAGGCAGCACGCGAACTACGTCCTGACCAACCCGGACATGCTGCACCGGTCGATCCTGCCCGCCCACGCGCGCTGGTCGTCGTTCCTCCGCCGCCTCCGCTACGTGGTCGTCGACGAGGCGCACGGCTACCGCGGCGTCTTCGGCTCGCACGTCGCGCACGTCCTGCGCCGCCTGCGCCGGCTGTGCGCCCGCTACCACGCGCACCCGACGTTCGTCCTCGCCTCGGCCACCACGTCGGAACCGGCGAGCGCCGCGTCCCGCCTCACCGGCCTGGACGTGGTCGCCGTCGACGACGACGCGTCCCCGCGGGGCCCCGCCACGTTCGCGCTGTGGGAGCCGCCGCTCACCGAGTTGCGCGGCGAGCGCGGCGCCCCCGTCCGCCGGACGGCGACGGCCGAGGCGGGCGACCTGCTCGCCGACCTCGTCGTCGAGGGCGTCCAGACGCTGGCGTTCGTCCGGTCCCGCCGAGGCGCCGAATCGGTCGCGCTCGGGGCGAAACGGGCCCTGCACGAGGTGTCCCCGGACCTCGCCGACCAGGTCGCCGCCTACCGCGCGGGCTACCTCCCCGAGGAGCGCCGCGCCCTCGAAGCCGCCCTGCGCTCCCGCGACCTCGTCGGCCTGGCCAGCACGAACGCGCTCGAACTCGGCGTGGACGTGTCCGGGCTCGACGCCGTCCTCGTCTGCGGCTGGCCCGGCACCCGCGCGTCCCTCTGGCAGCAGGCCGGACGCGCCGGACGTTCCGGGCAGGCCGCGCTCTCCGTCCTCGTCGCCCGCGACGACCCGCTCGACACCTTCCTCGTCCACCACCCCGAGGCGATCTTCGGGACACCGGTCGAGGCCACCGTCCTCGACCCGGACAACCCCTACGTCCTTGAACCGCACCTTTGTGCCGCCGCGTCCGAGATGCCGCTGAGCGAGGACGACCGCGACCTCTTCGGCCCCGCGACCGCCGACCTGCTGC
Organism: Actinomadura terrae; assembly: GCF_022751215.1. GTDB lineage: Bacteria > Actinomycetota > Actinomycetes > Streptosporangiales > Streptosporangiaceae > Spirillospora > Spirillospora terrae. The sequence goes on along the minus strand of NZ_JAICDG010000004.1, from coordinate 706,119 downwards.
CCGACCTCGTCCGCCGCGGCTTCCTGCGCCGCCGCCCCGCCGGCTGGTACTGGACGCGCCGCGACAGGGCCGCCGACCTGGCCGACATCCGCGGCGCGGGCGGCACCCCCATCCAGGTCGTCGAGGCGATGACCGGACGCCTGCTCGGCACCGTGGACGAGGCGTCCGCGCACACCACCGTCCACGAGGGCGCCGTCTACATCCACCAGGGCGACTCGTTCGTCGTCCAGACCCTCGACCTCGACGACTCCGTCGCGCTCGTCGAACCCGCCGACCCCGACTACACCACCACCGCCCGCGACGTCACCGACATCACGATCGCCGAACGGCTCCGCTCGACGTCCTGGGGCGAGGCCACCCTCTGCTTCGGGACCGTCGACGTCACCCGCCAGGTGGTCGCCTACCAGATGCGGCGCCTCCAGACGGGCGAGATGCTCGGCGAGAAACCCCTCGACCTCCCACCGCGCACGCTCCGCACCCGCGCCGTCTGGTGGACGCTCTCCCCGGCCCAGATCGACGCCCTCGGAGACATCGACCTCGCCGGATCCGCGCACGCCGCCGAACACGCCTCGATCGGCCTGCTCCCCCTGTTCGCGACCTGCGACCGCTGGGACATCGGCGGCGTCTCCACCGCCGTCCACCCCGACACGGGCCTGCTCACCGTCTTCGTCTACGACGGCCACGAGGGCGGCGCCGGATTCGCCGAACGCGGCTACGGCGACGCGTCCGAATGGCTCCGCGCGACCCGCGACGCGATCGCCGCATGCGAATGCGAGTCGGGCTGCCCGTCCTGCATTCAGTCACCCAAGTGCGGAAACGGCAACGACCCCCTGGACAAGCACGGCGCCCTGGACCTCCTCGCCGCTCTCCTGGCGGAGGCTCCCCGACCGGACGCGACCCGCTGACCACCGCGTGTTCGGCGGCGAGGCCGTCCTAGGGTGCCAGGCCGTCCGTTTCTTGCCCGTGCCCCGGCAGAGAGCCCCGCCCGGACAAAACGAACGCCTCCGCCCCTGGCAGACGCCTGACCAGCTTCGCCGACCTGGCACCTGACTCCGGACGCATCAGCGGAAACCTGAAAAGGTCTCCGTTGCCTCAACCGCCGGTCGTTGTGTTCCTTAGCTTTCGCCCAGGTCGTCGCTTGGCGTCGGGCCCCGGTCGAAGGAATTCGAACGCGCCGAGGGAGACCCGCGAACAGGCCGCCCTGGATCTGCTCTGCTGACGGTTCAACGTGCTGAAAGCATTTGTTCGTAACAGCCGCCTCTTCGAGGTCGTTCCGTCACGAGAGATCGTCGCGGCCACTTGACTTCCTGATTGGATGCCCACACCGTCCGTCCCCGGGTTTCGTAGCGCCCAAGTTGCGCAACCCGCATGTTGGGGTTTCGAAAAAAGTTGAGAACTTTCGGCCGGGGTGAGTGAGGTCGCCTCCTGCGCGCGTCTCCTAATATCTCACTTCGGAGGACAAATCAATAGGGGTCGTGGCGCGGTGGCGCTGGGGGTTCGTTCAGCGCCTCGATCACTTCGAAAGCCAGTCATCTGTGGTCCGCCGCCTGATCTGACGTTTTGGGCGCGGCGCGGTATGGGTATCGCGTGTTCCGGCCATCCCCCAGATGGCGTGTCGGGATCGGGACGGTAAGCGCCGCATCCAGACCCCGCGTGACTCTCGACGGGCGATGGCAAACGTATGCCATGACCTGCGGGTTTGCGCTCTACCGAACCCAAATGATGACGCGGCTTGCTGCGGTGGCCGACAGCCATCCGTTCGTTTCCTGTTTTCGGACGCTACGGGGTCTGCTCCTTTAAGAGCGCCACTTACCGCTGGCAGGCTCGGTTCCCCTGGCAAAACCGGGTGGTCAGCGCTGCGTGCCGGCTTCCTTTGTTTGCCGATGATCTAGGCCAGATCGATTCGGATCGCCTCTAAAACCGCGCAACGGGAAATGTGTCTCCTCGCAGTCACCATCCATTTCCCCTCTCTGGCATGGCTTCTCCCGCTTAGCTGGGACGACAGTTGAACCAGCCACGGCCCTCGAACAGGGGCAGCATCGCGAGCAGGGGAGGAACCGTGACCGTTGAGCAGAACGCCGGCTGGGACGACATCCTGGTCAGGGACAATTTCCAGGATCAGGGGCAGACTCCCACGCCCGACCCCATGTGGCGGTCCCCCGACCTCATCCCCTTCGGCAGCGACATCCTCGACTTCGATCTGCTGGAATCCAGCTACAACGGGCCCGACCTCGGGATTCGCCACCCCATCGTGCAAGGGGCGCTCAACCGCATCTACGTGCGCGGCAAGAGCCTGAGGAGCGGCTGTCCCGCGTCCGGCGACGCCAGGCTCTACTACGCACCCGGCGGGCTGTTCCTGGACCCGCGGGCATGGCATGCGATCCGCTCGGAGAACGGCGACACCACCGTGCCGCTTATCAACCGCGGCGGGTCCAGGCAGATCGCTCCCGGGCAGATCTGCGTCAGCAGGACCGCCTTCGTACTGCCCCAGCTGCCGCCAGGCCACTACTGCCTGATCGGCACGGTGGACACACCCGCCCACCCCGTCTCCCCGCAACTTCCGGTGTTCAACTCCAACGTCGACTACGTCAACTGGGTCAAGTACAACCCCGACGTCTGCTGGCGCAACATCGACGTCATCCCGTGCGAGCAGCGAAGGTACGTCCTGTCCAATCTGGCCATCGGCAACCTCAACGACACCCCGACCAAATACGTCTTCGGGGTGTCGGGCACCCACCTGCCCGATGGCACCGCCATCTTCTCCAGCACCGACCAGCGGTTCCCGTTCACTCTGCCGCCGGTGCAGATCTATGCGCCCGGCGAGGACGAGGTGTACTCACGCGCTATCACCCTGCCCGCCCACTACTCCGGGACCGTCACGGTCGTGGTCGAGTTCGCCCAACCCCTGCCGTGTGACGCCACGCTCGTGCTGCGCGCCTACAACCCGGTGACCAGCAGCCCCGGAACACTCGCACACCGGCTCGCCGCCCCTCTCACCGGCGCACAGGAGGGCGCCGAGCCCGGTCGGTTCATCCTGCTCGGCGAATACACCTTCGTCACGCCGCCGCCCGGCTCGTGACATAGGCGGTTGACGACCGCGGTCCGGGTCGGAGATCTGTAGTTGCGACGGCTGCGCGAACCCGTCGGGGCGGCAACGCTCCAGGATTCGCGCGGCCGCCCGTCAACCGGGCGCGACCCGCTGGACCGGGACCGACGTCTCGTCCATTCCACGCCGCGCCTGGGCGAGCGCCTGTTGCAGCTTGCGCCGCTCCAACTCCAGCGTTCGCAGGGATTCCGCATGCTCGTCCCGCAGATCCCGCAATTCCCGCCGCATCCCCATGACCCGCTTGAACCCGAGCGCCGCGACCCCGGCCCCGGCCATGAAAACGATGGCCACCACTACCCCGGCCATGAAGACATGCCATTGCTCGGTGACCCCCGGCACGCTGTCCCCGAACAAGGTCAGCTGCGCCGCGCCCGTACCGTCCAGCACGACCGCCGCCCCGACCACGACGGCGGCGAGCGCGATGACCAACCCCAGGAAGATCATGCGGAGGGTCTCCTCTCCATCTGCCGGACGATCCAGGGGGATCCGACTGGCAAGGCAGCCTAGACCCGCCCCCAATCCACCCGCCACCCCGGCAAGAGCCTCAAGAACCAAATCGAATGCCCTCCGCGGCCGGTCATGGACCCGCTCTTGGCACAGCCCCTGAGTACCGGACGGACGGCTACCGAGAACGCTGCCTCAGGGGCTACCAGGCAGCGTGCCGAGTTCCGGATCTGCTTCTGGCCCACGCTCTTGTAGCTGCTCCGGTTGCCCGACTACCCGCGACAGCCGGCTGTTCAACCTGCCCGGCGCTCTGCTGGGCCTCGCCGCCCCGGCGAAGCGTGCGCCCCCGGCGTCGGCGCCCGAGCGTCGCCACCCTGTACGACGGACTCCCCCCGACGACCCAACCTGACCGGCCCACGCAAAACTGCCTGACCAGCCCGTCGTTGCCCAGCCCGGCCGTCCTGCGGCATCAATGGAAGCGAGAAGAACAAGCACAACCGCTCCCGGCTAGCCGCACTCGTTCACCGCTCCCAGAGGCCGCCCCCGGGTGCGCGGTAGTTGAGCAGGAGCAGACATCCTCACCTACGGTCACCGAAGAACCAAACGGTGCCTGACTCGCCATGCCCAACCAGGGGATGCCGCCTGACGGCCACACCGCCCGCGATCCCCCGATCACATCCCGCCCCGCTAATACGAACCCCTCCAAGCACTTCTCCCACCCACCATCCACACTGAGTAACGTCCAACAACAGTGTGTTATTGGGGCGTTCGGGTAGGTAATGATCATGGATGCTGTGCCCGACCAGGAAAAACTCGACAAACCTCCTCATGCTGAGCCGACCGCGCCGCCACGCCGTACGCACGCCGCCAGACCGACGAGACCCCGCAAAGAACTCGGCTACCCCAAGGGTTGGTTCGCCGTGGCAATGACGCGGGAGCTGGCACGCCAGAAGGTTCTCCGCCGCAGGCTCGCAGACCAGGACATAGTGCTCTACCGCACCCGAACAGGCCGGGCCTACGCGGTCGACCCCCACTGCCCGCACCTGGGCGCCCACCTCGGCGTCGGCGGCACAGTGGAGGGCGAGAACCTGGTGTGCCCGTTCCACCGGTTCGCCTTCGCCCCGGACGGCACATGTGCCGGAAGTCCCGACGGCGCGATGACACGTGGCCGTCTGCGCCACCATCACCTGGCCGAACGCAACGGCATCGTGTACCTCTGGCACGGACATGACGGCGCCGCCCCCGACTTCGAACCGCCGCATGCGGTTTCCGCCACCGTGACGGCCACCGCGTCCTGGACCACCTCGATAGACGCCCACCTGCAAGACGTGGTGGAGAACGTCGTCGACAACCGGCATCTGGCACCACTGCACGGCCTGCGCTCGGTCCAGGCATCCCCTATCGAAACCAACGGGCCGGAGCTACATCTGCGAATGTCGCGCTCGGCCCCGGGCCACGGGCTACCCGGCCTTCGCACGGTGCAGGGCGAAGCGTCCATCGTCATGGAAGGCCTGGGCTGCACCGTGATCCGGGTGCGCCTGACCGGACTGAGGCTGACCCTCTATCTATGGTCACTCGACACCCCCATCGGCCCCCGGCGAACACAACACCGCCAGGTCGCCGCCTGCCTGCCCGACCGTCCGCACCGGCCCCTGACAGACCAGGCCCTGTCCCGGGCCATCGCCTGGACCGCCGTGCGAAGCACCGTCCGAGTCATCCGGCAGGACATCGCGATCTGGACACACCAGCGCCATCAACGCCACCCCCACCTGGCCCGCGGCGACGAAGCCATCAGCGCCTACCGCCGCTGGGCACGCCAGTTCTACCCCGCACCCGACCCAACCCCGCCCCGCACGACCAAGCTCACCGGCAGATAAGACGCAACATCACCAAAGCCCCCGCAACCCAGCAGACACAAGCCTCAAAGCGCTGGCAGACGTCCACCTAAGAAACGCCAAAATGCATCCCGCCCGCCTGCGGGAGAGATCGCAGCGATGCGAACCCTGACGCCGCCAGCAATTCCCTAACGGAAACCACCCAGCAGAACCCCTACGGCGCCACCTGCCTGAACCACGCTGACGGTTTCCCGGTCACCTTGGGGATAGGGCTCGGCGGTACGAACCCCCTCCGCTGGGCAGACCCGTTGTAGAAGCCATCCAGCAGATTGCTACTTGCGGCGGCGCCCGCGTGAGCCACGGCGACGGTCGTCGCTCGTCTTCTCAGAAGAGTTCTCGGCGATACGGACGCTCACGCCGCTGGCAGCGGCCTCCCTGACACCAGAGGCGGGACGGCGAGCAGCCCTAATCCCACGCGGTGGCACGGGACGTTCGGTTTCCCTGGCCATACCCGGAGCCGTCTTGGCGATGGCCTCAGCACGGGCGATCTTCTCGCGCGATCTGCTCACCCGTTTGCGTCCGGTCCCACCGCGCGCGACACGGGCCGCCATGCCGCGGCTGCTCGTCCCGGCCTGGACGACCCGCAGGTGACGCGTCCAGGTGCCGAGGTGAGCCGCGACGATCAGCAGCACGAGCGCTATGCCGACGCTCTTTCCCCATTGCAACTGGTCGGTCGCAGCGACGTTCTGGGTCTTCGGTGCATCCGCAAGTTGCGGCGTGGGGTAGGCGAAGCCGGGCGTCGCCCCATTGGGCTGGACGGACGGCAGCGTGATCGGCGAATCGGTGTTGAACGGTGTCAGTGGGTTCCCGCTACTGGAGGGTGCGGAGCCGGCGCTGCCCGACGGAAGTCGAGACGTGGACCCGCCGGACGAGGAGCCAGCCGCGCCGCTGCCCACCATGGCATTCGCGGAGGCCGCGCCCGAATAGACAGGGCCGGGCTTTCCGCCGGGACGTTTCGCTCGGACGCCCACCGAGACGGGCCCGCTCGACTGCGTCAATGGAAGGCTGGCGAAACAACGCGCGCCTGAGCAGAGCGAGCCCACCGATCCCGACTTGGACTGGACGCCCGTCCCGGCCAACGCGTAGCCGTTGAGGTCCTCTTCGGAGCCGCGGTTCCACTTCACCATGAGCTTGCCGCCCGACACCTTCGCGGTCACACCACTGGGCACGGCCGGCGGGATGCGGACGGTGAAAACGCTGGAGTCGTAGACGTGACGGGTCAGCGCGCCCTTCAGTTGGACCGTGTACTCCCCGTTCCTACGCAGTTGGACGGGGGCCGACATGTCGCCCGACAAGGCCCGTTCCCTGAGGAGCCGGTCACCGGCCCCGGGCGCGATGACCCGCAGCTGCATCTTGAGCCCGAGGTCGAAGTGCGCGCTGGCGGTGACCTGGGAACCGCTGGTGATGACGGAGCCGTCGGCCGGCGCCATGACGCTGGGTTCGGCGGCCTGCGCGGGGAGCGCGGTGAGTACCGGGAAGCTCATCGCAAGGGGCGTCGCGAGGGCGACCACGCCGATCCTGCGGATGATTGTCACGGCCCCAATCCCTTCATCAAGCAACCTGCCGACGGTCTCTCCCCGCTTCACCCAGCCGTAAGACCTCTGGGCGCAAGGGATCGATGCGGCCACCGTGTCGAGTGATGACTGTGCGCTTAGGCAGCGTAACGTACCAGCCGGTAGCAAAAGTCACAGCTCGATGACAAAGCAGCGCAAGACCCACGTCCAACCTCGCACCTCCCTCCCCAAGGAGCCCCCCGGCCGCAACCACCTGGCGTCTCCCTCCCCGAGGAGCCCACCCGGCCGCCGACGACCTGGCGTCTCCCTCCCCGAGGAGCCCACCCGGCCGCCGACGACCTCGCGTCTCCCTCCCCGAGGAGCCCACCCGGCGGCCGACCACCCCGCGCCTCCTACCCCTACCAGTGGCCGACTGCCCCGGGCCTCCTACTCCACGGGACCCGCCCTGGCCCGCCCCCCAACGTGCACCGCACCGACGCCCAGCGGCACTCTCAAGGCCAGCATCACGGAGACGTCGACGCTCCCGTCCTCGACCACGCATCGCGCGATGCGCGCCCCCGATTCAGCCGCGATGACGCGAGCCTTCGCACACGCGGCCACGGCCCCCTCGGGCACCCGCGCGGCCGCCGCCAACGCCGCGAGATCAGCCGCCGCCTCCGCGCGATGCCGAGCCGTCCGCACCCCGCCCACGGCCATGGCACTCACCCCGGCCAGCCAAACGATCGCCGTAAAGGCCAGCACCCACAACGTGCCAGCCCCCCGATCACGCTCCCCACCCTTGAAAGGGTGCACCCCCACTCCCCTCCTTCCACAACGGATCTCCCGCACAAGCAAGCCCCAGAGCCCCGACCACCAGCTAGCCGTACTTGGTGGCCTCACTTGGTGACCCCGCTTGGTGACCCCGCCATCTCGGAGCAAAAGCAAGCCCCTAGTGCCCCGACCACCCCCAACCCCCGCCGCAACACCCGACCTCCGCGTACGCCCCCCGGTCCAACCCGCCAGCTGGCCCCACACGAGCCACAGAACCAGCCGCCCCGCTCGGCCTCCCCTTGGCCTCGCTACTTGGCTCCCTGCTCGGCCTCCCTACTCGGCTGCCCTGCTCGGCTGCCCTGCTCGGCTGCCCTGCTCGGCCTCCCCTTTGGCTGCCCCAATCAGGCGCCCCGCCCGGTGCTGTCCCTGCCAGAAGCGGAGGGCTCCATCACCACCGCCCGTAGGCGGCGCCGAAGCCGCGGACTCTTCGCCGGTCAGCCGTCCCTACCCAAGCGAGCAGGCACAGTGCTCTCGATAGTCACCCACCATCAGGGGCACGATGCCGGCCACTCCACGCCGGGCCGGCCACCCGCCAGGAGCACCCTCCCGACCGGAACCGTCCCCATGCCTGAACACGACCTGGCCGCCACCGTGTCCACGAAGCAATCCATCCAGCCTTGAGGACTTCCAGGATCGCCGCGCCTGAGCTGAGTAGCGTCCGCATCCGAGTAGCCCGACCCGTCCAGCCTTAGACGAAACGCGGAGTGCCGCACCCGGGCTGCTCGTTCCGCTTCCTCAGCAGCCAGTCGAGATGGCCCCCTGCGGGCATACACCTCGCCTGAGTGACCCGTGTTGAGGTGAGCCGACACCACGCCTTCGTCGGCCACTACTAGCTATCGGCGGTTGGCCACTACCAAGGGCGCGATGCCAGCCAGCTCCACACAGGACCCCGCCGCAAAGTGCACCCTCTCAGGGCTCAACAGCGTCCTGGCCGGGGTAGTCGGATCGTGTCCTCAGCGGTCTGCCGAGGTGCCTCTCGACCATGGGCATGCATGCACCTTGCCCGGACACGTGTGGCTGAGGTGAGCTGGCACGGCGCCGTCGACAGTTGGCCACTGCCGAGGGCGCGATGCCAGCCACTTCACGCGGGATGTCCGCCTGTCTGGAACGCCTTCTCAGTCCTGGAACCGTCCTCATGTGGGGCTTGCCTTAGCGCGAGTTGGTTGGCACCGCGTTTGGGGAGCCGTCCTCGTTCGGGGGTTGCTGTGTTTGAGGTGTGGGCACTGCAGGTTCAGCGGGTGGCAGTTGGTGAAGGCGCAGTGTCAGGCCTGGTCGTCAGGACGTTTGCTGCCATGGGTGCTCCTTCCTGCTGCGGGTGTGAAGTGGGCCTCGTGTTGGGCCTGGCCTGGGTGTTCGGGTCGTCCAGGGCGCCTGGCTCGGTTGCGGCGGTGGCGTGGGCGTGGATGGTCATTGGTGGCAGTCCTGCGGCTGCGGGGGCCTGGACCGGAGCGGAGATATCGACCTGTACCGTCGCCGCGTCTCGCCGGACCCTCACCGAGGCGCCGGTGGGTACGGCTTCGGCGATCAAGGCGTGCACAGCGGTGAGGGATTCGCCTCGTGCCGCCGCGCGGGCGCCGGTGCGGGCCGCGTCCACGCATGTGAGCTGGACGGATGCGACCAGCACTCCCCACAGCGCCAACGCGGTGATCAGGACCAGGCTGGGCAGAGCCACGGCGATCTCCACCGTCGCCATGCCTCGGTCGCGCTCGTCCGGACCTCTTAGCCGGCTGCCTGGAGCGCCTTTTCGATGATGTCGGTCAGCATTCCCTTCACCTCCGAACTCGTTACGATCTTGAAGAGCAGACCGGCGAACGCTGCCGCCGCGATGGTGCCGACGGCGTACTCCGCTGTCGACATGCCTTCGTCTCTGGCCGTGTTGCGCCACCGCCGCACCACCATGTCGATCGCCCGCATCAGGTTCCTTTCCTTGCTGGTAGACGCTCGATCGCGTCCGTTCTTAGCCTGCTGCGTCGCGACGGTGAGTGATAGGTGAACGTCATTCTGTGGATAACCCGGCCGCTACGGGATGAGGATCGTCGAGGCGATTCCGACGATGGCCGGCACCACTCCGAGGAGGACGAACGCGGGGAGGAAGCACAGACCGAGCGGGGCGAGCGCGCGGATGCCCGCTGCTCGGGCCCGCTCGGCCGCCGCCGTGCGGGCAACGCGGCGTTGGTCGCGGGCCAGGCGGCTGAGAGACGGTGCCAACGCGGCGCCGCTCGAGGTCGCGCGGATCGCGCTGCGTGCCAGGGGCGCCAGCATCGGTTCCTTCGCCAGTGCCCGCCAGGCGTCTGTGGGGTCGGCACCCAGGCGGATCTGGACGGCGACACCCCGCAGCTCGTCCCCGAGCGGCCCGCCGATGGCGTCCGCGACCGCCTCGACCGCGTCATGCCAGGGCGTCCCGCCGCGGAGGCAGGCCGCCAGCAGGTCGACCGCTATGGGAAGGTCCGCGACCAGTCGTGCCTGTCTGCGCTTTCGCTCGGAGCTCCCGAGACGGGTGAAGGAATGCCAGACCCCCAGCCCCGCCAGGACGCCCAGCACCGCCCCTGGAAGGCCTCCGAACATCACGGCGCAGAGTAGGCCTGCGGCGACCGATGCGGCGCGTCGCAGCAAGAGCTCGCGGCGCTGGGCCTCCGCTTTGTGGCAGGGGATTCCGTCGGGGGTTGTCGCTGCGTGACGACCGTTGGACGCGGCCCGCGGCCCCCTTGGCTGCCCATCGAGTGGGCACATGGTTCGTCGTGGGGTGCCGGGATCGCAGCACTGCCCCTGAGCGGCTCGCTTCTTGGGTGCTGCGTGCCTCGGTGAGGCGCGGGACAGTTGGCCCGCGAGTCGTCGGGTGGCGGCGCTCGTGCCCTTGGGCCAGAAAAATCCGGCCCCGGCCGCACAGAGAACGGTCACGAGGACTGTCATCGATTCGCCAGTCTGCGTGAGGTTCGACGGGCTCGGCCTGGAGACTCGGCTGCTCCGGCCAGGCGTCGCGTCCACCACAGGCCTGTCGCGTTGAGGCCCACGCCGGCGGCGAGGCATGCGAGGCCGGGGAGCGAGCCGCACAGGAACGAGACCGGGTGGGCGCCCAGGGCGGCGGCCATGGCGACTCCGAGCAAGGGCAGCGCCGCCAGGAGGCGTGCGGTGGCACGCGGGCCTGCCAGCTGGACGGCCACGTCCTGACGCTGCGCTTCCTCATCGCGAAGCGCGGCGGCCAGGCCGTCCAGGACGGTGGCGAGCGTGCCGCCGCGCTCGGAGCCGATGCGCCAGCACGCCGCGAGGAGGCGCAGGCCCTCCGCTCCCGGTTCTTCGGCTAAACGCTCCAGGTGATCGGGCAACTCTTCTCGACCGGTCGGGGGTGGGCGCGGAGGGTTGAGGAGGGTCTTGGAGACGTGCGGGTCCAAGGTGGTGGCGGAGGCTCTGAACGCCTCGTGCGGGGTGCGTCCAGCGGCGAGCTCTGCGGCCATGCCGTCGCAAAGTTCGATGACGGCGGTCCGCCACCGGCAGGGGAGACTCCTGCGTTCCTTGTACTCCTTGAGCTTGGATATGAGGGCGTTCTCGGCGCGCGGCTGCGCGGGGGTGAGCAGGCGGTCAAGACGCTCGGTCGCCTGGGAGGGGGTCAGCAGCATCCACACGGCGGCCGAGGAGAAGAGCATCGCCAGCTGTGTCGCGTTGATCATGCAGGTCTCCGGGGGCGGCGCAGGCGGTTTGTGAGGTCTGGGGCGCCGGTGTCCGCGATCATTTCGCCGTCGGCAGTGAACGCCACTGCGGGGACGGCGCTGACCAGGCCGTCGGTCCCCCTGGACAGAAGATGGATCTCGGCGACTCGGCGGCGACCACCGCCCGGCTCGCGGACGAGGTGGACGACGATGTCCAGCGCGGCGGCGAGCTGGCTGTGCACGGCTTCGCGGCTGAGACCGGCCGCGCAGGCCAGCGCTTCGAGACGGGCCGGAACGTCCGCTGCCGTGTTCGCGTGGAGGGTGCCGCAACCACCCTCATGTCCGGTGTTCAACGCTTGCAGGAGAACCACTACTTCAGGTCCTCTGACCTCGCCTACGACCAGGCGGTCGGGACGCATGCGCAGCGCTTGGCGGACGAGGTCGTTCAGCGTTACTCCTCCTGCGCCCTCGACGTTCGGCGGACGGGCTTCGAGCCGAACCACGTGCGGATGGTCGGGTCTCAGTTCCGCGGAGTCCTCCACCAGGACGAGCCGCTCGATGGGGTCGGCCAAGCTCAGTAGGCTGCTGAGCAGGGTTGTCTTCCCCGTGCCGGTGCCCCCGCTGACCAGGAACGCGGCACGGGTCTCGATCAGTGCGGCCAGGAGCGCCGCCCCGTCCGGAGGGACTGTTCCCTTCTCGACCAGCTCGTCCAGGGTGAAGGCTCGGCGGCGCGGGAGGCGCAGCGAGAGGCAGGTGCCGCTCGGGGCGATCGGCGGCAGGACGGCGTGCAGCCGGATTCCGCCTGGCAGCCGTGCGTCCGCGTAGGGGGAGGCGTCGTCGAGCCGTCGTCCGGCCGCGGCGGTGAGACGCTGTGCGAGGCGGCGGACGGTGGCCTCGTCCTGGAAGCGCAGGGGTGTGCGGACCAGGCCGGAGCCCGCGTCGACCCACACCTCCTGCGGGCCGTTCACCAAAACGTCGGTGACCTCCGGAGAACGCAGCAACGGTTCCAAGGGACCGGCTCCCACGAAGTCGGCGCGTAACTCGTCGGCGAGCGTCAGGATCTCGCGATCGCCCAGCAGCCGTTCCTCGGCCCGCAGCGCCGCCGCGACCCGTCCGGCCGTGGCCTCACCGCCGGAGTCGGCGAGCCTGTCGCGCACAGCCTCGGACAACTTGCTCATGCCGCCCCTCCACACGATCTCGGTGCCCTGGACGTCCTCGTCCAGGTCGTTCTCAGTTCCATGTCCGCTCCCCACCACTGGGCTGTCGCGCAGTACCTCTCGCCCCGGCCTGGCGGCCTCTACGCGATCGGGCTCCACCCGACCCTTGACGGAAGCAGTACCTCTCGCCCCGGCCTGGCGGCCTGCGAGGCGCATGGCCTGTCTGCCGGTTCTCGCGCCTTCCGTCTCCTCCCTGGGCTCGGCTTGTCGCGTGGTACGCCTTGCCCGGGCCACGGCGTCTGTGCGCTGTCGGTTCTGTTGTGGGTTTTTGCGCCTTCCGTTCTTCGTCGGCTCGGGCGGTGCGCCTCGTGCTGTCCGGGGCACCTGCACGTCGTTCGGTCTGCCTGTCGGGCTCTTGCGCACTCCATTTCGGCTGTGGCGTCGGGCGATACGCCTCACCCGGGCCGGGGCGACTGGGGGTGCGCGGTCTGGCTCGCCGGCTCGGCGTGATGTGGGTGCCTCTCTGGCATAGGGGATCACCCTGGGCTCTGGGGCGGGGCACGTGTAGCTCTGGGGCAAGCTCGCAGGTCTTCGTGGAGGTCGCTCCTTCGGGTTGGGGGCGTCTGGTTGACGTTTCGGTGCCCTGGGTCGGGGGCTAGTGCTTGCGGGTCAGGCGGCTTCTGCGTGGTGGGTGTGGGGGGTCAGGGAGAGGTCGGTCAGGAGGCGGTCGCAGAAGTCGGCCAGGGGGCCGCGGCGGCAGGCTCGGGGTAGGTGGCCTTCGTCCAGGGCGGTGGGGAGGCGGCGGTCGCGGTCGAAGGTTCCGGCGGGCGGGAGGTCGAGCGCCCTGGCGATCATCTCGGGTGTGAGGCCGCCGGGGGCCGGGCCCTGGACGATGAGGCGGACGTCGGCGGTGTCGCGGCTGAGGGCGGTGGAGAGGCCGTCGGCGGCGACGGTGGCGCGGACCTCGGCGGGGACGAGGAGGTAGGTGATGTCGGCGGTGCGCAGGGCCATGCGTCCGACGTCGCCGGGGTAGCGGGGGACGTCCACGACGATCAGGTCGAAGCCACGGGCGGCGGCGTCGAGGACCGCGTTCGCCGCGTCCTGGTGGATCGGGACGGGGTCGCCGCGGCGCCAGGACAGGACGGACAGCTCGCCGGTGTTGGGCAACGCGTCGCGGAGCACGGCGGCGTTGAGGCGGCCTCGGCGGTCGGCGAGGTCGGGCCAGCGGGCTCCCTCCTGCTCCTCCAGGCCGAGCAGGAGGTCGATGCCGCCGCCGAACGGGTCGGCGTCCACGAGCAGTGTGCGCAGGCCCGAGTTGGCGGCGGTCAGGCCGAGGGCGGCGGCGAGGACGCTGGCTCCGGCGCCGCCCCGGGAGCCGACGACGCAGACGGTGGACGCCAGGGCGCCGTCCGGCTCGCCGGCGGTGGCGAAGGCGTTGATCAGCCAGTCTTCGTGGTCGGGCAGGAGGACGACGTCCTGGGCGCCGACCTCGACGGCCATGCGGTACGTCTCGGACGTGGCGTCCGAACTCGTGACCAGCACGATCCCCTGACGGCGCGGGAGTGCGGCGGACGCGAGTTCCGCCGCTGAGTCGGCGCCCACCAGGATGAGCGGTGGCCAGGCCCAGGCGGCTCGGGCCTCGTCGGCGCCGTGGGCGATCTCGGCGCGGGTGTCGGCGGCGGCCGCGAGCCGGAGCAGGGCGTCGGCGATCACGGGGTCGCTCGTGACGATCAGCGCGGCAAGGTCCATCGGGTCCCCCTCGTCATCCGGAGGACTCCACCTTGCGACCCGCCCCGAGGCCCGCGGAAGAGGTTCCGCCAACTGTGGATAACCTCGCCCGGCCCCACAAGGCGGCGGCCGGGCGGTGGCATCGCCACCGCCCGGCCGCGTTCCATGTCCTGGCGACCCCCGCCGGGGGGGATAGCGGGGGCCGCCGTAACGGTCCGGCTCCGGGGGGGTAGAGCCGGCCCGTCTTTCCAAGAAAGTCTCAGGAAGATCGGGTTCTGCGCGCAAGCTCGATCTTTAGGAGAGGCAAACTCGCCGTCTCCAGTCTAGGTGGATACAACATATGCTGCCCGATCGTCGAGAGTTCCGTCGAGTCGCAAACTGGAGCCGGATCTAACGGTTTTTCTCATCCGGGTTGGACGATCCGCCTCCGTCAGGGGCCGAAACGGCGCCGGCCTGCGCCGTCTCCACCCCGTGTTCCGCAACGGGACGGGAGTGGGAGCGTACAGGAGAACTAAAGATCTTTCGCTGATCGGCACGCGAAAGGAATCGATCACAGCGTGTGATCGATTCCTGAAGCCGCAGATAGTCCGAAATGATTAGTTACATCCCAGTTCACTGGTGCGGGCCGCGGCGAGGCCATCGCGGGCCGCGTTCCCAATGGCACGCCCGCTTTGCGAATAGGGGGTTGTCATCTGGGCAAACGAGGCGTAGACAAGTGCTACGGACCATGTGTCCGAGCACGGCAGCCGGGCACCCACGCGCGACCAGCCGCGGGAGGCGCGTCGAGACGGGCTTGACCCGATCCGACGAACATGAGGTGCACGCTTGGTAACCCGGTATGACGTGACTGGCGGCGGCGTCTCGTAGAGGGGCGCCGCTCGCTGTGCGAGGACGTTCAGTCGCGCACGTCCAGGCCCAGCGTCGTCGCGATCACGACCGCCTGGTAGAGATCGATCACCGCCCGCCCGAGTTCGACGGTCCGCGGGTCGACGGCGGACAGGTCGCTTCCGCGCAGGTCGCAGCGGGACAGGTCGGCCTTGTGCAGCCACGAGCCCGACAGGTCGACGCCCCGGATCGTGGCGCCCTCGCAGCGCGCGCCGGTGAGGTCGGCCTCGCGCATGCGGACGTCCGTGAAGGACGCGCGTCGCAGGTCGGCCCCCGGGAGGCCGGTGAACGACCAGTCGCCGCCCTGCACCTTGAGCAGGTCGTAGGTGCAGTCGTCGAACATGCTGCCGACCAGCTTGCAGCCGCTGAACGTCGTGTCGAAGAAGCGGCATCGGACGAACGTGCAGTTCACGAACGCCGAGTCGGTGTGGGTGGACGCGTTGAACCGCACGCCGCGGAACGTGCAGTCGGTGAAGGCCGCCCCCACACCGCTGGCCTCGGTCATGTCCACGTCCACGAACAGGACGCGTTCGTGCTGTTCGCCCGTCAGGTCGCGGGAGTCCCAGTCGGCGGACGAGACGGTCGTTTCCGTGGGCGCGGCAGGACGTCCGTGCTTGCGATCGGCCATGGGACCACCATGACGTCCCCCACTGACAAGCTCGCCCCAGGGGTCGCGTCAGCCTCGCTGGTATGCCTCGCATATCGCCTGCGAGTCGCGCGCTGCGGCGGACGTGGCGGCGGCGCAGTGGGCGATCCATGTGACGACGCCCTCGGACGTGCCCGACGCGTATGCACGGATGGCCCTGGCGTAGTCGTCGGCGAGTTCCGCGTGGCCGACCTCAGGCGCGGTCAGCGATTTCGGGTCGAGACCACGGGCGACGAGGGTGAGACGTTGCGCGGCGCGGGCGACGACGCCGTCCCCCCAGCCGAACGGACGCAGCGTCAGAATCTCGCCGTGCACGATGGCCGCGACCACGAGCGCGGGGGCGTTGGTGGGCTGGGTGAGTAGCCCGCTGAGCACATCCAGGCGTGCCGCCACCTCGGACGGGGCCGGGGGCTCGCCAAGGCCGAGTACGTCTTGAACAGGTCGATCGTCTATGCGCGGACGTCCGAGATCGGCGTTCTCCACCACATCCGCTGCGGCGAGGACGTGCAGCCGCGCGAGAACCTGCCGTGGCGCCTGCCTCCATGTCTCCGTCAGGGGGCCGAGCTCCGCCGATACCCGCAGCGCTCCCTGCACGACGGGGTCGGACGGGTGCTCACCGGTGCGGAGCTCGTCCAGGGCGACCGAAACACCTTCTAGGACGGCCGACGCCCTGGCTCCACGTAGCGCGGACTCCGTGGAGACCTCCGCGCTGCGGCGCCGCAGCACGCGATGGCCAAGCAGGCGGTCTACCGCCGAGCGCGCTTCGGCCACGGCCTCGGCCACGCCGGGCAGGTTCGCCACGTCCGCGAAGGCATCGCGCGCCGAGGCCGCGGGAACGCCACGTGCGGAGGCCCCGGGCACCCCATGCGCGACGGCCCCAGGCGTGCGACGTTCGGAGGGCCCGGGTGAGCTCTGTGCGGAGGTCCCGGGCACGCCACGTTCGGAAGGCGCAGACGCGTCGCGTTCGGAAGCCGTAGGCGCTTCGCGTCCGGAGGCGGCGGCCTTGTCACGGCCGGAAGCTGCGGAGGCATCGGTCACGGCCCGACCCTAGTTGGTCGCCGTCGTACGCTGAACAGCGCGGTTCCCCGTTTCGCGCGCGTGGGCACGGCCGCTGTGTCGGGCGTCACAGGGAACCCGTCCGGCGGTAGGCGCGCCAGGCGCCTTAGGTGCTCAATACGTGGGAATTGGTGCTCAATACGTGGGAAGCGGCCTTGTGTGGGCGGGACCTTCCCTGGTGAAGTGGGCACACCGGGCGACCGTCGTTTCAGCTAGCGAGGAGTATGCGTTGAGCCAGAGCCAAGAGACACTGTCGAACCTCCTTCAGGAGACGCGGCGCTTCGCACCCCCGGCCGAGCTCGCCGAGTCGGCGAACGTCAAGGCCGAGGCGTATGACGAGGCGGCCGAGAATCGCCTGGGCTTCTGGGCCGGGCAGGCGGAACGGCTGACATGGACCAAGCGCTGGGACGACGTCCTGGACTGGAGCAACCCGCCGTTCGCCAAGTGGTTCGTGGGCGGCGAGCTGAACGTCGCCTACAACTGCGTGGACCGGCACGTGGAGGCCGGGAAGGGCGCGAAGGTGGCCTTCCACTGGGAGGGCGAGCCCGGCGACAGCCGTACGCTCACCTACGCCGACCTGCAACGCGAGGTCAACAAGACCGCGAACGCGCTGCTGGAGCTCGGCGTCGCCAAGGGCGACCGGGTCGCGATCTACCTGCCGATGATCCCCGAGCTGCCGATCTCGATGCTCGCGTGCGCGCGCATCGGCGCCACGCACTCGGTGGTGTTCGGCGGTTTCTCGGCGGACGCGCTGCGCACCCGCATCGACGACGCGCAGGCCAAGCTCGTCATTACGGCGGACGGCGGATACCGGCGCGGCCAGGCGTCCGCGCTCAAGCCGACCGTGGACGAGGCCGTCGAGCAGACCCCGTCCGTGGGGAACGTCATCGTCGTGCGCCGGACCGGCCAGGAGGTCACGCAGAACGAGCGCGACATCTGGTGGGACGACGTGGTCGACCGGCAGAGCGACGAGCACACCGCCGAGCCGATGGACTCCGAGCACCCCCTGTACATCCTCTACACGTCCGGTACGACGGGTAAGCCCAAGGGAATCCTGCACACCACGGGCGGATACCTGACCCAGATCGCATACACGCACCACGCGGTGTTCGACCTGAAGCCGGAAACCGACGTCTACTGGTGTTCGGCCGACATCGGCTGGGTGACCGGGCACTCCTACATCGTGTACGGGCCGCTCGCCAACGGCGCCACCAGCGTCATGTACGAGGGCACGCCCAACACGCCGCACCAGGGCCGCTGGTGGGAGATCATCCAGAAGTACAAGGTCTCCATCTTCTACACGGCGCCCACGGCGATCCGTACGTTCATGAAGTGGGGCGACGACATCCCCGCGAAGTTCGACCTGTCGTCCCTGCGCGTGCTGGGAAGTGTGGGCGAGCCGATCAACCCGGAGGCGTACGTCTGGTACCGGGAGCACATCGGCGCGGGCAAGACCCCCGTCGTGGACACCTGGTGGCAGACCGAGACCGGCGGCATCATGATCAGTCCGCTGCCGGGCGTCACGGCGGGCAAGCCGGGCGCGGCGATGCGTCCGCTGCCGGGCATCGTGGCGGACGTGGTGGACGACCAAGGCGAGCCCGTCCCGAACGGCGGCGGCGGGTTCCTGGTGGTCAAGGAGCCGTGGCCGTCCATGCTCCGCACCATCTGGGGAGACGACGAGCGCTACGTCAAGACGTACTGGTCGCGTTTCGAGGGCCTGTACTTCGCCGGTGACGGCGCCAAGAAGGACGAGGACGGCGACCTGTGGCTGCTCGGCCGGGTCGACGACGTGATGCTGGTGTCCGGCCACAACATCTCCACGACGGAGGTGGAGTCTGCGCTGGTCTCGCACCCGAAGGTCGCCGAGTCGGCCGTCGTCGGCGCGACCGACCCGGTGACGGGGCAGGCCATCGTCGCGTTCGTCATCCCGCGCGGCAGCGCCGGCGACGTCGAGGGCGCGGACTTCCTCAAGGAGCTGCGCGACCACGTCTCCAAGACGCTCGGCCCGATCGCCAAGCCCCGCCAGATCATGATCGTCCCGGAGCTGCCCAAGACCCGCTCCGGCAAGATCATGCGTCGGCTGCTGCGCGACGTCGCCGAGAACCGCAGCATCGGGGACGTCTCCACGCTGGCCGACAGCACCGTCATGGACCTGATCTCCGAGAAACTCCCCAGCTCCAAGTCGGAGGACTGACCCGCACCCCCACACGAACGCCCGCCCCGCGTCGCATTGCGTCGCCTCGCGTCGTCTGACGGCTGTTTCCTGCCGAACGGCCTTGCATGACGGTCTGCCTGCTGAACGGCCGCGCGTGCTGAGTGGCGTTGCGTACGATGGCCCGCGTCCAGGACGGCACGTACATCCCGTCCTGCTCGCGGGCCTTCGCATGCACGCTCCCACGTGCACGGCAACGAGCGGAATCGGCCCGCGTGCGAACGCTCAGCGCCCATCCCGACGCGTCGGCCGTCAGGTTTTGGACGTCCTCACTCCAGCCCCGCAACGCATCCCGGCGACCTCGACCGGCCTGCCAGCGGGGCGGGCTTCACCGCTGCAAACGCGGGCGCGGGGCGTACGCGTATGCGCGTGCGGCCGCAGCGGCATGGACGCGACGCCGGTGTCTGTGGAGGCGCGTGCGGCGCGTGAGCTTGAACGTTGTGGGTAAGGTGCGCAGAGGAGCGCCGGGAAGTCTGGTCGGCAGGGGTCGTTCCCGTCTTGGACGGGGATCGGCTCCGATCAGGCCGTTCGTCGTCTTCTCGGGGGTTCTTCCATGCCGCGCCAGTCCGGGCCGAGCCGTGTCGCCACGATCTGGCCGTTCCGGCCCACCGTCCGGTACAGCAGGCAAGTCGCGAAGGCGCTGCGGATGGAGACGGTCGGCGGCGTCATCATGCTCTTCGCGGCGGTGGCCGCGCTTGTATGGGCGAACACCCCGTGGGGCGAGTCCTACGCCGATCTCCAGCAGTACGAGTTCAGCCCCGGATGGCTGCACATAGGGCACATGGACGTGCAGCACTGGGCGTCCAGCGCACTGTTGGCGGTGTTCTTCTTCATCGCCGGGCTTGAGCTGCGCGAGGAGCTGACGCACGGCGAGCTGCGGCACGCGCGGGACGCGGCGCTCCCGGTGATCGCGGCGACCGCCGGGGTGGTGGCGCCGGCGGTGATCTTCCTCGCGGTCAGCGCGGGGGAGCCGGACGCCATGAAGGGCTGGGCGGTGCCGACCGCCACCGACATCGCATTCGCGCTCGCAGTGCTCGCGGTGACGTTCTCGTCATGCCCGGCGCCCCTGCGCGCGTTCCTGCTCACGCTCGCCGTGGTGGACGACCTGATCGCCATCACCATCATCGCGCTCTTCTACACCGACTCCCTGGAGTGGATTCCCCTAGCGCTCGCGGTGTTGCTGATAGCCGCGTATGGAGTGTTGCAGTCCAAGGACGTCCGTTCTCCATGGGTGTACGTGCCGTTGGCGCTGGCCGCCTGGTACTGCGTCCAGCGGAGTGGGGTCCACGCCACGGTGGCCGGTGTCGCTCTGGGAATGTTGACCAGCCCCAGGGAGACACCTGACGAGCGGCCCACGAACGCGGAGCGTGCGGACCACGCCCTGCGACCGTTTTCCGCAGGCGTATGCGTCCCCCTGTTCGCCTTCCTGTCCGCGGGAGTGACGCTCAGCGCGTCCTCCCTGGGGGCGGTGTTCACCGATCGTGTGGCCCTCGGGGTGATCGCGGGTCTGGTGATCGGTAAGTTCGTCGGCGTCCTCGGGGGAGCGTGGGCGGCCGTGCGGTTCGGCTTGGCGACGCTCGGAGAGGAGCTGCACTGGCGTGAGATCGCGGGGGTCGCGTTGCTCGCCGGGGTGGGTTTCACCGTTTCCCTGCTGATCGGCGGTTTGGCCTATACCGACCCGTCACAATTCGAGAGAGTGACGACTGCGGTCCTGATCGCGAGCATGCTCGCCTCGGCGGCCGCCACCGTCGTCTTTCGCAGGAGGGTGCGCCAGCGCGCCCGCCTGGAGTGACGTGGTGACATCGGGTGGCCGGACGAGCCGTCCGGCTGACAGGCTTGGGCGAGCCGGGAAAGCCGGGGGGCTCTGAAAGGAGAACAGCGATATGTCCGAGGCACTGCCGGGCGAGCGCGTCGAGGACAAGTCCCTCGGCGAGCTGGTCGCGCTGGCGTCCAGCAACATCTCCAACCTGGTCAGGGCGGAGATGGACCTGGCCAAGCTGGAGCTGAAGGCCGACGCCAAGAAGGCCGCGCTCGGTGGCGTGATGTTCAGCATCGCCGCGCTGATCGGGGGGCTGATCGTCATTCTGCTGTCGATCGCGGCGGCCTACGGCCTGGTCGCGGTCGGCATCTGGCACTGGGCGGCGTTCCTGATCGTCTCGGGCGTGTACCTGCTGCTGGCCGCCATACTGATCGGTATCGGCTATCTGCGCATCCGCAAGATCGACGGGGCGAAGCGGACGCGCCAGACGCTGAAGGACGACCTGACCATGCTGCGGCACCGCGGCGATCCCGGCGACACCCCCGCGATCAAGGACTGAGCCAGGCCATGGCAGGGCACGACACGTCGCTCGTCGAGGTGGACGGACCGTGGACCCACCGGGCGGTCAGCGCCGGCGGGACGCGGTTCCACGTCGTCGAGGCGGGCGAGGGGCCGCTCGTGCTGCTGCTGCACGGCTTCCCGGAGTTCTGGTGGTCATGGCACAACCAGCTGGTCTCGCTCGCCACGGCGGGCTTTCGCGCGGCCGCGGCGGACCTGCGCGGCTACGGGGGCAGCGACAAACCACCGCGCGGTTATGACCTTGTCACCCTGGCCGGGGACGCGGCCGGGCTCGTCCGCGCCCTGGGCGAGGCCAGCGCGGTCGTGGTCGGACACGACTGGGGCGGGCTGCTGGCCTGGACGATGGCCGTCTACCACCCGAAGGTCGTCCAGCGGCTGGCGGTGGTGAGCGCCCCGCATCCGCTGCGCCTGCGGCAGGCCATCCGGGGAGACCCGCGCGGGCAGGGGTGGGCGGCGCGGCACACGTTCGGCTTCCAGGTCCCCATGTGGCCCGAGCGGCGCCTCCTCCGGGACGACGCGGCCCTGGTAGGGCACCTCCTGCACGACTGGTCGGGTCCCGGCTGGCCGGACGAGCGCACCGAGCGGCTCGTCCGGCGCGCCGTGCAGATCCCGGGGACGGCGCACTGCGCGCTCGAATACCACCGTTGGCTGATCCGCTCCCAACCGCGTCCGGACGGCATCCGGTACGCGCACCGCATGCGCACTCCCGTCCAGGCGCCCACCCTCCAACTGCACGGGGCCCTGGACACCTACACCCTCCCCGGCAGCGCCCAGGGGTCGGGACGCTACGTCACGGCTCCCTACAGGTGGAAGCTCATCGAGGGTGCCGGGCACTTTCCGCATGAGGAACGGCCCCGCGCGTTCGACTCCCAACTCCTGGGCTGGCTGGCCGACCCGGAGCCCGACCGCTGACCGTCGTACGCCGTGCGTACCGTGGAGTCATGCGGGACGAGCCGGAGCGCACCGAGAACCAGGACGAGGCGGCGGCGCGCGCCCAGGACCACGCCGATGCGGCACGGATACCGTCAAGCCGCGACGAGGCGGCGCGGGGGCGGCGAGACCGGGACGAGGTGGGGAGGCCGCGTAACGCGCGGCCACGTGACGCTTACGGGCGCCCACTGCCCCATGGCGCCACCGGGATACCGACGATGCCCGACGACCTCGACCTGGAGCCCGCGGAGGCGCTCGTCGAAGCTCAGCGCCTCCTGGACGACGACCGTCCCTTCCATGCGCACGAGGTCCTAGAGGCCGTCTGGAAGGCCGCACCGGAGGACGAGCGGGAGCTGTGGCGGGGCCTCGCCCAGGTCGCCGTAGGCGTCACCCATCTGCGCAGGGGGAACCTGAAGGGCGCTCAGGCGCTGCTCAGCCGCGCCGCGGACAGGCTGGAGCCGTACAAGGCGAACCCGCCGCACGGCATAGATGTGGACGGCGTCGTCCAGCAAACCCGCGCCCTCGCGGACCGTCCTGGCGGAGCGGCTGTGGACCTCGTCCTGACGAAGGCGCCGTAGGGGCTTGGGGCGCTGACGACGGGAGGGGTGGGCGCGGCAACGGTCGGCGGCGCGCGGACGGCCTCATCCCTCGCTACGCGACCCAGGGCCGCGCCTTCGCGCTGGGCCGCGTCTCCGCAAACGGCGCGCCCCTGTGCACGGCCGCGTCTTTGGCATGGTCTCGTCTTCGTGCACGGTTAGGAGGTGGTCGTCTAGGCACGCTGGCGCCTCGTTGGGTGCGTGTCCCGTGAGGCAGGTGCGGCAGCTTGTTCGCGGCTCTGCGGGCATGCGCGGCGCCGCGAGGGCGGGGTCAGTCCGAGCAGTCCTGGGTGGACACGGCGGACGTGAGGTTCGCGCCGGCGCTCGCGTCCGGGGAGACCTCCCCGGCGGTGAGCGCGTAGCCGGTGGCCGGGGTGTCCAGGGCGGCGGCGAAGATGACGCCGTAGACGCGTCCGTCCGTGGAGAGCAGGGGGCCGCCGGAGTTGCCCGGCTCGACCTTTCCACGGATGGCGTAGATCTCGCGCTTGACCTGGCCGCTGTGGTAGATGTCCGGGCCCTTGGCGGTCTGCCGCGCGCGGATGCGGGCCGCGCCCGTCCGGAACGGCTGGTTCTTCGGGAATCCGGCGATGATGGCGTTGTCGCGCACCTTGGCCGACTCTGCGAACTTCAGCGGCGGCGCGTCCAGGCCGGGCACGTAGAGGATCGCGATGTCGCGCTTGGGGTTGTACAGGACGACCCGTCCGCGATCGTTGGAGCCGTTCAGCGACTGGACCAGCGACGCGCCGCGTGCACCGGCGACGACGTGCGCGTTCGTCATGACGTGGTTCGGCGCGAACACGAAGCCGGTGCCCTCGATCCGCCGCTCGCACTCCGGCGCCCGGCTGACGATCTTGACGATGCTGCGCCGGACCTCGCGCAGCGAGCCGGTGTTCAGAATCGAGTCGTCCGGCGGCGGCACCGGCACTACCGACTCACCGCCGAGGCCGTTGAAGACCTGTGGGAACTCGCTGTTCCGCACGAATCCCTGGAACGAGGAGAACCAGCCCTGCGCCCGCGGCGGCATCACGCCGTTCATGCCGTTGATGATCGAGGAGCCTCGGACCTGGGTCCGGACCGGCTTGAACTCCGACTCGAAGGCCAGGTTCCCGAAGAACCAGGCGACGATCAGCAGCGAAAGCGCACTGACGAAGGTGCCGCCGACCGCGTCCGCGGTCCGCGCGTTCATGCCGGTGACCCGGTTGCGCAGCACGGCGCCGAGCGAGGACGCGACGAGCTGGCCGAGCGTCGCGGCCAGGAACGCGATCACTATGGCGAGCAGTGCCTGCTGCGCCCCGCCGTCCACGGTGGCCTCGGCGATCGGCGGCGCGACGAGCACCCCGACTACCCCGCCGCCGACGAAGCCGACGAAGCTCAACAGGCTCACGATGAAGCCCTGCCGGTAGCCCGAGACTCCGAACAGCACGACGAGCACGAGCAGGATGAGGTCGAGAACGTGGTCGTGCAGCACCGCTTCACCGTATAGGGCGGCGGGTGTCCCGCACGTCCCCTCGCTGTACCAGATTGGCGTACCGCGGGTAGCCGTCCGGGGCGATGCGGAACGGTCACCGTCCGCCCTCAGGCTGGTATCTCGCGGCTGACCTGCTCGATCATCGTTAGCCGATCGACCGGGGACCACCTCGAACGCCGACCGGCAGGCGGCGGGAGCGGTGGAGGTGGGGGACCAGCTAGCGGCGTGGGCGCGGGTTCGCGACGGCCGGGGGGAGCTCCTCGACGTGCTCCTCGTCCCAGGGACGGTCCCAGCCGCCGACCGCCAGCACCTGGTTGAGCAGCGCGCCCGTGAACCCCCACACGAGCATGCCGCGGACGCGGAACGCCGGGCCCAGCTTGATCCCGGACGGGTGCCGGACCATCAGCCGGTTCGCCGGATCGACCAGCTCGGAGATCGGCACCCGCGTGACCGTCGCCACCTCCCCAGGGTGACCAGGCGCGATCTCGGACGGCTCGCGCCACCATCCCGCGACAGGCGTCACCCTATGCTCGCTGTACGACAGATAAAGCTCCGGCAGCGAGCACAGGATGTCCACGCCGGACGGCTCGACCCCCGCCTCTTCCCACGCCTCCCGCAGCGCCGCCGCGACCGGCCCGTCGTCCTCGGGGTCGATGCGCCCGCCGGGGAAGGCGGGCTGGCCGGCGTGCTTGTTGAGGGTGGCGGCCCGCTCGGTGAGCAGGACGTCCGGCCCCTCCGGACCCTCCCCGAAAAGGATCAGCACCGCCGCGGCGCGCGCCCGCGGCGCCGGCTCGAAGAACGGTTGCACCGGCATGCGCGGCGCCTCCGCGCGGAAGCAGTCGAGCCACGGAGGGCAGGTCAGTGGGGTGTCGGTCACGGCTGTCCCAACCACGGAACGGTGGCGTTCCTTCCCGGTGAGACATTTGGGGCGGCTGGGGGAGCGTCGCAGCGTTCCGCACGGGGCATAGGACGACCGGACGTCGGCGCGGCGTGCGCACGCCTGGGCGCGGCTGTCGCTGGCATCGGCGGGGAAGGCGGCATCGGGGCGGACGGCGGGGGAAGCGGCCTCGGGGCGCGTGGCAGGGGAGGCGGCGTCAGGGCGGATGGCATCAGGAGAACGGACCCGGCTTGACGAGCTTGGCGGCGGTGGCCTCGTCGGTCGGGCCCTCGCCGAACGACGGGCACAGGCGGGCGAGCGGGCAGGCGCCGCAGGCCGGACGCCGCGCGTGGCAGATCCGGCGGCCGTGCCAGATCAGCCGGTGCGACAGCATCGTCCAGTCCTTGCGGGGGATCAGCTCGCCGATCTCCTTCTCGACCTTCACCGGGTCGGTCTCCTCCGTCCAGCCGAAGCGGCGGGCGAGGCGGCCGAAGTGGGTGTCGACGGTGATCCCGGGGACGTCGAAGGCGTTGCCGAGCACGACGTTGGCGGTCTTGCGCCCGACGCCGGGCAGCGTGACCAGGTCCTTCAGCTTGCCCGGGACGTCGCCTCCGTAGCGTTCGCTGAGGTCGTGCCCGAGCTTCATCAGGTTGTTCGCCTTCGCCCGGAAGAACCCCGTCGACTGGATCAGCCCTTCGAGTTCCGCCCGGTCGGCGGCGGCGTAGTCCTCGGCGGTCCGGTACCGGGCGAAGAGAGCCGGTGTGACGGCATTCACCCGCCGGTCCGTACACTGGGCGGACAGGATCGTGGCGACCAACAGCTCAAGTGGATTCGTGAAGTCCAGCTCACAGTGGGCGTCGGGGTAGAGCACGGCGAGCTCGCGGTTGATCCGCCGGGCGCGGCGGACGAGCGCGAGGCGCGTCTCTTCCCGGGGCCGGCGGGGCCGGGAGGGCGCCGCCGCGGGGGCGGGACTACCGTTGCGAGGCACGAGGGCAAGGGTAGTTGTTCGGTCCCGCGTTTCGGCGCGCCGTGACCCTACCTTCACGTCCGCCGTGGGACGTAGGTCACACTATGCATGTAGGTGTTCGAGGAGGAGAAGCGTGACCGACCGCGACGTGGACGTTCTGAGCAGAGCCCCGCTCTTCGAGGCCCTCGACGAGCAGGGCGCCAAGGCGCTGCGCGCCAACGTGACCGAGGTGCGGCTCGCCCGCGGTCAGACGCTGTTCAACGAGGGTGAGACGGGCGACCGGCTGTACGTCGTCCTGGAAGGCAAGATCAAACTGACCCGGACCGCGCCGGACGGCAGGGAGAACCTGCTGAGCGTGCTCGGCCCGAGCGAGATGTTCGGCGAGCTGTCGCTGTTCGATCCGCGTCCCCGCACCGCCAGCGCGATCGCGGTGACCGAGTGCCGGCTCGCCGGGCTCGGCCACGACGATCTGCGGCCGTGGCTGACCGGGCACCCCGAGGTGGCCGTCCAGCTCCTGCGCGCGCTGGCCCAGCGGTTGCGCAAGACCAACGACGTGATGGCCGACCTGGTGTTCACCGACGTTCCCGGGCGTGTCGCCAAGGCGCTGCTCGACCTGGCCGAGCGTTTCGGACAGCCGTCCGAGGCCGGGCTGCACGTCCACCACGACCTCACGCAGGAGGAGCTGGCGCAGCTGGTCGGCGCCTCCCGCGAGACGGTCAACAAGGCCCTCGCCGACTTCGCGCAGCGCAACTGGCTGCGGATCGAGGCGCGGGCCGTGGTGATCCTGGACATCGACCGGCTGCGCAAGCGCTCCAAGTAGCGGGCTCCGCGTCCCACCCCCCCGCACGATCACGCCATCGGAGCCGTGATCGTGCGACTTCCCCTCCTGTTCGCTGCCGCCCCCCGAGGACGGGCGGCTCGGAACGCGGTTCAGTCGCGCGTTCGCAGATACTCCAGCTGTGACTCAACGGACCACTCGGCGGCGGGCCACAGCGACCTGTCGACGTCGGCGTAGACGCGTTCGACGACCTCGCGGGCGGTGCGCGCCCCCGCCGCGACGGCCGCCTCGACCTGGGCGAGACGCGCGCGCCGGTGGTCGATGTAGTGGTCGAGGACGGCGAGCGGATCGTCCAGCTTCGGCCCGTGACCAGGGAGGATCGTGGCGGCCCCGGCCTCGGCGGCGAACGCGCGCAGCCGGTCCAGCGAGCCGAGGTAGTCCCCGAGCTTGCCCGCCAGGACGGTCGTCCCGTACCCGAGAACCGTGTCGCCGGTCATGATCGCGCCGTCGGCGGGCAACCAGAACGTGAGCGAGTCGTCGGTGTGGCCGGGCGTCTCCATGACGCGCAACTCCAGGCCGCCCGTGGTGATCACGTCCCCCTCGGCCAGGCCCTCGTCACCGAGGCGATGCTGAGGGTCGAGCGCGCGGACCTTGACGCCGTCACCGGCGAGCCGGGCGAACGTCGCCGCGCCTTCCGCGTGGTCATGGTGCCCATGAGTCAGCAGTACGAGGGCCACGCGCTGTCCCTGGGCCGTCGCCTTGTCGTGGACGCGGCGCAGGTGCCCCTCCTCCTCCGGGCCCGGATCGATGACCACGACCTCTTCGGCGCCGGGTTCAGCGATGATCCAGGTGTTCGTCCCGTCCAAGGTCATCGCGGACGGATTGGGGGCAAGCACACACGTCGCCCGTTCCGTTCCCATCCCGTCGATCTCGCTCATCCACCCCATACTGCCCGAGCCTCGCCCAACCCACCGGACCGGCCTCCGCCCTTGCACGCCGCAGCCAGTGGCCGCGAAACAGCACATCCAGCAGACACACGACGCGACGCTTCAGCAGGCGCGCTGAGCCAGCGTGCCGCAGCAGGCACGCCGAGGCGACACATCCCAGCAGACACACGCGAGGTGACACGTCCAGCAGGCGCATCCGAGGTGAGACGTCCCAGCAGGCGCGCCCGAGGCGAACCGTCCAGCAGGCGCATTCGAGGCAACGCGTCCCAGCTTGCTCGACGTTAGCGCGCGGCGTAATACCGCTCGATGTCCTTGGGGAGGACGAGGTACGCCTCGCCGTTGACGATCTCCGTCGCGGGCTCGTAGGGAGTGATCTCGCGCGGCGCGGCCAGGACGTCCGCGACCGTCTCGAACTCGGCCAACTCCGACAGAGTCGCCACGGTCGGCGGCAGCATCAGCCATTCGCCCGTGCGGTCGCGTTCGGCCGCCTCCGCCGGGCGCACCCACGCGACCTGGTCCGCTTCGGTGCTGACGTCCCGGGCGCGCTGGCCGGCGGGGATCGCGGCGACGAAGAACCGGGTGTCGTAGCGCTTCGGCTCGACCGCCGGGGTGATCCAGTGCGCCCACGGCCGGAGCAGATCCGACCGCAGGACGAGGCCGCGCCGATCGAGGAAGCCGCCGAGCGACTGGGAACGATCCAGCAGGGCCCGGCGATCGGCCTCCCAGCCGTCCCCGCGGGTGTCGCCCACCACCGACTCGGCGGTCGGGCCCGCGAGCAGGACGAGGCTCTCCTCGAACGTCTCCCGGACGGCCGCGCAGACCAGTTCGCGGGCGAGCGTCTCGTCCGCGTCGAACGCCGTGCCCCATTCGGCGGGCGACGGGCCGGACCAGGCGAGCGTCGCCTCCCCGTCCCGCGGATCGACCGCCCCGCCGGGGAACACGTAGGCGCCCGGCGCGAACGCCATC
Source organism: Actinomadura terrae (assembly GCF_022751215.1). Classification (GTDB taxonomy): domain Bacteria; phylum Actinomycetota; class Actinomycetes; order Streptosporangiales; family Streptosporangiaceae; genus Spirillospora; species Spirillospora terrae. The sequence continues at coordinate 677,155 of NZ_JAICDG010000004.1, read as the reverse complement.
GATCGGACGCGCCGCAGCAGGAACACCTGAAGACCGTGGTCGGCGTGGTCACGAAGGATCGCCACCGTCGCCGAATGCCGCGCCGGGGCCGGCTCGACCCGTCCCGCCAGCACGTCCTCGGCCCTCGGCCACAGCTCCCGGGGGAGCCTGGGCCCCCTCAACGCCCACCGGCCGCGTTCGGCAAGATCCTCATGGCCCGTCATTCGGACATACCGCACATCGTCCCGTCAAGCCCAAGCATGCCGGCCGGGTCGGACAGTCCGGCCGGCAGACCCCGGCCCTCACTCAAGCCCTCAGCGGACCTCGGCGATGACCTCGACCTCGACCACCGCGTCGCGCGGCAGGACGGAGACGCCCACGGCGCTGCGCGCGTGCTTGCCCGCGTCCCCGAACACCTGCCCGAACAGCTCGCTCGCCCCGTTGACCACCTTCGGCTGCCCGTGGAAGCCGGGGTCGCTGGCGACGAAGCCGACGACCTTGACGATCCGCGCGATCTTCGACAGCTCGCCGACCTCGGCCCGCAGCGCCGCGATGGCGTTGAGCGCGCAGATCCGGGCCTGCTCGACGGCCTGCTCCTCGGTCACCTCGGCGCCCACCTTGCCGACGACGGCCAGCTCGCCCTTGACCAGCGGGAGCTGCCCGGCCGTGTAGACGAGCGAACCCGTCCGGGCCGTCGGGACATAGGACGCGAGCGGCGCGGCGACCTCCGGGATCTCCAGTCCGAGCTCGCTGATCCGCTCCTCGGGCGTACTCATGGCCACTCCCCTCCCAGGCGACGACGGGCCGGACGGCCCTCATCCTGATCAAGCTTCGCACAGCCCGCGCCGCGCGGCACCGCTCGAACGGACGGCCTCCGCTCGGACGGCGGCCACTGCTCGAACGGGCGGCCACGCTCGATGCACGACAATCGCGAGACGCGTCGGCTCAGCGAATATGCACTCCGCGCGGTCGGCGTCAGGACTGGACTTCGCGCTTGAAGTACGCCACAAGGTTCTCCGGGTTCGGACCCGGCAGGACGGTGACGAGTTCCCACCCGTCCTGACCCCAGTTGTCGAGGATCTGCTTGGTCGCGTGAACCAGCAGCGGAACGGTCGCGTACTCCCATTTCTTCATGGCCATCACCCTAGCGATCGGCCTGTCCCCGACCGCCTCGAACCCGCCGTCTGGAAGCGGGTCCAGAAGTCCGGAGGAGGTGTTACGCGTCCGTCTCCGCGCCCGCCGCGCCGTTATCCGCGGGTGCCGTGCCGTTATCCGCGTGCGCCGCGTCGTAATGCGCCCGCGCCTCGTCCACCTCGCCCATGTGGCGGTCCGCCCATTGCCGGACCGCGTCGAGCAGCGGAATCAACCGTTCGCCCAGGACCGTCAGCGTGTACTCCACCTGGACCGGCACGGTCGGTGTCACGCTGCGCGCCACAAAACCGTCCCGTTCGAGTGAGCGAAGTGTGTGCGTGAGCATCTTCGCGCTCACACCGGGCAGGGCGCGGCCCAGGTCGGCGTACCTGTGCGGCCCGTCCTCCAGCCGCAGCAGGATCATCGAGGTCCATTTGTTGCCGATGATGCCCCGCAGCCGGTACGTCGGACATTCGTCCATGTAGGCGTCGAACGCCGCCTTCGCCTCCTGCCGACGCCGCGCCGCCGTCATCGTGGTCATGGCCTGGGACTCACCTCCGGGTGCTGAACGCACTCGCAAGTAACTCCTTCCCGTGCGGTGATGTTCCGGTGAGAGTGGGCCGCACGGAGATCCCCGCTCACAGAGGAGTACAGGCATGCGCGCCTTCACCGTGACCGCGCCCGGCGGCCCCGAGACCCTGACGGACACGGACGTGGAAGAACCCCTCCCCGGGCCAGGTCAGGTGCGGGTCCGGGTGGCGGCCGCCGGAGTCAATCCGGTGGACGTGGCGACCCGCTCGGGCGCCCTCGCGGACGCCGGGCTGATGGCCGGATTCGGCGCCGACCGTCCCGTGGGCATCGGCTGGGACGTCGCCGGAGTCGTGGACGCGGTCGGCGCCGGCGTCACCCGCTTCACGCCGGGCGACCGGGTCATCGGACTCCAAGATCGCCTCGACGCGCCCCTCGGCACCTACGCCGACGCCGTGATCTTGGACGTCGCCGCCGTGGGCCCCGCACCGCGCACGATCGACGACGTCCACGCGGCGACGCTCCCGCTGAACGGCCTCACCGCACTCCAAGCCCTTGACCTGCTGGACCTTCCGTCCGGGAGCACGCTGCTGGTCACCGGCGCGGCGGGCGCGGTCGGCGGCTACACGGTCGAACTCGCCGCCGACCGCGGACTGCGCGTGGTGGCCACCGCGTCGGCGGAGGACGAGACCCTGGTGCGCGGCCTGGGCGCCGAGCTGTTCGTCCCGCGCGGCGCACACCTCGGCGACGCCGTCCGCGCACTGGTACCCGGAGGCGTCGACGGGGTGGTGGACGCGGCGCTCCTGGCGGCCGCCGCGCTGGACGCCGTCCGGCGCGGCGGGGCGTTCGTCGCCGTGAACGGCGGACCGGCCGTCCCGGTGCCCTTGCGCGGCATCCGCGTCCACAACGTGTGGATCCGCGCGGACGCCGCCCAACTCGCGCACCTCACCGCCCTCGTGGACGCGGGCCGCCTCACCCCCCGCGTCGCCGCCACGCTCCCCCTGGCGGAAGCGGTCGAGGCCCACATCCGACTGGAGTCGGGCACCCCCTTGCGCGGCCGCCTAGTCCTGATCCCCTAAAAGCACCTGTTCGCCCCGGTCCGCCCCTCCCACCGCGTCTGCTGCGTTCGCCCTGTTCGCCGCATGCGTCCTGGCTGCCCCGGTCCGCCTCGTCTACCGCGTCCGGTCCGCTGCGCCTGCCGCGCCCACCGTGCGCCCCGTCAGCCATGTCCGCCCCCGTCCACTCACCCCGGCCCGACACGTCGGCTCTGTCCGTCCTGTCCATCTCGTCCGTTCCTCCGGGCCTGAGCCGCCGGCTGACCCAGGCCCGACCCATCGCCCTGCCTGCCTGGCCGACCCCCGCTCGCCCAGGCTCGACCCCGGCCGCTCTGGCGCGGCCTGTCCGATGCTCGCCCTCCCCGAGCCCTGCTGAGCAGGGTTCGACCGCCCCCGGCCCCGCGCCCTCAGCCCAGACCCGACGCGTCCGCCACCTCAGGACGGCTCGCCGCTGCGCTCAGCCGTGCTCGGCGCGGATCATGATGCGGCGCAGCAGGTCGGAAAGGGTGCGGCGTTCGTCCGCGTCCAACGCGCTGAGCGTGCGTTCCTCCTCATGCCCGACGCCGCCGATCGCGCCACGCCAGGCGGCCCGCCCCTCCTCGGTCAGCTCCACGACCACGCGACGGCGGTCGGTGGCGGACGGCGTCCGGCGGACGAAGCCGCGGCGTTCCAGCGCGTCCAGCCGTCCGGTGATCGAGTTGGGCGCCATGTCGAGGTCGGCGGCGAGTTCCGAGGGCGTGGCCCGCCCGTGCCGTCCGGCGAGCCCGTGCAGCGTGTCGTACTCGTGCCGCTGGAGCCCGTACTCGCTCAGGGACCGCTCGCGGACGCGCTTGAGGTGCTCGACGAAGAACACCATGCGCGTGACGGCGCCCTCGATGTCCGGATCGAGGTCGAGCATGATCGGCATCCACCGCTCCACATGGGCATCCGTCCGATCCCGGACGACATCCCCACCCGGGCCGGTCGGCGACGGCGAGCCGCCCCCGGATTCGTCCGCGGACGAGAGATCACCAGCCGACGCACCGGCATGGGAGGCGGGGACGCCACAGGACGGCCCGGTCCCGGTGTCGACGGGTCGCAGGCCGTCCTTCCCGGCTTGCCGGTGCGAGTCCCCTCTGTGGTCCATGCACGGATCGTAGGCCCCGCGACCCCTGCACGAACCCTCGACACCGAATAGTTCGTTGACGAATAATTCTTTGGCGAACTACATTGTCGGCCATGGCTGATCCACTCCACGGCCGCGACTTCCGCCTGCTCTTCGCCGCGCGCGCCCTGTCCATGACGGGGGACGCGGCGGTGCCCGCGGCGCTCGCGCTGGCCGTCCTGCGGACGACGGGCTCCACGTCCGCGCTCGCGCTCGTCCTGGGCTGCGCGATGGTGCCACGCCTGCTCCTGCTCCCGATCGGCGGCGTCATCGCGGACCGGTTCAACGCCCGCACCGTCGCCCTCGTCACCGACCTGGTCGGATGCGCCGCCCAGCTCTTCGCCGGGCTCGAGCTGCTCAGCGGGCAGGTCGAGCTGTGGCATCTCGCCGTCGCACAGGTGATCGGGGGGACGGCATCGGCGTTCCAGACTCCCACCATCTCGCCACTGGTCGCTGGCACCGTTGACCCCGCCGGTCTGCACAGGGCCAACTCGCTACTGGGCGCGACGAACGGCGCCACCCGCCTGATCGGCCCCGCCCTGGCCGGGACGTTCGTGCTGACCATCGGCCCTGGCTGGACGTTCGTTCTCGACTCCGCCTCGTTCGCTCTCAGCGGCGCCCTGCTCGCGGCGACCCGCGTCCGGCACGTGCCACTTCCGCGCCGCTCGCTCCGCCTGGACCTGGCCGAGGGCTGGTCAGAGGTCCGCTCGCGCGACTGGTACTGGAAGAGCCTGATCGCGCACGCGGTCTGGAACGGTGCATCCGCCGTCCTGCTCACCCTCGGCCCCGCACTCGCGATTGACCGGCTCGGCGGCGAGGGGGTGTGGATCGCCACCGTCCAGGTCGGTGCGATCGGCCTGGTCATGGGCGCACTCCTGGCCGCCCGGATCCGCCCGCGCCGCCCCGTGCTCGTCGCCAACGTGGGCCTCGCCTTGTTCGCGATCCCCCTCGCCTTGCTGGCCATCACCGCGCCGGCGCCCCTCGTCATCGGCACATACGGCCTGGCCCTGATCGGACTGGGCGTCCTCAACCCGCTGTGGGAGACCGTCGTCCAACTGACCGTCCCGCAACAGGCCTTGGCCCGCGTGACCTCCTACGACTGGCTGCTCTCACTCGCCGGCGCACCCGTCGCATACGCCCTGGCCCCGTGGGCGGCGTCGGCCTGGGGACCGTCCACGCCCCTCATGATCGCCGCGTCCCTGGTGGCCGTGAGCTGCCTGGGGACGATCGCCGTCCCCGGCGTCCGCAACCTCCGAATGCCGACCGCCCCAACCCCGCCCATCACCCAAACCCCGACCACACCCCACCCGGCACCAACCCCTTGATCGGCCCCTCTGCACACCCACAGCAACCCGCGAACGACCCCATTGCCCGCTCACGCAACAAGACATCCCGCCATCCACAAGGCGCGGAAACCGAACACGCCCCGTAGCTCCCGCCCCTCCGCCAAGCCCAGCCCCAGACCCGATCCGACCGAGCGAAGACATCCGGACCGTCGAACTCGCCGACGTCCAACAACACAAAACCCGGCCACGACGTGCCAAAAGGGCCGCAAACCCACTCCCACCCTTCCCAAGGCGTCCTCACCCGGCCCGCCTTAGCCAGCAGCCCCCTCCCAACACCTCAGCGGCCCGAAGCCAAACCAACCTGACAGCGCCACCACGTCCCAAACCAACCCGCCCCCAGCCCCCCGCACGGGAGCCACCCCCACCCGCCACCGCCTGACAAGGTCGATCAGCCACCATCGGCGCACGTCATCGCGCCACACCCACCCCAAAACAAGCGACTGGCCACCTCGCCCACCGCCAAGCCAACCAACCAGGCCAACCAGCCCCACTCAAACAAGCACGAACACAAGGGGCCTACCGTCACCCCTCAGCCAGGCCTGCCTCCTAGCCCCAACTCAGCTTTGCCCACTCTCCCCCTCCCCGCCGGAAATACCGCGCGGTTGGTCGGCGGACGGACCAGAGACCTCCGGCGGCTGCTCGGTCGAGCCGATCCCGTGCTGCGACTTGTGCTTGGGCTCGTCCAGTCCGATGACGGGCGGAACATCGTCCGTCGACTCCAGCGTGGAAGGAGTTTCCGCCGCCTTGGCCAGTTCCTCCTCCGCCTTGGCGAGCCGCTCACCAAGCCCCGGCTTGTCCTCGCCGCCCTCGCCGGACCCGGAAGCGCCAGACTGGGCGCCTCCCCCGACCGCGCGGTCGAAGAAGCGCAGGATCTCGACGGGCAGCGGCATGACCAGAGTGCTGTTCTTCTCCGCGGACACCTCCACGACCGTCTGTAGCAGCCGCAACTGAAGGGCCGCCGGGTCCTGCGACATGATCTCCGCGGCCGCCGCGAGACGCTTGGACGCCTGGAACTCGCCGTCGGCGGTGATGATGCGGGCACGCCGCTCGCGTTCCGCCTCCGCCTGCCGCGCCATGGACCGCTTCATGCCCTCGGGCAGCGACACGTCCTTGATCTCGACCCGCTCGATCAGCAGGCCCCACGGGTCCTGGGTGATCTCGTCGATGATCCCGCGCAGCCGGAGGTTGATCTTCTCGCGCTCGCCGAGGAGCTCCTGCATGTCGGCCTGGCCGATGACGGACCGCAGCGACGTCTGCGCCACCTGCGAGACCGCGTATCCGTAGTTCTGGACGTTGACGATCGCCTTCACGGGATCGACCACCCGGAAGTACACGACGGCGTCGACGCGGACGCTCACGTTGTCCTGGGTGATGCCCTCCTGGGCGGGCACTCCCATCGTGACCGTCTGCTGGTTGACCTTCTGCATGCGCTCGGCGATCGGAATGATCATCGTCAGCCCGGGGGTGCGAACCGCTCCCGGACGCAACTGCCCGCGCCGCTGCACCTGCCCGAACCGGAACACGATCCCGTGCTCGAACTGCTGGACGACCCGGAGCGACGACGCCATCGTGAGCAATCCGCCCACGACCACGACGAGCAAGATGACTAGGGCTACCGCTTCCATCACGGGCACCTCTCTGTACAGAGCGCCTGAGCCCCGAGGGCCCAGGACGGACCCGGCCCAAAGACCGGCCCCGCACTTCCAGCTAACCGCGCGGACACGCTCAAAACAACGGCCCTGACGACCGTGTCAGGGATCACTTGCACCATGGCGGACGCCCTCTAAAGTCCTTGCCGAGTGAACGATATGGTCGTACAGGTGAGCGCGAGAGACACCGACTGGGACGGCGTGCGCCTGCACGTCGTCACCGGCAAGGGCGGCACCGGCAAGACCACCGTCGCCGCCGCACTCGCCCTGGCCCTGGCCGCCGGCGGTGGCAAGGTCCTGCTGGTCGAGGTCGAGGGCCGCCAGGGCATCGCCCAGCTCTTCGACTGCCCGCCGCTCCCGTACGGCGAACGACGGGTCGCCGTCGCCCCCGACGGCGGGGACGTCTACGCGCTCGCCGTCGACACCGAAGAGGCACTCCTCGAATACCTGGAGATGTTCTACAGCCTCAAGCGCGCCGGAAAGGCGATGACCAAGCTCGGCATCGTCGACTTCGTCACCACCATCGCCCCCGGCCTGCGCGACGTGATCCTCACGGGCAAGACCAGCGAGTCCGTCCGCCGCAAGAAGAAGGACGGCTCCTTCATCTACGACGCCGTCGTCATGGACGCCCCGCCCACGGGACGCATCACGAAGTTCCTGAACGTCAACGACGAGGTGTCCGGCCTCGCGAAGGTGGGCCCGGTCCGCAACCACGCCGACACCGTGATGAAGGTGCTCCGCAGCCCCGAGACCGCCGTGCATTTCGTCACGCTCCTGGAGGAGATGCCCGTCCAGGAGGCGATGGACGGCATCCACGACCTCACCGAGGTCGGCCTGCCCATCGGCGGCGTGATCGTCAATATGGAACATCCTTCCGTCCTCTCCGAAGAAGACCTCGCCGCGGCCGCCGCCGGCACCCTCGACACCGACGAGATCCTGCGCGGTGTCAAGGCCGCCGGCCTGGAACACGACGCCGAACCGATCGCCGCCGTCCTGGCCGCCGAGGCCGTCGAACACGCCCGTCGCACCGCCCTCCAACGCCGCGAAAAAGAGCGTCTGGAGTTGATCGACCGCCCCCGCTACACCCTCCCCCTCCTCTCTGACGGCATGGACCTGGCCGGCCTCTACGACCTGGCCGCCGCCCTACGCGCCCAAGGCGCCGCATGACCCCGCCCACCACCCCCGTCGCCCTCCACATGCCGCCCCCCAAACCCCCCACTGCCCCACATCCGACGGCCGCCAAAACCTGCACAACCCCCGCCCACCCCCACGGGCGCGCCCCCGACGCAGCGAAGCAGTCCAGGATTACGGCTGGGCCCATCGTCCCGCCCACCCCCCACATGCGCGCCCCCGACCTCATCACCCCTCCGAGTCCGTGCCCCCGCGGCAACGCTTCAGGGCACATCATGACCAGGCGCGCCTCCCCACCGGCCGCCTCTGACGCCGCACCTCACGCCCTCGCAGGCACCCCAGAGCCCGTGGCCCACGCTGCCCACAGCGGCACGTCACCGACCACCACCACCCGACGTACCACCACATCAGGCACCCCTGCCGCTGGCCGCCACAGCAACAGCCACCGCCGATCCCGTCGCGTCATCCGCGTCACCATCACCCCGCGCGCCTCCCTCCCAAGCGGCCCTGTCGCCAGCCCCTACGGCCTTGCACACACCCCGAAGCTTGTGGCCGACGCTGCCCGCAGCCACGCTTCAGAGCACACGAGGACCAGACGCCCCTCCCCGCCAAACGCCCCTGGCGCCGCGCGCCACGGCCTCGTGTGCATCTCAATGCCTGTTGAACAGGCTTCCCGCAGCGAAGTTGCAGCGACTACCAATCGGCGCACCTCCTTGCCAGGCGGCCCGGGCGCTGGCCGCCACAGCAGCACCCGTCGGCGACTCCCTCGCGTCATCTGCGTCACCGCAACCGGACGCACCTCCTTGCCAGGCGGCCCGGGTGCTGGCCGTCAAAGCAGCACCCGTCGGCGACTCCCTGGCGTCATCTGCGTCACCGCAACCGGACGCACCTCCTTGCCAGGCGTTCCTGATGCGAGCCGTCACAGCCTCGGGCACACCCCAGAGCTTGTGGTTCACGCTGGCCGCAGGGACTCTTCAGGTGTGTCCGGTGGGAGGCTCGGTGTGATGCCTTTCGCCGGAGCGGTGTCACGAACGGGGGAGACGAACCGATGAGCTCGACCGGCAAGACCCCGCCCGCGTTGAACGTGGACGCGTTGCTCGACGACCCGCGCACGAAGATCATCGTGTGCTGCGGTTCCGGTGGCGTGGGCAAGACCACCACCGCCGCGGCCCTCGGTGTCCGGGCCGCCGAGCGGGGACGTGACGTGGTCGTCCTCACCGTGGACCCGGCCCGCCGGCTCGCGCAGTCGATGGGCCTGTCCGAGCTGGACAACAACCCGCGCAAGATCGAGATCGAGGGCAACGGCGAGCTGCACGCCATGATGCTCGACATGAAGCGCACCTTCGACGAGATCGTCGAAGCCCACGCCGACCCTGACCGGGCCAAGCAGATCCTCGCGAACCCCTTCTACCAGTCGCTCTCCTCCAGTCTGTCCGGCACGCAGGAATACATGGCGATGGAGAAGCTCGGCCAGCTCCACCGCTCCGGCGCCTGGGACCTGATCATCGTCGACACCCCGCCGTCCAGGAACGCCCTGGACTTTCTGGACGCACCCGAGCGAATGGGCCGCTTCCTCGACGGCCGCTTCATGAAGATCCTCGCCGCCCCCGCCAAGACCGGCGGCCGCTTCGGCGTCAAGGTCCTCAGTGCCGGGTTCGGCATGTTCACCGGTGTGATCAACAAAGTGCTCGGCGTCCAGCTACTCCGGGACGTGCAGACCTTCGTCGCCGCCTTCGACACGATGTTCGGTGGTTTCCGCGAGCGCGCCGAGAAGACGTTCAAGCTGCTCCAGACCCCCGGCACCGCTTTCCTCGTCGTGGCGGCCCCCGAGCCGGACGCGCTCCGGGAGGCCTCCTACTTCGTGGAACGCCTCGCCGAGGAGCGCATGCCGCTCGCCGGGCTCGTCGTCAACCGTGTCCACGAGTCCGCGGACGGCAGCCCGTCCGCGGCCCGCAGCCAGGCCGCCGCCGAGACACTGGAGGAGCGCGGCGAACACAAGCTGACCGCCGCCCTGCTACGCCTGCACACCGACCGCATGCAGTTGACGGCTCGGGAGGAGCGGCTCCGCGACCACTTCGCGTCCACGCACCCGACCGTTCCGGTCACCGCCGTCCCTGCCCAGGCCGAGGACGTTCACGACCTCGACGGCCTGCGCAGAGTCGGCGAAGACCTAGCCGCCCCCAGCACCCGCACCGCTGCATGAACCTCGTCGCATCATCACTTCCTCCTTTCGTTGTTTGACCACCACCATGGTCGGCCATCCGTCCAGACGAGGTAAGTCGAACGGGGTTCTGTGGATAACTCGTGGGGAGACAGGGCTGGTGTCTTCATCTTCGGGCAGTGCCGTTCTTCCAGGTAGAGACGTAGTTTGCCCATCCCGGTCCAGGTCAACGACACTGAGCCGAGTGCATCCACATTGCTGTGGATAACTCCTAGGCGGGCCGCCGCCCTCTGGCCGTGCCCAAGCTCGGGTGCCAGCCCGGCAGGACGTCGCGATGTACTGCTGCCACTGCTTCACGCGGACAGCTGACCAACCTCAGCGCCCTGCGACCCGTCCAAGACACGCGCGAGCCCTTCAGGACACGCACCGCCCTAGAGCGCAGGTCAACGTCGCATGTCAGAGGCACGTCGGCCTCCTGCCGCAGGACCTGGGCCGTGCAGGTGGGCCCTCGGCCGTCGCGCGAGTGCGTTTGGGGCCGGTGAGGCGATGTCGGAGACAAGGCCATGGGAACTGATCGCGACAAGTTGGCGCGCTCGACACGGTGCATGGCCACGACCCGAGCTGCCAGGCGCGAGCATTGGTCGGGATCTGGCGAACACAGCCGCCAAGCGCGCCGTGGGCCTGGGACCTTGCGGCTCTGTCCAGCCGGAGATCCTCAGCGGACCCCCGTCCAGCCGCCGCGCAATCTGAGCACTGACGCTGCCGTACAAGAGGGTTGACCTGCGGAAATACACAACCGCAACGCTGATCAGCGTGACCTCGCTTCGCAGGCACCGCTGATGTTCATGCGGGCGCAGTCTCGGCCCCTACTCGTAACTGGTCCGCTTAGGGAGCATTACTTGGCTGTTGCGGACGTATGTCCGAGGCGGTTGCCGGGCGCCGGCCGGGCTGGAATCGCGTGCTACAGCGCATCGAGCCTGCAACGAACGGGCTGACCGAGCCGATCGCAGCACACCAATCCTCAAGACCGGGACGGCGTCGGCGTCTCTCCCCGGCTCACACACAAGATGTTCTGAGCCTCACCAGCGGTTCAAAGCCCCGAGCTCACTACCTCCAGCCGGACTTGGGTCGGACCGTATCCCTACCGAAGCGTGTCCGAAATCGTTCCACCTGTCCGGCCAATGATCACCCAACGTCGCAATGGGATGACGTTGAGCAGTGCAGGCTACGTCTGGCGCGCGCAGCAGCAGGCCCGCACCCAACCAACGGTGCAGGCCCGCGGCCACGCTTCTTTAAGCCCTTGCCCCAAAGATCTTGTCCAGCCCAGAGACCTCCGCCGGACGGAGCATCTCCCGCCACCCGGCTACAGCGATCACCCGGACGAACCGAACCGACTCATCAAGCCGACCATCCGAACGAGTCAACCACTCGAAACGGATCAACCACCCGAACGGGTCAGCTGGCGACGAGTTCCTGCTCCTCGATGTCCACCGATCGTTCGTACTCGTCCTTGGCGGTCTCTAGCAACTCGCGCCACGATTTCACGTCCGGCCGCCGACGCAGCAGCGCGCGGCGCTCCCGCTCGGTCATCCCGCCCCAGACTCCGAACTCGATCCGGTTGTCGAGGGCGTCGGCAAGACACTCCGTGCGCACTGGGCAGCCGCGGCAGATGAGCTTGGCTCGGTTCTGCGCGGCGCCCTGCACGAACAGGGCGTCCGGATCCGCGTTACGGCAGGCGGCGCGGGCGGTCCAATCCGTGATCCACATCTTGGCCCCACTCCCCTAGGGTCTGTGTCGATTTGCGCTCCTTGGCCGGACGGGCGCGGACGTCAGGCCGCCAAACGAAAGCCGTGGGGAAGAACTTACGGAAGCGAGGGACGATTCAACAGTCCCCGATGGGCCCATTCTCGATATAGCCCACCGGGGCCATACCGCCGGAACGGACTAGTTACCTGTAGTTGACGCGCCAGACATGGCGCAGGTTGTCACGATGGGGACAGAACGGACGGCCGGCCGCCGATCCGATGTCGCCCACGGGGGACCTGTCCCGAATGCACTGCTCGTCCCGCGTACTCTAGACCCCGTGCGCGTTGCGAAATCAGATCGGGGTAAGGCCCTATCCACGCTGTTCAGGCTGCTGGGTGCGGGTGTCGTCGCGGGCGTCCTGGTCGCGTTCATCGCGTTGCCGGGTGTCGGCAGCGCGGGACTGAGCGCGCGCGACGCGGCGAACAACTTCGAGGACATGGACAGCCGGCTCAAGACGACACCGCCGTCCGAGAAGACGGTGATGTACGACGCCGGGGGCAAGCCGGTCGCCACGTTCTTCGACAAGTACCGCGAGTCCGTCCGGCTCGACCAGGTCGCGCCCATCATGCGCACGGCGATGATCGACATTGAGGACTCGCGCTTCTACGAGCACGGCGCGCTCGACCTGAAGGGCACCATCCGCGCGCTGGCGTCCAATGTCGAATCCGAGCAGACGCAGGGCGGTTCGACGCTCACCCAGCAGTACGTCAAGAACCTCCTGGTCGACAGCGCGACGACGCAGGAGGAGTACCGCGAGGTCACCGCGCCCACCCTCGGACGCAAGCTCCGCGAGCTGCGCTACGCGCTTGACCTCGAGCAGCGGATGACCAAGGACCAGATCCTTGAGGGCTACATGAATGTGGCCTACTTCAGCGCCGGCGCCTACGGCGTGCAGGCCGCGTCCAAGCGCTACTTCAGCAAGCCGGCGTCCAAGCTCAGTCTCGGTGAGGCCGCGCTGCTGGCGGGCATCACCCAGAACCCCTCCGCGTACGACCCCATCCGCAACCCGACGGACGCGCGCAAGAGGCGTGACACCGTCCTGTACCGGATGGTGCAGCTCAAGCACATCACCAAGGCCCAGGCCGACCAGGAGGCCGCCAAGCCGATCCAGCTGAACCGGACCGACCCGGTCGGCGGATGTGAGACGAGCAAGGCGCCGTACTTCTGCGAGTACGTGAAGTACGACATGCTCAACATCCTGTCGGACGGCAAGTACTGGGAGATGGAGCCGAAGCAGCGGCAGAACGTGGTCAACAAGCTCAATCGCGGCGGATACACGATTCGCACCACGTTGGACATGGACGACCAGCGCGCGGTCGACCAGGCCCTGCGCGGCACCGTCCAGCCCACCGGGAACCGCGTCGGCGCGGAGGCGATGGTCGAGCCCGGCACCGGCAAGGTCCGCGCGATCGGGCTGAGCAAGGAGTTCGGCGCAGGCAAGGGCAAGACCACGATCAACCTCCCGGCGGACGCGCAGCACGGCGGCGGCAACGGCGTGTCCGCGGGATCGACGTTCAAGACCTTCACGCTGGCGGAGGCGCTCGACCAGGGCGTACCGGTCAGCACCAACATCAACTCGCCGCAGACGACGAGCGTCAACGGCTTCGCCCCCTGCAAGTACACCGGGACGTACCAGGGCAAGAAGTACGACAACGACATGGCGGGCGGCGGCAACTGGACGCTGTCCAACGCGGGTGACAGCGAGGCCGGCAACTTCAACCTCAAGACCGCCACCTGGCACTCGGTCAACACGTTCTACGCCCAGCTCGAGAAGCGCGTCGGCGTCTGCAACGCCGTCAAGATGGCCGAGAAGTTCGGTATGAAGCAGGGCAACGGGAACGCGCTGTACCCGGCTCCGTCCCAGGTCCTCGGCACCAACGACATCGACATGGTGCACCTCGCCGCCGCCTACGCGGGCTTCGCGGCGCGCGGCAAGTACTGCGAGCCCATTTCGGTGACCGAGGTGATCGACTCCGACGGCAAGCGCCTCAAACTGCCTAAACAGGACTGTCACCAGGCCGTGGACACGGCCGTCGCCGACAAGGTGAACGGCATCCTCCAGGGCGTCCTGACCAAGGGAACCGCGTCGGGCCGTAGCCTCGGACGTCCGGCCGCCGGCAAGACCGGCACCTGCGAGGAGTTCACCTGCGCGGTCTTCGCCGGGTACACCCCGACGCTCGCCGCCGCCACCGCCTACTGGGACTTCCGCGGCCCCTGGCAGTACAAGGTCTACGGCGTATACGGCGCGGACATTCCCGGCGGAATGTGGCAGCAGAGCATGCGCAACGCCCTGTCCGGGACGCCCGCGCCCGGCTTCAACACCCCGTCCCGCGACTTCGGCGACACCACCAGCGTCCCGAAGGTGAAGGGCATGTCGGTCGCCGCCGCGACCGCCAAGCTGAAGGCCGCAGACCTCAAGGTCACCGTCGCGTCCGGATCCGTCGACTCCAACCAGCCGAAGGGCTCCGTCGTCTCCACGTCCCCGGACGCGGGCACCGAGGTTCCGCCCGGCACCACCGTGATCCTCTACGTGAGCAGTGGCCGAAAGGGAGGCAGCGGTCGCGACAACGGCCAAACCTCACCGAACTTCGATTGGCCTCGCTGGGGCCAGTAGCCCCTAAGAAGGGCCCGGCCTCCGCCGGGCCCTTCCCTTTTGTCCGCCTCAGAGGCCGCCGTGAACCGGCGGTCGATCAGGTGGCGAGCTGGCGCTTAACCTCCGCGGCGACGCGTCCGCCCTCGGCGCGTCCGGCGATCTTGGGGTTCACGACCTTCATGACCTGGCCCATCGCACGCGGACCAGCCGCGCCCGTCGCCGCGATCGCGTCCGCGACCAGCGCGGTCAGCTCTTCGTCGCCCAGCTGCGCGGGCAGGTACTCCTCCAGCACCGTGCCCTCATCCCGCTCGGCCTGGGCCTGCTCGGTACGGCCCGCGTCATCGAACGCCGCGGCGGCCTCCCGGCGCTTCTTCGCCTCCCGGGTGAGCACCTTGACGACGTCGTCGTCCGACAGCTCGCGGGACTGCTTGCCGGCGACCTCCTCGTTCTTCACCGCCGTGAGCGCCATGCGCAGCGTGCGGGTGCGCACGCCGTCGCGAGCCTTCATGGCGGCGGACAGATCGGTCTCCAGCTTCTCCTTCAGGGCCATGGTGACATCATGCCCGTCCAGACCCAGTTGCCTCATCAGGATTACCGGAGGGTGCCCGTGTCTGGAAGCATGGAGACCTGAGAAGGGAGAACCGTGCGAAAGATCTACACCGTGCCCCTGGGCCTCCTGGGCGCGGGCGCCGCGACCTTCGGGTACGCCTCGGTGATCGAGCGGAACTGGTTCCGCCTCCGCCGCTTCGACGTTCCGGTGTTGCAGCCCGGCCGTCCGCCGGTGAAGATCCTGCACATCTCCGACGCGCACCTCACGCCCGGCCGGTCACGGCTGATCCGCTGGGTGCGGTCCCTGGACGCGCTGGAACCGGACCTCGTGGTCAACACCGGCGACACCCTCTCGCACCGTGACGCGATCGGGCCCTTCCTGGACGCCCTGGGCCCACTCCTCGACCGTCCAGGCGTGTTCGTGTACGGGTCCAACGACCTCTACTCGCCCGTCTTCAAGAACCCCCTTCGCTACATCTGGCGAACCAGCAAGGCCGACTACAAACGGCATCGCCGCGAGCCCGACCTGCCGTACCGCGAGCTCGGCTCCTCCCTCCAGGCCGCCGGCTGGCTCGACCTGAACAACCGGATCGGCCGCCTCAAGGTGGGGGAGCTCGACGTCGAGTTCGGCGGCATCGACGACTCCCACATCAACCGCGACCGCTACGACAAGATCGCCGGTCCGGTCGATCCGCAGGCGGACATCCACCTGGGCGTCATGCATTCCCCTGAGCCCCGCAACCTGGACCGCTTCACCGCCGACGGCTACGACCTGCTCCTCGCGGGCCACACCCACGGCGGCCAGGTCTGCGTCCCCTTCTACGGCGCGCTGGCCACCAACTGCGGCATCGACCGTCCCCGCGTCAAGGGCCTCCACCGGCACCGCGGCTCCTGGCTGCACGTCTCAGCCGGCCTCGGCACATCCCCCACGGCCCCCATGCGCTTCTGCTGCCCTCCCGAAGCCTCCCTCCTCACCCTCGTCCCGCGCTGACCTGGCACGACAAGAGATCAACAACCCTTGAGGTGCCACGAGCAGGCCATCCGCCCGTCCACTCCGCACTGTGACAAAGCAATCACACGCCACCGACAATCAGTGCCGTCAGCCCGTCCCACCTCAAACCGATCCCAAGAACAGCGGCACGACCACCAACTCTGGCCGGATCGCCCTCAGCCCCACCAGAGCCACGAACAAGGGTCGTAACACAGCCCTCCCACCCCACTTCCGCATCACCAACATCAGTCCGCCCTCACGCCGCACACCGGCTCGCCCTCTTCGCCAGCGACAGCCGCCGACCCACCACTTGCAGCGCACCCTGGGTCCCTCACGCGCCGCCATATCCTCCTTCTCGCCCCGACCTGCGGATGGCCCCACCCACCGGCCCCGGACGGAGGCCAGGCCCACCCCACCAGCACCATGATCGGCCGTATGGCCGCAAGCACGCCGATATTGAGGACGCAGCACCCCCGAGCATCCGCTAAAGTGGTCAAGGCGCCGGGAGCACGTACGACTCCCGGGCAGCCACCATCGGGGTGTAGCGCAGCTTGGCAGCGCGCTTCGTTCGGGACGAAGAGGTCGTGGGTTCAAATCCCGCCACCCCGACAGCCGAAACAGCAGGTCAGGGCCGATACTCCCGCCATGGGAGATCGGCCCTGAGTGTTTCTCCGGGGGTCTCTGGAGAAAGCCAGCCTCTCAGCAGCTCGTCCCGGATCTTCACGGCCGAGCGAGGGTGCATGGCCCGGCGTGCTTGCAGCGCCTCTTCCCACATGGCGGTAAGGCCCTTCAACAGGGGTCTCTCATCTTCTGTGTCACGTGGTCATAGCGAGCCTGGACCGACCCGTCGAGATGGCCCATCCGCTCGTCCATGAGCTTGGTGGAGTGTCCAGTGCCCGCATGAGGGTCTTGTGGGTGTGACGGAGCCCATGGGGCGTCAGGCCCGGCGCAATCGGCAGCCAGTTCAACTCTGCCCGGTGGGGCGCGCCCCGGCCACGTGCCAGAACTTCCGGCCAGGACTCAGGGACGAGGGTTACCGCGTGCGCAGATTGCTTTCCGCTCTTGGGGTACCGGCCCGTTGTAGCTGGCTGGAATAGCCAGGTGGCAATACCCGAGTGTCTCCAGTGGCTGCCAGTCTCCTGCGGCGGCGTTACGGACGTATCCAAGGTCGGCGATGGCGGCCCCTACGTTGAGGCGAGTTGGTTCGGCCACCGTGTCGGGACGATGGAGGACGTCGCACACAGTGCCCGTGAGACACCGCGCGACGTGCCACATCGACGAGCTTGGCTCTCGGACTGCGTGCGGCACCGCTGGCTCCGGAAGCCGTAGGCCTTTCCGTGGCAGGTGCACGGATTAGGAGCCGTAAGGGTGAGGTGATCCTTCAGAGCGTGCTTGGGGAAGCGGTTTTGGTGGCGTATCCGGCGATATAGCCCGCTATCGGGCAATCGGTCAGGTCCCCGGAGGTAGTGATGGGCCGCACGCCGATCTGCGCATCCCACCTACGCCCGGGCGTGCGAGGTCGTGGCTCCCGAGGTCGCGTCCGCCGCACTGCCGCATCCGCGCGAAATCGAACTGGACTACGTGGGATCGGTGGCCAACGCGATGAGGGTGCGCGCCCGTACGGTCCCGGCGCCGGTGAAGGCCGTTCTGCTGCGGATTGGGGGGCACTGCGAGAATTCGATGTGCGCCGGACAACTCGATGATGTCAAATGAAAAGGGGGCCCATCTTGAGGACGAGCATGTTCAGGAAATGGCAAAACGAGGGCGTGACCACCCGATCCAGATGAGCGCCCTCTGTGCCAACTGTCATGCCACCAAGACGTGGGGACGAACGGGTGACCGGCTTAGGTAGCTCCTCCTGTGGGAGGCTAGGGTCCGCCACAATGCTTGGGTGGCTCAAGGATGATGCGTTCGGTGCCTAAAGGGATGCTGGTGGGTCAGGGTTTGGGGATGTAGACCTCTATTGTTTTGTTTTTTTGGCGGATTGCTAGGCGGGGGAGGGCGGGGATCGGGGCTTTCATGCGGTGGTGGAGTACGGTGCCGTCGGGGGCGAAATGGGCGCCGTGGCAGGGGCAGCGGAGGCCCTTTTCGGGGTGGGGGGTCAGGCGACAGCCCTGGTGGGTGCAGACGCCGGAGACGGCGCGCAGGCGGCCGTTGCTGCGGGTCACGAAGCCGTCGATGCCGCTGGCGGTGAAGCCGTGGACGGCGCCTTCGGGGAGGTCGGCGGCGGCCACGACGGGGTGCCAGACGCCCAGGTCAGGGGTCAGTTGGCCACCGGCCATGGTGGGCGGGTCGTCGGAGGACGCTCGTCCGGCGAAGACGCCGGCGACGGCTCCCGCCAGCGCGCCGACGGCGCCGCCCAGGAGGAGGCGGCGGCGGGCCGGGGCGGGGGACGGGGTGGGTGGTTCGGCCAGGTCATGGGCCAGGCGGCGGTGCAGGGCGGCGATGAACTCCTCGCTAGGGGCATCTGAGCCGGGGCGGGTCGCGCGCAGGTCGATGGCCACCCGTAGCGCTTCCGCGTCGGCGTCGTCGGGCCGAAACGGCCGGGGGCGGCGGCCGGACAGCAGCGCCTCGACGAAACGGGGCAGTCCTCTCATGGTCACCCTCATCCCTAAAGGCTTGGGTCGTCGCGGGCCAGTTCTGCTGCGAGACGTAAGGCGCGGTGTTGGATCACTTTGACGTTGCCGATTGTGATTCCTAGTTCGGCCGCCGTCTGGCGGATTGTGCAGGAATGTAGGAAGCGTAGTTCGAGGACGCGCCTGTAGCGTTCGGGTAGTGCGGCCAGCAGCCGTTCGACGCGTCCTTGGGAGCTCTCGGTCTCCGGGGGCAGTTCGTCGCCGATGGCTATTTGTTCCAGGTCGATGCTGGTGATCTCGTGTCCGAGGGTGCGCTTCCAGTGCGCGGCGAGGACGGTGCGGGCGGTGGCCAGCAGATAGGCGCGGACCTCGCCGACGGTCGCCGAGACCCGCAGCGGGCGCAGGGCGGTCAGGAACACCTCGGCGGTCAGATCCTCGGCGTCGGGACGGTTGCCGACCTTGGAGAACATCAGCCGGTAGATGCGGTCGACGTTGTGGAGGTAGATCGCCTCCCAGTTCGCATAGGTGTCCGCCTGGACGAGATGCAGCGGCGCCCGGCCGTCGGGCGGCGTCGCGGCCGGTTCGGCTGGTTTGCGTCGTACTGGGTTCCAGCGGCGCATGACGATCCTTTCCGCCGTTTCTTGGAACACGTCGAAACGGGCTTGGAGGATCACCCGTGGGGCCGGGTGATCCTCCGTCCACCGCCGCCGTCGCGGCCGAGTGCGCCCCCGGTGATGGGCGCACTCGGCCGCCTCTCCCGGACGGGTCGGTCAGTCTTTACCTGTGTGGGCGAGCACGTAACGGGCGACGCGCGAACCGAGCTTCTCGCCGGCCACATGGTCGATGCGGGTGTGGATGCCGGCGTAGATGCGGCTGAGGCCGGCCTCGTCCGCCGCGTCCTGGTAGCCGGTGAACGAGCGGGTGACGTCGGGCAGCGCCTCCGAGCGGACGGTGAAGCGGTCGGACGGGCCGAAGTAGGCGGACAGCACGGTCGCCCCGGCCTCGCCGACGACGCTGTGCGCGCCGGGGTAGGACGGGTCGGGCGGCGTCACCGCGAGCGGGTTCCAGGCCGGGTCGCCGTGGGTGTCGGGGTTTCCGTCGGTGTCGGCCGCGCGGACCGCGGTGACGGGACGCCAGATCCGGTAGTGGTACTTGCCGTCGTAGAAGGCGATCGCCGCGTCGGCGAACGTCCGGTCGAGCGTGGCGAACAGGTGGGCCGTGGCGGCCAGCCCGGTTCCGTGCCGGTGCGCGGCGTCCTGGGCGATCTCGTTCCAGTAGTTCCAGATCGGCGCGGCCCAGAAACGCGCCTGGGTGGTCTGGTCAGGTGTCCGTTTGGTGCTGGTGTCCTGGCCCAGGAGCTGTACCTCGTTGAGCGCCCTGGTGTAGGTCCGGCTGGTCAGCGCCGGGTACGGGCGCGGCCGGAACTGGCCACCGC
Organism: Actinomadura terrae; assembly: GCF_022751215.1. Lineage (GTDB taxonomy): Bacteria > Actinomycetota > Actinomycetes > Streptosporangiales > Streptosporangiaceae > Spirillospora > Spirillospora terrae. The sequence continues at coordinate 657,081 of NZ_JAICDG010000004.1, read as the reverse complement.
GTTGCAGCACGAAGGGCCGCACGCCGGACCAGTGCGTGAACACCGGGGCCGCGAACGCCGGTGGGGTGGGCCGGTAGTCACCCGGCTTGTCGCCGGGGACGAACGGCGGCGGGGTCGCGTCGGAGCCGTCGTGCGCGCGGTCCGCCAACACGGTCGTGGCTGCCCGCTGACCTGCGCGGATACCGGCCGTCTTGGCCGGGCCGTCCGGCACGTTCGCGAGCTCGTCGTGGAGCTGCCGGTCCAGGTCGGCGCGCCGCGCCGGGTACAGCGCGGCCAGGCTGTCGTGCGCGGCCTCGGCGGCAGCGGCGTAGCCGGAGCCGGACCTCGCGTCGATAGCGTCGGCGATGGCGGTGTGCATGATCGCGAAGTTGCGCGTGGCGTGGACGGTCGCCGGCTGCGCGCCGGGCGTCCGCACGATGCCCAGCAGGGTCCGGTTCCACTGGATCACCACCTCCCCCTGTGTGGTGGTGGCGGCCTGCGCGGGTGCGGCCTGCGGCACGTACACCGCACCGGTCGACAACACGGCACCCACGGCGGCGGCCATGACCGCCCTTGCTCTCCCCATCTCCCCGTCCCTTCTCCGACAGTCAGGTTCGACAAGGGATAGGGGGACGGGTTACACGGCCCGGTCTTCGACGTCCCCCCTGTGTAACCCCTGCGGCTATCAACCGGAGGAGCCGAAAAGAGGAGGAAATTCGATGCGAACGCGAATAGCGGTGGGGCTGTTGACCTCGGCGGCGCTGGCGCTGACGACCGCCGTGGCCACCGGCACCGCCGCGCAGGCGAAGGACCGTCCGTGCGGGCGGCCCGTCGAGACCAGCGGGACCGGATCGCAGGGCACACCGTGGACGCTGAAGTCGCAGTACGACGACGACGGCACCCCGCCGAACCGGCTGGTCGCGGGGGAGGAGTTCGAGATCGCCACCGCGGCGGCCGGGCAGCGCTGGTCGGTCAGCTTCACCGACAACGGCACGGAGTTCTTCCGCAATGACAACGACATCTCGATCGCGACCGGGATCCGGGAGGTCCATCCCAACCCGGTCGGTCGGAGCGTCGGGAACCATATGGCCGCGCACGCCGAGCATCTGGACGCGTCCGGCAACGTGATCGAGGTCATCGACGGCGCGGTCGACCTGGCGCCGCCGCCGGCGCGCTGCGCGCGCTGACACACCTGTGGCGCCCGGCCGTCCCCTCCGGCCGGGCGTCCTCCTGGACGGTTCTGTGTATCGGGGGGTAGAGAGGGCGCTTGGCGACTTCGAGGTGCTTGCTCTCGCCTTTGGGATGAACGGTAAATTCGTCGAGTGTTTTCGATACTGAGTGGCTATGTGGCTATTGGACGATCTGGTCGCGATGCTTATCAGGGGCGCATCGCGCCCATCGACGAGGTTGTAGTGGGTCGGACGGTGTGAGGGCGTGCCGTTTCGAGATGGTGCGGGTTCGGCGGCCCCACCGCCGCCGAGGTTGGTCGCGTTTTCCTCTTCGGGTAGGTCGGGGCGGAGGGTGATTGCCTGGGCATTGGGTGGCGGTTAGGTTTCGAGCATCGGGGGCTTCGGAACCGGGGGGACGGGGCATGGGGTGGCGTGGATGGGTTTTGCTTGGATTGTGCCTGGTCGGCGGCTGTTCTTCCGGGGGTGACGATGGCGTGAGTCCGGATAGGGAGACTTCGTCCTCCGCTTCGCCTTCTCGGCAAGGGTTGAGCGGGAAGGTCATTGTGCTCGATCCCGGGCACAACGGGGGGAACGCCGAACATTTGCAGGAGATCAACAGGAAGGTGTTCATCGGCAACGGATACAAGCCCTGCAACACGACCGGAACCGGCACGGCCCGCGGATACAGCGAGCATGCCTTCACCTGGGACCTCGCCAACCGGCTGGCGAACGTCCTGCGGGAGGCGGGTGCCCGGGTCGTGCTGACGCGGCAGGACGACAAGGGTGTCGGCCCCTGCGTCACCGAGCGGGCGGCGATCGGCAATCGGGCTCACGCTGATGCCGTGCTGTCCATCCATGCCGATGGGGCCGCCGTCAAGGGGCACGGGTTCCATGTGATTCAGCCGCTTCCGGTGGGAAAGAACGTTTCCATTGTTTCCGAGTCGGGACGGCTCGGCAGGTTGATGCGCGACGCGTTCCGTTCCGGGACGGGAATTCCCTACTCCACGTACGTGGGGCGGGACGGCCTGGATCGGCGGGACGACCTCGGCGGCCTCAACATGTCCACGGTCCCGGTCGTCTTTATCGAATGCGGCAACATGCGCAATCCGGGGGACGCGTCGGCGATGTCGGACGCCACGTCCCGGCAGCGTATGGCCGCGGCGCTGGCGAACGGGTTCCAGAATTTCCTGCGTTGACGACGTCCATGGTCAGACCGTCTCCCGGGCCTCGGTCGGGTACGGCGCGGCCGGGCGAGATTCGGCCGGGTCCGGTTCGGCAGGGCGAGATTCGGCGGGGCCGGGGTCGGCGGGGCGGGGTTCGGCCGTGCGGAAAGTGTGGCGATAGGCGGACGGCGGGACGCCGATCGTGGCGACCAGGTGCTGGCGAAGGGAGGCGGCGGTGCCGAAACCCGAATCGGCGGCGATGCGGTCCACGGGGAGATCGGTCGTCTCCAACAGGCGGCGGGCGAGTTCGACGCGCTGCTGGGTCAGCCATTGGCCCGGCGGCATGCCGACCTCGTCCCGGAAACGGCGCGAGAACGTCCGGACGCTCATGCGCGCGTGGCGCGCGAGTTCGGTCAGCGGAATGGGACGGTGCAAATGCCGGAGGGCCCAGTCTCGCGTCGCGGACGTGGTGGCGGCGGACGGCCCGGGAACGGGGCGCTCGATGAACTGCGCCTGCCCGCCCTCACGCCACGGCGGGATGACGCAGCGCCGCGCGACGCCGTTGGCGACCTCGCTGCCGTGGTCGCGGCGGACGATGTGCATGCACAGATCGATTCCGGCGGCGACGCCGGCGGAGGTGAGGACATCGCCGTCGTCGACGAAAAGGACGTCCGGATCGACCTTGATCTCCGGATGCAGGCGTTGGAGGCGGTCGGCCTCCTGCCAGTGGGTGGTCGCGGGGCGTCCGTCCAGCAGCCCGGCGGCGGCGAGGGCGTAGGAAGCGGTACAGATCGAGACGATTCGGGTTTTCGGCCGCAACCGGGAGAAGGTGACGGCGAGGGACGGCGGGTACCAGTCCGTCTCGTCCGCTGGGCCGCGGCCGAAGGGCGGGATGATCAGGGTGTCGGCCGTGTCGACCAGCTCGGACCCGTGGTCGACGGCGATGGAGAAGTCGGCCGACGTCCGCACGGGACCGCCGTCGATGCTACAGGTGAGGACCTCGTAGAGCGGCTCGCCCGCCGCCGACCGCGCGGACGTGAAGATCCGCGTCGGGATGCTCAACTCGAACGGGTACACGCCCTCCAGGGCCAGGACGACGACACGATGCATGGCCAAATTTTGACATATAACCATATTCTGGCCATCCCCGAAATAGTCCTTCGAGCGTCCGCCAGGCATGGGAAGATTGTTCCGATGCACGTGCATATGCACGTGCCGTGACGATCTTGAGGAGCGCCGTTGATGGCTGCGGGGCCGGCCGCCCACGCCCGGGGGCCGACGGTCAGGCGCATGCTGCTGGGCGCCCGGCTGCGCAGGCTCCGCGAGCTGAAGGGCCTGTCCCGCGAGGAGGCCGGGTACGCGATCCGGGGCAGCCACTCCAAGATCAGCCGAATGGAACTCGGCCGCACCGCGGTCAAGGAACGTGACATCGCGGACCTGCTCATCCTCTATGGCGTGACCGACGAGAGGGAGCGCCGCAACCTGCTCCGCCTCGCGCGCGAGGCGAACGCGCGCGGCTGGTGGCACCGCTACAGCGACATGATCCCGTCCTGGACGCACCCCTATCTGGACCTGGAGGAGGCCGCCGGATCCGTCCGGACCTACGATCCCTGCCAGATCCCCGAGTTGCTCCAGACTGAGGACTACGCGCGCGCGAGCCTCGCCATCCGGGACGGTATCCGCGAGGGCATGCCGCCGATAGAGATCGAGGGCCGGCTCAGCGTCCGGCTCATGCGCCAGCGGGTGTTCGCGCGGTCTCGGCGCCGGACGCTCGGAGCGATCGTGGAGGAGGCGGCGTTACGGCGTTTCGTGGGCGGCCCCGACCTGATTCGCGGGCAGCTGAGGCACCTGTTGCGGATGAGCGAGACCGCGACCGTGGACCTGCGGATCATCCCGGCGGACCGGGCGTCCCTCGCACCCACGGGCCGCGCGTTCACCGTGCTCCGCTTCGACGAACAGGCCATTCCGGACGTCGTCTACGTGGAGCTGCTCACGACGGCGCTCTACCTCGACAAGCCGGCCGACACGGACGCGTTCGAGCGCGTCTGGAGCCGGCTTGAGCGCGAGGCCCTCTCCCCGGACGCGAGCCGCGCCCTGCTGTCCCGCCTCATGGAACGTCTTGCGGAATAGAGTCTTTCGTTCTGGTGGTGGAGGCAACCCTACGGATCGTCTGCGGGAAGACTCCACCTTTGGTCGGGGTTTTCCCCGATAGCGATGACTCGCGCCAGCCGTCAGAGTCGTAAGTAGCAAGCAGGGGAATGAGGAACCCCTCCGCAGGAAGAAGGCGCACGATGTCACACAACACGCTGAGCCTCACCCCGTTGAGTACATCCGAGCTGGCCCAGATCCTGTTCGCCTCCGGGCTCCAGGCGTCCGACGCCCCGTCCGCCGAACAGGTCCGTACCGCTATAGACGCACGGCTCTGCGCCTGCGGCGGCGACCGTTCCGTATGCACCGCGGTCGTCGCGCAGGAGGCGGGCGACCACCCGGAGACCTACACCACTCGGATGCGCTGGGCGCTCTCCACCGTGTCCGCTGCCTACGCTACCGCCGCCTGAGGGCCTATACCGCCGGGGCCTGGGGGGCCCACACCGCTGGGGGCTGAAACCGGCCCGTCCGCCGAGCTCGGGACCATCTCGTCCCACCGAGCCTGAGACAACCGCATCCGCCGAGCTCGAAACCACCACATCCGCTGAGCCTGAGGCCACCGCGTCCCAGCGAGCACGACCCGCAAGAGGATTCACACCAAGGACTTCTGCCGAGGGAGAGATCCGATGCGCTCACAGTTCACCGACCGTCGCGAGGACATCCTTCCCCGCACGCTCCGCGACCTGATCGCCGCCGAGGCGACCCAGGAGACCGACGAGAAGCGGCGCCGCCGACCACGCAAGGTCATAACCACGAGGCGCGTCACGTAGACCACGGGTACGCCGCGCATACGGCCATGTCACGCAGATGGGTACGTCGCGCATACGGGCCACGCCACGTAGGGGTTGCGTCGCGTAGACGGGGCACGTCAGGTGGACGTGGTTCGCATGCGTCAGTGCTTCTTCTTGGTCTTCTTGTGCTTCTTGTGACTACTGCCCGACTCCCACTCGTATCCGGGCGTGCCGTTCTTGCAGTAACGGTCGCTCACCTTCGTGTCCGTCGCGTCGTGCTCACACCAGCGTTTCTCGGAGCATCCGGCGAGGCCCAGCCCTGCGACGAGAACGGACGTCGCGAGCACGACGGAGGGAATCTTCCGCATCAGGGGCCTCTTTCTTCGCGGATGCCGGAGCCCGGCCGAGGGTAACGCAGGTCTGACGTGCGCGATCATGGAGGCGTTCCGCGTCCGACGCATCGCCGCGAGCCCGTCCGCGTCCGGCCGCTGCCCGACTCCGGCCACCCTCTTGCCCGTCCGCCCTCCGGCTCGACCCTGGGCGTCCCCGCGCAGGTCTGGGCCTCTCCCCTGTCCTACCCTTGCCCCTCCCTAGCCCTTCCCAGGCACGGAGGGTTGCCATCCGTCACGAACTATGCTGGCGGCCGTGAGCGAAGAACCGGCGCGAGGCCGGGACGGCGTGCAGGGCCGCAGGCCCGCCGCGACCGGAGCAAGACGCGAGTACCGTATCGGCGAGCTCGCGGAGGCCGCCGGGGTTCCCGTACGGACGCTGCGCTACTACCAGGAACGCAAGCTGATTCCGCCGCCGCGACGCTCGGGCCGTGTCGGCCTGTACTCGGCGACACACCTGGCGCGCCTGCGCATGATTGGCAGCCTGCTAGAGCGCGGACACACCCTGGAGGGCATCCGCGAACTGCTGTCCGCATGGGAACTCGGCCGCGACATCGGCGTCGTGCTCGGCGTCGAGAAGGCGGCGACGACGCCGTGGTCGCATGAGGTCCCGGTGACGATGACGCTGGACGAGTTGGCCGCGCTCTTCCCAGGCGAGGACGACCTGCCGAGCGTCATCGACCGCGCCGCCTGCCTCGGCCTCCTCGAAATGGAAGGCGAACGCGTCACACTCTGGAGCCGCCGCCAGCTCGACGCGGCCGTCACGCTCGTCGGCGCGGGCGTCCCGCTGGAGGAGGTGCTGACGGCCGGATGCGAGATCCAGCGCACCATGGACGATCTGGCCGCGCTGTTCGTCCGGCTGATCGCCAAGCACGTCGTCGGACGCGTCGGCGACCACAGCCTGGGCGACCTCACCGACACGCTCACGCGGCTGCGTCCCGGCGCCGAGGTCACCGTCGAGGCGGGCTTCGCGCGGGCCATGGACCGCCAGGTCCGCGCCGCGATCGACCAGTTCGGCGGACGCCTGGCCACTTCCTGACGGCTCCGCAAGGTGCCGCACGGGGCGTCTCGGGCCGCCCCCGGCCCCGCCTGAAGTCACGCACCACCCCGCCCGTTCCGTGCTGGCCGCATCCTGACGGTTCCGTAGGGGTCCGTTGCCGGTCATGTCCGGGACTTCTCGCCCAGCGATCGTTACCGTGACGGCGTGCCAGGACTCCCATCGTCGACCCTGCTGTCGGTAGCCGTGCTCGGGGTCAGTGTTCTGCTACCGACGGCCCATGCTTCAGCCGCCGCGGAGGTCTGCGCGTCATCCACGCATCCCACGATGGCGAAAACGCTCGGTACGCGCATACGGACTGCGCTCGCCGACCGCGCCGGGACGGAATCGGTTGCGGTGTTCGACCGGAAGCGCGGCATCCGTTGCACGGTCGCCGCCGGACGCCACTACGACTCGGCGAGCGTCGTCAAGGTCACGATCCTGGGCGGGCTGCTCCGCCAGGTCTCGGACGAGCACCGCTCGATGACGGTGACGGAGAAGTCGCTGGCCGACAAGATGATCACGCGCTCGGACAACGACGCCGCGTCCCGGCTGTGGCGCTCGGTGGGACGAACCCGGATGGACCGGTTCCTGAAACTGGCCGGGATGTCGCATACGACGCTCGGCCCGTCCGGCTACTGGGGGCTCACGCAGATCACGGCGCAGGACGAGATCGAGCTGCTCAGCCGCTATACGCACCAAAACGCGCTGCTGCCGGACGAGTCACGCGCGTATGCGTTGGGGCTCATGAACGACGTCATCGCGTCCCAGCGGTGGGGCGCCCCGGCGGGGAGCCCGGCGAAAGTGACGTGGCACGTGAAGAACGGATGGCTGCCCCGGAAGGGCCGCTACTGGCGCGTCCACAGCATCGGCGCGTTCGACGGGCACGGCGAGGACTACATGATCGTGGTGTTGACGCAGGACACGCCGTCCATGGCGTACGGGGTGACCACGATCGAGCGCGTCGCGCGGGCCGTGCACCGGACGCTCAATCCGGGCTCGCGGTCGGCGGAGGTCAGGACCGTCCCCGATGACATTTGGGAGAAATCGGACGGCTCCGTCCCCCTTGATCGCTGAGAGTTATCCACAGGCGGACCGGTTTTCGTTCGGGACGGTCGTGAGCCGCGATACTGGGGAGCATGGTCGACGAAGAGCGCTGGCGGGCGCGGTTCCGGGCCGCGCGGATGAGCCTGCCCCGGTGGGCGCGCGACGCCCCGGATCACAGCATCTACCAGTCCAATGTCACGGGGACCTGGGAGATCTACACCTGGGATCGCGGGTCGGGTGAGCGGCGGCAGGTCACCGACCGTCCGAACGGGACGTGGACGGGCACCATCGATCCGTCCGGCGCCTGGGTGTGGTGGTTCGCCGACACCGACGGCGACGAGTTCGGCGTGTGGAAGCGCGTCGCGTTCGGCGCGCCGGAGGGAACCGAGAGCGTTCCGGCGGTTCCGGGGCTGGAGCCCTCGTATCCGGCGGGGCTGGCGCTGGGCGCGAGCGGCCTGGCCGTGGTCGGGCGGACGAACGACACCGGCAACTCCGTCCACCTGTGCCGTCCCGGCGCCGAACCCGAGGTGCTCTACCACCACGCCGAGGACGCGCACGTCGCGGGCCTCTCGCGAGACGAGACACTCGTCGCGATCGGGCACAGCGAGCACGGCGACAGCCGCCACATGGCGCTCCGGGTCGTCCGCGCCGACGGGTCCACGGTCGGCGACCTGTGGGATGGGCCTGGCAAGGGCGTCTACGGGGCCGGTTTCGCGCCCGTGGATGGCGACGCGCGCCTGCTGGTCGGGCACGAGCGGCGCGGCCGGGACGAACTGCTCATCTGGGACGCGGTCGCGGGAGCCGAGCAGGAGATCGTCCTCGACCTGCCCGGCGAGATCGGCGCCAGCTGGTACCCGGACGGGTCCGCGCTGCTGATCTCCCACTCGCACGAGGCGCGGGACGAGCTGTACCGCTACGACCTCGGCACCGGCGCGCTGAGCCGGATCGAGACGCCGCGCGGAGTGATCGGCGGGGCGGCCGTCCGTCCGGACGGGACCGTCGAGTTCTCGTGGTCGTCCGCCGCCGAGCCACCGGTGATCCGCTCGACGTCGGGCGCGGTCGTGCTGACCCCGCCGGGCCCCACGGCCCCGCCGTCCGTGCCGGTCGAGGACGTGTGGGTGGACGGCCCGGGAGGCCGCATCCACGCGCTGGTCAGCAAACCGGAGGGCGACCGCCCGTACCCGACCGTGTTCGACATCCACGGCGGCCCCACCGCGCAGGACGAGGACTCGTTCGTGGCGGCCGTCGCCGCGTGGGTCGACCACGGCTTCGCGGTGGTGCGCGTCAACTACCGGGGCTCCACGGGATACGGCTCGACGTGGCGCGACGCGATCGAGGGGCGGGTCGGCCTCACCGAACTGGAGGACGTCAAGGCCGTCCGTGACTGGGCGGTCTCCTCGGGCCTCGCCGACCCGGAGCGCCTCGTCCTGACCGGCGGGTCATGGGGCGGCTATCTGACGCTGCTCGGCATCGGCACCCAGCCCGACGACTGGAGCGTCGCGATCGCGGGCGTCCCCGTCGCCGACTACGTCGCCGCCTACGAGGACGAGATGGAGGGCCTCCAGGCCTTCGACCGCTCCCTGTTCGGCGGCTCCCCCGACGAAGTACCGGACCGCTACCGCGAATCGTCCCCGATCACCTACGTCTCCCAGGTCAAGGCCCCGGTTCTGGTCCTGGCGGGGGAGAACGACCCGCGCTGCCCGATCCGCCAGATCGACAACTACCTCGGACGGCTCGCCGAGCTGGGCCTCCCGCACGAGATGTACCGCTACGACGCGGGCCACGGCTCCCTCGTCGTCGAGGAACGGATCAAGCAAATGGCCACCGAGATCGGCTTCGCCCGCAAACACCTCAACATGCCCTGACCCCTCCGCCCCAGGGCGGGCGGCCCCACCCCGCCCGCCCCAGGCAGACCCACAACCCCATCCGCCCACCGCAGACCCGCATCCAACCTTCGTCCGCAAGCAGGCCCACGCTAGGCCTGCGTCCGCGAACGAGGCGCTGCGCAAGGTGGTCACCCTCCCGGACGCGCTGGAGGGCAAGCAGGCCACCTCGGGCGCCGCGCAGGACGCCCCTGCGGGCTAGCGTCCCATACGCGGAAAGGCAGGCCACCCCACTCCCGAACCGCGCAGGCCACAGCAACGCCGGGCCTCCGCTCGCCTCCAGGCAAACCCACGGCTCACCGTCCGCCCGCAAGCGACCCCACAGCCCACCGCCGTTCGCACGCAAGCCACGCAAGCCCCGCGTCCGCGAGCACGCGGGCTACCTCTCGTATGCGGAGGGCAGGTCACTCCGCTCGCACAGCCACGCGAGGCGCAGCAACACTAAGGGCCTCCCTCATCCCAGCAGGCGGATGAGTGGTCCACTTCGCGCGGCCCTGCGCACCCATACGCAGGCAGCTGTGCCGAAAGCGAGTGCGCGGGCTGACAGCCTGGCATGCGGGTAGGTGGCCCCCGTCCAGCACGCAGGCCCTGTGGGTCGCTGTGCCGCCAGGGAGTGGTGCTTGGCCTGCGGGTTTACAAGATCAAAGTGAGGGGCATTCCTCCGAACGGCCGCCAGTGAGCAGGAGCCGGTCCAGCCGACCGGCGCCCCCCGGCGTCGCCGCCCGAAGCGGCGGCGCAGCGCTCGAACCGTCGCTCTCCGCGCCGGAGAGCCAACACGGGGGACACATGACACGGCTCAATCAGACGTCTTCCCTTAAACGCAGGACAGCGTCCGACACTCCGGGAGGCGACGCCGCGCCTAGGACTGAGCCGTCCGAGATGCGGGGGGCCGAAGCCTCGGCGCCTGTTACCGGAACATCGGATGTCCGAGCACCCGCGATACGAGTGGCTGACGCGCGAGCCGTGAGCTCCTGGGTTATCGACAGCCAAGAGGTCGGGGCGCGGGAGCTTAGCGCTCGAATGCCAGGTATCCGATCGTTTGAGGCGTGCGTGCCCGATATGCGAGCGGTCGATAATCGAGTGTGTGGAACGCAGGCGTCAGATGCGGGAATATCTGGCATGCATGTGTTCGATAGCTGGGGGCTTGAGGCTCTAGGGGCCGAAAGGGGGGTGCCTGGTGCTGGAGGGGGCGGCGGTCGGGAGTCTGGGACGGGTGTGTCCGGTGCTCGAACGGCCGGTATGCGGGGGGCTGTGCGGCCAGGGCGTGGGGGGCTGGATGGTCATCCGGTGGTTGGTCCGACTGGGTTAGTGACGGCGTTTGCCGTGGCTGCTGCGCTGTTCTTCCTCGCGTCTCCGTCAGCTTCCGCGAGCCCGCGGTCGGCGGAGTCGTGGGCCATGCCGCAGCGGTCCGTCTTGGGGAGTGGGTTGGGCATGGTGGACGCGCCGGATCAGACGGTCCCGCCGCGTTCCGATATCAAGGACATGCCCGCTTCTATTCGGGTGGATCAGCAGTTCGCCGAGTATGTCCTGCGCGCGGAGGGGATCGATTGGCGCTCGACCGGCAATTGTTCCGACGCGTCGATCCCGACCTGCACGTCCTTCGAGGGACTGCGCTGGGGTTCGCTCAAAGGGCTGCTCGTGTTCGCCGGCGAGAGCGGCTGCGAGATCACCGTCACCGGCGGGACGGAACGCGGGCACGCGGGCGGGCAGTACAGTCACGAAAACGGCTACAAACTCGACATCGCGACGGGGCCGTGCGTCGACCGTGCTGTCACGCGCTACCCGTTCGTGGGGGTGCGTGGCGACGGCGCCAAGCTCTATCGCTCACCGACGGGTGCGATATTCGCCCGCGAAAGCGACCACTGGGACATCCTTTTCCGCTGACCCGGTGCGTCAGGCCCGGACGTCGCGGATGATGTCGACCAGTTCCCTCGTCACCGACTTGAAGCCCGGAATCCGCGACATCGACACCATGCGGTTGACCAGCGGGACCGTCCGCTCGACGAGGAGGTAGGTCTTGCGGCAGCCCGGCGAGCTGTCGTGCACCCAGTACAGGACGATGCCCATCGAGTACAGCCACAGCAACTCGGGCAGCTCCTTGCGGAACTCCTTGTCGACCTTGAGGTTGGAGCCGTCCACGACCTCGCGGTAGATCGCGACGGCGGAGTTGCGGGACGGTCCGGACTCGGCGCTGAACGGATTGAGCGGGCTCGTCGGCTCGGCGGCGAACTTGAAGAACTTTCCGGCGAATTCGTGGTAGGGGACCATGGTGTCCACCCGCGCTTTCAGGACGCCCAGCAGCCGGGGCGCGAAGTCCTTCTCGGCGGCGAGCACGGCCCGGCAGGCGGCGGCGTGCTCCTCCTGGAGTTCGTCGTAGTACGCCTGGATCAGCGCTTCCTTGGAGCCGAAGTAGTAGTAGGCGTTGCCGACCGAGACGCCCGCTTCCTTGGCGATGGCCCGCATCGTCGTCGCCTCGTACCCGCGCTCGCGGAACAGCCTCAACGCGGTCACGACGATCAGGGCGCGCGTCTGCTCGGACTTCACGGCCTTCGTCTCGGTCACCCTTGCCACCCTAAAGGCCAGTCGCGCCGTCTCGCTCATGCCATCGAACCCCGTCCAAGGACCGGTCCGGCCCGACGCCGATTCATACGGACGTCGTCCACCCTCACGAGGACGCGGTCTTGCCACGCAGACACGCCCAAGCCGATGCGCACGCCAGCCGGGCCCACGCGGGCGCCGACGCGAACACTGTCCGGGGAGCATGTTGAAGCGGAGCGGAGCCACCCGGACACGGTCCAGGCCTAAGCGAACCGCGTTGTCCATGGCCATGCGGGCGCCGATACGAACGCCGACCGGGTTTGCATAGAGGTCGTTCGAGGCGGCGCAGGCGCGGACCAGGCGATGCGCACGCTACGGGGCTCACGCGGTCGCCGACACGAACATCGTCTGGGGTTAGAGCTGGACGAACGGTGCCGTCCGAAGCCGTGTGGACGCCGATACGGACGTCGTCCGGGACCGCGTGGAAGCCGTCGGAGGTGACGCGGGGCGGCTCAGGCGGTGCGCATGACAGCTGAGGCTGGGCGGACGTCGTATGGAGGCCGGGATCGTGCGGGTGAGCTCATGGGGAGGTTGTGCGGGCTGGGGCGGGGACGGGGTGGCGGAAGTGATTGCTTGCGCTGGGGGCGTCAGAATTCGGGGGCGATCAGTTCGGCTATCTGGGCGGCGTTGAGGGCTGCGCCTTTGCGGAGGCCGTCGCCGCAGAGGAACAGTTCCAGCGCCTTCGGGTCGTCGAGCGAGCAGCGTACCCGGCCGGCCCAGGTCGGGTCGGTGCCGACGACGTCTGCCGGGGTGGGGAACTCGTACGACTCGGGGTTGTCGCAGAGGACGACGCCGGGGGATCCGGCGAGGATCGCCTGTGCTTCGCGCTGGTCGACGCGGTCGCCGAACACCGCGTGCACCGACAGCGAATGCGCCTTCATCACCGGGACGCGGACGCAGGTCGCCGCGACCTTCAGGGCGGGCAGGCGCAGGATCTTGCGAGTCTCGTCCCGGATGCCGAGTTCGTCGGAGGTCCAGCCGCCGGTGCCCAGGGAGCCCGTCCACGGGACGACGTTCATCGCGAGCGGTGCCGGGAACGGTCCGAACTCGCCGACCGCTCCGCGCACGTCGCCCGCGCGGTTGCCGAGCGCGCGGTCGCCGCCCACCTTCTCGAGCTGCGCGTACAGGGTCTCGATGCCGCTGCGTCCGGCCCCGGACGCCGCCTGGTAGGACGAGACGACCAGTTCGCGCAGGCCGTAGCGGTGGTGCAGCGCCGCGATCGCCACGATCATGGACAGCGTCGCGCAGCCGGGGCTCGCGACGATGCCGCGCGGACGGTCGTGGACGCGTTCCGGGTTCACCTCGGGGACGATCAGCGGCACGCTCGGGTTCGTCCGGAACGCGGACGAGGCGTCCACGACCACGGTGCCGGCGGCCGCCGCGACCGGTGCCCATTCCGCGGACACGGGTGGGGGCACCGCGAAGATCGCGATGTCGGCCCCGTCGAACACCTCCGGCGCGAGCGGCATGGCCTCGGACGGTTCGCCGCGCACCGACAACTTCCGGCCCGTCGAGCGTGGTGAGGCCACCAGGCGGATCTCCCCGTACACGTCCAGGCGGGTGGACAGCAGGTCGAGCAGCACCGCGCCGACCGTCCCGGTCGCGCCGACGACGGTGAGGGTGGGTCTGCCCGCCCGGCCGTCCGGCTTGTTCGCGGTGGCCGGCCCGGCGGTCGAAGCCATGGTCGCACCCGCCCTCTCGTCATCGAGTCGCGTCCGCAGGTCCTCACAACTGAACTCTCACCGGCGCCAGCCGGTTCCCACGATCGTGGTGACACCGGCGGACCGCGTCACGCGACGCAGGCGGGACGGCATGCCGCTGACCGGCGCTTTTACACCATTCGTCGGCTTTGCCCTTTATCAGGGGCGTCGCCGCGCTACGGTCCCTGGGAGATCGTCGGCCAAGCACCCATGCCCGGGCGCGCGGAAAGGGACATCGCCATGGACGAGGACACGACGGCGGGCTCCGGCCCGCCCGTACCGCCCTTGACGTGGGCCCAGCGAATTCTGGCCGGGATCGGGGGCGTGTTCTTCGCAGGGCTCGCGGGCCTCGGCGGCTACGGTTCGTACGCGTCCGTCCAGGATGTCGCCGAGCCCTGGTTCGGCGGGCAGGCGTGGATCGTGCCCGCCGGGGTCGACCTCGGCATCCTGGCGCTCGTGTCCGTGGCCTTGCTGCTGGAATGGCTGGCCATGCCGATGCCCGCGCTGCGCTGGATGGCGATGGCCTTCACCGGAGCGACGGTCTGGCTGAACGTGTCCGCTGCGCACGGGGACCCGGCCGGTGTCGTGATGCACGCGGCCATGCCCGTGCTGTTCGTGACGTTCGTGGAGGCCGTCCGCCATGCGATCCGGCGGCGCGCGGGGATCGCGGCCGGAACGGTCCGCGAGGGCGTCCCGCTGGCACGCTGGCTCCTGGCACCGGTCTCGACGTTCCGCATGTGGCGGCGGATGGTGCTGTGGCAGATCACCTCCTACCCTCGGGCGCTCACCGCCGAGCAGCGCCGCCGGCGCGCGCTGGCGCTGCTGCGTGACCACTATGGCCGTGCGTGGAAGAGCAAGGCCCCGGCGGACGTCGTCTGGATGCTGTCGGACGGCGTCATGCTCGACCAGGCCTTGGCCCGCGTCACCGAACTGACCACCTCCGCCCCGCCGGTTGGGACCTCGTCGTCCGAGGCCCCACCGGTTGAGAGTTCGCCGGTGGGGACCGGGCTGGTTGGGGCCGCGCTGGATGAGGCCCCGTCCGAGGTTGCTGCCGCCGTGTTCGTTGGAGAACCGCCTGTCCTTACCAAAGCACAGGCGTCGGACAGTCTGGCCGGGGCGCCGGTCGACGCCCCTCCGGTGGCGTCAGGCCGGTCGGCTGACGGACGGGCGCCGCGTCCAGCGACAGCGCGTCCCGCCGCGCAGGTGCAGCTGGACAACCCGGCGGGGTCCGGGGAGGCAGGTAGTCGGGCGGCTTCTGTGCAGGTGGGCGATCCGGCGTCGTCCGCGGGCGCAGGTAGTCCGACGACCTCTGTGCCGGCGGGTGCTCCGGGAGCTTCTGTGCCGGTGGGCGCTCCGGCGATGTCCGTGCACGCGGGTAGTTCGGCCACTTTTGTGCAGGCGGGTGGTCTGGCATCGTCTGCGGGCGCAGGTAGTCCGACGACCTTGGCGCAGGCAGGTGGTCCGGCGGCTTCTGCGCAGGCAAGCGGTCCGGCGTCGTCCGCGCGCGTGACTAGTCCGGCCACTTCTGTGCGGGGAGGTGTGTCGACGTCTTCTGTGCAGGCGGGCGGTCCGACGGCTGCGCATGCAGGTAGTCCGGCGACTGCGCAGGCGGTTGACTCCGTGGCGGGTGCGCAGGTGGGTAATACGGCGGGGTCTGTTGACGCGGGTGGTCCGGCGGAGTCTGTGCAATCGCGTAGGTCGGTTGCGTCCGCGCCATCGCGCAATGTGGCTGCGGCCGCGCATGGGCGTGAATCTGCTGCGGCCGGGTCATCCCTCGATTCGGCGGGGGTCGCGCAGGGGCGTAATTCGGTGGCGGCCGGGAAGGTGCGTGAGTCGTCTGCGCCTCGGCGTGATCTCACGACGGCGACCGCCGGGACGGAAGCCCGGGCGCAGATAATTCTGGCGGCCGATCCGAATATCACCGGCGCGGAGCTGGGACGGCGGCTGAACCTCAGCGCCAGGCAGGGGCAGCGGCTGCTTAATCGGCTGTCCCGGCCCGCCCCGTCCTCCGCGGCCTCCTGAAGCCGGAAGAACGGGGCGGCTCGCGATCAGCGGCCGGTGCCGCCGTAGACGACGGCCTCGACCTGGTCGGCGTCGAGGTCGAACGCGCGGTGCGCGGCGGCGACGGCGGTGTCGATGTCGTCCTGGGCGACGACGACCGAGATCCGGATCTCGGACGTGGAGATCATCTCAATGTTCACCCCGGCGTCGGCGATCGCGGCGAAGAACGCCGCGGTGACGCCCGGGTGCGAGCGCATGCCCGCGCCGATCAGCGACACCTTGCCGATCCGGTCGTCGTAGCGCAGCGACTCGAACCCGATGCGCTCCTTCAGCTTGTTCAGGGCCGTCAGCGCGCTCTGCCCGTCGCTCGCGGGCAGCGTGAAGGAGATGTCGGTGCGTCCGGTGGACGCGGCGGAGACGTTCTGCACGATCATGTCGATGTTGATCTCGGCCTCGGACAGCACCGTGAAGATCGTCGCGGCCTCACCGACCTTGTCGGGCACCCCGACCACGGTGATCTTGGCCTCGCTCCGGTCGTGCGCGACCCCGGAGATGATCGCCTGCTCCATGTCGTGCCCTTCGATGTCGCTGCTGTCGACGACCCACGTGCCTTCCTTCTGGCTGAACGAGGACCGCACGTGGATCGGGATGTTGTAGCGGCGCGCGTACTCCACGCAGCGCAGATGCAGGATCTTCGCGCCGCTCGCCGCCATCTCCAGCATCTCCTCGTAGGAGATCCGCGGGATCTTGCGGGCGGGCGGGACGATGCGCGGGTCGGCGGTGAACACGCCGTCGACGTCGGAGTAGATCTCGCAGACGTCGGCGTCCAGCGCGGCGGCGAGCGCCACGGCCGTGGTGTCGGAGCCGCCGCGTCCGAGGGTGGTGATGTCCTTGGTGCCCTGCGAGACGCCCTGGAACCCGGCGACGATGCAGATGGAGCCCTCGTCCAGCGCCGTCCGGATGCGCCCGGGCGTCACGTCGATGATCTTGGCTCTACCGTGGGAGCCGTCGGTGATGACACCGGCCTGGGAGCCGGTGAACGAGCGGGCCTCGTGGCCCAGGTTCGCGATGGCCATGGCCAGCAGCGCCATGGAGATCCGCTCACCGGCGGTGAGCAGCATGTCCAGCTCACGGCCCGGTGGCAGGGGGCTGACCTGCTTGGCCATATCGATGAGATCATCCGTCGTGTCGCCCATGGCGGACACCACGACGACCACGTCGTTGCCCGCCTTCTTCGTCGCGACGATGCGCTGGGCGACCCGCTTGACGCACTCGGCGTCGGCGACGGAGGAGCCACCGTACTTCTGCACGACTAGAGCCACGAGTGGGCGCTCCTCGGATCGGGGTCAGGCGTATCGATCGACGAGTCTACCGAGCCCGTCCCAGTGGATTACGACCAGGTAACACCTGTCACGGAAAACCAAGATCACGAGGTGCGGGGATCGCCGCGGGTCGTATGCGACGGTCGCTTTCGAGGCGTCCGCAGCGGGTCGGCTGAAGTGGCCGGGCCTATTCGGTCACTGCTTCCGCTGTCGGTGGCCCTGGTGATTCCGGCTCTGTCGTCGCATCGGGTTGTGCTTGGTGCGGTGTGGCTCGCCCGAGGCGTCCGAAGTCACGAAACTCCGCCATCAGAACGTCCAACATCAGGGGTACCGTCACCAGACACTCCGCTGCTCGTGGCGCCGACGCTCCGCCGATGGGTGACCAGCCAGGCGAAACCGCCGCCGATGCTCAGGACGAGAACGAGGACGATTCCGGCCGGCAGCCACCGCCACGCCTGCGACGTGGTCGTATGCCCCGAGATCCACGGCCCGAACCCCGGGCTCTGCCTCGTGTCGACCGCCGGGAAGGAGCGCGGCACCATGATCATGTCGTCCTCGCCGAAGAGGTGGTTGTGCGCGCGGAAGTCGTCCAGGTCGTCATAGGAACGGCCGTCGGAGTCCACGATCTTCACGAACCGGTTCTGCTGGCAGACGAGGAACAGCGCCTTCGCCTCGGACGCATCGCCCTTGTGTTTGACGAGGATGCTCGCCTGATACACCTTGCCGGGGGACGAGCAGCCGGTCGGCCGCGCCGCCGCGGCCCTGGTGGCCGCGTCCAAGATCGTCATCAGCAGCAGGACGAGGAGGACGGCCGCCGCCGTACGGGGCGTGCCGCGTAATCTCGTCCCCACGGCGTCCACGCACGGTCTCCCTCCCATCCGCCGATCGGGAGGACAGCGTGCCAGCGACCGTCCGGGACCGGTACCGGGGATAAGGGACAGGCGTCACACCGGATATCGAACGGGCCGGATGGGGAAGGTGAGGTGGGCCGGACGCCGTGGGACGTCCGGGTGGGTCAGGCGGTGGCGGCCTCCTGGGCGACGTTCAGGCGGGCGTTCGCGACCACCGCGTGCAGGGCGCGCAGCGAGGCGCCCGCGTGGTTGCCCCAGTGGTTGAAGTAGGAGTACTGCCACCACCAGAGCGCCTCCAGCGGACGTTCCTGCTGGTAGTGACGCAGCCCGTGGACGAGGTCGCTGGCCACGTCGACCAGGTCGTCCGACAGCCGGTATGAGGTGGGTTCGGTGTCCTTGTACGGATCGAACACCTCGACGTACTCGTCCAGCGCCGCGAGCCGCTCGGCGAGGCCCTGGCGGACGGCGTCGAGGTCCGGGTCGTCGCCGACCTCGGGCTCCCAGTTGTCGGGAAGGATCACGTCGGCGCTGGCGCCGAGCTGCGCACCGGCCAGGATGACCTGCGACACCTCGAGCAGGAGCAGCGGAATCGTGTGCTCCTCGCCGTCGCCGCGCGCGACGGCCTCCAGTCCGTTCAGATAGTTCTCCACATGACGCGCCACGCGTTCGGCGAGGACGTTCCAGTCCTGTGGGCTGTTGGCGTCAGACATCGAGCAGCCTCCGTCCTTCGAATGCGCGGCCCAACGTCACCTCGTCGGCGTATTCGAGGTCGCCACCCACCGGCAGGCCGCTGGCCAGGCGAGTGACCGTGAGGCCCATGGGCTTCACCAGTCGGGCGAGGTACGTGGCGGTCGCCTCGCCCTCCAGGTTCGGGTCGGTCGCGAGGATCAGTTCGGTCACCGTGCCGTCCGCGAGCCGCTGCATCAGCTCCCGGATGCGCAGGTCGTCCGGGCCGACGCCCTCGATCGGGCTGATCGCGCCGCCCAGCACGTGGTAGCGGCCGCGGAACTCCCGCGTCTTCTCGATGGCGACGACGTCCTTGGACTCCTCCACCACGCAGATCACTTGCGGGTCGCGGCGCGCGTCACGGCAGATCCGGCATTCCTCTTCTTCCGCGACGTTCCCGCACGTCTTGCAGAAGCGCACCTTGTCCTTGACCTCCTTGAGCGCCTTGCCCAGCCGTTCGACGTCGGCGGGATCGGCGGCGAGGAGGTGGAAGGCGATCCGCTGCGCGCTCTTGGGGCCGACGCCGGGCAGCCTGCCCAGCTCGTCGATGAGGTTCTGAACCACCCCTTCGTACAACGGACCCTCCCTTTCTTCGCGTCCAACTACCTTCTAGGACGTTCCGCCCGAGGGGCCGTCCTTTGTGCCTTTTTGGCGATCAGGATCCGGATTCGCCGCTCTGCTGCCCACCGGGACCTCCGGCGCTTGGGCCAGGGTCTTGGCCTGGGCCACCGCCAAGGCCGGGGAAACCACCCGGAAGACCACCGGGCAACCCGCCGCCGCCACCAAGGCCCGGCATGGCGCCGCCAAGGCCTGCGGCGAGCGGCCCCATCTTCTCCTGTTGCAGCTCGCGCGCCTCCCGGGCCGCGTCGCGGATCGCGGCCAGCACCAGGTCGGCGATGGTCTCGGCGGTGTCGGCCGGATCGCCGCTGTCGATGACCTTCGGGTCGATCGACAGCCCCGTGACCTCACCCTCACCGTTGACCGTCGCGGTGACGAGCCCGCCCCCGGCGGTCCCCTTCACCTCGGCCTCCGCCAGCTCGCGCTGCGCGGTGAAGAGCTGCTCCTGGACGGCCTGCGCCTGCTGGAGCAGCTCCTGGATGTTCAACTGACCACCGGGTTCCACGGTCCACTCCTTATTCCGGCCTTGTTCCGGCCCTTGCGCGAGGGCCTTCTGTCTGGCGACCAGCCGACCACCGGACGTCCGTCCTCCCGAGACTACGGGGTCCGACCATGATGCGGTACGTCCGGGCCGTCCGGTGCGCCGCCCCCTCGGGCTTCCCCTGGGCTCCGCTGGAGCGGTCCTGGAGCTCTCCTCAGGCTTGCCTCGACCTGCCTCGGTCTGCCTGGGGTTTGCTTCAGGTCGCTTCAGGTTCTTTCAGGTTGCTCCAGGGCTGCCTCACGAGTTGTCGATCTCTCGGATGATCTGGCCGCCGAGCTCCCGCTGGATGAGCGCCATCCCGCTCATCTCGGCCTCGCTGCCGTCCGCGTCCGCGTCACCTTCGGGGTCGACCTCGTCGCTCTCGTCCAGCGGGCCGGGGTCGGGCGGGGGAGGCTCGTCCGGCGGCGGGGGCATCGGCCCGGGATCATTCTGAGCATGACCGGATCGGGGCGCCGGAGCCCGGCCGCTCTGCGCGCCGTCGGGCGGCGTCTGCGCTCCGCTTGGCGAGCCGACGGGACTGGACGGGTTGGACGCACCGCCGAACCCCGCCGCTGCCGGGGCCGCCTGGTTCGCCGGGGAGGACCCGAAACCGCTGCCGCCTCCGCTGTTGCCGCTGTTGCCGCCGCCTGGCCTGGCGCCCGGGGCGCCGCCGCCCGGGTTGCCTCCGCGGTTGGGCGGGTTGCCGCCGCCTCCCGGCCGTCCGCCGGGACGTCCGCCCGGAGGGGGCGAGCCGCCGACGACGGTCTCGATCCGCCAGTCGACGCCCATGCGCTGTTTCAGGACCTCGCAGAGGATCACGTCGCGGTTGCCGTTGACGAAGCCCAGCCGGGACCCCTCGGCGTCGAACGAGAGCGTCAGCACGCGTCCTTCGAGGGCGACGGGCCGCACCCCGGACATGATGACCATCCAGGTGGCGCGGCTGACCTGCTTGACGGCCTCGACGATGTCCGGCCAGTACTGCTGGACGGTGGCGACGTCCATCCCGCCGCCTGAAGCGCCGGGCGCACCCCCTTGCGGGGTCGCCGAGGGGGCCGGCGTCAGGGAGGACGAGCCCGCGGCGACTTGAGGCGCAGGTGAGGGAGGTGCACTGGCCTGAGGTGGGGCGGCCGCGGCGGGTTGGCCTGGACGAGCGTCCGAGCGGTTATCCACAGAACCGCGTTCCACTTCCGAGGATGCGGTTCCGCGGTTGACACTGGAAGTGGGGTCGCCCCCCTGGGCGGGCGGGGGCTGTCCTCCCGGGCTTTGTTCGGAGCTTCGTCCGGGACGCTGCCCAGACCCGTGCGCAGCGTTCTGCCCTGTGCCGTGTGCGGGGCCCTGCGCAGAACCATGGACGGAGCTCTGCGCGTTGCTAGGAGTCGTAGGGCTTTGCGCAGAACCTTGCGCGAATTCCTGCCCTTGCCCCCCGCCCCCGCCAGGCGTCATCGCCCGACCAGCCGGGGGCTGGACAGGCGCACCCTGCCCAGCCTGGAAGGCAGGCGCCAACCCACCACCGCCACCCTGACCGCCGCCGCTCTGACCGCCGCCGAAGCCACCACCGCCAAAGCCACCGCCCTGCGCGGCCTGCCGCTCCAGCCGGTCGAGCCGGGCGAACATCGACGCCTCGTCCTCATATGCGGCGGGAAGGAGAATACGTGCGCTGATCAGCTCAAGCAGCAGGCGCGGGGACGTGGCGCCGCGCATCTCCGTGAGCCCGGTGTGCAGCAGGTCCGCCGCACGCGTCAGCTCTCCCGGCCCCATGGACGACGCCTGCCGCCGCATCTGCTCCAACTCATCAGCCGGAACATTGAGGAGCCCCGAACCCCCGGCCTCCGGCACGTTCGACAGGATCACCAGATCCCGGACGCGCTCCAGCAGGTCGGCCGTGAACCGCCGCGGATCCTGGCCGCTCTCCACAACCCGGTCGATCGCCGCGAACACGGCCGCGCCATCCCGGGCCGCGAAGGCCGCGACCACCTCGTCCAGCAGCGTGGAATCGGTGTAACCGAGCAGCGAGACGGCCCGCGCGTACGTGATGCCCTGCTCGTCCGACCCCGCGAGAAGCTGGTCAAGGATCGACAGGGTGTCACGGGCGGAACCCGCCCCGGCCCGCACCGCCAGCGGCAGCGCCGACTCCTCGTAGGGCACCTTCTCCGACCGGAGGATCTCCTCGACGAGGTCCTGGAGCACCCCGGGCGGGATGAGCCGGAACGGATAGTGATGGGTCCGGGACCGGATCGTCCCGATGACCTTCTCCGGCTCGGTGGTCGCGAAGACGAACTTCAGGTGCGGCGGCGGCTCCTCGACGAGCTTGAGCAGCGCGTTGAAGCCCTCGCGGGTGACCATGTGCGCCTCGTCGATGATGTACACCTTGAAGCGCGCCGACACCGGCGCGAAGAACGCACGTTCCCGCAGGTCACGGGCATCATCAACACCACCGTGCGAGGCCGCGTCGATCTCGATGACATCGATGTGGCCGCTACCCGACGGCCCGAGCGCGACACAGGAGTCGCACTCGCCGCACGGATCGGCGGTCGGCCCCTGCTCGCAGTTGAGCGAACGGGCGAGGATACGGGCGCTGGACGTCTTGCCGCAGCCGCGCGGACCGCTGAACAGGTAGGCGTGGTTGATCCGGCCGTTGCGCAACGCCTGCCGCAGGGGCTCGGCGACGTGTTCCTGCCCCTTCAGTTCGGCGAACGTCGCTGGCCGGTACTTGCGGTACAGAGCCAGACTCATCGGGGGCCCGCCCTCCCTCAAGAAGCGGAGCGTCAGAAGCGAAAAGGACCCCCCGCACACCCGCCAGAGCCTGCTTATCCTTGCTGCCTTCCGGCCCTGGGGAGGTTCACAGGGTGACGCCGTGCGAGGGGTCTGCCCCGAGTCTATGACATCCCCGCCCCAGGATGGCCCGCATCCCGAGATAGCCACGCCGCACCCCACCCACCCCCACGCAACAAGGCCTGATCCCCCGACCACGACCAGGCCCCTGGACGCTCGCGCCCCGTGCGCCAGCCGTCCCGACACCGCCGATAGGACGACTGACCAGGCGCCCCGCCCAGCTCCCATCGTCCAGCCCCACGCCAGAACCGCTGCCGACTGGGGCCACCGGCGAGCCCCAACACCCCACCCCCAGGCCCTGGGAACCCCTCCCTCCTGGGGCGGCCCTACTCCATATCCGCCTCGCGTGACCCGCCGGACCGATAAGGGTCACCATGGCGGCGCCGGCGTCCGCTCCCACACCAAGGCCAGTGGAACACGCAGTACGACTGCTAGGCGTTCCGCACGAAGGCCAATTCTTCAAGCAGAGTTCGCAGTAAACACATTTACCGCCAGGTCGACGCCGATAGGTCCGACTTATCCGCCGCCTGACGATACACACCACCCCATGCGCATGGAATGACCTGCGAGGACGCTGCCCTCTACCCGCTCTCTGTCCTCCGCGACCGGGACGCTTGGTGGTCAAACATGAGCAGCAACCGAGCCCTTGCCTGAGTTTTGCGAGTTGACCGGATCTCGCCAAGATCGACTCACCCTCAAGGGATACGATAAGGAGGGATTCCCTCCCACGTCTGGAGGCCCTTATGGGTTTCTTGGAGAATGCCGGAAAGACGATCGGCGCGCTCGCTCGCGCCATCGGTGACTACGAGGCCGCTAGGCAGCAAGCGGAATACCTGCTCACCATGAGCGAGGATCAGGCAAAGCTGCGACTGCACGAGAAGGCCCGCCAGGACCAGGACTCAGTGATCCTGCTCAGCCGCGCCCTGAAGGAGATAGCGCGATCGAACTCGGGCGACCGCGCCGACCTGGCAGCCCGGCTCGCCCTCTTCGCCGACGGCCTCGTCTAGGCCCCGCTGAGCAACACGAGCCTCCCTCCGCGCCCCTCCATCACAAGGCAAACTGCGGAGGAGCGATGGAAGACATGACGGCTCAGCCGACGTGGAGAAAGCCCAGTCATTCCGGTGGGACGGCGGACACTTGCGTAGAACTCACCCGATTGCCAGCGGATATCGGCATCCGAGACCCAAGGACCCTGAAGGCCCCAAGCTGGTTTCTCTCGCGACGCCTTCGCTTCGCTGGTAGCCGCCCTCAAGCGGTGACCCCCCACAGCATGAGCCTCGGTTCTGGCAAGGGTTGAGGCATACGCTTCACTCAACACCATGGCTCGCAGGCGGGCTCTAGGCTCGTCCCATGTCCGCGCCTCGGCAGGAGACGCTCCTGCACATCGCCGAACGGCAGCACTGGGAACCGGCCCGCGACGCTGGTACGCCTTACACCATGTCCACGCTGGGGAGGACGCTGGAGGAGGAGGGCTTCGTCCACTGCTCGTCCGATATGTCGCAGGTGGAGGGCGTGCTCGCCAACTTCTACACCGGCGTGGACCGGGACGCGCTCGTGCTGCTGGTCATCGATGTCGCGGGCCTCGGCTCGCCCGTCCGCTACGACCCTGTGGGCGATCAAGTGTTCCCGCACGTGTACGGCCCCATCCCCACCTCGGCGGTTATTGAGGTCCGCCCACTGCCCGGGACCCGGTAGGCTGTCCCGTGGAGGATTCGCCTAGTGGCCTAGGGCGCACGCTTGGAAAGCGTGTTGGGTTCACGCCCTCACGAGTTCGAATCTCGTATCCTCCGCCACTCATCAGGAGCCGGTGCCCGCACGGGCACCGGCTTCTTGCTGTCCCCAACCGCAGACCCCGGGGCGAGCGCTCAGCCCTGAGGTCGCACCACGGGACCCTTGGCTATGGGTGGACGGGGTTGGTGGGGGAGTCTAGCCAGATGGTCTGGCCCCCTGGGGTTACGGTCACGCCGTAGCGGTCGAGGGTGGGTTCGCCGAGGGCCTTCCAACGCTCCTCGGCGTCCTGTGTTGTCGACTTGGCGGGGCGCTGGCCTCGGAGCGGCATGAACCATGACGGGGCGGTGAAGCGGCCGTGCGCGGTGCCGTCTTCATCTACGACAAGTCGGCACAATGGCCAGTCGGGATGGATTGGGCCCCACGGCGCCAGGATGATGCCGCCGGCGCGCGTTTGCCTCACCCACGCGTAGGGCAGGGTCGAGACGGCTGCCGTGCAGATCACGCGGTCGTAGGGTGCGTTCGCTGGGTGGCCGAGTTCGCCGTCCCCGGTGATGACGTCCACCGGGCAGCTGACGCGCTCCAAGGCGGTGCGGGCTCGATCTGCCAGTGCTGGGTCGATTTCGACTGTGGTCACGCTCGCTGCGCCGGTGAGCTGGGCCAGCAGGGCGGCGTTCCAACCCGTCCCGGTCCCGATCTCCAGGACGGTCATTCCGGGTTGGAGGTCAAGGGCCTCCAGCATCCGCCGGACGAGGTGGGGGGTGCTGTTGGAGCTCATCGCCTCCACGCCGGCGCCGGTAGCGGCATTGCGGTACTCGGCGGGTATGGACGGGTCGAAGGCGGTCTGCGTGACCACCGCGTCATCAGCGTCCACCGCGGCCCGCCAACGCTCCGGGTCCTCCTGACGGTTGACAGGAACCCAATAGTTGATCTCATTGAGCACGAAGATCTGATCAGGAATAAATAGATCGCGGGGGAGCGCTCTGATAGCGGCCTCCGGCGTCACTGCTTTCCTGTCCCGTTGCACAGTACGCACGGTATCCAGAACCTCTTGCTGTCGTTGGTCCCCCACTGGCCTTTCTTGCCTTGACAGCCTCCGCAGTCCACTTCCTTCTTGTGCTTGCCCATGGTCTTCCTCTGAACGTCCTTAATTGGCGGTTGCTGATTGTATCGCCGCCTGCCAAGGGGTGCCTGTGTCTGTGGAGTTACAGAACGAATACCTTCGAGTGTCCGATATTCTACGTGTGGCGCTGGGTGTGATTTGGAAGGATTTTCCTATTTTTCGACATCAGTCTTTCGTCTCTGAGTAGGGCGGGGTTTTAGGTAGTTGGGGTGGGTGTTAGCCAGTTGGGGAGGGGTTCTCGGGAGGTTTGCCAGGTTGGGGGGATGCCTTTTAGGTTGGTGTTTGTGGCGATTATGCCGCCTACTATTGCGGCGGTGGTGTCCATGTCGCCGCCGGCTGCGACGCAGGCGCGGATGCCGGAGGGGTAGTCGTTCAGGTAGCGGGTGGCCGTCCAGAGGGTGAAGGGGACGGTGTCCTGGGCGGTGATGCGTGAGCCGTTGCCGAGGGCGTGGGCCGCTTGTTCGGGTGAGGCGTTCTTTAGGGCGTGGGCGCGGTGGAGGCCTTGTCGGACGTAGGTTCCGGGGACGTGGTCGAGCGTTGCTTCGATCAGGTTCTCGGTGGTGGTGGCTAGGGACGCGGCGACGGCGACGGCTATCGCGCCTGCGATTCCTTCGATGTGGGCGTGGGTGATTTCGGCTTGTAGGGCGGCCTCTTTGGCGGCGCGTGCGGGGTCGCCGAGGAAGTAGGCGCCCAAGGGGGCTACGCGCATTGCGGCGCCGTTGCCGTAGGAGCCGTTGCCGCCGAAGGATTCGGCTGAGGCGGTTCGCCACGGGTGGCCGTCGCGGATGCGTTCGAGGAGTTCCAGGGCTCCGGCGCCGTAGCGGCGGCCGGTGTCCATTCGGGTGGCGAAGGACGTGGCGAGGGCGTCCTGGTCGATGTGGCCGTGCTGGTGCAGGCAGGCGACGACCGAGCAGGCCATTTCTGTGTCGTCGCTCCACTCCCAGGACGGGGTGGGGAGGTCGGCGGGGGTGAGGTGCCGGTTGGCGTGGAGGAAGAACTGGTCACCGAATGCGTCGCCGACCGACAGGCCTGTCAGGGAGGCATGCATGTGTGCGGCTGTGGGGGCAGGCGTCATCCGCCCATCTTCTCTGGTGGCCGGTCGTCACTCCAGGATTTTGTTGTTGTTGCGTAGGAGCAGTGTCGTTCCGGCGGCGAGGCTTGTCATGGAAATGGCTAGGGCCCAGGGATCGTCGGAGTCGGCGAGGGGCCACAGCCAGGGCGGGGGGTTTTCCGAGCGTCCGGCGAGCACCGTGCCGAAAAGGTAACCGGCCGGGAGGACCGTCGCGACGTTGCTTCCGAGGAAATGTCCCGAGATCAGGGAGAGGCCCAGGAATGCCGCGTAGTTTCGTGCGGCGGCGATTCCGAGGTCTTGGGTTCCGCTCAGCGTCAGTAGGGCGCCTAGGAGACCGGCGGCCAGGGATGCCGTGATGGCGAACGTGGCCGCGTAGGCCCTGTTGGGACGCGCGGACGTGAGTTCCAGTTCGCCTAGCCCGTTGATCAGGCCGCGTATGAGGAGGGCCGCCGCCAGGAGGGGGATGATCAACGCGATGGGGGTGCCGAGCATGGCGCTGCGTACCACGCTGGGCAGCGGGACGCTCCGGTCGCCCGAGAGGGTGATCACGAGGAAGGACAGCGCGAGCCCGGCCAGGGAGGGGACCGCTCGGTGAACCTTGAGCCATAGCGTCATGGCGAGCCCCCTTTGCCGGATCGGCTGCGAAGGTCGAACGGCTTGACGCCGCATTGCGTCAGTGCGCGTTCGTTCCGCTCGAACCATGTTCTCTGGTAGGACGCTGACCGCCGGAGCACTTCCTTTACTATCGCGACGTTGTCCTGTCCGATCCGCTGGGCGATCTCGTCCTTGTCCACGCCCGCCTTGACGCCGAGCCACCCGCCTAGGGGTTCGTAGGCGAGCTGACCTTCACCGTCCTCGCAGCCTTTGGGGGGCGAGGACGGCATCAGTCCCGCTAGTGCGAATCTGAGTTGCGACTCGGTGGAGCCGGGGGCAGCTCTGAAACGCCAGGAACGGTTACCGTCTGCGGGGCCTTCGGTCACAGTGGCGGGGAGCGGTCGTCCCGTCGCGGCTGAGATGCCGTGGGCCGCGGACAGGATCGGGGGCGCTACGTCGTCGATTCGCTTTTCGCGCTCGCGCCATAAGCAGATCGAGATGTTCTCCTGCGTTTTGCACACGAGGCCGCTGGTGCGTGGGCGCTCTGCTTCAGGACCCATTCCTTGTATCAGCGTGGCTGCCCCCGTGATGACGGCCACGACGGTGAGTGCGCCGGAGGTCAGCGCCCAGCGGGTTCGGCCTCGGAAAGACCAGATCAGGTATCCGGCGGCGAGGACTCCCAGTGCTACGAGGGCTTGGGAGTAGAGGGCTCGCCTGTCGAATGTGCTGTGGGTCTCGCAGCAGTGGCCGAGGTTGCTGCCGGTCATGTGGCGCAGCCAGAAGGGCTCCAGAGCGTCCGGATACGCCATCCAGAACCATAGTCCGACTAGGAGTATCGGAACCCCTAGGGCCGGGTGCAGGAAGCGTCCTGCCGCGAGGCCGGTCACCGTCCAGGCGCAGATTACCAGTAGGGCGAGGACGACGATCGCGGCGTCGAGTGGGCCCGGGGAGCCGGTCGCCCGGGGGAGGACGAGCGCGAAAGAGAACGCCATCGACACGGCCGCCGCGATGAGGACGGGGAAGAGCGACCACAGAATCACCGTGGGCGTCGAGCGCGCGGAGGGCACCTCTCGTACTCCGCCGCGCCGGAGGCGGTATCCCTCCCAGGCACCGGCCGCCGCGCAGACGGGGGTCGCCGCCACCACCGTTCCCGACGTGGCCAGCACGGTAGCGGCCAGGAAGTTGTCCGAGAGGAATTCGAATTCCCCCGAGAGCACGATGTACTCGTAGAACGCGATCAACGGGATCGTGTAGAGGGCGGCGGCCGACCGCAGCCAACGCAGAATGGGCATCGCTCAGATCTCCGCGGCCACGAGGCGGGCATAGGCGTCGTCGACCGGCCGGGCGGAGCCCTGCCCGGCCAGCGCGAGGAAACCGGCGGTGGCTCCGGCGTAGCGGACGGTTCCGGCGTCGAGGACCACGACGGAGTCGTAGATGTCGGTGAGGTCCTCGGTCTGGTGGGTCGAGACGATCACGTCCCGTTCCTGGGCGATGGCGCCGATGATGTTCCGGAACCGTTCGCGCTGGTGGGGGTCGAGCCCGGCGGTGGGCTCGTCCAGCAGGAGGACCCTCGCGTCATGGATCAGGGTCTGCGCCAGGCCGACGCGGCGGAGCTGGCCGCCGGAGAGCCGGTTGGAGCGGCGATCGGCGAGCGAGGCGAGGGAGACGCGCTCAAGCGCGGCCATTGAGTTGCGCCATGCGGCGCTCCGTGACATGCCCTTGAGCCATCCGGCATAGCTGACCTGTTCGCGCACCGTGAGGCCGGGGATGGCCTGGATTCCCTGCGGCATCCAGCCGACCAGTTGCCGATAGCGCGTCCTGTCGCGGCGACGCGCCGGGTCTAATCCCTTGTAGCTGACGTTGCCCGCGTGAGGGGTGTACCTCGACGCCAGGATGGCCAGTAACGTCGACTTCCCCGCGCCGTTCGGCCCCAGAAGCACCGTGGTCCCCGCGGGTAAAGCGATGCTGAGATCGCTCAGCACGTCCACGCCGCGCCCATAGCCGAATGTGCACTTCACGAGTTCGATTGACATGCAGTCCCTAAAAACCGATCAGGATACGGCGCGGACGGCCGGTCGGCCCGGGGAACCCCCGGGCCGACCGGCCGCCGGCACGCCAGGAGGCGGCTACCAGTAGATACCGACCGAGCGGGCCGAGAAGCGGTACCAGCTGTCACCTCGAATCTTCAGCCTGAAGTGGTACTTGGACGACTTCACGTCACCCCACGCCCCGCGCAGGCGCTTGCGGGAGCAGTCACCGTAGCCGCGGTTCCCGTAGCTCTCGTCTGGCAGTCCCCTGCGGTGCCGCCGCAACTCCAGCTGGGCGCCCGGTCAGGGTGGCCCGCCGCCGACACGCCAATATCTGTGGCGGGTCATCCTGATCATGCTTGTCAGATCATCTTGGCCAGCGCGTGACTGATGGTCAATTAAGTATTTACAAAGTCCGCGCGAATGGGCTGCCATTGTCGGCGGAGGGGCCGGTAATGGGCGGCTGACCTGCATTAATCGGCTGGCGTTGCATCGTGGCCGCCTCCGGCCAGCCCCCGCCCGCCCTTGTGGCCTTTGGGTACTAGTGGGGCAGCAGCAAGTTGGTGTCGCCGAATTCGTGCCAGAGGTAATTCTTTTCCAGGGCGGCCTGGTAGGTGGTCGTCAGCAGGTCCCGGCCCGCTATGGCGGTGAGCATCATCAGGTGGGACGAGCGGGGTTCGTGCAGGCCGGTCAGAAGGCCGTCCACGGCGCGGACGCCCTTTTCGGGAGTGATCACGTGTTCCGTCCAACCTGAGGACGGGGTAACGCGGCCATTGGGCGCGACGGCCGTTTCCAGCGCGCGAACGGCTGTGGTTCCGACGGCGATTACGCGACCCGATTGGGCATGGACGTGGTTCACCAGCGCGGCGGTCGGAGCGGGGACCTCGTAGCGTTCCGCGTAGGGCGGCTCCCCCGCTTCGGGGGACGCCACGCCCGTGTGAAGCGTGATCGGGGCTATGAGGACGCCCCGCGAGACCAGGCGCGTCACGAGTTCGGGGGTGAACGGGCGGGCGGCGGACGGCATTTCTGCGCTGCCGGTCGTCCTGTCATGGGCGAACGCGGTCTGGTAGGTGGCCGTGGGCCAGTCGCGGCGGACGTAGCCGTAGCGGATCGGCGTCCCGTGGCAGCGCAGGTAGGGGACGACGTCGGTGCTCAGCCGCGCCTCCCAGAGGCGGGCGGTCCGCCGCCGGACGAGGGTGAGGGTGGCGCCGCCGGGCATGGGGATCCACTCGCCGGGGCAGCCGCCGCCGTAGGGGAGGCTGGTCTTGCCGGTGCGGCGGCGCAGTTCGACGAGCCAGAGCCGGTCCTCGTCGCCGCCGCCCGGGAGCGGCGTGGAGAAGTGCACGCTGATCCGGTCGAGCCGGACGGCGGCGGGCAGTGTCGCCGAGGTGTTGACGACCAGCAGGTCGCCCGGGTCGAGGAGGGACGGCAGGTCGCCGAACCCGTGGTGGGAGACCTCGCCGGTGGCGCGGCGTCCGACCAGCAGGCGGACGCCGTCGCGGCCGCGGCCGCGGGCCTCGGGCGGCTCGCGGGCCTCCAGCGCGGCGGGGAGGACGAAGTCGAAGGTGTCGGTCATTTCACGGCCTCCAGCCGGAGAGCGGCGATGACGCCGAGGACGGCGATCACGGCGAACAGCGTCCCGGCGACGGCGAGGCCGGTGCCGAGCCGGTCCTCGCCGAAGCCGGTGACCAGCGCGCCCGCGGCGCCGACCACGAGGGACGCGCCGAGGGTGTCGCTGATCTGGAGCGCGGAGGAGTTGTGGCCCTGCTCGCGCTCGGCGGAGCGGTCGAGCGTCAGGACGCTGAGGCTGCCGTTCGCGAAGCCCATCCCGGCGCCGCCGATCATCCAGGCGGGCACGGCGGCCCAGCCGGAGAACTGGAGCGCGACCGTGACGCTGACGATGCCGGTGGCGACGAGCACGGCGCCGAGCAGGACGAAGAACTCGCGGGGGCGTTCCGACCTGCCCTGGATCTGCGACGCGGCGGACCAGCCCAGGCCGCCCACGGTGAGGACGACGCCCGCCATGGTCGGCGTGAAGTCGTGGAGCGAGGTGAGGGTCAGGGGGATGTACACGTCGGTGCCGAAGAACGCCCCGGCCAGGAGGCCGCGGGCGAGAATCACGCTTGGCAGACCAGGTCGCATACGGAGCGTGCCCGGAGGCAGCAGGCGGGGCAGTCCGAAGCCGAGCCCCGCGACGCCCACGAGGGCGATCGGGACGATCGTCCAGCCCGCGCCGTCCAGGCCGTAGAGGAGGATCGCGGCGCCCGCCGTGATCGCGACCGCCGCCACCAGCCGGGGCCGGAGCGGTGCGGTCGACTCCTCAGAAGTCGAGGGCAGCCCGCGCAGGACAGGGACGAGCATCAGCGTCGGCGGGATCACCAGCGGGATCAGGCCGAGGAACACCCAGCGCCAGCCCACGTGGTCGGCGACCGCGCCGCCGACGGCCGGGCCGACCAGCGACGGCAGCACCCAGGCGGCCGACAGCGCCGCGAAGACCCGCGAGCGCAGGTGCTCGGGGTAGGCGCGGGCGATCAGCACGTACAGCGCGACCATGGGGATGCCGGTGCCGAGGCCCTGGACGGCGCGTCCGGCGACGAACACCCACATGGACGGCGCGCTGCCCGCGATCGCCAGCCCGGCGACGAACGCGGCGATCCCGACCAGGAACGGGCGCGCCGGGCCCGACCGGTCCACCCAGCCGCCCGCCACGACCGTGGACAGCAGACTGGTGATCAACGTGGCGCTGAACCCCCACGCGTACAGCGACAGGCCGTCGAGGCCGCGCGCGACGGCGGGCATGGTCGTGCTCACCGCCATCGCCTCGAACGCGAGCAGCGTGACCAGCAGGACGATCCCGATGGTCAGGGCACGGTTCCCGCCGCCGAGCACTCCGCGCGCGGGAGGCGGGGCGTCCAGGACGGTGGTCATCGCACGGCGAGTTCGTCGGCCCGGTACCGGCCGCTCGGACGGCGTTCGCTGATCAACCGGTGCAGCGCGGCGGCGGCCGCGGCGGGCGGGGGCGCGGCGTCGGCGTCCTCACCCGCGGCGCGCAGCATGTCGGTGGCCATCTCGCCCGGGTCCGCCCACCACACCGCGAGCGCCGGCTCCTCCGCCGCCAGCACCCGCGAGATCTGCTCCAGCGCCGCCTTGCTCGACCCGTAGCCGCCCCACGTCTCGTAGCCCTCGACCGCCGCGTCCGAGCTGATGTTGAGGACGGCGCCGCCGCGCGCCCGCAGGCTCGGCAGGACGGCCTGGAGCAGCGCGAGCGGCGCGAGCACGTTGGTCGCGAACGTGTCCGCCAGGTCCTGGACGGGCTGGTCGGCGAGCCGGGGCAGCGGCGTCGTCCCGAGCGTGCTGGCGTTGTTGACCAGCAGGTCGAGGCCGCCGGACACGGCCGCGGCGAGCGCGGCGCGGTGCGCGGCGTCCGTGACGTCCCCCGCGACGGCGGTCACCGATCCGATGTCGCGCGCGGCGGCGTGCAGGGCGGCGGCGTCGCGCGCGTCGATGACGAGGTGCCAGCCGTCCCGCGCGAGCTCGTGGGCGAGTGCCCTGCCGAGCCCGCGCGAGGCTCCGGTGATCAATGCGGTCTTCATACCGGCGACGCTAAGGAACCGGTGCAGCTCACGGCATCGGCCACCGGGGCCGGGACGGGTCCGCAAATGGTCGTAGGACCCGCGTCCCCGCCTTTCCGGAGGACCCCTCCCCGACCCCGGGAGTACGCGGGCGGCCGGAACCTAAGTCCCCGGGCTGATTCGGGATGACCTGGCCAGAGAGTACGGTTTCCACATGTGGGCGTCGGGCGGGCGTCCACCACGGGACACGAGAGGCCGCGATGGGCACCGACGCAGGCGCCGGGGGCGAGGGGGCGACCCTGCACGCCGTCAGCTCCGCCGTGCTCGCGGTCACCCGCCACCTGTCGGTGCACGAGGTGCTCCAGGTGATCGTCCGGGCGGCGGCGCAGCTGCTGGACGCCCGGTACGCGGCGCTCGGCGTGCCCGACGACGAGGGGTCGTTCGCCGAGTTCGTCGTCGAGGGCGTCTCGCAGGAGGAGTGGGACCGGATCGGCCCGCTGCCCCGCCAGCACGGCATGCTCGACGCGATGCTGCACGGCGACACGCCCAAGCGGCTCAAGGACATCCGCCGCGAGCCGGAGTTCGAGGGCTGGCCCCACGCGCACCCCGTCCTGAAGGACTTCCTCGGCGTGCCCATCCGCGACGGCGAGGACGTGCTCGGCATCGTCTTCCTCGCCAACAAGCGCACCCCGGGCGGCTTCACC
The DNA here is from genome assembly GCF_022751215.1 of Actinomadura terrae. Classification (GTDB taxonomy): domain Bacteria; phylum Actinomycetota; class Actinomycetes; order Streptosporangiales; family Streptosporangiaceae; genus Spirillospora; species Spirillospora terrae. The sequence goes on along the minus strand of NZ_JAICDG010000004.1, from coordinate 623,548 downwards.
GAGGACGACGAGGAGCTGCTGTCGCTGTTCGCCGCGCACGCCGCGATCGCGATCATCAACGCCCGCCTCTACGAGCACAACCGCGAGCTGACCGTCGTCGCCGAACGCAACCGGCTCGCCCGCGAACTGCACGACGCGGTCGCGCAGAAGCTGTTCTCGCTGCGGTTGACGGCGCGGACGGCGTCGGCCCTCGCCGAACGCGATCCGGTGCGCACCGTCCAGGAGCTGGAGCAGGTGGAGCGGCTCGCGGCCGAGGCCCTCGCCGAGCTGCGCGCCGTCATCTTCGAGCTGCGCCCCGCCGACCTCGCCGACGGGCTGGTCGCCTCGCTGCGCAAGCACGTCGAGGTGCTCGACCGGGCGCACGAGACGTCGGTGCGGTTCGCCGCCGAGGGCGCCGACGTCCTGCCGGAGGAGCACGAGACCGTCGCGTACCGCATCGCGCAGGAGGCTCTCTACAACGCGCTGCGACACGCCGACGCGCGCACGGTCGACGTCCGTCTCGCGGCGCGCGACGAGCACGTCGTGCTGGAGGTGGCCGACGACGGGTCCGGGTTCGAGACGTCGGAGTCCGGCCGGCCGAACGGCGGCGGCGAGGGCGGCCTCGGCCTCGCGTCCATGCGCGACCGGGCCTGCTCGATCGGCGGGACGCTCACCATCGACGCCGCGCCCGGCCGCGGCACGACCGTCCGGCTGGAGGTGCCGCTGTGACCGCGCGTCCCGGCACGCCGATCAAGGTGCTGATCGCCGACGACCACCCCGTCGTCCGGCAGGGCCTGCGCACCTTCCTCGGCATCCAGGACGACATCGAGGTCGTGGGCGAGGCCGACGACGGCACGGCGGCCGTGACACTGGCCGAATCGCTGAAGCCCGATATCGTGCTGATGGACCTCAAGATGCCGGGCGTCGACGGCCTGACCGCGCTGACGGAGCTGCGGGCTCGTGGGGTGGCCGCGCGCGTCCTGATCCTGACCAGCGTCACGGAACGCGGACACGTGCTGCCGGCAGTACAGGCGGGAGCCGCCGGGTACCTGTACAAGGACGTGGACCCGCAGGCGCTCGTGCAGGCCATCCGAGCCGTCCACGACGGGCACGTCCTGTTCGCGCCCGACGCGGCCGAGGCGATGCTGCGGGCGGATGCGGCGTCCGAGGAGAACCGCGGCCTGGCCGCGCTGACCGAACGGGAACGGGAGGTGCTCGTGCACATCGCGCGCGGCAGGTCCAACCGGGAGATCGCCCGCGCGCTCGTCGTCTCCGAGAAGACGGTCAAGACGCACGTGAGTAATCTGCTCATGAAACTGGGAGTACAGGATCGGACGCAGGCGGCGCTGTACGCCGTCCGGCACGGTGTCGGAGCCGCCGGGGAGGCCGCCCGTGACTGACAAAACTCCTCTGACAGGATCGTCATCGAAATTGGTATGAACGTAGCAATCAGGTACGCAGCAGGCAGCGACATCGGGTGCAACCGAGAGAACAATGAGGACTCGGGCTACGCCGGTGCACGGTTGATCGCGGTCGCGGACGGCATGGGCGGCTATGCCGGCGGCGAGGTCGCGAGCTCGACCGTCATCGGTTCCCTGCGCTCGCTGGACACCGCCGCCCACAGTGACGACCTTGTCGAGATCATGGGACGCGCCGTCGCCGAGGCCAACGAGAAGTTGCGCATCGTCCGCGAGGAGCGCCCCGACCTCAGCCGGATGGGCACCACGCTCACCGCCATGCTGTGGTCGGGCGAGTCCGTCGCGCTCGCGCACATCGGCGACTCGCGCGGCTACCTGCTGCGCGACGGCGAGCTGTTCCAGATGACCCAGGACCACACGATGGACGAGCTGCTCAAGGCCGAGGCCGAGCAGGCGGGCCAGAGCGCCGACCCGGCCGAGACGTCCCGGCTGTCCCACGTGCTGTACCGGGTGCTGGACGGGCGCGAGGACCGCGAACCCGACCTCCGGCTGCGCGAGGGCCGCCTCGGCGACCGCTACCTGCTGTGCTCGGACGGCCTCAGCGGCCCGGTCGACGCCCAGCGGATCTACGAGATCCTCTCGGCGGAGGCCGACCCGCAGCGCGCCGTGGACCGGCTCATCGAACTGGCCCGCGAGAACGGCGGCCCCGACAACATCACCGCCGTCGTCGCGGACGTCGTCGAGTCCGACCACATCGGCGAGCCCGAAGCGCCCCGCGTGGTAGGCGCCGCCGCGAACGCCTGACGCTTCCCGAACCGGCGCGCGTCCCGGCCCCGCCCCCGCCGCGCGCCGTCCCCACCTGCACACGCCCCGCGCCGCACACCGGGCAACCGCTCTGCGCCGTCCTCTGTATGACCGCGCCGTCCTCGCTTCGCGTACTTGTGAGCCTTCCGCTCCGCGCCGTTCTCGCCTCGCGAGTTGCGCACCTTCCACAGCGCGGCGTCGTCTGCTCTGCTTCTCGCGCTCGTCCTGGAGGGGCGGGGCGGGTTGATCTGAACGTTTTGCTCGTACATGGGGCAGGAAAGGTGCCCATGTAGCTGGCGCTTTGTCCTACTCTTGCCATGAGGTGGTGTCCGCACGCTCTTGGTAACGGTCCCATCGCGGATGGTCGCGGAGACTTGACCCACCTCGGGGTGAACCCGGTATATGGGTCACTCGGACGAATGTCATCGAGGCGGAGGAATCCTTGGGGGGAGTGCCCGGGGCGGCGGCCACGGGCGTACCGGAAGGTGCGCTCGGAGGGATCGTCAGCCGGACCCTCACCGCGGCGCGGCACGGCCCCGTGGGGGTCCTTCTGCGCGTCACGGCGATGGCCATCGCGGCCGTCGGCGCGTCATGGATCCACCGTGTCAACGACCCCGGCGTGCTGTGCCCCCTCCGGGCGCTCACCGGCATTCCCTGTCCCGTCTGCGGCGGTACCACCGTGTTCATCGAGTTCGGGGCGGGCCGTCCGGCCGAAGCCGTGCTCGCGAACCCGGTGGCGCTCACCGCCGCGGTCGGCGTGGCCCTAGCGCCGCTGGGACCGGGTGGACGGTGGTGGGCACTCCAGCCAAGGACCCGTGCCTGGTTGCTCGGCTCCGCCCTCGTGGGGTCGGAGTTGTGGCAGCTCGTCCGGCTCGGTGTTCTTCGAGTTTGAGCCGATGTCCGTCGTCGGTCAGACTTGCGGAGCCCTCCGGGTCCGGCGGGCGTCACATATCCACAGGGTCAATCAATAAGGAGCAAGTGTGGGTAACCCCTACGACCCCTACGGTCAGCAGCCGGGCTACGGGCAACAGCAGCCCGGGTACGGCCAGCCCCCCGCCCAGCCCGGTTACGGTCAGCCCCCGGCGCAGCCGGGCTACGGTCAGCCTCCCGCCCAGCCGGGGTACGGCCCGCCTCCGGCGCAGCCCGGTTACGGCCAGCCCGCGGCGCAGCCCGGGTACCCGCCCGCGGCCCAGCCCGGGTACGGCCAGCCTCCGGCGGCGCCTCCCGGGCAGTCCTACCAGGAGGTGCACCACCACCACTACGGCTCGACCGGCCAGCTCGCCGAGTGGGGCTCGCGCGCGGGCGGCTACATCATCGACGCCCTGATCTTCGGTGCTCCGATGACCGTGCTGTACTTCCTCTTCTTCCTCCTCGCCTCCAGCGGCGGCGGCGCGGCGGTCGTCGGCCTGCTGCTCCTCATGGTCGGCGGTCTTATCTCGTTCGCCGGCGGCCTCTGGATCTGCTACCAGGAGGGCACGACCGGGCAGTCGATCGGAAAGCGGCAGATGGGCATCCGCCTCGTCAGCGCGCAGACCGGGCAGCCGATCGGCTTCGGCATGGCGTTCGTGCGCAAGCTCGCGCACATCGCCGACCAGTTCCTGTGCTACCTCGGCTTCTTCTGGCCGCTGTGGGACGACCGCAAGCAGACGTTCGCCGACAAGATCGTGAACACCATCGTCGTGCGCGCCTGACCGACGGCGGTACGAGCGGGGCGTCCCCATCGGGGGCGCCCCGCTTTCGTCTTGCTAGGGAACCGGGTCGAAGGCGCTGTTGCACGCGGCGACCTGCGCCCGCCGGACGGCCCGGTCGAGCAGCCGCAGCGCCTCACCTCGGCGCAACATCTGGTCCGCGGTGAGGCCATGGTCGTCCAGCCGCCGGGCAAGGTCGACGACGAGGGAGAGCCGTCCCGCGAGCGCGGCGAGCCGGTGTGCGCGGGGCGGGTAGCCGGGCGCGAGCGGGTGGTCGCCGCGGTGCGGGTCGCGCAGGTCGGCGAGCGCGTCGGTGATCTCCGGCGGGACGCCGGACACGCCGTCCACCGTGAGCAGCGCCTCGGTCGCGTCGCGCATGGCGAGCGTGAGCTGCCGGTCGGCGTCGGCGAGGGACGGGACGTCGGGCAGCCCCGGCGCCGCGCCCCAGGTCGTCCAGCGGACGCCGACGTAGGACGAACCGCGCCGGTCCTCGGACGGGACGAGCCCCATCGCCCGCTCGCCGAGCCGGACGACGACGGCCGAGCCCGCGTCGATCGCCGCGCTGTTGAGGTCGGGCGGCCCGGTCAGCCCGAGCGGGTCGCCCGGCGCGGGCAGCGCCAGCCGGAACGCGCTCATGCCCCCGACCCGCAGGTCGCCGAGTCCCCGCCGGAGCGTGACCTCGGCGGGCGCGCCGCCGAGGATCTGCGGGCCCGCCGACTTCTCGACCGCGTCGACGGCCTCGTCCAGCCCGACGTGCCCCGTCAGCCACGCGTTTCCCCACGCGACCAGCGCGGTCGCGACGTCCTTGCTCATCCATCCCCGAAAATCCCCAGTGGGCATGCGATCCACGATAAGCGTTCCCATCGCGGGCGCCACCGCACACGTGCTCATGGTCTCCCGTCCGGGGAGCCCGGCGGGCCACGCGCGTCGCCAATCACATAGGTTCTTTCCTGAGAACAGGCCACCTGGATTGCGGGATCGAGGTCGAGTGCGCGCGATGACCGGCGAGGTACTGGAGCTCCACGGAGTCGGGGTGACGCGCGGCGGCGCCGACCTCCTGCGCGATGTCACGTGGACGGTGAACGAGAACGAGCGCTGGGTGATCGTCGGCCCGAACGGCGCGGGCAAGACGACCCTGCTCCAGATCGCGGCGGCGATGCTGCATCCGACGCGGGGGTCGGTCGAGATCCTTGAGGAGGAGATCGGCAAGACGGACGTCTTCGAGCTGCGCCCCCGGATCGGGCTGGCGAGCTCGGCGGTGGCCGAGCGGGTGCCGACGTCGGAGAAGGTCATCGACCTGGTGCTGACCGCCTCGTACGCGATCCTCGGCCGCTGGCAGGAGGAGTACGAGTCCACCGACCTGACCCGCGCGCTCGCGCTGCTGGACGCCCTCGGCTGCACCGACCTCGTCCAACGCACGTTCAGCACGTTGTCGGAAGGCGAGCGCAAACGGGTACAGATCGCCCGCGCGCTGATGCCCGACCCCGAGCTGCTGCTGCTGGACGAGCCCGCCGCCGGGCTCGACCTCGGCGGCCGCGAGGACCTCGTCGCCCGCCTCGCCCGGCTCGCCGACGACCCGGCCGCGCCCACGATGGTGATGGTCACCCATCACGTCGAGGAGGTCCCGGACGGGTTCACGCACGCGCTGCTGCTGCGCAAGGGCGAGGTCGTCGCGCAGGGCAAGGTCGACGAGGTGTTCACCGCGGAGCACCTCACATCGTGCTTCGGGCTGCCGCTGACCATCGACCGCCAGAACGGCCGCTGGTACGCCCGCGCCGCCCGCTGACCCCGCGCCGGCCGGCCGTGAGCGGGTGGGAGTGACCCCCTGTTCACATCGCGTGGCGCGCGGTCTCTACCATCGTGAGCGCAGTTGAGAAACCGCTAGCGCTTGGATGGGACGCCCTTGAACGTGCTCGACGCGCTCGCGGTGTTCGCGGCCGGGGTCGCCGCCGGCGGCATCAACACGATCGTCGGATCGGGGTCCCTGATCACGTTCCCGACCATGCTGGCGCTCGGTTACGTGCCGGTGGTCGCGAACGTCTCGAACAACATCGGGCTCGTCATGGGCAGCGTGACCGGCGCCTACGGCTACCGCGAGGAGTTGAAGGGGCAGCGGGCGCGGCTGGTCCGGCTCGGGAGCGCTTCGCTGGTCGGGGCGCTGATCGGCGCGGTGCTGCTGCTCGGGCTGCCGGCGGGCGCGTTCCAGGTGATCGTCCCGGCGCTGATCGTGGTCGCGCTGGTGCTGGTGGTGGTGCAGCCCAAGCTCCAGGCCTGGACGTTGAGCCGCCGTGAGGACGAGGGCCGCGCCCACGGCGGGCCCTGGCTGTGGCTGGGCGTCCTGCTCGCGGGCGTGTACGGCGGCTATTTCGGCGCCGCGCAGGGCATCGTGCTGATCGCGCTGCTCGGTATCGCGCTGGACGACGACCTCCAGCGCGTCAACGCGGCCAAGAACGTGCTGTCGGCCGTGGTGAACGGCTCGGCCGCGATCGTGTTCATCGGCATGTGGATCTTCTCCGACACCCGGATCGACTGGCTCGCGGTGCTGCTGATCGCCGCCGGGTCCATCGTCGGCGGCCTGGTCGGCGCCCGGGTCGGGCGCCGGATCCCGCCGCTCGTCCTGCGCGGTGTCATCGTCGCGGTGGGCCTGGTCGCGATCGCCAATCTGCTGCTCTGACCTGCGGTTTCGCGCCGTCCTGTGCGGGCTGGGAAGGGTTGCCGGAGACCGTCGGCGGGTATAAGTCGAATATACGTTCGACTACTGGAGGATGCGCCGATGAAGGGCGACAGGGTCGAGATCATGATCGACGCCGGCGGCGAGGGCACCCGGACCTACGAGGTCCTCGCCAGCCGGGCGGGACGCCGGGTGGAGGTCGCGACCAGGCGCGGCGTCGTGGAGGTCAGCGAGGTCACCCGCACGGGCAACGCCGTCCGCACGGCGCGGTTCATGGCGAGCCGCGTCCTGGCCCTGGTCGAGTACCCGAGCGCCGACGCCGCCGACCCCGACGAGGCGGAGTGACGCCCATTCAGCCGAGGGGGCGCACCTGGACGAGGCCCTCCTCGGTGACGCGGGTCTCGAAGGACGGCTGCCGGGCGGTCGCGGGGCCGTGCACGACCGAGCCGTCCACGACGCGGAACGTGCTGCCGTGCCAGGGGCAGACGACGCAGAGGACGGCGTCGTCGTCGGTGACGATGCGCCCCTGGTGCAGCGGGCCCGCGAGGTGGCTGCACCGGTCGGCGAGGACGTGGATCTCGTCGCCGGTCCGCAGGACGAACAGGCTGATGTAGCCGAGGCGCCGGTGCACGGGCCAGCCGTCGGGGAGGTCGTCGGCGGGGCACAGGTCGTGCCAGCCGAGCGAGACCAGGTGCGCGACCTGGTCGGCGTGGTTGGCGCCCGCGGCCAGCCGGAACGCCAGGTGCCCGCCGAGGTAGCCGCCCGCCAGCAGCGCGGCCAGCCCCGCGAACCCGAACGCGCGTCCGGTGCCCTCCTGGCCCCGGGAGCGTGCCACGAGCGACGCCGAGTACAGCGTGCTCGCCGTGAGCATCCCGCAGGCGTGGACGAGCCCGACGCGCTGCTGCTCGCGGTGCAGGTCCGCCCAGTCGGAGAGCCCGGCGAGCGTGGTCGGGACCGCGGCCGCCAGGCCCGTGGCGACGAGGGCCTTCGCGGCGCGGCCGGTGCCCGGCAGCAGGTCGAGGACGGCGGCCGAGACCCAGCAGCCCATCGGCACGTCCGTCAGCGGGGGGTGGGCGGGATGCCCGAACGGGACGCCGTGCAGCGTGTCCTTGACCGGTCCGGGACGCAGCGTCCGCCGGACGGCCGAGGAGAGCAGCCGGATCGTGTGGTCGAGCCCCCGCGCGTGCTCCAGGCCCTCGGCCGCGTCCACCAGCCGCTGCGACGCCTGCGGCCCCGGCCTCCGGAAGATGTTGCTCGCCCGTCGGTTCATGTCCCTCCTCGGGTGCGTGCAGTATTCACGAAGTCACGGCGGTGTCATCGAGCCCGGCCCGCGCCGGAGGCCCGGCCCGCGCCCGACGGCTCGGGTCGCGACCGTGCCCCGTGCGGGTGCGGTCCCGCTTCGCGATCTTCCCCGTGCGGCTCGCCGCCGGCGTCGCCCCACAGGGCGGTCGACGCGCTCGCGTGACGCTCAGGCCATTTCACGACACACCCTAGCCTCCGCGTTCTCCGGCGGCCGTGCTGGGGAGCTTACCTACAGGTAGAAGGCCTAAACCGGTCGAAATCCCTGGCGGTCGCCGGGGGCTGTCGCCTCGTTCGTTCCGGGGTTACCGTGAAAGTGAGGACTTCGGCCGCCTCAGGGAGCCGCTATGGAGGCGTGGATCGCCTGGCTGCTGCTGGCGGCGCTGCTCGGGATCGCCGAACTGCTGACGCTGACCCTGGCGCTCGGGCTGCTCGCCGCCGCCGCGCTGGCCGCCGGGCTGGTGGGCGCGCTGGGCCTGCCGGTCGGCGCGCAGGCCGCGGTGTTCGCGGCCGGGGCCGTCGCGGGCCTGGTCGTGGTGCGGCCGATCGCGCGGCGGCACATCAGGCAGCCGCCCGCGCTGCGCAGCGGCACCGCCGCGCTGGTCGGACGGGAGGCGCTCACGCTCACCGAGGTCAGCCGCGCGGGCGGCCGGGCCAGGATCGGCGGCGAGGAGTGGACGGCCCGCCCCTACGACCCCGACCTCGTGATTCCCGCGGGCACGCCCGCCGACGTCCTCGCCATCGAAGGGGCCACGGCCCTGCTGTATCCGCTCGGGGAGCCGTCATGACCGACATCGCGATAGCCGTGCTCGTCGTCCTGGTGGCCGGGGTGGTCGTGCTGGCCACCGCCGTGCTGCGGGCGGTGTGGATCATCCCGCAGGCGCGGGCCCGCAACGTGGAGCGGCTCGGCCGCTACCACCGCACGCTCGAACCGGGGATCAGCTTCGTCGTCCCGTTCGTCGACCGCGTGAAGTCCCTGATCGACCTGCGCGAGCAGGTGGTCTCGTTCAAGGCGCAGCCGGTGATCACCGAGGACAACGTCGTCGTGCACATCGACACCGTCCTGTTCTTCCAGGTCACCGACCCGCGCGCGGCGGACTACGAGATCGTGAACTACATCAAGGCGATCGAGCAGCTCACCGCGACGACGCTGCGCAACGTGATCGGGACGCTGGACCTGGAGGCCACCCTGACCTCCCGCGACCGGATCAACACGGCGCTGCGCGGCGTGCTGGACGACGCGTCCGGCAAATGGGGCATCCGCGTGACCCGGGTCGAGATCAAGGCGATCGAGCCGCCGACCTCGATCAAGGACGCGATGGAGAAGCAGATGCGCGCCGAGCGGGAGAAGCGCGCCGCGATCCTGACCGCCGAGGGCGCCCGCCAGGCCAAGATCCTCACCGCCGAGGGCGACAAGCAGTCGGCGATCCTGAAGGCGGAGGGCGGCAAGCGCGCGGCGATCCTGGAGGCGGAGGGGCAGTCGGCGGCGATCGAGCAGGTCTTCGAGGCCGTCCACGCCGCCGACCCGGACCCGAAGCTGCTCGCCTACCAGTACCTCCAGACGCTGCCGAAGCTCGCCGAGGGCCAGGGCAGCACGTTCTGGGTCATCCCCAGCGAGGTCACCACGGCGCTCCAGGCGATCTCGAAGGCGTTCGAGGGGTCGCTGGACGAGGTCGCGTCGTCGATCACCCGCGCCGCGCGTCCCGCCCCCGACGTTCCGGCGCAGGCGGAGTCGCGGGAGCTGTCGTCCAGCGACGACGTGGCGCCCTACGAGGTGGCGCCCGGCGAGCCCCACGACGTCGCGAGCAGGAAGGCCCGGTAGCCGCCTGAGGGGCGCGGACGCCTGAGGGGGCACAGGGACCCGAGTTCCCTGTGCCCCCGGAGGGCGCGAATGTCGTGGACCGCCGATCAGCGACCTAGCAGGCCCGCCACGACGAGATCCTGTCGTTGGCCGTGGCGCCGACATTGGCACGGTAGCCGCCGCCGTCCACGATTGCCAGAAGGCTGCCTCGGTAGTCCGAGTCCTGGTAGAAGCAGACCCGGGAGCCGGTGCGGTTCCAGAGGGAGCTGGTCAGGTCGTTCATGAAGTCGCCGACATTGGCGCGGCTGGTTCCGGGGACGAAGAGGAAACGGCCCTCGTAGTTGATGTCGCCCCACACGCAGACGTAGTTGTTGGGGCAGTCGTTGGGATTGGCGACGCGGACCGTGCCCGTCTTCCCGCTGCCGGCCGGGGCGGGCGGCGCGCTCGCCTGCGCGATGCCCGTGGTGGTCATGGTCGCCGCCGCGCAGGCGCCGGCGAGCGCGCCGATGGTCATCGTCCTCTTGATGTTCATTGCCGTTGCCTTTCCGCTGATCCCCCGTGGATTTTGTGAATTGTTTGGTGCCGTCGAATGTCAGCAGGCGCGCCAGGACGAGATCGCGTCGTTGGCGTCCCGTCCGACGTTGGCGCGCCAGTCGCCGGCACCGACGATCAGCAGGGTTCCGCCGCGCCAGTCGGCGTGCTGGTAGAAGCAGACCTGCGAGCCGGTGCGGTTCCAGACCGAGCTCGTCAGGTCGTTCATGAAGTCGCCGACGTTCTGGCGCTCCGGGCCGGGAGCGAAGAGGAAGCGGCCTTCGTAGTTGATGTCGCCCCACACGCAGACATAGCCATTGGGGCAGTCGTTGGGGTTGGCGATGCGGACCGTGCCCGTCTTGCCGCCGGTGGACGGGGCGGGCGGCGCGCTCGCCTGCGCGATGCCCGTGGAGACCATCGTCCCCGCCGTGCACGCCGCCGCGATCGCGCCGCCCAGCAGCATCCTTCTGGCCTTCATTCTCGCCACCTTCTTCCGGTCGGTCATCGTGTCCGGAAAGCGAAACTCAGGGTTTCGCCCGCGTGGAAAGTCAGACACTTTCCACTGCTTTGATGACTCAGATCGTAAGGATGCTTGTTAGGGAACGTCAACGATCGCTTAAACGTCTCACCAGCGACTTTATGATTGCTCGGTCGGCTGTATTGCGGTGCTCGGTATTTCGTTCGCGATCCCCGGGTTGACAGGCCGCTGCTACGGGGTACCGGTTATTGTGTGCGTCCGGGCAGCAAAAAGGGGCGGCCCGAATGAGGCCGCCCCTTCTGCGCAGAAGGTCAGGAGCCGTTGATTCCGAGGCCCGTGGCGACGCGGTCGCCGAGGTCCTTGTGCACGTTGCGCCAGTACTGGACGACGCGCTTCCTCATGTCGGCGGACACCTCGGGGGCCGAGGCGTGGCCCACGATGTTGGAGACCATGTGGGCGCGGTCGGTGTCCGACAGCACCTTCTCCCACAGCGTGCGGGGCTGGCCGTAGTCGTCGTCCTCGGCGTGGAGCGTGTAGGCGCTCCGGATGATCTCGCCCGCCACCTCGTAGCCCTCGCCGTCCCAGAGCGCCGGGTCGGCGACCGGCCCGCCCGCGCTGTTCGGCGCGTAGACCGGGTCGGCGGAGTTGGTGTAGGCCATCGCGCCGTCCTTGCTGTAGGAGTGGACGGGGCTCTTCGGACGGTTGACCGGCAGCTGGAGGTAGTTCGGCCCGACGCGGTACCGGTGGGCGTCGGGGTAGGAGAACAGCCGTCCCTGGAGCATCTTGTCCGGGGACGCGCCGATCCCGGGGACGAAGTTCGACGGCTCGAACGCCGCCTGCTCGATCTCGGCGAAGTAGTTCTCGGGATTCCGGGTGAGCGTCCACCGGCCGATCGTGATCGGCGGGTAGTCGGCGTGCGGCCAGACCTTGGTGAGGTCGAACGGGTTGAACCGGTAGCCCGCCGCGTCCTCGAACGGCATGACCTGCACCTGCACCGTCCAGGACGGGTGGTCGCCGCGCCGGATCGCCTCGAACAGGTCGCGGATGTGAATGTCGGGGTCGACGGCCTGGAGCGCGGCGGCCTCGTCGGCGGTGTAGTTCTTGATCCCCTGCTCGGTCTTGAAGTGGTACTTGACCCAGAACTTCTCCCCTGCCGCGTTGTACCAGAGGAACGTGTGCGAGCCGTGCCCGTTCATGTGGCGCCAGGAGTACGGGGTGCCCCGGTCGGTCATCAGCAGCGACACCTGGTGCGCGGTCTCGGGCGAGAGCGTCCAGAAGTCCCACTGCATGTTGTGGTCGTGCAGGTGGTTGTCGGCGCGGCGCTTCTGCGAGTGGATGAAGTCGGAGAACTTCTGCGGGTCGCGGATGAAGAAGACCGGCGTGTTGTTGCCGACGAGGTCGTAGTTGCCGTCCTCGGTGTAGAACTTGATCGCGAAGCCGCGCGGGTCGCGCGCGGTGTCGGCGCTGCCGAGTTCGCCCGCGACCGTGCTGAAGCGCACGATCGACTCGGTCCGCGCGCCCTTCTGGAACAGCTTGGCCTTGGTGAACTGGCTGACGTCCTCGGTGATCTCCAGGACCCCGTACGCGCCGCCGCCCTTGGCGTGGACGACCCGCTCGGGCACGCGCTCGCGGTTGAAGTGCGCCATCTTCTGGATGAGGTAGTGGTCCTGCATCAGCAGCGGGCCGTTCGGCCCCACGGACTGCGAGTGCTCGTCGCTCGGCGCGGGGTTTCCGGAGTCGTTCGTGGTGGTGGGCCTGTCGGACATGGCGCGGTTCTCCTCGCTCCGTCGGCGCTGTGGGGCGTCTGAGCCGTTCGGGTCGTCTGGATGGTTTGTTCGGGGTGAACCCAACCTATCCGCTTAACTTGAGTGACTCAAGTTTTGGAACTCTGCCGGTTTGATCTCCTCCGGCCCTGGTCGCGGGACCGAGCGCGAACCTTCGCTTGATCACCCGAGTCCAAGCAGGCACAAACACGCGGGAGGCGGACATGGGGACCGGACGTGGGACGAGACGGGCGTTCGCCCTGCCGGGGTCGCCACTGCTGGCGCTGGTAACGGCGGTAACGCTGGCCACGGCCGGGTGCGGCGCGCTCGCCGACGCCGCCGGATCGGGGGAGGGCAAGCGGCCCGCGGGCAAACCGTTCACCGTCGCTTTCGGCGGTGACGTGCACTTCGAGGGCGAGCTGCGGGCCCGGCTCGACGCGTCCCCCGACACCGCGCTCGGCCCGGTCGCGGGCAACCTGAAGCGCGCCGACCTCGCCATGGTCAATCTGGAGACGGCGGTCACCGGGGGCGGCACCCCGGCGCCGAAGCAGTTCACGTTCCGGGCGCCGCCGTCGGCGTTCCGCGCGCTCCGGTCCGCCGGGGTGGACGTGGCGACGATGGCCAACAACCACGGCATGGACTACGGCGACACAGGCCTTCAGGACTCCCTCGCCGCTGGAAAGCAGGCCGGGTTCCCGGTCGTCGGCATCGGACGCACCGCCGCCGAGGCGTTCCGTCCCTACCGGACCACGGTCAACGGCGCGAAGGTCGCGGTGATCGGCGCGACCCAGGTGCTGGACGACAACCTCGTCCAGGCGTGGACGGCGACGGACGCCAAGCCGGGCCTCGCGTCCGCGAAGGACGCGCCGCGCCTCGTCCAGGCCGTGAAGGAGGCGCGCGAGGACGCCGACGTGGTGATCGTCGACCTGCACTGGGGGCAGGAGCTGAACTCGTGCGCGACACCCGTCCAGCGGCAGCTCGCCTCACAGCTCGCCGACGCCGGGGCGGACGCGATCGTCGGCAGCCACGCGCACGTCCTGCTCGCGGGCGGTTACCTGAAGGGCAAGTACGTCCACTACGGGCTCGGCAACTTCGTCTTCTACAACTCCTCCGGGCGGACGGCGCAGAGCGGCGTGCTGACGTTGACGTTCGACCCGTCCGCGAAGGAGAGGCGGGTCACGCGGGCCGACTGGGCCCCGGCCGAGATCTCCGGCGGCGTCCCGCAGCCGCTGTCGGGCGCCGCCGCGCAGGAGGCCCGCGCGCAGTGGGAGGGCCTGCGCCGCTGCGCCGACGTCAAAGCCGCCCCCTGACGCCCCCGGGTGCCGCCCGCTGTACCGATGTCAAGGCGAGTCCCTGATGTGGCGGGCCGTGTCTCGTCAAGGCATTGCCATGATCATTCCCGCTGGTGGGCGGGCGCGGGCGTCCTCCCGCTAAGCGTGGGTTTCATGTGAATCATCGGACGGTTGTTACATGCGGGCGCCTCTGGGTGCTACGGGCGGTTTCTGTCATGCTGGGCCCGAGTCGAACAGGGAGGTCCGATGCGGGGGAACACGCTCGCGGTCACCGCCGTCGCCGGGGTGACGGTGCTGGTCGCGGCCGCGTGCGGCGGCTCCGGCGGGTCCGGGGACAAGGAGGCGCAGGGGGCGACGCCGCGCGCCGCGTCCCGTCCGGCGGAGAAGTCGGTGAGCCCGGAGGCGGCGCCCGCCAAGAAGCCGATCATCATCGCGTTCGGCGGCGACACCCACTTCGAGGGGCAGCTCCGCTCGCGTCTCGCCAGCCCGAGGACGGCGCTCGGCCCGGTCGCGGCGCAGCTGCGCAGCGCGGACCTCGCGATGGTCAACCTGGAGACGGCGATCACCACCGGCGGGTCGCCCGCGCCCGGCAAGGAGTTCACCTTCCGCGCCCCGCCGTCGGCGTTCGCGGCGCTCAAGGGCGCGGGGGTGGACGTGACGTCCATGGCCAACAACCACGGCATGGACTACATGGAGGGCGGCCTCCGCGACACGCTCGCCGCGATCAGGCGCACCGGGTTCCCGGTCGTCGGCATCGGCAGGAACGCGGACGAGGCGTACCGGCCGTACCGGACGACGGTGAAGGGCAACCGGATCGCGATCGTCGGCGCGACGCAGGTGCTGGACGACAACCTGGTCGAGGCGTGGACGGCGACCGATGCCAAGGGCGGCCTCGCGTCCGCGAAGAACGTGCCCCGGATGGTGCAGGCGGTGAAGGAGGCCCGCAAGGGGTCCGACGTCGTGATCGTCCACCTGCACTGGGGGCAGGAGCTGAAGGCGTGCCCGCTGCCGCGCCAGCAGGAACTCGCCCGCGAGCTCGTCGCGGCGGGCGCGGACATCGTCGTCGGCGGCCACGCGCACGTCCCGCTGGGCGGCGGTTACCTGAACGGCAAGTACGTCCACTACGGCATGGGCAACTTCGTGTTCTCGTCCGCGTCGGGGCAGACGGCCAACTCGGGCGTGCTGCTGCTGCGCGTCCAGAACGGCAAGATCACGGCCGACAAGTGGAAGCCCGCCCGCATCTCCGGCGGCCTCCCGATCCCGCTGAAGGGCGCCGCCGCGACGGCCGAGGCCAAGCGCTGGAACGGCCTGCGCGGATGCACCGGCCTGCAAGCGCGCCCCTGATTGGACTCTCCCCTTAGGGGAGGGGCAAGGCTGTGGGTGTGAGCGAAGATCTCCTGCCCATCGGACGGTTCGCGCGGCTGTGCAGGCTGAGCGTCAAGCAGCTGCGCAACTACGACGACCTCGGGCTACTCGCACCGGCCTGGATCGACCCCGCGTCCGGTTACCGCTACTACCGCGCCGACCAGGCGCGTGACGCGCTGTCGATCGGGCTGCTCCGGACGCTCGACGTGCCGCTACCGGCCGTGGCGCGCGTCCTGTCCGGGGACGCGGCGGACGCCCTGCGCGAGGCACGCGACCGGATGGAGGACGACCTGGTCCAGCGCCGTCGCGCGCTGGCGCTCCTCGACCGCGTGCTGGCCGAGGGGCTGCCGGAGGCGCGGGTGGCGACGGTCCGGGAGCCCGCGCGGCGGGTGCGGTTCGCGGTCGAGGCGGCGACGCCGACCACGATCGCGAGGGCGACCTCGGCGTGCGTGGCGCGGCTTCTGGCCGGCGGGACGCTGGAAGGGGCGCTGGTCGGGCTGTTCCCCCTGGACCTGGCCGACGAGTTCGACGTCCGCGTGGCGATGGAGGCGGCGGACGGCGGCGACCTGCTGCCCGGCGGCCTGTTCGCCGGTGCGACGCACGTCGGCCCCTACGAGGAGATCCAGCTCACGGTCTACGGGGTGCTGGCGTGGATCGGCGACCACGGGCACGCGCCCGGCGGTCCGGTGCGGGAGGTCTATCTGGACGATCCCGCGACCACCGAGCCCGAGCGCCTGCGAACCCGGGTGTTGATCCGACTGGAGGATGCGTGATGAACGTGTACGAAGCGGCCGAAGCGCCGGAGATCGCGGAGTTCGGTCCGGCCTCGGGCCTGGCCGTCTCCGGCCAGGGCGAGCCGGGCGGCGCCGCCTACTCCGCGAGCGTCGCGGCCCTGTACGCGGTGATGGGCGCGCTCGACGCACCGATGGTTCCGCTGGAGGGGCGCTGGTGGGTGGAGGACGAGCGGTCGCCGTTCGACGTCCCGCGCGAGGAATGGCGGTGGCACCTGTTCCTGCGCCTCACCGGGGACGTCGCGCCGGGGGCGGTGGAGCGGGCGCGGGAGGCGGTGCGACCTGGAGTGCCGTCCGCGGCGCGCGTCCAGCAGGTGACGTTCACGGATGGGCGCTGCGTGCAGATCCTGCATAGCGGACCGTACTCGGACGAGCCCGCGAGCCTCGCCCGCATGGACAAGCTGATGAAAGACGAGGGTCTCGTCCCGAACGGGCTGCACCACGAGGTCTACCTGACCGATCCGCGCGAGGAGGACCCGGAGAAGATCCGCGTGATCCTGCGGCAGCCCGTCCGGTGACATCGATTGTTCCGTGCGGATAACACGCATTGGACCGGACAGGCGTAGGTTTCTCCTGGGCGGCACCTTCTGGAGTGGGAGAGGGCTGTGCGGGAGTTCCGGGTGAAGTCGGGAGAGATCGAGCTGGCGGTGCGCGAGCGGGGCGGGGGCGACCGGCCGACGGTGGTCCTCGTCCACGGGTATCCCGATACCGGCGCGGTATGGGACGAGGTCGCGGACCGGCTGACGGGCCGGTTTCGCGTGGTCACCTACGACCTGCGCGGCGCGGGCGCCTCGACCGCGCCCCGGGACCCGCTCGACTACGGGCTGGACGCGCTCGTCGGCGACCTCGGCGCCGTCCTGGACGGGGTCGGCGCGGACGAGCCCGTGCACCTGGTCGGCCACGACTGGGGCTCGGTGCTCGGCTGGGAGGCCGTGATCGGCGACCGGTTGCGCGGCCGTATCGCGTCCTACACCTCGATCTCGGGGCCCGATCGGCGGCACATGGCGCAGTGGGTGCGGCGGTCGCTCCGGTCGGGGCCGCGCGGCGTCGCGGACGTCATCGAGCAGGCGCGGCGCAGCGTCTACATGCCGGTGCTGCGGGCGCCGCGCGTCGGCGAGCTGATGGCGCGCGGGCTCGCGGCGGCGTTCGCGCGCGGGATGCGGATGCGCGAGGGCGCCGATCCGCGTCCCGGCCACCCGGCCGACACGCTTCCGCAGGACGCGGTCAACGGCCTCGGCCTGTACCGCGCGAACCTGGGCCGCGACGCCAAGGCGGAGGGGGACGGGAGCACGGACGTGCCCGTCCAGCTGATCGTCCCGATCAAGGACCGGTACGGCTCGCAGCCGCTGCTGCTGTCGGCGCGCGGCCCGGTCGCCCGCCTCTACGTGCGGCGCGCGCCCGCCGGGCACTGGGTGGCGCGCAGCCACCCCGACCTGGTCGCCCGCTGGGTCGCCGAGTTCGCCGAGCACATCGGGGGCGCCCCGGAGACCCCGGCGCTCGCCGCCGCCCGCGCCGCCGGGGAACCGGACCGCGACTTCGGCGGCGAGCTCGTCGTCGTCACCGGCGCGGGCAACGGCATCGGCCGCGCGACCGCCCGCGCGTTCGCCGCCGAGGGCGCCCGCGTCATCGTCGCCGACATCGACGAGGCCGCCGCGCGCCGCACGGCGTCCGAGATCGGCGAGCAGGCCCACCCGCACCGGGTGGACGTGGCGAACGCTTCGGACATGGAGGCTTTCGCCGCATACGTCCGCGACGCCTACGGCGTCCCCGACGTGGTCGTGAACAACGCGGGTATCGCGATGGCGGGCTCGCTGCTGGAGACGTCCGAGGACGACTGGGCCCGCGTCCGATCCATCAACCTGGACGGCGTCTACCGAGGCTGCCGCCTGTTCGGGCGGCAGATGGTCGAGCGCGGCGAGGGCGGCCACCTGGTCAACGTGGCGTCGATGGCGGCGTTCGGGCCGAGTGCGGACATGCCCGCCTATGGCGCGACAAAGGCCGCCGTCCTGCACCTCGGCGCGTGCCTGCGCGCCGACCTGGAACGGCACGGCATCGGCGTGACCACGATCTGCCCCGGCGTGATCGACACCGGCATGGTCGGCCGGACGGACTTCGTCAGCCTGCCCCCGGCGGCCGTCGCCGCGCTCCGCGACCGCGTGGCCGGGACGTTCGAGCGCCGGGGCCACCCCCCGGAGAAGGTCGCTAACGCGATCCTGCGCGCCGTCCGGCGGGACGCGCCGGTCGTGCCCGTCGGCGTCGAGGCGCGTGCGGCCGGTGTGCTGGCACGCGTGTCCCCGTCGGCGACGCGCGCCCTGGCCCGCAGGGGACGTCGCGCCGGCGACCGCCTCCGCGCCGGACTCCAACCCCGCTAGCGAACGTCACGGGCGAGAAGGCCGGGTGAAAAGGGCGCACCCGGCCTTCTCGCATGCGGGCGGGACGGGTCCCGAGCCGTCCATGTGAGGCTGCTCGTCCCGCATCCCGACGCCGGGCACCGGCAGGAATGGGGCCGAGATGGACATCTGTCCGCGTTGCCGGTCGGCCGACCGGGTCGAGCGGGCCCACGCGATCGTGGGACGCGGGATGCGACCGCTGTCCGGCCTCCTGTGCCTGCCCGCCCCTCCGCCCATGCCGGGCCAGATCAAGGCGTACCGGGCCTGCATCGTCGTCGGGCTCATCCTGTTCATCGCGGGCCTCGGCTCCACGTCCGACCCCGAGAACCGGCGGGACGCGGCGGCGGCCCAGGTCGGGGCGGCGATGTCGACGCTCGGGCTGCTCGTGCTCATCGTCGGGCTCGTCCTGCTGGCGTCCTCGGGGGAGGTGCGCAGGCAATGGCGGACGGCCGGATGGGTGTACCAGACCGTCCGGCGGTTATGGCCGCTGCTCGACTACTGCCATTACTGCAACCTCGTCTTCATGGCGGGCGGAACGTTCGGCGTCGATCCCGTCCATACGGTTCGTTTTCTGTGGGACGCCGCCGACCACACGCTCAAAGTCCGGGCTCCGAGGCCGCCGGGGATGTGATCCGGCCATCAGGTGTCGGGGAAACGGCGCTTCTTCGCCGAGTCGATCCACCACAGCAGCAGAAATCCGACGACGATGACCGACGCCGACACCAGCCACCACGCGGGGCTCGGCAGCCGCGTCGGAAGCGACAGTTTCGGCTTGCCGTCCCACAGTTTCGCGACGAACGGCATCACGCCCTCGTGCAGCCCGACGAGGAAGACCACCGCCGACAACCCGTCATAGGACTTCGGACTGTTCATGCGGGCCAACGTAGGGTCGGCCGTCCCGCCCCCGATAGCGACCAAGGTCGATGCGCCGCGTCCGGTGGTTCACTCGTCGAGCTCGCCGAGGCCCTCCTCGACGGCCTTGTCGAGCTCGACGCGCAGCTCGGCGCAGTCGCGCACCGGGTCGGTTCGGGGGCAGGTCAGCAGGTGTTCCAGCAGCTCCTGCGCGGTCCGCAGATCCTCGATCCGGGCCCTGATCGTCTCGATCGAGGCGGTCAGCACGGCGCGGCCCGACGGCTCGTCCGCCGCCGGACGCTCGGAGATCAGCGCGGCGGTGTCGGCCAGGCTGACCAGCCCGCGATGGTGCAGCCGCTGGATGAGCGCGAGCCGCCGCAGTTCCGCGTGGCCGTAGTGGCGGACATTCCCCTTGCGTCCGGGGGACGGGAGCAGGCCCAGGTCGTCGTAGTACCGCAGGGTCGAAATCGGCACGCCGAAACAGCGCGAGACCTCACTGATCGAGTAACGGTCCTTCTCCATGGTCCCATCTTGCACTCAAGTGAACTTGAGCGCGCAGGGTGGACACCGATCAGAAAGGGGTGGGCAGATGCGAACTGACGATGCGCCGGTGCTAGTGGTGGGCCGGTGCCGCGGGCGAGCACGTCACTCCGCACGCTGGAGGTGTTCCGCTCCATCGGCCTCGGCCCGGCGCTGGACGAACTCGGATTCGAGGGCGGCCCCCCGATGCGGACGGTGTTCAAGACCAGCGGCCTGGGCGTCACCCTTCACCGGTCGGGCCCACCGGCGCGTTACGCCGCGATGCTGGAGACCTGTAGCCCGGTGAATTCCCGCCTGATCCTGACGCATGACCAGATCCAGGGGTCTGGCGCTGCGGGAACTGCGCCGCCGTGGCGGCGAGGCGCGATTCGGCGTCCGGCTGGTGGATCTCGTCCCCGGCCCCGACCACGTGCGCGCACACGCCGTCGACGCCTCGGGCGAGGAATGGCAGATCAGGGCCGAATACGTCGTCGGCGCCGATGGGGCGAACAGCGACGTCCGCGGGCACCTCGGCATCACCGTCCCCGATCGGGAGGCCATCGCACACCTCGACACCGCGTTCTTCCGCGCCGACCTCGGAATCCGAGGCCGTCGCGCTGCTCCGGGCCACGATCGGCGACGATCGCCGTCGACTACCTGCGCGCGATGATGTGCTACACCTACCCCCCACGACCCCGCGCCGGACGTCCTGGACGACGCCGTCCGCCCAGGCCACCGCTTCCCGCACCGCTGGGTGGACGACTCCGTCTCCACCCTCGACCTGATCGGCTCCCACTGGACCCTGTTCAGCGGCCGGAACATCTCCGACTGGCGGGCGGCCGCCCACCTGAACCCGCACGTCCACACCCTCGACACCGACGGCGTGGTGCTCGTGCGTCCCGACGGCTTCGTGGCCTGGCAGGGCACGACGGAGGACTCCCTCCGCGCCTCCTACTGGGGCTGATTCGGCGCGGGCGGCAGCACCGGCGGCGCGGCGGAGGCCTGCGCCCGCCGCGCCGTCCACCGCTGCCCCTCGCCCTCGGCGATCTCCAGCACCGTCGCGCAAAGGAGCGCCCGCGGGTCCTCCGCCTGCCCGTAGGGGCCGTGCTTCATGTCGTAGAGCGCGATCTCCTTCTCGATCTGGTGCCGCGTCTGCGAGAAGCTCATCCAGTTCTCGTGCCACCCCACAACCTGACGGATACCGGTGACGAGGACCAGAACAGCCCCGAGAACCGCCGCGACCGTCGAGCTCTTCCACACGACGGCCGACACGGGAATCGTCGCCGCGACCAGCAGGCTCGACAGTTCGAGCCCGTAATAGCTGAAGCGCGCCCGGGTGGCGGACCGCGCGTACCAGCGCCAACTCTGCAACACCACCTCGGGGAACCCCTGGTCGGCCTCGACGATCCGCACGACCCAATGCCCGTCCGTCCCGGCCACAGGCCACCCCTCCCATCGTCGAGCACGGACGGCCGCCGCGCGCCGCCCCCGCCCTGCGGGGACTCTATCCGCCCCGCCCACGGCCTGCGTTTCCGCTAGCCGCGCGGGGCGTACATGATGAGGAGAACTCCGGCCAGGCAGACGGCGGCGCCGATGACGTCCCAGCGGTCGGGGCGGAAACCGTCCATCACCATGCCCCACGCCAGCGACCCGGCGACGAAAACGCCGCCATACGCGGCCAGAATCCGGCCGAAATTCGCCTCGGGCTGCAATGTGGCCACGAATCCGTACACTCCCAGCGCGACGATCCCGGCGCCGATCCACCAGGCGCCCTGGTGCTCGCGCACCCCCTGCCAGACCAGCCAGGCCCCGCCGATCTCCGCGACCGCCGCCAACGCGAACAGCACCAGCGACCGCACCACCGTCATGATCAGAACCGTACCCCCGCTGGTCAGAAGCAGGTTGCCGACTCCGCCCCGGGGTGGCGCGGGAGGGGTCCCGACGGCAACTCGGATAATGGACGTTGATCTCCCTCGCAGCGATAAACACTTTCGTCGCGATCGCCGGCTTTAGGGAGCGCTCTGATGGCCATAGTCTTCGAGCAGCCGCTGGAGCAGAAGCAGTGGACGCTCGTTTCCCATCGCATGCGCTACTCCTGGAGGATGGGGTACCAGAGGTACGAAGGCAGGCGCTACCTGGTCGAAAGGCCTGCGGACGGTGCTCCTGCGCGTCGCTGGTCGGTCCGGTGTCCGGTGTGCGGCAGGGCGCTGAACTACACCGTGCAAAGCGTCGCCGCCACTCGTCGCAGGGTGGTTGTTGGACTTGTCGGTGGGTGCGTCGCCTTCGGCATCTCGGTGGTCTCTATGGTTCTCGCCCTAGTTCTGATTGACGTAACGGATGATATGGCCTCCTTCCTGATCGGTGTTTCCGCCGTGGGGATGGGCGCCGTACTCCCGCTGAGCTTCACCACACAACGTCAGAGGGGCTTCGTCGGACACGGTGCCAGCCTGCCGACATTCCCCCCGCATGACGTGCGGCTCGTCACCAAGGACGGGCCTGTACCTCCGGTCGTTTATCAGCTTTGAATCCGTGCGGGACTGTGGATGTTCCGATTCTCGCTGGCCTGGAGGTGTAGATCGCTAGGGTTGACGCATGTTGGTGCGGGTTGTTGCGTTCGGTGTTGTTGGTGTAACGCTCGTCGTTTCTGGCTGCGGGGGCGGGGGTGAGAAGGCTGGGCGGCCTGCGCCGTCGTCGGTTTCCGGCACCCCATTGGAGCCGGTGGCGGAGGCGCTGTTGCCTGTGCCGCCTAGGCCCGTAAAGCCGAACGTGCCGCAGTACGGCCCGAAGGCGGGCTACTTCGATGGGCTGATGGCCAACTTCTTGCAGGGGGCAGAGAAGCCGGACGTGTGTCTGTGGGGTATGACGCCCTCCGCTCTGGTCAAAGCAGCGGTCGGACCTCTCGGCAGGCGGGCGTCCATCGCCCTGTGGATGGATCAGAAGCGTTCGCTCATCGTGCAGGAGGTCGTCGTGAACCTGCCGGACGCCGGGGCCGCGAAGCTCATGTCGACCAAGGTCGTACGGAAGTGCCGAGACAGCTACGTTCAGCTGCCGCCCTATGGGACGCTGCGGTTGCGGGTCGAGGACGAAATCGTGCGCAACAACCACGGTAGGCCCGAAAAGGTCACCACCTACTCGTTCACTGGCGCCGCCGGGTACAGGACGGTGGTCGAAGCCAGGATTCGCGTGAAGGGCCATGTGGTCCTTCTCCGGCTCAGTCCGGACGCCATGCGCTCATTGACTGAAGACGAGCTTGCCCTGGTCGACGAGGCGGGTCAGTGGGCGGCGGCGGTGCTCGGCTCTTGGTGAGGGTGGGCGGTGCCCCAGTTCCATAGGGATTGGAGGACGGGGCCGAGGCGCTTGCCGCTGGGGGTTAGTTCGTAGTGGGTGCGGGACGGCCAGGCGGGTTCGCGGCGGCGGGTGACCACGCCGGTTTCGGTGAGGTGGGCCAGGCGGTCGGAGAGGACCTTGTCGGAGAGCGCGGGCAGCGCTTCGCGGAGTTCGGTGAAGGTGTGCTCGCCGCGGAGCAGTTCGCGGATCACCAGCGTCGTCCAGCGGCCTTTCAGGGCGGTGAGGGCGACTTCCACGGGGCAGGACGGGGACGGTTCGGGGGTGTGCCCGTGCGGGTCGTCGGGCAGGCCCGGACGGGGGCGGCGAACCGTTTGGTGAGTCACGAGGGGGCCTCCTAGCGTTGCCGTGGCTCAGTGATTTCTACCTGGTGAGAGGACGTGTGCGCTGATGGCGCGGAGGCTGGCCGTTCGTCCCGAGGATGTGCCCGCGGTGTTCGCCGAGCGGTTCAACAGCGGCGATCCCGAGGCGGTGGCGGAGGTCTATGAGGAGGGGGCGGTGTTCGTTCCCGGACCGGGGGCGCCCGTGACCGGGCAGCTGGCGCATGACGCCAATGCCCAGTTCGTGGGGATGGGGGTACCGATCAAGGTGAACCCGCGGCATGTCTACACGGCGGGCGATGTCGCGTTGTTGATCGTGGACTGGATCATCGAGGGCACCGCGACGGACGGGAGGCCCGTCCATATCGAGGGGACCGCCACCGACGTCGCGCGGCGTGGGGACGATGGGTACTGGCGGTACGTCGTCGACAATCCGTTCGGCGTCGCCGGCTGAGTCTCAGCTGGGCCAGGCCGCCAGGGCGAACTCGGCGGTCTGGGCCAGTTCGGCGGCGTCGGCTCCGTCGCGGGCGCGTTGGGAGATGCCGAGGACGACCGTCGCGTAGAAGCGGGCCAGAGCGCGGGGGTCGACGTCCGGGGGTAGTTCGCCGTCTTTCTGGGCCGCGCGGAAGCGGTCCTCGAATTTCTGGAGTGAGGCGGCGCGCAGGTCGCGGAGGAACGTGGCGACCTCGTCGTCCTGGGGGCTGACGTTGGTGGCCGCGCTGATCGTCAGGCAGCCCGCTGGGTGGGACGGGTCGGTGTAGATCTCGGCGGCCTCGCGCAGGAGGCGGGCGATCGCCTGGCGGGCGGTGGGCTCCTCCTGGAGCGCGGCGCCCATGAAGGCCCCGCTGGGGCACTCGCCGTAGGCGAGGACGACCTCCTTGAACAGCGACTTCTTGTCGCCGAAGGCCGCGTAGAGGCTGCCCGGCCTGATCCCCATCGCCGCGGTCAGCTCGCCCACGGACGTGGCCTCGTAGCCGCGCTCCCAGAACAACCGGGTGGCCTGGGCGAGCGCGGCGTCGCGGTCGAAGCCGCGGGGGCGGCCCCGGGTGGCGCCTGTTCTGCTCATGAACCCATTGTAGAGCGTTCGCTCAAAAAAGTGTGCTACGGTACTTCTTGAGTGATCGTTCAAGAAAAAGGGAGGCCCGTGATGGGAGCACTGGACGGCAAGGTCGCGCTGGTCACCGGGGGTAGCCGGGGCATCGGACGGGCCATCGCCGAGCGGCTCGGACGTGACGGCGCGCTGGTCGCGCTCACCTACGCCCAGGCGAGCAAGGAGGCCGACGAGGTCGTCGGCCGGATCCGCGAGGGCGGCGGCGAGGCGTTCGCGATCCAGGCCGAGTTCGGGCGGCGCGGCGACGCGGCACGGCTCTGGGAGGCGTTCGACGCGCAGACGCCGCGCGCGGGTGTGGACATCGTCGTCAACAACGCGGCCAAGGGAAGCAACCAGGACCTCGCCTCGGTCACCGAGGAGGAGTTCGACGAGGTCTTCGCGGTGAACGTCCGGACGCCGTTCTTCATCATCCAGGAGGCGGTCAAGCGGATGCGGGACGGCGGCCGGATCATCAACATCTCCAGCGGGGCGGCCCGGCTGGCGATGCCGAACATCATCGCCTACGCGCCCACCAAGAGCGCGATGGACAATGTCACGCTCCACCTGGCCAAACTGCTCGGCCCGCGCGGGATCACCGCCAACTCGGTGGCGCCCGGCTTCGTCGACACCGACATGAACGCCGACTGGTTGCGCGGCAACGAGGAGGCGTGGGCGCAGTCGGCCGCGATCTCGGCGCTCGGACGCGTAGGGGAGCCGCGCGACATCGCCGACGTCGTCGCGTTCCTCGCGTCCGACGACGCGCGCTGGATCACCGGGCAGGTGATCGACGCGACCGGCGGTTCGCTGATCTGACCGGCGGGCCGGCCGCGGTCAGGCTCGGGTCCTCGGAACGGTCGCCTGCGACCTTGAGCGGGGACGAGGACCCGAGCGGATGCGGCGCGGAGGCAGCGCCCGGGGCAATGGCTCAGAGCGTGGCGCCCAGGGTCTTCGCCTTTTCCTGGGCCGCTGCTAGGGAGTCGGCCGTCAGCTTCTTGAAGCGGGCCAGGTGCGGGACGATGTCGGTCAGCGTCATCTCCGCGTGGACGAAATGGATGCCGTCCTCGTTGAGCCCGAGCCTCCCGAAATAGGCGCGCAGGTAGGGCTCCTGGAAATCGAGGGCCTCGTTGGGAGTCCCGGGGCCGTAGGCGCCGCCGCGCGCGGTGACGACGACGGCGCGGGTGCCGCGCAGCCGGTCCTCCATGTAGGCGCCGGGGAAGGTGATCCGGTCGATCCACGCCTTCAGCGACGCGGGCACCGAGAAGTTGTACATCGGGACGCCGAGCAGAAGGGTGTCGGCGGCGTGCACCTCCTTTATCAGCGGGAGGGTCAGGTCCCATTCGCGTTGCTCGGCCGGCCCCTCGACCAGGGCGGCGACCTTCTCCGGCGGGACGAGCCCGTGGCTCTCCACGCGGCGTCCGAGCGTGCAGTAGGCCGCGGTGATCGGCGCGACCGGGTCGGCGGCGAGGTTCCGGCGGCGGTATCCGGCATGGCCGTTCGACGCCGTCCAGGCGTCGGCGAAAATCCTGGTCAGCCTTCGGGTGACCGAGTCGCTGGAATGGCTTGAATCAAGGTGGAGCAGGGTCACGTCGTCCTCGCAGAATGGCCGGGCCGATCCGCGCGCCCGGCCCGGCGGCGGGCGCCGCTAGCATGGGGGCGGGTCGGCTTCCTCGTTCGTTCGTCGTTCTCCTCACTGATATGACGGCAGGTGGCGAGGGAAGGTGACCGATGGACGAGCGGGCCGAACTGGCCGACCATTTCGACCGGGCGCGCGGGCATCTGCGGGCGGTCGCGTTCCGCATGCTCGGTTCGGCGGACGAGGCCGACGACGCGCTCCAGGAGGCGTGGCTGCGCGCCGACCGGGCCGGGT
Organism: Actinomadura terrae; assembly: GCF_022751215.1. GTDB lineage: Bacteria > Actinomycetota > Actinomycetes > Streptosporangiales > Streptosporangiaceae > Spirillospora > Spirillospora terrae. The sequence goes on along the minus strand of NZ_JAICDG010000004.1, from coordinate 597,285 downwards.
CCGGCGACGTCGCGAACCTGACCGGCTGGCTGACCACGATCGTCGGCCGGGTCTGCCTCGACGTGCTGCGCTCGCGCAAGCGCCGTCCCGAGGACCCCTGCGACCTGGCCGAACTCGTCACGGTCCCGGACGGCGCGGCCGACCCCGAGGACGCGGCGGTGCTCGCCGACTCGGTCGGGCTCGCGCTGCTGGTCGTCCTGGACAGGCTCGGGCCCGCCGAGCGTGTCGCGTTCGTCCTGCATGACCTGTTCGCTGTGCCGTTCGCGGAGATCGCCGAGATCGTCGGACGGTCACCGGTCGCCGCGAAGAAGCTGGCGAGCCGGGCCCGCGCCCGCGTCCAGGGCGCCGCGACGGTCCCGGCGGGCGATCTCGCCCGGCAGCGGGAGGTGGTGGAGGCCTTCCTCGCCGCGTCCCGCGCCGGGGACCTCGACGGCCTCCTCGCCGTGCTGGCACCCGACGTGGTCAGGCGGGACGGCGCGGCCGTGATGCGCGGCGCCGAACACGTCGCGCGCGAGACGCTCACCAACGGCGGGCTGGCGCGGGTGGCCCGTCCCGCGCTCGTGGACGGCGCGGTCGGGCTCGTCGTCGCGCCGCGCGGGCGGCTGCTGCTCGTCCTGCGGATCGAGGTCCAGGACGGACGGGTCGCCGCGTTCACCGTGGTCAAAGACCCTGACGCGCTCGCCCGCGTCGAACTGGCCGTCCTGGACGCCTAACGCCGGGCGCGGCGTTTACCGGTCGGAGCGGGCGGTGTGCTCGTCCAGCTCAAGCTCGATGAAGGCGCCGATCATCGCCCGCCACACCGCCTCGGCGACGTCCGGGGCCAGCCCGCCCGCCTCCGCCCGCTCACGTGCCAGCGCGACGACGGCCTCCACCCGGCCGGGGGCGCGGACGGCCTGCTCGTCCCGCTTGAACGCGGCGGCCGCGCGCACCAGTTCCTGCCGCTCGGCGAGCAGGCGCACCAGCTCGCCGTCGAGCGCGTCGATCCGTGCGCGGACCTCGTCCAACGACTCCATGGCGCCATCCTCGCACCCTCCCGTCCCCGCCCGGCGGCCTGTCCCCTATCCCCACCGAATGCGAACATCACTCGGGATTTTGGGTCTTGTGGTGTTCTGACCGGAAGAGTCCGGTGTCCGCGAGGACGGGATGGTGGTCGTGGCCTGCCATGGCGTGTCCGGCTCGGGTGACAATGGTCGGGTGACCGAAATCCGGACCCCGCTCCGCCGCCTCCCCGCCCAGCGCCGCAGTGCCGAACGCGTCCAACGGATGCTCGACGCGTGCGCGGACATCCTCGACGAGGACGGTTACGACGGCCTCACCACCACGCGCATCGCGCAGCGTGCCGAGGTCGCGATCGGCTCGGTCTACCAGTTCTTCCCCGACAAGCGCGCGGTCGCCCAGGCGCTCGCGCTGCGCAACCTGGAGGTCTTCGGCGAACGGATCTCCAGGACGCTCGCCGAGGGCACCTTCGAGGACTGGTCCGACACGGTCGGCGCGATCATCGACATCTTCGTGGAGATGCACCGGACCCTCCCGGGTTTCCGCGTCCTGCGGTTCGGCGACGTCGCGGACGTCAACCTGCTCGACTCCGACGCCGACAACAACGCCGTCGTCGCCGGACGGCTGCGCATGATGATCACCGAGACGTTCGGCGTCCAGGACACCCCGGGCCTCGCGACCGCGCTCGCCATAGCGGTGGAGGCCGGCGACGCCGTCCTGAAGATGGCGTTCCGCCGCGACCCGGACGGCGACCCCGAGATCGTCGCCGAGGCCGAGCGCCTGATCCACGGCTACCTGGCCTCCCATATCCGCGAGTCCTGACCCGCGCCGCTCCCGAAGGCGAGGCGGAGTACCTCTGTCCCACCTGGGACGAATTGTCACCTTAAACGGATGTTTTGTGGCAGACTCCGCCTTTGATTCCCAAAATCACGATCAGGATGGGTGAGTTCACTGGACGACGAGCGGCTCCAGACGCAGCACCGCCTGCTGGTGCGGCAGCGGCTGCGGTTCATGGTGAACCAGTACGAGGTGCACGCCGAGAACCCCGACGGCTCCGAGGGCGAGATGCTCGCCTTCGCGCAGCAGAAGCGGATGGCGTTCAAGGAGCAGGTCACCCTGTACGCCGACGACAGCAAGACGCGTCCGCTCCTCGGGTTCAAGGCGCGCAAGCGCATCGACCTCGCCTCCGCCTACGACGTCACCGACGCCGCCGGGCAGCCGATCGGCGTCTTCCGCAAGGACTTCAAGAAGTCGCTGCTCGCCTCCACCTGGCACCTGGAGCAGCCCGGGCTCGGCGTGACGACCGGCAGCGAGCGCAACAAGGCCGTCGCGCTCCTGCGGCGGGTCTGGCAGTTCATCCCTTATGTGGACGTACTGCCGTTCGCCTGGCCGTACCACTTCGACTTCTACGCGGGCGACCAAGTCGTGTTCTCGGTGGAGAAGAAGTTCGGGTTCCGCGACCGCTACGCCGTCGAGATCCGGGACCCGCGCCTCGACCGCCGCCTGGTGATCGCCCAGGCCGTCGCGCTGGACGCCCTTCAGGCACGGTGAGCGGGCGGCAGGGGAAGCCGGCGCGGGAGCGGCGCGGAAGGTGAAACGGCCTCGCATAGGTCTGGTTTGCCGGAGCTTTACATGTTACGAAGACATGTAAAGCATCTAGGGTGGAATACAGCCCGCAACCCCGCGTCCCCCGGCGTCGCGACCGCGCGGCGTCACGCCCGGAGGAGGCTTCCCCCGTGAGTTCCCATGACCTTTACACCACGCCGGTCACGACCGACACGTGGAACGTCCAGATGGCGGGCCAGGCCCGCTTCTCCTGGGAGTACGACGACGGCCGCGACCGGCTGCTCGGCCTGTACCAGAAGGGCAAGGACAAGCAGTGGGACGCGCAGAAGCGCATCGACTGGGACATCGAGGTCGATCCCCTGAACGTCGCCGGGCTCCCCGACGAGTTCAACCCGCTGCTTGGCTCGGACATCTGGGAAAAGATGTCCCAAAAGGAACGTGACGAGTTCGGGCGCCACCAGGGTTCGTGGCTGTTCAGCCAGTTCCTGCACGGCGAGCAGGGCGCGCTGAACGTGTCGGCGCGCATCGTCCAGTCCGTCCCGGACCTCGACTCCAAGTTCTACGCCGCCACCCAGGTCATGGACGAGGCGCGGCACGTCGAGCTGTACGGGCGGTTCGTCCAGGAGAAGATCGGGATGTACTACCCGATCAACCAGGACCTCGCGAAGCTGCTCGCGGAGTCGCTGGAGGACAGCCGCTGGGACCTGCCCTACCTCGGCATGCAGGTGATGATCGAGGGCCTCGCGCTCGCCGCGTTCGGCGTCTACCGCGACCTGTCGACGAACCCGCTGGTCAAGCAGCTGCTCGCGTACGTCATGCAGGACGAGGCGCGGCATGTCGCGTTCGGTCGGCTCGCGCTCAAGGACTACTACGCCGAACTGACCGAGAAGGAGCGCGCCGAACGCGAGGAGTTCATCGTTGAGGGCTGCTACCTGATGCGCGACCGATTCCAGGGACGCGAGATCTTCGAGCAGCTCGACATGCCGGTCGAGCGGTGCCTGGAATACACGAACAACGCGCCGATGTACCAGCTTTACCAGTCGCTGCTGTTCACCCGGATCGTGCCCTGTGTCCGCGATATCGGGCTGTGGGGCGAGAAGGTGCAGGCCGCCTACACCGACATGGGCGTGCTCGACCACGCCAAGGCGAGCCTGGACGAGCTGATGCACCAGGACGAGGAGATCGCCGAGAAGATCGACGAGGAGCGGTACGCGGCCGAGGTGGCCGCCCGCAAGGAGGAGATCGACGAGGCGATCGCGGTCGGGGGCACGAGCTAGCGGCGCGCCGCGCGGGACAGGGCGGGGGTGCCCCGGAGCCTGGCTCCGGGGCACCCCCGTGGCACGTCCGGGGCCGTCCACTTCGCATGTCCGGGCTCCGCCGCATGTCGCGGGGGCGCGCTCGTCGTTTGGTCCGGGTGGCGCCTTTTCTCCCGCTAAATATTTCCGGCTTGCCGGGAATTATCGGCACGTAACACCCAGCGCAATGTCAACGGTTCATTCTCGTAGATCTTTATTTCTCCCCCAACGGATTCCCTCATCGCCTGTGCGCGGTGCTCTTGTGTACTAACGTCCCCCGATGACGGTGCGCCGGGAAATCGCGGGCGCACACATCGCGCAGGGTCTATCCGACAACCGGGGAAAACAATGAAGCGATCCGCCAGAAGCATGCTCAGCGTCTCCGTCCTCACCGGCGCGCTCGTCCTCTCGACCGTGCCCGCGTACGCGGCGGGCCTCGCCTCCGCTCCAGGTGACGGGCCGGTCGGCTGCACGCTGGACGGCGCCGCCGACCTCCCGCTCGGCGCCCTGGACAAGAAGCCGGGCGACTGCCTGCACGCCGACCGACATGCCGACCGGCATGCCGGGCGCCACGCCGAGCCGCGCGCCGAGCGGCACGCGGACACGCCCGCGCCCTTGCCCCTCGACCCCGCCGGGAAGCTCGTCCAGACGACCGGGAAGGTCGCCACCACGGCGAGCAAGGTCACCAACCGGCTGGGCGTGGCCGGCGTCAACCCCGCGGGCAGGTCCGCGAACGCGAGGAAAGCGCAGGTCGGCGGCACGCCCGCGCTGCCCAGCACGCTCCCCGGCGGGCGGTTCGTGAACGGGACGCTCGCCCAGGGCGACGGAATCCTCGGCGTGCCGGAGGTCCCGGGCCTGGTCCGCTCCGCCGACACCGCCGGGCTCCCGGTCAGCTCGTCCATGCTGTTCCCGCCCGCGGGACGGCGCGCGATGCGCGGCCCGACGCCGGGCGGCGACCTGGTCGGCCAGCTCAGCCAGACCGCGAACTCCGCGACCAGCGGCGTCGGCGGCGTCCAGCAGACCATCGGACAGGTGGTCAAGGTGCTCAACGTGGGCTAGAGCCCGAGGGGCCGCGGGCCGGGCCGAACCGGTCCCGGGGCCCCTGGAAAACGCCGAACGGGGCGTTCCACATTGCGTGGAACGCCCCGTTTCGCTTCTCCCAGAGTGCGTGTTATCGGGCTGTGATCATGCCTTCCATGGCGAGTAAAGTCGATCTTCAAATCCGATGACTCAATGGAGTTGATCAGCTTCGGAGGGCAAAGAAGAGGGTGATAAACCCCACAAAGTAGGGCCCAGTGTCGTGATCTAGGCCGGACACGACGTACGGTCTGGGACTTGTGCGGCGCCTACGGTGACCAAAAGTGAAAAAGCGTTCCCGCCGCACCTGCCGGACGCCGGTTCCGCGATGACGCGGACACGCCTGATGAGCAGGCCAGCGGTAAGGGAAACGGGGACGAGAGGTCACCCGTGCCCACCGCGACACGGCGGTGACCAAACGCCGGGCGTCCGGGGCCCTGTCCCCGATCAAAGGACTCCTTCGTGGGTAGCCCTCGATTTCGCTTTCGCACGATCCTGATCGCTTCCGGCGTCGCCGTGGCCGTTCTCGCGGCCGGCGCGTTCGTCCTCTTCAGCGGCGACGGCTCCGCCGACTCGGCCCGCGCCGCACAGACATCACCGCAGGTGAACGCGCCAGTCGCCGACCCGCCGCGCAGCACCCCGACCCGGGCGAGCCGGGGCGGGACGCGCTCTCCCGAGCCGTCGGCCAAGCCCTCGGAGGCGCCCGCTCCGAAGGAGAGCGTCAAGCCGAAGCCCAAGGTGCGCAAGAAGGCGAAGAAGCCGGCGAAGAAGACCTACAAGGTGCTGAAGTCGGGCACGTGCACGGCCTCCTACTACTGGGAGGGGCAGATGACCGCGAGCGGCGAGCACTTCAACCCGAACGAGTTGACGGCGGCGCACAAGACGCTGCCGATGGGCTCGAAGGTGCGCGTGACCAACACCAACAACGGCCGGTCGGTCATCGTCCGCATCAACGACCGGGGCCCCTACGCGGGCGGCCGCTGCCTGGACCTGTCCAAGGCCGCGATGCAGCAGGTCGGCGGGACGGGCGCGGGCGTGATCCCCGTCCGCTACCAGGTGCTGGCCCGCGACTGACGGTCAGTTCGGGTGGACGGCCGTCGCCCGCGGCTTCGGCTCGTCACCGGGCACCGGCGCGGAGGCCGGCGGCTCGGGAAGGCGGAGCCTGATCGGCGGGACGTCGGCGGGCGGCCGCGGCCGGGGCTCGGCCAGCCGGTCGCGGAACCAGTCGGTGAGGACGCCGTCCACCCGTACGGCCTCGGTGATCGGGGGCAGCGCCTCGGTGCCCGGCTCGGGCGTCAGCGCGTGCCCCATCCGCAGCGTCACAGACTCCGCGGCGGGCGCGCCCGCCTCGCGCAGCCGGTCGCACAGCGCGGTCACCTCGCCGGGCGGGACGACCCGGTCCTTGGCGCCCGCGACGAGCAGCAGCGCGGTCTCGCGCGCGGCGATGTCGGGGGCCAGGGCGCCGAGGTCGAGCCGGTCGGCGAGCGCGCGGGCCTGCTCGCTCCACGTCCGCTCGCGCGCGGCGCGCTTCTCCACCGCGCGCGCGACGCGCGAGGGGGCGATGACGGGCGCGACGAGCGCGGCGGTGGTCACCGGGACGACGTTCCGCGCCAGCGCGAGCAGCGCGACGGCGGCGCCCGCGCTGAACCCGGCGAGCCCGAGCGGCCCGCCCGGGCTCCCTGGCCCGTCCGCGCCGTCCGGGAGGCCAAGGGCGTCGCGGAGTTCGGCGACGACGGCGGGCAGCGACTCGACGGCACGTTCCACAGCCGCGCCGTAGCCCTCGATCGCCTCGCTCTCCAGGATCGCGCCGGAGCCCAGGCCGCCGGACGGGCCGCCGGGCAGGTCGAGGAAGACCCGCCACGCGGGCACGCCGGTCATCGGCACCGCGGCCGCCAGCGCACCGGCCGTCCGCGGCGGGTCGAACCCCGGCCACGCGACGATCAGCCGGGTCGGCCCCGAGGCGACCACGTCGACGGCGGTCGGCGGCAGCGCCACATAGGCGACGCCCGCCGCGGTGCCGTACAGGGGCAGGGACAGGTCGTGCGGATGGTCGCCGCTCATGTCGGTCAGCTCCCACGATGCTGGACGGCCGGGCCAGGGAGGCGGCGCTCCTCCCGCGAATCGCGCGAATCCCGCGAACCAAGCGAGGTTCCCGCGTCCCATACTCGCAGCCGACTGCGGGAACCGTGGCTGGATCGTCACCGGAGTGACGTAGAACTCACTTCGGGTAACTGAAAACCGCTGCGAAAAGCATGGCCAACCTGAGCGCGCGCTGAGCTGTGGCCGACCTCATGTACCTCTTATTGGAACAATTCGGGCGTCTGTCGCGTCGTAGTGAGTCGTGGGCGCCGCGGGGGCGCGCCCCCTAGCCGAGGAGGACCCGTGGACAGGAAGCGCAGCGCGGCCGCCGCCGGGCAGGCTTGGCAGATCTACAGCGAGACCCTCCAACCCGACGCACCGGGCCTGTGGGAGCGCATGCGCGCCGTCCCGCGGATGCTGAAGGCCGTCCTGCGCGGACGGTACAAGGGCATGTCGTTCGGAACGCTCGGACTGCTCGCGCTCGGCCTCATCTACATCGTGTCCCCGATCGACGCCATCCCGGACGTCTTCCCCATCGTCGGCATCGTCGACGACACGGGCATGGCGCTGTGGCTCGCCGCCGCCCTCGTGAGGGCCGCGGGCGACTTCGTCACCTGGGAACGCGGCGGCCGCCCCACCGTCCTGGTAGGCGAACCGGTCGACTAAGGCTGGACCCACGTCCCGGGCTGGCTGCCCGGGACGTGACCGTGGGCGCGGCTGTTTCATCGCCATCTACGCCCCGCGGCCCGCACCCTCTTCTGGGGGCGCGGCACCGCTTCGAGGTCTTCCCGGTGGGGCTTCGCCTCCGGCGTCGGTCCCACCGTTCAGCTGCACGTCCGTCGACTGTCGGCTGTGTTGGCCCGGACGCTTGGACCTGCCTTAGGCGGGGCGGAGTTCGTTGGTGAAGCGTTCGGCGGCGGCCAGCATGACGGGGGCGACGTCGTTGACGGTCTCGCGGGTCATTCGCGCGGACGGGCCGGAGACGGAGAGCGCGGTCAGCGCGGGTCCGGCGCTCAGCGCGACCGCTATGCAGCGCACGCCGATTTCCTGCTCCTCGTCGTCCAGCGCATAGCCCTGTTCGCGGATGCGCTCCAGTTCCGCCATGAGGACGTCGGGGTCGGTGAAGGTGTTGGGGGTGTGGGCGTCCATGCCCGTCCGGGCGAGGATCTCCCGGACCCTGCGCTCCGGCAGGCGTGACAGCAACGCCTTGCCGACACCGGTGCAGTGCGGCTGGACGCGCCGTCCGACCTCGGTGAACATGCGCATGGAGTGCTTGGACGGCACCTGCGCGACATAGACGACCTCGTCGCCGTCCAGGACGGCCATGTTGGCGGTCTCGCCGGTCTCGTCCACCAGCTTGGCCAGGACGGGGCGCGCCCACGTCCCGAGCAGCCGGTTCGCCCCCTCGCCGAGCCTGATCAGCCGGGGGCCGAGGGCGTAGCGCTTGGACGGTTCCTGCCGGACGTATCCGTGGTTGACCAGCGTCCGCATCAGCCGGTAGATCGTCGGCATCGGCAGGCCCGAGACCTCCGTCAGCTCCGAGAGCGCCATCTCGCCGCCCGCGTCCGCCAGATGCTCCAGCAGCTCGAACGCGCGCTCCAGCGACCGTACGGCCTCCGCCACCTGCGCCTCCCCTTCTTTCGGTCACCCGATTCTACGGAGAACTGATTTCGGTATACGAAAGGCGAGTGCCACGTTACTCATGGTCATCATCGGGCAGAACTGTCTACGCCCGGCGAGAGCCGCCCCCCTGGCAACGTACGACCGCGAAAGGGGACCGGGTGTACACGGGGGCACGGAAAAGGCGCTGGCGCGCGATCGCCGCAGGTGGGGCACTGGTCGTCGCGCCGATGACGGTGGCCGGTCCGCCGGCGGCCGCGCGGTCCCAGGCGGGCGTCCGCCTGGTTGCCGACCTCACCGCCAACCCCGCTTCCAGCAGCGGGCCGGACTACGCGATGACCTACATCGCCAGCGTCCACGCGACCGGCGGGACCGCGCGCGGCACCGTCATCCGTCTCTCCGCTGACCGTCCGATGAAGTGGGCGGAGCACCCGCCGGGCTGCGCCAAGCACGGGCAGGCTCTCAACTGTGCCCTGGGGACCGTGGGGAAGGCGGCCAAAAAGCGTGTCGCGACGGTGCGGGTGCCCACGTCGGCGCTGACGTCCAAGGCGATGAACGTCTCCCTTGTCGCGTCCGCGAGGAATGCCCCCACCCAGACCATTCGCGCGATCATCAACCTTTCGGGCGCCAAGCCGCCTGGGAAGCCGGGCGGTCCCCGTCCGACCACGCATGGCAAGACGGCCCATGACGCCCATTCCTGCCCTACGGACAAGCCCGCGCCGTCTGCCAGCGCCGCCGCGCCACCGCCGCCCGCTGAGCCGAGTCCCAACGCAGCACCGACCACCCCACCCAAACCACGGACGTCCAACGAAACACCAACAGCATCGAGTGGGCCACCGACGTCCAGCGGGCCGTCAAAGCCCGGGGGAAAGCCGACTTCGCACGGGAAACCGGCAACTCCGCATGGCAAACCGTCCGCTGGCGGGAAGCCCAAGGGGAACGGCATGCCGTTCGTGAGCGACAAGCCCGAGGTGTTCCTGAGCAAGAAGCCGAAGGCGAGTCACGGCAAGGGGTTCAGCGGCAAGCCGTCCTATAAGAACCCCTCGGCCAAGGGGGAGCCTCTTGAGGACGACGCCGCAGGCCTTCCGTACTCGCAGACGGCGCCCGAGGCCCCGCAGGGGAGCGTGCCCCAGATGTCGGTAGCGCCCCGGCCGTCGGATTCGGTGGTGCTGCCGCCGGTGACCGTGCCGCACCAGCAGTCGCCGCGGACGAACGCGAACGGTCAGATGACGCTGGTCTCTCCCACCGCGACGGACGACAAGGGCGACGGGACGGACTGGGCCGTGGTGCTCGGGATCGTCCTCATCGCCGAGATCGGGCTGCTGTGGGGGGCCGCGTGCGTCGGGCTGTGGAGACGGCGGCTGGTGCTCAGGCGCTTCCCGGACCCCGGCACCGCCGAGTAGCGGCCGCGAACTGCGGAGATCGAACTCTCACGAACAGTGACGAAAACTTTGCGTAGTCATTTGACTACTGTTAGTTTATCTCCGTGCCCACGAACCTGCACGAGCTCCCGCTGGAGATGGTCCGTAACCAGCCGGCACTCGTCCCCGAACTACTGCGGACCGTCTTCCATATCGACGTGCCGGACCAGAGTGCGGTCACGTTGACGTCGGAGTCCTATGCCGACACCAACCCCGCCGAACTCCGCTGCGACGCCACCGTCCTGCTCGGCGAGCCGGACGCCCCGACCCTCGGTGTCGTGGTGGAGTCGCAGCTGCGGGTCAAGGAGGCCAAGTCCTACAGCTGGCCCGCCTACCTGGCCTCGCTGCGCCTGCGCCGCAAGTGCCCGGTCTTACTGCTGGTGATCTGCCCCGACCAGGCCACCGCACGCGGCTGCGCCGTCCCGATCGAAATGGGTCATCCCGGCTGGGTACTGGAACCCCTGACGATGTCCCCCGAAGGAGTACCCCCCGTAACCGACGAGGCCACAGCGCGCCGCCTCCCCGAGCTCGCCGTGCTCAGCGCCGTCGCCCACCACGAGGGACCCTCCGGCGAAGCCGTCCTGACCAGCCTGGTCACCGCACTGGGGTCCTGCCCGAGGACACCCGGCAGCTATACCATCAACACGTAGCGCCACAACTCTCCGACGTCGCTCGCAAGCTCTTGGAGGAGTCCATGCGGAAGACCGGCCTCCCAACGCTGGAGGACTACGCAAACGAGCACGAGGCCAGAGGTGAGGCCAGAGGTGAGGCCAAGTCGGTTCTGCTTGTGCTGGAGGCGCGGGGCGTCCCGGTGTCTGACGGGGTTCGTGAGCGGATCAGCGCATGCATGGACCTTGACCAGCTTGAGCGCTGGGTCAAGCGTGCCACGTCGGTCGAGGCCGCCGAGGAACTGTTCATCTGACCGAAGCGTGGCCCGATGTAGGTCCGCCTGTGCGAGTGGCAGGCGGACCTCGCCCGTGAGTTCTTGGAGTGGTCTATGCGGAAGACCGGCCTCCCGACGCTGGAGGACTACGCGCAGGAATACCGTGCAGAGGGCTGGCGTGAAGGCTTTGCGAAGGGCATGGTCAAGGGGGTTCTGAGCGTGCTGGGGCAGCGAGAGGTGTCGGTGTCTGATGAGGTTCGTGAGCGGATCAGTGCGTGCACGGATCATGACCAGCTCGACCGCTGGCTCGATCGTGCCCTGTTGGTCGAGAGGGCTGAGGAGTTGTTCGACTGAGGCCGGGGGTTATTTGTCTTCGCAGGGGGACGAGGACGGGCGGAATGGGCCCAGGGTCGCTCGTTGCATCCAGTAGTGGGACTGGTGTGGTTTCCAGATGGCTACCATGACCCAGCCGTGTGGGGTATCCGTCCAGCGGACTACCTGGATGCCCTGCCCGCGTGCCTTTTCTTTGATTACGCGGCTGCTCGTGTCTGAGAATTCGTAGACGGTGGCGGTTTCGGCGGTGACGCTGGTGCACTGCCATTTCTCGGGGGTTGAGGGGGCGGCGACCGGGGGCTTGCTGGGTTTTGGACGTGTGGGCCGCACTTTGCGAGGGACGGGGCGTGCCGGCAGCGGCGTCGGCTCAGGCCGGGGGGTGGAGCGCTTCGGCTCCGGTTTCGGCTCTGGGGCTTCGGTGTTCGGGACATCGGGTGTGGCGGCGACCACCTGGGGCGCGGCCGGTGGCGGGGTGGAGATCGACTGGTCGACCCTCCGGGCGTTCGACGTGCCCGACATGACGGTGGCCGTCGATAAGACGACGCCGAGGCCGAATGCGGCCCCGGCCCAGATCGCCGTGCGTGCGACGCGGGAGCCGCCGTCGGACAGGGCGTGCGCGTGGGCGTGGGCCTCGACCTGCAAGGTGACCGTGCGGGGGCTCGTTACCGGTGGCGGGTCGTCCGGGGCGTCCGGGTCTTCGGCGGGGGGCTTGGGGGAGTAGCAGCTCCCGTTCTTGTGCTGGAGGGCGGCCTGGTAGAGCTTCGGTAGAAGGTCCCGGTCGTCGTCCTGGAGAGCCCTCGGCGTCGATTCGAAGTAGCGCAGCATGGCGGCGAACTGCACCGCGTCGGGCAGCGCCTTGCGCTGAGTGATCCACCCCCGGACGGTCGCCTTTGGCAATCTGACCGGTATGTCAAGTTGCTCCCCGTAGGTTTCTAACTTCCCATAGGTGCCGCGGCCGCACCGACCGAAAACTGTCGCGAGTCGACCGTAGAAGGCGTTGATTGGATCGCTGCTCACGTCGATCACTCCCCCTGTGACTGGCCCGTGCCAGAAGTGTGCCCCAGCCGTTGGACGGCTCGCAAACACTATCCGTGCCAAATGATCTCGCCAAGGCGGGACGGGTTCCGCCGGGCCTGTGCTAACGCGCGAGATCGCGTGAGTTCGCGTGGATTCGCGCGTTCTCGTCCAGCAATTCGGCGGGCTTGGGGTGAACCCCTTTCGAAAGGCTTCCCGATCGGTCACGGTGATGCGTGAGCCGCCGATCCGAAGCGGCGAATCCACGAAGGCGCGACCGATCACGTCGCGTCGTCACGGGAGGTTTACATGACCATGCCGACGATCCCTGGCCGCCGAGTCGTCGTGGCCGGAGTGGGCGCGACTCTCGCCGCGGGAATCCTCGTGGCCGGGCCCAGCGCGAACGCCGACACGGCCGCCACCGCCGGCGCCGGGACGGCCGCGACGGCGCCCGCCCTGGACAACGCTCGGGCAACCGGCAAATTCTGGGTGAACTCCCGGACCCACCGCGCACGCGCACGGGGCGAGATCAAGGACACCTCTCCAAGGAGGGTCCGGGTGGGGGTCCAGGCCCGCATCCAGCGTAAGGACGGGCGTCGCTGGACCACGGTCTACACCGGACCCCGCGTCGTGAGGTGGGAGCACGCCGTCAGCGAAACCGGCTGGCGCCGCTGCGTACGCGGCAAGGTCTACCGGGGGCTGTTCACCTTCGAGTACGCCGGGCGGCGGACGACGGCCCCCTCTCGCGCTTTCACCTGCTGACCCGAACAGCGGTCGGCGCCGTGCCGTGGCGCCAGCTCGGCGCCACGGCACGGTACGGGTATTCGCCTGGACGCAGATAGGTCGCGTCCGAGCCGAAGTGAGCACCGTGCCGTGGGCACGGTGCTTTCAGGACGCCTTGCGCAGGCGATGAGCGGGACGAGGCGTGCGGAGACCAGGGCCGCCGACCAGGCGGGATCGAAGCAGGACGTCAGAGCCCCGCCGGACGGACGCCGGAGGAAAACGAGGTGCTGTGGTGGGTGGGGGCGGGTAGGTTGCGGGGCATGGTGAGCCCCGAGGCATCCAAGGTGGGGGCTTTCGGTCACGCCGTCAGCCCCCTGCACCACTGAGATCGCCGTTCCGCCGCGTCCAGCGCGGCCGGACGGGTTCGGCGCGCCTTCGGGGTGCTGGCCGCGGTGACGAGACGTCCTCGCCTCTCCTCACCTCGGAGCTCACTCGATGCCTCTGTCGCTGTACCTGCTCGCCCTGGCCGTGTTCGCCATGGGCACCTCGGAATTCATGCTCGCCGGTCTCGTCCCGGACATCGCCGAATCGCTCGATGTGTCCGAAGGGACGGCGGGCACGCTCACGTCCGCGTTCGCGATCGGGATGTTCGTCGGCGCGCCGCTCATGGCCGGGCTCATCCGCGACCGGCCGGGCCGGACGAGCCTCGCGGGTTTCGTCCTGGTGTTCGCGGCGGCCCATGTCGCGGGGGCCGTCACCACGAGTTTCGCGGTGCTGTTCGCGACGCGGGTCGTCGCGGCGTTCGCCAACGCGGGGTTTCTCGCGGTGGCGTTGACGACCGCGTCCGCGCTGGTCGGGCCCGAGCGGAAGGGACGCGCGCTCGCCGTGCTGCTGTCCGGGACGACGGTCGCGACGATCGCCGGGGTCCCGGGCGGGACGGTGTTCGGCGCGCTGTTCGGATGGCGGGCCGCATTCTGGGCCGTCGCCGCGCTCTGCCTGCCCGCATTCATCGGCATCGTCAGGGGGATTCCCCGGCGTTCCGTCCAGGAGGAAGAAACAGGTGGGCGGGGCCTGCGGGCTGAGTTGGCGCGGTTGAAGAGCCCGCGGTTGATCCTGGTCATGGTGCTCGGCGCGCTGGTCAACGCGGGGACTTTCTGCGGCTTCACCTTTCTCGCGCTCATCGTGGACGGCGAGCGGTGGGTTCCCGTTGCGCTGGTGCTTTTCGGTGCCGGTTCGTTCGCGGGGGTCAGTGTCGCCGGACGGCTGTCCGATCGGCGCCCCGGGCTGGTCGTCGCGGTCGGCGGGGGACCGCTGCTCGTGGGGTGGCCCGCATTGGCTTTGTTGGCCGAGCAGCGTGCGGTCCTGCTCGCGCTCGTGTTCGCGTTGGGCGCGCTGTCGTTCGCGTTGGGGAGCACGCTGATCGCGCGCGTCCTGTACGAGGCGGCGGGGGCGCCTCGTATGGCCGGATCGTACGCGACGGCGGCGCTCAACCTCGGGGCCGTGGTCGGGCCGCTGGTCGGAGCCGTGGTTCTGGACGGCGGGGCCGCCCGGCCGTTCTGGGCGAGCGGGGTGCTCGTCGCGGTGGCGCTGGTCGTCGCGCTGCCTTTCCGCTATGTGCTCGGCGCACGTCCAACGCGGTGAGGTATGTGCTCGGGGCGGCGACACAAAGGCATCCGTGACGATATGTGCGACGACTATTACCAAGGGTAGCTATAGGGGGACGGTCCGAAACACACGGCAGAAAGCAGCGGACGATGAGGCGATTCCTGGTCGTCATCACAGTGGTGATGCTCGTCATCGGGGCGTCGCTGATACCCGCGGGGGCCTCGTCGCCTTTACCGCGCGTCGAGTGCGAGAGGGGCGGCGGTGTCGTCGCACCGGGGCCGAGCATGACCGGGCTGGTCTGCTACGGGGGCATCCATAACTTCGCGCCTGCCGAGTTCTGGTTCTGACCAAGCCCGGGGAGGTGGGGCTATCCCCAGGGGTGCCATGCGGGCATCCCGAAAGGATTTCGGGGTGAGCGCCGCAGTGTGCCGGGGCCGGGGCGGCTCCTAATCTCGCGGCAATGACCTCAACAAATGAAGTGAAGCGGGGGCGCGGCGCCCGCCGGACGCAGCGGGGGCGCGGCGTCCGGCGGACGGTCGCGGTGGTCGCCGCGGGCGCCGCGATCGGGGGACTCGCGGCGGTCCCCGCGCGGGCGGGGGAGGCCCGGGGCTGCGGTGACCACTCGGCCACCCGGCGGGTGCTGGACCGCCTCACCGGCGTCCATAAGCTGACCGGGGCGGCCGTGCGGGTGGACGATCCGCGCTGCGGAACGTGGACGGCCGCGAACGGCGTCGCCGACCGGCGGACCGGGCGTCCGATGACCGCCGACACGCGGACCCGGGTCGGCAGCATCACCAAGACGTTCACCGCGACGACCGTGCTCGACCTCGCGGGCGAGGGGCGGATCTCGCTGGACGCGCCCGTCGACCGCTACCTGCCCGGCCTGATCGCCAAGAACGGCTACGACGGGCGCAAGATCACGGTGCGGAGCCTGTTGCAGCACACCAGTGGGCTGCCCGACCACATGGACGGCTTCGCGTCCACCGAGGAGTGGCGGTTCCGGCACTTCGAGCCCGAGGAGCTGGTCGAGCGGTCGCTGTCGATGCCCGCGCCGAAGGAGAAGTGGTCCTACTCCACCACCAACTACGTCGTCGCGGGGCTCATCATCGAGAAGGTCACCGGGCACCGCGCGACGGATGAGATCCGGCGCCGGATCATCGTCCCGCTCGGGCTGCACGAGACGTACTGGCCGGGTGACGACGTCCGGATCAGGGGTTCTCACCTGCGCGGATACGTCCGGCAGGACGAGGGCGGAACCACCCGGTGGGCCGACTACACGGAGATGAACACGACCGTGGCCTGGACCGGAGGCGCGCTGATCTCCAGCCTCCGGGACGTGAACGCGTTCTACGGCGCGCTGCTCGGCGGGCGCCTGCTGCCGCCGGGACTGCTGGCGGAGATGAAGCGGACCGTCGAGCTGGACCCGGACCAGGTCTGGACGGACGCGCGGTACGGGCTCGGGCTGATCGGCACGCCGCTGCGCTGCGGCGGGACGTGGCTCGGGCACGCCGGTGACATCGACGGCTTCACCGCGATGGCGGGCGTCGCGCCGTCCGGGCGCCGCGTGTCCCTCGCCTTCAACGAGAACCCGTCGTCCCAGGAGGCGTTCGACGACGAGCTGAACCTCGTCCAGTCCGCCCTGTGCGAATGAGGAACGGAGCGAGCATGATCAACGCGCGAAGGACGGCGGTGCTGGTGGTCGGCGCCGCGGCCGCGGCGACCGCGGCGGTGTCGGCGCCGTCCGCGGACGCCCACGCCAAGGGCGACCTCAGCCGGTTCTACCAGCAGCATCTCGACTGGAAGGCGTGCACGCTGGGCCCGGACGACGAGGTCGGCAAGGAGCTCGACAAGGCCGGTGCGCAGTGCGCGGACGTCACCGTCCCCTTGGACTACGCGAACCCGGGCGGCCGGACGATCACCGTCGGGATCTCGCGGCTGAAGGCGTCCGGCGGTGGGCCTCGGCTCGGCACGATGCTGCTCAACGGCGGCGGGCCCGGCGCGTCCATCGACCTGCCGCCCTACATGCGGGAGCTGATGGGGAAGGCCGGCCCGCGCTACGACCTGGTCGGCATGGACCCGCGGTCGCTCGGACGCAGCGCCGGTATCGACTGCGGCTGGCCGAGCGCCACCTGGATCAAGGGACCGGGCGCGACCAGGGCCTCCTTCGACACGTCGGTGCGCTACGCCAAGGACCTCGCGGACCGGTGCGCGAAGACCAACGCGGGCGTGCTCCCGTACATCAGCACCCGCAACATCGCCCGCGACATGGACGTCATCCGGGGCGCGCTCCGTGAGAAGAAGATGTCCTACAACGGCGCTTCGTACGGCACCTACCTCGGTTCCGTCTACGCGACGATGTTTCCCGGACGGCTCGACCGCGTCGTCCTGGACAGTTCGCAGGACCCCTACAGCTGGGGGCCGCGCCTGATCGCGGGCACCGAGGACGCCAACGAGAAGGCGCTCGCGGACTGGGCCGGATGGGCGGCCGAGCGCGATGACAAGTACGGCCTCGGCAAGACCAAGGACGAGGTCGTCGGGCTGGTGCACCGCATTCTCGCGACGTCCGCCCGCACGCCGCTCGCGATCGGGCAGTACAAGCTGGACGCGTCGATGCTGCCGGTCGTGCTGGTCGACAACCTGGGGACCGACGACGAACCGGCCCGGACGAGCTTCGCCGAGTCCGTGCAGGTGTTGCGGGACGCGGCGGCCGGACGTCCCGCCAAGCCGACCCAGGACCTGGACGACGAGCTGGCCTACCTGCTGACCGGCGCCGCTTCGCGGGAGGGCAGCGGTCAGGCCGCGATCATCTGCGGCGACGCGGCCGCGCCGCGCGACCCCGCGTTCTACTGGCGCGACGTCCAGGCGCACCGCGGCGGCGCGCCGGTCTTCGGGGCGCTCGCGCACAACATCGGCCCGTGCGCGTTCTGGCCGACGCGTCCGGCGGAGGCCCCGACGAAGGTCGGCGCGGACCTGCCCGCGCTGATGGTCGCCGCGACCGGCGACACCCGCACCACCTACGAACGCAACCAGATCGTCCACGGGCTGGTGCGGGGCAGTCGGATGATCACGCTGGACGCCAACGTGCACGCGCCCTACCAGCGCGGATACCCGAACACCTGCGTCCGCGACCGGGTCAACTACTACCTGCTGACCGGTCGGCTCCCGGCCCGCGACCTCACCTGCCCGCCCGACAAGTAACCGCACACGGCCCGAGGAGGCGCGTCCCACGCCGGGGCGCGCCTCTTCACGGCGTTAGAGCGCACGCGGCGTCGTGCTGTGAAAACGCGCTGTGACCGGCGACAACGCCGTTCGGCATTCCAGGCTAGAAATTGGCGCGAGTGGACGCGGCGCCCCGGCGAATCGCCTGGTCGAAGCTCATTTCGCCGCCCCCCGAGTGCGGGCGCCGCGCGGGGGCGCCCGCGCCGGGCGTTGAAATTCCAGTTGTGCCTTGAAATCTGGTTCAGCGGCATCATGGCGAAGTACTTTGCTCCCACACGTTGCCTTTATCGACCGGGCCCGCACCCAGCGGATTCGGTGGCCGGGAACGTGCCCCGCAACCCCCGAGTTGCCGCCGACGCTCCCCAGTGGTCGGTGGCGAAAGGCGGACAGAAGTGAACCGTGGAGAGCACCTCAAAGGCGTGGTCCCCCCACTGCTCGGCGCCGCCGCGTTGATCGCGGTGTCGGTGTCCGGGATCGCTCCGGCCTCGGCGCGGCAGCCGCAGGACGCGGGTACGGTTCGGCTCGCCCAGCTTCCCCACAACGCGCTCGCCGACCAGCTCACCAGCCGTCTCGGCGGCCAGCAGGCCGGCACCTATGTCGACGGCGCGGGCGACCTCGTCGTCAACGTGACCAGCGCGGCGGCCGCGCAGCAGGTCAGGGCGTCGGGCGCCAAGGCCCGCGTCGTCAAGCACGGCCTCGCCCCGCTCACCGCGTCCAAGACCACGCTCGACCGGCTCGCCGGAACCGACGGGACGACCGGCCTGGCCTGGGGCGTCGACGTCATCTCCAACGCGGTCGTCGTCAGCGTCCCGCAGGGCGACAACGACGCCGCGACCACGGCGTTCGTGAAGCGCGCCCGGGCGCTCGGCGACACCGTCCAGATCAAGCGGGTCGCGGCCGCGCCGCGGCTGACGCTCGGCCCCGGCGAGGCGATCCTCACCGGCGGCTCGCGCTGCTCGGTGTCGGCGATCGGCACCAAGGGCGGGACGGAGTACGTCGTCACCGCCGGGCACTGCACCAACATCGGCTCGACGTGGACGACGTCCGGCGGCCAGACCGTTGGCACGCGCCAGGCGAGCAGCTTCCCGGGCAACGACTACGGGACGATCCGCAAGACGGGCTCGGTCTCCCTCACCAACGCCAACCTCACGCAGGTCGGACGCCCGCAGACCGGGAGCCAGATCCAGAAGAAGGGCTCGACGACCGGCACGACGTCCGGGACCATCCGCGGCTATGACCGCACGGTCAACTACCAGGAGGGCTCGGTCAGCGGCCTGATCGAGACCACCGCGTGCGTCCAGCCGGGCGACAGCGGCGGCTCGCTCCAGGCGGGCAGCACGGCCATCGGCATCACCTCCGGCGGCACGACCGGCAGCTGCCGCAGCGGCTTCCAGTCCTACTTCCAGCCGCTGGACGAGGCGCTCCAGTCCCAGGGACTCACCTTCAAGCGGTAGCCATCCCGCGGATGTGGGGCTCCCGAACCCCCGCCGGGGGCCCCACATCCACTTCAGCCGGTGCCCTCTCCGGCGGCGCGTGCGCATTCCGCGTGGGCGACATGGCATTCCCGTCCCTTCCGGTCCGTGAAATCGGAGAGTATGGACGGCTCCGCACCGAGCAGCTCGCGTGCGCGGTGCGTCTCGTAGGCGATGGTGACGTCGCCGACCTCCATCTCCTTCAGGCAGAACATGCAGACGGTCTTCACCGCCTCGTGCGCACAGTCCGCGTGGGAGAAGAAGCCGGGGGCGCCCTGGGGGCTCACACCCGCGGACCTTTCGATCGGCTCCTCGCCGAGCTGCGCCCGCGCGTACGGCGGATCGAGGAACGCGATCGTCTCGCCGGGAAGGATTCCCTGGCGGCAGAACATGCACACTTCGTCCTGCGCGTCGCGCAGGCAATCTATGTGGGTGAGGAAATGCCGCTCGCCCTTGTGGTTCGTGAACCCGGACTGTTCGGGCGGCGTCGCACCGAGCGCCTTTCGCGCCGTGGGCTCGTCCACGGTGGCGAAGCGTCCCTCGACCGACACGCGCGTGAGGCAGAACAGACAGACCTTGCCCCGCGCCAGATCCGGGACGCTCGGACGCCGAGCCCTGGCGCGAAGCCTTTGTGCGGCGATCGCTCCGCCTACCGCCGCCAGCACGACCAGTATGCCGGTGACCAGTGCCGCAGCTCCCACGTCCGCCTCCTGTCTTGGGACAGGTTCGGACGGTAGCCCGCTCCTGGCGGGAGGGGTCCCAGTGCTACCGCTAACACTTCTTGTAGGCGATGGAGTACGTTATCCCGCCCTCGGGGAAGTCCAATGAGACCCAGCCCTCCCCGGACGGGTCGGATGAGGTCACGCGGATGCGCGTCTCAAGATCGAGAAGGTCCGGCGCGCCGCAGCGGGCATACTTCAGTTGTGAAACTGGTACTTTATCGGTGAACAGAAGGTTGCCCTTATGACCGGTGAACTGGTGCGTGCTCACGTCGGCCCCTGGGCTTCCCCACATCCGAGCGCTCTGCATGATTTCGCCGACGACTTCGGGGTCCAGGTCCGCCGTGGCGCGGGTGTCGGTGTTCGCGATCGCCCAGGTAAAACCCTGCGGTATGTGGATGTTTACGAGGAAACCGCACGATTTTTGACCCTCCGCGGGATTCACATCCGGCCCGACGGACGCCTTGAAGTTCTTGATTGTGACGTTGACCCTGCCCCCGTCTTCGGAGACGGAGACCTCCCCCGGGCAGATGGACCGGATGACCTGGACTTTGGCGGCCGGTTTTGGCGCGGCGGACGCGGGAACCGCCGTCAGCAGGGGCAGGGTGATGGCGCCGATTGCGACGAGCGTCGTATTTCTTGTCTTCATGACCGCTGACAGGGCTTGTAGACGAGGGTGTACGTTATTCCGCCGTCCGGAGAATTCAGCGATACCGAGCCGGCCCCCTTCACGTCGGACGACTCTACCTGAAGCCGCGTTCCAAGGCTGAGACTTCGGCTTTGTCCACATGGAGCGAATTCCAGCGGTGTTTCGTCGTCGAAGTACCAGGACCGCGTCGGAGCCTCGATCGTGTGCGAGATCTCTCGGGCCGGAGCGTTTCCCTGGATCCAGTACCTGTTCGCTACCTCGCCGGTGACACCTGGCTCCAGGTTTGCGGTACCGCGAGACTCGATTCTCTTGAGTGCCCAGGTCGAGGGAACCGCAAAGTGGGGGATCAGGATGAGCTGGCAGAGCTTCCGGGCGTCCTTAAGAGGCACGTCCCTTCCGACGGACGCCGTGAAGTCCGCCCCGTTGAGGCGAAGCTTTGCCTCCTCTGGTGCCGTGGCGATAGAGATGTTCACCGCCCCGAGCGGGCAGGAAACCGTCGCTATCTCGAAGCTGACCGGTAATTTCGGGCCGGCGGACGCGGGGAGTGCCGTCAGCAGGGGCAGTACGGTGGCGCCGATCGCGGCGAGCGCCGCCTCCCTTGTCGCCTTCATGATGGCTTACAGGACTTGTAGCCGAAGGTGAAATCTGCTCTGCCGTCGGGTGGTTCATTCATCGATATCGAGCTCGCCCTGACTGTGTCGGCCGCCGTCACCTGGAGTCGCGTAGAAATGGTGAAAAAGCGGGCTTCTCCACAGGGATTTTCCAGTGGCGTTTGGTCTTCGAGCCGCCAGGATTGTGTCGGAGCCTTGATCGTGCGTGAGATCTCGCGGCCCGGATCTTTTCCTTGGATCCAGTTCCTGGTCGCCACCTCGCCAGTTGCCTCAGGGGCGAGGTCCGCCGTGCCGCGGAGCTTGGTGCTCTTGAGCACCCAGGTGTATTCCAGTGGGAGGTTGATGATCAGGGTCAAATTGCAGGTAATCCGGGCCTCCTCGGCGGGTACATCCTTCCCAGCGGACGCTTTGAAGGCCGCAGTGTAGACGCTGACTCCAAATCCGTCAGGTGAAGGGGGAGTAACGGTGGCGACCGCCGAATTAGTGCCCCCGCACCCCCAAAGGGAGACCACTTTGACGGTGACCCGTGGTGGCGGGTCGGCGGACGCGGGGGTTGCCGTCAGCAGGGGTAGGGCGGTCGCGCCGAGTGCGGCGAGCGCTGCTTTTCTGGTGTTCCTCATGGGGGATCATTCCTCCGGCGTGCAGGATTTGTAGACGAAGTTGTACGTCGTGCCGCCGCCGGGGAACTCCGTTGCGATCGAGCCGGAGCGGGTCTCGTCGGGCGACTTCACCTGGAGGTGAGTTTCAAGTTCAAGGGTGCGCTGCTCCGCGCAGGGGGCGAATTCCAGTGGCGTCTCGTCGTCGAACTGCAAGGTGGCGTCGGGGCCCTTGAGCGTGTGCGAGATCTCGTGGTGCCGGGCGCTTCCCTGGAGGCGGTAGCGTTGCGTCACTTTGCCGGTGACCCCGCGGTCCAGGTTCGCCGTGCCGTTGGTGCCGATGCTTTCGAGTGCCCAGGTGGAGCTCACCGGCATGATGAGCCGCAGTGCGAGCTTGCAGGACTTCTGGGCTGCTTCGGCCGGCACGTCCTTCCCGACGGACGCCCTGAACGACGACGGGTGGAGGCTGATCCTGCCGTCCTTCGGGGAGGAGGCGACGACCATCGTCTCGACCGGGCAGGACGTCGGGGTGGACTCGACCTGGATGACGGCGGGCGGTGCCGGGTCGGCGGACGCGGGGAGCGCCGTCAGCAGGGGGAGGGCGGTGGCGCCGACCGCGGCGAACGCCGCCTTTCCGGTCTTCTCCATGGCCGTGTCTCCATTTCGCAGCGATATCTCACCGGCGAGTTCACCGCGACGGTAAGCCGCGCCGCAGAAGCGGTCAACGGTCCCTTTTTCAACCGGTGCGGCCTTGATTGCATCGCGGTCGAAGTATTTTTTCCCGGGTGGCGGCGGATATCCCTGGTGTGCGGCGTGCCGGGGAGAATCGGACATTGAGTTTCGTGGTTACCGATGCCCTGGAAAGGCCGGTTAGTCCGAGGTGGAGGCTTCCAAGGATTCGCGTGCTGGGGGAACGCGTAGGTCGCGCGTGAAATGGCGGTTGAGGCTGCGGCGCAGGCGGC
Source organism: Actinomadura terrae (assembly GCF_022751215.1). Lineage (GTDB taxonomy): Bacteria > Actinomycetota > Actinomycetes > Streptosporangiales > Streptosporangiaceae > Spirillospora > Spirillospora terrae. The sequence goes on along the minus strand of NZ_JAICDG010000004.1, from coordinate 574,445 downwards.
CGAGCCGGGCGGGGGCGTCCTCGGGCAGTGGCATGGCGGCGGGCGGACGGTCGTCCACGATCGGGGCCAGGCGTTCCCCGTCCAGCGGACGTTCGACCTCGGTGTACGCGCCGGACGGCGACCGGCGGATGACGCCGGTCTCCAGGCCGTGCGCGGCGAGGGCGAGGTCGCGGCGCTGGAGGCCGAGGCAGACGCGGTACGCGATCACGTAGGCCAGCACGGGCCCGAGGACGATGGCGCCGCGGAAGAACCAGGTCGTCCAGAACAACGGGACGGAGAAGCGGTCGGCGATCACGTCGTTGCCGCCCGCCGCCCAGAGGACGCCGTAGAAGACGACGCCTCCGGTGCCGAGGCCGGTCCGCGCGGGGACGTCCCGGGGCCGGTCGAGCAGGTGGTGCACGCGGTCGTCGCCGGTCACCCACCGTTCGAGGAACGGGTAGGCGGCGAGGCCGGTGAACAGGAGCCCGGGCACGCCCAGCGCGGGGACGAGGACGCTCAGCGGAAGCGTGTGCCCCCACGCGTTGATCTCCCAGGCGGGCATCATGCGCAGGGCGCCCTCCAGCCAACCCATGTACCAGTCGGGCTGGGAGCCGGAGCTGATCGCGCCCGGGTCGTAGGGGCCGAACAGCCAGATCGGGTTGATCTGGAAGAACGTCGCGAGCAGGGCCGTCACGCCGAGGACCCAGAGGAAGAACGCGGTCGTCTTCGCGACGAACACCGGGAAGAACGGGTAGCCGCGCACGGTGCGGTTGGTGCTGCCCTTGCCCGGGAACTGCGTGTGCGTCTGCCGCCAGGTCAGCACGACGGCGTGCAGCGGAATGAGCGCGAGCAGGATGCCCGGGATCAGCAGAATGTGCACGACGTACAGGCGCGGGACGATCATCTCGCCGGGGAACTCGCCGTCGAACAGGAACATCAGCAGGTAGGAGCCGACGAGCGGGAGCGAGGCGATGACGCCTTCGAGGATGCGGATGCCGGTGCCCGACAGCAGGTCGTCCGGCAGCGAGTAGCCGAACAGTCCGTTCAGCATCACCAGCAGGAACAGGGTGACGCCGATCAGCCAGTTGAGCTCGCGCGGCCTGCGGAACGCTCCGGTGAAGAAGTTGCGCAGGAGGTGGACGACGATCGCCGCCATGAAGATGATCGTCGCCCAGTGGTGCAGCTGCCGAACGAGCAGCCCGCCGCGCACGTCGAAGCTGATGTCCAGCGTGGACGCGTACGCCTCGCTCATTCGGACGCCGCGCAGCGGCTCGTAGGAGCCGTCGTAGACGACCTCGTGCATGCTCGGCCGGAAGAACAGGGTGAGGAAGACCCCGGTCAGCACAATGATCGCGAACGAGTACATCGCGATCTCGCCGAGCAGGAAGCTCCAGTGGTCGGGGAACGCCTTGCGGATCGCCTTGCGCAGAAATGCGGTTCCGCCGAAACGGTCGTCCAGGGCGCGTCCGGTCGCCGCTAACGCGCTCGGACGTTCGCCGTCGCCGGACATGGCACCTCACGCATCGGTCGGTCGTGTCCTCACTGTCGCACCGAGTAGCAAGATGAACCAGAGTGTCCTGTTTGTATTATTTATTCACATAAAGGGCGCGAATTGGGCGTTTCTCGACCTGGACTTCGCGCCCCGGCGGCCGCCAGCTCGCGGTTCGACCCGCACGGGCCACGCGAACGTCAGGCGTCGCTCCGGTTCACGCGCAGCCTCTCGGCGGTCGCGACGCGTTCGGCGAGCCGGGTCTGCGCGTCGCACAGCAGCCACAGCTCGCCCTCGTCCCCCGCGACGAGTTCCCTCAGGCAACCGTTCCTGATCTGGTAGTTCGTCAGGGAGGTCACCCGGGTCGCCCGGAGCCCCCTCGCCGAGCGCTCGGCGTGCCAACCCGGCATGCACCTCATTAAGGACACCGCGGACTCCTTGGTCGCGTCATGGTAGGTCTACCCTAGGTCGGCGACCGCGACGCGGGAGGGCCTATGGACGAAGACCCCATCCGCGACGCCGAGCGCGGCACGGCCGGAACCGGTCACCGCCGGGCACCGCGCCGCCGCCCCCCCGCGTCCGGCGGGCCCACGGGACCCCGATCCCCAGGTCGGGGCCTCGGCACGACCGGGCCACGCTGTAGGTTGGACGACCAAAGCACGCAGTTCGGAGCAGATCAGCTATGCCGCGTCCCCCCGCCAAGGCCCAGGCGATCACGAGCGCGCTCGCCGCCCGGATCGTCGAGGGCGAGCTGGCGGCGGGCGCCTGGCTGCCGTCCGAGCGGGAGCTGGCGCGCGAGTTCGACGCCGACCGCTCGACCGTCCGGCGGGCGCTGCGGATGCTCGCCGAACAGGGCCTCGTGCAGGCCACGCGCGGCGCGGGCGTGCAGGTGCGGCCGGAGCGGCCGGTGCGGCGCGCCGCGTCCGACGTCACCCGGCAGGTCGGCGGCTGGCGCGGCTTCCACGTGTCGGTGCGCGCGGACGGGCGGCGGCCGTTCACCCGCACCACGGTCCGCGAGACCGACGCCGACGCGCAGGTCGCCCGCCGGCTCGCGGTGCCCGCCGGGACGCGGGTGCTGGAGCGGGCGCGCGTCCAGGGCGTCGAGGGGGAGCCGCCCGTGCAGACCGCGACCACGTGGGTGATCATGGACATCGTCGCGCGGCTCCCGGTGCTGCGCGAGATCGACACGGGCCCGGGCGGGATCTACTCGCGGCTGGAGGAGGCCGGTCACCGCATCACGTTCGAGGAGTCGGTCACCTGCCGGATGCCGCTCGTGGACGAGCAGCGGACGCTGTCGATCGGCGCCGAGCAGCCCGTCCTGACCGTGTGGCGGCGCGCCCACGACCAGGACGACCGGGTGGTCGAGGTCACCCACCGGGTGGTGGTGGGCGACCGGCACGAACTCGTCTACCGATACGGGTCGGGAGCCTGAATGCACGACGGCGGGGAGCAGGGTAGGGAGCACGACGGCGGGGAGCACGCGGTCCGGCGGGTCGCCACGCGGGTGGTGTACGAGAACCCGTGGATGCTCGTCCGCGAGGACGAGGTCGAGCGGCTGGACGGCTCGCGCGGCATCTACGGCGTCGTCGACAAGCCCGACTTCGTCCTGGTGATCCCGATGGAGGACGGCGGGTTCCACCTCGTCGAGGAGTACCGCTACCCGATCCGGCGCCGCACCTGGAGTTTTCCCCAGGGCACGCTCCCGGGCCGCCAGGAGGCCGACCCGGAGGAGCTCGCCCGCCTCGAACTCGCGCAGGAGACGGGCCTGCGCGCCGCGTCCCTGACGCACCTCGGCTACCTGAACTGCTCGCACGGGACGACCGGCCAGGGCTTCAACGTCTTCGTCGCCGCCGACCTCAGCCCGGGCGAGACCGACCGCGAGCCGGAGGAGCAGGACATGCGCCAGCGCTGGTTCAGCCGCGCCGAGGTCAAGACCATGATCCGCGACGGCCGCATCACCGACGACTCCTCCGTCGCCGCCTACGCCCTGCTGACCCTCCACGAGAACCCCTGACCCGGCCCCCCGCCGGTCAGGGGAGGGGGGCGGCGGGGAGGCGGACGCGGATTCGGCAGCCTTCGGGGGTGTCCAGGACGGTGATGTCGCCGCCGTGCAGGTCGGTCGCCCAGCGTGCGATGGCGAGGCCGAGGCCGGTGCCGCCGCCGGGGGTGCCCTGGGCGGCCCGGGGCGTCGCGGGGGTGCTGGGGGCGCCTCGGGAGAAGCGTTCGAAGACGCGGGTGCGTTCGGCGGGCGGGATGCCGGGGCCCTCGTCGGCGACCTCCAGGACCAGGCCGCCCGGGGCGGCGCCGGGGCGCGCGGTGACGGTGACCGGGGTGCCGGGCGGGCCGTGCCGGGCGGCGTTGTCCAGCAGGTTGGCGATGACCTGGTGGAGGCGGTCGCGGTCGGCGGTGGCGTGCAGGCCGGGCGTGACGTCGGAGACGAAGCGGGCGCCGGGGTGGCTCGCGGCGGCCTCGGCGGTCACGTCGGCGACGAACGCGGCGACGTCCAGGCGGGACAGGTCCAGGGACGCGGCGCCCGCGTCGGCGCGGGACAGGTCGAGGAGCTGCGTCACCAGGCGGCCGAGCCGCTCGGTCTGGTCGAGCGCCGAGTCGAGGACGTCGGGCGTCGCCAGGGTGACGCCGTCGGCGACGTTCTCCAGGACGGCCCGCAGCGCACTGATCGGGGTGCGCAGCTCGTGCGAGACGTTCGCGACGAACTCGCGGCGCTGCCGGTCGACCTCGGCGAGGTCGGCGGCCATCCGGTTGAACGCGTGCGCGAGCTCGCCGACCTCGTCGCGGGAGGTGGCGCGGACGCGGCGGCTGTAGTCGCCGCGCGCCATCGCCCGCGCGGCGGCCGTCATCTCGCGCAGCGGGGCCGTCATGCCGTGCGCGAGCAGTTGGATGACGACGAGCGAGATCAGCACGCCGACCGGCATCGTCTGCCGCGCGCGGAAGCCCAGCGGGTAGCCCCACAGGACGATCAGCACCGCCACGCACGCCGTGACCACCACCACGACGCCGAACTTCACCTTGATCGAGCGTAGCGGGTCCAGCGGGCGCGGCAAGCTCGCCCACAACCTGTGGATAACCCTCACGCGGAGTCCAGGCTGTAGCCGACGCCGTGCACGGTGCGGATGAGGTCGGGGCCGAGCTTGCGGCGCAGCGCCTTGACGTGGCTGTCGACCACGCGGGTCCCGGACGCGTCCGCCCAGTCCCACACCTGTTCGAGCAGGACGGCGCGGGTCAGCACCGCCCCCCGGTTCCGGGCGAGGCAGGCGAGCAGGTCGAACTCGGTCGGCGTCAGGTGCACCTCGCGGCCGTCCCGGCGGACGCGGCGCGCCCGCGCGTCCACCTCCAGCGGGCCGATCCGCAGCACCGGCGGATGCGGCGCGGACGCCGCGTCCGGCGCGGGACGCTGGACGCGGCGCAGCAGCGCGCGGATGCGGGCGACCAGCTCGCGCATGCTGAACGGCTTGGTCACGTAGTCGTCGGCGCCGACGGCGAGGCCGACGAGCAGGTCCGTCTCGTCGTCGCGGGCGGTCAGCATGAGCACCGGCACCGAGCGCTCGGCCTGCACGCGGCGGCAGACTTCCAGCCCGTCGAACCCGGGCAGCATCACGTCCAGGACGATGAGGTCGGGTTCGCACGCGCGGGCCATGTCGACCGCGGCCGGGCCGTCGGCGGCGACGTCCACCGCGAATCCCTCGGCCACGAGCCGGTCCACCACGGCCCGCGCGATCGTCGGCTCGTCCTCGACGAGGAGGACGCGGGGCGCTGTCGCTGTCACAAGCCCGGACGCTGTCACAAGCCCAGACTCTAGAAGCCCGAGATGTGTGCTCCGCGTGCGAGTTGTGGAGGATCCGCGTGCGAGTTGTGGAGGAATCGTGAAGACCGCCTAGGGGCCGACCTCCCAGGTGTGGACGGGGTCGTTGTCGCGGATGTGCTCCGCGTACGCGCGCGTCATGGTGCGCAGGGCGTCGTGGCGGCTGGCTCCGTAGGAGTTCTCCAGGGCGTGGACGGTGTCGATCTGCCATGCGGACCCGGTCTGGCCGGTGAGGCAGCGGCGTTCGACGATGCCGAGGAGCCGGTCGCGGCGCGACGCGTCCACGCCCCAGCGCTCCAGGCCCTCGTGGGCGAGGGGGAGGAGCTTGCGCAGGATCAGCTCGGCGGCGGGCACCTCGCCCATGCCGGGCCAGTAGAGGCTGGATTCGAGGCCGTCGCGGGCGGCGCGGTGCAGGTTCACCTCGGCGCTGCTGAACGACATGCGCGTCCAGACGGGGCGTTCCTCCTCGGCGAGCATCCGCGTGACGCCGTAGTAGAACGCGCCGTTGGCGATGACGTCGGCGGCCGTGGGGCCCGCGGGGAGCACACGGTTCTCGACGCGCAGGTGGGGGCGGCCCTTGACGACCGCGTAGATGGGACGGTTCCAGCGGTAGACGGTTCCGTTGTGCAGGGTCAGCTCACCGAGCTCGGGGATGCCGCCCTCGTCCAGGACGGCGCCCGGGTCCTCCTCGTCGCAGAGCGGCAGCAGCGCGGGGAAGTAGCGGGTGTTCTCCTCGAACAGGTCGAAGACGGAGGTGACCCAGCGCTCCCCGAACCAGACCCGGGGGCGGACGCCCTGCGTCTTCAGCTCGTCCGGCCGCGTGTCGGTGGCCTGCTCGAACAACGTGATGCGGGTCTCGTGCCAGAGCTGGTGGCCGAACAGGTACGGCGAGTTGCAGCCCATCGCGACCTGCGCGCCCGCGAGGGCCTGGGCGGCGTTCCAGTACGCGCCGAACTGCTCGGGGCTGACCTGGAGGTGGTACTGGACGCTCGTGCACGCGGCCTCCGGGGTGATGTTGTCGGCGTGCATGCGCAGCGGCTCGGGACCGTCGATCGCGATGTGCAGCTCCTCGCCGCGCGCCGCGAAGATCTGGTCGTTCAGCATCTTGTAGCGCGCGTTGGCGGAGAGGATCTCCTCGCCGATGTCGGAGCGGCGGAGCGTCGGCAGGATGCCGATCATGACCAGCCGCCCGCCGACCTCGCGGGCGCGCGTCTCGGCGTGGTCGAGCTGGTCGCGGACCTCGGCCTCCAGCTCGCCGGTGCCCTCCCCGCCCAGCTCGCGGGGCGGGATGTTGATCTCCAGGTTGAACTGGCCCAGCTCGGTCGCCCAGGCCGGATCGGCGATGGCCTTGAGCACGTCCTCGTTGCGCATCAGCGGGTCGCCGAGGGCGTCGATCAGGTTGAGCTCGATCTCCAGGCCGATGTGGGGTCGCTCGAAGTCGAACTGAGACTCGCCCAGCATGCGGGCCAGCACGTCGAGGCAGGCGCGGACCTTGTTCCTGTACCGCCGCCTGTCCTCGCCCCTGATGGTGGCCGAGGCCACGTCCCTGCCCATGTGTCCGTCCCTGTACTTAGGAGATGGTGCCTACCGGCGGGCAGTACCCGCTGGGAGGCGGTGCCTGGGGGATGCTGTTTTGAAGGAAACGTCATCAAACGGGATGTCCCGGTACGGGCAGGTAAAAACACCGCGCTTCTTTTTGGACCCCCGTTTTGTGACCGCTGGGTAGCGTTGGTGGACTTCTGGGTGCGCGTACTGCGAAACGTGACACTCTGTGATTGGACGGCGAGGCCCACCGCCGCCGCCAGGCGTTCCCTCCTGGCGGCCCACCCCCGGGCGGCGCCGCAGGACGTGACGGCGCGGCGGAACGGGAGGGTCGATGCGGATACTCCCACGGTCCATCAGGACGCGGGACACGCTGATCGCCGCGGTGCTCGCCGTCCTGGTGCTGGGGATCACCGCCGTCGGCGTCGATCTCGCCGTCCGGGCCACCACGCAGGCCGACCTCCTCCAGGAGATCCAGGTCGCGGCGCGGCGCTCCAGCGGCGGCGTGCGCGACGGCAGCCTCGTCACCCCGATCCCCGACGACACCGGCGGGCGCATCCTCGTGCAGGTCGTCGGGCCGGGCGGGCACGTCCTGGACGCCACGCCCGCCGCGACCGGCAGGCCGCCGGCGAGCCGGGTGTGGCCGCCGGCGGCGATGCGCGTCCGCGACTTCGTCGAGTGCCGGGGCGCCTGGCCGGGCCGCGAGTGCGTGGTCGTCGAGGCGATCCGCGCGACGACCGCGCCCGACTCGGTCGTCGTGTACGCGTGGGAGCCGCTGCCGTCCTACCTGGTGAACGGGCTGCTGGAGGTGCTGCTCGGCACCGGCGTGCTGCTGCTGGCCGCGCTCGCCGCCTGGATCACCTGGCATGTCGTCGGACGGACGCTCGGCCCGGTCGAGGCCATCCGCGCCCAGCTCGCCGAGATCAGCGCCAGCGACCTGAGCCGCCGCGTCCCGCAGCCGTCGGGGGAGGACGAGATCGCCCTGCTCGCCCGCACCGCCAACGCGACCCTCGACCGGCTGGAGCGCGCGGTCGGGCGGCAGCGGCAGTTCGCCTCCGACGCCTCCCACGAGCTGCGGACGCCGATCGCCGGGCTGCGCGCCAACCTGGAGGACGCCTCGATGCACCCCGAGGACAACGACCTGCGGGCCGTCGTCGACTCGGCGCTGCGCGACACCGACCGGCTGGAGTCGATCGTCACCGACCTGCTGCTGCTGGCCCGGATCGGCACGGGCGCCTCCGCCGAGGAGTCCATCGACCTGGCCGAGATGACCGCCGCCGAGATCGCGCGGCGGAACTTCGCGCTGAAGATCGGCACGGACCTCGCCGCGGGCGTCGTCGTGCGTGGGGTGCGGATGCAGCTCGTCCGGCTGCTCGGGAACCTGCTCGACAACGCCGAGCGGTACGCCGACGAGGTCATCTCGGTCGAGGTGGCGAGCCGCGACGGGCACGCGCTGCTGACCGTCACCGACGACGGCGCGGGCATTCCGGTGGCCGACCGCGAGCGCGTCTTCGAGCGCTTCACCAGGCTCGACACCGCCCGCAGCCGCGGCGCCGGCGGCACCGGGCTCGGCCTCGCCATCGCCCGCGAGATCGCCCACGCGCACGGCGGCACGCTGCGCATCGAGGACCGCGACCACGGCACCCGCTTCGCGCTGCGCCTGCCTCTGCACGGATGACTCTGCACGGATGAACACGGAAAGGGCCGTCCAAAGGACGGCCCTTTCCGGGGGTGCTGCGGGGGGTCAGGCGCGGACGGCCTGGATCTCAAGCTGGATGTCGACCTTGTCGCCGAGCAGGGCCTTGTCGCCCTTCAGCGGGACGTTGAACTCGATGCCCCAGTCCTTGCGGTTGATCGTGGTGGTCGCGGAGAACCCGGCGCGGGTGCCGCCCCAGGGGTCCTCGCCGATGCCGTGGAACTCGACGTCGAGGCTGACCGGGCGGGTGACGCCCTTGATGGTCAGATCGCCGTCCAGGCGGTGCTCGCCGCCCTCGGTGCGCACGAGCTTGGTGGCGAACGTCATCGTGGGGTGGTTCTCGACGTCCAGCACGTCGGCGGTGCGGACGTGGGCGTCGCGGTCGGCGTTGCGGGTGTCCAGCGAGGCCACGTTGATCTCGGCGGTGGCGGTGGAGTTCGCGGGGTCCTCGGCGATCTGGACGACGCCGCTGAACTCGGTGAAGCTGCCGCGCACCTTGGTCATCAGGTGCCGGATCGTGAACGTGACCTCGGAGTGCGCGGGGTCGATGTTCCAGGTGCCGGCGGTCAGGCCGGGGGCGACGGTCTCGATGCTCATGGGACTCTCCGGTGCTGCTCGATGGTGGATGCTTGAAACTTCAACGACCTGGTCGTGAGGTTAGTTGAGGGTTCAAACACATGTCAATCCCGGAGTGTTCCCGCGGCGGCGGAACCTCTTCGAAGTCGCCGGACGCGGAGGCCGGAGGCGCCTGCCCGCGAAGCCTAGAGGTCGCCGGTGGCGGTGGTCACGGACTCCATCGGACGGCGGTGCTCCAGCGCGGCGCGCAGCTGCGCGCGGCCCCGGTGGATGCGGGACCGGACGGTGCCGAGCTTGACGCCCAGGGACGCGGCGATCTCCTCGTAGGTGAGGCCCTCGATGTCGCACAGGACGACGGCGGCGCGGTACTCCGGCGCCAGGCCGTCCAGCGCGCGCTGGATGTCGGCGTCCAGGTGCCGCTCGTCGTAGGCCTGCGCGGGGCTGGGCTCGCGGCCCTGGAGCCGCTCGGCGGCGTCGTCGGCCAGCGCGTCGAAGCGGATGCGCTGCTTGCGCCTGGCCCGGTCCAGGAAGAGGTTGGTCGTGATGCGGTGCAGCCAGCCCTCGAACGTGCCGGGGCTGTAGGAGGACAGGGAACGGAAGACCCGGATGAAGACGTCCTGGGTCAGGTCCTCCGCGTCGTGCCGGTTGCCGGTAAGGCGGTACGCCAGCCGGAACACCCGTGTCGAGTGCTCGCTGACGATCTCCTCCCACGTCGGAGGCGTCCACGCCATCGCGCCTGCGCTCACCACTACCCCCGGTCTGATACGAAATCGTTACGGCCAAGCATGCCGGTACCCGGATAAGAGCCGTGTAAGAACGCCCCGCGTGGCCGGATCCGGCGCCGGGACGAACCCGCCGCCCGCGCCCGGCGTCCAAGGCGCGGTCCGGGTCGGCGTCCGCCCCTGGCCAGGCCCCGAACCGGGTCCTTCACCTGCGTCTCACCCGACGGACATCCGATGCCCGTAACGTCCGCGTGTGACACATCGCTCATTGCTCCGCCCCGCCCTCGCCGCGGGAATCGCGCTCAGCCTCGTCCCCGGAGTGGCCCAGGCGGCCACCCGTCCGGACGCCCGCCCGGAAGCCCGCCCGGAAGCCCGCCCGGAGAGCAGGACGGCCGTTCTGCCCCGCATCCCGCTCGCGCAGTTCCAGAACAAGCTGCTGCCCGGGACGGTCGCCGACGACCGGGGCGTGGCCCTCGGCGGCGTCGGCAGCGACCTCTTCCATGAGAAGGGCGACCGTCGGGACGAGTTCTGGGCGATCACCGACCGGGGCCCGAACGGCAGCGTGGACGTGGGCGGCGAGGAGCACGTGACGTTCCCCGTTCCGGGGTTCGACCCGGTCATCGTCAAGCTCCGGGTCCGCAAGGGCGCGCTCAAGGTCACCCGGGCGCTGCCGATCACGAACCGCGCGGGCCGTCCGGTGACGGGCCTGCCGAACGTGGAGGGCCGCGAGGAGGCGCCCTGGGAGTTCGACGGGAGGACGCGGCTGCCGTTCAACGCCGACGGCATCGACTCCGAGGGGCTCGTCCGCACTAAGGACGGCGAGTTCTGGGTCGCCGAGGAGTACGGGCCCTCGCTGCTGCACCTCGACCGGCGCGGACGGGTGATCGAGCGGTACGTCCCCGAGGGCTGGACGGGGAAGCCGGGTTACCCGGTCAAGGCGACGCTGCCCGCGATCCTTAACAAGCGGACATACAACCGTGGCTTCGAGGGACTAACAATCTCACCAGATGGTAAGTCCCTGTACGTGGCGGTGCAGAGCCCGCTGTCCAACCCGGACAAGAAGACGTACAAGGCGTCCAGGAACGGCCGCATCCTGCGGTTCGACCTGCGCAAGGGCAAGGTCTCGGGCGAGTACGTCTACCGGTTCGAGGACGTCTGCTCGTTCGACCCGTCCTCCTGCGGCGACCAGAACGAGATGAAGATCTCCGGGCTGACCGCGCTCGACGACCACCGCCTCCTGGTCGACGAGCGCACCGACAAGACCGCCCGCGTCTACACCGTCGATCTGCGCGGCGCCACCGACATCCTCGGCTCACGCTGGGACGACGCGGCGACCACGCCGTCGCTGGAGAAGTCCGCCGGGGTACCCGCGGGCGTCGCCGCGCTGCCCAAGCGGCTGACCGTCGACCTCGCCGCCGTCCCCGGCATCCCCGGCAAGATCGAGGGCCTCGCGCTCGCCGACCGCCGCACGCTCGCGGTGATCAACGACAACGATTTCGGGCTCGGTACCTTCGGCCCCGACGGCCGCCTCATCGACAGCGGAATCCGCACCTCGATCACCTACGTCCCGCTACCGCGCTGATCCGCGCCGATCCGCGCTGAACCGCGCCGATCCGGCGTGTTCCGTGCCGATCCCGGATGTTCGCCGAGCTCACCTGAACGCCATTTCGGGGTGACCCATTCTGTCGGCACGAAACAACCCTTGGGTAATTGAGTGCTTATGTACGATCGGGGATGATGCGGAGGACTCGTACCGGACCCCGAAACGCGAGGACGTGGCATGCCGCGAAGCTACAATCTGGCCGACCTGCTGGAGATCATGGCCGCGGCGGGGCCGGAACGTCCCGCGCTCGTGGCCGGGGACCAGCGGCGCACCTACGGGCAGCTCGACGAGCGGGCGAGCCGGGTCGGCCACCATCTCGCGGAGGCGGGGGTCCGGCCCGGCGACCACGTCGCGATCCTCGCCTACAACCGGGTGGAGTGGATCGAGGCGCTGTTCGGCGCCTTCAAGATCCGCGCCGTCCCGATCCCGGTGAACTACCGCTACGTCGCCGCCGAGATGCGGCACGTCCTGGCCGACTCCGGCGCGGTGGCGGTGATCGGTGAGCGCTCGCTGCTGGCGAGGGTCCAGGAGGTACGCGCCGACCTGCCCGCGCTGCGGCACGTCGTCGTCCTGGAGGACGGCGCGGACGAAGAAGTCCCCGGCGCGATCGAGTACGAGAAGGCCCTCGCCGAGGCCGACCCGGGCCACGCCTTCCCCGAGCGGTCCAACGACGACCGCTACATCGTCTACACGGGCGGCACCACCGGCACTCCCAAGGGCGTCGTGTGGCGCTGCGAGGACGCCTTCTACGGCGCGCTCGGCGGCGGGAACCCCCTCGGCGAGCCGGTCGGCGCGCCGCAGGACCTCGCCGCGAACACCCAGAAGCCCGGGCTGACCTCGCTGATCTGCCCGCCCGTCATGCACGGCGCCGGGCAGTGGGTCGTGCTGATGGCGCTGTTCGGCGGCACCCGGGTCGTCCTGTACACCCCGCACGCCTTCGACCCCCACGAGGTGCTCCGGCTGGTCGAGCAGGAGGGGGTGAACGCGCTGATGGTGATCGGGGACGCCATGGCGCGCCCGCTGGCACGGGCGATGGCGGAGGGCGAGCACGACACGTCCTCGCTGCTCGCGGTCGCCTCCGGCGGCGCGCCGCTGACCGAGGTCGCGCGGCGCGAGCTGCGGGCCCACCTGCCCGATCTGCTGTTCCGCGACAACTACGGCGCGTCCGAGACCGGCGCGTGCGGGCCGTCGGTGGCCGGCGCGGCCTCCGGCGGGGACGGCGGACCGGAGGGGACCGCCCGGTTCCAGATGAAGCCGGGCATCGCCGTCCTGGACGACGACCTGAAGGCCGTCCGGCCCGGGGAGATCGGCAGGCTCGCCCGGTCCGGCCACATCCCGATCGGCTACTACAACGACCCGGTCAAGACCGCAGCGACGTTCTTCACCGACCCGGCCGGTACCCGCTGGTCGATCCCCGGCGACTACGCCGTCCCGGCCGAGGACGGCACGATCGTGCTGCTCGGCCGCGGCTCCCTCGTGATCAACACGGGCGGCGAGAAGGTGTACCCGGAGGAGGTCGAGGTCGCGCTCAAGGGCCACCCGGACGTCGCCGACGTCGTCGTGGTCGGCCTGCCCGACGAGCGGTTCGGGCAGCGGGTCGCGGCCGTCGTCGCGCCGCGTCCGGGCGCGACCGTCACGCTGGAGGGCCTCACCGGGCACTGCCGGGGCCGGCTCGCCGGATACAAGCTGCCGCGCCAGATCCAGATCGTGGACGAGGTGTCGCGCACCGCCGTCGGCAAGTCCGATTACAAATGGGCCAAGAAGGTGTTCGCGGACGCGACGGCATAACACGCCTTTACCGTCCCGTCCCCGCAGCCGTAGGGGGATGCGTCCGCGCGGCGCGGACGCAAGCGCGGCGCGGTCAAGAAATGATTGTCGCCCTCGGGGCGTGGCTTGAGCACTTCCGGGCGCATAACCGTCTCATGAGCGGGGATCGGTTGATACCGCTCGCGCGACGGTATCGCCTGCTGTCCGTGGTCGGCAGGGGCGGAATGGGCACCGTCTGGCGGGCCTACGACGAGATGCTCGACCGCGACGTCGCGGTGAAGGAGGTCCACCTTCCCGAACGGATCACCGAGGCGGAGCGCAAGGTGCTGTGCCGGCGGCTGCTCGGCGAGGCGCGGGCGACCGCCGCGCTGAAGCATCCCGGCGTCGTCGCGGTGCACGACCTGATCGTCGAGGATGGCCGCCCCTGGATCGTCATGGAGTTCCTGGAGTCGCGGTCGCTGCACCGGATCATCGCCGACGGCGGCCCGCTCGGCGTGCGGCGCGCCGCCCGGATCGGCGCGGACGTGCTGGCGGTGCTGCGCGCCGCGCACGCCGCCGGCATCCTGCACCGCGACGTGAAGCCGAGCAACGTGCTGATCTGCCAGGACGGCCGCGTGCTGCTGACCGACTTCGGGCTCGCCGTGCACGCCGACCCCGGCCGCGAGACCGCCGAGACGCTGGTCGCGGGCATCGAGGGGTCGCCCGCCTACCTGCCGCCCGAACGCGTCAACGGGCACCCGAGCGTCCCGGCGTCGGACCTGTGGTCGCTCGGCGCGACCCTGTACACGGCGGTCGAGGGCTTCTCGCCGTTCCTGCGCTGCCACGCGCTCGCGTCGATGGTCGCGGTGCTGCTCGGCGAGTACCCGTCGCCCGCGCGGGCGGGCGCGCTGGCGCCGGTCATCGAGGGCCTGCTCCGGCAGCGCCCGGAGGACCGGCTGTCCGGCGAGGCCACGGCGGCGCTGCTGCGCGACGCGGCCGGGCCGCCCGAGTCATCGGGCGCCACGCTGGTGGCGGCGCCGCGCCGCGTCCCGTCCCGGCGGCGCGCGCCGTCGCTGCCGATGGCGTGGGGGCGCCGGCACGGCGCGCGGGTGCGTCCCGGCGCCGTCCTCAGCGTGACGGTGCTCGCGGCGATCGCGGCCGGGATGGGCACGTGGGCGGCGCGCTGGACGTCGATCGGCAAGAGCGACGCGGTCGCGCTGCGTCCGGCCGTGGGGGTTCCCACGACGGCGAAGTACCGGGAGGCGGGCGGCTACTCGGTGCGGGTTCCGGCGGGCTGGCGGTCGGTGCGGGACGGTCCGATCATGCGGTGGTGGGACGGCGGCTCCGGGCAGGCGCTGCGCATCGCCCCGGCGCCCGGCGACCCCCTCACGGGGCTGCGCGCGGCCGAGCGCGCGGCGGTGGCGGGCGACCGCTACCCCGGCTACCACCGGCTAAGGCTGGCGGCGGTGCCGGAACTCGCCGCGGGCGCGGCGGAATGGGAGTTCACCTGGCGCGAGGGCGAGAAGGGCTCGACGGTGGAAAAGCATGTGCTGTGCGGCCGTGCCGCGGGATACGAATTCTGTTTCTTCGCGCCCGATTCCCAGTGGACCCCCGGGCAGCGCCTCTACGACCGCGTCCTGAAGTCGTTCAGGCCGGAGCGGAGGGGCTGATCAGGTCGTCTGCTGGACGCGGAGGAGGAATTCCGCGTTCGACGAGGTGCCCTTCATCTTCTCCAGCAGCTGTTCGAGCGCCTGCTGGCGCTCCATGCCCGAGAGGGCGCGGCGGAGGCGCTGGTTGAGGGCGAGTTCCTCGGGGGTCATCAGCAGTTCCTCGCGGCGCGTGCTGGACGCCTCGATGTCGACGGCGGGGAAGACACGCCGGTCGGCGAGGCCGCGGTCCAGCTTCAGTTCCATGTTGCCGGTGCCCTTGTACTCCTCGAAGAACACGTCGTCCATGCGGGAGCCGGTCTCGACGAGCGCGGTGGCGAGGATGGTCAGCGAGCCGCCGTTCTCGATGTTGCGGGCGGCGCCGAAGAACTTCTTGGGCGGGTAGATGGCGGTGGTCGCGACGCCGCCGGCGAGGATGCGGCTGCTGGAGGGGGCCGCCAGGTTGTAGGCGCGGCCGAGCCGGGTGATCGAGTCGAGCAGCATGACGACGTCGCGGCCCTGCTCGACCAGGCGTTTGGCGCGCTCCACTGCGAGTTCGGCCAGCGTCGTGTGGTCCTGCGCCGGACGGTCGAAGGTCGAGTGGATCACCTCGCCGCGCACGGTCCGCTGGAGGTCGGTGACCTCCTCGGGACGCTCGTCGATCAGCACGACCATGAGGTGCACGTCGGGGTTGTTCTGGCCGATCGCGTTCGCGACGGCCTGGAGGATCATCGTCTTGCCGACCTTGGGCGGCGACACGATCAGCCCGCGCTGGCCCTTGCCGATCGGCGCGATGATGTCGATGACGCGGGTCGCGAGCGGGCCGGTGTCGAGCCGGAGCCGCTCGTTCGGGAACAGCGGCGTCAGCTTGGCGAACTCGGGTCGGGCCGCCGCCTCGCCCGGCGGGAGGCCGTTCACCATCTCGACGGACGCGAGCGCGGCGAACTTGTCGCGGCCGCTCTTGCTCGCCCGCGCGGTGCCGGAGACGGCGTCGCCGGGACGCAGCCCGTACTTGGCGACCTGGGTGAGCGACACGTGCACGTCGTCCGGGCCCGGCAGGTAGCCGGAGGTGCGGACGAACGCGTGCTTGTCCTGGACGGCGAGCAGGCCGTGGAACGGGACGGCGGGCTGCTCCTCGGCGGCCTGCCGGGCCGCCGCCGAGCGCCTGCCCTGTGTCCGGGCGCCCTGCGCGGCGGCGCGGCGCGGCTTGTGCTCGGTGGCGGTGGGATGTTCGGTGATGGTGGAAGTGGACATGGGGGTCCCTTCTCAGGCCCGCGCGGAACAGTCCGCGTGGCCCGGTGTCGATCCCGGCGTACGGCGGCGGAACCCGCGGCGCGTACGCGAGAGGAATGGAAGAAATGCAGCCCGGCTGTCAGAGCTGACGTCGGCTCCCTACTGCCGCGACCCTGGCGCGTGGACGCGCCTCGGATCGGTGATCACCGGGCGCTCAGATGGCCCGGGCGGGGAAGTGAAGACGTCCTCGCCGCATACGGCGGAAAGCCGAAGACGCTGCCAGCAATGTACAACACTCGGCCCCCCTCGCGCATTCCCCGAGGTCGGAAGGCAGTTCGACCGCCCTGGGGCCCGTCCCCCAGCGACCTCAGCCGTCACGCGGGCGCGTTAGCTGACCGGTGGGGGCGAAGCCGGAGGCGAGCCCCCACCGGGAAGATCGCGAAGCGATCCGCGCCCGCCAAGGCACGGTCAAGGCACGAGCCGCCAGGCGAGGGGCGTGGGCCGGGACTTAGATAAACACCGAGAGGTCGCAGGCGCGGGTGTCGGGGAGGTCGCGGAGGCGGAGGGCGGCGTTGTGCGGGTCGTCCAGGAGGTGGGCGGTCTCGGGGCGGAGCAGTTCGGCGAGGGGCAGGACGCCGCAGAGCAGCGACTCGGGGGTGCGGGCGAGCAGCAGCGGCCCGATTCCGGCGCCGCCGCGGTCGAGGTCGCGCAGCGCCGACACCAGGGGGCGGGCCCAGTCCCCCGAGCCAGAGTCTCCCGGCTGCGGGCTCTCCCGCGCCGCGCACTGGGTGCGCAGGGCGGTCAGCAGGTCGAGGAAGTCGCTCTCCAGCGCGCGGGGGCTGCGTCCGGAAAGGTAGTAACGGTCATGCGCGTAACGGGCATCGTCATAACGGGTGTGGTCGGTCAGCTCGACGCGCAGGCCGTAATGCGCGGCGAAGCGCTCGTACGGCTCGGCCAGTGCGGGACGCGCGGACGGTTCCGCCGCCAGCGCGCCCGCGACGATGTCGACGGGGTCGGCGCCGAGGGACGCGGCGACCGCCTGGTCGAGCCGGTTGACGAGGTGGGCGCGGAGGGCGGCGACGTCGCCGGTGAGGCGTTCGACGGCCTCGCGCTGGCGGCCGAGGCGCTCGTTGACGTCCGGGACCATGCGGTCGTTGATCTGGGCGATCAGCGACCGGATCCGGGCGTCGGTCTCCTCCAACGTCCCGGTGGCCTTGGAGCGGAACCGGCCGAGCTCCTCGCGGGTGCCCTTCAGCGCGGCGAGCTGGGTGCGGATCTCGGCGATCTCGGGTGCGCCCGCGCCGCGCCTGCGCTCGGACGCCAGGTACAGCTCCCGTCCGGCGATCGCCAGGCAGAGCAGGATCAGGACCACGGTCATCGCACCCTCCAAGGGGCCTTCTCGCGGAGCTACATCATGCCCCTCCGGCCCCGCGGAGCGCCTTCAGTGGTTGAGGTAGGCGAGGACGGCCAGGACGCGGCGGTTGTCGTCGCCGGTCACCGGCAGGTCGAGCTTGGCGAAGATGTTGGCGGTGTGCTTGGTGACGGCGCGCTCGGTGACGACGAGCTTCTCGGCGATCGCGGCGTTGGAGCGGCCCTGCGCCATCAGCTCCAGCACCTCGGTCTCGCGGGGGGTGAGGCGGCCGACCGGGGAGTCGCGGGTGTTGCTCGCGAGCAGCCGGGAGATCACCTCGGGGTCCATGGCGGTGCCGCCGCCCGCGACCCGGCGGACCGCGTCCACGAACTGGGCGGCGTCGAACACGCGGTCCTTCAGCAGGTATCCGATGCCGCCGGTGCCGTCGGCGAGCAGCTCGCGGGCGTAGAGCTGCTCGACGTACTGCGACAGCACGAGGACGGGCAGCCCGGGGACCTGGCGGCGCGCCTCCAGCGCCGCCTGGAGCCCCTCGTCGGTGAAGGAGGGGGGCAGCCGCACGTCGACCACCGCCACGTCCGGGCGGTGGTCGAGCAGTGCCTTCAGGAGCGAGGGGCCGTTGTCGACGGCCGCCGCGATCTCGAAGTCGTGCGTTTCGAGGAGGCTGACGAGGCCCTCCCTCAGGAGGGCGAGGTCTTCGGCGAGGACAACGCGCACGGCAGCTCCAGCGTGACGATGGTCGGGCCGCCCACGGGCGAGTTGAGGGCGAGGACGCCGTCGAATGTACCGATCCGGCGCTCGATCCCGCGCAGCCCGGTCCCCGCGTCGAGGCTCGCGCCGCCGCGCCCGTCGTCGGTGATCGTGATTCGGAGCATGCCCGCCTCGTGCCGCATGTCGATCCACACCCGCCGCGCGCCCGAGTGCTTGGCCGCGTTGGTGAGGATCTCCGACACCGCGAAGTAGGCGGCGGACTCGACCGGCGGCTCGGGACGTCCGGGCACCTCGACGTTGACCTCGACGTTCAGCGGGTGGTCGAGCGCGAGGGCCTTGACGGCGTCGCCGATGCCGCGGTCGGCGAGGACCGGCGGGTGGATGCCCCGGACGAGGTCGCGCAGCTCGTGCAGCGCCGTCGCGGACGACTCGCGGGTCTGGGCCAGCAGCAGCCGCGCCTTGTCGGGGTCCTTGTCGAGGAGGTGCTCGATGGCGCCGAGCGTCATGCCCATCGCGACGAGCCGGGCCTGCGCGCCGTCGTGCAGGTCGCGCTCGATGCGGCGCAGCTCGGCGGCGGAGGCGTCCACGGCCTCCGAGCGGGACTCGGAGAGGTGCTGGACGCGCAGCGCGAGCCGGGACTTCTCGGTCGGGCCGAGCACCAGGCGGCCCCAGCGCCCGTACACGGCCATCATCCGCGGGCCGATGAGGAGACCCGTGGCCAGGAACGCGGTGGCGACGGCGACGGTGGTGGCGAGCTCGGCGGCGTCGCCGTAGCCGGACTGCATGTGCACGAAGGCGTACCACTCGTTGCCGCCGTGCTCGGTGATCAACTTCCCGGCGAACGCGGCGAGCAGGAACCCCCAGATCCCGTAGAGGATCAGCATGGCGGGCAGCGCGGCGGTGAACAGCACGACGATCGGGTCGGCGGCCACCCACAGGTAGTCGCGCCAGGTCGCCGGGTCGCTGAGCAGGGCGATGAACCGCTTGATGAGCCCCTGGACGCCGGGCTCGCGGGGCGGCTCGGGCAGGTAGGGCCGCTCGATGTTCTCGTCCGTCCAGCGGTTGATCAGGCCGCGGTAGCAGTCGACCTGCTTGCGCATCAGGTGCGCCGCGGACGGGAACAGCAGCACGCCCAGGAACCCGGTGATCATCGAGACCACGGTGATGAACCAGCTCGCGACCAGGATCGTGGGGATGGCGAGCAGCCACAGCCCCAGCCCGCGCACCGGGGCCACGAGGTGCCGCTGGTATCTGCTCTGTCGCACCAGTTGACCGTTCACCAGATCCTCCGTCGTCCGCCCGGCCCGTTAGGGATTCGTTCGTTCCGCGTTCCAGTCTCCGGCGGACGTCCTGCCTGCACAGTGTGCCCGCAACCCGGACGTGGGGTGTACTCAGGTGCACCCCCGTCCGGCATCTAGCGCCATGTCGCCTCCCCCTGCCGCTTTCTAGCGTTCGAGATGTGTCGCATTCCCCTTTGCGCGCACATCCCATTGACCCCCGGGGGGACACCATGAAACGGAATCTCGCCGCCGCGCTCGGCGGCTGGAGCGCGCGCCATCGCCTCCTCGCCATCTCCGGCTGGCTGCTGTTCGTCGTCCTCGCCACCGTGCTCGGCGGGATGGCCGGGCAGGTCACGATGGCCGACCACGAGCAGGGCACCGGCCAGTCGGCGCGGGCTTCCAAGATCCTCGACGAGGCGGGCATCGAGGACCCCGACCAGGAGACCGTGCTGATCTCGGGCGGCGCGCACGCCGCCGGGTCGCCGGAGATGACCCGCGCGGCCGCCGCCGTCCGCGCGAACGTGCGGGCGACCGGCGTGGTGACCGGCTTCCGTCCGGACGTGGTGTCCAAGGACCGCCACCACGTGATCGTCCAGTTCACGCTCCGGGAGGTGCCGGACGAGGCGCCCGACCCGCTGCCCGCCCTCCAGGACGCGGTCGCCAAGGCGCAGCGCGCGAACCCGTCGGTGGAGATGGGGGAGTTCGGCGGCGCGACCGCCGACGCGTGGTTCGACCACGCGCTCGGCAGCGACTTCGAGCGCGCGGAGCTGACCGCGGTGCCGCTCGCCATCGGCATCCTGCTCGTGGCGTTCGGGGCGCTGCTCGCGGCCGTGCTCCCGGTGGTGCTGGCGTTCACGGCGTTCCTCGCGGCGGGCGGGCTGCTCGCGGTGACCAGCCACGCCCTGCACGTCGACCAGACGACGAACTCGGTGATGCTGCTGATGGGGCTCGCGGTCGGCGTCGACTACTGCCTGTTCTACCTCCAGCGCGAACGCGAGGAACGGGCGCGCGGACGCGACCGGGAGAGCGCGCTCGCGATCGCGGCGGCCACCTCGGGACGGTCGGTGCTGGTCTCCGGCCTGACCGTGATGGTGGCGATGTCGGGGATGTTCCTGTCCGGGCTGACGCTGTTCAAGGGCTTCGCGGTCGCGACGATCCTCGTCGTGCTCATCGCCATGCTCGGTTCGGTGACCGTGCTGCCCGCGCTGCTGTCGCTGCTCGGCGACAAGGTCGACTTCGGCCGTATCCGGCTCCACAGGCTGCACCGACGGTCACATGCGTCGGGCCACGGCCACCTGTCACACCGTCACCGCGGGGGCGGCGGTGTGGTGGGGACGCTGCTGAAGCCCGTCCTGGCGCGTCCGGGGATCGCGGCGGTGGTGTCGGCGGGGGTGCTGCTCGTGCTGGCCGCGCCCGCGCTCGGCATGCGGACCGAGCGGCTCTCGCTCGACCAGCAGATCCCGCCCGGCGAGCCGATCGTCGCGACCTACACGCGGTTGAACGCGGCCTTCCCCGGCAACCCCGAGCCCGCCGCCGTGGTGGTCAAGGCGCGCGACATCAACGCGCCGGACGTACGGGCGGCGATCGGCGAGCTGAAGCGGCGGGCGGTCGCGTCGGGGGAGATGAACGAGCCGATCGACGTCACCGTCCACAAGCGGGAGAACATCGCGGAGATCGACGTGCCGCTGGCGGGGTCCGGGACGGACGCGACGTCCAAGCACGCGCTGGAGACGCTGCGGAAGAAGATCGTCCCGGAGACGGTCGGAGGGGTCGGGCAGGCGGCGGTCTCCGGGCAGCTCGCGTCCTCGACCGACTACAACGCGCAGCTCAAGTCGGCGATCGTGCCGGTGTTCCTGTTCGTCATGGGGATCACGTTCCTGCTGATGCTGGTGTTCTTCCGCTCGGTCGTGATCGCCGTCAGCGCGATCGCGCTGAACCTGCTGTCGGTCGGCGCCGCGTACGGGGTGATGGTCGCGGTGTTCCAACACGGCTGGGGCGACTCGCTCGTCGGGACGGAGGGCGCCGGGGCACTGGAGTCGTGGATCCCGCTGTTCGTGTTCGTCGTGCTGTTCGGCCTGTCGATGGACTACCACGTGTTCGTCGTCTCGCGGATCAGGGAGGCCCACGACCGGGGGCTGCCCACCACCCAGGCGGTCGCGGACGGCGTCCGCTCGACGGCGGGCGTCGTGACCAGCGCCGCCGCCATCATGATCGCCACGTTCGCGATCTTCGGGACGCTGTCGATGCAGGACTTCAAGCAGCTCGGCGTCGGCCTCGCGGTCGCGGTGCTGATCGACGCGACCGTGGTGCGGGTGGTGCTGCTGCCCGCGCTGATGTCGCTGCTGGGACCGGCGAACTGGTACCTGCCGCGCTGGCTGGAGTGGCTGCCCCGCGTCTCCCACGGGGAAACCGCGCTGGAGGAGGTGCCGCGGCGACGTCGCCCTGAGCCGGTCGTCCAAGAAACCTAGGATGAGCATAAATATCTGCTTGACCAAGTAGTTGTGATGAGCCTACTTTTAGGTTCATCACAACTACTTGGAGGTTCGATGCCCACCGCCACTCGTGCGCCCGACGCGGCCCGCTCGGGGGACCGGCTCGACGCGGCGCTGCTGAAGACGTCGTTCGTCCTCGTCCTCGGCCCGATCCTCGCCATGCTCGACACGACGATCGTCACCGTCGGGCTCGACGCGGTCGCCCGCGAGTTCGGCAGCCCGGTCGGCACGTTGCAGTGGGTGTCGGCCGGATACCTGCTCGCGATCTCGATGGTGATGCCGCTGGCGGGCTGGGCGAGCGACCGGTTCGGCGCGAAGACGATGTGGCTGACCTCGGTCGCGCTGTTCACCGCCGGGTCCGCGCTGTGCGGGCTCGCCTGGTCGGCCGGAAGCCTGATCGCGTTCCGGGTGCTCCAGGGCATCGGCGGCGGGCTGATCCAGCCGATCGGCCAGTCGATCGTCGTCCGCGCGGCCGGGCCGGCGCGGCTCGGGCGGGTGTTCGGCATCACGGTCCTGCCGCTGACGTTCGCGCCCGTCCTCGGGCCGGTGATCGGCGGCCTGGTCGTCGGACGGCTCGACTGGCGGTGGATGTTCCTGGTGAACGTCCCAGTCGGGCTGCTGACGCTGGTGCTGGCGAAGCGGTACGTCCCGTCCGACGCCGCGCGGGAGCGGGGCAAGGGCGGGCGGCTCGACGTGCTCGGGCTGGCGCTGCTCTCGCCCGGCCTCGCGGCGATCGTCTACGGGTTCTCCGAGCTGGGGGACGCGGGCGGCCCGTCCCGCGTCGTCGTCTCGCTCGCCGCTGGAACGTGCCTGCTCGTCGGCTACGTGGTGCACGCGTTGCGCCGCCGGGGGAACGCGCTCATCGACCTGCGGCTGTTCGCCCGGCGCGGCTTCGCGGTCGCGACCGCCAACTCGTTCTTGCAGGGCGCCGCGCTCTACAGCTCCATGCTGCTGCTCCCGCTCTACTACCAGCGGGTGGAGCACGCGTCCGCGCTGGAGGCGGGGCTGCTCCTCGCTCCACAGGCCCTCGGCACCGCGATCGCGACGTTCTTCGCGTCGCGGCTCTCCGACCGCATGGCGCCGCGCCCGCTCATCCTCACCGGGATCGTGCTGACGCTCGCCGGGACGCTCGCGTTCACGCAGCTCGGCGCGGGTCCGCCCGGGTGGCTGCTGGTCGCGTCGCTGGTGCTGCGCGGCGCGGGGCTCGGCGTCGTGATGGCGCCCGGCATGGCGACGATCTACGCGTCGGTCCGTCCGGACGAGACGGCCCGAGCCGCCGGAGCCGTCAACACCGTCAACCGCGTCGGCGGGTCGCTCGGCACGGCCGTGCTCGCGGTCGTCCTCCAGCACTCGCTGGACCACCACGCCGACGGAGCCGCCGCGTACGGCGCGACGTTCTGGTGGGCGGTCGGGCTCTCCGCCGTCACGCTCGTGCCCGCCTTCCTCTACCCCGCTAGGAGAGTGTCCCGATGACGTTTCGTTTGTTGAGCGTCCACGCCCACCCCGACGACGAGTCGAGCAAGGGCGCCGCGACGCTGGCCAAGTACGCGGCCGAGGGCGCGGACGTCATGGTCGCGACCTGCACCGGCGGGGAGCGCGGTGACATCCTGAACCCGGCGGTGGACCGGCCGGACGTCCGCGCCGCCCTGCCCTCGGTCCGCCGCGCGGAGATGGACGCCGCGCGCGCGATCCTCGGCGTCCGGCACCGGTTCCTCGGCTTCACCGACTCCGGGCTGCCGGGCGCGGGCGAGCCGCTCCCGGACGGCTGCTTCGCGGTGACGCCGCTCGCCGACGCGGCGCGTCCGCTGGTGGGGCTGATGCGCGAGTTCCGTCCGCACGTCGTGGTGACCTACGACGAGACGGGCGGCTACCCGCACCCCGACCACATCAGAACGCACGAGGTGACGGTGGAGGCGTTCGGCGCGTCCGGCGACCCGGCCCGCTACCCCGGGACGGGACGTCCGTGGCGTCCGCTCAAGCTCTACTACCAGGGCGCCTTCTCCCGGCGGTGGTTCCAGGCGCTCCACGACGGGATAACCGAACGGGGTCTCGCGTCGCAGATCGACCCGATCCTCGCGGACTGGCCGTCCAATGCACCCGAACTCGACATCACCACGCGCGTGCGCTGCGCGGAGTACTTCGACGTCCGCGACCGGGCCCTGCTCGCCCACGCGACGCAGATCGACCCGGACGCGGGCTTCATGACGCATCCGCGCGACGTCGAACGCGCCGTCTGGCCGACCGAGGACTACCACCTCGCCCGCTCGCACGTCGCGGCGCCGATCCCCGAGACCGACCTGTTCGCGGGCGTCGCCGGGGACGCCGGGGTCGCGGGTTAGAGCGCGACGAACGTGAGGCCGCGCTTCTTCATCTTCGGGATGACGGTCTTCAGCGCCGCGAGCGTCTGCGACCGGTCGCCGCCGCCGTCGTGGCAGAGCATGATGTTGCCCGCCTTCGCGCTGAGCAGCGTCTTGCGGATGTGCCCGACGCCGGGACGCGACCAGTCGCGCGGGTCGACGGCCCAGTCGATCGGCAGCATCGCGTGCTCGGCGACGACCTCCAGCACGGTCTTGGACCACGCGCCGCCCGGCGAGCGGAAGAACTGCGGCACGACGCCCGTGACGTCGGCGATCCGCTTGTGCGCGTCGACGACCTCCTTGGTGACGCGCTTGTGCGAGAGGCCGCCGATCGTGATCGGGTGCGTCATCGTGTGGTTGCAGATCTGGTGACCGGCGTCGGCGATGCGGCGGGTGAGCTTGGGAAACTCCTGCACCTGCTCGCCGATGATGAAGAACGTCGCGTGGATCTGGTGCTCGGCGAGCAGGTCGAGCACGCGCGGCGTCCACAGCGGGCTCGGCCCGTCGTCGATGGTCAGCGCGATCGTGTTCGGCGGCGGCGGCGGGACGAGCTGCGTCAGCTCGCGCACCGGCGTCTTCGTCGCGGTGAGCTTCGCCGGAGTCCACGGGGCCGGACGCGGCGTCGGCGTGGGGGTCGGCGTCGGGGTCGGATGGATGACCGGCCGCGCGCGCGGCGTCGGCACCGCCTGCGCCGCCGACCGGGACCCGTTGGACGGATGCGCGCCGTCCGCCCCGAGCGCTCCGAGCCCGGCGGCTGCCGCGGCCATCAACCAGAGCGCTTTGCGGCGGGACGTCCCGCCCGCGTCCTCATCCTCCACAAGTCCCACGCTATCGGGGTTTTAAGCGGGTAGGAGAGCGCTATGAGATCACAAGCAACCCAATTGGAATAATGGGCGGCATGGCCGACATGGCGGGGTCGGTGGACGCGGCGCCGGAGGTCGGCCCGCTGCTCGTGCTCGTCCTCGTCGCGCTCGCGTCGGTCGCCGGAATCCTCGCGCGCTTCGGCGGGCTCGGCCTCGGCCGCGACATGCTCGTCGCGTCGGCGCGCGCGACCGTGCAGCTCGCGGTGGTGTCGCTGGTCATCGCGGCGGTGCTGGGCAGCGCGGGCTGGACGTCGGCGTTCATCGCGGGGATGGTCGTGGTCGCCGCGGCGACGGCGGGCCACCGCATCACCGGCTCTACTCTCCGGTCCGCCGGGTGGACGGCGCTGCCGATCGTGGCGGGCGTCGCGCCCGTGCTCGCGCTGCTGGTGGCCTCGACGCTCGTCCCGGCGCGTCCGGTGGCGGTGCTGCCGATCGCCGGGATCTTCATCGGCGGCGCGATGTCGGCGACCGGCCTCACCGGGCGCCGCGCGCTGGACGAGCTGACCACGCGCCGCGGCGAGTACGAGGGCGGCCTCGCGCTCGGCCTCCAGGTACGGGACGCGGCGCTGGAGGTGGCCCGTCCGGCGGCGGCGCTCGCGCTGTTCCCCGTCCTCGACCAGACCCGGACGGTCGGGCTCGTCACGCTGCCGGGCGCGTTCGTCGGCGTGCTGCTCGGCGGCGCCGACCCGGTCGAGGCCGGTGCGACGCAGCTCCTCGTCCTCATCGGCCTGCTGGCCATCGAGGCGATCGCGGTGCTGATCACGCTGGAGCTGGTCGCGACCGGCAGACTCTCCCGGCCGGGCAGGGGCTAGTCGACGACGGCGAGCGCGTCGATCTCCACGAGCATCGCCGGGTGCGGCAGCTCGACCGCGACCGTCGTCCGGCTCGGCAGCACACCGCTCGGGCAGTTCTCCTTGATGAACGCCTCGTACTCCTCGTTCATCGCGGGGAAGTCGTCGCGCGTCTTCAGGTAGACGCGCAGCATCAGCACGTCCTCGACGCTCGCGCCGCCCGCCTCCAGCACCGCCTTGATGTTCTCCAGGACGCGCCGCGTCTGCGCCTTCACGTCGCCCGGGTAGAGGAACTCGCCGGTCGCCGGGTCCTGCGGGCCCTGCCCGGACACCTGGAGCAGCGGTCCCTTCCGCACGCCCTGCGAGAACGCGTAGGCGGGAGTCGGGGCGCCGTCGGTGCGCACGGTCGTCTTGTCGCTCATTTCAAGGATTCCCTTCGGTGTGGCCGCAGTCGGCGGAGATGGCGCGGGTGGTCGCGAGGAGGTCGGGCAGCAGCGCGACGACCTCGTCGCGGCTCAGCACGACCTCGGGCACCGAGATCGAGACGGCCGCGACGACGCGTCCGGACGCGTCCCGGACGGGTGCCGCGACGCAGCGGATGAACGTCTCGTGTTCGGCGTCGTCCATCGCGTAGCCCTGGGCAGCGACGCGGGACAGCTCGTCCAGCAGCGCGTCCGGGCCGGTGATGGTGTGCTCGGTGAAGGGGGTGTACTCGATCTCGCCCGCGATGCGGGCGCGGCGGGGGCCCGGCAGGTCGGCGAGCAGCACCTTCGCGATCGCGGTGGCGTGCAGCGGCATCCGCAGCCCCACCCGCGAGTACATGCGGATCGCGTGCCGCGAGTCGTACTTGTCGAGGTAGACGACGTCGCCGCCCTCGTAGACGCCGAGGTGGATGGTCTGTCCGGTCGCGTCGTTCAGCCGCGCCAGGTGCGGCGCGGCGATGTCGCGGACGCCGCGCTGCTCCAGCGCCGCGCCCGCCAGCGCGAACAGCCCGGCGCCGAGGTGGAAGCGGTGGTCGGCGTCGCGGTGCACGAACCGCGCGTCCTCCAGCGTGCGCAGCAGCCGCAGCACGGTCGTCTTGTGCACGCCGACCTTCGCCGCCAGCTCGTCGAGGGTGCGCGCGCCCTCGCCCAGCTCGCCGAGGATGGCGAGCGCGCGGGCGAGGCTCTGGCTCACCGGCTCCCCTCCTCCACCGAACGACCCGGTTCCCCGGCCCGCCCCATCGGCACCGGATGGCCCGTCACCAGCGGGTGGCCGATGCCGGAGGCGCGGACCGTCGTCGCCGCCCACTCGGCGGGGGACGCGCGGAGCAGTCCGTCCACCAGGGCGGGCGGGGGCGGCGGCCCGTGGTCGCCGGGCACGACCAGCGTCGCGGCCGCCGCGAGGTGGCCGAGCCGCAGGCAGCGCCGTGGACCGTACCCGCGCAGCGTACCGGTGAGGTATCCGGCGGCGAACGCGTCCCCCGCCCCTACCGGCTCGACGACCTCCACGTTCAGCGCGGGCTCGGTGACGGCGGTGTCCTCCGCGGTGTCCCCGGAACGGCGGGTGAGGGCGGTCGCGTGGTGGGCGTCGTCCTTGACGACGAGCGTCGCCGGGCCGGGCAGCAGTTCGCGCAGCTCGGCCGGGTCGCCGGTGCCGAGCACGGCGGTCGCCTCGTCCGCACCGAGGAGGACGATGTCGGCCGCGTTCAGCAGCGGCGCCAGCACCGCCTCCGGACGGCCGGGCCCGCGCCGCCGCCACAACGCCGGACGCCAGTTCAGGTCGAAGCTCACCAGTTGCCCGTCGCGCGGGCGCAGCAGCAGTTCGCGGGTGAGTTCGAGCGCGGAGTCCGACAGCGCGGCGGTGATGCCCGACAGGTGGACGAGCCGCGCGCCGCCCAGCAGCGGCCCGGCGGACGGGTCGTCCAGCACGGACGGCCCGATCGCCGACCCGGCGGACCCGTCCCGGTAGTAATGCAGGACACTGCCGCCGAGCCCGACCTCCTTCACATAGAGGCCGGTCGGGCGGCGCGAGTCGACGGAGACCCCGCGGATGTCGACTCCGCCCGCGGCGAGGTCGCGCGTCACCCGGCGGCCGAAGCCGTCGTCTCCGACACGTCCGACCCAGGCCGTGGGGATGCCGAGCGCGACGAGTCCCCGGGCGACGTTCGCCTCGGCGCCCCCCGAAGCGGGATGGAATGAGGAGACGTCCTCAAGAGGACCGGGTTGGTCGGGAAGGAGCACGGCCATCGATTCGCCCACGCAAACGGCAGCCGGCAAGTGTTCCATCTTCCTGCCCTCCCGAGTGGGTCACGATCGTCGACCGACCGTTGACCGGTACCCGAGGGCGATGCTACAACCACAACAGCACATAGCGCAATTGAGGTTGCGTATAGTGCAATACGGGAGGTCATCATGGTCGCGAACATCGACGTCAGCGCGGTCGAGGCGCTCGGGGAGGAGCGGCTCGACTGGCGCCACAAGGCGGTTCCGGCGTCCGCGCACGGGCTCACGGTCGAGCAGGCCCGCGCCGCGCGGCTGCCGCTCGCCGACTTCGGCACGCCGCTGCTGACGCTCGACGCGGGCGCGCTCGACCACAACCTGCGCGCGATGGCGGGCTGGGCGGACGCGGCCGGTCTGCTGCTCGCGCCGCACGGCAAGACCACGATGGCACCGCAGCTGTGGCGACGGCAGCTCGACGCCGGGGCCTGGGGCATCACGCTCGCGAACCTGCCGCAGATCCGCGTCGCGCGGGCGTTCGGCGTCCGCCGGATCCAGCTCGCCAACACGCTGCTTGACCCGGTCGGCCTCGCGTGGCTCGCCGCGCGGATGGCCGAGGACCCCGAGTTCGCGTTCGTGTCGTGGGTCGACTCCGCGCGCGCGGTCGAGCTGATGGACGAGGCGCTCCGCGCCGCCGGGGCGGAGCGTCCGATCGAGGTGTGCGTCGAACTCGGCGGCCCGCACGGCCGCACCGGCGTGCGCGACGACGCCGAGGCCCGCGCGATCGCCGACACGGTGCGCAAGGCGCCGACGCTGCGGCTCGCCGGTGTCGCCGGATACGAGGGCGCGCTCGCGCACGACGCCGACACCGAGGGGCTCGCGACCGTCGAGACGTACCTGCGCCGGATGGCGTCGCTGTTCGGCGACCTGGAGTACGAGACCGACGACCCGATCGTGACGGCGGGCGGCAGCGCGTTCTTCGACGTGGTCGCGGACGTGCTCGGCGGCCTCGGCGGTCGTGTCGTCGTGAGGTCGGGCGCGTACATCGTGCACGACGACGGCTTCTACCGCGAGCGCTCCCCGTTCTCGCGCGGCACCGGCGGCACCGCCGGGACGCGGCTGCGGTCGGCGATGCACGGCTGGGCGCGGGTCGTGTCCCGTCCCGAACCCGGGCTCGCGCTGGTCGACGCGGGCAAGCGCGACCTGTCCTACGACGAGGGGCTGCCCGAACCGCAGCTCGTCCGGGGCCGGGGCACGGCGCCGGTCGAGAACGCGCGCGTCACCGCGCTCAACGACCAGCACACGTTCGTCGTGGACGGGGACGCGGAGGTCGGCGACGTCGTCCGGCTCGGACTGTCGCACCCGTGCACGGCGCTCGACAAGTGGCTGCTCATCCCCGTCGTGGACGACGCGCACGCCGAAGACCCGGTCGTCGTCGACTACATCAGGACGTGGTTCTGATGTCCTCGACCGTGATCCGCGGCGCGACCGTCGTGGACGGCACCGGCGCCCCCGGCCGGGTCGCCGACGTCGCGTTCGCCGACGGACGGATCACGGAGATCGGCCCCGGCGCGTCCGGCGCGACGACCGTCGATGGCGGCGGGCTCGTGCTCGCGCCCGGGTTCATCGACATGCACGCCCACTCCGACCTCGCGCTGCTCACCGACCCCGAGCATCTCGCCAAGGTCAGCCAGGGCGTGACGACCGAGGTCATCGGGCAGGACGGCCTCTCCTACGCCCCCGTCGACGACGGCACGCTGGCCGAGATCCGCCGCACGATCGCGGGCTGGAACGGCGACCCGCCCGGCTTCGACTGGAGCTGGCGGACCGTCGGCGGGTACCTCGACCGGCTCGACCGGGGCATCCCGGTCAACGCCTGCTACCTCGTCCCGCAGGGGGCGGTGCGGATGCTCGCGATGGGCTGGGACGACCGTCCGCCCACCCCGGCGGAACTCGACAAGCAGCGCGAACTCGTCGCGGCGGGCATGCGCGAGGGCGCGGTCGGCATGTCCAGCGGCCTCACCTACGTGCCCGGCATGTACGCGCGCGACGACGAGCTGACCGAACTGTGCCGCGTCGTCGCGTCCCTCGGCGGCTTCTACGCGCCGCACCACCGCTCGTACGGCGCGGGCGCGCTGGAGGCGTACGCCGAGATGGTCGAGCTGTCGCGCCGCTCCGGCTGCCCGCTCCACCTCGCGCACGCCACGATGAACTTCGGCGTCAACCGCGGCCGCGCGCCCGAACTGCTCGCGCTGCTGGACGCGGCGATCGGCGACGGCTGCGACATCACCCTCGACACCTACCCCTACCTGCCCGGCTCCACGACGCTCGCCGCGCTGCTGCCGAGCTGGGCGGCGGCGGGCGGCCCGCAGGCGCTCGCGGCCCGCCTCGCCGACCCCGCCGAACGCGCGCGGATCCGGCACGCGATGGAGGTCGAGGGGTCGGACGGCTGCCACGGCGTCCCCGCCGAGTGGGAGACCATCGAGATCTCCGGCTCCCGCGACCCCGCCGTCATCGGCCGGACGGTCGCGGACCTCGCCGCCGAGTCGGGCCGCCCCGAGTTCGAGGTCTACTGCGAGATCCTCGCGGCCGACGACATGTCCACCACGATCCTCCAGCACGTCGGGCACGAGGAGAACGTCCAGGCGATCATGCGGCACCCCTGCCACACCGGCGGGAGCGACGGCCTGCTCGCCGCGGCGAAACCGCACCCCCGCGCCTGGGGGACCTTCCCCCGCTACCTCGGGCACTACGTCCGTGACCTCGGTGTCCTGTCCCTCGAAGAGTGCGTCGCCCACCTCACCGGACGCGCCGCCCGGCGCCTCCGGCTCGCCGACCGCGGGCTGATCCGGCCCGGATACCACGCCGACCTCGTCCTGTTCGACCCCTCGACCGTCCGCGACACGGCCACGTTCGACGACCCGCGGCGTCCCGCCGACGGCGTCCCCTACGTCTTCGTCGCCGGGACGGCCGTCATCGACGCGGGGCGCCGCACCGGCGCCCTGCCGGGCCGCTCCCTCCGCCGGACTCCCGACGGGGCGACCCGCTGATTCACCCTTCCACCCCGAGAGGTCACGTTCATGGTCCATTGGCTGCAACACGAGACCGGCGGCCTGCTGCTGCTGTGCGCCGTGTCGATCGCGGTGCTCCTGTTCCTCATCATCAAGGTCAAACTGGAACCGTTCATCGCACTGATCATCTCCAGCCTCGCCCTCGCGCTGGTCGCCGGGCTCAGCGTCGAGGAGATCGTCGGAACCGCGCTCAGCTCCAAGAAGTCCCTGCTGGAGACGGGCTTCGGCGGCCTTCTCGGACACATCGCGCCGATCGTCGGCCTCGGCACGATCCTCGGCGCGATCCTGGAACGCTCGGGCGGCGCGGACGTCCTCACCCGCCGCCTGCTGAGCGTCGCCGGTGAACGCGGCGCGCCGCTTGCGATGGGCCTCGCCGGACTGATCTTTGGCATTCCGGTCTTTTTCGACGTGGGCATCTTTGTGCTGGCGCCGCTCGTCTACATCACGGCCAAGCAGGGCGGACGCTCGCTCGTCCTGTACGCGCTGCCGCTGCTGGCCGGCCTCTCGATGACCCACGCCTTCCTGCCGCCCCACCCCGGCCCCGTCGCCGCCGCCGGACTCCTCGGCGTCCCGCTCGGCTGGCTCATCGTGTTCGGCCTGATCTGCGGCATCCCGGCCTTCCTCGTCTCCGGTGTCGCGTGGGGCGCCTGGATCGGCAAGCGCGTCATCGTCGAGGTGCCCGAGGAGTACGTCGTAGGAGAGGAGGCGAAGGTCGACCTCGCGAAGAACGACGCTCCGTCCAAGGACGACGCTCCCGCGAAGGAGCCGGAGCCCGAGCCGTCGCTCACCCTGGTCGGGCTGATCATCGCCGTGCCGCTGGTGCTGATCCTGCTCGCCACCTTCGGCACCGTCTGGTGGGAGGACAGCCCCGCCCTGCCGACGCTCACCTTCCTCGGCAACCCCGTCGTCGCGCTCACGATCGCGGTGCTGCTCGCGATGTACCTGCTCGGCATACGGCGCGGCATCTCCTCCGCCGAACTGTCCGAACTCGCGACCCGGTCGCTGCGTCCCGTCGGCATGATCCTGCTGGTCATCGGCGGCGGCGCGTTCTTCGGCTCGGTCGTCTCGGCGACCGGCGTCGGCAAGGCCCTCGCCGACACGCTCTCGGACGCGGGGCTCCCGGTGATCGTCCTCGCCTACCTGATCGCCTGCGGCCTCCGCGTCGCCCAGGGCTCGGCGACGGTCGCGATCGTCACCACCGGCGGGATCGTCGCGCCGCTCATCCAGGACAAGGACTTCTCCCAGCAGCACATCGCGCTCATCGCCATCGCGATCTCCGCGGGCTCCATCATCGCCTCGCACGTCAACGACGGCGGTTTCTGGATCATCTCCCGCTACTTCAACATGTCCGTCCGCGACACGCTCAAGACTTGGACCGTTCTGGAGACGATCCTCTCGGTCGTCGGCTTCGCCATGGCCGCCCTCCTCAGCACCTTCATCTAGCTCGGGGTACGCGCTTTTGGGACGCGTACCCCGACCCGAAATGCGTCCCACCCAAACCCCCAATTTCGTGCCCCTCGTATCGGATCGGTGACGGCCCGGCACGGGGGGCACTTCCACGCGCTTAGGTGGAATCCGGAGAACGACGTCTCTGCCCGGAGCGGGGTGCTGTGCGACGGCTGAGATTCATGGGACGAGCCCTCATCGCGGCGTCGCTGACGGTCGTGGCCGGGGTGGCGGTCAACCAGGTCCTGGACGGCGGGAAACTGAGTGGGAGCTGGGGTTACCTGGCGCTCGTGTTCACCTTCATGGGGGCCCTGGCCCAGGCGCCCCTGCCCGCATCGGGATCGTCCGAAGGCACCCGCCGACGGGGATCGCAGCGCGACTACCTGCGCCGGGTGCGCTCGTCCGTCGGGTCGATGGAGACCCTCGGTCTCGTTACCCAGGCGGAGTTCGTCCTGCGCACCAAACAGGTCTACGTGGACGTGACGCTCCAGCCCAAGACGGTGACGGCCGCCGAGACCGACAGCGGTATCGGCCCCACCCCACCGTCCGGTCCTCCGGCGGTCGGCCAACGCGCGCCGCTGTCGGCCTTCCTGACCAGCGGATGCGTCCTGGCCGTCCTCGGCGCCGCCGGTTCCGGCAAAACAACCCTCGCCCGCCACACCGCACTGGAGATGGCTGAACACCGCTGGCCCTCCGGACCTCGCCGCCGCCTGCCCGTCCTGCTGTACTTGCGCGACCACGCCGAGGCGCTCCAGGCCGACCAGCCCGAGGGGTTACCGCAGATCGCCGTCACGGCCGAGTGGTTGCACGGCGTGATCTCCGCCGAGTGGCTGGAGCGGTGCCTGGAGCGCGGCCAGTGCGTGGTCCTGCTAGACGGCCTCGACGAGGTCGCCGACGCCCAGCACCGCACCCGCGTCGTGCGCTGGGTGGAGGCCCAGATCAGCCGCTATCCCGGCAACTCTTTCGTGATCACCTCGCGACCCCAGGGCTACACCCCCCGCCTCTCCTCCGCCGACGTCCTCCAAGTGCAGCGATTCACCAACCGCCAGATCCAGACGTTCCTGCACGCCTGGTACCGCGCCATCGAGCACCGCGCTCGCCAGGACGACCCGCACGACATCGACCGGCTCGCCGCCCAGGCCGCCGACGACCTGTTTCAGCGGATCAGCGGCCGTCCCGCGCTCTACGATCTCGCCGCGAACCCGCTGCTGCTCACCATGATCGCCAATGTGCACCGCTACCGGGGCAGCCTCCCCGGCAGCCGCGCCGCGCTCTACGAGGAGGTCTGTCAGGTCCTCCTCCACCGCCGCCAGGAGGCCAAGCACCTCACCGACGGCCTGGACGGCGACAAGCAGGAACGCATCGTCCAGGAACTGGCCCTCTACATGATGCGTCACCATATGCGCGACATCCCCGTCCAGGACGCCCAGCGCGCGATCCGCTCCATCCTGGAACGCACGGCCCCCGACCTCGCCCCCGAGGCGTTCCTCGCTCAGGCGCGGCGCAGCGGCCTGCTCATGGAACGCCAGTACGGACGCTACGGCTTCGCCCACCTCACCCTTCAGGAATACCTGGCAGCCGCCCTCATCCCCGGGCATGCTGCCCGCCGCCAGCTCCTGATCGACAACGTCGGCGACCCCTGGTGGCGTGAGACCACCCTCCTGTGGGCGGCTCGCGCCGACGCCGGACCGGTCGTCGAGGCCTGCCTGGCGGTCCGCACCGTGACCGCCCTCAACCTCGCCTTCGCCTGCGTGGCCGAGGCCCGCGAACTGGACCCCGCCCTACGCGCCCGGCTGGACGCACTGCTCACCACCGACCCCACGAATCCCGAGGAAGTCCGGCTGCTGGACGGCGTGGCCGCCGCCCGCGAGCTACAGGAGACCCACGCCCTGGACGACGAGGGAACCCGTATCTGCTCCCGTCCCGTATCCGCCGACCTATGGAACCGCTACATCAACCACACCGGCGGCGGTCCTTGGCCCTCCGGGTCCACCGAACTCCAGAACGTCGACCTGTGGGCATACGACATTGAGGGCTTTCTCCGTTGGCTCAACGGCCTGTTCGGCGACGGCATCAGCTACCGCTCGCCCACCTCGGGCGAAGCCCGCCATGCCCTGAACAGTGACCTATGTGTGGGGAGGGCCCTCTATGCCACGGACAGAGATTGGTTCGCCGACCGTAGCCGAGTGCGCCTGGTTTCAGCCACACCGGCCCTTCATCCGCACCGCCCCACTCCGGAACAGGTCAACGAATATCCCGAGCTGATTCTCGAACACACCTACCTTCTCTTCCGCCTGCTCCAACCGCAGTCGCCCCTCGACTTCCCGCAACTACTGGCCTACGCCCAGCCCAGAGATCTCACCAACCCCGACCACCAGCTTCTGCACTCCCTCGATCTACTGCACACCTTCGACCGCCTCAGCCTGATCGACCGAGCTCGCGGCAGTACCTTCGACCGTGTCCACGATCGCCTTGCCGAACGAGGTCTCGACCGTGAACGTACGGTCACCCTCGGACGTATCCTCGACTACACCCTTGATCTCGATCATCTCCCCATCGTCAACCCCGACGATCCCGCCGCGTTCGAACGCGACCTTGTCCACATCCATGCCCGAGTCCTTGGCTTCGCCCGTGCGCTGGCGCGCGAATTCCATCTCCCCGACACCGTTGATGCCGGTGACCCCCTCAGTCGGGCTCTCATTTTCTCCAGTACGCTTCGCCGCATTCTCTCTCAGCACGTCGTCCCGTTTTATACCGCCGACGACATGGGTCATGATCTTCGTCTCATCCTTCAGTCCAATTTCTCCTTCGTTGTCACTCCCCAGCATGTCCGGGACCTTGATCTCATTCGCGAACTCGACACCGACCGCGATCTGATCCACCACCTTGATTCCAGCGGTGACTTTGACTTCTCCCTCGACCTGGATCTGACCTTCGCCCACGCTGTGGCCAGAAGCGACCTTGGTGCCCTGGACCTGGAAACTCTGGCAATGCTGGGGCGGACATGCAACCAATTGATGCGCCGCCTCCTGATCAACAGCACGCCGCGCACAGGTAGCAGGGAGGGAGTGATGCCATCGATTTCGGAGTTCCTGCACCGCGAACTGGGAGCGGCTGACGCCTGGTCACCGGCCGACGACCCGGCAGCGGCGCTCGATCTGGCACTGGATTTCGTGAGGGCGCGCTACGGGCCGGTCCTAGGGCCCCTGATCGAGAACGCGCAGCGTCTGGCCGCTCCGCTGTGGGACCGAAGCCGTCCTCTCAGGCAGAGCGATGTGGTACTGGCAGCCACCTCTATACTCGCGGTCCTGGTCAGCGCTGAGGGAGCATCATCGGAACTGTCGCAACCCCTGCGCGCCGCCCTCGCCGCCCTGATAGCGCTGACCCCGGGCACCACCGCATCACCCAAGGAAAAACTACTGGTCCTCGTCCGAAACTAACCGGCTGTCCAGCGAATTGGTTGGCGGTGCGATTGGGTGGTGCTGCGGTGGGTGGTGCTGCGTACGGGACCGCCCCTCAGTGCGGCTTTCGTCGGGCAGGCTCCCCCGCCGCCTGCCCTCTGTCTGACGCGCCACGCCCCCTGTGCCCCCTTACGCCCGCTGTGCCCCCTTAACTGTCGAAAGACCACCCCGCGAAGCCCACGCCCCCCGCACCGAACGCATCCGCCAGCACCCGCTAGCCCGGCAACACACCCCACGACCGCCTGTCCGTACAGGCCCCATCCCTTAACCCCACATGTCCCCACGGCACCCCAGCCACCTTCTTTGCGCCTCAATTACCCCAAATCGCCAACCACCTACTGTCACCGAAAGGTAACAGTAATAGCGTCTCATTGTGGTCACCGTGGGTAGTGGGGTGGATTAGGATTGGTGTTATGGAGACAGTCGCGGTCGATCTTGCGGACTCGTCCACCACAGAATTGGTGGACGCCGTCGCAGCGATCGCGGCCGAACTCGCCCGCCGCCCCGCGCCCGAATCCGCCACAGCGTGCATGGAGCTGACAGAAACGCTATCGGGCGCCATCGATAAACACGAGGCGGCGTTGAGTGCGTTCATCGGCGTGGTGGACGGCGCACGGGAGGTACAGCGCTGGGGGCTGCCCTCCACCCAGGCATGGCTGCGGGCCCGGCTGGGCATGCGCGAAGCCCGCGCCAAAGAACGCCTCATTCTGGCCCGCCACCGGCACCGACTCACCCAGGTCACCGACCGGCTGGCCGAGGGGACCCTGTCCTACGGCCACGCCGCTACCATCGCCGGCGCCATCGCCCGCCTCGACGACCACGACTGCGCCGCCGCCCAAGACGTCCTGCTGTCCCTAGTCGACCAGGGATGCTCGGCGGGCAAAGTCGCCGCGTTCGGCTCACGCATCCGCGAGGTTATTGCCCAACGCGACGACACCGAGGCGGCCGACACCGACACTCGGCGCGGCTATGAACGCTCCTGGATCGAGTCCACCCGCTCCCTGGACGGCGGCCGCTACCTCAAAGGATGGTTGAACGCCGAGGACGCCGCCATCTGGGACGGATCCCTGGCCCCGCTCGCCAAACCCGTCGGCACCGACGACACCCGCGACCAGGCCGAGCGCACCGCCGCCGCCCTCACCGCCGTGCTGTCGGGCGGGCACAAGGCCACCAAGGTCACCCTCATCCTCGACCTGGACACTCTCACCGGCGGAACCACCCCCGCCCGCCTCACCGACGGATCACCCATCCCACCCGAGCAAGCCCGACGCATCGCTCTGTCCGCCGGAGTCTCACCCCTGATCCTGGGAGGCGGCAACCTCCCCCTCTACCTCGGCCACCGATTCCGCTTCGCCAGCCCAGGACAACGACAAGTCCTGGAAACCCTCTACCCCACCTGCGCCGTCGAGGGCTGCGAAGTCCCTGGCACCCTGTGCGAGGTCGATCACGTCCAGGGATGGGCACTCCAACACAGCCCCACCGACATCGACCAGTTGGCCCTAGCCTGCGGATGGCACAACCGCTTCAAGCACACCCACCCAAGTCAGGTCACCGTCCGCCGCACCGCCAAGGGCCTCCACACCTACCAACTACGGTCACCCGGAGAGACACACCCACGGGCCCCGGGAAACATCCACCACCCACCCACCAAACACACACCCGTCGACCACCTACCTGGCGAACGCAGACCTGCCGACCGAGTACCAGGCGAGCGAATACCAGGCGACGACGCCTCCACTGCCATCGACGAAGCCGCTTGAGCGCAGCCAAGCACCAGCCGGTGAGGTGCCCGACGCTGTCTATTTGACGCTGGTCTATCCGACGCTGCCTTCTCGAGCCCTGCCGCCTGCGGAACCGACCCCGCTAGACGGCGACCTGGCCGAACTACGCCACCAATCCCAGGCATTCGAACCACTCCGTCGGCGGCAGCTACCCAGCGTCCCGTGCCATAGACCCAACCGCGGATGTTCACGGAGGCGATGGCCGGAGCCCTCAGCGAGAGCCAGAGCCCTCATCGAAAACCAGCTACGCCGCCCACACCATTTGTGCTCGGGATCGGATATCGCATGGGCCCTGCCGTTCGGAAGCGGTGGTCCGTCCCGTGCCTGTGGGCAAGAACGCCGCCCGGCTGTTCGACCCGCACTTGGAAGGGTGGACGGTTGGCGCAACGTCGCTAGCAGCCGGGCGTCCGTCGCTGCTCGGCTCGGTCCCTGAGTAGGCGGTCGATCTGCATGCCCGCCTGGGCCGCGTTGCCGCAGGGGGACAGGTAGCCGTGCCTGCCTCGCTGGGCCTCGTAGTAGCCCCACGTCCCGCCCGGGGTCGCGAGGACGGTGACCACGAGCCCGATGTTCTCGGCGCCCGAGATCCACAGCAACGGCAGGGGCATCGGATGCACGTCCGACCGGTAGAACTTCACGAACCGCCACTCGCCCGGCAGCAGGGCCGCGACGAGCAGGTCCAAGTGCTGCGTCGTCGTCTCTTTCCCGAGCCGCGTCCGCCACTTGAGGACGTACCGCTCCGCTCGGTCGCTCAGACCGCGCATTTCACCCACGTGATCTTTCCTCTCTCCAGCAAGGGGCGGATTCCCCAGGCGAGCACGAGTTGTGACACCAGCAGCAGGCCGCGCCCGTTCAGGGCCCCGCAGTCGGTGTGCCGGATAAAGGGATGCTTTTCCCCTCTGTCCCAGACCTCCATCACGACCGTGTCGGCCCGGCCGTCCTGGAACACCCGCACGACGATCGGGCCCTCCCCATGCATCCACGCGTTCGTGACCAGCTCGGACACCACAAGCCGAGCAATGAAGTCGTCCGAAATTCCCCACTCCCGAAGCCGCGCCGACACGAACTCCCGCGCCACCCCGGGCGCGCGATCGGTCGAATCCAGTACAAGCGTCGGAATCTCCGGCATAAGCACCGCTGGACCCATGAGGCTTACCTCCCGGACCTGTTTGGGCGTTGCACCTCCATATAAGCGATGATCTAGTTACGCTACGTAGCAAGCGGGGTCTCTCATGAGGATCTGAGAACGCTGAACGAGATCACGCTTTCGGGCCGCTTTCGAGCACTTGAGAGGATCGGTTCAATGCCCCCCACGCAGAAGCGCGCAGCTATATCCCCCACGCTCGTCGCGTTCGGCAGGCGGCTCCGCAGGTACCGCGAGGCCGCCGGGCTCTCCCAGGAACGCGCAGGTCGGCGCGCCAACGAAGGCCAGGGGGTCACCGGTCAGTACGTCTGCCAGGTCGAGCAGGGCAAGACCCGCTGCACCCGCGAGTTCGCCGAGACCATGGACCGCGAGCTCGGCGCGAACGGCGAACTGGTCGAGCTGTGGGACGACCTCGTCATGGATGCCGCCTTCCCTACCTGGTTCGACTGGCCTCCCGTCGAGGCCGCCGCCAACGAGCTCGTTTCCTTCCACCTCTCTGTCGTGCACGGACTTCTCCAGACTCCGGCCTATGCATCGACGCTGCTGTACGGCGCCAAAGACGCTGTCGCCGCACGGATGAGTAGGCAGGAAGTCCTCACGCGTGAGGAACCGCAGCCGCCGATCTTCTCTCTGCTCCTCGACGAAAGCGTGCTATACCGGGATGTAGGCGGTCCTGAGGTCATGTATGAGCAACTGGAGTACCTGGTCAGCAAAACGTCCGAGCGACTACGCGTCCAGATCGTTCCCGCGAGGGGTCATCTCGGGGCGAGCGGTTCGTTTACGATCGCAACACTGGAGGATCGAACCGAGGTCGCGTATGTCGAATCAGCCGCTCGGGGTCTGACATTGGGCGACCCAGAGGATCTTGCGACAATGTCGCGAACCTTGCTGGAGGTTCGATCACTAGCCCTGCCTCAAGACCAGTCACTCGACCTAATACGCAGGACAGCGGAGGAAAGATGGACCTGACCAGCGCAAAGTGGCGTAAGGCAAGTCGTAGCACGGGCAACGGTGGAGAGTGCGTCGAGGTGGCCAACGCGCCGGGCCATGTCGCCGTCCGGGACAGCAAAGACCCCCACGGCCCCCACCTCACCCTCAGGCGAGAAGACTTCCGAGGGCTTGCGGAAGCGATCAAGAGCCTTTAGCGAGGAGGAGTCGGTGGAACTCAGGCCCCTGACCTGGCGTAAGGCAAGCCGCAGCACAGGTAACGGCGGTAACTGCGGTAACTGCGTCGAGGTGGCCGATGCACCTGGTCACGTTGCCGTTCGGGACAGCAAGGACCCCGGCGGCCCTCACATCGTGCTGACGCGGGCCGATTTTCAGCACCTCGCCGCGTCCCTCAAGCACCTTTAGCGGCCTTCAGCGACGCAGCCACCTGGTGAGGCCGTTTGTGGACTTCGTCCACGTGGTGGCGGGTGAGGGGCGAAGATGGCGGCCATGCGCAACGGCAGGGCCGGGTGGCCATGGCTGGTCTTCCTGGCGGCGGTGGCCGGGGTGTTGGTGCTGGGAGCGGTGACGTTCGCCCCGTTGACCGGCAAGGATGGGTTGCAGATCGCGGCCAACCGTGCCCAGCTCACCGGCGGGTTCGTGCTGGCAGCCGTCGTGCCGCTGATCTCGGTGTTGTGGTGGGCGCGGCGGCGCACCCGCGAGTTGGCCGCGCAGGCCGTCCCCGCCCCTGATGCGGTGACGCGCGCCAAGGAGCTGCTTGCCGAGCTGGTGGGCGA
Organism: Actinomadura terrae; assembly: GCF_022751215.1. Taxonomy (GTDB): domain Bacteria; phylum Actinomycetota; class Actinomycetes; order Streptosporangiales; family Streptosporangiaceae; genus Spirillospora; species Spirillospora terrae. The sequence goes on along the minus strand of NZ_JAICDG010000004.1, from coordinate 533,708 downwards.
GCAGTGGAGGGAAGAGGCGCGGCTGCGGTCGCTGGACGACCCCGATCCGATTCCGGTGCGCTGGCGCGTGCCCGCGCCCGGCGCGCACGCCCCCGCGATCATGGACCATCCCGCCCTCATCGACCCCGCCGCAAGTGGGGGCGGGTTGTGGTGGACGGCCTCCAGCGCCGACATCGCCGCGCTCTCGACGCGGTTTCGCCAAACCCGGCGGCGGCGCTTGGTGATCCTGGGCGGCCCGGGGGCGGGCAAGACCACGCTGGCGTTGCAACTGCTGCTACACCTGCTGGCCACCCGCCCCCAACACGGCGATGAGCCGGTTCCGGTCCTGCTGCCGATCGCCGGTTGGGACACCGCGCGCTATCCCCGGCTGCACGACTGGCTCGCCGATCAGCTCCTAGCCGACTACCCCGCACTGCGTGCTCCTAGGCTCGGCGAGAGCGTGGTGCGGGCGCTGTCCGCGCGCGGGCATCTCCTGCCCGTCCTCGACGGCTTGGACGAGCTGCCCGTCCCCGCGCAGGCCGAAGTGATCGGCGCGCTGAACCGGTCGCTGGACGGAGACGACCAGCTCATTCTTACCAGCCGCACGACCGAGTTCACCCAGGCGGTCACCCAGGCCGGGGACGTGATCACCTCTGCGGCCGTGCTGGAGCCCCGCCCGCTCGACGCCGTCGCCGCCGCCGACTACCTGGCCGCTTGCCTGCCTCCCGAGCCCGGTCCGCACTGGCAATACACTCTTACCGCCCTGCGCCACGCACCACCGCCCGGCCGCCCGGCGGCGGCGCTGGCCGAGGTCACGCAGACCCCGCTGGGGCTGTGGCTGCTGCGTGCCGTCTACCTCGCCCCCGGCACCGATCCCACACCCCTGACCGACCCGACCCGCTTCCCCACCCCCGACGCCTTGAAGACCCACCTGTTCGACCAGCTCATCCCCGCCCTCATCGCCACCCGCCCACCCACCGACAACCCCGCCGACCCCTTCCGCCCCCGCCGCCGACACGACCCCGCCATGGTCCGCCACTGGCTGGGCTACCTGGCTCACCACCTCACCCACCAACCCGCCCCGACCGGAACCGGTACCCGCGACCTGGCCTGGTGGCGCTTGGCCGCCACCACCCACGCCATAACCCCCACCGCCCGACTCGCCCTCACAATCCTCACTACCGTGGCCGGGCTCGCGCTCGGGCTCGCCGCCGGGCTCCCGCTCGGGCTCGTGGTCGCACTCATGGTCGGACTCATGGTCGTGCTGAACTCTTCCAATGTCGGAGCCTGGGCACAAGATCGGCCGGGATTTGCCGACCTGCGCGTTCGGGGACGTGCCTCCGAACTCTTGCGTGCACTCGCGTTCGGGCTCAAGGCCGGGCTTGCGATTGAGCTCGCGGCGGGGCTTACGTTTGGGCTCGGGCTTACGCTTGGGCTCGAAGTCGGGCTTACGGCTGGGATCGCGGTCGGGCTCGTAGTCGGGGTCGGGCTCGGGGTTGGGCTCGCGGCCGGTCTCACCGAATGGGCAGAGACGCCCGCGCTTAAGCGTCGCACCCAGACCCCCATGGGCAACTGGCACGCCGACCGGACCCTGAACCTACTTCGCGCCGCAAACGGTGGCCTTGCGTTCGGCCTCCCAGTTGGCCTCGCAATCGGCCTCGTGGCCGCGCCTGGGGCCGGGGTGGCGGTCGCGCTCCCAATCGGAAGCACGGTCGGGCTTACGACCGGCGGCCATCGAGCTTGGCAGGCGTATCTGGTCGCCACCTACCGGCTGGCCCTGGCCCGCCGTCTGCCGCGGCGGTTGATGCCGTTTTTGGACGACTGCCATCGCCTCGGGCTCTTGCGTGCCGTCGGGCCGATCTACCAGTTCCGGCACGCCGAGCTTCATGACCACCTTGCCGCCACCTACCAACCCTGAGCGGCGCTCCGTCAGGGGTCCAGGACGGAGCGGATGTGCGCGAGGATCGGGGCGCACAGGGCCGGGAGGGTGGCGTGTTCGCCCATGGCCACCTTTCCGGTGACCAGGGACGCCACGCCGCCCACGAGCATCCGGCCCGCCAGGTGGGGGTCGGGGTGGGTGCGGTAGCGGTCGTCCTCCAGGATCAGGCCCGCCACGGTCTCGGCGAAGCGGTGCTGGGCGCCGTAGCGTAGTGCCGCCGCACTCGGGCCCGCCGCGTAGACCTCCAGGAGGAAGGTGCGGGCGGTCGCGGCGTCCAGCGAGAGTTCGCCGAGGTAGGCGACCAGGGCGCGTTCGAACCGCTGCATCACTGGCGCGTCGCCGGTGACCAGGGCCTCGTGGACGAGCTGGCCGATGCGGTCGGCGGCTAGCTGGTAGGCCGAGATGAAGCATTCGTGCTTGTCGGCGAAGTGCTCGTAGAACGTCTCGCGGGAGACGTGTGCGCGTTTCAGCACGTCGGCGACGGAGGTTCGGGCGTAGCCCTTTTCGCCTACGGCGTCGGTCATGCCGTGGAGCAGGCGTGCCCGCTGCGACGCGCAGACCTGTTCGCGGGTGAGGTGGTGACGCCCGCGCGGCAGGGAGCCGCGGCGATGGGAGTCCATGTGCCAAAGCTACCAACCGGGGCGTTCCAGGAGAACAATTCCAACATCACGAACATTCTTGTTCGCAGGTGTTACGGTTCTCTATGCATGATCGGGGGCGGACGCGTCCTGCCCGGAAACGGGGAGGGGCGGCCGAGCGATCATGGCCCGGCGCAGCCGGCTCGTGGTGACCGTTCCGACCAGGCAGTGCGCCACGGGGGCCGATCTGTTCTGGATGGCGCGCCCGCCGCGCGAGTGCTGACCCCGTCGCCGGGCCGATTAGCGGAGTGACCCGCCGTCCGCCGCAACCTCGCGGCGGCGGCCGGGGTTGTTCCGCCATGACCGATCCCTCCGCACCTCCCGTCCGCCGGACGGGGATGCTGGCCGTGCTGCTGACCGGCCAGTTCATGGCGAACGTCGATGTGTCGATCGTGAACGTCGCCGCGCCCTCGATCCAGGACGGGCTGCATCCGTCGGCGGGGGCGCTGGAGCTGGTGATCTCCGGTTACGCGCTCGCGTACGCGATGCTGCTGATCACCGGGGCGCGGCTCGGGGCGGCGCGGGGGCATCGGCGGATGTTCCTGCTCGGGCTCGCGGCGTTCGTCGTCGCGTCGCTGGCCTGCGGGCTCGCGCCGGTGACGGGTGCGCTGGTGGCCGCGCGGCTCGCGCAGGGGGTCGCGGGCGCGTTGATGATCCCGCAGGTGCTGTCGGGTATCCAGCTCCATTTCACCGGACGTGCCCAGGCGCGGGCGCAGGGGTTGCTGGCGGTCGCGCTGTCGGGTGGGGCGGTCTCGGGGCAGGTGCTCGGCGGCGTGCTCGTGTCCGCCGACCTGTTCGGGCTGGGCTGGCGGCCGATCTTTCTGGTGAACGTGCCGGTGGGGATCGTCCTGCTGGTGGCGGGCGTGCGGCTGCTGCCCCGGGATTCGGGCGGCGAGCGTACCCGGCTCGATCTCGGCGGGGTCGCGTTGCTGTCGGGGGCCGTGCTGCTGGCGACCGTTCCGTTGTTGTTCGGACGGGAGGCCGGTTGGCCGCTGTGGACGTGGGTGTCGCTGGCGGCGTCCGGGCCGGTGCTGGTGGCGTTCGTCCGGCGGCAGCGGCGGGTCGCGGCGCGGGGCGGGGTTCCGCTGCTCAACCTGTCCGTGCTGGCCAGGCCCGTCGTCGCGTGGACGCTCGGGGCGCTCGGCGCGGCGACCGGCACCTACTTCGCGATGCTGTTCGTGCTCGCCCTCTACGTCCAGGACGGGCTGGGGCGGAGCGCGTTGTTCTCGGGTCTGGTGCTGGTGTCGTGGGTCGCGGCGTTCGGGGTCGCGGGGCCGCTGCTACCGCGCATGCCCGCCCGGGTCGTCGCGCTCGGGCCGATCGTCGGGTATCTGATCCTCGCGGGCGTGTACTTCGGCATCGGCCTCACGCACGCGGACGGTGCGGCGCTCGTGGTGCTGCTCGGATTCGGCGGGTTCGGGCTCGGGCTCGGCTTCGCGCCGCAGCTGGGACGGCTGACCTCCGGTGTCCCGGCCCGGTTCGCGTCCGATCTGAGCGGCCTGATCAACACCAACTTCCAGCTCGCGGGGTCGGTGGGGCTCGCGGTCTTCGGGACGCTCTACCTCGGCGTGTCCGGTCCCCGGCACGCGTTCACGGTCGTGATGACCGCGTTCGGGATCACCGCGCTCGCCGCGTGCGGGGCCGCGTTCCTCGGCGGACGCGCCGCCCGCGCCGACGCTCAGGGCAGCAGCCCCGCCCGCCGGGCCGCCGTCACCGCCTCCAACCTGGAGTGACTGTCGAGCTTGCGCATCGCCGAGCGCAGGTAGCTCTTCACGGTCTCGGGGAGCAGGCCGAGGCGTTCGGCGGCCTCGGCGTTGGTGCAGCCGACCGCCACGTAGGAGAGGACGTCCAGCTCGCGCGGGGAGAGCGCCGCGCGGGGGGCGCCGTCCCGGCCGTCCAGGCCTGCGGCGGCGAGGCGCAGCGTCGCGGCGCGCAGCCGGTCGCGGGTCGGCGCGTCCCGTACCTGCTCGGTGAGCGCGCGCAGTTCGGCGTGGACGGCCCGGACCTCCTCCCAGCGCGCGGTGCCCCGGTCGACGGCCGGTGCGCGCCGGGCGAGGGCGAGGGTCTCGCCCGCCCGGTCCTGGACGGCGAGGTCCTGCTCCAGGTCGCGGGCCACCTCCATCGCCGCGCCCACGACCCGGTCGGCGAGCGACAGCGGATCGCGCAGCGCCCCGTACAGGACGCCCCGGACCCTGCGGCGCACCACCACCGGGACCGCGACGATCGACAGCAGCCCCTCGCGGCCGACCGGCCCGTCGTAGTCGTGGCTGATGGACGCGGCGCGCGGGTAGTCGCTCACCCAGGCCGGACGGCCCAGCGCCATCACCTTGCCGCCGAGCCCGCTGCGCTCCCGCACCACCAGCCCGTCGAGGGAGTCGGTCGTGTTGCCGACGATCTCGGTGATGTGCAGGCTGCCGGGTCCACTGAGCGCACCGCCGAACACGACGGGCAACCGGGTGGTCCGGTGCAGGGTCAGCACGGCCGCCCTGACCGCACCGGCGTCGTCGCTCATCACGGCACCCCTTGGCATCGGCGTGTCCATGCACCGAAGCATGCCCCGGACGGTGCCGGTCACGGAAGGTCGTCCGCTGAGAAAACCCCGGCGCTGCATTTGTGTCCGACCGGTTTTGTTTTCGGTCGGTGACTGTGTTCGACCGGGGACTGTGTTCGACCGGCGACGCCGGGCCGCCCGCCCCGGTAAGACGGCCCGGCGTCCCTCAGGTGCCGTCCAGAGCGAGGATGTCCACGGCCTCGGCGCGCATCTGCACCTTGCGGATCTTGCCGGTCACCGTCATCGGGAACGCGTCGACGACGTGCACGTAGCGGGGGATCTTGTAGTGCGCGAGCCGTCCGTGGCAGAACTCGCGCAGCGTGTCCGGGGTGAGCTCGGGCGCGCCCTCGCGCAGCCGCACCCACGCCATCAGCTCCTCCCCGTACTTCTCGTCCGGGACGCCGATGACCTGCGCGTCCAGGACGTCGGGGTGGGTGTAGAGGAACTCCTCGACCTCGCGCGGGTACACGTTCTCGCCGCCGCGGATCACCATGTCCTTGATCCGGCCGGTGATGCTGAGGTAGCCCTCCTCGTCCATCACCGCGAGGTCGCCGGTGCGCATCCAGCGGGCCGCGTCGACGACCTCGGCGGTGCGGTCCGGTTCGTCCCAGTAGCCGAGCATCACCGAGTAGCCGCGCGTGCAGAACTCGCCGGGCGTGCCGCGCGGCACCGTGACGCCGGAGACGGGATCGACGACCTTGACCTCCAGGTGCGGGTGGACGGTCCCGACCGTGGAGACGCGGCGGTCCAGCGAGTCGCCCGCGCGGGTCTGGGTGGACACCGGGGACGTCTCGGTCATCCCGTAGCAGATCGTGACCTCGGCCATTCCCAGCCGGTCGATGACCTGCTTCATCACCTCGACCGGGCACGGCGACCCGGCCATGATCCCGGTGCGCAGGCTGGACAGGTCCAGCGTGCCCGCGGACGGCTCGTCCAGCATGGCGATGAACATCGTCGGGACGCCGTACAGCGACGTGCAGCGCTCCGCCGCGACCGCCTCCAGCGTCTGCTTCGCGTCGAACGCGGGCGCGGGGATCACGACGCACGCGCCGTGGCTGGTCGCCGCGAGGTTGCACATGACCATTCCGAAGCAGTGGTAGAAGGGGACCGGGACGCAGATCCGGTCCTCCTCGTCGTAGCCGCACAGCTCGCCGACGAAATAGCCGTTGTTCAGGATGTTGTGGTGCGAGAGCGTGGCGCCCTTGGGGAAGCCCGTCGTCCCGGACGTGTACTGGATGTTGATCGGGTCGTCGGCGCTCAGCTCCGCGCCGATCGCGGTGAGGACGGTCCGGTCGGCCTCGCGGCCCGTCTCCAGCAGCGCCTCCCACGCGTCCGAGCCGAGGAGCAGCACGTCGGTGAGCGCGACGCAGCGCGGCCTGACCTCCTCGATCATCGCCGCGTAGTCGGAGGTCTTGAACGCGGGCGCGGCGATCAGCGTCCGGACGCCCGACTGGTTGAGGACGAACTCCAGCTCGTGGACGCGGTACGCGGGGTTGATGTTCACGAGGATCGCGCCGAGCCGCGCCGTCGCGTACTGGACGAGCATCCATTCGGCGCAGTTCGGCGCCCAGATCCCGACCCGGTCACCCCTGCCGACGCCGAGCGCGCGCAGGCCGAGCGCGACCGCGTCGACGTCGGCGGAGAACTGGTCGTAGGTCCAGCGCCGACCGGTCGCGCGCTCGACGACGGCGTCGCGGTCGGCGTGGCAGGCGACCGTCCGGGCGAGGTTCTCGCCGATGGTGTCGCCGAGCAGCGGCACGGCGGACGTGCCCGACGCGTAGGAGGGACGTGGGGGGTGCGGGGGTGTCATCGCAGGTCCTCCTCGCGGTACTCGCCCGCCGGACGGTCGTCCGCGCCCGGATGCTTGGTGATCTCGCTCGTCCGCAGCTCGACCCGGCGGATCTTCCCGGAGATCGTCTTCGGCAGCTCGCCGAACTCCAGCCGCCGCACCCGCTTGTACGGGGAGAGCTGCGCGCGGCTGTGCTCGAAGATCGACTTGGCGGTGCCGGCGGTCGGCTCCCAGCCCGCCGCGAGCGTCACGTACGCCTTCGGGACGGCGAGCCGCACCGGGTCGGGCGAGGGCACCACCGCCGCCTCCGCGACCGCGTCGTGCTCGATCAGCACGCTCTCCAGCTCGAACGGCGAGATCTTGTAGTCGGACGCCTTGAACACGTCGTCGGACCGCCCGACATAGGTGATATATCCGTCCTCGTCCCGGGAGCCGATATCGCCGGTGTGGTAGTAGCCGCCCGCCATCGCCTCGTCGGTGCGCGCCTCGTCGCCGTGGTAGCCGACCATCAGCCCGAGCGGCGGCTCCTCCAGGTCGAGGCAGATCTCGCCCTCGTCGCCCTCCTCGCCCGTGGCCGGATCGATCAGCGCGATCCGGTAACCCGGGACGGGCCGTCCCATCGACCCCGGCCGCACCGGCTGCCCCGGCGTGTTCGCGATCTGGACGGTCGTCTCCGTCTGCCCGTACCCGTCCCGGATCGTCCGGTCCCAGGCGTCCCGCACCCGCTCGATGACCTCCGGGTTCAGCGGCTCGCCCGCCGCGACGACCTCACGCGGCGGCGTGGCGAGGCGTCCGAGATCGGCCTGGATCATCATCCGCCAGACCGTGGGCGGCGCGCAGAAACTCGTGACCCCGCAGCGGTCGATCGTGTCGAGGAGGCGGTCGGCGTCGAAGCGCGTGTAATTGAAGATGAACACGCACGCCTCGGCGTTCCAGGGCGCGAACACATTGCTCCACGCGTGCTTCGCCCAGCCCGGCGACGAGATGTTCAGATGGACGTCCCCGGGCCGCAGCCCGAGCCAGTACATCGTCGACAGGTGCCCGCCCGGATAGGTGGCGTGCGTGTGCTCCACCAGTTTCGGCTTCGCCGTCGTCCCGGACGTGAAATAGAGCAGGAACGTGTCCCGCGACATCGTCAGCCCGTACGGGGAGAACTTCTCCGGCCCGTCGTAGGCGTCCGCGTACCGCAGCCACCCCTGCACCGGTTCACCGACCGCGATCCGCGTGAAGTCGCCCTCCAGCCCGTCGAACTTCCCGGCGTCGGACGAACTCGCCACCACGTGCCGCGCCCGCCCCCGCGTCAGCCGGTCTTGCAGGTCGACCGGGCCGAGCAGCGGCGTGGACGGGATCAGCACCGCGCCCAGCTTCATCGCCGCCAGGACGGTCTCCCACAGCTCGACCTGGTTGCCGAGCATCAGAATGATCCGGTCGCCCCGCCGCACCCCCGCCGCCCGCAGCCGGTTCGCCACCTGGTTCGACCGCCGCGACATGTCCGCGAACGAGAAACGCGCCTCCGAACCGTCCTCCTCGACGATCCACAGCGCCGGGGCGTCATTGTCCTTCGCGATCTCGTCGAACCAGTCCAGCGCCCAGTTGAAACCGGTCAGCACCGGCCAGCGGAACTTCTCGTACGCGGTCGCGTAGTCGTCGCGATGCGCGAGCAGGAAGTCGCGCGCCGCCCGGAACTCGACTGCGGGCATTGGTATTCCCTTTGTTGGTGGCTTGAGGCTCGTGGGTCAGACGGCTTGGGGTTCGTGTGTCAGGTGGCTTGTGTTCTTGCTCTCGTTACTCCCCGATCGTCGTCCGGCGGCGTGACCTACGCCACCCCCGAACGGGGGTGGCGGGGTAGGTCTTGGTCAAAATCTCGGGCCCCCGTCCAGGACCGTGGGCAGGACGCCCAGGGGAGGGGCGCCCAGGGCCAGCAGGGCCGTGTGGAAGCGGCGGAGGGTGAAGGCCGTGCCCCAGCGCTGCTTCGCCTGGTCGCGGAGGCGGCGGATGGCGAGTTTGCCGCCGGTGTAGTTGAAGCCGGAGCCGGGGTCGATGAGCGTGCGGTGCGCGGCGGTGCGGGCGGCCGGACCGTCCAGGAAGGCGTCGGCGGTAAAGCGGTGCTCGGCCTCGGCGAGGGACATCGTCCCTGTGTGGAGGCCGATCGTCGTCGCCAGGCGGGTGACGCGCCAGAGCGCGTCGCGGTAGGCGCCCACGGCGTGGCGGGGGTCGTGTGCGCGGAAGCCCTCCTCCACGGCCAGTTCCTCGCAGTAGTGGGCCCAGCCTTCGGTGAACGCCTGCGAGTGCAGGGTGCGGCGGACGTCGGTGGGGACGTGGCGGAGAGCGCGTGCGTGGGAGAAATGGCCCGGCGCCACCTCGTGGATGGCGATGTTCGGCAGCGTCGTGTAGCTGAAGATCGACAGCCATTCGTGTTGTTCGTTCTCGGACGCGCCGGGCGCGGGCAGGTTGACGCGGAACCAGCTCGGGCCGTCCGATTCGTAGGGGGCGGCGGGCGTCATCGTCGCGACCTCCCATGGTTGGGACGGCGGTATCTCGCCGACGAGGCATTCGCCGTCGGTGTAAGGGAGCAGCCCGCTTGCGGTCGTCCAGGCCAGCACGTCCTTGGTTACCGCGCGGGCTTCCGCGACCAGGTCTTTCGCCGGTGGGTGGTCGGAGAGGAGGCGGCGCACCGTCTCCTTCGGCGGGGCGTGGCCGTCAATGCGGTGGCAGGCGTCCTTCAGGAGGGCTCGCACTCGCGTGCGTTCTGTTTCGACTTGGGACGCCAGGTCGTCCAGGTCGATTTCGCAAGCCTCGGCCGAGGAGATCAGGCGGGTCAGGGCGTTGCCGCCGAGTGCCGCCGAGGGGTCGCCGTGTTCGGCCGCGTCCTCCAGGTGGGTGACGAATCGCGCGTGCGCCTTTCGGGTCGCCTCCGATGCGTCGTACAGGTGGTAGTGCAGGCCGCGTGCGGCGGGGAGGGTCGCCGCCGCTATGGGGGCGGGTACTCGATCCAGGGCTTCGAGCGCCGCGTTCACCGCGTCCGGCCAGGCGTTCAGGTGGGTGCGGCGGGCTTTCCGGCGTTCCCCCTCGGGGGCGTAGTCGCGGTCGTAGCAGGACAGGTCGAGGTTCTTGATGTGCCATAGCGGGTTCGCGCGATGCTGTGCCAGCTCACCGAAGGTGACGCATAGTGCGTTCTCGGTTGCCGTTGCTTGGGCCTCGTCGTGCGGGTCCGTGTACACCGCTCCGCCCAGCCTGCTCAAGGCGCGCTCCACGCCCTCTGGTGACAGGTCCTGGACGATGCCGTCGTATTCGTGGCGTCCGGCCTGCTCCCGTACGGTCGGCACGCTCAGGTCGCAGATCGCCCGCAGGCGTTCGTCGGCTGTGTTACGCATTTCGGTTCCTTTCCGTCGGTGCTAGCGTTGCAGGCCAAATCGCAGGCCACCCGAGCCATTGGGACGGGAATTGGACCGTTATCGCAGCGCCGACGAGCTGATCGAGATCCTCGGCGACTGGGCCACCGCGACCGGGCCGCTCTACCGGCGGCTCGTCACCGCCGTGGTGCGCGCCATCACGTCCGGCGCGCTGGGCGCGGGCGAGCGGCTGCCGTCCGAACGCGAACTGGCCAGGACGCTCGTCGTCAGCCGCGCCACCGTCACCGCCGCCTACGACGAGCTGCGCGCCCGGGGCCTGGTCGAGAGCCTGCGCGGCTCGGGGACGCGGGTCGCCGAGGGGCCGCCGAGCCCGCCGCCCGGCACCGACGGCCGCGTCCCCGGCGGCCGCGCGACCTCGATCTTCCAGCGTTTCGTGGACGGGCCCGGCGAGGTCATCTCGCTCGCCCACGCGATCGAGGGGCCCGTGCCCGACCTCCGCCAGGCGCTGCTCGACCTCGTTCGGGACGATCTGCCGCACCTGACCGCCGACGCCGGATACCATCCGCGCGGCCTCCCGGCGCTGCGCGAGGCGATCGCCGCACACCTCACCCGGCTCGGCCTGCCCACCGCGTCCGACCAGGTGCTGGTGACGGCCGGGGCGTCCCAGGCGATCGGGCTCGTCACGCGCATGCACCTTCGCGAACGCTCCGACGTGGTCGTGGAGTCGCCGGGCTGGCCGGGCTGCTTCGACGTGTTCCGCGCGGCCGGGGCCCGGTTGCGCGGCGTCCGGCTGGACGAGGAGGGCGCCCGCGCGGACGAGATCGAGCGCGCGTTCGCGCGGCACCGGCCCTCGCTGCTGTTCGTCATGCCGACCTACCACAACCCGACCGGCGTGCTGATGTCGGCGGCGCGCCGGTCGCGGATCGCGCGGCTCGCGGAACGGCACGGCGTGCCCGTCCTGGAGGACAACGCCTACACCGGGCTCACCGGCGACGTCCCGCCGCCGATCGCCGCCTACGGACGGCCCGGCGCGGAGATCCTCACCGCCGGGTCGCTCGCGAAGGCGGTGTGGGGCGGGCTGCGGATCGGGTGGATCCGCGCGTCCGCCGAGACGACCGAGCGCCTGGCCCGGCACAAGGCGCTCGCCGACCTCGGCAGCCCCGTCCTGGACCAGGCCCTCGCCGCCCGCTTCCTCCCGCGCCTGCCCGAGCTGGAGGCCCGCCGCTCGGCCCTCGCGCGCGAGCGCCTCGACCACCTGACCGGCCTGCTCCGGGACCGCTTCCCCACCTGGCGCTGGACGCCGCCCCAGGGCGGCGGCGCGCTGTGGATCGAACTGCCGGGAATCGACGCCCGCTCCTTCGCCCACGTCGCCCTGCGCCACGGCGTGGAGATCGTCCCCGGCGCCGCCATGGACCCCGACGGGCAGCACGACGACCACGTCCGGCTGCCGTTCACCTTCCCCACCGAGACCCTCACGGAGCTGGTCGAACGGCTGGGCGGCGCCTGGACGGAACTCCAGCGCTCCGCCGCCCATCCCTCTCTTGTCCTCTAGCCGATGAGTTTTGACGGCTTCGCCGGTCTGTTCTTGTGAAGCGTCCGACAATGGAGGTCGAGATGGGCACGGTCCTGGACAAGCAGTTCACCGCGAACCTGCGCAAGAGCCCCAACAAGGGCGGCTGGACGTACGTGGTCTGGCCCGAGTCCGCCGAGTTCTTCGGGACGCGCGGGCTCGTCAAGGTGCGGGGGACGATCGACGGGCAGCCGTTCGAGGGGTCCTTCATGGCGCTCGGCGACGGCAACCACAAGCTCGCCGTCAAGGCGTCGCTGCGGGCGGCGATCGGCAAGGACGCCGGGGACGACATCACTGTTCACCTGCGGGAACGCATCCGCTAGCGCTCAGCGGGGCGGGCTTTTCTCCAGGGTCGCGAGGGCCGTGTCCAGGGCCTCGACCAGGTTCAGGTCGGGGTCCTCGGCCCAGCGGATCATCTGGTCGAGCATCACGCCGAAGGCCGCGCCGGTGAGGGTGCGGACGGCGGTGTCGTCCGAGGGACGTCCGGCGCGCTCGGCGAGGATCGCGCCCACGATGCGCATCGTGTCGACGAAGCTGCCGAAGGCCGCGCCGCGCAGCGCGGGGACCGACAGGATCAGGACGGCCCGCTCGCGCGCTTCGGCGAGTTCGTCGGGCGCGAACGTGCCGAGGACGTCGCGCATGGCCGCCCGCAACGCCTCGACGGAGGTCATCCCGGCGGGTTGCGTGCGGAGCGACTCGTAGAACAGCGGATCGGCCTCGTCGGTGATGACCAGGTCTTCCTTCGTCGGGAAGTAGCGGAAGACGGTGGTGTGCGCGACCTCCGCCGCCTGCGCGACCTGTTCCACGGTCGTGGCCTCGTAGCCGCGCTCGCGGAACAGCCGGAGCGCGTGCTTCTGGATCGCGGCGCGCGTCCTGGCCTTCTTCAGCTCCCGCAGGCCGGTGGACCGTTTCGCTGCCATCATCCCGCCCTGTTCCGCCTGTTCCGCCCTGATTCCTCGCGCGTTTCCTCACGCGTTCCCTCACGCGTTCCTAGCCCGCCTCGGAGCCTACTGCCAGGCGCTCTCCCTCCACGTCCACGCTGGGCAGGACGCGGGCGAGCCGCGTCGGGAGCCACCAGCCCGCGCGTCCGAGCAGCGCCATCACGGCGGGCACGATCGTCAGCCGGACGACGAACGCGTCGAAGAACACGGCGGCGGCGAGCGCGAAGCCGAACGACTGGACCATCGGGGTGTCCGACAGCAGGAACCCCGAGAACACGCTGATCATGATGATCGCGGCGGCGGTGACGACGCGCGCGCCGTGCGCGACGCCGGTGACGGCGGCCGCGGTGGGCTCGGCGCCGCCGACGTGCTCCTCGCGCATGCGGGTGACGAGGAAGACCTGGTAGTCCATCGCGAGCCCGAATACCATCCCGATCATCATGACCGGCAGCAGGTTGACGATGAGCCCGGACGCCTGGACGCCGAGCGGGCCGTCCAGCCAGCCCCACTGGAACACCGCGACGACCGCGCCGAACGTCGCGGCGACGCTGAGCAGGAACCCGGCGGTCGCGGTGAGCGGCACGAGCAGCGAGCGGAACACGATCAGCAGGAGCAGGAACGCCAGGCCGACGACGACCGCCAGGTAGGGCAGGAGCGCGCCGGCGAGCTTGGCGGAGGTGTCGATGTCGAGGGCGGTCTGGCCGGTGACCGCGATCGTGGTTCCCTCGCGGGACTCCCGGGCGCGGTCGCGGATCGTGGTGATGAGGTCGGCGGTCGCCTCGTCCGCCGGGCCGGTCTTCGGGACGACGGCGACCAGGGCCGTGTCACCGCCCTTGTTCAGGGCGGACGGTTCGGCCAGGGCGACGCCGTCCAGCCGCGCGAGATCCGTGGCGACCCGCTTCGCCGCCGTCGCCGTGTCGTGCGGGGCCTGGACCACCAGGGTCAGCGGGCCGTTGAAGCCGGGGCCGAACCCGTCGGCGAGCAGGTCGTAGGCGGCGCGCTGCGTCGACCCGGACGGGGCGGTGCCGTCGTCGGGGAAGCCGAGCCGCAGGTCCAGCGCGGGGACGGCCGCGAGGAGCAGCGCCAGGACGCCTGTCAGCAGGATCGGGAGCGGGTGCGCGGTGACGAAGCGGCCCCAGCGGAGGCCCGCGTTCGTCTGTTTCGGGCTCCTGGTGCGGGTCGTCAGCGCCCGGCGTCCCGCGATCGCGAGGAGGGCGGGCAGCAGCGTGAGCGCCACGGCGACGGAGACGGCCACGGTGAAGGCGGCGGCGAGGCCGATCTGGGTGAGCACGGGGATGTCGACGACGGCGAGCCCGGCCAGTGCGATGATCACCGTGAGGCCCGCGAACACGACGGCGGACCCGGCGGTGCCGACCGCGTGCGCCGCCGCGTCCTCCGGGGTCCGCCCGGCCCCGGTCGCCGTGGCCTCGTGGCGGTAGCGGGAGATGATGAACAGCGCGTAGTCGATCGCGACCGCGAGGCCGAGCATCAGCGCGAGCGACTGGGTGTCGGACGTCAGCTCGACGAAGGCGGACGCGGTGCCGATCGCCGACAACCCGATGCCGATCCCGACCACCGCCGTCAGCAGCGGCAGCCCGGCGGCCACCAGCGAGCCGAGCGTGACGATCAGCACCAGCGCGGCCACGGCGACGCCGATCAGCTCGCCCGCGCCCTGCCCGGGGCGGGCCACCGCGTCGCCGCCCATCTCCACGCGGAGTCCCGCGTCCGTCGCAGGGGCGGTTGCGGCGCGTAGGGCGGTGCGGTCGGCGGACTTCATTTCGGTGGACGGGACGCGGTAGCCGACCTCCGCCAGCGCGATCCGTCCGTCCTTGGACACGGACTGGTGGGCGTAGGGGTCGCTGGCGGAGGCGACCTGCGGGGCGGCCTTCAGTTTCGCGACGGCCCGCTCGACGGCGGCCCGCGCGCGGGGCTCGGTGACCGTGCGGCCGTCCGGCGCGGCGAACACGACGCGCGCGGTGGCGCCCCCGGTCGCGGCGTCCGGAAAGCGGCTCTTGATCAGGTCGTTCGCGCGCTGCGCTTCGGTGCCCGGGACGGTGAAGGTGTCGGGCGCGGGCTCGGCCAGCGTCGCGGCGCCGAGCCCCGCCGCCACGAGGAGGGCCAGCCAGACCATCAGCACCGTCCAGTGCCGCCGGAAGCAGAACCGGCCGAGCCGGGAGAGGGCCACCGCCATGATGGGCGCTCCTTGTCGCTAGTTGGATAGCAAATACTAGTCCGCTAGCGTTTTTTGTCAATGAAGGCTCCCTCTGCGGTAGCGGGCGCGGACTACCCGGGACGGGCGATGCGCGTCCGGCCGTCCGGCGGTGACCATCGGGGGATGAGGAAGATCTTGAGGAAGATCTGCGCGCCCGCGGCCGTCTGCGCGGTCGTCGTGGGCGGCGTTGTGGCCGTGCCGGGGGCAGCCGACGCGAGGGTCCGCGACGACTGCGTCGCGGTGCCGGGCGCCGAATGCGGAACGTTGCAGGTGCCGCTGGTGCGGTCGCGTCCCGAGATGGGACGGACGAACGTCGCCTACGCGGTGATCCGGCATCGCGACACGTCCCGTCCGGCCAAGGGGATGTTCACCGTCAACCCGGGCGGGCCGGGCGACTCCGCCTTCGCCCGCGCCGCGATGTACGCCGAGGGCTTCGGGGGCCTGCTGCGCGACCACGACCTGCTGCTGGTCGAGCCGCGCGGGGTCGGCCGCTCCGACGCGCTCGACTGCGGGTTCGACGTGCCGCCCGCGACCCGGGACGGCTTCGTCCGCGCGGTCGGCGGCTGCGGGACGGCCCTCGGAGCGCGCGCCGGCGGCTACACCTCCGCCGAGATCGCCGACGACATCGACGCCGTCCGGGCCGAGTTGGGCGTCGACCGGCTGGACCTGCTCGGCGAGTCCTACGGCACCTACCTGATGTCGGTCTACGCGCAGCGGCATCCGGAGAACGTGCGGTCGATCGTGCTGTCCAGCGCGTATCCGATCGACTTCGACATGTGGGCGCGTCCCAACGTCCGCGCCGCGCGCCGCACGATCGGCGTGCTGTGCGACCGGAGCGGCGGTGCCTGCGACGGGCGGGCCGTCCTGCGCGACCTCGACCGGCTCTCGGACCGGCTGGGCAAGCGTCCGATCCCCTACACGACGCTGGACGGCGTGAAGCGGGTCGTCGACGGCACCGCGCTCGCCTCGATCGTCTACAACGGCGCGACGGAGGGCTCGTCCGAGTCGATCGGAAACGTCCCGTACGTGGTCAGGACGGCGTTGCGCGGCGACACCGGCCCGCTGGTCGAGGCCGCCCGGCAGGTCGGGCCGATGAGCGGGTCGTCCGCGCCGGGCGGCTCGGGTGAGGAGGAGCAGCCGTTCAACCCGGCGCAGGCCATGGCCGTGATGTGCAACGACTACCCGACGCTGTGGGACCGTGCCGCGCCGGTCAAGACACGCCTCCGGCAGTACGCGGCCGGACGCGCCGCCCTGCCCGACGAGGAGTTCTGGCCGTTCGGCAAGACGGCCTGGACGAGCGCGATCGAGGACCGGGGCAACACCTGCGTCCGCTGGCCGGGTCACCAGGCCGCCGGACCCGCGCACGGCCCGATGCCCGATGTCCCGGTGCTGGTCGTGTCGGGTGAGCTGGACCCCAACACGCCCACCGAGGAGGGACGGCTCGCCGCGCGGCAGTTCCGCCGCGCGTCCGTTCTGGAGGTGCCGAACACCGGCCACGTCGCCGAGAAGGAGGGCAGCGGCTGTGTCGCCGGTATCGAGTCCGCCTTCCTCCGCGACCTGAGGGTCGGCGACACGGCGTGCCTGGCGAAGATCCCGCCCGTTCAGGTGCGGACCGCCGCCTGACCTCGTCGCCCCGGGCCGACGGGAACCCGTCCCGTCGGCCCGGCGGCGTCAGCTCTTGATGAACTCCAGCAGGTCGGAGTTGAACCGCTCCTTGTCGCCGGGGACCATCCCGATTCCGTGGGAACCGCCCTCGTACACCTTGAGGATCGCGCCGGGAATCAGCGCCGCCGCCTTGCGGCCGGTGGCCTCCAGCGGGACGATCCGGTCGTCGTCGCCATGCACCACCAGCGTCGGGACGTCGAACTTGCGCAGATCGGCATGGAAATCGGTCCGCGCGAAGGCGTCCACGCACTTGAGACCCGCCTGGAGGTTCTCGTGCATGGCCATGAACCAGAAAGCGTCACGGTTGCCCTGCGTCGCCTTGCTGCCGGGCCCCGCGCTGAAGAACGGCTCTGAGGCGTCTCGCCAGTATTGCGAGCGCTCCTTGAGGAGGCCGTTCTTGATGTCCTCGAACGCCTGCGCGGGGACGCCCTCGGGGTTGTCCGGCCCCTGGAGCATCAGCGGCGTGATCGCCGACAGCAGCACCGTCTGGCGGACGCGGCCGGTCCCGTAGCGTCCGACGTACCGGGCGAGTTCGCCGCCGCCCATCGAGTGGCCGACGAGCGTGACGTCCCGGAGGTCGAGGGTTTCGAGCAGGTCGTTGAGGTCGCCTGCGAACGTGTCGAAGTCGTAGCCGTCCCACGGATGGCTGGACTGCCCGTGCCCCCGCCGGTCGTGGGCGACGCCGCGAAAGCCGTTGGCGGCGACGTGCCGCAGCTGGTCGTACCAGGCGTCGGAATTCAGTGGCCACCCGTGGATGAACACCACCGGGCGGCCCGTCCCCCAGTCCTTGTAGAAGATCTCTTCACCGTCACGTGTCCTGACATAGCCCATGGCGAGCCGATACCCATGTTGACCAGCGGCAACCCGGGTGAGGGCCCCGGCGCGGACCGCGCCGGGGCCGGGCGGTCAGGTGGTGTATCGGACGATCTCCGCGTTCCCGTCGACGCGGCGGAGGCCCGCGTTCTCCAGCACGCGGATCGACGCCGGGTTGGACGTCTCGGCCGACGCCGTGACCCTGTCCACGCCGGGCGCGGTCAGCGCGAACGCGACGAGGGCGCGGGCCGCCTCGGTGGCGTATCCGCGTCCGCGCCGGGACGGGACCACGCCGTACCCGAACTCGACGGCCCCTCCGGCGGGCGGCCAGAAGAGCCCGGCGGAGCCGACGACGAGGCCGGTCGCGCGTTCGACGATCTGGCGCTGGCCGTACTCGCCGAGGGCGGACGGCGTCCCGGCGACGAGTTCCGCGATGACGCGGTCGCCGTCGGCGGGGAAGTCGTCGGCCCAGTGGTTGGCAGCCCAGTGGTTGTCGGCACAGTGGTTGTCGGCACGGTGGGCGAGGCGGCCGCCGCCGGTGACGGCGGAGACCTCGGCCCGCGTCCACGCGCGCAGCGCGAGCCGGTCGGTGGTCAGTTCGATGGTGCTCAGGCCCGGAAAGGGCTGGTCTGAAACGGACAAGCGAAGCTCCTGGTCGTTCGGGACGACCGGGCCGCGCTCAGTCCCGCGCGACCCGGACAAGGGCATGGCGACGAAGCCCGGCGCGGGCCATATTCATCAACCCCCCTCGTCCCAGGAGCGAACAGCGACAAGGGAACTATGTCATGACCCGGGGACATAGGGCGGAGCCACGCCCCAGCCCCAGTGCGGCATCGGCGCGTGCAGCGGCGGCTTCGCGTCGGGCTGGGAGTTCTCGACCGCGATCCGCGTCCCCCACTCGATGTAGCCGGTGAACGCGGCGCGGAACTCGGGGTCGGTGGGCAGGCCGACGGCGTCCGCCGCGTCCATGAGCAGGCTCACCCAGCGCCGCCGCTGCGGCTCGGTGATCGCCCGGCCGAGGTGCTGGCGGACCATGTGGTTGTAGCCGCCGCGCTCACCGCTGTAGCGCTCGGGGCCGCGGAAGACCTCGGCCAGCCACAGCGCGACGTAGTGCGGATGCCCGGGGTCCATGTGGGCGAACAGCGGGCCGATCACGTCGTCCTTCATTACCTGCGCGTAGAAGACCTCGGTGAGCCGCTCGAACGCCTCGGCGCCGCCGGCCCACTCGTACAGGGTCGGAACGGACGAGCCGGTGCCGCGCACGCCCGTCGGCTCGTAGTGCCGCATCTCCTCGATCCGCTTCACATAGGGCTTGATCGCGGCGAAGAACGCGGGGAAGTGCTCGCCGCCGCGGAACCCCTCCATGTGGTCCTCGGCGGACGTCCAGCCGATGCGCAGGACATAGGACTCCGGCTCCTCGACGCACCGCGACAGCTCGTAGTCCACGCACTGCGGCGCGGCCGACAGCGAGACCGCGGCCTCGGCGTAGGCGGCCTCGAACGCCTCGGCCTGTCCAGGGGCGATCCGGTAGCGGACGTACTCGACGATCATCGGGGGCTCCCTGGCATCCGGTCGGGTGACCAACGTACCGCGTAATGGACGTAACGTTGTAATCACCCGACCGGAGGCCCGGGTCGGATCATCCCTTCGCGCGCCTGGCCCAGGCGATACCGCCGCCCGCGAGCGCGACCAGCAGCGCGCCCAGCCCGATCCACAGCCAGCCGGACGAGCCGCCCGAGTCGTCCTTCTCGGGTTCCGCCGAGGCGACCGCGCCGCCCGAACCGGTGCCGCCCGCGCCCTGCACCGTGAACCGGTAGGTGCCCGTGACCGGGTGGCCGTCCGTGGCGACGACGCGCCACCCGACCGTGTACCGCCCGCCCGGCAGGCTCTCGGTGACCGGCACGGTGACCGTGTTGTCGACGGCCTCCGCCTTGCCCGCCGCGTGCCGCTTGCCCGCGCCGTCGGTCAGCACGATCTGCGGCACCATCACCGGATCGGCATAGGTCAGGACGATTTTGGACGGTGCGGCCCCGGTGGAGTTCGGCGCCGGGGTCGCCGACTTCAGCGTCGTGTGCGCCGCCGCCGGGGCGGTGCCGAGCGCCGTCACCAGCCCGGCGGCCGCCACCGCCGCCGCGAACCTCGCGATCACGCCCGGCTCCGCGCGCGGGACAGCCCGTACCCGCCGATGCCGAGCCCGATCACGCCGACCGCGATGCCGACACCGCCGAGCACCCGCGCGGTGCCGTCGCTCGCGTCCTCCTTGGCGGAGGACTCGGCGGCGGGCTTCACCTGCGCGGTCGGCCCCGTCGCGGCGGCCTGCGCGGCGCCCTTGGGCGTCAGCTTCAACTCCGGCGCCGGGTGCTCGGGCTCGTTCTGCCCGTTGCCCGGGTCCTGGTCCCACTTGACGACCTCGCCGCCGGAGTAGGTCTGCGTCGCCTTGAACAGCATCCGGGTCGCGTTCGAGGGCAGCGGGCCCATCGACACGTCGAACTCCTCGAACTGCCCCGCGTCGATCTTGCCGCCGCTCCAGGTGATCCGCGAGACGGCCTCGGTGAGCTTGGACCCCTCCGCCTCAACGGGGGTCTTGAGCTTGGCCTTCTCCACCTTCACCGTCCAGCCGGGGACGGGCCGGACCGAGACGAACGCGACCGGCGTGTCGGTCGGCAGGTCCACCTGGACCTTGGTGGTCGAGGCGTCGTCGCGCTCGTTCGGCACCCGGAAGGAGACCTTGGTGAACCCGCCCTGCTCGGCGGTCCCGGGGTTGACCGTGACATGGGCGGACGCGGCGGTGGCGAGCCCGATGACCGACAGCGCGGCCAGGGCCCCGACCGTCGAAAGGCGGCGAGCTGAACTAGCAGACATGGCGAATTTCCGTTCGAGACGCAGGTGAAAGAGCCGGACGCGCGCCGCGTCCGGTGGCGTGCGGCGCTCAGCCCGAGCCGAGCGCCCTCGAACGGCCCGGCGGCCCGCGCCGGACGACCTGGTGCCGCAGCACCTCCCCGACCACCACGACGGCGTCCGCCGCCACCACCTGGATACGCGCGACGGCCGCGACCGGTTCGACCACGATCGGCACCGGCAGCCGGACGGGCCGCTCCGCCAGCCGCCGCGCCAGCGCCCACGCCGCCCGCTCGCCCCGCCGCAACCACAGCGCCGCGAGGACGGCGGCGGCGACATGCGCGAGCGTCATCGATACGCCCGACCCCCGCGCCGCCGGATGCCCCGCGTCGGACGCGTGGTGGATCATCGGCTCGGTCGCGGCGGAGAACAGCGTGTGCAGCGCGAACTGCCCGCCGAGGAGCCCGCCCACGATCGTCGCGAGCGAACGCTCGTGCCCGGCGAGCATGAGCGACACGCCCAGCACGGCCCCGAACCCGGTCAGCACCGCCCACGCGGGAACCGCGTCCCGGGAGGCGAGCGCGTGCCCGACCGCCGCCAGCGCCACGCAGACGGTGGCGAACACCGTCGAGCGCGCCGTGCGGAACAGTGGTTGCGGGAGCACCGACCCATCGTCCCACCCGCGGCGCCAGATGTGGAGGCGCCCTTTGGAAGAAACACCGACACGCCCAACATCTGGGGCCTGCCCAAGAGCACTCACCTACATGTAGGGTTTGAGTCCCGTGCTGGTCCGCCCCCGCCGTACGCGGCGGGGGCGCGGCGCCCGAACCTTCCGGCCGCCGCGTCCGTTGGACGGAGAACAGGCCCAGCCCGAGGAGGACGAACGATGGCACTCGCCGACCGCATCAAGCGCTTCTTGAACAGCCCCCAGGGACGCAAGGCCCGCGCACGCGCCGAACGCGCCGCGCGGGACCCCCGCACCCAGGCGAAGGTCCGCGGCATCCTGGCCCGCGTCCGCGGCCGCCGTTGAGCGATGCGAGTTAGACGTACCTGCAACTGATTTGCAATAGTGGCGGTATGGCTGACTACACGCTTCCCGACCTTCCTTACGACTACGCGGCCCTGGAACCGGCGATCACCGGCGAGATCCTGGAGCTGCACCACTCCAAGCACCACGCCGCCTACGTCAAGGGGGCCAACGACACGCTGGAGAAGCTCGCCGAGGCGCGGGACAAGGAGCAGTACGGCGGCCTGGTCGGCCTGGAGAAGACGTTCGCGTTCAACCTGTCCGGACACGTCCTGCACTCGATCTTCTGGGACAACCTCTCCCCGGACGGCGGCGACCGCCCCGACGGCGAACTCGCCGCCGCCATCGACGAGCACTTCGGCTCGTTCGAGGCCTTCCAGAAGCAGCTCTCCAATGCGACGTCCCTGGTGCAGGGCTCAGGTTGGGGCATCCTCGCCTGGGAGCCCCTCAGCCGCCGCCTCGTGGTCGAGCAGGTCTACGACCACCACGGCAACGTCGGCCTGAACACCACCCCGCTCCTGGTCTTCGACGCCTGGGAGCACGCGTACTACCTCCAGTACCGCAACGTGCGCCCCGACTACGTCCAGAAGCTGTGGTCCCTCGTCAACTGGACGGACGTCAAGACCCGCTTCGACAACGCCCGCGCCTGACACCCCCGAGCTCCTAACCCCCAAAGACCACGGCGCCCTCTAGGCCGGGATCGTGCTCAGAACCTTTCCCTCGCGACCTAGAGGGCGCCGTGCCCCTTCCTATGGCGCACATGCCGCCGCACGGCCTCGACGGTAGGCGGCTCCCCGCCGACGCCCAGCCCGCACACGATCAGCCGTTCGGCCCTGAGATACCTCATCGGCCCGGACGGCCCGTCCTGCCGATAGGACAACAACCCCGCAGACGCCCACCCATCCAGCCGCGAAGGGCTGACACCGACCAGGATCGCCGCGAACCTGGACGCCATCCACGTATCCGCGGGCACGTTGTTGACCTGCGCCACGAGCCCCAGCTTCCTGAGCGGATACGCCTCGGACCGCGCCTCGTCCATGCCACCGTCCTCCGCCTCATCCATCGAGGTCACATCCTGGGGTTGACGACCCTGGCGATCGCCTTCGCCGCCTCCTGTGGGCTCCCGGCACCCGGGACGTCCTCGCCCCACGACCAGACGCCCCGGACACCTCCGTCCCCGGCGACCCGTCGCGTGCGGACGGTCTCGGCGAACCGGCCGCCCCCGTCACCCACGACGTAGAGAAACGGCGCCTCACCGCCGAGTGGTTGCCTGATCGACGTCTTGAACCCACCGACCGCGTCGAGCGCCTCGACCACGGCCCGAAGCCACCGGACCTCGATGCCATAGGTCCGAACCTCGCCTGCGCGGCGTCCCTCGGGCTGAACGTCGGGTCGCGAGGCTCGCTGGGAAGTGTCGTCGCGTGCGCCCGACGCCTCATTGATGCGCGGGGAGAGATCTTTTCCCCTGGACGAAGCTGAACGATCGGGTCGGCTGGTCACCGGTGCCCCTTCGTTGGGAGTGGCTCGCTCGGGACCAGGGAACACGAGCCCGCTCGTTCGCCCCAGGGCAAGCACGGCGCGTCCCTGGTGCATCTCTGGTGCATCGCCACTGCATCGTCGGTACGCGTCGTACGCTGACCAGGCAGGATGCACCAGCGTCCCTTCACGAGGAGTCCATGGCGGCAGGGAGACGGCCCGGTGCGTTGCGCGGTGGGGAACGCATGGGACGCCGCGAGCTGCTTCGCCTGCTGAGCATCATGGGTGCGCTTATCGCCACCCCTGCCCCGATCGCCGCCCACGCCGATGACATCGAGCAGATCGACCAGTTCGAGCTGTTGAACTCGCACTTGTGGCAGGTCTTCGCCCTCTCACCTGCGAAGAGGGCGGTTCATCCAGCGGTGCGTGAACAACTGGGGCTGCTGACCGCCGCGCTGCGTGACGCGCGCTCCCACGAGGAGCATGTGCGGCTCTGCGTGCTGGCCGGTGATCTCCTCCAGCTCGCCGGGGAGATCATGTTCGACGCGAACAGGTATGTCGAGGCCGCCCACTGCTACAAGCTGGCCGCCGATGCGAGTAAGGAGGGGGGAGCCTTCGATCAGTGGGCGTGTGCCCTTACCCGCCACGCCTATGTGGACCTGTATGAGCGGGAGTACGGCTCGGCTCTCGACCTTCTGGACTCGGCCGAGCGTGTCGCTGGGCGTGGCGACGGGCAACTCCCGACGCGTTACTGGGTAGCGGCTGTTCGTGCGGAGGTTCACGCGGGTCTTGGGGAGCTGGGCTTCTGCGAAAGGGCGCTTGGGGTCGCCGAGCGGGTCGGGGGCTCTTCGGACGCGAACGTCCCGGGTGGTTGGCTTCGCTTTGACGGCACTCGGCTCGCGGAGCAGCGGGGGACGTGTTATGCGGCCCTTGGTCGTCCTGAACTTGCCTCTGGAGCACTGGGTGAAGCGCTTGGGGTGGCGAACTCCTTGCGGCGCAAGGGGAGCATTCTTGTAGACCTGGCAGGGCTTGGTGTGCGGGTGCGGGATCTCGACCAGGTTCTTGAATACGGTGCACAGGCGATCGACATCGCCGACCGGACTCGGTCGTCGGGGTACGTCGGCCGGAAACTGCGTTTGCTTCGGGCTGAGCTGGGCTCGGTTTCAGGTGACACGCGAATTGCGCAGCTTGTTGAGCGCATCGACCTAGTGTGAGGAGCGTCGTGCAAGGGTCTTCTGAGGGACGGCAGGGTGGGCGTGTTTTTCGGGAGGCTTGGGTCGCGGGGGTTCGGCGGCACTTTCCCGGGGAGCCCAAGGCGGGGTATGTCGCGCCTTGGGAGGACACTCCTGAGTGGGAGCGGGAGGCGGCGGCAGCCGTCTATGGGCAGGTTGAGCAGTTCGTGCGTGTGGCTGGGGGTGCGACGGGCAAGCTGTCTCGGGAGCAGAAGGGGCGGTTTGTTGCGTTGTGTTGGACGGCGCAGATTTACAAGCACTTCTCGGATCCGAAGCCGTCCTATACGGCTGACTGGGGGAAAATGCCTTCCTGGCAGCGGGAGACGGATGCCGATATTTTTGAGGAGATCGAGCGGCGGGTTCGCTGATTTGCATCACGGCGCCCTCTAGGTCTTTGCTCGGGGCCTAGAGGGCGCCGCTTTTTGTGCGGGTCACATCCGGGGGTTGACGACCCGCCTGATTGCTTTTGCCGCCTCCTGTGCGTCTCCGCCGCCGGCGATGTCCTCGCCCCAGGACCAGACGCCTCGGACGCCTCCGTCGTCGGGGACGCGGCGGGTGCGGACTGTTTCGGCGAAGCGGCCGCCGCCCTCGCCGACGACGTGGAGGAAGGGCGCGCCGCTTCCGAACGGCTGGCTGATCGACGTCCTGAATCCGCCGGCCGCGTCAAGCGCGTCGACCACGGCGCGGAGCCAGCTCACCTCGACGTCATACAGGTGTGCCTCGTCCGACCGGGGAGATTGTTGGGGTTCGGGGGAATAGATGTGATTGGTGGTTCCAGGGGTGATTTCTCCGATTTTGGACTGGTCTAACGACATCTGAAACTCCGGGTCCAGGGGGATTCTGGTGGGGATCTTCGCCGATGTGCTTCACTGCTTAAACGTTCGTTGTCTCGCTCAGAGTGCTGGACCCCGGACGGACTGGTCAACCAACCATGTCGGAAGCGGCATGAGCTTCAATCAGTTCGGCCACTGAGTGAATGATCGGCGCAACTGATCGGGGAAGTTGCCGAAGAGTGGAGGAAGCACGCGCATGGCGGGTCTGAGTGCCAACGACATCGCGGCGGTCCTGCGAGATCGGATTCTCAGAGAGGACTCGCCGTATCCCAGGGGCTCGGATTTCCCCAGCCAGCGCACGCTCGCCGCCGAGTTCGGCGTGAGCGACAGTACGATCAACCGCGCGCTTCAAGGACTGCGCAGGCAGGGCTTGCTCAGCTTGGGCCAAGGAAGAAAGACGAAGGTGACCCACATGCCCCAGATCACCAGGGACGCACGCGATCGATACAACGAGGCGAAGCGCGTCGAGGATCGCGGCGGGTTCGCCGCCGAGGTGCGGCGGCAGGGGATGACGCCGCGCTCGGAGACCAGCGTGCGCCGGGAGGTTCCGCCCCGCCGGATCGCCGAGTTCCTCGGCATCGAGCCGGACGCCCAGGTTCTGGTCCGCGACCGCGACATGTACGCCGACGACACCCTCGTGCAGAAGGCGCCGTCCTACATTCCAGGCGAGATCGCGTTCGGAACTCGGCTGGAGGACCTCACCCAGCCGAGCGGCGGCATGCTCACCACAATGAAGGACCTCGGACACGAGGAGGTCTACGCCGACGAATACCTGACGCTGTCCCGGCCTCCGACGGGCGGTGAGCAGGAATTCTTCGACATCCAGGACGACCAGCCGGTATTCGAGCTCTACCACGTCGCCATCGACGTGAACGGACGGCCGGTCGAGGTGTCCTGGCATCGCGGCCCGGTGCATCTGTGGGGCGAGTTCGTCTACCGCGTCCAGATCAAGAGGTCGTAGTTCGGGGTGCCGCGGCCCCAGCGCTTCCCTGGGGCCGCCGCCACCGTTTCAGCGGGTGTTCAGGTGTGATTTGAAGCGGCTGTAGGCGAAGTAGACGAGGCAGCCGAGGGCGAACCAGACGGCGAAGCGGACCCACGTTTCCCATTGCAGGAAGGTGATCAGCCAGATCGAGAAGACGACGCCGATGATGGGGACGACGGGCATGCCCGGTGTGCGGAACTCGCGGGGCAGATCGGGACGCTTGTAACGCAGGACGATCACGGCTACGCAGACCACGATGAAGGCCAGCAGAATGCCGATGTTGGTGAGTTCCGCCGCTTCCGCGATGGGCAGGAAACCGGCGATGATCGCGGACCCGGCGCCGAGGATCCAGGTGATGCGGGTCGGGACGTGGCGGGTCTCGTGGGTCCTGGCGAACCAGGCGGGGAGCAGGCCGTCGCGGCTCATCGAGAACCAGACGCGGGTGGCGCCCATCATGAACGTGAACAGGACGGTCAGCACGCCGAGGATCGCGCCGACCGCGATGACGGCGCCGAGCGCGTCCATGCCGACGGAGTCGAAGGCGGAGGAGAAGGCCGCGTTCGGGTCGATGTCGCGGTAGTCGACCATGCCGGTCAGGACCAGGCAGGCCAGGACGTACAGGACCATCGAGATCGCGAGCGAGTAGATGATCGCCTTCGGCATGTGCTTGCGGGCCTCCTGCGACTCCTCGGCGGCGGTCGACATCGCGTCGTAGCCGAAGACGGCGAAGAAGACGGTCGCGGCCCCGGTGAAGGCGCCCGACCAGCCGAAGGGCAGGAACGGCGAGTAGTTGCTGCTCTTGATCTTGAAGACGCCGACGACGATGACCAGCAGGACGATGCCGACCTTGAGGTAGACCAGCGCGGTCTCGAACCGGGCGGCGCTCTTCATGCCGAGGTTGAGGATCCAGGCGATCAGCAGGCAGAGCAGGGCGGCGAACAGGTTGACCTTGTAGCTGCCGTCCGCGACGCCCTTCGGTTCGGTGCCGGGCGCGCCGACCATCCAGAGCGGGAGGTCGATGTCGAGGAAGCCGAGCAGGTCGTTGAAGTAGCCGGAGATGCCGATCGCGACCACCGCCACGATCGCGGTGTACTCCAGGAGCAGGTCCCAGCCGATCGCCCAGCCCGTGAACTCGCCGAGCACCGCGTACCCGTAGGTGTACGCGGAACCCGCGCGGGGGATGAGCCCGGCGAACTCCGCGTAGGAGAACGCCGCCGCCGCGCTCGCGATGCCCGCGACGAGGAACGAGATCAGGACGGCGGGCCCGGCCTTCTCGTTCGCGACCGCTCCGGCCAGCGAGAAGATCCCGGCGCCGATGATCCCGCCGATGCCGATCGCGGTGAGCTGCCACAGCCCGAGCGTCCGGGTGAGGCCGGAGGGGGCGTGCTCGTCGTCGATCTGCTCGATGGGTTTGCGGCGAAGCATCCCGTCCAACACCGAGGCCATCCGTCTACCTCCCGACGTCTCCCGCGACAGTGCGGGCCACCGTGACTGTGCCCGGGAATCCCTGACCGGACAAGGCCATCTAGATCACGATTCAGGCAAGCCGGCCCGTCCGCCCCCATGCTGTGTGTATCGACCCCCTGGAGGAAGCCGTGCCGCACATCGCCCTCGGAAACGACGCCCCGGGCATCCTGTCGCTGTTCGCCTACCGGCCCGAGACCGCGCGTCCGATGAACGAGCTGGCCGAGATCCTGCTGCGGGGACCGAGCACGCTGACGCGGGGCGCGCGCGAGCTGATCGCCGCGTACGTGTCCTCGCTCAACGACTGCGACTTCTGCGCGTCGTCGCATTCGGCGTTCGCGGCCGCGCAGCTCCCCGAGGGGATGGAGCTGGTCGCCCGGGTCCGGGCCGATCTGGACGGCGCGCCGATCCCCGAGAAGCTGAAGGCGCTGCTGCGGGTGGCCGCGGCCGTCCAGCGATCGGGGCAGGACGTCCGACCGGAGGACATCGCGGCGGCCCGGGCCGCCGGGGCGACCGATCTGGAACTGCACGACACCGTCCTGATCGCGGCGGCGTTCTGCATGTTCAACCGGTATGTGGACGGGCTCGCGACGACCGTCCCCGACAATCCCGACGACTACGCCGCCGTCGCCAAGGTGATCGTCGAGGGCGGCTACCAGGCCCTGTGATCCGGGACGGTCAGGACAGCACCCTGTCCATCAGCAGTTGCTCCAGGTCGGTCTCGAAGCGTTCGTAGAGGGCGCGCAGGTCGGGGCCCGGCCAGTCGCGGGGGAGCAGTTCCGGCGGCAGGATCGGGTCCCGCAGG
Organism: Actinomadura terrae; assembly: GCF_022751215.1. GTDB lineage: Bacteria > Actinomycetota > Actinomycetes > Streptosporangiales > Streptosporangiaceae > Spirillospora > Spirillospora terrae. Next base: position 505,601 of record NZ_JAICDG010000004.1, on the reverse strand, counting down.
AGGTGCCGGAGCGCGGCGGCCGAGAGCGTGAACTTCTCGGACGTCGTGGTGGCGCGCCGGAGGGCGTCGCGCAGGGCGCGGGCCGACTCCGTCCAGCCGTCGAGGTCCCACAGGGACGCGGCGAGCGCGGCGGGGTCGGACTCGGGGCGCGCGTTGAGGAACGTGCACTGCCGCACCACGGTCTCGGGGCGCGGACGGGTCAGGTTCGCCGGACGGAGCCAGGTGCCCTCGCGGAGTTCGGCCAGCCGCAGCTCCGACATCGCCTGCCGGAGCGCGGCGCGCTCGGTGGCGGGACGGCGCTCGGCGGTGATCACGGCGATCTCCCACGTGCCGTCCCAGGCGCGGGTGGGGGGCAGGCGGCTCTCGTCCTGGCGGGCCTGCCGGGCGAGGAGGCGTTCGGTCAGCGTGTACATGCCCTCGTCCTGGACGAGGTCGCCGGAGGCCACCATCCGCGACAGCGCCACCCGGATCGTGCCCTCCGCGATGCCGAACAGGTCGCCGGCGCGCACGAGGTAGCGGGCGGGGAGCCGGGGCGGGTGGACGCCGAGCAGCGTGCTCAGCACCACCGATCGTGCGGTGAGCGGCCGGATCTCCAGGGAGCGAGAGGTCATGTCTGCTCGGAACCCTACCCGCCGGTCGCCCACTGTGAGATGGCCTTCACCGCCTTGGCCCGCCACCGCTGCCGTCTTGGCCCGCTCCCATTCTGTCTTGTCCGGTTGCTCATGGGTGCTGACCTCGGAGAACCGGGTTACCCGGGGGCGACGCGCGGGGTGCGAGGTATGGCCATCCGCGCCGCAGCCTGGAAAATGCGATTGAGGGCGCGCAGCGGTTTCGCCCGGGGGTACGGCAGGGTGGCCCGGCTACGGCCGGGTGGGAGGGCCTGGCCGGACGCGGCTCCCAGGTCCCGTTGCGCGTGGGCAACGACGGAGGAGCCGACCGCATGATCCTGACCGTGGACGAGGCGGGCCGCGCGCTCGCGGACCCCGCCTGCTACGCCGACGAGACGCGGCTGCACGACGCGCTCGCGCTGCTGCGCCGCGACTCGCCGGTGCACCGCGTCGAGGCACCCGGGTACAACCCGTTCTGGGCGGTCACGCGGCACGCCGACATCATGGAGGTCGAGCGGGAGCACGAGGTGTTCCTCAACGCGCCGCGCCCGCTGCTCACCACCGCCGAGTTCGACGAGATCAACCGGCAGCGGCAGGAGCAGGGGATCGCGCTGCGCACGCTCATCCACATGGACGACCCCGACCACCGGGTCATCCGGGCGATCGGCGCCGACTGGTTCCGGCCGCGCGCGATGCGGGCGCTGGAGCCGCGCGTCCGGGAGTTGGCCCGCCGGTACGTCGACCGGATGGTGGAGTTCGGCGGCGAGTGCGACTTCGCCCGGCAGGTCGCGGTGCATTTCCCGCTTTATGTGATCTTGTCGCTGCTCGGCCTGCCGGAGAGCGACTTCGACCGGATGCTGAAGCTCACCCAGGAGCTGTTCGGCGGCGACGACGACGAGTTGCAGCGCGGCCGGACCAGCGAGGAGAAGGTGGCGGTGCTGCTGGACTTCTTTGCCTACTTCCAGGGGCTCACCGAGGCGCGGCGCGCGCGTCCGACCGACGACCTGGCCTCGGCCATCGCGAACGCGCGCGTGGACGGCGAGCCGCTGAACGACTTCGACACCGCGTCCTACTACGTCATCGTCGCGACCGCCGGGCACGACACGACGAGCGCGGTGATCGCGGGCGGGCTGCACGCGCTCGTGGAGCATCCGGACCAGCTCGCACGGCTCCGCGACCGGCCCGAGCTGATGCCGCTCGCCGTGGACGAGATGATCCGCTGGGTCACGCCCGTCAAGGAGTTCATGCGGACGGCCGCGCGCGACTACGAGCTGCACGGCGTCACGATTCCCGAGGGTGATTCGCTGCTGCTGTCCTACCCGTCCGCGAACCGGGACGAGAACGTCTTCGCGGACCCGTTCGCCTTCGACGTCGGCCGCGACCCGAACAAGCACCTGGCGTTCGGGTTCGGCGTGCACTACTGCCTGGGCGCGGCGCTGGCGCGGATCGAGGTCCGCGCGTTCTTCGAGGAGCTGGTGCCGAGGCTCGCGTCGATCGAGCTGGCGGGGACGCCGGAGAGCATCGCGACCACGTTCGTCGGCGGTCTGAAGCGGCTGCCCGTCCGCTACTCGCTCGTCTGAGGGGGGCGCGGTGTGCTGATCGATGCGGCGGTGCTGCGTGCGGCCGACGCGCCGTACGCGATCGAAAAGGTCGAGCTGGCCGACCCGGGGCCCGGGGAGGTGCTCGTCCGGATCGCGGGCACCGGCATGTGCCACACCGACCAGCTCGGACGCGTCGACGGCGACATCGTCGCCAAGCCCGTCATCCTCGGGCACGAGGGCGCGGGCGTCGTGGAGGCGGTCGGGCCGGGCGTGCGCGGGGTGGCGGCGGGCGACCCGGTCGTGCTGTCGATCGACTCGTGCGGGACGTGCGCGAACTGCCGGGACGCGCGTCCCGGGAACTGCCGTGACATGGCCGCGCTCAACCTGACGGGCGTGCAGCTGGACGGGACGCCGCGCGCCGCCGGCCTCGACGGCGCGCCCGTGCACAACCGGTGGTTCGGGCAGTCGTCGTTCGCGTCCCACGCGCTGGCCTCGGCGCGGTGCGTCGTGCCGGTGCCCGGGGATCTGCCGCTGGAACTGCTCGGGCCGCTCGGCTGCGGCGTGCAGACCGGCGCCGCGTCCGTGCTGGTCTCGTTGGGTGTCCGGGCGGGGGACAGCATCGTGATCTTCGGGGCGGGCGCGGTCGGGCTCGCGGCGGTGCTGGCCGCGCGGCTGGCGGGCGCGACCGTGATCGTCGCCGTCGAGCGGCATCCCGCGCGCCGCGAGCTGGCCCGCGAGCTCGGCGCCACGCACGTCCTGGACGGCGCGGACGGCGATCTCGCGGCGCGGGTGCGGGCGGCGGTTCCCAGCGGCGAGGGCGTGCAGTTCGCGCTGGACACGACCGCCGTCCCCGAGGTCGTCTCGGCGGCGGTCGCGTCGCTGCGCACGACCGGCGTCTGCGGCCTCGTCGGCGTCGGCGCGCCGGAGTACCGGCTGGACGCGACGCTCCTGCTGATGGGACGCACGGTCAAGGGGATCATCGAGGGCGACGCCGTTCCGCACACGTTCATCCCGAAGATGATCGAGCTGTGGCGGCAGGGGCGGTTCCCGTTCGACCGGCTGATCCGCACCTATCCGCTCGCCGAGATCAACCGCGCCGAGGCCGACGCGCTCGCCGGGGAGGTGGTCAAGCCGGTGATGCTCCCTGCCTAGATGGGCTAGACGAGGTGGAGCAGCTCTTCGCCGCTCGCCAGGCGGCGGCAGTTCTCGGCGGCGACCGCGAAGTAGCGGGCCCAGGTCTCGCGGGTCAGCCACGCGACGTGCGGCATCACGACCACGTTGTCGAGCGTGAGCAGCGGGTTCGCCGGGTCGACCGGCTCCCGCTCGAACACGTCGAGCCCGGCGCCGCCGAGCCGCCCGGACGCCAGCGCGTCCACGAGCGCGGCCTCGTCGATCACCGCGCCGCGCGCCGTGTTGACCACGATCGCGCCCGGCGGCAGCAGCGCCAGCCGCCGCGCGTCGAGCAGGTGGTGGGTCTCCTCGGTCAGCGGGATGTGCACGGACACGACGTCGCTGATCCGCAGCAGGTCGTCCAGCTCCATCCAGGAGGGGTCGTCGCGGCGCGGGCGCCGGGAGGTGAACACGACGCGCGCGCCGACCGCCTCCAGCATCCCGCGCAGCAGCCCGGCGATCTCGCCGCCGCCGAGCAGCCCGACCGTCCGTCCGCGCAGCTCGCCGCCGACCAGGGCGCGGTCGGCGGGCCAGCCCTCCCCGCGCCGCGTCCGCGCGTCGAACGCGACGATACGGCGCAGCACCGACAGGGTCAGGAGCAGGCTGGTCTCCGCGACGGCCTGCGCGTTGCGTCCCGGCATGTTCGCGACCTGGACGCCCCGCTCCCGGGCCGCGTCGAGGTCGATCGTGTTGACGCCGGTGCCGAGCTTCTGGATCAGGCGCAGCTTCGGTGCCCGGTCCATGTCGGCCGCCGTCAGCGGACGCAGCACATGCCAGATGACCTCGGTGTCGGGGAGGAGCCGGGCGAGCCGCGCGTCGTCCTGCTCCGAGCAGCTCACGATGTCCAGTCCGGGTTCGGAATGGTCCATGTCGTAGTGCAGCAACACCCGCATCCTGCTCCCCTTAGAACGGCTCCGGTCAGCTATCTTGCCCTCGTGCCCGACTTCGTGAAGTTGGAGAGGCCGATCGTCCAGGCGCCGATGGCCGGGGGGCCGTCCACGCCCGCCCTCGCCGCCGCCGTCTCGGACGCGGGCGGCGCCGGTTTCCTCGCCGCCGGTTACAAGACCGCCGACGCGATGCGCGAGGAGATCGCGGCGACGCGGGCGATGACGTCGCGTCCGTTCGGGATGAACCTTTTCATGCCGTCATTGGACGACATCGATCCCGGCGCGGTGGACGCTTACCGTCAGCGGTTGGCGCCCGAGGCGGAGCGGTTGGGGGTCGTGCTCGGCGTGCCCGCCGAGCGCGATGACGACTATGACGCCAAAATCGTCGCTCTGCTCGCCGACCCCGTCGCCTTTGTGAGCTTCACGTTCGGGTGCCCGGCGCCCGATGTCATTCGCGCCTTCCAGGATCGCGGGATCGTCGTCATCGTCACGGTGACCAGCGCGGACGAGGCGCGCGCGGCGTCCGCGGCCGACGTGCTGTGCGTCCAGGGACTGGAGGCCGGAGGGCATCGCGGGTCGTTCACCAATTCCCTGGACGAGGACGCGCTCGGCATTCGGGAACTGCTCCGGCTCGTGCGCGATGCGGTGCCGCAGCCGCTGATCGCGGCCGGGGGACTGGCCACGTCCGAGGACGTCGCCGAGGTCTTGTCGCTCGGTGCTGTCGCGGCGCAGATCGGGACCGGATTCCTGCTCTGCCCGGAGAGCGGTGCCAGTGAGGTGCACAAGGCGGCGCTCACCGATCCGCGTTTCACGTCCACCGCCATGACCCGGGCTTTCAGCGGACGGCCCGCGCGCGGCCTGGTGAACCGCTTTCTCGCGGAGCATTCGAAGGCCGCGCCCGCCGCCTATCCGGACGTGCACTACGTGACCTCGCCCCTGCGCAAAGCGGCGGCCGCGCAAGGCGACCCGGACACCGTCAACCTGTGGGCGGGCGAGGGGTTCCGGCACGCGTCCGCCGCCCCCGCCGCCGAGATCGTCGCGTCGCTGACACCCTGACATGCGGTTCGGCATCCTCGGCGACACCCGGGCGTGGCGCGAGGACGGGGACGAGCGCGGGGATGAGGTCGCGCTCGGCGGGCCCGCGCGCCGCGCTCTGCTGGCGCTACTGCTCGTCTCCCCAGGGGAGATCGTCTCGATGGGACGGCTGGCCGAGGGCACCGGAAGCCCGGGCGGTCACGCGTTGCAGGCGCAGGTGTCGCGGCTCCGCGCGGCGCTGGGCGCGGACGCGCCGATCGAGCGGGCCGGGGACGGCTACCGGATCCTCGTGCCCCCGGACGACGTGGACGCGCACCGGTTCGAGCGCCTCGCCGCCGAGGGACGCTCCGCCCTGCGCGACGGCGACCCGCGCCGCGCCGCCGACCTGCTCCGCGCCGCGCTCGCGCTGTGGCGGGGCCCGGCGCTCGCCGACGTCCCGGCGCCGGTGGCCGCCGACGCCGTCCGGCTGGAGGAGCGGCGGGCGGCCGCGATCGAGGACCGGCTCGAAGCCGACCTGCGGCTCGGGCGGCACCGCGCCGCCGTCCCCGAGCTGCGGGAGCTGACCGTCCTCTACCCGCTCCGGGAGCGGCTGGCGGCGCTGCTCGTCCGCGCCCTGCGGGACGGCGGCGACCGCGCCGAGGCGCTCGCGGTGTTCGAGCGGACCCGGCGGCGGCTCGCGGACGAGCTGGGCGCCGACCCCTCGCCCGAGCTGACCGCCCTGCACGCGGCGCTGCTGCGCGCCGACCCGAACCCGGCCGCGCCGCCCGCGCAGCTCACCTCGTTCGTCGGACGCGACGCCGACGTGACCGGGGTCGGCCGGCTCATCGCCGCGAACCGGCTGGTCACGCTGCACGGGCCGGGCGGCGTGGGGAAGACCCGGCTCGCCGTCGAGGTCGCGTCCCGGGCGGCGGGCGAGGTGTGCTTCGTCGAGCTGGCGCCGCTGCGCGACCCGGCCGGGCTGCCGCAGGCCCTGCTCGGCGCGCTCGGCCTCCGCGAAAGCGGCCTCCGCCAGGGCGGTGGGGACGCGGTCGAGCGGCTGGTGGCGGCGCTGCCCGGGCGGGCGCTGCTGCTCGTCCTCGACAACTGCGAGCACCTCGTCGCGGGCGTCGCCGCGCTCGCCGGACGGCTGCTCGCCGCCTGCCCCGACCTGCGCGTCCTCGCCACGAGCCGGGAGCCGCTCGGGATAACCGGCGAGCACCTGTGGCCGGTCCGGCCGCTGGACGGCGACGCGGCGGTGCGGCTGTTCACCGAGCGCGCGGAGGCCGTCCGGCGCGGGGCCGCCGGAGATCCGGGCACGGTCCGGCGGATCTGCGCGGCGCTCGACGACCTGCCGCTCGCCATCGAGCTCGCCGCCGCCCGGACCCGCACGCTGGACCTGTCCGACCTCGCCTCCCGGCTGGACGACCGGCTGCACGGTCGGCTGAGCGTCCCCACCCGCGGCGCCCGCACCGCCGACGCGCGGCACCGCACGCTCCGCTCCGTCGTCGCGTGGAGCTGGGACCTGCTCACGGTGGACGAGCGGCGCGCCGCGTCCCGGTTCACGGTGTTCGCGGGCGGCGCGACGGCCGCGGCCGCGCGGCGCCTGTGCGGGGACGAGGCGCTGGAGTCGCTCACCGACAAGTCGCTGCTGGAGTTCGCCGGCGGCCGCTACCGGATGCTGGAGACGATCCGGGCCTTCGGGGCGGAGCAACTCGATCCCGCCGACGACATCGGGCACGCGCACGCCCGCCACTACCTCGCGCTGGCCGAGGAGGCCGACCCGCATCTGCGGCGGGCCGAGCAGCTGGAGTGGCTGCCCGTCCTCGCCGCCGAGCACGACAACCTCCTCGCCGCGCTGCACTGGGCGGCCGAAACACGGGAAACACGGCTCGCGCTGCGGCTGTGCGCGGCGCTGTCGCATTACCTGTGGATCCGGGGACTTTCGACGGCCGCCGCGTCCGACGCCGCCGCCGTCCTCGCCGCGCTCGGCCCCCACCCACCGGACGGGCTCGACGAGGAGTACGTGACCTGCGTGCTCCTCGCCGCCTACGCGGACAAGGCGTGGCAGCGGCATCGCCAGGCGGCCGAGGCGGCGCTGGCCCAGAACGCGGCTACGGCGGCGCGGTACCCGTCCGTCCCGTTCCTGTGGCTGATGCGCAACGCCGACGGCCCCGCCGCCTACGCGATCGTCACCGGCGCCCGCGAGGACGGCGACCCGTGGGCCCGCGCGGCCGCCCGTTTCGTCACGGGCTTCCCCCACCTCGCCTCCGGCGACACCGGCGCCGCCGGACGGGAGTTCGCCGCGTCCGCCGCCGGGTTCCGCGCGCTCGGCGACCGCTGGGGCACCGCGCTCGCCCTGGACGCGCTGGCCGGGCTGGCGGCGCTGCGCGGCGACCGCGCGCAGGCGATCGCGCTGACCGACGAGGCGCTCGCGCTCACCGAGCAGGTCGGGGCCCTGGACGACAGCGCCGACCTGCTGGTCAACCGGGGCGACCACCGCGTGCCCGGCGATGTGCCGGGCGCGCTCGCCGACTACCGGCGCGCCGCCGCGCTCGCCCGCCGCGCGGGCAGCCCCACCACGCTCGCGGCGGCGCTGCGCGGGCTCGGCGACATCGCCCTCCTCTACGGCGACCTGACCGGGGCACGGCGCCGCTACGAGGACGCCCTCGAACGGTTCGAGCCGCACTGGGTCAAGAGCGTCGGCCACCGCGTCGGCGCGCTCGTCGGCCTCGGCCGGGTCGCCGCCGCGCACGGCGACCACGACACCGCCCGCGCCCGCTTCCGCGAGGCCGTCGAGTCGGCGGAGCGGTTCGGCGCGTCCGGTGACGGCGCCCGGGGCGTCGAGGCCCTCGCCGAACTCGCCGCCGCCGAGGGCGACCCCGAATCGCATGCGCGGCTGCTCGGCGCCGCCGCCGTGCTGCGCGTCGTCCCGGCCCGGGACGCGCCCGAGATCGACCCCGCGTACGCCGGCGTCCACGCCGAGGCCACCCGGTTGGGACGCGCGGACGTCCTCCGCCTCGCCGGGCTGCCCGAAACCGTCGTCACCGAACTCACCGCACGGCGAGGCGCGGGTGAGCGCGCGGTGAGGGGACGGTGAGCGCCGCCCGGCAGGCTCACCGGCATGAACATCCTGATCTCGGGCGCGTCCGTCGCCGGGCCCGCCCTCGCCTACTGGCTGCACCGGCACGGCTTCACCCCCACGATCGTGGAGCGCGCCGAGACCCTGCGCGACGGCGGTCACGCCGTGGACTTCCGCGGTGAGGCGCACCTGTCCGTCCTGAACAAGATGGGGATTCTGAAGGAGATCGAGCGGGCCGCCACCGGCATGGGCCCCGTTTCGTATGTGAACACGCACGGGAAGGTGCAGGCGCGCATACCCACCGACCTGTTCTCCGGGGACATCGAGATCCTGCGGGGCGACCTGGCGCGGATTCTCTACGACGCCACGCGGCACGACACCGAGTACCTCTTCGGCGACTCCATCACGTCCATCACCGAGGACCCCGGCGGCGTCGACGTCACCTTCGAGCATGCCGCGCCGCGCCGGTTCGACCTGGTCGTCGGTGCGGACGGCCTGCACTCGGGCGTCCGGCGGCTCGCGTTCGGGCCGGAGGAGCAGTTCGTCCGGCACCTCGGGCTGTACCTCGCGATCTGCACCACGCCCAACCACCTCGGCCTCGACCACGCCGGACTCGGCTACCGCACCGCCGACAAGCTCGTCATGGTCTACAGCGCGCGGCACAACACCGAGGCGAGGGCCCTGTTCTACTTCGGCTCGCCGCAGTTGGACGTCGACCGCCACGACACCGCCGCGCAGCGGGCGATCCTCACCGAGCGGTTCGCGGGGAGCGGCTGGGAGACCGACCGGATCCTCGACTGGGCGCGCGAGGCCCCCGACTTCTACTTCGACGCCGTCGCCCAGGTCCGCATGGACGCCTGGACGCGCGGCCGCGTCGCCCTCCTCGGCGACGCCGCGTGGTGCCCGTCCCCGCTGACGGGCATGGGGACGGGCCTCGCGATCGTCGGCGCCTACGTCCTCGCGGGGGAACTCGCCGCCGCGCACGACGACCACCCCTCCGCGCACACCGACCACTCCTCCGCGCACACCGACCACCGGGCCGCGTTCGCCGGCTACGAGGCGATCCTGCGCGAGTACGTGGCGCGCTGCCAGAAGATCGGCGACGGCGTGGCGAAGATGATGGTGCCCTCCAGCCGGGTCGCGGCGGCACTGCTGAACCGTTACTACGCGCTCATCCCGTACCTGCCCGGGAAGAAACTGATGGCGAAGATGGCCCGCCGGACCGCCGAATCCGTCAATCTTCACAACTACCCTCGGAGCATTTCGGATTCTGAGGTCTTCCCGGCCTAGACCCGGCGCGGTTACCCTGCTGGTGGCGTCCACGCCGGCCGTATGCGCCTTTCGCCTGGGAGGGTCCCGTCCGCGGGAACTGTTTGGCTCTACGCCGGCTCCTCTGTGTCCCCGCCAGTTGAGGAGTCGACCCGTGAACTACAAGTACAGGCGCTGGTCGGGCGCCGCGGCGGCGCTGGCCGCCGCGACGGCCGCCCTGGTGCTCTCGCTGGGCGCCGTGTTCGTGCTGTCCACCCCGTCGTCCGCCCGAGCCGTGATCACCTGCGACTTCGCCATGTGGGCGGAGGGCACCCAGTACACGGCGGGGACCAAGGTCCACTACCAGCGCAACGACCAGAACCACGGCTACGAGGCCCTCGTCACGCACACGGCCTACAACGGCGCCAACTGGAACCCCGCGTCGACCCCGACCCTGTGGCGCGACCTCGGCGCCTGCGACGGCGCGCCGCCGACCGACCCCACGACGCCGCCGACCGACCCGCCGACGGACCCCACCACCCCGCCGACCGACCCGCCCGGCAACGGCGGTGACACCTGCGCGGTGAAGTCCCGTCCGGCCGGCAAGGTCATCCAGGGCTACTGGGAGAACTGGGACGGCGCGAGCAACGGCGTCCACCCGCCGTTCGGCTGGGTGCCGATCAACGACGCGCGGCTGAAGCAGCACGGCTACAACGTGATCAACGCGGCGTTCCCCGTCATCCGCTCCGACGGCACGGTGCTGTGGGAGGACGGGATGGACGCGACCGTCAAGGTCTCCACGCCCGCCGAGATGTGCGCGGCGAAGGAGGCCGGGGCCACCATCCTCATGTCGATCGGCGGTGCCACCGCGGGCATCGACCTCAGCTCCAGCTCCGTCGCCGACAAGTTCGTCCAGACGATCGTGCCGATCCTGAAGAAGTACAACTTCGACGGCATCGACATCGACATCGAGACCGGCCTGTCCAGCGGCGGCAACATCAACCAGCTCTCGGCCTCGCAGTCGAACCTGATCCGCATCATCGACGGCGTGCTCGCGCAGATGCCGTCCAACTTCGGCCTCACGATGGCGCCCGAGACCGCCTACGTCACCGGCGGCAGCGTCACCTACGGCTCGATCTGGGGCGCCTACCTGCCGATCGTCAAGAAGTACGCCGACAACGGCCGGCTGTGGTGGCTGAACATGCAGTACTACAACGGCAGCATGTACGGCTGCTCCGGCGACTCCTACAGCGCCGGGACGGTCCAGGGCTTCACCGTCCAGACCGAGTGCCTGAACAAGGGCCTCGTCGTCCAGGGCACCACGATCAAGGTGCCCTACGACAAGCAGGTCCCGGGCCTGCCCGCGCAGCCGGGCGCCGGTGGCGGCTACATGTCGCCCGGCCTGGTCAGCCAGGCGTGGAAGGCCTTCAACGGCCAGCTGAAGGGGCTCATGACCTGGTCCTTCAACTGGGACGGCTCGAAGAGCTTCTCCTTCGGCGACAACGTCCGCTCCCTCCAGGGCCGCTGACGCGGTAGCCGGACGCGGGGCTCGTTCGCCCGCGTCCGGCTCCTGAGAGTGCCCCGGCCTGCCTCGTGCGGGCCGGGGCATTCTCACGTCCCGGGCGGGGTTGACATTGACGTCGGTGTCAGGGGTTAACGTCGGTGCTGGTCACGGAGAGTCGGGAGGGCCGATGCGGATCGGGGAACTGGCCGCACGGGCCGGGGTCAGCACGCGGACGCTGCGCTACTACGAGCAGCAGGGGCTGCTCTCGGCGCGGCGCGCGGCCAACGGGTACCGCCAGTACGAGGAGTCCGACCTGCGGCTCGTCGCCGAGATCCGGACGCTGCTCGCGTCGGGGTTCACGCTGGAGGACGCGCGCCCGTTCGTGGACTGCCTGCGCGCCGGGCACGCGGAGGGCGCGTCCTGCCCCGAGTCGGTCGCGGTCTACCAGCGCAAGCTCGCGGAGATCGACGCCGACATCCGCTCGCTGATCCGCCTGCGGGCCGAGGTGACCGACCAACTCACGCGGGCCTGCCCCGGGTGCATGTTCTCTCAGGAGGCGACGGATGATCACACTGACGACGGAGAACTTCGACGAGCGGGTGCTCCGCTCCGACAGGCCCGTACTGGTCGAATTCTGGGCGGACTGGTGTCCCCCCTGCAAGATGATCGCGCCGATCCTTGACGAGATCGACGCCGAGTACGGCGACCGGCTCGCGGTCGCCAAGCTCAACGGCGACGACCACCCCGAGATCGCGGCCCGGTACAACGTGCTGGGCTTCCCCACGCTGAACCTCTACCGGGACGGCGAGGTCGTCCGGCAGATCGTGGGCGCGCGGCCGAAGCGCCGCCTGCTCGCCGACCTGGAGGGCCATTTCTGAGTTTCCGGCGGACGCCGTCACATCCGCCCGCCGCGCTCCGTCAGTTCGATGCACGACATCGATCTGAAGCGATCTGAGGGAGCGAGCATGGAAGCGCGAATGAAGAACCCGGCGTACGTCCTCCCGGACGTGGTGAAGGGCGTCGGCACGCTGAGCAAGGCCGTCGCCTCCGCCGGCCTGCCCGAGGGGCTGCTGGAGTTCGTCGCCCTGCGGGCCAGCCAGATCAACGGGTGCAGCGCGTGCGTCCACAGCCACGTCCTGAACGCCAGGAAGGCGGGGGAGTCGGAGGAGCGGATCGCCGCGGTGGCCGTCTGGCGTGAGGCTCCGTTCTTCACCGACGCCGAACGGGCGGCGCTGTCGCTGGCCGAGCACGCCACCCGGATCGCCGACCGGTCCGGCGACGCCGTCCCGGACGAGCTGTGGAACGAGGTGTCCGGCCATTTCGACGAGAAGGAGCTCTCGGCGATCATTCTCCTGCTCGGTATGATCAACATGTTCAACCGGCTGAACGCCGTCGTCCAGGAGCCCGCGGGCGCCATTTGGTGACCCATGTCTGAGGCCCGGTGAACTCCGTCCCGCCGCATTGGACGGAGTTCACCGGTTCTCAGCGCCGTTCGATGCCGCTTTCCGTGCTTTACCGTCGCTTAGGGCGAGCCGCCGTACGGAACGGTGAGCACTTCCATGGCATGACCACCGGGGTCGGAGAAATAGACCCCGCGTCCGCCGTCGCGCGTGTTTATCTCACCTTCACCGCTGCCGTCGGGATTGGCGTAGTAGTGCGCGCCCGATTCTTTGATCCGAGTGAAGATTGCGTCGAACTCCTCGTCCGGCACCAGAAAGGCGCAGTGGTGCCAGCGGAAGTCGTCGGAGTCCATGAAGTCGAGCGTCACCCCGTTCCCCGTCCGCACCGGAAGGAACGGTCCGACCTGCGCGCCCACGTCCAGCCCCAGGATGCGGGCGAGGAACTCGGCGGACTCCCGCTTGTCCTTGGCCGGGACGATGATGTGATCGAGTTGGATGGGCATGCGGCCCCCTGCCGCCAGGGCCCGGCCGCTCCGGGCCTCCACATCTACCCTGTGCCCTCAACCGTGCTTGAGGTCAACCATCCACCCCGGCCGAACACAAGCGGTTAAGGCGAGTTGACAACAGTCGGTCATCCCCGTTGCCGGACTGAGTTCGGCCGGTCACACTGAGCGCATGACGGGGTCGGGGGAACGGCTGCTGGGCGAGTTGCGCATGATCGCCAATGAAGGCGCGAGGATGGACGAACTGGCGTGCGCGCTGTCACAGGCGATCGCCTCCGTCCTACCGCACGACGCGGCGAGGCTGGTCGGAACCAGCCCGGCCGCCCGCTCCATTCCGTCCTCCTTCAGCTTCTGGCACGGCTACGACGCCGACTTCGGCCGGGCACTGCTGTGCGACTACTACGCGGGCCACGACCCCGGCCCGCCGGGCGATCTGGCGCGGCGCCCGCTGCCGGTGGCCCTGCTCGGGGTCGGCGACGAGCGACGGCACCGCCGGTTCCGTTCGCTGATGTCCCGCCACGGCGCGGGCAGCGTGATGCGGGTGGTGCTGAAGGACGCCCGGGGCATCTGGGGGATGCTGGAACTGCTGCGCGGCCAGGGCGCCAGGCCCTTCTGCGGCGACGACGCGGAGCGGGTGACGCGGCTGACCCCCAGGCTCATCGAGTTCCTTCGGGCCTACGTCACGGGCGGTCGGCGGATGCCGCCCGGCCCGCCCCCGGCGCCGGGTGTGATCATCGTCGGCGCGGACAACGTGATCCGCTCGGCCACCCCGCAGGCGAACCACTGGCGGGGCCGGCCGGAGCACAGATCCCAATGCCTGCGATGGACGGCCGAGTCGTTCACGATCGGGCTGGCGATGCAGACGCGCATCCACGCCCTCGACCCGCACACCGCCGAACCGCTCGTCATCGGGCCGCCCCCCGTCTACGGCCGATGGTTCGCGACCCAGGGGCAGCCGCTGGGCGACTCCGGGGACGTCGCGATCGTCATCCAGGCGGCGACGCCCCGCCAGATGCTGCCCTCGTTCTGCGACTGGTACGGCATCACCCCCCGCGAACGCCAGATCATCGCCCATCTGCGCGACGCGATGCCGCCCAAGCAGATCGCCCGCGCGCTGGAGCTTTCCGTTCACACCGTCAACGACCATCTCAAGGCCGTCTTCCGCAAGACCGGTGCCTGTGGGCGTGACGAACTCCTCGCCGTCCTCACCGGTTAGGGACGGCAATTCTCCTGCTTCTCCTCTTCGCCGCGACCGTTTCGGCCCGCATGCCAGCGTGAAATCCGACCATTCGGAACTGATATGGAAATGATCTTGGTCGCCGGGTAATCCCGTTGTTGCCGGCCGAATCGCTAGGTAGGTTTTTGGTGAATTTCCGCCGTATCAGCGAGGAGAGGTGTCATGGTTCACCGCAATGTTCTCGTCTCGGGCGCAAGCGTCGCCGGGCCGGCCCTGGCTTCGTGGCTGGCGCGGTCCGGCTGGAACGTGACCGTCGTGGAGCAGTTCGACCACCTGCCCGACCGGGGGCAGAATGTCGACATCCGGGGCGTCGGACGCCAGGTGCTCCGCCGGATGCGCATCGAGGACGCCGTCCGCGCCGCGCACACCAGCGAACTCGGCGTGCGGTTCGTCGACGAGAACGGGCGCCCGGTGGCCTCGTTCCCGGCCGGGACGGACGACAGCAGCGGCGGCACCGCGGAAATCGAGATCCTGCGCGGTGAGCTCGCCAAACTGCTCTACGAACAGTCCGCCGACGAAGTCGAATACCGTTTCGGCGACAGGATCAGCGCGTTGCGCGACGACGGGACCGGCGTGGACGTGGAATTCCGGCACGGCCCCGACCGCCGTTTCGACGCGGTCGTCGTCGCCGAGGGCCTGCGCTCCCGCACCCGATCGATGATCATGCCGGACGCGCGGCCGCACGAGATCGGCCTCTATATCGCCCACCTCGCCATTCCCCGCACCGCCGCGGACTCCCGCTGGTGGCGGACGATGCTCTGCGGCCGAGGCCGCGTCGTCTTCCTGCGCCCCGACAACGTCGGCACCACCCGCGCGGGCATGTTCTTCGCCTCCGACGTGCGCGGCCTCGACCGCCTCGGCCGCGACGACACGGTCGCGATCCTGCGCGAGACCTTCGCCGACGTCGGCTGGGAGGCGCCGCGCGTCCTGGAGTCGCTCGACAACGGCACCCTGTACTTCGAGGACGTCGCCCAGACCAGGCTGCCCACCTGGAGCGAGGGCCGGATCGCGCTGCTCGGCGACGCCGCGTACTGCGCGACACCGATCAGCGGAATGGGCACGACGCTCGCCCTCACCGGCGCCTACATCCTGGCCGGGGAGCTCACCGCCCACGACGACCCGCGCACCGCCTTCGCCCGGTACGAGCGGGTGCTGCGTCCCCTCGTCACGCAGGCCCAGCAGCTGGCCCCGGGCGTACCGCACGCGGTCATACCGCGCGGCCGGGCGCACCGCACGCTCGTCCACACCGCCCTGCGCCTCGCGGACACCTCGCTCGCCCGCCGGGCGCTGGCCACGGCGAGCAGATTCACGACGCCGCGCGCCGAAGCGATCACCCTGCCCGACTACCCGATGCCGCAACCGCGCGCCATGGCCGCCTGACCCAGGCGGACGGCGGACGGCGGCGGTCTCGGCGGGTCCGGCCGTCGCCGTCCGCGCGAAACAGCCCGATCACCGCGGGGGCGGATGTTCGGGACCTCCTGATCACGGGGTAGGTTCTGGGACATTCGGGCGGGTCTGTGGGGAGGCCATCGGGTGTGGGTCCGCGTGCTGGCGGGCGTGGTCGCGCTCGCCCTGTTGCTGGGCGGGTGCAGGAGGCCGGTGGCCGAGGAGCCGTCGGTGACCGGGCCGGGCGGAGACGGCGAGGCCGCGCGGCCCGACTGGGGGAAATGGGGGCTGGAAGCGCTGCGTCCGGCGCCGCCCCCGCCGCAGGACAAGCCGCTCAAGCTCGGTGGGAAAGGGCCTGTGAAGGTCTTCTCCAAGGTGCCGACGAAGGACCGCGTCGTGTTCGTCACGATCGACGACGGGCAGGAGAAGGACCCGAAATTCGTCGAGATGCTGAAAGACCTGCGGGTACCGGTCTCGATGTTCCTCACCGACGGCAACGTGCGCGACGACTACGGCTACTTCAAGCCGATCCAGGCGCTCGGGAACCACATCCAGAACCACACGCTGACCCATCCGGTGATGTCCCATCTCGGGCCGGACGGGCAGCGGCAGGAGATCTGCGGCACCCAGAAGTCCCTGACCAGGCAGTACGGAACGGTGCCGAAGCTGTTCCGCCCGCCGTTCGGAATGTGGAGCTCGGCGACGCAGGAGGCCGCTCGGGAGTGCGGAATCCAGGGGATCGTGCTGTGGACGGCGTCGACGCAGATCCACGACATGCAGTACGACGACCCGAACAAGAAGCTGCACGACGGTGACGTGCTGCTGGCGCATTTCCGGGGGCCCAAGCAGCTCAAGGGCGAGTCGATGACGAAGATGTTCGCGGAGATGCTGAAGCGCATCCGGCGGCAGGGCTTCGCGGTCGCCCGGCTTGAGGACTACATCAGTTTTCGATGAGCACGCGGACGCTGTCGAGTTTCGAGTCCACGGTGTCCGGCAGCATCATTCCGGCGGCGACCCCGTCGCGCAGGTACCGCAGGACGGGCCCGGTGATCCGCTCCCCGGGCAGGACGGCCGGAATCCCCGGCGGATACGGCGTGATCATCTCGGCGGCGATACGGCCGACGGCATCCTCGGCGGAGACCTGCTCGGCCGGGCCGAAGAACGCGTCGCGGGGAAGAACGACCAGTTCGAGGCGGAGTTCGTCGGGCGGCGGCACCTCGACCCGGGGCACGTCCTGGAGCGTCTCGACGTTGTCGCGGAAGTCGCGCAGGGCGGCGAGCAGCCGTCCCGTGGTGGCCTTGTCGTCGGCGAACGTGAGCTGGGCGCTGATCCGGCGGTGGTCGGACAGGTGCAGGTTGACCCGGTGGTGCTCGCGGAGCCAGTCGGCGGCGCGGTAGCCGGTGGTGCCGAGCGCGGCGATGTCGATCACGAGGGGGAGCGGATCCAGGTCGTGGGCGAGGCCGGGGCCGGTGAACTCGGCGGGGCCCTGCACGTCGAAGCCGGGGATCGCGGCGAGGTCGGTGCGCAGGGACGCGGCCAGGTCCAGCGTGCCCTGCATCAGCTCACGGCCGTGCTCGACCATCTGGCGGCGCCATCCGTCCAGGCCCGCGTAGATCAGCACGGACGGGCTCGTCGTGCCGAGCAGGTCCTCGCGGGACTTCAGCACGGCCGGATCGACCAGCGATCCCTGCTGGTGGAACACCGACCCCTGCTCCAGCCCGGCGCCCATCTTGTGGACGCTCGTCACGCACACGTCGGCGCCCGCGTCCATGGCCCAGGACGGGAGGTCCGGGTGGAAGGGCAGGTGGGCGCCCCACGCCTCGTCCACGATCAGCGGCCTGCCGCGCCGATGGCACTCCGCCGCGATCGCGGCGAGGTCGGCGCACGTCCCGTAGGGGGTCGGGCTGGTGACGAGGACGCCGCGCGCGTCGGGATGCTCGTCGAGCCCGGCCGCGAACGCGGCGGCGGACGGCGGGTGCGCGAGGTGGCGTTCGGCGTCCCACTGCGGTTCCACCCAGATCGGCCGGACGCCGGACAGGATCAGGCCCGACACCACCGACTTGTGCGCGTCCCGTCCGACCAGCAGTTTCTCGCCCGGGCCCGCGACCGACAGCATGGCGCTCTTCACCGACAGCGAGCTTCCGCAGGTCGAGAAGAAGGTGTGGTCGGCGTGGACGGCGTCGGCCATCAGCTCCTGGGCCCGCTCCAGTACCCGGTGGGACGACGTCCGGTCGTCCAGTCCGGAGATGGCGAGGACGTCGGCCAGGAACACCGCGTCGCCCAGCACCTCGCGCACGCGCGGGTCGGCGCCCCGGGCCTGCTTGTGGCCGGGCGGGGTGAACGGCAGCTGTCCTTCGCGGTGGTAGGCGGCGATCGCGTCCAGGACGGGGGCTTCCGAGTGGTCCATGGGCGACGCCTTCCCCGCGGCCGGGCGATGTAACGCGGGCCTGTGCTCCACCGGAGGACACGGCGGACGAATGGGGCGATCGTGATCGGGTAGACCGGGCCGGTGATCGAGTTGGCGCCGGGGCAGGGGTTCGCGCAGATCGGGGAGCTGGCGCTGGCGCTCGTGCTGTCGGCCGCGATCGGGCTGGAGCGCGGGCTGCGCAACAAGAGCGCCGGGCTTCGCACGCACACGCTGGTCGGGGTCGGCGCCGCGCTGTTCATGCTGGTCAGCAAGTACGGCTTCGACAACGTCCCGGGCCAGCACGTGTCGTTCGACCCCTCCCGTGTCGCGGCGCAGATCGTGTCCGGGATCGGGTTCATCGGCGGCGGGCTGATCTTCGTCCGGCGGGACGCGGTGCGGGGGCTGACCACCGCCGCCGTCGTGTGGGTGACGGCCGCCGTCGGGATGGCGGCGGGCGGCGGGCTGCCCGTCCTCGCGGTGGCGGTCACGGTCGGGCACTTCCTGGTCGTGTACGGGTTGAGCGGGCTGAGCCGGAGGCTGCCGCTCGACCGGTTCCGCCCCGCCGAGGTGGCGCGGGTCCGGCTCGTCTACCGGGACGGGCGCGGCGCGCTGCGGCGGGCGCTCATGGAATGCACCCGGCGGGGGTTCGCGGTCGCCGAGCTCAACGTCGAACGCGAGTACCTCCCGGACGACTCGGACCGCGGCCGGGACGAGCGGCGCGACCGGCGCGAGCCGCCCGCGCGGCGTCCCGGCAACGCGGTGGTGACCCTCGTCCTGGAAGGCGCGGGTTCGGTCCCGGACCTCACGGCGGTGCTCGGCGAGCTTCCCGACATCGTCGGCGTGACGGTCGGCTCCGACCACGACGACGACAGCGAGTAGCCGCGCGGGCTCCCTAGGGGACTTCGGTTTGCGGGGAGTAGCCGTCGTCCTCGCCGCCGGGCGTGTCCGCCTCGGCGTTCGGCGGGTCGGTCGGGCCCGGGGTGTGCTCCTCGGCGAAGTCCGGGTCCGCGGCGGTCGGGTCGTCCCCGGCCTCGGCGCGGCGGTCGGCGAGCGGTTTGTCCTCGTCGTTCCTGCGGTCGTCGGTCATGTCCTCCCCCTGTCGCTGTCGAAGAGTGCCGGGCGTGCCGGGTTCAGTGCCGTGCCTTCGCGATCGCGTCGCGGGCGCGGTCGGCCACGGCGGCGAACGGGCCGACCACGAGGTTCGCCAGGGGCGACTCGACGCCCTGGTGCGGGTGGGTCGGCGCGACCGCCTCCGCCGCCCGGACCGTGGCGGCCATGCCGCGCAGCTGCTCGGGGGTCGCCCCCCGCACCATGCGCGGGAACTCCTCGCGCTCCTCGCGGGCGGCGTGCTCCTCCAGGTCCCGGTGGAACTTGCCGAACTTCGCGGTGAACTCGTCCGAGTCGGGGTCGAGCTTCTCCAGGTCGGACAGCACGCCCTTGGCCTCGTGCTCCTCCTCCAACCGCGCGTCGATCACCGCGCCGCCGTCGCCGATGGCCCGGCGGGCGAACGGGTGGACGATCTCCTCCTCGGCGGTCTCGTGCACCGCGAGCAGCCGCCGCAGCCGGTCGAAGGCGTCCCGGCGGACCTGGCCGCTGTTGCCGTCCACGATCGACGCGAGGCGCCGGATCTCGTCGTGCTGCGCGAGCAGCAGGTCGACGACGTTCTCGGAGTTCTCGGCCACTGTTGTCCCCGCTCTCTCTCGGTTCGCGTGCGCTCGGTGAGAGCCGATACCCGACGGACGCGGTTCAACCATGGGGTGGGAGCGGGCGGGCGCTTGAGTAGGCTGGTGAGCATGCTTTACGGGCGGGACGGCGAGGCGGCCGAGATCGTCCGGCTGCTCGACCGGGCCCGTTCCGGACGCAGCGGCGTGCTCGTCCTGCGGGGCGAGGCCGGGATCGGCAAGTCCGCGCTGCTCGACCATGCGGCGGCGTCCGCCGACGGTATGCGGGTGGTGCGCGGAACGGGCGTCGAGTACGAGAGCGGCATGCCCTACGCGGGCCTCCACCTGCTCCTCGGCCGCTATCTGGACCGGGTCGGCGATCTTCCGGACGCGCAGGCGAACGCGCTGCGCGGCGCCCTCAACCTCGGCGGCAGTGAGGAGCCCGGCCAGGGCGACCGGTTCCTGGTGGGGCTCGCGGTGCTGACGCTGCTGTCCGACCTCGCGGACGAGCGTCCGCTGCTCTGCATCGTGGACGACGCCCACTGGCTGGACGAGCCGACCGCGCAGGCGCTGCTGTTCGCCGCCCGCCGCCTGGACGCCGAGCCGATCGCGCTCCTGCTGGCCGCCCGCGACCCAGACGTGCCGGAACCCGCGGGGCTGGACGTCCTGGGACGTCCCCTGGCGGCGGAGTTCTCCGCGACCGGGCTGCCCGAGCTGCGGTTGCGCGGGCTGGAGCCGGACGCGGCGGCGGAGGTGCTGGCCGCGCGGGCGGACGGCCTGCCCCAGCACGTCCGGCGCGAGATCCTCGCCGAGGCGATGGGGAACCCGCTGGCGCTGCTGGAGCTCCCCGGGATGCAGGCGGGCGCGCGCGGGGAACGGTCCACGGCGTATGAGCGGATCCGGCGGTCGTTCGCCGGGCGGATCGCCGCGCTGCCCGAGCCCTCGCGGCTGCTCGTGCTGATGGTCGCGTCCGATGATCTCGGTGCGGTGGGCGTGGTGATGGACGCGGCGCGGCGGTTCGGCGCGGCCGTCCAGGATCTGGAGCCCGCCGAGCGGGGCGGGCTGCTGCGGACCACCGGCGAGGGGCGGCTGGAGGTGCGGCATCCGCTGGTCCGGTCCGCCGCGTACGAGTCGGCGCCGCTGGGCCTCCGGCTGGAGGCGCACCGCGCGCTCGCCGACGTCTACCTGGAGCGCGGCGACATCTGCCACCGCGCCTGGCATCTCGCCCGCGCCGCGACGGGGCCGGACGAGAGCGTGGCGTCCGTCCTGGAGGAGACCGCGGCGCGCGGCATCAGCGCGCCCGGGGCGCGCGGTGTCGGCGGGAGCGAGTCGGTGGCCGCGACGTACGAGGCCGCCGCCGTGCTCAGCCCCGACCGCGCCGACCGCGGCCGGCGGCTGGCGGTCGCCGCGCGGATCGCGGCCGACGCCGGGCTGCCCGAGCGCGGGGTCGACCTGGCGACGCGCGCGCAGGCCGACCTGGACGATCCGCTGGCCCGCGCGGAGCTGACGCTGATCCGCGCCTCGCTCGCCGACGACCAGGACCGCACCGGCGAGGCGTACCGGATGTTCGCCGAGACGGCCGCGTCGGTGGCCGAGCTGGACCCGCGGACGTCCGGCTACCTGTTCTTCCAGGCCGCGTCGGCTGCCGTCCACGCGGGCGACTTCGCCGTCGTGGACGGGATCGCCGCGCGGGGCGAGGAGCTCGGCCTGCCCAACGCGGCCCACCTGCGGGCCCTGGCCAGGCTGTTCGCCGGGCAGGACCCGCGCGCCCTGCGCGCCGGGGCGGCCGACGGGGTCGCGGCGCTGCGCGAGCTGATGGGGGCGATGCGCGACTGCTACGGCCCGCGCGACCGCGTCCGCGTCGCGATGTGGCACCTCATGCTCGGGGACGTGGCGGGCGCCGACGCCGCCGCGGACGAGCTGGAGGCGCGGTTCCGCGAGCGGGGCGAGATCGGGTTGCTCGCGTCCGCGCTCATGATCCGCTCCCGCACGCGCCTGCTCCTCGGACGGCACCGCGACGCGCTCACCGACGCGACCGAGGGGCTGCGGATCGCCGCCGACACCGGCCAGCACCGCGTCCGCGTGTACCTGTCGACCGTCCTCGGGCTGCTCGCCGCGATCGAGGGCGACGAGCGGCGCTGCCTGGAGCTGACGGCGGAGGGCATCGAGCGGGGCGTCCCGCCGAGCAGCGTGCACGGGGCGGCGGCGCGCGGCCTGCTCGACCTCGGCCTCGGACGGTACGAGGCGGCGCTCGAACGGCTGTCGGACGCGGTGTCCGGGCCGCACCGGCACGGCGCGATCGCGAGCCTGCCCGACCTCGTCGAGGCGGCCGTCCGGCTGGGCCGCCCGGAGCGCGGACGCGACGCCGCCGACTCCTACCGGGAGTGGGCCGCGCAGGTCCGCGAGCCGTGGGTGGAGGCGGTCGCGCTGCGCTGCGCCGCGCTCCTCGGCCCGGACGAGGACGCCGACAAGACCTTCACCCGCGCCCTTGAGCTGCACCGCGAGGGCGGGACGCCGTTCGAGCGGGCCCGCACCGAGTTGCTGTACGGCGAGTGGCTCCGCAGGGTCCGGCGCCGCAACGACGCGCGGACCCTGCTGCACGCGGCCCTGGACGGATTCGAGCGCCTCGGCGCCACGCCCTGGGCCGACCGCGCCCGCGGCGAACTGCGCGCCGCCGGGGAGAGCCCGTCGGGAGGCGGCACCGGACGCGACGACGCGGTCGGCAGCCTCACCCCGCAGGAACTCCAGGTCGTCCGGCTCGCCGCCGACGGCCTGAGCAACCGGGAGATCGGCGCCCGCCTGTTCCTCAGCCCCCGGACGGTCGGCTACCACCTCTACAAGGCGTATCCGAAACTGGGCGTCGCCTCCCGCAACGAACTGGCCCGCCTGAACCTGACCTGACGATTAGGACGCGGCCAGGCGTTCGATGTCCGCCGGGTCGAGGACGATTCCGAAGTCCTCGGCGAGAACGGCGCCGATTTGCTCGGGGAGGAGTTCGCGCTTTTCCTCGGGCCTGTCGGGGCCGCTGGTCGTGAGGGTCGTTCCGTCCAGGACGAGCAGGGATTCGGCGGTGAACTTCTGCGCGAACGGCCGTGCGGTGAACGGCGAGCGCGGACTGGTCGAGATGAAGTAGTTGAACAGCTCGTAGTCGATGTGGAACGTCTCGTTGAGCGTGAACGTGTGGCGCTGCACCCAGCCGTCGGCGCCGCGCTGGTGCAGTTCCCAAGCGCGCGGGCCCTCGAACAGCCGGAAGCCCCAGCCGTCCTGCTCGACCTCGTTGACCCCCTCGGCGGGGAACGCCACGGGTTCGAGCGGGCCGGAGCCGAAGCCGACGTCGCAGAGCAGCGCGGGTTCGCCGGGGATCTCGACGCGCAGCAGCGCGTGCGTGGTCGGGCGCAGCTTCTCCGCGCCCAGCGTCACCCGTCCGGCGAGCGCGGTGAACTCGAAGCCGATCTTCTCCAGGACGGCCGCGAACAGTTCGGTGTGCTCGAAGCAGTAGCCGCCGCGCGGACGGTCGACGAGCTTGGCCTGGAGCGCCGCCACCCCGAGCTCGACCGGCCGTCCGAGGATGGCCTCCAGGTTCTCGAACGGGATGGAGGTGACGTGCGCGCGGTGCAGGGCGCGCAGCGTCGCCGCGTCCGGTTTCGGGTCGGCGTCGTAGCCGATCCGCTTCAGGTAGGCGGGCAGGTCGAGCAGGTCGCTCTGCCAGCCGTATCCGAGATCCTCGGTCATGGCGTCCTTTCAGGGGCGTCTGGCACGGCCGTGCCGGGGGGCTCGCTGTGACCCCGGGCGAATTCGGTTTCAAAAGTGGAAACGCCGACGGTGGCCTGGATCCTTCCGGTGATTCGGTCGACGTCGCCGCGTTCGGCCGCCGGAAGGGGCGCCCCGGTGGCCGCGCGGAGCGCGGCGGCGGCGCCGAGGAGCCGTGCGGCGGGCGCGTGCTCGCCCGCTAGCGAGCGCGCTCCGGCGAGCCCTTCGAGGGCGAGCGCGACCGCGCGGGGGTCGCCGATCGCGCGGGCGGCGGCGAGGCCCTCGGTGTGCAGCGCCCGGGCCGCCGTCGCGTCCCCGCGCTCCTCGGCGACGAAACCGAGCTGGGCCTGCGCGAACGCGATCCCGGCCGTGCCACCGATGCCGCGCAGCCAGCCGAGCGGGGCGCGCAGGTGCGCCTCGGCCGCGTCGAGGTCGCCGCGGCGCCGGGCCACGAGGCCGAGCCCGATTTCGGCGAACTCGGCGGCGGACGGGGCGGCGTGCCGTTCCGCGAGTTCCAGCGCCCGCTCGTGCTGGACGCGGGCCTCGGCGAGGTCGCCGGTCAGCAGCGCGATCCGGCCGAGCATGGCGAGGCGGAACGCGACGTCGGGCCACATCCGCAGCTCCCGCGCGAGCCGCAGTTCCGCGCGTCGGAGCCGGGCCGCCTCGGCATAGTCGCCGGTGATCTCGGCGCGCCGGGACAGGACGTCGCTCGCCTCCAGCCGTCCCCACCCGTCCCCGAGCTCGGTGAAGATCGCGAGGCTTTCGGCGCCGTCGCGGCCCATCGCGTGCAGGTCGCCGCGTCCCATCGCCTGTTTGGCGTGGATCGCGAGCGCCGCCGCCGTGTGCCACCGGTCGCCGCGCGAGCGGAACACGGCCAAGGCGCTCTCGACGCGTTTCTCGCTCGCCGCCAGATCGCCATAAGCCCAGTGGACGTGGGTGAGGAACCATTCGGCCTTGGCGCGTTCGTATTCGTCGTCGACATGCGCGAGGGCGGCCCGGCGGAGTTCTTCGGAGTCGGTGGATTCACCGGAGGCCATCGTGAAGCCCGCCAGCCAGGTTTCCGTTTCCGGGCATTTCCCGGCTGTGGCGAGGGCCGCCGAGAATGCGCGTCGTGCCTCGGCGAACCGTCCTCTGAGGAACCAGTACCAGGCCTGGGCGTGGACGAGGCGAAGCGCGGTCTCGCCGTCCGCGTGGTCGAGTGCGAGGCGGAGGTTGGCGGCCTCGGCGTCGAGGCGGTCGAGCCATTCCGGTTGCCCGTGCCCGCGCAGTTCGGGGGCAGCCTCTTCGGCGAATTCGGTGTAGTAACGGGCGTGGCGGCGGCGGATCTCGTCCTCCTCGCCCGACTCCCGGAGGCGCTCCAGGCTGTAGGCGGCGACGGACTCCAGCAGCCGGTAGCGGCCGTCGTCCCCGCGCACGACCAGGGAGCGGTCGACCAGGCGCGCGAGCACGTCGGCGCATCCGCCGCCGACCGCCTCGGCCGCCGCGAGCGTGCAGCCGCCCGCGTGCACGGCGAGGCGCCGCAGCGCGGCGCGTTCCGGTTCGGTGAGCGGCTCCCAGCTCCAGTCGATCACCGCGCGGAGCGTCCGCTGCCGGGCCGGGCCGCCGCGCCGGACGTCCGCGAGCAGGCGGAACCGGTCGTCGAGCCCGGCGGCGAGGTCCCGTACGCCGAGCGCGCGGACGCGGGTCGCGGCGAGTTCCAGCGCGAGCGGCAGGCCGTCCAGACGGCGGCAGATCGACACGACCCAGGGCGCGGACGCCGCGTCCAGCACGAAACCGGGCGCCGCCGCCTCCGCCCGCGCGACGAACAACCGCACCGCCCCGAACTCCAGCAGCTCCACGACCGAATCGCCGCTCGCGGGCAGGGCCAGCGGCGGGACGATCTGGAGCCGCTCACCGGGCACGCCCAGCGGCTCGCGGGACGTCGTGAGCACGCGCAGGCCCGGCGCGTCCTCCAGCAGCCGCGCGGCCAGGTCGGCGGCGGGCCCGGCGACATGCTCGCAGTTGTCCAGGACGAGCAGCGCCCGCCGCCCGCGCAGTGCCCCGGCCAGCCGCTCGACCGGGCCCGTACCGCTCGCGCCGCTCGCGCCGCCTGTGCCTCCCGCGCCGTCTTCGCGCAGGCCGAGGACGCGCGCCGCCTGCTCGGCCACCTCGTCCGCCGACCCGGCCCGGACGGCGCCCAGTTCGACGAACCACACCCCGCCCGGATGATCGCCCGCCGACCGGGCGGCGGCCTCCAGCGCGAGCCGGGTCTTGCCGACGCCGCCGGGGCCCGTCAACGTGACCAGGCGGGCGGAGGCGAGCAGGTCGCGGGCGCGGCGGACCGCGTCGTCGCGGCCGATCAGCTCGCCGAGCGGCACCGGCAGCCGGGACGGGACGCGCGGCCGCTCCTCCTCGGCCGGGTCCTGCTCCAGCATCGACCGGTAGAGCGAGGTCAGCGCGGGCCCCGGGTCGACGCCCAGCTCCTCGGCGAGGCGTTCGCGCACGTCGTGGTACCCGGCGAGGGCCTCGTTCCGCCGTCCGGCGCGGTGCAGGGCGCGCAGGTGCGCGGCGCGGAGCCGTTCGCGCAGCGGGTGCCGGGCGACCTCCGCCGCCAGCTCGGCCGCGAGCGCCGCGTGCTCGCCCAGCTCAAGCCGGGTCTCGGCGTGCTCCTCCAGCGCGACCAGCCGCCGCTCCTCCAGCGCGGTCGCGGCGTGGAGGAAATCGAACCCGCCCAACCCGTCGAACGCGGGCCCGCGCCACAGCGCCAGCGCGTCCCGCAGCAGGCGTACCCTGGCCGCCGGGTCGGCGGTCTCCCCGGCCCGGACGAGCAGCGCCGCGAACCGGCCCGAGTCGACGGCGTCCGGCGGCACGTCCAGCAGGTAGCCGGGCGGGCGCGCCACGATGAGGCGCCGCGCGCCGGGCTCCGCGTCGTCCAGCACCTTGCGGAGCTGCGAGACGCGCGCCTGGAGCGTGCCGGTCGCGTTGCGCGGCGGACGGTCGCCCCACAGCGCGTCCACCAGCCGGTCGGCGGACACGGGACGCCCCGGCTCCGCCAGCAGCATCGCCAGCAGCACGCGGACCTTCAGCTCGGGCACGCGCACCTCGACGCCTGCCGCGCCGTCCGTCCACACGGCGAGCGGGCCCAGCACCCCGAAACGCACCCCGCCAGCGTACGCAGCACCTCCGACAGCCCTGTCACCGCTACGGACCGGCCCGAAGCGTTCCCGTAGCGGCGGGCGCGACGCTGCACCCTCTGAACGAACGAGACAGAGGAGATCTCGATGCCGAAGACCCCCGTGACCGTCATCGGGCTCGGCCCCATGGGCGCGACGATGGCCGCCACGTTCCTGGAGCACGGGCACCCGACCACGGTGTGGAACCGGACGGCGGCCAAGGCCGCCCCGCTGGTGGAGAAGGGAGCGGTCCTCGCCGCGACGCCCGCCGACGCGCTCGCCGCGTCCGAGCTGGTCGTCGTCAGCCAGACCGACTACCAGGCGATGTACGACTCGCTGGAGGACGCGACCCACGCGCTGAAGGGACGCGTCCTCGCCAACCTCAGCTCGGGCAGCCCGAACGAGCTGCGCCGCGCAGGCGAATGGGCCTCCGAGCACGGAGCGGAGCTGCTCACCGGGGGCATTATGGTGCCGCCTCCAGGAATCGGTAAGCCGGGCTCCTACGTCTTCTACAGCGGGCGGGAGGAGACCCTGGACGCGCACCGCGAGACGCTGCGCGTCCTGGGAGACACCACGTTCGTCGGGACGGACGTGGGCCTGGCGATGCTCTACTACCAGGCGCAGCTGTACATGTTCTGGTCCACGACCACGGCCTACATGCACGCGCTGGCACTCGTGGGGTCGGCGGGCGTGTCGGGCGAGCAGTTCCGCCCGTTCGCCACCTCGCTCGTCTCCGCCCTGGCGTCGGACGGGCCGATGGGCTACCTGCGCATCATCACCGAGGAGGTCGACTCGGGCCTGTCCCCGGGCGAGGCCAACAGCCTCCACATGCAGGCGGTCGGGGCCGAGCACGTGGTCGAGGCCGGCCAGGAGGCCGGCATCGACACGGCGGGCCCGACCGCCCTGAAGGACCTCTTCTGGCGCGCGGTCGAGATGGGGCACGGGGGCGGCGGCCTGTCCAGCGTCTACGAGGCCATCCGCACCCCCGCGTCCTGAACGTGCTGGTCAGTGCGGGGCGGCTTGGCCCGTGTAGGGGGTGAGCGGCAGCGGGCGTCCGGTGAGGAAGGCGACGACGGCGTCCCGGTAGAGCCGGGGCTGCTCGGCGTCGATCACGTGCCCGGCGCCGGGGATCTGGACGAGCCGCGCGCCAGGGATCGTGTCCCGGTACTCGCGGGCGATCTCCCAGCGCTTGAACTCGCACTGGCCGCGCAGGACCAGCGCGGGCGCCGCGGCGCGGCGCAGCGCCGGACGCGGGTCGGGGACGCCGCGCGCGTCCTCGGAGGTCAGCTGGTTGGAGTAGAAGCCCGACCGCGACACGGCCTCGTGGAGCGGGCGGCCGGGGTGGCAGGTCGCGGCGGACCCGACCGACGACAGCAGCTCGTCGAACAGCGGGTCGATCTCCTCGTCGGGCAGCAGCGCGTGGGCGGAGCGCGGGTTCACGGCCATGAGCAGTGACCACGCGACGAGCTGGGGACGGTTCTCCAGCTCGTCCATCCGCGCGCGCTGCGCCGGGCTGAGCCGGTCCCAGATCTCCCCCTCGCCGGACTTCTCCCACTCCCGCGCCCACAGGGCGCCGGGGGAGGTGAACACGACGCGGGCCACGTTGCCCGGATGCGCGGCGAGGTAGGCGGCGGCGAGCGTGGCGCCCCACGAGCTGCCCGCCAGGATCAGCCGCGGCGCCCCGATCCGCAACCGGATCGCCTCCAGGTCGGCGACCTGCCGCGCGACCGTGTACCCGCGCGGGTCGTCGAGCCGCTGCGAACGTCCGGACCCGAGCTGGTCGTAGGTGTAGACGTCGAAGCCGGTCGCGGCCAGCGCGCGGTCGAGGTCGTCCGGGCCCGCGCCCGGGGTGCCGGGGCCGCCGTGCAGCCGGACGACCGGCTCGGGCCGGGCCCGGCCGTGCGCCGGGGTGCGCGTGTAGGCGATGCGCGAACCGGTGGACAGCTGCCAGTAGCGGGTGTCCTGAGCGGCCAGCGGGACGGCCTCGACGCCGAGCGGGCGGAAGACCAGCCAGTGGCCCGCGACCGCCACGACCCCGGACGTGCCCGCTGCGACCAGCAGCGTAAGGAGCCTGCGGCGGCGCGTGCGGGCGACCCGTCCGCCGAGGTAGGCGACCGCACCGGCGACCAGGGCGGCGGTGGCCAGGGCGGTCGCCGCGCACAGCGGGAGGGGCGCGTTCGCCGCGGCGGCGAGGAGGAACGCGACGATCGCGGCGGGCGGCGCGAGCAGCGCCCCGGCGAGGATCAGCGCGCCGCCGCCCACCCGGCGCGGCAGCGACCTGGCGGATCTGGGGGACTCTGCCTGGGAGGACTGTGTCGAAATCATGCCGCGACGCTAAGAACGGGCGTGGGGCGCGGTCGTCCTTCAGGCGGGATGAGGTTGGTCCCCCCGGAGGGGGACGAGACGTCCTCAGCCGGGGTGATTCCGCAGATCACGGACGTTCCGTACGCTGACCGCCATGGACCTTCGCCGGTGGGGCCCGGACCGGGACGCCGACCGCCGGTGGCGCTGGGTCGCCCTCGACCTGCTCGTCGCCTACGTGTCGGCGACCATCGCGATCGGGGAGTCCGACGCCACCGCGTCGGTGCTCGGCGGGCCCCTCGTCACCCGCGCCGCAGCCGTCGTGTGGTTCGCCGCGATCGCCGGACGCCGCTTCGCGCCCGCGACCGCGCTGTGGGCCTCGGCGGGGGCCACCGCCGCGACGGCCCTCGCCGGGGAGCCGTTCACCAACCTGTCGGCGGCGTCCGCGCTGGCGTTGACGATGGTCGCGCAGACCCGGCCGCGCCCGCACACCGCGCGGCTCGCCGCCGTCCCGGTCGCGGCGGCGCTCGCCGGGCTCGCGACGCAGGGGACCTCGGCCCTCGTGCTCGGCGCGCTCCTGCACGGCGGCGCGCTGCTCGCCGGTGAGGCGGCGCGTTCGCGCTGGGAGGCGGCCACGGCGTTGCAGGCGCACGAGGCCGAGCGGGTCGCGGCCCTCCAGCGCCGGACGCTCGCCGACGAGCGGGCCCGGATGGCGCGCGAGCTGCACGACGCCGTCGGGCACGCCGTCACGGTCATGGTCACCCACGCCGGAGCGGCCCGGCTGGCCCTCGGCGCCTCCGGTGTCGTCCACGAGGACGTGCGCCGCTCGCTCGGCAGCATCGAGGAGACGGGCCGCGCCGCGCTCGGCGACCTCGACCGCGTCCTCGGGCTGCTGGACGGCGCCGGACCGCCGGACCCGCCCGACCTGGCCTCCGCGCTGCGCGGCCTGGTCGTCGGGCTCCCGCCGGGCCTGCGCGCCGACCTCGTCGTGGACGGCGAGCTGCCGCCGGTCGAGGAGCCCGTCGTCCAGACGCTGCACCGCATCGTCCAGGAGTCGCTCACCAACGTGGTCCGGCACGCGTCGGCCCGCACGGTGCGGATCGAGGTTTCTGGTGTGGACGACGGCGTGGGCGTGACGGTCACCGACGACGGCGCCGGTGTGCCCGCCGCGCCTGGCCGGGGGCTCGCCGGGATGAGCGAGCGCGCCGCCCGCCTCGGCGGGACGTTCCAGGCGGGCCCCGGCCCGGACGGCGGCTGGCGCGTCGAGGCCCGCGTCCCCCTCACCGTGCGGACCGTCGCGTGATCCGCGTCCTGCTGGCCGACGACGAGGAGCTGATGCGCGGCGGCCTGCGCATGATGCTCCAGACCCAGCCCGACATCACGGTCGTCGGGGAGGCGTCCGACGGCGCGCAGGCCGTCCGGAGCACCGCCGCGCTCGCGCCGGACGTGGTCCTGATGGACGTCCGCATGCCCGTCATGGACGGCGTCGCCGCCACCGCCGAGATCGCCGCCCGGCACCCGGCGTCCCGGGTGCTGGTGCTGACCACCTTCGAACTGGACGAGTACGTGTTCGCCGCCGTCCGCGCCGGGGCCTGCGGGTTCCTGCTCAAGCGCACCCCGCCCGAGACGCTGGTCGAGGGCGTGCGGACCGTCGCCTCGGGCGAGGGGCTGCTCGGCCCCTCGGTGACGCGGCGGCTCCTCGCCGAGTTCGCCCGCACCTCGCCCGCCCCGCCGGACGCCGGGGTGCGGCGCCGCCTGGACCGGCTCACGGGTCGCGAGCACGAGGTGCTGCTGCTGATGGCGCGCGGCCTGTCCAACGCGGAGATCTCCGTCCGCCTCCACATCGGCGAGGCGACGACCAAGACGCATGTGAAGCGGGTCCTCGCCAAGCTCGACCTGCGCGACCGGATCCAGGCGGTCGTCTTCGCCTTCGACCACGGCCTCGTCCGCCCCCGCGACTGACGATCGAGGTGGGCGGGTCAGGACAGGCCGCCGTCGGCGACGATGTTCTTGCCGGTGATCCAGCGGGCCGCGTCCGAGGCGAGGAAGCCGATGACCTCGGCGATGTCCTCCGGCCTGCCGAGCCGGCCGAGCGGGGTCTGCGCGACGAGCTGCTCGACCGGGGCGCCGGACGCGGCGAACCCCTCGGTCTCCGTCGGTCCCGGCAGGACGCTGTTGACCGTGATGCCGCGCCCGCCGATCTCGCGGGCGAACGTCCGGACGAGGTGCTCCCCGGCGACCTTGCCCGCCGCGTACAGGGCCTGGGTCGGCGGGGTGAGGACGGTGGCCGCCGTCGAGACGAACACGATCCGGCCGCCGTCGCGCATCCGGCGCCCGGCCTCGCGCAGGACGTGGAAGGTCGCGTGGGCGTTCAGCGCGAACGCCCGCGTGTAATCGTCGTCGGTGGCGTCCTCCAGCGGCCCCCGGACGTAGCCGCCGGCGTTGTGGACCAGCACGTCCAGGCCGCCGTAGCGCCGCTCGGCAGTGTCGAGCAGGACGCGCAGCTCCGCCGGTGACGCGACGTCCGCCTGCGCCGTCGTGGCGCGCCCGCCGCCCGCCTCGATGTCGGCGGCGACCCGCTCCGCGGCGGCGGCGTCCGACCGGTAGTTCACGACGACCGCCGTCCCGGCGGCGGCCAGCCGCAGCGCGGTCGCCCGGCCGATCCCGCGCGAGCCCCCGGTCACGACCGCGACCCGGTCGGGTGTCCGCGTCCCCATGATGCTCCAAATAGTCGATGTCATGAACTGTTGAGATCATCTACTAAATAGTGGACATCATGGACTGTCAAGTAGTCTCGGCGCATGAGCCGTCCAGCGGGCGATCGGGAGGTCGCCGAAGCCCTGCTCGAACTGGCGTGCGTGGTCGAGGGGATCAGGGGCGTCGTGAGCCGCGACCTCGGCCTCACCCCGCAGCAGGCCCAGCTGCTCACGCTGGTGGCCCCTCAGGAGCTGACCCACGGCGAGCTCGCGCACCGGCTGAACTGCGACAAGACCAACGTCACCGGACTGGTCGACCGGCTGGAGCGGCGCGCGCTGGTGCAGCGGCGGCCCGATCCGGACGACCGCCGGGTGACCCGGGTGTCGCTCGCCGACGAGGGCGTGGAGCTGGTCGCCCGGTTCCGGACGGCGGTCACCGCCGCGATCGCGGGGCGGCTCACGTCCGGGCCGTCCGCGCGCCACGACGAGCTGCTCGCCCTGGCCCGCGCCACCACCGAGGCCCTCCGCGCCTAGGCGGACCGCGCGCGATAGCGTTGAGCTGGGCTTGGCCGTGCCGCTGGCCCCTGGAAACCCGCTGCCTCGTGGAGTCGTCGATGACCGTTCGTCGTGTCGTGCCCAACGTCCGGTCGCAGGCCGTGGACGAGAGCCGGGAGTTCTACGGCCTGCTCGGGTTCGAGGAGGTCATGAACCACGGCTGGATCGTGACACTGGCCTCGCCGTCCACGCCGCTGGCGCAGGTGAGCGTCATGACCGAGGACGCCACGGCGCCGGTCGTCCCCGACATGAGCGTCGAGGTGGACGACGTGGACGCCGCCTACGACGCCGTCCGGGCGAGCGGCGCCGAGATCGTCCATCCCCTCCAGGACGAGGAATGGGGGGTGCGGCGCTTCTTCGTCCGCGACCCCAACGGAAAGGTCGTCAACGTGCTGAGCCACCGTTGACATCGGGAAGCGCCGGGAACGGACGGCGCTCGGCGAACTCGGCGGCGGTCAGCCCCAGTAGAACCAGGTCGTGATGGGCGCCCGCGAAATACTCGTGGTCGCGCAGCCGCCCCTCCACGACGAAACCGAGGGAGCGGTGCAGCCGCAGTGAGGGCTCGTTGAACGCGTAGACCCCGACCTCGCACTTGTGGTAGCGGCGTTCACCGAACATGAAGGCGAGCAGCAACTCGACGGCCTCGCGGGCGTATCCGCGCCGCTGGTACCGGTGGCCGATCGCGATGCCGTAGCCGAAGCGCCCCGCCCTCGGGTCGGCGTCCACGGTGTTCACGTTCCCGACGAGCGCGCCGTCCGGCACGGTGGCGATGGCCAGCCGGAACTCGTCCCTGTCCGGCCGGTGGATCGCCTCCTCCAGGGCCCATCGGCGGTAGCCCTCGTCCGAGCGCGGCGGGTGCAGCATGTCGCCGCCGCGCATGTCCGCGGAATGGGCGTCGAACTCCTTGAACGCCTCCCAGTCCTCGGGTTCGATTCCGCGCAGCCGCACGCGCCGGCCGCTCCAGAAATCCATCGGCTCAGGCGGACTTGGTGGTGGTCACCGGCTTGCCGAGCGCGCTGCCCGACGTCCACTTGGTGAAGGGCATCTGCCAGTAGCCCCAGCCGTTCGTCCAGTGGAGGTCGCGCTTGGTCCCGGTGATGGTGACCATGTCGCCGCGGTAGGCCCAGTTGTAGAACCACTGCGCGGCGTTCGCGGGGGAGCGGACGCAGCCGTGGCTGCAATTGCGGTTACCGAGGCAGGTCGGGTCGTCCATGTTCTGGTGGATGTACTCGCCGCTGTTGGAGATGCGGGTCGCCCACGGGACCTGCTCGTCGTACCAGCCCGGGTCGCCCTTCTTCTTGCCGGGCGGGCGCATGCGCTCCAGGCGGCTGCGGTCCATCGTGAGGTGGACGCCGCTGGTGGTGAGCAGGTGGTCGACGCCGTCGGCCTGCCGGTCGCCGCCCGCGCCGAGGCTCACGCCCCAGGAGCGGACCGTGCCGCCGTTCTTCTTGACGATCAGCTTGTGCGTCTTGGCGCTGATGCTGATCGTGTGGGAGTCGCCGACACGGAACGTGCGCTTCACGTCCTTGTCGCCGAAGACGTTGTCGCCGATCTTCAGGCCCGCGTAGTGGACGGTGACGGAGACGCGCTGGTGCGGCGCCCACGGCTGCTTCGGCCGGAACACGACCGAGGGGAGGCCGTTGAACGACTCGCCCGCGCTCAGCCAGCGCCAGGCGCCCTCGGTCGGCGTCGTCGAGGAGATCTCGATGGCGCGCTCCACCGCGGGCCGGGCCTTGACCGGGACCTCTTTGCTGAACTGGACGAAGACCGGCATCCCGGTACCGACCGTCTCGTTCGGGCTCGGGATCACGTTGTTGATCGTCGTCGCGGCGGTCGCCTTGGACGTGCGGAACGCGCTGGTCGCGGTCGTGGTCTTGCCCTTGGGAGCCGTCGCGGTCGCCGACACCTGGTAGCGGCTGCCGGGCATCAGCGTCCAGGTGGAGCGCCACGTCTTCTTGTCGGGGGACAGCGTCCCGGGGATGTCGGCGTCCTTCAGCTTGACCGACACCGTGCTCAGCGTCCCGCCGGACGCGGTGACCGTGATCCCCGCGTCCGGGCGGGCGCGGGCGTCGCCGTTCGCCGGGGTGATCGCCACCTGGGGCGCCCCCTCCTCGCCGCCCTTGGCGGTGGTGCCGCCCGTACCGTCACTGCCGCCGCACGCCGCCGCCAGCCCCATGACCAGCGCCAGCACCAAGGCCTTACCTCGCACCGTTCTCCCTCATCAGCAACGCGGGTCACGCAAGCGGGGGACCCGCGACACGACCGCCTACGGAACGAGTCTCATGCCCGGCCGGCGGCCGGGTTTCGCGTCCGATCCCTTGTGACGCCCATCGTGCCCCGAAGGTTCGTGGTACGGGACCGGTTCCTGGATCTTTCCATGACCGTGTCGCCCCAGGTACGGCGCCCTGCCGCCGTGTCGGGACGTGTCGCCCCCGCCGTGCCGGACGTGTCGCCCCGCCCTGGGGGACGTGCGGTGTCGGCGCGGCGGTCGTGCCGCCTTGTCGTGCATTTCTCCCATTCCTCTGAAAGGGGGACGCAGCGGCACCGGTAAAGGGTTTGGAAGGAAGATTGCCCGGGGGCGGGTGTCCGGTGGGTGAATCGGTGAAACGAGCTGTGAGCTGGGGCTTCCGACCTGTGTTGATCTTCTATTCAAGGTTGGGGCGCCCTTCGTTAAAGAGCGGTGATCTGTGCCGCGGTGTGCTGCGATGCTGATCGTGGCGCTCGTGTGTCCCCGTATTCGGCGGTAGGGAAAGTGGTGAGTCAATGAGAGCCCAGGGGCTGAGCGCATCCCTCGACCCGGGGGCGCCCCGCTCGGATCTCTCTCCCACGTCCGGGGACGCCGCCGCCCTGCCCCTGCTGCCCGCCCGCCGCGCGGCCGGGTCCCGCCTGCTCGCCCGGTTGTATCCGGCGTGCCTCGCGCTCGCCGACGGCTGGGCCGCCTCGACGGCGGTCGCCTCCCTCCAGGTCCCGGCCAGGGGACCCTCGATGCTCGCGGCGGTGGTGGTGGTCGGGCTGAACGCGGCGGGCGGGCTGTACCGGGTCAGGCGCTGCCCCTCGCTGCTGGCCGACCTGCGCCCGCTGCTCGTCCGGGCGCTGGCCGCCGGGGTGCTGGTCGCGGCGCTGCTGCCCGGCTCGTCCTGGTTCACGGTGGTCTGGATCGGGGTGGTCGCGTGCGCGCTGTCGCTCGGGGCCCGCGCGGTCGCGCACGCCGCCGTCCGGACCTACCGGTGCCGCCGCACCCGCGCGCGGCTCGCGCTGGTCGTCGGCACCGGCGCGGCCGCCGCGCACGTCGTGCACCTGCTGCGGGTGCGCGGCGAGTTCGGGCTGGTGCCGGTCGGGCAGGTCACGGCGGGCCTGTCGGACGCGGCGGCCACGCTGCCCGTGCTCGGCGAGACCACCGACCTGCCCGCGCTCGTCCGCGACCACGGCGCCGACACGGTCATGGTCGTCGCCGAGGACATCGGCGCCGGACGGCTGGACGCGGTGCTGCGCGTCGCGTTCGGGCTGGCCTGCGAGACCCTGCTCGTCCAGCCGCCCTCGGACGTCGTGCCGGTGGCGGCGGCGCGGCGCGAGTACCTCGCCGGGCTGCCGTGCGCGCGGGTGGACTGGCCGCTGCGCGAGCCGGGCGCCCGGCTCGCCAAACGCGTGTTCGACCTCGTGGTGGCGAGCCTGCTGCTGGTCTTCGCCGCGCCGCTGCTCGCGGCGTGCGCGCTGGCCGTCCGGCTGGAGGGCGGGCGCGGCGTGCTGTTCCGGCAGCGGCGGGTCGGGCTCGGCGGCGAGGAGTTCGTGCTGCTGAAGTTCCGCACGCTGAAGCCGGTGGACGAGGAGGAGTCCGACACCCGCTGGACGGTCGAGGACGACGACCGCGTCGGCCCCGTCGGACGGTTCCTGCGGCGCTCCTCCTTCGACGAGCTGCCGCAGCTGTGGAACGTCGTCCGGGGCGACATGAGCCTGGTCGGGCCGCGCCCGGAACGTCCGCATTTCGTCGAGCAGTTCTCCCGGACGTGCCCCGGCTACCGGCTGCGGCACCGCGTCCCGGTGGGGATGACGGGCTGGGCGCAGGTGCACGGGTTCCGGGGCGACACGTCCATCGAACTGCGGGCGCGCCTGGACAACCACTACATCGACCACTGGTCGTTCGCGTCCGACCTGCGGATACTGCTGCTGACCGCGCGGGCCCTGCTCTGCCGGGACCCCGGGTGAACGCGCACGCGGTGGCCGCGCGCCCCGTCTGGACGAGGCCCGAGATCGCGGCCTGGGCGCGGCGGCCGAGCTGGCCGGTCGCGGCGACCGTCCTGTGCGTCGGCGTTCCGGCCGGAGGAGCCGGGGCGGGCGACGGGGTGCAGGTCACGATCGGGGACGTCGCGAGCGCCGGGCTCGTGCTACTCGCGGTGTTCCTCGCCGTGACGCGGCGGGTCGAGGTGCCGCGCGCGGCGCCGCTCGCGTTCGGGCCGCTGGTGGTCGGGCTCGGCGTCAGCACGGTGTGCTCGTCCGACATCGGGACGAGCCTGCCCGGCTACGCGCGCGGCCTCCAGATCTTCGTGCTGGTGCCGCTGGCGGTCGTGCTGCTCGTCCGGGACCGCCGCGACCTCGGCATCGTCTGCGCGTCCGTGCTGCTCCTCGGTCTCGGGGAGGCGGCCTACGGCATCTGGCAGTCGACGAGCGGGAACGGCGCGACGATCGACGGGCGGGCGATCCGCGCGGTCGGGACGTTCGGCGCCGTCGACGTCATGGCGCTGTCGGTCGTCGCCGGGTTCGCCGTCCTGATCCTGACCGCGTTCGCGCTGCACGCGCCCCGGCACGGGCCGGTCGCGGTCGTCGCCGCGCTCGGCGGGCTCGGGGTGCTGGCGGTCGCGCTGGCGGGCGCGCTCAGCCGGGGCACCTGGCTCGCGCTCGGCGCCGCCGCCGTGCTGATGCTGGTCGTCTACGACCGGTGGGTCGCGGTGCGGACGCTGGCGTGCTGCGCCGCGCTGCTGCTCGTCGTGGTCGCGGGGCTCGGCGGCGGGGCGCAGGCGGTGGTCGCGCGGTCCAGGTCGATCGCGAGCGCCGTCACGTCCTCCCCCGACCAGTCGGTCAGCGACCGGTACCTGCTGTGGGGCGCGGCCGAACGGATCTGGGAGGACCACCCGCTCACCGGCGTCGGC
The DNA here is from genome assembly GCF_022751215.1 of Actinomadura terrae. Classification (GTDB taxonomy): domain Bacteria; phylum Actinomycetota; class Actinomycetes; order Streptosporangiales; family Streptosporangiaceae; genus Spirillospora; species Spirillospora terrae. The sequence goes on along the minus strand of NZ_JAICDG010000004.1, from coordinate 468,358 downwards.
GTGAAGAACTTCCCCGCCTACCGCGACACCTACGCGACGATCGAGCTGTCGTCCGGCAGCGAGACGCAGGACCCGGTCAACGGATACGTCCGCCAGCCGCTGCTGTCGCCGCACAACGAGTACCTGCTGATCCTGTCCGAGCAGGGCGTCGCGGGGTTCGCCGGGTTCGCGGCGCTGGTGGCGGTGATCCTCGGCGGGCTGTGGACGCGGCGCCGCGTCCGCGACCCGTTCTGGCTGATCGGCGCCGGGACCATGGCGTTCCTGCTGACCAACTTCCTCTACGCCGACCTCGGCGGGCCGACCTGCGTGCTGACCGCGATCCTGCTCGGCGCGGTGACCGCGCGGGCCCTCGGCCTGGACCCGGAGCCGTGACCGCCACCGGGACCGCCCCGCGCCGGGTCGCGGAGGAGCGCCGGACGTCGGTCGGACGGGCCGCCGCGCTGTCGGCCGCGCTGATCGCGGGCGGCACCGTGCTCGGGTTCCTGCGCGACCTCGCGATGGCGGCCCTGTTCGGCGCGAGCGGCAGCACCGACGCGTTCCTCGTCGCCTGGACGATCCCCGAGACCGTGTCGCCGCTGCTCATCGAGGACGCGATGGCGCTGCTGATGGTCCCCGCCGTCACGCGGCTGCTCGCGGGCGGGCGGGGGGTGCGGCCGTTCGTCCTCGCGACGCTGCCGCACATGGTCGCGGGCCTGGCGCTGGTCACGCTGTTGCTCGCGGTCGGCGCGCCGTTCCTCGTCGGCGTGCTCGCGCCCGGGCTGACGCAGGTGGGGCCCGCCGTGCTGTGCGTCCGGCTGACAGCGGTCACGGTCGTGACGTTCGGGATCGCGGGGTTCATGAGCGCGACGCTGCGCGCCCACCATCGGTTCGGGCCCCCGGCGGCGATCTACCTCGCCTACAACGTCGGCATCCTCGCGCTGATCGCGGGGCTGTCCGGCCTGGTCGGCATCACGAGCGCGGCGATCGGCGTCGCGTGCGGGAGTGTTCTGATGGTCGCGGTGCAGGCGCCCGCGTTCCTGCGGTGCCTGCGCTCGGGGTCCGGCCTCTCGGTGGAGAAGAACGAGTTCCGGCTCGAAGTCGCGGCCGTCGTGCCCATCGTCGTGTACACGGTGACGCGGCAGGCGCAGGTGTTCGTCGAGCGGTTCCTCGGCTCGGGGCTCGCCGCCGGGTCGATCTCGCAGCTCAACTACGCGCAGAAAGTCGCGCAGGTGCCGATGGTGCTGTCGCTGCTGATCGTCACGGTGACGTTCCCGAGGCTCGCGCGCGCCTCGGCGGACGGCGACACCCGCCGCGTCGCCGTCCGGATCCAGCGCGACCTCGCCGCCGTCAGCGGCATGGTGCTGTGCGCGACCGCCTTCCTCGTCGCGTTCGCGCCCGCCATCGTCGCGGCGCTGTTCGAGCACGGCGCGTTCACCTCCGCCGACACCGCGGAGACCGCCGCGATCATGCGGGTGTACGCGCTCGGGCTGTGGGGGCAGACGACGGTGGGCCTCGCCGCGCGGGCGTTCTTCGCGCACGGGCGCCCGACGTGGCGTCCGGCCGCCGTCCTCGCCGTGGGGCTCGCCGTGACCGCCGTGATCGGTGCCGTGTTCACCGCCGTCGCCGGGACGGTCGCGCTGGCCGCCGCGAACGCCGCCGGGATCACGCTCGCGGCCGTGCTGATGCTGGCCGGGGTGCGGCGGCGGGTCGCGCCGATCTCGCTGCGCCGGATCGGCGCGGACGTCGCGCGGCTCGTGCTCGTCGCGTCCGGGGCCTGCGCGGCGGGTCTGCTGGTGGCCGCCGTGGGCGGCCCGCCCCTCGTCCGGCTGGTCGTGGGCGGGGTCGCGACCGTCCTGACCTTCGCCGGGCTGGTCGCGCTCGCCGGTCGGCACCTCATCACCACCTGGCTCAGCACCACCTGGATCAGCACAGGCAGCATCGCGGGGCGCGGCCCCGCCGAACCGCAGGAGGACGATCAGTGAGGGAACCCGCCACACGTGTCACCGGGGTCGCCCGGCCGGTGGAGGCGCTCCGGCCGGCGCCCTGGGTGTTGATGTACCACTCGGTCGACAACTACCGCGAGGACCCGCACCTCGTCACGGTCTCGCCGCGCCGCTTCGAGGGCCAGCTCGCCTGGATGCGGGCGCGCGGCCTGCGCGGCGTCGGCATGGCGGAGCTGCTCCGGGCGCGGGACGCGGGCGACGCGCACGGCCTCGTCGGGCTCACCTTCGACGACGGCTACGCCGACTTCGCGACCCGGGCCGTCCCGGCGCTGGTGCGGTTCGGGTTCGGCGCGACGGTGTTCGTCGTCTCCGGACGGATCGGCTCCTACAACGCCTGGGACGACGGCCCGCGCAAACCGCTGATGACCGTCGACCAGATCCGGACCGTCGCCGACGCGGGCATGGAGGTCGGCTCGCACGGGCGGCACCACGTGCCGCTCACCGAGACCGGCGGCTGCGAGCTGCGGGAGGAGCTGGAGGAGAGCCGCGCGAGCCTGGAGGACGTGCTTGACCGTCCGGTCACCGGGTTCGCCTACCCCTACGGCGCGGCCACCGGACGCGAGATCGAGGCGGTACGGGCGGCGGGCTACGACTACGCGTGCGACATCCGCCCGGCCGAGCCGGGACGGCACGCGCTGCCCCGCACCTACGTCGGCGACCGCGACCGGCGGCTCCGGCTGCGCGCCAAGCTCGCCCGGCACGAGCTCCGGCGCCGGAGCCGCGTATGACGGCGGGCGCGGCGGGCACGGCGGGCGCGGTGGGCGCGGTGGGCGCGCCGGGGGCTGCGGGGGCGCGGGCGACGCGGGTGCTGCACGTGATCACCGGGCTCGACGCCGGGGGTGCGGAACGCCAGCTCGCGCTGCTGCTGCGGCACTGGCGGGAGGACCGGTCGCTGCGGTGCGAGGTCGCGTCGCTGACCCGCGCCGGGATGGTCGGCGCCGCGCTCCTGGACGAGGGGATCGCCGTCCACGAGATCGGCATGCGCGGCAACCGCGACCCGTCCGCGCTGCCGAGGCTCGCGCGGCTGATCCGGGCGGGACGGTACGACGTCGTCCACACCCACCTCTACCGCGCCTGCGTGTACGGGCGGATCGCCGCCCGCCTCGCCGGGGCCCCGCGCGTGATCGCCACCGAGCACTCGCTCGGCGACGGCCTCATCGAGGGCCGCCCGACGACCCGCGGCGTCCGCGCGCTCTACCGGGCGACCGAGCGGCTCGGGACGCTGACCGTGGCCGTGTCGCCGACCGTCGCCGCCCGGCTGCGCGGCTGGGGCGTGCCGCCCGGCCGGATCGTCGTGATCCCCAACGGGATCGACGCCGCCGCCTTCGCGTTCGACCCCGCGCGGCGCGCCGAGACGCGGGCCCGGTTCGGGATCGGCCCGGCGGAGTTCGTCGTCGGCGGCGCCGGACGGCTCGTCCCGGGCAAGCGGTTCGACCTGCTCATCGACGCGTTCGCGCGGCTGCCGGGCGCGCCGTGGCTGCTGGTCGCCGGGGCCGGGGCCGAGCGGGACGCGCTCGGCCGGCTCGCCGCGCGCCGCGGCGTCGCCACCCGCGTGATCTTCGCCGGGGCGACCGACGACATGCCGGGCGTGCTGGCGGCGATGGACGTGCTGGCGGCGCCGTCCGTCCAGGAGACGTTCGGGCTCGGGGTGCTGGAGGGGCTCGCCGCCGGGCTGCCGGTCCGGTACACGTCCTGCCCCGCGCTCGACGACCTTCCCGCCGACCCGCCGTCCGGTGATGACGCGGACGCGGTGCGCCTGCCCACCGACGTCGACGCCTGGGCCGCCGAGCTCGCCCGCCTCGCCGAGGGCGCGCGCGTGCCCGTGCCGCCGTCGGGTGATGTTCCGCCATCGGGGGACGCGGCGCCGGTGGGGGACGCGGCGCCGGTGGGGCGGCGGCCCGTCCCCGCCGTCGTCGGCCGCTACGCCGTCGCCGAGCAGGCGGGCAGGCTCGCCCGGCTCTACCAGACCGCCATGCCGAACGACATGCGGTGCCGACCGACATGAGGAAGGGCTTGTGATGCCGCAGCGTGAAGCCATCGAGCCGGAGGACGAGATCGCCGAGCCGCCGGACCCGGACGGGCCCGCCGACGGGGGGAGCGGGTTCCTCGCGCGGCGCGTCGGGCGTCCGGCCGCCGCGTTCGGCAGGCGGTTCGGGCCGGCGCTCGCGCTCGTCCTGACCGGGACGCTCGGCGGGCTCGGCTACTCCCTGGTCGTGCCCGCGACCTACACCGCCACCGCGTACGTGCTGGTCGTGGGCGAGGGTCCGGGCGGCGCGACCGGTCCCGCGGCGGTCAGCTTCGCGCAGGCCTACGGACGCCTCGCGCCGCTCCCGGAGACGCTCGACCACTCCGCCCTTCCGCTGCCGAAGACCGCGCCCGGCACGACCCGCGAGCACATCCAGGCGTCCACCTCGCCGGAGACGCCGCTGGTCCGGCTGACCGGCAGCGGCGCGAGCGCGGCCGACGCCGCCGGGTTCGCCAACGCCGCCGCCGACGCGCTCGTCCGCTACGGCACGTCCCACCGGACCGACACCGGCGTGCGCGTCGCGCTGATGAGCCTCGCCGCCCGGCCCGCCGCGCCCACCTCGCCCAACCTTCCGCTGGACGTCGCGGTCGGGACCGCCTCCGGGGTGCTGCTCGCCGGGCTCGGCGCCGCGATCCTGAGCGGGCGGCGCCGGAAGGGCTCGCACGACGCGGCGTCCCGTCCCCGGCAGGCGTCCGCCGGGAACGCCGGGAACGCCGCGAACTCTGCGAACGGGGTCTGAGCGCCCGCATGACCGGGGACGGCGCCGGGCGGCTCCGGGTGCTGCACGTCAGCCAGCCGAACGCGGGCGGGGTGGCCGTCTATATCGGCCAGGTGGTCCGCGACCAGCGGCGACGCGGCTGGGACGTCGCCGTGGCGTGCCCGGTCGGCGGTGATCTGCCGAGGCGCTGCGCCGCCGCCGGCGTGCCCTGGTTCGGCTGGGACGCGGCCCGCGCGCCCGGCCCCGGGACGCTGCCGGAGGCGGTGCGGCTGCGCCGGCTCGTCCGGGGGTTCGCGCCGGACGTCGTCCACCTGCACTCCTCTAAGGCGGGCCTCGCCGGACGGCTCGCGCCCCAGGCGCCGACGATCTTCCAGCCGCACGGCTGGTCCTGGCTCGCCGCCACCGGGCGGCAGGCGTCGTTCAGCACGTTGTGGGAACGGTACGCGGCGGGCCGCACCGGCGCGCTCGTCTGCGTCGGCGAGGGCGAACTGCGCGAAGGCATGCGCGCGGGGGTGCGCGGGCCGTACCGGCTGGTCCGCAACGGGGTGGACCGGCGGCGGTTCCATCCGGCCGACGGCGTGGCCCGGCTCGCCGCGCGGACCCGGCTCGGGCTGCCCGCCGATGCCCCGCTCGTCCTGTGCGTCGGCCGTCTGACCAGGCAGAAGGGGCAGGACGTCCTGATCGCGGCCTGGCCCGCCGTCAGCGCGCGCTGCCCGGGGGCGCGGCTCGTCCTGGTCGGGGACGGCGAGGACCTCGACCGGCTGCGCGGGCGCGCCCCGGTGGGCGTGCTGTTCGTCCCGGCGGTCGCGGACCCCCGGGACTGGCTGCGCGCCGCGTCCCTCGTCGCGCTGCCGTCCCGCTGGGAGGGGCTGCCGCTGACGGCGCTGGAGGCGATCGCCATGGGCCGCTGCCTCGTCGGGACGGACATCCCGGGCATCCGCGAGGTCGTCCGCCCCGGCTGCGGAGCGCTCGTCCCGCCGGACGACCCGGCCGCGCTCGCCGCCGCGATCGCGCCCCGGCTGCTGTCGCCCGGCGTCGCCGAGGAGGAGGGGCACGCGGCGGCGGTGGCGGCGGCGGCCTTCGACCTCACCGGCACGCTGTCGATGCTCGCCGCCGTCACCCGCGACGTCGCCTCAGGTCAGCCCGGGGTCGGCGCGGGCGCGATCGGCGGGGGCACGGTGAACGGCGGCGTCATCGGCGGCTCGACCGGCGCGGGTACAGGCGCAGGTAGGGGCGCGGGCGTGGTGAGCGAGGGCGCGGTGGTGCCGCCGAACAGCTCCCGGTAGGCGGCGGACGAGCGCGGGTTCTGCCCGCAGCCCCAGACGCCGTGCGGGCAGTAGTCGGTGATCGTCTGGTAGACGACGTCGTGCGAGGCGATCCAGTCGTGCATTCCCCGGATGAACTCCGGGTTGTCGGAGTTGTGGAACAGGCCCCATTCTGGGAAAGAGATGGGTTTACCGTGGGCGGCGGCGAAATCCGCCTGCATCCGCAGCCCGTACGGTTCGTTGACGTAGTCCTGGAATGTCTTTCCCTGGGGTTGGTCGTAGGTGTCGGAGCCGATGATGTCCACGACGTCGTCACCCGGGTAGCAGCTCGTCCAGGGAATGGTGTCCGGCCCGCGCGTCGGCGCGAAATCGAACCGGAACGCCGCGCCCTGGACACCCCGCATGGACGCGACGATACGCCGCCAGTACCCTTTCCACGCCGCCGGATCGGGCGAGCAGCGCCCGCCGTAGGTCTTCCCGTTCATTTCCCATCCGAGCACGATGATCGTGTCGTTCACGCCCAGCGAGACGAGGCGCCGGGCGAGCGTCCGGTAGTGCTCGTCGAACAGGCCGAGGGCGCCGGCGCGCAGCAGCGAGGGCAGTGCGGGCGAGGGCAGCCGGGCCTCGTTCGGCGCCATCATCGGCACGTTGACGACCAGTGACCTGCGCGGATCCGCCAGCCGCCAGCGCGCCCACGGCCGCAGGATCTGCTCCGGGCCCTCCACGCCGGGCCAGCCGTCGCCCGGCAGGTAGGTGTGCCCGACCGTCACCGGCGCGCCGAGCCATTCCTGGAACCCCGCCACTTTCGCCACCCCTTCGGGACCGGAGCCGAGAAAGGCGCCCAACGGCACATATTTCGACGGATGCGCCGCGGCCCGGGGCTCGACACAGGTGATCAGAGAGGACGCCGTGAGCGCGGCCAGGACCGCGGACACGGCCATAACGGGAGGGAGCGGGTAGCGCGGAACATGCCTTTGCCGACGGCGCCGGAATGGCCGCCCGGCTGGATGGATATCCGCAGCTCGCATGCGTATCGTATGCCCTCTGGCGTTGACCGTGAACGAATCGGCCGAGGGGCCGACGGGAGAATTTACCTTACGACGAGGAAGGCTACTGTGCGCCACAACTCGCGGGCGTCCCTCGACACGCGCCCCCCGGGAACACCGCCGCTGGACCCGGGGCTGCCCGTCCTGCTGCTGCGCACGAATCACAATTTCTTCCACCACGGCACGCTCGGGGCGATCCGCACGCTCGGCCGCGCGGGCGTCCCGGTGCACGCGATCCTGGAGGGGCGCGGCAACCCGGTGTCGCGCTCCCGGTACCTGCGCCAGGGGCATCCGTGGGCGCCCCCGGTCGACCGGCCGTCCGCGTTGGTCAGCCATCTGCGGGTGATCGCCGAACGGGTCGGCGGGGCGGCGCTGCTGCTGCCCGTGGACGACGCGGGCGCGATCTTCGTCGCCGAGCACGCCGACGCGCTCGCCCCCGCGTTCGTGTTCCCCCGCCAGGACCCGGACGTCCCCCGCCTCGTCGCCGACAAGGCACGCCTCCTCGACGCCTGCGCCGGATACGGCCTCGCCTGCCCCGAGAGCCGCACGCCCGGCACGTCCGCCGAGGTCGACGCCGCCGCCCGCGCGTTCGGCCTGCCGCTCGTCGCCAAGTGGGCGCGGCCGTGGCGGCTCGGCCCCGGGCTGCGCAGCACGACGCTCGTCCACACCCGCGAGGACGCGCACCGCCTGCTCGCCGCCTCCCACGACGCCGGACCGCTGATCCTCCAGCGGCACATCCCGTCCGGCGGCGGCGACTGGTTCTTCCACGGCTACTTCGACGGCGCCCTCGACTGCCTCTTCGGCGGGACGGGCCGCAAGCACCTCGCGCACCCCCCGCAGGCCGGGCACACCGTCTCGGGCGAATGGGTCGACAACCCCGAACTCGCCGAACTCGCGATCAGGGCCGTCCGGCTGCTCGGCTGCCGCGGCCTCGTCGACCTGGACTTCCGCCGCGACCCCCGCACCGGCGCCTACCACCTGCTCGACTTCAACCCCCGGATCGGCGCGCAGTTCCGGCTGTTCACCGACCGGCGCGGCCTCGACCTCGCCCGCGTCCTGCACCTGCACCAGTCCGGACGCCGCGTCCCGCGCCCCCGTCCCGCCTACGGGCGCCGCCTCCTGGTGGAGAACGACTACCTCCGCCAGGCCCTGCGCCGCCCCTTCCGCCGCGACGCGCCACCCCGGGGCGCGCTTCGCCGCGCCGACGAACTGGCCTGGTACGCCGGAGACGACCTGCCGCCCTTCCTCGCGATGGGCCGCCGCACCCTCCTCACCGCCACCCGCCGCACCCTCGGCGGACGTAGTTCAGGCCGCGAATCCAACGGAGGTACCTCAGGCCGCGATTCCCGCGGACGTACTTCAGGCCGCGACGATCCCGGCGGACGTAGTTCAGGCCGCGAATCCGGCGGACGTAGTTCAGGCCGCCTGGATGACACGCACGATTCACACACGGGGGAACGAGAATGAACGAGTCGGCCAGCGACGTCGTCATCGTCGGCGCCGGACCCTACGGGCTCTCGGCGGCCGCGCACCTGCGGAACGTCGGGCTGGAGGTCAGGGTCATCGGGACGCCGATGCGCTTCTGGGAGGAGAACATGCCCGAGGGCATGTTCCTGAAGTCCGAGCCCTTCGCCTCCAACCTGGGGGCGCCGCAGGCGGGGCTGGCCTTCACCGACCGCCATCCCGGGTGGCGGACGGGCCAGCCGATCCCCCTCGACACGTTCGTCGCCTACGGTCGCTGGTTCGCGGCCGAGGCCGTCCCCGACATCGAGGACGCCGAGGTGGTCAGCGTCGAGCGCGGGGGCCCGGCCGGGTACGTCGTCACGCTGTCCACGGGCGAGACGGCGGTGACGCGCACCGTCGTCCTCGCGGTCGGCGTGGGGCCGTTCGCCCATATTCCGGATGAGCTGTCCGGGATGCCGTCCTGGCTCCTCTCGCACAGCAGCGCCCACCGCGACCTGTCGCTGTTCGCGGGCAAGGACGTCGTGGTCGTGGGCGCGGGGCAGTCCGCGCTGGAGACGGCCGTGCTGCTGGCCGACGCGGGCAGCCGCCCGCACGTCATCGCGCGGCGCTCGACGCTCGACTGGAACACGGTCCCGCAGGAGCCGCGCCCGCTCCGCGCGAAGATCGCCGGCGGCCCCCGGTCGGGCCTCGGCACCGGGTACCGGACGTGGCTGTGGGCGGAGCGGCCCGGCCTCGTCCGCCACCTGCCCTACCGGCGGCGGCAGCGGATCGTCCGGGAGACGCTCCCGCCCGCCGGGGCGTGGTGGCTGCGCGACCGCCTCGACGCGCGCGTCCAGGTCACGACCGGGCGGCAGCTGGTGAAGGCGGTCGAGCAGGACGACGGCATCGCGCTCACCACCGTGGACCGCACCGGCGACCGCCTCGTCATCGAGGCCGACCACATCATCGCCGCGACCGGCTTCGTCCCGAACGTCCAGCGACTGACGATGCTCTCGCCCGAGATCCGCGTCCGCGTCGACACCCGCCTCGGCGCCCCGGTGCTGACCCGCGACTTCGAGTCCTCGCTGCCCGGCCTGTACTTCACGGGCCTGGCCGCAGCCGCGACGTTCGGGCCCGTGATGCGCTTCGTCCACGGCTCGGACTTCGCGGGCCGCCGGATAGCCCACCACATCATCCGCCGGACGCCGCAGCTCCGCCCGGCGCCCCGCACCCTGGAGCCCGAGGGCAACACGTGACGAGCCAGAATGGGCGTCCGTGGACAGGAAGCTCACGGCCAAGGGCCGCGCCACCCGCGAGCGGATCATCGAGGGCGCGGCCGAGGTGATGCGCGAGCTGGGCGTGCCGTTCGCCACCCTGGAGGACGTCATGGCGCGGACCCGCGCCAGCAAGAGCCAGCTCTTCCACTACTTCCCCGAGGGCAAGGACGAGCTGCTCCTGGCGGTCGCGCAGCACGAGGCCGACCAGGTCCTGGAGGACCAGCAGCCCTATCTCGGACGCCTCGACTCCTGGGACGCCTGGCAGCGGTGGCGCGACCTCGTGGTCGAGCGCTACGAGGAGCAGGGCGACCGCTGCCCGCTCGGCTCGCTGTTCCTGCATGTCGGCCGCTCCACACCCGGCGCCCGGGCGATCGTGGTGGAGCTGATGCGCCAGTGGCAGGCCGGGATCGCCGCCGGTATCCGCGCACTCCAGTCGGCGGGGGAGCTGCCGTCCGACACCGACGTCGAGCAGCGGGCGGCGGCGATCCTGGCGGGTATCCAGGGCGGTGTGACGATCCTCCAGTCCACGGGCAGTTCCACCCACCTACGCGCCGCCCTGGACCAGGCGCTGGCCGACCTGCGCGCCGCCCGCTGATTGGACTTGCGAGTCCATTTTTCACCTCACAGAGTGTTGTTACCGCAACTACTTGGGAGCGAGTGATGAGTGGACGTTTGCAGGGCCGCCGGGCGCTGGTGACCGGATCGACGAGCAACATCGGTCGGGCGATCGCGGAGGCGTTCGCGGCCGAGGGCGCACACGTGATCGTGTCCGGACGCAATGCCGAGCGCGGCGAGGAGGTCGTCACCGGAATCCGGGCGCGGGGCGGCCGCGCCGACTTCGTCCAGTCGGACCTGGACGGCAGCGCCGAGGCCTCGGCCGGGCTGGCGAAGGCCGCGACGGCCGCGCTGGGCGGCGGCATCGACATCCTGGTCAACAACGCCGGGATCTACCCGGGTGACACCACGGCGGGCACCGACGAGAAGACCTTCGACGAGGTCTACGCGGTCAACGTCAAGGCGCCCTTCTTCCTGACCGCCGCGATCGCCCCCGCGATGGCCGGGTCCGGCGGCGGCGCGATCATCAATCTGGGCTCCTGGATCGCCCGGCTGGGCGTCCCGATGGGCGCGCTCTACAGCTCCACCAAGGGCGCGATGGAGACCCTCACCCGCGCCTGGGCCGCCGAGTTCGGCCCCCGCGACGTGCGCGTGAACGCGATCTCCCCCGGCGTGATCCTGGAACCCGACCCGGGCGCCCCGAGCCCGGGCGAGGCGATGATGAACGGGACTCCGGCGGGTGAGATGGGCAAGCCTCAGACGATCGCGCACGCCGCCGTCTACCTGGCGAGCGAGGAGGCCGCCTTCGTCCACGGCATCACCCTGGACGTGGACGGCGGCCGGACCACCACGGCCGTGATCGCCGCCTGACCCCGCCCTGGAAGGCGCGAACGACCAGGTGATCCGGTGCGCCACGGCGATACGCTGATGGTTCAAAGCTTGTTGGCACCAGGGGAGTGTTGGGGCGATGGGACCAGGCGGCGGGGCGCTCGCGGAGCTGCGGCGGGGGAACCTGGAGAAGGTCGTTTCGGCCCTCCGACAGGGCGGGACGTTGTCCCAGTCCGAGCTGGCGAGGATGACGGGCCTGTCGGAGGCCACGGTCTCGAATCTCGTCCGTGTACTCATCGAGGACGACCGGGTCAAACTCTCGAAGGGACGGCGGAACGGCCGCCGGGTCAACCTGGTCGAGCTGGACGCGGCCGCCGGGGAACTGGCGCTGGCGGTCACGGTCGGGCGCGAGACGATCAGCGCGGCGGCGGTCGACCACGAGGGATCGGTGCTGGTGGAGCGGGCGTGCCCGCGCGGGGCGGACCTTCCCTACGAGGCGGAGCGGTCCGCCCTCGTCCGGCTGATCGACGAGGTGCGCGCCGACGGCGAGGTCGCGGCGCGGCCGCTCGCCGGGGTGGGGCTCGCGCTGTGCGTGTCGATCGACCCCGTCTCGGGCACGGTCCCGGAGGTGTCCGGCGGACGGCTGCCCGCGTTCGACCCCTCCTGGTACGGCGCCGACGTCACGGGCGAGTTGAGCGAGCAGGTCGGGCTTCCGGTACAGCTGATCAACGACGGCGACGCCGCGCTGCTGGCCGAGGCTCGCTGGGGCGCCGCGCGGGGCTGCCGGGACGTGCTCTACCTGCACCTGAGCGCCGGGGTCGGCGGCGCGATGCTGCTCGGCGGGCTGCTGTACCGGGGCGGGCTCGGCGGGATCGGGGAACTCGGGCATTCCTCCACGGACGCGAACGGCAGGCTGTGCGCCTGCGGTAACCGCGGCTGCCTGGAGACGAAGGTCGGCGGGCAGGCGCTGCTCGGCCACGTCGCCGCCCTGCACGGGGACGACCTCACCCTCGGACGGCTCGCCGGGCTGGCCCGGGCCGGCGACCCCGGCTGCGTCCGGATCGTCACCGACGCGGCGCAGGACATCGTCACCGGGCTCGCGAACGTCGTCGCGGTGCTCGCGCCCGAGCGGCTCGTCCTCGGCGGCGAACTGGCGGACGCCGGGCCCGCGCTCCTGGACCCGGTCGGCCGGGGCATGCGGAGGATGGCGAGCCCGCGCAACTGGCGCGGCAGCGTCGTCCTGGCCGAACTGGGCGGGCAGGCCGTCGCGCGCGGCGCGGCGCGGTTCGCGTTCGGCGGCAGTGAACTCTGTCTTCAGTCTTTGTAGGTAGCAGCCCAATCTGAGGTTCTATCAATTTAGAGCTTGCGGTGGCTGCCGCATGCGTCCTACGGTGTGCTCACAGTAAGTGACCTGCACCGCAATGAGCATTTTGCCTGGTCGCGTGTGCCTCGGTCCTTATCGACTGCCTTCAAAGTATGGAGAGATCGTGGTCGACAGGAAGAAGAACCACCGACCTGTAAGGGCGCACCTAAAGGCGCACCGCAGCCGCCGGGCGAGCCTTCTCGGCGGCGCCGTGCTGGTCGCCGGGCTCGCCGCCGCCTGCGGAGGCGGGGCGGGCGGCGCGGTGGGCAACCCGGCGCGGCAGAACCCCGACACGCTCACGATCGCGGTCGCCGCGCCGCCGCAGAGCCTGAACCCGGCGCTCGCGGGTAACGGCGACCCCCTGATCATTCCGGTGGAGCTCGCGTACGACCCGCTGATCTACCTCAAGCCCGACGGAACCTTCGCGCCCGGCCTCGCCACCGGGTGGCGCTTCGTCGGCTCGGGCAACAAGGTGTTCGAGCTGGATCTGCGTCCGGGCGTGAAGTTCAGCGACGGGTCGGCGCTGACCGCGCAGGGGGTGGCGGACTACTTCGCCTACTTCGCGAAGGCGGGCGGGCTCGGCGCGTCCCGCGTCCAGAACTTCGAGAAGGTCACCGCGACCGGGCCGCTGAGCCTGCGGATCGAGCTGAAAGCGGCCAATCCCGAACTGCCCTACATCCTGACGCAGGGCTTCGCGATCGGCGACGTGGTCAGCCCGGCCGGGCTCAAGGACCCGAACAGGCTCGGCACCTCGACCGCCGGAGCCGGGCAGTACGTCCTGGACGCGGGCGGGAGCGTCACCAACCAGTCGTACACGTTCACCCCGAACCCGAACTACTGGAACCCGAAGGCGATCCGGTGGAAGAAGGTCGTCGTCAAGGTCATCCCCGACGCCAACGCCGTCCTCGGCGCCATGCGCGCCGGGCAGGTGGACTACATGATCAGCGACTCCAAGAACGCCGACGCCGCGAAGCAGGCGGGGTTCGAGGTGCGCACCTGGCCCTATCTGTTCGGCCACGTCCAGCTGCTCGACCGCCAGGGGACGCAGGTAAAGGCGCTCGGCGACGTCCGCGTCCGCCAGGCGCTGAACCACGCGATCGACCGGAAGGCGCTGGCCAAGGCGCTCTTCGGGAAGTACGCCACGCCGAGCGACCAGATCCTCCTGCCCAAGGCGGACGGGTACGACCCGGCCCTGGACGGCCACTACGCCTACGATCCCGCGAAGGCGAAGAACCTGCTCGCGCAGGCGGGCTACCCCGGCGGGTTCTCGATGACGATGGCGGCCTACAACCTGCAACCGGGGGAGACCGACGCGGCCCAGGCCGTCGCGAGCTACTGGTCGAAGATCGGCGTCAAGGCGAAGATCGAGGTTCCGGTCAGCATCAGCGCCTACACCGCCGGGCTCACCGGCAGGAAGTACCAGGCGCAGATGTTCGAGTACGGCGGCCTGCCGATGTATCTCGTGGCCGACCAGCTGCTCAATTCCGGAAGCCTGTTCAACCCCTTCAACAACACCGACCCTCGGATCGCCGCGCTGATGCGGGAGGGGGCCGCCGCCGACGACGCGTCGCGTCCGGCCGTCTACAGGCGGTTGCAGAAGGTCCTCGTCGAGCAGGCGTGGTTCGTGCCGTTCGCGAGCATCGACAAGGTCACGGTCTCCCGGCCCGGGCTGGAGGGCGTCACGGCGTCGCCGAGGTCGCCCGACCCGAACCCGGTCTTCTTCACCGCCGCACACGGCTGACCCATTGCGGCGCGTTTTCCTGAAGGAAGGAATGCCTGATGAAACGCATTCTGATGCGCAGGCTCCTGCTGTCGGTGCCGCTGCTGTTCGTGGCGTCCGCCGTGGTGTTCGTCCTGCAATCGCTGATCCCCGGTGACGCGGCGAGCCAGCTGGCGGGCCTCCAGGCGACGCGGGAGGACGTCCTGCGGCTGCAACAGCAACTGCACCTCGACGAACCGGTCTGGGAGCAGTACTGGCGCTGGCTCGGCGGCGTGTTCCACGGCTCGCTCGGCACGTCGCTGACGAACCGGGAGCCCGTGACGGCCGCGCTCGGCGCGCGGCTTCCCGTGACGCTCTCGCTCGTCCTCGGCGCGACGCTCCTCGCCACCGTGCTCGGCGTCGCCCTCGGCGTCCTCGCCGGACGGGCCGGGTCGTTCGCCGGGCGGGTGATCGACCTGCTCAGCGTCGGCGGGCTCGCGGTCCCGAGCTTCTGGCTCGGCCTGCTGCTGATCTCGCTGATGAGCGTGCGGCTCGGGCTCCTCCCGGCCACCGGGTACGTCCCGTTCACCGACTCGCCGAACGCCTGGGCGCAGTCGCTGCTGCTGCCGGTCACCGCGCTCGCGCTGAGCGGGGTCACGGCGGTCGCGAAGCAGACGCGGGAGTCGATGCTGGACGTCCTGCGCCGCCCCTACATCGACAACCTGCGGGCGAACGGCGTGCCCGAACGGCGGGTCGTGTTCCGGCACGCGCTGCGCGGCGCCGCGATCCCGATCTGCACGATGTCGAGCATCCTCATGGTCGGCGCGCTCGGCGGGTCGGTCGTGATCGAGCAGGTCTTCGGGCTGCCCGGGCTGGGCAGCCTCGCGGTCAGCGCGACCGGCTCGAAGGACATCCCGGTCATCCAGGGCGTCGCGGTGTACTTCACGCTGCTGGTCGTCGCCGCCAACCTGCTGACCGACATCGCCTACCTGCTGATCGACCCCCGGGTGCGGGCCTCATGACCGCGATCACCGAGGCCGCGACCGGCGTCCCGACCGGCCGTCCGGGGCTCGCGCGCCGCCTGCTCCGCCGCCCGCTCGCGGCGGGCGCGCTGCTCTACCTGGTCACTGTCGTCGTGCTCGCGGTCTTCGCGCCGCTCCTCGCCCCCTACGGGCCGCAGGAGGCCGACCTCACCCGGGTCCTCGCGACGCCGTCCGCCGACCACTGGCTCGGCACCGACTCGCTCGGACGCGACGTCGCCGCGCGGCTGATGTTCGGCGCCCGCCCCGCGCTGCTCGGCGTGCTCGTGACGGTGGCGGTCGCCGCCGCCCTCGCGGTCCCGGTCGGGCTGTCGGCGGCGCTGGCCCGCGGCGCCGACCGGGTCGTGTCGCCGCTGGTGGACCTGTTGATGTCGGTCCCGGCGATCGTGGTGCTGCTGATGGTGCTCGCGACCTTCGACCAGCAACTCCTCGCCGCGATGGCGGCCCTCGGCGTGCTGACCGCGCCGGGGCTCGTCCGCGTCGTCCGCGCCGCCGCGCTGACCGTGGCGGAGGAACCCTACGTCGCCGCCGCCCGCGTGTACGGGGTCGGCAGGGTCGGCATCGCGCTCCGCCACGTCCTGCCGCGGATCGTGGGCCCGGTCCTGGTCAACCTGGCGCTCGTCGCCGCGACGGCCCTGCTCACCGAGACCGGGCTGAACTTCCTCGGCCTCGGCGTGCACCTGCCGGAGGCGAGTTGGGGCGGCATGGTCGCCGACGCCTCCGCGGTGATGAGCAGGCAGAACTGGATGCTGGTGCCGACCGGCGGGGTCGTCGCCTGCACGGTGGTCGCGCTGGTGCTGCTCGGCGACGGCGTCCGGGACGCCACGGCGGAGGGCTGGGCCCGCCCGGTTGCCCGCGCGCGGAGGCCGTCCCGAGTACAGGAGGAGAGCCGCGTTCCGGTCGCGCCCTCGGACGCCCTGCTGAGCGTCGACGGCCTGACCGTCGCGTTCACCGGAGCCGACGGGCGGCCCGTCCCGGTGGTCGAGGACGTGTCGTTCGAGCTGCGGGCCGGCGAGACGCTCGGCATCGTCGGCGAGTCGGGGTGCGGCAAGACGATGACCGGACGCGCCGTCCTCGGGCTGCTGCCCGCCGGGGCACACGTGACCGGCGGGTCGATCCGGATCGGCGGCACAGACGCCACCGCCCTGGGCCGCCGCGAGCGCGCCGCGCTGCGCGGCTCGACGATCGCGTTCGTCTCCCAGGAGCCGATGGCCGCGCTCGACCCGCTGTTCACCGTGGGGAGCCACCTCGCCGAGGCCGTCCGCGTCCACACCGGGGCGGGACGGGCGGACGCGCGGCGGCGCGCCGTCCAGCTGCTCGACCAGGTGCGGCTGCCCGACCCGGACCGCGTCGCGCGGATGTACCCGCACCAGCTGTCCGGCGGGATGGCGCAGCGCGTCGCGATCGCGATCGCGCTCGCGGGCGGCCCCCGGCTGCTGATCGCCGACGAGCCCACCACCGCGCTCGACGTCACCGTCCAGGCGGAGATCCTGCGGCTGCTGCGCACGCTGCGGGAGGAGACGGGGATGGCGATCCTGCTGATCAGCCATGACTGGGGGACGGTCGGCGAGCTGTGCGAGCGGACCCTCGTCATGTACGCCGGGCAGGTCGTGGAGTCGGGGCCCACCGCCGAGGTCGTCGCGTCCCCGCGGCACCCCTACAGCGAGGGCCTGCTCGCCGCGAACCCGCAGCTCGGCACGCCCGGCACGGCGCTGCGGGTCATGCCGGGCGGGGTCCCCGCGCCCGGCGAGTGGCCGGCCGGCTGCCACTTCGCGGCACGCTGCCCGTACGTGATGGACGCGTGCGTCACCCACCCGATCGCCATGGCGGGGACGGCCGAGCACGGCGGCCGCTGCCTGCGCCCGGCGCCCACGAAAGCAGGCAGGGATGGCTGAGCCGCTGCTGACGATCGACAACCTCACCGTCCGCTACCCGCGCCGGCGCGGCGGGCCGGTCACCGCGCTCGACCGTGTCTCGCTCACCGCGGGCCACGGGCGCACGGTCGGCCTGGTCGGCGAGTCCGGCTCCGGGAAGTCGACGCTCGGCAAGGCGATCCTCGGCCTGGTGCCGGTCAGCGACGGGACGATCACCTTCGACGGCCGCGACATCACCGGCGCCGGGCGTCGCGAGCGCCGCGAGCTGAGCGGGCAGATCCAGGTGGTGTTCCAGGACCCGTACGGCTCGCTGAACCCGGTCAGGCCGATCGGCCGGGCGCTCGGCGAGCCGCTGCGCGGCCGGCGGGGCCTCGACGGGCGCGCCGTCCGGGCCCGGGTGCTGGAGGCGCTGGAGCGCGTCGGCCTCCCGGCCGCGGCGGCGGACCGCTACCCGGCCGAGTTCTCCGGCGGCCAGCGGCAGCGCATCGCGATCGCCCGCGCGCTGGTCGTGCGGCCGCGGCTGATCGTCTGCGACGAGCCGGTGAGCGCGCTCGACCTCTCCCTGCAAGCGCAGATCCTCAACCTGTTCAACGAGCTCAAGGCCGATCTCGGGGTCGCCTACCTGTTCATCTCGCACGACCTCGGCGTCGTCCGGTACCTCGCCGACGACCTGGTCGTGCTGTACCGCGGCTCGGTCGTCGAGTCCGGCGCCACCGCGTCGGTGTACGCCGATCCCCGCGCGGGCTACACCAGGCGGCTCATCGCCGCGATCCCCCGGGCCACCACGCACGAGAAGGCGCCCCAATGCAGCAGCGAGTCATAGTCGAGACCACGTCCGGGAAGGTGGGGGGCGTGCGGCACCGCGGCATCGCGTCGTTCCTCGGCATCCCCTACGGCGCGCCCACCGGCGGCCCGGCGGCGCGGTTCCGCCCGCCGGAGCCCGCGAAGCCCTGGCACGGCGTGCGCGAGGCGACCGTGTTCGGCCCCGCCGCGCCGCAGAACGACATCCGGCTCGCGGCGACCGGCTCGTGGGTCGAGGCGCTCGACTACTTCTACCCGCGTACCGGCTCGGCGCTGGAGGGCGTCCCGATGGGCGAGGACTGCCTGGTCCTCAACGTCTGGACGCCGGACGCGGCGCCGCCGGGACGGCGTCCGGTCATGGTGTGGCTGCACGGCGGCGGCTACCAGCACGGCGCGGGCTCGGAGTCGCTGTTCATGGGCGACCGGCTCGCCCGGCTCGGCGACGTCGTCGTGGTCACCGTCAACCACCGGCTCGGGATCTTCGGCTACCTGGCCCTGGACGCCCTCCTCGGCGCGGAGTTCGAGCACGCCGGGACCGCCGGGCTGCTCGACCTCGTGCTCGCCCTCGAATGGGTCCGCGCCAACATCGACGGGTTCGGCGGCGATCCCGGCAACGTCACCGTGTTCGGGCAGTCGGGCGGCGGCGACAAGGTGCGCAACCTGATGGCGATGCCGGAGGCGTCCGGCCTGTTCCACCGGGCGGTCGTCCAGAGCTCGCCGGGCCCGCTGCCGCGGTCGGCCGGGGCGGGACGGGAGCTCGCCGAGCGCGCCGTCCACCTCGCGGGGCTGACCCCGGCGCGGGCCCGGGAGCTGACCACGTGGACCACCGGCCCGCTCCTCGAACTCCAGCGCGCCCTCACCGGGGACGTCATGGGCGGCTTCACCTTGGACCGGGACCCGCTCGACGCGGCCCAGGCGTCCTTCGCGCCCGACATCGTCGCCCCCGACCTGCCGCATGGCGGCGTGCCCGTCCTCATCGGCCACACCACTCACGACGCCTCGCTCATCCTCTGCAACGCGCCGGAGTACGCGACGTTCTCCGATGCCCAGCTGACCGCCTGGGCGGCGGCGAGGTTCGGCGCGGACGCGGCCGGCGTCCTCGCGGGCTACGACGACCGGGTCGGGTGCGAACCGGCACGGCTGCGCCTGGCCCGGATCGTCACGGACATGACGTTCGCGCCCGCCGCGATCACACTGGCGTCGCGGCTGTCGACGCGGCACCCCGTCCACTGCTACGAGTTCGCCTACGAGACGCCGATCCTCGGCGGGCTGCTCGGCGCCGCCCACAGCCTCGACCTGCCGTTCGTGTTCCACAACGCCGAACTGTCACCGCTCGCGGGCGACCGCGCCGACCGCCGCCAGGTCTCCACGCGCATGGCGCTGGCATGGACGGCCTTCGCACGCGACGGCGACCCGAACCACCGCGACATCCCGTCGTGGGAGCCCTACACCACCGAGACGAGGACCACCATGCGAATCGACAGCACCTGGACCCCGTACGCGGGCCAGGACCCGCGCGACCTTCCGAAGGGGGCGGGCGCATGACCGTCCCACCCCCGCAGGGTCTGCCGCCGAACGAGCCGGGTCCGCCGCCGGAGCCCCGGCGCGTCACCGGTTCGGCCGTGGCCTACGACCTGTACGCGGACGCCGTGGTGGCGCGCGTCCCCGGCTACCGCGAGCTGACGCTGAACCTGCTGCGTCCCGTGCGCACCGAGCCTGCTTCTTGTGGGGGGACGACCCCCCACACCCCCCGGAACGGCCTAGTTCCACTAGTCATCTGGATTCACGGCGGCGCCTACCTCGGCGGCACCCACCGGGAGATGCCGCCGCCGCTGAAGTCGGCCCGGCTCGACGAGCACCTGCTCGGCGCGGGCTTCGCCGTCGCGCACGCGAGCTACCGCTTCAGCGGCGAGGCGCGGTTCCCCGCCCAGGCGCTCGACGTCCGCGCGGCGATCCGCTGGCTGCGCCGCAATGCGAGTCCGCTCGGGATCGACGCGGCACGGTTCGGCATCTGGGGCGAGTCGGCGGGCGGGCACCTGGCGGCGCTCGCCTGTCTCGCGCCCGATTTCGCCTTCGACGGCGACGAGGAAGTGCCGGGCGACGACGCGTCCCTGCAAGCGGGGGTCATCTGGTACGCGCCGAGCGACTTTCTCACGATGCAGGAGCAGACGGGGCCGGACGGGGTCGTCGACCACGACGCCCCCGGCTCGCCGGAGGCGCTGCTGCTCGGCGCGCCGATTCCCGCCGCGCCCGCTGCCGCGAGGGCCGCGAGTTCGGTGACCTACGCGCACGCGGACGCGCCGCCGATGCTGCTGGTGCACGGCGGCGCGGACCGGGTGGTGCCCGCCGCGCAGAGCGAGGAACTGCACCGCGCGCTCGACGAGAGCGGGGCCGACAGCCGCCTCTCGATCGTCGCCGGGGCCGACCACTGCTTCGTCGGCGTCGACGTCGAGCCCCTGGTCGTGCAGGCGGTGGCGTTCTTCGAGGAGAAGCTGTGTTGACGGAGTCCGTCCGGCCCGCCCGGATTCCGCGGCCGCTTCCGCTGACCGTCGAGATGAGCGACGGGGGACGGTTGTCGGTGCTCCGCTACCCGTCCTCGACCGGCGCGCCGGCCCCGGCGGTCGTGGTGATCACGCCGTACCGCAAGGAGTCGGCGATGCACATGGAGCTGCTCGCCGGTCCGATCGCCGAGGGCTACGAGGTGCTGGTGGCGGACGTCCGGGGCTTCGGCGGCTCCACCGGCGCCTACCACGGCGTCCTGTCGCCGCGCGAGATCGACGACGGCGTCGAGTTGCTGGAGTGGATCGCCGCCGCCGGCTTCTGCACCGGCCGGACGGCGCTGGTCGGCGGGTCCTACTCGGGCCTGAACCAGCTGCTGATCGCGCGCCGCGAACCCCGGGGCCTGCGGTGCATCGCGCCGTGGGTGGCGCCCGCCGACACCTACCGGGACATGTGGAAGCGCGGCGGCATCCCGTCGCACACGTCGTGGGGCGCGGGCGTGTTCCTGAACAGCCAGCGGCCGGAGTCCCAGACGGACATCCTGCGGGCCTTCTACCAGGACATCGTCGGCACCGCGTTCGACGGCGAGACCTTCCGCGCCACCTCCGCCGACCTCGCCTCGATCCGCGTGCCCGCGTTCTTCGGGACCGGCTGGTTCGACTACTTCCTGGCGGGCACCGTCCGCGCGTTCCGGGCGCTCCCGGGGCCGAAGCGCCTCCAGATCGGCCCGTGGAGCCATGAGCCCTTCCTCACCGAGGAACGCCGGGAGGAACTGTCGCGATGGCTCGGCTACTGGCTGCGCGACACCGGCGAGGACCCCTGCGCGCCCGAGGGCAACGCCGTGCTGTGGTGCGTCGGCGCGGACGAGTTCCACACCCGGGGCGGCTGGCCCGCGACGTCCGACATCGACTGGTGGCGGTGGGAGCCGGTCGATGGTCCGGCGGCGGTGCCGATCCTGCCGTCGATCACCAGCGTGCCGCCGCCTCCTCCCACCGACGTCCATCTGATGGTGGACGTCTCGACGAACTCGGGGTTCCGGCTGTGGGGCGAGGCCGCCGCGTTCGACTCGGCGCCGTGCGAGGAGCCGGTGCACCTGCTCGGGCCGGTGGCGCTGCACGCGGTGCTGGTCACCGAGGGATGCGCCGACTTCGACCTCAACGCGCGGCTGTCGGTCGTGGGGGCCGACGGCGATGTCCGGCAGCTCACCGAGGGACGGCTTCGCGCGTCGCATCGCGCGCTCGACGAGCGCCGCAGCGAGCACACGTCCGACGGTGAGGTCGTGCTGCCGGGGCATCCGCACGAGACGGCCGAGCCGGTGCCGGACGGCGAGCCGGTGCGGCTCGTGGTCGAGATCTACCCGGTCCACCTGCGGCTCTCGCCCGGCGAGCGGCTGCGGCTGGGCGTGACGCTCACCCGGAGCGACGCGAGCGACGTCCCGGTCGAGGCGACGCTGCTGCCGGCCACCTTCGTGCTGCTCCCACGCGGCTGAACTGCGGAAAGAGGCTGTTGCATTGATGTCGACGTGTTGTATACATTACGCCTATGAGTAGCACACGAGGGGCGCGGCCACGGGAGAGCGCACAGGACGCCACGTACCGGTGGCTGAAACGCCATATCGGGTCGCTGCCGCGGCAGGAGGGGACGTTCCTCACCGAGGCGGAGGTGTGCGAGGCGACGGGGACGTCGCGGACCCCGGTGCGGGAGGCGCTGCTCCGGCTGGAGACCGAGGGCTTCCTGAAGATCATGCCGAAGAAGGGCGCCTTCGTCCCGCCGGTGTCGGACGCCGAGATCGAGGCCGTCATGCAGGCCCGCGAGCTGGTCGAGGACTGGTGCGTGCGCCGCGTCGCGCCGCTCGCGCGGGAACTGGAGCCCGAGCTGGCGGAACTGGTCGCGCGCCAGGAGGAGCTGCTGGACGACCCGGTCGCGTTCATCGAGTGCGACCGGGCGTTCCACCGCGCGATCGTCCGGACGGCGGGCAACCCCGTGCTGGCGGAGTTCTACGAGTCGCTGCGCGACCGGCAGGTCCGGATGGGGCTGCGGGCGATCGCGGCGGCCGAGGACCGCGCGCGGGCCGTGCTCGCCGAGCACGGCGCGATCGTCGAGGCGATCGCGTCCGGCGACCCGCTGCGCGCCGCCCAGGCACTGGCCGCGCACCTGGACGGGACGCTCGGCGTCCTGCGCCTCCCCTCGGTCGCGAACTGGGACGGCCGATGACGCGCGTCGCACTCGTCCAGGTCGCGAGCCCCGCGTCGGAGCCACCGGCCTGGCGCAGGGAGCGCGTCGGACGGATGGTCGCCGACGCGCGCGGCGCCGACCTCGTGCTGCTGCCCGAGCTGTGGACGCCCGGCTACTTCGCGTTCGACCGGTACGCCGAGCTGGCCGAGCCGCTGGACGGCGACACCGTCACCGCCGGTCGGCAGTGGGCCCGTGACCTCGGCTGCTTCCTGCATCTCGGCAGCGTCCTGGAGCGGACGCCCGAGGGCCGCCTGCACAACACCGCCGTGCTCATCGACCCGTCGGGCGCGGTCGTCCACACGTACCGGAAGATCCACGTGTTCGGGTACCGGTCGCGCGAGGCCGAGCTGCTCGCGCCGGGCGACACGGTCGGCACGGCCCCGTCCCCGCTCGGCGCGCTGGGCGCCACCACCTGCTACGACCTGCGCTTCCCGGAGATCTGGCGGGCGCTGGTGGACGCGGGCGCCGAGACGGTGGCGGTCCCGGCCGCGTGGCCCGCGCGGCGCCGCGCGCACTGGCGGCTGTTCACCTCGGCCCGCGCGGTCGAGCAGCAACTGCTCGTCCTGGCCTGCAACGCGGTCGGCGCGCAGGGGGACGTGACGCTCGGCGGAGCGTCCCGCGTGGTCGACCCGTGGGGCACGGTCCTCGCGGAGGCGGGCGACGCCGAGGAGATCCTGTACTGCGACGTCGACCCGGACGTGGTGGCGCGGACCCGCGAGGAGTTCCCCGTCCTGCGCGACCGGCGCCCGGTGCGCGTCGCCGAGGCGGTCCGGCCATGAGCGCGCTGACGATGCGGGTCGGCGCGGACGAGCTGCGCTGCACGCCCGACCACCTGATCATCGCCGGGTACACCGGACGCGACGAGGCCGCGACCCGCGCGCACATCGAGGAGCTGGCCGCGATCGGCGTCCCGGAGCCGCCGACGGTCCCCGCGTTCTACCCGCTCGACCCGGCGCTGCTGACCAGCGGCCCCACGATCGCGGTGGCGGGCGGGAACACATCGGGGGAGGTGGAGCCGGTCCTCGTCCGGCACGCGGGGCGCCACTACCTCGGCGTCGGCTCCGACCACACCGACCGCGACATCGAGCGGACCGACATCGCCGCCGCGAAGGCCGCCTGCCCGAAGCCCGTCGGCGACCGGTTCGTGGAACTGCCCGCCGACGGCTCCTGGGACGGCGTCCGCGTCGAGAGCACCGTCGACGGCCGCCCCTACCAGTCCGGTTCCCTCGCCGCGCTGCGCACGCCGTCCGACCTGCTGGCACGGCTCGCCGCCGCGTGCGGCGACCTCCCCGGCGACCTGGTCGTCTTCGCCGGGACGCTGCCGCTGCTGGCCGGCGCGTTCGTGCCGGGACGCCGCTGGAGCCTCGCCCTCACCGCCGGCGACACCACCCTGACCTGTGACTACGAGACCGAACGGAGGGCACTGTGATGCGCACGGGAGCCGAGTACCTCACCGCCCTGAAGGACACGCGCGAGATCTACCTGGACGGCGCGCGCGTCGCCGACGTGACCGCCCATCCCGCGTTCGCGCCGATCGCCGCGACGATGGCCGAGCTGTTCGACCTCGCCGCCGACCCCGCGAACAAGATGACCTGCCACGCGCCGGAGAGCGGCACGGAGGCCAACCTCGTGTTCACGATCCCGCGCAGCCGCGACGACCTCGCCGCCCGGCGGCACGCGATCGAGACGTGGGCGCGGCACACCCACGGCTGGGTGGGCCGCAGCCCCGACCACGTCGGGTCGTTCCTCGCCGCGTTCGCCTCCTCGCCCGAGTCGTTCGCCGCCGGACGCCGCGACCTGTCGGCGAGCGTGACCGGCTACCACCGGCGGCTGCTGGAGGAGAGCCTGTACGTCTCGTACGCGATCATCCCGCCGCAGGTGTCGCGGGCGGCGACCGCGCACGCCTGGGACGGCGAGTTCGTCCAGGCGGGCGTGGTCGAGGAGCGGCCGGACGGGATCGTCGTGCGCGGCGCGCAGATGCTCGCCACCGGCGCCGCCGTCGCCGACGAGATCTTCATCTCGTGCATCAAGCCGCTCACCGCCGACGACCGGGACTTCGCCGTCGGGTTCACCGTCCCGGTCTCCGCCGACGGCCTGAAGCTGTACTGCCGCCGCCCGTACGCGACGACCGGCGCGTCCTACGACTACCCGCTGTCCACGCGCTACGACGAGACGGACGCGCTGGTCGTCCTCGACGACGTCTTCGTCCCCTGGGAGCGCGTCTTCGTCGACCGCGACGTGGACGGCCTCCGCCGCCAGTTCTTCGACACCGGCGCGCACCTCCTCGGCAACTGGCAGGCGCAGATCCGGTTCGCGGTGAAGCTCCGGTTCATCGGCGGCCTCGCCGGCAAGATCGCCGACGTCAACGGCGTCGGCCGCATCCCCGGCGTCCAGGAGCGGCTCGGCGAGCTGGCCGGGCTGGCGTCGCTGGTCGAGTCCGCCGTGTACGCGGCCGAGTACCGGGCCGCGCCCGACGCGAACGGCATGTGGCGGCCGGACGCCCGCGCGGTCTACGGCGCGATGGGCCTCCAGGCCGAGCTGTACCCGCGCGTCCTCGCGATCCTGCGCGACCTCGCGGGCGGCGGGGTGCTGCAACTGCCGTCCAGCGTCGCCGACCTCCACAACCCCGCGACACGAGCGGATATCGACCGCTACGTCCAGTCACCCGGGGTCGAGGCCGTCGAGCGGGTGAAGCTGTTCAAGCTCGTCTGGGACGCGGTCGGGTCCGAGTTCGCCGGGCGCCACCACCAGTACGAGATGTTCTACGCCGGCGCGCCCTTCGTCGCGAAGGGCTACGCCTACCGCAACTTCGGCTACGACAGCGCCATCGCCGACGTCGACGCGTTCCTCGCCGCCTACACCGCCGCCTGACCCGGAGGACCGCCATGGCCAAGCCCGAACACGAGTTCTTCCCCGCCGCCAAGATCGGCTTCACCCCCTGCGCGGGGGATGTCCGCGAGCTCACCGAGCGCGTCCTGGCAGCCGACGCCGCCTCCGGCGTCGCCACCCGCATGCTGCGGTTCGAGCCCGGGACCGACACCACGCCGAACGGCGTCCAGACGCACGACTTCTGGGAGGAGGTCTACATCCTCGAAGGCTCGATCACCGACCTGCGGCTCGGCGAGACGTTCACCGCCGGAATGTACGCGTGCCGCCCGCCCGGCATGGAGCACGGGCCGTGGCGCAGCGACGACGGATGCCTCACCTTCGAAGTCCGCTACCGCCCCTAAGGAAACCCCATGTCTTCTGCCGCTCCGACGAGCCGTGCCGTGGACCCGGCGACGATGCGACGCGTGATGGGCCGCTTCGCCACCGGGGTCGCCGTCATCACCGCGTTGGACGCCTGCGGCGACCCGCACGGGATGACCGTCAACTCGCTGACCTCGGTCTCCCTGGACCCGCCGCTGCTGCTGGTCTGCTTCGGCGTGCGGGCCCGCACCGCCCTCGCGGTCGCCGAGTCCGGACGGTTCGCCGTCTCGGTCCTCGCCGCCCGCCAGGAACCCATAGCGCTGCGGTTCGCCGGACGCGGCGAGGACCACTTCGCCGGGCTGCCGCTGACCTACGGCGAGCACGACGTCCCGGTCGTCCCGGACGCGCTCGCGCACCTGGAGTGCACGGTCGAGCGCCGCGTCGCCGCCGGAGACCACATGGTGGTGTTCGGCGCGGTGCGCCGCACCTGCGACCGCGAGGGCCCGCCGCTGGCGTTCCTCGGCGGCCGGTTCGGCGACTTCACCCCCCGCGGCCACCAACCCCCGTCCTGGTTCTTCTGAACCCTCCGGGTCACCAGGCGGGACCGGCGTAGGGCTGCGACCACAGGGCCACCTGGAGCGTGACGGCCTTGAACCACGCCTGGAACATCGCCTCGACCTGCTCCTCGCCGTCCCCTCCGGCGGCGAGGAAGGGACGGATCGTCGCGGTGATCGGATAGATGAACGCGACGAGGTGGCGCAGCGGAATATAAGCCACCGAATCGGCGCCGTCGGTCGTGTCCCTCCAGGACCGCCGCGCGATCCCGGTGGCCCGCATGTGCCTGACCTGCACCTACTTCCGCCCGAACGCCCACCCCGGCACCGACCGCCCCCACCACTGCGCCTTCGTGGACAACCCCTTCGACGACGGCGAACTACGCCTGGAATGCCCCGACCACCAACCCCCCTGACCCGCCTCAGCCGACGATGCGGAAGATGCCGATGTCGTCGTCGTTGACACCGGCTTTGGTCGACTGGTTCAAGGACGCCTCCACGCCGACCCAGCCGTGGAAGCCGCCGTCGTCGTCCACCACCTGGATCATGGGTTTGACGTGGGAGTTTCCGGTGTAGCAGTCCTCGTTGCGCGCGTCGGCGAGTTCGATGTGCCAGTGCCACAGGGCATCGCGCCGATGTCCCGCCGGGGCGTCGGCGGGCGAGATGTAGTAGGCGGTGTGGGTGGCGCCGGCGTTGCTGGTCGTCTGGGCGCCGAGGCATTGGTCGCCGTCGCAGCGGTTCCATTTCCGCACCCAGAATGGTGCGCCGTCGCCGTGGTCGATGTAGCCGGTGTAGCCCGTCTCGGGGCTGTACCGGGTCTTCCAGAGGTAGTACCGGTGCACGAGTTCGGCGTGCTGCGCAGCGGCGATCACGGTGGCCGGGACGCGGGCGGTCCAGGGGGCGTTGCTTCCGTTACCGAAGCCCAGGGTTGCCCCGAAGTTGTTGCCGGTCAGTTCGATACCGCTGAGCTTGCCGCCGGCGAGCGAGCTGATCTTCCAATCCTCGTGTTGGCCGTCGGTCCAGGTGACGTTCAGGGAGTCGTTCGCCACGGTGTAGGTACCGCGTTGTTCCTGTGCTGTTTCGGTCGTCTGCCAGCCTGCCGCGGTGAGCACCGTGCAGTCCCGTCCGGCGCAGTTCTCGGCCGGGACGCCGGTGCTGGCCCGCCTGACACGGATGCGCTGCGACCAGTACCAGTCCTGTGCGGACACGGTGCCGTCCGCTGCGAACGTGTACTGCCCGAGGCGGACCCAGTTCGTCGTCGAGGCGGCGTCGAGCCCGCCGATGGCGACGGCGAAGTTCGTCTTTTCTAACGGCAGCCGCGCCGTTTCTGCATTTGATGTGCCGTGCGGGGCGCTGATGAGGAGCGTTACGGCGCACAGAATGAGCGCTCGTCCAGAATGAGGCGACATTTTTCTCCTTGGGATGGCCGTGTCCATGCGCCATGGCGACCATGGCGCTTAGGAGGGACGATGTCAAAAGTCGCGCCCGGAGCTTTGCCGAGAGGGGTGACGGTTGCGACCTGGAACGGCCGGGCTACTCAGGGTGTGGAAAGCGGCGTAGGACGCGGATGGCCTGTTACGGCCACTAAAGCTGATGAGAACGCGATGGGCGGCGGATATCGCGAGAATCTGGCGGTCGGATGGGGGTTCGACCGCCCTCAGTCTCATCAGAGGAGCGGAGTGCGCGTGCGCGTCTACCTTGTCCTGGTCACTCGCGAAGCGCGTGAGCGGATTCCTCCGCTGGCATTATGGACGGCACGTCGCGCCGTGCACGAAGCGTTTCCGGTTCCCGCGGACGTCGTCAGGCCGGTCGAGTGGGTGGCGCCCGGCGGGCAGGTCGCGTTGCTGGGGTGGTCGAATGAGCCGGAGCACGAGTTGCTGCCCGAGACCTTGGTCAGCGGCGGCGGATGGCGGCTTGGACACTGCGGTTATCTGGCCGAGCCCAAGCGGGACGTCGACCTCCTGCTCGCTCGGGATGACCTGGCCGGTACGGCTTCTGAACTGGGCGGTGTGTTCTCCATCTTTCGGGCTGGGGCGAAAGGGGCCGAGGCCGCGACCGCCATGGCGAGGGTCTGTCCCGTTTATCACGCCGAATCCGGCGGGCTGCGGGTGATGGGTAGTCGCGCATTGCTGGTTCACCTGGTGGCCCAGGCCGTGCGTACCGGGCGGGAGGATCCCGAGGTCGAACTCGAGGTGGAGGCGCTGCATCCGCTCGTCCGGCACGGTTTCTATTGCAATGACGACACGCCTTTCCGGGGGGTGCGGGCACTTCCGGCGGGTTCGTTGATACGGGCGATGCCGGGCGAGCCGACCGTTGTCCGGCAGCAGCCTTCGCCGCCGACGCAGGAGACCCCGCGCAACGGTAAGGGACGGCGCGAGCTCGTCCGCCCGCTTGCCGAGGCGCTGGTCGCCTCGGCCGCACCGCTGGCCCGGCACCGGGATCCGGTGACGCTCGCCCTGTCGGGAGGGCGCGACAGCAGGTTGATGGCGGCCGTGTTGAAAGCGGCCGGTGTCGCGTTCACCGCCTCGACCCACGGGTTCGCCGACGCCCCGGACGTCATCCTCGGCACGCGGGTCGCTCAAGCACTCCAGATCGAGCACCACGTGGAGTTGACCGTCCCCGAGGACCGTAAGGAATTCGTCGAAGTACAGCATCCGCTCGCCCGGACGCACGACCTCATCCGCATGTGCGAGGGCATGAACTCCGCGTATGAGAGCGTGAACCGGTACCGGCCGTACACGCTGGCTCCGCGCACGTCGGGATCGGGCGGCGAGACCTTGCGCGGTGGTTTCCTGTACGACCAGGACGACATCAGTAGTGACGGCCTCCAGAAGCGGGTCAGGCTTATATTTCACGCGGCCGAGCGGTTCATGACCTCCACTGCCAAAGAGCGGGCCGCTGTGGAGCACCTGCCATGGGCCGAGCGGGCGAGGAGCGACGGCTTCGATGTCCTTGACAAGCTCTACCTGCATTACCGCACGGGGCGATGGATCGTCGGATCGCACACCGCGACGCTGATGAACTCGCCCTACTATCACCCGTTCTTCGACAATCGGGTCGTCCGTGAGGCGCTGGCTTTGTCGGCGGAATGGCGGCGCAGCGAGTATCCCTTCTACCTGCTCATCCAGGAACTCGCCGAACCGCTGGCGGCGATTCCGCCCGAGGGCAAGCGCTGGCGCTTCGACCGGGGCAGGGCGCCCCGGTTCTTCGGCAGGCGGGCCTGGCAGGCCCGCGCACCCCTGACGGCGCGCGGCGGAACCTCGGGCTTCAACTGGCGGGTCTCCTTCGACCAGAGTTTCCGCGAACTCCTTCTGGAGCAGATCCTGGACGGCCCGGAGGCCCTGTTCGACATCGTCGACCGGGAGGCGTTCACCTCCCTGGTCCGCGACTCCCCGGGGCGATGGGCCAAGCAGATCTGGCACGTCTACACGCTGAGCGTGCTGCTCTCCCGGCAATGGCGGCTCCCCACGCCCGACCTCCCCTCGGTAAGAATCCCCATCCCCAACTGAGTGCGACGTTTGTTGTTGTTCTGGATTGGGGGGCGCGACCGATGTCGCTGGCGATGGTCGTGTGCGCGCGGGAGGGTGGGGGAGGACTGCGGTATCGGAGGAGGCGGCTATGACGACCACGCTCGCGCTGGCGGGAGCCGTGCTCATCGACGGGACGGGAGCGGATCCCGTCTCGGGGCGGGTCGTCGTCGTGGAGGACGGGCTGATCCGGGAGATCGCGCGCACGGTCCCGGAGGGGGCGGAGGTTCTCGATCTGGCCGGGTGCACGCTGACGCCGGGGCTGATCGACGCGCATACGCATCTGGGGCTGTCCACCGATCTTCAGGACCTGGTCACCGGTCAGGTCTCGGCCGCCGAGATCGCGGCGGCGATCTTCGGGGCGGCCGAGCGCGCGCTCCGGGAGGGGTTCACCACGGTTCGCGACGTCGGCGGGATCGACATCGGGGTCGTGCGGGCGATCGGGTCGGGCGCGGTCCGCGGGCCCCGGGTGCTCACGAGCGGGCCGATCCTGTCGCAGACGGGCGGCGGCGGGCATTACGCGCCGCCCTGGGAACCGGCCTGCAACTGGGAGGCCCGCGACATGCCCGGGCTGCTGGGCATGAGCCTGCTGGCCGACGGCAGGGACGGGACGCGGCGCGCGGCGCGGGAGGCGTTCCGGCGCGGCGCCGACTTCCTGAAGCTGATGGTCACCGGGGCGGTGCTCGCCCACGGCGACGAGCTCGATTACACGCAGTTCAGCGTCGAGGAGATCGCCGTCGCCGTCCAGGAGGCACGGGCCCGTAACACGTATGCCACGGTGCACGCGCACAACAACGCCGGTATCCGCAACGCGCTTGAGGCCGGGGTGAGCTGTGTGGAGCACGGCAGCCGGCTCGACGAGCGGACCGCCGCGGAGATGCGGAGGCACGGTGCGAGCCTGGTGCCGACCCTGTCGGTCACCCACGCGATCATCGCCTCGCCCGAGGCGGTGGGCCTTCCGCAGGAGACGGCCGGACGCGCCGAGACCGTCCTGGACGGCATGCGGCAGGCGATCCTCGTCGCGCGGGAGGCCGGGGTGCGGATCGGCTCCGGCTCGGACCTGATCGGGCCCGACCAGTCCGGGCGCGGACGTGAGCTCGTGTGGAAGGCCGAGCTGCTCGGCCCGATGGACGCGCTCGTCGCGGCGACCCGCACGAACGCGGAGATCCTGGGATTGGACGACGAGGTGGGCACGGTCGCGCCCGGCAAGTCCGCCGATCTCGCGGCGTTCGACGGCTCCCCGCTGGACGACCCGTCGATCTTCGCCGACCCGGCACGGCTCCGGCTGGTCGTCCATCGGGGACGGGTCGTTTCAGCCGACCGTAACCGGTGAAATGTGCCACATAAACTATGGACGTGGTGTGGGAGCTGCAACGTCTCGTCGACGGGCTGGCGGAGCGCTCGCGGCGTTCGGTGGCCGTCGACGACCCCCGGCTGCGCCTGCTGGCCTACAGCGCCCACCACACGAGCGTCGACAGCGCGCGCAAGCAGTCGATCCTGCAACGGCGGGTGCCCGACGAGCTGGTGAAGTATGTGCACCGGCACGTCCCCAAGGGGTCGGACGAGCCGTTCCTGCTGCCGCTGCGTCCCGACCTCGGCCTCACGATCGAGCGGTTGTGCGTGCCGATCCGGCACCGGAGCACGCTGCTCGGGTTCCTGTGGGTGCTGCTCACCGAGCCGCCGGACGACCGGCTGCTGGAGCGGGTCCGGGACGCGGCGCTGGAGGCCGGCGACGTCCTGTTCCGTGAGAGCTTCATCGAGCAGATCGCGCACAGCCGGGAGCGCGAGCTGGTGCGGGACCTGTTCAGCCACGACCGGCCGGTGCGCGAGTTCGCCGCGTCCGAGCTGATCGACAACGACCTGTTCGCGGGCGGCGCGGCGACGGTGCTCGTGGCGGCCGGGCCCACCGCCGACGTCTTCCAGGACGACCGGCGCGTCGCGATGGAGCTCGCCCTGCAACGCACCCGCCGGGAGTTCCCCGCGCGGCACTGCCTGCACCTCGTGCGCCCCGATCACGGGCTGCTCGTCGTCGTCCCGTCCGGGACGTCCTGGCCGAGTCGCCGGCTGCCGGAGGTCGGCGCGATCCTCCGCCGGCACTACCTCGCGGAGCTGGGCGAGGACGAGCGGGTCTGGGTCGGCATCGGCGCCCCGCAGGCCGCGCTGGCCGACCTCGACAACTCCTACGACCAGGCGTTGCGCGCGGTGGACGTGGCGCGCTTCGTGCGCACGCTCGGCGCCGTCGTCCGCACCGAGGACTGCGGCGTGTACGGGCTGCTGGCGGAGATCCCCCGCGACCGGCTCCGCAAGGTCGGGCTGCACCCCGGGTTGCAGTCGCTGCTGGCCCAGGACGACCCGCAGATCCGCACGATCATCGCGACCGTGGAGAGCTACCTCGACAACGCCGGGGAGGTCAAGGCGACGGCGGAGCTGCTGAACATCCACCGCGCCTCGCTCTACCTGCGGCTCCGCCGGTTCGAGGAGCTGGCGGGCATCGACCTGCGCAACGGCGACGACCGGCTGGTGGTGCACCTCGGGCTGAGGCTGGCCCGGCTGACCGGCCGCCGCTGACGCGTCAGCCGGCGAGCCAGCCGGGGGTCCCGGTCGGGACGGCGTCGATCAGCCGCCGCGTGTACGGGTGTCCGGGCCGGTCGAGCACCGGGCCGCAGTCGCCGGATTCGACGACCTCGCCCCGGTAGAGCACCGCGACGCGGTCGGCCACCTGCCGCACCACGGCCAGGTCGTGGCTGATGAACAGCATGCTCTGGCCCCCGGCCTGCAACGCGCGGAACACCTCCAGGATCTGGGCCTGGACGGAGACGTCCAGCGCGGCGACCGGCTCGTCGCAGACCAGCAGCCGGGGCCGGACGGCGATGGCGCGCGCGATCGCGACCCGCTGCCGCTCCCCGCCCGACAGCGCGGCGGGACGCCGGGACGCGTAGTCCGAGGGGAGGCCCACCCGGGCGAGCAGGTCCGCGACGCTCTCGCCGGAGTCCCCTTGCCGCAGCGCCTCGGCGAGCGCGTATCCGATGGTGTGGCGCGGGTTGAGCGAGGAGTACGGGTCCTGGAACACGCACTGCACGAGCCGGTGCGCCGATCCGGTACCCGGTTGGGGCGGGAACACCGTGGTTCCGGCGATGTCGATGCGTCCCTCGTCCGGGCGCTCCAGGCCCAGTACGCACCGGGCGAGCGTCGTCTTGCCCGACCCGGACTCGCCGACCACCGCCACGCTCTCCCCGGCGCCGATCCGCAGCTCCACGCCTTTCAACGCGGTCACGGCCGTGCGGTCGGGCCCCCGGAACGCCTTGCCGAGCCCGGAGATCCGCAGCACCTCGCCTCCCGGCTGCCCGGCTTTGCGGAGCGGGACGGTCGCCAGGTGTTCGGCGGCGAGGTCGGGCTGGATCTCCTGGGTGCGGTGGCAGGCGGCGGCGTGGTCCTCGGCGAACCCGAGGAGCTTGGGACGGCTCTCCAGGCAGGGATCGGCCCGCCAGGCGCAGCGGTCGGCGAAGGCGCACCGGCCCGTGACGGCCCCGGCCTGCGGGACCCGCCCGGGGATCGTGCTGAGCACGCCGCGCCGCTGGTCGAGCGGGGGTTCGGCGGCCAGCAGCGCGGCCGAGTAGGGGTGGGCCGCGGCCGTGCGGACCGCCCCGGGCGGGCCCGACTCCACGATCGACCCCGCGTACATGACGAGGACGCGGTCGCAGAGCGAGAAGGCGACCCGCAGGTCGTGCGTGATGAGCAGCAGGCCCATCCCGCGCGTCCGCTGGGTGCGCCGGATCAGGGTCAGCACCTCGCGCTGGGTGGTCGCGTCCAACGCGGTCGTGGGCTCGTCGGCCACCAGCAGACGGGGGTCGGCGGCGAGGCTCGCGGCCAGCGCGACCCGCTGCCGCAGGCCGCCGGACAGCTCGAACGGGTAGCGGTCGGCGACGGCGGCGTCGGTGATGCCGACCTCCGCGAGCCGTTCGGCGATCTCCGGACGGGTGAGCCGCTCGTGCCCGTGCGCGCGCCGGGTCTCGTCGAGGTGCGTCCGGACGCGGGTCACGGGGTTGAGCATGGTGAAGGGGTCCTGGAGCAGCAGTCCGATGCCCGATCCGCGCAGCGTGCGCGCCCTGCGGCCGGGCTTTGCCGGAAGGGCCGCGCCGTCGAAGCGGACCTCGCCGGACGCGGTGAGCCCGGGCGGCAGCAGGCCCACCAGCGCCTTGGCGGTCAGCGACTTGCCGCTGCCCGACTCGCCGACCAGCGCGACGCTCTCGCCCTCGCTGATGGTGAGGTTCACGCCGTCCACCAATAGACGGCTGGGACGCGCGGTGACGCGCAGGTCGGCGACGTCCAGCAGCGGGCTCATGCGGTGGCCCGGTCGAGCAGCCGGTCGCCGAGGATGGTGACGCTCACCGCGACGAGGACGATGAGCAGCGCGGGCGTGACGCTCGCCCAGGGGTTGACGTCCAAGAGGGTCCTGTTCTCCGAGAGCATGCGGCCCCAGTCCGGGGAGCCCGCCGGCGACCCCAGCCCGAGGAAGGACAGCGCCGACAGCGACACCAGCGCGTACACGAAGGTCAGCAGGCAGTTCGCGACGACCGTGGGCAGCACGTTCGGCAGCAGGTGCAGGACGGCGATCCGGCTCCGGCGCAGGCCCAGCACCTGCGCCGCCTCCAGGTAGGGCAGGCCGCGCTGGGTCAGCACCACGCCCCGCACGACGCGGGTGTCGACGGGGATCGCCAGCACCATCAGCGTCCCGACCGCCACCGGGTAGCCGCCGCCCAGCACGCCGACGACGACGATCGCGATCAGTCCGACCGGCAGCGAGTAGGCGAAGTCGGCGCAGCGCATCACGACCGCGTCGACCCAGCCGCCGAGGAAGCCCGCGAGCAGCCCGAGTGCGGTGCCCGCGAGGGTCGCGGCGAGCGCGACGGCGATCGGGCCGACGATCGCGTCCCGGGTTCCGGCGAGGACCCTGGACAGGATGTCGCGGCCCAGTTCGTCGGTGCCGAGCAGGTGGTCGCCGCCGGGCGGAAGGGCGGTGTCCATCAGTTCGCCGTGCCCCGGGTTCATGGGGGCCAGCGCGTCACCGGCGACCATGACGACGGCGAACACCGCGACGATCAGCGAGGCGACCACCACGAGCGGGCTCCACCGGCGCGGGCTCAGGCGGGCGTTCATGCGGCCGCCCGGCGCAGGCGCGGGTCCAGGGCGAGGTAGGCGAGGTCCACCAGCAGGTTGACGCCGATCGTCGCGGCCCCCGCGACCAGCGCGACCCCCTGGACGACCGGGACGTCCTTCGCCGCGACCGCGTCCATGATGAGCGCGCCGAGGCCGGGCAGCGAGAACGTCACCTCGACGAGGACGGCCCCGGTCATCGCGTACGCGAGCACCAGCCCGACGGACGTCGCCACGGGCACGGCCGTGTTCCGGAGCGCGTAGCGTCCCCACACGACCCGGGACGGCAGCCCGCGCGCCCGCGCGAACGTCAGGTAGTCGCGGGACACCACGTCCAGCCCGGCCGCCCGCGTCTGCCGGGTGACCAGCGCGATCTGGGACAGCGCGAGCGCGACGGCGGGCAGCGTGAGGTGGCGGATCCGTCCGCCGACGCCGGTGCCCGCGCCGAACACGGGGAACCAGCCGAGCCTGACCCCGAAGACGTACAGCAGCAGGGTCCCGACCGCGAAGCTGGGCGCGCTGACGGCGAGCACGGCCCCGGCGGTGACCGCCCGGTCGGCGGCGCGCTCGCGGCGGGCCGCGGCCAGCAGCCCGAGCGGCACGCCCAGCAGCACGATCAGCAGCGTGGCGTAGCCGGCCAGCTCCAGCGTGACCGGCAGCCGCTCGCCGATCCGGGCGGTCACCGGCTCGCCGGTCTGCGCCGAGTCGCCGAGGTCGCCGCGCAGCAGGCCGCCCAGCCAGTGCGCGTAGCGGAGGGGGAACGGCTGGTCGAGGTGGTTGCGCGCCCGGATGGCGGCGAGGAGTTCGGGCGTCGCGGGACGGCTGCCGAGCAGCGCCCGTTCGGTGGAGCCCGGGGCCATCGCCAGCAGCCCGTAGACGGCGAGCGAGATCCCCAACAGCAGGCAGGCCGCGATCGGGACGCGCCGCGCGATCAGCCGGGTCGCCGGGCCCATCAGGCGGCCGGCTTCAGGCGGGTGGCCCACTGCTGGGAGAAGTTGAGCCAGACGCTGTGGTCGCCGTCGAGGACCAGCCGCCGGTTGAGGGCCAGGCCGCTGTCGGTGTAGAAGAGCGGCGCGTAGGGCTGCTGGTCGGCGAGGATCGCGTCGATCCGGCGCAGCCCGGCGACCGGGTCGGGACGCTTCGCCGCGCGCTGCTGGGCGAGCAGCGTCTCCACCTCGGGCGTGCTGAAGCCGGACGTGTTGAACCCGTTCTTGATCTGCTCGGTGCCGAGCACGAGCGAGGGAATCCCGGCGGGATCGGGATACTCAGGTGTGTAGGGCACGAGTTGGAGCCCCAGCTTCTGGTGGCTGTAGAGGTTGCCGAGGTACTCCTGGAAGGGCACCTGCTTGGGGGTCAGTGCGATGCCCAGCGGCTTGAGGTTCTGCTGGAGGCTTTGCAGGACGTCGCCGAGCCACTTCATCGACGCCGGGTAGGGCACGGTCACCTGGAAACCCTGCGGATGGCGCGACGACGCCAGCTCGGCCTTGGCCTTCGCGAGGTCGAAGGCCGGTTCGGGCAGCCCGGCGTAGAGGGACCGCACCTGGTCGGCGGCGGCCAGGTCGCCCCAGCTCTCCGGCGGGGTGATGCTCCGGGCCACCCGGGCGTGCCCGCCGAACAGCGCCCTGGCGAGGCCGTGGCGGTCCACCGAGAGCGCGACCGCGCGGCGGACGTGGACGTCGTCGAAGGGCGGCGTGGCCATGTCGAACGACAGGTAGACCGTCTGCGGCGAGGGCACCCACCGCACGGCCACCGTGCCCCCGTCGCGCCAGCGCCGGGACTGCGACGGATCGGACAGGAACGTTCCGTCCACCGCCCCGGACCTGACCGCGAGGCGCAGCGTCTCCGGGTCGCTGACGACCTTGAACTCCAGCTTGCGGACAGCCGCCCTCGGCCCCCACCAGGACGGGTTCCGCACCAGCGTCGCGCCGGTCGCGGCGGAGAACGACTCGACCTTGTACGGCCCGCTGCCCATCGTCCCGGCCTGCGGGGTGCCGAGGTCCTTGGGGTGCGCGGTGGCGAACGCCTTCTGCACGACCTGCCCGGCGAGCGCCGGGATGTAGCGGAAGAAGGGGTCCGGCCTGCTGAGCTTCACCGTCACGGTGGCGGAGTCCGTCGCCTTGACGCTGCTGACGGCGCCGAAGTAGGTGGCGAACTCGCTGGCGACCTTCCGGTCGGCGTGCCGCGCGAGGGAGAAGGCGGCGTCCTCGGCGGTGACCGGCCGCCCGTCCCAGAACCTCGCGTCGGTGCGGAGCTTGTAGACGTAGGTGAGGGGATCGGGCCGGCTCCAGGACGTCGCGAGGCCGGGGACGATCCGTCCCGACGCGTCCAGGTAGAGCAGCGAGTCGTAGACCTGCTCGTAGACGAGGGCGGACTTGCCGTCGTAGCCGTGCGCCGGGTCGAGGCTGCGCGGCGCGCCGTCCAGGCCCCAGGTGACCTTGGCGATCTCGCCGGTGCCCGCCTTGGCCGGACGGCCGGACCCGGACCGGTCGCCCGCGCCGCCACCGCACCCGGCGGCCGGCAGCAGCGCCGACGCTGCGATGATGGCTGACAGGCGGTGCCAGCCGCTGATGGGACGGTTCATGGATCTGCCTCCCTGCCTGCGGCACTTGGGGAGAACCTAGAAGCCGTCCGGCCGGGAAACGACCGACGATCGTCAGGTCGTCGTATCGACCTTCGCGACATGTGTCGCGTCTCATCCCATGATCTTCGCGTTGCCGTAGCCGCCGGTCAGCAGCGCGCCATCCCCGAACCGGCCGGGGCGGAACTGCGTCAGCCCGGGGTGGGCGGGACGGCCGGTCAGTAGGTCGGCGACATGCCTGCCGAGCGCCGGTGCCCATTTGAAGCCGTGCCCGGCCGTCCCGGCGACGACCGTGACGCGGTCCGCGACCGCGCCGATCACCGGCTGCCAGTCGGGCGCGACGTCGTAGAGCGCCGCGTAACCGGAGGAGGCTGCCGCCCCGGCCGTCCCCGGCATTCGCCGGACGAGGGCCTCGGCGATGCGGAGCTGCTCGTCCGGCCACAGCTCGCCGGAGTAGTCGTCGGGGTCGGCCTCCGGCTCCTCCCAGAGTGTCCCGACCAGGAACTGTTCGCGGGGCTCGGGTTTGACGTACAGGCCGTCCGGCATCGAGGCCCAGATGTAGGGCACCGGGTGAACCTCGCCCCAGCCGTAGGTCGCGATGATGTGGCGTTCGGCGCGGAGGGGGAGTGTCACGCCGAGGGTGCTCAGGAGGGCGGACGTCCATGGCCCGGCGGCCAGCAGGACCTGTCCGGCCGTCACCCGCTCGCCGGACGCGGTATGCAGCCGGACGGCTTCGGCGAGCGGCTCGATGGTGGTGACCTGGGTGTCTTGAAGCAGGCGGGCGCCGAGCGACCGCGCGCGGTTGAGCATGCCGAGCGTGGTGCCGACCGGGTCGGCGTATCCGGCGCCGGGCTCCCACGCGGCCCAGCCGATGCCGGACAGGTCGAAGGCCGGGAAGTCGGCGGCGATCTGGACGGGGGTCAGCAGGTCGGTCGGGGTGCCTCGTGTGTTGAGTCGCTGGACGGTCGCTTGCATTCGCTCGCCGTCGCCGGGCTCGTGCAGGAAGAGCGCGCCGGTGGTGACGAAACCCGCGTCGCCGCCGTGCGTCCAGTCGGCGAAGCCGTGGAAGAGGTCGAGGGAGTCGCGCGTCAGCGTCGCCAGGAACTCGTTGACGTAGTAGCCGCGGACGACCGCGCTGGACCGGCCCGTGGGGCCGGACGCCGGGCCCGCGCGTTCCAGGACCGCGACCTCGGCCCCGCGCTCCGCCAGGTGCAGGGCGGCGCTCGCCCCGTGGACGCCGGCACCGATGATCGCGACGTCGTAACCCGCCATCTCGCTCCGTCCCTGGTCGAGGATCTCGCCTCGACGCTAGGTTCCGGGTCGTGCGCCTGTCGTGCGACGCATGTCTAGGCGGGCCGCTCGATTTCGCGTCAGATGACGGGCGAGCGCGGGACCCGTCCGGGCCTAGCGTCGTCGTCATGCGCCTGACGATTCTCGTCCCGGTGAAAGATGTACTAGTCAGTTCCGGGGGGCGTGGGGGGTCGTCCCCCCACAAGGGACCGGCCCGGTTGAGGGTGAGCGGCGGCGTGCTGACCGGACACGGCGTGCCGCACCGGCTCGACCCGGTCAACGAGGTGCCGCTGGAATGGGCCCGACGGCTGCGGGACGGCGGCGCGGC
The DNA here is from genome assembly GCF_022751215.1 of Actinomadura terrae. Lineage (GTDB taxonomy): Bacteria > Actinomycetota > Actinomycetes > Streptosporangiales > Streptosporangiaceae > Spirillospora > Spirillospora terrae. Next base: position 429,087 of record NZ_JAICDG010000004.1, on the reverse strand, counting down.
GGTCTGGGTCGTCGCGATGACGCTGGGGCCCGCGGCGGCGACCGGTGCGCTCCGGCGCGCGCTGGCGCTGGGCGCCGACTCGATCGTCCAGGTGGAGGACGACGCGTTCGCGGGCGCCGACGTCCGTACGACGGCGCGCGTGATCGCGGCGGTGGCGACCCAGATCGGCGCGGACCTCGTCGCCTGCGGATACGAGAGCGCGGACGCCTCCTCGGGCGCGGTCCCGGCGGCCGTCGCGGGATGCCTGGGCGTGCCGCTGCTGAGCCGGGCCGGGCAGGCGGTGCTCGACGGCGGTGAGGTGACGGTCGTGCGGGACCTCGGCGCGGGACCCGAGCGGGTCACGGCGCCGCTGCCCGCCGTCGTGTCCTTCGTCGAGGGCGTGATCGAACCGCGCAGCCCGGCGTTGCGCGAGGTGCTGAAGACCCGGTCGGTCGTCCCGACCATGTTCGCGGCGGACGATCTCGGCGTGCGGATACCGGACGAGGCCGTCCGCGATGTGCGGGTTGTGGAGGCGGCCGTCCCGAAGCGGGTTACGTCCGTGCTGGGGTTCGACGAGGGCGTAGACGCGCTGCTCGCGCTGCTGACCGGCGAGGCCGCCGATGCGTGAGGTGACGGTCATCGCGCGGGACGTCGTGAGTGCGGGGGCTCTACTGGGGATCGTCCCGTCCGGTGCGGCGACGCGGGTCGTTCTGCTCGGCGAGGCGGACGGCGCCGACGGGCTCGCGGCCGACCGCGTCCTGGTGGCGCCCGGGCTGTCCGGGCATGATCCGGCGGCGATCGGGCCGCCCCTCGCCCCCCTTCTCGCCGCCACCCGGCTCATCGTGCTCGACTCGGGCCAGCCCGCCCGGGACCTGGCCGGTTGGCTGTGCGCGACCCTCGACCTGCCGCTGGTCTGGGCGGTGGAGCGGCTCGCCTGCCGTCCGGACGGCGGGATCGAGGCCGAGCGGCCGGTGCTCGACGGCGGGCACCGGCTCGTCCAGCGGCTGCCCGAGGGGCGTCCCGTGATCGTCCTGGCCAGGCCGGGGGCGGTTGCGCGGGAGGCCGGGCGGCCCGTGGTGGAGCGCGCCGATCTTCGCGCGGCGCCCAGCGCGTTGACGGTTCGGCCGCTGGAACAGGGGGTGGCCATGTCCGCGCGGGGCCTCGCCGGGGCACGCATGATCGTGAGCGTCGGACGCGGCGTCGGCGCCCCCGAGGCCGTCGGCCGCTACCGGCGGCTCGCCGAGCTGACCGGGTCCGCGCTCGGCGCGTCCCGGGCCGTGGTGGACGGCGGCTGGCTGCCCTTCGCCCACCAGGTGGGCCAGACCGGGGCCACGGTCGCCCCCGACCTGTACGTCGCGTTCGGGATCTCCGGCGCGGTGCAGCACGTCGCGGGCATGCGCGCCAGCGGCCGGGTCGTCGCGGTCAACACCGACCCGGAGGCGCCGATCGTCCGGCTGGCCAATCTGGTGATCGTCGCCGACGCGAACAAGGTCGCGGACGCGTTGCTGCGGCGGCTGGAAAGGGAGGGCTAGCGATGGACCGGAGCTTCTGGCTGCCGGACGGGGACGGGCTGTGCCTGGTCGAAGACGGGCGGCTCTACCTGGTCGATCCCGCCGCCGGCGGGGTGCCCAAGGAGATCGACGTCACCGGGCTCCCCGGCGGGCTGGACGGCATGACGTGCTCCGGCGGCGCGCTGGAGTTCGGCGGCGACGGGCGCCGCGTCCGGCTGGACCCGTGGACGGGCGAGGTCGAGCATCTCGGCCCCCGCGCCGTCCAGGAGCGGGAGCGCAGGCGGCCACGGACGCTCGGGCCGGGCGCGCTCGCGGGCGATCCCGACCTGGTCGAGGTGCTCGACCCGGGGGAGCGGCTCGCGCTGGGCCGGATCGGCCCCGACCTGAGCCTCCGGCACACCGCCGACGACCGTTCCGAGCGGCTGACGACCTCGGGCACCGACGATCGGCCCTGGGAGGTGGCGGGCGCGTGCTGGTCACCCGACGGCGGACGGATCGCCGCGCTCCAGGTGGACCTCACCGGCGTGCGCCGGATGCCGGTCGTGCACTGGCTGAAGGCGTGGGAGGAGATCGAGTGGGTGCCCTACACCCGCAGCGGCGGCCCGTTGCCGCAGCTCGTCCCGCACCTCATCGACGTCCGGACCGGCCAGGCGGAGACCATCGACATCGGCGCCGAGCCCGACCAGTACGTGGCCTTCCTCGGCTTCCGCGAAGAGGTGCTGCACCTGGTCACGCTCAACCGCGTCCGGACGCGGATCAGGCTGCTCGCCGCCCACCCGGACGGCACGGCCGACCTGCTGTTCGAGGAGGCGCGGGACTCGGTGCTGCCCTCGGCCTTCGGGATCGCCGTCGACATGGTCAGGGTGCTGCCGGAGTCGGGGCGCTTCGTCGTCCGGTCCGAGCGGTCGGGGCTGGCCGCGCTCTACCTGTACTCGCCGGACGGCCGCGACCACACACCGCTGACCGGAGACCTCGACCTGCCGGTGGCCGGAAGCGACCTGGACTATCCCGAGATGGGCGCCGAGACCCCCGAGCAGGGGATCGCGGCGGTGGACGAGTCCGCCGGGCTCCTCTACTTCAAGGCCGCCGCCTCGCCCGAGCGCCCCTACGACCGGCACCTCTACCGGGTGGGGCTGGACGGCACCGGACTGCGCCGGATGACCGACGACGACGGGCAGCACGACATCGAGTTCAGCCCGTCCGCCAGGTTCTACCTGGACACCCACTCCGCCACCGACCGCCCACCGGAGACACGCCTGCACGCCGCGTCCGGTGAGCTGATCTCGGTTCTCCACCGGGCGCCGATGCCCGGCTGGCGTCCGCCCGAGGAGTTCACAGCGCTCGCCGCCGACGGCCGGACCGAGCTGCACGGGCTGCTCTACCTGCCTCCCGACCTCGACGAAAGCGGCTCCTACCCCGTCATCGACCTGATCTACGGCGGCCCGCAGGAGACCCGGGTGCCGCGCCGCTTCGGGCCGGGCCGGGGCGCGTTCGCCGCGCGGCTCAGCGCGCTCGGCTTCGTCTGCGTGCTGCTCGACGGGCGGGGGACGCCCGGCCGGTCCAAGGCGTTCCACGACACCGGGTACCGGCGGTTCGGGCAGCACGAGATCGCTGACCATGTCGCGGCCGTCCGGCAGGCCTCCGCCGCCCGGCCCTACCTCGACCTCGACCGCGTCGGGATCTTCGGGCACTCCTGGGGCGGCTACATGGCGCTGCGCGGCATGCTGACCGCCCCCGACTTCTACCGTTCGGGCGTCGCGGCGATGCCCGTGGCCGACCTCGACGACCACCACGCCATGGCGATCGAGCCGTATATGTCCACCCCGCAGGACAACCCCGAGGGGTACGCGGCGGCGTCGAGCCTCGACCTCGCCGACCGGCTGCGCGGACGGCTGTGCGTCATCGCCGGGACCAGCGACGTCAACGCCCCCTTCTCGGCCACGGTCAAGCTCGTGGACGCCCTGGTCCGCGCAGGCAAGCGCCACGACCTCGTCCTGCTGCCCGGGGTCGATCACCATCCGCGCGGCGCGGCGCGCGAGTACTACGACAACGCCGTCCGCGCCTTCTTCCTGGAAACCCTCCGACCTGAGGAGAACCACTGATGCGAGCCCCGACCCTCGCGGCCGCGCTCTCGCTGGTATTGATCACCGCCCCCGCCGCGACGGCCGCGACGCCCGCCGCGCCCGCCGCGTCCATGACGGGTATCTGGCGGACGGACGGATACGGCATGGTGCTGTCGGTCGAACCGTCCAAGGCGACGCTGTTCCAGACGACGGCCATCAGCTGCATGCCCATCGACGAGGCGACCCGTGTCGGGACGCCGCGTCCCGGGGCCGCCGCCGTCTACCGGCTGAGCGACGGCAACACCATCCAGCTCCGCCCCGGCGCACGGCCGAACGCCGCGACGTTCCACGCCGACGGATCGAGCGGCGACCGCAACCTGATCAAACTCGGCAAGCCGCCGGCGACCTGCGGCGGGCCGCAGCCGTCCGGGCCGGTGGGCACGTTCGACGTCTTCTGGCAGAGCTTCGCGGAGAACTATCCCTTCTTCCGGCAGCGGCACGTCGACTGGGCGGCGCAGCGGAAGCGGTACCGGCCGATGGTCAACGCGCAGACCACCGACGAGCGGCTGTTCGAGATCCTGCGGGACATGATCGAGCCGCTGGGGGACGCGCACACCGGCGTGTTCGCGGGCGACCGGGAGTTCACCGGCCTGCGTCCCGGGACCCAGCCGACGACCCGCGAGCTGGGCGTCCGGGCCAAGGAGCTGATCGACCGCCGCGACCTGCGCGGCGCGGGGCGGGACTACGCGGCGGGCCAGCTCACGTTCGCCGAACTGCCCGGCCGGGTCGGTTACCTGCGGGTCGCCGGGTTCTTCGGATACGAGACCGGGAGCGACTTCGACTACGCCGCCGACAAGGCCCGGCTCGCCGAGGCCCTCGACAAGATCATCACGCCGGGCCGGCAGCTGCGCGGGCTGATCATCGACGTCCGGTACAACCCCGGCGGCTACGACGCGCTCGGCCTGCAACTGGCCGCGCGGCTCACCGACCGGCCGTTCGTCGCCTACCGCAAGCGGGCCCGCAACGACCCGGGCGACCCCGCCAAGTTCACCCAGCCGCAGCCGATCACGGTCAGGCCCGCCAACGCGCCCCGCTACACCGGTCCGATCGCGCTGCTCACCTCGGGCACCACCAACAGCGCGGGGGAGACCTTCACCCAGGCCCTGATGGCGCGGCCCGGACGCGTGGTCCGGATCGGGCAGAACACCCAGGGCGTCTTCTCCGACGTCATGGAATGCCCGCTGCCCAACGGCTGGAGCCTCTGGGTGCCCAACGAGGAGTTCCTCACCCGGACCGGGAGGACGTTCGACGGCGCGGGCGTCCCGCCGCACATCCGCGTCCCGGTCTTCACCCCGGCCGAGTTCGCGGGCGACCGCGACTCCGCGTTCGACCGGGCCCTCGCCGTCCTCGGCCGCCGGACATGACCGCGACCAGCCTCGGCGCGCTGCTGAGACGGCGCGCGGCGACCGCGCCGGAGCGTCCGCTGCTGCGCTTCGGCGCGGTGACGCTGACCGTCGGCCAGGTCGCCGAGCGCGCCGCCCGGCTGGCGAACGTCCTGCGCGCCCATGGTGTCGGACGTGGCGACCGGGTCGCGGTGATGATGCCCAACGGCGCGGGCTTCCCCGTCGCCTGGCTCGCGATCGCCTCCCTCGGCGCGGTGGCGGTGCCGGTGAACATCGGCTATCGCAGCGCCGACCTGACCCATGTGATCGGCGACTCGGGCGCCCGGACGGCGCTCGCCGGGGGCCCCGACGCGGCGGCGGCGCTCCTCCAGGCGGGCGTCGAGCAGGTGGGGGTGCTGGACCCGGCGGACGCGGGCCCCGCTCCGTCCATCCCCGGGACGTTCGACGCCGGAACCGAGATGGGGCGGGCGTCCGCCGCGTTCGACCCGCCCGAGCTCGGCCCGGACGACCTCGTCAACATCCAGTACACCTCGGGGACGACGGGCTTCCCGAAGGGCTGCGTCCTCACCCACGGCTACTGGCTGCGGACGGCCGAACTCGTCCGCGACATGATCGGTGTGTCGGAGACCGACGTCGACCTCACCGCGCAGCCGTTCTCCTATATGGACCCCCAGTGGAACACGGTCCTCTGCCTGCTCACCGGCATCCCCCTGGTGATTTTGCCGCGCTTCTCCGCCTCCACGTTCTGGAAATCGGTACGCGAGCACGGCGTCACGTTCTTCTACGTCCTCGGCACCATGCCGGTGTTCCTGCTGCGGCAGCCGCCGGACGCGGCCGACCGCGACCACGCCGTCCGGCTCGTGCTGTGCTCGGGCATCGTGCCGCAACTGCACGCCGCGATGGAAGAACGCTGGGGTGTGCCGTGGCGCGAGGCGTACGGGACGACGGAGACCGGCGCCGACCTCTACGTTCCCGTAGACGACACCGCCTCGGTGGGGTCGGGCGCCGTCGGGGTGCCGGTCCCCGGCAAGGAGGTCCGGATCGTGGACGGGGAGCTCGCCGTCCGCGGTGAGCCGATGATGCGCGGCTACTGGAACGACCCCGCCGCAACCGCCGAGCGGATCAGGGACGGCTGGCTCTACACCGGCGACCTGGCCCGCCAGGACGAGCGGGGCCGCTTCCACCTCGTCGGCCGCCGCAAGGACATGATCCGGCGCGGCGGCGAGAACGTCGCGGCGGCCGAGGTCGAGGCCGTCCTGGTGCGGCACCCGGCCGTGCGCGCGGCCGCCGTGGTCGCCGTCCCCGACGCACTGCGCGGCGAGGAGGTCAAGGCGTTCGTGCAGGTCAGCGAGCGGACCGACCCGTCCGAGCTGATCGCCTTCGTGCGCGAGCGGCTCGCGCCGTTCAAGGTGCCCCGCTTCCTGGAGTACGTGGCGGAGTTCCCGATGACCCCGTCCGAGCGGATCGCGAAACACCTCCTGCCCACCGGCCGAGGCGCCGCGCACGACATGCGGAAGGACCCCCGATGAGCGACCTCCAGGTGACCCGTTCCGGCCCGGTCCTGACGATCACGTTGGACCGGCCCGAGGTGCTCAACGCCGTCCGCCGGCAGACCCTCACCGAACTGGGCGCGGTGCTCGACGCGGCGGAACGGGACGCCGCCGTCCGCGCGGTCGTCCTCACCGGCACCGGCCGGGCGTTCTGCGCGGGCATCGACCTGACCGAGACGGCGGACCGGCTGTCGGCCGCCCCCGAGGTGCTCGCGGCGCAGGTCACCGACCTCCAGAACCTCACCCGCCGCCTCACGACGCTCCCCAAGACCGTCATCGCGGCCGTCAACGGCCTCGCCGTCGGCCTGGGCGCCGAACTGGCGATCGCGTCCGACATCCGCGTCGCCGCCGCCGAGGCGCGGTTCACGTTCCCGGAGGCGACGAGGGCCCTGTATCCGACCAACGGCGTCCTCTACCTGCTGCCGCGCCTGGTCGGGCACGGCCGGGCCCTCGACCTCCTGCTCACCGGCGACCCCCTGAACGCCCCGGACGCCCTGACCGCCGGCCTGGTCAGCCGGGTCGTCCCCGGCCCGGACCTGGCGGCCACCGCCGCCCGCCTGGCGCGGACCATCGCCGCCGCCGCGCCCCTCCCCGTCACCATGATCAAGCAACATCTGCGCGAGAGCTGGGAGCGCGACCTGGAAGGCGTCCTCGCCCTGGAGACCGAAGCCGCCCTGGCCTGCCTGACCGGCCGCGACCTCGCCGAAGGCGTCACCGCCTTCGGCGAGAACCGCGCCCCCTCCTTTGACCACGGGTGACGGCGTCAGCAGCCCTTGAAGAGGGCCTTGTTGTAGGAACTTTTCCCGATGTCCGGCCGGTCCTTCTGGATCGACAGCACGACCTGTCCCGGGGCCCACGGGTCGGCGTTGGTGACGTACCAGTTGCCGGGGAGCTTGGCGCGCGGCTCGCTGTAGCCGTAGCCGTTCGCCTCCCAGCGGAACATCGTCGCGGTCACCTTGCGCTGCTTGAGCCGCTGGTCCGCCTGCTCGACCGTGAGCCCCCTGACGTCGAAGCAGTGCAGGGCCTCGCCGGGCGCGAACGCGCTGGCCGTGCTGCTGTACTGCTCGCCGGGACGGGCCTCGCGGCCGAACGAGACATCCGCGTTGTCGCGGTAGCCGATCGGGATGCGCAGCCCGCGCAGGCACTTCCCGTCGCCGCCGCCACCGGACACGCAGCGTCCCTCCTCGATCGGCAGGATCTTGCGCGTGTCCGTGCCCTCGCCGTCGTCGCCCTGCATGACGATCGAGCCGACCAGGCTCGGCGAGGCGGGCACCAGCGTCAGATTGACGTGCATGCCGTGGGCCGCGAACTCCTTCGCATAGCGCTGCGGATCGGCGAGCGGGTCCTTGATCCGGACCTCGATGTAGCCCTTCCGCTTGGTGAAGCTCAGCGCCGCGACCGGCTGCGGGTCGAACCCGCCGGCCCTGCCGCTCTGGGACGACGCGGGACGCTTCGGCGCATGCTCGGTGGGCTGCACGACCAGGGCCGTCACGGCGACGGCGCAGGCGGCCCCCAGGGCGACGGGCAGTCCGATCGTCCAGCGGCGGTGGCGGCGGCGCGGCCCCGGCGCCGGGGCCGCCTCGCCGGTGGCCGCGAGGGTGATCCGGTCGAGCAGCTCCCGCCGGGTCTCCTCGCGCACCGGGCGCAGGGCCTCGGCGTCCGAGAGCGGAGCCGCGTGACGGATCAGGGAGTTGAGGTCGTGGGTCATGCGGACTCTGCCTTTCTGGACGGTACGCGGGTGTCCGGTGCGAGACGGTCGGACCGCGCGGCGGGCGCGCGGGCGACCTCTCGGGAGATCCCCCGGCGTTCCAGCTCGCGGGTGAACCGGCGGCGGGCCCGGTGCAGCCGGACCCGCACCGCGTTGCGGCTCACCCCGAGCACGGTGGCGATCTGTCCGTTGTCGAGCCCCTCCCAGGACGCGAGGCCGAGCAGTTCCCGGTCGCCGTCCGGCAGCGCGCGGAAGGCCGCGCCGATCTCGGGACGGTCCGGTTCCGGAGCCGGTGCCGACGCGAGGTCGGCGGCGAGCTGCTGCCCGATCCTCGTGGTCAGGTCCCGGCGCCTTCGCTGGCCCCGGTGCAGGTTCGCCAGCGTCCGGCGGGCGACGCCGTAGAGATAGAAGCGCGCCTCGTCCCCCGGCGGGACGTCGTCGAGGCGGCGCCAGGCGACCAGGAAGGTCTCGGCGATCACGTCGGCGGCGTCGTCGGCGTCGCCCGTCCGCCGCCGCACGTAGCCGGTGACGTGCCCGAGATGAGCCTCGTACAGCTCCTCGAACCGGGCCGAGCGTTCGTGTCCCAAGCCATCTCCTCTCGGCGGGCGCCCCGGAGGGGACGCCGCGTGCCCGACGGTCGGAGAATGTCCGGCTTGCGGACGAGCGTTTCAGGAGACATGATCTCCAGCTGCCGACCTCCCTCCTTACGCGGTCAGAGGCCGGTCTTCCTCACGACCACGACCAGGCCGTTCGTGAGCAGCTCGTCCGCCAGCCGGTCGGCACCCGTCCGGACGGCGACCGGGACCGCCAGCGGCGCGACGGCGGCGCCCCCGGCCGCCGGGCAGGTACCGGCCGGCGCTGTAGAGGGCGACAAGGGACACGGTGCTGATCGAGTCGCTCCACGACCCGGCGAGCATGCCCCTCGGCACGTCGACGGCGAGCGTGACCACGGGATGCCGCCGCCGCACCATCAGCGCCCCGGCCGTCACGCTCCCGCCGCGACCACGACGATCCGGGACGCGGGGGCATCGTCGACCGCGCGAACCAGCAGCTCGGCGAGATCCAGGACGAACGCCACGGCCGCGACGACCGCATCGCCCTTACGACCGCGCGGGCACCGGGCTTCCCCCATCCATCGGCCCCACGCCACAAATACCAATCACCCCATGAACCGCTGGACGTTGGTGTCGCGAACCTGCCAGACACCCCTCTTTGGCGACTGCTGTACTGATGCGTACGGCCATTGACGAGAAACCACAGAAATGGATGCCATGTCCGCAGCGACCACGACCGTCGACGGCCCTCCCGTAACGGAACGATCGCCATTGCTGGGCTGGCTGGCCGTCGTCACGGTCATGATGGGGATATTCTCGATCGTCACCACCGAGATCCTCCCGATCGGCCTGCTGACTTCGATCGGATCCAGTTTCACGATCTCGGACGGAACGGCCGGTCTGATGATGACCACGCCGGGATATCTCGCCGCCGTGTCCGCGCCCACGCTCACGGTCGCGACCGCGCGGCTCGACCGGCGGGTGATGCTGTGCGCCTTCATGGCCCTGCTCGCCGCCGCGAACCTCCTCGCCGCCGCCGCGCCCGCCTTCTGGGTGATGCTGCTCTCCCGCGTGCTGGTCGGCATCACCATCGGCGGCTTCTGGTCGATCGCGGCCGGACTCGCCGACCGGCTCGTGCCGCCCGGGTCGGTCACCCGGGCGACCGCGGTGATCTTCTCCTCCGTCCCGCTCGGCTCGGTGCTCGGCGTGCCCGCCGGCACCCTCGTCGGCGACCTCGCCGGATGGCGTGTGAGCTTCGTGGTCATGGGCGTGCTGACCTCGGCCGTCCTCGCAGCCACGCTGGCGTTCGTCCCGAGTCTGCCGGCCGAGCGGGCCACCCGCCTGAACGTCCTGCGCGGCATGTTCCGCGGCACCAACACCAGGGTCGGGCTCCTCCTGACGTTCCTGATCGTGATGGCGCACTTCGGGGCTTACACCTACGTCACCCCTTTCTTGGAGCAGGTCACGCACGTGAGTTCCAGCATGATCACGGTGTTCCTGCTGACGTACGGGGCGGCCGGCATCGCCGGCAACTTCGTGGGCGGCTCGCTCGTGGGACGCTTCCCGCGCGCCACGTTCGGGATCGCCGCCGGGATGATCGCCTGCGCGACGCTGCTGCTGCCCGTCCTCGGCAGGTGGGACGCGGGAGCGCTGGCCTTGCTCGTCCTCTGGGGAATCGGCTATGGAACGATCCCGGTCTGCTCCCAGACCTGGTTCGCCAAATCCGCGCCGCACGCCCCCGAAGCGGCCTCCGTACTCTTCACAGCCTCCTTCCAGGCGACCCTCTCCACAGGCGCACTTGTCGGAGGCATAACCGTGGACAATTTCTCTCCCTCGACCGTCATGGTGCTCGGCGGAATAGCGGCCGTCCTCATGACATTCACCGTATGGCTGCACTTCGCGAAACGCGTCCCCTGGCCCGAAACCGCATAAAGCGCGGCTGCCGCATCAGCCCGCACGTGTTGCGGCGCGCATGACGTTCCGCCGCGACCGCCGGATGGTGCCACCCCCCGCCCGAAACGCTCCCGCCCGCCGATGCAATCATGATCAACCCTGATGGTGCCTGTCAGCGGAGGTGAAGCATGGGCATCGGGCCCGTGGACTGGGTTCCCATTCCGGCCGGTGTGGTGCAGCGGGGAACCCCGACCGGCGACGTGCCGAAGGTCGCCGAGGCCTACGCCGACACCGGGGTTCCGATCGAGTGGTTCGTGAAGGAGGCTCCGCGCGCCGCCATCCACGTCCCGGCCTTCCGGATCGCCCGGACCACGGTCACGGTCGCCGAATGGACGCCGTTCGCCACCGACACCGGACGCCACGTACCGGACGCCCCAGGCCCGGACCATCCCGTTACCGGCGTGAGCTGGGCGGACGCGAACACCTACTGCCGCTGGCTAACCGAACGCCTGGGCGAGGACATTCGACTCCCCACAGAGGACGAATGGGAACGGGCCTCGCGCGGAGATGACACACGCGAGTTCCCCTGGGGCGACGAGTACCGCACGGGCCTGGCGAACCTGGTGGACATGGGCGTCGGGCAGACCCTCCCAGTCGGATCCCTGCCCAGCGGCGCGAGCCCGTTCGGCGTGCTCGACATGGCCGGAAACGTCGACGAGTGGACGTCGACCCTCTACGCCCCCTACCCGGGCGCACCCGCCGAGGTTCCCCCGGTCGAGCACTGGGCGGCCGACCCGCACATCACCCGGGGCGGAGCCTACGTCCACGACCGCGACCTCGCCCGGTGCGCCCGCCGTCACGCCGCCTACGACACCGACCTGGCCGCGGTCGGCATCGGCTTCCGCCTGGCCGCGAACGCCTGACCAGCCCAGCGGCAGGTCAGGGGCTCTCGTCCCCGCGGTGGAGCTCGTCCTCGATGGGCGACCGCTCCGTGTGCCGCATGTGCTCGGCGAGGCCGGGCTTGTTGTGGTGCCTGCGCTGATGGTCCTGCTCGGACGGGCTGCGCTCCGGGTCCGGGTCGATCGGGAGCGAGCGCACGACCTCGCCCACGCTCCCGTAGGTGCCGAGCGGCAGCGACGACAGCGCCCGCTCGGCCCGCGTCCCGGGCACCCTCCCGTGCGCATGCTGCACGATCCCCTGCTTGCTCGCCGGAAACGCCAGGTCCCCGAGCACTTCCTTGATCTGCCGCGTGTCAGCGAGTCTCACAATGATCTCCCCCCGCCTCGCTCCGTGCCGTGGCGCCGCCCTGCCGAGACTGCCCGCGCCGGCCGCCGTCCAAACGACCGAACCACCCGGTTCACCTGGGACTTCGCGGGTATGGGCTGGTTTTGGCCGCATTCGACTAGGCGGAGGTGAACACCCATGCCGGGCAAGAAGATGGAGGGGAACGAGGTCCAGCGCCGCGCCAAGGCGAGGGAGGCACGGGCCGCCGGTTCCACGCCGAGCGCCGAGCACGTGACCAGGGGAGCCTCCAAGCAGCCGCACACCAAGCCCAAGCACGACCGGCACCACCACACGGAGCGGCTGGAAGACATCCACAAGGGCAAGCAGCAGCCGAGCTCGCCCCAGCCCAAGCCCGGCTACGGCGTCCCCGGCTCCAAACGCCACCGCCAGACCTGACCCCGCTCAGCGCGCCTTCCGTCCAGCGCCGCTGCCGCACCGCGCTCCACCAGGCACTCCGCGGAGACGAGCATGAGACACGGCCGGACGGGTAAGGGCCGCCAAAACCTGAGACAGAAGGCGGTGAAGACCGATGGGCTCGGCACACGAGCAGGAAACAGGCGGGGTTACCGGTACCAAGGACAAGGACTACAACCTGGTCTGGTTCGTCGAGCAGTGCTTGAGCAACGTCCTGCGGCTGGAGACCTACATCGCCGACGCCGAACGCGACGGCGACGACGAACTGGCCGACCTGTTCCGCCGCGCCCAGGCCGAAAGCCGCAAGGGCGCGGAGCAGGGCAAGGACTTCCTGCGCCGCCGCCTGACCGGCTGACGTCCGCGTAAACCAACACGAGCATTCCCTGGACTGCTTAAGTAATGGGCGGCCACGGACATCAATCATCCGAGGGCGCCCGACCGGTTCGAAGTGTCCTACCGGGACTTGCCGCACGGCCGGATGCGGGCGCGGACCAATGGCGAGTCCGTGGCGGGTGTCCCGGAGTTCGCCCTGGTCCAGGGAACGGCGGTGTCGAACTACCTCGTGCCCCGCGCTGGCCTGCGTGGGGCACTGGCCACGCGCCGCCGGGCCTCGCCGCCAGCGGCGATCCACCGCACGAGCTCGACATCCCGCAGTACGGCGACTCCGTGACGGAATGGCTGGACGCCGCCGATCTCGGCCCGGTGATCGTGGCCGGGCACAACAGCGGCAGGCCGCCGCCCAGCGTCCAGACGCGACAGTCGCGTTGGCGCTGGCCAGCCCTCCATCGATCCGATCGGACGCTCGATCCCCCGGCTGCTGGCCCGATGGCGGCTCAACGCCCCGCCCAAGCCAGACGATCTCAGCCATGCGCACCGACCGGAATGACTGCGCGCCGACCCCTCAATGACCACCTTGAGGACGTCCTGGCGGGAATCCCCGTCCCCGTCCTCCTCCTGCGGGGCCGCGAGGACCGGCTCCTCACCGAGAAGTGGGCGCGTGAACTCACCCGAACGGCCCCGGACGGACGGCTCGTCGAGCTGCCCCGGGCGCACACGTTCGTCTGACCCCACCCCGACGACTCGCGCGAGGGCCTGCGCCTGTCCGAGCAGGCAGGCCGCTTCCAGCACGGCGCCTACGGCGGCAGCACCGCCCAGGAATTCCACCAGGGCAGCCCCCGAGTAGCCGACTTCCTCGCCCGCAACGGCTCACCCCACCGCGCCTGGCGCGCCCCGTCCCCGGACGGCGACAGCCCGGAAGCCCGAATGGGGCTGCGACAGATCCCTCCTCGCGGACCTGTCGGACTTCCCCGTCCACCACCTCCAATACCTCGACGGCACCGACCCCTACGGCATCGAAAGCCCGCCCCGTCCACCCCACCCCACCCCACCCCCAAGTAACCCCCGGCAGCAGAGCCGATCCGCCCCTCCAAGCCCCACCCCTGTGCCGCTGTTTGGCCGCCACAACGCTGCGGGTGGTGCTGCACGCCTGGATGCGCGTCAGCACTTCTTCAACGACGGCGAGAATCCAGCATCAGGAGGCAGGCGTGCTTGACGAGACCGACCCGAGTGCACACCGTTCCCCTCCGCAGGACGGCACTCCGGACCCGCACCGGCGCGAGCAGCGGGGGGACGACCCGGCGAAGCTGGTGATCGTGGCGAACGCCGCCCTGGTCGGCGTGCCCGCCGCCTATGCCACCTCCCAATCCGTGCTGGTCACCGTGCTCGCTGCTGTGGTCGCGACCGTGTTCGTCATCGTCTACGCGTTGCGTCGTCCCCGGTGAACACCACCGCAGCCCGTCCTCAAAGAATCTTGGGGGACGGGCTGCACGTTCAGCCCTCCGCGCGTACTTAATCAGTGAGGTCTTTGGACGGGGGCGGCTGTCTGGGCAGTACTGGGGCCTGACCAGCCAGCCGCATCACCCACTCACCTCCCCCTAGAAAGGAAGCTTCGTGATGCGCGCTCTAGGAACACCCTCCCGAGCCATGGAATGGAGCGCTAGCGCATGCCGAAGAAGGTGGGCCTCGACCCGTCGTCCCTGACGGGCTTTCCTTCCTACTACCGGACCGACTTCACGCCGCTGATCAACTTTGTGATGAATCTGGGCGCCAAGCGAGAGGAGGCGCGGGACGTGGCGCAGGAGGCCATGCAGGCGGCGGTGCGCGCCTGGCCCGAGATCGAGTACCCGCACGCCTTCACGCGCAAGGTGGCCGAGAGGGTCTTCCTGCGCGAGGTCGAGAAGAGCCGGCGCATCCGCGAGGCCGTCCTCAAGGACGTCGACCACCACCGCACCGCCGGCTCCCCCGACGTCGCCGCGCAGCAGGCCGACGGCCGCTTCGTACTCGAACTCCTCGGCCTGCTGGCGCCCGAGCAGTGCGCGATCATGGCCTGGACGATCGACGGCTACTCCCCTGGCGAGATCGCCGAGATGACCGGCCACAAGCCAGCGACCGTGCGCTCCCAGCTGCGCCATGCCCGGCGCCGCCTCGGTCAGGAACTCAGGAACCGGAAGGAGGCGAGCGATGGACCGTGATCCGGACCTGGACGTGGACCTGCTCCTCCGGCAGGCATCCACAGCCAGGCGCGAGTCTCTCGACGCCAGCATCGACGTCGAGCAGCACCTCCACGATCTCTACCGCCAGATGGGCCTCGACCCCGCCCTCGCCGATCAGGAAGAGCCGCTACCCGACAGGCAGCGCGCAGGCCCCCTGGATCGTTAGCGTCCGCGTACGGATACGGAACCGCGGACCAGGGCGCCCTCGCGCCATTGGCGCCGCAGGCCTCGCCGGTGGCCTGGGCGCGCTGCTCTGGCGGAGGACACCGCCGCCGCCGGTCGTCCTTGGGCATCCGTTGGGGGCCGCTCCGGGGTTCTGGCCGGCTGGCCTCGGGCGCGCTTTTGCTAGCGGGTGGGAAGCGGAAAAGGGGCTTTTCCTGGGTGTCAAGAATGCGCTAAAGTAGCCGCTGGTGTGCCGGGAAGCCTGGTCGGCGAGACAGGATACGTCTCCCATCAGGAGGTCGGATGACTCCCCGGAGCCACTTCACTGCGCTACGTCTCCCCATGTCGATGACCGAGGTCACGGCCATGCGAGTCGGCCTTCTCGTCGCCTTCCGGGCGACCGCCTTCCCCGATAGTTAAGTCTCAGAGCGCCGTCGCGCTCGGCTGAGCTGCGCTTTTCATTTCTTTTCTGGATTGGCCACGCACATGGTGCGGCGGTCTGATCAGTCATGGCCTCGATGCGAAGGCGTGCATTCACATGGGCGAGTTCATGGACGCCGTGCTCGGTTTTCCGACGGTACTTTTCAGCTTTTCTCTGATGGTGGTCGCCGGGTACTGGGCGCTGGTGCTGCTCGGCGGCCTGGGGGTCGACCTCCTCGACGCCGACACCGATACAGGGGCCGGTGTCGGCGGCGAGGACGGCGGCTTCGGCGGTCTGCTGGTGGCGGGCGGGCTCGGTGGGGTGCCGGCGACGGTGGCGGTGTCCTTGCTGGTCTCGCTGGGGTGGTTCGTCAGCCTGGCGGGCTCGGCGCTGCTCGGCGGGGCGGCCGTGCTCTCGGTCGTCGTGCTGGTGGTGGCGTCGGTGAGTGCCTGGCTGGGGACGCGGCTGGCCGTGCTGCCGCTGCGCCGCGTCTTCCAGGACGGGGCGGAGACCTCGCTGCGCGACTTCGTGGGCCTGGCGTGCGTCATCCGCACGGGACGGGTCGGGCCGGACTTCGGGCAGGCCGAGGTCACCGCGGCCGACGGGTCCATCGCCACCGTCCAGGTCAGGCAGCCCGCAGCGGACCTTCCGGTGACTGCCCTCACCTTCGGCAGCACGGCGCTGATCTTCGATTTCGACGCGGCCGGCGAGTTCTTCTGGGTCATGCCGTACGACGCGGCGATGGCTCCGGACCGTCCGCCCTCCTGATCCTCACGCGTCTCTCCTCCTCTCCGTAGACAGGGATTTCGATGAACGTCATCACGATCGGGCTCGGCGTGCTTCTCGCCGTGGCCCTGCTCATCGCCCTCGGCCTGGTGCTGATGGTGACCCGGCTGTTCCGCAAGGTCGAACAGGGCAAGGCGATGATCGTCTCCAAGCTCAAGCGGGTGGACGTCACCTTCACCGGCGCGGTGGTGCTGCCGGTACTGCACAAGGCCGAGATGATGGATATCTCGGTGAAGACCATCGAGATCGAACGGTCCGGCCGGGACGGCCTGATCTGCAAGGACAACATCCGGGCCGATATCCGCATCACGTTCTTCGTCCGGGTCAACAAGACCGTCGAGGACGTCAAGAAGGTGGCCCAGGCGATCGGCACCGCCCGCGCCAGCGACCAGGCGACGATGCAGGAACTGTTCGCCGCCAAGTTCTCCGAGGCGCTCAAGACCGTCGGCAAGCACCTGGACTTCGAGGACCTCTACACGCGCCGCAACGAGTTCCGCGACCACATCATCGAAGTGATCGGCACCGACCTGAACGGCTACAGCCTGGAGGACGCGGCGATCGACCACCTTGAGCAGACGTCGCTGCTGTCGCTGGACAAGAGCAACATCCTGGACGCCCAGGGCATCCGCAAGATCACCGAGCTCACCGCGATCCAGCACGTGCGCACCAACGAGCACGCCCGCAACGAGGAGAAGGAGATCGCCCGCCAGGACGTGGAGGCGCGGGAGGCGATCCTGGAGCTGGAGCGCCGGCAGGCGGACGCCGAGCTCAGGCAGCAGCGGGAGATCGAGACGGTGCGGGCCCGCGAGGAGGCCGAGACCCAGCGCGTCCAGGCCGAGGAGCGGCTGCGCGCGCAGGCGGCGCACCTGCGCACCGACGAGCAGCTCGGCGTCCAGCAGGAGAACAAGGCCCGCGAGATCGCGGTCGCGGAGAAGAACCGGGAGCGGGTCATCGCGATCGAGGGCGAGCGGATCGAGAAGGACCGGTTGCTGGAGGTCATCGCCCGCGAGCGGGAGACCGAGCTGACCCGGATCGCGGCGGACAAGGAGGTCGAGGGGCAGAAGCGGGACATCGCCGAGGTGATCCGGGAGCGGATCGCGGTCGAGCGGACCGTCGCCGAGCAGGAGGAGAACATCAAGCGGCTGCGCGCGGTCGAGGAGGCCGAGCGGGCCCGCCAGGCCGTGGTCATCCGCGCCGAGGCCGAGGCGCAGGAGAACCTGGTCAAGGGCATCAAGGCGGCCGAGGCGGCCGAGGCCGCGGCCGTCCACCGGGCGCGTGAGGAGCTGACGCTCGCCGAGGCCCGCCGGCAGGCCGCGGAGCTGGACGCCGACGCCAAGACGCGGCTGGCCGAGGGGGCGCAGGCGGAGGCCGCCGCGGCCGGGCTCGCCGAAGTCCAGGTGCGCGAGCGCGACGCGGCGGCGATCGAGCAGGTGGGACGCGCCGAGGCCGCCGTCACCCGGGAGAAGGCGCTGGCCGAGGCGGCGGGCGTCCGGGAGAGGTCGAAGGCGGAGGCGGAGGGGCTCACCGAGAAGGCGGCGGCGATGGCGGCGCTGGACGACGCGGGCCGCGGGCACGAGGAGTACCGGCTGCGGTTGCAGGCGGAGAAGGAGGTCCGGCTGGCCGGCATCGACGTCCAGCGGCAGGTCGCCGAGGCCCAGGCCGCGGTGCTGTCGACCGGGCTGGAGCAGGCCGACATCAGCATCGTCGGCGGCGAGAGCGTGTTCTTCGACCGCCTCATGGGCTCGATCGCGCTCGGCAAGGGCGTGGACGGGTTCGTGCGGAACTCCGAGGTGGCGCAGACGCTCGCCGGTCCGTGGCTGGACGGGTCGGCGAGCTTCACCGACGACGTCACGCGGCTGCTGGGTTCGCTCGGCAGCGCGGGCGTGCGGGACCTGACGCTGTCGGCGCTGCTGATGCGGGAGATCACGGCCGGCGGCCCGGACACCGGCAAGATGCGCGAACTGCTGAAGACGGCCCGGCAGCTGGGCGTCGCCGACGTCCCGCTCGGGGACGTGCCGCTCGCCGAGGCGTCCTTCGCCGAGATGCCCACGCCGGCCGCCAACGCGGTCAAGCACTGAACCACACGAATGACCGGCCGGGCCCGGTGACCCCGTCCAGGTGTGCGGAACGGCCGGTGAGGTCATCGGCGGGCCGGTGCGGTCGGGTGGAACGACAGGAGGAGGATCTGTGAGCGGGCTCGCCGCCGGGGAAGCGGATGTGACCGAGGCGAAGGCGTCCGAGGACGCCGGGACCGGGCTTGACCACGGCACCTACGAGGTGCTGCGCGCTCGCCTGGCGGGTCACGCGACCGAGTTGGCCGAGCGTGCCGAGGCGCTGAACGCCCGCCGCGTGGAGGTCTTCGGCGGCACCGATCTGCGCCTGCTCGGGACGGAGCGGATCCGCACCGAGAACAGCTGCGTTCCCCGCGACATCGTGTCGGCAGGCGGGCTCCTGCTGTTCGGCTACAACTCGGTCACCGGGCTCAGCGCCGAGACGGGCGTCGACGACGTCTTCGCGCTGCACCGCCTCACCCGCGACGAAGACGGGGACGGCTTCGTATTCACGGCGGAAGGGCCCGGCGCGGCGCCCGGGCTTCTGCGTGATCCGCGGTTCGAGCGCGACTTCGCCGAGATGTACCGGTACTACCGGGAGGCCCGGCTGCTCCAGCTGCGGCGGCTGGACGGCCGGCTCCTGGCGGTCTTCCAGACCGGCCCGCGGCTGGAGGACGTCCGCGTGCTCCGCTGGTCGGCGGGCGCCGACGGCACCGTCCGCTACCTGGACAACCGCGGGGAGCGCGACCACGTCTTCCCGCCGTCCCACGACTTCGACTGGACGGAGACGACCCGCGAGGACCACGTCCAGGGCCGCCACCCGCACATCTCCATCGAGGGCGAGGTGTTCGTCGGGACCACCGGCGGAACCCTCATCGTCAAGATCGAGGACGACACCGAGACGGACAGCGGCATCCACGCCGAGCCCGTCGACGAGCCGTTGCAGAGCCTCGCCGACGCCGACGTGCTCCATGCCCGGGTCGGTGCGCTGATCCTGCTGCGCATCCGTCCGTACAACGAGAGCGCCTGGCGGCATCTGGTGTTCAACACCCGCACCAAGGAGGTCGTCCGGCTCGACGGCATCGAGCAGGCGTGCCGGCGGCTCCCGGACGACCGCGGCATCATCTTCCCCGGCGGCTACTACCTCGACACCGGGACCGCCAAGACCTTCGACACCGAGGTCGCCGGGTTGGAGTACGAGCGGGCCGTCCACTCGCCCAACGGCGAGGACGTCCTGTACGTGTTCCATTCCCGCGCGGACGGCCGGTCGCTGCTGCTGCACTACAACGTGATCCGCGAGCGGGTGGCCGCCCCGATCACCTGCCACGGCCACTCGCTGTTCGACGATGGCACGCTCGTGGTGCTGCGCGCGCTCTCCGACGAGCCGTCCCGCGTCCACCCCGTGCAGGTGTGGCGGACCCCGTACGTCTCGGACGCGCATGCCGCCGCGCAGCCGGTCGGCACCGGACCGCTGGAGCGCGTCGGCAACGCCGACCTGGTCCGGGGTATCTCCGACTGCCTCGCGGTGACCCGGATGGCCGAGGAGACGGCGCCGTCCGCTCCGATGTTCCAGGCGCTCATCGCCGCCTGCGTCCGCGCCGCCGACTTCTACCACTGGCTGGGCGATGGGGAGCTCGGGGACCTCCTCACCCCACTCGCCCAGGTCCGCGCGACCGCCGACCAGGTCCTGGCCGAGTACGGCAACGTCCAGGCGCTCACCGGGCAGGCGCGCGAGGCGGTCGAGCAGGCCGCCGGCACGGTCACGGCGCTGGTCCGGCTCGTCCGGGGGCAGGAGCCGGACACCGCCGACGCCTGGGTCGCCCGGCTCGCCGAGCTGCGCCGCGCCCGAGGCCACCTGGAGACGTTGCGCGAGCTGCGCTATGCCGACCACGACCGCATCGACGAGCTGGCGTCCGCCCTCGCCGGCGCCCAGGACGACACCGGCCGGGGCGCGGTCGCGTTCCTGCGCGGCGAGGGCGCCTTCACCGGCTACCACGCCGAGATCGACCGGCTCGCGGCCGAGGCCGAAGGCATCGGGACCGCCGCCGCGGCCGCGCCCGTGCACGAGCGGCTGGCCGCGCAGACCGAGGGCCTGGAGATCCTCATCGAGGTCGTCGGCGGCCTCGACATCGCCGACGCGACCGTCCGCACCGCGATCCTGGAACGGATCGGCGAGGTGCTGGCCGGCGTCAACCGCGCCCGCGCCCTGCTGGACGCCCGCCGCCGCGAGCTGCTCGACACCGAGGGCCGCGCCGCGTTCGCCGCCGAGCACGCGCTGCTCGACCAGGCCGTTGCCGGCGCGCTCACCACGGCCGACACCCCCGACCGCTGCGACGAGCAACTCGGACGCCTGCTCCTGCGCGTCGAAGGCCTGGAAGCCCGGTTCGCCGACTTCGACGACTTCCTCCGGCGACTGGAGGCCAAGCGAACCGACGTCTACGAGGCGTTCACCGCCCGCAAGCAGGCGCTGCTGGACGAACGCGCCCGCCACGCCGGCCGGCTGACCGAGTCGGCCGAGCGGATCCTCGCCGGCGTCCAGCGCAGGGCCGCCGCCTTCACCTCCCTGGACGAGGTCAACACCTACTTCACCACCGACCCCTCGGTGGCCCGCCTGCACGGTGTCGCCGCCGAACTCCGCACGCTCGGCGACCACGTCCGCGCCGAAGAACTGGACGGCCGGGTCAAGGCCGCCCGCCAGGAGGCGGGCCGCGCGCTCCGCGACCGGCTCGACCTCTACGCCGACGGCGGCGAGACGCTCCGCCTCGGGCGCCACCGCTTCGCCGTCAACACCCGTCCGGCCGAACTCACCCTCGTGCCCCACGCCGGGACCATGGCCTTCGCCGTGACGGGCACCGACTACCGTGCGGAGGTGCGGGACGAGCCGTTCCAGCGGACCCGGCCGTTCTGGGACCAGCCCCTGATATCGGAGACTCCGCAGGTGTACCGGGCCGAGTACCTGGCCGCCTCGATCCTCCTGGACGCCGGGACCGGTGCCGGCGAACCGTCCGTGCCCGCGCTGCACGAGGCCGCCGCCACCGAGGCGGGCCTGTCCGACCTGGTACGGAACATCGCGTCGGCCCGGTACGACGAGGGCTACGAGCGGGGCGTCCACGACCACGACGCCGCGCTCGTCCTCACCGAACTCCTTCGCCTGCACGCCGGTGCCGCCCTGCTCCGGTACCCGGCCGCGGCGCGGGCCGCGGCCTTGCTCTTCTGGAACCACGGCACCGACGAGCCCGCCCGCGCGGCCTGGACGGTCCGGGCCGCCTCGCTGGCCCAGGCCCGCGCCGCCTTCGGCCGCCCCGACGCGGTGGACGACCTGTGCGCCGAGTTGAACGCCGCGATCACCGCGTTCTGCGCGGCCACGGACCTGCCGTCCGACGCGATGGCGGGGGAGTACCTGTTCGAGGAACTCGCGGCGGCCCCACCGGGTTTCGTCGTCAGCGCCCGCGCCCGCGACCTCCTCCGCGACTTCCGCGCCGCACTTGGAACCCTGTCGGACGAACTCGACCACGACCTCGGCTCCCTCGGCGACGACACCGCCGCGCTCCCCGCCCGCCACCACCTCGCCAAGGCGTGGCTGGACTCCTACGGCGCCGCGGACCGGCTCGACCACCCCGAGGTGATCGCCATGCTGGTGTGCGGCACCGCCGTCCGCTACGACTCCCACGCCGACCTGACCGCCACCGCGACCGGCCTGCTCGGCGCCCACCCGAGGATTACCGGCCGGAGCCTCGACCTCCGCCTGGACGAGACGCTCGCGCGCGTCCGCCGTTTCCGCGGCGAACACGTCCCGGCCTACCGCGCCTACCAGCGCCACCGCACCGAACTGATCTCCGCCGAACAGCGCAGGCTCCGCCTCGGCGAACACCGGCCCGCCGTGATGAGCGCCTTCGTGCGCAACCGGCTCATCGACGAGGTCTACCTGCCCCTCATCGGCGACAACCTGGCCAAACAGCTCGGCGCCAGCGGAACCGGTAAGCGCACTGACCAGATGGGGATGCTGCTGCTCCTCTCGCCCCCCGGCTACGGCAAGACCACGCTCATCGAGTACGTCGCCGAACGGCTCGGCCTGCTGATGGTCAAGGTCAGCGGCCCCGCCCTCGGCCGCTCCGTCACCTCACTCGACCCCGCCCAGGCGCCGGACGCCACTGCCCGCCGCGAGATCGAAAAGATCAACCTCGCATTCGAGCTCGGCACCAACGTGCTGCTCTACCTCGACGATATCCAGCACGTCTCATCCGAGCTGCTGCAAAAGTTCATTCCCCTCTGCGACGCGCAGCGCCGCATCGAGGGCACCTGGAACGACCGCACCCGCACCTACGACCTGCGCGGCAAACGCTTCGCGGTCTGCATGGCCGGCAACCCCTACACCGAGTCGGGTACGCGCTTCCAGATACCCGACATGCTGGCCAACCGCGCCGACGTCTGGAACCTCGGCGACGTCCTGTCCGGACGCGACGACCTGTTCGCGCTCAGCTACATCGAGAACGCCCTCACCTCCAACCCCGTCCTCGCGCCGCTGTCCGCCCGTGACCCCGGCGACCTGCGGCTCCTCGTCCGGCTGGCGGAGGGCGACCCGTCCGCACGGCCCGACCGTCTCGTCCACCCCTACTCCCGGACGGAGCTGGAGCAGATCCTCTCCGTGCTGCGCAAACTCCTGCGCGCCCGCGACGTCGTCCTCGCCGTCAACCACGCCTACATCGCCTCGTCCGCCCAGAACGACGCGTCCCGCACCGAACCCCCGTTCCGGTTCCAGGGGTCGTACCGGAACATGAACAAGCTCGCCGAGCGGATCGTCCCGGCGATGAACGACGACGAACTCGACACCCTCGTCGACGACCACTACACCGCCGAAGCCCAGACCCTCACCGGCGACGCCGAGGCGAACCTCCTGAAGCTCGCCGAACTCCGCGGCCGCGCGACTCCCGAGCAGGCGGCGCGCTGGAGCGAGGTCAAGGCCGGCTACCTGCGGTCCCAGGCCCTCGGCGGCGCGACCGACGACCCGGTCGGCCGCGCCGTCGGAGCCCTCACCCTCCTCACCGACCGCGTCGCGGCCGTGCAGACCGCCATCGAACGAGCCGCACAGCATCCCAACGGCAGGCATTCGTCCCGGAGCATCAACAGCGAAAACAATCAGCCCCATAGGCCATAGCCAGGGCCACCAGTGCGACCACAACCTAAGTGGCCCATCGACAGGCCGCTTTCTCAACAATCTCCGTTGGAGAGGGCCTGGTCGACCGCCTTGATGTATTTCTCGAAGGCCTCGGTGCGGTGGGCCGGGTCTTCGATCCAGGCGCGGTCGAGCCGGCCGTCCGTGAAGAACGCCTTGCGTTGGGCGGTGCTCAGTTCCAGTTGGACGCCCTTGTGACGGCGGTTCCGGTTGGCGATGTTGCGCGGGTTGTTCCCGTCGATGTCGTCGGGGGACGTCGGTGCGATCGCGAACCCGGCCTTGCCCAGCCGGCAGGCGACCTGTTCGCGCAGTTCGGCGTCCAGACCGCCGACGTAGGTCAGGGGCGTGCTGCCGCCCGCGCCGTGCCAGGAGACGGTGTAGTCGACCCGCTGGGCCAGCGCGAGTCCCCGCGGCTCGTCGAAACGCGTCGAGGTGATGTGCAGGTCCCCGTTCCCGGACGGCTTGATGCCCTCGAACGAGTAGTAGGCGTAACCGCTGTGGGACGCGGCGGCACGGTCCGCGAGCTGGGTGGTGCCCGGCTCGATCGCACCTCCGTGGATCGCGATGTGCGCGACCTTCGGCTCGCCGGGCGCGCGGAGCGTACGCCGGTAGTCCTGGCCCTCCTTCTCGTGCTGCGCGAGCTCGGCATAGTTCTGGTACTTGTCGTCCGCAGCGTGCGCGATCCCGCCCAGCCCGTACACGGCCACGGCGACGATCCCGGCGATGGACACGGCCTTCCTCATCCCCGACCTCCTCGTTGCGAAAGCCCAAGATCCCTTGCACGGAGACCCGACGCCAGTACGGACAAGGTTTGATCTTGCTTCCCGGCCTACGCTCCGGCAGCCCCCAGCACCGATGACGACACGCCCCGACAGCACATGGCTCCGGGAACATTTGTCCAAGACCGATGACCGGTGGCCCCTGCATAGTCCCGGTATGACTGAAGATGACGTCGGGCACGCGCATGGGATGCATGTGGTCCGCGACGGCCCGCGGGAGGCGCCGCCGCTGTTGCTCATCCACGGCTCGGGGGCCTCGGGCGCTTCGTGGGGGCCGATGGTTCCGGCGCTCGCCCGCCACCACCACCTCGTCCGCGTCGACCTTCCGGGCTGTGGCAAATCCCCGCCCGCGCGGTCCTACGACGTCCCCGGGCAGGCGGGCCGGGTGGCGGCGCTGCTGGACGACCTCGGCCTCGGCCGCGTCCTCGCGGCCGGGCACTCCAGCGGCGGATACGTCGCCACGGCGCTCGCCGAGCGGCGTCCCGACCTGGTGGGGTCGATCGCGCTGATCAGTACCGGCCCGAGTCTCGACGCGCTCCTACCGCAGCCGTTGATCCTACGAGTGCTGCTGGGCCCGCCGTTCGGCCGGCTCATCTGGTCGAGGCGTCCGGAAGCGTGGATCCGCAAAGGGATCATGGCGACGGCCGCCCGTCCCGTGGACGTCCCCGACGACCTGGTCGCCGAGGTCCAGGGGACCACCTACCGTGCGTTCCGGATGGTGATGCGCGAGAACACCGCGTACATCACCGAGCGGAGCGTCCCCGAGCGCCTCGCCGACCTGGAGGTCCCGGTGCTGGCGATCGTCGGCGCGGCCGACCCCCGCTGGGACCCGGCGTCGGCGCGGCAGTACGAGGCGGTCCCGAACGTCCGGGTCGAGTCGCTGCCCGACGTCGGGCACCTGCCCATCATCGAAGCGCCGGAGGAAACCGGCGAACTGCTGCTGGCCTTCGCGGCGGCGGGCCGCGACACACCGTCCCTGTGATCCTCCCGGCATAAGCTGGTCCCGTGACGCCGATCGGGACACCTCCCGACTGGGCGCGGGTGGACATCGCGGTCCCGCGCCCGGCGGACCGGCTGCCGGGGGTCAGCATGGCCGGGTTCGGTTCCCGCGCCCCGGGGCTCGTGGACATCGCCATGGTCCCGCACCCCTGCGTCACCGTGCTCGTCGACCTGGGCGAGGGGGGCGGCCTCGCCTACCACGCCCGCGGTCAGAGCGAGCGCGGCAGCATCGTCGTCGGGCTCCTCCCCGGCGAGTTCCGGGTGGCCGGGCGCGGGGAGGGCGAATACCTCCAGCTCAGGCTGGAGCCCGTCGTCGCGGCCGCGGTGTTCGGCGCGTCGACCGAGCTCAGTGGGACGATGGCGCCCCTCGAAGAGCTCTGGGGCCGCGACGCCCGCCGCGCCGAGGACGGGCTGCGCGCCGCCGCGTCGTGGGACGAACGGTTCGCGATCGCGGCCGAGCTCCTCGGACGGCGGCTGGACGCCCGCTCACGGGTCGATCCGGAAGTCGCCCACACCTGGCGGCGGACGTCCACCAGCCGGGGACGCGTGCGCGTCGACGACCTGGCGGGCGAGGTCGGTTGGAGCCGCAAGCGCCTCTGGTCCCGCTTCCGGTCCCAGCTCGGCATCACCCCCAAACGCGCCGCCCGGCTGGTGCGGTTCGACCACGCCGCCCACCTCCTCGCGGCGGGCCACACGCCCGCGAGCGCCGCGA
The DNA here is from genome assembly GCF_022751215.1 of Actinomadura terrae. Taxonomy (GTDB): domain Bacteria; phylum Actinomycetota; class Actinomycetes; order Streptosporangiales; family Streptosporangiaceae; genus Spirillospora; species Spirillospora terrae. The sequence goes on along the minus strand of NZ_JAICDG010000004.1, from coordinate 403,093 downwards.
CCGAGAGCGGCTACGTCGACCAGTCCCACCTCCACCGCGAGGCCAGGACGTTCACCGGTCTCACGCCCACCGCCGTGGCCGCCGCGCCGTGGCTCTCGATCGACGACGTCGCATGGCCCGCGTCATCGGCACGACCACCCGTCCCCTCGTGAATCGGCCTGTCACCAGGTGCTTCGCGGATCAGGGCGACCCATAACGATGATTTTGCCCGGGGTCTCGCTTCGAAGCCTCAGCCCCGCAAGGTCGCGATGGCCTTCTCGATGCGCCGAAGGCGTGTCTCGGGCCTCTTCGCGCTCTCGATGGCGCGGACGTGCTCGCGCTTGCGGCCGTCCGGGAGGGCGTCGTAGGCGGCGCGGGCGGCGGAGTCGCCGTCCAGGGCTCGGGCGAAGTCCGCGGGCTCGACGACGACGCGCGGCTCGGTGTCGAGCTCCAGCTCGACCTCGACCTCCTCGCCGATCTCGACGCCCGCGGCCTGCCGGTTGGCCTTGCTGAGGCCGAGCAGGTGGCGGCCGCGCATGATGGCCACCCGGCTCCTCCAGGAATGCCCGTTGACGGTGATCGTCACCGGCGGCCGCGCGCCTCCGCCGAGCGCCTCCACCACCTCGGGTGGCACTTCGAGCCCCCGCATGGGCTCGGGTGGCTCGACCTGGGTCCGAAACTTCATGATCTTCCTCCCCGCTGTCCCCCCGACTCGCCGCCGAGCCGGCTCTCCCCGCTCGTCCATCGCCGCGTCCGGGACGGCCACGGCGCGCGCCCCGCCGCGCCGTCCCGGACTGCCGTGAGTCGGCTACTCCGCGTAGGGCTGGTCCGTTCCCTGGGAGCTGTACCCGAGACTCCAGATGTAGCCGTCCGGGTCGGCGAAGGTGCCGCCGTACCCGCCCCACGGCAGGGCGCCGGCGGGCTTGAGGATGGTGGCGCCGGCCTTCTGCGCCTCCGCCATGACCTCGTCGACCCGCGCCTCGCTGCGGACGACGTAGGTCAGCACCAACCCGCTGAAGCCGCTGCCCTCCGGGCTCGTGCCCATCTGCTTCGCCAGGCCCTCGCGGCCGTAGAAGCCGACGGGCGAGGCTCCGTCCGACTCGAAGAACACCGAGATGCCGTAGTCGTTCTTGATCTTCCAGCCGAGCCCCTCGGTGTAGAACTCCTTGGCCCGGTCCATGTCTCGGACACCGAGAAGAATCGAACTGACGTGCGCTTTCATACTCTGCCTCCCTGCGCTTCAGGTGTATGTAACGACCGGCCGGACGTCCTGAGTCAGGACCCGGCTGTCACATCGACGTGGTTTCGCCGGTCAGTAGGTATGACAGAACCGGACAGAGGAACGTGACAGATGGCTGAACCCGACTGGCTGAGCGAACGGTTCGTCGAGCACAAGGACCACCTGCATGCGGTGGCCTACCGGATGCTCGGCTCCTCCAGCGACGCCGAGGACGCGGTGCAGAACGCGTGGCTGCGGGTCAGCCGCGCCGACACCGACCAGGTGGAGAACCTGGGCGGGTGGCTGACCACGATCGTCGCCCGGGTCTGCCTGAACATGCTCGAAGCGCGCCGGGCCCGGCGCGAGGAGTCGGCGGGGTCGCTGCCGCCCGAGCCGGCCGCGCCGCAGCGGAACGGCCAGGCCGGCCCCGAGGACGAGACGCTGCTGGCCGACTCGGTCGGTGTCGCGCTGACGGTGGTGCTGGACAAGCTCACCCCCGCCGAACGGCTCGCGTTCGTCCTGCACGACGTCTTCGCCCTTTCGTTCGCCGAGATCGGCGCCATCATCGACCGCTCTCCCGTGGCGGCCCGGCAACTCGCGAGCCGGGCCCGGCAGCGGGTGCGGGGAACGGCGGACGCGTCCGATGCCGCGCGATCGCCGAAGCGGGAGATCGTCGAGGCCTTCCTCGCCGCGTCCCGCGGTGGAGACTTCGCCGCCCTGCTCGACCTGCTCGATCCGGACGCCGTGGCCGTGGAGGTCCGCGGCGCCCGCGAGGTGGCGGCCTTCTTCGCCGGACGGGCTCAGGCCGCCCGGCTCGCCCTGGTCGACGGCGTCCCGGCGGCCGTCTGGTCGCACCGCGGCCGGCCGAGGGCCGTCTTCACGTTCACCGTCCACGACGAGAAGATCACCCGCATCGCCATCGACACCGTCCCCGAGCGGATCAACGCCCTCGACATCGTCTTCCTCTCCGCCAGCGGCAAGGAGCGGGGTTGACCGGCACGGACCTGAAGCTCTCGTCCTGCGCCCTCACCGTCCACGACGTCGACGAGATGCTCGACTTCTACCGCGACGTGCTCGGCTTCGAGGTACGCGACGACGCCGGATCCGAGGGGACGCGGCGGGTGAGCGTCGGCCCGCCGGCGCAGCCGGACGTGCGCGTCCTCCTCCAAGCGCCCGGCACGCAGCCGAGCATCTCACCCGCCGACCGGCAGACCATCGAAGACCTCATCGCCAGGGGCCTGCTGAGCGGCGGTCTCGTCTTCGTGACCGGCGACTGCGACGCCACCTTCGAACGTATCGAGGCCGCGGGCGCCGAAGTGATGCAAGAACCGATCAGCCGGCCCGACGGCGTCCGCGACTGCGCCTTCTTCGACCCCTCCGGCAACACACTGCGCTTCACCCAACCGCCCCCGGCCGTCAAGACGCTCACCCAGCCGCAGGCACAAGTCACAACAGCCCGCCGAACCCCCTAAACACGACCACACAAGCGCGGCCCCACGTCAGTCGACAAGCTTCGCGCCCTCAACACCCGCGCCAACGCCGTCCATGCCACGAAGTAGATCAAAGAAACCGAGCAGAAACAGCAAGTGGAAGCCAAGGTCATCCCGGCTTCCACATGTGCAAATGGTGTGTGTCCGAGGGGCGACACGCCCCGACAGCACATGGCCAGCCCATTCACCGCTCGGCGCGTCCCACCGCATTTCGATTGGCACATAGCCTGCAGCGGACCCATCAGATTGTATGAGCCCGCACGCTCCGAATCTGGTCGCGCTGTCGTTGCTGATCGGTGTCGCGGGCCTGCGCCCTCGACGGGCCGCTCGGTTCCGGGAGCGAGCGGGGCGGCCGCAGCTCGGGCTATCCGCCGTGCGGTGATCTTGTCTCCGAGGTCGCGGATCGCCTGCAGCGGGGGGCGATCCACACCAGGCCCGCCGCAACGACCGCCTCCGCGAAGTTTGCCCTGGGGCGCCTCACGGCGAAGCACCTCCTCACCGCGGTGAAGAGGGATGCGGTCACCTCGCTGCCGCCTCCGTCGCGCAGTGTCCGGGCGGCAGCGAGGTCCTGAACAGGGCTACTTGTCGTCGTCTGAGTCCTGCGGTGGGCGACGCGAGAGCCGGTAGAAGCTTTCCCACGCCCCGAGCCAGACGGCGATCAGGGCGGCTGACGGAGGATAGAGGTAGGTGGCGAGTGTCAGTGCGCTGGCACCCCCGATCATGGCGGACATCCGCCTCCACCTGCGGGGATGACGCGGGGGCTTCTCAGGCGGGGTTTGACTTCCTCCCGGGCTGGAAGGCACATTCATGGGTGGTCTGACCTCCTGATACGAACCGGTGGGGTGGTTGGGCTGTCCGGCGGTCCTCCGTTCGCCGCGGAGGACCGCCCCTCGCTGCGCTGGCCTCTGACATCAAGGCCATGCGTTCACTGAAGGTGGTGAGCCGAGCGTTGGATCGAGGGCCGAGCGTTCCCATGCAGGTCGGGAGGAAGGGGTCGTTCCCCTTCCTCCCGACCTGCATGGGAAAATAAACCCGGTGTGCAAGCACATCGAATTATGGTTACGCCCTGGCCCGGGATGAACTAGATGCAAGTGGAACGAATCTCCCCGTGCCGTGGATTACGTGCGCGAATTATCCATGACTGTCCTTAAGCGTGCGCCCTATGAACGGGAGCATTGAACCCGCACGTCAACACGCTCGAGCCGCAGCGGAAATTTCTGCGGCAACCGCTTTAGGTGCAGGCTTAATAGAACGCCTCTATCTCTCGGGAAGACGGCGATCCTGGTGACATCTGATGCTCACTCCGGTTACATAGCGGCCTCCTTGATATAGCTTGAAAGCAAAGGTACTCCTGTTGATCGAGAGGGCAAAGGGGTGCTTGCGAAATTGATGAAGGTTGCGCTACCTGTGAATCTCATGGGGCTTGGGTGCTGCGCGTCGCTCCCGCGGGAGCTCGGGATCACGCTTCTTGGAGGTGCCATTGAGTTGGACAGGTTTCGCGGGCGCAGGCGTGTTCGAGTCGAGCCGAGCCTTCCTCCAGCCGAAGCACCACTGCCAGTTCGCACCCTTCGGCCAAGCCCATGGACTCGACGTGGGCCCGCAGACTGGAGACCTGCGCGGCGCTGGTATTGCGCGTCACCGTCAGATCGCCGGAAGTCCCGATGAGGTTGAACGTCCGGGACATTGGGGCCTGGCGCAGCCCCAAGTGCCAAGTGACCCAGCGATGTATGACCACACTGCTACCACGGAGCAGGTCCTTATCCACAGGGATCCTGAAGCCCAGGACCTTCCCGGCCAGGTCAACGACAACGTGGTCAGGGCGCCTGGGTTCACTCTCCTCCACGGGCGTGGCGCCACGTTCGACGAGATCCCACATGCCGTCGGCGGTGATCCCCACACGGTCGCTGAGCAGACACTGCGCGACGCGGTTATAACCTACGGGGTAGCGTCGCCGAGTCTCGGTGATGAGACGGGCCTTAGGTATCGGGCCGAGTTCGGCGAGCACCGCGAGTACTACCTCAAGAGTGGTGCGGTATTCGCCGACACCGTTGAGCGGCCACTCCTCCAACGCCCACGTTCCCTCGGGGCGGATCTGGCGGAACCGATCGTCCCTCCGTAGGGACTCCCGTACGGCTCGATGCCCCTCTCCGAGCGCGGCCACGATCTCGTCGAGGAAACGCGGGGCGCCTTCCTCCGCCAGCCAGAGGTATGCGGCATCGCGGGAGCGTGCTCCGCGCCTTACCCACACGCCCCGCTCGGCACGTGTCAGGGGACTCTTCTCGTGGGAAGCGACTGACTCGATCGGTACGGCGTCCGGGATGCCAAGGACGACGGCGCGGAAACGGAGTTCGGCCGACCGGTACGGGCCGTTCTTCGCTAGGTCACGAAAGAGCTTGTCTAGCTCACCGGGCAGACGGGTCCAGAACCCCTGAAGTGCGCCCGCCCAAGTACGCGGGCTCTCGAAGCCGAGAGCCCGCAGAAGTGTGTAACGGGCCGTTCCCTCCGGGTCGGGGAAGATTTCTCGGAGTGCGGTGTCCGGCACGGCAGGCGCGTCAAGGAACAACTCGTCGATCTGCTCGCGCCAGCCTTCCTCGACCTCGCGGGCGGTTGTGACCAAGGCCTCACTGGCCGTACGGATGATCTGACGGGCGCGCTCACGAGTGACAAAGTGAACGCGCCCGATCGCCTCAAGGGTCTGATTGCCGCGACGGCGTGCCAGCATGTCTCGAGCCCGATCGTCCAGAGCCGCCCATGCCGTCGACAACCAGTGAGCGTCGACGAACAGTCGGTTCTGGAACGCTGGCATTCAGACCCCTTCCACGTGAACCACTCGTACCTGGCACTGTTGGGCAACGCGACGGTGAAATGCCTTCATATCTTCGGGGATCGGGTTCTCGAAGGAGCCTAGTGCGCACAAGACCCAGGGCATCTCATTGCCCTCGGCTTTGGCTTTGATCGCAGCCCAGACGAGGTGTTTGAAGTCTTTGAAGGGAGCCCATGTGAACATGACTTCCTCCTCGCCCTTGTAGACACGGAGTCGAAGAGGCTTGATATTCCTGGTCTCTATGTCCGCTTCCCAGTCTTCGCCGAGAGCGCTCCGAACCAGTTGGTTGGCGCCAGCGGTGGGGTTGGATACGTACTGAGCGTAGGTCCCCACACCGAATCTGGCGCGGGCGAACTCCTTCATGGGGCCGTCTTTGATCCAAACCCTCGCTTGTGCGGCGGGCATGAACTCTGTCAGCCTCCCTCCGATCTCAGGGTTCTGCACCCACTGGTTGTACGTCTCGGTCCGCCTCTGGTCAGGAAGGTAGATCCAGTCGATCTCCTCAGCCTCTTGAAAAAGACGTCGAACGATCTTGCCCTGAAGTCGCTGGTTGATTGTCACAGGAGGGTTCCTAGAGGGGTGGGGGGAATTGAAGCCGTACTTCGTCGGCTGCGGTTTCCAGGCTTGCGGCGTCCTGGATCCAGTGGTCGAGGAGGGTGCCCGCAGTCTCGTCGTTGAACTCGATACGGGACCCAGACGGAAGTCGGAGCCGGAGATGCTCGGCCTCGGTGGCTTCGAGTGAGCGCTTGAGGTCCAGTGTGGCGGCGACTCGGCGGATGTCCGTCACGAAGTCCAATACCTTGAGCGCCTTCTTGCCTGGGCTCAGCCGTAGGCCACGTCCGAGCTGCTGTACGAAAATCCGTCTGCTATGAGTGACGCGTAGGAAAGCGATCAGGTTGACGTCGGGGACGTCGACTCCCTCGTTAAAGACGTCGACGCAGGTGATGATCGGCACTCGGCCGAGCCGGAACTCGTTCAGCAGGATCTGGCGCCGTTGTCTTGGCAGCCCGCTATGCAGGAAGGACGCCCGGTGCCACGCGGTGTCCGACAAGGACAGCAACGTAGCGATCCGCTCCGCGTGCTCGATGGTCTGGCAGAACAGGATGGCCCGTGGGTCCGGGGTCTGTCGCCACGTCTCCCGGAACTGCTCGACGATCTCTTCGTCGCGCTGAGGCAGGAACAGGGCTCGGTTGAGTTCCTTGATCGAGTATCCATGCTGACTCATCTGCCGGACCGTCTCCCAGTCGAGGTTGTCGACGAAGAGCCTGTAGTCGACTGCGGAAAGGTATCCAGCGGCCATCCCTTCGGCGATACCCATCATAAAGCTCGCTGGGCCGAAACGTGCCGTGATATCGAACTTGTCGCCACGCCACGGGGTAGCGGTCACTCCGAACTGGGCCGCGTCGCCACACAGATCTAGCAGATCCGCGAACCTTCCGTTCTCGCTGACGTGATGGGTCTCATCGACCATGATGAGACTCGGGCGCCAGCCCGCGCGGACCACGCCAAGGACCGACTCGACCGTGCCGACTAGGACGCCATCGTACGAGGGTGGCTTGTTGTCGCCTGTGAGAAGGCGTGTCGGAATGGCCTTGCTCAGATGTCGCCACAGTGCCCGTTCCAGCTGCTCTACTAGTTCCTTGGTGTGCGCGACCACGAGGATTGGTAGCTTCGGATCCGTTTCGAGGTACCGACGGATAACCGCTCCGCCGACAACGGTCTTGCCCAACCCGGTGGCCAGTACCAGCAGGGCCCTGCCGGTGCCGTTCAGGTCGGCCAGGATCGCCTCGGCCGCCGAGAGTTGGTAGCCACGCAACTCATACTGCTCGGCTACCCGATCGGGCATGCGCTCCCAGATCGCCCCCAGCGTGGGGCCGTCCCATACCGAGATCTTGATGCCAACCGTTTCGAGCGCGCGTCGGCGCTCTTCGGCTGATCTCGCGAGTCCCGTGTTGGTGACCAGCACCGACCTGTCGGCGCCATAGCGAGTGTGGGCTCGCTCAAGGTCGTCCACACCTTCGCGATCTATTGGCCGGTTCGCGGACCATTTGCATTGGAAGACCCACTGCTCACGGCTGCGCACCGCCAGCAGGTCAGCGCCACCGTCACCGGCGCCATCCACTACACGCACGTCGACGAAACCCAGGTGCCACAGTGCGCGCTCGACCGCGCGCGGTAGTCCGCGAGGCCCTCCTTCCAGGAGAGCCTCGGCCGAGAGGAGCCCACCCGTCATGCTTCCGCCACGAGTTCGTCGGCGAGTAGCTGGATACTGAGCCTGGTCCGCTGAAGCTGCTGCGGACCGAGGTCAACAGTGAAGCTCACCAACGTCGCGATGTCGTTGAGGTAGCCAGACAACCTCGCCAGGCTGAGCCGCTGCGCCGAAGGGGAGGAGAGCGAGGCGTACGGGCCGGCGAAGACCTTCCCGTCCATGAATGCCTCAGGCCACTCCTCCAACAACTTCACCGTGAAGAGAGGCGGAGCGTACAGCAGGAACTCCCCAGTCTCCCCAAGCTTCTGAGTGAGCATGACCTGACCGTTCGCGATCATCTCGTTCTCTGTGGCCGTCAGTTCGTCGGGGGACAGGTGTTGGAAGGCTCGCCCGGGATCGGGTTCGATCCTGGCGGCCATCATCCTGCGGACGTCGGTTAGCAACTCCCGAGCTTGCCTGAAGACCACATCCATACGCAGCGCCGAGTCGGGCAGGCTGTGGGCCCGGAGTGACGAGACCAACTGGGCGTAGGTGAGGTCACTATCAGCCTTGACCTTGAGAATTGCGGCGATCTCCACTACCAGTAGTTCGGCCGCGTCGACTCCCAGCTTCGCGAAAGCGTCGTGGGCGGGGTCCAGGAAAGCAGTCGCGGTGCCGCCGGGTCCTTGGACCAGGAGCGCGGGTGTGGGTTGTCCGTTGTCGTCGCGGAGGCTGAGCGTCCTGAGCCTGCGGGTCTCGACGACAAGGTCACCGACCCGCGGGATTCCGAAGTCCCGGGTCAGCTCAGGAACGATTATGGAGTCGGCGTGGTAACGCTCGATTCGTTCCTGGGCGGTCTCCTTCGAGGGCTTGGGTGATGCCGCCACGGCCTTGGGCGGAACTAGAGCCGAGTCGCTCGCTACATCGGGAGCGCCGTCGGAGTTGACACCGAGTGCTTCCAGCACGGCGAGCTCATCAGGCCTGTTCTGGGAGACCCCCTCGACCTTCGCGAGCTTGGCCCTCTTGCTCTGCTCCTCGTGATTGACCACGGCTTCCCACCACCGTTGATCACTCTGAAACTCAGAGTCTCCTCGATGGAAGAGTTGCGCCCAGCGGCGGGTCAAGTCATGGATCGGCCGGGTCCCGTCACCTGGGACGAGGCAACGCATCCCCGCCGCGTTCCTCCGGTATCCCTTGAAGAGGAGCCCGAGCGGGCTTGTGTTCTCTGGGTAGCCCAGTCTCTTGGCCTTCTCGGGTTGAAGAGGACCGACCCCCCGCAAGAAGTCCACGGCGGCACGCCAGCCGCGGTCGCTGTACTCAAACGCGTTCTTCTGGTAAGTGACCGGCACGTGATCGAGGTGGATCTCTCCAATCAACCGGCCTCCTTGGTTGGCTAGCTCGATCGGATACTCGGTGTCCACAGCGCCAAGTGGGTCATTGGGGTTCTTCCAGTCGAACAGCCGCTTGTCCCACTGGAGGATCTTGCGGCCGTTGCGTAGGAAATCAATACCGAATTCGCGCTTGTCCAAATGGCGCTGGACACCAAGCCAGCCATGGATCCGCCGCTCACGCAGAGTGAGGCGGTCGCCACCGCACTGGTCGCACGTTCCCTTGTCAGGCGTCTGCCAGTTTCCACAATTGGCGCAGGCTTCCGCTGGTTCGAAGGTCTCATCGATGGGGATGTAGGCAGGGATCTTCTGTGAGGAGGCGCCGCTGCCGTAGATCACGTGCCGGTCGTCACCCCACCGGCAGTGGCGCCGTGGCCTGACTCGCTGTCCCTGCACCCAGAGTTCGAAGGGCTGGTTGTCGAGGATCCATGAGTAGGTGCGCCCCAGCGTGTCACGGAGGTTGCTCGCGTTGCGCCGAAGCCAGTCAGCGCGTTCGGGATGAAGGCCGCTGATCTCGATACGAGTCCCGTGCTCGTTGAGGTCCGTCTTTGGCTCAGTGATGTCGCTGGCCTCGAAATCATCCCCGATACGGTCGAGGTCGATCTCCACGCCGATCCACTGATCGTCCCCTGGCCGGGTGGTCAGAACTCGTGTGCGACGCCCCAAACGAGCGGTGCTGACGTTGAAGCCCATGCCGAAGAGACCGAGCTTGTCGAATCGATCGTTGCTGGACCACCCGGCCCGGACGGATTGCTCCAACCGTTCGTAGCTCATGCCGCGCCCGGTGTCCGTGACCTTCACGACGGCGTCAGAGGGCTTGGCTCCGGGACTGGGCAGTGCGACACTGATCTTGAAGCCCCCGGCCCAAGGCACTCCCGAGCGTACGATCTCGGTAAAGTCATCCAGGGAGTTGTCCACCAACTCGGCGACGCACTGCCACTCATCGAACTCAATCTCTCCCAGCATCCGGAGGATGCGGGAGGACGGTGTGATCTTCAACGGCCCTCCTGTCTCTGATCCTCGGCTGGGCGCGCCACCCCTCGGCACCGCCGAAGGGTGGCGCGCGCAAGCATCGGGATCGAGTTGGCACCGATGATATGCGGTGGGACCGACGAGGTTGCAGTTGTTCTTGCATATTTATGCGAATTGTGTTAGAGGTGAATCGCTCCAGCCGCACCTCTCGCTCGGCGCTCCCGCGGAGGCCCTTCGCTCGGGCCCTTCGCCTGGCGAGGTGACGATCGCCTGGCGAGGTGACGAACTAGCTCACATCACCTTAGGTCAGGGGCTGCTCATCGCGCTGGACGGACAGAGGCGGGTTGACTCAAAGATTGATTTCTGTCAGGGATTTCGCGATAGCCTCTGATCATGCCTTCTCGGATCAGCCGCAACTCCACTCCCGCGCGTCCCAAGGAGATCGGCGACAGATTCGATCCACTGAGCTTGGATCAACTGAGCCGGAATCTTCGAGAGGCGTTGGACGACCAACCTCGGATCCCCCTGAAGTCTCTTCCTTCGTTCCCTGGAGCCGGTTTGTACGCGCTCTACTACACGGGGTCTCTCCCACTCTACGAGCGGTTGAAGGACGGCGACGTTCCGGTGTACGTCGGCAAGGCCGAAGCAGGGAACAGCAGCTATGGCGATCCTCCTGACGAGGCGAAGCCCGCCCTGTACGACCGGATCGTCGGCAAGCACCGGGTGAGCCTCGAAGAGGCGTCGGCAGAGGACTGCGGGGGGAACCTCAACTTGACCGACTTCGACGTGCGAATCCTGCCCCTCGACGACGTATGGATCGTCCTCGGCGAGCGAGCGCTTCTCCGCGCGTACTCTCCCGTTCTCTGGAACACGCTCATACCCGGGTTCGGCGCGAACCCATCCGGAACCGCACGAACCAACGCTCGATCCATCTGGGACACGATTCATCCTGGACGGCCTCGCGCGGCCAACCGGACCTGCAACCGGCGCTTCACCCGCGCGGAGATGGAAGATCGTATCCGCGACGGGATCGCGATCTCTCTTCTGCCGGAAGAGGATCCGCAGCGCGAGGCTCGAGTTCGAGCGGTGCGTTGGCGGCGCGCGAACATGATCTGGTCTCCCGCGAAGAAGGGGGCGAGCGACCAGCGCCTCCGTGTCTACAGGGTGGACGCGTTCATCGCCGAGAACGCCGCGCTCGGTGTCGACATCGGCCCGAACGACTGGGTGGACGCTCGCGGAGACACGGCTAGCGCGCAGCCTGATCCCGAGGAAGCGACGGAAGGCAATGTTCTCGACGCGGAGCACGGGGAAGTCGCTGAAGACGAGGCGGGCTGACTCCCGGAGACGGGGAGGCGCGCCGCGTTGTCCACAACGCTCGTGGCGGCCCGGCGCGCGCTGCTGTCGGTGGAGCGGTATGACCTGAAAATTCTTCGACGGGCGGGTCGCAAGATCCACAACTCCGCGGTATGCTTTCGCCATGTCTGAGCAGGAGCAGGGGGCAGGCAACGACCGCACGAGCGTGGAGTTGTTTGCTGGGGGCGGGGGGCTGGCCCAGGCGGTCGAGCGAGCGGGCTTCCGGCCGCTCCTGTTCAACGAGTTCGCCAAGCGGGCCTGTGAGACGCTCCAAGCAAACGGGGCCAAACTGCTAGACGAGGGACAAGTCCCGAACATCCCCGAACCCGGTCAGCCTTGCCCGCTCAAGTCCGGCGACATTCGCAAGGTCGATTTTGACCACCTGAAGGATAAAGTTGATATTCTGGCTGGCGGCCCCCCATGTCAACCGTTTAGCCTTGGCGGCGTAGCCAAAGGTGACGAGGATGAACGAAACATGTTCCCTGAGATGTTTCGAGCTATCCGCGAAATGGAACCCAAGGCTGTTATATGTGAAAATGTTCGAGGGTTGCTGCGCCCTTCCTTCAAGCCATACTTTGAATACATTCTCCGAGAGATGCAACTACCCTTCGAGGAGCGCAGTGAGAGTGCTGCCTGGCAAGAGCATGACGCGATCTTGCGGCGGCGTATCGAAGACGGTTCCTCTGATTCACGCCGACGTTACCAGGTCTTTATGAAGCCCGTGAACGCGGCGGATTACGGTGTACCTCAGATTAGGCACAGAATCATCATTGTGGCCTTTCGGGCCGACCTCGGTGTCGACCTTGAAAAATTTGAAAAACTTGTCTCGGAGACTCACTCGAACGACGCCCTCATACATTCCATGACCAATGGAGAGTACTGGGAACGTCATAAAGTCAGGAAGAAGGTTCGGGAGAAAGTCATGGCGGATCTCCCCCCTGAGGCTCTAGTTTCCGACGGCCTCAAGCCGTGGAGAACCCTACGTGACGCGATCGCCGGCAACTTCGAGAATGAGCCAAAGCTTCCAGACATCAAAGATGAGCAGCTGAACCGTGAACCTCGCAAGGTCCGGGGTGTAACAGAGCATATTGGCTGGCCCGGCGCCCGGATCTATGATGGGCACACCCCCAACGTGCTCGACCGTCCCGCCAAGACCGTCAAGGCCGGTGTCCACGGGGTACCTGGAGGTGAGTCCGTCATGTTGCGTGACGACGGGACTCACCGCTACATGTCGGTCCGCGAGACGGCACGCGTCATGACCTTCCCCGACACGTGGAAGCTTGAGGGGCCCCGCGGTGAGCAGATGAGGCAACTCGGCAACGCGGTGCCCGTCCTGCTTGGCGAGGTCTTCGCTAAGGCGGTGGCCCAAGTACTCGACGAGGCAGAGGCCCAGCGGTGACCGCTCTCGAAAGCGCTGACCCCGGACGCTGGAAGGATAAGCCGCCGCCTGACAGGGCTTGGAAGGGGCGACCAGGGCAAAACAGGGCCGCGCGGACCGCGGAGCAGGATCGCGCGGCGGGTGGCCGTGAGCGCCGCATGGTTGATCTTGATGATGGGCGTATCGCGTGCGCGTCAATCGCGTTGCGGCTGCCGCGCAAGAACCGGCGTATACGAGCCTATCTTCGCTGGTCAGATAAGGGACGCTCGCCTGAGGTGTACGTTGGTGAGGTAGACCAAGAAACACGGGCGAAGAACTTGGCGCAAGCATGGAAGATGGCAGCGGCCAAGGGACTTCTCAAAGAGACACCAGAGCCGACGGAATCCTGGGCGAGTTCGCCTGCAGTTCGTTCGGTGATGCGCGGTAATCGCAGCCGGGATACCAAGCCGGAACTCGCGTTGAGGTCGGCTGTCCATTCGCTTGGACTTCGATACCGCATCGACCGGCGTCCCATCCCGGAGATTCGACGGACTGCCGACTTGGTGTTCGTTGGCGCGAAGGTCGCAGTCTTCTCCGATGGCTGCTTCTGGCATGGTTGCCCTGAACATCATCGCCCCGCCAAACGCAATAGCGAGTTCTGGTCCGCCAAGATAGAGCGCAATCGTGAACGGGACAGAGAGACCGAGCGGAAGCTATCCGAAGCCGGCTGGATGGTGGTACGAGTATGGGAGCATGAAGATCCCGTCGAGGCCGCCACTCGAGTGCGAGAGATCGTTCGGAGTCGAGCCCATCGTGGAAGCCGCCACCAACCAAGGCCGAAGCTCGAAGCGGGGCAGGGCGAGGAAGAGCAGCTCCGGCAGCTACGATGGCCGTTTCGGTGATCTTGCCTAAGCAGAAGTCATCATCGCCATCTGTGGCGATTTCGCTTTCTCCGCGTCCGGCTAACCGACATCCTCTCCGCTGTTCGAAGGCTCCCTGTGGCCGTCAGCGAGATCAAGATCGACTTCGGATGGTGGCGAGGGCTGCCGCTGTAGTGGCGTGACCCGGCCGTCGTGTCCGGCTGGATCACCGAGATCCAGGCCCAACGCGCCGTCCACCAGGCCAGGCTCCGCGAGATCACCGGAGAGCGGCCCCACCGCCTCACCAAGGAGGAGATCGTGACCCTCACCACCACGTTCGGCGACCTGCTCAAGGTTCTGCGCACCGCCGACCCTGCGGACAAGGTCCAGATCTACCGGAACCTCGGGCTCCCCCTCATCCACGACCCTGCCCCGAAAAACAGTGATCACCCGAGCGGAACCGGGCGATCATGTACAAAAATGTGTCCGAGGGGCGACACGCACCGACAGCACATGGCCCCGCTGGTGTCCCATCGGGAAACCGCTTCTAATCACGGTCGGGGCGTAACCGGCCGTACACCATTCTACCTCAGCGAACGTGCTGCGGCCGGGCATCGCCGATCGCGAACGCTGCCATCACCGAGATTGAAGTGAGATCCGCGCCCACTTCGGGCGCTGTGACCACCTCACCGTCAACAATGCGCACCTCTGGCACTCGGCCTTGCACCCCTCTACATCGCATGCAGGGACTGACAGGGCGTGGTCGGCGCAGGAAAGGGTGAAGAAAGTGTGGCGCATTGGTACATGGGCAGTGTCTTCGCGGCGTGCGACGGGCGTCGGCGCACTCAGGGTAAGGATCTTAGTGCACGCTCAGCAGCAAGTACTGCTAGGCAGTGAAGTTCTGTCAGTGCCCGTAGCAACAATTGGGCACCGGCAGAGTCTCGTCGAGGGAGAGCCATGGCAGAGCGCGGCCATAGCTACAACGCTGGGGTCACAGCAGCCCTGCATGCACTGAGCCTTTTTCAGCGTGATGCGGTCTCGCGGAGTTGCAAGGTGTGGATGGCGTTGGCGAGGTGTCCGGCGCGGTTGGGGCAGCAGCGCAGCTTCCGCAGGATCCTCCATGACTTGAGCTGGGCGTTCGCGCGTTCGCCGGGCCCGCGGAGCCTGGCGTGTGCGCGGTTGGCGTCCTTCTGGCGCTCGGGCTTGTCACGTCCTTTGTAGGGCGTGAGGATGTGCACGCCGGCGCCCTGGTAGGCCTTATCGGCCAGCACGAGTAGCCCGGTGGCGGCCAGTGCTCGGATGAGGCCCCAGATCCTGGCCGCGGTCAGGTCGTGGACCGATCCGCGCAGCGGTCCCGACACCCACAGCAAGGTCCCGTCCGGTGCGGCGATGACCTGGAGGTTCATGCCGTGGCGGCGATGCTTTCCCGAGTAGTAGGGCCGGTCGGCGGCGACGCGGTCGATCGAGATCAGGGTGCCGTCCAGCACCAGGTACGGCAGCCCGGCTTTGACCGCTTTGGCCATGGCCGCGCCGAGCCTGGGCGATCGGGCGGCGAGCAGGTCGACGGTCTCGTTGACATAGCGCCACGCGGTGGTGGTCGATACTCCGAATCCGGCGCCCGACTCGGCGTAGGTCTCACCCTTGCGCAGGTAGACCAGGGTCATCAGAGCCTGCATGCCCGGAGGTAGGCACCGGCCCTTGCTGCCCAGAGCCCGGCGGTGGCGGCGGACGACACCGGTGGCGTAGGCCAGGGTCCGACGTGACAACGACAGCGAAGCACGGTACAAAAGCACGTGAAGCCTCTGGTGGGAACGGGACGTTGTGAGAGACCAACCGTCCTACCAGGGGCTTCTCAACGTCCGGCACCGCCCACGCCGCCCGCGATCAAGCTGTGATCATCACACACCCAACTGCCGCTGAAAAGGCTCACTGTGCGGTAGGCGCTGCTACTGGCCAGACTGCAATGAACCGGTCATCCGATTCGTTGAGGACCGACCGGTCAACAACCTTTTGGCGGCGGAGTGCGCACGCCGCAGCGGGTCCACAGCGGAAGTGATGTGAGTCACATTGGTGCGTAGCGAGCAAGCCGCGCCTCTTCCGGCTCCGAATCACTGGAGAGGGCCGGAACACCTCTGGCCCGGGAGGGGTCGATGGCGCCAGAGAGGAACGGGCGACGGGCGATCGCGGTGATCTGGGCTGGAGCGCCCGAGGTGCGCGTGCGCTGGAGTCGGCGCACGGAACCGCTCCTAGGCCGGTCACTGATCGCGATGCCCACTTCCTCGCCGACGGCACTCTGCCGAGGCGCACGTGGCAACTGTGCCGGCTGCCTGCCTACCAGCGGGCTCGGGCTCGAACCGAGGGCGGTTCGCGCGGCTGTCCTGCGGCAAAGATCTTACTCCTGGTGATTATATGACTGCTATGCGGGCACGCAATCAGCCCGTAACGGGGGTGATCGCATGAATGCAAGTAGCGCCGGACATGTGATCGACGTGGTGCTTCCGTGTCTCAACGAGGCGGAGGCGTTGCCGTGGGTGCTGTCGCGGATGCCCGCGGGATTCCGTGCCCTAGTGGTCGACAACGCCTCCACCGACGAGTCCGCTCGTGTGGCCGCCGACCGCGGCGCCGAGGTCGTCGCGGCGCCGACGCGTGGGTTCGGCGCCGCCTGCCACGCCGGGTTGCTGGCGGCCCGCAGCGAGGTGGTGTGCGTGATGGACGCCGACGCCTCGCTGGACCCGGCCGAACTGTCCCGGCTGGTTGGCGCACTTGACGGACTCCAATCCGTGAGCAAGGCCGAGGAGCCGGTCAGGCCCGGACTGGTGCTGGGGCGCCGTCGTCCGGTCGGACGTGGCGCGTGGCCGCCGCACGCCCGCCTCGGCAACGCGGTGCTCGCGCGGTCGCTGAACCGGCGTGCCGGGACCCGGCTCCATGATCTCGGCCCGATGCGCGCCGCACGCCGCGCCGAACTGCTGGCGCTGGGCGTGGCGGACCGCCGTTTCGGCTACCCGTTGGAGATGGTGTTGCGCGCTGCCCGCGCGGGGTGGCGGATCGCCGAGGTCGAGGTGGCCTATCGTCCCCGTACCGGGACCTCGAAGGTGACCGGGACCCTGGGGGGTACAGTCCGCGCCGTCCGCGACATGCGTCGCGTCCTGCTGGAGGTCACCCCGTGAGCGCCGCGCCGGCCTCGGACCTGGTCGTGATCGCCAAGGAGCCCCTTCCCGGGCAGGTGAAGACGCGCTTGACGCCCGCCTACACTCCCGCCGAGGCCGCGGCGCTGGCCGAGGCGGCGCTGGCCGACACCTTCGCCGCGGTCGCCGCCGCTCCCGCCGGCCGCCGCACCCTCGCGCTCGCCGGCACGCCCGGGGCGTGGCTGCCGGAGGGGTTCCATGTGATCGCGCAGCGCGGCGGCGGCCTGGCGGAGCGGCTCGCGCACGCCTTCGCCGACGCCGACGACGGCCGCCCGCTGGTCCTGATCGGGATGGACACCCCGCAGGTCACGCCCGCGCTCCTCGCCCGCGCGTGCCGCGCCCTGCGCCGAGCCGACGCGGTGTACGGGCCGGCAAGCGACGGCGGGTTCTGGCTGCTGGGGCTGCGCCGCCCCGACGTGCGGCTGCTGTACGGCGTGCCGATGTCGCGTTCCGACACCGGCACGCGGCAGCTAGCGCGGCTGGAGGCGGCCGGGTTGGATGTGAGGCTGTTGCCGGAGCTGACCGACGTGGACACCGCCGCCGACGCCGCCGCCGTCGCCGCCTCCGCCCGGCGGGGCCGGTTCGCGGCGACGGTGCGGATGCTCGGAGTCAGGAGCATCCCGGCGTGATCGGTGAACTGTACGAGGAAGCGCTGCAAGGGCGCGCACCGGTGGAGATCGAGCACTCCGACGGGAGCCGCCGGCCGCTGCCGATCCAGGACTGGCTGACCCTGCGGCCCGGCGACGGCGGACTGCTGGCCCGGTGCGCGGGCACCACCTTGGACGTCGGGTCGGGAGCAGGACGGCTGACGGTGGCACTGGCCCAGCGCGGCGTCCCCGTGCTGGGCATCGACGTCGTCCCCTACGCGGTGGCGCTCACGGTCCAGGCAGGAGGGCCCGCGCTGTGCCGGGACGTGTTCGGGCTGGTACCCGGCACCGGACACTGGCACACCGCGCTCCTGGCCGACGGCAACATCGGCATCGGCGGCGACCCGCAGACGCTGCTGCGGCGGGTCCTCGACCTGCTCGCCCCCGGCGGACGCGTCCTGATCGAGGTAGGACCACCGGGGTCGGACTCCCAGATCGAGCCGTTGCGGCTGCGCGCTCCCGGCAGGGTCGGCGAGTGGTTCAACTGGGCGCGGGTATCGGTCGATGCGATCCATGGCGTCGCCACCGGTTGCGCCGCGACCATCACCGGAACCTGGCAGGAGGCGGATCGGTGGTTCGTCGCCCTGCGCTCCGCAACGTTCCGTCCAGCGCTGGCACCCCGTCCGGCTGGGCGGCCGTGACCCTTACCGATCCCCGGCCGCGCCACACCGGAACCGGCCCGCCCGGACCGCGCGCGCGGCGAGCCGGCCGGATCGCGGTGGCCGTGTGGGCCGCCGGGATCGCCGCGGCGTTCGCCGTCGGGTGGTGGCGGCGACGGGCGGGACTGGCGCCCGAGGACCCGCTCCCGCCGCTGTTCGCCCACGCCAGGTTGCTGACCTGGCAGATGCTGCCCGCCGCGGCCGTGGCCGCGGTCGCCGTCGCGGCGCTGCCGGCGCTGGCACGACGGCTTCGCTGGCCGACGGCACTGTTGGCGGCCTGGGCGATCGCGGCGCTGTGGGCGGTCGCGCTGGCCGCCGCCGACGGGGCGGACGCGCTGACTCAGCCGCTGAAGGCGCCGACCGAGTATCTCGCCGGACTACCGCAGCTCAGCCCGGATCCGCTGGCATGGCTGGCGACCTTCAGCGACAGGCTCGGCGGCTACACCACCCAGGTACGCGGCCACCCACCGCTGCCCATGCTGGTGCTGTGGCTCCTGCAAGAGGCCGGGCTCGGCGGGACGGGCTGGGCGGCGGTGCTCCTCATCGGCTCGGGAAGCTCGGCGGTCATCGCGATCGCCGTCACGCTGCGGTGCCTGGCCAGTGAACGGGTCGCCCGCGCCGCCGTGCCATTCCTGGTGCTCGCGCCGCCGGCGCTGTGGATCGCTACCACGATGGACGCCTTCTTCCTCGCGACCGGCGCGTGGGGAACCGCGCTGCTGGCGGTGGCGACCGCCCGCAGCAACCGGTACGGCGACCTCGTGGCCGCCATGTTCGGCGGGATCCTGCTGGGCGCGCTGCCCTACCTCAGCTACGGCCTGCTGCCGCTCTACGCCGTGCCGCTGGCCGTGGTGGTGCTCAGCCGCCCGCGCCCCCCGGTCCTGGTCGCGCTGGCCTGCGGCTTGGGCGCCGTCCCGGCCCTGCTCACCGCCGGCGGGTTCTGGTGGTGGGACGGGGTCCGCGCCACCCACGAGACCTACCTGATCAGCCGCGGATCGGCGCAGCGTTCCTTCGCCTACTACGCCTTCGCCGACTTCGCCGTCCTCGGCCTGCTCACCGGCCCCGCCATCGCCTACGCACTCCCGGGGGCGCTGCACACGCTCCGGCGGAGCCCCCGTGCCCTCCTGTCAGGGTCGGGGGCGCCAGGGCCGTCGACGGGTTCGAAGATCGACTCAGCGGCCGCGCACCCGAACCTGCCGATCGCGCTCCTGGTCGGAGCGGCGCTGCTCGGCACCTTCGCGCTGGACCTTTCAGGAGTGACCAAGGGTGAGGTCGAACGGATCTGGATCCCCTACGCCGCCTGGATCATCCCCGCCGCCGCCCTGCACCGCCTCCCGGCACGCGGCTGGCTGGCCGCACAGGCGCTGACCGCGCTGACCGTCCAGGCCCTCGTCCTGTCCCCATGGTGACCACCGGCCCGCGACCAACCCCGGCGTACCCGGCCGGAACGATCACAGGCGAGATCGACGACGGCCTCAAAGAGGCCCCGGAGATGACAGCCGCGCTCGGCAAGCAGACCGTGGGCCGAGGTGTCCCGGCCCGTCTACCGCCATGAGATTCCGTTAGGCCGGCACCAGCGAACTCGGGGCACATCAGCTTCCACGAGATGATGTGAGGGTGGCGGAGACGACGGTGTTGTCGGTGTAGTGGTGGGTGTCGGCGTCGAAGTGGCCGGCGCAGGTGATCAGTCGGAGTGTCGGGATGTCGGTGTCGCGGTAGACGGTGTCGGTGGGAAAGGCGGATTTGGGATACCGCCTGACCGTGTCGACTCTGTAGGTCGCGTCGTGGTGGTCGGCACGGATGATGGTGATGACGTCGCCGGGTCGTGCTGCTCCGAGCCGGTAGAAGACGGAGGGGCCGCTGCGGGCGGAGTCGAGGTGGCCTTCGATGACTGCGGTTCCGGCTTGGCCGGGTGCGGCGGAGCCGGTGTACCAGGCGGCTTTGTCGTAGTCCGGGCCGAGTACGGGCGCTTGGAGGCTGCCGTCCTCGTGCAGGCCGATCGGGATTATCGCGGCGTTCACCTTGATCGCGGGGATCTGGATCCGGGTCGGTGCGGCGTAGTCAAGCGGGGGCGCCGACGACCCGGGTTCGCCGGCGAGTGCTGCCGAGGCAGGCTGCTGTGGTGGGGCCGCTGCGTTCGCGGCGGTGAGTGGTGGCTGCGGCGCGTGCTGTTGAAGGGCGAGGGTGGACGCGATGACGCCGGCGCCGGCGGCCGCCAGCATCGCCGCGGCCGCCGGGACAGTGCGGTCCCGGCGGCCCAAAGCGGCCAGCGCGGCGTGGAGGCACGCGGCTGCGGTGCGCGGGATCATTCAGCCCGGCGAGATGGTGCGCCCGCGCCGGTGGATCATCACCGCTCCGGCAGCGGCGGTCATGAGGGCGGCGCCGAGGCCGAGCAGGCCGGGGTGTTGCAGGCCCGAGGTGGATCCGCCGCCGGTGGCGGCTCCGCCGTTGGGCATGGCGCTGCCTGACCCGCTGTTGTGCGGGAGTGCGAGGTAGGGGAAGGAGTGGCCGAAGCGCTTGTCGTTGGTGTTGACGCGATCGCCCTTGGCCAGCGCCGGAACGATTTTGCCGGTCTGCGCCGCCCCTTCGAGGGCCTGGAGCTCGATGTCGACGACGTCGTCGGCGAGTCGGCGTCCGTTGGGGAAGCCTTGCAGGTCGCCGGCGAGCACTCCGAGCCGGTTCGGTTCGGAGGATGGGGGGACGGCCATGTTCAGCCGTAGTTCCTCGGCCGGGGTGAAATGCTTGGTGTTGACGTCCTTGTTGAGCAGTTGCGAGTTGAGGTCGGCCTTGATCGGGCCACCGGAGTTCTTGGAGATGCCGGTCAGGAAGATCTCTGAAAGGTCCCTGCGCGGGACGGCGGGCGCTTTGATCTTGTAGATCTTCTCGATCAGCCGCGGCACTTCGGGGTCGAGGACACGGTTCACCAGCGGTTTGACGGTGTGGTCTTGCGAGGGGTCCAGCCGGTTGAAGGCGTCCTTGAGACCTGCGGGCGAGATGACCTCGTTGATCAGCGGGTTTCCCAGCCGGGAGACCTGCGGGTACTGGCCGGCCGGGGCCTTGCCCACCCCGACGCCTGCTCCCTGCCGGTCGGTGGTGGCCCAGACGCCGACCACGGGGTTGCGGCTGGTGTTTCCCCTGAGCGCCAGGGCCGACTTGGGCACCTGCAGGGTGAGGTTGTTGACGTTGTAGCCCCTGAGGGTGTCGGTGCCGGTCTCGCTCAGGTCGCCGCCGTACAGCAGGTCGAAGACCCGCAGGTCCAGGAAGAACGAGTCATCGGCTTGCCCGGCGTAGGTCTTGCCTCCGCCCGGCACGGCCTCGATCGCCTGCTGCCGGAGTGCGGCGTAGTTGGGCATCGACGCCTTGCCGACGAAGGACGGCGCGGCGATCGCGTCCTTGATCAGGGTGCGGGTCCGATCCTTGGTGATCTCGGTCAGCGTGTAGTGCTGGCGGAACAGCAGCGTCGCGTCGCGCAACGACCTGACCGGCCCGTTGTTGTACAGGAACGTGTCGTTGCCCCGGCGGTCCTCGTTCCGGAAGGTCCAGCGATAGGTGATGTCGGCGGCCCCGTCACCATCATTGTCGATTTTGATGTTGTAGCGGGCATTTGTGGCGAAAGGATAGAAGTTCGGGCCGCCGTTGGGCTCTTGGAACGGAATCCAGTTCGCGGCGATCGTTACGGTGTCCGGGGCGTCGGGGCTGGTGAAGGCGTACACGTCGGTGTTGTCAGCCTGTGGGTCTCCGGCGATGAGCGGCGCCTCCCGGTGGCTTGATGCCGTGCCCGTACCTGGCCCTAGCGCGGCCAGCATGCTGGCCGCGCCGAGCGTGCCCGCCGTTGTCGCCGCGATGAGAGTTTTTCTTGCACGCACACGCTCACGCAGTTGAAGCATTCCACTGTTCCCTTCGGCACGGCACAGACACGGCGCCGGTCAGCTAATACTCGTATTCGATCACCAGAACTGTCATACCCGGCCACCGAAACGAACACGCTCCCGAAGGGAACATGGAGCATTACTTGATCACTCTTTGAAGAATGCTGGTGGTAGGCCGCGATCGCGGTGTATTGCGCGCAGTGAGTCGTTGATGTGTCTCACCGAGGCGGCAGGGTGGGGGCCGGGGTTATGCCTTCAGGCGGAACCGGCGAGGCTGCGCAGGGCAAGCCCGGTTCCCACAACGATCACCAGCCCGGCGGTCAGGAAGCGGGTGTAACCGGCCAGATTCCTTGCTCGCTGCCAGAACGGCACCCGGCGCAGCACGTGGCCGAGGCGAGCCAGCAGCACACCGGTCGCGGTGAGCGTGGCGGCCATACCGGCGCCGTACCCGAGAACCAGCGCCACGCCGAACCCGGTACGACCGAGCGCGATCGCGCCGAGTAGTACCACCAGCGCGGAGGGGCTGGGCACCAGCCCTCCGACGACGCCCAGACCAAGCAACCAGGTGCGGCTAACGCCTCCACCCTGACGATGTTCTCGCCCGTGCCCGTGCCCGTGCCCATGCCCGTGTGGAGGGTCGGGAGCGTGGCCGGCCATTGCCATCACCGGTTCGAGGACGGGTTGGGGATGGCCGGCCACCGAGCCGAGGCTGCGGCGGGCATGCCATGCGCTGCGCAGCAGACCGAAGCCGATGGCGACCACCAGCAGGCCGCTGGCCAGGCCCAGCACCCGCAGGAGGGACTCGCCTGCGAAGGACGCCGATCCGCTGACAAGCAGACCAAGAACCAGGACGCCCGCGGTGTGGGTAACGGTGACCGTGGCGGCGACGACGACGGCGTCGCGCAGGCCCCCGCGGCGGCCGGCGAGATAGGCGGCCATCACGGTTTTGCCGTGGCCTGGCATGGCGGCATGGGAGGCGCCGAGAACGACCGCCAGGCACAGCGCGAGCAACCCGACCGGGAGGGTCAGGTGCCGGGCCGCGACGAGCGAGTCGAAGTAGCGGGTCAGATGATTCAACGTGCGGGTCACGACGTCGGCCGCGGGCAGATCGGGCAGCGCGCCCCTCGGGGAGCCGCTCTCACGCCCGACCTTCAGCGTGACCGAACGCACGTCGAGCGGAGATGCCAGGAGGTCGCCGGGATAGCGCCGCAGTTGCCGGCTCACGCTCCGCTGCGGAACCGGTGAGTGGTCGATCTGCACGCCCTTCCCTGCCGCGGTGATCTCACGCCAGCCGATGCGGTCGCCGCGGAAGCCATCGGTGAACTCCACTTGGTCCCCCGGCCTGAGGGATGCCGGCGCGGTCATGGCGCAAGTGGTTCGGCTGGTCGGCAAGCCCGCCGCGCCCGAGGTGTGGACGGAGGAGGACGATCCGATTCGCCAGGCCAGTGCACGGCCCCGCACCTTCACCGATAGGGCCCGGCCCAGCCGGGCGCATGTATCCCGCGCAAAGACTCCCAACTCGGCGGAGGTCACCGTGCCATCGTGGTCGGAGTCGACCGTGCTTCGCTCCTGGAGGGTGGGGATCTCCGCCGAGTCCACGATCGCGAGGTTGTCCACGCGGTCGGGCAGCAGCGTCAGGCCGTCATAGTGGTTGACGGTGAAGTTGCCCAGTGGGTGCGCCGCCGCGGCAGCGGCCGATCCACAACTCAGGCCCGCGATCAAGGCCAGCACAGCCATCCCGACCAGTATCCGGTCTACCGATGCCCGGCCTGCCCGCGCCGGCACCACCGGCGCCGTGCGCATCGGCGACCGCCGACCTGCACCATTCATGCCAGATGCCCCAACGCGGGGACCGTCACGTCCAGACGGGGATTGGCGCGGGCGGCTCTCGCGTCGTCACGGCGGGCCGCCTCATGCTCGCCGAGCGCCCGTTCGATGGCCGCCTTATGCCGGTAGAATTGCGCATTCTGCCAACCGAACCGCGTTGCCGCCTTCGCGAAACCAAGTGCCTGCCGGTTCTGTTTGTTCAGGTGCAAGGCCCAGGCAAGCGCATCGGCGACGATCACGCTATGGCGTCGCTTCCACTCGGCCCGGGCCCGTTTGAGGGCTTCGCGGGCATCACCGGTATCGGCGGCGTACTGGGAGGCCGACAGGTGGTCGGCCACGCCACCCGCGGCAAGTAGTCGTTGGGAGTCGGCCAGCAGCCGGTTTTGCTGATCGGCTTCGCGTTCGCGGCCCAGAAAATTCAGCAACTCGGCGTATTCCATGATGTACTGCGGCTGCGGCATACGGCCCACCACCACCTGAAACAATTTGACAGCCTGGCCGTGGTCGCCACGCCGTGCCGCGGTTTTCGCGATGCCCTCAAGCGCCGGGGTGTAGGAGTCGTCCGCGCTACGAGCGAGACGGTACTGGTGGGCGGCCTGGCCGAATTCGCCTGCATGGAAGGCCAGTTCACCCAGGTAGTATCGGCAGTAAGCGATATCGGATGGAGTGTATGCGGTCCGCAGGGCCTGAATGAGGAGCTTGCGGGCGCCGGCCCGGTCGCCGTGTATTTCCAGGTCGTAGGAGGCTCGGGTGAAGGAGGGCACGCCTGGGGCCAGCGTTGTCATGCGGCTGACCGCAGCGGTGGCCGCCTCATAGTTCCCCAGTTGGGTGTAGGCGTCGGTCAGCACCCCGAAGACATCCGGGTTGGCGGGGTTGATCATTTTGGCCTGCTCGCCCCAGCGTGCAGCGGAGCGGAAGTCATGACGTGCGTTGGCCAAGGCACCCATGCCGACCATCGCGGTGTAATTATCGGCCTGGTGCAGTGCCAGGGAACGCCGCAGCGCCCCCTCTGCCTTGGGATAATATGAAGGGTCAGCGCTGATCCGGGCACGCTCGACATAGGCCCCTCCCAATTCGGCCCAGGTTCGGTAGTCGCCAGGAACCTCGCGTAGCCTCCACTGATAGCGGGTAATGGCATCGGATGCGCCATGTGGCGCCGAGATGTTGGTCGAGTCTGTCGATGGGCCCCTGCGAACGACCCCGACCACGGCCGAAGCCGTCACTGCGACAATGATCGCGAGTACCACGAAACCAGCAAAACGCAGGCGCCCGAAACCTCCGGAATCACGCTTACCTCGCCAGCTGACCAAAATCCCCACAGTCTCCTCGCGATCCTTCATCCTCTGGAATCGCAACATACCCTTCAGTGAAAACGGTATTCGCCGACAGCGACCGCCAGACTCGGGTTTGGTGGTTTCTTGCAGAAGCACCGAAGTCGGTCCGCGGTCATTTGCCGATCCTGGCGGCCTCCTTCGACCACGGCCTGAACGCCGCCGTGCTCGCCACCGTCGCCGTTGGCGCCCACCGCCGCGCCCGGCGCGCCGACGTGGTCCTCGCCGAGCGGCGGCAGCGCCGACCACCTCACCAGGCCACTCCTGTGACGGCGGAGTTCCTCTCCGACATCGTCGATGCCACCGGAGTACTGACCCCTCTGCTCTGGGACGGTTGGGCGTCGGCAGGTCGGGAAATGGCGTTGTCGGCGGCGCGGGACCAGCTGGTCGGACAGGCCGGTAGGGCGAGACCTGGATCTTCGGGTGGTGAGGCGGTGATCACCGTATGGTGATCAAGGACGAGGACAGGGCTTCACGGGTGTGGTCCCTGATTGCCGGGCTGGTCGGCGCCGAGGCGATGTCGGTGGGGCACGTGTGCCGAGCCGTTGCCCCCTCGGCGGGTACGGACGGGGCGGCGTTGTCGCTGGTCACCGCTCCGGGGCAGCGGACGTTGCTGTACGCGACCGATGAGGTGGCTCGGCGGTTGGATGATCTGCAATTCGGTCTGGGTGAGGGGCCGTGCATGGATGCCTGGACGCAGGGTGGTCCGGTGCTGGTCGCTGATCTGGGTTCGGTGGGGGCCGGGGCCCGCTGGCCTTGGTTTGCGGCATCGGCGGTCGCGGCGGGGGCGGGGGCGTTGTTCGCCTTCCCGTTGCAGGCGGGCGCGATCCGGCCGGGTGTTCTGGTCCTTCACCGGGCAAAGCCCGGGCCTCTGTCGGAGGAGCAACTGGCCGATGCGCTGGTGTTCGCGCGCGTTGCCTTGACCGTCACCCTGGACACCGTGGGATCGGACGGCACGGACGGCCGATCGACGCCGGCCGTGCCCGGTGGACTCGGCCAGGACCGTGCGGAGGTGTATCAGGCTACTGGGATGGTCGCGGTCCAGCTCAACGCTGACCTGGACGAGGCGTTGGCCCGGTTGCGTGCGCACGCGTTCGCCACCGGTGTGAGCCTGGCCGAGATCGCACAGCAGGTGCTGGACCGCGTTTTGCGGTTCACGCCCGATGGCGCCGCGGGATCCGATCCCGATGAATGAATCCGGCCGATGGACGAACCGCCTGGCGGCGCCGACGGGAGCCCGCCCACGAACGAAGGGAGCGCGGCGTGGCGCGTGAGCAGTTGTTGACACGGGTGTTCGTGGAGTTGGCGGACACCTTGGTGGCCGATTTCGATGTGATCGAGTTCCTGCACCTGCTCACCGAGAGGTGCGTGCAACTACTGGAGATAGATCAGGCGGGCCTGGTGCTGTCCGACGAGACCGGCCGGCTGCAACTGGTCGCCGCGTCCTCTGAACAGACCCGGCTGCTGGAGGTGTTTCAGCTCGAACGTGACGAGGGCCCCTGCCTGGAGTGCTACTCCAGCGGGCGGCCAGTGTCCTCCGCCGACCTCGGCGCCGACCGCGACCGCTGGCCGGCCTTCACCGAAGTGGCATCACGCCGGGGTTTCGCCGCCGTCCACGCGCTGCCGATGCGGCTCCGCAGCCAGGTCATCGGCGCGCTCAACCTCTTCCAGACCGAACCCGGCGCCCTGGACACCGACAGCGCCGTCCTGGGACAGGGGCTCGCCGACATCGCCACCATCGGGCTGGTCGGCGAACGCGCGGCCCGCGAGCAGGCGCTGCTGTCCCAGCAACTACAGACCGCGCTGAACACCCGCGTCCTGATCGAACAGGCCAAGGGGATGATCGCCGAACGCGCCCAGGTCTCGGTCGACCGGGCCTTCACAGCGATGCGCTTGAACGCCCGCAACAACAACCGCAAACTCACCGAAGTCGCCGCCGCCATCACCCGAGGCGAACTCGACTTGGACCCCATCATCTTGGCGGCCGACGAGACGCCGACGACCAGAGGAAACAACTAGGGGGTGTCCGGCCCATGACCTCTGGTGGCCGCGGAGGTCCGGCGCCGTACCGGATGGGGTGGATTGGCCGGTCGGGACCGCCGAACGCGGGGGCGTCCTTGCTTTGGTGCTGATGTTCGCTTGAAGGTGAGCTTCGTGCCGCCTACATTCGATGCTGAAGGTCATGCCTCATGGGAGGCTGACCCTGACAGCGAAGATCGGCTTTTCGCCACTCCAGTCCCTGGTGGCAATCATGACCCGCGCCAGGGGGGAATCGCGATGACCAAGCTGAACAACCGGGTCACGCTCGGCGAAGGCACAGCGGAGCCGGATGAGATCGGGCTCGCCGGCGAAAGAGTCTTTGGGACGCGGAGTGCCGACGGCCGCCACCGCGGGTCCGCTTTGAGGTTCCAGACCACCGATCTGACCGGTGGCGAACTGCTGGTGAGGCTGGCCGGTGAGATCGATGCCTCCAATAGCAGCTGGTTGCTGGGCCGCCTGACCACCGCGATCACCGATCGAACCGCGGCCTCTGCGGTCGTGGTGGATCTGACCGGGATCAACTTCTGCGACGCCAGCGGCATCAGCGTCCTGGTCAACGCGCTGAAACGGTGCCGCGGACACCAGATCGCGCTGGAACTGGCCGGCGCGCACGGCAGGGTCGCCCGCATCCTGCGCCTCACCGGCGTCGATCGGGACCTGCCCCTCCACGCCGACCTGGACGGCGCGCTTCACGCCATCACCGGCCACCGACCGGCGCCTTGGAACGGGTGGCCTGGCAGGGCTCGCTGAGCCGGCATCACCTCGATCCTCGATCAGTTGCCTGGGGCAGGACGGTGGCGTAGTGCGTGGCTGAGTCGCAGGGCGTAGATGGCGGCGCTGGTGGCGAACAAGATGGCGGTGACCAGCAGCCAGTGGCCGAGGTAGTCCTGCTGGGTGCGTCCGCTGGCGGCCGTGTAGGTGGCCCGGCCCCGCTGGATGATCATGGGGAAGAACAGCAGGAGTGTCAGGCCGGTTCCCAGGGCCGGCAACCTGATGTGGTTCACCGCCGGAACGAGCGGCGGTGTCATGGCCGGGGAGCGGCGCAGCGCCCGCAGAAACCGGACCAGCGAACGATCGGCCAGAGCGTACAGGGGGAACGCCACGAGGTCGTGGCCGATGACGGCACCGGCGAACCAGACGAAGATCCAAGGCCAGTGCGGGGCGGAGAAGGTCCGCACGGCCGCGTGTCCGGCCAGCGCGAAGCACACCGTCAGGGCGAGCAGGTGCAGCGGGGCGGCGCCGTAGAAGCTCTTGATCGCCGTCAGCCTGTGCCGCATGTCAGCTGTCCCGAAACTCGATGGAACGTACCCATTTGGTGTTGTGGACGCCCGGCAGGGCGGGCACGATGACGCGGGCGGGGTAGCCGTGGTCCAGGGACAGGTCGGTGCCGTTGGCCTTCAGAGCCAGCAGCGCGTCGGGGTCGCGGACTTGGTTGGGCTGAAGGGTGGCCTGGTTGAAGGCACCGCTTCGTTGCAGCGACCGGACGTGAGCTGCGGACGGGTGCCCGGCGCCGACCAGGGCGGCGAGGTCGCGCAGCCGTACACCGGTCCAGGTCTGCATGGTGGACCAGCCCTCGACGCAGGCGATGGGCAGCGCGGCGGTGTGCTGGGGCATCGCGAGCAGTTGCGTCCGGTCCAGTCGGATGACCTGCCCGCCATTGGTCAGGGTCAGGTGCCAGCCCGCGCCGATGTCGGCGGGCGTGATCGCGGCCGCGGCCGCGGTGTGATTGACCGGGAAGTCATCCGCGGTGTCCCGGTAGCCGCCGCGGGGAGCCAGCAGCGCCACCCGCCTGGCGGGACCGCCGATGCTCTGACCCCCGATCAGCACGGCGATCAGGGTGCTGCCGCCGCCTACCACGGCCAGCACGCCGCGGCGGCTAAGGGTCGCCGGTGCGGGGTCGGCCGCCACCAGCGCGTCGGGGTCGGCGGGTTCGGGCCGGGTGCCGGTGCGCGAGGTCCGGAGTTCGCCGCGCAGGGAACGTGAGCGCAGCGCGCGGACGAGCCGCGGCAGTTTGATGGTCACGTGGGCGAGGAACGCGCCGGTGAACACCCACCCGCCGTAGTAGTGGGCGGTGTAGAAGTCGAACGGGAACGCGTACCAGTACTGGATGTCCAGGACGCCGGTGACGATCTCGAACAGGATGCCGCCCACCAGCAGCAGCAGCGAGAGCCGTTCCAGGACCTGGGCGAGCGAACGAGCGGGCGGCCAAGCCCACAGCCTCGGCGCCACCGACCACAACTTGGCCAGCACGACCGGTACCAGGACCAGTCCCAGGCCGACGTGCAACCCCTGGTTCAGCCGGTACAGCCAGGCGGGACGGGTCGGCCAGGTGAAGTACGGCAGGTGCAGCCAGCCGGTATGGGCCGGGTACGCCTGCCCGAACCACGGCGCGTACGCCACGTACGAGACCAGCCCCGTGACGATCACCACGGGAAGCGTGACCAGCAGAACCGACCCGAACATCGCGGTCAGCCAGGGTCCGCGCAACGGGCTGCGCCAGGCCCGGGTTCGACCGAACCCGGGCGGGCGGGCTCGCTCCAAGGCCCGCCAGAGCCCCTTCGGAAAGGCGGGCGCGCCGCCGCCTTCGCCGGGATGCGGGTCGGGTTCAGGCATGTGGCACGGCGCCGATGAGAGGGCCCATGAGGCCGTCGGATGCGGTGTCCATTGGTCGCTGCCCGGCGATACGGTCGATACCGCTCATGGCAAGGCCCCCCCTTTTTCGGCGTCGCCAGGAGTGCTTGTCGTGCCCACAGGTGCGGTGTCCTAACGAGCCTGTGGGCGTTTGTCGGTCATGTAGTGCGCCGTGAGTACACCCCCTCACGTGTCTTTGCCCGGCCGGAGGTGGCACGAGGTGACCGGGAACCACGGTGGTGTTTGCTTGGGCCTGTGCTCTGAGGTCGTGGGTCAGCCGAGGTCGAGGGTCAGGATGGGGGCGCTGGTCGGGCGGGGGGAACCGCCGGCCGGTTCGATGGTGACGCCGAAGCTCCGCGCGTTGCCGAGACCCCCGGTGATGATCGGACGCGACTTCTCCGTCAGGTCGAGCGTTCCGGCCGAACGCGGCGCCGTCAGGCTGAGCCACCACATCTGGTAGATCTTGGTGGACGGCAGGCGCGGCAGCCGGGACGTGGTGACGACGGCCTTGTTCAGCGATCGAGACGACACGACCGTGACGGCGGCGGTGCCTTGCGCACCGGCGGTGGAGGTGTGCGCGTCCGGGGCCGTCATCACGGCGGTGACCTGCCGGTTCAGGGCTTGGGCGTGGTCGGCGTCCCGCTGGAAGTGCAGCGCGGCGCCGCCGCCGGCCAGGGCCAGCACCAGACAGGCCGCCGCAGCCAGCCGGCTCAGCCCGCCGGCGCGGGGGGAGGGCAGGCGGCGGGCGAGCGGCGGGGGCGACTGCCGGGTCCGGGCGATCTCGGCCAGGACACGTCCGCGCAGCGCGTCCGGGGGCGGCCGCGAGGCGGCGAGCGCCAGGCGGGTGGCGGTCTCGCGGAATCCGGCGACCTCATCGGCACAGGTGGTGCAGCGGGGCAGGTGACGTTCGTAGCGGCGCCGTTCGGTGTCGGTGAGCGCGTCCACCATGTACGCGCCGGTGAGATCGTGCGGGTCGTGGGTCATGGCTGCACTCCCAGGCAGTCACGAAGCCGGATGAGCCCGTCGCGCATCCGGGTCTTGACGGCGGCGAGGCCGACGCCGAGGAGTTCGGCCACCTCACGGTAGGTGTAGCCGCCGTAGTAGGCGAGCGTGATCGACTCATGCTGCGTCGGGGTCAGGCCGCGCATGCAGCGGCGGACCTGCTGGTGTTCCAACCGGGTGCCGACCTCCTCCGCGACCTCGTCGTACTCGGGGGCGGGCGCGGCGGAGCGCTCCTCGCGGTCCCGGTCGGCCTGGCTGGAGCGGACCCGGTCGACGGCGCGGCGGTGCGCCACGGTCAGCGCCCATGACGTGGCGCTGCCCCGGTCCGGGCGGTAGTGCGACGCTTTGCGCCACAGCTCGACCAGCACGTCCTGCGCGACCTCCTCGGCCTGGGCGGGGTCGCGGACGACCCGGAGCGCCAACCCGTAGATCGGCCCGGACAGCCGCTCGTACACCTGCCCGAACGCGTCCTGGTCGCCGCGTGCGACGCGGCCGAGCAGGTCGGCCAGGTCCAGCGGCTCCCCGCCGAGCGGCTGCGGCGTTTTGGCCGGTTCTCTCATTTTCACATCGATGGTTCGGTGCGGGCGGCCCCGAGGATGGGTGCGGAACGCGGCGAAGATCCGACCCATCCACCGGCCGTCCGGCGCCGAACACCGGTTGTGACAGGCAAACGAGCAGTCGAGCCTATGCGGTGGGGCATCGCCGCGCTCCGCGGGCTCCTGGCCGCCGCGGCCGCGTTGGGAATCGCGGAGCTCGCGGCCGGTGCGCTCGGACGGACATCGGCGTCGCCGCTGCTGGCGGTGGGCGCGGGCTTCATCGACCTCACCCCTGTGTGGCTGAAGGACTTCGCGATCCGCCACTTCGGCAGCAACGACAAGACGGTCCTGCTGATCGGTCTCGGTGCCGGGATCACGGTCGCGGCGCTGGTCATCGGGTTGGTGAGCCGGCGCCGCCTGGCCGTTGGCCTGATCGGGCTCGCCGCTTTCGGGATCGTCGGGGTCTTCGCGGCGCTGACCCGGCCGGTCGCCGAGCCGGTGGACGCGGCGCCGTCCGCGGTCGGCGCGCTCGCCGGCATGGCGGCCCTGGTCCTGCTGGCGCGCAGTGTCCGCCCGTCGATTCGTCCCTCACGCATCCGACCTCCCGAGCGTGTGTCCGCAGGCGAAGCCGCCCACGGCACCGCTACCCCGGGCGAAGACGAGGCAACCGGCCCCCAGGAGAAGTGGGAGAACGGCCCGGAACGCCGCCCCAAGCACCCCGAGCCCGCCTCCGGGGCAGGTTCTGGGATCGATCGGCGGCGGGTACTGCTCACCGGTGCCGGTGTTGCCGGCGTCGCCGCTGCCGGCGGTGTCGGCGGGCGGGTGCTGCTGCACTGCGGCGACGTCTCCTCGGTCCGGGCGGACCTGCTGCTGCCGCGACCGGCGAGCCTGGCTCGTCCGGTGCCCCCGGCCGCGCAGGTGCGGTTGCCGGGGATGACGCCGTTCCGCACGTCCAACCGCGACTTCTATCGGGTCGACACCGCGCTCACGCTGCCGCAGGTCGACCCGCGCGATTGGACGCTGCGCATCCACGGCATGGTCGCCCGCCCGGTCGAGCTGAGCTTCGACGACCTGCTGCGCCTGGCGCTGATCGAACGCGACATCACGCTGTCGTGCGTGTCGAACCAGGTCGGCGGCGACCTCGCGGGCAACGCCCGCTGGCTCGGCGCGCCGCTCGCGCCGCTGCTGCGCCGGGCCGGGATCTCTTCCGGCGCCGACCAGATCCTGTCCCGCTCGTCGGACGGCATGACGCTGTCCACCCCGATCGAGACGATCCTGGACGGCCGGGACGCGATGATCGCCGTCGGCATGAACGGCGAGCCGCTCCCGATCGCCCACGGCTTCCCCGCGCGGCTCGTCGTCCCCGGCCTGTACGGCTACGTCTCGGCCACCAAATGGGTCGTCGACCTCAAGGTCACCCGTTTCGCGACCGACCACGCGTACTGGACCAGACGCGGCTACGCCGACCGCGCCCCGATCAAGACGTTCTCCCGCATCGACGTCCCCAAGCCGCTCGCCGACGTGAAAGCGGGAAGGGTCGCCGTCGCGGGCACCGCGTGGGCGCAGCACCGCGGCGTCGACGCCGTCGAATGGCAGGTCGACGGCGAACCGTGGCGGCAGGCGCGGCTCGCGCCCGTCCCCGGCCTGGACACCTGGCGGCAGTGGACCGCCGAGTGGGACGCCGCGCCCGGCTCCCACACGCTCCGCTGCCGGGCCACCGACGGAACCGGCCACACCCAGCCGGAGCACCGCACCCCGCCGTTCCCCGACGGCGCGACGGGCTGGCACTCGGTGGTGGTCACCATCACCTGAACCATCACTCATTCGAGACAGCCAACACAGAATCCAACACAAGGAGATCACCCATGTATCGCACCCGCATCGCCGCCGGCGTCCTGGCCGCAGCCGCCATCGCCACCGCAGCGTCGGCCTGCTCAAGCGACGACGACGACAAGGCCGACGGCCCCACCACCGCCCCCGCCAGCTCGGCCCCGGCGACCGCCGCGGAGAGCTCGCCCTCGGCCGACCAGCCGTTCGGCGCGGCGTGCACGGCCGTCCCGAAATCCGGCAAGGGCAGCTTCACCGGCATGTCCACCGACCCCGTGGCGACCGCCGCGTCCAACAACCCGGTGCTGTCAACGCTGGTCAGCGCCGTGAAGCAGGCCGGTCTCGTGGACACGCTCAACTCGGCCAAGAACATCACCGTGTTCGCGCCCACCAACGACGCGTTCAAGAAGATCCCCAAGGCGACACTCGACAAGGTCATGAACGACAAGAAGACCCTCACCGGGATTCTGACCTACCACGTCGTCGGGCAGCCGGTCGCGCCGAGCGGGCTGTCCGCCGGTGACTTCAAGACGTTGAACGGCGCGATGCTGAAGACCAGCGGCTCCGGCGAATCGTTCACCATCGGCGACAGCGCCAAGGTGGGATGCGGCGACGTCCACACCGCCAACGCCACCGTCTACATCATCGACAGCGTCCTGATGCCCCCCAAGTGACCCTTGCCGCACGCCCCGGCGGTCGGGGCCCGGATACTCGGGCCCCGACCGCCGGGCGCGCTGGGACTTCTCGCGGGGCCCTCACCTGGGCCGGCAGCGTCCGTGCCCATCCTCCGTGAGGCCCGCTCCGGACCGTGGACAAGGGCGGCGGGAGCGACCCGCTCCGGAGAGGAGGGCACGCCGGTGGCGAATGCTCGACGAACGACCGCGGTGATCGCGGGGCCGGGGTCTCCGGCCCTCATCGTGAGCGGGCCCGGACCGGTCGTTGTCCTGGTGGTCAGCCTGCCGCCTGGTCCGCGGGGGCCAGCCAGCCGAGCCGTTCGGACATGTTCCGGGCGCAGGTGACGACGGCGCGTACGTGGTCGGAGTCGTCGGTCACGCGCCACAGGATCGACCAGGGGTAGAAGGAGGCCGGTTCGGTCAGCGGGCGCCAGATCGTCCCGGGGAGCGCGGAGATGCAGGAGGAGGGCACGCAGTACAGGCAGCGGCCTTGGGCGACCAGGGTGGAGGCGGCGTGGACGCTGTCGACGGTGCCCTGGTGCACCCTCGGGGTGAAGCCGGCGGCCCGGCACATCTCGACGGTGAACTGGTTGAACTCCGGCGCCTTCATCTCCTCGGCCAGCAGCAGCGGTTCCCGGGTGAGGGCCTCGACCGGCACCGCGTCCAGTTCGGCGAAGCGGTGCCTGCGGGGGACCAGGACGCCGAGCCGGTCCTGGCGGAACAGGTGGGAGGCGATCCCGCTCGGCGCCAGGGCGGCGCGGCCGATGCCGACGTCGAGGCGTCCGTCGAGGAGTTGCTGGTACTGCTCGGGGACGCCGACCTCCACCTGGTGGATCACCAGGTCGGGATAGAGCGCCTGCGCCTCGTGCAGGATCTGCGGCATCGAGTCGTAGCTGGCGTCGATGATGCCCACCCGTAGTGCCGGGGAGGTGCCCTGGGCGGTCCGGGCGACCTGGGCGGCGCGCTCCACGTGGGCCAGGATCTGCCGCGCTTCGACCAGGAAGGCCGCGCCCGCCGGGGTCAGGGCGACGTAGTGGGTGGTGCGCTCCAGCAGGCGTACGCCCAGTTCCCGTTCCAGGCGCTTTATCTGCTGGCTCAGCGCCGACTGGACGATGTGCTCACGGGCCGCCGCGCGACCGAAGTTGAGCTCCTCGGAAACGGCGACGAAGTAGCGGAGCTGGCGCAGTTCCACATCTCCCACCTTCTGAGCTGGAACAGCGAGGCCTGCTCGCCGAGCCTACCTCGTGGCTCGGCCCCCTAGAGGGGTTCGCTGGTCCAGTGCCAGACTCCGCCCTCGTGCCGTGCGCGGACGAGCTGCCCACCGCTGGAGTCGGCGAGTTCGGCGACCGCCCGGATCAGCTGGCGATGGAAGTCATCGGGCGGACGGACACCGGACGAGCCCTCCAGGAGGGGCACGCTGACCTTGGCGTCATCGCGGAGCTGCGCGGTCAACCGCCCGGTCTCGTCCAGACGGAGCATCACGATCGCATCGGCGCGAACGATGTCATGGCCGCCGCCGGCCTCGACCCAGACATCGGTCGCCATCCCGCTCATGGAACTCATCTCCTCGGCTCCGACAGCCCGCCACTACCCAGCATAAGCGGTTCGCCGCCACGAGTGGGTGGCGAACGCCGGTCCACGCTAATGCGCGACCCGGTCTGCTCACAGGTCGTCGGCGGACCCTTATGTCCGGAACCGGAGTACCGATCGAACGGGCAAGGCGCGACATTTGTGCGGAGTTCCGTCTCCGCTCCCTGTTCCGCGCACTCGGCACCTCCGGTCCGGCTGATGGCGGCCAAACCTGCTTCCGGAGATAAGGGGCGTTCGGAAAACGGCTGTTTCCCCCGCCGGCGGTTCCGCCGCACTCGCGATCACCGATCGTGGCAGGCAGGAGTACCGGACCGGATGGGGCGATGGCGGGCCGACCGGGCGGCGGCCGGATCAACGTGCCCCGAGGTCTCTCCGGAGCCGCCCGCCCTCGGACTCCCAGGCGCTCTCCGAGGCCGTCGGAGTGCCGGCCCGCGCCGTCCGGCCGGGTGGGACGAGGGCGGCCAGCAGGCCGGGGACGCCGAGGTGGTCGTGCGGATGGATCGCCAGGTTCATCGCGGCCTCGGCTTCGGTCCAGGGCGTGGCGGCCGGGACGGTGAACAGGTCGACGCGCCGGCCGTCGGCGTGGATCGCGGTGAGCAGCCCGGAGGGAAGGGAGTCGAACCAGCTCAGCCGGACGACGCGGGTGTCGTCCGGGCCGTCGACGCGGAGCCTGCGGGGCCGGCTGTCCCAGTCGTCCTTCCGGAGCAGGACGTGGGTGATGGGACGGTGGTCGTCGATGGGGCCGTGGTCTTGCAGGGCCAGTATCAGGCCCGGCAGTTCCGCGACCGGGTCGGCCGAGCGGGGCCACCAGGCGCCGTCCAGCGCGGTCCGCGCCGAGCCGGGAGGGGCCGCGGGGCGCAGCCGCAGCCGTGGAGTCGAGGGTGTCGACAGGCTGATCGCGGTGCGGCGTTCGTTGGTGGTCCACATGGCAGGTGCCTTCCTCGGGTTCTGACCGGTGCGGTGGGTGGTTTCTCAGAAGAGGCGCCTGCGGGTCAGCGGGCGGTTGCGCCCGCTGAGGCTCGGCTTGTGCGAGGTCCGCGCGACTCCCTCTCCGGGCGCGGGCCGGTGTGACGGATCACTTTCAGAACGGGTTGTGTCGTCATTTTGCCGGATACTTTTACCTTACCCGATAATTGCCAGTATACGGGAAAATATTAAGATTCTCAGAGTGATTCGCCCCCGCATCGGGGCCCAGAGCCGTCCGGGTGCGGGAAACCGGCCTCCATTTCCGCTGATTTCCAGCCGAGGCGGCGGGTTATCAGCGCGAGTGATGGGGTGTGCATGGATTGGCTGTGTCCATCCTCGGATCGTCGCGCTTGGCTGTTATTCCACCGGTCCCACTGCTTGGGGGAAGGGACCGGACGCTCCAGGGCCGTCCGCTCCTCCCCGAGTTGGACGGCCCTGGAGCAGTCTCCACGCTCCGGGTCCGAGCAGCCGCGACGCTCGCGGCGCCACGCTTTCGACCACCCGCCCGGCCCGGCCCATCTGCTCCGCTGATGGGCCCTGCTCGGACCGCCTGTTTCGGTTTCCCAGGCCGTTGAGCTTGACTGGAGTCACCAGAGTTCCCCTTTCAGGGGGCGCTCGCCCTGCTGGAAGAAGACAGTGTGACCACGAGTCCGACGACGGCCGTTTCGACCCGCGCGGCAGCCTCGGCCCAAGGCCAGCCCACGCCCCGAAGCCAGCCCTCGGCCCCTGGCCGGGCGGAGGCGGCTCCGCGCGGAAGGGACTACGCGCTGCTGTCCCGCGAGGTGAAGCGAGCCGGGCTAGTGGCCCGGCGGCCGGGCCACTACACGGTCAGGATCGTCTCGAATCTGGTCATGGCCTCTACCTCGGTTGCTCGTTCGCGCCCAACCACAAGGGGATGCCGATACTGGGCAGGAACGACAAGACCGACTTCCTGCGCCGGCAGGTCCTGACCGCGCGGTACATCCGCGGTGGCCGGATCGCCGACTTCGCGCTCGGCGGCCTGAACTACCAGATCGAGCACCATCTGTTCCCGTCCATGCCGCGGCCCAACCTGCGCCGCGCGCAAACGCTCGTGCGCGCCTTCTGCCGCCGCCACGGCGTCGCCTATTGCGAGACGGGTCTGCTCCACTCCTACGCGCAGGTGCTGCGGCATCTCCACGCGGTCGGCGGGCCCCTGCGTCCCGAACTGGAGTACTGACCGGACGGATCGCCGCACCGTGGTCAGAGCCGGGAGTGCGGGTAGGCGGGTGAGCGGTGCTGGAAGGACAGGATGTCGGGGTTCTGGACGACGCCGTCGCGGATCTCCACGGCACGCTCGATGACCTCGCCGGCCCGCGGGTCTGAAGGGCCGTCGAGGACCGTTCGCAGATGCGGCAGCAGCGCCTCGCTGATCTCCCACGTCGCCGAGTCCCACAGGTAGGACGGGCTGTGGTCCACGCCGTAATGGCGGACATCACGTCCGACCGTGTACATGGGGTCGTCGAACGGGGTCGGCCGGGCCCACTCGAAGCCCATCCCCGCGTCGCAGGACACGTCGACGACCAGGGTGCCTGAGGGGAACAGCGGCAGGTCGCCGCCGGTGGCGAACATCAGAGGGGCGCCGGGGTCCTGAAGGACGCAGTTGACGATGATGTCGTGCCGGGCGAGGAAGGCGGCGGCCGGGACCAGACCGCCGTCGGTGAGGACCCGGGTGCGGGCCGGGTCGTCCGGATCCC
This sequence comes from Actinomadura terrae, assembly GCF_022751215.1. Taxonomy (GTDB): domain Bacteria; phylum Actinomycetota; class Actinomycetes; order Streptosporangiales; family Streptosporangiaceae; genus Spirillospora; species Spirillospora terrae. Next base: position 364,967 of record NZ_JAICDG010000004.1, on the reverse strand, counting down.
GATCGAAGTGGACGATCCGGGCCGAGTGGATCGGCGAGCCGACCGCGCTCACGCCCCGCTGCGTCAGGATGTCGACGTCGTGGACGCCGTGCGCGTTCAGGGCCGTGACCGCGCCGCGGCCGGTCGCGCCGAAGCTGATGACGGCGGCGCGCCGGCGCCGCCCGTAGGCGCCGGTGGCCCCGGTCAGGGCGAGGGCGTGCAGCACCGAGCAGTATCCGGCGAGTTCGTTGTTCTTGTGGAAGACGTGCAAGGCGAACCCGCCGTCGGACGTCCAGTGGTTCATCGCCTCGAACGCGATGAGCGTCAGCCGCCCGTCGACGGCGAGCTGGGTGATCTCCGGGTCCTGGACGCAGTGCGGCCAACCCCACAGGATCTGACCGGGACGCATCCGCCTGAGGTCATCGGGTCGGGGTTTGAGGATCAGGACGACGTCGCAGCGGGCGATGAGCTCGTCGCGGGGCAGCAGCCCGGCGACGTGCGGTGCCAGGTGCTCGTCCGGGACACCGAACCGTTCGCCGTAGCCGCGTTCGAGGTAGACGCGCGAGCGGAGCGCGGGGGCGAGCCGGTCGAGGTGCAGCGGGTGGATCGGTTGCCGGCGCTCGTTCTCCTTGCCCGATCGCGCGGTGACTCCGAGCGTCGGGCCGGTCGGCGTTCCGCCGCCGTTCAACGGACGGTCAGGACATGGGGACGGCCGGGAGACGAAGTCTCCCCTCCGGCTTGGCTTCGGGCGGACATGGAGTCTCCGATCGTTGACCGGTGGAAGTCCGGACCGTCCACCGGACGGGTCGGTCAGCGTTGCCGCCAGGGGCTTCATTCGCCGGGTGCCCGCAGTGTACGCACACCTCGCCCGTCCCCGGACGGCAGGCGGTGCCCGCCGTGCCGTCGTGCCGCCGATCAGCCAACGTGATGAGCCGTTCACCGATCGCCTGTGTCCGCGAAGAGATCACCGGGCTTGGCTGGAATGAGGCCGGTCACTGCCAGCGGCCGCGCTGGTCCGCTGGGGCCGTCGACCGCCCCGCCGTTGGAGGACGCTCTGAACGCTGATCACGCCATCGACGCCTCCCCGGCCGCGCGTGCGCCGTCCGCCGACGCCGCCACCGATTTGACGGCACCGGCTCGGCTCGGCCGTCCGGGACGGCGCTCCAGCTTGGCCGCGCGGTCCTTACAGGGGCGATCGTGGAGGCCGCCTGTGGCGCCGTCCCGGTCGGCCCGGAGGCACGCGCCGCCGCGCTCGCCGCCGTCCCGCCCGCCCGCCCGCCGAGAGAGCTGAGCCGTGGCCATGTGCGCCACAAATCGAGGAGAAGCACTGATGACCGGCATGAACGATGACCTTGGGGCCCGTGGCACGGCGGGCCGCGACGCACCGCCCGGCGGCCTTCCCGCCCCGCGACCGGAGGAGGTGCGAGCCGCGCGGGCCCATCTGACCTCCCGTCACGCCACCGGCCTGGATGAGTTCCTCTGGGAGGCCAGGAAGCGGCCGATGCCCGACAGCGCCGCCGTCAACGCGGTCATCGCCGCGTCCGGCCAAGCCCGGCGGGACGGCTGCGAGGCCCCGCCCCCGATGGATGTGGCAGCGGCACTGATCCTGTTGAGCGCGCTCCGCTCGAACCTGGACCTGGCCGAGGCGCGGCTCCTCGGCACCGCCCAGGTCTCGGGCGTCGGCCTTGAGCAACTCGCCGCCATACTCGGCATCAGCGTGCGGGAAACCGAGGAACGTCGCGGACGGCTGGAAACCCTTCTGGACCGGTGCGCCGCCCTGCCGTCCCCCACCTGATCGACGAGGTCCGAGGCCGCGGATCCACCGACGGGTCAGACTTCGCGCCCGTGGACGTAGCACCATTTCCACGTCGATCCGGGCTCCAGGGCGCCGACGACGGGGTGGTCGGTCTCCTGGTAGTGCGCTCGGCCGTGCTGGTTGGGCGAGTCGTCCGAGCACGCCACCCAGCCGCAGTTCAGGCAGACCCGCAGTCTTGTCCAGGTGGCGCCGAGGGCTCGGCAGCCCGGGCACCGGTCCGAACGCGGGGTCACCGGCGCCAGCCCGTCGAGGTGCTCGCAACGCGGCGCCGATCCGTTCGGGCTGACCGCCGGGATGAGGGACATGGCCTGGAGGCGCCTGCCACGGTCGGTGCCCATAGGGGGTTCTCCTCTCCCTCGTCCTCGCGGCACTTCCGCGTCCTCGCGGCGCTCCTCGTCCGGCCGGTGGGTCCGGGCACGGCACTTCCGAGTCAATCGCCGCCGACGTCGTCCTGAAACCGCCAAGTCGAGCGGAACTCATCACCGGCGCCCATAACGCCGGGCTGAGCGGCCGAAGCCTTCCGGCCAGTCGGGTGCGAGCACCCTCTCCACGGCGGAGCCCTCCGGCCGGCTGCGGTGTCGTGAACGCTGCCCGGAACCTTGCGGCGGACGCTCACCGAACCGGTGGTGACGCGGCGACCGTGGCCGTCAGCCGGGGACGCGCAGGGCCAGAAGCGCGACGTCGTCCTCACCGGCGGGCTCCATGCGTTCCAGGATTTTGTCGCAGAACTCGGGCAAGGGGAGTTGGGCCAGATGGGAGCCGTGGCGGCGGAGGCTGGTCAGACGGTCGGACAGGTCGGAGCCGCGGGCTTCGACGAGGCCGTCGGTATAGAGCAGGAGGGTCGAGGACGGTGGCAGGGGGTCAGTGCTGTCGGGGCGGGTTCCGGTGAGGTCAGGGTCGCCCAACAGGACCCCGTGCTCCTCCAGGAAGCGCGTGCCGCCGTCGTGGCTGATCAGCAGGGGCGGGGGATGGCCGGCGTTGCACCAGAGCAGGCGCCATCGCCCGACTGGGTTTTCGTCGACGCGGGCGAACACGGCGGTGGCGAGTTCTGCCTCGCTGACGGCGGCCATGACGCCGTCCAGGCGTGCCAGCACGGCGCTGGGCGGCCCGGCCAGGTCCCAGGCCAGGGCTCTGAGCATGTTGCGGACCTCGGCCATGCGGGCGGCCGCGCGCAGGTCGTGGCCCACGATGTCCCCAATGACCAGTCCGGTGCCGCCGTCGGGCAACGAGAACGCGTCGTACCAGTCACCGCCGACCCAGCTGACCTGGGTCGCGGGCACGTACCTGGCCTCCAGCCGCAGCTCGCCCGGCTGCGGCAGCGGCGTGAGCAGGTTGCGCTGCATCGCCTCGGCCGTGTTGCGCTGCTCGGCGTACAGGCGGGCGTTGGCCAGCACAAGACCGGTGCGACGCGCGACGTCCTCCACGACGAGCCGGTCGTCCGGCCCGTAGACCTGCCCGGGACGGGAGTAGCCCAGCGTCAACGCGCCATAGGTCTCACCCCGCGCTGCCAGCGGGGCGATGATCGCGTTCTGGGCGCCCATGGCCTGGAAGAACTCGTACTGGGCGGCCCCCAGCGGTTCGTCGGAGCGCGCGTCGGCCTCACCGCTGACGACGACCGCGGCGCCGCCGCGCAGCACCTGGGCCAGCGGTCCGCGCGGCGTCCGTGGGAGGGGCGGAAGCGGCCCCTCAAGCCCGGCGATGTCGGCGGGCGAGAGCTCGTGGTGCGTCGCGGCCACCCGCTCGACGCGGCCGTCGGGGATCAGCAGGTCGATCTCGGCCCAGTCCCCCAGCGCGGGCACCACGAGCCGGACCAGCCGCCGCAGCAGCTCCTCCTCGTTCAACGTGGACGACAGCACCGTCGTGATCTCGGCGACCAGCCTCAACCGGGAGTTGGCCCGCTGCACCTGCGCCATCCGGTCGCGCCGCTCACGCTCGACCGCGACCCGGTCGGCGGCGTTCTGGAAGACGATGACCAGCCCGGCCACCGCACCAGGGTCTGGCCGGGTGCCGGCCTGGTCGCTGGTGTGGATCGGCGCGGACGACCAGGAGCACATCACCATCCGCCCATCGCGATGCGCGAATCTCTGGCCGTCTCCGTGGTCGGGGACACCGGTGCGCAGCACGTGCAGGAGGCGGCAGTCCCGTTCCGGCGGGACGTGCCCGTCGGCGTCCCGGTGCAGAAACCGGTGCATGGGTCTTCCGAGCACCTCGTCACGGGTGTAACCGAGCAGCTGCTGCGCGCGCGGGTTCCACGCCGTGATCCGGCCGGACCCGTCGGTGGCGAGAACCCCGGAGTTCATCGCCTCCACGAGACGGTCATGAATCGTGCCCGGTCGATCGTCCATCTGGTCGGCCATCCGCACCCCCTGAGTCGGACATCAAGCTCTCATTCCCTTCGGTTCATCCGGAACACGTCGGGCGCGGGTCGGCCCTCAGGAAGGTGAGATGGCCAGGCGAGATCGTCGGCGGCGGGAGGGGAGCAGGCAGGCGTTGGACGGCTCAACCGCGGCGGGTGGGGATGCCGCACGGGCCGGGATCTCCTGCGGCATCAGGCCACCGATCTCGGTCGCGAATCTGACCAAGGCGTCCTTCCCCGACGCCCACGACACGTCGGGTGGATGACGAGAAGCAACGTTGGATCAGCGCGGCTCCAGGCGAGCGCGATCACGCGGTCGCCAGCCCGCTCTGACCTCGCGTCCCGGAACGATGACGGAGCGGGATGTCGTCCCAGTCGTTGGAATCGATGGTGGGTGCTGGCGGGGCGGACAGGTCGGGGTGGGCGGCGGGGGTGCGGTGGGGTGGAGGTGAGGGTGAGGAGGAGTTCGGCCGGTCTGCCGCCGATCCAGCCGGACGGTCCGTCGGCTTCGGTGAGGACGGCGGCGTCGTGCCGGTGCAGGTGACTGCGCAGCACCGCCAGGTGGGCGGTCTCGTCCAGGTCCCGGCGCAATCGCACGTCATCGCCGCCGCGCCCTGCACTGATCAACACCTGGTGCGGCAGCCGGTGCCGTTCGCGGTACCGCTGCCAGGCGTCTCGCCACTGCGGCCACGGCGCGGTGCGGCCGGGCAGCGCGGCCGCGCGGACGCTCCAGCGAGCCGGGTGCAGGACGGCGCGGCCACGCCGGACCTTGGGCAGGAACGGTAAGCCGGCGGCGTGCCCCCAGTCGAACCGGACGCACGGCGCGGTCCACGCTGTCCAGATCTCGGTCAGGAACCGCACGAGCGGTTCCTGGACGGTCGGCAGCATCACGCAGTTGAACATCAGGACCCGGCCGCATCTCGCGCCTGGCAGCTCCGCCGCGCGAGCGGTCTCGTCGAGCCGAAGGGCGGGACGATCGTCGCCGAGTACTTCGACGTCGATAAGTCCCGTTCGATCCCGTGGGCTCGCCGCTCGCGGGCCTCGGCGCTGATCGAGGCGCTCAAGAGCGCTGGGCGCGACTTCGACGCGGTCGTTGTGGGTGAGCCGCACCGGGCCTTCTACGGCAACCAGTACTCGCTGACCTTCCCGCTGTTCGAGCATTTCCGGGTGCCGCTGTGGGTGCCCGAGGTCGGCGGGGCGATCGATCCGGGCAACGCAGCACACGACATGATCATGGGTGTGTTCGGTGGCCTGTCCAAGGGCGAGCGGAACAGGGTCAAGATCGGTGTCCGTTCGGCGATGGCCGCGATCACCGCGACCGAGGGCCGCTATCTGGGCGGGCGCCCGCCGTACGGATACGAGTTGATCGACGCCGGGCCGCATCCGAACCCGGCCAAGGCGGCGGACGGCAAACGCCTGCGCCGTCTGGTCCCGCATCCGGCGTTCTCGCTGATGGTGAAGTGGATCTTCGCCCAGTTCATCGGCGGACGGGGCATCTTCGACATCGCCGAGGAACTCACCCGCGAAGGCGTCCCTTCTCCATCGGCGGCCGACCCGGGCCGCAACCGGCACCGGGTACAGGTGGCCTGGTCGAAGTCGGCCGTGCGGGTCATCATCACCAACCCGCGCTACACCGGCCATCAGGTGTGGAACAAGCAGCGCAAGGACGAGGTCCTGCTCGACGTCGACGACGTCGCGCTGGGGCACACCACCAAGCTGCGCTGGAACGACCGCGACCAGTGGGTCTGGTCCGAGCAGCAGGCCCACGAACCGCTGGTGTCGGTCGCCGACTTCGAACGCGCCCAGGCCGTCCTGGCCTCACGCGGACGCGGCCAGGCGACCCACAAGCCCCACCGGACCCGACGCCCCTACGCATTCCGTGGATGCCTGCACTGCGGATGCTGCGAGCGCCGGATGCAGGGGAATTGGAACAACGACCAGGCCTACTACCGGTGCCGGTTCCCGGTCGAGGCGAAGGTGGACAGGGCTATGCGCGACATCCGTGCTCCCAAGACGGAGCAGCTACGGATTCTCCTGCTGGGCTCTTCGTCCGAGCGCGGCGAACGCGCCCTGTGCGTCGGACGCGAGCAGAAACGCATCCGCAAAGCGGTCGAATCCGCATTGCTGCGCGATTACGTCGAACTCGACGTGCGGCCAGCCGCGACGACCGAGGACCTGCTGGACGGCATCACCAAGAACCGTCCACACGTCGTGCACTTCTCCGGTCATAGCGACGACGACCTGATCGAGTTCGAGGAGGAGATCGACGACTACCACAAAGGCGTGGTAGTCACCGCCCGCGCATTCGCCTCGGCGGTCAGGGCCACCGACGATCCGCCGCTGCTGGTCCTACTCAACTCCTGCAACTCCGCCGCGCAGATCGACCGCCTGGTTCAAGAGCAGATCGCGCCGTTCGCCATCGGGATGGCCGACGAGATCGAGGACGGTGACGCCATCATCTACGCCGCGCAGTTCTACGCCGCGGTGGCCAATGGGCAATCCATCAGGTCGGCCCACCTGTCCGCCCAGGCCGCCCTTGAGTTGGCTGGGCTCGCCAGCACCGAGCTGCCGACGCTGGCTCACGCCGACGATGTCGACCCCGCCACCGCAGTCCTAGTCAACCGATGGAGTGAACCCGGTTCATAGGTGGTCACCTATGAAACAGCGCCTCCGGCGACGGCTGTCCAGGGCAATAAGAAGGGCCACCACCCCTCGCCCGCGACCGTCCTCCGCGAGCGACCGGGGTGGCCTGGACTGGATCGGCGACGAATGATGACCGTCACCGACCGCCGCGTGACGTAAAACCGAGCCCTCATGGCAGACGGCGACGGGCGCCGGAACCGATCGGAAGGCGGCAGTGCCTGGTGCGGAACGTGCACAAGATCGGCTAGGTGCGGTGCGGGGTGCCTTCGCGGATGGGAGTGCATCTACCGGCCAGGTCCGGCCTTTCCTTAAACCCATTTTTCACATGACCGGATATTCCTTGTAGCCACGAATGCGCTACTCGTGGCAGTGACGTGGGTCACAGTAAGTCAGGGTACATTTCGCTGGTCAAGCGGCCCATGGGCTCGGTGCGACTGCCCCGAAACCCGCCCTCACCTGCGGATGTGATGTGAGGGGTGGTGTACTCTCGGGGCTGCAACGGAGGTGCGCAAGTCACTTGCGCGGCCCGAACGTGAAACGGCCTCCTGCCGGTTGGATCTTCCTAGGGACCCTGGCAGGAGGCCGTTGCTGCGTCCGTCCTTAATCGACTAGCGGCCGTGCATCGCGATGACCACCCAGGCGATCACCTTGATGACGGTCTCGAACAGCCACGCATGTCTGCGCGTCCACTCGTACAGTCGCTTCCAGACTGACCGGCCCTGCTCATGGTCCATCGCGACCTCACATCTCCGACCGATGAGGGCCGGTCGGTAGGGCCCCGCCGGTGGAGATCATCCGGCGAGCTCGGCCGGACAAGTCCGGGCGGAGAACCCTCGATGTGGACGTGACGAAGTTCAAGAACCGGTGCAGCATCGGCGAGTCTAGCAACGTGGCGGTACACATCCCGAGACGTACAGTCGGCACGAGCGCCGGGTTTGGGTGGGATTGTCACTCACCAACCACGCGGCAGAACCGGTCAGAACATCATCACACCGTTTGCTACCAGGGCGTTCATCCTGAACTAACCTCACCCATCGCCCACCACTCCGCGCTGGCTGATCGTCATACGGAATCGAACCAGAACGACCAAAACGGGGCATCGTCCCAGGTCATCGCCCAAAGGGGCTACTCGGGGAGCAGAAGGCCAAGTGTCAGGGATGAAATTAAATGGACCCTTACACGGCCTCTTGGAGGCGAGGAGAGACCTCAAACCTTGCGCAGATCGGGACCTCCTGTTCTCGCATCCCTCATGTTCGACGTGGGGGAGGTGGAACTTCTCGGACCGAGCTACACCTCTCGTCTCCCACAGCACCTAGGCGGTATTGGCGCTGGACGACACGGTCGCCGTCCTCCATCACCACCAACGCCACCCCTCCGCGCGCAGCAGGGGTGCGGTACCCCGAGCGGGCGGACTTCGTCGGCGGCATCCTCGGTCCGCACGAGCTGAACTTCTCGGGGAACCAGAAGCGCCGCCCCGCGTCCCGCGGGGTGGCGCTGGGCCGCCCTCTTGAAGGGCTGGACCTCGATCCAGACGTTCGAATTGTCGACGTAGCCGAAGACCACGCCCTGCGAGGCAGTACCGGAACGCTCTTCTCCGCGCTGCCCCAGAACCCGCGCCAGTTCAGTGGGAGACGGTTGTGGTTGCTCTGCGGTGTTCAAGTGAGCTCCTCGCAATGTCAAGCGGATGGGGGTGAGGGCGTTAGAGTTGGATGGTCTCTGCAGGTGAGGGGAGTCGGCTCTGGTCGTGCGCGACTCCGGCCGTGAAGGATCGGAGCGGCCAGCAACGACTCACTCGGCATTCCGGGATGAACGGTGGGCTGGGGCCGCGCGTCTGAGCAGGCGTCCAAGCCGGCCCCGCAGCGCGAACGAGCCGGGGCGGCATCCGAGCACGACACGATTCCCAACGCCTCCCGGGCACCTCTTCCCCATCTCCCAGCACGCTCGCGCCCAGTGGCCAGAAACCGATCTTGGGCTCAAGGGGGTCAGGGCATCACCTTTAATGATCTTGATCCTTGAGGTGAGGTGTGGTGCGGGACTACGGGTTGTCGCCCGGCCAGCAGGACGAGTTGTGGCGGCAGTGGAGGTAAGGCGAGCCGATCCGCGCGATCGCCCGCAGTGTGGGGGCCGGGCAGCATCATGTGCGGCGATTCCTGGCCCAAAGCGGAGGGTTGCGGGTCCAAGCCCAGCGCCGTGCCGCGGGGCACTTGACGCTGCACGAACGGGAGGAGATCTCCCGGGGCATCGCGTCCGGGGTTTCGGGCCGTGCGATCGCCCGTCGGCTGAACCTATCGGCCTCGACGGTGGACCGGGAGGTCCGCCGTAACGGCGGCCGCGAACCCTACCGCGCCTTGGACGCCGAGGACCGCGCCTCCAGCCTGGCGCGACGGCCCAAGCCCGCCGAGCTGACCATCCACCCGTCCCTGCGCCAGATCGTCGAGGAGCGGCTGGAATGCCGCTGGTCACCGCAACAGATCGCCTGCTGGCTCCCGCTGGCCTACCCCGACCAGCCCAGCATGCGGGTCTCACACGAGACGATCTACCTATCGCTGTTCGATCCGCGCCGGCGGGCACTGAACCGGACACTGACCGGGCGGCTGCGCACCGGACGAACCATGCGTCATCCACGCGTCGTTCGCCGTCCCAGCGGCCGCGGACAGATCCGGGACATGGTGCCCATCAGCCAGCGCCCTGCCGAGGTCGAGACCCGGCTCGTGCCCGGCCACTGGGAAGGAGACCTGGTCATGGACAAACGTCCCTCCGCGGTCGCTACGCTCGTGGAGCGGACCAGCCGCCTCGTCCGGCTGGTCGCTTTGCCCGACGGCCTCAAGGCCCACCAGGTGCGTCCGCATCTGGTCCGGGCCATCGAGCAGATGCCGTCCCCGATGCGCGGCTCGCTCACCTGGGACCGGGGCCGGGAGATGGCCGATCATGCCCAGCTCACCGCCCAGACGGGCATGCCGGTCTACTTCTGCCGCAGACGCAGCCCCTGGCAGCGCGGCACCAACGAGAACACCAACGGACTACTGCGCCAGTACTTGGGCAAAAGCGCCGATATCAGGCTCCTTGACCAGCCGCCTTGTGCCTGCGCGCGCTGCCGACGTCGAAGCTGCTGAAGGAGTCGGAGTACGGTTTCGCGCCGGTGTACGGCGGCGGGGGCGTGCTCCCGTACTCGCCGAAGCGGGCGCTGCTCGAAGGCAGGTTCGCGAAGGTCCCGGTCATGTACGGTATGACGCGCGACGAATACCGCACGTTCGAGGCCGCGCAGCAGCTCATGGGCGTTCCCCCGCTGGCGAACGAGGCGGAATACGCCGCCCGCGTGCGCGCCTATGTCGGCGCGGAGAAGGCGCCGAAGGTGCCGGCCCGGTACCCCCTCCGGAACTACGGTTCGCCGAGCGAGGCATGGTCCGCTCTCGTCACGGACGCCTCGTTCGCCCGTTCGGTAACGGACTTCGGCCGTTCCGCCGCAAGGCGGGTGCCCGCGTACGGCTACGAGTTCGCCGACGGTAAAGCGCCGTGGGTCGCGAACGCCGCCGACCCTGGTTTCCCGACCGGCGCGTTCCACGCCGCCGAACTGCAATACCAGTTCGAAACCGACTACTTCGACGAGAACCGGATGACCGCCGCCCAGCGGCACCTGGCCGACCAGATGACGGGCTACTGGACGAGGTTCGCCCGCACCGGCGACCCCAACGGCACGGGTGCGCCGACCTGGCGGGCGGGAGGAGCCACCACCCAGGTGCTCGCCCCCGGCGAGGGCGGCATCCGGCGGATCGACTTCGCGAGGGAGCACCGGTACACGTTCTGGAAGAACCTCTGGCCAGACGAAGGATGTAAGAGGGGCGATGTTTCACCCCACGGCCGACGGCGGATCGACCGCCGTCGGCCGTGGCGTCCTCGCTGGGTCGGCAGAACGGTCGAGCAGCGCGCGGGGCACGCGCAGCCTAGAGTTGATGAAACCGCATGCATGAATGGAGGCGCGCGTGGCCGGTGACCGTCCCTTCACCACGGTGGCCTTCGTAGCCGCGAGCCTGGACGGGTACACCGCCCGCGCCGACGGTGACATCCAGTGGATCGCCGAGCACGCCGAGCAGGCATGGGACGCCAGCTACTCGGATTTCGCCGCCGATGTCGACACCCACGTCATGGGACGGGGCACCTACGAAATGGCGCTGACGCTGGGGCAGTGGCCTTTCGCGGGCAAGCGCGTGGCCGTGCTCAGCACACGGCTTCCACCGGGCTCCGATCCCCGCGTCACCGTTCACCGCGACCTGGGCGCGCTCGTGAAGGACCTCGCCGAGAGCGGTGCCCGGCGCGTCTGCGTTGACGGAGGCAAGGGCATCGAGACGTGCCTGCGCGCGGGCCTGCTCGACGAACTCACCGTCACCACCCTGCCGATCCTGCTCGGCGGCGGCCTGCCCCTGTCCGGCGCGCTGGACGATGACGTCTCGCTCACGCACCGCTCGACCCGCGTCCTCGGCACCGGACTCGTCCAGTCCACCTACACCGTCGACGGTCATTGACCTCCTCTCACTGCTGAAACGCTCTGTGGTCGAGCATCGACTCAAGGAGATCCAGCACCACTCCGACGTGATCAACGCCTGTCTTCTGTAGGACTCCTCCTCGACACCGCCAATTAACGTTGGTCGGTCGAGGGGAGTTGTCCGGTGCGATGAGAGTGTTTCGGAGCCGTAGTCGGCCTAGTAATGTCGTCTTCGTTCCTGCATGAGCTTTGGTCCATCTAAACGCAAACGGTCGCGTTTCCGGTGGCCGCGTGCCGCGGGTGGAACATCGCCCGGACCGCCGGGATTCGGCGGGACAGGGTTATGGTTCTCAGGCGCTACTTCTTGAAGTCGCCACAAGGGCGTCGGTGATGCCCTGTGCCGGTTGTTCGCGCGCGATGACGGCATGGGCGCCGTACCCCGACCCGGTCATCGCGGCCGTTGTGTTCGGAGAGAGGATTCATGGCGTCGGTCGCCGATCGGCATAGGTCCGCCGAGTTGTCCGGAGCGGCCCGGGGGCGAGCTCCGGGGTGGGCGTGCTGGGCGGTTCCGGGGGCGGTGACGCTCGGGATCTGCCTCTGGCGAATAGGGACGCCGACCTATTGGCGGGACGAGTCGGTCAGTGTCGTCGTCGGGCATTCCGGTGTCGGCGGCATCGGGGACTTCACCTCGCACATCGACGCCGTCCACCGCCTGTACTACCTGCTGATCGATCTGGTGACGGTCTTCGGGACGGGCGAGGCCGTCACCCGGGCGCCGTCCGCCGTGGCCGCCGCGCTGGCGGCTGTGGGAATCGCCGTCCTGGGGTGGCGGCTGCACTCGGCGCGAGCGGGGCTGTACGGCGGTCTGGTGTACGGGTTGCTGCCGATCACCAGCCGGTACGGACAGGAGGTCCGGCAGTACGCGCTGGTCAGCGCGGGCGCCGTCCTGGCGGCCTACCTGCTGCTGCGGGCGCTGGAGGATCCGCGTCCCCGCGTCGGCTGGTACGCCGCCTACGCAGGGGCGATGGGACTGATGGGCTGGTTTCACCTGTACGCCCTGTTCCTGGTGCCCGCGCATGGGCTGACCGTGGCGCTCTGGAACGGTGACGGGCGGCTGCGCCGGCTCGCGTACTGGGGTTCGGCGACGCTCGTGGCGGTGCTCGCCGTTGTACCGCTCGTCCTGGCCGCGCGAGGCCAGGAGGGAACGCAGGTGTCGTGGCTGAGCCGCCCCGGCGCGGGAGCGTTGTACGACTTCGGCGTGCTGATCGCCGGAGGAGGCGTCGTGCTGGCGGTCCTCGTGGCGGCCGTCGCGGTGGGGCTGCTCGGGCGCGGCCACCGGGACGCGGTGGCGCTGGTCGCGCCGTGGCTGCTCGTCCCGGTGGCGGTGGCGTGGACGATCTCGCAGGCCCACCCCGTTTACCATCCGCGCTACGTCCTGTACTGCGTCTGCGCCTTCGCGCTCCTGGCCGGTATGGGGTTGGCGACGGCCGGCGAGTGGCTTCCAGGCAGGCGGGCGTGGGCCGCGCCCGCCGCCGCCACGGTGGCTCTGGCGTGCCTTGCGGTGGCGGTCCTTCCAGACCAGGCGGCGATGCGCAGGCCGCGCAGCCGTCCGGACGACTTGCGCGGCCTCGCGACGGTGCTGCGGCAGAACGCACGTCCGGGCGACGCCGTCGTCTACCTGCCCGCCGACCGCCGCGTGTTCGCCACCGCGTACGCCGACGCCTTCGCCCGGCTGGACGCGGCGCCGCTGCACGACCACGGCGGGGACCTCCCCACGCCCCGGTTCAAGGCCGCCCTCGCCGGGCGGTCCCGGATCTGGGTGGTGGAGATCCCCCCGCCCGGCCACCGCTACCGGACGCCCGTCCCCCTGCACAACCGGACGGCCCTGCAAAGAGACCCGCGTTTCCATACTGTCCAGAAATGGTCATTCGGCGGCGTACTCCTAACACTCTTCCAGCGAAACGGCAAGAGCACCTGAGGACGGCTTCCCCACTGTTTTTCTGGCTGCCTTTGGCCAAGTAAGCCCTGAAGACCCTGTGCATTCCAAGGAAGCTCTGTCCGGGGGCGAGCGGTTCCGGAATTCTTGGCCAAAGATCACGTGAATGCCGAGTGAACGACGGGAAAACTGGCTCGATGTGCTGGCCGTGCCCAGGTGGCGGCGGGTGATTCGCCGCCGATCGGAGGCTGGACGGGATGATCGTCCGGGGTTACGATCACCGGGACTCGCCGATCTGACTCCCTTGTCAACGACGTGTAGAGACGCTTCCATCGGGCCTCATTCCAGGGGATTCGATGTGCCTGATTTCGCCCTCCGCTCGCGTACCACAATTCTTCTCAGTGCCGTTCTCTGCCTCCTCTCCGGAACGTTCTCCCTGGTCAATCCTGGTTCCGCCGGGGCGCGGACCCGACCGACGGCCGCCCCTTCGATCCCGGCCGCGGCAGGCCAGTTCCATGAGGCGCGCGGTCAGGTGGCGAACGGCATCGCCATCGCCGCGAACGGAACCGCGACGGTCAAGGTCACCGACGTCGGCGGCACGCCCTCCTCGGGGGTGGCCTCGGTGCTCCTGGACGTCGCCGCGAAGGCGACCACGACCGGGCAGGGCGCGTTGATCGTCTACCCGTCGGGCGCGGCGCAGCCGAACGCGAACGGTGCCCGCTACGACAAGGACCTCTACGACCACACCCTGCTGTGGACGAAGGTCGGCGCCGACGGAAACGTGAAGATCGCCAACACGGGCGCCTCCGCTGTGGCGGCCAAGGCGTACGTCACGCTGCACGGGTACACGCTGACGTCCCCCGGGGCGTCGGCGGGCTCGACCTACGTCGGCGTCACGCCCGCAGAGGTTGTGAGCAAGGCGAACGTCCCGGCGGGCGGCGACTACTCGTTCTCCCCGCTCGGCAAGGACGGCGTCCCGGCGTCGGGCGTCTCGCACGTGGTGTTCACGCTGGTCGGCTCCGCCACGGCGGCGGTGCAGTTGTCGGTGCACGCGTCCGGGACGCCCGATCCCACCGACACGCAACTCAGCGTCATCCCCGGCAACCACCGGAGCAACCTGGTGATCGGCGCGGTCGGCGCCGACGGCAAGGTGACCATCAGCGGGCGCAGCGGGACCGTCCCCACGACCGTCTGGGCCTACGTCTCGGGCTATTTCGCGGCGCCCGGCGCGCCGATCGCGGGTGGGGTCGCGACGGCCGTGCAGCCGGCGTCCCTGGTCGGCAACGTGAGCCTGGCCTCCAACGCCGATCTGACGGTCGGGCCGCTCGGCCACGGCGGCGTGCCCGCGACCGGCGTGACGGCGGTGGGGCTCGCCGTCATGGCGCACGGCTCCGACAACGGGACGGTGACCGTCCGCCCGTCCGGCGTCGCGGGTCCGGGGGAGTGGACGGTCGGCTATCCGGTGCCGAACGGCTTCTTCACCGGGTTCATCAACGCCAGGCTGGGCTCGGACGGCAAGGTGGTGGTCCACAACTCCGGCGCCTCGGCGGTGACGGTGTGGGTGAGCGCGCACGTCTACTTCACCCCGTCCGCGGGATGCACGCAGGCGGGAGCGGTCCGGGCGCCGACTCGTGCCGGGTCCCCGCCGGCCGAGCCGCTGCCGGTCGAGCGGAACACGCCGACGGCGGCGCTCCAGGCGTCCCCGGTCGCCACCGGGTCACTCGGCGCACTGGAGTACGCCTACACCAACAACATCGGGCAGGTCGTTCAGGGCCACCAGTCCTACCTCGACAACTTCGACTCGGTCCAGTGGACGGTGCTCTCGGGCAGCGAGGAGTTCACCGGGCGGCCGGGCTTGGCCGAACAGCAGGACGGCCGGCTCCAGGTCGCGGCGCAGCACACGACCGCCGGGCACGTGTGGTCGAACACGCAGGTGACCAAGGACCCGCCGGCCTGGGGGACGTGGGGGACCGTGCCGCAGGCGATGGCCTCGCACGCCGCGCTCGTCCGGCTCGGCGACGCCCTGGTGATGTTCGCCGTGGGCGCGGACGGGGCGCTCTGGGCGCTGCCGCAGCCGGGCGCGAACGCCGCATACGGCGGCTGGATCAGGCTCGGCTTCAGTGACCTGCAAGGCACTCCCGCGGCGGAGGCGACGGGCGGCGGGGTCCGGGTCATCGTCAGAACGTCGTCCGGGACCTTGCAGACCGCGCTGTACAACGGCGGGCTCCTGTCCGGTTGCCAGACGCTCCCCGGTACGGGCTTCACCGGGACTCCCGCGGTCGTCGCGTTCCCGGGCAACAAGGTCCGCGTGGTGGCCCGGGCGGCGGACGGCTCGGTCCAGACCATCGCGCAGAACTCCTCGGGCGCGTTCCCCTCGGCGTGGGACACGGTCGGCTCACTGGTCGTGGCGGGCTCGCCTCAGGCCCTACTGAGCCCGGCGGGCAAGACGGAGGTCCTCGCCTTGGGAACCGACGGCCGGATCCACAGCACCGGCGAGACGACGCAGGGGGCCGGGGAGTGGCGCGACTGGATCGACGCCCAGGGAGCGGAGGACACCTTCGCCCCGAAGACGGATCCGACCGTGTTCACCTACACGAAGGCGAGCGGCCCGACATGGGCGTTCCTGGCCCGGGACGCCGACCAGACGACGCGGGTCTACTTCCCGCGGAGCTCCTCGGTCTCGGCCCGCGGTGACGGGGGCGGAGGTTCTCCCTTCCAGGGGCACACGCTGCCGAAGCCGCCCGCGCGGACGACCCGCTGACGGGGCCGACCGGTCGCCGCACCTGAGAAACCGAGGACGCGATGTCTCGCCTGAAGAGAGCGGCGACCGCCGCTCCCCGCCTGCTCCGCAGGCCGGGAGCGGCCGGGTCGGCGCTGCTCGGCATGCTCGCGGGCGCGGCGCGTCCGTGGGCGGTGGGGCGGCTGACGTTCCTCGGCAAGGTGGTGATGCTGCTCCTCGGTGCCGGGCTCGCGTGCTCGACGCTCGGTGACAGCGTCGGCCTGGAGGTTCGGCTGCATCCGGACGGCGGCCATCACGCGCACAAGAGGCCCAAGCAGCGGTGGGGTTCGGCGGCGGGCCAGGAGCATCTCGTCCGGGGGCCCGGCAACCGCACGAAACCGCCGACGCTGCGGAGCAGGTATCCGCAGCGCCGGCCCGTCCGGGCGGCGGTGCCGCGGCAGCGGAACGCGGCAGGGCAGGTGACGCCGCCGCAGCCGCGGACGACGGGCTTCGACGAGAAGCGGAGCCGGGAACTGCCCGCGCGGCGCGGCGCGCGCGAACGGGCGTTCGCCAATCCGGACGGGACCGAGACCACGGCGTTCTCGGAGACCCCGGTCAACTACTGGAACGGCCGGGCCTGGGCGCCGATCGACACCCGGCTCACCGGCGCCGGCACGGGCTGGCGCAACCGCGCGGACGCGGTGGACCTCCGGCTCGCGGGACGGGCGGACGAGTCCCAGGTGGCCGCGCTGCGGCTGGACGCCCGGCACTCGATCGGGTTCGGCCTGGCGGCCGGCTCCGCCGCTCGGGGCCGCGCCGCCGGCAGCGCCGTGGACTACCCGGACGCCCTGCCCGGCGGCACCGGCCTGCTGCTGGAGGCCACGCCGGGCGGGGTGAAGGAGACCCTCGTCCTGCGGTCACCGGACGCGCCGCGCACCTATGTCTTCCCGCTCTCGCTGACAGGGCTGACGGCGAGGGCCGAGGGAGCCCAGGTCGTGCTGACCGACGAGACGGGCCGGCGGCGGGCCGTGATCCCGGCCGGGTTCATGTGGGACTCCTCCGATGACGGCGCGGCATCGGCGGGCGTGACCTACCGGCTGGTGACCGAGAAGGGCCGTCCCGCGCTGCGCGTCGACCTGGACGACGCCTGGTTGCGCGACCCGGCGCGCAAGTACCCCGTGCGGGTCGACCCGAGCGTGGCCTCGGACGGCGCCGACTCCAGCATGGTCGTGCACGGCGGCGGCTCGTCCTCGGGCGGCAGCGAACTGCTGGTGGGCAAGAAGGACGGGGCGGCGTCCGCGTCCTACCTCAGGTGGGCGGGCCTGGCCGACCGGTTGAAGGGCCACACGGTCTACGGCGCCCAGTTGCAGGTGGTGAACTTCGACGCGGCGTCCTGCTCGGCGAGGAAGGTCACCGTCCACCCGGTGACCCAGTCGTGGTCGCCGGGCTCGAACTACAGCTACCCGGGCCCGGACGTGGGTGCCGCCATGGCGGACGAGACGTTCGCCTACGGCCATATCCCGTTCGGGGAGTCGCGGTCCCGGTGCCCGGCCAAGGGCACCCTGTTCAACCTGGGGTCGGCGGGCCGCAAGCTCGTCCAGGGATGGGCGGACGGAGCCCCCGCCAACGGTCTGTCGCTCCGGGCCTCGGCCACCGACGACCGCGCGTGGAAGCGCTTCGCGGGCTCCAGTACGGCGAACTCTCCCACGCTCTACGTGACGCACAGCCCCTACTACGCCAGGTACTCCATTCCTAGCCCGGTTCCGCAGCCGCCTGTCCTGCAGAACCAGGCGGGCAAGGTGAAGGTCACCGTCACGAACCTGAGCGCCGAGGCGTGGACGCCGAGCACGTACTACCTGGCCTACCGCGCCTACGACGCGAAGACCGGCAAGGCGGTGAAGCAGCAGCGTGCGGCGTCGCTGCCGGTGAACGTGCCGCGCAACGGCAAGGTGACCCTGGACGCGACGATCCAGCCGATGCCGGTGGGCAAGTACTTCCTGGACTTCACGATGGTCCGCAGCGGCGGGGTGGTGTTCACTGACGAGCAGGTCCCTCCCGGACGGATCGTCCTGGAGGTCTTCGACATCCCTCCCGTGGTGCAGGAGCTGTACCCGCCGAACGGATACCAGGCGCAGACTCTCGCACCGCAGTTGTGGGCACGGGCGGTGGACATCGACGCCCCCGCCGGTTCGTCGTTGCAGTACAAGTTCGAGGTCTGCGACCAGGACTCCGCAGGCAGACCGGTGAACTGCACGACGTCCGCCTACCAGAGCAGCCCGGCGTGGACGCCGCCTTCGGGGCGGCTGGTGTGGAGCAAGGCGTACCAGTGGCGCGCCTTCGTCAAGGACGCCACGTCGGAGGTGCCGTCGCCGCGGTCGGTGCTGCTGACCGACGTGCCGCAGCCCGCGGTGACCTCGCACGTGGCGGGCGCCCCCTACGGATCGCAGGAGCGCGAGTTCGACCCGCAGGTCGGCAACTTCTCCACCGCCGCCGTCGACGCGACGGCCCGCTCGGTCAGCTCACCGACGGCTCGCCCAGTCGTGCCGCTCGAGTTCGATCCGCGCGAACTGATTCGCTCTCACGCGCAGGCTCCCGCGGTGCTAATGACGCTCACGCTTCCTCGGCGGCAACGACCGATAGAAGTCGAGCCTCACCTCGTCCCCGTCGACCAACTCCATGATGTCGAGCATATCCTCATGATCACCGTAAACCGCCTCACGCATTATCGTAACCATTCCGTCTTTGACCGCCGCTCGACATCGATCACCGAGGTCGATGACCTGCTCGCCGAACGTGTTGTAGCCGATCGCCTGGACCGGGTGGACGGTCTGCGGAGCGCCGCCGCCGCTCTCCGCGGACACCGCCGCGCCGGTGGTGGTGGTCGGCCGTCCCATCTCGTCGGAGCCGTACCGGGTGGTGTACGCCTCCTTGTCGGCGCCGGGCACGTTGCCGCGCGGGTCGGTGGTGGAGGTCCGCAGGCCGCGCTGGTCGTAGGTGTGGGACGTGGTGTGGGTGGTGCCGTCGACCGTCTGGGACTCGCTGACCAGGTTCCCCGCCGTGTCGTACCTGTTGTCGACCACCGCGGCCATGACCGCCTCACTCGCCCTTCAGCAGCGCCGCCAACCCGGCGTCCAGACCGACCCGGCCGGTGTCGACCGCCGCCTCGATCCACCCGGCCGCCCCGCGGACCCGCTCCAGGTTGGAGTGGATCGTGGCACGCTCCTCCTGGGTGAAGTGGTGCTCGCCCAACCTCGGCACGATCCGGCCCGCCGCCGCGGTGAACGCCGCACACGCCCCGACCAGGTCCACGCTCGCCGGTGTGCGTGATCCGCTCGGCCGCCCGCGCCGAAGACCTCGCCCACCCCAGCCAGTAAACCGGCTGGAAGACCGGCCCGATCGCCGGATACACCACCGCCGCGCTCCCACTGATCGCCCACGCCCGCGCCGTCCTGGCCGCAGCCGTCGCCGCCGACCGTGCCGCAGGAGCCACCTGGACCGAGATCGCCGCGCCCTGGACGTCAGCGCCGACACCGCCGCCCGCCACTACCGCTCCTGACCACGCCACAGAACCTCCACCGCCTCTGACCGAGATCAGCGGTTGTTCGACACTCGTTGATGCCCTTTCGCTGCCCGTGTGTTCCACGGCCGGAGCGTCAGCGCAGGCCTGGGAGCTGCTCGCGGCGCGTCGGGCGGTGCCCGGCCCTTGGAGAGGGCGCTCAGGCGCGGCGTGATCTGGCGGTGATGATGGAGGCGTGGGGGCGGGCCAGATAGTTGTCCCAGAAGTCGCGACCCTGTTCCTCGAACCCCGCGGGCGTCACCTGGAAGGGCGGGAAGGCCGGTTGGGTGAAGCCGTTATCCGAGAGCGCGCCGGTGAGGGCGTCGTGGCTCCAGTAGCGGGCCGTGACGCTCTCCTGAGGGCCACCGCACAGAAGCTCCAGTGTGACGGGGCTTCCGTCGGCGGGCCGTTCCCCGCTGTACATGCGAAAGCCGTAGCGGCGATAGTAGTCGGGCTCGTCGTAGGGGAAATCCGGCTGGATGGGAAGGGTGACGAACAGCCCGCCCCGGCGTAGCAGCCAGGTGGCGTTCGCGCAGACTGCGGCGAGCTTGTCCCTGGTCGTGGCGTAGGGCATCACATACACCGACAGGACGGCGTCGAAGGCGTGGTGGAGGTCGGCGCCAAACTCATCGGTGATGTAGTGGATTCCGAGGGGAGCGGTTCGTTCACGCCTACGGGCGTGTTTGACCATTCCGAGCGACCGGTCGTGGCCGACGACTTTGGCGGCGCCGCGCCTGGCGAGGGCACGGGCGTAGTTCCCGGCGCCGCAGCCGAGGTCGAGCACGGTGGAGCCGCGCACGTCGCCGAGCGCGGCGAACACGCTCGGCATTTCCAGGTGGCGGCGGAAGGGCGTGGCGGCCAGTCCTCATAGACCTTGGCCAACTCGTCGAATCGGCTCCGTACGGTCATGAGATCTCCTTGAGCCGCCGGGCCGCGGGATCGTTCCGGCGTGCGGCCTCGAACGCCGAGCCGACGGCGCTCTCCTGGCTGTCGATTCCGGTCAGATGGCTCCCGGCGTGGTAGACCCCGCCCTGTCCCTGGCGCTCGGCCAGCAGAGCACGGGCTCGGACCGCGGCGGGGGTGACGACCAGGTGGTCGAACGCCCGCGTCCGCTACCTCGACAAGGCCGGCGGCCGGTTCGCGGCCGATGTGCCCTCCCGGGTGGGCGGCGGACCCCAGCCCGCTCCACCGCGCTCGGCAACGCGATGCTGGGCCCTGCACGCTGGTCGAAGAGGTCGACGGGCGGATCGGTGACTCGATGAGCCGACTGAACCAGCGCACGATCGGCAACCTGGGAGAACCCTGAACCAGGAGACGCACCGGATCCGCACGCGGCGAGTACAGTACGCGCGAGCAATGAACAAAATAGCAAATATCAGGAAATTTTCTCGGAGGGTCTCGTAAGCGTGAGAAAACGATTGCGTTTTGGCGATGGTTCCATCGTTAGCTATTTGCGTTTCCTCTCCTTGCTGGATGTTGAAAGCGCAAGGTGTTTCCGGCGCAAGGAGATGCTTGTCATGGCTGTGAGGCCGCTGAGTACACCCGGGGAAGCGGGCCGGGCTACGGGGGCGGACTCCCTCCTGGCGTGGGCTGAGCGGTCGGGGAAGCGCCAGGTGGCGCAGCCGCGGAAGGGCGGGTTGCGGTTCGCGTTCTACGGGCGGGTCTCGACCGAGGATCACCAGGATCCGGTGACATCGCGGGCGCGACAGCATCATCAGGCCACTGCGCTGGTCGGTGGGCATGGGCGGATCGTGGCCGAGTATTTCGATATCGGCCACAGTCGGGTGTTGCCGTGGGCGCGCCGTCCTGAAGCCGCGGTGTTGCTGGCGGCGTTGGCCGATCCGGATCGCGGGTTCGACGCGATCGTGGTGGGGGAGTACGAGCGGGCCTTCTACGGCAATCAGTTCGCCCTGATGGCGCCACTGTTCGAGCACTACGGCGTGCAACTGTGGATGCCCGAGATCGGCGGCCCCATCGACTTCACCGCCGAAGCCCACGAACAACTGATGATCAACCTTGGGATCCAGTCCAAGCGGGAGATCACCCGGACCAGGATCCGGGTGTCCACGGCGATGGCCGCGCAGACCCGCGAACAGGGCCGGTACCTGGGCGGCCGCCCACCGTACGGCTATCAGCTTGTAGACGCGGGCCCACACCCGAATCGAGCGCACGCCGCCTGGGGCCGACGGGCCCGCCGGCTGGAGCCCGACCCGCAGACCGCGCCGATCGTGAAGTGGATCTTCGGTCAGCGGCTGGCCGGGCACTCCATGGCGCGTATCACCCGGGCGCTCAACGACATGCACATTCCCTGCCCGTCAGCGGCCGATCCGCGGCGCAACGCTCACCGGACCCAGCGGGCCTGGACGCTGACCACGGTGCGGACGATCCTGGCCAACCCTCGCTACACCGGTCGGCAGGTGTGGAATCGTCAGCCGAGCGAGCGTGATCTGATCGATCCGTCCAATACTGGGTTGGGGCACCGGCAGGTGCAGCGGTGGGGTTTGCCCGATGGGTGGGTCATCTCTGCCCGTCCCGCGCACCCGGCCCTGGTCAGCGAGGCGGATTTCATCGCGGTTCAGGGCATCGAGACTTCGCGTGGTACGCCTGTCAAGCCCGGCCGCTGTTACCTGCTGGCGGGGCTATTGCGCTGCGGGATCTGCGGACGCCGGCTGGAGTCGTGTTGGGTCAACAACCGGGCGGCGTACCGGTGCCGGCACGGCCATAGCAGCACGTCGCGTTCCGGCCCGGAGCGGCCCAAGAACCTCTACGTCCGTGAGGACCACATCCTGCCTCACCTGCCGGCCCTGCACCTTCTGCTGACCGGACCGTCAGAGACCGTGCCGGGCGCGGCATCCAACCCTAAGGAGGTCCTCGAACATCTGCGTACCAGCAAGATGACGCTTACTTATGAGCCCGAGAGCCGAACTCTGCGGGTGGGCACGCCGAAGGAGGTGAAGATCACCATCGACCGGAGACGCTGATATCACAACGCTTCGCGGTGTTGCCTGTGTCGTTCTGATACGCGGACTATGGCCGTGTTCTGACGGCGCCCACATCCCGCAGCGGAAGGAGGTGATCAAGCAAGGGACCGCCCTTTCGGGGAGTTCTAGGCCCCGAGAGGCGCTCTGGGGTGCCAGGAAACGCTCGGTCATGTACAAACTGTGTGTCCGAGGGGGGACTTGAACCCCCATGCCCCGTAAAGGGCACTAGCACCTCAAGCTAGCGCGTCTGCCTATTCCGCCACCCGGACCGGTCGCAGGCCGTGGCCTGGGGCCGCGGCGGGCTTCACCATACCAAAGGTCCCGAGTCGCGGCGAAGTCGATCGGCGGGGCACCATGGGGAGCGTACCGGGAGGACGCTAGGCGCGAAGGTGATGACTGTGGCCCACCAGCCGACCGCTGAGGACGAGGTCGTCCGGCTCTGTCAGGAGCTGATCCGGATCGACACCAGTAATCCGGGAGATCATTCGGGGCCCGGGGAGAGGGTGGCGGCGGAGTACGTCGCGGAGAGGCTCGCGGAGGTGGGGCTGGAGTCGCAGATCTTCGAGTCGCATCCGGGGCGGGCCAGTCTCGTGGCGCGGATCGAGGGGGAGGATCCGGGGCGGGACGCGCTGTTGCTGCACGGGCACCTGGACGTGGTTCCCGTGCGTAAGGAGGACTGGACGCGGGATCCGTTCGGGGGTGAGATCGCGGACGGGTGCGTCTGGGGGCGCGGGGCCGTCGACATGAAGGACATGGACGCGATGATCCTCGCGGTGGTGCGGCAGCGGCTCAGGGAGGGGCGGCGGCCGCCGAGGGACGTGGTCGTGGCTTTCCTGGCGGACGAGGAGGCCGGGGGGAAGTGGGGGGCGCAGTGGTTGGTGGAGCGGCATCCTGAGCTGTTCGAGGGGTGCACGGAGGCCGTGGGGGAGGTCGGCGGGTTCAGTGTGACCGTGCCCGGGGACCGGCGGATGTACCTCATCGAGACGGCCGAGAAGGGCCTCGCCTGGATGAACCTGACCGCCAAGGGGACGGCCGGGCACGGGTCGATGGTGCATCCGGACAACGCGGTGACGGCCGTCGCGGCGGCTGTGGCGAGGTTGGGGGAGCACCGGTTTCCGGTGCAGCTGACCAAGACCGTGCGGGCGTTCCTGGAGCGGGCGTGCATGGCGTACGGGCTGGAGTTCGACCCGGAGCGGCCGGAGGAGTGCCTGGAGAAGCTCGGGCCGATGGCGCGGATGATCGGGGCGACGTTGCGGCAGACGTTGAATCCGACGCGGCTGGACGCGGGGTACAAGACGAACGTCATTCCGCAGAGCGCCACGGCTCAGGTGGACGGGCGGTTCCTGCCTGGATATGAGGCGGAATTCTTCGCGACTGTGGACGAACTTCTCGGTCCGGATGTCCAGCGCGATTTCGTCCATCACGACCGGGCCGTCGAGACCGACTACGAGGGGGCGCTCGTGGCGGCGATGGAGGCGGCGCTGACCTCGGAGGACCCGGGCGCGCTGCCGGTCCCGTACTGCCTGAGCGGCGGGACGGACGCGAAGTCCTTCGCCCGGCTGGGCATGCGGTGCTTCGGGTTCGCGCCGCTCCGACTCCCCCCAGAGTTGGACTTTTCCGGAATGTTCCATGGGGTCGACGAGCGCGTTCCGGTGGACGGACTCCGGTTCGGCGCGCGGGTTCTCGACCGGTTTATCGATCGGTCCTGAATTTCTCGCGCATTGCCGTTGCGTGGTGCTATGGTTACCGTCTGTAGGGGATGGCTTGGCCGTAGAGAGGGCGACCGGTGGCGGACGACGAGGCATGGCTGCGCCGCGTCCTCCGGGCGCTGCTCGTCTTGGGCGGTCTGCTGTTCGCGGGTTGGCTCCTCGGCGGTTGCGCGCAGTCCGCGCATGCCGAGGAGCTGCCGGCGCCGATCGAGGTCGTCCAGAACGCGCATCCCGACTTGAAGCGCGTACTGGACGAGAGGCCGGCGCTGCCCGAGGTGGTGGCGCCTGCTCCGGCGGTGCCCGCGGTGGTTCCTGTGGAAAGAGTGCCGGAGGGTGTGGTGCCTGTTGAGGCGCCGCCCCAGCGTGTTGTGCGTCCCGCGGCGCCTGCGGTTCAGGATGGCGACCGGGTGCGACGGCCGAAGGTTTCTTCGCGTGTTGTACGGGTCGAGCGTGCCGTGGTGCGCGAGGCCGCCGGTGTCGTCCGGCAGCGGCATGCCCATGTCCAGGCGCCGGACGTGCCTTCGGCGCCCGCCCCGATGCCCGTCCAGCAGGACACGAAGGCGGGCGGGCCTCCTGTGATCGGAGGAGCCGCCGTGTTTCCGGCTGTTTCCTCCTGGGTGCCGGCGCGTCCCCCGGTGGCGATCGCGCATGCCTTCGGGCCGGTGCCCCCGCTTGTCCGCACGGCGGCGGACGAGCCCTCCTTCGCCCCTGACTAGCCGCTGATCCCGGCGCCCTCGACCCGAGCCCCTGGGGGTCGGGCGGGTTCGGCGTCGGACGTGGCTTCGGCGCGGCCCTGTCATCCCTTCTTTGAGACCGGTGTGTCCGATGCGACACGTGTGTCTCGTCCCTCCCATTAACAACTTCCCCGAACGGAGCATCATGCGAACGTGGGCAAAAGGCACCTCGCGTGCGGTGGCGCTCACCGCGAGTTTCGTCGCTCTCGGTGCGACCGCCCTTCCCGCCAACGCCTTCGCCGACGTCACGAACGGCGACGGCGGCGTTCTCTCCGGAAACCAGCTCAACCTGCCGATCTCCGCGCCGGTCGACGCCAGCGGCAACGGCGTGGCCGTCGCCGGCACGGCGACCGGCACTTCCCGGGGCGGCTCGTCGGTCACCGGTGGCGGTGGCGGCGGGCAGCGGACGTCCGGCGATAACGGCCTCGTCTCCGGCAACCAGGTGAACGCTCCGGTCTCCGCGCCCGTGAACGCCTGCGGCAACGGGGTCGGCGTCCTCGGCGACGCGCACGCGAGCTGCGTCAACGGCGCCAGGGTCGACGGCGGCAGCGGCAGCGGCGGCGGCCAGGTCACCAGCGGGGCCAACGGCACCGTCGCGGGCAACCAGGTGAACGCGCCGATCTCGGCCCCGGTCGACGCCTGCGGCAACGCCGTGGCGGTCGCGGGGACGGCGGTCGCGGGCTGCGAGGGCGGCGCGCTGGTCAAGAACGGCGGCCCCACCGGCGCCGGGCAGACCACGTCCGGCGTCTCCAGTACCGCCGGCGGAAACCAGTTGAACGTGCCCGTCAGCGCTCCCGCGAACGTCTGCGGTAACGCGGTCGGTAACGCCCTCGCGGGGTGCGAGGGCGGCGCGTCCGTCCGCAACGGCGGGCATCTGTCGGGTGACCAGATCACCAACGGCGACTCCAGCGTCATCGGGGGCAGCCAGGCCAACGCCCCCATCAGCCTTCCGGTCACGGCCTGCGGGGACGCGGGGGCGGTGCTCGGCGAGGCGGGCGCGTTCTGCGAGGGCGGCGCGCATGTGCGCAGCAGCTCGGGCGGCGACCAGCAGACGTCCGGCAAGGCCGGGATCTTGGCGGGCAGCCAGGGCAACACGCCGGTCGGTACCCCGGTGGAGGCCTGCGGTGACGCGGCGGCCGTCGCCGGTACCGCAGCCGCGGCCTGCACCGCCGGGCAGACGCTGGTCGCGGGCTCGCACGGGTCCGGTGGACAGTCGTCCGGCGACGCGGGCGTGGGCGGCGGCAACCAGCAGAACGTGCCGGTCACCGACCCGATCGACCCCTGCGGGAACGCCGTCGCCGTCGTCGGCCACTCCGACCCGCAGTGCGAGGGCGGTCACGGTGGCTACCACCCCTACTACCGGACGGCCGGGCCCGACGCTCCGGGGAGCGCGCCCCGGCCCGTCACCCTGGGCAAGCCGGTGCCGGTGGACCCCGGCGCCGCGCTCGCCGTCCCGTCCAGGCTTCTCTCGCCGGGAGAGGTCGGCGCGCCGGGGCAGCTGCCGCGGTCGAACAACGTGCCCGCGGTCCGCACCCTCCCGGGCGCGGAGACGGCGGCCGGGACGGACGCGCTGCGCCAGGGCGAGGCCCGTCCGTCGACGGGCGTCCCCGCCCCCATGTCCATCGCGCCGGACGGAAGCGGGCTGCCCGGTGGGAGCGGTGGCCTTCCCAAGGCTCAGGGGCTTCCCAAGGGCCTGCCGAAGGCTCAGGGCCTGCCCAAGGGCAAGGGCCTGTCGACGGGTAAGGGGCTGCCCAAGGGCAAGGGGCTTCCTCAGGGGTTGCCGGCGGCCGGGGGGATGCCCGGGATGCGGCAGATGTCCGACGGCGCGGGTCCGCTCGGCCAGACCCTTCCCGGGGCGAAGTCCGTGGGCCAGGTCCCCGGCCTGGGCGACCTGGCGAAGGCGCTCGCGGTGCCGCCCGGCGCCGGCCACGGCACCGCGGCGCTGTCCGACCTGGGCCACGTCGCCGGGGCCCACGGAGTGGACGCGGTGAGCGGCCTGGTGCGTCTCCCCGGCGTCGCCAACGGGAGGGCGCTGCCCGGTACGCCGGTCGTGCCCGCGCCGTCCACGCGCGCCCACGGTGGTCCGAGTGGCGGTGTGGCCGGCCTCGACCTGACGAACGTGGTCGAGACGCCTCGCGACGTGTCCGTTCTGCCCGTCTCCTCGGACGTGCACGCTCCCGAGGCGAACGGCCAGGTCGGCCCGATGCGGACCGTCGCGGCGGAGAAGCCGATCATCGCCGACGCCGAGACCGGTTCGCTGTGGGTGCTCGGCGCGGCGACGATGCTCGCGGCCGTTTCCGGCGCGCTGGCGCTGACCCGCCGGGTCCGGCTGGGCGGGCGCCGCTGATCCAGACGAACGGCCGGTGACCTGGCCGTTCCGCACGGTTGTAGGACGGCACGGCGGCTCCAAGAGGGGGTCGAGGACGCTTTGCCCGTCCCGGAGGCGCGGTCCGGGGCGGGCAAAGCCCTGCCGTCAGCGATTATGATTACGCCACGTCATACGATTCGTACGTACTGCAACCTCCCAGGCGTGACGGACGTGGCGCACATGACCCATGTGGCCCGCGACACGAAACGCGACACACGGCCGCCCCGGGACGGATGCGGGAAAGGCGAACCGGAGTGAATCCAGGCGAACCGGTACAAATTCCGGCACCGGCCCGAGCCCGCCCCCGGACGTCCGGTTCGACGTCCACTCGGGCATCCGGACGGGCGTCCAGGCGATGCGTGCCCGTACTCGCGAAACCGTGCCAAGTATCAATCGGGGCCCGTCCGGCGCGGGGCGAATGTCCGGGCGCGCAAGCCGCCCGCCGCCAGCCGCTGACCAGCGCGGACGTCCCGAAACGCCCCCCGATCGCAACCCGGGCCAGGCACTCAGAACGTGCGAACCTGCCGGATGACCTTGCGGCGCAGTTGAATACGGCGGCTACCGTCTGGGTAGAGCCGCAACCGATCGATCTCCCAGCCGCCGTGTTCCGCGTGCTCGGTCAAGATCTGCCGGGCGGTATCACGCGTCGTGCCGCGCGGCAGGGACAGAACGAGGTAGGTGTACTCCACCATTGCGACCATTATTACGTGGTCCGCCACGGTCGCGACACCGTACGGTGGCCGCCCGGTCCGCGTCCGGCCCGGCGGCATGTCATCCTGTCGGGGGCGCGAACGGGCGCTGGGAGGCGCGTCCGCTCCACCGGGCGGAGCGGTGATCGCTGGACGGACCCACGGGACCCGCGGGCATGAAGGTGCCGTCACGCGACGTTGTAGGAAGCCTGTGTAGGAAGAGTGTGGGGCGGCCCTGAGCAAGGCGAGCAAGACGGACGTGCGAGAGAAGACCCCGAGCTAGAAGCGACGTAAGAAGACGTAGCAGACCTGAGCCAGCAGACCCTGAGCACGAAGAGACCCGGCAAGCAGAGATCCTGAGCAAGAAGACCAGACAGCGAGGTTGGAGCGACTGTGCCAGCCAAGAACGGCACCGCGAGCAGTGGCCGGAACAATGGCGCCGGTACGCGCCTGGTGATCGTCGAATCGCCGGCGAAGGCGAAGACGATCGCCGGGTACCTCGGGCGTGGCTACATCGTGGAGTCCAGTATCGGCCATATCCGGGACCTCCCCGGGAGCGCCTCGGAGGTGCCGGCCAAGTACAAGGGCGAGCCGTGGGCCAAGCTCGGCGTGAACGTCGAGCACGACTTCGAGCCGCTCTACGTGGTCAACACCGACAAGCGGCAGCAGGTCGCCAAGCTGAAGAAGCTGCTGGCCGAGGCCGACGAGCTCTACCTCGCGACGGACGAGGACCGGGAGGGCGAGGCGATCGCCTGGCACCTCCAGGACGTCCTGAAGCCGAAGGTGCCGGTGCACCGGATGGTCTTCAACGAGATCACCAAGGACGCGATCCAGCGCGCCGCCGCGAACCCGCGGGAGCTCAACATGCGGCTGGTGGACGCGCAGGAGACGCGCCGCATCCTGGACCGCCTGTACGGGTACGAGGTCAGCCCCGTCCTGTGGAAGAAGGTCATGCCGAAGCTGTCGGCGGGCCGGGTGCAGTCGGTGGCGACGCGGCTCGTGGTGGAGCGCGAGCGGGAGCGGATCGCGTTCGTCCCGGCGCACTACTGGGACATCGCCGCGCAGTTCGACACCGGCAAGGACGAGGAGCCCACGGCGTTCAAGGCCGGGCTCATCTCCGTGGACGGCAAGCGCGTCGCGCAGGGCCGCGACTTCGCCTCCGACGGCAGGCTGAAGACCAAGGACGCGCTGCACCTGGACGAGGCGGCGGCGCGCGCGCTGGCCGAGCGGCTGCGGGAGCGGCCGTACTCGGTCAAGTCGGTTGAGCGCAAGCCCTACACCCGCAAGCCGTACCCGCCGTTCCGCACGACGACGTTGCAGCAGGAGGCCAGTCGCAAGCTGAGCTTCTCCGCCAAGTACACGATGTCGGTCGCGCAGAAGCTGTACGAGAACGGCTTCATCACCTACATGCGAACCGACTCGATCACGCTGTCGGAGACGGCGATCACCGCGGCGCGGCGGCAGGCGGCGTCGCTGTTCGGCGGCGAGTACGTGCCCGACAAGCCGCGCGTGTACGCGTCCAAGGTGAAGAACGCGCAGGAGGCGCACGAGGCGATCCGTCCGGCGGGTGAGAGTTTCCGTACCCCCGCGGAGACGGGACTGTCCGGTGACCAGTTCCGGCTGTACGAGCTGATCTGGAAGCGGACGATCGCGTCCCAGATGAAGGACGCGGCGGGCCAGTCGGTCTCGATCCGGGTGACCGGCGTCTCGACGCAGAACGAGACGGCCGAGTTCGGCGCGACCGGCAAGACGATCACGTTCTACGGGTTCCTCAAGGCGTACGTGGAGAGCGCGGACGACCCGTCCACCGACCGGGACGACCAGGAGCGGCGCCTCCCGAACCTGACCGAGAACGACCCGCTGAGCGCGCTCGCGGTGGACGCGGAGGGCCACTCGACCCGGCCGCCCGCGCGCTACACCGAGGCGAGCCTGGTCAAGGAGCTGGAGGAGCGCGAGATCGGGCGGCCGTCGACGTACGCCTCGATCATCGGCACGATCCTCGACCGCGGGTATGTGTTCAAGAAGGGCACGGCGCTCGTCCCGTCGTTCCTGGCGTTCGCCGTGGTGAACCTGCTGGAGCAGCACTTCGGCAACCTGGTCGACTACGACTTCACCGCCCACATGGAGGACGGTCTCGACGAGATCGCCCGGGGCGAGGCCGAGCGCGTCCGCTGGCTGACCCGGTTCTACTTCGGCGACAACGGTGAGGAGGGCCTGAAGGACCTCACCGAGGACATCGGCGACATCGACGCCAAGGGCATCAGCTCGTTCCCGCTCAAGGGCAGCGACATCATGGTCCGCGTCGGGCGGTACGGGCCTTACCTCGACCGCGAGGGCGAGCGGGTCAACATCCCCGAGGACATCGCGCCGGACGAGCTGACCGCCGACAAGGCCGAGGAGCTGTTCGCGCAGCCGTCCGGCGACCGCGAGCTGGGCCGGGACCCGCAGACCGGGCACACGATCGTGGCGAAGTCGGGACGGTTCGGCCCGTACGTCACCGAGATCCTGCCCGAGGCCGCGCCGCCCGCCGAGGGCGAGAAGAAGAAGCGGACGAAGAAGGCCGACGCGCCCAAGCCGCGCACCGGTTCGCTGTTCAAGTCGATGTCGCTCGACACGATCACGCTGGACGACGCGCTGAAGCTGCTGTCGCTCCCGCGCACGCTCGGCGAGCTGGACGGCGAGCCCGTCACCGCGCAGAACGGACGTTTCGGCCCCTACATCAAGCGGGGCACCGACAGCCGTTCGCTCGGGTCGGAGGAGGATCTCTTCACGGTCACGCTGGAGAAGGCCAAGGAGCTGTTCGCGCAGCCGAAGCAGCGCGGGCGGGGCCGGGCCGCGGCGGCGGCGCCGCTGCGCGAGCTGGGCGACGACCCGGCGAGCAAGAAGCCCGTGGTGGTCAAGGAGGGGCGGTTCGGCCCCTATGTCACCGACGGCGAGACCAACGCCAGCCTGCGCAAGGGCGACGAGGTCGAGTCGATCACCATCCAGCGCGCCGCTGAGCTGCTCGCGGAGCGTCGTGAGAAGGTGGCGGCGGGTGGCGGCAAGAAGAAGACGACAACGCGCCGTCGAACCTCCGCAAAGTCCGGCTCCTAGGGACATCTACGCCGATACCCTGACCGACATGACCAGAACGGGCGCCACCCGGCCGCACCCCGCCGCGCCGCCGGGCGTTTCGTCTCTCGCGTCGATCAGGCCGTTCCGTCGGCTCTGGATCGCCCTGTCGGTGTCCGGCCTCGGCCACTGGCTGAGCGTCCCGGCGCTGACCGCCATGGCCGCGACGCTGACCCGCGACGACGACGCCGCCGCGCGGGCGCAGGCGGTCGGCGGTGTGCTGGTGGCGCTGCTGGTCCCGGCCGTCCTGCTGGCGCCGTTCGCGGGCACGCTCGCGTCCCGGCTCGACCGGCGGCTGACCCTGCTGGTCGCAGACGCGCTCCGGTTCGTGATCGTCCTGTCCGTGCCGCTGCTGGACGCGCTGCCGTGGACGTTCGCCGCCGCGTTCCTGGTCGCCTGCGTGAGCGTGGTGTGGTCGGCGGTCGCGGCGACGGCGCCGGCCGGGCTCGTCCCGGACGAGCTGCGCCCGGCCGCGCGGCACTCGGCCGCCCGCGCGATGTGCTGGCCCGCGCCCGTCGCGGCGGTGGTGTTCGCGTTCGTCGCGCTCATCGCGAAGGGGACGTTCGGCGAGGGCGACCGCGCCGACCTGGCGCTCTACGTGACGGCCGGGGTGTTCCTGGTCGCGACCGCCGGGGTCGCCGCGCTCGGCGAGGTGCCCGGGACGGAGCCGATCGGGACGCCGTCGCCGTTGAGGATCCTGTTCCAGGGCCCGCGTCAGCAGGACGTGCGGGGGCTCGGTCTCGCTGTCGCCGGCGTGTCGCTGGCGGCGGGCGCGGTCGTCGCGGTCGCGCGCGTGCACACCGGACATCTCGGCGGCGGGGACGCGGGCTACGGCGCCGTCCTCACCGGCCTGACCGTCGGCCTCGGTTTCGGGCTGTTCCTCGGCCCCCGCGTCCTTGGACCGTTCAGCCGCCGCCGCCTCCTCGGCCTCGCGGTGATCGCCGCCGCGCTCGCGCTGGTCGTGGTCTCGCTCGTGCAGAACCTGGTCGTCGTCGCGTTCGTGACCGCGTTCCTTGGCGTTGCGGCGGGGGCGGCGTGGTCGACGGCGGCCGTCGTCCTGGCAGGGGACGAGCCCTCGGAGGATCGCCCGGACGCGTTCCCGAGGTCGGTCGCGCTCGTGACCGCGCTGGTCGTGGTCGCGGCCGTCCCGCCGCTCGCCGGGGTGATCGGCTCGCGGCACTACGACCTCGGCGACGGCGACTACGACTTCCAGGGGACGGGCGCGGCGCTGCTCATCGCGGCCCTGCTCGCCCTCCTCGCGGGGCTGGTCGCGTTCCGCCGCCTGGACGACCGGCACGGCGTCCCGCTCGTCGCCGACCTGCGCGCCGCGCTCCACGGCCGCGTCTACACGCCGCCGGAGCAGGCCGTCGTCGAGGACCGCCGGGTCGCCCGCCGCGAGCGCGGGGTGTTCATCGCGTTCGAGGGGGGCGAGGGCGCGGGCAAGACCACCCAGGCCAGGCTCGCCGCGATCTGGCTGCGCGACCACGGCTACGACGTGATCACCACGCAGGAGCCCGGCGCGACCAAGATCGGCATGCGGTTGCGCGCGATGCTGCTCGACCGGGAGACGACCGGGCTGTCCTCGCGCGCCGAGACCCTGCTGTACGCGGCCGACCGCGCCGACCACGTCGCCAACGTGATCAGGCCCGCGATGGAGCGGGGCGCGATCGTGGTCAGCGACCGCTACGTCGACTCGTCCCTCGCCTACCAGGGGTACGGCCGCGAGCAGCCGGTGGAGGAGATCGCGCGCGTGAACGCGTGGGCGACCGGCGGCCTCGTCCCGGACCTGACCGTCCTGCTGGAGGTGCCGCCGCAGACGGGCCTCGGACGGCTGTCGGCGCCCGCCGACCGCATCGAGTCCGAGCCGAACGAGTTCCACGAGCGGGTCCGCGCCGGTTTCCACGCGCTCGCCGAGGCCGAGCCGGAGCGCTACCTGGTGCTGGACGCGAGCCGTCCGCAGGGCGAGCTGAGCCGGGAGATCCAGTACCGCATCCGCGAGATCCTGCCCGACCCGATTCCGGCCGGTACCGAGGATGTCACGAGCACTTTTCCCATCATCACCGACTAGCCTTTGCCCATGAGCGTGTGGGATGACCTGGTGGGGCAGGAGCCGGTCGTCGCGCAGCTGTCGTCCGCGGCGGGCGAGGCGGGCGGCATGGCGCACGCGTGGCTGTTCACCGGGCCCCCGGGTGCCGGGCGTTCCGCGGCGGCGCGGGCGTTCGCGGCGGCGCTGCAATGCCTGGAGAACCCGCGCGGCTGCGGGCACTGCGCGTCCTGCCACCAGGTGCTTCAGGGAACGCACGCCGACCTGGAGGTCGTCCGTCCGGCGGGCCTGTCCTACGGGGTGCGGGAGACACGCGAGCTGGTGCTGCGGGCCTCGTCGTCGCCGAGCGGCGGGCGCTGGCAGATCGTCCTGTTCGAGGACGCCGACCGCGCCACCGAGGCCGCCGCCAACGCGCTGCTGAAGGCGATCGAGGAGCCGCCGCCGCGAACGGT
Organism: Actinomadura terrae; assembly: GCF_022751215.1. Lineage (GTDB taxonomy): Bacteria > Actinomycetota > Actinomycetes > Streptosporangiales > Streptosporangiaceae > Spirillospora > Spirillospora terrae. The sequence goes on along the minus strand of NZ_JAICDG010000004.1, from coordinate 331,394 downwards.
GTGGCTACTGTGCACCCCGTCGCCCGACGATCTGCTGGTGACCATCCGGTCGCGCTGCCGGCTGGTGACGCTGCGGACCCCGGCCGTCCAGGCGGTCGCGGACCTCCTCGTCCAGCGGGACGGCGTCGACCGGGACACCGCCGACGTCGTCGCGCGCGCGGCGCAGGGGCACATCAGCCGCGCGCGGCGGCTCGCGACCGACCCGCAGGCGCGGGCGCGGCGCGCCGAGGTGCTGGCGGTGCCGCGCCGCCTGACGGGGGTCGGGCCCGCGGTGACGGCGGCGGAAGCGCTGGTCAAGGCCGCCGAGGCGGAGGCGAAGGCGCAGACCGAGGAGCTGAACGAGACCGAGACGTCCGCGCTGCGCCAGGCGCTCGGGGAGAGCGCGAAGGGCCGCATGCCGCGCGGTACCGCCGGTGCCCTGAAGGAACTCGACGACCGGCAGAAGTCGCGGGCGACGCGGCTGAAGCGCGACGCGCTCGACCGGGCGCTGCTCGACCTCGCGTCCTACTACCGGGACGTGCTGACGTTGCAGCTCGGCGCCGGTAGCGAGCTGGTCAACACCGAACTCGGGCCGGAGCTGCGGACGGCGGCGGCGAGCGGCCGTCCCGAGGACACGCTCCGCCGGCTGGACGCGATCATGGACTGCCGGGAGCGGTTGGAGGCCAACGTCAACCCGCTGCTCGCGGTCGAGGCGCTCACCCTCGCCCTGCGCACGTCCTGACCCATGGCTCGCGATGGGGGCTCGCGGGGCGCTCGGAGTGGGAACGGTGCAGCCGGACGACTTACAAGAGTTCTCCCCTTTCGTTACATTCCCGTACGCCCCTCTCAACACAGTCGGACGTACTGTCAGCTGGCCGTGTCCGGCGAACGGGCCGAGCCCGGCGAACCAGGGCAAGCTCCCCCCACGCCAGGAGGTCTGCTGTGCGGCGCGCCCTCATCTCAGCCACGTGTGCCATCGCGACGACGGTGGCCCCCGCGTTCCCAGCGTCCGCCACTCCCTTCCAGTCCCGGCCGTCCTCTCGGGATCAGGGTGTGGCGTCGGAGTATGTCGTCCTCTACAGGGAGGACGTTTCCCCAGGGAAAGCCCACGCCGCCGTCAAGGACGCGGGGGGCCGGATCGTGCACGAGAACACCGACGTGGGCGTCGCCACGGTCGTTTCCAGCAATCCGGATTTCACGACTGAGGCCATGGAGCATCGTGCCCTGGAAGGCGTCGCGCACAATCGCGTGATCGGCGAGGCGCCCGCGGCTCGCTCGGCTGCCGAGGTCGAGTCGTCCACCGGGACGCGGGGCGTCGCCGTGGGCAAGCCCAGCAAGGACGCCGAACCCCTGGCCGACCTCCAGTGGGACATGAAACAGATCCACGCGACCAACGAGGGCTCCTACAAGACCGAGCCGGGTGACAGGCGCGTGCTGGTCGGCGTCCTGGACACCGGTATCGACGGGAACCACCCCGACATCAAGCCCAACTTCAACAAGAAGCTCAGCCGGAACTTCACCCACGACATCCCGAAGGACGTCAACGGGAAGGAACTCGACGGCCCCTGCGAATTCACGTCGTGCGTCGACCCCGTCGACTGGGACGACAACGAGCACGGCACGCACGTCGCGTCCACGATCGCGGCGCCGCGCAACGGCCTCGGCATCTCGGGTGTCGCGCCGAACGTCTCGCTGGTCAACATCCGCGTCGGCCAGGACTCCGGGCAGTTCTACCTCCAGCCGACCGTGGACGGCCTGACCTACGCGGCCAAGATCGGCGTCAACGTCGTGAACATGTCCTACTTCATCGATCCGTGGATCTGGAGCTGCGCCGGCAACCCCGCCGACTCGCCCGCCGACCAGCTCGAACAGCGCACGATCATCGAGGCGACGCAGCGCGCGCTCGACTTCGCGCACGAGCGCGGCGTCACGCTGATCGCCGCCGCCGGGAACCAGCTCGTCGACTACACCAAGTCGCACGCGGACGAGGCGAGCCCGAACTTCCCGTCCGTCCCGGGGGAGAAGCCCCACAAGCGGACGGTCACGGCGGACTGCCTGTCGATGCCGACCGAGGGCGACCACGTGATCCCCGTCTCGGCGACCGGACCCAGCACCCGCAAGTCGTACTACAGCAGCTTCGGCGACGGCCATGTCGCGGTGGCGGCGCCCGGCGGCGACAAGGCGGACACGCCCGACGGCAAGCCGGACGACCGGCACGGCGTCTGGGCCGCCTACCCCGAGCACATCGCGAAGCTGCGCGGCCAGCTCAACCCGGACGGCACCCCGAAGGTGCCGAACGTGATCCGCAGCTGCAAGAACGACGTGTGCGCCTACTACCAGTCGATGCAGGGCACGTCGATGGCCTCACCGCACGCCGCCGGGGTCGCCGCGCTGATCGTCAGCCGCTACGGCAGGACGGCTGGCGGGTTCGGCAGGGACGGCGGGTTCGGCAGGGGTGGCGGTCCCGTTCTGGACCCGTGGGTCGTCGAGCGCGTCCTGCGCGGTACCGCGACCGCGACGCCGTGCCCGAGCCCGAACACCGTCGAATACGTCTGGTACAAGCTGACGGACGGCAAGTGGGTGAAGAACACGTCGACGCAGACCTGCGAGGGACACGCGCGGCGCAACGGGTTCTACGGGAACGGGATCGTGGACGCGCTGCACGCCGTCCAACGCTGAGCCTTGCCGCTTCCCTGGGCTCTCTTCGCGGCCTCCGACCGGCTACGGTCAGAGGCCGCAAGTCTGTGGTGTGAGGAATTCTCGTGGCGGAAGCAACCAACGGGTCCGGACGGCGTCTCTGGGACATGGAAACCGAGACCGTGTTCGACGAGCCCCCGCCGCGCGAGCCGCCCACGGACGCGACCGGCGCGGTCACCGAGTTGTACCGGGGACACGCGCTCGGGCTGATGCGCCTCGCCCTGATCATGGTCGGCGACCGCGGGACGGCCGAGGACGTCGTCCAGGACGCGTTCGCCGGGCTCTACCGGCGGTGGCCGCGCCTGCGCGACCGGGACAGTGCGCTGACGTACGTGCGCTCAGCCGTCCTCAACGGGTCCAGGACGGCGCTGAGACGCCGCAGGAGGCCGTTCCGGGCCGTCCACCAACCCCCGGTCTGGTCGGCCGAATCGGAGGCGATGGTCGGCGAGGACCGGCGGGAGGTCGTCGCGGCGATGCACCGGCTGCCGACCCGGCAGCGCGAGGCGCTGGTGCTGCGCTACTTCTGCGACCTCACCGAGGAGGAGATCGCCGACGCCATGCGGGTGAGCCGCGGCACCGTCAAGTCCACGACGTCGCGGGCGCTCGCCTCGCTGGGCCGCATTCTGGAGGGGGAGAAGTGAACACGACCGAGAATCGGCTGAGGGAGGCGCTGAAGACCGTGGGCGACACGATGGGTCCCGAGGACGTCCCGCCGATGCGTACGCCTGTGACCCGCCGCTTCGGCCTCGCGCATTCGGTGCGCTCGGGCATCGCGCGTCCGGCGGTGCTGGTCTCGGTGTGCGCCGCGGTGCTGGTGCTGATGGGCGGCCTGGCGGTCGGCGCCGTCGTCATGACCAGGGACGGGAACGATGCCGCGTCCTCGTCCGGCGACGGCGTGCACGTGACGGTGTTCCTCTGCACGAAGACCTCCAGCAATGCGTCCTGCGGGCATGCGGACGCGACCGAGGTCCAGAAGGCGAACATCCGGCGGACGCTGGAGGGCATCAGGCAGGTGCGCCGGGTCGAGTACGAGTCGAAATTGCAGGCGTACGAACGGTTCAAGAAGGCGTTCTCCGACAAGAAGGAATGGGAGAACGTGAAGATCGGTGACATTCCCGACGCCTTCCGGGTGCGGGTCTTGGACGGCGGCGCCAGGACCGTGAAGCAGACGATGCTCGGGGTACCCGGCGTGGACTCCGTCGTCGACGACCAAAAGCCTCCTGCATGATTGAGGTATGCCGTACCGAGTCACATTCGTCTGCACGGGCAACATCTGCCGCTCCCCGATGGCCGAATGGGTCCTCCGCCATCACGTCCAGGACGAGGGCCTGGACGTCGAGGTGGACAGCTCGGGCACGGGCGGCTGGCACGCGGGCGACGCCGCCGACGAGCGGACCGTCGCGGCGCTGCACCGGGCGGGCTACCGGGCCGCGCACATCGCCCGCCAGTTCGACCCCGACTGGTTCGGCCGCTACGACCTGATCATCGCCTTGGACGGGGGCCATCTGCGGGCGCTGCGGTCGATGGCACCGGACGAGGAGGCCCGCGGCCGGGTCCGGCTGCTCCGCGAGTTCGACCCGGACGCGGGCCCGGACCTCGACGTCCCCGACCCCTACTACGGGGGCCGCGCCGACTTCGACCTCGCGCTGGAGATGGTGGAGGCGGCGATGCCGGGCCTCCTGGAGGAGATCCGCGCCGCCCTCAAACCCGCCTGACGCAACTCTCCGCGGCCTCACGCCGAGCGAGGCGGGTGGGTGCGGTGCGGCGATGCGCCGGCGCACCCGGGATGCGAGCTTGCGACACCGACCACGAGCCTGCCACCGGACGCAAGTTCACGACACGAGTCGTGAACTTGCGTCCGGGGCCACGAGCCCGCGACACAGGACGCGGTCTCCGACACCGGGCACGAGCCTGCTCCCCGGGACATGAACTCCCCACCCGGGGCGCACGCCCACGACGCAGGACGTGAGCTTGCGACGCCGACTACAAGCCTGTTGCCGGACGCAGCTCCCCGTCCCGGGCCCCGAGCTCGCGCCCCGGAGCACTAGCCCGCGACACAGGAAGACGTCTTCGGCACCGCCCTTGAGCCTGCGGTCTGGTCCCCAGGCGCCCGACTCGGAACCCGGGCTCGCGCCCCGGGGCACCAGCCCGCGACATAGGACGAGGTCTTCGACACCGCCCTCGAGCCTGCGGTCGGGGCGCCAGGCCCCCGTTCCGGGACCCGGGCTCGCGCCCCGGAGCACCAGCCCGCGACATAGGACGCGGTCTCCGACACCGCCCCCGAGCCTGCGGTCGGGGCGCCAGGCCCCCGTTCCGGGACCCGGGCTCGCGCCCCGGAGCACCAGCCCGCGACACAGGACGCGGTCTCCGACACCGGGCACGAGTCCCCATGGCGCATCTGCACCCGCGATGCCGCACCGGAACTCGTGACATCGCACACGGCTTCCGACAGTGTGCAGGTTCCCGGCGCCAGGGGTTGCGGAGTCGGAGGCGCCGTCTGACCTGCGGCGCATGCCGGGGCGCTTGTCCCCAAGCATCGAACTCATAATGAGGCGTTGACGGCTGTTGGCCGCGAGATAGATGAGATAGAAACGTCAGGTTGGACGAGCTGGACGGGCGCGGAGAGGCTGGTGCGGGGCAACCCAATGGACGGAAGGTCGCGGCTCGGGTCCGCGTGGAAGGGGCTCCTCCCTGTCGGTGTCGCCGCCGGGATGGCACTGGTCATCGGCGGCGGCGTGGACGTCGTCCACCAACGCCAGCGCGCGGCGAAGAAGGAGCACGAGGCCGAGCCCGCGTCCAAGAGCGAGCAGACCTCCTCGTCCCGCTTCGTCGTCGGCGTGCGCGATTCGGGGACCGCGCTGGTCGTCCGCGATCTGCGCGGCGGCGCCGCCGGTCTGCCGGTCGCCGCGCCGCCCGGCAGCCGCTACCAGCGCGTCTCGGCGGGACGCGCGGGCACGTTCACCGTCTCGTCCTACTCGGCCTCCCGCAAGGTCATGTTCCAGCGCCTCAAGCTGGACGAGGACGGTCGTCCAGCGACCCTCCAGCCGCTCCCCAAGGCGACGCTCGCGGGCGTCTCCACCGCCTACTCCGACCAGGCCGTGAGCCCGGACGGCGACCGCATCGCGTACGTCACCTACCGGGGCACGCTGAGGCGCGTGGACGTCGTCTCCGCCCGCACCGGCGTCCGCAAGTCGTGGACGACCCGCATCCCCGCCCACGTGGGCAGCCTCTCATGGGCCGGTGACACTCTCGCCTTCGTCTGGAGCCCGCTGCGCCGCGTCGACGGCAGGGTGACCGAGACGCGGCACCAGGTCCGCGCGCTCGACACCAGCGGTCCGTCCGGCGACCTGAAGGTCAGCAGGCCCGTCCTGAACCTGCCGAAGGGCGCGTCCCACGCCGTCCTGACCCGCGACGGACGGCAGGTCATCGCCGCGCTCGCCGACCGCGGACAGATCACCCTCCAGGCGTTCGCCCCCGGCGCCGGCAGGCCGACGAAGACCATCGCGCGACAGCCGTCCAGGGGCCGCGTGTCCGTCCTCGACACCGACCACACCGGCCGCCACCTGCTGATCCGCTTCACCGATGGCCGTCTTTTCGCCGACCGGACGCTCATGGACGCCCGCGATCTCACCGACGCCGCCTGGTAGTCAACGGCGCGTAGCGGAGCCAACCGGACAAGACGTCATAGAGTGTCTCTCACGGAATCGGGCGAACGGAGCGAAACCGTGGGCATGGTGATGGCAGTCAGCTTCACCCGGTACGGCCGCCTGTACTACCTCGACCCAGGCCCGCATACGCCGAAGGTGGGTGACAAGGTCCTCGTCCCCACCGACGCAGGCCCCGAGGTCGCCGAGTGCGTCTGGGCGCCGCAATGGGTCTCGGACGACATCGGCGGCCTCCCCGAATGTGCCGGACCCGCCGCCGACGAGCATCTCGCCCGCGATGAGGCCAACCGCCGCCGCCGCGCCGAGGGCCGCTCCATCGCCAAGCGCCTGATCCGCAAGCACGACCTCCCCATGAAGGTCATCGGCGTCGACTACCTCGACGCCGAGAACATCTTCAAGATCTACTTCACCGCACCGCACCGCGTCGACTTCCGCGCCCTCGTCCGGGACCTGGCCCGCGGCATCAAGGCCCGCGTCGAACTCCGCCAGGTCGGCCCCCGCGACGAGGCCCGCCTCCAGGGCGGCATCGGCCCCTGCGGCCGCGACCTGTGCTGCGCGACGTTCCTCAAGGACTTCGAGCCCGTCTCCGTCCGAATGGCCAAGGAACAGGACCTCCCCGTCAACCCCTTGCGCATCGCGGGCGCCTGCGGCCGCCTTATGTGCTGCCTGAAATACGAGCACCCGCTTTACATGGAGTTCAAGGAGAGCGCACCCCGCCTCGGCTCCCGGGTGAGCACCCCCGAAGGCGAAGGCCAGGTCATCGGCTACAACGTTCCCGGCGACCGCGTAACAGTGAAAATCGGCTCCCGCCGCTGCTCCTGCCCGTCCGCCTCCGTCTGCTCCCCGCGCCAACAACACGAAGCCCAGTACAACACCGACCCCACCTGACCCGCGCCGTCTCCCAAACTCGCAACCTCCCTTTCAGGAAGCGGCGAGTGAAGCCACAGGCTGCTCCCCGCGCGCCCGCGTGTCCGGTGTTGTCGTCGCGCTCTGCCTCCGAGCACGCCCGCAGATCAGCCGCCCGATACGGGTTATACACATACTTCTTTCGCGCAGCTCGCGCTTCCAAGACTTCTGGGCCAGAACTAGGACGTGCTCTCTCGGCTCCCGGACGCAGGGGACGGGGGGAACGCTCTCCCAATGTGGCGGCGGGCAGCTCCGGCAGGCGACCTGCGCGCACCCACCCCACACAGGCCGTAGGGCCGTACTTCGGTTGTTTGGCTGCAATGCCCTCAGCCGCCCGCCTCATAGTCAAACTCGGCTGAATTCGTCGCCATACCCGCCTGCATCCGCCTGCCCGCGCCCAACAGCACAAAGCCCACCACACCCGCACCCGTCCACCGGGAAAAGGCGGGAGGTGTTCGGGCGTTATGGCTGGCGGCTGTTCCTTGAGCGGGAGGCGTGGGCGGGCGGGTCAGGGCTTGCGGGCGACTCCGCAGAGTGCGTCGACTTCCCTGAGGTTGCCGCGCTCCTCCGCATCCGGGGCGGGACGCCAGTGGCTGATGGTCACGACGCCGGGGTCGAGCAGTTCCAGGCCGTCGAAGAACTGCGTTATCTCTTCGGGGCTGCGCAGGAAGTAGGGGTCGGCGTCGCCTTCGTTGTAGTCCTCTTGCGCGGCTTCCAGGGCTTCGCCGGTGATGACGTTCACGCCGTCCCAGATGGACAGGAAACTGCCGGACGGCAGCGCGTCCATCAGGTTCCGGACGATTGCGTGCGGCTGCGCCTCGTCCGGGATGTGGCCGAGGATTCCCATCAGCATCAGAGCGATCGGTTTGTCGAAGTCGAGGGTCTGGGCCGCCTTCTGGACGATCTGGGCGGGGTCGCGCAAGTCCGCATCGACGTAGGAGGTTCGTCCCTCGGGGGTGCTGGTGAGCAGGGCGCGCGCGTGCGTGAGGACGAGAGGATCGTTGTCGACATAGACGATTCGAGCGTCGGGCGCGACGCGCTGGGCGAGTTCGTGCGTGTTGTCCACCGTGGGGAGGCCGGTGCCGATATCGAGAAACTGCCGGACACCCTCGTCCCGCGCGAGGTGGCGGACGACCCGTCCGAGCAAAAGCCGGGACTGGCGCGCGATCTCGACAATGCTCGGAAACGTCGCGATGAAGTGGTCGCCCGCCGCTCGGTCAGGAGGATAGTTGTCCTTGCCGCCGAGCCAGTAGTTCCAGACCCGCGCCGAATGCGGGACGGACGTGTCCAGGTTGCGCCTGCCCGGCTCGTCCTGCGAGTCGTGGGTCATGGTGAGGCTCCCGTTCATGATGAGGTCCGGCAAGGATCATCCTGACCTGCGACGGGCCTCCACGGAAGAGGATCTTGAAACTACGTCGCGGCGTGGCTGGCCTGGGCGTCCTTCGACATACTGGGAGGAACCGGGACGGTACGGGGCGTGGCTGACCAGCCTTGGTCAGGGGACGAAACTCAGGTCGGGGAAGCGGGGCGTCGGGCCGTCCAGCAGATGGTTGTTCCGGTGGCGGAGCTGGAGGTCGAAGAAGGACCCGATCACGGCGCGCTCGGCGTCCAGGGCGCGGGCGGCGCGGGACGGGTCGTCCGTGCCGATCGTCTGGATGACGCCTTCCCTGGACATCAGTCCCGCCTCGAACAACTGCGGGACCTGTGCCACGAGATCGGTGTAGGAGTTGTGCGCCGAACCCTTGAGCTGGACGTTTCGCCGCCACCCGCGCAGGTTTTCCCAGAAGGGTTGAAGCTCCGGCGCGTTATGGTCGAACGGGTCGGAATTCATGAGCATGAACGGTCGGGAAAGCCCGTTCTTGAAGACCGGGCCGATCGGTGTTCCGTTGAACAGCATCCCGCCGTCCATGTTGATCCCCGCGTTCACTCGCCGGTCGTCGTGCATGGTCTGGGCCGACGCGGCGCCGCCGAGGGAATGGCCGAACATGCCGATTCGGCTCAGATCAATCGCGCCGTGAAGCCCGTGCGGCAGTGGCCGGTGCCCCGCGTCGGGGTTGTGACCCCGGTTCAGCCGTGTGATCTCGTCCAGCACAAACCGAGCGTCGTCGCTGCGAGTCGCCACCTCCTTGGCGAGCAGCGCGCCGATGTTCTCCTGGGTCTCCTGCGGTTGGGCATGGACCTCGACGCGGCCACCGGGGAATTCGACCTCGCTCGGGTCATAGGTGTGGTCTATGGACACCACGACATATCCGCGCGATGCCAGGTCTTCCGCTAGCAGCGTGCCAAGGGCGCGCGGCGTGCGATGGCCCGGCGAGTAGAGAACCACCGGATAGCGGCTCCCACGCCGGTCGACGGGCGCCCCCGCATGGGAATGGGTCCGGGTGGCTGCCCAGTCGACCCTCCCCGCTGGGACGAGCGGATCGTCCCCTTCGGACACAACGGTGTCGAAATGCTTGGCGGCCCTGCCGGGCATCTGGGGTACCGCCGGATAGCCACGGCTCGCCCGAGCCGGGTATCGGACGCTGACCATCAACTCCCGGTACGGCTTGGACGACACCCACGGGTCCCGGCGGGAGCGGTCGACGAGATGCAGTTCCGTCGTCCCGACCTCGGCCTTGCCGGTGGGAGCGGGCAGGGACAGCCGGACCTTCCGGGCAGATTCCGTCGCCGACGCGGCAACGGGTTGCGCGAACGTGGCCGCTCCCACCACCGAAACAATCCCGGCCGCCAGCGCCGCCCTGCGAGTCATGATCACCATGGGATCGAGCCTGGTGGAAAGCGGCGGGCCGTCCTTCCCCCGGGCGGGTGATCCCCTTCCCCCACGCGAACGATTCGCTCCCGCATTAACCAGTTGGAGTCCCGGACCGACCCACTCTAGGGTCCCTGTAGGAAGCGGAGGGGGACTTGATGGACGGGACGATACGGCAGCTGGGCCTCGACGACCTGCCCGACTGCCAGCGGCTCGCCGTCAGCCGCGACTGGGGCGCCGAAGACCGCAAATGGCGCCTGCTCTTCGAGGTCGGAAACGTGTACGGCCTCGACGATCCAGACGGCAACGGCCTGCTCGGAACGGTCGTGTCCACCCCGTACGGGCACGACGTCGCGGCCATCAGCATGGTCCTGACCGCACCGCGACACGAACGGCGTGGCATCGCGGGAAAACTAATGCGGCACGCGATGGAACACGCTGAAACTGCGAGCCTGTGCCTTACCGCAACCGAGTACGGACGGCCGCTGTACGAACGGCTAGGGTTCCGGTCGGTAGGGCGCTGCGTGACCTACACGGGCATCATTCCCGAAGACCTGACCACCGAAAGCAAATCCTCCGTACCCGCCAGGCCAACCGATATCCCAGATATGACTACTCTTGACAGTGAGGTCTTTGGAGCGAAACGTGCTGCTCTCATAGAGCAACTGCCGTCGTTCTGTGAGGACCTCCGCGTCGTCCGGGATGCCGATGGCGGCCTGAGGGGCTTCGGAGGCCGATGGCGAAACGGGCAGCAGAACATGATGGGCCCCGTTATCGCACAGGACGCAGAGACCGCCACAACGTTGCTGGACGAACTAACCGTCCACGAGTTGTCGCGGCTGGACATCGACACCAGACACCCGGAAATCATCACCTGGGCCGAGAAGCGAGGATTGCGGGTCGCTTTCACCACCACGGTAATGGAGTACGGCAACCCGATCACAAACGCCCCCGATCGCCTATACCTCCCGGTCGCCCAAGCCCTGGGCTAGCTCCCCAGACCGAGCCATTGTGCCTCCCTCTGAAGGGCGTCCTCGGGGGTGAGCAGGCTCCAAAACCGACCAGAAACAGGGCTCCGGCGCTGAGCGGTGCGGCCCCAACAAAATGGCCGAAGACGCGGTCACCGATGCGCTCGACGAACTTCTTGCCGGTCCAGGCGCAGGCAAGAAGCGCAGATTGAGTGCGCCGTGAAGTAAAACCTTGATGGTGAGCAGGTTGCCGGTGCCTTGGGCCGCGAGCTTGTTCATGTGCATGGTGAGGGCGGCGGATTCGGTGCCGATGTGGGGAGCGCGGGCCCAGCCCGTTGGCCAAGAAGAACGGGGCGGTCAGGGGACGACCGACCCCAGCAGCACGAGCCGAGCCCAGAAGCCGCACCCACCCCGGCGAAGGGCCGATAGGCGCCGAGTCGGCGTTGCACGCGCGGCCGCCCTCCCGCTCGGACTCGGCCGTGAGGCCCACCGACAAGCTCGCGCAACGGGACGGGCCCGGGCCCGGCAGGCCCACCTCTTCCCCTCCCCAACAGCGCAACGCCGCTCACCAGGTCGTCGAGCTCTCTCAGATCCCGCCTCCACCACCGTCGCGACCGCCGGCGACCAAGAAGCGATGCATCGCGCGGGCCTCCGCCCCCGCCGTGGTCGCGACAATGCGCGGGCAGGCGTTCATAGCAGCGGACATTGCGGCCTGCCCGTCGCGACTCTCCGCTGCGACTGTGCCGCAGGCGTTCGTAGTAGCGGACGTTGCGGCGGGCTTAGCTGATCCGCTGAGCGTGCGTTCCACTCCCAACGGCAAGGGACGACCACGAACCGGGGACCGATGACCGGGTGACGAAGGCAACGCCACGGTCAGGTCGAGGACGGCGGCGGCCCAGCCGTCCAGGACGCCGCCGTAGACGCTGCTGGCCCAGCCACAGGTGAGTGCGCTGTGCGTCAGCCGTAACCGCAACCGCAACCGCTGCCGCAACCGCTGCCGCAACCGCTGCCGCAACCGCTGCCGGAGCCGGAGCCGGAGCCGGAGCCGGAGCCGGAGCCGGAGCCGGAGCCGGAGCCGGAGCCGGACGAGCATTGCGCGGACGGTGTCGCGATCGGTGCAGGTCGACCGGGCTGACCATCACCATCACCGGTAATCCGCCCAGACCGCCGACCTGGTGCGGTCCGCGCCCCCCTGGTCATTTTGGCCGAGTCTCACCCGCGGCTGGTCCTAGCCAGACTCTCGACCGCCCGACCGCCCGACCGCCCGGACCGCCCGGACCGCCCGGACCGCCCGGACCGCCCGGACCGCCCGGGACGCTTGGTCTCGTCCAAGACGAACCGAGCGTCGTCGCTGCGGTCGCCACCTCCTTGGCGAGCAGCGCGCCGATGTTCTCCGTGGTCTCCTGCGGCTGGGCATGGACCTCGACGCGGCCACCGGGGAACTCGGCCTCGCTCGGGGATCGCACCATGATTCTCGCGATGGAACCGCCTGGTTTCCGTCCACGTTTCGTAGTCTCGACCTCGGCAGGGTCCGCTCCCGTCCTCAGCCTTCGCCTCCGCTCTCACCTACGGCTTCGTTGCCAGGTCCGCCCGGGCCCTTCTGACCTGACGCTGCCTCGTGGCTGCCCCGTCGCTCGCTTCCGGCCCTGGCCCGGAGAGCCCGTCCTCAGCCCCTCTGTTCCACTTCGCCCGCTGGCGGGGTGAAGACTGTGGTGCATGGAGTTCTTCTGCTATCACCGCGACCGCACCGATTCCTTGGCGTTGCGCATACGACTGGGGGAGGAGCACTGGTCCTACATGGACGGATACGAGCGGGAGTTGATCGCTCGTGGCCCCACCTACGCCGACGATGACGAGACGCCCACGGGCAGCGTGCACATAGTCGACCTGCCCGATCCCGCTGCCGCACGCGCCTTCGCCTTCGATGAGCCCGGCTATCAGGCCGGCGTCTACCGGGACGTGCTGCTGCGGCGCTGGCGCAACATGCTGGGGCGCACCATGTGGGACTTCCCGGGTGGGCGGACCGGCGGCGACCGGTTCCTCGTACTCGGCCTCGGTCCGGAGAAGGACACAGGCCCGGCCCTCCCGCCCAGCAAGGACGAACTGGTCGCTTTCGGGCCACTGCTGTCCGATGACGGCACCATCTGGCTAGGTACCGCGGTGCTTCTCCGGGCGCCTGATCCGGAAACGGCACGCGCTGTCCTGTCGCCCGACCTGTACGCCGACATCGAGGTCCACAAGTGGGAGTTCGGCGGCCGCCGGTAACGCCGTCGCCGCCCATCATGCAGCGGCGGCGCCACCCGGGTATCCGTCGCCCCACGCCGCCAGGACCTCATGGCTGCGGGCTCTTCGGCTTGCGGGGGACGCTCAGGATCGGAACAAGGGCGACCAGCAGAATCGCGCCGATCCACCAGAAGGTCCCGGTGAAGGCGTCCGACAACAAGGCCGGTGGGTGCCTGGTCGCCTCGCCCAGGTTGCCGCTCGCGCCCGGGATCTTGTCTCGGATGCCGAGTTGCAGGATGACCGCCGACACGGCGGTGCCGAAGGAACTGCCCACGCGGATCACGACGTTCGCGCCGGTCGTCGCGGCGGGCACCGCTTCGCGGGGGAGGCCCTGGTAGCTCATCGCCATCAGGGACGGGCCGATCAAGCCGTGCCCGACGCCGACGACGAACATCGCGCTCATGATCACGGCTCGTCCCGTCGAGGGGTCGAGGGTGGTGAGGACGAGCGCGCCGCACAGGACGACGGCCACGCCGATGGCGGCCAGCCAACGGCCGCCGAATCGGTCGGCGAGCCGTCCGGACACCAGCATCGTGAACATCGCGCCGACACCCAGCGGGGCCAGGAGCCAGCCGGAGTCGAGCGCGGAATCGTCCTGCACGATCCGGGCGAACAGCGGGATCAGGATCATCACCCCGAAGACCGCCACGCTGTAGAGGAAGAACCCGCCGGTCGCGCTGGTGAAGGCGCGTGTGGTCAGCCGCCGGACGTCGATGAGCGCGCCGTCGCCCTTGCGTACGGCATGGACGAGGAACGCGGCGATCAGGACGGCACCGCTGAGCACGCTGCCGAGGAACCGCCCACCCGTGAGGCTGGCGCCATTGCCCGCTTCGGACAACCCATAGACCAGGGCGGCGAGCCCGGGAGACAGCAGCAGCATGCCGAGGATGTCCAGTGCGGCGTCCACGCTCCGCTCGGTGTCGCGCGGGAGCATCCGCCACGCCGCCAGCAGCGCGACCGCGCAGAACGGGACGTTGACGAAGAACATCCACCGCCAGCTCAGATGGTCGACGATCACCCCGCCGAGCAGCGGGCCGAGCGCGGGCGCCAGCATCGCGGGGACCGAGACGATGCTCATCACCCGTCCCATCCGCTCGGGGCCCGCCTCCCGGGCGAGCATGGTCTGCCCGATCGGCATCAGCAGCCCGCCGCCGAGCCCCTGAAGGACGCGGAAAGCGATCAGCGAGGGCACCGACCACGCCACCCCGCACAGCAGCGACCCGCTGATGAACAGCGCGAGCGAGAGCAGCCACATCGTCTTGGCGCCGAACCTCCGCACCGACCACCCCGTCAGCGGGATCGCCATCGACAGCGCCAGCGTGTAGCCCGTCACCACCCACTGGATGGTCGACAACGAGGTGTCGAAGTCCTTGCCGAGCGCGCTGATCGCGACGTTGACGATCGTGCTGTCGAGGACGGTCATGATCGCGCCGAGCACGACGACGACCGCGAGGTTGCGGAGGTGGGGGTCGATCCGCTCCCTGCCGCCGGGGCGGGTGCCCGCTGTGGTGATCATCACGTCCCTTTCCGTACGCCGTATCGCTCACACGCTACACCGTATCCATCAGTCCGTACAGCGTATCGATACGCCGTATCGCGTACGATCATCGTTGTGGCAGGTAATCCCAGGAATCAGCGCGAGCAGCCGCGCGATCTTTGGACAAGTCCAAAGGGTGGTCGCCGCCCGAAACTGACCCGCGAGGCGATCGTCGAGGCCGCGATCAAGCTCGCGGACGCGGAGGGCCTGGAGGCGGTCTCGATCCGCCGCGTCGCCGCCGAGCTGGGGGTCCGCGCGATGAGCCTGTACACCCACATCGACGCGAAGGAAGACCTTCTCGACCTTATGTACGACGAGATCGCCAAAGAGGTCCTCGTCGAGGGGGAGCCGCCGGACGACTGGCGCGCGGCCATGATGGAGATCGCCCACCGGGAACGCGCCGCCGGCCTGCGGCACCCGTGGGTCTTCGAGCTCGCCGGCCGGTCCAGCCGCGTAGGCCCGAACGGCCTCCGGCACGCCGAGCAGTCCCTCGCCGCCGCCGCCCTTCTCACGGACGACCCGGAGGACATGCTGGCCATCATCACCGCCGTGGACTACTTCATGCTGGGCTTCACCGTCCGCGAGCAGCACGTACGGGACCTCGGCGAGAACGGGCTACAGCGCGCCTATTCCAGCATGCTTGAACAGACGTACATCCGTTCTCTGGTGGAAAGAGGCGAGCTGCCCCACCTCAAGCCACTTTTCGAGGCGGGCCTCTACGGTCAGTCCGACTTCGAGCGTGGCCTCAAGTGGATGCTGGACGGCATCGAAAACGAATACGGGGAGAAGTAGCCCTGCGCCGATAGGAAGACGTACCGTATGCGTCAACGTACGGACCGTGACGATGGGACGGGGATCAGGGTGCGGGCAGCAAGGCTCATCGGCGTGGCCACGGTACTGGCGTTGGCGGCGGCCGGATGCAACTCCACCGAGAAGCAGGCCACCTCGGAGGTGAGCCCTCCCACCGGGCTTGGATCGTTCTACAGTCAGCAGCCCTCCTGGAAGGGCTGCGGCGGCAACTTCCAGTGCGCGACCGCCCAGGTTCCCCTGGACTACTCCAAGCCGTCCGGTCAGAAACTGGGGATCGCGCTGATCAGGCTCCCCGCCCGCAACAAGTCCGAGCGGATCGGCTCCCTGTTCATCAACCCCGGCGGTCCCGGTGGATCCGGTGTCGGTTTCGTCCGTCAGGCGGCCGAGGCTTTCGGCTCCGACCTGCGCAAACGCTTCGACATCGTGGGCTTCGACCCCCGCGGCGTCGGCCAGAGCGACCCCGTCCACTGCAACACTGGCCGCCAGCTCGACGCGTTCTTCGCCGCCGACTCGTCCCCGGACGACCCGAAGGAGACCGCCGCCTTCGCCGCCGAGAGCAAGGGGTTCGCCCAGAACTGCGGGGCCAAGGCCGCCTCGGAACTCCCCTACGTCGGCACCGTCAACGCGTCCCGCGACATCGACGTCCTCCGCGCCGCCGTCGGTGACAAGAAGCTCACCTACTACGGCGCCTCTTACGGCACGTACCTGGGCGCCTTCTACGCGCAGCAGTTCCCGTCCAACGTTCGTGCCCTCGTCCTGGACGGTGCCGTGGACCCCACCACGTCGTCCACCGGACTCCTCGTCGAACAGGCCAAGGGCTTCGAGACGGCCTTCCGCGCCTTCGCGGACGACTGCGTCAAGAAGCCGAACTGCCCGCTGGGCACGTCCATGACCGCCGCGCAGGCCAAACTTACTTCCTTCCTTGCGCAGACGGACAAGAAGCCCTTGGGCAACACCCGTGACACGCGTCAGGTCACGGAAGCCCACGCGGTCATGGGCATCGCCTCGGCCCTCTACCTCAAGGAGAACTGGCCCGTTCTACGCCAGGCCCTCGCCCAGGCGTTCCAGAAGTCGGACGGCACGCTCCTGCTGGCGCTCGCCGACCAGATGGTCGAACGACACCCGGACGGCTCCTACAGCAACCAGACCGACGCCAACATGGCCGTGAACTGCGTGGACAAACCCAACCCCGCATCCGCGAAGGCCTACGGCAAGGCCGCCGCCGAAGCCGAGAGGGTCGCCCCCCACTTCGGTGCCTTCGTCGTCTGGGGCGGCCTACCCTGCGTCTACTGGCCCGTCCAGAGCAAGAAGCAACCCACCCCCATCACCGCCAAGGGAGCCAAGCCCATCCTCGTGATCGGTACCCTCCGCGACCCCGCCACCCCGTACAAGTGGGCCCAGAACCTCGCGTCCCAGCTCTCCAGCGGCGTCCTCCTCACCCTCGACGGCGACGGCCACACGGCCTACCTCCAGGGCAACCCCTGCATCACCAGGGCCACCGACGACTACCTGGTCACCACCGACCCTCCGAAGCCCGGGACGATCTGCCGCTGATTAACCAGTGCGCACTCACCCCCCGGCACCCGGTAGACTGCTTCCCGCCGTGCCCCGCACGGCAGGCCGCCTTAGCTCAGTCGGCAGAGCGATTCACTCGTAATGAATAGGTCATCGGTTCGATTCCGATAGGCGGCTCCAGGTCGAAGCCCCCTTGCGATCTCCGCAAGGGGGCTTTGTTAACGGGCTTGCTAACCACAGGGCTGGGGCGCCTCTGACCCGCGTGAACACGTCCGCAGTAGCGGATCGCGAGCGTGTAGACGCGGAGCATGATCGCCGGGTCCGTATGCCCGAGCTGGGCGTCGGCTGCGTGGACGGGGCGCCCGCTTGGGGGAGCGTTGGCGGATGGAGGTGCCGGAAGGTTGCGAACCTGCGGCATGGGGAAGCGGTTGAGCCGGACGCGTCCCCTCGCGGGGCTTGTTAAAGGCCGGGTGGTCTAGGGCATCGGCCAATCCATCGAGTCGGGTCGCCTCGTTCGGTCGCGAGCATGTTGCCGCCTTCCATGGTCCCGCCACTTGACGCCTACGAGGAGGCTTTTGCCTTCTGGACCCTGAGCCAGTCGAGGTAGGCATGGTGGCCCTGGGTGGGTGGTCCTGTAGGCAACTTCTCCGGGTCAAGTGGCTGGGGGCTGCTGGGTTAGTGAAATCGTGATCGCATTGCGGCCTTGATCGCTGAGCTCGGCGATTTATTCTGGCTACGATTCCGGTGTGAAGTTTGCGACATATGGTGCTGTGGCTCTCCTTGTGACCGTCACGGGCGTGACCGGGTGCTCCTCCGGTGACGATAAGCAGGCGGCTGATTGCGCAAAGATTGTGGCCGTACTACGGGCGCCGGGCGAGTTCAGTACAGCGAATCCCACGATGGCGGGGATGTACCAGCGGTCCGCCGACAAGATGCGCGCTGTGCGTGGAGAGATCAAGAGTAAGGAGTTGGTCGCGAAGGCCGACGCTGTGATCAAGGCGTGGGAGAACGAGGCGAAGGACGCCGCGGCCCGCAAGCCGGGAGGCCCGCCTCAGCCGAACGGTTTGAGGGAGGCCTACTTCAAGGCCGAGCAGGATGTCGCCAACACGTGCGGTCCCGTTTTCCCTCGGCCGTCCAACGGGCAAACCCCATAGCTGGACTGATGACCCTGTTCGTGAGAACCCTCGAATAAGGCGGTTCGATTCAGAGGTGCGGCTCCGGTTGGCCCCTCGCGATCGCTTGCGAGGGGCCTTGTGCCGTCGCTATCGCAGGTTTACGTAGTCGTCGCGGTACACCTTGGCGTAGGACGCTGAACCGGGGTAGTAGGCGCGCCAGGTGCCGGACTTGGTCGCCTTGAAGCCCTTGCGGAAGAGCCCGTTGCGGTCACCGCGAGCGCTGCCCAGGTAGGTCCACTTGGTCGAGCCCTTGGGGCGGAAGTAGAAGTACATCTTCTGCTGGACGAAGTGGTGCCACTTGTCGGTGTAGCGGTAGAGCATTCCCTGAAGGGTGACCGTGCCGCCCTTCCGCACCGGCTCGGGTGACGCGTTGTAGTCGAGGATTCGCGTGAGGTACCGGACGTCGACGTAGTCGGACGGCCCCGCCGTCGTCGCGTAGTCGCTGCCGTCGCCTTGGACGGCCACGCGCCAATATCCGTCGTGGTACGCCGTGCCGGTCGCCGTGAAGCGGCCCTGTTCGTCCGTCGACGTGAGCGCGCTCTTGTTGCTCCAGGACTTCTTGTCGGTGGAGAACTGGAGCCGGAACGAGGCGTAGGGGGCTGGAGCCCGGCTTCCGTCCTCTCGCACAATCAGGATCTGACCACGCCCGGTGACGGTTCCGGTGTATGCGACGGGTTCCGGGGCGGCGTCAAAGCCCGTGACGGTGACCTGGAGTGGGGTGGCCGCGTCGGCGGTCGTGAGTGGTGTCAGTGCGACCATGACGGCGGCGGACGCGGACAGGGCCGTGAACGGCAGGCGCAAAGGGACCTCCTGGAGGGTGGGCGGCTGTAGAAATGACGATCATGGACGTGGGGTGGTTGTCATGCCCGGGAGCCGGAGATAGTCACGATTCGGCCACGCCGTCCGATCGAGGTTTGAAACAGAGTGGCTGGCAGGGATTGAGGCGATTCTCTATAGTGACTGCGTGTCGCTCATTTCGCATTTGAGCTTCGGTAAACTCGGGGATTGGTGCGCCGAGCGGTTCACCGGATCGGTCGAGGTCGCCCAGCGGGTGAGCATCGAGACAAAGGGCCAGGAGATCGTGCGGCCCGAGGCGCCGGCGGGCAGGCGGCAGTGGGCGCGGGTCGACCGAACGTTCGCCCTTCGGGTGGCGGCTCTGGTGCAGCCCGCGCCGCCGTACTCGGCGCTGTACGGGCTCGTCCGCACCGGCCTGGTGAGGCCCGAATGGGGGCACTGGCAGGCCGCGAGGTATCCGACGCATATTCGGCTGGCGGCCGCCGAGCGGGCCCGGGCGCTGGACCTCCGGCCGACACCGACGGGATGGCTGGACCTGACCGGTCAGCGCAGCGTCGAGATCCCTCTCGGTGATGACAGGTTGTCGAAGTTCAAGTCTTTTCATGGACTCATGTCCGAGCCGATGCTGGGCGATTTCTTCGAGCGCTCTCGTGCCTATCTCGCGATGCACGCGCCTCTCGGCCAGCTCGGCGCGGAGAAGGGCGTCGTGCGGCTGTGCTGGCTGCTGTCGATGCTGGAGTACCTCTACCGCAACAACCCCATTGACGAGCACATCTACCAGCTCCTCCGGGACGGGACGCCGACGGTCGAGCAGTTGCACGCCACAGCTGACGAGGGCACCGTCGCCGAGGTGGTCGCGTTGGTGCGAAAGCTTCATACCTCTGGCGGCCTGGCCGAGATGCGCCGCCTGGCCGGGAATCCTCCGCCGGGGCGGCCGTGGGGCATTGCCCGGCCGGTCTTCGCCTCGTACTGGGCGGACAACGACGTCCTCGTCGGCGGGCCAGACGGGACGACGCTGATCGACGTCAGCTCCGTTGGCCACACCAACAAACTGCGCCAGTCGCAGCGCTGGATATGGCGGCTTCTTGCCTGTGCGTGGCTCGACACCTCCGACGTCTATCGGATTCGCAACGTCGCGATCTATTTCGCCCGGCACGGCGTCCTCGTCGCCTGGCCGGTCGAAGCCCTGGCGGAGGCGTTGCTCGAAGGTGACGATCTGATGTCTGCTCGGCGCGAGTTCTTGGCCTTGGCGGACGATCTGGGCGGTCGGGCCGTCCCGTCGGCTGGCTGAACCGTCCGGTCAACGTTTCGGCATGACGGGCGTCCTGGGGTGACAGAATGCCGCTGCCGTGGGCACCGGGTGGCCGTAGCCGGCCATCGTGCGGATCGCGGGCTTGGGCAGGGTGGCGGGCCGCGTCCTCGACCTGGGCCGCGGCACCGGGGAGCACGCGCTGCTCGCCGCCGATGTTATTGGGGCGACCCGGGCCGTGTCCGGCTCGCCGTGATCAGGCGTGAGTGAGCAGGCCCCGCGGTCGAGGGTCTCGCGGCGAAGCCGCAGACAAGAGGCCCATCGCGGGCGTTCGCGATGGGCCTCCCTACCGGAGCGGGCTACGCGTACGCCACGTCCATCGCCCTCCTCATGCTGGGAGCGTGACCGCTGGGGAGCGGGACGTGGCCTGGCGGGTTCGTGGAATCGTGGACGGCGAGCGCCGTCCTAACGCCCGTTATCCGGCGTCCTTGCGTCTGCTAACGGCGCGCTGCCAGCCTGGCGAGGGCGGTAACGTTCAGTAGCAGGTTCGGGGAGCCGCTGCCGGCGTCGGAGACGACGCCGGGCTGGGCCGCCCTGACCACGGCGTTCCGCGACTCCTGAGGCGTCGCGTTGGGGTGTCCCTCCAGGTAGAGGGCGAGTGCTCCGGCCGCATGCGGGGTGGCCATGGACGTTCCGCCCAGCACCACCTCGCCGGTGTCGGACTCGTTGTCCGCCGAGACGATGTCGCCGCCCGGCGCGAACAGGTCGATGCAGCGGCCGTAGTTGGAGAAGTAGGACCGCCGGTCGCCCTCGTCCGTCGAGCCGAGGGTGACGGCCTCGGCCACGTCGCTCGGTGCGTCGCAGCCGTTCCGCGAGTCGTTGCCCGCGGCGATCGCGAACTGGATGCCCGCGCGGATGGCGCCGCGCGTCGCCTCACGGAACGCCTGCGGTTCCGGGGCGGGCGGGTCCGAGCCGATGCTCATGTTCCCGATGGCCGGTTTGTGAGCATTCTTCGCGACCCACTCCAACCCCTGGATGGCGTAGCGGTCGGGGGAGTAGCCGTCACAGTCCAGGACACGGACAGCGACGATCTTGACGTCCTTCGCGACGCCGTGCTGCTCACC
This sequence comes from Actinomadura terrae, assembly GCF_022751215.1. Lineage (GTDB taxonomy): Bacteria > Actinomycetota > Actinomycetes > Streptosporangiales > Streptosporangiaceae > Spirillospora > Spirillospora terrae. Next base: position 309,942 of record NZ_JAICDG010000004.1, on the reverse strand, counting down.
GCCGACGGTGCCCGCGACGTGCGTGCCGTGGCCGTGGCAGTCCTGCGCGGTGGTGTCCTTGTCGACGAAGTCGTAGCCGTCGGAGGCCCTGCCCTCGAACGTCCGATGGCTGATGCGGACACCCGTGTCCAGGACGTAGACGGTGACGCCGGTGCCGGTCCCCGGGTAGGCGTACGTGCGGTCCTGCCTACCGTCGACGCGGTCCAGCCCCCAGGAAGGGGGGTTGGGCTGCGTACCGGGCCCGGCCGTGTGCACCATCACCGACTTCTGCACGTAACGTACGGCCGGGTCGGCGGCCAGGCGCCGCGCCTGCTCGGCGGTCATGTCGGCGGCGAAGCCGCGCAGCACGGCGCTGAAGACGCTCGCGACGGAGCCGCCGTGACGGCGCACCAGGTCCTTGGCCTGCGCGGACACCGGGGCTGCGGCGTCCGGTGCGAGGGACGTCGCGCCCTTGAGGGCCACGATGTACTGGCCGTCGACCGTGCCGGGCGCGTCCGCGTTGATCACGACGCCCTCGGCGGCTTCGGCCGGGACGCCGAGGCCGCCGATCAGCAGCATGGCGACCGCCGCCGTCGTCGTCGACCGTCTTCGGCTCCTGCGGGTCGTTCTCATTCTCGCCTCCTTGATCTGTGGTGGGGAACCGGCCCTGAGCCGGTCCGGGGGGACCACCACCGATAGATTCTGGCCAAGAATGGATAATCCGCTGGATTGTGGTCAAAACTATCCATAATCGGGCGTGCGGTAAGGCATGAGTCACCATCAATGCCTTGACTATGACTCTGTGTAATCGAGAGCATGGTGCCTCGATCGAAACTGTGCCGCGTCGGTGACGGCGGTGGGCGGAACCGGCGTCCGAGACCGATGGGTCACAGGCGGCTGAGCCGGGCCCGGACGTCGCTGTCAGGGAGTCACCACACCCGGGGAGGCCGCGGTGGAGGTGGATCGGCGGAGCGGCGCACCTCGGCCCGCGCTCCACCGGGCCATCTTCTGCGTGGACATCGAGGGCTTCGGCGACTGGCGGCGTACCAACGCCGACCAGCTCACGGTGCGTGCCGCGCTCTACGCCGCGCTGCGGCGGGCTTTCACGCGGGCGGGCGTCGCATGGGACGGCGACGAGATCTACCGCGAGGACCGCGGCGACGGCGCGCTCATCCTCGTCTCGCCCGAGGTCCCGAAACACCTGTTGGCGGCGGTGGTCCCGCAGGCCCTCGCGGACGAGTTGGCCGAGCACAACAGGCATGCGGAGCCGCAGGTCCGGCTGCGGGTGCGCGTCGCGCTGCACGCCGGGGAGGTGCACCGCGACGACCACGGCGTCGCCGCGACCTCGATCAACTTCAGCTTTCGCCTGCTGGAGGCCGCGCCGTTGAAGGAGGCGCTGCGTGAATCGTCGGGGACGCTCGTCTTGATCGCCTCCGAATGGTTCTACACGGAGGTCGTCTGGCATGACCGGGCGGACGCCGCGCTCTACCGGCGCGTCCTCGTCTCGGTCAAGGAGACCCGGGCGCACGCGTGGATCTGCCGTCCGGACGACCCTTACCCGCCGCAGGACGAGGCGCCGGTGCGGATCGTGGCGCCGGGCGGTGAGGCATCCGTGCCGACCGGGGCATCGCGGGACGGGGCGCCGGGGCCGACTCGAACGCCGCAGAATGAGGCGACGGTGCCGACCGGGATGTCGCGGGACGAGGCGTCCATGCCGACTGCGGCGCCAAGCGATGAGGCGTCCGTGTCGAGTGCGGCGGCGCGGGACGGGGGGCCCGGGCCGAGCGGGGCGCCGCAGGTCGCCGTCCCGCGGCAGCTTCCCGCCGCCATCTCGGGGTTCGCCGGGCGGGCGGAGGAGCTGAAGTCCCTGGCGCTGCTCCTGGAGCAGGCGGCCATGGGCGGTACCGTGGTGATCTCCGCGATCCAGGGCACGGCGGGCATAGGGAAGACCACGCTCGCGGTGTACTGGGCCCACCAGGTGACAGATCACTTTCCCGACGGCCACCTCTATGTGAATCTGCGCGGCTTCGACCCGAGCGGGACGCCGATGACGTCCGCCGAGGCCGTCCGGGGCTTCCTCGACGCTTTCCAGGTACCTCCGGAGCGCGTGCCCGTCAGCCTCGACGCGCAGGCCGCCCTGTACCGGAGCCTGCTCGCCGGACGCCGGGTACTGGTGCTCCTCGACAACGCCTACGACAGCGACCATGTCCGGCCGTTGTTACCCGGATCGCCGGGCTGCCTCGCGATGGTGACCAGCCGTAACCGGCTCACCAGTTTGGTTACCGCCGAGGGCGCCCGGCTGTTACCGCTCGACTTACTCTCCCCAGACGAAGCCCGTGAGCTGCTGGCCCACCGTCTCGGCACCGAACGGTTGGAGGCCGAACCCGACGCGGTCGGGGAGATCGTCGAGATGTGCGCGCGGCTGCCGCTGGCCCTGGCGATCGTCGCGGCGCGCGCCACGGCGCATCCCCGTTTTCCGCTCTCGGCGCTGGCCCGGGAGTTGCGCGAGGCGCAGGGCGGCCTCGACGCCTTCGAGGACGGGGAGCTCGCCACCGACGTCCGGGCGGTGCTGTCGTGGTCCTATCGGGCGTTGAGCCCGGGCGCGGCGCGGCTGTTTCGCCTGGTCAGCGTCCATCCCGGGCCGGACATCGACCCGCGCGCGGCGGCGAGCCTCGCGGGCGAGGAGCTTCCCGTCGCGCGGCGCCTCCTCGCCGAGCTGTCCCGGACGCACCTGCTGGAGGAGTCCTCGCCCGGACGGCTCCGCTTCCACGACCTGCTGCGCGCCTATGCCGCCGAGCAGGCCCTCCGCGAAGACGACGAGGGCGATCGGCGCGACGCGCTGGAACGGGTCCTCGACCACTACCTGCACACCGGAATCGCCGCCAACCAGCGGCTCTACCCGCATCGAGTGCCGATCGCCCTGGACGAGCCGCACCACGGCGTGACGCTGTTTCCCGTCGCCGATCCCGACCAGGCCATGGCGTGGTTCACGGCCGAACGCGCGCCGCTCCTCGCCGCCATCGAGCACGCCGCCGCGCACGGGTTCGACGTCCACGCCTGGCAGCTCTCCTGGACGCTCGCCACCTTCTTCGACCGCCAGGGACACTGGCACGACGCCGTCACCGCGCAGCGAACGGCCCTCGCGGCGGCCACCCGGCTCGGCGACCGCGTCGCACAGGCGCGCACCCACCGCCAGCTCGGCCGTGCCCACGCTCGCCTCGGGCAGCCCACGGAGGCGGCCGTGCATCACGAGCACGCTCTGAGTCTGTTCCAGGAATTGGGCGACAGCGTTGGGCAGGGTGTCACTCATCTTACGTTGAGCACCATTTATGGACGGCATGGCCGCAACGCTGAAGCGCTCGTTCATGCCCAGCGAACATTGGAGTTGTCCCGCGCTGCGGATAATGCCGTCTGGCGTGCGCGCGCACTGAATTCTCTCGGCTGGAATCATGCGCTGCTCGGCGGCCACGAGCGTGGCCTGGAATATTCTTTACAGGCCCTTCGGCTGCATCTGGAGTTCGGTGATCGGGTCGGTGAGGCGGCCAGCCTCGACAGTCTCGGTTATGCCTACCACGGGCTGGGACGGTATGAAGAGGCCGTTGACCATTATCTCCGGTCGATTCGCCTCTGGCGTGAACTGGACGGCCCCTATGAGGCGGCCGACGCCCTGAACCGTCTAAGTGAAACCCATTCGGCGCTGGGCGACGTGGCCGCCGCGCGTGACTGCCTGCTCGAAGCCCTCGCCATCTTTGAGGAACTCCGCCATCCCGACGCCGCCACGACGCGCGACCGGCTTAGGCTGCTGGGACTCGAGCCGCCGCCGCCCGCCTTGACGTGACGGTCGATGCATGCGGCGGGGGCGCAGCGCATTGCACACACCTTCGCGGAAGTGCAAAGCGCTGCGGCTTTCCGGTCTTAATGGTTATTCGGCGTCGGGCAGGTGAGCCTTGGCGTCGTCATAGGTCGCCTGCTCGGCTGATTCGGCAGGGGCGTAGATGAGGTTGAGTACGCCTGTGTCGAAGGTTTCCGAGGAAATCAGCTTCAGCGGGATCGGGGCCTCGCCCTCGTCGAACAACCGCATCCCCCTGCGTACGGCGATCGGGTGCACCAGCAGGCGCAACTCATCGAGCAGCCCGGCACTCAGTAGGCTGCGAATGATCGAGACCGACCCGGGAATGGAGATGAAGCCGTCTCCCGGCTCGTTCTTCAGGGCGGTGACCGCCTCAATGAGATCGCCCTGGAGTTGCTCGGAATTGCGCCAGGTGAACTCCAACCGCTGGTTGGACACCACGATCTTCCGGACGTCCCCCAGCACCTTGGCGAACTCGGCGTCCTCCCCGCCCGCCGTCTCGCGATCCGGCCAGGCACCCGCGAAGCTGTCGTAGGTCTTGCGTCCGATCAGCATCGTGTCCGCCCCGACCATGCTGTCGGTGACCGCCACACCCATCTGGGCGTTGAAGTAAGGGAAGTGCCACTGGTCAGGCGCCTCCACGACGCCGTCGAGCGAGATGAACAGGCCCGCGATGATCTTCTTCATGATGGGTCTCCCTGCGTGCCGTCGATGTGCTCTATCCCTGTTGGACCTTTCGGGCCGACCGAACTCATCGGTGAACCCGTAGCCGGTTCGACTCGCCTCCGCTGCGCCGTCCCCTGGTCGGTTGGGCGCCGCTCGTCGGGATGAGACGCTATCGGCGTACCGTCCGACATGCGGAATCGTGCCCTGCTGACGACCCACGCCGACGTTCTCGTGGCTGACCACCTTTGTGGCCGCCCGTATCGGGCGAGGGGCGAGAGCGTCCGTGGTGTGGACGACGAGAGTGTTCTTTGGCGGACGACTTCGGCACGTCTCATCCGTCCCAAACCGGTCGAGACGTCACCCACCCGGGCGGGTCTATCCCTCCCTCGCGACGTCACGGTCCATTAATGCAGAACCCGGCGGACCCCATAGGACCGGGGCTATGCGGCCAGGTCATGCCTAGGCGACAGCCGTGCGGAGCGGGGCCGGGCTTTGGCTGAATTGGCCATGTGACGAAGGTCATGCGGGGAGTTAGGGTCTGGGAAAAGCTGATCTTGGGGTGGTCGTGGAAACTCTGGACATTGACACGGTGCGGGACGAGGCGGAGTCCGCCCTGCGGGCCTGGCACGCATACGAGGTGGCCCGTGGATGCGCGCCGGTGATCGATTTTGACTGCCGTCCCGTGGACGCGGAGGTCGAGCCCGCGCGCAGCCGACTCGACGTCTACCGACGGTTGATCGAGCTGAGGGAGCGCGCCGACGGCGTGGAGTCCCTGGTCCGACGCCTCGACGCGGACATCGCCTACCTCGGCGCCCTGCTCGGCGAACACCGTCCGCTGGCCGAATACGTGCAGGTCACGCAGGGGTGCGGGGCCGCAGGCTGGGCGGCGGAGTACGTCACCGCGACAGGCGAGCGGGCCCGCGCCGCCCTTGCGGATCTCGGCGTCGGCTGGGGCGCGGCGACCGACACCGAAATGAACGAGGCGGAGGGGCCGCTCGACCTCGACGCGGCACCCGAGGCCATCCGCCGGGCCAGCGACCGGTTCGAGCCCGCCGTCCGCAAGGCGACCGGCAGCACCGCGCCGTTCGAACTCGACATCGAGACCGCCGACGTGGACGCGTACTGGGCGTACTGGCTCGATGGTGCGGGGAACCGCGTCCGGCTGAGGCTGAACCTGCGGAACGCCGTTTTCACCGAGGTCGGCGCGCGGCGGTTCGCCTTCCACGAAGTCCTCGGGCACGGCTTGCAGAGTTCCAGCTGGACCGAAACGGTGAAGGGCTCGGTGCCGTGGGTGCCGCTCATGTCCGTCCACGCGTTGCAGCAGGTACTCCTGGAGGGGCTGGCCCAGACGCTGCCGCTCTTCATCTCCCCGGACGATCAAGCCCTCGTCGCCCGGATCCGGCTCGATCACTACATCCAGCTCGTCCGGGCCGAACTGCACGTCGGCCTGGACGACGGTGTGCCGATCAGGGACCTCGCCGACCACGCCCGGCACCGCGTCCCGTGGTGGAAGGAGGCGGTGATCGCCGACGCGCTGACGGACCGGCGCGATCCCCAACTGCGCACCTACCTGTGGTCCTATCCGGCCGGTATCGACTGGTTCGTCCACCTCGCGGACGCCGACCCCGCCACCCAGGCCGAGGTACTCCGTGCGGCCTACTCGACACCCTTGACCCCGGCCGACCTGGTCTCCCTCTGGCCCGACGGTCCCACCATCGGGGGTCCCGGCCGCTAAGCCGTGACGCCTTTTCGGAGCCACGCGTCGCGGCGAGCGTCATGGACCGTTCGCGGAGTCATCGCAGCTCTCTAGACGGATGCGCCTGTGGCTGAGTCGGCGCGATGGCGCGTCGGCGCGCTCCATGACGCGGTGGGTGGGCACTCGGACCGGAGCCGCGAGTCGTGTTGTGGTAGCCGACCAGGGGTCTGATGCCTGCCCCAGGCCAACCACCCGTACTTGTCGTGGTCAGGGCGGCGCTCGACGAGCGGACGGCCAAGCCGCCAGCGCCGCCACCTGACCCAGCCTCGCACCTGGCCCCGGCCCCGCGTCTGGCCCCGGCCCCGCACCTGACCCCGGGCCTGCGTTTGTCTCTGGGCCTGCGCCCAGACCCCGGCCACGCGTCTCACCCGGAGGGCGCTGTTCGGCCTCCGGGTCCGCTGGCTACCGGGCCGCTGTCCCACTCCGGGCCCGTGGCTACCCAGGCCGTCCGTCCGGCCTCGGGCCCTGAACGCGGCGTCGGCTGCCTCAAGCAGTGGCGCGGTACCGCCACTTGGCTTCGACGGGACGGTCTGCCGTTACCAGGCCGCCACCTCGGCCGACTCCATGATCGTTTTGGCTGGACGTCGAACGACAGGTGCCTTCAGCGCAGTGATGCACTCGTGCAGGGCTTCGCACGCCGGCTCCGCCCAGTGGGCCAAGGGCGCCGCCTCCCTGCCATCGTCCTAGCCGCGCGTTCGAACCCGCGCGGTCTGAATTCGTGTGCTCTGCGCGCGGGCTTGTCGGGAACTCGGCGGCGGGCTGACGGACCGTGTGAAGCGGCGGGCGCGCCAGAGTGTGCGCACGGCCGTCCACAGCTCACAGCTCCGCTCTGGATCAATGCGTGATTCAGAGGACGCGGGGTCCTGCGATACGTAGTCGCCTGGCGCCGGGACGGCCTGGTGGAGGTCGCCCGGCGGTCGCTGGCGCTCGGGTGTTCGAGGGCCCGGTTGGAGCCGCGCCAGTTCAGGTGTGGCTGCGCTGGGGGGGCGGTCAGCCGACCGGTTCTGGGACGGGCGCGAGATGCTTGGCTAGGACTGCCAGGTGGGTCTTCCTCGCCTGGGCGTGGCACTTGCGGCCGGCTTCGGTGACCTCGACGACGACGCCACGGCGGTCTGACTCGCAGAGGCCGCGCTGCACGAGGCCGTGCTTCTCCAGGCGGGCGACCGTCCGGGAGAGCGCACTCTGGCTGAGGTACATCTCGGCCGCGACCTCCTGCATGCGGCGCTTCTCACAGTCGGCCTCGACGAGGCGGTCGAGTGTCTCGAACTCGCTCATGGTCAGGCCATGGGCCTCGTGCAACGTGCGATCGAGATCACACGCGACGGTGTTGTAGCAGGTCGACAGCGATCGCCACCGCCCGACCAGAGCAGCGTTCGACTCCATGCCGCGCATCCTAGCATGCGTGCGCATCAGATGCATCGGAATTAAATTCCACAGAATTTAGTGCGTAGACATTTGATGCACGTGCATGTACTGTCCTACGACGTGACTATCACCGACACCTCACCTGCCTCCGCTGTCCGTGCGCCGGCAACCGGCGCTCCGGCCGAACAGACCTGGACTCCCCGGCTGTGGGGAGTCCTCGCCGTCCTCTGCGCCGTGCTGTTCCTCGACGGACTCGACGTCTCCATGGTGGGCGTCGCGCTGCCGTCGATCGGGTCCGAGCTCGGCCTGTCGACCACCTCGCTTCAGTGGATCGTGAACGGCTACGTCCTCGGCTACGGCGGACTTCTCCTGTTGGGCGGACGGACCGCCGACCTGCTCGGCCGCCGCCGGGTCTTCCTGGCCGCGCTGGCGGTGTTCGCCGTCGCGTCCCTGATCGGCGGGCTGGTGAACGATGGCACGCTGCTCATCGTCACCCGATTCGTGAAGGGCCTCGCCGCCGCGTTCACCGCGCCTACGGCCCTGTCCATCCTGACCACCACGTTCCATGAGGGACCAGCGCGCAACAGGGCGTTGTCGGTCTTCTCGGTCTTTGGCGCCAGCGGCTACTCGTCCGGGCTGATCCTGGGCGGGCTGCTCACCAGCTTCGGCTGGCGCTGGACGTTCCTGACGCCCGTTCCGCTCGCTTTGATCGCGCTCGTCGCGGGCATCGCGCTGATCCCGCGTGACAAGCCGTCCGCCGACGGCGGCCACGATCTTGTCGGTGCCGTCACGTTGACCGGGGGCATGCTGCTGGCGGTCTACACCGTCGTGTCGGCGCCGGACCGGGGCTGGCTCGACCCGGTGACCCTCGGCTCGGTCGCGGTCGCGGCGATCCTGCTCGCCGGGTTCGTCATCACCGAGAACAAGGTGAAGCACCCCCTGATCCGCCTCGGCATCCTGCGGATCGGCTCGATCGTCCGCGCCAACCTGAGCATCGTCGCGCTCTTCGGGTCCTACCTGAGCTTCCAGTTCATGATGACCCTGTACCTCCAGGACGTGCTCCACTGGTCGCCGCTGAAGATGGCCATGGCGCTGCTGCCCGCCGGACTTCTGGTCGCCTTCGGTTCCCCGTTCGTCGGCCGCCTCATCGACCGCTACGGGACGTCGCCGCTGATCTTCAGTTCGATGCTGTCGCTCAGCCTCGGCTATGTCTGGTTCCTGGCGACCGCCGGTGACACGCCGCACTACGCGTTCACCATCCTGCCGACGATGCTCCTGCTGGGTGGCGGCTTCGCGTTCGGGTTCAGCTCGATCATGGCGCAGGCCACCGACGGCATCGACGACTCCGAGCAGGGGCTCGCCTCCGGCCTGGTGCAGACCTCCGGCCAGGTCGGCGCGGCCCTGGTGCTCGCCGTCGTCACCGCCCTGGTCGCGGGTGGCGCGCACAGCGGCGGCGGGGACTTCGGCGAGTTCCACCCCGGAGTCAACCTCGTCAGCGGCGTCGCGGTCGTGGGTCTAGCCCTCAACCTGATTCCCCTTCTTCGTCGTCACCGCCCGAAGCACGGCTGAAAGATCACCCCGGTAGTCCTTCGCTTCGGAGGACATCCACGGGGGCGTCCTCCGGCCGGGGGGACCGGATGATCGCGGGGGCGTCCTCCATCCAGGAGGGCGCCCCTTCGTGCTGCACCCGCCATTTCTGCACGGCAGAGTTGATCGACAGTGCAGACCGACCGGGTGAGACCTGGCGAGACCTGGCGGATCCGCGACCGGGCGCATGCCGCGGTCGTCTGCACCGCTGGGTCGGCGCCGGGGATGGGTGAGACCGGCTAGACCGCTGCCGCCTTCACCGCTGATGTCCAACGACACCTGGTGGGACGAGCCGCTGACCGACCGATAGGAACGCCTCTGCCAGACCGCCGACGACCTGGCCGACTGGGAGGACACCGTGGTCACGATGGCGATCACCAAACCCACCGTCCAGGCGCGCTGATGCGGAGTTGTTGACGGCCGGGGGCGGCGGGGATGGCGTGGGGTTGGTGGGCGCCCCTCGGCTGTTGGCGGGGCTTGTTGGGTGCGGAGTTGGGCCTTGGACGCTCCTGTGGTGGTGGGTGGAGTTGCGGCTAGTTGTTGCGCTTCCAGAAGGGGCGGCGGGTCGGTTCCTTGGTGAGTCCGGTGAAGATCTGGAGGGCGCGGGCCCAGAGCTCGTTGATGTGGGTTGGTGTGGAGGACGTGTCGAGAAGGCGGAGTTCGTCGCGGAGCGCCTTCAGGGACGTGGTGTCGAGGTTGTAGGACGTCATGTTCCGGAGGAGTGAGTCGATGACGAGCGGTAGTTCGCGTGTCAGGTGATCGAGTCGTTGGTCATGGTCGTCGGGGACGTTGCGGAGGCGTTCGAGTTCGGCGGCGAGTTCCTGGTTGAGTGGGCGACGGGCTCTGCGGGGTGCGGGCCGGGGTCCGGGTCGTGGTGGAGGGGCCATGCCGTACGCGCTTTCCGGCGGGCGGGTTGAACCTCGTCGGGCTACGGCGCCTGGTGCGGGTGGCGGCGATCCAGCAGCCGGTGCGGGAGCGTGCGGCGCGGCGCCGGGGGGCGGAACCTGTGGGGCGGCGCCCGGCGCGGGCGGCGGTGCTCCGTAGGACATGGGTGCGGGGGCGGCCGCGTCCATCTGGGCCGTGAAGGCGGCCGGGGCGACCATCGGGGCCGCCATCGGGGCGGCCCAGCCATCGGGAGCCTCCACAGGTTGGACGGCCTGGTGGGGTGCGCCGCCTTCGGCGACGACCCGGCTGTCGACGGCCACGAAGGCGGTGAAGCGGCACAGGACGCCGAACTTGAGGGACGTCTCCACGATGCGGTGTTCGAGGTCGTCGGAACCGCTGACCGTGTAGCGGTCTTCGAGGTCGCGGAGGTGTGCGCGGGCCCATATGGACGTCGCGGTCGTGCTCTCGGTGAGCGTGGCGGGAGCGTGCTGCTCCCAGGGCGCGCCGTCGCCGGTGGTGCCGCGGACGGACAGGGTTCCGGCGGGCTCTCCGCGGTAGCGACCCGCGATCACCAGCGGGACACCGGGGAAGAGGGCGCCGAAGCGGCTGGGCGAGACCGAGCCGGGAACGACCTCCAGCCCGTCGGGGTGGAGCGAGAGGCCGGTCGCCAGCGGTGTGCCGACGCGGTGATGGATGTGGTCCATCGCCTCGTCCAGGCGGTCCTCGGATTCGACGAGTTCGCAGGTGCCCTGGCCGATGGCGGCGAGTCGGTTCAGGAAGCCCGCGTTCACGGCGCGGTCGATGCCGACGGTGTGGACGCGGACGCCTTGGAGGCGGGGTTCGAGGTGGGCGAGGATCTGGTCCTCGTTGCCGATCTGCCCGTCGGTGATGAGGACGAGGACCCGGTCGCGGGTGGAGTCGGCGAGCAGGGCGCAGCCCTGGTCGAGCGGGGCGAGCATCTCCGTTCCACCACGGGCGGCCAGCGTCGCGAGGTGCTCGACGGCACGGAACCGGTTGCGGTCGGTGCCGTTGGCCAGGCCCGCGTCGAGGTCGCGGGGTCGTTCAACGACGGTGTCGAACGACAGGACGGCGAACCGGTCCTCGGTGCGGAGCGTGTCGACCATGCGGGCGGCGGCGCGGCGGGCGGCGACCATCTTCCAGCCCCGCATGCTGCCGGAACGGTCGAGGATGAGGACCAGGTCGCGAGGACTCGGCCGGGCCTCGCCGGACGGGAGGACGGTCAGCGTGAACGTGCCCTCTTCGCCGGAGGCGTCCGGGGCCAGCGCGAGGGACGCGGTCTCCCGCGCGGCGTAGTCGAGGCGCAGGATGAAGTCGCGGTTGAGGCGTTCCCCCGGCTGGACGCGGAGGGTCGTGCGTCCGGCCTCCTCGTTCTCGGTGACGACGTGCAGGGCGGAGCGGATGCCGGTGAGCGGCAGGCCGGACGGGTCGATGTCGGCGGTGATCGACAGTCGCACCGGGTTGGGGAAGCCGGGAAGCAGCACCGGCGGGCTGATCCGCGAGGCGTCGGGCACGGCGTCGGTGTCGTCCGCCACTCCGGAGCCTGCGCGTTCGCCGTGCAGCGGTACACCCGGGATGTAGCGGGGGGCCACGACCAGCGGGAACCGGAACGTGGCGCTGGAGCCCGATTCGTCGGTCTCCCAGGGCAGGGGCTGGTCGAGGGTGAGCCGGACCGTCACGCGCTCGCCCGGCAGGATGTTCCCCACCCGCATGGTGAAGACGTCCGGACGGTCTTCCTCGGCGATCGTGGCCCGCTGACCGGCGGCGATGGCGGTGTCGTAGTCCTGGCGGGCCTGCCCGCGCTCCTTCAGCGTCCCCTCGATGACACGGTCGTCCGCCTCCATCCGGAGCGAGGTGACGGCGGCGCGGTCGGGCAGCGGGAAGATGTAGGTCGCCTCCAGGGGGACGTCGAACGGGTTCCGGAAGCCCTGGGCGACCTCGATTCCGGCGGCCAGGCCGGTGATCGAGGCGTGGACGTCGACGGAGTCGAGCGGCAGGTTGCCCCTGTCGGTGGTCAGTGCCCCGAGCCCGCCGTCGGGTTCCGGAGGCGTCGCGGTCTCGGGTAGCGGCAGGATGCGCACGGTCACTGTGACCTCCGGGAGGGGGCGGTGGGCGGCTTCGTGGGGGACGGGTTGCCTGGGACCGGGTTCGTTGGGACCGGGCTTGTGGGGGACGGGGCTAGACCGCGTCGTCGCAGCTCCTCGAGCAGGGGCTCCGCGGCGGCTTGGATCGCGTCGAGGTCGTCGCCGCTCAGCGTGGCGATCTCCAGTAGCAGCATGAGCCCGGGCGCCAGCCGGACGCCCTGAAGGACCGTGGGGGGAGGCGCGCCGTAGGAGACGGGCGTGCCTCGGTCGTACGACACGTCGGGGCGGGCGCTCCAGAACCTTGAACGGCCGTCGGAGTCGCTCGCGGTATCGGCTCCGGTGCCTGACGCTCCTGTTGCCCCGGCGCCTGCCGACGCCCCTGTCGCCCCTGTCACCCTTGTGGCGCCTGTCGACCCTGCGGTGTCTGTCGCCCCTGCCGGTCCTGGGGTGCCTGCCGGCCCTGCCACCCCTCCGGTGTCTGCGGCTCCTGTCACCCTTGTGGCGCCTGCCGTTTCCGCCGCACTTGCTGCTTCTGCGGTGCCCGCCATTTCCGCGGCACTTGCCGCCTCCGCGGTGCCTGTCGCCTCCGCGGTGCCTGCTGCCTCCGCGGTGCCGGTCACGTCCGCGGTGTCTGTTGCGTCTGCGGTGCCGGCGGGGAGGGCGCCGGCGGTGTTCGAGAGGGCGGAGCCGGCTTGGTGTCCGCCGGTCGCCGCTTCCTGTCGGTGCGGCGAGGCCGCTGTGTTGGGCGCCTCGGTGTCTCGCGTGGCGGTGTTGGGAGCTTGGTCGGCTGGCGTGGTGGTGTGGGGCGCGCCGCTGGCGGGCGAGGTGGCGCCTGGAGGGGTGGGGGTCGGTGCGTCGGTGGGGTGGGAAGTGGCGGCATCCGGCGGCTGGGCGTTCTGGCTTTCCGTGGTATCGGTCGGCGATGAGGACGGTCGGGGTGAACGTTTCGGGGGGCCGGAAACGCGGCTGACGGTTGGGTTCGACGTTCGAGTTGACGTCTCGGCCTTTCGCGGGCGACCCGTGGCATCGGCGCGCGAGGTGTCCGTCGCTTGCGAGTCGGATGTGGTGGCCGTTGTCGCTGGGGAGTCGGGCGCGGGAAGTGCGGCGATCTGTTCCAGTTTCGCGTTGGTGGCGGCGGCCAGCTCCAGTTGGATCTCGGCGATCGAGCGCCCCATGGCCTGGCGCCGCTTCACGGCGATGAGCTGGAGGAGGTGCCGTCGGCCGTAGAGCGCGATACGGCCACGCCGTGCCAGCGGCGGGTCGACGAGGCCGATCGTGGTGTACCACCTGATCAGGCGCTCGTTCGGCATGTCGCGGACCCGGCCGCTGACCTGCGCGGATTCGCCGGCGGCGAGAGCCGCGACGGCGCGTTCCGCCAGTTCGCTGATCGTCCAGGTTCCGTCCATGCCGCCATGATGACACTGTCACGATGACAGTGTCAACGGCAGTATGTCCGAGATCGAGTGAATAGCACGTAAAGTCAAGAAGATTCTTAAGGGGTGTTTGTCGTGACGGGCGCCCCGCCCCGGCGGCTGTCCGGCTTGGAAACCGACATGGCGGCTAATTGCCCGCGAAAAGTCAACTTGTCGTAATCCTGTAGAGTGTCGATCAATGTAGAGGAATGGCGGGCGACACCGGCCTCAGATCTCTCAAATTCACGACTGAGGGATCTCGGAGCATTTACCTTGCTGCCATGGACGACCCTCTTCTGGTCGAGGCGTTGCGCGCGCGTGATCCGAATGCCACGGCCGAGGTCTATGACGCGTATGCCGACCGGATCTACGCGTACTGCTGGTTCCAGTTGCACGACATGGACGCGGCCCAGACCGTGCTGTGCGACACCTTCGTCGTGGCCGAGGCGCACATCGACAGGTTGCGCGACGCCGACCGGTTCGGGGCGTGGCTGTACGCCATCGCCCGGCAGGAGTGCGCTCGCCGTCTGCCGACGCGTGCCCGGCCACCCGACCTCCCCGTCGCCCAGCACGACCAGGACGACGCCGACCAGCGGATCGTGGCGTGGCAGGCCGTGCTGGCCCTGCCGCCGCACGCCCGTGAAGTCCTGGAGTTGCGGGTTCGGCACCAGCTGGCGGTTCCCGACCTCGCAGTGGTTCTCGATCTGCCGCCCAAGGAGGCCCAGACCGCGCTGGATCGCGCGCACGAGGAACTCGAAGGCGCGCTGACAGCCGAGATCCTCGCGCATCAGGGGCCGTACGGTTGCGCCGAGCGAGCGCTGCTCCTTCGCGTGCGACGAGGCGAGCCTTCGACGGAGCGGGGGCAGCGGCTGCTCAGGCACGCAGAGGAATGCGAGGTCTGTGCGGCTTTCCGCCCGCGTACCGTCTCAGCGGCCAAGGTGTTCGGCGTTCTCCCGGACGTGGAGCCTCCAGCGGACCTGCGGCAGCGGGTTCTGGCCTGCTTCCTGGATCCGGAACTCGTCGGGTACCGGCTTTTCGTCGCCAACCGTGCCGCCGAGTTCACGCCGAGCGGGTTTCCGGCGCAGCCACGGCAGACGGCGCATGTGCCCAGCGTGTCCCGTCCTGGACGTGATGCTTCTCGGCCGAGCCGCCTCCACCCGGAGCGCGGCACGTCAGAGAGGAGCGCGTGGGGTGTGCGCGCACGCCGTGTGGCCCTCGTCGTAGGAGTGGCGACGGTCTTCTTCGGGGGTGTGCTCGCCTCGGCGAACGGGTTCTTCGGTCTGCTGGACTGGCGCCCCGGACGGGCGGGCACCGCCGGCGGCCTACGTCCGGACGCTGGCCCCGGGCAGAAGCGGGCGCACGCCGCGGCCGGCGCCGCGCGGCCAGGGACGGGCAGGAACGGGACCATCGACGCCGTTCCCGCGTCGGTCACCTCTCCGCTCGGTTCGCGTGGGTCGTCCGCGCCGCCGATCGCCCTGTTCGCGACGCCTCCGCGGGCGGTGTACGAGGTCAGCTCGGGGAATTGGGCGCATCATCCATCGGCCACTGGCGCGAACAGGCGGCTGGACGTCGCCCCGCACTTCCTCGACCTGGCGGGAGGTTCGGACGGCTCGATCGTGCTGCGCGCAACCGGCAGACCGGTCACGTGGCGTGCCAGGAGCTGGGGAGGCGTTCGACCCAGCGCGGTCTCCGGACATCTAGCGCCGGGCCAGATGGCGACCGTGGACGTGCACGTAGCGCGGAACGCAGCCGCGCAAGGCGAAGGTGGCGTTCTGTTCCAGCCCGGCGGGATTCCCGTGCATGTCACGTGGCGGCCCAGCAGTCCCGGCTCGAGCGTCCCAGGTCCCGCGTCGACGTCCACTTCCACGAGCCCTGACCCGGTGGTTCCTTCTTCGCCGTCGAAGAGCGGGGGATCGAGCGGCTCCGCCTCATCCTCCGACCCCAAGCCGCCTGCCTCACCGAAACCGCCGAAGCCGGAGCCCGCGCCCTCCTCGGGCCCGCCGCCCTCTGGCGGCCATTCGGATTCGCCGCAGTCGCCAGGCCCACTGCCCCGGCCGCCGATCCCTCCTGGGCTGGGCCCCGCCACGCGCTGATCCATCAGACGGACCGGCCGGGCCGCCGGTGCTCCGACCAAGATCGTGTTCCAACTCCGATCCGACTGGTTTGGACGAGCCTGACCGATTCAACTGGGCCCGGGTGGTTCGACCACGTTCGGGCAAGGGAAGTTCCGATCGTTGCCCAACTGAACCACTCTTCGTAGGTGATCGTTTGCGCTAAGCAAAACCAGCCCCGGGCAGGACGGGTGCATGGCATCGAGCACGGCGGGGCTCCGCGGCCGGACCCGTTCTTCCACCTGGGGTGCGATGCTGCGCTTCGTTGCCCTCTCCACCGGAGTGACGATCGGCGTGACGTGGCTGGTGCCGCCCGCCACCGCCGAGCCCGCCCCCAGTGCCCGGGATGTGGAGCGGAGCGAACGCGCTGTCGAGGACCGTGCGGCGGAGGTGGGCCGGACGAAGGCGATGCTCGCCCAGGCGGATGGCGAACTCGACAGGCTCGCGGTCGCCGCCGAGAGCGCCATCGAGCGCTACAACGGCGAGCGGGTCAGATTGGAGCGCGCCCAGCAGGCCTACCGCGACGCTCAGGCGCGACTCGTGCAGGCGGGGCGGAGAGTCGCGGAGAGCCAGGCCGCGCTGGCGACGTTCGCCGCGCAGGCCTACCAGCACAACACGGGATACGACCAGATGTCGTCCGCGGTCGCCGGGCACGGCGGCCCCCAGGGGTTCATGGACCGCGCGGGGATGGTGGAGGTGCTCGCCAAGCAGCGTGCGGGGGCGCTCCGGCAGGTGGAGGCGGCCGAGAACGTGGCGGACGTATTCCGCAAGCAGGCGAAGGGCGCGTCCAAGGAACAGGGCGATGCGACCAGACGCGCGGAGGACGCCAAACGGCGCGCACAGGACGCCGTGGATACGCAACAGGCGTCCGTGCAACGCATAACCGCGGAGAAGCAGAAGCTGGAGCGGCGCCTGTCCAAGGCGGAGTCACACGCGGCCCAGGTCAAGCGCGCGCGGGAACGGGCGTTGGAGGCGGCCGAAGCACGATCGGCCTACGAGGGGTCAGGCCGTCCGGCAGCCGGGCTGGCCCTGTCCAGGACGCGCGGACTGATCGTCGCGCGGGCGGCGCTCAGGTGGCTCGGCACCCCGTACTCCTGGGGCGGCGGCACGGCGGACGGGCCGAGCTTCGGTACCGGGCAGGGCGCGGCCATCTTCGGCTTCGACTGCTCCGGCCTGTCCATGCACGCGTGGGCCCAGGCGGGTGTCCGGCTGGACCACTGGACGGGGACGCAGTGGACGTCCGGCCCGCACGTCCCCGTAAGTGAGCTTCGCCCAGGGGATCTGGTCTTCTTCGCTAAGGACACGTCCAACCCGGACACGATTCATCATGTCGGCATCTACCTCGCACAGGGCCGGATGGTGGAGGCGCCCTACACGGGCGCGCGTGTACGGATCTCCAGCATCCACCGGAACGACCTGATCGGCGCTACGCGCCCCTCAGGCTGACCCGCCCTTGAGGAGCCGACCCACAGCCGCGCCAGGCCCGACAGGGGCCGACGCCTGTACGGCGAGAACCCTTCCGCACGGTGTCCCGTACGGAAGGGTTCTCCAGGAGGCCGTCGCGGGGGCGGCGGGAGCGGACCAGCGCCGTCCGCCAAGCGTCGTCCTGAGCCGTGCAGTCTCGTTCCGAAGGCGAACCCGGCTTGTTGCACCGAGCGGAGCCCAGCCTTTGCGCGGGGCGGAGCCCAGCCGGTTCTCCAGGTGGGTGCCCAGCCGGTCGCCGGAGCGGGGAGCCCGTCAGTGCCCGCCCTGGTTGACGGCGCGCTTGCGGGACCGCTCGATCTCGACCTCGGCCTCGACCCGGCCCACCCAGCTCGCGCCCTCGACGGACTTCCCGGGCTCGAGGTCCTTGTACACCTCGAAGAAGTGCTGGATCTCCAGCCGGTCGAACTCGGCGACGTGGTGGATGTCGCGCAGGTGCTCCATGCGCGGGTCCGTCGCGGGGACGCACAGGACCTTGTCGTCACCACCGGCCTCGTCCGTCATCCGGAACATGCCCACCGCGCGGCAGCGGATGAGGCAGCCGGGGAACGTCGGCTCCTGCAACAGGACCAGCGCGTCCAGGGGGTCGCCGTCCTCGCCGAGCGTGTCCTCGATGAACCCGTAGTCCGCGGGGTACTGCGTGGAGGTGAACAGCATGCGGTCGAGCCGGATTCGGCCGCTCTCGTGATCCACCTCGTACTTGTTCCGCTGGCCCTTCGGGATCTCAATGGTGACGTCGAAATCCAAGATGTCCTCCGCTCCCTGCGCGGTCGCAGTGAATAGTCTTTCGGGAGCCTGTGCGGGCGAGGCCGCCCCCCACAGGGTGGGTGTTCCCTTATATAAGGATGTCGCACGTTGGTGGTTGCTGAGTGGGAGAGGGGCGGTCACGTGCCTGGACGGGGCCGGACCCCGGCAGTGATGTCATTGTCCCTCCTTATTGTCTTCACCGTCGTGGCGGGGGTGGCAGTGGCGAAACTCACACCACAACGGCACCTGTCGCCCCAGCCGCCGGGTGTCGCCGAGCGCGATCTCGTGCGGGCGTCGGCCGTGGTGCCCGCCGCCGATCCCGCCGCGGGGCGGCCTCCGAACGCGTCCGTCCTCGCCGGACGGTTGACGCCCCTGATCGGCGGCCCGGGCGGGAAGGTCAACGCGGTGGTCATCGACGCCGTGACCCGGCGTCCGCTGTTCGACATGCGCGCCGGGCAACCGGCCACCCCGGCCTCCACGACCAAGCTGGCGACATCGGTGGCGGTGCTGGCGTCGGCCGGGCCCCGGCACCGGATCACCACCAAGGTCGTGCGTGGTGCCGGCGGCGGCATCGTACTGGTCGGAGGTGGGGATCCCACCCTCACGGCCCTCCCGGAGCGTCCCGGCGGGGGCCGTCCGCCATACGCGTCGCTCTCGGAACTGGCTAAGCAGACTGCGGCGCAACTCAAGTCATCCGGTGTGAGCCGCACGCGAGTGGACTACGACACGTCCGCCTATCAGGGCCCTCGCGCGGCCGCCAGTTGGAAGCCCAACTACCTGCCTGATGGTGAGCTGGCCCCTGTCACCGCCCTGACCGTGGACGAGGGGCGGGTCGCTCCGGCGGGCTCGGAGCACAAAACACGCGTTGGCAACCCGCCCGCTGCGGCGTCGGCCACGTTCGCGCGCATGCTGTCCCGGTACGGGGTCGCCGCCAAGGCGGGTCGTATGGTCAACGCTCCGAAGGGCGCGGCGCAGCTGGGCGCCGTCCAGTCGCCCCCGGTGTCCGCGCTGGTCGAGCATCTCCTGACCGACAGTGACAATGATGTGGCCGAGGCGATGGCCAGGCAGGTCGCCATAAAGCTGGGACGCCCGGCGTCCTTCGCCGGGGCGGCCCAGGCCGTGCACGAGGTCCTCGGCAGGCTCGGCGTCGCGGACGGCGTGCAGGTCAACGACGGCAGCGGACTTTCGCCCCTGAACCGAATCTCCCCCGTGGCGCTCGCACGCATCGTCTCTCTCGCGGCGAACCCCGACCGTCCCGATCTGCGGGCTGTCATCACGGGCCTGCCCATCGCGGGCTTCTCGGGGACGCTGGGCCCGCCCCGCTACACGGTTCCGGCGAGTCAGGGCGGGGCCGGGATCGTGCGCGCGAAGACCGGCACGCTCTCGGGCGTCAGCACTCTCGCGGGCATCGCCTTTGACGCGGACGGGCGACTGCTGGCGTTCGCCTTCATGGCGGGGGACGGCAAGACGCCGGTGGATCCCGGGAAACTCGACCGGCTCGCCGCAGCCGTCGCGACGTGCGGCTGCGGCTGACCCATCCGCGCATGGGTTTCGGCTTGGACGGCCCGGTCGTGTCGGCAGGCCGTACGGGTGTGGGAGGGGCTGTACGGGAGATAACCAGAACGGTTGTTCGTTGAACGATCGTGCAGGGGCGCTCCGGCGCCGTCTCCGAAACGTACGGTGGAGTACATGAGCGCCTCAATGATCGACTGGAACGTGGCGGTCCAGGCCGGTACCCGGCTCGTCCGGCCGGGGCCCCAGGTCAGCCACGCGGAGGCCCGGGAGGTCGTGGCGGAGCTCCGCGAGCTTTCGAGGCTCGCCCACGGGCACGTCAGGGAGTTCACCGGCATGGCCTCCGAGGTCGATCCGGCCCCGGCGACGATCGTGGACCGGCCCGGCTGGATACGGGCCAACGTGGACGGTTTCCGGGTGGTGCTCGAACCCCTCATGGAGCAGATGTCCGAACGGCGCGGTACGGGCGGCGGACTGGGCGGTGCCGGAAACGTGGTCGTCCAGGCCGTCGGCTCCCGGGTCACGGGCATGCAGGTGGGCGCGATCCTCGCGTATATGGCGAGCCGCGTCCTGGGGCAGTACGAGCTCTTCCTGCCTCCGGACCCGTCCGGGCGTGCGCCGACGGGCAGGCTCACCCTGGTCGCGCCCAACATCGTGCATGTCGAGCAAGAGCTGGGCGTGGAATCAC
Source organism: Actinomadura terrae (assembly GCF_022751215.1). Lineage (GTDB taxonomy): Bacteria > Actinomycetota > Actinomycetes > Streptosporangiales > Streptosporangiaceae > Spirillospora > Spirillospora terrae. The sequence goes on along the minus strand of NZ_JAICDG010000004.1, from coordinate 289,800 downwards.
GGGACTTCCGCCTCTGGGTGTGCCTCCACGAGGAGACGCACCGTGCGCAGTTCACCGGCGTCCCCTGGTTGCGCGAGTACGTGCAGGACCAGATGACCAAGTTCCTCCTCGCGTCCGATCTGGACCCCGGCGTCATGCTGGACCGCCTCCGGGACGCGGCGGAGGCCGTCGCCGACGCCGTCCGGGGAGGCGACGCCAACCTCATCGACGCGATCCAGAGCCCCGAGCAGCGCGAGATCCTCGACCGGCTCACCGCCGTGATGACCCTGGTGGAGGGCCACGGCGACTACGTCATGGACGCCGTCGGCCCGGAGGTCGTCCCCTCGGTGCAGCAGATCCGCTCGCGCTTCCAGGGGCGGCGGGACGGCGGCTCCAAGCTGGACAAGACGATCCGGCGGCTGCTCGGCATCGACCTGAAGATGAAGCAGTACGCGGAGGGGTCGAGGTTCGTGCGGCGGGTCGTCGCCGAAACCGGCATGTCCGGCTTCAACAAGGTCTGGCAGTCGCCGGAGACCCTGCCGACGCACGACGAGATCAAGGAACCGGCCCTGTGGATAGCGCGGGTGGTCGGGTCGCACGCCATCGATGTGGCCCCGCCGGAGGCCAGTGAAGCCTGAGGCGGAACCTCGGCGGTCTCAGCGCCTGCGGCCGTTCCGCTCGCCGTGTTTGTCACCGGCTGGTGGTAGAGGTAGCGCATGGGGCCTGATCCGGCGGTGGCGGCGGTACGTCACGCTGTGCGGGGGGCGCTGGCCACGCTGCCGCCCGGCGCGATGGTGCTCGCGGCCTGTAGCGGCGGCGCCGATTCCCTGGCGCTCGCGGGGGCACTGGCGTTCGAGGCTCCGCGCTCCGGCCATGCGGCGGGCGCGGTCACGATCGACCACGGCCTCCAGGACGGTTCGGACGTCCGGGCGGACGCGGTCGTCCGCCTGCTGACGGGCCTCGGTCTCGATCCGGTCGGATCGGTCGCCGTCTCCGTAGGGGCCGAGGGCGGGATGGAGAACGCCGCCCGCAACGCCCGCTACGCGGCCCTGGACGAGGTCGCCCAGCGGTTGGACGCCTCCGCGATCCTGCTGGGCCACACCAGGGACGACCAATCCGAAACCGTCCTGCTGGGGTTGGCGCGGGGTTCGGGTACGCGCTCCCTGTCCGGCATGCGTTCGTCCTTCACACGCACTCGGTCGCCCTCGGAGCGCATGGCGACCGTGCTCTACAAGCGCCCGCTGCTGGAAATCGGCAGGGCGACCGTGCGTAAGGGTTGCCTCGCCATGGGGCTGGAGCCATGGGACGACCCGCACAACGACGACCCGGCCTACACACGCGTGCGCGTCCGGCACGAGGTCCTCCCCGTCCTGGAGAAGGCGTTGGGCCCGGGAGTGACCGAGGCCCTGGCGAGGACGGCCCGGATGCTGCGCGACGACGCCGACGCCCTCGACGACATGGCCGCGGCCGCCTACGCCGATCTGACGGCCTCCGAACCGGCCGGGCCCACCGGGGAGGGCGACGAGCCCCGAGCCCTTGTCACGTTGCGTCTGGACGGCCTCGGCGACCTGCCCAGAGCCGTCCGTACCCGGGTGTTGCGGATGGCGGCGGTCGAGGCCGGAAGCCCACCCGGTACGCTCGCGGCCGTCCATGTCGATGCGGTGGATCGGCTGGTCACGGCCTGGCGCGGGCAGCGGCACGTCGACCTGCCCGGGGGTCTTCGCGCGTTCCGGCGGTATGGCAGGCTGCTGTTCGGCCCGGCCTGAGATCGCGTCGCAGGCGCCATATGGCGTGCCGGCCGCGCGGCGGCGGGCCGTCCGCCGGGCAAGCGAGTGTCACAGCGATGAGGGTGGGGTTGTGGACGAGAAGGACCTGGGCACGGACCTGGCGAAGGTACTGATCCCCGAGGACCGGTTGCAGGCCAAGGTGCGGGAGCTGGCCGAGCAGATCGACGCCGACTACGCGGGCAAGGACCTGCTCCTCGTCGGTGTCCTGAAGGGCGCCGTCATGATCATGGCGGACCTCGCGCGCGCCCTGCACACGCCGGCGTCCATGGACTGGATGGCGGTCTCGTCGTACGGCTCCGGCACCAAGTCGTCCGGTGTGGTGCGGATTCTCAAGGACCTGGACACCGACATCATCGACCGCCACGTCCTGATCGTGGAGGACATCGTCGACTCGGGTCTCACCCTGTCGTGGCTGGTGAGCAACCTTCTGTCGCGTGGGCCCGCCTCTCTGGAGATCTGCGCGCTGCTGCGCAAGCCGGAGGCGGTCAGGACCGAGATCGACGTGCGCTACATCGGGTTCGACATCCCCAACGAGTTCGTCATCGGGTACGGGCTCGACTACTCGGAGAAGTACCGGAACCTGCCATTCGTCGGCACGCTCGCCCCGCATGTGTACGGAGGGACCACGTCCTGACACGGGCGGTGCGGCCCCAGAGCGACGGCGACCCAATCCCCTTTCGACGGGGCGGTGACCGCACCGGGCCCGTTCGCGCTTACCCTTGACCTGCGGCACCCACCCCCGGGCGGATGTGTTCCAGAGCCCCGGCTCGGGGCGGCCCGGGACCGGCGAATGAATCGTGCTCCTCAGCGGCTGGTGAGGGGCTCGACAGCGGCGCCGGGGAACAAGGGACCGTGACGGATCGTTGCAAAGGTCGTTGACGGGTATATGGAAAGGATCAGGAGATCGGCGCTGGCTGCGTCTCCTGTGTCCTGCGGTGTACCGTCGGTGTCCCCGGCCCTTGGGTCGGGGAGCCACCCGAGGGAGGCCGCCTTGGTGGGTCCGGAGCCCCGGGATACGGGCCTTTGGTTGGTCGCAGTGGCGTCCGCCCCCCGGGACGGGCGAGGATCGCACACAGACGTTGGTCAGGAGGGACGGGCCCCGAAGGGGTAACCGGATAAATGGACGTGAAGCGCTATTTTCGCGGGCCGCTGCTGTGGATCCTGCTGTTCGGCCTCTTGGTCGCCCTCGTCATGTGGGGCTTCAACCCCGGCCGTTCGTACGAGAAGACCGACACCTCCAAGGTCGTCCAGGAGATCGCCGCGGGCCAGGTGAAGTCCGCCAAGATCATTGACAAGGACCAGCGAATCGAGGTCACGCTCGTCGACAACAAGACGCACCAGCAGGCGTCCTGGGTCGACGGCCAGGGCGTGCAGTTGCAGCAGCTGTTGCAGAAGCAGGCCGACGCGGGCAAGCTGCCCGGCGGCTACAACGTCGACGTGCCCAAGCAGAGCTTCTTCCTGAACCTGCTGTTCAGCCTGCTGCCCATCGTGGTCATCGTGCTGATCTTCCTGTTCATCATGAACCAGATGCAGGGCGGCGGCTCGCGGGTAATGAACTTCGGCAAGTCCAAGGCCAAGCTCATCACCAAGGACACCCCCAAGACCACCTTCGCCGACGTGGCCGGGGCCGACGAGGCCCTGGAGGAACTGGAAGAGATCAAGGACTTCCTCCAGAACCCGGCGAAGTTCCAGTCGATCGGCGCCAAGATCCCCAAGGGCGTGCTCCTGTACGGCCCGCCCGGTACCGGTAAGACGCTGCTGGCGCGCGCGGTGGCCGGTGAGGCCGGGGTGCCGTTCTACTCGATCTCCGGTTCCGACTTCGTCGAGATGTTCGTCGGTGTGGGCGCCTCCCGGGTGCGCGACCTCTTCGAGCAGGCCAAGGCCAACGCCCCCTCGATCATCTTCATCGACGAGATCGACGCGGTCGGCCGGCACCGCGGCGCCGGGCTCGGCGGCGGGCACGACGAGCGCGAGCAGACCCTCAACCAGCTCCTGGTCGAGATGGACGGGTTCGACGTCAAGGGTGGCGTGATCCTCATCGCGGCGACCAACCGCCCCGACATCCTCGACCCCGCGCTGCTGCGTCCCGGTCGTTTCGACCGCCAGGTCACCGTCGACCGTCCCGACCTGGAGGGCCGCAAGGGCATCCTGCGGGTGCACGGCCGCGGCAAGCCGTTCGCGCCGGACGTCGATCTGGACGTCATCGCCCGCCGCACCCCCGGCTTCACCGGCGCGGACCTGGCGAACGTCATCAACGAGGCGGCGCTGCTCACCGCGCGCTTCGACCGCAAGCTCATCGACATGGACACCCTTGAGGAGTCCATCGACCGCGTCATGGCGGGTCCGGAACGCAAGACCCGCGTGATGTCGGAGAAGGAAAAGAAGATCATCGCCTACCACGAGGGCGGGCACGCGCTGGTGGCGCACGCGCTGCCGAACGCCGACCCCGTGCACAAGGTGACGATCCTCCCGCGCGGGCGCGCGTTGGGCTACACGATGACGCTGCCCATGGAGGACAAGTTCCTCACGACCCGCTCGGAGATGAACGACCAGCTCGCGATGCTCCTGGGTGGGCGCACCGCAGAGGAGTTGGTGTTCCACGAGCCGACCACGGGCGCGGCGAACGACATCGAGAAGGCGACCTCCATCGCCCGCAACATGGTCACCGAGTACGGCATGAGCGAGCGTCTCGGCGCCCGCAAGTTCGGTACCGGCGCGGGCGAGGTCTTCCTGGGCCGCGACGTGGGCCACGAACGCGACTACTCCGAGGACATCGCCTCCGCGATCGACGACGAGGTCCGCCGCTACATCGAGAGCGCGCACGACACGGCGTGGGAGATCCTCGTCGAGTACCGGGACGTCCTGGACGACCTGGTGGTCAACCTGATGGACAAGGAGACCCTGTCCAAGGACCAGGTGCTGGCGATCTTCGCGCCGATCACGAAGCGGCCGCACCAGAACTCCTACACCGGCTACGGCAAGCGCCTGCCGTCCGACCGGCCGCCGGTGCTCTCGCCCAAGGAGCTCGCGCTGCTCGGCCCGCAGGACGTGACGGACCTGACCAAGGGCAACGGGCAGGGCGGTGTGACCGGCGGCGTCGGCTCCGAGTCCGCCGACCCGGCCCCGGGCGAGAGCTGATCGCCTTGGCCATTCCGTACGACGAGGCGCCGCTCAAGGACGACCCACCGGGGTTCGACCACGTCCGCATCGAGAACGCCGTGCGCGAGATCCTGTTCGCGATCGGGGAGGACCCCGAGCGCGACGGGCTCCGCGACACCCCCGCGCGGGTGGCGCGGGCGTACGCCGAGCAGTTCGCCGGCCTGCGCCAGCGTCCCGAGGACGCCCTCACGACGGTGTTCGACGCCGACCATGAGGAAATGGTCCTGGTGAAGGACATCGAGGTGTACAGCGTGTGCGAGCACCACCTGGTGCCCTTCCACGGGGTCGCCCACGTGGGGTACACGCCGAACAAGAAGGGCCAGATCACCGGTCTGTCGAAACTCGCCAGGCTGGTGGACGTGTACGCGCGCCGCCCGCAGGTGCAGGAGCGGCTCACCAGCCAGGTCGCGGACGCGCTGATGAGCGTCCTGGAGCCGCGCGGCGCGATCGTGGTGATCGAGGCCGAGCACCTGTGCATGACGATGCGGGGCGTGCGCAAGCCGGGCGCGAAGACCGTGACGTCCGCCGTCCGCGGCGACTTCCGTGATCATGCCGAGACCCGCGCCGAGGCGATGAGCCTGATCCTCACGCGTTAGCAGCGCTCCACCCTCCCCAAGCTTTTCAAGGCATCTGAACGGGCCTCAGCGGCGAGCTGAGGCCCGTTCACCGCGTCTCAGGCGTCCCGGCAGTCGCAGTGGTCGCTCGGTGCCGCGCGAATCGACGGCTCCGGACGCTTGTTCGAAGCGGCTCTGGTGCTCGTTCGAGGCGGTTCCCGATGTTCGTTCGAGGTGGCCGCGAGGATCTTTCGAGGCGCTGGGATGATCTTTCGAGGTGGACGTCTCGACGGCGTCCGGCCGGCTCGGGAGGTGGGGTTTTCGGATGTCTGGGATGGCCGTCCGCAAGGGCCACTGGACGCGTTCGCGGTGGTCGTCCTCCGGTCCTGCGGAACGGTGTCCGGAAGGCCCTGGGGCGGCGCCCCGGAGTGCTGAGATCAAGGCATAGGGTTGGTCATATGACCAGTGCCGTTGTTCCGGGGCTGCCCGCGCCAGGGCGCTGCCTCGTGATGGGCGTGGTCAACGTGACCCCCGACTCGTTCTCCGACGGCGGCGCCTGGTTCGACGCGGAGAAGGCCATCCGGCATGGGCTCGACCTCGTCGCCGAGGGCGCCGACATCGTCGACGTGGGCGGGGAGTCCACCCGGCCCGGCGCCCAGCGGGTTTCGCTGGACGAGGAACTCCGCCGCGTCATCCCCGTCATCGAGGCGCTCAGGGACGAGAACGTTCCCGTCAGCGTCGACACCATGCGGGCCGAGGTGGCCGAGGCCGCCGTGGCGGCGGGCGCCCGGCTGGTGAACGACGTGAGCGGCGGCCTGGCCGACCCCGAGATGCCCCGTGTGGTGGCGTCCGCCGGTGTTCCCTACGTCGTGATGCACTGGCGCGGTCACAGCCACGACATGCAGACCCGCGCCGTGTACGCCGACGTCGTCCGCGAGGTCCGCGAGGAACTGCTGCGCCGGGTCGAGGCCGTCCTGGAAGAGGGCGTGGACCCGTCTCTTATCGTGCTGGACCCGGGGCTCGGTTTCGCGAAGAGCCCCAAGGCCGGGCACAACTGGGCGCTGCTGGCGCACCTGGAGGAGCTCACCGGTACCGGCTACCCCGTTCTCGTGGGCGCCTCCCGCAAGAGCTTCCTGACGACCCTCCTGGCGGACCCCGACGGCACCCGCCGCCCGTTCGCCGAATGCGACGACGGCACCGTGGCGACCTCGGCGCTCGCCGCGTACGGCGGGGCGTGGTGCGTGCGCGTGCACCGCGTCCGGCCCAACGTCGACGCCGTCCGGGTGGCCGCCGCCATGCGCGCGACCCGTCCGCTGCCGTCCGAGCACGATGTCCCCGAAGCCGAACCTGCCGCGGCGGACGGTCGCGCCGAAACCGGGAGCGCCGACCGATGAGCCACGCAGTGAACCGCGCCGATCTGGACGAGGTGCACGCGGAGTTCTACGCCGCCTTCGAGGCCGGCGACTTCGACCGGATGTCGGCCGTATGGGCCGACGGCCGTTTCGCGGACGGCGTCTCCTGCGTGCATCCAGGTTGGGCGATGCTCAGGGGACGCGAGGAGGTCCTGCGCTCCTGGGCCCTCATCATGGCCAACACGCCCTACATCCAGTTCGTCCTGACCGACGTCGAGACCGATGTTTACGGCGATCACGCGGTGGTCACTTGCAAGGAGAACGTTCTCACCGCCGACGAGGACACCGAATCGGGGTTCCTCGCCGGCGGCAGCATCGTCGCCACCAACGTGTTCGTCCGGTCGGACGGTGAGTGGCGGCTCCTGCTCCACCATGGTTCACCCGTGCTCAACGTCGTCGATGCAGAGGAAGAATGACTCTCGACCACATCGAACTGCGCGGCCTGCGCGTCCGGGGCCGACACGGCTACCTGCCCGCCGAACGCGAACTCGGTCAGGAGTTCGTGGTCGACGTCGTCCTCGGCCTGGACACCCGTCCCGCCGCTGAGGGCGACGACCTTTCGCGTACCGTCGACTACGGATCGCTCGCCGACCGGCTCGTCGCCGCCGTCGAGAACGACCCCGTGAACTTGATCGAAACGCTTGCCGAGAGGCTCGCGAAGATATGTCTGGAAGACGCGACGGTGGTGGACGCGGAGGTCACCGTCCACAAGCCCAGCGCCCCGGTGCCGCACCCCTTCACGGACGTGGCCGTGAAGATCAGGAGGAGTCGCCCATGACAGCGTCCGACCGCATGCCCGACCGCACCGCGACCGGCGGCCACATGCTGGTCCAGCACCGCGTCGTGTTCTCACTCGGCAGCAACCTCGGCGACCGCCTGGACAACATCCAGGAGGCCGTCGACGCGCTGTTCGACGCCCCCGGGTTGGAGTTCGTGGCGTTCTCCCCCGTGTACGAGACCGCTCCCTACGCGCCTCCCGGTGAGACAATCCCCGAACAGGGGGACTACCTCAACATCGTCCTGGTCGCCGACACCCGCCTGCCGCCGGAGAACCTGCTCGAACGCATCCTCAACATCGAGAACTCCATGCGCCGCGTCCGTGAAGTGCGGTGGGGCCCCCGCACCCTGGACATCGACATCGTGGTCTTCGGTGACATCGCCATGGACGACCCCGCGCTGACCCTCCCGCACCCCCGCGCGCACGAGCGGGCGTTCGTGCTCGTCCCGTGGGCCGACATCGAGCCGGACGTGCTGCTCCCCGGGCACGGCCGTGTCGGCGACCTCGCGGCGGCCAAGCAGGCGGAGGGGGGACCGTCGGCCGTTCGCCGCCGGGGTGACCTGACACTCCAGCAGCCTGCATGAGACCGTCCCGCCCGCTGTTCCTCATCGCCCTCGTGGTCGTCATCGGCGTGACCACCTGGGCGGTGCTGCGCTCGGCCTACGTCTCGTTGCCGCCGCTCCCCTGGACGGCCGTCCCGACCCTTCTGCTGCTGGCGCTGGGCGAGGGCTTCACCGGTGTGAACGTGCTGCGCCGCATCCGCCGCAAGCCCGGCACCAAGCCGGTGGAACCGCTCGTGGTCGCGCGCATGGCCGCGCTGGGCAAGGCCAGCGCGCATGCGGCCGCCGTGCTGGCGGGCGTCTTCGCGGGGTTCGCCGGAAGCCTCGCCGACTCCCTGGACAAGCCGACCCCCCGCCACGACTTCTTCGTCAGCGGGGGGACGTTCCTCGCCGCCGCCGTACTGGCGGGAGCCGCCTTCTTCCTGGAATACGCGTGCCGCGTACCCAAGGACCCGGACGAGGAGGAGCACAGCCGCGGCGCCTCCCGTGCCTGACCTCGGCGCGTTCTTGGAGTTCGCGTCGGGCGGCTGCGGTTAGTAGAGGGGGCGGTGGCGTTGATTCGGATTACTTGTCGATGTCGCCGACGACGAAGAACATCGAGCCGAGGATCGCGATCATGTCGGCGACCAGGTTGCCGGGCAGCAGCTCCGCCAGTACCTGGATGTTGTTGAACGACGCCGACCGGAGCTTCATCCGCCACGGGGTCTTCTCACCGCGGGACACCAGGTAGTAGCCGTTGAGGCCCAGCGGGTTCTCCGTCCAGGCGTAGGTGTGGCCCTCCGGGACCTTCAGCACCTTCGGGAGCCGCTGGTTGATCGGTCCTGGCGGAAGCTCGGCGAGGCGGTCCAGACAGGCGTCGGCGATGTCGAGGGACGCGTACACCTGGTCCAGAAGGCACTCGAACCGGGCGAGGCAGTCGCCCTCCTGGCGGGTGACCACGCGGACGGGGATCTCGCCGTAGGCCAGATACGGTTCGTCCCGCCGCAGGTCGAAATCCACACCGGACGCTCGCGCGATCGGGCCGGACACCCCGTACTGGAGGATCTGCTCCCGGGTGAGGACGCCCACGTCCCGTGTACGCGCGCGGAAGATCTCATTGCCCATGATGAGATCCGCGATGTCGCTCATGCGCGCCCGGACCTCGGCGACCGCGTGCCGCGCGCGTGTCGTCCAGCCTGCGGGCAACTCCTCCTTCAGGCCGCCCACACGGTTGAACATGTAGTGCATGCGTCCACCGGAGACCTCCTCCATCACCCGTTGCAGCACTTCGCGCTCACGGAACGCGTAGAAGATCGGGGTGATCGCGCCTACCTCCAGCGGATAGGACCCGAGGAACATCAGGTGGTTGAGGACACGGTTCAGCTCCGCCAGCAACGTCCTCGCCCATACGGCGCGTACCGGAACCTCCATCCCCAGCATGCGCTCCACGGCGAGCACCACCCCGAGCTCGCTGGAGAACGCCGACAGCCAGTCGTGCCGGTTGGCCAACACGATGATCTGCCGGAAGTCGCGCACCTCGAACAGCTTCTCCGCGCCGCGGTGCATGTAGCCGATGATGGGTTCGGCGGCCGAGATCCGCTCGCCGTCCAGCGTCAGCTTCAGCCGCAGCACGCCGTGCGTGGACGGGTGCTGGGGCCCGATGTTCAGGGTCATGTCCTCGGTCGCGAGCTCCTTGGCGCCCGCACCGATACCGACGATTCGCTCGGTGGTCATGGTCGCGTCTCCGCCGCTCCGATCACCGCCACATAGTCGCATGGCGAGCGGTCGAGGTTATCCGGTTGACTAGAGGCGATGAACGCGAGCCGTGGCGAACCGCCATATGAGCCCGCCGCAAACCCGGGATCGCAGGGCGCGGCGCATCCGTTGTCGTCGCCGAGCCCTGGCCAGGGCGGGGCAATCCAGGACGGGCCGGGCCTGGGCGCGTCGCCGTCCGTGACGGGGCAGGCGCAGGACCCGGGGGGTTACGCGGCGTACGGCCAGGGCGGCGCGGTGGCCGCGCCACCGGTCTACCAAGCGGACCAGGCGTTCGCGCCCGGGAACGGGCTCCACTGGTCACCCATCTCCAAACGCCACACCTGGCACCGGCTCCTTACGGCTGTGCTCTGGGCGGTCCCTGTGGGCGCTCTCGGGGCCTTCCTGGTGTGGCGGAACGGCGGAGGCGCGGTGGCCGCCGCCATGTGGCTCGCGGCCCTGATGCTCGTGGTCGTCCTTGCGGGAGCCATGGCCGAACTGGGCCGCCGGTCCTTCGGCTATGCGGAGCGGGGGGACGACCTCATCGTCACGTATGGGGTGCTCGTCAAGCGGCTCATCGTCGTGCCCTACGGGCGGATGCAGTTCGTGGACGTGACGGCTGGGCTACTGGAGCGGTGGATGGGAATCGCCACCGTCCGCATGCACACCGCCGCGGCGGCCACCGATGCCACCATCCCGGGCCTGCCCGCGGCAGACGCCGGACCCCTACGCGATCGCCTCGCCCGGAAGGGCGAGGAGCGGAGCATGGGTCTATGAGCGGCCCTTTCGGCCCTCCTCCGGAAAACGAGGATTCTTCCAACGGCCCTCACCCACATTCGCAGGGGCCGTATGGGGCGCCCGGCCCCGCCGGTCCGTATGGCCCTCCAGGGCAGAACGGCTCCCCTGGGCCGTATGGACCTCAAGCCCAGCCGGGGGACCACGGCCCGCAAGGCCAGCCTGCGCACCCAGGCCCGTATAGCCGACCCGCCCCCTATGGACAACCCGGACCATACGAAGCGCCGGGCCCTCACGAAGCACCAGGACCCCACAGAGCGCCGGGTCCCGAAGGAGCGCCGGGCGCTCCCGGCGGCCCGGGTCCCTACGGAACGCCAGGCTCTCACGGCGCGCCAGGCCCTCACGGGGCGCCGGGTCCCAATGGAGCGCCGGGCCCTCACAGCGTGCTGGGCCCCTACGGAACGCCGGGCCCTCCCGGCGGGCCAGGCCCTCACGGGGCGCTGGGCCCTCACGGTGCGCTGGGCCCTCACGGTGCGCTGGGCCCTCACGGTGCGCTGGGCTCTCACGGGGCGCCGGGCTCCCACGGTGTGCCCGGGCCGTATAGCGCCTCGGGGCCCTATGGCCCGCACGGTCCATATCCCCCTAACGGACACCCTCCTTATGGGCCTCCTCGTCCGCCGTATCCGGGGTCGCCCTATGGTCCGCCCCGTCCGCCCTACGGGTATGGCCCCCATCCGGGGTACGGCCCACCCCCACCGGTGCGGTTCTCCGAGGGGACACACAGGCTGCATTGGGCGACCGCGCCATTGCGGGCGTTCTTCATCCTCATCGTGTACTTCGTCCTGCTCGGCTTTCCGCTGCTGCTCACGCAGACCGATGAGGGCATCACCATCGAGTTGACCCCCGAGGTGATCGCCAGGTTCCTGATCGTGAGCGTCCCCATGACGGCGATCGCCGTGGGTTCCGGTCTGTGGGCGTGGCTGGGGCTGCGGTTCCGCGTGGACGGTGACGACCTCGTCGTCGAAGCCGGACTGCTCCGCAAGCGGAAGCGCCGCATACCGCTGTCGCGCGTCCAGGCCATCGACCTCGTCCGTCCCTTGGTCACCCGCGTCTTCGCCCTCGCCGAGGTGAGGGTGGAGCTTGCCGGAGGCGAACAAAGCGAAATCGCGCTTCGCTATCTCGGCCGCCGTTCCGCCCAGCAACTACGGGCCGAACTCCTCGCGCGCGCGGCCGGTCTGCCCGGACATACGCCCGAAGCGCCCGAACGCCACCTGTGGCGCGTGCCCTTCGGTGCGCTGTTCGGGTCGCTGCTGGTGCGGTTCCCCGTGATCGGGACGGTCGTCCTGTTCCTGGCCTCGCTGCTGTTTCTCGTGGCGTACGCGGAAGGCGGAATGCTCGCCGTCGCCGTGCCCGCGTTCCTCGGTCTGATCCGCGCCGTCATCGCGCCCCTGGTGATGTACGCCAACTTCACGGTCGCGATGTCGCCGGACGGTATCCGACTGCGCTACGGGCTGCTGGAGACCCGCATGCAGACCCTTCCGCCCGGACGGGTGCAGGCGGTCAGCATCGTCGAACCGGCGCTCTGGCGTGCCCTGGGATGGGCGCGGGTCGAGGTCACCGTCGCCGGTTACGCGGGTGAGCGTCAGGCGCTCTCCTCGACGCTTCTGCCGGTGGCGCCCCGGCAGGTCGCCATCTATCTGGTGTCGCAGGTGTTTCCGGGGACGAACATCGACGCGGTGCCTCTCGTCCCCGCGTCGTCGAAGGCGGTGGCCGCCGACCGCGCGGGCGGCGCCGGGACCGACGACGTGGTGTTCGTGGCCCGCCACGGCTGGCCCTGCCGCCGCACCGACGTCATCGCGCACGCCCGCGCGCAGAGCGTGCGCCTTACGGCCAACCTGTTCCAGCGGCTCCAAGGGCTGGCGACGGTCCACGTGGACGCGCCGCCGGGGCCGGTGCAGGTCGCCGCGTCCGCCCGCGACCTGGGAGAGGCGCGCGCGATCGTCGACGCGACCGCGCGGCGGGCCCAGGCCGCCCGCCGGGCCTCGGGCGACACGACCCACTGGGCCGCCCGCTGACCTGGTTATCCACAGAACGCCATTCTACTTCCGCCGTCGACCACCGGCCCTGACCATGGAGTTGGTCGGCCCGTCCGAGAGGGGGAGGGCGGGCCGACCCCACCCGAGTGATCGTCAGGAGGTGAGCGTCAAGATCTCGTGCAGACGGGCGGCGAAAGCACGCGGGAACGCCGTGTTGCCGTTGTGTCCGCCGGGGAACTCCACGAGCGGGGTGTTGAGGACGGAGGCCAGCTCCTCGGCGCACCGATGGTTCCAGGCGTTCTTCGAATCGACACCGGCGGCGGGCACGATGCGCGTGCCGCTGGCGGCCGCGGCGACCTCCTTGGGCCCGAGGGTGCTGCGGCGAAGCTCGGAAACGTCATTGGTCAGGTAGTACGTCATGTTGGCGGCCCGCTCCTCGGTCATCGGTACCAACGTGACGCCGGACTCGGTCTCCATACGGGCGGGATCGAGCCCGGTGGCGGCGGCGACCATAGCGATGGCGGCACGCCAGCCGCCCGCGCGAGCGGTGGCCTCGACCTCGGCGAGCGTGCGGTCGATCCGGGCGCGATCGGAAGGAGGCAGCAAACCAGGCGCGGCCACGTCATGAGCGATGAGCGTGGAGAGCTGCCCAGGGTGCGCGGCGGCCAGGTGAAGCCCGTAGAGCGCGCCCAGGCTGCACCCGAGCATGAGCGCGGGCTCGTCGGTGAGCGCCGCCAGCAGATGGTGGACGTCCTCGGCGTGCGTCTCGGGCGAGACGGGCGCGGTCGGGTCGGCGACGGCGGTCCGTGACAACCCGCGCCGGTCATAGGTGACCACGGTGTAGTGCTCGACCAGTCGATCGACCATGTCCGCACTCCGCCGCGCGTCCCCCTCGCCACTTTGGCCGATCACCAACACCGGTCCGTCCCCCCGGATCTCGTAGTACAGCTCGGCTCCAGGTATGGGGAGCATCGCGCTCGTGGTGGTTGCCATGTCTTCTACGTCCTCTCGAAACGAGGTTGCTCATGTGAGAGCGAGATTGATCGGGGGTTGTCAGGGCCAAGAAGAGGGCTGCGCAACCTGGCTTGCCGCATCACAGGTCCCGGCAGGGCTCACGTTCTCGGAGCCAAGAAGCGGGGCGCTAGCTGAGCGGCGCCGAGCGCACTGCACAAGCACCAGGCCGTGCTGTTCGGATCGTGCTGCTCAGGTCGTGCGTTCGCGTCACGCTGTCCCGCGAGGTAGCCACCGCCAAAAGCATCCCGCTCCTGGCCTCGCCGTCCATGCCCTCGGCTCGGGTGCGAACGTCCTCACCTCGGCAAAGGTCCTGTACGGGCTCACCGGCATCGCCGGCTGCCAGGCCTCACAGGGCTACTATGCGTGCTCTTCTCCAGCAGGGACCAGCACCAGGCCGTGCCGTTCAGGCCATGCCGGGACGGCTCGGGTAGACGCCATGCCGCAAAGAGGTCCGCGGGTGGGCCGCGGTTCAACATGGGGGTGCGTGCAGAGACTCGAAATCGGTGTGTGGGGCGGTGGTGTAGGTACGCGGCGCATGTGGGGCGGCGGCGTGGGTGGGCGGACGGTGATGGGGGTGGCTGCGGTGAGCGCGTGCTGGTGTGGATGGGACTGGTTGGGCTGGCGATGGCGCGGTGGAGGTCGGTGAGCGAGGGGCGGTGAGCGAGGGCGGTGAACAAGGGGCGTGAACAAGGGGCGTGAACAAGGGGGCGGTGAGCGAGGGGGCGGTGAGCGAGGGGGCGGTGAGCGAGGGGGCGGTGAGCGAGGAGGCGGTGAGCGAGGAGGCGGTGTGAGAGGGCCGTTGAGGGGGCGGCGGGGTGACGGAGGCGGACGGTGGTGTGAGGAGGGCGGGTGTGGTGGGAGACGAGGGTGTGAGGGGGGCGGTGGTGTTGAGCGGCGTGTGGGGGGCGTGTGGGTGGGTGGTCGTGTGGGGGTTGGGGGTTGCAGGTGGGGGGAGCTTAATGGATCTATTTTGATGTATCAAGTTTGATGTATCTATCTGGATGTAAGTTGAGGGGGTGAACGGTGTTGAGTTGTTCTTGTTGGGGCGGGCGTTGATGAAGGTCGGGGAGGAGGCGATGCCTGCGGCGCGGGGTGGGGAGCGCGGGGGGGCGCGGGCGGTGCTGATCGTGTTGAGCGATGTCGTCGGGCATCCGGACACGGCCGTGGGGGAGATCGCCGAGCGCACCGGGTTGCCGCAGAGCCAGGTGTCGATGGCCGTGGCGCGGCTCCGGGAGGCGGGGTCGGTGGTGACGGCGCCGGATCCGGCGGATCGGCGGCGGTCGTTGGTGCGCAAGGCGGGCGAGGAGTCCGAGCGGGTGGCCGAGGTGCGCGCGGCCAGTATCGAAGGGGCCCTGACGGCTGCGCTGGGCGGTCCGGAGCACGTTCGGGAGGTGACGGCGGCGCTGGAGACGCTGGCCCGCCATCTGATGCCCGGTTCTGTCACCGATGCGGGCTCGGAATGAGCGGTTCACGGGCTTATCGTCGGAACCATGAATGAGCTGGCCTACGATCCGTGCTCACCTGATTTCGTCACCGACCCCTACCCCGTGTTCGAGTGGCTGCGCGCTGAGCGCCCGGTCTTCTTCCATGAGCCCAGCGACCAATGGGTGATCAGCAGGTACGAGGATGTGAACGCGCTGCTGAGGGATCGGCGGCTCGGGCGCACCTACCTGCACATCGCCGGGCACGAGGAGTTCGGCCAGGAGCCGGAGAGCGAGTTCGTCAAACCGTTCTGGGATCTCGTCCGCGCCGGGCTGCTCGACATGGAGCCGCCCACGCATACGCGGCTGCGGCGCCTCGTGTCGAAGGCGTTCACGGCGCGAATGGTGGAGGGGCTGCGGCCGATGATCCGCCGGCTTGCCGGGGAACTGGCCGAGTCCCTGGTGGCCAAGGGGGGCGGCGACCTGCTCGCGGAGGTCGCCGAGCCGCTGCCGGTGAACGTGATCGCCGAGATGCTGGGCGTGCCGGTGGCGGACCGGCACCTGCTGCGTCCCTGGTCCGCCGACATCTGCGGCATGTACGAGCTGAACCCGCCGCAGGACGTGCAGCGGTCGGCCGTCCGGGCCGCCGCCGAGTTCTCCGAGTACCTGCGCGATCTGGCGCGGCAGCGGAAGGACGCGCCGCGCGACGACCTGATCAGCGCGCTCGCCCAGGTCGTCGACGGTGGCGACCGGATCACCGAGGACGAGTTGATCGGCACCTGCGTCCTGCTGCTCAACGCGGGCCACGAGGCCACGGTCAATACGACCGGAAACGGTTGGTGGGCGCTGTTCCGCCATCCCGGGGAGCTGGCGCGGCTGCGCGCTGACGCCTCGCTCATTCCCGCCGCGATCGAGGAACTGCTGCGGTATGACACGCCGGCGCCGATGTTCGAGCGGTGGGTGCTGGAGGACATCACCGTTGCGGGAATCGACATTCCGCGCGGTGCCGAGGTCGCGTTGCAGTTCGCGTCCGCCAACCGTGACCCTGCGGTGTTCGCCGAGCCTGACCGCCTTGACCTGGGGCGGGATCCGAATCCGCACATCACCTTCGGGCTCGGTATCCATTACTGCCTGGGGGCGCCGCTGGCTCGGATCGAGCTCGCCGAGTCCTATGGCGCGCTGCTGCGACTTGCCCCCGGTCTCCGGCTGGTGGACGAGCCGAAGTGGAAGCCCGGATTCGTCCTGCGCGGCTTGGAAGCCCTTTATGTCGAATGCTGACTCGGCGGCCGATCAGCGCGGGGGCTGGGCTTGACCGACCTCGCGGGGTGAGAGGGCACGCGCGCGCCACGTCCCCGTCATGGCCGGGGAACCGATCTCGTTCAGGGGGGCGGGGAGGGCGTGGTCTCGAGGGTGGGAGCTACGCCACCTAGACGAGAGCCGATCCCGCTCAGGGGGGCGGGGAGGCCCTCGGTGGGAGTTAGCACGTCCAGCGTCCCGACGGGCGCGGACGGGCCGTCGGCGACCGCCGCGGCGATCGCACGGTGGATGCCGCCTAGGCAGTGCTTCAAGGTCCCGGCCCACTGCCCTCGCCTGGCGGCTCGGGCAGTGACCGTGCCTTGGCGGGCGCGGAATCGCTTCGCGAGCTTCCCGGGCGGGCCCGCCTCCGGTGTCCGCCCCACCGCTCGGCTACACGCCCGCGTGACGGCTGAGGCCACTTTGAAACACGCCCTAGCCGGTCTCGTTCAGGGGAGGCGGTGATCGCAGGGTTGGATGCCATCTGGCCGGTCTCGCTCAAGGCGCGGGGAGGCGGGGCGCGCGCGGTGAGTGCCGGTTAGCCGGTTTCGCTCAAAGGGCGGAAAGGCGGCGTTCGCGGGTTAGGTGGCTTGGGGCGGTCTCGCTGAGGGGGCGGGGGCGGACGGTTGGGTGGCATTTGGCCGGTGTGGCTTAGGGGCGTGGGACGGCGGCAGTCGCGCGGTTGGGTGCCATCTAGCCGGTCTCGCACACGGGAGGGAGGCGGCGTTCGTACGGTTGGGTGCGATCTGGCCGGTCTCGCTTAGCCGGGTGGGGAGGCGGCGTTTGCGGGGTTGGTGGCAATTGGCCGGTGTCGCTTGGGGGTGGGGCGGGCTAGCTGGGCTTGTTCAGGGGGGTTGGGAGGGGGATTTGGACGGTTTGGGCCAGCCAGCCGAAGCTGCCCAGGCCGGACGGGTCCGTCAGTTCGGCGTCCTCGCCCGCGTGGCAGAGGGCGGTCAGGTAGGCGCGGGGGTCGCGGTGGGCCTCGGACGTCGGGGGGCGTGCGCCGGACAGGCCGAGGCCGCGGAGGGCGGCGCGCTGGGTGGTCAGGAGGGTGGACGTGGCGCCGGCGCGTTCGCCCGCGACGACGCAGGCGTCCAGGGCGACGTGGGCGGTGACGTCGCAGGAGCCGTCCGGGACGGCGGGGACGGTGGAGCCGTCGCGGTAGCCGGTCAGGGTGCCGTAGGGCGGCCGGGACTCGCGGGAGTGGGAGTAGTCGACGGCGATCGCGAGGCCGCGGCGGAGCCGCCTGATGACCGAGGCCCAGGCGGCGCAGCGGGGGTGGCCGATCTCGGCGCGGTCGCCCGGTTCGCGGAGGGGCCACCAGCGCTCCAGCCAGTCGCGGTCCTCGGCGGTGGGCTCGGGGCCGGTGCGCTCGGTGCCGCTGGACGGGTCGACCAGGACGGTGCGGACGCCGCCCGGGGTGTGCTCGGCCACGTCCAGCGGAATGTTGTCGAGCCATTCGTTGGCGACCGCCAGGCCGGTGATCTCGGCGGGCAGTTCGGCGCGCCAGGCGATGCGGTCAGGGAGGTCGGCGGGACGCGGCGCGATCTCCACGGCGGTCGGCGCGAGGCGGTCGGCGAGGCCGGGGGGCGCGCAGGAGAGGACGTTGGCCAGGAGCCGTCCGGAACCGGCGCCGATGTCCACGATGTCCAGCCGGGCGGGATGGCCGAGCGCGGCGTCGATCTCGGCGAGCAGCCGGGCGATCGCGGCGGCGAAGCGGGGGGAGGCGGTCACGGAGGTGCGGAAGTGCTCGGCGGGGCGTTCACCGCGCCGGTAGAAGCCGTCCTCGCCGTACAGGGCCCGCTCCATCGCGGTGCGCCAGGTCAGCCATTCGGTCACGGGCATCGCCACTCCTGTGACGTTACCGTGGGCCGCCACCGCCGAGGTCCATCCTTGCGGTGGAGTCGGTTCCGACTTGCGGCTGATCCGAGGCTGACCTGCGTGTCCTTACGCTGACGGCATGGCCCCGAGGTTCTGGGAGTGGTTGCGCGGCAGGACGCCGCTGGTCGACGCGTTCCTTGCCGCGCCGGTGCTCATACTGGCGTTCCCGGTGCTGTTCGGCAGCGGACCGAACGTGAGCGGGATCAGGTACACGGTGATGACGGCGGCACTGCTGGTGCCGATGGTACTGCGCCGCACCTTCCCCCGGACGATCTTCGCGGTGGTCGCCGCCGTCTCGTTCGTCCAGTGGGCCCTGAACGTTCCCGTCCTGCCCGCGAACATCGCCATTCTGATGGGGCTCTATACCGTCACGGCCAGTTGTACCTTCCGTTGGGGGCTGGCGGCCGCGCTGGTCGGCGAACTGGGCACGGCCCTGGCGACGATCCGCTACCCGGTCGGCTCGGATGACAAGAAGTTCACGTTCCTTGCGATGACGGCAGTGGTGGCGGGTGTGTGGATCCTCGGCCTGCACATGCGGACGCGGCGCGCCTACCTGCGGTCGGTGGAGGAGCGCGCCGAGCGGCTGGAGCGCGAGCGGGACGCCGAGGTCCAGATGGCGATGGCCGCCGAGCGCGGCCGCATCGCGCGTGAGCTGCACGATGTCATCGCCCACAACGTCAGCGTGATCGTGGTGCAGGCGGACGGCGCGTCCTACGCGATCAACACCGATGTCGGGAAGGCCAGCCAGGCGCTGGAGACGATCTCCTCGACCGGGCGGCTGGCGCTGGCGGAGATGCGGCGGCTGCTCGGCGTCCTGCGCGAGGGCGACGACGCGGGCGAGTACGCGCCGCAGCCGGGGGTCGCGCAGCTCGACGACCTGGTGGAACAGGTTCGCGCGTCGGGGCTCGCGGTCAACATGCGGGTGGACGGTTCGCCCGCGACCATGTCGGAGGGACGGCAGCTCACCGTGTTCAGGATTGTCCAGGAGGCGCTGACCAACACCCTCAAACACGGCGGATTGCGCGTGTCCGCCGATGTCCGGCTTCGCTATGCCGGGGACACCGTCGAGATCCGGGTCGTGGACGACGGGCGCGGGGCCGCCGCGGTCAGCGACGGGCGCGGGCACGGCCTGGTCGGGATGCGCGAGCGCGCGGCTGTTTACGGGGGCAGCGTCCGGGCGGCGCCGCGTCCGGGCGGGGGGTTCGAGGTGGTCGCGCGGATTCCCGTGCGCGAGGCGGCGTGACCGCTGGGGTCCGCGAGGGGTGTTGGGTGGGAGGTGCCAGGAGCGTGCTGGGAGGCAGCGTGGACGAGTTGGTGGACGAGGGGCCGATCCGGGTGGCCCTGGTCGACGATCAGGAGCTGGTGCGGGCCGGGTTCAAGATGGTGCTGGACGCGCAGCCCGACATCGAGGTCGTGGGGGAGGCGGCCGACGGCGTGCAGGCGCTGGAGCTGCTGCGGGCCACGGCGGCCGACGTCGTCCTGATGGACGTGCGGATGCCGCGGATGGACGGCATCGAGGCGACCCGGCGGGTGGTGGCGGCGTCCGGGCCGAAGGTCGTGATCCTGACGACGTTCGACCTCGACGAGTACGCGTTCGCGGCGATCAAGGCGGGCGCGGGCGGGTTCCTGCTGAAGGACGCGGGGCCGACGCAGCTCATCGAGGCGATCAAGGCGGTGCACTCGGGGGACGCGGTGGTGGCGCCGAGCACGACCAAGCGGCTGCTGGACCGGTTCGCGCTGCACCTGCCGGACGCGCAGGAGCGGGCGACCGGCGCCCTGGAGAGCCTGACCGAGCGGGAGGGCGAGGTGCTGCGGCTGGTCGCGCGCGGGATGTCCAACGGGGAGATCGCGGCGCGGCTGTACGTCTCGGAGGCGACCGTCAAGACGCACATGGGGCGGATCCTGATGAAACTGGGCCTCCGGGACCGGGTTCAGGCGGTGGTGTTCGCGTATGAGACGGGTCTGGTCAAAAGCGGCCAAAGAGACGACTCGCAGTAATTACTTGATCACCACTTGGTGACTCTTGTCAGGCGTCTTGGGGGTGGCATTTCCGTCACCGGAAGGTAGCTGGGTAACTACCGTACGCGACGTCATTCATGTGGATGGCCTCGGCATTGTCCATCGGGTCCACCGAAACCCGACGTACGGGAGGATTAACGTGATCAAGAAGCTTGCCGCGACCGGCATCATCGGCTTCGCCATCACCGGCTCGATCTTGACCGCCGGCCCCGCCTTCGCCGATGGCCATGGGCACGGGCATGGCCACGGACACGGGCACGGCCACGGCGGCCAGTTCTCGAACAACCAGACCAGCGGTAACGGGTCGATCCTGGGCGGCAACCAGATCTTCGTGCCGATCAGCGTCCCGATCAACGTCTGCGGCAACAACATCGTCGCCGTCCTCGCGAACGCCCAATGCAAGGGCGGCGCGGGAGTGAACTTCCTGAACCACTGAGCCGTCACGGTCTCAAGCGCGAGCGCCGGGGTCCCTCGGGTCCCCGGCGCTCGCGCGTTTCGGACACTCCGGCTTCCCCTCGCGGCTCTCCAACCGGCGATCGCCAGGCCGGGCCCCGGAAGGTGCGGGCCTTCGCGTCGGTAGGACGGTCGACCGGACCCGGCGTGGCATTTCCCATCCGCGCCGTCCCACGGTCTTGGCGTCGGTAGGACGGCTGACCGCGGCGTACGACTCAGGTCGTACAGGGCGTTCCGGACACGCCGCATGGTTGACGTGAACCGTGGCCGCGGGGGCGATGGCGGGGGCGGCGGCGATTCCTAGCGTGGAGCACGGTCGTTCACATCCACGAAGGAGTCGCCGTGACCAGCACGTTCACCAGCCCGCCCGGGGGAGTTCCGGACGCGGGGCGAGTGCCCGCCGTCGCCGCGGAGCGCGTGTCGAAGGTGTACGGGTCCGGGGACGCGGCCGTGCACGCGCTGCGCGAGGTCAGCGTCGGGTTCGCGGCCGGCGCCTTCACCGCGATCATGGGGCCGTCCGGGTCGGGCAAGTCGACGCTGATGCACTGCCTGGCCGGGCTCGACACCGTCACCGAGGGGCGGATCACGCTCGGCGACGCCGAGCTGACCGGCCTGAACGACCGGCAGCTCACGATGCTGCGCCGGGAGCGGGTCGGGTTCGTGTTCCAGGCCTTCAACCTGCTGCCGACGCTGACCGCCGAGCAGAACATCAGGTTGCCGCTCGACCTCGCGGGCCGCGGGGTCGAGCGCGCGTGGTTCGACCAGGTCGTGGACGTGGTCGGGCTCCGCGAGCGGCTCGGGCACCGGCCGAGCGAGCTGTCGGGCGGGCAGCAGCAGCGGGTGGCGTGCGCGCGGGCGATCGTCGCCCGGCCCGACGTGATCTTCGCGGACGAGCCGACCGGCAACCTCGACTCCCGCGCGGGCGCCGAGGTGCTCGGCTTCCTGCGATCGTCGGTGCGGGAGATGGGCCAGACGATCGTCATGGTCACCCACGACCCGGTGGCGGCGGCCTATGCCGACCGGGTGGTGTTCCTGCGCGACGGGCAGATCGTCTCGGAGATCGTCCGTCCGACGCCGGACGCGGTGCTCGACCGGCTCAAGAGCCTGGGGGCGTGATGCTGCGGACGACACTCGCGGGCCTGCTCGCCCACAAGCTGCGCCTGCTGCTGACCGCCGTGGCGATCACGCTCGGCGTGGGGTTCATCTCCGGCACGTTCGTCCTGACCGACACGATGGACCAGGGCGTCGAGCGGACGTTCGCGAAATCTGCCGGCAAGGTGGACGTCGCGGTGCTGCCGCCGACTGCCGGCGGGTCGAAGCATGACGACATCCCCACCGACGTCCTGCGCAAGGTCCGGGCGATTCCGGGCGTGACCGACGCGCAGGGCACGGTGCGCGGGGAGGCCGCGCTCGTCGGCAAGGACGGCAAGACCGTCGGCGACTACCCGACCGTCGGCCTGTCGGTGCCGACCGGACGGCTGCTGCGGTTCGACGTGGACCAGGGGCGCGTGCCGTCCGGCGCCACCGAGGCGGTGCTCAACAAGGAGGTCGCCGACCGGGCCGGATACAAGGTCGGGGACGCGGTGACCGTCCTCGACCACGCGGGCCGCCCGCACCGCTTCACCGTCGTCGGGATCGTCGACTTCGGCATAGACAACGAGGCCAGCGCGCAGGGCGGGGTGGGCTTCGACGCCGCGACCGCGCTGGCGATGACCGGCACGAAGGGCTACCGGGAGATCGACGTCCTCGGGGTGGACCGGACCAAGGTCGCCGCGGCCGTCGGCGGACCGGCCGTCCGCGGCTCGGCCGGCGGCGGCTCCTACGAGGTCCTCACCGGGGACGGGCTCGCCAAGCGGCTCGCCAAGGCGGCGGGCGCGGACACCGAGATCATCCGCACCGGCCTGCTGATCTTCGGGCTGGTGGCGATGCTGGTCTCGGCCCTGGTCATCTACAACACGTTCTCGATCCTGATCGCGCAGCGGATGCGGGAGATGGCGCTGCTGCGCTGCGTCGGCGCGACGCGGCGGCAGGTGTTCGGCGGCGTGCTGGTGGAGTCGGCGGTAGTCGGGGTGGTCGGCTCGCTGCTCGGCATCCTCGCCGGGATCGGGCTCGGCGCCGCCGCGGTCGCCGCGATCAGCCGGTTCGCCTCGGAGGTCCCGGTGGACGGGTTGACCTTCGCCGGACGCACGGCCGTGGTGGGGCTGGCGGTCGGC
This sequence comes from Actinomadura terrae, assembly GCF_022751215.1. GTDB lineage: Bacteria > Actinomycetota > Actinomycetes > Streptosporangiales > Streptosporangiaceae > Spirillospora > Spirillospora terrae. The sequence continues at coordinate 266,775 of NZ_JAICDG010000004.1, read as the reverse complement.
GTGACGGTGACCGTGCTTTCCGCGCTGTTGCCGGCGCGGGCGGCAACCCGCGTCCCGCCGGTCGCGGCGCTGCGCTCGGAGTTGGAGCCGGCCGCCGGACGGTTCCGGCTCGGACGCGTCCGGACGGCGTTGACCGTCCTGTTCGGGGCGGCCGGGCTCGCGCTCGGCGCGCTCGGCTCGCTCCAGATGGGGAAGGGGCCGACCGCGATGTACGTCGTCGCGTTCGGCGGCGCCGTGTTCTTCCTGGCGGTGGTCATGGGGATGCCCGCGCTGGTGCGCCCGTTCGGACGCGTCGCCGGGGCGGTCCCGGCGCGGCTCGGCGGCGTGCCGGGACGGCTGGCCGTGGAGAACGCCCGCCGCACCCCGCGCCGCACCGCCACGACGACGATCGCGCTGACCGTCGGCGTCGGGCTGATGAGCCTGTTCGCGGTGGTCGCGGCGAGCAGCAAGGCGACGTCGGCGGCCAAGCTCGCGGAGCAGTACCCGGTCGAGTTCCAGGTGGAGGCGCGCGGCGGCGCCGGGCCCGGCCACGAGACCGGCGGCGTCGTCCCGCACGCGCTCGCCGAGACGCTCGCCAAGCGTCCGGAGTTCGCCCAGGTCTTCGAGGTGCTGGGCAAGGACACCGAGCTCAACGGCAAGTCGGTGACCGTTGCCAGCCTGACCGGCAGGGCACTCGGCACCGTGCTCAAGCCCCGTCTTGAGTCGGGGTCGGAGGCGGCGCTGCGGCCGGGCGGCCTCCAGCCCGGGACCGTGCTGGTGGACAAGATTTTCGCCGACGGCAAGGGGCTGTCGGCGGGCCAGACCGTCCAGCTCAAGACCGCGCACGGCCGGGTGCCCGTCAAGATCGCCGCCGTGTACTCCTCATCCGCGCCGCTCGGCGAGGTGCTGGCCCCGGAGGCGGACTTCCGCCGGTACTTCGGCGCCCCCGGCCAGTCGGCGATCTACGTCCAGGACAAGGACGGCGTGCCGGCGGAGGCGGCGCGCCGCGTCGTCGAGGACGCGGCGCGGCCCTACCCGACCGCGAAGGTGTACTCGGCCGCCGAGTTCGAGGAGAGCGTCAGCAAGGCGATCGACATGATCCTGATGATCTTCGGTGGGCTGCTCGGGCTGGCGATCGTCATCGCCCTGTTCGGGATCGCGAACACGCTGACGCTGTCGGTCGTGGAGCGGACGCGCGAGTCGGCGCTGCTGCGCGCCCTCGGCCTCACCCGCCGCCAGCTCCGCCGGATGCTGTCGGTCGAGGCGCTGGTCATGGCCGTGATCGGCGCGTTCACCGGGGTCGTGCTCGGGATCGCGTTCGGCTGGGCCGCGACCCGCGCGATGGCGGAGGGCTCGGTCTTCTCGCTGCCCTACCTCCAGGTCATCGGCTTCGTCGTCCTCGCGGGCGCCGCCGGGACGGTCGCGGCCGTCATGCCCGCGCGGCGTGCCGCCAAGGCGTCGATCGTGGAGTCCCTCGCCACCGACTGACCTCGCAGGGTCACCTGGGCCGGGATTCACCCCGTCCCAAACCGGGTGCGATGCGTGAGGAGAGTTGGCTCCGCCCCACCGCAGGGGACGACGGTTAGCGGTGGGGCGGAGTGGGGTGCGGGCGGCCCCTCGGAGGCGGTAGGAGCGGGTCCGGTCCCCTACCGCCGGGCCGTCCGCGATGGCCTCGGAGCGCCTTGTCGTTTTACTTATGGTGACGACGCCGTCACGATCCAGAGATACGCTCGGCTTTCGGTGCGCCGCAAGAGATGACCCTCTGTTGTCCGGGAAGTGTGGCGGCGGGACCGAGATGATCGTCACGACTGGTAGCGGAAGCCTTACTCGAATGTGATGGCGGGGGCGGCTCGGGTAGTGTCCGCGCCGTGCCGCCCCGCCGGGGACCGGACGTCCGGCCAAGGGCCCACGGGTACATTGGGTCGCGCACGTCCGGTACCTACCTGAGGACTGGAACGAACCGATGGATCCACATGCCACGCCCCCTGCCGCCGCGCCCGGAAACGGCGATGGCCCCGGCGGCGCCGAGGACCGGCCCGCGCGGCTCGCGGTCGGCGTCGTCGGCGCCGGACGCGTCGGGACGGCGCTCGGCGCAGCGCTCGCCGGTGCGGGGCACCGCGTCGTCGCTGCGGCGGCGGTGTCCGAGCGGTCGCGGGAGCGGATCGAGCAACGCCTCCCCGGCGTGGACGTCGTCCCCCCGCACGAGGTCGTGGCCGCCGCCGACCTGGTGCTGCTGACCGTCCCGGACGACACCCTGCCGGAACTTGCCACCGGTCTCGTCGGCGCCGGGGTCGAGGTCACCGGCAAGCTGGTCGCGCACACGAGCGGACGGTACGGGGCGTCCGTCCTGGACCCGGTCACGCGGGCGGGGGCGCTGCCGCTCGCGCTGCACCCGGTCATGACCTTCACCGGGCGGCCCGACGACGTGAACCGCCTCACCGGCATCTCGTTCGGCGTGACCTCGCCCGAGCCGCTGCGTCCGGTCGCCGAGGCGCTCGTCCTGGAGATGGGCGGGGAGCCGGTGTGGATTCCCGAGGAGCGCCGCCCGCTCTACCACGCGGCGCTGGCCGGGGGCGCGAACCACCTGGTCACGCTCGTCGTCGAGACGATGGACCTGCTGCGCGGCGCGGGGGTCGCCGAGCCCGGCCGGATGCTCGGGCCGCTGCTCGGCGCCGCGCTCGACAACGGGCTGCGGCTCGGCATCGACGGCCTCACCGGACCGGTCGCGCGCGGCGACGCGGGCACGGTCGCCGACCACGTCGCCGAACTCGGCCGGGTGTCGCCCGAGAGCCGCCGCGCCTACGTGGCGCTGGCCCGCCTCACCGCCGACCGCGCGCTCGGCGCCGGACTGCTCAAACCCGAGGACGCCGAACGCCTCCTCGAAGCCCTGGCCGACTGACGAGCCCGCCGATCGATCGACAACCCCAATGATCAAGGAGGATTCGTGAGGGAGCCGAGGAGCGCGCGGTGCCGCCGGTGATTCCCGAGGGGCCCGTCGTGGTCCGGACGCGCGAGGAGCTGGCGGAGGCGAGGGCGTCCGCCGGGGGGAGCCTCGCGCTGGTCCCGACCATGGGCGCGTTGCACGAGGGGCACCGGTCGCTGATCCGGGAGGCGCGGCGGCGCGCGGACGTCGTGGTCGTGAGCGTGTTCGTCAACCCGTTGCAGTTCGGCCCCGGTGAGGACTTCGACCGCTACCCCCGGACGTTCGACGCGGACCTCCGGGCCTGCGCCGAGGAGGGCGCGGCCATCGTGTTCGCGCCGGGGCGCGAGGTCATGTATCCGACGGAGCCGCAGGTCACGGTGCGGTCGGGGCCGATGGGCGCCCGGGTCGAGGGCGTGAGCCGGCCCGGCCATTTCGACGGCATGCTCACGGTCGTCCTGAAGCTGTTCAACCTGGTGCGCCCCGACGTCGCGATCTTCGGGCAGAAGGACGCGCAGCAGCTCGCGATGATCCGCCGGATGGTCGTCGACCTGAACCTCCAGGTGGACGTCGTCGGCGCGCCGACCGTCCGGGAGCCGGACGGCCTCGCGCTGTCGAGCCGCAACCGCTACCTGTCGCCGGACGAGCGGGCGACGGCGCTCGCGCTGTCGCGGGCCCTGCACGCGGGCGCGGACGCGGCGGCCGACGGCCCGAAGGCGATCATTCAGGCGGCGCGGGCCGTCCTGGTCGAGGCCGTGACGGCCGAGCCGCCGCTCACGCTGGACTACCTCGTCCTGGTCGATCCGGCGACGTTCCTAGAGGTCAAGGACGAGCACACCGGGCCCGCCGTCCTCGCCGTGGCGGGCCGGGTCGGCGCCACCCACCTGATCGACAACCTGCCGCTGGACCTCGGCGCCGCGCCCGGGCGCTGACCGGCCCGCCGGATCGGCCGTATGCCACGGGCATACGGCCGTTTCGCTTGCCTGGGAAGTTCTCCGGAGATGTGACCTTCGTCCCGATTCATTGGCGCCTCCCGGGGTTAATGTCACAATGACGAGAACCGAACCCCGAGGAGGGCTCATGATCCCTTCCACTCTCGCGGCCCCCGCCCCCGGCTGGACGACCGAGACCGACGTCGTCGTCATCGGATCCGGCATCGCCGGCCTGGTCGCGGCGCTGCGCTGCCGTCCGCGCGGGCGGGTGCTGCTGGTCACCAAGGCGCTGCTGGACGCGGGGTCCACCCGCTGGGCGCAGGGCGGGATCGCCGCCGCGCTCGCCCCCGACGACACTCCGGACGAGCACCTCGCCGACACGCTCACCGCCGGCGTCGGAATCTGCGTCGAGGACGCCGTCCGGGCCCTGGTCACCGAGGGTCCGGACGCCGTGCGGGGGCTCATCGAACTCGGCGCCGCCTTCGACCGCGCCGGCTCCGGCGGCATCGCCCTGACCAGGGAGGGCGGCCACCACCGGCGGCGCATCGCGCACGCGGGCGGCGACGCGACCGGCGCGGAGATCAGCCGCGCGCTGCTCGCCGCGCTCAAGGACTCCGGCGTCGAGGTCATCGAGCACGCGCTGGTCCTCGACCTGCTGAAAGACGCCTCCGGCCGGGCCGCCGGGATCACCCTGCACGTCATGGGCGAGGGCCAGCCGGGCGGCGTCGGCGCCGTCCGCGCGCGGGCCGTCGTCCTCGCCACCGGCGGGCTCGGGCAGGTGTTCTCCGCCACGACCAACCCCGAGGTGTCCACGGGCGACGGCGTCGCGCTCGCGCTGCGCGCCGGGGCGGCCGTCACCGACCTGGAGTTCGTCCAGTTCCACCCGACGGTCCTCTGGCTCGGCGCGGACGCCGCCGGGCAGCAGCCGCTGATCTCCGAGGCGGTGCGCGGCGAGGGCGCCCACCTGGTCGACCACGCGGGCGAGCGCTTCATGGTCGGGCGCCACGACCTGGCCGAACTCGCCCCGCGCGACGTCGTCACCAAGGGGATCACGAACCGGATGCGCGAGACCGGCGCGTCCCACATGCTGCTGGACGGCCGGCACTTCGGCGCCGCGATGTGGGAGCACCGCTTCCCCACGATCCTTGCCGCCTGCCGGCACCACGGAATCGACCCGGTGACCGAGCCGATCCCGATCGTCCCTGCTTCGCACTACGCGAGTGGGGGCGTCCGTACGGATCTGTACGGACGGACGTCCGTTCCGGGCCTGTATGCATGCGGGGAGGTCGCCTGCACGGGCGTCCACGGCGCGAACAGGCTCGCGTCCAACTCCCTCCTGGAAGGGCTCGTGTTCGCGAACCGGATCGCCACCGCGCTTCAGGACGACCTCGACGACGCGTCCTGGACCGATCTGCCGGCAGACGAGCGGCAGAACGGCCGCCTCCTCGACCCCGGGCTGCGCGGCGAGATCCAGCGGATCATGACGTCCCATGTCGGCGTGCTCCGGGGCGCCGAGGGCCTCGCGACGGCGGCACGTGAACTGTCCGAACTGCCCGCATCGCGGGAGGGGCAGGCACCGGGCGTCGCCGCCTGGGAGGTCACGAACCTGCACACGGTCGCGTCCGCGATCGTGGCCGCCGCGCGGCTCCGGGAGGAGACCCGGGGCAGCCACTGGCGCGAGGACTTCCCCGACCGCGTCGACGAGAGCTGGCGCGGCCACCTCGTCACGCGCCTGACCGGGAACGCTCTCACCACGACCTACGAACGCTGGGAAGGAAGCCGCGCATGACACCGGAACTGGACGGAACGCTCAGGGCCGCCGGGCTCGATCCACAGGCTGTGGACAACCTGGTCCGCACGGCGCTCGCCGAGGACGGCGAGGTCGATGTCACCAGCGAGCCGATCTTCGCACCGCGGGAGCCGTCGACCGGGGACTTCACCGCCCGCGAGGAGGGCATCGTCGCCGGGATACCGGTCGCCGCCGTCGTGTTCGAGGCGCTGGACGTCGCCTACGAGGCGAAGGTCGCCGACGGGGACCGCGTCGTCGCCGGGCAGGTGCTCATCACGGTCGAGGGCCCGACCCGGGCCGTGCTGCGCGCCGAGCGGACGGCCCTGAACCTGCTCACCCACCTGTCCGGAATCGCGACCGCCACGCGCCGCTGGGCCGACGCGATGGAGGGCACCAAGGCCAGGGTCCGCGACACCCGCAAGACCCTCCCCGGCCTGCGCGCACTCCAGAAGTACGCCGTGCGGTGCGGCGGCGGCGTCAACCACCGGATGGGCCTGCACGACTCGGCGCTGATCAAGGACAACCACATCGCCGCCGCCGGGAGCGTCACCAAGGCCTACGAGGCGATCCGCGACGTCTACCCGTCGCTGCACATCCAGGTCGAATGCGACACGCTCGACCAGGTCGCGGAGGCTCTCGCGGTCGGCGCCCGCTCGATCCTGCTCGACAACATGACCGAGGCGGAGATGTCGGAGGCGGTCGCTATCGTCCAGGGGAAGGCGGAGTTGGAGGCCAGCGGTGGCCTTACCCTGGACAGGGCCCGAGACGTTGCCGTGACCGGGGTGGACTACGTTTCGGTCGGCGCGCTGACGCACTCGGCTTCCGTGTTCGACATCGGCCTTGACTTCACCTGACCAGCGGGGACCTGATGCTGCTCACCATCGACGTCGGTAACACCCACACGGTCCTCGGCCTGTTCGAGGGCGAGGAGGTCATCGAGCACTGGAGGATCAACACCGATCCGCGGCGCACCGCCGACGAGATCGCGGTGGTCCTCCAGGGGCTCGTCCAGCAGAGCCCGCTGCTGGCCGACACCGACATCAGCGGCATCGCGTTGTGCTCCACGGTCCCGTCCGTCCTGCACGAGATGCGGGAGATGTGCCGCCGCTACTACGGCGACGTGTCCGCGGTGATCGTGGAGCCGGGCGTCAAGACCGGGGTCCCCGTCCGGATGGACAACCCCAAGGAGGTCGGCGCCGACCGCATCGTGAACGCGCTGGCGGCCATGCACCTGCACCGGGGCCCCGCGATCGTCGTCGACTTCGGCACCGCCACCACGTTCGACGCCGTCTCGTCCAAGGGCGAGTACGTCGGCGGCGCGATCGCCCCCGGCATCGAGATCTCGATCGACGCGCTGTCCTCGCGCGGCGCCCAGCTCCACAAGATCGAGCTGGTCAGGCCGCGCAGCGTGATCGCCAAGAACACCGTCGAGGCGCTCCAGTCCGGGATCATCTTCGGCTTCGCCGGGCAGGTCGACGGCATCGTCGCGCGGATGTCGGAGGAGCTCGCCGACGACCCGCAGGACGTCACGGTCATCGCGACCGGCGGGCTGGCGCCGCTCGTGCTGGAGGAGTCGCGCCGCATCGACGTGTTCGAGCCGTGGCTCACGCTCGTCGGCCTGCGGCTCATCTACCAGCGGAACACTCCCTGAGCCGCTCCGCCGCCTCGGGCCGCGCCGCGATGTTCTGCCGCCACACGTAGGCAAGGCACGCCGAGGCCAGCACGGCGAGCGCCGCGAGCAGCGCGTCCAGCGGGACGACATTGTCCAGCCTCGTGAGCACCAGCGGCGTGAACATCCCCACGTAGACGAGCGCGTATGCGGCGGCGGTCAGACCGGCGAGTTCACCCGGCCGCGCCATGCGCGCGACCTCCGTCAGGCTGAAGTTCAGGACGAACCCGTACCCGCCGCCGAGGAGCAGGGCTGCGACCGCGTTCAGGGCAGGTGCGTCAAGCCCGACGGTCAGCGCGGCCACGGCGAGGCCGCAGATGATCCCGGTCAGCCCGGTACGTGCGACCAGCCGCGGGTGCCGCCCCTCCAGCCGCCGCGCCACCGGCTGCGCCGCCATCCCGGCCGCCAGCGTCAGCGCCGTCATGATCCCCGAGTACACGATCGGCAGATGCCGGACGGGTACCTGGGTCGGGAGCAGGGCGAACGCGGTGACCGGCCCCGTGAACGTCCAGACGGCGACAGGTGCCACCACCTGCCAGAATCTTGCCCGCCCGATGCCGCCGAGCCCGGGCCGCCGGGTCCGCTCGGGGTTCGGCCGCCGGACGTGCGTCTCGCGGACGCGGAACGCCAGCGGCACCGCCGCCGCCATGATCAGCAGATGCGGGACGTAGGCGGTGACCAGCGGGTCCGGTGCCCACTGCGCGACCAGCGACGCCGCCAGCGGCCCGGCGCCGAACCCGGCCGACACCGCGAGCGCGGTAATCCGCGTCCCCGAGCGCGGCGACAGCTCCTTGGCCCACGCGGTCCCCGCCGCGAGGACCGCGCCGGTCACGATGCCCGCGAGGAAACGTCCCACGTACAGCAGCCCCGGCGCCGACGCGCCCGCCATCAGCACCATCGTCACCAGCGCGGACACGGACGCGAACGGCAGCGCGATCCACCGCCGCCCGAGCCGGTCGGACGCGGGCCCGCCGAGCACGAGGCCCGGCACGAGCCCCAGCGCGTAGATCCCGAACATCGCCTGCGCGCCACCGTCGCCGAGGTGCAGCCGCCCGGTGTACAGCCCGAGCAGCGAGGCGAACTGGTTGGCGCCCCAGCCGACACCGAACATGATCAACGCGACCGCGCCCGGCCCGGCGGCGCGGCCGGGCCGGGACGGGGCGGAAGCCGAGGTCGTGGCAGCCATGAACCCCTGTCTACGTCCCAAAACGCCTGAACTCCGTATTCCTTTACATTTCGTGAACCCCGGGCCGGATCGCCGGATCGCGCGGTGGCTACCGTGGGCGGCATGGAGTTGCGGGAGCTGGCGTCGTTCCTCGCGGTGGTCGAGGAGGGCAGGTTCGCGCGGGCCGCCGAGCGGCTGTTCCTGTCGCCGCCCGCCGTCACCGGGCATGTCGCGCGGCTCGAACGGGAGCTGGGCGTCCAGTTGTTGGAGCGTTCCCCGCTGCGGCTGACCGAGGCCGGGGAGCGCTTCGTCCCGCATGCCAGGGCCGCGCTCGCCGCCGTCAACGCCGCCGCCGGCGCGGTCGCCGACCTGGGCCCGGGCGGCGCCGAGCCGGTGCTGCGCGTCGGCGTGATGGGGCACGGGTCCGCCGAGCTGACCCCGGCGATCATCAGTGCGTTCCGGCAGGCCAGGCCGCTGACCCGGCTCCACATCGAGCCGCTGGACTTCACCGAGCACGTGTCGGCGCTGCTCCAGCGGAAGGTGGACGTCGCGTTCGTCCGCCCCGCGGTGGACGACGACCGGGTGGAGATCGACGTGCTGACGACCGAGTCCCGGATCCTCATCGTCCCCGCGTCCAGCCCCCTCGGCGACGCGGCTTCGGCGCGCCTCTCCGACGTCCTCGACCTGCCGTTCCTCGCCCTGCCGCCCACGACCCCGCGCGCCTTCCGCGACTACCTGTACTTCACCTCCGCGCGCGGCGACGCCGGGCCCCGGCGCGGCCCCGACCAGGCCCGCAACCCGCACGAGGCCCTCGCCAGCGTCGCCGCCGGGCGCGGCACCGGGTCCGCGCTCGCCTCGTTCGCCCGCTGCTACTCCTGGCCGGGCGTCCGGTACCTCCCGATCGTGGACGCGCCGTGGGAGAACAGCGTCCTCACCGCGCGGCGCGCCGACCCGTCCGCCGAGGTCCGCGCCTTCCGGACGCTCGCCACCGCCATCGCCCGCGATCTCGGGCCCGTCCTGATGCCCCGTCCCGGAAGTGGTTCGCGGCGCACCGAGCGGGCTGGATAGCCTTGGGCCGTGAGTGACGAGACCAACGACACCGCTTCCAGCGGGGACGCCGGCGCCGAACTGCCGGAGCAGATGCGCGTCCGCCGCGAGAAGCTCGACCGCCTCCGCGAGAGCGGGATCGACCCCTACCCGGTGAACTTCCCGCGCACGGCGACCCTCGCCGAGATCCGCGCGAAACACTCCGGCCTCGCGCCGGGCACCGAGACGGGTGAGAAGGTCGGCGTCACCGGTCGCGTCATGCTCGTCCGCAACACCGGCAAGCTGTGCTTCGCCACGATCCGGGACGGCGGCGGCGACCTCCAGGTCATGTTGTCGCTGGCCAATGTCGGCCAGGAGCGGCTCGACTTCTGGAAGCGCGAGGTGGACCTCGGCGACCACATCGGCGTCGAGGGCGAGGTCATCACCTCCCGCCGGGGCGAGCTGTCGATCATGGCCGAGTCCTTCGCGATCACGTCCAAGTGCCTGCGGCCGCTGCCGGACAAGCACGCCGGCCTCACCGACCCCGAGGCCCGCGTCCGGCAGCGCTACGTCGACCTGATCGTCAACGACGAGGCCAGGAGGATGGCGCGGATCCGCAGCGCCACAGTCCGCGCGGCCCGCGACTTCTGGCACGAGGAGGGCTACCTCGAGGTCGAGACGCCGATGCTCCAGCCGATCCACGGCGGCGCGGCGGCACGCCCGTTCCAGACGCACATCAACGCCTACGGGATGGACCTCTATCTCCGCATCGCCATTGAGCTCTATCTCAAGCGCCTGGTCGTCGGCGGCATCGACAAGGTCTTCGAGATCAACCGGAACTTCCGGAACGAGGGCGCGGACTCCACGCACAACCCGGAGTTCACGATGCTGGAGGCCTACGGCACCTACCTCGACTACAACGACATGGCCGACCTGACCCAGCGGATGTACCAGCGGGCGGTCGTCGCCGCGCTCGACACGACCGTGGTCGTCCGCGACGGCGTCGAGATCGACCTCGGCGGCTCCGCGTGGCCCCGCGTCCCCCTGTACTCCCTGGTCTCGGACGCGCTCGGCGAGGAGATCACGCCGCACACGCCGATCGAGACCGTCCGCAAGCTCGCCGACGCGCGCGGCATCTCGTGGGACCCGAAGTGGGGGCAGGGCAAGCTCGTCCAGGAGCTGTTCGAGGAGCTGGTCGAGCACACGCTCGTGCAGCCCACCTTCGTCATGGACTACCCGGTCGAGACGTCCCCGCTGACCCGCCAGCACCGCGAGGAGCCGCTGCTCACCGAGAAGTGGGACCTGATCGGCTTCGGCACCGAACTCGGCACCGCCTACTCCGAGCTGATCGACCCCATCGAGCAGCGCCGCCGCCTCACCGAGCAGTCCCTGCTCGCGGCGGGCGGCGACGTCGAGGCCATGCAGCTCGACGAGGACTTCCTGCGCGCCCTGGAGTACGCCATGCCCCCCACCGGCGGCGTCGGCGTCGGCATCGACCGGATGATCATGGCCTTCACCGGCAAGGGCATCCGCGAAACGATCCTGTTCCCCCTGGTCAAGCCCGACCACTGATCCGGTGCCGTCCCACCCCCCACCAACGGCATCTGGGGAGGCTCTCTGCCGGGGTGGGGTCAGAGGGTCACGGGGAGGGCGCGCAGGCCGCGCAGGACGAGGTTCTCGCGGTAGGCGAGGGGGGCGCCGGTGAGGGCCACGTCGCGCTCGAAGAGTTTGCGGAGCGCGATCTGGGCCTCCATGCGTGCCAGGGTCGCGCCCAGGCAGAAGTGGATCCCGTGGCCGAACGAGAGGGGGTGCGGGGCGTCGCGGCCCGGGAGGCCCCGCCCGGGGGAGCGGCCGGTGTAGCGGCTCAGGTCGAGGCGGTCCGGGTCGCGGAAGACGGACGGGTCGCGGTTGGCGGCGCCGGTCAGCAGCATGACGAGCCGGCCGCGTTCGATGAGCGAGCCGTCCAGCTCGACGTCGTCGAGGGCGGCGCGCATGGTGAGCTGGACGGGCGGGTCGTAGCGCAGGATCTCCTCGACGGCCGTGGGAACCTCGCCCGGACGCGCCCGGAACGCGGCGAGCTGCTCGGGGGAGCGCAGCAGCGCCAGCGCGCCGTTCCCGATGAGGTTGACGGTCGTCTCGTGGCCCGCGATGAGCAGCAGCACGCAGGTGGCGATCAACTCGTCCTCGGACAGGACGTCGCCGCCGTCGGACACGCGCACGAGCGCGCTGAGCAGGTCGTCGCGCGGCTCGGCGCGGCGGCGCGCCGCCAGCTCGCGGAAGTAGGCGCCGAACTCCTCACGGGCGTCGTCGCGGCGCCGGATCTCCTCGCTGGGGAGCAGGAAGTCGGGGTCGAGCCCGCGGGCGCAGCAGGCCGACCAGCCCTTGAACAGCGCGTGGTCGCCGGGCGGAACGCCGAGCATCTCACTGATCACGATCACGGGCAGCGGATAGGCGAGCGCGGAGATCAGGTCGATCTCGCCGGCCGCGGCCCCGCCGCACGCGTGCCCGCCATGCGCGGCTCCACCGAACGCGACCTCACTGCCCGTGCCCACGCCGGACACCGCCCCGCTGGACGCGGTTCCGCCAAGCGCGGCCTCGCCGGTCTCAGCCCTGCTCCGCGCGTCCGCGCCGGACGTGCCCGAGCTGTATGCGGTTCCGCCAAGCGCGGCCTCGCCGCTCGCGGCCCAGCCGCGAGAAGTGCTCGCGACGGACGCGGCCCCGCCTGGGGTGGTCTCGCGGTTCTTGGCCCGGCCGGGCGTAGCTGTGCCGAACGCGTGCCCGGTTGGGGTGGTCTCGCGGAATGCGGCCTCGTTTAAGGCGGTTCTGCCGGCCGCCGCCTCCTTGACGGCGGCGTCCAGGAGTTCGTCGACGAGCGCCTCGATGCGGGGGCGCAGGCGCTCGACCAGGCGCGGGGTGAACGCCTTGCTCACGAGGCCGCGCAGGCGCGTGTGGTCGGGAGGGTCCAGGGTGAGGAACGAGCGGTGCCGTGCGGCGATGTCGCGCCACAGGCCGCCGTTCTTCGGCTGGTGCCCGAAGCGCGGATCGCGTGAGATCCGCTCGCACAGCTCGTGGGACGTGGTCACCCACAGACCGATTTCGGTCCGCTGGAGCCGTCCGCCGGCGGCCAGTGCCCGGTAGTGCGGGTACGGGTCGGCACGGAAGGCCGGATCGGACGGGTCGAACCCCAGGATCGCCGCGGCCTCGACCGCCTGCTCCGTCGCTTCCTCCATGGCCCAAGTCACCACGACCGGCGAAATCCTGTCAACAGCGACCACGCTCTGTGGACAACTCGGTCCAGCCGAGCCAACCGATACGGCCAATTCGGCTATCGGCGGCTAAAACAGACGCTTCGCGGGCCCCGAACGGGGTCAGGCGGACTCGCGGACGACCAGCTCGGGGGTGAGCACCACCTGCCGGTGCTGGTGGGACTTACCCTCCCTGATCTCGGCCATCGCGAGTTCGGCGGCCTCCTCGCCCAGCTCGCGCCGGGGCTGCCGGACGGTCGTCAGCGGCACGGCGGCGCTCGCGGCGAGTTCGATGTCGTCGTAGCCGATGACCGCGATGTCATGCGGGACGCTGACGCCGAGCCGGGTCAGTTCGTTGATCACGCCGATGGCCAGCAGGTCGTTCGCGCAGAACACGCCGTCGGGCGGTGGCGTCATCGCCATGATCCGCTGCGCGGCGGCCTGTCCCTCGGCCGGGCTCAACGCGTCCTGAACAAGGGTCTTGGGCTTACCGAAACCGGCCTCGACGAGCGTCCGGGCGGCGCCGTCCCGGCGCTCGACACAGGGGCGCGGCTCGGGCGAGCCGGTCACGAACGCGACCCGCTCGCATCCGATGCCGAGCAGGTGCGCGGCGGCGATCTCGCCGCCCGCGACATGGTCGACCTGCGCCGAGCACGCGTCGGGCCCGTCGCGGTCGATCAGCACGACGCTGAGGCCCGCCGCGCGGAGCCGGGCGATGTCGCCGGACTCCAGCCCGACCGGGATGATCATCACTCCGGCGGCGCGCTGGTCCTCCAGCAGTTCGAGCGAGCGCCGCTCCTTGGCCGAGGAGTGGTCGCTCGACAGCCAGAGGGCGTCGTGGCCCGAGGCGTTGAGCGCTTGCTCGGCGCCGCGGACGACGTCGGTCGCGTACGGGTTGGTGAGGTCCTCGACGACGACGCCGAAGGCCCGCCGGCGCTCGTCGCCGAACTCTCCCGCGGTGCGGTCGGGGCGCTGGCGGAGGCGTCTGGCGGACTCGTTGCGGACGAATCCGAGCTCCTCGATCGCCGCGCGGACACGGTCACGGGTAGCTTCGGCCACGAGGTCTGGCCGGTTTAGGACATTCGAAACGGTCCCAACTGAGACGCCGGCTCGCCTCGCGACCTCACGAATACTGGTCTGTGGCAACTCGCTCCTCGTCCGCCCTGGATCTGTTTTCGCAGGTAGTGGAGTTTTGCATATCTAGCCCCCGGACAGTCGGTCACGCAAGGCAACCATACGAGCACAGATTGCATTTAACCAGCGCTTGACGGGCCGGATCCGGCCGCCTAGCGTTCCGGCACGAGCGTAGCTTGAAACGATTCACGATCTTCGTCCGCGCGGAGATTTCGTGAGTCCAACCGGAAGGGACGGTTTCGATGGCTGGCGATCGCGACCCGTCCCAGGCGAGACAAACCCCGTTCCGAAGGGGCCTCCCCACGCCGTCGTGGGCCGGCCCGGACCTGGGAGCGTGTCGTCGTCCGGTAGGCCAACGAGTGAATCGTCACCCGGAGTTCCCCCGCTCGACCCAGCAATCGGCCCATCGGCCACCTCCGGCCAAGCGCGCGAGACAGCAAAGGAACCCGATGATCTAAGTCCGGAAGGCTCCGGACCCGGCAACCCAACGCGTACAGATCGAGGCCAACCCGTGCCTGTGCAGCGGACGGCTGCATCCCCGCGGTCATCAACCACGGACGAGGGAGGACGGAGTGGAACAGGCCACACTGCTGCGACGTGGCATCGACGATCTGCGGCTGAGCGATGAGGAGATTCGGCTGCTCGCCCAGATCGCCAGCGGTGTCACCGCCGATGTGGCGGCACGCAAGCTGGAACTGAGCGCACGGACCCTACGCCGGCGGCTGCGGACCATCTGCGACCGGCTGGAGGTCAACACCCCTATCGAGGCCGTTGTGTGGGCGGCCCGAAGGCAGCTCATCTAGCGGAGTGCACAGACGACGCCCGTCAGGGGACGGCGGGCGTCACCAAGGAGAAGACAGGCGGCCAACTCTCGCGAACTCCGTCCGACCCCGCAGCGGCGGCGCCGCCGGCCTGACAGGTAGGTCCCTGGCAGCAGGCGTCGCCGCGGACGTTGTTCGTGGCATCACCGCTACGGCGGCACGGGCTCTGACCGCGCCCACGTCCGCCGCTCGCGGAACAACACCGCGCACCACCGCTGGACGAATCACGCGTGCCGTCTCCGGTCCGGCTGGTGGATGTCATGTCACCTCGGCTCGTCGGCTCGTCACCTCGGCTCGTCGGCGTGCCCCGGTTCAGGCGACCCGGACCCCGCCCGCGAAGGGACGGCCTCCCATTGGCGCGATCTTCACGACGTCACCGGTGTGCGGGGCGTGCAGCATCTTGCCGCCCCCGATGTACATCCCGACGTGGTGCAGGTCGGAGTAGAAGAACACGAGGTCGCCCGGCTGGAGGTCGCTCTCGGAGACGTGCGTGCCCGCGTTCCACTGGCTGCCGGTGTAGTGCGGCAGGTTGATGCCGACCTGCTTGTAGGCCCACATCGTCAGGCCGGAGCAGTCGAACGTGGTCGGCCCCGACGCGCCCCACACGTACGGACGTCCGATCTTGGACATCGCGATCCGCAGCGCCTGCGCGGCCTTGCCCGTGCCGACGGTGGGGAGCTTGGTGAGCTGGGTGGGGTCCTCCTTGACCAGCTTGCCGCGGATCTTCTCGTAGCTCTGCGAGACCTTCTTGCGCTGGGAGTCGAGCTGGTTCCGCAGCTGCGCCACCTGCTGGGCGCGGGCCTCGGCCGACTTGCGCGCGCGCTGGGCGCCCTGCATGGCCTGCATGAGACCCAGGACCTTCGTGCTGTCCTGGGTGGCGAAGTAGTTGAGCGTGGCGGCCTGGTCGAGGACGGCCTGCGGGTCCTGGGAGGCGACGAACGAGACCGTGGGGTCCGAACCGCCCTGCATGTAGCTGGTGGCGGCCAGCGCGCCGACCTTGTCGCGAATGCCCTTGAGCGACTCTTCCTGGCGCTTGGCGTTCTCGGTGGCGACCTTCGCGGCCCGCTGTGCCTGCTGGAGCTTGACCTTGAGCCCGTTGTACTGCTCGGTCATCTGCTCGAGCTGGTCGGCGAGCTTGAGCGCCTGGGCCCGCAGCTCCTTGGTCGAGGGCCCCGGGTCGGCGTGGGCGGTCGCGACGGTCTGCGGGGCCATGACGTGGGGGGTGACGGAAACAACGGCGAGCGCGCCGGCGACGGCGAGCGCGCGTCCCCGGAAACGGGCCTTTCCGGGGGGTGTGGGAGGCCGCCCCTCCACAGGAAACCGGGCCGGACGCCCCTTCTCCGGGCTTGTCTTCCGTGGGCGTACAGAGCGTGAAATGGGTGCGGGCCGAGACGGCTCCACCGATTCTCCTCTCCTCGTCCGCCTACCGAGTTAGCTGACGGGTTCGGGCCGGAGTAGCCCGTCCGCAGGCATGCGCGGATCGGTCCGCGCGTGAATACGGATTCACCCCTACCGGCCGCACCTCTGGACGCTGTCCCGGGCGGCCGGGAGTGGGGTCCCCGGCTCCTCGGGACACTGGTTGCGCCCCGGGGACTCGGCGGTTCGGCCTCCGTCATGCGGTTGGCCGACGTCAGCGCAGGACACTAACGGACCCGGCATTGGATGCCAACCAGAACATGCGAATTCGCAGGTCGCCATGACAGTTCGGTGGCCGCTCGCGCTGCGGATAGTGTGCTTTGACTCACTTTCCGTGCGCGGACTAGTTCTTGTTGGCTAGTTATAGAGCGCGGACGTCGGCGGCCTCGCCGTCCATCATCTCGGACGGGGGAGGGCGGTGTCCTGCGCGCTGACCGCCGTTCGATAATCTCGCCTGTTTGTGGAAGTCGAGATCAGGCGTGCCCGTACCGCCGACGTTCAGGAGATCCGCAGGCTGGTCCACCTGTACGCGGCATCGGGGCGACGCCTGCTCGAAAAGTCCACGGTGAAGCTGTACGAGGACGTCCAGGAGTTCTGGGTCGCGCAGGACGGCGACGGGCGGGTCATCGGCTGCGGGGCGCTGCACGTGATGTGGGAGGACCTGGCCGAGGTCCGCTCCGTCGCGGTGGACACGGGGCTGACCGGCCGGGGCATCGGGCACCGGATCGTCGACCGGCTCCTGGAAACGGCCCGGGAACTCGGCGTGCGGAGGGTGTTCTGCCTTACCTTTGAAGTGGAGTTCTTCGTCCGCCACGGCTTCGAGCAGATCCTCGGGACCCCGGTGGCGCCGGAGGTGTATGAGGAACTTCTCCGCTCTTACGACGAGGGCGTGGCAGAGTTCCTCGACCTCGACCGGGTCAAGCCGAATACGTTGGGCAACACCCGAATGCTGCTTCGCCTGGAGGACTGACCGCAATGAGTAACACCCCCGACCGCGGGCGGCCGTACCACCCGCAGCAGGGGCAGGGCTCGTACGGACCCCCGCCCCCCTACCAGGGCCAGCCGCAGTGGCAGCAACCTCAACAACCCCCGCCCCGGCAGTCGCCGCAGCAGCAACCGCAGTCCCCGCCGCAGCAGCAACAATGGCAGCCGTCCCATGAGGCGCCGTCCTATGAGCAGCCGCGTACCTATGAACCGGCCTATGAGTCGGGCTATGGCCACCACGCGGGCGGCGATCACTATGAAGGGAACGCCGCCGATCTGCCCCTGGCGCCCATCCACCGGCGCGCCGGTGCGCGCGTGCTCGACAACGCGCTCGTCGCGGTCTTCGGTTTCGCGCTCGTCCTTCCGATCACGGTGGGCGCATTCGGCCTGGGCAAGCCAGGAAGCAAGGCGGAGGACGACGGCGGCATCTGGAACTGGCCCATCATCTTCACCCTGTTCTGCGTTCTGTCGGTTCTGCCGTTCATCTACGAGGCCGTCCAGTTGTCCGTCTGGGGGAGGACGCTGGGCAAGCGCGTACTCGGGCTGGGCGTCGTCCAGGTGCGTCCCGCTGGAAACGCCATCACGACCACGCAGGCGGTGTGGCGCGCCGCCATCACTCACGTCGCCTACCAGCTGGGCGTGTTCTTCTTCCTCGTGCTCGCGGTGATGGTCTGGAACTACGCTGCCTACGGCATGCTCCTCGTCTGGGCGGGTGCGCTGATGGCCCACCTGTGGGCGATCTGGGACCAACCGCTGCACCAGGCCCTGCACGACCGTTTCGCGGGGACGATCGTCATCGACGAGCGAGTGGACGACTACGACTACGCGGAGTAGTGTCTCGATGACGGCATCGCGCCATCCGGACGAACCGCTCGCCGACCCCAGCGACCCCACCGATCCCGCGGAGACGACCGGGCTCGCCGAGCCTGATGCGCCCGCCGAGCCGGCCGAGCCGGATAGGGCCGCTGGGAGCGCCGAGGAGCCCGCCGGAGGGCCCATGGAGCCGGACCGGTCCGGTGAGGCCGCCGAGCCCGCCGAGTTCGCTGAAGGGGCCGCCGGAGCGGAGGGGCTCGCGGAGCCCGGACAGCGGCTGCTCGCCCGCATCGTCGACACGCTCATCGTCGGCCTGCCCGTCATCATCGTCGTCCGCGAGCTGGTCTCCGGGAGCCGGGTGGACGTGGTGGCGCCGCCCGCCGTCGCGGGCTGCCTGCTCGTCTACGACGCCGTCCAGCTGGCCGTCTGGGGCCGGACGCTGGGCAAGCGCTTCGCCGGCATCGAGGTCGTCCCCGCCACCGGGCCGCGTCCCGCCCGGTTGGGGGTCCTGCGCTCCCTGGCCCGCGCGGCGTTGTACGCGCTGCCCGTCGCCGTCCGGCCGGTGCCGGTGCTCGGCCTGCTCGCCGGAGTCTTCTGGGTGGTGAACGCGGGGCTGCTCTTCGAGGGCAACGGCCGCCAGGCGGGCCACGACCGGCTCCTGGACACCCAGGTTCGCAAACGCCCCCGCACGTCCACTCCCGAGTAGACGGTCTCCGGGGCGCGGACGCCCTTTCGGTCGGGTACTTCACGTCATCATGTCGCGCGCTGTCAGGCCGTTGCTGACGGCCGCGTAGGCGTCCGTAAGGCCCTGAGTGCCATGCAGGGCGCCCGGGAGGCTCCACCGGTTCTCAAGCGGCTCCTCAGCCGCGCAGGCGGGCTTTCCGGCGTCACCGCCGAGATGCGCGTTTCTCCGGTCCATGCTCGGCCGTGGCCGGCGGCAGGGTGGCCGCCAGGTCTCAAAGGAACGTTCCGGTGGACAGTTCAACGTGGTGCTTCCGATAGAGCCGTATGCGCGTTCTGTATACCGGGCACATATGGGAGGGCCCGTTCACTTTAGGATCAGGTTAGGAGCTCTCGATAGCGGCGCGGGGCCTACGGCGGTTGGGTCGGACGAGGTCCGTTCACAGATCCACTCGCGAGGCCGCAGGTGGGCGTTAGCGCGTCCCGCGGGTGGACGTTAGGGAGCGTCCAGGCACGGCTTTCGGTTCGCCGTGGTCGTCGTTCCCGCTCCGGCGCACAAGCGTGCCCGGGTGCGTCCTAAGGAGACCCGCAGGTGGGTGGGAATCGGTGCTCTCGGGGGGAATGTGACACTCGTTCCGGTTACGGCCCCGAATCGGGACGGATGTGTCCTGTCCCGGATGCCCCCTCCGCTTTGTGGCGCGCTTCACGCGCCGGTGACGGCCAGGCTTCATAGGGCGAAGGACTAACCGTGCATGGGACGACGTCTCGCTTGGAACGAGCCTTTCGGGCCGCGTAGCCGGTGGATCGCGCCGGGCGGACTG
Organism: Actinomadura terrae; assembly: GCF_022751215.1. Taxonomy (GTDB): domain Bacteria; phylum Actinomycetota; class Actinomycetes; order Streptosporangiales; family Streptosporangiaceae; genus Spirillospora; species Spirillospora terrae. Next base: position 247,380 of record NZ_JAICDG010000004.1, on the reverse strand, counting down.
GTCTGGTCTGGTCCAGGTTCCGCGAGGGGGTTGAAGAAGCAGGGCAGGAGGTGGGATTGTGCCGCTTATCCGCTGATATCGGGATCGACTGTCCGCGCGACGTTGCGCGGGGATAGCGGATCGTGACTTCCCGTCACGATGTCATGGCAAGAGATTTCGCCGGCGCCGCACTCGCCGTTATCCAGCGACATGGGCCGGTGAGCGGGGTGGAACCCCCCGTGGACAGGGGCCTCGGGCAGGCCGCGTATTCCCCTGCGGTGCGGTAAGTCCGTTACGTCGGGGTTATAGGTTCGGGCCGGGTCGGCAGGCCTGGCCTGTTAAGGTCCGAGCGGGCTCTTTTCCGTCGGACGGCGCTGTCCCGGAAAGCCTGGACACCCCGAAACCCTGTCCAATCCGCGATCGGCGGCCCAGGTCAGGACGGGTGGGCAGTGACGCCGGTCACGCCGAAATCCCCGTCGCGGGCAGGTCCACCCGGACAATTGCCGCGGCGCGGAGCCGTCATGCCCGGCGTCGTGGGCGGTCATGGCGGATTCGGCGGTTCCGATTACTCAACGTTACCGCCGGGCGGGCGCTTCATCACGACGTTGAATTGTCATCGGCGGAGTTCTCGGTATATCTTTGTCAACCGAATGCAAGTTTGCTCCAGCCGAAAGGTCTGTCCCCATGGCACAGAAGGTTCAGGTGCTTCTCGTCGACGACCTCGACGGTGGCGAGGCGGACGAGACCGTAGCGTTCTCGATCGACGGCGCCTCCTACGAGATCGACTTGAGTGGCTCCAACGCAAAGAAGCTGCGGGATTCCCTGCACCCGTTCGTGGAGAAGTCGCGCAAGGCGGGCACGGGTACCCGCCGGCGCCGCCAGCGCGGCGCGTCCAGCCGAGAGCGCAGCGCCGAGATCCGCGCCTGGGCCAAGAACAATGGCATCAAGGTCAATGAGCGCGGCAGGATCCCGGCCACGGTGATCGAACAGTACGAGGCGGCCAACTGATCCGCTCGTCCGCCAACGGCCCGTCTCTCTTCGTGAGACGGGCCGTTAGCTTCTCGTGAGAGCGAGCCCTTGTCATGGGCCGGCCGTCGGTCATCGGTCGTCGGACGAACCCGACTTCTCGCGCGGACGCGCTGTTGTCATGCACCGCCGAGACGGCACCGCTTCTTGTGCGCGGCTTGTTCTGCGCCCCGGCCGCCGATCATCTGTCGCCGGGCGGCCAGGATGTTGTTTGTCCATGGCCAGTCAGGCGCCGCCGCCCGCCCTTGATCGTTGGGCGGTGCCGAAGCCTTGTACGGCCGCGTTGTTAGTCGTGGGCCCCGCGCCGCCTCAAGCGCAACGCCCTCTCTCTAACGCAGCGCTGTCTAGCGCGGCCTCGCCTCTAGCGCTTCGCTGTCTCTAGAGCGGCGAGCTCTCGCGCCGCCCGGGCCGCTGTTGGCCGTCCGGGCAGGGCGCGTTGTTTGTTCGTGCGCTGTCATCCGGAGCCGCGCGGCCGCCGTCCGCCGTTGTTCTGCGGTCGCCCATCTCGCGCACGGAACAGCGGAACATCCGTCCCGGAATTGATCATGTGGCATCGGTGCTCGCGGCGGCTGATCACACGGGAGATGTCCGTCGTGGCGGGATGCCTTCGTCGGGCGGGGGCGTTACACATACAAAGACGCCGTTTGTCTGTGCGGTCGCGTGATGGCGGCCGCCGGCGCCCGGGTTGCCGTTCGCTTGTGGCGTAGCGTCCGGCGGGTTTGTCGCGACCGGGGTGAGGTAGACCGGGGCGCGCGGGGCGAGACCGCCCCATTCGGCGACCCTCGGACGTGCCTTGGCCGACCTGCGGAAACCCCTCGTTCGCTTGGGGCGTAGCGGGAACATGACGCACCGATACGGTAGTTGGATGAGACTGAACAGCGCTTAGCTGGGGAACGTCTCCTGGTGGGAGTGCACCGGGCGGCCTTCTCGGGGCGGGCTAGCATGCGGAAGGACAGTTCCGGACGTTCCGGACTCTGCCCAACCGCTCTGTGAGGAGCGACGAGATGTTCGAGAGGTTCACCGACCGCGCGCGGCGGGTTGTCGTCCTGGCTCAGGAAGAGGCCAGGATGCTCAACCACAACTACATCGGCACCGAGCACATCCTCCTTGGTCTGATCCACGAGGGCGAGGGTGTCGCTGCCAAGGCATTGGAGAGCCTGGGGATCAGCCTTGAGGCGGTGCGCCAGCAGGTCGAGGAGATCATTGGTCAGGGCCAGCAGGCGCCGTCGGGCCACATCCCGTTCACTCCGCGCGCCAAGAAGGTCCTTGAGCTGTCCCTGCGCGAGGCGCTGCAGCTCGGCCACAACTACATCGGCACCGAGCACATTCTGCTGGGGCTGATCCGTGAGGGCGAGGGCGTCGCCGCCCAGGTCCTTGTGAAGCTCGGCGCCGACCTCAACCGGGTGCGCCAGCAGGTCATCCAGTTGCTGCACGGCTACCAGGGCAAGGAGCCGGCCGCCTCCGGCGGTCCTTCGGAGTCCGCGCCCTCCACCTCCCTTGTGCTCGACCAGTTCGGCCGCAACCTGACGCAGGCCGCGCGGGAGGGCAAGCTCGACCCGGTCATCGGCCGGGACAAGGAGATCGAGCGGGTCATGCAGGTGCTGTCCCGCCGCACCAAGAACAACCCCGTCCTGGTGGGCGAGCCCGGCGTCGGCAAGACCGCCGTCGTCGAGGGCCTCGCGCAGAAGATCGTCAAGGGCGAGGTCCCCGAGACGCTCAAGGACAAGCAGCTCTACACCCTCGACCTCGGCGCGCTGGTCGCCGGCTCCCGGTACCGCGGTGACTTCGAGGAGCGCCTGAAGAAGGTCCTGAAGGAGATCCGCACCCGCGGCGACATCATCCTGTTCATCGACGAGCTGCACACGCTCGTCGGCGCGGGCGCCGCCGAGGGCGCCATCGACGCCGCGTCCATCCTGAAGCCCATGCTGGCGCGCGGCGAGCTTCAGACGATCGGCGCCACCACTCTGGACGAGTACCGCAAGCACCTGGAGAAGGACGCCGCGCTCGAGCGCCGCTTCCAGCCCATCCAGGTCGCCGAGCCGTCGCTGTCGCACACGATCGAGATCCTCAAGGGCCTGCGGGACCGCTACGAGGCGCACCACCGCGTGTCGATCACCGACAGCGCCCTGGTCGCGGCCGCCCAGCTCGCCGACCGCTACATCAGCGACCGGTTCCTGCCCGACAAGGCGATCGACCTCATCGACGAGGCCGGCTCCCGCATGCGCATCCGCCGGATGACCGCGCCGCCGGACCTGCGCGAGTACGACGAGAAGATCGCCGACGTCCGGCGCGAGAAGGAGTCCGCGATCGACGCGCAGGACTTCGAGAAGGCCGCCGCGCTCCGCGACTCCGAGAAGCAGCTCCTCGGCCAGAAGGCCCAGCGGGAGAAGGAGTGGAAGGCCGGCGACATGGACGTCGTCGCCGAGGTCACCGACGAGCTGATCGCCGAGGTCCTCGCCACCGCCACCGGCATCCCGGTCTTCAAGCTGACCGAGGAGGAGCAGACCCGCCTGCTGCGCATGGAGGACGAGCTCCACAAGCGGGTCATCGGCCAGGAGGACGCCATCAAGGCGCTCTCCCAGTCGATCCGCCGCACCCGCGCGGGCCTGAAGGACCCCAAGCGTCCCGGCGGCTCGTTCATCTTCGCCGGCCCGTCCGGCGTCGGTAAGACCGAGCTGTCCAAGACGCTCGCCGAGTTCCTGTTCGGCGACGAGGACGCGCTGATCCAGCTCGACATGTCCGAGTTCATGGAGAAGCACACCGTCTCGCGGCTGTTCGGCTCCCCGCCCGGCTACGTCGGGTACGAGGAGGGCGGCCAGCTCACCGAGAAGGTCCGCCGCAAGCCGTTCTCGGTCGTGCTGTTCGACGAGATCGAGAAGGCCCACCAGGACATCTTCAACAGCCTGTTGCAGATCCTGGAGGACGGCCGCCTCACCGACGCCCAGGGCCGCGTCGTGGACTTCAAGAACACCGTCATCATCATGACGACGAACCTGGGGTCCAAGGACATCTCCAAGGGCGTCTCGATGGGCTTCGCTCGCGCGAACGACGAGCAGGGCTCCTACGAGCGGATGAAGGCCAAGGTCGGCGAGGAGCTCAAGCAGCACTTCCGTCCCGAGTTCCTCAACCGCGTCGACGACACGGTCGTCTTCCACCAGCTCACCCCGAAGGAGATCATCCAGATCGTCGACCTGATGATCGCCCGGGTGGACGAGCGGCTCCGCGACCGCGACATGGGGATCGAGCTGCGCCAGGAGGCCAAGGACCTGCTGGCCGAGCGGGGCTATGACCCCGTGCTCGGCGCCCGTCCGCTGCGCCGCACGATCCAGCGCGAGATCGAGGACAACCTGTCCGAGAAGATCCTCTACAACGAGCTCAAGGCCGGGCAGATCGTCATCGTCGGCGTCGAGGGCTCCGGCGAGGAAGCCAAGTTCACGTTCAAGGGCGTCCCGAAGCCGTCCACGGTTCCCGACAGCCCGCCCCCGATCGAGGGCGCGGTCAACTTCAACAAGGACTGACCGCCCGCCGAAGGGCCCGCTCCGCTCACGCGGCGCGGGCCCTTCGCGCGTTGTCCGGGCTACGGACGGACGGGCGCGCTCAGGTATGCGCGCCGAGGCTCGAACGCCCCGCTCAGTCGTTGTGGGCTTGCAGGGCGGCGGCGATCGGTTCGAGCCGTGCGATCAGCTCGTCGAGTTCGTCCGTGCCGAGCACGTCGTACGGTGCCGCCGCCAGCTCGTCGGTGAGGGCCTCGATCCGCTCCTTGGTCTCCCGGCCGGCGTCGGTGAACCCGCCGTCGGCGTCCACGAGGCCGCGGTCGCGCAGGCCGTCGACGACGGCGGCGAGCCGCGCCTTGGGCAGGTGGTGGATCCGGCCGAACCGCTCCGCCTTCATCCCGAGGGACAGGGCCATGAGGACGTGGGCTTCGGTGCCGCCGATGCCGTGGGCGACGAGGGCGGCGTTGTGGCCGTCCCCGCGGTGCTCCCGCAGCAGCGTCGCCGCGTGCCAGAGCCTGGCCACCGGTTCCTCGGGCACCTCGAGCGCCCGGAGCCCGGCGTACAGGACCCGGCCCTCGGTCGGCGCGCTGGTTCCCGCCCGGGTGGCCAGGTCGGCGGCCCGCACCAGGCCGGGGGAGTCGGCCAGCTTCCCGATCATCTGCCGCAACGCGGCGGCGCTGCCGTGCTCGCGCACGGCGATCGCCTCCTGCGGGGTGGTCTTCCCCCAGACCCAGGGGATGTGGCGTGCCACCTCGCCGTCGGCGAAGTTGTAGAAGACCGCGTGTACCACCTCGGCCGACGCCAGCCCCAGCGGTGCGGCCCGACCCGCGAAGTAGCCGTCCCAGTAGTTGCGCATGCCCAGGGCCATGAACGCCTCGTTCGGCATCTCGGAGAACGTCACGGTTCCGATCGGCTCGACGAGCTCGGACATACGGTGGATCTTGGCCAGCGGGTGCGACATCGTCGGCATCTCCTGTGGTCGTGACAGCGCTTGTGTGGAGCCTCTCAACCCGGCTACGAACAGCACGCCCCCGATCCGACACCGCCTCCCAAATTTCTTTGCGGGTGGGGTGCTCGGCGACCACGACCAGGAGGCGAAGCCGCGCACGCCCCACAGATGAAGCCAGGGCGCTCCAGAATCGCCCCTGAGGTCGTTGAACCTCCGAGAGGGGGCACGCGCGCCTGCGCGCCCCTGAGGCCCGTTGAGGACGCGGGGCCGCGTCTCCGGCCGAATGTCGGAGGGGAACCGTACTATTCGAACATGCGATCGAATCTGGTTGGTTCGGCGGCTGAATTCCGGCGGCGGCGGAAGCGGCGCGTCCCGGATGCCTTCCTGCGAGAGCTTCGGGCGCCCCTGCCGCCCCAACCGCCGATATTTCGGTCCCGATTCCAGGGCGAACTGCTCGCCCGCATACTGCTGGGCCCGGAGCGGGAGACCACCATGCTCGACCTCGCGGTGATGCTCCGCAGCGACCTGGGCTCGGTGATGCGCGAAGTCGAATCGCTGGCGCACGCTGGCGTCGTCACCCTCCGCCGCACCCTCGCGGGCCGGGTGGTGGTCCGCGACACGACCAGCCCGCTCTACGAGCCGCTCGCCCAGCTGATCATGCTGACCTTCGGCCCCGCGACGGTTGTGGCGGACGTGTTCGGACGGCTCCCCGCCGTCCGCGAACTCCACCTGTTCGGCGCCTGGGCCAGGCGCTACGAGGACGTCCAGGGCGACCCGCCGGGCGACGTCGAGGTGCTGGTGATCGGCGACATCGGCCCAGAGGTGGCCTTCGACGCCGCCCAGCAAGCAGCGGCGAGGCTCGGCCTCCCCGTCCACCCCGTCGTCCGCACGGTCGCGCAGTGGCAGGACGACAACGACCCCTTCCTCCGAGAAATCCGCGCCTCTCACCCGATCCAGCTAACAGGCCCCTAACCAAGCAAGCCCTCGCCAGAACGGAGCCGGGGGCGAGCAGATCGCGTTATGCACCGTATTCGGCCCGTGTGATTGGGGGGCGTTGGTTTATGCCCGTTGACCTGGCCTCGGGCGGGGCGCCATGCTTCGGCGACACCTATGAGTTGGCGGGGGCATGGACCGGATCTACCGCGTCGCGGACGGGCGGCGCATCGAGGGCGTGACGCGCCCGGTCTTCATTCACAATGTCTCGTACCACCTGACGAGCCTCCAGATCTACGCGGACGGCGCGATCCACTGTTGGGAGTGGGTCGATATGGACGGGCTGCGCCGCAAACTCGACAGCGGGTGGGTCGTCCTGGAGGTGCCGGAAGGCGCCGAGGTCAGCGCGTTCGAGTTGGGGCGGTGGAAGGCCGCCGACGCGAATTTCTGGCTCACGTCCGAGATGCTGCTGGGCGAGGTCGCCGACGATATCGAGCGGCTCAACGATCGTCCGGACTCGGCCAAGCGGTGCCTGACCAGGCTCGACCGTTACCTGGAGACGCGGGAGGAGGGCGACCGGCGCGCGTTGCGGGAGGCGTATCTCGCGATTCCAGAGCACAAGCGCCACTACGCGCTCGGCGACATGGACCGGAAGGACTGGCCGCTGGTCGTCCTGGCCACCGATATCGGGGAACCCCCGATAGGGGGCTGGTTCCAGGACGACGAGGTCGTCACCGAATCCATGCGGGAGGATGCGCTGCGGTATTTCGCGGAGCGTGACCGTGTCCGCACGGAGTTCGCGAATAGGCGGCCTGCGGATGACCCCGAGAATCCGGTCGCGGGGACGGTTCACCTGGGTAAACGGGTGTCCCCTCAAGGGCCTCCCGAAAAGGCGGGTCTCGACGTGTTGCAGGACGAGTACCCGGCGCCGATCGAGGTCGGGGGAGTCGTCTATCCGTCCGTGTCGCACGCGTATTGGGCGCTTTCCACGGCCGATGCCGGGGCGCGGGAGCGGATTCGGGAGGCCGAGACTCCGCACGAAGCGCGGAAACTGGCGGCGGAGTCGGCGCGGGTCGAGAGCTGGCCGGACGCGCGGACGGCCGTCATGGCGGGCCTGCAACGCGCGAAGTTCGCCCAGCATCCCGAACTCGCCGAGATCCTGATCGGGACGGGCGACGCCCCGATCAGCTACAGCGGCATGGATTCCGACCATTGGGCGGCGCGGGGACGGAACTGGTCGGGACGGCTGCTGGAACTGGTCCGGTCCGAGCTTCGGGCACGCGCGGCCGGGATCGGAATACCGTGAACTACTGGCATCCCCTGCGCGGACGTCCGGCCCCTTCCTATGATGATCTTGTCTTGGTCCGCAGGAGGGGGAGGTCCATTGAGGCGTACATGGGCGTACGGCGCCATGGGGATCGTGACCGCGGCGGCGCTGCTGGGGAGCGCCACCGGGCAGGCTTCGGCTGACGTGCGGGGGACGAGCAAGGTCGGGCGGCATTTGCGGCAGGCCATGGACGATCTGAAGTTCCAGGAGGTGCTGGACACGGCGCCGCCCAGCTCGGCGCAGGCGCGCGTCCAGCAGAACCCGGTGGACAAGGACCGCGATCCGCGGGCTCGGGTGTCCACCGCCGCCGCGCCGCAGCCGATCGTCCAGCAGCCGCAGCTGGACGCGACCGTCATCGAACTGGACCGGCGGGGGCGGCCCGTCTCGTCCGGCACGGTGTTGATGAGCCCGCTCTACAAGAACGGCGTCGTGGTTCCGGTCGACCGGAACCTCTCCACCACGAGCGTCCGCTGGCGGCAGTGGGACGACGCCGGCTGGTACAAGAACAAGGGCCAGGGCACGATCGACGTGGTTCCGGGCAGGGAGAACGCGCCCATCGACCACATGCTCGACTACCCGGCGTCAGTGCTGAAACTGATGGTCAACTTCGGCGTGCTGCGGCTGGCCGACCAGGGCACGATCAAGCTGGACGACACCTACTCCTACGAGCCCGCGCAGATCAGCTCCCTGTGCGGGGGTGCGAGCAGGAAGACCATCCGGCAGTACATGGACGCCTCGCTCACCTACTCCTCCAACGGCGCGTCCTGCGCGCTGATCAAGATGCTGCACGACCACCAGGCCATCGACCCGCTGAACCAGACGTTCCAGGACCTCGGCCTGGAGACGCTCCAGCTCAAGGGCACGAACCCGGTCAACGGCGGGCGCTGGTCCAACTCGATCACGATGAGCTCGCTGGACACGGCCAAGCTGCTGACCCTCGTCAACGGCGCCCCCGGACGGGTGTGGACGGCGCCCAACGGCAAGCCGGTGACCAGCGCGGTCCTGAGCGCGGAGTCCCGCAAGTTCTTCAAGGACGAACTGGTGCAGCAGGGCTTCAACGACATGCTGTCGTCCGCGAACTGGTGCGGCGGCGACTACCCGGCGCCCGGCATCCCGAACGCCGTGCCCTCCCGCTGGATCGGCGCGGACGGGACGGTGACCGTCGACGGCAACAAGTTCGGCCGGGACGTCCGTCCGTGCAATGAGAAGGCCGAGGTCTCGTTCGCGCACAAGACCGGCTGGGTGAACAACACCGCCGCGGACGCGGGCATCGTCCGGGCCCTGCCAGGCAAGGGCGGTCGCTCCTACGTCGTCGTCGTGTTCTCCAACCTGGGCACGCAGTACGTGGACGCCGGACGTCCCGCCACCCCGCCCGGTATCTACCCGTTCTCCTACACCGAGAAGTTCGCAAAGCTCGGCCGTCTGATCGACGCCTACGAGAAGCACCGCCACTGAGCAAGCACGGAGTGAGACGCCCGCCAGGCCACCACCTGGCGGGTGTCTGCCGGACGGTGTCCATCAAGTCCCGCCCCCACCGGTGAGCTGCGTGCCCGCGCGACCCTTTAGGCGACTTCGAAACATGCGCTAGGCGGCGTGTGTATCGTCTGGCACCCGTCGAACCCGCGCTGAGCTTCCGCTGGTGGGGGTCGGTTGTGCGCGCCACGCCTCGGCTTGGTGGGTGGACGCAGGTGGCGGCTCCCACCTGCCGGGCATTCCTTGGAGGGTCCGCGTGGCGGCTAGGACATCCCGCCAGCAACCTCGGCGGTCACGCGGGCCGCCCGCCGAGGCACGAGCCGCTAGGCGAAGGCTTGAGCTGGGACCTCAATGAACAACGACCAAAGCCGGGACTCTTCAGTGAGCGGGTAGGGCGTAGCGGCCGTCGTGGAGGGGGTCCACCAGGCCGTCCGCGACCAGGGTGTCCAGCGCGCGTTCGCGTTGGACGGCGTCGGACCAGACGGCGTCGAGCGCGGGCTTCTCGACCGGGCCCTCGGCGTCGCGCAGGACGGCGAGGAGCCGCCCCCGGCACTGCCGGTCGGTGCCCGCGTAGGTCTGGCCGCGGCGCGGTGGGCCGTCGTAGGCGGGGCGGCCCTCGCGCTGCCAGGCGCAGGACGCGATGACCGGGCAGTCGACGCAGCGGGGCGCCCGCGCGGTGCAGACCAGCGCGCCGAGTTCCATGACGGCGACGGCCCAGCGCGCGGCGGTCGGCGGGTCGAGCGGCAGCAGCGACTCGGCGAGCCGCACCTCGGCCTTGGTCTGCGCCTTCGGCGGGTACTCCACGCCGCCGAGCAGCCGGGCGAGGACGCGCCGGACGTTGGTGTCCAGCACAGCATGGCGCTGCCGGAAGGCGAAACTGGCCACGGCGGCAGCCGTGTAGGAGCCGATGCCGGGCAGTGCCAGCAGATCCTCGTGGACGGACGGTACCGCGCCGCCGTGCCGCTCGGTGATCGCGCGGGCGCTCTCGTGCAGGCGCAGCGCGCGGCGCGGGTAGCCGAGCCGTCCCCACGCGCGGACCGCCTCGCCGGACGGTTCGGCGGCCAGATCGGGCGGTGTGGGCCAGCGCGCCATCCACTCGTGCCAGACGGGCAGGACGCGCGCGACCGGCGTCTGCTGGAGCATGATCTCGCTGACCAGCACGCCCCACGGGGTGGCGTCGGCGGCGCGCCACGGCAGGTCACGGGCGTTCGCCTCGTACCAGCCGAGGATCGGGTCGAGGTAGGTGGAGTTCATGGCGGATCGCCATTGTGGCACGCGGCGGGTCGCGGCCTCGCACCGGTTCCGCGAATGCATACTGATCGTATGGGGGCGGATACCGGACGTGATTTCAGGCTCGACCGGTACTGGCGGCGCCGGATCGTGGCCCTCGCCGGTGCCCTCGCAGCGGTCGGCGTCCTGGCGTGGGCGTGCACGGGCGGGGAGGGCGAGCCAGGTGGGCACACGAACGCCACCCGGAACGGTCCGCCCCCGACCGCGATGCCGACCGTCACCGTCACGCGGACCGTCGTCCCGCGCGCCGAGCCCGTCGCGGACGGTGCCCCCTGCGCTGGAAAGAACCTGGTCGTCAGCCTGACCACGGCCCGCGACACCTATGCCGGACGGGACGCGCCGCGCTTCCGTGTCTCCGTTGTCAACGCGGGCGAGAACGAGTGCACGTGGGACGCGGGGTCGCTCGACGTCCGCGTCGCGTCGGGCGATGACCGCATCTGGTCGTCCGCCCACTGCCGGGCGGGCGGCGACAAGGCCCGCCGGACGTTGCGTCGCGGCATCCCCTACGTCGACACCATCGGCTGGGACCGGCGGCGCGGCTGCGCGGGCGCCCGCGTCCGTCCAGGCACCTACACCGCCGCGCTGAAGGGCGCCGAGAAGCAAATCTTCCACCTCCGCTGACCCGGCGCCCGAGGGAAACGTCCGAGGCCGACCCGCTCCGCCCCCGGGATCTACCCAGGACGCGCATGACGGGCGTCCAGGGGAAGCGCCACAGGTTCGCGCAGGCAGCCTTCGGGAGGCTCGCCAGAGGCCGAACCGCTCCCGTCCAGGACACCGCCCAGGAGCGTCGGTTTTGCCAGGGGCCGCAGGGCGCTGTTCGCGGAAGCCTCGCGGTTCGTGAGGGCAGTTGCGGGAGGTTTGTCCGACGTCGGCGCGCTCCAGCACGGGGATCTGGCCAAGGGGCGTTGACTTGCCAGGAAGCTGTAGAACGAGCGTTCGCGGGTAAGCGAGGTGTGGCGCGCGGGCGGCCTTGGGGAGGCTCGTCCGAGGTCGTCCTTCTCCCGCCGGGTCCCCTGGGGTATCGGCTTTTGCCAGGAGGGCAGGCAAGTGTTCGCGGCAGCGGGGCGGTTCGCGCGGGGGCTTTTCGGGGGGCTCGTCGAAGGCGAACCGCTACCGCCCGGGATCTGCCCAAGGGCGTTGGTTTCGCCAGGGGCCAGGGGACGGGCGTTCATGGGAAAGCGAGTGTGGCGCGCGGGCGGCCTTGGGAGGCTCGTCAGAGGTCGAGCCGCTTCCGCCGGGGTCTGGCCTGGGGCGTCGGTTTCGCTAGGAGGCGCGGGACTTGGTGTTCACGGGAGCGGCGCGATTCGACCCGCTCCGGACCGAGAGCCGCCTAGGGCGTCGGTGTTGCCAGGGGTGCAGGGCGGACGTTCACGGAAGGGTGCGGTTCGCGCATGGCGGGCCCCGGGGGCTCGTCCGAGTTCGGACACGCTTTCGCCCGGGGGTCGCGGGGGGTGTCGACTTGTCGGGGCCGCCGGATGGGTGTTCGCGGAAGCGTTGCGGGGCGGGTGGGGTGGGCGGGGTTAGACGTAGCGTTCGAGGATGGAGGATTCGGCCAGGCGGGACAGGCCCTCGCGGACGCTGCGGGCGCGGGATTCGCCGACGCCGCCGACGGCCTGGAGGTCGTCGATGCTGGCGGCGAGGAGTTTCTGGAGTCCGCCGAAGTGCTCGACGAGGCGTTCGACGACCATGCTCGGCAGGCGCGGGACCTTGGCGAGCAGGCGGAAGCCCTTGGGGCTGACGGGCAGGTCGAGCGCGTCCGGGCCGGCGAAGCCCATGACCTCGGCGACCGTGGACAGGTCGAGCAGCTCGTTGGCCGACAGGACGTCCAGCGCGGACAGGATCGCGGTCACGCCGCGGGCGCGGGTGTCGGCGGAGGGGTAGTCGCGGACGATCAGCTCGCGGTCGACGTCGACGCCGGAGACCAGCTCGTCGAGCTGGAGGGACAGGAGGCGTCCGTCGGTGCCGAGCTCGACGACGTAGCCCTCGATCTCGTCGGCGATGCGGCGCACCATCTCCAGCCGCTGGACGACTGCGCTGACGTCGCGGACGGTGACGAGATCCTCGATCTCCAGGGCCGAGAGGGTGCCCGACACCTCGTCCAGCCGGAGCTTGTAGCGCTCGAGCGTGGCGAGGGCCTGGTTGGCCTTGGAGAGGATCGCGGCGGAGTCCTCCAGGACGTAGCGGATGCCGTCGAGGTACAACGCGATGATGTGCATCGACTGGCTGACCGAGATGACCGGGAAGCTGGTCTGGCGGGCGACGCGCTCCGCGGTGCGGTGGCGGGTCCCCGACTCCTCGGTGGGGATGGTGGAGTCCGGTACGAGGTGGACGGCGGCGCGCACGATCCGGCCGTGGTTGCCGTCGAGGACGATGGCGCCGTCCATCTTCGCGAGCTCGCGCAGGCGGGTGGCGGAGAACTCGACGTCGAGTTCGAAGCCCCCCGAGCACAGCTCCTCGACCGTCTTGTCGTAGCCGAGCACGATCAACCCGCCGGTGTGGCCCCGGAGGATGCGTTCCAGTCCGTCCCGGATCTGGGTGCCCGGGGCAACCGCGGCGAGTGTGGCGCGGCGTCGTTCGTCATGACCCTTGTCGTGTGCTGGCACCTGGCCCCCGGAGGTCGCTGGACGGCGTCAGTTTACCGAGGAGGGCGCTCTGCTGGTTCCTCCCCTGGTCGCAACCACCTGTTGCGTGCAGTAATACTCTGGCGCTACCCGGCTCAGGGCGCCGTAAAGGCGACCTGAAGTGCTTGCTGGATGCTGTCGACCTCCATCACCTTCATCCCCTCGTAGCTGGACAGCTGCGGATCGGCGCGTTTGAGCGGGGAGCCGTCGGCCAGTTCGAGGGAGCCGCGCGGGACGACGGCGTACTTGAAGCCGAGCCGGGCGGCCTCGGCGAGCCGCCGCTGGACGCCCGGGACGATCCGCGCCTCGCCCGCGAGCCCGACCTCGCCGAGCGCGATCAGGGTGTTGGACAGCGACTGCTCGACCGTGGACCCGGCGACGGCGAGCGCGAGCGCGAGGTCGACGGAGGTCTCGGTGAGCCGGACGCCGCCGACGGTGGAGACGTAGACGTCCTGCTCGTGCATCGAGATCTTGCAGCGCTGCGCGAGGACGGCGAGGACCATCGCGACGCGCGAGGTGTCGAGGCCCGAGGTCGCGCGGCGCGGCGAGGGCAGGTGCGACTTGGCGACGAGCGACTGCACCTCGGCGACGAGCGGGCGGCGGCCCTCCAGCGTGACGGTGACGCAGGTGCCGGGGACGGGTTCGTCGCGGCGGGTGAGGAACAGCCCGCTCGGGTCGGGCAGGCCGACGATGCCGACCTCCGAGAGGTCGAAGCAGCCGAGTTCGTCGGTGGGGCCGTAGCGGTTCTTCACGGCGCGGATCATGCGGAGCCGGGAGTGCCGGTCGCCCTCGAAGTAGAGCACGACGTCGACGAGGTGCTCCAGCAGGCGCGGCCCGGCGATCGCGCCCTCCTTGGTGACGTGGCCGACGAGCACGACCGTGATGCCGCGCTCCTTGGCGACCCGGATGAGGTTGGCGGCGACCTCGCGGATCTGCGTGACGCCGCCGGGCGCGCCGTCGACCTCGGAGGTTCCGATGGTCTGGATGGAGTCGACGACGAGCAGCGTCGGCTGGACGGCCTCGACGTGCCCGAGGACGGCCGACAGCTCCGTCTCCGCCGCGAGGTAGAGGTGGTCGGTGATCGCGCCGACCCGGTCGGCGCGCAGCCGCACCTGCTCCGCCGACTCCTCGCCCGTCACGTACAGGACGGGGGAGGTCTCGGTCGTGTTCGTCCCGGAGGCGAGCGCCGCGACCTCCAGCAGCAGCGTCGACTTGCCGATGCCCGGTTCGCCCGCGAGCAGCAGGACGGCGCCGGGCACGATGCCGCCGCCGAGGACGCGGTCGAGCTCGTCCAGCCCGGTCGGCTTGGTCTTGGCGGAGCGGACGTCGACCTGCCCGATCGGACGGGCGGGCGCGCTGACCGGGCCCGCGCTCACGACCCGCGCGGGCGTCGCCGACGCGGCCTCGGTGACCGTCCCCCACGTCTGGCACTCGCCGCAGCGCCCGACCCACTTGGACGTCTGCCAGCCGCAGTCGGAACACCGGTAGGCCGCCTTGGCCGCCGTCTTCGCCTTCGCCATAGGCCGGAGCCTAGAGCCCGCCACCGACATTCGCGCGGGCTCTCGCGATCAACTCGGCGAGGTGCGTGGAGACGGTGTCGGGGCGTTCCAGCATGGCCATGTGGCCCGCGGCCCGGATGATCTCCAGTCGCGCGGACGGGATGCAGCCGGCGATCTTGTGGCTGTGTCCGACCGGTGTGAGACGGTCGTGCTCGGCGCCGATGACCAGGGTGTCGATGCCGTCGAGGGCGGCGCAGTCGCTGATCACATGGGTGGTGATCATGGAGCGGAAGTAGTCGAGGTAGGCGTCGGTGCGGGTGTCGCTCATCATCTGGTCGGCGAACGCGACGGCGGCGGGGCCCGCGTCGGGGCCGAAGGCGACCTTGTCCTTGAGCAGGACGGAGCCGTCCCGGCCGAGGTGGCGGACGCGGTCGATCACCGCGGACCCGGCGCCCGCGGCGCGCAGCGCGCCGGGCAGGACGCGCTGCGACGCGCGCGCGAGCAGGGCGGGCATGCCGAGCGTGACCTCGCCGAGCCCGCCGGAGGAGGTGCACACCAGCGCGGCGGCGACGATGCGGTCGCCGATCAGCTCCGGGTGCTCGTCCGCGTAGCGCATGATCGTCATGCCGCCCATCGAGTGGCCGACGAGGACGACCGGCGTCCCGGCGGGGACGGTGGCCTCGATGACGGCGGCGAGGTCGCGGGCGAGGCGGTGGACGGTGTACCCGTCGCGGGCGCCGCCGGACGAGCGGCCGTGGCCGCGGTGGTCCCAGAACACGAGGCGGCCGTGGCCGCGCAGGGCCTTGCGCTGGAAGTGCCAGGAGTCCTGGGTGAGGGTCCAGCCGTGGGTGAAGACGACGGCGAGGTCGGTGCGGTCGGCGCCGTCGATCTCGGCGTACAGGCGGGTCCCGTCGTCCGCGCGGACGGGGACGGGCCGCCCGCGCAGCGAGCCGAACGGCTCGCCCGCGAAGGGGTCGGGGCGCAGCTGGAAGCGGCGCAGGGCGCGGCGCTGGGCGGCGAGCCCGGCGCCCGCGCCCGCGGCGCCGATCACTCCGGCGGCCAGCAGGGTTCGGCTCGTCCTGGCGGCACGGCCCATGGCCGGTTCCTCCCATCCTGGGGTCGCGGACGCCGGCCGAGACGAAGGCGGCACCGCCTGCGAAGGGCTGTTGTTGTACGGGAAGTCTAGTAGAGCCGAGGCATGACCGACCAGTCACCATTGACGGGCGCCGCCCCCACGGGTTCGCGAGCGCCGCCACCAGGTGTTCACGGGCGCCGCCACCACGGGTTCGCGGGTGCCGCCACCAGGTGTTCACGGGCGCCGCCACCACGGGTTCGCGGGCGCCGCCACCACGGGTTCGCGGGCGCCGCCGCAGGGTCACGGGAGCGCCCAAAGGATCGGGGGCGCTGCCGCCGCAGGATCACGGGTGCCGCCACCACAGCTTCGCGGGCGGCGCTCCACAGGTTCACATATGCCGCCGCGGGGTTACGGGCGGCGCCACCACAGGTTTACTGCGTAGTCCACGTCGAGGCCCTCGTGCTCGCGTAGGAAGGCGTCGGCGAGCTTGGGCGGGAACTCGATGCGCAGCACGTCCGCCAGGTCGCTCCGGCTCTGGAACGACCAGCGGATCATGAGGGGTTCCCGCTGGTAGCCGCGCCGCGTCCAGAAACGCTCCACCGCGCCGGGGTCGTACTTCGGCAGGCCGCGCCGGAACCAGCCGCCGAACGTCGAGCGCGTCGCGTCGTTGTCGATGATCATGATCGCGCCGCCGCGCCGGACGACCCGGTCCAGTTCCGCCAGGCCGGGCTCGCATCCAGGCCCGAAAAAGTAGGCCCAGCGGACATGGACGACGTCCACCGACGCGTCCGGCAGGGGGAGTGCCTGCGCCGCGCCCACGCGGACGGTCACGTTCGGCAGGTCCCGCACGCGCCGCCGTGCCATCGCGGCGAGCCCCGCATGCGGTTCGACCCCGATCACCTGGCTCGCCTCGCGGGCGAAGAAGGGCAGGTGGAAGCCGGTTCCGCAGCCGAGGTCCAGCACGGTCGAGTCCCGCCACGGACGGACGGCGCGCATCGCCGCCTCCAGCACCCCGTCCGGGTCGACCGCGCGGTTCTCCACCTCGTACACGCGCGGGGAGTTCCAGATGTTCGGGCTCGGCACCGCCCCCGGAGCAATCTCGGCCACGCCAGCAGAGCGTAGCCCCGCCGCACGCATGTGGCACTGGAGAGTGATAGCGAGGGCAACGAGGATCACTCTGGGCGAGGGTCGGATCGGCGCCCAGTGCGCATAGGCTTTCGGTACGAAACATTGGCGAAGATTCCTGGCGAGGGAGCCTTGACCGCGGAGTACAACGGCGCGTTCGCACCGGCCCTGCGCGTGCCGGACGCGCCGATCACGCTGTCGACGGCGTCGGTCTATCCGGAGAAGGTCCCGAGCGCCTTCGAGATCGCCGCCCTGCTCGGGTACGACGGTGTCGAGGTGATGGTCTCCACCGACGCGTCCTCGCAGGACCTCAACGTCCTGCGCCGCCTCTCCGACTACCACCAGGTCCCGATCCGGTCGATCCACGCGCCGTGCCTGCTGCTCACCCAGCGGGTCTGGGGACGCGAGCCCTGGGGCAAGCTCGTGCGCTCCAAGGAGGTCGCGGAGGAATTGGGCGCGGAGGTCGTCGTCGTCCACCCGCCGTTCCGCTGGCAGCGCGACTATGCGAAGGAGTTCGTCGAGGGCCTCGCCCGCATGCAGGACGAGACGGACGTCCTGTTCGCGGTCGAGAACATGTTCCCGCTGAAGGCGCGCGGCGCCGAGGCCGGGATGTACCTCCCCGACTGGAACCCGGTCGACCAGGACTACCCGCACGTGACGCTCGACATGTCCCACACGGCGGTGTCGGGTTCGGACGCCCTGGACATGGCCGCGAGCCTCGGCGACCGGCTCCGCCACCTCCACCTGGCCGACGGCATGGGCGTCACCAACAAGGACGAGCACCTCGTCCCGGGGCGGGGCGCCCAGCCCTGCGGGCCGATGCTGGAGAACCTCGCCGAGGGCGGGTTCCGGGGGCATGTCGTGCTGGAGGTCAACACGCGGCGCGCGGCGGGCCGTCCCGAGCGGATGGAGGACCTCGCCGAGGCGCTGGCCTTCGCCCGCCTGCACCTCGCGGCCGCCGACCGCACCTGGCAGGTCAGCTCGCGCGGCGAGGTCACCCTGCGGGGAACGCGGGGAACGCGGTGACCGAGGCGACCAGGCCCTCGCGGGGGCCAGGCCGCCGGCCCGGGCGCAGCGAGACGCGCGAGACGATCCTCGCCGAGGCCCGCGAGCTGTTCGCCGAGAAGGGCTACGACGGCGCGTCGCTGCGCGCCATCGCGCGCGCCGCCGACGTCGATCCGGCGCTCGTGCACCATTTCTTCGGCAACAAGGAGGGCGTGTTCATCGAGGCCATGCGCTTCCCGGTGGACCCGGCCGTCCTGCTGCCGCGCATCCTCGCCGCGCCCCGCGACCGGCTCGGCGAGACGATGGTCCGCGTCTTCCTGGAGGTCTGGAGCGATCCCGAGCGCCGCGCGCCGCTGCTGGCCATGCTCCGCTCGGCGATGACCAACGAGCGCGCCGCCGCGCTGCTGCGCGAGTTCGTCACCTCCGCGATGTTCGGACGCGTCGGCGAGGCGACCGACGTGCCACTGCTGAACGCCCAGGCCGCGGCGGGCCAGCTGATCGGGCTGATGATCGTCCGCTATGTCGTGCGGGTCGAGCCGATCGCCTCCGCGCCCGAGGACGAGCTGATCGCCCTCGTCGCCCCCACGCTCCAGCGCTACCTCGGCTGACCCCTCTTTTCCGGGACGGACGGGAACATCACCCGCCCGTCGTCCCCCCCATGCCTCGGCCCGGCCTCGCCGTCCTGGCCGCCGTGGTCACGTCCTCCGCCGTCCCCGCATGTCTTGACCCGGGCCCTCGCCGCGGCTTAAATTCAACACATGATGAGTTCTAGTCCGGCGGTCGACGTGCGGGACCTGCGGGTCGTCCGCGGCGGCCGGGAGGTGCTGCACGGGCTGACGTTCGACGTCCCGCGCGGCTCGGTGCTCGGGCTGCTCGGGCCGAGCGGCTGCGGGAAGACGACGCTGATCCGGGCGCTGGTCGGCGTGCAGATCGTCAAGAGCGGGACCGTGACCGTGCTCGGCGACCCCGCAGGCTCGCGCGGCCTGCGGCGCCGCGTCGGGTACGCGACGCAGTCGCCCGCCGTCTACGCGGACCTCAGCGTCGCCGAGAACCTGCGGTACTTCGCGTCCGTGCTCGGCGCGCCGCGTAGCGACGTGGCCCGGGTGATCGACGAGGTCGGGCTCGGCCGCAGCCGCGACCAGGTCGTGGCGACGCTGTCGGGCGGGCAGCTCAACCGGGCCAACCTCGCGGTCGCGCTGCTCGGCGAGCCGGAGCTGCTCGTGCTGGACGAGCCGACCGTCGGCCTCGACCCCGTCCTGCGGGAGGAGCTGTGGGAGCTGTTCCGCGAGCTGGCCGACCGCGGCACGACGCTGGTCGTGTCCAGCCACGTGATGGACGAGGCCGGACGCACCGACCGGCTCCTGCTGATGCGCGAGGGCCAGATCCTCGCGGACGGCACGCCCCGCGCCCTTCGGGAGAGGACGGGCGCGGACGACCTGGAGGGCGCCTTCCTCCACCTGATCACCGAACGCGCGGGGAGCCCTCGATGAGCCTGTCGATCACGCTGGCGACGACGCGCCGCATCCTCGCCCAGCTGAAGAACGACCACCGCACGCTCGCCATGCTCGTCGGCGTGCCGAGCCTGCTGATGATCCTGCTGCGGTACGTGTTCGACCAGCCCGCGCTGTTCGACCGGATCGGCCCGCTGCTGCTCGGCCTGTTCCCGTTCCTGATCATGTTCATCGTGACCAGCGTCGCGACGCTGCGCGAGCGGACGGGCGGGACGCTGGAGCGGCTGATGACCATGCCCACCGGCAAGCTCGACCTGCTGCTCGGGTACGCGCTGGCGTTCGGGCTCGTCACGCTCGTCCAGGTCGGCGTCGTGCTGCTGATCTCGCTGACCTGGCTCGGCCTGGACCTGGCCGGGTCGCTGACCTCGCTCGTCGTCGTCGCGGTGCTGGACGCGCTGCTCGGCATGGCGCTCGGGCTGTTCGCGAGCGCGTTCGCGCGGACGGAGTTCCAGGCCGTCCAGTTCATGCCCGCGTTCGTGCTGCCGCAGCTGCTGCTGTGCGGGCTGATCGTCCCGCGCGGCGACATGGCGTCCTGGCTGGAGGGGATCTCCGACGTCCTGCCGCTGACGTACGCGGTGGAGGGCATGCGGGAGATCAGCGCGCATCCCGACTTCACCGGGGACCTCGCCGTGGACATCGCGGTCATCGCCGGGTTCACGATCGTCGCGCTCGTGCTCGGCGCGGCCACGCTCCGCCGCCGCACGGCCTGAGCGCTGCCTGATCCCCGGGGCGCTGCCTGATCCGGACACCCTGCCCCGACCCGGGTCTTCCAGCACGCATCGGCTGGTAATCTCCGGCGCCATGACCCCGTCAGACCTCCCCGGCCCCTCCGCGCCCCGGCCACCCGACGCGCCCGTGCCGCCGCACGGGGGTCCCGGCGTCACGGCTCCGGCGGCGCCGTCCGGGATCGGGGGTCTGCCGGGTCTCGGCGACGGGCCCGACGGTCCGGACGGGGGTTCCCCGGGTCATCGCAAGCCGCGCAAGCGCCGCTGGCCGCGCGTCCTGATCGCGGTCGGGGTGTTCTTCGCGCTGGTCGTCGCGGGGCTCGGCGGGCTGGTCTGGCAGCGCCAGTCGTCCTACAACGGCAACATCGGCCGGATCAAGGACGCGCTGCCCGAGGACGGCGCCCGGCGGCCGGGCCCGAACGTCGCCGGAACCGAGAACTGGCTGCTCGTCGGGTCGGACTCGCGCGCCGAGGCCGCCACGACCGGCGACGGCGGCAACGTGTGGAAGCCCGGCCAGCAGCGCACCGACACGATCATGATGCTGCACCTGCCGGCCGACCGCAGCAAGGCCTACGTCGTCTCGTTCCCCCGCGACTCGTGGGTGGAGATCCCCGGCTACGGCAACCAGAAGATCAACGCCGCGTTCTCGTTCGGCGGGCCGAGGCTGCTGATCAAGACGATGGAGAACCTGACCGGGGTCCGCATCGACCACTACGGCGCCATCGACTTCGAGGGGTTCAAGTCGATGACCGACGCGCTCGGCGGCGTCACCGTCGACATCAAGCAGAGCGTGTACGACCCGGCCCGCAAGGTGAACTGGCAGGCCGGACGGCAGAAGCTCGACGGCGAGAAGGCGCTGCTGTTCGTCCGGCAGCGCTACAACCTGCCGAACGGCGACTTCGACCGGATCCGGCGGCAGCAGGCGTTCCTCAGCGCGCTCGCCAAGCAGGCGGCGGCGGGCGGCACGCTGACCAACCCGCTGAAGCTCGACCGGTTCCTGTCGGCGTTCACCAAGTCGATCAGCGTGGACGAGAGCGTGTCCGGCGGCAAGCTGCGCTCGCTCGCGCTGAGCCTGCGCCACCTGCGCGCGTCCGATGTGACGTTCATGACGACGCCGTTCCGGGGCACCGGCATGCGCGGCAAGCAGAGCGTGGTCCTGCTGGACGCGGCGAAGTCGAAGGCGCTGTTCGACGCCGTGAAGACCGCGGAGATGCCCGAATACGTGCGGCAGCACGGCGGCGGCAACAACCTCGGCACCGTGTCCTGAGATCCCGGGTTTACCCTGGTGACGAGCGACAGGGGGTTCGTCAGTGCTTCGGCAGGCTTTGCTGGCCGCGTCCCGCAGCGGCGGCGCGCGCCGGGTCGTGGAGACCGCGCCGTTCACCGGTGAGGTGGTCCGGCGGTTCATCGCGGGCGAGACGATCGAGGACGCGGCGCGCGTCACCGAGCAGCTCACCGCCGAGGGGCTGCTGGTCACGCTCGACGTCCTCGGCGAGCACACGACCGACCGCGAGCGCGCCGAGGCGAACGTCCGGCACTACGTCGAGCTGCTCCGGCGGCTCGGTGACGCGCGGCTGGACGGGGCGCCGCTCGGCCCCCGCGCCGAGGTCTCGCTGAAGCTGTCGGCGATCGGCCAGACCGTGGACGAGGCGCTCGCGCTCGACAACGCGCGCCGCGTCAGCACCGCCGCCCGGTCCGCCGGGACGACGGTCACGCTCGACATGGAGGACCACACCACCGTCGACTCCACGCTCCGCGTCGTCCAGGAGCTGCGGCGCGACTTCCCCGACACGGGCGCGGTCGTCCAGGCGTATCTGCGGCGGGCCGAGGAGCACTGCGCGGAGCTCGCCTACGAGGGGTCGCGGGTGAGGTTGTGCAAGGGCGCCTACGCCGCACCCGAGCCGATCGCCTTCACCGGCAAGGAGGACATCGACAAGTCCTTCGTCCGCTGTATGAAGGTGCTCATGGCGGGCAAGGGCTACCCGATGCTCGCCACGCACGACCCCCGCCTGATCGACATCGCCCAGGCGCTGGCCGTCCTGCACGCGCGGGACGCCGACACGTTCGAGTACCAGATGCTCTACGGGGTCCGCCCGCAGGAGCAGCGGCGCCTGGCCGGGCAGGGCGCGGCCGTCCGCGTGTACGTCGCGTACGGGCGCGAGTGGTACGCCTACTTCATGCGGCGCCTCGCCGAGCGCCCCGCGAACCTGCGGCTCCTCATGCGATCCGTCGTCGGGCGCTCGTGACCCCTGGATAGGCTGGGGCGGTCAACGAAGTCCCACGTCAAGGTATATGCCGATGATCGCGATTCTGGGTGCCGGGAAGATGGGCGAGGCACTGCTGTCCGGGGTGCTGCGGGCCGGGCGCCGCCCGTCGGAGCTGATGGCGACCACGCGCCGCGAGGAGCGCGGCGCGATGCTGCGCGAGCGGTACGGCGTCCAGATCGTCACGAACGCGGAGGCCGCCGCGCAGGCGGGCACGCTCGTCCTCGCCGTGAAACCGCAGGACATGGGCGCCCTGCTGGACGAGATCGGCCCGCACGTCCCGCCCGGGCGGCTGGTCGTCTCGATGGCGGCGGGCATCACGACCCCGTTCATCGAGCAGCGGCTGCCGGACGGCGTCCCGGTCGTCCGCGTCATGTCGAACACGCCCGTCCACGTGGACGAGGCGATGAGCGTGATCTCCGCGGGCGCGCACGCGGGGGAGGAGCACCTCAAGCTCGCCGAGGAGCTGCTGTCGCCGGTCGGGAAGGTGCTGCGCATCCCCGAGTCGCTCCAGGACGGCGCGACAGCGCTGTCGGGCAGCGGCCCCGCCTACTTCTACTACCTGGTCGAGGCGATGGTGGACGCGGGCATCCTGCTCGGCATGCCGCGCGCCGCCGCGCTGGAGATGGTGATCCAGTCGGCGGTGGGCGCCGCGATCATGCTGCGGGACTCGGGCGAGCACCCCGTGCTGCTGCGCGAGGCCGTCACCTCCCCGGGCGGGACGACGATCTCCGCGATCCGCGAGCTGGAGCGGCACGGCGTCCGCGCCGCCGTCCTGGAGGCGATCGAGGCGGCCCGCGACCGGGGACGGGAACTGGCGAGCGGCTGACCCGCGAGGCCGCGGCGGGCGGGGCGGTGAAATCTCACGGAATCGGGTATGGCCCCGGAGAGAAGTTCATCTCCCAACATTTGAGCCGAGACTGGGCTTTCGCCCGTGTTACGGATATGGGACTCATCATCCGCCTGCTGGTGGCCGCGGGGCTCGCGGCCGACGCCATCGTGCACTGGAGGTTCGCCCCGGACATGGCCTACGTCCAGGGCGGATCGATCGACGGGGACCTCCTGTTCCGGATCCAGGCGGCGGTGGCGGCGGTGACGGCCGTCGTGGTCCTCACCTACGCCCGCCGCTGGTCGTACGCGCTGGCGTTCCTCGTCGCGGGCAGCGCCGTCGGTGCGCTGCTGCTCTACTACTACGTCGATACGGGCGCGCTTGGACCGCTCCCCGACATGCACGAGCCCGTCTGGTACACCGAGAAGACGATCAGCCTCGTCGGTGAGAGCATCGCGACGCTGGCCGCGCTGGCCGGGTTCGCGCTCACCCGGACGGGGAGCCGCGCCGAGGCGTCCCGCCCGCACGAGCCCGCCGGCCGCCGCTAAGGCCACAGGCCGTGTGATCCACGCCACGCGGCAGCCGCGATACCGTGAGGTCATGAGCAGTGCCGCCCCGCCCCCGTCCGCCGAGCCGGCCGGGTGCGGGCTCACGATCCTGTGGGACGACCGGCTCATCTCCTACGACTTCGGCTCCGGCCACCCGATGAACCCCGTCCGGGTCGAGCTGACGATGGCGCTGGCCCGCGAGCTGGGCGTGACGGAACGGCCGAACGTGCGGGTCACCGGGTTCGAGGCGGCGGACGACGCGCTGCTCGGGCTCGTCCACGAGAAGCCCTACATCGCGGCGGTCAAGCAGGCGGGCGCCACCGGCCTGCCCGAGCACAGGCTCGGGCTCGGGACCCCCGACAACCCCGTCTTCCCCGGTATGCACGACGCGTCCGCGCTGGTCGCGGGCGCCTCGGTCGCGGCGGCGGAGGCGGTGTGGACGGGCGCCGCCGAGCACGCCGCGAACATCTCCGGCGGCCTGCACCACGCGCTCAGCGGCGCCGCGAGCGGGTTCTGCGTCTACAACGATCCGGCGATCGCCATCGCGTGGCTGCTGGAGCAGGGCGCCGAACGCGTCGCGTACGTGGACATCGACGTCCACCACGGCGACGGCGTCCAGGACGCGTTCTACGACGACCCGCGCGTCCTCACGATCAGCCTGCACGAGACCCCGCGGACGCTGTTCCCCGGCACCGGCTTCCCGAATGAGTCGGGCGGCCCCGGCGCGGCGGGCGCGGCGGTCAACGTGGCGCTGCCGCCCGGCACCGGCGACCGGCCCTGGCTGCGCGCGTTCGAGGCGGTCGTCCCGCCGCTGCTGCGCCGGTTCCGCCCGCAGGTGCTGGTCACCCAGCACGGCGCGGACGCGCACGCGCTCGACCCGCTCGCGCACCTCGTCCTCAGCGTGGACGGCCAGCGCGCCGCCTACGCGGCCCTGCACCGGCTCGCGCACGAGACCGCGGGCGGGCGCTGGATCGTCACCGGCGGCGGGGGATACGAGCTGGTCCAGGTCGTCCCGCGGGCGTGGACGCACCTGCTGGCCGAGGCGTCCGGCGCGCCGATCCCGCCGGAGACGCCGACGCCGGACGGGTGGCGCGAGTTCGTCCGGCGGCGGACCGACGAGACCGCCCCGCGCCGCATGACCGACGGGAACGACGTCGCCGAGGTCCAGCGCTGGGGGGACGGTTACGACCCCGCCAGCCCGATCGACCAGGCGGTCCTCGCGACCCGGCGGGCCGTGTTCCCCGAGCACGGCCTCGACCCCATGACCGACGAATGACGACCCTCCAACAACGACCCCTCGAAGGCGAACGACACCCGGGATGGCGACGGCAGGGATGACGGCAGCGGGCATGACGGCACCGGCACGCGACGAGCTGCGCGAGCACCTCGTCCAGACGATGATCGCGGGCGATGTGGCGACCCCGCGGCAGAACAACCTCAAGCACTACCGGCTGATGGCCGAGGGCGCCCCGTACTACCAGTTCGGGCTGGAGCTCAAGAGCTCGTGGACGGAGCGGAGCGTCCTGGAGATGATGGTCGAGCGCTGCGGCGTCGACCCCGACCCCCATCACGTGTACGGCGACGACACCATCGACCCCGACATCACGCTCGACATGCTGGAGGCGATGGGCGCCCGCGTCGGCCGCGCCGCCCGCCGCGCCGAGACCGTGGTGATCGCCACCGGCCACCCGGCGACCCTGTCGCCGCTGTACCAGGCGGTCGCGCGCGCCCTCGCCGGTGCCGGCTGCCGCGTCCTCACCCCGGCCGAGGGCTGGACGTACGAGATCGATCCGGGCTGGGGAGACCCCGAGACGCGCCGCATCGTCTACGCCGAGGGCGGGGTCGCGATGCTGGAGGGCGACGACGGGCGCGCCCACCACACCCACGACCCGTATCCGATGGAGGCGATGCTCCGCGAGCTGGCGTCTGATGGTGGGGCGCCTTCTATCGCTCCCGGAGGGCCAACGGGCGAAGAAACCGAAGTTTGGCCGGATCTGGCCATCGCCGACCACGGCTGGGCGGGCGCCGCCGGGCAGGCCGGCATCGACACCGTGGGGTTCGCGGACTGTAACGATCCCGCGTTGTTCGCCGGGGCCGCCGAAGGCAAGATCGACGTCGTCGTTCCGCTGGACGACGGCATATCGCCGCACCATTACGCCCCTATGACGGCCTACCTCCTGGCCCACGCCGGGCTGACCCCGTCCGGCTGACCTCCCTCACCTCGCGGATAGGGCCGGGCGGCTGTCACTGCCTGTGACAGGGCCGCCGTGGTGGGACGCTGGTGTCCGCGCGAAGCCGATGATCGCGCCCGAGACGCAGGTCATCACCTGATTTTGGTTGACAACAGGTGGTCCTGCCACTCCATGTGCCGTCATGTCCACGCTGTGTGTGGACATATGCCTGTGGCCCCCTGGTCAGGTCCGGATACGGAAATGGGTGGAACTCCCCTCTTGCGACTGCCGATACGCGATTTACGCTGGAGGAAGTACACGTGCGTGATCAAAGTCACCCAAAGGGCCGGTGCGCGGCACGTGTGGAAGAGGGCGTCCGATGAGCTCAGGCGAGCGACCTCTCAGTGAGGTCAGGTTCCTGACCGTGGCCGAAGTGGCCTCGGTGATGCGGGTGTCCAAGATGACCGTCTACCGCCTCGTCCACTCAGGCGAGCTGCCCGCGATCCGCGTGGGCCGCTCGTTCCGGGTCCCCGAGCAGGCCGTTCACGACTACCTGCGCGACGCGTACATCGAAGCCGGTTAACGGGGAGGGGCGGGGCGATCCACGCCTCCGCCGCGACTCCACACCCGGCCGTGCAGGGGGCATCGGGACGCGACGTCCCGGAGCTGGGGAATGAGGACAGGGACCGGACGGTGGCCACCTGGTCACCGGGACCGGTGTCCGGGGCCGGGGGCATCGCCGATGTCCCCTGGCGTCCGGCGCCGGGGACGGTCAGGACACGGACAGCGGGACGGGCATGCCCGGCCCGCGCCGGAACGGTGCCCGGCGCCGCGCGACGCGCGGTGCCGGCTCCGCCATGTCCGGGACGGGTGAGGGCGCGGCCTGACCTCCACCGCCACAGCGGTACCCTTGGGCAGCGGACCGTGCGCGCGTGCCGAGTGAGCTCGCCTGCGGCACGCCCGTCTCCTGCACAACACCCGATACGCCGAGCGAGGTCTCGTGGGCTCTGTCATCAAGAAGCGCCGCAAGCGGATGGCGAAGAAGAAGCACCGCAAGCTGCTGAAGAAGACGCGCATCCAGCGTCGTAACAAGAAGTAGTCACGCCGGCCACTCAGCCGTAAGGGGTGGGGCGCACAGTGTCCTGCATACCCGCCGCCGCGGCCCGTGTCGTCCTCGTCACGGGCGTCTCCCGTTTCCTGGGGGCGCGGGTCGCGAACACCCTCCAGTCCGACCCGGGCGTCGAGCGGGTCATCGGCGTCGACACGGTGTCACCGAAGGCGTCGCTCGGCCGCGCCGAGTTCGTCCGCGTCGACGTCCGCACGCCCGACCTCACCGAGATCGTCACCTCGGCGCGGGTCGACACGGTCGTGCACCTCGGCCTGGCCGGCTCCGGCACGGGCTCCGGTTCCGGCTCGGGCACGGGTTCGAAGGAGCCCACCGCCCTCGGGACCATGCGGCTGCTCGCCGCGTGCCAGCGCTCGCCCGACACGCGCAAGCTCGTCGTGCGGTCGTCGGCGGCCGTCTACGGCTCCTCCCCGATGGACCCGGCGGTCTTCACCGAGCCGGACGAGCCCGTCGAGGCGCCCACGTCCGGCTACGCGAGGGACGCGGTCGAGGTGGAGGGCTATGTGCGCGGGCTCCGGCGGCGCCGTCCCGACCTGACGGTGTCGGTGCTGCGGTTCGCGAACTTCCTCGGCCCGGGCGTCGACTCGCCGTTCACGCGCTACCTGCGCATGCCCGTCGTGCCGACGGTGCTCGGGTTCGACCCGCGGCTCCAGTTCGTCCACACCGGTGACGGCGTCGAGGTGCTGCGCCGCATGACCGTCGAGGACCACCCCGGCTGCTTCAACGTCGCGGGCGACGGCGTCCTGCTGCTGTCGCAGGCGCTGCGCCGCGCGGGCCGCCCGTACGTGCCCGTTCCGTCCGCGTCGCTGTCGGCGCTGGGCGACATGGGACGGCGCTTCGCGGGCCTGTCGGGCTTCTCCCCCGAGCTGCTGCGCTGGCTGACCCACGGGCGCGTGATCGACACCTCGGCGCTCGTCCGCGAGCTGGGATGGCGTCCCGAGTACAGCTCCGAGGAGGCGTTCGCCGACTTCGCCGCGTCGGAGGGCACCCTCCTGGACCGGCTCGGCGCGGTGCTCGGCGGAGGTCGCCCATGAGCCTGGACGCGGAGGTCATCCCCCTGGACGCGGCCCGCCACCAGAGCCCGCCCGAGCCGGACGGCCCGGAGCCGGACGGCCTGCTCGACCGCGGCCTCGCCTTCCTGCGCCGCCGCCTCGCGGGCGACTACGAGGTGGACGAGTTCGGCTTCGACCCCGAGTTCAACGGCACCGTCCTGCTCCCGATGGCGCGCGCGCTCTACGAGCACTGGTTCCGCGTGGAGGTCTCCGGCGTCGAGAACATCCCGAGCGGCGGCGCGCTGGTGGTCGCCAACCACTCCGGAACGATCCCGGTCGACGCGCTGATGCTGTCGGTCGCCGTCCACGACAACGCCGGGCGCGACCTCCGGCTGCTCGGCGCCGACCTCGTGTACCAGGTCCCCGTGCTCGCCCACCTGGCCCGCAAGGCCGGGCACACGCTCGCCTGCCCGGCCGACGCGTCCCGGCTGCTCGCCAAGGACGAGCTGGTCGGCGTCTTCCCCGAGGGCTTCAAGGGCGTCGGCAAACCCTTCGCCGACCGCTACAAGCTCCAGCGCTTCGGACGCGGCGGCTTCGCCCGGACGGCGCTGGAGTCGGGCGTCCCGATCGTCCCCGCCGCGATCGTCGGCGCCGAGGAGATCTACCCGAAGCTCGCCGACCTGCGCCCGCTCGCCCGGCTGCTCGGCCTGCCCTACTTCCCCGTCACCCCGACGTTCCCGCTGCTCGGGCCGGTCGGCCTCGTCCCGCTGCCGTCCAAGTGGATGATCGCCTTCGGTGAGCCGATGTCCCTGGACGACGACGACCCGGACGACCCGGCTGCGGTCTTCGACGTCACCGACCGCGTCCGCGAGACCGTCCAGCGGATGCTGAACGAGACCCTCGAACTCCGGGGCCCCGCCTTCCTCTGACCGGCGGTCCCTCTAACCGGCGGTCACCTTGAGGTCGGAGTCGAGATAGAACACGCGCGCGGAGACGGACTTCGCGCGCACGATTTGCGGCGTGTCGGACGACTGGTGATTGCGCACCCGAATACGCGCACCGCCCCCGATGTACAGATGCGGCGTCCCGGCGGGTGTCGAACCCTTCTGCTGGCCGTCTCCGTTGGAGAACATGCAGCCGTCGAAGACCACGTCGCTCCCACCCGTCATCGTGACGATGCCCTTGTGGAGCGCCGCGTCGGGATGCCCGGTGGAACCCGGATTGCTCATCCCGTTGAAGAAGAACACGTCCCGCACCCGCAGGAACTTCCCACCCGTGATGATGAGCTGGCTTCCCCACGTGGGATGCCCCTGCTGCGCCTCCAGCCGCGCGCCATTGACGACGAGGCCCCGCCCCCCGTCGATGCGCATCGGCGTGACATTGTCCATGCCGGTGACGAAGACCGGCCCGACGTTGCTCTTGCTCAGGTTCGGCAGCCAAATGTGGTATCGCTCCCCGTCCGGATGGTTGGGGGAGTCCAGCAGCATCCCGTCCGTCCAGTAGTTGTTGTCGGAGCCCCAGAGCTTGAACTCGGTGTCGTAGCAGTTGTTGACGTCCCACTGCCCGGAGAAGGTGACGGCGGTGTGCGCGCCCCAGATGACGTGCTTGAACAGTGAGAAGCCGAGGTTCTTCAGGTGGCTGGCCCACAGCACGGTCTGGGTGTGCGTCTTGTCGACGAAGAACGAGGTCTCGGCGTTGCCCTCGAACGAGAGGTCGCCGATATAGATCCCCTTGAGCTGGTCGCCGGACATGTCCAGCCACCCGGACTTCGGCACGTTCAGCTTCACCTTGCCGTTGTAGCGGAACTCGCTGCCCGACACCGGCGGCCCGCTGAGCGCGAACCCGTTGTACATCTTCCGCCGCTTCTCGAACGTGTACTGCCGGTGCTCCCCGAGCAGGATGACCGGCTTGTGGGTCTGCGCCGCCGCGTAGGACAGCGCCTCCGTCAACTTGTCGTCGTCGGTGTCGCCCTTGAACTTCTCCAGGGGCACGGGATTGACCATGGCGACCGGCTCCTCCCCGAAATGATCGCGAGCCGCGAATCACTGGTTCGGTCAGGGGAGTGATGTCCGCCCGGCCCCGACTCCAATAGCCGGGACAGCACAACCCAGCACCCAGGCCAGGGTATTGCTCACCAGGCGAACCCGACCCCCCGCCATAAGGCGGACAAATTGCCCACCTCAGACGAGGAGCCGGATCGAGGGTGCCTCCGCGTCCACCGCGATCTCCGTCTCGCATTGGGCGCACCGCGGGCTCCAGGGCCGGACCAGGTTCGTCTGCACCGACCCTTTCCCCGACGCCTCCTTGTGGGGGCAGTAATAGCCGTAATGCAGCCGGACCCACCGGCTCAGCGGTGTCGCCTCGGTGCCCCGCTTGGCGTCCCGGAACGGCGTCCACCAGAAGTCCACCACGGACCGCAGCACCAGCCGATCGTCCTGGATCGTCGCGTCGAACGCCGAGATCCGCGCCGCGGTGAAGTGCTTGTGGTCCCTCCGGCTGAGGCAGACGGCCCGCTCGTCGCCCAGCTTCATCGCGGTCGTCCGGCCCACCCGCTCGCAGATGAAGCAGTCCAGGCTCAGCTCGATCGTCGGCTGCCAGAACAGGCCGTCGCGATGAGCGCTCTCGACCCCGGACAACGTCGCGCCGATCTCAAGGCTGCGCAGCATCGACCGATCGTCGCACAGCCCGGGCCGCGACAGCGCTCAACGGTGGTGGCGGATCGGGCCGCGCGTCCGCCACCGTCCATACGACTACTGGGTCTCGCGGATCATGGTGGCGGCCTGGCCGGAGAAGCGCACGACGGCGTTGTGCGGCGCGGCCTGCACCCACTCGTCGAACCCGTCGATGGAGCACTTGCTGACGTCGGCCGGCGGCGGAGTGCCGTCCGGGCAGGTGCCCCCGGCGACGTACACGACGGTGTCGGTGGCGGTGAAGAAGACGACGTTGCCGACGGTGAACTTGCCCGGAGCCAGGTAGCGCAGCTTGCCCCACGCCTCCTTGGCGCGCTCGCCGCCCGGCTGCGCGAGCGGCGTGTGCCGGACCGTCGGGGCCCCCGCACCCTCGGGCGTCCTGGGAGTGGACGCGCCGCCGGGGGTGGCGGGCCCGCTGGGCGCGGCCGTGCCACCCGGCGTCGACGTGCCGCCCGGCCGCTGCGGAGCGGTGGGCGCGGTGGGCGCCGCGGGCGTCGCGGCGGACTCGGTGTCGCCGACGTTTCCGCAGGCGGTCAGCCCGAGCGCCAGTGCCGCAACCGCTCCGGTCATCACGATCTTCCGCATGGGTCCCCGCTCCCGCATCAGTGCGCGCTCTTCTTGATCGCGCTGTACGGGGTGAGATGCGGCCCTCCCCCGGAGAGGTTGGGACCCTTGGACGTGATCAATCCGACCCGCCCCACCCCGAACCCAAGGTCCAATGCGGGCGTCAGGATGTCGTGAAGGCGAAAAGAGTTCACCCGATCCCAGATCTTTACCAACCCGCCATAGCGGGCCGGAATGGTGATCAGCGGAGAGGGTTGGGGGGCTGGGCGGGGTCGCGGGGGCTGACCAGGCCGCTCTGGTAGGCGAACACGACGAGTTGGGCGCGGTCGCGGGCGCCGAGTTTGGTCATCGCCCTGCTGACGTGGGTCTTGGCGGTGGTGGGGCTGAGCACCATGGTCTCGGCGATCTCGTCGTTGTTCAGGCCGCGGGCGACCAGGGCGACGACCTCGCGTTCGCGGTTGGTGAGCGACTCCATGCCGACCGCGGCCAGCACGTCCGGGGGACGGGCGACGAACTCGCTGATCAGCCGCCGGGTGACGGCGGGGGAGAGGAGCGCGTCGCCGCGCACCGCGACGCGGAGCGCCTGGAGCAGTTCGGCGGGGTGGGTGTCCTTGAGGAGGAAGCCGCTCGCGCCGGCGCGCAGCGCGCGGAAGATGTACTCGTCCAGGCCGTAGTTGGTGAGGATGACGACGCGGACGTCGGCCAGCCGCGGGTCGGCGACGATCTTCCGGGTGGCCTCGATGCCGTCCAGCACCGGCATCTGTATGTCGACCAACGCGATGTCGGGACGGTGGTCCAGGGCGAGCGCGATCGCCTGCTGCCCGTCGGCGGCCTCGCCGACCACTTCGATGTCGTCCTCGGCGTCGAGCAGCGAGCGGATCCCGCTGCGGATCAGCACCTGGTCGTCGGCGAGCAGGACGCGGATCATGCCGTCGTCCGGGTCGGCAGCTCGGCGCGCACCCGGAAGCCGCCGTCCCCGCGCGGTCCTGTTTCCAGGCGGCCGCCCAGTTCGGTGACCCGCTCGCGCATGCCGATCAGTCCGAGGCCCTGCCCGGCGGACGCGGCGCCGGGCACGTCGCCGTCGTTCTCCACCTGGACGATCAGCTCGTCCGGCCGGTAATGCAGCTGGACGGTCGCGCGGGAGCCCGCGGCATGCCGCGAGACGTTGGTGAGCGCCTCCTGGACGATGCGGTAGGCGGCCTGGTCGACCTCGCCCGCGAGGCGGCGGCGCGCGCCGGTCACGGTCAGCGTGACCTGCTGTCCGGCGGTGCGCGCCCGTCCGACCAGGCTTTCCAGCTGGCCGAGCCCGCTGGTGTCGCCCTCCTCGTTGGAGCGCAGGACGCTGAGCGTGGCCCGCAGCTCCCGTCCCGCGTCCGCGCTGGCCTCCTGGATCGCGAGCAGCGCGGGCGGCACCTCCTCGCCGCGCTTGCCCGCCAGGTGCACCTCGACGCCGGCCTGCACCTGGATCACTGAGATGCTGTGGGTGAGCGAGTCGTGCAGCTCCCGCGCGATGCGCAGCCGCTCCTCGACGGCCCGGCGCCTGGCGGCCTCGTCCTTGGTCCGCTCCGCCTCCTCGGCCCGCTGCTCCACCTCGCGCAGGTGCAGCTGCCACATGCGGGCGACGACGATCATGACGCCCGCGGAGATGAGCCATCCGGCCCCGTAGAGCCTCCGCAAGCCGCGACCATTACGCATTCTCCGAGCATACGGGCCGGTTTCACCTGCGCATCCTCCCGTCGGGCCGATTCCCGCCTACTCCCCACGCAGTACACGGCCGACCGGCCGCCTCCCCGCTGAGCAGGCGAAATACACGCCCCCTACCGGACGACCCGACGCCCCCGTCCTAGGCACCATCTGCCTCATGACACACATCCTGAGCAGTGAACGTCACTCATCGGGCCTGGCCGAGGTCGCGGAGGTGCTCCTCCCGGGCGAGGACGGCTACGCCGAGTCCGCGACGGCCCTGTTCGCGGACGGTACCCCTGACCTGGTCGTCCGTCCTCGGGACGCGGCGGGGGTGGCGGCGGCGCTGCGGCACGCGTCCGACGCCGGGCTGGCCGTCACGGTGCGGTCCGGCGGGCACAGCATGGCGGGACTGAGCACGAACACGCACGGAATGGTCATCGACACGCGGCGGATCAACGGCGTGCGGCTGCTGGACGCGGCGTCCGGGCGGGTCCGCGTCGGCGCGGGCGCGACCTGGGGCGCG
Organism: Actinomadura terrae; assembly: GCF_022751215.1. Classification (GTDB taxonomy): domain Bacteria; phylum Actinomycetota; class Actinomycetes; order Streptosporangiales; family Streptosporangiaceae; genus Spirillospora; species Spirillospora terrae. Next base: position 213,955 of record NZ_JAICDG010000004.1, on the reverse strand, counting down.
GTCGCCGCGAAGCTGAGCCGGCACGGTCTTGCTCTGACCTCGGGGGACACCAACCAGGTGGGGGTCGGCGGGCTGGCGCTCGGGGGCGGTATCGGGTGGATGGTCCGCAGGTACGGACTGGTCATCGACAGCCTGGCGGCCGTGCAGATGGTCACCGTGGACGGCCGGATGATCGGCGCGGACGCCGCCGAGCACGCCGACCTGTTCTGGGCGCTGCGCGGTGGCGGCGGGAACTTCGGCGTCGCGGTCGGCTTCGACTTCATCGCCCAGCCGATCACCTCCGTGCGTTTCGGGACGATCGGCTACCGGGCCGACGACCTGCCGGGCCTGATCGCCGGCTGGCGCGACCTCGTCCGGGCCAGCGACGAGAAGCTGACCACGACGCTCAACCTCATGCCGGCGATGCCGGGGCGCCCCGAAGGCGTCACGCTGACCTGCTGCTTCGCCGGTACGGACGACGCCGAGGCGGAGCGGGCGCTGCGCCCGTTCCGGGAGCTCGCCCCGGTGGTCTCCGACGACATCCGGCTCATGCCGTACGTCGATGTGTTCGAGGACGTCTCGCCGCTGCCGCCCGGGCTGCGCATGGCGGTGCGCAACACCTTCTTCAGCACGTTGGACGCCGCGCGCGTCACCGCCGTCAACGACCTGTTCACCGGCGGCGGAGCGGCGATCTCGCTACGCGGCCTGGGCGGCGCGGCCGCGCGCGTCGGCCGGGACGCGACCGCCTTCGCCCACCGGGACGCCGAGGTGATGGTGGCGGCCGCGTTCCCGGTTCCGGAGGACGCGCCGCCCGGGCGGCTCGACCAGGCGTTGCGGCGGTGGTCGCGGGTGGCCATTCTGGGCTCGGGCGCCTATGTCGGATTCCTGGGCTCGGCCGAACCGGCGGATGTCGCGGCCGCCTATCCGGCCGACACCTACCGGCGGCTGGCCGACGTCAAACGGCGGTACGACCCCGACAACATTCTTCGGCGCACCCACAACGTCCTTCCGGGCCGGCCTTGAAGCCGGGTGGGGCCGCGAATGCGCGGCCCCACCCGCGGTTGTCCGCCGGGTCAGTGGCCGATGGCGGCGAGGACGTCGTTGGCGATGGCCTCGTCGATCCTTCCGTCGGGCGCGCCGCCGACGCCGATCCCCGCGATGGGGAAGCCGTTGTGCTTGACGGGGACACCACCGGGCAGGACGAGCGTGCCGGGAATCTGTTTGATCGTTTCGTTTCCGCTCAGGGCGCTGGTCGGCTGGCCGAATGCCACGGCGGTGTAGGCCTTGCGTTTGGCGGATTCATAGGTCTGCGGGCCCGCCTGCCGGGTGCGGACCACGAGCCGGATGACGCCCGACCGTTCCATGATGACCATTGTCACGCGCTGGTTCCCGTGCCGGTGCGCCGAATCCACCAGGGCCTTGGACGCCCGGACGAGCGCGCTGTTGGACAGGACCCGCTCCGGCGCCGTGGCGTCCCCGTGCCCGCCCCCGCCTTTGACCGCGGCCGGTGCCGCGGCGGCCGGTGCCGCGGCGGGCGGGGCGGTGGCGGCCGCCGTGCCCGCGCCGCCGAAGGTCCCGGCCGCGACGGCCGCCAGTGCGATGGCGCCGCCAATGAAATGCCTGATCGACATGGCTCCCCGATTCTCTGACATGCGATTACATAGAGTGATCGTCCAGATATGCAAAGTAATGGAATCGGGATCGCGGAACAACCCGGCGGGCGCGGTGCGGAGAGCAACTCTCGGGAAACGAATCACCATGGTTTCCACAAGGCGGGTCCGGTGCGGCGGCAGCCCCCTCGGCTCGGCCCGCCGAGAGACGGCGTCATGCGTGAAGGGCCCCCGGACGACCGAGGGCCCTTCGAAAGCCACTTCTTGATCAGGCCCTGGGCGAGGGCACCGCCGGGGACGAGTTCGGCGACGGCGGGGTCGGGTCGCCGAGCTGGGAGACGTGCACGGTGCGTTCGCCGGGCAGTTCGTCCCGCAGCCAGTAGGCGTCGAAGTAGGAGTCGACGCCGCCCGGGCGGAGGTCGCCGCGATGGACGATGCAATGCGTGCGCTCACCGTCCTGAATGACCAGGTGGGCCTTCAGGATTCCCTGCAACTCCAGCGCGTCCGCGTACGGGGAGGCCGCGTCGTGGGTGGCCTGGAACATCAGAATGTTCTTGGGCAGATCCCGCGTCTGCCCGACCTTTACCGGCGTGCCCGGCTTGGCCCCCCAGTACATGCAGGGCGCGTTGTACCAGACATTGAACCAGGTGTAGAACGGCGCCTTGCGGTCCATGCGAACCGCGTCGGCGCGCCACTTCCGCCAGTCCGTCGGCCACTTCACGTCGCTGCACTGGACGGCGAGGTAGGCGGCGAACTCGTTGTCGTCCTGGCCGCCGGTCGTGTTCGAGCCGAAGGTTTCGAGGAAGGTGTCCATGTCACCGGACTTATAGGCGGCCAGGCCGGCGGCGTAGGTGTGCCACACGCCCTGGGCGCGCCGGTAGGCGACGTTCTGGACGGTGTCCACGAGCTCGGCAGCGCCCACCGCGACACCGTTCTTCACGACGGGCGCCTTGGTGAGCCTGGACTCCAGCCCGTAGTAGAAATCGCGTACCGCCGCCTTGGTCTTGCCCAAGTGATAGCGGTCGTCGTACCGGGCCAGCCAGCCGAAGTAGTACTCCATGTTCTCGTTGAACGCCACGTTCTGGGGCCCCTGGGCTTTGTACCAGACGTTGCTCGGGCCGGCATTTCCGTCCAGCACCATCTTGCCGACGCGCTTGGGGAACACCGTGGCATAGACCTGGCCGAGATAGGTGCCGTAGGAACCACCGTAGAAGTCGAGCTTCTTACGGCCGAGGGCGGCACGGATGAGGTCCATGTCGCGAACCGCGTCGATCGTCTTCATGTGGTCGAGCATATTCACCGGCGAACCCTTGCCGTATTTGCGGGTGCAGGCGTCGGCGTATGCTTTCGACCGCTTCAGCCAGGTCGCTTCGAGTTCGGCGGCCCCATGGCCGTAGGCGGGCCGGGGAGCGTTGCGGGAACCGGTATCGCAGCTGAGCGCGGGTTTGCTGAAGCCGATGCCGCGCGGATCGAACCCGATGACGTTGTAGGCCGCTTGCATCGGCGCCGAATTCTGGGCGTAGAAGGCGGGACCGAACAGCGACCCCTTGCCGCCCGGGCCGCCCGGGTTGACCACGATGTCGCCCTTGGCCTTGCCGGTGCCCTGATGCGGCGTCCGGGTCAGCTGGAGAGTGATCTTCTGGCCGTCCGGGCGGGTGTGGTCGAGCGGGACGTCCAACTCGGCGCACTGGATGATTTTGGAGACCGCGACCGGGCCAATGCGGTCATAAGGTTTGACGGCATCCACGATGTCGGCGCTGCACGTGTGCCACTTCAGACTCGCCGGACGGAACGCTTCGGACGCGCTCGCGTCCGCGGAAAAACTTGTAGTAGCGAGTCCGGTGATACTCAGACCGACCGCCGCGGCCGCGACGACAACTCTTTTCACGAATCCCCCGTTCGGCTAGCCCAGCCATGGGCAGGCAAAACGCTATGGTGCCCCATCGCCACCCGCCCATGGGGCTGGCAGGACGTCCCGAGGTAGGGCTAACCCCACCAGCGCGCGCTCTCCGAGCCGAACCCGGCAACCGCCCCATGGCTGTCGTTTCGTGAACGCTAATGGGTGGCCTGCTGAGAATGCTTAGGCAGGAGCCCGACCAGCAAGAGCACCAGAGCAAAGAGTCCGGCGCAGACACCGAACACCAGCTCGGCGGCCGCGATATAGGACAAGGCAGACGGCCGTCCCACCCTCGCGAAGAAGACACTGCCGAGCGCGGCGACCCCGATCGCACTCGCGAATTGCTGGGCGGCGTTGAGCATTCCGGCACCGGTGCCGACCTCCTCTGCGCGGGCGTCCCCGAGGATGTAGTCGAACAGGGGAATGAACAACAGCCCGGAGCCGATACCGGTCACGAATAGGGCCGGTGCCAGCCTCCCCATGGTGATGGCCTCGCCCCAATGCGCGGTGGACCACAACAGACCCAGCAGGCCGACGACGGCGATGGAGAGCCCCAGACGCAGGTTGGCGCGTCCGAGCCGCTCGGCGAGCACCGCGCCCGACAAGAGCGTCGCGCCCGCGGTGCCCACCGCCCAGGGGACGAGCGCGAGGCCGGTGCGCAGCGGCGTCCATCCCAGGCCCGACTGCATCAGCAGGTTGATCACCAGCACGAACGCGCTCAGTGAGGCGTAGAACCCGGCGACGATCAACAGCCCGACGACGAACCCGCGCCTGCCGAACAGCGACGGGGCGATGACCGGATGGTCGCTGCGGCGTTCGGACCCGACGAACAACCCGAACGCCACCAGCGACGCGGCGATCATCGCGAGGCTCCACGGGGGCCAGCCCAGGTCGCGGCCCTGGATGAGCGGCATGATCAGCAGCGCCGAACCGGCCGTGAGCAGGCTCACGCCGGTGAGGTCGAGGCGCGCAGCACGGTCCTCACCACTGTGCCGTGGCAGGACGTACCAGCCGAGCGCGGCGGCGAGGACGCCGAACGGAACGTTGATCAGAAAGATCGAGCGCCACCCGAACAGGCCCAGGTGCAGCAGCCAGCCCGCGAGCATCGGCCCGGCGACCATGGCCAGCCCCATGATCGGGCCGAACGGCGTCAGCGCCCTGCGCAGGTGCTCCGGCGGGAAAGCGATCTTCACCAGCGCCATGCCCTGCGGGATCATCACCGCCCCGAACAGCCCCTGGCACAGCCGGGCGACGATCAGCAGGCCGGCGCCGGGCGCGAGCCCGCAGGCCAGCGACGCGATCGTGAAGCCGCCCATGCCGATCAGGAACAGCCGGCGGCGGCCGACCAGGTCACCGAGCCTGCCGGAGGTGACCAGGCCGAGCGCGAAGGCCGCGGTGTAGGCGGACAACACCCATTGCAGGGTCATCGGCCCACCGCCAAGGTCGGCGCGGATTGAAGGACCGGCGAGGTTGGCGACGCTGGTGTCGATCAGGTCCATGACCTCGGCGAGGACCACGACCACCAGCACCGACCAGGCGCGGCCGAGCGGAAGCGGGGCCACCCGGGCCACCGCTGGCGAACTAAGTTCGTTACTCACGAACTAAGTTCCTACGCGACGAACTAAGTTCGTGTCAAGCTATAGTGGGACGCATGCCCGCCGATCCCCACCGGCGCCGCGCGGCCGAACGCGCCGCCCGCCACGCGCCGCCGCAGCCCGACTCCGCGCCGCCGACCCGGCGCAAGAGGCCCATCACACCCGACCGGATCACCGACGCCGCGCTCCAGGTCATCGCGGCCGAGGGCTACGACGCTTTGACGATCCGCCGGGTCGCGGCCGTGCTCGGCACGGGGCCGTCCTCGCTGTACGCGCACATCCTCAACAAGGACGACCTCGACGACCTGCTCATCGCCCGGCTCTGCACCGAAATCGAACTCCCCGAACCGAACCCGGCCAGGTGGCGGGAGCAGATCCTCGATGTCTACGGCCAGATCCGCGACCAGTACCTGAAGTACCCCGGCGTTTCGCGCGCCGCGCTGGCAATGGTCCCGACCCACCTCGAAACGCTCCGGGTCGGCGAGGGAATCCTGGCGATCCTGCTCGCCGGAGGCATCGACCCCCAGACCGCCGCCTGGACTCGGGACGCGCTCACCCTCTACGTCAGCGGCTACGCCCTGGAACGCTCACTCGTCCAGCTACGGCAACGCCGCGACGAAGACACCTGGGTTCTCAGCCGCGAAGAACTCGTCGGCCGGTTCACCGCCCTGCCCGACGACCGCTTCCCCTACACCCGGCGCTACGCGTCCGAACTGACCTCCGGCACCGGCCACGACCGCTTCGACTTCACCCTCACCCAAATCATCAACAACCTCCCCCCACAAACCACCCCCTGACGTGCAAGGCACCCCCGAAGCGGCCAACACATCCGCCCGCGCGCACCCACTGACCCACCCGCCGCACCGGAGACCTCGCAGCGGGACCCCGCGCCATGCCCTCCCGCTCGCACCCACTGCCCACCTGCCGTACCCGGTCGCATAAACGCGTCCACTGACGCTGCGCCAGCCGCACCCGCGCTGTCGGCCAGCGCACCCAGGGCACTTCGTCGAGTTCGAATTCAAGGGGCGAGACCGGGAGCGGCGAGGAGGCCATCACGCGCCTCCAGGAGTTCATCAACGAGCTCGACGTGAACCTCGGCGACCGGCTCGACCGGGCCACCCGCACATGCTCCTCGGCCGCGAACACTGACTTGGACGTGCTCGAAGCCGGTGTGGTCGCCGTCCAGGAATGGCGTCCGGAACCGCCCCCGCCGCCCCACGCGCGCCTCGGCCTGGTTACACCTTCCGCTGACTGGTGCCCCGAGCGAGAAGTGCATGGACCTTCTTCTCGGGGTAGCGGCGGTGTCCGCCGAGCGTCCAGACGAAGGGGATCTTCCCTTGTTGTGCCCATCGTGTGACGGTCTTGGCGTCGACACGGAACATGTTGGCGACTTCGCCCGGTGTGAGGAGCGCTTCGAACTCTGCTGTTCTCTTCGGCATTGGGGGTCTCCTGTTGTGGGGGGTGGACCTCCGGGCACGCTGGCGGCCTCGTCGCGTGCCCGGAGGAGTTCAGGGAGGTTGGGGCGCCGGACGGAGGTGATGCGCAGCACGGCCCATACCGTTTTGCCGCTGCGCTCCTTGCGGACGCCGTGGCGCCGGGAAAGGGCCTGCACGATGGTCATGCCCCACCCATGCGGGTCAGGCGCATCGTCCGGGACCGGTTCGGTGGGCATCGTGAGATCGGGTTCGCCCTTGCGGGGCTTGTTATGGGCGAAGTCGTGGACCTCGATGTGGAAGCCGTCCTTGGAGACGAACATCCGCAAGGTGATCGGTCGCCTGGTCGCCCGGATGGCGTTGCTGACCAACTCCACGGCCACCAGCACGGCGTCCTCGGTGGTCTCGGTCCCGATGTTGTAGGCGCAGGCCGCCGCCCGAACCAGACACCGCACGTCAGGCAGCACACTCGGCGTGGCGGCCAACTTGTGCCGCACCGCCACCATGACCGAGGCCCGCTCATCGACCCGCGAGGTCATGCCTGACTCACCCGCGACCCGGCGTTGGCGGCCAGGGCGTCCTGCTGCTCCATAAGCGCAGCGAGAGTTTCCCTGTTAGTAGCCGTGAGCGTGTCCACCAGGCGGGCATCTTTGCCCAGCAATTCGGGGAGCCGAAGGTGCACCGTCCACAGTTCTGTCTCGGCCTGCTGATAGGGCTCCGCCCAGCGCCCCACCCGCTCCCCTGCACCCGGAAGCGGATCAGTCGCTTCAATGCGCGGAATGTCGCTGATGCGGCGGTTGTTGAGGGACACGGCCACTGCCTCCCGATCTCATGTCGGCGACTCTGTGTCACCAGACAATGACCGAGTGCTTGACCTGGGGTCCAGGAGAATGCAGCAGAATGCAGCAGCGCGGCTACTCGCCCCGGCAGGTAAAGATCTGTAGGGCGTTGAGCACCAGTGCTCGGGCGGGTTCGCCGAAGACCGCCATGCTGCGGAGCATGTCGAAGGTCCGGATATAGACCTCCAGTTCGCGAGGTTGTGTGACGGTCACCTGTGCGGACGGTAGTTCGGTCGTCAACCTTTCGGAGTCGAACAGCCAGAATCCATTGACCGGCCACATGGCTTCGCGGAAGCTGCATGCTGGAATGATTCCAAGTGACATATTCGTCATGGACATCACGCTCAGGAGATGCCCGAGCTGCCCGGCCATGATCTCGCTGTCACCGAAGGCGGTCCGCAGGACCGATTCCTCAAGGACGACGGCGAACCGATGGTTTCCCTCGCGAAGGACGCGCTGGCGGGCGATGCGAGCCGCCACCGCCCCGTCAAGGTCGTCCGGTATGCGGCTGAAGTCGATAATGGTGCGCATCAAGGCACGCGCGTACTCGGGCGTCTGGAGCAGACCTGGCATCAAGGCGGGCTCGTAGATCCGGAACAACTCGGTCCGCTCATAGAGCGGCACTGCGGCCTCCTGAACGCGCCGCAGACCGGTGCGTTCCATCCGCCGCCATTCCACGTACGCCGACTCGACGTTCCGCGCTGAGGCGATCAGGTCTTCGACCTGGTCGGACGCACCACAAGCTTCGCACCAGACACGGATGTCGTCCGCCGAGGGCGAGGTGACGGTGTGCTCCAACTTGGAGACCTTGGTGGGATGCCACCTCACCGCTTCGCCAAGCGACTTGGCGGTGTGACCTGCTTCCTCTCTGATCTCACGAAGGCGATTCGCCAGCACTTGCTTGGCGGCCTGGACTGAGGAGGACGGAGACTTGCGCACGGCTCGGATTCGTGCTGGCCGCTAGCGGACTGGTAGCTGATAATCGGCGTGATCGGTTCCAAGTCCCCAGACCTGCTCGAACGCGGTTGAGCAGAGCGTGACCACGGCGTCATCGGTGCAGAGCTGCCGTCCGATGGGACGGCCGGTGCCGTCGAACAGCAGGAAGAGGACGCGCTCCCCGTCGACGAGCCAGAAGTCGTTGCCGGGAAAGGCGATGGCCGACGCGCGCGACCGGGGGAGCCAGCGGACCTGCTCGCCGGACTCCAAGTTCTGCCACGTACCCGCGTACTCGAAGGCGATGTACTCGCTGACGGGTTCGGAGACGACCCGGGCTCGGCGCATCGAGACACCACGGGCCGTGGTTTCAGTCGTCAGCCGCCACCAGGGGTGATCCTCTCGGGGGAGGGGCCCAGTGCGGCCTCCAGCGACCCAGCGTTTGTAGCGCTCGTCCTCGTAGTCCACCAGGTAGCTGTCGCGCATCTCCAAGTGGGCAAGGCTCCGCGTCCCGGAGCCGAACAGCGACACCCATTCGTCGAATGAGAGCCTCTGCGGGATTTCATCCATCTGCGGCGCGCTGCCCACCTTCCAGTACCTCCAAAGCCCTTCGCAGCAACGGGGCCATCCTCGCCGGAACGCGGATCACTTCTTCGTGGCTTGGGATGCTGCCGGACTCCAGGCACATGGAGCGCATCTCGGCGTCCAGCGTCCATCCCTGTAGCACAAGTTCATGGGCGCTCCGCGCGACCCAGACCGTGGGCGACTCCCCGTGGCTGCTGTGCGGATCTTTCCCGATGAATTCTAGGCTCATGATCGCCTCCAAGGTAGGGCTGATGCAGGAGAATGCAGCAGTCGGTGTGAAGCTTCACCTGCCTCAGGAGCCGCAGTCAAGAGAGGTTTATGTAACGGTGGGTGGAGGCAACCTCGGACAGGAAGTACTTACGGAGCCTGTCATGAATCTACTTCCCAATTGGCGCAAATCATCTCATACTGGAGAATTCGACTGCGTAGAGCTCGCCGATCTCACGACCTCCGTGGAGATCAGGGATTCCAAAGACCCAATGGGTCCTCGTCTAACTCTCAGCCAGACTGAGCTAGTAGCTCTGGTCCGCCAGATCAAGGCTGGCGAGCTAGACCTCTAGCTGAACTGGACCTCTCAGGTCAGTACAACTAGCCGCCACAAGCAAGCCCCTCGACCTCGGTCGAGGGGCTTCTTGCCGTCTGATGTGACTAGCCGCGCGAGAGGGCTGCGCAGGGCGTTCGCGGATGCGGCCGATGTTGAGGCGAACTGTCGGACGTGGGTGGTCTGGTTGGGGCATGCCGCTTCATGTTGCGAGCCGTCGGCGTACCACGTTGCGCAGGGACTTTCCTGATGCGTTGATCCTTGATGTGACCTCTCGGGGAGAGGAGCCGTGGGTTCGGCTCAGTCCGTTCTATCCGCATGGCGGGATTCCGGTGCCTGGGCATCCGGAGCGGACCTCGCAGTCTGTCGAGGGGGTTTGGCAGGCGTTGAAGGTGTTCGCTGCGGAGGAGGAGGATTACACGAAGCTGGACGTCGTGACGATGAAGGGCATCAAACGGACGGTGCGGCGGCTCGGGGCGCCGCTGGGGCATCGGCTTGACGGGCGGCTGCTCGGTTACGAGGAGGCTCGGCGACTGGTCTATCTGCCGACCTATCGGTGGATGCTCGATCACCGCGTTCCCGAGCTCGTCGCTGAGCTTCGGGAACTCGGCGAGCGGGGCACTGTGGTTCTGCTCGACTACACGGTGAACGGGGATGTGGGCGACCTCTCGTCGCCGCTTTCTCATGCCGCGCTTGTGGTGCGACGTGTTCGAGAGGGGTGACGAAACGCCCCGGGGCCGGGGTGGCTCCGGGGCGTTTTTCGCGCGGTCAGGTGGACGGGAGAAGGGTGACGTCAGCGGTCAGCGTGCGGGTTCCGACCGTGGCGGTGACACGGATCTTTTGTGGTGAGGTCACCGCCTCGGCCCGGAGGTGGAACGTCTCTCCTAGCCCGCCTGGGCTGAGGGTCATGGTGGCGGGCACTTTGAGTAGGGGGCTGCTGGTCGTGAAGTGCACGACGGTTCCGCCCGCGGGGGAAGTCCCCCAGAGAAGGACCTCCCCGAACACGTAGGTGTCGTTCGTCTCGGAATCGAGCGAGAAGTACTTGAGGCCGGGGCTGACCGTCACGGGCTGGGCGAGGAGATCGGCGCCGTAGCGCGCGGCCACCTTGGTCTTGAACTGGTCGAACCGCGCTTCCCGGACGTTGAGCGGGAAGGTGGCGGTGGTCTTCCCGGCCGGGACGGTCGCGATGGGCGGGACCGTCACGCGCCGGTCGCCGGTGGCGAGGCCCACGGCGATGTCCTCGGACGGTGCGCAGCTCGCCTGGACGGTGCCGGTGACCGCGTCCGCGGTGAAGAGGTCGGGAGAGGGGAGGGAAAGGCCGGTCAGGTGGGGGTCGCAGGCCCGCGCCGCCCCGGCTTCAGCCGCGCCGACCGGGGCGAGCAGCGTCACGAGGGCCGTGGCGACCGTGGTGAAGATCGCGGAGCGTCGCATCAGTTGCTCACCTCGTAGGCGCGGACGAACGTCTGGTTGACGGTGTTGCCGTCGGCGTCGGTCGCCTTGATCCGGAGGGAGACGAACCCGGGGGTGCCCGGGTTGGTCACGGTCGCGGTCCAGTTGCCGCCTTCTTCGGTGGACGGGGCCGCCTGCCAGGTCTCGCCGTCGTCGGTGGAGGTCTCGACCGAAAGTGAGGTGATGGTGGGTGCCGGTAGGCCCGGCACCGGCTCCACCTTCACGGGGATGTGCAGTTGGGTGCCCGGCGCGGCTGTGTTGGTGTCGCTCAGGCCGGGGACCGCGAGCCGCAGCAGGTGCAGGGGAAGGGTCTGATCCTGCCATTCGATGTGGTGCGACTCGAAGGTCCACTCGGTCTTGGTCGCGGTGGAGAATTTGGCGATATCGGGGTTGGCGGTGCGGTTCCAGGTGAGCGTGTAGCGCTTGGACTCGGGTGGGAGGTTGGCGTAGAGCGTTCCTTCGGCGGTGCCGATCGTCTCGCCGTCGGCGGTGAGGGTGAGCTCGTTGGTCGTGCGGTCCATCGAACCGGTCCGTCCGGACGAGTCGGTGTATCCGTTGGGGGCCACCAACGTCAGTTGGCCGCTTGAGCTGCGGGACGGCCTCGACCATTCGGTGAAGGCGCCCGTGGTGAGGACGGCGCCGTTCCAGATGTCGTCGCGAGCCCCCTTTTCCGCCGTGGCCCGGTAGTCCGCGATCTCCGCCGAGTTCCCGGCCTCGATTCCGTAGTTCAGCTCGCGGCTGTAGACCAGTCCGGGCTCGATGTAGGTGGTGACGGTCTGCGGGAGGGCCACGTCCAGACGCAGCTCGTCGACGTAACCACCCGTGACCTTGAGGTGGCCGACGCGGGTGAGGCCGGCCGAACGGAAGTGGTTACGGGTGACGCTCAGCTCGTCCGGGCTCGGGTGCCACACGGTGGCGGACGGGATCCGGCCGTCGAAATGGCGGCTCAGGATGTAGGCCGCGCCCGGACCGGCGGTCGCCTCACGCTTGCCCCAGCCCGTGACCTGGAAGCCGACGTTCTCCTTGACCTCGTCCGGACCGTGCCAAACGGCGAAGACCGAGCCCTCGGGGCCGGTGGCGGTGAACCGGTACCAGGGGGTGTCGTACCAGGCCTCGATCTCGCCGGAGACGCCGATGCCCCGGGGGCTCAGCTCGACCGGCCTGCCCTCCAGGGCGTTCATCCGCAGTTCGAGGTCCCAGTCGTCGACCGTGACCCGGTGGTTGATCAGAGTCTCGCCGGCGCCGGTGGTGATGGCGGTGGTGATGTCGTAGGTGCCGGGCGGCAGCTCGAAGACGTCCCTGCCGTTGACGACCTTGCGCTCCCAGCGTCCGCCGTCCGTGATGCTCCAGGCGTATACCCAGGTCGGCTGGGACGGGACGGCGCCGTTGCGGTCGAGCAGGTTGACCGCGACGTTGTACTTCTCCCGTCCGACGTCGGCCACGAGCGTGGTCGTCACCTTCGTGGTTCCGTCGGTGCCGGTGGCGACCAGGGCGCCGAGGTAGCGGCCGTGGGGGACACCGGCGCCCCGGAAGGTCAGCGTGATCTTCGCGCTGCCCCGGGCGGGGACGGTCACCTGGCCGGGCGCCTGAAGGAGCCCCGCGGGAGCCGGGGTCGGCTCGCCGCCGGGGCCGTTCATGTCGGCGGACAGCCGCAGCGTGACGGGCCTGGACCCGGTGTTGCGGTAGGTGAGCGGGTAGCGCCGCGTCAGGTCCGGGATGCCGGGGGAGGCCAGGTCGGCGACGATGGAGGTGGCGGACGCCGTGACGGACCCGACCGCCGGAGCGGGGGCGGGGACGGGCGCGCGGAGATCGACCGACACCGCCGTGGAGCCGAGCGGCTCGCCGGCGGCGGAGGTCGCCTGGACGGTGCCGCGGTACGCGCCGGGCCTGATGCCGTGGCGCAGCAGTTCCAGGTTCACCCCGGCCTCTCGCCCGGCCGGGACGGTCAGGGAACTCGCCGACAAGCGCGCCAGGGGGGCGGGGACCGCGCGCCCGGAACGGTCGCGCAGGTTCACTTTCAGCCGTACCTTCATGGCCTTGCGTGTGTTGTTGCGGTAGGTGATAGCCCGAATGGACGGCTTGGCGGGGGTCTTCGACCAGGCCAGCGGGACGTCCAGGCGGCGCGGGGCGACCGCGAACGGCGCCTTCGGACGTTTGGAGGTCAGTTCGTAGGGTCGTGGAGCACGTTCGGTGGCGGCCGTTCCCGCGACGGCCGCACTCGCCCCGGAAACGGCCGTCACCGTACTCGCCGCCAGGGTCAACACGACCGAGGCGGTGATGCCGACATGACTCTTCACGCCATCACCTCAACTGAGGGTAGAAGTCCAGTTGATCAACATCCGTGAATACGACGTGCGGAAATGGGCCTCGGTTTACCGCAACGCCGTCGTATTTTCCGGCACCCGGTCATTTCGCTCTACGGCGAGACGTCGAATGGCAAATGTCGCGCAGAGTCCGCCTTCCGTGACGGAACGCTTCAGGGTGCCTGCCGTCGAGCATTCCGCGGGCGGAACAAACGTCGCGCCGCTTGCCGGAACCGGCCACTCTCCGGTGAAAGGACGATGCTATTGATGGCCTTTCTCCCGAGCCCCGGGCTCAGCCGGTCCGGTGATGGCCCATCGCTGCGTCCGGTGCCTAGGCGGTGGGGAGGGTGATCCGCCAGGTCGCGTTCGGGCAGATGGGAGGACCGTTGCCGACGGTACGCCCGTCGCCTGCCTGCGCGAGGTAGGTGTCGGGGGCACAGGAGGACGGCGCGGGAAGTCGAACGATCTCCCCGGGCCAGATGCGGGTGGACCGCCGGTCGGCCGTCCCGGTCCCGTACTCGCGCCAAACCCACACGGAGACGGGGCTGTCGTTGATGGCGATGATGACGCTGGGTCCTTCGGCGGGCACGCAGCATGCGGACGCCGTCAATGACAGCAGGGCCGCTGGAGCGAGCCGGGTAAGGCGATCGACCGTCATTGTGCCGGGGGTGGCGATACGGCGCCGGGGAGTAGGACACCCACGAGCAGCGCGGCCGCCATGGCCGCCGCGCAGCCTTTGAGACCGCGTAAGAGCCTTCCATTCATTGGTGCGAGTGTAGAGGGCGCGCTTGAGCAATACAGGCCTGCTCTCCCGCACATGTCCGCTGGGGCGCAGGCGGCGCCGGATCGGGTTGCAACGCCTATCGGAAAGGCGGGCCGATGCGGTCGCTCAGCTGGTGTGATGGGCGGGGGTGGGGGTCGTTGTGGGCTGGGGCTCGGGGGTCGGGCCGGGGCCTATGGGGGCTACTAGGAGTGCGGTCAGGGCGAGGGCGGCGGTGCTCCACAGCAGCGGCACGATGCCCGCGCTCTCGACGATCAGGCCGCCGGCGAAGGCGCCCAGGGCGATGGACGCGGTGAACACCCCGACGTACAGGCCGGTGACGTGCTCGACGCGGTCCGGGGCGGCGGTGGTCATCCACAGTTGCGCGCCGACCGAGAGCCCGCCGTAGGCCACGCCCCACAGGGCGATCGCCAGGCCGGCGACGAGTGCCGTGGTGCCGAACAGGGCCAGGGTCGTGATCGCCACCGTGACGCCGGAGGCCAGGACCAGCACCGTCGGGCGGGGCCTGCGTCCGGCGGCAGCTCCGGCGGCGAAGTTGCCGACCAGCCCGAACACCCCGTAGAGCAGCAGCGACAGGGCGATCGTGTTCGCCGACATGTGCGGAAGCTCTTCGAGCGCGGGACGGACGTAGGTGTACGCGGCGAAGTGCGCGGTGACCAGCAGCGCCACCACGGTCAGCCCGGAGATCACCGCCGGCCGCGCCAGCGAGCGCCGCCCTCCGCCGTCGGCCTCGCCGGTCGCCGCCGGGCGGCGCAGCTTCGGCAGCACAAGCCCGAGGGCCGGGACGAGGACCATCGACAGGGCCGCGAGCGTGCCGAAGGCCGTCCGCCACCCGAAGGCGTTGCCCACGAAGGTGCCCAGCGGGACGCCGAGGACGGAGGCCGAAGCCACCCCGCTGACGGCGAAGGAGACCGCCAGGGCGATGTCGCGCGGAGCGACCAGCCGGGTCGCCACCGCCGAGGCCATGCCCCACACGGTCCCCATGCCGATGCCGAGGACGATCCGGGAGACCACCAGCATCCCGAACCCGCCGGCGACCGCGGTCAGCGCGTTGCCTGCGGCGAGCACCGCCATCGCCGCCGCCAGCACCACCCGGCGGTCCAGGTCCCCCAGCAGGCGCGGCACCAGCGGGGCGGTCACCGCCGAGACCAGACCGGTGATCGTCAAGCTGGTGCCCATCGTTCCCGAGGAGACGCCCAGCCCGTCCGCCATGGGGGTGAGCACCCCGACCGGGAGCATCTCGGAGGTCACCACCAGGAACGTGCTCAGCGTCAGCACGCCCACGGCGACCCACTGAGGCAGGGACGTCCGCTCGCCACGGACCGAATCGGAAGAACTCATGCCCCCAGCCCATCGCCTCCGACGTGCTGGAACAACAGCGATCTCCTCATCGATCGATCAGCAGGGCTCATCGATCATCGCTTACACTCGGTGACATGACCACCGGGCTCCCCTCGATGCACCAGGCGCACCTGCAACAGATCGAGTGCCTGATCGTCCTGGCCGAGGAACTGCATTTCGGGCGTACCGCCGAACGGCTCGGCTACTCGCAGTCGAGGGTCAGCCAGCTCATCGCCACCCTGGAGGCGCGGGTCGGGGCGCGGCTGGTCGCCCGCACCAGCCGCCGGGTGTCGCTGACGCGGGTCGGGGCGCAGTTCGTCAAGGAGGTCCGCCCCGCCTACCGGAACCTGCTGCGGACCTTCGACCGCGCGCGGGAACGGGCGATGCGCGGCGCCGTGGAAGAGCTGCGGATCGGGTTCACCGGCATGGTCTACGAAGAGATCACCTCCATTTTCCGCGCGCTGCACGACCGGCACGGGGTGGCCGTGCACACCCACGATCTTCCGCTGGGCTCACCGTTCACCCCCCTCCTCGATGGGGAAGTGGACGCGGTCATCGCGGAGCTGCCGGTGCACGAGCCCGAGCTGACCGTCGGATTCCGGTTCCCGGCCCAGGACCAGTTCGTCGTCCTCAGCACGGAGCACGCGCTGGCCGACCGGGACGCCGTCGACCTGGAGGAGCTGGCCGAACTCGATCTGCTGCACCGCACCGGCGACGCCCCCGGCTACTGGATGGCGGCCCGGACCCCGCCGGTCACACCGTCCGGGACGCCGATCCTGTCCACCGCCGGTATCACCACCGTCCAGCAGGGTCTGGCCCTCGCCGCCTCCGGCCGCCACGCCATGCTCGCCTGCCGCCCGCTGGCCGAGCACCACACCCGCACCGACCTGCGCTACCTGCCGGTCCGCGGCCTGGAGGCCAGCAGCCAACTCGGCTTGGTCTGGCGCACCGACCACACCACCCCGGCGCTGACCGCCCTGGCCGAGCTTCTCGAAGAGGCCAGCCGGTCCGAGGGGAATCCCGCCCAGCATGCGGCGCTCAGCACATGACGTCGCCATTGCGCTGTGCGATTGACATTGCGGCCGTGACCGTTCAACGGCCCCCCGGCGGGTCAGGGGCGCGCCAGATTCTGCTGTGCAGGTCGGTCCCTCTGATCACCTGGACGCGCCAGGGCTCCAACCGCAGAACGTGCAGTTCCGGGTCAGCGGGCCCACCGCGCCAGAAGTTGCCCAGGTCGTATCCGGCTCCCTTCGGGCTCGTCCGTTCGTACAGGTCCCACACGTGCTGCTTGGTGGCCGGGTCATCGACCCAGGTGGCGACGGCGTCGACGCTGACCGCGTTCTGCTTCGGCGTCCAGTAGGAGAACGTGGTGTGCGGGTTGCCCGCCAGGTGGGCGGCCTTGACCGGCGTCCTGTAGGTGGCCAGCCAGCCCAGGGGAGCGCCGTCGACCGTCTCCCAGACCGGGATCAGCACCCGTGCGCGAGGCCGCCCCTTGGGGTCGACGGTGGTCATGGTCGCGTACACGATGTCGCCTATGTAGGTGTCGAACTGCTGTCTGATCTCGGCGAACGACGCCACTTGATCGGTCATGCCGTCTTCTCCCTTCTCAGGCCGCGGCCGCGCTGGGTTCGACCGGGGTGGACGCGTCCGGCGGCGTGCCGCCCGGTGTGGCGGGGGTGCGGAGGCCGAACGCGATGACGATCGCGCCGATCGCGACCGCCGCCACGGGCACGATCAGTGCGGTGCGCAGGGCGTCCAGGCCCGAACCGGCGGCGACGCTGACGGCGGTGACCGTCGAGAGCCCGAGCGCCATGCCGAACTGGATGGAGGTGTAGAGCAGGCCGCCCGCCAGTCCGTGTTCGTCTTCGGCGACGCCCTCGGTGGCGGCCATGGTCAGCGGCCCGTACGTCAGGGCGAAGGCCAGCCCGAGCAGGATCAGCGTCGGGAGCATGGCGGCGTAGGTCCAGTCCAGGCCGACGGGCAGGAACAGCGCGTACGCGATCACGGCGAGCACGATGCCGCCGAACAGCACGCGGGTGTTGCCGAAGCGGCCCACCAGGCGCGGCGTCAGGACGGGCGCGAGGACGGTGTCGATGCCCATCACCAGCAGGGCCAGGCCGGTCTGCATCGTGCTCCAGCCGCGCAACTCCTGGAAGTACAGCGTGGCGAGGAACTGGAAGCCCGCGAACGCGGCCAGGAACAGGAGCGCGGCCACGTTCACGCGTACCAGCGACGCCGTCCGCAGGATTCCGAGCCGCAACAGCGGGGACGAGGACCGCCGCTCGACCGCGGTGAACAGCCACAGCAGCGCCAGGCCCGCCGCGAACACGCCGGCGGTCAGGGCGGGGCCGTCGCCCGCGTGCTCCAGCCGGACCACCCCGTACACCAGCAGCAGCATCGCGCCGGTCCCGGCGAAGGTCCCCGCCAGGTCGAAGCCTCCGGCGGGGCGTTCGACGCGGGTCTCGCGGACGAACGCCAGGGCCGCCGCCAGGATCAGCGCCGACAGGATGACCGGCGCGAAGAACACCCAGCGCCAGCCGAGCGAGGCGAGCGCGCCGCCCGCGACCACGCCGAGCGAGTACCCGCCCGCCGCCGTCCCCGCGTACACCCCGAGCGCCCTGGTGCGCGCCGGGCCCTCCGGGAAGCTGGAGGTGACCAGCGCCAGCCCGGCGGGCGCCATGAACGCGGCCGCGACACCGGTGACGAACCGGGCGACCAGCAGCATCCAGCCCTCGGTGGCGAACCCGCCGAGCCCGGAGAAGACCAGGAAGACCGCCAGCCACAGGACGAACATCCGGCGGTGGCCGAGCAGGTCGGCGGCGCGTCCGCCGAGCAGCATGAACCCGCCGTAGCCCAGCACGTAGGCGCTGACGACGCCGCTGAGCATTCCGGTGGACAGGCCCAGGTCGGCGCGGATCGACGGCAGCGCCACGTTGAGCATCGCCACGTCGATCCCCTCCAGGAAGATCGCGCCGCACAGCACCAGCAGCAGACCCCACGAACGCTTCGCCGGGCGGGACGTCCCGCCGGCGGTTCCATCGGACATCGGTGCCGTCTCCCTCGCGTCGCGGGAACCGGAGCCTCGGGACGGTTCCCCAGGTGACCGCCGGTTCCCTCTTGTAAGTGACAGCATCGTCGGGCACCATCGGTGAGCATGGAAGACGGCACTCTCAAGTCCCTCGGTTACTGCGCGGATACCGCTCTGGACGGCGACGTCCACCAGTGGGACCAGCGCGCGGACTGCGAGGTGCGGCAGATCCTCGACCGCATCGCCGACAAGTGGTCGCTGCTGGTGATCGCGCTGCTGGACAAGGGCAGCCTGCGCTTCACCGAACTGCGCCGCGCGATCGACGGCGTCAGCCAGCGGATGCTGACCCGCACCCTGCGCCATCTGGAACGCGACGGCCTGGTCAGCCGGACGGTGCACCCGACCGTCCCGCCGCGCGTGGACTACGCGCTGACGCCGATGGGCGCGACCCTGCACGCGACCGTCCGCAGCCTGGTCGTCTGGACGGAGGAGCACCAGAACTCCATCGCCGCCGCCCGCGCCGCCTACGACCGCCGCACCGCCGCGGAGCAGGAGGCCGCCGAACGCGACGCCGCCGAGCGCGACGCGATCGCCCGCGCCGTCCTTT
The DNA here is from genome assembly GCF_022751215.1 of Actinomadura terrae. Taxonomy (GTDB): domain Bacteria; phylum Actinomycetota; class Actinomycetes; order Streptosporangiales; family Streptosporangiaceae; genus Spirillospora; species Spirillospora terrae. Next base: position 195,034 of record NZ_JAICDG010000004.1, on the reverse strand, counting down.
CCCCCAGGCCCTAGTCGCACGGACGTCATCACCCAGGAGGAATGTTGCTGTTCAGGCGGGAGGTCCTGGAGGGGATCGCGGGCGGACGGATCGACCGGGTGTTCCGGGTGTGGGCCGTGCCCCGGGTCCGCGCGGGCAGCACCCAGCGCACCTGGGCGGGGATCGTCGTCATCGACTCGGTCACGCCCGTCACCCCCGAGGAGATCACCGAGGAGGACGCGCACCGGTCAGGCTTCCAAGACCGCGCGGCGCTGCTCACCGCCCTGTCCAAGAGCACCAAGGAGGGCGGATACCACCGCGTCATGCTCCACCTGGGCGGTCCCGACCCCCGGTCCGAGCTGGCCGAGGACGCCGACCTGACCGAGCGGGAGCTGGCCGACCTCAAGGCCGCCCTGGACGCCGTCGACGCCCGCAGCCGCCGCGCCCCCTGGACCCGCGAGGTCCTCCGCCTCATCGAGGAGCACCCCGGTCTGCGCGCCCAGGAGCTGGCCGAACGAGCGGGCCGCGACAAACTCCCCTTCAAGGCCGACGTCCGCCGCCTCAAATCCCTCGGCCTCACCGACAGCCTGGAGACCGGTTACCGCATCTCCCCGCGCGGCAAGGCCCTCATGGCCTACCTGCGGGCCCTGGCCGAGTGACCGGGGCGGCGCCAGGTGGCCGCGCCGGAGGTCAGTGCTTGTGCATGACGTGCTTGACGCGGGTGTAGTCCTCCAGGCTGTAGTGCGAGAGGTCCTTGCCGTAGCCGGAGTGCTTGAAGCCGCCGTGGGGCATCTCCGGGACGAGCACCATGTGGGTGTTGATCCACACGCAGCCGAAGTCCAGGCGGGCGGCCGCGCGCATGGACCGTCCGTGGTCGGCCGTCCAGACGCTGGAGGCGAGGGCGTGGTCGACGCCGCACGCCAGCCGGAGGGCCTCGGCCTCGTCGGTGAACGGCTGGACGGTCAGCAGCGGCGCGAAGTTCTCCTCGCGCACGACGGCGTCCTGCTGGGTCACTCCGGTGACGACGGTGGGGGCGAGGAAGTAGCCGCGGTCGCCGACCCTCCGCCCGCCGGCGGCGACGGTGGCGTGTGCGGGGAGTTCGTCCAGCGTTCTCAACACGCGGGCGAACTGGTCGGCGTTGTTGAGCGGGCCGTAGTCGGCGTCGCGGTCGGCGGGCGGACCGGTGCGGACGGCGGCGACGCGTTCCAGCAGGCGGGCGGTGAACTCGTCGTGGACGTCGCGCTGGACGAGGACGCGTGCGACGGCCGTGCAGTCCTGCCCGGCGTTGAAGTATCCGGCGCCGACGACGCCGTCGACGGCGTCGTCGAGGTCGGCGTCGGCGAACACGAGGGCGGGGGCGTTGCCGCCGAGTTCGAGGTGGGTGCGGGCCACGCGTTCGGCGGCGGTGCGGGCGACCTCGACGCCGGCCCTCGTCGAACCGGTGATGGACACCATCGCGGCGGCCGGATGCGCGACGACCAGCCGGCCGGTGCCGCGGTCGCCGCAGACGACGTTGAGGACGCCGGCCGGGAGGCACTCCGCGGCGAGTTCGCCGAACATGGCGGTGGTGACGGGCGTGGTGTCCCCGGGCTTGAGCACCACGGTATTGCCCGCCGCCAGGGCGGGCGCGAGCTTCCAGACGGCCATCAGCAGGGGGTAGTTCCAGGGGGCGACCTGGCCGATGACGCCGACCGGCTCGCGCCGCACATAGGACGTGTGGCCGGGGGTGTACTCGGCCGCGGCGAGACCCGGCAGCAGCCGCGCGGCTCCGGCGAAGAAGCGCAGGCAGTCCGCGGCGGCGAACACCTCGTCGGTGCGGGTGGCGGCGATCGGTTTGCCGGTGTTGCGGCATTCGGCGGCGACGAACGCGTCGGCTCGCCGCTCCAGCAGTTCGGCGCAGTGCAGCAGGGCGCGCTGGCGCTGCCCGGGGGACGCGTGACTCCAGGCGTCGAACGCGTTCACGGCCGCGGTGTAGGCGGCGTCGACGTCCTGTCCGCCGGAGAGCGGGGCGCTTCCGAACACCTCGCCGGTGCAGGGGTCGACCAGGTCGGAGACGCGTCCGTCGGCGGCCAGGCGGGGCGTGCCGCCGATGACGTTGCGCACGGTGTCGAAGCGCACGGCCTCGAAGGCGGTCATCGGTCCGCTCCCTGGAAGAGGGCCAGCAGGTCGTAGACGACGTGGGCCGCCGCGATCCCGGTGATCTCGGCGTGGTCGTAGGCGGGGGCGACCTCCACGACGTCGGCTCCCACCAGGTTGAGGCCGGCGAGGCCGCGCAGGACTTCGAGCAGTTCGCGGCTGGAGAGGCCGCCCGCCTCCGGTGTCCCGGTGCCGGGCGCGTGCGCGGGGTCGAGCACGTCGATGTCGATCGAGACGTACACGGGCCGGTTCCCCAGCCGGGCGCGGACGCGTTCGATGACGGTGTCCAGCGGCTGCCGCGCGAAGTCGCGGGCGTGGACGGCGGTGAACCCGAGCCGCTCGCTCTCCTCCAGGTCCAGCCGCGAGTACAGCGGGCCGCGGATGCCCACGTGCGTCGAGTGGGACAGGTCGATCAGCCCCTCCTCGCTGGCGCGGCGGAACGGCGTGCCGTGCGTGTACGGGGCGCCGAAATAGGTGTCCCAGGTGTCCAGGTGCGCGTCGAAGTGCAGCACGGCGATCGGGCCGTGGCGCTCGTGCTGGACGCGCAGCAGCGGCAGGGCGATGGTGTGGTCGCCGCCGATCGTGATCAGGCGGCGCCGGGTGCCCGCCAGCGAGCGCGCGGCGTCCTCGATCGCGGTGATCGCGGCGGTCAGGTCGAACGGGTCGACCCCGACGTCCCCGGCGTCGGCGACCTGGCTCACCGCGAACGGTTCGACGTCCAGGGCGGGGTGGTAGGGGCGCAGCAGCCGGGAGCTCTGCCGGACGTGGCCGGGGCCGAACCGGGCCCCCGGACGGTAGCTGACCCCCGAGTCGAACGGGACGCCCCAGACCAGCACCTCGGCGTCGGGGACGTCGGTGAGCCTGGGCAGCCGCGCGAACGTGGAGTCGCCCGCGTAGCGGGGGACGCGCGTCGCGTCCACCGGACCGACGGGCGGGGTCTTCGGGGCCGGGGCCTTTGGGGACGAGGTCACAGCAGCTCCAGGAGTTCCGCGGCGGCGCGCCGTCCGCTGTCGACGGCACCGTCGATGAAGCCGGGCCAGCGGTGCGCGGTGTGCGCCCCGGCGAAGTGCACCAGACCCTCCGGTGTCGCCAGGTGGCGCTCGTACTTGGTGATCTGTCCCGCTCGGAACGTGGTCCAGGTGCCCCGGGACCACGGGTCGCCGACCCAGTCGTGCGTGGCGGTGGCGATGACCTCGGCGTCCGGCGCGTACTCCCGGACGGCCCGTTGCACCGCCCGCACGTCCTCGCCGTCGACCGCGTCGTGTTCGGGGGCGAAGCAGACCAGCACGACCCCTCGGGGGTGCGTGCGCATCGCCCCGACGTAGTCGAAGACCGTGCCCCAGCCGTAACCGCTCAGGTCCTCGGGCACGCCGCGGGCCAGGGCCCACACCTTCTGCCCCTGCCCGGCGTGGTTCTCCTTGGAGATCGCCAGTTTCGCGGGGGCCAGCGCGGGCTCGAAGGCGATGTCCTGGAGGACGCCGAGCGGCACGGTGACCAGGACGCGCCGCGCGCTGACCGAGCCGCCGTCATACGTCACGACGACGTGGTCGGCGCTCTGGCGTACGGACCGTACCGGGGAGGACAGTCTGATGTCCGCGCCGCCGTCGTCGGCCAGGGCGCGGGCCAGGGACGCGGTGCCGTCGTCGAAGGTCTGGCCGAGCACGCTCGCCTTGACCATGCCCCAGAGGGAGTTGTCCATCGCGGCCAGCCAGCGCAGCACGTCGAGGGCGGACCCGGTGTCGGCCGAGGCGTTCCCGCAGCCGCAGAACCAGGAGATCAGCAGCTCGCGGGCGTTGCCCTCAAGCCCGGCCTCGTCCGCCCAGCGGCGGATCGGCACGTCGAGATCGGCCAGCCCCTGCGCGGACAGCGGGCGGTCCACATCGAGCCGGGCGCCCGCGGCGAGCAGGGCGCGGACGGCGTGCTCCAACCGGTCGAGTTCGGCGGGCGGGACCGGCAGCAGCGAGTCCAGCACCGTGCCGCGGTCGGACCAGGTCATCCGGCTCGGCAGTGCGCTGTCGCTGATCGCGATCCCGTAGCGCCGCACCTCGGCGGACACGAACGTCTGCTGCGGCACGATCCACGTCCCGCCCATTTCGAGGCCGTGTCCGTCGGGCAGTCCGTCGGGCAGTCCGTCGAGCGGTCCGTCGAACAGGTCGGTGCGGTACCAGGTGCGGCCCCCGATCCGGTCGCGCGCCTCCACGACGCACACCCGCCTGCCCGCCGCCCCGAGGTCCCGGGCGGCCGTCAGGCCCGCGAAACCGGCGCCGACGATCACGACATCGACCTGCGGTTGCTTCATGATTGAGAGATCTCCAGGTGGGACGCATGATCGCACCGCTGGACGGCGGCGCGTCCGCTCACGCTAGGTGGCCGCGTCCGGCCGGTCGATAGCGGAGATGTCCAACCTTCGGAACACCGCTTGGACGCCGTGTCCAGGGGTGGCGCCGGTCAGCGGCGTGGGGGCGTCGTGTGCGCGAGCGCTTCCCTGGCTTCGAGCGCGAGCCAGAGTTCGTGCCGGGCGGCCGCCGAGGCGAGCGCCTTCCCGGTGAGCCTCTCCACCCGGTCGATGCGGTTGCGCACCGTGTGCCGGTGCACGCCGAGCCGCTCGGCGGCGGCGTCCCAGACCCCGTTGGCGTCCAGCCACACCCGCAGCGTCGCGAGGATCTCGCCGCGCGGATCGGCGGCGTCGATCGGGGCGAGCGCCGCGTCGGCGAACGCGGCCAGCAGGTCCGGCGGGCCGAGCGTGAGCAGCAGTCGTCCCACGCCGTCCTCGGTGGCCTCGGCGGGACGGCCGAGCCGCGCGCTCGCGGCGATCAGCGAACGCGCCTGGCGCAGCGTGATCGCGGCGGTGCCGGGGCGCAGGGCCGACCCGATCCCGGCGGGCCGTCCGGACGCGAACCGCGCCAGCACCGCGGCGACGTCGACGCCGTCGACCAGCAGTGCCTCGACAACGTCGCCGGCGAACCGGACGAGGCCGCCGGGCAGCGCGAGGGACAGGTCGGCCGCGAGCTCCTCCGCCTCGCCGGGCGGGGTCTGGACGGCCAGGCCGCGCAGCCGTCCCGTCGAGACCTCCAGCGCGGCGAGCAGCCGCTCGGCGGCCTCGTCGGACATCCCGCCCGACGTCAGCCTGCCCATGGCCGCGGTCCGCGCCCGCCGGTGCGGCTCGCGCGCCAGGTGCCGGCGCTCCAGTTCGATGGTCAGCACGGAGAGCAGGGCGGCGTCGATCAGCCGGTCCCCGGACCGGCCACCTCCGGTGGGTCCGGCCAGCAGGAGATGACCGCGCAGCCGGCGGGCGCCGATCGGCCGCACCCCGACCGTGAGGTCCGCGTCGTCGACGACCGCGCTGCCGCGCAACCCCTGCGCGGAGACCTCCGCGAGGACCGCGCGGGTGGCGTCGAGGAGGCGCCCGGGGCCGTCGGGGTCGGCGCCGACGGCGGCCAGCCGGCGGCCGAGGGCGTCGGTCACCACCGCCGTCCGCCCGGTGGTGTCCAGCCACACCTTGAGGATGGCGTCGAGGCCGGCGCCCGAGGCGGCGGCGACGGTGAGCCCGCGCTGCACGTCCACGGTGTGCTCCAGGGCGAGCCGCTCCTCGGCGGCCCGCGCCGCGAACACCGCCTTGGTGACGGCGATGAAAGGTACCTGGTCAGGTACGGTGAGCAGCGGCAGGCCGGCCTCCCGCGCCGCCTCGACGAGGGTCGCGGGCGCCTCCCGGTGGGGCTGCCCGTGGCCGAGGCCCAGCGCCAGCGCGGCGGCGCCGCCCCCGACCACGTCCGCGACGAACGCGCGGCAGGAGTCCCGGTCGACCGGCAGTACCAGGCCCGTCGTCATGAGCAGCTCGCCGCCCTGGAGCCACTCGCCCGGCCGCCCGAGCTCGGACACGTGCGCCGCCTCGATCACCCGCTGCCGCCCGTCCGCCCCGGCGACGAGGGCCAGATGGAGTTCGGGGACGGCGAGCAGATCTTCCACGGTGAGCGGCATGGACAAAGTGTCCAGCATCACAGTGGCATGTTCGACACCGGGTCGATCGACCAGGTCGGAGCGCGTCACCTACTGTCGCCGCACTGGTCCGCCGGTGCGACGCGCCGTCCGGCCCGCGGCACGCGAGAACGGTATGGAGGACGTGCCATGATCGAGAACCAAGCCACCGTCCCGGGCGCGGACGGCGCGGACGACGACGAGCGCCTGCGGGAACTCGGCTACGAGCCGCGGCTCAGCAGGCGGCTCGGGATATTCGGCTCCCTCGCCATGGGCTTCGCGACGATCTCGCCGGTGGTGGGCCTGTACGCGGTGGTCGCGGTCGGGACCGTGGTGGCGGGCCCCGCGTGGGTGTGGACGCTGCCCCTCTGCCTGGCGGGCCAGTGCCTGGTGTCGACCGTCTACTCCGAACTGGCGTCGGAGTTCCCGATCGCGGGCGGCCCCTACCAGTGGACCCGCAGGCTCGTCGGGCCGTCCTACGCCTGGCTGACCGGGTGGGTGTCGCTGTGCGGCTACCTGGCCGCGAACACCACCATCGCCTACCTGTCCACACCGTGGCTCCTCGGCCTCTTCGAGATCACCCCGACGCCGCGCCTCCAGGTGGCGGTCGCCGCCGCGTTCATCCTCGCGTGCTCGCTGGTGAACGTGCTGGGCATCGACGTGCTGCGCCGCGTCCTGAACGTCGGCATCGCCGCCGAGGCGATCGCCTCGGCCGGGGTCGGCGTGGCGCTGCTGCTGGCCTTCCGGGCCCAGCCCTGGTCGCTGCTCACCGACACCATGGGCGCCGAGGCGGGTTCGGGCGGGTCGATCTTCGCGGCGGTCCTCGCGGCCCTGGCCGTCGGCGGATGGGCGTTCATCGGCTTCGACGCCACGACGACGTCCTCGGAGGAGACCCGCGACGCGGCCCGCCACATCCCGCGCGCTCTCTGGTGGGCGCTGCTCAGCGTCGGCGGACTGGTGATCCTCAACGCGTTCGCGACGACCCTCGCCCACCCCGACCCCGCGAAGGTGGTGGCGGGCGAGGACGCCGACCCGGTGACCACGGCGGTCCTGACCGCCTTTGGCGGCTGGTCGTCCAAGCCGTTCATCTGCGTCGTCATCGTGGCCTTCGTCGCCTGCGGGCTCGCCGCGCAGGGCACCAGCGCCCGCTCCGTGTACTCCGTCGCCCGCGACGGGGTGCTTCCGGCCTCGCGCCTCCTGCGATCGGTCAACCGCAGGCACGCGCCGATCGGCGGGACGGCGGCCGTGACCGTCGCCGGATGGGCGGGGCTGCTGCTCGCCCTCGACAGCTCCGCCATCGGCAGCCTGATCACGTTCGGCACCGCCGGGCTCTACCTCGTCTTCCTGCTGGTCGCGCTGGCCGCGCTGTTCGCCCGCGTCCGCGGCACCTGGACGCCCGCCGGGCACATCCGGCTCGGGACGGCCGGCACCGTCGTCAACGCGCTCGCCGTCGTCTGGCTGGCCTTCCAGTTCGTCAACATCGCCTGGCCGCGCGCCGTCCTGGCGCCGCCGGGGGCGCCGTGGTACCAGATCTGGGCCGCGTCGGTGCTCTCGGCCGGAGTGCTGGTCGTCGGCGCGGTCTACCTCGTCCTCGCCCGTCCCCAGGACAAGGTCCGCGCCGCCGGCTCCTTCGCCGTCCGCACCGAGGAGGCCCAGCCGTGACCGCGGCCGGACTCGTCATCCGCGACGCCACCGTCCACACCCTCGACGCCGAGCGGCCGAGGGCCACCGCCCTGGCCGTCCGGGACGGTCTGATCGTCGCGGTCGGCGACGCCCGCGACGTGCGCCCCCACATCGGGCCGCGCACGGAGGTCATCGACGGCCGGGGGCTGACCGTCACGCCCGGACTCGTCGACTCCCACCAGCACCCGCTGATGGGCGTGGCCGGCGACCGGGGCGTGGACGCCGCAGGAGTGACCACCCTGACCGGGCTGCGCGACCTGCTCCGCGAGGCCGCCGAGAAGCTCCCCCCGGACGCGTGGGTCGTCGTCAACGGGGTCGAGTACAGTGCCCTCCCGCCGCAGGCCACGCACCGGCGCCTGATCGACGACGCCGTGGCCGGACGGCCCGCCTTCCTCTGGTTCGCCGACGCCCACAACGCGCTGATGAGCGGCGAGGGGCTGCGGCGGGCCGGCATCACCGGCCCCGTCGACTTCGGCGACCGGTCCGAGATCGTGGTCGACGGCGACGGCGTGCCCACGGGCGCGCTCCACGAGCTGTCCGCCGCGCTGCTCGGCTACAACGCGGTCCCGCCACCGGACACCGGCGAACTCGCCGCCGGCGCGGCCCGGCTCTTCCAGGCCCAGGCCGCGGCCGGGATCACCGGCGTCCACATGCTCGACCTGTGGCCCGGCACCCCGCGGATCCTCGACACCCTCGACGACCAGGGGCGGCTGCCGCTCCGCGTGCTGCTCGCGCCCTGGGCCCTGCCCGCCGGCCTCGACGACACCCTGGACACCGTCCGCGAGCTGAGCCACCGCGACCCGGGCCGCCGCTGGCGCACCGGTGCCGTCAAGTTCTTCCTGGACGGCACCATCGACGGCGGCTCGGCCTGGCTGCACCGGCCGGACTGCCACGGCGAGAGCGCCCATCCGGTGTGGAACGATCCGCGGCGGTACGACGACGCCGTCCGCCGCGTGGTCGAGCTTGGCCTGCCCTGCTTCACCCACGCCATCGGCGACCGCGCCGTCACCCACGCCCTCGACGCCTACCGGAGCGCGGGCACACCCCACCGGGGACGCCACCGGATCGAGCACGCCGAGATCGTCGCCGACGCCGACATCGCCCGTTTCGCCGGGCTCGACGTCGCCGCGTCCATGCAGCCCACGCACCTGGACTGGACCCTGCCCGACCACACCGACAACTGGTCGCACCGGCTCGGACCGGAACGCTGCGAACAGGGCTGGCGCTGCGCCGACATCGTCCGCGCCGGTGGCCGGGTCGCCCTCGGCTCCGACTGGCCCCTGGCCACCTACGACCCGCGCACGGTCATGGCGGGCGCGATCCTGCGCAGACCGGCCGGCCGGCGCGACCGGGCCCCGGTGGGCGCGGACCAGGCGCTCACCCCTTTCCAGGCCCTCGCCGGATATACCGCCTGGGCCGCCTACGGAGCGGGCGAGGAGCATCGCGCGGGCCGCGTCCGCGAGAACTTCCGCGCCGACCTCACGCTGTTCGCGGGCGACCCGCTGACCACCTCCCCCGACGACCTCCCCGACCTCCCGGTCGCGATGACGATCGTCGGCGGCCGCATCGCGCACTCGTGAGCGGCCGCCGCTCCCGCCCTGGCGGCCAGCTCGGCGCTGGGTCAGGTCGGGAGGACCGAGCGGGCGATGGCGCGGATCTCCTGGTCGGTGAGCAGCCGTCCCAGCGCGTCGAGTTCCGCGCGGCACCGCTCCAGGACGGCGGGCACCAGCGCCGGGTCCGCGTCGATGCCGAGACGGCGCAGGGTCGCCGCGGTCGTCCGCGGGCCGCTCTGCGGGGTCAGCGGCACCCGCCGCCGGTTGCCGAACAGGGCGGGCTCGACGCAGTTGTGCAGCAGCGGATCGACCTCGTGCTCCACGGTGACCCAGTCGCCGCCGCCCCAGCAGAACGCGTCCCGGCCGGTGATCGGCTGGTTCGGCGCCGGCAGGTGGCCGGTCAGCTCCGCGCCCGCCCGCGCCAGTTCGGTCAGCAGGTCGAGCCGGAGGCCCGTGCGCACCCCGTACAGCGCCTCGAAGGCGGCCGCGGTCGCGGCGAGGTCGGCGTTGCCCGGTCCGCCGCAGTACCCGTTCACCGACGACTCCACCACGGACGCGCCGGCCCGCGCCGCGGCCACCGCGCACGCGACCCCGAGTCCGAAGGTGTTGTGCGGGTGGACGCCGACCTCCAGGTCCGGCGCGGCGGACCCGGTCGCGTGGACGAGCCGTCCGAACGCCTCGGGCCCGACCGCGCCCGGCCCGTCGAACAGGGCGATCTCGTCGGCGCCCGCGCGGGCCATGGCCGACGCGGTCTCGGCGAGCGCCTCCTCGCTCAGGTAGGACACCATCGTGAACGCCGCGGTGACCCGTAGCCCCTGGGCGCGCGCGTGCTCCACCACCGCGATCGCCCGTCCGACGACGTCCTCCCTGGACGCGGGACGAAGCGGGTCGTAGATCCCGGTCGCCGGGCCGAAACCGGGCACGGACACCTGCACGGCGTCGAACCCGATGTCCCGCGCGAGGTCGACGCCGTCCAGGGTGGACACGAACGGGCAGGTCACCGTGCACTCCGGCTGCTCCTGCCTGATCACCGCCAGGTCGGCCCGGAGCGCATCGGGGTCGGAGCCCGGCCCCGAGGTCACGATCTCCGGCACGCCCGAGCGGGCCAGCAGGCGCAGGAACGCGGTCTTCGCCTCGCGGGTCACCACCACGCCGGGCATCGACTCGATCGCGCGGATCGACATGTCGCGCAACCGGACGCTTTCGGGCAGCGTGCCGGTCACCGCCGGGTCGCGGTTCCCCGGAGCCACCGACCAGCGGCCCGGCGCGTAGGCGCCCGCCGTCCTCGACCGGTCGATGTCCCCGCGGAACCGTTCGATCTGCGCCTCGGTCAGATCGTCCATGCCGCCTCGGCCGTCATGGGCGGGGTGCCCCGGTCAGGGCGGGGACCAGCTCGCCGATCGCCTCCAGCTGGGCCAGCCGGTCGTACATCGGGTAGAGGATCAGCTCGTCCGCCCCGGCGTCGAACAGCTCGCCCAACCGCTGCGCGCAGTGGTCGACCGTGCCGAAGACGGCGACCCGCTCGGTCATGTCGGCCGCGTTGTAGACCGGGTTCCCGCCGTACGCCTTCTCGAACTCGGGGATCAGGCGCTGCCGGGCGACGTCCTCGGAGTCCTCGACCGCGATGTACACGCTCTTGGAGATCGTGAAGGTCGCCGGGTCGCGCCCCTCCTCGTCCAGCGCCTGCTGGACGATCGCCAGCTGCTTCAGGAAGTCGTCGGTCGCGGCGGGCCCGGCGCCGGTCCACCCGTCGGCGATGCGGACGGCGCGCCGCAGCGCCGGCTCGGCCCGGGCGCCGATCCAGATGGGCGGGCCGGGCTGCTGGACCGGGTCCGGTTGCGACCGGATGCCCGAGAACGAGTACAGCTCGCCGTCGTAGGCGGCCTCGTCCTGGCTCCACAGGGCCCGCATCACGTCGATGCCCTCGATCAGCCGGCGGACCGGCCGATCGGTCTGGATGCCCAGCGCGGCGAGGGTCGGCCGGTGGTAGTCGAGGCCGACGCCGAGCCCGACCGTGAGCCGGCCGCGGGAGAGCTGGTCGATGGTGGCCAGCTCGCGGGCCTGGACGGCCGGGTTCCGCCGCCCGGAGTACAGCACGCCGATGCCGAGCCGCAGCCGCTCGGTGGCCGCCGCCAGGTACGACAGCACGTGCAGGCCGTCGAGCGAGAAGTTGTCGGCGCTCAGCGAGTCCTGCGTCCAGATCCCGGTGAACCCGAGGCGCTCCGCGCTCTGGGCGAACGGCACCAGCATGTCCGGGGTGCTCGGCGCCCCGACCGCCAGCCGGGGCGCGCGCGGCGCGGCCCGGTCGGCGGCGGACCCCGCGTCGTCAGTCACGGCTACCATGTCCCACCCTCGCTATTCGATCTCGCTGCCGAACACGGTGACGGCCGACTCCCGGTCGGCCATCCTGCGGAAACCGGCCACGACCTCGGCCATCTCCGGCGTGGTCAGGCACTGCTCCCAGGCCTCCCACGACTCGACCTCGATGTCCTCGACGATGTCCCACGGGGACGCGCCGCCGCGCGAGCCGCCGAGCTGGAGCACGCGGAACCGGTGCACGCAGGGCTGCTGCCGGGTGATCGCCTGGTCGACGGTCCTGGACCACTCGACGTACTCCTCGGCCGTCACTCCGGGCTTCAGCTTGTACAGGCAGTAGACCTTCTGCACTCGTGCTCTCCATTCACTCGGCGGCCGGGTCGCCCATGTGGGCGTGATGTGCCTATTAGGAGCGTTTTGAGTATGTGGACCCTGTGTTGTGGTTGTCAACAGTTGAGTACTCCCAGGGCGGCGCGGCCGCGGCCGGGGCGGAGTCCGCGGCCCTGTTTTCCGTGGTGGAGACGGTGATCGGGATCGGTGCCGTCCGGCCGTGGCGCCGGGCTTGCGGGGCCGTCCGTCGATGCCGGGGGGCGACTGCGTGCCGGGCTGGGATCGGCGTATCGCGGCCCTGCGCGCGGTCGTCCGTGTGCCGGACCGGCTTGGCGGGACGGCGCGGACGCCGCGCGCCGCGTCCGATGACGGCGTCCTGGGAAGAGCCGTCAATCATGGCGTTGACCTGCGAATTCGCCATGTTGTCGTGACCTCCTCCCTGGGCGCCGCCGCCCGGTTCGCCGACCTGCCGATCGGTTCTCGGTGACCTGAGGGGATCGTCGCACATCCTCGGCGTCCGCTGGGGCGGCCGATCCGATCACTGTCTCCCCGGTGAGACACTTTCGCGAATCCAAGTGTTGACACTGACAACAGCTGAGGCGGGTCGCGCTCGCCCGCGCGGCGGGAAGCCGCGGAAATGGTTCATTCCGCAACCGGAAAAGCCTCCCGGGAATGATGCTTTTAGAATTTCCGGTTCGGGTCTTATGTAACGGCGAGGGCGGCCCAATCGCTGACTCCCACTTTTTACGGATCTTTATAATCCGCCGTCATTCATCCGATGGATGGCGTCCGCTCGCCAAAGCACCCCCCAGACGTGTAATGGCGAAATTACGGTCCGGAGTGCCCAATTCCCCGCAAAGGAGTAGACATGAGACCCAGCAGAAGCGCGGTCGCGGTCCTCACGGGCGTCCTCGGCGCCACCGCCATCGCGGCGTTCACGCTGCCCGGCGGCGCGGCCTCGGCGGCGGCCGACCCGGTCCTCGTCGGCGCCGGCGACATCAGCAACTCCGGCAGCGGCGACACCGCGACGGCGGCGCTGCTCGACACCATCAGCGGGACGGTCTTCACCGCCGGCGACAACGTCTACGACAGCGGCACGACCAGCGAGTTCAACACCTACTACAACCCCACGTGGGGACGGCACAAGGCGCGCACCAAGCCCTCGCCCGGCAACCACGACTACAACACGCCCGGCGCCACCGGCTACTACGGGTACTTCGGCGCCGCCGCGGGCGACCCGTCCAAGGGCTACTACTCCTACGACCTCGGCACCAACTGGCACGTCGTCGCGCTCAACTCCAACTGCGGGTCGATCAGCGGCGGCTGCGCGGCGGGCGGCGCGCAGGAGCGGTGGCTGCGGGCCGACCTCGCCGCCAACCCCAAGCCGTGCACGATCGCCTACTGGCACCACCCGCGCTGGACGTCCGGCGCCAACCACGCCCCCGACACCGCGGTCGCCCCGCTGGTGCAGGCGCTCTACGACAACAACGCCGACGTCATCGTCACCGGCCACAACCACCAGTACGAGCGGTTCGCGCCGATGAACCCGAGCGGCGCCGCCGACTCCGCGCGCGGCATCCGCGAGTTCGTCGCCGGAATGGGCGGGGCGAGCCACTACTCGTTCGGCACCATCCAGCCGAACAGCCAGGCCCGCAACAGCGACACCTACGGCGTCCTCAAACTGACGCTGCACGCCGGAAGCTACGACTGGCAGTTCGTCCCGCAGTCCGGAAAGACCTACTCCGACAGCGGCACCACCAACTGTCACTGACATCCAGGGTTCCGGCGCGGCGGGGGCGCGCCGGGCCCGCCCAAGGAGCCGGCGTGTACCTTTCCACCCTCACCCGTCCGGCCGAGGGACGCCATGGCGCGGGCCCGGTCGCCGCGAACGTGGTCGCCCTCGGCGCGGTCAGCCTGATCACGGACGTCTCCGCCGAGATGGTCACCGCGATCCTGCCCCTCTACCTGGTGATCGGTCTCCAGTTCAGCCCGGCGGCCTACGGCGCGATCGACGGGCTCTACACCGGGGCGACCGTCCTGCTCCGCCTGGTGGGCGGGTACGCGGCCGACCTCGTCGACCGGCGCAAGCCGGTGGCGCTGCTCGGGTACGGCGCGTCCGCCGCCGCGAAGCTCGGGCTGCTCGCCGCCGCGGGCTCCGGCGTGGGGATCGGCCTCGCCCTCACCGCGGACCGCGCGGGCAAGGGCCTGCGCACCGCGCCCCGGGACGCCCTCATCACGCTCTGCACCCCGCCCGACCGGCTCGGCCGCGCGTTCGGCGTCCACCGGGCGATGGACGCCGCCGGGGCGTTCGCCGGTCCGCTCGTCGCGCTCGCCGTCCTCGCCGCCGCCCCCGGGTCCTATGACTCGGTCATCATGACGAGCTTCTGCGTCGCGCTGCTCGGCGTCATGGTGCTCGTGCTGTTCGTCCGCGACACGCCCGGGCCGAAACCGCCGCGCGAGGCGCTGCGCTGGCGGGAGCTGCTGCGCGGGCCCGCCGCCCGGCGGCTGGTGCCCGCCTCGTTCCTGCTCGGGCTGGCCACGATCGGGGACGGCTTCACCTACCTCCTGGTCGCCGAGCGCGCGGACCTCGCGCTCGGCTGGTTCCCGCTGCTCGCGGTCGCCACCAGCGGCGTCTACCTGCTGCTCGCCGCGCCCGCCGGGATGCTCGCCGACCGCGCCGGACGGCTGCCGGTCGTGCTCGGCGGCTACCTGGCGCTCACCGCGACCTACCTGCTGCTCGGCTTCGCGTCCGGCGGCGGGCTCTGGCTCGTCGGCGCGACCGTCGTCCTGCACGGGACGTTCTACGCCGCGACCGACGGCGGCCTGATGGCGCTCGTCGGGCCGCTGCTCCCGGCCGGCCTCCGGACGACCGGGATCGCGCTGGTGCAGAGCGGGCAGGCGCTGGCCTACCTGTTCTCGTCGGTGCTGTTCGGGGCGGCGTGGCAGGTGTGGGGCACGCGTCCGGCGCTGCTGGCCGCCGCGGCCGTCAGCGTCATCGCCCTCGCCGGGACCTTCGCCGTTCTCCGTCCGTCAGAAAGGGCCGTCTCTTGAACGCGCGCTCCCGCATCGTCGTTCTGACGCTCTCGACCGTGCTGCTCGCCGCCGTGGCCGTCGCGTACACGGTGTCGCACGGCGCGAAGCCCGCGCCCGCCGAGAGCCGGACCTCCGCCGACGGACGGCGATTGCAGTTCCTCACCAACGGCCGGCTGTCCTATACGTCCACGCCGGGATCGCGGCGGGTGACCTCGGTGGGGTGCGACCGCGCCTACGCCGCCGCCGGGACGGTCGCCTGCCTGCGCCCGGTCGGGGCGCTGAGCGCGGGCGCGCTGGTCGTGATGGACGCCGGGCTGCGGCAGCGGCGCCGCGTCCCGCTCACCGGGTTCCCCAACCGGCTGCGGGTGTCGGCGTCCGGGCGGATGGTCGCCTGGACGCTCTTCATCGACGGTCACAGCTACGCGACCACGGGGTTCTCCACGCGGGCGGGCATCCTCGACATGCGCACCGGGCGCCTCGTCCAATCCCTGGAGGAGTTCGCGATCATCAAGGACGGTGCCCCCTACCGGAACCGGGACGTCAACTTCTGGGGCATCACGTTCGCCGCCGACGACAACCGGTTCTACGCGACGCTGTCCACGGGCGGCGTGCGCCACCTCGTCCAGGGCGACTTCGCGGCCCGGACGGTCCGGACGCTCGCGCCCAACGTCGAGTGCCCGTCCCTGTCGCCGGACGGCACCCGCCTGGCCTTCAAGTCCGCCATCGGCGGCAACCCGAAACGGGGCTGGCGGCTGTCGACACTCGACCTCGCCACAGCGAAGCGGACGCCGCTCGCCGAGCCCCGCAGCGTCGACGACCAGCCCGTCTGGCTGGACGACCACACCGTCGGCTACACGCTCCAGCTCAGCGACGGCACGAACCAGACGTGGGCCGTCCCGGCGTCCGGCGCGGGCGGGCCGCGGCTCCTGCTCGACAACGCGAGCTCGGTCTCGCCGACCCCGTGACGATCAGCCGGGAGCGATGGGGATGTCGAGGCTGAGGTGGTAGCCGTGGTCGGGGGTGGGGCCCGCCTCCAAGGCGCCGCCTAAAATCTCGGCGCGCTGCCGCAGGCCGATCAGCCCTTGGTGCGCGCTGGGAAGGGGGAGGGCGGGCCTGGTGGGCGCGGTGTTGGTGACGGTGGTGCGCACCGTCCCGTCCCGGTGGCGGACCTCGACCCGGGTGCTGGAGCCGGGGGCGTGCTTGCGGGCGTTGGTCAGCGCCTCCTGCACCGTCCGGTAGATGGCCCGCTGGACCGGGGCCGGGAGCTCGCCGTCCAGGTCGACGTGCAGGTCGGCCTGGATGCCGCAGCCCGCGACGAGCGTCTGGAGCTGGGCGAGGGTCGGCTGGGGCGTCAGCTCCGTGGGCGGGCTGCCCGGCGCGCGCAGCACGCTCACCATGTGCCGCAGCTCGTCCAGCGTCTGCACGCTCAGCCGCCGGATCGTGGTCGCGGCCTCCTTGGCGTCCGGGTCGCCCGTGCTGACCTGGAGCGCTCCGGCCCGTACCGCGATCAGGCTGACCTGGTGGGAGACGACGTCGTGCATCTCGCGGGCGAGCTGGGCGCGCTCCTTGGCGAGGACGCTCTGCGCGGCGAGGAACTGCTCGTGCTCGCGTACCTCGGTGATCTCGGCCAGCCGGGCGGCGAGGTCGCGGCGCGCCTGGACGAGCTGGCCGAACAGGATGGGGGCGGCGGCCAGCCCCAGCCCGTACGCCAGGTCCGGCACGTCCGAGACGGACACGATGGGGCCGATCTTGGGCGTCGGCCACGGCAGGATGTAGCAGCCGGTGAACACCGCCGCGCACACCGCCAGCAGCGGCCGGCTGCGCGTCCGCGCCGCGAGCGAGTACATGGCGATCAGCGACCCGGCCACGGCCGACGAGGTCAGCACGCTCGGCACGGTCAGGACGAACACCGGCAGCGGCGCGCGGCGGCGCAGCAGCAGGCCGCCCGAGGTGAGCGCGACGCACGTGATGTCGAACCGCGTGCCGAAGCCGCCCTGGAACCACGCGTCCAGCAGCGATATCGCGACGAGCCCCGCCGTCGTCAGGTGACGGTGGATCTCGCGGTGCTCGGGCCGCGGGATCCGCGGTCTTCTCACGTGTCGGCCCCGTCGCGCGGGGCGAGCAGGCCGGCCCGGTCGGCCAGCAGTGCGGCCTGGACGCGGCCGCCGACCTCCAGCTTGGCGAGGATCGCGCTGACGTGGTCCTTCACGGTCGAGGTGCTCAGGTGCACGCGGGCGCCGATCTCGGCGTTCGACAACCCCTGGGCGACCAGCACGAGCACGTCCCGCTCCCGGTCGGTCAGCCGCGCCACGGCGCTGACGGCCGGCGCCTGCGACCCGGCGTCCAGATAGCCGTCCACGACCGTGCGGGTGACCTTCGAGGACAGCGCGACCCCGCCCGCGGCGAGCGTGCGCACCAGGTAGGCGAGGTGCTCGGGGTCGGTGTCCTTCAGCACGAACCCGGCCGCCCCGGACCGCAGCGCGCCCGCCACGAACTCGTCGGTGTCGAAGGTGGTGAGCATGGCCACCACGGGCGGATCGGACAGCCGGCGGATGTCGGCGAGCACGGTCAGCCCGTCGACGTCCGGCATCCGGATATCGAGGAGCACGATGTCGGGACGCAGTTCCCGGACGGCGCGCAGCGCCTCGCCGCCCGCGACCGCCCCGACCGTCTCGATGCCGTCGGCGGCGTTGAGGATGTGCGTGAAGCCGCTGCGGATCAGTGCCTCGTCGTCAACCACAAGCACGCGGATCACGTTTCGATTACTACCACGCCCCGGCGTCGGCGGTCCGGCCGATGGCCGCGAACCCCCGCCGGACGGGGGGTCGGTACGGTCGACCGGCCGGGTATTTTCGGACAGGCGGCGGATGCGGCCGGGCGCGCTGGACCGCGACATTCGAGTACATGACACAGCAGGCTCCCTCGACCAAGCACGGCGCCGCCCCGGCGGCAGGCCAGGACGCCCCGGCGGTCCGGCGGGACGTCCCCGCGACGGGCCGTTTCCTGGGGCTCGACCTGGCCCGATGCCTGGCGGTCTTCGGGATGTACGTGGCGCACGTCGGCCCCGATCCGGCCGAAGGAGGGCCGTCCGGTGTGCTCGCCGAGTTGACGCACGGCAGATCCATGGCCCTGTTCGCCCTGCTCGGCGGGGTGACGCTGGTCATCATCGGCGGTCGCACGACGCCGAAGACCGGCCGGTCCGGCAGGCAGGCCGCGGCGAAGGTCGTCATCCGCGCCGTGATCCTGCTGGTGCTCGGCACCGCGCTCACCAGGACCGGAACCCCGGTGGACGTCGTCCTCGCCTATTACGGCGTGTTCTTCCTGCTCGCGCTGCCTCTGATCCGCCTCCGCGCCCGGACGCTGGCCCTGATCGCGATCGTGTGGGCGCTGGTCGGCCCGCAACTCTCGTACCTGCTGCGGGACATCCTGGACGACTTCACCAGCGGCGGCGGACCGCTCGTCCACATGGGCGGCGGAAAGCTCGTCGATCTCCTGTTCACCGGCAACTACCCGGCGCTGACCTACATGCCGTTCCTGCTCGCGGGGATGGCCCTCGGCCGCCTCGATCTCGCCTCGAAGGCCGTCCACGCCCGCGTCGCGGCGCTCGGCGGAGCCCTCGCGGCGCTCGCGTACGGCGGATCGTGGCTGGCCTTCCACCTCTTCCCGGGCCGCATGGACGCGCTTGAGGCGCCGTCCGCCTGGTGGTCGGACGTCGACGGCGACCCGTCCGACGAGGCCGCCTGGCTGCTGACCGCCGCGCCGCACGGCGAGGCCACGCTCTCGATCTTCGCCGGTACCGGCACGTCCCTGCTGGTGGTGGCCGCCTCCCTGGCCGCCGTCGACCGGCTGCGCCGCCTGGCCGTCCCGCTGCTCGCGGTCGGCTCGATGTCGCTGACCGCCTATGTCGCCCACATCGTCGTCCTGCTGCCCCTGGGCACCGATGACCTGCCGGTATGGCCGCCGCACATCATGCTCGGCTTCATGCTCGCGGTGACGGTCCCGGCGTTCCTGTGGTCCCGGTGCTTCCGGCGCGGGCCGCTGGAGTACCTCGTCAACACCGCGACGAAGGCGAGCCGGTACGTCCGATGACGTCGCGGGCGGCCGCCCCGGCCCCTGGGGCGGCCCGCGAAGGATCATGCTCCTCGACCATGACGCCGCCCGCTTTATTGTGAATTGCGGTTGATGGAGCATCTTGTCGCGTCCTTTGGGTACGGAGTCGCCTGGAAGTCGGCTGGAGATCGCCAATTTCCATGGTCGCGGCGGCGCCGTCGCTAATCCGCGCCGCCGCGGCCATTGATCGGTAGCGGGGCCTGTGAAGTCCGGCGCCGTCCATGCGCGACAGGTCCACGTATCTGTGCACACACGGTGACTTTTGCCAGGCCATGACCTCAGTCGGCCGAACTTCCGAGACGCCCTTAAAATGATCAAGAATGCGTGTTTAGGTGTTTACTCTCGGATAGCTCCTGAGAAGGATCAGTGGCCACATCCGGCTTCAAGGCAAGGGGCGGCGGTACTTTGCGAGAACTTCTCATCACTGTGGCAATAACGCTGGCGACGGCGGTGCTTCAGATCATTCTGAAGGGGATCAGCCGGACCGAGCTTCCCGGCAAGAAGCACGGCCTGACCAGGGAAGATGGGCTGTTCTGGACAGATTGGACAATTGCGGCCGGGTTGGCCCTTGCCACCACCCTCGTCGTGGCCTCGTCCAAGAAACTGCCGCTACCGGTGACCCAGGTGGCGTTCTGCCTCGTCGCCATCGTGCTCGGTTGTAGTGCCTTCCCCTTCCTGCTCCGCCTGGTCGCCTACGAAAGTGGAGCTAAGATAAAGGAGTGGGGCTGGCTCAAGATGGGTTGGATCTTCATCGCCAACGGGGTGGCCGGCATGATCCTTTTAAGTGCCGTAGTCGTAGGAGTGAAGGTGTATGGCTAACGAGCGACTCGACGGAAGTCCCCAGGCCCCCCACTCGCAGACGGTGCCTGCGGTGGTCGGTTCAGTCGTTTCCATCGGAGCGGCGACCACCGCCGTCCTCCTCTCGATCGGCCCGGAGGGGATCATCGCCGTGGCCGGCGTGGTGTTATCGTCCGCCGCAATTACGGGCGTGATCGCCAGCTATATTCGGCGTAGAAAAAACCACGAAGAGATCACGGATTCCTAGCCGGCGGTCACCGCCGGTCGGGCGCGGGGACCGTGGCCCGGTCGTGGAGAAGGTCCAGGACGCGTCGCAGGTCGGGGTGTCTGCCGGTTCCCGCGCGGCTCACGGTGAGGATGGTCCGCGAGACCGGGTGCACCAGCGGGTGGAGGCTGAGGGACGCGGTGGCGTCCGGCAGGGCCATCCGGGGGATGAGGGCCGCGCCCGCTCCCGCCGCCACCAGGGCCGTGAGCACGGAGAAGTCGCTGCTGCGGGTCCTGATGTCCGGGACGAAACCGGCCGCGCCGCACGCACGCTGGATCATCTCGTAGCAGGACGTCTCCGGGCCGGGGGTCAGCCACGGCAGCCGCGCCGTCCGGGACAGGTCCGCCGGCTGCCCGGCCGCCAGTCCGAGCGCGCCGGCCTGGCGGGGGTGCAGGGCGAGCAGCACCGGTTCCTCCATGAGGACGCTCTGCTCGCAGGCGGCGGGGAAATTGCGCGGCAATACGGTGTAGCTGTGGACCACGGCGAGGTCGGTCGAGCGCTTGCGCAGGTCGTCGAGTGCCTGGTCGGGTTCCTGGACGGACAGCCGTAGCGACAGCGCCGGATCGGCATCGGTGTCGGTGTCGGCGAGGCGCTGCCATAGAGGCGCGATGAGGGTGCGGGCCGCGGAGGGGAAGGCCGTGATCCGCACGATGCCGTGCCGGCCGGTTTGCAGAGCGGCCAGTCCGGACTCGGCCGCCGCGAGTTCGGCCAGAATGATTTCGGCGTGGGCGACCAGCAATTCCCCGGCCGGGGTCAGGCGAAGTGTGCGTCCCTGCTTTTCCACCACCGGCATTCCCGCCTCCTTCTGCAAGGCGGCGAGGTGTTGGGAGACGGCCGGTGGAGTCAGGTGCAGAGCCTCCGCGGTCGCCGCGACCGTCCCGTATGCGGCGAGGTGCTGGAGGATGCGCAGGCGGCGTACGTCAAGCACGGACGGCTCCTTGCTCGGTTCGCGCGTCCCCGCGCCCGGGTGCGGAAGGGCACCGCGCCTGCCTGCGCCGGTTGATCAGGATCACTCCCGCGACGCTGACCGCTCCACCCGCCAACTCGATCGGGTGCGGCACCTCGTCCAGCCAGACGAGGGAGATGACCAGCGCGACCGGCGGCACCAGGTACAGGGCGGCCGTGGACGCCGCGAGCGGCAGCCGGGCGACGGCGTAGGCCCAGATGACGAAGCCGAGCGCGGAGGGGAACAGGCCCAGGTAGACGGCGGAGGCCAGCGCGTCGGCCGGTGCGTGCGGGGTCGCGTCCCACGTGGCGGGGACCAGCGGCAGGGCGAGAACGGTGCCCGCGACCATCGCGTGCGTCGCGACCTCCAGACCTGTATAGCGGCGCAGCAAGGGCTTGGTGGCGAAGTGGTACACCCCCTGGACCACGGCGGCGGCCAGGACGATGAGCGCGGAGGCCGTGAAACCGCCCTCCCCCGCGCCCAGGCTGACGATCGCCGCACCGGCGATCGCGATGACGCTGCCGAGGACGATGTCGCGGCTCAGCCGCTCCTTGAGGAAGAGGCTTCCGAGCAGGACGCTGAAGACGGGCGCGGTCGCGATCAGCAGGCTCGCCGTCCCGGCCGCCACCTCGACCTCGCCCCAGTTGAGCAGCACCTGATAGGCGGTGACGCCGGCGGCCCCGCACAGGACGACCATGGGAAGATCGCGACGCCGGGGCAGCCGGACCTTCGCCAGCGGCGCCACCACCAGCAGCGCCCCGGCCGCGATCACGATCCGCAGGAACGACAGCGCCTCCACGCCCAGCCCGTCGATCCCGACCCGGATCGCGGGGAAGGCCGAGGCCCACAGCACGACGGTTCCGGCCAGGGCGAGGACGTGGGGGGAGGCGATTCGCGCGAACATACGACTAGGTTGGCCGTCCGGAACGAAAAGCTCCATTTAGTCTTTATGTCCAAAATCTTCAGCCCTACTTACCTGCCGGGGGACGCGTGGGTCACGTGGCCTACCTGCTGCTGGAACGCTGCCCGCCCGCGATCCATGTGGCCGAGCACGACGGGGACGGCCAGCACCTGCACTTCGCCCACGACGGCAAGGACCCCATCGCCCGGCCCGGCCGCAGTCGCGCCGCCGCTTCCGCTCCGACACATGCGCCAGCCGGACGACCGTCACCACCTACCGCGCCCGCCGCAAGGCGGCCACCGGCGGATGATGCCGCCCCCGTCACACGGCCGAGCCGGGCGAGCCGCACCCCCCCCTGTGCAGCTGCCGCAGCTTGCTTGACCGCCTACGTCCCCATTTTCTACGAGCGATTCCTGTTGAACTTGGCCGACGGCCTGGGCCTCAGTTGGGTCCGGGCCGACCTTGAAAAGCCGGCCGCCTAAGGCGTCCCGTGCAGTGCGTCAGCCGGTGGGCGCGACGTCGAGAATCCAGGTGACGCCGAAGCGGTCGGTGAGCATGCCGAACGCGGGGGCCCACGGGGCGGGCCCGTAGGCCTCGATGACATGGGCACCGGCCGAGAGGCCCTCCCACAGGACGCCGACCTCCTCGACCGTCTCGCCGCGAACGGACAGGAAGAACTTCTCCGTGGTGATCGTCATCCCGTTCTCACGGGTGGTCGTCCCGGCCGGCGCCGGCTCGGCCCGGCCGGGGACGTCGTAGGCCATCACCCGGAAGCCGCCGTCGCCGATGACCTGGCCGAAGACGACATCGCCGCTGCCCGGCACGTCCTCGGGCATGCCGAAGTCGCCGTAGGTGGCGATGGTGGTCTTCCCGCCGAAGACCGACTGGTAGAACTCCAGCGCCTCGCGGGCCTGGCCGTGGAAGTTCAGGTGTGCGGTCGTGGTGAACGCCATGGGGTCGCTCCTTGCCTCGGGCACCGGACCGGTTTCCGGTGACTCCTGAGGAGTGTCACACCAGTAGAGGACAGAGAACGTCCTCTTCAGCGCCTAGGGTCAGAATCATGCCGACCAGTTCCGCACCGTCGACCTCGCGTCGCCTGTTGTCGCTGCTGTCCCTCTTGCAGGCCCGCCGCGACTGGCCGGGGCACCTGCTCGCCGAGCGGTTGGAGGTCAGCCCGCGTACCGTGCGCCGTGATGTGGACCGGCTCCGCGAGCTCGGCTATCCCGTCCGCGCGATCAAGGGGCCCGACGGCGGCTACCGGCTCGATGCCGGGGCCCAGCTGCCGCCCCTGCTGTTCGACGACGACCAGGCGATCGCACTGGCGATCGCGCTGCGCGGCGCCCCGCAGCTGGGCGCGGGCATCGAGGAGGACGCCGCCCGGGCGCTCGCCACGATCAGCCAGGTCATGCCCGCCCGGCTGCGGGCCCGGCTGGACGCCTTCGAACCCACGGTCGTCGGACGCCCGGCGCGCGAGGGCGACGGTCCGGCGCGGACCGCCGTGCTGCTGGCCATCGCCGCCGCCCTCAACGCGCGGGAGGAGCTGCGGTTCGACTACGCCTCGTCCGGCCGCACCTCACCGGCCCGTACCGGCGGCCGGGACGTCCCGGCGCCGCGCAGCGTGCAGCCGCACCACCTGCTGGCACGCTCGGGACGCTGGTACCTGATCGGCTGGGAGCCCGCCCGCGAGGACTGGCGCGTCTACCGCGCCGACCGGATCACCCCGCGCACCCCGAACGGGCCCCGCTTCGTCCCCCGCGAGCTTCCCGGCGGCGACCCGGCGGCATTCCTGGCGGCCAGGTTCAAGGGTTCCGACGGGGGCGCCGATCGATGGCCGTGCCAAGGCGAGGTGATCTTGCACCTGCCGGCCGGGGAGGTGGTCCCGTTCGCGCACGACGGCATCGTCACCGCCCTCGGCGAGGACCGCTGCCGGGTCCGGCTCGGCGCGTGGTCCTGGCCCGGCCTGGCCGCCGCCCTCGCCCGTTTCGACGCGCCCATCGACGTCGTCGACCCCCCTGAGCTGCGCACGGCGTTCGCCGACCTCGCCCGCCGGGCCGCCGCGGCCGCCACTCCCATCGCAGACCCCTCGCGGTACCGGACCTAGCCGTTCGCCGACTCCGAATTCTCGGTGGTTGGAGGCCCTTTGGATGGGTTCAGCGAGGCCAGGACGCCCAGGAGCGGGGCGGCCGCGCTGACGGCGAAGCATCCGGCGAGGGCGAGGTTGCCGATGAGCAGGCCCACCGAGGCGGAGCCGGCGGAATGGCCCGTGTTGAAGGCCGTGTTCACCCAGGCTCCGGCCTGGGTCCTGGCCCCGGACGTGGCGGCCTTGTCGGCCAGGACGTAGCTCGCGGTGAGGACGGGCGACACGAACAACCCGGTGACCGCGACCAGCAACGCGAGCACGGGCAGGTTCGGCGCGAGTCCGGCCGTGGCCAAGGCGGTGGCCAGGGCCACGGTCATCAGGAGCAGCCTGCGCTCCAGCCCGATCCGCCAGGTCACCGTGCCGTAGAGCAGGCCGCCGATCGCGCTTCCGGTCGCGAGCGCGGCCTCGACCCAGGCGACCGCGGCGAGCCGTCCATGCTCCTCCGCGAAGGCCACGACGAGCAGGTTCAGCGCGCCGAGGCACATGCCGACCCCCGCCGTGACAAGGACGGGCCGCCGCAGCCGCGCGAGGTCCGCGAACAACGAGCCCCGCTTAGCCATGCCGTCCAGACCCGGGGCGGCATCGGACGGCTCAGGCGAGGGCGGCCCCGAGCACACCGCCGGTGAGAGCACCAGCCCCAGCGCGCCAACGAAGACCAGGACGGCGCTGACCGCGATGCCCAGCGCGGGAGCGACCAGGCCGGCCAGCACCCCGGCGATCAGCGGCCCGGTGACGTAGAGCAGTTCCTCCGCCACCGTGTCGAGCGAATAGGCCCGTTGCAGTAGCGCCTCGTCGTCGCCGAGCAGTTCGCTCCACAAGGTCCGCATGATGGGGCCGAGAGGAGGAGTGAGCGCGCCCGCGACGCCCGCCAGCGACCAGAGTGCGACACCCGGAATTCCGGGCCGCCAGGTGAGCGCGGCGATGACGGCGAGGGCCAACGCGTAGGCGACCGCCATAGGGGGAAGCGCTTTCCGTACGCCGTGCCGGTCGATCAGGTGGGCGCGCAGCGGCGACAGCAGGGAGCTGGTGAGCCCGAAGAGGGCGATGGCGCCTCCCGCCATCGCGAAGGAGCCGGTGGCGTCGGTCAGCGCCAGGACGAGTGAGAGGAAAACGGTTCCGTAGGAGAGCCGTCCGACCAATGCCATGGTGAAGGTGCGGAAGGCGAAGGGCGTGCGGAGAACGGCGCGGTAAGAGGGCGCCACCATGGACGAAGACACAGCAATACCTCGCGAAGCGGCGACCACCACGTCGGACGGGTCGCCGGATGCCTGCACGGACCCGGGGCCGCGTCCGGGGCAGAGAACCCAGCGGACGCGGCGGGCCGGTGTCTAGGCACGAGGTTGAAGCATGCCCTCAAAAGTAGCAGCGGTCGTGCGTGTCAGAAGTCCTCGTCGAGGGTGACGCTCCCTTCCACGGCGACCTGGTAGGCCGAGACGCGGCGCTCGAAGAAGTTGGACAGCTCCTGGACGTCTTGCAGTTCCATGAAGGCGAACGGGTTGGCCGAGCCGTAGCGGCGCGGCATCCCGAGGCGGACGAGGCGCTGGTCGGCGGCATACTCCAGGTAGGCGCGCATGTCGGCGGCGGACATGCCGGGGAGGCCGTCGCCGCACAGGTCGTGGGCGAACGCGAGTTCGGCGGCCACAGCCTCCTCAAGCATTTCGGTGACCTGCGCGGTGAGCTTGTCGTCGAACAGGTCCGGCTCCTCGGCGCGGACGGTGTCGACGACGGAGAACGCGAATTCCATGTGCATCGACTCGTCGCGAAAAACCCAGTTGGTTCCGGAGGCCAGCCCGTTGAGCAGCCCGCGGGAGCGCAGCCAGTACACGTAGGCGAAGGCACCGTAGAAGAACAGACCCTCGATGCAGGCGGCGAAGCAGATCAGGTTGAGCAGGAAGCCGCGGCGCTGCTGCCTCGTGGTGAGCTGGTCCACCGAGGAGATCGAGTCGATCCATGTGAAGCAGAACCGGCCCTTGGCGCGGATCGAGGGGATGTGCTCGATCGCGGCGAACGCCTGGCGGCGCTCGTCGTCGTCCTGGAGATAGGTGTCCAGCAGCGTCAGGTAGAACTGGACGTGGACGGCCTCCTCATAGAGCTGCCGCGACAAGTACAGCCGTGCCTCGGGGCTGTTCACGTGCTTGTAGAGGTTGAGCACCAGGTTGTTGGCGACGATGGAGTCGCCGGTGGCGAAGAACGCGACGAGCCGTTTGACGAGGTGGAGTTCGTCGGCGGTCAGCTTCTTCAGGTCCGCCAGATCGGAGGCGAGGTCGACCTCCTCGACCGTCCAGGTGTTGCGGATCGCGGCGCGGTAGCGCTCGTAGAAGTCGGGATAGCGCATGGGACGCAGGGTCAGGTCCATGCCGGGGTCGAGCAGCATTACTGGCACGCCTCGCAGATCTCGGGGTTCTCAAGGGAGCAGGCGACATCGGCTTCGATGGTCGTGACGGTCGTTTGCGCGATGCGCGTCGCGGGCCGCGACCGCAGGTAGTAGGTCGTCTTCAGCCCGGCCTTCCAGGCATAGGCGTACATCGACGAGAGCTTGCCGATCGTGGGCGCAGCCATGAACAGGTTCAGGGATTGGGACTGGTCGATGAACGGCGTGCGGGCGGCCGCGAGGTCGATCAGCGCCTTCTGCGGGAGTTCCCAGGCCGTCCGGTAAAGCCTTTTCAGGTCGTCGTCGAGGACGGGAACGCCCTGGACCGAGCCGTCGGCGCGTTTGATCGCGTCGCGGATCTCCCGCGTCCACAGCCCCGCGGCCTGGAGGTCGGCGACGAGATACTGGTTGACCTGGAGGAACTCGCCGGAGAGGGTCTCGCGTTTGAAGACGTTGGAGACCTGCGGCTCGACGCATTCGTAGCAGCCGGAGATGGACGCGATCGTCGCGGTGGGCGCGATCGCGGTCAGCAGGGAATTGCGCAGACCGGTCCGGGCGACGCGGGCGCGCAAGGCGTCCCACTCAACCTTTTTGCGGTCGCTCACCGTGAAATGGTCGGGATGCAGGACGCCGCGCGCGGCGCGGGTCTGCGCATAGGAGGGGTGAGCCCCCGCCTCCTCGGCGAGGTCCGCCGAGGTCGCGTAGGCGCACAGCGCGATCTCTTCGGCGATGTCGGTGGAAAGGCGCAGCGCCTCGTCCGAGTCGAAAGGCAGCCGCAGGGTGAAGAACACGTCGGCCAGACCCATCACGCCCAGCCCCACCGGCCGCCACCGCAGGTTCGCCGCGGCGGCCTCGGGCGTGGGGTAGTAGCCGCGGTCGATGGTGCGGTCCAGGAACCGCACCGCCGTCCTGACGGTCTCGCGCAGCCGCGCGAAGTCGAACCCGTCGGGGGTGACGTGCCGGGCCAGGTTGACCGACCCGAGGTTGCAGACGGCGGTCTCGGCCTCGCTGGTCACCTGGAGGATCTCGGTGCACAGGTTCGACAGGTGGACGACGTTGCCGGGCTCGGCCGTCTGGTTGCAGGTGCGGTTGGCGATGTCCTTGAAGGTCATCCAGCCGTTGCCGGTCTGCGCGAGCGTGCGCATCATCCGCCCGTACAACTGGCGCGCGGGGAGGCTGCGGGTGTGCTTCCCGGCGGCCTCGGCCGCGCGGTAGGCCGCGTCGAACTCCGCGCCGTACAGGTCGGCGAGCTCCGGGACGTCCTTGGGGTCGAACAGCGACCACTCGGCGTCGGCCTCGACGCGCCGCATGAACTCGTCCGGGATCCAGTTGGCCAGGTTGAGGTTGTGGGTGCGGCGGGCGTCCTCGCCGGTGTTGTCGCGCAGTTCGAGGAACTCCTCGACGTCGGCGTGCCACGGCTCCAGGTACACGCAGGCCGCGCCCTTGCGGCGGCCGCCCTGGTTGACGGCGGCGACGGACGCGTCCAGCGTGCGCAGCCACGGGACGATGCCGTTGGAGTGGCCGTTGGTGCCGCGGATCAGGGAGCCGCGGGACCGGATGCGCGTCCAGGAGATGCCGATGCCGCCCGCGTACTTCGACAGGCGCGCGACCTGCCCGTACCGCTCGTAGATGGACTCCAGCTCGTCCTTGGGGGAGTCGAGCAGGAAGCAGGACGACAGCTGGGCGCGGCGGGCACCGGAGTTGAACAGCGTCGGCGACGAGGGCAGGTACTCCAGCCGCGACATCAGCCCGTACAGCTCGCCGGCCTCGGCGACCGTGCCGGCGAGGCCGCACGCGACCCGCATCAGGAAGTACTGGGGGCGCTCGATCGGCTTCCGGCTGCGCGGGTGCCGCAGCAGGTACCGGTCGTGGACGGTGCGCAGCCCGAAGTACTCGAACCGTCCGTCCGCGGTGTCGTCCACGAGCGCGTCCAGCTCGTCGGCATGGGCCGCGACGAAGGCCGCCGTCGCGTCGTTCAGCAGGCCCTCGGCATGCGCGAGGCGGATCGAGCCGGAGAACGACTCGACGCCCTGCGCCGCGACCTCGTCCCCGATCAGCTCCGCGAGCAGCGCGGCGGCCGTCCGCGACCGGCTCGGATCCGCGCCGATCTCGTCCGCGGCCTGGCGGATGGCCAGCTCGCGATCCTGGACGTCGGGTGCGGTGACGGTCACGTTGCTCTCCCTCTGTGAGCGCCCTCGCGGGCAGGGGAGAACAGGACGAGGGCACCGCGGCGCCCGCGCCTTGCTCGCCCGGCCCCTCCCTCGAAGGCGTGATGGACGACTGGACGCCGGCAGGTCTTCGGACTCAGGGGCGTCACGCACACGCCTACCGGCCGTCGCTTCCCAGACCCTGCGGCCCAGTGCTCATGACGGCTTTCGTTCCCCATCACCGCTGCGGGGCAGTCCCGGAATTGGCGCGCGCGAACACGCCGCACCGGGTTCCCTCTTGCGCCACCGCCTCGCCTGAGGCGGTGGACCAGCGCCGGGACAGACTCTACATCTTGTGGCTGACGGGAGTACAGCGCCTAGATGTTGTATGTGATTTCGTGGCGCCGTCGCTCCGCCTACATCGTCCGATCGCGGTTCGGCAAGGGCCCGCCCAGACCGGAGTTCCGGACGCGCCGTTCATCGCGGCCGCCGTCCGGGCCGGTGAGCAGGCCTTGCCGACCACACCGATGATGCGTCCGGCCGCGCGGCGGTTCCGGTTGTGGCCGACCGTGCAGGGGGCCCTTGAGGACGCCACCGTTCCACGGCGATTTTGGGAGCGACCACCCGACCCGTCCGAGGAGTTCGGATGACACCTCCGATCAGCCGCCGCACCGTCCTCGCCGCCGGCGCCGCGGCCCTCCCGCTCGGCTGGGCCGCCGCCGCCCCTGCCGACGCCTCCGCGCCCGGGTGGCGCCGCTCGCCCCTCCCCGAACTCGGCGACGGATTCCTCGTGCAGGGCGCCGCCACGCACCGGGGCGCCTGGGCGTCCGGATGGAGGCTGGCCAAGCCGCGCCAGATCCTGCTGCATTGGGACGGGCGGGAATGGAAGCGCGTGGACGTGCCGGACGACGACCGGGGCAGCGGCCTGTGCGTCGCCGCCGTCCGCCGCGAACTGTGGGTGATCAGCTACGAGTCGCCCATGACCTCCCACTGGGACGGAAGCGCGTGGCGCACGGTGCGCCTCCCCGGCTCGTTCGTCGCGAACAAGCTGTCGGCGTCACCGGACGGGACCGTCCTCGCCGTCGCGGCCGACCGCGAGGAACCGGACCTCCGCAGCGCCGTCATGCGCTGGGAGGGCGACCAGTGGGTTGAGCTGCGGATTCCGATGCCGGAGAAAGCGACCCCCGAGAGGGTGGCCGTACGCACGTCCCGCGATATCTGGGTGACCGGGTCGGCGCCCGATCCGGAGGTGACCTACCGCCCCTTCACGATCCACTGGGACGGCCGCCGGTGGAAGGAGGCGCGCACGACCCCGACGACGTACAGGTACTTCACCGACATCTGCCCCGTCTCGTCCCGCCTGGCCTGGGGCCTGCGCCGCGACTTCGACCACGCGACCCTGCTGCGCTGGACGGGAGGGGACTGGGAGGAGTTCCCGCTCCCGCAGGACTTTCCCTGTTACGGCCAGTCGGTGCTGGACGACGGCCGGGGCGGCGTCTGGGTCGGCGGCGGGGAGTCACGCGGCAACACCGGTTACCTGCACTTCCGGAACGGCAGGATCACGATCTTGAAGGGTTCGGCGCTGGCCGAGGACGAACGGGCCTGGGTGTGCGACCTGGTGCGGGCGCCGGGCTCACGCACGATCTGGTCGATCGGCTACACCGGCCTGAAGGACCACGGTCCGACCCGTCCACTTGTTGAACGGCTGTACTGACCTCATCATGAGGGTCGAGGGGGCGCCATGGTATCGGCCGAGCCGCTGACCGACCGGGACCGCGCCGAGATCGTCGCCGGTCTCCGCGACGCCTACCGGGCGTCCCGCAAACGCTGGCACGGCAACGTGGTCTGGGTCGAGTCCCCGGAGCACTTCCGCGGTTACCGGTACCGGAGCATCCGGTCCGCGAGACTGCCCCTCGGCGGCCGTATCCGGGCCCGGTGCCGGTCCGCGATGGCACTGTCGCTCTCGGCGCTCTGCATCTACCTGGTCCTCTTCTCCCTCGCGGCGAGCGTCTACCTCATCAGTCGCACGAGTGACACGGCCGCGGGGCTGGTCGGAGAGAGCATCGCCGAGCTGAACGTGTCGAAAGGCCTGGCCATATGCTCCGTCCTCGCCCTTTGCGGCTGTCTTTTCTCCGCCTTTGTGGCACTCGAAGAAGATGACGATTTCGACCTGTTCCAGCTGCGCGACGACCGGGTGAGGCTGCGTGGACTGCAACCGGGGAGAGGCCTGTTGGCTTCGCTGCTCCCGGTGTTCCAGAGTTCTTCGTCCCCCTTGCCGGGCGGCGATGTCGCGGATTTACGCGGCTGCCTCCACTTCGGCGCTCCGGGGCGGGCGTTCGCCTGCGCGACGTTCCGCGGCCTGGCGATCGTGGTGGAGCCGCCGTCGGTCATGCACACCGAAGCGCTGCCCGGCGGCAACACCCGCCTGCACGCGGCGGACGTCCCCGCGCTGCGCTGGCCGAACGGCGAAGAACACTACTTCCTGCACGGCATCCTGGTTCCGAAGGAACTGTTCGACGGCCAGTGGAGCATCCAGCAGATCAATCGCACGACGAACAGTGAGCTGCGGCGCCTGGCCATCGAACGCATGGGCTGGGACACCTTCATCTCCCGAGCCGAACTCGAACCGCTGGCCGAAACGGAAGACCCCGGCAATCCCGGTGCCGTCCTGCGCCTGTACGACATCCCCGACGCCGACGCGCGACTGCTGGTGATGCGCAACGGCAGCCCCGACCGATCCGGCGCCCTCCGCGACTACGCCGAACCGGTCCCCGGCCACCTGGACGATCCGGTCGAAGCCGCCGCCTGGCAGTACGGCTGCCCCGTGGACGTCTACCGCCGGCTGGAACGACGAACCTGAGGAGAGCCCGATGCACACCTACGCGACCGCGCTGAGCCTGATAGGCGTCACCGTCCCCGGCCACCTCACCGCCGACGCCGAGGTCCCGGTCCTGACCGGCCCGCAGGCCCAGGGAGACCTGCTGGTACTCCCCACCGGCGCCCCCCGCTCCAAGGACTGGCGGACCGTCCCGGCGGAGGGGGTGCAGGTCGTCCGCGGTGAGGGAACCGGCAACACCCACTGGCTCCACCCCGGCTTCGACAGCCCGAAGGTGTCCTGGCTGCGGGTGGACGGCTCAGGCGACGACCTCGCCGTCGGATACCTGCGGGTCCCCGAAGGCCAGACGGCCCTCCTGATCCACACCGACGAGCACGGAGCCAACGGCATCGGCCCGGGCGAGTACGTCATCAACCGCAAACGCCAGGCCAAGGTCGCCTTCACCAGCACCCCGGCGGCAAGCACATCCTTCAGCCTGGTGGACGACTAGATCCACCAACGAGGCCAGCTCATCGGAGACTGGAGGGATCGCGTTCCGGCGGGCAGGCGGGTGGGCGGCGGCGGCAGGATCACCGGGCTCGGGCCCGGATGATCTGCCGGCCGCCCGCGGGCCCGCGTCGGCTACCGGGACGCCTCCTCGTACTCCGGCTCCTTGCTGTCCTTGGTGGTGCGGCTCCTCGAGCTGCTCCTGCGGCTGTTCCTGGAGTTGGAGCCGGACTTGGCCTTCGAGTCGTCGCCGGAGCTCTCCTCCTCCTTCAGCGCGTCCTCATGCGTCTTGACGACCTCGCTGTCGCGGATCTCGCCGCGCCAGCCCTCGATCTCGTCCGCACGGGGCAGCGACTGCGTCATCACGTGGCGGCGGAAGTGCTTGAGCTCCAGCCGGACGCGACGGCCCTGCGCCCGCCAGAGGTTGCCGGTCCGCTCGAACAGGCCCTGCGGGTGGTATTCGAGCGCCACCAGGACGCGGGTCAGGTTCGGTGCCAGCTCGTGGAAGCTGATCGTCCCGTCCACGTGGCCCTTCGAGCCCTTCGAGCGCCAGACGATGTGCTCGTCCGGGACCTGCTCGATGATCGTGGACTCCCACGTCCGCTTGGACCAGAAGATCTTCACCTGCCAGTTCAGCTTCTCCTCGTCCGCCTGATCGACGCTGAGGACCTTCTTCATGAAGGACGGGAATTCCTGGAACTGCGTGAACTGGTCGTAGACGAGGCGGCGCGGCGCACCCACGTCGGTGTGCTCGACGATGTTGGTGACCTTCACCTTCTTGCCGCCCCCGCCGCCCTTCTTCAGGGCGCCGCCGACGGTGTCCTTCAGCCGTCCGAACACGCCCTTGGCCTTCTCGGCGGGCTTTCCGGCGGCCTGCTTCGCGGTGTCCTTGGCGGCCTTCGCGGCGCCCTTGCCGGTGTCCTTGGCGGTACCGGCGGCCTTGCCCCCGCTCTTGGCCTTGGTCCCCTCCTGCTCCTCGCCCCCGCCGTTGCGGCGGCCGATCGCGCGGCTCGCCGCGACGGCGGCACCGGCGCCGAGCAGGACGCCGCCGGTGGCCCCGATCTTCTTGCCACCGGGGATGCCGCTCGGCAGGTTCTGCGTGATCCGTCCGAGACCGGACGGGGCCTTCCGGCCGACCGGCAGCCGTTTCGCGATCTGACCGATGGGCACGGGGCCCACCTTGGTTCCGCGTTTCATGATGCTCCTCCGCACGAATAGGATTTCGGGGTTCTTTCTCACTGCGGGCCGCTCAGGTCGTCCGGACGACCTCGCCGTCACGAATCTCGCCGCGCCACCCCTCGACCTCGCCCGGGGCGGTCAGCGCGCGGACCATGACATGGCGGCGGAAGTGCTTGAGCTCCAACCGGACGCGGCGCCCCTGCGCGCGCCACAGGTTGCCGGTCCGCTCGAACACCCCCCGCGGGTGGTACTCCAGGACGAGCAGGACGCGGGTCAGGTCCGGCGCCAGCTCGTGGAAGCTGACGGTCCCGTCCACCCGGCCCTTCGGCGCCGCGGACCGCCACACGATGTGCCGGTCGGGGACCTGCTCGACGATCGTCGACTGCCAGGTCCGGTTCGACCAGAAGATCCGCGCCTTCCAGCTCAGCTTCTCCTCGGACGTCTGGGCGACGCTCACGACCTTCTTCATGAAGGACGGGAAGTCCTCGAAGCGGGTCCACTGGTCGTAGACCAGCCGGCACGGCGCGCCGACGTCGATCTGCTCGACGATGTCGACCGGGCCGCCGCGCCCCCCGCCGCTGAAGATCCGCTTGAGCGTCTCCTTCAGCGCCGTCCAGCCGAAGCTCAGCAGCGCCCGCCCCGGCGACCTGCCCGCCGCGAGCGCCCGCGCCCCGGCCAGCGCGGCCTTGGCGAGCGGCCCGCCGTGCCCGGCCCGCACGGCCAGCCGCCGGACCGCACGTCCCAGCCTCGCCTCGTAGCGGGCGGCGAGCCGGCGCCCGGCCCGGCGCGCGGCGACCGCGGCCAGGACACCGCCCGCCGTCGCCACGCCGGCGGCGAGCCCGGTCCGGAAGTTCATGTCCTCGTCACCTCGCCCTCTTCCTGGAGTTGGGCGCCGAGTTACCCGCGTAAAGAGGGACAAAACAGGCCGCAGGCCGGGCCGGGGACCTCGGTGGCACCGCGCGTCCATCATGGTCAGCGCGTTGTAACCGCCTAGCTACAGGAGAGTGGCGCTATCCGGCACCCCCTCGCCCAGCCCGCCGAGCGCGGCGGAGGAGGCGACACGGCGGGGCCGCGACTGCCCGAAAGGTAAAGAATCCGCCTGGGTTTCTTTTATTCTCCGCAGGGGCGGCAAGGACACCCGGGATGGAGGAAGAGGGTCTGCGATGTTCACGGGGGCACAGGTGGTTCGTCGTCCAGCCGGCGCCAGGTTCGAGGTTCTCAAGCAGGGCGACTGGACGGTGGTCACGGTGGCCGGTGAGGTGGACCTCACCGTCACCGACCTCCTGGACGCCCATCTCGCCGCCGCGATCAGGCAGGCCGACCCGATGCGGGTGGCGGTGGACCTCGGCGACATGGTGTTCTGCGACTCGTCCGGCCTGAACTCGCTGATCCGCGCGCTCAAGCGGATCCGCGCCGAGGGAGGCAGGCTGGTGCTGCTGCGGCCGCGCGCGCGGTTCGCCCAGGTGCTGGAGACGACCGGGCTGAAGCGGGTCTTCGAGGTCTCGTCGGCTCTCCCGAGCTGAGCCGCGGGTGACGTCCGGCCTCCGCCGGAGTCCTCGGGCTTAGCGGCGGTGGGGGAGGCGGACGACCGTCACGAAGAAGTCGTCGATCTGCCGGACCGCGTTGATGAACTGGTCGAAGTCGACGGGCTTGGTGACGTAGGCGTTGGCGTGCAGGGCGTAGCTGCGCAGGATGTCCTCCTCCGCCGCCGACGTGGTGAGCACGACCACCGGTATGGCGGAGAGGTCGTCATGGGACTTGACCTCCTCCAGGATCTCCCGGCCGTCGCGCTTGGGCAGGTTGAGGTCCAGCAGGATCAGGTCGGGACGCGGCGCGTCGGCGTGCGCGCCGCGCCGGTGGAGGAAGTCCAGGGCCTCGTCGCCGTCGCGGGCGACGTGCAGGGTGTTGCCGACCTTGTTGTGCTCGAACGCCTCGCGGGTCAGCAGCTCGTCGCCTGGGTCGTCCTCGACGAGCAGGACGGTGATCGGCTGGACGGCGGCATCGCTCATCGGGTCGCTCCTTGCGGGTCGGGGGTGGTTGACGGACCGTCGTTCACCGTACCGGCGGCGGGCACGCTGTCGGTGACGGCGGGCTCGTCGGGGGCCTCCGGGTCCGGGTCGGCGGCGAGGGTGAAGTGGAAGCGGGCCCCGTCGCCGTGGTCGGGATCGAGCCAGATCCGGCCGCCGTGGTACTCGACGATCTTCTTGCAGAGCGCGAGGCCGATGCCCGTCCCGCTGTAGGCCTCGCGGCTGTGCAGCCGCTGGAAGATCACGAAGATCTTCTCGGCGTAGTCGGCGTCGATGCCGATGCCGTTGTCGGTGACCGTCAGATGCCACAGGTCGTCCTGCCGGACGCAGCCGATCGTGACGACCGGCGCGCGCTCGGGGTCCCGGAACTTGATCGCGTTGCCGATGAGGTTCTGCCACAGCATCGCCAGCAGCATCGGGTCCGCGGTGAGCGTCGGCAGGTCGTCCGGCACCTCGACCCGGGCGTCGGCCTCGGTGACGATGTCGTCGAGGTTGTCCAGGGCGCGCTCCAGCGGCGCGCGCAGCGCGATCTCCTGCCGCTGCTGGTTCAGGCGGCCGACCCGGGAGAACGTCAGCAGGTCGTTGATCAGCACCTGCATGCGTTTGGCGCCGTCGACGGCGAACCCGATGTACTGGCGGGCGCGGTCGTCCAGCTGGTCGGCGTAGCGGCGCTCCAGCATCTGGGAGAACGAGGCGACCTTGCGCAGCGGTTCCTGGAGGTCGTGGCTGGCGACGTAGGCGAACTGCTCCAGTTCGGCGTTGGAGCGTCGGAGTTCCACCGTCTGGGCGTCCAGCGCCTCGGTCCGGATTCGCAGCAGCCGCTCCCGCTCGGTGGACTCGTCCAGCGCGAGCGTGATGCGCCGCCGCATCGCCTCCACCACGTCGGCGACGTCGCGGACGTCGGCGGGCCCGTGCGCGTCGATCTCGTGGGAGAAGTCGCCGTCGGCGACCCGGCGGGACGCGGCGCGCAG
Organism: Actinomadura terrae; assembly: GCF_022751215.1. GTDB lineage: Bacteria > Actinomycetota > Actinomycetes > Streptosporangiales > Streptosporangiaceae > Spirillospora > Spirillospora terrae. The sequence goes on along the minus strand of NZ_JAICDG010000004.1, from coordinate 158,852 downwards.
CATCCGCAGCGGCCGTCCCACCGTGTAGTGCAGCAGCCCCGCCAGCAGCGCCGCGGTGAGCAGCAGCACCGCGAACAGCCCCGCCATGGTCCAGTTCCGCACGGTGCGGGTGTGCCGCAACTCGGCGTGCCCCTCGGCGCGGGCCTCGCTCAGATGCCCGTTCTGGACGGCCCACGTGGCGCGGACGGCGTCGAACGCCGGTTTGCTGCGCGAGGCGGTGGCGGACGCGTCCTTCCCGGGTCCGCGCTCGGCGACCTGCCCGACCACGACGGAGCCGTAGTCGCGGCGCCAGATCTCGATCGCGCGTCGCGTGGCCTCCACATCGGCGATCAGCCGCGGCTCGTCCGCCAGCAGCCGGCGCAACCGGTCGGTGGACTGGCGCTCGGTGGCCAGCCCGTCGGTGTAGGGCCGCAGGTACTGCCGGTCGCCGGACAGGGCGTAGCCGCGGACGCCGGTCTCCTGGTTCAGCATGGCCATCTGCGCCCGGGCCGCCTCGATCTGGGCGGGGGCGATGCGGTCCACCAGCCGGTCGGAGGCCCTGGCGGTCCGATCGAGCTGGGAGTGCACCACCAGCGCGGCGGTCACGGTGAGCACGCCGACGATCAGCGCGGCCAGCATGAACCACGACCGGACGGTCAGCCCCCGCCGGCCCTTCGTGGGGAGAGCGGCGGCCCGAGCGCCGGAGACGAGGTCGTCCCGGTCGTCGGAGCCGGTGTCGTTCGGAGCGTTCATGCCGGGGTCCATCCCAGGTGGATGACGGCGACATCGTCGTCGAGGCCGCCATGCGGAGCCGACGCCGCCTCGACGTCGGCGATGAGCGCGTCGACGAACCGCACGGGGGAGCGGTCGCGATGCCGGTGCGCGAGCTGGGCGAGCCCCGACAGGTCCAGGCGTTGCCCGTCGCCGTCGATCTGCCCCTCGAACAGGCCGTCGGTGAACAGCACCAGGGACGCGCCGTCCGGCAGGGAGATCTCGTGCTCCTGCCAGGCGCCCATCCCCGGGATCATGCCGACCCCGAGCCCGCCCGGCGGCTCGACCAACTGCACCGACCCGCCGCCGTGGACCAGGAATCCCGGATGCCCGGCACGCACGATCCGCGCCGTGGGCTCGCCGGGGAGCGCCGTCACCGTCGTGAGCGTGACGAACGTCTCCGTGCCGTCGCGCTCGGCGACCAGCAGATCCTCCAGCAGCTCGACCAGCCGGACCCCGCGGATCCCGGCCAGGACGAACGAGCGCCAGCCGACCCGCAGGCTGACCCCGAGCGCCGCCGACGCCGGGTCGTGCCCGGCCACGTCGCCGATCACCGCGTGCACCCGTCCGTCGTCGGTCTCCATCACGTCGTAGAAGTCGCCGCCCAGCAGCGCCTGCGCCCGTCCCGGCCGGTAGCGGGCCACCACTCGCAGCCTCGGGTCGGCCACCCGCGGAGTCGGCAGCAGCCCCCGTTCCAACCGGGCGTTCTCCTGCGCCCGCATCTGCTCGACCTGGAGCGCCGCGACCGCCTGCTGCACCTGACGACGCTGCACGGCGTAGCGGATCGTCCGTCCGAGGCCGTCCGGCTCCAGTTGCCCCTTGAACAGGTAGTCCTGCGCCCCGGCGGCGACCGCGGCCATCCCGGCCTGCGATTCGGCCAGCCCGGTCAGGACCACCACCGTCGCGTCCGGTGCCCACTCCAGGACCCGCCGCAGCACCGCCAGGCCCTGCGCCTCGCCCAGGTTCAAGTCGAGCAGCACGCAGTCGGGGGCCGGGGAGGCCGTCAGCGGCTCATGCGCCTCCGGCAGCGACCGGACCCACCGCAGCGCGACGCGCATGCCGGTGTCGGCGAGGGTGTCCTCGACCAGGATCGCATCGGCCGGGTCGTCCTCCACCAGCAGCACGGACAGACTTTCGAGGCCATGCGGGACCTCGGAGAACGCGTCAGCGTCCGCCGCGACCCGCTCGGCCGTCGATGACACCGTCTCGGGGGAGACGGCCTCCAGATGACCGGCCACAGTTCTCTCCCAACCCTGGTCCAGGACGCGGGGTCGCATCGGCGATCAATCAACGCAGCGCAGATATTAGCCGCTGTTCGAGGCGAATAGACGGCGCGGCCCCGGCCGAGGCCGGGCGACCACCGCGTCCGCCCACCCCCGACCCAGGCCGGGAGCGGGCGTCCGCAGGCGGTGACGCCCGCCCGCGACCGCGTCACGGACGAGCCGGGCCGGGAGAGCCTGAGCCGACCGCGTTCTGTGACGGATACCGCGTCGGTGGGGCCTCGCCCACCCGACGAAGAACCGACCTATTCGGGTGCGTTGATTCGTTGGGAGATTCCCTCCACGCCTACAGGGGGAGGGCAGGTGATGCAAGAACTTCCTGCGCAGCGGCGCCTCTTGCCCTAACCTATCGAGCGTATCGAGGAGAGCCGATGACTGATCCGGCCAATATCAACACTCTGAGCGAGCTGAGCGACGGCCTGAGGGCGCTCCAAGCGCGCCAAGGGATCACTATCCGCGAGTTAGCGGAAAGGGCAAACTTTTCCCGGACAACGGTTCATAGCATCCTGCGCGGTTTGTCGGTACCATCCGCGCAAAGACTCCTAGTCCTGTTGCGTGCTCTTGGCGTTTCGGACGAGGGCATGGACGCATGGCTATATGCGCTGGATCGTGTCCGCCTCCAGCAGGCCAGCTCGCTGCCGTCTGGAACGGCAGGCGCTACGGCGGCGGCCCGTCGCGATCTGTCCGAGGCCGAGAGTGAACTGGCCGCCGCGCAGGAGCTGACGTTGCCGACGCTGTGGAGCGTCACCCATAAACGTCTCGACTACTATCACCAGATCGCCACCGGACAGGCTCGCCGATCCTTCCGCAACGCTCAGGTCGCCATGACCCTAGGGTTTATCCTGCTGGTCGGGTTCGCCGTCCTGGCCTTCAACGCCAAGAGCACCGCGGCCGCCGCCGTTACGGGCGCGCTGGGGGCGACCGCGGCGGCCTTCGCGGCCTACATCGGTCGGACCTTCGTCCGTTCTCAGGAAACCGCAGCGACGCACCTGCGCTCCTATTTCGACCAGCCTCTCGAATTCTCGCGCTACCTGGCCGCTGAACGCCTCCTGAGCAGCATCAAGAACCTAGATTCGGAGCAGCGCGCCGCGATCGCCGCAGACCTGCTGCGAGGCATCCTGCCCGTCCCGAAGAACGAGGACGCGGACAAGTCCGAATCCGACGGCTGATCGCTTTGCGGGTCGACGGCACTTGTCAGCTGAGCAGGAAACCGCGTATGTGCTGGGCGACCGCTTCGGGTGCCATCCAGAACGCGGAGTGGTCGTGGTCGGGCAGGGTCAGGACGGTGACGTCCGGCAGGATCGCGGCCAGTGCGTGGGCGCCCGCGCGGATGAAGGCCTCGCCGTTGCCGCCGACGGCCACCGCGATCGGCGCGTCGATCGACCACCGGTCGGTGGGCAGCGGCGTGCCGTCCTGGAGGCCGCGCAGGATCTGGCCGTCGTAGGCGTAGGTGTGGGCGTACTTGGCCATCACGTCCCAGGACGGGTCCTGCTTCATCGCCGGGATGAACTCGGCGGGGACACCGACCATCTCGGTCATGAAGTACTCGACGGCCTCGCTGCGCCGGCCCGCCGCGACCAGGGCCTGCTGGTGCTGGACGTAGTCGGCGGGCGCCGGAGCCCGGGAGTCGTCGACGATGAACGGCGGCTCGTACAGGTAGAGCCCGGTCACCCTGCCGCCCAGTGCGGTGGCGGCATCGAGGGCGAGCCCGCAGGCACCGGAGCCGCTGGCCAGAACCGCGGAGCCGCCCGCGACATCGATCAGCGCGGCGATGTCGTCGATCTCGCGCGCCGGGTCGTAGGGCTGCGGGTCACCGCTGGCGCCGCGTCCCCGGCGGTCGAAGGTGATCACGGTGAAGTGCTCCGACAGCGCCGTGGCGAGGCCGGCGACCCCGGTGTGGTCCTCGGCGACATTGCTGATCACGATGATCGCGGGACCCGAACCGGTCTTCTCGTAGGCGATCGTCGTGCCGTCGGCTGAGGCGACGGTGGAAAGACCGGAAATGATCGTTGCTCCTTGGGTTGCTGATGTGTCGGCGTGATCGTCGTCGGTGGCGTCCAGCAGGTTGGCGAGCCGGCCGAGAGCCTCGGCGTATCCCTCGGCCATCTGGAGTTCGACGGCCCGCCGCAGCGCCTGGCCGTCGGGAAAGCTCGCCGCGACCTCGACGGTGCAGCCGGTGCCGGCCGGGGTGAAGGTGACCGCGGTCGGGAAGGTCCCCGTCTCGTCGGGTTGCCACGCCTGGTCCGCGAAGGCGGCGTCGTAGTGCAGTTCGGCGTGGGCGACGACCGCCCGGTAGCTGGCGATGTTGCGGACCGGGTCGGTGGAGCGGTCCACCGGCGCGATCTGGAACCGCCAGCGTCCGCCGGGGCGCACGTCCATCTCGTACACGGTCGCGGCCCAGCCCTCCGGACCCCACCAGCGGCTGATCGCCTCGGCGTCGGTCCAGGCCCACCAGACACGGTCGACGCCGGCACCGTAGGTGCGCCGGATGCGCAGGGTGTTGCTCGCCTCGTCGATCACGATGCCGTCCGTCATCCTCGCGCTCCTTCCTGGTTCGTTCCGTCGGATCCACGGTCGCCGTCGTCGAGGAAGGAACCGAGACGGTCCATCCGTTCCGACCACAGGACGGCGAATCCCCGCGCCCAGTCGCCCAGCTCGCGCATCGACTCGGTGTTCAGCCGGTAGATCCGCTGCTGCGCCCGTTTGGTCACCTCGACCACGCCCGCCTCGGCCAGCAGCCGCAGATGCCGGGACACCTGCGGCTGGGCCAGGCCCAGCGCGTCGACGATTCCGCCCACCGGCAGCGGGCCGTCCTTGAGCAACTCGACGATCCGGAACCGGTTCGGCTCCGAGATCACCGTCAACCGCTGTTGCACACTGTTGACCACACTCCGAACATACATCGAAGTGTATATACACGCAAGTGCATGTAACTGTGGATCACTGCTGGTCAGAGCGGGTCGGCGGTTCGCCGGGCGCGTAGGGCGCGGAGCTTGTGGCGGTTGCCGCAGCGTTCCATCGAGCACCAGCGCCGGGCGCCGGGGCGGGAGGTGTCGACGAACACCAGCGGGCAGTTGTCGCCGGCGCATACGCGGATGCGTCCGGCCAGGGGTCCGGCCAGCAGGTCGACCATCTCGCGCGCCAGTGCCGACAGCGCCTGCGTGGCCCGCACGGGAGACGCCCATGTCGCGGCGGTGCCGTCGACGACCAGTTCGGGGACGAGCGGCGCCGCTCCGGCGGCCCGGTTGATGACGGCCACCGCTCGTTCGGGCAGGGGACGCTGCGCGGCGCGGGCGTGCGCGGCTTCCCAGATCGCCTGCCGCAAGGTCTTGGCCGCGGTCAGTTCGCGGGACGTCACGGGGACGGTCACGGCCGCCTCCAAGGGCGGCTGCGCCAGCCATTCGGCGAGGTCGCCGGGCTTGTGAAGGGTCTCGAAAACCGCGTAGTCGCCCTCTCCGCCGGTGTGGGCGAAGTCAAGGCAGACCGCGCCGGCATCGAATCGGAACGACCCGCCCTTGGGGTCGTGCAGGACCCGTCCGGTTGTCCCCGCTCGCATGTAACTAGTATAACTGGTGTCACAGCGACACCGTTATAACCGGTGTCATCATCGGAGGAGATCGTTATGGGCGTCCGGCACATCAACCCCGAGGGGCTGCACCGCAGCCCGGCCTTCAGCCAGGCCGTCGTGGTCGAGCAGCCTGCCAAGACCATCTACATCGGCGGGCAGAACGGCGTCGACGCCGAGGGCAAGGTCGTCGGCCCCACGGTCGGGGAGCAGTCCCTCCAGGCGCTCCGCAACCTTCAGACCGTCCTGCGGAGCGAGGGCGCGAGCCTCGCCGACATCGTGCACTGGCGCATCGCCGTGGTGGACGGCCACTCCTTCGACGAGGGGGTGGCCGCCTTCCAGCAGGTGTGGAACCGGGAGGACCCGCCGCCGGCCATCACCGTCCACGTCGTCGCGGGCCTGGGCCCGGGCTTCCTGGTCGAGATCGACGCCGTCGCCGCCGTCTGACGTCCCGCCCCGTCGCGACCTGGCACGACTATGACGGCTTCTGCTCCCGGTAGAGGACGAGGTGCTCGTGAGCTGACCCACCGCCGAAGAACGCGGAGCAAGGGTAGAGCTAGGTCTACCGCAGGCTTAGAGGAAACGCTCCTGTGCTCGTGCATCGATCCCGCGACCGTAAGGGGAGTCGATTCAACGAGATGGGAGCCGTCATGGACACTGGTCGGAAGCGGCGCGCGTGGGGAAGGCCGCTGGCCGCGATCGGTGGCGTCGCGGCGATCGGGCTCGCGGGGACGGGGCTCGGCGGGATCGCGGCGGCGGCCGGACCGTCAGCCGCTCCGGTGGCCGGGGACGGTTCGCTGGTGGTCACCGACAAGGGCCCGGTGCGCGGCACCGTCGGCGCGGACCACCGGGAGTTCCTCGGTGTCCCGTACGCGGCGCCGCCCGTCCGGTGGGGTTCGCCGCGACCGGCGCAGCCTTGGGCGTCACCGCGGGACGCGACGAAGCCCGGCAACGCGTGCGCCCAGAACGCGGGCTTTATGGGCGAGAAGGCAAGTGACAGCGAAGACTGCCTCTACCTGAACGTGACCACGCCGCGGCGGTCCGCGAAAGGCAAGCGGCTGCCGGTGATGGTCTGGATCCACGGCAGCGGATTCCGGAATGGCTCCGGCGCCATGTACCGTCCGGCAGAAATGGCCGTGCGCGGCGACGTGATCGTCGTGACCGTGAACTACCGGCTCGGGATCTTCGGCTTCCTCGACCACCCGGCGCTGGACGGCGGCCCGGCCCAAAAGCGTTCGGGCAACTTTGGCCTGGAGGACCAGCAGGCCGCCCTCAGGTGGGTGCGCGGCAACGCGGCCGCGTTCGGCGGCGACGCCCGCAACATCACCGTGTTCGGTGAGTCTGCCGGCGGGGTGAGCACGTGTTCGCAGCTCGTCGCGCCGGGCGCCGCGGGCCTCTTCCAGCGGGCGATCGTCCAGAGCGGTCCGTGCACGGTCGAGAACTGGCCCGACTGGGACGGGTCGCTCGAACCGTCCGGCGGTTGGCTGCCGCGTTCGCGGAGCAAGGCCGAGCGCCAGGGCCGGACGGTGGCCGCCAAGCTCGGCTGCCCCACCCCCGCCACGGCCGCCGCGTGCCTGCGCGCGCTGCCGACCTCGAAGCTGCTGAAGGAGTCGGAGTACGGCTTCGCGCCGGTGTACGGCGGCGGGGGCGTGCTCCCGTACTCGCCGAAGGAGGCGCTGCGCGCGGGGAAGTTCGCGAAGGTCCCGGTCATGTACGGCATGACGCGCGACGAATACCGCACGTTCGAGGCCGCGCAGCAGCTCATGGGCGTTCCCCCGCTGGCGAACGAGGCGGAATACGCCGCCCGCGTGCGCGCCTATGTCGGCGCGGAGAAGGCACCGAAGGTGCCGGCCCGGTACCCCCTCCGGAACTACGGTTCGCCGAGCGAGGCATGGTCCGCCCTGGCCACCGACGCCACGTTCGCCCGTTCGGTAACGGACTTCGGCCATTCCGTCGCGAGGCGGGTGCCCACCTACGCCTACGAATTCGCCGACAGCAAGTCGCCGTGGGTCGCGAATGTGGAGACCCCCGGCTTCCCGACCGGCACGTTCCATGCCGCCGAACTGCAATACCAGTTCGAGACCGACTACTTCGACGGGAGCCGGCTGAGCGCCGCCCAGCGGCACCTGGCCGACCAGATGACTGGCTACTGGACGAGGTTCGCCCGCACGGGTGACCCGAACGGCACGGGCGCGCCGACTTGGCGAGAGGGAGCGAACACCACGCAGGTGCTCGCGCCCGGCGAGGGGGGCATCCGGCGGATCGACTTCGCGAAGGAGCACAAGTACGCCTTCTGGAAGTCCCTTTGACCAGAACGGTCGCGTAACACGCTCGATGTTCCCCACGGCCGACGGCGGATCGACCGCCGTCGGCCGTGGGACATCGGCCGAGATGCCCACCTCAGCCGTGCTACCGTGGGCCCGGCCGTTCAAGATCATGAGTGTGCGCTGGACGGTTCGGAAATGCGGCCGAGCGAAGGGGAACCGCCGTGAACGGTGACAAAGAAGTCGCCTCGACCCAGGCTCCGCGCAGCCTGGCCGAGCGGCAGGCCCATGCTCGAAAGCGGCTCGAAACCGGTTTCCAGATGTGGCTGGCCACCGGCGGCGATGGTCATGGCGCACATCTGATCCCGGTGGCCTTTGTGTGGAACGGCTCGGCCCTGTACACCGCGACCTTTGCCAAGAGCCGCACGGTTTCCAACATCAAGGGGCACCCGCATGCGCGGGTCGCTCTCGGCGACACCGCCGACGTCGTGATGATCGACAGCAGTGCCTCGCTCGTGGACGTCCCCGACATCGACGCCGGCATCGCCGAGCGCTACGCCCAGGTTTCCACAGACCCCCGTACCTCCCCGGAGGGCATGTTCGTCTACCTGCGCCTGCTCCCCAAGCGCATCCAGGTCTGGAACGGCTTTCATGAATTCGCGGGGCGCACGGTCATGCGCGATGGCCGGTGGCTGGACGGCCCGGTCGACTGACGTGGTCGAAGTGCACGTTGTGCGCGATGACCCGGCCGTTTTCGATATTGGCGGAAATCGCTACCGGGGCGAGTGAGTCCCCGTCCGGGAGCCCGGCGTAGTAAAGCCCGGGAACCGCCCCGAAGATGCCCTTGTCCTGGATCGGTGCTCCATCGTCGTCGAGCACGTGGTCGGGCAGGATTTGGTAGTCCGGCCCGAAACCGGTGCACCAGATGATCGTCGTAATGTCGCGTTCCCCCAGGTGGAGCTTGCTTCCGAAGTCGGAGATGTGCTCCATGCCGATGCCCGCGGGGTCCTGCTCCGGCACCGCGAAGCCCCGTTTCCGGATACCAGTGTCGATCTTGTCGGTCACCCGCCGGAATGAGCGGTCGGCTTCCGCGGCGATCGCGACGACGTTGTCCTCCAGCAGCAGTACGTCGTGCTGTGCCGCGCGCGTGGAACCGACGAGGACCACCCCCTTTCCGGCCAGCGTGCCGAGGTTGAGACCTGTGTTCCAGTCCTGGGAGGCGGTCACCGGGAGGCCGGGGAGAACCGGTCGCCCGCTCCCGTCGGCGGCGGGCTGCCGGACGAAGTCCTCGTACAGCGCGAAGACGCGCATCCACTCGTGGATGCTCCGGCCGCGATAGTGGTGCGGCCACGCACTGTGGCGGCCGACCGACAGAAAGACCTCCCGACCGGCCTCCAGGAGTTCGTCCGCGATCTGCTGACCGCTGATTCCCGTGCCGACGACAAGGACGGCCCCTTCCGCCAGGGAGCCTGGATTGCGGTAGTCGCTCGAATGGACCTGGTTGACGGCGGGGTCCACCTGAGACGCCAGGCTCGGCACTCGGGGACGGGCGTAACCGCCCACAGCGGCGACCAGGTTGCGCGACTCCACAATGCCGGTGGGCAGGTGGGTTCTGAACCGCACGTCATCGTAGGCGGAGGTCTCCTGCGGGCACTCGACCTTGAGGACGGGCGTGTGCTGCCGAACTCGGAGCTTCCGCTTTTCGACATAGCGGCGCAGATGCCGGGCCAATTCGGGGCCCAGCATGTGGCCGTCGGGATCGTCGCCGTCATACTCCCAGCCGGGGAACTGGACCGATCGGTTGCCGCTGCCCACGCGCAGGCTGTCCCAGCGCTCGTGCGCCCAGGCCTGGCCTATCTCCCGCCGTTCCACGACCACCGATTCATGGCCCAGGTCTTGCAGGGCCGCGGCCACCCCGCACCCCTGCTGGCCGGCGCCGACGATAACGGTCTCCACGTACTCGACTTCCAACTGGATCAAGCCCTTTCCATCGCTGGGGCGCAGACCGCACAGGTCCACGCGAGAAGGTCGCCCGCCACCGTCGAAGTGGCTACTTAGGCTGCTAACCTTGATCTTGTGTAATGAAGTCGTCTTGATGTCAACTGGTGCCGTGGCTGACGATCGGGTGGTCCTTATCGGCGAGGCGGCGGCGCTGTACGACATCGCCCCCTCAGCGGTGCGATGGTGGGAGCGCCTGGGCGTGCTCAACCCGCCTGCCCGCGACGGCGGCAAGCGGGTCTACCGGGACGCCGACCTGCGCCGCATGGGCATCGCGTACCTGTGCTGCATGGTCGGGAAGATGCCGCTGGACCAGGCCGCCGTCGTCACGTCCGGCAAGAGCACGCGGGACGCCTGGCAACGCACGGTCGGCGAACAGATCGACCAGTTGAGCCAGCAGATCGCACGGTTGGAGGCCGCCAGAAGCTACCTTCGTCATCTGCTGAACTGCGAAGACGATGACATGGCGCAGTGCGCATATCTGGAAGGCGAACTCCTCGCACGCACCCCGAGGGGTCGCATCGCCGAAACCGATCTCGTCACCGCCGCCCGAACGGCCCATCAAGGCGAGCAACCGCGCGGCGAGGCGCCGCCCCGTGACGAAAACCTGGCCGACCATTCGTCGCGTGACGAAAATCTAGGGCGCTGTGCCGCTTGCGCGAAGCCAGTGACACGGGCGTCCCGGGGCCGTCCCCGAAAGTACTGCTCTCGCGCGTGCCGGCAACGCGCCTACCGCGCCCGCTCAGCTGATCGAGCTCATTGAAGGCGGTGGGCCAGCCAGGCGAGGGCCTGAGGGTGGCGGTATTCGATGGCGACGTGGCCCGCATCGAACAGCTCGAACCTGACGGTCTTCTCGGGCACGCCCGCCCTTTCCACCGCTTCGCGGAAGGCCAGCGCGCCGAGGTCGAGGAACCATTCGTCGCGCGTTCCGGCGTCGATCCAGATCGCACGCATGGACCGCAGCGCCTCGGCGTGCGCGGGCGCCATCCGGACGGGGTCCCAGCGCAGCCAGCGCTCCCAGACATCAGGGCGCAGCGCCCCCGTGACGGGGTCGAACGGCAGCAGCGGTGTGCCGTCGGCGTCGGGTGAGAAGCAGGCCGACACCGCCAGGATCTCCAGCAGCCGCGGGTCCTCCTCCTTGGTGAAGGCGATGCGGGAGCGGAAGTCCTGCCACCAGGAGAAGATGTCGCCGCCGTAGGCGCGCAGGTCGCGTGCGGCCCGCAGGAAGTGGGGGATGTACTGGGCCTCGGACAGGGCGTCGCCCGAGTGTGTGGCGAACCCGCCGAACAGGTCGGGGCGCAGCATTGAGGTGACCATGGCGCCGAGCCCTCCACTGGACTTGCCGGCGATCGCCCGGTGGTCGCGGTCGGCGAGCGTCCGGTAGTGGGCGTCGACCCACGGGACGACCTCCTCGCACAGGTAGGAGTGGTAGCGGCCGGTGCCGGGGGAGTCGACGTACTGGCTGCCGCCGTAGGTCGTCCAGGCGTCCACGAACACGAGGATCATGGGCGGCGCCTCGCCGCGGGCGAACAGCGCGTCGGTGGCGACCGGTACCGACGTCCGGAAGGCACTGGGCTGGTTGCTCCAGACCGGGAGCGTGCCGGTGAACCCGAGCAGCATGTAGACGCTGGGATAGCGGCGCTCGGGCTCGTCGTCGTAGCCGGGCGGCGTGTACACCCACAGCGGCCTGCGGTGCGGGTCGCCCAGCGGGTTGCCGCGCAGGAGCCGGCTGTCGATGGTGCGTTCGTCGATCCGTCCGGCGAACGTGGGGGGCCACAGGGGCACGAGCGTCCCTCGCTCTCAGTTATTACGAAAACATATTATCGGAGAGCATAGTATGTTCCGTGGGGTGGAGGACTCGATCGACCGGCACATCGCCCACTGGTCCCGGGAGCTGGCGGACCTCGACCCCGACGTCGAAGGCGCGATAACCCGGATGCAGACCCTGGTGGCGCTCCTGCGACGCCGTCGCGAAGCCGCACTCGGCGCACGCCGCCTCAAGGGCTGGGAGTACGACATCCTCTGGCGGCTCCGCTCGACCGGGCCGCCCTACCGCGCGACGCCCACCTGGCTCGCCCAGGCGCTGAACACCCACCCCGCCACCCTGACCAGCAGACTCGACCGGCTGGAGGAGTCGGGGCACCTCGCCCGCGTGCACGACCCGTCCGACCGGCGGCGCCTCCTGGTCGCGCTCACCGACGAGGGCCACGCCGCATGGGAGGGCGCCATCGGCGACCAGGCCGCCGCCGAGCACGCGCTGCTCGCCCCGTTGACCGGCGGCGAGCGCGAACAGCTCGCCGGGCTGCTCCGTAAGGTCGTCATGGCCGCCGAGACCGACGGACCGCCCCTGATGCCCCCGGTCGAGCGCCCCTGACCTGTCGACGAGGGACCCCTTAATCGCCGGGGGCCGCCGGATCAGAGGGTGAGGACGACCTTGCCCCGCAGGTGACCGGCCTCGATCAGCCGGTGCGCGTCGGCGATGCGCTCGAACGGGAAGGCCTCCTGCACATGAACGCGGAGCTCGCCGCGTTCGACGAGGTCGACGAGGCGTCGCAGGGCGATCGGATCGGGGTCGACCCCGATGCCGCTGAAGCGCCTGCCCGCCGCCTCGAACCTGGCGGCCAGCTCCGCGTCCTCGTCGGCGACCGCCGTCACGAGGTGACCGCCTGGGCGGAGCACTTCGAGCGAGCGCGCGGCGGTGTCGCCGCCGAGCGTGTCGAGCACCACGTCGACGTCGCCGGCGACCTCGGCGAAGTCGACCTCGGCGTAGTCGATCACCTCGTCGGCGCCGAGCCCCTCGACGAACTCCCGCTTGCCAGCGCCGGCGGTTGTGATCACGTGCGCGCCGAGCGACTTCGCGATCTGGATCGCGACGTGGCCCACCCCGCCCCCGCCGCCGTGGACCAGGACGCGGTCGCCCCGGGAGATCCCGCCCAGGTCGACGAGGCCCTGCCACGCCGTCAGCCCGACGACCGGCAACGCCGCCGCCTCGGCATGCGAAAGCGACGCGGGCTTGCGCGCCAGGTGCAATGCCGGCGCTGCCACCATTTCGGCGTACGCGTTGGCCGCCCGGGGAAACAGCGGCATTCCGAACACCTCGTCCCCGGGCCTGAACCGCCACGTCTGCGCCTCTTCGACCACGCCGCTGATGTCCCAGCCGAGCGTGAACGGCGGCTGGCCGAGCAGCGGGAACTCGCCGGCGCGCAGGCGCGGTTCCAGCGGGTTCAGCCCGATCGCCTTGACCCTGACGAGTACCTCGGTCGGACGGGGGCGGGGCTCGGGCGCGTCCACGATGGTGAGGACCTCCGGTCCCCCGAAAGTGTGCTGGGTGATGACTCGCATGACTCTCCTGGTTTTAGGCGCGGCAATTCATCTGATCCGACCAATCTCAACAATGAACGCCGCTGCGCATGCGTGCCACCGGTGTCGCGCCAGCATATTCCGATAACCCGCCAACCTTTCGATGAGCGACCGGCGTGACAGAGACTTGTGAACGCGGGCTAGGGTGAGTGCCGATGACCGAACTCATGCGCGAGCCGGTGTTCTTGACCGGCGACTCGGCGGTCTGCGAGCCCCTGGCCCACGGCGAGGACATCGCCGCGCACTTCCATGACTTCGGCCAGCTCAGGTACGCCGCCTCCGGTGCACTGGTCACGACGACCCAGGCCGGGACGTGGGTGGCGCCGGCGAACCGTATTACCTGGGTGCCGCCCCTGTGCGTGCACAGCGGTCGCTCGTACGGCGCGACCGACGTCCGGCTGCTCCGCGTTCCGGCGGCATTGGTCGGTCAACTGCCGACGGAGCCCTCGGTGTTCGCGGCCAGTGCGCTGCTGCGCGAGGCGTATCTGGCGATGCTCGGCGAGGACGACCCGTCCGACAGCCCCCGCGCCCGCCTTCTGCTCGACGTCGTCATCGCGGAGCTCGCCCGGGCCCCGCAGGAATCACTGCGCCTTCCGGAGCCGGGCGACCCTCGTCTCAAGGCCGTTACCGACCTGCTGCACGCCGATCCCGCCTGCTCGGCGACGCTGGCGGAGCTGGGACACAGAACCGGTTCGAGCGAACGAACGCTCAGCCGCCTGTTCAGCCGCGAACTGTCGATGAGCTTTCACCAGTGGCGCACAATGCTGCGCATTCAACGGGCACTGCTCGAACTCTGCGAAGGCGCCTCGGTCACCGCCACGGCGATGCGACTGGGCTGGGCGAATCCGAGCAGCTTTATCGAGGCCTTCACCGAACTCGTCGGCCAGACCCCCGGTCGTTACCGCTCCACGGCACGCGCCTCTCACGACTAGCGCCGGCGTGGCGGCCTTCCCGTAATTCCGGGCGGAGCGGCGGTGGCACGGCCGAGGCCTTCGTCGCCGCTGACCGCTGGCTGACCTATGTCCAGGTGAGAGGTCGTGAAGCTCTCCACCGTGCTCATGTACGACGCCGACCTGCGCGGGTCACGTGCCTTCGGGAAGCCAGCGGCTCAGGCGCGTTCTCGGCACGCTCGCCGCGACGTGCCAGAGCCGGTGCCGAGGGTCCCATTTCGCCTGGACCAGACGTTTGGCCTCGTCCTTCTCATCGTATGGAACGTCCAGGTAGAGGCGGCCGTCGACCACGTCGCCGGGGGAGATCCCGTCCGCCGCCGATGCCTTCGCGGCTCGACGGGGTGCCGGGGCCCACCGGCGGGCGGGCCGGTCCATGCGGGCGCGGTCGACGATGCGCCGTACCCGTTCGCAGGACGTCGCGTCGGTGATCCGCATCATCAGATCGGTCGACCCGCCGTGAGCCAAAAGGTTCAGGGAGCCGTGCCAGAGGACGGTGTCGTCGACGATCAGCACTTTCTCGTGCATGCGCTCGCGGGCCTCGACCCGGCAGCCCGCCGCCCGCATTGTCGCGACGAGGTCGGCGTCCTTCGTGCCGGCTTCGTGCTGCCGGGTGTAAACGGTGACACGTGTGCCGGCGGCGATCCGCGGTGCGAGACGCTGGAGCCAAAAGCGCACCGGGGTCGCGGCCAGAAAGGCACAGTAGATGTCGATGCTTTGGCGGGCGTGCGCGATGTCCCATTCGACGGCGCGGGAGACCTCGTCGGCGGGGAAGAACGCGGGACGCGCCAGTTCTTCGGGCGCCAGGTCGCTCAGGTCGGCGGCGCTGCGCACCGGGACGAGTTCCTCGACCGGAAGCCGCTGGGCGTGCTTCTCGAAGTACCCGAGCATGCGGGCGGCCTCGCTCGTGCGGCTGAGCCCGCGGTGCATGAACTCGGTGTTGGCGACCAGGACGAGATGGTCCTGCGCGCGGCTCAGCGCGACGTTCAGCAACCGGCAGGTGGCCGAGGAGAGCCCGATGCCCTCGTAGAAGTAGCCGAGCCGGTCACCGGCTCCCGCGACGGTGTCGATCACCACGAGCGGGCGCTGGCTGCCCTGAAACCTGTGGACGGTGTCCACCACACCGTCGTAGGTCTCGCCGAAGCGGTGGGCCAGGCTCGTGTTCAGCGCCTTCTTCTGGCTCCGGTAAGGGCAGATGACGGCGAGGCGGTCGGCCGCTCCTTCCCCTTCGGCGTGCGCGGTGTGCTTGCGGGCGGGCAGAACGGTGTCGTACTGCAAGCCCCGGACCAGCTCGTGGATCACGGCTTCATGGACGGCGTTGGTGGTGTGGGCGTTCCTCCTGCCCCGGTCCGGGACCCGGCTGGAGGTGTCGACGAGAACCAGGGGGCTGTCGATCAGTGGTGAGGGCGGCAGCCGCGTCCCGTCCTCCCGTCCGGTCAGCAGCGGCGCGTCCGGATAGGCGACTTCGTTCACCACCGCGCAGATCGCCCGGCGCATGCGGTACTGCTCGTTGAGCGCGACCATCCTGGGGTCGCCGACGCGGGCGCCGCCCTGCGGATCGACGAGCCCCGCGGCGTGGAACGCGTCCCGGTCCATCCACAGCAGCGAGTGCTCCTTCTCCTGGGCCGGTGCCTTGCGGTTGTTCGAACCGCGTGTGACGGCGGGCAACTGCCGGAAGTCGCCCGCCAGCACGACCCGCTTGCGGGCCAGGCCCGCCGCGTACCAGGCGGACGGCAGGTTCACCATCCCGGCCTCGTCGATGACCACCACATCGATCTCGTCCAGCAGCCGGCGGGTCTGCACCGCCTTGGACACCGTCGTGCCCAGCACGCGGCAGCGGCTCCGCACGGTGTCCGTGAGCTTCTGGCGGTCCTTCCGCAGGTCGTCGAGGCGCTTCTGCAATTGGTCGGCGGCCTCCCGCAGCCGCGCGACCGGGGCCAGCCCCTGCACCCGCGCCAGGACGCTCGGCAGGGCCGATTCGACGGCGGCCAGCTCGGATTCGCAACGCCGATGGTCCGCCTGCGCGGCGCCGAGCCGCTGCTGACCCGCCTCCAAGGCGAGGCGATGGTGGTACAGCTCGCCGTCGAGCGCGTCCAGCCGCGCCTGCTTGCGTTGAGCGAACATCCCGGACGGAGTCCCGATGCGGGCCATCTGCTCCCGGACCCGCGCGATCTGCGCGGCAGCGGCGTCGACCGCCGCCCCCGTGTCGAGGACGGCCTGGTGGACGGCCACCAGCCGCCGCCCGAGCTCTTGGCGCTCGGTCATGGCCCGCTCCGCCTCCTCGTGGCGGGCGATGCCTTCGCGCACCCCGGCGAGCTCGGTCGTGACCCGCGCGATCTCGGCGTCCAGCTCGTCGCCCAGCCGGTCGGCGATGCGGTCGCGGTCGATCCACTCCCCGTACTTCGCGGCCAGGGACGCGACGGCGATATCCCCGGCGCGCTGCACCAGCCCCGACTCGAATCCGGGTTCCCGGGCCAGGAGGTCGCACATCCGCAGCAGGGCCTGGTCGACCGCGACGTGCGTGGGCGCCAGGAAGAGCACGCGCAGGCCCTGCCGGTAGCAGCCCTCCACGATGCTCGCGACCACGTCGGTCTTCCCGGTGCCCGGGGGCCCCCAGACGAAGGTCAACTCGCTGTCGAGCGCCCGTTCCACGGCCTGCCGCTGCCGGGTGTTCAGCCTGCGGTTCCGGTACCCCGGGACGAACCGCTCCGGCTCGGCGCAGCGGCCGATCTTCGGCTTGCCTTGGCCGACCAGCCACCCCGCGGCGGTGAGGTTGATCGCCGGTGCGCCGGTGCCCGTCTGCTCCAGCCGCTCGGCCAGCGCCACCAGGCCCGCGCTGTCGTCCTCGACCAGCTGCGCGCTCACCGGCTGGGCACCCAGGTCCGCCTCCGTGGTCACCCGGATCTTTCCGTCCGGTGACCGGGTCGCCTCGGCGCGCTCCCACGGGCCGCGCGACCGCGACGTCCGGATCAGCAGATCCTTACTGCCGAAGGCTTCCTTCCACGCCTTGCAGGAGAACAGATACTCCCGCTCGGAGCCCGACTGCCGGACGAGTCGACCGTCATGCAGCGACACTTTCTCTGCATTCGCCAGGTCGTCGTGCAGGATCGCCGCGATCTCCAACTGGACCGCACGATGCAAATGGGCGACAGGGTACGGCCCGGTCTGCTTCTCCGCCATCGATTCCTTTCCGAACGCCGTGGAACCTGACGAGCGCGACCGCACCTCAGCGGGGGCGCGCACGCGGGGGCCGCCGCGCTGTCGCTGCTTCCTGCGGAACGTCCCATACATAGGACTTTGCTCGGTGTCGAATGGTTTGCAGTGTGGCAGAAGCGGGACTCCTTGCCGACGCCCCTTGACTTTGAGTCGCTCTTGAGTCGAATAGGTCGGGCCGCGTCGTCGGCGCCCTCGACGCGCTGTTCCAGGCCGCTGAGGATGAGGGCCAGCCCGGATTCGAACGCCGACTCCTGATCGATGTCCGGAACGTCGGGCGGCAGGTCTTCGCCGTCCCAGGCAATGGCATCCGCCTGCTCCTCCAGCACGCAGCCGACCGTGAACCGGCCGGCGGCCAGCATCGCCATGTCCGGAAGTGGTAGTAGAGCGACGGCTGCTCGACGCCGAGACGCCCGGCCGGCCGCCTCGTGCTGACGGCATCGCCGGGCAGGCCCTGGCCTTCCGGCTCGCCCGCGGTGGCCACCGGGTGACGGTCGTCGAGCGCTTTCCGGCGCTGCGAGCCTCGGGCGCCCAGGCCGACCTGCGCGGGCAGGGCATCGAGGCGGTCGCACGCATGGGTCTGCTGGACGCCGTGCGCAGCCGACTGGTGGACGAGGCGGGCGTGGCCCTTCGTCGACTCCCGGGGGAGGCCGAGGGCGACGATCACGGCCAACACCTCCGGCAGGACCTGCTGATCGGCGCGAACGGACAAGGGTCACGCCTGCGGCGGGCACTACTCCCGGAGGGCGCCGACCCGTACTGGCGCGTCGGCATCCACATGGCCTACTGGTTCGTCCCGCGCATCGCCGCCGACGGCGACATCCGCGACACCTACATGGTCCCGGGCGGCCGCCAGATCTTGCGGCGCAGCCACAACCCGACCGAGACCCGGGTGTACTTCGTGATGCGAGGAGTCGGAAGAAGCATCCGCGATCCACCGCGCTCCCGTCGAGCAGCGGCCCTTCGTCAACGCGGTCCAGACCGAGGTGAACCCCCGCCTGCTACTCGTCGGCGTGCCCATGAGCAAGCATGCGATCACCGCATTCCAGTCCGCCACGACGCTGGCCTGCCGCACGTTTCGCGAAGGAGGACCGCGGCGGAGACTGCCGGCTCACGGCGTACGGCGTCCCGGCCACCGCGTAGATCCGGAATCTTCCACCGCCTTTCTCGATGAGCGAACGGGTCGATGACGGCCTTATGGCGCCGGCTCTTCGGGGGGCGGGGCGAGGAATCCGGAGTCGATGAAGTAGCGGAGGTACAGGTCGATCATCTTGGCGTCGACGGGAGGGAGGTCCAGATGGGCGTCTGCCGTCGCACGGTCGGTGTTGGCGCGGCCGAACTCGGGGAACGTTCCGGCGAAGTACATCTCCTTCACCGAAATGGAGGCGTCGGCGGCCTTCTCGTTGAACATCGGCATGAACGGCGTCATCGGATGGTCCGGCCGCCGCTTCGTCAATGCCGTGATCTCCTCGGCCCATTTCTCGTACGGGACGGTTTCGACGGGGTAGCCCATGTGCCGGAGCCGCTCGACGAGCAGCCCCAGTCTGGCGTCGTGGGGGTTGGCCAGGTGGAACACATCGCCGGTGGGACGCTCGTGCGTGAGGATGTGCGTGATGGCCTCGGCGGTGTAGTCCACCGGGACGAAGTCCAGTGGGAGTTCGACGTCGGGCGCCATGCCCGTCTCGGCGATGGTGCGGAACCACGCGCACATCAGCGTGTCGGTGTTCCAGATTCCCCGGTCGCGGGTCCCGGTGATCTCGTACGGGCGGTAGATGGACATCGGCAGCCCCCGTTCGGCCGCCTGCTGGACGAGGTTCTCGGCGACCCATTTGGTCTCCGGATATCCGAGCGAGATGCGTTCGGCGTATTCCAGCGGCCGGTCCTCCGCGACGAAGCGGACCCCGGCCGTCCCGAATCCGGCGATCACCGTGATCGTCGACACGTAGTGGAAGGGCTTGGTCCGGTGCGTCCCCGCCAGTTCCAGCAGTCCCGCGGTACCGCCGACATTGTTGTCCCGAAGGACGCCGTAGGGGTAGGCGAAGTTGATCAGCGATCCGGAGTGCAGGATCGTGTCGACGGACCGCGCGACCCGGTCACGGTCGGCGGGCTCCATGCCGAGTCCGGGCTTCGACAGATCGCCGGTGATCGGCACGACGCGGTCGCGCACCTTCTCGTAGTCGAGGCCGTACCGCCGCATCCTGCCGGCGATGCGGCGCCGCGCGTGCGCCTCGTCCTGCGCACGCGTCAGACACCAGATCTCCTGGACTCCCGCCGCCACCAGCCGGTCGAGCAGGAAGACGCCGAGGAAGCCGGTCGCGCCGGTGAGCAGGACGCGCACGGGCTCGCACGGATCGGCCGGGGCCGGCGGTGCGTCGAACCGCAGGGCGGGGTCGAGCGTCGCCTCCGCTTGGAAGTCGACTCCGTCCTCGTCAGGGGCCGCGCCGCCCTCGTCAACGATGCGTTCGGTCGCCGCCGCGAACGAGGCCACGCTGGGGTTCTCCAGCAGCGCGCGGATGATGCCGCTTCCCCGCGCCGCGTCGATCTCCAGGCGCTCGCTGAGCGCGGCGACGGTCTGGGTGGCGTGCAGGGACTGGCCGCCGAGCTCGAAGAACTCGTCGTCGCGGCTCACCTGGGACAGGCCGAGCATCTCCCGCCAGACCTCGGCCACGGCCTCCTCGACCCGCCCTTTCGGACGCCGCTCCTCGGGAAGCGCGGACGCGCCCGTGTCCTGAGCCGACCAGAGGGCGTCGCGGTCGACCTTGCCGGCGGAGTTCATCGGCATGGACGCGACGATCCGGATCTCCTGGGGAACCATGAACACGGGCAGCCGGTCCCGCAGGTACGTACGCAGCCGCATCGGCAGGTCGCGCTCGGAGGCGCCGCCCTTGGACGTGACCCAGCCGAGCAGCAGGCCGTCGTCACCCCGGTCGCTGTCCACGTCCACCACCGCCTCGTCGACCTGGGGATGGCCGGACAGGGCGACCTCGATCTCGCGCAGCTCGACGCGGAACCCGCGGAGCTTGACCTGCCGGTCACGCCGGCCGAAGAACTCCAGGACGCCGTCTCGACGCCAGCGCGCGATATCACCGGTCTTGAAGATCCGGCGGTCGTCGCCGGAGACGAACGGATCTGGCACGAAGCGCTCGGCCGTCAACTCGGGACGGTTGAGGTAGCCGAGCGCCACCCCGTCGCCCCCGACCCACAGTTCACCCCGCTCGCCGATGTCGGCGAGGGAGCCGTCCGAACGCACCACGTAGGCCGTGGAGTTCGAGATCGGGCAGCCGATCGGCACCGACTCGGCCTCGGCGGGTAGTTCGTCGACGACGTGGACGGTGGAGAGGCCGGTGTTCTCCGACGGCCCGTAGCCGTCGACGAGGCGGCCGGGCCGGCCGTGCTCCAGCACCGCGCGGACCGCGTTCGGATTGAGCGCGTCGCCGCCGGCCAGCAGGCATCGCAACGAGCCGAACATCTCCGGACGTATGGACGTGAACTGGTGGAACAGCGCGGCGCCCAGCCACATCATCGTCACGTCCTCCTCGTGGAGGAGCGCCTCCAGGGAGTCCTGCGAGAGCAGTACCTCCTGGCCGGGAACGACGAGGCGTGCCCCGTTCAGGAGCGCGCCGAAGGTCTCCATCGCCGAGATGTCGAACGAGAGATTGCAGGTCGCGCACACGACGTCGTCCTCGCGGTAGCCGACGGGGTCGTTGTCCCGAACCAGGCGCACGACTCCGCGGTGCGGTACCACCACGCCCTTGGGCGTCCCCGTCGAGCCGGACGTGTAGATCACGTAGGCGGGGTCGTCCGGTGACAGGTCGGACCGGGACGGGGCGGGGGCGTCCTCCGGGAGCCCGCCGATGTCGAGCCGCTCGACGCCGTCCGGCACCGCCTCCGCGCCGTCCGCGGAGGTGACCACCAGCGGGCATGCCGCGTCCTCGATGATCTCCTGCTGCCGGGACGCCGGCGAGTACAGGTCCAGCGGCAGATAGGCGGCTCCCGACGTCATGATCCCCAACATCGCCACGCAGCCCTCGACCGAGCGCTCCAGGGCGACGGCCACCACGTCGCCGGGGCCGATGCCCCGGTCGCCGAGCGTTCCCGCCAGCCGTTCCACACGCTGGAGGAGTTCGCCGTAGGTCAGCTCCCCACCGGGCCTGCCGGTGACGGCCGTCCGGTCGGGCGATCGGCGGGCCACTTCGGCGAACAGCTCGTGGACGAGCCGGTCGCTCGGGTAGGGCGATGACGTCTCGTTCCAGCGGCGAATGTCCTCTGGAACGGATGGGTGATGCCGGGCCTCGTCCTTTGATTCTCTAGAACGCATTCTTTGGCTCTCCTTGCTGGCAGAGTTCAGCCGCCCGAGAGGCGGCTCTTGGGCATTTCGATTGGTGCGGAGCGAGTCCGCCCCGACCGCCGATTCAGCGGTGCGGAGCTTCAAAGTGGGCCGAGGAGACCGGTCAGATCGAGTACGCCCCTCACATGAGCCCTCGACGACGGAGGTAGTCATGCGCCGCGCCCACCGCCATGGCGCCGCTGTGCGTGGCCTTGTTCACGACGGTGTAGGTCGCACGCCCGTGCACCAATCCCTCGTAGAGATGCTCGCGCGTCGCGCAGCCGCCCCCGATGACAACGGGGACATCGGTGATATCGGCGACGGCGCGGCAGAGCGGAAGGTCGTATCCCGTTCCCGCCTTCTCACCGTCGAGGCTGTTCGGGTGGACCAGGCCGGCTCCCAGGTCCTCCGTCAGCACGCCGGCCCAGGTGACGGCGTCGAGGCCGGTCTTCCTGCCGCCGCCCTCGACGAACACGTTCCACCGGTCGTCGCCGACGCGGCGGACGTTCATGATGCCGAGGACGCGCTCGGGACCGTGCCGCGCGGCCACCTCCCGCATCGTGTCCGGGTTGCGCACGGTCGTAGTGCTCAGCCCGATCGCGACGGCTCCCGCGCCGAACAGCGCGTCGGCCGACGAGAGGGAGGGGACGTAGCCGTCGGCGACCACGACCCAGAGCGCGGGCACGGCATCGGCGAGGCGTCCGACGAGCGGTGCGAACTCTTGGAACCACTCCCAGGGGTCCACGATGTCGACGATGAGCTTCTCTATGCCCGCCTGCCGGTAGGACCGGGCGATCTCCACGGGATCGCGCGGATCCGCGAGCCCGGGCATGCCCGACGGCTCGGTCATCCGGCCATGGCGCACTTCCAGGCAGGGGATGATCGGGGAACCCGACCGGACGGTTACGGGGTTGGGCATGTACCCTCCAGGGCGTATTGACGAGCCAGAGCACTACGCCGACGTCGAGGTGGCCGAATGGAGCGCGCCGAACCGGCCGCCGCCGGAGACGAGCGGGTCTGCCGCCCGTAGCGCGGTGACGATGCTCGACTCCTGGCCGTCCACACCGTTGACGTAGTTGCCGGCGAAGTGAAGCCCGCCATCGCCCTGCAACCGCGCCAAGTGGCACTGGGCGCGCATCGCCTCGGGGGACGGGAACGGGTGCCGGAACTCCGCGCGGGCGAGCAGGCGTTCGGGTTCCTCCCGGCCGGTGAGATCGCTCTTGAAGATGTCGACGCCGTACGTCGGCCCGTACCAGGAGGTCATGTGGCTGCGCCCGGCGCGGACCTCCAGGTTGGTGGTCGACCAGAACCTCCGGTCGGACGGCAGGTACGCGGGATCGAGGTGGAGGCCGAACACGGCGTCGGTATAGGTGAAGGCGGCGAGCAGCTCACGGAGCCGCCCCGTCCCGGGCGACTCCGCGAGCATGGTCGCCACCGCTTCGGCCGGCGCGCCGAAGACCACGTGGTCCACCTCGGTCCGCCGGCCGGAGGCTTCGAGCACTTCGATAGGCCCGTCCGACCGGCGGATCGCCCGCACGGGCGCGCCGGTGCGAATCCTCGTCCGGGGTGAGAGGTCCGTCGCGAGGGCCCACGCGAGGCTCTCCAGCCCCCCGCGGAGGTTCTGCCAGACCGGTGCGGCTCCAGGCGCCGGGGCGGGGCCGCGGAGCAGGAAGAAGACGGCGGCCCGCGCCGACAACTCGCGTGCCCGCTCGATGCCGCACCCGAACAGCGCGGCGGGCCAGGCGTAGAGCAGATCCTCCTTCAGGCCGGCGGCTACGCCGAGCGGTTCGACCAGGTCGGCCAGCGGCTCTTCCCAGGAGACGTCGTCGGCCTCCCACCGCGCCGCTTGGGCGAGGAACACGTTCAGCGCTTCGTGGGCGTCTCCCAGCACGGGTGAACGGCCGCGGTCAGCCGCTGGAGTGTGGTTCGTGACCAGGACGGGACGGGCCCCATCGCGGGACGAGACCGTCAGCGACATCGGCACGTCCACGAGGGCGGACGGGGCCAGGCCCAGCAGTTCGAGCAGGCGCGCGTGGTGGGGGAAGTCTGCGGAGGTGAAATCCTGCGCGCCGATGTCCAGGGAGACCGTCGCGTCCTTCAGGCGGACGGTCGTGGATCGGGCGTTCCCTCCGATGCGCGACCGCGCCTCGAAGATCGTCACATCGTGTTCCTCGTCCAGGAGCCACGCGGCGGTCAGGCCCGCGATACCGGCGCCCACGACACCGATCCTCATGGCGTCACCGGCTTCGCGGCGTCGGTCGGGGCACCGTCCGCGGCGTCGGTCGGCGCACCGTTTGCGGCGTCGGCCGCGGCCTTCCAGAAGAGCCCGATGTGCTCTTCCAGCAGCCGCGCGTTGCGGACCGCCGCGTCCGGGTCGTCTCCCCGGTCCAGGCCGTCCTGGACGGTCTCCAGCGCTTGGTCGCGGAGTTCTTCGGGGGGTCCGCCCTCGTAGTAGGCGAAGAATTCTTCCGGCACGTCCATCGTGCCCGCGCGCAGCCCGTCGGCGAGCTCCGCGCAGGCGCCGAAGTAGACGACCATGTCGGTGTGCATGGCCAATGCCACGTCGGCCTGGGTGCCGTGCAGAGCGAGATAGGAGATGAAGCCGTTGAACGCGGCGGCGTCGGTCCCCGGCGGCCAATGGCCGAGGTCCTGGTCACCGACTCCGAGCGCGCGGGCCGTGGCTCTCAGCTTGGGGTGCGCCTTGTACACGAGCCCGGACAGCTCGATGAGGAATCCGCCCGCCGGGGCGTGCGGGAACCGCGACATCAAGGTTCCGTAGGCGACCAGCTCGCCCTGGTGGCACCGGTACTCCACCGCCACGAGGCGGCGGAGCTGCTCGGTCGTCACCTCGCCGCCGCGCAGGCCCTCCAGAAGCGCGTTGCGTACAGGGCTCCTCGAACGGAGGTCTCCCAGGATGCCGACGAGATCACGAGCATTCGCAGCCATTTTCCTACTCCCATCTAAGGATTTCGAATTCGTCCAATGGGGCGGCGTCGCCGCACCGGGCGCGGTGCGGACCCTTGGGCGTGTTCCGGGCCCTCCCCCTGCGGTCCCACCTCGTCCTTCCCGGTGTACCGACAAACCTCTGACGTCGAGCTGACATGGACCTGACATTCCAGTATTGCGAGAGTTGCCATTGTGAACCGAGTGAATCAATGAGTGGTTCCCGGGCCTCGAATCGGGTATGCCACTGGGAGGATCTTCTTTTCTTCGGCTAGCATCCGAAGCCCGATCCATCCGTTGGAGCACACCCGATGATCTCGTTCGCCTACCTCGGACCGCTGGAAATTCAGGGACCTGGAAGGGCGGAGCGGGTTCCCGGTCGCAAGCAGCGGCAACTACTCGCCACTTTGCTGATCCGGCATGGGCAGATCGTCTCCATCGCCGAAATCGGCGATGAACTGTGGCCCGAGGAGCCGCCGAAAGGCGCGGAGAACGCTGTACAGGCGCATGTCTCGCGGCTGCGCCGGATGCTGCACGACCGGGTCGGCCCGCACTCCTCGCTTCTCACCCGGGATCCCGGCTACCAGCTCGACGTCCCCCCGGACCGCGTCGACGCCGCGCGGTTCCAGGAACTGTGCAATGAAGCCCGCCGGCACGGCTCGGGGACCGCGTCGCCGGCGCTCGCCCTCTACCGGGAGGCGCTCGGCCTGTGGCGCGGCCCCGCGTTGCAGGACGTTCCTTCCGGGCCGATTCGCGACGCCGAGGCGGCCCGCCTCGACCGTATGAGGACCCTGGTCGCGACCCGGGTCATCGAGGTCAACCTGAACGAGGGGTACCGCCCGGAAGAGATCATTCCCGTGATCGAGGACCTGATCTCCCGCAATCCGCTGCATGAACGCCTCTACGGTCAGCTCATGGTCGCCCTCGACCGCGCCGGCCACCCCGAGGAGGCGCTCGAAATATATCAGGAACTACGTCGGCGAATGGCCCATGAACTCGGCCTTCCACCATCGCTGGCGCTCGATCGGCGTATGCATTCGATTCTGGAGAGGGCGAATGACAAGTGACCGCCGAGCCCGGCCGATCCGTGACTTCGGAGATGATTATGACGACCGCAGAAAAGTGTAGATGCCGCGTCCATGACGTGTTCTCCGACGGCACGGTCGAAGACCGGCCCGGCCCCTGGGCAATTCGCCGTGACTTTCCGCTCATCGACCGGCGCCCGCTCATCTACCTCGACAACGCGGCGACCACGCACAAGCCGTCGCTGGTACTCGATGCCGAGCATGATTTCAACGTGTTCCATAACGCGAACGCGCATGCGGGCGGCCATCGGCTCGCTCGGGAGGCAACGGAGATCCTGCGGGACAGCCGCCGCGCCGTGGCGGAATTCGTCGGCGCCGCGCCGGATGAGATCGTCTTCACCAAGAGCGCGACCGAGGCGCTCAACCTCGTGGCCCGGGTCGTCCAGGACGCCGGCCGGGTGACGGGCCCGGACGACGAGATCGTGATCACCGAGCTGGAGCACCACGCCAACATCATCCCGTGGCAGATGCTCGCGGAGCGGACGGGCGCGGTGCTGCGCCGCATCCCCGTCAGTGTCCGGGCGTCCGACCATGGCCGTTTGGACCTGACCGGTCTCGACGAGGCGATCACCCCCAGGACGAGGATCGTCGCGCTGTGCCACGAGTCGAACGTGTGCGGCACCATCACCTCCCCGGCCCCGCTGGTGGCGAGGGCCCGGGCCGTGGGCGCGCTGACGGTCCTGGACGCCTGCCAGTCGATCGCCCACATGCCCGTCCACCTGCCGTCCCTCGACGTCGACCTCGCCGTGTTCAGCGGCCACAAGATGTACGGGCCGACGGGCATCGGCGCCCTTTGGGGCCGGCGTGGGCTGCTGGCGGACCTTCCGCCGTACCTCGGCGGGGCGCACATGGAGGACGCCGTCACACCGCGGACGACCACGTACGCGCCGCCTCCGGCGCGCTTCGAGGCGGGCACGCCGATGGTCGCCCAGGCGCTCGCGCTCGCCGCCGCGTGCCGCTACCTTCAGCGCCTCGACCGTGACGCGCTGATGGCGCACGAGTCCCGGCTCACCGAGTTCACCCTCCGCGAGCTGCGGGACGTCCCCGGCATCCGGGTCATCGGCCCCCGTACGGCCGAACTGCGCGGCCCCGTCGTCAGCTTCACCATGCGCGGTCGCCCGGCGGCGGACGTCGGGGCGAATCTGGACCGAGCCGGCATCGCCGTGCGTACCGGCGACATGAGTGCGAGCCCACTCTGCGAAAGGTTCCGGGCGCCCGAGCTGGTACGTGCTTCGTACGGCATCTACACCGTCGAGGAGGAGGTCGCCGCGCTGGTCGCGGCGCTGCACGACATGGCGGCAGGCCGCCATTCGACGAGCCGGTCCGCCCACGATTCGTCGTGATACCGGCTCGCCGGTGTGCTGTAGGCAGTCCCTCCGGCACCTGACCTGGACCTTCAAAGGGCTGGCGGCCATCACTCCGGTGATTCGGACGCCGGTGCCGAAATGAGTCCCTCGCGTAGTCCTGGTCAACGTTCGAGGATTTAGATATTCGACA
Organism: Actinomadura terrae; assembly: GCF_022751215.1. GTDB lineage: Bacteria > Actinomycetota > Actinomycetes > Streptosporangiales > Streptosporangiaceae > Spirillospora > Spirillospora terrae. Next base: position 131,623 of record NZ_JAICDG010000004.1, on the reverse strand, counting down.
TGGTTCGATGACGCCGGCCGGCAACGAACGCAGTTCTTTCAGAAGCGCCCGTTGCTGGTGCAGGACGGTCTGCACCTGTCCGATCACGACCTCTAGATTCGATATCTCCTGCTGGCGGTTACGCCGGGCAGCCTTTCTCGTCGATTCGCCTTTCGCAGGCACGGCGCCACGATGGCAGTGCCGCACCCTTACCGCCCGCCGAGCATCGGCCTGGTGGCTTGCCCGAGGTTGAGACGACAGGCTGACATGCCGCCGCTGTTGTTCTGACGCGACGGTGGGCGCCTCGTCCTGTGTCGTTCGGTCCAGGTGCCCCGGCGCGACCAGGGGTACAGGTCCTTGGGCGAGCTGACGGCCGGACAACAGTGAGGGATGGAGCGGACCATGCGGATGGTGCGATTCGACCGCGTCGGTGACCCGGGTGAGGTGTTGGCGTGTGTCGATGCCCCCGTTCCTGATCCCGCACCCGGCCAGGTCCGTGTCCGGATCACGGCCCGGCCGGTGAACCCCTCGGACCTGCTCTTCGTCCGGGGCCGCTATGGCCGCCGGCCCGCCCTGCCCTCACCGGTGGGCTTCGAGGCGGTCGGAGTCGTGGAGACGGCGGGCGAGGGCGGCGGCCCGCCCCCGGGGACGCGGGTGGCGGTGGACGCCTTCGGTACCTGGCAGGACCAGGTCGTCACCGAGCCCGGCGGCCTGACCGTCGTGCCGGACGACATCTCGGACGAGACCGCGTGCCAATTGATGATCAACCCCGCGACCGCACTCCTGCTGCTCCGGCTGGCGCGGTTGCGGCCCGGTCAGTGGCTGGCGCTCAACGCGGCCGCGTCGGCGGTCGGCCGGGGGGTGATCAGCCTCGCCGCCCGGGAGGGCGTCCGGTGCCTGGCCCTCGTCCGCGACCGGCGCCACACCGCGTTGCTGGAGTCGTTGGGAGCCGTGGTCATCGACGACTCACCGGCGGCGGTGCCGGAGAGCGCCGAACGGCTTCCCGGGAGCGGCGCCGCGGTCGCTCTCGACGCGGTGGGAGGCGCGGCCACCACGCGCCTCGCCCGCTGCCTGTCCGATGGCGGTCGGCTGATCTGCTACGGCATGCTGGCCGAGGACCCCGCTGTCGTACCGGTCGAGGACCTGGTGTTCCGATCCGTCCAGGTGAGCGGCTTCTGGCTTCCCGAGCACCTGCGGAAACTCACCGCCGCGCAGCGGGCCGAACTCGGTGACGAGGTCATCGCCGCGGTCCGGTCCGGTGCCGTCGCGACGGACGTGGCGGCGCGGTTCCCCCTGTCGGACGTGCGGGACGCCGTCCAGCAGGCGGCGCGGCCGGGCCGGACGGGCAAGGTGCTGCTGGTGTCCTGAAACGCGGCCGCGCCGAGCGCCGCCCTGGGCCCCCGGCCGCCGACGACGCTCCGACTCCCCGGCGGTCCGGTCATCGCCGATTTCCAGGCACCGGATGATCACGCCGACATTTCATCGGCGACCTCCCCACCGTGGCCGACCATTGTCATCTCTCCCGCCGCTTCCTATGGCCTTGATATTTCAGTGACATCGCACTGACAAGCTCCTGACGCGAACTCCTGTCGCGTCGGGCGCCGGGTTTATGTCGAAGTCCGGGGGTAAAGTTGCCCGAGCAGGCAGCAGACAATATCCGAAGGCGCTGATGTTCCATGTCCACCGGCACTGACGCGCGGGCCCTCGCCGACGACCTGACCGGAAACCGGGAGTCCGCTCGGCGACTGGACTGCGTGTACGAATACATCCGCTCCGGCGGGGCCGCCGAGAAGAGACTTCGCGATCTGGTGAGATTGGAGTCGAGTGCGGCCGGCACCGAGGTCTCCGCCTATGCCATCGGCGCTCTGCGCTATCCCCACGCGATATTTCAGCAGCTGAGTGCCATGGCCTACAGCGCGCAGCGCAAGCTGCCCGCGATGGAGTCCTCGGTAGGGCTGAGCAGCATCGCGCTGCTCACCCCGCCCTGGACCCAGGAGTCCACCGCCTACCTGGGCCTGCTGTGCTGGACCTCGTTGCACGGCAGCCAGGCGGACTTCGGCATGGCCATCTACGCCGACCTTCACCGGTACTACCACACCGCCGCCCGGCTGGCCGAAGCCTTCGGCGACGCACCGGAAGCCATCCCCGGCGACATCATCGACTACTACTCCGATGAAGCGCCCGAGGGCCTGTGCGAGCAAACCCTGGAATTCGTCCAGGAAGGGCTGGACAAGGGCGATGACCCCGACCGGGCTCTCAGTGTCGGCCGCCTCATGGACGAGTGCGTCGTCCTTTATTGGAAATCGGTGCTCGCCCCGCGAGGGGAAACCGGGTAGAAAGTGAAAATGGCCCACGCGGCAAACTTGGAGTGGCGGCGTTCGCGCTCTATGACCGGTGAGCACGGCGCGATCTTCCAGGACGCCGCGGCCTGCTCTGACTGACGGCCGGGCCGCCAGGGCCGACGCGCCCCCGCCCGCGCCCCCGCCTCCTCACCGTGAGAGAAGCGATGATGCCCCGCTCTGTACCCGAGCACGTGAAACGCTGGAACGACACCGCGCGCCCCTACCCGCGGCACGCGACGCTCCCGCAGTTGTTCGCCCGTCAGGTGGACCGCTTCCCCGCCGCACCGGCGCTCACCGCGGGCGGCACGACGCTCAGCTACCGCGAGCTGGCGGACCGGGCCACGGGCTTCGCCCACCTACTCCGCCGGGACCACGGCGTGAGCGACGGTGACCTGGTCGGGCTCCTGCTGGAGCGGTCGGTGGCATCGGTGGTGGCGCTCTGGGCCGTCCTCCACGCCGGCGGCGTCTATGTCCCGCTGGATCCCGACCAGCCCGACGCCCGGCTCCAGGAGATGGTCGACAGGATCGGTATCGGCCACGTCGCCACCCTGGACCGGTGGCGGGACCGGCTGACGGGCCCCTCCGTGCTCCTCATGGACGAAACGCCGTCGCCGGCACCCGCCACGAGAAGGACGTCGGTCAGGGCCACCGACCCGGCCTATGTGATGTTCACCTCCGGCTCGACCGGTCCGCCCAAGGCGGTCGCGGTGCCGCACCGCGGCACGGTGCGGCTGGTGGCGGGGGCCGACTACGTCGACCTGCGCGCCGACGACGTGTTCCTCGCCACCACCGCCCCCGCCTTCGACGTGTCCTGCTTCGAGATCTTCGGGGCCCACCTCACCGGCGCGCACCTGGTGCTGCCCGAACCGGAGGCGCTGCTGTCGCCGGCGGCACTGCGCCAGGAGATCAGGCGGAGCGGCGCCACCGTCATGTGGCTGACCGCCGGGCTGTTCCACCGGATGGGATTCGCCTGCCCCGACATGTTCGCCCCCCTGCGGTACGTCATCGCCGGCGGCGACACCCTCAACCCGGAATGCATGCGCGCGATCCTGGACGCCGGGCCGCCCGGCCACCTGATGAGCGGCTACGGACCGTGCGAGAACGCCACCTTCTCCACCACCCGCTTGATCACCGCTCTGCCCCCGATCGCCCAGACGGTGCCGATCGGCCGGCCGATCGCGAACTCCACCTGCTATGTGCTCCGCGAGGACCGCTCCCCGTGCGAACCGGAGGAGGAGGGCGAACTGTACGTGGGCGGGGACGGAGTCGCCCTCGGCTATCTCGGCGACCAGGAACGCACCGCGGAGCGTTTCGTGCCCGACCCCTTTCTCCGCCGGCGTGGCGCCCTCATGTACAGGACCGGGGACCGCGGGCTGTGGCGCTCGGACGGCGTCCTGGAGTTCACCGGACGCATGGACCGGCAGGTGAAGATCCGCGGGTACCGGGTCGAACTCGGCGAGGTCGAGACGGTCGCGGCCGCCCACCCCCAGGTGCACGACGCCAAGGCGGTGGTGGACGAAGCGGACGCCGAGGACAGGGCACTGGTGTTGTGGGCGGCGCCACGGCACCCCGCCCGCGACGAGGAGGAGCGGCGCCGGTTCGCGCGAGTCCTGCGGTCCTTCCTGGCGGACCGGCTTCCCCGGTTCATGCTCCCGGCCCGGCTCGCGGTGACTCCCCGCCTGCCGCTCGGGCGGACCGGCAAGGTCGACGCGGAGGCGGTGAAGGCACTGGCCGTCCGCGAGACGCCCGGCGGAGGCGCGACCAGCGGCTCTCCGCGCGGGGACACCGAGCTGGTCCTGGCCCGACTGTGGGCGCGGGCCCTGGGGGTACACGGTGTCCGCCGCGAGGACGACTTCTTCGCCCTGGGCGGCCAGTCCCTCCAGGTGGTGCGGCTCGTCCCGGCGCTGCGCGACGCGCTCGGCCTCGACCGGGCCAACGACCGGTCCCTGGTCCGCCTGGTGCTGGACACCCCGGTCCTGCACGACCTGGCCGCCCGCCTGGACGATCTGCGATCCGGCCGAGCCGACCTGCCTCCGGAGACCCCGGACCTCCACGCCGAAGCCGTGCTCGACCCGGACCTGCGCGTCCCCGCCTCGTCCCCTCCCGTTTCCGCGCCCCGCTCCGTCCTGCTCACCGGTGCCACGGGTTTCGTCGGAGCGTTCCTGACCCGGCGGTTCCTGGACGTCACCGACGTTCGCCTGATCTGTCCGGTCCGTGCCGAGGACCCAGCGGAGGGCTTGCGGCGCATCGCCGCCGCACTGCGCCGCTACGGGCTGCCGCCGGGGGAGCTGACCGAGCGGGTCACCGCGTTGCCCGCCGACCTGAGCGCACCCGGGCTGGGACTCGACGAGGCCGCCACCGCGCGACTGGCCAGGGAGGTCGACACCATCGTCCACAACGGCGCCCACGTCAACTTCCGCTATCCCTACTCCCGGCTGCGCCAGGCCAACGTGGACAGTGTCCGCACGCTCCTCCGCCTGGCCGTCACGGGCGACGTCAAGGCACTCCATTTCGTCTCGTCAATCGACGTGACGGCCGGACTCGGCGCCGAGGGCGTCGACCGCGTGCCCGAGGACGCCCCCCTCGGTGAGCCGCACCTGCTCGACCAGGGCTACGCCGAGACCAAGTGGGTGGCCGAGGCCATGCTGCGCGGGGCCGCCGAGCGGGGCCTGCCCGTCAGCGTCTACCGTCCATCGGAGATCACCGGAACCACCGACCGAGGCGTGCAGAACACCGCCACCATGATGTGCGCCCTGATCAAGACCATGCTGGAGGACGGCTTGGCGCCGCGGGTGCCGCTGCGCCTGGATCTGGTGCCCGTCGACACCGCGGCCGCCGCACTGGTGCGACTGGTCACCGCCGAGCCCCCCAACGGACACACCTACCATCTGGTGAATTCCGCTCCGGCGCCGTTGTCGCTCCTGCTGGAACGTGCGCGAGCCTTGGGGTACGCCGTCGACTCCGTCCCCTACACCGAGTGGACGGCCGCCATCGGGAAGCGCGCCACCGCGACACCCGATATGCCGATCGGCGACTACCTGCCGTTGTTCACCGAAAAGTCGTCCCGTACCGGGATGTCGGTCTTCGAGGCCCATCTCGCTCCCCATCTCCCCGTACCGGGACGGGAGAACTTCGACCGGGCAATGCGTGGCAGCGGCCTGGTGATTCCACCGGTGGACGGCGACCTGCTCGACAGGCAGCTCCACTTCCTCCGCCGCACCGGCTTCCTGCAACCGCCGCGCCGCATCGATCACCTCGACGACCAGCGTCCTCCGATTCAAGAAGATCACTGAGTATCAGCGACCTATCAGCCAGAAGTCAGCCTCCCGTCAGGCGGATGGATAGGTGAGGATTGGCATAACGCGGCCTGACGGGATCGCACCAGAAAGGCCGCCGATTCGACGACCAGGTAGGAGAATGAGGTGGAAACCAGCAAAGCCCGGCGACCGTCCCCGGTAATTCCCACGATCGATATCGTCCACGGGCGCACGGTCGAACCATCCGGGATTCAGGGGCTCGCCGACCCGACGGACCCGATCGAGATCATTTCGCACTATGGTCGGCAGGGAGCGCAACGGGTCTTTCTCGACGTCCAGGATTCCTGGGACGAGTGGGCGGCCAGTGCTGACGTGATCCGCCGGGCCGACGAGATCGATGTTTCCGTATGGATCACGGTCGCCGATGGCTTCGTGCCCTCGCTCGCGCATCTGGAGTCGCTCCTCGAACTTGGCGCGGACGCCGTAGGTCTCAGCACGACTTCGGTGGAAAGGCCCTCCATGCTTCACACCGCCGTGCAGCGATACGGCTCGTCACGCGTCGTGGGGGTCATGAACGTCCAGCGGGTGGGCGACGGACGATGGAACGTCGTGATCCAGGGAGACGAGACAGAGACACCGTTGGACGCGATCACCTGGGCGCGGATGCTCGCCGATTTCGGGGCGAGTCACATCCTGCCCAACAGCCTCGACCAGGAGGGCACCGGGCGAGGATACGACCTGGAACTGGTACGCGCGATGGCCGATGCCGTCTCCGTACCGGTGATCGCATCGGGCGGATGCGGCACTCTCGAGCACCTGCGTGACGGACTACGAAGCGGCGCCGCCTACGTGCTGATGCAGAAGATGCTTCATGACGGCAGTTACTCGGTAGCCGACGCGAATTCCTACGTCCGGCAGGCGATTGAACCGAACGACGACGATTTTCACCGGACGAGCAGCCGTGCCCGCTAACACAGGTTCCTTTCGGGTGAGAAGCGGCGACCCGTCGGACGACCCTCGCGAGTCCCGCGACGGGCATCTGGGGGTGACCGGACGAGGCCGGCGCGGCGGCTCCGGTGAGTTCGGCTTGTCCTGAGCGCGCGGCTGTCGCGAAGCCTCGCAGGGCGAGGAGGACCGCGGTCGGCGAGGTCGCCGGTTGCGCTTTGGGCGTTGCTGACGATCGCGAGGCGACGGGAACTGGACGCGGTGAAAAAAGTTGGGTCCGGCCTTCTCATCGATCTTGATTTTGCCCTCTTACAGGTGACGGTTCGTCCCTACGGTTTGGTGTATCCGGCGGCCGAGGCGGGCCATGAACGGGAGGGCGTGTGCGATGCATCTGGTAGCGGTGGTGGGGGCGGTGGCCCCGGTGCTGGCCGCGGTGATCCTGGTGGCCGACACCCGGCTCAGGGCCCGCCGCGGCCGCGGCGGGTCCGCCGGCGATGAGTAGCCATGGCCCTCCAGAGCCCGACCCGATCCGCCGACCGGCTCCGGCCGGCCCCGGCGCCAGGATGGCGGCGATGCGGCAGGACTTCCTGGACTTCTTCGACTCCGAGTACGCCCGCCTGGTCCGGTTCGTGATGTACACCGGCGCGAGCCTGGAGGACGCCCGCGACGCCGCCCAGCAGATGGCCCTGCAAGGGTGGCGCAAGGTGCTGGAGGAGTGCTGGGATCAGGTCGCCGACCCGGCCGCATGGGCGCGGGCGGTGGCGCTCAACCACCATCGCGCCCAGCATCGCAACCGCTCGCAGGTCCCGCTCGGCGAGGGCATCGATCCTCCCGCATCCGGCCCCGGTCACGCCGAGTTGACCGGCCAGGCCCACGACATGGTCACCCTCTTACGATCTCTGGACGCCGACTGCCGCGCGGTGATCGCCTTCGACCTCGACGGCTTCTCCGGCGCCGACATCGCCGACGCGCTGGGCATCCCGCAGCGCAAGGTCCTGGACCTGCGGGCCAAGGCCCGCAAGCACCTCAAACAACATCCCTGCATCACCTCCATCATCGGCCGAGAGAGGAGGACCACCAGTGGCTGACACACCTCCGCACGGGCCCGACAACCCCATCGACGACCCCGTCGACAAACTCGCAGAGCAGGCCCTGGACGCCCTGCTCGCCTCCGGCGCCGCCGACCTGCTCGACCACGTGCGCGCCAACACCGACCCGAGCCAGATCCTGACCGCGCTGCTGGACCTTCCTCACACCCCCCGGCCCCAACCCGCCCCCGCCCATCCACCGACCCCACCCACGGGATCAAAACAACAACTCCTGAACCGTATCCAGACCTGGACGCTTGCTCGCGCCCTCGACCTCGACCGTGACCGCGTCCGAGACCTCGACCTCGCCCTCGACCTCGCCCTCGACCGTGCCCGCGACCGTGCCCGCGACCGCGACCTCGCCCTCGTTCTCGCTCGCGCCCTCGCCCGCGACCTCGCCCTCGCCGGTGCCCTCGACCGCGTCCACGACTTCGTCCTCGCCGACGCCCTCGACCGCGCCCTTGCCCTCGTTCTCGACCGTGCCCACGACCTCGACCTCGCCCTCGACCGTGCCCACGACCTCGTCCGCGTCCGCGTCCGCGTCCGCGTCCTCGCCCGCGCCCTCGACCGCGCTTGGGCCGTTCTCGACGAGGTCCTGGGAGGGATGGAGGTCAATGTCTCGGGCGTCGACTTGACCGATGTGAACCTGACGCAGTTCGACCGGGGCGAGGCGCTGACCGGAGTGGTGTGGGATGAGGCCACCCGCTGGCCGCCCGAAGTCCGGGAGTGGATCGAGGCTCGTTCCGAACAGATCGAGCCTGGCCTGTACCGGGTACGCGACGGCACCGAACGCGATCCCCGCGAGTCGGCCAGCGTGTAACCCATGGGCACAGGGAAGCGGGGCCCGCCGCCGCATCCGTTGACGGCGGGACCGCCTCGCGGGGCCGGTCAGTCCATCCGTTCGACGGAGCCGTCGCCGGCTTGCGGCAGCGGCTGGATGGTGCGAGGGCGGCCTTTGGCCGAGGACTACTTGTAGAGCGTTGCTAAACGATCGTCCCGTCCGGACGCGGGCAGTCTGAGCTGCTTGCCTTTCAGCTTGTCGTTCTTCTTGGCCGACGCCTTCGGCGTGTGTACCGATCGTAATCGCCGAGCAGGAAACCGGTATGGACACCTCCGTACGGCAGCCTGTTTTCCACATGCCGTTCACCGCCCGCGCCAACCCCCATCTGGAGCAAACGCGCAGGCGCGTCAAGCAGTGGGCCCACCAGGTCGGACTGCTCGCCCCCGAGTACACCACCGCCTGGCCGGAGCGGTGGAGCGAGCGCACATTTGAGAAGGCGGACTTCCCGTTGTGGACGGCGATGACGCACCCCGACGCCGGAGCGGACGAGTTGAACCTCGTCACCGACTGGCACGTGGCCCTGTGGTTCGTCGACGACCTGTTCCTCCCGTTGTTCAGAAGCACAACGACCACGAGGCCGCCCGGCGCCAGGTGGAAAGACTGCTGCGGTTCCTGCCCGTCGATGCCCTGCCGCGACCGCATCTGGTGCCCGCGAATCCGGTGGAGCGGGCGTTCGCCGAGCTGTGGCCCAAGACCGCGCCGACGATGACGCCCGGCTGGCGGCTGCGGTTCCGCAGCGACATCGACCGCTTCCTGCACGGTGTGCTGTGGGAACTCGACCACCTCGAGCAGGAAGATCGACCAGGGTCGGCCGCGCGCGGGGGGATCGCGGACCCGATCGAGTACGTCCATGCCCGCCGGGAGTTCGGCGGGCTGCCCATGACCAGCACGCTGATGGAGCACGGCCTGGGCGAGATCCCCGACCAGGTTCACCGCCTGCGTCCCTTCCAGGGCGCTCTGCGCGCCTTCGCCGACATCGTCGGCCTCCACAACGACATCGTCTCCTACGACCGCGAGGTCGCCGAGGGCACCGTGGACAACAATGGCGTCGAGGTACTGCGCAAAGCTCTGAGGTGCGATCGGCAGCAGGCGGTCGACTTGCTGAACGCTCAGCTCACCGCCCGCGTCGACACCTTGCGGCACACCGCCGACACCGAGATGCCCCACGCCCTGCAAGCCCAGGAACTGCCAGCTCCGCTGGCCCGGCAGATCGCCGGGTACCTTCAGGCGCTCAAGACCGCCACCGCCGGTTCCTACGCCTGGCACGTCCAGACCGGCCGCTTCCGGCGACCGCCCCAGCAGACCCGCCTCCCGCACGGCCCCACCGGCCTTGGCGCCTCCGCCGCCCAGCTCACCAAACCGGCCACCCAGGAACAGGACCTCGCACGTCCGGCGATCCCTTCTCAAACCGTCTTGAAGCAAGGATGATCTCCGGCAGCAGGAGCCGGGGCACTCAAGCCCTAACGGTGTGAGGGGGAAGGTGACGGGGGTGCTCTGACCGGCCAGGGTGGGACGCGGTCTGTGCGTCTATACCGACAGCAAGAACGTGGCCGTCAGCGTCCCGGCCCGGGTGGGCGAGCACACCGGGACCGGCCTCGACCCACAACCGCCGTCCGCTAGGCCGAGAACTCCCGCATCCTCCTCGCCACCAATGCCGAGGGCCAAGTCCCCACCAGTCGCGACGAACCCACGGATCCGTTCACCCCATGAAGCCTGAAGACCTCATTTCAAGTCCGCGGAACCTTCAATTCACGAGAACTCTGGGACTTCCTCAAGGTTGAGGAACCAGCGGACAGCCGTCGGCACCGAAAACGATCTTGGGCTGGCGGGCTCATGGGCGGGCGTTCAAGCGTCCAGTGGCCCAAAGCACTCGACCGTCCCCTCGCCGTTGGACCCCGCACCCTGTGAGGCACTCGAAAGCCCTGTGGATGCTGGGCAGGGCGTCCTTGTTCTGTGCGCGATGAAGCCCTGCATGGTCGCGGTCGGCGTCTCCGCACGGTGGGCGATATCCCGGGCGGCGCCGACCGCGAAGCCCAACACCATTAGGACCGCCGCCGTGCGAGCAGGACCGAGACGAAGGCGATCTTCGCCGCCTGCGGCGAGGCCAGCGTCGCCTGGGGGACGATGTGGCCGCCCTCGGGCCGCGGCACACCATCCGCACCCTGGAGCATTCGGCATCATGCATTGCTCCCTGAAGCTCTAGCGATCTTTGGTCCGGACGCTTTGCCCGGCTGGTGTCGTCGGCGAAATGGCCGTGCCGCCTCGCAACTCTCAGCCAAGTGGAGGATCTCTGTGGTTTGGGGCCGTACTACTTTCCAGCGGATACTTCAACCAACCAGGCTCATTCACCCCACCCGTAACGACCACGAAGCGCAATCGTGATCATTCGCACAGTTTCTGCGGGGCTGGGGCCAGCGTCGGGAGCGGAGGGCAAAACAAGACAGAACGAAGCAGGCGGTGTGACGAGAACACCGAGGTCAACAGGTTAAAGGCGAACCTAAGCGATTGAGTCAACACAGGTGCTGGTGCAACTAACTTAGCCACGGCACTTGACGGCCAACAACCGGTCGAATAATCTGCTCGCGGATAGGCCATTTCACAGGGGGTCGAAAAGCTGCGGGGGACGCAGCGGATAACAGATTCACCTTTGGGCTATTGGCGCCGCCCGCGGGTCGGGTTGCGCTTCCAGCTTTGCCCGGATCGGATTCTGAAAGCGCTGACGCTGTGGAGAATTCATGATCTATGCAAACGCGTATGACATCGTCTGGGACAATGTCTTTCTTGAACTTGACCGGCTCATCCCCGATTCGCGCGTCTTTCTCAAGCTGGAAGGACTAAATCCGGCAGGCTCGATCAAAATCAAGGCGGCGGTCAGTCTGGTGGCGAGCGCCGAAGAACGCGGTTTACTCGAGGCCGGTGGCCGTGTCATCGAATCGTCCTCGGGAAATCTCGGTATCGCCTTGGGCATGGTCTGCGCGGCCAAAGGATACGAACTCACCATTGTCACCGACGCGAACGCCAGCCGGTCCGCGGTACGTGCGATGAAGGCGCTCGGCGTACGGGTGCTGGTCATTGAGCAGCCCGACGCCTCAGGCGGGTTCCTGCATCGTCGTATCGGTCTCATCGAGCGCGAACTCGCGGACGATCCCAAGTTGGTCTGGCTGAACCAGTATGCCAACCCGGCAAATCCCCAGGCCCACCGCGATCGCACCGCTCCGGGCATCCACCACGAGCTCGGTCAGGTGGATGTGCTGGTGGTGGGGGTCGGTACCTCCGGCACCCTGATGGGTTGTGTCGAGTATCGGCGGAGAACCGGCATGCCCACCCGCCTCGTGGCCGTGGACGCGGCCGGCTCGGTGACGTTCGGCCACCCGCCCCAAAGGCGGCTCATTCCGGGTCTTGGCGCGAGCCGTCGCCCCGAGATATTCGTGGACTCCGGCGACTTCGAGAAGGTGATCGTCTCCGAAGAGGAGACGGTCGCCATGTGCCGACACATGGCGAGACAGTACGGCGTCCTCGTCGGCGGTTCCACCGGAACGGTCCTCGCAGCCGCTTGCCGGGTGGGCGGCAGCGTGTCCCCAGGGTCCCGGGTCGTCGTCGTCTCGCCGGACATGGGAGGCAATTACCTGGACTCCATCTATTCGGACAGCTGGGTGGCCGAGAATATTTCGCCGGCCGCATTAGAAACTGAGTTTGCGGGAAGCGATGTCTGAATTCTGTGTGGTTCCCGGTGTCGTGGCCAACGAGATCCTGGCGGACAACCGCCAGGAAGTGCAGAGGCTGGTGACCGATACCTATCTCCGCCACGAGCGGGGACAGACGATCAATCCGGACAGCTACTTTCTGCGATTTCCGGACAAGCCGGATTCGCGGGTGATCGCCCTGCCGGCCTTCCTGGCTGGTGAGGTCGACCGGATTGGAATCAAGTGGATATCCAGTTTTCCGCGCAACACGACCATGAACATGCCGCGTGCCTCCGCGGTTCTGTTGCTCAACGACTACGAGACCGGCCGGCCGGTCGGGTGCCTGGAAGCCGCCGGCATCAGCGCGGCTCGCACCGCTGCGTCCGCCGCCGTCGCGGCGGCGAGGCTCGTTGGCCCCGGCGTGCGGAGTTGCGCGTTTGTCGGTGGCGGGGTGATCGCACGGACGATCTTGGAGCACCTGCCGGTCGCCGGAGTCGAGCTGTCGGAGGTGTCCTGCTACGACGAGGATCCGGCAAGCGCGGAGATGCTGACGAGCCATGCGGAGGCACGACTGGGCGTGTCACGCAAGACGCTCGGAACGCTGGGCGAGGCGCTCACCCGGGACCTTGTCGTTTTCGCGACGACGGCCCCGCAGCCGTACGTGCCGGCAGATGTGCAGCTGCGACCGGGACAGGTGCTGCTCAACATCTCTTTGCGCGACCTTCCCCCGGAAGTGCTCTTGCGGGCCGACAACATCGTCGATGACGTCGAGCACTGTCTGAAGGCGCAGACCTCGCCGCATCTCGCTGAGCAACTCACCGGCAGTCGCGACTTCATCACCGGAACCCTGGGGGCAGTGCTTCAGGACCGCGTGACGTTCACCGCGGACCGACGGCCTGTCATCTTCTCTCCGTTCGGCCTTGGCGTCCTCGACATCGCGGTGGGTTCCTTTGTCCTGGAGGAGGCGCAGCGGCGAGGCGCGGCGCTAGTCATTCCCGACTTCTTCGGTGAAACCCGACGTTGGTAAGCGATTGAGAGGACGACAATGGCCACAACAGATGATGTTGAACGGGGTGCCGACCAGCAGGCGAAGAGCCTCCTTGGTTCCAGGCTGGACTGGTCCGACGATGTGGTCGTGAATCTCTACTCGCACTACTGGCCTCCGGTGCCGGCATTCTCCGGGCTACCGGATCAACTGGCCGAATACCTGAACACCCCACGCCCCGAGCGGGCCACGATGCTCGCTCGGCTACGAGGTGCCGAGGCGCACGAGCGCTTCCTTCACGAAAGTCTCGCAGAGATCTATGCCTACCTGTACAAATACCGCGACGGGGCGGCGACCCAGGAGAGCCACGACGACATCGAAATCGATCTATTGACGGCGAAGATCGAACTCGAACGGGAACTGCTGAACCATTGGCTGGGTCACCTGGATTTACCCGACTTTCCGGATCAGAGTTCTGCGGCCGACTATCTTGACGAGTTCGCCGAGTCGAACCCCGGAGTCGGGCACCCCCTCTTCGCCTACCTCGCCGACGAGGCGCCGCGCTGGCAGCTCGACATGTTCCTGCGCGGCGAGACGATCCGCAACGAGGTCGTCGACGACGAGGTCGCCATGCTGGTCGTGGGTATGCAGGGGGCCCAGAAGGCGGTCGTGGCGGCGAACCTCTGGGACGAGTGCGGCCGGGGCAAGCTGGAGAACTTCCATACGTTCTGGCTTCGTCGCCTTATCGAGGCATCGGACGGCGGCTGGGCCGGGTTCGATCGGCAACGCGCACGTAACCCGTGGTTCGCCAAGATCACATCGAATATGAACGCGATGCTGCTGAGCCGCCCGGCCTGGAAACAGATGGCCTACGGGTGCTTCCTGGTCTTCGAAAGCTGGGTCGAACCGCACTTCCGGCACCTGCTACGGGCGATGGACCGGTACGGCGTAGAGGACCCGGACGTGCGGATCTACTTTGCCGCCCATGTAGCGGTGGACCCACGACATTCGCGGGAGCTGTCGGACGGCTTGAGATTCCAGCGGCCGACGCTTTCCTCCCGCGAGGTGGCCGGGATCGTCCGTGGGGCACATATGGCGGCGGAGGCAGGCCGGCGACAATACGATAAGTGGCTGACGTATTTTCAGCAGGCAGCGGATCCGCACGATCTGGGATCGAGTGGATCCGATACTGGCCTTGCTGAGCGTCCATCGCGCGGGTCACTGGGAGCAGATTGATGGAGGCCGCGGCAGCACTGCTGCCACCATTGCTCGCACTCATCCTCCTCCTCAGGCTGAAGACTCACGTCGCCGCGCCGGTGGTGCTGGGCGTCACCGTGCTGATCGCCGGCGTCGTCTTCGATGCGGGTGCGGGTACATATGGCGACGCCATCGAGCGTGCCGCCCCGGTGACGGTGGAGGTCCTGCTCATCATCCTGGGCGGGCTATGGCTGAATTCACTGCTGTCGCAGGGGGGAGTCAACGACACGGTCGCGGGCTGGCTTGCTGGTCTCGGCATGTCCCAGAGGCGACTGGTGGTTCTGGTGGTCCTCGGAGTCACCCCCTTCGCGGAGTCCGTGACGGGGTTCGGCATCGGAGCCGTGATCGCGATTCCCATCCTGGTAGCAGGTGGTTTGCCCCCGCTGCGCGCAGCGATCTGTGGTCTCCTGGGATTCGTCGCCGTTCCCTGGGGAGCTCTCTCTCCGGGAACCTTGGTAGGCGCTCAGATCGGCGGGGTTGGATTCCAAGAACTCGGCGTGATGTCCGCGGCGCTGTCGCTGCCGACGTACCTGGTTTACAGTTCGGCAGCGGTAATCCTGGCATGCGGTCACGCCGCGGTGAAGCGTGCTTTGCCGGACATCCTCGCTGCTTCGGGGATGCTCTGGGTGGCGATCTGGGCGGCCAACTATGTGTTCGGCACCCGGGTCGCCGGTGCCGTCGGCGCGGCAGTGTGTACGGTTCTGTTCCTTTTTTTCGCGGGCGCGATCGAAAAGTTCCGAATTCAGGTTACGCCGGCGTTCCGTGCGGCGATGACCCCGTATGTGCTGCTGTGCGGGCTTGTCATCGTAGGCAGAACCGTGCGGCAAACGGTCCTGCCCGACGACTTTCCCGGTATCGCCGCCCGGTACGTGGAAAGCCCGGCGATCTGGCTCTTTGTCACCTGCCTTGCGACTCCATACTTGGTCCGGTCACACCATCCCGACGCCGAGTTGACTGGTCGATCGTTGATCGGTGCGGCCAGGAAGTGGTTGCCTGTGGCGATGGCCACGGCGAGCTTCCTTCTCGTGGGATCGACCATGACCGTCTCCGGGATGAGCGCCACGGTGGCGACGGCGTCCAGTCACCTCGGCCTCGGCTATCTGTTCGTCGCGCCGTTGATCGGCGCCTTGGGAGGCCTGCTGACCGGTTCCAATGTGGGAGCGAACGCGATGTTCGCCGGCAACCAGGGCCAGACCGCGCACGCGCTCGGCGTTGACCGGACGCTGGTGGTCGGTTTCAACAACGTCACGGGGTCGATGGGCTCCATGGCCTCGGGCCCGAGGATAGCGCTGGCGGTGGGGATCGTCGCGGCCGGTGCTCCGATCGTCGTCCAAGGGCAGCATGACCGGCAGCGGCAATCCGCGCCCGTCAACATGGATCGGCAGGTCTTCGGCGCGACCATTCTGGTGGTCGGACTGACGGCGCTCATCTACTCGCCACTGTGTTTCTTGCTGGGGATGCTCAGTCGATGAAGCGCCTGCTCGAAAGGAGTAGCGATGAAGAACAACTTCCCCCGTGTCATCGGCATGCTGGGGGGAATGTCGTGGGCAAGTTCGGCCGTCTACTACCGGATGATCAACGAAAGGATAGCAAAGGAACTGGGCGGTCTGCATTCAGCCCGGATCTTGTTGAACAGCGTGGACTTTGCCGAGATCGTCCAGTGGAACGCTGACGGAGACTGGGACTCGGTCGCTGACAGGCTCGGGGGGATCGCTCAAGGTCTGGAAAGGGCCGGAGCCGAGTGCATGCTGATCGCCTGTGTCACACAGCATGTGGTGGCTGCTCCGATAGCGGAGCGTATCAATGTACCGCTGATCAGTATCGTCGACGTGACCGGCGACGCCATTGTGACCGACGGAAACCAGCGGATAGGGCTTCTCGGTACCCATTTCACCATGAATCATGGATTCTTCGTCGACGCCCTTACTGGCCGCGGTATCGATGTCCTGCTGCCGGAAGGCGTCGAACAGAAATACGTCCATGAGAGCATCTTGAACGAGTTCAACCGAGGGATATTCAACGACAGCACACGACAGAAGTACCTGGACATCATTGACGGCCTCGTCGCCAAGGGGGCCCAGGGCATCGTCCTGGCATGCACCGAGATAGGAATGCTCGTCGGCCAGGATCAGGTTCCCGGCGTGCCGTTGTATGACACGACGGCCCTGCATGTCGAAGAGGCCGTCAGGTTCAGTCTCGGCCAGGCGTGACGCCGACACTCCTAGTGACACGTGGAGGGGACTTTACCGCCAGCGCACCGAACCAGCTGTGGCTGGCCGACATCACCGCGCACTCCACCGATCTGGGCAAGCTCCACCTGTGCGTGATCAAGAACCGCCTACTCCAACCGGATCGTGGACTCCCGCAAATTCATCGGTGAGCCGTCGTCCTCCTCCTCCGGAGTTCCGCCCGGCAGGTTGAACGCCCCATCGTCGTCTTGCACGAGCACCCGCGCCGTCATTGGACAGAGCAGGTAGCCGTACACCTGAGTGGCTCGCAACCCGGCTGGCACCGCGGCCGCCTCGTGCCAGAGGTAGCGCGCATCCTCAACCGTCACCCCGGCGACGGTAGTCCCCCGCAGCCCCGACACACCTCGACCCCGCCGGCAGCTCGGTTCTGGCCATCCTCGTCAACGGCGTGCAACTGTTGAATTGGGCTCGGACGTGGGAGCCATCCACCGCCGGCTCCACCAGCTGCGCCGGCACCTGGTCGCGTTCACGTACTCGATCCGCCCTGCCCGCTGCCGCTTCCCGCGACCAAGAACGTGACGCCGGCCTAAGATCACCTGCGACCACACGCGCTCGCCCACGTCCCGCCGGGCAGGACGCGCGGATCGGAGGACGCCCGCGTCTCTCCTTACCAGTGGCGCGCGGCTCTCGCTTCAGCCGGACGTGTCCGGGGGCCTCGGCAGAGGGACGGCGAGCGTCCGCACAAGGGGTGGGAGGGCCCCCGGGGTTGAGCCCGGCTAGGGTGCCGCCGCGAGCCCGCCCGGGATTTTCGCGACGCCCTAAGACGCGCGTACGCGCGCGTAGGCGAGTCGAAGAGTCGAAAACCCTGGAGCGCGACGGCCGTGAGGGAGCGCCGGCGACGTCTCCGGGACGGTCGGGGACGAGCCGCCCGGAGAGGCTGGGGTCGGCGGGCGGCCGGGCCCGAGGCGGGCCTGAGCCCTCGTGCGCGTGCGCGTCCCACCGGGTCGGCGGCCTCCACAATGTGGCGGGGCCGGTCGTAGATCGCCGCCGCGGCCGACCAGCCGTTGGAGGTATCGGCTCAAGTCTTCCCGAACAGCGGGTGTCAGCTGGGCAGCCAGGGGCCGGGGGGCCAGGTCTGCGGGTCGCCCGGCCAAGCCGTGGCCGGGATGAGCCGGAGGAGGTCGATGAGCCCGTCGGCGATGTCGAGCGCCTTGTGGGGGTCGAGGCGGCCGCGCGACTGGTGGTTGAGGACGCCCTCGTTGAAGGAGATCGGCGGGATGATTTTCGGTCGCGGCCGGCGGTCGTGGTCGATCGCCTGGAGGAACTGCGCGGTGAGGAGGGCCTTGGCCTGCTGGGGGTCGGCCGAGTAGACCATGATGTTGGGCGCGTGGGCGGGGACGAAGGTCGGCATGTCCGGCCGGATGAGCTGCTCGTAGATCTGCTGGACCTGCTGGGTGTAGGGGAGTACCCGGGTCTCGGGCACCCACGGGGTGCGCACCTGCACCAGGCAGTTCCAGCCCTTGGAGGAGAACGGGCCCGGCTTCTGCTCGCAACTGAAGGCGAGGACCTGGCAGCCCCGGTGGGTCACCGCGAACCACTCGGCGGGCGTCTCGATCGCCCCGGTGTAGGGCCCGGTGAGCGTTCCGAACGGGGGCCGGGTGCCCCTCTCTCCCACCTGGGCGCCCAACTCGCCGGCGGCCCATTCCAGCCCTCGCTTGCGTCCAAAGCCCAACATCACGACCACCGCCTCCGCCGAACCAGCAAGATCCACCGACCATACAGACGGAGGCGGTGTGGCACCTCAAGCAGTGATCGATTCGGCCAGTGGCGTTAGGGAGCGGGCGGGACCGGAGTTGCCGCCATCCACCGCGGCGATGCGGGTGGGCTCGTCATCGACATCGTCGTGCGCGGCCGATGGGTTTTCGTGTTTGGGGTCAGCGGATGGCGTAGGCGCGGATCACGGTCTGGTCGACACCGGCGGCCGTGGTGCGCAGGGAGACAAAGCCATTGGCGGGATTGGTCAGCGTCGCGACCCATTTACCCTCCTCGCGGGCAACCTTCACGGCCTGCCAGGTGGCGCCGTCGTCGAAGGATGCGCGTAGCGCCGGGGAGGTGGCTTTCGGTGCGCCTTCGACGGTGAGGGTGAGCCGTTGCTGTTCGCCGGCCGGGGCCGCAGAGTCGCCGTCGAGCGGGGTCGCGGTGGTGATGGTGGGAAGGTCGATCCTCTCGGTGTCGGTGACGTGCACCTTCCACACGTTGTGCTGGCGGGTCGCCAGCCGGGTGAAGGGCGCGGCGCGCTGCTCGTCCACCGTGAGCGTGTAGTCACCTGGTGGGGGCGCCTTCCACCCCCGGGCCACACCGGGCTGGTCGGAGGTGTACACGACCTTGCCGTGGGAGTCGCGCAGCACCGTGGTTCCCGTAGTGCCGGGGAACGGTGCGATTCCCGATGTGGCGGTGGCGGTCGAGTGGCCGTAGATGATGACGCCGGGCTCGCCGCCCTCATGCCCACCCCACAGGATGAGCGCGCCGCGCGGTCCGATCGGTGCGGCGGGCCAGGTGTCGGGGACAGGGCCCGGCTTGTCGAAGCGCCGGTCCCGGGTCCAGATCTCGGTATCGTCGAAGCCGAACGTGCACGACGACGGTGTCAGCATCGTGGTGCTGTCCCAGGTGTATCCGGTCGTGTAGTACTCGGTGCGGACGGCGGGCGCGGGGCCCAGGCCGGAGAAGAAGGACGTCCCGCCACCCGCGCCGGGCCACTTGACGCCCGAATGGCCGCCGGCACAGGCGGGCGGT
This sequence comes from Actinomadura terrae, assembly GCF_022751215.1. Taxonomy (GTDB): domain Bacteria; phylum Actinomycetota; class Actinomycetes; order Streptosporangiales; family Streptosporangiaceae; genus Spirillospora; species Spirillospora terrae. The sequence continues at coordinate 112,264 of NZ_JAICDG010000004.1, read as the reverse complement.
CCCTCGCTTTGGTGGGCAGTTCGGACGACGGCCAGGTCCTCGTCCCGCGCCGAGAGGGTGACCGGCCCGGGCGCGATCTTCTGCCTCCAGGCCAGGTTGTACTGGTAAGGGCTCCCGAACTCCGCACCGTTCTCGGTGAGAAGGCCCTCGGCGAGCACTCGGACGTCCATACCCGCCGGCACCGGGCTCACGTAGCCGTCCTTCATCGGCAGGCCGCCCAAGCCGATCTCCTTGCCACCGACCCGGCGGGACAGACCCGCCTGACCGTCCAGGACGCGTGCGCCGGGCCGCCCGGCGACCGCCACCCGCAGCGGACGCGTCTCCCGAGCGTCCAGGGTGATCGCGGTGTCATCGCCGATACGCTGGTTGGCGCGGTAGACCACCGCCGTGGTCTGAGTGGTGTTCTCCGGGGTGGTGACATAGGTCCAGACGGCGTAGTCACCGGCGGGCAGCGTCCCTTCGGCGTGCCCGTCGGCCAGATCGGCGTAGAAACCCTCGCCGCCGGTCAGCGGAGAGAACGCGACGTATCCGGCGTTCTGCGTAGGCGGCTTGGCGCCGTTGCGGTCCAGCACGTCGACCGTGACACGCACCCCGCCCCCGCCCGCCCGCGGACCCGCCATCTTGCGCCCGGGTTTGACCACCGGCGGCGTCCCGCGAACGACCGGCCCGCGCAACTGCGACCCGCGCAGCCCCTCCCGCCGGTACGGGTCCGGTGCGGCCGCCGACGCGGGCGCGGGAACGACAGCCGACGCGGCCACAAGGGCGGCCACGCTCAGCATGATCCTTTTCGGCATGAAACTCCTTCCTTGGCGCGGGCCCGACGGCCCGCGCCAAGGAAGGTGTCCGGCAAGCGATAGATCATTTCAGGTGAGGTCCTCGGCGCGTTTCACGTGCCGCACCCCTCTCGGCATGGACGCGCCGGATCCGCCCGCGTCGGCCAGGCCGCCGACACCCGCAGTCGCTGACGAGCCCACCCGCATCGCCGCGGGTGGACGGCGGCAACTCCGGCCCCGCCCGCTCCCTGACGCCACTGACCGAGTGTTGTCGCTCAAGCCCCAGCTCGCCGAGCCGCTCGCGGATCGACTCGGCGGCCGCCGCCGACCAGCGGCCACCCGCACGGTCCGGCCCGTCGACCAGGCCGAGCGACTGGAGGCCAACACAGAACCGTCAGGGCCACCGAAGATCACCAGAGTAGGAACGGGCACTCATGAGCTTCGCGCCCTGGACCTCCCGGTCGCCCAGACCCGCACCGCCGCGTTCCGCCAGCTCGTCCTCCAAGCCCCGGCCTAGCGACGGATGCACCGATCCCCTGCGGCCAGGTGGACCTACGACCGCCAGGCAGAGAGTAACTGACTGAACGTAAATTGTGATCGGAGTTGCTCATGTACGCTATCCGTCCGCTGACCACCGTCTCGACCGCCGCCACGGCTGCCGTGCTGGCCCTGACCGCCCTCACCGGTCCGGCCCACGCCGCTGCCGCCACCCCCGAGGCAAAGCCCGGTCCGGGAGGAGGTGCCGTGGGCGCCGCCGCCCAAGGCGTCGGGGGCGGGCTCCTCGGTGGCGTCCTGTAGTCCCGGCCGCCTCGTCCTGGTTCTCAGGTCCATCACCGACGTCACGGATCCAGGCCTTGTTACCAGGTTGCCTATGCCCTTTTCGCTCCCTTGGCGTTAGCGACCGGAGCATCAGCAGGAGGACCTGGACCGCCTGGTGTCTCAGGGAACAGGTGCGTGTGCGCACACGGGCGTGCGGCATCACGATCCACGCGGACGCGTGTGCGCACACGCGTCGGCCCGCTGGTCGCCGCCCGTTGGCGTGTACACAGGTTGTGGTGACCGAGGCACCGCCGCACATCGCGGCACGAGCTCCGGGACGAGCGCGGCGACGTCCCCGAGAAGGCCGGGAACCAGGACGCTGAGGGGCCTGGCCGGTCCCGGGACGCGGGACGTGCTGGCGCGCCGCTAGCGATCCGCTCCCGCTAGCGCCTCCAGCGGCGACGGCGAGCGGGGGTCCGAGGGGCCGGTAGGGGCCAGGGAAGCGAGGTCCTGGCGGTGCTGGACCACATGGGGCAGCAGGTACCGGCTCAGCGCGCCGCGGGCGGGGGCATGGGCGGGGGCGATCAGGTGCAGGGTGCCGCGGGCGGCGCGGACGGCGAAGTGGGTCTTGGTCAGCAGGTGCGCGCCGTGCAGGTCGACCACATCGAGCCGGGACAGGTCCAGCGCCAGGTGCAGCGGCGCGGGGCCGAGGACGATCGTGGTGAGGATCTGGGCCTCGGCGGTCACCACCGTGTCGGCGGTCAGGCGGCCCGACATCGTCAGCAGCGTGTAGCGGCCGTGGTGGCCGGTCTGGATCCCCAGCGCCTTGGGCCGGGGAGCCGTCGAAGGGGCGTCCGCGGGCGGCGGGCTGGAGGTCGCCTCCAGCGGCGGTTCGGTTGGTCGCACCAGCATGGAACACCCTCCCAGCGGCGATGAGGTGGTGGACGAGTCGGACACCCCAAGAGTGTTACATGAAATACTATTCGTCAAATTTTTCTCATAGAATCTTGGGTGAACAGCCTCCACACCTGCCGGGAAGCACGCTGTGTCGCCTCCCGGTGGCGGAGGGCGGGTGCGTGCAGGAGGAGTGAGCGGATGGACAGGACGCAGAGCCGACCGGACGCCAAGCCCTGGACGTTCCTGACCAACCACGCGCGCGTGCTGATCCAGATCGCCCGTGATCCCGACCTGCGGGTCCGGGAGGTGGCCCAGGGGATCGGGATCACCGAACGCGCGGCACAGCTGATCATCAACGACCTGGAGGAGGCGGACTACCTCACCCGCACCCGCGTCGGGCGCCGCAACACCTACACCATCAACGCCCACCGCCCCTTCCGCTACCCGACCGAGGCCGACCACGACGTCGAAGCCCTCATCGCCCTGTTCGCCGACCGGGGCACCCAGCCCTAGTCGCGCCCGTCCCCAGCCCCACGCGTGCCGGTTCTGCCGGGCTCCGAGGCGGTGCCCCACCACGCCCCAGGCCGAAACCGCACTCCCTGTGCGGTCTCGTTCCCTTCCCTTGAGCAGCCGGGCGATCAAAGGATCGTTCCCGCACACGTGGCTGGGACGGACGGAGAAGGGGCGGAAGGGGGGCCGACCAGGGAAGATGAGGCCGCCGCAGTGAACCAAGGACAACTGATCGAGGTCGGCAGAACAGTCCCCCGGCATGGTGGTGTTGGCGGGGATCAGGGCGGCGGGGTCGTTCACTCACATCCGCGACACCGCCACCGACCACGGCCAACGCGGCTGGATGGCCTGGGCCATCGCCGTGTGCATCGACCTGCCCTGTGTCATGGCCGCCGGAAAACGTCAACGCGACAAGCGCACCAGGCGGGACACCGGGGCGGTGTCGTGGCCAACGCTGGTCCTGGTCGGCGGCATCTTGCTCTCCCTGGCCGCCACCCTGGCGCAAGCCGACCCGTCGGTGTGGGGCTGGATCACCGCCGGAACCCCGGCGGAAGTGTTCCTGGTCGCCGTGTCCATGCTCGAACGCCGCAGTCCGGTCTCCTTGAACAACGCCAGGATGGCGTAGTCACGACGCTGCGTGAACGTCTTCCCTTCGCAGTGCTTGAGAAGTTTGGCGAGTTCCTGATCGTTGAAAACGGGGACGACCTTCTCGCCGACAGCTGGCGGGTGGAGCTTGGCCATCGGGTTGGGGAGTTCTTCGTCGGTGGACCACCATTTGAAGAACTGCTGCAAGACCCGGTACTGGTTGTTGGCGTAGCTGTCGGAGTAGGTGGTCAGCAGCCGGACCGTCCAGGCGCGGACATCATCGGCGGTGACCTCGTCCCAGTCGGAGTGGTCGGTGGTGCGGCGGAGGTGTTCGGCGGCGAACCATTGTGCGGCTTCGGCGTAGGTTCGGACCGTTTTGGGAGATTTGCCCTCGGCGTTGAGGTGGAGGGTGAAGGAGTTGATCGCGGGTTGGAAGGGGCTTACTCGCAGGTCCTTCGGTCGCCGCGTGCGGGCGGTACCCATCGGGAGAAAGTTTTCCTCTGTTCGAGCGGTGTACACCGGCGGTGATCAATCCGTTATCGGTGTTTCCGCTGGTCAGAGGACCAGGTGGGCAGGGGCGGGGTCGAACCGCCGACCTTCCGCTTTTCAGGCGGACGCTCGTACCGACTGAGCTACCTGCCCAGGGCGCGCGGGGCGCCTGCGCGGTCCTGACGGGATTTGAACCCGCGGCCTCCACCTTGACAGGGTGGCGAGCACTCCTAACTGCTCCACAGGACCTTGCTGATCCGAGCCTGGCTTGCTCGGGAGGGGTGTCGCGGCCCGGGTGACCGGCGCTTGGCGACGTCCGAGAGCATACGCGATGGCCGAGTGCGGCGCCAACTCGATTGCGGTTGGCCGGTGGGACGGAGGGTAACGGGGCGATACCGGGGCGGTACCGATCGAGGGCGGGTTTCGTGCCCGGGGTGGTGGGTGTTTCGCTTTTGTGGGCGGAGTTCCTACTCTGACCCGGGTCAGAGTAGACGTGCGAGAGAGGCCGAGTGCATGGTCGAAAAGCTCCCGGACCAGGCAGAGGACTATCAACGAGGGCTTGGGACGCGCCAGATCCAGATGCTGGCGATCGGCGGGACGATCGGTACCGGGTTGTTCCTCGGGGCCGGGGAGAACATCGCCAAGGCGGGGCCCAGCCTGATCCTTACCTACGCGGTCGCCGGGCTGATGTTGTTCTTCGTGATGCGGGCGCTCGGTGAGCTGCTCAGCTACCGGCGGGTGGAAGGGGGTTTCGCGGGGTACGCGCGGGAGTTCCTCGGGCCCTTCTGGGGGTACGCCACGACGTGGACGTACTGGATCATCTGGGTCACGACCGGCATGGCGGAGCTGACCGCGGCCGGGACCTACATCCAGAAGTGGTGGCCGGGCGTCGAGCAGTGGCAGACGGCGCTGGTGGCGCTCATCGTGTTGTTCGTGGTCAACCTGATCTCGGTCAAGCTGTTCGGCGAGCTGGAGTTCTGGTTCGCGATGATCAAGGTCGCCGCGATCGTGATGATGATCCTGGTGGGTATCGGGGTGCTGGCCTTCGGGTTCAGCGACGCGGGCGACACGGCCGAGGTCCAGAACCTGTGGTCGCATGGCGGGTTCTTCCCCGAGGGCGTCAGTCCGATGGTGATGACGTTGCAGATGGTGATGTTCGCCTACCTCGGTGTCGAGCTGGTGGGTGTGACGGCGAGCGAGGCGAAGGACCCGGAGAAGAACATCCCGCGGGCGATCAACGCGCTGCCGCTGCGGTTCGCGCTGTTCTACCTCGGGTCGCTGCTGGTGATCCTCGCGGTGGTGCCGTGGACGGAGTTCAAGGGCGGCGCGAGCCCGTTCGTGCTGGCGTTCGACAAGATCGGCATTCCGGGCGGCGGGGACATCGTCAACTTCGTGGTCCTCACCGCGGCGCTGTCGTCGTGTAACGCGGGCGGGTTGTACTCGACGTCGCGGATGCTGCGGACGGCCGGCGTGAACGGGGACGGTCCGAAGGCGGTGGCGGCCCTGAACGGGCGCGGTGTGCCGGTGCTGACGCTGGTGATCTCGACGCTCGTCATGGGCATCGGCGTCGTCATCAACGCGGTGGTGCCGGAGAAGGCGTTCGAGTACATCACGTCGGTGTCGACCGGCGGGGCCATTCTGGTGTGGACGGTCATCCTGGTCGCGCACATGGCCTACCGGCGGAAGGTGGCGGCGGGCGCGCTGCCCAAGGTGTCGTACCGGATGCCGTGGGCGCCGTACACGAACTGGATGGTCCTCGCGTTCTTCGTGTTCGTCACGGTGACGATCGCGTGGGAGGCCGACACCAGGATCGCGTTGTACGTGATGGCGGGATGGCTCGCGCTCGTCGTGGTGGGCTGGCCGATCGTCCGGCGGACGTCGCAGACCGCGGAGGTGGGCGTCCCGCTGGCGGAGGAGAGCACAACCGCGTGAACGGGTGGGGTCGGGACGCCTGAGTAGCCGTCCCGACCCCGCTTCCGGGTGCGATGATGGGGCCTTGACCCCCGGAGGCGCCCTGTGAACCGCCTGCCCGTCGTGCCGCGCACCATGTTGGAGGTCCGCGTCCGCTGGGTCCTGCTGATCGTCGTCGGGGTGGCGAACATGGTCGGCGCGCTGGTGGTGCTGTTGTTCGCGACGTTCGTGGTCCCGGATCCGCCGCTGAAGGACCGGAACCATGTGCACCTGGTGAACGCCGCCGCGTTCTTCGGCTATCCGGCGTTCGCGGTGCCGGTGGCGCTGGCGGCCGGGCTGCGGTTGTGGCGTCCGGTCGTCCGGCTGGCGCGGGACGGGGGAATCCCGGACCGACGGCAGGGACGCGCGGTTCTGCTTGGACCGCTCCGGTTGACGATGCTCATGGGCGGTTTGTGGGTGCTCGGGGCAATTGGGTGGGCCGTCCTCGACCTCGTGCTGTTCACCGGACGGCTCGCGGTGAAGACGGGGCTGACGTGCCTGCTCGGCGCCGCGACCACGTGCACGATCATGTATCTGCTTTCGGAGCGGCTGCTGCGGCCCGCGGCGGCGCTGGTGCTCGCGGGGGAGCCGCCCCGGCGGTTCCGGCTGCCGGGGGTGACCACGCGGGTGATGCTGGCGTGGGCGCTCGGCACCGCGATTCCGGTGTTCGGGCTGATCTGCGTGGCGGTCGCCGCGCTCGCGGCGCCCGACATCGGCGCGACCCAGCTGGCGATCACGATCCTGGGGCTGGGCGGCGCCGCGCTGATCGTCGGCGTCTATGTCACCTATATGGCGACACGGGCGATCGCCGATCCGATCAAGTCGGTGCGGCTCGGCATGGCGCAGGTCGAACGCGGCGATCTCGGGGCCGAGGTGTCGGTGTACGACGCGAGCGAGGTCGGGCAGTTGCAGGCGGGGTTCAACCACATGGTGGCCGGGCTCCGCGATCACGAGCGGCTGCGGGACCTGTTCGAGCGGCATGTCGGCGAGGAGGTCGCCGGGCTGGCGCTGGAGCGTGACGTCCGGCTCGGCGGCGAGACGCGCGAGGTGGCGGTGCTGTTCGTCGACCTGACCGGGTCCACGCGGCTGGCCGAGACGCGCAGCCCGGACGAGGTGGTCGGCCTGCTCAACCGGTTCTTCGGCGTGGTGGTGGCCGTGGTCGCGCGGCACGGCGGATGGATCAACAAGTTCGAGGGGGACGCGGCGCTCGCGATCTTCGGCGCGCCCGCCGAGCTGCCGGACCCGGCGGGGGCCGCGCTCGGCGCCGCCCGGGAGCTGGCGCTGCGCCTGCGCGAGGCCGTCCCGACGCTGGACGCGGGGATCGGCGTCTCGGCCGGTCCCGTCGTCGCCGGATACATCGGCGCCGAGCAGCGCTTCGAGTACACGGTGATCGGCGATCCGGTGAACGAGGCGGCGCGGCTGAGCGACCTGGCGAAGGTGACGCCAGGACGGGTGCTCGCCGCGGCGCCGATGCTGGACCTCGCCGACGCCGGCGAGGCGGACGAGTGGGCGCTCGGCAAGTCGGTGACGCTGCGGGGGAGGAGGCGTCCGACGCGGCTGGTGGCGCCGCGTCCGGCCGCGGTCCCGGTGCCGCTGCCGAAGCCGGACCGGCCGGCGCGGGACGGGGCGCCGTGGGCCCGCCGCATCCGCTTTCCGCGTCCGCCGGGGCTGCGCCGGAGCCGCAGGCTGCTGGTCGGGACGCACATCCTCGCGCGGGCGGCGCGGCTCGCCCGTCAGGAGCTCCCGGCCGCGCTTGAGCCGGGCGAGGCTCGCGGATCGGGCGAGGCTCGCAGGTCGGGCGCGCCGGTTTCGATTGAGTCCGACAAATCGGAAGAAAGCGAATAGCGGCAACTTTTAGGAACATTCCATGTTTCTCGTGCGCCGCACCGTCCCGGATACGTATTGTCACTGCTCGTACATGGCCTGCTACCGCTTCGTCACTCCCGTGTCATCAAGCGGATCAACCGTGGGGGTGACATCGCCCAGTCCTTCGAGAGGTGAAGATGTTCCGACGGTACGGTCTCGCGCTCGTTGCGGTCGCGACCACGACGACGATCACCGGATCCGTGACGGACGCCGCGACAGCGGATCCGCCCCCCGCCCTCTCCCTGCTCCCCGGTTCTCCAGGTGCCGGAGCCGTCGCCCCGGCGGCCGGAACCGCCGTCCCAGCGGCGAAGACGCGCGCCGGTGCGAAGATCGCCAACGTCGCGCACCGCGGCGGGTCCGCCTACGCGCCGGAGAACACGATCGCCGCGTTCCGCCTGGCCAAGGCCAAGCACGCGGACGTGTTCGAGCTCGACGTCCAGGAGACCAAGGACCACAAGCTCGTCGTCATCCACGACGGCACCCTCGCCCGCACGACCGACGTGGAGAGCGTCTACCCCGGCCGGGGGACGAAGGTCTCCTCGTTCACGCTCGCCCAGATCAAGAAGCTGGACGCCGGGTCGTGGTTCGCCGCCAAGTACAAGGGCGAGCGCGTCCCGACGCTCGGCGAGGTCCTGAAGACGATGAACGGCCGCGGGCTCGGCCTGCTGCTGGAGATCAAGAACCCGGCGAACTATCCCGGCATCGAGGGCCGGATCGCCACCGAGCTGAGGCGCTACCCGTCCTGGCTGCGTCCCGACGCGAGCCAGCGCAGGCTGACGGTCCAGTCGTTCGACTGGGAGTCGGTGAAGCGCTTCCACTCGAAGCTGCCCGCGGTGCCGACCGCGCTGCTCGGCACCCCCGAGGCCGAGGAGCTGCCGCAGCTGGCGAAGTACGCCGACCAGATCAACCCGACGTACAAGGACCTTTCCGCGTCCTATGTGAAGCAGGTGCACGCGGCTCACATGCGCGTACAGACGTGGACGGTCGACGACCCCGCCCGCATGCGCACGGCCGCCGATGCCGGTGTCGACGGCATCATCACCAACAAGCCGGACGTCCTCTACGGCGTGCTGCGGGGCCGCAACGCCGGGGTCGCCTGATCCCTCCCCGCGTTGCGGGGGCCGAGGGGATGTGTCGGACGACGTGCCCGACGCGCCGCCCGCCGCCGGACGCGCCGCCGGGTGTTTCGGATGGCGTGTCGCCGGTGGTTCTGGCGGGCCAATATGTCCGAGCCGATATGGCTGGAACGTGACACTTCGATGCCCGTCAGGCTGGGAGGAGGGCACGGGCACGCTCGATGAGCGCGCGGGCCGCGGGGCTGCGGGGACCCTCGGCCCGCCAGGCGAGCGCGATGCGTCCGCTCAGCCGGGGACGGACGATCGGCATCAGCCGCAGCTCGTCCGCGTACGCGTGGGCGGCGGCCTCCGGCAGGATCGCCACGCCCAGGCCGTGCGCGGCGAGCTGCGCCAGGACGGGCGGCTCCGCGGCCTCGAACGCGACGCGCGGACGCACCCCCGCCTCCGCGCACGCCTCGTCCAGGACGGCGCGCAGCCCGGTCCCCTTCGGCAGGCTGACGAGGTCGTGCCCGGCGAGCGCCCGCAGCGTGATCGTCGTGCGTCCCGCCAGCTCGTGGCCCGGCGCGACCGCCGCGTAGACCTCCTGTTCGATGACGACCCGCGTCCGTAGGCCCTCGGGCGGCTCGGACGCGAGGCTGATGAACGCGAGGTCGACCCGTCCGGTGCGCAGGCCCTCGGTGAGGGTGGCGGAGTCCTCCTGCGTGACGGTGATCTCCACGTTCGGGTGGTCGCGGTGGAAGTCGGCCAGCATCGCGGGCAGCTTCAGCGACCTGATCCAGTCGATCGTGCCGATCGTGACGTGCCCGCGCAGCAGCCCGGTCAGCTCGTCCACCGACAGCCGCGCGCCCTCGACCGCAGCGAGGGCGGCGCGCGCGTAGGGCAGGACGGCGGCGCCCACCTCGGTCAGCCGGACGGTCCGTCCGGACCGGTCCAGCAGGGGCTGGCCGAGCTCGCGTTCGAGCTGCCGGATCTGCGCGCTGACGCCCGGCTGGGCGACGTGCAGGCGGGCCGCGGCCTTGGTGAAGCTGGCCTCCTCCGTCACCGCCACGAAGTACTCAAGCTGGCGCAGCTCCATAACCAGCGATGCTAACAGCGGGATAACGTATTTCCCCTGCTTCTGATGGCCACACTCGGGTGGTGGTTTCGGAAGTGCGCCCTGGTCGGCTTCTCTCACAGGACGCGGCGGCCGTTCCGCCACCGGGTGAACCATTTCTTTGACCTCTCTTGGGCGGGAGCGTCCCGTTCTCAGGACTGTTTCCGGTCTCGCGGGTGATTACCTCACCTGCGGGAGGTCGGGTGCACGGACGTCGCACATGGTCCATACGGGTGCGGATGACCGTCATTGCCGGGGCGGTCGCCGCCGTCATCTGTGCCCTCCTGGCCGTGGCGATCGTCGTGGGCGTGCGCGGGCACGTCGCCGACCACCGGCGCGAGCAGGCCACCACGGCCGCGCTGCGGCTCGCCTACCAGATCCGGAGCGGGCGCGTCCCGGCGGAGCTGAGCGCCCGGCGCCACCTCGTCCTCCAGGTGCTGGACGAGCGGCGGACCGTGGTCGCGGCCACGCCCGAGGCGCTGAACCGGCCGCCGATCGCCGCCATCGTCCCGGAGGTGCGCAGCGTCTACACCTCCAAGGTGATGTGCCCGCCCGCCGGCCTGCACGGCTGCATGTCGGTCGTGGCGGTCCGCGTGTACGAGCCGGGCGGCGACTGGACGGTCTACGCCGCCGCCGACCGCGTCCCCTGGTTCGTGAGCGCGAGCCTGTGCACGTTCCTGATCAGCGTGTCGCTCCTCGGGACGCTGCTCGCGGGCCTGTGGGCGTGGCGGACCGTGGACCACGCCCTCGCCCCGGTGGACGCGATCCGCGCCGAGCTGACCGAGATCACGGCGCGCCGGTCGGGGCACCGCGTCCCCGTGCCGGAGAACCGGGACGAGGTCAGGCTGCTGGCCGAGGCGGCGAACGCGACCCTCGACCGGCTGGACGCGGCGCTGGAGCGCCAGCGCAGTTTCACCTCCGACGCGTCCCATGACCTGCGCAGCCCCATCACCGCCGCGCGGGCGCAGCTGGAGGAGGCGCTCATGTACCCGGACGAGGTGGACTGGCCGCGCACCGGGCGGTCCGTCCTGCAAAGCCTCGACCGGCTCCAGGCGATCGTGACCGACCTGCTGGAGCTGGCGCGCCTGGACGCGGGCAAATGGGCCGAGGCCGAGCCGGTCGACCTCGGCGCACTCGTCACGATCGAGCTGGCCAGGACGGAGCGGAACAAGCGCGTCGTGACGCACCTCCAGGACGGCGTGACCGTCAACGGAGACCGGTTGCGGCTCGTCCGGCTGCTGACGAACCTGCTCGACAACGCCGAGCGGCACGCCGAGGAGCGGGTGGACATCAGCGTCCGCCGCGAGGACGGCGTCGCGGTGCTGGAGGTGCTCGACGACGGCGCCGGCATCGCCCCGGCGGACCGGGAGATCGTGTTCCAGCGGTTCGCGCGGCTGCGGGACGGCAAGGCCAAGGACGCGAACGGCACCGGGCTCGGCCTCCCGATCGCGCACGAGATCGCCAGGTCGCACGGAGGCGACCTCACGATCGAGGACAGCGCGCGCGGCGCCCGGTTCGTCATGCGGATTCCGCTCGGCCCCGGCCCGCGCCACCAGACCGAGAACGGCCTCTGAAAGGACGGGCCCTGAAGGCGAGGACGGGCCCCGAGGGCGAGGACGGCCTGTCGCAACGGGGACGGCCGGGGAGACCGGGAACGGCCCCTGAAGGCGAGCACGGTTCCTGAAGGCGAGGGTGGCCCTGAGGGCGGAGGTGGCACCTGAAACAGAAAACCCCCGCGGTGGCGGGGGGCCAGTGCGGGCGGGGGCCGCACTGGGGGCCCGTGCGGGGAGCGGGCCTCGTTTTGTGGGGTCAGTGCGCGGGCTGGACGGGGGCGCCCAGCAGGTGCATCCAGCCTTGGACGTCCGTCTGCTTCACACGGCAGCGGATGAATTCGTATTCGGCGGCGTTCATGTTCCGATGGTGGGCGATGACGGATTCGTACACGAACGACGAGGCGATGAAGCCGAGGTCGGCGCCGCTCTCGTCGAGCCGGTCCTTGAGGATCTGGGCGTCCAGCAGCCGGGCCGTCTGGATGAGGGACCAGCCGGAGACGCCCTGCTCGTCCGGCACGACGGGCCCGACGTTGAGCGCGAGCCGCAGCTGCATCCGGACCGCCCTGCTGGAGCGGCGGTTGTGGCCGCGCAGCAGCTCGGCGAGCCGGGCGATCATGGGGTCGATGACGGTGGTGGTCGGGGTCTCGGGAGGGACGATGATCAGCGCGCCGTCGCCCCGGTCCTCGCGGTGGCAGATGTCCCAGGGGACGTGCGACTCCTCGAACGCCTGCTGGAGGAACTCATACATCCAGCCGCGCATCTCCAGGCGGGCCGGGTCGTCGCGGTGGACGACGTCGCTGAAGCCCGCGATGTCGGTGAAGACGATGGTGCAGTTCTGGCCCGCCCAGGGCGGCGACGGCAGCGGAGCCGATCCGCGGCGGGGCGCGGTACCGGCACGCCGCGTGAGGGCCATCGGGCCGTGTCCTTCGGGGACGTGTGGATTCATCGCATGGCCGTTCTCTCCGGGCTGGTAGGGCGGGATGCCCGCGTAGCGGTTGAGGCCCGCGTGCAGGTGCCACGCGTAGGGGCACGCGATCGGCGGGTGGGCCGCGAGGGGATGCTCGGGGGCCGGTACCTCGCTCGCGTACTGCTGCGAAGGAACCCCCCACAGCGCGCGGGACGGGCCGTGCGGGTTCCGGCCGGGCCATGCGGCCGGGCCGTACAGTGAGGGATGCGTGGCCGTTCCGTACGGTGATGTGTGCGTGGCCGTCTCACCAGGCGGCATATAGCCGTACGGTGAGGGGTGCTCCTCGGGGCTCGCCCGCTCGGTCATCCGCTTGTACATCTCCTGCTCCAGGACGGCGAGGACGCGCGGATGGTCGGTCAGGTAGGCGGCGAACTCCTGCGTGCTCATGCGCAGGGCCCGGACGTCGTCCATCGCCACGACGCTGGCCGAGCGGAGCCGCAGCAGCAGCGCGGCGCGCTCCCCGACGATGTCCCCCACGCCGCGGAACGCGATGATCCGCTCGCCGCCGTCCCGCTCGACGCAGACCCTGACCAGGCCGGACAGGATCACCAGGACATGATCGGCGATGTCGCCCTCGTGCCAGAGGACTCCGCCGACCGGGAAGTCGACCTCGTGCGCGGACAGCAGCAGCGCGTCCCGCTCCGCTGAGTTGAGGGCCCGCCAGAAGCCCCGGATGCGCCCGGCGTTGCCGGAACCGGCCAGTTCGGCCGGCTGGGCGGACGGCGCGTGGCGCTGCCGGGAAGCCCGCACGGAGGCCTGCACGGGTCCCTGTACGGGGCCCTGCCCGGAGCCGTGGTCGCCCGCCGCCTCGGTGGCCTCGTGGTCCGGGGGGACGCCGCCTTCGGGCGCCGGATGGTGGGACGGGGTCGGGGGCTGGGTGTGGTCGCCGGACACCCCGAACGCGGTGGGGACGATCTGGTCGGGGTCGTGCCGGTGCTCGCGGTCGACCATCACCGCACCCCCTCGGGAACGCCCGGACGACCTGGCCGGGAAGGCTCCGGACGGCGCGTCCGGAGCGGTTCCGGACGGGTCCTCCGGCGGATGTGCGGACGGTTCGTGTCTGCGCTTTGTTGCCGGTTCGCGTCTGAGGCTTGCGTACGTTTCGTGTCTGAAGTTGGGGGCCGGTTCGCTTCTGGAGCCGGCGGACGGTTCGTCTGTGCTGCGCGCGGACGGTTCGTCCGGGATGTGGGGCGGACGTCAGGAGTCGGGGAATGATCTTGCTTTCTTGACATCATGTTCGAGAACCCCATGTCTCGATTTGCGTCTGGTGGCGCAGTGCGCGGGCCGCGGGGTGGTCCCGGGACGCGGTCGCTTCGCCGACACAGTCGCGGTCACCTATAGCCCATGCCGCGTGATCGCGGTTAGACTGGGTGAGTCCGCAGGGAATGTTTTGCCAGGTCAGCCCCGGTGTCTCTGCGTCTTTGCAGGATGTCGTAAGGGCCCGGCGCGGCGTGCCTCGCGGTCTCCAGGAGTCGCTCGCACTTTTCGTCGATCCTCATGGCTCGCAACCGGTGATCGGCGAGAAGTGAGAGCGGCTCTGTTCTGTTTGCGGCATCTGGCCGGTATGTCGGCACCGACCGAATGTGTCGTATCAGGCTGTCCTCCTGAGCGGTTCCCGTCCGGGCGAGGTTCCCGCGGCGACCCGGGCCGACGCCTTCCCCTCACCCTCCGTTCCCAGATTCTTAGGCTTCTCGCTAGCTGGACGTCCTATCGCAACTTGAAGCCTGCTAATCTGCTACCAAGCACGCTACAACATACTCAGCCGACATGCAGCACGCCGCCAGCTCCGGATGCTAGATTTCCGCGCGGATGTGGGGATCGGAGCCGGCAGATCGCGACCCCCGATGGGAGAGACATGACGGAGTGGCGTCATGTACGCCGCCGGGTCGCCGACTGCCACCTGGCAGACGGGCTGCTGGCGACGACTACACAGGGTGAGCGATACAGATGACCACTGACCAGGGGCCCATCGTCCAGAGCGCACTGCTGCGCACCGAGCTCGTGCGCCTTCGAAAAGAGAAGGGGATGACACAGGAGCAGGTCGCGAGCCGCCTCGAATGGTCCCCGTCGAAGCTCATCAGGGTCGAGGGCGGGAAGAACACGATCACGCGCACCGATCTCCAGGCACTGCTCACGGTGTACGAGGTCGTGTCGGAGAGCCGCCAGGAGCGGCTCCAGTCGTGGGCGCGCGGCGCGCGCGAGCCCGCGTGGTGGAACGCCTACCGGGGCGAGTTCGACGACAGCTTCCTGACCTACGTCGGGTACACCGCCGGCGCGTCCTACATCCGGCACTTCCACGGGACGCTCGTCCCCGGCCTCCTCCAGACGGAGGAGTACGCCCAGGTCCTTTACACCGGCGTCGTGTCCCCGCAGCAGCAGGCGTTCGGCGTGAAGCTGCGCATGCAGCGCCAGCGCGAGCTGGCCAAGCGCGAGGACCCGCCCCGCCAGAACTACGTCATCGACGAGACCGTGATCCGCCGCCACGTCGGCATCAAGGTCGATCCCGCGATCATGCCCAACCAGCTCCGCCACATCGCCGACTCCGCCGAGTCCGACGAGCTGCTGACCGTCCGCGTCATCCCCTTCAGCGCGGGCGCGCACCTCGGCGTCTTCGGGCCGTTCTCGATCCTGGAGTTCGACGGCGGGCTCAACGACGTCCTCTACCTGGAGGGCCGGGCCGGCGCGAGCGTGATGGTCACCGGCGAGGACACCCGGATCGCCGAGTACCGCGACAACTTCGAGACCCTGCTGGACGAGGCGCTCACCCCGGAGAAGTCGATCGCCATGATCCGGCAGGCGGCCGAGGAGCTGATGGACTGACCGACCACCTGACCGCCCCGCCCGGCTCCCCAACCGATCGGAGGTGACGGCCGCACCGGCGACCCCCAAGGCGAGTGGCCTTCATAGCACACAGAGTGATCTTGTGTTCCCGTGTAGGCGGAATAACTGGAACCGTTTACACTCGTGATCGGGAAATTTTCCACAAGGTCGTGGTTTGTTGTGCCCTGCTTGGCTCGCGTCGGGCGGGTGTTCTTGCCCGATCGGTGGCGAGACGGCACCCGCCGGCAATGGATGGAGGGTTGCTGGATGGTGTATCGGCCGGATCAGGGGAGGGCGCTGAACTGGCGCAAGGCCAGTGCGAGCGCCGAGGGTTCAGATTGCGTCGAAGTCGCGGCGGCCGGGCCCTCGGTGCTGGTCCGCGACTCCCACGACCACGCGGCGGGTCAGCTCTCGCTCAATTCCACGCAGTGGCGCGCGCTGGTGCGCGTCATCCGGAGCGGAGAGTTGGACGGCCGCTGAGTCACGGGACTCAAAACCCCCACTTTTCTCGGAAATTGTCGGGCGCCACAATGAAGTGAAGCATTTCCGGGTGATTGTTGCCAGGCACCGTCCCGCGCGGAAGGCGCGCACCGCCCGCCCCGGTACGGTGCCCCGCACCCCCGCCACATGGCCCTCGGAAACCACGCTCGACCGCTGCTCGCCCCGGTGCGCGTGCTTCGCATTCCGCTTCCTGCTGGGACGGGTGTCGGGTGGGGGGTTCTTCCGGGCGGTCCTAACCTGGGGGTGTGCCCGAACTCGCTCGGCGGCTGGAGGCCGCGCTTCCCGGGGTCTTCCGCACCGGGTTGACCGTCCGGACCGCCTATTCGTCGGACGCTTCGATCTACCGGTGCGTCCCGCTCGCGGTCGCCGAACCGCGCACGTCCGCCGAGCTGGCCCGGGTCCTGGAGCTGGCCGAGGACGAGGGCCTTCCCCTGACCATGCGCGGCGGCGGGACGTCGATCGCGGGGAACTCCGTCGGTACCGGCATCGTCGTCGACACCTCGCGGCACCTGCGGCGCGTGCTGTCGCTCGATCCGGAGGCGCGGACGGCCGTCGTCGAGCCCGGGGTGGTGCTGGACGACCTGCGCGCCGAGGCCGCGAGGTACGGGCTCACGTTCGGGCCCGATCCGTCCAGCCACTCGAGGTGCACGCTCGGCGGGATGATCGGCAACAACGCGTGCGGGTCGCACAGCGTGGCCTGGGGGATCACCTCCGGGAACGTGGAGGCGCTGCGGGTGCTGCTGCCCGGCGGGCGCGAGGTCACGGCCGAGCGCGGCACGTCCGGGGACGCGGCGATCGACGCCGAGCTGCGGCGGCTCCGCGACGCGCACCTCGGCGCGATCCGGACCGAGCTCGGCAGGTTCAGCCGCCAGGTCGCCGGTTACGGCCTGCATCATCTGCTGCCCGAGAATGGGTTCGACGTCGCGAAGGCCCTGGTCGGCGCGGAGGGGACGTGCGGGATCGTCACGGAGGCGACGGTCCGGCTCGTCCCGGTGCCGAAGGCGCGGGCGCTGGCCGTGCTGGGTTTCGAGGACGTCTTCGTGGCCGCCGAGGTGGCGCCGTTCGTCGCGCGGTCGGGGGCGCTGACCGTTGAGGGGATGGCCGCCGACCTGCTGACCGCGCTGCGTGACCAGCCCGGACGCGCCGACGCGGGCTCCGACCTCCCGCCCGGCGGCGGCTGGCTGTACTGCGAGGTCGGCGGGGACACGATCGGTGCGGCGCAGGACGCGGCGCACGCGCTCGCCGAGGCCGTGCAGGAGCGGGTGCCGGGGACGACGTCGGTCGTGGTCGGCGACCCGGCGCGGATGCGGGCGCTGTGGTGGATCCGCGAGGCCGGGTCGGGGATCGTGACGCGGCTCCCGGACGGCGGCGAGGCGTGGCCCGGCTGGGAGGACTCCGCCGTCCCGTCCGAGCGGCTCGCCGGCTACCTGCGCGAACTCTACGAACTGATGCGCGCGCACGGGCTGCGCGGCGTCCCGTACGGGCATTTCGGCGAGGGGTGCCTGCACCTGCGCGTCGACTTCGACCTGGAGGACCCGCGCGGCGTCGCCGGTTACCGCGCGTTCGTCGAGGAGGCGACGCGCCTGGTCGTGGCGCACAGCGGGTCGGTGGCGGGGGAGCACGGCGTCGGCCGCGCTCGCTCGGAGCTGCTGTCCGCGATGTACTCGCCCGGCCTGCTGGACGCGTTCGCCGCGTTCAAGGCGGTGTTCGACCCGGGCCGCCGCCTCAACCCGGGCGTGATCGTCGACCCGGCCCCGCTGGACGCCGCGTTGCGTCCCGGCCCCGGCCGCGACACGCTGAAGGTCACGCCCGTCCACGCGCTGACCCGCGACAACGGCTCGTTCGCCGCCGCCGTCCACCGCTGCGTGGGCGTCGGGGCCTGCCGCAACCTCGACACCGGGACGATGTGCCCGTCGTTCAGGGCGACCCGCGACGAGGTGCACTCCACGCGGGGCCGCGCGCGCGTCCTCGCGGAGATGCTGCGCGGCGAGTCGCTGCCGGACGGATGGCGCTCGCGTGAGGCGCACGACGCGCTGGATCTGTGCCTGTCGTGCAAGGCGTGCGCGAGCGAATGCCCGGTGAACGTCGACATGGCGACCTACAAGGCCGAATTTCTGCATCGGTACTACGCGCGGCGGCGCCGTCCGATGGCGCACTACTCGATGGGCTGGCTGCCGCTGTGGTCGCGCGCCGTCACCGCCGTCCCGGGGACGTCGCGGCTGGTCAACGCCGCGCTGTCGCGGGGGCGCATCGCCCGGGTGGTCAAGCGGGCGGCGGGCGTCGAGCCGCGCCGCCAGATGATCCGGTTCGCGGAGCGGACGCTGCGCGACTGGTTCCGCGAGCGTGGGCGGGCGCGTGCCGCGGGCGGGCCGACCGTCGTGTTGTGGCCCGACACGTTCACCGACTATCACGCGCCCGAGGCCGGACGGGACGCCGTCGAGGTGCTGGAGGCGCTCGGGTACCGGGTGCTGATCCCGCCGGGGCGCGTCTGCTGCGGTCTGACCTGGCATTCCACCGGGCAGCTCGGGGTGGCCAAGCGCGTCCTGCGGCATTCGCTGGACGTGCTGGCGCCCGCGCTCGACGCCGGGCTCCCGGTCGTCGGGCTGGAGCCGTCCTGCACGGTGATGTTGCGCAACGAGGCACCCGAGCTGTTCCCGGACGACCCGCGCGCGCGTCGCCTCGCGGACGCCACGGTCACGCTCGCCGAGCTCGTCGCGAGGCATGAGGGCGACTGGCCGTTCGGGACGCTGGACGCCCGCGCGATCGCGCAGGTCCACTGCCACCAGGAGGCGAAGGGCTCCTACGCGCCGGACCTCGCCGTCCTGCGGCGGCTCGGCGTGGACACCGACGTCATCGGCTCCGGCTGCTGCGGCCTCGCCGGGAACTTCGGCTTCGAGCCCGGCCACTGGGACGTCTCGCAGAGCTGCGCCGAGCGCGAGCTGTACCCGAAGGTGCGCGCCGCCGACGGTGAGCTGATCCTCGCGGACGGCTTCTCCTGCCGGACGCAGGTCGCCCAGGGCACCGGACGCGAGGCGCTCCACCTCGCGCAACTCCTACGCCGCGCGCTGCCGCGCACCTGACCCTGAGGTCACCCTGAGCTGACCCTGGTCCTTCCCTGGCCGCCCTTACGAAGCCCGTGCCGCCGCCCTAACTTGATCTTCCAAGCGGCACCGGCCGCGCCAAGGAGGGGCTACATATATGCAGCGTGCGGTGATGATGGCGGCGGGGTTGGCGCTCGTCGCGGCGGCCGTCCCGGTGATCTCGCAACCGGCGCGGGCGGCGCAGGCGGCGCCGCCGCGGACCATCGCGTGGACGAAATGCGGCGACGACGGCAAGGCCGAGTGCGCGACGTTGCGGCTGCCGGTCGACTGGGCGCGGCCGGACGGCCCGTCCTTCGGACTCGCGATCGCGCGCCGCAAGGCCAAGGACCCGGACGCCCGCGTCGGCACGCTCGTGTTCGGCCCCGGCGGGCCCGGTGACTCGGGCGTCCAGCGCGTCACGAAACTCAAGGGCGGCATCGACCGGTTCAGCGAGCGGCTCCAGAACCGCTTCGACATCGTCAGCTTCGACCCGCGCGGCATCGGCGGCAGCCATCCCGTGACGTGTTCGGCGGATCTGCTGGCGGCGCGTCCGTCCCCGGTCATCAAGAGCCAGAAGGAGTTCGACGCGACGCTCGCATACAACAAGCGCCTGCGCGAGGACTGCCGCATGCGCACGGGCTCCCTTTACGACCACGCCGATACGCTCAGCACCGTCCGGGACGTGGACGCCATACGCGCCGCGCTCGGCGAGGCACAACTGAACTTCCACGGCAGCTCGTACGGGACGCTGCTGGGGGAGATGTATGCGGAGACGTTCCCGAAGCGGTTCCGGACGATGGTCCTGGAGAGCGTCGACGACCACAGCCTGCGCGACACCCGGCGGTTCCTGAACTCCGAGATGGCGGCGGCGCAGGACTCCTTCGACCAGTTCGTCGCCTGGTGCGACAGGACGACGGACTGCGCGCTGCACGGCAGGGACGTCCGCTGGTGCGACAGGACGACGGACTGCGCGCTGCACGGCAGGGACGTCCGCGCCGTCTGGCGTGGCCTGCGAGAGCGGGCGGCGCGCGGCACGCTTCCCGACCCGCAGAGCCCCGGGTCCGCGCTCCCGGAGTTCGCGCTGGTCGTGGTCGCTTACAAGGCGTTCTACGGCCCCGACTGGGCGGAACTCGCGTCCAAGCTCGCCGCGCTGGACGCGACGCCGAACGCATCGCCCGGCGCGTCCAGAACGACCCGGCGAGCGGAGCCCCAGCCGACCGGCACCGACCCGTTCACCGCCCAGTTCTGCTCCGACTGGAGCCTGCCGGTGCGCGGCTACGGCGAGTACGCAAAGATCATTCGAGGCACGGAGAAGATCGCTCCGGACATGAACCAGGCGCGTCCCGTCATGGCCGTCTCCGCCTGCCTCGGCTGGCCGGGCCCCGTCAACAACCCGCAGCACCGGCTGCGCGTCAAGGGAAGCGCGCCGATCCTGCTGACGAACGCCGTGCACGACCCCGCCACGCCCTACTCCTGGGCGCGAAGCGTCGCCCGCCAGCTGGGCAAGGCGGGCACGCTCCTCACCTACGAGGGCTCAGGACACGGCTCCTACAACCGCGGCCCCTGCATGCAGGACAAGATCGACCAGTACCTGATCACGGGCCAACGGCCCGCCCAGGGCACCACCTGCCCGGCGGTCTAACCGGCGGTGATGTCGGCGGGGAGCAGGGTCGCCAGTTGCGCCTTGGTCAGCTCCTCGCCGTCGTTCGCCAGTTGCTCGGTGCGGCGGGCGTGCGCGGTGACCGCCGCCCGGAACAGCTTGTCGACCTCGCGGCCGTTGCCCTCGCGGAACCGGTCGCGCTCGGCCGCGAGGTGGCCGGTGAGGGCCGCGCGCGTCCCGTCCGGGACGAGGTAGTCCGCGGCCTCCGCCTTGCCCACGAAGATCGACACGAGGCCGTCCACGTCGTAGGGCTCGAACGTGAGCGTGCGCGCGAACCGGGACGCGAGGCCCGGGTTCGCCGCCAGGAAGCCCTCCATCTCGGCCGTGTAGCCCGCCGCGACGACGATCACCTCGTCGCGGTGGTCCTCCATCAGCTTGACGAGGGTGTCGATGGCCTCCTGGCCGAAGTCGGCGCCCGTCCCGCCGGTGGCGCGCGCCAGCGTGTACGCCTCGTCGATGAACAGGACCCCGCCGCGGGCCCGCTCGAAGACGTCCGCCGTCCGCTTCGCGGTGTGCCCGACGTACTGGCCGACCAGGTCGACGCGGGCCGTCTCGACCACCTGGCCCTGCGCGAGGACGCCGAGCGCCGCCAGCAGTTCGCCGTACAGGCGCGCGACGGTCGTCTTGCCCGTGCCGGGCGGGCCCGCGAAGATCAGGTGTCCGGTGAACGGTTCGGCCTCCAGCCCGGCCTCGCGGCGGCGCCGCGCCGAGGCGAGCAGGTCGAGCAGGTCGCCGATCTCCCGCTTGACCCCCGCGAGGCCCGTCATCCCGGTCAGTTTCGCCAGGACGTCGCGGACCTGTCCCGCGTCCCGCGCCTCGCCGAACCGCGCCGCCAGGCCCGTCTCGACGTCGAGGTCCTCGGCGAGCAGCAGGCTCAGCTCCGCGCCGGACGGCAGCTCGGTCAGCTCGGCGAGCCGCTGCGCCTGCCGCTCGACCGCCGCCTCGAACACCCTGCGGGCCGCGCGCCCGTTGCCGAAGCTCGCGTCCCGCTTGACCGCGGTGAAATGGTCGAGGACGGCGGCCCGCGCGTCCTCGGAGAGCCGGAATCCGTCCTTGCCCGCCTGGAGCTCGACGATCTTGACCAGCTCGGCAGGGGCGTAGTTCTCGAACTCGACCGTCCGGGATATGCGCGACCTCAGACCCGGGTTCGCGCTCAGGAACTCGCGCATCTCCGCCGAGTACCCGGCCGCGATCACCACGACCTCGTCGCGGTGGTCCTCCATGAGCTTGACGAGGGTGTCGATGGCCTCCTGGCCGAAGTCGGTGCCGGTGGTCTCGCGGGCGAGCGCGTACGCCTCGTCCACGAAAAGGACGCCGCCCATCGCACGCTCGAACGCCTCGGTCGTCTTCAGCGCCGTCCCGCCGACGTTCTCCGACACCAGATCGCCCCGGCTGACCTCGACGACCTGGCCCTTCTCGACCACGCCGAGCGCCGCGAGGATCCGGCCGTACAGGCGCGCGACCGTCGTCTTGCCCGTGCCCGGCGGCCCCGCGAACACCATGTGCCGCCCGATCGTCGGGCCCGGCGGCAGGCCCGCGAGCCGCCGCTGCTCGGCGACCTTCTGGAGGTTGGTGAGCTTCCGGATCTCCCGTTTCACCCCGGCGAGGCCGATCATCGCGTCCAGTTCGGCGAGCAGTTCGTCGGCGGACGCCTGCTCGGCCGGCACCGCGTCCCGCGGCGGTCCGGCGCCGCCCGCCCGCGCGTCCGCCTCCGCCGCCGCGCCCAGCGCCGTCTCCACCACCTTCGCGGTGACGACCTCCGGCTCGAAGTCGAGGATGTCCTCCCCGCCGTTCCGCTCGCTCGTCACCCCCGACATGTGGACGCGCGCCGTCTTCGCCATGACCAGGCCCGTCCCGGGGTTGTCGACGATCGCGCAGTCCCGCAGCGTCATCTCGCAGCCCGGGTCGGCGTTCGCGCCGATGTCCCCGCTGCCGGTCACGGTCACGCCGGTGTAGGTCCCACTGCCGCCCTCCACCGACGCGACGCCGATCTCCGCCGCGTCCGCCACCCGCCCCCGGACGAACGTGCCGTGCCCCCGCTCGCCGACGAACACGCCGTGCTTGCCCGCGCCGAGGATCTCGCAGTCCTCGAAGTACCCGGTGCCCTCCTCGACGACCACGCCCGTCCGGCGCGGTGTCTGCAACCGCAGCCGCCGCGCGGTCAGCGTGCCCCCGGCGGTCACCCACACCGCCTCCATCGCCGCGTCCGTGATCAGGCAGTCCTCCGCGAGCGCGTTGCCCTTGTCCCGGACGACCAGCGAGCACGTCCCGCTGCTGTGGAACGCCGAGTTGCGGATCGCCGCGTCCGCGTGGTCGTCCACCAGCACCGCCGCCGACCCCGGGCCCGAGATCGTGCACCGCTCGATCAGCGGCTTGGACCCCTCGGTCACCCAGATCCCGCTGTCGGACGCGCCCTCGATGCGGCAGCCCCGCACCGTCACCGCACTGCCCTTGCGGATCGCCAGCGCGTTGCTCTGCGTCCCCGCGAGGTCGGTGGACTCGATGATCCCGGACGACCCCGAGTACACGACCGCGCCGTCCTGCACCCGGCAGCCGCGCAGCGCCAGCCGCCCGCCGTTCCACACGCTCACCGCGACCGTTCCGGCACGGCTCACGAACTGGCACTGCTCGGCGAGGACGCTGCCCTTCGCGACGTCCAGCGCGTTGCCGTCATCGCTCCAATTCCGGACGATCAGCCCCTGGAGTGTCACGTTCCCGGTGACCTCGATCGTCGCGTCGGTCGCACCGTCGAGCGTGACCGACCCCGGACCTCCGGCGGCCGTCAGCACGAAGTCCCCCGAACTGCGGAAACCCGTCGCCGGGTACTGCCCGGGCTCGATCACGATGTGCCGCCCGGGCGGGCTGTAGGGCGGCAGCGGGGCCTGGAGCGCGTCCAGCACCGTCCGGTACGCCCTGGGGGAGGTCTGTGAGACGACCAGGCGCAGCAAACGAACCTCCTCGGCCGCGGGCGGGGACCACCGATATCGTGCCACCGCCCTCCGGCCCTCGGCGAGGCTTTACCACCTTCCGGGCGGCCCTGCGGTGGCCTTCCGGGTGGTCAGAGGACTCCCAGAGGCCTTCAAGAGCCTTCCGGAGCCATCGGGGGGCAGGGGTCAGGGAACGAGGACGACGCGGCGGTCGCTCTTGCGCGTCCACGCCTCGCCGACTTCGCTGAGCGGGACGGTTGCGATGTCGAGACTGATCTCGCCGTTTGCCGCCTGGTGGAGGATATCGGCGTAGGCGTCTGCGGCCTGGGTGAGGGCCGCGCGTCCCGTGGTGCCGCTGCCGACCAGCTGGACGGGCGCCTTGCGCATCGTCATCGCGGGCAGCGACGCCTCCGCACCGGCCGCCATTCCGACCAGGATGTAGCGGATCGGCGCCTCGCGCCGCGGTGCCGGGCGGGCCAGCGCGGCGAACGCGGCCTCCGCCGGCGCGCCCCACAGGTAGTCGGCGACCAGGTCGTAGGGGCCCTCGGCGGCGAGCGCGTCGGCCAGTTCGTCGTGCGGGCGGTCGAGCGGGATCGCCGCGGCGACGCCTTGCGTCACGAGGTGGTCGAGGACGCGCCGGTCACGTCCGGCGACGACGACCCGCGCGTCGCGGCGTACCGCGAGGTGGGCGGCGATGCGTCCGGACGCGCCGGTCGCGCCGAGCACCAGGACGGTCTGCCCGGCGGCGGCCTCGCCCTCCGCGACGATCGTCTTCCAGGCCGCCATCCCGGGGTTGAGGAGCGCGGCGGCGGTCACGTCGTCCACACCGTCCGGGACGGGAAGCCACATGTCGCGGCGGACCAATGTCCGCTCGGCCATCCCGCCGTAGGGCGGTCGCGGGATGAGGAACGCCACGCGGGTGCCGTCGTCGAGGCGTCCGACCCCGTCCAGCCCGGCGACGTGCGGAAACTCGGTGGGGGCGTAGTGGACGCCGCCGGCCATCGCGCGGTCGGACGGCTTCAGCGCCGCCGCCGTCACGGTCACGACCGCCTCTCCGTCCCCGGCCACAGGTGCGGGGAACGGGCCGTAGCGCGGGGGTTCGCCTGTCGCGTGCAGGACGGCTGCGTGGACGTGCCGCCCGCTCTGATCCGGCTCAAATCCGTTCATTATGAACGGATATGCTAGCACGAGGTCCGTGCATAATGAACGGGATGGCGGACGACGACTACTACGAGGTCTGGCTCAGCATCCTGGGCCGCGTCTCGCGCTCCCGCTTCGTCGACCTGATCCTCGACCGCGCCGGGGTCACGCTCGACCCCGAACTGTGCCGCTATCTGATCCACCTCGACCTGCGCGGGCCGATCGGCGTCCTGGAACTGGCCGAACTCGCCGAGCACAACCATCCCAAGGCGAGCCGTTCGCTCGCCCGGCTGGAGCAGTTGGGGCTGGTCGCCCGCGCGCCCGACCCGCATGACCGCCGGGTCAAGACGGCGTCGCTGACCGCCGAGGGGCGCGGGGTGGTCGAGGCGATCAACCGTGGGCGGCGCCGCGTCCTGGACGAGGTCTTCACCGGATGGAGCGACCGTGACCGCGCCGAACTGGCCCGCCTGACGGGCCGCTTCGCCGACGGCATGGTCGCCCTGATGGACACCGGACCCGCAGCGGGCGGGGCCGCCTCGCCCTCGGACGCTTGAGTCGCGTTTCCCGATTCAGCCTGGTGCGCCAGGAATCGGCGGGACCCGAGGTCTTCGGCAGGGAGACCAAAGCTGATTGGCCGGGTCTTTGATGGCTAATGACCTGGTATCTGGCTAGATGCTAGGTATCTCCTAAATACGGCTTTGATGAGTCATGGGGTTACTTGTAGTGGTTCGCGGGGACTTGGCGGGTGAGCTGCGCATTCGCCGACGCGAGCGGGCGGTAGCCGAGGAGGCTCGGGCGGCCCCCGGGGCGCCCAGCACCCCGTACGCAACCGAATCAGCCGACAGGACAAGAGGAGGAGGCAGCGGAATGCTGACCGAGACCAGCGCTCGTTCGAGGACCCTCGAAGAATTCAAAGACAAGCTCCGGTGGTGGTACGAAACCGATCACCGAGGTTTCAAGACCATGTTCCATGCGGCGATGTCCCATATAGTGCCGCCGCCTCCGGAAACGAAGCCGGAAGTCTGGTACGACTGGAAGAATGCCAGTTTCGAGAAGCTCCTCAATTTCTTCGACGAGTGGTACGCGTGGCAGCCGGACGTCTACAGCGGGCTGAACTACATCCAGCGGTTCAGTTGGATCAACTACGAGAACGACTACGGCATGGTCTTCCTCACCTCCGGGCCCGGGCTTGAGATGACCGAGGACTTCACCGACCTCCAGGGCGACCAGATGGACGCGCCGGCGTCGAAGGATCTCGCGGACAAGTGGATCGCCCAGTTGGGCAGCAAGATGGACGACTTCTACGTCCCGCCGGGCGGGTTCACCAACTTCAACCAATTCTTCGTCCGGAGGCTCGTCGACCAGAGCAAACGCCCGATCGCCGCCGCGGATGACGCCGGCGTCGTGGTCGCGCCGGCGGACTGCGTCATCAACATGATCGTCGACGATCTGACCGTCGATACGCCGATCCCGGTCAAAACCGTGACCATGAACATCCGCCAACTGCTGAACAACTCGAAGTATGCAGACAAATTCGTCGGCGGCACCGCGGTCTCCTGCATCCTGATGCCCGATATGTACCACTGGTACCACACCCCCGTCCCCGGCCTGGTCGTGGAGTCCCACGACGACATCGGAGGCGTGTACTACGGATTCCGAAATCTCCCCCAACTGCTGAACAAGGGCAACGTCGGATATGGTTACGACTACCAGGCGTTCGCCGAATTTCGCCGTGGCTACTACATCATCGAGACCACCTACGTCGATGACCCGGCAAAGCCGGAATCATTCAGCTCGGGCTACGTAGGGGCGGTTCCCGTCGGGCTCAACTCGATCGCGTCGGTGCAGTGCCTGGAAGAATTCAGAGGCATTCCGAGCAGCCAGAAGCCACCGGTCCCGGTTGCCAAGGGGCAGAAGATCGGGAACTTCCAGTACGGCGGATCGCTGAATATCCTGCTGTTCGAGAAGAACCGGTTCCCCGCATTGCAGCTGCTCCAAGGGCAGCGGATCGGGCTCATGGAGCGGCCGGAGCGCGCCGAGGGCCTGTTCGCCAACCCCTGGCAGTCGCAGGGGCGGCGGCGCGGGTTCCTGGCCCTCTGATCAACCTCAGGCCACCTAACGGGGGAAGTCATGAGCTTGAACATCGTCAAGTCGATCCCGGCCAACATCCCCAACACCCTCGGGATCGACCTCTACACCAAGAGCGTCAAGAGGACCCGCTCCTACGCGGGACACGTCGATATCCCGAGCGTCGAGAACCCCGAGGCGGAGAACCACCTGTTCTACTGGTTCTTCGAGAGCCAGACGTGCAACCCCAACGTCAAGACCTCCGACCAGATGGACCTGATCCGCGAGACGCCACTGCTGATCTGGCTCAACGGCGGGCCCGGCGCGTCCTCGCTGCTCGGGCTGTTCCTGGAGAACGGACCGTTCACCATCGCCGACAACGCCGCGGGCACCATTTCGGTGACCCCCAGAAGCTGGAACCAGCAGGCGCACGTCGTCTTCTGGGACCAGCCCATCGGCACGGGTTACAGCTACTCCGACGCCGGCGAGTACGTCAAGGACGAGGAGGCCCTGAGCGAGATGTTCTGGGAGGGCCTCCAGAGGTTCTTCGACGAGCACGAGGCGTATGCCCAGTGCCCGCTCTACATCGCCGGCCAGAGCTACGGCGGAAAGTACGTGCCGCACATCGCATCGAAGATCGACGAGAAGAACGAGCAGAACGCAGGCCGTCGCATCGACCTCAAGGGCATCGCCATCGGCAACGGCTGGATCAAACCCGAGCTGTCGCTCCGGGTCATGATCGACTACGTGTACACGACCGGCTTCATCGGCCTCGACCAGAGGGAGGGCCTGTACCAGGACTACCAGCACATCCTGGATGCCCTCGGGAACGGAGAGATGAAGGAGGCCAACCGTCTTTGCGACGAGTTGGTGCTGACCACCATGCGGCTCGGCGGCAACTTCGACCTCTACGACGTGCGAAGCTGGGAAGGCATTCCCATGGGACCCTTGCGCGCCTACCTCAACACCGAGGCCGTGAAGGGGGCACTGCACGTCCCGGCAGAAGTGAAATGGAAGAACGCCGACAACGAAGGCCCGGTCGCGGAGCACCTTGTCGAGGACATCATGGCCGACTGCTCGGACAAGTACGTTGAGCTCATCGGCAAGGGATACGAGACTCTGCTCTACACCGGAAACTTCGACACGGCCTGCGGGTACCTGGCAACCGAGGAGTTTCTGGACGAGATCCCGAAATGGGACAAGGGCGAGGACGAGCGCTGGCGCGAGGCGCCCCGGTTGATCTGGACGCTGGCCCAGGGCAATCCGAAGGGGTTCGTCCGCAGGCACCGGAACCTGATGCAGGTCAGCCTGCCGGACGCCGGCCACGCGGCGCCCGCCTACCAGCCCGAGATCTGCCGGGAGATGATCTACAACTGGGTCTTCGACCGTCCGTTCCACGGATACGACCCGCAGCAGTTGCCCAAGATGCACAACGGCAACGGCGAGCACCACTGACAGGCACGTCCGGGGCCACTCGGACGGCGGCCGTTCGGGCGGGAGCTGCTCGGGCGGCGGCCGTTCAGGCAGGGGCCTGGTCGGAGGGGGCTATTCGGACGGGAGCTGTTCGGGCAGGGCCGTGCGAGCAGGAGGCATCGGGCAGGCGCTGAACGGCTCCCGGCCGAGGAGGGCCGGACGGCTCCGGGGGCAGGGCCTGCCGGACCGCTCGGGGACAGGGCCTGCCGGACGGCTCGGGGACAGGGCCTGCCGGACGGCTCGGGGGCAGGGCCCGCCGGACGGCTCCCGGGGCGAAGACAAGCCGGAAGCGTCCCGGACGGGATGGCCGCTCAGCGGACGTTGTGCGGGCGGTCCTGAATGCTGATCCGCGGGCCGACCGCGCGGGTCGACTTCGGAATCGCGTGTTCCCAGGTCCGCTGGCAGCTCCCGCCCATCACAATGAGGTCGCCGTGCCCCAGCTCGTGGCGGATGGTCGCCCCTCCGCCACGCGGGCGCAGGAGCAGCGGACGCGGCGTCCCGACGGACAGGATCGCGATCATCGTGTCCTGCGTCGCGCCGCGTCCGAGCGTGTCGCCGTGCCAGGCGACGCTGTCGCGGCCGTCGCGGTACAGGCAGAGCCCGGCTGTGCTGAACGGCTCGCCCAGCTCCGGCGCGTAGTGCTCGTCGAGGGCCGCCTTCGCCTCGTCCAGGACGGGGTCGGGCAGCGTGTCGCCCTCCCTGTAGAAGGCCAGCAGGCGGGGGACGTCCACGACCCTCTCGTACATGCGACGGCTCTCCGCCCGCCACGGGACGGACGTGAGGAGCCGCTCGAAAAGCGCGTCGGCCCCCGGAATCCAGCCGGGCAGGACGTCGATCCAGGCGCCATGGGCCAGCCGCGTCCGGCGTGCGGAGGCGAGCGGACGCGGCCCTGTCTCGTCCGTGTCGTCCAGCAGCGAGCCCTGAAAAGCGCCTGTCATGCCCCCAATCTATCCGGCGAGTCAAACAGGTGTTCGATCAGGCGTCCTCGATCGTGATGTCGAGCTCCGCCGCGAAGCTGGCGAGCAACCCCGGCGCGTCCACCGCGGACACGGTCACGCCGCGCATGCTCTGCACCCCGGCCACCCCGCGCAGATCGCACCCGGAGAACCGCGCGCCCGCCATCGTCGCGCCGCTGAACTGCGCGCCGCCGAGCCGGCATCCCTCGAACCGGACGCCGCGCAGGTCCGCGTTCTGGAACGTCGCGCCCTCCAGGTTGCAGTCGCGGAACACGACCCGCTTGAGCGTGCTGAACCGGAACCCGGCGAGGTCGGCGCGGCACCCCTCGTACACCACGTCCTGGAACGCGCAGTCGGTCAGCGCGGCCCCGGTCATCCGCGACCCGGTGACAGTCGCGTTGAACACCCGGGCGTTGGTGAGCCCCAGATTCGCCAGGTCACAGCGGTCGAACACGGAGTCGCTGACCGTCGCCCGCTCCAGGACGGTCGCGGGCAGGCGCGTCCCGTCGAACACGCAGCGCTCGATCTCGACGTCCTGCGCGTCGCGTCCGGACAGGTCCTGAGGGCCGAACCGCAGCTCGCGCAGAACCTCGTCGTCCACCAGATCGTGCTCGGACCCGGCGGGCGCGAGCGCGGCCGGAAGCCTGGGGCGGGCGGGTTCTTTGGGACGAGACGTCTTCGTCGTCGGAGGCATGGACGAGACGGTACTGAAATGTCAGAGGCGGCTCGTACTCTCGCAGTGTGATCGAAGAACTGCGGAGAGATGTCAGGGCGCTGGTGGGCGTGCGCGTGCTCAACCAGCTCGGCGCGTACGTCCTGCCGTTCCTCGCCGTCCTCGCAGGCCATGACCTGGCGCCCTGGGCACTCGGCGTCTTCGGCGTCGCGGCGCTCGTCTCACGCTGGCTCGGCGGCTTGCTCCTCGATCACTTACCGCCCCGCACGGTGATCGTCCTGGGCCTGACGGCGACCGGCGCCACCATGTCGCTGCTGGCCGGAGCGCACGGCCCCGGGTGGACGCTGCTGGCCGCCGTCGCGCTCGTCGGGCTGGCCTTCGAAATCTACGAACCCGCCACCCAGGAATCGCTGGCCCGCCTGACCACCCGTCCCGGCGCGGAGGGCACCCAGGCCGATGTCTACGGATTACTCGGGACGTCGCTGGTCGCGTCCGGCGCCGTCGGCGGCCTGCTAGCGGCGATCCTCCTGCCACTCGGCCCCCGATGGCTCATAGCGACAGATGCCCTGACCTGCCTGGTAGCCGCATGCGTGGCCCTAACCCTCCTCACCCCCGACGCCGTCGCCCCGCCAACGACAACCTCTACGCCCCCCGACACCCGAATTCCCGATCCCCTTACCGTCGAGCCCTCCGCCTCAAGGCCCCCGTCCGCGAACCTCCCGACTCGGAGGCCGCGTTTCCCAACCTCGGCTCGAAGCCCTCAAGCCAGCCGGAGTCCGACCCCAAGGGGCGTGATCCCTCCGCCCAGTCCCGTGCCGCGCGCCCCGCAAGCGCACACCAGCGCGGAGCTCCAACTAGCCGAGACGAGCCCGCCGAGCAGGAACGACAGGAAGTCCCGTCCCACGCCTCGGAGCCCTCCGAGCCAAGCGCCGCCAAGAGGACAGCAAAGGTCCACCTCCCAAGCCCCTCTGACACGCATACCCCAACTCGCCGCCTCCGAGACCGAAGGCACGCGACGCGGAGCAGGTCAACCCCGAACCGCTGCCCGCACGGCTTCATTTCCGCAGACGACGCCGCTCCAAAGGATGGCGGCCGCCGGGTGAGCTGGTGCGATTGACGGCAGCGGGAACGGCGTTCGCATGCGGCTCTCTCGCCGTGCTGCTGTTCGTGCCGTACGTCCTGCTCCAGCGCGGGGCTCCAGCATGGCTGCCCGGCCTGACCCTGACGGGCGCCGCCCTGGTAGCACCATTGACCGGCCGCCTGGGCCGCCGCACCCTGCGCGGCCTAGGGCACGAACACGTCCTAACCCTCGGGACGGTCGCGCTCGGGGCCCTAGCGGTCGTGATGGCCCTTGGACAGTCCGTCGCGCTCCTGGTCGCGGGCTACCTGGCATGGGCGGCGGTCGACAGTGTCCTACAGGGACGATGGCCCGCCCTGATCGCCGAGGTGGCCCCGGAGGCCGACCGGCCGCGATGGTTCGCCTTCCACGGATCGTCCTGGGGAATCGCGCAACCCGCCGTCCCGGGGCTGGTCGCGCTGACCGGAGGAGCGATGGTGACGGCCGCAGGCGCATTCCTCCTGATCCCGCTCGTGCTGACAGCACATCGACACCGCGACCGCCACCCCAGAACCGGACGACGCACCAGCAGCCGATCATCACCAGCACGCACAGAATGAACTCCGAGCAGCCCGCCAACGATCGGCAGTCGAAGAGCCACAAGACTTCGCCCTCCTGCCCACTCGGTCTGCCACGCTGGAGGCGGGTGACTCGGTAGCGGAAGCCCACCGCCCAAAGTCGCGCGCTGGCGGCGGGCCTGCTCGGCGTGCGGGTCGGCAGCGGTCTCTTCCCCGTGTCGACCCGCCGCATGACCAGCACGCGTCCCGTGCACGGGTTGGTGGCGGTCTCTTGCCGGTTCCGGGCTGCCGCATGACCAACGCGCATTCTGCGCGGGGGCCATGTGCGGACGCGGGGGGCAGTACGTCTGCTCCGCGCACCGTCGCGCGGCCTGGCGCGCCACCGAGGCCGTATTGTGCCCGGAGGGGCGGGGTAGGTGATCCCGTTCGGGACGATCTGTCGCGTCGGCGTGTCGAGGGGCATGCGCAGCAGCGCCGTCCGGTTGAGCTCGCGCGCTCGTCGACGGGTTCGCCGTGCTTAGCGCCGTCCAGGACGGCTGTCGGCGCCCCCACCCGAAGTCGCGCGGTGGCGGCTGGCCTGCCCGGCGTGCGGGTCAGCTGCGGTCTCTTGCCCGTGTTGGGTTGCTGCATGATCAGCACGCTTCCGTGCACGGGACGGCGACGGTCTCTTGCCGGCTCCGGGCTGCCGCCTAACCAGCACGCGGTCCGTGCACGGGTCCTTGTGCGGAAGCACGGGCAGCACGTCCGGCCTACCTGTCGTCGCGCCCTGCCGTCTACCCGTGCCCCCGACGATGATCGTGCGAAAGGAGGAGCAACGCACATCCCCGGCCGCCGCGCGCCGGACGCAGTGATCAGCATGTTGAACGGCAGGTCTCCGACGACCACGAGCACGGTGGCGCAGCCCCCGGACGTTGAACTCGTGCGGCGAGCCTGGAACCGCCGCGTGTCGCGAGCCTCCGCCGTACGAGGGACCACAGCCGGACGAGTTGGAGCGGCGATCTCACCGCGGCGGCGATGAGTTTGGGGGAGCCGGGAGGTCTATGTCTGGAAGCGGCGCGCGCCCGGGCGCGCCGGCGGCTACGGGAGGTTTCTGTGGGAAACGCTGTTGTCCACTTCGAGGTCGAGGGCAGGGACGGCGAGGCGCTCCAGAAGTTCTACTCCGAGATGTTCGGCTGGCTGATCAATGCGAACAACCCAGCTCGATACGGACTGGTGTCCCGCGAGGAGAACCTCAGCGCCGAGGGTGTGGGCATCGGCGGCGCCGTGTTCGAGGTGCCGCAGACCCCATCGTCCAGCTGGCGTGGACCGACCCGCGACGAGGGCTACCAGGGCCACGTCACCATCTTCGTCGAGGTGGACGACGTCGAGACCGCGCTGGTGCAGGCCGAGCGCCTGGGCGGAACCCGGCTCCAGGGGCCGGACGAGGTGATGGGCGGGCTGACCATGGGCAAGTTCAGCGACCCCGAGGGGCATCTCATCGGCCTCATCAGCAAACCCGCCCAGACCGCCTAGCCCCCACGTGCGATCGGCACCACGACACCCGAACGCGGTAGGCAGCGATCACCTCTCCTTCCCCGCCTCCGCCTTCGTTCGGAGTAGAGCCACGTCGCCTAGGGCGCATCGCGCGACGGCTAGCCACCGCGCGATGCGTAGCTGAACGCCTTGGCGCATTCACGGCGGCCTCAGCCTCCCCGCGCGTGCGTGGCCGCCTGGCTTGGTGTGCCACACGGCGACCCCTGTCATCACGCGGACGGTGGCTGAACGCCTTGGACGCGTTGCGCGGTGGCCTTAGCTTCCGCGCGGTGTGTGGCCGCCTGGCTTGGTGTGCCACACGGCGACCCCTGTCATCACGCGGACGGTGGCTGAACGCCTTGGACGCGTTGCGCGGTGACCTTAGCCTCCGCGCCGTGTGTGGCCGCCTGGCTAGTGGTGTTCCACAGCGACCCCTGCCAGCACGCCCGAGGTGTGCCTGAACGCTTCGGGGGCGTTGCGCCGTAGCCTTCGCCCTCTGGGGTGTGTAACTGGCTGGCGGAGTGAGTTGCATACCGCCCTCGCTATCAGGCGGGCGCGTAGTTGATCACAAGGGCGCGTTGTGGACCCACGTGGGGGCGGGGGTGTCCCGCTGGGGTGCGTTGTGTGGTGGCCTTGGCTCTCGCGGGGTGTGACTGTGCGGCTGGGTTGTTACACGGCGATCCCAGTTACCTGCGGGCGTGTAGGTGAACCGCTGGGGCGCGTTGCGTTGGGGGTCTTGGCTCTCGCGCGGGCCTGTGGCTGGGCGGTGGGGCGATGGTCGTTGGGTTGATCGTGACGCGGTGTCGTGTCTGGCGAAGGCGCGGTCGCGGGCCGCGAGGCGGCAGGTGAGTGGGCGGGGCGCGGGGCTAGTAGGACAGGAGGTCTTTTAGGAAGGCGGAGGTGCGGGCGGGGTGGCAGGCGCGGGAGGCTACCAGGCCCATGATGTCCTGGTAGCGGGCGGCCTCCTGGCCTTCGGGGTAGCGCGCTCCGGTGAGTTGTTCGAGGTAGACCACGTCGTTCAGGTCGTGGTCGGCGAAGCGGACGACGGTGATGGGGCCGCCGAGGGCGACGTGGCCGCCTGCCGCGAACGGGAGGATGCGCACGGTCACGTTGGGCATGCCCTCCGAGACCGCGATGAGGTGTTCGATCTGGCCGCGCATCGTCGCGGGGCCGCCGATCGGGCGGCGCAGGGCCGCCTCGTCGATGATCGCCCACAGCTGCGCGGGACGGGTGGGGGAGCGGAGGATCTGCTGCCTGGTCATGCGGACGGAGAGGCGCCGGTCGACGTCGTCCTGGTGCTCCAGACCGATGACGGCTCGCGCGTACTCGGGCGTCTGGAGCAGGCCGGGGACGTACTGCACCTCGTAGCAGTGGATGGCGGACGCGGACTGCTCCAGCCCGAGGTACTGCTCGAACCAGTTGGGGACCACGTCGCCGAAGCTCTGCCACCAGCCGGGCTGCCGCGCCTGCCGGACGAGGTCGAGCAGGCCCTCGCGCTCGCCCGCGTCGTGCACGCCGTAGAGGTCGAGCAGGTCGTGGACGTCGCGCGGCTTGAAGGCGTGCCGGCCGAGTTCCAGCCTGCTCATCTTGGACGCCGAGCCGCGGATCGCCGCGCCGGCCTGGGCGCGTCCGATGCCCTTCTCCTCCCGCAGGCGCCGCAGCCGCGCGCCGATCTGCATGCGCATCGCGGTCGGCGCGGCCTGCCGATTGTCCAGCACAAGATCTCCAGGTCTCGTTCCTGACAACCCTGGGAGCTTCTCACAGTCAATGGTCGCCGCGCAGGCAACCACCGGACAGAGATATGTAACTCATTTCCCTCTTCAGGACCGCTCCAAAATGGCGTTCTAGCGCGGCGGAACGAGAAGGTCCAGATCGGCGCGGGTGACCCGGGCGGATTCGGCCAGCCGGTCACGGTCGGTGCCCGCCGCGCCTACCAGTTCGACCGCCCTGGTCAGCATCGTGGGCCGTTCCAGCGCCCGGACTCCGCCCGGTTCCTGGCGCCGCCATCCGCGTGTGCTCATCGTGCTCATCGCGTTCCGGTACGCGTTCTCTTTCATGATCCCGAGCGTGCGGGCGCGGTAAAGGAGCGCGGCCATACTGACGCCCCATATCCGTTTCAACTCGGCAAGACGGTCCCAGTCGGCGGTTCCCGGCAATTCTTCGGAGATTCCTTCTTCGGGCATCAAAAATTCTGCGGCGAAACGGTTCGCCTGGTCTTCGACGATCCGTTCGCCGGGTTCGGCGTCGGCGTGCATCACCAGGTGCCCGAGCTCGTGCGCACCGTCGAAGCGGTTGCGCCAGTAGTCCCCTTTCGCCGGGTTGAAGAACACCATCGGACGGGGGTGGATCCCGACGCTGAACGCGTCCACCCGCTCCGCCGCGGCCGGCAGGACGAGCACGATCACCCCGTGCGCCTCCAGCAGCCGCACCACGTGCGCGACCGGGCCCGGGTCGCCGAGGAGCGCCTTCCTGGTGACCTTCGCCGCCTCCACCGGGCCGCTCCCGGCGATCTCGTCCGGCGCGACGGAGTACTCGGGCAGGTCGACGGCCGGGAAGTCGACGGCGTCCTCTAGCGCGGCGACGACGTCGGTCGCGATGCGGCCGTAGGCGAGCGCCTGGTCACGCTCGATCTGCGACGTCGATCGCAGCGAGCGGAAGTGCGCGCCGTCCATCGAGACGGGGCTCCGGCCCGCTCGGAAGAACTCGACCGGGACGCCGAGCGCGATCGCCAGCCGCGCGAGCGTCACGTCCGGGGGGCGGTGGACGCCCGCCTCGTACTGCCCGATCGCCTTCGGCGTGGTGCCGACGCGCTGCGCGAGCTGGTTCTTGCGCAGCCCCCTCAGCCGCCGGGCCAGCGTCAGCCGCTCACAGTCGAACGGCGGCCCGGCGGCCCGCCGGGCCATCCGATCATCGTCCACTAGGCCGTTTCAGTGCTCGTCTCTTCTCGGAGCCGCATGGGCACATCGGCCGCATCGCTCCACAGCGGCAACGTCCGCTCGACGAGCTTACGACGTGGATCACGTCCCAGCGCCTCGTCACTCAGCTCCCGAACCCAGTGCCAGGCCGTCCCCCCATCGGCGTTCCACCTGGGCCGACCCAGGTAGAGCTCCATCTCCAGCGGTTCCTCGCTGGCGCTGTGGGCCAGCACCAGCGTCAGGACCCCGGGCGTGTCGTGGACGATCCCGAGGTCGAGCGCGAGCTGCGGATCCTCCGCGTAGCCCTGCCGCGCCACGGCCTGCTTGGTCGGGCTGTCGCGATCCCACCGGACCGCCCCCACCGCGCCGAACTCGTGCCGTTTCGTCAGCACCCGGTACGGGCCGTACCGCCAGCCGGGCGACCCGTTCAGGTCGTCCCGGACGACCCGCTCGTCGCCCTCGAAGACCCGGTCGATCTGCGACTCCAGCACGTCGAACGCCCCGACCCCGAACGAGCGCTCCTTGAATCCGGCGGCGCGGCTCAGCCCGCCGAAGACCGCCAGCGTGGCCTCGCGGTGCGCCTCCCGCACCGCGTGCAGGAACCCCGCCGTCCGCAGCTCCTTCCAGACAACCCGCTCCTCGTGCATCACTCCACGCTAGCGACCGCCCCCGACATTTCACGCCGCGACGCCTCCATGCCCTCCCGGCGTGAGGGTTACATTCCCCTCGGCGCGGCACCAACGTGCTCCCGGCGCGGCGTCTATGTGCTCCCGCCACGCGCCTGCACGCTCCCGACGTGGCGTCTACGTGCTCCCGGCGCGGCGTCTGCGTGCTCCCGACGTGGCGTCCGCATGCTCCCGGCGCGGCGCCTCCATGCTCGCGGCGCGACGGCTACGTGCAGCCCTCGAACTCGGGGACGGAGGTCGTCATCTTGAGGTCGGACGCGCCGAACCACTTGCTCAGGAGCCGCGCGGCCGTTCCGTCCTGGTACATGGTGGTGAGGGCCCGGTTGACGCCTTCGCACCCATCGATGTCGCCGCTGCGCAGCCCGACGCCGTACCGCTCGTCCGTGAAGGGCGCGTTGATGATCTTCACGCGGTCGCGGTAGCGGGCCGCGAACCCGGCCAGGACGAGGTCGCCGGTCGAGACGACGTCGACCGTGCCGCCGAGCAGCATCCTGACGCAGTCGCTGTAGGACGACCCGCGAACGAGCCTCGGGCGGATCCCCAGCCCGATCACGACCCGTTCAGTGGAGACCGAGCCGCTCGCCTGGCACATGCGCCGTCCGCCCAGGTCGCGCACTCCCCGGACGCCGGTCTCGGCTCGCCGGAGCATGATGTCCTGGTGGGCGACATAGTAGGGGCCACCGAATGTGACGAGTTTCGCACGGTCCGGAGTAATCGAGTATGAGGCCAGCACCAGGTCGACGGTGTGCGCGTTCAGCAGCTTTTCCCGATTGTCCGATCGGACCGTCCGAAAGGTGACCTGCTTCGCGCCCATGTGCTTGGCGATGTAGGTTCCGACATCCACCTCGAACCCGTGGTAGGTGCCGCCTTCCTTGAGCCCGAGCCCCGGCTGGTCGTCCTTGACGCCGACGACGATCGTGTCCTTGCTGGACACCGACGCCGTGGCCGCGGCACATCCGGTAAGGCCCAGGCACGACAGCGCGACCACCCAAACCAATCCACTGTTCACGCGCCATGGCTACCAACCCAAAGCGTCCCTCAGGTGAACGCCAGGAAACGCGGGAATTCACTGATCGCGGCCGAACTCCGGGCCGCTTGGACGCGCTTTTCCGACGTGCCTCCATGACGCCGGGTGAGCGTACGGAACCGCAGCGAATAGGTCGCAGCTCAAGCGCCCTACTACGGATGGGACGGTGCCGCTCGGGACGGGTTCAATGGCGCTTTTTGGAGCGGGCACTTTTCACCGGGGTCGCCTTGCCCTCGGCCACGAGGCGTTCGTGCTGCTGCCAGCCCTGAAGCCATTTCCAGGCGGCACCGAGCGCCGCCGTCATGGCGGCGATCATGAAGCTCGTGAGTTGTGTCTCGTCCAGGTGCGCGCCTGGAACGATCTTGGCGATCAGCGCGGCGAACCAGCCGGCTGCGACGGCGAACACCGGAGTGAACAGGGTGACGAGGCGTCCGAGCCATGAGGCCTCGGTGTCCGGCAGCACGCTTTCCACGGATTCTGGCACGTGTATTACCTGCCCTTTGGTCGGGGGAGTGGCCCTCAGGGTGTGGCGGCGTTCGGCCTCGGTGAACGGCGAAAGGACACCGTCCGCACAGGATCGAGCACCAACAGTCACATTACCAGGTCGCATTGTCGCTAGGGTTTGAATGAGGGGGTTTGGTGTTCGACTTCTTGTTGCTTCAGGCGTTGTGCGCGGTGCGTGAGCATGGAACGTTGGCCCGTGCGGCGGAGGCGTTGCATATTACGGCGTCGGCGGTTTCCCAGCGGATCGCGAAGCTGGAGCGGGAGACCGGTCAGGCGATGGTGGAGCGGGCCGGGCGCGGGGTGCGGCTGACCGGCGCGGCCATGGTGCTCGTCGCCTACGGCGACCGGATACTCTCGCTGGTCGACGAGGCCGAGGCGACATTGGACGGTCATCGCGGCGCGGTCGCCGGACGGCTTTCCGTGGCAGGCTTCTCGACCGCCGTGCGGGGATTGCTGCCGGTGGCGCTCGGGGCGATGCGGGAGCGGTATCCGGAACTCGCGGTGGAGGTCTCGGAACTGGAGCCCGACGCGGCGAGCGTGCGCGTCGCACGCGGGGAACTGGATGTGGCGATCGTTCAGGACTGGTTCAACGCACCGCTCGAACTGCCCGCCGGATTAATGAAGGCGCCGCTCCTGGACGATGTCGTCGATGTCGCTCTACCGGAGTCGCATCGACTCGCGGGACGCGCCGTTCTCGGGGTGGAGGAACTGGCGGGCGAGGAATGGATCACCTGGCCCGTCGGCGCCGTCTGCCACGGCTGGCTGCTCCAGACGTTCGCCGAGCCGCGGGTGGTGCACACGGCCGCCGAGCACCCGACTCAGCTGGCGCTGGTGGCGGCGGGGCTCGGGGTGTGCGTCCTCCCACGGCTCGGCCGGGACGAACTGCCGCCGGGCGTCACCGTCGCCGCGGTGCGGCCGGTGCTGAGCCGGCATGTGTACGCGGTGTGGCGGCGGGACGTGGCGCGGCGGCCGGCCATCGGCGCGATGGTCGAGGAACTGGCCGCCGCGGCTGATCATGGTGCTGCCGCGTCCGGTGCCGCTGGTTACGGCGCGGCGATTTTCGAGAGGAACTGAAACTGCTCGTCGGACAGTTCCAGGTCGGCCGCGGCGAGGTTCTCCTCCAGGTGCGCTAGGGACGACGTTCCCGGAATCGGCAGCATCGCCGGGGAACGCTGGAGCAGCCAGGCGATGGAGACCTGAGCGGCCGTGGCGCCCGTTTCCTCCGCGATTTTGGTGACGGGCCCGCCGGGCCGGGTCAGCTTCCCGGAGGCGATGGGAATCCACGGGATGAACGCGATGCCCTCGCGTTCGCAATAGTCGAGGACGTCCTCGTGGCCGCGGCTTTCCAGGTTGTAGAGGTTCTGCACGCTGACGATGTCGACCACCTCGCGGGCCGCCTCGATTTCCGCCACGGAGACCTCGGAAAGGCCGACGTGGCGCACCTTGCCCTCGTCCTGAAGGGCCTTGAGCGTGCCGAACTGGTCGGCGGCCGGGACCTTCGGGTCGATGCGGTGCAGCTGGTAAAGGTCGATGCGTTCGACGCGCAGCCGCCGCAGGCTCAGTTCGGCCTGCTGGCGCAGGTACTCGGGGCGTCCGAGCGGAACCCATTCGGACGCGCTGGGCCGGCTCTGCCCCGCCTTCGTCGCGATGACCAGGTTCTCGGGGTAGGGGTGAAGGGCCTCGGCGAGCAGTTCCTCGTTCGCCCCGAGCGCGTAGGAGTCGGCGGTGTCGATGAACGTGACGCCGAGTTCCACGGCGCGTCGCAGCACGGCGATGGCGCCGGGCCGGTCGGCGGGCGGAGCCCAGATGCCAGGTCCGGCGAGCTGCATGGCGCCGTAACCGAGCCTGCGCACGGGCAGGTCTCCGCCGATGGTGATGGTCAGGTCGTGCATAACGTCTCCTTTAACGGGTCCCTCCATTCTCTCAAGCGCGGTGGGCGCCGGGCATGAGGGCTGCTTCAAGGAACCCTCCGGTCCCGCTTAACCCTTGCGGGGCGGCGGTTGTGGCCACTCGGCGGCCCATTCGGATGGGGCGTCCACGACGCGTGCCGGTGGGGTTGAATGGCGGTATGCCGAACCTCGTTCCACCGGTCGTCGCCCCCGGAACCCTCGCCGCGTACGCCCAGCCCGTCATCGACGCGGGCCGCGGTCTGGTGCTGCGCCCATGGACGCACCGGGACGCGTCCGTCCTGCTCGCGGCCCGGCAGGACCCGTTGATCCGCCGGTGGGGCGTGCGCAGCGTCGAGTCGATCGAGGAGGCGGAGGAGATGATCACCGCCTTGGCGGACGGCTGGAAGACCGAGACGACCGCCGGTTGGGCGGTCGCGCGGGGCGAGGAGATCCTCGGGCATGCCGGTCTGCGGACGATCGACCTCAAGGAAGGCGTCGCGGAATGCGCCTACTGGGTGCGGCCGATGGCCCGGGGGCAGGGCATTGCGCCTGTCGCGCTGCGCGCGCTGTCCAAATGGTCCATCGGTGTCGCCGGGCTGCACCGCATCGAGCTTTATCACTCGGTGGAGAACATGCCCTCGTGTCAGGTGGCGGCCAAAAGCGGCTACACACTTGAAGGAACGGTGCGCAGCGCCGTCCTGCACGAGGACGGTTGGCACGACATGCACCTTCACGCATTGGTGGACGAGTAGCCGCCCGGGCATTCAGGAATTGGGGCTACCGGCGATGAGGTCGGAGAGGCGGGTGCCGAGTCGCTGGAAGGGACCGCGCAGCCGCCTGTCCCGGGCGGCGGCGCGGGCCAGTTTCCGGTCGCCGTAGCGCCGCCGCGCCCAGGGTGAGTTCGGGCGGGCCAGCCGGATCGCGCCGACAATGGCCACGATGCCGATGAACAGCCCGATCAGGCCCGTCCACACCTTGCCCTTGACGAGCGCGACCAGCGTCACCAGCAGGTTGAACAGCAGGGTCAGGGTGATCGCCCACACGGTGCCCTCCTCGTCCCCGATGCCGAGCGGGCGCAGCCCGAGCAGCGCCAGCCCGCACAGGGCGATGGCGATGAAGACGACCTGCACCGACAGCCGCCCCTCATCGCTCCAGTAGACGTCGTCGAGGTGGAGGACGAGCGCGAACTCGTCCAGGACCAGGGCCGTTCCGACGCCGAAGACGCCCGCCAGCACCCCGGCCAGCGCGGAGGTGCCGTCGGCGACCAGCAGGCCGCTGATGCCGCCCACGCACATGAACACCAGCCCGAAGATCACATGGTGGACGTGGTGGCCGCCCGGCGTGACGTTGCCCGGCCACCACCGGGCCCCGCGCCGGATCATCCGCACGCTGAACCGGATGAAAAGGAACGCCGCGATGAAGGCCACCAGGAAGACGAAGAGCCGCAGCCGTCCGCTGTCGACGATCTCCCGCGTGAACCAGGTGCCCATGGGTCCAATCATGCCCCGCCTCTCGCGCCGTCTATCAGGCGGCCGCGAAATCGCGCCCCGGGCCGCCGCCAAGACCATTGGGCGGTAACTTGTTCGCCAAAAGACGGTGTTCGTTCCGGGCCGCTGGGCGGCGGCATCGAATAATGGACGACGGTTTCCGTGTAGCGGTGTTCGACGTCTGCCATGCGCCGATAGCGGAAGTATTCGGTGGTGGACGATCAAACCGGGGCCTTTCGCCTCGCGTCCCCTGAGACGGAGAGCGGCCGTGCTGACCGATCGCTATGCGCTGCGCCTGGCGGCGGCCACGGCATTGTCCGTCGCTGTGGCGGCCGGCGCCGATGTGCTGCACTATCGGTCCGCGCCTGAAAGACGCCATTTCGCGGTGCCGTCCGGCGCTATCGTCCGGTATCAGAACAGCCTGCGCTGTTCCCCGCGCGATTACCGGACGTGGGCGGCCCTGGGCGCCGCCTACATCGCGCGGGCCGGGGTCACCGTCGATCCCGCCTTCTATCCGAAGGCCGAGGAGGCCCTCCCCCGGTCGCTGAGCCTCAACGGCACCGGCAACGCTTCGGCGATGGCCGCGATGGCGTCGCTGGCCAACGCCCGGCACGAATACGCCGACGCCGTTAGCTGGGGTGAGCGCGGCACGCGCATCGGCGCTGACGTGCAAGCTGTGCTCGCCGACGCCTACACCCACCTCGGCGCCTATAAGGCCGCCGGCGCCGCACTCGCCCTCCAGTCCGGTGACCTGGACGCGGCCGACCGGCATTACCTGGCCGCGCTCGCCACCGATCCCGCGTTCCTGCCCGCTCGGCATGGAAGGGCCAAGGTGCACGCATTGCGCGGCGACCTGCAATCGGCGGCCGACGGCTACCGCGCCATCGTGGACCGCGCCCCGCGTCCACGCAACTTCATCGAGTACATAGAGGTGCTGAGAGCCGCCGGGCATAGGCGGGAGGCCGCCCGCCAGGACGAACTGCTGCGCGCGGAATGGCGGTCTCTCGCCGCCAACGGAGTCGTGAACGACCTGGACGCCGCCGACTCCGGCGACGCGGCGGGCGCGCTTCAGCACGCACGGGCCGAATGGTCCCGCAGCCGGGGAGTGACCGTCGCGGACGCCCTCGCGTGGGCGCTGCACCTCAACGGCCGTGACCGCCAAGCCCTCCAATTCGAACGGCGGGCGACGCGGCTGGGCTGGCGTAACGCGCTGTTCTACCAGCACCGCGCCGGTATCCGCGCGGCTCTGGGTGATGACGCCGCGTCCGCGCGTGATCGTGCCGCCGCCCGCCGGATTACCTCCTACTGCGACCTCCGATTCCCGGCGGTCTTCCGCGCCTCTCTGGCCACTTTCGTCCCACCGGATTCATAAGCCTCAACGGTCACTATCGCGTTTGGCGCGGGACAAAATCCCCGTGATCGAGGTTAGGATGATCATGTAAGAAAGGGACGGAACTTCCCGCAGGTGCGATCCTCTCGCAGGATCACTCCGTCCGGTTCTGCGCCCACTCCTCGACCTCCTGTCAGCGCACAGAAGGGAAACCAGGTGAGGCGTTGGAGAACTACCCTGACCATCGGGGCCGCGCTCGCGGCGCTGCTCGTCGTCCCGCAGACGGCGACGGCGTCCCCGAAGACCACGGCCGACCAGGCGGCGCCCGGCGCGGCCGCCCGGCCGCCGCTCCCCGGCTCCGCAGGGCCCCTGTTCACCCTCGGCCACAGCAAGATCAAAGCCAAGGCGCGGTCCACGGCCGCCGACCACACGGTCACCCTGCGCGGCATCAACATCGACGGAATGCCCGTCGCGCCGCTCGCCACCATCATCGATCCGGCGACCGGCGCGGAGTACCCGCTGGTCGAGGCCGGTGACACGCTCACCGCGAGTGTCCCGGACGGCGATTACAGCCTGACCGTAATCGTGCTCACCGGGGCCCGCGACGCGCCCACCGACCTCGCCCTGTACGGCGACCCCACGCTCCAGGTGCACGGTGACGTCGACCTCACGCTGGACGCGCGGACGGCGTCGGAGATCAAGGCGGTCAGCCCGTCCGCGACCGCCTCGCTCGTCGTCAGCCAC
The DNA here is from genome assembly GCF_022751215.1 of Actinomadura terrae. Classification (GTDB taxonomy): domain Bacteria; phylum Actinomycetota; class Actinomycetes; order Streptosporangiales; family Streptosporangiaceae; genus Spirillospora; species Spirillospora terrae. Next base: position 68,720 of record NZ_JAICDG010000004.1, on the reverse strand, counting down.
GCCCAGCTCGTCCAGACGATCGCGGGCCAGGAACTCGTCACGATCATCAGCGGCAGGCCGGGGCTCAGCCTGCGCGCGTGGCCATCGGCGAGCACATCCCGTCCGTACCATTTCCTTTATGCGGAAAGCCAGTCGGAACCGCTGACGACCCAGCCGTCCCCGCGCGTCTACAATCTCGCGTTCCCGACGTCCGGACATATTCCGTCCGCGCTGACCTTCACCGCGACGCCGGAAAGCCTCGCCTTGGTGAACACCACCTACGGCACCCAGGGAGTGCCGTCCGCCAGCGCCGGGCCGCACGTCGACTACGCCGACTTCAACGGCATCGGCGCGGCGCCCGGGCTCCTGCATCTCGCCAACGCGCCCAGTACCCAGCGCGTCTACTACACCGCGAACGGCATGAACTGGAGGGGCCTGTACTTCTACCAGTTGAACAGCGTCCAGGTGGTGGAGCAGCAGACCGGGCTGCGCTCCTACACCGCCGGGGCCACCTATTCCGCGGCGTGGAACAAGGCCGCCTTCGGGCCGACGATGAAGGTCGGGCACGGCCAGGGGCAGCTCCTCGCCCGTCCGATGCTGGCCGACACCGGGCAGCTCGGCTACGAGAACTCCGCGGGCAACAATTCCCAGGGCACCACCGGCACGCTCACCCTCTACCGCAACGGGCAGAAGGTCGGCGAGAGCACCAACCCCCTCGCCGGAGACTGGACGGTGCCCGCCGACACCGCGCAATACCGGCTCGACATGTCCGTGACACGCCAGGTCCCCTGGTCGAAATACGCCACGGGCATCAAGACGAGCTGGAGTTTCCCGTCCACCGAAAAGCCCGGGGACCCGTTCGAGCACCAGCGCGGTCTGCTCCAGCCACGCATCACGGGTGCTTTCGACGCCAACGGGCGCGCGCCGTCCGGCACCACGTTCCCGCTGAACATCACGGTCGAGCGGCCCGAGGGCGGAACCGCCGTCACCTCGTCGTCGCTTGAGGTCTCCTTCAACGACGGCGCGACCTGGACCAGCGCGCCGCTGACCCCGTCCGGCACCGACCGCTGGACGGCCGCGATCGCCCACCCCGCCAGCAACAACGGTTATGTGGCCCTGCGGTTCAAGGCCGCCGACGGCTCCGGGAACGCGGTCCAGCAGACCGTGACCCGCGCCTACGGCCTGCGCTAACACCTTCCGGTTACGGCCCCGGGGCGTCCACGCCGGACGCCCCGGGGCTGTTCCGTCTCGGGGAGACGTCACTCACACGTGGTTGCACTCAACCCGGGTTGAGTTACGAAGGTTGCGTTCTGCCCGCCGCCCAGCAGGGGCGGCGTTACGGAGGTGGAACGTGATCGAGGCGTTGACCCTGACCGAGGCCGCTGACGCGCTACGTAACGGGACGGTGACCAGCGTCGGCCTGACCGAGGCGGCGATCGCCGCGGCGGACCGGTCCGACGCGTCGCTCGGGGTGTATCTGGCGCGGTTCGACGAACAGGCGCTCGCGGCGGCCCGCCGCGCGGACGAGGAACTGGCGCGCGGCGTCGACCGGGGGCCGCTGCACGGCGTCCCGGTCGGCGTCAAGGACACGATCGCGGCGGCGGACGGCCCGACCACCGCGCAGAGCCTCGTCCTCGACCCGGACTGGGGCGCCGGACGGGACGCGCCGGTCGTGGCCCGGTTGCGCGCGGCCGGTGCCGTCCTCACCGGGAAGACGACCGCGATGGAGTTCGGTTGCGGACTCCCGGAACCGGACAAACCATTCCCCATCCCACGCAACCCATGGCGGCATGAGTCCTGGGCCGGGGGCTCCAGCTCGGGTTCCGGGAGCGGAATCGTGGCGGGGATGTTCCTCGCCGCGCTCGGCAGCGACACCGGCGGTAGCATCCGCATGCCCGCCGCCTTCTGCGGGGTGACCGGGCTGATGCCGACCTTCGGCCGCGTCCCGGTCGACGGCTGCGTGCCGTTCGGTTACAGCCTCGACCGCGTGGGCCCTCTCGCCCGCAGTGCCCGCGACTGCTCCGCGGTACTGAGCGTTATCGCCGGGGTAACCGGTTTCACCGAGCCGCGCTTCGAGGGTGACCTGACCGGCGTCCGGGTCGGTATCGCGCGTGAGCACCACTTCCCGGCGGACGGCGACCCGGCGGTGCGCGGCGCGTTCGACGAGGCCGTGTCCGTCCTGGCCGGGCTGGGCGCCGTCCCGGTGGAGATCACCCTGCCCTACTGGCGGGAGATGGTCACCGCGACCCTCGTCACCGCGACCAGCGAGGGCCTGGCCTACCACCGCGCCGACCTGGCCCGCCGCTGGGACGACTACACCGCGGCCGCACGCGGGCTGCTCGCCACGGGCGCGCTGGTGTCGGGCGCGGAGTACGTCCAGGCGCAACGCGTCCGGCAGGTGGCGCAGCGGGCCGTCGACGCGCTGTTCGCGGACGTCGACGTGATCGTGTGCCCGACCGCGTCGATCGGGGCCCCGCCGTTCGACGCCCTGGCCGACGAGGCGGGCCACCAGGACAGCGCGGGCGCCTTCGGGAAGATCCACACGCTGTACTGGAACCCGCTGGCCAATCCCGTGCTCGCGGTGCCGATGGGGCACACCGCGTCCGGCCTGCCCTTGTCGATGCAGATCGCGGGCCCGGTCTCGGACGAGGCCGCGGTCCTCCGGGCCGGCGACGCGTTCCAGCGACACACCGCCTGGCACCGCCGCACCCCCGCGCTGGACACCGCGGTAACCGGACCGTCCGAGGAGGTAACCGCGTGACCACCCCCAACGAGAACGATGTAACCGCTGTTTACCGCGATGTGAGCGTGCGGGTGAGGAGTCTGCTTGCCGCCGCCGACCTCCCGGCGGGGGAGCGGCAGATCGCCGGGCTTGTCGCGTCCTATGTCGCGACGCGTCCGGCCATCGACGCCCTGTTCGACGTGGCGGAGGCGCGGTACGCGAGTCCCGTGCTGGAGCGCGGCGTTCACATGCGGCCAAAGGAATCAGCATGAGGCCGCTCACGCAAAGACGGCGCGCCACGACACCCCCCAAGGACGAGCACATCCGGCGGCACGAGCGGCTGGTCATGGCGCTGGCCTGCGCGGGGACGTTCGTCGTCATCCTCGACGCCACGATCGTGTCGGTGGCGCTGCCCGGCATCCGCGGCTCGCTGGGGTTCTCCACGGCCACGCTGCCCTGGGTCGTCAACGCCTACACGCTCGCCTTCGCGGGGTTCCTGCTGCTCGGCGGACGGTGCGCGGACGTGTTCGGGCACCGCGCGATGCTGCTCACCGGCATGTCCGTGTTCACCGGTGCGAGCCTGCTCGGCGGCCTCGCGGTAACACCGGTAACACTGCTGGCCGCGCGCGCCGTCCAGGGGTTCGGCGGGGCGCTGCTCGCGCCGGTGACGCTGTCGCTGCTCACCACGACGTTCACCGACCCGGCACGGCGGGCACGGGTGCTCAGCACGTGGAGCGCGGTCGGCGCGGTCGGCGCCGCGTCCGGTCCGCTGGTCGGGGGCGTCCTCACCGGGTGGGCGGGGTGGCGATGGGTGTTCTTCGTGGTCGTCCCGCTCGGGGTGCTCGCCCTCGCCGGGACCGCGCGGGGCCTGCCGCGCCGCGACGTCCCGGGCCGCCGTCCCCGGCTGGACGTGGTGGGCGCCGCGCTGGCCACCGCCGGGCTGACCGGCGTGGTGTACGCGGTGATGCGCGCCGCCGTCGCGGGCTGGACGAGCCTTGAGGTAACGGGCGCGCTAACCGGTGGTCTCGCGCTACTGGGGATCTTCCTGGCGCACCAAGCGCGCTGGGCCCGGGAACCGCTGCTGTCCCTGGGGATCTTCCGTTCACGGGCAGTGAGCAGCGGAAACCTGGTGATGCTCCTGCACGGACTGGGCTTCTTCGCCAGCCCGATCCTGCTGTCGCTGTACCTCCAGGACGTCCACGGCTGGACACCGCTGCGGGCCGGGCTCGGTTACCTGCCGGTCGGGATCGCGATGTTCGCGGGCGCGCGGGCGGCGGGCCCGCTGACGGTCCTGCTCGGGCCGCGCCGCGCCGTCGTGGCGTGCTGCCTGATCGGCGCGGCAGGGTTCGCCGGGGTGGCCTACTTCCTGGGGGTGGACGGCTCGTACGCGCTGACCGTGGTGGTGTCGGGTTGTGTCTTCGGTTTCGGGACGGGTGCCGCGTTCACCCCGATCACGGTCGTGGCGACCAGCGGCGTCCCGCCGGAGCAGAACGGGCTCGCGGCGGGCGTGCTGAACACCGTCCGGCAGACCAGCGGGGCGATCGGGCTCGCCGTGATCAGCACGGCCTCGTCCTCGGCGGCGGGGGCCTGGGCCGACGCGCATCCCGGACGGGGCGGCGCGGACGCCCCGGCGGCGCTCGCCCACGGTCACACCGTCGCCTTCCTGGTTTCGGCCGGTTGCGTGGCCGCCGCCGCCCTCGCGGCGACCCTGGTCATGCCCCGTGCCCGCTGACTACTCAGAAGGGCACGGGAACGGACTCCCGGAACAGCGGGCAGCCCTCCGGGGCGCCCTCGTGCCGGCAGGTGAGGAGGTAGCGCAGGTAGTCGCGCGCCGCGTCCAGCCGGGCGATGTGCTCCTCCAGCGCGGCGATGCGGCCGTGGACGGTCTCCCGCCAGCGCGGACCGGCCTCGGCGCGGCGCAGCAGCACGCCGATCTCCTCGATGGACATCAGCCCGGTCTCCCGCCACAGCTTGATCAACGCCACCCGGTAGACCTGCTCGTGGTCGAAGTAGCGCTGCCCGGAGCGGCGGCGCGGCTCCAGCAGCCCGCGCCGTTCCCAGTAGTGCAGCGTCGAGAGGGGCAGCCCGAACCAGTCGGAGACCGTCCGTATCGGCGTCAGCTCGTCCATGTCCCCATTTTGCGTGGCGAAGTTGGACATGCACGTGGTTCAAGCGGTGGACGTGAGCGCCGCCACGCCGGGGCCGTCCAGCTCGTCCAGCGCCGTCCGCCGCCCGGAAAGGACCAGCAGCAGCGCGAGCGCCGGGCCGCTCACCTCCGGCCCCGCCCCGATCGACAGCCCGGCATCCGTGGCCGTCAGCCGGACGTGGGCCGCCGTCTCCTTGGCACCTCCGAACGACGCGGACGTCCGCGCCTGCAACCGGAGCGCCCTGACCACGGCGTCCTGGGGGTAGGCGCGGGCCAGGCCCAGCGGCCGGCGGATGTCCTCCCCGTGGACGACCTCCTCGACGAGCCGGGTGTCCAGGGGCGCCGGAGGGCCCGACGTCCGCGTCGCGACCTGGCGGAACCGCTCCAGCGTCACCTGTGGTGTCGCACCCAGCTCACGCTCCACGCCGCGCGCGTTCTGCCGGTCGAAATCGAACCGCGCCCGGACGAGCGCGGCCACGAAGCCGAGGCGCGTCGTCAGCGCCGTGTCGACCAGGTGGGCGACGACCTCGTGCACCGTCCACCCTTCGCAAAGGGAGGGTTTTTGCCACTGCTCGTCCGTCAAACCGGCGAGATCGTCGATGAGCGCCGCGCGCTCGGCGTGCACGATCGGCCACACGTCGCCCTTCATGGCATTCCCTTCGGCCGTTGATGAGGTCCACCTCCTCAGACCAGCCATGTCCCGGGAACTCATCGCCGCGCGGCGAACGTTTTCGGCAGGTGGGGTCCTCCCCAGGCGCGGGTGCGCGAAAATGGGCTGCCGCCGAAGGAAGGACCGGTATGGGGGATCAAGGAATGGTCACCGTCGCCAGCGGTTGGTCCGTCGGCGAGACGATCGACCGCCTCCAGGCGGCGGCCGCCGACGCCGGCCTGCTGGTCTTCGCCCGGATCGATCACGCGGAGAACGCCGTCCGCGCCGGGTTCGAACTGCGGCCGACCCAGCTGCTCATCTTCGGCCATCCCCGTGGCGGGACGCCGTTGATGCAGGACCGGCAGACCGCCGGAATCGACCTTCCGGTGAAGGCCCTCGCCTGGGAGGACGCCGACGGCAAGGTGTGGCTGACCTACAACGACGCGTCTTGGCTCGCGGCCCGGCACGGGCTCGGGGCCGCGAGTGAGAACGCGGTCAGAGCCATCGACACGGGCCTCACCCGGCTCGTTCAGCAAGCGACAGACCCGGCAGACCCGGAAGACCGATGAACGCGCCGCTTCGCCGACACCCCGCGGGGTGAACCTTCCCGATGGCGAAACCACTGACGATGGAATCGCTCTCGTCACCCTTGCTGGCCTGGACGAGATAGGAAGCGCGCTCACGGGTCTGAGCGTCACCGTCCGTATCAGCGCGAGCGGTGTCCACGCGCCGCGTTGATTACGTGGGAGGTAATCGCCCAGGGGCGGGCGGCGCTGTCAAGGTTGGCCTCGTCCGACCCGAAGGAGGCCGATCATGTCCGACACAGGCACGCGCGCTGTGGTCGAGGAGTTGCTGCGACGGATCGGTGAAGGCGATCCAGAACGGATCGCGGCGATGTACGCCGAGCAGGGCGACTGGAAGTTGAACTGGCCCGAGAACGAACACGGCCGCGCCGCCACACCCTGGATCCGGCACCGGACCGGCCGCGCAGACGCGGCCGCCCATTTCCGGGGGATCGCCGAGCATCACGTCCCCGAGGAAGCCGACACCCAAGTGGAACGCGTTCTCGTGGACGGGGACGACGCGGTGGTGCTCGGGGAAATTCGGCAGACGGCCCGCGCCACCGGACGCGCCTACCGCGCCCGGTTCGCCCTGCACCTCACGGTCGAGAACGGCCAGATCACGCGCCACCACGTCTACGAGGACAGCCTCGCCGTAGCGCAGGCTTTCGCCTCCTGACAGATATCCGCCCCGGCGGACATCGGCGGAAAGTTGTACGCCGAGCCGGCGAAGCATTCTGCTTTCCGCCGACCGCGGAGGAACACATCGGCCGATGTGCGGGTCACGCCGCGCGGCGAGCCTGAGGGGGTGACCAATGACAACGCACCCTCCCGCCGAACCCTTCTTCGCGGTGCCGCCCTGACCGCCGCGTCCCTTCCGCTCGCCGGAGCGGCGCTGCCCGCCGCCGGTTCGCCGCTCCCGCGAGAACAAGCACCGATCACGGTGGTTCCCGGCGATTCCCGCTACAGCTCACTGGTGTTCCGCGGATACAACCGGCGATTCGAGTGCGAGCCGGACCAGATCCGTGTGGTCGGCTCCACGGCCGATGTCGTGCTGGCCGTCAATGAGGCCGTGCGAACGGGTCGGCGCATCGCCGTGCGCAGCGGCGGCCACTGTTTCGAGAACCTGGTCGACGATCCCGCCGTCCGCCTGCTCGTCGACATGTCCACCATGACGGACGTCCAGTACGACCCGCGGCGCAACGCCTTCATGGTCGAGGCGGGCGCCACGCTCGGCGAGGTGTACCAAAGGCTGTTCCTGGAATGGGGCGTCACCATTCCCGGCGGCACCAGCGCGGATGTGGGAGCGGGCGGCCACGTCTGCGGCGGAGGCTATGGAGCGCTGTGCCGGCTGCACGGCCTGACCGTGGACCACCTGTACGCGGTGGAAGTCGTCGTGGTCGGAAGGGACGGCAAGGCCAGGAGCGTCGTGGCCACCCGAGAAGCGTCGGACCCGAACCGCGATCTGTGGTGGGCGCACACCGGGGGCGGCGGCGGAAACTTCGGAATCATCACCCGCTACTGGTTCCGGTCGGCGGGCGGCGACCCAGCCGAACCGCTTCCCCGGCCGCCCTCCACCGTCCTGGACTTCTCGCTCGACTGGTCCTGGGACGAACTGGACCGGGAAACGTTCGTGCGGCTGCTCCGCAACTACGGAGAATGGACGGAGCGCAATTCCGCCCCCGGCTCGCCCGCCGCCGCGCTCTACGGCGGGTTCACGCTCACCAGCCGTCCGACCGAGACCATTACGCTGTCCGGCCAGGTGGCCACCGACAAGGGCGCGCGACCGCTGCTGGATGACCTGGTGAACGCGCTCCGCCGGGGCGTCGACGCGCGACCGGCACAGCAGATATCCACGCTGCCGTGGCTCCTCGCCGCCACCAAGGGGTTCGGCGGCGGTCCCGGCCCCTTCCACCGCGTCAAAATGAAGTCCGGTTTCCGGCGCCGCCGCTTCACCGACGAGCAGATGGCCGTCGCCCATCACCATCTGACCCGAGCCGATTACCACCACCCCTACGGGCATCTGTTCATCAACACCTATGGCGGCCGGGTCAACACCGTCCCACCGGGCGCTACCGCGATGGCGCACCGCGACTCGATCTTCCTGGCCGGTTTCCTCGTCGGCTGGGACGACCCGTCCGAGGACGCCAAGCACCTCGGGTGGATTCGCGAGTTCTACCGGGACGTCTACGCCGACGGCGGCGGCGTTCCCGCCGGTGCCGCCGACCAAGGCGCGTTCATCAACTATCCGGACACCGATCTCGCCGACCCCGAGCAGAACACTTCCGCCACTGCGTGGCACGCGCTCTACTACGGCGACGGCTACACGCGCCTTCAGCAGGTGAAGCGCCGCTGGGACCCCCACGGCGTCTTTCGTCACGCTCTGTCGATATCGTTCGACTGACCGTCCTCAGAATCGGTGCGGCGCGAACCGATGAGGTTTCGTGCCGCGGCAGGTCACTATCGGCATGACGACTTTCGTACTCATCCACGGCGGTGGTGGCAGCGCGTTCGACTGGCACCTGGTCGAAGCGGAGCTCCGCGACCGCGGGCACGACACGTTCGCGGTGGACCTGCCCGTGTCGGACCCGCGGGCGGGGCTCTGGGAGTACGCCGACGCCGTCGTCGAGGCCGTCGGCGAGCGCGGGCCGGTCGTGGTGGTGGCGCACTCCTGGGGCGGCTTTGTCGGCCCGCTCGTCTGCGAGAAGATCAAGGTGCCCACCTCGTTGGTGCTGGTCAGCGGCATGATCCCGGCTCCGGGTGAGGCGCCGAACGACTGGTGGGAACGCAGCGGGCGGCCCGCGTCCGACATCACCGACGACTACGAGCTCTACCTGCACGACGTCCCGCGGGACCTGGGCCGGCGGGTGCTCGACCACGACACCGCGCAGTCCGAGGGGATGAGCATGGACCGGGCGGTACGCGAGCCGTGGCCGCTGCCCGCCTGGCCGGACGTCCCGACGCGGTATCTGCTGTGCCGCGACGACCGCTTCTTCACCCCCGAATTCGTACGCCGCCATGTGAGGGAGCGGCTCGGCATCGTCCCGGACGAGATCCCCGGCAGCCATATGGCGATGCTGTCCCGGCCGCGTGAGATGGCCGACTACCTGGCGCGGATACCCGCGCCGACGGAGCCGCTCCCCGAATGACGTGAAACGTGGGGTGTCCGCCGCCGCGAACCAATGGCTGTTTCGCGGCGCCGATCGGCAACATCTGCCAAAGGGGCGAAGAAGTCAGATCGCGGGCGCTCGCCACGGCCTGCGCCCGGTTCCTCCGAACCAGGCGAACAATCGAACTCTCCATCAAGAACCGGCGAACACTTCGCAAGATCTGGTCTGCCTGCAAAGGCGGTCACCACCGGCAAAGCCGCCGCCGTCCGTCAGAACGGCGAAGTCGCGCGGGCGGCAAGCGTCGCCGCCCGGCCCGGCCGCACGTCTCCGGGGCCGATGTCAACCGCTTCACTTGTGACGACGATCTTGCTTTCAGATGGTCTGAATCTAACAACCTCGTATCCGGACACGGCTTCGCCCGCGGATACAAATTGGATCTTGAGTGAAGCCCGTTCGCGCTGTTAGCTTCAGCCGGTGGGCGACATGCGTGCACAGGCGACGGCCATCGCGGACTTCGCGGCGGTCCTGCGGGAACTGCGTCAATCGGTAGACAACCCGCCGTTCCGGGAGATGTCGGGACGTTCAGGGGCGATCTCGCACACAACCCTGCACGAGGCCACGAAGGGCAACCGGCTGCCGAGCTGGGGCACGACCGTCGAGTTCGTCAAGGCGTGCGGTGCGGACCCGGCCGTCTACCGCGAGCGCTGGGAGCAGGCGAACCGCACGGTGAGGTCGGCGGGCGCCAGACCGACCCCGCCGTCGGGCGCCCAGGCGATCCCGCCGTCGGGCGCCCAGGTGACCCCGGCGAACGCTCAGGAGACCCCCGCGAACGCCGAGGACGAGCCCGTGCCGGATGCCCCCGACGACCCTCCACTGGACGATGACGCGACCCTCGCGACGGACATCGCGACACTTCCCACGATGCCCATCACCCTCGGCCCCCAGGGCCCCCGGACGGTGAGCGCGGCATCCGTCCCGAAATCGCAGTCCCCGCCAGCGGGGATCGTGGGCGTCATCCCGGCCGCCTCGCCAGCGTCGAGAGGCCGAGGACGAAACCGGCTGGCACGTCCCATGGTGGTCGTGCTCGCGGCGGCGGCCGCCGGGCTGGGCACGATGGTCGCCATCGCGGTCGCCGACCATCGCGACTCCGGGACGGGTGAGGCGGGCAAGGAGCCGCCCGGCAGCCTGTCGAAGGCCGAGTCGGCCCCGGTCGACTGCCCGGTGCCCGTGTCCAATCCGGCACCCGCACCGCCGACCCGCAAAGGAGACGCGGCGGTATTCATCGCGGACGTGACGCTGCCCGACTGCGCACGCGTCGCGCCGGGCAAGACGGTCACGAAGGTATGGCGGCTCAAGAACGCGGGAACGGTCCCATGGGAGGGCTACTCCCTGCATCGCCTCGACCTCCCGCAGCGGGCGGACAATTGCCAGACCATTTCCGACGTCCCGATCAGTGACACGCAGCCGGGCAAAGAGGTCGACATCAAGGCCGACATCACCACGCCGCGGAAGCCGGGCCTGTGCTACGTGCGGTTCAAGCTGGTGGACGCCGAGGGAAGGGTGGCCTTTCCCGGGAACAGGCCGGTCAACTTCCAGGTCGTCGTCGAAGGAGCACCGGTTCCCCGCCCGGGGGGACTGGGCGGGGAACCGGCGTCAGGCGAGCCGCGGGTCTCAGGACAGCGAGATCCCGGTGTAGTACGCCTTGAGAATGGTGGAGTAGCTTGAGCCCGCGTTGGCCTTGTCACGCGAGCCGTACTGCGACATCCAGTCCCCGTTCACCCAGCCGCCGCACGCCGTGGTCGTCGCGCAGTAGTGGGCCTGGAGGATCTTCCCGCCGCGGGTCATTCTGGTGCCCCACGTCGCGTCCACAGCGGAGTTCGTCGACGCCTTCGCCGAGCCCGGCTTGTACACCTGGCTCGACGTCGTGTCATAGACGTCGAAGCATTGCCCGCCCGAGGTCTTGTTCGTCGAATGCAGTGCCCAGTACCAGCCGAAGCTCTTGACCGCCATCGCCCCCGCCTTGAGGGATTCGGCCGGCCAACTCGGCACCCATTCGTTGGGCAGGACGTTCTGCACGTAGGTCTTGAACGCCACCCGCTCGACGCGGTTCAGCGACACCCGGTAGACGAGGATCGTCGAGGGCAGTTCGCTGTTCGAGCCGTCGGTCTTGCACCCGGTCGGCGGCGCGGAGTCGAAGAGCTGGTGCGAGGCGTTCTGGTTCTTCAGGGCGGAGCCCAGGTTCTCCTTGGCGCCGGACGCGAAGTCCTGCGAGTTGCCTCCGTAGTCACTGTTGTAGTAGACGCGGACGATTTTTCCGGTGCGGTTCCAGACGGATGCGGCGGCGTTCTTGACGCACTGCCCCTGGCCCGCCCCGGGCCCCTTGAAGTCGTAACAGGTGGGCTGTTCGGTGCCGTAGTCGGCGACGGAACCGGTGAAGTCCGAGACGGACCCCTGGTTGTCGCTGTTGAAGTAGTAGCAGAACTCGCCGTCGTCGCACACACCGTCACGGCCCGCCGCCGAAGCGGACGTCCCCGGGATGAAGACCATTCCGCCGATCGTCATCGCGGCCGCCGCCGCGGCGAACCGCCTGATTCGTTTCGACATTCGTTTCGACACAGTCACCGTCCTCTGCTGTGGCAACGCGCTAGCGGACGTTGTAGCCCTGGGAGTTCCAGAACGAGGTCGGGTTGGGGTTGTCGAGCGTGTAGTCGTTGACGCTCTTGGCGGCGTGCGTCTGCCGTCCGGGCCGCATTTCGACGTGGGTGTGCGCGCCCGAACTGGAGGAGATCCCGCGCCATGCCTCGTCGGCGATGACCTGGCCGCGACTGACCTGCTGGCCCACGGCCAGCCCGGAGCGCGGAGCGGAGTGCAGGTAGATGACCGTCTTGCCCAGCGAGGAGTTGTAGACGGAGATCGTGGAGAGCCCGCTACTGCCATTGGCGCCGCGCGCGATGTAGATGACCTCGCCGGGCACCAGCGCGTGCACGTCCGACCCGATGCCGCGGGCGATGTCGATGCCCTCGTGCCGTCCGGGGGTGGTGGTGTAGCCGTCGAAGCCGCAGGTGATGGAGCCGCCGCTCAACTCGTAAAGGCCGAACGACATGTTCGTCCGCGTCGTCGGGTTGAACTCGTGCGAGGCGTTCTGGTTCTTCATGGTGGGGTTCAGGTTGGCCTTGGCGCCCGGCGCGAAGTCCTGGTGCGCGCCGCCGTAGCCCGTGTTGTAGTGGACGCGAACGGTCTGGCTGCTGCGGTTCCAGACGGATGCGGCGGCGTTCTTGATGCACTGCCCCTGGCCCGCCCCGGGGCCCTTGAAGTCGTAGCAGGAGGGTTGTTCGGTGCCGTAGTCGGCGACGGACCCGGTGAAGTCCGAGACGGACCCCTGGTTGTCGCTGTTGAAGTAGTAGCAGAACTCACCGTCGTCGCAGACGCCGTCACGACCGGCCGCCGAAGCGGTCGAGGTGAAGGTCGCGGCCGCCGCTCCGGTGAGCGCCAGGGCGGCGGTCGCTGCGGTGAGGATCCTGTTGAGCGTTCTCATACCGTTCTCCTTGTCCGTGGGGCCTTTGTGCGTAGGGCCTTCGTCCGTGCGCCCTTGTTCGTGAGGCCTTCGTCCGGGGGGCCTTGAGTTACGGATGGATCAGCCGAGCCGGTATTCCTCCCAGGTACGAATGGGCAGCCTCGGCCCGTCGTCCGGGCCGCGGTCCGCGAGCCCGTTCATGCCGAGGTAGTAGTCACCGACCTGGTGCTGAGCCTGTGCGGAGAGGTCGGTGTCGCTGATGGCGACCGCGTGGATGTGCCACGGCCAGTCGCCCTGTTCGGGGCTGCGCACCCACGCCGCGAATCCGACGCGGCGCAGTGTGCGGGCAACGGTGGTGCGGGTGGCGGGGCTCATGTCCGCGACCGAGATATCGACGACGCCCCCGCCGTCGTGGGTACCGGCGGACGTCGGGTCGCCACCGGGGTTGTAGGAACCCTGATCCAGCGCGAGATCCCGGCCGAGGAGCCTTTTCGCTTCGGCCAGCATGCTCTGCGTCCGGGTGTTGATGACGACGTCCCCAACGGCGACGCGTGCACCCGGCACGAGAACGTGGTTGACCGTGAAACGCCCGGCGCCGAGTTTGGTGAGCGACGCCTTTCCCGGCAGCCCGGAGGCGTCGAGCCCGCTGTAGCCGAGCGACTCCTGGTATTCGGCGAACGCGGCGATCGTGGTGGTGCCGAAGTAGCCGTCCACCCATTTGGCGTCCAGCAGATTCCGGTCGCGCAACGCCTCCTCGACCAGGAGCACGCTCGCCTTGGCACCCGGCGTCAACGTGTTGTCGTCCCGGCGCGGATCGATCTGGGCCGCCTTGACGGTGGCCTCCATATTCACGCCGGGCAGAACCGGGACCCCGGCCGCCCGCGCCGTGGAGATTCCGGACGCCGTACTCAGAGAGCCGAGTAGCGCGGCCGCCACAAGGGCGGCGACACGTGAGGATACTTTCATCGTCCCTCCTGGTCGCGGGCAGTGGGGGAGCGGGGCCCGCCGGGGACCAACGTCACGGATCAGCTCACGTGTTCACAAGATGATCTCTGTTGTCAGCCTGTACGCCGAACACGGATCTGACAGCGGACGGAGCGGTGGACGCCGTCCACGGCTCGTTCGTCCGACCCCCCGGAACAGCCCGTTCACCAGGTCGAACACCGTCCAGATGGGCCCGGTCCGAACCACGCCCAACGAAGCCCGCACGAGGTGTTCGGACGGCGCGTCCGGCTCGTCCGACGGGACGGAGTCGGAATGGCGTCGCGGGTTATGCGGAAGCGGTGAGGGCGTTGCCGAGCGGGGTCCGGGTGTAGAAGGTGCGGCCGGCGTGGCGGGCCTCGGTGATGAGGTTGTTGTTCTTCAGGACGGCCGCGTGGCGGGACAGTTGCGAGGCGGAGATCGCGGTGCGGCGCAGAATGGCGTCCGTGGGCGTACCGGTGGTGATGGCCAGGAGGATGGCCGCACGGGTATGGCCGATGAGTTTGGCCAGTGCGTCGGGGTCGGATTCCGCGAGCTGGGCAGGCGTATGCCCGACGCTGTAGAGCAGCACGGGAGGCAGGGCCGGATCGGCGAATGCGACGGGTGGACCGCTACAGAACCACGAGGGGATCAACGTGAGCCCGCGGCCCTGCAATCGGATGGAATGCGAGACCGGGTACGGGGCGCGCAGAATTCGTTCGCGAGGATGCCAGATCGTGGTGGGGCTCAAGTGGCTGAGCATGGCGTCGATGCCGCTGGTGGTGCGAATGCCGGTGAGCCGGGTGCGTTCGACGGCGATCCGGTCGGCGATGGCAGGCCAGGACGGCGCGAGGGCGGTGTTGAAGTAGGCGCGCATGGTGTCGCCGAGCAGGTGCAGCGCGGAGAGGTCGCCTGCCGCGAGTTCGGCGCCCCAACTCGGCGCCCCGCTGCGTGTGGCGAGCCGGTCCAACTCGTCCTCGATGCGCCGGCGAGGGGTGGACAGGAGCGTGTCCAGGCCCTGGTCGAGGCCGTCCGTCCCGGCGTAGGGGGTGAGGAAGTCCGGGAAGTAGGACGAAACGGGCGTCAGGGGCAGCAGGTGCCGCTGGACGTGGTGGCCCAGCCGCCGTCCGGCCAGGGCGGACAGGGTGTCGGCGCGCCACCGCGCCACCCCGGGCGGCATCCGCGGGGCGGGCGCCCCGGACGGACGGCAGGGCTGGAGCCGGTGCAGGCTCAGCACCAGCTCCCACAACGTGTGCGGGCCCGGGCAGACGCGCAGACGCGCGAGATCCTGTGTGGTGAAATATATGGATAACTGTGGCATTGCCCCCCTCGCCTAACGACAATCGTCAATCATTCGAAGTGAACGGCGAAATCGCCGGAGCGCCACTTACTATTCGCTGATCAGCACGTCTTGTGCTCCGGGAATGGCACGAGGCCGTCCGGTTGCGCGCCGCCTGGTGGGTAAGGTCGGCTTCGGGGTGAGGTCCAGTGGCGATACAGGTATCGGTGTGCGGCCCCCGCGACTGCACCGACGACGACCGCCGGCACGCCCGCGAGGTCGGACGGCTGCTCGCCGAGCGGGGCGCGGTGGTGATCTGCGGCGGCTACACCGGCGTGATGGCCGAGGTCGCCGCCGGTGCGAAGGCCGCCGGTGGGACGGTCGTCGGGGTGCTGTCGCGCGCCGACCGCGAGGGCGCCGGCCCCGATCTCACCATCGCCATCGCCACCGGAGTCGGCGAGGCCCGCAACAGCATCATCGTGAACAGCGGGGACGCGGTGATCGTCATCGGCGGCTCCTGGGGCACCCTGTCGGAACTCGCTCTCGCGAAGCGCCGGGGCGGCGTGCCCGTGGTGCAGCTCGGCGGCTGGCGGGTCGTGGGCCCCGACGGCGACCTGGTGCCGGGTGTCGACTACGCCGACACACCCGCCGAAGCGCTGGCGCAAACCGGGCTGTGGGCCTGAACGTCCGGCCACCCCACACCGTTTCACCGGACGCGGCGTCCACCACCGGGAATCCCGTCCTCAAAGGACGCGTTTCAGCGCTGGTCAGCGGCAGTTTCGCGAAGGGCTCTCCGTGCGCGCCATACAGATCGACCGGTTCGGAACACCCGACGTCCTCGGCATCGTCGAGGCACCCCGACCCGAACCGGGACCGGGAGACGTGCTGATCCGGACCATCGCGTCCAGCATCAACCCCGTCGACGACAAGACGCGGGAGGGGGCCATCGGCGAGGGGACGCCGCCGCTGCCGATGACGCTCGGCTGGGACCTGGCGGGCATCGTGGTCGAGGGCGGCGGCAGCGGCCTGCGCACCGGGGACCGGGTGATCGCGATGTCGCACCAGCTGGGTTCCGCTCGCGGCACCTGGGCCGATCTGGTCGCGCTGCCCGCGCGGGCGGTCGCCCCGGCACCGCAGGCGGTCAGCCTGAACGAGGCCGCCACCCTGCCGCTTCCCGGGCTGACGGCCTGGCAGACGCTGGACTGGCTCGCGGTGTCCGCCGGAGAGCGGCTGCTGATCGCCGGTGCCGCGGGCGCGGTCGGGGGGCTGGCGTTGCAGATCGCCCGAGCGCGAGGCGTCGAGGTCGACGCCCTGGTCTCCCGGGACGCGCAGCTCGGCTTCGCCCGTGACCACGGCGCCGGCCTCGTCACCACCGACGCGCACACTCTTCAGAACCGTCGCTATGACGCGGTCTTCGACACCTTCGGCGCCTTCGTGACCGAGGCGGTGGCCGACGGCGGCCGGTACGCGTCGATCGCCACCCAGGCCGGTCCGGTTCCGGACCTGTCCTCGCGCGGCGTCCGGACCACCGTCAACCAGGTGCGCGAGGACGGCGCGGGCCTGCGCGAACTCGCCGGGCTCGTCGACGAGGGCGTGCTGCGGCCGCGCGTGCACTCGACTTTCGGCCTGCACGAAATCGGGACCGCACACGAACGCTTCCGCCGGGGCGGCCTGGCCGGAAAGATCACCCTGGCGTTCTGAGGCGCGTCCCCGCCGTCCTAGAAGTAGCGGGACGACAGGTCGCCGGTCGGCCAGGTCCGCACGGCGTTGGCGGCCTTGTGCAGGGCCGGGTCGATGTCGCCGTAGCCGGGCGCGTCGCCCTCCTGCCGCTGGTCGAACAGGGCGGCCCAGGCCAGCCCGTCGTTGCGGCGGACGAGCAGCGTGTACGTCCCGGCGAGAGAGCCCGTGTGCCAGGTGTTCATGCCGGTGCCGCCGGTGACGGGCCGGACCATCCACCCGCAGCCGTAGTAGTAGCCGTCGCCGTTGATCCCGGTCTCCGGCTTGGCGAACGCGCGCTTGACCGACGTGGAGTTCAGGACGCTCGTGCCGCCGTCGTAAATGCCCGCGAAGCGCGTGAGGTCCAGGGCGGTGGCGAGCCAGCCGCCGTGCGCGTCCATGTTCTCCAGGTTGAACGCGCCATACGGATAGGCCACCGTCTTCCCGCTGTTGTCGAAAACGGTCGGCCCGGTGTAGCCGGAGTAGTAATGGACCTCACCGCTCGCGGCGGTGCGGGAATGCCCGAGCTTCATCCGCTTGATGGCACGCGGCGTGAGCACGGCCTGCTGGACGTAGGACGCGTAGCTCTTTCCGGTGACCTTCTCGATGATGCGTCCGAGCAGCAGGAACCCGTAGTTGGAGTACGCGTACTTCGTGCCCGGCGTGTGGTCGAGCTTGCGGCCCGACGTGTACTTCATGATGTTGGCCTGCGAGACGGGCAGGGACACGCCGAGTGCCTTGGCGATCGTCGCGTCCTGGAACATGGGGTCCGCGGAGACGGAGCTGTCCCAGCCGCCGAGGTGCTGGAGCAGGCGCAGCACCGTGACGTCCTTCAGCCGGGGATCGGCGGTCGTCGGGAGCCCGAGCAGGGGGGCCGCGCGGTCGGTGAGCTTCAGTTTGCCGTCCTGGACAAGCCGCAGCACCGCCGTCGCCGTCACCGGCTTGCTGAGGCTGGCGACACGGAACAGCGAGGTCGGCTGCGTGGTGAAGGCCGTGTCCGCGCTCCAGGTGTAGCCGCGGGCGAGCACGAGCCTGCCTTTCCGGACGACGGCGAGCTGCCCCGACGGGATGTTGCGGGCCTGCATGAAGCTCTTCATGGTCGAGTCGAAACCCGCGAGAGCCGCCGGCAGCGGACCGGTCGCCCGCCACGTCCGAGCGGCGGCCGCCCCCGCCGCCCCGGCCCGCGTCGCCTCGGCCGACCCGCCGGACCCGCAGCCCGCCAGCAGCGCCGGTGCGCCGGCCCCGAGCCCCGCCAGTGCGGCCGCCCGGCCGAAGTCCCGCCGGCTCACTGCCGTCATGCCCGCCTCCAGAAGATCAGATGTCCGAAACCTACCTTGGAGGACGCTATATCCAACCGGCCGTACCCGGCAGCGAAAACGATCATCGTGGGGGCCGTCCCACCGTGCGTCCCCCCGATGGGCCGCACGGTGGGCATTCCGCCAGGTTCCGGTTATGGGCGGACGAGGAAGACGTTGCCGAGCGAGCGCTGGCCCGTCGCGTCCGACGGGCGGTTCACGATCCCGCCGTCCTTGGTGGCGAGGACGCTGGAGCCGCCGCCGTCGAGGTTCATCGCCTCCTCGGCGCCGAGCAGCTTCATGAGCTCGCCGGTCTGGGCGATCCCGAGCCCCTCGCTGTAGCCGTCCCTGCGGCCGTCGACGACGACCAGCATGAGCCGTCCCTCCCGGTCCATACCGATCATCGAGCGCGGGTTGGCGCGCAGCGTCCAGTTGTAGGTGAACGTCTGGTCGCTGCCCTCGCGGATCAGCCCATCGGCCTGCGCGTTCACCGATACGCGCCCGTCCTGCACCAGCGTGGGCCCGACCTGGAGGATCGTGGTGCCGCGCTTCAGCGACACCCGGTGGCCCCGGCTGTCCTCGACCCGCTCGCGGATCCGGAGCCGGTCGCCCACCTTGACGTGGTCGAGCAGCCAGGCGGCGCTCTGGCCGGTCGCCTGAACGGTGGACCCCTCGGCGGGCACGGCCGCGCCGCGCGAGGTGTTCACCGCCGTCACCCTGCCCTTGGCGTCCAGGACGGCCTCGGCGCCCGCGCCCTTCGGCGGGACGCCCCACTCGGGCGTGAACCGCACCAACTCGTCGTCATCGGTGCACTTCAGGTCGTGCTGCGGCTTCTCCGTCGGCTGGTCGCCGCCCACGCCGCCGCAGTTCCAGATCTCGCCCGGCACCCGGTTGACGCCGTCGAGCTCGACGGTGGTCCGCCCCACCCGCATCGTCACGTGCGCGGTGTAGGCGTCGACGTCGGCCCTGCGTCCGTCCTTGGTGAGCTTGATGCCGGCGCGGCCCTGCGTGGCCCCGCCGATCAGCTTGCCGTCCTTGACGTACATGCCGCCTGGCGCGCTGTTGTAGAACCACTGCGCGTTGATCCCCGCCACCGCGCCCGTCGCGTCGACCAGGTCGGTCAGCTTCTCGGTGCCGTTCAGGGTCGGGCCGAAGTCGGTGCCGACCGTGCCGCGGAACCTGTCGAAGTCCACGCGGATCATGTGCACCTTCTGGGGCGCGCGCGGGTCCGTGCCGTCCTGGGCGGTGTAGCGCGTGCCGCCCGCGAAACCCGCGGCCTTGACCTTGGCGAGCGCGGCGGACGCCTCGGCGTCGGTGGCGTACCGGCCGACCCGGACCGTCCACCCGAGGGTCCCGGCGGGACGGTCGGCGAACGCGGGCGAGGACACCCGCTCCAGCCGCGGCTCGAACCCCTTGTCCCGCACCGCGTCGGCCACCCGGCGGGCGATCTCCTCCGAACCCAGTGCCGTGCCCGCCTTGTTCAGCGGCCCGTCGACCGTGGCCGGCAGGTACACGTGGACGGTCCAGTAGTCGTCGGCGTCCTTGGCCCCGAGCGACATCGTGGTCAGCGTGACTCCGCGCGCCACTGTGGTGGTCACCGGCGGGGCGCTCAGCGGAATCTTGCCACCGAAGAAGGACTCCGGCGCGGCCCGGCCCCCCTGCGGGATCGGCGCGGACTGCGCGGCCGTCGCGACCGGCGTGCCGACGGCCAGCACGGCCACGACCGCGGCCAGGGCGGAGACGGGTTTGGGACGCATGAAGAGCCTCTCTGATCAGGCAAAACAGTAACGGCGCGATCATCAAAGGCTTCGCAGCTTGCCCGAAATCAACCATCAGGCGGCAAACACGTAACACCAGGCAAACAGCACCCAACGGGGACGCCGCCCGGGAGCGTGACCGCTGCTGGGGGGCGGTTCGCCGAGGGGCGGTTCGGCGAGCGTCCGTTCTCGGCCCTCCCGACGCTGCGGCAAGCCGCTCTCGCACACCCGGTGAAGGACGGTTGCGATGGGCCAAAGGCCGTCGTCAATTCGGGCCTACACGAATCAGCGACGTTGATTGTGGAAAGGAAACTCGTCTACGACCCAGATTGCGGTGGCCGATGCGTGCGCGAACTGTTCGGCCGCCCGGGGTCGAAAAGGCGGCTGAAGTGCGGTTCTTCGCCTACGGCCAACCAAACGATCACTTTCGGTGATAGTTCGTGACGGAGAAAGGGGCTTTGCTGATCCAGTGCGATAGGCGAACATTATTTCTGTCGTTCTTCTCCGCCTCGCACAGCTTTCTTCGCTCCCCCGATAGAACGATCGCCCACCCCTTGCCCTCTCCGCCCGAGCCTTCCCTTCCCGGCCTCCTGGCGCCGTTCCGTGGCCGCAGCAATATCCCCGATCGTTCTCCTCGTCATGCCCAATTATCAATCATTTGCCCCGTAGAAAAGGAAGAGGCCTTCATGTCAAGACGCTCTTTAAGATGGGTCGCCGTTTCGACGCTCGTCGTCACCGGCCTGGGAATGCCCGTCGCCGCTCAGGCCCGGACACCCGCCGCGGCCGAGGAGTACCAGTTCCAGCATCTGTATCCCGAGCTCGGCTCGCCCAACGCCGGCTCCTCGAAGCTCGGCCCCTCGAATCGGGCGGGGGTCCGGCTGGTCAGCCCGGGCACCATCGGAGACCCTGCCAAAACGAAGATCCCCGCCCGTGCGCCGTCCGGCGCGGGTAACGCCGGGCAGCCGACGGTGAAACCTGCTGCGGCGGCGTCGGTGCCGGTGGGGATCGGCCCGGTGCGCAACGGCACGTTCCTGTCGTTCAACCTGGCCGACTACCTGCAATTGAAGGTGAACGTCGGGTCCGGCAACGCGATGGTGCGCACCACCGACATGTCGCTGCCGGGCATTGGCGGCAACGTCACTGTGGGAGCGGCCTACAACAGCCTGCTGCACGCCGCCGGTGTGGGCACCGGCGTCATCTCGGCCGGTTGGCGCACCCGGCTCGGGCAGGACGTCCGGCTGTACAAGAACAGCGACGACTCGGTCACCATGACCGGCCCGGACGGCACCTCGGGAGTGTTCACCGTCTCGGGTTCCGGTTACTCCACGCCCAAGGAGTTCAAGGGCGATCTGGTCACCCAGTCCGGCGGCGGCTGGAAATACACCGACCACGGTTCGGGCACCGAGTCGTACTTCAACGCCTCGGGGCTGCCGACCAGGCTCGAAGACCGCAACGGCAACACCACCGACTTCGGCTACACCTCCGGCGACATTTCGACGATCACCTACAAGCCCAAGGGTGAGACGAGCGGCCGGGTCATCAAGGTCGGGATGTACAACGGCGACCACATCACGTCCTACACGCAGGACAAGGCCGGTGGCGGCAGTCGCATCGCGGTCTACAGCTACGACGATTCGGGACGGCTGGCCCAGATCCAGGAACCGGCGGGCGAGGTCGCCAAGTTCGGCTACGACGCCTCGGGGAATCTGAACTCCATCACCAACGGCAAGGGCGCCATCACGCGGTTGGCCTACGACGGCGACCACCGGGTGCTGTCGGTGACCCATGTCGGGCAGTCGGCCGAGCAGGTGACCAGGCTGGCCTATGCCTCCGACACCCAGTCGCAGGTGGCCGACCCCAACACCGACCAGTCCAAGCCCGTCGCGGACGTCCCGCACACCACCTACACCCTGAACTCCAACGACCGGGTCACCAAGACCGTCGACCCGGCCGGCAAGACCCGTTCCAAGAGCTACACGCCCTTCAGCGACATCGCGTCCTACGAAAACGCCAATCAGGGGCTGACCAGCAACACCTTCGGCGCCAACGGCGGCGAGTCCCAGACGAGGTCCGCCTCCCCGACCGGCGCGTCGGCGTCGCTGACTTACGGCAACTCGCCCACCAGCCAGAACCCGACGGCCGCCTACCAGCCCTCGGCCGGATCGGACACCCAGGGGAACTCGACCACGTTCACCTACGACGGGCCCGGCAACCTGTCTTCGGCCAAGAACGCGCTCGCCGCCGAGGCCAAGGTCACCTACAACTCCGACGGCACCGCCGAGAAATCCACCGACCCGGGCAACGGCTCCAATTCCACCGCCTACGGCTACGACGGCAACCACCAGGTCACCTCGGTCACTCCGCCCACCGGCAACACCCTGAAGAAGAAGACCTTCACCTATGACGGGTACGGACGGCTGGACACCGCGACCGACGGCAACGGCAGGAAGACGTCCTACACCTACGATGACGACGACCGCGTCCTGAGCGTCGCCTATTCCGACGGCACCCCGACCGTCGCCTTCACCTACGACAAGGCCGGGAACCTCAAACTCCGCACCGATGCGTCGGGGACCACCA
This sequence comes from Actinomadura terrae, assembly GCF_022751215.1. Classification (GTDB taxonomy): domain Bacteria; phylum Actinomycetota; class Actinomycetes; order Streptosporangiales; family Streptosporangiaceae; genus Spirillospora; species Spirillospora terrae. Next base: position 46,453 of record NZ_JAICDG010000004.1, on the reverse strand, counting down.
CCTGGTCCTATACCCAGCGCAACCTGATGGCCGCCCGCCACTCCACCGGCGGCGGCGGGGAAATCGACTGGCAGTACGACCCGTCCGGCAACCTGGTCAACCAGCTCAACCAGGCGGGGACGCTGCACTACGTGCACTCCACCCGCAATCTGCTGGCCAGCATGACCGACTACTCGGGCAAGAAGTGGGAATTCGACTACGACGACGACGGCAACCGCACCCACACCTACTTCAACAAGACCTCCGACACCGCCTGGTCCATGCACACCAAGCACAGCTACGACGACTCCAGCCGCATCACCCGCATCGTCACCACCCGCGCGGGCAGCGACTCCAAGATCGTCTCGGACGTGTCGTACTGCTATTCCAAGCGCGGCACCGCGACCTCCTGCGACACCGCCAAGGCCAACGACACCGGGCTACGGCAATGGTCCAAGAACAACGTGTCGGGCACCATCAGCGACTACACCTATGACAAGGGCAACCGCCTCACCAAGGCCACCAACGCCGCCGGCCACGACCTCACCTACGAATACGACGACCGCGGCAACCGCACCACCGTCACCACCGACGGCACCCAGACCCAGTCGCTGACGTTCAACTCCGCCAATTAGGCGACCTCCTCCGGCGAGGCCTACGACGCCGCGGGCAACCTCACCGCCACCACCGGCTCAGGCGGCCTGAAGGGCGCCTACAACGGCGCCGGGCAGACCACCCAGTTCACCAAGGGCACCACCACCATTCCCTTCACCTACGCGGGCACCGACCAAGCCGAAATGGTCACCGCCAAGGGAACCACCCTCGTCTACGGGCGCACCGGCGACACCAGCGCCGGGATCATCTCCTACAGCCAGGGCAGCAGCTCGGTATGGATGATCCACGACAGCACCGGCACCCCGCTCGGCTACTCCGACGGCTCCAACCCCTACGCCTTCGGCACCGACGGCCTGGGCTCCACCACCTCCATCGTCTCCCCGTCGGGCACCCAGGCCGCCGCCTACACCTACGGCCCGTTCGGCGAGACGACCCCCGACACCGGCTGGGAAGCCGCCGTCAACCTCATCCGCTACACCGGCGGCTTCCACGAACCCAACACCGGACTGCTCAAACTCGGCCGCCGCTTCTACGACACCGGCCGAGCCCGCTTCACCCAACAGGACGCCCTCAACACCATCGGCGACCCCACCAACGCCAACCGCTACGCCTACGCCGCCGACAACCCCACCAACAACACCGACCCCACCGGTCGCTTCCCCTGGCTAAAGACACTGCAAGCCGGGGCTGCGTGCCTCGAGGGCGGCCTTGCAGCGGCTGAGGCGGTCTCCCCCTTCGCCGCAGGGATCGGAGCCGCGTCAGGCGGGATAGGTGCAGGCGCCGTGGAAGCCGGCGCCGCGGCGGTCGGGTGCGGTGTCGCCGCATACAGCTCATGGGAAATCGATATGAACGCCATCACCGGCACTCCATGACGTCGGTGTCAGCCCACGCCATCGGGGAAGAGCGGAACAATGAGGAACAAGAGCCGTAATAGCCCCCGGATGGATCACTATGGTCCCGTGCGGCTTGCTTGCACCGCTGCGTTGTTCGGAGGCATGACGCTTGTCCTGCTCTTTTTCACGGTCGGCCCCACCCTGGGGTGGACAAGGAGCGGCAACCTTCTCTCCCAAATCATCGCAGGCGTGCTCGCGCTGATCGCCGCGTGGCTCACCATCAGCCTCGTGAGGCTCATGGTGCACCGACCTGAACAAAGAACTGACTGACTGCCCATCGGCCGTCCCCACCGAGGGGACGGCCGATGGCTTACCCAACCTGGCCCGGTCCCGTCGCGCTCACGCAGCTCGCCTATGCCAGTGGCGTCCCAGCAACAACACCGAAAGGACAGAGCCATGGCCCTACGGCGCTCCGACCAGGACCTACCGGTCTTGAGTCTGATGCCCACGTATCAGTACGGCCTATTCATGGTCGGTTTCCTGCTGGCCGCCCTGGGGCTTACTCTGCTTCTCATCGCGTTCATCGCCGGATGGGTGCCGAACGGAAATCCCGTCATAGAGGTCATTGTGGCCATCGGGACGCTCAGCAGCTACTGGATGGCATACCTGGGCGTGCGGATGGTCGGCTATTCTCGCCGCCGCTCCGGCCATCCGGAACGTTGAGCCCGATCCCGAACGAGGGTAGGGACGACGCCCAGGAGAATACCGCTCCCACGCTTCATGCCCTACAAGGCGCCTCAGAGTGAAACCGACGAAAACGATGCTGTTCAAGGGTCTGCTCCCCTTCTTCGTCCTCGGCCTACTGGCGCTCGCGGACGGAGCGCTGATCCTGACCGGCGTTTATGACGAAGGCGACTGGGAGATGGCCATAGGCGGCCTACTGGTGGGCGCCTTCATAATCGGCTCGACCGGTTACATCCTTTGGAGGGTGAGAGCTTCACTGAAGCAGAAGAACTGAGCACGGGGCACGGCGGCACGTACACGAAAGTTTGGCCCGCGGTGGCTTCGTCCACCGCGGGCCATACCTCATCCGGCGCACCCGCTAGCGACCGGCGCAGTACACCGTGCCCCGCTCACCGACCTGGGCGGCAGCCCGCGTGTCGGAGGGAACGTCCGCCGCAGCTCGAGGGAGGAAACACGCTAGTGGAGAAGACGCCTCTCCCACGCTCCATGCTCTACAAGGGCGTGGCGCCGATCGTGGCCGTCGGCATTGTCTCGATCACCGAAGCAACACTGATCTGGACCGGAGTATCCGCCGGGGACTGGCCAATCGCGACGGTCTGCCTCCTGGCCGGAGTACTGGCGTTCGCGGTCACCGCCCGCATCTTCTGGGTGGTGAGACGCGCAGAAAGGAACCGCTAGCACACCCAACGAACGCAGCACGGCCCGGCGTTCGGTAAAGTGAGCCCTCTGCTCGCTGGGGAGGCCCGACACAGTGGTTTCGAGTCACGCCGGCTTTCCAGCACGACCGGTACCCGAGCCAGTCCAGCGGTTCTCCGTCTGTTGGCGCTGCGGAAGCTCTGTCCGGTTGTGGGCGATCGAATTACCCCAGCCGGATCTCAGGAGTTTGGTTCGGCGGGCGGGATGAAATCTCCACCTCCTGACCGGCGGTCTCATGAGCTCGACATACTGACCCCGCCCGACCCTCGGCGTTTAGGTCGTAACCACAATTAGCCCGAACCCGGATGGTGGTGCAGGTTGCGTGGCGGATTTTCCCTCTTCGGATCTGGAATCGATGCTGTCGGAGTCCCGCCGGATGCTGGAGCAAATGCGCGCCGGCCGGACGGACGCCGCCGGTAACGAGAACCTTCCCGCGCAGGCGGTCGGCCATGCAGCCGATGGAAAGGTGCGGGCCGTCGTCGGCACAGGTGGACGTATCGACCGGTTCGAGCTCGACCCGCGCGTGATGCGACTGGCCTCACGGGAACTGGCTGAGCAGCTGACCACTGCGGTCAACGTTGCCTTGGACCAAGTACGCGTCCAAGCCCCCGAGGCAGCACCCACAGACGCCATCGACACCGAAGCGCTCACCGCCTCGGTCAAGGACCTCCAGGACCCCTGAAGTGGAGACTGAAGTGTCGCCCAGGAATCATGTCCCGTCTTTCGTGCGCGATCTGGTGGAAGTCAGACACCTGCTGGTCGCCGAATTCCCGGGCATCACGTCGATCGGCGACCTCGTGTTCTTCGCGCAGGGGCGAAAAATGCCTCGCAAGGGCAGTTTTTCCGCAGGTGGCGAGTATTCGGTTCATGGTGTCGCCTGTTGTTCGTGCTTCCCTCCGGACATGAAGTCGACATAGACGTTCTGGACGATGGTGTGGAGACGTTCAATGCCTGGCGCGTGCTGGGCTACGCGCAGAGCCTTCGAGGTACCGAGGCCCCATCGGAGCGGGAACTGGAGGATGCCTGCGCTGAGTTGGAGAGGGAGAGAAGATCAGGGCGGTCGGCAACGGATGGTTCACGACCGGGTGACCGCTCCGCCAAGTCGGACCAGCCGCCGGTGTCCCCGACTACGGGTCGTCCAGCCCTCTCAGTGCGGCGTCCTCGAGCGTCCGGAGATCGGCTGCCCCAGGGGTGACGGGCTTGCGCCCTTGCTTTGTGTACCCCCTACTGGGTCCTTCGCAGACCGGCTCCGCCCCTCACCATTCCGTCCCACTTCAGGATCACGTGATCGCGCGTGCTGAACGACAGGTTCGACATCAGCCACGGAGCGCGCCGGACGATGGGCCCTGAGAGCTTATGCACAACCTGCGGATTAAAAGTCCGGAGCTCTCATGCCAGCGCGGTGCTCCCGGCGCCAGTCTGTACCGCTCTGGCAGCATCCAGGGCCGTCCCCGTGCCGCAAGATGTCGCCGCCTGCCGTCCCGTTTCAAACCGCTGAGCGAGCAACGAGCGAACATAGCCTGCCAGCGAGCGGGTTAGACCGGCCTAACGGTCGTCGAGAACAGCCCCGCCGTGGCCGCCGACAAGGCCCGCGTCGTGCCACCGATGCCGGGCGGGTCCGCGGCCACCGTTGGAGTCGCGTGGGATCTTCCCTACGAGAACCTCGACTTGCTGTAGCAGCACGTCGGCCTGCGCAGAGACGCGCCCCCGGGCGGTCAAGGAGGTCGAACTGCGCGAAGTGACGCGAACCCCTGCCTGGTCGGTCGGCCGCGCCCGCGTCGCTGGGGCGCCAGGCCCAGACCTTCCTCAGCATCGGCTGACCCGCCGCCGGACCCAGAGTGCGGGAGGACTCACTCGCCGACGAATGTCTGGTCGAGCAACTCCTTCGCCAGTTCCTTGGCCAGCCCAGCCAGCGCCTCGCCGTTCCCGCCCGGGCCGAACGCGGCCCCGGGAGCGAGCCTGGCGGCCAGTTCCTCCAGAAGCCTGGCGATGATCATTGCACGCAACTCCGTGATGACCACGTTGCTGGACGGCTCATCGGGCAGTCGCTCATCCAGGCCGCGGTCACCGCCAAGCTGTCGGCCCAGATCCGCCGCCCGTTGTGAAAGCGATATCGGCACCGCCTGATCGCCCGTAAATCGACTGGCCGAGAGTACGTGATCAAACGGATCAATCGTTGCCGGTCCGGTGGACAATTCTCGGGGTGCCTCACCGCTGACCAGGAAACGCAAGTTTCGGAGCGCGGCATCGGCCTGTGTCTACCGGTTCTCCGCGTCCGGCAAGGCGTCCAGGACACGGATCGCGCCCTCCCGCAGTCGCGCGTACTTGGCCTGCGCCACCTCGTTCTGCGACATCACCCCCTGCCTTTCGTGGGCGGTTCCTATGCCCATTCATGTAATCGAACTTCGTGTCGAAGGCCATACCTCGCGCCGCTGGCCAATACCCTTATCGCTGGGTAGGTATTTTTCTATATGATGCCGTAGTGAGCGGGCCCGATGCGATCCTGGCCATCCTCCGAGCTGGCAGAAGCTTTATCCGGCCGCCGCACCACCGCCGTAGCCTCCAGCAAGTGCATGCTCAAGCCACTTAGGGGAGCCGTAAGACTCCACCGTCACGCACATCGAAGGCCATTATCTAATTGGTGGGCTCAATGTGGGCGAGTGTAACGAGCGTTCACCGGCCTGTACCATTTGACTGGCGTGATAATGACTGACTCAAAGTGATCCAGCACCATCTTGACGTGATCGACGATTACTTGCTCCCCTGGCCTCACGTTCACCACCACACTCGCCATTGCCGACTCATTCCGGTGAAAGCGCTTTTATGATCTTCGCCTGCTGTGATGTTTTGTCGTGAGTGATGTCCGGTGTGACGGCGGCGCTCGCCTGGCCTGGGCATCGCTAACGATGCCTGGTGCTCGGAAGGCTGGGTTCCCGTGCTGGAAGAGAATTTTTGTGATCTACATCACATTGATGCGTCGGTGGGGATGGGGTGGCGGAGGAGCTGTACCGGTTGACATGGGAATCTCAACTGTCAGTGACTGTAGTTACACGGATCCTGACCCTGTTGACGGCTGATGTTCGGCAACGGAATATCAGCCTGCGCTCCTTGATCGTTGTGGGGAGGCCGTTCCGGGTGCGGCGGACGCGCTTGATCGGTCGATGGAGGTACGGCGTGCGTCGTGGGGCTGCGTGGACGGTGCCTCTGCTGGTTGCTTCGACGTTGGTGATCGTGCCCCCCGTCGACCAGGGCAAGGCGAGGGCTGACAAGACTTCGACGGCTTCGACCGAAGCGAGGGCGCTGGCGGCTGCGCGCAAGTCGGATCAGCGCGTTGAAGTGCTGGACCGGCGTAGTGAGACCGAGCAACTTTTCGCCGAGCCGGACGGGTCGCTCACCTTTGAATCGACTCTGCTGCCCAGGCGGGTGCACAGGTCGGATGGTTCATGGGCGGCCGTGGACGACACCTTGGAGCGCAAGTCCGATGGGACGGTCGGGCCGGTGTCGAGCACGTTGAACGTCCGGCTGTCGGGGGGCGGGGACAGCGCGCTGGCGAAGATTACCGATGCGGGGCGGTCGCTGGCGTTCAACTGGTCGTCCAAGCTTCCAAAACCGACCTTGGACGGGAGCACCGCGATCTATCCGAATGTTCTCTCCGATGTCGATCTGAGGATGACCGCCTCGGAGTTGGGCTGGTCTGAGGTCCTGGTGGTCAAGACGGCCGAGGCCGCCGCCAACCCAGATCTTGCGAGGCTGACGTTCGGTCTGGATGCCGAGGGGGTGACCGCGCGTAAGAACGATTCAGGTGGGTTTGACGCGGTGACCGCAGGCGGAGTTCGAGTGTTCCACTCCTCGCCACCGATGATGTGGGATTCCTCGGGGAAGGGGGCCGCGGTCGTCCCCGACGCGAACGGCGGTGTGTTGGCGGCGGCGCCCAAGTTGGGGGCGCGGCGATCCCGTGTCGGATTGGACGTCACTTCGACGCAGGTGTCGGTGGTGCCGGATCCTGCCATGCTCACCAGTGGCTCGGTGAAGTTCCCGCTCTACATAGACCCGGACGTCGTACCCGAGTTCGCGGGCAAGAAGCTGGCCTGGACCTACGTCGACCGGGCCTACCCTTCGACCAAGTACTGGAACTCGACGCACCAGCCGGAAGCGGGGAACTACGGGTCGGGTCTCAAACGGTCCTTCTTCCGGATGGCGTCGGCATTCGGAAGCGGCACCAACGTGATCGACGCCGCGTTCTATATCACCCAGAACAAGTCCTGGGGGTGCACCAGCAACCCGCAAGCCGTCGACCTCTACCTGACCGGTGCGATCTCGTCGTCTACGAGTTGGAACAACCAGCCGTCGTGGAGCCAGAAGCTGGGGTCCATCCACTCGGATGGCGGCTACAACTCCTCCTGTCCGGACGCGGGCTTGAAGTTCGACGTCAAGTCTCTGATGGCGCGCACGAAAGGTGGCTGGTCCAACACGACCTTCGGACTGCGCGACTACGACGACACCAACAGCAGCGAGTGGGGATGGAAGGGCTTTGTCAACGATCCCAAGCTCGTTGTCCACTACAACCATCCGCCGGCTGTGCCCACCGGCTATGCGACCACCCCGGGGACGCGTTGCGTGACCGGTGATGGGCGTCCGACGGCCAATGCGGACGGCTCCACGGCGTCGCCGATGTACCTGAACGCCACCGTGTACGACCCTGACAAGTCCGCTGATCCGGTGCGGGCGGAGTTCACCTTCCACCATTACAACAAGAGCACGGCCGTCTGGGACGACATCACTTCGCAGTTGCCCAATGGCGGCAAGACCGCGATGACGTCGCTCAGCAAGCCCACGCCGTTGAACATCAGGTTGCCGGGGATGACCAACGGCGATGCCTATTCATGGCGCGTCCGGGCCTACGACGGGACCAACGCCAGCGGCTACACGCCGTGGTGCGAATTTTCCGTCGATACGTTCGATCCGCAGCTGGCGCCGCAGGTCTCGTCCGTGCTGTATCCGGACGATCAGCCTACGAGCACTGACGACTATCACGGCGGTGTGGGGGTTCCTGGCGAGTTCGTCTTTGCGCCGGGTACGGGAGAGACGGACGTGGCCGGCTACAAGTGGGCGCTGAACGACACCTGTAGTGTGGCCCAGTCAGCACCGACCGTTTCCGCGCCGGGGCCAGGGCAGCCGCTGAGAGCGCAGATCGCGCCGAATCGAGACTGGGACAACTTCCTCAGTGTTCTCCCCGTGGACACCGCTGGGAATGTTGGAACCAAGTGCACGACCTACACCTTCAAGGTGAAACAGGGAGCGGCATCCCTGGCGCGATGGCGCCTGGACGAGACCAGCGGGACGACCGCCGCGGACTCGTCCGACGGCGCCGCGCACCCGGCGACACTAAGCGGCGGCACCACCTGGACATACGGCGGGCGCTTGGGCAGGGCAGTGCTCCTGGATGGCACCAGCGGTATCGCGACGGCGACCGGTTCCCCTGTTCACACCGACAAGGCGTTCACCGTGTCGGGATGGGCGCGGATGACCAGCAACACGCACAATGCGACGCTCGTGAGCCAGCAGGGCACCACCACAAGCGCCTTCGTCCTCTACTATTCCAGCGGGGCCAAGCGCTGGCGGTTCAACATGCAGCAGACCGACGGCATGAATCCGGTAATAGACTATGCCGAGTCCGATGCCGACGCGCTGCTGAACTCGTGGACCCACCTGGTGGGGGTCTATGACCCGACCCATCAGCAGCTTCGCTTGTACGTTAACGGAATTCTGCAGTCCAAGACCGGTGTCCACACCAAGCTTTGGGACGCGACGGGCAACACCGTGATCGGACGCGAGCTCTACCAGGGCGTCCAGCAGAACTACTTCCCCGGCGAAGTGGACGATATCCAGATCTGGGACCGGATCCTCTCGGACTCCCCGGGCAGCGTCATCGACCCCTTTTTGGGCAATGAGGTCGCCGCTATCACCAAGCAGCCTCCATCCCCGCGCGGATACTGGGCGCTGAACGAAGCGGCCGGAACGGCCTCCGCGGACGGTTCGGGCTTCGCTCACCCGCTGGCCCTGGGTTCTACCACCACGTGGGGAACGGACGGTTTCGACGGCTCGTCGGCGCTCTCGTTCAACGGGCAGGCGACATCCACCGCGATGACGGACCATCCAATCGTGCGGTCGGACGGCAGCTATGCGGTCTCGGCCTGGGTGAAGCTGCCCGGCACGGCCGACTCCTGCACGTTGCCGGATCACGCGACCACGGCCGTGGCGCAGATGGGCAACCGGCTGAGCGGATATTACCTGGGTTATCGCACCTATACCGAGAACGGTGCGACGGTGGGGCGATGGGCCTTCACCGCGCCGTCCCTCGACCAGGACACCGGCGCGGTGTGGGCGAGCGCGATCTCGGCCGAACCCGTCGACTGTGAGGGTGCGGCGGGTGCCTTCACCCATCTCGTCGGCGTCTACGATCGCCCGGCACGAGAGATGCGCCTTTATGTGAACGGGCAGCTGACCGACACTGCGCCCTTCACCCCCGCGTGGAATTCCGGGGGCGCGCTACGTATCGGCTCGGCCTGGTACAGGGCAGCTGCAACCGATTTCTGGTCCGGTGAGATCGACGATGTGCGGATCTACATCGGCACGCTCACCGACAGCCAGGTGGTCTCGCTCTTCTTCGGCAGTCCCCCGACCTAGCCGTCCGGAGCGGGGACGGCTGTGACCGCGGCCGCCCGGCGCTACTTCGCACTTGCTCATTCCTCGCACGCGCTGGGCGTCGTGCCGGTGATGGAGGTCTGCCGTGTTGTGGTCCGGATGGGGATTGACGCGGATGCGTCGCCGGGTCGTTCTGTTCTCCTGGCTGGCCATCGCAACGGCCATCACACTGGGAACCAGCCTGATGGCCCCCGGGCGGGTGGAAGCCGCGGAGTTCGGGTGGAAGCCTCCCAAGCCACAGTCACAGAAGTCGGTGCCCGGAAGCCGGTGGAAACCCCGGCCGCGCAAGCCCGCCCCGTCCGAGAACAGCGCCCGGCGTTCGGCGCCCAAGGTCACCTGGCCCCAGGCGACGTCGGAGACCGTGGACCTGCGTGCCGCGATCTCCAGCGGGAACAACTCGGCCTCCTCCTCGGCCAGGCAGGCGGCTCCAGGACGCGACGGCGGCGCACGGGCCGGCAAGCTGCCGATCTGGCTCAACGTGCCGAAGGCGGCCACGGCCAAACCCAAGGGCGCCGTGCCCGGTTCCGGGCAGCCGACCCCGCGGCAGGTCCGCGTCCAGGTACTCGACCAGTCCGCCTCGCAGCAGATGAACGTGCGGGGCCTGGGGTTGGCCCTGACGAACCTCGACCCTGCGGCCGCCAAGGGCGGCGCGGTGTCGGTGCGGCTCGACTACCAGGGTTTCGCGTCTGCCTATGGCGGTGACTGGGCGTCGCGCCTGCGGCTGGTCGCGTTGCCGGCGTGCGCCGCGACGACCCCGCAGCGCCCGGAATGCCAGGTGCAGAAGCCCTTGAAGACCACCAACGACATCAAGTCCGGGACGCTGTCCGCCGATGTTCTGCTGCCGGCCACGTCCGCGACCGGGCAGGCGGTGCCGCGTTCCGCGCCGTCCAGCGTCACGCCGCTGACCCTGGCGGCGACCGCCGGCCCGTCCGGCCCGTCCGGCGACTACAAGGCCACGTCTCTCTCACCCTCCTCGACCTGGGATGTCTCCACGCAGACCGGTTCGTTCGGGTGGGACTATCCGATGCGCGCCCCGCCGGTCCCCGGCGGGCCCACCCCGACGCTGAAGCTGGCCTACTCGTCCGGCGGCGTTGACGGACGGACGTCCAGCACGAACAACCAGGCGTCCTGGGTCGGTGAGGGCTTCGACTACTGGCCCGGTTACATCGAACGCCGGTACCGTTCCTGCGCCGACGACGGTGTCAGGCCCAAACGGGCCGACAACTGCTGGCGTTATGACAACGCCATCCTGACGCTGAATGGTAATGCGACCGAACTCATTCGCGACGACGAGAAGGGTTTCTGGAAACCCAAGCGCGACGACGGAATGAAGGTCGAGAAGCTCACCGGGGGCACCAACGGTGACGACAACGGCGAGCACTGGAAGGTCACGGCGCCCGACGGCGTCCAGTACTTCTTCGGTCTCAACCACCTTCCCGGGTGGGAGAAGGGGAAGGCGGAGACGAACTCCGCCTGGACGGTCCCGGTTTACGGCAACGACCCCGATGAACCGTGCAACAAGGACAGCGGGTTCGATGCTTCGTGGTGCCAGCAGGCATGGCGGTGGAACCTGGACTACGTCGTCGATCCGCACGGCACGGCATCGACGTTCTGGTACGGCAAGGAGACCAACTACTACCAGCGCAACACCACCACGCTGACCGACGGCGTGCCCAACGGCACGCCGACCGAGTACGTGCGCGGCGGCTACCTGAAGAAGATCGGTTACGGGCAGCGCGGCGATCTGTTCGTCCAGGCTCCCGCGCAGGTGGTCTTCGCCAACGTCGAGCGGTGCCTGCCCGACGCGTCCTTCGACTGCGCCGAGAACAAGCTGAACGCCGCCGGCGCCGCGCACTGGCCGGACGTGCCCTTCGACCAGAACTGCGCGTCCGGGACGACCTGCACTGGAAATTATGCGCCCACTTTCTGGACGCGCAAGATGCTCGGCGGAATCACCACTCAGGTTCTGTCGGGAACGACCACCAAGAACGCCGACAACTGGAAGTTCGAGCACACGTTCGTGCCCACCGACTACGGCAGGGCCGACACGCTCTGGCTGGATTCCGTCCAGCACACCGGCATGAACGGCGGAACAGAGGCCATGCCGGCCGTGCGCTTCGGCCCCATCAAGCTCGACAACCGGGTCGACTCCAGCTCCTATCCGCCGATGGCCAAGTTGCGGCTCGCGACGATCGACAACGAGACCGGCGGCTCCCACTCGATCAGCTATTCCGACAAGGACTGCACACCGGCCGACTATCCGTCGATCGGCAGCAACCACAAACGCTGCTTCCCGCAGTACTGGACGCCCGAGGGCGGTGACACGCCGCAACGGGACTGGTTCCACAAGTACGTGGTGACCGCGGTGACCGCCTACGACCGTGTCGGCGGCGGCCTGCCCGAAGTGACCACCTACTCCTACAAGAACGCGGCCTGGCATCACGACGATGACGACGGCCTGTCCCCGGAGAAGTACAAGACCTGGTCGCAGTGGCGTGGCTTCGGCGAGGCCATCGTGACCCATGGCGACGTCGCCGAACAGCGTTCGCAGACCAAGTACCTGTACTTCCAGGGCATGGACGGCGACGAGCAGCCAGACGGGTCGACCCGCGCGGCGAAGGTCACCGACTCCGAGGGTCACGACGTCACCGACGCCGAGCCGCTGGCCGGCCAGGAGCGCGAGGAAATCCACTACAACGGTCCGGGCAGCAACGAGGTCACCGCCACGATCACCGACGTGTCGGTCCACCAGACCGCCAAGCGCGTCCGCCCGTGGGGGACGACCACCGCCGACCGGGTCTACCAGGACAAGATCCGGACCCGCCGGGCGCTGGGGGGCGGCGGGTACCGGCGTACCGAGATCGGCAACACCTACGACGACTACGGGATGATCAGCCTGGTCGACGACCGGGGCGACACCTCCACCACCGCCGACGACCGGTGCACCCGGACCACCTACGCCCGCGATGACGACAAGTGGCTCGTCTCCTTCGCCTCCCGCGAGGAGACCGTCGCCAAGGGGTGCGGGGCGTCCACCTCCCGTCCCGACGACGTGATCACCGACACCCGGAAGTTCTACGACGGGCAGTCCTGGAACGTGGCGCCGACCAAGGGCGACGTCACCAAGACCGACAAGCTCGACGGCTTCCAGGACGGGAGCCCGCGCTACGTCACCGTCGGCACCAACCCGTCCCCGGACCCCTACGGGCGGCCCACCACCGTCTACGACCAGGCCGGTCGCAAGACCGTCAACGCCTACACGCCGGCGACCGGGGTCGTTACCGCGGCCACGGTCACCGACCCGGCGAACTTCGTCACCAGGACCGAGATCGATCCCGCGTCCGGCCTCAGCACCGCCACCGTGGACGAGAACAACAAGCGCACCAGCCTGGCCTACGATCCGCTCGGCAGGCTGACGAGCGTATGGCTGCCCGGACGAGCCACGACCGCGACTCCGAGCCTCAAGTTCGGCTACGCGGTCAGCGTCAATGCCCCCACCGTCGTCTCGACGTCCACCTTGCGCGCTGAGGGCGCCTACACCACCGGGTACGCGCTGTACGACGGGCATCTACGCCCCCGGCAGACCCAGGAGCCGGCGCCCGGCGGTGGCCGCCTGATCAGCGACACCGTCTACGACACCCGCGGCCTGGTCGCCAAGACCAACAACAGCTACTACAACGCGAGCGCGCCGGGCGGGACCCTGTTCGTCCCGGCCAGCGACGACGACATCCCTTCGCAGACGGTCAACCAGTACGACGGCATGGAGTGGAGAACCGCCGAGATCTTCCGTGTCGGCGGAAACGAGAAGTGGCGCACGGGCACCGTCTATGGCGGCGACCGCATTACGGTCACGCCGCCGCAGGGCGGCACCAAGACCACCACGCTCGTGGACGCGCGCGGCCAGAAGACCGAGGTCGACCAGTACAAGGACGCGACCCACTTCGACGCGACCAGGTACACCTACGCTCCCGACGGCCAGCCCGCCACGATCACCGACGCCGCCGGCAGCACCTGGACCTACCACTACGACCAGCGCGGCCGTCCCACGTCGATCGACGACCCGGACCGGGGTACCACCAGCCTCGTCTACGACGACGGCACCGACCTGGTCAAGACGGTCACCGACGCCAGGAACCAGAGCGTGACGTACACGCACGACGTCCTCGGCCGCAAGACCGGCGAATACTCAGGAATCGGCACCAGCGGTACAAAGCTGGCCGAGTGGACCTACGACACCCTCACCGACGGCACCTCGGTCAAGGGCAAGCCCGCCTCGTCCACCCGCTGGGTCAACGGGCAGGCCTACAAGAACGAGGTCCTGGGCTATGACGACGCGTACCGCACCCTCAGCTCCAAGGTCACCATCCCCACGTCCGAGACGGGGCTGGGCGGCACCTACAAGACGACGAACACCTACAACCTGGACGGAACGCCCCATCAGTCCGTCCTGCCCGCGGGGGGCCAGATCGGCTCGGGCGGACTTCCGTCCGAGACGCTCCTCTACGGCTACGACGAGCTCGGCAACCCCACCACCCTGCACGGCCTGACCTGGTACGTCACCAACACCAGCTACTCCAAGCTCGGCCAGAAGCTCCAGCAGACCTACTCCACCGGCGGCAAACGCGTCCAGGAGACCAACTACTACGAGCAGGGCACCAACCGCCTCACCCGCACCACCACCCAGCGCGAGGTCTCACCCACTCCCGTCGGCGACCTCAACTACACCTATAACGACATCGGCGACGTCAAGCGCGTCGCCGACACCCCGACAGGCCAGACACCCGACGTCCAGTGCTTCGCCCACGACCACCTGCAACGCCTCACCGACGCCTGGACGCCCTCCACCGACGACTGCGGGACCACGCCCACCGCGTCCAACGCCAACTCCCTGCTCGGCGGCGCGCAACCGTACTGGCAGTCGTTCGGCTACGACCTGGTCGGCAACCGCACAAGCGAGACCAACCACGACATCACGGGCGACACCACCAAGGACATCAACAAGACCTTCAACTACCCGGGCGCCGGCCACTCCCAGCCGCACACCCTGACCTCGGTCTCCTTCCAGGGCGGCCCGCGCAACGGCCAGACGGACGCCTACGGCTACGACGCCGACGGCAACACCACCACGCGCCCCGGCGCCACCGCCGGCCAGACGCTCAGCTGGGACGTCGAAGGACACCTGTCCAAGATCACCGAAGGCGGGACCGACACCACCTTCCTCTACGACGCCGACGGCAACCAGCTCATCCGCCGTGACCCCGACGGCAGCGCCACCCTCGCCGTCGCCGGGATGGAGGTGCGCTATACCCAGTCGACCGGCAAGACCAGCGCCACCCGGTACTACAACCTCGGCGACGACCCAGTCGCGTCCCGCACGACCGCCGGCCTGACCTGGCTGCGCAGCGACCCCCACGGTTCGTCCGACATCTCCATCGCCGAGTCCACCCAGGACGTCACCCACCGCCGATTCACCCCGTTCGGGCAAGCCCGCGGGACCATCCCGACGAACTGGCAGGGCGAGCGCGGCTTCGTCGGCGGCACCGTCAACGGCAACACCGGCCTGACGACCCTCGGCGCCCGCAAGTACGACTCGGATACGGGCCGGTTCATCTCCGTCGACCCCGTCTTCGACGGCTCCAACCCCCAGTCCTGGAACGGCTACGCCTACGCGGGCAACAACCCGGTCACCAACTCTGACCCCAGCGGCCTGATGTTCGACTCCCCCGGCTGCGGCTGGAGCTGCGGTGAAGGGGTCGGCGGAGGAGGCGGCGGTGGGGGCGGTGGTGGTGGCGGTGGTGGCGGCGCCCCGCCGGTGACCAGCCCGCCCGCCCCAGCTCCCCAGCACTGCGGCCGATGGGACTTCGGCTGCAAGGCCAAAAACCTCTGGAATGAGCACAAGGCCGTCATCGTCACGGTCACCGTCGCCGTCGTGGTCACCACAGGCTGCGAGGTCGTGACCAGCGGATTCGGCAGCGTCGGCTGCGCCATCGCCGGTGGCGCCGCGGGCAACCTGGCCGGCTACGCGGTCTCCAACAAACCCGACAAATGGTCCGCGGGCGGAGCCGCCAAACAGGCCCTCATCGGCGGCGTCGGGGGCGCCGTGGGCTGGGGAATAGGCAGAGGCGCCGGCGCCCTACTGGGCAAACTCGCCGGCACGGCCGCCGGACGGGTCGTCGGCGGCGCCGTAGGCAAGGCGGCGGGCAGCGCCAAGGCAGCTCTCGGCCGTAGCGCGAGCGGTGCCGCGGGCCGCGCCGCGTCGAAGGTGGGACTGAGACGCGGCGCCCAAAGCGCCGGGCGCTGCCTCAACAGTTTTCCCGCGGGCACCATGGTCCTGCTCGCCAACGGCTCGTCCAAGCCGATCGAGAAGGTCAAGGTCGGCGACAAGGTCACCTCCACCGACCCCAAGACGGGCAAGACCACGACCAAGACGGTCCTCGCCGCGTTCGGCGGCACCAACTACACCGGCCTCTTCCAGATCACCGTGGCCAGCGGCAAGCACCGCAAGGCCGGTGTCATCCTCGCCACCGAACATCACCGCTTCTGGGACGCCGGACACAACACCTGGATCCGTGTCGACCACCTCAAGCCCGGCACCAAACTCCGCACTCCCTCCGGTGAAACCCGCCAGGTCACCCACACCACCCAGCTGGCGACGCACCCCTACGTCCACGACCTCACCATCGCCGACACCCACACCTACTACGTACTGGCCGGCGACACCTCGGTTCTAGTCCACAACTGCGGAATGGGTCCGCTTCTTCCGGGAGTGGAAAAGACACGGCCTGCGGTAGGAAGTGGTCCAAGCCATGGGTATCAAGTGGCGCATACGGGCCCGTGCGAACAACTCTGTGTCGGAGGCGGGTCCCAGGTTTGGGCGGACGGGATCGAAGGAACCACGACACTTCTCGACGCGAAGTACGTAGGCAATCCCGGGCGGAGTCCGTTCGTGCCTGGGTCTGGAATCCCGGATAAGATCAGAGGCTTTATCAACACAAAAACCGAAAGCGAATTCAGTAGATATGCTGATGTGATCGGTGATTCATCAAATCCCTTCACCAATCTGCGGGTGATCACGAACGAGTCTGGGGCTGTACCGTACTTCGAGGGCCTCATGGCCAGGTACGGTATCCCTGGCCAAGTGGTCGTAGGGTAGGGTGACATGACGTACTTGCTGGTCGTCCAGGACGACTCGTGGTCAGTGCAGAGGGAGTCTCTGATTGAGAAGATCGCATCGCGATGGACCGAAGCTCAAATAGGTGGGCCGGCCGATCGGAGTGATCCAGTTCTCGACGTGACTTGGAACTACGGTCAGGGGGACGCTGAAGTCGAAGGGTCCATGCACGAATCGGGTCAATGTGTCTATCTTGATGGACAAGAGGGTGCTGTGGCCGATTTCGTTGCTTGGTTTCGAGGCCTCATACCGCCACAAATCGAGCTAGTTCTCTGTGACGATACATACAGCTTCGATGCCGTTATCCAGGCGGGTTCAGACGTTGATCATATTCGGCGCCTTTTCCCGGATGGTGGCTGATGACACGCTGGTGATGACCTGCAGGTAGGGCGGGGTTTCGTCCGCCCCCGTTGCCGTCAAGCTGTGGTTCGGGTTGTAGGGTTCCTACAACCCGCCGGAGCTGCGTAGGCGTCGCGGTGTCGGAGCGGTGCTCGCTAGGGCCAAGGTACGTCCTCGCCTCGCCCCAGTGGCGCCCGGCCGTACTTTGCTCGACCGATGTCGCTGCCGTCGGAGGGAAGGCTGGGTGGGCTGACAGCGGTCGTTCGTCAGCTCTCTCTGACGCTTCCGCAGTCAGCTGCCCCTTGCCTCGGGCTGCCGAGGCTGTGCGGGTCACTGTGGCCTTGTTGCCGGGCGGGCTGCTGGGCCGGAGGCAGGAGGCGTGCCCGTCCCGGGCGGGCGTAGCCTGCGGCGCGCCGGAGGCGCGCTTTTGATACTTGTAGAAAAGTTTTCAGCCAGCTACCTCGGTTCGGGGTGTGGTTCAGGAGCTTTCAGTCCTCGTTGAGGACGCCTTCGATCTTGCGTCCGGCTTGGCTGACGCGGTGGCTGTACAGGGTGAGTTCGACGACCTGGGGGTGTTGGGCGCTCCAGTAGTCGTCGACGTCGCGGCGGGCTTGGAGGATCTTGTCGATGCGACGGCCTCTTCGAAGGCGGCGTTGACCTGTCGGGAGGCTTCGCGGAGGTCGTTCATGGCGGCGCGGTATTGGGCGTCGACGGTGATCGGCTGTGCTGTTTTGGCCAGGCGGGTGACGGCGTCGGGGCGGACGAAGCTGCCGCGGCCGGCGACGCCTCGCTGTTGGAGTTCGCGGAGGGCGCGTTGGGCGGTCATGTTGGCGACGTTGAAGGTCTCGGAGATGACTTTCGCTGAGGGGACCTTGTCGTCGGGGCCGAGCTCGCCTTTGGCGATCTGGTCCTCGATGGCGTCGACTACCTGTTGGTAGAGAGGGTCCGGACGGCCATGTCGGCGCAGGCTGAGTTCGAGGGACGTTTCCTGGGCGGTCGGCCGCCTTATGTGTATCGGCTGGCCGATGCGGGCCCGCATCCCCACCCGGCGATGGTGGCTTGGGGGCGCGGAGCCATCGGCTGGAACTCGACTTGGAGGCGGCGCCGATCGTGGAGCAGACCTTCGCCCTGCGTCTTGCGGGGTACGGCGCGCGGCGCATCGCCGGAGTACTGGACGCCGACGGCGTCCCGTGTCCCTCGGCGCATGATCCTGCCTGTAACCGGCACCGGAACGGAGCGGGCTGGACGGTGGGGACAGTGCTGGCGTTGCTGAGGAATCCGCGCTACACCGGGTTCGAGGTATGGACCAAGCAGTCCAAGGCCGAGGTGCTCATCGACCCCCACAACGTTGGGTTGGGCGGAGTGTGAAGTCATCATCACGTCCGAAATCGCAGGCACCCAGCATGACGCGGCATGCACGGCGATCGACACCGGCGCGATGGAAGCGCGTGCCGGTCTATGTGGTACCCCCTACGGGAAACCATGCGCATGGCTGCACCCACAACCCGACCGCCCACCGCTGCCAAATAACGATCCCGTCCCACTTCCCAATCCCCTAACCGCGCGGCCCATGTCGCCGGGGTGATCACAACCGTTTGTGCATGGTCGCCGTAACCCCGGTCGATGATGTCTAGCGCGTCCTAGTTGATAGCTACGACCTGTCGTTGCGCCATCCTGGGCCGATACATGGTATGGCCGTGTATGGGCCTCGCGCTCAGTTGATCAGTGGCTACCCGACATGGCCTGTATGGTGCTCGTTGATAGTCTGCGCAGTTCGGTCAATCACGAGGGGGCGTGAGAGTAGTTAGAGGCGTTGGGTCGCATTCCGTTTACCCGCTTCGTGCTGGCAGTGGTCCCCCCGTGGGTGTACGTTCTTCTTGACGACCAAGTGGTATCTCTCCATGTGAGAGGAACGATCTCCTATTTCGACCTCGCCTGGGTGAATTAGGGTCGGAGGTAGATTTGCCGTGCAGAGGTTAGCTTGCTTGGACGGGTGTGCTTGCGGGGGAGCGGACGCGGTTGTTGAAGGGGTCGATGGCGCGGAGGGCTTAGGTGTGGGTGAGGGATCGGAGGACCCAGAATTTCGATGCTGACATATCAAGCGGCCAGTGCTATCGGGCAGCTACCAGAATGTTCGGGGCGGACCGCTGAAGTCTTACGCCTGCAGGGGTTTGGTTAGGGGCTGGAACTTCGCTCACCCTCGTCAAACCTCTAATTATTCTCGATAGAGCCGATGGTTGGGTCCTGTCTGCAATGCCCAATACGATCAACCAAGATTGTTTTAGCAATTCGAACAGAATAGACTCACGGCTACGTCTTTGGTAAAGCTTGACCTTATTCACTTTGCACTCGCACGATAAGCAACGATGTTGAGACTTTGTGCAGTCGATCGAATCTGTCGACGTTGCTGGGGAAAATTCAGGTCATCGCGACTCTCGTTGTAAATCGTCAATTTGGCTGTGGCTTCTCAAGTCGGGCCACTCTATGCTTCCACAATGAATGCAGGTTCATATCCGTTCTCAACTTTGATGTCCTCATACACGACGGTCTGACATAGTCGATTCCATCGGTTGCCTAGCAAAACAGCAAGTCCCATCGGGCAAGCGAGGAAGAGGTACATTCGCTGCACCCGCCGAGTAGAGCGGCGTAGATGATCGCGGATGCCAACAGCCAAGGCATTTGCGGCGATGCTGTCGGGGACGGAGCCGTCGTTCGCTGTGCCGCTCGACGGGGTGAGGACGATGAGCTTGCTGACGGGGACATTCTGCTCACGCAGGTAATTCAGGACGTCCTCAGTGGGGTCCGTCGCGACGGCGATGGCGATGGCGACCTCGTCGCCTTGGCCGATCTCGTACTCGTCGACTCCCGGGGCCAACGCGGTGTTGAATGGGTCGGAGGTGGACCAGAGCTGACTACCGGTCCTCCCGCGCTGGACCACCGCGAGGTCGGTACCGGTGACCATGCGGAAGGTGGTACCGACTAGGAAGGCCGGCGCGAGACGGATACTGCCCGTGACGGAGACGGCGGTAGTCCCGGCAGGCAGGGCTCCCGGTGCAGCCTCAATGTCTGCCTGTAGCTGCGCCCAGGTATTCGGCGACAGGGGACGACGTTTGGCATAGTCGGAGTCGCCCTCGAAGCGGTCGACCCAGTCGATGGCATGGTCGGCGTCCGACGCCAACGGGTCCGGCTTGAGGGTAGCGATTGACAGTACTGCCCGGGCTGGGCCAGCCTTCAGGTTTAGCTCGGCGACGGCGGCCGTGACCATTGTCAACGTGAGTTCACGTCGACCTTCGCGGACCACTTTGGCGACCCAGGCGGCTCCTTCCTCAAGCGCCCGCTGGTCGTGGCGAAGCCCGGTGACAGCCATTAGGAGTCGGAGGTTCTCCTGATACCAGACCATGTCCAGAGGCAGGTCAAAGCGCAGCACCGACAGGAGATCGATGAGCTCGGCCTCGGTTAGCTCGGCTTCCTGTGCCCACCGGGCGCGGGCCCTGCCTCGGTCGGACCTGGTCCCGCCCATGGCCGCCTTGGGCATCAGGAGGCCGGTGCGGGCGTCGCGGCCCGCCATTAGGACGTCTGCGGCGTCGGCCGCCCGGTTACTGACCAGGCGTAGGTCGGCGCTGCCGCTGTCCGCCGTGAGCATCTTCCATGTCCTGGCGATCTTGGTGAGGATCGACGGACCACCGTTGGCGCTGGGCTTGGTCAAATAATCCTCGTTGACTGGTGTAGCGCTGTCAACTGCGTATTTGACTTGCTTGTAGGTGTTTGGAGGTGCTTCACGTAGCAGGACAACGTCGTCGAGATTGCCCGCGCCCTCAAGTTCGACGCCGACTGCGCGGACGGGGTTGTGCGAGTGGGCGGCGGTCTCCCGAAGAAGGGACAGGCAGGCATCCCATGCGACGAGCCATTGGTAGTAGTCGCCGGTGGTGCGAACGCTGGTAGGCCCAGCCGCGGGCAGATGGGTCATCAGCGTCTCTCGGTGAAGACAGGGGTCGGCTCCAGCTCCTCGGCGAGGGCGAGGAGGTCTTCATCAGTGACCGACCGGTCGGGAAAAGCGCGGAAGACGGCGGCCGGGACGAGGCGCTGGGTCAGGTCGGAGAACGTGTAGCCGGGCTGGTCGCCGTTAGGGCCGGTGAGCTCAACGACCTTGCGGACGGTTTCCGGCCGGATGCCGAGCCCGTCGAGTGCCTGGCTGAGGACCGCGTAGCGCTGCTCATCGCTGGGGCGACTGAAGGTGAAGGTGGCCGCTGCGCGACGCATGATGGCGGGGTCGAGAGCGGCGAGCCGGTTAGTGCACAGCACCACGACGACCGGGAGTCGGGCACCAGCGAGGCTGTCGATGCCGGCCAGGAACGCGTCAACGCCGGCTCGGTCCTCGTGATGCATCTGCTGGGCCCCGCGGGACTGCACAAGGGCATCGGCCTCGTCGACGAGGAGGATTTGCACGGCGCGCGCACCGCGAGAGCCGGAGACGCGCTTGCCCATCATGTGCATGTGGGTGAAGGCGTCGCCGATGAGTGAGGTCATCTCACCGACCAGGCCGCTGCCACGAGTGGCGAGCTTGAGCCGGTACAGGTATACGGGCAGTTCGAGAAAGTCGGCGAGGTCACAGCCGAAGGACTCGGCCAGGGCCGACTTACCGGAGCCGACGTCGCCGCCGAAGATGAACAGCGGCGCCCGATCCGCAAAGAGGGTGAGAGCAGCGACCTCCCCGCCGTGATAGGCGGCGGCCCAAGCCTGGAGCCGGTGGGGGTCCGCGAGGAGAGCAGATTCTTTGCGCAGGCGGAGTTTTGTGTCGTCGAGGCCAACTAGGCGGTCGTAGCGTGCGCGGCGGGTGGGCTCGGGCAGTTCGATGACGGGGTGGAACAGGTCGTCTTGGCTGGTCACGTATTTATTCTTCCTGCCGATGACGCTGGACTAGTAGGCGACGTAGACGTCGCGGGACACGCCAGCGCCATTGCGGGCGTAGCCGTGCCCCGTAGTGGTGATGCCCGTGAGAGCGCTCGGGGCAGTGCCTGTCGTCCGGGAGATCGGGAGGCTCTGCTCAAACTCGGCCTGCTCACTGCTGGTCAGGAGCCAGAAGGAAGAGCTGTGGGCCAGGTGGCTGTGGAAGCCGTGGCCGGTGAGGTCGACCGGGTCCGGAAAGCTTCCTGGCCGTGAGTCCGTGAGCTGGCCGCCGACCGTCGCCTTGTATCGCAGGCGGAACTTCCAAGCGTTAGTCGTTGTATCGCGGAAGCCGTAGTCCACGGTGTCGAGGAATCCGCGGTCCAAGAGGACCGCGACCTCCTCGGCGTAGTTCTCGATGTTATCGAGGCCGGGCTTGCCGTAGAGGTTGTGCAGGAGACGCAGATCGGCGCCGACTCTGCCTCCGACATACCGGGCGTCGGTGATCGTGAACGAAGCGGAAGCGGATCTCGTGTAGGAACCAGTCATGATCCCTCTCCCGGGAAGGCGGGACCGAACAGCTCGCGCCAGGCATCGAGCGCCTCGCTCTTGGTGGCCGCGTAGGCGGCCATCGAGATGGTCTCCAGGGCGATCGTGGCGTGGTTCACCAGCCGTTGCCGGTCCTGCTCGATGTAGCCGCACGCGACGTTGTTCTCCGGGTTAACCGGGTCCCAGACCTGGATCGGGTGCGCCGTCGCCTCCACCGCCTCGGCCTTGTAGTAGTCGGTGAACACGATCGGCGTCCTCAGGCCGGTGTGGACGATGTAGGAGAGAACCTGCTCAATCGCTGCCGGATAGTCCTCGACCTGGAGCGGCTTGCCGTTCCAGCCGACGTCCCAGAGGTGGGCCACCAGGAGTTCGAGCAGGAACGATTTGCAACGCAGCTCTGGGTCAATCTCCTTGTTCTCGCGGATCCACGCCTTCAGCAGCCGGATAACCTCCCGGTATCCGCCGCCGGCCTTGTCCTTACGCGTCTGGATGAACTGCAGGTGGAGCGTGACCGAGGTGAGCACCTTGATGCCGTCGGCGGTGACCAGGTACCCCCTGTCATCCGGCTCGCCGGTGTACAGCACCGGCACGACGTCGATCTTCAAACCACTGCCACGCATGGTGATCCCAACGGCATGGTCCGACAGCTTGAAGTCGTCCACTTCCTTCGTGGCCCCATAGACCTCGATGCAGCGGTCTCGGAGCCAGCTCAGCATCGTCGAAACCTCGATGTCGGTATCCGTGGTCTGTAGATAGGCGGCAACGTCCGCATCGGACCCCGTGCCACTTCTACGCCGGATCGCCGTGTGCTTGGCTGTGCTGCCAGACGCGCGGAGCTTCACCAGGTCAAAGTCCGGGTGGTCCGCGATGTAGTCCTCCAGCCGCTCCCGCAGGTGGTTCACCTGACGGCGGCGCTCCTTTGCCTCCTCCGTCGGCACGTTTACCTTGCGCTGCGCGAAGGTTTTGAGGATCTCGTGGTCGACGTAGCGCTCTCCCGCCATACCTGTACGTCCTCCCCCCGGAGAAGCTGATCGACAGAGCAACAGACCTACCAGCCGCCACTGACAATCTGGTTCATCCTCTGAGCGCTACCCTGCTTGCCCGCGCCACCAGCAAGAGCATCGCCAACAGACCAGGGGTCGACCCATGGGCGGCAGGGAACGGTCAGGCCCTGAACACGATGGCCAGCGATTTCCCCAGCGGTCACGCTCACCGAGCACAGCGGCCGCAGGGACTTCCCAAAGCATCGCGCCCTGGTAGTGCTCGACGTCTGCCGGGACGTGGTCGAGCATGTCTCGCGGACAGCCCCGACGACAACAACAATAGCGGCGGGGAGGGCAGCGGCTCAGACGATGAGGAGGACGACTACACCCCGCCGACGCGGGAGGAGGGGGAGCGCGCGCAGGCGAAGCTGAAGCGCGCCAACCGCGAGAGCGCCACGCGCCGCCGCTGGCTGGACGACCACGACATCGACCCCCACACCGGCAAGGCCCGCAAGGACGACGCCGACGCCGACGGCGGCCCGGCCCTGAAGAAGACCGCGGCCAAGAAGAAGGAGGGCGGCAAGAACGACGACGACCAGAAGGACGACACCGGCGGATTTATCGGGGAGCAGGTATACGCCAGGGTGAAGCGCGCCGAGGGCCGCGCCATCGCGCACACCGAGCTGCGCTACGAACTGCCCCTCGCGCGCTCCGCTGTCGAGGTCGCCTTGGCGCGCGCGAACTTCAACGGGAAGTCCCTCGACCGGGTGATGAAGCTCATCGACCTAGACGAGATCGACCTCGACCACGGCGAGCCGATCGGGCTGGACGACCAGATGAACAGATCCGGGAGGACTTCCTGAGTGCGTCTCCGTGCGCCACAGCCGCCCAGGCGACGGCGACGGGGGACCGGCCTCCACCGAGGAGGTCGGCGGCGCGAACAAGAAGCCCCGAGAAGGGCGACAAGCTGAAGACCTGGAAGGAGACCCTCACCGAACGCATGGGCAGCAGCCGACTCCCGAACGGACCGTGCCGCTGGCGCGTCCACACGCGACAGCGACACAGTCCGACCGCAGGTCAGGCGGGCTTCTCCGCCACGAGCTGGTTCAGCAAGACGGCCGCCTTCAGCCCCGTGAAGATCGCGGTACCAATGCCGACGACACAACCGATCGCGAGGGCGGTGGGGAGGCCGACGCCCCGCATCAGGACGGCCCCGACGGCGGACGAAATGCCGACGCCGAGGCCGACGATGCCGCCGGTCACCAGGGTCAGGACCACGATCAGCAGGGTGCGTGTCGTGAACGGGGGCTTTGGAGTCCGGTTGTGAGGTACGTCTACTCTGGGCATGCGTCTTCCCATCACTCGGAGGATGCGCCGCACTGGGCCCGGCCCCGGATGGCCCCGGGCGTCGGGCCCGCCACGTTCGTCTTGGCGGGCGGTGCTGACCTCCATCATTCGGACGAACGCCCCCGCACGCGAGTAGGCTGAGAGCGCGCGGTAACCCGCCAGAGGATGAGATGTCAACATAGTCACACGTAGCCAGAAATCAGGCGGGTTATGACGTTGAGTTCAGGAGGTCAGTCTCCATGGCGAAAAACTCTTTCGCCTACCTCATGGCGTCGCCGAAGGAACGCGAACGGATGGCACGCGCCACGACCGTCTCGTCCGCACCGAGCCCTACCTCGACAAAGCCGCATCGAGTCTGAGCCGCCTGAGCCGCAAGTGGCCGGAGAACGTGCGTGTACGCGTGCACTTCATCTACCGCAGCGAGCCAGCCAAGGATGGGGTCTCGGACCGAGCCCTTCCGTCTCCCGAAGAACGCCCCCCGGCGACACGTCTGCTAAAGGCCGGTCTCGCCCTGCGCTTCTACCTGATCGCGCTCTGCGCGGCTCAGATGCAGACGAGACGCGGGCAGCCCGGAAACGACCTTCCACTGATCGCGACCGGGGGCGACGTCGGCTGGATCGACCTGGTAGCAGTCCCGGTGGAGCCCCAGATGGCTGGCTCCGTCGCCGTCGACAGGGCCAGCAAGAAGCGGCGCCAGGTCGTATCAGCCCTCCGGACGCTTTCCAGCTCCGACGTCCAACTTGTCCATCTGCCCAACAAGAACAAGCGGTACGACAAGTACCACGGCTTCCGGCTCCTCGACGAAGGCGGGGCCCGAGACCTGGGAGACCCGGCCCCCTATGTCGTCCCGCCGCGGGGAGAGAAGACCTTCGCCCTGCCCTCCGGCCTGTTTAGCAACGGCTGGATCCACCTCCTGGAGGACGCCGAGCTCGCTCTCCTAATGATGCTCACCGCGGTCACCCAGCATGGCCACCAGGGCGCATGGGTCAAGATCGCAGCCGAGGAACGGCTCCTGCACTATGGCATCGGCCGGGACACGTACCAGGCGCACAAGACCCTCCGTGCCTTTGGTCTGCTGAAGGTCGAGTCCGACGAGGGACGCCACGGCGACGGCAAGGTTATGGGCTACAACAAGGGCGCCCAGCCCCGCCTCCACTCCTTCCAGTTGCAGCCGGACGGCTTCGCAGAACCCGCGCTCGACGTCATGAAAGAGCACCTCGACCAGTTCGGGAACCGCCCGGCCAAGTGATCGCAATCCCGGATCGGCCCGGTTGTCGTTGAGAGGACGCGATTCCTGCGAGGGACAGCTGGCACGTCCGCGAGGACACACGGCAGCCCGTAGGGCATGGCGACCGCCCAACGGGCCAGCCAAAAGGTTTCTCGTGTCTCGCATTGCCGCACCTTCTCACCCCCCAGAAGCATCTGTGCCTCCACGGCCGAAGGCCACGTGATAACCCCGCCGGTGAACGCGGATGCCGTAGGGCCTACATGCGATCGATCTGATCACCCTCGGCATATGAATTCCGACGGCAGACCATCTGCCTGGAACAGTTCGTCCCAGTTCCAGATCCCCTAACCACGGCAGGCTTGATCGAGTTCTTCAACCGTGAGGTGTTCGGGCCTCATCGTCGTGAACGGCTGCGCGCGATGATCGCCCGGCTTGATGACAGCCATCTCATCGAGCACCGGGAGCGGCTGGTGGCGGTCGAGCGGCAGATCGCGGAGTTGAAGCGGCGCAAGGAACGCGTCCTGGACTCGTTGGAGGCCGCCGAGGAGCCTACGCCTGCGTTCGTGAATTCCATCAATGAGCGCACCACGCGTATCGGCGCGGACCTGGAGGCCAAGCAGGCTGCACTGCGTGAACTTCGGGAGGCGACTCCGGTGGCGCCCTGTCCCGAGCTGCTGGAGCAGTGCCCGACGGGGACGGTCGACCTTGAGCTGCTGCCTGAGCCGATCTTGCGGCGTCTGTTGGACGCCTTCGCCGTCCAGATGCGTCACGACAAGCAGGGCAACCAGGTGGACGTTCAGGTCACGATTACGTCGGAGATGGCGGACACGCAGCTACGGGCCGCGAACGTGGCGATCGCGGGGGATGGTGGTGGGGCGGATGGCGATCTTGCAGCCATGCGCGTGGTACCCCCTAGGGGTATATACAGCATGGGCGCACACCCGACACCCATCCGTCGGCCGGGCGGCTGACGATCACGCGAACGTTCACCGTCGGCGATGCCCAACGACGCCGCTGACCACGATCACTCGCGTACGCTGACCGTAGTCGGTCTACGGCGCCGAGCACGCCACGAGGCGCTCTGCCGTAGAACGTCCCGCGCGGCGCTGCCCAGCACATCCTGGCCGGGTACTATCGTTGCAACTGAAAGCCGAATGTTGCCGGGGGTGGAGGTCATTGGGCTCCCTGGGCTCGGATACTGGGCTTCACGTGAGTCAGCGCAGGATGCGCTAGATAAGCTAGCGCACGGGTTTTGCCCTATGAGTCACGAAATTGAAGCCGGCGTTGACTCTCGCCCCTGCCGGATATACGGCGAACTGGCACAAGCAATAAACGATCCAAGGAAATTCTACGAAGTCTGACCAATCGGCTTCGCATGCAAGTTAGCGGCCAGGATTAGTCATGGATTTACCTGATGACAATGACCTACGTCGGTCCCGAGACCGATAGATCTGAGAGTGGGTCCCCAGCCAATTGCGGCCGGGGACCCAATGTGTCATCCCTTTGTGGATTCAAATAGCCCAACGACGGTCATTAGGGCGAGCACCGTCGTTACGGAGGTCACGAACGCACCGCCGCCGAAGAGGAAGGCGCTAGCTACCGTCCCCCCGTCTATCGACTTCAGAATACCTGCGGTCATCCCGGTGATTAGACCTACGAGGACCGCGATAAGGGCGTACAGTACCCTTGACTTCCCCTCGTTCACTACTTCCCTCCGTAGCCGACGGACGGAGCGCACGTGCCCTAAAGCGGACGCCGTGCAGGCCCCAGCGGCAACTTGGTACGCCGCGCCCGGTGACCAAATGCCGGTTAGCCAGGTATTGAAGGGAGGAGTTCGCCGAAGGATATCCGGATACTCCGGTATTATACCACAGGGCACACCGAGGGCAGACCGATCAGGGAGTTGCGCATATGAACACCGAACAGGCTGACAGGAACTATTTTCATGACCTCGAACTGCTCGTTGTCCAGATGGAGGAGGCCAAACGCTTGGTCACGATCGACACGGTGCCGCATCTGCGCCTGGCCTTGATCCTGCTCGATAACGTGGTGGAGTTGTCCATGCAGCGTATGGCGACACAGATTTTCTATCTGGAGCAGCCTGTAGCCAACATGGCCGACAATTTTAGGCGCGGTCTCAAACACCCCGGCGCGGACCTGACAGAGGAGCAAGTGCAAGCAATCCGGGAGCAAATATCCGACATGGAGCAGCGTTTCACCTCCAAAACACGCCGGAAGAAGGTTCTGGGCAGCTTTGGCGGTAAAGTCGACTTTCTAATCGAGAAAGGAAAGCTTCCTTCTGAGATCAAGCCAGTTCTGCATAAGTTGCACGGGTATCGGAACGAGACATACCATCGCGATCAGCATCGTAGGGAGATATTGGCGCCCGCCGCGATGGTGTATTTCGATTCGGCGTGCGACATGTTCGGGATTTTTAGACCCATAGTTGCTGGCACGAGTTCAGACATCGGCCCAGAACTGAAGAAATTCATCGAAGAGGATGTGCGGCACTTCAATCCTGCTTATTTCGATCTTCCTGAAAAAATTGCCGAAACCCTTAGGGCGGAGATCGGGTTGGACACTCATAAAGTAGCCGAGGCGCTAAGCGAGCACTTGCTCGCGCGGATCGAAACCTTTATCGAGGAGCTGGAATATGCTAATGGCTTCATGGACGAAGAAGGTGACGTGCTCCGGTATGTCCAACGCCAAAGGGAAGACCTGTCCTTCTTTGCGAATCCAAAAGAATTCCACAAGCGCAGCTTTCCTGTCACCTACGAAACTATTGCCGGATGGCGCACAGCTGCTGCGGAAGTACGATCAATGCAAGACAAACACGAGTTGCTGTCCAAATACGGGTTGATTGAAGATGAATTTGAACCGCTCGAGACTGCGGTGCAGAATGTGGTCGCAAACATTGAGCGCTCAATTGACATACAGATAGATGCAGCACTGGGAAAGTAGAGTCAGGGAGTGGACTATTCTTGGCGGCTACAAGTAGGGTGGACGGCTCTGTTTCTTGCCAGCGGAATAGGTCGATAAAATTGCCGCACCGTCACTTTAGCTGGCGATCAGAAATCCACATCGACCCCGCGGCGGGTCAGCTCTATCCTTCTTCCGCCTCCTCGATGTCGCCTGCAGGTGCACTTTTGGGAGCAACGTCCTGCGCGACTTGATTCCTGTAGTACCGAAAGGCACTTGGATATTTCTCCGGCGCATCACCGTACATGATCGCGTAGCCGGGTAGGGCGACCACCTGCCATCGGCCGGCTATGGTATCTATGATCAGCCTGAAAGCTTCGTCGGCTGTGAAATCGCCGGACGGGACCTCTATAAAGATGTTTTTAAGGTCCGAGTCGTCTTTATAGCAAAAATTGTATGGCAGGCCTGTTTTGATGACCTTAAGAGCGTGTCTCATGTGGGCTGTTTGGCGAGCTTCTTGTAGCAGGTGATGGCGGCGGCGAGGACGAGGAAGGCGTTGAACAGGTGGCTGTGGCGTTCGTAGCGGATGGTCAGGCGCCGGTAGCCCAACAGCCAGGCCGGCGTCCGCTCGATCTTCCAGCGGTGGCGGCCCAGGCGTTCGCCGGACTCGATGCCGGGCCTGGCGATGCGCGGGGTGATACCGCGTTGCCGCAGCCAGCTCAGGTGCTCGGCGGAGTGGTAGGCCTTGTCGGCGCGGAGCTTGACCGGTCGTCGGCGGCGTGGGCCGCGCCGGGACCGGATCGCCGGCAGCGCCATCAGCAGTGGCTTGAGGGCTTGGCCGTCGTGGAGGTTGGCGGCCGAGACACCGACCACCAGCGGCAGCCCGGCGGCGTCCGACAGGATGTGGAGTTTGCTGCCCTTCTTGCCGCGATCGACCGGGTTGGGGCCGGTCAGCGTGCCCCTTTTTTGGCGCGGACGGCGGCGGCGTCCACGATCGCCGACGTCCAGTCCACCTGTCCGCGGGCACCGAGCTCGTCCAGGACGGCGTGGTGCAGCCGCGGCCACAGCCCGGCCTTGGTCCAGGCGCTGAACCGGCGGTGCGCGGTCGGCACGCTCACCCCGAACTCCGCCGGCAGATGCCGCCACGCGCAGCCGCTGGTCAACACGTACACGATCGCGGTGAACACCGCCCGATCGTCCACCCCTGCGGTCCCGCCGCCCTGCCGCCGGGACGCGAACCTGGGGATCAACGGCTCGGCAAGCTCCCACAGCTCATCCGGCACCAGCCGCAACGCAAGATTCGACGACACAGTCCCGCATTATCCCGCAGGCCGCCCACAAACCACATGAGACACTCTCTAAGTAGCTGCTGAATGGTGGTTAGGTCGGGTATATTGCCTTCGACTGTCCGATCAAGGTCGATTGGGTAGGCGAGGTCGAAATGATTGGCCTTCAATACCGTCTTGTCGCGACGTCTGCCCGGGTCTTTGTTTCCGAGGCTCGAAACCGCGCTGACCTGCATGGACACCTAGTCAGAGCCTCCCCTGTTGACGGCCAGGCTGGCCGCCAACTCCAGCGTCTGCTCTCGCACGGTGGCAAAAGTCGGATCCGCGAGCGACTTCGGCGAGGCGCCGGCCATGGTTTCGGAGTTCACCGTTACGCGGTTTCCACCGGCGCGTAGAGCCCGGGTGTACTTTTTGCCACCACGCGCTGCTCGGCGGGCACGCAGCCGGTCGGTGGACTGCTTCTTGTGCGACATGATGCTCCAGTTCCTGGCGGACCCCACGTGCTCGCCGGACGGTCGTGCATCACGACGGCTTCTCTGCGCGGGCCTCGAAGGGCCTTGACCTCGACACCCGTAGCGACGTGGGCGCTGTACAGGCTCGGTGGACGGCAGTACGCGTCCAGCCGATGCTCGTACCGTAAACCGGGGGCCGGCTGGCGCTACTGCCCTAACCGGTAGAGGCCCCAAGCCTTCGTCGTCGGCTCCTCCTGCTCGGCGGAGACTTATCGCCGCCGGTGAAGGACGACCTTGGCGTTCCGCAGGCGTCCGATGTCCAAGGATTGGGTGCGGCGAGTCTCTTACTCAGAGTGTGTCTCATGTGGGCTGTTTGGTGAGCTTCCTGTAGCAGGTGATGGTGGCGGCGAGGACGAGGAAGGCGTTGAACAGGTGGCCGTGGCGTTCGTAGCGGATGGTCAGGCGCCGGTAGCCCAACAGCCAGGCCGGCGTCCGCTCGATGACCCAGCGGTGGCGGCCCAGGCGTTCGCCGGACTCGATGCCGGGCCGGGCGATGCGCGGCACGATTCCGCGTCGCCGCAGCCAGGCCCGGTGGTCGGCGGAGTGGTACGCCTTGTCGGCGCGTATCTTCACCGGCCGCCGCCGACGCGGGCCACGGCGCGATCGGATCGCCGGCAACGCCATCAGCAGCGGCTTGAGCGCCTGGCTGTCGTGGACGTTGGCCGCCGACACCGCGACCACCAATGGCAACCCCACAGCATCGGACAGTACGTGGACCTTGCTGCCCTTCTTGCCCCGATCGACTGGATTGGGGCCCGTCAGCGTGCCCCCCTTTTCGCGCGGACGGCCGCGGCGTCCACGATCACCGACGCCCAGTCCACCTGCCCGCGCGCACCCAGCTCGTCCAGCACCGCCCGGTGCAGGCGCGGCCACAGCCCCGCCCGCGTCCGGGCGGTGAACCGGCGATGCGCGGTCGGCACACTGACACCGAACTCCGCGGGCAGATGCCGCCACGCACACTCGCTGGTCAGCACGTACACGATCGCGGCGAACACCGCCCGATCGCTCACCGCCGCCGTCCCGCCACCCTGCCGCCGCGGCGCGAACTTGGGGATCAGCGGCTCGGCAAGCTCCCACAACTCATCCGGCGCCAGCCGCAACGCAAGATCCGACGACACGATCCCTCATTATCCCGCAGACCACACCGCACCCACGTGAGACACGCTCTTAGAGGTCGTAACAGAATCAGCGGACGAGGCGTCGTCGGCTGATGATGGCTGCGGCGAGGGTCATGAAGGCTTGGTGGATGTCGTCGCGGACCTCCCAGCGGATGCGTAAGCGGCGGAACCAGTGCAGCAGGCCGATGGTCTGCTCGACGATGTAGCGGTGGACGCCCAGCCCTGACCCGTGGGGGCTGCCGCGGCGGGCGATGATCGGTTTGATGCCCTTGGCCCCGACCAGGCGGCGGTACTTGCCGGGGTCGTAGCCGCGGTCGGCCAGCAGCCGCCCGGGTCTTCGCCGAGGCCGGCCGACCCGGCCCCGGACCGGTGGCACCGCCTCCAGCAGCGGCATCAACTGGGTGACGTCGTTACGGTTTCCGCCGGTCAACGACACCACGAGCGGGATGCCATGGCCCTCGGTCAGCAGATGGTGTTTGGAGCCCGGCCGCCCGCGGTCGACCGGGCTCGGACCGGTTTTGGGTCGCCCTTCAATGCCCGGACGTGGGAGCTGTCGATCACCGCCCTGGACCAGTCCAGTTGCCCGGCGGCGTGCCACTCCTCCAGCAGCAGCCGGTGCAACCTGTCCCACACGCCCGCCCGGTGCCACTCGGCCAGCCGCCGCCAGCACGTCATGCCCGACCCGAACCCCAGCTCTTGAGGCAGGAACTCCCACCGGTTCCCCGTATGCAGGACGAACAAGATCCCGCACAACACCCGGCGGTCCTCCAGCCGCTTCCGCCCGGCGTGGCGCTTACGGCGCTCCACCTTCGGCAGCAGCGGCTCGATCCGCTCCCACAGGCTGTCGGGCACGATCCATGGGGGTTGCTCGCCCTTACGCACCCGCCCACACCACACCCGCCCGCCATTACATGTCGCGCTACATGCGCATTCTGTTATGACCTCTTAGGGCTGCTGGCCGGACACGCCAGTGATCAAGCGCCTGGTATCCACGGAAGTCATCAGCGGGAGGACAGCGGACAGCACGGAGTAATCTCGATCGGCTCTCCTTGCGACCAGCGGCCTGCAAGCATGGGCGGATGCCAAATCGCCTTATCGCCGCCTGCGACGGCGCGTGCAAGAACAACCCGGGTCCCGCCGGGTGGGGGTGGGTCATCGCCAACGCCGATGAGCGCGTCGTGCAGTGGGCGTGCGGGCCACTCGGCGACGGGACCAACAACGTCGCCGAGTTGGCGGCCCTGCAGCAACTCTTACTGGCCACCGCCCCTGACACTGATCTGGAGATCCGCATGGACTCCACATACGCGATCAACGCCGTGACAAAGTGGCTGCCCGGCTGGAAGGCCAGAGGGTGGAAGACTGCGTCCAAGAAGCCCGTCGCCAACCGCGACCTCATCGAGGCGATTGATGGTCTGCTGACCGGGCGCAAAGCCGTGTTCGTGCACGTCGCGGCACATCAAGAGGACGGGGATATCCTCAACGCGCTTGCCGACCGCGCGGCCAACGCCGCCGCGACCAGTCAGCGGGTCGCCAACGGCACCAGTGCTGACGAGATCCCACAGGAAGCCGACAACGTTCGGCCCCGTCGTCGTAGATCTGCGTCCAAAAAGGCTGCTGGATCGTCTGACATCACGGCCAAGTTCCCTGGTACCTGCCGCTGCGGAGAGAAAATCAAGCCCGGGGACAAGATCGCCCAAGGCTCTGACGACAAGTGGGGGCATCCGGGCTGTGCAGAGTTCTGACGTAACCACCAAGCCGTCATATCCGGAGAGACGTTCCGCAGCAGTGCCCCCTCGATGTGGCGCTGCGTTCCTCGCCTTCTGGCCGAGGACAGCGCCGAGACTGACCGGCAACTCACCGGCCGTCTCGCTGACGTCGGACCGCAGGCACGGTGTTCTGGGAACACGCCCAGGGGTGCTCCGTAAACGGAGCATGACGTTGAGTCCGGCGCGCGCCAGGGGGCATGGCGGGGCCCTGCTGTGTCGGTGGCAGCCGACCAGCGCTAGGTGATCGGTTCCGAAGCGGTGCTGCGGCTGGGGCGGAGGAGCACCCAACAGCCGCCTGTCACCAACGTCATGACCGAGGACAACTAGGGTCGGTCTCGAACTCCGGCGTGTAACGGTGTGTCGTGATCCTTAGACAGCGAGGTCTCCGGTAGAGGGTTCATCGACCAAGAAGAGCCAGGAATACCGGAGACCTCGTGGCCACCCTAGCGGTGACGCGGCGGTTGGACCTGACCGATGGGCAGTGGGCGGTGCTGGAGCCACTGCTGCCGGCGCCCAAGGAACCGGGTCGGCCGTCGAAGTGGACGAAAAGGCAGCTCATCGATGGGATTCGGTGGCAAGTGCGGGTCGGTGCGCCCTGGCGGGACGTCCCGGGGTGTTACGGGTCCTGGCAGGGGGTGTACTCGCTGTTTCGCCGCTGGCAGCGGGCGGGCGTGTGGGCGCGGGTCGTGGCCGGGCTGCAAGGCCGTGCGGACGCCGGCCGGGCTGATCACCTGGGAGGTGGGTGTGGATTCCACCATCGCTCGGGCCCATCAGCACGCCGCCGGTGCTCGCACCCGGCCCGATGAGCAGGCCGAACCTCCCGATGAGGTCGGCGGTGAGCCTGCCGATTACGCGCTGGGACGATCGCGTGGCGGGTTCACCATCAAGATCCATTTGTCGTGCGAGCAGGAGCAGAAGGTGTTGTCGCTGCTGGTCACCGCCGGTCAGCGGGGAGACTCGCCGCAGTTGCGGCCTGTCCTGGAGTGGATCGAGGTGCGGCGGGTGGCCGGGGCGGCCCCCGCACCCGACCGGAGCGCGTCCGGGCCGACAATGCCTACAGTTCCCGCGCCAACCTGCGCAGACGCGGGATCGGCTGCACGATCCCGGTCAAGGCCGACCAGGCCTGCAATCGCGCAAAGCGTGGCAGCCGGGAAGGGCGCCCGCCGGTGTTCTGCCCGCTGGACTACCGGCAGCGGCACGCCGTCGAGTGCGCCATCAACCGCCTCAAACGCCGCCGGGCCGTGGCCACACGGTATGACAAGCTCGCCGTCCGCTACGAAGCCACCCTCCACATCGCCGTCATCAACGACTGGCTGATCTGCCTTTGAGACACGCCCGCCCTAGGGGCCTGGGAGCTCGCCAGGGCTCGTTCGGAGGGGTTTCTTCTCCTCGGTGTGAGAATCCTCCCCCTGGAGGCATCGCTTTCAACTTTTTTGTGGCCGGAGCGTCACGCACGTCTCATCTCGATCCCACTCACCACTGTCAACTGAGGTGATTCGACCGCTGTCGACCGGCAGGCGATCGGACTGAGGAAGGTGGGCCATGATCGGAGATCCAACACTGATCGGTGCGGCGGTGATCGTAACGACCATCGTCGCGGGCGTGGTTACGACGTGGCTACGGACACGCTCGCTGGAGCGGTTCCACCGAGAGCAGATGAGCACCCGCGAGGCCATGGTGCGCCGGCTTACCCCCAAGGGCGGCCGCCTCATCGATGTCCTGAACGGCCGCCTTCTCGTGATCGAGGTCGGGGAGCGCATGCGCCCACACGACCTGACTGTCCCACTGTTGGCCGCGCTGTCCCGACAGTCCGACGACGGACGGTGCCAAGCAGTCGCCGGTGGGTGGCTGGAACACCCTCGTGCAAAATGAAATCAGCGAGTACTTCGAGCAGGACTACAACCAGCTTGTCGGGTTCGTCATGAGACTCGGTGCCCAGCAGTCGACCGCGGAAGACGTAGCCCAGGCAGCCTTCGCCCAGGCCTGCGTCCAATGGAGCCGGATCACCCATCCCCACGCGTGGCTTCGCCGCGTCGTTTTCCGCATCTACTACCAGGAGGTAAGGAGGGCCAGCCGTCTGAGAGAACAGTGGTCCCCTGCATCGACGCCGGCGGTCGACCCGGCTGATCACGCGGCCGGCTGCGACCAGGTGCTGGCCGCGCTGGCGACGCTCCCGGTCAGACAGCGGGAGGTGATGGCGTGGCATGTCGACGGATATGAACCTGAGCAGATCGCCCGCGAACTCGGGTTGACCGCCGAGAATGTCCGCAAAGCACTGCAACGAGCACGGGAGCGGCTGAAGAAGCTGCTGGCAGAGCAACTGGAGAGGGGGACACCGTGATGAGCCGTCATCATGATGCGGAACCGTCGTCTCTCCTCACAGACGCCGAATTGGATTCGCTGCTCTCCGCGTCGGACGCGCAACTGGCCGAGACGCTGCGACGTACGGTCGATCAGCCCGCGGGGCTCGCCGCTGTGTTCGAAGAGGCCAGGGACAAGCAGGCATCGGTCCCACTGTGGGCGACCAGACGATCCGTCAGCGCCATGAGTCCGGGAGATCACGGCTGGCTGGCCTACAGCAGCCATGAAGAGCGCGACAGGGTCATCGGCCACTTCGTCCGCGAGGGTTTCGAGACCAACGAGAAGGTTGTCTATGTGACCGACGCGCCCGCCGAGCGGTTGCCCGGCATCGGTCCCCGGCACCGCGCGGACGTGCAGGCCTACAGCAGGACGGGCCAGCTCCGGGTGCTCTCCCGGCGCGACGCCTACCTCGACCGGCGCGGCGCCTTCCAGCCCGGCCGGATGGCGGAGACGATCGGCCGGGAGGTGGAGGCGGCGTTCGGTGAGGGCTTCCGCGCCGTCCGACTGACCACCGACTACAGCTGGCTCCTCAGCGAGCCGGGCCGCCCCGACATCGGCGAGATGCTGGGCTGCGAGCACCAGGTGGGCGACGCCGTCTCGTCCAGCACCATGGCGATGTCGATCTGCCAGATCGACAGGCACGCGTGCCCGCCCGACGAGCTTGTCGCCCTGCGCCACTTGCACGAGGTGCTCGTGGAAGTGAACCCCGAGTTCGACGACGGGATCCTGAAGATCGTCCGCACCTTCGAGCCGAACGGGCTGCGGGTCGAAGGGGAATTCGACGCCGTCCGGTACGCCGTGTTCGCTGAGCAGCTCACCCAGGTGAGCAAGGACTGCCACAGCGTCCACCTGGATCTGTCTCGGCTCGCGTTCATCGACCTCGGCGGCCTGAACCTGCTGGCGCAGCACGCCGCCGTCCTTCCGGCGGGCGAGCTGCTCGTGCTCGACCACCTGCCCCCGGATGTGGAGAGCGTCATCGAGAGGGTCGGCTGGCACCGGCTACCCGGACTGGCACGAGGGAAGGAAGCTGGGGACTGGACCGACGGAAGTCATGCCGCCTCGACCAGAAGCTCGAAGGCTGCGAGCGAGAAGAAGGCCGAGCACAAACCAGGACACAAACAGTAGGGGCTGGCCAGTCCGGCCAAGTAGTGAGCGCGGCGCCTGGATCGGGTTTCTGTGGGGCGGGCAACGCTCCGGATTCCGGACTCTGGAATCTTTACGGCTACGACGGGTCAGCCGGGGAGGTGGTGGGCCAGGGAGTTGGGCCAGGTGCTCGCTGTTCAGGGTGGGCAGGTCGGGGTGTTGGGTGCGGCGACTAAAGACATCCGCAAGATCGCGCCGTCCAGAGCTGCCGATGACCTGCACGTTCATCAGTCCGGCGACATAGTTCAGCGTTGAACGTGACAGGTCCAGGCCAGCCCCGTCGAAAAAAACGTAGAGACCTCTGGTTCAGACAACGCGATTGTGGTGATCAACCCGTCTACCAGGGGTCTCTCTGCCTCGGGCCCCAACCGATGCATCGCGATCACACTGTGACCAGCGGACTGCCGCCGCAGGGAAGAAATGGGTTCACTGCACCTGCTAAGGATACTTGCTGATTTACTTGGATCCGTGATCGACACCTATGCGCTGCAGGCAGTCCAAGGAGCACCAAAGATAACGGTCATCCTGGGCGCCGTCGCGGCCGTCGCGGCAACTATTTCGCTAATTATTGCGATACTCAACAGATACCGCCCGATCCTTCCTAAGCGACAACTCCTGTATGGAATGACCGCAACCCCAAAGCTGATAGCAGAGGAAGTGAAAGACAAAGGAGAACTCAAGGTCTTATTTCAGGATCAAGAAATCGAGGACCCTCGAATAATAAAAATCGGACTAATGTCCGGTGACGCTGATTTTCCCAGTGACTCGTATGATAATGATCGACCGATCGTCTTTGAGCTTAATACTCGAGTAATTTCCATCATTGGCATCGAAGTGCGGTCCCCCTCTTCTCCACCTCCGCAGAACGTGACCGCCGACGGGACGCGCGTCTTGCTCGGGCCCGATCTAATCGGCAAGAGGCAGGGTATCGTGATAACCGCCATGGTTGATGGCGAAGCAACCATCGAGTGTCACAGCACTCTCAAGGGAGCGGCACTTAGAGAGTATTCAACTAAGGTTCCCATTGAGCTTGCGATCAAAGTGATCGTAGGGGCAGTATGCCTACTCCTGATATCCCAGATACTTAACGCCAAGAGCAGCAATCCGTGGCCAGTTCTTCTTGTTCAACTTCCCCTCGACCTCATGCTTGCAGCATCGGCCATAGTGGCAACTTCCATAGGAATTCGCTGGGCTGGGCGAAATCTCTGGAGTGACATTTTTAAGCAAAAGCAAAAGAGGCGCAGCAGAAAACCTTAGCCTCGATTTTCACGGCGCCGACGGGGTTATGTAGCGGCCTGATCGTTGTTTGGTTTTGCTGAGTGGTAAAAGCTGGTGGCCCGGATGTCGCTCCGGGCGGCGAGGCACATCAGAGCCTCCACCGAACCGGCGCGCTTCAGTCCCAGCAAGGCCGGCCACCTGGTCAAGGTGATTGCCGTGCTGGAGAACCACGAAACCACCCGAGGAAGAAAAAGGGTCAGTCTGTGGATGACGTGTTGAGGCGCTGGCGGAGGGTAGCGAGGGTGACTCTGCCGGTTTCGGTCTCTGCCGCCCAGAAGGACCAACCGTTTACGGACCCGCTGGTGACATAGTCCGCCGCGCCCGACGGGCTGTTGAAGGAGCGTTCGTCATACTCGATGCGGCCGTCCGGCAGGACCGTCGCCTCGGCTGGCCAAGCGCTGCTGGTGGAGACCAGTTTCGCGTGTGCTTGAAGCAGGCCAGCGCTTAGAAGATCTTGCACCGTGCCTCGAATCACTCGTCTCGCAGGTTTGCTGGCCGCAGCCGGTGTTCGGGCGGGCGGGACTGCCGACTCGTGTCCTCGTGGCGGCGTTGGGTGCGTCGGGTCGTAGCCGAGAAGGCGCAGGACGCGGACGAACGGCATGACGCAGGATTCGAGCATCTGGCGATCGTGTGGCGGCAGCGTCTCGTCGATCGGGCGCCGGATGTTGTGGAGGCGGGCGTTCGTGGCCGCCTGCAACAGGTCGTACAGGCGTCCTTCCAGCCACCCGACTTGAGCCGAGTGGAACCCGTACTTGGTGTCCCTGCGGACAAGTACCGCGCGGGACCAATGATCTTTCTGGCTGAGGTGAGTCGACAGCCGAGACTTGATGCCTGCGGGAGCCTTGCCGACGTAGCCACCCCACGTCCCGTCCTGGCTTGCAGGGTCAAGAAGCACGTAGACGCCCGGTACGTCCCAGTCGGAGCCGAGCGATCTGACGCCGTTGCGCTCCACGACGGCTACGCACAGGGCGACGTGATCGATGTAGACCTCGATCGGGTCCTGGGCTGAGTCAGGGATGACCACACTTGCCGACAGGCTGTCACCAGCACCGATCTTCAACCTTCCCTCCAAGCTCTTTGCGAGCATCGTACGGGCGCCGAGGGGAGGGCGGCGCCGCTGCTCGGATCTCCTGCCTCCTCCTTCCAAGGGAACGGCGGCAGGTGGCTCACAGAGCCGTTGACCTGTCGCGTGCTCTCGCATGCTGCAACCTTGTTCGACTGGCTCCCGCAAACCTCTGGGAAGAGGCGGCAGAATTAGATATTCTGCGATGTTCTTCGCAACGTCCAGATGCGGAATGAGGGTACATGGTCGACCCGATCGAAGAGCTGGCAGGACAGTCGCGCAACTTCGGCTACCTGTTCCAGCACGAGCCGTTGCTCGTACTGGACGGTTCCTCTGCCGAGGCGTACGTCTACAGCGATCCGGACGCGGCGATGTTCAAGGCACGAAAGTTTACCGAGACGATGGTGAAGCTGCTGGTCAGACAGACACAGACCGGCGTGGCCGCCTCTGCGTCGCACGCCGTCAGGATCAATGCGCTCGCTCAGGCCGGAGTGATTCCTCTCAAGGTCCGGCAGGATTTTGATGACGTCCGTAAATCGGGGAACCGGGCTGTCCACACTCACTGGGGCAACGTACGAGCGGCGCTGGCGTGCGTGCGGACATGCTTTGACCTCGGAGTCTGGTTCCACAAGACCAATGCTCCAAAAGATCCTCCGCCACTGGGCTTCGTGCCACCGCCCGATCCGACGACGGAAGCTCCGGAGTCGGCGAACGAGCGCGCCGAACTAAAGGAACTACGCCGAGAGCTGGAACGCCTCCGTGAACGGCTGGCCGCCGTCAAGGTAAGCCGGGATGGCCAGCTGACCAAACTGGAGGCGGAGACCCAAGCGCGCCTCCAAGCCCAAGAAGAACTCGCCCGAGTGTTGGAGCAGCGCGACGACCTTCTCGCGCTAGTTGAGCAGAGCCAGCAGGACTTGGCTGCCGCCGAAGCCCGGTTCGCAGCCGATAACGCCAACGCACCCAGAGTCAGCGCCGCCCAACGCGATGCGTTCATCGCGCGCGCCCAGCACGCGGCCACCGAACCGCTGACCGAGGCCGAGGTCCGCCAGCGAGTAGACGAGATGCTGCGCCTCGCCGGCTGGGCGGTCCAGGACGCCAGCGAAACGAACCTGTTCGCCGCCCAAGGAGTGGCCGTACGCGAGGTACCCACGGCCAAGGGCGTTGCCGATTACCTCCTGTGGGTGGATCAGAAGATCGTCGGAGTGATCGAGGCCAAGCGTGAAGGCGTCATCCTCACCCCGGTCGAGACGCAGTCGGCCCGCTACGCCGACACCCTCACCGCCTCACAGCAGTTCGCTGCCTGGCGGATTCCGCTGCCGTTCCGGTATGAGACCACCGCGAACGAAACCCACTTCACCAACACCCTCGACCCGGCGCCGCGCGCCCGCTCGGTCTTCTCCTTCCACCGGCCCGAAACGCTGGCCCGCTGGATGCGCGAAGCCGACGCCGAACCCGACACCCCCACGTTGCGCGGACGGCTCCGCGCCCTGCCGCCCCTCGACACGCGGGGCTTGCGCACGGCACAGATCCGCGCCATCACGGGCTTGGAGGAGTCATTGGTGCGGGACGAGCCACGCGGGCTCGTCCAGATGGCCACCGGGGCCGGCAAGACCTACATGGCAGTCACACAGACCTACCGGCTGCTGAACTACGCCAAAGCGCGGCGGGTGCTGTTCCTGGTCGACCGCAACAACCTCGGCAAGCAGGCCTACACCGAGTTCGACAACTTCCTCACGCCCGATGACGGCCGCAAGTTCACAGAGCTGTACAACGTCGAGCGACTCGGCGGTGCGGCCATGAAGGACTCGACCAAGGTCGTCATCTCCACCGTCCAGCGCCTGTACGCCCGGCTGCGCGGCGAACCGGTCGACCCCGAGGCCGAGGACGAAAGCTACGACAGCTACGACGCCGACGACGTCGTCGAAGTCAGCTACAGCGCCGACATGCCACCGGAGACGTTCGACCTCATCATCGTGGACGAGTGCCACCGGTCGATCTACGGCGTGTGGCGCCAGGTGCTGGAGTACTTCGACGCCTACCTGGTCGGCCTCACCGCGACGCCGGTCAAGCAGACCTTCGGATTCTTCGGCCAGAACCTGGTCAGCGAGTACACCTACCGCGAGTCGATCGCCGACGCCGTCAACGTCGACTTCGACGTCTACCGGATCCGGACCGAGCACGCCGAGCAAGGCGCCATCATCGACCGCGGCACCGTGGTCCCCATCATGAGCCGCCCCACCCGCCGCAAACGCTACGAGGAACTCGACGACGACCTCACCTGGACCGGCACCCAACTGGGGCGCAAAGTCATCAGCACAGGTCAGCTCCGCCTCGTGCTGGAGACCTTCAGGGACCGGCTGTTCACCGAGATCTTCCCGGGCCGCAGCTACGTCCCCAAGACGTTGATCTTCGCTGTGGACGACAACCACGCCGAAGAGATCGTGAACATGACCCGCATCGTGTTCGGCCAGGGCAACGACTTCTGCAAGAAGATCACTTACAAGGCCGCCGACCCGGACGCGCTGATCGCAGAGTTCCGAAACTCCCCGGACCTGCGGATCGCCGTCACTGTTAACATGATCGCCACCGGCACCGACATCCGGCCGCTGGAGTGCGTGTTCTTCCTCAACGAGGTCAAGAGCTGGGCCCTGTTCGAGCAGATGAAGGGCCGAGGTGCCCGAACCGTCGACTCGGCCGAGCTCAAGCAGGTCACCCCAGACGTGGAGGAGAAGACCAGGTTCGTCATCATCGACGCCGTCGGTGTCACCGACTCCCCGCGCGTGGAGGCGACCCCGCTGGTGCAGCACAGCGAGAAACAGATCAGCTTCGAGGCTCTGCTGAAGAAGGCCGGCAACCTGACCATCAGCCCAGACGAGGCATCCACCCTGGCCGGACGGCTTGCCCGCCTGAACAAGCAGATCACCCCCGACGAGCGCGCCGAACTGGAGAACCTGGCCGGCCGCCCGCTCGCCGAGGTGATCGCGTCCGTGTCCAGCTGCGCCGACCCCGACGCACTGCAAAAGGCGTACGGTGAAGGCGGGCCGGAGGGGAAGGCCGCCGTCCATGCTCTAGTCGTCCGGGCCGTCCGGCCGCTGGCTGAGAACGCCGAGCTGCGCCGT
Organism: Actinomadura terrae; assembly: GCF_022751215.1. GTDB lineage: Bacteria > Actinomycetota > Actinomycetes > Streptosporangiales > Streptosporangiaceae > Spirillospora > Spirillospora terrae. The sequence goes on along the minus strand of NZ_JAICDG010000004.1, from coordinate 3,815 downwards.
CGCCTCTTGGAGATCCGCCGCGCCCACGACATCTACTGGGACGAGGTCAACCGCGACACCCTCATCGACGCTGCGGGCCGGGACCCCAAACTGCGCGCTCAAGAGGTCGTCACCTCCTGGCGCTCCTACCTGGCCGAGCACAGCGACGAGATCACGGCGATCGAGGCCGCTTACCGCAGCGGGCAGCCTGGCCGCGCCGCCTACGCCAAGCTCAAGGAACTGGCGGCACGTATCGCCCGTCCCCCGCACGAGTGGACGCCCGAGGAGCTGTGGACGTCCTACGAACGCCTCAACCTCGCGGCTGACAAGCGCGGCGCCAAGCACGGACCCGTCGATCTCATCAGCCTCATCCGCTACGAGCTCGGCCTGGACACAGAGCCCAAACCGCACCGCAGCGTCGTAGAGGAGCGGTACGCTGCCTGGCTTGTGAAGCAACAGCAGGCCGGAGCCGCGTTCACCGCTGATCAGCGGTGGTGGCTGGACCACATCCGCGACGTGGTCATCACCCACGCCGCCGTCGACCACACCGAACTCGACAAGCCCCCCTTCACCAACCGCGGCGGCATCGACGGCTTCCTGCGCACCTTCGGCGACGACAAAGCTGAAAACCTCCTCACCGACCTGAACCGGAACCTCACCGCATGAACGACCTTCCCCCCGGCTGGGCTGAAGCATCTCTTGGAGAGATCGCCGATACATCCCTCGGGAAGATGCTCGACCGAGGCAAGGCCACCGGTAAACATACCGTTCCCTACCTGAGGAACGTGAACGTCCAGTGGGGACGGATCGATCTCGACGACGTCCTGACCATGGAGATCCCGCCCGAGGAGCAGGATTTCTTTAAGTTGGAGCCCCGTGACCTTCTTGTATGCGAGGGCGGCGAAGTGGGCCGTTGTGCCATATGGGCAGGCGACGCCGAATACATGGCATTCCAAAAAGCGCTCCATCGAGTTCGACCGCACGCGGGAATCGAAGTTAAGTACTTGCGCTATCTAATGGAATACATGAGCCTGTCAAGGATGCTTGTTCCATATTCTACGGGGAGTACCATCAAGCATCTTTCTCAACAGCAACTTCGTCGCCTGCCGATCGTGATACCGCCGACCCCCGAACAATGCCGTATCGTCGCTGCCCTGGAGGGGCTTCTCTCTCGCCTTGAACGAGGAACAGAGCAAGTTGCGAAGCTGATTCGGCGTATCGATCGGTTCCGTGATGCGCTGATGGCTGCTGCCTGCACGGGGCGACTTAAGGGTGACTCATATTACGATTTTGCCGCTGTCAAGCTTGCGTCAGCGGATTCAATTGATGGTGATCTACCGGATATCCCGAGCCACTGGAGTTGGGCTCGGCTGAGTGAGATAGCCGAGGTGGTTGGCGGTGTAACCAAAGACAGCAAGAAGCAGAGTGACCCTGCGCTACCCGAAGTGCCCTACCTCCGGGTCGCCAACGTTCAAAGGGGGCGGCTTGATCTCGCGAATGTATCCTACATTCGTGTGCCCCCACAGAAGGCAAGGCAGTTGGAGCTTCGCCCCGGCGATGTCCTTCTCAATGAAGGCGGGGACCGGGACAAGCTTGGCCGTGGCTGGATTTGGGAGGGGCAGATTCCCGGCTGCATCCACCAAAATCATGTGTTCCGTGCTCGCGTATTGGATAGTGTTCTCCATCCCAAGCTGCTGGCCTGGCACGCCAACGGCTTCGGTAAACGCTGGTGTGAGGTCAACGGAAAGCAGAGTGTGAACCTCGCTTCAATCAGCCTCGCCAAGATCAAGATGCTGCCACTTCCTCTGCCGCCTATCGAGGAACAGAAACAGTTGGTCGCCGAGGCGGAACAATACCTAACGCTCCTTGATAACGCGGAGCGGACGGCTCGAGCCTCCCTATCCCGCGCTTACGAGTTGCGGAAGTCGCTGCTAACCGAGGCGTTCGCGGGGCGTTTGGTGGAGCAGGATCCAGCGGATGAGCCTGCCTCGGTACTGCTCGAACGGATCCGGGCGGAGCGAGTGGTGCAGGGGCCAGTGCGGCGGACGCGGCGAGGCAAGGGCGAGAAGGCACCTCAGAAAGAGACGCTGTTGTGAGTACCTCGGAGACGCGGCGGCTGGTCGCGAAGCTGTGGAACTACTGCGATGTGCTGCGAGACGACGGTGTATCTACGATCGACTACGTCGAGCAGCTCACATTTCTGCTGTTCCTGAAGATGGGGCACGAGCGGTCCAGCCGCGTGAGCTTTCCAGATCTGGCGCTCAGCCCGGTGGGGGATGCCTGGCAATCGCTGCTTGACTCCGACGGCCAAGCGTTGGAGGACACCTACAACCACGTTCTTCGGGAGTTCGGGCAGCGCAAGGACACGCTCGGGGTCATCTTCCGCAAGGCACAGAACCGGATCCAGGATCCAGCCAAGCTCAAGAAGCTGATCGTCGACCTGATCGACAAGGAGCAGTGGTCCAGCCAGGGCGTCGACGTTAAGGGCGACGCCTACGAAGAACTGCTGGCCAAGGGAGCCGAGGACATCAAGTCGGGGGCCGGGCAGTACTTCACCCCCCGCGAACTCATCGCCGCCATGGTCGACTGCGTCCAGCCTGGACCAGATGACGTGGTCTGCGACCCGTCCTGCGGCACCGGCGGCTTCCTGCTGGCGGCTCACGACTACATCCAGCGGCACCACGGCGACAGCCTGACACCTGAGCAGCGCGACCGGCTCGTCGGTGGAGGCATTCGTGGAGTTGAGCTGGTGGACGGCACGGCCCGGTTGGCAGCGATGAACATGCTGCTCCACGGAATCGGCAAACCCAACGGCCAGTCGCTGATCGATGTCAAGGACGCACTGGCCGAGCCGTCCCACATGTATCCCAGCGTGGTTCTCGCCAACCCGCCTTTCGGCCGCAAGTCCTCCATCACAGTCGTCGGGGAGGACGGGCGGGTCGGCCGGGAGGACATCGAGTACTCCCGGCAGGACTTCTGGGTCACCACCAAGAACAAGCAGCTCAACTTCGTCCAGCACATCGCGTCCATGCTCGGCATTCCCGGTCGTGCAGCCGTCGTCCTGCCCGACAACGTGTTGTTCGAGGGCGGGGCCGGCGAGACGATCCGGCGGCGGCTGCTCAAGCAGTTCGATGTACACACCCTGCTGCGGCTTCCGACTGGCATCTTCTACGCGGGCGGCGTCAAGGCCAACGTGCTCTTCTTCGACAAGAAGCCGGCCCGGCCCGATGCCCCTTGGACCTCCAAGCTGTGGGTTTACGACTTCCGGACCGGCCAGCACTTCACGCTCAAACAGAACCGGCTCACTCGTGAGCACCTGGACGACTTCGTCAAGTGCTACCGGCCCGGCGAGCCGAGCGAGAGCCGCATCGAGACCGAGCGGTTCAAGCCCTTCACCTATGACGAACTGATCGCGCGGGACAAGGTCAATCTCGATATCACGTGGCTCAAGGACCCGAGCCTGGCGGACGCCGACAGCCTCCTACCGCCCGAGGTCATCGCTCGCGAGATTGTGGAGGACCTGACGGCCGCCCTCGCTGAGTTCAACGCCATGGCGGAGGCCCTCGAACAGAACAAAGGCCAGCCGCCATCTTGATGTGTATTGTTTCGGCAAACGCTGCTGGCACAGCGTTCCATGAGCCGGACGCAGTGAGGTTTCCGGTAGATGGTTCATCGGCCAGGAAGAACCCATAGCTGGAGGCCTCTTGGCTACCCTAGAGCCTGTCCCGTAACGGTTGTGGATCTTGATCGATGATCTTGGTGTGGATCAAGCGATCAACGCTGAGGACAGGGTCTGGGTGCCGACCTTCACGGGGTTGTCGATGCGGCAGTTCGGC
>NZ_JAICDG010000003.1 GCF_022751215.1 Actinomadura terrae | reverse complement strand
GCAGGGAACTCCCACGTATACCCGCAACGCCCTCGCGGCTTGCTTGAGCCGGATGCGATGCCAAGTCGCACGTCCGGTTCTGAGGGGGCCGGGACGCAGCGATGCGTCCCGGCTACCCGACACACGCCCCCGCCAGAGGACGCGCCACCGGGCGATGCCGAACTGGCGCGCCGCCGCGAGGAACTCCAGGTCCGGCATACAGCTCAGGATCTGCTGTCCACCCATCTTCGTGACGGGGAGTATCGGGGCCAGCGCGCGGAGGCCAAACTCCCGCCCACGTACTGGCCCGGCATGAGCCTGGACCTCTCAGGAGCTCACCTGGACGGGTTCAGCCTCATCGACTGCCGCGTCGACAGCCTTGAGTGCCACCACGCCCGCTTCGCCGGCGAAGCCATGCTCCGAGGGTTGCACTGCGGCCTTGCCTTCTTTCAAGGCGCCATCTTCGAGGGCCTCACCGACTTCCGCGGGCTCAACCTCGAACACCACGTCTGGTTTTCCCACTCGACCTTCTCCATCGGCGGCCGGTTCAACGGGGCGACCTTCTCCGGAAGCGCCGACTTCACCGACGCCGAGTATGAACAGGGCTCCGAGTCGGTGAATCTCAACGACGTGTGCATCAAAGATCCCAACGCCCTCAGTGTCGAGGACGGTAACGCCCCCAGCACCTGGCCGCCTGGATGGGTCGCCCAACCACGAGAAGACGGGACCGCCACACTCGTGCGGAGATCACCACAGGCACAGGGCGAAACAACGAGCTGATGTGGCAGGAATGGTCCATTCCCTGCCACATCGAGTTCGTGGGTCAGGCGGGATCCGCCGTCTTCCAGGCGAGCACGAACTGCTCGTAGAAGTAGTCGAACCACTCACCGCCTCGCGCCCGCTCCAGGGTGAACGTCGAACGGTAGTCGTGGTCTCCGTTGCACGATCCCAGCCGAAGGTCCATGCGGCCCGTCTGGCTTCCGGGGTCGTAGCGTGTAAGGGGCGAGGTAGTCGATCAGCCTGATCTCCAAGCCCGAATGATCCGCCGCCAGGGCACTCAACGCAGCGAGGTTGTTGTCGAGGTCTCTCTGCATGTCCTTGAGCGCGTTGGAGGAAGACCGAGACTGTGGGGGAAGGCGTCCACATCCGCGCCCGGCCCAGCGCCTGCGACGTCGACCGGTGAGGCCGCAGCCATCGGGCGATCGCGGCGATCATCGCGCGGCCCCACGGCGCACACGGTGTTGAAGTCGTTGCGGACCAGGTCGACGATCATGAGGTTCTCGGCGTGGTCCTTCTCGCTCACCGCCCAACTCGCGGCGGAGCGCCGCGTCCCGCCGGGGCGTCGCACTGCGCGGGCCGCCACCACGCGATCATCATAGTGGCCGGGATGATCGTCCTACTGACCACGGGACGGCGGATGGAACGACTCGACGGGAGCCTGTCATGACCACAGCACTGATCATCGGAGACGTCCAGCGGGGCATCACGAGCGGCTACCCGTTCGCCCGGCAGGTCGTGCCGCCGCTCACGGAGCTGCTCCCGCGCACTCGCGCGGCCGGTGTGCTCGTCGCCTTCGTGCACTTCGCCTTCCGGCCCAACGGGGCCGACCTCCCGCCGGGCAATGCCATGTTCAGGTCGTTCTACGAGGCCGGGGACGCCTTCCTGGAGGGATCGGCCGGAGCGGAGATCGATCTGCCGGTCACCGAGGAAGACGTCGTCGTGCTCAAGCGCCGCGCCAGCGCGTTCGCCGGCACGGACCTCGACCTCGTGCTCCGCGCCGGCGGCGTCGACACGATCCTGGTCGCGGGAGTCGCGACCAGCGCGATGGTGGCCGCGACGTGCTACGACGCGGCGGACCGCGGCTACCGGGTGACCGTCCTGCGCGACGGCTGCGCCGATGGCGACGCGGTGATGCACGATTTCTTCATGGACGCCGTGTTCCCCAGTCGCGGGTTCGAGGTCGTCACCTGCGCCAGCTGGCAAGAGGGACAGCAAGAGTGAACGGCACGTTCCCAAACCGGAGTGGGCCGGGCGGTCCGAGTACTGGCGACGGCCAGGCTTCCGGGAGGTCGTCAGCCTCCTCCAGCGGTGGCGGTCAGGAACTCGACATGGTCATTGCCGGTCAGGGGCGTACTGCTGTCGCCCTGCGTCAGCTGGCCGTCGATGAAGACCCAGTGGGCATCCCGCACCTGGCCCTGATCATCGCGCAGGGCCCGGCCGGCGTCGGGGTAGCGGCGCCCGACGTCGGCGAGGGCCTCGCCCAGCGTGGCGGCAGGGATGTCCAGGGAGCTTTGGTGGTCGACGAGGCGAAGTAGTGGCCCGGAGAGCAGATGGTCGCCACCTGGCGGGCGTCCTCTCGTGAATCGGCCCCGCATGTCGGGGTGGCCGGCGTCGGCGGCGGCGTGCGGGGCCTCGGTCAGGTTGGGCAGTTCGGCCTCCAGCCACTCAAGCGCCTGCTCGCGGGTGGCGAACCCGCGCGCGGCCGGAGGCGGGCGCCAGGACCTCCAGCGGCTCGGCCGGGGCGTCGGCGCGGCCCACGAACTCCGGCACCGGGGCGCACCAGCCGTTGAGCCCGCAGGGCACCTGGGCGGGAGCTGCACGGTGATGTCGCGGCCCTGCACCACCGACCCGATCACCACCGCACCCGACACCGAGTTCACCACCCACCCCGCCCCGCCCTGGTGCCCGTCCCGCTGTTCGACCGCCATGCCGCGACGGTAGGGGCACCACCGCCCGGCTCGCGCGTCGCCGACGCCGATCGCCGGGACGGTGACCGGCCCCGGCCATCTCAACACGCCCACTGCTACGTACAGTGATTCTCGGTGGTCTGCGTGCTCACCTGGCCAAGCCGCGCGCTCTCCCACGCCACGCGGACCCTACAACGCGGCGATGGCAGGCCGCCGCGAGGACGCCCTGGCGATGATGGCCCAAGCGCGCCCGGGTGGCGGCCAGGCTGCCGGAGCAGATGCCCGCCCTGCCGTCGCTCCAGGCCACCTCGGCGCAGGTCGCGCTGTATGAGGTGGGCGTGCGGTGGGGCCTGGGCGACGCCGGCGCGGCGCTGGCCGCCGGACAAGGACTACGCGCCGAGCAGTTTCCCACCCAGAGCGGCGCGCACGCCTGCACACCGACCTGGCCCGCGCGCACGTCCTACGACACGAGCCCGAACCCGCGATCGCCCGGCTGCTGGCGGCCTACCAGCACGCACCCGGCGAGGTCCGAGACCGCACCTCCATCCGCAGCATCGCCGTGGAACTGGTCCAACAGCACCGGCACGTCCCCGGAGCCCGGGAGCTCGCCGCCCTGCTGTAAACACGCTCCCGCAGCGATCGTTCCCCTGGTCCACCGGCTGCGTGAGCAGCGCAAAACATCGTGAACCGGAGTCCCCCTGGCACCCCTACAGGCGACGTGGTGCGCGGGGCGCGCCAGCACACCCCAGCAGGCGGAGACCACGTCCCTGCTCGACCCCCGGGCCTCTCGTGTGCACCTTGGAGCCGAGCAGGACGCCGAGGACGCTACCGCGCAGCTACGGGGTTATAGGCAGAACCAGCCGTTTTGGACGTAGCCATGGGCGTTGACGTCGCCGTAGGCGAATCCGTAGACCCACTCGCTGCCGAACTCAGCGTCGACGCCCTGAACGGTGAACGTCTGGGGCTTGCCGAGATAGCCGAACGCCGCTCCGCCTCGGGTGTGGCGCACCTCCAGACTGTCAGCGCAGACCGTGAGGCGACGTTGATGTTAGGCGTCTTCGCCACTGGCATATCGATAGGGACCACCGGCTTGCGTAACCGGCGCCGCGTACGCGGCGCCATGGGCCGCCGGGTCTGCGGCGGTCGGCTGGCGGGCTTGTGCCGCCGTCGCGGGCACCAACGAGGCGGCCAGCACGGCCGCGAAGACCAACGCTCGCATCCACATGAGGCTTCTCCTTGATCGAGTTGGCCGCCCAGGACTGGACCCTGATCGATCCGCGCCTCCGCGCAGCACCGGTGTTGCTCTGCAGCCGCAACGAAACATGCAGTGACCACAGGGGTCAATGGCCTCCGCAGGAGCAAAGCCATGTCCAAGGCGCAACGTCCTCCGACCTGCAGACGGGCGGTCGTCGCCGACCTGCCAGGCCAGCAGCATCGCGGCCATCCCCCGCTCCCGGTCCCGATCTTCGGCTCCCGTTTCTTCGATGGTTGGAGGTGCTGGAGCCGGGCGTGGTGTTTTGGTCGGAGTCCGTCGCGGTCAGCGCTTGCGCGCGATGCGCCGCCCGGCCACAACGGCGGCGCCCACGGCCGCCACCACCGGCGCCGCGCGTAGGAACCGCCGCAGCGTAAGGAGCTTCGCGAGCCCGACCACCCTGCCCGGCAGCGCGGCGACCTCGCCGCCGACCTGGGCCACGCCCTTGGCGGCGCCGCCTGCGCCCTTGCTCACGCCCTGACCCGCCGCTTCGGTCGCGTCCGTACCCGTGTGGGCGGCCTTCGTGGTTCCGGTGGCAGCCTTGCGCCCGGCGTTCGCCACGGCGGTCTTGGGGGTCGCGTCCGGTACCTCGGGGGGTTTCATGTCGCTCCTTTCATGGATTCGTAAACCGCGGTTTACCCGGCCCGCCGTGGGCAAACAACGTCGAACTGCGGATCGCCGGGCATCCCCGGCCGGTGCTCTTCCTGGTCGGCCGCAGCGCACCCAACTCCCCCACCGTCCGCCTGGCCGAGGCGGAGATGGTCGCCGTGCACCGGCACCTGGACCTGATCTACGGCAGCGACGTCAACGCCGCCGCGCTCGGCGAGAGGCCCCCGCCCCACCCGCGCGACCCCTACAAATCGAACAGGAAATTCGACCTGCGCCCCGCCCGGGAACTGGCCGACGCCGGACTGGTCCTGCCTACGGCGCCCTCGCCGACGAACTGGCTCGCCGCGGCGTCCTTTAGTCGAGGATCGCGGTCGCCTCGACCTCGACGAGAACATCCGGTTCGAAGAGGAACTCGACGCCGATCAGGGACGCCGGTGGCGTGGGAAACCGGAGTCCGATCTCCTCGGCGGCGCTCTCCACCCCGGCCATGAAGTCATCGATCTTCTCCGGGCTCCACCGGGTCACATAGAACGTCAGGCGCAGCACGTCCGCGAACGAGGCGCCCGCGCCCTCCAGTCCGACTGAGGTGTGGCGCAGCGTCGAAAAACCTTCTGGAGCAGGGGCCAGGAGGGAGCGCCGGCGATGCCCCGCTGACGGCAGACCCCAGAGCAGTACCGGCCGAGATACCGGCGAGGCTGTGTTCCTGCCCACCCTTGTTCAGGTTGGCTGCCATTCCTGGTGGGAGCGGTTGTTGGTGCAAGTCGACTGGACCGCTTGGGCTCCGTTGTCGATGCCCCCCGTTCTGGCCACCCCAACCATGATCATTTATCCTCCTGCGAGGGCATCGCCGGGCGCCTGCGACGTGAAACGTCCGGCTACTTCGTCGGGCAGAACACCGCCTTGACCGACTCGGAGACGGCGCGCATGGCGGTCTCGCGTTCCTTGTCCCGGCCAGCCACAGTGGTGGAGACGGCGTACTGCAGGCGACCGTCGGAGGAGGTGTAGGTGGTGGCGGTGAAGCCGGGGGCGGCTCCCACGTGGCCGGGCAGCAGTTCGGGGCTGCCCGCGCAGGGGCCGCCGGGCGGCAGCGGGGCCTGGCCGGGCGGCGGGTCGGTGATGACCTTCTGCAGGTCCGCGGGCAGGAGCCTGCCCTGCTGGAACGCCTGCTGGAACCGGCTGACATCGCGCGCCCTGGAGACCACGCCCGCGGCCCCCCGCAGCGTGCTGGGGTTGAGCCGGTCGACATCGCGCAGCGTGCCGGTCTCGTCGGCCCAGTAGCCACGCCCGTGCGGGCCCTTGATGCCCTGCGGCGGCCGGGTCGGCATATAGCTGTCGGTCATCTTCAAGGGCGTGAACAGGCGCCGGTTGAACTCGGCGTCCAGACCGTGCCCGGTCACCTTCTCGATGATGATGCCGAGTAGCAGGTAGTTAGTATTGGAGTAGTTCCAGGTTCCCAGCTCCACCGGCCGCGGCTTGCCGCGGGAGATCTCCAGCAGCTCGGTCGGGGTGTAGCGGGTGGTGAAGTCGAAGGGGTCGACCGGGAGGTAGTCGGGGATCCCGCTGGTCAGCTCGATGAGGTGCCGCACGGTGATCTCGGATGCGCGCTCGACCAGGTCGCGGGCGGCCACCCGCGGCAGGACGTCGCTGAGCTTGTCGTCCAACCGCAGCCTGCCCTCCTTGACCAGCTGCAGCACGATGGTGGCGGTCATCTGCTTGGTCTGCGAACCGATCCGGTAACGGGCGTCGGAGGGAATCTTGCCGCCCTTGCCGCCGAGCAGGCGTGAGCCCGCCGAGCCGCTGCCGATGCGCTTGCCGTCGTAGTACACCTCGCCGATGACGCCCACCACGCCCGGCGTCGCGGCCACCTTCTCCAGCGCCCGCTGCACGCTGGCGGTCTTCGGCCGATCAACGCCAGCGGCGCCCGCGGCCGCCGTGGCGCCAGGCAGCGCAGCCGTCACCGCCAGCACGGCGCATCCCCAACCGGCCATCTTCCGAGCAGTCACCCGCATCACAGAGGTTCCTTCCTGCGAACACACCGGAAGCGCAAGGTGAGCCCTGCGAGAAACCCCCGGCGCCGCAACGTTCGAGGACCAGATCTAGAGGACCCGCTGTTTCCTCAGCGTTTCACCGCGCGGACGCGACACCGCCGCCCGCTCGGACGTCATCGCTTTCCCTTTCTAGACGGACCAGAGAGCGCGCATGCGGACGTGATCGGCTCGTGCTGCACAGTGCGCGGCCCGTCTCGGTGGTTCAGTGGTTTACGGGTGCCCGGCCTGCGGTGTTGAGGCGCTCGGGGGCGGTGCGGGTACAACCCGAGTGCGCGTTTCATCGTCGCCCGCCGCACGCCTACATGCAGTGGAAGGTGGGCGAAGGACCCAGCCCGAACCGCGGGAGGAGGAGTTGCCGGCTGCGCAGCTGACCGACTACGGGCAGCCGGTCGATGTGCCGGCCGAGCTGCCGCTCGGACCATCCCCCACCGGCAGATCATCGCCACCGGGTACGGCGAGCCGGACGCCTGACACGCCGATCAGGCAGAGTCGACCGCAGGGGTGACCCGATCGCCCTTCAAGCCCCCGTGCAGGGGGCGCTGTGCTTGATGAGCAGGAAGAAGGGCCGGAGTTCGGCTAGCAGCGAACGCGCGGCCGTTGTGGTCAGAGCAGGGGGTTGGACGGCCGAGCCGGTCCGCGTCAAACGGCTGGCGCGAACTGGCGCGCGCCACCACGGCCCCGGGCGCCGACCGCGCCCTGGTGGTCCGCGCCCGCATGCTGGACACCGGATCGGCCGCTACCGCGACGTCCTCGCCCACCCGAAAGAGCACCTGTGCCGCGGACGCGTACCAGACGAGCATCGCACGGTCGAACCTCGCGGTGGCGCCCCGCGACCGGGCCGGGCCGAAGATCTGCGGGAGGCGAGCGCGCTCATCGACGCCGAGATCGAGCGGCGCGTCCGGGGGTACGGGAGCGACCAGCCGCTGACCTGGACCGCATGGGCGATCTACGCCGACATCCTGCTCGACCAGAGCGAAGCGGACACCGATCCCGCTCGCGCACGGGAGTGACGCTGCCCGAACCCTCGCGGTCGCCTCGCGCGTCACCCTGCTGCGCGTCGCGCGCTACGGCGGCAGCAGTCCCAAGACGCTGACGACGCGGTGTCACGAGGTGCGTGCCCTGATCGCCCTGGGCAGGCGTGCGGAGGCCGTGCGCCTGCTGGAGCGCAACCGGCTCGTCGAGGAGGTCACGGGGCGCGGACGACACGGCGCGACCGAAGCGCTGCCGGCGATATGGACCCGCAGCCGCCACCCCGCCCGTCTGGACCGCGCCCGGTCCAGTCGCCATATGTGCACGATTTCCATTTCTTGCCCTGCGCCAGCGGAGCCTCCAGCGGAGGGCTCGTGAAGGTCGCCGCGCGGCGCGGGATCAGCGAGATGTTCGTCAACCTCGCCCGCCGCAACCAGGCGCTGCTGCACCGCCAGCTCAGCCTGCTCGACACGATGGAGCGGCGCACCGAGGACCCGGCCGAGCTGTCGGACCTGTTCCGCCTCGACCACCTCGCGACGCGCATGCGGCGGCACGCCGAGGGCCTGGTCATGAGTGGGAGGCGGCTGCGGCCAGAAGGAACGTCTGTCCGTCCTCCGACGTCGCGTCCCCTGTCTGGGACACGGGAGCGCAGGGATCCGCGGCATCAGCGGCGCAGGTCAATGACACTCCGTCACAGAACAACCTCGTATGACTACTCTCTGTGTAAAGTTGGCATCAAGGTCGTTCGACTCTCATGAGAGGTGCCCGTCTCTGATGTTCGAGCCGCGGAGTGGTCGCCCCCTCGCCTCCGCCCTGCGGCCTGGCGGAGTAGCGAGGTGTGACCTTGCAGGGCAGGAGAAGCGGTCAGCGGCATTCTGCGGACTCGAAGGACAGCAAGGGAACGGACGTTCGGTTGTACACGCCCGCCGAGGCGGCGGCGATGCTGCGGGTGCGCGAATCATGGCTGCGCAAGAAGGCCAGTGCACGGGTGATCCCTTGCACCTTCATCGGCAAGCATCTGCGGTTCAGCGAACACGATGTCACCGCGATCGTCGCGGCTGGGGCTAAGCAGCCGCTCGGCCGTCGGGGGCGCGCCCGCCCCTGAGTGACAGGTCGACCACCAAGGAGGAGTACGTCATGGCGTATGCCGAGAAGCGAGGAAGCAAATGGCGGGTCCGGTATGTACGGCCGGACGGCAGCAGCGCGTCAGAGTCGGGCTTCGACACCAAGGCCGCCGCGCTGCAGTGGGGACAGGAACAGGAGACCGGTATCCGACGACATAGCTGGAGCGACCCCCGTGACGGGGCCGCGTTACTAGCGGACTGGGTGGAGCTCTGGTGGGCCGGGCAGGACTTGGAAGCGACCACCGAGGCCAAGTACCGATACCTGATCGATCACCACATCCTTCCAGCGTTCGGCAACCGACCCGTCAGCACGTTCACCAGCCCGGAGGAGATCGTCGCGTGGGAGAAGCGAACGCGGACCGGCGGCTTCTCCCACCGGACCGCAGCCGACGCCCGATCCCTGCTTGGAACGATCCTCGGCGATGCCAAGGAACGTGGGCTGGTCTCCACGAACGTCGCAGTCAAGCGGCGTGGACGTGGCCGCAAGCGAGCGCGGCGCGCCATCGCGGTTCGGGGACCCGAGAAGGTCTGGGCGACGCCGTTGCAGGCGCTCCTGTTGGCCGAGCGCTGTGCCCTGCTCTCGGGGAGGGACGACGACTTCGTCATGATCATCACGGTCGCCTACACCGGCGTACGGTGGGGCGAGGTGAACGGGCTGGAGCGGCCCGCCTGCCGCCTCGACCAGATCCGGATCGACTGGCAGCTCCGCGAACTGGCCGGTCGGGTGGAGAAGGTTCCGCCCAAGGACGACTCCCATCGTCCGGTCGACCTACCGACCTTCCTCTCGGCGCTGCTGTCGGGACAGAGCACCCGCACCCCCGGGCGCTGCACATGTCCTGGTCGCAAACCCGGGTGTGGGGGCCAGGGACAGTACTTGTTCCTCGGCACCGGCGGCGGGCATCATCGGCGCTCCACCTACGCGCGGCGCGTCTTCCAGCCGGCGGCGGACGGCCAATACCCCAAAGGCACCCGCATGGCCGGTAAGCGCGTACTGGTGAACACCAGCGTGTGGCCGGAAGTCCCGCTCCCTGCCTGGCCCGATGCCATCACAGGGCAGCCGTTCCATCCGCCCAGAGGCAAGGGAGTCCGCGTCACCACCGAAGAGGACTCCCCGGCGGTGTGGCGCCCGCTCCTGGAAGGCCTCACCCCGCACGGGCTGCGCCACGGTCACAAGACCTGGATGATCGAGGACGGAGTGCCCGAAGCGCTTCAAGCCGAGCGGCTGGGGCACACCCTCCCGGGCATTCGCGGCGTGTACTCCCATGTCTCCGACGCCATGCGAACCGAACTGAAGGCCAAGCTCCAACGGCGGTGGGAAGGGGCTCTTCGCGAGAGGCTCCTGCTCAGCGCGACGTCCCTGGTGCCGCTACTCAACGAGCTCCTGGAAACCGCTCAGAAGAAGAGGAGACCCGAACTCAAGCTCGTGAGTGCCTAGCGCGGTGTAGCCGGAGGTGGGGTGGAGTCGGCACAGCCCGCCACCCCACCTTCGACTACGGAGAGTGACGAGCCAGGAGAGCTTCTCGTGATCTCGTTTGACCGGGAGGGAGATGAGCTCCCAGATTCCTCCCAGTTGATCACTCGGGCGCTGGGGCCGGAGTGCGGGAAGGCTGGTGTGGTTGGGGTGGGCGATACTGGGTTCGAACCAGTGGCCTCTTCGGTGTGAACGAAGCGCTCTCCCACTGAGCTAATCGCCCTTGCTCGTCGGCCGTGTGGGGGTGGCCGACGTCCGAAACTCTAGCGCATGTGGAGGGGTGGTCGCGCGCTGGTTTCGGGGACGGAGGTGGTGGGGCGATCTTGCGGGGCGGGTCAGTTCCAGAAGGTCGGGTCTTCCACGTTCCAGGGGAGGTTGAAGCCGTAGATCACCAGGTAGGCGATCACGGCGGCGCCGGCCAGGAGGCCGGTGAGGACGGCGAGGATGGTGTTGCGGCGCTTCGTGCGGGGGTCGAGGGCCTTCTCCTTGGCGCGTTCGGCGGCGGCCTTGGCGCGGCCCAGGGCGCGTTGGGCCCAGGCGAACTCGGTGGCGAGGATCGCGAGGCCGAGGACGATGGCGACGATGCCGGGGCCGGGGGTGACCATCATCACCAGGCCGCCCACGAGGACGGTGGCGCCGACGGTGAAGACGCCGACGCGCCAGGCGGTGTTGAGGATCGTGTTGCGTCTGACCCGCTCGCGGAAGCGGTGGAAGGGACCGTCCGGGTTGTCCGGACGGGCATCCTTTTCATTGTTTATTGCCACGTTTTTACCCTAAGGCAGCGGGTCGGGCTGGCGCCGACTGGAGCGTTCCACTTACCCCCTCGATCGTGACACATGCCCCAGGCGGGAGGGCTGAAGATCGCCCTGATGATCCGCTTTTGCCCAGGTCAGGAGGTACTTTTAGGTCAGTGAGATGGATCACAATGCCGGGGGGCGGCGGAATGTTCGGCCGAGTTCCGGCAGTTAGGCGTCATAGATCGCGGGGACATCCGTGAGAGGGAAACCAGCGCGACTCAGCGGAGCGTGCGTGAGGCAGCGGCACCGACGTGTGAAGGAATGGCCATGGACAGCAGCACCACCGTCTCAGCAGAGCTGGGCCTTCGTCTCGTCGTCCCCGACCGCACGACCGTTCCCCTGCTGGCCGGGCTGGAGTACGCGGCGGACGACCCGTACGCGATCCGGATGGCCTTCTACGTCGGCGACGACGAACCGGTGGAGTGGATCTTCGCGCGGGAGTTGCTGACGGTGGGCATCGTGCGCAGGGTCGGCGACGGCGACGTGGAGGTCTGGCCGGGGGCGCCGGACGATGACACGACGTTGAACATCGCGCTTTCCTCGCCGTTCGGCAACGCGCTGTTCGAGGTGCCCCTGTCCCCCCTCGCCGACTTCCTGCACCGGACGTACCAGGCCGTGCCGGCGGGGCGGGAGACGGAGTTCATCGACATCGACGCCGAGCTGGAGAACCTGCTCTGGCCCTCGTGATCACTCGGTGAGGCGGGCGATGTGGCGCATCTTGTTCGTCGCGTCCAGGGCCGCCACCTTGTAGGACTCGGCCAGGGTCGGGTAGTTGAACACCGCGTTGACCAGGTAGTCGACGGTGCCGCCGCAGCCCATCACGGTCTGCCCGATATGGACGAGTTCGGTGGCGCCCGTCCCGAAGACGTGGACGCCGAGGAGCGTGCGGTCCTCGGGTGAGACCAGGAGCTTGAGCATCCCGTAGGAGTCGCCGATGATCTGGCCGCGGGCCAGCTCGCGGTAGCGGGACACGCCGACCTCGAAGGGGATCTTCGCCTCGGTGAGCGCGTCCTCGGTGCGTCCGACGAAGCTGATCTCGGGGATCGTGTAGATGCCGATCGGCTGGAGGTCGAGGATCTCCTCGACGGGCTCGCCGCAGGCGTGGTGGGCGGCGAGGCGGCCCTGCTCCATCGACGTGGCGGCCAGGGACGGGAAGCCGATCACGTCGCCGACCGCGTAGATGTGCGGGACCTCGGTGCGGTAGTTCTCGTCGACCTTGATCCGGCCGCGCCGGTCGGCGGTGAGCCCGGCGGCCTCCAGCCCCAGCTCGCCGGTCATGCCCTGGCGTCCGGCGGAGTACATGACGGTGTCGGCGGGGATGCGCTTGCCGCTCTCCAGGACGGTGATCGCGCCGCCCTGCATCCGCTCGACGGACGCGACGCTCTCGCCGAACCGGAAGGTGACCGCGAGGTCGCGCAGGTGGTACTTGAGGGCCTCGACGATCTCCAGGTCGCAGAACTCCAGCATGCGCTCGCGCCGCTCGACGACGGTGACCTTGGTGCCGAGCGCGGCGAACATCGAGGCGTACTCGATGCCGATCACCCCGGCGCCGACGACGACCATGGTCTCGGGCACGCGGTCGAGGTGCAGGATGCCGTCGGAGTCGATCACGGTGCGCTCGTCGAACTCGACGGTGCCGGGGCGGGCGGGGGTCGTCCCGGTCGCGATCACGATGCGGTCGGCGGTGACCTTGGTCTCGCGCTCCTGGCCGTTGGTGACGCCGACGGCGTTCGGCTCCAGGAAGCGGCCCGTGCCCTGGAGGAGCGTGACGTGGTTGCGGGCGAGCTGGCTGCGGATGACGTCGATCTCGCGTCCGATGACGTGCTGGGTGCGCATGCCGAGGTCGGCGACGGTGATCTCGTCCTTGACCCGGTAGCTCTGCCCGTACAGCTCGCGCTGGTTGAGGCCGGTCAGGTAGAGGACGGCCTCGCGGAGCGTCTTGGACGGGATCGTCCCGGTGTTGATGCAGACGCCGCCGATCATGTCGCGGCGGTCGACGATGGCGACGCGGCGGCCGAGCTTGGCGGCGGCGATGGCCGCGCGCTGCCCGCCGGGACCGGACCCGAGCACGAGGAGATCGAAATCGTTCACGCCCCCCAGTCTGGCGGGATCGCACGGCCCGGTTGAAGGTCTTACAGGGATTTATCAGCGTTTCCGGCGACGCCGAGGCCCGCGAGGAGGTCGTCCAGGCCCGCCTTGATCCGCTCCACCGGCATCCGGCGGGTGCGGCGCTGGTGGACGAACAGGTGCGCGGCGAGCGGGGCCAGGAGGGCGTCGGCGAGGTAGGCGGCGTCGGCATCCGGGCGGACGGCGCCCACCAGCATCGCCAGGTGACGGTGGTACAGCTTGTACGAGCCGTCCCGGAAACGGGCGTCGGGCGGCCCGGACTCGGCCATCAGCAGCAGGTCCGCCTGCGCCTCCGTGCGGTCGGTGAGGGCGTGCAGGAAGGCGCGGACGCGGTCGCGGGGGGCGGCGCCGGGGCCCAGCGGCGGCGGGCCCTGGATGAAGGCGGCCTGGAACTCGCGCTCGCGGTCGTCGATCACGGCGAAGACCAGGCGGGAGCGATCGCCGAAGCGGCGGTAGACGGTGCCGACGCCGACGCCCGCGGCGCGGGCCACCTCGTCCATGGAGACGGCCTCGGGGCCGCGGGTGGCGATCACCTCGGCGGCGGCGCGCAGGATGCGGCGGCGGTTGTGCGCCGCGTCCGCCCGCTCGGCCGGTGGACGGCCCACGACCGGCAGTTCCCGCATCCCGGCCCCCCTTTCGACACAGCAGCGTAGCGGAGTTGTATCCGGAGACTTCTCCGGTTAGTCTCGTTAAACGGAAACTTCTCCGTATAACCGGGAGGCCGAGATGGCAGCGGATCTTGCAGGACGGGCGGCGCTCGTGACCGGGGGTGGGCGCGGCATCGGCGCGGCGATCGCGCTGCGGCTGGCACGCGACGGCGCGGACGTCGCGGTCACCTATGTCCGGGCCCCGGAGCGGGCGGCGGAGGTGGTCCGAGAGATCGAGGCGGCCGGACGGCGCGGCCTCGCCATCGCGGCGGACGCGGCGGACGCGCAGGCCGTCGCGTCCGCCGTCGACACCACGGCGCGGGAGTTCGGCCGCCTGGACGTCCTGGTCAACAACGCGGGCATCGCCCCGTTCGGGCCACTGGAGGACGTGGAGCCCGAGGAAATCGACCGGACGCTCGCCATCCACGTCCGGGCGGCGTTCGTCGCCTCGCAGGCGGCGGCGCGGCACCTCGGGCAGGGCGGGCGGATCGTCAGCATCGGCAGCAGCCTCGCCGAGCGCGTCCCCTACCCCGGGTGGACGCTGTACGCGATGAGCAAGTCCGCGCTGTCCGGCCTGACCCGGGGCCTCGCCCGCGATCTCGGGCCGCGCGGGATCACCGCGAACGTGGTGCAGCCGGGCTCGACCGATACCGAGATGAACCCGGCCGACTCCCCCGACGCCGACTTCGAGCGCGGGTTCACCGCGCTCGGCCGGTACGCGCGGGCCGAGGAGATCGCCGCGATGGTCGCGCACCTGGCGGGGCCGGGCGGCGGCTACGTCACCGGCGCGTCGATCGCGGTCGACGGGGGGTACACGGCCTGATGCCCTGGGTGTTCCTCGTCGTCGCGGCCCTCCTGGAGCTGGTGTGGGCGACCGCGCTCAAGCAGTCGGAGGGGTTCACGCGGCTCTGGCCGAGCGTGATCGGGCTGTCGGTGGCACTGCTCAGCGTCGTGGTGCTGTCGGTGGCGCTGCGCGACCTGCCGGTCGGGACCGCCTACGCGGTGTGGGTGGGGCTCGGGTCGCTCGGCGTGGCGGTGACGGGGATGATCGCCCTCGGGGAGAGCGTCTCCCCGGCCCGGGTGGCCTGCCTCGGCCTGATCCTGATCGGGGTTATCGGTCTAAAGGCGGTCGAAGGGTAGTAATAGGGGCATGACGACGCAGATGCTGGGCATCGACATCGGCGGATCGGGCATCAAGGGCGCACCGGTCGATCTGTCCGACGGTACGTTCACGCGGGACCGGTTCCGGGTCGACACGCCGAAACCGTCCGCGCCGGAACCGGTCGCGGAGGTGGTCGGCGAGATCGTGCGGCACTTCGGCTGGGAGGGGCCGGTCGGGGTCACGTTCCCGGGCGTGGTGATCGACGGTGTGACGCTGTCGGCGGCGAACGTCTCCAAGCACTGGATCGGGCAGGACGCGCGGAGCCTGTTCGCGAAGGCGACCGGGTGCCCGGTGACGCTGCTGAACGACGCCGACGCCGCCGGGCTCGCGGAGATGCGGCTCGGGTCGGGCCGGGGCCACGCCGGGACGGTCGTGCTGCTCACGCTCGGGACCGGGATCGGCAGTGCGGTGTTCACCGACGGCGTGCTCGTCCCGAACACCGAGTTCGGGCATCTGCAACTGCACGGCAAGGACGCGGAGGCGCGCGCGTCCGCCAAGGCCCGCGAGGACCACGGCCTCGGCTGGGAGAAGTGGGCGAAGCGGCTCGGCGAGTACATGGCGCACCTGGAGGCGCTGATCTCGCCGTCGCTGATCATCGTGGGGGGCGGGGTGAGCCGCAAGTCCGAGCACTTCATTCCGCTGATCAAGGGGGTCAGGGCGCCGATCGTCCCGGCGACGCTGGTCAACAACGCCGGGATCGTCGGCGCCGCGATGGCCGCCGCCTCGGAGCCGACCGTCTAGGCGGTCCTGAGCCGGACGGTGGCGATCTCCCAGGGGCGCAGCGCGAGGGTGAGCGTGCCGTCGCGGGCCCCCAGCGGCTCGGCGGGGCGCCCGCGCGGGTCGGCGCGGGCCGCCTCGGTGAAGGGGCCCCGCAGGACGGCGGTGGCGGGCTCGGGCGTCTGGGCGACGATCCTGACCTCGATCCAGCCGCCGTCCCGGGGGCGCAGGGACGTCATGACGACGCCCCGCCCGGCGACCGAGAGGCCCTCGCGGGACGGGGGGACCGGCGCCCCTACCGGCCCGTATCCGGCGGTCGCCGCAAGATCGTGCCGGTACTCCTCGGCGGCCTCCAGCACCTCGGGTCCGGGGTGCTGGACGCCGTCCAGGGGCAGCAGGGCGAGGCCGACCGTGCGCTCGCCCCGGCACTGGGCCTGCGGCGTCGGGAGCTGCGGTCCGGCGGGCTGGTCGCGGTAGGCGTTGCGGTCGCGGGAGAGGTAGCCGACCGAGCGCAGGAGGGTGAGCGCCAGCTCGCTCCCGTCACCGGTGAGCTCGTACTCGGTGACGTGCTCCAGCAGGACGGCGAGGCCGCCCGCCGCGACGAACGCCGACGCCGGATAGGTCGGGACGGGCCGCTCCCCGAAGCCGCCCTCGGCGGCCGTCCCGCGCTCGACCACCGCGAACTGGCCCTCGGCGAACGACGATGCGGCCCGTCGCGGCAGCGGGACGTGCAACCGGACGCGATGATCGTCGCACCGGTTGTCGAAGGTGACCCGGAGCCGCAGGAACGGCTCGCCCGCGCGCAGTTCGGCGCGCATGGTGACCGTGATGTCCTCCTCGTCCGGGGAGGTGTCGGACGCGGGCCACCGGTACGTCCGGACGATGTCGAGCGCGGCCACCAGCGGCCCCGCCCACACCGGCCGGACACGGACGGCCAGCGGCGTCTCGATGAGGCGGTCCCGGGCGGGCGGGGCGTAGTTGTAGGTGTCGCCGAGGTCGCCGCCGTCCACGACCCGCCCGGCTCCCTCGATGACCACGCCGGACGGGGTGCGCAGCCGCAGCGTGCCGTCCTCGCGGACCTCGGCGCGCAGGAGCCCGTTGTCCAGCGTGGACGCGTCCGCGACCACCGGGCCGTCCACCTCGGCGGTAGCGGAGGCCGGGGCTACGGCGGTCAAACCCAGCGCGGGCGCGGAGACGAGCGCGGCGACCGTGCGGCGCGGGTCGGCGAGGATGCGGAGCCGCCAGTCGCCGTCCGCGCCGCGCAGGGCCTCGCGGACGGCGCCGACGTCGAACGGGGTGTCCGCGCGGGCCGTCACGTGGAAGGTGAGCGTGCGGTCGGCGCGCGACACCGACCAGTCCCGGACCTCCTGCCCGTACAGGAAGCGCCCGTAGACGCGCTCCAGCAGGAGGGGCAGGTCGGACGCCGGGTGCACGGCGTCGTCCAGGACGGTCGGCGCGGTCTCCAGCACCTGGACGGGCACGGGCCGCCCCTCCCCCGAGACCAGCCCGTCCCCCGGCGCCAGCCCATCCCCTCCGCCGTACGGAACCTCCACGACGACCACGCCCCGGCGGGCACGCGGGGACGGGTTGAACACCAGGTGCCCGCCGAGCGGGACACCACCGGCCCACCGCTCCAGCGCGAGGTCGCGGACGGCGCGGCCGAGCTGCCCGGCCTCGGCGGCCCGCGCCGCGACCTGCTCGGCGGTCTCGTCGGCGCCGCAGCCGGTGACCGAGTCGTGGCAGCTCACCTCGACGAGCCGCCGCCAGGCGAGGTCGAGGAACCGCCGCGCGTCGCCCGCGTACCAGAGCGCGGCGAGCGGTTCGGCGTACCGCTCGACGAGCCGCTCGCCCTGCCCCATGAGCTGCTTCAGCCGGACCCTGGCCGAGATCACGCCGGGCAGGATGTTCGCGCGGGCGTGCGAGCGCAGTTCGCCGCGCACGCGGGTCAGCCCCTCCACGGACGGCCCGACCATGGCCAGGTATCCGCCGAGCGTGTCCAGCCGCATGCCGAAACCGGAGGCGGCGACCCGGTCGGCGAGGTCGGCGGCGGGCGCGGTGTGGTCGGCCCCGTACATCGCCAGCAGCGGCCCGCCGCGCGGATGCCAGCGGGACATCGCCTCGGCGAACGCGGCGGCACGCCCCTCGGACGCGCCGTCCTCGAACGCGCCGTCCTCGAACATCGACGCCGCGTTCCCGTAGCCGCCCTCGGGGAGGTACTGGGTGCGGATGACGGTCCCGTCCGGCGCCTCCCAGGCGAACGCGTGCTCCCGCACCAAGGACGGGACGCCCCGCCACACGCACGCGTGCTCCAGCCCCGCCAGCCGCAGGATCTGCGGTGTCTGCGCGCAGTGCCCGAACTGGTCGGGCAGGTAGCCGACCATCATCGCCGCGCCCAGTTCCTCCGCGCGCCGCAGGCCGAGCTCCAGGTTCCGGACGATGGTCTCCCCCGAGCACAGGAACTCGTCGTGCAGGATCTGCCAGGGGCCGACGGCGAGCCGCCCCTCCCGGACGAGCGCCGCGACCTCCTCCCGGCGCTCCGGACGGATCTCCAGGTAGTCGTCGACGGCCGCCATCTGGCCGTCCAGCGTGAACCGCCAGCGCGGATCGTCCGCCATCCGGTCGACCACGCCGTCGAGCAGCGACACCAGCCGCAGCCGGAAACGCTGGAACGGCAGGTACCACTCGCGGTCCCAGTGGGTATGCGGAACGACGATGATCGGCCCTACCTCCGTCTTCATCCGCACAGGGCGATCACCTCGTTCGTGTGGGTCTCCAGGCGGTGCATGCCGGGATCCTTCGCCGGGACGCTGACGTGGTCGCCCCGGATCGCGACGCGCCGCCCACCCGGCCCCACCAGGACGGTCCCGTCTGCGTCGAGCGCGATCAGGTCGTCCTCCACGCGCAGCAGCACGGGCGCGCGCGGGTCCGCCGAGACGGACGTGCGGCCGGAGCGCAGCGCGGCGACGACCCCGTCCGCCGACGCGTCCTCGGCCAGCACCCAGGTCGTGGGCTCGCCGAGGATCTTGTGCTGCGCCGGGTCGTGGAAGTCGCTGCCGCCGACCGGGACGGCGCCGCCCGGCAGCCACAGGTCCGTCCAGGCGAGCGGCGCGCCCCAGGTGCGGTCCCACCAGGAGGAGTGCCAGATCTCGACCAGCGGCGGGCGGTCCGCCTCGGGCACCGGGCGGCGCCAGGCGCAGTCGCCGCTCAGCGGATGGTTGATCGACATCACGCCGCCCCGGTCGGCGGCGAACCTCGCCCAGTCGGCGCTCGGGCCCCGGAAGTCGACCCAGCCGGTGTCGCCGAAGACGTTCGCGTGCCCGAGGTCGGTCGTGACCTCCTGGCCCGGCACGAGGACGACCCCGGCGTGCGCTCCGGCGGCGAGCAGTTCCGGATGGTGGCTGACGGTGTTGTGGTCGGTCACCGCGAGGAAGTCCAGCCCCCGGGCGGCGGCGCGGCACGCCAGTTCGTCGACGGTGAGCGTCCCGTCGCTGTGGACGGTGTGGGAGTGCAGGTCGCCGGCGAGCCAGCGCGACCCGGCGGGCGCCGGGAGGTCGCGCGCGGGCGGACGCTCGGGACGCGGCGGCAGGTCCGCCACCTCCGGCTTCGGGAGCGGCACACCGGACGTGGTGATCGTGACCTCGTAGGGGACGCCGCCCGGCGGGACGCGGTGCAGCCCGAGCCACACGTTCCAGAGGCCCGGTTCCAGCTCGCCGGGCAGGTACCCGGGCGTGGCCCAGTCGGGCGTCACCGTGTAGCGGCGGCGGGCCCCGCCCGACCAGCCCCGGAACCCGGCCGGGCCGTGGCAGCCGAGGTCGATGACGCCGCCGTCGAACGACAGCTCGACGGTCAGCGCCGCCGTTCCCGGCGGGACCTCGAACGGCAGCTCGCGCAGGCCGCGCTCCAGCCGGTCCTCCAGGCTCCAGCGCCCGCTGTGCACGGTCATCGGCGTCCTCCAGTCGTGTCCATCCGCGTTTCCTCCTCCTTGCCGCCCGTCACCAGCTCGCCGTCCCGGTAGACCAGGACGCGCCCGGGGCGTGGGACGGCCCACCCCTCGGTTCCCGGCTCCGGCTCGCGGCCCTCCCCGACCACAACGTGCACGGCGCCGCCCGCGCCGTCCAGGGTCACCAGTGCCGAACCGCCCAGATGCTCGACGACGGACACGGTGCCGGGGAAGGCCCCCTCGGTCGCCTCCGACGCGTAGTCCAGGTACTCGGGTCGTACCCCGCAGACGATCTCCTCCCCCTCGCCGAGGCGGCCGCGCGCCTCGTCCGGGAGGGGCAGTTCCGTACCGGCGACGGCGACACGGCCGCCGCGCACCGTCCCGGCCAGGAGGTTCATGGGCGTCGAGCCGATGAACGACGCGGCGAACAGGTTGGCGGGACGGCGGAACACCTCCTCCGGCGTGCCGAGCTGCCGGATCCGGCCCGCCTCCATGACCGCGATCCGGTCGGCGAGCGCGAGCGCCTCCGCCTGGTCGTGGGTGACGAACACGGTCGTGATCGCGAGCCCGCGCTGGAGCCGCTTGAGCCGGGTGCGCGCCTCCAACCGCAGCCGCGCGTCGAGGTTGGACAGCGGCTCGTCCAGCAGGAACACGCGGGGCTCGGCCACCAGCGCGCGGGCCAGCGCCACCCGCTGCTGCTGCCCGCCCGACAGCTCGCCCGGGCGACGGTCCTCCAGCCCCGCGAGGCCGAGGAGGTGCGCGGCCTCCCGGGCCCGCGCGTGCCGCTCCGCGCGGGGCCGCCGCCGGACGCGCAGCGGATAGGCGATGTTGTCCAGGACGGTCATGTGCGGGAAGAGCGCGTAGTCCTGGAACACCATCCCGACGCCGCGCCGCCCGGGCGGCAGCCGGGTCACCTCGGCGCCGTCGAACGCGACGGTCCCGCCGGTCGCGGCCTCCAGCCCGGCGATCGTGCGCAGCAGCGTCGTCTTGCCGCAGCCGGACGGGCCGAGCAGCGCGAAGAACTCGCCGTCCGCCACGTCCAGGCCGAGCGCGTCCAGGGCCCGGACGCCGCCGGGGTACACCTTCGTCAGCCCGCGGATCGTGATCGCCGCCATCAGCGCTTGATCCCTCCGTGGAAGCGGAACCCGTACCGGCGGCTCACGAACAGGTACATCGCCACGACCGGCAGGGCGTACAGGAGCGAGAACGTCGAGATCAGCGCGAGGTCCGGTTGGCCGCCCTCGGTGTAGAAGGTGTACATGACCACCGAGGCGGGCGCCTTGTCCGGGTCGCGCAGCAGCAGGAACGGCATCAGGAAGTCGCCCCACACCTGCGCGACCGTCCACACCCCGACGGTGGCGAGGCCCGGCCTGATCACCGGGACGACGACGTGCCGCAGCACCTGGAGCGGCGACGCGCCGAACACCCGCGCCGCCTCCTCGTAGGACGCGGGCGTCGCGTCGGTGAAGTCCTTCAGCAGGAAGATCGCGGCGGGCAGCAGGCCGCCGGTCAGCACCAGCACCACCCCGAGCCGCGAGTCGATCAGGTGCAGGTCGAAGGCCAGCAGGAACACCGGCACCATCGCGGCCGTCCCGGTGACGATCGACGACAGCAGCAGCAGGACGTACAGCAGCGCGTCCCGGCCCGGCACGCGGACCCGGCTCAGCGCGTACGCGGCGAGCGCCGCGCACACGACGACCAGCGCGGCCGTCCCGCCCGCGAGCAGGGCGGAGTTGCGCAGCGACGCGAGCGCGTACGGGTTGTCCAGCAGCACGCGGAAGTTGTGCAGGGTGAACTCGGGCAGCGACGCGGAGATGCCCGGGTCGGCGTCGAACGGCGCGAACGCCAGCCACAGCAGCGGCAGCGCGAAGAACCCGAGGACGGCCGACACGAACGTCGCCAGCCCGATCCCGCGGAGCACCTCGCGCACGGTCGCGTTCACGACGCCCCCACCGGAGCCGCGCGGCGGGAGCGGAGGGCGCGCAGGTACACCAGCGCGATCACCAGGTTGATCAGGATCATGATCAGCGAGACCGCGGCCCCGGCGCCGAGCCGCCCGTCGCCGAGCGCCGTCCGGTAGACGTACACCGACATGATCTCCGAGCGCCGGTCCGGCCCGCCCGCCGTGATCAGGAACGGGGTGAAGTCGTTGAACGTCCACAGGCTGACCAGCAGCAGGCTCGTCAGGACGTGCCCGCGGACGCGCGGGTACACCACGTCCCGCAGCGTCTGGAGGGTCGAGGCGCCCGCGAGCGCGGCGGTCTCCAGATGGGAGGGTGGCACGTTCCCGATCGCCGCTCCGTACAGCATCATCGAGAACGCCGTCCCGTGCCAGACGTTGAACACGATGACGCAGCCCATCGGATGGTCGATCAGCCACGCCGTGCCCGGCGTGCCGAGCAGCGCGTTCAGCGTTCCGCCGTCGCGGTCGAGCAGCGCGATCCACAGGAACGCGATGACCGAGGACGGCAGGATCCAGGCCAGCAGCACGAGCCCCTCGACCAGCCGCCGCACCGGGCCCGTCCGGTCGCGCATCGCCCACGCGATCGCGAACCCGAGGAGCGTCTGCCCGAGCACCGCCGACCCGAGGACGAACTCCAGCGTCAGCCACAGCGACCGGTGGAAGTCGCCGTCGCCGAGGACATCACGGTAGTTGGCGGTACCGACAAACCGGGGATCGCTCGCCGCGACGCCGGTGAGCTGGTAGTCGGTGGTGCCGAGGTAGAGCGTCCACAGCGCCGGGAAGACCAGGAACACCGCGACCAGGACGAGCGCGGGCGCGACGAACGCGGCGGCGCGGGCCCGGCCGAGGCCCGCCGCGTCGTCCGCGCTCGATCGGGCGGTGGCGGCGCGGACGTCAGCGCGCGGCGACGTTGGCGGCGCCACCGACGATCCCCTCCAGCTTCCTGGCGTAGCGGGCGGCGGCCTCCTGCGGGCTCGTGCCCGCCACGACGGCGGCCGTGGCCTCCTGCAACGCCGCGGACACCCGCGGGTACACCGCGAGCCCCGGACGGTAGGACGTCACGGGCAGCGCCCTCTCCGACACGAACGTCAGGAACGGGTCGCCCGCGAGGATCTGCCTGTTGACGTCCGTCCGGGACGTGATCTCGGGCGTACCGGCCGTCCGCGCCCGCGTCATCTCGGCGGAGTTCATGTACGCGAGCAGCGCGAACGCCTGCTGCGGGTACTTCGTGTTCGGGTTGAGGACGGTCACCGCCCCGCCCGACATGCTCACGAACGACTGCCCGCGCACGCCCCTCCCCGGCGCGACGGACGGGATGAGCGCGTACCCCACGTCCTGGTCGCGGGTCCTCATCCGCGCGACGCCGCTCCTCGGGTTGAGGACGTCGCGCCAGAAGTAGTCGCCCTCGGCCAGAATCCCGATCTTCCCCGCCGCGAACTCCTCGAAGGACTTGTCGCGCCCCTTCGCCTCCTGCTGGAGCTTGGGGTCACCGAGCCCCTCGGGGCCGTAGATCTGCGCGTACAGGTTCAGGACCTGCTGGAGGGCCAGGCCGCCGCCCGTCCACTTGCCGCCGGAGTAGATCTCGGCCCCCGCACCGGCCAGGAGCGGCAGCACGCCCTGCATGCTGGTCGCCTCGCCCATCGCCGTGCCCGCGTCCAGCTGGACGGGCGTCACGCCAGGGAGCCTCTTCAGCGCGCGTGCCGCCGCGAGGATGTCCTCCCAGCTCCGTGGCTGCCAGGTCGCGGGGAGCCCGGCCCGCGCGAACAGCCTCCTGTTGAAGTACAGGACGCGGCCGTCGGTCGAGGGCGGGACGCCGTAGCGCCTGCCCTCGAACGACGCCTGCCGCTGGACCGACGCGGGGATCTTCGTCCAGCCGTCCCAGGCGTCCGCCGGAGGGCCCACCACGTCCCTGAGCGGTCGGATGTAGCCCGCCTGGGCGAACTCCCCCACCCAGATCCCGTCGACGTCCACGATGTCGGCGCCCGAACGGGACTTCAGGTCGAGCGCGAGCCTGGTCTTGTACGCCTCGTCGTCCACGCCCTGCCCGCGGAACACCACCTTCGCGGTGACGCCCTTCGCCTTCTGCGCCGCGACGAACCCCGGGATCACCGTCCTGGTGATCCACTCGGCCTCCTCGGCGTTCTTGCCGCCCTGGATCGCGTTGCGCGTGATCGTCAGGGTGAAGCTCTTGGCATCCCTGCCCCGATCGGGATCGTTCGACGATCCGCCGCCGCATCCGGCGGCGGCGACCAGCACGAGCGCCGCCGCGCCGATCCGCCCACCGGGTAAGCCCGTACCGAAGACCATGGATGACCTCCACAAGCGTCACCACTCAACGTGACCGATGTCAGCCATCACGTAAAGACCCCGGAAACCGGAAACGGGGCGACCGGCCGCTGAACGGCGGCGGACGGTCCCCGGCGGACGGCCGGTCAGGGGTCCATGAGGTCGGCCGCGTGCGCGGCGAACGCCTCCATCGCCTTGGCGGTGATCGGACCCGGCGCGGCCGGCAGGGCCCGGCCGTCCACGACCCGGATCGGCTGGATGTCGCGCGTCGTGGACGTCAGGAACGCCTCGTCGGCGGTGTGCAGGGCGTCCAGCGGGACGTCCTCCTCCTCGCCGCCGCACCACTCCAGCGCCAGCTCGCGCGTCACCCCGGCCAGGCAGCCCGCCGACAGCGGCGGCGTGAGCAGCCGCCCGCCCCGCACCACGAACACGTTGCTGCCCGTGCCCTCGCACAGGTTCCCGGCGAGGTTGCCGAAGATCGCCTCACCGCCGCCGCGCTCGGTCGCGAACGCGAGCGCCACCGCGTTCTCGGCGTAGGACGTGGTCTTGACCCCGGCCAGCGCGCCGCGCTCGTTGCGCGGCCACGGCACCACCGTCACCTCCGCCGTCGCGGGGAACGGCCGCTGCTCCGCCACGATGATCGTCACGGTCGGGCCCGCGTCGCCCCGGTTCGAGCCGAGCGGCCCCGGCCCGCTCGTGCAGGTGATGCGGACCCGCGCCAGCGGCCACCGCGGCGCCGCCGCCAGCACCTCCAGCACGCCCTGGGCCAGCGCGTCGTGGTCGGGCTCGGGCAGTCCGAGCGCCGCCGCGGAGCGGGCGAGCCGCCGCAGATGCCGGGTCAGGGCGAACGGCTCCCCGCCCGACGCCTTCACCGTCTCGAAGATCCCGTCCCCGACGAGGACGCCGTGGTCGAACACCGACACCACGGCCCGCTCAGCGTCGAGCAGCTCCCCGTTCATCCAGATCCTGGGCTCGCTCACCCGAGGCCACCTCCAGTAGCCGAGCCGCCTTCAGCTCGGTCTCACGCCATTCCCGTCGCGGATCGGACCCCCAGGTGATGCCGGCGCCCGTGCCGAACCGGAGCACTCCGTCCACCGCCCAGAAACTCCGGATGCCCACCGCGAGCGCGCCCCGCCGGGAGTCCGCGTCCACCCAGCCGACGGCCCCACAGTACGGGCCCCGGGGCACGGGTTCGAGTTCATCCAGCAGCGTCAACGCGCTGGACTTCGGCGCGCCGGTGACCGAACCGGGCGGAAACGTCGCCGCGAGCAGCTCGGGCCACCCGCCCCCCGCGAGCCGCGCCCGCACCGTCGACACCAGGTGGACGAGCCCCGGATGCTCCTCCAGCTCGCACAGCCCCGGCACCCGCACCGACCCGGTCTCGGCGACCCGGCCGAGGTCGTTCCGGACGAGATCGACGATCATGATGTTCTCGGCCTCGTCCTTGGGCAGCAGGTCGGCGGCCGTCCGTCCGGTCCCCTTGATCGGACGGGACTCCACCACGTCCCCGTCCCGCCGCAGGTAGAGCTCCGGCGAGGCGCACGCGACCTCCAGCCCCGGCACCCGCAGCGTCATCGCGTACGGCGCCGGATTCCCCCGCGCCAGCCGCGCGCCGAGCCCGGCGATGTCGGCGCCCTCCGCCAGCGGCGCGGACAGCACCCGGCACAGGTTCGCCTGGTAGACGATCCCGTCCGCGATCGCGTCCCTGATCCGCTCGACGCCCGCCACGTACCGCGCCTCGTCCAAGGACGAGACCCACTCCCCCGGCGCGCGCCACGCGCCCCCCGGATGCCGTGCGGGACGCACGTTGTCGAACCGCGCGCAGGTGACCTCGCCCTCGTAGGTGACGACGACCGCCCACCATCCCTTGGAGTCGAGCGCCGCCGGGTCGTCGGTCACGTCCGCGAGGCCCGTCGCCAGCATCCCGGCGGCATAGGCGAAGTTCACGGCAGGACGCACCCGAACGAGTCCGCGAGACCGGCCAGCCCCGCGTCGGTCACCCGCAGCGCCCGCCGCGTCGTGCCCCGCTCGAACCAGTCCAGCTCGATCATCCGGCTCGTCAGCGCCGCCCCGAGCGCCCCGTTCAGATGCGGGCGCCGCTCCGTCCAGTCGAGGCACTGCCAGGCGAACCTCCGCCGCGCCTTCCGCAATTCCGGCACATCGACCCCGAGCGTCCCGAACCGGTCCTCGCCCTTCCCGGTGACCTCGTAGGCCTCCTCACCGTCGGGCTCGATGAGGCCGCCGTCCAGCAGCGCCGCGAACAAGGAGACTCCGGCCTCCCCCGCCAGATGGTCGTAACAGGTCCGCGCCGCATGCAGCCGCACCGCGTCCCGCGACTGCCGCAGGCTCCGCGCCCGCACCCCCGGGCTGATCCGCGACAGCGCCTCGATCACCCGCGCGACCTCGGCCCCGTTCAGCCGGTAGTACCGCCACCGCCCCTGCTTGACCACCGTGACGAGCCCGCCGTCCAGCAACCGCGCCAGATGCGCGCTCGCCGTCTGCGCGCTGACCCCCGCCGTCCGGGCCAGCTCCCCGGCCGCCAGCGGCCGCCCGTCCAGCAACGCGGTCAGCATCGCCGCCCGCGCCCGGTCGGCCAGCAGCGCCGCCACGGGCGCGAAGTCCGAGGTGAGGACATGTTCGGAGTCCATGCCCCGAGCCTATGCGCCGCATCCTTCGACGCCCGTCGAAGCGACCCGCCGCGAAACCGGTTTGGGGAACGCGCCAGGACGCGCTAAGGTTTTGCCCGTCGCCGCAACACCGGGCGGCACACGCGGAAGTGGCTCAGGGGTAGAGCATCACCTTGCCAAGGTGAGGGTCGCGGGTTCAAATCCCGTCTTCCGCTCTGAGGGGCCTTTCAGGCTGTGAACCAGAAGGTCTCGATTCTGGTGGAGTGGCCGAGAGGCGAGGCAACGGCCTGCAAAGCCGTGTACACGGGTTCAAATCCCGTCTCCACCTCGACACCGCGCCTCCCCCCGGAGGCAGCGGCCTGGGGCGATTAGCTCAGTGGGAGAGCGCTACCTTGACACGGTAGAGGCCACTGGTTCAATCCCAGTATCGCCCACCACCCCAGCCCAGCTCAGCCCACAAACGGCGGCCTGGGCTTCTTCGTTTTGGCGCAGTTGGGGCCGAAATCGGGAGCATATCGGGAGCACACTGCTCCCCGGGCCGTCGCGGACTACCCGATCTCGGGTAGTGGTCAACCGGGAGCACCTGCTCCCGCCTCGAATCCCACGCGGTCGTCACGGTTGGTCCCTGTGGGTTCGGCGGTGCAGGTTGGTCCAGCGGCGTTGGAGCTGAGCGATCAGGCGTCGGCGCATGGCGTCGGTGACATGGCTGTAGACGCCCTGGATTCCTTTCATCCGGTGGCCCATCCGCTCCTGTTTGAGTACGTCGGGGACGTCCAGCTCGTCGAGGACGGTCTTGTGGTGGTGGCGGAGCCCGTGGAAGACCGCGCCGGGCAGGATCGGGGGGATCTCTTCTACGGGGTCTCCGTCACAGGCGGGTCGCCAGATGCGGCGGGCGAAGTTGGAGCGTCGTAGCCACTCCCCCGCGCCGCTGATAAACAGTTGGTCGTGGTCGTGGCTGGCGATGATCTCGTCCAACAGTTGGGCCAGGAAGGGCGGGAGATCAATGCAGCGGCCGGCGACTTCGCTCTTGGGCGGCCCCAACCACAGTTTCCCCGCCACCTCATGCAGGGAACCGACGTCGGGGTCGATGAGCAGGTAGCCCTCGCCGGTGTGGCAGTTGACCCGGTCGAGTCCTGCCAGTTCACCCCACCGCATTCCGGTCCAGGCAGCGGTAATCGCCATGACCTGGGCGTTGCGACCGCCTGTCCGGCGGATGCGTTCGCTGATCTGGTGGGCTTGCGTGCTGCTGGGGACCGGACGGGCACGGCGCCCGGGCGCGCTGCTGCCGGTGGTGGTGCGGGGCAGACGCAGACCCTGGACGGGGTTGTGCGCGAGCATGCGTTCCTCGACCGCGGCGGTCAGCACGACCGACAGCAGCGTCACGATCCCGCTGACAGTGGAGGGCGCGTACCGCTCGGCCAGCTCGTTGGCCCAGCGTTTGACCGCCATTCGGCGAATCTCCTCCAGGCCGGTCTCGCTGAAGGCTGGCAGGATGTGGCAGTCGAGGCAGTGGTCGCACTTGGCCTGCGTACTGGGGACCACGCGGTGGGAGCGCCGCCACTGGTCGGCCCATTCGGCCAACAGGGTGCGGGCGTCATTGAGGTCGAAGAACTGGCCGCGCCGCCCGGCTGAGTCCATGTCCTCAGCCGCCTGGGCGGCGTCGGTCTTGGTGCGGTGTTTGTCGAGACCGGCGCGGACAGTGCCCTCGGCGTCCCGGTAGCGGACCCGGTACCACGGGCCGCGCTGTTCCGCCCATGCCATCAGCCATCCCTCCTTCACTGTCCCCGACGCTGGGCCGGGGGCTGTTCGGCTAGGGGCATCGACGCTCGACTGGCGGGGCGGGCTCAAGGCGGGTCAGCGGCGCGGCCGCCACCGCGCGGGGCGTGCACCGGCGGCGACGATCGCCTCCAGTTCGGTGCGGGAGAACCGCAGATGCTTCCCGACGTGCAAGGAACGATGGGGGCTGCGGCTTTGCGCCGCAGCCAGGACGCCTTCACGCCGAGCAGCTCAGCGGCCTCCTCCGGGCGGTACAGCAGCGGATCATCGGCCATCACGCATCCCTCTCGCCCATGGACGGGGGCAAGTAAGGACGGCCAGCTTGGGCGGACTGGGCAGACCATCCAAGCCCGGCGCGCCCCGGCTCGTGCCCGGGAAGGAACCGGTGAGAGGCCCCGGTCCCTCTCACCGAAGCCTGCCATCCCGGGCGACCACGATTGGCGCTCGACCATCCGGTCACAGTCAAGTCGACGCCGTTGGGACGTAGGTGGGCGGTGGCCCTTTGTCGTCGAAAAATTCGGACGGTGAAGCCGTCGAAGAACTTCGACATCGGCCGCATCAGAGCTCGCCCTCGTCCCGCCCCTGCAGCAACGCAGGCCCACGGAGGGCGAGCGACTCGAATGCGTGGTCGCCTTGTTTCAGCTCTGCTGCACTGTGTGCCCCTTCTGTGGTTTCCGTAGAACCAGGACGTCCTCGTGAGCGGTGACCTGCAGGGGCAGCCCAGCGGCACGGGCGTTACGGGTTTCGTGGGCGGCGAAGAAAGACGCCTGGGTGACCAGCCGCTCGTGCTTGATGCCGCAGAGCAGTGCGAACAGGCGTTGCCCCGGTTCCAGTCCGGCGTCCTGGGCCGCGGCCCAGATTTGGCCGGGAAGTCGACCAGCTGGCCGCGGCGGCGGGACGGGCGTGTGGTGATGGCCTCGATCGCGCCCGGCCGCAGCAGGGGCAGGCAACTGACCATGATGTCGGTGAATCCGGCCAGAAGCCGCTTATGGCCACCACGGACGAGGTTGCCGCGAGTGTTGCCGTAGCTGAAGTCGGACTTGTGCACGCCGGGCTCGCCGGAGTCGCGGATGGTGCGGACTTGCCCGTGAGTGCTATCGCCGTACGGGGGTGAAGTGAGCAGCAACGCCACCCGCCCAGCCAAGTGCGGGTCGGTCACCAGGGTGTGGGCGTGGCGGGCGTCGCCGGTAGTGACCGCGCCGCTGCCAGGGGCGCCGTGCTTCTTGTGCGTGATCGAGATTGGCGCGGGCCAGGGTGGCCCAGCGTGACTCCAACTCGACCCCGACCACCGGGCGGCCCAGATACGTGGCCTCGACCAAAGTGGTGCCGATCCCACACATCGGATCCAACACTAGGTCGCCGGGCCGGGTGTAGGCGGTGCTCGCGGTGACGGCCACGGTAGGCAGCATCTTGGCCGGGTGCGCGGTGAACGCCGGGAGGCAGCGGCCGCGGCGCTGAGAGGCGGCCGGGCGCTGCGCGCAAACCGACACCGAGTGAACTTTATGCTCGCGATCTCTTACGAGCACCCGCTCGTGCTCGGCGGCGCCCACACCGGGGCCGATCCTGCGCTCGCCGGCCTGGACGAGACGGCGTGGCACCGGCACTCGTGCGCCGACGGGGTCAAGGGCCGCCGCTGGTACGAATAGGCGTGGATCGACCTGGGCGAACATGAAGGCATCGTGACAAGCCGGTCGACAGCGTCCCCGCCGACCTGGCGTTCTATCGGTGCCGAGCGAACCGGCTGGTCGGGTCGCCCGAGCTGGTGCGGGTGGCTGGTTCGCGCCGGAGTGTCGAGGAGGGCTTCAGGCCGTCAAGAACGATGTCGACCTGGGCCACTGCCACGTCCACAAGCACATCGCCTGGAACCGGCACGTCTCCCTGGCCATGGTCGCCCACGCGCACCTGGCCTTCCTGGCCGCCGGCCCACCTCCAGGCCCCGGTGGCACCGACGACGCAAGGCCGACGACCTCGCCGCACAGGGGGCCAGCAGAAACGATCACGCCCCCTAACAGGCTTCCTTCAAGAAGACGCACAGCGTTTGAACATGCGGACAGACTCAGATCTCTTCACACTCAGCGCGCTTTAAAATTTCTCCGTCAAGACCGCCGGTACAGCGCACTGGCGAGCTCATAAACTTCAGTAAACGCATCCATATCGACCCATCCCTGGGACCGCATATGGCGTGGCCAGTCCTCACTCGAATGAAGAATCCGCGATGTGGGGATGTTGTAGTTCCGCTGCAGACTGAAGAGCCCATCGCTGCTGATAAGCCATTGTTCGTTGGGGATCTCAATAACCGGACCGAAGTCATACGGATGCTCACCGGTCCTTCCTTCCAGACCTATCTGAATTACCGTCAGCAGCCGCTGCAAAACACCACTGGGATTAAAATTACTATCCCCGGGATAACGATCTTGCAGAATGCTTGCCAAACGAGTTGAAAAGTCGGTGCCCGTCTCGTCCGCCTCCCATCTGAAATCGCGTAATCTGGCTCCTTCGGCCTCCTCCAAGTAGATTCGCACCGCGTCGTTCTCCACCATACAAAAGCGCAACCTTAGGGTGGTGCCCGGTACCTGCACCCGAACACCTTCGGGCACCACTGCGCCAACTTCCTGTGCTTCTTGCAGGAGGATCCGCACCATGGCCTGGACGGGGTTCTGCCGCGCGGCGTCGAGCAGCTCATTCCGTCGCTGGCGGCCCTCGGCCAGCATGGTACGGGTCGCCGAGTTCAGCATGTCGAGCAGAGAGACCGTCGCCCGAATCTGTTCTTCGGCGCGGTGCAGCCGCTTCGCCAGCAGCAAATCGAGTAGGGCCAGAGGTACGACGAGCATCATTGACGCGCCGGCCTCGAGCAACAGGCTCGGCAAATATGCCGAACCCTGGATGATCCAGCCCACGATCACCAGTGCGAAGCCCAGCAACGTCACGGAGCCGAGCGTGAGCGCCGTCCGATCTTGAGTAAGCCCCGTCACTCCTCTGACTCGACCAGATCGAGTTGCCATTGAGCCCTCTCTGGCCTTGATACCGCTAGGAATCTGACTCGACGTACCTAGCTAGTGTCGATCTTTGAGCCCGCGTTTCCGCTGCTCAGTGCTGGTGCGTTAGCACCGAGCTCGCGATGGTGCTCGCGATCAGCGCAGATCATTTG
Source organism: Actinomadura terrae (assembly GCF_022751215.1). Taxonomy (GTDB): domain Bacteria; phylum Actinomycetota; class Actinomycetes; order Streptosporangiales; family Streptosporangiaceae; genus Spirillospora; species Spirillospora terrae. The sequence goes on along the minus strand of NZ_JAICDG010000003.1, from coordinate 1,060,474 downwards.
CGGGCGGCTGCCCTCGACTCCGAGCTGCGGTTCCGAAACTAACAGACCACCGCTACTCTAATGGGCATGAGTGACGGGATCAACCCATGAGAACGGGCGCCAGGATTGTCGGGACACCTGTCAGCTACGGGCTTGAGACGTTTAAAGATCGTAGCGAAGAGCAGACGAGAGCCCTGGAGCTCCTCGCGGATCAGTCTCTGCGAATAGTGACGATCTCCGGTCGGCGCGGCATCGGCAAAAGCGCGCTGGCAGCCAAGATCGCCGAGCGGCTCTGTTCGGGGGGCTGCAGCATTGTCAATCTCAGCGCCAGGTCACAAGGGGCGATCTCAACGGAACGTGTCTTCTTCTCATGCTTGGATCTAGCCACGCCGGAGGCCGCTGATGAACTGCGGGCGCTTTGGGCCAGTCAGCGCGCGGTCGACGACAAGATACACCTGTTGTTCGCGGCGCTCGCATCTGAGCGGTACATCCTGCTGCTGGATAACCTTGAAGATCAGCTCACGGACGAGGGGTGGCCCAAGGAGGCCGATCTCGATCTTCTGCTCGACGCGGTGCTTCGTGTGAGACAGGGGCCCAAGCTGCTCATCACCACCCAGGTTCCGGTGCTGCTGGACCCCGCGACCCGCCGGTTCCAGGCTCGCGTGCACCTGACGGACGGCCTACCGGTGGCCGAAAGTGTCGAGCTCCTGCGGGAGCTGGACCGCGACGGTGAGGCCGGAGTGAGTGATGCACCGCTTGTTGAATTGGAAAAGACCGCGAAGCGATTGCACGGCGTGCCTCGCGCGTTGGAGCTCCTGGTCGGTGCGATGGCAAGCGATCATCTCACCCTTCCGACCCTGGCGGAGATGCTGACCGACTACGCCAGCCGCGGCGACATGGTCGACCAATTGGCCCAAGACCGCTACCGCCGCCTGGACGAACTGACTCGCCTTACTCTTAACGTACTCGCCGTATTCTCCGGACCGGTGTCCGCCGAAGCGGTGGCCTGGGCGATACATCCACTGGCGCCAAGGTTGGATGTTCAAAGCGCCCTCAGCCGGCTTGTTCAGATACATATGCTGTCAGTCGACCGTCGACGCCGTATCTACGCGCTGCACCCCATGGACGCGGATATCGCGTACCGAACTCTGGCGATCGAAGGCCCTCTTGGGCAGCAGGTCCTCGAGCGCCGGGCGGCCGGCTGGTACTCCAGGCAGCACAAGCAACCGCCCTGGCGATCCGTCGTTGACGTGGATTCGTATCGCAGGGAGTTCGAGCACCGGTTGCGAGCAGGCGACTACGGGGATGCGGCCTTCACGCTCGACCAGGTCAGCGAGTTCCTCGTGTGGCAGGGTTCGCATCGTGAGGTCATCGCAATGCATCTCGCGCTGCGCAACAAACCGATTGGTGATATCGCCAAGCTCGCTCACCTGGTCGGGTATGGACAGGCACGGCACATCGGCGGTCCGCTCGAGGACGCGATTCCCGCCTTGCGCGAGGCGATCGAGATAGCCGAGCGGATCGGAGACAACCGGCAGCTCTGGCGGGCGCTGTTATCCCTTGGAGACTGCTATCGCGGATTACGCCAGCTCGACGAAGCGTCCCTCATACTTGCCAGGGCGGTCGACGTCGGCCGGGAAGTGGATGAACCTCGCGCTGAGGCGCATGCATTGCTAGTTCTCAGCCTTACGTGGTCTTACCGCGGCGATCCGGTCGAGGCGCTACAGGTCTGCGACCGACTTCGGGAACTCGCGAGCCGTACCGCGGATCCGCGGATCCGGGGCTGGCTCAGCGACGCGACCAGCGCCGCGTGCATCGTGGCACGGCGATGGGAAGACGCGATCCAGGCAGCCTGCCAGGCGGTCGAAGGCTATAACGCCGACAACTATCCGGAGGCTGTCGGTTACGCGCGCAACACCGAAGGCATCGCCCTCATCGCGCTGGGCAGAAATGATGACGCGGTCGAAGTTCTCGACCGTGGCCGGAACGACGGAGCGGAATTTGGGTTCCCTCGTGCCGAGGGTCTGTGTCTGTTCAACCTCGCCTGGACATATTGGATCTCCGGACGGTACCGCGACGCTCAACAGGCGGCCGACCAGGCGGTCGCCGCCTTCCGCAGGTCAGGTGGGACCGATGTCGCAGCCAGCGAGATGCTGCGGTGCGCTATTGACGAAGTTCTCGCCGGTAACATGGCGGATGCCGCCATAGCGTTGCGCGACACAGTGTCATTGACTCAAGGCAATAGCGACTTCGTCCCTGGGGAATGGCTGCTGACCGAGGCCGACCGACTCGACCAGGCTTGACCGCTTTGGCGCCTCCGGCCCGCCTGTATAAGCTCGACCCTGGCCTTGCGCTGTCGGCTGATATATGCTGTGTTTCGATCATGGTCCAACACAGCTAGTCCAGGCTGGCCCACCGATCCCTTCGGCAGCCGCCATACGATCGAACCTGCGCACGGCAAGATCGCCATGCAGTGGCCAGGAGCGGAGGACATGACACCCGAATTCATTTTCTTCGCCGCCCTGTCAGCCTACCAACGCGGTGACCACCGAAAAGCGGGGCAGTACGCAAAACAGGCACTAAACGGCCATCTACCCGACGGGGCGCTCACGGTACGCGTCATTCATCTCTATCTCACTTCTACAGAACTATTATGGATGCTGGCCCCTTCCGATGAAATCGGTGCTCTCGTCACGCGCGCAGAGCAGGCGGCTGAGTGCGCTGGCGATCCGGCGGCATGCGCCATTGCCCATAATCTGCGCGGCCAATATTTGGTAGCAAATAACGACTTGCATTCCGGACTCCTGGCCTTCGCGGAGGCCGCCCGTCTGGCTGAAGGGTCGATGAATCTTCTAGCCGAGATTCAGGCGTTCTCCGATCTCGGGCACAATATGATCGGCTCCGACCTGTCTCGTGGTGTCGCCATATTGCACCAGGCTCATGCCTTCGTAGCAGGGCAGGACTTATCTGACATCCCGGTAACGGACAGAGCGATGGCGCGTGTGCTGCAAGCTCGGCTGGCCGGTTTCATCGGTGTCGCGGCCTTCGATAGCGGGCGGTTCGATGAGGCAGAGTCCTGGTTGCGGCGATCTGCGAGCCAGCTACATACAGCCAATGCTCTTGGGCATTTCGCACTGATTTCGAATTTTCTCGGCCAATTGTTAATGACGATCGGGCGCTTCGAGGACGCCGAAGCGGTACTCCACAAGGCACTTCGACTGCTGCTAGCCGACTTCGACCTGGGGACCTATCAAGGCTATAATCTCGGGTTGCTAGGCAAGCTCTACCTTGAGTGGGGAAAACTAGATTCCGCAGAGTCTGCAATAAAGGCAGGCTGGGATCGTTTGCAGCGGACCCAGAACAAAGCAATCATGCCGATCGTGCGGAATTATCTTGGCGAGCTTTATGCTGCTCCCTCCTATCCGCACCACGATCTGAGCAAGGCCACGGCCCTCTTTAATGAGACCATCACAGAATGCCGTAGAACAGGCTTTCAGCGCAGCGAGATCGCGGCACAAGCCCTGCTAGCGCTGGCCAATCTTCGAGCTGCCGACACGGCGGGAGCCCTCGCGGCAAGCGCAGCGGCCGTGGAGCGGCTCGCGCAGACGGGCACGATGCCATCACTGCGTACAGAGGAAATCTATTTTGCACGATATCAGGTCATGCATGCAATCGGCTCCTACGAAGAGGCTGCTATGTGGCTGGATCGCGCCAAGGACGTCCTTCTCGCTAAAGCGGTGACGATCGAGTCGCTCGAGGCACGTCAGAAATTCCTGTATAGGGTCCAAACTAGTCGTTCCATCCTTACGGCAGTATGAAGACTGTTTTCGACACCGGTGGCCGTCGATTGCGCTGATCCTCCACCGATCCTGGGGCGCTGCACTCACACGGCTACCGGACATATCAGACGTAGCGTGATACGCACTACTACTGTGCGGCACACGCCCCGAACTGCGCAGCCGAACAACTAGCGGTGTACCCTCCACCGAAGGTAAAGCCCGGTGACACAGTATCGGGAAATCCGCATGAACCGGGAAAGTTCGTGGGGCCCGCAATAAAGCCCCCGCGGCCACCCATCCATCCGCCGAAACCCGACCACATAGCGACAGGACCGCGCTTTGCCGCTCCCTATGCGCGCTCCAATGCTCCCGCCCGGAACCTGGAGCGGCGGGAGCACGCAGGGTGCCCGAACCGCCGCGAATGGATGTCAACGAGCCCTAAATACCGCCGCTGACCTGCCGCATCTCGAGAATACGCAGGTCATTTGTGACCGCGGACTACCTTGACACGGTAGAGGCCACTGGTTCAATCCCAGTATCGCCCACCACCAAGCCCAGCTCAGCCCACAGACGGCAGCCTGGGCTTTTCCGTTTTAGTGCAGTTGGGCCCGGAATCGGGAGCACACTCCTCCCCGGACCGTCACGGCCTACCCGATCTCCGGTAGTGGTCGGCCGAGAGCATCTGCTCCCGCCTGAGACCCACTCGGTCGTCACGGTTGCTCCCTGCGGGCTCGGCGGTTCAGGTCGGTCCAACGGCGTCGGAGCTGACGATCAGGCGTCGGCGCATCACCGCCGGCCGGGCGGTGACGTATGCGGCGCGCTCGGAAGTCCTCAGGGCCGCGAAGCGGTCGCGCGACACCTCACCTCACGAGCCGCCGACCGGCTGGAACAGATCGGGCTCATCAGTCCCGCGCAGGCGTCGGCATACGCGCGGACGCTGTGCACCCCCGCCTACAACGCGGCGATGGCGGGCCACTGCGACGACGCGCCGGCGATGCTCGTCCGAGCGCGCGATGTGGCGCGTGCTGGAGGCGTCGGAGTCGGGCTACTGCGCCTCGCGCGCGGTCCGGTAGTGATTGAGGAACATGGCCACGCCTTCGGTGATGAGCTGGTCCGTGGTGGCCTGGTCGATGGCGTCGTCGTAGGTGCTGTGCGCGAAGTGCGGATACAGCACCAGTGAGTACAGCTGAGTGATCGCCAGGTCGATGTTCCCGATGGCCAGGACGCCGCGGTCGACCTCGCGTCGCAGGAGCGCCGCCATGATCGAGCGGGATCTTCCCGGGCCGTTGACCTTCCACGCCTGGCCCAGTTCGGGGAAGCGGCGGAGCTCGGCGCCGACCAAGGTGCGCAGCGCCAGGAATTCGGGTGTGGCCATGCCGCGGATCCACGCCCGAGCCGTCTCGACCAGTACCGCTTCCAGGTCGTTGCCGCTGCGCAGACACTCCTCGGTGCGGGACTGCGCATCGGCGAGCGCCTCTTCCAGGGCGTCGCCGATCACTGCGGTGAACAGGTCTTCCTTGCGGCCGTAGTGGTTGTACACGGTGACCTTGGAGACGCCGGCCTCGGCCGCGATCTGCTCCATGCCCACGCCGAAGCCTTCGCGCAGGAAGACACGGCGGGCCGTCTGCACGATCGCGGCCCGTTTGCGTTCTGCCCGTTCGCCGCTGGGCGGTCTGCGTTCTGTGCTCACGAGGGACACTCTACCTGAACTGAACAGTTGAGTTCATATGAACTGACCTGTACCGTGCAGTTCATGTCGTCGAGCGGGGCGACATGCTCCGTTCGTTCGACTCGGTCCATGTCGCGGACCGACTCTCCCCAAGGACACACACCATGAGTGGAATTTCGGCTCCCCTATCCCAGGACGTCGTCCGGTTCGATGCCGTGCGCAAGGTCTACGGCAGATCGACGAACACCGTGACCGCCCTCGATGAGGTGAGCGTCGGCTTGCAGCGGGCCACCTTCACAGCGGTGATGGGCCCCTCCGGCTCGGGGAAGAGCACCTTCCTGCAGTGCGCGGCCGGGCTCGACAGGCCGACGTCGGGGACCGTCCGGCTGGACGGTGTGGATCTGTCGGCGCTGCGGGAGCGGGCGTTGACCCGGCTCCGCCGGCGGCGGGTCGGCTTCGTCTTCCAGGCGTTCAACCTGCTGCCCGCGTTGAGCGTGGTGGACAACGTCACGCTGCCGCTCCGGCTGGCAGGACGCAGACCCAAGAAGGCCGAGGTGGACGAGGTGATCGAGCGGGTCGGCCTGGCCGCCCGCCGCACCAGCAGGCCCGGTGAGCTGTCGGGTGGCCAGCAGCAGCGCGTCGCCATCGCGCGGGCCCTGGTCACCCGGCCGGCCGTGCTCTTCGGTGATGAGCCGACCGGCGCGTTGGACACCCGTACAGCGCGTGAGGTGCTGGTGCTGCTGCGGGAGGCCGTCCAGAGGGCGGAACAGACGGTGGTAATGGTCACCCACGACCCGGTGGCCGCCGCGCATGCCGACCGCGTGCTGTTCCTGTCCGACGGCCGGATCGCGGGCTCGCTGGACCGGCCCACGGTCGAGGAGGTCGCCGCGCGGATGACCCGTCTCGGTGAGCGGGCCGGCGAGTTGCTCGTGCAGGGGGGTGCCCGGTGATCCGGATCGCGCTGCGCACCCTGCGCTTCCACAAGGCCGGTTTCCTCGCGTCGTTCATCGCGATGTTCCTGGGTGCCGCGATCGTGATGGGCTGCGGCGGGTTGCTGGAGACCGGCGTGCACAGCGCGGCGCCGCCTCAGCGGCTGACCGCCGCGCCGATCGTGGTCACCGGCGATCAGCGGTACCACGGCACAGCGTCCGACGAGGTCTTCCCCGAGCGGGTGCACCTGGACGCGCGGCTGGCCGGCGAGCTCGCGGTGGTCCCGGGCGTCGCCGCCGTCGCGCCGGACGTGTCGTTCCGGACCTCGTTGTCGCGGGGCGCCCAGGCCGGCGTTCCGGTGACCGGCCACGGCTGGTCGTCGGCCAGACTCGGGCAGTACAAGATCGATGCGGGGGCGCCGCCCTCCGGACCCGGCCAGGTCGTGGTGGACACACGCCTGGCCGAGCGGGCCGGGCTGCGGCCCGGCGGCAAGGTCGAACTGGTCGTACGCGGCGCCGCCGAGCAGTACGAGGTCTCGGGGCTAATCAACGGCGACGGGAGCGGGTTCGTCTCCGACGCCGAGGCCGCCGCGGCGGCGGGCCGTCCGGGCATGGTCGGCGCCATCGGTGTGTTCGTCGCCGCGGGAGCCGATGTCGGCCAGGTCCGCGAAGCCGTGGCGAAGTCGGTGGCGGGTCGGCAGATCTCGGTGCTGACCGGAGACGAACGCGGCCGGGCCGAGGATCCGGGCGTCGTCTCCGACGGTGACGACCTGGTGGCACTGGCGGCCGCGTTCGGCGGTCTCTCGGCCATGGTCACCGTGTTCATCATCGCCGCCACCCTGGGCCTGTCGGTCCAGCAGCGGCAGCGGGAGATGGCCCTGCTCCGCGCGATCGGCGCCACCCCGGGCCAGCTGCGCCGGCTGATCCTCGGCGAGACGATGCTCCTGGCCGTGGTCGCCACCGCGCTGGCCTGGCCGGTCGGCCCCTACGTGGGCAGGTGGCTGCTCGGTGCCTTCGCCGGCGCCGGCGTGGTGCCGGAAGCGATCGTGTACCGCGCCGGCAGCGGCCCGCTGATCGTCGGAGTGGCGGCCGCGTTGCTCGTCGCGCTCGGTGCCGCGTTCATCGCGGCCAACGGCGCGGCGCGCACCCGACCGGCCGACGCGCTGGCCGAGGCCTCCCTGGGGCGGCGCCGGTTCAGCCGTGTCCGCCTCGTGCTCGCCGTCCTCTTCCTCGGCGGCGGCGCCGTACTCGCGGTGGGCACCACGGGCGCGGACGGACCGGATGCGGCCGGGGTCGCGACCCCGGCCGCGATGGTGTGGACGGCCGGGTTCGGGCTGCTCGGCCCCGTGCTCGCCAGGGCCGTCACGGCGATGCTGCACCGGCCGATGCGCGCGGTGTCCAGGAACGCCGGGCGTCTCGCCACCGCCAACGCCACTGCGCGCATCACCCGCCTCACCAGTGCGGTGCTACCGGTGATGCTCGCCACCGGGTTGGCCTTCAGCCTCACCTACATGCAGACCACTCAGTCCACTGGATCGGACAAGGCGTTCGAGGAGAATCGGCGGGCCGACCTCGCGGTCACCTCGGAATCCGGCCTGCCGCTGAACCTGGTCGACACGGTCAAGGCGCAGCCGGGAGTCTCGGCCGCCACCGCCCAGATCACCAGTCTCGGCTACATCGAGCCCGAAGAACTGGCAGGTCCGGTCGTCGCCGACGGCGATGGCGGCGAGAGCGCGCCGGACGTTCCCGCCATGTCGCTGCTGGGCGTCACCCCCGAAGGGATCACTCGCACGACCGCGTACCGCGCGGCCAGCGGCAGTCTGGACGCGCTGCGCGGCGACACCGTCGCCCTGCCGACCCGGTACACCGGCGGCCGCAAACTCGGCGACCCGGTCCCGATGCGGCTGGGCGACGGCACGCGGGTCGAACTGAAACTGGTCGCCACCGTGAACGGCAGGCGCGGCTACGAGACCGCGTTGCTGCCCGCGTCGGTCCTCATCGGGCACACCGACTCCGGCCTCGTACCGCAGATCATGGTGAGCACCCGGCCCGGCACGGACCGGGCCAAGCTGGCGGCGGCGCTGTCCACGTTGGCCGGACGGTACCCCGGACTCCGCGTCGCGGACCGTGAGACGCTCTCCTCCGCCCGGCAGGGCCAGGACGACACCCAGGCGTGGATGGCCTACCTGGTGCTCGCCGTCGTCGTCGGCTATGCGGCGATCGCACTGGTCAACTCCCAGGTCCTCGCGGCCGTCGAACGGCGGCGGGAGTTCTCGCTGCTACGGCTCGTCGGCGCCTCCCGTGGGCAGGTCATGCGGATGATGGCGATGGAGGCCGTGCTGGTCTGCGCCGCGGGCGTCATCCTCGGTGCGCTGATCGCGGCGGCGACGCTGATGCCGCTCAGCCTGAGCGTGCTGGGATCGCTGATCCCGACGGGCCCCTGGTGGAGCGTCGCGGCGGTCCTCGGCGGTGCTCTCGCGCTCGTCTTGGCCGCCACGCTCCTGCCGACCTCGGCCATGCTGCGCCACCGGCCCGGCAACGCGGTGGTCGGCACCCACGAGTAGCCGAGCCCGCCAAAGACGACGCGCCTCCAACCAGCGGCCCCACTCAAGGCCCAGGGAAGGTCGGCTCAGCCGCAGCGCCGGCCGCCTGACCTCCCTGGGCCTCTGTCGGGGCGACCAGCAGCGTGCGGGCATCCCGGCCAAGGCAGGGGGCCGCCCGTTCAGGACCGGAGGACCGGCGCCGACTGATCCGCCCCTTCCTCGGTCCCGGTCTCCGGGAGTACCGACGTCTCCTGCGCGCCGCGCAGCCTCGACGATGTGCAGCGGACAGGCGCGTGCGTCAGGGATGCGGCTGAGGACCCATGCCGGCGAACACCGTTTGGAGCACGTGGTCGCAGTAAGCGGGTGTCAGGGGCTGCTGGGTGACCAGCAACCGCACGTACAGCGGTCCCGAAAGAATCTCGAAGCCAAGGTCCACGTCGAAGTCGGGTGAGAGCTGCCCCTGCTCCTTGGCGGCCTTGAGCCGGGCCAGGGTGTCGGCCGCCTGCGGCTGGATGAAGCGCTGGTTGAGGGCGGCGGCGACCTCGGGATTGTGCTGCGCCTCGCCGATCAGGGCCTGGTAGAGCGGTCCCCAGGGCGGGCGGCCCAGCAGGTCGACGGCTCGAACCATCACCTCGCGCAAGTCGGCCACGACGTCGCCGGTGTCGCGGTGTGCCAGGCCGGGGGTGATCGAGCCGAGGACCGCGTCCAGGAACAACAGGGCCTTGGAAGGCCATCGGCGGTACCCCCCAGAGCCGGCCCGCCCCAGCGGTCGGGCCGGACCGCCCGGAGCTGCAAGAGGCCGTCCAGGCTGCGGTCGACGCCGGTTTCGCCGGGCTACAGATGCGCGTGCGCGACGAGCGCGGCGAGTGGGTCGGCGGCGCCGGGGTGCGCAAACTGGGCGAGTCGGCCACTCCGCCGACGGACGGGCGCTTCTGGGCCGGCAGCGTCACCAAGACCTTCACCGCGACCCTGGTGCTGCAACTCGCGGCCGACGGCGAGATCGGGCTGGACGCCCCGGTCGCCGACCACCTGCCCCAGTTCGAGCTGGACGAGCGGATCACCGTGCGGATGCTGCTCCAGCACACCAGCGGGTTGTACAACTACACCGGTGAGCCCGCCGCCGACGGGACGTTCGTGCAGGGCATTCCCTCGGTGGGCAAGGACTGGGTGGACAACCGGCTTCACACCTACCAGCCGCAGGAGCTGGTACGGCTGGCGCTGTCCAAGCCGGCGCGGTTCGAGCCGGGGAGCGGCTTCGGCTATTCCAACACCAACTACACGCTGGCCGCGCTGCTGACCGAGCAGGTCACCGGCCGCTCCTACGCCGAGGAGATGCAGCGGCGGATCCTGGGGCCGCTCGGCTTGTCGGACACCACGGTCGCAAGCACCTCGCCGCAGCTTCCCGCGCCGCACGCCCACGGTTACTGCCGCTACCAGGACGGCGACCAGTGGAAGGTGGCCGACGTCACCCGCCAGAACCCCTCCATGCTGCACGCCGCCGGGGACCTGATCTCCACCACCCGGGACCTGGCCGCCTTCATCTCCGCGCTGATGGGCGGCAGGCTCCTGCCGGCCCCGCTGCTGGCCCAGATGCGCACGCCGCAAGGGCCGCTGGGTTACGGCCTGGGACTGTTCGTGCAGGATCTGGGCCCCGACTGCGGCGGCACCGTCTTCCACCACAACGGAAGCGCCCCGGGAGGCTACGGGGCGCTGATGTACAGCACGCCCGAAGGCGACAAGACCCTGACGGCCTCGCTGACCATGGGAGACGCCGCAATCGATGTGGCGCAGGTGTTTCCGGGGGTGCTGGACATGCTCGTCAAGCGAGTCTTCTGCGGCGGGCCGATCGAGCCGGGACAGCCCACGGGCTGAGGGGCCGCCGATGGGGAACCGTCAAGACACCCCGAACTGGGCCTGCCCGACGGCGTTCCCGCCGAGGAGTCGAGGCTGCCGCGCGGCAGCCTCGGCCCCGACCAAGGGTTACGGTCGAGGGCGGAATCCAGCGAACTTCGCAACACGGGTCATTCGACCGTTGCGACGAGCGTACTGAAGAGCTCAGCGGGTGTTCTCCAGCCGAGGATCTGACGTTCCGGGCCCGAGTCGCTTGCGTCATGCCAGCCACATTGATTGAGCGCTTCATGACACAAGCAACCTTCAAAGCTGTGTAGCTTCAGCGCTCTCCCCGCGGGCCGAGGAACAGTCCGCCGTTCACCTCCACGGTCTGTCCGGTGATCCACCGCGCGTCGTCGGAGGCGAAGAAGACCACCACGTCCCCGACGTCGGCAGGTCGGCCGGGCCGGCCGAGCGCGGTGATTCCGGCGATGGCCTCCGCCGATGCGCTCTCGCGCAGCCACTCGTTCATGTCGGTCTCGGTGACGCCCGGAGACACGGTGTTCACCGTGATACCGCGCGGTCCCTGGGTGTGGGCCAGCGACCGGCTCAGGACGTTCAGTGCGCCCTTGGACATCGCGTACACCACCTCCGGGGTCGCGAACCAGGTCACTCCGGACGAGACATTGATGATCCGGCCGCCGTCGGGCATCAGCGGAAGGGCCCGCTGGGTGATGAACAGCGGCGCCCTCACGTTGACCGCGAACACACGCTCGAACTGGTCGCGGGTGGCCTGGTCGACGGTGGCGCCGTAGTCCATGATCGCAGCGTTGTTCACGAGAATGTCCAGGGGCCGCTCGCCGAGCCCCTCCTTCAAGCCGCCGAACAGCGTGTCAACGTCGCCGTCCACGCCGAGTTCGGCCCGTACGGCGAACGCCCGGCCACCGGAGTGCTGAATCGCCGCCACGGTCTCCTTGGCCGCAGCGTCGTTGGAGCCGTAGTGCACTGCGACCAGCGCGCCTTCGGCGCCCAGGCGTTCCGCGATGGCGCGCCCGATACCTCGGGAGGCCCCCGTTACCAGCGCTGCTTTTCCGGTCAGACCGCGCATGGAATTGCTCCTTCGGTTGAGGGGACGAGGTCGCACCACCCGGCGGGCCGCGGACCCGCCGATCACAGCGTCCTCGAATGTTAGGGATCGTTCCCTAGCAAGGTAAGCCCGCCTTGATCGACTACACAAGAGGGCAGGCTGTGCCACAGATCACAAACGTTAGGGAGACATCCCTAACGTTGATACGGTGCGCTCATGGCCCCGCCGCAAGCCGCCGCCCGCCGTAGCTCCGCGCAGACGCGAGAGCACGTTCTCCGGGTCGCCCACGAGCTCTTCTACTGGGAGGGCATCCACGCGGTCGGCGTCGACCGGGTCGCCGCCGCGGCCGACATCGCCCCGACGACGCTCTATCGCGTGTTCGGATCCAAGGACGGGCTCATCGCCGCATATGTCGAACACGCCCAGGACGCCTACCAGCACTGGTTCTCCGAGGCGACACGGGCCGACGGCAGGGACCCGCGGGAACGGATACTGGGCCTGTTCGACGAACTGGCCTGGCAGGTGAGGCCCGAGAACTGCCGCGGGTGCCCGTTCCTCATGGCCTTGGCCGAGCTACCTGACGCCGGAGTCGCCGGTCACCGGCATGCCGTCGACCTCAAGGCGTGGGTCCGAGCCCGCCTCACCGAACTCGCCGAGGAGCTCGCGCGAACCCGTCCGGTCGCCGACCCCTCCGCGCTCGGCGACAGCCTCATGCTGATCATGGAGGGTGTGTACGCGTCGGTCCAGGCCCTCGGCTCCGAGGGTCCCGCGCGGCAGGCCCGTCCCCTCGCTGAGGCGCTTCTTCCCTGACGGGCCATGCCGAGCGGGCCGGCCCTGAGTTCTCCGGACGCGCTTGCCGCGAACAGCCTTGGCGGGCTGGTCGCCGTGAACCGGCGGCAAAGATCGCGGCGTTCGGCGCCGTTGAGCGTCTGGCTGATGATCAGAGGCCGTTCGCCGATCCGGTTTGCCGGCCGCTCAGGAGCGTGAGGGGCATGGTCATGGCGGTGGCGGGGAGCGGGCCGAAGCTGTTCCTTCCACCAGTGCGGTCACGGGTGTTGACGCAGTTCGCCCACGATCTCGTCGGCAACCAGGGTGGCGTTTGGGAGGAGCTGCGCGATCGCGACGACCAGGGGGCTTCTTCGGCTGGACGCCATCGCGAGATGCGGGCTTCGACGCCGTCGACACTGCTCTCGCCTCGATCAGTGCCACTCCGGGAGTCGTTGTTCTCCGGGCTCTGCCGTCCCTTTCGGGTCTGTTGCAGGCTGGGTGAACTCGTCTTCCGGGGTGGCACTGATCGCTTGGTGGGGTGTGGTTTGCCTTAGCCGCGTGAGGTCGTGATGACGAGGGTGCGCAGGCCGGGGTTGCCCTGCTGCGCGCTGTTCCAGGTGCCGACCGCGGTGACGTTGCCGGGTGCGACCGCGGAGACCCCGCCCAGGGTGGTGGAGGGGGAGCCGTTGGGGTTGGGCGGGCTGGGCACGATGCTCCAGGCGCTGCCATCCCAGTGCTCGATCAGTGACTGGTTGACGCCGTCGGCGCCGCCGGTGGCCGCGCCCACCGCCCACACGTCATGGGAGGACAGGGCGGTGACACCGCTGAGGAAGTTGGGGTTGACGCTGTTGCCGACGTTGGGCACCGGCACCTTGCTCCACGCCTTGCCGTTCCAGTGCAGTGCGAGATTGCGCGACTCTCCGCCGTTGTCGCCCAGTGCCCTGCCCACGGCCCAGACGTCGTTGGAGGACACGGCGTGCACCGCTTCCAGATCGTTCTGCCCGATGGGCAGGGTCGGCAGGACCGTCCACTGGGTGCCGTTCCAGTGCAGGATCAGTTCGTCGGTGTTGCCGCTGTGCGTGTCGACGGTGGAGCCGACGGCCCATACGTCGTTGCTGGACGCCGCCGAGATCGCCCTGACGAAGTTGAATCGGTTCGGTACGTTCGGCACCGAGACGACGCTCCACACCGTGCCGTTCCAGTGCTCGAACAGCGGAAGGATGTCGGTGGAAGTGGAGAAATAGCCGGTCGCCCACACGTCGTTGGCCGACACCGCGGCGACGCCGGTCAGCCGGTCGCCCTCGGTGCCCGCGTTCGGGCTCGGCACGATCGACCACGCGGTGCCGTTCCAGTGCTCGATCAGCGTGGCGCTCTTCTCCAGGGCCAGGTTGGTGTTCTGGAGGCCGACCGCCCAGACGTCCTTGGACGACACGGCCGCGACGGCGCCGAACTGGCTTCCCGACGTGCCGTCCGGGGATGGCGTCGCCGTCCAGCGTGTTCCGTTCCAGTGCTCGGCCAGGGTGTGCTCGGTGGTGTCGGGGTGCGAGACGAAACCGACCGCCCACCCGTCCTGCGGCGTGATGCTCGCCGTCGAGAACAGGTAGTCGTTGGAGATCGGCGCGGTGGCGGTGTCGACGCTGGGCACCACCCGGAAGATCGAGGCGCTCGCGTCCGCTCCGGCGGAAATCGCCAGAAGCAAGCCCGCGGTGACCAGTGCCAGAATAGGAATCGTTCTTTTCCGCATGCTGTCCCCTCGGAGGATTGGCATAGGACGATCGTGTCCACCAAGGGATACGGCGGGGGGTTACAACGGTCTGACGCGCCGGCCACTCGGACTCCCCTTGCTGCTTCTTGCCCGGGTTACCCCGGGCGCCAGGGAATCCGATCAGGGCAGGGCCGGGCCGTCGCGCCTGTGCTCGCCGTCCCGGCGAGCTCGTACCTGATCATCTTGGCGGTGCCGTTGCCGAAATACCGGAGGACCTCCTTGGCGGAGAGGCCGACGAAGTCGGCCATCCGCGCCTCGGCGCCGCGGGGAAGTCGTCCTGCCGGGTGGCCGCCACCGTCACGTCGTCGTTGACCCGCACCGGGCGTCCGGTACCGAGGGCCTCGGTGCTGGTCGCCCGGGGTGCACCCTCGTCCGGGCGGGCTTCCGGTCCCGCGACCGTGGGTGGTCGCGGGACCGGGGGCGGGCCGGTTGCCGACCCTGGCGATCAGACCTGCTTCACGACCGGCTTGGCCTTGCTGCCGGCGGTCTCGAACTTGAGCTGGCTCTTGTTGCCCGCCACCGACTTCTCCGCCGAGCCGCCGCCCTTGACGACCACGCGGACGCTGACCGCGGTGCCCTTCGGCGGGGCCACCGTGAACGTTCTGGTCTGGCCCTTGCCGACGTCGTCCGCGCAGCGGGCCTCAAGAATGTCGCCGACGCAGATCGCGGCGGTGTAGTTGCCCTTCTGGGTGACCTTGACGGTGACCTTGGCGGGGGCGGCGGCGTCGGCCGAGGCGGCCATGCCGAGGCCGATGACTCCGGCCGCGCCGACGAGGGCGGCGGCGGTGGCGATCCGGCGGGCGGGGAAACTGCGTGCGGACATTTCTTCTCCCTGGACTCTGGGAAAGGTTAAGATCGCGATTTCCGTGCGACCTTCTTACGCCCCGGGGTACGGGCGGCCGGATCAATCGGGTTCACTGTTAATTGCCTTATTTTTCGATAGGTGACGCCTATCGATCGGGCGCCCCTGGAGTGGCGCGTTCCAGATCGCGCGCAGGCCACACCCGGTACAGAGGTCGGGGT
Source organism: Actinomadura terrae (assembly GCF_022751215.1). Taxonomy (GTDB): domain Bacteria; phylum Actinomycetota; class Actinomycetes; order Streptosporangiales; family Streptosporangiaceae; genus Spirillospora; species Spirillospora terrae. The sequence goes on along the minus strand of NZ_JAICDG010000003.1, from coordinate 1,045,102 downwards.
CGTCGGCGGCGGGCGGAAGGTCGAGGATCTCTCGTGCGGGGATTGGGCGGTGATCCCTTCGTCCGGAACCGGCCGTGGAATGGTCATCGGGCCAATTCGCTTCCCGGAGCGAGAGTTTCCTGGAACGATATCTTCTGACCGCCACGACAACTTGTCGCCGGTCTCTTCGGCGCAGGGGCACGCCGATCCCCGAGGAGGGACGGCAGATGTCCAGCAGATCCAGGCGGTCGTACGCTCCACCGGCGTTGGAGCGTTGGGCTCGGCACCATGGTTGGACCACGGCCCAGGACGTGCGCAAAGTCGCATGGGGCGAAGTGCTGCCGGGCGGGAATCCCCATGGATGGGCGTGGCCGGGGTTCGGGGAGTCGATTCTCCCGCTGGTCATGGACGGCTCCTGGCGCGGGCGAAAAGTGATCGCCGCCGTTTACGTCCACAAATACACCTCGGGTGACACCGAGCACGCCGACCCCTACACCGTCGTCCTGGCGTGCCTGTCCGCCGAGCAGCCCCGCATCCGGGTCGAGCCCGCCAAGCGCCTGCGGTTCCGCAGGCGCCGCCGGGGTCAGGTCCTGAGCGGGGACCCCGCCTTCGACTCCCGTGTCTCCGTGTTCAGCGCCCAGCCCGACCAGGTCCACGCGCTGCTGACGCCGGACGCCAGGAACGCGCTGCTCACCATCCCCGTCGACCACTGGGACCTGTGCGGGACGTACCTGGCCGCCCGCTGGCCCGGCTTCCCCGTGGCCCTGGCGCTGCAAGGGCAACTCGACCTCCTCCTCGACATCGCCGACTCCCTCGGCCTGCCGGCACTGCCCGACAGCCAGGACACGGCCGGCTGACCGACCAGAGCGGCGCCCGCCGAGGGCCCTCCCGCACGCGCCAGCTAGTCGGTGTTGCTAAGTACCGGTAGTCGGTGTTACTTTGTAGCGGTAGTCAGCGCCACCGAGTAGCTGGAGGGAGGGTCATGGACAAGCAGGTGACGGAGATGCTCAAGGGCACGCTCGAGGGCTGCGTGCTCGAAATCATCGGCGGCGAGGAGACCTACGGGTACGCCATCACCCGCCGGCTGAACGAACTCGGCTTCACCGAGGTCGTCGAGGGCACGGTTTACACCATTCTCCAGCGGCTGGAGAAGAACGGGCTCGTCCAGGTGACGAAACGGCCGTCCGAACTCGGCCCGCCGCGCAAGTTCTACGCGCTCAACGACGCGGGCCGCGAGGAACTCGCGACATTCTGGGCGAAGTGGGAGTACATCACATCACGGATCGACAAGCTCAAGGAGGGCGGAAGATGAAGTTCTGGGAGACCATGACGGGCAGCGACCTCACCAGGGAATGGAAGGCGTTCGAGGCCCGGGCCGAGGTGCTGCCGGCCGACTACCGGGCGGCATGGGAAGAGATCAAGAGTCACATACTCCCCTACTCGGGTTTCACCGGCCGGAACCTGATGCCGATTCTCGACGGCGCCCTGGGGCTGCTCGAAGAATCGGCGGCCGAAGGGCAGAACCTTCAGGAGGTGCTCGGGGACGACATCGAGGGCTTCTGCGCGGCGCTGGCCGGCGGGGAAGGGGCTCGGAACTACCGCGACCGGTGGCGAGAGCAGTTGAACAGGAATGTCGCAAGGAAACTGGGCCGGTTGGGAGGCTGAGATGGGAATCCGGGACATCATCGAGGGCAAGAAGCAGTGGCGGTCGCACATGGCGCGGGTCAAGGCGCTTCCGCCGGACTACCAGATCGTCTACAAAGAGATCCAGAAGTACCTCTTCAAGGTCGGGCCGATCGACCTGGTCGACGGTCCCGTGCTTTCGGAGATCGTCGACTTCTTCGAGGAGGGCGCCGCGACGGGACGGAGCGCCCGGGAGCTCCTCGGCGACGACATCGCCGCCTTCTGCGACGAACTGATCAAGGACTCGCGCACCTACGCGGACCTCTACCAGGAGTCCCTCGGCAAGAAGCGCGGCACGGCCGAGAAGTAGCGCCCGCCGACCAGCGGCCCCGACCCGGGTGCCGACGCCACCCGCGGCCCCTGACCCGCGGTTTCGAAGGAGCATCATCATGACCGGCGCGAACCCCCCGGCGATCGCGGTCACCGGACTGCGCAAGTCCTACGGCGACAACCTCGTGCTCGACGGCATCGACCTGACCGTCGCCGAGGGGACGATCTTCTCCCTGCTCGGCCCCAACGGGGCCGGCAAGACCACCACCGTGCAGATCCTGTCCACGCTGATCGGCGCGGACGGCGGCGACGTCCGGGTGGCGGGCCACGACCTGGCCGCCGACCCCCAGGCGGTCCGCGCGGCCATCGGCGTCACCGGCCAGTACTCGGCCGTGGACAAGCTCCTCACCGGCGAGGAGAACCTCGTCCTGATGGCCGACCTGCACCATCTGCGGCGGCGCGAGGGACGCCGGCTCGCCGCGCGGCTGCTGGAGCAGTTCGACCTCGTCGAGGCCGCGAAGAAGCCCGCGTCCACCTACTCGGGCGGCATGACCCGCCGGTTGGACCTGGCGATGACGCTGGTCGGCGACCCGCGCGTCATCTTCCTGGACGAGCCCACCACCGGCCTGGACCCGCGCAGCCGCCGGACCATGTGGCGGATCGTCCGCGACCTGGTCCGCACCGGGGTCACGATCTTCCTCACCACGCAGTACCTGGAGGAGGCCGACCAGCTCGCCGACCGGGTCGCCGTGCTCGACCGCGGCACGCTGATCGCCGGGGGGACGCCCGAGGAGCTCAAGCGGCTCGTCCCCGGCGGCCACGTGTCCCTCCGGTTCACCGACGACGCCGCGCTCACCGGCGCGCTCGACGCGCTCGGCACCGGCTTCCTGGACGCCTCCGACGACGACCGGCTCACGTTGCAGGTGCCCTCCGACGGCGGCGTCGGCTCGCTGCGCACCCTGCTCGCCCGGCTGGACGCCGCCGGCATCGAACCGGCCGACCTGGCCGTGCACACCCCCGACCTCGACGACGTCTTCCTCACCCTCACCGGCGACCCCAAGGACGAGGAGGCGGTCCGATGAGCACCGCGAGCGCCGTCCGCACCCACACCCTGGCCGACTCGGTGACGATGATCCGCCGGCGCCTGAAGCACATGCTCCGCTACCCCGCCATGACGGCGCAGCTCATCGGCATGCCGGTCGTCCTGCTGCTGCTGTTCGTGTACGTCTTCGGCGGCACGCTCGGAAACGGGCTCGGCGGCGGGGGCCGCGGCCAGTACCTCGACTACGTCACCCCCGGCATCATCCTCATGACCACGGTCGGCGCCGCCACCAGCACCGCCATCTCCGTGGCCATGGACACGGCCGAGGGGATCGTCGCCCGGTTCCGGACCATGGCCGTCTCGCGCTCGTCGATCCTCGTCGGGCATGTCATCGGCAGCATGATCTCCATCGCGATCAGCATCGTGGTCGTCATCGGCGTCGCGCTGGCGATCGGCTTCCGCCCCAACGCCAATCCCGCCGAGTGGCTGGCCGCCGCGGGCTTCCTGGCGCTGTTCGTGTTCTCGCTCACCTGGTTGGCGGTCGCGCTCGGCCTGACGGCCAAGAGCCCCGAGGGCGCCAGCAACGCGCCACTGCTGCTGATGCTCCTGCCGTTCTTCGGCAGCGGCTTCGTGCCCACCGACTCGATGCCGACCGCCCTGCGCTGGTTCGCCGAGTACCAGCCGTTCACCCCGGCGATCGAGACCCTGCGCGGCCTGCTCATGGGCGAGGCCATCGGCAACAGCGCCTACCAGGCCGTCGCCTGGTGCGCGGGCATCGCCCTGGTGGGCTTCCTCTGGTCGGTGAAGCTGTTCGGCCGCGACCCCGGTCGCTGACCGCGCGCACCGCTGACCGGCCCCGGATGCCGGACCGCCCCGCGAGTTACGGGACGGTCCGGCATCGCTCGTCGTGCGTCCGGTCAGCGGCGGACGGGGTAGCGCCGGTCGAGCGCGATGTTCAGCTTGAGGACGTTGACCGCCCGCTGCCCCATGAAGCCGAGCGCCCGGTCGGTGGTGTTGTCCTCGACGAGCCGGGCGACCTGGCCGGCGGTGATGCCCCGCGTCCGGGCGACGCGTGCGGTCTGGATCGCCGCGTACTCGGGCGAGATGTGCGGGTCCAGCCCGCTCCCGCTGGCCGTGACCGCGTCGGGAGGGACGGCGGGGGTGGCGGGCGCGCCGCCCCGGACGGGCACGATCAGCCCCTTGCCGTAGTCCGCGCCGTACCTCGCCAGCTCGACCGCCACACCGTTGTAGGACGGCACGAACGGCGCCTTGACCACGCCTTCCTGCTCGTTCACGCTGACGACGCGCGTGGGGTGCGGAACCCGGCCGCCGGTGGTGCGGTCGCCGAACACGGCCAGCACCGCGCCCACGCCACCGCGCGTGCAGAAGGGGCGGGAGCCGTCCACGCCCTCCAGTTCACCGACCGACCTGCTGCGCTCGCAGACCTGGGTGAGCAGGCTCTGCTTCGCGTTCTCGTCCTCCTTGCCCGCCGCGGTGAGCCTCGGGTCGGGGAGGGTGTCGACGACGTCCTCGGGGCCGAGGTTGCTCGCGGCCGTCGCGGTCGGGTCGTAGCCGTCGCCCGCGTTGGACGGACGGCTCTGGAAGTACCGCGCGAGCGGTTTCCCGTCCTCGCCGGTGAACGACTGGCCGATGAGCGCCGACCCGACGGTCCTGCCGTCGACTTCGAGCATCGAGCCGTCGGCCTTGTCGTTCAGGCCGGGCAGCCGTCCGGCCGCGAAGACGGCGAGCGGGTAGAGGACGCCGGTCAGCACCGTGAGGACCAGGAGCGCGCGAAGCGCGGCCAGGTGCTGCCGGACCCAGCTGGGAAGACGCATGTCAGGACATCCCCGGAAGGAACTGGACGATCAGGTCGATGAGCTTGATGCCGATGAACGGGGCGATGATCCCGCCCAGGCCGTAGACGGACAGGTTGCGGCTCAGCAGCGCCGAGGCGCCGGACGCCCGGTACCGCACCCCGCGCAGCGCGAGCGGGATCAGCGCGACGATCACCAGCGCGTTGAACACGACCGCGGACAGGATCGCCGACTGCGGGCTGTGCAGCCGCATGACGTTGAGCGCGTCCAGGCCGGGGAACAGCGAGACGAACAGCGCCGGGATGATCGCGAAGTACTTGGCGATGTCGTTGGCGATGGAGAACGTGGTCAGCGCGCCGCGCGTGATCAGGAGCTGCTTGCCGATCTCGACGATCTCGATGAGCTTGGTCGGGTCGGAGTCCAGGTCGACCATGTTCCCGGCCTCCTTGGCGGCCGAGGTGCCGGTGTTCATCGCGACTCCGACGTCGGCCCGCGCGAGCGCGGGCGCGTCGTTGGTGCCGTCCCCGGTCATCGCGACGAGCCGGCCGCCCTCCTGCTCCCGTCTGATCAGCGCCAGCTTGTCCTCCGGCGTGGCCTCGGCGAGGAAGTCGTCCACCCCGGCCTCGTCCGCGATGGCCTGGGCGGTCAGCGGGTTGTCACCGGTGATCATGACGGTGCGGATGCCCATCCGGCGCATCTCGTCGAACCGCTCCCGCATCCCGGCCTTCACCACGTCCTTGAGGTGGACGACGCCCAGGACGCGCGCCGCGTCCCCGGACTGCTCGCCGACCACCAGCGGCGTGCCGCCCGACGCGGACACCCCGTCCACGATCCGCCCCAGCTCGGGTGGAACGCTCCCGCCGCGCTCCCTGACCCAGTCGGCCACGGCGGTCGCCGCGCCCTTGCGGAGGCGCCGGTCGTCCAGGTCGACGCCGGGTTCGCCCAGGTCGACGCCGCTCATCCGGGTCTGCGCGGTGAACGGGACCCAGATGGCGTGCGCCAGCTCGCCGGGCGTGCGCTCGCGCAGGCCGTACCGCTCCTTGGCGAACACCACGATCGAGCGTCCCTCGGGCGTCTCGTCGGCCAGGCTGGAGAGCTGGGCCGCGTCGGCCAGTTCCGTCTCCGCCACGCCGCTCACCGGGAGGAACTCGGCCGCCTGCCGGTTGCCCAGGGTGATGGTCCCGGTCTTGTCGAGCAGCAGCGTGTCGACGTCGCCGGCGGCCTCGACCGCGCGCCCGCTCATGGCGAGCACGTTGCGCTGGACGAGCCGGTCCATGCCCGCGATGCCGATCGCGCTCAGCAGCGCCCCGATCGTCGTCGGGATCAGGCACACCAGCAGCGACACCAGGACGACGCCGGTGACGCCCGCGCCGTCCAGGGCGGGCGAGTCGGCCACGCCCGGGTCGCCGTCCTTGGAGTAGACCGCCATCGGCTGCACCGTCGCGACCGCGAGCAGGAAGATGATCGTCAGCGCGGCGAGCAGGATGTTCAGCGCGATCTCGTTGGGCGTCCGCTGCCGGCTCGCTCCCTCCACCAGCGCGATCATCCGGTCGATGAACGACTCGCCGGGCCGCTGGGTGATCCGCACGACGATCCGGTCGGACAGCACCCTCGTGCCGCCGGTGACCGCGGACCGGTCGCCGCCCGACTCCCGGATGACCGGGGCGGACTCGCCGGTGATCGCGGACTCGTCCACGCTGGCGATCCCCTCGACCACGTCCCCGTCACCGGGAACGATCTGCCCGGCCTCGACCACGACGTGGTCGCCCTGCCGCAGCTCGGTCGCGCCGACCCGCTCCTCGCGCGGCGCGTCCTGGCCCGGCCTCCAGTCGAGGACGCGGCGCGCGACCGCGTCGGTCCTGGCCCTGCGCAGCGAATCGGCCTGGGCCTTGCCCCTGCCCTCGGCCACCGCCTCCGCCAGGTTGGCGAACAGGACCGTCAGCCACAGCCAGACCGTGATCAGCCAGGCGAACACGCTGGGGTGCGCGGCGGCGAGCACCGTCGTCCAGGCCGCGCCGACCTCGACGATGAGCATGACGGGGTTGCGCCACAGGGTGCGCGGGTCGAGCTTGCGGGCCGCGTCCGGCAGCGAGCGGGCCAGCATCGCGGGGTCGAGCAGGCCGCCCTGGCCGCGCCCGCCCCTCTTCGCGGGCGGCCGGGGCGCCGAACTGGACGCCTGAAGCGTCTGGGTGGGCATCAGTGGATTCCTTCGGCGAGCGGCCCGAGCGCGAGCGCCGGGAGGAAGGTGAGCGCGACCAGGATGAACGTGACCCCGACGACGAGCCCGACGAACTGCGGCTTGTGGGTGGGCAGCGTGCCGTCCGACTCGGGGGCCGCGCCCTGCCGCGCCAGCGAGCCCGCCAGCGCGAGCACGAGGACGATCGGGACGAACCGTCCGAGCGCCATGCACAGGCCGAGCGCCGTGTTGTACTCCGCCGAGCTGACCGTGAGCCCGGCGAACGCCGACCCGTTGTTGTTGGACGCCGACGTGAACGCGTACAGCACCTCGCTCAGCCCGTGGGCGCCGGTGTTCGCCATCCCTTCACGGCCCCAGCCGGAGGCGACCGCCACCGCCGAACCGGCCAGCACCAGGGCGGGCGTGACGAGGAAGTACAGCGACGCGAGCTTGATCTCCCGGGAGCCGATCTTCTTGCCCAGGTACTCCGGGGTCCGGCCGACCATCAGCCCGGCCACGAACACCGTGATCACCGCGAGCACCAGCATCCCGTACAGGCCCGCGCCGACGCCGCCGGGCGCGACCTCGCCCAGCATCATGTTGAACAGCAGCATCCCGCCGCCGACGCTGGTGTAGGAGTCGTGGAAGGAGTCCACCGCCCCGGTCGAGGTCAGCGTCGTCGCCGAGGCGAACATCCCCGAGTTCGACACCCCGAGGCGCGTCTCGACGCCCTCCATCGCCGCGCCGGCCGCGGTCGGAACGGTCCCGTGGTGGAGGAGCTGGAAGACCTGCGTCACCAGCACACTGGCCACGGCGATCACCGCCATCACCGAGACGATCGCGTGCCCCTGCCGGTTCTGCCCCACCATCCGGCCGAACGCGCGGGGCAGCGAGAACGGGATCAGCAGGATCAGGAGGATCTCGATCCAGTTCGTCCACGCGGTGCCGTTCTCGAACGGGTGCGCGGAGTTGGCGTTGTAGAACCCGCCGCCGTTCGTCCCCAGCTCCTTGATGGCCTCCTGGCTCGCCACCGGCCCGCCGGTGATCGTCTGATGCCCGCCGGCGAGCGTGCCGGCCACGTGGTCGCCGGGGTTCCAGAAGTTCTGCACCAGCCCGCCCGCGATCAGCAGCAGCGCCCCGACGAACGCGATCGGCAGCAGGATCCGGACCGTGCCGCGGGTCAGGTCGACCCAGAAATTGCCCAGCTGGTCGGTCTTCCTGCGCGCGAACCCGCGCACCAGCGCGACGGCCACCGCCATCCCGACGGCGGCGGACACGAAGTTCTGCACCGCCAGCCCGGCCATCTGCGTCAGATGGCCCATCGTGGACTCGCCCGAGTACCACTGCCAGTTGGTGTTGGTGACGAAGCTGACCGCGGTGTTCCAGGCGCCGTCCGGCTTCACCGGCTCCATGCCGATCGACAGCGGCAGCCGGTTCTGGAGGCGCTCCATCAGGTAGAGGAACAGGATGCCGACCACCGAGAAAGCGAGCACGCTCCGGGCGTAGCCGCTCCAGCTCTGCTCGGCGTCCGCCTTGACGCCCACCAGCCGGTAGATTCCGCGCTCCACCCGCCAATGCGAACGGCCGCTGTAAACGCGGTACATATAGTCGCCGAACGGGCGGTAGACCACCGCCAGCACGGCGACGAGGGACCCGATGAACAGGATCCCCGCGACAGTCGAGTTCACTAGAAGCGCTCCGGGTAGAGAAGGGCGACGACCAGGAAGGCGATCAGCCCGAATGCCAGAACCAGACCCACCGCGTTCTCGGCGGTCACAGCTTTTCCACGCCCTTCACCAGTAGGCCGAGCAGGACGAACACCGCCGGCGTCAGCAGCACGAAAACCAGGTCGGACATCGCTTCTTCCTTCATTCCATGGACGGCGGCCCCGGCCGGCCGCGAGGCCAAGATGGAGTAAAACGCCTGCTAGATGGCGAAATAAGGCCCTTTGACGGGTTCTTAACGCGCCGGCCCCGCGTCTTAACGCGTCCCTGACACCTGCCGGACGCGACACCCCGGCGGGCGGGCGGGGGTGGGTCAAACTGGGTGGGCGTTCCCATGGGCAGGAGGACAGGTGGGCAGGGTTCTGAAGGGGCGGGGCTCCGAGACCGTGCGGGTCTCGTTCGCGGCGCTGCTGAAGGTCAAGCAGGACGAGCGGCATGTGCTCTTCCGGGCGCTCAACCGGCCCGAGTCGTACGGGCCGCCGGGCGGGGTGTTCAAGTACTTCGGGCCCGCTGGCCGCTTTCTGGAGGAGATGGGATTCCGGGAGGACCGCATCGACACGCTGGCGGGAGTCATGAAGGCCGACCTCCGGGGTTTTCTCCCTGCCTCGTCGATGCGGGACTTCCTGAGCTGGTTCGCGAGCGGCGCCTATCGGGAGGACTCCGTCGAATGCCTGCGGCGGGAGCTCGCCGAGGAACTGTGCGAGGTGGGCCTCGACCACCTGGAGCCCAGCGCCCAGCGGCTCGCCTTCTCGCATCTGCGGACCGTCGTCGCCGGGCCGGACGAGGTGCCCGGTCAGCCCTATTCGCAGCTCAGGAGGTTCGAGGTCTACGAGCTCACCGGCGCCGACCTGGCCACCGAGGCGTTCCGCCGCGAGCTCTCCGCGGCGGGCGCCGACCCGGACGTGCCGACGGTGATCAGCGCCACCGCCGGAGAGATCCGGTACGGCCGCTGCGGCGGTGCGCAGATCTCCGGGCAGTCCGCGTACCTTCTCGGTTCGCAGCGGTACCTGGCGGACGTCCCGCCGGTCCGGTAAGGGTTCCCCAAAGCGACGCGGATGGGACAGACTGCGAGTGACGCTGAAAGGAACCGCGCGTTGGTCGACCTCTACACGGTTCGGCGGAGGTGGTTCCGGGAACGGGCGGTGCGAGTCGCCGTGGCCGACCTGGCCGAGCCCGTGCCGTTTCCCGCCGCCGCCGAGCGACCCTTCCCGCCGGACGCGTCGAGGCGGATCGGGCTGCGTATCGGCGTGGAACTGGAATCGCAGCCCGCGAGCTCCCGGCTGGTCGCCGCTCATCTGCGGATGTGCCTGGACGACCGCCGCGCGAAGGCCGTCTCCTTGTACACCGACTCCCCCGGAACGGTCTCCGTCGAGGGGCTGGACGACCACGCTTTCGGTTGGACCTTCGGCGCCCACGGGAATCCGGCTTCCGGCGCGTTCCAGAACAGGTACGTCGTGAACGTCGTCATCCAGATTCCGGACGATATGAAGGCCCTCACGGGTGCGCTCCGCGCGGACGTCTCGGTCGCCACGGGCCGTGTCCGCACGAAGGTGTGTCACGCGTGCGCCCGAACGGCCACGGAGTTCGCGGTCCACGCGTTACCCGCGTCGAACGCCGGGTTGCGCGCGCCCTCGGTGCGGCTCTGCTTCGCCGCCGACATCGAACGGTTCAGCCGTTTCAGCACCCCCGAGGCCGCCGCCGTGCAAGAACGGTTCACGGATCTGCTCGCGCAGGCGTGGGAGCACGCGGGGATCGCTCCCCACGAACTGGATCTGGAGCGCGGCGGCGACGGCCAGGCCGTCGTCTTCCCGTCGGGCATCGACGAGTCCTACGTGATACCGCGGCTCGTCGAGGGACTGGCGAGGGGACTGGCGCGGATCAACGCGGGCCGCGACGAGCACGGGGTGCTGCGGATCAGGACGGCGCTCTACCGCGGCCACGTCGCCTGGGCCGACAACGGCTGGGTGGGCCACCCGCCGACGGCCGTGCGGCGGCTCGTCGATTCCCCGGTCCTGCGACGCTCGCTCGCGGACCATCCCGAGGCCGGTCTCGCCCTCATCATCTCCGACACGATCTACCAGGACATCGTCGCGCAAGGGTTCGGCGACCTCCCTCCGGGCGCCTTCCTCCCCGTGCAGGTGGATCTGCCGCAGAAGAACTTCGCCGAGCCCGCGTGGCTGCACGTCCCATCAGTGCCGAACCTGCCGTCCTCCACGTGAATCCGGGCCTGTCGGGTGGCCGGATCCGGTTTGTCTGCGGCTTGGACACGCGCGCCGCCGCCCCGCCGTAGCATCGGGTCATGGGCCATCCCGACGGGCCGCCGGAACCGGACCGCGGCACCGGCGGCCTCCCCCCGGACGCCACCGACCTCGAGGGGTTGCGCGCCGCCTGGCGCGAGCTGAACGACGTCGTCGAGGAGATCCGCCGCGTCCCCGGATACGAGGACTTCATGGCCGCGCCGACCTTCGAGGACGTCGCCGCCGCCGCGACCCGGCCGCTGTGCTACGTCAGCGCGGCCGAGTCCGAGGGGCTCGCGCTGATCGTCCGCAACGAGGGCGGCACCGCGTCGGTGGAGCACCTGCGGCTCCCGGCGCTGACGGCGGACGAGGTCAGGCGGCGGGTGTCCGCGCTGCTGACCTCCTACGCCGAGGTCCGGACGGTCTCCGGCACCGGCCGCGAGGTCTGGTCGGCGGAGCTGGACGCGGCGACGCGGTGGGCGTGGGACGCCGTCATGGGCCCGCTCCTCGACCGGCTGCGCGACGACCCGGCGATGACGCTCGTGCCCGGCGGGCTGCTCGGCCTGCTGCCGCTGCACGCGGCCTGGACGCCCGACGCCGCCCGGCCGACCGGCCGGTTCCACGCGCTCGACGAGACGACGATCAGCTACGCGCCGAACGCGCGGTCGCTCACGGCGGCGACGCGGATCGCCGAGCGGAGCACCGCCGGGTCGCTGCTGGCGGTCGTGGAGCCCCGGCCGCTGCCGCCGCGCTTCCCCGCGATGCCGTTCACCGGTCTGGAGGCGTCCACCGCCGCCGGAGCCGTCGCCGGCACGCCGCGGACGCTGGCCGGGACGGCGGCCACGCTGGCGGCGGTCCTGCGCGAGCTGCCCTCGTCCGATCTCGTGCACTTCGCCTGCCACGGGTTCGCCGACCTGGAGAACCCGCTGGACAGCGGGTTGGTGCTGGCGGGCGGGGAGCCCCTGCGCGTCCGCGACCTGCTGACGATGGACCTGCGGATCGGGCTGGTCGTGCTCTCCTCGTGCGAGACGTCGATGCCCGGCGTGGAGCTGCCGGACGAGGTCATCTCGCTCCCGACCGGCCTGCTCCAGGCCGGGGCGGCGGCGGTCGTCGCGCCGCTGTGGGAGATCCCCGACCTGCGGACGAGCATGCTGATGACCGAGTTCTACCGGGGCTTCGGCGAGCCGGGGTGGACGCCCGCCGAGGCGCTGCGGCGCGCGCAGCTCTGGCTGCGCGACGGGACGAACGCGGAGAAGGCCGAGCTCTGGGGGCGGGCCCTGGAGGGTGAGGCGGGGTGGCCGCCGCCCGACGTCGCCGACGCCCTCATCGACAACATCCTGGAGAAGGAGCCGGATGAGCGCGACGACGCCTCGATCGCCATCTGGGGCGCGTTCGGCCATGTCGGGGTCTGAGGCCATGTCGGCGTCCGAGGCGCCGGGGAGGGCGGGGCCGTGAGCATCGTCAGGGACGAGGTCGAGTGGCGGGCGCTCGCGACCCAGATCATGCTGGTGCTGAACACGATCCTCGGTGACCGCGCCCCGAAGGTCGCCGCCGACATCGACCGTGCGCTGGCCCAGCCGCCCGGACCCACCGCCAAGCGGGAGCTGCGCCGCGTGCTCACCGGCCTCCCCGAGCTCCGCGCGTGGCTGCGCGAGTGGGCGGCGCGCGAGGAGGAGGGCTACCGCGCCGCTCCCCCGCCGGAGCGCCACCTGGAGGTCTCGGTCGCCGAGACGGTGGCCGTGGGGCAGCGGGTGCCGTTGTTCGTCCGGGTCGCGCTTCAGGGGGCGGGCGGGGCGACCGCGCTGAAGCCCATCGACGTCCCGCCCGAGGGGGCCCAGGTCACGGTCTCGATCTGGGCGCCCACGATGATCGTCGCCGGGGACATGGAGTACGAGCTGACCGTCCCCGCCGCCCGCGACTCCGAGCCGGTCCGGTTCAGCCTGACGGCCCCGGCCGCCGGCGTGCACCGCGTGAGGGTCCTCCTGTACCGGGGCGGCACGTTCCTCGGCGAGGCCGAGGTGCGGCTGACGGCCGACGTCGAGGTCCGCTGGCCCGAGGAGGCCGTGCGCGGCGCCGTCATCGGCTCCATGGCGGTCGAGCCGGGGGAGGTGACGCTCCAGGTCGTGCGCGACCTGGAGGGCTACCGTTTCCAGTTCCTCGGGGACGCGCTGCACCCGCCCGTCCGGCTGGAGCGGCTGGCGGGCGACCCGCGCGCGATCGTCGAGGAGATGACGGCGGAGCTCGGCCGGATGGCGGCGGGCGAGGCGACCGCGGACTCCCCGGCCCTGGTGCGGCGGCGCCTCCAGGGCATGGGCGCCAAGCTGTGGGACGTGGTGCCGGAGAAGATCCGCGAGCAGTACTGGGCCCAGGCCGACCGCATCGCCTCCTTCACCATCGCCAGCGAGTTGGACAGCGTCCCCTGGGAGCTGCTGTACCCGGTCGACGGCCTCCAGGAGGACGGCTTCCTCGTCGGACGCGTGCCCGTCGCGCGGAGGGTCTACGGGCAGCGGCGCGTCCGGCGCCTCGCCGTGCCCGGCGTGGTCTACGTGCGCCCGCCGGCGGCGGGGCCCGACGGCGGGGACGCCGGCGAGATCGCGGCGCTCCGGGCCCGGTTCACCGGCATCGAGGACGGCGGCGTCCTGGAGGACCTCGACGACCTGCACGCGCTGACGGAACGGGACGTGGCCGGGATCGTGCACTTCGCGGGCCATCACGCGTTCACCCCCGGCGGCGGCGGCGCGATCCGGCTGAACGGCGGCGAGCTGCGGCCGGACGACCTGGAACTCGCCGCCCGCCGCACCCCGTGGAAGAAGAACCCGCTCGTGTTCCTCAACGGCTGCCGGACGGCCGGGGAGGTCCCGGCGATCGCCACGAACACGGGCTGGGCCGACACGTTCCTGCGCATCGGCGCGGGCGCGTTCATCGGCTCGCTGTGGGGCGTGCGCTCGGAGTCGGCGGCCCGGTTCGCCGAGTCGTTCTACGCGCACTTCCTCCAGCACGGCCTGCCGCTGGGCCAGGCGACGCTGCGCGCCCGGCGGGAGATCATGGACGAGGCGGGTGATCCGACGTGGTTGGCCTACTCCGTCTACGGCAGTCCCGCCACCGCCGCCGCCGGACGCTGACAGTGCCGGCGCCGGCCCCGGTCAGCCCCCGTGCGCGGACCCGGTCATGGGCGCGCCCGACAGGTGGCAGACCGGCACCTCGCCCGGCCGGTCCGGGACCGTCCGGCGCTCGCAGCGCCGTGCGCTCGGGCACCGGTAGACGGGATCTTCGTCCTCCGCGTCGTCCCGGATGGCGTAGGTGCCGTACCACGATCCGTGCTCGGCGATCCGCGCGCACAGCTCCCGCCAGGCCTCCAGCGTGTCCGCGCCCGACTCGGCGGCGGCGGCCAGCGTCCGCCATTCGGAGAGGTACCCGGCCTCCTTCGCCTGCTGCCGCAGTCGCGGCTTCAGCACGCACACCTCGGCCCATGACGAGGGCAGTCCCACCCGCGCTTCCGTCACCGCCCACCGTCCCCTCGTCCAGCCGCCGTGGTCCCGACGGTAGTCGGCGCCGGGGCCCGGGGGCGCGGACATGACCAGCATCAGCCGGGGCGAGGGCGTGCCGGAGGTCGCCGAGGACATCCTGCGCAGGCTCGCGAACGCGGCCGGGAGCGGGGAGGAGAACTGGCGGGACCGGCCGACCGCGCTCCGCGCCGAGCGCGTGCTGGGCGGGGGACGGCAGGGGGCGCGGGTCTTCGAGCTGATCGCGCACTGGGGCGACTCCCGCTGGCGGTACGTGGCCAAGGTCGCGCCTGCGGCGAAGCTGGCCGCGGAGTGGAAGGCCCGGAAGGCGTTCAAGGACCGGCTCAACGTGCTGTGCGTCCCCGTCCAGCTGGCGACGGTGGGGGTACTGGAAGCGGTCGAAGGCGGCGCGGGCGACGAGAGCGGCGCGCACGCGGGCGACGAGCAGTTGGAGGCCGTCGTCTACGGTCACGCCGGTCAGTTCAAGGCCGACCCCGACGAGCCGCTCCTCATGCTGGAGGAGCTGGCCGCCGCCGCCCGCGACGGCGCCCCGGAGGACGTGGAGCGCGTCGTCGAGCTCATCGGCGTGCTCGGCAAGCGCATGGAGGCGGTCTTCCACGCCGGGGCGACGAGGCTGGAGCACGAGGACTCGCTGCGCGAGGTGATGGGCACGCTGGGCACGTGCCTCGTCCTCGAAGTGGACCGCGTGGCCGGCGACGGGAACCTGGTCGCGGGGCAGGACCCGAGCCGGGCCGTCCCCCACGAGGAGAGCGATCTGCTGAGGCTGTGCCTGCGGACGGACGCGGACGGCGGCGCGATCCCCGATCTGGTTTCGCTGGGCAGGGTCGCTCTGCGGCCCCGCGAGGGAGCGTTCGAGGTGGACTCCCCCCGGTTCCCCAACCTGCGCGTCGAGGTCCGGTCCGCGGAGGGCGGCCCGGACCTGGGCGGCGTCGCGGGGCCGGTGCGGCTCACCGGCCGGGTCGTCGGCCGCTATGTCGAAGCGCGCTGGGCGACGATCGTGGGGATGTGCCCGGACCTCCGCAGGGAGGGCGTCCACCTCGTCCTGGGCGGCGAGCGCACCTTCCTGCCGTTCGCCTTCCTCCACGCCATGCTCACGGCGCAGGAGGAGGGCCGCCCCGTCTCACAGCGCCACGGCGACCTCAACCCGCGCAACGTGCTGGCGTCCGGCCCGGACCCCCTGCTGATCGACTTCGAGAAGATGGACGAGGAGATCGGCCCGCTCGCGGCGGACTTCGCCTGGCTGGAACTCGGGCTGTTCAGGGAGGCGTTCGCCGAGCGGCTCGGGTTCGGCGAGGCGCTGCTGCTCCAGCGGATGTTGGGGCTGGCGAGCCGCCTGGTGGAGGGCGTCGGACAGGACACCCGCGAGCTGCGCTCCCGCCTGGTCGACTCGGCGTGCACCGGAATCCTGCGGGACGCGGCTCCCGGCCTCGTCCCGGCCTTCCGCGTCCTGTGGGCGGTGCGCGCCCAGGCCCTGCGGTGCTGGCCCCGCTCGCCCGGGCCGCCCTGGTGGCGGGACTACCTGGCACACCTGGCGATCTCGGCGAACCGGATGCTGAAGTGGGGCGAGGACGCCCACACCGCCGAGCGGATGCGGGCGACCGCGGTGGCGGCGGGGGCCGCCACGGAGTGCTGGCTCGGCGAGCGCCCGTTCCGGCGCTGGGACCCGGGCCTCCTGCACGAGACGGCGAAGGTGCTGATCACCCTCTTCGCGGCGGACGGCCCCGCCGGAGCCGAGGTCGTGGCGGACGTCATGCGGGAGCTCGGGGCGGGCCACGCGGTCCTGGAGGAACGGCTCGAACGGCGCCGGGCCGAGGTCGTCCGCGCCGTGGCCACCGCCGCCGCGAAGGACCTGGTCGTGGCGAGCCGGGACCGGCACGACGAGTACCTCGCCCTCACCGCCTACGACGTGGCCGAGGGGCCGCCGGGGCACGACGTCCAGGACCTACTTTCGGAGGGGCGTCTGGTCGCGCTGACCGGCGCGGCCTACAGCGGCGTGACGACGGCCCTGCGCGAGATGCGCTTCCGGCTGGCGAGCGCCACGGCCGGAACCCAGTTCCGGGGCCGCCCGCCGCTCCCGCGCATTCCGCTGGACCTCGCCCCTCGTACCCTCGCCGATCTGCCCGAGGGCTCGCCGCTCCTGGACGCCGACCTGCTCCGGGACGCGTGGGCGCGCGCCGGGCTGCCAGAAGCCTGGCGCGACCGCGTCGCCGACCTGGTGGCGCTCGGCGCGGTCTGTCTCGTCGTCGACGACCTGCACCGCCTCGACGCGCCGGGGCGCGCCCGCGTCCTCGCTCACCTGGACGGGCTGGCGCGCGACCAGCCGAGGCTGGCGGTGGTGGTCGGTGACCGGCGCGCCGAACCTTCCTCCTCGTTCCGGACGCTCGTCCTGGCCGAACCCGAACCGGAGCAGATCAGAGGCCACCTGGAGAAGGCCCTCCGCGACCGGGGCGTCGCCGACCCGGACCTGCGGGCGAACACGGTGGTGGACGCGCTCGTCCTGCTCGACCGGGAGGAGTCCGACGCCGACCCGGCACCGTCCCGCGGGTTCCGGTCGCCGGGGCTGCTGCCCCTCGTCATCGATCTGGCCCGCGGACCCGGTATCGCGCGGTTGCACGCGCTGACCGCGAGCGACCTGCTGGACGCCTACGTCCGGCGGGTCGTCCGCGATCGGGGCCACGTGCCCGGGGCGGGTTTCGCCTTCCGGGACAAGGAGGCGGCACTCGCGATCCTCGCCCGGCGGCTCACCGAGGGCCGCGCGGACCGGCTGCCCGTGGACGACTACCGCGCGCTGCTCGATGCGGAGGAGGTCGCGCGGCCGGAGTCGCTCGTGTACGCCGTCCAGGACGACGGGTACGTGCGGCTCGACGTCGTCCCCGGAAAGGGGACCTGGGTCGCGTTCACGCCGCCGATGCTGCGCGAGTACTTCGCCGCACGGTGGCTCGCCGGGCACTGGCGGGACGACGGACGCGGCCCGGTCGGCTTCGTGGCGGATTCCGTCTGGCACGAACCGATCAGGCTGCTCATCTCCCAGCTCGGCGGGGACGCCGAGCCGTCGGCGAGCCTCATCGCGAACGCGCTGGAACGCGACCTCGTGCTGGCCGCGACGTTCCTGCGGGCGGCCCACCCCCCACCGGCCGCGGCGGTCGGCGAGCTGTTCCGGCGCGCCTCGGACCTGCTCGGCGATCACGGTTCACGGGGCGACGCGTCGCGGCTCCGCGCCGCCGCCACGGCCCTGGCCGTCTTCGGGGGCGTGCGGGCACGGTCGGTGCTCGGCGGGGTCGTGCTCGCCACCGGCCACCCCGCCGAGTCGCGCGTCGCCGCCCTGACCGCGCTGGAAGGCTTGGCGCGCGGTGGAGGGCGCCCGGCCCGGACACGCGCACTGGGCAGGCTGCGCGAGGTCGCGAACGCCGCCCTCGCCGACGAAGCGCCGCCCGCGCTCCGGATCGCCGCGCTCGACTCGCTGGGCCGCACGGGCCAGCACCACCGGGCGCCGCGCGCCGCCGAACTCGTCGGCGGCGCCCAGCCGTGGCCGGTGAGCGAGGCCGCGATGCGCGCGCTGCGGTCGCTCGACGTGGACCCGACCGCGATCATCACCGAACGCTGGGTCGAGGCCTGCGAGCGGCGGCTGGAGGACATCGAACGCGAGGTGGCGGCGCCCGGCGCCACGGCGTCCGACCTGGCGGCGCTGACCGGCGAGCGCCGCGCACTGCTCACCGAACTCGCCGACGGTGGGCGGTATGACGCGGTACTGAGCCACCGGTTCCGATTCGACCTCGACGACCACGTCGCCGCGCTGCTCGACGGCGTGACCGGGCTGAGCGCGGGGTCCGGCGATGCCGAGCTGCTGGAGTTGCACGGGATGTTCCCTGGTCGCGCGCGGGACGTCGTGGCGTCGCTCACCGACGCGAGCTCGCCGACCAGGTTGCTCGCCGGGGCCGCCGGCGTGACGTCGCTCTGGCCCGCGAAGGACGCCGCGCTGCTCGACGAGGTCGAGCACCTCGCCGGGCGGCTCGCCCGGTCCCGCGCCGCGGAACTGATGGAACCCCTCTCGGCGCTGACCGCCGCCCTCTTCGCCGTCGACCGCCCCCGGGGGATCAGGACGGCCCTGCGCATCGGCCTGATCCTGGAGGAGGACGACGTGGCCGCACGCCGCGCCTGGCCGTGGGCGCTCGCGTTCGGCCGTGCGCGAGGCCAGCCGTCCGACCTGGGCGCACTCCTCGGCGAAGGCGACGACGAGGTCGCCGACCTGGCCGTCTTCGGGCTGGCGAGCGACGGCTTCCTGCTCGACGCCTCGCCCGGCCCCGAGTACCGGCTCGAAGGCCGCGCCCGTGAGCGGTTCCTGTCACGGTGGCCCGCGCCGTCCGGGAGGCCGACCTGGCGATTCGTCATCGCCGCCGCGAACGCCGGCGCGACCGAGGCGCTCCCGGCCGCGTGCGACGTGCTGGACGGCGGCGCCGCCGCGCTCGACGCCGATCCGTATCCGATCGCCAGCGGCGTCTACGGTCAGATCGAGAACACCGACCTCGCCGGGGTGCTGGCCGCCGTCGGCTACCTGGGACACATCTCGGCGCGACAGGGGGCACCCATGGATCGGGCACTCACGACGCTGCACGGGTTCCCCGTCGAGGGCAGGCATCGCAGCGTCGCCCTCGGGCGCCTGGCCGGACTCGCCTATCTGGGGCAGTGGCGGGACGTCCTGCGCGGCTGCACGGGCGACGAGCCGCGGCTGCGCGCGATCGCCGAGAACGCCGTGTTCCGCTGGGCGGACACCGGCATGCGGCATCCTCACGAGGTCGCCGACTGGATCGAGACCCATGTGAGAGGCGTTCCGCCCGGGCGGGAGTCGTCATGAACGAGCTCATCCAGCAGGCCGACGAGGCCCGCGACGAGTACGCCGCGACGGGCTCGGTCGAGGCGGCGGACCGGGCGGTGCTCCTCTGGGAGCGGGTCGTCACCGCGCAGGAGGCCTCCGACCCCGACCTTCTCGGCGAGCTGGGCGGTGCGCTGCTCGACCGGTTCGAGGCGCGCGGCGATCCCCGCGACCTCGACCGCGCCCGCGACGTCTACCGGAAGGCCGTCGAGCGGACCGAGCCGGAGGGCGACCCGTACGCCCTGAACAATTTGGGCAACTGCCTGCGCGAGTCCTATGCCTACCACGGCTGGGACGAGTATCTGAAGCAGGCCACCGAGGTGCTGCGGCGGGGCGCCAGGCTGGCCGAGTCCGATGACGATGTGCTGCCGACCGTCCTGGACAACCTGGGTCTCGTCCACTACGAGCGCTACCTCCAGGGCGGCGGCGCCGAGCAGCTCGGCCTGGCGCTGGAGGCGCACCGGCTCGCGGTGGGGACGGGCCGGGACGACGATCCGAACCGGCTGCTGCATCTGACCAATCTGGGCAACGCGCTGCTGGCCCACCACGACCTGACCGGCGACCCCGCGAGCCTGGACGAAGGGATCGCCGCCTACAGCGAGGCGATCGCGCGGACGCCGGACGGCTCTCCCGAGCTGTCGCTGCGCCAGGCCAACCTGTCCGGCGCGCTGCTCGTCCGGCATCGGCGCGGCGGCGATCCCGACGACCTCGCCCGCGCGATCTCGCAGGCCGAGCGGGCGCTCGCGCGCAGCGCGCCCTCGGCGGCCGACCGGGCGCGGCAGCTGCACAGCCTCGCCGAGGCCCTGATGTTCCGGTACGAAACGGCGGGCGGTGCCGCGGATCTGGACCGCGCGCTCGCCCTGTACGGGGAGGCGGTGTCCGGACAGTCCGGCGGCGCGTCGCTCACGGAGGCGCTGGCGACGGGGATCGCCTGGGCGCGCCTGGCGCGGTACGAGCGCTCGGGAGATGCCGAAGACCTGTTCGCGGCCGTCGCGGCCGGTGAGGAGGCCCGCACCGGGCTCGCCGGAACCACCGAGGAGTCCCGGCGCGGCGCGGGAACGGTCGCCGCCTGCCTCGTCGAGCTCTACCGGTATTCGGGCGAGGCGAAACACCTGGACAGGGCCATCGCCCTGCTCGAAGCGGCCACGGCGGAGCGCGGCACGAACTCCCCGGCGGACGTGGAGCGGATCGGGAACCTGGCCACCGCCCTGATCGAGCGGTGGCACCGGGCCGGAGCGCCGAGCGATCTCGAACGCGCGCTGGCCCTGTTCGCGGAGGACGACCGGGCCCGGGTGAACAGCCGCAACAACCTCGCGCTGGGACGGCTGCGGCGCGTCCGCACGGGCGACGTTCCGCCGGAGCACCTCTCGGCGGTCGTCGCGGAGTTGGAAGAACTCGTCCAGATGACGCGCGGACGCCACGGCCCCGGCCGGGCGCGCATGTTCGACAACCTCGCGGGCGCCCTCCGGGAACGGTACGCGGTGCACGGAGAAGCGGACGACCTCGACAAGGCCGTCAACGCGCACCGCGAGGCGCTCGCGGTCCTGGAGGACGCGGGCGGGTCGTCCCCGCTGCGTCCCGGCATGCTGCAAGGGCTGGCCGCCGCCCTGCTCGACCGCTTCGACCGCGAGGGACGCGTCGTCGACCTCGACGAGACGGTGGACCTCCTGACCGAAGCAGCCCTCGCGATCCCCCGGCATGCGCCGGACCAGGCGGGCATCGCCAACGATCTAGGCAACGCGCTGCGCGTCCGCTACGGGCATCTGGGGCACGGCGACGACCTCCGGTCGGCGCTCGCCAGCTTCGAGGAGGCCGCCGCATCCGTCCCGGCGACCAGTCCCGACCGTCCCGTCTACCTCGACAACCTGGCGAACGCGCTGGTGGACCGCTTCCTGCGGGACGGCGCGGGCGCCGATCTGGACCGCGCGCTGGAGGCGTACCGGGAGGCGCTCGGCGCCCTGCCCGCCGACGCGCTCGAACGGCCGCGCGTCACCGCCAACCTCGGCGGCGCGCTGTGGCACCGGTGGCGGCGACAGCGGAGCGTCCCCGACCTCGAAGAGGCCATCGTCCTCACCCGGCGGGTCCTCGACTCGTTGGCGCCCACGTCACCGGCGCGCGCCGTCCACCTCAACAGCCTGGGCACCTTCCTGCGCGACCGCCACACGGTGTCGGGGTCGGCGGACGACGAACGGGACGCCGCAGCCGCGTACCGCGCCGCATGCAGGGAGGGCACGGACGCCGACGCGCTGTGGGCGTTGGAGGCGGCCCGCAACTGGGGCCGGTGGGCCGCCGGGCGCGGGGCGGCGGCCGAGGCCGTCGAGGCCTACGACCACGCCGTCGCCGCCCTCCGGAGGGTCTTCAGCCGCCAGCTGGTCCGGTCCCACAAGGAGAACTGGCTGCGGATCGCCGAACGGCTGACCACCGAGGCCGCGCTCGCGAAGGTGACCGTGCACGACCTCCCGGGGGCCGTCGCCGTGCTGGACGGCGGCCGCGCGACGCTCCTCGACGAGGCGCTCGCGCGCAACGGCCTCGACCGCCTCCCCGCGTCCCGGTCCGACCTGGCCGAACGCCACCAGGCGGCCCTCGACCGGATCGCCGCGATCCTCGCCCGGGAGGGGCAGGCATGACGGCGCTGGACGACCTGCTGCGGCGGCTGTATGAGGCCGCCGCGACCGACCCGCCCGACGACGCCACGGCCGCCCTCGCGGACACGGTCCTCGCCCTTCCCGCCTGGACGTCGCTCGACGGGACGGCCCCGCCGATCGGCACGCGGGCGGAACCGGTGCCGCTCGACCACATCGCGGAGACCGACCCGGCGAACCCCGCGATGCTCGGCTGGTTGGCGGCCCGGTTCCGGGGCCGCCACGCGCGGACCGGTGACGCCGCCGACCTCGCCCGGGTACGGGAGCTCGCGGCCAAGGCCGTCCAGCGGACCGGCACCGACGACCCGTCGCTCGGGCTCCGGCTCAACAACCTCGCCGGGGTGCTGCGCACCCTCTACGGGACGACCGGGGACCCCCGCCATCTCGACCTGGCCGCCGAGCACTACCGGCGTGCCGTCGAGGCCACCGCGCCGGACGATCCGGACCATCCCGTGTACGAGGGCAACCTCGCCGTCGTCCTGTCCGACCGGTACGACCTCCTCGGCGACCCGGGCGACCTCGACGCGGCGATCACCGCGGCCCGGCGGGTCGTGGCGCATCCCCTGATCGACGGCGACGACCTGGCGCGCAACCTCGGGAACCTCGCGGTCTACCTGTCCGACCGGTTCGACAGGTCGGGCGACCTCGGCGATCTCAGCCAGGCGCTGGCGCACCTCGCGGAGGCGCTGCGGGTACCGGGGCTCGACGCGCCGGACCGCGCCCGCCTCCAGTCGAACGCGGCGATGCTGCTGCTCGACCGGTACGAGCGCACCGGCAACCTCCCCGAGCTGGAGGTGAGCGTGCGGTACGCCATGGCGGCGGTCGACACGGCGGACGGCGACTCGGCGGAGGGCGAGACGGCGGACGGCGAGACGTCCCGCGATCCGGAGCTGCCGGGCTATCTCAACAACCTCGGCAACAGCCTCCGGCTGCGCTACGAGCACGAGTCGGAGGCGGGCCCCGCCTCCGGCCAGGGCGGCGTCACGCACCTGCGGGCCGCGATCCGCGCGTACCGCCGCGCCACGGAGACTGTCTCGGCCGACTCGCCGTACCTGCCGAAGTTCCTGAAGAACCTCGGCGACGCGCTCCTCGACCTGGCGGCGGTCCTCTCCTCCGCCGAGATGTTCGACGAGGCGGTCGGCGCGCTGGAACGGGCCGTCGAGGTGACCCCGGCCGGCTCGCCCGACCTGCCCGGACGGCTCAGCAGCCTGGCGACGGCCCTGCGGTACCGGCTGGCGCACGGCGGCCCGGACGGCGACCGCGACCGGGCCGTCGGGATCTACCGCGAGGTCTGCCGCGTCGCGCTGGACCTCCAGGTCGAGATCGCGCTGACGACGGCCGAGACCTGGGGCCGGTGGGCGGCCGAGCGGGAGGCGTGGGCGGAGGCGGCGGAGGCCTACGACGCCGGCCTGCTCGCCGCCGCCCGGCTGCACCGGTTGCAGCCGCTCGCCGAGTACCGCCGCACCTGGCTCCGCAGCAGCCGGGGCATGGCGGCCGAGGCGTCCCGCGTCCAGGTGGCGCTCGGCCGCCTCGCCGACGCGGCCGTCACGGCGGAGCGCGGCCGGGCCCTGCTACTCGCCGACGCGCTGGACCGCGATCGCGCCGACCTGGACGCGCTCGGCTCCGCGCGCCCCGCCCTCGCCGAGCGCTACCTCGCGGCGGTGGGACGGCTGCGGGCGATGGAGGACGGCACCCTGGTCCCTTGACGGGCCGGATGCGCGTCGGCCCCGAGCGGTCGCTAGGCCCGCGATGCCCACTTCTTGAGCGCGGCGTGGTTCTTGAAGTGGGCGACGTTCTTGTCCAGCGGCTCGGAGGTGTATTGGTGGAAGCACCATTCGTCGTGGATGAGCGGGTGACCGGCCTTGCGGTAGTCGGCGATCCAGAGACCGTCGGCCTTGTAGTCGGTGGTGCTCTTCCTCGTCCACAGGTCGCGGTTGACGTAGAGGATCAGCCGGTGGTCGGGGCGGAGTCTGGTCACCTCGCGCAGGAACTTGTCCTTTTGAGCGCTGGTGGCGAGCCGTCCCTTGGGATCGGTCTCCCAGTCGAGGGCGAGGATGTCGCCGCGCTCGGCGCCGCAGTGCTCGACGAAGTAGCGGGCCTGCGCGGTGATCCGGGCCAGGCTCAGCCCCTTGCGGCCGTGCAGGAAGTGGTAGAACCCCACGACGCAGCCCGCGCGGCGGGCGTGCGCGGCCTGCCGGGCCCGGTAGGGATTGATGTAGGAGCGGCCCTCGGTCGCCTTGACGATGACGAAGTCCAGCCCCTCGGTCTCATAGGAGGGGTTGTGTGACGAGACGTCGATGCCGTGCAGCATGACGGCCCCCTTCCGGCTCTCACGCCGACCCCGTCCTACGCATTCCGCGAGCACCCGGCCGGCAACGTGCCACCGGGCGACAAAGACCGTTCGTCGCGGCCACACCGCCATGGCGTCAACGAAACTCCATCGGTCTCGTATATGGGGGCGGGGCGCTAGTTCGTGCGGGCGCTGGGGAGGTGCTCGCCGACGTAGCCGATGTGTATCTTCGCCCGGTCGGCCAGGACGTCCAGGAAATGGACCCGGGGGGCGGGCGCCAGCGTGTCGAGTTTGATGTGGGCGCCCATGAAGGCGCGGCCGGACGGGTCGGTGCCGGGGTCGACGGGGAAGGTGCGGGCCTGGCGGTAGCGGTGGTTGCGCTCGGACATGTCCGATTCGCTCATGGCGATGATGTGGGCGCTGATCAGCGCGCCCGGGTGCCCGGAGGTGAGGAAGGCGTAGAAGGTCGCGAGGTCGGGGCCGGGGGGCCGGCCGTCGTCCAGGCATCGGCGCTTCGCGGTCGCGTAGTGGTGGAGCGAGGTGAACGCGTCGGCGAGTTTGCGGCGCCAGCCGTCGGCCTTCGGGTGGTGGTCGAGCCGGTCGCTCGGGTCGAGGTCGAGCCGGGTGAAGTCCAGCAGCGGGTACCGGTCGGCGGCCTGGGCCAGCAGCTCGCGCATGCTGCCGGGGACGGTGTCGGTGATGACGGCGGCGTCCGGGGCGGCCTGCCCGGCGCGGGTGAGGGCGGCCAGCCGGTTGGCGAGGATGCCGCGCTCGCGGACGGCCGTGTCGCGTTCGGCGGACAGGCGCTGGTTCTCGGCCGACAGGGTGTCGTTCTCGGCGGTGAGGTCGGCGAGCAGGTTCAGTTGCGGGCGGGTCTGCTGGAGCTGCTCGTCCAGCGAGGTCACCTGAGTGCACGCGCGTTGGTGCTTCTCGCGCAGTTGCCGGTGCTGCTCGCGCAACCGCTGGTGGGCGTCGCGCAGCCGCGTGAGCTCGGCCCGGGCGTCGGCCAGCTCCGCCTGCTCGGACCGTTCGGGCGGGGCGGCGGGCGAGGGCGGCTTCGGGGGCGCCGGACGCTTGCGGTGGTGGGCGCCGCGCCGTGGAAGGTCGAGGTCGGGCCGGCGCGGCGCGGGCAGTGACGGCGCCGCGGGCAGCGACGGTGCTTGCGCGGGGGCGCCCGCGTCCCGGGGGGCGGCGAGCTTGCGCAGCACGGGGTGCTCGTCCAGGATCACCGCGGCCTCGGCGGCCGGACCGGTGGGCGCCTGCCGGACGCAGGCCGTGGCGCAGTTCTCGAACAGCGGCTCCGACCAGCCGAGCCGCCGCAGCGCGGCCTTGGAGAAGACCACGTCCCGCGCCGCGTCCTCGGCCCGCGTGGCGGGTGCGAACCACCGCGCCCCGCCCACCGGGACGGGACGCTGCGGCAGTCTTCGGGCCAGCGACTTGCGCGCGCGTGCGGAGGCCACCACCACCGTGCACAGTCCGGGCCAGACCGTCGCCGCCAGCTCGTCGGGGGTGGGGCCCGCGGGTCCGGGCGCCGCGGTGATCAGCACTCCGGTGGTCCGGGCCGGGTCGGCGAGGGCGCGGGTCAGCCGTTCGTGATCGTCGGCGGTGGCCATGACGATCAGGCGGCCGAGCGGCGGGCATCCTGGCATCTCGCTCGTCCCGAGCTCGGTGGTCTCCAGGTCCGTCCAGTTCGGGGCGTCGGCCGCGATGACCGGACCGGCGAACACCGGTACGCCGCTCGGATCGCGCACTCCCGCCCCGGCGACCGCGAGCGTGGCGGCGGGCGAGTCGGCGGCGCCGCTCCAGCCGTGGTCGGCGAAGGCGCTGCACCCCCACTCCACCCTGCCGCGCTCGCCCGGGCCCGCCCGCTCCCCCACCACCAGCGCGGCGATCACCAGGCCCGCGACCGGATCCCGCCAGGACGCGGTCGTCGCCATCGACCGGTCGGCGGTTCCGGTGGGCTTCCACGGCCGGAAGGTGACATCGGCCGCGTCGAACTCCTCCGTCAGGTGGGAGACCAGCGCCCCGACCGGATCGGTGGGGCTGCTGTGCAGTTCACCCCGCATCCACAACCGCGTGAAGCGATCGGACCGGACGGCGGCGGCGGGTGCGCTCATGGGAGGGGCCCCTTCTGCCCGGCGGGCGGACGCCGCCGGACGGTAACGCGACGCAAGCATCCGTGTGCTCACTGACACCGATGATGCCGGGCCTCGCCCGTCCCGTCCCCGGATCGTCAAGATCTCGGCGCCCCTATCTCCCACGCCCGACGCCTCCGTACCGCCCGCTCGGCCCCGGCCGGGCGTCCACGTCATCGAAGGAGGTGCGCGGGTCGGCCTACGGGTTCTGCTGGAAAATCTCGACGAGGTGGCGCGCGTCGCCGAAGAGGGACTCGTTCAGCTGCTCGCCTTCGGCGTTGGCGGCGGCGCTTCGGGGGAACATGGCCTGCTCGTACACCTCCAACGCGGTCTCGATGTCGTCGGGGTGCGCGGCGATGGCCTCGCCGAGTTCGGCGCCGTCGAGCAGGGCCAGGTTGGCGCCCTCACCGTTCGGGGCGGCGAGGTGGGCCGCGTCGCCGACCAGGGTGACGCCCGGTGCCCGGTCCCAGCGGTGCCCGGTCGGCAGCGCGTGGTGCGGGCGCGGGACGGGCGCGGTGTCGGACTCGGTGATCAGCGCTGTGAGCTCGGGGGCCCAGCCGTCGAACTCCGCGGCGATGCGCGCGGTGGCCGCGCGGGCGTCGGTGAAGTCGACGGCTTCGAACCAGCCCCGCGGTCTGCGCAGCGCGACGTAGGCGTGCAGGGTGCCGCCGGTCTCCCGGTGGGCGAAGATCTGCCCGTCCCGGGCGGGCGCCATCATGGACCCGCCGCCGACCGCCTTCGCGGCGCCCGGGTGCCGGGTGTCGGCGTCGAACAGGTAGGTCTCGACGAACGTGGTGCCGGTGTACCGGGGCGCGGCGGCGGTCAGCAGCGGCCGGACCCGCGACCACGCGCCGTCCGCGCCCACCAGCAGGCTCGTGGCGAGGGTGCCGCCGTCCGCGAACCCCACCTCGTGGCGGCCCCCGCCCAGCGCGCGGGCGCCGGTGACCTTGCGGCCCCACCGGACGGTGCCGTCCGGGAGCGAGTCGAGCAGGACGCGGCGCAACTCGGCGCGCATCACCTCGGGGCGCCCGCCCGTGCCGTCGTCGGCCTCGTCGAGCAGAACGGTCCCGTCCCGGTCCAGGACGCGCATCTGCTGGCGGCCCTCCAGGACGATGGCGCGGAACTCCTCCGTCAAGGCGGCCGCCTCGATGGCGACCTGCCCGTTGTAGTCGTGGACGTCGAGCATTCCGCCCTGGGCGCGCGCCCGCGGGGAGGACTCCGCCTCGTAGACCGCGGCCGGGATTCCGTGGACGTGCAGGACGCGGGCGAGCGTGAGCCCGCCGAGCCCGGCACCGATGATCGTGACGTCAGCGCTCATGGGAGTCCCCCTACAGATCGGCGCCCGCCGGACGGGCGCCCGGCAGGCATTCACCGAAGCTGCCAAACCCCGCTGACGGGTTGCTGACGTCGGACCGACACGCCTCTGACACCCCGAGGCCGAGGGCTCGGGCCGGTCAGCCGGGGTGGATCTCTCCTCCGGCGGGGACGAGGTTCTGCCCCGTGTAGTAGGAGGACAGCCGGCCGCTGGCGAAGAACACGTAGGAGGGCGCGATCTCGTCGGGGTCGGCGGCGCGTCCCATGGGGGCCTGCTCGCCGAAGCCCTCGACGCGGTCCTCGTCGAAGGTGGCGGGGATGAGCGGTGTCCAGACCGGCCCCGGGGAGACGGTGTTGACGCGGATGCCGCGTTCCAGCAGCGACTGGGCCATGCACTGCGCGAACGTCATCGCGGCCGCCTTGCTGGCCGAGTAGTCGATCAGGCTCTTGTTGCCGCGCAGCCCGTTGATCGAGCCGGTGATGACGATCGACCCGTCGTCGGGCAGGTGGTCCAGGGCCTCCTGGACGGTCCAGAAGAGGCTGTGCACGTTCACGCGGAAGGTGCGGTCGAGCTGCCCGGTGTCGATCTCGCGGACGTCGTCGACGGGCTCCTGGGTGCCGTGGTGCAGGACGAGGACGTCCAGCCCGCCGAGCTGCTCGGCCGCGAGCCGGACGACCTCGCGGGTGTGGCGCTCCTCGGCCAGGTCGCCGCCGAAGGTCAGGCAGCGCCGCCCCTCGGCCTCGACCAGCCCGGCGGTGTGCCGGGCGTCGTCGTCCTCCTCCAGGTAGGTGATCGCGATGTCGGCGCCCTCCTTGGCGAAGGCGACCGCGACCGCCCGGCCGATCCCGGAGTCGCCGCCGGTGATCAGCGCCCGCCGTCCCGCGAGCAGGCCCCGCCCCTCGTAGCCGCGCATCTCGTCGCGCGGTCGCGGGTCCATCTTCGACGTCTCGCCCGGATAGGACTGGCTCTGGCCCGAAGGGCTGTTCACGGTGGTCACCTCTTTGGATCGCTCCTGCCACGGCTTCTCTCGCCGCGCGTGCCCGGTGGCGCCGTCACGGCGGCTCGTCCGCCCCTTCCCGTCTGTCACGGGCCTTAACGCTCGCGCGGTCGTTTCACACCGGCAGGGCGGGAAGGGCGTGGAATGTCCGAACCCACACGCTGGAGGGGATGATCATGCCGAACCCGCAGCAGCCCGAGATGCGGCGGTCGGAGCGGACCGCCGTGACCGAGGAGCCGGCGCCGGAGGCCGCCGACCCGAAATCGACCGGGTCCAAGGGCCGCGCGCACGGCACCGACAAGGGGGACAAGGGCGGCGGCGAGGGCGGCGGGACCCCGCCCGGCCAGCGTCCGCCGCACCCCGAGTAGCGAGGTCAGGACGGCGGGGCGGGGATCGGGTTCGCGGCCAGCGCCGAGGCCGCCGCCACCAGGTTGGAGGCCATCGCCCGGCCGGTGCTGTGCGACCAGTCCTTGCCCTCCTCGCTCTCCAGGTAGCTCGGGCCGGGCCCGGGGCCCCGGTTCCAGTACGTCCACGCCTGGCCCGGGATCGTGTAGCCGAACTCGTTCAGCGCGCCGCTCAGATTGTTGATCACGTGGTGGGCGCCGTCCTCGTTGCCGGTGACGATCACCCCGGCGACCCGGTTGAACGCGACGGGACGTCCGGCGTCGTCGGTCTCCGACAGCATCGCGTCCATCCGCTCGATGACCCGCTGGGCGACCGAGGACGGCTGCCCCGCCCACGTCGGCGACGCGATGATCAGGATCTCCGCCGCCAGCAGTGAGCGGTGCACGGCGGGCCACGGGTCCCCCTCGCCGAGGTCGGTCTCCACGCCCGGCGGGATGTCCAGGTCCACGGCCCGGATGCTCTCGACCGTGACGTCCCGCTCCCGCAGCGCCTCCTCGACCACCGCCGCGAGCGCATGGGTGTTCGAGGTCGCCGGTGAGCGCTTCAGGGTGCAGTTGATCACTACGGCGCGCATCGGCGCCTCCCTCCGGTAAGGCTGGTCGGTCCCCGGCGGGGTACCCGGCCCACCGCCGCGAAACGTCGCTGGTCGCGCGGGCCGCGGGCGGCGGGCGCGGGCGCTCAGGCGGTGAGCGTCGGCACCGGGCGCAGCGACGACCGGCCGCGCGACGCGACGGCGGGGACGGCCTGGGTCAGCCGCGCGGTCTCGTCGTCGGCCGCCACGGGATCCGACATCGCTTGCAGGCGCCTGATGATCAGGCCCTCGCGGATCGCCCACGGGCAGATGTCGACCCGGTCGACCTCCAGCGTCGTCATCAGCGCCTCGGCCACGATCGCGCCGGCCAGGATCTGCGACGCCCGGGGCCGGGACACCCCGCGCAGCTTCGCCCGGGCCGTGGCGCGCTTCGCCGCCAGGACGGGGATCTGCTCGCGGAGCCGCTCCAGCTCCAGCACCCGCCGCGTGTACGGGCCCGCGTCGCGCTTGGGCGCGCCGGTCAGCCGGGCCAGCTGCGTGAAGGTCTTGGACGTCGCCACCGGCCGCACCGGCGGTCCCCCCTCCAGCTCCGCGAGCACCTGCGCGGACGTCTCGCTCAGCCGCTCGTACACCCGGCGGCGCAACCGGCGTATGTGCTTGCGGGAGGGCGGGTCCCCCGGCAGGTGCGCCCGGGTGAGCCGGCCCGCGCCCAGCGGCAGCGACAACGCCAGCGCCGGCTCCTGCCCGTCGCCGTGCGCGACCTCCAGCGACCCGCCGCCGATGTCGGCCAGCAGCAGCCGCCCGCCCGACCACCCGTACCAGGCGCGGGCGGCCAGGAACGTCAGCCGCGCCTCGTCCCTGCCGGACAGGAAGCCGAGCCGCACCCCGGTCGCCGCCGCGACCTCGGCGACGATCTCCTGCTGGTTCGTGGCGTCCCGCACCGCCGACGTCGCGAACGCCACCAGTTCCTCCACCCCGTGCGCGGCGGCGGCGCACACGGCCTCCCCCACCGACACGACCAGCCGCTCCATCGCCTTCCGCTCCACCGCTCCGTCCGCGTCGACCGCCTCGGCCAGCCTGGTCGGACGCTTGACCGTCGTCACCGCCGCCGGCGGCGCCCCCACCCTGAGGTCCGTCACCTTGAGATGAGCGGAGTTGGAACCCACATCGAGCACACCGATTCGCATGCCGACGCCTTACCCACACAAGACCGTTTCATTGACGTTTCTGGCACAACACACCCTTTCGACCCCGCACCACACAGGCCCGTGCCGTCCCCGAGGCCCCTCCCGGGAGGCCGTTTCGCTGCGGGGCGCGTCGCTGCTATTCGTTGCGGGCGAGCGGCTTGGTGTACTGCCAGAAGGCTCTGTTGATGCGGGCCGTGAGGGTTTTGGAGAAGAGGCCGACGGGGCCCGCCCAGCCGATCTCGGCGGTGCGCAGGCCGAGGCGGTCGCGTTGTTCGGCCAGGCAGCGCTTCATCAGGACCGTTCCCAGCCCGGCGCGGCGGTGGGCCGGGTCCACGGCCAGCGGGCCGACGATGTGGAGCTGGTTGAGGCCGTAGGCGACGAAGCCGACGGCCTCCTCCCCGTGCGTCGCCACGAGGAGGCCCGCCTCCGGGTTGTCCAGGATGACCTCGATCTCGTCCGCCCAGGCTTCTTCCATGTCCGCCGCGCCCGTACGGACCCAGGCCTGGAGGGCGGCCCTGTCCCCGGGACGGGCGCGCTGGACGCGGATTCCTGAGTCGCCCAGCCGCTTCTCGTCCTCGGCGGTGTCGAGCGGGGCCTCGAACAGGTCGACGTCCATGTTGACAAAGCAGTGCCTGCGGGAGAATCCCAGGGCTTCGAAGAAGCCGATCGCCGGGGTGTAGCGGAGATCAACTCCCGGCCACAGATAGCAGGGCGAGTTGCCCTGCACGGTGATCGCACCGCAGCCCCGATCCAGAAAGTCCGCTTCGAGATATGCGACGAGACGGCGCGCTATTCCCGCGCGCCGGGCTGACCGGTCGACGGCGATCAGGTCGATGACTCCATCGGGCTCGGATGGCCGCGTCAGGGAGCCGAAAGCCGCGCCCAGCAGAGTTCCGTCGCAGGTGGCGACCACCACGGAACGCGGCCGGCGCATCAGCAGAGCGGGGTATCCGGCGGCCGCCCGGTCGAGGTGGAGTTCTCGTTCGCAAAGGTCGCTGATCGACGGCAGGTCCGCGTCCGAGGCCGCCCGCACCGTGATCTGCCGGGTTGAATCCGCCAATGAGCCGACCCCACTTTCAGCACCGTACGACGCACCTTCGACATCGCGTTGCCCGTACCTTTCCATTGCTTGGTCCTCTGGTCAAGAGGTCCATTCTTCGATGGATTCACCAGTGATCATTCACAAAAAATAGGGGTTGCGAAAGTTCGATCGGTGAGTACTCGGCTCCGGGGGCGCCCGCGTTAGGGACGCGTTAAGCCTGGCCCGCCGGGCGCTAAGAAGGCGTCAAGACACCTCGAATCACCCCTGAGCAGGCGCTCTACTCGTCTGGTGCCCGTCCGGGCGGACGGGCGGCCCTCGACACGACCCCTTAGTGATATGTCGCGATTAGGGGTCCTGTTGGCGCCTTGCTAGATTTCGCCAGGCCGGAAAGCGGGGATGGCCCCGGCGGGGAGGTGAGCCCGGGATGGGCACGCGGGGAACCGGGGGCACGCGAGGCGCCCGGGGCACGCGAGGGACATGGCGCGTCTATCTGGGCGCGGCGCCGGGGGTCGGCAAGACCTACGCGATGCTGAACGAGGGACGGCGGCGCGCCGCACGGGGCACCGACGTGGTCGTCGGGCTCGCCGAGACGCACGGGCGGCGGCACACCGCCGAGCAGCTCGGCGCGCTGGAGGTCGTCCCCCGGCACGAGCGCGTCCACCGGGGCGCGCGGTTCACGGAGATGGACCTGGACGCCGTGCTCGCCCGCCGTCCCGAGGTCGCGCTGGTGGACGAGCTGGCGCACACCAACGTCCCCGGCTGCCGCAACGCCAAGCGCTGGCAGGACATCCAGGAGCTGCTGGACGCGGGCATCGACGTGATCTCCACCGTCAACATCCAGCATCTGGAGTCGCTGAACGACGTGGTCGAGCGGATCACCGGCGTCCGGCAGCGCGAGACCGTCCCGGACGCCGTCGTGCGCCGCGCCGACCAGGTCGAGCTGGTCGACATGACGCCCGAGGCGCTGCGCCGCCGCCTCGCGCACGGCAACGTCTACGCGCCGGGACGGGTCGACGCGGCGCTCGCCCACTACTTCCGGACGGGCAACCTCGCCGCGCTGCGGGAGCTGGCGCTGCTGTGGGTGGCCGACCGGGTGGACGAGGGCCTCGCCCGCTACCGCGACCAGCACGACATCACCGAGCGGTGGGAGGCGCGGGAGCGGATCGTGGTGGCGCTGACCGGCGGGCCCGAGGGCGAGACGCTCGTCCGCCGGGCGGCGCGGCTCGCGGCCCGCGCCGGGCACGCCGACCTGCTCGCGGTCCGGGTGGTGCGCAGCGACGGCCTCAGCGAGGGCTCGCCGCGGACGCTGGCCGACCAGCGCGCGCTGCTGGAGAGCATGGGCGGGACGTACCACCAGGTCGTCGGCGACCAGGTGGCGCGGGCGCTGCTGGAGTTCGCGCGCGGCGTCAACGCCACGCAGCTCGTGCTCGGGTCGAGCCGCCGCCCGGCGTGGCAGGCCCTGCTCGGGCCCGGCGTCGGTGCCACGGTAAGCCGGGACGCCGGCGACCTCGACGTCCACATCGTCACCCACGAGCACGTCGGCAAGGGGCGCGGGATCGCGCGGACGGCCGGTCCGGCGCTGAGCCCCCGCCGCAGGGCCGCGGGCTGGGCGCTGTCGGCGCTCGGGCCGCCGCTGCTGACGGCCCTGCTGTCGCACGGCTTCGGACGGTTCGGGCTGGTCACCGACATCCTGCTCTACCTGGCGCTGACCGTCGGGGTCGCGCTCGCGGGCGGGCTGTGGCCGGCGGTGGCGGCGGCGGTGCTGGGCAGCATGCTCGCGAACTGGTTCTTCACGCCGCCGCTCCACACGCTGACGATCGCCGACGGGCAGAACACGCTGGCGCTGGCGATCTTCATCGGGGTCGCGGTGGCGGTGTCCTCGGTGGTGGACCTGGCCGCCCGCCGCACCCGGCAGGCGGCGCAGAGCAGCGCCGAGGCCGAGACGCTGGGGCTGCTGGCCTCCAGTGTGCTGCGCGGGGAGCGGGCGCTCCCCGCGCTGCTCGAACGCGTCCGGGAGACGTTCGGGGTGACCTCGGCCGCGCTTCTGGAACGCGACGACGGCAGGTGGAGCGTGCTGGGCGCCACCGGGCCCGACCCGTGCGCGCGTCCCGAGGAGGCGGAGGTGCGGGCGCCGGTCGCGGAGGGGCGGAGCCCGGGCGGCGAGGGCGAGACGGTGCTCGCGCTGCGCGGACGGGTGCTCCCGGCGGCCGACCGGCGGGTGCTGTCGGCGTTCGCCTCGCAGGCGGCGGCCGTCCTGGAGTGGCGGCGGCTGGCGGAGGAGGCGGCCCAGGCCCGGCGGCTCGCGGAGGGCAACAAGATCCGTACGGCGCTGCTCGCGGCCGTCTCGCACGACCTGCGGACCCCGCTGGCCTCGATCAAGGCGGGCGTGAGCAGCCTGCGCGCCGCCGACGTGGACTTCGCCCCCGAGGACGAGGCGGAGCTGCTCGCCACGATCGAGGAGTCCGCCGACCGGCTGGACGGGCTCATCGGCAACCTGCTCGACATGAGCCGGTTGCAGACCGGCGCCGTCGTCCCGCTCACCCGGCACGTCAGCGTGGAGGAGGTGCTGCCCGGCGCGCTGCGCGGCGTCCCCGGGGACCGTGTCGAGACCGACGTGCCCGAGACGCTGCCGCCGGTCGAGGCCGACCCCGGGCTGCTGGAGCGGGCGCTCGCCAACGTGGTGGAGAACGCCGTCCGGCACAGCCGCGACCCGGTGCTGGTATCGGGCAGCGAACTGCGGCTCGGGCGCGGGCCGGGACGGATCGAGATCCGCGTCGCCGACCGGGGCCCGGGCGTCCCCGACGCGGCGAAGGAGCGCGTGTTCGCGCCGTTCCAGCGGCTCGGCGACGCGCCCCGGGGCACCGGCGTCGGGCTGGGGCTGGCGGTCGCCCGCGGCTTCACCGAGGCCATGGGCGGGACGCTGCACGCCGAGGACACCCCCGGCGGCGGCCTGACCATGGTGTTCGCGCTGCCGCCCGCGGGGCCGGGCGAACCGCTGGAGGGACGATGACGCGCGTGCTGCTGGTCGAGGACGAGCCGCAGATCGTCCGGGCGCTGCGGATCAACCTGCGGGCGCGCGGCTACGAGGTGGACGCGGCCCCGGACGGTAAGAGCGCGCTGGAGACCGCGGCGCGGCGGCCCCCGGACGTGGTGGTCCTCGACCTCGGGCTGCCCGACATGGACGGCGTCGAGGTGATCCGGGGCCTGCGCGGCTGGACCCGGGTGCCGATCATCGTCCTGTCGGCGCGGCACGCCTCCGCCGAGAAGGTCGCGGCGCTCGACATCGGCGCCGACGACTACGTCACCAAGCCGTTCGGCATGGACGAGCTGCTGGCGCGGCTGCGCGCGGCGGTGCGGCGCGCGCAGCCCGCCGAGGAGGCGCCGGTGGTGGACGCCGGGGACTTCGTCGTGGACCTCGCCGCCAAGCGGGTGGCGCGGGACGGCGCGGACGTCCGGCTGACGCCGACCGAGTGGCACATCCTGGAGCTGCTCGTCCGCGACGCCGGGCGGCTGGTCAGCCAGCGGCAGCTGCTGCGCGAGGTGTGGGGGCCGTCCTATGAGAAGGAGACCAACTACCTGCGCGTCTACCTCGCCCAGCTGCGCCGCAAGCTGGAGCCAGACCCGGCGCGCCCGCGGCATCTGATCACCGAGCCGGGCATGGGCTACCGCTTCGAGCCCTGACGCCGCGCCGCCGGGACCGGGCTCAGAGCATGACCCGGCCGCCCGCGACGTCGACGGTGAGGCCGGTCAGCCAGGACGCCTGCGCGGACGCGAGGAACAGCGCGGCGCCCGCGACGTCGGCGGGCTCCCCCAGCCTGCCGAGCGGGTGGGAGGCGGCGACGGCGTCCTGGACCTCCGGCGGCATGTGGCGCGCGGTGCGCTCGGTGCGGATCGTCGCGGGTGCGAGGCAGTTGGCGCGCACGCCGTCCGGCCCGGCCTCGGCGGCGACGTGCCGGGTGAGCGCCTGGACGCCCGCCTTCGCCGCCTCGTAGGCGACCGGCGCGCCCCACCGGTTGCCCATCTCGCGCCCGCCGCCGCCCGGGAGGTTGGTGGGCAGCCGCCCGGCCGAGGACGACATCGTGACGATCGAGCCCGCCCGCCGCTCCTGCATGCCGGGCAGGAAGCCCTTCAGCGTGAGGAACGTCGCGGTGAGGTTGCCGTCGACGACCGAGCGCCACTCCTGCTCGCTCATGGCCGCGGTGGGCCCGGGCCGGGCGATGCCACCGCCGGCGAAGGCGCACAGGACGCCGACCGGGCCGAGTTCGTCCTCGATCAGACCCCGGGCCTCCTCGATCGCGGCGAGGTCGGTCACGTCGGCGACCAGGCCCAGGCCGCCGGTCTCGGCGGCCACCTTCTCCAGGGCCGCGCCGTCGCGTCCGAGGACCGCGACCTTGGCGCCCTCGTCCGCGAACGCGCGGGCGGTGCGGGCGCCGATGCCGCGCGAGCCGCCGGTGACCACGACGACGGCTCCGTCGAGTTCGGTGTACATCAGGGCTCCTCAGCTGGTGGGTGGGACGGGACGAAGGTGCAGGTGAGCACCGCCATCACCAGACTGAGTGAGCGCTCACCCATTTGTCAAGCACGAAGCCCGGCACGCCGCGCGGCGGCGGGCGTCAGGTCTCGCGGCGGCGGAGGGCCTGGTCGAGGGTCACGGCTGACAGGATCAGCAGGCCTTCGATGACCTGCTTGTAGGTGGGGTTCCAGCCGAGCAGGTTGAAGCCGTTGGAGATGAGCGTGAGGATCAGCACGCCGACCATGCCGCGCCACACCGCGCCCTCGCCGCCGAGGATGCTGGTGCCGCCGAGGACGACGGCGGCGATCGCGGTCAGCTCCAGCAGGTTCCCGATGCCGGGCTGGGCGGAGCCGCCCCGGGCGGCCATGACGAGCCCGGCCGTCCCGGCGCAGGCGCCGCTGGCGGCGAACACCGCGACCCGAACGGGCCCGGTCCTGATCCCCGACAGGCGCGCCGCCTCCGGGTTGCCGCCGACGGCGCGGACGCACCGTCCGAACGCGGTCGCCGACAGCAGCACCGTGGCCGCGGCGGCGACGCCCGCGAGGACGAGGGTCGCGGCGGTGATCCCGCCGAGCGCGGTGGGCCAGCCGATCCGCTGGAACGCGTCCAGCTGCGCGGCGCGCGGGTAGACGATGGCGCCGCCGGTGATCACGACGGCGAGGCCCCGGTAGACGATGCCGAGCGCGAGCGTCGCGATGAACGAGTGGACGCGCGACAGCACGACCGCGAGCCCGGTGGCTGTCCCCATCAGCGCGCCGGTCGCGACGCCCGCCGCGTATCCGGCGGGGACGCCCGCCGACCGGGTGACGATGACGGCGACGACCGCGCTGACCGCGAGCACGGCGCCGCAGGCGAGGTCGAACACGCCGCAGACGACGCACAGCGTCATGCCGCAGGCCAGCAGCCCGACGACGACGGCCTGGTCGAGGAGGTTGACCAGGTTTCCAGTGGTGAGGAAGGTGTCGGTGGCCAGCGACAGCGCGAGGACGAGCACGCCGAGGGCCACCACGACGCCGTGGTCGCGGATCCGCCTCACCGCAGGCCCGCGAGCGCGAGGACGTCCCCGGCGCGCGCCGAGCCGCGCGGGCACTCCCCCGCGATCGCGCCGCCGCGCATGACGAGCACGCGGTGCGCGAGCCCGAGCACCTCCTCGACCTCGGAGGAGGCGACGAGCACCGCCGTCCCGCGCGCGGCCAGGCCGGTGATCAGCCGGTGGATCTGGGCCTTGGCGGCGACGTCGACGCCGCGGGTCGGCTCGTCGGCGAGCAGCACCCGGGGGCGGCGGACGAGCCACTTCCCGAAGACCGCCTTCTGCTGGTTGCCGCCCGACAGCGTCCACGCGGGGCGGTCGAGCCCGGTGCCGCGGACGCCGAGGTCGTCGGCGGTGGCCTGGGCGGCGCGGCGCTCGGCGCCCTTGCCCACGATTCCCAGGAGGCGGCGGCCGGGCAGCGTGGCCATGCGCAGGTTCTCGGTGGTCGGCCTGACCAGCACGAGCCCGTGCTCGGCGCGCGACTCGGGGACGAGCGCCATGCCGAGCGCGATCGCCGCCGCCGGTCCGCCCCGGGCGCGCAGGGGCCGTCCGGCGACGCGCACCTCGCCGGAGTCCCGGCGGTCGGCGCCGAACAGCAGCCGGAGCGTCTCGGTGCGCCCGCTGCCGACCAGGCCCGCGAGCCCGACGATCTCCCCGGCCCTGACCCGCAACGACACCCCGCGCACGGCGTCGCCGCGCGACAGGTCGCGGGCGTCCAGAAGCACCGGCGCGTCGGCGGGGACGGGCTCAGGCTCGGGGTAGCGGGTCTCGACGGGGCGTCCGGCGATCTCCTCCAGCAGCCCGTCGGCGCTGCGGCCGGCTGCGGGCGCGGTGGAGACGTGCCGCCCGTCGCGCAGGACGGTGACGGCGTCGCAGGTCTCCAGCACCTCCTCCAGCCGGTGGGAGATGAGCACGACCCCCGTCCCGGCGGCGGCGAGGCGGCGGGCGAGCGCGAGCAGCCGGGCGGCGTCGGCACGGGGCAGCAGCGCGGTCGGCTCGTCCAGCACGAGGAGCCGCGCGCCGTGCGCGAGCGCGCGCAGGATCTCGGTCTGCTGCCGCTGGACGAGCGGCAGGTCCCCGGCGCGCGCGGCGGCGGGCAGGTCGAAGCCGGTGCGGTCGAGCAGCGCGGCGAACCGCTCCCGCCGCCGGGCCGCGCGCGGGGTACCGAGGAGGACGTTGTCGAGGACGCTCAGCCCCGGGACGAGCGCGCCCTCCTGCGTGACGAGCGCGATGCCGTGGCGCAGCGCGTCGCGGGGCGCCCGCAGCCGGACGGGCGCGCCGTCGACGCTGACGTGCCCGGCGTCCGGACGGACGGCCCCGCACAGCACCCGCGCGAGCGTGCTCTTGCCCGCGCCGTTCTCCCCGACGACGCCGTGGACCCGGCCGCCGGGCAGGTCCAGCGACACCTCGCGCAGGACGGGCGTCCCGCCGTAGCTCTTGCCGATCCGGTCGAGCGCGACATCCATGCCCCGGCTACTCGTCGTACTCGCCGGTGACGCCGGGGAGCGTGGCCTTGGTGAGCCTGCCCTCGCCCGGGACGAGCGAGGCCATGTCGACGGCCGCCGGCACGTTCTGCCCCGCCGCCTTGGCGAGGCCCAGTTCGGCGGCCTTGGCGCCCGCCGTCCGCACCGGCAGGTACGGGATGCCGAACCAGCGGCCCTCCCGGACGGCCGCGACCGCCTGCCGCGACGCGCCGTTGCCGACGTAGAGGATCTTCTTGCCCTTCGCGACGCCCTCCGCGCCGAGCAGCGCCTGCGACGACCCGATCACGACCTGCACGTTCGGGTGGGCCTGGAGCACGTCCTGCATGGCCTTGCGTCCGGAGTCCTTGGTGTAGCCGCCCTCCA
The DNA here is from genome assembly GCF_022751215.1 of Actinomadura terrae. Taxonomy (GTDB): domain Bacteria; phylum Actinomycetota; class Actinomycetes; order Streptosporangiales; family Streptosporangiaceae; genus Spirillospora; species Spirillospora terrae. Next base: position 1,005,848 of record NZ_JAICDG010000003.1, on the reverse strand, counting down.
CGGTCGAGAGCACCCGCACGCCCGGGGAGTTCTTGAGCGTGGACACGACCGCCTGCGTGCGGGCGTTGTCCAGCGGCAGCGTCTTCATGCCCTCCAGGTAGGCGACCTCGCACGGCTTCAGCCTGCGGCTGGCGCAGGCGGCCGCGCCCAGCTCGCCGAGCCGGCGGCCGTTGCGGGCGGGCACGTCCACGAGCGAGACCGCGCCGGGCACCTGCGGCTGCTCGGTGTCGTACCGGGTGCCGACCGGGGTGAACTGGACGACGACCGCGATGCCCTCCCGCACGGCCGCGCGGACGGCGGGGAACACCGCCGTGCCGTCGTTGGCCTGCACGACGAACACGCCGAAGCGCTTCGCGGTCACCGCGTCCTGGATCTGCCGAACCTGGAGCTGGGCGTCGAACGCCGAGTCGAAGAACTCCGCCGTCGCGCCCGACTTTCCGGCCTGCTGTTTCACGCCGTCGAACGTCGCGACCGTGAACGAGTTCGCCTTGGCGAACCCGAAGAACGCGATGTGCTTGGCATTCTTCGTGTCGGCCTTCTTCTCGCCGTCATTCGGGTCGGAACAGCCTCCGACCAGCAACGTCATACCGATGGCGGCGACGGCCGCCGCGTGATGCGCTCTCATGGCTTGCGTCCGACCCCCACATAGAACCATTCGCCACCGGGACGGGTGCGGTCCGCCTCGTCGTCGGGCCGCCATTCGTGCACCTCGGTCACACCGGGTTCGACCAGGTCGAATCCCGTGAAGAAACGGGAGATGGCGGCGTGCGAGCGGTGGACCAGCGGCGCGGTCGCGCCCTCGTAGACCTCGCGCGCGGCGGCGCCCTCCTCCGGGTGCGCGTCGTCGGTCAGATGGGAGACGATCAGGTGGCTGCCCGGTGCCAGCGGAGCGGTGAACTCGCGGACGACGCCCCACGGGTCCTCGTCGTCGGTGAGGCAGTGCAGGATCGCCACGAACATCACCGCGACCGGCTGGGAGAAGTCGATCAGGCGCCGCACGTCGGGGTGCGCGAGGATCTCGCCGGGCCGCCGGATGTCCTTGGAGACGACGGTCGTGGTGTCGTCGATCGCCCGCAGCGCCCGCGCGTGCGTGAGGACCACGGGGTCGTAGTCGACGTAGACGACGTGCGCGTCCGGGACCACGCTCTTGGCGACCTCGTGGACGTTGTCCTGCGTCGGCAGGCCCGTGCCGAGGTCGAGGAACTGGCGGATGCCGTGCCGCGCCGCGTGCCGGACGGAGCGCCCGAGGAACCGCCGGTTGGCCACGCAGATGTCGCGGCTCGGGCCGAGCGCCATGATCTTCTCGGCGGCCTCGCGGTCGGCGGGGTAATTGTCCTTTCCGCCCAGGTAATAATCGTACATTCGGGCAGCATTCGGGGTATCCACGTCCGGCGTGTACGGCTCGGTGCCGGGCTCGGTCAACGCGGCACCTCCCCGGGGGAGCGGCGTTCGGGGCGAAAGATCGTCACCGCAGGGATCATAACGCCGGAAGACCGTGCTCTCGTCGTTTCACCCGCGATAAGCGATATTCATCAATGTTTCACCACGGAACCGGCCAAGAACGACAAGGCGGGCCCGCCAGGGCGGGCCCGCCTCGTCCTCGAAGAGAATTCAGAGCAGGGGGCGCTGCGCCTTCTTGCCCTCCTCGTAGGCGACGCGGGCCCGCGCGGTGGACTCCAGCGTGGAGACCTCCGCGACCGGCACGTCCCACCACGCCTCGCTGTCGGGCGCGGGCACGGCCGGGTCGGTCTCCACGTGCACGACCGTCGTCCTGGACGAGTCGCGCGCCTGCGTCAGCGCCGTGCGGAACTCGGCGGCGGTGCTCGCGCGCAGCACGTCGGCGCCGAGCGCGGCGGCGTTCGCGGCGAGGTCGCCGGGCAGCCGGAACCGGGTGCCGAAGCGCTCCGCGCCGACCGACTCCGACAGGTTGCCGATCGAGGCGAACCCGTGGTTCTGGACGAGCACGACGACGAGCTTCACCCCGTCCGCGACGGCGGTGACCAGCTCCTGCGCCATCATCAGGTACGAGCCGTCGCCGACGAGGACGAACACCTCCCGGTCGGGCGCGGCGAGCTTCACGCCGAGGCCCCCGGCGATCTCGTAGCCCATGCAGGAGTAGCCGTACTCGACGTGGTAGCCCTTCGGGTCGCGCGTCCGCCACAGCTTGTGCAGGTCGCCGGGCATCGACCCGGCCGCGCAGACCACGACGTCCCGCGGCCCGCTGACCTCGTTGACGATGCCGATGATCTCCGACTGGGCCGGGAGCGGGCCGTGGCCGAGCCCGTAGGCGCGGTCGACGGCGGCGTTCCAGCGTCCCGCCAGCGCGGCGGTCTCCCGCCGGTAGGACGCGGCGACCGCGTGGCCGCCCAGCGCCACGCGCAGCGCGGCGAGCCCGGCGCGGGCGTCGGCGAGCAGCGGGACGCCCGCGTGCTTGGCCGTGTCCAGCGCCGCGACGTTGAGGTTGACGAACCGGACGCCGGGACGCGCGAACGCCGTCCGCGAGGCGGTCGTGAAGTCGCTGTAGCGGGTGCCGACGCCGAGCACGACGTCGGCGTCGCGGGCCAGCGCGTTGGCGGCGGTGGTGCCCGTCGCGCCGACCGCGCCGACCGCGGCGGGATGGTCCCACGGCAGCGCGCCCTTCCCGGCCTGCGTCTCGGCGACCGGGATGCCGGTCTGCTCGGCGAGCGCGGCCAGCTCGGCGGTCGCGCCGGAGTAGATCACGCCGCCGCCCGCGACGATCAGCGGCCGCTCGGCCGTCCGCAGCAGCGCCGCCGCCTCCTCCAGCGCGGCGGGCTCGGGGACGGCGCGCGGGACCCGCCAGGTCCGCTCGGCGAACAGCTCCACCGGCCAGTCATGCGCCTCGGCCTGCACGTCCTGCGGCAGCGCGAGCGTGACCGCGCCGGTCTCCGCCGGGTCGGTCAGCACCCGCATCGCCGCGAGCAGCGCGGCGGGGAGCTGCTCGGGACGGTTGATCCGGTCCCAGTACCGCGACACGGGCTTGAAGCAGTCGTTCACCGACACGTCGTAAGACCGTGCGTCCTCCAGCTCCTGGAGCACGGGGTTCGCGACGCGGGTCGCGAACACGTCGCCGGGCAGCAGCAGCACCGGAATCCGGTTGATCGTCGCCAGCGCCGCGCCGGTCACCATGTTCGTCGCGCCCGGCCCGACCGACGTCGTGCACGCGTACGCGCGGAGCCGGTCGTGCATCCGCGCGTACCCGACCGCCGCGTGCACCATCGCCTGCTCGTTGCGCGCGGCGCGGTAGGGCAGCGCGTCGTCCTGGAGCAGCGCCTGCCCGAGGCCCGCCACGTTGCCGTGGCCGAAGATGCCGAAGCAGCCCGCGAAGAAGCGGCGGCGCTCGCCGTCGCGCTCCGTCCACTGGTTCGCCAGGAAGCGGACGACCGCCTGCCCGACGGTGAGGCGCTCGGTCGCGCTCATCGTTCTCCCTCCGGGGTCTCGCGGGGTCCGGCCGCCGAGGTCATCGGCAGCCTCGGGTCGGGCGGCAGTTCCGGCCAGGTGCCGCGGATCCAGGCGTGCGCCGGGTCGTCGCAGATCTTCCAGACGCGCTCGCCGGGCCCGGCCATCACGTTCAGGTAGTACAGGTCGTAGCCGGGCACCGCCATCGACGGGCCGTGCCAGCCGTGCGGGATCAGCACCGCGTCGCCGGTGCGGACCTCCTCCAGCACGTCGGTGCTGCCGTAGACGCGCTGGTAGCCGATGCCCTGGCCGCCGTCCGGCGCGTCCGCGACCTCGAAGTAGTAGATCTCCTCCAGGACGGACTCGTCCGGGGTGTCCTCGTCGTGCTTGTGCGGCGGGTAGGACGACCAGTTGCCGCCCGGCGTCAGCACCTCGCAGGCGATCAGCCGGTCGGCCTCGAACGCGTCCGGCGTGCAGAAGTTGGTGACCTGCCGCGCCATCCGCCCGGCGCCGCGCAGCTCGACCGGGACGTCCTCGGCCGGGCCGTAGCGGGGCGGGAGCCGCCGCTCGCAGCGGGCCGAGGGCAGCGCGAACCGTCCACCGTCCCGCGAGACGACCCGCAGCGTCGCGTCGCGCGGCGCGTAGGCGAAGTCGGTCACCCGGGAGAACACGTCGGGACGGCCTTCGAGGTCGAACGTCTGCGTGACGTCCTCCGCCTGGACGGTGACCGTGCACGATCCGGCGAGCGGCAGCACGAGGGTCTCGGCGGCGCCGGTCTCCAGCACCGCCTCCTCCCCCGGCGCGAGCGTGAGGACGCGCAGGCCCGAGTACGTCCAGCCCGCGCCCTCCGGCGTGATCTCCAGCGAGACCTCCCGGGCGCTCACAGCAGCCCCACCGCGGCGTCGACGGCGGCCGCGACATCGCCGTCCGGCGGGTACAGCAGCGTGCGCCCCACCACCAGCCCGCGGACGGACGGCAGCGCCAGCGCCTTCGCCCAGCCGGCGAGCGCCGCGTCCGGATCGGCGGGCACCTCGCCGCCGAGCAGCACGGCGGGCAGCGTCGAAGCCGCCATGACCTCCTCCATCCGGTCCACCACCGGGACCTTCAGCCACGTGTGCGCCGACGTCGCGCCGAGCCCCGACGCGATCGACATCACCTGGATCATCGCCTCCGGCGTCAGCACGTTGCGGACCCGTCCGCCGCTCCCCCGCGTCGACAGGAACGGCTCGACCATCGCCATCAGCCCGTGCTCGGCGAGGCCCGTCACCGCGTGCGCGCACGACTCCAGCGTCCGCGCGGTCGCGGGGTCGTCCAGGTCGACGCGCAGCAGCATCTTGCCGCCGTCCAGCCCGGACGCCGCGATCGCGGCGGGGGTGTACCCGGTGAAGCGGTCGTCGATCTCGAACGCCGCGCCCGCGAGCCCGCCCCGGTTCATCGACCCGAGCACGACCTTGCCGTCCAGCGCGCCGAGCAGCAGCAGGTCCTCGATGACGTCGGGAGTGCCGAGCACGCCGTCCACGCCGGGGCGGGCGAGCGCGGCGCACATCCGCTCCAGCAGGTCGCCGCGGTCGCCCATGGCGAGCGGGTCCTCCCCGGCGCGCAGCGCGCCGCGCGCCGGATGGTCCGCCGCGATGATCATCAACCGCTCCGGCGGCGCGGTCGGTCGCCTCCGGTTCGCGGCGGCCCGCGCGATCGCGCCCGGCCGCGTCGCCCGGGTCTCGATCACCTCGGCGAGCCGTTCGGCGAACATCCCGGTCAACGCAGCGCCTCCCCGTGCTGGGCCTTCTCCATCAGTTCCTCGACCTCCGGTTCGGTGGGCATCGCGTCCGCGCATGCGAGCCGCGAGGCGACCAAGGCCCCGGCGGCGCTCGCGAAGCGGAGCGTGCGGGCGAGGTCCCAGCCGTCCAGCAGGCCGTGGCAGACGGCGCCGCCGAACGCGTCGCCCGCGCCGAGGCCGTTGACGACCTCGACCGGCGTCGGCGGCACCTGCACGACCTCCTCGGACGTGGCGGCCAGCGTGCCGCGCGGCCCCTGCTTGACGATGGCGATCGACACGCCGCGCTCCAGCAGGGCGCGCGCGGCGGCGTGCGGCTCGCGCTCGCCGACGGCCAGCTCGCACTCGTCCAGGTTCCCGATCGCGACGGTGGCGTGGTCGAGGGCGCGGCCGACGCGCTCGCGCGCCTCGTCCCGCGACTCCCAGAACATCGGCCGCCAGTCCAGGTCCAGGACGGTCGTGCCGGTGTTCGCGGCCATCGCGGCGAGCGTGCTGCCGAAGCTCGGCTCCTGCGACAGGCCCGTGACCGTCGCCCAGAAGATCCGCGCCCCGGCGATCGCGTCGAGGTCCAGCTCGTGCCGGTGGATCTCCAGGTCGGGGGCCTTGGGATAGCGGTAGAAGTACAGCGGGAAGTCGTCGGGCGGGAAGATCTCGCAGAACGCCAGCGGCGTCGGGAGCCCGGGGACGTCGGTGACGAACCGGTCGTCCACCCCGTACCCGGTGAGCGCGCGGTGGACGAAGCGGCCGAACGGGTCGGCGCCGGTCCGGGTGACGACGGCGGCCCGGTGGCCGTACCGGGCGGCGGCGACCGCGACGTTGGTCGGGCTGCCGCCGAGGTACTTGCCGAACGACTCGACGTCCTCCAGCGGGACGCCGGTCTGGAGCGGGTAGACGTCGACGCTGACCCGCCCCATGGTGATCAGGTCGTGCTCGGTCGGGTCGTGCGTCATGCCGCCGCCAGGAAGTCCAGGCAGGCGCGGACGTCCCGGGCGGGGCCGGCGGACGGGTCGGGCTCGGCGTCCAGGACCATGTCCTGCTCCAGCACGTACCAGCCGTTGTAGCCCACGCCCTCCAGCGCGTCGATGATGCCGGTGATGTCGATGTCGCCCTGCCCGAGCGGGCGGTAGATCCCCTCGCGGACGGCGGCGGTGTAGCCGATGTCGCCGGTCTGGACGCGGCGGGCCAGCGCGGCGTCGACGTCCTTCAGGTGGACGTGCGCGACGCGCCCGGCGGACGCGCGGGCCAGCTCCAGGGGGTCGGTGCCGCCGATGAGCAGGTGCCCGGTGTCCAGGCAGAGCGCGGCGTCCGAGCCGTCCAGCACGCGGCCGACCTCCTCGCGGGTCTCCACGACCGTGCCGACGTGCGGGTGCAGCACCGCGCGGTGGCCGCGCGCGGCGGCGTGCTCGGTGGCGCGGCCGAGGTTGGTCAGCAGCGCGGTCCAGTGCTCGGGGCCGAGGACGGGACGCTCGTCGTAGCCGTCCAGGCCGGTCGTCGCGGCGAGCACCACCGTCGCGCCGTGCTCTTGAGAAGCGGGTTCGCCGAAGGAGTCGAGCGCGCGGGACAGCTCGGGCAGCGGGTCGCGGCCGGGGTCGTGCAGGACGAGCGGCACGAACCCGCCCACGGGCCGCAGCCCGTAGGAGCCGAGCAGCGCCGCCCGCTCGGCGGGGTCGGACGGGAGGAACCCGTCGGGTCCGAACTCGGTCGCGGCGACGCCGAGGTCGCGCATCTCGGCCAGGACGCGCTCGGCGGCGAGCTGGTGGCCCCAGCCGGGGACCTCGCAGACGCCCCAGGAGATCGGGGCGGCGGCGACACGGGACGCGGCGATCATCGCCGGACCTCCTCGATCGTGACGGTGCGCCGTTCGCGGCGGGAGATGTCGCATGCCTCGGCCACGTAGAACGCCTCCAGGCTCTCTTCGGGTGGACATGGGCTCTCCGTACCCGCGTTCACCATGTCGACGAACGCGCGCAGCTCGGCGGCGTAGGCGTCGGCGAAGCGCTCCAGGAAGCCGGTGTGCGGCGGGCCCGCGGGGCGGAAGCCCGCGCCGGACGGGGCGAGCGGGGTGCGGTCGTCCAGGCCGACGACGACACCGTCCTCGGAGCCGAGGACCTCCAGGCGGACGTCGTACCCGGCCGCGTTGTAGCGGCTCGCGGAGACGACCGCGAGCGTGCCGTCGTCCAGGGTGAGGACGGCCGAGCCGGTCGAGACGTCGCCGACCTCGGCGAACACCGGGGCGCCGCGCTGGGCGCCGGTCGCGGTGACCTCGGCGACGGCGCGGCCGGTGACGAAGCGGACGGCGTCGAAGTCGTGCACCGAGCAGTCCCGGAACAGCCCGCCCGAGGTCGGGATGTAGGCGTCCGGCGGCGGCGCCGGGTCGAGCGTGAGCGAGCGGACGGTGTGCACCCAGCCCAGCCTGCCCGAGCGGACGGCGTCGCGCGCGGCGACGTGCCCGGGGTCGAAGCGGCGCTGGAATCCGACCTGGACCGAAACCCCCGAACCGCGGACGGCCGCCAGTGTCTGGATCGTTCCATCGAGGTCGGCCGCGACGGGCTTCTCGACGAACACGGGCAGGCCCGCCTCGACCGCGCGCACCACCAGCGGGGCGTGCGCGGCGGTCGGCGTGGTGACGACCAGCGCGTCCAGCCCGGCGCCGAATAGCGCGTCGACGGAGTCGGACCGGTCCACGCCGAGCTTGTCGGCCACCTCGCGCGCGCGTCCGGCGTCCGCGTCGGCGACCACCACCTCCTCGACCAGGCCGCGCAGCGTCTCCGCGTGCCCGGCCCCGATCCGGCCCACACCGGCCAGCCCGACCCTCATACGGTCCCCCTCCCGTTTCCTGTGCCGAGTTTCATGGAACGCTCCAATTCCTGTCAACAGTATGTCCTGACATAAGGACTTTAGCCCCCCGGTGGGACCGCGTCCGCTATCCTCGTCGCGATCAAGGCGAAGGAGTCCTGACGTGCACGGACCCACCGTGAAGCTGGATCGCGGCAGCCCCGTCCCGCTCTACTTCCAGGTGGCCCGCCAGCTTGAGGAGGCCATCCGGACGGGCGAGCTGCCGCCCGGCACGCGGCTGGAGAACGAGCTGGAACTGGCGGCCCGGTACCGGCTGTCGCGGCCGACCGTCCGGCAGGCGATCCAGCATCTGGTGGACAAGGGCCTGCTCGTGCGCAGGCGCGGGGTCGGCACCCAGGTCGTCCAGCCGCGGGTGCGGCGGCCGATCGAGCTGTCCAGCCTGTACGACGACCTCGCCGCCGCCGGGGCCGAGCCGGGCACGAAGGTGCTGGCGCTCGGCCCGGTCGCCGCGTCCGAGGAGGTGGCCGGGCAGCTCGGCGTCCCGGCGGGCACCGAGGTCCTGCGGCTGCACCGGCTGCGGCTCGCCGGGGGCGAGCCGCTCGCGCTGATGACCAACCACCTCCCGGCGGGCCTCGTCGAGGTCACCGCCGAGCGGCTCGCCGAGCACGGCCTGTACGAGACGCTCCGGGACGCGGGCGTGAACCTGCGGATCGCGCACCAGACGATCGGCGCGCGCGCCGCGACCACGGCCGAGGCGCGGCTGCTGGACGAGCGGCGCGGCACGCCGCTGCTCACCATGACCCGCACCGCCTTCGACGACACGGGCGCCGCCGTCGAGTTCGGCACCCACGTCTACCGCGCGGACCGCTACACGTTCTCGCACACGCTCGTCGGCAAGTAGGGCACCGCCGCGCCGGGCCGTGAACTCACGGACCCGGCGCGACAGCGTCACCTCACGTCATCTCACCTGATGGTGGCGACGTCGCTCGCCGTGCCCCCCTCCCGCGCCTCGAAGGCGAGGGTCACCACGCCGCTCGTGCCCGGAACCGTCACGGTCTGGACGCCCGCGCGGGTGATCTCGACCTTCTTCGTGCCGAGCACCTTGCCGTCCCACACCTGGAGGTGCGCCGTGCCGGGCCCGGTGGCCCGCAGCCTGACGCCGACCGAACCGCTGGAGGGCTTCGGCCTCCCGGTGATCCGCGCCGTGTCCGAGCGGGGCGCTTCGGGGCCGGCCGCGAGCGGGACCCCCGTCCGCACCGACTGGAGGATGGACTCCGGCGAGTTCACCGAGGACGCCGCGTCCGTCGGCATGACCGGCTCCGGCGGAGTGGTCGGCATCCCGGCGGGCGGGGTGTGCCCGGGCAGGGACACAAGGCCCCAGCGGTACGGGTCGCCCTGCACGCCGCCCCAGGTGGACCAGCCGATACGGGTCTGGCCGGTCTTGTCCTGGGTGTCGGAGTCGTACACGAAGATGTTCAGGCCCATCCGCGCCGGGTCCACGGCGGTCGGCAGCGCCTTGAAGGGGATCTTCGTCTCGATCACGTACCCGTCGTAGGGGTCGGCGACCGTCGAGGCCACCTGCATCCCGGGCGCGGTCTCGGGCCCCCCCTGGTGCGCGTCGGCGTCGCGCTCGAAGCACGGCTTGCCGTCGGACATCCGGGGGAAGATGCCGGTCTTGAACGTGGTGGAGGTGTTCTCGGAGTCGCCGCGCGGGTCGATCGCGATCTCGACCGAGTCGCTCCGCCAGTGCCGCTTGCAGTCGTCCGCGCCGAGCACGGTCCCCTGCTTGTCGTCGCGGACCTTGACGAGCAGGTACAGCGCGTCGTCGGTCCAGGTGACCTTGCCGGTGGCCGAGCAGTCGTCCGCCGAGGCGCACGCCTCGCCCTCCCAGACACGGGAGAGGTTCAGCTCGGAACCGGGGTACTCGCCGGCCGTCTCCTTGCCGTCCACGGCCGGGGTACCGGTCGCCTTCGGCAGGACGGTGGTCGGGACGAGCTCCAGGCCGCCCTTCTGCACGTCGGCGGCGCCCGAGGACGGCGTCGTCGTGATCGTCACGTCGTAGTCGCCGCCGGTGCCGCCCTCGTTGGAGGTGGGCAGCGAGGCGTCGGTGTTGGTGACGGTGAAGGTCGCCGAGCCCTTCGCGCCGGCCGCGAGCGTGTAGGGCTTGGACGGCGCGTCGGCCGAAAAGCCCTTCGGCAGGTCGAGCTTGACCGTGCCCGACTGCGCGGACGCGGTCGTGTTCGCGAGGTCCACGCGGACCTTGCGGGACTTGCCGGACGCCAGCGACAGCACCGGCTTGACCTGCCCGGTGAGGGACTGGACGCCGGTTTTGGCCGCCCATTCGTCGAAGTCGGAGACGCGCGGCAGCGGCTCCATCGTCCCGGTGACCGCGGGCTGCACTTCGACCTGCGTCGTGGCCTGGCCCGTGGCCTTCCCGGCGGTGAGTGTCGCGGCGAGCTGGACGCGCCCGGCGGCGGCCCCGGCCGGGGGCGTCACCGTGAACGTCGCGGTCCGCTCCTTCGAGCCGACCGTGCCGAGGTCACCCGATCCTGCAACGTTCCAACCGGACGGAACGGACAGAGCAGCCTTCGCCCCGCGCAGCGAGCGCGGCGCGCTGGCGTGCGCGGTCACCTTGAACCCGGCGCCCGGCGTCACGCCGAGCGACTGCGTGGTCAGCGAGAAGCCGGTGCCGAGCGGCAGCCCGCCCTTGCCCGGCTGCACCGCGCCCTCCAGCATCGCCGTCGGGCTCGTGTTGTTCAGCGTGAACGGGACCCGGCTGTGGATCTGCGTGAAGAAGTCGCAGCCGATCTTGGACGGGTCGGACGGCACGTCCGGGAACCCGCCCCAGCCCTGGCTCACGTAGGTGCGCTGCGCCTCGCGCTCGACCTGCGCCCACGTCTTGCCGCCGTTGCGGGCGGACGCGCGGCCGCCCCACACGCCGCGCACGAGCGTGCCCGCGCGGGACGGCTTCAGGTCGGTGGCGCACGCCTCGCCCGTGGGCCCGGACGCGCCGCCGGTCTGGAAGATCCGTCCCGGTGCCCAGGTGCTCAGCCCCTCCTCGCGGAGCTGCGCGGGGTAGGCCTTCGGGTCTGCCGCGGCGAAGTACGCCTCGGTCGCGAGCCGCGCCGCCATCTGGTGGTTGCCGTGCTGGCCCGGCAGCGGCGCCGGGACCATGGTGACGATCACCTTGGGCCGCGTCTCGCGGACAAGCCGGACGACCTTCTCCAGCGACTTGTCATGGTCCCAGGTCTTCGCGGTGAGCGGCGTGCTCACCGTGTAGTAGAAGTCGACCTTGTCGAGGTAGTGGATGTCGGTGACGCCCGCCTTGCCGACGGCGCGCCGCTCCTCGTTCTCCCGGAGCAGGCCGAGCGCCGGCCCCTCCTCGTTCCCGGCGGCGTTGCCGCCGCCCTCGCCGCGCGTGACGGTGAGGACGCCGGTCCTGGCCTTGTCGAACTCGTTCCACTGGCCGAGCGTGGACAGCGTCCCGGCCTCGTCGTCGGGGTGGGCCCCGACGAACAGGACGTCCAGCCTCCCGTCACCGGACGGGGCGCCGCCCTTGGCGGACGGCGCGCCGGCCGGTCCGGGCGCCGCCTGCGCGGGCGGGGACGCCAACGCGAGGGCGGACGCCGCGAGCGCGGCGGACAGGACGGCGGGTAGGGCGAGTCTTCGCAAGTGAACTCTCCTTTACTTTCCCTACTCCTTGATGGCCCCCGAGAGCATTCCTGCGATGAACTGGCGTTGCAGGAAGACATAAACGATCACGATGGGCGCGGCGATGATCAGCGCGCCCGCCATGAGCAGCGAGTAGTCGGTCTTGTGCGTGCCCTGGAAGAACGACAGACCGAGCGGCGCGGTGCGCAGCGCCTCGTCCGAGTTGATGATCACCAGCGGCAGCAGGAACTCGTTCCAGGTCCACATGGTGGTGAGCAGGAGCATCGTGAGGATGGCGGGGCGGCCGATCGGCACCAGCACCCGCCACAGCGTCGTCCAGCTCGACGCGCCGTCGATGCGCGCGGCCTCCAGCAGGGACGGCGGGATGCTGCGGAAGTAGGCGCGCATCCAGAACGTGCCGAACGCGACCGACATCGCGACCTGCGGCAGGATCAGCCCGGCGTAGGTGTTGTCGAGCCCCATCGACCGCAGGTCGAAGTAGAGCGGCACGACGATCGCCTCGGTCGGGATCGTCAGCCCGGCGAGGAACACCAGGAACAGCACCGAGGCGCCGCGGAACCGCATCGCGCCGAGCGCGTACCCGGCCATGATCGACAGGACCGCCGCGATCACGACCGTGCACGCGGTGACGATGACGCTGTTGCGCAGGTAGGTCGCGAAGTGCCCGTCGCGCCAGGCCGTCCCGAACGAGGAGACGTCGAAGTCGCCCGGCAGCTTCAGCGCCTGCGTCACCACGCCGATCATCGGGAACACCGCGATCACCGCGAAGACGGCGAGGAGCGCGTGGTTGACGAACCTTTCCCCGCGCGGGTTCATGCGTCCTTCCCTTCCACCAGGCGGCCGATCCCGGCGGTGACGGCGAACGCCAGCACCGCCAGCGTCACGCCGATGGCGCATCCGAGCCCGACCTCGCCGGTGTTGAACGTGCGGTTGTAGACCTCGTAGGCGGGCACCTTCGTGGCGTTGCCCGGCCCGCCCTCGGTGGCCATGTAGATCAGGTCGAAGTTGCGGATCGCCATGATCGTGGTCAGCGTCAGCGCGACCGCCAGCTCGCGGCGCAGCGCGGGCAGCGTGACCGTGAAGAACTCCCGGATCGCGCCGGCGCCGTCGATCCGCGCCGCCTCGTACAGCTCCCGCGGGATCTTCTGGACCCCGGCGAGGAACAGCACCAGCGCCAGCCCGATCCCGACCCACGTCCCGACGAGGCCGACGGCGGGCAGCGCGAACGTGAAGTCGCCGAGCCAGCCGTGCCGCCAGTCGGGCAGGCCCGCGCTGTGCAGCCAGCCGAGGACGGTGTTGACCGGGCCGTCCGCGGAGTAGACCCACCGCCACGCCACCGCGACCGCGACCATCGCGATCACCTGCGGCAGGAACAGCACGGTCCGGAAGAACACCAGGCCGCGGATCTTCGTCCTGGACATCGCGCCGACCAGCACGAACGCGATGCAGCACGGGAACACCGAGTAGAACACGATGAGGACCAGCAGGTGCCCGAACGCGCCCCGCAGCGCGGGGTCGGTCCAGGTGCTGGCGTAGTTGGAGAAGCCCGCCCACTCCGCCGTCCCGAGGCCGTCCCAGTGGTACAGGGAGAACTGCGCGCCGCGGATCAGCGGCCACAGCAGGAACCCCCCGTACACCAGCAGGGCGGGCAGGACGTACAGCCACCCGATCGCCCGGGGCTCCCCGGGAGGCCGGCCCCCGTTCCGGCCCCCCGGGCGCCCGGCCGCGCGCGTGTCCGCCGGTTCGCTCCGGTTCTTCCCGGTCTTGTGCCGCGCGACGGTCGTCATGTGCGGGCTCCCTCTATCTCCGTGTCCGCCCGGTCACTTCTTCTTCTGGAAGGCGGTGTAGTCGTTCTGCGCCGCCTTCATCACGGCCTCCGCCGACTTCTTGCCGGCGACGAGCTCCTGGAGCGGGCCGCCGAACGCGTCGGTGAAGGTGGGCGTCGCGTAGTCGATGTAGGGCGTGGTGCCGTCGTTCTTGCTGAGCTCGCCCCAGGCCGTCAGCACCTCCTTCATCAGCGGCGCCGAGGGCTGCTTGGACGGGGCGGGCAGCACCGGCAGGCTGCCGGTCTCCACCGCGACGTCCATCGCCTCCGGCGAGGTGATGAAGTTGATGTAGGCGGCGGCCACGTCCGCGTGCTTGGTCTTCGCGGTGATCGACCACGGCAGGCTCTCGCCGCCCATCGTCGCCACCGGCGCGCCGGCCTGGGAGGCGGGCGGCAGCGTGAAGCCGACCTTCTCCTTCATCCGGTCGTTGAGGTCGGGCGCCCACCAGGTGCCGCCGAACATGAACACGCCGTCGCCCTTGGCGAAGTTCACGGGCGTGTCGTCCCACTTGATGGAGTTGGCGTTCGGGGTGAGGTAGCCCTTCTTCGCCCAGTCCGACAGCTTCTGCGCCGCCTGCACGTTCGGGCCGTCCGTCCAGGAGCCGGCGCTGCCGAACACGAGCTTGCGGACGGACTCCTTGTCGGTCAGGCCGTCCTGGAGGAGGCCGTAGAGCTGCATGGCGGGCAGCTTCTCGACGTTGCCGAACGCGATCGGGATCTCGCCCTTGCCCTTCGCGGTCGCGAGCGCCTGGTCGAACTCCGCCCACGTCTTCGGCGGCTGGATGCCGAGCTTGGCGAGCTTCTCCTTGTTGTAGTAGAGCCCGACGATCTCACCGTTCAGCGAGACGCCGTACAGCTTGCCCGACCCGATCAGCTTGCCGTCGTCGGTGACGCTGTTCAGGTCCATCAGGCCCTTGGGGAAGCGCTTCTTCCACCCGTACACCTGGTCGTAGGAGTCGAGCGGCAGCAGCATGCCGGCCTTGACGAACTGCGCCATGGCCGCGTAGCCCTGGTTGGCCTCCACGACGTCGGGCGGGTTGCCGCCCGACAGCGCGAGCCGCAGGGTCTTCTGGAGGTCGCTGAACGAGCGCGCCACCCGGTTGATCTTGACGTTGGGGTACTTGGCCTCGAACCGCTTGTTGAGCGTCTCGATCTGCTCCTTCAGCCCGCCCTGGACCTCCTGGTCCCAGACGGTGAGCGTCACGTTGCCCGCCCCCGCGACGTCGGTGCTGACCGCCGCTGGCGCCTTGCTCTCGGGCTTGTCACTGGACCCGCCCGGAGCGCACGCGGCGGCGAGGGCGGTCACGAGGGCGGCGGCGGCCGCGACCGCTCCCCGCCTCATCAGTGCCGGCATAGCGGCTCCCTTCTCTTGCTGATCCTGCGCGGTGTACTCGTCCGCGTCAGGACGACTGTTGGAGGTCGGCCCGGAGGGTGGGCTCGGCCCGGACGACGGTCTCCGACGCCGAGTCGGGGATGTAGTCCACGACGAAGGCGTACGGTTCGAGCTCGGCCTCGGGGATCTCCCCGGACTCGCCGAACGCGGCGATCTCGCCCCAGCAGGGCGCGCCGAGCGAGCCGCTGCGGTGCCGGACCGACAGGCCCGCGCACAGGTTCGCGAACCGCAGCCGCTCGGCGAGCGGCAGCCCGGCGAGGGTGCCGAACAGGAACCCGGCGGCGAACACGTCCCCGGCGCCGGTCGCGTCGAGCGCCTCGACCGGCAGCGCGGTCGTCTCGGCGACCTCGCCGGTGGTGGAGTCGATCGCGATCGCGCCGTCCCCGCCGCGCTTGACCACCACGACCGGGACCCGCGCGGACAGCGCGCGCGCCGCCTCCTCCGGCGAGCCGGTGCGGGTGTAGGCCATGGCCTCCACGGCGTTCGGCAGGAACACGTCCACGTGCTCCAGCCGGTCGAGCACCTCGCTCGACCAGGTCTCGGTCGCGTCCCAGCCGAGGTCGGCGAACACGGTGGTGCCGGACCTGCGCATCTCCTTCGCCCAGCCCGGCACCGGGCGCTCGATGTCGACGAAGCAGGCCCGCGCGGGGGGCGGTGGGGAGCCGAGCACCGCCTCCTCCGCGTCCGCGCCGTCCTCCCCCGTGCCGGACGCGATGTCCGGCATGGGCTTGGCGTAGGTGACCATGCTGCGGTCGGAGTCGTAGGCGAGCGACACCGTCACCGGGGTCGGCCAGGCCGTCACCCTGCGGGAGTGGCCGAGGTCGACGCCCTCCTGCTCGGCGAGCGTCCGCCACAGGTAGGCGCCGAACAGGTCGTCGCCGAACGGCGCCGCCAGGCCGACGCGGAGCCCGAGGCGGCTCATCGCGACCGCGATGTTGGCGATCCCGCCGGGCGCGGAGCCGAGGCCGTCGGTGAACAGCTCGGTCCCGGGCGGCGGCAGGCCGGGCAGTCCGGTGAAGATCATGTCCATGAAGACCTGGCCGGACAGGAACACGTCCAGCCCGGGTCGCTCGCCCGGCTCGGTGTCGCGGTGGAGCAGCTCGCCCGCCAGGCCGCGCTCGGCGCAGGGGTCGGCGAGCGATGGCTCGGGCGGGCGCCCGGGCGCCGCGGCCTCGCCCCGTCCCGCGTCCGCGGCCGGATCCACCCCGTCAAGGGTCTCTGCTGTCATGACGCCTCCTCACGAGGTCCGTCGGTGCTGATGATGGTGCGGGCTGGGGTGGGGATGGCTGAAGTGGTAGGGGCAGGGGGG
The DNA here is from genome assembly GCF_022751215.1 of Actinomadura terrae. Taxonomy (GTDB): domain Bacteria; phylum Actinomycetota; class Actinomycetes; order Streptosporangiales; family Streptosporangiaceae; genus Spirillospora; species Spirillospora terrae. Next base: position 989,662 of record NZ_JAICDG010000003.1, on the reverse strand, counting down.
TCGGGGGTCGTGGTCGGGGTCGTCCCGGTCACAGGATGGCGGTGAGCAGTGACACGGCCGAGTCCTGGCGGGAGATGTCGGCGCGGTCGAAGGGACCGGCCCAGTTCAACCCGTACTGGTCGCCGCTGCGCCCGCGCTCGTACAGGGACGCCGCCTGCGCGCGCAGGTAGCCCCGGTACGGGTGGCCGGGCAGGACGGCGTCCAGCTCGGCGAGGTTGCGGTCGAAGATCCCCTTGAACGACGCCTGGTCGGCGTTGCAGGTTCCGGCGGGCTCGCACGGCTCGGTCAGGACGCCCCGGGGCGACAGCTCCGGGCTCCTGATCACCGCGTCGGCGATGCGCCGGGCGGAGGCCAGGTACCGCCGGTCGTGGGTGGCCTTGTACAGCTCGGCGAGGCCGCCGAGCACGACGCCCTGGTTGTAGGTCCAGGTCGTGCCGTGGTTGCTGGCGCAGCCGCCGTCCTGCGTGGTGAGGCCGTCGTTGACCAGGTTCGCGCTGTTGATCATGCCGCTGCGCTCGAACCAGCGCCACGCCTCCTGGGCGCGCGCCAGGTACACGCGGTCGCCCCGGACGCGGTTGTGCAGGGACGCCAGCAGTTTGAAGTACAGCTCCAGGCTGATCGCGTTCTTGTACGACTTACCGGGAATGTCCCACCAGACGCCGCCGCCGCACGTGTCGTCCCAGTACTTGCGGATGTAGCGCTCGTCGGTCTCGGCGATGCCGAGGTAGCCCCGGTCGCGGGTGAGGTCGTACATCCGGACCATCGCGAGGGCCCACCAGCCGGTGTCGTCGGTGGAGTCGGCGCGGAACTCGCCGCCGCCCTCGGGCCACCACGGCAGCGGCTTGCGCTGCTGCTCGATCGTGTGGCGCACCTGCGGCATGTACCGGGTGGAGCGGGTCTTGGCCATGTAGTCGAGCAGGGCCTGGAGGGCGTTGCCCGACTGCCACCACGGCGACTCGGGCTGCCAGCGGCCGGACTCGCGGTCGTAGAACCGCATCATCGCGTCCACCGCCGCCGTGGCCCTGGCACGGTCCCGCGCGGGCCGAGACCCGTGCCCGTGCTCCGCCGCCTGCCCGTGCTGGGCCGCCTGCGCGGACGGGACGACCGCGAGCAGCGCCGCCGCCACCACGGCCGCGAGGGCGGCCGCGAGCGCGCGGCCCCCGCGTGGTCCTCGGGTCATCGGTCGCACTCCTGTCGGGGGGTCACGGCCGCCGGCCGGGGGTGAAGACCGCCGCCACCTCGGGGATGCGGTCGATGTAGCCGTCGAGCAGCTTCCGGCCGAGCGTGGCCGAGTCGACGAGGGGGTGCAGCGCGAACGCCTTGACGGCGTCGGTCCGCGAGCCGGTGAGCGCCGCGCTGATCGTCAGCCGCTCGACGGCCTTCATCTGCTGCATGAGCCCGGTCTGGTGCAGGTCGGGCTGCTCCAGGACGAGCGGGTGGATCCCGTTGGCGTCCACGGTGACCGGCACCTCGACGACGGCGTCCCCGGGGAGCGCGGCGACCGTGGAGCCGTTGCGCACGTTCAGGATCATCCGGGCGGGCTCGTTGCGGCTGATCGCGGCCATCACGCTGAGCGCGACCCCGGCGTACCCCTCGTCCACCGGGTCCACCCCGGCGTGGTCCGCCAGGGCCTCGCCGGTCTCGGCGCCCTTCATCTCGGCCATGTAGCTGGCGCTGCGGGAGGCGACGGTCTCGCGCCACAGCTCCAGCGCCGCGCCGCCGGACGCCGCCGCGATCCGCTCGTAGAACGCGGCCTGCTGGGTGGCGAGGAACTCGCCGCGCGTCTGCGGCGCGTCCAGGGTGGCGCGCACCGCCTCCCGGTTGAAGTAGTAGTAGTACAGGTATTCGTTGGGGATCACGCCGAGGTCGCGCAGCCACTCGCGGCCGAACACGACGCCCTCCTCCAGCGAGCCGAGCAGTTCGTCGTCGGCGAGCATGCGGGGCAGGACGTCGACGCCGTCGTGCAGGATGCGGCGCATCCAGCCGAGGTGGTTGAGGCCCACGTAGTCGAGCTGGAGGCGGGCGGGGTCCAGGCCGAGCGCGGCGGCGACGCGGGTGCCGAGCCCGGACGGGGTGTCGCACACGCCGAGGACCCGGTCGCCCAGCACCGACCGCATCGCCTCGGTGATCATCCCGGCGGGGTTGGTGAAGTTGATGACGTAGGCGTCCGGCGCGAGCGCCTTCACCCGGTGGGCGATGTCGACCATGACGGGGATCGTGCGCAGCCCGTAGGCGAGGCCGCCGGGGCCGGTGGTCTCCTGCCCGAGCACGTTCAGGTCGAGCGCCACCCGCTCGTCGCACACCCGTCCGGCGAGGCCGCCGACGCGCACGGCGGCGAAGACGAAGTCGGCACCCTCCAGCGCCTTGTCGAGCCCCGTGCTGGTGTAGACGGCGGGCGCGCCCTCGACGCCCTCGGCGAACGTGGCGAGGACCGCCGCCATCGCCTCCAGCCGGCCGGGATCGGAGTCCTGGAGCCATACCTCCTCGATGCGCGGGGAGCCGTGGTCGTTCAGCAGCGCCTGGTACACGTAGGGCACCCGGAAACCGCCGCCGCCGAGAATGGCCAGCTTCATGCGATGACAACCTTCCCGCCCGCCTGCCGGCAGAGCTCAAGAGTCTTCGGGTCGGCACCGGCGGTGGTGACCAGCGTGTCGATCTGCGCGAGGGAGCACACGCGCAGCGACCCGGTGCCGGGGAACTTGGCCTCGGACGCGACGAGCGCCACCTGGTCGGCGGCCTCGATCATGGACCGTTTGATCTGCGTCTCGATCTCCATGTCGTCCACGACGTGGCCGTTCGGGCGCACGCCGGTACAGCTGAGGAACACGAGGTCGGAGCTGACCTGGCGGAGCGCCGCCTCGGTCAGCGACCCCACGAGCGAGAGGTAGTTGCGCCGGACGACGCCGCCGAGCAGGCACACCCGGACGGCCTCGTCGTCGCGCAGCTCGTCCAGCACCGCGAGGTTGGCGGTGATCACCGTGACCGGGCGGCCGCGCAGGTGCCGCGCGATCAGCCGGGTACTGGTGCCGATGTCGAGCACGACGACCATGTCGTCCTCGACGAGGGCGGCCGCCCGCTTCGCCACCGCCTCCTTCTCGGCGCTGTCACGTTCCGCCGACGCCGCGAAGGAGATCTCGGGCGCCGCCGCCTGCGGGGAGAGCGCCGCTCCCCCGTAGGTGCGCACGAGCTCGCCGTTGCGGTCCAGCACGTCGAGATCACGACGGATCGTCGACTCGCTCACCTGGAGCGTCTCCGCCAGCTCCTTGACGGAGGCGGCCCCCTTCGTGCGCAGGGACGACACGATCTGCGCACGACGCTTGCTCGATGTCACGCAGGCGAACGTAACACTTCTGCACGACTTCGGTCATCTGTCACTGTGAATTTGCTTGAGGTCGGTCAACAAGGGGTCTGACGTGCGCGAACTCGGTCAGGGGCGCGGTCGAGTCAGAGTTGCGTGTCAATCGTGGGAACGTTCCATAAACGAGTGGACCGCCCACGGGCGATCACGTGGGCGGTCCACCCCTACCGGCCAGTCAAGCCGACCGGTCAGCCCGGGCCGGCGGGCCTGGAAAGGTCACGGAAAAATCAAGGCCGGACGAAGACCCCGATCCCGTTGGCGACGGCGCGCTCGACCCCGTCCGAGGGGACGTTCCGCACGGTCACGGCCGGTTCCTCGCTCCGCCGGGCGACGAACGTGGAGGACCCGCCGCCGTCCAGGTTGACGCCGTCGTCGACCCCCGCCTTGTCGAGCAGCGTCGCCAGCTCGGCCACGGTCAGGCCCGCGCTGCGCTGCGAGCGGCCGTCCACGACCATCAGGTAGAGGTGGCGGCCGTCGCGGCTGACGCCGGCGGCGGTGCGCGGCGCCGGGCCCTTCGGGTCGAGCCCCGCGAGCGGCTCGCCGTCGCGCAGGATCGGGAAGCCGCCGACCGCGAACCGCACCCGCTTGGCGCTGGCGAACCGGTAGCGGACGCCCACCCGCTCCCCCGGCGTCAGCGTGCGCAGCTGGTCGGCCGCCGCGCCGCGTCCGACCAGCACGGTCGTGCCGGGCGGGATCGCGCCCGCGCCGATCGTGTCGGTCACCCTCGTCACGACGCCGCGCTCGAGCGTGACCTCGGCGGTGTCGGTGTCGCACGGGTCGTCGCGGCGCGCGTCGCTGCCGCAGACCGCGCGCAGCCGCGACACCGTGCCCCACTCGCTGGTGAACGCCCCGGCGGCGCCCTGCGGCAGCGCGTACTGGTTGAGGCCGCGCAGCGGCAGGTCGAGGCGCCGCGCGCGGACGGTCCCGACCAGGTGCAGCCGGGTCACGCGGGCGCGGTGGTCGTCGGTGACCGCGATGCCGTCCTCGGCGGACGTGCCGGGCGGCAGCCCCGGCCCGAACCGCTGCTTGTCGGGCACGGCGGCCTTGAGCGGCTCGCCGTCCTCGATCTCCGGGCCGGACGCCGAGCCGGTCGGGGTGACGCCGGGGTGCGTCTCGCTGATGTTGAAGAAGTCGCCGTTCACCCCGGCCAGGGCCTGGCGCGCGTTCGCCATCTGGGAGACGGTGCCGCGCGCGGCGACCGCGCCCGGGGACAGCAGGCCGACGCGCACCCGGGGGTCGCTCAGGTCGACGTCCAGCAGGTCGCCGAGCACGGGCCCGGCGGGGGCGGACGTCTCGAACGTCTTGAACTCGACCCCAGGTGCCAGCCGCGTCGTGGACGTGTAGCGCGGCGGGTCGACCTCCCCGGGGTCGGCGGGCGCGACGGTCGCCGACCGCGCGTCCGGCCGCTCGCCCGAGCCCGCGCCGTCCACGTCCGGCGGGCGCGGCCCGTCGGCGGCCGCCGGGACGACGCAGAGCGCGACCACGGAACCGGCGGCCGCCAGCGCGGCCGCGAACCTCCGCACCGGAACCCGCATGCCGATCGTTCTGAACACTCTCAACTCGGACGGTCTCACTGTTGACCACGCCTTTCTCAGCGATCTCGAAGCCTGCCGATCATGGCGTGCGGGGGGTGAAGCGACGGTGGGATCGGAGTCAACAGTGATCGAAGATCCGCGTGCGCCGACGTGTCCCCGGCGGGCGTGGGCCGTCGCGGCGGGCGGCGTGGAGGCGGACGGTGAACGCCGCGCCCGCGCCCGGACGCCCCGCCACCGTGAGTGTGCCGTCGTGCGCGTCCACGACCTCGCGGGCGAGGGCCAGGCCGAGCCCGAACCCCTCCGCGTGGCCGCCCGCGAACCGGGTGAGGTAGCGGCCGGCGTCGCGCGGGTCGAGCCCGGCGCCGTCGTCCTGGACGGTCAGCTCCACCAGCCCGGACGGCCCGCGCGCCACCAGCACGCGCACGTGTCCCTCGGCGTGCCGGACCGCGTTGTCGAGCAGCGCGGTCACCACGCGGCGCAGCGCGGGCTCGGTCCCGCGCACGAGGTGGTCGCCGCCGCGCCGAAGCACGTCGATCGTCACGCCGCGCGCCTCGGCCCTGGCCTTCTCCGCCGCGGCCTCCTCCTCGGCGAGCGCGGCCAGGTCGACCGGGCCCCGCCCCTCCCGCCGGGGCGCGGGCCGGGCCGCGAGCAGCACGTCGTCCAGGACCTCGCCGAGCTGCCGGGTGCCGACGACGAGGCGCTCCATGTCGTCGGCCACGTCGGTGCCGGGCTGGAGCCTGCGGGCGACGAGCTGGGCGCGCAGGTGCAGGCGGCTCAGCGGGGCGCGCAGCTCGTGGCCCGCGTCGGCGGCGAGACGGGCCCGCCGGTCGAGCGCGTCGCCGAGCGGCGCGAGGGCGCGGCGGGCGAGCAGGTGGCCGGCCAGCGGCGCGGCGAGCAGGCCCGCCAGCTCGGCGGCGGCGAGCGCCCGCCGGACGCGGCGCCGCGCCTCCGCCGCGTCCCCGCCGCAGACCGTCTGCCCCGGCGGGCCGCCGCCGATCGCGCGGTGCGACAGCGCCCACGCCAGCGCGAGCGGGCCGGAGACCCCGGCGGCGACCTGGAGGGTGACGAGCCGCCGCGTCCGGGTGAGCAGGCGCCGTTCCAGGTCGGCGGCCGTCACAGCTCCCCCAGCCGGTAGCCGACGCCGCGCACCGTGCGCACGACGCCGTCGCCGAGCTTGCCGCGCAGGTAGTAGACGTAGGTGTCGACGATCGACTCGGTCCGGGCGCCATCGAACACGTCCTGCCGCAGGACGGCGCGGGTGTGCACCTGGCGCGGCCGGGTCGCGAGGGCGCGCAGCAGCCGCGCCTCCCGGCCCGACAGCGCCACCTGCTCGCCGGTCGGCAGGGCGACGACCCGGTTGTCGGCGTCGAACCAGCCCGCGCCGAGCGGGAACTGCCCCGCCCGGTCCAGGTGGCGGCGCAGCAGCGCCCGGACGCGCGCCAGCAGCTCGTCGACGTCGAAGGGCTTGACCAGGTAGTCCTCGGCGCCCGCGTCCAGGCCCGCGACCCGGTCGGCGACGCTGCCCGCCGCGCTCAGCACGAGCACCGGGACCGTGCAGGCGCGGCGGCGCAGCCGCAGCACCAGCTCGATCCCGTCGGCGTCGGGCAGGCCGCGGTCGACGATGATCGCGTCATGGTCGTGGCCGAGCGCGAGGTGCAGGCCGCGCTGCCCGTCGGGCGCGAGGTCGACCGCGTACCCCTGCTCGGCGAACAGGCCCGCGAGCATCCGGCCGAGCTCGCCGTCGTCCTCGACGATGAGCAGCCGGTCGGTGGCATTCCGCCGAGCCGGGCTGGCGGTTCCCGATGGCGCGGACACGACGCCACGGTCGCACCGTGATCAGGAAACCGCCAGCCTTGAGGGCAATTGTGGACACTTCCGGAAATCATTGAACCGGTTCGGGGATTGGCACGTTCTTTTCGTGTGCCTCCAACCGCTCGGGAAGGGCCAGCTTGTAGAGCGGAAGGGTGCCGGCGGTGGTGACGACGGCCACCAGGACGAGCATCGAGAACACCTCCCGGCTGATCATCCCCTGCGCCAGCCCGATATTGATGAAGATCAGGATCATCAGCCCGCGCGCGTTCATCAGCGCGCCGACCGCGTACGACTCGCGCCACCCGAACCCGATCGAGCGCATCGCCAGCGCGCAGCCGAAGTACTTGCCGCTGAACCCCGCCGCCATGATCAGCAGGAGTGAGAGCAGCAGGGTCAGGCTGCTGATTCCGCCGAGGTCGGTGTTCAGCCCGGAGAAGGCGAAGAACACCGGCAGCAGCAGCGTCGAGACGGCGCCCATCATGCGCTCGTGCACGGCCCGCCGGAACGCCATGTCGCGCGGCATCGCCAGGCCCGCGACGAACCCGCCGAACACCGAGTAGACGCCGATCCAGTCGGTGAGCCAGCCCGCGACGAGCGGGACGAGCACGACGGCGTACATCGCGGTGGCGCCGATCTCGCCCCGCCGGGCGAAGTCCTCGCCGAGCGGGCGCAGCAACCGGGTGACGACGGTCAGCATCACCACGGCGAACACCGCCGCGAGCCCGATCGTGCGCCACGCGTCGCCCATGCCCGACCCGAGGTGCAGCGCCGACAGCACCGCGAGCAGGCACCAGGCCAGCGCGTCGTCGACGGACGCGGCGAGCAGTGACAGCCGTCCGAGCGGGGAGTTCTCCAGCCCGCGCTCGTACAGGATGCGGGCGAGCATCGGGAACGCGGTGAGCGACAGCGCGCCGCCGATGAACAGCGCGAACTGGAACCGTCCGACGTCGGGGCGCGAGAGCGTGCCCCACAGCAGGGCGCCGGCGGTCACGCCCAGCAGCAGCGAGGGCACGACGCCCGACACCGCGAGGCCCATGGCCCGGCGCGCCTCACCGGGCCTCGCGGCCTGGTGGTCGAGCCCGGCGCCGACGAGGAACATGTAGAGCGTCAGGCCGATCGTGCTCAGCACGTACAGGATCGGTCTGACCTCGGCGGGGAACACGGCGCGCTGCGCGTCCGGGAACAGCGCGCCGAACAGGGTGGGGCCGAGCAGGACGCCCGCGACCATCTCGCCGAGGACGCGGGGCTGCATCACCGTCAGCGCGAGCCGCCCGCAGATCGCGGAGGCGATCAGGATGACGACGAGCGCGGGCATGACCTTCAGGGTCAGTTCGAGGTTCGGGTCGGTGCCTCCCGAAGCGAGGGCGGGGGTGGAGACGAGGACGGGAGCCGGGGTGGAGGCGAACACCGTTCCTCCGTTTCGTGGTCGGTCGAACGCGGAGCCGGTCGGGTTCAGGAGCGGTGGGACTGGAAGTGGCGGGCGCACAGCCGCTGCCGCCGCGCGTCGCGGACCATGCGGGTGCCGAGGACGAGCTGGACGAGGCTGTGCCACACGTCCTCGAACCGGTCGCGCGCCCACATGGCGAGCAGCGCCGCCCGCCGCGCCCGCACGGGCGCGGCCGTCCGGGGGACGAGCAGGCACGGCCCCCGGTTGGGCAGCGACCGGGTGTGCGAGGCGGACGTGGCGAGCGCGTACCGGCGCAGCACCTCCCGCACCGCGACCCGCATCGTGATCGGTGCGAGCCGCCAGGCGGGGCACGGGCGGTTGGCGGCGACGCCGAACGGGATGTGGTGCGGGGTCGCGCCCCCCTCCCGGCGCCGGAAGGGGGCGAAGCGGCCGGGGTCGAAGCGGTCCGGGTCCTCGATCCCGGCGTGGTGGAACTCCGGGTAGTTGAAGCAGAGCACCGATCCCGCCGGGATCGTCGTCCGCTCGTCGATCTCGATGTCGCCGGTCGTGATGCGGTGCGCGACGCCGAACAGCGGGTAGAGCCGCATCGTCTCGGCCATCACCTGGTCGAGCTCGCGGTCGTCGCCGGTGCGGGCGGTCTCTTGCGTCTCCGGGTGCTGCGCGAGGACCATCAGCAGGTGCGCCATGGCCTCCGACATCTGGACCACCGCCGTGTTGAAGAACGTGCCCTGGAGGTAGAAGCACTTCTCCTCGTCGGTGAGCCCCTCGGGGAGCGGGCACCGGACGTCGTCCAGCCGTCCGGCGAGGTAGCGGGTCAGCCGGTGGCGGCGGTCCATGTGGCGGAGCCCGCAGCACTTCAGGGCGGTGACGACGTCGTCGGCGTTCCCCACGATCAGGTCGCGGGCCTCGCGCGGGCACGGCTCGCCGAACACCAGCTCGTAGTAGAAGACGGCCCAGACCGGCATCATCAGGTCCCGGAGCCGGACCATGCCTCCCCGCATGCCGCCCTGTCCCGCGCCGTCCAGCACCTCGGCGACGCTGCGGCGGGTCAGCTCCTCGGCGTCGGCGCGCGGGACGGACAGGAACCCCCGGGTGGCGCGGGCGACGGCGTCATAGCGCTCCCCCGCCTCCAGGTGCTCCTGGTGGACGTGCGGCCCCGGCGCCAGCCAGTACCAGAACAGGTCCGACAGGACGGCGCCCTCGCTCCGGCCGTTCGCGGCCGGATGCGAGTACACCTCCAGGAACCGGTCCACGCCGATGGTCTGGCCGGGGACGGGGATGCCCTCGTCGCCGTTGATCCGCGCGAACAGCCGGACCCGCAGCGCGACGACCCGTCCGGGCAGCCACCACGGCAGGCTGAGCGCCACCGCGACCGCGGCCAGCGCGACGACCGCCGCCGTCAGCATGTCCGCCGCACCATGGTCGGGTCGAGGTCGGCCGGGGACGCGCACCCGCACAGGGCGAGCGCCTCGCGGACCTCGGCGCGAAGCAGCGCGAGCACGCGGGCGGCGCCGCGCTCGCCGCCCGCCGCCAGGCCCCACAGGACCGGGCGGCCGACGGCGACGGCGGCGGCGCCGAGCGCGAGGGCCTTGACGACGTCGGTGCCGCGCCGGACGCCGCCGTCCAGCAGCACCGGGACGGCCCCGCGCGCGGCCGCGACGACCGAGGGGAGCATGTCGAGCGTGGCGGGGAGCGTGTCGAGCTGCCGGCCCCCGTGGTTGGAGACCAGCAGCGCGGCGGCGCCGTGCTCGATCGCGGGCCGCACGTCCGCCGGGTTCATGATCCCCTTGAGCACGATCGGGAGCTCGGTCATCCGGCGGAGCCGGTCGATGTGCTCCCAGCCGATGTCCGGGGACATCACGAGCGACCGCACGGCCTCGCCGTCGCGGAGGTTCTCGCAGCGCAGGCCGTCGGGGAGGTCGTGGAAGCCGTGCGCCAGCTCGCGTTCGCGGACGCCGCGCGCGGGCGAGTCGACGGTCACGACCAGCGCCGCGCAGCCCGCCGCCTCGGCGCGCCGGACGACCGTCTCGGTGAACGGCATGTCCGGCTGCACGTAGAGCTGGAACCACAGGGTGGCGTCGGGTGCGGCGGCCGCCACCTCCTCGATGCCGACCGTGCTGGCCATGCTCACCATCATGATCGTCCCGTTGGCGGCAGCGGCGCGCGCGGTGGCGCGCTCGCCCTCGGGATCGGCGAGCCGGTGGAAGGCGGTGGGAGCGACGAGCACGGGCATGCTCGCCCGGCCGCCCGGGAGCGCGACCTCCGTCCGGGGTTCCCCCGCGCCCCGCAGGACGCGCGGGAGCAGCGCGAGCCGGCCGAACGCCGCCTCGTTCGCCCGGAGCGTGACCTCGTCGCCGGCGCCGCCCGCGAAGTAGTCGTAGTGCGCCGGGTCGAGGCGGGCGCGCGCCGCCTCCTCGAACTCGCGCGGCGTGGCGGGGAGCCTGGGGATGGTGCCCATCGTCATGCGGAGGCCGTGGGGAGGTGCTTGGCGATGAACGCGCGGAGCGGCTCGACGTGGACCTCCTGGGAGGTCCAGTCGTTCTCCAGGTTCTCGGTGACGTGGTGGACGGCGGGCGGCCCGTCCGGGCCGTGGAAGCGGACGACGGGATGCAGGTAGTGGCCCTCGTGCGCGTGTTCCGCGTCGCGCTGGGAGATCCGGCCGAGCGAGACGTCGAACGGGTCGCGCTTGGCGTGGTCGGGCCCGTACTCCAGCGTGACGGTGAAGTGGCCGCGCCCGCCGCCGGCGAGCGGCTCCCTCAGTTCGAGCGGCAGTTCCTCCAGGTAGCGGGCGCCGTCGCCGGGGAAGTCGATGACGTCGCCGAGCACCTCGAACTGCTGCCACAGCCCGGAGGTCCGGTTGACGCGCTCGATCACCGCCGCCGCGATCGCGTCCGCGTCGGCGGGCAGGTCGCGGGCGGGCCACGGGGTCTCGTGGTGGCGGCTCTCCAGCACGCGGTGCAGCGCGCGGACGCTGTAGCGGAAGCCGTGGATGAACCCGCTGGTGCCGTGCTTGAAGTCGCGGGACTGCATCAGCGTCCCGGCGAAGTACATGCCGGGGACGTTGACCGACTCGAACGCGGGGGTCAGTGCCGGGAAGCGGTCCCGGATCATCGTCTCGGGACGGCAGCCCTCCCCGAAGATCGAGGCGTCCATCCGGAAGCCGGTGCAGACGATCACCTTGTCGTAGGGGATGTCCTTGGTGACCTCGTCGGCGCGGACGAAGGCGACCGTGACCAGGTAGGTCCCGTCGGGCCGCTGCTCGATCCGCCGCACGTGGCCGTCCAGCACCGCGTTCTGGAGCTTGAGCTGGTAGGTGTCGAGGAAGTTGTTGTTCACCGCGCGCAGGTGGCCGACGAAGTGCGTCCGCCACGCGAGGTTCAGCGTGTGCGGCCCGGCCACGTGGATGACGGCGGCGGTCTCCAGCAGGTTGTCGGCCGTCTCGAAGGCCGAGTTCGCCTTGCCGAGGACGAGCACCCGCTTGCCGAGGTAGTCGGCGGGGTCGGTGGACGCGGTGCTGTAGTCGTCGGCCGTCTCGATGCCGGGGATGTCGGGGGTGTTCGGGCCTCCGAACCCGGTCGCGACGACCAGCCGCCGGGCCCGGCGGACCGTGCCGTCCTGGTCGGTGACCAGGAACGGGCCGTTCCGGGGGGTGTGGGGGGTCGTCTCCCCACGAGAGACTGGCCCGTCGGTGCCCTCGCGGGTGACGTTCACGACGCGCGTCCCGTAAGAGATCCGTAGGCCGGACGCGGAGGCGTAGTCGGCTAGGTAGCGGAGCATCTCGTCGGCGGGCGGGAAGTAGCGGTCGCTGTAGCGGGTGAACAGCAGCTTCGGGTCGTCGGACAGGAGCGAGTTCCAGTCCATGCGCAGGTTGCGCTCCGGGTCGTCGGTCCCGGTGTGCTTCTTGTTGATCGAGATCAGTGTGCGGTGGCGCGGGAACGTCTTGAAGAACGTCCCCGGCGCCTCGCCCTCCTCCAGGATCAGATAGTCGCGCCCGGCCTTCTCCAGGAAGTATCCGAGTTGCAGGCCGGCGGGCCCGGCTCCGATGACCAGGCTGTCCAGGATCGTGTCCGGCACGGCACCCTCCATCACGACGATGTGGTTGAACGGACAACATCGATCGTGACGAAGAATTCTCAGAGCTTGATCAGAAAGAACCGGTCAAGAAGGCTCAGAGCAGCCGCAACAGCGCTTGTTTGTCGGGTTTGCCGCTGGCCGCCACGGGGACCGCCGACAGCTCCGTCACCGTGCGCGGGACGGCGTCCCCGCCCAGCTCGGCGCGGACGAGCGCGGCCAGCTCGTCCCGGTCCGGGCTCCGGCCGGCGACGGGCACGACGAACGCGTGGACGGCCTCGCCGGTCCGCTCGTCCGGCGCCCCGGCCACATACGCCTCGGCGACGTCCGGATGAGACGCGAGCGCCCGCTCGACCGGGCCCGCGTACACCACCATCGCGTTCACGATGATCACGTCGCGGGCGCGGCCGGTGAGCCGGAGCAGCCCGTCCGCGTCCAGCCGGCCGAGGTCGCGGGTGCGCAGCATGCCGTCGCGCAGCACGTCGCGGTTCTCCTCGGGCTGCCCCCAGTAGCCCGTCATCTGGTACGGGGTGCGCACGAAGATCTCGCCCTCCTGGCCGACGCCGAGTTCGCGGCCCGCCTCGTCGCGGATGCTGATCTCGACGCCGGCGCAGACGCGGCCGACCGAGTCCAGCGCGGACGGCGCCGCCGCGATGTCGGCCGGGGTGAGCATGGAGATCAGGTTCGCCTCCGTCTGCCCGTACCCCTGGTAGACCACCGGGCCGAGCCGCTCCACCGCCTCGGCCAGCCGGCGCGGCGGCAGCGGCGACCCGGCGACGACCAGCGCGCGCGGGGTGCCGCCCGCCGCGTCCGGGTCCTCGCGCAGGATGTCGAGCATCGCGCACAGCCGGGGGACGGTCAGGATCGAGCCGGTGATCCCGTACCGGCGGAGCGCGTGCGGGAACAGCGGCCGCCCGTCGTCCTCGGGGATGACCGCGACGCCGCCGCCGAGCAGGCAGAGGCCGAGGAACTCCAGCACGACCATGCTCGCGAGGGTCCCGAACAGCAGGTAGCGCTCGAACCCCTTCGCCAGTTCGGCGGCGAGCGGCGACCAGATCCGGGGCTGCCAGGTCCAGTGGACGGTCATCGCCCGGTAGGTGACCGCGCAGCCCTTCGGGTTCCCGGTGCTGCCGCTGGTGAAGGTCAGGAGCGCGACGTCGTCCGGACGCCTGCGGACGTCCGGCACCCCGGCCCCGCTCGCGGGCGAGGCCAGCAGGTCGATCGCCCCGGGGCACGGGCCGAGCGAGAGCAGCGCGCCCGCCCGCGCCGCTTCCGGGCCGGCCGTCGAGGCGTCGACGAGGACGGCGGCGACGTCGGTGTCGAGGACGTGCGCGAGCTGGCCGGCCGAGTAGCCGGGCCGCACGCACACCACGCGGCAGCCCAGCACGTGCGCGGCGACATGCGCCGCGAACGCCTCCGGTGTCAGCGCCGTGCGGACCGCCACGCCGACGCCCGGCCCAAGGCCCGCGCCGAGCATCGCCTCCGCCAGCCGCCCGATCAGTTCCAGCAGCTCACCACGCGTGACGACGCGGTCCCCGTGTTCGAGGGCGGCGCTCCCGGGCGACTCGTGGAGAACGTCCAACAGCGGCTGCGGAAAGGTGTTCTGGTTGGGCACAGCTCGTCTCCTCACCACCGCGACTCTTGTCCGGTGCGGCGAATCGTCGTACAACCGGTCTGTCGTCCATGAAATTAGGCGGCGCGGATTAGAGAACCATCAGAACATCTCGGGAGGAGCACGGCGTGAAGGTGATAGGCGCTGGATTCGGGCGAACTGGTACATCGTCGTTGCGGACGGCCCTCGAAATGCTCGGTCTGGGTCCCTGTTACCACATGCGCGTGGTCATCGAAGAGCCGTTCCGCATCCGCCAGTGGCTGGACGTCGCCGAAGGCGCCCCACCCGACTGGGATGCGATGCTCGCCGGTTTCCAATCGGCGGTCGACTGGCCTTCCGCCGCGTACTGGCGCGAGCTGGCCGAGCACTATCCGGACGCCAAGGTCGTGCTCACCGTCCGCGACCCGGAACGCTGGTACGAGAGTGCCGACTCGACCGTTTTCACCGCCAACCGGCAGGCTTTCGAGGGCCGCCGCCGGCCGCTCCTGCGGCGGATCCTCAGCGCCCTCGCCGTGCGGCGGCACCCCGAGCTGCCGCTGTTCCCGACCATGACCAGGAAGATCGTCCTGGACGGCGTGCTGGAGGGCCGTTCGGCGGACAAGGCCCGCACCATCGACCGCTTCGAGCGGCACATCGAGGAGGTCAAGGCGGCGATCCCGGCCGACCGGCTGCTCGTCTACGAGGTCCGGGAGGGCTGGGAGCCGCTGTGCGCGTTCCTCGGCGTGCCCGTCCCCGACGAGCCGTTCCCGCGCGAGAACGATCGCGAAGCCTTCCAGCGCGCGTACAACCGCGTGTTCCTGAAGCTGATCCTGCGCCGCCGCCCACACCCGCGGACACCCGTCAAGGCCGGCTCGTAGGCCCGCTGGAAGACAGGGCTATGCCGGCCAGGAGGTGACCTTGACCGTGACCGCGTCGTCCTGGACGGCGGCGACGACGAGGGCCGCGAGGGAGGAGGGGGTCTTCACGCAGAAGCCCGTCCTGGGCCTCGCGCGAAACGACCGGGCGGGCTCCTGACCGGACACGAGCCCGCGGCACCGCTCCTCCGTCGGGGCCGACTCGGGCGACGGCACCAGCACGGTCGACTCGGAGGCGGACAGTCTCCGGTGCCGGTACCGGACGTCGCCGAGTTCCGTCGTCGAGTCGGGCGCCGGGTCGAGCGTGAGCCAGTCCTTGACGGTCACCGTCACCGTGACCGCCCGCGGTGCCGCGGAGCTGGTCGCGCTGGGCGGCGGGTCGAGCGTCTGCCCCGTCGCGTCGCCTCGGCTCGCCGACAGGCCGACGGCGAGCACCGTCACCGCGGCCGCCCCCAGCAGGCCGCCGCCGCCGAGGAGCGCGGGCACCAGCCGGTTCGTCCCGCCCACGGGACGGGGCGCGGGCGCCTGCGGTTCCGGTGCGGGACGCGGCCGGACCGGCGGGCGGGGTTCGGCCGCCGGACGGGACGCGGCGCGTGCGGGCTCCTCGACCACGCCTAACCGGATCGCGCCGAGCCCGGCCGGGGTCACGCCGCGCGGCACGGACTCCCATCCGAGCACGACCGTGACCGGGTGGACGGCGACGTTCGCCTCGTCCCATGCCTCTTCCCAGCCGGACGGCGGCACCACCTCCACCCCGGCCGGAGGAGGGGCGGCGGAGAACGGCCGGAGCGGCGGCGCGGGCCAGGGCGGGGGCTCCGGACGCGACCGGCGCGGCCACCGGAGCTCGCTCAGCGGCGCCGTCCACACCGGGGCCGTCCACCGCTCGTAAACGTCCCCGGCCCACCGCCGGTAGGAGTCCCGCAGCAGGGGCCAGGGCGGCCCGGCCGGCGGCGGCCCGGCGGGACCGCCGGACGCCGCCCATCCGACGAAGCAGTACATCTCGCGCGCGCCGTCGGAGTGCGGGGTGTCGGAGTGCAGGGTGTCGGAGGGCAGGGTGGCGCTGAGGTCGGCGGCCTGGCAGGCGACGCCGACGAGCCGGTGCGCGCCCGACCGCGCGAGGACGAAGCGCGGCGCGCCGCGCAGCCCGGCGCCGCCCGCGAGGGCCGCCCGGACGACCTCGTCCAGCCAGCCGTGCTGGTCGATGCCCTCGGGCAGGGCTCTCCACCATGTGTCGGCGTGCCGGGTGCGGCCGTAGACGACGGGCGCCCAACCGGGCTGGCCCGGCACCGCCTCAGCCACGCCCGGTCCCGGTCCGGATGGACAGTCCGATCCTGTGCAGATCCGTCATCTCGCCCCGTCCTCGCCGCCCGTCCCCGGTCCCCACCGGGGTCTTTACATTGAGACGCGCGACCATTGGCGGCAGAACCCGAGCCAGATATCGATCCGGATAACACTGGTCGGTAATATCGCTTGATCATCTGCCCAAAGAATCGATCACTTTGTTTTCGGATATACCGGACGCGGTGTTGACTGCGGCACGAAAAGAAAGTTAGGGCGGCGGCCAGGAAATGGTCAGTGGGCGGCGGCGTCCCAGTCGGGGCCCACGCCGATCGCCACGTCCAAGCCCGCGATCTGCGGGTAGGCGGCGGCCATCTCCGCGCGGACCAGCCCGGCGACCCGCTCGCCCTCCTCCGGCGCGACCTCCAGCACGATCTCGTCGTGCACCTGGAGCAGCAGGCGGCTGCGCAGGCCGGCGCGGTCGAGCGCCGCGTCCACCCGCAGCATCGCGATCTTGACGATGTCGGCGGCCGAGCCCTGCACGGGCGCGTTCAGCGCCATCCGCTCGGCGGTCTCGCGGCGCCGCCGGTCGTCGCTGGACAGGTGCGGCAGGTAGCGGCGGCGGCCGAGCAGCGTGCGGGTGTAGCCGGTCTCGCGGGCCTGCGCGACGACCCGGTCGAGGTAGTCGCGGACGCCGCCGAACCGCGCGAAGTAGGCGTCCATCAGCGGGCGCGCCTCGGCCACCGGGACGCCGAGCTGCCGGGCGAGGCCGAACGCCGACAGCCCGTAGGCGAGGCCGTAGGACATCGCCTTGATCCTGCGCCGCTGGTCGGCGGTGACCGCGTCCGGTGGGACGCCGAAGACCCGCGCGGCCATGGTGGTGTGCAGGTCCTCGCCCGACTCGAACGCGGCGAGCAGCGCCCGGTCCCCCGACAGGTGCGCCATGACGCGCAGTTCGAGCTGGCCGTAGTCGGCGGTCATCAGCGCCGCGAAGCCGGGGCCGGGCGTGAACGCCCGCCTGATCTCCCGCCCCTCCCCGGTGCGGACGGGGATGACCTGGAGGTTCGGGTCGGTGGAGGTGAGCCGTCCGGTCGCGGCGACGGTCTGCTGGAAGGTCGTGTGGATCCGGCCGTCCGCGCCGATCTCCCGGATCAGCCCGGCGACGGTGGCGCGCAGCCGGGCCTGGTCGCGGTGGCGCAGCAGCACCTGCGGCAGGCCGTTGTCGGTGCGGGTCGCGAGCCAGGTCAGCGCGTCCAGGTCGGTGGAGTACCCCGACTTGATCTTCTTGGTGCGGGGCAGGTCGAGCTCGCCGAACAGGACCTCCTGGAGCTGCTTGGTCGAGCCGGGGTTGAAGCGGCGCCCGGCGATGGCGGCGGCCTCGTCCGCCGCCTTCTCCATGCCCGCGACGAACCGCCGTTCGAGGTCGCGGAGCAGGTCCTGGTCGACGTGGACGCCGGTGCGCTCGGCGCGCGCGAGGAGCGCCGAGAGGGGCAGCTCCACCTCGTCCATCACCCGGTCCATTCCCGCCTCGGCCAGCTCCGGCCCGAGCTTGGCGGCGAGGTCGAGGACGGCCCCGGCGCGCAGCATCGTCCCGGCGGCGCCCTCAGCGGAGGGGCGGCGGCCGAGGTGGCGGGCCGCGAGGTCCTCGACCCCGTACGCGGCGAGGCCGGGCAGCAGGAGGTAGGCCGCCAGCGCCGTGTCGGTGGTGACGCCGCGGAGCGTCCAGCCGTACTCGGGCAGGACGCGCAGCAGCGCCTTGACGTCGTGCGGCGCCTTCGGACGGTCCGGATCGGCGAGCCAGTCGGCGAAGGCGCGCTCGTCGTCCGCCGACAGGTCGCCCAGCAGGAAGGACGCGGCGTACCCGTCGGGGGTCGCGAGCGCGATCCGGACCTGCTCCTCGTAGTCGGCGGCCAACCCGACCGGACCTGTCGCGTGCGAGTCCAGCCATCCGGCCAGCTCGCCGGGGCGCAGCTCGCGGCCGCGCAGCCGCGCCCGCGCCTCGGGCGGGCGCCCGCCGCCGGGGTCGGCGGCGAACAGCCGCTGCCGCAGGCTCGCGTTGCGGAACTCCAGGTCGTCCAGGAGTTTGCTGAAGGCGGCGAGGTCGTAGGGGCGGCGTTCCAGGTCGTCCAATTCGACAGGCAGGTCGAGGTCGCGGACGAGTTCGGTCAGGCGCCGGTTGAGCCGGACGGTGTCCAGCGCGTCCCGCAACCGCTCCCCCGCCTTGCCCTTCACTTCGTCGGCGCGTTCCAGGAGCGCGGCGAGCGACCCGAACTCGCGCACCCATTTTGCGGCGGTCTTCTCGCCGATGCCGGGAATGCCGGGCAGCCCGTCGGACGGGTCGCCGCGCAGCGCCGCGAAGTCGGGATACTGCGCGGGCGTCAGGCCGTACTTCTCCTGGACGAGCGCGGGCGTGTAGCGGATCATCTCCGCCGCCGTCCGGTAGAAGTACAGGACGGTGACGTTCTCCCCGACGAGCTGGAGGGCGTCCCGGTCGCCGGTCATGACGAGCACGCGGAACCCGGCCGCGTCCGCCTCCGTGGCGAGCGTCGCGATGACGTCGTCGGCCTCGTACCCCGGCATCCGGACGGCGGGCAGCCGCATCGCGGCGAGCAGGTCGTCCAGCACCGGCAGCTGCGCGCCGAACGCCTCCGGCGACCGCGCCCGCCCGGCCTTGTATTCGGGGAACGCCTCGGCGCGGAACGTCCGGCGGGACACGTCGAACGCGACGGCGACGTGCGTGGGGCGCTCGTCGCGCAGCACATTGGCCAGCATGTTCGCGAATCCATAGACGACGTTGGTCGGCTGGCCCGCGGTCGTGCTGAAGTTCTCGACCGGCAGCGCGTGGAAGGCCCGGTAGGCCAGCGAATGGCCGTCCAGGAGCAGCAGAGATGGCCGGTCGGTCATGTCCCCATCCTGACATCGGGCCGGCGGGCATGATGGGGCGGTACCTGATGTTGGAGGGGAAATGACGAACATCAACGTTGGACGTTTCGGAGTCTGGCGCCGCTGGCAGGACCTCACCCCCGAGCTGGCCAAGGACATCGAGGACCTCGGCTACGGGACGATCTGGATCGGCGCCTCGCCGAGCGGCGACCTCGAGATCGCCGAGCGGCTGCTCGCCGCGACCGACCGGATCGTGATCGCGACCGGCATCGTGAACATGTGGGCGACGCCCGCCGAGGAGGCCGCCGCGTCCTACCACCGGCTCGTAGGTGAGTACGGCGACCGGTTCCTGCTCGGCGCGGGTATCGGTCATCGCGAGATGTCCGAGGAGTACCGCACCCCGTACCAGACGATGGTGGACTACCTCGACCGGCTGGACGCCGCGAAGGTCCCGGCGTCCGGGCGGGCGCTGGCCGCGCTGGGCCCGAAGGCGCTGCGGCTCGCGGCCGAGCGCGCGGCGGGGGCGCACCCGTACCTGACGACGCCCGAGCACACGCGGAAGGCGCGGCAGGAGATGGGCGAGGGGCCGCTGCTGGCGCCGGAGCAGAAGTTCGTGCTGGACGCCGATCCCGAGCGCGCCCGCGCGGTCGCCCGCGCGAACATCGGCGGCAGCTACCTGTTGCTCTCGAACTACACCGCCAACCTGCGGCGGCTCGGCTGGAGCGAGGAGGACATCGCGGACGGCGGCAGCGACGCCCTCGTCGACGCGCTCGTCCTGCACGGCGACGCGGACGCGGTCGCCGCGCGGCTCGGCGGGCATTTCGAGGCGGGCGCCGACCATGTCGCCGTGCAGCCGCTGTTCGGTGACGCCGGGGCGGACCCGCTGCCCGCGCTCCGGGAACTCGCCGCGGCACTGAAGCCGGCGGAATGATCGGCCGCCCAGATGATCACTGCTCGGGGGCCGCGCCATTCGGTCCGGACACACCTTACGGGCCTGCACAAAAGATATCTGTATAACGGGTAGAAAATCGCGCTATACCGCTGTATGGCTACGCTTGCCTTTCAGCTGACCATCCGGCGGGAGGCGCATGGCGTGAACGCTGATGTCGAGGCCGGCGGGCGGCCCCCCGACCCGGCCCCGGCGGGCACCCTGCTCGCGCGGTTGAACCTGCTGAACCTGGCCGGTGCGCGCATGGCGGGCACGCTGGATCTGGAGCAGGTCGCGCGGCGGTTGGTGGAGGTGGCCCTCACCGGGTTCGCCGATGCCGCCGGCGTGTACGTGGCCGAGCACCTCATCGCCCGCGACGAGGTGCCGCGGCCGTCCGGGGCGCGGTCCGCCGAACTGCGGCGGATCGCGCTGGGCGCCGCCGACGCCGGGCTGGAGGAGTGCTTCCCGTCCGGCGAGGTGGTGGCGTTCGCGGCCGACACCCCCGGCGCGGCGTGCCTGCGGGACGGCGCCGTCCAGCGGTTCGCCGCGCTGCCGCCCGAGGTCGCCCGCGCGCACCCGGGCGCGGCGGTCGGGCTGGGCGACCTGGTCGACTTCCTGCTCGTCCCGCTGCGGGCGGGCGTCGGCGTGCTCGGGTTCGTCGCGTTCGCGCGCGGGCGGGCCGCCGGGCCGTTCACCGCCGAGCAGGTCGGGCTGGCGCGGGAGCTGACCGCGCTCGCGGCGGGCTGCCTGGACAACGCGCGCCGCTACCAGCGCGAGCACGCGGCCGCGCGCGCCCTGCAAGCGGGATTGCTGCCCCGGCTGCTCGGCGACGTCCCCGGCGTCCAGGTGGCGCACCGGTCGGTGCCCGCCGGGCGCACCGACCTGGTCGGCGGCGACTGGTGCGACATCATCCCGCTCGCCGCCGGACGGGTCGCGCTCGTCATCGGCGACGCGATGGGGCACGGCTCGGCCGCCGCCGCGACGATGGTGCAGCTGCGCGCCGCCGCGCGCACGCTCGCGATGCTCGACCTCGGCCCGGCCGAGATCCTCACCTGGCTCGACCGCGTCGCGCCGAACCTCGGGCCCGTCCAGTTCGCGACCTGCGCGTGCGCCGTCCTGGACACCACCGAGCGGACGGGCGTCATCGCCCGCGCCGGGCATCCCCCGCCGATCCTGCTGCGCCCCGACGGCCGCTGCGACACCCCCGACATCCCGCCCGGCCTCCCGCTCGGCCTGGGCGGAACGGTCTACGAGGACGTGCGGGTGCCCTTCCCCGACGGGACGACGCTCGTCCTGTACACCGACGGGCTGATCGAGTCCCGCGACCGCGACCTGGAGGCGGGGATCGCCGCGCTGCGCACCGCGCTCACCACGGCCTCGGCCGGGCTGGACGACGCGTGCGGCGCGGTCGTCTCCGAACTCGTCGCCACGCCCATCCAGGACGACGTGACGGTGATGCTCGTCCGCGCGCACGGCGAGGGCACGGCACGGCACGGCGACGCCGCGTCCCGGCCGTCCGAGGAGTGGTAGCCCGCGAAAGGGGTCAGGACGGTCGTTCGGCCAGCTGGCGGAGGCGGACGTGCAGGCCGTCCAACACGCGCTGGAGGCCGTAGTCGAACTGCTCGTCGCGCGTCGTGCGCGGGTCCGTGCCGGTGAGCGAGTCGAACAGCGCGGCCAGCTGCGGGTAGGGGCCGGTGATCTGGGTCAGGGCGGGCCGCAGGGCGTCCAGCCACTCGGCCTCGGTGTCGCCGGCGAGGGCGATCCTGTTGAGCGCGGCGGCCTCGCTGGTGGCCGCGCCGAGCACGTAGGTGAACACGGTCTTCGTGGCCCGGTCCGCCTCGGCGAGGTCGAAGCCCGCCGCCCGCAGCAGGGTCAGCATGTGGTCGGTGAGCAGCATCAGGTTCGGGCCGAGATGGGTCACCCCGACCTCGCCGACCAGCAGGGACGCGACCCACGGGTGGCGCAGGACGACGTCCCGGGCGCTGTGGCCGCACCGGGACACCGCTTCGCTCCAGCGCGCCGGATCGTCGGAGACGGGCGGGCTCATCTCGCCGTAGATCTCGTCGACGACGAGCTCGATCAGCTCCTCCTTGCTGGCGACGTGCCAGTACAGCGCGTTGGCGGCGACGTTCATGCGCGTGGCGAGAGCGCGCATTGTCAGGGCGGGCAGCCCCCGCTCGTCCAGCAGCCCGATCGCCTCGGCGACGATCTGCCCCCGGTCGAGCGCCAGACGGTCGCGGCGCCTGCGGGGCGGGCGCGCCCACACCGACACGGCCACCTGCTCATCGGCTGACATCGCGGTCAGGGTCCTCTTCGCTGCCGGGCGCGCCTCTCGCACGCCGTCCGGGCCATCGATTCTCGCATGCCGTCCACCGGCGGGATCACCGCCTGCCTTCCTGGACGGCGTCCACTTATTGTACGACGTCCAGTAGCCCTGTACGTTGTCCACCATGAGCGATTCCCTGCCCCTCGTCGAGCAGATGCCGATGGAGCGCCCCGCCGGATGTCCGTTCGACCCGCCCGCCCGGCTGGCCGAGCTCCGGTCGCAGGCGCCCGTGACGCCGTTGCGCTTCGGGGACGGCCACCTGGGCTGGCTGGTCACCGGCCACGCCCAGGCCCGCGCCGTCCTGGCCGACCCCGCCTTCAGCTCCCGTCACGAGCTGATGCACCTGCTGGACCCGCAGCACGTCGACATACCGCCCGCCGGGCCCGGCGAGTTCATCGGCATGGACGCGCCGGAGCACTTGCGCTTCCGGCGCCTGCTCGCGGGCAAGTTCAGCGTCCGCAGGATGCGGACGCTGGCCGAGCGCGTCCACGAGCTCACCGCCCAGTGCCTGGACGACATGGCCGCGCGCGGCCCCGGGGTCGACCTCGTCGAGGCCTTCGCCTTCCCCATCCCGGCCCAGATGATCTGCGAACTACTGGGGGTTCCGTTCAGCGAGCGCGCGCACTTCCAGCACCTGGGCGCCGTCGCCAACCAGGCGGACATCCCCATGGAGGACAAGCTGGCCGCGTTCCAGGAGATGGGCGGCTACATCGCCGGCCTGGTGGAGCGAAAACGCGCCCAGCCCACCGACGACCTGCTCAGCGACATCATCGCCAGCGACCTGGAGCACGAGGAACTTGTCGGCGTCGGGTCGCTGCTACTGGGCGCGGGCCTGGACACCGTCGCCAACATGATCGCGCTCAGCACGTTCGCGCTGCTCACCCACCCGGGCCAGCGCGACGCCCTGCACGCCGACCCCGAGCGCGCCGTCGAGGAACTGCTGCGCTACCTGACGATCGCCCACACCGGCTTCCGCGTCGCCCTGACCGACATCGAGGTCGGCGGCGTCACCATCACCAAGGGGCAGACCGTGGCGGTCTCACTCCAGGCCGCCAACCGCGACCCCGCCCGCTACGCCTCCCCGGACACCCTGGACCTGACCCGCCAGGCCGCCGGGCACCTGACGTTCTCCCACGGCGCCCACCAGTGTCTGGGCCAGCAACTCGCGCGCCTGGAGCTGAAGGTCGCGCTGCCCGCTCTATTCGAACGCTTCCCGGGCCTGCGGCTGGACATCGCGCCGCGGGACGTCCCCCTGCGCGCGGGCGACGACGTGTACGGAGTGCAGCGACTCCCCGTCGCCTGGTGACGTCGCCGCGCGACGCCTATCGGCGCCGGATGTATTGACCATCACTGATCGAGAAAGCAGGACCGATGCCCGCCTATATGCTCGCCCACCTTCGCAAGACCGAGGCACCCCACCCGGAGGTGCTGGAGTACCTGGAGAAGATCCAATCGGCGTTGGACCCGTTCTCGGGCCGCTTCCTGGTGCACGGCGCCGAGGTGGACGTCCGGGAGGGGGAATGGGCCGGGGACGTGGTGCTGGTGGAGTTCCCGTCGCTGAAGCGCGCTCGCGACTTCTACGGCTCCGCCGCCTACCAGGCGATCCTGCCGCTGAGGCGCGCGCACCTCGAAGGCGACCTCATCATCGTCGAGGGCGTCGAGCCCGGCCACGACTCGGCCGCCATGGCCGCCGAGATCCGCCTGGCCACCGCCGAGAACCACCGCTGACCAGCGTCAACGTAAATCTCGGTCGGAAAGTGCAGGCTGGCAATGACCGCCCGACTTTCCGACCGAGATTTACAGATCCGACAGGTCCTTACGATTTTCGCTTACTCGGCCGCGTACTGTCCGGCCCGGCGCGGGGCGGTGCCGCGCGCCGGAGCGCGCCGCTTGGCGAGCTCGTTGCCGTTCACCGTGAGGGTGCTGTTGGCGAACAGCTCCGTGACCGCCGCGGCGGCGTCGATGAACTGGTCGTAGCCCTTGAGGTTCACGTTGTCGTAGCGGTCGCACGCCAGGTGGTAGCACGGGTCGTAGGGCTGGCCCGCCTTGCCGCCGTACGTCGCGGCCTGCGCGGGCGTCTTGATGCCCTCGGCCCCGGCGTCGATGCCGCCGGCCGGGATGCCCGCGACGATGAAGGCGTTGTAGTCCGAGCGTCCGTTGAAGGGCGCCGGGTCGGTCGCGAGCTTGCGCGAGGCGAAGTGGTCGGTGAACGCCTTCTCGATCGCCCCGGACCCGGCGGGCGCCTCGACGTTGTTCTGCCCGCTGCTGTTGTCGCCGTCGTAGACGAACCGCACGAAGTTCGGCGAGGCGAGCATGTCGAAGTTGAGGTTCAGGGCGATCTTGTCCAGCTCGGCCTTCGGCAGGCTGTCGACGTAGTGCTGCGAGCCGAGCAGGCCCTCCTCCTCGGCGCCCCAGAACGCGAAGCGCACCTGGTTGCGGACCTTCGCGCCGAGCTTGCCGATCTGCTGCGCCATCGCCAGCAGCGTCGCGGTGCCCGAGCCGTCGTCGTTGATGCCGGGCCCGGCGACGACGCTGTCGTTGTGCGCGCCGATGACGACGACGTTGTCCGCGCGCCCCCGCTTGGTGTTCGCGACGACGTTGGAGGTCTGCCGCTTCTCGTTGACCGTGTCGGTCTTGACGTGCAGCGTCAGCGGGCCGGCCTGCGCCTGCTTGACCAGGTCGGTGCCGACCGCGTTGGTCGGGCCGACGACCGGGATCGCGTAGGGCTTGGTCAGCGTGCCCGCGACCGGGCCCGGCGTGCCGGGGAGCTGGTAGATGACCACGGCGGTGGCCCCGGCGGCGATGGCGTTGTCGGCCTTCACCGAGAAGAAGCAGCCGCCGCGCTGGATCAGCGCGACATGGCCCTTCGGGAAGCCCGCGAAGTCGGTGGCCTCGCATCCGCTGCCCGCGCCGGTCGCGCCCGGGTCGACGGGGGTCGCGGCGGCCGTGACGTCGCCGCTGCCGGAGTACTGCAACGTCCCGAAGTCGGTCCCGGGCGTGAACGTCTTCGGCGCCGGCGCGGTCTCGGCGAACGTCGCCGGCGTCTTCTCCTGCCAGAAGTCGAAGGTGAAGTCCTGGACCTGCGGGGTGTACCCGGCCCGTTTCAGCTGGTCCGCGATGTACTTCACGGTGATCTTGTTGCCGGCGAGCCCGGCGGCCCGGTTCCCGCCGTTCGCGTCCGCGATCTTCTGTAGGTTGAGCTGGTGGTGCCGGACGTCCTTGAGCGTGACCAGCCCCGGGAGTCTGGACGCGGCCGTGCCCGATGGGGCCGGTGCCGCCTGGGCCCCGGCCGCCGTCAGGGTGGTGGCGACGAGCGACAGGCCGAGGAGCGACGCTAGCGCGGCATTGCGCATGACTCGGTCTCCGAAGGTGAGGGGGACAAAGCATGCGAAGCCTGGCATGCACGATTTATCGCTACAAGGCGTCGCATCCGCTTCCGGTCGGCCGGTACCGGCCGCCCCCGCACGCCCGGGACGCACACCGGGAGGGCACCTGCCGCGTCCACCGCCGCGTCCGCGGCCGCGCCGCGCCAGGCCCTCTGGAACGTCCCACCAGGCAGCATGATCAAGGGACCACCAGGCGACGCGCGGCCGAGTAACGGGAGAACGCTGGTATTCGCCAAATCAAACTAAGTATGCTCACACACCGCTTGATGGCGGTTTCGGATGAGCAGGGAGTAAATCAGTGACGCGACCCGAACAGGTCCCCGCCCCACCGCCGTCACGCCCGCGTACCCGATCGATCACACGCCGGATCTGGCTGCTGCTGGCGATCCCGCTCGTCTCGCTCATGATCCAGTGGGGCGTCCCGACCGTCGTCACGCTGTCCCAGGCGCTCCAGCGGTTCCAGTACTCGACGGTGTACGACAACGTCGCCCAGCCCGCGCGGGCCGTCACCGAGGCGATCCAGGAGGAGCGCGGCGCGGCGGTCGGCGTGCTCGCGACCGGCACCGCCGAGAACGACCGGTACTACCAGTCGCTCGCGGCGCGCACCGACGCGGCGGTCGCGGCGTTCCGCAAGAAGGCCCTCTCGTCCGACACCAAGGACGCGATGGACGACGCCGCCAAGCAGCGCGTGCGGCAGCTCAGCGAGGCCTTCGACGGCCTGGAGGGCGTGCGCACGCAGGTGCGCGGCGCGGTCATCTCCCGGCTCGACGCCATCAACGGGTACAGCGCGATCACCGACACCACGATCCGCGTGATGAGCACGCTGGTGAGCGTCGACGACGTCACCGTCTACCAGCACAGCAACGCGATCGTGTACGACTACTGGGCGCGCGAGTTCATGCTGCGGGAGAACGCGCTGCTCACGGGGATGCGCGCGGGCCGGATGAACGCCGCGGACCGCGCCGCGTTCGCGTCCTGGGCGGGCAGCCGCGCGCAGTACGCCGACCTCGGCCGCGCGGGCGCGGGCGGCGAGATCGGCAAGATCATGACCGACCTCACCGAGACGTCCGCGTTCACGGCCTACGCCGACCTGGAACGTACCGTCGTGCGCACCGGGTACGCGCCCGACCCGCGGCGCTGGCGCGGCGTCGTCGCGTCGGTGTCGTCGGTGTGGCTGCGCGCCGCCACCCGCGCGGGCGACGTCGTGAACCGCAAGGACGTGGAGCCCGCCGGCGACCGCATCCTCGTCGGCTTCTACACGGTCGGCGGGCTCGGCCTGCTCGGCTTCATCGCCTCGGTCGTGCTGTCGATCCTGTTCGCGCGGCGCCTCACCGAGGAGCTGCGGGCCCTGCAACGGACGGCGCAGGTCCTCGCGCACGAGCGGCTGCCCCGGGTCGTCGCGCGGCTGCGGCGCGGCGAGACCGTGGACGCCGAGGCCGAGGCGCCGCCACCGGAGACCGGGCGGACGCGGGAGGTCGCGGCGGTCAGCGAGGCCTTCCACGCCGTCCAGCGGACGGCGGTGGCCACGGCGGTCGGCGAGGCCGAGCTGCGCGCCAACATCAACCGCGTCTTCATCAACCTGTCGTGGCGCAGCCAGTCGCTGCTGCACCGCCAGCTCCGCCTGCTGGACGCGATGGAGCGCCGCGCCCGCAGCCCCGAGGAGCTCGACGACCTGTTCCGGCTCGACCACCTCACCACCCGCATGCGGCGGCACGCGGAGGGCCTGGTCATCCTGTCCGGGTCGCCGACCATCCGCGCCTGGGACCACCCGGTCGCCGCCGAGGACGTGATCCGCGCGGCGATCGCCGAGGTCGAGGACTACCGGCGGGTCGAGGTGACCGGCGCGTCCACGGCGGCGGTGACCGGCGCCGTCGTCGCCGACATCATCCACCTGCTCGCCGAGCTGATCGAGAACGCCGCGTCGTTCTCGCCGCCCGCCACCGAGGTCACCGTGAAGGTCGAGACCGTCGCCAACGGGCTCGCGGTCGAGATCGTCGACCGGGGCGTCGGGCTGCACCCCGAGGAGATGGACGAGCTGAACCGGCGGCTGTCCACCGACCTGGAGTTCGACCTGGTCGACACCGAGCGGCTCGGGCTGTTCGTCGTCGCGCGGCTCGCCGCCCGGCACGGCGTCAAGGTCGCGCTCCAGCCCTCGCCCTACGGCGGGACGACCGCGATCGTCCTCGTCCCGCACTCGCTGGTCGTCCTGGACGAGGAGTTGCAGCTCACCCGCGGCTCCGCCGAGGCGAGGGTGGCCGAACCCGCCCTTCCGGCCCTGACCGCCCCCGCCGCCTACACCCCGGCCTCCTACACCCCGCCGTCCTACACGCCGCAGGCCGAGCCTCCGGCTGAGCCCCCCGCCGAACCCGCACCCGGCGAACCGCCGTCCGGCGTGCCCCGTCCCGCCGAGCCGGCGGGCACCGGGGCGGCCTTCGACGCGCCCGCTCCGTCCAACGGCCGGACCCGGCCGAACGGCGCGGACGCCGAACCGTCCGAGCCGTCCGAGCCGTTCGGCACCGAGCCCGGCACGGAGTCGAGCGAGGTCACCGGCCGCCTCCCCCGCCGGGTGCGGCAACGCAATCTCGCTCCGCAGCTCCGCAAGCGCCCCGCGCCGGGGCGCGCCGCGGAGCAGGCGGAGGAGTTCGAGGAGCCCAGCCCTGAGCTCAGCCGCGACCTGATGGCCTCGCTACAGTCGGGATGGCTGCGCGGACGGGACACCGATGACGACATCCGCGATCCCGGCGCACGCGACGAATGGGGGGAATCATGAAGCAGCAGACCCACGCCACCGGCGAGCTCGACTGGCTGCTCGACGATCTGGTGGAGCGGGTCGGCGAGGTCCGCCAGGCGGTCCTGCTGTCCCGCGACGGCCTGGTCATGGGCGCCTCGGGCGGTGTCACCCGCAAGGACGCCGAGTTCCTCGCGGCGCTGTCGTCGGGCTTCCACAGCCTGGCCAACGGCGCGCGCGAGCACTTCCAGGCCAAGCAGGTGCGGCAGACCGTCGTCGAGCTGGACGGCATGCTGTTCTTCGTCATGCCCGCCGGCGAGGGGAGCTGCCTCGCGGTGCTGAGCGACGCGGGCGGCAACGCGGGGCTCGTCGCCTACGAGACGACGATGCTCATCAAGCGGGTGCGGCGGCAGCTCGGCACCGCGCCGCGCTCCGGCGACCCGGCGGACCCGGCGGCGAGGGCCTGAGCCGGCGGTGGACGCGCCGAAGGAGCGCTGGGTGGGCCGCGACGCAGGGCCGGTCGTGCGGCCGTACGCGATGACCCGCGGCCGCACCCGGCCCCGCGGCCCGGCCATCGACCTCGTCACGATCCTGGTCGCCACCGGGCAGCAGCCGGGCGAGCGGGTGTGGCTCTCGCGCGAGCAGCGGCGGCTGCTGGAGCTGTGCGCGCGGCCCTCCACCCCCGCCGACCTCGCCTCCGAGACCGACCTTCCGTTCCAGGTGGTGCAGATCCTCCTGGCCGACCTCCACCAGTACGGCCTCATCGAGGAGATGCGGCAGTCCGAGGAGCCCGACCGTCCCGACCCCCGCATACTGATGAGAGTGCTCGATGAACTCCGCCGCCTCTGACACCTTCGGCCGCGCCTCCTACGGCGACGCCGACGACATCCCCCAGCACACCCTCAAGATCCTCGTGGCCGGCGGCTTCGGCGTGGGGAAGACGACGTTCGTCGGCGTGGTCAGCGAGGTGCGCCCGCTGCGCACCGAGGAGACGCTGACCGACGCCTCCACCGGCGTCGACGACCTCGACGGGGTCGAGGGCAAGGTCACCACGACCGTCGCCATGGACTTCGGGCGGCTGACGTTCTCCGGCGGCGTCCGCCTGTACCTGTTCGGGACGCCCGGCCAGGAGCGGTTCTGGTTCATGTGGGACCAGATCGCCTACGGCGCGGTGGGGGCGATCGTCCTGGTCGACACGCGGCGGCTGTCGACGAGCTTCGCCTCCATCGACTTCTTCGAGCAGCGCGAGATCCCGTTCGTGGTCGCCGCGAACGTCTTCGACGGCGCGCGCCGCTACACCGCCGAGGAGATCCGCTCCGCGCTGGACGTCGACCCCGAGGTGCCCGTCCTGCTGTGCGACGTGCGCCGCCCGGACGTCGCGCGGGGCGTGCTGGTCACGCTGGTCGAGCACGCCCTGCGGTCATCCGGGCCACGATGAGGGACGCGAGCGCGGCGTAGGCGGCCGAGTCGTCCAGGCCCGTCCGCGCCTTGATCTCGCCCCGGTGGATCGACTCCATCACCTGGCCCGCGACGGCACCGACGAACGCCGCGTCGGACGCGGCGTCGGACGGGGGCTCGGATGCGGCCTCGTCAACGAGGGCCTGCACGCGCCGGACGGCATATCCGGTGTTGCGCTGGTAGATCTCGCGGGCGGGGGCGAACGCGTCCAGATCGGCGAAGAACGCGGGCGAGGCCGGGGCGAGCGCGGTCGAGATGGCGTGCAGGTACGCGCCGACGCGTTCGCGCGGGTCGGCGCTCGCGTCGACCGCGGCCTCGACCTCCTCGGTCGCGCGGCGGAAGAACGCGCGGACGACGGTGACGATGATCTGCTCGCGGCTGGCGGCGACGGTGTAGAGCGTGCTCTTGGAGCAGCGCAGCGCGGCCGCCAGCTCCGCGACGCTCAGCCCGGCGAAGCCGCGGTCCAGGAACAACTCGATGAGGCGGTCGAGAAGCTCCTCGCGCCGCCGCTCCGCCCGTGGTGCGCCGATCCGCGAGGCCGTCCCTCCAGAAGTGGCCGTCCCGTTCATCCGACGACAGTACCAAAATCGGTTCCGTGGTACTCGTTCTGGTACTGTGCGAGGTGCCGAAAGGAGTTGCGCATGCCCGCCAGCCGGTACCTGCCGACCCCCGAGTCCGCCGACCTCATCGCACTCGCCCGCGAGATCGCGGCCAAGGAGCTCGCGCCCCGCGCGGCCGACGCCGAGCGCGCCGGCGCGTTCCCCCGCGAGGCGTTCGCCACGCTGGGCAGGGCGGGCCTGCTCACGCTGCCCTACCCGGAGGAGTACGGCGGCGGCGGCCAGCCGTACGAGATCTACCTCCAGGCGCTTGAGGAGATCGGCGCGGTGTGGGCGAGCGTCGGCGTCGGCGTGAGCGTCCACGCGCTGTCGTGCTTCCCGCTGTTCGCCTACGGCACCGAGGAGCAGCGTCAGCGGTGGCTGCCCGACCTGCTGTCGGGCGAGCGGCTCGGCGCGTACTGCCTGTCGGAGGCGCACGCGGGCTCCGACCCGGCCGCGATGCGCACGAAGGCCGTCCGCGACGGCGACTCCTACGTCCTGAACGGCGCCAAGGCGTGGACGACCCACGGCGGCGAGGCCGACTTCTACACGGTCATGGCCCGCACGTCCGAGGAGGGCTCGCGCGGCATCTCCTGCTTCCACGTCCCGGCGGGCACCCCCGGCCTGGAGTTCGACGCGCCCGAGGACAAGATGGGCCTGATGGGCTCGACGACCGCGACGGTCCGGCTGGTGCACGCGCGCGTCCCGGCGGGCAACCTCATCGGCGCCGAGGGCCAGGGCCTCGCCATCGCGCTCGCCGGCCTGGACGCGGGCCGCCTCGGCATCGCCGCGGTCGCCACCGGCCTCTCCCAGGGCGCGCTCGACACCGCCGTCGGCTACGCCAAGGAGCGCGAGGCGTTCGGCAAGGCGATCATCGACCACCAGGGGCTCGCGTTCGTCCTCGCCGACATGGACGCCGCCGTGGAGACCGCGCGCGCCCTGTACCTGTCGGCGGCGCGCCTCAAGGACGCCGGCCGCCCCTACGGCCGGGAGGCGTCGATCGCCAAGCTGGTCGCGACCGACAACGCGATGCGGGTGACGACCGACGCCGTCCAGGTCCTCGGCGGCGCCGGCTACACCCGCGACTTCCCGGTCGAGCGCTTCATGCGCGAGGCCAAGGTCATGCAGATCTTCGAGGGCACGAACCAGATCCAGCGCCTGGTCATCTCCCGCCACCTGGCCCGCTGATCACCCCGTCCACCCGGGATCTCTTGGCCCTGCAATCATTGCGCAGGCACCAGAAGCGGGCTGTTGTGGTAGGCGGCGATCAGCCACCGGCCGTCCCGCTTCTCGAAGACCCAGGTCGCGTTCACCTTGCGCGCGTCCTCCGGAACCTCGGGGTCGCCGGGGAACCGGATGGCGGACTCGCTGATGACGATCGCGCCGTCCGTCCCGACGAAGCGGATGCCGAGCTGCTTGTTGTAGGTCGAGCTGCCCTTCAGCGGCCCCTCGAAGCCCAGGGCCATGCTCCGGCGGATCGCCTCACGGCCGTCGCGGAGTGAACCGGGCATGATGGCGGTCGCGTCCGCGGTGTAGTCGGCGACCATGCCGTCGGCGTCGCCGGCGGCCCACGCCTTGTAGGAGTCGGCCAGCACGGCCTGGATCGCGGCCTCGTCTTCCACACGACTGTTCGGCATCGGATGCTCCCTTGTGATCGGCTCATCCGGGGTACTCCGGTGAGCTCGCCAGTACCTACCAGCGGGGAGGTCCGAACTCATCGCACGTCCGCCGGGAACTTCGTCGAGGCGGTCGGTTCGACCTGGGTGGTCTACCGAGGGTCGTTGAGCGCCATTCGGGCGGCGCGCATCTCCGCGTACATCTCCCAAGGCCCTTGCGGGAGGACGTGCCCGGTCTCCAGGAGGCTCTTGAGGTTGGCCAGCACGCACGGCCACCCGGCGGAGACCGAGACGTACTCGTCGTGGTCGGCCAGGTTCTCGTGAGTGACGGTGAGCCGGACGATGTCGCCATGCGGCTCGATGTCGAGCGTGACCTGGCCGGGACCGTCGGGCCGCTCCTCGTTCGGACCCGTCCGGGTGTACACGAGCCGCTTGGGCGGCGCGGCCGCCAGGACCGTGCCGACGAGGTCGACGATCCCGGAACCATCGGTGCGCGGGTGCTCCCAGGCCGAGCCGACCTGCCAGTCGGAGACATTGCTGTGCTCCGCCCAGTATTCGGCGGTCGCGTCGGCGTCGGTCAGCGCGTGCCAGACCTGCTCCGGCGTGGCCTGGATGAAGGTGACGTACACGAAAGTCGGCGTGTCGGCCATGTCATGCTCCCCTGCTCGTCGTGTGCGGCAGCGTCGGCATGTCCGCGCCCCCTCTACCTTGAGCTGCCAATGCAAGCTAGGCGAGCTGACCTTGACCCGTCAAGGTAAGGCGCCGATCGGGGCCGCCGCTTCACGGGTCGAGCATTTGCGTCACCAGGTCCCGCCACCAGGTGAGGGCGTCTGCCGCGTCCTGCTTGGGAGGTCCGGTCAGGCCCGCGCTGCGGCGGAACTGCCGGCCGACGATCGGTTCCATCGCGAGCGCCTGATGAAGGGCGGCGACGGTGAGCTGGGTGTGGCGGCGGTCGGGCGCGGGACGGTGCCGCTGCCGCGCTCGGGCGGTGATGCGTTCGTGGAGTGCGTCGACGACCTCGTCGAGCATTCCGCTGCCCTGGTCGCGCCATCCCGACTGGTGCAGGGCCAGGGCCAGTTCGGCATAGCCGTCGGCGTACACCTCCGCGAGCGCCTGGACGAGTTCGCCGATGTCGGCGTCGGCGCTGACCCAGCCCCGCACCACCTCACCGATGCGTTTCCGCACACGTCCACCGCCGTGTTTGAGCAGCGCGGCCAGGAGCTGATCGCGGCCGCCGAAATGGTGGTTCACCGCGGCGTCGGTGACGCCGACCTTGGCGGCCACAGCCCGTACCTGCACGGCCGCGAGCCCGCCGTCGGCGAGCAGTTGCTCGGCCGCCTGGAGGATGAGCCGCTTGGCCTCATCGGGATCACGTCGCACCCGTCGCTGCATCCACCGATCCTACTTTGACGTTCCAAGGTTATCGTGTACCTTGGCAGGCCAAAGTAACTCAGGGAGGGGTGACCCGTGCTGACGCTCGAGCAGATCGTCCACGACCTGCCGGGGACTTCCACACCGGCGTCGCTCACGCCCTTGTTCCGGGGCGTGTGGCGACCGGCTCCCTACGCGACCCTCGACGGAACGCCGGCGGGCACCCGGGTCATCATCGACCTGACGGACGGGATCATCGAAGGCCGAGGCCTCACCGCCCGCCTCCAGGGGGCAGCCGCCGACTGGTTCGTCATCGGCCCCGACGGCACCGGGACACTGGATTGGCGCGGCCGGGTCGTCACCGATGACGACGCGCTCATCTACATGTACGGGACCGGACGGATGGACACCTCGCCGGGCTCCGGCGGCAAGATCGTGGGTGCGTGCCTGTTCGAGACCGGAGCCGAACGCTACCGGTGGCTCAACAGGTTGCAGGCGGTCTACCGGGCGGGCATGACCGGCCAGGGCACCGCCGACGCCCTGTACCACGACGAATACTTCGAGCTGAGATGAAGACGCCGCACGCTCCCCCGCGTGGGGCTCGGAACTGCGCAGCCTCCCTTTGAGCATGTTCATCTACGACCTTTCGCCGCGATGACCACGGACCGTGATGGGCGGCAGGTTCGTGTCGCCGAAAAGCGAGGAGTGCGCGTGCAGCCGGATCCACCGCAGCCCGGGTTTCCCCAGAATGGCCAGCCGCCGATGCCGGGCGGACCCGCGCCGTGGGGTGGCGGGCCGAGGCCGTTCGCGAGGCCGAATGCCGCGGCGACATTGGTCGCCGGCTATCTGTCGCTGCTCACCGCCGGCCTGCTCGTCTGGTTCGCGACCTACAACGTCGTCTACTCCGGCGGGGCGGTCGGTCCTTCGTCCGGACCGGTGTGGGAGAACGTGGTCGGCGGCGTCATCGCCGCCGGGTTGCTGTTGCTCGCAGCGGTGTTCACGTTCGCCCGGACGATGTTCGGCGTGTGGGCACTGTACGCGCTTTGCATGTTCTACGTACTGGCGATCCTGGTGGTGCAGCCGCTGGCGGGGAGCACGACCTTCGGCGCTCAGTTCAAATGGGTCTTCGGCTTCCAGAAGAGCAACGGCATCGCCATGGGGATGGTGATCATCTCCTGCATTCTGACGGCGATCACGGCGGCGATCGCCGGCCTCGCGAAGTCGTACGACTCAGGAGGGCGTTGACGGACGACGAGTTGCGAGCGCACGCGGTCTCTGTGGCGGCGCAGGTATCCGCCAAGCTGAAATGATACTGCCCTGAACAGCACCGCTGCCTGATCGCCACATCGTCGTGGGCACGGGGTCGTCCCATCCGGTCCGCAGGGCGCAGCAGGAAGTGCTTTCCGTCCTCGTCCTCGACCAAGGACGCGGTGTAGCGACTATGAAGCCGTAGTGGCTGAGGTCCTCGCAGCCGTAGAGCGCTCCGGCCTCCAAGTCCCGGCAGGGACGCGGCGCGGTCCAGTTCGCGCATGGGGGTCTCGCGGTCCGGCTCCGCTTTCGCCGTGTGGTGCGCGTGGGCCAGGTCGAAACGGGCGAGGGGTGCGGCGGGGTTGTCCTCTAGCCAGTCGGCGAGGTCCCTCAGCCCCTTGATGAAGGCGTCGCGGTAGGTCTGCTCGCTCCGAGGACCTGTTCGCCGTTGTCGGGGGCGCCACGCACGCCCTGTGCCCTCGTCCACGGTCGGCTCCCCTCGCCTTATCGGGGTCGGCGCAGGCCGTCGACCAGGAGGGCGACGAGCCGGCGCGCGTCATAGCGGGGGTCGCTGCCCGCGCCGACGCACAGGTTCCCCACGGCGCGCATCAGTTCGTAGGCGCCCACGTCGGAGCGGATCTCGCCGGACGCGGACGCGGCGGAGAGTAGGTCGGCGCACACGGGCA
Source organism: Actinomadura terrae (assembly GCF_022751215.1). Taxonomy (GTDB): domain Bacteria; phylum Actinomycetota; class Actinomycetes; order Streptosporangiales; family Streptosporangiaceae; genus Spirillospora; species Spirillospora terrae. The sequence goes on along the minus strand of NZ_JAICDG010000003.1, from coordinate 954,508 downwards.
CGAGGCGGTCGAGGAAGTAGGCGTGCAGGGTGTCGAAGCCGCTGTTGTCGGGTTGCAGGACGGCGGCGAGGCCGTGCTTGGTGACCAGGAAGTCGACGAACCGGTCGATCCAGCGCCGCAGCGCGGAGTAGGGAGAGGCGTCCTCCGCCAGCAGGACGGGGCCCGCCTCGGCGCAGGCGTCGACCTGGTGCCGGTAGACGGCGATGATCAGGTCGGACCGGGTCGGGAAGTGGCGGTAGATCGTGGCCGTGCCGACACCGGCCTCGGCCGCGATGTCGCGCACCGGCGCCTCGACCCCTGCCCTGACGAACACCGCGGCGGCCGCGTCGAGCAGGGTCTGCGCGTTGCGCCGGGCGTCGGCCCGCTTGGGCCGCGCGCCCACGCCTCGTACGGGTCCGCCGTCCTGGCCGTCCTTGTTCACCGCGCCGCTCCTCCGGTGCCGGGGTTGCTAAACGGGACAGCGTTCCGTATCGTCCGAAACGGGACGCTGTTCCGGTTGTGCTCATCATGCCAGAGCGACGGGACGGCGACCAACCCGTCCCCCGCATCCATGGAGGAGCACGAGCATGCAGTACCGCACCTTGGGCCGCACCGGTGTGCAGGTCAGCGCCCTCGCGCTCGGCGCGATGAACTTCGGCGCGATCGGCCGCACCACCCAGGAGGAGGCCACCGCGATCGTCGACGCCGCCCTGGAGGGCGGCGTCAACCTCATCGACACCGCCGACCACTACGGCGGCGGCGAGTCGGAGACGATGGTCGGCAAGGCCATCGCCGGACGGCGCGACGACATCGTGTTGGCGACCAAGGCGGGCCTCCCGATGGGCGAGGAGCGCAACCACCGGGGCGGCTCGCGCCGCTGGCTGGTCGCCGCGCTGGAGGGCAGCCTGCGCCGACTGGGCGTCGACCACGTCGACCTCTACCAGATCCACCGGTGGGATCCGGCGACCGGCGACGAGGAGACGCTGTCGGCGCTCACCGACCTGCGGCGCGCGGGAAAGATCCGCTACTTCGGCTCCTCGACGTTCCCGGCGTACCGCATCGTCCAAGCGCAGTGGGCGGCGCGCGAGAACCACCTGGGCCGGTACGCGACGGAGCAGCCGGGCTACTCGATCCTGCAACGCGGGATCGAGGCGCACGTCCTGCCCGTGGCGCGGGAGTACGGGCTCGGGGTGCTGGCGTGGAGCCCGCTGGCCTCGGGATGGCTGTCGGGCGCGGTCCGCGAGGGCCGGGAGGTCACCACCAACCGGTCGACGTTCATGCCGCGGCGCTTCGACACCTCGATCCCGTCCAACCGGGCCAAGCTGGAGGCGGTCGAACGGCTCGCCGAGGTCGCCGACCAGGCGGGCCTGACGATGATCCAGCTCGCGCTCGGGTTCGTGACCGCGCATCCCGCCGTGACCGGCGCGCTCATCGGCCCCCGGACACCGGAGCACCTGCGCTCGCAGTTCGCCGCCGCCGACACGGTGCTGCCCGGCGACGTCCTGGACGCGATCGACGCGATCGTCCCGCCCGGCGTCGACCTCGCCCCGGACGAGAAGCACGACACCCCGCCCTCGCTGCTCGACCCGTCCCTGCGCCGCCGCTGACCTACTCCGGGCGACCGCGAATCCGCTACGAACGCGAACCTGTCCACCTCACCACATGAGATACGGTCTACGCTTTCCGAACTGTTCCGCGCATCATGGACCGCGGGCGTTCGAACTCCCTCCACAGACGATCCATGGTGAGGACGGGCATGGGGCTTGGTCGGTATCGGGGGCCGTCGAACCGTGTATCACCACCCCGTTCCCTCGGACGGTGGATCACGATCGCATTGGGGCTCGGTGTCCTTGTGACGGCACTCGCCGCCGCCGCCGGTCCTTACCGGCACACCCGGGAATTCCGAACGGCTGTGAACTGCGATCAGCGCGCCGACTGCTTCGACGAAGAGGCGACGACGATCGTCGACCGCCGCACCTACACGACATCGAGCACCGACGCCGACGGCAACACGACCCAGACCACCCACTATGAGCTCACCTGGCGGCGCGCCAACGGTTCGCGGCAGGCCCACGATGTGTCGTGGTCCTTCTATGACAAGGCCCGCGAGGGGGACCCGGCCCGGCTGCGGCTCTGGCGCGACGAGGTCGTCGGGGTGGAGATGATGGGCAGGGAGGCGTGGTTCCTGCCCGGGTCGGGGAGAACGCTCGCCGCCTGGATGTTCCTGGCCCTCTTCGGCCTCGGCGTCCTGCTGTGGGGGCTGCTGTTCGGCTGGTGGGACGGATTCTTCATGCTCGCCTTCCGCGCTTTCTGCTGGATGTTCATGGGCATCCTCCCCATAGCATTCGGCGCGGGTATCTCGGCCTTCGGCCTGGACTCCGGGAGCGAGCTCGCCGTCCTGGCCGGGGTCACCCTCCTCTTCAGCGGAATCGCCGGTTGGATGCTGTTCTCCACGTTCAAGGAGCGATGGTGACGGGCGTCTAGCCTGATGGCCATTTCCCAGCAGAAATCACCGGCTGTTTCACCCTCCAAGCGGCAGTCGGCTCCGCACGCGAACGGCCGCTAGACCGCTCCCCCGGTGCTCATTCTCTCCAGCACCAGACCGATTTCTTCTCGATGAAGTCGATCTGGACCGTCCGGCGCTCAATATGCCAGAAGCCGCCCTCCCGCCGGTAGGCGTCGCTGTAGCGGAAATGCCACGCGAAGTCGGTGGGCTTTCCCGACTCCTCCTCGCTGAGATGGTGCGCGACGCAGGCGACGTGCCCGGTCGCCGTCGCGTTCTCGCGTCCCGGATCGAACACCTGGCCCACGATCTCGTGCGACGTGCGCGGGAACCGCTCCAGGGATCGGAGCGCCTTGCCGATCTCGTCCCGTCCCTTGAAGGAACGGACGGGTTCGAGCTGCTCCGGAGGGTCCGGCAGTACGAGCACCGCGTCGTCGGCGAACAGCCCCACGAGACTCGTGTACCTGAGCTGGTCGGCGTAGAGCGCGTACCTGGCGACGAGGTCGGCGAGCGCGATCCGGTCGCGCGGATCGAGCACCCTCATGAGAGCCCCGGGCGTTCGGCGCCGATCGCGGCGACCCTCTCCGGCGACCAAGGAACCCCGCCGTAACGCGAGGTGGAACACCCAAGATCCAGCGACATGTCCGGAGCATACAGGGGGCGGGAGAAGTTCAGTGGCGGAGCGTTGAGCGGGCTGTGGGCCGGGACGCCTGATGTGCGACGTCGTCGCTGGCGATCCGGCGCGGACTGTCCCGCGACCTGATGGATTTTCTACCAGTTCCGTTACGCCGACATCCGCGACCATCTCGCCCAAACCGCGCCCTGAATATGTGCGTCCACAACCTCGGCCGCCGTCGTAGCTGATCGTCGGCCCTTTATCGTCGGCCACCGCGGCGAGTCAAGGTTTTTGTGTAAGATTGCGTCTGGACGGCAGGCTCGGGGATCGGAGAGATATGCAGGCCAGCTCTGACGGCGCGGCGCCCCACGAGGAGCACTCCGATCGGTCCTCGCAGGAGCACGATGACACCTCGCCGACGACTTCATCGCAGGGAGCGGCGAGTTTGACATCGGATATCGAAGATTCCGAAGATGCTTCGCCCGGCACCGACGATTCAAAAGAATCGAAAAAGAGAAAGAAGAAGGGCTCCTTTTGGAAGGAGCTGCCCGTACTCGTCCTGGTGGCCGTGGTCCTCGCCCTGCTGATCAAGGCCTTCGCGGTCCAGGCCTTCTACATCCCCTCGGGCTCCATGGAGAACACGCTGCAAATCGGGGATCGGGTCCTCGTCAACAAGATCGTCTACCATACGCGCGATGTCGAGCGCGGTGACATCGTCGTGTTCGACGGGATGGATTCCTGGGATCCCGAAGTCGCCTACTCGAAGCCGACGAACCCGGTCGGGAGGTTCTTCCGGTGGGTCGGTGGAGCCTTCGGCGTCTCCCCGGGTGAGAAGGACTACATCAAACGGGTCGTCGGCATCCCGGGCGACAGGGTCAAGTGCTGCGACGCGCAAGGGCGCGTCTCGGTCAACGGCGTCCCCCTGGACGAGCGGCAATACCTCTACACCAACCCCGCCACGCACGAGCAGAACAGGCCCTCCGACCAGGCCTTCGACGTGACCGTCCAGCCGGGCACCCTCTGGGTCATGGGAGACCACCGGGCCTTCTCCTCCGACTCGCGTGCGCATCTCGGCGACCCCGGCGGCGGCGCGATACCGAAGGATCGCGTCATCGGCCGCGCCTTCGTCGTGGTGTGGCCCCTCAACCGCATGGACACGCTGCCCGTCCCGCACACCTTCCGGCAGCACGCCCTTCAGGCCGCGATGGACGATCTCGTACCTGCGGCACCATCGGCAGTCGCACTGCTGGTCACGCAACCGGCCCTCTGGCGGCTGCGACGTCGAGAGCGCAACCGGCCTCAACGTCGGTGACCGCTCCGAACAGCGCGTCGATGTGCGGGCGTCGCTCCGGAGCCCCGGCGCGACCAGGGAGTTGGTCAGTGGTCGGCGGCTCGCCATCCGATGGGGAGGGAGATCGCGTGATAGCCGGGGTCGCCGCTTCGACGACGCTCGTCCAGCGCGCACCGGTCGGCTGCGTCCCGGTCGGTGAAGACGGCGACACCGATCGGGTCGCGCTCGGGATCGGGTTCGCCACCGCCGAGTAGGACGATGTGAACGGTCTCGCCGTCGGCCAGTGGACCGGTCCGGTCAGCGGCGCCCTGAAGCCGAAACTCTTCCCAGGACGCGTAGCGGCTGCGAACGGAACTCGCCTCCTTGACCTGATCCGCTTCTCGCGCGGTCGCGCACACCGCGATCAAAGGTTCGGCGCCGGAGTCTTCACCGGGCGGGCTGGTGCGCTCGTACACCAGTCGCACGATGGGCTCAGGCACCGCAAGGGTGGGTTGTGGGAGAATTGTAGACACGCGCGTAATAGGTCTTGCCGAGGTAGACGAGCGTGCCGAGCGTGGTTCCGGCCCATGTGGTGGAGCCTCTGCCCTTACAGATCCACTGGACGTTTCGTTGCTGGTAGCGCGCCACGCCGTTGTTGCCACCGGTGTAACTGGCGGCAAGGTGCCACCAGGCTCCCCACTGGTAGCGCAGATCGGTCTGGTGGCGGATGGACGAAACCGCCACACCCTTGCAGTCGGTGTACGGCTTCGTGCCCAGACCACCCGAGGTGCGCATGTAGATGGGGGTGGGAAAGAGCTCGCAGGGGCCGTAGACGACACCCGCGGCGGCCGCCCGGGCGGAGGCGCTCGCCCTCTCGAGGGACCGCAACGCGTCGAGGACCCGCACGGCCTGAGCGGGGGACGATGCCTGCACGTAGGGCGAGGCGCCCGTGCTGGTAGCCGCCGAACCCGCAGCGGCGGTGTTCTGCGCGCCGGCCCGGGTCTCGGAGCCGCCACTGGCGTGGGCGGCGACACCGGCCCCCGTGGTCAGCAGACCGGCGGCGGCGATGACCAGCACTCTTGCGGTCGTGTCCATGATGACCTCCGAGCTCACCTCGACTGCACGAAGAGTAAACATATAAGTGCACTGAGTAAGGAAGGTCCACGGTGAGGGCATGATGGCCGCAAGTAGCGATCAAGATGTCGGGGTGGATACCGCGCGGGGTCGGTGACTCCCGTGGGGCTCGGTTCGACCGCGACCGGGGATCAGTTCAGGGGCGGGGTGCTCGCCGGTGGTCGGCGGTGATGTGTCGCCTGCTCGTAGGCGAACCCCAGGCCGAGCAGCTTCGGTTCGCTGAACGGCCGTCCCAGCAGCTCGACTCCCACCGGCATGCCCTCGGGCGTGAACCCGGCGGGAACGGTCAGGGCGGGGAACCCGGTGTTGGCGGCGAGGCCGCAGATCCTGATGCCCTGCTGGGGCTGCCCGACCGGCGCGGCCGGTTGGGAGACCGCCGGGTAGACCAGCGCGTCCAGGCGGTATCGCTTCAGCAGCCCGTGCAGCAGCCGTTGCGCCTGCGCGCGCCGCGCCAGCCGTTGGCGGTAGGCGTCCTGCGGGCCGGTCGAGGTGCCCAGCCGTTCCCTGAGCCGCTTCAGGACGGTGGGCGTGACCTGCCCGGAGGCGACGATGTCGGCCAGCGTGACGACGTCGGCCGGTGGCTCCAGCCGGGCCAGCCGGCGCGGGAACCGCGAGCCCGGCGCCGCGAGGTAGCGGTTGAGGTCGCGTTCCGTCTCGTCGGCGAACACGCTGGAGCCGTCCACCGCCGACGTCAGCTCGGGCTGGGCCGGCACGTCGACGACGGTCGCGCCGCGCGCCGCCATGTCCGCGGTGGCCGCCCGGACCAGCGCCGTCGTCGCCCGCTCGGGCGGCGTGGTGCCGAGGTAGTCGGTGAACACGCCGATGCGGGCGCGGGCCAGGGCGGTGCCGTCCAGGGCGGTGGTGTAGGTGCGGGGAATCCGTCCGATGGACGCCCTGGTGGACGGGTCGTCCGGGTCGTATCCGGCGGTCGCGTCCAGGAGCAGGGCGATGTCGCCGACCGACTTGGCGATGGGGCCGCCGACGTCCTGGGTGTCGGACAGGGGCGCGATGCCGTCGCGGCTGGACAGGCCCCGGCTCGGCCGCAGGCCGACCAGGCTGTTGTGCGCCGCCGGGCTGCGGACGGAACCGCAGGTGTCCGAGCCCAGACCGGCCGCGCCGAAGCCCGCCGCGACACCGGCGCCCGTGCCGCCGCTGGAGCCGCCCGGGTTGCGGGTCTGGTCGTAGGGGTTGCGGGTCTGCCCGCCGAGGGAGCTGATCGTCTCGATGCCGGAGGCGAACTCGTGCAGGTTGGTCTTGGCGACGATGATCGCGCCGGCCGCCCGCAGCCGTGCGACCTGCTCGGCGTCGTCGGCGGGACGCCCGTGCCGCAGCGCCAGCGAGCCGCTGGTGGTGGGCAGGTCACCGGTGTCGTAGTTGTCCTTGATCAGGATCGGGATGCCGTGCAGCGGGCCGCGGACGTGCCCCCGCCGGCGTTCGGCGTCGAGCCGGGCGGCGTCGGCGATCGCCGTGGGGTCCCGGCGGATGACCGCGTTGACGCCGGGCTGGTCGGCGTACGCCTCCTCATAGGCGTCGATGCGCGCCTGGTAGGCCCTGACGAGGGCCACCGACGTGACCCGGCCGCGCGCCAGCAGTCCGCGTAATCCGGTGGCGTCCATGGTCACCACCCATCGGGCGACGTCGGACGGTGTCGCCCGGTCGGCCGTGTCACCGAGCGCGGCGCCGTTGCCTGTCGCCGCGCCGACCGTGACCACGGGCGGCGTCAGGACGAGGATGCCGGCGGCCAGGGCCGCCGCCGGGACGCGCAGGTTCCGCCTTCGCCTTGCCACATCGGCCTCCTCGGCACCGATCGGCGCCTCGACGCACAGCAGGAAGGACGTGCGTTCGGCCCTGCCGATCGTGACCGGCCGCTGACGGGCCGCCTTGATTATGGCTTGGGGTACGAACCGGATCCAGCGGCTGGCCATCTGTCGCCACCTCGACAGGCCGCGTGCGGGCATGAGTAGGGCCGCGCCCTTCCCCGAGTAAGGACGCGGCCCTGATCCTCTATGGCCGTGAGCGGGGGCCGGCTCGTGTCAGCTAGGCGCCGGGGCAGCGCTTCCAGGCGAAGTGGTACGTCGTCTTGACGCTGCCGTCGGTGGAGTCGAAGGCCATGAAGCTCGTCTTGGACGCGTCCGAGCTGCCCTTGTTCACGCGCAGTTCGGTGTTGACATTGAAGTTGCGGTCCTCACCGCAGGGCTTGAAGACCAGTTCGGTGACCGGCGTGCGGTCGGAGAACTGCCAGTCGTCCGAGAACGAACCCTTGATCGTGTGGCTGACCGGGGTCGACTGCTGCATGCCCTGGTGGTAGTAGTTCGCGCGCTCCAGCCCGGACGCGCCGTCCTCCAGGTGTGCGAAGCCGCGGTAGTCGGCACCGGCGATCGCGTAGGTGAAGCCCTGCGGCACGTGCACCCGCAGGTTGATCTGGCAGTTCTTCCTGAAGTCCGTCGCCCTCGAGTCCCCGCCCGCCTGGGCGAGGTAGTTGCTGTAGGTGACGGTGAACGCGGTGTTGTCGCTCGCCGTGGCGACGGCGGTGGTGCCCGCGGGGCAGCCGGAGCCGTTCACGGTAAGGACATCGATGACGATCCGGTCCGACGGGGGCGGGTCGTCCGTGGTGGCGGACGCGGACGGAGCCAAACCGCCGGCCAGGGCCAGTGCGGCGGCGCACGCCGCCGAAGCGGTCATTGCCTTGCGCATGGGTGCTCTTCTCCTAACTCGGGTGGAGAGTGTTTCTCGGGGACACGCTGCTGCCGTTCTAGACGCAATTCCCGGCAGTCGCGATGTGAAAGGAGCGCTGGACTAGGGGCAGCGCTTCCAGGCGAAGTGGTAGGTCGTCTTGATGCTGGTGTCGGTCGAGTCCATGGCCATCATGCTGACCTTGGCCGGGTCCGAGGTTCCCTTGTTGACGCGCAGCTCGGTGTTGATGTTGAAGTTGCGCTCCTCGCCACACGGCTTGTACACCAGCTGCGCGACTTCGTTCACATCGGTGAACGCCCAGTTGTCGGCGTACTCGCCCTTCAGGCCGTGCTCCGCACGACCGGTCTGGGGCATGCCCTGGAAGTAGTAGCTGGCCTTCTCCAGTCCGGTGGCGCCGGGCTCGAGCGAGGCGAAGCCGCGGTAGTCGGCCGACAGGATCGCGTAGGTGAAGCCCTGCGGGACGTGCACCTTCATGTTGAGCTGGCAGTTCTTGCGGAAGTCGGTCGAGTTGGAGTTGCCGCCCACCTGCACCATGTAGTTGCTGTAGGTGACGGTGAACGCCTCCTTGTCCTCGGACACGGCCACGGCCGCGGTTCCGAGCGGGCAACCCGAGCCGTTCACCGTCGCGAGTTCGATGGTGACGCCGTTCGGGCCGCGGGTGAAGTAGGCGGCGGATGCCGTTGCCGGTGGGGCGGCGACGGCGGCCGTGGCGGTCATCGCCAGGGCGGCAGCGGAAATTGCGATCCCTTTACGCATGCGATTTCCTCTTTGCTGGGGGCGGACGCGGTTTCTACGGCCGAAGAGTTGGAACGTGATCCAGGATCTGCCCGAGAGAGTAGACGGCGCCGATCAAGCCGGTCAACGTCTTCTTTTTAACTTCCCTTGAATGTCGGGGTACGGCAACGCGTAATCTCATTCCGTAACCGGGCGAAAACCCGTCCAATCTGCGAAAACGGACTGTCCAACATTCAACCGGCACCCCCCATTGCAGGGGGACCGTTCCAGAAACAGGGTCAATCGAATTTCAGGAACCGTTCAGAGTCGCTAGAAGAGTGGCCCCGCCTGGCGCGGGACGCGGGGTCGCGGGCCGGCCGCCGGGTCGCCCGGCGGCCCATGCAGGCGGGCGGGGCGTAGGCCCGAAATCGCGGGCCCCCGCCGGTCGAACGCCTGGAAAGCGGCACGGGGCCGCGGCGACCCGAGGTGTAGGGCGCGCGACGAGGGGAAGGGTGCCTTGGCCTGGGCGTCGTTGGAGGTCGTGGGGATGAGCAGCCTGATCGGACGCAACCTGCTCGCCGGAGCCGAGCCCGGCGTCGCCGCCGACGCCGGGTACGCCGACGCGCCCCCGCGCATGGGCTTCTTCACCGACACCTCGGTCTGCATCGGGTGTAAGGCGTGCGAGGTCGCCTGCAAGGAGTGGAACGCCGTCCCCGAGGACGGGTTGGAGTTCACAGGGATGTCCTACGACAACACCCAGGGGCTCGGCTCGGACACCTGGCGGCACGTCGCGTTCATCGAGCAGGACAAGCCGGTCGGGAACGCCGAGACGGGCGCCGCCGAGGGCGGGCTCCGCTGGCTCATGGCCTCCGACGTCTGCAAGCACTGCACGCACGCCGCCTGCCTGGACGTGTGCCCCACCGGGTCGCTGTTCCGCACGGAGTTCGGCACGGTCGTCGTCCAGCAGGACATCTGCAACGGGTGCGGCTACTGCGTGCCCGCGTGCCCGTACGGGGTCATCGACCAGCGCAAGGAGGACGGGCGCGTCTGGAAGTGCACGCTGTGCTACGACCGGCTCGGGGCGGGGCAGACGCCCGCGTGCGCCAAGGCGTGCCCCACCGAGTCGATCCAGTTCGGCCCGCTGGAGGAGCTTCGGGAGCGGGCCGCCGCGCGCGTGGACCAGCTCCACGACCAGGGCGTGGACGACGCGCGCCTCTACGGCGAAAACCCGGCGGACGGGGTCGGCGGCGACGGCGCGTTCTTCCTCCTGCTGGACGAGCCGGAGGTGTACGGGCTGCCCCCCGACCCCGTCGTGACGACCCGCGACCTGCCGTCGATGTGGCGGCACGCGGGCGCCGCCGCGCTGACCCTGCTCGGCGGCGCCGCCGCGGTCTTCGCCGTCCACGGGCGCCGGGGCGGCCGCCGGTGAGCGCGGCCGGGGCACGGAAGGGCACCCGCGGACGCCGGGGGCGGCGTGGCGAGCGGGCGATGGTGCCCGACGCGGAGTTCACCTCTTACTACGGCAGACCCGTCCTCAAGGCGCCGAGGTGGAAGGCGCCGGACATCGCCGGGTACTTCTTCCTCGGCGGGCTCGCGGGCGCGGGCTCGGTGCTCGCGGCGGGCGCGCAGCTCACCGGGCGTCCCGCCACCGCCCGCGCGTTGAAGGTCTCCTCGCTGCTGGCGATCAGCGGGTCGGCCGCCGCGCTGGTCCACGACCTCGGACGGCCCGCCCGGTTCCACCACATGCTGCGCGTCCTCAAGCCGACGTCCCCGATGAGCCTCGGCTCGTGGCTGCTGATGGCCTACGGCCCGGCGGCGGGCGGCGCCGCCGTCCTGGACGTGGCGCGCCTGTTCCCCCGGCTCGGCGCGGCGGCCACGGCCGGCGCGGCCGTGCTCGGGCCCGCCGTCGCGTCCTACACCGCCGTGCTCGCGGCCGACACGGCTGTTCCCGCCTGGCATGAGGCGTACCGCGAGCTGCCTTTCGTGTTCGCCGGTTCGGCGACGGCCGCCGCGTCCGGGATGGCGTTGCTCACCGCACCGCCTGCGGAGACGGGACCGGCGCGCAGCACGGCGGTCGCCGGCGCGGTGCTGGAGACCGCCGCGTCCAGGCTGATGCGGCGGCGGCTCGGCATGGTGGCCGAGGTGTACGAGGGGGGCCGCGCGGGCGGCCTGACGCGCGCGGCCGAGATCCTGACCGTCGCGGGCGCCGCCGGGGCCGCGCTGCTCGCCGGACGGAGCCGGACGGCGGCCGCCCTCAGCGGGGCGGCGCTGCTCACCGCGTCCGCGTGCACCCGCTTCGGCGTCTTCTACGCGGGCGTGCGCTCGGCGGAGGACCCGAAGTACACGGTGGTCCCGCAGCGCGAACGCCTGAACGCCCGCGCCGAGGGCGACAGCGTGTCATAACGGCGCACCTCTATCTCCCCTCCCCTCGGCCCGGAGAAAGCCGACCGGCCCGGTCTTTTACCAGGCCATCCCCATCGCGGCACACTCCGCTCGGGGACAGGTGACATAAATCTGTCGCGCCGTTGACTACTGAGTGTGATTAGCCTGTTGCGAGACGTCATCCCGGACATGATCTCGACGAGGGAGGCACACCCCGTGAACGGAGCCATCCACGGCGGCGGCGAGCTGCACGTGTGCATGACGCGGAACGCCTGTGCGGGGCCGGGCGGCTGCGGCTACCTGCGGCTTGAGGCCGAGTGGTCCGTCCCCGGCAGCGCCGCGTGGCGGCGGGCGCGCAGGGTCTTCGAGCAGCGGATGGTCGAGGCGGGCGCGCCGCTCGGTGCGGGCCCCGGGCTCCCCGGAGGGCCCGCCCCGGGCCGCGACGTGCGCGACGCCGGCGCGACGACCTCCGGGTCATGACGGCGGAATCCGCGGAGCGGGCGCCCGTGCCCGAGGCCACGGCCGGTGCCGCCGCGCCCGACCGGCGGTGCGCCCTGCCGGGCGGCGACGCGTCCGGGCTCGGGCTGGGGCTGCGCTCCTCGCACCTGAGCCAGATCCTCGCCGAGTGGCCGGACGTCGGCTGGTTCGAGATCATCTCCGAGAACTTCATGGACTCGGGCGGCTACCCGCGGCACGCGCTCGGCCGCATCGCCGAGCGGTACCCGGTCGTCATGCACGGGGTGTCGCTGTCGATCGGCAGCACCGACCCGCTCGACTTCGGCTACCTCGCCCGGCTGCGCCGGCTGGCCGACTCCACCGGCGCGCGGTGGGTGTCCGACCACGTGTGCTGGACGGGCGTCGCGGGCGTCAACACCCACGAGCTGCTGCCCGTCCCGTTCACCGAGCGGTCGCTGCGGCACCTCGCGCGGCGCGTCGAGATCGTGCAGGACGTGCTGGAGCGGCCGCTCGTGCTGGAGAACCCGAGCACCTACGCCGCGTTCGCGCACTCGACGATGACCGAGTGGGAGTTCCTCGCGCGGCTGTGCGAGGAGTCGGGGTGCGGGCTGCTGCTGGACGTCAACAACGTCCACGTCTCGGCGTTCAACAACGGCTTCGACCCCGAGGAGTACATCCGCGCGCTCCCCCACGACCGGGTCGTCCAGATCCATGTGGCCGGGCACGCCGACATGGGCGACCACCTGATCGACACCCATGACGGCCCGGTCTCCGAACCGGTCTGGGACCTGTACCGGCTGGCCACGTCGCTGGCCGGCCCCGTGCCGACCCTCCTGGAGTGGGACGACCGCCTCCCGCCCCTCCCCGCGTTACTGGACGAGCTGCACAAGGCCCGCGACCACCTGGGCACGCCCGGTGCCGGGCTGCGCGACGCGGGGGCCGGCGATGGGTAGCGCGCCCCCGACGCTGGACGCGGCGCAGCAGTGGCTGCTGCACGCCCTCACCGTGCCGGGCGCGTCGGCGGAGCAGGCCGAGGCCATGCTCGCGGGCACCGGCCGCCTCGGCGCGGCGCGGCGGCTGGAGATCTACCGCCTCGGCTACCGGCGCCGCCTGCTGGACACCATGCGGCACATGCATCCCGCGCTGCGCGAGCTGCTCGGCCCCGACCTGTTCGACGTGTTCGCCGCCGGGTACCTCGACGCGCACCCGCCGCGCGCCTACACACTGGCCCGGCTCGGCGACCGGTTCGCCGCGTACCTGGAGGAGCAGCGGCCCGACCGCGGGCTCCCGGTCGAGGAGCGGGAGCCGTGGGCCGACCTGATGGTCGACCTCGTCCGCTACGAGCGGCTGTTCGCCGAGGTGTACGACGGCCCGGGCACCGAGGAGGAGCCGCCCGCCCCCTGGCCCACGGGGCTGCCCGACCGGGTGCGGGGCGCGCCCGGCGTGCGGCTGCTGCGGGCGTGCGCTCCGGTGCACGCGTACCACTCGGCCGTCCGGCGCGGCGCCCGCCCGGCGCCGCCCGCGTTCGTCCCGGCCCGGATCGTGGTGTTCCGGCGCAACTACCGGGTGGTCACCGCCTCCCCGCCGGCGGACGCGTTCGTGCTGCTGGAGGCGCTGATGGGCGGCGCGCCGCCGGAACAGGCGTCGGCGCGCGCCGGGCTCGACCCCGCCGACGCCCGCCGCCACCTGCGCCGCTGGCTCGCGCAGCGCTGGATCGTCGCGCTCCCGGCGCTCCCGGCGCCGCCGCCGCGGGAGCCGCCCGGGCGGGAGCCGCCGTAGCCCTGCGGCTACTCGGTGGTGAGGCGCCAGTAGCCGTGCGGGTTGAAGAAGATGTCGTCTTCCTCGTACCGGTCGCAGGGGCGGTGCCGCAGGATCCAGCGGGGCGCGTCCAGCGCGAGCCGGAAGCCCTCGCCGTCCTCGATCTCCTCGGCGCGATGCTCGGTGAGCAGGTAGATGGCGAGCCCGTCGATGAGGGCCGCGACCTCCTCCGGGGACGGGGCGAAGGCCGGGTCGCCGAGCGGCGCGATCTCGATGTCGGGCGCGCCGAGCAGGTGCATGCCGCAGCTGTGCAGCAGCGACCCGTCGGCGATCGGGCGCTTCACCCACGCCCGGTACAGCGGCAGCGCCGACTCCTCCGGCCCGCCCCCATAGACGCCCGCGGCGAGGTCGAGCCACCGGTCCCGGCCGTGGGTGAGGCCGCTGCTCTCGTTCTTCACGGCGGTCGCGCCGGAGCGCAGCAGCTCGGCGGTCAGCACGAGGGTCCGCCGCGCGACCGTGAACGCGACGCCCGGCAGGATCGGCGGCGACAGCACGTAGGCGACCGTGTCGTGCGCGTCGACGGCGTCCCAGTCGGCCCGGGTGAAGGACGCCCGCGCCACGCACGCCTCGAACGCCTCCGGCATCCGCGGGTCGGCGCCGGGCCCGGAGTACTCCCAGTCGAGCTCGAAGCCCTCCCGCGCCGCCACGGCCTCCACCGCGTCGAGGTCGAGCCCGGTCCCGAGGACGCACAGCACATGACGGGAGCTCATCAGGGTCTGGTCGTCGATCACGCGGCGCAGGTTACGCGACGGGCCGTGCCCCGGGCAGCGATTTCGGCCGAACCGGAGCGTTCCGGTGAGACCCGTATCACCGCTGGTGATGCCCTTACATGTCACATTCGAGAGGTCCCGCCCATCTCCTGGGGAGAGGTCGGTTGCCGGGTGTGCCGAGGGGCGGGGTGCGAGGGATGGGTGCGGGGTTGGACGACAGCGCGCGGCGGCGTTTCGATCTGACGATGCTGCACGCCGTGCACGGCGCGTTCCGGCGCGACATGACGGTGATGGAGCTCGCGGGACGGCTGGCGGCCGGCGGGCCGTTCATGGCCGACGCGGGACCGTTCCCGGTCGACGCGAACGCCTGGACCCTGTTCCGGTTCCACTGGCTCGCGCAGCGGGCGGCGGAGCGGCGCGCGCTGTGGAGCGTGCTGCGCGGCCGGGTCAGCGGCGGCCGGTCGGCGGCGCTGGAGGCGATGGACGTGCAGGCCGTCCGGCTCGTCGCACTGATGGACCGGGTCGACGCCGCGCTGGAGCACGAGGACGACGACGTCCTCGTCCTGCTGGCGCGGAAGCTTCCGGCGGCGCTGGACGCGCATCTGGACTTCAAGGAGGCGCACGTCCTGCCGCTGATCCACGAGGCCCTCACCCCGTACGAGTGGGGCACCTACGAGGTGGAGTTCCGCCGGGAGATCGGCGTGCGGGGGCTGCGGGTGTTCCTGCCGTGGCTGCTGGACGGCGCGTCCGACCGGACGTGCGCCGCGGTGCTGCGGCTGCTGCCGCCGCCGGTCAGGCTCGCCTACCGGACGCGCTGGCTCCCCCGCTACCGGCGCTCCCTCCGCCACTGACGTCACACGGACGCGCGTCCCTGTGACGAGGGGCACACCTCTACATGTCACGTTCGCGGGTCGAGATCTGTCTTAGGGCCAGAGGCTCGACGAAAGGACTGTGACGATGGCGGGGATTCGGGCGCCCGGAGGCCGGGCGGCGGACGGGCGCACGGGCGGCCGCGCGGGCGGGCGCGGTTCGGGCGGGGCCGTGGACTCGGTGTCCCGGGCGCTGGACGAGCGCTTCGGCAGCACCGGCTTCGCCCGCAAGGCGCTGCGCAAGGCGTTCCCGGACCAGTGGAGCTTCCTGGTCGGCGAGATCGCCATGTACTCGTTCGTGATCATCCTGTTGACCGGGGTGTACCTCACGCTGTTCTTCAAGCCGAGCATGCACGAGGTCATCTACGACGGCTCCTACACCAAACTGCGCGGCGTCGAGATGAGCGAGGCCTACGCCTCGTCCCTGAAGATCAGCTTCGATGTGCGGGGCGGGCTGCTGGTCCGGCAGATCCACCACTGGGCGACGCTGATCTTCATGGGGGCGATCCTCGTCCACCTGCTGCGCAACTTCTTCAGCGGCGCGTTCCGCAAGCCCCGCGAGCTGAACTGGATCATCGGCGTCACCATGCTCGTGCTCGTCATGGTGAACGGGCTGTTCGGCTACTCGCTGCCCGACGACCTGCTGTCGGGCACCGGCATCCGCATCCTCGAAGGGGTCATCGCGGCGGTGCCGCTGGTCGGCTCCTACCTGGTGATGTTCGTGTTCGGCGGCGAGTTCCCCGGGGCGGACATCATCCCGCGGCTGTACGT
The DNA here is from genome assembly GCF_022751215.1 of Actinomadura terrae. Classification (GTDB taxonomy): domain Bacteria; phylum Actinomycetota; class Actinomycetes; order Streptosporangiales; family Streptosporangiaceae; genus Spirillospora; species Spirillospora terrae. Next base: position 938,592 of record NZ_JAICDG010000003.1, on the reverse strand, counting down.
CGTCCACGTCCTGCTGATCCCGGGGCTGCTGGCGGCGCTGATCCCGCTGCACGCGGTCGTGCTGACCTGGCGGCAGACGCACACGCAGTTCCCCGGCAAGGGCAGCTCGAACACGACCGTCCGGGGCTACCCGTTCTTCCCGGTGTTCATGGCCAAGACCTCGGCGCTGTTCCTGTGGGTCCTCGGCGTGACGACGCTGCTGGCGGCGTTCGTCCAGATCAACCCGATCTGGCTGTTCGGCCCCTACGACCCGGGCGCGATCAGCGCCGGCTCGCAGCCCGACTGGTACATGGGCTGGCTGGAGGGCTCGCTGCGGATCATGCCGGCGTGGGAGATCACGGCGTGGGGCCACACGGTGTCGATGAGCGTGGTCGTCCCCTCGCTGGTCGTCCCCGGGCTGCTGTTCACCGGCCTCGGCGTCTACCCGTTCGTCGAACGCTGGGTGACCGGCGACCACCAGATCCACCACCTGCTCGACCGGCCCCGCGACGTCCCCGCCCGGACGGGCATCGGCGTCGGCGGCATCGTCTTCTACGGATTGCTGTGGCTGGCGGGCGGCAACGACGTCCTCGCGCACAAGTTCAGCGTCTCGCTGTACGCGACGACGTGGTTCTTCCGCATCGCGGTCATCCTCGGACCGGTGCTGGCCTACATCGTCGCCTACCGGATCTGCGTCGGGCTCCAGCGCCGCGACGCCGGCCTCGTCGAGCACGGGCTGGAGACGGGCGTCATCCGGCAGTCGCCCGACGGGCGGTTCAGCGAAGTGGAGCGGCACCTGCCGGCCGAGCGGATCGCGGCGATCACCGACCCGCGGCCGGCACCCGCCGTCGACCTGGCCGTCCCGCCGCCGGTGGACGGCGTCGAGAACCCGCGCGGCCGCCGTCTCACGGGACGGGTGCGCGCCGCGCTCAACCGCCGCTTCCGCGCGGACCTCGCCACCATCCCCGAGCGGAACGGGCACTCCGGGCAGCGGGAGCTCGGCGAGCGGCGCGAACTGGCGGAGTCCGAGAGCAACCCCGGCTGAGCAGCGCCGGCTGAGCGGGGCGGGCGGGGCGGTCAGCGGGCGAACAGGTGCCGGATGACCGGGCTGGCGGCGGCCACGGGGTCATCGCCCAGGCCGTCGCCGAGCCCGCCGCCGAACGCGCCGCTCAGCCACAGCTCGGCGAAGCCGTGCACGATGCACCAAGCGGCGATCGCGGCCGTCCGGTCGTCCTCCTGGTCGCGCGCGCCGGTCTCGCCGGTCGCCGCCCCCGGTGCGACGCTGCGGACGCCGCGCCGGAGGATCTCGTTCGCGCGCCGCCGGGCGGCGTCCACCTCGGGGTCGTCGGTCCGGTACAGCTCGGGCCGGAACATCACCTCGAAGTGCGCCCGGTGGTCGACGGCGAAGCGGACGTAGGCGAGGCCGAGGTCGTAGAAGTCGTCGCCCGCCCGCTCCAGCGCGTCCGCGAACAGCGTGTAGCCCTCGGCGGCGACGGCGGTGAGCAGGCCCGTCTTGTCGCCGAAGTGGTGGGCGGGCGCCGCGTGCGAGACGCCCGCGCGGCGCGCCAGCTCGCGCAGGCTCCAGGTGGCGGGGCCCGACTCGGCGATGGCCCCCACCGCCGCGTGCATGATGGCCCGCCGCAGGTCGCCGTGGTGATAGCTCGGCTGCTCGATCCGGCTCGCCCCCTCGTGGTCGCGATGCCCCCGACGTCACCCGGCAGCCTATCTTGTCATTGACAAGTTCGGATCGTATGGCGCAATCTAGACAGTGACAAGATTCGCCGACCGACAGGACACCGCCATGCCGACCCTTCCGTGGATCCCCCTGGAGAAGGCCGAACCGGACGCCGAGGTGCTGATCATGGCCTCACGGCTGGAGGTGCGCTCGCTCCGCCACGTCCCCGGGTTCTTCCTCGCCTCGCTGCGGCTGCTGCGCCAGGCCCGCCGATCGGACGGCGCCCACGGCGTCACGCTGAAGGCCGAGTTCCTGAAGCGCACCTTCTGGACGCTCTCGGTCTGGCGGGACCGCAAGGCCGTCCACGCCTACGCCGCCGCCGAGCCGCACGCGTCCACGATGCGCCGCAAGCGCTCGGTCATGCGCGACTCGACGTTCGTTTTCTGGACCGTCAAGGAGTCGGAGCTGCCGCTCGACTGGCCCGAGGCGCAGCGCCGCATCGCCGAGCACCCCGGCGGCTCATGACGATGGTCAGTCGTGGTCGTCGGCGACGGCGCGGAGGCCGGACGGGTCGACGACCGTGATCCGCCGCCATCCGGTGCGGATCAGGCCGCGGCGCCGCAGGCCGTTCAGGGCGCGCGCGACGGTCTCGCGGGAGGCGTCCATCCAGCTTCCGAGCTCCTCCTGCGACAGCGGCGGGCCGATCTCGACGCTGCCGTCCGGCGCGGGCGGGGTGTGCTGGGCCGACAGCTCGGCGAGGTCGGAGAGCAGCCGCGCCAGCCGCCGGGTGCCCTTGCTCGTGACGTGCGCCTTCAGCCGCCGGTCCGAGTCGTCCAGGCGCTGGACGAACGTGCCGGTGACCAGCATCCACACCTGCGGGTGGGCGTCCAGGAACCCGGTGAAGCGGGCGGCCGGGACGACCAGGGCGCGGATCGGCGTCAGCGCGGTCACGGTGGCCGAGCGGGTGCGGCCGCCGAGCACCGCGCTCTCGGCCAGCAGGTCGCCCGGGCCCCGGACGGCGAGCACGACGTCGTGCCCGTCCTCGGTGGTCGAGGTCACCTTCGCCCAGCCGCGCTCGATGATGATCACATGGTCGGACTCGTCGCCCTGGTAGACCAGCGGCGCCTTCACCGCGAAGTGCCGGGGGCGCGCGGCGGCCCGGAGCGCCGCCTGCTGGACGTGGTCGAGCGCGGCCCAGAATCCCGGACGCGGCGGGGACGGCGCGTACGGCGGCAACGGCCTCCTCCTCGCGATCGGTCGGTCACCCGAACCGGGTCGGTCACCCGTACCCGGTCGGTTACCCGAACCGTAAACCGCCTGTGCGGGCAAGGGAAGAAGGTTGCGGGGTGGTCCCCGCCACGCACCGTGTCGCGTACGCGACGCCCGTAATGTCTTGCCGCGGCGACCGTTTCGCCGCGGCCGTCCCGCCGCGGCGCCGCCGGGCGGTCGCCCGCCGCGGCGTCGATGGGGAGCCCGCGCCAGGCGACCGTTTCAGTCGGCTTTAGTCGAATTAAGCCGATTCAAGCGTGTTCAAGCCGGTTCAATCCCACAACAACCCACAACGATCCACATCCGTTCGCACCGCCTCACATCGACCCACGTCAACCGCCCTTCGAGGACGGTTCGACCCGCTTGGATCCCGCTGATTTCGCTGATCAGACTGATCGGGCTGGTTCCGTCGCGTCCGGCGTCAGTCCACACGGTCGATGCCGGTCGCGGCCGCGCGGTAGGCGCTGGGCGTGACACCGTAGGCCGCCCGGAACGCGCGGCTGAACGCGGCCGCGTCGGGCAGCCCCCACCGGCACGCGATCGCGCCGATCCGCTGGGTGGCGAGGAACGGGTCGCGCAGCTCCCGCCGGCAGTGGTCGAGCCGGCGGGCGCGGATGTAGCGGGCGACCGTCGTCCCCTTCGGCTGGAAGACCCGGTAGAGCTGCCGGACGGAGATGTGGTGCGCCGCCGCGATCGCGGCGGGCGTGAGCCCCGGGTCGTGCAGCCGTGTCTCGATCCAGTCGACGATGGCGCGCAGCATCTCGGCGGCCTCCGGGGACGGGGTCGGCTCGGCGCCGAGCCACTCGGTCGCGGCGCCGGTCACCAGCTCGACGATCGCGCCGCCGAGGTGGTGGGCGTAGGGCTCGTCCGCAGCGCCGCCGTCCTCGGCGAGCGCGGCGAGCAGCGAGGCGACCATCCGGCCCGTCCCGGCCTGGTCGCTGAGCAGGGTGCCGCCGAGCTCGGCCATGCGGTCGGCCGACAGCGGCACCGCCCGGTGCGGGATGACGACGGTGAAGATGTGGTGGGCGTCGAAGGCGATCTCGACCGGACGGGTGAGGTCGTAGAACACGACGTCCCCCGGCCCGACCCTGACCTGCCGGTCGTTCTGCCGCAGGACGCAGGAGCCGCGCAGTACGAGGCCGAGCTTGTAGCACTCGCGGCTGTCGTGGTGGATCTGCCGGACACTGCGCCGGACGGCGTGCGCCGGCGCGCGTACCTCGCTGGCCTCGATCTGGCCGAGGGCACGGGCGACCAGCCGCGCCGCGAACGGGCCGCGTCCCGCGGGCTGGAGATGGAACGGCCCGAAGGCCGAGGTGATGAGGTGGCGCCAGTAGTCCGCCTGGTCGGCGGCAGGTTGGTCCGAGGTGCTGACGAGCGTGGGCATTGCGCTCCCTCGCGCTGGATGGACTGTTCCCGGACGCCACATGCCAGGCTTCTACGCCGGGTCAAGAAGGTCAATAAGCGAGTCGGCACGACGATGGCGTCGGTCTTTGGCACACGCCGCCAAAGATGCGGCAGGCAAGGCCAAGACCCCCGACTCCGGCGCGGCCTATACATAACCGACGAACGTCCTGGGTGCGCGCCCCAACCACCTCGAAGACCCGCCGAGAGGAACCCGCCATGCCAGAGGACGAGCAGGAAACCAGCGGCATCAGCCGCAAGCACTTCATCGTCGCCGCGGGCGTCGGTGCGCTGGCCGTCCCGGCCGCGCTCTCCGCCGCCGGACCGGCCTCGGCCCGCGTGCGGCCCGAGGCAGGCCGCCTGCTGACGCCCACCCCGAAGTGCACCGACGGGGACAGCACCGCCACCCCGTCGCAGATGGAGGGCCCGTACTTCAAGCCCAACTCGCCTGAGCGCGCCGACCTGACCACGCCCGGCATGCCCGGTACCAAGCTGACCGTGAGCGGCATCGTCTACTCGCAGTCGTGCAAGCCGATCAACCGGGCACTGCTGGACTTCTGGCAGGCCGACAACAACGGGAACTACGACAACACCGGATTCACGCTGCGCGGTCACCAGTACACCGACGCGCAGGGGCGGTTCACCCTGACGACGATCGTGCCCGGCCTCTACCCCGGCCGCACCCGGCACATCCACGTCAAGCTCCAGGCCCCGGGCCGCTCGATCCTGACGACGCAGACGTACTTCCCGAACGAGCCGCGCAACCAGACGGACTCGCTGTACGACCCGCGGCTGCTCATGAAGGTCACGAGCGGCCCCAACGGCCGCGACGCGGTGATCGACTTCGTCCTTCGCGTGCCGTAACGCTCCAGGTGCCGTAAAGCTCCCATTACGGAACCCCGTCCCCGCCAGGCCACCGCTGGGCCTGGTGGGGGCGGCCTATTTCCGCACCGCGACAAGGACGTGACGCGTTTCCACCACGAAACGTCGGGCGAATGGATAGTCTCCCAAGGATCACTCTTGTTTGGGTAAGGAAATCTGGAGCACACCCCGCATGAGCGCTGCCAACCGGGCACAGGCCATCACACGCTGGGGGGCCATCGCTTTCATGGCCGCGGCGGTGATGACCGCCACCGTGGGCGGCTTCGCCCAGTCCTATGCCGGTCTCTACCACTGGGCGCTGGAGCACGGCCTGCGCGGCTGGAAGGCCGACTCGTTCCCGCTGCTGGTCGACCTGTTCATCATCGTGGGCGAACTCGGCCTGTTCCTGCTGGCCGTGGACGCCTTCGTGCTGCACCGCCGGCAGCTGCTGAGCTGGCTGGACTTCTTCCTGCCGCTGAGCATCGCCCTCGCGGGCTGGACAGCGAGCCTCATCTTCAACGTCGGCCACGTCGGGCACCGGACGTTCTCCTACCAGGCGACGGCCGCCGTCCCGCCGATCGTGTCGATGCTCGGCCTGTTCGTCCTGCTGCGGACGCTGCACCGGTACGTCTCGCGCGACGAGGAGCAGGAGCCCAAGCAGCCCGATCCGCAGCACCGCGCCATCGCCGGGCCCGTCACGCTCCAGCAGATCACGCTGATGCCGCTGCGCAACACCGGCCCGTTCCCGCAGATCCAGGTCCCGGGCCACTCGGGCAAGGCGCTGGAGTCGGGCGACGCTGCCACGGTCAACGGGAACGCCGCGAACGGCACCCGGGAGGCCGAGCCCGAGCCCGCCGCGTCCGCCGCCTCCTCAGGTGAGGCGTCCGCGACCCGCGCGGAGGCGCCGCGTCCCGCGCCGGAGCCGGTGCCCGAACCCGAGCCGGAACTGGCGGTCGCCAGCGCGGCGGCGCGCAGCGGCCTGAACGGGCACGGCGGCCTCGGCTCCGTCACCGAGGAGCCCGCGCCCGCGCAGAACGCGGAGAACCTGCGCGCCCTGGTCATCGACGTCCTGGAGCGGCGGCACGGCGACGTCGCGGCGACGCTCGCGGAGGTCCGCGCCGAGGGCTACACCTGCGACGAGGCGGAGATCCAGCGGATCAGCGACAACCACTGGTTCCCGTACGCGGTGTACCGGCTGCTGGCCAAGCACCACGGCGACGGCGACCTGGTCGCCCAGGAGCTGATCTCGCAGGGCATCCTCTACGACCAGTCCGCGCTGGACGAACTCGTCCGCTCCTGGCGCGTCTGACCCGCCGCGCCGCCCCGGCCGGAGGCGGACCCTGAAGCGCGGGACGCGTCCCGATCCTGCGATCCTGCTCGGTATGCAGCGGACAACACGACACGCGATCAGGGCCGACGACGAGCGGCTCCTGGCGTTCTGGCGGGAACGGCACGTGTGCACGCTCGCCACCGTCCGCCCGGACGGGACGCCGCACGCCGTCCCGGTGGGGGCGACGCTGGACGCCGCCGCCGGGGTCGTCCGGGTGATCACCTCGGGGACGTCGGCGAAGGCGCGGCTCGTCGCGGCGGCGGGCCCGGACGGGGCCGCCGCGGCCGTGACCCAGGTGGACGGGGCGCGCTGGGCGACGATCGAGGGGCGGGCCGTCCTGCGGACCGACGCGGAGTCGGTGGCCGACGCCGAGCGCCGCTACACCGAGCGCTACCGGCCGCCGCGCGCGAACCCGCAGCGCGTCGTCATCGAGATCACGATCGACCGCGTCCTCGGCCATGTCTGACGTCACCGTGGTCGGGATCGGCGCGGACGGCTGGGACGGCCTGTCCGGCACCGCGCGCGAGGCGTTCCGCGCCGCCGAGGTCGTCATGGGAAGCACGCGCCAACTGGACCTCCTGCCGGAGGACGTCCGCGCCGAGCGCGTCGCGTGGCCGTCGCCGATGATGCCCGCGCTGCCCGGCCTGTTCGCCGAGCACCGGGACCGCCGGGTCGCGGTCGCCGCGAGCGGAGACCCCATGTTCTACGGCGTCGGGTCGGCGCTGGTGCGGCTCCTGGGCCCGGTGCGGGTGCTGCCGCACCCCTCGTCGGTGTCGCTGGCCTGCGCGCGGCTCGGCTGGCCGGTCGAGGACACCGAAGTGGTCAGCGCCGTGGGCCGCCCGCTCGCCGCGCTGGGCGCGGCGCTGGCTGAGGGACGGCGCGTCCTCGTGCTGTCGGCGGGCGCGGCGACGCCCGGCGAGGTCGCGGCGCTGCTGCGCGAGCGCGGTTTCGGCGGCAGCGAACTGACGCTGCTGGAACGGCTCGGCGCCCCGGACGAGCGCGTCGGCCCCCTCCACGCCGACCCGGACCCGCTCAACATCGTCGCCGTCCACTGCCACGGCGCGGGCAGGCCCGCCGTGCCCGGCCTGCCCGACGACGCCTACGAGCACGACGGGCAGCTCACGAAGCGGGAGGTCCGCGCGATCACCCTCGCCCGGCTCGGTCCCGTGCCCGGCGAGCTGCTGTGGGACGTGGGGGCGGGCGCGGGCAGCATCGCCGTCGAGTGGGCCCGCGCGCACCGCTCGTGCCGCGCCGTAGCGATCGAACGGGACGCGGAACGCGCAGCGCGCATCGGGAAGAACGCCGCATCTCTGGGCGTCCCGGGCATCCACGTGGTGACCGGCGCGGCGCCGGACGCCCTGGCGGGCCTGGACGCCCCGGACGCGGTCTTCGTCGGCGGCGGCGTCACCGTACCCGGCGTCCTCGACACGTGCTGGGACGCGCTCCGTCCGGGCGGCCGCCTGGTGGTGAACGCCGTCACGCTGGAGTCGGAACAGCTCGTCGTACAGGCCCGCGAACGCCTCGGCGGCGACCTGACCAGAATCGCGATCAGCCGAGCCGCACCGGTCGGCGGCTTCACGGCCTGGCGCCCCCTGATGCCGGTAACCCAGTGGACAGTGACTCGCCGGTGAGCGGCACGGCGTGTGCGGGCTTGGGAGCAGGCGTTGCGCGCGTGTGGGGGTTCGGGCGGGACGTGGCACTGCCGGTTCTGGGGGGCTCGCGGATTTACCATGCTCACGTGACCATGCGTGTACTGCTGCTCGCCGGGACCGGTGAGGCCCGCGCGCTAGCCGGGAGGCTGGCGGCCGATCCGTCCTGCGAGGTGATCAGTTCATTGGCGGGGCGCACCGCCGCGCCCGAGCCGCCGCCGGGACGCGTTCGCGTCGGGGGTTTCGGTGGGCCGGACGGGCTCACCGCCTGGCTGCGCGCCGAACGCGTCGACGCGGTGATCGACGCGACGCATCCGTTCGCGGCGCTGATGACCGCGTCCGCCGTGGTGGCGGCCGAGCGCACCGGCGTGCCGCTGCTGGTGCTGCGTCGCCCCGGCTGGACGGCGCGGGAGGGCGACGACTGGCGACGCGTCCCGTCGCTGCGGGCCGCCGCCGCGAACCTGCCCGGCGAGCGGGTGTTCCTGACGACCGGCCGCAAGAACCTCGCCGCGTTCGCCGGGGACGCGCGCCGCTGGTTCCTCGTGCGCTCGGTGGACCCGCCGGAGCCGCCGGTGCCGCCGCGCATGGAGGCCGTCCTCGCCCGGGGACCGTTCAGCGTGGACGACGAGCTGGAGCTGATGCGCGGCCACGCCGTCGACACGCTCGTCACCAAGGACAGCGGCGGCGCGATGACGGCGGCGAAGCTCACCGCGGCGCGGACGCTCGGGCTGCCGGTCGTGATGGTCGACCGGCCGCCCGCGCCCGAGGGCGTGCCCGTCGCCGGGTCGGTCGACGAGGCGGTGGACTGGCTGTCCGCTCAGGGGTAGCGGCGCGGGGTGTAGACGGCGGGGCCGTCCCCGCGCTCGGTCCATCGCGTCCTGGATGAGCCGACGAGCAGCAGGCAGCGCATGTCGACGCCGTCCGCGTCCAGGTCTTCGAGGCGGATCACCCGGACGCTCTCCTCGGGGCCGCCGACGTCGCGTCCGATGACGACGGGGGTGTCCGGGGAGCGGTGCGCCAGCAGGACGTCGCGGGCCTTGGCCATCTGCGCGGTGCGGGTCCGCGAGGCGGGGTTGTAGATCGCGATGACGAGGTCGGCCGCGGCGGCGGCCGACAGCCGCGCCTCGATGACGTCCCACGGTTTGAGCCGGTCCGACAGCGACAGCACGCAGTAGTCGTGCCCGAGCGGCGCGCCGACCCGGGACGCGACCGCGTTCGCGGCGGTCAGGCCGGGCAGCACCCGCACCGGGACGTCCCGCCACCGCTCCCCCGCCGCCACCTCCAGCACGGCGGCGGCCATCGCGAACACGCCAGGATCGCCGGACGAGACGACCGCGACCCGCCGCCCGCGCTCGGCCAGCGCCAGCGCGAACTCGGCGCGCTCGGCCTCCACCCGGTTGTCGGAGGCGTGCCGGGTCTGCCGGGGGTTGGCGGGCACGCGGGCCAGGTAGGGGGCGTAGCCGACCAGGTCGTCGGCGGCGGCGAGGGCGTCCTGCGCCTCGGGCGTCAGCCACGCGCGCCCCGCCGGGCCGAGCCCGACGACCACGACCTCGCCGGTCCGCGGCGCGGCGCGTTCGGGCAGGCTGCGGCGCGTCTGCTCGTGAACGCGGCTCGGCAGCACCGCGACGGAGAAGTACGGGACGGTGCCGGGGTCCACGTCCGCGAGCGGCAGCGCGCGCTGATCCTCGGTCGTGGCGCGTTCCACATACCAGGCGTCGTCCAGGCGTCCGGCCTGGTCGAGGGCCTGCCGGACGTTGCCGAACGTCCGGCCGAGCTTGAGGATCGCGGCGGAGTCGGTCGCGGCGAGCCGCTCGGCCAGCGCGTCCGGCGGCAGCGTCCCCGGCAGGACGGTCAGCACCTCGTCGCGCTCGACGAGCGGCCGCCCCAGCTCGGCGGACGCGCCGCTCACCGACGTCACGCCCGGGACCACCGTCGTCGGGTAGCGGCCGTCGAGGCGCTTGTGCAGGTGCATGTAGGAGCCGTAGAAGAACGGGTCGCCCTCGCAGAGCACCACGACGTCGCGCCCGGCGTCCAGGTGCCCGGCGAGCCGCTCCGCGCACCGCTCGTAGAACTCCTCCAGCACCCCCCGGTAGTCGCCGGTCGCCTCGGTGGTGACCGGGTAGACCAGCGGCTCCTCGATCTGGCCCTCCCGCAGGTGGCCTTGCGCGATGGACCGGGCGATGCTGCGCCCGTGCCGCGCCGAGTGGTAGGCGACCACGTCCGCGGCGCCGATCAGCCGCGCCGCCTTCAAGGTGATCAGCTCGGGGTCGCCGGGGCCGAGCCCGACCCCGTACAGGTGTCCGGTCATCACTCTTCCTCGCTGGCGATGGCGTTGACCGCGGCGGCGGTCATGGCGCTGCCGCCCCGCCTGCCGCGCACGACCAGGTAGGGCAGCCCCGAGGCGGCGAGGGCCTCCTTCGACTCCGCCGCGCCGATGAACCCGACCGGGACGCCGAGCACCGCCGCCGGGACGCCCGCGCCGTCCCGGACCATCTCCAGCAGCCGGAACAGCGCGGTCGGCGCGTTGCCGACCGCCACCACCGACCCGGCGAGGCGGTCGCGCCACAGCTCCAGCGCGGCGGCGCTGCGGGTGGTGCCCAGCTCGCGCGCCAACTCCCGGACGCGCGGGTCGCCGAGCGTGCAGACGACGTCGTTGTCCCTCGGCAGCCGCTTGCGCGTCACGCCCGCGGCCACCATCATCGCGTCGCACAGGACGGGCCGCCCGTCCAGCAGCGCGGCGCGCGCCGCCGCGACGACGCCGGGCGCGTAGTCCAGGTCGTCCACCAGGTCCGTCATCCCGCACGCGTGGATCATGCGGACGGCGACCCGGGCGACGTCGGCGGGCAGCCCCGAGAGGTCCGCCTCCGCCCTGATGGTCGCGAACGACCGCCGGTAGATCTCCGCTCCGTCGCGGACGTAGTCGATCACTCGCTCCTCCGTGTCGCGGCGACGGCCGCCGCCGTCGCCGCCATGTCACCTGGCCGTGCCCGCACCGCCTCGCCGAGCCGCACCTCGTATCCGCCGGGCCCCGCCACGACCGCCACGTGCCGGTCGGCCGGGCGCCCGCACTGCCGCTCGCAGCCCGACCAGTGCACCGGCAGGCCGCCCTCTGCGTGGCGTGCCCGGGCGGCGTCGGCGCGGACGTCGGTGAGCGACTTGGCGCAGCCCGGCCGTCCGGCGCAGGAGGTCAGGCCCTCCCACTCCGGCGCGGTGACCAGGCCAGGGAAGTCTGACATGTCCGGAAGATCCGGGATCACGACCCCCCGCCACGGCGTGACGATGATCTCCGCGAGGCCCGTGAGCGGCGCGGGGTCGAGCCGTCCGAACGGAACGAGGCCGGAGAACGCCGTCCGCCCGTCCCGCTGGGGGATCTCGCCGAGCGGCGTGCGTCGCGGCACCGCCGGAACCGGTACCGGCTCCTCGCGCGCGCCGGGCATCGGGAGGCCGCCGGGCAGCTCGGCCACCCGCCACTCCTTCGATCGGACGCGCAAGAACGCGCGCGCCGCGTCCAGGACGAGCCCTACCGCGTCCTCGGGGCGGGCCCGGAGCCCGCTGTCGGCACCGGCCAGGACGAGGGCCAGCCGGTCGGGTCCGAGCGCGTAGAGGCCGACGTCCCCGCGCATCGCGACCACGTCGCCGCGTCCGTCGTCGAGCGTGAACAGGAACCGGCCGGGCAGCTCCGCCAGCCCGGGGTCGGCGCACAGGCCCGCGTCCAGTTCCGCGACGAGGGGCCGGACGTCGAGCAGCCCGGCGCCGTCCCGTCCGGTGAGCACGCTCGCGGCGATGTTGCGGACCCGCTCGTGCGTCATGGACGGCAGCAGTCCCGCCGCGCGCAGCCGCGCCGCGAGGTCGCGCTCCGCCCCGTCCGCGAGGCCCCTGATCTGCACGTTCGCTCGCGAGGTCAGCTCCAGAAAACCGTCCCCGAGGTCGGCGGCGGCGCCCGCGAGCACGGCGAGCCGCGCCCCGCTCACCACCCCACCGGGCAACCGGACCCGCGCAAGCCCTCCGTCGGCGGCGGCATGTATCCGCAAGGCCCCCGGACACCCGTCCGCCCCTGACCGCATGCCCGGATCCTAACCCCGGTCCACCTGCGGTTCTTACTCGATCACCCGCAGCGACCCGCGCCCACCCCCGGCTTCCGCGCTACCGCGATGACCTCGATGAGCTTTATTCGACCCATTTTGTCAATGGTCGAGTCAGCCAGAAAATTATGACCACCGAGAATTTTAGAAATGCCTGCTCCGAATCTTAAAATGATCAAGAACCGAAGCGAATGGGGGAAAGATGCTCGGTACCAGAATGGCGGCTCTCACCACCACGGCGGGCGCGGCGCTCGCGCTGACCGCGTTCGCCCCGGCGGCGCTGGCCGACGCGGCACCGGTCGCGCCCGCCAAGGCGCCGGCGGCGGCACCGGTGGCGACGGGGGCGGCCGACACGGGGATCGCGGCCGCCAAGAGGAAGTCCTTCAAGTGCGCGTCGCCCAGGAACCAGAAACTCAACATCTCGTGGTCGCCGGGGAACATCTCGATCACGGTCTACTTCAACAACCACTGCAAGCAGAAGCGCCACATCAAACTGGTCTTCAAGCAGGCCACCGACGTGTGCTTCACCGTCAACCCGAGGACCAAGGGAAAGAAGAAGGTCTGGACGACGGGCGGCAAGCTCGAAAAGATCACCTCGCCGTCGAAGTGCTAGCCCAGCAGTAAAGGCACCGTTCAGGGCCGGGAGGCCGACGCGGAAAGGCACGACAGGGGCAGTCCGCCGTCCGATGTGTAGAGCCCGTCGGTCTCCCGGCCGAACGAATCGACTCCGCCCAGGCAGGCGTAGGGGGGCGGGTCGCGCAGCACGACGCTGAAAGACACCGTGAACCCGTCGTCCGGCGGCTTCGTCCTGGTGACGTGGATGCCCCGGCCCTCGGCGAACGTGAAGTAGACGGTCGAGGGCGGCGTGCCCCGCTTCATCGTGCCGTGGCCCGTCCGGCCGTCCGGCCCCATGACGCCGCTGGTCAGCCTCGAACCGTCCGGCGTGCGGAACAGTACCCGCCCCGCCCGCAGGTCCCCGCCCCCGGCGCCGGTGTCGAGCGCGTGGACGGCGGCGTGCTCGATGACGGTGCCGGTCCTCCCGAAGCGCGCCGTCTCCCACTTCCCGCCGACATCGCCGAGGGTGTAGCCGACGGTACGGCTGTCGGCGGCCCAGATGATCTCACCGATCACCGTCGCGCCGGACGCGCCCCACATGCGGCGCCGTCCCGTCCCGAGGTCGAGGACGGTGAGCGCCGCACGCGGCGGACCGGCGGCCGGGCGCCCCTCCGCGCAGGGAGCGGTGGCGAAGGCGAGACGGCGCCCGTCGGGGCTCATCGCCAGCCCCGCCACCAGGGCCGGGACCACCCCGCCCCGCACCGGTTCGAGCCCGGTCACATGCCCGGCCCGGGTCAGCCGGAAGCGATGCAGGCGCGTCTCGCACCGTCCCTCGAAGGACGAGGCCGCCACGAACACGCCCTTCGGCCCCGCGATGACCTCCGTCGCCTCACCGGTGGAGGAGGGCGGCCGCTCGGCGTCGGTCAGCCGCTGCCGGTGATCCGCCGTGCTCGCGTCCACCCGGATCCACGGTTCGGGCCCGCGAACCTGCGGCTCCGCGTTGACCCTTCCCACGGTCACCGTGAACCGCGACGCCCGCTCGTACCCGTACGGGTCGCCGTCCACCCGGAGCGCCACCCCGGCGACGGCGCCGACGACCAGCACCACCAGCGCGACCGGCGCCGCCCACCGCCGCAACCGCCAGAGTCCCGGCACCACGTCCATGATCAGTAGGCTATGGCGACCCGACAAAGGTCGGAGCCGTACCGCGCCGAATACTTCCCCTCAGGCGCCCGGCCGAACGCATCGATACCGTTCAGACAGGCGTAGTGCGATGTGTCGTCCCCCATGACGACGATTCCGGTACTCACGATGCCCCGCTTGGACTGGAACGTCTTGGTGACGCGCATCGGCTCACCCTCGGTGAAGCCGAAGATGATGGTGGTATCGGTCGCCTGGTCGGCCTTGTGGGCGAGGCCGTAGCCGGTTCGCCCGTCCGGGGCCATCGTGACGAAGCTGATCCGCCCCGCGTCGGCGGGCGGACGGAACAGGACGCGGCCGCCCCGCAGATCGGTCCCCGGAGCGGCGGTGTCGAGCGCGCGGACGGCGAGGTGCCGGATCGTCCCCGCCGGGACGTCGCTCAGCGTGTACCCGACCGTCCGGCTGTCGCGGGCCCACACGATCTCGCCGATGATCGACTCCTCGGGCGCGTCCCAGCTGTGACGTCGCCCGCTGCCGAGATCCACCACGGTCAACACGGCGCGCGGGCGGGCCGCCGGACTCAGTCCGCCTTCGCACGGGGCCGTGGCGAAGGCGGCGTGGCGACCGTCCGGGCTTATCGCAAGGCCCGCGAGCAGGCCCGGGACGGCGCCTCCCGCCACCGGCGCGAGGCCGGTCACGTGTCCGTCCACGGTCAACCGGAACCCGTGCAGCCGCGACTCGCACGGCTCGGCGCGGGAGGAGGCGACAAGGAACCTCCCACCCGGCCCGGCCCGGATCTCCCGCGCCTCCCCCACGGCAGGGGGCGGCTCGACCGCATCGACGAACCCCGGCCAGGAACGGCCAGGCCGATGCACCTGGAACCACACCCCGGGCTCGCCCCCGGCGTCGTGCCCGACCGTGACCTCGAAGCGCGGCGTGCGGTACTCCGTCGAGTCCAACGTCTGGGCGGGTGTGTCGTCTGCCAGCAGGCTCGTCATGCCGATGGACGCGGTGACCAGCGCGGCCAGGACGACCGGTGCCGCCCACCGCCGTAACCGCCAGGACGCCGGTTCCCTTTCCTGTGTCTCGATCATCCGATGATCATGCCGTTGACGAGAGGTGTCTGTGCCCGTTCGCGGTGATCGTCCCCGCGACGGGTTAGGGTGTGGGCGGCGACGTGTGGAGGAAGCCGGTGCGAATCCGGCGCGGTCCCGCCACTGTCACCGGGGAGCGGACCCCCAACCGAGGCCACCGCGCGAGCGGGAAGGCCGGGGCGAGCGCCGATCCGGGAGCCAGGAGACTCCGGTCGCCGCCGTTTCAGCCTGCGATTCGGGGCGCGGACCCCGGGTGAGGACGCGATCCACTGTGATCTTGCTGCTGTCCACCTCGGACACCGATCTGCTCAGCGCGCGCGCCAGCGGCGCGGACTTCCGGCTCGCCAACCCCGCGCGCACCGGCGTGGACGACCTCCCGGGCCTCGTCGAGGGCACCGACCTCGTCGTCGTGCGGCTGCTCGGGGGGCGGCGCGCATGGGAAGAGGGGCTGGACGCGCTGCTCGCCGAGCCCCGCCCGGTGGTGGTGCTGAGCGGCGAGCAGTCCCCCGACGCCGAACTGATGGGGCTCTCGACCGTCCCGGCGGGCGTCAGCGCGGAGGCGCACGCCTATCTCGCCCACGGCGGGCCGGAGAACCTCGCGGACCTGTTCCGGTTCCTCTCCGACACCGTCCTGCTGACGGGGTTCGGGTTCGGCCCGCCCACCGCGACGCCCACCTGGGGCGTGCTGGAACGCGAGGGCGCCGGGCGGGACGACGGGCCCCTCGTCGGCGTCCTCTACTACCGCGCCCACCATCTCGCGGGGAACACCGCGTTCGTCGACGCGCTGTGCAAGGCGATCGAGGACGCGGGCGGACGCGCGCTCCCCGTCTTCTGCGCCTCGCTGCGCACGGCCGAGGCCGGCCTGCTGGAGACGCTCGGACGCGCCGACGCGCTCGTCGTCACCGTCCTCGCGGCGGGCGGGACGCGACCGGCCACGGTGGGCGCGGGCGGCGACGACGAGGCGTGGGACGTCGGGGCGCTCGCCGAACTGGACGTGCCGATCCTGCAAGGCCTGTGCCTCACCGGCGAGCGGACCGCGTGGGAGGAGAGCGACGACGGGCTGTCGCCGATGGACACCGCCACGCAGGTGGCCGTGCCCGAGTTCGACGGGCGGATCATCACGGTCCCGTTCTCGTTCAAGGAGACCGACGAGGACGGGCTCAGCGTCTACGTCGCCGATCCCGAGCGGGCCGCGCGGGTCGCGGGGATCGCCGTCCGGCACGCGGCGCTGCGGCACGTCCCGGCCGGGGAGAAGCGGGTCGCGCTGATGCTGTCGGCCTACCCGACCAAGCACGCGCGGATCGGCAACGCGGTCGGGCTGGACACGCCCGCCAGCGTCGTGCGGCTGCTGGAGGCGATGCGCGAGCGCGGCTACGACGTCGGCGACGACCTGCCCGGCGAGGGCGACGCGCTGATGCACGCGCTGATCGCGGCGGGCGGGCAGGACCCCGACTGGCTGACCGAGGCGCAGCTGACCGGCAACCCCGTCCGGATTCCGGCGGGCAGGTACAAGGCCTGGTACGCGGCGCTCCCGGCGGACCTGCGCGCGAGCGTCGAACGGCAGTGGGGCCCGCCGCCGGGCGAGCTGTTCGTGGACGACTCGGGCGACGAGCCGGAGATCGTGCTCGCCGCGCTGCGGTCGGGGAACGTGGTGCTGATCGTCCAGCCGCCGCGCGGGTTCGGCGAGAACCCGGTCGCGATCTACCACGATCCGGACCTGCCGCCCAGCCACCACTACCTGGCCGCCTACCGGTGGATCGCGGACGAGTTCGGCGCGCACGCGGTCGTCCACGTCGGCAAGCACGGCAACCTGGAGTGGCTGCCGGGCAAGTCCGCCGGGATGTCGGCCTCGTGCGGTCCGGACGCGGCGATCGGCGACCTGCCGCTCATCTACCCGTTCCTGGTGAACGACCCCGGCGAGGGGACGCAGGCCAAGCGGCGCGCGCACGCGACGCTGGTCGACCACCTGATCCCGCCGATGGCGCGCGCCGAGAGCTACGGCGACATCGCCCGGCTCGAACAGCTGCTGGACGAGCACGCCAACATCGCCGCGCTGGACCCGGCGAAGCTCCCCGCGATCCGCGCGCAGATCTGGACGCTGATCCAGGCGGCGCGGCTCGACCACGACCTCGGCCTGGACGACCGCCCGCACGACGCGGAGTTCGACGACTTCCTCCTGCACGTGGACGGCTGGCTCTGCGAGGTGAAGGACGTCCAGATCCGCGACGGGCTGCACGTGCTCGGCGCCGCGCCGGTGGGCGAGACGCGCGTCGACCTGGTGCTGGCGATGCTGCGGGCCCGGCAGATGTGGGGCGGGTCGGTGTCGCTGCCCGGCCTGCGCGAGGCGCTCGGGCTGGACGAGGAGAGCACCGTCCGGCAGGACGTCGACGCGATCGAGGAGCGGGCGCGCGCGCTGGTCGCCTCGATGGAGGCGCGCGGCTGGGACCCGGCGGCGGCCGACGAGATCGCGGACGGGAAGGTCGCGGAGATCCTGCGGTTCGCCGCGTCCGAGATCGTGCCCCGGCTCGCCCGGACCGCCGACGAGATCGGGAACGTGCTGCACGCGCTGGACGGCGGCTATGTCCCGGCCGGGCCGAGCGGCTCGCCGCTGCGCGGGCTCGTCAACGTGCTGCCGACCGGGCGGAACTTCTACTCGGTCGACCCGAAGGCCGTTCCGAGCCGCCTCGCCTACGAGACCGGCCGCGCGATGGCCGACTCGCTGCTCGCCCGCTACCGCGAGGACACCGGCGAGTGGCCGCGCTCGGTCGGGCTGTCGGTGTGGGGCACCAGCGCCATGCGCACGTCCGGCGACGACATCGCCGAGGTGCTCGCGCTGCTCGGCGTCCGCCCGGTGTGGGACGAGGCGTCCCGCCGCGTGACCGGCCTGGAGCCAGTCCCGCCGGCGGAGCTCGGCCGCCCGCGGGTGGACGTCACGATCCGCATCAGCGGGTTCTTCCGCGACGCGTTCCCGCACGCGGTCGCGATGCTGGACGACGCCGTCCGGCTCGCGGCGGGCCTGGACGAGCCCGACGAGGACAACTACGTCCGCGCCCACGTCCGCGCCGACCGGGAGGCGCACGGCGACGAGCGGCGCGCGACGCTGCGGGTGTTCGGGTCGCGGCCCGGCGCGTACGGCGCGGGCATCCTCCCGCTGATCGACAGCCGCAACTGGCGCGACGACTCCGACCTCGCCGAGGTGTACGCGGTGTGGGGCGGCTACGCCTACGGCCGCGACCTGGACGGCGTGCCCGCGCGCGGCGACATGGAGAACGCCTACCGGCGGATCAGCGTGGCGGCCAAGAACACCGACACGCGCGAGCACGACATCGCCGACTCCGACGACTACTTCCAGTACCACGGCGGCATGATCGCGACCGTCCGGGCGCTGACCGGGAAGGCGCCGAAGGCCTACATCGGCGACAGCACCCGCCCGGACGCCGTCCGCACCCGCACGCTGGACGAGGAGACGTCCCGGGTGTTCCGCGCCCGCGTCGTCAACCCGCGCTGGCTGGCGGCGATGCGCCGGCACGGCTACAAGGGCGCGTTCGAGCTGGCCGCGACCGTCGACTACCTGTTCGGCTACGACGCGACCGCCGGGGTCGTCGCCGACTGGATGTACGAGAAGCTCGCGCACACCTACGCGCTGGACGAGGAGAACCAGAAGTTCTTCAACGAATCCAACCCGTGGGCGCTGCACGGCATCACCGAGCGCCTGCTGGAGGCAGCCGACCGTGGCATGTGGGAGCACCCCGACCAGGACACCCTGGACGCCCTCAAGCGCCTCTACCTCGAGGTCGAGGGCGACCTCGAAGCGGACTGACCTTCGCGGGGGGTCAGCCGGTGTAGGCGGCGATGGTGCGTTCCGCGCAGGCGCGGGCCAGCGCCTCGTCGCCGTCGGCGGCCGCGTGGGCCTCGCCCCACGCGGCGCCGCTGAGCCGCATGAACTCCTTGCCCTCGTCCGTGCCGGGCCAGTCCATCCCGATCGGGATCGGGGCCCCGCCCGAGGCCAGGTGCAGCGCCAGGCCGAGGACGCTCAGGTCCCAGCCGATGCCGACCGCGCCGGGCCCGAACTCCTCCCAGCGGTCGTCGACGTGGGCGATGTGCTCCAGCTCGAACCGCGTCCGGCCGCCGGCCTCCGGGGTCAGCCGCACCTCGATCCAGCTCACCTGGCCGCCGAACTCCCAGGTCGCGGCGAACCCCTTGGGCGGATCGCAGCGCTCGATGGTCCCGCCCGCGTTGCCTTCGAGCTGGTAGCGGCCGCCGAGCCGCAGCTCGCCCGAGATCGGCAGGAACCAGCGCGGGATGCGCTCGGCGTTGGTGCAGGCGTCCCACACGTCCTCGACGGCGGCGTCGTAGCTCTGGCTGATCGTGGCGGTGCGGGCGGTGCCCGCCTCCAGCACCCGGTCGCCGACCCGGCGCCGGACGGCGTTGATCTGCTCGGTCACTTCGATCATCATTCGCTCCCTGGTGGTCGTCGCGCGCGCCTGCCCCGGGCCAGCTCGGTCCCGAGCGCGTCCAGGCGCGGGGCCCAGTACCGGCGGAAGCGGTCGAGCCAGGCGTCGACCTCCCGCAGCGGCGCCGCGTCGACCGCGTAGAGGCGGCGCGTGCCCTCGGCGCGCACCACCGCGAACCCCGCCTCGCGCAGCACCCGCAGGTGCTGCGACACGGCGGGCTGCGAGATCCCGAACTCCTCCTGGATGACCGCCGACACCTCGCCCGAGGAGCGCTCGCCGTCCGCGAGCACCTCCAGGATCCGGCGCCGGACCGGGTCGCCCAGCACATCGAAGGCGTGCACGGCCACCAAGGTACAGCCTCAGCGTATATAAGTCACCTCTAAAGTTAGCCGTTGCCCGCGAGCAGCTCCGCGAACGGGACCGGGTCCTCGTAGGGGTCGCTCCTGGCGGGCGCGGGACGGGTCTCGACCAGCGCGGCCAGCTCCGCGCCCGCGCGGGCGACACGGTCGGCGAGGTCGGTCTGGGCGGCGCCCGCACCCCAGTCCTCGGGCGCCGCGTACACGGCGGTCGGGACGGGGGCGGCGCGCAGGTAGGCGAACAGCGGGCGCATCGCGTGGTCGATGGCGAGCGAGTGCCGCGCGGTGCCGCCGGTCGCGCCGAGCAGCACCGGCTTGCCCTCCAGCGCACCCGGTTCGAGGACGTCGAAGAACGACTTGAACAGTCCACTGTAGGTGGCGTTGAAGACGGGCGTGACGGCGATCAGGCCGTCCGCGCCGGTCACGGCCTCGACGGCGGCGCGGAACGCCCCCGACGGGAAGCCGGTGAGCGCCGCGTCGACGATCGCGTGCGCGTGGTCGCGCAGCTCGACGGTCTCGACGGGGAGGTCGCGGCCGAGCGCGGCGGTGGTCGCGGCGGCGAGCCGGTCGGCGAGCAGGCGCGTGGACGACGGCTGCCCGAGCCCGGCGGAGACGACGGCGAGCCCGCTCATCGGACGACCTCCTCACCGGTCTGCTCGGCGGCCTGCTTGGCGGCGACGCGGGACGCGTGCGTCGGCGCGGTCGCCGGGACGTGGGCCGGACGGAGCGCCTCGAACTCCTTGCGCAGCACCGGCACGACCTCCTCGCCCAGGATGTCGATCTGCTCCAGGACGGTCTTCAGCGGCAGGCCCGCGTGGTCGATCAGGAAGAGCTGCCGCTGGTAGTCGCCGAAGTAGTCGCGGAACGTCAGCGTCTTCTCGACGACCTGCTCCGGGCTGCCCACGGTCAGCGGCGTCTCGGCGGTGAACTCCTCCAGCGAGGGCCCGTGCCCGTACACCGGCGCGTTGTCGAAGTAGGGGCGGAACTCCCGGACGGCGTCCTGCGAGTTGCGCCGCATGAACACCTGCCCGCCGAGTCCCACGATCGCCTGGTCGGCGGCGCCGTGCCCGTAGTGCTCGTAGCGGCGCCGGTAGAGCGCGATGAGGCGCTGGAAGTGCTCCTTCGGCCAGAAGATGTGGTTGGCGAAGAAGCCGTCGCCGTAGTAGGCGGCCTGCTCGGCGATCTCCGGGCTGCGGATCGAGCCGTGCCAGACGAACGGCGGCACGCCGTCCAGCGGGCGCGGCGTCGCGGTGAACGACTGGAGCGGGGTGCGGTGCTCGCCCTGCCAGTCGACGACGTCCTCGCGCCAGAGCCGGTGGAGCAGGTTGTAGTTCTCGATCGCGAGCGCGATGCCGTCCCGGATGTCCTTGCCGAACCACGGGTAGACGGGGCCGGTGTTGCCGCGTCCCATCATCAGGTCGACCCGGCCGTCGGCCAGGTGCTGGAGCATCGCGAAGTCCTCGGCGATCTTCACCGGGTCGTTGGTGGTGATCAGCGTGGTCGCGGTGGACAGGATCAGGCGCTCGGTGCGCGCCGCCACGTAGCCGAGCATGGTCGTCGGCGAGGACGGCACGAACGGCGGGTTGTGGTGTTCGCCGGTGGCGAACACGTCCAGCCCGGCCTGCTCGGCCCGCTCCGCGATCGCGACCATGGCCTTGATCCGTTCCGCCTCGGACGGCGCGCGCCCGGTCGTCGGGTCGGGGGTGACGTCGCCGACCGAGAAGATCCCGAACTGCATGCCGGCCTCCAAGGTAGTAGAAACTTCAATTAAGCTACCGGAACCGCATCACACCCCACGCTATTCCCCCGGGTCAGGGCCCCCTCTCCCGGCGGCCAGACCGGGCGGTCCCGGCGGCTCGGGAGGCTCAGCGGGCTCAGGCGACCGCGCGGGCCAGGGAGTCGACCAACCAGATGTGCGCGCCGCCGCCGTTGACGCGCTCGCCGGTGACCGCGCCGTACAGCGTCCAGTACCGGCGCATGCGGGGATCGGCGTCCACGGAGGTGCCCGCGAGCAGCGAACGCCGGAACCGCGGGGTGTCGCGCTCGCCGCGCGCGTAGGCATGCGCGTCCACGAAAAGGTCCAGTTCGGGCCCGGGGCGCGGCTCCTCCCCGGCGGCGACCCTCGGCAGCGCCAGCCGGATCGCCTCCGACATGCCGGACAGCAGCGTCCGCTCGTCGCGGACCGCCTCGACGTTCAGCCGCCCGCGCGCGAGCATCCGGCGGACCAGCGACCGGTCCCCCACCAGCGCGACCATCTCGGCGTAGGCGAGCACCTGCCCCGGCGTCGGGACCTCGGGCGGCGGCGGGACGCTCATGTCCACGAACGAGAACTCGATCTCGGGCGAGACCGGCGCCAGGACGAGGCGGCGCCAGAACGCCGCGAGCGCGTCGCGCGCGGCGGGGCCGTCCTCGGCGGCGGCGAGCAGCTCCAGCCGCGCGGCTCGCTCGGCCGGACCCGCCTCCTCGACCGCGCGCAGCGCCGCGCGGCGCCAGGCGAGCGCCGCCAGCTCGACGTCCATCGCGGCCCGCTCGGCGGCGGCCGCCTCGCCGACCGACCGCTCCCCGCGCAACACGGACGCGATCGCGGGCAGCCCGAGCCCGAGGCCCCGCAGCCGCCGGACGAGCCGGAGCCGCTCCACGGCGGCGGGCCCGAACCGCCGGTGCCCGCCCGCGCTGCGCGCCGGTTCGAGGAGGCCCTCGTCGCAGTAGAAGCGGATCGTCCGGACGGGCACGCCGGTCACGGCCGCCAGGTCGCCGATGCCCAGCGCCTCCGCTGTGGCGTGCGTCACATCCACTTGAACCTCCACCCGAGTGGAACTCCTACGGTACGGGCGCACCCGGAGAACGGGCACCCGACGAGAGGACACCGCCATGAGCACACCGGAACCCGCGCGGCTCGCCGAGGGGCTGCGCGCGCACACCGCCGCGCTGGCCGAGGCCGTCACGGGGGCGGACCCGGCGGCACCCGTGCCGACCTGCCCCGAGTGGAGCCTGCGCGACCTCGTCGGGCATGTCGGCCAGGCGCACCGCTGGACGACCGCGCTGGTGCGGACGGGCCGGGCCGACGCCGTCCCCGACCCGGCCGACGCCGACCCCGGCCCGCCGGACGTCTGGCGCGGCTTCCTGAACGAGGGCGCCGAGGACCTGGTCAAGGCCGCCGAGGACGTGGGGCCCGAGACGATCGTGCACCCCTTCGTCGGCCCGCTGCCGGTGCGGTTCTGGCTGCGGCGGATGGCGCACGAGACGGCCGTCCACCACGCGGACGCGGCCCTCGCCACCGGCGCGGCGTTCACGGTCGCGCCCGACCTCGCGTCCGACGCGATCTGCGAGGCGCTGGAGTTCATGGCCTCGCCCGTCGCGGAGACGCTCCGGCCGGGGCTGGCCGCCCTGCGGGGCGAGGACCAGTCCCTCCACCTGGACCCCGAGGACACCGACGACCCGGGATGGCTGATCGTCCGGACGCCGGAGGGGCCGCGCTGGGACCGCGCCGACGGCGAGACCGCGGACGTCGCGCTGGGCGGGCCCGTCCGGGACCTGCTGCTGGTGTTCACGCGGCGGCTCGCCGTGCACGACGCCGACGTGACGGTCACCGGGGAGCGGGCCCTGCTCGACCACTGGCTGGCGAGCACCGCCTTCTGACAGACCAGGAGGCGCCGGGCTAGGGTCGAGATCATGGTGACGCCCGTGGAACCTCCCCCCGAACCGTCCGAGCGGCTGACCGACCCGCGCGAGCTGCTCGCCGGTTACCTCGACTTCTACCGGGACGCGCTGCTGCGCAAGCTGGACGGGATGCCCGAGGCGGCGCTGCGCGCGAGCGCGCTGCCGTCCGGGTGGACGCCGCTGGAGCTGCTCAAGCACCTGACCTACGTCGAGATCCGGTGGCTGCGCTGGGGCTTCGCGGCGGAGGAGATCGCGGTGCCCTTCGGCGAGTTCGGCCCTGACGACCGCTGGCACGTGGGCGAGGAGGAGACCCTCGACGGGCTGAGGGCCGCGTTCCTCGACACGTGCGAGCGGTCCCGCCGGATCGTCGGCGCGGCCCGGCTGGAGGACTTCGCGGCGGAGGGCGGGCGCTTCGACCAGCCGGGTCAGGAGCCATCGCTGATCTGGATCCTGTTCCACGTCCTCCAGGAGTACGCGCGCCATCTCGGCCACCTGGACGTGGTGCGCGAACTGGCGGATGGGACGATCGGCCAGTAGCGCCGCTTCAGCCAGCTCAGGAGGAGACACATTGAGCCGATCCCCGAACGCCCCCGGTTCGCTGCGCGACGACGCCGCCGCGCTCCACGACGACCTCGCCCGGCTGCGCCTCGACCTGCACCGGGAGCCCGAACTCGGCCTCGACCTGCCGCGCACGCAGGAGAAGGTCCTCGCGGCGCTGGACGGCCTGCCGCTGGAGATCACCACCGGGAAGCGGCTGACCTCGGTGACGGCGGTGCTGCGCGGCGCCCGGCCGGGGCCGACCGTCCTGCTGCGCGGCGACATGGACGCGCTCCCGGTCACCGAGCGCGGCGACGCCGACATGATCTCGCGGGCGGAGGGGCGGATGCACGCCTGCGGCCATGACCTGCACACCACCATGCTCGCGGGCGCGGCGCAGCTGCTGTCGGCGCGCCGCGACGACCTCGCGGGCGACGTCGTGTTCATGTTCCAGCCGGGCGAGGAGGGCCTCGGCGGCGCCCGCATCATGATCGAAGAAGGGGTGCTGGACGCGTCCGGGGAGCGCCCGGTCGCCGCCTACGCGCTGCACGTGTTCTCCTCCGGGCTGCCGAACGGGACCTTCTCCAGCCGGGGCGGGCCGATCATGGCGGCCGCCGACCGGCTGCGGGTGACCGTCCGGGGCGCGGGCGGGCACGGCTCGACGCCGCACCGCGCCAAGGACCCGCTGCCCGTCGCGGCCGAGATGATCACCGCGCTCCAGACGATGGTGACCCGCGCGTTCGACGCGTTCGACCCCGTGGTCATCACGATCGGATCGTTCCACTCCGGGACGGTGGACAACGTCATCCCGGACGAGGCGTCCTTCTCCGGGACCGTCCGCTCGTTCTCGCGCGCCGCGCACGAGCGGCTGAAGGAGCGCACGGTCGAACTGCTGGAGGGCCTCGCCCGGGCCCACGGCCTGGAGGCCGACGTCACCTACTTCGCCGACTACCCCGTCACGGTCAACGACGGCGGCGAGGCCGCGTTCGTCGCCGACACCGTCCGGGACGCCTACGGGGAGGACCGCTACGCCGCCGCGCCGCGTCCGATGCCCGCCTCCGAGGACTTCTCGTTCATCTGCAACGAGGTGCCGTCGGCGTTCATCGCGCTCGGCGCGTGCCCGCCCGACCTGGACCCGGCCACGGCCGCCTTCAACCACTCCCCCGAGGCCCGCTACGACAGCGGCGTCCTGGCCGACGGCGCCGCGCTGTACGCCGAACTGGCCGCCCGCCGCCTGGCCGCGTCGCCGCCCCGCCCCTTCTGACCGAGGCGCGGTCACGTCCCGAGCCGCCGGGCGAGGGACGTGACCGTCATCGACACGGCTCAGGCCGTCCCTAGGTCGTCCCCCGGGCGAACCAGGTGCTGATCTGGGCGCGGGACGCGAAGCCCAGCTTGGAGAGGATGTGCTCCAGGTGGGAGTCGACGGTGCGCTTGGCGATGACGAGGCGCTCGGCAATCTGCCGGTTGGTGAGGCCCTCGGCGACCAGGGCGGCGATCTCCCGCTCACGCCGGGTCAGCGCCGCGGCGGGCGAGGCCGCCGGGGCGGACGCGTCGTCCGGGTCGGGCGGGAGCTCGCCCAGCGCCTCGGCCATCGCGGCGGGCATCGCGAGGCCCGCGCCGTCCTGCCGGGCGGCCTCGAACGCGGTGTCGCCGAGCGCCTCGCGCGCCTGCCGCTCGTACAGCTCGCGCAGGACCGCGTGCTGCGGCCCGAACATCGAGGTCCCGGTGTAGTCGCGGGCCCAGTCGGCGGCGGCGAGCAGCCGGACGCCCGCCACCGCGTCCCCGAGGGAGACCAGGCAGCCGCCGACCATGTCCAGCGCGAGCGCGACGCCGAGCCGGTCCTCCATGTCGCGCTTCATGCGGAGCCCGGCGCGCAGGTCGGGCAGCGCGGCGCCGGGGTCGCCGCCGACGAGCGCGGCGAGGCCGCGCACGCACAGCCCGTAGGAGCGGCACCACTGCTCCCCCGCCGCCTCCATCGCCCGGACGACCTCGTCGGCGTGCGCGACGCCGGCGGCGCCGTCGCCCGCCATCGTCCGCGCCACCGCGAGGAACACGCCGGTGATCGGGACGAGCACGTCGGTGTTGGCGGCGCGGCGGTGCAGGTCGCGCGCCTCCTCCAGCCGGGCGGTGGCCTCCTCCAGGTCGCCGCCGCACAGCGCCGCCACGCCCTCGGCGAGCCGGACGTAGCCGAGGCCGCGCGCGTCGCCGCCCGCGAGCGCGCGGGCCTCGGCGCGGCGCAGCAGGTCGCGGGCGGGCGGCAGGTCGGCCTGGAGGGCGGCGAGGACCCCGCCGAGCGCCAGCACCTCCGTCCACTCCGGCCCGGGGACGTGCTCGCGGCTCTCGATGACGCGCAGCGACCAGTGCCGCGCCTCGCCGGTCATGCCCTGTAGGGCGAACAGCCGGCCCAGCCCGAGCGTGACCGCGCAGAGCACGTCGCCCGGCGCCCGCCGCAGCCCGTAGTCGATCATGTCGCGGACGTTGGCCTGCTCGCGCCGGAACCAGGCCAGCCAGCGGGTCTGCGCGGCGCCGCCCAGCCCGCCCGCCGCCTCGCGGATCGCGTCGGCGAACCGCTCGAACGCGCGGGCGCGCATCGGCTCGGCCTCCCCGGCCTCCTCCAGCCGGTGCGCGCCGTACTCGCGCATGATGTCGAGCATCCGGTAGCGGACGGCGCCGTCCCGGTCGACGCGCAGCACGACCGACTTGTCGACCAGCCCGGCGACCACCTCGAAGACCCGGTCGGCGGGCAGCGCCTCGTCCGCGCAGACCTGCTCGGCGGTGTCGAGGTCGACGTCGGCGGCGAACACCGACAGCCGCGCCCACAGCAGCCGCTCGTCGGCCGAGCACAGCTCGTGGCTCCAGTCGATCGCGGCGCGCAGCGTCTGGTGCCGGGGCAGCCCGGAGCGGCGGCCGCGCACCTGGAGGAGGCGGCGGTCGAGCCGGTCGACGATCTGCTCCACCGACAGCGCCCGGAGCTGGACGGCGGCCAGCTCGATCGCCAGCGGGATACCGTCGAGCCGGTGGCACAGCAGCGCCACCGCCGCGCGGTTGCGGGGGGTGAGCGTCCAGCCGGGGACGACGGCGGCGGCGCGCTCGGCGAACAGCGTCACCGCGTCGCCGGGCAGGTCGGGGTCGTAGTGGCCGGGTTCGGGACGGGCGAGCGGCGCGACCACCAGCGTGTGCTCGCCGGGGATGTCGAGCGGCTGGCGGCTGGTGGCGATGATCCGCAGCCCGGCGGCGTTCTGGAGCAGCACCTCCGAGAGCATCGCGCACGCGTTCACGAGGTGCTCGCAGGTGTCGAGGACGAGCAGGAGCTCGCGGTCCGCCAGGTGGTGGACGAGGGCGTCCAGCGCGGCGGCCGGGCTGTGGTCGGGCAGCCCGAGCGTCTCGCCTACGGTCTGGGTGAGCAGACCGGGCTCGTGCAGCGCGGACAGGTCGACGAAGGCCACCCCGTCGCGGAACGATCCGGCGAGCGAGGCCGCAGCCCGCAGCGACAACCGCGTCTTGCCGACCCCGCCCGGCCCCATCAGCGTGACGAGCCGGCACCGGTCGAGGAGCCGCGTGATCTCCGCCAGCTCCTCCCGGCGGCCGACGAAGCTGGTCAGCTCCGCGGGAGGCCGCCCCGAACGCAGTTCCAACCTTTTGATCGGTAACACCGCCGCCTCTGTTCGGATCTCGCCGGCCCGGGGCCGGTACGCGTGGGACGACAGCCCGATCGTACTCGTACATGAACTGATCGCAACCGTTCCATTACACGGAGCGTCAGACCCCGTGGCCTACTCCGGCCCGCGCGGGGTGGTTCGGCGGCGCCGAAGCGGGGGGCGCGGGCAGGAACAGGCGGCCGCTCACCGCACCCAGGAGCGTCCGGTATCCGGCGACGGCCCAGGCGGTGACGAGCAGCAGGTAGAGCAGGACGGCGACACCGGTCAGCGCGTCCAACCCCGTGGTCCGCGCCAGCCCGGACGCGCCTGTCACGCACGTGCCGACCGGGAACGTGAACGCCCACCACGTCATCGCGAACGGCATGCCGCCGCGCAGCGCCCGCGCGTTCGCCGTCCCGGCCAGCGCCAGCCAGAGCAGCGCGAACCCGAGCACCGGCGTCCCGTACAGGACGGCGAACGCCCGCGTCGCCTCGGCGTACTCCGGGAGCGCCCGTCCCGCCGCCCCGGCGATCTGCACGACCGCCGTGGTGGACTGCCCCAGCGGCCCGAGGACGAGGAACAGCGTCGGCGTCATGACCGGCGCCGTCCGTCCGGCGGCGAGCGCGCTCCAGATCCCGGGCAGCAGGACGAGCGTGCCCAGCAGGCTCGCGCCGAACATCCCGTAGCAGCCGTACAGCAGCGTCGCGGCGCCCTGCCCGGGCGGCAGGTGCGGGACGAGCGCGGGCCCGAGCGCCGCCGCCACCATCGGCGCGACGACCGGGAGCAGCCAGGTCGGGTCCGCGCGGCCCGGCTCCAGCCGCGTGATCATGAGGTAGGGCACGCCCGCCGCGACGGCGACGGCGTAGATGGTGCCGAGCGTCCACAGGACGGCGTCCACCGCGACCGCCGCCTGGAGGCCGATCACGCCGGGGCCGAGCACCAGCGTCCCGTAGCCGACCGCGAGCATCGCCATCGGCGGGCAGCCATAGAAGACGGCCGTCGCCGAGTTCTCCAGGAGCTGCGACCGCGCCACGTCCCGATGCCGGACGAGATGGACGCCCCGCGCCGCCATCAGCGCCAGCAGCATCACCAGCGACGCCGCCCACACCGCGACGGCGAACGCGTGCAGCCCCGGGAACCCCACCGGCAGCGCGTTCGCGCCGTTCGCCACGATCGCGGTGCCCATCACCGCCGCGTACCAGTTGGGCCCGAGGTGCCGGAAGAGGCCGGCGGGGCGGTCGAGTTCCCCGAGCGGCAGGCGGGCGGGTGGTGCGGTGGCGATACCCATGCGTCCACCGTGGCCCCGCCGGAACCGCGTCGGTAGAGGTCACCGGCCTATGGACCCATAAGGCGGGCTTATGCTCGCGGGCATGGCGGTCTCGCGTCGCGTCCCCGATCTGGGCGCCCTGGAACTGCTGCTCGCGGTCGTCCGGCTGGGCAGCGTCGGCCGCGCGGCGGCGGAGCTGGGCGTCACCCAGCCCGCCGCGAGCGCCCGCATCCGCTCGATGGAGCGGCAGGTTGGGGTGGCCTTGTTGGAGCGTTCCCCACGCGGGTCGCGGCCCACCGAGGCGGGCGTGCTGGTCGCCGGGTGGGCGCGCCAGGTCGTCGACGCCGCCGAGGCGCTGGACGCGGGCCTGTCGGCGCTGCGCGAGCGGCGCGACGGGCGGCTGCGCGTGGTGGCGAGCCTGACCGTCGCCGAGTACCTGATGCCGGGGTGGCTGGTCGCGTTGAAGTCCGTCCGCCCGGACGTCGCGGTGACGTTGCGCACGGCGAACTCCACGCAGGTGGCCGAGCAGGTCCGCGGCGGCGAGGCCGACCTCGGGTTCGTGGAGGGCCGGCGGACGCCCGCCGGGCTGAACGGCGCCGCCGTGGCGGCCGACAACCTCGTCGTCGTGGTCTCCCCGGCGCATCCCTGGGCGCGGCGCCGCTCCGGGGTGAGCGCGGCCGAGCTGGCGCGGACGCCGCTCGTCCTGCGCGAGGAGGGCTCGGGCACCCGCGAGATCCTCGACCTGGCGCTGGCCGCCCACGGCGGGACGGCGGCGCCGCTGCTCCAGCTCGCCTCCACGACCGCGTTGAAGGCGGCGGCCGTCTCGGGCGCGGGCCCGGTCGTGGTGAGCGATCTCGCCGTGGCCGACGAGCTGGCGAGCGGACGGCTGGTCCGCGTGCCCGTCCCGGAACTGGACCTGTCCCGTCCGCTGCGCGCGGTGTGGCCCGCCGGTCAGCGTCCGGCCGGGCCGGCCCGCGACCTGCTGGCTTTGACGCGCGCCGCGTCCTGACCCGGTCTTAGCCGGCGGGTGCGTGGACGACCTGGATCTCCAACGCGATGCCGATCGTGTCGCCGAGCATGACCTTGTCGCCCTGGAGCGGGACGTTGAACTCGATGCCGAAGTCGCGGCGGCTGATCGAGGCGGTCGCGGTGAACCCGGCCCGGACGCCGCCCCACGGGTCGGCCTCGACGCCGTGGAACTCCGCCAGCAGCCGGACGGGCCGGGTGACCTTCTTGATCGTCAGCTCGCCGTCCAGGTGGTAGCGGGGGACGCGGGCGCGGCGGCCCACGCTGGCGGGCTCCACGCCGGTCCCAACGAAGGTCATGACCGGGTGGTTCTCCACGTCGAGGAAGTCGGCGGAGCGGACGTGCTCGTCGCGTTCGGCGCTGCGGGTGTCGATCGAGGCCATCTGGATCTCGGCCGTCGCGCTGGAGTCGAGCGGATCCGCGCCGATCACCACCTCCCCGCCGAAGTCGGGGAACGAGCCGCGCACCGTCGTCATCAGGTGCCGGATCGTGAAGGTGATCTCCGAGTGGACCGGATCGATCGTCCAGCGGCCGGTGTCGAGATCGGGCACCTCGCGCTCCATTGAACCCCCCAAATAGCATCAATCCCATGCAATCTAGGAAAGTTACCCCAAATCATGACAAGAGCATGCCGAGGCGGCCCACGTCTGACCCGCCGCGCGGAGGGAATGCTCCGTACATGATCGGTGAACACGTCCTGGCCGGATACGCCCACGACGCGGGCGGCCGGGAGGCCCTCGGGCTGGCCCGCGCCATCGTCGGCCTGACCGGCGGACGGCTGAGCGTCGCCATCGTCCACCCGCCCGACGTGCCCGCCGCGCCGGGCGAGGCCCGCGCATTACTGGAACAGGCCGCCGCGTACCTGGACGACCTGCCCGTCGACCTCCTCGTCCAGGAGGGACGCGGCGTCGGGCGGGGCCTGACCCTGCTGGCCAGCCGCACCGGCGCCGACCTCATCGTCGTCGGCTCCCCCGAGGGCGGCGCACGGGGCCGGATTAGCGTCGGCGCCGCCGCCGACCACCTGCTGCACTCGGCGACCGAGGCCGTGATGCTCACCCCGTCCGGCTACACGCCGCCGGAGGACCTGGAGCGGATCACGGTCATGTACGTCCGGCGCCCCCAGTGCGACGACGCCGTGATCCGCGCCGCGCAGGCCGCCGAACGGCTGGACGTCCCGCTCCGCCTGGTCACGCTCGCGCTCGGCGACGCCCACCCCGAGCGGCTCCGCGACGACCTCGCACTGGCCATCCGCCTCGCCACCGACTCCGCCGAACTCCCGCCCGAGGACGTCTCCGCCGAACTCGCCGAGGGCGACGACGTCGCCGACGCCATGGGCGATCTCGACTGGGCCGAGGGCGAGATCCTGGTGTGCGCGTCGAGCGAGGACGCCTCCGTCCACCGCGTCTTCCTCGGCGAGGTGGCGCTGAAGGTGCTGCGCGCGGCTCCGTGTCCGGTGACCGTCCTTCCCCGGGGATACTTCTGAGTGGTCCGTTTCGCCCGTTCTCCCGGAACGACTTGCCGCTACCTCTTTACCTGCACTACATTCCGTCGAGATCGGAACGTGACCTAACACGTTCGGTCACCACCCGGTCGGGCGCCTCCTGCCCGAACGCAGTCAGACGGCGGTTGTCAGGCGGCAGGGAGCGTGATGGACCCGATCGGCAAGAAGCTGCTCGACGTGGCCAAGAGCCAGCTCGGCTACACCGAGAAGGGCGACGGCTACACCAAGTTCGGCGACTGGTACACCGCCAACATCGACGGCGACCACGACTCCTACTTCAAGACGGCCCCCTGGTGCGACATGTTCCTCGCCTGGGCCGCCGACAAGGCGGGCGTCACCGAGCAGGCCGGGCAGTTCGCCTCGACGGTCGAGCACGCCGAGTGGTTCCGCAAGCACGACGCCTGGGGCAGGACCCCGGAGCCGGGCGCCCTCGTCTTCTTCGACTGGAACGGCTCCGGCGACCCCGACCAGATCGACCACGTCGGCCTCGTCGAGCGCGTCGACGGCAAGACCCTGCACACGATCGAGGCCAACGCCGACGGCTACAAGCTCATGCGCAAGACCCGCGACATGGACTCCGTCGTCGGCTTCGGCTACCCGGGCAAGATCAAGGTCGAGGCCCCGAAGTACACCCCCCGGCACGCCGCCCCGACCCCGACCGTCGACAAGGTGGGGGCGCCCGCCGCGTCCACCAACACCCAGGAGCGCGAGCACAGCTCCCCCGACCAGCCCTTCCCCACCCAGGAGGTCGTGCTCGGCGGCATCCTCGCCTTCGTCCTCTGCGGCACCGTCGCCCTCGCCGCCGGACGCGCCGCCGCCGCGAAGGCCCCCACGGCCGCGCCCATCCGCGTCCGCAAGCGCGGCAAGCACCACCGCCCCGCGACCCCGGTGACCCTCCCCGCCGACGTCACCCCGGCCGACCTCGACGCCGCCGACGCCGGCACCACCGTCATGCCCGCCCTCTCCCTCGCCGCCGCGCACGAGGCCGAGGACCGCGAGTTCTGGGGCCGCATCGCCCACCTCGAAGAGGACAGCGAGCTCGCGTTCTGGAACTCCCTGCACGCCGAGGCCACCGACGCCGAGTACGCACCAGCCCCGGGGTTCCGCTAGAGTTGGCCATGCGCGCCGGGAGGAACCCCGGAGCCGGCACGCGGACGTGGCTCAGTTGGTAGAGCATCACCTTGCCAAGGTGAGGGTCGCGGGTTCGAATCCCGTCGTCCGCTCTGAGAGGCCGACGGCCTCGCTCTGGTGGAGTGGCCGAGAGGCGAGGCAACGGCCTGCAAAGCCGTGTACACGGGTTCAAATCCCGTCTCCACCTCGCAGTACACGCAAGGGCGATTAGCTCAGTGGGAGAGCGCTACCTTGACACGGTAGAGGCCACTGGTTCAATCCCAGTATCGCCCACTTGCTCCCTTATGCTCGTTGAGCCCTTCGGGCTCAACTTCGCCGGAGCCTGGCGTCCACCCGGGGGGCGCCCCCCGGACCCCCGAGGTGCTCGCGCGCTAGCGCCCACTGCGCCCTGCCGGTACAGGCCCGCGCACCCCCTGGCGCCCGAATCGATCTTGCAGAGAAAACCTCAATGCATGGTCGGAAACGGTGTTTTCGGGTTGTCCGACTTGTCTCCGCATTTTGGGGACCGGTTGTGTCGAGTCAGACAATTCGCCACAAACATACCGTTCGGCGCACCGATCGACCGCTCGGCCGACAGGCCCTGACCGCCCTCCTGACCAGCCGTCGTGATCATGAGATGCTCCGCCCGAGGACGTCGAACAGTCGATGGGCGGCCCGGCCGCCCCGGCCAGGAAGGGGTTGCGGCGATGCGTGCGAGACGGCGGACGATCTGGGCGGACAGAAGAAGTCGCAGCTGGCGGCTGTCCCTCTTAGCGGCGGCTGTGGTGCTGCTGGGTGGCGTCTCCGCCGCGCCCGGGGCGGCGGCCGGCGCCCCGCCGAAGGCGCAGGAATGCGAATTCAGTGTCCAGAAGGACGTCCCTGCCACTATGCGGGACGGGACGGTGTTGCGCAGCAACGTGTTCACGCCGAAAGGGGACGGCGGGTTCCCCGTCATCCTGATGCGGCTGCCCTACAACAAGGAGGGCGCCCTGAGCTTCGTCTACGGCGCCCCCGACCGTTACGCCAAGGCCTGCTACCTCGTCGTGGTGCAGGACGTCCGCGGCGAGTACAAGTCGGACGGCACCTTCTACCCGTACCGGACTGAGGCTGAGGACGGCTACGACACCATCGAGTGGTCCGCCGCTCTGCCGCACTCCAACGGCAAGGTCGGCATGTACGGGTTCTCCTATCCAGGGCTCACGCAGTGGCTGCCCGCCACCCTCACGCCTCCGCACCTGGTCACGATCGCCCCGGCGTTCACGTCCTCCGACATCTACGACGGATGGACCTACGAGGGCGGCGCGCTGTACCAGGCGTTCATCCAGGACTGGCTGCTGACCTTCCTCAACGGGGGCGTCATCAGCAAGCTCCCGGACGGCGCGAAGCTGCGGGCGGAGATGACCCAGGCGTCGCGGGACCTGCACACCAAGTGGTACCGGTACCAGCCGCTGAACAACTTCCCGCCGCTGTACCCGGAGGACCACCGCATCGCGCCGTACTACTTCGACTGGATCGAGCACCCGAGCGACGACGACTACTGGAAGCGCTGGAGCATCCGCACGAAGTATCCGCAGGTCAAGGTGCCGTCGCTGAATTTCGGCGGCTGGTCCGACATCTTCCTCAACGGGACGGTGGAGAACTTCGCCGGGATGCGCGCCCAGGGCGGGTCCGAGGTCGCCCGGCAGGGCACGCAGCTCCTCGTCGGGCCGTGGACGCACGGCGGCTCGGGCAGCAAGGTGGGCGACGTCGACTTCGGTCCGGAGGCGGTCGTCGCGGTGGGCGATCTGCACCTCCGCTGGTTCGACCACTGGCTGAAGGGGATCGACAACGGCGTGGACAAGGATCCGCCGGTGAAGGTCTTCGTGATGGGCGCCAACAAGTGGCGCACGGCTGACTCCTGGCCGATCCCCGGCACCGCCAACACCACGTACTACCTGCACAGCAAGGGCGACGCGAACACGGCGGCCGGCGGCGGCACGCTCGATACCACCGCGCCCGCGACGGACGAGAAGGCCGACCAGTACCAGTACGACCCGGCGAACCCGGTACCGAGCGTCGGCGGCCGTTTCCAGAGCTCGGTGCCCGGCGGCCCGCGGGACCAGCGGTCCGTCGAGCAGCGGCGGGACGTGCTGGTCTACAGCACCCCGCGGCTCACCAAGGACACCGAGGTCACCGGCCCGATCTCGGTCACGCTGTACGCCAGGTCCTCGGCGAGGGACACCGACTGGACGGCGAAGCTCACCGACGTCCAGCCGGACGGTACCTCGATGCTGGTCCGGGACGGCATCCAGCGCGCCCGGTACCGGGTCTCGCTGGAGAAGCCGGAGCTGATCACCCCCGGGGAGGTCTACAAGTACACGATCAAGCTGTGGCCGACCAGCAACATGTTCAAGGCGGGCCACCGCATCCGGCTGGCGATCTCCAGCAGCAACTTCCCGATGTACGACCGGAACCCGAACACGGGCGGGAAGTTCGGCGCCGACACGACCACGCAGCCCGCGTCGCAGGCCGTCCTGCACGACCCGGAGCACCAGTCGTCGATCACGCTGCCGATCATTCCGACGCCCGTCCGCTGACCCCGGCGTAACGGCTGACCCGCGCCCCTGCCGCGGGTCAGCCGGAGGCCGGGTAGACCTGCTCGAAGCGGGCGTTGCCGAACGTCCGTCCGGAAAAGTCGTTCTTGGGCCAGCCGCCCGGTCTGGACCTTGTGGGCGTTCTCGACGTTGGCGATGAACGGGATGATCCAGCCGCCGCGGTCGGTCCGGATCCGGTACATCCGCTCGGTGAGCCGCACCCGCTCGGCCTGGTCGCCGGTGGCCTGCGCCTTCTCGGAGATCGACCGCAGCTCACGGAGGCCGGCCTCGGGCGGGTGAGTCAGCGTGGCGATGTCGACCTGCCGGACCTTGATGGGCATCCCGATCTCGGCGGCGCCCTTCGCCAGCACCGTACACATGGGCATGGCCTCGGGCGAGACCGGGCCGATGACCAGCTCGACCGTGACGCCCTCCCTACCTGCCTCCTTGAGCAACTGGCGCGCTCGGGCGACGTCCTGCCTGCGCACCAGCGACTTGGGATAGCCGGGCGTGAACGGCTCGGGCAGGTCGTGCGACAACACGCCGTGCCCGGCCGTGCACGCCTGCTACCAATCGATCGCCAACCGCAACGCCTGCCGCACCTGCGGTGTACCCCTGCACCGGCCAACTGCCGGTCCTGATCGACCCCGGCTACCGGGGCGGGTCGGTCCCCGAACGAATCGGCGATCGACGAGGTCGGCTGCTGTCGAGGTCTGGTGGACCGGACGGCGCCGCCGGGAGCCGGGCAGGCCGCGCGGCCCGGCGCGGCGCATCAGCATTTCCACGGCTCCGTGTCCGACCTGGATGCCCGGGCCGAGAGTGAGTTCGGCGTGTACGCGCTGGCCGCTGTAGATGCCGCGGGACTCGCTGTGCGCCCGGCGGACCTGTTCGGTCAGCCAGGCGTGCCGGATCGCTCGCATCGGAGGTGGCCGCTTGTGCGACATGTGGAATTCGGATTCAGAGACGTCCAGCCTACGGGTGACGGCCAGTTCGGCGTGATCGAGTGATCCCCGGCGCCGGCAGGTCTGCGCTGAAGCGCCTGGGACCGCGAGCGGCCTCGGCCACGTCGATCTCCCGAGGCCGTCAGGCGATATCTGGTTTCGGGGATGGCACGGGCTAGTTACCTACTTAATTGGTAGATATAGTGCACTTGGTCGAGGTCGCGCTAGGAGGACGTGATGGCCCTGCCGGACTTCCTGGTGATCGGTGCTCCGAAGACGGGGACCACCGCGCTGCACGCGGCGCTGGCCGGTCACCCCGGGCTCCACCTGTCGGCGGTGAAGGAGCCCAAGTTCTTCCTGACCGGCGGCGCGCCCCCTCCGACCCGGGGAGGGCCGGGTGACGCGCAGACCTACCGGGAGCACGTCTGGCGCAGGGCGGAGTACGAGGCGCTGTTCGCGGATGCCCCGCCCGGCGCGCTGCGCGGGGAGTCCACCCCGTTCTACCTGTACGACCGGGCCGCCCAGCGGCGCATCCACGAGCTGATCCCCGAGGCCCGGCTGATCGCCGTTCTGCGCGATCCGGTGGAGCGGGCCCACTCCAACTGGACGCATCTGTGGTCGGCCGGGCTGGAGCCCATCGACGACGTCGTCCTCGCCTGCCGGGAGGAGGACCGGCGGATCGACGCGGGCTGGGCGGCCTTCTGGCACTACGTCCGGCTGGGCCGGTACGGCGAGCAGTTGGAGCACCTGTACGGGTTGTTCCCCCGCGAGCAGGTCCTGGTCTTCCGGTACCGCGAACTGCTGGAGCGGCCGGCGCCGACGCTGGACCGCATCTGTTCGTTCCTGAACGTCGAGCCGGGCATCCTCACCGAGGTCCCGCGGGAGAACGTCACCGTGCATCCCGGCCGCACGACGCGTCATCGCGTCCTTTCGCGGATGCTGCGGGCCGGTGTGGCGGCGGGCGCGGCCCTGCCCGGCGACCTGGCCACCCGGGTCGCCGCGCCGCTGGAACGCGCGCTCCAGCGCAACGGCCCGGCCCGGCGGCCGCTGACCTGGGAGCAGCGCGAGGCCCTCATCCCCCTGTTCGAGGCCGACGTCAAGCTGCTGGAGAAGGTCACCGGCGAGGACTTCGGCGACTGGCTGGAGCCGAAGGAGGCCTCCGGCGGGCGGGTGGGCGCGCGGCCGGACGGCCAGCGCCAAGCCCGCAACGGCCGTCCGCACGCGCGCTGAGACACGGGACCGGTCAGCGCAACTCGGTACGCAGCTCGTGCGCTCCGTCCGCACGAGTCACCTCGTAGAACAGACGGAGGCGACCGTCCTGAGTGGTGAGGGCGTCCAGGTAGCGGAACCCGCCGCCGTGGTGGGACGAGGACGCCCACGGGGCGGATCCGACGGCCGAGAGCGCGGCGGGGTCGTCGCCGAGGGCGAAGCCGGTGCGCTCCTCGAAGTTCTCGGCCGCGCTGGCCCGGCCGTCATAGGCCGCCACGATCCCGTCGGGCGCGAAGCGCACCGCACTGACCCGCACGCCCCGGGCGTCCCACTCGCCCGGCCGGGGGCTGAGAGCCGTCCCGTGCCAGATCCATTCCAGCCCGTCGGCGCTGGTGGCGTACTCGGTGGTCATCTGGTCGGCCTCGGCCGCGTCGGCCAGCGGATGGCATGAGGCCCACAGGTGCCAGCGGCCGCCGTGCCGGACGATCACCGGATCCTTCACGCCCGTCTTCTCGTCGCCGGGCAGGACGACCCGCCGGTCGCGGGCGCTGAACCGGTCCGGGGCGGCGGCCTGGAGCACCTCCACGCGCCAGTGCTTGGTTCCCGGCGTGGCGCAGCTCAGGTAGAGCCGCCACGTTCCCTCGGCGGTCCGGACGAGGGCGGGCCGCTCCAGGGATTCGGCCTCCATGGCGTCCTTGCCGATCGTGACCAGCGGCTCGAAGCGCTCGCCATCGGCGGAGCGGGCGACCACCACCGCGTAGCCGCGGCCCTTCCCGATGGGCCGCCGCAACCGGTACGCCAGGTAGATCCACCCCTCGCTCTCGACGGCGCTGGGCGCTCCAGCCCAGTACCCGTCGCCGTCACCCGGCGGTTCCACGGCGACGACCGAACGGTCCGGGCGCGGCAGCAGAGCGGCGACCCGCGGGTCAGTTTCCCCCAATTCCATATCGAAATAATAGGCATGCCCCGGGGGTCGAGGTCCAGGCATCCGGCGGGTCCAGGATGGCCGCGCGCCCGAGGCGGTCGATCCCGGAGGGCGCGACGGCCGGGGAGCAGGCCCAAGCCGAGCGACCCAATAACCTAGTCAACTGATCGGTTTTGTCCTATATTTTCGTGCTGATCCGATCGGCAAGGAGCGTGGACCCATGCGCCGCATCATCGCCGCCCTCACCGGGCTCTTCCTGCTGCTCGGATCGGGCGCGCTCACCGCGTGCGGGGGTGAGCGGGAGGCCGGGGCGTCCGGTGGGGCGCTGCGCGTCGGCTACCAGCGGTTCGGCGGGCTCAGCCTGCTCAAGGCGCGGAACGCGGCGCCGCCGGGGACGAAATGGTCGCTGTTCGAGAGCGGTCCGGCGCTCACCGAGGCGCTCAAGGCCGGATCGGTCGACATCGGCCAGGTCGGCGAGGCCCCGCCGATCTTCGCGGCGGCCGGGCGCGTCGACTTCAAGATCATCGGCACCTCGGCGCCCGTCCCCAGGGGCGAGGCGGTGCTGGTGAAGGAGAGCAGGGGGTTCCGGTCGTTCCGGGACCTCAAGGGCAGGACGATCGGGCTCAACAAGGGCTCCAACGTGCACTGGCTGCTGCTCCGGCTGCTGGAGTCCAACGGGATGACGGCCGAGGACGTCCAGATCCGGTACCTCAAACCGGCCGAGGGGCGGCCCGCGTTCGACAACGACCGGATCGACGCCTGGATCATCTGGGACCCGTACTTCGCGTTGGCCGAGCGGCCCGGGGTGAGAGTCCTCGCGGACGCGAGCGGGCTCGCCAACAACCGCGAGTACGTCCTGGTCTCGCCCGAGGCGCTGAAGGAGAAGGCCGAGCAGCTCACCGGGTTCCTGCAACAGTACCGGCGGGTGACCGACTGGGGGCGCGCCAACCCGGCGGACCGCGCGAGGGTCCTGGCCCCGGAGCTGAAGATCCCCGAGGACGCCACCCGGCGGGCGCTGGCCCGCAGCGCGCAGCCGCTCGCCCCCGTGGACGCCACCGTAGGCGCCGAGTTGCAGAGGATCGCGGACGGATTCGCCGGGCTGGACCTGATCCCCGGCAAGGTCGACATGAGGGCCCGGGTGGACGAGCGGTACTCGGGGATCTTCAGGTGAGCCTCCGGGTCCGGCGGCTGACCACGCCGATCATGCTGCTGGCGGTCTGGGAGGGGACGGCGCGCGCGGGCGTCCTGGCCCCGGACAAGCTGCCCCCGCCCAGTGCGGTGCTGGAGGCGGCGTGGCGGCTGTCCCGGGACGGCACGCTCGGGGCCTCGCTGCTCGACTCGCTGCAACGGGCCGTGCTCGGGCTGCTGATCGGCGGCACGGTCGCGCTGGTCCTCGGCGCGATCGCGGGGCTGGTGCGCGCCGGCGACGACCTGGTCGACCCGACCGTCCAGGCGGCCCGGATGCTGCCGCACCTCGGCCTGGTCCCGCTGCTGATCATTTGGCTGGGCATCGGGGAGTCGCTGAAGGTCACGCTGGTGGCGCTGGGCGCGTTCTTCCCGATCTACCTCAACACCTACGCCGGCATCCGCGACATCGACGAGCGGCTGGTCGAGGCCGCCCGCACCTGCGGGCTGACCTGGTCGGAACGCGTCCGGCACGTGGTGCTGCCCGGGGCGATGCCCTCGCTGTTCCTCGGGCTGCGGCTGGCGTTCTCCGCCGGGTGGCTGAGCCTGGTCGTCGGCGAGCAGGTCAACGGGCAGAGCGGGCTCGGCTTCATGATGATGGAGGCGCGCGAGTTCTCCCAGACCGAGGTCGTGGTGCTGGGCCTGCTGGTGTACGCGCTGCTCGGCCTGCTGTCGGACCTGGCCCTGCGGATGGGAGAGAGGAGGCTGCTGGCATGGCGACGCGGACTGCGAGCCGCCTAGTCGAGGCCGCCGGGGTGCGCCGCTCGTTCGGCGGCACGACCGTCCTGGACGGGGTCGACCTGGCCATCGACCGCGGCGAGGTGGTCGCGCTGCTCGGCGCCAGCGGCTCGGGCAAGAGCACGCTGCTGCGCATCCTGGCCGGGCTCGACGACGAGGCGTCCGGGACCGTGTCGGTGCCCGCCTCGCGTGCCGTGGTGTTCCAGGAGCACCGCCTCCTCCCGTGGAAGCGGGTGGCGGCGAACGTGGCTCTGGGCGTCCGCACCGGGGAGGCCGCGTCCCGCGCCGCCGCCGCGCTCGCCGAGGTCGGCCTGGCCGATCGCGGCGACGCCTGGCCCGCCGAGCTGTCCGGCGGCCAGTCCCAGCGGGTCGCGATCGCCCGCGCCCTGGTCCGCCGGCCCGAACTGCTCCTGCTGGACGAGCCGTTCGGCGCCCTGGACGCGCTCAACCGGCTGAAGATGCAGGCCCTCTTCACCCGCCTTCGCGCCGCCCACGGGTTCGCGGCGCTCCTGGTGACCCACGACGTCGATGAGGCGATCCTGCTCTCCGACCGCCTCCTGGTCCTGGACGGCGGCCGCATCGTCGAGGCGATCGGCGTCGACCTGGACCATCCCCGGGCCGTGGACGCCCCCGGCTTCGCCGCCCTGCGCCGCCGCCTCCTGACCCTCCTGCGCGTCCCGGCCACCCCGGACGACGCCCTCTCCTAGAGCGGCGCCTGTCCTTGAGGGGGTATCCGGGTCGGGCGGGAGGGGCGGACCGGCGTCCGCCCGGACGCCTCTCGACGGTCGCGGTCCAGGTCGCGTTCGTCCCCGTCTGGAGCAGCGGTTACGTCGCGGGGTCCATCGGCGCGCGCAGCAGCCACTCGCTCGCCCTGGTGGCCTGGCGCTTCCTGCTCGCCGCCCTCGTCCTCGGCTCGTTCGCCCTGGCCACCCGGGCACCGTGGCCGTCCGGCCGCCGCGTCTGGGGCCACCTCCTCGTCGCCGGGACGCTGCTGCAAACGGTGCAGCTCGGCGGTGTCTTCCTGGGGTTGGGACGCGGCGTCCCCGCCGGGACGTCCGCCCTGATCCTCAGTGCCTGCCCCCTCATCGTGGCCGCGATCGCGGTTCCGCTGTTCTCCGAACGGCTGACCCGGCGCCAGTGGGCGGGGCTCGGGCTCGGCCTGACCGGGGTGGCCCTCTCGGTGAGCGAGCGGCTGGCCGCCGGCGGCCGGCTCACCGGGTACGCGCTCACGGGCGTGGCGCTGGTCGGGCTGGCCGCCGGAACGCTCTACCAGAAACGGTTCGGCCACTCCGTCGATCTCCGCACCGGGACGACGATCCAGTTGATCGGCGCCGCCCTCACCTGCTTCCCCCTCGCGCTCGTCCACGGCGGGCTCGGCCTGCCGCTGACGGCCGAAGCCCTGGGCTCACTGGTGTGGCTGGCGACGGTCAACTCGATCGGCGCCCTCATCCTCCTGTTCGTCCTGCTCCGGCGCGGCTCGGGCGGGGTGGCGACGAGCCTGCTCTACCTGGTGCCGCCGGCGACCGCGCTGCTCGCCGTCCCGCTGCTCGGGCAGGGCCTCACCGCGAGCACCGTCGCGGGCATGGCGGTCGCCGGAGCCGGGGTGCTGCTGGTCGTGCGTCCCGCGTCGGCTAGTCGCGGGCGACCAGATCGGCCAGGTCCGGGAGGACGGCGTCGGCGACGGTGATCTTCCGGTCGATCAGGCCGTTGGCGTGCAGCAGGTCGGCGGCCCGCTGCTGCTCGGCGACGAAGTCGTCGCTGACCGGGAGCAGCCCGAACGGACGGCCGCGCAGCGCGTGCTCCCACGTGTCGAGGTCGCCGCCGTCGTCGGCGGCGAACAGCGCGGCCGCCTCGCGGGGGTTGGCGCGGATCCAGGCGTCCGACTCCTGCAACGCCCCGACGATGGCCGCGAGCGTGTCGCGGTGCCGGACGGCGAAGTCGCGCCGCGTGAACCACAGCGAGCGGTGGCTGAACAGCCCCTCGGTCTCGATCAGCGTCCGCGGCTGCGTCTCGCTCTCCAGCGCGGCGAGCGCGGGGTAGCTGCCGGTCCAGGCGTCGACCTTGCCGTCCAGGAGCAGTTGCGCGCCCTCGTTCCCCGCGTCGACCGGTTCGATGTCGCGCCAGGTCAGCCCGGCCTGGTCGAGCGCGAGCAGCAGCAGCGTCGTCTGCCAGGAGCCGTGGCCGAGGGCGACCCGCTTCCCCGCCAGGTCGGCCGGGGAGTCGATGCCGGAGCCGGGCAGGGAGACCAGCCGCCCGTTGTCCACCCGCGGCCCGGAGATCGCCACGTAGACGATGTCGTGGCCGCGGGCCTGCGCGGTGACCGGCGGCGTGGAGCCCGTGCCGATGAAGTCGTAGCCGCCGTCGAACAGGTGGTCGCCGTGCACGGAGGGCAGGCCCTCCGTGGGCGCGGGACGGTCGCCCGCGGGAAGCGACCGCAGGTCCACCCACTCCACGTCCGGCAGCGAGCGCTCCAGTATCCCCCGGTGCCGCAGCACCCAGAGCGAGTTGTTGTGGGGGAAGTAGCCGACGCGGGTCATCGGGTGGATCCTTTCGCTTCGAGGGTTTCGAGAGAGGGGACGGACGTGCCGGGCGCGCCGTCCGGCCGGCGGCCGCGCAGCAGGGGCAGGACGTTCTCGCCGACGCGGCGCGCCTCCTCCAGGTGCGGCACGCCGGCGAGGACGAACGCGTCCACGCCGAGCGCGATCAGCTCGTCGAGCCGGGCGGCGACCTGCGCGTAGCTGCCGACCAGCCCGAACGCGGGACCGCCGCGCAGCAGGTGGAACCCGCCCCACACGTTGGGGCTCGCCTCCAGCTCGCGGGGCTCGCGCACCGGCCAGTCGATGAACTGCGAGCTGCGCAGCCAGCCGACCGAGTCGCCGGTGGACTCGGGGCCCCGCAGCTGCTCGGGGTCGACGTGCCGCCAGCCGCGGCGAATCTCCGCCCACGCCTCGTCCTCGGTCTCGCGGGCCAGCACGTCGATGCGCACCGCGAACCGGGGCGACCGGCCGATCGCGGCGCTGTGCTCGCGGACCTGGTCGAACTTGGCGGCCAGCGCGGGGAACGGCTCCAGCCACGACAGGTAGTAGTCGGCGTGCCGCCCGGCGGCCTCGATCGCCGCCTTGGACGACCCGGAGAAGTAGATCTCGGGGAAGGGCTGCCCGGCGAGGCGCTCGGGCAGGCCCGCGCCCTCGACCCGGTAGAAGCGGCCGCGGTGGGTGACCGGGCCGCCGTCCCACACGGCCTTGAGGACGTCGAGGAACTCCGAGGTCCGGGCGTACCGGTCGTCGTGGCCGACCTTGTCGCCCCACCACAGCTGGGCGGGGCCGCCGCCGCCGGAGATGATGTTGTAGACGACGCGTCCGCCGGTGGCGCGCTGGAGGCTCGCCGACATCCGCGCCGCCTGCACCGGGTGCAGGAAACCGGGCTGGAAGGCGATCATGAAGCGGTAGGTGGTGGTCTCGCGCGCCAGGCTCGCGGCCGCCGCCCAGGGGTCGTCGGTGAAGGGGAACGAGGGCAGCAGCCCGCCGACGAACCCCGACAGTTCGGTGGAGCGCGCGACGTCGGCCATGTGGTCCAGATGGCTGTACCCGTCCGGCCTGCCCTCGCGGAGGCCCGGGGTGATGCTGCCGGGCACGCCCGGCGACCAGTCGCCGCGGGTCACCAGGCGGCGGCGCAGCGACGGCTGGTCGCCGTGCGTCCCGATGCGCCAGTAGATGTCAATCGACATGGGCGTGCTCCCGAACGAAGAGGGGCAGCAGCTGCTCCCCGAGCCGGTAGATCTCTGCGACGTCCGGCGGCGGCTCCAGGACGAACGTGCTCACGCCCCGGTCGGCATAGCCGCGCAACTCCGCCGCGACCTGCTCGAACGACCCGGTGAGGGCGTGCTCGGGGACGGCCCGGACGCCGCGCGCCTCGTCCTCGTCCTCGCGCGCCGCCACGGTCAGCCGCAGACCGGAGGCGACGCTCCGGCCGTGCTCGGCGGCGCGCTCGCCCAGGTCGGCGATGAGCGCGTCGAGGTCGTCGGACGCGTCGAAGACGTGGACGTCGGCGTGCTTCGCGGACAGCTCCAAGGCGTCGGCGGAGAGGCCGGACAGGTGGACGGCCGGGAAGCGCCGTCCGGCCAGCGGCCCCTGGAATCCCCCGGCGAGGACCTGGAAGAACCTGCCCTCGTAGGTGAAGTCCTCCTGCGCCCACACGCCCTTGGCGATGGTGAGGAACTCGTCGGCGCGGGCGTACCGGTCCGGGCCCTCCAGGAAGTCGCCGTGCGCCCGCGCCGCCGCCGGTGGGAGGTCGACGACCGGCCACCAGCCGAACCGGTCTCCGGTGAACCGTTGCAGCGACGCCGACAGCTTGGCCGCGTACACCGGGGTCCCGATGCCCGGGTGGAGGCCCGCGACGCCGTGGATCCAGCGGTTGCGGCGCAGCAGTCCCGCGACCACCACCAGCGACTCCTCCGCGTCGGGCGCGAAGGGGGCGACGACCCCGTCGAAGCCGACGACCTCGGCGGCGCGCCCCACCTCGCCGATCGCGTCGAAGGCCCCGTACCGGCCCTGGCGGGTGTCGGTGACGAACTCCGGCAGCGGCGCCGGGACCGCGTCCGGCCCGGCCGTCGGCAGCGTGACCAGGAACCTCGCTGGCGGGGTCATGCCGCCGTCCTCTCGGTGACCTCGCGCAGCGGCTCGTGCGCCGCCCACGACGCGACGTCCACGTCGGCGGCGAGGAAGCCGTGGATGAGCAGGAAGTCCTTCTGCTTCAC
Source organism: Actinomadura terrae (assembly GCF_022751215.1). Lineage (GTDB taxonomy): Bacteria > Actinomycetota > Actinomycetes > Streptosporangiales > Streptosporangiaceae > Spirillospora > Spirillospora terrae. Next base: position 893,681 of record NZ_JAICDG010000003.1, on the reverse strand, counting down.
GAGCAGGTCGAGCCGTTCCTGCGAGAGGTCGGGACGCAGCGTGCGGTGGAACCCGTCGCGGTAGGCGGTGCGCACGCCGGACGCGCCCGACCGGGTCTCCCCGGCGAGGATGCCCCGCACACCGTCCAGGTCGGCGGCCGCCCAGTCGGCCGCGCGCAGCGTGGCGGCGAGGAACGCGGTCACCAGCTCGGGCCGCTCGTCCAGCAGCCGCTCGTGCACGGTGATCGGCCGCGGCGTGCCGTTGTTGACGCGGGTCGCCGGATCGGGGTGGGCGTCCAGGTCGACGCCGACGGCGAGGTCGAGGGCGGCGGCCTGCTCGGCGGCGCGGGCGCCCTTGACGTAGACGGCGTCCACCTCGCCGCGGGCGAGTTCGTCCAGGCCGGGCCACGCGATGCGTCCGCCGCGCGCGTCACGTCCCACCGAGGGCGACAGGTCGGCGTCGACCTCGACGAACGTGACGTCGTCCAGAGTGAGGCCGCCCTGGGTGAGCGCGCCCTTGATGCCGTGCAGCGCCATCGCGCGCGGGAAGCTCTGCGCCCTGGTCCGGGCCCAGCCGGGCAGCGCCACGCGGGCGCCGCGCAGGTCCTCCGGGCCTTCGATGCCCGAGCCGGGACGGACGAGGACCGACTGCCACTCCTCGATCCACGTCAGCCCGATCAGCCTGGTCGGCGCGCCCTCGCTGCGGGCGGCCAGCGCGGGGACGTTGCCGCCCTCGCGGAACAGCCCGGGCAGGTCGTGGTCGAAATGGTGGCGGGCGAGCTCGGGTTCGGCGTCCTGAAGGACGCCCACCTCCAGCCCGAACGGCGCGAACGCCTCGGCCAGCCCGCCGCGCCTGTGCGCGAGGCCGCTGGCGGTCGGAACCGGGCAGCGGGTGAACCAGATCTTGTCGACACCACTGCTGTGCGGACTGCTCACGCGATCACTCCTCGGTCGGACGTCAGGCCGGATCGGCCGGACGGCGGGGTCACTTCGCCGGACGGCGGGGTCACCCGGTCGGGCGGCGACAGGACGCCCAGGCGGGTCAGCAGCTCACGGCGGTGCTCCAGCACCGCCGGGTCGGACGCGGTCGACGACGCGCCGCGGGGGCGGGGCAGGTCGATGGCACGGTCCACGACGAAGGCGCCGGCGTCCAGCACCGCGACCCGGTCGGCCAGCCGCACCGCCTCGTCCACGTCGTGCGTGACGAGCACGACCGCGGGACGGTGCCGCGCGCACAGCTCGGCCACCAGGTCCTGGGCCTGGAGCCGGGTCAGCGCGTCGAGGGCGGCGAACGGCTCGTCCAGCAGCAGCACCTGCGGGTCGCGCACCAGTGCGCGGGCCAGCGCCACCCGCTGCGCCTCCCCGCCCGACAGAGTGGCCGGCCAGGCGCGCTCGCGCCCGCCCAGCCCGACCTCGGTGAGCATGCGGCTGCCCTTGTCCCGCGCCGAACGCGGCAGCCCGAGCGTGACGTTGGCCAGCACGCGTCTGGCCACCACCAGCCGCGGCTCCTGGTAGACGGTGGTGACGCGCGGCGCGGTCAGCACCGTCCCCGCGTCGGGCCGCTCCAGGCCGGCGAGCATGCGCAGCAGCGTCGTCTTCCCGGTGCCGCTCGGGCCGAGCAGCGCGAAGAACTCGCCGCGCCTGACCTCCAGGTCGATCCCGTCCAGGACGGTCTTGGTACCGAACGTCTTGCGCAGGCCCCGGACCCGCACCGCCACCTCGTCCCCGTCGCGGGTCATCGGGCCGTCACCTGCCCGCGCCACGGCGTGGCGAGCCGTTCCAGGCCCCTGATCGCCAGGTCGATGAGCAGCCCGAGCAGCGCGTAGATCAGGATGCACAGCACCATGTAGTCGTTGCGGTAGTACTGCTGGGCGAGCGTCACCAGGTAGCCGATGCCCTCGGTCGCGCCGAGCTGCTCGGCGGCGATCAGCCCGGTCAGCGACACCGACAGGCTGATCCGCAGGGCCATCAGCACACTGGGCAGCGCGGACGGGAGCACCACCGACAGCGCCAGCCGGGCGCCGCGGAGCCCGAACCCGCGCGCGGCCTCCACCACCTTGCGGTCGACGCCGCGCACGCCCAGGTAGACGTAGGCGTACATCGGCGCGAACGCCGCGACCGCGATGAGCGCGACCTTGAACGTCTCGCCGACGCCGAACCAGGAGATGAACAGCGGCACCAGCGCCAGGAACGGCACCGCCCGCTTCATCTGGAGGGTCAGGTCGATGAGTTCCTCGCCGAGCGCGGACAGCCCGGCGGCCGCGCCGAGCACCAGCCCCGCGCCGCAGCCGACCAGGACGCCGAGGGCCACCCGGCGCGCCGAGGCGAGCACGTAGTCGGCGAGCTGCCCGGTTGAGGCCAGCTCTCTCAGCGCGGACAGCACCGCTCCCGGCCCGGCCAGGACGTCCGGCGAGATGCGGCCGCTGCTCGCCCCCCACCACCAGGCGACCAGCAGCGCCAGCGGCACTGCCACCCGCAGGGCCAGCGAGACCGCCGGGCGCCGCCGGCGCTGCCCCAGCCACGGCGGCGGACGCAGCTCGTCGACGGGTCCCTCCACCGGCCGCCGCCGCACGGTCGCGGCGTCGGGCGCGATCTCGGCGGTCATCGGGCGGCCCCCAGCTTGAACAGGACGTCCTCGGGCCGGATCGCGTTCGGCAGCACGCCCTGCTCCTGGAACAGGCCGGCCACCGCGGCGACATGCCCGCCGTCGGCGTCGGTGACCGCGCGCGGCACGGACTGGTAGCGGGCCTTGGCGATCGCGTCGTCCAGCCGCGCGCCGGACAGGGCGGTCGGGCCCTTGTCGAGGAACACGTTCTGGAACCTGCGCGGGTCGCGCTTCTCCTGTTCGGTCAGCTCGCGGACCACGTCCAGGAAGACCTGGACGGCGCGCGGGTTGGCCTGGAGCACCTCGGTCCGGGCGGCGAAGATGGTGAGGTCCCGGTCGGGCAGGTCGCGGCCGTGCAGCAGGACCCGCGCGCCCTTGGCGACGACCTCGGGATAGGCGTCGACGATCGCCCACCAGGCGTCCACCTTGCCGGTCGCGAACGCCGACGCGCCCTGCGCCGGGTTCAGGTGGACGCGCTGGACCTGCGACGCCGGGATTCCGGCCTGCTTGAGCGCGAGCAGCAGCAGGTACTCGCCGCGTCCGGCCTTGTTGACGGCGACGCGCTTGCCGACGAGGTCGCGCACCGTCCTGACCGGGCTGCCGGCCTTGACGACCAGGCCGTCCTCGTAGGGTGCGGCCTTGTCGGTGACACGGTCGGCGGCGGCGAAGATGCGCAGGTCGCGACCGTTGGCGAGGTAGCCCACGGCCGGTGAGATCGCGCCCTCCAGGACGTTCACGGACCTGGACCGCACCGCGTCGATCGTCGCCGTGAACGAGGCGTACGAACCGCCCCACTGCACCCGCGCGCCGACGGCTTCGAGCCGCTTCTCCAGGATCTTCTCGCGCTTGGCGTAGGCGAGCACACCCGCGTTGCCCGGGTCGCTCAGCCTGATCACCGAGCCGGGCCCGGAGCCGCCGCCGGCCGTGGCCGACCCGCCGCAGGCGGTGGCCAGGCCCAGCAGCAGGGCGATGACGGCGCAGACCAGCGGTGACCGGCGGCGTGGGACTTTCGCCCGGGAGGCGTGCGGAACAGAACTCGACATGGCTGACTGGCCCTTCGCGAAACGAGCAAGACGACGGCCGCCGCGTCCGGGCAGGACACGACGACGGTTCTCGCAGGAGGGGGACTCGGGGAGGAGGAGGGGAGGGCAGATCCGGATCAGCGACAGAGAGTGCTGTCCAGCCGCATGTGGTCAACCACACGCCGGACGGTCAGTGCGTGCGCCATATTCCTATATTTATGGTAGGAAAAATATATGTCAAGCCCGTATTCGCAGATCAGCCCGACCGCTGACCCCGGCACAGCGGGCGGTCGCTGGTCCGCTCCCCCGCGCTTCTGCATCATCGGAGGCATGACGAGTGATGCCCTGGCGGCGCTGGAGTCGATGACCGAGCAGCAGGCGGGCCGCTGGCGCGACGTCCTGGACCGGGTGGCCGGGATGCTGCCGGACGGCACGGTGTGCGTGCTGGTCGAGGGCGGCGGGCACGCCGGCGCGGTCGCCGCGCGGCTGGCCGATCACCTGACCGCCGCCGGGCGCCGCTGCGTCCGGCCGCGTGACGGCGACCCTGAGATCACGCGGGAGCCGGGCGCGGTCGCGATCGGGGCGGGCACCGGGGAGCGCGCCCGGCCGCCGGGCGAGTGGGACGTGGTGATCCGGCTGCGCACCCGCCATGCCCCGGAAGCTGACACCGAGCAGGTCGCGGACATCGTGATCGACCTGAACGACACCCGCTGGCCGGTGATCCGCCGCGTCGTCCCGCGGCTGGCCGGGCACGACGACTGGTACGTCGCCGAGAGCCGGGCGTTCTTCGCGCCCCGCGCCGCGACCTGGGACGCCAGGTTCGGTGACGACATGCCCGCCTACGCCGCCGCGGTCGGTGAGGCCGCCGTCCCGCCCGGCGCGACCGTCCTGGACGCCGGATGCGGCACCGGCCGTGCGCTGCCCGCACTGCGCGCCGCCGTCGGCCCGACCGGGCGGGTGTTCGGCGTGGACGTCACCCCGGAGATGCTCGCCGTCGCCAGGACGACCGGCCGCGCGCACCGCGCCACCCTGCTCGTCGCCGACGCCCGCCGCCTCCCCTTCACCGGCACCCGGTTCGACGCGGTCTTCGCCGCCGGGCTGGTGCAGCACCTGCCCGACCCCGCAGCCGGGCTGGCCGAGCTGGCACGCGTCACCCGGCCCGGCGGCGAACTGATCGTCTTCCATCCCTCGGGACGGGCCGCGCTCGCCGCCCGCCACGGCCGCACCCCGCGCCCCGACGAACCACTCGCCGAGACCCGGCTGGTGCGACTGCTGGCCTCCACGGGGTGGCACCTGAAGCGCTACGACGACGCCGACCACCGCTTCTTCGCCTTGGCCGTGCGCCGCTGACCGCGCCGGGCGCCCGGGAACGACGAGGACCGGCCCGCATGGTCCGAGGTGAACAGGTCGGTCAGGAAGGGGCCGTCAGCCGGCGCTGCCGTACGTGAGCGTGAACGTGTCCCCCTCGTGCATGGAGAACAGCTCCGCCGCGCTGCCGAGGTTGACCGCCAGCGCGAGCCGGTCGGCCGAGTCGATGTGCGCCAGCGACTCACCCTCGCCGACGCTACAGAAGGTCTCGACATAGGGGACCACGGCCGTGGTGTCGCCGGCGGTGAGGACGAACTCGGTCCCGAGCGCGACGCCCGCCTCCTTGAGGAGACCGATGTCGAGCGTCGTCTGCAAATTGCCGAAGCGGTCCTCGATCACGACCTGGCCGTACAGGGTGTCGTCCGCGAGGCGGCGCACCTGTTCGGGGAGGCGGACGAGTTCGGAGACGTCGACGGGAGGCCCGAGCTCGGCGGGTGCGACGCCGCTGGCCAGGTGCGCCGCCACCGGCGAGAAGATGTCGCGGCCGTGGAACGAGTGGGAGACATTGTCCAGGTGGAACCGGGGGTCGCTGAGCTCGTACGCCGCGTCGACACCGCCCAGGACGTCGGCGGCGGGCAGGAGCAGGCCGTTGTCGGGGCCGACGAACACGTTCTCCCCCACCACGAGCGCCACGGCCTTGCGCGACCCGCCGACACCGGGGTCGACCACGGTCAGGTGCACCCCGGTCGGCAGGAATGCGATCGCCTGCTGGAAGACCTCTGCGCCGTGCGCGATGTTCCCGCGCGGTACGAAATGGGTCACGTCGAGGACCCGCGCCTCGGGCGCGATGCCGGCCATCACCCCGTGGCACACGCCGACGAACTTGTTCGCCAGGCCGTAGTCGGTGAGAAAGGTGATCCACTTGCTGCCGCTCATGGCACGGTTTCCTAACGTAGAGACTTGAGGTTCCCCGATACAGAGGTAATCGCCTTTTTGGGCCCGTGCAAGGCCAGCCCCAGATAACCGATCGGCTCGGTGGAGAGCCGCTTCTCATATTCGTCGTAGGTGCGGCTGTTGCGCGCCGCCTCGTTGAAGTCGATGACGACGATGCCCAGCTTGAGCGCCTTGAGCCGGAGCGGGGCCAGTTCCCCGCTCGGCGCGGCGAGCACGGGCAGTGGGACGGTGCCGATCCCCGGATGCCGGCCGCCCTCGTGGTCCTCCAGGTCGGGACCGGCGGGGATCAGGCCATGGGCGCCCAAAGCCACGCCGAGGACGGCGGTCGTGTTGGCGGCGAGCCAGCGCGGGAGCTCCTCGGCCACCACGAGCGCACAGCGCACCTGTGTCCCGCCGGCCGCGGCACCGCCGGCTGTAGCGTTCCTTCCTTGGCCGGCGCGGTCGTGGCCGTCGCGCGGGGACGCGGCGTCCGGTCGGCGGTCCTCCCCTGGACGGTCGTCGGACATCGGGCTCTCCTCATGCGCGAGTCGTGCGGGGGGATCACCGGAGCCGGGCGGTCACATGCGCACAGCGGCACGGACGACCGCGCTGGCACGGACGCGGGCTGGACCATCGAGACCATAACACCGGGATCGATCCGTACGGCCACAGCCGCACCGTTCAGGACCCACCAAACCGGCAATCTCCGCACTGAATTCGCGGCAACCCATTGATCACCGAATTCTGTTCTGTCTTGCCCTCGACCAAGGGACGCTTTCGAAGGTTTTCGTTGCCCTCCAACGCGGGCGCGATCGCCCCGGCCGGTGGCCGAACCCCTGCCTGACCGGATTACGGTCGCACTATATTGCCCTTTACCGACACTATCCACATTGGGTCCGCGGATCATTCAGCCGCACCAGAAGAGTCGTCCGCTCGCACCACCATCATGATCACCAAAGTTGCCTATATCTCCGCCCATGAAAGCTTTAATAAGCGGAGAGTGACGAGCGTTACGCCTGATGCCACAGGCGTGGAGTGGTCTGGAACAGTCCTTGACAGACCACTCAGGCTCATAAATACTGACTTGCGTCAGCGACCAGATTTTCGCAGGCGATCGATGCCACCCGCATGGCATCGCGCACCGGAATCTGAATTCTCCCGCACCGCCGCTGGCCACAATAAATCGAATCACGGAGTTGACGCCTGCTCACTCGTCAGTGGACGGGAGTGATTCTCCACGGGGTGCAAGTTGGATGGACGGGGGTTCGTCCACACAAGTACATCGCTGAGCTTTGCGGACCGGTCATTACGCTCTCCACTGCCATGCCCGAGTACGGGCGCGATTAAGCAGATGCTTCGGATACCCGGAGCACGCCAAGCTACTTGATCGGAGTGCGACCATGTTGCATGTGAAGATTGTTCAGCAAGGCGTCTGGCACATGTCGAAGGAGTCGATGCCGCTGGCCGCCGGCTATCTGGCTGCGACGATAAAGGCCGACCCGGTCCTGCGATCCAACTGCGACGTCGCCATCGAGAACTTCTCCGGAAGTAGCAGCCCCTTAGAGATGGCGGTGCGTTTACTGCGCGAGCAGCCGCCGGATGTCGTCGGCTTCTCGGTGCTGGGATGGAACGTTCGCCAGTTCGCCATGGTCGCGGAGGCGATCAAGCAGGCGAACCCGCGGTCGCTGATCGTTTTCGGCGGGAACCATGTCGCCAACCAGGGCGAACGGGTCTTCCGCCTCTATGAGGCCGTGGACGTCGTCGTCAACGGCGAAGGCGAGATCCCCTTCCGCGAGCTCGTCCACGCGGTGCTGGAAGGACGCGGCTGGGAGGACATCGACGGCATCTCCTTCCGGGGTGGCGAAGGCGAGGTCGTGACGACCGCCGTACGGCAGCGCATCGACGACCTCGACGAGATCCCTTCTCCGATCCTCACGGGCACCATCCCGTTGCTGAACGACGACGGTGAGTTCCGCTACGACGTGGCGCTCCTGGAGACCAACCGGGGCTGCCCCTACCACTGCGCCTTCTGCTACTGGGGCGGCGCGGTCGGTCAGAAGGTCCGCGCGTTCTCGCGGCAGCGGCTGCGCATGGAGCTGGAGTGCCTCGCCGAGGCCGGGGCGGAGACGATCGTGCTCTGCGACGCCAACTTCGGCATGCTTCCGGCCGACCGGGAGTTCGTGGACGACCTCATCGAGGTCAAGGAGCGCTTCGGCTACCCGCACGCGTTGGAGACCTCCTGGGCGAAGAACAAGAACGCGACGTTCTACGACATCGTCCGCCGGATGCGCGACGCCGGCCTCCAGAGCTCGTTCACGCTGGCCCTCCAGACGCTCGACGACCAGACGCTGACCGCGATGAACCGGCGCAACATGAAGATCAACCAGTGGCGGGACCTCGCCGACTGGCTGGCGGCGGAGGGGCTCGACTCCTATGCCGAACTGATCTGGGGCGCGCCCGGTGAGACGCCGGAGAGCTTCCTTCGCGGCTACGACGAGCTGGCCCAGTATGTCTCCCGGATAGCGGCCTATCCGCTGCTGCTGCTCCCGAACACCGAGTACACCGACCACCGCGAACGGTATGGCTTCGTGACGGTGCGGGGCGAGCGCGACGATTTCGAGTACGTCCTGGCCAACAAGGACGTAAGCCTGGAGGAGAATCTGCGGATGCAGCGGTTCCTCTTCTGGGCCCGCCTGCTGGCCGAGAACCTGGTGCTTCGGGACACCTGGGCGATCCTGCGGGAGGTCGGGGATCTCTCCCAATCGGCGGCGATCCTCTCCCTGGCCGACTACATCGAGGCCCAGGACACCCCCGGTGCCCGCCTGCTCAAGGCGGCCGCGGAGAGCTCCACCGCCGACCCGGACTCGCTCGCCCCCGCCCTGGAGTTCTGCTTCACCGAGGGGGGTTTCGACGAGATGGTGCAGGGCTGGTTCGCCCAGCGGCTGGCGACGGCGGTTCCGGCCGAATGGCGAAAGGCTGTCGGGGAGGTGCTGCAATTCGACCTCGACAGCCGCCCCCTCCCGCAACCCGAGAAGCGCGGGTTCTCGCGTGCGGAACTGGTCGTGGTCAACGGTGTTCGGCAATGGCGGGTGAAACGTGAGTACGGCTACGATGTCGCCGCCATCGTCCGCAACGCCAGGCACGCCGACGAATTCAAGCGGGCGCCGCGTCCCCGTCCGGTCGCCATGACGCTGTGGTTCCGCCACGGCTTCGCCGAGCTCGCCCGTTCGACCAATCACGAGGAGACGACCCACTACGTCGCCCGAGCCGAACGCACGTCCGGGTTGGCGGTCGGTTAACGTCCTTCGAGCCCAGGCCCGCCGCCTCCACTGCCGGTCTCCGTGACCGGTCGCGGAGGCGGCGGGCCGAGCCCATTCACCTCCGATCACAGCTGGCCGAACAGGATGAACACACCGAGCGCACCGAGCGCCGCCCCCGCGCCGGCGTCGATCCACATCCGCACGGACCGCTTCGCCATGACGCGTCCCAGCCGGCCGATGATGGTGATGTAAAGGCCCCACCAGACGGCCGCGCAGCAGACGACGAGAAACCCCAGCAGCAGAGCCTGCCCGAGTATCTGCCTAGCCGGATCCAGGAACTGGGGCAAGAAGGTCAAGTAGAATATCAGCGCCTTCGGGTTGAGGACGTTGTTGAGGAAGCCTTGGACCAGCGGTAGGGCGATCACTTGCCGGGGCGGTGCGGCTACCGCCGTCGTACCCCTGCCGATCGGTTCCGCCGCTTTCAGTACGGGCGCCTCCGCCTCCGCCTGCCGGCCCCTGGCGGCGCCGATCAATTGCCAGGCGAGCAATAGGAGGTATGAGCCACCCGCTATGCGAAGCGCCGTGGACATCGTGTCGTTCTGGGCGATGACCGCCGCCACACCCGTCGCGGTGAGAGCGGTCAGAAAGACCAGACTGGCACAGATGCCCAAAGCGGTGAGGTATCCCTGGGCGCGACTTCCCGTGAGAGTGTTCCTGGTCACCAGCACGAAATCGGGACCGGGCACCACCAGCACGAGGAAGGTCGTTCCTACGAAGATAAGGAGATTGTTGATCATCACCTGAGCCGTTGACAGTCGAATGGACAACGCATCCCAGTCTGCCTGCCGGACGGCTTCGACCAATCAAGCTCGTATAGGATTCGTGGAGTGACTCCAGACCTCAAACTCGATACGACGGACATCAAGATCTTGGCGGCGCTACAGAATAATGGACGGATTAACAACAAGGATCTCGCCGCGACCGTTCACCTTGCACCCTCGACGTGTTTAGAACGGGTGAACCGGCTCCGCCGAGCCGGTATAATCACCGGCCATCGCGTCGAGGTCGATCCGGAAAAGCTCGGCCGTCCGCTGGAGGCGCTGCTCTTCCTTCAGGTGCGCCCGCACAAACGGCCGCTCGTCGATCCCTTCGTCGAGTTCGTGCTGAGTCAACCGGAGACGCGCTACCTCTACCACCTGGCCGGCCCCGAGGACTTCCTGGTGCATGTGGCCGTGGAGAGCGCGAACGATCTGCAACGCATCGTCCTCGACAAGTACACGGCCCGTGACGAGATCGCCCTGGTGCGCACCAATCTCGTATTCCAGAGGTGGAACAGGGCCTCGCTTCTTCCCCCCGGTATCGACCCGGCTCAGTTGTAACACCGCAGCGTGCTCCCGGAGGCGGGCTGTGTGAAAGCGCCCGTCGGGCTCATTTTGTTCGATCAGTTGGACGGGGACGGGACCAGGGCGGCTTGGTGGAGGGGGGCCGAGGGGTCGGTCGTCAGGGTCAGGCCGGCGGGTGGGGCGTCCGCGCCCACGAGGAGTTCGCCGACGGCGGCGATCATCGCGCCGTTGTCGGTGCACAGCCGCGGGGGCGGGACGCGCAGGACGAGACCGGCGGCGGCGCAGCGTTCGGCGGCCAGTTCCCGCAGCCGCCCGTTCGCGGCGACGCCGCCGACGATGGTCAGGGTGTCGACGTCGTGCGCGCGGCAGGCCGCGACGGCCTTGGCCGTCAGGACGTCCGCGACGGCCTCCTGGAACGAGGCGGCGATGTCGGCCAGCGGCGCGCGGGCGCCTGTGTTCTCCACGTGCCGTGCGCCTGAGGCCTCCACGTGCCGGGCGACGGCGGTCTTGAGGCCGGAAAAGGAGAAGTCGAACCCCGCGCCGAGCATCGCGCGGGGGAAGCGGACGGCGGCGGGGTCGCCGTCGCGGGCGGCGCGGTCCACGGCGGGTCCGCCCGGGTAGCCGAGGCCGAGGATGCGGGCGACCTTGTCGAACGCCTCCCCCGCGGCGTCGTCGCGGGTGTCGCCGAGGTGGACGATCGGGTCCCGGGCCAGGTCGCCCAGCAGGAGCAACGACGTGTGCCCGCCGGAGACGATCAGCGCGACGGACCGCCGGGGCAGCGGGCCGTGCTCCAGCGTGTCGGCCGCGACGTGCCCGGCCAGGTGGTGGACGCCGTACAGCGGCAGGTTCCAGGCGAGCGCGTACGCCTTGGCGGCGGCCACACCGGTCTGGAGCGCGGTCGCCAGGCCCGGCCCGGAGGTGACGGCGATCGCGTCCAGGTCGGACGGGCGGATGTCCGCCTCGTCCATCGCCGTGCGCACGCACGGCGCGAGCGCGTGCAGGTGCGCGCGGGCCGCGATCTCCGGGACGACGCCTCCGAAGCGGGCGTGCTCGTCCATGGACGAGGACAGCGCGGAGCCGAGCAGCCGTCCGCCGGACACCACGCCCGCGCCGGTCTCGTCGCACGAGCTCTCGATGCCGAGCACCACCGCCACACCGGCCCCCTTGTCGCAATAGACTCGCAGTTGCAAATCTAATGCAGCAAAGGAGCGGACATTGCGTACGGCAGAGGTCAGGCGGCGGTTCCTCGCGCACTTCGAGGCGGCGGGGCACCAGGTGGCCGCCAGCGCCCCGCTCCCGGCCGACGACCCGACGCTGCTGTTCGTGAACGCCGGGATGGTGCCGTTCAAGCCCTACCTGCTCGGGCAGCGGACCCCGCCGCGCCGGCGGATGGCCGGCGTGCAGAAGTGCGTGCGGACGCTCGACATCGACGAGGTCGGCAGGACCACTCGGCACGGCACGTTCTTCCAGATGAACGGCAACTTCTCCTTCGGCGACTACTTCAAGGAGGAGGCGATCGCGCTCGCCTGGGACCTGGTCGTCAAGCCGGTGGCCGACGGCGGGTACGGGCTGGACGCCGGCCGGATCTGGGCCACGGTCTACCAGGACGACGACGAGGCGTACGCGCTGTGGCGCGACCGGATCGGGCTGCCCGAGGCGCGGATCGTCCGGCGGGGCAAGGCCGACAACTTCTGGTCCATGGGCGTCCCGGGCCCGTGCGGCCCCTGCTCGGAGCTGTTCTACGACCGGGGCCCCGCGTACGGCCGCGACGGCGGCCCCGAGGTCGACGAGGACCGGTTCCTGGAGTTCTGGAACCTGGTCTTCATGCAGTACGAGCGCGGCGAGGGCAGCGGAAAGGAGGACTATCCGATCCTCGGCGAGCTTCCGTCCCGCAACATCGACACCGGCATGGGCCTGGAGCGCATGGCGGTACTGCTCCAGGGCGTCGACAACCTCTACGAGATCGACGAGACCCGTCCGATCCTGGACGCCGCCGCCGAGCTCACCGGCACCGCCTACGGCGCGGGGCAGGGTGAGCAGGACGTGCGGCTGCGGGTGGTCGCCGACCATGTGCGCACGGCCCTGATGATGATCGGGGACGGGGTGACCCCCGCGAACGAGGGGCGCGGCTACGTGCTGCGCCGCATCCTGCGCCGGGCCGTCCGCAGCGTCCGGCAGCTCGGGTACGAGGACCCCGCGCTCCCCCACCTGCTGCCCGTCGCCCGCGACTGCATGGCGCCGTCCTACCCCGAGCTGGCCACCGACTTCGAGCGGATCGCCTCCTACGCCTACGGCGAGGAGGACGCCTTCCGCGGCACCCTGCGCCAGGGCAGCGCCCTGCTGGGACGGGCCCTCTCCGGGACGTCCGGTCCGCTGCCCGCCGCGACGGCGTTCCAGCTCCACGACACCTACGGGTTCCCGATCGACCTGACCGTCGAGATCGCCTCCGAGCGGGGCCTCGACGTGGACGTCGACGGCTTCCGGCGGCTCATGGCCGAGCAGCGGCGCAAGGCCCGGCAGGACGCGCAGGCCAAGAAGACCGGCCACGCCGACGCCGGGCTCTACCGGTCGCTGCTGGACGCCGGCGGCCCGACCGACTGGGTCGCCTACGACACCCTCACCGCCGAGGCGACCGTCCTCGCCGTGCTGCGCGAGGGCGCCCCGGCGGGCTCGGCGGGCGAGGGCGAGATCGTCACCGTGATCCTGGACCGCACCCCCTTCTACGCCGAGTCCGGCGGGCAGGACAGCGACGCGGGCAGCCTGCGCGCCCCCGGCCTGGCAGCCGAGGTGCTGAACGTCCAGCGGCCGGTCAAGGGGCTGATCACCCACCAGGTCCGGATCACCGGCGGCGAGATCGCGCCCGGCCTGCGGGTGCGCGCCGAGGTCGACCCCGAATGGCGGCTCGGCGCCCGCCAGGCGCACTCGGGCACCCACATCGTGCACGCCGCGCTGCGCGCCGCCCTCGGCCCGGGCGCCGTGCAGTCCGGCTCCTACAACCGTCCCGGCTACCTGCGCCTGGACTTCTCCTGGCAGGGGACGCTGTCGGACGCCGCGCGCAGCGAGATCGAGGACATCGCGAACCTCGCCATCCGCCGCGACCTCCCGGTCGAGGTCCGCCACATGCCGCTGGCGCAGGCCCGCGAGCTCGGCGCGCTGGCGCTGTTCGGCGAGACCTACGACGACGTCGTGCGGGTGGTGGAGATCGGCGGCGCGTGGTCGCGGGAGCTGTGCGGCGGGACCCATGTGGAGCACGCCGCGCAGGTCGGCAGCATCACCGTCACCGGCGAGTCGTCGGTCGGCTCCGGGCGGCGGCGCGTCGAGGCCGTCACCGGCCTGGAGTCGTTCCGCTACCTCGCCCGCGAGCGGGACCTCGTCGCCGAGATCGCCGCGCGGCTGAACGCGCCCAGGGACCAGCTCCCCGACCGCGTCGCGGGCCTGGTCGAGAAGCTCAAGGAGGCCGAGCGCGTCAACCGGCTGCTGCGCGACCAGGTGGCGGTCGCCGAGGCCGACACCGCCGCCGCCCAGGCCGCGGACGCGGGCGGGGTCCGCTTCGCCCGCGCCCGCACCGACGCGTCCCCGCGCCGCCTCGCGGAACTGATCGTCGATCGGCTGCCCGCCCGCCGTCCGGGCGTCGCGGCCGTGACGTCGCCGTCGGGACTCGCGGTCGCCGCCAACCAGGCGGCCCAGGACGCCGGGGTGTCCGCCGGCGACCTGGTCAAGCGGGTCCTGGACGGGCGGGGCGGCGGGAACGCCCGGCTGGCGCAGGGCCGGCCGCCCGCCGACCCCTCCGCGACACTGACGGCCCTCGCCCACCACCTCGCCGCGTCCACCGACGGCTAGCGGCGCGTTCGGGTGGTGTCGCGCCGTCAGCGGAGGCGGCGCAGGTACGGGTCCCATGCCTGGTGGGGGGCGAGGCGGACGCGGGCGTCAACGGCCACGGCGCCGTCGGGGCGGACGATCGTGGGGTTGAGTTCGAGCTCGATGATCTCGGGGTGGTCGGCCGCGAGCCGCGACAGCCGCAGGAGGGCGTCGCGCAGCGCCGCGAGGTCCGCCGCCGGACGGGCGGGATGGCCCATGAGCAGGGTGGACACGCGGGGTTCGCGGATCAGCTCGGCCGCCTCCCCGGTCGTCAGCGGGGCGAGCCGGGCCGCCCGGTCGGCGAGCGCGTCGGTATCCACGCCGCCCGCCCCGAAGATCACGACGGCGCCGAAGACCTCGTCCTGGACGGCGCCGCACAGCACCTCGACGCCCTCCCCCGCCCTCGCCTGGACGACTGCCCCTTCCATGTCGCCGCCGAAGCGTCCGGCCAGGTCGGCGAAGGCGGCGCGGACGGCTTGTTCGCCCTCCAGACCGAGACGCACGCCGCACGCCGCCGACTTGTGCAGGACGCCGGGGACGTGCCCCTTCACCGCCACCGGGACGCCCAGCTCGCGGGCCGCGGCGACGGCCCGGTCGGCGGACTCCGCCCAGCGCCACGGGGCCGGCGGCAGCCCGTAGGCATCCAGCAGCCGGAAGGCGGCGGCGGGCGGCAGCCAGCCGCCGGAGGGGTGGTCGACCAGGAAACCGGCGATGGCGGCCGCCGCCTCGTCCGGGCGGAGTCCGGGCGGAGTCCGGGCAGGGCCGGGGGCGGTTCGCGGGGGAGGTCGCGGCGCCGGGCGTAGGACCGGGCGTGGGCGAGCGCGCGGACGGCGTTCTCGGGATAGGCGTAGCAGGGCACGCCGGTCTCGTTGATCGTGACGGTCTCGGCCTGCTACAGCACCACCGCAGCCGTCGGTTTGGCGGTACCGCCGAGCGCGTCCCGCAGGTCGGCGAGCGCGGTCGGGGCGACCAGGGCCAGGACGGCGTCGACCGACGCGTCCGCGGCGATCACGTCGAGGGCCTCGCGGAAGGCGTCGGCGGAGACGGCGGCGGTGGTGTCGACGGGGTTGGCGGTCGCCGCGCCGTCCGGGAGCAGCCGAGCGAGGCGCGCCTGCGTCTCCTCGTCCAGAAGCGGGACGGGGAGCCCCGCGTCGGCGCACGCATCGGCGGCCAGCACCCCCGCCCCGCCCGCGTTGGACACCACCGCCACCCTCGGGCCGCCCGGGGCCGGCTGGGTCGCCAGCAGCGCCGCCGCGTCCACCAGCTCGCCGAGGTCGTCGGTCGCCACGATCCCGGCCTGCTCGAACAGCGCCCGACGTGTGATCTCCGGGGTGGCAGCCGCAGCGGTGTGGGACGCGGCGGCCCGCGTGCCCGGCGCGGACCGCCCGGCGAGAACGGTCAGCAGCGGCATCCGGGCGGCGACCCGGCGGGCCGCCCCGGCGAACTTGCGGGGGTGGCCGAACGACTCCACGTGCAGGATTCCGAGCCGCGTCGTCTCCTCCGACTCCCACCACATGAGCATGTCGTTGGCGCTGACGTCGTACTTGTCGCCGACGGAGGCGAACGAGGAGACACCCACGCCCAGCCGCGACAGCTCTTCCAGGAGGGCGATCCCGACGCCGCCCGACTGGACGCCACCCCCGCGCGGCCGGGCACGGGATGTCGGATGCCGAACGTCGCGTCCAGCGAGACGTCGGTGTTGGCGACGCCCAGGCAGTTCGGACCGACCAGCCGCATCCCGTACTCGCGGCAGACCGCCATGAGCTCCCGCCCGTCCGCGACGCTCAGCCCCGAGCTGATCACCACGAGCGCGGAGGCGCCGGACCGCCCGCAGTCGGCGGCCACTCCCACCACGGCGTCGGCGGGCACCGTGACGACCACCAGGTCCGGCCGCTCCGGCAGCTCGGCGAGCGTCGCCACGCAGGGGACGCCGTGCAGGTCGGCCCCGGCGGCGCGGGGGTTCACCGCGTGGACGGCGCCCTTGAAGCCGCCGGAGACGATGTTGCGGACGAGTTCGGCGCCCACCGTCCCGCGCCGCCAGGACGCCCCGACGACCGCGATCACCCGCGGCCGCAGCAGCGGTTCCAGGCTCGCCACGTCCGCCCGCCGCTCCCGTTCGGCCACCGCGCTCAGATACCCCTCGTCGGAGACCAGCGGCATCGTCGTGTTCGCGGCGAGCGCGTCGGCGCGGAAGGCCACGACCCCGCGTGCGCGGGCCAGCGAGCCGAGATGTTCCAGCAGCAGCGTCCCGACCCGGCGGTGCCGCACGCGGTCGGCGACCTGGGCTCCCATGGGCCGGTTAAGGCCGAGGAACCGCAGGTGGAGGCTCTCCTCGCTCAGCTCGCGGTGCAGGTCGCACACCGCGTCGAAGTCGGCCGCGCGCAGCCGCCTGATCTCCACCTGGACACCATCGGTCAGCAGCGCGAACACCGGCGCGTCCGCGGGGTTCTGTGTCATCCCCCCAGCCTCGGGCGGGACGGGCCGCCGGGGCAGGTCCCCAAGGTCATCCCCCTCCGGGACCTTCGTCCCTACCTGACGCGGGGGCCCGAGGCATCGACGCGCTCGTCTTCGGTGCCGGTTTCCGGGGTAGGCGCAGCACTGACTCGCGGACGGTCCGCGGCGAGAGGGTGGGAACGCCATGCAGGACGGCAGGGACGACTGCGCCGCCGTCACCGAGACCCACATCGGCGTGGTGTTCTTCGTCGGCGACCGCGCGTACAAGCTCAAGAAGCCGGTGGACCTCGGGTTCGTGGACTTCAGCACCCCCGAGCTGCGCGCGCGGGCCTGCCGGGAGGAGGTCCGGCTGAACAGGCGCTTCGCCCCGGACGTGTACCTCGGCGTCGCCGAGGTGAGCGCGCCCGGCGGCGCCTGCGACCACCTTGTCGTCATGCGCCGGATGCCCGCCGACCGGCGCCTGTCCACACTGGTCGAGGCCGGGGCGCCGGTGCGGGACGCGCTGCGCGACGTCGCGCGCGCCCTGGCGGCCTGGCACGCCCGGGCGCCGCGCGGCCCCGAGATCTCGGCCCAGGAGACCCGCGACGCGGTCGAGAAGCGCTGGCGCGCCGGGTTCGAGCAGGCGAGGCCCTTCCACGACGACGTGATCGACGCCGGAGCGGCCACCGAGATCGAGGACCTCGCCACGGAGTTCCTCGCCGGCCGCGAGGCCCTGTTCGACGCGCGCATCGCCGACGGACGCGTGGTCGACGGCCACGGCGACCTGCTGGCCGGCGACATCTTCTGCCTGGACGACGGCCCGCGCATCCTCGACTGCCTGGAGTTCGACGAGAGGCTGCGCCGGCTGGACGGCCTGGACGACGCCTCGTTCCTCGCGATGGACCTCGAACGCCTCGGCGCCGCCGACCTCGCGACGGATTTCATCGGCTGGTACACCGAGTTCGCCGCCGACCCCGCCCCGCCGTCGCTGCGCCACCACTACGTCGCCTACCGCGCCTTCGTCCGCGCCAGGGTGGCCTGCCTGAGGCATGCCCAGGGTTCCCCGGACGCCGCCGCCGAGGCGCGGTCCTATGCGGACGTCGCGCTGCGGAACCTGCGCGCCGGACGGGTGCGGCTCGTCCTCGTCGGCGGGTTTCCCGGCACGGGCAAGACCTCGCTCGCCGGTGCGCTGGCCGACCGGCTCGGCTGCTCGGTGATCAGCAGCGACCGCGTCCGCAAGGAGCTCGCGGGCCTGGACCCCCTGCGCCCGGCCCCGGCGGACTACGGCGAGGGCATCTACGGCGCGGAATGGGGCAGGCGGACCCACCGCGAACTGGCGGCGCGCGCGGAGGGGCTGCTCCGGCTCGGCGAGACGGTGATCCTGGACGCGTCGTGGACGTCGAAGGAGAACCGGGACCTCCTCGCCGCCGTGGCCGGGCGAGAGCACGCGAGCCTCACGTCGCTGCGCTGCGAGGTCCCCGAATCCGTCTGCGCCGAGCGCATGCGGAGCCGCCCCCGGGGCGCGTCCGACGCCGACGCCGGCACCGCCGCAGACATGCGCGCGCACGCCGACCCCTGGCCCGAGGCGACCACCATCGACACCGGTGGAACGTTGGCGGACGCCGTTTCCCGCGCCCTCGCCATCGTCCGGCCGCACGGCCACCCTGAGAGATGAGGCACGGGCGTCAGACTTCGTTCGTGGCCCTTCCCACCAACGGCGGGGGCCCGAGTGATCGGGGACCTTTGGTACCTGCTGAGCGGGTATCCGAAGCGGAGACTGGAACAGAAGGCGGAAGTTCCCCGACGACCAGGGGGAGGCGGACGATGGGCAGGTTGCCGAGAAGTCAGCGACCGAACGTTCTGTTCGGCTACGACGGGACCGAGGAGAACGATGCGGGCCTGCGCTGGGCGGTCACCGAGGCCCGGACGCGAGAGCTCACCCTGGTCATCTGCCACTGCTGGCACTGGCCGTACCCGCCGGGGCACGTGGACGACGGCGTCGAGGCGATCGTCCGGCGGGCGGGCGAAAGGCTCCTCGAACGGGGCGTGCGCCGGGCGCGGGAACTCGGCGCGGACGCGGTGCGCAGGCGGCTGAGGCGCGAACCGGTGCTGGACGCGCTGGCGCGCGAGTCCGAGAACGCCGAGCTGATCGTGGTCGGCACCCACGAATGCCACCGGCTGCCCGCCGGGTCGACGGCGATGCGGCTGCCCGCGCAGGCGCGCCGTCCGGTGATCGCCGTCCGGCACGGCGCGCCCCCGCGCGGCCTGGTGGTGGCCGGGGTCGACGGCTCCGTGGGCGGGGACGCGGCGCTGGGTCTGGCCGTCGAGGAGGCCGTCCTGCTCGGCTGGCCGCTGCGCGTGGTGTGCGGCGCCTGGGAGCCGGGCGCGGTGCCCGAATCCGAGCTGCCGCTGTTCACCGACAAGGCCCGGCTGACCAGGACGCGCACCACCATGCTCGAACGGGTCGCCGGGCCGTGGCGGGAACGCTACCCCGATCTCGACATGCGGATCTCGCTGGTGCTGGAACGGCCCCGCGAAGCGCTGCTGGACGCGGCGCGCGACGCCGATCTGCTCGTGGTGGGCGACCGCGGCGGCGGCCATCTCGACCCGCTGCTGCTGGGGGCGACCAGCTCGGCGATGCTCCACCACGCCCCCTGCACCGTCGCCATCGTCCCGCAGAGCGGAGAGCCCAGCGAATCGGCCGCGTGAGCCGGGGCCTCGCGGCGTGGTCACTTGAGGACGGGGAAGCGCTCGACCAGGCGGGTCCCGGCCCACCAGCGGCCGAGGCCGAGGGTGTCGCCGGCGCTGACCAGCGCCAGACCGACGATCAGCAGCGCGTCGATCAGGTGCTCGTCCATGAACACGTTGTCCGCCCATCCGGCCCCCGGCGATGGCGTGGTAGAACCCCGCGAGCGGGCCCTTCGGCGAGTGCCTGAGGAACCCCTCGGTGGGGCTGCCGCCGTCCACCCACGCCTTGGCGGAGGGACCCAGTGCCCCAGCAGCCGCGGCTTGATGTGGACGAGCCGCAACGGCTCACGCAGCAGCGGATTGCCCAGCAGATAGATCTGGCCCGCCGACAGATAGTTCGCCGCCCGCCAGTACGCGTCGACCAGCTCGAAGTCGACGTCGTGCGGCCGCTCGGTGCTCAGGACGTTGGGCGTCACGGTTCCTCCAGGGTTCGCTGGAACCACCGCACCACGCGCCCCGCCGCAGGTATCAGGGCCGAACGTCCCATCCTCGGGGCGGCCCGTCCCGACGGTGTAGGCGGTGACACCATCGATCGGGGGGCGCGGTCCGATGTGAGCGAGGACGGGCGGACGGGAAGCTGATCTTCATTCACGAACGGGAGATCACGTGCTTCTTCGGCTTTTCCTCGCGACCACGGTCGCCCTCGGTACCGCGCCCGCGCCCGCGTCCGCCTCGCCCTCGCCCTCGCCCGATCCGCGCGGACCGCTCCAGCGGGATCTGGACGGAATGGTCCGGGACATCGGCGCGCCCGGCGCGCTGCTGTCGGTCACCGGCGCCCGGACCGTCACGCTGCGGAGCGGGACCGGTGATCTGCGCACCGGGCGTCCCGTGCCGCTGAACGGGCTCGTGCGCATCGGCTCCACGACCAAGGCGTTCGTCGCGACCGTCGTGCTCCAGCTGGTGGGCGAGGGGCGGGTGCGGCTGGACGCCCCGGTCGAGACCTACCTGCCCGGCGTGGTGCGGGGGCGGGGCGGCGACGGACGGTCGATCACCGTCCGGCAGCTCCTCCAGCACACCAGCCACCTCCCCGATCCCGGACCGCTGTTGCCCCACGGCAGGGAATGGGCCGAGCAGAGGTTCCGGCACTGGGACCGGGACGAGCTGCTCCGGTACGCGTTCGCCCAGGAGCCCACCACCGGTGCCTGGTCGTACACCAACACCGGGTACCTGCTGCTCGGCAGGCTGATCGAGGCGGTCACGGGCGCGCGGACGTGGCGCGGCGAGGTCGCCCGCCGGATCGCCCGCCCGCTGCGGCTGCGGAACACCTACGCGCCGCGACCGTACTCCTTCCGCATCGGCGGGCCGCACCCGCGCGGCTACGTCAGGGTGCCCGGCTTCGTCGACGTGACCGAGCAGGACACCGGCTACCTGGACGCGGCCGGGGCGATGGTGTCCACGCCCGCCGAGGTCAACCGGTTCTTCTCCGCGCTGCTGCGGGGACGGCTGCTGCGTCCGTCCGAGCTGGCGGAGATGCGGCGCGTGCTCCCGGCCGGGGGCGCCGTCGACGCGTACGGGCTCGGGCTGGAGGTCAACCACCTGTCCTGCGGAGACCTGGTCGGGCACGCCGGTCAGATGCACGGCTACGCGACGGTCGCCGGTGTCCTCGTCGACCGGCGGGGCCGCCCGCGCGCCGCCGCGACCATGTCGATGACCACCGAGCCCGAGGACATGGACGACTTCCGCCGCGCCATGCACGTCATCGACACCGCCCTGTGCGGCTAGGCGGGGCCGCGCGGCGGGGGGCGCTCTCCACGGGCGCGGGCAGGGTCGATCGGCTGGCCATGAACCAGGCGAGGGCGGCGGCGGCGACGCAGATGGCTGCGGAGATCCACAGCACCATGACGTAGCCGCCCTCCGCGGGTCGACCGTCGCCGCCCGCGTGGGCGGCCAGGATGGTGGCGGTGAGCGCGCTGCCCAAGGAGAATCCGGTGAAGCGGACCACCTGGTAGAAGCCCATGGCACTGCCCGTCTCCCCGGCGGGGATCGCCTGCACGATCAGACCGGGAATCGCGGCGAAGGTGGTGCCGAGCCCCACTCCGAGGACACCCGTCGTGACGAAGGCCTGCCACAGGGCGCCGTGGAAGACGGCGAAGAACCCGCAGCCCAGCGCGGCCACGAGGCAGCCCAGCGCGAGCACTCCCCGGGCCCCGACGAGTGCCACCAACACCGGCAGGGCGCGGGAGCTGCTCAGCATGAGGAAGGACAGCGGGACGAGGACGAGGCCGGCCACGACGGCCGATGCGGAGAATCCGAACCCGCCCGAGCGCGGGGACTGCACGAACTCCGTCACCGCCGAGAGCACCATGTACATCGCGACACCGAGCACCATGGCGCAGGTGTCACCGGAGAACACGGAGGGATGGCGGAGCAGGCGCAGCTGGACGAGAGGGTTCTCGGCGCGCAGCTGCTGCACGGCCCAGACCGCGAAGAGCACCACCCCGGCGGCCAGCAGGCCGATGATCGCCGGTGAGCCCCAGCCCCACTCCGTCCCCTCCGCCACCGCCACCAGCGAGACGACCAGCGCCAGGGCGAGCAGCACGGTTCCGGCCCAGTCGAGCCGGTCGGCGGCGCCGCGTCCCGCGCTGGACGGTACGACCGCGGCGACACAGGCCAGCGCGAGGCCGGACACGATCGCGCCGAACCAGTAGGCGCCCGCCAGTCCCCACGCGTCGACGAGCAACCCGCTGATCGGGTAGCCGGCGCCAAGGCCCGCCCCCGCCGACACCGACAGCAGCGCGATCATCGGCGCCACCTTGGCCCGGGGCAGCTCGTCCCGGGCGGTGGCCATCGCCAGCGGCACCAGCCCGAGCCCGACGCCTTGCAGTCCGCGGCCGACGATCAGCATCTCCAGACCGCCCGCCAGCGCGGCGACGGCACCGCCCGCCGTGACCACCGCCAGGCCGCCGAGCATCGTCGCCCGGCGCCGCGGGCCGTCGCCGAGCCGCCCCAGGACCGGGGAGCTCACCGCGCCGACGAGCAGCGCCACCGTCAGCGACCACTGCGCCGTGCTCAGCGACTCGTGGAAGTCGCGGGCGACGGTGGGGATGAGCGGGGCGCCGAACGAGCTGATGATGCTGGCGACCAGCGTGGCCAGCACCAGCACCGGCCCGATCAGCGCGCCGCGAAAACCGGTCTCGGGCGGGACGTGACGGGTGTCCATGGGGCCTCCTCGCGCAAATGCGTGCGACTTGCACGCAATCACCCTACGTCCGTTCCGTGCGGCTTGCACGTATCATGGGCGGATGACGGATGCGGAACTGGCACGTGACCTGGGGGAAGCGCTGGGACGGTTGCTGCTGCGGCGCAACCGGAGCGCGCTCTACACCGCGATCCTCGACGCGGCGCCCCCGGGCGTCGATCGCCAGACCTATCCGATGCTGAGCGGGCTGGCGCGGCTCGGTCCGCAGTCCGCGGCGCGGCTCGCCGACGAGGTCGGCATCGACCGGTCCGGCGCGAGCCGCTATGCCGACCGGCTCGAAGCCGCGGGCCTGCTCGAACGCAGCCCCGACCCCCGCGACGGCCGGGCCACCCTGCTCGCGTTGACGCCCGAGGGACACGACACGGTCGCCGGGCTCCGCGACGCGCTGACCCGGCACCTCGCGGACCGGATCGCGGACTGGCCCGACGGGCAGGCGCAGGCGCTGGTCGACGGCATTCGCCTGCTCATCGACCCGCCCACGGACTGACGCCTTCGCCGACACCTCCCTCTCGCACGGCCGTCACCGGACGGCCGTCAGCTGTTCGCCACAGCTTCAAGCACGCGGCCATGAAGGGGTGATTACGCTCCGTAGGCAAGGGGATGCAAACCGCGAACCTGCTGCTGCGCATGAGCGAACCGCCGTGCCGGAGGAAGGAAGAGGCAAACAGATGACCATGCTCGTTGAGACGCGGCCCGAGACGATCGAAGAGTTCATCTCAAAGATCAGGGAATGGCACGAATCCGACCACGACGGCTTCCGAACCAAGTACGAAGCGGCGATCGCCGATGTGATGCCGCCTCCGTCCTGGCCCAGCGACGGCCCCTACTACGACTGGCGCAACGCCGGTATCGACGAGCTCTGCGCATTCTTCGAGGACTGGTACAACACAGAGCCGACGGTCAAGACCAGCCTGGACTACATCGAGAAGTTCAGCTGGATCAACTACGAGAACTACGCCGGCATGGAGTTCGTGACCACCGGCCCCGGGCTGGAGATGACCGCCGACTTCACCTATCTGCAAGGGAAGCAGATGGACGACCCGAAGTCCAAGAGCCTCATCTCGAAGTGGATCAAGGACATCGGAACGAAGCGGATGGAGGACTACGAGATCGAGGACTGGGAGACCTTCAACGAGTTCTTCCTCAAGAAGGTCAAGCCCGGCAAGCGAAAGATCGACGGGGAAAATGATCTCAGCGTCGTGGTCGCCCCGACCGACTGCATCATCAACATGATCGTCGACAACCTGACCGCGGAGACGCGTATTCCGGTCAAGTCGGTGGCCATGAACGTCCGCCAGCTGCTCAACGGGTCCGAACTCGCGGACAGGTTCGTGGGCGGAACCGCGGTCTCGTGCATTCTGATGCCGGACACCTACCACTGGTACCACGCCCCGGTCGGAGGCAAGGTCGTGGACTCCGACGACAGCGTCGGCGGGATCTACTACGGGATGTGGGACTTCCCCGAGCTGCTCAACAACAACAATGTCGGCTACAACTACGATTACGGGATGTTCGACCGCTTCCGCCGGGGCTACGCCATCTTCGAAACCCCGTACCTGGACAAGGACGGAAAACAGGAAAAGAAGCCGGGCTATGTCGGGCTGGTGGCGGTCGGCCTGAACTCAATCGCCTCCGTGGAGTTCGATGAGGCCTACCAAAAGATCACGTATGGCGAGACGGACCCGGTCCCGATCAAGAAGGGAGGCAGGGTCGGGCACATCAAGTACGGCGGTTCGCTCAACATTCTGCTGTTCGAGAAGGGGCGGTTTCCCGCCATCCAGCTCCAGCAGGGGCAGCGCATAGGCGTCCTGGAGCACATCGAGCGGACGGAGGCGCTGTTCAACCGTCCCCGCCACATGCGCGCCCTCGGCCACATGCCCTTCGCCACCCAGTACTGAGGTACCGGTCATCGAACGGCGGTGGACCCATGCCCGATATCAAGCCCGACCTGGTCAAATCCATTCCCGCGAACGTGTCCAACACGCTCAGCATCGACTTCAACGGCGGCGGCGTCCAGCAGGCCCGGTCCTATGCCGGTCACGTGCACATCGCCGAACCCGAAAGCACGGAGAAGAAGAACCACCTGTTCTACTGGTTCTTCGAGAGCCAGACGTGCAACCCGCGCGCCGAGCCGGCCGACCAGCAGGACCTGATCAGTGGGACACCCCTGCTGATCTGGCTCAACGGCGGCCCCGGCGCGTCCTCGCTGCTCGGGCTGTTCCTGGAGAACGGGCCGCTGTCCATCGGCCCCGACGCCGCCGGAACGGTATCGGTCACCTCCAGCAGCTGGAACCAGGAGGCGCACGTCATCTACTGGGACCAGCCCGTGGGCACCGGGTACAGCTTCTCCGACAACAAGAAGTACGTCACCGATGCCGCGGCTCTGACCGAGATGTTCTGGCAGGCGCTCCAGGAGTTCTTCGACCTTCATCCAGAATACTTGAACTGCCCGCTCTACGTCTGCGGTGAGAGCTATGCCGGGAAGTACGTTCCGGCGATCGCCCTGAGGATTCTGGAGAAGAACGAGAAGAAGGCGGGGAAACAGCTCAACCTCCAGGGGATCGCGGTCGGGAACGGCTGGATCCAACCCCTGCTCTCGCTCCGCATCCTGATCGGCTACTCCTACGCGAGCGGGTTCGTCGGCATTTCCCAGAAAGAGTCACTCGAAAAGGAGTTCAAAGTCGTCGAAGGGCTCGTCAAGGACAAGAAGATGAAGGAGGCGAAAGAGGCGGGCGACCGGCTGATCAACCATGCCCTCGGAGACGGCGGCGGGTTCGACATCTACGACGTGCGGCGGTGGGAGGACCTCCCCGCGGGGGCGCTGAAGTTCTATCTCAACACCACCGCGGTGAAGTCGGCCCTGCACGTCCTGCCCGACTACGACACCTACTGGGACATCGAGGACAACAAAGGCCCGGTGACCGACCATCTCATCAACGACAACATGCTGGACTACACCGACAAGTACAAGCAGCTGATCCAGAAGGGCTGCAAGACCCTTCTGTACACCGGGAACTTCGACACCGCCTGCGGCTACCAGAGCACCGAGGAGATCCTGGACCAGATCATGAAGGAGCTCGGGGATCAGGAGCACGGGGCGTGGCGCAACGCCCAGCGCATCATCTGGACGCAGGCGCAGGGCGTCCCCAAGGGGTATGTCCGCCGCTACAAGGAGAAGCAGGCCAAGGGCAAGGATCTGACGCAGGTCAGCATCCCGCACTCCGGGCACCAGGTGCCCGCGTACCAGCCGGAGGTCTGCCGGGAGATGCTCTACAACTGGATCTTCGACCGCCCGTTCCACGGCTACGACCCGCAGTCGCTCAAGGACGGCGGCAACGCCGGGCAACGGAAGAAGTGAGCGGGCTCGGCAGGGGCCGGGTGCCGGCGGTCAGGACGGTTCGGCCGGCACGGGGCCCAGTGAACGGATCACGGCGTCGATCGTGGCGGCCAGCCGCGCGGCGTCATGGCCCGCGCGTTCCCGGACCCGCAGGCCGAGCAGGGTGGTGAACAGCAGTTCCACGGCCGCGTCGATGTCGAGGTCGCCCGGCAGCTCGCCGTTGCGGCGGCCCTGCCGCAGCAGTGAGCGCATCGCCTGCCGGGTGACCTCGAAGGCGGCCTCGGTCCGCCGGCGGACCTGGGTGTCGGTGGTGCCGAGTTCCGTCGCGGTGTTGACCACGAAGCAGCCGCGCCCGGGCTCGCTCTCGGACGGGCAGGAGACCAGCCACAGCATCCAGTCCCGCAGCACCTGGCGCACCGGACGACCGGCGGCGTCCAACCGCCGCTCGGCCTCGGCGGAGTCCGTCGCGCGGTAGTGGTCGAGCGCGCGCAGGAACAGCGTGTGCTTGTCGGTGAACGTCCGGTACAGGCTGCTGGGCGTGAGGTCGAGTTCGGCGCCGAGGTCGCGGACCGAGGTGGCGTGGTAGCCGCGGCGCCAGAACAGGTCGGTGGCCCTGGTGACCACGTCCTGCTCGTCGAACTGCCGGGGGCGTGCCATGCCCGTCACCCTACCCGACTTGTGGAGCGATCGCTCCCATATTAGAGTCCACCCTCATATGGGAGCGATCGCTCCCGAATAGGTGAGGGAGGGCGCACGTGACGACCACAGACCGGGCCGGGACCCGGGCGACGGACCGGGACGCGCCGCCGGGAAGCCGCTGGGCGGCGGTGAGCGCGGTGGCGCTGGGGACGTTCCTGCTGGTGACCGCCGAGCAGTTGCCGATCGGGCTGCTGACCGCCGTCGGATCGGCGCTGGAGGTGTCCGAGGGGACGGCCGGGCTGATGGTGACGGTCCCCAGCCTCGTCGCCGCCGTCGCGGCGCCGCTGGTGCCGATGCTCGTCGGCGGCATGGACCGGCGCCTGCTGCTGCTCGCGCTGATGGCGCTGATGACGCTCGCCAACCTGGCCTCGGCCCTGGCGCCGAGCTTCGCCGTGCTGGTCGTCTCCCGGGTGCTCGTCGGCGTGGCGATCGGCGGATTCTGGGCCATCGCCGGGGGCTTGGCGGTCCGGCTCGTGTCCCCCGCGCAAGTGGCGCGCGCCACCGCGATCATCTTCGGCGGCGTCGGAGCCGCGAACGTCTTCGGCGTCCCGCTCGGCACATTGCTCGGCGAGTTCTCCGGCTGGCGCGTCGCCTTCGCGTCGCTGAGCGGCCTGGCGCTGCTCGCGCTGGGCGGGCTGCTGACCGTGCTGCCGCCGTTGGCGGCGTCCCAGCCCGTCCGGCCGCGGCTGCTGGCCGAACAGTTCCGCAACCCGGGCGTGCGCGCCGGCATCCTCGCGACGTTCCTCCTCATCACCGGCCATTTCTCGGCCTACACGTTCGTGAGCCCGGCGTTGCAGCGGCTGTCGGGCATCGACGAACGGCTCGTCGGCCCGCTGCTGTTCGCCTTCGGCATGGCCGGAATGGTCGGCAACTTCGTCGCGGGGGCCGCGCTGACCCGCAGCCCGTACCGGACCGTGCTGGTCATCGCCCTCGCCCTGGCCGCCGCGATGCCGCTCTACCTGCTGCTGGGCGGCGGCCCGGTCGGCGGGGCCGTGCTGCTGATCGCCTGGGGCCTGGCCTTCGGCGGGGTGTCGGTCGGCCTCCAGACCTGGATGATCAGGAGCGCGCCCCGGGCCGTGGAGGCGGCCTCGGCCCTGTGGGTGGCGGTGTTCAACCTCTCGATCGGCCTCGGCGCGCTCACCGGCGGCGTCATCGTCGACTCCCTCGCGCTCCAGGCCGTCCTGTGGCTCGGCGGCGCCTGCGCCCTGGCGGCCGCACTGGCGATCTGGAGCGCCCGCGGCACCGGGAACCTGCGGTGAGCGGGCCCGTCACGCCGCGTCCCGGACGCGGTGCCCGACGCCTCACCCCCCGGTCACGCCAGGTGGTCGAGGAGGGCGTGGAAGGCGAGGAAGACGGCGAGGCCCAGGAGGAGGCTGCCCAGTGCGTAGGCCGCCGCGCGGGCGTGGTGGCCGTCCTGGAACAGGTGGACGGTGTCGAGTTCGAACGTGCTGAACGTGCTCAGCGCGCCGCAGAGCCCGGTGCCCGTCAGGGCCTCGACGTCCGTGCCGGCGCCCGCGCCGTGCAGGGCGCCCAGGACGGCCGCGGCCAGGACGTTCACCGTGAGCGTGCCCCACGGGAACGACTTGCCCGCCGCCGACTTGACGAGGCCGTCGAGAACGTAGCGGAGCGCCGCGCCGATCGCGCCGCCCACCAGGACCAGGAGCGCCTCCATCACGGTTCCTCCCCCGCCTCGCGGTGCGGCAGCCTCCGCCCGATCCGGAAGCCCGCGGCGATCGAGGTCCAGCCGAGGACGACGCTCGCCGCCGCGTAGCCGATGCCGAGGGCCGCCCGGCCGTCGTCGCCGAGCGTGTAGACGCCGTCGATGAGGTGCGAGAACGTCGTGAAGCCGCCCAGGTAGCCGGTCACGGCGAAGGGGCGGGCCAGCGGGTGCGGGCGGCCGCGCAGCAGGTAGGCAGTCAGGGCGCCCATGATGAGGCAGCCGAGGATGTTGACGGTGAAGGTGTTCCAGGGGAAGCCGGTCTCGGAGGCCGGGATCGCCTCGCCGAGCAGGTGCCTCGCGAGCGCGCCGAGCGCGCCTCCCATCGCGACCTCGGCGATGACGCGCGGTCCCAGGCCGGGACGGGGCGTCCTGCCCCTGTGCGGGTGCAGCGCGACGGCCTCGGCCCGCTCGCGGTCCCGGAGGCGGCCGAGCATCGAACCCCTCATCCGGACCGGTCCGGGGCCGGGACGCCGAGGAGGAGGCGGCGGACGGCGTCCCAGGTCCGGAAGAACCCCTCCTCCAGCTCCGGGGACCGGTCGCCGAGCATCCTCGCCCACGCGCCCCGGTCTCCGGGCAGGACGCTCGCGCCGCCGCGCAGTCCCGTCCCGGCGAGCGCCTCGTGCATCGTGTCGGCGATCTCCAGGGCCGGACGCGACGCCGTGACGACGTACAGCGACGCCGTGATCCCGTAACCGTCCATGCATGCGGGGCCGGTCACGGCGCGCTCGCCCGGGACGAGCCGGACCGGGTCCGCGAACAGGAGCCGTCCGTCCGGGTCCCGGACCTCCAGGTCCGCGCAGTAGGCGGTGTAGGCGTGCCGTTCCCCGCGCGCCAGGCGTCCCGCCATCAGCTTCTCCCCCAGGACGACCGTCGCGTCCGGGGAGGCGGTGACGTCCGTGCGCTGGTAGAAGCGCGAGCCGCCGAACGGGATCGTGGCGGCCGGCAGGTACTCGACGTAGCTGCCGGGCCCGGCGCGCAGGTCCACCGCCTGCGTGGCGTAGTCGTGCTCCATCCGGTACAGGCGCGTGGCGGTCTGCGTCGTGAAGTGCACGGACGTCCCGGGCCCGCAGTCCAGCCCGATCCTGTAGCGGTCGCCTTGCAGCACGCCCCCGCCGGACGACATGAACATCACCGTCGGCATGTCCGGCCGTCCCGCGTCGGGGTAGAGGGGGCGCGTCGTGTGCAGGGGCGCCTTCTGGAAATGGGCGGTCATCTCCGTCCGGCCGCCGGCGAGGCCGAAGCCCAGGTCCAGGACGCCGGCTTTGCCGGGCGCGCCGACGGGCAGCGTGTCGGGGACGGCGGCGTGATCGGCCACGGCCGCGGGCGGCGGGCCCGTCAGCGGGCCGGTGAGCACATCGCCTCCCGGCGCGCCAGGACGAAGTCGGCGACGTCCGCGACCCCGGTTCCGGTGAGGCAGTCGGTCAGCACGACGGGGCCGTCGCCGCGCACGGCATGGGCGTCGCGCTCCATCACGGCCAGATCGGTGCGCACGTACGGGGCGATGTCGATCTTGTTGATGACCAGCAGGTCGGAGTCGGTCGTGCCGGGTCCGCGCTTGCGCGGCATCTTCTCGCCCTCGGCCGTGTCCAGGACGAAGACGAAGACGTCGGCGAGCGCCGGACTGAAGGTGAGGGTCAGGTTGTCGCCGCCGCTCTCGAACAGCAGCAGGTCGACGCCGGGATGGCGGTCGAGCAGGTCCGCCGCCGCGGCGAGGTTCATCGTCGGGTCGTCGCGGACGGCGGTGTGCGGGCACGCCCCGGTCTCCACGCCGACGACGCGGTCCGGGTCCAGCGTCCCGGCGAGCGTGCGGCGGACGTGTTCGGCGTCCTCCTGGGTGTAGATGTCGTTGGTGATCACGCCGGGGGTGTGCCCCCGGGCGACGAGGAGGGGCACCAGCGCCTCGATGAGCGCGGTCTTGCCCGATCCCACCGGCCCGCCGACACCGATCTTGAACGTCTGCTCCAGCTCCATGCGTACCCCTCCTCGGGTCAGGTGATGAACAGGCGGGCCCGGGCCCGCTCGTGCCCGGCCGCGACGGCGTCGGCGACCGGCGTCCAGGAGTGCAGGTCCCGGGGGTCGCGGGCGGCGAGCGCGGTGCCCACCGCCCGGACGAGCTCCGGCCGGACGTCGCGCAGCAGGGCCTGCGCCGCGCGGAAGTCGATCCGGCCGAGCCGCACCGGCGCGGCGGCGCAGCTCGCGGCGAAGGCGAACAGGTCCCCGGCCACCGCGTCCCGGACGGGGACCCCCTGGCCCGCGTGCACCGCCCCCACGACGACGGCGTGGTGGCCGGGCGTCACACGGTCGTCGACGAGGCGGGCCAGCCGCGCGGCCGGGGCGGACCCGAACGCGGGCCCGGCGGTCGCCAGGACCTGCCGGCCGGTGCGCGCCGACGCGGTCCGCTGCTCCCGGTTGAGTTTGATCGCGTGGAGCCTGCGGTCGGTCTCCACCAGCCGGTCGTCGTCGCCGGCGGTGACGGCCCGGTGCGCGAGGGCCAGCGCCGCCGCGTCGGCGGTGCCCATGGCCCGCACCAGGTCGCCCACCAGGTCGCGCAGACTCTCCGGCCGGACGAGTCCGAGCTGCGTGAACCCCTCCAGCCCGTGCGACAGCGTGTAGAGGCCGCTGGGGAAGCCGGAGTCGGTGAGCTGGAGCTGCGCCAGCAGCGCCTCCAGGCTCGCGGGTCCCGGCGGCCCGCCGGTCATGCGATGAAGAACAGCCGCGACAGCGGCAGCGAGCGCGCCGGTTCGATGGAGACGGGCTCGCCGTCCACCGTGACCCGGTAGGTCTCCGGGTCGACGCCGATCTCGGCGAGGGTCGAGTTGTGGAGCATGTGCCGCTTGTCCACGCTCCGGCACTGCCGGACGGGGCGGATCAGCCGCCGCAGCCCGAGCCGCTCGGGAACGCCGTCGGAGATCGCCGCGTCCGACATGAACGTCACGCAGGTCCCGCGCAGCGCCTCGCCGAAGCTCCCGTAGGTCGGCCGCAGGTACACCGGCTGCGGGGTGGGCAGCGAGGCGTTCGGATCGCCCATCTGCGCCCAGCCGATCAGCCCGCCCTTGATGACCATGAACGGCTTCGCGGCGAAGGAGTGGATCGGCCACAGGACGATGTCGGCGAGCTTGCCGTCCTCCAGCGAGCCGATCGTGTCGGCCATCCCGCTGGTGCGGGCCGGGTTGATGGTCAGCTTCGCCAGGTACCGCAGGACGCGGTGGTTGTCGTTGCGGGAGGAGTCCTCGGGCAGGGCCCCCCGCTTGTCCTTGCAGTGGTGGGCGACCTGGAACGCGCGGGTGAACGACTCGCCGACCCGTCCCATCGCCTGCGAGTCCGAGCCGATCATGCTGATGACGCCGAGGTCGTGCAGGACCGTCTCGGCGGCGATGGTCTCCACCCGGACGCGGCTCTCCGCGAACGACAGGTCCTCGGGGACGTCGTAGCTGAGGTGGTGGCAGACCATCGTCATGTCGAGCAGCTCGTCGGCCGAGTTCACCGTGTAGGGCAGCGTCGGGTTCGTCGAGGCGGGCAGCGCGTTCGGCTCCGAGGTGATCCGCAGGATGTCGGGCGCGTGCCCGCCGCCCGCGCCCTCGGAGTGGTAGGTGTGGATCGCGCGGCCGTCGATCGCGTCGATCGTGTCCTCGACGAACCCTGCCTCGTTGAGCGTGTCGGTGTGGATCGTGATCTGGACGTCGTGGTCGTCGGCGACCCGCAGCGCGCAGTCGATCGCGGCCGGGGTCGAGCCCCAGTCCTCGTGCACCTTGAGCCCCGCGGCGCCCGCGCGGATCTGCTCGTCCAGCGGGCCGGGCAGGCTGTTGTTGCCCTTGCCGTAGACCGCGATATTGATCGGAATGTCCTCGTACGCCTGGAGGATCCGGGCGATGTTCCACGGGCCCGGCGTGCAGGTGGTGCCGCGCGAGCCGTCGGCCGGGCCGGTTCCGCCGCCGACGAGCGTGGTGATCCCGTTGCTCAGCGCGTGCTGCGCCTGCTGCGGGGCGACGAAGTGGACATGGGTGTCGATCGCCCCCGCCGTCGCGACGAGGTTCTCCCCGGAGATGACCTCGGTGCCGACGCCGATGATCAGCCGGCGGTCCACCCCGTTCTGGGTGTGCGGGTTGCCGGACTTGCCGATCCCCGCGATCCGGCCGTCCTTGATCCCGATGTCGCCCTTGACGACGCCGAGCACCGGGTCGATGACGACCGCGTTGGTGATCACCGTGTCGAGCGCGATCGTGGCGTTGCGCGAGGCCGGGTCGGACGACATCCCGTCCCTGGCCGTCTTCCCGCCCCCGTACTGGGACTCGTCGCCGTAGTGCCCTTCGGTGTGGTCCTTCTCCACCTCCACCACCAGGTTGGTGTCGCCCAGGTGGAAGCGGTCGCCCACGGTCGGGCCGTACATGCTCGCGTACCGCTCGCGAGAGATCGTCGTCATGGCGTCAGCCCTTCCTGGAGCGGGACGCGGCGGCCCGCGCGCCCGCCCTCTTCGGCGCGCTCCGGGCGGCTGTCTTCGGGGTCCTTTTCGCCGTGCTCTTCGCGACGTGCTCCGCCGCCCCCGCGCGGCCGGTCTCCGGCTCCGGCTCGTCCAGATATCCCCGTTCCCGCATTCTGGTAAGGGCCCGTTTCTTCGCGGCGGAGGAGCGGATGCTGCCATCGAGCAGGCCACCGAAACCGACGATGCGCATCCCGCCCCCGAACTCGACCAGCCGCACGTGCTTGGTGTCGCCCGCCTCGAACCGGACGGCGGTTCCGGCCGGGATGTCCAGCCGCATTCCGAACGCCTTCTCCCGGTCGAAGCCCAGCGCTCGGTTGACCTCGAAGAAATGGAAGTGGGAGCCGATCTGCACGGCCCGGTCGCCGGTGTTGCGCACGGTGAGCGCCTGTCTGCGCTGCCCGGCGTTGAGCTCGATCGGACCCCGTCCGAACATGTATCCGTCATGTGCCATGCGCGACCGCCCCCCTCAGGCTCGACCCCGCGAGCGCGCGGGGTCCTGTGGTCTCGTGGTGGTGGTGATGGTGGTGCTCCGGCGTGATGTCCAGTCCGTCGTCCGCGTCGCGGAGCCACCGCTCCTCCGCCTCGCCGGCGCGGCGCCGGACGAGCGCCTCGACGGCGGCCGGGGCGAGCAGCGGCCCCGCGGCCCGGACGCCCGCGCACGGCGGAGGCGGGGGCGGCGCCAGCGAGGCGGGGACGAGCACGATCTCCCGGGCGCCCAGGCGCCGGCAGCGGTCCACCCCTTCGGCCACCCCCTTGCCGAAGGCGACCTCCACCGGGCCGGACGGCAGGTGCCGCGCGGCCAGGCACGCCGCCTTGCACAGCTCCGCGTCGGCGTCGGGGCCGCCCTCCGGGGCGACGAGGAGCACCGCCCGTCCGGCACCGCCGCCGAGCAGCGCCCGCGCGACGGCCGCCCGGAGCCAGCCGACCAGGTGCGTGAGCGTGCCGAGCGGGCGGGCGAGCAGCAGGCCCCCGGGTTCGCCGCCGCGCGCGGCCCACGCGATCGTCTGCGCGGCGGCGGAAGCCAGCCCCGGGTCGCGTCCGAGGGTCATCGGCACCGCCACGGCGTGCCGGTGGTCGGCGAGGGCGAGCGCCAGCGCCCGCCCGGGCCCCGGGGTGGCGGGGGCCTCGTGCCCGCCCACCCGCAGGACCACGCGGCCGAGCGGTGCGGTCACCTGCCGCCGCCGACGGGATCGTGGCAGGACACCAGCTTGGTCCCGTCGTCGAAGGTGGCCTCGACCTGGATCAGCTTCAGCATCCCGCGCACTCCGGGGAGCACGTCGTCCGGCCCGACGACCTTCCTGCCCAGCTCCATGCAGTCGGCGACGGACCTGCCGTCGCGGGCGGCCTCCACGATGGCGTCGCTGATCAGCGCCACGGTCTCGCCGTAGTTGAGCTTCAACCCGCGCTGGCGGCGCCGTTCGGCGAGCCGCGAGACGGTGAAGACGAGCAGCTTGTCGATCTCTCGCGGTGACAGGTTCATCGGGATCGGTCCTCTCTGCGGCCGGCCCTCAACCGGCCCGCGCAAGCCTGGAAAGATGCGGGACGGCCGCCGTGAACACCCACATGACCAGCACGAACGGCCAGGTCAGGGTGTGCCCCCCGACCACGGTGAACAGGTTGGTGAGCCC
The DNA here is from genome assembly GCF_022751215.1 of Actinomadura terrae. Taxonomy (GTDB): domain Bacteria; phylum Actinomycetota; class Actinomycetes; order Streptosporangiales; family Streptosporangiaceae; genus Spirillospora; species Spirillospora terrae. The sequence continues at coordinate 859,129 of NZ_JAICDG010000003.1, read as the reverse complement.
GGCGGTCAGCGCGGCCGACGTCGCCGCCCCGATCACCGCGTAGAGCGTGCCGACCGGGCTCAGGGCGATGTAGGTCCCGGTCAGCGCGATCCCGGTCAGCACGGCGTTGTAGCCGTACAGACCGGCGCCGATGTCGGCCGCCTGCGCGCCCAGCCACCATCCGGTGAGCAGCCCGACCAGGCTTCCCACCAGCGCCGTCGCGGCGACGAGACGGCTCGCCACCGCCAGCCCGGCCAGGAAGATCAGCCCGACGTACCACCGGTCCTGGAAGAACACCTGGCCGATCCCGCTGAACAGGCCGTGCCAGAAGTCGTGCCAGGTCATCGCCGTGCCCGGGGCGGACGCCGAGGGCGGCGAGCTGTCCGGGTGGTGCGCCCAGACGCGGTCGAAGGACGGCGCGCCGAGCACCATCACCAGCGTGACGACGCAGAACGGCGCCGTGGAGGCGGGCAGGCCGTAGGGGGCGAGGAGGGTCCCCATCGCGGAGGTGAGCACGCTCACGGCGACCGCCGAGCCGATGACCAGCGCCACCGTCATCCAGTGCACGCCCAGGTAGAGCACCAGGGCCACGCCGACGAGCGTCCCGCAGAACCCTTCGAGCCCGGCCGACACCCGGTCGCGCGCGACGCCGAGCAGGTAGGCGGTCGCGGTGGCGGCGATGGTGCCGAGCAACCCGAAGACGCCGAACCGCCAGCCGCCGACGAAGAGCGCGGCCAGGAAAATGAGGCCGGTCCAGTAATTGGGCTGGAAATCGACCTGGGCGATTCCCCTGAGAATCGCCGCAACGGCCTCCTGCGGGCGGTTCCGCGCCGGGGAGCCTTGCGAAGCGGGTGCGTCCGCCACCGATGACGACACGGCCCACCCTCCCCGATCGAAAGCCCCGCTCCGGCGCGGACGATCATGGTGAACGGCGGTCCGGCCGTGATTTCGGATTCCCGGAATTCGCGCCACTAAGACGATGTCCGGTCAACAATGCACCGCGCTCCGGGAAAAGGTCGTTTGCCTGACGGCGGGTCCCGCGGCGGGCAGCGCTTCAGCCGCTGATCCGGTACGGGAGGACGCACACCAGCGCGCCGGGTGCATGCTCGCGCAGCGCCTCCGCCAGGAGCAGGCCCCACTGGTCGTAGAGGAAGCGGTAGCGCGGACGGCTCGACTCGACCATGGGGATCAGGACGATCACCGACCGGTCGCCGCCGGCCAGGGCGCGCCTGGTGTACTCGACGATCGGGCGGATCCTGGCCTCCCGGGGGCTGTCGAGGATCTCCAGCCGCACCCCGGGGTCCCAGCGGTCCCACTGCCGCCTGAGGGCGATGGCGCGCTCCCCGTCCTCGGCGACGGCGACCGCGACGGCCTCCCCGTCCAGGCCCAGGGCGGTGCCCAGCGCCCGGCCGGTCATGGCACCGACGTCCTCCATCGGCACGATCAGCAGCCGCGCGGCGCGATCGGGCCGGGGACGCTCGGCGGGGACGGTACCGAGCCGCAACTCCCGCGCGACCCGGTCGTAGTAGCGCCGGATCCGCGTGAACAGCAGGATCAGCAGCGGGACCACGACGACGACCACCCAGGCGCCCGCACTGAACTTGGTGACGAGGAGTACCAGCGTCGCGAGCGCGGTGAGCGTCGCCCCGGTGCCGTTGAGCAGCGCGGTACCCGCCCAGCGCGGCGGCCGCTCCCGGGCCCAGTGCAGCACGAGCCCGGCCTGGCTGATCGTGAACCCGGTGAAGACGCCCACGGCGAAGAGCGGGAGCAGCCGGTGCGTGCGCGCGTCCACCGCGACCAGCAGCAGCGCGGCGGCGGCCGCGACCGCGAGCACGCCGTACCGGTGGACGGGGCGCTCACCGCGCAGCGCGAACAGGTGCGGCAGCCGGTGGTCCCGGGCCAGCAGGCTCAGCAGGACGGGCAGGCCGCCGAAGCTGGTGTTCGCGGCGAGCGCCAGCGCGAAGGCGACCACGATGCTCGCGGCCTGGAAGGGCCATCCCGTGCCGAAGGCGCCCGCCGTCAGCTGGGCGAGGATCGTCACGCCCTCCTTCGGCACGACGGCGTCGCGCCGGATCAGCAGCGCCAGGCCGATCAGCATCACGGCGAGCAGCGCGCCCAGCATCAGCTCGGTCCGCTGGGCCCGCGCGACGCGGGGCGTGCGGAACATGGGCACGCCGTTGGCGATCGCCTCCACCCCCGTCAGCGCGGCGCAGCCGGCGGAGAACGCCTTGAGGACGAGCATCACCCCGAGCGCCTCGTGGGCGTGCGGGGCCACGGCCGTCCCCACGGACGCGGCGGGGTGCGACCGCGCCAGCCCGGCCACGACGATGCCGAGGACCGTCGCCACGAACAGCAGCGTCGGGAGCATGAGGACGCGGGCGCTGTCGGCGATCCCGTACAGGTTCACGGCGGTCAGCACGGCCAGCACGAGCAGCGAGATCTCCAGCAGGTACGGCCGCAGCGCGGGGAAGGCGGAGGCGAGGGTGGCGGCGCCCGCCGCGAGGCTGACCGCCACGGTGAGGACGTAGTCGACGACGAGCGCGGCGGCGGCCAGCGTGCCCGCGCGGGGCCCGATGTCGTCCCGCGCGACCGCGTAGGAGCCGCCGCCGTCCGGGTGCACGGCGATGACCTGCCGGTAGGACACCACCAGCACGGCGAGCAGCCCGGCGATCGCGAGCGTGACCGGCAGGGTGAGCCGCACCCTGGACACCCCGGCGGTGACCAGCACCAGCGCGATCGCCTCCGGCCCGTAGGCGACCGAGCTCAACGCGTCCAGCGAGAGCGCGACCAGTCCCTGGAGGCTGGTCAGCCGGCTCCTGTCGCCCTCGCCGTGCAGCAGCGGGAGGCGCGGTCCGCGCGGCGCCGCCAGTGGACCGCGCGCGGGGACGACGCCGCGCCGCGGTCCAGCACCCCCGTCCTCGCCCACCTCGCGCACCGGAGTTCGCCCGGTCAGCCGTCGGCGAAGGCCGCGTCGGTGCCCCGGGCCTGTTCCTCGTCGGTCATGTGCATCCGCGTGAGGCGGTCGACGGCGATGCCGACGAGGTAGGTGACGGCGAACGCGTAGGCGCCGACGGCGAGCACCGCGACGACCTGCTTGCCGAGCACCGAGGCCGAGCCGCCGTAGAACAGCCCCGCGGAGCCCTCGTCCCAGCCGGTGGCCAGGAAGCCGAGGGACACGACCCCGACGATCCCGCCCGCGCCGTGGATGCCCGTCACGTCCAGGGTGTCGTCGTAGCCCGCCACCAGCTTCAACTCGACCGCGTAGATGCACACCGCCGCCGCGACGACCCCGACCGCGAAGGCGCCCTCGACGCTGACGTACGCGCACGACGGGGTGATGGCCACCAGCCCGGCGAGCGCCCCGCTGGCCGAGCCGAGCCGGGTCAGGTGCCGGACGCGCAGCCACTCGATGAGCCGCCAGGTCAGCATCCCCGCGCAGCCGGCGATCATCGTACTGACGAACGCGCGGGTGGCGAGCGCGCCGTCGCTCAGCGCCGAGCCCGCGTTGAACCCGAACCAGCCGAACCACAGCAGCCCGAGCCCCAGAAGGACGAACGGGATGTTGCCCGGGCGCGGCCCCTCCCCGCGCCGGAACTCGACACCGCGTCCGAGCACCAGCGCGAGCGCGAGCCCGGAGACGCCCGAGCTCAACTCGACGACCAGGCCGCCGGCGAAGTCCATGACGCCCCACCTGTTGATCCACCCGGAGGACGCGAACACCCAGTGCGCGACCGGCAGGTACACCAGCGTCACCCAGGCCACCACGAACAGCAGCCACGGGCCGAACCTCGCCCGGCCCGCGACGGAGCCGCTGATCAGCGCGACCGTGATGATGGCGAAGGTGAGCTGGAAGCAGACGTAGATCTGCTCGGGGATCGTGCCCTGCAACGCGTTCACGGAGACGTGGCCGAGCCGCCAGTCGCCCCAGCCGATCAGCCCGGCGCCGCCGACGTCGTCGCCGAACGCGATCCCGTATCCGTAGAGGAACCAGAGGATCGTCACCAGGCCGATGCAGATGAAGCTCATGTAGAGCATCGTCAGCATGTTCTTGGAGCGGACCATTCCGCCGTAGAAGAACGCGAGGCCCGGCGTCATGAGCAGGACCATCGCGGTCGCCGTCATCAGCCATGCCGAGTCGCCGGTGTTCAGCCCCGCAGACATCGCAGCCCCGAATGCATTTCAGACCTTCCGGCCGTCTCCCCCGCACCCCGCCGGTTTCCGTGGAGGCATTTTCCGGGCTATGTTCACGCCCCGGCCGCAGGCCAAACGCGGTACGCCGCATTCTTGGCCCACGCTTGGACGCCGCATCGATGGACGTGAAGCCGGGGAGCCCGCCTAGGATCGGCCGGATGGATGTACTGGCCACGGAACGGCTGCGCCTCGTCCCCTGGCGGGAGGAGTTCAGGGAGGACGTGGCGAGGCTCACCGCCGACCCCCGCGTGTACCGGACGCTGGGGCTCGGCACCCGCTGGACGCCCGAGTACGTCGACGAAAGGCACCGCGCCTACCTGGAGCATTGGCGGTCGCACGGTTTCGGGTGGCGGGGCGTCCTCGCCGCGGACGGCGGGGAGTTCCTCGGGATCGCCGCGCTGAACTACGCCGGCACCCGCGTTCCCGGCGTCGACGGTTCCGCCTTCGAGATCGGCTGGTGGCTCGACCCGGCGTACCAGGGACGCGGGATCGCGACGGAGGCGGCGCGCGCCACCCGCGACGACGCGTTCGGACGGCTCGGCGCGCCCCGCCTCGCGGCCCGGGTGCGGATCGAGAACACCGCGTCCGCGCGCGTCGCGGCCCGGGTCGGCATGCGCCTGCGCGGCGAGGCCGTGGCGGCCCGGGGCGAGGCGATCAAGGTGTTCACGCTGGACCGCCGCGCCTGGCCGGGCCCCGGGCGCGCTACCGCTTGAGGCGGTAGGTCAGGTGCGCGACGGAGCCGGAGCCCGCCACGCCCACCTGTTCGAGCGCGAGGTCGCCGACGCCGTCCAGCAGCCGCTCCCCCGCCCCGAGGACGACCGGCGCGAAATGCAGCCGCAGCTCGTCGATCAGCCCGGCCGCCAGGTACTGGTTCACCGTGTGCGCGCCGCCCGCGATCGAGACGTTCCGCTCGCCCGCCGCCGCCCGCGCCCGCGCCAGGGCCTCCTCGATCCCGTCGGTGACGAAATTGAACGTGGTGCCGCCCTGCATCGTCACCGCCTCGCGCGGGTGGTGGGTGAGGACGAACACCGGCGCGTGGTAGGGCGGCTCGTCGCCCCACCAGCCGGTCCAGTCCAGGTCCCAGTCGCCGCGCCCCGGGGAGAACATGTTGCGGCCCATGATGAACGCGCCCGCGTCCGTGATGCCCTTGATGACCTCCGCGTTGGCGTCGGCCTCCTCGAACATCCAGCGGGTCAGCCGGCCGTCCTCGCCCTCGCCGAACGGCTTGTCGAGGCTCTGGTTCGGGCCCGCGGTGTATCCGTCGAGGGAGACCGCCATGTCGCAGGTGACCTTGCCCATCGTCTGCTCCGATCATCAGGGCGCCCGCTCGGCGCCGCTCACCTGGTGATCGGAGCCGCCGGGTCGTCCTCGACATCCCCCACCGAAAAATCTTCAACCGGCGGGCGGGTGAGCCGGGGGCGGGCGTCCGGGTTGTCGGCGAGCCAGCGGAGTTCGGCGGTGTGGCGGCGCACCAGCGACTCGTACAGCGAGGCGAAACTGCGGTGCAGGATGTCGATCTCCTCGGCGGTCATCCCGGAGTTGCGCCAGCGCAGGACGCGGTGCGCGTCGGTGGCCCGGCCGGCGAGCGCGACGACCGCGACGCCCTCGGTGGGACGCCAGGTCGGCGAGACGAGCGCGATCGCGAACCCGGCGGCGACGAAGCCCGCCATGCCGCTGAGGTCGACGTCGTGGTAGCGGAAGCGGGGGGTGAACCCGGCGGCCTCGCACGCGGCGCGCAGCATCGCGGTACCGCCGTCGTCGCCGCCCTGCGGCGGGATCCAGATCTCGTCGGCGAGGTCGGCGAGCTCGACGCGGCCGCGGGAGGCGAGCGGATGCCCGGACGGGAGCGCGACCCCGCACGGCTCGACGCAGACCACGCGCTCGCCCGTGCCGGGCGGGCAGGGCGGGGCGTGGTGGTCGGCGACCCGTCCCATGAACACGACGTCGACCTGGTCGTTGGCGAGGAGCTGGTTGAGGACGCCGCCGGAGTAGTCGAGGCTGGTGCTGACCGTGCGGCGCAGCGGGCCGCCCTCCAGGCGCCGTAACCACTCCCCGAGCAGGATGCTCGGGTGCGTCCCGAGCCGGATGACGGAGCGCTCGCCGTTCTTGCGGGCGGTGGCGAGCAGGTCGTCGACGTCCGACAGCACGCCCCGGGCCCGGGCGAGGACGTGGCGGCCGAGCGCGGTGGGCGTGATGCCGTCCGGGCTCCGGTCGAACAGCGGCCCGCCGAACGCCTGCTCGATACGGCGGAGCTGGGCGCTGAGCGTCGGCTGGGAGACGCCCAGGTCGGCGGCGGCGCGCGTGATACTGCCCGCCTCGGCGATTCGGCTGAGCACGCGCAGATGGCGCAGTTCAACCTGCATAGCCGCGAAGCTATGCCTAAATGCGAGGCCCCGCAAGCGTTGATCAGGTGTCAATCTCATCTTCGCAGGACACGACGGCCGCTCCCGCGCGAAACCCACCCCCATTCCCCGTTCGCTCGGCCAACGCCGGGGTCGTCGCCGTGTCGGCCGCCGTCCCGTTCCCCTGCGGGACGGCCTCGTCCCCCGCACCAATGGAGGCATGCGGCTGTGAAACGCAAACCCCTTCTGGCGGTCCTTGCGGCCGTCGCGCTCCCGGTCACCGGCTTGGCGACAATCGCCATGTCGGCACCGCCGAGCGTTCCGAAATCCAGCGCCGATCCGAAGACCGCCGCAATGGCGTCCGCGGATCGGATCGTCACCGGGCGCGTCGCCGAACTGCACGCGAGCAAGGGCGAGAAATTCGTCCGCACGCAGGTCGTCGGCACCCCGTGGAACCAGTACTACGTCGCCTATGAGCGCACCTACCGCGACCTTCCGGTGGTCGGCGGCGACTTCGTCGTCGCGACCGACGCAAAGGGCCATGTGCGCACGCTGTCGGTGGCGCAGAAACAGCAGATCAAGGTGGCGACGACCCCCAAGGTCGGCGCGGACGCCGCCGCGCGCGCTTCCCGCGGCGCTGTGGCGAAACCTGACAAGAGCCAGCTCAAGCCCCACCTCGTGGTGCACGCGCTGGGCAAGCCCCGCCTCGCCTGGGAGACGACCGTCTCGGGCCGCGAGGGCAAGCAGCTGAGCCGCAAGAAAGTCTATGTCGACGCGCTGACCGGCAAGCGGTTCGACGCGAAGGAGACCGTTTACGCGGGCACGGGCACCGGAATCTGGGAAGGCCCGAACCTCAATATTGGAACGACCCAGTCGGGTGGTTCCTACACGATGCGTGACCCGAAGCGGCCAGGGCTCACGTGCGCCGACTACAGCGGCGGCATCTTCACCAAGTCCAGCGACGTCTGGGGCAGCACGTCCAAGACGAGCAAGGAAGCCGGCTGTGTCGACGTCATGTACGCCGCGGGCGGGTTCTGGGACCTGCTGAAGACGTACGGGCGCGACGGCCTGCGCAACGGCCAGTGGGCTCCCGCGAGGGTCGGCCTCAACGAGGTCAACGCCTACTGGAACGGTACGGACGCGCAGTTCGGCCACAACCAGTCCAACCAGTGGATCACCTCGACCGACGTGGTGGACCACGAGTTCGGCCACGGCCTGGACAACTTCACCCCGGGCGGGATGTCCGGCGGCGGAACCCAGGAATTCGTCGGTGACGTGTGGGGTGCCGCCTCCGAGGCGTTCCTGAACAACCCGGAGGACGCTCCCGACTACACGGTCGGCGAGGAGATCAACCTGGTCGGGCAGGGCCCGATCCGCAACATGTACAACCCGTCGCTCGTCAACGGCGACCCGAACTGCTACTCCAGTTCCGTGCCGAACATGGAGGTGCACAAGGCGGCGGGACCGGGCAACCACTGGTTCTACCTGCTCGCCGAGGGCTCCAACCCCGGTGGCGGCAAGCCGAACAGCCCGATCTGCTCGGGCGGGCCGACCTCGGTGACGGGGATCGGCGTGCTGAACGCGGCGAAGATCTTCTACAACGCGATGCAGCTGAAGACGTCCAGCACCAGCTACCCCCGGTACCGGACGCTGACGCTCACCGCCGCGAAGAACCTCGACCCGTCCTGCACCTGGTACAACCGGGTCAAGGACGCCTGGAACGCCGTCCAGATGGGCGCGCAGTCCGGCGAGCCGAGCTGCGTCCCGAGCGGCAACGACTTCTCCCTGTCGGTGGCGCCGAACTCCGGGACGGTCAAGGCGGGCGAGTCCGTGCAGGCGACGGTCAACACCACCGTCAGCAGCGGCTCCTCCCAGCCGGTGAACCTGTCGGCGACCGTGTCCCCCGCCAACCCCGGCCTGACCGCGACCTTCAACCCCTCCCAGGTCCAGTCCGGGAACACCGCCACGCTCACCCTCGCGGCGAGCGACACCGCCAAGACCGGCCCGTTCACGGTCACCGTGACCGGAACCGGGACGAGCGGCTCCCACACCGCCACCTACAGCGTCAACGTCAGCGGAGGGTCCGACACGGGCAACCCGCCCGACATCAGCGTCGAGAACGTCAAGGCCCACCTCCAGCAGCTCCAGACCATCGCCACGCAGAACGGCGGCACCCGCCGGTCGACGGGCGCCGGGTACACCGCGTCGGTGAACTACCTGGAGCAGGCGCTGAAGAACGCCGGGTTCACCACGGTCCGGCAGACGTGCACGTCCGGCTGCTCGGCCGGCGCCGGTCCGAACCTCATCGCCGACTGGCCGGGAGGGGACGAGAACAACGTCTACATGTTCGGCGCCCACCTCGACAGCGTCGCGGCGGGTCCGGGCATCAACGACAACGGCTCCGGCTCGGCGGCGCTGCTGGAGGCCGCGCTGAAGCTGGCGCAGACCAAGCCGACGATGCTGAAGCACGTCCGGTTCGGCTGGTGGACGGACGAGGAGCAGGGCCTGCGCGGCTCGCAGAACTACGTCTCCCGCCTGTCGGCCACCGACCGCACGAAGATCAAGGGCTACTTCAACTTCGACATGGTCGGCTCGCCCAACCCCGGCTACTTCATCGACGGCGTCAACTCGGCCCTGTCGCAGTACCTGAAGGGGTACTTCGACTCGATCAGGCTGGTGCCGGACGAGATGTCGGAGTGCTGTAGCGACGACGGGCCGTTCCGCGACGCCGGAATCCCGACGACGTTCCTGTCCACCGGCGCGTCCGCGATCAAGTCGGCGGCCCAGGCGCAGAAGTGGGGCGGCACCGCGAACCAGGCGTTCGACCGGTGCTACCACCAGTCCTGCGACAGCTACCCGAACAACATCGACACGACCGGGCTGGACCGCAGCTCGGACGCGATCGCGTGGGCGCTGTGGAAGGTCGCGGTCGGCGACTCGACGCCGGCCAACGACTTCTCCATCAGCTCCGACCCTCCGACAGGGAGCGTCAAGCCCGGAGAGTCGGCCACCGCCACCGTCAAGACGGCGGTGACGAAGGGCAGCGCCCAGCAGGTCGACCTGACGGCGACCGTGTCGCCGGGCGGCCCGACCGTGACCCTCGACCCGACCTCGGTCACCGCGGGCGGATCGTCCAAGCTGACGGTCGCGACCACGGCCCAGACGGCCGCGGGCAGCTATACGGTCAAGGTCACCGGCAGCGGCACCGGTGGGGCGGTCAAGCACACCACCACCTTCACCGTCACCGTGCAGGGCGACGACACCAACGACTTCTCGGTGTCGGTCGACCCGGGCACCGGGAGCGTGGACGCCGGGAAGTCGGCGACGGCCACCGTCAGGACGGCCGTCACCGCCGGTGTCGCGCAGCAGGTCAACCTGTCCGCGACGGTGTCCCCGGCGGGGCCGACGGCCACCGTCAGCCCGTCCTCGGTGAAGGCCGGGGGCACGGCGACGCTGACGGTGGCGACCGCCGCCGACACGCAGCCGGGCGACTACACGGTGACGGTCACCGGGCAGGGGGCGGTCGCGAGGTCCGCCACCTACACGCTGACGGTCAAGAAGGCCGACAACCGGACGTCCACCAGCACCACCCAGTACCCGATCAACGACTACCGGTGGGTCAGCAGCCCGCTCCAGGTCAGCACGCAGGGCCAGGCGGCGAGCACGGTGACGCTGAGCGTCGACATCCAGCACACCTGCTCGGAGGACATGGCGATCGGCCTGGTCTCCCCGTCCGGCCAGACCTACGAGGTCAAGCCGATGGGCGAGGGCCAGTACGAGTGCACTCCGTGGGACGGTCCGATGACCTTCACCGTCCCGGGCGTCAACTCGCAGGCCGCCGGAAACTGGCAACTGACCGTCTACGACCAGGGACCCGGTGACGTCGGGACCCTCAACGGCTGGAGCATCACGCTCTAGCCCGCCGGGGCTGCACGCTCTGGCATGACCCGAAACGTGCCCGGCCCGGCCGGCCTCCGCAGGGGTGGGAGGCCGGGCCGGGCACACCCGTGTCCGGCGCCGATTTCCCCTTCTCGGCAATTGTCGTGGTAAATCCGGGTGCACGAATGGCCCGGAAACAGTAGCGTTGCGCCGGTCACGCCACGGGGAGGGTGCCGCACATGACGAAGCTGAACCAGATCATCGCGGTGGAGAAGGGGACGAAATCCCGCGCGCAGCGCGAGCTGACCGACATTCACCACCGCATCCAGAAGACGCCGCTGCTGTCCGGCATCTCGCGGACCTACCAGCCGCTGGACGACGAGGGCGAGCAGCTTCCGCCCGAGTCGACCCGGGTGCAGGTGAAGGCGGAGGAGGCGCTCGCGGACGCCGCGAAGGCGCTGACCCGGCTGTTCGACGTCACCGCCACCAAGGACTGGGCGAACTGCGACGCGCGCGCCGACGTCGTCGTGGACGGCCGGACGATCGTCGCCGACGTCCCCGTGTCGTACCTGCTGTTCCTGGAGAAGCAGCTCACCGACCTGCACACCTTCGTCGACAAGCTGCCCGTCCTGGACGCGGCGGAGTCGTGGACCTTCGACGAGTCCGCCGACGTGTGGCGCACCGAGCCGGTGAAGACGACGCGCACCAAGAAGATCCCGCGCGCCCACGTGCTGTACGAGGCCACCACCGAGCACCCCGCGCAGGTGGAGACCTACACCGAGGACGTGATCGTGGGCACCTGGACGAAGACGGCGTTCTCGGGGGCGCTGCCCGCCAGGCGCGTGAACGAGCTGCGCGAGCGGGTGACCAAACTCCAGGCCGCGGTGAAGTTCGCGCGCGAGGAGGCCAACGGCGCCGAGGTGACCGATCGGAAGATCGGCGACGCGGTGTTCGGCTACCTCTTCGCCTGACGCGCTGCGGGAACGACAACTACAGAAGACTCCCCCGCTGGAGCGCGGGGGCGGGGCCGATCAGGCCCCGAAGCTGAGGATGAGGCTCAGTCTGAACCACGGTGACAGTGGAGGTTCGACTCCTCCCCGGGGCATCCGCGTCCCGGTAGCCCAAATCGGTAGAGGCAGCCGTTCAATCTCAGGCTCTCGCTCCAGAATCAGCATTTCCGCTCATCGCCGGATCGACCGGAGGCAGGCGTCAATCACCGAGATGCCAGTTCGAATCTGGCCCGCACCTCTCGCGGCGCGGTAGTTCAATGGAAGAACGCGGTGACCTGAGAACTGACCTGCCCCCTTAAAAGCCGCCGGCGTGCCGTGCGAGCGGATTCTCTCAGGGCCCCGGAACATGGGAAGTTCCGGGGCCCGCCGCTCTTTGGGGGCTACCCGTATTCGGTGCTACTCGTATTCGGTGCCGCCCTTGCGGGTGAGGTAGGCCGGGGAGACGAACTTGGCGATCGCGCGCCCGCCGGTGATCTCGCTGTAGCGTCCGGTGGCCGGGCGGACGACCAGGCCCTCGCGCAGGTGCGCGGCCTTGCCCGACACGCTCTCGCGTCCGACGGCCAGCTCCGTGAGCACGGCCTCGTCGTAGGGCCCCTCGTACAGGCGGGGGACGGCCGGGAGGCCGGTCTCTTCAAGGACGTCGGCCAGCTCGGCGGGGTCCAGCCAGCGCACCGGCCCCTCCCCCGCGGCCACCGCGACGTCGAAGACGGCGTAGCCGATCTCCTGGCGTCCGTAGTGCAGGTCCTGGACGCCGCGCCCGTAGACCTCGCCGAACACGCCGGCGCGGTCGGCGCCGAACCGGGCGGCGATCGCCGCCGCGGCGGCCGGGACGCCGTGCGTCTCCACGGCGCGCCAGTAGAGGTTCCGCTCGTCGCGCACCAGCGCGAGCCGTTTGTGCCCGAAGCCCTTGGACGACACGAACGCCTCGTCCCCGACCAGGGAGAACAGGCACGCGGTGCCGTGGATCTTCTCGGTCGCCACGACCGCCTCGCCGGGCTCGAAGATCGCCGGATAGCGCTTGACGTCCTCGATCTCGACCCAGGGGAGCAGATCGGGCGCGGGCACGACCTCGCCGTTCATGTGGACGGGGACGGGCGGCACCCACTTGGTGACGCCGAGGAGGCCGGCGAAGTCGCGGGACTCCGCGCGCGCCGCCGCGAGGTCGGTCCCCGCCAGGGCGCGAGGCAGGCAGACGATCCCCTGCGACAGCTCCCCGCGCAGCCGGACGGCCTTCACCCGGTTCTTCGCCGAACCGGCGAGCTTGCCCTCCAGCCCGAGTTCGCCGATCAGCTCGGCGGGCAGCAGCGCGCCCTCGGGAATGTAGACGGCGAGGTCCCCGGTCCGGAACTGTCCCTTCCCGACGACCGCGCGGTAAAGGCCGACCTGGGCCAGTTCGAGCGCGTCGGCATTTCCGTGCGGATGGATCGTCAGTTCTTCGGCGGTCACACGCAGTGTCGACATGGGCATTCCCCCTCGGATCGGTTTCCGCAAGGGTGGCGATCGCCGCGGGCGGCGGGCAACTCAATAAGTCCCGAAGGGGGTGATGCCCTGCTGCGTCTCACCGTGGTAGCGGGGCAGCAGGCCGTCCAGTTCGCGTTGCGCGGGCCGGTACCCGGCGTCGGCGGCGCGGTTGAACAGCAGCATGGCCTCCCACGTCTGCCCGTACTGCATGCGGTGCAGGCCGGAGCGGTAGGCGGCCTCGTGGACGCCGTTGTCGGCGGCGCGTTCGAAGAAGACGGCGGCGGCGTGCGGATACCCGTTGGCCTCGTAGTCCATCCCGATCTCGAAGGCGGCCTCGCCCCGCTTCCAGTAGTGCGGCGGCCACGGGTCGGTGCGCGGGTCCCACTCGACGGCGAGCCGGCGGGCCAGCCGGTGCCCGACACGAGCAGCGCGCTGCAACCAGTACAGCGCCTCGTGCGGACGGTTGTCGCAGGCCAGCAATGTCGCCAGCCGGTAGGCGGGCACGCCGTGGTCCTGCCCGTCGTCGGCCTCGGCGTGGCGCAGCAGGCGCATGCCGGTGCGCCCGTAGGCGTCGGCGTAGCGGCGCGTCATCGTGGTCGCCCCGAACGGGGGTGTGATCGAGGGCGGCTCTGGCTCCTCGTTCGGGGGCTGCGGGACGGCGTCGCCGGCCGCCGGGCCGGGCCCGGCGTCCGGGACGGGGTCGGGGACAGGCGCGGCCAGCGGGGGCCGCTGCGCGTCGAGGATCGCGGTCCGGGCGGCGAGGTAGCGCGCGTGCCAGTCGCGGGTGCTGCCGATCTCCTCGGGGTCGAGCCCGTTCTCCCGCGCGGCGATCCGCAGCACGTGCAGGAACGACGACACCCACGGCCAGGGCGGAAGCTTGTCGCGTTTGCCGGAGAGGATGTCGTGGGTGGTCGAGTGGGGCAGGACGCGAACCCGCTGGCCGCCCGGCGGACCGGTGTCGCGCGGACCCATGTCACGCGGACCCGTGTCGCGCGGACCGGTGTCGCGCGGGCGCGCGGTCGGGCCGGGATCGCGGCAGTGCTCGGACAGGGTCTCCAGGCGCGCGAAGGTGGGCGGCCCCGCGAGCTCGAACGCGGCGCGCAGGTCGCCGATGAAGGTGTGCAGCGCCGCGCCGGCGCGGGTGTCGTCAGGCATCTGTGCGGCCCGGCCACTTCCTGTGGATGACGATCTCCGGTGAGGGCGACATGTTCCCACCGCGCGACACGCCGTTCTGTCAGGTTTGCCACATCTCGGAGTGCTTACGTCGGTCAGGAACGCTTCGCCACTGCGAATTCCATCGCGACTCGCCGTCCGGAGCATGAATACTCGCCCGTACCCGCGAAAACCCGGACCACAGTGGATCGGTCCGGATGTCAGCGGAGAGATCCGGATGAAACCGGATAGGACGGGATGCCACGTCCGGCTGCGCTGGAACATCCGCGCGCATCCGGCCCCATCCGGGGGTCTCCGCGCGGTTCCGGGTAGCCGGAAACCACCATCGCGGCGGGCGCCGGACCGTCCATATTCGGCGCCATGGACACCTCGACCAGAGCCCGCCCGGCCCCCGTCGCCGCCGGCGCGCCGGTGCCGGGCCATGCGCCCGGCGCGCGCCGTCCCCGCTCCGACGACGAGCTCATCGCCTACACGCTGATCACGCTGTGGGCGCTCGCCACCGGCCGCTCCCTGCCGGACGGCGTGCCGCCGGCGCGGCTGGACGAGCACGAGCTGATCGCCTTCTGGGCCGATCCCGTCTTCGAGGAGGCTCGCCTGCCATGACCGCGCCCCCGCCCGCTTCCCCGACCGCGCACCCGGACGCGCTCCCGTCCGGGCTGCGCGCCGTCGACCTGCCGCTCGCCGGACGTCCGCCGCACGTCGCGCACGTCGACCGCGAGCTGCCGCTGCTGGCCGTGGACATCGCCGCGTTCGGCGACCCGCGCCGCGACGACGAGGTCCAGCTCCACCTGCGGCGCGCGCTGTACGCGCGGCTGGAGGAGGCGTTCGCGATGACCGGGCTGCCCTGGCCCGGCTGCTACCGCGAGGACCGCGGCGACGGCGCGCTGGTCGTCGTCCCGCCGCAGGTGGACCCCGGGAACCTGCTGGCGCCGCTCGGCCACCACCTGAACGCCGTCCTGCGGCGCTCCAACAAGATGGCCAGCGAGGCCGCCCACCTGCGGGTCCGGGTGGCGGCGCACATCGGCCGCGTGCACGGCGACGACAACGGCGTCGCGGGGACGTCGCTGGTGCGCCTGTTCCGGCTGCTGGAGGCGCCCGCGTTCAAGCGGGCGCTGGACGCCTCGGGCGCCGACGTCGGGCTGCTCGCCTCCGACCACCTGCACGAGATCGCGCGGGCGGGCGGCGGGTTCTTCGACCCGGCCGCCTACGAGCCGCTGGCGGTGCGCTGCAAGGAGACACGGACCCGCGCCTGGCTGTGGCTGCCGTGCCCGGGTGCCCGCCCCCGGTAGCCGTCCGTCACCGGAAAGCATTCATCGCTCCCGCCTCCGGGAGTGATGAATGTGAAGAGGAACGCGAAGTACTGAAATTTCAATGACGTCCTGAAATCTGGTTGCGGACAGTTCCTCGCAGTACGTTGCTCCCACGCGACACCCGGTCACGAGACTCCCACCCCGAGTCCTCGTGATCAGGTGTTCGTCCCCCGCCAACCCCCGGAGAAGCCGCCGCCACCCGACCGGTGAACGGCGGCGAAAGGTGGACGACAGTGAACCGTGGATCGCACCTCAAACGCGTGGTTCCCCCGCTGCTGAGCGCCGCGGCGCTGATCACGCTCCCGGCTTTCGGAACCGCTCCCGCGTCCGCACAGACGCATTCCGCCGGGACCGTCAGGCTCGCCCATTTCCCCCAGCAGACCCTCGCCGACCAGATCACCCACCGGCTCGGCGCCCGGCACGCGGGCTCCTACCTCGACCGCGCCGGGACCCTCGTCGTCAACGTCACCAGCCGGGACGCCGCGCGCCAGGTCGAGGCGTCGGGCGCGAGGGCCCGCGTGGTCGAGCACGGCATCCGGCCGCTCAACGACGCCAAGGCCCGCCTCGACCGGTTCGCCGGGACGCGCGGCGCCGTCGGGCTGTCGTGGGGCGTGGACGTGGTCTCCAACGCCGTCGTGGTCCGCGTGCCCCAGAACGACAACGACGCCGCGACCCGCGCGTTCCTCGACCGGGCCCGCGCGCTCGGCGACACCGTCCAGATCAAGCGCGTCGGCGCGGCGGCCCGCGTGGTGCTCTCCCCGGGCGAGGCGATCCTGACCGGCGGCTCGCGCTGCTCGGTGTCGGCGATCGCCGTCGGCGGCGGCACCACGTACGTCGTCACCGCCGGCCACTGCACCAACGCCGGCGCCAGCTGGAAGACGTCCGGCGGGCAGACCGTCGGCACCCGGCAGGCCAGCAGCTTCCCCGGCAACGACTACGGCACGATCCGGGTGACCAACAGCTCGTTGCAGACCAGCAACGCCGGGCTCACCCAGGTCGGCCGCCCGCCGGTCGGCTCGCAGATCCAGAAGAAGGGCTCCACCACCGGCACGACGTCCGGGACCATCCGCGCCTATGACCAGACGGTCAACTACCCGCAGGGCGCGGTCACCGGCCTGATCTCGACCAGCGCGTGCGCGCAGCCCGGCGACAGCGGCGGCTCCCTCCAGACCGGCAACACCGCCGTCGGCATCACGTCCGGCATCAGCGACAGCTCCTGCGGAGGCAGCGGCTTCGAGTCCTACTTCCAGCCCGTGGACGAGGCGCTCCAGTCCCAGAACCTCACCCTGAAGTAACAGGGCCATGATGGGGCTCCCGCCGCCCACCCCCGGGAGCCTCATCATCGGCTCCGATCGTCACAGGGACCGGTAATGGGCGGCGATCTCGTCGCTCGTGGTGATCCAGATGTCGGGCTGCGCCGCCAGGAACTCGAGCGCGAGGTCCAGATACTTGGCGCGGAACGCCTGCCCGATCACGAACGGATGCAGCGCCAGCGCCATGACCCGGCCACCGTGCTCGGAGTCGGCGTGCAGTTGCTCGTACTGGTCCTTGACCATCTGCACGAATTCCGGGCCCGTGGTGCCGTTGGCGAACAGCAGCAGGTCATTGAGTTCGAGCGTGTAGGGGACGCTGAGCATTCCGGGGACGTTCAGCCGGTAGGGCTGGTCGTCGCTCGTCCAGTCGAGGACGTAGTCCAGGCCGAGTTCGGCGAGCAGCGCCGGGGTGTTGTGCGTCTCGGTCAGCCCCGGGCCCATCCAGCCGCGCGGCCGCTGACCGGTGGCGTCGGCGATGGTGTCGACGATCTCGGTGAGGACGGCGCGCTCCTCGTCGATGGCCATGTCGGCGTGCAGGACGGAGTTGGTGCGCCCGTGCGCGAGCCAGGCCCAGTTCCGTTCCACGCCCGCCCTGACGATCTGCGGGTAATGGCGGGCCGCGTCGGAGTTCAGCAGCGCGCTCGCCCGGAAACCGTGCCGGTCGAGGCTCTGGATCGTGCGCCAGATCCCGACCCGCGGCCCGTAGTCGCGCCAGCCGTGATTGAGCGCGTCGGGGTCCAGTTGCGAGGTGCCGGACCAGATGCTCGTGGACGGACGTCCGATCAGGAAATGCTCGATGTTCAGCCCGACATAGGCGGCGACCCTGGCGCCGCCGGGCCAGTGCAGCGGCGGCCGCTCGGTGATCGGGCTGTAGTCGTAGAGCCGGTTCTCGCCTGTGTGCGTCATGCCGACACGGTAGAAGTTAACATTGGTGTCAGGTTCAACTCCGCGGCGCGATTGTGAGGCCGAGATGCGGATCGGTGAACTCGCCCGCCGCACCGGGGTGAGCGAGCGGTCGCTGCGCTACTACGAGCAGCGGGGCCTGCTGGCGTCCACCCGCACGCCCGGCGGCCACCGCGACTACCCCGAGCGGGCGGTCGACCGGGTCGTCCGGATCCAGGAGATGTTCGCGGCGGGCCTGAGCAGCGGGAAGATCGCCCGGCTGCTCCCCTGCATGCGGGACGCCGACGGCGGCCCGTCCGAGCTCGCCACCCCGCGCCTGACCGCCGAACTCGCCGCCGAACGCGACCGCATCGACCGGATGATCACCGAACTGGTCAACTCCCGCGAGATCCTCGACCAGGTCATCGACGCGGCATCCGGTTAGGCAGTGTTTCAAAGTCCCGGCCCACGTCCCTCGCCTGGCGGCCGAGGGAGGTCGCTCGTGCCCGCTCACGATCATCCGCCGACGGAGCAGTCCGTCCCGGAGACCGGTGCCGCTCCGGGCGGCCACGCGGGGCCGGTGACCTGGGCGGTCGCCGCGCAGGCCACCCTGCACTGCCTGACGGGCTGCGCCATCGGCGAGGTGCTGGGAATGGTGATCGGGACCGCGTTCGGATGGTCGAACCTCGCGACGATCGTCGCGGCGGTGGCGCTGGCGTTCGTGTTCGGCTACGCGTTGACGATGCGCGGCGTCCTGAAGGCCGGGCTCTCCCTGCGCGCGGCGTTCGGCGTCGCCCTCGCCGCGTCAACCGCTGGATGATCGGACGCGGCAGGGGCCACGCGGTGGTCCACCAGTACCACCACTGACCCCCGTGCCAATGACCCCCGTGCCCGTTCAGCCCGTCATCTCGGCCATGCGGCGTACCAGCTCCTCCTCGGAGACGTCCTCGACGTGCGTCGCGATGGTCCAGCCGTGGCCGAAGGGGTCGATGACGTAGCCGTCCCGGTCGCCGTAGAACTGGTCGGTCGCGGGGCGCACGAGCCTGGCCCCGAGCTTCACCGCGTGCTCGATGGCGGCGTCGACGTTCTCGACGTAGACGAACTGGAACACCGGGGAGCCTTCGAGGCCCCCGGCCGGCGGGGCCTTGGTGCCCTGCTCGGGGAACTCGTCCTGGACGATGACGACCGCGTCGCCGATCTCGATCTCGGCGTGGACGATCGTGTCGCCGGGGCCGGGGAAGCGCAGCCGCTCGGTCGCTCCGAACACCTCGCCGTAGAACTCGATGGCCTTGGCGGCGTCCCGGACGACGAGGCTCGGGGTGACGCGGCGGTAGGTGTCGGGAATCGGTTGCGTTGCCATGGTCGATCCTCCGGTGAGGGTGATGGATGTGCGCGAGCGAAGGCGGAGCCCGCTCGACGCCGAGAACGTTAGTGGTCACTTACGCAAGCGTCAACCGTCGCTTGCCGCGCCGGCGGATCCCCTACCCCCGGCCGAGTTCTTGACACGGTCGTCGAGCGTGGCACCTCCGGGGGGTCGTGGCGGGTGGGAGTTGCGCCGCGTCCGAAAAGCGGGTGGAACGTCCTGAAAGGGCCACCACGTTCGAGTTGGGGAGCAAGTAAGGGGAGCCAATCGGCATGACGTGCTCGCACCCGCCGCCCTGGGACGGCGCCGACCGCCCTTCCCTCGACGGCCGGACGCACAAGCGCCTGAGCTGCGATGAAGCGACCTGGAGGGGCGGAAACAAAGTCGGTTGAAACTGTGCGCGATCGCCTCGGTGATCCTTTTTCCCGGCCTTCGCCGCCGATATGATCTCGCTTTGCCGAGAGACTCCCACCGGCCCGACCTTTTCGGCCTGTCTCCTTTGTTTCCGGCATGCGTAGTACGCTCGCCGGGTCCGACGAGTGAAATCGCGGAGGTGGCCGATGCACATTTCCCGAACTATTCTCGC
Source organism: Actinomadura terrae (assembly GCF_022751215.1). Classification (GTDB taxonomy): domain Bacteria; phylum Actinomycetota; class Actinomycetes; order Streptosporangiales; family Streptosporangiaceae; genus Spirillospora; species Spirillospora terrae. The sequence continues at coordinate 839,640 of NZ_JAICDG010000003.1, read as the reverse complement.
CTTCGCGATCGCCGCATTGCGCGTGCCGGAAAGCCGCCAGCCCAGGTGGCTCGGGCCGGAGGGAGCGGTCCGATAGACGTCCGGACGAAGGGCCTCACGGTCGAGCTCGCCGGACGCGGCGCACGGGCGGTCGACCATCTGACGGTGTCGGTCGGGGACGGCGAGCAGGTCGCGCTGCTCGGCCCGGCCGGCTCCGGGAAGACCACGCTGCTGCGCGCGGTCCTCGGCGCGGTCGCGGCCACCGGGACGCTCCGCGTCGGCGGGCACGACCCGCGCGACCGGCGGGCGCGGCGGGCGACCGGCTTCGTCCGGCAGGGGGACGACCTGGTCCTCGGGGCCTCGGCGCGGTTCAACGCGCTGATGGGCACGGCGTCCGGCTGGCGGGCCCGCGACTGGACGGCGGCCTTCGCCGGCCGGGTGCCCGCCCCGCACGCGGAGCGCCTGGCCGAGCTGGCCGAGACGCTCGGCGTCACCGACTGCCTGCTCGCCCGCGCCGTCGACCTCTCCGGCGGCCAGCGCAGACGGATCTCCCTGATCAGGGCGCTGCTCCCCCGTCCCCGCCTGCTGCTGGCCGACGAGCCCACCCACGGGCTGGACCCGGTCGCGGCCGGGCGGACGATGGAGGCGCTGCGCTCCGCGGGCGCCACGCTGATCGTCTCGACCCGCGACCTCGCGCTCACGCGGCACTTCTCCCGCGTCATCGCGCTCCGCAAGGGACGGCTCGTCCATGACGGCTCCTACCTCGACGACCGGACCGCCGCCGCGATCTACGGGGACGGCGCTCCCCGCCTGACCCGCCGCGCGCCATGATCCCCGACGAGCTCTCCTGGCGCGCGCGGGCCCCGCTGCCCCTGCCGCGCGGCCGCCCGCGCGGGCGGTGGTCGGCGGCGCTGGCCGTGGCGGCGGCGCTCGGCTGGGCCGTCACGGGAACCGGGGCGAGGCCGGGCGCGCTCATCGCGGGCCGGATCGGCGGGGTCCGGCTGCTGCGCGCGTTCGCCCACCCCGACCTGGCGCCCGCGTTCCTCCGCCTGGTCGGCCGTGCCGTGGTGGAGACCGTCCAGATCTCGCTGTCCGGCCTCCTGTTCGCGGTCGTGCTCGCCGTCCCGGCGGCGGTCCCGCTGGCGGACAACGTCGGGGGCCCGTCCCTCCTCCGGACGGCGGCCCGCATGTACGCGGCGGCGCTGCGCGGCGTCCCGGACCTGATCTGGGCGCTGCTGTTCGTCGCGACGATCGGCCCGGGGCCCGGCGCGGGCACGCTCGCCATCGGCCTGCACGGCGGCGGGGTGCTCGCCAGGCTCGGGGCGGAGCAGCTGGAGGCCGTCGACCCCGCGCCGGTCGAGGCGATCCGGCTGACCGGCGCCGGACGGTTCGCGACGGCCGCGCTCGCGATCGTGCCGCAGGCGGCGGCCGGGCTCACCTCGCTGCTGCTCTACCAGTGGGAATGCAACATCCGCACCTCGACGGTCCTCGGCTTCGTCGGGGCGGGCGGCATCGGCCAGGAGCTCGCGAGCTCGCTCAGGCTCCTCCGCTACGCGGACCTGTCCACACTCGTCATGGCGGTGCTGGCGCTGATGCTCGTGGCGGCCGTGCTGTCGCGCCTGGCACGCCGGTGGGCGGGCGCGGCCGCCTAGCGGCCGGAGCGTCTCCACCGTCGCGGAGGCGCGGTCCGGCTACCCTGGCCATGCTCGCGCCGTGCGACGTTGCCAAGCGGGAGGACCACGAGGATGAGCCGGCCGGTCGACCTCAGGGACGTGGTGCGCCAGACGATCGCGGTCGCCGCCGACCGGGAGCTGGCGTTCCGCGTGTTCACCGAGCAGTTCGGGGCGTGGTGGCCGAAGGAGTACAGCGTCGGCGAGGCCGAGATGGCCGACTTCGTGCTCGAACCGAGGGCGGGCGGCCGCTGGTACGAGGTCGGCGTGAACGGCAGTGAGAGCGACATCGGCCGGGTCACGGCGTTCGAGCCACCGGCGCGGCTCGTCCTGGCCTGGCATCTGGACGGCGACTGGCGGTTCGACCCCGACCCGGACCACGCCAGCGAGGTCGAGATCCGCTTCCTCGCCGAGGACGGTAACCGGACGCGGGTCGAGCTGGAGCACCGCTACTTCGAGCGGCACGGCGCCGGCGCGGCGGCCGTCCGGAGCGCGGTCGAGTCCCAGGGCGGCTGGACGTGGTGCCTGGCGGCCTACGTCGACTTCCTCCCCGCGTAAGCCGGGTCGGACGGAGAATTAAGAGCTACCTAGCGGGGCTCGATCTCGAACATCGCGGCGAACCTGCGCAGCGCGGCGAGCCAGCCGCCCGTGTGGCCGGTGTAGCGGTCGAGCAACGCGGTGCTCAGGTACTCCCAGCCGTGGTGGACCATGACGACGCGGGTCAGCGCCGGGCCGAGCCGCTGGAACCGGAGGTGCACCTCCGTGACCTCCGTGCCGGGGGCCACCTCCCAGGTGAAGGCGAAGGAGCTGGGCGGGTTCCAGCTGGTGACCCGGCCCCGCTCGCGCTCGGCCCCGCCACGTCCGCCCTGGTAGACGCGGCCGCCGACCCACTCCTCGACCCGGACGTCACCCGTCCCGCGGGTCATGCCGCCCATACCGCCCATGGCCGCGCGGCCCTCGATGGGCCACCAGGCGGACAGCCGCCTGACGAACGTGTGGAACGTCCTCTCCTGGCTCGCCTCGATCATCAAGGCCTGCCGGATCGGCTCAACAGGCTTCACAGTGCGTGTTCCTACCCCCGTGAGGTCGGCGCCTCAGCGGTGCCGAGCGTGCCGCGTCCCACCACCGTCCCACGGCTCCCACGCGCCCAGGACCCGCCGAAGAGCGCGGCGGCCGGAACGGGCCAAAATCGCGGGAGGCCCGGGTCAGCCGGCGGCGGCGCCGCCGACGTCCTCGGAGCCGGCCTCCAGGACGTCGCGGGTCATCTCGAAGCTCTGCCGCCACAGATCCTCCAGGAAGGCGCGCAGCTCGACCAGGGTCTCCTCGCTGGCCCGGTAGAGGCGGCGGGTGCCATCCCGGCGCTCGGTCACGAGCCCCGCGTCCTTCAGCACCTGGAGGTGCTGCGACACGGCCGACCGGGTGACCTCGAAGTGTTCGGCGATCTTGCCGGCGGGCAGCTCGGCGGAGGCCACCAGGCTCAGGATCGCGCGCCGCCGCGGTTCCGCCAGAGCGCGGAAGACGACGTCCTCGTCCAGGCCGGATCGTTGGGGTGGCATCGGTCTCAGGCTAGCAGTCGGCAGCTCAGCGCCGCCAAGCGCCGGAGCGGCCGCAGGATACCCCTACGGGCTATGCCGTGACAGGCATTTCGGCCACTTCAAAAGTGGGCGCCTCGTTCCGTTAGCGTCAGCTTACGCAAGGGTTCACCTCTCCCCTTGTCGGGGCGCCGCATCAGTGACATCGTCACTCCCGCGAGCCGAGACCGTCCGGTTGCGACCAGTGACCCTCGGCGCGGACATATGACCAAGGACGAGGTATGACGCATGCACAAACGGCGTCGTTAGGCGCCGTCATCGGCCTGATCGGCGCCGCCGAGGTCGCCGCCGGGCTCGATCTACGGAGGCTGCTCGTGACGCGGGTGACGCCATGACGCCATCACCGGTTCTCGACCTCGGTTTTCTGGGTTTCGAGCAGGGCGCCCACCTGCTGGTGCAGCGGGCGCTGCGCGACCTGCCGCCCGGCGCGGAGCTGGGCGTGACCGGCCTGGACGCGGCGCTGCCCGTCCACCTCCGGGCGTGGTGCGACGTGCGGGGCCACGGCGTCCGGGAGCCGGACGGCCACTCGGACACCGGCATCCGCGCCTGGGTGATCCGGGGCCGCGCCGACCTGGACCACTGGGCGGGCGCGCAGCGCGCGGGCGGTCCGCGCCCCGACGGGATCGTGGCCCGCGCCGACCCGGGCTGGGGCCTGGCGGCGCGCGGCGCGCTGGTCGAGCCCGGCGGTCCGGTGCCCGGATACGACCTGATCGACCGCGACCTGGTGTGGGCCGACATCGCGCCGACGCTGTACGCGAGCGCGGTCGCGGCGCAGTGGAAGCCGGACGAGGTGATCGCGTGGGACGCCACGTTCGCGCTCCCGGACGAGATCGAGCGCGCGGTCGTCCAGGTCATGACGTACCTGGTGGAATGCGAGCAGGTGGCGCTGGTCGTCCCGGCGCGCCTGCTCGCCCGGATCCACCCGCACTTCCGCGAGGTGCAGCAGCTGCTGGCGGTGCAGGCCGCCGACGAGGCGCGGCACCTGGAGGTGTTCGCGCGGCGGGCGCTGCTGCGCGGCGGCGAGCTCGGCACGTCGTCGGTGAGCGGGCGCGAGTCGCTGGCCACGCTGCTCACCGAGCCCGACTTCTCGCTCGCCACGTTCCTGCTGTCGGTGCTCGGCGAGGGCAGCTTCCTCAACCTGCTCAGCTTCCTGGACCGGCACGCCCCCGACCCGGTGACCCGGCAGGTGACCCGGCTGGCGCGGCAGGACGAGGCGCGGCACGTCGCGTTCGGCGTCGCGCACCTCCAGCACCAGGCCGCCGTGGACCCGGCGCTGCGCGGCCGGCTGCGGGCCGCGGTCGAGCGCCGCCACGACGCGCTGTCCGACAGCACCGGCCTCAACCAGGACGTGTTCGACTCGCTGGTCGTCCTCGCCGCCGGGGAGTGGACGCCCGAGGCGATCCGGCGCGGTCACGAGGCGGTGCGGCTGCTCCACCAGGAGATGGACGAGGGACGGCAGCACCGGCTGCTCCGCCTCGGCTTCCGCGCCGACGAGGCCGCCGAGCTGTCCGCACTGCACACGCACAACTTCATCTGAACGGGGAGCGGCCGAAGCATGGCGCATATTCGAGGATCTCCGCTCAGGACTGTGATCCTGCTACTCGTGGGCGGGCAGGTCGAGGGCGCGCAGTAGCCGGGCGAGGGCCCGCTTCTCCGCCTCGGGGTCGACGAGCGGGCGCAGCGCCGCGCACTGCGCCTTCAGCGCCCGGTAGAGGCCGCCGTGATCCTCCTCGGCGGCGTAGAGCAGGGCGGCGAGCGCCTCGCTGTCGCCGGGCGGGAAGTAGCCGGGGTAACCGGCGCCGAGCAGGCCCGTCGACCCGGGGATGGCCGAGGAGACGACCGGCACCCCGGCGGCGAGGGCCTCCGACACCACGTTCGCGCCGCCCTCGTGCAGGGACGTGAGCAGCAGCAGGCGGCTCCCGGCCAGGACGCGGAGCGCCTCCTCGCGCGGCACCGCCCCCCGCCACTCGTAGCGGGGGTTCGCGCGCGTCTCGGCGGCGGCCCGCGCGGCGAGCTTCGGGTCGCGTCCCTCGCCGAGGTGGACGACGCAGGTCCGGGACGCGGCGGGTAGCAGCCGCACCGCCGCCGCCGGGCGCAGCGGGTCCTTCACCGGGCGGATGTGGGCGAGGAAGGCGACCTCGAAGCGGTCCGTGCGCGGCGGGCGCGGCGCGATGTCCGGGCCCGACTGCACGATCACGTCGGTGCGTCCGGCGAGCGCGGGGCCGAGCTGCGCCGCGCCCTCCCGCTGGAGCACGACCAGGCGGGTCGCGATCGCGAGCACCTCGGGGTCGACCTGCGCGGACACGAGGTCGGGATACAGGTCGGTGCCGGTCATCGCGATCACGACCGGCGCCTTGGGGTGGTCGGCGTGGAAGGCGCGGACCGCGTCCGCGCTCTTGCGGGCGTGCAGCGCGATCAGCGCGTCGCGGGGAGCGCCGCCGCGCCGGTAGCCCTCGCGGACCTCGACCTCGTGGCCGAGTCGCCGGAGCAGCTTGGCCCAGCGCTGCGCGGTCACGCCGTTGCCCTGGGCGCCGACGACCGGCGCGGGGGTGACGATGAGGATCACGTCATCACCGCGCCGACGCGGACGGGGCGCAGGTGCGGAACCCGGCCGGCACGTCCCGCCGGTCGGGGGTGAAGTAGTTGCGCAGCGCGGACCGGACGTAGCGGCCGCGGGTGGCCCACGCCCCGCCGCGCAGCACTTTGCGGTCGCCGAAGAACGGCTCGGAGTTCGCGGCGTAGGCGTCGCGCTCGAAGTTCGGGTAGGCGGCGAAGTCGCTCGCCGTCCACTCCCAGACGTTGCCGATCAGCTGCCGGCAGCCCGCGGGCTCCTCCCCCGCCGCGCAGGCGCCGACGTCCACCGGGCCGGTCGAGCGCCAGTCGGTCGCGGCGGTCGAAGCGGTGGGCGGCTTGTCGCCCCACGGGTAGGCGGGCCGCGCGCGGGCCCCGCCGGTCGCCGCGAACTCCCACTCGGCCTCGGACGGGAGGCGCCGCCCGGCCCACCGGCAGTACGCGTCGGCCTCCCACCAGGACACATGGCACATCGGCGGGTGCGGCTCCAGGTCGACCCAGGTGTCGAAGCTCCGCCGCTGCCACCCGCCGGCGCCGCCCCGCCAGTAGGCCGGCCGTGTCGCGCCGGTCGCGGCGAGCCAGGCGCCGCCGTCCGACCACAGCCGGGCGTCGGCGTAGCCGCCGTCGTCGACGAACGCGGCGAACTCCGCCTGCGTGACCGGCGCCCTCGCCATCGCGAACGGTGCGACCACGACCTCGTGCGCCCATTTCTCGTTGTCGTAGACAAACGGGTCGGACATGCGCGCGCCGAGCGCGAACGCGCCCCCGGCGAAGTCGACGTCTCCGGGAAGCGCGCCCGCGTCCCGTCCCTCGGGCGGCCCTGCGTCGGTCAGTCCCGGCAATACGGGCGGCGGATATCCGAGGTTCTGGCGCATGTAGGTAAGTGCTTCGGTGTGCGTGTCGTAATGGTGCACGGTGTACCTGGCGAAATGGCGGACGACGTCGATCGCGTCCGCGCGCTCCACCTGTTCGGCGACGCGTTCGGCGACCGTGCGCACGTAGCCGGCGGTCTCCTCGCGCGGCGGCAGCCGCAGCCGCCGGCGGGTGTCGTGCGGGACGGCGCCCGAGTCGTACAGGGCGTCGGCGCCGGCGATCGCGGGCTCCAGGCCGCACACGTTCCGCAGCACGAACTTCTCCTGGAACCAGGCGAGATGCCCGATCTCCCACAGTGGCGGGTTGACGGTCGGCAGCGGCGGGCCGGCCATCTGCTCGTCGTCCAGGTCCGCGACGAGGTCCAGCGCGCGCCCGGCCGCCTCGACGACCCACCCGGCCAGTTCGCCCGCCGCCGGAGCATTCGGACGCACGGCGCCCCCTTACTAATTGTCACGGCCATTTCCTCAGGTCATTCGCAGGGTATTCTCATCGGTGAATCCCGGCCAGGCCCAAGACGCAGGTGACGGCGAAACTTTCGTGATCACCAGGGCAATTCACGTTGACGCGGCGCGGTGGCGTGATTACGCTCGCCCCCATGGAGGCCAGACGCCGATTGAGCCAGTTCAGCCACGGCGCCGGTTGAGCCTGCAAGCTCGCGCCGAGCGAGCTGGCGCAGGTCCTGCGCTCGTTGACGCCGACCGGTCATCCCGACCTGCTCGTCGGCACGGAGACCGGCGACGACGCCGCGGTGTGGCGCGTCGACGACGGCCGCGCGCTGGTCGCCACGGTCGACTTCATCACCCCGCTCGTGGACGATCCGTGCACCTGGGGGCGGATCGCCGCCGCGAACTCGGTCTCCGACGTGTACGCCATGGGCGGCCGTCCGCTGTTCGCGCTGAACCTGGTGGAGTGGAACAGCGCCGAGCTGACCGCCGAGGAGCTGGCGGAGCTGCTGGACGGCGCCGCCGAGGTCGCCGCCGAGTGCGGCTACGTCACGATCGGCGGGCACACGATCGAGGACGACGTGCCGAAGTTCGGGCTCGCGGTGATCGGTGAGGTCTCCCCCGACCGCGTCCTGACGAACGCGGGCCTGCGCCCGGGCGACGTCCTCGTGCTCACCAAGCCGCTCGGGACGGGCGTGGTCGCCACCGCGATCAAGCGCGGGATCGCCGAGCCGGAGGTGTCGGACGCCGCGATCCGCTCGATGACCACCATCAACGCGCGCGCCGCGGCGGCGGCGGTCGCCGCGGGCGCCACCGGCTGCACCGACGTCACGGGGTTCGGGCTGCTCGGGCACCTCGGCCGGATGGCCGAGGCGTCCGGGGTCGACGCGGAGTTGGACGCGGCGGCCGTGCCGCTGCTGCCGGGCGTCCGCGACCTGGTGGAACGCGAGATCGTCCCCGGCGGGACGCGGCGCAACCTCGACTGGACGCACGACCGCGCCGACCTCACCGCCGTCGACGGGACGACCGCGCTGCTGCTGGCCGACGCCCAGACGTCCGGCGGGCTGCTGTTCGGCGTCGAACCCGGCCGGGCGGACGCGGCGCTCGCCGCCCTCGCGGGCGACGGTGTGCCGGCGGCGGCGATCGGGACGGTCACCGCGGGCACCGGCCGCCTCGTCGTCCGCTGACCGCGCGGCCGTGCGGAAACGCCGGCGAGTCAGCGGGTGCCGGCGGGTTCCAGCTCGCCGTCGCCCGCGTGCACGGGCAGCCCGGCGGCCTTCCATGCCTGGAAGCCCCCGATCAGATCGGTGGCGTTGCGGAGGCCCAGGTCTTGCAGGGACGCGGCGGCCAGCGAGGAGGAGTACCCCTCGTCGCAGACCACGATCCACGCGACGTCGTGGTCGGCGGCCTCGGGAATCCGCCATGCGCTCGACGGGTCCAGCCGCCATTCGAGATGGTTGCGCTCGATCAGCACGGCACCGGGGATCAGGCCGCCCGCCCGCCGCTGGAGCAGCGGACGGGTGTCAACGAACCGGGCGCCGTCGGCGACGGCGGCCGCCGCCTCGGCCGGGCCGAGCCTGCGCAACCGCGCGCGGGCCTGGGCGAGCACTTCCTCGATGGTCTTCAAACCGGTGCGCCCTTCTCAGCGGAAACGGGGAGATGACGCGGAGCCGACCGTTCCGCACACCATGATCCCCGGAGCTCATGCCCGGTCCCTCCGGTCCCATGCGCCCCCGCCGCGAGATCGACCGTCCCCTCAGGGTGCGCGCGGTCGCGTGCGGCTAGGCGGAGGCGTCGCGGAGCGTCCGGGACAGGGTGAGCGCCGCCGTGTGGACGGCGGGGGCCACGGCGGCCAGCCGCATCCGGGTCGGGCGGCCCGACACCGAGAGCGCGCCGAGCGGCGCGCCGTCCGGGCCGAGGACGGGGCTCGCCGCGCAGACGATGCCGCTGCCGGACTCCTCGCGGTCGTAGGCGACGCCCTCCTCGCGGACCCGGGCGAGCTCGCGGACGAGCAGCCCCGGCGCGGGGACGACCCGGCCGCCCGCCGGCCCCGCCGCGAGCACGGAGCGGACGACCTCCGGCGCGGAGAACGCGAGGATCGCCTTACCGACGCCCGTCACGTGCGCGGGCAGCCGTCCGCCGACCTTCGAGGGCAGCGGCGGCCCGCCGGGCGAGCCGAGGATCTCGACGTAGACGACCTCGGCGCCCTCCAGCACCGCCAGGTGGACGGTCTGCCGGGTCGCCTCCCGCAGGTCCGACATCAGCGGGACCGCCGCGTCCCGCAGGACCCGCTGCCGGGGCACCCGCTGACCGATCTCGAACAGCGCCAGCCCGAGCCGCACCCGCGTGCCCCGCCGCTCCAGCAGCCCGGCCTCGACCAGGTCGAGCGCGATCCGGTGCGCCGTGGAGCGCGGCAGTCCGCTGCGCCGGGCCAGCTCGGCGGCGCCGAGGTCGTCGTCGTCCGCGCGGAAGGCGGACAGCACCGCGACGGCGCGGCGGAGGAAGGTGTCCTCGGACGGCATCCCCCCACTGTAGGAGACGTGTCCCACGTGGCGGGACGCGTTCGTTGCCGCCCGGCCGCCCGCCGGGACAGGCTCGACCGCGACGAGGCGTCCGCCGGGACCGGAGCGGTCCGGTCCCGGCCCGCCCCAGCGAGGAGGGATCATGAGCAGGCTGACGGCGGCGATCGTCGGCCCCGGCAACATCGGCACCGACCTGCTGGTCAAGCTGCTGCGCAGCGACCTGGTCGAGGTGCACTCGATGGTCGGGGTGGACCCGGAGTCCGACGGGCTCGCGCGGGCCCGCGCGCTCGGCGTGCCCGCCTCCGCCGAAGGCGTCGACTGGCTGCTCGCGCGGCCGGAGCGGCCCGACCTGGTCTTCGAGGCCACGTCCGCGAAGGCGCACCTCGCCAACGCCCCCCGCTACGCCGCCGCCGGGATCACCGCGATCGACCTGACCCCGGCCGCGGCCGGGCCGTTCGTGTGCCCGCCGGTCAACCTGGACACGCTCGCGGACGCCGCGAACCTCAACATGATCACGTGCGGGGGGCAGGCGACGATCCCGATCGTGCACGCGGTCTCCTCGGTGGTCCCGGTGCCCTACGCGGAGATCGTCGCGTCCATCGCGTCCCGGTCGGCGGGGCCCGGCACCCGCGCCAACATCGACGAGTTCACGCAGACCACGGCCCGCGCGATCGAGCGCGTCGGCGGTGCCGCGCGGGGCAAGGCGATCATCATCCTGAACCCCGTCTCGCCACCGATGATCATGCGGGACACCGTGTTCTGCGCGATCCCCGCGGACGCCGACACCGACGCGATCGCGGCGTCGGTGGAGAAGATGGTCGACGCGGTCGCGGCCTACGTCCCCGGCTACACGCTGCGCGCCGAGCCGCAGTTCGACGGGCCCCGCGACATCTGGAACGGCATGGCCAGGGTCGCGGTGTTCCTGGAGGTGCGCGGCAACGGCGACCACCTGCCTGAGTGGGCGGGCAACCTCGACATCATGACGGCGGCGGCCGCCCGCGTGGGCGAGCAGATCGCGCGCGGGAGGGCGGCGGCGTGAACGCACCGGCGGACAAGATCAGGATCACCGACTCGACGCTGCGGGACGGCAGCCACGCGATGGCGCACCGCTTCACCGAGGAGCAGGTCCGCGGCGTCGTGCACGCCCTGGACCGCGCGGGCGTGGAGGTCATCGAGGTCACGCACGGCGACGGGCTCGGCGGCTCGTCCTTCAACTACGGCTTCTCGCTGGAGGACGACATCAAGCTCGTCGGCGCCGCCGTCGACGAGGCGACCGCCGCGAAGATCGCCGTTCTGCTGCTGCCCGGCCTCGGGACGGTCGAGGACCTGCGCAAGGCCCATGGCGCGGGCGCGTCGGTCGCCCGGATCGCCACCCACTGCACCGAGGCGGACGTGTCGCTCCAGCACTTCGCCGCCGCCCGCGACCTCGGCATGGAGACCGTCGGCTTCCTGATGCTCTCGCACCGGATCGGCCCGGCCGAGCTGGCGGCGCAGGCGCGGATCATGGTGGACGGCGGCGCCCAGTGCGTCTACGTCGTGGACTCGGCCGGGGCGCTCGTCCTCGGCGAGGCGCAGGAGCGGATCAGCGCCCTGGTGCGGGAGATCGGGCACGAGGCGCAGGTCGGCTTCCACGGCCACCAGAACCTCTCGCTCGGCGTCGCCAACTCCGTCCTCGCGCAGCAGAACGGCGCCCGGCAGATCGACGGGGCGCTGTGCGCGCTCGGCGCGGGCGCGGGCAACTCCCCCACCGAGGTCCTGGTCGCGACGTTCGAGCGGCTCGGCGTCCCGACCGGGGTGGACGTGCAGGGCGCGCTGGCCGCCGCCGACGACGTCGTCAAGCCGTTCCTGCACCGGCTGCCGTTCGCCGACCGGGGCGCGATCACCCAGGGCTACGCGGGCGTGTACTCCAGCTTCCTGCTGCACGCCGAGCGCGCCGCCGAGCGCTACGGCGTCCCGGCGCACGAGATCCTCCAGCGGGTCGGCGAGGCCGGGTACGTCGGCGGCCAGGAGGACATGATCATCGACGTGGCGCTCGGCCTCGCCGCCGAACGCGAACGCGCGTCCTGACCCCGGCGTTCTCCGGTCAGCGGGCGGGGGCGCCGGTCTTCGGGTCGAGGATCAGGCGGCCGGCGCGCGGGCGGCGGAAGTCGAACAGGCCCTCCAGCGTGCCAGCCCGCGCGTCGAAGGAGGCGCCACCGACGCGTCCGAGACCCCAGTTGTCCTCGATGAACCGCAGCACGGACGTCTGCTCGGTGGGCCGGTGGTCGACGTGGTTGACCCGCGCGTACGGCGACACGACCAGCAGCGGCAGGCGCTGGCTCGGACCGCAGCGGTCGCGCAGGCCGCCGGCGGCGGGCGGGCCCTGGACGCACTGCGGGGAGTCGACCGCCGCGTCCGCCGAGCCGTTGCGGATCACCGGCGCGCGGTGGTCGTACCAGCCGTCGGAGTCGTCGTAGGCGAGGACGATCGCGGTGGAGCGCCACTCCGGCGACCGCTGGACCGCGTTGACGGACGCGGCGACGAACCGCTGCTCGTCCAGCGGGTCGGAGTAGCCGGCGTGCCCGTCCTGGGAGGCGGGGGCCTTGAGGAAGCTGACGGCGGGCAGGTGCCCGGTCTTCAGCGCCGTGTCGAAGTCGGCCAGGTCGTACTGGTGGTTGGCGCGGTCGGCGCGCCCGATCGCGGCGGGCGAGGACGGCGGCAGGTGCTTCTCGTTCGCGGTCGAGGCGTAGTACTGGAACGGCTCGTGGTGCGGGATGTAGTCGACGACGGGGTTCCCGCCGATGTTCTCGTGCGCCGCGCCGCACACCGCGTAGCCGTTCGCCTCGCCGGTCGGGCGGAACCCGCCCTGGAACCAGCCCCAGGTGACGTTCTTCTCGTTCAGCAGGTCGCCGATGTTGCGGCCGGTCATCACCGCGAGGTTGTTCTTCGCGGTGTGGTTCTTGGCGGAGCAGTCGTCGAAGGCGGGCTGCGGGTCGTTGATGACCGTGCCGACGCCGTGCTCGTCCGGGGACTGGACGACCGAGGCGTCCGTCACCCTCTTGTGCGTGTACGGGTCGACCGCGTAGCCGCCGTGGGTCTGCCCGGACGCGAGGTTGAGCGCGCCGGGCGTGGACGGCCCGAAGATCGTGTCCCAGGAGTTGTCGCTCATCGCGTAGTGCTGCGCGTAGTTCCACATGGCGGTGACGGTGTTGCCGTCGTAGTAGTCCATGACGAGGCCGGGCGTGCCGAACAGGATCGGCTGCCCGTCGCACTTCCCTCGCTCGGTGTACTCGACGAACTTGTCCATGCGTCCGCCGTTCACGGCCTTCTGCTCGGCGGCGTAGGAGTGGTCCTGGTCGCAGGTGAGCGCCTGCTCGTGGGTGAGGCGGCGCGGGTTGTAGCGGTTGGGGTTGTGCTTGAGCAGCCGTTTCGTGAGGCCGTCGGCGCGGGGCGTGCCCTTCGCCGGGGTGAACCGCGTCCCGTCGGTGTTCGCGGCCCGGGGATAGGTGCCGAAGTAGTGGTCGTAGGAGATGTTCTCGCCGAAGATGACCACGACGTGCTTGATCGGCGTCCGCGTCCCGGCGAGGGCGGCGGAGGGGCTCGGCGGCCCCGACCGGCCGCCGCCGGTTCCGCAGGCGGACGCGAGCGCCACGGACATCGCCGCGGACATCGCCGCGGCGAGGACGACCCGGTGTCTCCGGCCCATTCCGCCACCCTAGGTGATCAATGCGCGACCGAGGAAGTCCGCCGCGTCCCGAACGCCGGGCAGGACGAAAAAGTACCCGCCGCCGAACGGGCTGACGTAGTCGGTCAGCGGCTCGCCCGCCAGCCGCCGCTGCACGGCCTCGAACTGGGCCCGCGGGTCGCGCTGGTAGCTGGTGAAGACCATGCCCATGTCCAGCTCGCCCGCGCCGTCCAGGCCGCGGTCGTAGTTGTAGGCGCGGCGCAGGATGCGGCGGCCGGACGCCTCCGCCGTGCGCGGGTTCGCGCGCCTGATGTGGCTGGTCAGTGGGATGACCGCGCCGGCGGGGTCCTCGGCGTAGCGGGGTTCGTCGTGCTCGTGGACGCCGTCGAGCGGCGCGCCGGTGTCGCGGCGGCGGCCGAACATCCGCTCCTGCTCGGCGAGCCCGACCCTGTCCCAGAACTCCACCAGCATCCGGATCAGCCGGACCACCAGGTACGTCCCGCCCGCCGTCCGGGCGTCCCCGCGCAGCCAGACGAGCCGGTCCATCTCGCGGGCGTCGGACGGGTCGGGGTTCGCGGTGCCGTCCTTGAAGCCCAGCAGGTTGCGGGGCGCGCCGTCCGGGCGCGGCGGGGCGCCGAACCCGCTGATCCGCCACCGGGGCTGCGCCGCCCCGCGCGTGTGGCGGGTGATGTCGCGCAGCGCGTGGACGACGGTGTCCTCGTCCCACGCCGACAACTGGACGCTGAGGTCGCCGTGGCACCAGGCGGGGTCGAGGGCGTCGTCGGGGAAGACCGGCATCCGGACGAGGCCGGGCGGCCTGCGCGCGGCCAGCCCGAACCGTCCGTCGAACAGCGACGCGCCCGCGCCGACCGTCACCAGCAGCCCGCCGCCCGGCACGTCCGGGCCGAGCACGCCGGAGTCGGCGGGCGGCGCGGCGATGCCCGGTTCGTCGGGCGCGCCGCCGGAGGTCAGGACGCGGGCTCGCTCGGTCAGCGCGCGCAGCAGGTCGGCCAGCTCGCGGCGGCCGTCCGCGATGACGTCGAACGACGCGACGACCGTGCGGCGCGCGGGCTCCTCCAGGACGCCCGCCTGGTGCTCGCCGTGGAACCCCCGCGCGGGCGGGGCGGCGGCGGAGGCGTCGCCGAGGCCCGCCACGGCGCCCGCCGCGAGCGCGCCGCGCAGGAACGCGCGCCGGCCCGTCACCGGGTCCGCCTCGGCCGCGCGATGGTCGCGACGGAGGCGAGCAGCTCGACCAGCCGTCCCACCGTCCCGTTCAGCCGACCGCGCGCCTCCCGCGACAGCTCCGCGAGCGAGGAACGGCCGCTGAGCTGCGCGGTCAGGCGGTCCATCCAGGCGTCCACGGCGGCGAGGGCGGGGAACCTCGTCCGCAGGACGGGGCGGAGCACGCCGACGACCTCGCGCGTGCCCTCCAGGTGCGCCGCCGCCGTCCGAAGTTCGGTGCCGCTGCCCTGGTCGGCGGCGCCGGTCAGCTCGAAGCGCAGGGTGTCCTCCAGGATCTCGTGGGCGCGCAGCGGCAGGTCGGCGGGATCGACGCGCTCGTCCCGGAACCCCGTCCGGAGGGCCTGGACGTCGCGGGCCAGCCGGTCGGCGACCGGCGCGAGCGCGGGCATCTGCTCACCGTGCCACAGCCCGCGCTCCAGCCGGTGGAACCCGGTGAACCCCGGGTCGCGGACGCCGCCGGGGAGCCCGCGCGGGAGGCCGTCGACGGCGTCCGCGAGATCGCCGAAGGCCCCGTAGGCGGCGCCGAGCCGGGCGTAGGCGAGGTGCGCGGGAAGCCAGGCGGCCTTCGCGGCGTCCCGGTCACGGCGGTGGATGGCGTCGCGGAGCCGCTCCGTCCGGGAGACCAGGGTTTCGAGCCCGCTCGTGACGTAGGCGCGGTAGGAACGCGCCGGGCCGTACAGGTCGCCCTCCCCGACCGGGACGACCGCCGGGCCGCCCCGTCCGGGCCCGGCGACCCGGACGACGGGCCCCACCACCGGATCGACCGCGTCCTCGACGGCGCAGCGGAACCGGTACGCGCCCGCGCCGAGCCGGACCCGCAGCGTCCGGACGGTCCCCGGCGCGAGCCCCTCGACCTCCGCGTGGACGGCGCCGGTCGCGGCGTCCACCAGCGTGACCTCGGCGACGGCGGCGCCGGTGTTGCCGACCAGCAGCGTCTGCCGCCCGGCGCGCGCGGCCGTCCAGCCGGCGCCGCACCGCCCGGCCGCCGCGTCGATCACCCGCCGGTGGGCGGCCGCACCGCCCACCGCGCCGCCGGACGCGACGTCGCCGGACGCGGCGAGCAGCACCGCCGCGCCCACGATGATCGGAGACACCCGCATGACGCCGCCACTCTAGGACCGCCGGGCCCGGCGTCCCACCCCCTCCCGGGACGCATACGACCGTCCGCGCGCGGGGAGAGGGTGGGGAGGCGAGCAAAGGAGAACGCCATGCTGGTCCGTGAGGCGATGACGTCACCCGTCGTGACGATCCCGCCGTCGGCGACCGTCCGGCAGGCCATCCGCGTCCTGGACGAGCACGAGGTGACCGCGCTGCCCGTCGCGGACGGCGACGGGAGGCTGGTCGGCATCGTCAGCGAGATGGACCTGCTGCTCGGCGAGTTCGAGGCCGACCCGCGCGCGTTCGCCCGCCCCCTTCCCGGGACCACCGCCCCGGGGACGCCGTCGCCGCGCCACGTCGGCGACGTCATGACCCGCGAGGTGACGACCGCGCGCCCCGGCGCCGACGTCGCGGAGGTGGCCGAGCTGATGATGCGGACGCGGATCAAGAGCGTCCCGGTCCTGGACGGCCCCGACATCGTCGGCGTCCTCAGCCGCCGCGACCTCGTCGCGGTGCTGGCGCGCGGCGACGCGCGCATCCGCGACGACGTGCTCGCCGCGCTCGCCGAGTTCGGCGCCGGCGCCCCGTTCGACGTCTCGGTGGACGACGGCGCGGTGGAGCTGCGCGGCGCGGCGGGCGAGCCCGCCCGGCGGATCGCCGAGGTGCTCGCGCGGACCGTCCCGGGCGTGCGGAACGTGTCGATCCGCCCGGTGGGCCCCTGACGCCCTGCCCCGGGGGCTACGCGCCGTCGAACGCCTTCCTGATCGCGGCGATGTCGATCTTCTGCATCGACAGCATCGCGCTCATGGCGCGCGCGGAGCGCTCCTCGTCGGCGTCGCCGATCATGTCGATCAGCCCGTCCGGGATGACCTGCCACGACACGCCGTACTTGTCCTTGAGCCAGCCGCACTCGGACTCGGCGCCGCCGCCCTCAGTGAGGCGCTGCCAGTAGTAGTCGACCTCCTCCTGGTCGGCGCAGTGGATCTGGAACGAGACGGCCTCGTCGAAGGTGAACTGCGGGCCGCCGTTCAGCCCGACGAACCGCTGCCCGTTCAGCTCGAACTCGACGGTCAGCACCTTCCCGGCGGGTCCGGGACCGGCCGGTCCGGTGCGGACGATCCGCCCGAGCGCGGCGTCCTTGAAGATCGAGACATAGTGGTGCGCGGCCTCCTCGGCCTGGCCGTCGAACCACAGGCAGGTGATCAGTCCCTTGCCGGTCATCGGTACCTCCGGTCGTTGTTGCTTTCACCGGTATTGACCGGTCCCGTGCCCGGAACTCATCGCCGCACGCGGACCCGGTGCGCGGCGATTTTCTACACTAAATCGGTAGGAATAGTTGCTTTTCGGTCGCGCCGCGTGTTCTGATACCGGCATGCGTTCCCGGCTCGTCCTCGTTCGCAGGCGGCATGTGGACCTCCTCCGCGTGACCTCCGCCGGCTGTCCGGCCTGACCGTCCCCGACCGCCCGCCGCCAGGCCCGCCGACAGACCAGCCGAGAGGAACGAACCATGTCCCAGACCATCAGCGAGCCCGTCCACCGGACCGCGCGCCGGATCGGCGGCCGCATCGGCGCCGAGTTCACCGGCGTCGACCCGCTCGCCCTCCCCACCGAAGAGATCATCGTCGCACTGCGGCGGCACAAGGCGCTGGTGTTCCGCGACGCCGGGCTCGACGACGACGGCCAGCTCGCGTTCGCCGCCCGGTTCGGGAAGCTGACCAGGGCGCATCCCACGGTCCCGTCCGTGGACGGGCGGCCCGACATCCTGCCCGTCAAGGGCGAGGAGGGCATCCGCTCCAACACCTGGCACACCGACGTCAGCTTCGTCCGGACGCCGCCGAAGCTGAGCACGCTGCGCGCCCTCGTCGTCCCGGCCTACGGGGGCGAGACGCTGATCGCCAACGCGGCCACCGCCTACCGCGACCTGCCGCGCCCGCTCCGCGAGTTCGCCGACGGGCTGTGGGCCGTCCACACCAACGACTACGACTACGCGGTGCCGAGCGTCAACGCCGAGAAGGCCGCCGAGTACCGCAGGGTGTTCGCGTCCCGCCGCTACCGGACCGCGCACCCGGTCGTGCGGGTGCACCCCGAGACCGGCGAGCGCGGCCTGTTCATCGGCGGGTTCGCGCAGAAGCTCATCGGCCTCTCGGGCACGGAGTCGCGCGACATCCTGCGGATCTTCCAGTCGTATGTGACCCGGCCGGAGAACATCGTGCGCGTCCGGTGGCGGCCGGGCGACCTCGTGCTCTTCGACAACCGGATCACCCAGCACTACGCCCCCGACGACTACGGCGACCAGCCGCGCGTCCTGCACCGCGTCACCGTCGCGGGCAACGCCCCGGCGGGCGTGACCGGCGACCGCAGCTACATCATCGAGGGCGACTCGGCGGCGCACTACACCCCGGCGCTCGCCGCCTGACGGGACCCGCCCGGGGGCGTGCCGCCACCTCACGTCCCCGGGCGCCTTGGGCTACGGCTTGCCGTCTTCGGCGGCGCGGCGGGCGCGGGCGCGGCGCTTGCCCTCGTGCATGGCCTGGACGCGGGCGATCGGGATCGTGTGCCCCTCCTCCACGAGGTCCGCGGGCAGCGCCTGCGGGCCCGGCATCAGCTCGGCCCAGGGGTCGCGGTCGGCGAGCAGGCGGGCCGCGTCGCGGATGGTGAACGCGCGCGGGTCCACGTCGTCCAGTTCCTCCCACGGCACCGGGAACGACACCGGTACGCCGGGGCGGATCCGCGGGCTGTAGGCGGCGGCGACGGTCGCGCCGCCGGCGCGGGTGGAGTCGAGGAACACCTTGCCCGCGCGGTCCTCGCGGATGAACGCGGTCGTGGCGAGGTCGGGATCGAGGCGTTCGGCGCGCGCGGCGAGGGCGCGGGTCGCGGCGGCCACGTCCTCGACCGGCGTCCGGCCGTCGAGCGGGACGAACACGTGCACGCCCTTGGCACCGCTGGTCTTCACCGCGCCGTCCATGCCCATGGCGGCGAGGGCGCGGCGGACCAGGTGCGCGGCGCGGGCCACGGACGCGAACGCGCCGCCGGACGGCGGGTCGAGGTCCATGACGAGGTGCGTGGGGCGGCCCGGGTCGGCGGCGAGGGCGAGCGGCGGGTGGTACTCGACCGCGCGCTGGTTCGCGAACCACAGCAGCGTCCGGCGGTCGTCGCACAGCGCGTAGGACACCTCGCGCTGGGACGTCTCCGCCCAGATCGTGACCGTCCGTACGAACGGCGGCGTATATTTGGGGACGTTCTTCTGCATGAACGGCTTCTGGCCGCGCAGCACGCGGACGACCGACAGCGGCCGCCCCGCGAGCTGCGGGACGAGCCGTCCCGAGACGGCGTCCAGGTAGTCGACGAGATCGCGCTTGGTCGCCTCCGCCCCCGCGAACAGCGGCTGGTCGAGGTTGGTCAGCGCTACCCCGTCCCGTTCTTCATCGGCGCTCACCCCTCCAGCTTCGCACGCGCCACCGACAGCACTCCTGTATCGGGCACTCTTGTAACGTCATGATCCGAACGAGGCGAGGGAGACGCGGGTGTACGTACCGCCCAGGCTGGTCGGGCGCGTCCGCGAGTCGGGCGAGCTCGACGCGGCCTTCCGCGCGGCGCGCGGCGGGACGCCCTCGGCGGTCCTGCTCGGCGGCGAGGCGGGCGTCGGCAAGACGCGGCTGCTCGGCGTGCTCGCCGACCGGTGGCGGGCGCAGGGCGCGCGGTTCCTGGCCGGCGGCTGCCTGGAGCTCGGCACCGAGGGGCTGCCGTTCGCGCCGTTCACCGCGGCGATGCGCCAGCTCGTCCGCGACATCGGCGTGGACGGCGTCGGCGCGCTGCTGCCCGCCGGGGCCACCGCCGACCTCGGGCGGCTGCTGCCCGACTTCGGGGAGTCCGACGGGGACTCCTTCACCGCCGAGGCCAGGGCCCGGCTGTTCGAGCTGGTGCTCACGCTGCTGGAGCGGCTCGCCGCGGACGGCCCGGTCGTGCTGGCCGTCGAGGACGCCCACTGGGCCGACCGCTCGACCCGCGACCTGCTGGTGTTCCTCGTCCGCAACCTCGGCGCGGGCGTCCCGCTGCTGATCGTCGCCACCTACCGGACCGACGAGGT
Organism: Actinomadura terrae; assembly: GCF_022751215.1. Lineage (GTDB taxonomy): Bacteria > Actinomycetota > Actinomycetes > Streptosporangiales > Streptosporangiaceae > Spirillospora > Spirillospora terrae. Next base: position 819,899 of record NZ_JAICDG010000003.1, on the reverse strand, counting down.
GCACCGGTCGCATCCGCTGCGGCCGCTGCTGACCGAGCTGGACCGGGTGCCCGGCGTCCGGCGCGTCGAGGTCGCGCGGCTCGGCCGGGAGGAGGTCCGCGAGCTGGTCCGGGGCGTCCTCGGCGCGGAGCCCGCGGCCGCCACGCTGGACAAGGTGTTCGCGCGCAGCGAGGGCAACCCGCTGTTCGTGGAGGCGCTGCTCGGCTCCGGCGGCGACTCCGACCTGCCGGAGTCGCTGCGCGACCTGCTGCTCGGCGCCGTCCACCGGCTGCCGGAGGAGACGCAGGAGATCCTGCGGGTCGCGGCCGGGAGCGGCGCGCGGATCGAGCACGAGCTGCTCGCCGCCGTCGCCGGGCTGGACGAGCAGGCCCTCACGCGGGGGCTGCGCCCGGCCGTCGCGTCCAACGCGCTCGTGGTGGACGGGGACGGCTACGCGTTCCGGCACGCGCTGATCCGCGAGGCCGTCCACGACGATCTGCTGCCCGGCGAGCGGACCCGGCTGCACGCCCGCTACGCCCGGGTCCTGGAGGAGCGTCCCGGGCTGATGCCCGCCCGGCAGCGCGCGGTGACGCTGGCCTACCACTGGCACGCGGCGCACGACGTCGTCCGGGCGCTGACCAGCGCGTGGGAGGCGGTCGCCGAGACGCGCAAGGCCCTCGCGCACGCCGAGTCGCTGCGGATGGCCTCGCGCGTGCTGGAGCTGTGGGACCAGGTCCCGGACGCGGCGCACCGCGTCGGCGTCCCGCACGCCGAGGTCATGGAGCAGGCCGTGACGTTCGCCTGGCTCACCGGGGAGTCGGAGATGGGCATGCGCCTCGCGACCGCCGCGCTGGCCGCGCCGGGGCTGGAGGCGGGCGACCCGATGCGCGCCGCCCGCCTGTACGAGCGGCGCGGGCTGATGGGCATGAAGCTCGGCCGCGACGACGCCGTGAACGACTTCCGCGCCGCCGCCCGGATCGTGCCCGCGGACCCGCCGAGCCGCACCCGGGCGCGCGTCCTCGCGACGCTCGCCCACGAGACCGCCGGGCTGCACGGCACGCAGGACGAGTCGCGGGCGACGGCCGAGGAGGCGATGGAGGTCGCGCGGGCCGTCGGCGACGCGGAGGCCGAGATCGAGCTGGGGCTCCGGCTCGCCTGGGACCGGGTGATCAGCGACGGCGACCTGGCGGCGTGCCTCGCCCGGATCGACCGCGTCGCCGAGTTGGCCGGGGAGGTCCGGGCGTTCGAGCCGCTGCTGCGCTCGCTCGTCAACCGGGCGGACGTCCTGGAGATGTTCGGCCGACACCGGGAGGCCGCCGCCGTCGCCGCGGACGGGATCGTCCAGGCCGAGCGGTACGGGGTGGCGCGCACCACGGGGGCGTTCCTCGCGGTCAACACGGCCGAGCCGCTGGTCTCGCTCGGCCACTGGGACGAGGCGCTCGCCGTGATCGGCCGGGCGCTCGCGCAGGACCCGCCGAACGTGATCCGCGGCGGGCTGTGCTTCCTCGCGGGCGGGGTCGCGGTGGCCCGCGGCGACCTGGACACCGCGGCGGCGGAGGCGGCGGCCGCGCGCAAGCTGATCGCCCTCGGCGCCACGCGCCGCGCGCAGGACCTGTTCCCCGTCTGCCGGCTGGAGGCGCTGGTCGCGCTCGGGCGCGGCCGGGCGGCGGACGCGCTGGCGGCGCTCGACCCGGTGCTCACCGACGAGGGCCTGCCCGACGGCCCCCGCTACGCGCTGCCCGCGCTGGTGACCGCCGCGACCGCCTGCGCGGCGCTCGGCGGCACCGCCGCGCTCGGCGACGCCGGTCCGCTCGCGGCGATCCGGGCGCGGGTGGCGGGGCTCAGCGTCCTCGGCCCGGTGCAGGAGGCGCACCTGCTCACGTTCACCGCCGAGGCGGCGCGGGCGGAGGGCACGCTCGACCGGGCCGCGTGGGAGGCGGCCGCCGCCGCGTGGGACGCGCTGGAGCAGCCGCACTCGACCGCGTTCGCGCTGGTCCGGGCGGCTGAGGCGGCGATCGAGGGCGGCGATCGGGACGCGGCGGGCGCCCGGCTGCGGCGGGCCGACCGGCTCGCGGCCGACCTGCGCGCGGCGCCGCTGCGCGACAAGGCGGCGCGGCTGGCCCGCCGGGCGCGGATCACGCTCGGCGGCGACGAGCCGGAGCCGCCCCGGCTCGGGCTGACCCCGCGCGAGGCGGAGGTGCTGCGGCTGGTCGCGGCGGGACGCAGCAACCGGGAGATCGCGGCGGCGCTGTTCATCTCCGCCAAGACCGCGAGCGTGCACGTGTCCAACATCCTGGCCAAGCTCGGGGTGTCCGGGCGCGGCGAGGCGGCGGCGACCGCGCACCGGCTCCGCCTGTTCGACGACGGCTGAGGCCGCTCCCTCAGCGGGGGCGCCAGGGCGAGTCGGGGTCGGTCGGACGGGCGTCCGCGACCACCTGGAGCGCGTAGGCGGGCCGCTCGCCGGGCGCGTCCGTGGAGGCGACGGGCCCGAGGTAGGTGTGGCCGGTCAGGTGGCACCAGGCGGGCAGGTCGATGGGCGCGGCCGGGTCGGTGGCGATCAGGTGGACGACCGTCCCCGGGCCGAGCCCCGCGATGTGGCCGCGCAGCTCCAAGAGCAGCCGGACGCAGGACTTGTCGCCCCCGTCGATCAGGACGGGGGCGTGCAGCGTCGCGCGGGCGGTCTCGCCGGTGTCCGGGCCCGCCTGGGCGATCACCGCGCCGCCCGCCGCGCGGACGCCGGAGTGCCCGGCCGCCGGGGCGTAGGGGCCGGTGTTCCCGGCGAAGCTGGCGACGGCCACCCACACGTCCCGGGTCGTCGCGACGCGGTGGGCGCGCTCGCCGAGGACGACCGGGTCGTGGTCGCAGACGCCCGCGACGTAGGCGTCGATGCCGAGCGCGGCGGTCCGGGCGGCGTGCTCGGGGACGCCGAGGTCCTTGCAGATCGCGAGGCCGAGGCGCCATCCGTCCACGGTCAGGACGGCCGGCCGCGCGCCCGGCGTGAACCGGTTCGCCTCGGCGTCGCCCAGGTTCAGCTTGCGGTAGGCGATCGTCACCTCGTCGCCGACCGCGAGCATCCCGATCGCGTCACCGGACGGGTCGCCGGGCACCGGGGCCCCCGCCAGGGCGAGGGTGCCGGTCTCCCGGCAGGCGTCAAGGAGGGGCGCGAGGCGCGGGTCGTCCGGGGAGAGGGCGGGGGCGTCCAGCTCGTAGCCGGTCAGCGACAGCTCGGGGAAGACCACGACCCGCGCCCGCGCGGCGCGGACCGCCGCCGCGTGGGCGCGCGCGTTGACCCCCACGTCGTAGGGCACGCAGACGGGCTGCGCCACGGCGACGGTGAGCGGTTCGCGCATGCGGTCTCCCAAGACGGCAAATCCGGATCAATCGTAGTAAACGCGGGAGAGGCCATGATGGTGGAGGGAGTCCCGAGACTTGACCATCTCTTTCAGGTTTCGTCCAACTTGGGGGCTTACAGTCGCAGTGGAGTACCCCCGGCTGCCGTCCAGTGAGGACTCGAATTTTGGGGCTGGCGATGGACCTCGGTGTAGCGCGAGTGGAGAGCACGGAGACCTGCGGTGTGCTGGAGTTCCCCGCCGAGGTCGATCTGAGCAACGGCGAGGCGATCCTCGCCCAGGCCCTCGGTGTGCTCGACGCCGGGGCGCCCGGGCTCGTCCTCGACCTGACCGGGTGCGCGTTCTGCGACTCCAACGGGCTGAACGTGGTCCTCCGGTCGCAGACGCGGGCGAGCGAGCTGGGCGTCCCGATGTGGGTCGTGCTGCCGCAGCGGGGGATCGTCCGCCGGGTGTCGGACGTGGCGGGCCTGCAACGCCGCGTCGCGATCGCCCCGGACGTCGCGACCGCGATGGAGGCGCTCGCCGTCCCGCAGCGCTGACCCGCCCGCCGGTCCCGCGCGTGACCGGTCAGGTGAGGAGGGAGGCGGCCCTGATCGAGTGCAGGTGGATCAGGGTGTCCTAGACGCGCGGGCCGGACGGCCGCCGGACGCGGCGGCGGGCTGGGGCGGCGAGCGGCACGGCCGAGCCGGCGGAGAAGGATTTCATGCCGTCAAGGCTCGCTCCGGCCCTGCCGGTCCGAGACCCGGCGGCCCCCCATCTACCGGGTAGAGGCAGCTACACCCGCGCGGGAGTCCGTTGGTGTGATCCCGTCCTCCGCGAGACGCCCGGGACGTGCGGGCGGGACATGGACGCCCAGGTAGATCGGGGATGGGCCGTCAGGCGGGCGTCGTCCCGCCCCGGCACGCGGTGAAGGCCGGGCCGAGCCCCTCGCGGTCGATGATCTCCCGGAGCCGGGCCGGCGGCGCGGGCAGCGACAGGCAGCCGCCCTCGGCGGCGACGCGCCAGCGGATGCCGAGCAGCACCGGCAGCGGGTCGCAGCGCAGCCCGAGCCGGGCGTGCATGCGCACCATGAGGTGCCGCAGGTTGCCCTCGACCAGCGTGGTCAGCGCCTCGCCGAGCCGCCGCACCGTGCTCTGGTCCAGGACGCCCGACAGGTGCACCACCGTGTGGTCGCCGTCGCCCGCACCGGTCGTGGTGATCGCCAGCTCGGACGCGGGCGGCGACGCGAGCGGCAGGCCGCCGTCACAGGGATGCATCGTCCGGATCGCGTCGAGCACATGCGCGGTGTCCACGGCAGCCGGGGCGCCCTCGGGGGACGGCGCGGCCGTCGCCGCCGCCACGTCGGGATATACCGGGACGATCCGGTCGAGGCCGGTGAGCCGCAACGCCCGCCGCACCGGCCCGTCGACCGCGGGCACGACGGCGCGCAGCGGGCAGCCGAGCAACTGCGCGCGGGTCTCGGTGCGGGCCAGCAGCACGAGGCCCGACGCGTCCAGCAGCACCGACTCACCGAAGTCGACGACGACGCCCTCGCTACGCCGTCCCGCGCCCGCCGCCCGCGCCGCCGCGGCCAGCGCCCGGCACACGCCCTCCCTGATCCCCGCGTAGTTCTGCCAGCTCACCTGCGCGGGGAGGCGCAGCACGGTAAAACCTCGCCGGGTCCCGATCTCCAGGCCCGGCACGGTGGTGTCTCGCATGTGTCACATCCCGATCGGAGAACGCGCGGCCCCGCGGGCCAGGGTGGGCGGAGCGGTCCCGCCGCCGGACGGCAGGGGCGACCGGCGGCCGTCCGGACAAGGCGGGTGATCGGGATAAGGCGGGCGGGCGCCGCGCACCACGCCCGTCAGCCGGGACTCCGCGAGGCTCTCGATCGCCTGCTCCTCGGGCCGCACCCCGAGATGCGCGCAGCAGCACCACAGGTCGTCCACGCAGCGGCGCACATGCTCGGCCGGGACGTCGGCGAAACGAACGCGCAGCCGCGCCACGAGGTCCTCGCGCGCCGGCACGACCGATGACGACTTCTCCGAGCGCTCCACTGCCCCTCCGATCGCCTCGGACGCGAAACCCCATCGGTCCGGTGGTCATTGGCCGCCCGCCGGCGCGCCTTGGGCGGCGGGCCTTGAGCACGGAGGCGATCTACCCGGGCACCACGGCGAAAAAAGCGACGAATCTAAAAACACGGACATGACACAACCGCCGGGCGGCAAGCGGCACGGTCCCGGACGATCTACCCGGCGCCTCGCCTTTCCTCCCGGACGGGCGCGAGCCCGCTTCTGGAAGGAGAGCATCCGCCAGCCACGATGCGTACTGAGACTTTTGAGGATTGCCTGTCGCGCACGTCCCGGACGCGGCCGCCGGGGAATCGCTGATCTAGATGTCTCCAGCACTCCGGGGTGGCTCATGCACGTCCAGAAGAGCGCCGAGGGCTACTCCTCCTGGTTTCAGCTCACTCCACCGGAGGACGCGGAAACCGAGAGGCTCGCCTGACCGTGCTGCCGCCCGAGGACGTCCTCAAAAGGGACATCGCCGAATGGCTGCCCCGGCAGCAAGCACATCCCCATCGGCCACTACCCACTCCTCCTCGGCACCCGCCGCGACCTCCCCGACCGGCTCGGGCACGCCGCGATCGGCGGCTCGCCCGAGGAGAAGGCGCACCGCTCTCACGGCCGAGTCGTCCGTCGGCCCGCTGCGCTTCCGGTGCGCCGGCGGCGCCGGGCTCCGCACCGACCTGACGAGCCTGCCGATCACAGTCGAGCTCTCAACCTACCTGCGCACCGGCGCGGACGGCTGGAGCTTCGCGATCGCCAGCGTCCGCAACTGGTACGCCCACACCATGCCGCCGGGCGAGGCCGAGCGGCTCGGCGCCGCCACCGCCGAGGTGCGCCAGGCCCTCGCCGGAGCGTTCGGCGTGACGACGCTGCCGCCCGACGCGGGCGGCGCCGCTGCCCGTCCAGCGCGATTACCACCTGGGCCAGGTGCTGCGCACCGAATGCGGCTGGACGCTACTGGACTACGAGGGCGAACCCGCCCGAACCCCCGGAGAACGCCGCGCACTCGCCCGCCCGCCGACCACCAAGGCGGGCGCCTTGCCGCCCGAGTCCGGGCGCCGTCTGGAGACCCGCGCGCACGCGTGGGCCGCGCGGAACCGCCTCGCGCGGCTGCCCGTTCCGCTCCGCTCTCCGGGCCATCTGACCACATGATCAAAGACACGAAACGCCGGATCCAATTCCGCCCCATGATCATGTAAAATCCCCGCACTCTCCCCATTCGCTCGCGACCAACGGGTACCCGAACTGTCGGCAGGAGATCATCCAACATCACGAAAACGGAGCGCGCGAATGTGCGAAGCACGCCAGTTCGACCGGGAGAACGACCGGCCCCGGGCTTTCCCCGGCCGGCCCCGCCACGGCGGAACGAGCGAACGAAAACGCAGGACGCTCCGGCGCGCGGCCACCGTGACCGCCGTCGGACTCGCCCTCAGCCTCCCGGCGGGCACGCAGGCGCTGGCGGCGCTCAACCCGGTTGTCTTGAAAAGGCTCAACCTGGACGCGGTGACGCTGGGCAAGGTCAAGGCCTACGACCGGTACCGCACCCGTGAGGCCGCGCAGAAGACGAAGGCGAGAAAGGCGCTTTCCTTCGCCCGCAAACAACTTGGCAAGCCCTACAGCTGGGGTGCCGCCGGACCCGCGCGCTACGACTGCTCGGGCCTCGCGATGGCCGCCTGGCGCAGAGCGGGCGTCAGGATCCCGCGTGTGACCTACTCGCAGTACTCCGGCGTCCGGCGCAAGGTCGCGCTCAAGAACCTGCGTCCCGGCGACCTGATCTTCTTCCACGGCCGGAGCCACGTCGGCATCTACATCGGCCACGGCAGGTTCCTGCACGCGCCGAACAGCCGCTCCCGGGTCCGGATCGACAAACTCGGCGCCGCCCGCAGACGGCAGTTCGCGGGGGCCGTCCGTCCGGGCGCGCCCGCGTACAAGAAATGGTCGCCCTCTATCCGCGAACTCGTCGAGAAAATCGACCGGATGAGCGTCCAGGAAAAACCCAAGAAGGCACCGGAGCCGACGGTGGAGGCGCCGCTCGGTCTGACACCGGGCCTGATTCTGCGAACCACGCCCACCACACCCGCGCCGCCCGCCAACGAAGCGGCCTCCACGCCGCACCAATGGCCCACGCCACCCGACTACGACGCACCGTCCATCCACCACACACCGTTCACGAACACGGCCCCGCCCGCAAACAATGCGGCGCAAGCGGAGGACGCCGCGAACGCGGACGACTCGGCACCCACGAATGACGGGAAGCCCGAGGAGAACGCGGCGCCCGCGAACGAGACGGCGCCTGCAAATGGCCCGGCGCAGGCGGAAGGGCCCACGCACGCGAACGGCGCCGCGCCCACGGAGGCCCCTGCGCAGGCGGAGGGGGCTGCGCACGCGAACAGCGCGGCGTCCGCACAGGACCCGACGCAGGCGGAGGGGGCTGCGCACGCGAGCGGTGCGGCGTCCGCGGAGGAGCCGGTGCAGGCGGAAGGCTCTGCGCACGCGGGCGGCGCGGCGCCTGGAAACGGCTCGGCGCAGGCGGAGGAAGCCACGCACTCAGAGGACCCGGCTCCCGTGAATGGCGGGGAGCAGGCGGAGGGCGCGGCGCACTCGGACGATCCGGAGGCTATCGCGGAGGCGGCGGCCGCGGCTGCGGACGAGGCGAACCACGCGAACGAGCAGGCCATCGAACAGGAGATGGCGGCCCTGGACGGCGCCGTGGGCGGGAGGCAGGTCAGGCGTGAGCGCCGGCCCGTACCGCCTCGGGGTGTGTCCTCGCCCGTGCACGGGGTGAAGGCGCCGGTCGGCACGCACGAGGGGCACGGACGGCCCGCGAACCTGGCCGCCGTACAGCCCCGGCCCGCCGCCCTCGCGAAGGGTGAGAGGCCCCTCGCGCACAAGGCGTCCCGGAGCTGACAGGACGCGGACCGGCCGGGCGCGCGACGGGGGCGCGCCCGGCCGGTCCGTCATGTGCGGGGGTGTTGGGCGGCGGTTTGCGGGATGGTGGGAAATTTCGCTTTTTGGGTGGCTTGGACGGGAAGTCTGGAACTGGGCATGGGGCAAAGGTCCCTTTTACTTGGTCAACTTCCTTCCTTGGCGGGTATTGGTTTGGGGTTTTGGTGAAAGGCGGGTGGGGGCGGGCGGGAGAGTTGTCCGGCGGGGAGACGCCCCGCCTCGTTTCATGACGGAGGTTGTATGCCGCTCCTGGTCGATCGTCACGGGCTCGGCGTTCCGCGGGGGCCTGGGGCCTTGGCCGTCGCGCGTGGGTTGGTTCGCGATCCTGTGGGGTTGTTGCAGGGTCTGCGGGAGGTGGGTCCCGTCGTGGTGGTGCGGGTCGGGACGGTGCCGGTCTACGTGGTGAACGCGCCGGACCTGCTGCGGCGGATGCTGGTGACCGATGCCGGGTCCTTCGTCCGGGGGCGGGCCTACGATCGGGCGCGGCCGGTCCTCGGCGGCGGGCTGGCCACCTCGGACGGGGACGCGCATCTGCGCAGGCGGCGGCTGATGATGCCGTCCTTCCATCGGGCGCGGCTGCTCGGTTACACCGGCGTGCTGCGGGAGCAGGCGGAGGCGCTCGCCGGGTCGTGGCGGGACGGGCGGCGCGTCGACCTGGACGTGGCGCTGCACCGGGCGAGCGCGGCCGGGGCGCTGCGCGCGCTGCTCCGCGCCGATCTGGACGAGGCCACCGTCGCCGAGGTCGACCACTGCGTCACGGTGTTCCTCAAGGAGATCCCGCTGCGGGCCGTGCTGCCGCGTTTCGCCACGCGGCTGCCGCTGCCCGGCAACCGGCGGTTCGAACGGGTCGCCGCGCGGCTGCGGGAGATCGTCGACGGGATGGTCGAGGAGCGGCGCCGCGATCCCGGAGAGCGCGACGACCTGCTGTCGCTGCTGATGGACGCGCGGGAGGAGGGCACCGGCGCCGCCCTGTCGCCCGTGCAGCTCAGGGACGAGATCGTGACGATCCTCGCGGGCGGGTCCGAGACCGTGCCGACCACGCTGTCGTGGCTGTACCACGAGCTGGGGCGGAACCCGGAGATGCAGGTCCGGTTGCAGGGCGAGCTGGACACCGTCCTGGACGGGCGTCCCGTCGGGTTCGACGACCTCCCGCGGCTGCGCTACACGCGGCGGCTCATCGACGAGACGCTCCGGCTGCACAGCGTCGCGTGGATGATGTCGCGGCGCGCACGCGTGGACGTCGATCTCGACGGGTACCGCATCCCGGCGGGGGCGGAGTTGTTGTACAGCCCTACGACGCTTCATCGGGATCCGGTTCTTTATCCGGAGCCGCTCCGTTTCGATCCCGACCGGTGGCTGTCGCCGCCGCCGCGGGAGCATTTCGTGCCGTTCGGCGCGGGGCCCCGAAAGTGCATTGGGGATCATTTCTCCTACATTCAGCTGAGCGTGATCGTCGCGACCGTGTCCGCGCGGTGGACGGTGGCGCCCGTGCCCGGGGTCGAGGTGCGGGAGCGGGTCGCGGGCGCGTTGCGTCCGGACCGCCTGCCGATGCTGGTGTCGCGCCGGACGGCTACGGCGCGGCGGTAGGCGCGGTGCGGGCGGCGGCGAGCGCCGCCCCGGCCAGCACCGTCGAGGACGAGACGTCCCGTGGCGTGTAGAGGCTGCGTCCCACCCAGAGTTCCGGGAAGGGGCCGTCGAGGTGCTCGCGCAGGTAGCGGTGGGCGCCGACCCAGGTCGACCTGGGGACGCGCATGCCGTGGCGGGCCAGCGCGTCCAGGTTGAGGACGGCGCAGCCCGTCTCCTCCGGCGTGCCCGTCCCGTACCAGCCCCACGACCCGTCCGGCCGCTGGGTGCTGAGGAGCCAGGCCAGCGTGCCGTCCAGCGGCAGGGCGGACGCTCGTGTCAGCGCGAACGTCACCTGCGCGGTCGCGTAGTACGGGGACGCGTGCCATTTGTCGTACCACCAGGCGTCCTCGCGCCGGGTGTCCAGGAGGAACTCGACGATCTTCGCCATCGGACGCGCGTAGGCGGCGGGACGGAGCGCGAGCGCCTCCAGCACGCGGGCGTTGGGGGTGACCGATCCGTCCCGTTCGCCGGGATAGGTGAAGAAGCAGTGCTCGCCCTCGAAGTCGAGCAGGGCGTCCAGCAGGTGCGCGACCGCGTGGCCCGCCGCGTGGAGCACGATGATCGCCATGGCGGTGTCGTCGGGGTCGGGCAGCGGGAAGCCGCCGCTGAGCCCGAGGTGGCCGCGCGGTCCGAGCAGGGCCCGCAGGCGCGCGACGCGGCGGGCGGCCGACGGCGCGCGGGTATCCAGGAGCCCGCCGCGCTGGAGGTGGTGCAGTACCCAGGCCAGCTCGAACGCCTCGGTCGGGTGGAGGGACGGGACGCCGCCGTCCGCCGCGCCCACGCCCTCCAGATACGCCGCCATCCGGGGGTCCGGACCGGCCGCCCAGAGCGCGGCCGTCGCCGAGGGGGAGTTGGCGAGCGAACCGTCCGGGCTCACGAAACGCGTGAGCGCGCGCAGCGCGGGGTCGGGATCGACGGCTTCGAGGGAGTACATCAGCGACGTGGGCTCGCGGAGGAGCCGCTCCCTCGGGATGAGGTCGAGTTTCGCCTGGCGGGTCTTGGCCAGCTCGTCCCAGTCGCCGTAGGGCAGGGCCAGGCCCCGCGCGGACGCCTGGCCGAGCAGGAACGGGACGGCCAGCTCGAACCCGATCGTCTCGCCGACGTCCGCGGCCCGCCACGCGGTGGAGTGCGCGCGCAGGTGGGCCAGCCCGGCGCGGACCGCCTCCGCGCGTCCGGGCAGCGGCGGCCCCGGGTCGGTCAGGGCCATGACGGCGGCGAGGGTGCAGACGGTCCGGTCGTGGGGAAGGCCGATCTCGCCGCCCCAGGAGCCGTCCGCGCGCTGCCGGTCGACGAGCCAGCGGCGCGCGCGCGGGAACAGCACCCGGTCGCGGTCGCGCAGGCGCGACAGCCATGCCGTGGTGTACGGGCAGGGGCTGAACGTCCCGCCGTCGCCCAGGCCGTCGAGCAATACCTCCGCGCGGGCATGCAGGGACGCCCGAAATGTTCGTACGTTCATGCCGCGTGCCCGGCGTCGACACGCTCGTAGTGGCGCACGGCCCACAGCAGCTGGCGTTCCAGGGCGAGTGCGGGCCCGGGGAGCGGCCCGATGTGCGGACGCAGCGCCCGGCGGCACCGCGCGACGTACTCGCCTGAGCGCGCCCGCGCCTCGTCCGGGGTCATCCCCAGGACGAGCGCGTTCAGCACGCCCTCGCCACGCTCGCGGCGGTGCCCGCTCAGGTCGTTGGCCAGCCGGACGGCCAGGCACGCGTCCCGCAACGGCCGCGCCAGCGCGCGCAGCACCGGTGCCGGGCAGGCCATGCCCGACCACATCGCGAAGACGAGCGGGGCCAGCGCGACGCTCGCGGCGCCGTGCCGCAGGTACTCGCCCAGCGACGGCGGCGGGCCCCCGGCGGCCACCCGCCGCGCCGCCTCGTACTCGAACAGCGCCCCGACCAGCGCCGCGTCCACGGACCGGCGCCACGGGCCCGGCACGTCCGGTGCGGCGGCGATCCCGTCCCGGATCTCCGCGAGCCCCGTCCCCAGCGGGCCGGACCCCGCGGCCCCGGCCGCGACGGCGCGCAGCTCGGCCACGCCGCCGCGCAGGGCGGCAGGGTCGCGGCGGGCGGCGGGGCCGTCGGTCCAGGCGTCCAGCGCGAAGATCCACAGGCCGGTGCGGGCGACGAGGTCGGCGCCGGGCCGCGACGTCCAGGGCGCGACGAACGCGGCGAGCAGCCCGCACAGCGGCGCGAGCCCCGGGTCGAGGGGCGGCCCGAGCCGCCGCGCCCACGCGGCGGCGCGGGCGGTGATCCGGGCGGCGGCGACGGCCGCGTCCGCCGAGGCGAGAACGTCCAGACCCGGGCACGCGTCCGCTGAGATGTTCATTGAGTTCGCTGCTCCCCTATCTATGCCATCGATACGCCAGAAGTTCTGCCTGACACCTCCGATCTAAGCGGTAGGGGCGGCATCGCTGGCGCCGCTTTGCCAGGTCACCCCCCCTTTCGTTCCGGGACCTTTGCCAGGTTGTCGAGAGGTAAGGAGAAGGTCAGGGAAAGGCAATGCCGGGCCGGAACGGCCATGTCTCGCCCCGTTGTTCTGGATGGGTCCGAATACGGTGGCCCTGACCTACCGGGCGGACGATGGAGGGGATCGAACATGACGGCGACCGAGGCACCGGCACCGCCCACCGGAGCCGCCGAGCCCCCCGGAGCCGCCCCGCCCGCCGGAGACGCCCCGCGCCCGCTCGGCACCGCGTTCCAGGCCGAGCACCTCGCGCTGTTCGAGCCCGCGCTGAGCGCCGCCGTGCACCGCCTGCCCGCCGCCGTCCGCCGCGTCGCGGGCTACCACCTCGGCTGGTGGGACGAGCACGAGCGCCCGCTGTTCGGCCCGGACACCACCGACGAGGCGGCCTCGATCCGCCCGGCGCTCGCGCTGCTGTGCGGGGAGGCCGCGGGCGGCGACGCGGCCGCCGCGCTGCCCGCGGCGGTCGCGGTGGAGCTGGTCCACCACTTCACCCTGCTCCACGACGACATCATCGACGGCGGCGGGACGCGGCGGCGCAGGCCCGCGGCGTGGACGGTGTTCGGCACCGCGCAGGCCCTGCTGACCGGCGACTCCCTCATGGTCGCGGCGATGGACGTGCTCGCCGCGGGCCCCCGCGACATCGCGCCGAGGGCCCTGCACGACCTCGCGGCGGGCCTCCAGGACCTCGGCGCCGGACGCGGCGCCGAGCTGCGGCTGGCCGCCGCGCCCGCCCCGACGCCCGACGACTGCCGCGAGGTGATCGCGGGCAAGACCGCCTCGCTGCTCGGCTGCGCCTGCTCGCTCGGCACGATGTTCGGCGGCGGGAGCGCGGGCCGGGTGCGGCTGATGCGGATGTTCGGCGAGCGGCTCGGCCACGCCTCCCACCTGGCCGACGACATGCTCGGCCTCTGGGGCGACCCGCGCGGGACCGGCGGCGCCGTCCACCGCGACCTGGCCCGCCGCAAGCGGTCGCTGCCGGTCGTGGCGGCGCTCGCCTCCGGCACGGCGGCCGGACGCGAGCTGGCCGCCGCCTTCGAGACCGGGGCCGAGTTCTCCCCCGCCGTCCTGGCCCACCTGGCCGGGCTCGTCGAGCGGACGGGCGCGCGGCGGCTCGCGGCGGACGCGGCCGCCGAGCACCTCGCGGCCGCGGCGGCCTGCCTGGACGCCGCCGACCCGCCGCCCGGGCCCGCCGCGGCCCTGCGCGCGGTCATCGGCCGGGTCGCGGCCCGGATTCCCTGATCACGGCCCCGCCGGAGCCGGGACGCACGAAGTCGGGCCGGGTTCGGACGTTCGCCTTACCAGGCGCTGTCGCGCGGCTACCGTCGAGAGTCCCGGAGAACGCGGAACGGTGGCGGGAGATGAGCGCATCGACGACGGCGGACGGCGGGCGGGGCGGGAACCTGCCCGTGGGACTGCCGAGCTTCGTGGGACGGGCCGTGGAGCTCGCCGAACTGGACGGCGCCCTGGAGGAGTCGCCGCTGGTCACCCTCACGGGGGTGGGCGGCGTCGGCAAGACGCGCACCGCACTGGAGGCGGCGCGGCGCGCCCGGGGCCGGTTCCCCGACGGGATCTGGCTGGTGGAGCTGTCCCGGCTGCGCGACCCGGTGCTGCTCGTCCCGACGGTCGCGACGACGCTGCGCGTCCACGACCCCGGGACGCGGCCGCTGGCCGAGGTCCTGGCCGGGCACCTGGCGGGACGCTCCACCCTGCTCGTCCTGGACACCTGCGAGCACCTGACCGGCGCGTGCGCGGCGCTCGCGCGGGCGCTGCTGGCCGAGGCGCCCCAGCTGCGCATCCTGGCGACGTCCCGGCAGCCGCTGGAGGCCGACGGCGAGCGGGTCATCGCGCTCGCGCCGCTGCCCGTCGACCCCGGCGCCAAGGGAGACGCCGGCGACGCGGTGCGGCTGTTCGCCGAGCGGGCCCGGCACGCCGTCCCCGGGTTCGCGGTGGACGAGGCGAACCGCGACGCCGTCACGCGGCTGTGCCGGCGGCTGGACGGGCTGCCGCTCGCGCTGGAGCTGGCCGCGCCCTGGCTGCGGGTGCTGCCGGTGGAGGCCGTCGCCGACCGGCTCGACGACCGGTTCCGGATGCTCGCGCGGGGCCCCGGCCACGAGCCGGGCCGGCACGAGAGCCTGCGCACGGCGATCGGCTGGAGCCACGAGCTGTGCGGGCCCGCCGAGCGGCTGCTGTGGGCGCGGGCGTCGGTGTTCGCCGCCGACTTCGACCGGCAGACCGTCCAGGAGGTGTGCGCGGGCGGGCCGCTCACCGCCGCCGAGCTGCCGCGCGTGCTGGCACGGCTGGTGCACAAGTCGGTGCTGACGTGCGACGGGACGGGCCCGCACGCCCGCTACGGGATGCTCGACACGGTCCGCGAGTACGGCGCGCGGTGGCTGCGGGAGCTGGGCGAGGAGCAGGAGATCGCGCGCCGGCACCGCGCCTTCCACCTCGCGATGGCCCGCCGCGCCTACGCCTTCTGGATGGGCGGGCGGCAGATCGACTGGTACGAGCGCGTCCGGGCCGTCCACCCGGACGTGCGGGCGGCGCTGGAGGGCGCGCTCGCCGACCCGCGCGACGGCGACGACGCGGTCGAGCTGGCGGGCGCGCTGTGGTTCTACTGGTACGCGTGCGGCTACCAGCGCGAGGGGCGCCACTTCCTCGAACGGGCGCTCGCCGTCTCGTCCAGGCCCGGTCTCGCGCGGACGCGCGCGGCGTGGGCGCGCGGGCTGATCACGCTCGCCCAGGGCGACCTCGCGGCGGCCGACCAGTGCGTCGAGATCTGCCGCGCGGACACCGGGCGGCTCGCCGCGACGGCCGCCGAGTTCCTGGCCGGATCGTCGATGACGCTGCGCGGCCGGAACGCCGAGGCCCTGCGGATGATGCGGGCGCTGCGGCCCGACCCGGCGCGCGGCGGCGTGGACGAGGCGATCTGGTTTCTGGAGCGCGGCGTCCGCGCGTTCGCGCACGTCCAGCTCGGCCAGCTGGCGGAGGCGGCGGAGCTGGCGCGGGAGTCGCGGACGCACAGCGCCGAGCGCGGCGAACGCTGCCTCCAGGCGTGGGCCGACTACGTGCACGCGCTCGCGGAGCTGGGCCTCGGCCATCCCGAGGAGGCCGCCGCGCACGCCCGCGACGCGCTGGTGGCCAAGCGCCCGCTGAACGACACCTGGTTCCTCGCCCTGTGCGTGGACGCGCTGTCGCTGGCCCTCGCCGCGACCGGGGAGGCCGAGCCCGCGGCGCGGCTCATCGGGGTCGGGCAGCGGCTGTGGCGCTCGCACGGCCTCCCCCAGCTCGGTTCGCCCGAGCTGGTCGCGGCGCGCCGGGAGTGCGAGCGGGGCCTGCGCGCCGCGCTCGGGGACGAGGGCTACGAGGCCGCCCACACCGCCGGGCTCCGCATGCCGACCGAGGACGGCCTCGACTACGCCCTCGCCCCGGCCGGCCCGCCCTCCGAGGACGACGCGGGACGGAACTGATGATCTCTTGGGCCCGGCGCGGGATTGCGGCGCGGGCCCACGGGAGGCCGCCCCACCTCTGTCCGACATTCCGGATGCGCGTTCGCCGTGCCGTTGCCATTCGCTTACCCGGCGGTGGGCATTGCCCCGGGCACCGGGGGCATCAACAGGACTCCGTGCGCATTCCGGGCGATTGGGGGGACGCGACGATGTGGGACTACGCGGGCCGGGACACGGCGATCGACTTCGGCAGCGCGACCGTGCGGATGCACGTCAGGGGCCGCGGGGTCGTGTGCCGAGAACCGTCGCTGCTGGCCCGCTCACGGCGGAGCGGGCGGATCCTCGCGCTCGGCGTCCCGGCCCAGCAGATGGCGGGACGGAGCCCCGACGTCAGGCTCGTGCGGCCGATCCGCGAGGGCGCGCCGACCGAGACCGACGAGGCCGAGTACCTGATGCGCCATCTCGTCCGCACCCACCACCGGCGCCACTACATGGCGCGGCCCCGGCTGGTCATGACGGTGCCGAGCGGGCTGTCGTCCGTCCACTACCGTGCCCTCCAGTTCTCCGCCTACCAGGCGGGCGCGCGCCGCCTCACGCTCGTGCCGACGCCCATCGCCGCCGCCGTCGGCATGGGGCTGATCGAGTCCGGCCCGGAGATCGCGGTCGTCGCCGACATCGGCGCGGAGGTCACCGACGTCGGCGTGATCGCGTTCGGCGGGCTGGTCACCTCGCACACCGCGCACGTCGGCGGGTCCACGCTGGACCGCGCGATCGCCGCGCTCGTCCGGCGCGAGCACGGGGTGGCGCTGTCGCCCGCCGCCGCCGAGGCCGCCAAGATCGCGGTCGGCGCGGTGCCGCCGATCGGACGGCACCCGGCGCGGCAGGCCGCGGTCGAGGGACGGGAGGTCACGACCGGGCTGCCCCGGCGGCTGGTGCTCACCACCACCGACGTGCAGCGCGCGATCGAGGGCCCGGTCACGCGGATCGTCGAGGCGATCCGGACCGGGCTCGGCGGCTGCTCCCCCGAGATCTCCGGCGAGCTGCTCAGCGTCGGCGTCACGCTGACCGGCGGATCGGCGCGGCTGCCCGGCCTGGACCGGCTCGTCCGCGAGCGCACCGGCCTGGACGCCTGGCTCGGCGACGACACCGGCGACGCGGCCGTGATCGGTGCGGCGGGCGTCCTGCGCGCGGCGGGCTCCCAGCCGTCCGCCCACGACATCACGCCCCACCCGCAACCCCTGACGACCGTCCCGCAGTATTGACCCTTCGCCAAGCTCCCCCATATCGGGAAAAGGGGGCGTGACGAGCACGGGTTTGGTGACCGTGCGGTCGTTTGCTGCGCGGCGCGGCGGTCGCGGCGTCACGATGGGTGCATGGCCAGCGAGGGCATGCCCGGATACGACCTGATCAACCTCGTCCGGGATCTCGGGCCCGTCGAGGCGGTCCGCGACCAGGAGTCCGCCGAGCGGATGCGCGTGTACCCCAAGATCGTGGGCGCGGGGCCGCCGGACTTCGGCGTCGCCGAGCGGTCCGGCGGCGCGTGGCGGATCCGGCATCTCGGCGCGCTGGAGCCCTACGGGGCGCGCATCGACCTCGCGATGCACCTGCGCCACAGCGCCGGGCGGCACGAGCGGCGCGTCCGGGAGAGGATGCTCGCGATCGCCGACCGGTGCGACCCCGAGGTGGGCGAGCAGACGGGCGAGACCGACTTCGCGGTGGGCGGGCTCCGGTACCGGATCGTCCGGGTGCTGGGCTTCACCCGGTTCGGCGAGGACGGCCCCGAGCCCGCGCGCCCGACCGACACCGAGGAGGGCCCGCTGCGCTCGTTCCTCATCGACCCGACCGCGCCGGTCGGGCCGTCGGACGCGGCGCTGCGGCTGGAGCTGCTGAGCCTGCTGCCCGCCGCCGGGACCGTCCCGGAGGCGGTGCGCCGGGAGGCGGTCGCCGCGATCCGCGAGCATCCGGGCGTGGTGCTGCTGCCGCCGGAGTTCACCGTCGCCGAGGACCTCGACGACCGGTGGCGGCCGCTCACCGGCGGCGACGGCCCGCAGGACGCCCGGGACGCGCTCGCGCACTACTTCCGCGTGATCCTGCCCCGGCACGCGCCGGGCGGCGGGCCGCCGCCGAGCAAGGGCGAGCTGGCCGAGTACGCGCGCGCCGCCGACCAGGTCGACGCCGAGCGGGGCGTGGAGTTCGTGGCGTGCGGGCGGCGGTTCCGCATCGTCCGCGTGGTGCGGATGGTCCGGGTCGGCCCGGACGGGCCCGAGCCCGCCCGCCCCTCCGACGAGGACCCGGGCGACGGCTGAGCACGGAGGACCCGGCGACGGCTGAACGCGATCTTCATCCCGGGGAACCGAGGGCGGAATGTCCGCTGTTTCGCTAGGCTGCCGCACGGCAGGGCCGTAGCGCAGAGGTCGTCGCGCCACCGCAGCTCGCTGGAGGACGCCGGTTCGAATCCGGTCGGCTCTGCCCCATCCGTCCCCGGGGAGCGAGGAGCGCCGTGCCGACCGTCCCGGCCGAGGATGCGCCGGACCCGGCCGACCTCGCCGCGTGCCTGCGGCTGCTGGAGCGGGCGCGGCACGCCGACCCGGGCGATCCGCGCTGGCGGGCCGTGCACGAGGCCGCCTCGCAGGTGCACCGGTCGGGCAAGAAGGCCCGCCGGACGGCCCGCGCCGCCGAACGCCGCCGCCGCGACCTCGCCGCGCTCGCGTCCACGACCCGCTTCCAGGACCAGAACCCCTCACCCGAGCTGGAATCCGCCGCGCCGCCGGACGGCGCGTGGCGGACGCTCGTGGCGGCGCGGCGCTGCTACGTGTGCAAGACCCCCTACCGGGACGTCCATCCCGACTACCACCTGCTGTGCCCGGAGTGCGCGCGGGAGAACGCGGCGCGCCGGCACGCGCGCTGCGACCTGCGCGGGCGCCGCGCCGTCGTGACCGGCGGCCGCGTGAAGATCGGCTTCCAGGTCGCGCTGAAGCTGCTGCGGGACGGCGCGGAGGTGCTGGTCACCACCCGGTTCCCGCGCGACGCGGCGCGCCGGTTCGCGGCGGTCGGCGACCACGGCGACTGGATCGGGCGGCTGCACGTCCACGGCGTCGACCTGCTCGACCTGCCCGGCGTGGCGGGGCTGCTGGACGCGGTGCACGACCGGTTCGACCATCTGGACGTCCTGGTCAACAACGCGGCGCAGACCGTCCGGCGGCCGCCGGCCTACCACCGGGAGGTGCGCGCGGCGGAGGCGCTGCCGCTGACCGGCCCGGCCGCGCGGGTGGACGTCGCGGAGGGCGTCCGCGCGTCCCTGGCCCCGGCGCACGGCGCGATCGCGGCGCTCGCGGCACGGGACGACGCGCTGTTCCCCCTCGGCCGCACGGACGAGACCGGTGAGCCGCTCGACCTGCGCGACCGCAACAGCTGGACGCTGCGGCTGCACGAGGTCGACCCCGCCGAGTGGGCCGAGGTGCACATGGTGAACGCGTTCGCGCCGTTCCTGCTGACGGCGCGGCTGCGCGGGCTGCTGGAGGCCTCGCCCCGGCCCGACCGGTACGTGGTGCAGGTGTCGGCGATGGAGGGCAGCTTCGCCCGCCGCGACAAGACCGTCCGCCACCCGCACACCAACATGGCCAAGGCGGCGCTGAACATGCTGACCCGCACGTCGGCGGCCGACTACGCGGCGGCGGGCATCCACATGACCAGCGTCGACACCGGCTGGGTGACCGACGAGCGCCCGCATCCGGGCAGGCTCGCGCAGCGGGAGGCGGGGTTCCGGCCGCCGCTGGACGTGATCGACGGCGCCGCCCGCGTGTACGACCCGATCGTGCGGGGCGTCGGCGGCGAGCGGCTGTCCGGGCTGTTCCTGAAGGACTACCGACCGGTGGAGTGGTGATGGCTCCGACCCCCGTGCGCTGCCCCGCGATCGAGCACCCGGACGTGCCGCTCGCCGACCCCGCCGCGCTCGACCCGCTGCTGGCGCGGCTCGCCGAGGGCGCACCGCCCGAGGCCGACGAGGGCTTCCCGCTCGGGACGCTCTGCCGCGACGGGCGCGTGGACCTGTGCAAGCGGGGCCTCGGCGCGGCGGGCGTCGCGCGGCTCGTCCCGGCGGCGGTCGCGTCCCCGCACGCGGCGCACCTGCTGCTCGGCACGAACGCGATGGGCGACGCGGGCGCCCGGGCGATCGCGGACGCCCTCGCCCCCGGCCACGGTCTGAGCACGCTCTACCTCGGCTGCAACCGCGTCGGCGAGGCCGGCGCGGCCGCGCTGGCCCGGCGGCTCGCCTCCGACGGCGAGGTGCGGGCGCTGTGGCTGAAGCGCAACCCGGTGGGCGACGCGGGCGCCACGGCGCTCGCCGCGATGCTGCGGACCAACCGGACGATCCGCACGCTCGACCTGGTCAACACAGGTCTCGGCGTGGCGGGCCTGCGTGCGCTGCTCGACGCGCTGGCAGCGCGGGACGCACCGCTGGAGCGGCTGTTCCTCGGCGGCAACGGGCTCGGCCCGGACGCGGCGCCCCTGCTCGCCGCGCTGCTGCGCGACGCGGGCGTCCGCGAGCTGTACGTGCCGGTGAACCATCTGGGCGACGACGGCGCGGCGATCCTGGCGGACGCCGCGCGGTGCGGGGAGCGTCCCGTCCGGCTCGGGCTGGGCGGGAACGGCGTCGGGCCCGCCGGAGCACGGGCCCTCGCGGCGGCGCTCGACCGGATCGAGGCGCTCGACCTCGGCCGCCCGCCGTCGGAGCGCGCGCTCGGCGCGCCGTCCAACGCGACCGGCGATGAGGGGGCGGCGGCGCTCGCCGAGGCGCTCCCCGGCAGCCCGCTCCGCCGTCTCGAACTGCGGCACAGCGGCGTCACCGGACGCGGCGCCAAGGCCCTGCTCGCGCGGGTCAGCGACGGGACGCGGCTGGAGTATCTCGGGTTCGGGCCGGGCGTGCCGCGCCGGGTGAAGCGGGCCGTCGCGGGGTTCCTGCGCCCCGCCACCCGCGCCCACCCGGACATGCGCGCGATCGTGAGCGTCTACCGGTGACCGGGACCTCCCGGGAGGCCCTGGTCGCCGCGCTCCGGATCCGCCGGCACGCCGTGCCCCGCTCGATGATCGAGAAGGCCACCGAGCGGCGGCTGGCGGGCGACTGGCGCGGGGCATGCGCGGCGGCGAACGTCGACGTCGCGTTCGACCTCGCCGACGTCGCGGGAAGGTCCGGCGCCAAGGTCGCGTCCCGGCTGGAGGACGACCTGCGGCACTTCGCGCCCGACCTGCTGCGCTGGCACCTCCCCCGGGCCGGCGGCGGCCAGACGGCCGTCGCCCCCAGGGAGGTGCTCTGCCTGGCGAGCTACGGCAAGGGCTCCCGCACGGCCGTCCTCCAGGTGGTCGCGCCGCGCCACGTCCACGGGCCGCAGCGGCTGCGGCTGGCCGTGCTCCCCTGGCCCGAGGGGGCACGGGACTGGACGTCGGCACCGCACCTGTTCGACGCCCGCCGGTCCGGGGACCTGCTCCGCTACTGCGGCGACGGGGACCGCGCCCCCTTCTTCCACCCGGACGGCACGCCGCTGGCACCGGACGAGCTGCCCGCGTCCCCGCCGGAGGGCGGGCCCGCGCTCCACGAGTGGACCGCTCTCGCCTGGGAGCGCGGCGACGTCGAGGCCGCCTTCGACGCCGTCGGCATCGACTTCGACCTGACCGGCGACGAGCGGTACCCGCGCTGGCTCAACGCGGCGACGTTCGCGTCGGCGCCGGTGGCGCCCGCGCTGCTCGCGCGCGAGATCGCCCGCCACCTGGGCGGAGTGTCCCCCCTGTGGGTGGCGGTGCGGCCGTATCAGGAGCTGGTCGTGCGGGCGGACGGGAAGCGCGCGCGCCCGCTCCTGCGGCCCGTGTCGCGCAAGGAGCGCGACAGGCCGGCCGTGCGGCTGGCCGAGCACCGGTGGCGCCGGCTGCCCGACCTCGACCTGCTGCGCGCCGGGATGGTGACGCCGGAGGAGCTGCACCCGCTGGTCACGGCGGCGCTGTTCCCGGGCCACCCGCCCGCCTCGGGCCCGCCGGGGATGGTGCCTCCCGGGCCGACGCGGGTGCGGTGCGAGGGCGAGTGGCACGAGGTCATGTCGGGCGGTCACGGGCTGCTGGTGCCGCACACCGCCGAGGAGCAGCAGCGTGAAGGCGCGCTGCTCGCGCTGGGCGGGCGGACCCAGGGCTGCTTCGCCGTCCAGCGGTCGTGGCGGGGCGGCGGGTTGCTGCCGCGCGTCCTGCGCGAGTTCCGGCGCGAGGTGTTCCTGTGCGTGCAGCACGGCGACACCGAGGCCGTGCTGCGGCTGCTGGACGAGGGGCTCGACCCGTTCGTCCGGGACGGGCGCAGGCGCACGCTGCTGCACCAGATCCACATGGTGGACCACGAGGTGCTGCTGCCGAGGCTGCTGGACGCCGGGCTCGGCCTTGAGGGCACCGACCACGAGAATCGGACCCCGCTGCACGTCGCGGTCGGCGAGTTCGGCTCGCCGGAGGTGGTCCGCGCGCTGGTCGAGGCGGGCGCCCGCACCGGCGTGCGGGACGTCCACGGACGGTCCCTCGCCAAGATGATCAAGGTGTACCAGCGGACGGAGCTGGACTGGCTCCGCGACGGAGCGCAACGATGAGCGCCGACCCGCTCGCGGCGGCCGACGAGCTGAACGACCACGTCGGCGCGGCCCGCACCGAGCCCGCCCGCAGCGTCCAGCTGGAGGCGCTGGCGCTCGCGGTGTCGGCGAACGTGCCCGTGCTGCTGTGGGGCGAGCCGGGCATCGGCAAGACGGCGGGCGTGGAGCGGCTCGCCGCGCGGCTCGGCGTCCCGCTGGAGACGGTGATCGCGAGCGTGCACGAGCCGTCGGACTTCGCCGGGCTGCCGGTCATCGGCGACGACCCGGCCGCGACGGGCGTGCCGATGGCGCCGCCCGACTGGGCGGTGCGGCTCGCGGCCGCCGGACGCGGCGTCGTGTTCTTCGACGAGCTGTCCTCGGCGCCGCCCGCGGTGCAGGCGGCGCTGCTGCGGGTCGTGCTGGAGCGGCGGGTGGGCAGCCTCGCGCTGCCCGGCCGGGTCCGGGTGGTCGCCGCCGCGAACCCGCCGGCGAGCGCGGCGGACGGCTGGCACCTGAGCCCGCCGCTCGCGAACCGGTTCGTGCACCTGCGCTGGACGCACGACCCGAGGACGGTCGCGCGCGGCATGGCGGGCACCTGGCCGGAGCCGGCCGTGCCCGTCGTGGACGCGGCGCGGGTGCCCTCGGCGGTCGCGCGGGCGCGCGGCGCGGTGTCGGGGTTCCTCACGGCGCGTCCGGGGCTGGCGCACCACCTGCCGTCCGACGCGGAGGCGCGCGGCGGGGCGTGGCCGTCGCCGCGCAGCTGGGAGATGGCGCTGCGGCTCCTCGCGACCGGTTACGCGGCCGGCGCCGGGCCATACTCCCGTGGGGGGACGACCATCCACACCCCCCGGAACGACCCGGACGCGCTCGCCGCCGCGCTGGTCGGCGCGGTCGGCGACGGCGCCGGACTGGAGCTGCTGTCCTACCTGGAGGAGCTCGACCTGCCCGATCCCTACCGGGTGCTCGCCGACCCGTCGGCGTTCGCGCTGCCGGGACGCGGCGACCGGCAGCTCGCGTTCCTGACCGCCGTCGTCGTGGCCGTCCAGGCCGACCCGACCCGCGAGCGCTGGGAGGCGGGGTGGGACGTGCTGGCCAAGGCGGTGGAGGCGGGCGTGCCCGACGTCGCGGCGCGGGCGGCGGGCGACCTCGCCGCGCTCCGCGACCCCGCCTGGCCCGTCCCGCGCGGGATCGACGCGTTCGTCGACCTGCTGCGGGTGTCGGGCGCGCTGCCCGGCGGCTAGCGGTGGACGGGGCTCCCGGCCTGGACCGGACGAAGCTGCTGGCCGCGCGGTTCCGGGCGGCGACCGACCGGCCCTACCTGGCGTCCGCGCTGTACTCGCTGACCGTGGTGCCGAGCGCCGCCGTCCAGACGATGGGCGTGGACCGGCGCTGGCGCTGCTACGTCTCCCCCGCGTTCGTGGCCGCGACGCCCGTCCCGCACCTGGCGGGCGTGTGGGTCCACGAGGTGGCGCACCTGCTGCGCGACCACCACGGCCGCGCCGACCGGCTCCCGGAGGCCGCGCGGGGCGAGCACCGGCGCGTCAACGTCGCGCAGGACTGCGAGATCAACGACGACCTCCGCGCGGACGGCCTGCTCCTGCCCGAAGGCGCCCTCTACCCCGGCGACTTCGGCCTGCCCGAGGGGCGCCTGTTCGAGGAGTACCTGCCGGGCGTCCCGCCGCAGCCGGAGTGCGACTGCGGGTCGGGCGCGCACGGCCTTCCGGCCCCCTGGGAGCTGGACGGGTCCGCCGCGCCGGGCGTGAGCGCGGTCGAAGCGGACGCGCTGCGGCGCGCCACCGCCGAGGCGATGCAGGCCCATGTGCGGGCCCGGGGCGCGCTGCCCGGCGGCTGGCGGCGCTGGGCCGAGCGGGTGCTGGAGCCGGTCGTGGACTGGCGGCGCGTCCTCTCCGGCGCCGTGCGGGAGGCGGTCGCGTGGGCGGGCGGCGCCGCCGACTACACCTACCGGCGGCCCTCGCGCCGCGCCGCCGCGACGCCCGGCGTCGTGCTGCCCGCGCTGCGCCGCCCGGTGCCGCGCGTCGCGATCGTGGTCGACACCTCGTGCTCGATGGGCGAGGACGATCTCGCGGCGGCGCTCGCCGAGGTGACCGGGGTGCTGCGCGAGGTCGGCGTGGGCGGGAACCGGGTGAGCGTGCTCGCGTGCGACGCGGACGTGCGGACGGTGACCCGGATCGGCTCGGCCGCGCAGGTCGGCCGGATCGAGCTGGACGGCGGCGGGGGCACCGACATGGGCGCGGGGATCGCCGCCGCGCTCGCCGCCCGCGACCGTCCGCGGGTGGTGATCGTTCTCACCGACGGATACACTCCGTGGCCCGCGGAGGCCCCCTCCTGCCGCCTCGTCGCCGCGCTCGTCGGCGCCGACCCGCCCGTCCCCCCGGCCTGGGTGGAGACCGTCCACGTGGGCCCGACACCTGGGAGATCCGCATGAGCGACGCGCCCGACCTCGACGGCCCCGGCCGCCCGCGGCTGGAGGAGGTCTCCGAGGGGATCTTCGCCTACGTCCAGCCGGACGGCACCTGGTGGATCAACAACACCGGCTTCCTGGTGGGCGCGCGCGGCGTGACGAGCATCGACGCGTGCTCGACCGAGCGCCGTACCCGCGCCTACCTGGAGGCGATCGGGTCGGTGTCGGCGCGTCCCGTCCGGACGCTGGTCAACACCCACCACCACGGCGACCACACGTTCGGCAACTACCTGTTCTCCGGCGCGACCGTCGTCGGCCACGAGGGCACCCGGCAGGGCGCGCTCGACTGGGGCAAGCCGTTCGACGAGCCGTTCTGGACGAAGGTCGAGTGGGGCGACGTCGAGCTGGAGCCGCCGTTCCTCACCTACACCGACGGCGTGACGCTGTGGGTGGACGACCTGCGCTGCGAGGTGCGGCACGTCGGGACGCCCGCGCACACCACCAACGACTCGATCGTGTGGGTCCCGGAGCGGCGGGTGCTGTTCTGCGGCGACCTGCTGTTCAACGGCGGCACCCCGTTCCTGATGCAGGGCTCGGTCGAGGGCGTGATCAAGGTGCTGACCGAGGTGGTCGCGCCGCTGGACGCGGAGAC
The DNA here is from genome assembly GCF_022751215.1 of Actinomadura terrae. Classification (GTDB taxonomy): domain Bacteria; phylum Actinomycetota; class Actinomycetes; order Streptosporangiales; family Streptosporangiaceae; genus Spirillospora; species Spirillospora terrae. Next base: position 794,377 of record NZ_JAICDG010000003.1, on the reverse strand, counting down.
GATCGTCCCCGGGCACGGTCCGGTCGCCGGGCCGGAGCTGATCGACCGCGTGCTCGGCTACGCGCGGTTCGTCCAGGCGACGGCGGAGCGGGGCAGGGCGGCGGGCCTGACGCCGCTGGAGACCGCGCGGGAGACCGACCTCGGCGAGTACGCGGAGCTGACCGACGCCGAGCGTATCGTCGGCAACCTGCACCGCGCCTACGCCGAGCTGGACGGGCGGGAGCCCGGCGCGCGCATCGACCTCGGCGCCGCGCTCAACGACATGATCGCCTACAACGGCGGACGGCCGCTGACCTGCCGCGCCTGAGGCCGCCGCACGACTGCTACTCAGGAGTAACTGAGTAGCACGACGGATGCCCGCAATGTCCGCCTTGTTCGACGCTGGTCGGCATGGACGGACTCTACGCACTCAAGCCCTGGTACGCGGCGCGGCTCGGCGGCGTCCGGGCCGCGCTCGTCCGGCGCGGGGTCTCGCCGGACGCGGTGACCGCCGCCGGGGTACTGTCGGGCGGCGCGGCGGGCGCCGCGCTCGCCCTCGTCGAACCGGGCCCGGCCGCCGGGCTCCTTGTCACGGTGCTGCTGGCCGCGCGGCTGGCGTGCGCGAACCTCGACGGCGCGATCGCGCGCGAGTCGGGGCGGAGCACGCGGTGGGGCGCGGTGCTGAACGAGCTGGGCGACCGCGCGGCGGAGCTGGCCGCGCTGGCGGGCTGCCTCGCGCTCGCCCCGGCCTGGCTCGTGGCGTCGGCCGCGCTCGCGGCGACGCTGCCGTCCTGGACGTCCCTCGCGGGCGCGGCCGCCGGGGGCCCGCGCCCGCAGGGCGGGCCGGTCGGCAAGACCGAGCGGTGCCTGCTGCTGGCGCTGGTCGCCTTCACCGGCTGGGCCGTCCCGCTGCTCGCGACGCTCGCGGCCGGGTCGGTGCTGACGGCGGCCGTCCGGCTGCGGCGGATCAGGAGGTCGCTGTGACCACGGCGATCCCCTACGTGGGCGGCGCGTTCGTGCTCAGCGGCGTCGCCGTGTGGACGTCGGGCCGCCGCGAACTGGTGCAGCGCTGGCTCGGCTGGCTGCTGATCGTCCCCGTCGTCGGGGCCGCGTTCTGGCTGGGCGCGCCCGGCGCCGCCGCGCTCGCGGCGGGCGCGGGCGTCATCGCCGCCGCCGAGTACGCGCGGCTGGCGCGGCTGCGCAGGGCCGACCTCGCGGCGATGGCGCTCACGCTGACCGTCTTCCCCCTGACCGCGTGGCTCGCGCCGGAGCACCTGCTGCGGTTGCTGATGGTGGTGCTGCTGGGCGTGGTGCTCGTCCCGGTCCTGGCGGGCGACGCCGAGGGCGGCGCGGCCCGGGCGCGGGGCGCGGTGTTCGGGGTGGTGTGGCTGGCGCCGCTGAGCGGGCTCGTGCTGCTCGGCGACCTGGCGGCGCCGCTGTGCGCGGCGATCGCGGTCGCCGACGTCGGCGCGTGGTGCGGCGGGAAGCTGCTGCGCGGCCCCGCGCTGTCGCCGCTGAGCCCGGCCAAACGCTGGGGCGGCATCGCGGGCGGAGCCGCCGCCGGGATCGCGGTGCTGGCCCTGTTCGGCGCGGCGACCCCCGCCACCGTGCTCGCGGTGGCGGCGGGGGCGCCGCTCGGCGACCTGCTGGAGTCCATGCTCAAGCGCGGCGCCGGGGTCAAGGACGCCGGGACGTGGCTGCCCGGCTTCGGCGGCCTGCTGGACCGGATCGACTCGCTGCTGGTGGCGCTGGCCGTCGCGATGGCCCTGTCATGATCGGCGCTGTCATGATCGGCGTGTTCTCCTCCTTCCTGCGCCGGACGTGCTGGCGCGCGGCGTTCGGGCTCGCGGGCGGGCTGGAGGTCACCGGCCCCGTCCCGGACGGCCCGTGCGTCATCGTCGCGAACCACTCCTCGCACGCCGACACCGTCGCGCTGCTGGCCGCGCTGCCCGCGCGCCGCCGTCCGGTGGTCGCGGCGGCGGCCGACTACTGGTTCGCCGGACGGCTGCGCGCGCTGGTCTGCCGGACGGCGGTCGCGGGGTTCCCCGTCCGGCGGTCCCGGGGCGGCTTCGAGGACCTGGCCTCCGCCGCCGCGCAGCTCGCCCGGGGCCGCTGCGTCATCGTGTTCCCCGAGGGCACCCGCTCCCGGGACGGGCAGGTCGGCGCGTTCCGCACGGGCGCCGCGCGGCTCGCGGACCTCGCCGGGGTCCCGCTCGTCCCGGCCGGGCTCACCGGCACCCGCGACCTGCTGGCCGTGCACGGACGGCTGCGCCGGACCCGCGTCCGCGTCGGCTTCGGCGCCCCGACCCGCGACCTGGAGACCGCCCGCCGCACCGTCCAAGAGCTGACCGGTTGAGAACAGCGCCGCGGCCGGGGGCGCGCCTTCAATGCAGTTCGGCGGTTGTCGTCAGGCGGATGGTGGCGTCGGCCCATGCCTGGACGGAGGCCTGGGGGTCGTCGCCGGTGAGCGTGGCGGCGAGGTTCGTGAGTGTTTCGGCGGCGGTGCGCAGGCCGGTGCGGGCGAGGTCGTCGGCCGCGTGGGACACGCGGCCGCCGAGGCCTGGCGGGACGTGCCGGAGGCCGCGATGCGCGATCTCGGCGCAGGCGGCGAGCGCGGTGTCGAGGACGGCGCCGAGCGGGTCCGGGGCGGGGGCGGGCGGGGCGCCCAGCTCCGCCGTCCCGTCGCCGGGCATCAGGTCGGGCACCACGACGCCGCCGGACGCCAGCACCGCGAACGGGTCGATGACGAGGCCGCCGCGCTCGCGGCGCACCGCGCCGCTGACGAGGCGCGGGCCGTCGGCGAGCGCCTCGGCGAGCACGTCGAGCGCGGCCGGGCGGTGCGGGGCGTACTCGGCCGACAGCACGGCGGTGGTGCCCGCCGCGTCCGCGATCACGGCTTCGAAGCGCTGGTCGCCGGGGTGGTAGCCGATGTCGCGCACCTCGGCGATCTCGACCACGCGCACGGTCTCGGCCTCGACCCGGGGCCGGACGAGGCGCGGCGGCCAGGCGTCCATCTCCCGCTCGTGCGCGGCCAGGTCGCGGACGAGCAGCGCCGGGGGCAGGCCCGCCCACGCCTCGCCGAGCGGCGTCACGGTGGTCTTGGCGACGCGTCCCGCCGAGACCCGGACGGCCCGGCTCGCGCTGCGGGTCGCGCTCTCGGAGACGACGTTGGCGGCGGCGAGCGCGCGCAGGCTCACCCCGAGGACGCGGCGTCCGGCCAGGTCGGCGCCGGTCAGCCGGTCGCCTTCGGGCACCGCCCAGTGCTTGCGGAGCACCAGCACCGTGTCGGCGTGGGCGAGGTAGACGTCGGCGGTGCGGGTCTCGGCGGTGCCGCCGACCCGGCAGCCGAGCGCGGTCAGCCGGACGCGGCGCAGCGGCGTGTCGGCGGACTCGTCCGTGCCGAGCACGAGCGACCGGGGCACCCGCGAGCCCGGCGCCGAGGCCGCGCGGTCGCGGGCGTGCAGTTCGGCGATCAGCGCCGCGAGGCGCTCGGACGCGTAGTCGGCGCGGCGCTCGCGGTGGGCGTCGAGCTGCGCGGCCAGCTCGTCGATCGCGGCGGCGGGCCAGTGCAGGTCGCGGGCCGCGAGGTCGGTGCCGGTCCGCCGCAGCGCCGCCGCGAGGACGGGCCCGGCGTGCGCGGCGCCCTCCATGAGCACCTGCCCGGCCAGGTCGAGCGCGGCCTCCAGTCCGGTGCCGCCCCCGGCGGCCCGGGCTTCGCCGCCGACCTCGACGCGGACGTCGGCGCCGTCCGCTCCCTGCTCGTCGGCGGCGCGGAACGCCCACGCCGCCAGCACGACGACCTCGCCGCGCACGGCCGCGACCGCGTCGGTGTCCACGTAGCCGAGCTCGTCCGGAACGAGGAACCGGACCGTGCACGACGGCAGCTCCACCCGCGCCACCGGATCGTCTCCGGAGGGGCGGTGGATGCGCGCGGTGTAGCCCGCGCGGAACGTCCGGCGCGCGGCGGTGACGGCCCGCTGCCCGAGGACGCGGGCGAGCGCGTCGTCGTCGAACGCGCCCGGCGACCAGGCCGCGACGGGATCGGCGGCGGCCTCGGCCGGGGCCGGGGCCGTCCGCTGGTAGGCGAGGACGAGGCAGACCCGGTGCCTACAGACCGACGTCGCCGCGCACGAGCACGACGCCGCCTCCAGGCCCGCGCCGGGCGGGAGCGCGGCCCGGGTGCCGTCCGGGAAAACGCCGTGCACGGCGCCGTCGCCGTCGACGCTCACCTCGGGGCCCTGACCCGCGTCGAGGTCCTTGGCGGCGCGCTTGACCAGGCCCCGGTTGGCGAGCGCGGCGAGCGCGTCCGGGGTCAGCGCGAGCAGGTCGGCGCGGGTCACCGGCCGAGCCTCTCCGCGACGAACCCGGCGAGCCGTCCGGGGGTCATCGCGCCGACGTGCGCGCCGGCGTCGGCGAGCCGCCGCCCCATCTCCCGGTCGTAGGCGGGGTCGGCCTCCTCGTCCAGCGCGGCGAGCCCGAGCACCTGCGTGCCCTGCCCGACGAGCCCGCGCACCGCGTGCACGAGCCCGTGCGGGTCGCCGCCCTCGTAGAAGTCGCTGACGATCGCGACGATCGCGCGGCGCGGGTTGTCGACCAGGCCCGCGCCGTAGGTCACGGCGCGGCAGATGTCGGTGCCGCCGCCGAGCTGCACCTTCATCAGCAGCTCGACGGGGTCGGTGACGTCGGAGGTCAGGTCCACGACGGAGGTGTCGAACGCGACCAGGTGCGTGGTCAGGCCGGGCAGCCCCCACAGGCACGCGGCGGTGACGGCGGCGTGGATCACCGACCCGACCATCGACCCGGACTGGTCGACGAGCAGGATCAGCTGCCACCGCTCGGTCTGGCGCCGCGTCCGCGAGACGAAGCGCGGGCGTTCGATGTACAGGCGCCGCTCGTCGGTCCGGTAGTGGGCCAGGTTCGCGCGGATCGTCGCGTGGAAGTCGAAGTTGCGGGAGTTCTTGATGTGGCTCGGCCGCCGCGACCGCGTCCCATGGAAGGCCGTCCTGACCTCGGTCGCGAGCTTTTCCATCAGCTCCTTCACCACGGCCTCGACGATGCGCCGCGCCAGCGCCAGCACCTCCGGGTTCATCAGGTGCTTGGTGCGCAGGACGGCGCGCAGCAGCGCCGGGTCGGGCTCGACGCGCTCCAGCACGGCGGGGTCGGTGACGACCTCGTGGATCTCGTACCGCTCGACGGCGTCGCGCTCCAGCCGCTCGATCGTCTCCTTGGGGAACAGCCGGTGCACGGCGTCGATCCAGTCGACGGCCGTGAGCACGGACGGCCCGGACCCGCCGGTGCGGTCGTCCGACCGGTCGGGCTCGCCGCCGGACGCGCCGCCGCGCCGGACGCCGCGCCGGGCCAGGTCGGGATCGCGGCCGTAGAGCCAGCCGAGCGCCTGGTCCCGCGCGACGGACGCGCCGCCCAGGCCGCCGGTGGACGGTTCGGCGGGCGCGCCGAGGATCAGCCGCCATCGCTCCAGGTCGGGCGTGGTCATGGCACCTGCCTTCCGGTAGGGCCCGCGAGCCCGGCGGCGGCGAGCGCCGCGTCCGCGCGGGCCTCCAGCGCGCGGGCCTCCGCGATCAGCATCGGGTCGGCCGGGGAGCGCAGCAGCGCGCGGGCGGAGCCGCGCACGCCGCGCCGGTCCATCAGCCCGCGCGCGATCGTCTCGCGCTCGCGCGGCGGGAAGAACTCGAACGCCTGCCGCAGCGCGGGCAGCGCGACGAGGAAGTCCTCCTCGCCGAGGGCGGCGACCAGCTCGTCCAGGACGGCGAGGACAGTGGCGCCGGGGTCGAGCACCTCCTCGCGCGCCAGCGCGAACAGGCCCGCGAGCCAGTCCCCGAGCACGCGCGGGGAAGCCGCGCCCCGTACGGCCCGCGCCGTGTCACCCGCGTCGCCCGCGCCACCCGTGTCACCCGCGTCGCCGGTGTCGCCGAGCGAGCGGGCCAGGCCGAACGCGGCGCCGCGCAGGTCGGGCGGCGCGTCCCGGTCGGCGGCGACGCGGCGGGCGACGGCGAGCGCGGCCGCCCGGTCGAGGCCGAGCGGCGCGGCGGCGTGCAGCAGCGCGTCCCGCAGCGCCGCGACGGCCCGCAGCCGCGCGAGGTCGGCGGGCGCCGGGCCGCCGCGCGTCCCCTCCAGCAGCCACAGCAGCTGGACGGCGCACCCCTCGATCACCGTGCCGAACAACGGGCTGCGGGCCGTCCCGAGGACCCGGTCGTGCCGCCACAGCCCGAGGACGACCTCCAGCGCGAGCCCGAGCGCCGGGACGTCGGAGGAGCCCGCTATCCCGGCGGCGATCCCCGCCGCGATCCGCTCGGACTGCCCGGCGCACCCGCACAGTGCCGCGTCGAACAGCACGGCCGCGAGCCCGCCCATGTCGGTGCCCGCGCGGGCCATGCGCTCCTCCAGGGCGGCGGACGCCGCGTCCAGCAGCGTCGGCCCGTACGCGCCCGCCTCGACCAGCGCCGACATCCGGGACGCGGCATCATGCGGCTCGACCCGCCACCGTTCCTCCAGCACCAGATCGGCGCCCGTATCCGGGCCGGACTCGCGCTCGAACCCCGGGACGCCGAGGACGCGCAGCCGGTGCAGCGCGCGGCTGCGCTCCAGCCCCCGCTTCTCGGTGAGCTTCACGGTGCGGCGGCCGCCCCGGTCGAGCCCGAGCCGTTCCAGCTCGGCGGCGGCGTCGTGGACGAGCGGCGGCGCGGGCGTGTCCGGGTGCAGCCGCCCGACGCGCTCGCCGCTGAGCGCCGCGACCATCTCGGCGACGGCGGGGTGGGAGGCGGACGCGGGGACGCCGCGCGCCGTCCACGGCAGCCGCTCGTCCAGGTCGCTCGTGACGAGGGCGGAGACCAGGCCGTCCAGCAGGTCGGTGCGGGCGGGCGAGCGGTGGCCGCGCAACCGGGTCAGGCCCTCGGTGAGCGTCCGCGCGGCGATCAGGTCGGCGGTCGAGACGACCTGGCCGCGCTCGCGCAGCCGCGCCACGACCGCCTCGGTGAGCGCGCCCGCCGCCGCACCGGGGCCGCCGTCCCACAGCCGCTGGTAGTACTCCGGCGACGGCATGCCCGACTGGTAGCCGGTGAACGCGTCGAGCCGCCGGAACGAGTAGGGGACGAGGAAGCTGCCGCCGGACGCGCCGTCCGGCGGGGCGGGCACCCCGGGCCACGCGGTGCCGCCCTCCCGCGCCAGCGCCTCCAGCGCGGGCTTGTGGAACCCGCCGGTCACGACCACGACGGGACGGTCGCCCGCGTCCGCCTCGGCCGCCCGCACCCACGCCGCCATGTAGGACTCGCGGGCGGTGTCGTCGGGCCCGGCCTCCGACTCCCCGCGCAGCAGGTCGAAGTAGGCGCCGAGGCGCTCCGGCAGCTCCTCGGCGTCGATCTCGAAGAGGTGGTCCCACAGGACGTCGGTGTTGTCGACGGCGAACTCGCGGCACAGCCGGACGGTGACCTCGGCGTAGCGGCGTTCGGCGTCGGCGTACCGGTTGCGGCGCCCGGCGAGCGCCGGATGCCACGCGGGCAGGTCGATGAACCGCAGCTCGGCCCCGGCGGCGCGGCCCGCGTGCAGCGCGACCCACTCCGGCGAGTACGCGCAGAACGGCGCCCACGACGCGTGCACCCGCTCCGCGTCGCGGTAGTAGCTGAAGATCGCGACGGGCGGCTCGTGGCCGAGCAGCAGCTCCCCCAACCGGGACCCGAAGTCGGCCGGGCCCTCGACCAGCACGTACGCGGGCTCCAGCCGCTCGATCTCGGTGCGGACGAGCCGGGCGCAGGCCGGGCTGTGGTGCCGGACGCCGACGAACGTGACCGCCATCAGCCGGGCAGCAGGTGCCGGGCCGCGTGCAGCGCCCGCCACTGCTCGCCGTCCCGGCGGGGCGCCTGCTGCTCCAGGTAGCGGCGCAGCCGGGTCAGGTCGTCGGGGCTGTCCTTGGCGGCCGTCCCGGCGAGGCAGGCGACGATGTCGGCGGCCCCGCCCGCCTCGCCCCGCAGGAACCAGCCGCGCACCCCGACGGCGTGCGCGACCGACACCGCCTCGGCGGTGCTCATGACCGACGACAGCCGATCCATGGAGCGGCCGTCCTCGGTCGTGGCGTTCCGCAGCTCCCGGAACGTCGTGACCAGCACCTCCAGGACGTCGCGGCGGGGCGCGACGCCGACGCCGCTGCGCTCCAGCAGCCGCCCGGCCTCGGCCTCCACCAGCTCCAGTTCGGTGGCGAAGTCGGCGATGGGGAACACGGTCTCGAAGTTGAACCGCCGCTTGAGCGCCGCGCTCATCTCGTTGACGCCCCGGTCGCGGGTGTTGGCGGTCGCGATGACGTTGAACCCCTCGCGCGCGAAGACCATCGCGTCCGGGCCGGCCTCTTGCGGGGGGACGACCCCCCGCACCCCCCGGAACGGCCCGGCCAGCTCGGGGATCGCGAGCACGCGGTCGGACAGCGGCGACAGCAGCGAGTCCTGCACCTCCAGCGGGCAGCGGGTGATCTCCTCGAACCGGACGACCTTCCCGGCGGCCATCCCCTCCAGCAGCGGCGCCGGGACCAGCGACCGCGTCGAGGGCCCCTCCGACACCAGCAGCGCGTAGTTCCAGGAGTACTTGATCTGGTCCTCGGTGGTGGCGGCGCCGCCCTGGATGGTGAGCGTGGACGTGCCGCTCACCGCCGCCGCGATCAGCTCCGACAGCAGCGACTTGGCCGTCCCTGGCTCGCCGACCAGCATCAGCCCCCGGCTGGTGGCGAGGGTGACCAGGGCCCGGTCGATGAGCGAGGTGTCGCCGACGAACTTGCGGGTGACGCCGAGCGCCTCGTCCCCGACGACGAACCGCCGCGCCGCCGTCAGGCTCAGCGCCCAGCCGGGCGGGCGCGGCCCGGTGTCGTCCTCGCGGAGCCGCTCCAGCTCGGCGGCGAACCGCAGCTCGGCGGGCGGCCGCTGGTGGTCGGTGGTGTCGTCGTGTGTCATGTCCCTTTTCCGGGGGTCCTGGTGGTGAGGGAGGACTGGTGCTGCGGGAGGATCGGTGCGGTCAGCGTATTGAGGGCCACCGACATCTCCCGGTCACGGGACGGCGACCTCGGCGAGCCCGGTCAACTCGGTGAGGACCTCCGACGCGGTGACCGGGTCGAGCCCTCCGAGGAGCGGCAGCGCGGCCAGCCTCTCCCGCTGGTAGGCGGGGTATTCGCCGGGCTCGTCGTCCAGCCAGACCTTCCTGAGGATCTGGTGGTCGCCGGTCGCGCCGAACTCCATCGCCGACAGGCCGGGGTCGAGCGCGACGACGAGGTGGCGGCCGCCGTCCACCGGCCGCGAGATCCACGTCTCGTTGCCGCCGCCCTGCGGCTCGCCGCGCTCCCAGCCGAACCGGACGAGCCCGGCCACCGAGCCGACCGGGACCTTCAGGCCCTCGAACCGCTCCAGCCGCGCGCCGCCCCGCTCCTGCTCGGTGAGGGCGTGGACGGGGCGCCCGAGCTGCTGGAACGGCTGGAGGATCGCGTAGTCGGCGAACACCTCCGACCACGCCGCCACGTCGATGTGCAGCGGGTGCGCGATGCCGACGAGCGCCGACGCGGGCAGCGTGAAGGCGTCGTCGGCGACGTCGGCGAGCGTGCGGTCCTCGGCGATCCGGAACGCGTGCTCCCCGTCGGCGACCCAGACCAGGCGGCGCGCGAGGTGCCGGACGAGCGGGTGCCCGGCGATGTGCTCGTGGAACTCGGCGGCCGTCCAGCGGCGCCGGGTCACCATGGCCCGCTCCAGCCGCGTCACCTGTGCGGACGCCACGACCCTCACGTCCTTCTTGAGCGCGGCGAACGCCTTGTGCGCGGCGGGCGCGAGGTCGGGGTCGTCCTTCGCGCCGGGCTTGGGCAGGGACTTGCGGGGCTTGCCGCCCTCGTCGGCGACGACCGGCCGGAGCCGCTCGTCGAAGCCGACGACGAACCGGCGCGACCCGTAGTCGAGGGTCATCGACCCGGTCGCGTCCAGCCCGAAGGTCGGGACGAGCCGGTCGGCGAGCTGCTCGGTGCCGAGCCCGAGCCGGTCCGCGACCTCGCGGATGCGCGCCTGCGCCTCCCCCTGCAACCCCTTGAACTTGATCTTCTGCGCGATGCCGTGCAGGTGCATGAGCGCCACGTCCGACCCGATCTCGGCGAGCACGCCGAGGCCGGTGACCGCGTTCCGGTGGCCGCCCTCCCCCGGCCAGGCCCGGACGATCGGCGTGAGGCGGCGGACGGTCTCGTCGTCCCCGCTGCGTCCGAGCTGGACCAGCGCCCAGGTGTCGCTGGACGGCGCTCCGACGTCCCGCCACTTCTGGAACAGCCCCCACCCGAACTCGGCGACGGACGCGCGATCGAGGTCGCGCGTCGCGTCCGCCCCGTAGGGGACGGGCATCGCGAGCAGCTCGACCAGGCGGCGCACGGCTTCGGGCGGCAGGGCCAGGTCACGGCCCCGCAGCAGGACCTGCGGGAGGGCGGCCGGTTCCATCCAGTCGCCGATCTTCGGCGGCTGGACGAGCCCGGTCTCCGCCGGATGCGCCGCCAGCAGCGCCCCGACCGCATCGGCGGCCTCGTCGCCGTGCGCGTCCCGTGCGGCGGCCACGACGTCGCCGTCCAGGTGGCGCAGCGCGTGCTCGGCGGCGCGGCGGCGGCCCGCCGCCTTCCCGAGCGCGGCCGGGACCAGGTACGGGACGGTGTCCAGCCCGTGGCGGTCGAACCACCGCCGGGCGATGTCCACGGTCTTGGCGCGGCGGGCCAGGTCGCCCATCAGCAGCGCCACGTCGGCGTGCAGGAACGGCATCAGCAGGTCGGCGTGCGCGGAGCCGCCGTCGGCCATCCGCACGGCCATGGGGAGCGCGTCCAGCTCGTACCGGGCGAGGAGGAGCCGCGTCCAGCGGTCGGTGTCCCACCAGCCGCGGCCCGGCCAGTCCGGGAGGAGCGGCCGGACGACGTCCTCGGGGCCGTGCACCATGAGCGCCACCGAGTCCCGCGCGCGGGCGGCGCCCGCGCGGTGCTCGGCGGCGAGCGCGTCCCAGTCGGGGTCCTTCGGCGGGTCGACGGAGGAGACGTCGGCGGCGAGCCAGGTGTCGCGTTCGGTGCCGTCCCAGGCCGCGCGTCCGGCGGGCGGCTCCAGCCCGGCGACGAGCGGCCGGGTGGGGCGCGTCCACGGCGGGTCGGCGAGGATCGCGGGCACCGCGTCCGCCGGGGCCTCCGGCACCCCCGCCAGCGACACCGCGACCTTCTCCAGGACGGCGCGCGTCTCGTCCGGCAGCCCGGGGAGCGCCGCCGCGACCGTGTCGCCGTGGACCCGCAGGTGGCCGGTCAGCAGCGCCGCCGCGTCCGGGGCCGGGGAGGCGGCGAGGAGCCGCGCGGCCCGCACCGGGAACCGGCCGGTCGCCGCGACCAGCGCCGCGCGCGCGTGCCGGTCACCGGCCCGGTCCAGCAGGACCTGGAAGGCCTCGTCGGTGGGCAGCGCGGCGATCGCCTCGAAGAGGACCTTGTCCTCCTTGCCGCCGCGCCCGACGCCGCGTGCCAGGACGGGCAGGACGTCCGCGCCGATGCCGTCCAGCATCGTCGCGAGCACCCCGGGCGAGGCGTCGTAGGAGCCGAACGCCAGCGGCGGCTCCGACACCCGCGCGACCTCGGAGGCCGTGCAGAACCACAGCCAGCGGTAGCCGCGGGACAGCGTGTCGGGCTCCGCCAGGCAGTCCTCCTGCCAGTCGCGCCGGTCGGGCACCAGGTAGGACGCGACCCACCGCGCGACAGGCGCGGTCCGCACGGCGGCCAGCCGCTCGACGGCGTCCTCATGCTCGTGGTCCTCCATCGAGGCGAGCAGGCACCGGACGCGCCGGATCGCCTCCGCCTCCGCCCCGCCGAACGCCGCGCGGTAGCCGGCCCCGAGCCACGTGCCCCTCCACGGGCCGCCCGGGACGCGCTTCGCCGTCATCTGTTCGAGTTCCACCAGCGCGCACGCGGCGAACCCCGGCCCGTGCGCGGCGGCCCACGCGTCGACGAACGTCCGCTGCACCGTGGACGGCGCCGAGGAGGAGACGGCCGCGACGGTCACGGTCGCGAGCGCCGCCGCCCCCGCCGGGTCTGGTTCGCCCTCACGGTGCCGCCGCGCGGCGTCGGCGAGCGCCGCGTCCCCCGCGTTGCCGGTCAGCAGCGACTCGACGGCCGCGCCCGCCGTCCCGACCAGCTTCTCGGCCGCGCGCACCGCCGCCCGGCCCGGCGCGACCTTCGGCCCCGGCGTCCCGCCGCGCCGGGGATGCAGGTGCCGTAGCCACGCATCCGGAATCGTCAGGACATCCTCGCCGAAAAGCCGATCTGTCATGCCGCCCGAGATTAGAGGACGCCTGCGACACGCGCCGCCGATGTCCGATTCGCCCGCGTCCGGGCAGGTGAGAGGATGGGTTTGGTTTCGGACGAAGGGGACCCACGTGACACTCGGGGATGGAACGCTGGCGGTCGGTGCGGGCCGGCCCGCACCGGAGAAGGGCGCCCCGCCGCTGCCGGGGCCGGTGTTCGCGGCGTACTACCACCTGCCCGGCGAGCCCGCCGGCCGCTACACCTACGGGCGCGACGAGAACCCGACCTGGACGCTCCTTGAGGCCGCCATCGGCGAGCTGGAGGGCGGCGCGGAGGTGACGTCGTTCTCGTCTGGGATGGCGGCGGTCGCAGCGGTGCTGCTGTCGCAGACCAGGGCGGGCGACGTGGTCGTGCTGCCCGACGACTCCTACATGCAGACCCGGACGCTGCGCGAGCGCCTGGAGTCCTACGGCGCGCAGGTGCGGATGGGCCCGACGGCCGGTGACGCGCAGCTCCGCCTGCTGGACGGGGCGCGGCTGGTCTGGCTGGAGACGCCGTCCAACCCGAACCTGGACGCCTGCGACATCCGCCGGATCGCCGAGGCGGCCCACGCGCGGGGCGCGCTCGTCGCCGTCGACAACACGCTCGCCACCCCGCTCGGCCAGCGCCCGCTGGACCTCGGCGCGGACTTCTCGGTGGCCAGCGACACCAAGGCCATGACCGGGCACGGCGACCTCCTCCTCGGCCACGTCGCGACCCGCGACCCGAAGCTGGCGGCGGACGTGCGCCTCTGGCGCAAGACGGTCGGCGCGATCCCCGGCCCGATGGAGGCGTGGCTCGCGCACCGCTCCCTCGCGACGCTCCCGCTCCGCCTCGACCGGCAGGCCGCGAACGCGCTGGCCCTCGCCGAGGCGCTGCGCCACCGTCCCGAGGTCACGGGCCTGCGCTACCCGGGCCTGCCCGGCGACCCCGCGCACGACACGGCCGCCCGCCAGATGCGCCGCTTCGGCGGCGTCGTCTCGTTCACGCTGCCGGACGAGGCGTTCGCCGAACGCTTCCTGTCGTCGCTGCGCCTGGTCACGCAGGCCACCAGCTTCGGCGGCGTGCACAGCTCGGCCGAGCGCCGGGGCCGCTGGGGCGGCGACACGGTGGCCCCCGGGTTCATCCGCTTCTCCTCCGGCATCGAGGACACCCCGGACCTGGTGGCCGACGTCCTCCAGGCCCTGACCAGGGCCGCGACGCCCGCCTGACGTCAGGCCCTCAGCCGGTCAGGGCGGAGAGGTCGGCCAGCAGCTCCGACGCGGCGACGGGGTCCAGGGCGCCGAACGGCAGGCGGGTCCCCGTCGCCGAGAGCAGGTGGATGTGGACGACACGCTGGGTGGGTGAGGCGTCCGCCCGGCCTGGGAGGAAGCCGGGGTCGAGGGTGAGGACGACCCGGCGGCCGCCGCCCGCGTCGCGGACGAGCGTGTCCGCCACGCCGGTGTCGTCGAAGGCGCCCCGGTCCCAGCCGCGCCGGGTGAGGGCCAGCGCCGCGCCGAACGGGACGGTCAGGTCCTCGAAGGCGGGCAGCCGGTCCGCCGCGCGCTCCCGCGGGGACAGGGTGTGGACGGCGCGCGCCAGCTGCGGGAAGGGCTGGAGGATCTCGTAGTCGGCGAACAGCTCCGACCAGGTCTCCAGCCCGTCCAGCAGCAGGGGGTGCGCCACGCCGACCGTCGCCGAGGGCGGCGGTGCGAAGGCGCCGTCGGACGCGTCGGCGAGCCCCCGGTCCTCGGCGATCCGGAACGGCGTCACCGTGCCGTCGTGCTCGGCCGTCCACACCAGGCGGCGCGCGATGTGCCACACCAGCGGGTGGTCGGCGAAGTGCGCGCGGAACTCCCGCAGCGGCCAGCGCTCCCCGGTGACCATCGCGGTCTCCAGCCGATGGACGCGCTCGGCCGCGACCATTCGGGCGTCCTTGCGCAGCGCGGCGAAGCGGGCCCATGCCTCGAACGCGCGGGCGGGGTCGTCGCGGACGCCGGGCTTCGGCAGCGCGGCGCGGCGGCGGCCCCGCTCGTCCCGGACGTGGGGCGCGAGCCGCTCGTCGAACCCGATGAGGAAGCGGCGCGGGCCGTAGTCGAGGGTCAGGGTGCCGGACGGGTCGAGCCCGAAGTCCGGGACGAAGCGGTCGGCGAGCCGCTCCGGGGTGAGGCCCGCCGCCCGCGCGGCCTCGCCGAGCACCTCCCCGGCCCGCTCGCGCAGCAGCTTGTACGGGGCCGAGCGCGCGATCGCGGCGATGTGCGGCAGCGCGCGGTCGCCGAAGGCGGCGAGCGTCTCCAGGCCCACGGCGGCGCGCGCGAACGCCGCCCATCCCGGGCACGCCCGCACCCACGCGGCGAGGCGGCGGGCGGTCTCGTCGTCGCCGGTCCGGGCGAGGACGGGCAGCGCCCAGTTGTGGGTGCTCGGCGTCCCCGCGTCCCGCCAGCGGACGAACAGCTCCCAGCCGAGTTCGGCGACGTCGGCGGGGTCGCAGCGCCGCAGGACGGCGTCGAGCCGCGCGGCCGAGCCGGGGTGGTCGCCCGGCCGCTTCGTCCTCGCGAGCAGCAGGACCAGCGCGCGGACCTCCGGTAATGGCAGCTCTCCCCCGGCGCGCAGGCGGACGCGCGGCAGGGTGGCAGGGTCGGCCCAGACGGGGTAGGGCGGCGGGCCCGGCGGCGGTTTGGACGGGCCGTCGGCGAGGAGGCGGGCGACCGCCCCGGCCGCGCCGTGGTAGCGGGCCGCCTCGGCGACCGGGCCCGGCCCGGCGGACGCGGCGATGCGGCACAGCGCGTGCTCGGCGTCGCGGCGGATGCCGGGGGCGCCGTCCAGGGCGGGGACGAGGAAGGGCACGGCGGCGAGGCCGTGCCGCCGGAGCCAGGCGCCGGTCAGCTCCCGCGCCGTCGGGGCCCGTCGCGCCAGGCGGGCCATGAGGCGCGCCACGTCGGCGCTGAGGAACGGCAGGAGGATCGCCCCGTTCTCGCGCCAGTTCCATTCGGCCGCGTGGACCGCCATGTCCCAGGCGTCGAGGCCGAAGCGGGCGACGACGGGCTTGAGCGAATCGGTCAGCTGCCAGAACTCCGGACGCCACGCCCGGACGCGGGCGCGGACGGCCTCCTCGGGCGCCTGCGCGAACAGCCACGCCAACTCGAACTCGTGCTGGAACTCTCCCGCCTCCAGCATGCGGAGGGACTGCGCGAGCGTGCGGTCGTTGTGGAGGTCCCGGAGCGGGGTGGCCGCCCAGTCGGCGCGCTCGCCCGGCTCCCAGGCGAGGGTCCGGTCGGCGGTCATCCGGTCAGGCCGGTGAGGTCGGCCAGGAGTTCGGAGGCGGTGACCGGGTCCAGGGCGCCGAAGCGGTGGGAAGCCGGGGCGTCCGGGTGCGGCCAGTCGGGGCGGTCGGCCAGGCGCACGGCGGCGAGCTTCTGCTCGGCCTCCGCCTCGACGGCGCCGGCGACGATGCCCGGGTCCAGGTCGATGACCGCGAACAGATCGCGGGACAGGCGGCGGGAGATCCAGCACTCGACGCCCCCGTCCTGCGGGGCGCCGCGCTCCCAGCCGCGCCGGGTGAGGGCCAGGAGGCGGCCGACCGGGACGGTCAGCTTCTCGAACCGGGTCAGGTGGCCGCTGCCCCGCTCCTCCGGGGTGAGGGTGTGGACGGCGCGTCCGAGCTGCGGGAACGGTTGGAGGATCGCGTAGTCGGCGAACAGCTCCGCCCAGGCGGCTGCGGATTCGCCCAGGTCGATGGGATGGGCGACGCGGACCTCGCAGGAGGCGGGCAGCTCGACGGTGTCGTCGGCGGCGTCCGCGTAGGTGCCGTCCTCGGCGACGCGGAACGCGCGCGTCCCGGTGTCGTCGGCGGCGAGCCAGACCAGGCGGCGGACGAGGTGCCGCACCAGCGGGTGCGCGGCGAGCAGGTCGCGGAACTCGGCGGCGGGCCAGCGGCGGCGGGCGACCATCGCGCCCTCCAGGCGGCGGAGCTGCTCGGAGGCGACGACGCGGGCGTCCTTCTTGAGGGCGGCGAACGCCTTGTGCGCGGCGGGCGCGAGGTCGGGGTCGTCCTTCGCGCCGGGCTTGGGCAGGGTCTTGCGGCGCTCGCCGTTCTCGGTGACGAAGGGCTTGAGGCTCTCGTCGAAGGCGACCCGGAAGCGGCGCGGGCCGTAGTCGAGCGTCATGCCGCCGTCGGCGTCGAGGCCGAGGTCGGGGACGAGGCGATCGGCGAGCTGGTCGGGGGTCAGCTCCAGCCCGGCGGCGACCTCCTCGATCTTCTCGGCGGCGCGGGCCCGCAGCGCCTTGAACCGCACCCGCTGGGAGATCGCGTGCAGGTGCATGAGGGCGGTGCCGGTGCCGATCGCGGCGAGGACGTCCAGCCCGGTCACGGCCCGGGCGTGCCCGCCCTCGCCCGGCCAGGCGCGGATCATCGGGGCGAGCCGGCGGACGGTCTCGTCGTCACCGGTCAGGCCGAGCTGCGTCAGCGCCCACCCGTCCTTGGACGGCGCGCCATGCGCCTCCCAGCGCCGGAACACCGTCCGTCCGAACTCGGCGAACGAGGCGGGGTCGCACAGCTCGCGGACGGCGGCGACACCGGCGTACTCCTCGCCGGGCCGCGACAGCGCCAGCATCGTCAGGACGTGCCGCGTCGCCGCCCCGGGCAGCGCGCGTTCGCGGTCGCGCAGCATGAGCTGCGGCAGGAACCGGACGTCGGCCCAGTCGCCGATCGCGGGGACCTTCGCGGGCAGGACGTCGAGCGGGTCGGCCGACAGCAGCGCCGCGATCGCGTCTGCCGCCGCGTCGCCGTGGGCGCGGGCGGCCTCGACGATCCCCTCGGCGCCGTGCCGCGCGGCGATGAGGCGCAGCGCCGCCTCGGCGGCGCGGCGCTCGGTGCCGGACCGGCCGAGCGCGCCGGGCAGCAGGGCGGGCACGGCGGCGCGGCCGTGGCGGCGGAACCAGGCGCGCGCCGTCTCACCCGCGCGTTTGCGCCGCAGCAGCCAGTCGGCCATCAGCCGGGCGACGTCATCGCTGAGGTAGGGCATCAGGGCGGGGCCGACACCGGCCGGGTCACGGCGCGCGATGCACAGCACCGGTTCGAGCGCGTCCAACTCGAAGCGGGCGACGAGCCCCGGCTGCCATTCGCCGACCGCGTAGACGTCGGACGGCTCCCACCTCGCCAGCAGCGGGCGCACCAGATCCTCAGGACCCTCAAGGAACAGGGCCGGATGCACGTATTTGGGCAGGTCGCCCTTCTCGAACCGCGCCGCCTCCTCGGCCCACGGGGGCTGTTCCATCCAGCGCCACAGGCGGCGCACGTCGACCGTCCAGGCGTCGCGCTCCCCCGGTTCCCAGACGATGGCGCGCAGGCCGGGCAGGGGCAGGCCCTTGATGACGACGGGCTTGGACTTCTTGCGCCCGCGCGTCCACGGCGGGTCGGTGAGCAGCGTCGGCAGGTCGCCCGCCTCGGGCACCCGGACGTTCCGCGCGCGGATCGCCTCGACCGCCGCGCGGGACTCCTCCGGCAGGGCGGGGAGCATCGCGTCCGCGAGTTCCGGGTGCGCGAGCAGGTGCGCCGACAGCATCTCCTCGGCGCCGGGGGCAGCGGCCGACGCGGCGAGCAGCCGCAGCGCCCGCGCCGGATACCGGTTCGCGGCGCCGATCGCGGCGGGCTGGACGTAGCGGCGGCCGAGCCGGTCGACGAGGGCCTGGAACGCGGCGTCCACCGGCAGCCGGGCCAGCGCGTCCAGCAGCAGCCGCGCGGTGTCGGCGTCGAGGTGGTCGTCGTCGGCGGCGTCCACCACCAGCGCGGCGAGCGCGTCCGGGCCGACGCCGTCCAGCAGCGTCGCGATGACGTCCGGCCTGCGGCCGCCCCAGCCCAGCGTCATGCCGTCGGTGTCCCCGGGTTCGCCGAGCGCGCACAGCAGCATCCAGGCCGTCTCCGGCTCGACGCCGTACAGGCGGGCGGGGGCGGGGAGCGCGCGGGCCTCGGCCAGCCAGTCCCGCCGCGTCGGCACCAGGTAGGAGGCGATCACCTGCTGGGCCGGGGTCCGGCGGTGGCGCGCGAGGGCCTCGGCGGCCCCGGCGTAGGCGTTGTCGTCCACCGCCGCCAGGAGGGCACGCTGACGGCGGGCGACGTCCCGCTCCGCCCACGGGCCGCCGACACGGTCGTCCGGCCCCCGTTCCCGGACGCCCCACCAGTCCCGCCGGATGGCGCCCGTCCGGTAGTCGATGCTGGCCCCCCTGTAGTCGGCGACCACCTCGCACAACTCCAGGTAGGCGCACACGGCGAACGGAAGCCCGTGCTCGACCGTCCACGCGTCCCGGAACAGGTCGGACGCCCAGAGTTCGACCGAGGCCTGCACCGTCAGCGTGAGCGACGCGACGACCGCCGCGCCGAGCGGGCTCGCCGAACCGGCCAGGTGCGCGCGGGCGTGCTCGGCCAGCAGCGGCGTCGTGCCCGGCAGCGCGAGGACGTGCTCGATCTCGGGCAGCGCCGCGTCCACCAGCGCCCGCGCCCGGCCCACCGCTTCGGCGTCGGGCCGGACGTCGGGGACGCCCGGACGGTCGCGGCGCGGATGCCGCATGCGCAGCCACGCGGCCGGGAAGGCCGGGGCGTCCTCGTCGATGCCGGGAGCGTTGCTCATGCGGCCACACCCTAGGAACGGCCACCGACAAACCACGTGACAGCACGTCAGGACGTGGAGCGCAGGTCCTCCTCGACGCGCTCGGCGGCCTTGCGCGCGGCGATCAGGACGGGGTCCCAGGTGGGCGAGAACGGCGGCGCGTAGCCGAGGTCGAGGCCGGTCATCTCCTCGACCGTCATGCCGTTCCACAACGCGATGGCCAGGCCGTCGACGCGCTTGGCGGCGCCCTCCCGGCCGACGATCTGCGCGCCGAGCAGCCGGCCGGAGCGGCGCTCGACGACGAGCTTGGTCCGCATCTCGGTCGCGCCCGGGTAGTAGCCGGCGCGGGTGGTGGACGCGACGACGACGCTCAGCGCCTCGAACCCCGCCGTCTCGGCCTCGCGCTCGTTCAGGCCGGTGCGCCCGACCTCGTACTCGCAGATCTTCGCGACCGCGGTGCCCACCACGCCCGGGAACGTCGCGTATCCGCCGCCGAGGTTGATCCCCGCGACGCGGCCCTGCTTGTTCGCGTGCGTGCCGAGCGCGATCGCGACGGGCGCGCCGGACACCAGGTGGCGGTTCTCCACGCAGTCGCCCGCCGCCCACACCCGTTCGGTGCGGGTGCGCATCCGCCGGTCGGTGACGATGCCGCCGGTCGGGCCGGTCTCGATGCCCGCCGCGCGTGCCAGGTCGCTGCCCGGCCGCACGCCGAGCCCGAGGACGACCAGGTCGGCGGGCAGCGCGCCGGCCTCCGTCCGGACGGCGGTCACCCGCCCTTCCGCGGTGTCGAAGCCTTCGACGGGGTCGCCCAGGTGCAACGTGACGCCGATCCCGCGCAGCGCGTCGGCGACGAGCGCGCCCATGTCCGGGTCGAGGGTGCCCATGGGCTGGTCCGCCGCGTCCACGAGGGCCACCTCCAGGCCGCGCCGCACCAGCGCCTCGGCCATCTCCAGGCCGATGTAGCCGCCGCCGATGATCACCGCCCGGCGCGGCTTGTCGCGTTCCACCACGCGGCGGACGCGAATCCCGTCGTCCAGGACCTGGATACCGTGCACGCCCTCCGCGTCCGCCCCGGCCAGGCGCGGACGCGCGGGAACGGCGCCGGTCGCGACCATCAGCTGGTCGTAGTGTTCCCAGCGCTCACCGCCGCCCTCCAGGTCGCGGACGCGCACCCGGCCGCCGGAGGTGTCGATCTCGGTCGCCTCGGTGCGCATCCGCAGGTCGATGCCGCGCTCGCGGTGCTCCTCCGGCGTGCGGGCGATGAGGCTCGACTCGTCCTCGACGTCGCCGCCGACGAGGTAGGGGATGCCGCACGCCGAGTAGGAGGCGTGCCGCCCGCGCTCGACGACGGTGATCTCCAGATCGTCCGGGCCGCGGCGGCGGCGCGCCTGCGAGGCCGCGCTCATCCCCGCCGCGTCGCCGCCGATGACCAGCAGCCGCTCGCGTCCCGCCATGTCCCCGCCCCTTCCACGATCATCACGAGCCTATCCGGGGGCGGGGAGCCCGTAGACGCGGCGGGCGTTGCCGGACGCGACGAGCCCGGCGACGCGCGCGGCGTCGTCCGCCGTCCACGCGCCGTCCCGCACCCCCTCGTCGAGAATCCCGGCGAGCCCGCGCCGGAACAGCACCGCGCCGAGGTGGTACAGCTCCGCGAGGCCGAACGCGTCGGAGGAGTACAGCACCTTGCCGAACGGGGCCAGCTCCAGCAGCTCGGCGAGCAGCGCCGGGGCGCGGTGCCCGAGGTTGTGGGTGGCGAGCCCGGCGTCCACGTACACGTTCGGGAGCACCTGCGCGAGGTAGCCCGCCTGCCGGTGGAACGGGTAGTTGTGCAGCAGCATCGCGGGGGTCCCGGCGGCGTCGAGCGCGCGCAGCAGGTCCAGGAGCAGCAGCGGGTCGCCGCGCCGCAGGTCGGCGTCCACGTCGCCGAGCCCCACGTGGAACTGCACCGGCAGGCCCTCGTCGGACGCGCACCACACGAGGAACCGGTGCAGCACCTCGTCGTGGACGCGTGGTACGTCCTGCCGCATCAGTCGCCCGGCCGCCTCCGCCACCTCCCCGGCGGACGGCCGCTCGCCCGCCAGCTCCAGCCCCGCTCGATAGGCGGCGATCGACTTGGCACCGACCACGTCCGGCCCGCGTCCCGCCAGCCGGGCGCGGACCTCGTCGGCGAAGCGCGCCGCCTCGACGCCGTCCGCCGCGACCCGCTCGGCGACCGCCTCCAGCCGGACGATCTCGTACGCGGGGGCACCGGCGAACCGTCCGAGATCGGGCGGGTCGAGGATCGCCTCCGGCGTGTACCCGGTGTCCACGCACAGCGACTCCAGCCCGGCGGCGGCGAGGAAGCGGCGGTTGACCTCGGCCGCGCCCAGCTCGGCGCGGCGGGCGAAGTAGGCGTCCGGCGCGGCGTGCGCGTCCAGGTCCAGGACGGGCGGGCACCAGCGCCGCAGCGCGAAGCCGATCTGCGAGTCGAACGGGCTCGTGCCCGGCGGCCCGCCGGTCTCGGCCTCGGTGAGCAGCGCCTCGAACGCCGCGCGGTCGAGCTCGCGGTCGAGGACGCCGTGGCAGTGGTGGTCGGCCAGTGGTGGACTCTCCGGCCATTCGAGCACGACACCCGCCTCCGTCCCTGAAATCCTTCGGATGTTCTTTCTACGATGCCCCTACGGGCGTTTGCCGGGGGGTGTGGGGGGTCGTCCCCCCACAAAGACTCGGCTCAGCCCTTACCGTCCCGCCCCTCGCCGACTCCTCAGGAGAGCCTCATCGTGGAAGACTCCGGACACCCCGTAGCTCCTACCGGCGCACTCGACGGAGACGAGCGCGCCAGGCTCGGCGCCCGCGCCGCCGAGGCGGCCCGCCGCCTGGCCGGGCAGGACGTCGCCGCCGTCGCCCTGACCTGGGTGGACGTCGCCGGGATCACGCGGACCAAGGCCGTCCCGGTGGCGCGGCTGGAGCACGCGGCCACCTGGGGCGTCGGCATGTCGCCGCTGTTCGACGTCTTCCTGCTGGACGACTCGATCATGTCCGGCCGGCACATCGGCGGCCCGAGCGGCGACCTGCGGCTGCACCCCGACCTGGACCGGCTCGTCCCGCTGGCGGCGCTGCCGGGCTGGGCGCACGCGCCCGCGTCCCGGTACGCGCAGGACGGCGGTGTCCACCCGCTCGACACCCGCGCGCTGCTGCGCCGGGAGACGGCGCGGCTGGCCGCCGACGGCTGGACGATCCGGACGGCGTTCGAGATCGAGTGGGCGGTGTCGGAGAGCCACGGCGACGGCTTCTCCCCCGCCTGCCACGGCCCCGCGTACGGGATGACGCGGATCAGCGAGCTCTCGGGCTACCTGCGCGACCTGCTGAAGGCGCTGGACGCGACGGGCGTCCGGGTCGAGCAGCTCCACCCCGAGTACGCGGCCGGGCAGTACGAGGTGTCGGTGGCCGCCGAGGACCCGGTCGGCGCGGCCGACACCGCCGTCCTGGTCAGGGAGACGATCCGGGCCGTGTCGATGGACCACGGGCTGATCGCCTCGTTCTCCCCCAAGGTGGACGCGGAGGGGGTCGGCAACGGCGCGCACGTCCACCTGAGCCTGTGGCACCACGACGGCGGGGAGGGCCCGGCCGCGACGGGCAACGCGATGGCGGGCGGCGACGGCCCCTACGGGCTGACGGCCGCCGGGGAGGCGTTCGCCGCCGGAATCCTGCGGCGGCTGCCCGCGCTGCTCGCGGTGGGCGCGCCGTCGGTGGCGAGCTACCTGCGGCTGGTCCCCTCGCACTGGGCGGGCGCGTTCGCCTGCTGGGGGCTGGAGAACCGGGAGGCGGCGCTGCGGCTGGTCGCCGGCGCCGAAGGCGAGCGGGCGGACGCGGCGAACCTGGAGGTCAAGTGCTTCGACGGCGCCGCCAACCCCTACCTCGCGCTCGCGGCGCTGCTGGCCGCCGGACGCGACGGGGTCGCGACCGAGGCGCGGCTGCCCGACCCGGTGGACGTCGATCCGGTGTCGCTGTCGCAGGAGGAGCGGGACGAGCGGGGCATCGCGGCGCTGCCGTCCTCGCTGGGCGAGGCGCTCGCGGCGTTCGAGGCCGACGAGGTGCTGCTGGCGGCGCTCGGCGAGGCGGTGATCGACACGGTGGCGACCGTCCGGCGGGGCGAGATCGCGCTGCTGGACGGCGCGACGCCGCGGCAGATCGCCGCCGCCACCCGCTGGCGCCACTAGCACCCGGCTCAGGACGATCCGGAGGACTCCTCCGGGCGGGCCCCCACGACCGCGCCCGGGCCGAACGGCTGGACCCGCACCTGCACCTCCCCGCAGGCGCAGCGGGTGTAGCTCACCACGCCCTCGGAGGTCAGGTGACGCGAGAGAACCTCGTACACCTCGGTCTGGGGCCAGCCGCAGCGTGGGCATTCCTCCACCGCACGTCCTCACGAACCTGTAAGGGTTATAGCTAAGATGTCGTTTACAGCATGGCATGGGAGCGGGAGCCGGGGCAATGCGGATCACTGGGTACAGGAGCCACGGGGTGGCCGCCGCCGTGGCGCTGGTCAACGCGGTGACCAGCGCGGGCGGTGACGCCTCGGAGGACGCGCTGCGCCGCGTCCTGCGCGACAACGAGTTCTTCTGGCAGGAGTTCGAGGCGCGCGACGCCGAGGAGTTCCGCCGCTGGGGCCGGACACTGCGCCCCTTCTTCGAGGCCGCCACGGTCGAGGACGCGATGCGCCTGCTCAACGAGCTCATGCTGGAGGTCCCGATGCACCCGCACCTGGCCGAGCACGAGCCGCACGGGCTGCACATGCACTACGCGCCGCCCTCGTCGCGGCTGCCGCACCGCTTCCGCGCGACGACGCTGATGAACCTCGCCGAGCTGGTCGTCGAGCACGGCCTCGGCCGGACCGGGGTGTGCGCGGCGGACGGCTGCGACCGCGTCTACGCCGACACCTCCCGCGCGGGCCGCCGCCGCTTCTGCTCCGAGACCTGCGCCAACCGGACGAACGTGGCCGCCTTCCGCGCCCGGCACCGCACCGAACCGGAGTTTTGACCGGTTTTTTCTTTTAGGACGGGAAGGATCGGGGACCTGACCTCATTGAGCGAATTGTCCGATTGGACGGCTCACCGCCGACCACGACCCCACACCCGATTGCACCGATGCCGCTCGCTTTCCTTCGCCGAGACCGCGCCGACCGTCCGCCGATCCAGGTGGCGACGGAGGCGCTGCCCACCGCCTACCGCATCGCCCGCCTGACCCTCACCGCCGTCGCCGCGTTCGTGCTGGCGCTGCTGGTGCTGCCCAAGGGCGGCCCGCAGCCGCTGCTGGCGCCGCTGACCGCGCTGCTCGTCGTCCAGTACTCCGTGTACGAGACGATCAAGTCGAGCGTGCTGCGGGTCGCCTCGGTGACCTCGGGCGTGGCGGTGGCGGTGCTGTTCGCCAGTACCGTCGGGTTCTCCTGGTGGAGCCTCGGGCTCGCGATCGGCGCCGCGCTGGTCATCGGGCACGTGCTGCGGCTCGGCGACCACATCCTGGAGGTGCCGATCAGCGCCATGCTGATCTTCGCCCTGGGCGCGGCGAGCGAGTCGGGGGCGGCCGAGCGGTTCCTGGAGACGCTGGTCGGCGCGGCGACCGGGCTGGCGGCGACGCTGCTGGTGCCCTCGGTGCGGGTGCGTCCCGCCGAGGAGGCCGTCCAGGACATCGCCGAGCGGCTGCGCGAGCTGATCGAGGACATCGCGGGCGGCCTGGACCGCGACCCCGAGCCGGGCCAGGCGGCGCACTGGCAGGACCAGGCCGAGCGGCTCGCCCGCGACCTCGCGCGCACCGACCAGGCGCTCGGCGCGGCCGAGGAGAGCGTCCGGCTCAACCCGCGGGCGCGGCGGCTGGTGGACGCGGGCGTCGCGCTGCGCGACGCCGTCGAGACGATGGAGCACTTCACGCTGTCGCTGCGCGGGCTGACCCGGTCGCTGGCCGACGACGAGCGGCTCGGCCGGCACGGGCGGCTGCTCACCGACCCGGTGCTGCGCCCGAAGCTCGCCGACGCCCTCGCCGGGATCGCCGAGAGCATCGCCGCCTACGGCCGGCTCGCCCGCTCCGACCTGGACCGCGACGCCCGCCCGTTCAAGGCCGAGCAGGATCTGGAGGTCCGCGTCGACATCGCGCGGGAGCGCCGTGCGCGGCTGACCCGCGAACTGCACGAGCGCGCCGCCTCCGGCGACCCGTGGCCGCTGTACGGGGAGGTCACGATGAACCTCGACCGGCTGCTCGGGCACCTGCGGGTCGAGCGCCGCGCCCGCGCCCGCGAGCACTGGCGCCGGCACCGCGACGCGACCCGGCACCTGCCCGAGCGGCCGGTGCAGGTCGTCCGGGAGGCGGGGCACCGGCTGCGGCGGGCGGCCGAGTCGGCGGTGGCCGCCGCCGAGCGCAGCTCCCGGGACTCCGACAACCCCTACCACTACCACCGGTAGCGCCGTTCCCCGCCGGGGGCGGGGGGCGGAGACCCGCCCCTGGGGGGTTGGGACGGGCCTCCGCGCGGGTGGGGGGTGTCAGCGGAAGGTCGGCTCCAGGACGTCGATGCCCCGGGTGTTGTCGGCGACGTAGACGTACCTGCCGTGCCAGTACGGCTGCCAGGACGAGGCGTCGGCGGGCCGGTAGTAGGCGATCTGCTTCGGGTTGGTCGGGTCGCGGACGTCCAGGAAGCGGGTGCCCTGCGCGTAGAACGACTGGGCGATCACGCCGTCGCGGACGTCGAAGTAGTGCGCGGAGCAGCCCTCCTGCTTGGGATTGGGGTCGCTGCCCTCCTTGCCCGCGACGCCCCAGGTGGCGACCGTCTGGAGGCGGAACTTCTTCTCCGGCGTGGAGCGCCAGCCCTGGCCGTCGTAGGAGCCGCGCAGCGAGACGATGACGAGCAGGCCGTCGTTGGCGCAGCCCTCGTTGAACGTCTCCTCGGTGACGTAGAGGAGCTTGCCGTTTCCCCAGCGGCGCGGGTCGGCGGCCTGGTTCCTGGTGCGGCCGACGGCGCGGTAGCTGTTGTGCATGAACGTGGAGTTCGTCGTGGCCTCGTCGAGCCCGCCGCCCGCGTACGGGACGGGGTCGACGGCGCTCGCGCGGCGCCACGTGCGCTTCAGCGGGTCGTAGTGGCGGCCGGTGGTGTAGTAGCCGCGGACGCCGCCGCGCCCGGACGCCCACGCGACGCCGTCGGAGTCGACCTGGATGTCGTGGGTGTAGTCGGTCTTGCCGTCGTTGCGCCCGGTGTCGATCGGGTCCTTGTGGACGATCGGCTTGGCCGGGTCGCGGACGTCGGTGACCCACACGGGCCGGCCGCCCCAGTCGGCGGGCATCCAGGCCGCCTTGGACGGGCCGCCCGTCCACAGGTACCGGCAGTCGTTGACGCACGTGGTGGTGTGCCCCGCCGGGACCTTCACGTAGGTGATCTGGCGCAGGCTCTCGGGCCGCGACGCGTCGATGACGTAGACGCCGGACTCGCCGGTGGCGGTGTCGCCGCCGAACGCGCGCGGGTCGCGGGAGAGGTAGATGATCTTGCGCTTGGGGTCGAAGTCGGTGTCCTCGGTCTCCCACATGCCGGGCATGTTGAGCTGCCCGACCAGCTTGGGGACGCGGGGATCCGCGGTGATGTCGTAGGCCTTGAGCCCGAACTGGCCGGTCGCGTACATCACCGTGCGCTTGTGGCGGCCGTGCCCGTAGTCGATGAACATGAGCGAGATCGCGCCCTTGGCCTCGGGGACGCCGCCGACCCGCCGCACGTTCTTGATCGACTCGGTGGGCTCCGGGTCGCTGGTGTTCCCGCGGTTGTAGTGGCCGGAGTGTCCGCCGGTGCCCTCGCCCTGCGCCGCGGCCTTGGCTCCGCCCGGCGGGGATCCGGGCTCGGGCGGGCACGCCCAGGCGGTGCCGGCCATCAGCGCCAGCGACGCCGCGACGGCGCCACCGCCCTGGGCCAGCCGTCGTGTTCTGCGTGAGGTGCGGTGGTGGTCACGGGGGGGCATGGGCGCCTCACTTTCGAAACGATCTGCGCAGCGTCAGTGTGACGAGTGGGCGAACCGTGATCAACAGGGCGGTATGTCACGAATTGGCAACAGGAGCGTAAGGGCAGATGATGCCTGTCAAGATCGGCGGGGCGGTAGGCCCATGGTCGCTCTTCCACCGTCGCCGGACGGTGCCGTACGCTTCCCCGCGTCCCGCCCCCGACCCCCCGGGAGAGGCCGTTGAAGAGCGCCCCGCGCACCGCCGCCCTGGTCACCGGTGCCGTCGCGATGCTGGTGGCCCCGGTGGTGGCGCTCAAGGCGTGGAGCGATCCCGCCGACCCGCGGATCTCGGTCGGCGCGGCGGCGCCCGCGACGCTGCTGCCCGGCGACGTCCGCGACACGACCGGCCGGATGGTCGCGACCGCGGTGTGGACGGGCCTGATGGCCTACGACCCGGCGTCGGGCGCGCCCGTCCCGGCCGCCGCCGAGTCGGTGACGAGCGGCGACCGGAAGGTCTGGACGGTGCGGCTGCGCCCCGGCGGCCGGTTCTCCGACGGCACGCCGGTCACCTCGCGCTCGTTCACCGACGCCTGGACGGCCGTCCTGCGCGAGAACTGGGCGGGCGCGCGGCTGTTCACCGACGTCGCGCGGGTGAAGGGCGCCCGCGAGCCCGGCGCGGACGGTGTCGCGGGCCTGAAGGTCAAGGACGACCGGACGTTCGAGGTCACGCTCGACGGCCCGCTGAGCGGGTTCCCGGCGCTGCTCGGCGACCCGGCGTTCCTGCCGATGCCGGACGCCGTGCTGAAGTCGCGGGACTGGGCGTCCTACGCGCGCATGCCGGTCGGCAACGGCCCGCTGCGGATCACGGCGCGGACCGGCGACGAGATCGTGCTGCGGCGCCCCTCCGGCGGGCGCGAGGTCGTCGTGCGGACGATCGCGGACGCGGCGCGCCAGTACCGCGCCGTCCAGGGCGGTGACCTGGACGTCGCGACGGCGGTGCCGCCCGCGCGGCACGAGTCGATGGACACCGACTTCCGCCGCCGGCACCTCACCGTCCCCGGCCGGAGCATGACCTACCTGGCGTTCCCGGCGCCGGTGGCGCGGCTGTACTCGCCCACCGTGCGGACGGCGCTGTCGATGGCGATCGACCGTCCGGCGGTGACCGAGGGCGTGCTCGGCCACCAGTACTCCCCCGCCGACTCGCTGGTCGCGCCCGGCATCCTGCCGGGGCACCGCGACGGCCAGTGCCGGCTGTGCCTGCACGACTCGCAGGCCGCGAGCGCCGCGTTCAAGGACGCGGGCGGGCTCACCGGGCCGCTGCGGATCTGGTACCAGACGGGCTCGGGCGACGAGGGCTGGGTGAAGGCCGTCGCCGCGCAGCTCCGCAAGGAACTCGGGCTGGACGCGCGCCCGCAACCCGTCGCCGACCTGCGCAAGGCGGTGGACGACCGCCGGGTCGACGGCCCGTACGCCGTCCACGCCACGGCCGCCTACCCCGCGCCGCTCGCGTCCCTGACGCCCCTCCTGGACGCCGGGACCGGCTACGACAACCGCTACGCGACCGACCTGCTCGCCGAGTCGGCGGAGGCCGCGTCCGCCGAGGACGGCGTGATCCCCGCGCGGCTCGCCGAGAGCGCGCTGCTGCGCGACATGCCCGCGATGCCGCTGTGGTCCGCGCACGACCACCTCGTGTGGTCCGAGCGGGTGCGCGGCGTCGCCTCGAACGCCTTCACCGGCCTGCGCCTGGACCGGCTCAGCATCAAGAGCTGAGGCGGTGGGCGAGCGCGGTGTGGCGGCGTCCCGCGCCCGCCGTGCGGACGGCCGCCGCGAGCGCGCGCGGCGACCCCACCAGCACGACCAGCTTCTTCGCCCGGGTGACGCCGGTGTAGAGGAGGTTGCGGCGCAGCATCGTCCACGCGCCGGTGGTGAGCGGGATGACGACCGCCGGGTACTCGCTGCCCTGCGAGCGGTGGATGGTGATGGCGTAGGCGTGGGCCAGCTCGTCCAGCTCGTCGAAGGCGTAGTCGACGCTCTCGTCCTCGTCGGTGCGGACGGTCAGCGTCTGCTCCTCCGGCGACACGGCGGTGACGACGCCGACCGTCCCGTTGAACACGCCCGCCTCGCCCTTGTCGTAGTTGTTGCGGAGCTGGGTGACCTTGTCGCCGACCCGGAAGACGCGGCCGCCGTAGCGGCGCTCGGGACGCGCGTCGTCGTGCGGGGTGAGCGCCTCCTGGAGCAGCGTGTTCAGGGCGCCCGCCCCGGCGGCGCCCCGGTGCATCGGCGCGAGCACCTGGACGTCGCGGCGCGGGTCGAGGCCGAACCTGCGCGGGATGCGGCGGGCCACGACGTCCACGGTCAGCTCGGCGGCCTCGTCCTGCTCGTCGCAGGGGAACAGGAAGAAGTCGTCGTAGCCGCGCGTGTGCGGGTGCTCGCCGGAGTTGACGCGGTGCGCGTTGACGACGATGCCCGACCGCTGCGCCTGCCGGAAGACCCGGGTCAGCCGGACGCGCGGAATCGGCTCGGCGGCGAGCAGGTCGGCCAGCACCTCGCCCGCGCCGACCGACGGCAGCTGGTCGACGTCGCCGACCAGCAGCAGGTGCGCGCCGCGCGGGATCGCCTTCACCAGCTTGTTGGCGAGGATCAGGTCGACCATCGAGCACTCGTCGACGACGACGAGGTCGGCGTCGAGCGGGGTGTCCTGGTCGAACTTCGCGTCGCCGCCCGGCTGGAGCTGGAGCAGCCGGTGGACGGTCGCGGCCGGGTGCCCGGTCAGCTCGGCGAGCCGCTTGGCCGCGCGTCCGGTCGGCGCCGCCAGCACGATCTTGGCGTGCTTGGCCGCCGCGAGCTCCACCACCGAGCGGACGGTGAAGCTCTTGCCGCAGCCCGGCCCGCCGGTGAGCACCGCGACCTTGGAGGTGAGCGCGAGCTTGACGGCCTCCTCCTGCTCGGGCGCGAGGGCCTGGCCGGTGCGCTTCTTCAGCCAGGGCAGCGCGCGGTCCCAGTCGACGTCCGCGAACGCCTTGAGCCGGTCGTCCGGCGCGTCGAGCAGGTCGCGCAGGCCGCGGGCGAGCGAGCGCTCCGCGCGGTGGAAGGGGACGAGGTAGACGGCGGGGATCGTCGCCGCGTCCTCCCCGGCGCCGGGGATCGGCTCGCGGACGACGCCCTCGTCGCGGGCCAGCTCGTCCAGCGCCGGGACGATCAGCTCGCGCGGCACGCCGAGGATCTTCTCGGCGGAGGTGACGAGGTTGGGCTCGGGCAGGAAGCAGTGCCCATCGTCGGCGGCCTCCGACAGCGTGTACTGGAGCCCGGCCTTGATCCGCTCGGGGCTGTCGTGCGGGATGCCGACGGCCTGCGCGATCGTGTCGGCCGTCTTGAACCCGATCCCCCACACGTCGGCCGCCAGCCGGTACGGCTCGCGCCGCACGGTGTCGATCGAGCCGTCCCCGTACTTCTTGTAGATCCGGACGGCGAGCGAGGTCGAGACGCCGACGCCCTGGAGGAAGACCATGACCTCCTTGATGGCCTTCTGCTCCTCCCACGCCTCGCCGATCCGCTTGGTGCGCTTCGGGCCGAGGCCGGGGACCTCGACGAGCCGTCCCGGCTCCTCCTCGATGATCCGGAGGATGTCGGTGCCGAAGTGCGCGACCATCCGGTCGGCCATCACCGGTCCGATCCCCTTGATCATGCCGGAGCCGAGGTAGCGGCGGATGCCCTGCACGGTCGCCGGGAGCACGGTCGTGTAGGAGTTGACCTCGAACTGCCGCCCGAACTTCGGGTGCGAGCGCCACCGCCCGGTGAGCCGCAGGCTCTCCCCGACCTGCGCGCCGAGCAGCGCGCCGACGACGGTGAGCAGGTCGGCGCCGGTCCGGTCGGTCGCGACCCGCGCGACCGTGTAGCCGGTGTCCTCGTTGGCGTAGGTGACCCGCTCCAGCACCGCCTCCAGCGTCACCGGCCCGGGCTGGTGCGACGGCGTGGCGGCGGGTGGGGTCGGGGGGCTCGGCACGACAATCATGATGGCCGATCCCGCGCGGGCGGTGGCCGGATCCGGCAGTTGATCTAGATCTTCGCCGATCCGCGACGTACGGTCCGGGCGCACCGTCCCCGCGAATATCCGGAGGTAACGCTGGTGTTCCGCTCTCGAACCCCGGCCCTCGCGGCGCTCTGCGCGCCGCTCGTCACATTCGCCGTCACGCTCGCCGGCGCGGTCGTCCCGCCCGCGTCCGCCTCGCCGGGCGGGGCCCCGCCCGGCGGGGACGAGCCGATCGCCGGCTTCACCCAGAAGAACGCCAGGTGGGAGCGGCAGTACGAGAAGCTGCTGAGCGGCATCCCGTCCGGAAAGCTGGCCCGGGACCTGGACGCCGAGCTGGCGAGTGAACCGGGGCTGGCGACCACGACCGGCGACTGGCGGCGCGTCCAGCGCATCGTCAAGCGGCTGAAGTCCTACGGGCTGCAACCCGAGGTCAAGACCTACTACGCGTACCTGTCGATGCCCAAGCGGGTCAAGGTCGAGATGACCGCGCCGCATCGCGTCTCGCTGCCGGTGAAGGAGAAGGCGCGCCCCTGGCAGAAGCACTTCGAGGACGTCATCCCAGGGCACAACGGCATGTCGCCGTCCGGGGACGTGCGGGGCGAGGTCGTATACGCCAACTACGGGCGGCCCGAGGACTTCGCGCTGCTCGCCGAGAAGGGCGTCTCGGTCAAGGGGAAGATCGTCCTCGTCCGGTACGGGTCGGTGTTCCGCGGCATCAAGCCGCGCGAGGCGGCCCGGCACGGCGCCAAGGGCGTGCTGATCTACTCCGACCCGGCCGACGACGGGTTCACCCGGGGCAAGGTGTACCCGGAGGGGCCGTGGCGCCCCGCCGACGGGATCCAGCGCGGCAGCGTCGCGCAGATCCAGCTCGCCGCGGGCGACCCCCAGACCCCCGGCTGGCCCGCGGTGAAGGGCGCGCACCGGATCGACCCGGCCGACGCGCCGATGCTGAAGGGCCTCGTCCCGACGATGCCGATCTCCTACGGCGCCGCCGAGCCGCTGCTGAAGGCGCTGACGGGCCCGGAGGTCCCGAAGGAGTGGCAGGGCGGGCTGAAGTTCCCCTACCGGTTCGGGCCGGGCGGCACCCAGGTCCACCTGGATCTGAAGAACACGTTCAGCGTCCGGCCGCTGTGGGACGTGACCGTGCGCATCCCGGGCAGCGAGCGCCCCGACCAGGAGGTCATCCTCGGCGCGCACCATGACGCCTGGACCTACGGCAGCTCCGACAACCTGTCCGGCGCCGAGAACGTCGTCCAGGTCGGGCGGGCGCTCGGCACGCTGCTGAAGCAGGGCTGGCGGCCGAAGCGGACGATCGTCCTCGCCACGTGGGACGGCGAGGAGTACGGGCTGTTCGGCTCCACCGAGTACGCCGAGGAGCGCGCCGGACGGCTCCGCAACGCGGTCGCCTACGTCAACATGGACGGCGCGGGCGGCTCGAACTTCGGCCCGGCCGCGACGCCCGCGCTGGACGGGTTCGTGGTGGACGCGTCCAAGGAGGTGCGCTGGCCCGGCACCGACGGGACGCTCTACGAGGCGTGGAAGGCGCAGAACAAGGGCAAGACGCCGATCTCCCGGATCGGCGGCGGCTCGGACTTCCAGGCGTTCTTCCAGCGCTACGGCGTGCCCGCGCTGGACCTCGGCGCGTCGTCCACGGGGTCGGGGGGCAACTACCACTGCTCCTGCGACGACTTCTACTGGATGTCGCACTTCGGCGACCCGACGTGGGAGTACCACGCGGCGATGACGCGGCTGGTCGGGATCTCGACGCTGCGGCTGGCCAACGCCGACGTCGTCCCGCTCGGGTACCGCCCGTACGCGACGGAGACCGCGCAGTACCTCGCCGACTTCACCGCCGAGCAGCGCAAGCGGCTCGGCAAGGTCGTCGTGGACGTCTCCCGCGACGTCGACCAGGCCAAGGCGTGGCAGCGCGCGGCCGAGGCGTTGCAGGCCCGCGCGGACGCGGCGCTGCGGGCGGGTGACACGGCCGGGTTCCGCCGCCTCAACGCCAAGATCATGCAGGCCGAGCGCGACCTGCTGACCTCGGCGGGGCTGCCCGGACGCCCCTGGTACCGGCACCAGATCTACGCGCCCGGCATCGACACCGGCTACGCCACGCAGCGGCTTCCCGCCCTGTACGACGCGCTGTTCGTCGACAAGGACCCGGGCACCGCACGGGCCTACGAGCGGCGCCTGAACGCGAGCCTGCGCGCCGCGACCCGCACCCTCACCCCCTAGCGGGACGGGCCGCCCCCGGCGTCTGCCCCGACGCCACCTCCAGGACGCCCGTCTCGGTGACCAGCGCGGTCACCAGGCGGGCGGGGGTGACGTCGAAGGCGGGGTTGTGGGCGGTCACGCCGTCCGGGGCGGTGGGCTCGCCGCCCCAGGTCAGCACCTCGGCGGCGGGGCGTTCCTCGATCGGGACGCCCCGCCCGTCGGGCAAGGCGGTGTCGATCGTGCTCCACGGCGCCGCGACGACCAGCGGCGCGCCCGCCGCCGCGCAGGCCAGCGCGACCCCCAGCGAGCCGATCTTGTTGGCGGTGTCGCCGTTGGCGGCGATCCGGTCGGCGCCGATGACCGCGACGTCGGCGAGGCCGCGCAGCAGCGTGCTCGGCGCGGCGCCGTCGGGCTGCACCGCGCACGGGACGCCCGCCCGCGCCAGCTCCCACGCGGTGAGCCGGGAGCCTTGCAGGAGCGGGCGCGTCTCGTCCGCGTAGACGATCTCGACGCGGCCCCGGGCGTGCAGCTCGCGGACGACGCCGAGCGCCGTCCCCCAGCCCGCCGTCGCGAGCGCGCCCGCGTTGCAGTGGGTGAGCACGCGCAGCGGCCGGTCGCCGAGGCGGCTCAGGATCCAGTCGGCGCCGAACGCGCCGATCGCCCGGTTGCCGCGCACGTCCTCGTCCAGGATCGCCTGCGCCTCGGCCACGACGGCCTCGACGCCCGCGCCCATCAGCGGGCGGACGCGGTCGACGCCGCCCGCGAGGTTCACCGCCGTCGGGCGGGCCTCCCGGACCCGGGCGACCGCCTCGTCCAGCGCGGCCTCGTCCCAGCCCTCGCGGGCGGCCTCGCGCATGGCGACCGCCACCCCGAACGCGCCCGCGACGCCGAGCGCGGGCGCGCCGCGCACCACGAGCCGCCGGATCGCGTCCACGAGCGTCCCGACGTCGCGGACCACGACGTACTCCACCCTGCCGGGCAGGACGGTCTGGTCCAGTAACCGCAGCCCGTCGCCCGTCCACTCCACCGTCCGCACCTCGGTCTCCATGAGCGGTCATTCTGCCGCAAATCCGCCCGAAGCCCGATGGGGACGGGCTTTGCGGGTGGTCGCGTTCCCCGGGTTGACCTGCGAGAACTTGACACAGATCGAATCTGTGTTCGAAATTGGTGCGGAGCGTTGGAGGGAGGGGACGACCGTGCCGGAGGCGGCGCTACGGGAGATCGCGGCCGGCGCGCCGGAGCCGTCCGGCGTGCCGGTGCTGCCCGCGTTGCGGGCGGTCGTCCCCGGCGGCGCCCTGCGGCCGGGATCGGTGGTGGGGCTCACCGGGCTCGGCGCGGCCTCGCTCGGCGCGGCGCTCGCGGCGGGCGCCACCGCGCCGGAGGGCGAGGACGGCGCGGGCGGCTGGTGCGGCGTCGTCGGGCTGCCCGACTTCGGCGTGCTCGCCGCCGCCGGGATGGGCGCGGCGCCCGAGCGGCTGCTGCTGGTCGACGAGCCCGGCGACCGCTGGCCGGACGTGGTGGCCGCGCTCGCCGAGGCCGTCGGCCTGATCCTGCTGCGTCCGCCGGAGCGGCCCGGCGCGGCGGCCGTCCGGCGGCTGTCGGCGCTGGCCCGCAAACACGGCTGCGTGCTGACGCTGACCGGCGCGTTCGCCGACGCCTGGCCGGGGACCCGGCTGCGGCTGCGGCTGGAGGACGTCGCCTGGCACGGCCTCGGCGACGGCCACGGACGGCTGCGCGGGCGCCTCGCCGACGTCGTCGCGGAGGGCCCGGGGCCGGCGCGGCGCGTCCGGCTGTGGTTCCCGGACGCGGACGGCGCGGTCACCCCGGCGGAGTCCGTCCCGGCGCTGAAGCCCGTGCCCGCTCCAGTGTCGGCGGGCGGGCCGGTGCACACGGTGGCCGGGGAGGAGATCGCGTGACGCGCGTGCTGGTGGTGTGGTGCCCGGACTGGCCCGCGACGGCCGCCGGGGTGGACGCGGCGACGCCCGGCGCGGCCGTCGCGCGGGGCCGGGTGGAGGCCTGCACGGCGGCGGCGCGGGCGCACGGCGTGCGGCGCGGGCAGCGGCTGCGGGACGCGCAGCGGCGCTGCCCCGAGCTGGTCGTCCGCGAGCGCGACGCCGGCGCCGAGGGACGGCTGTTCGAGGCCGTCGTCGCGGCCGTGGCGGAGCTGACGCCGAGGGTGGAGGTGGTGCGTCCCGGGCTGTGCGCGATCCCGGCGCGGGGGCCCGCCCGCTTCTACGGCGGTGAGGAGGCGCTGCGCGTCCTCGTCCAGGACACGGTGGTGGAGGCCGGGTACGACTGCGGGTCGGGCGTCGCCGACGGGCTGTTCGCGGCCGAGCTGGCCGCGCGCGCCGGGCAGGGCGGCGTGGTGGTGCCCGAGGGCGGCGCGGCGGCGTTCCTCGCGCCCTACCCGCTGTCGGTGCTCGACCGCCCGGAGCTGGCGGACCTGCTGCGGCGGCTCGGCGTGGCGACGCTCGGGGACTTCGCGGCGCTGCCGTCCGGGCACGTCGCGGGCCGGTTCGGCGCCGACGGCACGCTCGTGCACCGGCTGGCCAGGGGCGAGGAGCCGCGCCCGCCCGCACCCGTCCCCGGGGCCCCCGACCTGTCGGCGCGCACCGACTTCGACCCGCCCGCCGCGCACGCCGAGCAGGTCGTGTTCGCGGCCAAGCGGCTGGCGGGCGAGCTGCACGAGGGGCTCGCGGCGAGCGGGCTGACCTGCGTGCGGCTGGAGACCTCGGTCGGGTTCGCCGACGGGCACGTGCTGCGGCGGCTGTGGCGGCACGACGGGCGGCTTTCGACGCTGGCGGTGGCCGAGCGGGTCCGCTGGCAGCTGTCGGCGTGGCGGAGCGAGCGCCCGGTGCCCGGGACCGACGACGACGGCGTGGAGGCGCCGCCAGAGGACGGGGCGGTGTGGGGCGGTGTCACGTGGCTGGAGCTGGCACCCGACCAGCTCGTCCCGGACGTGGGCCGCCAGGAGGGCCTGTGGGGCGGGACGGCCGTCACCGACCGGATCGCGCGGGCGGCCGACCGCGTCCAGGCGCTGCTGGGCCACCACGGGATCACCCGTCCGGTGCTGGCGGGCGGGCGCGGCCCCGGCGAGCGGATCGTGCGGGTACCGGTCGGCGACCTGCCCCCGGCCGATGTGCCGGACGGCCCCTGGCCCGGCCGGGTGGGCGCGCCCGCGCCCGCCGCCGTCCCGCCGCGCGCCGCGCCCGCCGAGGTCGTGGACGCCGCCGGTGGCACGGTCGTGGTGTCGGCGCGCTGCGCGCTGTCCGCGCCGCCCGCCGCGCTGGCGTTCGGCGGCGGCACGGCGGCGGTGACCGGCTGGACCGGCCCGTGGCCCGCCGACGAGCGCTGGTGGGACCCGGCGCGGGCGCGGCGGCTGGCCCGGTTCCAGGTCGCCACCGAGGACGGCGCCGCCTACCTGCTCGCGGTGGAGGGCGGCCGGTGGCGCGTGGAGGCGTCCTATGACTGACCTGGCGAGGTCGTGATGGGGTGGAACAACCCGCCGGTGCCGTGGCGGGAGTTCGAGGAGCGGCTGTCGTGGCGTTCGTCCGCCGCGCCGGAGCCGCAGCCCGAGCCGGAGCCCGCACCCCGCCCGGCTCAGGTGGCGCCGGGGAGCGTGCCGTGGGCGGAGCTGCACTGCCACTCCTCGTTCAGTTTCCTGGACGGCGCGAGCCACCCCGAGGCGCTCGTGGCCGAGGCGGCGCGGCTGGGCGTGCAGACCATGGCGATCACCGACCACGACGGCATGTACGGGGCGGTGCAGTTCGCGCGCGCGGCGGACGAGGCGGGCATCGGCACGGTGTTCGGCGCGGAGCTGGGCCTCGGCCTGCCGGGGCCGCGCGCCGGGGAGCCCGACCCGGGCGGACGGCACCTGCTGGTGCTGGCGCGCGGCCCGGCCGGGTACGCGCGGCTCTGCTCGGCGATCACGACGGCGCAGCTCGCGGGCGGCCGCAAGGGCCGCCCGGTCTACGACCTGGACGCGCTCGCCGCCGCCCACGACGGGACGTGGGCGGTGCTGACCGGCTGCCGCAAGGGCCACGTCCCGGCGGCACTGGAGGCGGAGGGCCCGGACGCCGCCGAACGCGAACTCCGCAGCCTGATCGACATGTTCGGACGCGAGAACGTGTTCGTCGAGCTGGTCGACCACGACCAGCCGGACGACGACCACCGCAACGACGTCCTGTTCGCGCTGGCCGCGCGGGTGGGCGCGGGCGTCGTCGCGTCCAACAACGTGCACTTCGCCGCGCCGGGCCCGGACGCGCGGCTGGCGCAGGCGATGGCCGCCGTCCGCTCCCGGCGCGGCCTGGACGACATGGTCGGCTGGCTCCCGGCGGGCGGCACCGCGCACCTGCGCGGCGGCGCGGAGATGGCGGCGCGGCTGGCGCGCTTCCCCGGCGTCCGGGAGGCGACGGTCGCGCTGGCCGCCGCGTGCGCGTTCCGGTTCGGCGTGGTGGCGCCCCGGCTGCCCGACTGGCCCGTCCCGGACGGGCACACCGAGGCGAGCTGGCTGCGGCACCTCGTCGCGGAGGGCGCGCTGCGGCACTACGGCCCGCCGGAGGCCGAGCGCGTCCCCGGCGCGTACGCGCAGATCGCCCGGGAGCTGGACGTCATCGAGCAGCTCGGATTCCCCGGCTACTTCCTGATCGTCCACGACATCGTGGAGTTCTGCCGGAGGGAGCGCATCCTGTGCCAGGGGCGCGGGTCGGCGGCGAACTCGGCGGTCTGCTACGCGCTCGGCATCACCGGCGTCGACGCGGTGCACCACGGGCTGCTGTTCGAGCGGTTCCTGTCCCCCGGCCGCGACGGCCCGCCCGACATCGACCTCGACATCGAGCACCGCCGCCGCGAGGAGGCGATCCAGTACGTCTACGGCAAGTACGGGCGCGAGTGCACGGCGCAGGTCGCGAACGTCATCAGCTACCGGCCGCGGATGGCCGTCCGGGACGCGGCGCGCGCGCTCGGATTCTCCCCCGGCCAGCAGGACGCGTGGTCCAAGGGCATCGACCCGCGCGACCCGGTCGGCACCGAGACCGACGTGCCCGCGCCCGTGCTGGACCTCGCGGGCCGGATGCTGCGGCTGCCCCGGCACCTCGGCATCCACTCCGGCGGCATGGTGATCGCCGACCGCCCGGTCGGCGAGATCTGCCCGATCGAGTGGGCGACGATGCCGGGACGCAGCGTCCTCCAGTGGGACAAGGACGACTGCGCCTCCGCCGGGCTCGTCAAGTTCGACCTGCTCGGCCTCGGCATGCTCGCCGCGCTGCACGACTGCTTCGACCTCGTCGCCGAGCACCACGGCCGCCGCCACGACCTCCAGTCGATCCCGCCGGACGACCCGCGGGTGTACGAGATGCTGGGCGACGCCGACACGGTCGGGGTGTTCCAGGTCGAGTCGCGGGCGCAGATGGCGACGCTGCCGAGGCTGCGGCCCCGCGAGTTCTACGACCTGGTGGTGGAGGTCGCGCTGATCCGCCCGGGGCCGATCCAGGGCGGGTCCGTCCACCCCTACCTGCGCCGCCGCAAGGGCCTGGAGCCCGCGACGTGCCCGCACCCGCTGATGGAGCCCGCGCTGTCGCGCACGCTCGGCGTCCCGCTGTTCCAGGAGCAGATGATGCAGCTCGCCGTGGACTGCGCCGGGTTCACCCCCGCCGAGGCCGACCAGCTCCGGCAGGCGATGGGCGCCAAACGCGCTCCCGAGCGCGTGGAGCGGCTCCGGCGCCGCCTGCTGGACGGCATGGCCGAGCGCGGCATCCCCGCCGACGTCGCCGAGGACGTCTACCAGAAGATCCTGGGGTTCACCGGGTTCGGGTTCCCCGAGTCGCACGCGCAGAGCTTCGCGCACCTGGTGTACGCGAGCGCCTGGCTGAAGCGGCACTTCCCGGCGGCGTTCACGGCGGCGCTCGTCCGCAACCAGCCGATGGGCTTCTACAGCCCGCAGAGCCTGCTGGCGGACGCGCGGCGGCACGGGGTGGTGGTCAGGGGCGTGGACATCAACGCCAGCGACGTCCACCCGACGCTGGAGGAGCCCGTCGAGGTCGACAGCCCCCATCCGCACGCGCCCGACGAGGCGCAGCCCGCGATCAGGGCCGGGCTGGACGGGGTCCGCAACCTGGGCACCGAGACGGCGGAGGCCATCGCGGCGGGACGCCCCTACGCGAGCATGGAGGACCTGGCCCGGCGCGTCCCGGTGCCCGCGGCGGCGCTCGAGGCGCTGGCGACCGCCGGGGCGTTCGGCTCCCTCGGCGTGACGCGCCGCGAGGCGCTGTGGGCCGCCGGTGCCCTGGCGGGCTCGGGGCCCGGCCGGATCGAGGGCGTCACGCCCGGCGCCGAGGCGCCCGCGCTGCCCGCCATGACGCCGATCGAGGAGACGCTCGCGGACCTGTGGGCGACGGGCGTCTCGCACACCCATCCCGTCGCGCACGTCCGCGCGGCGCTGGACGAGCTGGGCGCGCTGTCGTCGGAGCGGCTCGCGGACGTCCCGGGCGAGACCAACGTCCTCGTCGCCGGGCTCGTCACGCACCGGCAGCGCCCGCCGACCGCGGGCGGCATGGTGTTCATCACGCTGGAGGACGAGACGGGGATCATCAACGTCGTGTGCCCGCCGCCGGTGTTCCAGCGGCACCGCGGCCTCGCCGTCGACGCGCAGGCGCTGCTCGTCGGAGGGCGGTTGGAGCGGGCGGACGGCGTCACCAACGTCCGCGCGACCCGGCTGCGGCGGCTGCCCGTCCCGGGCCGCTCCCGCTCCCGCGACTTCCATTGACCCGGCGTCACGCACCGGCCGTCACGCGCCGGGCACCACACGCCGGTCTCACGCGCCGGGCGCCGCATAACTGCTGTCACACGCCGGGCGCCACGCGTCACATAGCGGGTGTCACGCGCCGGGCGTCACATGCCGGAGAACTGGCCGCCGGGCTGGACCGTGCGGCCCGCCATCAGCTCCGAGACGGTCACGAACGTGTAGCCCTTCGCGGCGAGCCGCCTGAGGATGCCCGGGACGGCGTCCGCCGTCGGCCGGTGGCTCTCGTGCAGCGTGACGACCGCGCCCGGCCTCGCCCCCTCGACGACCCGGTCGGCGATCTTCCGCGCGCTCCGCTCGCGCCAGTCGCCCGGGTCGAGGCTCCACAGCACCTGCACCAGGCCGAGCGACTTCGCGACGCCCGCGACCGTGCTGTTCGTGGCGCCGTAGGGCGGCCGCAGCAGCGTGACGCAGTGGCCGATCGCGCGGCGCAGGACGTCCTGCGTCCGCTGCACGTCGGAGTTGATCTGCATGGTCGGGAGCCGGGTCAGGTCGCGGTGGCTCTGGGTCTGGTTGCCGAACTCGTGGCCCGCCTCGGCGGCCGTGCGGATCAGCGCGGGGTCGGCGGCGGCGTTGTCGCCGACCACGAAGAACGTGGCGCGGGCGCGGCGCTCCTCCAGCGCGCGCAGCAGCTCGCGCGTGTAGGGGCCGGGGCCGTCGTTGAAGGTGAGCGCGATGCACTTGGCGGCGGCGCAGTCCACCCGGGCGGGCGGCGGACGGGCCGCCGCGAGCTCGCGGGTGGGCGGCGGGCGGCCGACCGGGGGCGCGAGCGCGGCGTCCCGCGCCCGGCGTCCCAGCGCCGACAGCAGCGGCTCGGACACCGCGCGGTCGAGCGCGACGGCGACGCGCCCCGCCGACCCGGGCGCCACCGTGTAGTCGCTGAACTCCACCACCAGGTCGCCGTCGTCGTTGAAGCCCAGCGAGGGGAACGTCTGCGGGTCCGGCCGGACCTGCGCCGGGTTGGCCCGCGAGCCCAGCCGGTCGCGGACGTGCCGGGCGAGCGCGGCCAGCCCGACACGGCCGGAGATCAGGTCGGCGGAGGGGTGCGCGGTGCGGGTCACGCCGTCGTACCAGAGCGTGCGCCGCGCCTCGCCGCCGGAGGTGCCGAGGAACTGCCAGGTCACCAGCCGCACGCCCACGATCCGCCGGGACGCGGCGGTCAGCGACCACTGCACGTTCAGCTCCGGCACCCCGCCGCCCGGCAGCGGCTCGGCGTCGGCGGTGTGGGCGGTGAAGGGGCGGATCTGCTCGTCCACCAGCGCCGCGAGCCGCTCGGTCAGCGGCTCGGCGCCCCGGACGCGGGGGTAGGCGGCGTAGACGCGGCGCGCCGCGCCCTGCTCGACGCGCGTCACGGCGGTGACACCGGGGACGGCGGCGGGGTCGACGGCGCGGACGGTGGTGTCGTCGGAGGCGGCGCGCGCGGGACGGTCGGCGTTCCCCGAGCAGCCCTCGACCAGCGGCAGGCAGAGCAGTACGGCCGCCGTCGCGGCCTTCGCCCGGGTCCATGGGCCGATCACGGGTTCTCCCCACCGAGCCGCACTGGTTCGATCTTGAGTTGATCCGACTGGTCCGCAGAGTATGCCCGCCTGTGCGGCGGGGATCTCCGTCTTCGGGACGGGTGACGGAGTTTTGCCGTGCGCCGGGCCGGACTTGAGCAACCGTTGACCTTTTCCGGCGCGTTCCCGAGGGGAACCGAAGTGGATCCGGAGTGGCCGGGACGCCCCGTCCTCTGCCATCGTTGGGTGCCGGAGGGGGCCGCGTGCCGTCGCGTGGGCGGCCGCCGAGACGCGGCTCTCCGGGGGGCGAAAGGAACGCCTATGGAGAGCCCGCGATCCCGTCCGTCTTCCGGGGCCGCCGCCCCGGAAGAACTGCGCGCGGACGACCCCGCCCAGGTCGGCCGGTACCGGATCGAGGCCAGGATCGGCGCGGGCGGGATGGGCGCGGTGTACCTCGGCCGCGACCCGGCCGGGCGGCCGGTCGCGGTGAAGGTCGTCCAGCCCGAGCTGGCGAGCGACCCGATGTTCCTCGCGCGCTTCCACGACGAGGCCGCCAACGCCCAGCGGGTCGCCTCGTTCTGCACCGCGCAGGTCCTCGAACACGGCGAGGACGGCGGCCTCGCCTACCTGGCCACCGAGTACATCGACGGGCCCACGCTGCTCCAGCACGTGCGGGAGAACGGCGCGCTGTCGCCCGGCATGCTGCACGGCGTCGCGGTCGGGGTGGCCGCCGCGCTCGTCGCCATCCACAGCGCGGGCCTGGTGCACCGCGACCTCAAGCCCGGCAACGTGCTGCTGTCCATCACGGGCCCGCGAGTGATCGACTTCGGGATCGCCCGCGCGCTGGAGGAGCCGAGCGCGCACACCCGCACCGG
Organism: Actinomadura terrae; assembly: GCF_022751215.1. Classification (GTDB taxonomy): domain Bacteria; phylum Actinomycetota; class Actinomycetes; order Streptosporangiales; family Streptosporangiaceae; genus Spirillospora; species Spirillospora terrae. The sequence goes on along the minus strand of NZ_JAICDG010000003.1, from coordinate 752,132 downwards.
CCAGGTCATCGGCACGCCCGGCTTCATCGCGCCCGAGCAGATCCTCACCCAGCAGGTCAGCCCGGCCGTGGACATCTGGGCCTGGGGCTGCCTCGTCGCCTACGCCGCCGGCGGGCGCAACCCGTTCGGGCAGGGCTCGTTCCAGATCATGGCGGCCCGCGCCGTGCACGCCGAACCGGAGCTCGGCGCGCTGCCCGCGCCGCTCGCCGGGCTCGTCCGCGCGTGCCTGGCCAAGGAGCCGGAGCGGCGCCCGTCCGCCCGCGACCTGCTGCTCGCGCTGGTCGGCGGCGGCGACGAGGCCGCGGTGACCAGCACGCTCGGCGAGTCCTGGTCCCCGCCGCCGCCCGCCCCCCTCCCGCCGCCGCGCCCGCCGGAACCGGTCACCATGCCCCCGTCCCCCGCGCCGACGCTCGCCGAGCCCCTCCCGGCGGCGCCGACTCCCCCGGCACCGCTTCCCCCGGTGCGCGCCGCGCGCAAGGCGGGGCGCGGGCGGTTCGTCCTCGGCGGAGCGCTGTTCGTCGCGGGGGTCGTGGTCATCACGGCCGGCGCCTACCTGCTCCTGGGAGGGGATGAGAAGGAGAAGCCGGGCTCCCATGCCTCCCCCGCCGCCACCGGCTTCCCGACCGGGCCGATGCTCGTCCGGATCGACACCGCGCCCGGGTGGCCGAAGACCTGCCACGCCGACATCGGCACCTACCGGGCCGGGGACGCGGCGCCGAAGCCGCTGGTCCGGGGCTCGGCGTGCGACATGCTGCCCGTCCGGTCGCCCGACGGCAGGTACATCGCGTTCACGCAGAGGGAGGGCCTCCGGTCGTCGGCGTGGGTGATGGACGCGGACGGCGGCCACCAGCGGAAGATCACCGACATCGCGGGCGGGCGGGTGACCTGGTCGCCCGACGGCACCAGGCTCGCCTACGTCGGCGACACGCGCATCGGCCAGCTCCTCACCATCACGGTCAGCGGGCGCACGATCACCCAGCTCACCAGCGACGCGTCCGCCAAGGACGACCCCATGTGGTCGAGGACCGGGCGGCTCGTGTTCTGGAGCAAGCGCGACGGCGTCGAGCAGCTCTACACCCTCGATCCGGACCATCCCGCGAACCCGTGGACGCGGCTCACCCGGGACGGCGTCCGCTCGGTCGACCCCGCGTGGTCGCCGGACGGCTCCATGATCGCCTACACGCGCGGCGCGTCCGGGGAGACCGACATCTGGGTGATGAAGGCCGACGGGAGCGGCGCGCGCCCGTTGGCGCGGACGGACGCGAGCGAGATGGACCCGGGATGGTCCCGCGACGGACACTGGATCTGCTATGTCCGGGGGGCGCTGGAGAAGCCGGAGGTCCGTGCCGCCCGCGCGGACGGCACGGGCGACCGATCGGTCACCCCCGCGGGGAGCACGTTCGGTCACCCGAGCTGGTAACCCCGCGGTCAGGGTTCGCTGTGCCCGGCCGTGGCCGCCTCCCTCGGCGGGACGGGCGGCTCCTCGGCGCGCGGGCGGGCCAGGGCGCTGGGCCACCACAGGTGCCGTCCGACGTCCAGGTTCAGGGCGGTGACCAGCACCGACCGGACGACGAAGGTGTCCAGCAGCACCCCGAACGCGACCGTGAAGCCGAGTTCGGTGACGAACACCAGCGGCAGCGAGCCGAGCGCGGCGAACGTCCCGGCGAGGACGGCGCCCGCCGAGGTGATGACCCCGCCGGTCGCGGCGAGCCCGATGAGCGCGCCGCGCCGCGTCCCGTGCCGCTTCGCCTCCTCGTGGACGCGCGTCATCAGGAAGATGTTGTAGTCGGTGCCGAGCGCCACGAGGAACACGAACGTCCAGAGCGCGAACGACGGGTCGGCCGAGGGGAATCCGAACACGTGGTCGAAGACCAGGGCACTCACCCCGAGCGCCGCCGCGAACGACAGCACGACGGTCGCGACCAGCAGCAGCGGCGCGACCAGCGAGCGCAGCAGCACGGCGAGGATCAGCAGCACCACGACGAGCACGACCGGGATCACGACGTTCTGGTCGTGGTGGGAGGCGTCGCTGATGTCGAGCGTGACCGCGGTGCCGCCGCCGACCTCGGCGTCCGCGCCGGGGACCGCGTGCACCGCGTCGCGGGCGCGCTCGATCGCGGTGAACCCGCTCTGCCCGTCGGGCGCGGCGGTGAGCGTCCCCTCCAGGTAGACGAGGCCGTCGACGGGACGGCCCGGGTCCTTCCCGGCGAGCCGCACGTCGGTGATGTCGGGTACCCGGGTGAGCGCGGCCTTCACGGCGTCCTGCGTCCCGGCTCTGGCGACGACCTGCACCGGTGACCCGCTGCCCGCCGGGAAGTGCTGGACGAGGGCCTCCTCGCCGACGACCGAGTCGGGCTTGCCGGAGCTGAAGGCGTCCTTGCTGGGCAGCGAGCCGGTCTTCAGCCCGAACAGCCCGAACGCGAACGCGCCGAGCACCACCGCCGTGGTCAGCCACGTGACGCGGGGGCGGGCGGCGACGAACGTCCCGACCCGCGCCCACGTGCCGCTCTCGGTCGGCTCGGGCGTGCCGTACCGCGGCCGCCGCGGCCAGAACACCCACCGCCCGCAGACGACCAGGAGCGCGGGCAGCAGCGTGACCATCGCGGCGAGCCCGACGACGACGCCGACCGCCATCACCGGCCCCATGCTCTTGGTCGAGCTGAGCGTGGCCATCAGCAGGCAGAGCATGCTGATCGCGACGGTGGAGCCGCTCGCGACGATCGCGGGCCCGGCGCGGTGCAGCGCGATCGCCATCGCCTCGTGCCGGTCGCGGTGCCGCCGCAGCTCCTCCCGGTAGCGGGCGATCAGCAGCAGCGCGTAGTCGGTCCCGGCGCCGAACACGAGGACGGTGAGGATGAAGGCGGCCTGCCCGTTCACGGTGAGCCCGGCGTGCTCGGCCAGCAGGTACACGACGGCGTCGGCGGCCATGAGCGCGATGCCGACGCACAGCAGCGGCGCCAGCCACAGGATCGGGCTGCGGTAGGTGATCAGCAGGATCGAGATGACGATGGCGGCGGTGATGAACAGCAGCGTCTTGTCGAAGCCGGAGAACACGTTGCTGAAGTCGCCGCCGTACCCGGCGGGCCCGGTGACGTGCGCCTTCAATCCGGGGGCGCCGTGCTGGACGATGTCGCGGTAGTCGTCCACGGCGGGGCCGAGCAGGTTCCAGCCGTCGTTGCCGACCTTGACGTTGACGATCGTCTGGATGGCCCTGCCGTCCTTGGCGAGCGTCGGGCCCTGCACGTTCTCGGTGATCCCGTGCGGCGGTCTGGAGCCCTTGGGGTCGCCGGTGACGGCGCGGAGGCGCGCCACGTCCGCCGCCGCCTTGGCCTGGTCGGCGGCGGTCACGGGGGCGCCGTCGCGGTGGTAGACGACCACGGCGGGGAAGGTGTCGGCGGGGACGAACTTCTCGGACGCGTCGACGACGCGCGTCGACTCGGCGTTCTTGGGCAGCCACGACGACGCCTCGTTCGTCTGCGCGTCGGTCAGCTTGCCGGCCAGCATGCCGCCGACCGGGAGGATGAGCAGGACCCAGATCGCCACGACGACGAACTTGCCGACCCGGCCGCAGGGCAGGGAGGACAACCGGTTTGCGTCCGCCATGGATCACCAACTCCTCGGGTGTGTGCCGCCGCGCTACTTCCTACGTCGACACCTCCCGAGCGTCAAGACATATCGCGTTCCTTCATGGATCATTAAAACGGACATACCGGCATCACGCGCAGGTCATCGGCCCGCGTCCGGATCCGGACAGCGGGCGCTGGGACGAAGCGTCAGCCGGCGCAAAGCGCCGGCCGGCGGCGGGCGTCAGCCGGTGATCATGTCGAGCCGGCGCAGGATCACGCCCTCGCGCAGCGCCCACGGGCAGACCTCCAGCTCGGAGAGCCCGAGCAGGTCCATCGCCGCGTCCGCGACGATCGCACCCGCCGCCAGCTGCGGGGCGCGCCGCTCCGACACCCCCGGCAGCCCGGCCCGCTCGGCGGCGGGCATCCGCGCGAGCCGGTCGGCCCACTCGGTCAGCTCGCCATCGCGCAGCACCCGCCGCTGGTACGGTCCATCGCCGGACGGGGCGGCGCCGCCGATCCGCGCGAGCTGCTTGAACGTCTTGGACGTGGCGACCGCGTGGTCGGGCGGCCCGTACCGGGCGACCTCGCCGACATGCCGGGCGATCTCGGCCCGGACGTGCCGCCGCAGCCCGCGCACCTCGTCCGCGGACGGCGGGTCGGCGGTGAACCAGTCGCGGGTGAGCCGGCCCGCGCCGAGCGGCAGCGAGAACGCCGCGTCGGGCTCCTCGTCGATGCCGACCGCGATCTCCAGCGAGCCGCCGCCGATGTCGACGACCAGCAGCCGCCCCGAGGACCAGCCGGACCACCGCCGGACGGCGAGGAACGTCAGCCGCGCCTCCTCCTCGCCCGAGAGCGCGCTGATGTCCACCCGCGTCTGCGTGCGGAGCCGCGCGAGGACCTCCTCGCCGTTGGAGGCGTCCCGGACGGCGGACGTCGCGAACGCCACGAGGTCCTCCACGCCCTTGTCCTCGGCGATCTGGAGCGCCTCGTCGACGAACGCGCGCAGCCGGGTCTCGCCCTCCGTCGAGAGCCGGTCCCCGTCCTCCAGGTGCGCGGCGAGGCGCAGCTCCGCCTTGTGGGAGTACGCGGGAAGGGGCCGCGCCCCCTGGTGGGCGTCCACCACCAGCAGATGCACGGTGTTCGAGCCCACGTCCAGCACACCCAGTCGCATGCAGCCGACGTTATCGGAACCCACTACGACAAGTGCGGGCAGACCAGCCTTGATAGGGATAGAGGACACTTGCCGCTACGGTGACGTCATGGAGGGTGACACCGGGGTCTCGGCGCGCTGGCGGGTGCCGACCAAGCAGATCGTGGCCAAATGCGCGGCGGCGGCCGTGGTGGCGGCACTGGCCGTCGCGAACGCCGGGGACGTCGAGCGCCTGCTGCTGGCGGGCGTCGCGGCGGTGGGGCTGGCCGCGCTCGCGCTGCGCGACCTGGTCGCGCCCGTCCGGGTGGCGGCCGACCCGGGCGGCGTCGCGGTCGTCACCGGCTACGCGGGCCGCCGCCACCTCCCGTGGAGCGCGGTGACCGCCATCCGCGTGGACGAGCGGCGCCGCCTGCTGCTGCACACGCGGCTGCTGGAGATCGAGACGGCCGACGACCTGTACCTGTTCAGCGCGTTCGACCTCGGCGCCGACGTTCACGACGTGGCCGAGGCGCTCTACCGGATCCGCCCCTGAGCGGCCGGGCGCTCATTCCATGCTCAGCTCGGCCAGGTCGACGGCCTCGGCCAGCGCCTCCACGGTCGGGTAGTAGCCGACGAGCGCGCCGTTCCTGGTGACCAGGAAGGCCGTCTCGCCCGGCACCTCCGCCAGGTCGGCCCACACGCGGTGCGCGCCCTTCAGCCGCACCGCGACCACCCGCAGCCCGTCCGGCCCCGTCCAGCCCTTCCGGCACTCCCCCATGCACAGAACGTTACTCTTCGCTACTTTCTGTTATTTAGCCAGGTCGACATGTCGGCTCCGGGGCGCTACGGGAGCTTCACTCCGCGTTGCCCTGATCGTCGGCTGGTCCTCGATCCGGTGCTCTGCACTGGACGCCGTGGACGTGACACGCAGGACGTTCCTGGCAGGCACGACCCTCACCCCGTTCACCGGGCGGACCCCGGAGCCGTTCGCGCTGGGCGTCGCGTCCGGCGACCCGGCGCCCGGCGGCTTCGTCCTGTGGACGCGCCTCGCGCCGCGTCCGCTCGCCGAGGACGGGCACGGCGGCATGCCGGACCGCGACGTCACCGTCGAATGGCAGGTCGCCGAGGACGGGCGGTTCGGGCGGGTGATCAGCTCGGGCCGGACGACGGCGCGACCCGCGGGCGCTCACAGCGTGCACGTGGAGGTGAACGGCCTGCGTCCGGGCGCGGAGTACTTCTACCGGTTCCGCGCGGACGGGCACCTCTCCCCCACCGGGCGGACGCGGACCGCCCCGGCGCCCGGCGCGATGGCCCCGCTGACGTTCGGGGCCGTGTCGTGCGCGGACTACGAGCGCGGCTACTTCACCGCCTACCGGCGGCTGGCCGAGCGGCACCCCGACCTGGTCGTGCACCTGGGCGACTACCTCTACGAGGACGCGGCGGGCGACGACGAGACCGTCCCGGTCGTCCGGCGGCACACGCCCGGCAAGTGCCTGACGCTCGCGGACTACCGGCGGCGGCACGCCCAGTACCGCACCGACGCCGACCTGCGGGCCGCGCACGCCGCCGCGCCCTGGGCGGTGATCTGGGACGACCACGAGGTGGAGAACAACTGGGCGGGGAACGTTCCGGGCACGAAGGTCCCCGGGTTCCCGGCGCGCAAGCGGGCCGCGATCCGCGCCTACTACGAGCACATGCCGCTGCGCCCCTCGGCGTTCCGCCGGGACGGCCGGATCACGCTGACGCGCCGCCTGGAGTGGGGCGGGACGGCGGCGCTGCACCTGCTCGACACCCGGCAGTTCCGCTCCGACCAGCCCTGCGAGGACGGGCTGCGCGCCGGCTGCGACGACCGCCTGGACACCCGCCGCGCCCTGCTCGGCCCGGCGCAGCTCCGCTGGCTGGAGGCGGGCCTGCGCGGGTCGCGGGCCCGCTGGAACATCCTGGCGCAGCAGGTGTTCCTCGCCCAGCGCGACCTGCGGCTCGGCCCCGGCCGCGCGATGGCCCTGGACGGCTGGGACGGCTACGCCGCCGAACGCGACCGGCTCACCCGCGCCCTGACCGCCTCACGGGCGGCCAACCCCGTCGTGCTCACCGGCGACGTGCACGTGGCGCACGCCTGCGACCTGCTGGCCGACTTCGACGACCCGTCCTCCGCACCGGTCGGCGTGGAGCTGGTCGCCACGTCGGTCTCCAGCGACGGCGACGGCTACCACGACCCGGCCGAGAACGCGGCCGTCCGCGCCGAGAACCCGCACATCGCGCTCATCGACCAGCGCCGGGGCTTCCTGCTCGGCCGCGTCGGCGCCGGTGAGCTGCGCGCCGAGTTCCACACGCTGCCCCACGTCACCCGCCGGGGCGCGCCGTCGTCGGTGGCGGCGGCGTTCACCGTCCCGGACGGCGCACGGTCGCTGTCGGGTTCGTCCCGCTGAGTCGGGCCCGAAGGGAACCGGGAACGGAAGACACGCGTCGAAGTCATGCCAGCTCCCTGTTCCAGGAGGAATCATGGCCGACATGAGACTCCGGCCGCTCCCGCTCCTGCTGCTCGTCCCGTTCGTGGCCGCGCTCGCCGCGTGCGCGTCGGGCGCGTCCGCGGGCACCGACGGCCCCACGATCAAACCGGGCGCGGCGTTCACGCTCGCGCCGGGCGAGACCGGACGGCTGGACGGCGGCGGCCTCACCGTCCGGTTCGACGAGGTCCGCGACGACAGCCGCTGCCCGGTCACGGTCAACTGCGTCTGGGCGGGCGACGCGACGGTGCGCCTGACGATCACCGCCGAGAACGCCGCCCCCACCGCCCACGACCTGCACGTCGCCGGCACGACCGCGAAGACGGCGGCCGTCCCCGGCTTCCGCGTCTCGCTGGTCGGACTCACCCCCGAACGGCAGTCAACGAAGCCGCTCCCCAAGGACGCCTACCGAGCCAAACTCCAAGTCGACCGCGCCTGACCACCACACCCAACGGCCTGGCCGACAAAACCACGCCCCACGACCGCGACCGACAGCCTGGGCGGTGCCCCTGACGCGGGCCGCCGCCGAAGGACGCTCACCGCACCAACCTCCAGGTCGACCAAGCCTGACGACCGTGGCCGACGACCTGGGCGGTGAAACCTTGCCTGACGTGCGTGGTTGTGCGTCCGTGGGGCGGTGGGTCGCGGCGGGGCCTGAGGGTGCTCGCCCTGCTCGGTCTGCCCACGCGCGGCCGCATTCGTCGCCTGGGCTGACGGTCAGCCGAGGCTGTATCCGGTGAGGCCCCGGGCGGGCAGCGGGATCCGCTTCGGCCGCCCGGGCGGCGCGGTCAACTCGAAGACCGCGCCGCCGAAGCCGTCGGCGCCCGGCGCGCCGACCAGCAGCGTCCGGCCGTGGGCGGCCAGCGCGCCGCCGAACCGGCTGTAGGGCGCGAGCGGCGCGGTGATCGTCGTCGCCCTGCGCCTCCTGCCGCGCAGGACGAGGACCGTTCCGGCGCCGGGCGCGCCCGCCGCGAGGTCGGCGGATCCGTCGCCGTCCAGGTCACCGGTGGCGAGCGCCGATCCGAGGCGGTCGTAGTCGCCGCGTCCGTACCGGGTGGGCCCGATCTGCGTCATGCCGGGGCCCGCGAGGATCTGGACGGCGCCCGAGGCGAGGTCAGCGGAGCCGTCACGGTCCTCGCCGGGTACGCCGACGGCGAGGTCGTCGCGGCCGTCGCCGTCGAGGTCGGCGGCGGCGAGCGCGGAACCGAAGCCGTCGGCGCGCTCGGACGCGCCGTCCACGGCGGGCTCGTCCTGCGACACGTAGTTCGCGGACCGTTCCAGCGGGTCGAGGACGGTCACCGTGCCCGCGCCGCGCGCGCCGTCGTCCGGGGCGCCGGCGGCGATCTCGGCGCGGCCGTCGCCGTCGAAGTCGCCCGCCGCGAGCACGCTCCCGAACCCGTCGGTCTCCGCCGCCGACTGGCCCACCCACGACGTCCGCTGCGTGATCAGCGGGCCGGGGCGCAGCGTCCGCCCGCGCAGGCCGAAGACCGCGACCCCGCCGCCGCCCCGCAGCCCCGGGGCGCCGACGGCCAGTTCGTCGTCGTGGTCGCCGTCCAGGTCGGCGGCGACGAGGGACGCGCCGAAGCGGTCGGTGCCGTAGGGGCGGTGCAGGGAGCGCGCCGTCAGCAGCGGCCCGGGCCGGAGCCCGGACGGGGAGCCCAGGTAGATCCGCACCGCGCCCGCGCCCTCGGCGCCGGGACGGCGGGCCCCGAAGACCCGGTCGGGGATGCCGACGGCCAGATCGCCGCAGCCGTCCCGGTCGAAGTCGCCCGAGGCCAGCCCGCCGCCGAAGCCCTCGCCGAGGCGGGCCGCGCCGTCCCCGTCCAGCCAGGTCACACCGGACGCGGCGCGGACGGCCACCGCGCCCGCCCGCGCCTGCCCGTGGACGGCGGCGTGCGGCGCGCCCACGGCGAGGTCGGACGCGCCGTCGCCGTCGAAGTCGGCGGGCGCCGAACCCCGGCACGGCCCGGTGGGCGCGGGGGCGGCGGCCACCGCGACGCGGACGGGTGCGGGGGCGGGCGGGACGCCGGGCACGGGGCCGGACGCGGCCGCGGACGCCACCAGCGCGGCGACGGCGGCCACGCGTCCCGGCCGGGAGCGGAGGCGGGGGACGGTGCACACCCCGGCAACGTCCCCGCCGCGCGGAACGCCCGGTCACCCGGCGGATGACCGCCCGGTGAACCCGCGCGGTCGGCCCCGGGCGGGGGTCAGTGGGGGTGGGGGGTGAGGGTGGCGTCGGCGACGGTGAAGTGCTCGGTCGCGACGCGGGCGGCACCGTCGCCGTCGGCGCGCGCGATCGCCGCGACCAGGGCGTGGTGGTGGGCCCGGGCGGTGTCGTCCGGGCCGGATGGGACGCCGAGGGCGAGCTCCGACGCTAGCCGCTCGTGCAGCTGGACGAGGCGTCCGTTGTGGGTCGCGCGGGCCACCGCGTGGTGCAGCCCCGCGTCGCGCTCGCGGGCCTGCGCGGTCGTGGCGGCGGCGTCCCAGGCGGCCAGCGCGCGGGCGAGGGCGGCGTGGTCGGCGGCACCGGCGCGCTCGGCGGCGGTCCGGGCGATCATGCCCTCGACGAGGCGCCGGTAGTCGAGCAGTTCGGCGAGCTCCGCCCAGGGTTCCGGCGCGGCCGCCCGGCCGGACTCGTCCTTCGCGGCGACGACGAACGCGCCGCCGCCGCGTCCGCGCCGGATCTCCACCAGGTTCGAGCGGGCCAGCACCCGCAGCGCGGCCCGGACGCTCTCCCGGCTCACCCGCAGCAGCGCGGCCAGGTCGCGCTCGCTGGGCAGCCGGTCGCCGGGGCCGAACTCGCCGAGCGCGATCGCCGTCGCCAGCCGGTGCGCGACCTGCTCGCCGGTCCGCGCCGGACGCAGCGGGCCGAGCCCGCCCGCCCCGCCCTGCCCCTCGCCGTCCCGTCCCCTTGGCACGCTTCCGCCCCGCACGCCGCCCCCGGCCCGCTGGAAAGGTCTAGAACTTAGACCTTTCTCGGCATATTCTCACAGCCGCGTCCGTCCGCTCCCACCGGCCCGCGCGGCCGACCGAAAGGCGTGTGCGCCATGACGACCGCCCGTTCCGAGCCCGCGGAGCCCGCGCCGGAGGATTCCGGCGCGCGGACGCTGGAGTCCTTCGGCTACGCCCAGGAGCTCCGCCGCTCGCTCCGGCTGCCCGACCTGGTCGTGTACGGCCTGGTGATGATGCTCCCGATCGCGCCGTTCACGATCTTCGGGGCGGTGTTCAACGAGTCCAGGGGCATGGTCGCGCTGACCTACCTGATCGGGCTGGTGGCGATGGCGTTCACCGCGCTCAGCTACCGGGAGATGTCGCGCGCGTTCCCGATCGCCGGGTCCGTCTACTCCTACGCGGGGCGCGGCATCAACGACAAGGCCGGCTTCCTCGCGGGCTGGGCGATCCTGCTGGACTACCTGCTCGTCCCGACCCTGCTGTACGTGATGAGCGCGGCGGCGCTGCACGCGCTGCGGCCCGAGGTGCCGCAGTGGTGCTGGATCGTCATGTTCGTCGTGGTCAACACAGTGATCAACTACCTGGGCATCGAGACGACCGCGCGGCTGAACCGGCTGTTCCTGCTCGCCGAGCTGGTGGCGCTCGCGGTGTTCGTCGCCTTCGGCGCCGCCGCCGTCGCGCGCGGCGAGAACGGCGCGCGGTTCTCCTTCGACCCGCTGGTCAACCCCGACCTGCTGACGCCGGGTCTGATCTTCGGGGCGCTGTCGGTCGCGGTGCTGAGCTTCCTCGGCTTCGACGGGATCTCCACGCTGTCGGAGGAGGTGGCGGGCGGCGACCGGCGGCTGGTCGGGCGCGCCACGCTGCTGGCGCTGTGCCTGGTCGCGGGGCTGTTCGTCGTCCAGACGTGGATCGCGGCGCTGCTGGTGCCCGGCCGCACCGAGTTCGCCGGGGACGAGGCCACCAACTCCGCGTTCTACGACATCGCCTGGATCGCGGGCGGGGGCTGGCTCAAGAACATGACGGCGGTGGCGGCGGCGCTCGCCACCGGCGTGGCGAACTCGCTGGTGGCGCAGGCCGCGACGTCCCGGCTGCTGTTCAGCATGGCCCGCGACCGCAAGCTGCCCGCCTTCCTCGCGCACGTCCACCCGACGCGGCGGACGCCCGAGCGCGCCCTGCTGTTCGTCGCGGCGATCTCGCTCGTGCTCGGGCTGTCGTTCACCGGCCAGGTGAGCCTGCTGTCGTCGCTCGTGAACTTCGGGGCGCTGTTCGCGTTCCTGCTGCTGCACCTCGCGGTGTTCGTGCACTTCACGCTGCGGAACCGGAGCACGCGCTGGCACCTGCACGTCGTGGCGCCGGCGCTCGGCGCGGTGATCATAGGCTCGGTGCTGTGGAACGCCGACGCGCGGGCCAAGACCGGCGGGCTGGCCTGGCTCGCCGCCGGCGTCCTGGTGCTGGTGTTCTACCGGCTCTCGGGCCGCGGGACCGACCTGAACCTGGAGGACTGATGCACATCCGCCGCACGAGCGTGCACAACGCCTGGAACAACGCGATCCCGCCCGTCGTCTCGCTCGTCCCGGACGCGGAGTTCACGGTCGAGACCGCCGACGCGAGCGGCGGGCAGCTCGGCCCGGACGCGGGCACCGCCGAGGTCGCCGCGCTCGACTTCGCCCAAGTCAACCCGGTGACCGGACCGTTCCTGGTCGAGGGCGCCCGCCCCGGGGACGCCCTGGTGATCGACGTGCTGGAGATGGCGGTCGGCGACTGGGGCTGGACCGCGAGCATCCCCGGCTTCGGGCTGCTCGCCGACGACTTCCCCGACCCGCACCTGCGCGTCTCCAAGATCGCGGACGGGGTCGCCGAGCCGCTGCCGGGAGTGCGCGTCCCGGTCGTCCCGATGATCGGCACGATCGGGGTGGCACCGCCCGAGCCCGGCGCGCACTCGATCGTCCCGCCGCGACGCTGGGGCGGCAACATGGACATCCGGCACGTCGGGCCCGGCGCCCGGCTCGTCCTGCCGGTCGGGGTGGACGGCGCGCTGCTGTCGCTCGGCGACGCGCACGCCGCGATGGGCGACGGCGAGGTCTGCGGCACCGGGATCGAGACCGAGGCGTCCATCCGGCTCCGGGTGGGGCTGCGCAAGGGCGCCGCACCGCCCACCCCGCTCATCGAGTCGGACCCGCGCACCCACCGCACGGGCCGCGCCCTCGTCACCACCGGGATCGGCCCCGACCTGATGGAGGCGGCCCGGGACGCCACCCGCCACCTCGTCGCCGAGGTCGCCGCCCGCACCGGCCTCGCCCCCGCCGACGCCTACCTGCTGGCGAGCGTCGCCGCCGACCTGAAGATCTCCGAGGTCGTCGACGTCCCCAACTGGATCGTCTCCGCCCATCTGGAGCTGGCCCTGCTGGGGTAGCGGAGCCTCAGTCGATCAGGCCGCCGATGCCCTTGGCCAGCAGGACGACCCCGATCACCAGCAGCAGCACCGAGACGACCGTCGCGCGGTTCGGCTCCAGCCACGCGCCGAGTGCGTCCAGCCGGGGCCGCCACCGCGCGGCGTCGACCAGGTAGACGACCACCGGGACCGCCACCCCGCACGCCGCGACGAGCGAGAACACCGCGACCGCCACGACCTCCCCGCCGACGCTCAGCAGGCCCTGCGACACCGCGATCGCCGCAGCGACGAACATCAGCAGGTTCGTGGGGTTGAGGATCGAGAGCAGCAGCCCCTGCTGGACGGCCCGCACCGGCGTGACGCCCTCCAGGCGGTTGCGGTGGGTGTCCTCGTGCCGCCCCGTCCACTGCCGGACGGCGATCGTGAGCACGAGGATGCCCAGCAGCAGTACGATCACCGACACCGATGTCTTCGGTTCGCCGGTGTCGGAATTCATCCCGATGACGTTCGCGATCACCAGTAGCACCGTCGTCGCGGCGACGATGCCCGCCGTCCACCCCGCCAGGAACCCGAGCGCCGCGTCCCGCGCGCGCGGCGTCAGCAGCAGGGCCACGATCGCGATGATCGGAATCGGGCTGACCAGCACCCCCAACGTGAGCGGCAGCACTGCCCTGATGACCTCGCCCATCTCGCCCCCGATTCGCCCCCCGCCGCTCGCCCCGACGGCCATACCCCCCTGACCAGCGGTGATACCTGGCGCGGCCACCTCACCGGGGGGCGATGCGCGCGGCCTCCACCGGACGGCGCCCCGGACGCTCGCCCCGACGCCCGCGCGTTACACCGAAAACTCGCCGAAATTGATCCTCCGCGAATGAGAACTTCTGGCGGGGGTCCGTCGTTGTCTGTTCGGGTTCCCTTGGTCGAGCGGGCCCACAGGGACGGCCGGTCGCCCGGGTGGGGACGGTGCGCGCGAGCGCACGGTCCGGGCACCGGCCGTCCCCTTCTCCTTTTCTCCTTGTCAGCGTGCTCCGACTGGCGCGGTGTCTCGACTGGCGGGGCGGGGACCGGGTACGACGGTGGGGTGAAGATCGCGCTTTTCCTCACGTGCGTGAACGACACCCTCTATCCGGACACCGGCAAGGCGGTCGTGCGGCTGCTGCGGCGCCTCGGCCACGATGTCGAGTTCCCCTCCGCCCAGACGTGCTGCGGGCAGATGCACCTCAACACCGGCTACCGGCGGCGGGCGCTGCGCCTGGTGAAGGGGTTCGCCGAGGCGTTCGAGGGCTGCGAGGCGGTGGTGACGCCGTCCGCGTCCTGCGCCGCGATGATCCGCGACTGGCATCCCCGGCTGGCGCCGCGGACCGCGGGCGTCGCGTCCCGCGTCCATGAGCTGTCGGAGTTCCTCGTGGACGTGCTGGGCGTCACCGACGTCGGCGCGTCCTACCCGCACCGCGTCACCTACCACCCGACCTGCCACTCGCTGCGGATGCTGCGGGTCGGCGACCGGCCGCTGCGGCTGCTGCGCGCGGTGCGCGGCATCGACCTGGTCGAACTGCCGGACGCGGCGGAGTGCTGCGGCTTCGGCGGGACGTTCGCGCTGAAGAACGCCGACGTCTCGGCGGCCATGTGCGCGGACAAGGTGGCCGCCGTCCACGCGAGCGGCGCCGAGACGCTGTGCGCGGCCGACAACTCCTGCCTGATGCACATCGGCGGCGCACTCGGCCGGACCCGTTCGGGCGTCCGCTCCGTCCATCTGGCCGAGATCCTCGCCTCGACCGAGGAGGACCCGCTGTGAACGCCCCGTCTCCCGAGGCGATGCCGACCTACCTGGGGATGCCCTCCTTCCCCGACGCGGCCGGGCCCGCCGTCGCCGACGCGCGGCTGCGCCGCAACCTCGCCCACGCCACCACCACGATCCGGGAACGGCGCGCCGCCGCCGTCGCGGAGCTGGAGGACTGGGCGGCGCTCCGCGAGGCGGGCCGCCAGATCAAGGACCACGTGCTGGCGAACCTCGGCCACTACCTGCGGCTGCTGGAGGAGCGGTTCACCGCGGCGGGCGGGACGGTCCACTGGGCGCGGGACGCGGCGGAGGCGAACCGCGTCGTCGCCGACCTGGTGAGGGCCACCGGCGAGACCGAGGTCGTCAAGGTCAAGTCGATGGCGACGCAGGAGATCGGGCTGAACGAGGCGCTCGCGGCGGAGGGGATCACCGCGCACGAGACCGACCTCGCGGAGCTGATCGTCCAGCTCGGCGACGACCGGCCGTCGCACATCCTCGTCCCGGCGATCCACCGGAACAGGTCCGACATCCGCGACATCTTCCTGCGCGCGATGGACGGCGCGCCCGAGGGGCTGACCGACGCGCCCGCCGAGCTGGCCGAGGCGGCGCGGCGGCACCTGCGCGACAAGTTCCTGTCGGCGAGGGTCGCGGTGTCGGGGGTGAACTTCGCGGTCGCCGACACCGGGACGCTGGTCGTGCTGGAGTCGGAGGGCAACGGCCGGATGTGCCTGACGCTGCCGGACACGCTGATCTCCGTGATGGGCGTGGAGAAGATCGTCCCGGCCTGGCGGGACCTGGAGGTGTTCCTCCAGCTGCTGCCGCGCTCGTCCACGGCCGAGCGGATGAACCCCTACACCTCGGCGTGGACGGGCGTCCATCCCGGCGACGGGCCGCGCGACGTCCATCTGGTCCTGCTCGACAACGGGCGCTCGGCGACGCTCGCCGACGAGGTGGGGCGGCAGGCGCTGCGCTGCATCCGCTGCTCGGCCTGCCTGAACGTGTGCCCGGTGTACCGGCGGGCGGGCGGCCACGCCTACGGCTCGCCCTACCCGGGCCCGATCGGCGCGATCCTGTCGCCGCAGCTCAGGGGCGTCGGGTCGGACATCGACGCCTCGCTCCCCTACGCCTCGTCGCTGTGCGGCGCGTGCTACGAGGTGTGCCCGGTCGCGATCGACATCCCCGAGGTGCTGGTGCACCTGCGGGCCCGCGCGGTCGAGCGGGGCCCGCGGCACCGGCTGGAGCGCGCGGCGATGGCGGCGGCCGGGTGGACGCTGCGCTCCCCGACCCGGCTGGCGCTCGCGCAGCGCGCCGCGTCCGCGTCCCGCCGCCTGGCCGGGCGCCGCGGCCGGATCCGGCGGCTGCCCGGTCCACTGCGCGCCTGGTCCGACACCCGCGACACGCCCGTGCCGCCGCCCGAGTCGTTCCGCGCCTGGTGGGCCAGGACGAACGGGGGCGAGGACGAGTGAACGCGCGCGAGGAGATCCTGCGGCGGATCGACCGGGCGGCGCCGGTGCGCCCGGCCGCCGAGGTCGAGGCCGGCCTCGCCCGG
Source organism: Actinomadura terrae (assembly GCF_022751215.1). Lineage (GTDB taxonomy): Bacteria > Actinomycetota > Actinomycetes > Streptosporangiales > Streptosporangiaceae > Spirillospora > Spirillospora terrae. The sequence goes on along the minus strand of NZ_JAICDG010000003.1, from coordinate 736,257 downwards.
ATCGACCGCCGCTACCTGGGCCAACACCACACCGGCGACGCCGACGCCACCGTCGCGCTGTTCGCCGAGCGCGTCGCCGACTACCGCGCGACCGTGCTGGAGGCTTCCGCGACGGACGTGGCGGCGGTCGTCACCGAGCGGCTCGCGGCGCGTCCCGGCGTGTACGGCGTGCCCGGCGGCCTGCCGGCGGAATGGACGGCCGGCGCACCCGTCGCGCGCGACCCGTCCGTCGCCGACCTGGACGGACTGGCCGGCGCGGTCACCGCATGCGCGGTCGCGATCGCCGAGACCGGCACGATCGTCCTGGACCACGGCCCGGAGCAGGGGCCGCGCGCGCTCTCGCTGGTCCCCGACTTCCATCTGATCGTCGTCCGCGCCGACCAGATCGCGCCGGACGTGCCGGACGCGCTGCGGCGGCTCGACCCGCGCCGCCCGCTGACGTTCGTGTCGGGCCCGTCCGCCACCAGCGATATCGAGCTGACCCGGGTGGAGGGCGTCCACGGGCCCCGCGTCCTGGAGGTCCTAATACTGCGCTGACCTGCTTAGACACCGTCCAAAACAATAACTCCCGGCACCGGGCGGGGTTCGCGGTTTATGCTCGGCGCGTGCGGCCGCGACGGGGGTGTCGGCGGCGGCCTCCCGGCGGAGCTCCCGGTCCCGCCCGGGGGGCGGGGCGGGGGCCTGGAGGGTGGGGCACGCATGGTGACGAGTCCGGAACGGTTTACCTCCCCGAGGTTGACACGGGGCCCTCCTCGGCGGTTGATAGCTATGGACAACTCGGTCCCGCGAGGGACCCGGCCCGCCGGGGCCGTGCCGTGATCATGGGCGTGTTGTCCCGTCTTATTGACGTATGACTCGATAAGGTAATTTCCGCGGATTCTCAGGTAACGGCGTATCGACCGCCTGTCGCTGTTGGGGTGTGGACATGGAGGGTCGTACGGGCCAGCGCAACGAAGCGACCGCGAACGGCGCTCCCCTGGTCGGCAGGCGGGCCGTCCTCCACGACTTCGAGGAGGCCCTGGACGACACGGCGGCGGCCGCCTTCCGGTTCCTGGCCCTGGTCGGGGAGCCCGGCGCGGGCAAGACCCGGCTGCTGACCGAGCTGGTCTCGGCGGCGGACGCGCGCAAGCTGAGCATCCTGTCCGGCCGCGCGGCCGAGTTCGAGCAGGAGATGCCGTTCGGCGCGGTCGTCGACGCGCTCGACGACCACCTGGAGGAGCACTTCCCCGATCTCAGCCAGGCGACGATCCGGCTGCTCGCGCCCGTCTTCCCCGCGCTGTTCACCGCGCTCAGCGACGGCGTCGCCGCGGGTCCGCCCGGCGCCGAGGCCACACCGGTGGCGCGCTACCAGCTCTACCGGGCGGTGCGGCACCTGCTGGAGGAGCTGGCCGCCCCCTCCGGCCTCGTCCTGATCCTGGACGACGTGCACTGGGCCGACGACGCCACGATCGAGCTGCTGGACCACCTCGTCCGGCACCCGCCGCGCGCCCGGGTGCTGATCGCGCTGGCCTACCGTCCGGCGCAGGCGTCGGCGCGGCTGGCCGCGCTCGTGCAGGCGTCGGTGCGGGCGGTCGGCGGCCGGCAGCTGTCGGTCGAGCCGCTCACCGAGGCCGAGGTCGTCGAGCTGCTCGGCCCCCGCTTCAGCGGGACGCGCTCCCGCGAGCTGTACCGGGCCAGCGGCGGCAACCCCTTCTACCTGGAGGCGCTCGTCCGCACCCGCGAGCCGCTGACCGTGGGGCAGCCCGACGGCGACCTGCCGCCCGCCGTCCGCGCGGCGCTCCAGCTGGAGCTGAGCGGCCTGTCGCCGGACGCGCTGCTGATCGCGCAGAGCGCGGCGGTCGCGGCCGACGAGTTCCCGCCGCTGCTGGCCGCCGCCGCTGCCGAGGTCAGCGAGGAGGTCGCGCTCGCGGCGCTGGACGAGCTGGTCGCCCGCGACATCGTCCGCCCGCACGCCGAGCGGTTCCGGTTCCGGCACCCGCTCGTCCGGCACGCCGCCTACCGGTCGGCCGCGGCCGGGTGGCGGCTCGCCGCGCACGGCCGGATCGCCGCCTACCTCACCGGGATCGGCGCGCCCGCCGCCGTCCGCGCCCGGCACATCGAGCGGTCCGGCCGGGCGGGCGACCGGCACGCGATCGCGACGCTGGTGGAGGCCGCGCGCGCGTTCGCCGCGCAGGCCCCGGCGACGTCCGCGCACTGGCTCCAGGCGGCGCTGCGGCTCATGCCCGAGACGCAGCCGGAGGCGCGGCCCGGCGGAGCGGAGCCCGGCGAGGACGGCTCGGGCCTGCCGTCCCGGCTGGAGCTGATGATGGAGCTGGCGCAGGTCCAGACCGTCGGCGGACACCTCGCCGCGGGCCGCGAGACCGCGCGCAACGTGCTCAAGATGCTCCCCGAGGACGACTACGAGCGCCGGGCGCGCGCCGCCCGGCTCGCCGCGCTGATGGAGCGCCAGCTCGGCCGCCCGCACGAGGCGCGGGCCCTGCTGCTGGACGAGCTGCGCCGCATGCCCGACCCCCGCTCCCCCGCCGCCGTGCCGCTGCGGATGCGGCTGGTCGCCGAGCGGATGATGCGCATCGACTTCCGCGGCGCGCAGGCCGTGCTCGACCTGATGCCCGACGACTCCGAGGACTGGGAGCCCGGCCTGAAGCTGGCCGTCGCGGCGCTGCGTCCGATGCCCGCGCTCGCGGCGGGCCGCGTCGAGGACGCGCTGCGCTACCTGGACGCCGCGAACGTCCTGGTCGACGGCGCCCCCGACGAGCACCTCGCCGAGTGGATGGACGCGATCGCCTGGCTGTGCTGGGCCGAGACGTTCACGGGCCAGTTCCTCTCCGCGGTCGGCAAGTTCCAGCGCGCCAGCGCCGTCGCCCGCCGGACGGGCCAGCTCTACGTCGTGACGAACCTGACCGCCGGCCTGGCCCGCGCGTACGGGATGCTCGGCCGGCTGGAGGAGGCGGCGGTCACCGCCGAGGAGGCAGTCGAGGAGGCGCGGCTGCACCACTCGGGGCAGCAGCTGGTGTTCGCGCTCACCCAGCAGAGCCTCGTCGCGGGCTGGTCGGGGGACGAGGAGTCCGCGCTGGCCCACGCCGAGGAGGCGATCGAGAGCGGCGAGGGCGTCGGCGAGTGGTGGGGGTCGATGGCCCGCTACGCGCGCGCGATGGCGCTGTTCGGCCTCGGCCGCCTGGACGAGGCGGCCGACGCCGTCACGGTCGCGCTCGCGGGCCCGCTGGACCAGCGGACCCACCTGTCGCTGTGCGAGGTGATGGCGGCCCTGGAGGCGGGCCGGAACCGCGCCGACGCCGCGCGGAGCTGGGTGGAGCGCACCGAGGGGTTCGTCATCCCCGGCCTGGAGGCGCACAACGCGCTGGCGCACCTGGCGCGCGCGCACGCGCTCCAGCTCACCGACCCGGAGCGGGCGGCGCGGGAGGCGCTGCGGGCGGCGGAGATGTTCGAGGAGGCCGGGCACCAGATCGAGGCCGGCCGGGCCCGGCTGCGGGCGGGCACCGCGCACGCCGAGGCGGGCGACCGGCCCGCCGCCCGCGAGCAGCTGCGGCTGGCCGCCGGGGTCTTCTCCTCCTGCGGGGCGCGCACGCTGCACGCCCAGGCCGTGCGGGAGCAGCGCCGCATCGGCGTGCGGGTGCCCTCCAAGAACGGCCGCCGCTCCGGGCTGCCCGGCGGGCTGTCCAAGCGGGAGTACGAGGTCGCCACGCTCGTGGTCGAGGGATGCTCGAACTCCCAGATAGCCGAGCGGCTGTTCGTCAGCATCCGCACCGTCGAGACGCACCTGTCGCACATCTTCACAAAGTTCGGGGTGACTTCGCGGGTCGGCGTGGTGAGCGCCCTGACCCGGACCGAGGCCGACCCTGGTGCGCAGAGCGGCTGACCGGGCCTTTTCCTGAAGGTTCCGCTTCGAGCGGGCGAGTTGGAGCGTGCCAACGTGTCCAATCTCGGACAGTCTGGCAGGTTCCAGAACATCTGCGCCGCAGGGACCGTCACAGATGTTACGTATGCCCGGTGCCGCCGTGTCCCGTCCCCGCTGACCAGGTCGGGGAAGAAGTAAGGGTTTACCACGATGCCGAGTATGGGCCGGTCACCGCATCATCATTGCGGGGACGACGGAGGTGAGGAACATGACACGCACGATCTCGCGTTTCACACTCGAAGGAGTGCGCGACGCCGAGGTATCGGTGCACCCGTTCGGGACGGAGGACGGCCTCGGCCTGAACCTGACCCGCTTCCTGCGGAGTGAGAGCGACGACGTCGTCCTCCTCGTCCACGGGCTCACGTCCGCCAGCGATGTCTTCATCATGCCCGAGCACCGGAACCTGGCGAGCCACCTGCTCGACAACGGCTTCGGCGACGTCTGGGCGGTCGACTTCCGGATGAGCGGCCGGTTCCCCTACGACGGGGAGACGCACCGCTACAACCTCGACGACATCGCGCTCTACGACTTCCCCGCGACGATGCGCGAGCTGCGCCGGCACGTCGGCGACCGCCGCGTCCACGTCATCGCGCACTGCCTGGGCGCGGTGTCGTTCTCGATGAGCCTGTTCGCCGGGCTGATCGAGGACATCGCCAGCCTGACCTGCAACAGCGTGTCGCTCACCCCGCGCGTCCCGGCGTTCTCCAAGTTGAAGCTGTCGCTCGGGACCTGGCTGCTGGAGTACGTGGTCGGGCTGCCGTTCATCGACCCGAGGTTCGGGCAGGCGCCGGCGTTCACGCGGCCCTGGATGCTGTCGCAGGCGGTGTCGCTGTTCCACGACGAGTGCCGGACGAGCGCGTGCCACATGCAGAGCTTCCAGTGGGGCGCGGGCAGGCCCGCGATGTACGAGCACTCCAACCTGCTGCCCGAGACGCACGCGCGGGTCGCCGACATCTGCTCGGCGTCCGGGCTGAACTACTACCGGCACGTCCGCAAGATGGTCGAGGCCGGCCAGTCGGTGAAGTACGCGCCGACCGACACGCGGTACGCACGCCTGCCGCTGAGCTACCTGACGAAGGCCAAGGACGTGCGCACGCCGATGCTGCTGCTCGCGCCCGACCGCAACCGGGTCTTCACCGACTCCAACGTCCACCTCCACAAGATCCTGGAGAAGGCCGCGCCCGGACGCCACGAGCTGGCGGTGCTGCCCGGCTACGGGCACCTGGACCCCCTGATCGGCAAGAACGCCCACATCGACGTCTTTCCGCGCATCGTCGACTTCCTCAAGCGGCACAGCGCATGAGCACCGTGACGCTCACGAGCGGAAAGCACACTGACTGGTGACTGGTATGGAACACGTTGACGCCGTGGTCGTCGGGTCCGGATTCGGGGGCTCGGTCGCCGCGTACCGGCTGGCCGAGGCCGGACGGTCCGTCGTGCTGCTGGAGCGCGGCCAGCCGTACCCGCCGGGCAGCTTCCCGCGCTCGCCGCACGAGATGGGACGGGCGTTCTGGGACCCCGCCGCCGGCCTGTACGGCATGTACGACGTGTGGTCGTTCAAGGGCTGCGACTCGGTGGTGTCGGCGGGGCTCGGCGGGGGGTCGCTGATCTACGCCAACGTGCTGCTGCGCAAGGACGAGCACTGGTTCGTCACCGAGCAGGCGATACCGGGCGGCGGGTATGAGTCGTGGCCCGTCTCCCGCGCCGACCTCGACCCGCACTACGACGAGGTCGAGCGGATGATGGGCGCGACCCCCTACCCGCTCGGCCACCAGCCCTTCGACGACACCCCGAAGGCGCACGCCATGCAGGACGCGGCGGCCGAGCTGGGGCTCCAGTGCACGCTGCCGCCGCTCGCGGTGAGCTTCGCGGCCGAACGGGGCGGAGCGCCGGGGCTGAGCCTGCCGATCGTCGACCCCGGGTACGGCAACGTCCACGGGGTGGGGCGGCGGACGTGCCGGCTGTGCGGTGAGTGCAACATCGGCTGCAACGAGGGGTCCAAGAACAGCCTCGACCACACCTACCTGTCCGCGGCCGCCCACCACGGCGCCGACCTGCGCACCTCCCACGAGGTGAAGGCGATCCGGCCGCGGCACGGCGGCGGGTACGAGGTCGACTACGTCCACCACGTCGACCTGACCGCGCGCGGGGGCCGCTCGCGGATGGCGACGATCTCGTGCGACCGGCTGGTCCTCGGCGCCGGGACGTACGGGACGACGTACCTGCTGCTGAAGTCGCACAAGGCGTTCCCGGGGCTGAGCCGCGCGCTCGGCACCCGGTTCAGCGGCAACGGCGACCTGCTGACGTTCCTGCTGAAGGCCAAGGACCGCAACCGCGTCCGGGCGCTGGACGCGGCGCGCGGCCCGGTGATCACCAGCGCGATCCGGCTGGCCGACGAGCTGGACGGGGTGTCGGGCGCGGGCCGCGGCGCCTACATCCAGGACGGCGGCTACCCAGGGTTCGCCGACTGGCTGATCCAGGGGCTGGACGTCCAGAACAACATCGAGCGCGTCGCGAAGTTCCTGTGGGACCGGTTCACCGAGTTCTTCAAGGACCGCCCCGACACGAACGTGTCCGCGGAGCTGTCGGACCTGATCGGGAAGGGCGCGCTGACGGTCAGCTCACTGCCGCTGCTCGGCATGGGCCGCGACACCGCCGACGGGCGGCTGCGGCTGGACGACGGCCGGCTCGCCGCCGACTGGACGACGCGGACCAGCGAGGCGCACTTCGCGCGGGTCCGCGAGACGATGCAGCGCATCGCGGACGTGCTCGGCGCCGAGTACGCCGACAACCCGATGTGGTTCCGCAAGCGGATCATCACGGTCCATCCGCTGGGCGGCGCCCCCATGGGCGTCCACAAGAGCGAGGGCGTCTGCGACGCCTTCGGCGAGGTGTTCGGATACCCGGGCCTGTACGTCGCCGACGGGGCGGCGATGCCGGGACCGGTGGGCCCGAACCCCTCGCTCACGATCGCCGCGCAGGCCGACCGTATGGCCACGCGGCTGCTGGAGGGCGTGCCCGGACGACGGGGTACGGGCACGCTCTCCACCGTCCCGTCCGGCCCCGCGCCGTCTTCGGACGCGGCGCACGGGAGCGCGCCCTCGGGAAGCGTTCCGTCCGGCGTGGGGGCCGAGCCGTCCCGGGGGAACGGCTCGGCGGAGGGGAGAGGCCGGGGCGGCCTGGGGAGCCGCTCCGGAGACCGCCCGGGGGACGGCGGTCAGGGGAACGACTCGACGTACGGTCCGGTCATGTGCGGGGCGGCCGCCGCGCGCACCGCCGGAATCGGATCGGTCTCGGGGAGCCACGAGGGCATCGGGGGATCGCTCGCCGTGGCATCGGACCGGTCACCGGCTCCGGAGGGAGCTCCGGAGACACCGGAAGGGTCTCCGGTGGTGCCGGAGGGGTCTCCGGCGGTACCGGACCGTACGTCGCTGTCGTTCACCGAGGAGATGAAGGGCTACGTCACCTACGGGGTGTCCGACCCGCGCGCGGGTGAGCTCGCGGACGGCCGCGAGGCCATGGCGTTCCGGCTGACGATCACGGCCGAGGACACCGACCGCTTCCTGGCCGAGCCCGAGCACACGGCGCTGGCCGAGGGATGGATCGACGCCGCTGGCCACGGGGGCCGGCGTCCGGTCCAGCGGGGCTGGTTCAACCTGTTCGCGCCCGGCGGCGCGGAGGATCGACGGCTGATGAGGTACCGCTTGTACTTCACCGACGGCGAGGACCGGCCCCGCACCCTGACGGGCACCAAGAACGTGCTGCACGGCCCGCCGACGCGGATCTGGCCCGACACCTCCACGCTGTACGTGCGGATCCTCGACGGCCATGTCGGCGCGGACGGCGAGGACGGCGCGCACGTGCTGGGCGCGGGCGTGCTGCACATCCAGCTGACCGACTTCGCGCGGCAGCTGGCGACGTTCCGCGCGTTCGGGCCGGGCGGCGCCGGGAGGCTGGTCGCCTTCGGCCGGTTCTTCGCCGGCGAGTTGTGGGAGGTCTACGGCCCCGACGGGCACTGATCGGGGCCGTCCATGTTCGTGCAGGCCGAGGGAACTGCGGGGTGCTCTCGGCCTGCACCTCCTTTTGTCCGGGCTCTTGTCCCGGTGCGCGCTCGCGGCGGCGTCAGGGCGTCTGCGCGCGGGCGCGGAACGCGGCGGCCTTGACCCGGTTCTGGCAGGCGGTGCCGCAGAACCGGCGGGTGCCGTTGCGCGAGGTGTCGACGTAGACGCGGTCGCAGTGCGGCGCGGTGCAGACGCCGAGGCGGTCGCCGAGCTCGCTGCCGATGACGACCGCGAGGCCGGTGGCGCAGGGCGCGCCCCACCTGTCGGCGACGCCGCGTCCGCTGCCGTGGAAGTGGACGTGCCAGGGCTCGCCGTCGTGCCGTTCCAGCCGCGGCCTGGCCTGCGTGGCGTCCAGCAGCGCGTTGACCCGCCTGGCCGCCGCGTCGACGTCGCCCGCGGTGATCGCCTCGAAGACGGCGCGCAGGTCGCGGGCGACGGCGGCGAGCTCGTCCAGCTCCGGGCGGGGGTCGGGGGCGCCGTCGCTGAGCGACAGGATCGTGCGCGCGGCGTCGGCCAGCTCGTCGGGGCCGGGCGGCGTGTAGGGCCGGCCGCGCCGCTCCCCCCCGGTGAACACGTTGACCAGCTCCACGGCCGCCCGCACCACCGTGTCGGTATGACTGTTGAAGTTCACTTGACCAGTTACGCCCTTCCCGGTTAGCGTGTCACCGTCCAAAGGTTATACGACAGTCACATGAGGGGACCGCCCATGCTCACCCGCGAGGTCGCCGACACGTGGATCACCCGCTGGGACGCCCAGCAGGAGGGGTACATCCCCGACCGCGAGGAACGCTTCACCGTCATGATCGACGCGTTGGAGGCCGGGCTCGGGCGGCCCGACCCGCTCGTCCTGGACCTCGGCTGCGGCCCCGGCTCGCTCGCGGGCCGCGTCCTGGACCGCATCCCCGGCGCCACCGTCGTCGCGATCGACACCGACCCGCTGCTGATGGGGCTCGGCCGGGCCGTCCACGCCGGGCGGACCGGGCTGGTCTTCACCGAACTCGACCTGCGCGAGCCGGGCTGGGCCGCGCGGCTGCGCCTGGACCGGCAGGCCGACGCCGCGATCAGCACGACCGCGCTGCACTGGATCACCGGCGCGGAGCTGCGCGTCACCTACGGCGAGCTGGCGCGGGTGCTGCGTCCCGGCGGGCTATTCCTCAACGGCGACAACCTGACGGTCGGGGACCGCGCGCCGGGCCTCGGCGCGCTGGAGGCGGCGCTGCGCGAGCGGGAGACCGCGCGCCGGTGGGCGGACCGGCGTCCCGAGGAGTGGGGCCAGTGGTGGGACGCGGTCGCCGCCGAGCCCGCGCTCGCCGAACTGCGGGCGGCGCGCGAGGAGACGGTCGACCACCACGGCTCGGAGTCGGTGTTCCTGTCGACCCACGAGTCCGCGCTGCGCGGCGCCGGGTTCACCGAGGTCGGCACGCTGTGGCAGCGCGGCGACAACCGCGTCCTGGCGGCCCTGCTGCCCTGAGCCCCCGGGCCTCAGCCGACCGGGCCTCAGCCGGCCGGGCGGCCGTAGAGGCGTTCGACGTGCAGGCGGATGACGAGGCGGCCGTCGGCGACCATCGCGCGGCGGTAGTCGTCCCAGTCGGGGTGCTCGCCGCGGATGTCGCGGTACACCGAGATCAGCTCCTCCACGGCCGCGTCGCCGGGGTCGGCGGCGACGGCCGACAGTTCGGCGGTGCCCTCGGCGACGGTGTAGGACCAGCCGTCGGCGGAGCTGACGTGCAGGCTGGCACGCGGGTCGCGGGCCAGGTTGCGGGCCTTGGCGCGGTCGGCGGTGACCGACACCCGCACGAGCCGGCGCCCGGCGTCGTAGTGGTAGTTGACGTTGGACAGCTGCGGCCGCCCGTCCCGCTTGAGGGTGGCCAGCACCCCGAGGTCGTGCTCGGCCAGCAGCCTCGCCAGCGCCGCGTCGTCCGCCATCGTCCGCCTCCATCACCGTTCGCCCGTCACACGCGTCAACCCCGGAAACGGCCGATCACTTCCCGGCGCGGGACGCCACAACCGTAGCCGGAGCCAGCCCCGGGCGACCGGACCGCGGGGCCCGGGCCCCCGCAAGGCGCGGCCACCGGGCCGCAAGCGTCGGCTAGCGGACGGCGAGGGCCGGGAAGTCGTACACGCGGGCCTGCGCGGCGGGCCGGTCCTCCGGCCCGCCGCGTCCCTCCCCGCCCGTCTCGCGCTCTCCGGCGGCGCGGCCGGTCAGGATGTGCCCGCGGAAGGCGGCGCCCTTCGCGGTGACCTTGATCGGCTGGAACGCCTCCGGGGGCAGGGCGCAGAACCCGGTCTGCACGACGTCCTCGAACAGCGAGTCCGACACGACGTAGGCCAGGTCGCGCCCCTTGTCGTCGATCAGCAGGCGGCGCAGCGGCCCGGCGTCCAGCAGCCGCTGGACGACGATCGGCGCGTCCCCGGCGGGCCCGAACGGACCGGCCGCCAGCGTGCCGTGGTGCAGCGCGAGCCGCACCCGCAGCCGGTGCCGGGCGCCCTGCCCCGCGGTGTCGTTGACCTCACGCAGCGCCGCCGCGAGTTCGAGGACGAAGTCGCCGGCCACCGGCGCCGGGTCGACCCCCTCGGGCAGGGTGGCGAGCTCCCCGTCGCCGCCGACCTGCTTCTCCCAGCGGTCGCGGTCGAGGCCGACGCCGCGCGCGGCCCGGTCGAGCGCGTCCGACAGCTGCCGCTGCGCGAGCAGCTGCTCGCGCACGTCCCGCTTGCTGTAGCCCTGGATGTCCACCGCCAGGAGCAGCCGATAGAAGAGCTGGTTGTACGGCCTGTCCGGGTGGTGCCTGTGCTCGTGTTCCCCGTTTCCTGTCACTCCCGATCCCGCCCCTCGGTAGTCCTCCGAGCAAGTAGGGCCGGTTGGCCCCGCATTCGCTCCAAGCGCGGAGTGAGTGTTGCCGGTGTGGAGGACCGCCGTCGGTCGGTGCCCGGGAGGGTGCCGCCTCCGTTCCCTGTGCGAGGTGGTGAGGTCGTCTATTGGACGCGTCCGCCGCGCTCACGGTGCCACAGGTAAGGAACTAGTGGCGAACAAATAAGCCTCGGGCTGGATTGTCCCGGTCCAGGGCTCGCCCGAGGCTCCCCGGACGCCCATTGAACCGTCCACCGGGGGCCCGCCGTACTGCCCCCCGACGTGACATCAGACTCACGGTCCCCGTCCCCGCACCCCCGCCGGAGACCCTCGATGGCCCACCGATCACCGACCGCGACCCGGGCGCCCGCGTCCCCCGACCAGCCGCTCGCCCGGTGGAGCTGGTTCCGCGGGCGCCCGCCGGCGGACGTGGACGACCAGGTCCTCGTGACCGAGCTCTACCGCGTGTACGGCCGGCCGCTGCTGTCGTTCGTGCTGCGGCTCACCGGCGGCGACCGGCACTGGGCCGAGGACGTGGTGCAGGAGACGATGATCCGCGCCTGGCGCAGCGCGCACCAGCTCGACGAGCGGGCGGCGTCGCTGCTGCCCTGGCTCGCGACGGTCGCGCGCCGGATCGTCATCGACGACCAGCGGCGCCGCAACGCCCGGCCGCAGGAGGCGGGCGAGGGCCCGCTGGAGAACATGCGCGTCCCCGACGGGCTGGAGGACCTGCTGCGCTCGGTCGTCGTCTCCGAGGCCCTGCTCGCGCTGTCGCCCGCGCACCGGGAGGTCCTGGAGGAGACCTTCTTCCGGGACCGTTCCGTCAACGAGGCCGCGCGGCGGCTCGGCATCCCCGTGGGCACGGTGAAGTCGCGGGTCTACTACGCGCTCCGGGCGCTGCGCGTCGCCCTGGAGGAGAGAGGCGTGACGCCATGATCGCGGAACCGCCGCACGTCGACGTCGGCGCCTACGCGCTCGGCCTGCTGGAGGACCCGGACCGGCGGGCGTTCGAGGGGCACCTGCGGTCCTGTCCCGGCTGCGCCGAGGAGTTCGGCGCGCTGCGCGGACTCGCCGCGACGCTGGAGGGCATCACGCCGGACGCCGGGCCCGCGCCGGCGCCGCCCGAGCCGGTGGTGGTCGCCGACCTGCTGCGGCGGCGTGCCCGGCGGGGGCGGCGGCGCCGCGCGGCGCGGGCGGTGACCGGGCTGGCCGCCGGGGCGGTGCTGCTGGCCGGCGCGGCCGGGGCGGGGTTCACGGCGGGCGCCGACCACGGGACGTCCGCGCGTCCCGAGGCCGAGGCCCCGTTCCCGGACGGGCCGCGCCTGACCGCCGCCGACGCCGCGACCGGCGCGTCGGGGACGGTGACGGCGCGGCAGGCGCTGTGGGGCAGCCGGGTCGGGTTGCGGCTGACCCGCGTCCGGGGGCCGCTGGAGTGCGAGCTGGTCGCCGTGGACCGGGCCGGACGAGGCCACCCGGTGGCGGGCTGGTCGGTCCCGGCGGCGGGGTACGGCCTGCCCGGGTCGGCGGCGCCGATGCTGACCGTGCAGGGCGGTACCGCGCTGCGCCGGAGCGACATCGCGCGCTTCGAGGTCCGCACGACCGGCGACCGCGTGGCGGGCGGCGGCCGCGTTCTCCTGACCGTCCCAGCGTGAACCGCCGCGCCGTGCCCCGTGCCCGGGGGGGTTCTGCTCGCGGCGCGTCGTCTGGTCCGGCCGCACCGGGTCCGGCGGCGCGCCGCGTCCCACCCTCTAGCCTGGACGGATGAGCGCGACCCGGTCCTCGCCCGGCCCCCGGCTGATGCTGCCCGGCCTCCGCGAGGTGTACGACGCCTACGTCCGGGAGGCGGGCGCCTTGCCGGCGCTGCCGTCGGCGCTGCACGCGGAGGTGTGGGCGTCGCAGCGGCTCGGGAGCCTGGAGGAGTCGGCGCCGGACGCGCGGGCCGCCCGCGCCGCGCTCGCCGATCTGATCGTGTGCCTGCGCGCGGCGGGGACGCCGGGGGCGCGGGCGTTCCTGCGGGTGCTCGCCGCGATCGGTCCCCCGGAGGGGCGCGCGGCGGCGGCGAGGGCGGCGGACGCGGCTCCCGGCCCGGCCGCGCCGTGGGAGGACGCGCTCGGACGGGTCGTCCCCGGGCAGGCGTGGCTGATCCAGGAGGGCCCGCTGGACGGGGACCGCCTGGTGTGCGAGTTCCGCTACGAGGGCGCGGGCACCGCGGGGCTGCACGCGATCGCGGTCCGGCTGTCCTACGGCGACGCGCTCTCCGAGGCCGTGGTCGTCGGGGACGTGGCGGCGCTGATGGCGGCGGCGCGCACGGCGATGCAGGCCGAGTTGTGCGTCGTCCAGCCCTGTGACGCGGCGGCGGCCGGGGCCAGGCTCCGCGCCGCCCTCGACGGCGCGGAGCCCCTGCCCGAGACGTGCTACCCGGCGCTGGCCCTGGCCCGCCACCGGGCCGGCCTCTTGTAGGGGGACGACCCCCGACACCCCCGGAACGGCCCCGACTCCTCTAGCGGCCCATGACCCGGTAGCGGCGGGCGGCGAGCGGGAAGAACACCGCCGTGATCACCAGCGGCCAGAGCAGCGCCAGCAACAGGCTGTGCTGCGCCGCCCACGAGCCGCCCGTCTGCGCCGAGTCGCCGAACAGCTCGCGGCAGGCGGTGACGGTCGCCGACATCGGGTTCCAGTCGGCGATGGCGCCGAGCCAGCCGGGCATCGTGTCGGGCACGACGAGCGCGCTGGACAGGAACCCGATCGGCCACACCAGGGTCTGGACGGCGGCGACCGACTCGGGACCCTTGGCGACCAGGCCGAGGTAGACGCCCATCCAGAGCAGCGCGAACCGCAGCAGGAGCAGCAGCCCGAACCCGGCCAGCGTCTTCGCGGCGCCCTCGTGCGGGCGCCACCCGACCAGCAGCCCGCACACCCCCATGACGGCGAGCGCGGCGGTCGAGTGCAGCAGGTCGGCGGCGCCGCGTCCGGCGATGATGGCGGGCGGGGAGGTCGGCATCGCGCGGAACCGGTCGGTCACGCCCTTGGCGGCGTCCCCGGCGACGGCGGCGAACGTGGTCTCGATGCCGAACAGCATCGTCATCGCGAACATGCCGGGCATGATGAACTCGCGGTAGCCGCCGCCCCCGCCCGGCATGTCCATCTGGCCGCCGAACAAGTAGCCCATCATGAGCACGACCAGCACCGGGAACAGCAGCGCGACGGCGACCTCGCCGGGGCGGCGCGCCCAGTGCGACAGCGCCCGGACGGTCAGCGTGCGGGTGTCGGCGACGGCCCAGCGCAGCCGTCCGAGCGGGCTCTCCGGAAGCGTCATCATGCGGGGACCTCCTTTCCTTCGTGCTTCCCTTCCTGCTTTCTTTCCGTGGCGGTGTCGCCGGTGAGGTGCAGGAACACCTCGTCCAGCGTGGGACGGCGCAGCGCGACGTCGGCGACGCGCACGCCCGCCGCGTCCAGGGCGCGGACGGCCTCGGTCAGCGCGGCGGCGCGGCCCGCGGCGGGCGCCCCGACCCGCAGCGCGGCGGTGTCGACCTCGGCCTCGGCGCCGACCGCGCGGGCGATGATCGCGGCGGCGCCCTCCAGCGCGGCCGGGTCGTCCAGCACGACCTCGACGCGGTCGCCGCCGAGCCGGGCCTTGAGCTGGTCGGGGGCGCCCTCGGCGATGACGCGGCCGTGGTCGATCACCGAGATCCCGTCGGCGAGCCGGTCGGCCTCCTCCAGGTACTGGGTGGTGAGCAGGACGGTGGTCCCGCCCTCCACCAGGGCGCGGACCTCGTCCCACACCTCGATCCGCGAGCGCGGGTCCAGGCCGGTGGTGGGCTCGTCCAGGAACAGGACGGGCGGGGCCAGGATCATCGACGCGGCGAGGTCGAGCCGCCGCCGCATCCCGCCGGAGTACTGCCCGGCGGGCCGTCCGGCGGCCTCGGTCAGCCGGAACCGCTCCAGCAGCTCGTCGGCCCGGCGCCGGGCGGTGCGCGGGCCGAGGTGGTAGAGGCGGCCGAACATGACGAGGTTCTGGCGCCCGCTGAGCACCTCGTCGACGGCGGCGTGCTGGCCGACGAGCCCGACGCGGGTGCGGACGCGCGCGGCGCCGCGCACGACGTCGTGCCCGGCGACGGTGGCGGTGCCGCCGTCCGGCCGGGTGAGCGTGGTCAGCACCCGGACGGCGGTGGTCTTGCCCGCGCCGTTCGGGCCGAGCAGGCCGTGCACGGTCCCGGCGGGGACCGCCAGGTCGAGCCCGGCGAGGGCCTCGGTGCCGCCGTAGCGCTTGCGCAGCCCCTCGGCGACGACCGCGAACTGTGGTGCAGTCATCAGTCTCCCATAACTCCGTACGCTATACGGATTTACCATTCCGAACACTATAACGTACGACGTACAGAGTTTCATCCTGGGAGGATGCGAGCGTGACGACCGAGTACAGCGGGGGCGGCGACCCCAAGCGCAGCCTGGAGCTGCTGTGGGGGGTCCAGGGCAAGCCGCGGCGCGGCCCGAAGCCCCGTCTCACCGTGGAGGGGATCGTGCGCGCGGCGATCGCGGCGGCCGACGCCGACGGACTGGAGGCGCTGTCGATGCGCCGGATCGCCGACGACCTGGGCGTGGCCACGATGTCGATCTACACCTACGTGCCCGGCAAGGCCGAGCTGGTCGATGTGATGCTCGACCGGGCCGTCGGGGAGCTGACGCCGCCCGAGGGCGGGGGCTGGCGCGACCGGCTGGAGCACATCGCCCGCGACAACTGGGACCTGTACCACCGGCACCCGTGGCTGCTCCAGATCGCCGTCGCGCGCCCACCGCTCGGCCCCAACATGATCGCCAAGTACGAGTACGAGCTGACGGCCGTCGAGGGCGTGGGCCTCACCGACCTGGAGATGGACTCGGTCGTCGCGCTGGTCACCGGGTTCGCCGAGAGCGCCGCGCGGGTGTCGGTCAACGCCGTCGAGGCCGAGCGGCGCAGCGGGATCAGCGACCTGGAGTGGTGGAAGGCGACCGCGCCGCTGCTGGAGAAGCTGGTCGACCCGTCCGACTACCCGCTCGGCGACCGCGTCGGCACCGCCGCGGGCCAGGAGTACGGCGCCGTCCTCGCCCCGCGCCGCGCGTTCGAGTTCGGCCTCGCCCGCATCCTGGACGGCATCGAGGTCCTCATCGCCTCTCGCTGAATCACCGCCCGCTGACCTGGTGGTTCAGTGGCGGCGTTTGGCGCGGCGGGTGGGTACGGCGCTCGCCGGGTCCTCGGGCCAGGGGTGGCGGGGGTAGCGGCCGCGCAGCTCCGCCCGCACCGCCCGGTACCCCTCGCGCCAGAACGAGGCCAGGTCGGCGGTGACGGCGGCGGGCCGGCCCGCCGGGGACAGCAGGTGCACCACGAGCGGCACCCGGCCGCCCGCGAGGCGCGGCGCCGCGTCCCACCCGAACAGCTCTTGCAGCTTCACCGCCAGGACGGGCCGCTCCCCCGTGTAGTCCACCCGGATCCGAGACCCGGACGGCACCTCCACCCGCTCGGGGGCCAGCTCGTCCAGGCGGGCGGCGAGATCCCAGGGGAGCAGACCGCGCAGCAGAGCCGCGACGTCGAGCCGCGCCAGGTCGGCGCGCCGCCGGGCGCCGCCGCGCCCGACCTCGAGCCGGTCACGCAGGTGCTCCAGCAGAGCCGCGTCGCCGACGTCGGGCCACGGCTCGCCCAGCGCGCCGCGCAGGAACGCCAGCCGCTCGCGGAGCGCGACGGCGGCGGGCGTCCAGGTCAGCAGCCCCAGCCCGGCCTCGCGCAGCCCGTCCAGGAGGGCGGCCCGCACCCGTTCGGGGTCGGGGTCGCGCAGCGGGCGGGCGTCCAGCTCGATCGCGCCGAGCCGCTCGACGCGGCGGGCGGCGACGTCCCCGTCCCGCCAGCCGACCTCGTCGGCCGTGGCCAGCAGCGGCGCGGCGGCGAACCGGGCCACGTCCTCGTCGATCACCACCGCCTGCCGGACCCGCGCCGACGCGCTCCCGGCGGGCCGGTCGGCGGCGGCGACCGCCAGCCACTCCGCCCGCGCCGCGGCGAGCGCCGATCCGGCGGCGAGCACCGCGCCGGTCCCCGAGGCCATCAGGTGGCCGTCGCGGCCCCGGGCGCGCGCGACGCGTTCGGGGAACGCCAGCGCCACCACGACGCCCGCGACGGCGTCGTCCCCGCGCCACTCCCCCGCCCGGGCCCTCCGGTCGTCGGGGAGGGCGGCGTGGAGGCGGCGCGCCTCGTCCCGCCAGCGCGCGGCGTGCGGGCCGGACGGACGGGACGCGCGGCGCAGCGCGCGCCAGGTCGCGGCGAGGTCGTCGCCGTCCGCGCGGGGCGGCGGCTCCGACAGCAGCGCGACGATCTCGGCGGCGGGCCGGGCGCCGACCTCGCGGGCGCCGTCGACCAGCGCGCGGGCCAGCCGGGGGTGGACGCCGACGCGGGCCAGCACGCGCCCCCGGTCGGTGACGCGGCCGTCGCGGACGGCGCCGAGCGCGGCCAGCACGGCGCGGGCGGCCTCCAGCGCGGCGGCGGGCGGCGGGTCGGGCAGGGCGAGGCCGGTCGCGTCCGGGTCGCCCCAGCAGGCGGCCTGGAGCGCGAACGCGGTGAGGTCGGCCAGCTCGATCTCCGGACGCGGCCGGGCGGGCAGCCGGTCGTGCTCGGCCTCGGGCCAGCAGCGGTAGACGGTGCCGGGGGCCTCGCGTCCGGCCCGTCCGGCGCGCTGGTCGGCGGTGGCGCGGGACGCGCGGACGGTGGTCAGCGACCCGAGCCCGCGCGCGTGGTCGGTGCGGGGCTCGCGCGCCAGCCCGGAGTCGACGACGACCCGCACCCCCGGCACGGTCAGGCTCGACTCGGCGACGGAGGTGGCGAGCACGACCCGGCGCGCGGCGGCGGAGGGGGCGAGCACCGCGTCCTGGACGGCGGCCGGCGCCTGCCCGTGGATCTGGAGGACCTCGGCGGGCACGCCGGACAGCAGCCCGGCGACCCGCGCGATCTCCCCCACGCCCGGCAGGAAGCACAGCACGTCGCCGTCGTGCTCGGCGACGGCGCGGCGGACGGTGGCCGCGACGTGCGCGAGGAGGGCGGGGTCGACGCGCGTCCCGTGCGGCGGCGGGACGGGACGCTCCGGCGGCGCCCAGACGGTCGCGACCGGATGCAGCGCGGCCTCGGTCTCCACGACCGGCGCGCCGCCCAGCAGCCGGGACCAGGGCGCGGTGTCGGCGGTCGCGGACGCGGCGACCAGCGCCAGGTCGGGACGCAGCGCGGCGCGCACGTCCAGCAGGAACGCGAGCGCGGTGTCGGCGTCCAGGTGGCGCTCGTGGCACTCGTCCAGGATCACCGTGCCGGTGCCCGCGAGCTCGGGGTCGTCCTGGAGGCGGCGCAGCAGGACGCCGGTCGTCACGACGTCGACCAGCGCGCCCGGACGCGACTCGCCCCGCACGACCACGCCGACCCGGCCGCCGACGCGCTCCCCCAGCAGCCACGCCATCCGGCGCGCGGCGGCGCGGGCGGCGAGTCGGCGCGGCTCCACGACGAGCACCTTCCCGCCCGCGGCCGCGCCGCCGAGGGCGAGGCCGGCCAGCGCGAGGGGGACGAGGGTGGTCTTGCCGGTGCCCGGCGGCGCGGCCAGGACGGCGGCGCCGTGCCCGGCGAGGGCCGCGCGCAGCGCCGGGACGGCGCGGTGGACGGGCAGGCCCTCCGCGTCCGGGAGGCGCGAGGAGCGGGTGTGCTGCATGCGTCAAGTGTGGCGGTAGGACTCGGCGGTGATGACGTGTGGGCCCTTATCGCACCGGGAAGGTGATCGTCCAGGTGAGAAATGCCACTGCCGCGAAAGGGACCGTGCGGGTTGCGGTGATAGTTGCACCGAGCATTTCGTCCATTTCCCTAGAACGTTCTAAAGAAATTCTCAAGAATCACCCGGGCCGGTCGGCACATAAGTCCAGGTTAGCACCCGTTTCAGCCTCGAAGTGGCCGTGGAGCCTGAGTTATCTCACCGGTGGAAGTGTGGCGACAATGGCCTGTGTATCCCCATAATGGGGGCGTCGTAGCAGGGTGCCGGGAGGTTCGGATGTTCGGCGGCTCGATCTACACCAGGGATAGGGCGGCGTTCACGGGCGGTTCGCCACAGGCCGTTTACGAGGAGCTTTGGCAGCGGGACCGAAAGGGGCGGTTGCGGACCCGTGCAATTCTGGCGGGTGCGGCGCTCGCGCTGTGCGGGGCGCTGGTCAACGGCGTATTCGGAGTCGTGGTCGCGCTGCTGGTGGCGGGTGCCGACACGCTGGTGCATTGGCGGATTTACCACGCGGCCCACGTGTGGCGCCGCGGACTGCGCGGCGAGGAGCGGATGAACCGGTTCCTGCGCTCCACGCTGGAGCGGCGCGGCCACCGGATCCTGTTCGCGCGGACCGTCCCGGGCCACGGCAGCGCCGACGAGCTGGTGATCGGCCCCGGCGGGCTGTGGCTCGTCCACAACGAGGCGTGGCAGCCCGACTTCGAGCTGTCCCACCACGGCGGCAGGCTGTTCATCGAGGGCCGCACCCAGTCCAAGCTCGTCGGGACGGTGACCGCGCGGGCCGAGGCCGCCGCCCGGCTGATCTCCGACCGCTCGGGAATCCCGGTGAAGGTCAGGCCGGTGCTCGCGGTGCACGGCGGGCGGATGCCGCGCCGGACGCCGTTCGAGGCCGACGGCATCGTCTTCGCCCGGCCGCTGAAGCTGATCTGGTGGATGCGGCGCAACCCCTCCGCCGACTACTCCGCCGACGAGGTCGAGGAGATCGCGCGCGCCGCCGTCCATGCCCTGCCGATCGGCGGCCGCGTGATGCCGGCCTCGGTGTGAGCGCGGGTGTGAACACCGGCCTGGACACCGGCGCCGGTGCGGCGCGCGGCGCGGGCCGCGAGGTCGGGCGGCCCCCACGACACCTGTGGCCGGAGGGTTCACCCGCCGCCCACAGGGCGCCCACCGCCCGTGTGGGTCCCGCCACCCGTGCGGGCGGTGCGGCGCAGCCACCACAGCCCCACCACCGGCAGGACGAGCGGCACGAACCCGTAGCCGCGCCCGAAGCCGGACCAGACCGTCGCGTCCGGGAAGGCCGCCGAGTCGACGAGGCTCAGCGTCCCCACGACCAGCACACCGGCCAGTTCCACCGAGCAAGCTGCGACGGCGACGCGGAAGGAGGCGGCGCCGCCGCGGGCCAGCGCGACCGTCGCCAGGACGTAGACGACCGCCGCGACCGCCGACAGCGTGTAGGCGAGCGGGGCCTCGGAGAACCGGGTGGCGATCTGTACCCCGGCGCGCGCTCCGGCGGCCAGCGCGAAGACCGCGTAGACGGCGACCAGCAGCCGCCCGGGCCCGGTGCCCGTGGCGGTGGGTCGGGCCCCCGCGGTGCCCGTGCGGGCTTCGGTGCCGGCGCGGGCACC
Organism: Actinomadura terrae; assembly: GCF_022751215.1. Classification (GTDB taxonomy): domain Bacteria; phylum Actinomycetota; class Actinomycetes; order Streptosporangiales; family Streptosporangiaceae; genus Spirillospora; species Spirillospora terrae. The sequence continues at coordinate 716,041 of NZ_JAICDG010000003.1, read as the reverse complement.
GTCGTCCGCACGGGCTCCGGGCCCGACGCGCCCCCCTTGCTCAGAGCCGTGGCCGGCGGGGCGTCCCGCGGCGTGCTCGGGCTCAGACACCGGTGCCGTCCCAGATCTGCCGCATCCTGACGATCATGACCGCGACGGCCAGGCAGGCGACGACGATCACGCCCGGCCCGTAGCGGGACCGCTCGAGCACGCCCCACCCGGCGCCCGCGAGCGGCACCAGCAGCGCGCCCAGCATGTAGCCGATGAACGTGGCGGGGCTCTCCGGCCCCTCGTCCCCGGCGATCTTGACGAACCCGACCACGACCTGCGCGACCAGCAGCACCTCCAGGACGCCGAGGACGATCAGGTGCGGCAGGCCCATCGCCCGGTCGCGCAGCGTCGTCACCAGGGCGTGGCCGGCGGCCAGCAGCGCCACCGCGATGATCGCGGCGGCCAGGACATTCGTCACGACAGAACACAGTACTACCGCCTGTAGAGCGAGACCGAACCGGCCGGGCGGGCCGGGGGCCGCTCGCGGGGGCGTCGTGGCGGCGCGGCGGGGATGGCAGCATGGCGGGGGTGAACGCGCTCCAGTGGCTCAACCTGACCCGGCACGGTGAGAGCACCGGCAACGTCGCCTACCGGTCGGTGCTCGGCACCGACGCCGAGGAGACCGGCATCACCGAACGCGACGCCGACATCCCGCTCTCCGGCACCGGCCGCGCGCAGGCGGGCGCGCTCGGCCGCTGGCTCGCCGCGCTGCCCGAGGACGAACGTCCCACGCTCGTCGTCGCCTCGCCGTACCTGCGCGCGCTCGACACCGCGCGGATCGCCCTCGCCGAGGCCCCCTACACCGTCCCGCTGCGGGTGGACGAGCGGCTCCGCGACCGGGAGCAGGGCGTCCTGGAGGGCCTCACGCCGACCGGGGTGCGGCGCCGCTTCCCCGCGGAGGCCGAGCGGGCGCGGCGCCTCGGCAAGTTCTACTACCGGCCGCCCGGCGGCGAGGCGTGGACGGACCTGGCGCTGCGGCTGCGCGGCTTCTACCGCGACCTGGAGGCGGAGGCGCCGGGCGGGCGGGTGCTGGTCGCCACCCACGACGCGATCGTGGTGGTGTCCCGGTACCTGGTGGAGGGCCTGTCCGAGCGGGAGGTCCTGGAGATCGAGAAGGAGCCGGTCGGCAACGCCTCGCTGAGCCGCTGGCGGCACGACGGCGGCGGGCTGCGCGCGGTCTCCTACAACGACAGCTCGCACCTGACCTCGGCGGGCTTCCCCGCCCACTGACCCCTGGCGGGTCAGTCGCCGTCCAGCAGCCGGGCGCGGCGCGAGGCGACGGCGGGCAGCCGCGGGTCGCCGGGCGGCAGGAGCGCGCGGAGCCGCTCCAGGACCTCCAGGTCGGCGCGGCCGGGCTCGGTCTGCGCGTAGGTCCACAGCGCGTCGGCGCCGCCCCGGTCGAGGGCCTGCCGCCGGACCAGGACGGCGAGCTCGTCGCGTTCGGCGCGGACGGCGGGCGCGTCCGAGCCGGGCAGCAGCTCGCCGCCGTACAGCCGGACGGCGCCGGTGACGTCGCCCTCGTCCAGCAGCCGCCGCACGGCGAGGAAGTCGGCCTCGACCGCGCAGCCGAGCCGGTAGGGCTTGGCGTGCACGAGGCCGCCGAGCTGGGCCCGCAGCCGGTGGATCTCGGCGCGGACGGTGCCGGGGCTGCCGCCGTCGCCGTACAGGTACCACGACAGGCGGTCGCCGGTGAGCCCGGCGGGGTGCAGCGCGAGCAGCGCGAGGATCTCGGCGTGCCGGGGCGTCAGCGGCAGGTGCGCGCCGTCCAGCCGCGCGGACGGCTGGTCGGTGCCGAGCAGCGACAGCGTCAGCAGCGGCCCCGCCCCCGGCCCGGCGCCCGGCCGCGCCACGGCCCGGGCCGGGGCGGGGCCGCCGGTCGACCTGACCTGGACGCCACTCATCGGGGGCAGCCGCAGAAGGAAAACCTCACCCAGCGGCTCGGCGACCGCCGACCGCCCGTCCGGGAGCGTGACCGTGCCGCCCGGGACCGGGGCGGTGAGGCGGCGCCCGCGCCAGCCCCCCGCCCCCGGGACGGACGGCCCGGCGGCGAGGACCCGCCCGGTCGCGGTGAGCAGGAGCCCGCCGCCGCGCAGGCCGCGCAGCCGGGGCAGGAAGCGCTCGCGGAGCCCCTCGTCGCGCTCCCGCATGTCGAGCTCCAGCCGGGCCTCGGCGAGCCGGGCCGCCGCCGCGACCAGCGCGACCGTCGCGGGATGCAGCGCCTCGGCGATCGCGCTGACGTCCACGCAGCCGATCACCCGCCCGGAGTCGGGGTCGGTGATCGGCGCGCCCGCGCACGACCAGCGGTGCAGGACGCGCGCGACGTGCTCGGTGGCGTAGACGTGCTCGGGGCGGCCGGTGGCGAGCGCGGTGCCGATACCGTTGGTGCCGACCGACCCCTCCGACCAGCAGAAACCCGCCGTCAACCCGACGGACTCGGCGGCCCGGCGGATCGGGGGCGGGCCGTGCGTCCACAGCGCGTGCCCCGCCTCGTCGGTGACCACCATGAGGTGGGCGGACTCGTCGGCGACGCGGCGCAGCAGGTCGCGCAGCAGCGGCAGGTGCCGGTCGAGGGGGTGCGCGCCGCGCGCGTCGGCGAGGGCGTCGCGGTCCAACACCGGCGGCGCCGCGCGGAGCCCGCTGTCGACGCCCGCGTCCCGGGACCGCCGCCACGACTCGGCGATCGACCGCCGGACCGCGGCCGCCGGACCGGCGGACGGCGGGCGGAGGGCGTCGGGGTCGCCGCGTCCCCGGACGGGCTGGTAGGCCGCCTCGTGCGCGAGGGCGACCGGCCGGATCAGATCCCCCGGATCGCGGCACGCGTGCGGCGCCGGCGCGGCCTGGTCGTGCACCACCATCAGCCCTTCCCCCGTGGAGACGGAACCCGGCCCCACTTCGAAGGATCGGCCCATTCCCAAGGCGGCGCAACCGATTCCCCGGAACCAGGCCGTCCCCAATCGGATACAGAGAGTAGTTGGACGGTCGCAACGTGCATGCAACGTCGCGGCGCCTACCGTACCTCCACGCCGGGAGGCATGGGGCCCGTGGGCCTCCGCCGCCCCGCGCGTCCGGGGGAGGCGCGGGGACGGGCGGCCGACATCGGCCGCGTCCGGCACGAGGGGGAGGGAAGAGGGGGAGGAACGAGCATGCTGTGTCTGACCTGTCAGCGGGTCCGCCCGGCCCTGAGCCGGACCGACTACACCGCCGACCGCGCCCGGCTCATCGTCAGCCGGGGGCTGTGCACGTGCCGCGTCACGCCCGTTCAGCGGACGGCCACGCAAAGTACATGAACCCTTTCACGGCGGTTCGCCTAGAGTTAGGGGACACCCCGTCCGCCGGCTCCCGGGAGGAGCACCATGACCATGATCCCAGGTCTTGTCCGCCGCGCCGCCACCGAGGCGGAGCGCCATCTGCGCGAGGGGGCCCGCGAGGGTGTGCGCCTGCTCGGCAGACTCGGACGGGACCTGGAGCGCGTCGAGGAGCTCGGACGGCTGCTGCCCTCGCTCCCCGAGCGTATACGCGCCCTGGAAGACGGCCTCCGGGCGCGCGAGGCGGAGCTGGCGGGACTGCGCGCCGAGGTCGACTCCCTGGTCGGGCAGCTCAACGACCGCGTCCTGCCGCGCATCGACGAGCGGATGGACGACACCGAGCGCGACCTGACCGCCGTCGCCGCGAGCCTGATCCGCACCGGCCGCGACACCGCCGCCGGACACGCCCGCCTCGACACCACCGAACGGCGCCTCGGCGACCTGCGCACCAGGCTCGGCCAGATGGAGCAGCGCGCCGGGCTGTGGCGCGACGTGCAGGCCAGCGTGGCCAGGCTCGGCGACGACGTCGACGCCCTGCGCGGCACCGCCCGCGCCGGTGCCGCCCGCGACAGCGCCCTCGGTGAACGCGCGGCCCTGCGCCCGGCGGGCGCGCCCGCCCCGATCCCCGAGCACGCGCCGGCCGCCCTCGCGGCGGAACACGCCGCCGAGCACGTCACCGAACACGTCACCGACCGCCCCGCCTGACCCCGCCCCGCCCCGTCTCATCGCGACCGGGACCGTGCCTGGCGGACCTGCCGCGTGCGGGGCCGGTGGGATCCGGGATGATGGGCGGCATGACTGAGTCGGCGGGCAACGCAGCGGACGGCACGGGACGAGTCGTGGTGGTGACGGGGGCGAACGGCGCCGCCGGGCAGGCCGTGACGCGGCGGCTGGCCGCCGGCGGCACGCGCGTCGTCGCCGCCGGACGCCACCCCATCACCTGGGACGACGAACGCGTCACTCCCACGGCCGTAGACCTGTCCGACCAGGCCGCCACCCGCGCGTGGGCGGACGACGTCGCCGCCCGGTTCGGACGGGTCGACGGGCTCGTCCACCTGGTGGGCGGCTGGCGCGGCGGCACCCCGTTCCCCGACACGGACCTGGGCGACTGGGCGTTCCTGCACGACCAGCTTGTCCGCACCGTCCAGCACGCGACGCTGGCCTTCCACCCGCACCTCAGCGCCTCCCCCGCCGGACGGTTCGCGATCGTGTCGCAGCACGCCGCGCGGCACCCCCGGCAGAACGCCGCCGCCTACGCCACCGCCAAGGCCGCGGCGGAGGCGTGGACGCTGGCGATGGCCGACTCGTTCGAGGGCACCGGCGCCGCCGCCGTGGTCCTCGTGGTCGAGGCGCTGCTGACCGACGCGATGCGCGAGCAGCGTCCGGACGCCGACTTCTCCAAGCTCACGCACGTCGACGACCTGGCCGGCGCCGTCGCCGCGCTGTGGGACGAGCCCGCCGCCGACCTGAACGGAACCCGCCGTGACCTCTCCTGAACCCCCCTCCACCCCCGTCCGGGCGGCGCGCGGCTTCGCCAGCGACAACCAGGCCACCGTCCACCCCGACATCCTCGCGGCGCTCGCCGAGGTCAACCACGGGCACCAGCCCGCCTACGGCGCCGACACCACCACCGCGCGGCTCGGCGAGGTCGTCCGGCGCCACTTCGGCGCGCGCGCCGAGGTGTTCCCGGTGTTCAACGGGACGGGCGCGAACGTCGTGTCGCTCCAGGCGATGTCGGAGCGGTGGAGCGCGGTGATCTGCCCCGAGTCCGCGCACATCAACACCGACGAGTGCGGCGCCCCCGAGAAGATCGCCGGGCTGAAGCTGCTCACCGCGCCGACCCCCGACGGCAGGCTCACCCCCGAGCTGGTCGAGCGGTACGCGACCGGGTTCGGCAACATCCAGCGCGCGCAGCCGGCGGCGGTGTCGATCAGCCAGAGCACCGAGCTCGGCACCGTCTACACGGCCGGGCAGGTCGCCGACGTCGCGGCGGCGGCGCACGAGCGGGGCCTGCTCGTGCACATGGACGGCGCGCGCATCGCCAACGCCGCCGCGTCCCTCGACCTGCCGATGGGCGTGTTCACCACCGACGCCGGGGTGGACGTGCTGTCGTTCGGCGGCACCAAGAACGGGCTGCTGATGGGCGAGGCGATCATTGTGCTGAACCCGGACGCGGTGCGCGGGACGGCGTTCCTGCGCAAGGCGGGCATGCAGCTCGCGTCCAAGATGCGGTACGTGTCGGCGCAGCTCGTCGCGCTGCTGGAGGGCGACCTGTGGCTGCGCAACGCGCGGCACGCCAACGCCATGGCCCGGCGCCTCGCGGACGCGGCGCGCGCCGTGCCGGGCGTGCGGATCACCCAGCCGGTGGAGGCGAACGAGGTGTTCGCGATCGTCCCGAAGGACGTCGCGGAGCGGCTCCGCGAGCGGTTCGCGTTCTACACCTGGGACGAGCGGACCGGCGAGGTCCGCTGGGTGTGCTCGTTCGACACGACCGAGGCCGACGTGGACTCCTTCGCCGCCGCCCTCGCCGCCGAACTGGCCCCCGCCCCCTGACCGCCCGCTGAGCGCCGCCCCTGAGCGCCGCGCCGCCTCAGGCGCGGTGGGGCGTCGGCGAGGCCGGTGCCTGCACCTTGTCGCACAGTTCCCGGCAGGCGACCAGGATGCGCTCGACGTCGTCGTCGCTCAGCCCCGCGTGCGTCGACAGCCGGACGATCGTGCGCCGCAGCGACGTCGCCGGCGGGAACAGCGCGGCGCTGAAGATGTCGCGGGCGGCCAGCGCGTCGCGCAGCAGCATCGCCTCGCCCTCCGACCGCGTCTGGAGCGCGATGATCTGCGTGTCGCCCTCCGCCAGGTCGTAGCCGAGCGCGGCGAGCCCGCGGCGCAGCCGCCGGGTGACCGTGCGCAGCCGCTCCCGCCGCCACGACTCGTCCCGGACGACCTCCAGCGCCGCCGACAGCCCGGCGATGTCGTGCGGGAGCAGCGTCGTGCTGAACACCGACGGGAACGCCGTGTGCTTGAAGTACTCGACGAAGTCGGGACGGTTGCACGCGATCAGCCCCGCCCGCCCGGGCAGCGCCTTGGCGAGGCTCGCGGTGCGGAAGTCGACGCCGCCCTCCACGCCCAGCTCGCGGGCCAGCCCCTCGCCGCGCTCGCCGCGCGTGCCGAGCGAGTGCGACTCGTCCACCACCACCAGGCAGCCGTGCTCGCGTGCCACCTCCACCAGGCCCGGCAGCGGGCACACCGAGCCGTCGGTGCTGTAGACGGCGTCGGCGACGATCACGCCGGAGCCGCCGACCTCGATCCGCCGGCGGAGGTGGTCGAGGTCGTTGTGGCGGAAGTAGGCGATCTCCGCGCCCGCCGCCCGCGCGCCCTCCCACAGCGACATGTGCGCCAGGACGTCCAGGTAGACGGGGACGTCGGGCCCCGCGACGACCTGGAGCAACCCGGTGTTGGCGGCCCAGCCCGACGGGCACAGCACGCCCGCGCCCGCGCCCAGGTGCCGCGCGAACCGCTCGCCCAGCTCGATCTGCGGATGGTCGTCGGGCAGGCAGGGGCCGGGCATCGGCGCGGCGCCGTCGGCCGCGCGCAGGCTCGCGATCATCGCGCCGGTGATCGACGGATGCTCGGCGATGGCCAGATAGTCGCTACAGGTGAGCACGATCGCCCTGGTCCCCGGCGCCTTGGCGGGCCGGATCCGGCGCCCGCCCCTGGCGCCGCGGAAGTCTCGGATGCGCTCGCCCAGTCGCTGGTGGGCGCTGGTCATGGTCGTCACACTCCCCCATCGGGCGACGGTCACGGTTGGTAGTGCTTGTTAAGCATAGTGTGAAAAGAATCAAAGGCGTGGCCCAAAACGGCGTGGGACTCCGGGAAACTTTTATTGGAACGAAGCGTTCCGTTCTGATATAGTGGAGGCAACGCCGACACCGGGAGAGACCACGATGACCACCATCACCACCGGCTGGGACCTGCTCGACACCGCCCACGACGCCCTGCGCGCCACCGTCCGCCGCGTCCCCGCCGACGCCTGGAGCCGCCCCACCCCGTGCTCCGAGTGGAACGTCGCGCAGGTCGTCCAGCACGCCGCGGGCGACCAGCTCGCCTTCGCCGCCGCCATCACCGGCGAGCCCGGCCCCGACTTCAACCCCTTCGCCCCGTCCGGCGTGATCGACGGCGCGCCCTCCGACCTCCTGGAGCCGATGGTCGCCGCCTGCGCCGCCGCGTGGGCCACGATCGGCGCAGACGTGGAAAGCGTGCCCGTTCCCGTCCCGCCGAACGCCCTGCCCCCGGCCGTCGGCGCGGGCGCCGCCGCGCTGGACGCCGCCGTCCACGCCTGGGACATCGCCCGGGCCACCGGGCAGCCCTCCCCGCTCACCCCCGAACTCGCGGCCGGCCTGCTCGACGTCGCCCGGCAGATCGTCGAGCCGCTCCGCCAGTACGGCGCCTACGCCGCCGCCATCGAGGGCACCGGCGACGAGGAGACCGCCCTCCTGCACTACCTCGGCCGCGACCCGCACTGGACCGCCTGACCAGCACCGGAGCGCCCGTTCACGCGCGGGCGCCGGGGCCTGACCACCAACCTCCCATGGAGCGTTCCCCTCCCCGGCGCCCCACGGTCGCACAGCCGTCAACCGGAACACCGACAACAAGGGTGTGGAGACGATCGCCGCCCCCGCCGGCACGCCCCCCGCCATCCCGACGACCCTCGCGGCCCCGGCGTCCTCGACGTCCTCGCCGGCCCGGCGGACGGCCGTCCGCTGGGCCGCCGCGAGCGTCCTGCTGGCGGCGCTCGCCACCGTGGCGGTCGTCGTCCTCGGCACCGGGCCCCTCCGCCCGGCCCTGGCGGCGGCCCGGCACATGCGCTGGGGCTTCCTGCCCGTCCTCGTCCTGCTCTCGCTCCTGCACTACGTGGTCGCGGCGATCGCCCTGCGCGGCGCGTCCGGCCACCGCCTCCCCCTGTACGAGACGACGCTGACGCAGTTCACCGCGGCCGCCGCCAACCGCGTCACCCCCGGCGGCCTCGGCGCCGTCGCGGTGAACACCCGCTACCTCGTCTGCCGCGGCCTGCCGCTCCCCCGCGCCGCCGTCGCCGTCGCCGTGCTCCAGGCCGCCGGGCTGCCCGCCGACCTGCTGCTCATGGCCGCCGTCCTCGGCGCGGGCGGCGACGGCCGCATGCTGGACGCGGCCCGCGACCACGCCGCGCGCGCCGCCGCCCTCGTCCCGCCGGTGCCGCTGCTGGTCAGTGCCGGGGTGCTGCTGCCCGCCGCCGTCCTGACCGGCCGCCGCGCCGCCCGCTCGGTCCTCGTCGGACGCGCGGTCGAGGGGTTCGCCGACCTGTGCCGCCGGCCCCGGGACCTCGCCGTCACGATCGGCGCGTCCGCGACGACCACGTTCGTCCTCGCGCTGGCGTTCGCGCTGAGCGTGCTGGCCGTCCCCGCGACCGGCGCCGGGCCCGGCGACGCCCTCGCCCTGCTCGCCGCCTACCTCGTCGGGGCGGCGGCGAGTGCCGCCGTCCCCTCGCCGGGCGGCGTCGGCTCCACCGAGGCCGCGCTCGTCGCCGCGCTCGCCGCGCTCGGCATCCCCGCCGGGCCGGCGTTGCAGGCGGTGCTGCTGTTCCGGGGGATCACGTTCTGGGCGCCGGTCCCCGTGGGCCTCCTCGCCTGCCGGACGCTCCGTCGCTGAACCCGCCCGGCTCCTTTACGTTGTAGATCATTAGCGGGCTCACCTGTACGGGGGATGCGGTTCCCCCGCTCAGGCGATCCCCGCGCCCGGCCCGCGCTGCGATCTTGAGGGCATGACCACCGTCGCCACCGCCCGAGTGGGCGCGGCCTGGCGGGCCGCCCACGCCCCCGCCGCCGGCGTGCCCCGCTGGGCGCGGACCGCCGCCCTCGCCATCCCCTTCCTCGTGCTCCCGTCCAGCCTCTGGCGGATCGTCGGCATCACCCTGCACGTGCCGATCGTCAACGGCGCGGGCGCCGACGGGGCCGACGGCAACCTGCCGTCCTGGCTGCCCGTCGAGGTCTACGTCCTGCTGCTGTCGCTGCTGTCGGAAGGGCTCGCCTTCACCGCGATCGGGCTGGTGGCCACCTGGGGCGAGGTGTTCCCGCGCTGGGTGCCGTTCCTGCGCGGACGCCGCGTCCCGACGCTGGGCGCCGTCGTCCCCGCCGCGCTGGGCGCGGCCGTCCTGACGCCCCTGTGGGGGACGTTGGCCGTGTTCGTCCCCAGGGCGCAGACCGTCCAGGGACGTCCCGTCGAGGGCCCGAACCCCATGGACCTGAACACCTGGGAGGGCGCGCTCGCGTACGGCGCCTACCTGCCGCTCGTGCTGTGGGGCCCGCTCCTGGCCGCCGTGACCGTCGCCTACTGGCGCCGCCGCCGCGCCGCCCGCTGAGAACACACGCTGAGAACACGTGGCCGAGAACATGCGGAAGGGGCGGACGAGCGTCCGCCCCTTCCCTTGTGTCCCGGCGCCTTTAGGTAAGGGCGTGCACGAGCTTCGCGGAGCCGGTGAAGGCCGGCAGGTAGCCGAGCCGCTGGCCCAGGGCCGTCGGGTGGTAGGACGACTCGATCGGCAGCGTCACCGAGTTGAGCCAGTCGTCGCCGGAGCACAGCTCGTGCCCGGCGAACTCGTCCCGGACGTCGGAGAAGGTGAATCCGGCGCGGTCGGACGCGGCCGAGACCGTGGTGTCGAGCGCGTCGGCGGCGCCGTTGAGCGCGGTGCGCTTGGTGTTGCTCAGCCCCACGCACACTTTCACGATCTTGTAGAGCCGCGGATATCCGAGCACCACGACCCGCGCGGACGGCGCCTTCGTCCGGATCTTGGAATAGACCGAGTCGAGCCGTCCCGGAAGCGTGTTCCTGATGTAGACCTTGGCGGCGTCGACCGCTCTCAGGCAGTCCGCCTCCGAATGGAGGACGCAGGTCTGCATGACGTCGGAGAAACCTGCGTCGTTGCCGCCGACCGTGATGCTCACGAGGTCGGTGTCGGAGCCGAGCGACCCGAGCTGCCCGCTCGCGACCGTGTCGGTGGTCGCCCCGGAGCAGGCGGCGAACCTGTAGGAGCTGGTGGAATGGGACGCCGCCCACAGGTTGGGATAGGCGTTGGCACTGCGGTTGCACGCCCCGCTCGCGGGATCGTAGTCCCCCGCGCCCGTGCCGGAGGAGTAGGAGTCGCCGAGGGCGACGTAGTCGGGCCCGGCCGCCGACGCGGTGGCGGGCAGGGCGAGCGAACCGGCGGTGAACGCCGCCACTCCGAATGCGATCAGACAGGGGCGGGGTAGGCGCATCTGAACTCCGGGGCGAGGTATCGAATTGTGTCGATCACCTTGTACCCGGCCCGCCATTCCGCGAAGCCCCCGGCTTGATCAACAATCTTTGTCACGTTTCGCCCTTGCCGCCACCAATTACCCCATAACACCCCTCTCGCAGCACCAAGAATTCACAGGGGGTTCGAAGAAAAGGCGGAAACGGCCGAAAGTGGCCGCCGATCAGTCGCAGCGGGCGGTCATCCCGCCGTCCACGACGATCTCCGTGCCGGTCACGAACCGCGCCTCGTCGGACGCCAGGAACAGCGCCGCGTGGGCGGTGTCGCGGCCGTCCCCCATGAAGCCGAGCGGGATGCGGCCGAGCCGTTCCCGGAGCAGGCGTCCGATGTTGCCGCCGGTGCGCTGGGCGGCCAGGCGCGCCTCCACCATCGGCGTGTGCAGCTGGCCGGGCACGACCGTGTTGACCCGGATGCCGTACTCCGCGTGCTCGACGGCGGTGACCCGCGACAGCTGGATCACGCCCGCCTTCGCCGCCGCGTAGGCGGCCTGCGGCGAGCCGGTGTAGCGGATCCCGGACGTCGAGGCGATGTTGACGATGGCGCCGCCGCCCTGCTCGCGCATCACCGGGAGGACGCTCCGGCAGGCCAGGTAGGCGCTCGTGAGGTTCAGGCCGAGCTGCCCGTCCCAGGTCTCCTCGTCGAGGTCGGCCGCGCCGCCCGGACGCGACCCGCCGACGTTGCAGACCAGCACGTCGATCCGCCCGTAGACCGCCTGGCACGCCTCGGTCATGGTGGCGACGGCGGCGGCGTCGGTCACGTCGCACTCGTAGGGGCGGCCCTCTCCCCCGGTCTCCTCGATCAGCTCCATCGTCCGGGCGAGGGACGCGGCGTCCCGGTCGACCGCGAACACCCGGGCACCCTCGCGCGCGAACACGACGGCGGTCGCGCGCCCGTTGCCCCAGCCGGGTCCGGCGCTGCCCGCGCCGGTGACGAGCGCGACCTTGCCCGCCAGCCTGCCGCCCGCCCCGAGCTCCGATCCGTTTTCGAACCGTCCCGTCACGCGTTGCCTCCCACCGCGGCTGCGGCCGAGGGCGCGGGGTCGGTCGAGGACGGCCCGTCCTCGACGGGGGCCCTCCCGGACAGCACCAGCAGCGCCCGTTCGCGGTCGAAGACCCCCTCCCACACGCTGACGACGATGCTCGCCAGCATCTGCCCGCACAGGCTCACGATGCCGCGCATCATCGACAGGAACCGGTCGACGCCGAAGATCAGCATGATTCCCGCGACCGGGACGGTGCCCGTGGTCGAGAGCGTGGCCGCGAGCAGCACGAACCCCGCGCCCGCGATCCCGGCGCCGCCCTTGGAGGTCAGCAGGAACACCGCGAGCAGGCCGAGCTGCTGCCAGATCGACAGGTCGATGTCGAAGGCCTGCGCGATGTACAGGCCCGCGAACCCCATGTAGAGGCAGACGCCGTCGGAGTTGAACGCGTACCCGGACGGGACGACGAGCCCGACGATCGGCTTCGGGCAGCCGAGCCGCTCCAGCTTCTCGATGAGCTGCGGCATCACGGCCTCGTAGTTGGCGGTGCCGAGGGTGATGAGCAGCTCGTCCTTGAAGTAGCGGTACAGGGGCAGGACGCGGATGCCGCAGATCCGGGCGACGGTGCCGAGCACGACGAGGCAGAAGACGATCCCGGTCAGCCAGAACAGGCCGACGAACGTGCCGAGGCTCGTGAGCGTCTTCGTCCCGAACTTGCCGGTGGTGTAGGCCATCGCGCCGAACGCCCCGAACGGCGCCAGGTACATGACCAGCTTGACGATGCCGAACACGGCCTCGCCGACCCGCTCGACGCCGCGTCCGATGGGGGCGCCGCGCTCGCCCATCATCTTGACCGCGATCGCGAACAGCACCGAGACCAGCAGGATCTGGAGGACGTTGCCGTCCACGAACGCGCCGACGACGCTGTCGGGGATCGTGTTGACGAGGAAGTCGTACCAGTGCTGGTGCTCGCCCTCGGTCGCGTACTCGCCGGCCTTCCCGGCGAGCTTGATGGCGTTCGGGTCCGCGTGGACGCCGTCGCCGGGCCGCAGGACGTCCATCACCACCAGGCCCATGATCAGCGCGATCGTGGTGACGACCTCGAAGTAGACCAGTGCCTTGACGCCGATCCGGCCCATGCCCGCGAGCGCGCCCGCCGAGACGATGCCGGTGACGATCGTGCAGAAGATCACCGGCCCGACGAGCATCCGGATCAGCGAGATGAAGCCGTCGCCGAGCGGTTGCAGGGACGCTCCCGCGTCCGGCGCCGCGAGGCCGAGCGCGGCGCCGAGGGCGAGGGCGACCAGGACCGTCAGCCAGAGTCTCGTGGTGAAGGCGGTCCGTAGGGCGGAAGCGGCACTGGACATCGCGGTTCCTCTTGTTCGCCAGTCGCACAGTTGTACGTCAGTCAGATGGCGAGTGTGACCGACCTCTCCGACCAGGTCAAGAGGCGAGTGTGCGACGGCGGCGTTGAGGATTCGTGGGAGCGGTTCAGGGGGCGGGGACGAAGCCGATGTCGCGGGAGATCGCGTCCGCCGTCCGGAGCAGCAGCGGGACCTGGTGCTCGCGCAGCTCGTCCACCGACACCCGTCCCGCGTTGGCCGAGACGTTGATGGCCGCGATCACGGCGCCGGTCCCGTCGCGCACCGGCGCCGCCGCCGAGCGCACGCCCTCCTCGCGCTCCCCGTCCACCAGCGCGTATCCGCGCTCCCGCACCCGGTCGAGCTCCTTCTCCAGCTCGCCGGGGTCGGTGATCGTGTGCGGGGTGAGCGGCTCCAGCCGGATCGCGGCGAGGTGCTCGCGCAGCGCGTCCGGCGGCAGCGCGGCCAGCAGCACGCGCCCCATCGACGTGGGGTAGGCGGGCAGCCGCGAGCCGACGTTGAGCACGATCGACATGCTCCGGTTCGCGGGGACGCGGGCGACGTAGACGATCTCCCCGCCGTCCAGCGTGGCGGCCGAGCACGACTCGCGCACCTCGTCGGCCAGCCGCCGCATGTGCGGCTGTGCCCGGTCCCAGATCGGAAGCGACGCGAGGTAGCCGTACCCGAGCCGCAGCACGCGCGGCAGCAGCCGGAACCGGCGGTCGTCCACCTCGGCGAAACCGAGCCGGACGCAGGTCAGAAGGATGCGCCGCGCGGTCGCGCGGGACAGCCCGGTCAGCTCGGCGGCCTCGCTGACGGTCAGCGACGGATGCTCCGCCGAGAACGTCTCCAGCACGCGGAACGCCTTCTCGACCGAGTCGATCACATCGGGGTCCTGCCTTGACATCCCTGACTCCCGCCCTCAAAGTATTCTACTGACGTACACATGTTCGTCAGTAGAACAAACCTACCCGCTGCCGACCGCTCCCGGCACGGGAACGCACCGACCGATCGGGAGGGTCCACCGTGGCGGAAGGCCTGCTCTACGTCCTGTCGCAGCCGCGCGACGGCGGCGAGGCGGCGTTCCACGACTGGTACGACGCCGAACACGGCCCCGCCAGGCTCGCCCTGCCCGGCGTCCACCGAGGTCACCGGTACCGCGCGGCCGACGGCGCGACGCCGTCCTGGCTCGCATGGTACGACCTGGACCTCGCCGTCCTCCACACGTCCCGCTACCGCGACCTGCGCGAACACCGCAGCGACCGGGAGCGGTCGGTGATCGCCGCGCTGGAGGTCTTCGAGCGCCGCGTCTACCGCCTGCTGGACGAGCACGGAACCCCCGCCGCCGCACCCCCGCCCCTCCTGCTGGCACGCTCCCTCACGGTCGAACCCGGCCACGCCGCCGACCTCGACGACTGGTACGCGCGCGAGCACGTCCCCGCCCTGCTCGCGATCCCGGGCTGGCGCCGCGTCCGCCGCTTCGCCCTCGAAGACGGGGACGCGCCGCGCCTGCTCACCCTGCACGAGATCGACGACCCCTCGGTGTTCGACACCGAGCCCTACCGCGCCGCGACGAGCACACCGTGGCGCACAAAGATCATGCGGCACGCTCTCGCCGACGAACGCCGCCTGTTCGCCCACCACTCCACCTTCGGCGCACCCGCCGGAAACACCCGCTGAACCACACACACCCGGGGGACATGAATGCCAGCCCGCGTCGACGCGCTCCGCCCCGCGGACCTCACCGACGAGCAACGCGCGCTCTACGATCGGCTGCTCGACAGCGCCCGCGCCACCGGCCCGCGCCCGTTCCCGCTCGCCGACGACGAGGGCCGCCTGCGCGGCCCCTTCAACGGCATGCTGCTCAGCCCGGACCTCGGCGACGCCCTGCAAGAACTCGGCAACGCCGTCCGCTACCGCACCGGCTTCACCGCCCGGCAGAAGGAACTGGCGATCCTCACCGTCGCCGCGCACGAGCACTCCGAATACGAATGGGCCGTCCACGCCCACGCGGCACAGCGGGCGGGGCTGACCGAGGAGCAGATCGAGGCCGTCCGCGCGGGCACCGCATGCCCGCTGGACGACCCGTCCGAGACCGCCGTCCTCGCCGCCGCCCGCGAACTGGCCGCCACCGGCGACCTCACCGACACCGCCTTCGCCGAGGCCACCGCGTCCCTCGGCCTGAACCTCCTGTACGAGCTGGTCACCCTCGTCGGCTACTACCGCGTGATCGCCTTCCAGCTCCGCGTCCTGCGCGTCACCGACTGACCGTCACCGCGGGGTGGTCACCGTCCCCTCCGCCCACGTCCCCGCTCCCCGCACGTCCACGCTGACCGTGACCGCGTCCGCCCCGCCGTTCCGCCACACCGCCTTCTCCTCCCCCGCCACCAACGTCCCCCCGCCCACCTCGGCCCCGCCGACGAACACCGCGAACGAGACCGCCTCCCTGGACGAGCGGTCCCGAACCACGAGCCGCCGCCCCGCCGGCACGAGCACGTCCAGGCAGTACCGCCCACCCCCGGGCGCCCAGCACATGAACGACAACCCAGACTCGGCGCGCCCCGCCTGCCGCGGCCCCCGAGCCTGCGCGAGCGTCCCGACCGGCGTCGGCGGCGCGAACGCGATCGAAACGAACCCCGCCACCGCCGCCAGCAAGATCGTCCGGTTCATCACCCCTCCGCTCGCCCCCGCCATCCCTGGCCGACGAGCAGAAAGCTACGCCCAGCACCCGCCCCCGCACACACAGTGGCGAAAACCGGTACCCCGAATCCTGAAACCCGTGAGTAAGCCGCGCGCACGAGGACGAGGCGCGCGAGGGCTGACGGGGGTCCGACGCGGAGCTCAAGCGCCGCGTTCAGAACCTTCTCGTGAGAATCCGGTGCGCCAGATCCTCGACCTGGGCGAGAAGGTCACCGGACGGCAGCGAAAGGTCGAGCGCGCTCTCCACGATGCGCAGGTCCGGCGTCCCGACCACGTGGTGGGCGTAGGGGGCGCCCATTCCCTCCGCGTAGACGAGATGGCCGCGGTCCAGTCCCAGGACGGTGCAGTAGGCGAGGAGCTGGTAGAGGTCAGACTCGTGTTTGCCCGCAGACTCCTCGATCTTGTACTTCGCGTCCACCACGGCCTGCGGACGCCCGTCCACGGTGTAGTAGACGAGGTCGGGGCGCAGCGAGACCCGCCGGGCGTGGTCGAAGTGATGGCGGAGGTCCTGGAGCCGGACGGTCCCGCCGTGGGGACGCAGCGCCTCAGCGAGGGCGACGGTGAGGAAGTCCTCGAAGACCCGCCACATCTCCAGCATCAGGCCGTCCACCCGGACATGGGTACCGTCTTCGAGCTCGTAGGATGCGCCGCGCAGCACGAGCTCGGCGAGGCCGAGGGCGGTGTGGTAACGGGCGTTGAGCCTGGTCGGCGTCCAGCCGGGCACCGGCATGCCCGGGACGAGCCGCGTCACACCGTCGAGCCGGAGCAGCAGGCGCCGGAGCTGCTTGCGCGTGTCCGCCGGGACGCCCGGCAGGCGCAGCAGCCGGTGGGTCGCGGAGAGCAGGAGCCGGTTCTCGGGGATGTCAGTGGTGTAGTCGTCGTATCGCACCTCGACCGGCACCGGGAACCCGAACCGGCGCTGGATCTGCTCCTTCACGCGGACGCGGCCGCGCACGACCGGCAGCGCCTCCTCCGTCTCGCGGTATCCGAGCAGGACGCTCTGGCTCAGCGCGCGTTCGGCGGCCCGGGCGAAGGCATGGGCGAGCGCGGGCAGCAGTTCGGTCCGTTCGCCCGCGTCCACCTCCTCCTGCTTCCATCCACGCGGCTTTTGGGCATAGCCCAAGAGGAAGAAGAGACGATCAATGCGGATCTTCGGCTGAACGCGCACTTCGATCGGATCCCGGGCCGGCCCGGTCCGCGCGGCACCGACGAAACCGTTGTCGCATACCCGCCACAGCCCCGAATGCGGCCCCGGCGTCACGCGCACCAGTTTCCCGGCGGCTAAGGCACCGGCCTGCTCCGAGGTGAGCTCGTGCTCGGTCCAGGGTCCGTTCTCACGGAGGTGGACGACGGTCACGTGAGCCGCCTTCGCAGCGCGTCGAGACCATACTTCGCCTCGACGTCGGTACCGTCGCCGTAGTGGTGCTCCGCCAGCAGCGGCAGGATCTGGGTTCGCCAGACGCGTGCCAGGCCAACCTCGGTGGCGGCGCTCTCACGCATCAGGTAGGACGGGCCGATCTTGAAGTCACGGTCCTCGATGCGACGGTTGAGCTCGGCGAGCAGCCGCGCGGGCTCGTCGGTGAGCTCCTTCTTCCTGAGCCATTCGGCGAGCATGTCGCGGGTCGGCGGCTCGTCGGGATGGAGCTCGGTGAACCAGAAGCGCCGCCGCATGGCCGTGTCGATGAGGGCGATGGAGCGGTCGGCGGTGTTCATCGTGCCGATGATGAGGACGTTGCGCGGCAGCGTGAAACCGCGGTCCTCCTCCGGGGCGTACAGCAGGTTGACCGGCTCGTCGCGGTACTCCAGCAGGAAGTACAGCTCACCGAAGATCTTCGCGAGGTTGCCGCGGTTGATCTCGTCGATGATCAGGACATAGGGACGCCCCGGGTGGGCGAGGGCGGCGCTGACCAGCCTGCGGAACGGCCCGCGCACGAGGTCGAACGAGATCGTGCCGTCCTCGGCCTGCTTGGGACGGTAGCCCTCGAAGAAGTCCTCGTAGGAGTAGGCGGGATGGAACTGGACGAGCTGGACGCCCTCCGGCCGTCCCGAGGTCAGGTGCCGGGCGAGGTGGCGCGCCAGGTACGTCTTCCCGGTGCCGGGAGGTCCGTAGAAGATGAGCTGGGGACGTTCGCGGAGCTGTTCGACGCACTCCTGCAACCACTCGCGGTCGACCAGCAAGTCTCGCGCGAGTTCGTCGGTGGCGTCGGGCAGCCGCATCGGCTGCTCGACGACCTCGACGGGCTCTCCCAGCAGCTTCTCCAGTTCCGAGAGCGAGGAGGTGAGTTCGACGATCTCCGCGTCGGGGTTGCTCACCAGCGCGGAGAAGTCGTCGGGAAGGTCGTCGTAGTCGATCGGCCGATCCGGGTTGCGCCACCGCACGGCCCGCTGGAGGTTCGCGCGGTTGCCCACGCTGCTGACGAAGGACGGGCCGCCGGCGATCACTCCCAGATAGACCTTGCTGCCGTCGTTGGTGACGACGATGTCGTTCTCCCCCATGCGGGAGAGGAAGGCGTGGAACTCCCCGACGAGCCGCTCCTGGTCCTTGGTGCCGGTTCCGGAGTAGTCCTCCCGTACCGTCTCGGCGACCCGCTGCCGCGAGGCACCGGGCGGCAGGTCGCTCAACCGAGCCGCGGACAGGGAGCACACCTTCTCGGGGAGCCACACGTCCGTGATCAGGTCGCCGCTGGGAACGTTGGAGGCACGGACGAGCCAGGCGCGCCGCGCCCGCGCCTCATCGCCGGAGGCGACCTTCAATTGCAGGTCGGAAGGCACCATGCGGCGCTGCGGATCAGCCCGCCCGTCCGGGGAGGGAACCCCCTCCTCTTCCAGCAGGGCGAGCCACTCCGCTCGTTCGGGCCCGGTGAGATGTGCCTCGCGCGGAAGGGACCCATCGGCGGCGAGCAGCCTGTACCACCCCTCTGGGCGGGTTCCCAGAAGCACGCGGACGAGCGCGGCCGTCGTGATGCCCGTCTCCGACGCGATGTCCGCGATCGAGGCCCACCGGCCTTCCGGCAGCGCCTCCGCGTAACTAGTCGCGGTCTGGAAGCGGGCCTTGTTGCGATCCCAGTACCCGTAGGCCCGGTTCGCTTCGGCGAAGAACGCCGTGGCATCGGGGAACTCGGCGAGAGCGGCACGCCCCAGCCCGGTCGGATACCATTTCCGGCCACGCTTGCCCAGCCACCCGGCCTTCACCAGACTGATGCTCGCCCACTGCAACTCGGTATACGAGACGTCCTCCCAGCCGTCCCCTACCATTTCCCTCCAGCGCGACGCGAGGTCGGGAATCGCCTCGAAGAGCCGGGTGCGCAGGTCACCGTAGGCAACGCCCGCGGCGGGCGCATGCGGGGGGAGGTCCGTCAGGAGTCGCACGGCGACGAAGGCCATGTCCGCGGTGGTCTCGGCTCGACTGGTCACGTGATCGAGGCTGTCAGATACCCCCATGACATTCCAGTCATCTAGCGTTTTCTACTATTTCGAATTACTATGTCGTAATTTTGTATCGATAGACACCGGCGTCCCCTATCGCGCACAACTCGTGCGACCTTGGTATCCACGCGGCCCCTCGCAACGGACGCTCCGTCCTCATGGCGGTGACCCTCCGATGGTCGGCGTCCCACACGTCGATCGAGCCGTCCGCGACGACGGCGGCGAGCAGACGGCCGTCGTCGCTCACAGGGCAGGCCAGGACGCTCCCGGACGCCGGGAGCTCGCGAAGCAGGTTCCCCGCGGACGGATCCCAGAGGCGTGTCGCGCCGTCCCCGGCGCTGGCGATCCAGTCCCCTCCCGGAGCGACGGCACAGGAGCGGACCCCGTCATGGCGAAGGGTCAGTCGCGACGTCGCGCCGCGCACGTCCCATACGCGGACGGTCCCGTCGTCGGCTGCGGTCGCGAGCCAGGTGCCGTCCGGGGCGATTGCGCACGAACGCACCCAGCCGTGGTGGCCCGTCAACCGTGCGCGCTCCCGCCCTCCCGGCAGGCTCCAGAGGACCGTGGAGCCGTCGCCGCCGGACGTGGCGAGCCACGAGCCGTCCGGGGCGAAGGCACAGGACAGGACCGCCCCGGGATGCCGCAGGACGAGGCGGGCCGCGCCGGTGGACGGATCGTGGACCACGACGCGGCCGTCCTCACCGGCGATGGCCACGCCCCGCCCGTCAGGACTGATCGCGCAGGCGTTGTAGGCGACGGGACCGCCGGGTGGCAGATCGACACGTTCTCCGCTGCCGAGATCCAGCCGGTACGCACGACCGCCTCCTCCGACGCAGACAGCCCACCGGCCGTCCGGGGACACCGCGCAGTCACGGACGGCCGCCGCGTTGACATCGATGACCGTCCGGGTCCGGCCGGTGGCCACGTCCCAGATCCGGATCGTCTCGTCGCCGGCGGCGCTCGCGAGCCAGTCGTCGGTGCCACCGGACGCAAGCGCCCAGATCACTCCGGAATGCCCGGTCAGTTCGCGAAGGCCGGCCTCCTGCTCGACGTCCCACACACGGATGGACGGGTCGTAGCCCGCGCTCGCGGCCCAGCCGCCGCCGGGACTGACACAGCAGGCGTTGAGCCACGCCTCGTGTCCTTCCAGCACGGCCCGCTCCCGGCGGGCGGCCACATCCCAGAACCGGACGCGGTGGTCGTTGCCGCCGGTGGCCACCCAGGTCCCGTCGGGCCCGGCCGCGCACGCCAGCGTCGTCCCGCGGTGCCCGGGAAGTTCCGCGCGCGGGACGCCGGACGACGGATCCCACAGGCGCAGCAGCGAGTCGTCCCCGACGGTCGCGAGCCAGTCGCCGTCCGGCGAGAGGGCGCACGACCAGATCGCCACACCCGGGTGGCCGAACTCGCGCAGGAGGTGCCCGGAGGCGACCTTCCAGACCCGGATCACCCCGTCCGAGGCGACGCTGACGAGCCATGACCCGTCGGGACCGAAGGCGCAGTCACGGACGGCCGCGCCGTGCCCGCTGAGGATCCCCAACGCCGTGCCGGTCGCGGGCGCCCACAACCGGATCAGCCGGTCGTCGCCGCCGGTTGCGACGCGCGCGCCGTCGCGGCTCACCGCGCAGCACCGGACGGTCGAGTCATGTCCCGAGAGGGCGCGCAGGAGCCGCCCGTCGTTCACGTCCCAGAGCCGGACGCCGCCGTCGGTGCTCCCGGTGACCAGCCGGTCCTGCGCCGGGAACGCGGCGCAGGCGCGGACGACGGCGCGCCTCGGCTGCTCGGGGGCCGGCGCGTCGAGGGCGCGGCGGACGTCCCAGGTGCGGATCGTGCGATCCTCTCCGACGGTGACGAGCCACGCGCCGTCCTCGCTGACGGCGCAGCCGCGGACGGCCGCGTCGTGTCCGGTCAGGACGGCCAGCGCGCGGCCGGTGGCGGCGTCCCAGAGCCGGACCGTGCCGTCGCCACCGCCGCTGACGATGAGGGTGTCATCAGGGCTGATCGCGCAGCAGCGCACCGACCCGCGGTGGCCCGTCATGGTGAGCTCGGGGCCGCCCGGCCGGATCGGGCTGCGCCGCAGGACGCCGTCTCCCCCGGAACTGGCGGCCCAGGTGCCGTCCCGGCTGGCGGCACAGGACCGGACGGCGCCCGCGTGCGCGCCGACGACGGCGAGGGAGCGGCCGTTTTCGGCGTCCCACACGCGGACCGTACCGTCACCGCCGGCGCTGACCACCGTCCGTCCGTCGCCGCCGATGGCGCAGCCGCGGACGGCGCCGGTGTGGCCCGCGAGCCTGAGTCGCTCGCCGCCGGTCGCGGCGTCCCACAGCCGCACGAGATGGTCGTCGCCGGCGCTCGCGAGCCAGGTGCCGTCGGGGCTGACGGCGCACCGCCGGACGACCCCCCGGTGGCCGGCCAGGACGGCGCGCTCGGTCCCGGTGGTGAGGTCCCACAGCCGGACGGTGCCGTCGTCGCCGGTCGTCGCGGCCCACGTGCCGTCCGGGGCGATCGCGCAAGACAGGACCGGCCCGGCGTGCCCGTCGAGGACGTGCAGGAGCCGCCCCGTCACCATGTCCCAGACACGGACGGCGTCGTCGCCGGCGGTGACGAGCCGCTCTCCGTCCAGGCTCAGCGCGCACGCGCCGAGCGGCGCGGTGTGGCCGTGAATGATACGGCGGAGCGCGGGATGGGGAAGGTCGGGCGGCGGCCACACCGCCTCGATCCGCCGACCCGGAGGAGGCTCCGCTCCGAGCCCCGCGATCCGGCCGAGCCTGCTGAGGAGGATGTCGCCCACGGCGTGCGGCGGGTCGGTGGCGGCGAGGAGGTGCGAGGAGCGCTGCAACCCCCACAGCAGTTCCCGCGCGACCGGGCCGGCACCGAGGGCGAGGTCCGCCTCCACCGGCACCGGTCCGAGCAGCCGAAGCTTCGCGGTGACATAGCGGACGTCGGTGACGAGCGCCGCGAGTTCGTCGCGCAGCCCGGCCTCCGCGAGATGGTAGGGGAGGGACCGCCAGAGGTAGGCCAAGTCGTCCGGCAGCGTCCACCATGCGGTCGCTCCGCCGGCGCTGTTCTCCGTCCACGTTCTCATAGCGTCCAGAAACGCCTTGTTGTGCGCGACCAGCCTCTCCTGCCCGGTGCGGGCACGTAGGTAGGCGCGGACCACGTCGTGAAGGCGCACGGTCGAGGACGTTCCGGGGAGGGCGGGGTGACGCCCCTTCGCGGGAGACGGGCCCGCGCCTTGGCGGAGCGACACCAGCGAGAGGTCGGCGAACGTCCGGCACAGGTGGGCGGTCTCCGCGGCGTCGAGGCCGCCGGTCACGTGCCAGTACGGTTCGAGGACGCGGAGGGGGATCTCGGTGTCCTCACTGAAGATCGACAGTTCGAGGAGGCGGTCGAGGCGCTCGCTGGGAAGGCGGGCGAGCCCGACCTCCATCGTGGCGCGCACCGCGAAACGGCGGTCGTCGGCACTGGTCAGGTCGAGTGCGGACGGACCGCCGGCCCGTAACCGCGCCACGACCTCGCGGGCGGCGTCGGCCTCGGCGGCACCGTCCCTGACCGCCTGCCGGACCGCCCGGTTGACGAGCGACAGCAGCAGCGGCCAGCGGCCGGTCATCCGCAGCAGGTCCTCCAGGTCACGGGCCCCCAACCCGGGGAGGCCGGTGGTCAGCAGGTCGGCGGCCTCGGCGGGCTCCATCTGCCCGACCGCGACGGCGCGGGCCTCCTGCGGGATCACGGCCCTGTTCCTGGTGGTGACGAGGCGGACGCAGCGCGGCGCACCGTAGAGGAAGGGCCGGAGCTGCGCCGCGGTCCACACGTCGTCGACGACCAGCAGCATCGCCCGGTCGCCGATGACGCGGCCGAGGTGGTCGCCGGCGACCTCCGGCACCGCGAACGTCGGACGGTGCCCGCCCACCAGCTCCGCCAGATCGTTGATCTTGGCCGCGAGGTCGGCGCCGGCGAGCTGCTCCCCGACGTCCACCCACAGGACGCCGTCCGGGAAGAGCTGTGCGACCTCCTCGCGACGGCACACCTGCTGGGCGAGAACCGTCTTGCCGAACCCGCCCGTCCCCTCCAGGACCGCGCCGACCTCGACGACGTTGCGCGCCGGCTCCCGCAACACCGCGATGACCTGCTCGATCAGCTCCATCCGCTCGATCACCGGCCCAGGGTAGGGCGGCAACATGATCAATGTGTCCGGCACCGGCGGCGCGTCGTCGCGCCCGGTCCGGGATGTGGCGCCGTGCCCGGCTCGTCGCCCGGCACCGTCGACCGGGGGCGGTTCGACGCCGGGCGCGTAGTGCGGCGGAACGAGATCGTTCGCGGCGGCGAACGCGGACGCGGCGCCGGCGGCGAGCCGGACGAACCACCAGCGGCCGGCCGCGCCGGCGTTGTCGTAGGTACTGTGCACCAGCGCGTGGGCGGTCACCGAGAGCAGGTACTGGGCCCGCCACTCGTCGCCGAGGGACCCGGCGAAGGCCATCCCCGGTTCGTAGATCGCCCAGACGGCATCGGCGTAGGCGGCGGGCAGCAGCGCCGGGAAGGCACGCCGTGGCGAGACCACGTGCCGAAGCAGTTCCTCGGCCTGGTCCTCAGGCAGGGCACCGACGACCGGGAGCAGGGCCGACAGCATCAGCGTGACCGGGTCACGGGTGAGCGGGGCGTCCGGCGCGTAGGCCGACAGATCGATGAACCGCAGTTCGGAGAGCCGGGACCGCCGGCCCGTGGACACGGGCGCCAGAACGTTCGCGAGGTGCAGATCTCCGTGAGCGTGGCCCTGAAGGTAGTCGATCTGGAGACCGGCGATGACCGAGTCCGGGCCGAGCAGGTGGATCGGGTTGGGGGCGACGCCACCGGTTCCCATGGAGATCCAGGCGCTGTCCCTGTCCGACAGGCCGACCTCGTCCAACCAGGTGTCGTCGTTCGCGGAGTGGCAGGTCTCGGCCCGCAGGTAGGCGTCGGCGTCGGCGCACGCCAGCAGCGGCCCGGCCCCGTTCCATTCGTCGAGGACGACCCGGGTCGTCCGGCGGAGCAGGACCGGGCGCCGTTCGGCACCGAGGAGGCTGAGCGGCGCGATCTCCTCCAGGCGGCCGGCGATCCGCTGGAACATCAGGGAGCGGCCGTCGCCGATCGGGTGCGGCGCGTACGGCTGGCGTACCAGGTGCCGTTCGGCGAACGCGGGATGCGACTGCCACGCGTGCTCGTGCCGCCGCGTCTCCTCCTCCGACAGCGCGCGCGGGCACACCTTGACGATGAGCTTCTCCGGCCGCCGCGCGGCGGCCGGCTCGGCCGACCCGAGGATGACGGCGGCGAGGAGGGCTCCGGAGTGCCCCGCACCTCGCCAGGGGCGACGCGGTACGGTGACCGTCCGGTTGAGGCTCCGCGCCCAGCGCCGGAGCGCACGGGCGGTCGCCCGGTCGAAGCTCGCCTCAAGGTCGTCGGCCGTCGTCCGCGACGCGGTTCCCACCGGCCCTCCACAGGGCGAGATCACGAGGCGGGCACCGACCTCCGCCTCCGGGCAGGGCGGCGTGGAGGCACCCCGAACCTGCCGACCCAGCCCGCTCCCTACCCATATCCGAGATCCACAGCACATGTTGTGTTGCGTGACGCATTCGCGTACGTCCCGCCATGGTGTCCTGGGGAGCGACCATGGGCATGGGGACATCCATCTCCGGAGGCCACGGTGCCCGAAGGGAGACCTACGCTCAGGGAGCGTCAGAACGATCCCGCGCTCCTCGCACTGCTGCGCGCCATGTCGGTGTCGCATGCCCGGGTCCGGAGGCTGAACGCCCTGCGGATGGCCGCCGCGATGGCGATGGCGGCGCTGGGCCTCCTCGCCTCGTTCACCGGCAGCCTCCCCTGGGTGAGCGTCCTGGGGGCGCTCTGGGCCCTGGCGTACTCGGCCGGGGCGTCCTTCTGGGCGGACGGCGAACTGCGCAGGGCCGCGCTGCTCCAGGAGATGTTCGACGTGCGGCTGTTCCTGATCCCCTGGAACCGCGTCATCGCCGGGGACGAGGTGCCCGCGCACGAGGTGAGCCGGCTGAACCGCAGGTTCCGTGGCGACGACGGGCCGTTGCGCGACTACTACGAGATCCCGGATCTGCCGAGGCCGTTCGATGTCCTCGGCTGCCAGCACCAGAACCTCGGCTGGGGCGCCCGCGTCCGGCGCCGGTACGCCACGACCGTGGCGGGCGCCACCGCGGGATGGGCGGCGATGGGCCTGCTCGTCGGCGTGGCCGCCGACCTCGGCCTGACCGAGCTGGTCCTGCGCTGGTACCTGCCGTCCCTCGGCGTGCTGCTCCTGGGCATCGACACCCAGCGCGGCCAGCGGATGATCGCAGACGAACGGGAGCGGGTGCTGCGCCTCGTCCACGAGCACCTCGCCCGGACCACCGGCAGGGCCGGCCCCGCCCGGACGCGCGACCTGCTGACGCTGGCGCGGCAGGTCCAGGACGCGGTCTACCGCACACGTGTCGCCCAGTCGCGCGTCCCGAACTGGTTCTTCTCCCGGTTCCGGGCCCGCGACCGCCAGGACTTCCAGGAATCCATGAGAGAGCTGGCGGCCGCCCTGCCGGGTGCCTAGCCCCCCGCGCGGTAGCGCTCGTACTTGCCGACCAGCGTCTCGAAGGGCATCAGCGGCCAGCGGCTGAGGACACCGGTAAAGCGGTCCACGACCAGCAGGCAGGTGCCTCCGGCCGCCATCTCGACGGGACGGGCGACGAACCCGGCGGGGAACTCCTCGACCGCCAGCGGCACCGGACGACCATCGTGGCGGAGGCAGGCGTCCGCGCGGCGCCATGCCTCCGCGCGGTCGACTGCCACCGGCCGCACCGAGTAGGCGGCGAGGACGTGGTCGACGCCCCGCAGCGTCTGGCAGTCGGGGGTGCCGCAGCCGAGGCAGATCTCGCGGCCGTAGGAGTCGTCGCGGGGGCGGTGCGCCGCGAGCACGCGCGTCATCGCGGCGCCGCAGGCGAGCGCCTGGCCGACGAACTTCCGGCTGCGCGGGTCGAGCCGTCCGCCTTCCACGAGGACGGCGTCGATCGCGTGCGCGTCCGCGCGCATCGCGATCGTCATCGCGCTGTGCACACCCCGGCTGATCTCGGTGTGCCTCCGGCCGACCGGCAGCCTCACGCGGCGCCCTCCGCCGCGAACACGGCGGTGACCGTGCGGCCGTCGCGGTTGCCGTGCCAGCCCCAACTCCGGGCCGTGAGCGAGACGGTGCGCAGCCCGCGCCCGGTCTCGGCCGACTCGTCCGCGTCGACGAGGGCGGGCTCATCCGGCCCGCCCTGGTCGGCGACCGCCATCACGATCGTGTCGCCGCACCAGGCGACCTCGACGGCGAACGTCCCGCCGTCCAGGCCGGACCTCGTGTGCCGGATCGCGTTGACGGCGAGTTCGTCGGCCGCGAGCAGCACGTCGTCGAGGTGGGGACAGCCCGCCAGCAGGCATCCGACGAACCGCCGGACCGCGCGGGCCTGCTCGGGGCCGCCGGGGAAGGTTCGCCGCCAGCACAGCGGCACGGACTCTCTTGCCAGGAGCATCACCGGTGACATCGGAACCACCTCTGATCATGTCGGGAACGACATTGCGGATCTGTCGAGCCACTCCTTGTCCACGAGGCAAGCGTCACAGCCGGTCGCGCCCTGAACACGAAGAACCAGAATTCAGATGGCCCGGAGAGGCATTCGGCACAAGCGTCAACCGCACACGCCGACGTCGCACATCGCACTCCCGCACGTGCGGACCTCTTCGGGTAAATCCCGCGGTCGCCCGCCGCGTCTCCCTGGTAGCCCGTCGCTTCTGCTCCCACATCCGGTTCCCGAACACGCGGCGAGCGGCAGATGATCGAAGGATGTGGCGATGGTGACGGGGCGATACCGGTCGATCTTTCACACGGGGCCGCGAGCCGACGAGGCGTTTCCGGCGGCGGAACAACAACTGCGCGGGTGGCTCGGCGAGAAGGGCCTCGACCAGGACGCGTTCGACCGCGGCATGCCGAAGGTCGGCCCGGCGGGACAGGCCCTGCTCGTCCTCGCCCGCAACGCGATGGACGGCACGCAGACGAAGCGGTGGCAGCTCCGCGAGCCGAATGACCGCGGCGCTTGGGTGTCCACGCTCACGGTGCACGCGCTCGGAAAGGCACGCGATCAGGCCCGTAGCTGGTTCTGGCTGGACGTCGAGTTCCTCGGCTCCCCTGCGAACGGGTCCCAGGAACAAGAGCCCGCACAGGCGCCACAGGCCGGAGTCCCCCGGCTCGCCCGCGCCCTGCTCGACGCGGTCGACGCCCGCGACTCCCTGGCCCACATGCGGGCGACGCCGATCCTTGTCCGTCCCCCGGACGTCGACGCGCTCATTGAGACGATCTGCGATCCGGACCGCCGGACGCCCGCGCTCATCGCGAGCGCCAGTTCGCGGCACGACTTCCACGACTGGCGCGCGATGATCGCCAAGTCGATGCGGAACGCCGCCGGCCTGGCGAGCCTCTACCTGCTCGGCCCCCACGCCACGGACCAGTTCAACGACGAGGTCGGCGACTCCCATGGGGTCTGGGGCGGTGCCGTCCGCACCTACCTGCCGGGCGCCGACCCCGCGAGCGCGGAGGATGCACTCCGCCACCGCGTCCAGTCAGCGCCCCGCATTGAGGACAACCAGGGCCGCGCCAGGGCGCTCCTCGCGGGCCTGCCGCGCCGCCTGAGCGCGGAGGCTCGCCTCCCCCGTCCGCTCACCGGACTCAGCAGGGCACTGCTCGCCAACGAGTCTCCCCAGGAAAGACCCGAACTCGCCCCATCGGTCGACGTGGAAAAGGCCACAGAATCCTTCCGCGTCGAAAGGGACCACCTCCAGAGCACCCTGGACGCGGCACTGGAGCTGGTCGCAGAGGCGGAACGGACCGAGGAACTCCTCGCGCACCGCAACGAGGAGCTGAACGCTCTCACGGCCGAGTTCGACCGGGTCAACCAGCGCGCCGAGTCACTTGAGGACCAGGTGCGGGCGCTGCGAAGGCGCCTCGTCGAGGTCGGACGGAGTACCGAGGCATACGCCCCGGCCGACGAGCAGACAATCCTGCCCACCTCCTTCGAGGAGCTTTTGGAGCGTATCGACGGCCTGGAGCGGATCGACTTCAGCGGCGACCGCGACCACCCACGTGGCATGGACATCATGCCGGCCGCGTCGTCCTGAGCGCAGTGCGCCTGGCAGGCCGTGCTCGCCATGAACGACTACGCGGAGGCGAGCGCGGCCGGGCGGGTCACCGGCGACTTCGCCAACTGGTGCAAGCGCCCCGAGCCCGGCGCCCACGCGATCAGCGCGGGCAAGATCGGCCCGGACGAGTCGGAGACCGTGAGAAACAACCCGAAGATGCGCCGGGAACGGTTGCTGCCCGTCCCGCCCGAGGTGGACCCCGACCGAACGGCGTACATGTGGGCCCACGTGCGCCTGGGCGGTGGCGCGGGGATGAGCGCGCCCCGGATGCACTACCTCGACGACGTCAAGAACACGGGGAAGATCTACATCGGCTACCTGGGCAGCCGCCTCACCATCAAGTCCACGAACTGACTCACACCGCCGACCACTCAACGAGCCGTCCGAAGGACGCACGTGCGGAATTCGCACGTCTGGAATCCTCTGACGCTCCCCCGACCTGCCCATTTGTCGCGACGCCCCACCCGTTGGCCGCTACAGTCCCAGTTAGTGCCGTAACTCAGAGTTAGCCACCGATCCAGGCGGCGATGCCCCACGGGAGGCGGTCATGCCGAGCCCCTACGTCCGACGCCGCCGGTTGGCGGCCGAGATCCGCAAACTCCGCGAGAGCCACGACCTCACGACCGATGGCCTCGCCAAGCTCGTCTTCCACTCCCGAACGAAGATCACCCGCCTGGAGAATGCCCAGGTCCGCCCCAACCTCAACGACTTCCTGGACATGCTCGACATCCTCGGAGTCACCGGCAGCGAGTACGACAGACTCGTCAAGCTCGCCCGCGAAGCTGGTCAGAAGGGCTGGTGGGACCGGTACGGGATGTCGATGGGTCCCCGTCAGAAGCTCTACGCGGACCTGGAGTACAGCGCCGACACCGTCCGCGCCTACAACCAGACCGGTATGCCTGGCGGCCTACAAGCTCCGGAGTTCGTATCGGCGCTGGTTGCCCTGGACGAGTGTCAGGGCAAACTCGATTACGTGCCGGAACGCATGGCCGACGCTCGTGCTCAGCGACAGCGCGAACTGCTGCGACCGGACGGACCGTCCTACGAAGTCGTCCTGGATGAGTGCGTGATTCATCGACTGGCAGTCCCGCCAGAGGTGATGACCTGCCAACTCCGACACGTGATCGGGGTGATCTCAGCAGAAGAGCGAATCCGTGTCCGTGTGCTCATGCACAGCACCCCCATTCCGGGGGGCCTTCTTCCGCAGTCATCGTTCTACCTGTACTCGTTCCCCGAGCCAGGCGACGCGCCGTTGGCGGTGGTAGACACCGTCACCACGGATCACGTACTCACCCGGGGGCGCGACGTAGCGCGGTATACCGGGATGTACGATCGCCTCCGCCAAGCCGCCCTGTCTCCAGAAGACAGCATCACCTTCCTCGAACGGGTGGCCAACCGCCTGGCCGACCAGACAGGATCGGGAACATGACCAAGCACTACTCTGGCTGGCGAAAGTCCCGACGTAGCAACCCGAACGGCGAATGCATCGAGGCTGGGCGGGCCAGCGACGGCACAATCGGCGTCCGGGACACCAAGTTTTACGGCACCGGTCCCACTCTGGAGTTCACCAGGGATGAATGGCGGAACTTCCTCCACAAGATCCGCGCGAACGACCCCTGATCCCACCGAAACTTGGCGGCCTTGAGACGGTATAAATTGTCCGAGGCCGCTGGCATTTCTTGGAACTCCTCCCAAATCACATGTCCGGGTGGCGTGGACCTTCCCCTGGCGGCGGGTCAAGGATGGACTTGTACGGTTCCTCCGTCCCCATCGCTCGCGCCATCGCGTCGTAGACGTCCAGGATCAGCGCCTTCGTCCGCGCAAACCGCTCAGGGTCGTTGCGCCGGAAAGCCCCGAAGCTGTCCATGATGTAGCCGACATCTTCACGGCCAACGCCATAGAGATGGAAATAGGCGGCATCCAGCTCGGCCCGCATGGCAAATCGTCGTTCCTCATTCCAAAGGAATGGATTTCCAGAATCTCTGACATCCTCGGCAAATGCTCTCATATCCCATGACGAATAAACAAGCTCAAGAATACGAGCGGAAACCCAATCGCCGACATCCTGTGTCGGATCCCAGCTTGCCTTGCATGTATAGACTTTAGGCCCATGAAACGGCAGTTGCTCGAACTGAAAGAAATTCAGATTTGTTCCGGCCATCTTCTGACGAAGAACATAATCCACAACGAATGATGAGGCAGCGCCACAGAAGAGATAAGGACGAGAGTTTGAGGGGAAGATCAGGTTCCCGGAGTCACCGAATCCACTCTTGGGGAAGATCGAGAAGACAAGAGTGCGTTCGTCGGTCGCACGGCATATTTTCCTGAAGCCCATTAGCCATTCCCGATTCCAGCGACCGTCTAGTCTTTTCTCTACCTCCTCCTCGGCAACCCAGTAGCGGGGCACTATACTAAACTTAGGGTTTCTCTTCTGGTGATATTCCAGGCGCGGCAGCGTCCCCATATTCGCCTGAGCCGACGTCTGCCCGTCGTAAGTGCCAAGTCGATGATCGAAGTGATGAATCATCTTGGCCTCATAAAGAGGCAGCATTTGCCCATCGCCGGACGAGAACACATTTCCACTCAATGTCCACCCCCTTTCGAGGGTAGCTCGAGAACTAAACAAGCCTGAGTCGTTCGCCATGTCGAACATGCGCATGAACGACAATCCCCATGAGTTACTTCGCGGGCCGCTTTCTCGTATGAGTACGGGTACTTGCCGGTAGATTTCTAGCGTTATCTTTGCGTCCCTTCGCGAGCGAAATAGCGGCGCCGTACCTGTATTAGGATTTAGCAGAAGAATATCTCTGGGAGGCATCGCAAATCGACGGTTCTCAATGTCTGATATCCGCCTCGCTCCGAAAGAGAAGTCCGCCTCATCCACCTTGCCTGCTCGCCCCACCACACTCAGAAGACAGAAACGGAAGCTGTGATGGACGTCCCGACTGAGCAAGAATTCTTCGTTCTCGAACTCCAGAAAGGAGATCAGCTTACTCTTACGTACGAGATCGCCGAAGAAGGGGGCCGTCGTGGCGTCGGTGGCGATGCCTGTCGGAAGGACAAGTCCGCTTCGGCCATTGGGGCAGATAATGGTCCTAGCCGTCTCAGCGAAGACCGAGTAGGTGTTGACGTCGCCGTGGCCGGTCAGCGGAAAACGGCCTGACGAGCGGAGCATTTGACTCCAGCCCGTCGCCTTACGGAGTTCCGTTTGAAAATCCGAATAGAGAGACCGGTCGGCGAATTCCTCGCTCGCCCTTAGTTGCTCAATGAGCTTCTTGCGCGCGGCGGCGTTGCGGGCTTTGGCGATCTTGTCGTTGCGGGAGTCGAAGAACTCCTGTTCCTGGAGCTTCACGCGTTCCCACGGCGGGTTGCCGAGGACGCAGGTGAAGCCGCCCTGCCAGCCGGTGTCATGGTTGGCGTCGGAGGTGGCGTCGTTGCCGACGCGGAAGATGTCCGGGAATTCCAGGTGCCAGTGGAAGAAGCCGTACTGCTCAACGATCTTGTCGAGTTCGTCTTCCATCCCCACGGTGGGCTTGGCCTGGGCGAAGAGGCTTTTGGCCTCCTCGTCCCCGCCCATGATCTGGAGGGTGGCGGACGTGATGGGGCGGAGCTTCTCCCGCTTGGGGAACACGAACGCGGCGCACCATGCGTCGGCGATGCGCTTGCGGTTGGCAAGATCCGGGGAGTGGAGAAGGGCGCGGAAGCGGCGGGCCTGCTCGCGGATGTCGGCGATGGTGCCGACGCGCATCCGGTTGAGGGCGGTGGCCTGGCGGGTCAGTTCGGAGGTGTCCTCCGGGGTCTGGATCAGGTCGAAAAGGCCACCGTCTTGAATGGCGAGTTGCCGACCGCGTTCCTTGGTGTTTTCCGTGCGGAACTGCTTCGCAATTTTCTTGTCGTCGTCGCCGATGGGCTTGAACGCCTCGTCCGGGATTCCCTGGATCAGCAGCTTGGGGGTCGTGCCGAGGAGGGAGTTGCCGACCTTGATGTGGTTGTCCAGGAAGGCGAGAGGGCGACCGGGTTCCAGCGATTCGAGCCAGAGCGAGAACTTGGCGAGTTCGGCGGCCATCGGGTTCAGGTCCACGCCGTAGACGCACCGCTCGACGACCTTGTGCATCGCTTCGCGGACGGCAGCGGGTGTCGGCTCGTCGTCACCGCTCCACATGACCGCGTACTTCTTGGCGATGCGGCGGGCGGCGGCGACGAGGAAGTGGCCGGAGCCGCAGGCCGGATCGCAGACGGTGATTTTCAGGAGGTCGTCTGGGTTTCCCGACTGGGCATACTCCTCGATGATCGGGTCGAGGGTCGTCTTGAGGAGTTCGTCGATGAGGGCCGTGGGCGTGTAATACGAGCCGGTTGTCTTGCGCTGATTGCCGCGCAGGTTCTCCAGCCAGAAGCGGGGTTCGGCGTTGTCGATCTGGGGTTCGAGTTCGAGCAGCGACTCGTAGACGCTTCCAAGTTCTTCCGCGCCGAGGTGCTGGTAGTCGACGCGGTGGGCGCGGCCCTTCTTGTCCTTGAAGGTGGTGAGGAGCCGGATGGCGGAAAGAAGGCGTTCGTTGGTGAGTTCGCAGCCGCGCAGCAGGTCAGGGGCGAGATCGGCGTCATTGAGCGGGTTTCCGGCGCGGAAGAACAGGCCGCCGAGCGCGGGCAGGGCGAGCTTGGGATGGCCGTCGTCCGTGCCGAGGGAGTCGAGGACCACGACGAGCGTCCGCCACAGGTCCTTGTGACGGTCGCCCCGACGGCGGGACGAGATACGGCGGAGGCGTTCGACGGAGAAATAGTCCGTATAGCGGTCGCGGGCGGCCTGAAGTTCGGCTCGCTGCTCAGGTGTGGCGTCGGGCGGGTCTTGGACGAGGAGGGCCTTACGGCCTTCCGCGACGAAGAGGAAGATGAGCTGGTAGGCGAGGCGGAGCAGTTCGTGGCGGTAGTCCTGCCGGGTCAGGCGGGCGTGCGCCAAGTCGTCGCGTAGTTTTTGGTTGGCCTCGAGAAAGCCGGTGCCGAGTTCGTTCAGGGCGCGTTCGACGTTCAGGCGCAGTTGCTCGCGGGCGCGGCTGCCGGTTTCGATGCCGTGGGCGCGCCACCGTTCGAGCCAGCAGTCGGCGACCGTGGGATCGCCGCCGTCGTCGCGGGGCAGCAGTTCGAACCTGGACGAGTGCAGCAGCGCGAAAAGCTGGACGAACTCCGGATACAGGTCGCCGTCGAAAATAGTTTCCAGGTCGAACTGCACGTACGCCGAGCCGACGAGGGCGGACGAGTCGCGCAGGATGCGCAGGACGCGTCCGTTCGACAGGACGCCCCACAGGTGGGCGTCGCTGACGTTGAGGAATTCCTGGAGCATCGACTGCGGGGCGCGGCCGGTCTGGCCATGGGCCTTCGTCCGGCGGTCGAGGTCGGTGTGCCAGCCGAGCAGGTGCACGGCGACGTGCTCCCCCCACTGGTGGGAGACCGGGTACGTCTTCTCCCCCGCCGCGATGCCGCCCCGCACATAGGTGAGGCGTCCGAAGCCGAGTTCGTCGAAGAGGCGGAGGAGCCAGCGCTCGCGGGTCTCGGTGACGGCGGAGTCGGTCGGCGGAAGCGCGTCCAGACGTTCGCGGAAGGCGCGGTAGGCGCCCTTGAGGTAGTCCCATTTGCGGCTGGCCGCCTCGCCGATCCGCTCCCCGGCGGCGAGATGGTAGTCCTCGGGGCGGTTGCCCGGCAGTTCCCTGGTCCCGGACCTGATCAGCTCGATCAGGTCGGCGGAGAGCAGGCCGCCCTCGATGTGAACGGCGGTGTAGGGCGAGCCGCTCACCGGGCGCCTCCCGCGGGCAGGTAGACGTAGACGCCGAGGACGTCGGCGTGGTCGTGGGGCCGGACGTCCAGGCCGCGCTTGATCGCGCCGACCGACGACCGGACGCGCCGGTGCGCGGCCTCCAGCCGGTCAGCCAGTCCGGCGGCGCGGGCGTCCAACTCCGCCTGGACGGAGCCGGGCGGCGCGGGTTCGCCGGGCGCGGGCGGGTCGCCGAGTTCGTCGATGGACGTCTTGACGGCCCGCTGGACGAGTTCGGGGAGCACGTTCGCGTCCGGGCCCGCGCCGAGCAGCGCGGCGACCTCGTCGTCGGTGAGCCATTCGCGACCGCCCGCGTCCCCCGGGGCCGGTGTGTCCCCGGTAGAGGGGCGGACCGATCTGTAGGCGAGGATCCGGGCGTCCTCGGCGACGAGGGTGCGCGGCTCGGGCCGTGAGTCGTCCGGCCGGGGCGGTCTCGGCAGCGTCAGGTGGAAGCGGTAGCGGACGAGGAGCATGGTCGTGCGGGACGTGACGGCCGTGGTGCGGATCGCGCCGCAGCTGCGGGCGGGGCGTTCCCGATCCGGCAGCTCGGGATCGAGGGCGGCGTCGACGACATGGCGGGCGAGTGCCACGACCGACGGGTCCGTGCGGACGAGGGCGTGTTTGCCGGTGGGCGCGGGCACATCGTTCACGAACTCCAGGAGTGGCGGCTTCGACTCCTCCTCGGCGGCGCCGATGAGACCGAGGGCGTGCCGGACACCGATCGGGAGGCCCTGCGTCTGGACGCTGAACCCCTGCTCGCCGACCTGGACGGCGCCGCCCATCGCCGACAGCGACTCGCGGACGAAACGGGCCACGTCGGTGTGGCGGCCGACCGCGGTGCGGGCCTCGGCGGCCTCGCGCCGCACCTCGTCCAGTTCCTTGACCCCGGAGTGCGCGTACTTGGTGAGCACCTTCGATTCGCGGGCTGCGGCGCTCTCCCAAGAGCGGTGGAGCTTTTTGGTGGCGGGGTCGTCCTCGAAGTTGAGGGCGAGCTGGTCGGGGTCCTTCCTGTGCAGGAGAAGGCCCTCGACAAGGGCCTTGACGACGGTCTCGCTGCGCTCGGGAACGGGCACGGCGACGCCGGTCTGCTTCGCGATCGTGGCGTGCTTGAGGAGCAGGACGTGCAGGACGACGCCGTCGATGCCGTTGTCGGTGCCGAACAGGGTGATCGCGCGGACGTTCGTGCTGCGCTGCCCGAACCGGTCGACGCGGCCTTCCCGCTGCTCGTGCCGGGTCGGGTTCCAGGCGAGGTCGTAGTGGACGACGGCGTTGAAGTGCTCCTGGAGGTTGACGCCCTCGGAGAGGCAGTCGGTGGCGACGAGGACGCGGCGCTTCGACCGCCGGGTAAGTTCCTCGATGCGGTCGATGCGCTCGGCGGGTGGGAGCGTGCCCGTCACCGCCTCCACGCCGGCCTTGCGGCCGAGGGCCTTGCCGAGGTGTTCGGCGACGTACTCGGCGGTGGGGATGTACTTGCAGAACACGATCGGGTCGTAGCCGTCGATCAGCAGCGTCTTGACCTTGTCGATCAGCTTGCGGAGCTTCGCGTCGTGCTCCACACCCTCCAGCGCGCGGGCCTCGGCCGCCATGGCGCGCATGCGGGCGCGGGCCCGTGCGGACAGTTCCTCGTGGTCGGCGCCGGGCGCGACGTCGACGCCTTCGAGCGCCTCGTCCTCGATCATGTCGAGGACGCCCCGCGCGCCGAGCTCGTCCGCTTCGGAGACGGTCTCGGCGGCGTCGGCCGCGGAACGGGCGGTGAGCGTCGCGGCGGCGGCGCGGGGCGAGGACGCCACCGAGCGCAGCAGCGCGAGCACCGACCACCAGCGCACCTGCCGCCGGACCTCCCTGGTCACCGGATCGCGCACGGTCTCCCGGGCATAGGAGAGGACCTTGTGCATCAGCTCGGACTGGCCTTCGCTCTGCTCGTACGGGACGGGAAGGAGCATCCGGTCCTTGGGGAAACGGGTCTCCTCGTCCAGGTAGCGGCGGATGTCGCGGCGGCGCCGCTGGACGTAGTGGCGGGCGAGGCGGTCGCGGCCCTTCTCGGTCTCCAGGTCGACGTTGGCGAGCGCCGGGTCGAGCAGGCCGATGAGGTCGCGGAACGCCTCCTCCTTGCCGCTGTGCGGGGTGGCGGTCACCAGGATCAGGTGCCGGTCGGCATCCTCGGCGATCTCTTTGAGCAGGTCGTAGCGGCGCTGCCGGAGCGTCGTCGCGGCGCCGCCCGCCGGGACGCAAGTGTGCGCCTCGTCCACGATGACCAGGTCGGGGCAGGCGCGGAGGAACTGGGCGCGGCGCTGGTCGCCCTTGATGAAGTCGGTGGAGACGACCGTGTAGGGGTGGCGTTCGAAGACCGACTCGTCCGAGCGCAGGTCGCGCTGGAGCCTGGTCACCGTGGAGGGCAGGACGAGGACGGCGTCGATGGCGAACTTGTCGCGCAGCTCGGCCTGCCACTGCTCGGCGAGCGCGGGCGAGCACAGCACGGTCAGCCGGTCCGCCTCGCCCTGCTCGATCAGCTCCTTGGCGATCAGCGCCGCCTCGATGGTCTTGCCGATGCCGACGTCGTCGGCGATGAGCAGCCGGACGGTGTCCATGCGCAGCGCGAGCAGCAGCGGGAGGAGCTGGTACTGCCGGGGTTCCACGGCGATCGCGGCGAGCGAGCGGAACGGCCCGGCAGCGGAGGTGAACCCGATCCGCATCGCGGTGCGCAGCAGGCCGGCCGCGACGCTGTCGCCGACCTCGCCCGGGTCGGCGGACGGGCGGGGGAAGCTCGCGGGCTCGACCTCGTCGGCGAACAGGCCCGTGGTGAACTCCCGGTCGCCGTTGAGGGGGCGCGCGACGATGAAGCCGTCCGTGGACTCGGGCAGGACGACCCACTCCCGGCCGCGCGCGGCGACGAGGGCTCCGGGCGAGTACACGGGCGCGGCGGTGCCCGCGGGAGCCGCCATCAGGCGTTGCCCCGTCCGGTGCCGAAGACGCTCGGGTACCCGCTCACGATCTCGTCCCACTCCCCGTCATAACCGAACCGGACCACCAGCCAGCCGAGGTCCAGCAGCCGTCCCTCCGCTTGGACGTCGCGTTCCCACACCTCCGCGTATCCGTGGTGCGGGCCGTCGACGAACACCGCCACGGGACCGGCGGGCAGGCGGTACACGAAGTCGGGGCGGGCCAGGGCGTCGGCGACGAGCGTCTGGGCCTCGTCCGGCAGACGATAGTCCCTTTGCTTGAGGAACGTGACGAATCGGCGCTCCAACTCGCTGCCGGAGGCGTCGGTGAGGCCGGTCGCGTGTTCCTCGACGGTGCCCCGCTGGTCGGAACGCGCGCCCGTCCAGGCCCCGGCCAGCTCGGCCAGGAGGTCGATGACGGAGTGTCGGTCGATCCGCTGGTGAAAGAGCTGGTTGGTGTAGGACAGCAGGCAGTCGTAGCAGCCGCGTTCGCAGCGCTCGCGGGCGCCGGGTGCGGAGCCGAGGTCTTTCAGGGTGCCGGGCTCGACATGGATGATTCGCAGCGCCGTCTTGGCGACCTCGGCGAGCGCGTCCCCCTCGTCGTGGAGGCGGCGCAGAGCGCCGGCGCCACCCTCGGCGCTCTCGACGAACAGCATCCGGCCGCGGTCGTCGGCGTCCGGCAGGCCCTCACTGGTGAGCTCGGAATCCTCCAGTTGGAAGTGGGCCTCCATGCCGCGCTCCAGCGCGTAGCGCAGGGTGACCGCCTCGGTCTCGGAGATCCGGCGGCCGAGCCGGATCACGCAGATGTTCTTGTGGTCCTCGACGAACGGGACCACCTTCACCGCGCGGGCGGCGTCCTTGAGCGGGCGGAGCCCCTCGTCCTCGGGCATGAGGCCGGCCGCGGACGTCTCGCTGAGCCAGCGGCCGCGGATCGGGTCGAGCCAGAAGCCGACGTCGCTCGCGTCCCTGCGCCGCCGCCGGCCCCGGTTGATGACGCGGAGCGCGGCGGCGTCCCCGTACACGAGGTCGGCGATCCGGGCGCCGTCCGGCCCCTCGACCTCGGCGTGCAGGCGGCCCGGGCGGGTGCCGTGCGTGCTGAACCGGTAGACGGTCTGCAACTCGAAGCCCGCGCGGCGCCGCTCCTCCTCGTCGGAGGAGATGCGCTGCCGCCGGACGGTGTGCACGGTCTGGAGGTGCATCATCCCGGACAGGGCGCCGCCGAGCTCGGCGTCGCACTCCTCGCACCGGTCGACGCCCGCCTGCCGCGAGTGCCAGTATCCGCACGACCCGCAGATGCGGGCCTCGGTGGTGGCGACCTCGCCCGCCTCGGCGCCCGCCGGAACCTGGACGCTGCTGACCTGGTAACGGGCGCCCTCGTGGTAGATCAGCGCGCCCGGCCCGAACTCGCCGACCGCGATGAACCTGGGCCGCTGGATGTAGGTGCCGCGCCTGCGCTCCCCCGGGATGTAGGCCGCCAGGGGCAGCCGGGGGAAGGAGTAGCCGGGCAGGAACCCCTCGGACGCGAAGTAGCGGTAGGTGTAGAAGTCGCTGAACTGCTGCTCGCTGTCCTCGTTCTTCAGCAGCTTGATCTGGTTCTCGGCGTCCATGCGCCGCCGCTGCGCCTGCGTCCGCGCCCTGGACTCGGTCGAGTGGTCGAGGACGCGCCGGTTCTGCTCGCGCTGCTCGGCCAGGGCCGCCCGGTAGAGCTGCCGCCAGCGGTCGCAGGCGGCGTGGAACCTGTGGGCGGCTCCGCGGACGACGTCGCGCACCCAGTCCTCGTACCACCAGGTGGTGTCCTCGATGCTCTGCGGCCCGGCGCCCGGGACGGCGAGGTCGGCGAGCACACGGCTCGCCCGATCGGTCGCGCGGCGGCGGGCGGTCTCGTCGGCGAACTGGTCGAGCAGGTGCGGATGGATCTCCAGGGACGGCTCCTCGCCGGAGATGTCCAGCACGTCCGCCATCCGGGAGTGCAGGGACACACCGGTCTCGGCCAGCCAGATGGCGTGGACGTGCGAGCGCAGCAGGTCCTCGTTGGTCAGGTCGAGCCGGGGCGGTTCGACGCTGCCCGCCACCATCAGGTCGGAGCGGCGGAAGTAGTACTGGTCGTGCGCGCGTCCCGTGGAGCAGTAGGTCGTGACGAGGGCGGGCTGGCCGCTGCGTCCGGCACGACCCGACCGCTGGGCGTAGTTCGCCGGGGTGGGCGGCACGTTGCGCATCCCGACGGCGTTGAGCGTCGCGATGTCGACGCCCAGCTCCATCGTCGGTGAGCAGTACAGGAGCGGCAGCTTCCCCTCGCGGAAGTCCTGCTCGCGCTGCATCCTGTCCTCGTTGCGGACCTGGGCCGTGTGCTCGCGCGCCTCCAAGCCGGTGAGGCTGCCCGACGTCTCCTTGTAGAGGTCGCGGAAGAACCGGTTGACGCGGACGCCGACCTCGGGGTCGACGACCTTGCGGAGCGGGTCTGCGGCACCCGACATGCCGTCGCCCGCGCGCCAGACCAGCGCCGACGCCTTGAGCCGGTAGCCGCGCACGCCCTCACGGGTCTCGGTCTCGACGGTGAGCAGCCCGCAGTCCTCCAGGACCTTGAGCAGGCTGGCGATGATCTCCTGGGCGTCGGCGACGGACAACGTGTCCGGCAGGTGGGGGAACTCCTTCGGTCTGCGCAGGTAGCGCCCGACGGCGCTCCGGCCGGTGAAGTGGACGCTGCCGCGACTGCCCCCGCGCCCGGACGGGACCGCGAACACCGTCCGCGCCCTGACCATCGGCTCACCGTGCGGCAGCGCCCATGTGCCCTTGAGAAGCTGGTCCGACAGGCCCTCGATCCGCTCCTGCCCCTGCTGGGTGAGGACGTCGATGTCCACGGCGAGGGCCCGCCGCATCTCGTCCAGGACGATCTGTATCAACGTCGCCCGGTGGCCCGGATCGTCGTCGCGGAGGACGTGGTAGGCGTTCTGCCAGCTCTCCTCGTCGGCGGCGATCTCCTCCAGGTCGAGGTAGCCGAAACGGATCAGGCCGGTCTGCTCCAGGTTCGGCATCGTGACCCGCCAGCCGCGTTCCAGATCCGCGTAGAGGCGGTACGACAGCACCAGCCGCAGGGCGCGCCTGATGTTCTCCTTCTGGCTGAACTTCGCCCCAGGGTTCTGCGCGAAGTCGTTCATGCCGAGGCCGAGCGCGTCCTCGACGGCCTGCGCGACGTTCTCGTGGGTGAGCCCTCGCTCGCCGGCCGCGAGCGCGGCCTGGTACAGGGCCCCGCGCACCTGGGTGACCTGCACGAAGTCGTTGAGGAACCCCGCCTGGAGGCTGGCGTCCTGCCGGTTGTCGACGAACGTGAGGAGCTTCTTCGCCTCGTCGCTCAACTCCTCCTGCGTGCGCAGGCTGCGCACGATGCTGGAGCTGATCACCGAGACGGCGGAGCTGCGGCCCTCCGCCGCGTAGGAGGCGAGCTTGGCGAAGTCCTGGCCGCGGGTCTGGGTATAGGAGACCCGGCAGCGCAGGCAGAAGCGGAAGGGCGTGGAGAAGTAGGCGGCTCGGACGCCGTCGCCCTCGGGCCGCTCCGCGCCGTCCACGCCCAGCCACACCTCGCGCGGCAGGTGATCGCGAAGCGACGGCAGGACGTAGGGGGCGCCGCTCTCGTCGGTGTCGTACCAGGAGTCGGGCAGGCGGCCCGCGCCGATCGGATCCTGGACCGGCCACGGCTCGTCGGAGCTGAGGTACAGGTAGCCGTTCGCCGCGTCGCCACCGGCGACGTCCTGGTCCTGGCGGGGCGTGTAGAACACGCCGTCCGACCTCCGGGTGCGGGCGACGACGAGGTACTCCTGCCCGCACTCGCGGCAGAACGCCAACGGCAGCAGCGCCTTCTCACGGTGCCCGGGGACGCTCACCTGGTACTGGCTGGTGATGTGGCGCTCGTTCTCCGGCTCCAGGCTGACGTAGACCGTGTCGCCCTTGGAGAGGAACTGGTGCAGGCGGAACGCGAACAGCGGCCAGCCCGTCACCGGATGCCGGGCCCGTGAGCCCTGCTTGAGCGCCTCCTCGATGGCCTGGGCACACCGGTCTCGCGGCGCCCCGGTTGTCCGCGCGAGTTCCTCGGCCGCGTCCGGCAGCTTTCGTGGCCGTTGGCGGACGAGGCGGTTCGTCGATGCCTCGGTCGTGAGGCCGAAGGTCGTCTCGATCCATCCGGCGAGCGGATCGCGGGCGAGCGCGGCGTAGTCCCGTTCGGGACCGTCGAGAACCGCGGCGATGCCCTCACGAAGGTCGTCCGCGCCCGGCCCCTCGGCCTCGGTGGCACGGCGGAGCGTCTCACCGATCACCCGGTCCGGCCGCACCGGCGTGCCGAACAACCTGGTCGCCACGCCGGCGACCTTCTCCCGCGCCTGGGCGAACGTGGCGCCGGTGGCCATCGTGGCCGACGTACCGACGCACTGGAGCGCGGGGGCGTCGCAGGCGTCCCGCAGGCGCCGGACGAGCATCGCGACGTCCGAGCCCTGGCGCCCCCGGTAGGTGTGCAGTTCGTCCAGGACGAGGAACCGCAGTCCCTGCGCGGCGCCGATCAGTTGCAGGCGCTCCGCCGGACGGGTGAGGAGGTACTCCAGCATCACGTAGTTGGTCAGCAGGATGTCCGGCTTGCGGCGCAGGATGCGGTCGCGCTCCTCCTCGCCCTCCTGACCGGTGTACCGGGCGAACGTCACCGGCCGGTCGTCGGCCGCCATCCCCCAGGTCAGGTACTTCTCCAGCTCGTGGAGCTGGCTGTTGGCCAGGGCGTTCATCGGGTAGACGACGATCGCCTTGATCCTTCCGGGGGCGGGGTCGCGCAGGACGGAGTCGACGATCGGGACGATGTAGGTCAGGCTCTTGCCGGACCCCGTCCCGGTCGTGAGGACATAGCTCTCGCCGGTCCGTGCCGCGTCGATGGCCTGCCGCTGGTGCTCGTGGAGGGTGAGCGACCGCGCGCCCTCGTCGTCCGCGCTCTTCTTCGCCCGGAAGAAGCGGTCGCAGTAGGGGTGCAGGACGTCGCGCCGGACCAGCTCGGTCACGGTGCCCGCGGGCTCGAAGTTGGGATTGAGGGAGAGCCAGGGGTCCGGCCAGCGGACCTTGTCACCGTTCTCCTCGGCCAGATGCTCGGCGATCCTCGGGTCGCGCACCTCCACCAGTGAGGCGGTGAAGGCCGAGTAGTCCTCGATCAGCCGCTCGTGCACGCCGAAGACGTCCATGCCGCCGGCCCTCCCCTCCCGTTGCCTCTCCCCGTCGCGAGCGGCCACCGGTACCGCACGTGGCACATGCTCACCCTGGGTGGACGCCTCCCGCAAGCCGACGGATGACATCGCGTCGGGAAACCGTGGAACTGTCCTCAAGGTAAGAATTACCCTACCATCAACCGAATCATGTGTTGATCGAGTTCACAGCTGCTCTAATGGACGACATGACCGTTCATGAGTGGGGAACTCCCGATGGGCTGCGCGGTGAGGCGCACATCATCAGGCTCTCGGCCAGCGCCCTCGACCGCGACGACCGGCACTGCCGCGACTTCACGGCCCTCAAGGCCCGCCCTCGGGTCTGGCCGCGCGCGTACGAGCGGCGCCGCTACGCGCCCTGGGAGACGTTCCCGCTGGGGCTCGTCATGAGGGCGCTCGACTCGGTCGAGTTCCATGGCGCGGACATCGCGGACGCGGCGGACGAGGCCGTCACGCGCAACCGTTCCACCGTCCACCCCGGGGTGGCGGTGTGGGTGCGGCACGCCTGCGACGCCTACCTTCAGGCCGCCGAGTGGGTGGCGGACGAACTCGAACCCGAGGGTGTCGTGCTCGTGCCGCAGCGGCTCCCCCGGGTCGTCCAGCACGAGTCGGCGGCCGAGTTGCGGATGCTCACCGCCTGGGGACGCTGGTACGCCTCCGCGGGCGGCCGGGTCCGGGAGTTCCGGCGGCTGCGGATGAGCCGGGCCGGCGAACCGGACGCCCCGTCCAACGACGCCATGGCCTTCGTGGCGGCGGCGGGGCAGCGCGCGCAGGGCGACGTGTACCGGGATCTGCCGGTCGACGTCGACGCGGACGAGAGCATGCCCACGCGGGTACGGGTGGTGGAGGTGGTTCTGGCGGCCGGCGTCGCCCCGAGGGTTCTCGTGGACTCCGCTCCGGACGAGATCCGCCGGACCTACCAGCAGAATACGCGGCATCTCGTGACCCTTGTCGTTTTCGGCGGAGGTAGGCGGCCGGGCTCCGACTGCGTCGACTGCAAAGCGCGGGCGTCCTGCGAGGCGCTGCCGCGTGTTCCCGGCCTGCTGGGCCTGGGGGGAACCGGAACGCATCGCCGGACGTGGTCGGTCACGACCGGACGGCAGTACCTCGTCTGCCCGGCGCAGGCGCACCTCCGGGAGCTGCACATTCCCGCGGCCCCGTGGGCGGACGGCTCGGCGGTGCGGCGCGGCCGGGCCGTCCACCGGTGGTTGGAGGCCGCGCACGGCCGTTCGCCCGCCCGAGCCTGCCGTCCGGAGGACCTTCCGGAAGTGGACGCGGCGGACCTCGGCCTGGCCGCGGAGGTCATGACCCATGAGGAGTACCTGGACGCCCGACCGTTCCTGCTCGCGCATCTGGCCGTCTGCCCCTTGGACGGCACGGTGGAGAACGTCGTCCCGGAACCGGCCCTGGCGGTGTACGACCCCGCGGCCGACGTGGTGGTCGTCGCCTACCCCGACCTGATCCGCGAGGTGGGCGGCCGGACCGTCTACCGGGAACAGAAGACCACGCTGGCGGCGACGCCCGGTGAAGCGCCCGAGGAGGTCTTCCCGCGTGTCCGGATGACCGGCGAGTGGCACGTGGACACCGCCTTCCGTCCGAACCCCGGTCACTGGTGCGCGGGATGCCCGGTCGCCCAGTGGTGTCCGGACCGCGCCCCGACCGACCCGGCGGCGCCGATCGTGGTGGACGGCGTCCGCATCGACCCCCGTACGGGCGAGGTGCTGGACGTTCCGCGATCGGTCAGCGGTCGCGCCGCCGCCGTGGCCCAGGGCATCGCCGAGCCCGGCGCCGATGATGAGCCCCCGTTCTGAGGAAGCCGACATGACGAGTACGACGACGCTCGAGCGGGCGGTCACGGCGGCGATCCGGGCCGGCTTCGCCTGGACCGTCAGGCGGGAGCGGCCGGAGTCCTGGGCGGAGATCGCCAGGATGACCGGCGTGATCATGCGGACGTGCGGGCCCGGACGGGGACCCGCCACCCCCGTCGAGCTGGTCGCGGCGCTGAGACGTCCCCTCGGCACATGGCTGCCGGGATGCGGAGACGATGTGCGCGGTCTCGTGGTGCTCGACGCCGACGACGAGCTCACCGACGCGACCTTCGAGATCGGTTGCGACTACACCGCCGAGGTCCTGAGCGGTCAGGACGATCCCGGCGCCAGGTGGCTTCCGGACTGGCGCGTGCACCGGGGTGAGCAGATCGAGAAGGCCG
Organism: Actinomadura terrae; assembly: GCF_022751215.1. GTDB lineage: Bacteria > Actinomycetota > Actinomycetes > Streptosporangiales > Streptosporangiaceae > Spirillospora > Spirillospora terrae. The sequence goes on along the minus strand of NZ_JAICDG010000003.1, from coordinate 671,548 downwards.
CCTTCCGCACGCTCCTTGTCGGAACCGACGAGGAGTACACCCGGGGACGGAGGTTCATCACCGAGCACCCCGCGGGCGCCCTGACCGAGCTGATGCTCGCGCGCGACGCCCTCGACCTCCCCGCACTCGTCTCGTACTCGGAGATTCCCGAGGAGCGGCAATGGCGCGGTCTGTGGTGGCCCTGTCCGGTCTGCCGCTGGCCCATGCGGGTGCGGGGCCCGCTGGTGCGCTGCGACTTCCCCCGCCACGAGGCGGTCTATGGGGCACCGGACGGCGGCACCGCTCCGCGGCTGAGTCCGGTCGGCGCGGCGCGGCGCGCCCCCAGGTCCCGGCCCGCGGACGGCGCCGTCTGCGTGGACGAGTCGGTCTGGCGCTACATCGTGGTGCCGGGTGTCGTCGAGGTACGACTGCACGACCGGCTCGCCGCACTCCCCGGCGTCGAGACCACCCTCTACCCGCGAAAGGACCTCCACGACATCCAGGTCGTGGGCACGGGGGAAGGCGACGGCTGGGAGTTCACCCTGGACGTCAAGGACTACGCTTCCGCCTCCGCGCTGGCCCGCAGGCTGGAGGAACGGCCGATCGCCTCGGGCCATCTCGTCCTGCCCCGTTACCGGCGCGACCAGGTCGGAGAGCTGCGGCGGCTCCTGCCTGAGACGCGGATCGCCACCGAGGACCAGATCCACGACCGGATCCGCCGGCGAGCGGCTCGGCAGGGAGGAGCCCGATGACACAGGCGAACGACGGACGGCGTGTCCGCGAGCAGACATCGATCTCCTGTGCCCTGGCGCTCGCCGAGGTCTATCTCCCCGGCATGGGCGGCAAAGCCCATGAGGAGCACGCCCAATTGCTGCTCACGGGACGAATCGACGCTTGGCCGGGCTACTGGCATCTCGCGGAGGACGACAAGCGACGGGTCTGCGCGCTGCTGCGGCACCGCCCTGACGAACTGGCGAGCGGCGAGTTCTTCGCCGCCGCGCTGCGCACGGCCGCCGAGACCGGGCGGCTGCCCGGCTACCACCGCGAACCGGACGGGACGGTCACGTCCGACCACGGCCTGCCTCCGCTCGAACACGCCGACCGTCTGCTCGCGGAACTCTCGCGACGGCAGAGGAACGGCGCCCGGCTGACGAAGGCGGCCACCCCAGGCCGGTACCGGACGACGCTCCGCGTCCTGCGCCAGGGCGCGGCGACGACCACGACCCGCGCGGTCTACAACCTCACCGACCTGCGCGCCGGAACCGACGAGCTCCCGTTGGTGACCGACGCCCCCCGTGAGGACGAGGTCGTCCTCGAAGCCGACGACCTGCGCAAGACGGCCGAGCGCATCGACTTCGCCCGAGGCGAGCGACACCGCCTGGAGCGGGTCGACGCCCTGTTCGCGGGGCTCGTCGGCCGTAACGGCGACACCGTCACCAAAAGGCTGCGCATCGGCGCGGGCGGGCTCACGAAGGTCCTTCAGGCACCGACCGGTTTCGGAAAGTCCGTGCTGCTGGAGGTCATCGGAACGCACGCGGCCGAACGGCATCTGACCACCGCGCTCGTCGTCCCGACCAGGGCCGCCGCGCTCCGGCTCGCGCACCGCATCGAGAGCAACCTGTCGCTGCTGGGGATCGACGCGTCCTGCACGCCGTTGCTGTCCCCGGCCAAGCTGATGGACGACGCGGTGAAGGCCGCGACCGACGATCCGGACGGCTTCGGCGCCTGGGCGTACGAGCGGCTGGCGTACGGTTGCGCGCTCGCCGCGGCGGCCGAGACCGAGTCCGAGGTGGACGCCTGGCGGCCGGGAGAGGAGCCGTGCCGGGAGTTGCGCCCTTCGCGCCCCGGCAGGACCGAGACCGACGGCGCTCCACGCGCCTGCCCATGGCGGGCCGGCTGCGGCAAGTTCAGGCTGATGCGGGAGGCCGTGGACGCCGACGTCATCGTCACCGCGCACCAGACGTTCTTCACCGGGCGGATGCACATCCCCCTCGAAACCTCCGGCGCGACGGCGCCGGGACGCTCGGACCGGCTCAGCGTCGAGGAGTTCCTGCTCCGGCGGTGCCAGCTCGTGGCGGTCGACGAGCTGGACCAGTTCCAGGCCGCGGTGATCGGCAGGAGCGCCCGCCATCTCGTGCTCGCCGACGGACCGTGGAAGACCCCGCTCCACACGCTGGAGGAGGAGTTCCGCACCGCCTTCGGGCAGATCCCCGCCGAGATCGACGGGGAGGTCCGCCCGATCCTCTCCGATCTGCAACTGCTGGCGGGCGGGTACGTCGCGGGGCTCGCGCACGGCTGGCTCCGCCCGGTGCGCGCGCACCGCCCCGGCTGGCGCACCGACCACTGGATCGTCCCGCGCGGCCATGACGCCTGGATCACGGGGCGGCTCCTCGGCCTGCCCCCTGACGGCCGGGACATCGCCGAGGAGGAGACACGCGCGCTCCACCTTCTCTACACCGGCTCGGTCGCCGAGGCGGCCGGCATACTCCGGCTCGGCGGCGGCCTCGGCGAACGCGAACAACGGGAACTGCTGGCCGAGGTCTCGACGGTGTTGCGCGCGGTGTCGGACGGCTGCCGGGACGCGATCCTCCCCGTCCATCTGACGCGGCTCGTGAGCCTGCTCCAACCGGTGGTGGCGGACGAGGCACAGCGCGGCCTGCTCGCCGAACGCATGATCCGCCGCGCCTACCTGGAGCCGCTGCGGCGGCGGCTCCAGGAACTGTTCGTGCACACCTCGCACCTGCGGGCGGTCGGCGCGGAGTCCGCCGAACAGGTCGCGGACGCGCTCGGCGGGCTGACTGCGTGGACGGCCATGCCCGGGAGCCCGCTCGGCCGGCTGTTCCTGGCCTTCAAGGAACGCCATGCCCCGGAGACGCCCCGGCAGGCCAAGCTCTCGATGGCCGCCTTCGGCGGCGACCCGCACGGGTACGTGCTGTACCTGGGCGAACTGACCGCCCGCGCCCGCGCCCACGCCGGCGTGCCGAGGGCCGTTCTCGGGCTGTCGGCGACCTCGTACTTCCCCGGCTCGCCGCACCATCACGTCCACACGCCACCGACCTGGAGCGTCCCCGACACCGACCCCACGGGGGTGACGGTCCTCGCGTCCCAGGCGTTCTCGGCCGACCGGTCGCCGATCAGGGTGTCCGGCGTCCAGGGGCCGCGACGGGACCTCAACGTGCGAGATCTCGGCGAGTCCCTGTACCGCGCCACGCTCCACCCGGAACTCGATCGGCTGGCCGTTCGGCGCCTACGGTCGGGAACACCGGGACGAGACCTGATCCTCGTCGCCACTACCTCGTACGCGAGCTGCCTCGACCTGGCCGAGGGCATGGCGCGTGCGGGAGCCGCGCCGGGATCGCTCTGCGTCGTCGCCAGGCGGGACGACGAACTCATGATGACCGACTCGCGCTGGCATACCCTCACCGCCGACCGGGTCGAGCGCTTCCCGGCCACGGGGGCCCGCATTCTGATCGCGCCGCTGGCCACCGTGGAACGCGGTGTCAACATCCTCGACGGGACGGTCTCGGCGCTCGGCTCGATCTACCTCGTCGTCCGTCCCATCCCGATCATCGACGAGCCCGCCGAGCTGCTCGCCCACATCAACCACCGGCTCTGGGCCACGGACCGGGAGCGCGAGGAGGACCCCCAGGCCGCGCTCCGGCTCCGGATCAGCAGGGCCGGCCGGCATTTCGCCGAGGTGGTCCGCTCCGCGCAGTTCTTCCGCTCCCAGCCCGACTGGGTCCAGCGCGGCGTCGTCGCCGAGATCGTCATCGGCCTCGTCCAGCTCGTCGGCCGGGCCCGCCGCGGCGGCACCCCCGGTCGGGTGCACCTGGTCGACCACGCCTTCTTCGACACGCGCGGTGGGTCGGACCTGCCGCGTCTCATCCGCGCGCTGCGGGACGAGTGGGCCGCCTCCGGCGAGCTCGACCCTCTCCTCCGCCTCTACGGCCCGACCCTGCGGGCCTTCTTCGAGTTCGCCGACCGGCGATCGTCCCCTGAGGAGTGAACGATGTTGCAGACCTCGGCTTTCCCCCTCGCATCCGAACAGCTCGGCAGACTGTACGTCTATCCGCTGCCGGCGGTCTTCGTCGACGCCCTCTGGGAGCTCGGGCGGCGGTGGCGCGGCAAGAGCGATCGTGCGCGGGCTCCGCACGCGTCCCTGGCCAACGCGTTGGCCGCCGTGACCGGCCGTCCCGTGCGTGTGCTGCCCCGGACGCGCATGGGCGAGGGCGACGTCCTCCTCGTCACCACCGAGCCCATCGCCCCCACGGTCCTCGCCATCGCCGTCCGCAGGTGGGAGCGTCTGTGCCGCGGATCGGACACGAACGTGCTGGCTCCCCTGCTCGGCGAGGTCGCTCCCGTCAGCACGGCGCTCGCCGACGCGGTGCGGCGGCCCGCGCCCGGGCGGGTGGCCGCCGAGCCCTGGATCTACGGGGTCCTGCGGTGGGTGGTCGCGGCGCGGCTCGCGGCCTCGCCGGTGCTGTTCGACGGGCACGAGGTGGCCTTCCGCCTCGACAGCTCCGGCGCCCTCGTCGCCTGGGACGACCCGATCACCAAGCCGCGGCGGAACGGAACCGACGCGCGGGCCGTCATGCAGATCACCGTGCACATCAAGACGATGCCGGGCGTCGACGACCTGATCTGCGTCGTCGACGCGAGTCTCACGCGCCTTCGCGACGGCCTCTACGACGTCCGCAACGTCTGGATCGATCACGGCCGGAGGCACGGCGGAAGCGCGCTGCTGCGGCTTCCGGTGGGGTACCGCAAGGACCAGGACGGCGTGGGACGCGTCCTCGGTGACTTCAGCGCCGACATCGTCACCGCCTGCGGGCTCGACCCGCTGCCGTGGGGCCCGGACGTGCTGCGCGAGCATCCGGACCACGTCCGCGCCTGGCGGGCGACCAACGCCGAACACCCGATCGGCACCGGGGTCGGCCCGCGCACGTACCTGCGGCTGGCCGAGCACGCCGCGAAGGCGCTGGACGCGGAACCGATCACGTACCAGCCCTTCACCGCCCCGGGCAAGGGGTCCGGTCGCGTGAGCGTCCGGGTGCCCGCCACGGCCAAGGGCGACTCCATCCGGCCGGAGGCGCTGGACGCCGCGATCGGCGCGACCGGGCATGGCCGTCTCCGCGTCGTCCACCTGACCTCGTCGTCCGCCACCCGCAAGCGCATCCGGGAGGGGCTGGAAGAGTACCGGCACCCGGAGTCGCCCGAGCCGACGCCCGCGCTCGGCGTCGTGCAGCCGCTCACCCGGCAGACCGAAGTGGTGGGCTACGACATCGCGGCACTCCTCGACGACGTCCAAGTCGACGCCGCGGCGCTGGCGTCGGAGGCGCCCATGCTGAAGGCCGAGCCTGGGACCCTCACGCTGGCGCTGGTCGAGACGACCCATGACGGGGAGGACGACGACAGGCCCGACACCAAGCGTTCGCTGCGGCGGGCACTGGCCGAACTCGGAGTCGCCTCGCAGTTCCTCGCGACCCGCCCTGCCCCCGAGGACCCTGAAGCACCGGACTACCCCGTCGAAGCGGCCCTCAAGGACCTGATGCGGCTCGGCGGCTCAGCGACGACCGGCTCCGGGACGCCGTCACGATGCGGTCCTACGCGCTGGACCGGCCGGCCTGGCTCGTCGGCGTGCACATCAGGCGGCAGAACCCGACTGCGGCCAGGGCACGTCCCCTCCTCGTCACCGTGCTCGTGGCCGTGCACGCCGACCCGGACCCCTCCCGTCCCTGGACCATGCACATGTACGTCCCGGGCGCCGGATGGCGTCCCCATGCCCAGGGTCTCGCCGCCTTCCACGCTTCCGCGATCGGAGCCGAGGCGGGCCGGGACGCCTTCGCGAACGCGCGCGATCTCGTCGACCAGGCCCTCGGCGCCCTCCCGGATCGCGACGAGGACCCGGTACTGGTGATGATCGACGCGGACGCGAGCCGCCGCGTGTGGTCCGGGCTCTCCGACGCGCGCCTCGCGGCGGGGGCGCTGCCCGGGGACGGCCTCCCGGAGGCTCGGGACATCGCGGTGGTGCGCATCTGCTCGGACGACACCGAGATCCCCCGGCCCGTCCACAAGGCGGCCGGCGGGAAGCGGTCCGCGGACCCGGGCCAGCCGGCCAAACCGGACGGCCGGCTCTACGTCCACGAGGGAGACGACGGCAGGCGGAGTTGGATGCTGGGCAGGACGTCCACGACCTACGAGTCCGGTATCGTCGGCCGCGCCGGAGCCCTGTACACGCGGTTCACGCTTCCTCCCGAGAAGAAGTCCCTCCAGGGCAAGCCCTGGCATTCGTTCACGGGCACCGAGTTCGTCGTCGTCCGGTCCGGACGGTTCTCCGAGGAGACAGCGGCGGTGATCGCGGCGCGGCTCTGCGCACAGCCGGTCTCCTGGCGGGGCCGTACGCGCTGGCCGGTCCCCCTCCATCTGGCCCGGGTCGCCGACATGGACCACCCGCACTACCGCGTCGACGAAGAGCCCGACGTCGCCCCCGGGTGATGTCCTGAACCTCCGCCATCGAGCTCACCAACTGTCGTTGTCCGGATCCGGACGGCGATGGCTGATCTGAATCGTTCTGGCGGCCCGTCCGGCGAGTATCGGACACCTAGAATGGCGCCTCGACCAGTCGTCAAAAGTGATGAAGGGCACGGAATTGGCTCAGCTGGCGATTGCGAACTCGTTCATGCCGCAGTACGCCAGGCTGGAGCCGAAGGTACGGAAAGGCGTCGAGGCGACCTTCGCGAAGTTCGCCGAGCACACCTACGCCGGGTTGCACCTGGAGAAGATTCACAACTCCAGGGACCCTCGTATCAGGACCATTCGGATCGACCAGTTCTGGCGTGGCGTGGTACTCGCGCCGGACCAGGGGGACGTGCACTGCCTGCTCGCCGTTCTTCCCCACGACGAGGCGATCGCCTGGGCCAGGAGCAGGAAGTTCACCGTCAACCAGCGGCTCGGTGTGCTGGAGGTGCGCGACCAGGCCGCGCTGGACCAGATGTCGCCGGCGCTGACCAAGGCCGCCGAAGGCACCGACTTCCGGCTGTTCGGGCATGTCTTCGACAAGGACCTGATCAAGCTCGGCATCGACGAGGACCTCATCCCGCTCGTCCGGTTGCTGACGACCGAGGCGCATCTCCAGGCCCTGGAGAAGCGGCTGCCCGAACCCCAGTACATCGCGCTGCTGGCACTCGCGCAGGGCATGAACGTCCAGCAGGCGTGGGAGGAGGTCGCCCAGAGCCTGGCGTGCGAGGAGGGACCGGCGTCGGTCGATCCGGACGACCTGGTCGCGGCCATGCGGCGGACGCCCGGGCAGGTCGCCTTCGTGAACAGGCCCGAAGAGCTGAGCGACATCCTCGCGCACCCGTTCGACACCTGGCGGATCTTCCTGCACCCGGTGCAGCGGCAGATCGCGTTGCGCCCCTCCTACAGCGGCCCCGCGCAGGTGACGGGCGGGGCCGGGACGGGGAAGACCGTCACGGCCCTCCACCGCGCCCGCCTTCTGGCCTCGAAGGGGGAATCGACCCGCGTCCTGCTCACGACCTACACGACCAATCTCGCGCAGGCGCTGGAGGGGCAGCTGGCGCTGCTCGTCGAGGACGAGCGGGTGCGAGGGCGCATCCACGTCCGGAACGTGGACGCCATCGCCTACGGCATCGTCGGCCGGCACCGGCGGCCGAACATCGCCGGCGCCGAGGTCCTGGAACCGCTCTGGGCCGAGGCCGCCGAGCAGACGCCGTACTCGCCCACCTTCCTGAGCCGGGAATGGGAACAGGTCATCCTCGCGCAGGGGCTGGAGAGCGAGGCCGACTACCTCGCATGCACGCGGACCGGCCGCGGCGTCCCGCTCAGCCAGGGAAAGCGGTCGACGGTGTGGAAGGCCGTCCAGCAGGTGGTGGAGCAGCTGAGGACGGCGGAGAAGTCGACCTTCCCGCAGCTCGCCAACGAGGCGGCGGAACTTGTGGACGGGCCCGAGTACGACCATGTGATCATCGACGAGGCACAGGACATCCACCCCACACAGTGGCGGCTCCTGCGCCGGCTGGTGGCCGAGGGCCCCGACGACCTCTTCATCGTGGGCGACCCGCACCAGCGGATCTACGACAGCCACGTGTCGCTGGCGAGCCTCGGCATCAACGTCCGGGGGCGCAGCTCGAAGCTGAAGCTGAACTACCGGACGACGCAGGAGATCCTCACCTGGTCGGTCTCGCTGCTGGGGCTCTCCCCCGCGCAGGGCCTCGACGACTCCGCCGACACCCTGGACGGCTACCGGTCCCCCATGCACGGCCGACGCCCGACGGTCACGGCCTACGACGACCAGGAGGCGGAGCTGGACGGGCTCGTCCGGCAGGTGCGGTCGTGGCTCGACGAGGGGGTCGAACCGGCCACGATCGGGGTCGCCGCGCGGTACAAGTACATGGTGCGGAAGGCCATCGACCGGCTGAAGGCCGACGGCGTCAAAGCCTTCCAGGTCCCCAGCAAGTCGGCGGGCGTACAGGTGGGAACGATGCACCGGATGAAGGGCCTGGAGTTTCGCTGCATCGCGGTCATCGGGGCCGACGATCATTCACTGCCGTCGTCCCGCGCCGTCACGCCGGAAGGCGAGGACCCGAAGGCGCACGCCCAGGACGTGCAGAAGGAACGCTGCCTGCTGTTCGTCGCGTGCACACGCGCTCGCGACCGGCTGGCCGTCTCGTACACGGCGTCGGCCAGCCCGTTCCTTCCCTAACCGAGTTCGTTGAGCAGGGCCTCCAGGTCACCGACCCGCGGGTGGTCATCGCCGTGGAGCCCGCGCAGGTCGTCCGCGAGCGCCGTGATCTCCCTGCGCGCCTCGCCCGTCCGGCCCGCCGCCAGCCACAGCCGGGCCATCTGCTCCCGCAGGCGGAATGCGGTCTCGTTGTAGGGCCCCTCATAAGTGACGTCGTCGAGCAGCTCCTCCAGGCTTCGGATGGCGGCGGCGGTGGCACCCAGCCGCGTATGGCACAGCGCCTCCTGCTCGCGGCAGCGCAGTACCTCCGCGTCGTCCGGCCCGTACCACTCGGCCAATTCCACGGCGAGCTTGCCGTAGGCGACGACGGCGCGACGGTGGTCGCCGCCCCGGAAGAGCACGTCGGCGAGGTCCAGCCGCAACCCCATGTATTCGGGATCATCGTCGCCCAGCGCGAGACGCGCGGGTTCGATCATGTCCGAGAGGATCCCGGCGGCCTGGGTGTACCGGCCGCCCTCGGAGAGGACCGCGGACTCCGCCCGTGCTTCGACGACGTCGTCCACATCGGGAAGCACCGTGGGCTTCACCACGGGTGCGACGGCGGGCGCGGTCTCGGCTATCTCGATCCTGCTCACGATGTCGCCGTAGAGGCGAACGCTCGTGGTGGCGTCGACCGCGCCCGGCAGGGGTTCGAGAGGCCCGATGAACTCTCGGAGGCGGTGGTAGACCTCCTCCGCATCCGCCGGACGATCGTCCGGCCGCTTCGCGAGCAGTCGCAGGACGAGGGCGTCGAGCCCGGGCGGGACATCCTGGCGATGGAAGCGCGGCGGGACCGGCGTCTCGTCCTCGTGACGGCGTATCACCTCGTAGGGCGTCACCCCTGGGAAGACCTGACGTCCTGTGAGCATCTCGTAGAGCACACAGCCGAGCGAGTACAGATCGCTCCGCGGCTCAGGACTGCCGTACACCTGCTCCAGCGCGGCATAGCCCGGCGTGTAGGGACCACCGAAGCCGGTGGTGGTTGCGCGGGAGTCCTGCGGACCGAGGCTGACGGACGCGCCGAAATCGAGCACCTTTACCGAACCGTCTCCGCAGAGCATGAGGTTGCGGGGCTTGAGGTCACGGTGCACGAGCGGCCTCCGGTGCGCGACGCTCAACACCGCCGCCACCTGCGCCGCGATCAGGGCGGCCCAGGAGACGGGCAGCCGCTCGTGCGCGTCGACGAGATCGCCGACCGTCATCCCCTCGACGTACTGCATGACCAGGTAGAAGCAGGGGCCGCCCACCTCGTCTCGGTGCTCGCCGAAGTCGTACACGGTCGGGACTCCAGGGTGCTCGAGCCAGGCGGTGCCGCGCGCCTCCTGCTCGAAGCGGCTCACCAGCGCCTCGTCCGGCGCCCCCCGCACGAAGGTGAACTTGACGGCCAGGCGGCGGTCCAGGAACCGGTCGTAGGCGCGCCACACCTCCCCCATCCCCCCACGCCCGATGGCCTGGTCGAGTTCGTAGCGACCGCGTTCTCCAAGAAGATCACCCCGCCGCACGTTCGCCTCCTCCGCTCAGGCGCCGCGACCCTTCCCCGAGGCCTTGGTGCGGGCGGGCCCGACCGGGCGCAGGCTCCCGTCGGCCAGGCCGTCGCCGAGCAGGCGGGCCAGATCCCCGCCGAGCGTGGCGGCCAGGCGCAGTTTCGTCTCGAACTCCTCAAGCCCGCGGAAAGCACTACCGTAGCGACGTTGCTCGCCGATAGGGGGAAGCGGCACTTCCGCACGCCGGATGTCCACCCGGTAGCTCGACGACATCATCGAGTAGTGGCGAAGGTTGAGCGAACCGCGCAGCACGCCCGCCAGGAAGTGGGCGTCGAGCCGTTCGGGATCGGGGCGCAGGAGGAACAGGTGCCGACCCAACACCGCCCCCGCCTCCGGAACGACGCGGGCCTCGGGTCTCCGCACGATCGTGGGCACCACGACGTCGCCCGCGAGGACCGGGATGACATCCTCGTCCGGCACGGTTTCCGAAACGGATGGCAGGGATGGCCAGCGCCCCTGGACGACGTCGTCGGCGGTGAGGAACGGAGGGGCTCCCGCCGCCGCGCCCTCCTCGTCCCCGGGCGGGGCGCCGGTCGCGTGGTGGACGGTGACCAGGCCCATGCGGACGAGTTCCGCCACAGGCACGAGGGGCGCGTCAACCGCTTCCTCGCCGCCCTCCACTTCCGGGAGCAGCCCCGGCAGGGCGTCCAGCAGGCCGAGGACGCCCACGCGCTCATCGGTGACCCGCTCGATCGCGGGAGCCGCCGCGGGGCGGCCGATGTGACGCGACGGGGTGAGGTCCACCTCCTCATCCAGCAGGTCGATGATGCGGACGGCGTGGGCGCGTCCCGGTTCGTCGAGCTCCTCCTCGGGCTCCGCCTCGAAACGGCGCCAGACGGTGACGGCCTGCGCCACGTAGTCGTCCGACGTCTCCACCATGAGGACCCGGCTCGGTTGCCGGTCGCCGGCGTCGGGGCGCCGCAGCACCCACAGGTTCAACGGCACCGCCGTGTTCGGGACCGCACCGAGCGGCAGGGTGAACACCGCGCGGAGGGCGCCGCGGCGAAGCAGCTGGGCGCGGATCCGCCGCCCGGCACGGCGGTTCGCGGCCGCGGGCGGCATCAGCAGGATCGCCTGGGCGCCCGGTAGGCAGTGCGCCAGGGCGTGCTGCACCCACGCGAGCTCCGACTCGGTGCGCGGCGGCAGACCGTATTCCCACCGGGCATCGGCTGTGAGCTCTTCGTAACCCCAATTGCGGTCGTTGAACGGCGGAGTGGTCACGACGAGATCGGCCAGGACGCCCGAGAACGCGTCGTGGCGCAGCGAGTCACCGGCCCGGACGACCGTGCCCGACGCTCGGAGGGCGAGGCGTACGGCGGTGAGTCGTGCGACCGTCTCGTCGATGTCCTGACCGAAGACGGGCCCCGAGGCACCACGTTCGAGAGCGCCCAGGAGATAGGCGCCGGTACCGCAGGCCGGATCAAGGACCGTCGTGAGATCCGGCCCGGCGAGGTCCAGGACGAGGCGGACGACCTCGGGCGGTGTGACGTAGGTGCGCCGCCGGTGGAGATCGAGGTAGCGCTCGCGCAGGAACTCGAAGGTCGCGGTCGCTCCTCGCTCCGCCGCCAGCGATGCCAGTCCCCGAAACAACGGGGGGAACCGCCGCCGCAGCACGGCCGGAAGCGGCCGCCCGCCCGGGAAGATCGCGACGGCGTCGTCGACCGCGCCCGGCAGGTTCCGCAGAATGTCTGCGTCCGACGCCCCCGCGAGCGATTCCCCGTACGCGGGGTCTCGGGCGAGGCGGAGCAGAAACGCGCCCGCATATCCGAGGACTTCGGGCAGGGCGGCGTCGTCGGTGGTCCGCCGGAGTTCGTGCCAGAGGTCCTCGTCGACGGCTGGCTCGTCGAGCCTGCCCTGATCGCGCAGCCAGCGGCGTACTTCGATGAGAGAGAACGACGGGCTGGTGGCCGTTCCGCCGACAGGTCGGGGAAAGTCGTCGTACCGCTTGCGCCAGTTACTGACCGCCGCCCGTCCGACACCGGCCAGCCGAGCGATGTCCGCCGCGGTCACGGTCGCGTCCTGTGGCACGGCCCCCACCCCTCCTACCTGCGGTGCACGCTCGTGACGGTGCTGAACGCCACGCTACACCTACCCGCTTTCGACCAATGAGACGCTGGTCGATCGCGTTCACAGCCAATCTATGCCTTGATGCGGCGCGGGAGCTATCCATCCGTGACCTCGGCGGAGCATTGTGATTCCGGGGACTGTTCTACGGGAGTGGTACATGGATGAACGGGCGCGTGTGCAGTTGCAGAACGTTCTGGGGAAATGGCGAGCCAGCCTGATCGATCTCAGTGGACGAAACCGCCTGCTGAACTTCCGGCACACCCGCATCGCCACGCTGAAGATCCGATCTCCGGAAGCGGGCCCCCTCCTCGTCGAACTCGATACGGGGCTGCGCTTCGCCGAGTTGCCGGAGGACGAGACCACGGACGAACCGTCCGAGATCGAGATCGACGGCCGGATCCTTACCCAGAAGACCACGCGCTCCGCCCTCGACGCGTCGCTGCGCAAGTTGTACCGCGACTCCAACCAGATCTTCAACGACACCGGCCTGTGGACCCTTCAGCTCGGGGTGTCGTTCCTCAAATGGCGCGAGCCCGGGGCGGAGGACTTCAGTTCGGCTCCGCTCCTGCTCGTCCCGGTCCGCCTCGACAGGGTGGGCCCCGGCCTGTTCCGCCTGGTCGCGGAGCAGAGCGAGGACCCCGTCCCCAACCCGGCGCTCGCCGTCAAGATGAGCCGGCTCGGGCTCGCCTGGCCCGCACCGGACGACATGAAGGACCTGTTCAGTACGCTCACCGCGGTGCGGGAGATCGTCGCGGAGCGCCCGGGGTGGGAGGTGACCGAGGAGGTCGTGCTCGCCACCTTCCGCTCCCACAAGGAGGCGATGTACCGGGATCTGCTCGACCACGAGGATCAGATCCTCGCCCACCCCCTCGTGCAGGCCATCGGCCTGGGTGCGGCGTCGGGACTCCCCGACGACGCGCTCGATTTCGATCCCATCGACCCGCACAGGATCGACGTCCTCCAGCCGCCCGAGCGGGTCCCCCTCGTTCTGGACGCCGACTCGTCGCAGCGTCAATGCGTCGCGGCGGCGCTGGACGGCCGGTCCTTCATCATGGACGGGCCACCGGGCACGGGGAAGAGCCAGACGATCGCGAACATGATCGCGACACTGATGCACGAGGGGCGGAGCGTCCTCTTCGTCAGTGAGAAGGCGGCGGCCCTGGACGTCGTTCGCAACCGTCTGGACTCGGTCGGCCTCGGCGCCCCAAGGCCCTCCGCGCCGACTCCGAGGAGGATCGGCGGAGACTCCGCATCACCCGCGAGGGTCTGTCAGCCTACGCGGCGGCGATGAACGAGCCCCGTCCGCCGCTCGGCCTCACACTGCACGACGCGATTGGACGGCTGTGCGCGCTGGCGCACGTCCCGCTGCTCAGAACCGCGTTTCCCGACGGCCTGACCGCTGACGGACTCCAGGACGTGCTCGCCGCCGCGACGACGGTGAACGACTCCTGGCGGCCGGTGGTCGAAGGTCCCGACTTCGTCTGGCTTGGCCTTACGGGACGCGGGACCCCACGGGCACGACTCGGGCTGCTGCGTGAACGGGCCGATACGCTCCTGCGCCGGATGGCGGCGCACTCCGATATCACCGAGCCGCTGGGACTGACGGGACCAGGCTCCTTGGAGCGGCTGCTCGCCCTGCTCGACTCCACCGGAGACCGTCCCGACGTACCGGAGGCATGGCTCACCGCCCCCGGGCTGCCGGTGGTCCGCACGATGACCACCGAATTCATCACGAGGCTGAACACCCTGCGTAAGTCCATCGCCGCGGTCGCCGACAAGGTCGGCCCGGACTGGGACCGTTTGCCCGCGCAGCTCGACACCGAAGCACCGGACGAGGAAAGGGCACTCGCCGAGCTGATCCGCAACACCTACAAGGTGCTGCTGACCCGGGGCATGGTCGGGACGCTCATCTACTCCGTGGACGAGGAGACACAGAAGTTCCTGTCGGCCCTGCTCCGCTGCTGAGCAGGGCCAACCGGGCATGGCGGACGAAGCCGGGGTCATTGCGGTGGTTGGAGGCCGCGCTGTGTCCAGGCGGTCAGGCGGTCGAATGCCTTCAGGAAGTCGGGTTGCATCGGACGGACGAGGGCTGGGAAGGCGGCGGCGAGTCCGTCGGTGTGGGTGCCGCCGGGTACGCGGTAGTAGCGGTGCAATGGTCCCCGGCCCGCCTTGCGCACCATCGCGTCGTACACGTCGCCGTTCTTGCTGATCGGTGTCATCACGTCCAGCGTGCCCTGGATGCTGATGAGCGGCCGTCCGATGCGCCCTGTCAGGGACACGCGGTCCACCGCCTTCCGCACCGCTCTCGGACGCGACTGGAGTCGGTAGTCGGTGTCGCATCCGGCACCGGTTCCCTCTGGGCAGAACGGCGTTCCCGCTTGGGCGTCCCCGTCGTAGGACGGGTCGAGCTCCTCCCGCATGATCCGCTGGAGGAAGTCCCACTGGTTCTTGTAGTGGTAATCCCAGAGAGGTTCCGATCCTGCCAGGTAGCCGGCGGCGAGCATCTCTTCGTGCGCGCCCGGCCTGCCCGCCTTGAAGCGGGGGTAGGCGCGGAGCGCGGGCGGAAGCGTGGTCAGGAGGCTCGGGCCCTTCGGGGCGAACGTCAGCGCGTTCCAGTCGACGCCGCCCGTGTAGAGACGCGGATAACGCTCAAGCTGCTTGCGGACGAGGTATCCCCCGGCCGACAGGCCGGCGGCGTAGGTGTAGCGCGGGGCCCGGCCGTACCGCTGCGCCGCGACCTGTTTGGCCGCGATGGTCAGCTGCGCCATGCGAAAGTGCCACTCTCGGATCGCGTCACCCGGCCTGCGCCCGTCCTTGTAGACGGTGGGCCCGGTGTTGCCCTTGTCGGTCGCCGCGAACGCGTAGCCCCTGGCCAGGACGTGGTCGCCGATGATCCGGTCGTTGGCGTACTGCTCGCGCACGCCGGGCGGCCCGCTCACCACCAGCCCTCCGTTCCACCGCTCGGGAAGCCTGATGACGAACTGCGCGTCGTGGTTCCAGCCGTGCGTCGGGTTGGTGCTGGACGTGTCAGGAAAGTAGCCGTCGATCTGGATGCCCGGCACACCGGACGGGTTGACCGACGTGGGGGCCACCAGTCCGGCCCAGTCGCCGGGATCGGTGTGCCCGCTCGGAACCGTTCCGGCCGTCGTGAGGTCGGGCAGACACGTTAGGACGGAACGCTCCGCGCCGGGGACGCGGAGCCCCCGTTCACCGCAGCCCGTGTCGGCGGCGGCGACAGGGCCGAGCGTGGATGCGAGCAGGATTGGGACGAGCACGGCGGTACGCAACACCATGGCGCACTCCTTCTGTAGGGACACCCCGCAACGTAGGAAGCACCGCCCCTGCCGGATAAGTGAGCTGCGGCCAGACCCTCGCCGGCCGAAAGGCACATGACCTCTGGCCAGTCCCGTCGCGCGTCCGTAGCCCGCGCGGCGCCCGCACGCGTAGCCTGCGCGCATGGCCACGACGCGCCCCGTGCCCTGGGTGCCACCCCTCCTCTGTCTCGCGGTCCTGCTCGGCGGCGTCTACTACGCCGTCGTGACCGCGGGCCCGTCGATGCGCACGGCCGGATTCGTCGCCTGTGTCCTGCTGGTGATGGGTGTGGACGCCCTCGACCGGCGCATCCCGGCGGCCGCCCTCCTGGCGCTCCGCATCGCCCTCTACGCGACGGTCAACGCGCTCGACGTCTCGGGCGTCGCGCGCGTGCTGTTCGTGCTCGTCCCCTTCACGGCCTACTTCGCGTTCGGACGCCGCGCCGCGGTCGCGCTCGGCGCCGGGTGCGTCGCGGCGATCGTGGCCGCGTACACGCTCTGGGTCCCGGACTGGCAGGTTCGCGCCGCCTACATCTCCGACCTGGTGATGTTCGCCCTCGGCGTCGTCCTGGCCGTCACGATGGCCGCCGTCGCCGTCCGCGAGAGGGAGGCCCGCGTGCGGCTGGAGCGGACGGTGCGCGAGGTGGAGGTCCTGTCCGCCGCGCAGGAGCGCAACCGGCTCGCCCGGGAGATCCACGACAGCCTGGGCCACCACCTGACCGCCATCGGCATCCAACTGGAGAAGGCCACCGCCTTCGCCGACCTCGACCCCGCGGCCGCCCGGACCGCGGTGTCCGACGCCCGCTGGTCGGCCGACCGCGCCCTCACCGAGGTACGGCAGTCGGTGCGCGCGCTCGGCCCGGACCGGTTCCGGCTGACCGGCGCGCTGACCGAGTTGATCGCCCGCCTGAACGACGGCCGCCTCGCCGTCACCCTCGAAGTGACCGGTGACGAGGGCGAACGTCCCCAAGCGGCGCTCACCGCCGTCTACCGGGCCGCCCAGGAGGCGCTGACCAACGCGTGCCGCCACTCGGGCGCCACACGCATCAGGCTGTCCCTGGCCTACGAGGACTCAGGGGCCAGCCTGGTCGTCGCCGACGACGGCCGGGGCTTCGACCTGCGGGAGGGATTCGGCATACGCGGAATGCGCGAGCGGATCGGCCACCTCGGCGGCCGCTTCGAGCTCGCGAGCGCGTCCAGCGGCACCACGGTCTCGGTCACGGTGCCCTGGTGAACGACATCCGTGTGCTCGTTGCGGACGACCAGGAACTCGTCCGCGAGGGGATCGCCTCGCTCCTCGGCCTCCAACCGGGCATCGACGTGGTCGGCACGGCCCGCGACGGGACGGAGGCCGTCGACGGCGCCCCGTCCGCCGACGTCGTGCTGATGGACGTGCGCATGCCCGGCATGGACGGCGTCGCGGCCACCGCGGAGGTCCGCCGCAGGACCCCGTCCTGCAAGGTCGTGATGCTCACGACGTTCGACGACGACGAGTACGTCGTGCAGGCCCTGCGCGCGGGCGCGTCCGGGTACCTGCTGAAGAACCTCCCGGCGGCCGAACTCGCGGCCGCGGTGCGGTTGGCCCACTCCGGCGTCGCGCAACTCGACTCCGGCGTCGCCCGCCGCCTCGCCGCCGCCCTCCCCGGCCCGGGGGCGCTCACCCCGCGCGAGACCGACGTCCTCAGGCTGATCGCGGCCGGTGCCACCAACAAGGAGATCGCCTCCCGCCTCTACCTGAGCGAGGGAACGGTCAAGAACCACATCTCCCGCATCTTGCAGCGCCTCAACCTGCGCGACCGGACCCAGGCCGCCCTCTACGCCAAGGACCAGGGCCTCCTCTAACAGCCCGCACGGTAGTGCTCGTATTCGGCGACCAGGGTTCCAACGGCATGCGCGGCCAGCGGCTGAGCGCACCGGTGTAGCGGTCGACGACCACCGGGCGCACCGAGTACGCGGCCAGAACGTGGCCGACGCCCCGCAGCGTCCGGCAGTCGGAGGTGCCGCAGCCACGGCAGATCTCCCGGCCGTAAGGGTCGTCGCCGGGACGGTGCGCCGCGAGCACGCGCGTCATGGCCGCCCCGCACGCGAGCACCAACCCGCGCGCCTAGCCGACTAACTTGCGGCTGTTCGGGTCGAGCCGCCCGCCCTTCACGAGGACGGCGTCGATCGCGTGCACGTCCGCGCGCATCGCGGCGGTCATCGCGGCGTGCACCCCCTTGCTGACCTCGTTATGCGTCCAGGACGCCGGGCTGCTCACGCGGCCTCCCCCGCCCCGAACACGGCGGTGACGGTGCGGCCGTCGGCGTTGCCATGCCAGCCCCAACTCCGGGCCGTGAGCGAGACGGTGTGCAGCCCGCGTACTTCGCCGTCCACCCCGGCTATCGGGGACGAGGGTACGGGCGCAGGCTGTGGCGGGCTTCGAGGGCCTGGGGACGCGCGGGTACGTCTGCCGGGGGTGAGGGTTAGAAGGGGCAGGTGGGGAGGTCGGGGATGGGGGTGGTCGTCCAGGTTGGGGAGACTGAGGTTGCCGGGAACCAGCCCCAGCCGTCGTTCTGGTAGCGGTCGTCGCCCTGGGTGTAGAGCCAGGCGGTGGCGGGGTTGGTGGAGCCCTGGCGTTGGCAGACGAACCAGTTGTTCGTCGATCTCAGGTAGCCGGTGGTGGGGCCGGACGACGGTTCCTGGTAGAGGGGGCCGCGTTGTGCCGTCTGGCAGGACCAGGTGTCGAAGGTGCGGCCCTCCGGATCGGTCACTCGTCTGCCCTGGTGGGTGCAGTGGGCCAGCGGGGAGGCGGAGGCGGACGGGGTGGCGGATTTTGTTGGTGCGGCGGCCGGGGCGGACGGGTTTCGAGCGATGAAGAAGCCTGTGACCAGGGTGATGGTCAGGGCCAGGACTGCGGCGCCTGCCCAGAGGGGCCAGGGTGTGCGGCGGGGTGGGGGCGGGGCTTCCTGGTGATGGCTCACCATCTGGGTTACTTCGGGGGGCAGCCATTCGTCGGGGGCGGCCTGTGTGGCCAGGCGTTCCAGGATCTCGGGTGGCGTCGGGCGGGCGGCCGGGTCCTTGGCCAGGCAGGACGCGGCCAGGTCGTGGATCGCGGGCGGGAGGCCGGCCAGGGTCGGTTCGCCGTGGACGATCCGGTACATGAGCGTGTGGGCCGGGCCCTCGCCGAAGGGGCGGACGCCCGCCGCATGGCACAGGACCAGTCCCAGCGCGAAGACGTCGGCGCGCGGGCCGACCTCCGCGCCGGTGATCTGCTCGGGGGCCATGAAGCCGGGGGTGCCGACGGAGCCGCCGGTGCGGGTGAGCGCGGTCCCCTCGTCCGCCTGGGCGATGCCGAAGTCGATGACGCGGGGGCCGTCGGGCGCCAGGATGATGTTGGACGGTTTCAGGTCGCGGTGCACGAGCCCGGCGGCGTGGATCGCCTCCAGCGCCTCGGCGAGGCCCGCGCCGAGGACGCGCAGGGAGGGTTCGGGGAGGGCGCCGTGCTCGGCGACGACGGCGGCGAGGGACGGGCCGGGGACGTAGGCGGTGACCAGCCACGGTGGGTCGGCGTCCAGGTTGATCTCGACCACCTGGGCGGTGTGGAAGCCGCCGACCTTGCGTGCGGCCTCGGCCTCGCGGGCGAACCGGCGGCGGAAGGCCTCGTCGGAGCCGAGTTCGGCCCGCACGACCTTCACCGCGACGGCGCGTCCGCCCGGCGAGTGGCCGAAGAACACCTCGCCCATGCCGCCGGAGCCGAGCCGGCCCGAGAGGCGGTAGCGGCCGATCGTCGGTGGGTCGTCGGGTCGCAGCGGCTCCATCGTCCCCCATCTTCCGTGCGCGATCACTCAAGTCTCCTGGACGCGCGGAGTGCCGGTCACGGTTCCGGGCCGGGGGCCGCTTCTGGTCAGGGGACGTTTCCCGGTGATCTCGCGGGTGTCGGCGAGCTGGGAGGATCGGGGGCATGTGGTTTGGGGTTCTGGGGGCCGTGGAGGTCCGGGGCGGCGAGGCCGAGGGGGCGGTGGGCGGGCCCCGGGTGCGGGGGCTGCTCGCCATGCTGCTGCTGGAGGCGGGACGGGTCGTCGCCGCCGAGCGGCTGATCGACGGGCTGTACGGGGAGGAGCCGCCGAAGGGGGCGGCGAACGCGTTGCAGTCGCAGGTGTCGCGGCTGCGGCGGGGGCTCGGGGACGCGGGGCTCGTGGAGGGGCACGCGGCCGGGTACCGGCTGGCCGTCCCGCCCGAGGTGGTGGACGTCCACGAGTTCGGGCGGCTGGCGCGGTACGGGCGGGAGGCGCTGGCGGCGGGCGAGCACGCGAGGGCGGCGGCGGTGTTGAAGGAGGCGCTCGGCTTGTGGCGGGGGCCCGCGCTGGCCGACGTCAGCGCGCCGTTCGCGGCGGCGCAGGCGGCGCGGCTGGAGGAGTCGCGGGTCGCGGTGGCGGAGGATCTCGCCGAGGCGGAGATCGCCCTGGGTGAGTTCGGGGCGGTGGTGCCGGGGCTCAGGGAGCTGGTCGACGCGCAGCCGTTGCGGGAGCAGGCGCGGGCGCTGCTCATGCGGGCCCTGTACGGGGCCGGGAGGCAGGCCGACGCGCTGGCGGTGTTCGAGGACGGGCGGCGGCTGCTGGCGGAGGAGCTCGGCGCCGACCCGGGGCGGGAGCTGGCCGAGGCGCATCTGGCGATCCTGCGCGGCGAGCCCGCGCCCGAGGCCGCGCCGACGCCCGCGCCGGTGCCCGTCCAGAGTCTGCCCGCCCAGCTCACCAGCTTCGTCGGACGCGAGGACGAGGTGCGCCGGGTCGGGGCCATGCTCGCGGACGGGCGGCTGGTGACGCTGCTCGGGCCGGGCGGGGCGGGCAAGACGCGGCTGGCGATCGAGGCGGCGGGACGGGAGGACGGCGAGGTCCGCTTCGTCGACCTCGCGCCGGTCGACCGGACGGAGGTCGGCAAGGCGCTGCTCGCGGCGCTCGGGCTGCGCGAGAGCGGGATGCTGCCGGGGTCCGCGGAGGGGCAGCCGGGGGCGGAGGAGCGGCTGGTCACGGCGCTGGCGGGGCGGCGGATCCTGCTGGTGCTGGACAACTGCGAGCACGTCGTGGAGCCGGTCGCGCGGCTGGCGCACCGGCTGCTGAGCGCCTGCCCGGAGCTGCGGGTGCTCGCGACGAGCCGGGAGGCGCTCGGGATCACCGGGGAGGCGCTGCGTCCGCTGCCGCCGCTCGGACTGCCGCCGGAGGGCACGCCCACAGGAGACCTCATCGATTTCCCGGCGGTGCGGCTGTTCGCCGAGCGGGCGGCGGCGGTGCGGCCGGGGTTCGCGGTGGACGAGGCGAACGCGCGGGACGTCCTGCGGATCTGCGGGGCGCTGGACGGCCTGCCGCTGGCGATCGAGCTCGCGGCGGCGCGGCTGCGGTCGCTGCCGGTCGGCGAGGTCGCGACGCGGCTGGACGACCGGTTCCGGCTGCTGTCGCGCGGCAACCGGGGCGCGGCGCCCCGGCACCAGACGCTGCGGGCCGTCGTCGAGTGGAGCTGGGGCCTGCTGGACGAGCCGGAGCAGGTCCTCGCGCGGCGGCTGACGGTGTTCTCCGGCGGGCTCACGCTGGAGGCGGCGGAGGAGGTGTGCGACGTCGAGGACGCCGACGAGCTGCTCGTCGAGCTGGCCGACAAGTCGCTGCTCCAGGCCGACGGGACGCGGTTCCGGATGCTCGACACCGTCCGCGCGTTCTGCGCCGAGCGCCTCGCGGACGCCGGTGAGGAGGAGCGGTTCCAGCAGGCGCACGCGGAGTACTTCCTCGGGCTCGCGCGGCGCGCCGACCCGCATCTGCGGGGCGCCGAGCAGGTGGCGTGGCTGGAGCGGCTCGCCGCCGACCACGGCAACCTGCACGCGGCGCTGCGGCGCAGCGTCCGGGCGGATCCGGCGCTGGCGCTGCGGCTCGTCGCGTCGCTGTCGTGGTACTGGTGGCTGCGGGGACGGATCGAGGGGGCCTCGCTGGCGACCGCGCTGCTGGAGGAGATCGGGACCGAGCCGCCGGAGGGCCTGGCCGAGGAGTACGTGCTGTGCGTCGCGAACGCGGTGGGGGGCGACGCGGCGGGCGAACGGGCGGCGGCGTGGCTCGACCGGGCCGAGGAGCTGCTGAACGGGATCGACCACACGCTGGCCTACCCGGTCGTCACCGTCGCCTGGGCGCTGACGGCGGGTCCGCGGCGCACCGACATCGCGGTCATGACGCGGCAGATCGGCGACGACCCGTGGTCGCGGGCGCTGATGCGGATGAGCGAGGCGTTCCTGCTCCAGTTCCGGGGCGACATGGCGGCCGCGGAGCGGGCCTGCGACGACGCGGTCGCGGAGTTCCGCGAGGCCGGGGACGCCTGGGGCATCGCGAACACGCTGGACCCGCTCGCGCAGCTCGCCGACTGGCGCGGCGACCGCGACCGCGCGCTCGCCCTGCTGGACGAGGCGCTCGCGCTGACCGAACGGCTCGGCGCGCTGGAGGACACCGCCGACCTGCTCTACCGGCGCGGCGACGTCCATGTCCACGCCGGGGACCTCGCCGCGGCGCACGCCGACTACACGCGCGGCGGCGGGCTGGCGCGCCGCGCGGGCGCGCCCGACAAGGTCGCGGGCGCCCACCACGGGCTCGGGCAGGTCGCGCGGCTGCGCGGCGACCTGGCCGGGGCGCGCCGCGAGTACGAGGCGGCGCTCGGCGGCCCGGCGTCCGAGCGGTTCATCGCGGGCGCCGTCCGCGCGGTCGCGCTGGTCGGGCTCGGCTGGGTGGAGCTGCGCGAGGGCGACGCCGGGCGGGCCCGGGAGCGGTTCCGCGCGTCCCTGGACATGGCGATCGACCATCCGATCTTCATGCACCAGGTGGGCGCCGCCGTCGGCCTGGCGGGCGCGGCCCTCGCGGACGGCGACGGGACGCGGGCGGCGCTGCTGCTCGGGCTGGCCCGCCCGCTGCGCGGCACCGACATCGCCGGGGACGCCGACGCCGAGAACGTCGAGCGCGAGGCCCGCGCGCTGGTGGGCGACGCCGCGTACGAGGCGTCCTACGCCGAGGGCGCCGCCCTGTCCCGCGAGGAGGCCGTGGCCGAGCTGCGCCGCTGACCGTCGAGGCGGGAGCCGGTCAGCGGACGGTGCGCCGGCGGTCAGCGGCCCCCGCGACGCTGCGGCCATGGAGAATTCGGCCCGCAAATGGGGCACGTTCGCGATCTGCACGCTGCTCGCCATCGTGCCCAACATCGACCTGACCGCGCTGAACCAGGCGATCCCCCACCTGAGCGCGGACCTGGACCCCTCCGCCACGCAGATCCTGTGGATCGCCGACGCCTACGGCTTCGCGCTCGCCGGGCTGCTGGTCACGATGGGCGGCGTCGGCGACCGGATCGGGCACAAGAAGCTGCTGCTCATCGGCACCGCCGTGTTCGCCGCCGCGTCCGCGGTCACCGCCTACGCGCCGAGCGCGGAACTGCTGATCGCGGCCCGGGCGCTGCTCGGCGTCGCGGGCGCGACGCTCATGCCGTCCTGCCTCAGCCTGATCCGCCGGGTGTTCACCGACCCCAAGCAGCGGACGATGGCGGTCGGGGTGTTCAGCGGCACCGCCGGGCTCGCGGTCGGGCTCGGCCCGGTCGTCAGCGGGGCGCTGCTCGACCACTTCTGGTGGGGCTCGGTCTTCCTGATCAACGTGCCGCTGATGGCGGTGGCGCTCGTCGCGGGCGCGCTGGTGCTGCCCGGCGCGCACCGGTCGGCCGCGTCCGGGCGGATGGACCTGCCGAGCGTGCCGCTGTCGATCGTCGGCGTGCTCGGGCTGGTGTACGCGGTGAAGGAGGCCGCCGCGCACGGCGTGGACGAGCCGCGGGTGCCGGTCGCCGCCGTCCTCGGCGCCGCGGCGCTGCTGGCGTTCGTGGTCCGGCAGCACGGGGTGGCCGAGCCGCTGATCGACATCGGCCTGTTCCGGGTCCGCGCGTTCAGCGGGTCGGTCGTCACCAACATGTTCGCGATGTTCGCCCTGGTCGCGCAGTCGCTGATCTTCTCGCTGCTGTTCCAGCTCGCGCTCGGCTGGGCGCCGCTGCGGGCCGGGCTCGCCGGGCTGCCCGGCGCGCTCGGCGCGATGGTCGGCGGCGCCGCGCTCGCGCCGCCGCTGATCTCGCTGCTCGGCCGGGCCCGCTCGGTCGCGATCGGCATGGCCGTGTCCGCGTGCGCGTTCGCCTCGTTCCTGACGATCGGGTTGCACACCTCCTATCTGGCCATGGTCCCGATGATCCTGGTGTCGGGGATCGGGATGGGGCTGGCGCTGACCGTCACCTCCGACACCGTGCTCGCCTCGGTGCCCCGGGAGCGCTCGGGCGCCGCGTCCGCGATCTCCGAGACCGCGACCGAGCTGGGCGGCGCGCTCGGCATGGCGATCCTCGGCAGCGTCCTGAACGCGGTCTACCGCGACGCCCTGGACCTGCCCGCGGGCGTCCCGGCACCCGCTGCTGCGGCCGCGCGCGACTCGCTGACCGGCGCCGTCCAGGCGGCGACCGCGCTGCCCGGACACCTCGGCGGGCAGGTCGTCGACGCCGCACGCGTCGCGTTCGTGGACGGCATGCACGCCGCCCTGCTGTGCAGCGCCGGGCTGGCCGGGCTGGTGGCCGTGTTCGCGCTCGTGACCCTCCGCGACGTCCCCAAGGTCATCGAGGACGTCCCGGAGCCCGCCGAGGCCCCCGTGCACGAATGGAAAAAGTGATATCACTTTGCTATGCTCGCGCCAACGAAGGAGGGGACAGATGGTGGAGTCGACACGGGTGGAGATGCCGAGACCGCAGATCTCCGAGCGCGCGGCGCGGGACGTCGGCGGCTGGCCGATGCTGGGGGTCGGGCTGGGGCTGATCCTGCTGGGGGCCGTGGCGGTGCTGCTCGGGCTCGCCGCCGGGGGCGGCGCGGGGCTCGCGGTCGGGATCACGGCGGCGGTGCTGCTGGTGCTCGCCGGGCTGGTCGTCCTGGCGGGGCTGACGGCGGTCGCGCCGGGCGAGGCGCGGGTGCTCCAGGTCCTCGGCCGCTACGCCGGGACGGTGCGCACCGACGGGCTCCGCTGGGTGAACCCGATCACCGACCGGCGCAAGGTCTCGACCCGCATCCGCAACCACGAGACCGGGCTCGCCAAGGTCAACGACCTGGACGGGAACCCGATCGAGATCTCGGCGGTGGTGGTCTGGCAGGTGCGCGACACCGCGCGCGCGATGTTCGAGGTCGACGACTTCGTGGAGTTCGTGGCCTTCCAGACCGAGGCGGCGGTGCGGCACATCGCGGGCAGCTTCCCCTACGACGCGCACGACCGCACGTCGCTGCGCGACAACGCCGACGAGATAACCGGGCAGCTGTCGGAGGAGCTGCGGCAGCGGGTCGCCTCCGCCGGGGTGGAGATCATCGAGTCGCGGATCACCCGGCTCGCCTACGCGCCGGAGATCGCGCAGGCGATGCTGCGCCGCCAGCAGGCGGGCGCGGTCGTCGCGGCCCGGCAGCGGATCGTCGAGGGCGCGGTCGGGATGGTGCAGCTCGCTCTGGACCGGCTCGACGAGGAGGACGTGGTGGAACTCGACGAGGAGCGCAAGGCGGCGATGGTCAGCAACCTGCTGGTCGTGCTGTGCGCCGACCGGGACGCCCAGCCGGTGGTGAACGCCGGCTCGCTCTACCAGTGAGCGCCGACCACCAGTGAGCGCCGAGCGCAAGAAGATCCTGCTGCGGCTCGACCCGGCCGTGCACGACGCCCTCGCGCGCTGGGCCGGGGACGAGCTGCGCAGCACCAACGCACAGATCGAGTTCCTGCTGCGGCAGGCCCTCGTCCAGGCCGGGCGGATGCCCGGCTCGGCGGGGCGGATGCGCCGGCCGGGCCGGCCGTCCAAGGCGGACGGCGGGTCGGGAACGGACAGCGGTTCGAAGACGGAGAGCGGTTCCAGGGCGGAGAACGAGGGGAGCGAGGAGTAGCCATGGTCGAGACTCCGGACACGTTGCCGGCGCGGATGTTCCTGCTGGCCTACGACCTGCGGAAGGAGCGGATGACCATGGGCGGCCACCGGCTCGGCTACGTGCTGCGCGCCGCCGCGCTGACCGAGCTGTTCCTGGACGGGCGGCTCGGCGAGGAGCGCGGCCGTCCGGTGCCGGGCACGCCGGGCGACGACCCGTACGGGGTGCTGGCGCGGATCTCGGCGTCGCGGCCGCGCTCGTGGCAGCACTGGATCCGCAAGGACAGCCGTGCGATGGTGCGCGCCGTCCGCGACGAGCTGGTGCGGGAGCGGTGGATCCGGGTGACGCGCGAGCGGGCGTTCGGGCTGTTCCCGCGCGACCGGGTGAGCGTGCGGGACCCCCGGGTCGTGAAGACGCTGTGGGGCGGCGCGTCGTCGGCGCTGCGGGGACGTCCGGTCGCGCACGTGAACAGCTACGACGCGGCGGCGCTGGCGCTGGCGGCGGCGGGTGAGATGACGTCGGTGCTCCCCCGGTCCGACCGGCGGCGGCACAAGCGGCGGATCGAGGAGCTGACGGCCCGGACGGGCCCGGCGGTGCCCGCCGTCCGCAAGGTGCTCCGCGCGCAGCGCGCGGCCGCCGCCGGCTAGCGGCCGGAACGCGGGAAGGGGCCGCCCGCAATGGCGGCGCCGACAAGATTCCGGTCCTGGATCTTGTATCGGGGCGGCACCGCGACGGCGGACGCGCGGCCCATAACCTGCTCGGACATGGACCCCGAACGCCTGATCTACCCGCTGATGAAGTACGTCCTGGTGGGCCCCGCGATGCGCCTGGCGTTCCTGCCGTCGGTGAGCGGGCTGCGGCACGTCCCCCGGACGGGCCCGGTGATCCTCGCGGCCAACCACCTCGCGTTCGTGGACTCCTTCGTCCTGCCGCTGATGGTGCCGAGGCGGGTGCACTTCCTCGGCAAGCACGAGTACTTCACGGGGGTGGGTGCGCGGGGCCGCGCGATCGCGACGCTGTTCCGGAGCGTCGGCGCGATCGCGGTCGACCGGTCCGGCGGGCGCGCGGCGCTCGACGCGCTCGACACCTCGGCGCGGGTGCTGGAGGAGGGCGGCGCGTTCGCGATCCACCCCGAGGGCACCCGGTCGCCGGACGGGCGGCTCTACCGGGGCCGGACGGGCGTCGCGCGGCTCGCGATGCGGACCGGCGCGCCCGTGGTGCCGGTCGCGATCGAGGGCACCGACCGCGTCCAGCCGCGCGGGCGGGCCGTCCCGAAGCCGGGCCGGATCGGGCTGCGGATCGGCGCGCCGATGGACTTCACCGGACGCGACGCCGGGACGCCGCGCGGCCGGGCGGCCCGCGAGGTCACCGACGAGATCATGGAGGCGATCCGGGACCTGTCGGGCCAGGAGTACGTCGACGACTACGCGCCGAGGCCCGAAAACGGTTCGTGAGCGGCGCGGCCGGGCCGGTACCGTCCGGCGCATGGACGAGAGGACCGGCCGCTGCCTCAACGTGGTCGACGTGGAGGCCACCTGCTGGCGGACGAGGGCCGAGTCGGCGGGGCAGCCGAACGAGATCATCGAGATCGGGCTGTGCGTC
This sequence comes from Actinomadura terrae, assembly GCF_022751215.1. Lineage (GTDB taxonomy): Bacteria > Actinomycetota > Actinomycetes > Streptosporangiales > Streptosporangiaceae > Spirillospora > Spirillospora terrae. The sequence continues at coordinate 644,404 of NZ_JAICDG010000003.1, read as the reverse complement.
GTCGACCTGGAGGCGCGGGAGCGCACCGCCAAGCACCGGATCCTGGTGCGCCCGGAGCGGTCGGCGGTGAGCCCGTTCTGTACCGAGCTGACCGGCCTCACCCAGGACGAGGTGGACGGCGGCGTCCCGTTCGCGGAGGCGTGCGCGATGCTGGAGCGCGAGCACCGCTCCCACACCCGCGCCTGGGCGAGCTGGGGCGACTACGACCGCAAGCAGTTCGAGGCGCAGTGCGCGCGGGCGGGCGTCCGGTACCCGTTCGGGCGGCGGCACACCAACGCCAAGGCGGCCTACGCGCAGGCCCACGACCTCCGGAAGAAGCTCGGCATGGCGGGCGCGCTCCAGCACGCGGGCCTGCCGCTGGAAGGACGCCACCACAGCGGCGCCGACGACGCGTGGAACATCGGCGCGCTCGTCCTGGACGTCGTCGGACGCGGCGCGTGGCCGGGGCGCGCCCAGTAGGCGCGCCCCGGCCACGCCCCGGTCACTTGCGGACGCGCATGACGACGAGCGTGACCAGCAGCGCCGCCGCAGCGAACACGGCACCGGCCGCGAAGGCCGCGTCGATGCCGCTCATCGGGTCGTCCTGCGAGCCCTGGACCGCGACCAGGACGGCCGAGCCGAGCGACGCGCCCGACCACAGCATCGCCTGCGCGACCCCAGACGCGGCGCCCGCGTGCTCGGGCTCCACGCTCGCGAGGATCGTCGCGTTCAGCGGCAGTATCGTCAGGCCCGCGCCGAGACCGATGATCACGAAGGGGCCGAGCAGGCCGCTGACGAAGCCGTCCCCGGCCGACAGCTGCGACAGCCACAGCAGGCCCGCGCCGAGCAGCAGCGTGCCGAGCACGACCAGCGGCCGCGCGCCGGTCCTCGGCAGCACGCGCGGGACGAGCCGGACCGTGACGAACTGGAGCCCCACCAGCGGCAGGAACGCGGCCCCGGCCCGGAGCGGCCCGTAGCCGAGGTTCTGCTGGAGGTACTGGGTGAGGAAGAAGAACGACCCGAAGATCCCCGCCACGTACAGCAGGAGGACCAGGTAGGACGCGGCGCGGTCGCGTCCGGTCAGCAGCCACAGCGGCATGATCGGCTGCCGGACGCGCCACTCGACGACCGTGAACACCGCGAGCAGCAGGGCGGCGATGGCGAAGGCCGCCAGCGTGCGGGCGTCGCCCCAGCCGTCCGAGCCGGCCCGGATCAGCCCGTACACGAGCGCGGTCATCCCGGCCGTGGAGGTGAGCGCGCCCGCGACGTCGAACCGGCCGGGGCGCCGCGCGGTCTCGACGAGGACGCGCGGGGCCAGCAGCGCCAGCACGACGCCGACCGGCACGTTGATGAAGAACACCCACCGCCAGGACCCCACTTCGGTGAGGACGCCGCCGACGAGCATGCCGATCGCGCCGCCCGCGCCGGACACGGCGGAGAAGACGCTGAGCGCGCGGACCCGCGCCGCGCCCTCGAAGTTGCTCGCGATCAGCGCCATCGCGCTCGGCGCGGCGACGGCGGCGGCCACGCCCTGGGCGGTGCGGGCGGCGAGCAGGAACCAGCCGCTCGTCGCGAACCCGCCGACCAGGGACGCGGCGGTGAACGCGGCGATCCCGGCGGTGAAGGCGCGGCGGCGGCCGAACATGTCCCCGGCGCGCCCGCCGAGCAGCAGCAGGCCGCCGAATGCGAGCATGTAGGAGTTCTGGATCCAGGCGAGGCCGCCGGTCGACAGCCCGAGGCCCTCCCGGACCCTGGGCAGCGCGATCGTGACGACGGACGTGTCGAGCGTGATCATGAGCTGGCAGCTCACGATCACGCCGAGCAGGACGCCCGGACGGTGAAGGAGGCTCTGGAAGAGGCCATGATGGACCGGCGGAGCGGCGGCGGTGGGAGCGGCGAACTCCCCGCGCGCTGCCGTCCGCTCGTTGGACGTGGTCACGAGGGACCCCCGGAACGAGAAATTTAGGGAACGGCGAAGTACACTATGTGGGAAACGTACCACCGATCCGCGCAAAAGAGAACGATACCGTTCCTTAAATTCGCGGGGCCGAGGGTGACGGTGAAGGGGAGCGGCCGGTGAGCACGGGCACGCGCCGCCGCGGCGGCGCCCTGGAGGCGGCGATCTACGAGGCCGTGTTCGCGCAGCTGGAGGAGGTCGGCTACCGCAAGCTGACCATGGAGGGCATCGCGGGCGCGGCGCGGACCGGCAAGGCCGCGCTCTACCGGCGCTGGCAGTCCAAGGAGGACCTGGTCAGCGACGCGCTGCGGCACGCGCTGCCGAACCCGCCGCCGCGTCCGGCGACCGGGAGCGTGCGCCGGGACCTGCTGGCCACGCTCACCTGCCTGCGCGACACGCTGGTCACCTGCCGGGGCGCGGCGTTCAAGGTGCTGAAGGAGGAGTCCGCCGACGGCAAGGGCCTGATCCACGACGTGATCCGCGCGCGCATCTCCCAGCCCGTGCGGGAGGCGCTGTACGAGGCCCTGGAGCAGGGCGCGGCGCGCGGCGAGGTCCGTCCGGCGGCGGTCACCCGGAAGGTCGCGAACGTCGGCCCGGCGCTGATCGTGTACGACCACCTCACCGAGGGCGGCACGATGGACGACGCGCAGCTCGCCGAGCTGGTCGACGACATCCTGCTCCCGATGCTGCGCCCCTGACCCGTCGGGGGCGTCACGGCTCTACAGGCCGGGCGCCACGGGGCTGCCGTCCACGGGGCTGCCGTCCGCGCCGGGCGCCTCGTCCAGCGTCACGCGGCGGCGCGGGTAGGGCGTCTCGACGCCCGCCTCACGGAACCTGCGGTGCAGCCGCTTGACGAACTCGTGCTTGATGGCGAACTGGTCGCCGAACTCGCTGGTGCGCAGGATGACGGTGAAGTCGATGGACGACTCGGCGAAGGTGTGGAAGCGGACGAGGATCTCCGCGTCCTTCACGCCGCCCTGCACGTCCGCCATCACGCCCTCGCCGACCTCGACGACGAGCTTCTCGACCCGGTCCAGGTCGGCCTCGTAGGGGACGCGCGCCTGGATCAGCAGCGACATGTCCTGCGCGGGCCGGTGGTAGTTGGTGAGGATCGTGTCGGAGAACCGCTGGTTCGGGATGACCTCGATGTTGTCCGACAGCGTGCGGATGGAGGTGTTGCGCCAGTTGATGTCGACGACGTACCCCTCCTGCCCGCTGCTCAGCTTGATGTAGTCGCCGGGCTCGATGGTCTTGGACGCCAGCACGTGCACGCCCGCGAACAGGTTGGCGAGCGTGTCCTGCAAGGCGAGCGCGACCGCGAGGCCGCCGACGCCGAGGGCGCCGAGCAGCGGTGTGATCGACACGCCGAGGCTCTGGAGCATGACCAGCAGGCCGATGCCGATGACGATCACGCGGGTGATGTTGGCGAAGATCGTCACGTTGGCGGCCACGCCCTGCCGGGCCAGCGCGATCGAGGTGACCGACCCGGCGATGAGCCGCGCCAGCGCCAGCGACACCACGAGGATCGTCGCGGCGGTCAGCACCCGGGCGGTGACGTCCAGCGTGCCGCGCGGCAGGTGCAGGACCAGCGCCGCGAACCAGGCGCCGCCGAGCACCGCGATCGGCATCGCGAGGTCGCGGATCAGCCGGGCCGCGAGGTCGTCCCACGTCCACCGGGTGTCCCCGGCGCGGCGGAACAGCCGTCCGGTGAGCATCCGCAGCGCCACCGCGACCCCCAGCGCGGCCACCATGACGATCGCCGCGATGAGGACCCGCCGCCAGTCCAGGTGGTCGCCCATGACGCCCAGATCACTCCTCAATGGTCGACTTGCCGGGCAGATCCGGATTTCGCCCACGATCGTAGTGAAGGACCGGAGCGGCCGGGACCCGGTGCGGGGTGAGGCCGCCCGAGCGGCGCGGGGAGCCGCGGGTTACGATCGATCAAGTGGTGAGCGTCGGGATGATGCGCCGGCTCGGGGTCACGGCGCTGGGACTGCGGAACGGCCCCCACCGGGTACGGGTCGAGCGCGACCTGGAGGTGCCCGCCGCCGACGGCGTCGCCCTGCTGGCCGACCGGTACGCGCCCGCCGACGTGGAGCGGGCGCCGGTGGTGCTCGTCCGCTCCCCCTACGGCCGGCGCGGGCCGTTCGGGCTCATGTGCGGGCAGGCGTTCGCGTCGCAGGGGTTCCAGGCCGTGGTGCAGAGCGTGCGCGGCGGCTTCGGCTCGGGCGGGGTGTTCGAGCCGCTGGACGAGCGGGAGGACGGCCTCGCCACCATCGCGTGGCTCCGGGAGCAGGAGTGGTTCGGCGGCGCGTTCGCGATGCACGGCCCGAGCTACCTCGGCTACGTGCAGTGGGCCGTCGCCGCCGAGGCCGGGCCGGAACTGAAGGCGCTGTCGATGCAGGTCACGGCGTCCACGTTCCGGGACGCGGTGAACGTCGGCGGCGCGTTCGCGCTGGAGTCGGCGCTGATCTGGGTCGACCTGACGGCCCGGATGAAGCACTCGCTGTCGGGCATCACCACCGGGATCATGTCGCCGCGCCGCGCCCGGCGGGCCGCGCTGTCGGGCCGCCCGCTCGCCGAGCTGGACCGGCTCGCGACCGGCGCGCAGCAGCGGTTCTTCCAGGAGCTGCTCACCAACGGCGCCGACACCCCGTTCTGGGACCGGCGCGACTTCAGCGCCACCGTGTCCCGGGTGGACGCGCCGGTCAACATGACCGGCGGCTGGTACGACATCTTCCTGCCCTGGCAGTTGCGCGACTACGCCGCGCTGCGCGCCGCCGGGCACCGCCCCTACCTGACGATCGGGCCCTGGTTCCACGCCGACCAGCGGATGATGCGCGGCTCGGTCGGCGAGGCGGTGAAGTGGTTCCGCGCGCACCTGCTGGACGACCCGTCGCAGCTGCGGGAGCGGCCCGTCCGGCTGTTCGTGACCGGCGCGGCGGAGTGGCGCGAGTTCCCCGACTGGCCCGTCCCGGGGATGGCCGAGGAGCGCTGGCACCTCCAGCCGGACGGGGCGCTCGCCCCCGGGGAGCCGCCCGAGTCCGCCCCGGACGCCTACCGCTACGACCCCCGGCACCCGACGCCGTTCCTCGGCGGGCCCACGCTGCTCGGCGAGACCCGCCCGTCCACCGACCAGCGGCGCCTGGAGCGCCGCCGCGACGTGCTGACCTACACCTCCGCCGTGCTGGAGGAGGACCTGGAGATCATCGGCCCGGTCGCCGCCGACCTGCGGGTCCGCTCGAACCGGGAGCACACCGACTTCGTCGTCCGGCTGTGCGACGTGGCGCCGGACGGCGAGTCGCTGAACCTGTGCGAGGGGATGCGGCGGCTCATGCCCGGCGCCCCCGAGGCGGGCGCGGACGGCGTCCGCCGCGTCGCCGTCGAGCTGTGGCCCGCCGGGCACCGCTTCCGGCGCGGGCACCGGGTGCGCGTGCAGGTCGCGAGCGGCGCCTACCCGCGCGTCGCGCGCAACCCCGGCACCGGCGAGCCGATCGGCACCGCCACCGCCATGCTCACCGCCGACCAGGAGGTGCTGCACTCCCCCGCGCACCCGTCGGCGATCATCCTCCCGGTCGTCCCGGCCCGCTGATCAGCGCGGTCACCTTCTCCGGACGCCACGTCCCCGCCGCGCCTGGCCGCCCGCACAGGTAGGACGCGGCGCGCGCGGCCGTCCAGCCGTGCGCCTCGCGCAGCCCGTTGCCGAGCATGCCCAGGTACGCGGCGGCCGGCGCGTTCAGGTCGGCGGGGCCGTGCGGGGCGGGCGCGGTGAAGGTGAGCATGGGGCGGCCGTCGCGCTCGCCGACCCGCAGGACGGTCTCGTAGCGGCCGGGGCCGAGCCGCTGGCGGCCCGCGCGCACCGCCTCCGTCAGGTCGACGTCCACGCCGGTGTCGCGCCACATCTCCTGCGAGACCACGTCGCAGAACTGCGGCCGCGAGAGCAGGTAGGCGCGGGCGGCGGCGCGTCCCGGCAGGTCCGGGTCGTAGAAGGCCATGCCGCCGCCCCACGTCGGCGATTCCATGGCGAAGTAGATGCCGCCCGGCAGTGTGACCGGCGCCACCGCGCGCGCCGGACGCGGGTCGCGGCAGCCCGGGTAGTGCCGGGCGCCGCCCTTCGGCCGTCCACCGGACAGGTAGCAGCGGAACCTCTCGCGGAAGAGGTTCGATCCGTAGGCCACGTACCAGACCGGTTCATTCTCCATATCCTCAGTATCCCCGCCGGTCAGGGCTTCGCGGCGGCCCTGGGCCCCGGGGTGATCCGATTCGCGAGGTTTGACGGGGTGGGCACACGGAAATAGTCTCCTGCGAGCAGGTGTCTACGACGCAGATACCTCCAGGCTTCCCCTGTGTTGTCCCGGAGGATCGTCATGCATCGCCCGCTGAACATCGCGCTCGTGTCCGCCTCCGACCTCGACGGCGAACACGCGCATTCCGTCCACGTCCGGGATCTCGCCCGCTCGCTCGCCCGGCCCCGTCCGGATGACGACGACGGCAACCACGTCACCGTGTACACCCGGCGGCAGGACCCGTCCGCCCGCGCCCGGACCAGGCTCGGCCCCGGCGCCGCGCTCGTCCAGCTCGACGCGGGCCCCGCGCGGCCCCTCACCGAGGCCGAGCAGCTCGACCACGTCCGCGACCTCGCCGACGGCCTGCGCCGCCGGTGGAGCGGGGCGGGGCGGCCCGACGTCGTGCACGCGCACGGCTGGATCGGCGGCCTGGCCGCCTGCGCCGTCGCCCGCGAGCTCGGCATCCCCTTCTTCCAGAGCTTCCACGGGGTCGCCGCCACCGAGCGGCGCGCCGGCCGCGAGGTGCACCCGCACCGCGACCGGCTGGAGAAGGCCATCGGCCGCGGCGCCGACTTCGTACTGGCCTCCAGCGGCGAGGAGGCCGCCGCGATCGTCCGCTCCGGCGTGCCCCGGCCGTCGGTCAAGGTCGTCCCCTACGGCGTGGACGCCGACACGTTCGCGCCGGTCGGCCCGGCGATGCCGCACGGCGGCCGGGACCGCCTCGTGATGGTGTGCCGCGACCTCGCGGCCGGCGACGTCGCGACCGCGCTGCGCGCCCTCGTCCACGTCCCCGACGCCGAGCTGGCCGTCGCCGGCGGCCCGGACCGGGAGGACCTGGAGAACGACCCGGTCGTCCACCGGCTGATGCTGCTCGCCAAGGAGCTGCACGTCGCCGACCGCGTGGTGTTCCTCGGCCGCCTCCCTCGCAAGGCCCTGCCCAAGCTGCTGCGCACCGCCCGGCTGGCGCTGTGCCTCGCGCCCGCCCAGCCGTCCCCGGCGGTGCCGCTGGAGGCCATGGCCTGCGGCGTGCCGGTCGTCGCGACGCCCGCGGGCGGCAACGCCGACGAGGTGCTCGACAAGATCACCGGCCTGCACGTCCCGGCCGGGCGGCCGGTCGTGATCGGCCGGACGGTCCGGCGCCTGCTCGCCGAGGAGACCACCCTGCACGGCTACTCCATCGCCGCCGCCGACCGCGCCCGCTCCCGCTACTCCTGGGACCGGATCGCGGGCGAGACCCTGCGCGCCTACGCCAAGGCGCTGCCCGAGCCCGAGCCCGAGCCGGTGCCCGCGCCCCGGGCCGCGGACGAGGCGGAGCACGAGGCCGACCGGACACCCGCCATGGCCGGCTGACGCGCCCCGTCACCGGCGGGCCCCGGATCCCTCCCCGGATCCGGGGCCCGCTCATGTCCGCCCCCGCACGGCGGTCCCCGGACACCGCCGGTGTTCCGGCACCGCTGCGGGAGGGCACCGCACGGCGGGTTCAGGCACCGCTGTGTCCGGGTACGCCGCGCGGCGTACCCGGACACCCCTGCCGTCCCAGCGCCGCGCACGGCCCGGCACCGCACGCGTCGAGGCAGCGCATGGTCGGGGGCCGCCGCTCGGGTTCGGGCGGCGCGGGGCGTTTCTCGGTGTTCCGGCCGGTGGGATACTGTGCGACATGGCCGAATACGCGACGTCCGGGGGCGCCGGGTGCTGATCGGGAGGGCGGCGCAGCTCGCCGAGCTGACCGCCGCGCTCGACCGCGCCGCCGCGGGCAGCGCCGGGGTCGCGCTCGTCAGCGGGGACGCCGGGGTCGGCAAGACCCACCTCGTCACCGCGCTCGGCCGCGCCGCCCGCGACCGCGACTGCGCCGTCCTCGTCGGGCAGTGCGCCGAGCTGGGCGAGAGCATGCCCTACCTGCCGCTCGCGGACGCGCTGTGGACCGCCGCGCGCGCCGCCGCCCCGGAGGCCGCCGCCGTGCGCGCCGCGCTGGAGGCGCGTCCCGTGCTCGGGCTGCTGTTGCCGGACGGCGAGGGGGCGCCGGGCGCCGCGTCCGAGCTCGGGCAGCAGCAGCTGTTCGGCGCGGTCCTCGGGCTGCTCGGCGAGCTCGGCCGGGAGCGGCCCGTCCTGCTGGTGCTGGAGGACCTGCACTGGGCCGACCGCTCGACCCGGCACCTGCTGACGTTCCTGAGCCGCGTCCTCCAGCGCGAGCGGGTCTGCCTCGTCGGCACCTACCGCTCCGACGACCTGCACCGGCGGCACCCGCTGCGCCCGGTCGTGGCGGAGCTGCTGCGGCTGCCGAACGTGACCGGGGTCGAGGTCGCGCCGTTCGGGCCCGGGGAGACCGCCGACTACCTCGCCGCGCTCGCGGGCGGGACGGCGCCGGTGACCGCCGAGGTCGTCGAGCGGGTGCACCAGCGCTCGGAGGGCAACGCCTTCTACGCCGCCGAGCTGTACTCGGCCGAGAGCACCGGCGAGGAGCTGCCCGCCGGGCTCGCCGACCTGCTGCTGTCGCGGGTGGAGCGGCTCTCGGAGGACGCGCAGCGCGTCGTGCGGGTCGCGGCCGTCGCCGGGCGGCGGGTCGACGACGAGCTGGTCCGCCGGGTGTCGGGGCTGGACGAGGCGTCCGCCGGGGAGGCGCTGCGGGAGGTCGTCTCGCACCAGCTGCTCGTCCCGGCGGGCGCGGGCTACACGTTCCGGCACGCGCTGCTGCGCGAGGCCGTCTACGCCGACCTGCTGCCCGGCGAGCGGACCCGGCTGCACGCGGGGTTCGCCGGGCTGCTGGCGGACGGGGCGGCCGCCGCCCGGCGCGGGTCGGCGGCCGAGCTGGCGGCGCACAGCCTCGCCGCGCACGACCTGCCCGCCGCGTTCGCCGCGTCCGTCCGGGCGGGCCGCGAGGCCGAGCGGCTCGGCGCGCCCGCCGAGGCGTTCGAGCACTTCGACCGGGCGCTGGAGCTGTGGGACGCCGTCCCCGACCCCGAGGCCGTCGCCGGCACCGACCGGATGGAACTGTCGATCATGACCGCCCGGATGTCGGGACGGGCGGGCGAGGTGCGCCGGGCCGTCTCGCACCTGCGGCGGCTGCTCGACCTCGCCGACCCCGCGGACACCGTGCTCGGCGTGCGGATCCGCGAGCAGCTCGCCTCCTACCTCGCCGACGTCGACGAGGACGACGAGGCCCTCGCGATCTGCCGCACCGCCGTCGGCATGCTCGAACCCGGCACCCCGGCGTGGGTGCGCGCCGCCGCGCTCGCCACCTACGCCCGGCAGCTGCTCTACGACGACCCGGACGAGGAGATGCCCCGGCTCGCCGAGGACGCCGTCGCGGCGGCGCGCGCGGCCGGCGCGCGCGTCGCGGAGGCGAGCCTGCTGGTCACGCTCGGCATCTACCGCGAGTCGCGGGAGGCCGACGACGCGGTCGCCGAGGTGTTCGCGTCCGCCCGCGACCTCGCCGCCGCCGAGGGCAACCAGGCGGTCGCGCTGCGGGCCGCGTTCCACTACGCCCGCACGAAGTTCGACCGCGGCGACCTCGCGGGCGCGACGCTCGCCGCCGACGAGGGCGTCAAGCTCGCCCTCGACAACGGCCTGGAGTGGAGCTCGTTCGGGACGGTGCTCCGCAGCCTCCAGTACCTCGTCCACTACACCACCGGGGACTGGGACGAGGCGGCCCGGCTCGCCGACGGGTTCGGGGTGCGGGTCGTCCGCCCGCCCGAGGCGCGGGTGTCGTCGTACGCGCTGTTCCTGGAGGTCGCGCGCGGCGACCCCCGGGTCGAGGAGCGGCTGCGCTGGCTGGTCCCGCTGTGGCGCGGGGACGTCTTCCTCGCCTACGTCGCGCGCGGGCTCGCCGCCGAGCACGAGCTGTGGCGCGGGAACGTGGACGCGGCGATCGAGCACGTGACGGCCACGCTGGACGTCCTGTACCAGTTCGAGCCGGGCATCATCCGCATCGCCGCGACCGGCCTGTGGGCGCAGGCCGACCGCGCCGCGCGGGCCCGCGCGGCGGGCGACGAGGCCACCGCCGCCGACGCCGCGCGCGTGGGCGACGACCTGCTGGGCCGCGCCCGGTACGTCGCAGCCCGCACCTGGGGCGACCATCCCCGCGCGTGGCTCGGGCTGGAGGGGCACGCCTGGCTCGCCCGCGCCGAGGCCGAGCGCAGCCGCCTGGACGGTGACCACGACCCCGAGCCGTGGCGCAGGTCCGCCGACCTGTTCACCTACGGCGGGGACGGCTTCGTCTACGAGGTCGCGCGGTCGCGGCACCGGCTGGTGGAGGCGCTCGTCGAGCGCGGCGAGCGCGAGGAGGCCGCCGAGCAGTGGCGGTCGGCCGTCGCGATCGCCGAGCGGCTCGGCGCGGCCCCGCTGCTGGCGGCGCTGCGCGAACTCGGCGCCCGCGCCCGGCTCGACCCGGGACGGCCGGGAGCGGGGCGGACGGCGCCGGGGCGGGCGGACGCCGCGGCCGGGCCGTTCGCGGCGCTGACCGTCCGGGAGCGGGAGGTGCTCAAGCTCGTCGCGGAGGGCCGCAACAACCGGGAGATCGCGGCGGCGCTGTTCATCTCCCCGAAGACCGCGAGCGTGCACGTGTCGAACATCCTCGCCAAGCTGGACGTCGCGAGCCGCACCCAGGCCGCCGCGCTCGCGCACCGCGAAGGGCTTTAGCGGCCGCCCTTGCCACGGCAATGCGATGCCCTTTAGGATCAATTCCGTGACTGCCGGGTCGGCCATGGGCCACTACCGAGTGAGGCACCCGGCCGCGACGTGAGCGCCGGGGCCAGGGCCCCGCCTCCGCCGGCATCCGCGCACCTCGCGCCCCCTCTCCCCCTTTACCTCGATGCCGCACGCCCGTGCGCGCACCGGGCTTCGGCGTGCTTTCCGCATGCCGTTCTTCACGCTTTCCTTCCGTACGCCGCGGTCGAGCACCCTCCCGTGGCGAATTCAGCATGCCCCGAAAAGGAGAAGCACCGGAATGACGAACGAATTCAACCGGCGGATCATCGAGGAGTTCCGCGCGAACGCCGGACGGGTGGGCGGCCCGTTCGAGGGCGGCCGGCTCGTCCTGCTGACCACCACCGGCGCGCGGACCGGCGCCCCGCACACCACGCCGCTCGCCTACCTCCCGGACGCCGGGCAGCGCGTCCACGTCATCGCCTCGGCGGGCGGCTCCCCACGGGACCCGGCCTGGTACCGCAACCTGCTGGCCGACCCCCGCGCCACCGTCGAGACGGGCCTGTTCACCTACGAGGCGCGGGCCACGGTGCTGGACGGCGCCGAGCGGGACGCGGTGTTCGCGCGGGCCGTCGAGGCCGATCCGGGGTGGGCGGAGTACGAGGCGGCCGCGTCCCGGACGCTGCCGGTCGTCGCGCTCGACCCGGCCTTCGAGGGCCCGCCGCAGGTCGAGGGCGGCCCGGCGGCCCAGCTCGTCCGCGTCCACGACGCGTTCCGCCGCGAGCTGGAGCTGATCCGGGCGGAGGTCGCCGCGTCCGGGTCCACGGTCGGCGCGCAGCTGCGCGTCAACTGCCTCGCGCTGTGCGAGGGGCTCGGCAACCACCACGCCGGGGAGGACCAGATGCTCTTCCCGGCCCTGGCGAGGGAGTACCCGGCCCTGGACGAGGCCCTGGCCGTGCTCCGCGACGAGCACCGGGTGATCGAGCGGCTCCTGGACGACCTGCGGGCCGTCCTCGCCGCGCCCTCCCCCGGCTCCGCCGCCCTCGCGGCGGAGGTCGAGCGGCTGACGACCGAGCTCGTCGCGCACCTGGACCACGAGGAGGAGCGGCTGGTGCGGGCGCTCGCCCAACTGACAGCGCGCGCCAACTGACAGCGAGCACTGCGTAACACCAGGTCAGGGCGGGCGCACGGTCACGGGACGCGGGCGGAGGGTGACGAACGCCCACGCGCGGCCGGTACATCTTCACGGGTGAGTCGTTATATCAGCTACTAGCCCCCTTCTCCGCCATTTGCCATTCTTTTACCTGTGACCGGCGCCCGCCGGATCCGGCAGAGAGGATTGACGTCGTGGACAAGAGGTATGAGCTTTACTGCCTCGCGGACAAGTTCTTCTACGACGCCCCTCCGACGTCCCGTGAAACCGAATTCGACATCGCCGCCCGCCCCCTTCCGGAAGGTTGGGAAAGGGTGCGCGGAGAAGAATGGACGGTGTACGTCCCGCCGGAGCAGAAGGCTCCGCTCCAGGGCTGGAAGGTGCACGTCACCGGCTGCGCGGAAAGCGCGGACGAGGCGCTCGCCGGCTCCTTCGACTTCTGCGTCGAGAACGGCATCGAGTTCAAGCACCTGCACGGCCCCGGGACGCTCCGGATGCGCAACGCCAAGTACGCGCCGCGCGGGGCGAGCGGCAAGCTCGTCACCATCTACCCGAGCGACGAGGCGGAGCTGGAGTCGGTGCTGGAGACGCTCGGCGCCCGGCTCGCCGGCCTGCCCGGGCCCTACATCCTCAGTGACCTGCGCATCGGCGACGGCCCCCTGTACGTCCGCTACGGCGGTTTCGCCGAGCGCCGCTGCCTGGACGAGCGCGGCGAGCTCGTCGCCGCGCTGGAGAACGGCGAGGGCGTGCTGGTCCCCGACCGCCGCAACCCCGTCTTCTCCGTCCCGGAATGGGTGACGCTGCCCCGCTGCCTCGAACCGCATCTCGCCGCGCGGGGCGCCACCACGACGACCGATCTTCCGTACCGGATCGAGAAGGCGCTGCACTTCTCCAACGGCGGCGGCGTGTACCAGGGAACGGACACGCGTACCGGAGAGAAGGTCGTGCTGAAGGAGGCGCGCCCCTACGCCGGGCTCGCCGCCGACGGCGCCGACGCGGTCGAACGCCTCGACCGAGAGCGCCGCATTCTCGAACTGCTGGACGGGATCGACGGAATTCCCGCCGCGCGCGATTCCTTCACGCTCGGCGAGCACCATTTCCTCGTCCAGGAGTTCATCGAGGGGCGGACGCTCAACACCTTCTTCGCCGAGCGCCACCCGATGCTCGACCCCGAGCCGGAGCCCGGCAAGGTCGCCGCGTACACGGCGTGGGCGCTGCGCGTCCACGAGGGCGTCGAGCGGGTGGTGGACGCGATCCACGAGCGCGGCGTCGCCTTCAACGACCTGCACATGTTCAACGTGATGGTCCGCCCGGACGACTCGGTCGCGCTCATCGACTTCGAGGTCGCCGCGCCCGCCGCCGACGGCGGCCGGCAGACGCTCGCCAACCCGGCCTTCCTCGCCCCGCCCGACCGGCGCGGCACGGAGGTCGACCGCTACAGCCTGGCGTGCCTGCGGCTCGCGCTGTTCGTCCCGATGACGACGCTGTTCGTGATCGACCGGGGCAAGGCGCGGCAGCTGGCCGACCTGATCGCCGAGTACTTCCCGGTGCCGCGCCCGTTCCTCGACGAGGCCGTCGCGGAGATCGCGCGCGGCGTCCCCGAGGTCCCGGCGCCCGCCTTCGAGCCTGACCCGGCCGGTTGGGAGCGCGCCCGCACCGCCCTGTCGGACGCCGTCCTCGCCAGCGCCACCCCCGAGCGCCGCGACCGGCTGTTCCCCGGTGACGTGGAGCAGTTCGGGGGCGCGTCGCTCGGCATCGCCCACGGCGCGGCGGGCGTCCTGTACACGCTGGACGCGACCGGCGCCGGCCGGTACCCCGACCACGAGGAGTGGCTCGCCGAGCGGGCCGCCGATCCACCGCGCGGCACCGGCCTCGGCCTCTACGACGGGTTGCAGGGCGCCGCGTACGTCCTCGCGCGGCTCGGGCACCTCGACGCGGCGCTCGGCGCGGTCGGGCACTGCCTGAACGAGCGGTGGGAGCGCCTCGGCGACGACCTCTACGGCGGGCTCCCCGGGTACGCGCTGGTGCTGTCCCACCTCGCGGACCTCACGGGCGACACGTCCCTGGAGGACGCGGCGCGCCGCGCCGTCGAGATCGTCGCGAACCGCCCCCCGCAGGAGACGAGCCCCCGCCCCGGGCTGATGTACGGCGGGGCCGGGACGGCGCTGATGTTCGTCCGCTGGTACGAGAGGACGGGCGACAAGGCGCTGCTGGACCTCGCCGAGACCGCCCTGCGCCGCGACCTCGCCGCGTGCGTCACCGACGGCAACGGCGCCCTGCACGTCGACCAGGGCCACCGCGTGCTGCCCTACCTCGGGCGCGGCAGCGTCGGCATCGGCCTGGTCGTGGACGACTACCTCCGGCACCGCCCGGACGACCCGGAGTTCCACGAAGTCCGCGGTTCGGTCCGGCTGGCGGCGATGTCGCGGTACTACGCGCAACCCGGCCTGTTCAACGGCCGCGCCGGAATGCTCCTCTACCTGGCGGGCCAGGACCGCGACGACCCGTGCGTCGCGCGCCACGTCCGCGACCTCGCCTGGCACGCGCTGCCCTACGCGGGCGGGCTGGCGATGCCCGGCGAGCACATGTACCGGCTGTCGAACGACCTCGCGACCGGCACGGCCGGGGCGCTGCTCGCCCTCGGCGCGGCGCTGCACGAGGCTCCGGTCGGACTGCCGTTCCTCGGGACGGCCCTCGTACCCCCCGTGGAGACCTCCACGGCGGCCACCTCTATCCAGCCCGAAAGGAGGTGAAGACAAATGGCGCTTCTTGACCTTCAGGGAATGGTGAGCGAGAACGGCGGCGGCGGCGGTAACAGCAGCCTCAGCCTGCTCTGCCACAGCTCGCACAGCATCACCATCTGCCTGTAACGGCAACGGTGGCGGCCATGGCCCTCCCCCTGGGAGGGACCATGGCCGTCATCGCGGGAGAACCATGCCCTCGAACGACCCTCAGGCCTCGAACAACCCCACGACCTCTCCGAACCCATGACCACCCCGACGGCCGCCGGAGCGGACCGGCTGCTGGTCGGCGCCGCGCGGCACAGCGGCGGCTGGACCGGGCTCGTCGCGGCCACCGCGCTCGCCGACGCCCTCGCCGCCGTCCTGCTCCCCCTCGCGCTCGCCCGCGCCGTCGACGCCGCCCCGCCGGGCGGCGCGTCCGCCGTGTCGGCGCTGTGGCCGTGCGTCGCGCTCGTGCTCCTGTCGGCCACCGCAGAGGTGCTCTCGGAACTCGCGACCGGATGCGCGGCCGCGCGGGCGACGGCCTGGCTGCGGCACGCGCTCGTCCGGCACGTCCTCGCCGTCGGCCCGGCGCTGCGCGTCCCGCCCGGGGACGTCGCCGGGCGCACGGTCGGCGGCGCCGCCGAGGCCGGCACCGCGCCCGCCGCCGCGCCCGAGGCCGCCGTCGCGCTGCTGCCGCCGCTCGGCGCGCTCGCCGTGCTGGCGTTCCTCGACTGGCGGCTCGCGGTCGCCGTCGCGGTCGCGCTGCCCGCGATCGTGCTGCTGCTGCGGGTGTTCGTCCGCGACATCACCGCGTCCGCGCACCGCTACCTGAGCGTGCAGGGGACGATCGCCGGACGCCTCGCCGAGGCGCTCGCCGGGGCCCGCACGATCGCCGCCGCCGGCACCGCCGAGCGGGAGACCGAGCGCATCCTGCGGCCGCTGCCCGGCCTGCGCGCCGAGGGCGAGACGATGTGGTCGGTGCAGGGCGGCGTCGCGGCGCGCGGCCTGCTGACCCTGCTGCTGCTCCAGGTCGCCGCCGTCGGCGCGGCGGGCGCGGAGCTGATGGCGGGCCGCGTCACCCCCGGCGAACTCGTCGCGACCGTGCAGTACGCGGGGCTCGCGGCCGGGTTCGGGCCCGTCCTCACCCATGTGCTGCGGCTCGGCCGGGCGCGCGCCGGGGCCCGCCGCGCCGCCGAGATCCTGGAGCAGCCCGCCCCCGTCCACGGCGACGCCGCCGTCCCGCAGGGGCCGGGCACGCTGGAGTTCCGCGGCGTGTCGGCGGGCGGCGTGCTGGACGGCGTGGACCTCACCGTCCCCGGCGGCCTCGCGGTCGCGGTCGTCGGCCGCTCGGGCGCGGGCAAGTCGCTGCTCGCCGCGCTCGCCGGGCGCCTCGCCGACCCCGACCGGGGCGAGGTGCTGCTGGACGGGGCGCCGCTCCCCCGCCTGTCCCGCGCCGAGCTGCGCCGCCACGTCGGATACGCCTTCGCGCGCCCGTCGCTGTTCGGCGAGACGGTCCTGGACGCGATCGCGTTCGGGCCGTGCCGCCCGCCCGAGACGTGGCTGCGGGAGTCGGCGCGCACGGCGTGCGCCGAGGACTTCGTCCGCCGCCTCCCGCACGGCTACGCGACGCCGCTCGCGGACGCGCCGATGTCGGGCGGCGAACTCCAGCGCATGGGCCTCGCCCGCGCGTTCGCGCACGCGGGCCGCGTCCTCGTCCTGGACGACGCGACCTCCAGCCTCGACACCGTGACCGAGGTACAGGTCACCGGCGCCGTGCTGGACCGGTTCGGCGACCGGACCCGGCTGATCATCGCGCACCGCGCGGGCACCGCCGCCCGCGCCGACCTCGTGGTCTGGCTCGACCGCGGCCGGGTCCGCGGCCGCGGGACGCACGCCGAGCTGTGGCGCGACCCGTCCTACCGGGCGGTGTTCGGGGTGGCCGAGCCCGCCGGAGCGGCGGGATCATGACCTCCGGGCGCGAGTCATGACGTCGAGGCGCGAGGCCGCGCGGCTGCTGTGGCGGACGGCGGCGGGCGCCGTCCGGGGGCGGCCGCGCGCCGCGTCCGCCGTCATCGCCTGGTCGCTGCTGGAGGCCGTGCCCACCGCCGTGTTCGGACGGGCCGTGGCGCAGGCCACCGACGCGTTCGTGGGCGACCGCCCGGTGCGCGCCGTGGCCTGGCTCGCGGCGCTGGCGGTCGCGGCGATCGCGGGCGCCTTCGGGAGCCGCCGCCTCTACCCGGCGCTCGCCGCGCTCGTCGAGCCGTTCCGCGACGACCTGGTCCGCCAGGTCACCCGGGGCGCGCTGTACCGGTCGCTGCGCGGCCGGGCCGACACCGGCGCGGTCGCGCGGCTCACGCACCAGGTGGAGATCGTCCGGGACACCTTCGGCGGCATCCTCGTCGTCGCGCGCGGGTTCGTGTTCGCGGCGGGCGCCGCGCTGCTCGGCCTGCTCGCGCTGATGCCCGAGGTGGCGCTGCTGGTGCTGCCGCCGCTCGTGGCGGGGCTGGCGCTGTTCGGCGCCGCGTTCGGGGCGGCGGCCGTCCGGCAGCGCGACCTCGTCGTCGGCGAGGAGGAGATCGCCGAGCGGACCACCGCGCTCGCCGAGGGGCTGCGGGACGTCGTCGCGTGCGGCGCCGAGGACCAGGTGCGCGAGCGGCTCGCGGCGGCGGTCGACGCGCAGGCGGCGGCGGGACGGGCGGTCGCGCGGTTCGCGGCGGTCCGGGCCCTGGCGCTCGCGGTGAGCGGCTGGCTGCCGCTGCTGGCCGTCCTCGCGGCGGCGCCGTGGCTGATGCGGCGCGGCGCGACCCCGGGCATGGTGGTCGGCGCGCTCGCCTACGTCCTGCACGGGTTGCAGCCCGCGCTGCGGACGCTCGTCCAGGGCATGGGCGGCAGCGGCCTGCGGCTCGCGGTGACGCTCGGCCGGATCCTGGAGACCAGCGCCCCCGTCCCGCCGCCCCTGCCGCCCGTGACCGGCGCGCCGCGCGAGCGGCGCGACGACGCGCCGGCGGTCGAGCTGCGCGGCGTCACCTTCGCCTACGGGCCCTCGGCACGGCCGGTGATCAGCGGCCTCGACCTCGTGATCCCGCGCGGCGACCACCTCGCGGTCGTCGGGCCGAGCGGCATCGGGAAGTCGACGCTGGCGGCGCTCGTCGCGGGCCTGCTGGCGCCGCTGGAGGGCGAGGTGCTGGTGGACGGGCGTCCGGCGGGCGACCCGTCCGCGCGGGTGCTGATCCCGCAGGAGGCGTACGTGTTCACCGGCACCGTCCACGAGAACCTGACCTACCTCGCGCCGGACGCCTCCGACGAGGACGTGGGGCGCGCGGCGGACGAGCTCGGGCTGGCCGGCCTCGTCCGGGACCTCGGCGGCTACGGCGCGAGCGTGGACCCGGCGGCGCTGACCGAGGGGCAGCGCCAGCTCATCGCCCTGTGCCGCGCCTACCTGGCGCCCGCGCCGCTGATCGTGCTGGACGAGGCCGCCTGCCGGCTGGACGCCGCCGCCGAGGCCCGCGCCGAGGAGGCGTTCGCGCGCCGCCCCGGCACGCTCGTCGTCATCGCGCACCGGGTCAGCTCGGCCGTGCGCGCGCGCCGCGTCCTGGTCCTGGACGGGACGCACGCGCGGGTCGGACGGCACCGGGACCTGCCCGCCGTCTCCCCCCTCTACCGCGACCTCATCGGCCGCTGGGAGACGGGGGACCCGGATCGGCCCGCCCCCGGCGCCCCCGATGGGCCGGACACGGCAGGCCCCGAGGGGCCGGGCGGCTCACAGCCACCCGGCCTCCTCGGCGATCCTGATCGCGTGAACCCGGTTCCGCGCGCCGATCTTCCGGTTGATGCGGGAGAGGTGGTTGCGGACCGTCCCGATCGTGAGGACGAGGTCCTCGGCGATCTGCGCCGCCGAGGCCCCGCGTGAGGCCAGCTCCAGCACCTCGCTCTCGCGCTCGGTCAGCGGGCTCACCGCGGACCCGAGCTCGCTGAAGGCCAGCTCGGCGTCCACGACGCGCTGCCCGCCCGCGACCCGGCGGATCGCGTCCACCAGCGCGCCGGGCGAGGTGTCCTTCAGCACGAGCCCCGCCGCCCGGGCGGTCACCGCCCGCCGGAGGTCGCCGGTGCGGTGCCGCCCCGACATGAGCACGGTCCGGCAGTCGGGAAGCTCCTCCCGCAGCCTCCGGGACGCCGAGAAGCCGTCCAGTCCCGGAAGCGCGACGTCTATCAACGCAACGTCCGGCCTCCGTAAATTCGCCATGCGCACTAGATGATCACCAGAATCGATCGCGGCCACGACGTCCAGGTCCTTCACACCGCCGAAGAACGCGACCAGCCCGCCTCGCAGGAGGGGCGCCTCCTCGGCGAGGAGTATCCGAATCATGTTCTGTCTCCCAAGGCCCGCCACCCATGTGGCCCGAGAAGCACTTACCCACCGTTTGTCAACCTATGAGAAGTAAAGGGCGGTGACCGAGTCGGGGGTCCCGGGGCACGGGGCTCACGATGAGGATCTTGCTTCGACACGTCGCGACAGACCGATCTCATGAGCGGGGACCTACCGAGTGACGTCAACAGTAATCGTTGAGTCAGCATAAAGACGAAATAGAATATTAACAATTACCGTGCGTGTTTTTGTCGGAAGAGTCCGCTGTCCGCAGTCGGCCAGTTCAGCGCAGGAAATCGAACTCCTGTCCAACCGCTTTGGAACGGGCCATTTCAAAGGCCGCCCAGCTCAGGGCGAGGTCCTGCCAGGGCAGGCCGACGGGCGCGTAGACGGTTCGCTCGGTCTCCCCCCTCCGGCCGGGCGCCCGGCCGGCCAGCACGTCCCCGAGCGCCACGGCGGAACGCTCCACCTCGGGACCGGCGCCCGCGAGCGCCCCCATCTCCGCCGCTAGCCCGACGTCGTCGACCACGACGCGCGCCTCCCGCAGGAGGGCGGGCGCCAGCTCGGCCTTGCCCGGCTCGTCCGCCCCTAGGGAGGTGACGTGCGCGCCGGGCGGGACGTCCGGCGCGTCCAGGATCGGGCGCCGCGCCCAGGTCGCCGTCACGACGATCCCCGCGTCCCGGACGGCCTCGCGGATCGCGCCCGGCACCTCGCCGTAGGAGGTCAGGGCGGCGGCGTCCAGCCCGAGCCGGGCGCCGTGCCGCGCGGCGAACGCCTCGGCCCGGCCCGGGTCAAGGTCGTGGACGGCGAGCCCGCGCACCGGCCGCAGCGCCGCCAGCCCGCGCATCACCAGCTCCGCCTGCGCCCCCGCCCCGACCACCGCGACCGCGTCCGCGCCCGGACGGGCGAGGACGTGGGTGCCGAGCGCGGCGGCGAGCCCGGTGCGCCACGCGGTGACGGTGGCCGAGTCCAGCAGCGCGAGCAGCTCGCCGGTGCCGAGGTCGTGCAGGCACACCACGCCGCGCAGCGCCGGACGGCTGCCCGGGAACTTGGCGTTGACCTTCACCGTGTAGGCCGGGATACCCTCGACCACCCCCGGCAGCAACGCCGTCGCGGTCCCGGGACCCGGCGGGCGGGCCACGACGCGGCGCGCCGCGTCCCCGCCGGCCTTCCCCGCGGTGAATCCGCGGCGCAGCGCGGCGAGGCAGCCGGCGGGATCGAACACGGACTCCAGATCGGACCTGGTCAGCAGCAACGTCACCTGATCATTTTGCCGGAACGTCCTACCCGTTCCGCACGGTGCCCCATGCCTGATGAGTACCAATTGTCCTAAACGGGCCATCTTGCCCGTGAATGCTGGACAAATCCGCACCCATTGTGCCAACGCACTCTTCGCCGTTTAGGCACTTTCTAGTCTTCCGTCCGCCTTTGCGGTCTCGGAGCATGTGCGGTGACCTCCGGCATACCACCCGGGTGTGCCCGCTCCCCCCTGGAGGCTCAGTGAAGATCCGTCACGCTCGCATCAGCGGCGCGGCCGTCACGATGACGGCGACGGGAGTCATGGCGTCCGCGCTGGTCGCCGCCCCCGCCGCGAACGCGACCCCGCAGGCGCCGGCCTCGCCCGCACAGGCCGCCCAGGCCAGTGTGCTCACGACGGCGCAGGCGGCGCAGGCCAGGACCGCGACAACGCTGGCCCAGCGGCTCGGCTCCCGCACCGCCGGCTCCTACATCGACGCCGCCACCCGGCAGCTCGTGGTCACGGTCACCGACGCGAGCGCGGCGCGGGCCGTCCGCGCGGCGGGCGCCCAGCCGAAGACCGTCGCGCGCAGCGGCTCGGACCTGAAGAAGGTCATGGCCGCGCTCAAGCGCGACGCGACCGTCCCCGGCACCGCGTGGGCCGTGGACCCGGCCAGCAACACGGTCCTGCTGTCCCTGGACAGCACGGTCACCGGCAGCAGGCTCGCCAAGGTGCGCAAGGCGGTCGCGAAGCAGGGCGCCGCCGTCCGCACCGAGCGGATCGCCGGGACGCTCCGCCCGTTCACCAGGGGCGGCGAGGCCATCTGGACCAGCGGCGGACGCTGCTCGCTCGGCTTCAACGTCAAGAAGGGCGGCGAGTACTACTTCCTCACCGCCGGGCACTGCACGAACATCGGCACGGCCTGGTACTCCGACCAGGGCCACACCAAACTGCTCGGCAACACCGAGAACGGCAGCTTCCCGGGCAACGACTACGGCATCGTGAAGTACTCCTCCGCCCCGGAGGACACCCAGGGCTCCGTCAGCCTCTACGGCGGCACCCAGGACATCACGAGCGCCGGGACCCCGACCGTCGGGCAGACCGTGCAGCGCAGCGGCAGCACCACCCACGTGCACAGCGGCCGGGTCACCGGGCTCAACCAGACGGTGAACTACCAGGAGGGCAGCGTCACCGGCCTGATCAAGACGACGGTGTGCGCGGAGCCGGGCGACAGCGGCGGCTCGCTGTTCGCCGGGGCCACCGCGCTGGGGCTGACCTCGGGCGGCAGCGGCAACTGCTCCAGCGGCGGCACGACGTACTTCCAGCCGGTCACCGAGCCGCTCCAGGTGTACAGCGCCCAAGTCTACTGACGGCAGGTGTACTGACGGCAGGTGTAGCGACCTCTCGTCCCCAGACGGCCATCCGGCCTCCGTGCCGGGACGGGCCCCCGGTCCCCCGCCTCGTCCGGCGGGGGCCGGGGGCCCGCCCGCGTGCGGGCGGGGTCAGGCCGCGACGCCCAGCGCGCGGTGGATCTCGGCGATCACGGCGGACTGGTGCGGCGTGAGGTAGAAGTGGCCGCCCTCCATCACCGTCATCGCGAAGGGCCCGCCGGTCAGCTCGGCCCACCGCTCGGCCTGCGCCGGCGTCACGTGCGGGTCGTCGTTCCCGACGATCACGGTGACCGGGACGTCCAGCCGCGTCCCCGGCCGGTGCGCGTAGTTCTCGACCAGCGCGAAGTCGTTGCGGACGTAGGGCAGCACCAGCTGGCGCAGCTCCGGGTCGGCCAAAATCTCGGCCTCGGTGCCGCCGAGCTTCACCATCTCGGCGACCACGCCCTCGTCGTCGCGCTCGGAGACGCGGTCGTCGTCCCGGTCGTGCGGCGGCCGGGCCCCGGAGGCGAACAGGTGGACGGGCGCGCTCCCGCGCTCCTGGAGCAGCCGCGCGACCTCGTAGGCGACGACGGCGCCCATGCTGTGCCCGAACAGCGCGGCGGGCCGGTCGAGCAGCGGGACCATCGCGTCCGCGACGAGCCGGGCCAGCTCGTGCGCGTCGCCGACGAGCGGCTCGGCCAGCCGGTCGGCGCGTCCCGGGTACTGGACGGCGTGCACCTCGACCGACGGGTCGGCCTCCTTCGCCCAGGACCGGTAGGACACCGCCGACCCGCCCGCGTGCGGCAGGCAGAACAGCCGCGTCGACGCCCACGGCCGGGGCTCGGCGCAGCGGAACCAGGTCATGTGGTCAACTCCCCCTCCTCGTCCGGGCCGGACGAGACGATCTCGGCGTGTTCGGTGTGGCGCCTTCCGCCGCCACCCTAAGGCCCCGCTCCGGACGCGCCGGTACGGCTAGACCCGCGTCCAGTGGGCAGGGTGCGGTCATGGATGAGCGAGAGGGCAGGCGCGGGGACGTCCAGGAGCTGAGCGAGTTCGAGCTGGCCGTCTACGAGACCGTCGCGGAGATCGACAAGGAGGGCGGGGCGGCGGACTTCGACACGGTGAGCCGCCTGGTCGCGGCGCCCGAGGAGGAGCTGTGGGCGGCGCTCGGGCACCTCGTCGAGGTCAACCACCTCCACTCGACGCCGAAGGGCTACGTGCTCGGGCCGCACGACTGGGCCCCGTAGCCGCTGCTCCGCGCGGTCGCGGAGGTACGGGACAATCCGCCCATGACGACGACGCGACGGGCCAGCGGGGCGATGTTCGGGCTGGCGTACGGGGACGCGCTCGGGGCGCCCACCGAGTTCCTCTCGATGGAGCAGATCCGGCAGCGGTTCGGCGACCTCGGACCCGAGCGGCCCGAGGGGGACCCGGCACTCGTGACCGACGACACGCAGATGGCGATCGCGGTCGGCCTCGCGCTGCTGGACGCGCTGGACGACCCGCCGTTCACCGCCGACCGGGTCGAGCCGCTGTGGCGGCGGCGGTTCGTCGACTGGCTCGACAGCCCCGACAACGACCGGGCGCCGGGCAACACCTGCCTGACCGCCTGCCGCGGCCTCGCGACGCCCGTGCCGTGGACGGAGGCGACCGTGCCCGGCTCCAAGGGCTGCGGCGCGAACATGCGCGTCGCGCCGGTCGGGCTGGCCCCGGGGCTGACCGACGAGACGCGCGCCGCCGCGGCCCAGCTCCAGGCGGCGATGACGCACGGGCACCCGACGGGGCTCGCGGCGAGCGAGCTGACCGCGTTCGCCGTCCGGTGGCTGGCCGACGGCATGGCGCCCGCCGACCTGCCCGACGCGCTCCGCGACCGCTGCTACGAGGAGCGCACCACCTACTACGGGGAGTGGCTCGGGGACCTGTGGCGCGCCTCCGGCTCGGACGATCCGTGGCGGTTCATCTCGCGCGGCTGGGAGGAGTGCATCGACGCGCTCGACCGGCTGGACGCGGCGCTCGCCGGTCCGGACCGCGCGGCCGACCCGTGCGAGACGACCGGGGCGGGCTGGGTCGCCGAGGAGGCGCTCGCCGCCGGCCTGCTGTGCTTCCTGCTCTTCCCCGACGAGCCCGTCACGGCGATCCGCCGCGCCGCCGCCAGCTCCGGGGACTCCGACTCCATCGCGTGCCTGGCGGGCGCCTTCGCGGGCGCGCACCTCGGTATGGACGCCTGGCCCGGCGAGTGGGCGGCGCGCATCGAGTACGCCGACGACCTGGGGCGGATCGGGGCCGCCTGGGACTGACGACTTGACGTTGCATAGCTCTATAGCTAATCTTCTTAGCTATAGAGCTACGAAGGAGCACGCGATGACGCACTACCTGGACCTTCCCGACGGCCGCCTCGCCTACGACGACGAGGGCGACGGTCCGCTCGTCGTGTGCCTGCCGTCCATGCTCGACCTGCGCTCGCAGTACCGGTTCCTGACCCCGCTGCTGCTGGCCGCCGGATACCGGGTCGTCACCGTCGACCAGCGCGGCATGGGCGACAGCGACGCCGCCTGGCCCGAGTACGGCAGCACGCCCCTCGCCCACGACCTGATGGCGCTGCTCCGGCACCTGGACGCCGGGCCCGCGCTCGTGCACGGCTGCTCGAACGGCGCGGCGGCGGCCGTCTACGCGGCGGCGGAGGCACCCGGGCTGATCAGCGGGATCGTCCTGTCGGCGCCGTTCGTCCGGGACGGCGAGGCCGGGTTCGCGCAGAAGCTCACCCAGGCGGTCATGCGCGTGCCGGGGCTGGCGCGCCCGCTCTACATGTCCTACTACCCGAAGTGGGAGCCGAAGCCGCCCGCGGACTTCGCCGAGCACAAGGCGAAGCTGGACGCGAGCTTCCGCCGCCCCGGCCGCGCCAAGGTCATCGGCGCCTACATGAGCATGTCGCACGCCGAGGCCGAGGCCCGGCTCGACCGCGTCACCGTGCCCGCGCTGGTCATCATGGGCACGGGCGACATCGACTGGCCCGACCCCGCCGCCGAGGCCGCGTGGGTCGGCGAACGGCTGGGCGCCGAGGTCGTCCTCCTGGAGGGCGCCGGCCACCACCCCCACGTCGAGTACCCCGAGCGCATCGCGGAGGCCGTCACCGCGTTCGCCCGCTCTCTCCCCCGCTGAGCCCCAGCGCGCTCCCCCGCGCGGGCTATGCGGATCAACCCCGCGCGGGAGGTCCGGCGCCCCGCCCGCCGCGAGAGTGGTCGGCAGCGGAGCCGAGGCGAGGGAGGACGACGTGGGCGTCGCATACGCCGCGTCCGGGCGGGGCGCGGCCGGGCGGTGGCCGGAGTGGGCCGGATACGCGGCCGGGGCGTGGACGCTGCCCGCCGTCGCGCTGGCCCTGTACTGGGCGGCCGGCGGGGACACCGGCTACGTGCTGCGGGACGCGCGGATCGGGCCCGCGCTGGCCTGGCCGGTCGCCGCGTTCCTGCTGGTCGGCGGCATCATGGCGGTGTCGAGCGTGCGGCGGGTCGGCCGCCAGATGCCGCGCTGGTGGCCGGGCGCCGGGCTCTGGACGGCCTGCGCGCTGACCGGCGCCGGCACGTTCGGGTTCGTCATGAACGCGCTGCAACTGGTCTTCACCGGGACGGTCGACGACTGGCCGGTGTTCGGCGTCGAGGCCCTCTCGGCCGTCGGCGCGGCGCTGTACGCGGCGGCCGCCCTGGCGTTCCAGCGCGCGGTCGCGGGGGCCTGCGCGCGGTGCGGCGGGCTCCACTCGGCGGGCACCGGTGCGGCGAGGGGAGCGCCGGTGCCCGTCCCCGCTCCCCGCGCGGTGCGGCGCGCCGCGTACGCGGGGGCGCTGGCGTTCGTCCCGTACATGGTGATGAAGACGACCTGGGCGTTCGGCGGGACGTTCGCGGGCGTCTCCGGCGAGGAGATGGTCGCCGAGTTCAGGCGGAACGGCGCGTCCGGGCTCGTGCTCACGCTGGAGCGGTACGGGGTCGACTTCACCACGCTCTCGGCGCTGCTCGGCGTCTTCCTGCTCCTCGGCCTCACGCACCGGTGGGGGCAGGTGTTCCCCCGGTGGGCGCCGCCGCTCACCGGGCGGCGCGTGCCGCGCTGGCTGCCGCTCGTCCCCGCGTGGCTCGGCGCCCTCACGCTCGGCCCGTACGGCGTCGTCGCGACCCTGCTCTACCTGCTGCCGTCGGCGGTGGGCCTGACCGGCCTCCCGGACAAGGAGCCGCTGGCGGGATGGGCGGGCTGGACGGTCGCGGCGTTCGGCGTCGGCGCGTTCGCGGTCTACGGCGTCGCGCTGGGCGTCGCGGCGTGGTCCTACCAGCGCCGGACGCGTCCGGTGTGCCTCAAC
Source organism: Actinomadura terrae (assembly GCF_022751215.1). Lineage (GTDB taxonomy): Bacteria > Actinomycetota > Actinomycetes > Streptosporangiales > Streptosporangiaceae > Spirillospora > Spirillospora terrae. The sequence continues at coordinate 618,350 of NZ_JAICDG010000003.1, read as the reverse complement.
TAGCCCCGTACTCCTTCGGCCTGTGGCCGCGCTCGGCCGCCCGCGCCAGCTCCTCCGCGGTGAGGACGCGCGGTTCGCCGATCGTCTTCGCCCGGACGTACACGCAGCACAGCCACTCCAGCAGCCGCGCGTTCTCGAACGCCTCGTCGAGGTCGCCGCCGACGGCCACGCCGCCGTGGTTGGCCAAGAGCGCGGCGCGCATCCCGCCCGACATGGCTTCACCGACGTTCGCCGCCAGCTCCGGCGTCCCGTACGTGGCGTAGGGGGCGACCTTCACGATCCCGCCCAGCAGCAGCGTGTTGTAGTGGATCGGCGGCAGCTCGGTCAGGGTCGAGGCGACCGCCACGCCGTAGGACGAGTGCGTGTGCACGACCGCCGACGCCGGGGACGCCTCGTACAGCGTGAGGTGCAGGGGCGTCTCGGACGAGGGCTCCAGCCGCCCGTCCACCGGGCGGCCGCGCACGTCCACGACCGGGCAGTCCTCCGGCTCCAGCCCGTCGAGCCGCATCCCGGCGGGCGTGACCGCGACCAGCTCGCCGGCCCGCACGCTCACGTTGCCGGACGAGCCCGGCACCAGCCCCGTCTCCACCATCCTCCGGCCCGTGCCGCACAGCGCGGCCCGCTCGGCCTCCAGGAGCATCGCCGAACTCCCCTCCCGTCCGGCCGCTAGGGCGCGAGCGGCAGCCCGGCGGACAGCACCGCGCCCGCCGCGCCCGCGAGCTGCTCCAGGCGCAGCACCTCCGTCCGGTGGAACGGCGGCGCGCCCGTCCGCGACACCACCAGTATCACCGCGCTCGTCGACAGCGGGCCTCCCGACAGCGGGCACAGCGCGAAGTGCGCGCCGTCCGGCGCGGTGAACGAGCGCGGCCGCACCGGAGCCAGGGCGGGCAGCTCCGCCGGGGCGGCCCCGCCGACGCTCGCGTACACGAGCGCCGCCGCGCCGTCCGCGCCGACCTCCGCGAGGCCTGCCCAGCCGGCGCTCAGGATGGCCGGGACGGCGTCGGCGAGGATCTCCGCGCCGCGCTCCGGGACGGCCGCGACCTGCCCGATCACGGCGGCGTCGGGGAACGCGCCGCACGGCTCGCCGGTCGGCCAGATGCCGAGCACCTCCACGCCCGGCACCGAGGCCAGGCCGTCGTGGAGCGGGCCGGGCGCGGCGCCCGCGGGCCAGCCGACCGTGAAGTCGTCCAGCGCGCGGCCGTCGCCGCGTTCGAGCACGGCCATCTGCGCCACGTCGGCGCCCGCCGCGCCGAGCGTGCGAGCGACCCGTCCGAGCGAGCCGGGACGGTCCGGCAGGCGTACACGAATCCGTAGCAACATCGCCACCTCCAGTAGCCGGGACCCTCCAGGGTCCGCGAGACGCGTTTCAGTGGTGTTACCCATGTGTTCCGGCACGGAGAATCCGGTGCTGGATCGGCGGGGCCGGGTCGAACTAGAGTCCGGTGAAGGTCAACCGCGGATCTATCGCCGCACGCCACCTCACGATTAAGGTAACTGCACGTGTCGACGGACGGGGAACGCCCGGTCAACGACGGCTCCGGGGCCGAGGTCGCGGAGGCGCTCGCCGCGCTGTCGGCGCAACTGTCGGCCCGGCTCGACCGCGAGCACGAGCGCGCCGCGCACCGGGAGGCCGTCATCGACCGGCTGCACGAGGAGAACCAGCGGCTCCGCCGCGGCGAGCTGGAGGCGATGCTGGAGCCGGCCCGCGCCGCGCTGTACCGGCTGCACGACCAGGCGCGCCGCGAGTCGCGGCGGCTCTCCGAGAGCGAGGACCCTCCCGACCCCGCGCGGACCGCGCAGCTGCTGGCGGCGGTCGCCGACGACGTCGCCGACGCGCTCGCCCGCCTCGGCGTGGAGCGGTACACCGTCGAGCCCGGCGCCCCCTACGACCCGTCCCGGCACCGGCCGGTGGCGGTCACCTCCGTCGCCGAGCCCGCCCGAGACGGCACGGTGGTGACCGTCCAGTCCGACGGGTTCGAGCGGGAGGGCGCGATCCTGCGCAAGGCGGCGGTGTGCGTCGGCAGGCTCGACCCCGCCACGCCCGGCGCACCGTCGAGCGCGGCGCCCGGCGCACCGTCAGGCGCAGCGTCAGGCGCCACGCCCGGCGCCACCGCACCCGTCAGGACCGGACGCGACATGACCGAGCCGAACAAGACCGGGTCAAGTCGCCCCCGCGCGGCGGGGCGCGGCGCGACGATGAGCACCGAACGCAACACCGGACTCGGCACCGATTAGGTGAGAGGGACATGGCTGTCTACGGGATCGACCTCGGAACCACGTACTCGTGCATCGCCTCCATCGACGAGGTGGGGCGGCCGGCGGTGCTGCGCAACCTGGAGGGCACCGACACCACGCCGTCGGTGGTGTACTTCGAGAGCGGCGACAACGTCGTCGTCGGCGCCGCCGCGAAGGACACCGCCGTGCTGGAGCCCGACAACGTCGTCAGTCTGATCAAACGCGACATGGGCCGGGACGTGACCCGCCCCCTGCACGGGATCGACTTCGCGCCCGAGGAGCTGTCGGCGTTCATCCTGCTGAAGCTCGCCACCGACGCGCGGACCTCGACCGGCGAGGAGACCCGCGACGTCGTCATCACCGTCCCGGCCTACTTCGGCGCGGCCGAGCGGGACGCGACGCGCAAGGCCGGGCGGATCGCCGGGCTGAACGTCATCGACATCGTGTCCGAGCCGATCGCCGCCGCGATCACCTACGGCGTGCTCAACCCCGACGCGGACCGGACGATCCTCGTCTACGACCTCGGCGGCGGGACGTTCGACACGACGGTCATCGCCCTGCGCGGCGGCCACATCGAGGTCGTGTGCACCGACGGCGACCACGAGCTCGGCGGCGCCGACTGGGACGCGCGGGTCGTGGAGTACCTCGCCGAGCGGTTCCGCGCCGAGCACCCGGACGCCGGCGACCCGCTCGACGACAAGGCGACCGAGCAGCAGCTCCGCCGGGACGCCGAGGACGCCAAGAAGGCGCTCACCACCCGCACCTCGCACACGGTCCGGGTGATGCACGGCGGGCGGGTCGCGGCGGTCGAGGTGAGCCGCGAGAAGCTGGAGGAGCTGACCAAGGACCTGCTGGACCGCACCGTCGAGATCACCGGCCGGACCCTCGCGACCGCCGCCGACAAGGGCGTGGACGACTACGACGACCTCGTCCTCGTGGGCGGCTCGACCAAGATGCCGGTGGTCGCGGCGCGGCTGGAGACCGAGCTCGGCCTCGCCCCGCGCCTCCAGGACCCCGACCTCGCCGTCGCCAAGGGCGCCGCGCTGTACGCGTTCGAGGAGACCTACCGGCGGCTCGTCCGGGAGGGCTCCGCCGAGCGCGCCGAGGAGATGGCGAGCCGGGCGGGGCTGTCGGCCGAGCAGCGCGAGCAGATCGAGGGGCGGCGGATCCGGACGGTCGCCTCGCACGCGTTCGGGATCGTGGTCGTCGACCGCGACAGCGGCGCCGAGCACGTCGCGCACCTCGTGCACGCCAACGAGGAGCTGCCCGCCGCCAAGACCGAGGACTTCTTCACCGTCTACGACGACCAGGCGTCCGCCGACATCCGCGTGATGGAGCAGGCGGGCAGCGTCGAGTCGGTGGAGCTGGTCGACAACACCGAGATCGCGACCGGGGAGATCCGCGTCCCGCCGGGCAAGAAGGCGGGCTGGCCGATCGGGGTGACGTTCGCGCTGGACGCCTCGGGCCTGCTGAACGTCACGGCTGTGGAGAAGGAGACCGGCGAGCGGCTGGAGCTGAAGGTGGACGTCGGCGGCATGTCGGAGGAGGAGGTCGAGCGCTCCCGGAAGGCCCTCTCCCAGGTGCGGGTGAGCTGAGGGGGCACCCGTGCCGTTCGACCACGAGCCCACCGACGAGCGCTTCGACGAGCCCTTCGACGAGCGTTACCGGCGCGAGGTGCTGGAGCCCGCGCGGGAGGCCGGCGACCGGCCCCCCGACGACCTGCGGGCCCGGTACGCGCTCGCCGAGCCGCTGGTGGCGGCGGCGGTCGCCGCGCGGGTCCGGGAGGTGCGGCAGTGCTGGCGGCGGTCGCGCGGGCAGCTGAAGTACCGCAGGCTCATCGACCGGCTGGAGGCCGAGCACCGGGAGCTGGCGCCGCTGTTCGCCGCCGCCGAGCGCGGCGACCCGCGCCCGCTCGCCGACCGGCTGCGCGGCGCGGCCGGGCGCGACGAGCGGCGCGGCGGCGAGGCCCGCGCCCGCCTCGCCGACGCCGCCGGGACGCTGCGGATGGTCGCCCCCGCCGAGGTCGAGGCCATCGCCCGGACCGCCGGGGTGCCGCGCGCCGAGCTGGAGGAGGCGGCACGCGTCGCGGGCATCGCGGTCCGCGAGCCCGACGCGCTGCCGTCCGCCGCGCCCTACCCCGCGTACCGGAAGGTGCGGGAGTCGCTGGACGTCCTCGGCAAGCGGCACCTGCCCGACTTCCTGTTCGGGGAGCGGCTGGCGGGCCCGATCCGGGTCCTGGACGGTTTCGCCGCCCCGCCGGGGCTGCGCCTCGACCAGGACGCGGTCGCGGCGGCGGGCGCCGAGTGGGCGCGCCGCAGCCGCGACACCAGCACCACGCACGCGGGCACCGTCCTCGCGGCGCTGCGGTCGGGTGCGGCGCTGCACGACCTCGTCCTGTACGACGTGGCCGACCGGCTGCGGGAGCGGCAGCGGCAGCGGCCGTCCGAGGCCGCGCTGCTCCGGTACGCCACCGCCGGCCTCGGCGTCGAGGAGGAGGACGCGCGGCGGCTGGTGTTCGCCGTGCTCCGCGAGACGGGCCGGGGCGGCGGCCTCGCGGGGCGGCTGCGCGCCCTGCTGGACGCGGGCGAGGTGTTCGCGGCCGCGGAGCTGGCCGACGCCCGCGTCCCCGAGGGCGACGCCGCCGACGACGAGGCGGAGGTCCTGGCCGCCGAGGCCCGGCACCGCCTCGACACGGCGCTGCGGCTGCGCGAGACCGCGATCGCCGAGCCCGACGCCGACCGCGCCTGGCGGCTGCTCGCCGACGCGCTGCGGCTCGTCGGCGACCTGCCCGGCGCGGCGGAGCACCAGCGGCGGCTGCCGCCGCTCCCGGTCCCGTCCGCGCGCGCGGACGTGGACGGCGCGGCCGTGCGGGTGTCGTGGGAGCCGTCGCCGTCCACGGCGGGCGAGGTGGGCTACCAGGTCGTCCGGCGGGCGGGGCGGGCGCCCCGCGACGCGCGGGACGGGGAGCCGCTCACCGGGCCGCGCGACGCGGCGCCGCCGGTGAACGTCCCGCTGTACTACGGGGTCCTCGCGGTGCGCGGCGAGGCGGCGGCGCCGCCCGTGGTGGCGGGCCCGGTGGTCGTGCGCCCCGAGCCGGGCGAGGTCGAGCTGCTGGCGGGCGACGGCCAGGTGACGGGCCGGTGGCGGTGCCCGGCGGAGGCGGCGCGGGTCGTCGTGGTCCGCGAGGGGCGGGCCGTCCCGGGCGGGCGGGACGGGTTCCGCGAGCACGTCCCCAACGGCCGCACCCACCACTACCTGGTCAGCGCCGTCTACCTGGACGCCGCCGGACGCGAGGTCATGACGCCGGGGGTGCGGGCGTCGGTGACGCCGAGCGCGCCGCCCGGGCCGGTGTACGAGCTGGAGGCCGTGCCCGACGCGTCCGACCCGGGGCTGCTGCGGGTGGCGTTCGACCCGCCCGCGCACGGCCGGGTCGAGCTGGTGCTGGCGGACGCGCCGCCGCCGTGGCCGCGCAGCGCCCTGATACCGGTGGAGGAGGTCAGGCGCGCGACACGGCGGCTGGCGTGCGCGCCCGTGGCCGGCGGGCTGGAGGTGCGGCCGAGGTCGGGCGGCTGGCTGCTCGCGGTGACGGTGGCCGAGGGCACCGCCGCGATCGGCGCCTGCCACCGGCACGTGAACCTGCCGCCGCCGCGCCGGCTGGTCGCCGAGCGGCGCGGCGACCACGTCCACGTCGGGTTCGACTGGCCGCCGGACGTCGCGGAGGTCGAGGTCGGCGTCGGGATCGTCCACCGCGCCGGGGCGGAGCCCGGCGAAGGGGACCGCGCGGTCGTGACGCGCGCCTCCTACGACACGCAGGGCGGGATCCGGCTGCCCGTGCCCGAGGACGCGCCGGTGGAGGTGTCGGTCGCGGCGGCCGGGACCGTCGGCGGCTCCCGGGTGGTCGGCCCGGCGGTCGCCGCGCGGGTGGACGCGCGGACGGTCGTCCGCTACGACCTCCGGCGCTCGGGCCCGCCGTGGCGGCGGTCGCTGACGATCCGGCTGAGCGGGCCGCGCCCGCTGCGGGTGGCGCGGCTGGCGCTGGTGCTGCGCGCCGGGGCGGTGATGCCGCACCGCGCGGCCGACGGCGAGGAGCTCGGCGCGTGGGAGCAGGTGCCCGTGCCCGGCGAGCTGTCGCTGCCCGCCCCGGAGGCGTCCGGCCCGTACTGGCTGCGCTGCTTCGCCGACGACGCGGTCGTCGAGCTGAGCGACCCGCCCGTCCGCACGCTCCAGGTCGCGCGATGACCAGGCCGCTCGCGCGCGCCCGGCTGCCCCGCGTGGGGCTGGCCCGGGCCGGGCTGCCGGGCGCCGCGTCCAGGCCGGAGATCACCTGCCCGTACTGCTTCGCGTCGGTGCCGCCGCAGCGGGTGCTGTTCCGGTGCCGGGGACGGGCCGGGCGGGCGCTCGGCTGCGCGCCCGTCCTGGACGAGCGGCTCGCGGCCTACACCGGCTCGACCGCCGGGGCGTCGCTGCCCCCGGTGTTCACCGCGCCCGGACGCGGCGGCCGCGCCGACTGCCCCGCCTGCGGCCGGCCCACCGGGAACCGCGCCTGCCCCGAGTGCCACAACCCGCTCCCGGCCGCCTACTGCGACTCCCCCGGCCGGATCGTCGCGCTCGTCGGCGCGAAGAACGCGGGCAAGAGCACCTACATCGCCGTCCTGCTGCACGAGCTGATGAACCGGGTCGGCACCGAGTTGGACGCCTCCCTCGTGGCCTGCGACGACCGGACGATCGAGCGGTACAAGCGCGACTTCGCCCGCCCGCTGCTGGAGGAGCGGAGGCTGCTGCCGACGACGGCGAGCGCGGCGACGGGCCCCCGCGAGCCGCTCGTCTACCTCCTCACCCGCACCCGCAGGGGCCGGTTCGCGCGGCCGCGCAACGAGTCGCTGGCGCTGGTGCTGTTCGACACGGCGGGCGAGGACCTGCGCAGCCGCGAGGCCACCGACCTGCACCTGCGCTACCTGGAGGCGGCGGACGCGGTCATCTTCCTCGTCGACCCGCTGGAGCTGCCCGGCGCGCGGACGGGCCTGGCCGACGTCCCGATCCCGCGCGGCGCGGGCGAGGACCCGGACAGCGAGCCGCTCAACGTCATCGCGCGGGTCACCGAGACGCTCCGGCAGCGGCACGGGGCCCGGCCGGGCGAGCCGCTCCCGGTCCCGGTCGCGGTCGCGCTCACCAAGATCGACGCGCTGCGGCCGGCGCTGCTGCGGCAGTCGGCGCTGCACCGCACCCGCGCGGGCTCGGGCGTCCTCGACCTCGACGACAGGGAGGCGGTGGACGCGCAGGTCCGCGCGCTGCTGCACGACTGGTCGGCCGGGCAGCTCGACACCTATCTCGGGCAGCAGTACGCCGAGCACGCGCTGTTCGGGCTGTCGGCGCTCGGCGGGATCCCCGAGGCGGGACGGGTGGGCGCGGGCGGCGTCCGGCCGCACCGCGCCGAGGACCCGCTGCTGTGGCTGCTGTACCGGTTCGGGATGCTCGACGGAGTCCGCCCCGGAGGGTCCTGACGGTGGCCTGGCAGCTGCACTACACCTCGGCCCGGCGCGGCCCCACCGGCCGGGCGGGGTTCCAGTTCGTCGCCGAGACGCCCGGCCTGCCCGACGGGGTGCGGGCGGGGGTGACGCCGTACCTGTCCTACCGTCCGCCGCCGGACGCGCCGCTCTCGCCGGACGAGGCCGAGCTGGAGGAGTTCCCGGTCTCGCTGCTCTACGACACCGTCGGCGGCCGTCCGCTGCTGCTGCGCAGCCGCTACCTGGGCCGCGACTACTCCGGCCGCTACGGCAACTTCTTCGCCCACGCGGTCGTGGCCGAGCCCTGCGAGCTGGAGGGGCTGCGCCCCGCCGAGCTGTGGCGCGCGCCGCTGTGGACGCACGGCCCGGCCGAGAGCCCCGCGCTGGACGAGCTGGACGAGCTGACCCCCGGCGCCGCCCTCGACCCCGAGGCGCTCGCCGCCTGGCTCGCCGCGTCCGGCTCGGACTCTTGTGGGGGGACGACCCCCCACACCCCCCGGAACAGCCTCAATGACCCGTACGTGACCTTGGCCGGGCTGGTCGACGCGGTCGCCTCCGTGCTCGCGCGGGGCCACGGGCGCGTCGTGCTGGTCGCGCGCGACGTGGAGGTCGTCGCCCGGTGGATCGCGGTCGTCTCCTACTCGCTGCCGGTCGCGGCGGCGGCGCGGCTGTCGTTCGTCACCTACACCGCCGACCCGGAGGGCGCCGCGCAGCGCCTCGTCGGCACGACGCCGGGCGTGTGGGCCGCCGTCCGGCACCGCACCTCGCATGCCTTCGCCGTCGACCTCGGCGAGGGCACTTCCTCGAAGGCCTCGCCCGGCCCGTCGCGGTTCGCCCGGACGGTCGCGGCCTGCTGGCGCGGCGCCGACTTCGCCGGTCTGGACGCCCTCGCCGAACTGGCCCGCCTGGACACCGCCACGCTCGACGGCGCGGCCGTGCTGCTCGCGCTGTGCCGGGGCGACGCCACCGTGACGGCGGAGGAGGAGCGGGCGGCGGCGGGCCTGGTGTCCCGGTGGGACGCGCTCCCGGACTGGGTGTGGCGGGAGCTGGCGCCCGGCGTCGCGTCCATGGGGCTGGAGCTGGCGCTGGCCGTGCACCGGCGGGCCGGGGCCGCGCCGGAGCACACGGCCGCGCTGGCGGTCGCGGCGACGCGGGCGGCGCTGGCCCGGCCGGGCGCGGCCGGGCTGCCCGCCGTCCACGCGGCGTGCCCGGCGGAGGTCCGGGACGCGCTGCTGGACGGCGTCGTCGCCGGGCTCGCTGAGAACGGGCACCGGGACGTCGACCCGGCCGCCTGCGACCTGCTGTACGCCCGGGTCGAGCGGCTGCACGGGTTCCCGGACGTCGCGGTGGCGGTGCTGGCGTCGGTGGGACGGCGGCGCCCGGCGAGCCGCGTCGCGGTCACCGGCGAGCTGCTGCGCCTCGCCGAGGAGTCCGACGGAGTCGAGGGGGTCGGGGCGGCGCTGGCCGGGGTGTGGACGGAGCCGCCGTCGGCGCTGGAGTGCGTCGAGCTGCTGGAGGCCCACCCCGCCGAGACGGCCGGGCACCCGGCGCTGGCCGAGCTGCCCTCGCGGGCGTTCGCGCGGCAGGGCGAGACGTTCGCGGACGCGATGACGCTGCGGCTCGCGGCGCGGGTGCGGGCCGTCCTGCCGGACGGGCGGGCCGCGCGCGACGCGGAGGCCGTCCGGGCGCACGCCGACGCGGTCACCGCCGAGCAGCCCCGGGACGCCGCGCGGGCCCTGGAGGAACTGGCGGGGTCGGGCGCCGACCCGGCCCTCGCCGACGCGGCCTTCGACGCCGCCGCGCGGGTGCTGTGCCGGAGGCCGCCGCGGTTCCGGGCCGGGCTGCTGGCGGCCGCGTCCACGCCCGTCCGGGCGCGGCTCGGCGGGTGCTGGACGGCGGAACTGCCCGCCCGCGCCCGCGCGGGACGCGCCCCGCTGCGCGGCGCCGAGATCGGCCAGCGCAACGACCTGGTCGAGGTCGTGCTGCGGCTGCGGACGCGCGGCGTGACCGAGCCCGCGCTGGAGACGTGGGCGCGCGCGGCGGCCGGGCGGTGGCTCGCGGCGCGGCAGCTCGACGCGCACCTGTCCGGCGAGCCCCGGCTGCGCGAGGCGCTGAAGGACCTCCTCGCCGAAGCCAGGGGGCGATGAAACGTGCACCCCCTGCTCGTCCTGCTGCTGATCGCGGTGTGGCTCGGCGCCATGTACGTCGGGTTCATCGTCGTGTTCCCCGTGCTGTTCCCCGCGACGCTGGTCGTCGCCGGGGCCGCCGCGCTCGGCCTGTACTACCTGCACGCCTGCCGGACGCTCGCGCCGTCCACGCTGGCGGGCCCCTCGCCGGTCGAGCCGCCGCCGGTCGCCTACCGGCACTACCTGCTGGGCCAGGTGTGGCGGGACTGGTGGGCGATCACCCGGACCGTCGTGCCCCGGGTGTGGACGACCGCGTCCGCGATCGTCGTGCGGCTCACCAGGACGCTGCTGCTCGGCGGGCTCTGGGGGTACTTCGCGTTCCCGATCTGGCTGGCGCTGTGCGCGGGGATCGCGACCGCCGCCGTCCCCGCCGGGGTGTTCGTGCTGGCGCTGACCGTCCTGTACGGGCTGGTCGCGGCGGTCGGGCTCGCGGCGTGGCTCGGCTGCGTGCTCGTGCTCGCGGCGGTCGAGCGGGTGTTCATGGCCTACGGGCGGATCCTGCAAACCTGCCCGCACCCGTTCTGTTACGAGCGGATCGGGCTGCCCGAGTACGCGTGCCCGGGATGCGGCGCCCGGCACCGGGGCCTGACGCCCGGCGCGGGCGGCGCGTTCCGGCACGTGTGCCGCTGCGGCGCGCGGCTGCCGACGACGGTCCCGCTCGGGCGGTTCCGGCTGGCGGCGTACTGCCCGCACTGCGGCGGGCGGCTGCCCGAGCGGATCGGGCGGGTCCGGGTGGAGCCGCTGCCGTTCGTCGGCGGCCCGGCGGCGGGCAAGACCACGTTCATGGTGCTCGGCATCCGGGCGCTGCACGCGCACGCGCACGCCGTCGACGGGCGGCTGTCGTTCGTGGAGCGGCGGCACGCCCAGGCGTACGCGGGCGCCATCGAGGAGTTCCAGCGCGGTGGGCGGCCGGCGAAGACGGGCCCGGAGCTGCCGCTCGCCACGATGGTGGACGTGGAGCTGCCGGGCCGCGCGCGCCGCATCCTGTACCTGTTCGACCCGGCGGGCGAGCACTACACGGGCGCGACCGAGGTGGAGTCGCTGCGCTACCTCGACCACGGCGAGGCGCTGCTGTTCGTGCTGGACCCGTTCGCGCTCCCGCAGGTCAGGCGGGCGCTGACGGCCGACGAGCGGCGCCTGGTCGAGGCGGGCGCGGCCTCCTCGGAGGAGGACCCGGCCGACACGCTCCAGCGGGTGCTGAACGAGCTGCGGTCGCGTCCGGGCCAGGGGCGGCAGAAGCGCGTCGCGGTCGTCGTCACCAAGATCGACCTGCTCGCCCGCACCGAGATCGGCCGCGGCCTGCGCGACGATCCCGACCTGCGCGGCTGGCTCGGCCGGGTCGGGCTCGGCAACACCGTCCGCACCCTCGACCAGGTCGCGGGCGAGGTCCGCTACCTCGGCTCGGGCCTCGCGACCGCGCCCGCCGAGGTCGCCGACCTGCTCGGCTGGCTGACGGGGCTGGTCCCGCCCGCGGCGAACGTCGAGGGCCCGGCCACCGCGTCCGGTGCCGAGGAGGGCGGCGTGCCGGGGACGGCGCCGCCGCGCGCGCCCTGGCCGGTGCGGGGCCGCGCGGACGGCCGCGTCCCGGTCGGCTACCAGGTCGGGCGCTGGGCCGTGCTGGCCGGGGTGTCGGCGCTGACCGTCGCCGCCGTGGCCGGCGCGCTGCTCGCGGCCGCGGAGCGGTTCCCCTACTAACGATCGTGACGGACAGTGGTGTGACGGACGCCACTTCCTGACGTGGCAGATAACGTACGGTCATCTCGTTAGACCTTCTCGGAGACCCCTCCCGCCCCGGCCGCTTCCCACGGAGACCCCCATGACCCAGACGGCCACGCCCTCCGGATCCGTGTCCCCGGCGCGCGCCGCGCCCGACCGGCGGCTCATGCTGATCCTCGTGCTCGGCGCGCTGACCGCCGTCGCGCCGCTGTCGATCGACATGTACCTCCCGGCGCTGCCCCGGCTCGCCTCCGACCTGTCCACCGGCGCCATGCAGGCGCAGCTCACGCTGACCGCGTGCGTGGTCGGCCTCGCCGCCGGGCAGATCATCGCGGGACCGCTGAGCGACGCGCTCGGCCGCCGCCGCCCGCTGCTGGTCGGGCTCGCCCTGTACGCGATCGCGTCGCTACTGTGCGTGATGGTTCCGAACGTGGAGACGTTCATCGCGCTCCGGCTCGTCCAGGGCGCGGCGGGCGCCGCCGGGATCGTGATCGGCCGCGCCATCGTCCAGGACCTGTACGACGGCGTCGCGGCGGCGAAGTTCTTCTCGCTGCTGATGCTGGTCAACGGGACCGCGCCGATCCTCGCGCCCGTCCTCGGCGGGCAGCTGCTGCGGGTCGTGCCGTGGCCGGGGGTGTTCGCCGTCCTCGCCGGGACGGGCGTCGCGCTGTTCCTGGCCGCGCTGCTCGGGCTGCGCGAGACGCTGCCGCCGGAGCGCCGCGAGACCGGCGGGGCCCGCGCCACGCTGACGACGTTCCGTGCGCTCGCCGCCGACCGGACGTTCGTCGCCTACGGCCTGTCGGTCGCGCTGGCGTTCGGCGCGCTGTTCACCTACATCTCGGGCTCCCCGTTCGTCCTCCAGGACATCTACCACCTGTCGCCGCAGGGCTTCAGCCTCGTGTTCGGCGCCAACTCGCTCGGCATCGTCGCGGTCGGCCAGCTCAGCGGGTGGCTGGCCGGGCGGGTCAGGCTGGAGCGGCTGCTGGCCGCCGGGCTGACGGTCGTCGCGGTCGGCGGCGTGGGGCTGCCGGTCGCGGTGCTCGCCGGGGCGGGCCTGCCCGGCGTGCTGCCCGCGCTGTTCCTGGTCGCCGCCGGGGAGGGCCTGATCATGCCGAACGCGACCGCGCTCGCACTCGCCGACCGGCCGCCCCGGGTCGCCGGGAGCGCGTCGGCGCTGCTCGGGCTGACCCAGTTCGCGATCGGCGGCGCCGCCGCGCCGCTCGCCGGGATCGGGGGCCCAGGGACCGCGCTGCCGATGGCGCTGACGATCGCCGCGCTGGCGCTGGCCGCGTTCGCGATCACGCGCCTGGCCCCCCGGCGCCGGTGATTGCGCAGGTCAGAGCGCCTCTCTTCCGGCCTTAGGGACTAAACACCCGAGATCGGGAATCATTGGAGGAAAGCCCGAGGGGAGGCGCGGTGAGCGAGATCCCGCAGCGGCGCGGCGTCCGCGCGGCGGCGCTGGCGCTGCTGGCCGCGCTGACGGCGCTGCTCGCGCCCGCCTGCCGCGCGGCGGACGACCCGGAGGCGACCCCGCCGGTCGCGGCCACCTCCACCCGGCACGCGGCGCCGAGCGGCCGCCGCCCCGGCGTCGTCAACATCGACACCGAGCAGGGCCTGAACAGCACCAGCGCCGCCGGGACCGGCCTCGTCCTGGACCCCTCCGGGTTCGTGCTCACCAACAACCACGTGATCCAGGGCGCCACGGCGATCAAGGGCACCGACACCGACAACCACCGCACCTACACCGCGCGGGTCGTCGGCTACGACAAGGCGGGCGATATCGCGGTGATCCGGCTGGACGGCGCGGCCGGGCTCCAGCCGGCCGTGTTCGGCGACGCGTCCCGGGTGCGGGTCGGCGACCCGGTCACCGCCGTCGGCAACGCGGGCGGCAAGGGCGGGACCCCCACGGTCGTGACCGGCCTCGTCACCTCGCTCGGCCAGTCGGTGACCGCCAGGGACGAGAGCGACGGCACCTCCGAGCGGCTCACCGGCCTGATCGAGACCAGCGCCCCGATCCGGCCGGGCGACTCCGGCGGCCCGCTGCTGGACACCCGGGGCGCCGTGATCGGCGTCAACACCGCCGCCGCGGGCGGCGCCGAGCTGAAGCAGAAGGGCGCGCACCGCGGCTACGCGATCCCCGCCGGGCGCGCGCTGGAGATCGCCCGGCAGATCCAGCGGGGGCAGGCGTCCGCGACCGTCCACATCGGCCCGACCGCGCTGCTCGGCGTCAAGGTCCGGGGGACGGGCGCGGAGCTCGGGGCCCTGGTCGCCGAGGTCGTCCCCGGCACGCCCGCCGACGCCGCCGGGGTCCCGGTGGGCGTGACGATCGTCGCGCTGGCCGGGCGGCGGGTGGAGTCGGCCACCGCGCTCACCGACCTGATGCTGGCCCACCACCCGGGCGACGACGTCCTGCTCGAGTGGACGACGGCGCAGGGCGTCCGGCAGTCCGCCGTGCTCCATCTCACCGACGGGCCGCCCCAGTAGCGTCCGTCCAGCGGAACCGGGCGGTGACCAGCGCAGTGGGTCGTGCGAGAGTAAGGGGCAGCCACCCCTGCCCCCGACCCGAGGACGTGAGAAGGATGAGCCGCAAGGCGCCCGCGGGCGACGTCGATCCCGCCGACGACATCGCCGGCACGGAGGTGTCGGAGCCGAAGACCTGGGCGGCGGGCGTACCGGGCGTCACGGCGGCGCTGCGCCAGGCCTACGACCAGATGGGCGTGCGCCGGACGGCGCTGACGCTGGTCCGGGTCAACCAGAAGCCCGGGTTCGACTGCCCCGGCTGCGCGTGGCCCGAGGGCGACCACCGGCACCTCGCCGAGTTCTGCGAGAACGGCGCGAAGGCCGTCGCGGAGGAGGCGACGACCCGGCGGGTGACCCGGGAGTTCTTCGCCCGGCACACGGTCGCCGAGCTGGCCGAGCGCTCCGACCACTGGCTGGGGCAGCAGGGCCGGCTGACCGAGCCGATGATCCTGCGCGCCGGGTCCGAGCACTACGAGCCGGTGTCGTGGGACGAGGCGTTCGAGCTCCTCGCGTCCGAGCTAAACGGCCTCGACTCCCCCGACGAGGCGCTCTTCTACACCTCGGGCCGGACGAGCAACGAGGCCGCGTTCGCCTACCAGCTCTTCGCCCGCGCGTTCGGCACGAACAACCTCCCCGATTGCAGCAACATGTGCCACGAGTCGTCGGGGTCGGCGCTGGTCGAGACGATCGGCATCGGCAAGGGCTCGGTGCTGCTGGAGGACCTGCACCAGGCCGACCTGATCTTCGTCGTCGGCCAGAACCCGGGCACCAACCACCCCCGGATGCTGTCGGCTCTGGAACGCGCCAAGAAGGACGGCGCGCGGATCGTCGCGGTGAACCCCCTGCCCGAGGCCGGGCTGATGCGGTTCAAGAACCCGCAGCGCGCGTCGGGGCTCGTCGGGAAGGGCACGGGCCTCGCCGACCGGTTCCTCCAGATCCGGCTGAACGGCGACCTCGCCCTGTTCCAGGCGCTCAACCGGCTGCTGCTGGAGTCGGACGCGCCCGACGCGATCGACGAGGAGTTCCTCACCGCCCACGCGCACGGCTTCGAGGCGTTCCGCGACCACGTCCTCGGCCTGGACTGGGACGCGGTGCTGGAGGCGACCGGCCTGTCCCGCGGCGAGATCGCCGCGACGCTCGGCGACGTGCTGGCCGCGAAGAAGATCGTCGTGTGCTGGGCGATGGGCCTGACCCAGCACCGCAACTCGGTGCCGACGATCCGCGAGGTCGTCAACTTCCTGCTGCTGCGCGGCAACATCGGGCGCCCCGGCGCGGGCGTCTGCCCCGTCCGCGGGCACTCCAACGTGCAGGGCGACCGGACGATGGGCATCTACGAGAAGCCCGCGCCCGCCTTCCTGGACGCCCTCGCCAAGGAGTTCGGGTTCGAGCCGCCGCGCGAGCACGGCCTCGACACCGTGGACGCGATCCGCGCCATGCGCGACGGCACCGCGAAGGTGTTCCTCGGGATGGGCGGCAACTTCGTCCGCGCCACCCCGGACTCGGCGGTCACCGAGGCGGCGCTGCGCGGCTGCCGCCTGACCGCGCAGGTGTCCACCAAGCTCAACCGGTCGCACGCGGTGACCGGGACGCAGGCGCTGATCCTGCCGACGCTCGGCCGCACCGAGCGCGACGTCCAGGACTCGGGGCCGCAGTTCGTCTCGGTCGAGGACTCGATGGGCATGGTGCACGCCTCGCGCGGGCGGCTCGCCCCGGCCTCCCCGCACCTGCTGTCGGAGGTCGCGATCGTGTGCCGCCTCGCCCGCGCCACGCTGTCCGGCCCCGACCTCGGCTGGGCGGAGATGGAGCGCGACTACGACGTGATCCGCGACCGCGTCTCGCGGGTCGTGCCCGGGTTCGACCGCTACAACGAGCGCATCCGGGGGAAGGACGGGTTCACGCTCCCGCACGCGCCCCGCGACGAGCGCCGCTTCCCCACCGCGACCGGCAAGGCCAACCTGACCGTGAACGAGCTGGAGGTGCTGCGGGTGCCGGAGGGGCGGCTGCTGCTCCAGACCGTCCGCAGCCACGACCAGTACAACACCACGATCTACGGGCTGGACGACCGCTACCGGGGCATCAAGGCGGGCCGCCGCGTCGTGTTCGTCAACCCCGCCGACCTGGAGGCGCTCGGGATCGCCGACGGCGCGGTCGTCGACCTGGTCTCGGAGTGGACGGACGGCACCGAGCGGCGCGCCCCCTCCTTCCGCGTCGTCGGCTACCCGACGGCGCGGGGCTGCGCGGCGGCCTACTTCCCGGAGACCAACGTGCTGGTCCCGCTCGACAGCACCGCCGCCGTCAGCAACACCCCGACCTCGAAGTCGATCGTCGTCCGGTTGGAGCCGGCCGGCTGACCGCTCTAGGCAGTGTTCATGAAGTCCCGGCCGTGTTTATTGAAGTCCCGGCCCACCGCCCTCGCCTGGCGGCTCGGGCAGTGACCGTGCCTTGGCGGGCGCGGATCGCTTCGCGATCTTCGCGGTGGGGCCTCGCCTCCGGCGTCGGCCCCACCGCTCAGCTACGCGCCCGCGTGACCGTTGAGGCCACTTCGACACACGCTCTAGGCTCGGCGCATGACGAACCTGCCTGAGCGCGCCGGACGGCCCGCGACACCGGAGATGCGGGCCTCCGACGCCGACCGCGAGCGGATCGCCGGGGTGCTGCGCGACGCGGCGGGCGAGGGGCGGCTGACGCTGGAGGAGCTGGACGAGCGCCTGGACGCGGTGTACGCGGCCAAGACCTACGCGGAGCTGGAGCCGATCACCCGCGACCTCCCGGCCGCGGGCGCGGCGCCGCCCGCGCCCGCGCCGTCCTCGGGCACCGACTTCCGGCCGGTGCCGGGCGCCCCGTCCTGGCGGGGCGGGATCGGGATCATGAGCGGGTTCCGGCGGTCGGGGGTGTGGAACGTGCCCCGGCGGTTCCGCGCGTTCGCGTTCTGGGGCGGCGGCAAGATCGACCTGCGCGAGGCCCGGTTCGACGAGGCGGAGGCGACGATCTCCGCGCTGGCGATCATGGGCGGGGTCGAGATCATCGTGCCGGACGACCTGACCGTGCACGTCAAGGGGCTCGGCATCATGGGCGGCTTCGACCAGCGGGCGAGCGGCACCGGCGCGCCGGGCTCCCCCGTCGTGGTGATCCGCGGCTTCGCGTTCTGGGGCGGCGTCAACGTCAAGCGCCGGGCGCGCAAGCACGACAAGAAGCTCCGCAAGGAGCTGAAGCGCCGCGAGGCGGAGGCCGAGGCCGAGGGCCCCGACGCCTAGGGCGCGACCGGAGCGCCGCGGGACGCGGGACGCAGGTGGTGCCAGGGGCGCGCCAGCTCGAAGGCGCGGCAGGCGCGCATGACCAGCGCGTCGGCGTGCCGCGCGCCGACGACCTGGAGGCCGGCGGGCAGCCCCTCGGGCGTGAGCCCGCACGGCAGGCTCGCGGCGGGCTGCTGGGTCATGTTGAACGGGTAGGTGAACGGGGTCCAACCCGTCCAGCGGCGGGACGGCGAGCCCGCCGGGGCCTCCCGTCCGGCCTCGAACGCGGTGATCGGCAACGTCGGGGTGAGCAGCAGGTCGTAGCGCTCGTGGAACAGGCCCATGGTCCGGCCGAGGTCCATCCGGCGGGCGGTGGCGTCGAGGTAGTCGCCGGCCGAGAACGCCGCGCCCCGCTCGCAGATCTCGCGCAGGCCCGGGTCGAGCGCCGCGCGGGCGTCCGGGGGCAGGTGCTCGACGACCTTGGCCGCGCCCGCGAACCACAGGACCTCGAACTCCTCGACGGGGTCGGTGAAGCCGGGGTCGGCCTCCTCGACCACGGCGCCCAGGTCGGCGAAGGCCTGCGCGGCGGCCGCGACGAGCGCGGCGACGTCCGGGTCCACGGTGGCGAAGCCGAGGCGGGGGCTGAACGCGACGCGCAGCCCCGTGAGGTCGGCGGGATCACCGGGCTCCCCGGTGAACGCGGCGGTGGGCGGGGGCAGCGACGACCAGTCCCGCGCGTCCGCGCCGCAGATCGCGTCGAGCAGCAGCGCCGCGTCCGGCACGCTGCGGGTCATCGGCCCGGCGTGCGCAAGGGTCCCGAACGGGCTGGCCGGGTAGTGCGGGACGCGGCCGTAGGTCGGCTTGAGCGTGAACGTGCCGGTGAACGCGGCGGGGATGCGCACCGAGCCGCCTCCGTCGGTGCCGAGCGCGAGCGGCGCCATGCCCGCCGCGACGGCCGCCGCCGCGCCCCCGCTGGACCCGCCCGGCGTGCGGGAGGGGTCCCAGGGGTTGCGGGTGACGCCGGTGAGCGGCGAGTCCGTGACGCCCTTCCACGCGAACTCCGGCGTGGTGGTCTTGCCGACGATCACCGCGCCCGCCTCGCGGACCCGGGCCACCGTCGGCGCGTCCTCGTCCCAGGGGCCGGACGGGTCGATCGTCCGCGAGCCGCGCAGCGTCGGCCAGCCCCGGGTGAGCAGGACGTCCTTCACCGAGACCGGCACGCCGTCCAGCGGGCCGAGCGTCGTGCCGCGCCGCCACCGCTCGGCCGACGCGCGCGCGGCCGAGACCGCCGAATCGCCCGTGACCAGGCAGAACGCGTTGAGGTGCGGGTCGTCGCGGTCGATCCGGGCGAGGACGGCCTCGGTCGCCTCGACCGGGGACAGCGTCCCGGCCCGGTAGGCCTCCAGCAGCTCGGTCGCCGTGAGGTCGGCCGCGTCGCTCATCCCTGAACCCCTCTCGATCCGACGTATCCGAGGCGCTTGTCCACGACGTTGCGCAGCGGGCGGCCCTCGACCCGGCACGCGAGGTTCTCGGTGAAGACCCGCACGAGCTCCTCCCGCCAGCCGGTCGCGTCGCCGGACATGTGCGGGGAGACGATCACGTTGGGCATGCCCCACAGCGGGGAGGACGCGGGGAGCGGCTCGTCCACGAACACGTCGAGCGCGGCGCCCGCGATCACGTCCGCGCGCAGCGCCGCGACCAGGTCGTCCTGCACGACGAGCTGCCCGCGGCCGACGTTGATCAGCCGCGCGGACGGCCGCATCCGGCGCAGCGCGGCGGCGTCGATCATGTCGCGGGTGGCATCGGTCAGCGGCGCGGCCAGCACGACGTAGTCGGCGTCCGCGAGCGCCTCGCCGAGCCGCTCCATCGGGTGGACGGTGCCGAGGTCGGGGTCGGCGTCGCGGGCGGTGCGGCCCACCCCCGACACCACCAGGCCCGCGCCGGTGAGCCTGCGGCCGATCGCGCGGCCGATCGGGCCGGTGCCGACGACCAGCGCGTGCGCGCCGGTGATCCGCTCGGTCTCGCGGTGCCGCCACCGCCGCTCCCCCTGGAGCCGGACGGTGCCGTGCAGGTCCTTCGCCAGCGCGATCACGAGCCCGAGCACGTACTCGGCGATCGGCTCGTCGAAGACGCCCCGCGAGTTGGTCACGACCGTGCCGGACTCGACCAGCGCGGGGAACAGCAGCCGGTCGACGCCCGCGCTCGCGATGTGCACCCAGTCCGGCCCGCCCGAGGGGGGCCACGCGGCGGCGACCGCCTCCGTCCAGAAGTCCCACACGAACAGGACGTCGGCGCCCGGCAGGGCGGCGGCCAGATCCGGCTCCCGGACGAGGCGGACGCGGGCGAGCGCCTCCGCCGCGCGCAGGTTCGGAGGCGCGTCGTCCCCGGTCAGCACCACCACGAGCGGCGGCTGCGCGGGGCCGGGCGCGGCTGCGTCCATCGGCGTCCCCTCCGGGTCCGGGAATTAACAGGAAGGCAACTCGGGAAGGCATTGACACGCTAGGAACGCTTCGTAGGATTGTCAACAATCAGCGCGGCACGGGCGAGCAGGCCGGACACCGCACTGATCGTGCTGTAAGACCGTCGCAACCGCTGCCCATGGCCAGGACGGATCCCAGAGCGCTCTAACGGAAGAGTCCTTTCGGGTGGCGACGCGCTCGCCCACCCCTGTCCTCGGGGAGGTCCGGCATGCCGAAGCTCATGACCATCTCACTGGAGCGGCGCGGCGTCTCGTGCGTGGCCGAACTCCTGGAGAAGGACGCGCCGCGCACCTGCGCGGCGGTGTGGAACGCCCTGCCCCTCGGCGGCGACGCCTACCACGCCAAGTACGCCCGCAACGAGGTGTACACGATGGTCGAGCGCTTCGCCGAGGACGAGGTCGGCCTGGAGAACCCGACCGTCACCCCGATCCCCGGCGACGTCGTCCACTTCTCCTTCCCCGGCGGCATGCTCGACCGGGCGTTCAAGGAGGAGAAGGGCCTCCACGGGCTGCCCGGCGTCATCGACCTGGCGATCTTCTACGGCCGCAACAACCTGCTGCTGAACGGCGATGTCGGCTGGGTGCCGGGCAACGTGTACGCCACGATCGTCGAGGGCCTCCCCGCGATGGCCGAGGCGTGCAACGACGTCTGGCGGTCGGGCGCGGTCGGCGAGCGCCTGGTCTACCGCCGCGCCGAGTCCTGAGCGGCGATCCCGATGACCTTCGACCCCATGCTGGTCGAGCGCCCCGAGCTGCTCGCCCAGCACGGCATCGGCGTCGTCGCCCCGTTCGACTTCGCCCTCGACCGGGAGCTGTGGCGCTGGACGCCCGACGACGTGTCGCTGTTCATGACCCGGCTGCCCTTCGTCCCGGTGCCGGTGACGGTCGAGATGGCCTCCGCGCTGTCGGACCACTCGATCGTCCGGCAGGCCACGCGGGACGTGCTGGCCCCCGAGCCGCTCGCCGTGGCCTACGCCTGCGCGTCGGGCAGCTTCATCCGCGGCGCGGCGGGCGAGGTGGCGCTGCACCACACGATGGTCGCGGCGGGCGCGCCGGCGGTGGCGACGACCTCGGGCGCGCTGGTGGAGTCGCTGCGGCTGCTGGACGCCACGCGGGTCGCCGTCGTCACCCCCTACATCGACACGGTGACCGACCGGCTCGTGTCGTTCCTCGGCGAGTACGGCATCACGGTCGCCCGGTCGGTCGGGCTGGGGCTGCTCGGCCACATCTGGAAGGTCGGGTACGGCGAGATCGTCTCGGCGGTCTCGGCCGTGGACACGCCGGACGCCGAGGCCGTGTTCATCTCCTGCACCAACGTCCCCACCTACGACATCATCGCGCCGCTGGAGCAGATGATCGGCAAGCCCGTGCTCACCGCGAACCAGGTCACGATGTGCTCGGCGCTGCGCGCGATGGGACGCCGGGCGGCCGGTACCGGGCAGTCGCTGGTCCAGCTCACCCGGCCGACCGCCGCCTGACCCGCCGGCCACTCCATGATCGAGGAAGGTAGGATTGTCGACAACATGCCGGAGACCGCACCGCGCGCCGGGTTCCTCTACCCCGGCTTCAGCGCCGAGGACGACTACCCCGCGATCGAGCGCGCCCTCGGCGGCGTGCGCCTGCCCCTCGTCCACACGCTGATGCGCGAGGACGCCCACCGGGTGGACGCGCTGCTGGACATCGGCGGCGCCGACGTCCTCGCCGCGGGTGCCCGGGAGCTGCGCGGGATGGGCGTCCAGGCCGCCGTGTGGGCGTGCACCAGCGGCAGCTTCGTGTTCGGGTGGGACGGCGCCGCCGCGCAGGTCGCGGGCGTCCGGGAGGCCGTGGGCGTCCCCGCGTCCAGTACCTCGTTCGCGTTCGTGAACGCCGCCCGGCACCTCGGCGTGCGGCGGGTCGCGGTCGCCGCGACCTACCCCGCCGACGTCGCCGACCGGTTCGGCGCGTTCCTCGGCGAGGCCGGGATCGAGGTCGTGGCACTGTCGGCGCGCGGCATCGTGACCGCCGCCGAGGTCGGCACGCTCGGCCGCGAGGAGGTCTTGGCCTTCGTCGCGGCCAACGACCACCCGGACGCCGAGGCCGTGCTGGTCCCCGACACCGCCCTGCACACGGTGGGCTGGCTCGACGAGCTGGAGGAGCGGGTCGGCAAGCCGGTGCTGACCGCCAACCAGGTGAGCGTGTGGGAGGGCCTGCGGCTCGCCCTCGGCGCCGCCGGCGTGGACGGCCCGCGCCCGCGCCCCGGCTTCGGCAGGCTGTTCGCGACCCCCGCCGCCGCCGGTGCCGGCCAGGGCCCGGTACCGGCGCGACATCCCTGACCCCCAGAGAAAGGGGCCCGCGCATGGGCCGGTTGGGTGAGCTGGAACCCGTCCCCCGGAGATCGACGGTCGAGCTCGTCTCGGACGAGCTGCGATCGGCGATCATGTACGGCTCGCTGGAGCCGGGCGCGCAACTCGGGGAGGTGGAGCTGGCGGCCCGGCTCGGCATCAGCCGCGGCCCGCTGCGCGAGGCGATGCAGCGGCTCGTCCAGGAGGGGCTGCTGGTCAGCGAGCCGCACCGCGGGCTGTTCGTGATCACGCTGGACGCCGGCGACGTCGAGGACATCTACCTCGCGCGGCTCGCGATCGAGCGGGAGGCGTGCCGGCTGATCATGGAGCGGAACCGGGGCGAGGCCGTCGCGCGGCTCACCGACGCCCTGGAGGCGCTCGTGGACGCGGCGCGCGAGCGCGACCGGATCGCGATGAGCGACGCCGACCAGGCCTTCCACGAGGTGCTGGTCAGCGCGTCCGGCAGCCCGCGGCTGGAGCGGATGGCGCACACCCTCCTGGTCGAGACCCGGATGTGCCTGAACGCGCTCCAGGACACCTACCCCGAGCCGTCCGAGCTGGTCGACGAGCACCGGCGGCTGGTGGACGCGATCGGCGACGGCGCGGAGGAGCGGCTGCTCCGGCTCATCGAGGAGCACATGACCGAGTCGATCGAGCGGCTCCGCCCGTCCTGAGCGGGAACCACGTGCCCCGCCCTGGACAGGAGGGCGGGGCACGTGGTGCCATGAGCTTGCAGATTGTCGACAATCCTACGGAGTTCCCATGGCGACGCTGTCTCCCCTGCTGAAGCAGGCCACCCCCGTCCTGGCCGAGCGCGGCGAGGGCGCCTACCTCTACGACGCCGAGGGGCGCCGGTACCTGGACTTCACCGCGGGCATCGGCGTCACGAGCACCGGGCACTGCCACCCGCGCGTGGTCGAGGCGGCGCGGGAGCAGGTCGGCACGCTGATCCACGGCCAGTACACGACGGTAATGCACCGGCCGCTGCTGCGGCTCACCGAGGCGCTCGGCGAGGTGCTGCCGGACGGCCTGGACTCGCTGTTCTACCTCAACAGCGGCAGCGAGGCCGTCGAGGCGGCGATCCGGCTGGCGCGGCACGCGACCGGGCGGCAGAACATCGTCGTCTTCCACGGCTCCTTCCACGGCCGGACGATGGGCGCCGCCGCCCTCACCACCGCCGGGACCAAGTTCCGCGCCGGGATCGGCCCGCTGATGCCGGGCGCCGCCGTCGCGCCGTTCCCGCAGGCCTACCGGTACGGCTGGGACGAGGACGAGGCGACCCGCTTCGCGCTCCGCGAGCTGGACTACGTCCTCGCGACGACCAGCGCCCCCGCCGACACCGCCGCGTTCGTCGTCGAGCCCGTCCTCGGCGAGGGCGGCTACGTGCCCGCGCCGCCCGCGTTCCTGGAGGGGCTGCGCGAGCGCGCCGACCGGCACGGGATCCTGCTCGTGATGGACGAGGTCCAGACCGGCGTCGGCCGGACGGGCCGCTTCTGGGGCCACGAGCACGCGGCCGTGCGGCCCGACGTGCTGATCACGGCCAAGGGCCTGGCCAGCGGGTTCCCCCTGTCGGCGATCGCGGCGCCCACCGCCGTGATGGAGAAGGCCCGGCCGGGCTCGCAGGGCGGCACCTACGGCGGCAACGCGGTCGCCTGCGCCGCCGCGCTCGCCACGCTGGAGGTCGTCCGCGACGAGGGCCTGGTGGACAACGCCGCGCGGCGGGGCGCGCGGCTGAGCGACGGGCTGCGCAAGGTCGCGGCCGACCATCCCGTCATCGGCGACGTCCGGGGCCTCGGGCTCATGCAGGCCAGCGAGTTCACGACGCCGGACGGCGAGCCCGACGCGGCGACCGCCGCGCGCGCCCAGCGGGCCGCCTCCGACCGGGGGCTGCTGCTGCTGACCTGCGGCGCGTTCGGGAACGTCGTCCGCATGATCCCGCCGCTGATCGTGGACGACGCGCAGGTCGACGCCGCGCTGGAGCTGTGGGCGGCGGCCGTCGCCGACGCGGTCTGACGTTCCGGGGCCCTAGCCGACGAGGCCGTCGACGAGGGCGCGCAGGCCGTCGAGGTAGGTGTCCTCGGCGGTGAGCGGCGTCCAGCGGTCGCCGACGGCAGCCAGCCGGGGCAGCTCCTCCGGGTCGAGGTCGGCGAAGACCCGGTCCCGGTAGGTGGCGCGGTCGTCGCCGGCCCGCCGCCGGGCGGCCGCGGCCCGCACCAGCACCTCGCCCGCCGTGTAGTACCAGATCGCGCGGTAGCCGTGGACGGCCCGCTCCGGTGCGAGCCCGCACTCGACCAGGCCGTCCACGATCTGCTCGGCGAACCACAGCGCCGACCGCGCCATCAGGTCGTCGGCGGTGATCACCTGCGCGACCCACGGATGGCCGGCGAGCGCCTCGCGGATCGCCGCCGCGGCCACGACGACGCGCTCGCGGGGGTCGGCCGGGAGGTCGGGGCGGCGCAGCGCCCGCTCCGCGTACTCGTCGAGCAGCAGGACGAGCAGCTCGTCCTTGTCGCGCACGTGGTGGTAGAGCGCCATCGGCGTGCTGCCGACGTCCTTGGCCAGCCGCCGCATCGTCAGCCGGTCGACGCCCTCCTTGTCCACGATCCGCCGGGCGACGGCGAGGATCTCCTCGCGCGAGATGCGCGGCGGGCGCCCCCTGCGCTGCCCGGTCGATGTCGCCATGCCCCCATCATCCCGCATCGGACGCGCCCTCGTTCGACATCCCGGACACGTCCGGGTATTTTTCTTACATGTATAAAAATTCGCCCGGGCGACCCGGGGTGGTGCTGGCGGCGGCGGCCGTCGCCCAGTTCGTCGTCGCCCTGGACATGGCCGTGGTCAACGTCGCCCTCCCCTCGATCCGCACGTCCCTGGGCTTCGCGCCGGTCGACCTCGCCTGGGTCGTGCACGTCTACGCGCTCACGTTCGGCGGGTTCCTGCTGCTCGGCGGCCGGGCCTGCGACCTGTACGGGCGGCGCCGGCTGTTCACCGGCGGGCTCGCCGCCTTCGCCCTGTTCTCGCTGCTGGGCGGCCTCGCGCAGGCGCCCTGGCAGCTCGTCGCCGCGCGCGCCGGCCAGGGCCTCGCGGCGGCGGCCGTCGCCCCGGCGGGGCTCGCCCTGCTCACCACCACGTTCCCCGAGGGCCGCGCCCGCGTCCGCGCGCTCGGCGTGTGGAGCGCGGTCAACGCGGCGGGCGGCGCGCTCGGCGTCCTCGCGGGCGGGCTGCTGACCGAGTACGCGGGCTGGCGCTGGGTGATGCTCGTCAACCTGCCGATCGTCGCGGGCGCGCTCGCGCTGGTGCCGGTGGGCGTGCCCGCCGAGGAGCGCCGCGCGGACCGTCCGCGCCTGGACGTGCTCGGCGCCGTCCTCGCCACCACCGGGACGGGCCTGCTGGTGTTCGGCGTCGTCCGCACCGACACGCGCGGCTGGACGTCGGCGGCCACGCTGCTGACGCTCGGCGCCGCGACCGTACTGCTGGTCGCGTTCGTGTTCGCCGAGACGCGCGTGCGGGCGCCGCTCATCCGCCTCGGCCTGCTGCGGAGCAGGTGGGTGGCCGGGGCGAACGTGTTCGTGTTCCTCGCGGCGGCGGGCCAGTTCGCCGCGTTCTACTTCGTCTCCCTCTACATGCAGGGCGTGCTCGGGATGGGCGCCGCCGCGACCGGCGCGGCGTTCGTCCCGTTCTCGGCGGGCGTCGTCGTCGGCAGCGTCGCGGCGACCCGGATCACCAGCGACCGCTCGCCGCGCGCGTCGCTCATCCCCGGCGCGCTCCTCGCCGCCGCCGGCCTGGGCTGGTTCGCGCTGATGAGCCCGGACGGCGGCTTCCTCACCGACGTGCTCGGCCCGTCGGTGATCACCAGCGTCGGCCTCGGGCTGTGCCTGGCGCCGGTGGCCGCCGCCGCGACGACCGGCGTGCAGCGCGGCGAGGCCGGGATGGCGGCGGGCGTGCTCAACAGCGCGCGGCAGCTCGGCGGCTGCGTCGGCCTGGCCGCGCTCGCCACCGCCGCCGCGGGCCGCACCGGCTCCGGCACCGGCCCGGGCGCGCTCAACTCCGGCTACACGCTCGGCGTCCTGATCGGCGCGGTGCTGCTGCTGGTCGCGGCGCTCGTCGCGGCCGCCGTCCTGCCGCGCCACCGCCCGGCGGCGTCGCCCTCCCCCGCCACCGAACCCGAACTGGAAGGAACGCCGTCATGACTCTGCCGATCGACCAGCCGATCGACCTGTTTTCCCTCGCCCTGGCCTTCCACCCGGACGGCGCCGTCGACGCCGCCGAGCGGCGCATGACCGCGGACTCCGGCGCCTGGCAGGTCGCGACGTTCCACGTGGAGACCGACGCCGACGTCCACGCCGACCACTGGGAGGTGCACCCGGCGGCCGAGGAGGCGGTCTGCTGCCTGGCGGGCGGTATCCGGGTGTGCTTCCGCCCGGAGGAGCCCGGCGGCGCGGAGGAGGTGGTCGCGCTCCCCGCCGGGCACGCCGTCATCGTCCCGCGCGGCCGGTGGCACCGCCTGGAGCTGGACGGCCCGAGCGACATCATGTCGATCACGCTGCGCCGGGGCAGCCGCCTGGAGAAGCGCACCTGAAGGCCGTGCGAGCCCCCAGGGCGGCGTCACGCCTGGGCGACCGCGCCCTCCGCGAGGAGGTCCTCGACGTCGGTGAAGCCGAGGTCCTCCAGGACGGCGCGGGTCTGCCCGCCCGGCAGGGCGGGCAGACCGTCGGTCTCGGCGGCGGTGCGGGAGAAGCGGGGCGCGGGCGCGGGCTGCCGGTGCCCGGAGAGCTCGGGGAACACGTCCCGGGAGGTGTTGTAGGGGTGCGCCTTCGCCTCTTCCAGCGACAGGACGGGCGCCACGCACCCGTCGCCGGGCAGGAAGATCGCCGCCCACTCGTCGCGGGTGCGGGTCCGGAACGCGGCGGCGAAGGCGTCGCGGAGCTCGGGCCAGCCCGCGCGGTCGTCGCGGGAGGGCAGGTCGTCCGGATCGAGGCCGAGGCCGCGCACGAACTCGGCGTAGAACTGGGGTTCGAGGGCGCCGACCGCCATGTACCGGCCGTCGCCGGTCTCGTAGACGTCGTACCAGGGCGCGCCGGTGTCGAGCAGGTTGACGCCGCGCCGGTCCTCCCACAGGCCGGCCGCGAGGAAGGAGTGGGTGAACGCCGACAGGTGCGCGGTGCCGTCCACGATGGCGGCGTCGACGACCTGGCCGCGGCCGCTCGTCCGGGCCTCCAGGAGCGCGGCGAGCACGCCGGTGACCAGGTACATGCTGCCGCCCGCGAAGTCGCCGAGCAGGTTCAGCGGCACCTGCGGCGGGCCGCCCGCGCGGCCGATCGCGTGCAGCGTCCCGGTGATCGCGATGTAGCCGATGTCGTGCCCGGCGCTGCGCGCCAGCGGGCCGTCCTGGCCCCAGCCGGTCATCCGCCCGTACACCAGCGCCGGGTTGCGGGCCAGGCAGTCGTCGGGGCCGAGGCCGAGGCGCTCGGTGACGCCGGGGCGGAACCCCTCCAGCAGGACGTCGGACCGCTCCGCGAGCCGCAGCACGACGTCCCGGCCCCGCTCCGACTTCAGGTCGACGGCGACCGACCGCTTGCCCCGGCCCGTGAAGTCGGTGCCGCCGGTCGCGGCGTCCCCGACGGCGGAGACGCGGTCGACCCGGACGACGTCGGCGCCGAGGTCGGCCAGCAGCATCGCGGCGAACGGCGCCGGCCCGATCCCGGCCAGCTCGACCACCCGTACCCCCGAGAGCGGCCCCTTGCCCATCTGCGACCCCTTCGCGCCTCGCCCGGACTCCGGCGACCCAGTGTGCCCGATCGCGGGCGGGCCGGCGGACCGGGGCGCGGTCAGCGGGCCGTCAGCGTGACCGGCGCGCCCGCGCGGCCCCGGGCGACCAGCAGGCGGCCCTCGGTCTCGGGCGGGCGGAGCGCCCCGCGGGCCCGGGGCCGGAGGCCGGGCGCGGCGGCGGCGAGGTAGTACCAGCGGCCGGACGGGGCGCGCCACCAGGTGCCGCTGACCGGCCGCCGCTCGTCGCAGGCGCCGGTGGCGCGCTGCTCCCGCGCGCCGAGCAGCGTCGCCTCGGCCGCGACGGCGCCGTCGGCGAAGCTCAACCGGGTGCACGCCCACCCGGCGCGCCCGCCGCCGTGCGGCAGCGTCCCCGACCAGAACTGCCACGCCGCCGCCTCGGCGACCGGGCGGGCGAGGCGCCGCGTCCCGCAGCCGAGCCGGTCCCAGAACCGCAGGCCGTCCCGCCCGAGCCGCGCCGCCTCCGGCCTCCCGGCGGACGGCGGCCGGTAGGTGAGGACGGGCGCGCGCGGCCCGCCGAGGTCGCCGACCGTACGCGTGCCGTCGAGGTGGAACGCGGGGCCCCGGCCGCACCGGGTGCGGGCCGGGACCGGATCGGTCACGCCGTCCCGGACGGCCAGCGCCGCGCCGGCGAGGGTCTCGGGGCGGGTGTCCCAGGGCGCGAGCAGGTAGCGGCCGCCGCCGAGGCCCACCGGGGCGGACGCGCCGGTCCCCGCCGTCACCACCGTGAGCCCGGCCGGCGTGTACCGGGCGAGCAGGTCGCCGCCGCGCAGCACCGCGAGCGGGGCGCCGCCGACGTGCCCCGCGTAGAGGAGCTGGACGGTCGGCCCGGGGGCGCGCCGGTCGCCCGGCGCCTGCGCCCATGCCGCCACGGCCCGCCCGGTGAACGCGGCGTCGCCCGCGAGGTCGCCGCGCGCGGGCCAGGCGTCCAGCGTGCGGAGGCCGCGCGACCAGGCGATGGAGTCGGCGCGGACCAGCCGCGGGACGGGCGCGGCCGCCGGGCGCGGGCCGCCGCCGAAGAAGCCGTCGCCCTCGGTCAGCGCGAGCGCGCCGATCAGCGCGGCGGTGAGCAGCGCCGCCCCGGCGAGCGGCAGCAGCGACCGGTTGCGGACGGGCGGCAGCGGCGCGGCCTCGAACCGCTCCGGGTAGCGGGCGGGCGGCACCTCCGCGGCGTCGGCGGCGTCGATCACCGCCAGCGGGTCGCGGACGCGCAGCTCGATCAGCTGGTCGCGGACCTTGTAGCGCGGCATCCGCTCCATGTGGCGCAGCACGTAGGCCACCCGGACGGGCGGCTCCAGCCGCGACAGCGCGCCGGTCAGCGCCGGGTCGGGCAGCCGGGCGGGCAGCGCGCGCAGCCACGGCCCGAGCCCGATGTGCAGCCGCCGGGGCGGCCGCATGGCCCGGCGCAGGACGCGGGTGCGGCGCCGGGCCAGCGCGGCGGGCGAGCGGTCGCGGCGGGCCGTGCCGTCCACGATGCGGCGCGCGACCGCCAGCCGGTTGACGCGCCTGCCCCGTCCCGGAAGAACGAAATACGCCATCCGGACAAGCTCGCTGTATGGCGATTCCGTCGCCGTGTTCGCCATGACCTTTTCCGTCATCGCGGCCACTCCTTCCGGGCGTTTTCCCCTGACCGTCCCCGAGCGCGAAACGGTCGCGAAACCCGAGGTTAGGCAGCATCACGGGGCGTGGAGGCGGAATTTGAATCAACGATTAATCAGGCCGGTGGACATTTCCCGCTATTGTTCGCGCGAGGTGCTGCCGTGGTGCCGCGGCCGATGTTCCGGGGCGTGAGGACCGCGACCGTTTCGTCCGCGTACTACGCTGTTGGCTGCCGTATCGTGTCCCCCGCCGCGAGACCGCCCCCGAACGCCGCCCACCGGGAAGGACCCATGACCGAGGACGTCCC
This sequence comes from Actinomadura terrae, assembly GCF_022751215.1. Lineage (GTDB taxonomy): Bacteria > Actinomycetota > Actinomycetes > Streptosporangiales > Streptosporangiaceae > Spirillospora > Spirillospora terrae. Next base: position 588,463 of record NZ_JAICDG010000003.1, on the reverse strand, counting down.
CGGGTACCGGGTGCTGGAGCAGGTCGGCGAGGGCGGGTTCAGCGTGGTCTACCGCGCCCACCAGGAGCGGCTCGACCGGATGGTGGCGCTGAAGGTGCTGTCGGTCAGCTCGGTCGACGGCGCGGCGATGCGCCGCTTCCAGCGCGAGTGCAAGATCACCGGACGGCTGTCCGGGCATCCGAACATCGTGACCGTGCTCGACACCGGCACCACCCGGTCCGGCCGCCCCTACATCGCCATGGAGTACTTCGAGCACGGCGCGCTGACCGACCGGCTCGCCCGCGAGGGGCCGCTGCCGATCGCCGACGTGCTGCGGATCGGGGTGAAGATGGCGGGCGCGCTCGCCGCCACCCACGAGACCGACGTCCTGCACCGGGACGTCAAGCCGCAGAACGTGCTCGTGTCGAAGTACGGGGAGCCCGCGCTCGCCGACTTCGGCATCGCCCGGCTGGTCGACACCTTCGACGCCACCCACACGCAGGCGTTCACCCCGCACCACGCGGCGCCGGAGGTCCTGGAGGGGCGGCCGCCGGGCGTCGGCGCCGACATCTACTCGCTCGGCTCGACGCTCTACCAGCTCGTCGCCGGGCAGCCCGCGTTCAAGGGGCCGCCGGGCGAGGGCATCGCCCTGCTGATGATGCGCATCCTCAACGACCCGCCGCCCCCGTTCACCCGCCCGGACGTCCCGCCCCAGGTCGGCGAGGTCATCGGGCGGGCGATGGCGAAGCGGCCCGAGCAGCGGTACGCGTCGGCGGTGGAGTTCGCGCAGCGGCTCCAGCGGGCGCAGGCGGAGCTGGGGCTGCCGGTCACCGACGTCGCCTACGGCACCGGGCCCGGCCTGCCGGCCGCGACGGGCGGCCACCCGGCCGGGTCGCCGTCCACCTCCGGGTTCTCGGCGTCCATGCCGGACACCGGACCTTCGGTCGAGCCGCGGTCGTCCTTCCCCGGGCCGCCTCCGGTGCCGGAGTGGGCACCGACCCGGGAGTCCGACCCGGCGCCGCTCCCTCTCGCGTCCGGCGCCGCAGCCCCGGCACCGGTCGCGAACGGGCAGGCGGCAGGGGCGGTCGCCGCGTGGCCCGCCGCTCCCCCGCCCCCGCCCCCGCTCCCCGACACGGCACCGCGTCACGCGTCCCAGGACGGGCCGCGCCGGGGGCTGATCGTCGCGGCGGCGGTCGCGCTGGTGGGCGGCGCGGGGCTCGGCCTCGGCGCGCTCGCCCTGTCCGGCGGCGGGGACGAGCCGAAGAAGGGCGCGGCCCCGGCGGCCGGGGCGCCGACGACCGCGCCGCAGGGCACGCAGACCGGCCCCGCCGCGGGCGGCCCCGAGGGTCCCGTGCCGCCCGCCCAGTTCACCGCGACGCGCCCGCGCCGGCTGACCGTCCGGCTGGCGGGGCGGACGGCCGTGCTCACCTGGGTCCTGCCGGACGCGGCGCGCGGGCTGCCGCTGCTCGTCCAGCGGCAGCCGGCGGGGAGCCGCGCGATCCTGTCGGTCCCGGCCGGGCAGCGCTCGGCGACGGTCGCGAACCTGCGCCCGAAGGCCGCCCACTGCTTCAAGGTCGGCGCGGTGCTCCGGCTCAACCAGGGCAGCGCGCCGGACGTGTCGTGGTCGGCGCCCGCCTGCGTCCGCACCGGCTCCAAGAAGACCTGACCGGGCCTCTAGCTCAGTCCTCCGCGAGCGCCCGGGTGTAGGCGGGGACGGTGATGTTGCGCCCCGACAGGATGACGACGAGCCGCCCCTCCGCCTCGACCTTCCCGGCCAGGACGGCCGCGACTGCCGCCGCGCCCGCGCCCTCGGCGGCCAGCCCGTGCTCGCGGATCAGCCAGCGCAGCGCGGCGCGGATCTCCGCGTCCGTGACGGTGGTCAGCGCGGCGGCCCCGGCGAGCATGCCGGGCGTGACGCTGCCGGGCTCCAGGTTGCCGGCGAGCCCGTCGGCCATCGTGTCGCCCACCTCGACATGGACGGTCCGGCCCGCCGCGACCGCCGCCGACACCGCGCGCGACTCCGCCGACTCCACGCCGACGACCTTCACGTCGCCGCGTCCGCGCGCCCACAGCGCCAGGCCCGCGGCGAGCCCGCCGCCGCCGACCGGCGCGACGACGGTGAGCGGCCCTTCGGTCTGCTCGTCCAGCTCGTGGCCGATCGTCGCCTGACCAGCGATGACGGCGGGGTCGTTGTAGGGGGAGACGTAGCGGCCGGGCAGGTTCATCGCATGCGCCTCGGCGTCCTCGTAGGTCGTCCCGTGCTCGACGAGCCGCACCGGGAACGCGCGGATCCGCTCGACCTTCGCCGGGGACGCGCGCGTGGACACCACGACGGTCACGTCGGCGCCGGGCACGCGGGACGCCGCGTAGCCGACGCCGAGCCCGTGGTTGCCCGCGCTGGCCGTGACGGCGGGTTCGCCGTCCGGCAGCGCGGCGAGCGCGGCCAGCCCGCCGCGCACCTTGAACGCCCCGGTCGGCTGGAAGGTCTCCAGCTTCAGCAGCGCGCCGGGCGCCAGCGCGGACGCGACCACCGGCGTCGGCGGCAGCACGGCCGACACCGCGCGCCAGGCGGCGTCGAGGTCGGCCTTGTCCGGCACCCGCACGGGACGGACGGAACCGGCGCTCATCCGCGCCCCTCCAGGCTCATGGCGTGCCCCATGCCCCCAGATTAGCGATCATGAGGGGCGGCGGTCGCGGAGCGAGCGGGGATGCAGGCGGCGGCGCAGCCGGCGGACGCGCCCGGCCCGCGCGGTGACGAGGCGTCCGAGCCGGTCGGCGTGGTGCCACGCCTGGTCGGCGGCGCGCGGATCGGGACGGGTCGGCGCGAACCGGCTGCGGTCGACGAGGTCGGCGAGCGGACCGAGGTGCCCGCGCGCGTCCTCCCCCACGCTGGACGCGCCGAACCGGGCCACCTCGTGCGCGGTGAGCGTCCGGGCCGTGGACAGCCCGACGTCGGACAGGTGGTCGAGCGCCTGATGCCACGCCCCGGCGATCCGCTCGGCGGGCGACCCGGTGCGGCGGCGGCGCCTGCGCAGCGCGGGCGCGAGCAGCACGGCGAGCACGTATGCGAAGACCAAGGCGGCCGCACCGGCGGCGGCGAACACCCACCAGGGCGTGGGGGCGTCGTGCTCACCGGCCTGTTTCCGCACGGGCTTCTGCGGCGTCCGGCCGGGCCCGGGGCCGCGCTGCTGCGACGCGGCGTTCTTCTGCGCCTGCTCCAGCTTCCGCTGCGTCTCCCCTGCGGCGACGGCGTCGTTCTTGTTGGACCGCCGCGCGTTCTCGGGCAGCGGGTTGAACCGCACCCAGCCGAGCCGGTCGAACTTGACCTCCGGCCAGACCATCACGTCCCCGGAACGGACCTGGACGCTGCCGCCCGCGCGGTTCCCGCCATCGAATCCCACGACGATCCGCGTGGGCAGGCCGATGGACCGGCCGAGGAGGGCGTAGGCGGTCGCGAAGTGCTCGGGCGTGCCGCGCCTGCCCTCGCCGAGGAAGTAGTCGAGCTGCCGGTAGCCGTGCCCGGGCGGCGCCGTCACGTCGTAGCGCGCGTACCGCTTGAGGTGCTCCGACAGCATCGCGGCCCGCTGGATCGGCGACGCCGCGTCCCGGGTGGCGGCCTGCGCGAACCGCCGGAACTCGGCGAGCTGGACGGGCGGCCGCGTCGCGCCCGGACCCCACGGCAGCTCCAGCGCGGCACGGGCCTCCGCGTCCCGCGCGAGGGCGGCGCCCGCGAGGTCGTCGGCGGACCACTCCGGCACCCGCGAGTCCACCGTGTACGCCTGCCCCGGCCGGAGCGGCCGCGCGGCGGCGAGCGCGCCACTGGCCGGGTCCACGACGACGGGCAGCCCGTCGACGCGGCGGGGCCGGTCGGCGGCGGGCACCCACACGCCCGGCAGGTCGCGGATCGTGATCCGCTGCCCGGTGGTGTGCTCGCGTCTCGGACGCGGCCCGGCCGGGACCCGGCTCCCCGTCGGGACGAACCGTGCCGTCGACGACCACGTCACGCCGTCGAACCGGTCCAGGACGGCGAGCCGCACGACCTCGCTCCGCCCGGCGGCGACAGTGAACAGCACCTGGTCGGGGCTGAGCAGCCAGCCGCCGACGCGGTCCAGCGGGCTCACCCCGTCGCGCTGCTGGGGCGGCGGCGCCTGCACCTGCTCGCGCGGGTCGTAGGGGTCGGCGCCGACCGGGACGACCGGGCCCGCGAGGTAGGCCAGCGCGCCGAGGACGGCGGCGACGGGCAGCCCGACCGCGACCGGCCGCCACTTCGGCGCGGTCCCGGTCTCGGCCTCTGTCTCGGTCTCGGCGCGGACGAGCAGCAGCACCCCGACCAGCACGGCGGTGGCGGCGGCGAGCGGCAGGTTGGAGGCGGGGCCGTCCACGCCGAGCAGCAGCGCGACCGCCCACACGCCGAGCGCGGGCACGCAGGGGAGCGCGCGCAGCCGCGTGCGCAGCGCCAGCTCGGCGGACGCGAACGCCGCGAGCCACACCGACAGGTTCACCAGCACGAGGTACTCGGGCTTGGCCGGGACGGGCAGCAGCGTCGTGAGGATCGACTTCCACGAGCCGAGCACGCCCTCCCGGAGCGTCCGCGGGAACGTTCCGTCGCCGAGCGCGGAGCGCAGGACGGTCAGCGCGACCGTTCCCGTCCACGCGACGGCCGTCAGCACGACGGCGATCCACAGCGGCCACGGCCGTCCCGCCTTGCGCGGCCCGGACAGCAGCGCCGACAGCGCCGTCGGCACCACGGCCGCGACGACCGCGACCGGGACGACGGGGCCGAGGCCGAACACCCGCTGGAACGCCAGCCCCGCGACGGCGGCGAGCGCCGCCGTCACCGCCAAGGAGAGATAACGGGTCATCGAGCGGTCCCGAGCCGCCGCCACGCCTCCGCCAGCCCGTCCAGGTCGCCGAAGTCGAGCAGGTGGACGCCGGGCGGCGCGGCGGCGGGGCCGTCCGGCCTGACCCGCAGCACCACCACCCGGTCGAACCGGCTCCGGAGGGCCGCGATCCGGCCCAGCTCGGCGGCGCCCGGCGCGACGACGACCAGCGACCCGCCCGCGCGCACCCGGCGCACCGCGTCCAGCGCGGCCGGGCCGGGCTCGGGCATGACCGGGGTGAGCCGGTCGAGGAGGACCTCCACGTCGTCGGGCCCGCCCCGGGTCTCGGCGACCGGGCCGTGGCCGGTGAGGATCCGGACGGGGAAGCTCGCGGTGGCGGCGGCGACCGCCACCGACGCCGCCGCGTCCACGGCCAGCTCGAAGTCGTCGGGCTCGGGCCAGCACTTCGGACGCGCCTCCAGCACGACCGTCGTCGTCGGCAGACTCGCGTCGACGAGCTGCCGGACCATGAGCGTGCCCGTCCGCGCCGACGACTTCCAGTGGATGTGGCGCAGCTCGTCCCCGACCACGTACTCGCGCAGCGCGTGGAACGTCGCCGTCCCCGCCGGGGACCGGTCGCTCGTCGGCCCCTCCAGGTGGTGGGCGCGGCCCGACGGCAGCAGCGACAGCGGCACCGTCCTCGGCCGGACGAGCAGCGTCGCGGGCCGCCCGTACTCGCGGACGCGCCGCGCCAGCCGCAGCGGGTCGGCGCGCACCAGCCGCAGCGGCCCGACGGGGATGCGCCCGCGCCGCGTGGTCGGCAGGCGGTAGGTGACCGTCCGCGTGCCGCCCGCGCGCAGGCGGGGGATGTCAACGGCGACGCCCTTCGACGACGGGCCGAGGCCGTCGTGGGCGGTCATGCCGCGGACGCCGCGTCCGGTGCTGGTCACGTGCAGGACGCCGACCGCGTCCTCGCCGCGCCCGACCCGCTCGGGCGCGATCTCCCGGCGGACCTCCAGGCGCGGCCTCGGCAGCGTCCACAGCGCCGCCGCGACCACCGCCGCCAGGCCCGCGACGGCGAGCGTCGCGGGCTCGGGGTAGCCGAGCCACCAGCCCGCCGCGTAGAGGACCGCGGACCCGGCCGCCGTCCCCCATCCCAGTGGCGTCAACACAGCGTCGTCGTCAACACGGCGGCGTCAGCACCTCAGACCCCGGCGGCCTGCGGGGTCGGCGTGTTCGCGAGCACCTCGCCGACCACGTCGGCGCCGCCGCGTCCGCGCAGCTCCGCCTCCGGCGTGACCACCAGCCGGTGCGCGAGGACCGGGACGGCCAGCGCCTTCACGTCCTCGGGCACGACGAACGCGCGCCCGGCCGCCGCCGCCCGCGCCCGCGCCGCCCGCAGCAGCGCGAGGCTCGCCCGCGGGCTCGCGCCGAGCCGCAGGTCGGGGTGCCCGCGCGTCGCCGCGACCAGCCGCACGATGTAGTCGTGCAGCGGCGGCGCGACGTGCAGCCGCTGGGCGAACTCGATCATCCGGGAGACGTCCTCGCGGCCCATGACCGGCGGCATCTGGTCGAGCGCGGCGCCGGTCGGCGCGCCCGCCAGCAGCGCCACCTCGGCCTGGTGATCGGGGTAGCCCATCGTGATCCGCATCAGGAACCGGTCGAGCTGCGCCTCGGGCAGCGGGTACGTCCCGTCCATGTCGACGGGGTTCTGCGTCGCGATCACCTGGAACGGGCGCGGCACCGGATGCGGCGTGCCCTCCACGGTGACCCGCCGCTCTTCCATGACCTCCAGCAGCGCCGACTGCGTCTTCGGCGAGCCGCGGTTGATCTCGTCGGCCACCACCAGGTTCGCGAAGATCGGCCCGGGATGGAACTCGAACGCGCCCGTCCCCTGGTTGAAGATCGACACGCCGGTGATGTCGCTCGGCAGCAGGTCGGGCGTGAACTGGATCCGCGCCCACTTCGCCTCCACCGACGCCGACACGGCCCGCGCCAGCGTCGTCTTGCCGACGCCCGGCACGTCCTCGACCAGCAGGTGCCCCTCGGCGAGCAGGCACACGAGCGCCAGTTCGACCTTCTCCCGCTTGCCCCGGACGACCCGCTCGACGTTCTGCGCGAGCGCCGCGAACATCTGCGCGAACCGCGCGACCAGCGCCTCCGCGTCCACCCCCGCGTGCTCGGACATCAGACGCACTCCCACAGCGGCGGCGAGAAGGCCCCCGCGCCCGAGTTCGGGGTGCGCAGGTAGATGTCGCTGACCCAGCGCACCCGGCCCTCGTAGTCGATCTTGTCCCAGATGGCGCTCTGGAGACTCTTGTCGTTGTCGTCGGTGACGCCTTCGCCGCGCTGCTGGCAGAGCACCTTGACCGAGCCTGTGAATCCCTTCGGGAAACTGCCGTCCACCGGCGCGGTCTTGCCGGGCCCGGTGTGCAGACGGGTGGTCGTGCTCTCGTTGTGCTGGCCGTTGTAGGTCCCGGCGTGCGCGGCCGGGTCGAGGTCGGCCGTGGTGCTCACCGGTGTCGAGTCACCCGCGCCGTTGCGCGCGACCACGCTCAGCGCGTGCGTCTGACCGTTGGTCAGGCCCGTGACGGTGAGCGTGGTGTTCTTCGTCGTGACGGTGCCACTGGGCGAGGTCACCACGTAGGTGACGCCGTAGCCGGACGACCTGGCCCACGTCAGCTTGGCGCCATGGTTGAGCGCCTCGGCTTTGAGGTCGGTCGCCGGGCCGGGGGCCTGGCAGGCGGTCGCGCCCACCTCTCCCGACGGGCTGTAGGCCGTCTTCCCGTTCTTGCCCTTGTACTCGGCGGCGACCTTGTAGATGTGCGTGGTCCGGTCGCAGGTCAGCCCGCCCACGGTGAACGTCCCGCCGGGCGCGGTGCCGGGGAACGTCGCCGGCCTCGCACCGGCCACGGGACGGTCGTCCTGGCCGAGGAGGACGAAGCGGGTGACCGGGTAGACGCCCTGCGGCTGCGCGGCGGGCGTGAAGCGCACCGTCACCGAGCCGTCGTCGCCGGACGCGGACGGCGTCGGCGGGTCGGGCGCGGTCGGGTCCTTCTTGGCGGGCGGCCTCGCGGGCGGGGCGGGGTCGTCACCGCCGTTGCCGCGCCCGCCGCCGGTGCGGTTGCCGTTGCCGCCGCCCGCGTTCGGCGCCGGGATGGGACGGCGGACGCCGCCGGGGATCTTGTCCTCGTACTTCCGGATGTGCTTGACCGCGCCGCTCGGGTCGAACGCGAGCGCGGTCGCGCCGCCCGGGTCGTTGACCCACAGCAGGTGGTCGCGGACGAGGAGTTCGATCGTCCCGCCGGGGCGGGTCGCGGTGACGGGCCGCTCCCACGTCCCGCGGTCGGTGTTGAAGACCAGCAGCTGCCCGGACGTGCGGTCGGGCACGTAGACGCGGGGCCCGAGCACATGCGGCGGCTCGTACTGGTGGCGCGGCACGCGCAGCGCGACGGACTCGACGCGTCCGACGCCGGTGTCGAGCAGGTAGAGGGCGCCGCCCGCGCCGAGCATAGGGACGACCTGGCCGTCGGCGACCGGCGGGACCTTCAGCCCCGCCTCCGACCGCGACACCGGAGCGGGCAGGTTGATCCGCTGCGCGCCCCCGGGGCGGACGACCAGCGCCGCCGCGGCCGTGCTGTCGGTGATCACGGGCGTCCCGGCGGCGATCGTCAGCGCGAGCCGGTCGCCGGGCCTCCCGGCGGCGACGGGCTGCCCCTGGCGCCCGTCCTGGAACGGGACGACCTGCCCGTTCTGCGGGACGGGCACCCAGAGCGTGCCCTTCGCGTCGATCCCGGCGGCGGCGAGCGGCGCGGGCAGCGTGGCGCCCGGGCCGACCGGGGCGAGCGTCATCGGGTCGATCCGCTGCACGGCGCCCTTGACGAGGTCGATGGTGTAGGCGGTGCCCGCGCCCGCGACGACCTGGAGGGCGGCGCCGCCGAGGGACCGGCTCTGGGCGACCTTGAGCTGGGACGGGTCGATCCGGCTGACGACGCCGGTGTCCTCGTCGATCAGCAGCACGGTCGTGCCGTCCTGGACGATCCTGATGTGGTGGCCGCGCATCTGCGGGATCATGGACGTCCGGCCGTCCACCTTGCCCGCGAGGCCGTTGGCGTGCACGACCATTCCCTTGGCGCCCGCGCCGAGCCACGCGCCGACGTCGGCGAGCCGGTAGCGGGCGCTCGCCGTGCCGACCCCGTACACGAGCGCGCCCACGCAGAGCACCCCCACCAGGCCGATCGCGATCTGCCCCGTGATGCGATCGCGCCGGAAGAACCCGCGCGGCCCGGTGGCCGGCGCGGGGGACTCGTCCCCGTCCACTCCCCGTCACCCTCTCGTCGCACGCCGGAAGTGCTGGAAGCCTCGGCGCGAGGGCACAGTAGCCGCTGTGCGGTCACACCATAAGGGGATTTCGCGCACATCAATGGGTGAACCGCGTACTCTGTGGGGTTACGCGTCGGTAGCTGTGGTGTGGATCACAATCGGCGCGCTCGTGCCGCCGATGAAACGATTCGCGGCTTGCGAAGGCGTCCGAACCGAACGCGAACGTTATCCCCGACGTCCTAATGTTGGGCATCGCGAACGACGACACGGGGTGGACGTGGAGAACGCAAGCATCGGCGATCTGTGGGACCGCCTGACGGGGACCCAGCCGGATCCGCCGTGGTGGCTGGTCGTCCTCGTCGGGGCCGTGGCGCTCGGCGCGGTCGTGCACGGCCCGACCTGGCGGGTCGCGCGCAACACGGTGACGATCGCGCACGAGGGCGGGCACGCGCTGATCGCGCTGGTCACCGGCCGCAAGCTGGACGGGATCAAGCTGCACTCCGACACCTCGGGCGTCACGGTCTCGCGGGGCAAGCCGCACGGGCCCGGCATGGTGTTCACCGCCATGGCCGGGTACCTCACTCCCCCGCTGCTCGGGCTGCTGTTCGCCGCGCTGCTGGCGGGCGGCCGGATCACGCTGATGCTGTGGTTCTCGCTGGCGCTGCTCGCGGGCATGCTCGTGATGATCCGCAACGCCTACGGGGCGCTGTCGGTGATCGCGACCGGCGCGGTCGTCTTCCTGGTGTCCTGGCTCGGCGGCGCCAAGGTGCAGGCCGGGTTCGCCTACCTGGCCGCCTGGTTCCTGCTGCTCGCGGCGACGCGTCCGGTGATCGAGCTCCAGCGCATGCGCGCCCGGCACATGGCGCCGAGCTCGGACGCCGACCAGCTCGCGCACCTCACCGGCGTGCCCGGCCTGGCCTGGGTGACCTTCTTCGGCGGGGTCGCGCTCGCGGCGCTGGTCGCGGGCGCGGCGCTGCTGTTCCCGGAGGTGGCGCTGTCGCCGGACGACGTCCCGCGCCCGCCCGGCTTCTAGCGCCGGGACGCCGCTCCGCCCCGGCGCACTGACACCGGGGTTGACCGCGGGTCGAATGTCGGACCCGCGGGATAGTTTCGACACCGTGAGCGATCGATGGGAGCGGGGGCGGGTGCTCGGGCTGGCGCCCGACGCCGCGGCGGCGAAGGCCGCGGGCGGCGTCGCGGCGGCCGCGTCGTGGGCGGGCACCGGCTGCGACGAAGGCGCGGTCTGGGGCGAGTGCCGGGGCAGCGGCGCGAACCCCTACCGGACGTGCGCCGACCTGGCCGAACCCGCGTTCCGCTGCACGTGCCCGAGCCGCAAGTTCCCCTGCAAGCACGCACTCGCGCTGCTGCTGCTCTGGAGCGAGGGCGCGGTCGAGCCCGGCCCGCGTCCGGGGTGGGCAGCCGAGTGGATGGAGCGGCGGCACGACCGGGACGAGCGGCGGGCCCCCGCCGCCAGGGCCCGCGACCCGAAGACGGCCGAGCGGCGCGAGCGGCGCGTCGACGACGGGCTCGCCGACCTCGACCAGTGGCTGCGCGACCAGGTCGCGCACGGCCTGGCGCAGGCCGAGCAGGCGCCCTACCGGCTGTGGGACGACGCGGCCCGGCGCCTGGTCGACGCGCAGGCCGCCGCGCTCTCCGGCCCGGTCCGGGGGCTCGCGGCGATCCCGCGCCGCCCCGGCTGGCCCGGGCGGCTGCTGGAGGAGTACGCGCTGCTGCGGCTGCTCGTCCGGGCGTACCAGCGGCGGGACGAGCTCCCGCCGGAGCTGCGCGACACCGTCCGCGCGCGGGTCGGGTTCACGGTCGCGCAGGAGGAGGTGCTGGCGGCGGGCGAACGCGTCCGCGACACCTGGTCGGTGACCGGCTCGCGCGACTCCGCACAGGACCAGCTGACCACGCGCCGGGTGTGGCTGCGGGGCCGCCGGACGGGGCGTCCCGCGCTCGTGCTGTCGTTCGCCGCGCCTGGCGCCGCGTCCGGCGGGCGGCTCGACAACTCCCTCGTCGTGGGCACCGAGATCGACGCCGAGCTGGCCTTCTATCCCGGCGCCCAGCCGCTGCGCGCGCTCGTCGCCGACCGGTACGGGCCCGCCGGGGAGGGCGCCCCCGAGGGGACGGACGTCCGGGGCTTCCTCGGCGAGCACGCCGCCGCGCTGGCGCGCGACCCGTGGCTCGACAGCTGGCCCGCGACGCTCACGGCGGTCCGGCTCGGCCGCGCCGAGGGCGGCGACCTGCACGCCGTCGACGGCGCGGGCGACGCGCTCCCGCTGCGGCTCACCGACCCGTGGCGGCTGCTGGCGGTGTCGGGCGGCGGCCCGGTCACGCTGTCCGGCGAGTGGGGCGCGGGCGGCCTGCGCCCGCTGACCGTCTGGCAGCCCGACGAGGGACCGGTGATCCTATGAGCGGCAGCCCTGTGAGCAATGGTCCCCCGAGCGGTAGTCCTGCGAGCGGTGGACCCCCGAGCGGCGGTCCTCCGAACGGCGGTCCTCCGAACGGTGGTCCTCCGAACGGTGGTCCTGCGAGCGATAGTCCTGTGAGCGGCGGCTCTGTGAGCGGCGGCCCTCCAAGCGGCGGCCCTCCAAGCAGCGGCCCTCCAAGCGGCGGGCCTGCGAGCGGCGGCCCTCCAAGCGGCGGGCCTGCGAGCGGCGGCCCTGCGAACGGCGGCCCTGCGAACGGCGGGCCTGTGAGCGGCGGGCCTGCGAACGTCTGGTCCGACCATGTCAGCGCGGCGCTGCTCGGCACCGAGCGGCGCGACCCGCCCGAACTGCCCGGGGCTCCCGAGCCGCCCGGCGAGGCCGGTGATCAGGCCGCGCGGCTCCTCGACCAGGCGGCGGTGCTCACGCTGCGCCGCCGCGCGGGCCGCCCGCCCGCGTCCGGGGTCGAGGTGATCGCCCCGGCGCCGGGCGAGGACGCGCCGGTCGTCCCGCCGGTGGCGGCGGCCCGGCTGGACCGGATCCTCGCCGGGGAGCAGATCCGGGTGCTGCCCGAGTGGCTGGACGCGGCCGCCGCGCACGGGCGCCGCGTCCCGGCCCGGCTGCTGCCCGAGCTGCTGGAGCGCGGTCGCAGCGACCGGATGCTGCGCCCCTCGATCGCCCGCGCGGCGGGGCGGCGCGGGGTGTGGCTGGCCCTGCGCAACACCGACTGGGCCTACCTCGTCGGGGCGGGCGACGACCCAGGCGGCGGCGCCGACGTGTGGCGGACCGGGACGCGCAACCAGCGGGTCGCTTTCCTGACCGGGCTGCGCCGCACCGACCCGGGCGCGGCGCGCGACGTCCTCGCGGAGACCTGGGCCCGCGAACCCGCGCCCGACCGCGCCGCGTTCCTGGCGACCTTCGAGCACGGCCTGACCCTCGACGACGAGGAGTTCCTGGAGGCGGCGCTCGAAGACCGCGGCAAGGACGTCCGGCAGCTCGCGTCCGACCTGCTGGCCCGGCTGCCCGGCTCGGCCTACGGGCGGCGGATGGCGGCGCGCGCCCGCGCGTGCGTGACGGCGCGCACCTCCCGCGACCGGGGGCGCGTGCGGACGGCCATCGAGGTCGAGCCGCCGCGCGAGCACGACGAGGACCTCGCGCGCGACGGCGTCCCGTTTCATCCGAGCGGGTCGTTCATGCCGGGTAACGGGAACGGTCCGGTCGGGGCGCGGGCGGCGTGGCTGCGGGAGATCCTCGCGCGGACGCCCCTCGCCACCTGGACGGAGCTGTTCGGGCTGCCGCCGATGGAGATCGTGTGCCTGCGCGTCGCCGACCCCGACGGCCGCGCCGCCCGGGACGTGCACATCGGGTGGGCGCGGGCCGCGCTGCGGCAGCGCGACGTGGACTGGGCGCGCGCGCTGCTCCGCGGCGGCGTCGTGGTGGACGAGCCGGAGGCGCTCGCTGGGCTGCTGGCCGTCCTGCCCGGCGGCGAGCGCGACCCGGCGGCGGCCGAGCTGATCCGCTGGGTCGACGGGCAGCCCGACCTGCTGCGCGTCCTGGAGCGGGTGCCCGGCCCGTGGACCGGCGACCTCGCGGCGGCGGTCGTCGCGACGCTCACCGCCGCCGCGCGGCGTCCGACGCGCCGCGACGAGCACGCCCTCACCCAGTTGTGCCGGCTCGCCGACCAGCGGCTCGACCCGTCCGCCGCGTCCCGGCTGGAGGAGCTGGGCCCGGCCGCGCCGCGCGCCGTGGCCGAGCTGATCACGACCCTGCGTTTCCGCGACGAGATGGTGAAGGAGCTGGCCGAGTGAGCGAAGAGGAGCGGTTGCTGGGGGGTCTGGAGGGTCGTCCCCCCAGAGAGGCGGGGCAGTTGCCGGGGAGTCGTGCGCCTGAGGGCGCGGGCGGGGTGTTGCGGGCGCATGCGGAGGAGGAGTACGCGGGCGAGCTGGCGCGGCTCGCCGAGCAGGACGAGCGGCCCCGGCCGCCGGGGTGGCGGTTGTCGCCGTGGGCGGTCAGCACGTACCTGCTCGGCGGCGAGCTGCCCGACGGGACGGTCATCGGGCCCAAGTACGTGGGGTCGCGGCGGCTGATCGAGGTCGCGGTCGCGACGCTCGCCACCGACCGGGCGCTGCTGCTGCTCGGCGTCCCGGGGACGGCGAAGACGTGGGTCGCCGAGCATCTGGCCGCGGCCGTCAGCGGCGACTCCACGCTGCTGGTGCAGGGGACGGCGGGCACGTCGGAGGAGTCCGTCCGGTACGGGTGGAACTACGCGCGGCTGCTCGCGGAGGGCCCGTCGGAGCGGGCGCTGGTGGAGAGCCCGCTGATGCGGGCGATGCGGCTCGGGTCGGTCGCGCGGATCGAGGAGCTGACCCGGATGCCCTCCGACGTGCAGGACACGCTGATCACCGTCCTGTCGGAGAAGACGCTGCCGGTGCCCGAGCTCGGCACGGAGGTGCGGGCGCGGCGCGGCTTCACCGTGATCGCGACGGCGAACGACCGCGACCGGGGCGTGAACGAGCTGTCGAGCGCGCTGCGGCGGCGGTTCAACACGGTCGTGCTGCCGCTGCCGGACTCCGTGGACGACGAGGTCGACATCGTCGCCCGCCGGGTCGGGCAGATCGGCGCGGCGCTGGAGCTGCCCGAGGCCCCGGCGGGGCTGGAGGAGATCCGCCGGGTGGTGACGGTGTTCCGCGAGCTGCGCTCGGGGCTGACCGGCGACGGGCGGACCAAGCTCAAGTCGCCGGGCGCGACGCTCGGCACCGCCGAGGCCATCTCCGTGGTCACGAGCGGGCTGGCGCTGGCCGCGCACTTCGGCGACGGGGTGCTGCGCGCGGCGGACGTCGCGGGCGGCATCGTCGGCGCCGTCGTGCAGGACCCGGTGGCCGACCGGGTCGCGTGGCAGGAGTACCTGGAGACGGTCGTCCGGGACCGCCCCGACTGGCAGGACTTCTACCGCGCCTGCCGGGAGGTCTCTTGACGGCGCCCCGGGTCGAGGTCTATGGCGTCCGGCACCACGGGCCGGGGTCGGCGCGCGCGCTGCGCACCGCCCTGGAGGGCTTCAAGCCCGACGCGGTGCTGGTCGAGGGGCCGCCGGAGGCCGATCCGATCGTGGCGCTGGCCGCCGACCCGGGGATGGTGCCGCCGGTCGCGCTGCTGGCCCACTCCCCCACCGGGGAGCACGACCGCCGGGCGGCCTTCTGGCCGTTCGCCGAGTTCAGCCCGGAATGGCAGGCGATCCGGCACGCGCTCGCGATGGGCGCGCAGGTCGGGTTCTGCGACCTCCCGGCGGCGAACCAGCTCGTCCCGCTCGCGGACGAAGGGGAGCCCGGCGCGGCGGAGGAGGACATCCGGCTCGACCCGCTGGGCCTGCTGGCGAAGGCCGCCGGGTACGACGACACCGAGCGCTGGTGGGACGACGTCGTCGAGCACCGGCTCGGCGGCCCGTCCCCGTTCCCCGCGATCGCGGAGGCGATGGCGGAGCTGCGGGCGCAGGTGGACGCGTCGCCGGAGGAGAGCGGCCTGCCCGCCGGGTACTTGCGGCGGGAGGAGCAGCGCGAGGCGTACATGCGCCGGACGGTCCGCCGCGTCCTCAAGGAGGGGTACGAGCGGGTGGCGGTGGTGTGCGGCGCGTGGCACGTCCCGGCGCTGCTGGCGAGTGTGCCCGCCGCCCGCGACGACCGGACGCTGCGCGGCCTGCCGAAGACGAAGGTCGCGATGACGTGGGTGCCGTGGACGCACGGGCGGCTCGCCGGGCGGTCCGGGTACGGGGCGGGCGTGCGGTCCCCCGGCTGGTACCACCATCTGTTCACGGCGCCCGACCGCCCGGTCGAGCGGTGGCTGACCGCCGCCGCGCGGGTGCTGCGCGAGGAGGACCTGCACGTCTCGTCCGCGCACGTGATCGAGGCGGTGCGGCTGGCGGAGGCGCTCGCCGCGCTGCGCGGCCGTCCGCTGGCGGGGCTGGAGGAGGTCACCGAGGCGACGCGCGCCGTCCTGTGCGAGGGCGCCGACCTGCCGGTCGAGCTGGTGCGGGCGCGGCTGGTGGTCGGCGAGCGGCTCGGCGCGGTGCCCGAGCGGACCCCGATGGTGCCGCTCCAGCGCGACCTCCAGGCCGAGCAGCGGCGGTTGCGGCTGCGGCCGTCCGCGCTCGACAAGGACCAGGACCTCGACCTGCGCAAGCCGACCGACCTGGAGCGCAGCCACCTGCTGCACCGGCTCCGGCTGGTGGGGGTGGAGTGGGGCGTCCCGTCCGAGAGCCGGTCGAAGGGGACGTTCCGGGAGACCTGGACGCTGGCGTGGCGGCCCGAGTTCGACGTCGAGCTGATCGAGGCGAGCGCGTGGGGGACGACCGTGCGCGGCGCCGCGACCGCCCGCGCCGAGGCGCTCGCCGCCGGCGCGGGCGCGCTCGCCGACCTGACCTCCGTCGCCGAGCGGTGCCTGCTGGCCGACCTCGGCGACGCGCTGCCGACCGTGATGCGCGCGCTCGCCGACCGCGCCGCCGTCGACACCGACGTCGCGCACCTGATGGCGGCGCTGCCCGCGCTGGTCAGGGCGCTGCGCTACGGGGACGTGCGCGGCACCTCCACCGGCCCGCTCCACACGGTCGTGGACGGCCTGGTCGTGCGGATCTGCGTCGGGCTGCCCGCCGCCGTGGCGGGGCTGGACGACGACGCGGCCCGCGACGTCCTCGGGCGGGTCGACGCCGTCCACGGCGCGCTGTCGCTGCTCGCCCACGAGGGTCACCTGGAGCGGTGGCGCCGCACGCTGGAGTCGCTGGTCGCCCGCCCGGACGCGCTGCACGGCCTGATCGAGGGCCGCCTCACCCGCCTCCTGCACGACGCGGGCCGCCTGCCGGACGTCCCCGACCGGATGGCCCGCGCGGTGTCGGTCGGCGCGGCACCGGCGCGCGCGGCGGCGTGGGTCGAGGGCTTCCTGTCGGGCGGCGGGCTGCTGCTCCTGCACGACGACGCCCTGCTCCGCCTCGTGGACGGCTGGATCTCCGGGCTGCCCGGCGACTCGTTCACCGACGTGCTGCCGCTGCTGCGCCGGACCTTCGGCGCCTACGGGTCCGCCGAGCGGCGCGCGATCGGCGAGCGGGCCCGCCGCCTCGGCGAGGGGGGCGGAGCGCCGCGTCCACCGGGCGACGATCTCGACGAGTCCCGCGCGGCGCCCGCCGCCGCGACCGCGCTGACCATTCTCGGCTGGGAGGGGGCCCGATGAGCGACGAACGGCTGCGGCGGTGGCGCCTGGTGCTCGGCGGCGAGCGCGCCGACGGCACCGGCGCGTCGCTGACCGGCGACGACGCCCGGATGGACGGCGCGCTGGAGCGGCTCTACGGCGCGGGCGACCGCGAGGAGGGGCGCCCCCGGCCGGGGCGGCGCGGCGCGGGCCTCGGCGACTCGGCGCCGTCGGTCGCGCGCTGGCTCGGCGACATCCGCGAGTACTTCCCGTCCACGGTCGTCCAGGTCATGCAGAAGGACGCGATCGAGCGGCTCGACCTGACCCGGCTGCTGACCGAGCCGGAGATGCTGGAGGCCGTCGAGCCCGACGTCCACCTGGTCGGGACGCTGCTGTCGCTCAACCGGGTGCTGCCCGACCGGGCGCGGGAGTCGGCGCGGGCCGTGGTGCGGAAGGTCACCGGCGATCTGGAGCGGCGCCTCGCGGGGCGGACGCGGTCGGCGGCGGGCGGCGCGCTGGACCGCGCGGCCCGCGTCTCCCGCCCGAGGCGGCTCGCCGACGTCGACTGGGACCGGACGATCCGCGCGAACCTGCGCCACTACCTGCCCGAGCACGGGACGCTCGTCCCCGAGCGCATGGTCGGGTACGGGCGGCGCCGCGCGGGCGTCGAGCGGGACGTGGTGCTCGCCGTCGACCAGAGCGGCTCCATGGCGGCGTCGGTGGTGTACGCGAGCGTGTTCGGCGCCGCGCTGGCCTCGCTGCGCGCGCTGCGCACGTCGCTGGTGGTGTTCGACACCGCCGTCGCCGACCTCACCGACCAGCTCCACGACCCGGTCGAGGTGCTGTTCGGGGCGCGGCTCGGCGGCGGCACCGACATCAACCGCGCGGTCGCGTACTGCCAGGGCCTGGTCACCCGCCCGGCGGACACGATCCTCGTGCTGGTCACCGACCTGTACGAGGGCGGCGACCGCGACGAGATGCTCCAGCGGGTGGCGGCGCTGGCGGCGTCCGGCGTGCGGGTCGTGGTGCTGCTGGCGCTGGCGGACGAGGGCGCCCCGTCCTACGACCACGACACCGCGGCGGCGCTCGCCGCGCTGGGGGTCCCCGCGTTCGCCTGTACCCCCGACGCCTTCCCCGACCTGATGGCCGCCGCGATCGAGCGCCGCGACCTCACCGAGTGGACGCGCTCGTCACCGCGGTGACGAGCGCAGCCCCGCCGCGAGCAGGACCACCACCAGGGCGGTGACGGCGGCGTGCCCGGCCAGCGCGGCCGCGTCCACGGACACGAGCGCGCCCCACGCGCCCCACAGCGCGACCCGGGTGACGCGGGCGGCCATCGCCGTCCACGCCCCGGCGCGGCTGCCGCGCCACGCGAGGATCACCGCGACCAGCGTGACGGCGGCGAGCACGGTGAACGACGTCGCGACCACGGGCAGCAGCCCGCCGCGATGCCCCTCCGTCAGCGACGGCCGCGCGATCAGGATCGCGAGCGACGCGACGTCCAGCGCGGCGAGGAACCCCGCGAGCACGAGCCCCACCACCGTCGCCGCTCCCCGCCGCAGCTCCCGCGTCCGCGTCCGAGCCCCCGAGGACGCGGGCACGAACGGCCCGGCGGCGCCCCCGGAACCCGCCGCCGGCTCCCCGCCCCGATCGAGCTCGGCGGTGGCCTTCCGAGTCGAAGTCCCCTCCCCCGCCCCGCCCACAAGCGCAGAACCGCCCCCACGTCCGGAACCAGCTTTGTACGTGCTCCCCGGACCGCTCCCAGTTCCACGCCCGGGCGCGGGTGCGAAACCCTGCGCGGGGCCGGGGGCCGGGGCTCGGGTGGGGGACGGGCGGGGGGCGGGTACCGCGCCCTGGTCGAGGGTGCGGGTCGGGACGGGGGTGCGGGGGCTCGGGATCGGGGTGGTGGGGCGAAGGGCGGGCGGGGCGGAGAAGTCGTGGGGGGTGTGCGGGGCGCCGTACTCGCCCAGGAGGCGCATCAGGACCTGTTCGGCGGTGGGACGGTCGGCCGGGTCCCGGGCGAGGCAGGCGCCGGCGACCTCGGCGATCGGGGCGGGGAGGGCGCTCAGGTCGGGGGTCTCGTGCAGGATGCGGTACATGACGGCGGGGACGCTGCCGCCCGCGAAGGGGTCGCGGGCGGTGGCGGCGAACAGCAGGGTCGCGGCCCAGGCGAACAGGTCGGTGGCGGGGCCGATGCGTCCCGCGAACTGCTCGGGCGCCATGTAGGCGGGAGTGCCGACGACCTGGCTGGTCAGGGTGGCGCCCGCGGCGTAGGCGCGGGCGATGCCAAAGTCGATCACGCGCGGGCCGTCGCGTCCCATCAGGACGTTGTGCGGCTTGAAGTCGCGGTGCACGATCCCGGCGCGGTGGATGGCGGTGAGCGCCGTGACCGAGCTGATCGCGAGCCGGTCGAGGTCGGCGCCGGTGCGCGGCCCCTCCTCCAGGACGAGGTCGTTGAGCGAGCGGCCCTCGACGTACTCGCTGACGATGTAGGGGCGGTCGCCGGCGGTGTCGGCGGCGAGCATCTGCGCGGTGCAGAACCCGGCCACCCGCTGGAGCAGCGCCAACTCCCGGACGAAGCGGGCGCGGGCCGCGTCGTCGCCCAGGAGCCGGGTGTGCAGCAGCTTGACCGCGACCAGCGGCGGCAGCCCCGCGGCGGGGTCGAGCGGGCGACCGAGGAACACCACGCCCTGACCGCCCGTGCCGATGCGGCCGAGCAACTCGCAGCCACCGAGACGCGTGGGGTCGGAGGCGTCGAGGGGAAGCGGGCTCGCCATTCGCACCCCCCGTTCGGCTCCCCCGAGAAAATCAAGCATTTCACCGGGCACAAAACCGCTTCGCCCGGCATCGAAGAGTATAGGTTCGGCGGACCTGGAGCGGGAGACGACACATGCGTGAGAATTATTCGCCAATTGCCCGGAACAGGGTCGTGGCGGTGGCCGCGGCGGTGCTGTGCGTGGCGGGCGGGGTGCTGACGGGGTGCGGGGACGCGGGGGCGACGATCACCCGGTTGACGGTCGGGTCGCCGGGCCCGGAGCCGTACACGCTGATGTCGGGGACCGACGCGACCAAGGTCACGCCCCGGCAGCGGACGGGCGGGACGCGGGACGGGGACACCCCCGGCCTCTACGGCGGGACGCGCCGCGCGGCGAGCTGCGACCAGAGCAAGCTGATCGCGTTCTTGCAGGCCGACCCGGCGAAGGCGAAGGCGTGGGCGGGGGTGCAGGGCATTCCGGTGAGCGACATCCCCCGGTACGTCTCGCGGCTCACTCCGGTCCTGCTGCGCACCGACACGCTCGTGACGAACCACGGGTGGCGCGACGGCGCGGCGACGAGCGCGCCCGCCGTCCTCCAGGCCGGAATGGGCGTTCTGATCAATGGCTACGGAGTGCCGACGGTGAAGTGCAATTGCGGCAATCCGCTCACCCAGCCGGAGAAAAAGATCAAGACGGGCGGCGCATCCTACCGTGGCCGATCCTGGCCGGGTTTCCAGAAGGGGAAAGTGACGCGGATCCGGCCGCGTGATTCCCAGAAGGGGACGATCGAGACGTTCGTTCTCGTCGACCCGGGCGCGACGATGGGCTTCGAGCGGCCGCGCGCCACGGCGGGCGCGCTGGACGGCCCGCCCACCGACCTCCCGCCCGAGGAGACGGTCGAGTCGCCGTCGGACTCCCCCGCCCCGATCGACTCCGGCAGTTCCTCGCCCGGCACGGACGTCCCGACGGACGAGCCGAGCCCCAGCCCGAGCGCGACCGAGCCGACCGGCCCCGGCACCGGCGTCCCGTCGGTCGAGCCGTCGCCCAGCACGCCGGACGACCCGGGCCAGGGCGGCGGCACCGCGCCGGCGGCGTCCGAGCCGTCCTCGGAGACGGGGACGCCGGGGCCGATCTCCATGGCGCCCACCGGGGAAACGGGGGCCTCGCCCGACTGGTGAGACCCATGCGCTACATTTGCTCATATGAGCAGTGCTTCAGACGTCGCCCCCGCCGTGGAGTGCGCGGTGCGCGTGATCGATGCTGAGAAGGTCGGCCTCGTCCGCGCGTCGCTGCCGGAGACGGAGACGATCGCCGAGCTGGCCCAGGTGTTCGGCCTGCTGGCCGACCCGGGCCGGCTGCGGGTGATCACCGCGTTGCTGGAGGGGGGAGAGATGTGCGTGTGCGACATCGCCGCGTCCTGCGGGCACTCGGAGTCCGCGGTCTCGCACACGCTGCGCCTGCTGCGCGCCAACCGCGTCGTCCGGGTCCGCCGCGCCGGGCGCATGGCCTACTACCGGCTGGACGACTCGCACGTCCGGATGCTGCTCGATCTCGCCCTCGCCCACGTCCACCACGGGGAGGAGGAGACATGAGCGAGGAGCGGGAGCCGGAGGAGACCTCGCACGGGCACGGCCACGGGCATGGGCACGGCCACGGGCACGGCCTCACCCCGGACGCCGACAGCCGCTACCTCGGCGGCGCGCTCGCGCTGATCCTCGTCTACATGACCGGCGAGGTCGTGATCGGCCTGCTGGCGCGGTCGCTGGCGTTGATCTCCGACGCCGCGCACATGATGACCGACGCGTTCGCGATCGCGCTGGCCCTGGTGGCGATGCGGATCGCGGCGCGCCCGCCGAAGGGCGGCTACACCTACGGCCTGCGCCGCGCGGAGATCCTGTCCGCGCAGCTCAACGGGCTGACGCTGATCCTGCTGTCGGTCTTCTTCGTCTACGAGGGCGTCCGGCGGCTGCTCGACCCGCCCGACGTCGAGGGCCAGCTCGTGTTCTGGACGTCGATCGCCGGCATCGCGGTCAACATCGCGGCGACCTGGCTGATCAGCAGGGCGAACCGGAGCAGCCTGAACGTCGAGGGCGCGTTCCAGCACATCCTGAACGACCTGTACGCGTTCATCTCCACGGCGGTCGCGGGCCTGCTGGTCTGGACGGTCGGCTTCGCCCGCGCCGACGCGATCGCCTCGCTGGTGGTGGCGGCGCTGATGCTGAAGGCCGGGTACGAGCTGCTGCGGGACGCGGGACGGGTGCTGATGGAGGCCGCGCCGGCGGGGATCGACCCGTCCGAGCTGGGCGGCCGGCTGGCGCGCCGCCCGTGCGTGGAGGAGGTCCACGACCTGCACGTGTGGGAGGTCAGCTCCGGCTATCCGGCGCTGTCGGCGCACGTGCTCGTCGACGCCATGGGCGACTGCCACGCCGTCCGGCGCGATCTCCAGACGCTGCTGCGCGACTCCTACGGGATCACGCACACGACGCTGGAGGTCGACCACGTCGACGCGACCGCGCCCTCGCCCGGAGACCACGGCCACTGCCAGGACGCGCACGGCCCCCGCCACGTCGCCGGGGCGCAGCCGCACCGGCACGCGGGCGGGCATCCCTGCGACCACTGAGCCGCGTCAGGCGAAACCGTCAGGCGAACAGGGCGGCGGCGGAGTCGTGGCAGACGGCGCGCAGCCAGTCGTCGCCGAGGTCGAGGGCGGCCAGGGACTCCAGCTGGTGGGCGTAGGCGTAGGGGATGTTGGGGAAGTCGGTGCCGAGCAGCACCCGGCCCGCGAGGCCGAGGTCGCGCAGCCGGGGCAGCAGCGCGGCCGGGAACGCTCCCATCTCGGCGAAGCCGGTGAACGTCATCGTCGTGTCCAGGTGGACGCGCGGGTAGCGGTCGGCCAGGTCGAAGAACCCCTCGTACTCGGGCGCGCCCATGTGGGCGATGACGGCGGTGAGGCTCGGATGGCGGGCGAGGACGTCGCCGAACGGCCCCGGGCCGGTGAAGCCGTTGGCGACGGGCCCCGACCCGGCGTGGACGACCGCGGGCGTCCCGGCCTCGGCGAGCGTGCCCCACACCTCGTCGAGTTCGGGGGCGCGGGGATCGAACCCGCCGACCTGGAGGTGGACCTTGAAGACGCGGGCGCCCGCGTCCAAGGCGCGGCGCACGTAGGCGGCGACGCCGGGTTCGGGGTGGAACGTCGCCGACTGGACGCATTCGGGGACGCGGGCGGCGAAGTCGGCGGCCCACTCGTTCAGCGACTCGGCCATGCCGGGGCGGTGCGCGTAGAGCAGTGAGGTGAACGCGCGCACGCCGAGGCCGCGCAGGGTCGCGATCCGCTCGTCCTCGGGGTCGCGGTAGTGGATCGGCCACTCGGCGCCGATCAGCGGGCCCGCGTCGTCGAAGTACGCCCAGACCGCGCTCATCAGCCGCTGCGGCATGAAGTGGACGTGGACGTCGAAGAGGCCGGGGAGACCGAGGCCCCGCCAGAACGCGGGCACGGCCGAATCAGAACGCGGTTCTACCACGTCCCCGACTCTAGGCGATCTTCGGCCCGCGCGGCCGCGAGAGCGGGCGGACCGGCGGGTAGGGTGGCGGCGATGCGGACCAAGGCGGAGCTGGATGCGGCGATCCGGGACGGCGGCCGCGCCGTCCTGGTGGTGAACGCCCGTTCGCGGCGGGGCCGCCGGCTCTACGGCGCGGCGCGGCGGCTGCTGCGCGAGGCCGGGGTGGAGTTCGTCCGGGTGCTGCCGGTGACCGACCCGTCCCGGCTGCGCGAGCTGTTCACCGGCGTCCTCGAACTGGAGCCGGACCTGGTCGTCGTCGGCGGCGGGGACGGCACGGTCGCCGAGGCCGTCGGGCACCTCGCGCACCGCGACGTCGCGCTCGGCGTGCTGCCGCTCGGCACCACCAACAACTTCGCGCGGAGCCTGGAGATGCCGCTGGACCTGCCCGGCGCCGTGCGCACCCTCGCCCTCGCCGGACCGGGCGGCGGCAAGGTCGCGGACGTGGACGTCGGCTGGTTCGAGAGCACCGGCGACCGGCGGGGCGGGGAGGACCGCGAGCACATCTTCGCGAACATGGTCAGCCTCGGGCTGTCGGTGGACGTCGCGGGGAGCGTCCCGCACACGCTGAAGCGGCTCATCGGCCGTCCCGCCTACGCGCTGACGGCGGCGCGGCTGCTCCCCCGGCACCCGGCGTTCACCGCCCGTGTCACGATCGACGGCGAGACCCGCGAGCTCGTGACGCACCAGCTCAACGTGGCCAACGGCGCGCACCACAGCGGGCAGCGCATCGCCCGCGACGCCAGCCCCGACGACCGCCTCCTCGCCGTCTACCGGCTGGGCGACGGGCGGCGGCTGCGGCTGGCGTCGGCGACCGCCCGGCACGTGCTGACCGGGCCGTGGCGGTCGCTGGAGGAGGACGCGTTCCTCACCACCGCGCACGTGGAGATCGAGACCGACCCGCCGCTGCGCGTGGACGTGGACGGCGAGATCCGCGGCCGGACCCCGGTCACGATCCGGCTCCGCGGCAACGCCCTGCGGGTGATCGTCCCCCGCACCTTCCACGACACCTGACCGCCGGTCAGAGCACGCCGCGGGCGGCGAGCAGCTCCTTCAGCCTGTCGTGCGGGAGGGCCGGGGAGCGGTGCCCGTCCCGTCCGACCATGGTGCGGGCCGACAGCAGCACGTTCAGCACGGCCTCCTCGACCGCCTGCACGACCGCCTCGTAGAACGGGTCGATGCGGTTCCACGGGACGAACCGGAGCGCGTCGTAGCCCGGCTCCCCCACCGGGAACCCGCCGCTGATCGCGCCCGGGTTGGCGTTGGAGAAGGCCAGGAACACGTCGCCGGACGAGTGCTGCCCGTAGGTGCCCGTCCGGGCGAGGCCGAGCGGGACGCGGCGGGCGAGCGCGGCGCACTGGCCGGGCAGCAGCGGCGCGTCGGTGCCGACGACCACGATCACCGAGCCCGCGCCGGCGAGCCCGAGCCAGTCGGTGTCCTCCATCGGGTTGTCGCCGGCGAGGTCGGCGCCGACCGGGACCCCGCAGACGCTGAGCTGCGCGCGGGACCCGAAGTTGGCCTGGACGAACACCCCGACGTTGTAGGAGTCGGAACCGTGCTCCACGACCCGCGAGGACGTGCCGCTGCCGCCCTTGAAGCCGTAGCAGTTCATGCCGGTCCCGCCGCCGACCGAGCCCTCCTCGACCGGGCCGCCGCGCGCCGCGTCGATCGCCGCGACCGCGTGCTCGGGGCGGACGTGGTCGCCGCCGATGTCGTTGAGGTAGCCGTCCCAGGTCTCGGCGACCACGGGCAGCATCCACTCGCGGGCGTCGGGGCGCTCGCGCAGCGCCCAGTCGATCGCGCCGCGGTGGCACGCGCCGACCGCGTGCGTGTTGGTGATCAGCACGGGCAGCGTCAGCGCGCCGGTCTCGGCGATCCAGTGCGAGCCGGTCATCTCGCCGTTGCCGTTGAGGGCGTGGATGCCGGCGGCGCACGGGTCGGCGAACCCCGTCCGGCCGCGCGGCAGCAGCGCGGTCACCCCCGTACGGACCGGGCCCTCGCCCCGGCGGAGCGGGCCGTCGCCGCTGGTCAGGGTGGTGTAGCCGACCTCGACGCCGGGGACGTCGGTGATCGCGTTGTGCGGCCCTGGCAGGCCGGGCAGCGGCAGGCCGAACTGGCGGGCGCGGGTCATCGGTCCCCTTCCGGGTCATGGCGGGCTTGCGGGGGCACGGCCCCTCGCGGAGGCGCGGCGGCTTCGCGGGGTACGGCGGGTGCGGCGGTTTCGGGGGGTGCGGCGGGCGCGGCGGATTCGAGGGCTTCGAGGGTGAGGCCGGTGGCGTCGGCGGCGGCGGCGAGCAGCAGCCGCGCGGCGCGGGCGGCGTCGAGCGTCGGCGCGGCCATGACGATGTGCAGGCCGTACCCGTCCTCCAGCGCGACGAGGTTGCGGGCGATCGTCGAGGCGTCGCGGGTCAGCGTGAACGCGCCGGTGGCGGCGCCGGTGTCGAGGATGCCGGCGTAGATGCCGACCTGCCGCTCGTAGAGCCGGATGTGCTCGGCGGCGTAGGAGACGTCCCGGCGGGCGATGGTGCCGAGCTCGTACAGCAGCACGCACAGCTCGTCGCCGGGGCCGGTCGGCAGGCCGCTGCGGACCATCGCCGCCAGCCGCCGCAGCGGGTCGGGCTCGCCGCGCACGGCCTCCTCGCGCCCGGCGCAGAACCGCTCGACGGCCTCGCGCTGCACCTCGCGCAGCAGGTCGTCCAGCGTCGGGAAGTAGTACAGGACGGAGCCGGACGACATCTCCGCCTCCTCGGCCACGTCGCGCAGCCGGAGGTCGAGCACGCCGCGTCCGACGACGGCGCGGCGGGCGGCGGCGACGAGGTCGGCTCGCCGTTCGTGGGCCCTGCTGGGTCTCGCCATGCCCGACATTCTCTGAAGATCTTTCAGACAATGCAAGTCAGGCATCGACGCGAGAAAGACGAGACCAAGACGTTACCGGCACCCGTATTGACCTGGGCGCCCGGTGTTCTTTGATACTCGTTCAAGGAATTTTCAACGCGGAGGTGCCCTGATGGCCGCTCCTGAGGTCCGTCCACCGGCCACCGCCGACCGCCCCCCAGCGCTGCACCGCGGCCTGCGGACGGTCGGCGCGCTGCTCATCGTCCTGTCCGCGGTCACGCCCGCGTCGTCGGTCTTCATCATCGCGCCGGGGGTGATCACCCAGGCGGGCACCGGCGCCTTCCTGACCTTCGCCGCCGCGGGCGTCGTCGGCATCTTCATGGCGTTCGTCTACGCCGAGCTGTCCTCGGCGTATCCGCTGACGGGCGGCGAGTACGCGATCGTCGGGCGCACGCTCGGGCGGATGCCCGGGTTCGTCGTGCTCGGCCTGATCCTCATCACCCAGCTCCTGATCCTGGCCGTGATCGCGCTCGGCGTCGGCACCTACCTGGGCGTGGTCGTCGACGGGCTGAACGGGCCGGTCGTCGCGGCGGTCACGGTCGCCGCCGCGACCGTCATCGCGATCTTCGACATCAAGGTCAACGCGGTGGTCACCGGGATCTTCCTGGCGATCGAGATGATCGCGCTGCTCGTCCTGTCGGCGCTCGGGTTCCTGCACGTCGAGCGGCCGTTCACCGACCTGATCGCGCATCCGGTCGTGGCGGCCGACGGCTCGGGGGTGACCGCCGCGTCCGCCGGGCTGATCGCCGCCGCTACCGCCGTCGCGATCTTCGCCTACAACGGCTACGGCTCCGCGGTGTACTTCGGCGAGGAGACCCACAACGCGCAGAAGGCCATCGCCCGGACGATCCTGTGGGCCCTCGGCATCACGGTCGCGGCCGAGCTGATCCCGGTCACCGCCGTCCTGCTCGGCGCGCCCGACCTGGACACGCTGCTGCACTCGGACTCGATGATGGAGTACTTCATCACCGAGCGCGGCGGCGCGACGCTCAACAAGGTGATCAGCCTCGCGATCGCGCTCGCGATCCTGAACGCGGTGATCGCGATCATGCTGCTCACCGCCCGGCTGATCTTCAGCTCGGGCCGGGACGGCACCTGGTCGCCGCGCGTCGACAGGGCGCTGACCACGCTGCACCCCCGGTTCGGCACGCCCTGGATCGCCACGATCATCGGCGGGGTCCTCAGCGCCGCCGCGTGCTTCCTGGAGGAGAAGTTCCTCCTGGTCGTCACCGGGACGTCGCTGGTCTTCGTGTACGGCGCGCTGTGCCTGGCCGTGATCGCCGGACGCCGGAACGGGACCACCGCCCACGCGGGCTACCGGATGCCCTGGTTCCCGGTCGCGCCGGTCGCCGCGCTCCTCGCGCTGGTCTACGTGATCTACCAGAACGCCAAGGACCCGGAGGTCGGCCGCCCGAGCCTGTTCGTCGCGCTCGGCGTGATCGCCGCCGCGTGCGCCTACTTCGCGCTCGTGCTGCGCCGCCGCGGCGGCTGGCACCTCCAGGACGCGGCCGAGGAGGAGCCTGCCGACGACTGACGTAGGGCGGCCCGGTCCGGCTCACGATCGGGCCGGGCCGCCTTGCCTCAGCGCGGGTCCTCGGCCATCCGGTAGGCGCCCGCCTCCAGGCGTTCGATGAGGCCCTGCGTCCACGTGGTGGCGGACTCGGCGGAGTGGACCCACCAGCCGAGCAGCTCGCGCAGGTGGTCGGCGGGGTCCTGCTCGTCCAGCAGCGGGACGATCGACGCGCGCCAGGCCGCCAGGCCCTCCAGCCGCTCCCGGAGCAGGCGGAGGGCCTCGGCGCGGGTCAGCTCGGTCAGGAACCCGAGCCCGGCGGTGAGCATCTCCGGGTGCCGGACGTCCACGGTGGCGATCGCGCAGCGCAGCAGCCGCAGGAACTCCGCCCGGCCCTCCTCGGTGATCTCGTAGTCGGTGTGCGGGGGCCCGGCGTCGCTCTCCTCGACGTCGTGGGCGCGCAGCAGCCCCTCCTTGGCGAGCTGCCTGAGCGCGTGGTAGATCGAACCGGGGTTCACGTGGGCCCACTCGTCCGAGCCCCATGACATCAGCTCGCGCCGCACCTCGTAGCCGTGCGCGCGCCCGAACCGCCGAACCCCGCCGAGGACCAGCAGCCGCGTCGTCGACATCCCTACCCCGTTCCCCCTGACGTGTCCGGGGATCAGGCTAGAGCGTCGGGACGGCCCGCGGCCCCGCACCCCGCCCGATCGGCGTCAACCGCGGAGTTCGGCGAGGTCGTCCCCGGTGAGGCGCAGCCCGGCGGCGGCCATGTTCTCCTCCAGGTGGGCGAGGGAGCCGGTGCCGGGGATCGCCAGCAGGACCGGGGACAGCGCGAGCAGCCCGGCGAGCAGCACCTGCGCCGCCGTGGCGCCGTGCCGCGCGGCGACGGCCCGGACCCGCGCGTCGTCGGGGACGCCGAAGCCGCCGAGCGGAAAGTAGGGCGCGTAGGCGATGCCCTCCCGCTCGCAGACCGCGAGCATCTCCGCGTCGTCGGGGCGCGTCACGTCGAACCGGTTCTGGACGGCGGCGACCGGCGCGATCGCCCGCGCCTCCGCGAGCTGCGCCGTGCTCACGTGGCTCAGCCCGAGGTGCCGGACGAGGCCCTCCTCGCGGAGCGCGGCCAGCACGGCGAAGCGCTCGCCGATCGGCTCGTCCGCCGGAGCCTCCATGCCGCCGGGACGCAGGTACACCAGGTCGAGGCGGTCGAGGCCCAGCTCGCGCAGGTTGCGCTCCACCTCCGCGCGCAGGCCCGAGGCGGGGAGCTGGCCGGTGGGCGTCGGGGCGTCCGGGCCCCGGTACGGCCCGACCTTCGTCGCGATCACCAGGTCGGACGGGTAGGGGCCCAGCGCCTCGCGGATCAGCTCGTTCGCGGCGAGCCCGTGCCGGTAGTAGAACGCGGCGGTGTCGATGTGGTTCGCGCCCAGCTCGACCGCCCGGCGCAGGACGGCGAGGGCCGTCCCCCGGTCGTTGGCGGGCGCGTCGAGAGTGGACGCGGGCAGCCGCATCGCGCCGAAGCCCAGCCGGGAGATCCGCAGGTCGCCGCCCAGGTCGAGGTGCCGGTCATCAACGATCTTCGTCATGCGCCCCACTGTGCCGCCGGGCCCGCGCGGCGGCGAACGGCTGGCAACTTGCTGCCAGTTCCGGCGACCTGACCCCGGTGGCAGACTGGACGCGATGAGCGTCGATCTGGACCGCAACGTCGTCCTGCGCGGCGAGGCGGAGCTCGCCGCGCGCGCCGGACGGCTGTTCGCCGCGCGGGAGGAGTTCCTCTGCGCGGCGCACGACCTGTGCACCTGGGCGCTGCCGGGCGTCCACGAGGAGATCGTCGCGCGGTGGCGGCGGGAGCCGCCCGCCCCGACCGCCGTGCGCGCCCGCAAGCTCTACGCCCCGGCGGCGCTCGCGGACGAGGAGTCCGAGCGGAAGCTGCTGGAGCTGGCCGCGCGCGGCCCCGAGATCCGGATCTGCGCGGCGCCGCTGCCGCGCGAGACGATCGTCGTCGACCGGCGGGTCGCGATCCTCGCCGGGCCGCCGGTGGCGGGGGTGCGCGAGTACACCGTCGTCCGGTCGCCGGGCGTGGTGGACGGCGTGCTCGCGCTGTTCGAGGCGGCCTGGGAGACGGCCGCCGCGCTCGCCGACCACCGCCGCTCGCGCCCGCCCGCGCTGGGCGAGCAGAGCCGCACGATCCTGCGCCTGCTCGCGGGCGGCCTGAAGGACGAGGCCGCCGCGCGCCGGCTCGGCCTGTCGCTGCGCACCTACCGGCGCCGCGTCGCCGAGATCCTCGTCCTGCTCGACGCCGACTCCCGCTTCCAGGCCGGTCTTCGCGCGCGGGACCTCGGCCTGCTCGGCTGATCCCCGCCGGCGCCGCGGGCCCGGGGCCGTAGGCTCGGGGCATGCCGACCGCCTTCATCACGGGAGCGACCGCCGGGCTCGGCGCCGCGTTCGCGCGCCGCCTCGCCGCCGACGGGTTCGACCTGGTCCTGCTCGCCCGCGACGCCGGGCGCCTCGAACGGGCCGCCGCCGACCTCGGCGAGCGGTACCAGGTGGACACCGAGGCGCTGCCCGCCGACCTGTCCACCGGGCAAGGGCTGGCCGCCGCGCAGGAGCGCGTCCGCGACGGCGTCGACCTGCTCGTCAACAACGCCGGGTTCGGGCACGGGAACGTGTTCCCCGACGTGCCGCTGGACGCGGAGCTGGCCATGCTGCGGGTGCACTGCGAGGCCGTCCTGCGCCTCACCCACGCGGCGGTGCCCGGCATGCTCGACCGGGGGCGCGGCGGCGTCGTCAACGTCGCGTCCGTCGCCGCGTTCGGGGTGCGGAGCACCTACGGGGCGTCCAAGGCGTGGGTGGTGCACTTCAGCGAGGGCGTCGCCGCCGACATGGCGGGACGGTCGCGCGGCCGGGTCCACGTCATGGCGCTGTGCCCGGGGTTCGTGCGCACCGAGTTCCACGAGCGCGCCCGGATGGACGTGACCGACATCCCCGGGTACATGTGGCTGGACGACGCCGCCGTCGTCGACGCGGCGCTGCGCGACCTGCGGCGCGGCGCGCGGGTCAGCGTCCCGA
The DNA here is from genome assembly GCF_022751215.1 of Actinomadura terrae. Taxonomy (GTDB): domain Bacteria; phylum Actinomycetota; class Actinomycetes; order Streptosporangiales; family Streptosporangiaceae; genus Spirillospora; species Spirillospora terrae. The sequence continues at coordinate 557,962 of NZ_JAICDG010000003.1, read as the reverse complement.
GCCTGCGCTACAAGGCGCTCGTCGGCGCGAGCCGGCTGCTGCCCCGCGAGCTGACCGCGCGCGTGTCCTCCACCCGGGGACGGCGGCGGCGGACCTGAACCCGACCGCCCGGCGGCACCGCGCGGCCGTCCGGGATGCTGGGGGCATGCGGATTCTGGTGACGGGTGCGGCGGGATATGTCGGATACGCGGTCGGGCGGCGGCTCGTCGCCGCCGGACACAAGGTGGACGGCCTCGTGCGGCGCACCGACGCCGTCCTGCCCAAGGGGGTCCGCCCGGTCCCCGGCGACCTGCTCGACCCCGGCGGCCTGCCGCGCGGCCCCTACGACGGGGTGTGCCACCTCGCGGCGCTGACCCGCGTCCGCGAGTCGTTCGCCGACCCGCTCGGCTTCTTCGCCGTCAACGTGCAGGGCACCGTGAACCTGCTGCAGGCGGTGGACGCGGCGCGCGTCGTCTACGGATCGACCGCCGCCGTCTACGGGACGCCCGAACGGCAGCCGATCCCCGAGACCGAGGGCACCGCGCCGACCAGCCCGTACGGGGCGTCCAAGCTGGCCGCCGAGCAGGCCGTCCGCTTCCACGCGCGGACGGGCGCGATCGGCGCCGTCGTGCTGCGGACGTTCAACGTCGCGGGCTCGGTGGACGGCCGTCCCGACCCCGACGAGACCCGGCTGATCCCGAAGGCCCTCGCGGTCGCCACCGGGCGGGCGCCCCGGCTGGAGGTCAACGGCGACGGCGGCACCGTCCGCGAGTACCTGCACGTGGACGATCTCGCCGCCGCCCACGTTCGCGCGCTGGAGACCGTCGGCCCGGGTGAGGAGCGCGTCTACAACGTCGGCAGCGGCACGGGCGCGGCCGTCCGCGACGTGGTCGCCGCCGTCGAGGAGGCCACCGGACGGGCCGTGCCGACGCTGCGGCGCCCGCCGCAGCCGGAGCCGCCGCTGCTGCTGTGCGATGCCGCCGCGATCCGCGCCGACCTCGGCTGGCGGCCGGTCCGCTCGTCCCTGCCGGAGATCATCGGCTCCGCGTGGGACGCCCTGACCCGCGCGGACGGCTAAACTCCCCGGCGTGTCCGAACCGAAGTTCGAAGTCCAGATGCTGCACGACCGAGTCATGATCAAGATGGAGAAGGACAGCGGCGAGCGCCGCAGCACCGGCGGGATCGTGATCCCCGCGACGGTCGAGCAGGCGAACCGCCTGGTGTGGGGCGAGGTCTGCGGGGTCGGCCACCACGTGCGGATCGTCAAGACCGGCGACCGCGTCCTGTTCCACCCGGGCGAGCAGTACGAGGTCGAGATCCAGGGCGAGAACTACCTGGTCATGCGGGAGCGCGACCTGCACGCGATCGCCAGCGAGCGCCCCGAGCACGGCACCGGCCTCTACCTCTAGGCGGGCGCCCCCGGGTCCGCCTCGCTCTCCACCAGGCCGTGGTCGGTGAGCTCCCAGAAGTGCCGCCGGCCCGGCCGGACGAGCTGGAACACCGCCTTGTACGCGGCGACGCTCATCAGCCCCCAGTACAGCGGGATCGTGACCATGACCCGCACGGCGCGGAACAGGCCGCGCTCCAGGCATCCGGCCATCGCGCAGTAGACCATCAGCAGGTTCCCGGCGACCATCGTGACGACGCCGCCGTACAGGACCGGCGGCGGGAAGACGGCCTGGACGTGCCGTGTGCCGGTGCACAGGTAGAGCGCCGTCAGCGCCCAGAAGAACGGGTTCGCGAGCGTGGTGAGCGTCGGGAACCCCATCGTGAGGTGGAAGGCGATCGTCCGCCGGGTGCCGAGCTGCCGCCACAGCAGCAGCGGGTGCCGGGTGTGGACGAGCCACGTCTGGATGTACCCCTTGATCCACCGGCTGCGCTGCCGGATCCAGTTGCCGAGGCGGCTGTTGGCCTCCTCCTCGGTGACCGAGTCCATCATCCGCACCTCCCAGCCCCGGCGCGCGATGCGGATGCCGAGGTCGGCGTCCTCGGTGACGTTGTAGGGGTCCCAGCCGCCGAGCGCCGCGAGCGCGTCCCCCCGGAAGTGGTTGGACGTGCCGCCGAGCGGGATCGCGAGCCGGTGCCGGTCCAGGCCGCGCAGCCACAGGCCGAAGGTCGTGGCGTACTCGGCGGCGAAGCAGCGGGTCAGCCAGTTCGTCCAGGGGTTCCAGTACTGGAGTTCGGCCTGCACGCACACCGTCCGGTCGGGCAGCGACGCGAACGCCAGCGCCGCCTTGCGGAGCTGGTCGCGGTCGGGCCGGTCCTCGGCGTCGTAGATCACGACGAGCTCGCCGCGCGCCCGCGCCAGTCCGATGTCGCACGCCTTCGGCTTCGTCCGGGGCGGGGCCGGCGGGATCAGCACGACCTCGAACGGCGCGTCGAGGTCGGGCAGCGCGCCGCGGGTCTCGGCGTCGTCCTCCTCGACGAGCAGGAGGATCTGGAGCCGGTCGGCGGGGTAGTCCAGGCTCGCGAGCCGGTCGAGCAGGCACGGCAGCACCGCCGCCTCCCGGTAGAGCGGCACGAGGACGGTGTAGGACGGCAGGTCCTCGTCGGGGACGGCGTACAGCTCGTCCTCGCCGAACCTGATCATCGGCGCGGTCCACGCGGTCGCGACCATCACGGTCCGGAACACCAGCGACAGCAGGTAGGCGGCGGTGACCGCCCAGACCGCCGCCTGCGCCCACCGGACCGGCGGCGGCCCCACCCCGGCCAGCGCGTGCGCGGCCATCGCCGCCGCGACCAGCGACGGCAGCGCAACCGCCACGACCGCCTGCCCGCGGCTGAGCGTGCGGCGCGCGCTCAGCTCCTCGTCCATGGGCGCCACCGGGCCCCACGGCGGCGCGTCCAGGACGGCCGTGTCCCCCGGGTCGGCGCCGGCGAGCGTCATCGCGCCCTCGCCAGCCGGTAGACGCGCTGGGTCGCGTCCCGGTAGAGGAGGGCGTAGCCGGTCAGCCGGGGGTTGTCGCGCAGCGCCTGCCAGGTGCGGTCCGGCGCTCCGCGGAGCGTCCGCGCGTAGATCCAGCGGACGCGGCTCCCGGCCGGGTCGGTGAGCGCGCGTTCCCACAGCCGGAAGCTGCCCTCGTAGACGACGCGTCCGATCGGGATGCGCGCCCGGAACGCGACCTCCTCGTTCCCGTAGTTCTCCATCAGGAGGGTGCCGCCGTCGTAGTGGGCGCGCAGCCAGGTCGCGGCCGCGATGACCCCCCGGCGGTGCGGGCCCCCCTGCCACCGCTCGGGTTCGGCGAGCGTCGCGGTCCCGGGGACCGCGAGGACGGTGGCGACGACACCGGCCGCCGCCCCCACCCGCGGCCAGCAGCCGTGGAAATCGGGCACCAGCGACACGAGGTAGCCGGCGAAGACGGCGGCGGCCAGCGCCATCACCAGGCCGAACCGGACGTTGTAGAACGCGCCCTGGACCTCCGGGACGTACAGCGGCCGCTGTCCCGTGTCGAGGGCGTAGACGAAGAACGGCGCGAAGACCAGCAGGACGAGCGGCGCCACCGCCGCCGGGCGCAGCCGCCCGCGCCACAGGTAGCCGGCCAGCCCGGCCGCCGCGGCGAGCAGCGTCGGATAGCCGAGGTTGTGGACGACGGCGAGCCCGTAGGTCCGCGCGGCGGTGAGCGGCGCGCCGACGTTGGCGTCGCCCGCCGTCACCCACAGCGACGGCTTGGCGTAGTCGCCGGAGTACCAGCACAGCGCGTCGCCGAAGATCACATGGCCCCACACCGCCCACGCGGCGATCCCGCTGAACGCCAGGAGCGCGAAGAAGGCCAGGTGCGCCTCCGCCCGTGCGTAGGACTTCCAGCGGCGTACGGCGACGTATCCCACCACCAGCGTTCCGGCGGCCGCGAGCAGCCAGCCCTCGTAGCGGGTCAGTGTGGCGAGCAGCGTCGCGCCCGCCGCCAGCGCGAGCCGCGCGTGCCGTCCGGTGCGGCACCACGCCTGGAGGTGGTGGACGGCGGCGGCGACGCAGGCGAACAGGAGCAGCTCGGTCATCGGCGTGCTCTGGAGGTAGAGCACGTTGGTGTTGAGCGCGAACAGCCCGGCCGCCGCGAGGCCCGCCGCCCGGCCCCGCCCGGCCGCGCGTCCGCGCGCCGGGCCCGCGTGCGCCCCGCCGGACACCGGCCCGCCGGACACCGCCCCGGCCGCCGCGCCGACCGCGATCAGGTACACGTACCGGACCGTCGCCGCGTAGGCCGCCATCGAGACCACGGTGCCGCCGAGGCCGGAGTGGAACAGGCCGTCGTGCCAGACGAACGGCAGCGCCAGCAGGTGCGGCAGCGGCAGCCACACGCCGCCGAGCTGCGCCGCGCCCGCCGTCGGGCTGTCCACCACGCGGCGGGCGATGAGCAGGTGCGAGACGGCGTCGTTGTAGGCGAGCACGGTGCCGTGCCGGAGGTGATGCGCGAGCGCGGCGGCCGACAGCGCCACCGCCGCCGCCGTCACCCCCGCGAGCACGCGGTCCCTCGGGTGCAGCATCCACCGCGCCCACCGCCACGCGTAGCCGTCGCGGACCAGGATCCGGTACACGTGGACGAGGCTCAGCAGCGACCGCGCGACGACCCACGGCGACGCCCCGGTCGGCCGGCCGTGCGCGCGGGGGCGGTGGTCCACCGGATGCTCGACGACCCGGGCGTCCCGCCGCCTGATCTTGGCGAGGATCTCCGGGTCGATCGCGGCGGCCTCGCCCACCAGCCCGAGCCCCTCGACGACCCGCCGGTCCAGCAGCTTGTAGGCGCAGTCGACGTCCCGGCTGCGGATGCCCAGCAGGATTCTGCTGAGGAGCGTCCACAGCCGCCCGCTGAGGCAGCGCGCGGAGGAGTCGGCGCGGTGGCGGCGGAACCCCGTCACGGCGTCGGCCCGCTCCTCGCTCCTGAACCGCAGCAGCACGGGCAGGTCCGCCGCCGCGAACTGGCCGTCGGAGTCGGTGAGCAGCAGCAGCCGCAGGTCGGTCCACTCCAGCGCGGCCGCGATGCCGGTGCGGACCGCCGCGCCGTACCCCCGGTTGGCGCGGTGGCGGACGCCGATGACCCGACCCGCGTACCGCACGACCAGGCCGTCCAGAATCTCGCCGGTGGCGTCGGGGCTGCCGTCGTCGACGACCACGACGCAGTGGTCGTGGCCGGCGGCCTCCAGCGTCACCAGGAAGTCCTCGACGGTCGCCGCGAGGTTCTCCGCCTCGCGGTAGGCGGGCATGACGACGACCACGCCGTCGCGAAGGGGTCGCGCTCCCGGGGCGGTACGCGGCCCATCGGCCCTGTGTCCCACCGCCGTCGTCAACGCGATTCCCCGAGATTTCGCCGCCTGGACGCACGCGCGGGCGCGTCCCTCGCGACTCATTCTCATGTCCGTCCCGGCATGCCCGATAAATCCGTTGATCAAGGCCCAGCAAAGATCCATCGCGTGCTGTGGCGGGACGTCCCGGTTTGGGTGACTATGGAGGCTCGACGTGTCCCGCCAGGCCTGTGACCTGGCGGGACACGTCATCTCCTCACAGCCCCCGGACGGCCGCGACGCTGAACGGGATGCGCGGCACGCCCGCGCCGAGCGGGCCGCCCTTGTCGAACTGCGACCGGACGACGTACAGCGTGCCGTGGCTGCGCGCCACCGTCGTCGGCAGCTCCAGCGCCGGGCTCGCCTCGCGGCGCTCCCGGCGGGCGGCGGCGCCGTCGTTCCCGACCCGCCAGCGCGAGATGGCGTTGTCGAGGTTGTGGACCGCCCAGAGGCGTCCGCCCTGGAGCTCCAGACCGTCGGCGTGGCGCAGGTCGCCGCCCTCCAGCGCCACCTTGCGGACCGCGCCCGAGGCGACGTCGAGCCGGTACAGGTCGCCGCCGGTCATGTCGACGGTGAGCAGGTACCGCCCGGACGGGTCGGCGACGATGCCGTTCAGCGTGAGCTCCCCCGCCGCGTGCTCCTCGACGGCGTCGCCGAGGTCGAAGCGGGCCCTGAGGTCGGCGCGGCCGCCTCGCGCGACGTCGCGGGGCGTCACCCGGTAGACGACCGAACGCGCGCTGTCGGTGACGTAGGCGTCGCCGTTGGGGGCGACGGCCACGTCGTTGACGAACTTGGCAGCCGTCCCCGGCACGACGAACCGGGCCAGCAACCTGCGGGTCCCGATGTCGTACACCGAGACACCGGACGAGGAGTCGCACACCCACAGCCGTCCGGCCCGGTCGGCCCGGACGCCGTTGGCGGTGCGGCGGCCGTCCGCGCCGGCGGGCAGGAACACCTCGGCCACCCGCCTGCCGCGCGTCAGCCTGTAGACGCTGCCGTCCTCGTAGGACGCGACGTAGAAGTCACCGGTGCGGTGATCGATCGTGATGCCCTCCGGATACACGCGGTTCCCCGGCAACGCGAACGCCGTGGACACATGAATCCGGGACGAAACGGGCGCGACGGCGGCCGCCGGAGCAGCCCCCGACGGAGCGGCAAGGGAGACGGACGCGGGCAGGACGGCCACCGCGAACGCGGCGGCGGTAGCACGGGCAAAGCGGTTCATGCTTCTCCGTTCGTACTGATTCATAAGAACGCATACGAACGATAGTTAGAGTTCTAATGCTCGTCAACCTTCGACCGTTCGAAGGCTCGATACCATGCGGAGATGACCTCAATGCCCGTCCCGGAGCGGATCGGCTCCTACCTCAAACGCGCCGAGCAGGCGCTCAACGGAGCCAAGCAGGCCGCGGTGAAGCCGAGCGGGCTCACGGTGCCGCAGTACGCCGCCCTTCTGCACCTCGCGGACCACCCCGGGATGTCGGCGGCGGCGCTGGCCAGGGCGTGCGCCGTCACCCCGCCGACGATGAACACCGTCCTGAAGAACCTGCGGGAGCGCGGTCTCATCGAGCGGACCCCGCACGAGTGGCACCGCAACATCCTGGAGACCCGCCTCACCGCCGAGGGCGAGGCGGCCATGGCCGACGCGGACGCCCGCGCCATCCGGATCGAACGCGGCCTCGCCGCCAAGTTCACCGACGCCGAACGCGAAACGCTGATCGAACTGCTCGGCCGCTGCGTCACCTTCCTGGAAGCAGCCCGCCCGGCCCGCAGCGGCTGACAGAATTCTTCGCGATCTCGGCCCAGCGTGCTCCCCGGCGGCTCGCAAACCGACCGACCTTGTGCGGGCGCGGAATCGCTTCGCGATCAGGGTCAGACGACGACCTTGGCGGAGGAGCCGGTGCGGTTCTTGGTGACGCGGAGCTGGGCCGGGATGCGGGCGCGCAGTTCGGCGACGTGGCTGACGATGCCGACCGCGCGGCCGCCGTCGCGCAGGCCGTCCAGGACGTCCATGACCTCGTCGAGCGTCTCCTCGTCGAGGGTGCCGAAGCCCTCGTCGACGAACAGCGTGCCGATCTCGGTGCCGCCCGCCTCGGCGGTGACGACGTCGGCGAGGCCGAGCGCCAGCGACAACGAGGTGATGAACGACTCGCCGCCCGACAGCGTGACCGGGTCGCGTTCCAGGCCCGTCCAGGCGTCGGCGACGCGCAGCCCGAGGCCGCCCGCGCCGCGGTTCCGGTCGCCCGCCGCCTTCTCGGTGGTGTGGACGAGGGCGTAGCGGGCGCCGGACATGCGGGCGAGCCGCTCGTTCGCGGCGGCGACGACCTGTTCCAGCCGCGCGGCCAGCACATACGCCGACAGCGACATCTGCCGCCGGTTCGCGGCGGACTTGCCGGAGGCGAGCCCGGCGAGGCGTTCGGCGACCTCGTGGCGTTCGGCGGCGGGACGCCAGGCGCGGACGGCGGCGTCCAGCTCGCGGCGCAGCTCGGCGAGGCGGTCGCGGCGATGCCGGGCGCGGTCGGCGGCGGACGCGGCGCCCGTGTGCGCGGCCTCGGCCGCGGCGAGCGCGGCCTCCAGCGCGGGCAGGTCGGGTGCGGGCGCGGCGGCGGCCGACCGCAGCGCCGGGTCGTCGAGCAGGTCGCGGACGGCGGCCTCCTCGTCCTCGAACCGGCGGAGCCGGTCGCGCAGCCGCGCCTGGTCCTCGTCGGGCATCGCGGCGGCGAGGACCTCGTCGGGGGTGGCGAAGCCCTCGTCCTCGGCGGCGGCCTTCGCGGCGGCGCGGGCGGCGGCCAGCTCCCCGGCGGCGAGGTCGGCCGCGCGGAGCGCCTCGACCGCCTCGGTGAGCGCGTCCGCCTCGCGGCCGAGCCGGGCGATGCGCTCCTCCAGGCTGCCGTCTGCGTCGCGCGCCGCGTCCAGCTCGGCGGCCAGCCGCGCCTCCTCGGCGGCCAGCTCGCCCTCGCGGGTGCGGTTCCTGGTGAGCGCCTGGCTCAGGTCCTGCTGGGCGTCGCGGACGCGGTCGAGCTCCTGCTCGTCCCCGTGCACGGCCGCCTCCAGCCGCTCGGCCTCGGCGAGCGCCGTGTCCGCCTCCGCCAGCGCCAGTTCGGCGTCCGCCAGCTCGGCGCCGAGCGCCTCGGCGGTCAGCTCGCCGACGATCTCCAGCAGCCCGTCGCGCTCGGCGCGCCGCGCCTGCACCTCAGCGGTGGCCCGCTCGCGGACGTCCTGCGCCCGCTCGAACTCGGCCTGCGCCTCGGCGACCTGCTCCTGCGTCGGGATCGGCGCGAGCGAGGTACCGGGCGCGGGGTGGTCGGGCGAGCCGCAGACCCGGCAGGGCACGCCGTCCTCCAGCTCCTCGGCGAGGACGGCCGCCATGCCCTCCAGCCGCGCCTGCTGGAGGTCCTGGGCGCGCTGCCGGGCGTCCTGGGCGGCGTCGACCGCCTCCTGCCGCGCCGCCTCGGCCTCGGCGAGCAGGTGCTCGACCTGGTCGCGGCGCTGCGCGGCGTCGAGCCTGTGCCGCACGGCGTCGGCGGCGGCCAGGGCGCCGGGACGCGTCGCGGCGACCGCGCCGGCCGCCTTCAGCTCGGCGCGGCGCGTCTCGACGCGGCCGGGCAGCTCGGCGAGGGTCGCGGAGACGCGCGCCTCCTCGGGCTCCAGCCGCCGCAGCTCGTCCGCCAGTCCGCGACGCTCGTCCCGGATCTGCCGCAGCCGGACCGCCGTGCCGCGTTTGCCCTCCAGCGCCGCGGCATCGTCGCGGCGCTCCCGCTCGGCCTTGGCGAGGACGTCCAGCGAAGCGTTCGGCGGCAGCAGCGCGCCGACGCGGGCGCGGGTCTCGTCGGCCCAGCGGCGGGCCTGCCGGGCCCGGTCGTGCCGGTCGGCGACCGCCCGCACAAGCGGGACGACCCGCTCAGCCCGGGCCGCCGCGTCGAGCCGCGAGGCGACCCGCGACCGCTCCTCCGCGCGCTCGGCGAAGGCGGCCCGGCGCGCCAGTGCGTTCTCGTGGCGGCCGCGCCGTTCGGCGAGGTCCTCCGCCGCCCGCAGCGCGGCGCGCGCGGCCTCCACCTCCCCGGCGGCGCCCGCCCGAAGTTCCTCGACCACGGCGCGCACGTCGGCGTTCCCGCCGGCCAGCTCCGCCGCCCACGCGGGCAGCCCCTCGACCTCGGCGGCCGCCTCCTCACCCCGGCGCGGCGCGGGCACGGCCGCCCGCCTCTGCGGGACGGCGGGCCCGGCCTGCGCCGCGGCGGCGTGTGGCAGGGGCGAGCCGGTCGTTTCGGCGATGCGGTCGGCGATCGAGACGGCGCGCGCGGCCAGCTCGGCGGCCTCCCGGCCGGTGGCGGCGCGGCGCTCGGCCAGCCACTTCTCGACGTGGGTGAACACCTCGGTCGCGAAGAGCCGTTCGAGCACCTCGCGGCGCTTGTCGGCCCCGGCGCGCAGGAACCCGGCGAACTCGCCCTGCGGGAGCATCGCGACCTGGCAGAACTGCGTGGCGTTCATGCCGAGGAGGCGGGAGACGAGGTCGCCCGCCTCGTCCAGCCGCGTGGTCAGGCCGATCCACCCGCCGTGCTCGAACTCCTCCAGGACGACCCTGGCGTTCTGGGCGGTGGTGCCGGACCCGCGCAGCTTGGGCCGCTCCCACGCCGGGGACCGGGTGAGCCGCAGCCGCCTGCCCCGCACGGTCGTCTCCAGGACGACCTGCGGCGCGGCCCCGGGCGGGGCGTGGTCGCTGCGCAGCCCCTTGACGACGCCGCGCGCGCCGGGCACCTGCCCGTAGAGGGCGAAGCACACGGCGTCGAGCACGCTGGTCTTGCCCGCGCCCGTCCGGCCCTGGATGAGGAACAGTCCCGCGTCGGACAGCGCGTCGAAGTCGATCTCCTCCGTCGAGGAGAACGGGCCGAACGCGGTGACCTCCAGGCGGTGCAGCCTCAAGCGAGTGCCTCCTTGCGGCGGAAGTGCTCGAACGCCTCGTCCAGCAGGGCGCGCTCGGCGGTGCTCGCCGGGCCGTCGGTCATCTCGGCGACGAAGTCGCCCGCGATGTCCAGTTCGGACCGCTCGGCGACGCGCTCGGACCAGGTGCGGGCGCCGTCCGTCCCGCCGCCCTCGGGCTCGTAGCCGAGGACGAGCGCGTGCGGGAACCGGCGGCGCAACCGCTCCATCGCCGCCGAAGGACGGCGCGGGTCGGTCAGCGTGACCTGGAGCCAGCGGTCCTCGTACTTGTCGAACGCGGCATCGGTGAGGAGGTCGTCGATGCGGCCGCGGATGCGGGAGATCCGGCGCGGGACTGGGGCCTCCGCGAACTCGGCGGTGACGCCGTCCTCGCGCAGGTCGACCAGCCAGAACCCCTTGACGTGCCGGTCCTCGGAGAAGGAGTAGGCGAGCGGCGAGCCCGAGTACCGGACGCGGTCGGTGACGGACCAGCGGCCGTGCAGGTGGCCGAGCGCGGCGTAGTCGACGCCGTCGAACACCGCCGCGGGCACATGGGACGAGCCGCCGACGGAGATGTCGCGCTCGCTCTCGCTGGCTTCCCCGCCGGTCACGAACGCGTGCGCCAGCACGACCGAGCGCAGGCCAGGACCGCGCCGCGCGATGTCGGCACGGACGCGGCGCATCGCCTCCGCCAGCGTCGCCGCGTGGCTGCGCTCGTCGAGCTCCCACTCGTGCCGGACCAGCTCGGGCTCCAGGTAGGGGATGCCGTAGACGGCCGCGTCGCCGACGACGACCGGCTCCCCCACCCGCGTGAAGTCGGTGCGGACGTGTACCCCGGACGCGTCCATCAGCGCCGAGCCGAACCCGAGCCGCCGCGCGGAGTCGTGGTTGCCCGCGATGAGCACGACGCGGGTGAGGTCCTTCAGCCGTCCGAGCGTGTCGTCGAACAGGCGGACGGCGTCGACCGCGGGCAGCGCGCGGTCGTAGACGTCGCCGGAGATCAGCACGCAGCCCACCCGCTCCGCCCGGACGGTCTCGACCAGATGGTCGGCGAACGCCGCCTGGGCGGCCAGCAGGTCCTCGCGGTGGAACGATCTGCCGAGATGCCAGTCGGAGGTGTGCAGGATTCTCATGTCGCAGCAACCATAGGCACCCCCTACGACACATCCCGCGCAGAAACGCCGCGTTCCTTCAATCCCGTACAAGAGCCACACCCGCACCGGGAGCCATGTGCCCTGGGAGACCGCCGGAAGCCTCTAGTCTTGGGGCGTGAGTGATCGCCCCTACGTGCTGGTGAGCTGCGCGATGTCGGTCGACGGCTACATCGACGACGCGACGCCCGAGCGGCTCCGGCTGTCCAGCCCCGCCGACTTCGACCGGGTCGACTCCGTGCGCGCGGGCTGCGACGCGATCCTCGTCGGCGCCGGGACGGTGCGCGCCGACGACCCCCGGCTGCTGATCCGCTCCCCCGCCCGCCGGGAGCAGCGGGTCGCGCGCGGGCTGCCCGCCGACCTCACGAAGGTCACGCTGACCTGGAGCGGCGACCTCGACCCGGGCGCGCGCTTCTTCACCACGGGCGAGGCGCCGAAGCTCGTGTACGCGCCCACGGGCACGGCCGGCGGGCTCGCGGCGCGGCTGGACGGCCGCGCCGAGGTGATCGACGCGGGCGACCCGCTCACGCTGAGCACGGTGCTGCGCGACCTCGCGGCGCGGGGCGTCCGGCGGCTGATGGTCGAGGGCGGCGGCGGCGTCCACACGCTGTTCCTGACCGCCGGTGTCGTGGACGAGCTGCAACTCGTCGTCGCGCCGTTCTTCATCGGCGACCCGTCCGCGCCGCGGTTCGTCGGCTCGGGCGTGTTCCCGCAGGCGCCGGACCGCCCGATGCGGCTGGAGGAGATCACCCGCATCGGCAACCTCGCGCTGCTGCGCTTCCTTACCGGGACCGCGCGTGGATGACGCGCGCTGGCTGCGGCTGGCCTGCGAGCTGGCCCGGCGGTGCCCCCCGTCCGGGACGGCGTTCTCGGTCGGCGCCGTGATCGTGGACGCCCACGGCCGCGAGATCGCCCGCGGCTTCTCCCGCGAGGACGACCCGCACGACCACGCTGAGGAGGCCGCCCTCGCCCGGGTGACCGGCGACCTGGGCGGCGCGACCGTCTACAGCTCGCTCGAACCGTGCGGCCACCGCGCGTCCCGCGACCGCCCGTGCGCCGAACTGATCGTCGCGTCCGGCGCGGCGCGCGTCGTCTTCGCGTGGCGGGAGCCGTCCCTGTTCGCCGAGGGCACGGGCGCGGAGACCCTCACCGCCGCGGGCATCGAGATCGTCGAACTCCCGGAACTCGCCGACCTCGCCCGCCAACCCAACACCCACCTCCTCCACACCAGCTGAACCGGAGCGCTCCGCCCCAGGATCATCGAGTGCGTGAGTCGGCGTAGCCGGCGCAGACCCAAGGCAAGAGCGCCCGCCACAGCGACTCGCACCTGCCGAACCGGAGGGCTCCGCTCAGGGACCATCGAGCGCGCAGGTCGGCGTGGGCGGCGCAGGATCAGGGCGAGAGCGCCCGCCACGGCTGCACGCACGTGCTTCACACCGGCTGGTCCCGGATTCATCGGGTGCGCAGGGCGTCGTAGGTGGTGCGGGCTCGGGGCAACAGGGCTCGCCATAGGGGGCGGTAGAGGCGGCCGGGGAGGTAGCGGCTGCGTTCCTCCAGGGCGACGCGGCCGCGTGGGTGCGCCTTCCAGCCTGCCGAGCCCGGATCGTAGCCGGACCGGTACTCGATGGCGCAGACGTGCTTCACGCTCTTGTAGCCGTAGTGGGCCGGGGCGACGAGGCGGAGCGGGGCGCCGTGGTCGGGGGTGAGCGGCGCGCCGTCCAGGGCGTCCGCGAGCAGGACGCCGGGGGCGAGCGCGTCGGCCAGGAGCAGGGTGGCGCGGTAGCCGTCCAGGCCGGTGAAGGTGACCCAGCGCGCGGCGCGGGCCGGTTCCACGTGGGCGGTGAGGTGGGCGTGGACGGCGGCGAACGGGACGCCCTCCCAGCGCAGGCCGAGTGCGCTCCACGTGGTGACGCAGTGCAGGCCGGCGCGCGTCTCCGCCCGCCCGAGCCCGGTCAGCTCCGCCGCCGGGAGCTGCGCCGGGCGCCGGACGGCCCCGGTCACCGTCACCACCGGCAGGTCCGGGACGCGCGGACGGCGGGCCGCGAACGCGGGCAGCCCGAACGGGGCCAGGGGCGCGGCCGTCTGGCCGGGAGGCAGGGCGTCCAACGGTCCTCCTTTTTAGAGACTGCTCTCCAATACCCTACCCTCTAGCCCATGGGGCGACCACCGCGGCACGACGTCGGACGCCTGCTGGACGTGGCCGTCGAGCTGGCGGCGGACGGCCCGGGCCGGGTGACGGTCGCGGCCGTGGCCCGCGCGGCGGGCGCGCCGAGCGGCTCGGTGTACCACCGCTTCGAGGGGCTGCCCGCGCTGCGCGCCGCGCTGTGGCTGCGGACGGTCGAGCGGTTCCAGGCGGGCTTCCTCGACGCGCTGCGCGGCGAGCCGCCGGAGCGGGCGGCCGGGGAGGCGGCGCGGCACGTGGTGGCGTGGAGCCGCGCGCATCCCGCGGAGGCCCGCGTCCTGCTGCACGGCAGGTCCGCCCTCGACGAGGACGGCTGGCCCGAGCGGGACCGCGCGCGGTTGGGCGAGACCGACCGCCGCGTCGGCGCGGCCGTCCGCGACCTCGCGGGCCGCCTCGGCGTCGAGGAGGAGCGCGCGGCCGTGGCCGTGATCGACCTGCCCTACGCGATCGTGCGCCGCCACCTGCTGGGCGGCGGCACGATCGCGCCGGGTACCGAGGACCGCGTCGCCGAGGCGGCCGTCCTGCTCAGCCGCCGGTGAGGCTCAGCCCTCGGTGAGGCCCAGGTGCTCGGCCTCCTCGGTGAGCCGCCGCGCGGCGGCCGCCGAGCCCGCCGCGTCCAGCTCGTGGGCGAGCTGCTCCAGCTCGGCGCCGCCCGCCATGAGCGCGGTCAGCTCCTCGCGGGTGATCTCGTCCTTGGCGTGGTATCCGGCGCTCCGGCCGCGGTTCAGGATCAGGAAGCGGTCGCCGACCGGGTAGGCGTGGTGCGGGTTGTGGGTGATGAAGATGACCGCGAGGCCCCGCTCCCGCGCCTGGATGATGTAGCGCAGCACGACCCCGGCCTGCTTGACGCCGAGCGCCGCCGTCGGCTCGTCCAGCACGAGGGCCCTCGCGCCGAAGTACACGGCGCGGGCGATCGCCACGCACTGCCGCTCGCCGCCCGACAGGGTGCCGATCAGCTGGTCGACGTCGCGCAGGTCGATGCCCATCGCGGCGAGTTCGGCGCGGGCCGTCTCGCGCATGAACCCGGTGTCGAGGCGGCCGATGCCCTTGCGCCGCTCGGAGCCGAGGAAGAAGTTGCGCCAGACCGGCATCAGCGGGACGACCGCGAGGTCCTGGTAGACGGTCGCGATGCCCCGGTCGAGGGCGTCGCGCGGCGAGCCGAACGCGACCCGCTCCCCCGCCACCTCGTAGGTTCCGGCGTCGTGCCGGTGCAGCCCCGCGATGATCTTGATGAGCGTGGACTTGCCCGCGCCGTTGTCGCCGAGGACGCAGGTCACCTCGCCCGCGTCCGCCTCCAGGTCGACGTCGCGCAGCGCGATCACGGTTCCGTAGCTCTTGCCGACGCCGGTCAGCCTGACCAGCGGCGGTGTTCCGGTGTCGGTCATGCCGAGCGCTCCACCCTGCGTCGCACGATCAGGTTGACCACGGTGGCGATGAGCAGCATCGCGCCGAGGAAGAACTTGAACCAGTCGGGGTTCCACTCGGCGTACACGATGCCCTTGTTCGTCATCCCGAAGATGAACGCGCCGATGGCGGCGCCGATCGCCGAACCGTATCCGCCGGTCAGCAGGCAGCCGCCGATGACCGCGCAGATGATGTAGAAGAACTCGTTCCCGACGCCCTCGCCGGACTGGACGGTCGCGAACGCGAACACCAGGTGCATCCCGGAGATCCAGGCGCACAGCGCGACGCCCATGAACAGCCCGATCTTGGTGCGGGCCACCGGGACGCCGACCGCGCGGGCGCTGGCCGCGTCGCCGCCCACCGCGAAGATCCAGTTGCCGGTCCGGGTGCGCAGCAGGATCCAGGTCGCGACCGCGACGAGCCCGAGCCACCAGAACACGGTGACGTTGACCTCCACGCTCCCGATGCCGACGTCGGAGGCGAACACGGCGCGGGCGCTGTCGAAGCCGTCCATGTCCCGGACGGAGTCGGACGCGACGTTCCCGGTGACCGCCTTCGTCACGCCGAGGTTCAGGCCCGCGAGCATGAAGAACGTCGCGAGCGTGATGATGAAGCTCGGCAGCCGCGTGTTGACGTAGAGCAGCCCGTTCACCATGCCGAGCGCGAGCGTCACCACCAGCGAGATCGCCACGCCCGCCCACACGTTCAACGTGAGCTGGTAGGCGGTGAGCGCCGCGACCAGCGCCGAGGTCGTCACCATGACCCCGGCGGACAGGTCGAACTCACCGCCGATCATCAGCAGCGACACGCCCACTGCCATGATCCCGAACGTCGAGGCCGCGTACAGGACGGTCGAGAACGACGTGGCCTGGAGGAACGCGTCCGCGACGACGGAGAAGAACACGAACACGGCGACGGCGCCGAGGAGCGCGCCGAGTTCGGGGCGGGCCAGCAGGCCCCACAGCGGCGACCGCCGGGCCACCCGCTCGTCGACCGGTGGCGGCGGTTGCGCGACGTCCCGCGTCACCGGGTGCCCCGGCGCGCGAACGCCTCCAGCGCGGCGGCGTTGTCCCTGGTCACGATCGCGGGCCCGGTCAGCACCGGGCGCCCGCCGCCGAGCACGTCGCCGTTGGTCTTCAGCAGCCACAGCGCGTCCACGGCGCTGTAGCCCTGGAGGTAGGGCTGCTGATCGACGGCGAACCCGATGTCGCCGGCCCGGATCGCGTCGATCAGCTCCCGGTTCAGGTCGAACGTCCCGACCCTGGCCTTGCTGCCGACGCTCTTCACGGCGTCGACGGCGGTCGCTGCGAACGGCGCGCCGAGCGTGAGGACGCCGTCGATGCCCTTGTCGGCCTGGAGCTTGGCGGTGACCGACGACCTGACCTCCGGCATGTTCGTACCGTTGACGTACAGGTTCCGCAGGTCGCCGCCGAAGGTCTTGCGGGCGCCGGCGCAGCGGTCCTCCAGACCGATGTTGCCCTGCTCGTGGACGACGCACAGCGCCTTCTTCGAGCCGATCCGCGCGAGCTCCCGCCCGGCGGCCTCGCCCGCGACCGACTCGTCCTGGCCGAAGTGTGCGACCGCGCCGAGCCGCGCCGAGTCGCCCGCGCCCGAGTTGATCGACACGACCGGGATCTTCGCGGCGGCCGCCCGGCCGAGCACGTCCTTCAGCGCGTCGGGCTTGGCGAGCGTGACGATGACGCCGTCCACCTTCTGGTCGAGCGCGGCCCGCACGAGCTCGGCCTGCTTGCCGCCGTCGGCGTCGGCCGAGTACAGGAACTCGACGTCGTCCTTGGCGGCGGCGGCCTTCGCTCCCTTCTGGACGATGTCCCAGAACGTGTCGCCCGGGCCCGAGTGGGTCACCATGGCGATCCTCAGCCGGTGCCGCTCGGCCGCCCGCTTCTCCGCCTTCTTCCCGCCCGAGCTGCTACAGGCGCCGAGTGCCAGCAGGCTCACGGCCGCCAGTACCGCGAGTCTCGTCGCCGGCCCGCGCGCGCACACGCCTCTCATCTGTCGGTCTCCGTTCTCCCCGAAGGACGAGCTGGGTCCAACGGAAGGAGTCGATCACAGATGGCGACGCCGCGTCCGCCCTTCGCTCACGCCGGCGCCGCGCTCACGTCGCCCCTCCGCTCACGACGGCCGCGCTCACGGCCATGCCGCGCGCACCTCGCGGGTGTCCACGATCCGGCCCTCCCGCATCGACAGCTCGCACGCCTCGGCGAGGTAGAACGCCTCCAGGGCCTCCTCGGGCGGGCACGGGTTGCCGTGGCGGCCGGTGACCACGTCCATGAAGGCCCGCAGCTCCGCGTCGTAGGCGTCGGCGAACCGCTCGATGAACCCGCAGTAGGCGCCGCGCGGCACGGCGTCCGGGGCGGGCGCGCCGCGCTCGGGGTCGCACCCGCCCTGTTCGGGGAGGGCGGTGACGGGGGTCCGCTCGTCCAGTCCCGCGACGATGCTGTCCTTGGAGCCGAACAGCTCCAGCCGGGCGTCGTAGCCCGCCGCGTTGTACCGGGTGGCCGAGACGAGGCCGAGCGTCCCGTCGTCCAGGACGAGCATCGCCGATCCCGTGTCGACGTCGCCGCACTCGCGGAAGAACGCGTCGCCCCGGTTGGCGCCGGACGCCGTCACCCGCACGACCTCCCGGCCCGTCACGAACCGGATGAGGTCGAGGTCGTGGATGGCGCAGTCGCGGAACAGCCCGCCGGACGCCGGGACGTAGGCGGCGGGCGGCGGCGCCGGGTCGAAGCTGCACGAGCGCACCGTGTGCAGCCAGCCGAGCCGCCCGGACGTGAGCGCCTCCCGCGCCGCCGCGTTGCCCGCGTCGAAGCGGCGCTGGAACCCGACCTGCACCGGGACCCGCGCCGCGTCCGCCGCCGCCACGATCTGGAACGTTCCATCGAGGTCGGGCGCAAGGGGCTTCTCGCAGAACACGGGTATTCGACCGGCCAGAGCGGCCGCCACCAGGTCGGCGTGCGCGTCGGTCGCCGCCGCGACGACCACGCCGTCGAGCCCTGCGGAGAACAGCTCGCGGACCCCGTCCACCGGCACGACGCGGACCTCGCCGCTCGCGACCCGCGCGGAACCGACGTCCTGCGCGCACGCGGCGTCCGCGGCGGCGAGGACGTCCACGACGGCGTCCCTGGGGGCGCGCGCCAGGCGGTCCGCCAGCAGGCGGGCGCGGGAGGGGTCCGCGTCGGCGACGACGAGCGTGCCCACCTCGGGCAGCCCGCACAGCGCGGCGGCGTGGCGGGAGCCGATGCGGCCCGCGCCGGCCAGTCCGATGGTGAGACCGGCGGTCGGTCCAGTGGTCGTGGTCTGCGTCATTCTCGATCCCGGCTGTGTCGTCCCGGGGCCGGACGAGGGGCGGGCCTGCGCGGCGCACGCCGTCGCCGGTCCTGGGGGCGAGCACGGCACCGCTTCGCGATCGACCCGGATGAGGCTCACCTGCGGCATCGCCTCGCCCGGGAGCGGGTGACGCGCTCGCGCGTCGGCTGAGGCACTCTCAAAATAGACCCTAGGCTTGAACCGGTCACCCCTACCGTCCGTCACGTCCTCCAACCAAGCACGGGTTTGCTTCGTATGCGGGTCCTCGTCACCGGCGCCTCCGGGTTCGTCGGTTCCCACACCGTCCGCGCGCTGCTCGCGGCCGGGCATCACCCGCGCGCGCTGGTCCGCGATCCGGACCGGGCGGGCAGCACGCTCAGGGCGATAGGAGTGCAGGTCAGCGACGTTGAGATGGCCACCGGCGACATGCTGGACGGGGCCGCCGTGACCGCCGCGCTGCGCGGCTGCGACGCGGTCGTCCACGCCGCCGCCGCGATCGGCGTGACCGGTCCGCCCGGGGCGCGGCCCGAGGCGAACGCGGCCGGTGCCCGAAACGTGGTGGGCGGCGCGGTCGCGCAGCGTATTCGGGCGGTGTACGTCTCAACGGTGGGCGTGTTCGTCCCGCCGGCCGCGCCGATCGTCACCGCTGACGCGCCGCTCGCGCGCCCCCGCACCGCCTACGGCCGGTCCAAGCTGGCCGCCGAGCGGTACGTGCGCGGCCTCCAGGACGCGGGCGCCCCGGTCGCGATCGTCTACCCGGGCGGCGTGTGCGGACCCGGCCAGCCCGTCCTCGGCGCGATGATGGAGGGCCTGGCCGCCGGGCTCGGGAAGGTCTGGCCGCTGCCGGGCGGCGGCGTGCCGATCCTGGACGTCCGCGACCTCGGCGAGGCGCTCGCCCGCGCCGCCACGGCGGGGCTTGGCGCGCACCGGTGGGTGCTCGGCGGGCACTACCTGACCTGGCCGGAGCTCGCCGACCTGTGCGACGCGGCGACCGGCGTGCGGAGCCGGCGGGTCCGCGTCCCGAGCGGGCCCCTGCTGGGGCTCGGCACGGCGCTGGACGCCGCCGCGCGCGTGCGGCCGCACGGTTACCCGCTGACCCGCGACGCCGCCGAGTACATGGTCACGCTCGTCCCGACCGACGACCGGCCGATCCTGGACGCGCTCGGCCTCACGCTCCGCCCCGCCAAGGAGACGATCGCCGACAGCGTGCGGTGGCTGGCCGACAGCGGCCACCTGAACCCGCGCCGGGCCGGACGGCTCGCCGCGGGCCGGACGCGGCCGACGCTCGTCCAGCGGACGCTCGGCCCGCCCGTCCAGCGCGTCGCGGGCTCGGCGTGGTTCGCCAAGGCCGGGCCGCGCGTCGTCCCGCCCCTGGACCGCGCGCTCCACCGCCTCACCGGCGGGCGCCTGCTGCTGAGCCAGGCGCTCCTCCCGAGCCTCGTGCTGACCACGACCGGCGCCGTCAGCGGCCTCCGGCGCCGCACCCCGCTCGCCTGCCTGCCCGACCGGGACGGCACGTGGCTGGTCGTCGGATCCAACTTCGGACGCGAGAAGCACCCCGCCTGGACGGGGAACCTGCTGAAGCACCCCGAGGCCGAGGTCGTCTTCCGGGGCCGCGCCGTCCCGGTCACGGCGCGGCTCCTGGACGCCGCCGAGCGCGCCGAGGTCTGGCCGCGCCTGCTCGACGTCTGGCCGGTCTACGACCGCTACGCCGAACGCGCGCGCCGCGAGCTGAGGGTCTTCCGCCTCACCCCCGCGTGAGGCGGGGCGCCCGCGCCGGAGCGACTCCGGCGCGGGCGTCCCGCATGCCCCCGCAGTTGGTCCCCCGGTCAGACGGCGACCGGGGTGGTGGCCGGTTCGAGCGCCAGGTCCAGCACCTCGCGGACGTCGCTGACGGCGAACACCGTCAGGTTCTCCAGCACCTCGGCCGGCACGTCCTCCAGGTCCGGCTCGTTGCGCTTGGGCACGATCGCGGTCGTGATCCCGAGCCGGGAGGCCGCCAGCAGCTTCTGCTTCAGCCCGCCGATCGGCAGCACCCGCCCGGTCAGCGACACCTCGCCGGTCATCGCCACGTCCGAGCGGACGGGCCGGCCCGACAGCAGCGACGCCAGCGCCGCGGTCATCGTGATACCCGCGCTCGGGCCGTCCTTCGGGATCGCGCCGGCGGGCACGTGGACGTGCACGCCGCGGTCCTTCAGGTCCCCGACCGGCAGCTCCAGCTCCGCGCCGCGCGAGCGCAGGTAGCTGAGCGCGATCCGGGCCGACTCCTTCATGACGTCGCCGAGCTGGCCGGTGAGCGTCACGCCGGTGTCGCCGGTCTCCCGGTCGGCCAGCGACGCCTCGATGTACAGGACGTCGCCGCCCGCGCCGGTGACCGCGAGGCCCGTCGCGACGCCCGGCACGCCCGTCCGGCGCTCGGACCTGCTCAGCTCGACCTCCGGGGTGAACCGGGGCCGGCCAAGGTAGTCCTTCAGGTCGGCCGCGCCGATCGAGACCGGCAGCTCCGCCTTCTCCAGCGCCACGTTCGCGGCGACCTTGCGCAGCACCCGCGCGATCGAGCGGTCCAGCGACCGCACGCCCGCCTCGCGGGTGTACTCGGCCGCCAGCAGCCGCAGCGCGTCGTCGCCGAACGCGACCTCGGACGCCTCAAGCCCCGCCTTGTCGAGCTGGCGCGGCAGCAGGTGGTCGCGGGCGATCGTCACCTTCTCGTCCTCGGTGTAGCCGTCGAGCTGGACCAGCTCCATCCGGTCCAGCAGCGGCCCGGGGATCGCCTCGACCACGTTCGCGGTGGCGAGGAACAGCACGTCGCTGAGGTCGAGCTCGACCTCCAGGTAGTGGTCGCGGAACGTGTGGTTCTGCTCGGGGTCCAGGACCTCCAGCAGCGCCGCGGTCGGGTCGCCCCGGTAGTCCGCGCCGACCTTGTCGACCTCGTCCAGCAGGACGACCGGGTTCATCGAGCCCGCCTCGCGGATGGCCCGGACGATCCGTCCCGGCAGGGCGCCGACGTAGGTGCGCCGGTGACCGCGGATCTCCGCCTCGTCCCGGACGCCGCCCAGCGCGACCCGCACGAACTCGCGCCCCATCGCCCGCGCGACCGACTCGCCCAGCGAGGTCTTGCCGACCCCGGGAGGACCGGTCAGCGCGAGCACCGCGCCGCTCCGGCGCCCCCCGACGACGCCGAGCCCGCGGTCGGCCCGCCGCTTGCGGACGGCCAGGTACTCGACGATGCGCTCCTTGACGTCGTCCAGGCCCGCGTGGTCGGCGTCCAGGATCTCCCGGGCGCCCGCGATGTCGTAGGCGTCCTCGGTCCGCTCGTTCCACGGGATGTCGAGGACGGTGTCGAGCCACGTGCGGATCCAGCCGCCCTCGGGCGAGGCGTCCGAGGAGCGCTCCAGCTTGTCGACCTCCTTGAGCGCGGCCTCGCGCACCTTCTCGGGGAGGTCGGCGGCCTCGATCCGGGCCCGGTAGTCGTCCTCCTCGTCGGCCGGGTCGCCGTTCAGCTCGGCCAGCTCCTTGCGGATGGCCTCCTGCTGCTGGCGCAGCAGGAACTCCCGCTGCGTCTTCTCCATGCCCTCCTGGACGTCCTTGCGGATCGTCTCCGCCACGTCCAGCTCCGCGAGGTGGTCGCGCGCCCAGCCGATGACCAGCGTCAGCCGCTCGACCACGTCGGGCGTCTCCAGCACCTCGACCTTCTGCTCGGCCGACAGGTAGGGCGCGTACCCGGCGTTGTCCGCCAGCGCGGACGGGTCGTCGATCTGCTGTACGACGTCCACGACCTGCCAGGCGCCGCGCTTCTGGAGGATCGCGCTGACCAGGCCCTTGTACTCCTTGGCCAGCTCCTCGGCGCGGCCGCCGGCGGGCGGCGTCTCGATCACGGTGCCCTCGACCCACAGCGCGGCCCCGGGCCCGGTCGTCCCGGTCCCGATCCGCACCCGCGAGACGCCCCGGACGACCGCGCCCGGCTCGCCGCCGGGCAGCCGCCCCTCCTGCTCGATCACGCCCAGCGTGCCGACGCCGGCGTACTGCCCGTTCAGCCGCGGCACCAGCAGCACCCGCGGCTTGCCCGCCGACCTGGTCCCCGGCCCCTTGGCCTGGGCCACGGCGCGCGCCGCCTCGATGGCCGCCCGCACCTCGCCGCTCTCGGACAGGTCCAGGGGCACCACCATGCCCGGCAGAACGGCCCCGTCGTCCAGGGGCAGCACCGGCAGCGTCAGGGTCTCGCTCATGCTCAGCTCCAAGTCCGTGTCTGAGGACCCAACAGCAAGTTGAGTCATACACACTCAAGAAAACGGAGCAGCAGTTTGTTTCCTCAACAACGTTCGCTCTCAGCGATCACGTGATCGACCCCCGCGGCGGCGGCTCGTACGCGGCTCATAGGGCGAGGGCTATGCCAAGGTGCGAGTGATGGCGGTATCGACCTGGATGTCACAATCTCGTCCTCGCTGGACGTGACCCCCGGTATCCGGCGCGACACCCCGCGGCCTCCCCCGCGTTGAAGCCCGCGTTGGAGCAGGTGGGCGGCGACCGGCCGCCGGACGCTCGCGTCCAGCGGTCCCAGAGATCCGGCACCGCGCGAACCCGCGCCACGGTTCCGGTGCCGCGTCCCCCGCCCCCGCTCCCCCCTGGAGGTGCGCCGTGTTCCTGCGGCCACGCGTCCTGACCATCGCGGCCGCCCTGGTGGCCGCCGCGTCCACCCTGCCGGGCCCCGCCGCGCGGGCGACCGCGCCCCGCCCGCCGAGCGCCGCCGAGGCGGCGCCCGCCCGCGCCGCCGCGCCCCGCGTGAGCGTCGCCGGAGAGGAGAAGTCCAGTAGCGCCGTGCTGCGGTACGCGTCCGCCGGACGAGCCGGGCGCGTCATCATCCGCGAACCCGGCTCGGCCTACGTCAAGGTGCACTTCGCGTCGTTGCGGCTGCTGCCCGGCGACCGCGTGACCGTCGCCGACCCGGCGGGACGCGAGGTCCACACCTACCACGGCGATCCGACCGCCCGGCGGACCGCCGGCGACTCCGGCTTCACCGTCCACGCCAAGCCGGGCTTCGCCGCGATGTCCGTGGACGGCGACACCGCCGTGGTCACGCTGCACGCGGCGGCCCGGCCCGACGCCGCCGCCCTGGACCGGCAAGGGTTCGGCGCCCGCATCGACAGCTACTACCGGGGCTTCGACCAGGACGAGTGGGCGGCGGCCAACCCCGGCACGTTCAGCGTGTGCGGGCCGGACGCCCGGCGCGACGTGAGCTGCTACCAGACCAGCCACCCCACCGAGTACGCCCGCGCGGGCGCGGTGGCCCGCCAGCTGCTCAACGGCCTCGGGTACTGCACGTCCTGGCGGGTCGGCAACACCAACCGGATGCTGACCAACCAGCACTGCATGGAGAGCGCCGCCGACCTGAAGGCCAGCGAGTTCCAGTTCGACTACCAGTGCGCCACCTGCGGCGGCAACAACCCCCGGCCCGGCACCAAGGTGAGCGGCGCGGAGCTGATCAAGATGAGCCCGCTCCGCGACCTGGACTACGCGCTGTTCTCGGTGAACGACTTCGCCTCGATCCAGAAGTTCGGCACCCTCTACCTGGACGCGCGGGAGCCCGTCGCGCAGGAGCGCATCTACATCCCCGGCCACGGCGACACCCTCCCCAAGCGCCTCTCGCTCTACGAGGACGGCGACGGCGGCGGCTACTGCAAGATCGACACCGTGCAGTCCGGCGTGAACACCGGCTACCGGTGCGACACCTCCGGCGGCAACTCCGGTTCGCCGGTGCTGGCCGCCTCCTCGCACAAGGTGATCGCGCTGCACCACCTCGGCGGCTGCCCCAACTGGGGGACGCGGATCAGCCGCGTCTACGCCGAGATCTCCGGCCTCATCGACAACCGCTCGCTCGCGGGGAACACCGCCCGGACGCCCTGAGTTCCGAGGCGAACGGCAATGGGTCGGCAAAGTCCGCCGCGGATCTTGAATCTTTGCGCCCCGTCCGGTTTACGCGCGCATGACCCGGGGGTACCTAACGCAACGAGATCGTGACACACAGTGAACGACAGGCTCTTCGGGTGGCAAAGCGCCAGGTCCCGAAAGCCGCCAGAGGCGAAGGAGGGGCGGAATGAGGATCACCGCGTGTGTTCACCGCGGACCGGTCCCCGCCGGTGCGTCCGAGGGCGTTCGCCGACCGTCCCACCGCGGCGGACGGCTGCACACCTCGGGTTCTCGGCCGCACCGCCCGGACCACCCCGCCGCCCCGGGTCCCGGCGCCGCCCGCCCCCGCGGCACCGGGGTTCCCACGGCCGGGCCGGCGGCGCCCGTCGGCGGCGCCGCCCGCCCGGCCCTCACGCGACCGGACGCCCTGCCGCGACCGGGCGCCCTCATGCGACCGGCCGCCCAGACGCGACCGGATGCCCATGCTCGATCGGACGCCGACGCGGCGTCCGCCCACCGGACGGGACCCGTCACGCCCCCGTCCGACCCGGTTCAGACCGGCCCGACCCAGGAAGGGGGGTGAGGCTCGACCCCAACCGACGCCGGCGCCAAGGCCGGTGAACAACGGCGGCTGGAACTTCCGTCCGACCCCCGTCCTGGCCGCCACCACGCAGTTAGGGATCACTGCGGGACCTTGGGCCCGCGAAGGCACACGCCTTCGCGGGCCCGAGTCCTTTTCCGCCCCGGCCCGGGCGGGTTCAGCGCGCGGCGTCCACCAGCTTCTTCCGCCAGGTCTGGCCGCGGATCGTGTCGCCGAAGCGGCGGGACGGGGGCTCCTCGTCCTCCAACGCGAAGCCCGCCCTCGCGTAGAGGCGGTGCGCGGGGCGCTGGAGCGCCGTCGTCCACAGCATGATCTCGGCGTACCCGGCCTCGGCGGCGAAGCGCGCGCAGGCGTCCACCAGGGCGGCGCCGACCCCGCTCCCCCGGGCCTCCGGCTCGACGTGCAGGAGCCGCAGCTGCGCCACGTCGTCGTCGCGGCGGACGCAGAACACGCACCCCACCGGGACGCCGCCGCTCTCGGCGATCCAGGCCCGCTCCCGCTCCGGGTCGCGGTTCTCGACGTACGCGGCGACGACACCGGCGACCAGCGCCTCGTAGGTGTGGTCCCAGCCGCATTCGTCGGCGTAGAGGGCGCCGTTGCGCTGCACCACCCAGCCGAAGTCGCCGGGACCCGGGTCGCGCAGGACGAACCCGTCCGGCCGCGGGTCCTCGCCGAGGATGCCGTGGATGGAGCGCATCGCCGCCAGGAGGCGCCCCCGGGAGGCGCCGGGCAGGCGGTCCAGCAGCTCGCGGATCTCCGCGGCGGACCGCTCGTCCAGCATCGCGTAGGCGTCCCGGCCGCGCGGGGTGAGCCGGACGACCTGGCGCCGCGCGTCCCGCTCGGACCGCTCCCGGACGACGAGGCCGTCGGTCTCGAAGCGGGCGAGCATCCGACTGAGGTAGCCCGCGTCCAGGTCGAGCGCGCGGCGCAGCGCGAGGACCTCGGTGTCGTGCCGCTGCGCCAGCTCGAAGAGCACCCGGGCCTCGGTCAGCGAGTAGGGCGTGCGCACCAGCCCCTCGCCGAGCACACCGATCACGCCGGTGTAGAACCGGTTGAACGAGCGGACCGTCGCCACGTCCGCGGAAGTCGCACCCACATCCGCCTCCAACGTTTGACTCCGTCAAACATTAGGGCATGGGACGTCGTTGATCCACTGGAATCGGGCCTCAGGCGGCGGCGCCGGTCAGCTCCCGCGCGTCCCGGACGATCCTGCGCTCCACGAAGAACGTCATCAGCGGGACGATGCCGCCCAGCACGATCATCCCCATCCGGCCGAGCGGCCAGCCGGTGCGCCGCCACAGGTCGTAGGCGGCCAGCAGGTACACCACGTAGAGCGCGCCGTGCACCGGCGCGACGATCCCCGCCATGGCCGGCTCGTCCGTCGGGCCGTACTTCAGCACCATGCCGACCACCAGCAGCACCAGCAGGGTCCCGACCACCAGGGCCAGGATGCGGTACCTGGTCACCGCGCCTTCCACAGATCACACCTTTCCGGAGCCGCGCGAACGCGGGCTGTCGTCAGCGGTGGGGACGTCCGCCGCCGTCCCCGGCCCGAGCGGGCCGCCCCTCAGTCCCGGCGGTGCGACTCGGCGTTCAGCCGAGCGAGGTAGCGGTTGTAGGCGGCGAGGGCGGGGTCCTCTTCCTCCTGGCGGCGGATGATCTCCCGGGTGACCGCCGCCTCGGCGGGCTCCTCGATCACCCGCGGGGCCTGCGGCTCCACGCCGTCGCGCTCGTCCCTGATCATCTTGACCCACATGACGATCACGAAGATCGCGAAGATCGGCCATTCGAACGTGTAGGCCCAGCTGCGGTCGTTGCCGCCCTGCGCGCGGTCGTACTGCCACCAGCCGAAGCCGAGGAACGACGCGCACAGGACGATCGCCAGCGCGTGCAGCCCGAGCCAGCCGGGAGTGAGGAACCGTCGCACGTCAACGAGCGTACCCCCGCCCCTCCGCGGCCCGTACCGGGGTGCCGGTGTAGACGGCGCGGGGGCGCAGCGGGCTCGACCCCTCGTACTCCTCCAGCGCGTGGGCCAGCCATCCGGCGATGCGCGCGACGGCGAAGATCGCCTCGCCGGAGCCCGGCCGCAGCCCCGCGACCGCGCCGAGCACGGCGAGCGCGAAGTCGACGTTGGGCGGGGGCAGCCTGCGGCGCCGCGCAGCGGCGAGGACGGCCTCGGCGGCGGCGAGGCGCTCGTGGCCGGGCGCCGCGTCCCGGATGAGGTCGAGCAGGAACGGGCAGCGGCCGTCGGCGGCGTAGACCGAGTGGCCGAAACCGGGAACGCGCTCCCCCGCGCGGAGCCGCTCACCGACGGCGCCGGCCGCCCCGTCCGGGTCCGCGACCTCGGCGAGCAGCCGCTCCGCGCCATAGGACGCGCCGCCGTGCAGCGGCCCGCTCGCGACGCCGAGCCCGGCGACGACGACGGCGTAGGGATCGGCGCGCACGGACGCTGCCACCCGCGCCGCCACCGTGGACGCCGCCAGCTCATGGTCGGCGAGCAAAATCATCGCCGCCTCGAACACCCGCAGCAGCCTGGCGTCCGGCGCCCCCGAACACAACCGCGCCCACAACCGCCCCGCAATCGACCCCTCAGCCCCCGCGGACGGCCCAGCGCCCGCGCCGAGTTCAGTGCTCGCAGGCCGTCCAGCGCCCGCGAGCAGGTCGGAGCCCGCGGACGGATCAGAGCCCGCGGGCGGGCCAGAACCCGCGGACAGGTCAGACCCTGCGGGCGGTTCGAAGCTCGCGGGCGGTTCGAAGCTCGCGGGCGGTTCGGGGCTTGCGGGTGGGAGGGCCGCGATCAGGCCGGCGGTGAGGGTGCGGGCGGTCGCGATGACGGCGTCGGAGTCGAGGAGGTGGCGTTGCGGGTCGGTGGCGGCGAGCGCGGCGGCGATCAGGGGGAGGCGGTCGAGCGGGAGCATCGCGGCGGGGAGCCCGGACTGGGCGGCGACGGCCGCAGCGACGCCCTCCCCGTCGGCGCGCCAGAGCTCGCCGCCCGGCTCGGGGGGTTCCTCGCCCGTCCAGAGCCAGGCCGCGACCTGCTCGAACGTCCGGCTCGCGGCCAGGTCCAGGACGTCGCGGCCCCGGTAGTAGGGGCGGTCCGCGCCGAGCGCCGTGATCCGCGACTCGATCGCCAGTTCGCCCGGTCCCGGTGGGCGGCGCGGTCTGCCGCGCCGGGCCAGCTCCTCCACCTGGGCGGCGTCGAACAGGCTGCGCCTGCCGTCCTCGGCGTGCCGGCGGCGCAGGACGCCCCGGCTCACGTAGGCGTAGAGCGTGGCGGGTTTCACACCGAGGCGTTCGGCGGCGCTCGCGGCGTCGATCCAGCCGTCCACCAGCCCGTCTCCTCCGTCGACATTGATTTTAGTCAATATTGATACATGTGGATCGCGGTGTCAATCTGTGGGCATGCCACAGATCCACTTCCTCGACGTCACCAACCGCGACGGCGTCCAGACGGCCCGGACCGGGCTGTCCAAGTTCGGCAAGACGATGGTCAACTTCTACCTGGGACGGCTGGGGGTGGCGCAGAGCGAGATCGGCTTCCCGTTCCTGTTCCACGAGGTGCCCTACGTCCGGGCGCAGATCGCGCTGGCGGAGGCGGGCGCGTTCGGGGACCTGCGGCTGTCCGGATGGTGCCGGGGCGTCGCGCAGGACGTGGAGAAGGCGCTCCAGGTGCGGGCCGGGCAGACCGGGCTCGCGCACTACAACCTGTCCATCTCGACGTCCGACTACATGATCGCGAACAAGTTCCGGGGACGGCTCGACCGGGAGGCGATCGTCCGCGAGATGGTCGCGGCGGTGCGGGCGGCCAAGGCGGGCGGCGCCGCGACGGTCGGGGTGAACGCCGAGGACGGCTCGCGCACCGGCGACGGCTTCCTCACCGAGTTCGCGCTGGCGGCGAAGGAGGCGGGCGCCGACCGCGTCCGCTACTGCGACACGATCGGCGGCGACACCCCGGACCGCATCCGGGAGCGCTTCGCGACGCTCGCGGCGGCGGTGGGGATGCCCGTCGAGACGCACTGCCACAACGACCTCGGCATGGCCGTCGCCAACTCCGTGTCCGGCGCGCTGGGCGGCCTGGAGGCGGGCCAGGACGTGTGGATCAACACGTGCGTGAACGGCATCGGCGAGCGGTCGGGCAACGCGGACCTGCTGTCGTCGATCCTCGCGTTCCGGCACGGGTTCGGGCTGGAGGGGCGCGGCGCCGACGTCGGCGACCCGATCGACCTGTCGTGGGCCCGCCGGTTCGCGCTGTGGGCGAGCTACGCGTTCGGCCAGCCCCTCCCCTACAACCAGGTCGGCGTCGGACGGAACGCGTTCGCGCACGAGTCCGGCATCCACGCCGACGGCGCGCTGAAGGACCACGGCAACTACGAGCTGTACGACGAGCAGACCCTCGGCCCGTTCCCGGACGACCGGCACGCGCGGCGCGGCCGGGTCGTCCTCACCGGCGAGTACGGCGGCAAGGCCGGGTTCCGGCACGTGATGGACGGTCTCGGCGTCGAGCCGGTGGACGAGGACCTGGCGTTCGCGCTCGTCCAGCTGTGCAACGCGCAGACGGGGCGCCCGCTCACCGACGACGAGCTGCGGCTGATCGGCGGCTACCCGCGTGAGCTGGCGCTGCTCTTCCCTGGGCAGCTCCCCCAGGGCTGAGCGGCGAGCGACCCGGCGCGCGGCGGCCGGGCGCCCGGGCGCCCCCGGCGTGCAACTGCAGGCAGGCCACCGGTGTTGGCAGGAAGACGACAACGTGGCCCCCGAAAGGCGACGTGTCGGCGGAAATGACAGATCCGCGTGGAAGGCTGTCCGCTGGGAAGGAGCCCACCACCATGACCGGAACACTCGCGTTCGGCACGGCCGACACCGTGCTCGGCCGCCTGCTCGTGGGCGAGACCGAGACCGGGATCGTCTCGCTGCACTTCCGCGACACCCCCGCCGCCCGCGAGCGCGTGGCGCGGGCGGCGGGCCTGCCCGTCGTGGACGCCCCGGACCGGCTCGCGCCCGCCCTGTCGGCGCTGTCGGACTACTTCGCGGGCGACCTGAAGAGCTTCGACCTGCCGATCGACTGGCGGCTGACGTCCGACGTCCAGCGGCAGGTGCTCACCACCCTGTACGAGACCGTCCCCTACGGCCGCACGCTCACCTACGGCGAGCTGGGCGACCGCAGCGGGACGGGCGTCCACGCGCAGGTCATCGGCCAGGTGATGGGCTCCAACCCCATTCCGCTGGTCGTCCCGTGCCACCGCGTGGTCGCCGCCACCGGGATCGGCGGCTACAGCGGCGGCTCGGGCGTCGAGGTCAAGCGCTGGCTGCTCACCCTCGAAGGGTCGCTGCCCGCCACCCTGGACTGGGACATCACCCGCGCCCCCTGACCCCTGGGGCCCTGCGCGGGCCCTGGGGCGGGGCTCAGGACGGCAGGGTCCGCTCGATGGCGGCGACGACCTCGGCGGCCTCGGGCTCGGTCTGCGGCGCGAACCGGGCGGCGACGGAGCCGTCCGGGCCGATGAGGAACTTCTCGAAGTTCCAGCGGATGTCGCCGGTGTGGCCCTCGGCGTCGGGCGTGCCGACCAGCCCCTGGTAGAGGGGATGCCGCTGCTCGCCGTTGACGTCGACCTTCTCCGTGAGGGGGAAGGTGACCCCGTAGGTCGCCGAGCAGAACTCGGCGATCTCGTCGGGGGTACCGGGCTCCTGGCCCATGAACTGGTTGCAGGGGACGCCGAGGACGGTGAAGCCCCGCTCGGCGAAGCGCTCCTGGAGCCGCTCCAGCCCCGCGTACTGGGGGGTGAGGCCGCACTTGGAGGCGACGTTGACGACGAGCACGGACGTGCCCCGGTATCGCGCGAGATCCGCGGACCCGCCCTGGAGGCCGCCGATTTCCACATCGTAGACAGACATGCGACCGATCCTAGGAGACCGGTCCGACATGCCCGCGGGACGACGCCCGCGAGTCGATCGCCGGCAACGGCGCGGCCGACACCCGGCGACACCCGGCGACACCCGGCGACACCCGGCGACGCTGCCGGCACCGGCGACACCGCCGGACCTGACGGCGACGCCGGCATCTCCTAGGCGGCCGTCGACGCCCCCACCGGGCGCCGGACCGCGTGACCGCCGGCCGCCGGACCTGGCGGCCGCCGCTACCTGCCGCCGTCGCCCAGGTTGTTCACGAACGAGGAGAGCTGGTCGCCGGCCGTCCCGAGCTGGCTGAACGCGTTGTTCACCACCCCTGCCGCGTCCTGCGGGGAACTCAGCAGGTAGAAGATGACGAAGGCGATCGCCACATAGCGGAGGTTCTTCTTCAGCATCCGTAACGCCGTCCCTCTAAGTAGCGCAGCGACACAATGACCCGATGCGATTGTGCCCAACCGCGTCTGCCCGCAAAGGGGGATTTTACTGTGACGGCGGCGACAGTGCTTGCTGCCGGAGATGTAGAAGAACCCCGCGCCCGTCGAGGGCACGGGGTCCGCGGAGGCCGTCCTAGCTGCTCGGGATCGCGCTCATGAACCGCGAGACCGACTCGGCAGCGTTCCCGAGGCCGCCCAGACTGCCGTTGACCAGGCGTGCCGCGCCTTCGGGCCGGCTGATGACGTACCACGCCAAGAAGGCGATGCTCACCAGCTTCACGTACTTCTTGTTCACTCGAACCACCCTCTGCGGTCAGATGCCTACAGAGAGTGTTTCCCAGCGACGGCCGGATGGAGATCAACGGCACGCAAAGACAGGTCCATGTCCCCTCGGCGCCACATCCCGCGGGGCCCGGCGGACCGGGGCGTCAGGGGGTGCGGGGCTCGGCGAGGTAGTCGATGTAGAAGGGGCGGAGGGCGTCGGCCAGCTCGCCCTCGCCCGCGTGGGTGAACTCCTCCAGCAGCGACAGCCCGTGCAGGAGGTCGAACTCGGCGCGCCCGACCTCCCCGGTGGCCGCGGCGGCGGCCGGGATCGCGCGCAGCAGATCCCACAGGAAACCGACGTCACGGCGTTCACGGGCCAGCTTCGTGGCCCGCTCGTACAGCTCCTTGGTGGGCAGCTCGTCCAGATCCTCGCCGTTCGGCGTCACCTCTGTCATGCCCCGAGCCTAACCGGGCACCACCGCGATCCGTCCCCACCCGTCCCGGCCGCCCCTACTTGGTGATGACGCTCTCGGGGATCTTCCGGTCCGACTTCAGCGCGTCGAAGAGCGTGGCCGCCTTCGCCCTGTCCCAGGTGATGTAGTCGCCGGCCGCCGTCGTGTGGCCGACGCCCCCGATCGGGACCGTGGTCGTCACGCCGTTCCCGCCGCTGACGCCCTTCATCGCCCACATCATCCGGACGAGGTCGTAGAGGTGGTCGCCGTCGTCCACGAGGAAGTTCTTGGTCGCGTTGGTCGCGAGCGGCCAGCCGCGGAAGGGGTTGAGCAGCGTCCCGGGGCCGGTGGCCTTCTTCATCAGCGCGCCGAAGAACTGCCGCTGGTGCTCGACGCGCTCCAGGTCGGCGCGGGCGAACTTGCGGGTCCGCACGTAGCCGAGGGCCTGGCCGCCGTTCAGCGTCTGGCAGCCGGGGCTGAGCTTCAGGCCCGCCTTCGGGTCGTCCAGCCTCTCCTTGACGCAGATGTCCACGCCGCCGACGGCGTCCACCACGCCGACGAAGCCGCCGAAGCCGATCTCGGCGTAGTGGTCGATGTGGACGCCCGTGGCCCGCTCCACCGTCTGGACGAGCAGCTTCGGCCCGCCGAACCCGAAGGCGGCGTTCAGCTTGTTCGACCCGTGCCCCGGGATCGGGACGTAGGAGTCGCGGGGCAGGCTGATCAGGGACGTGCCGCCCGAGCCGTAGTGCAGCAGCATCATCGAGTCGGTGCGGCGGCCCGCCGCGAAGCCGGTGCGCAGCCGCCGCTGGTCGGCCTTGGACATGCCCTCGCGGCTGTCGGACCCGACGACCAGCCAGTTGGTGCCGGGGGTGTCGGCGACCCGGCCGGCGTAGTCGGTGAGGACGGACTCGCGCTTGAGCCGCGAGTCCAGGTAGAAGTACGCGCCGACGAGCAGCAGCAGCGGGACGAGGACCAGCGCGCCGAGCACGTACGGCCAGCGCCTCCGGCGGCGCCGCCGGTATCCGGCGGGGGGCTCGTCCCCGAAGCCGATCCGGCCCCCGGCGAGCTGGTCTCCGGCGTACGGGTCCGCGTAGGGGTCGGGCTCGTAGGCGTGCGGATGGTCCGCGGGTGCGGACTCGTGCCTGCTGCGTGCCACGCGGTCGCCCTCCTTGCGGGTCCAGCCCTCCGGCCAGCCGTCGGTCATGCCGTAGACCCTAGACAACTCGGGCGGCGGGCGCGTCCATCCGGCGCAGGATTGTCCACAACTCCAGATAGCCACTCTTTGCGACACGAAAGGGGGACAACCTCCTCCTCTCGTCGCACACTTCCTTTGCCGGGTGGTACCTGAGGGCGAGGGGCGGAACCGGATGGGCGTACGTGCGGAGAAACGTCGCAAAAGAGCTGGTAAGAAGCGTGGCAGGAGAGGCGGGAGTGACGAAAGGGCACCGGAGTTGCCCGAGCTCGCCACCCACTACTGGTACACCAGGACCGGCGAGCTGGCCGAGACCGGGATGCGCGTCATGGCCCGGCGGCTACCGTCGGTGATCGGCCAGGCGGCGCGGCTGGCGTGGCGTGCGAGCCGCGCCGACACGGTGGTGACGATCTCCCTGAACCTCCTCGCGGGCGTGTTCACCGCGTTCGGGCTGCTGGCGACGACCGGCGTGCTCACGGCGCTGTTCAGCGGGGGCCCGACGCCGGGCCGGGTCCGCGACGCGCTGCCCTCGCTGGTGCTGGTCGCGGGCGCGGCGGCGCTGCGGGCGGGGTTGCAGGCGGGCGCGGGCTGGGCGCAGGCGCGGCTGGAGCCGCAGGTGGAGCGGCTGGTCGAGCTGCGGCTGTACGAGGCGACGACGAGGGTGGCGCTCACCGCGCTCGACGACCCCGACTTCCTGGACGAGCTGAAGCGCGCGGAGACCCGGGGCCTCCAGGCCGCGCCGCGGGTCGTCCAGCACGCGGTGGACGTGCTGACCGGCGCCGTCGGGCTGGTCGCGGCGGCGGGGACGCTCGGCGTCCTGCACCCGCTGCTGCTGCCGCTGCTCCTGCTGACGGCGCTGCCCGAGGGATGGGCGTCGGTCCGCAGCGCGCGGATGCGCTACGTCACGCTGCTCAGGCTGGTGGAGGTGGGACGCCGCAAGTGGATCCTGTCGGACCTGATGACCGAGCGGCGGCACGCGGCCGAGGTCCGCTCGTTCACGATGCGGCGGTTCCTGCTGGAGGAGTACGACCGGTTCGCCGCCTACCAGCGCGGCGTCGAGCTGGACCTGGCGCGGCGCCAGACCGTCGCCAAGGTCGCCGGAGACGTGCTCCAGGGCCTCGCGACCGGCGCCGTCTACGTCGCGCTGGGGTTCATGCTGTGGAAGGGCGCGGTGCCGCTGGCGGTCGCGGGAACGGCCGTCCTCGCGATCAGGACGGGCCAGACGTCGCTGGCCAACCTGGTGTTCGCCGTCAACCAGTGCTACGAGCAGGGCCTGTACTTCGGCGACTACCTGACGTTCTGCGACACCGCCGAGGCGAAGATCCCGGGCCGCGCGCTGCCGTCCGCCGTCGAGAAGGAGGAGGAGACGCTCCCGGACGACTTCGACTGCATCCGGGTCGAGAACGTCACCTTCACCTATCCGGGCGCGGACAAGCCGTCCCTGCGGGGGATATCGCTGGAGCTGCGCAAGGGCGAGGTCGTGGCGCTGGTCGGCGAGAACGGCTCCGGGAAGTCCACGCTCTCCCGCGTCATGGCGGGCCTGTACGACCCCGACGGCGGCGAGATCCTCTGGGACGGCGTGCCGCTGTCGCGGGTCTCCCCCGAACAGGTGTGGAACCGCGTCGCCGTGATCGCGCAGGAGTACACGCACTGGCCGATGACGGCGCGCGAGAACATCGCGATGGAACGCGACGACGGGACGCGGGAGCCCGCCGTCCTCGCGGCCGCGCGCGCCTCGGGCGCCGACGAGGTCGTGGCCGAGCTGGCGCGCGGCTACGACACGCTGCTGGACCGCCGCTTCCAGGGCGGCGCCGACCTGTCGGGCGGCCAGTGGCAGCGGCTCGCGGTCGCGCGCGGCTTCTACCGGGACGCGCCGCTGCTGATCTGCGACGAGCCCACCGCCGCCCTGGACGCGCGGGCCGAGCACCTGCTGTTCGAGCGCATCCGCGCCCACACCGACGGGCGGACCGTCCTGCTGATCACGCACCGGCTGGCGAGCGTCCGGCACGCCGACCGGATCCACGTCCTGGAGCAGGGCCGGGTGATCGAGGAGGGCGACCACGACACGCTGATGGCGCACGGCGGCCTCTATGCCGAGCTGTACAACCTCCAGGCCGCCGCCTACGGCGCCGCGTACCAGTGAGGGAGCGGTACCGCGTGGGCGAACGCGAGGAGTACGCAGACGTCGGCGAGGACCGGAGCGTTGTAGAGGAGCGGGCGCGGCCCTGCCTGGTCGGGTCTGCTGTGGTAGCCGCCGTGCGGCTGCTGCTGTTCGGCGAGGTAGGAGAGCGCCCGGTGCAGTGCGCCGGTGCGCTGGGGCATGGAGGTGAGGGCGATCACGGCATAGGCGGTGCTGATCGGATCACTGGGATCGCCGGGGTCGTGTCCCCACCCGCCGTCCGTGCCCTGTGTCTCGGTGAGGTGTCCGGCGGTGCGCCGCCGGTGGCCCGCGGCCGCCGTTCGCAGCGAGGCCGGTGCGTGGGTCGTCAGGGTGTCGCAGGCCAGCGCGGTCCGGAAGGCCGCGTTGGTGGCGGTCCGGCTCCAGCTGCGTTCGCCGCCCGCGCCTCGTTCGGCGCGGTCCACGATGAAGGCCACCCCGCGCTCGACGGTTCGCCGGTGGGCGGGGTCGGCGGCGAGGGCGTTGACGGCGGCCGCGGTCATGGTGACCTCGGAGGGGCCGCCGTGGACGAAGGTCGGAAATCCGCCGTCGGGGTTGCGTTGCCGGAGGAGGAAGCGTTCCGCCCCGCGGATGGCCGCCGCGTGCCGCAGTGGCGCGGCGGCGCGCAGGAACTCGATGGTGTAGGACGTGTCGTCGACGTCGCTCTGGCCGACGTCGACGGTGTAACCGAGGCCGCCGTCGGGATGCTGCTGGGCGGCCAGAGCGTCGGCCATGAATGCGGTCAGGGCGCCGTCGGGGCTGGTGCGCTTCAGGGCGTTGCCGGCGATCGCCGTGGCGAAGACGTCCATACCGGTGATGAACGGCAGGCCGCCGTCGGGCCGCAGTTCGGCGGTGATGCGGCCCAGCGTTTCCCGGACGGACGGCCGGTGGGAGCGGTGGTGGCGCAACGCGAGCAGGCCCAGCAGGCGGGCGAGATGGTTGCCCTCCCATACCGGTCCGGGCCGGACGGCCGGGGCCAGACGCGCCCAGTCCTGGTCCGTGACGGCGGCCGGCGCGCCGGCGCCGTGGGCCGCCATGACCTTGAGGGCGCACATCTCAAGTCGCAGCCAGCTCTGCTGCCGGTCGGCGTCGAACGCGGCGAAACCGGACGTCGGGAAGTCGGCCCCGCCGAGTTCGGCCAGCAGGGTCTGGAACATCAACTGCTTGCGGGCGGCGCTGAAGTGCTCGAACGAGGACAGCACCGCGTCTAGGACAACACCGTCTGCTCCAGACCCGTCCTCGGCGAGGACGAGCCGGGCGAAGGCGCACTGCAACGCGTCGGGAGGGTCTGCGACGATCCGCTCTCGGAGGTGGCGGCGCAGCCGGTTCGCGGCCCCGGGGGCGACGGACTCCGATTCCAGCAGGTGCAGCAGGAGAGCCGATTCCAGGACGCGGCTTTCGCATGGGGCGGCCACCAGTCCGTCGGGGCCCACCAGCGCGGCGACCCGCTGGGCCAGACGGTCACGGCAGCGCCGGAGGGCCGATGCGAAAGGAGCGGCGGCCGCGGCCGGCCCCGCGTCGCGCAGTGATCCGCCGCCTTGTGAAGCCGCCGATTGCAAATCCGGTAACAGCCGGCGCAATGTCTCCAGACCCGCCGGGACGAATGGTTGCGGCGGGTCGGACACGACATTTGCGAGGGGCAGCAATCGATACTGCTCCATTTCGTCGGCTGCCGCTCGTATCGGGCCGTCGAGAAGGGCGAGGTGGACCGCGAGGTGGCAGGGGCCCACCGGGGAGTCATGGCGGACCCGCAGGACTTCGCGCACCGCCGGTCGCAGCCCGGTCTCCTCGGCGAGCTCGCGCATCGCCGCCTGCCGGTAGTCCTCTCCCGCTCTGACCCCGCCGCCGACCAGCACGTCGTGGTAGCCGGGGAAGACGGCGGCGTGCGACGGCCTCCGGTAGACGAGGACGCGGCCGTCACCGGTGTGCACAATGGTCGCCGCGACCCGGTAGTACAGACCCTCCGCAGCGGCCTTGCCGCGTGGACCGCTGCGGACGAATCGGTCGTCGGAGTCGACATAGTCGATAATTTCGGCGGCGGCCCCCGAGGCGGCGGAGCGGACAGGTTCCATAATGTCAACTCCGCTCTGCGCTCACTGAACACGCAAACCGCCCGCATTATAATTCCGCCGTTCGAATCGAACTACCCGACCGGCGGCTAGATGTAGGGGCCGAAGCCTCCCGCGTCGTCGCGGGACGGGGCGTCCGGCAGGTCCTCGGGCCGCAGCAGCCGCACCTCGGCGGCGTCGACCTCGCCGGGGGCCGCGTCGTGCGCGGCGGTGATGCGGCCCGCCTGCCGCGACACGGCCGCCTCCAGCAGGTTGCGGACGACCCGCGCGTTGCCGAACGAGGCCCCGCGCGGCAGCGCGGCGACGAGCCGGCGCAGCGCGTCCAGCAGGCCGGGGGCCAGCTCGAAGCCCTTCTCCGCCGCCATCGACTCGAAGATCGTGACGAGCTCGTCGGCGGAGTAGTCGGGGAAGCGCAGCACCTTCGGGAAGCGGGAGTCCAGCCCCGGGTTGAACTTCAGGAACCGCTCCATCTCCGCGTCGTAGCCCGCGACGATGACGACCAGGTCGTTGCGGTGCTCCTCCATCAGCCGCAGCAGCTCGGCGACCGCCTCGTGGCCGAAGTCGCGGCCGTCGCCGCCCGCCGAGGACAGCGCGTACGCCTCGTCCACGAACAGGACGCCGCCGAGCGCGCGCTCGACCGCGCCGCGCACCCGGGGCGCGGTCTGCCCGATGTAGTCGGCGACGAGGTCGGCGCGGGTGACCTCGACGAGGTGGCCCGAGGACAGCAGCCCGAGCTGCGCGTACACGGCGGCGATCAGCCGCGCGATCGTCGTCTTGGCGGTGCCGGGGTTGCCCATGAACACCATGTGCCGGGCTGGGGAGGCGATCGGGACGCCCGCGTCCCGCCGGATCTGCTCGGCGCGCGCCTCGGCGACCAGCGAGGCCACCTCCGCCTTGATCGCGTCCAGGCCGATGAGGCGGCCGATGTCGGCGAGCGGATCGCCCGACCCCTCCTCGCGGCCCCGGGCGAGCGTGTCGGGCACGTCCTCCAGCAGGATCTCGTCCAGCGACTCGTTCTCGTCGACGACGCCGTCGGCCAGGACGCGGCGCCCCTGCATCGCGACGGCCCGGTCCAGCAGGTTGATCATGATGCGGGCGTTGCCGAAGCCGCGGTCGCGCGGCGCCGCCTGGGCGAGCGCGCGGACCTTGTCCAGCACGCCGGGGGCCAGCGCGAACCCGGCGTCGGCGGCCTTGGCGGCGAACACCTCGACCAGCTCGTCCTCGGCCAGGTCGGGGAAGCGGATCGTGCGGGGGAAGAACGCGGCGAGGTCGGGCGTGGACTTCAGCAGCCCGTTCAGCTCCGCCTCCGGCCCGGTCAGCACGACGACCAGGTCGTCGGCGTGCGCCTGGACGGCGGTCCCGAGCACGTCCAGCACCTCCCGGCCGCGCGAGGCCTCGGCGGCCGACGGCGCGAACACGTGCGCGTCCCGGACGACGAGGACGCCGCCGAGCGCCTGCTCCACCGCCCGCCGGACGCGCAGCACGCTCTCGCTGGAGTACTCGCCGAGCAGCTCGGCGCGGTCGACCTCGACCATGTGGCCCGAGGAGAGGGCCCCGATGTCGGCGTAGATCCGCCCGAGGATGCGCGCGACCAGGCTCTTGCCGGTGCCGGGGTTGCCGGTGAACACCAGGTGCCGGGGCCGCGCGGCGACCGCCATCCCCGCCTCGCGGCGCAGGCTCGCCGCCTTCGCCTCGGCGACCAGCGCGTCGACCTCCCGCTTGACCGGCTCGATGCCGGCGCAGGCGGCCAGCTCGGCGAGCGGGTCGCGGTCGGAGCGGCGGCCGTGCACGATCCGCTGCGGCAGGTCCGCGCCGGTGATCTCCAGCTCGTCGGCGGGGGTGCGGGCCCGCGCGGCGGCGACGCACTGCCCGGCCATGTGCTCCACGAGCCGCGCGCCGCGCAGGTTGAGCAGCGGCGGCGTGCGGGTGAGCAGCACCCCGGCGGTCGCGGCGACCCCGTCCGCGACGCGCGCGCCGCGCCGGGCGGCGGCGCGGGTGAACAGCTCGGCGTAGTCGTCCTCGGCGAAGTCGCGGGTGCGGGCGACCTCGAACGCCCGGACCAGCGCCGGATTGGCGTCGATCAGCCGCCGGTCGCCGCCCGGCCGGCACAGCGCGACGACGTCCAGCGCCGGCGAGCGCGCGAGCAGCCGCCGCAGCTCCTCCACCGCCGCCGGGCCGCACCGCTCGTAGGTGACGAGCCGCTCCAGGTCGTCGACGACCAGCAGCATCCGCGCCTCGACGCAGTCGCGGACGCGGGCCTGGAGCCACAGCACGGCGTCGCTCACGCCGAGCGAGGCGAACACCTGGTCGGAGACCCACAGCGCCTCGCGCAGCACGCCGCGCTCGGCGAGGACGCGCTCCAGCACCTCGGCGGCGGTGCCTTTGCCGGTCCCCTCGGGCCCGGCGACCAGCAGCCGGACCGGCCGCTCCCCCGCGAGCCGCGCCGCCAGCGCGTCCTGGACGGCGCGGGTCAGCTCCGGCTGCCCGACGATCGCCTCGGCGACGGCCTCGTCGCGCGCGGAGCGCCCGTCGTCGGCGGCCCGGCCGGGACGCTCGTCCGCGACCCGCTCGGGGAACAGCGCCGAGCCCAGCGGGTTGAACACGCGCCGCGCCGTGAACAGCCGGCGCAGGTCGGCCTGGAACGGCCGGACCGGCACGCGGCAGCGCGGGCTGATCGCCGCGTCCGGCAGGCCCTGCACGGCGCCGGTGATCCGCACCGCCATGTCGAGCCAGGCCCGCGCGGCGTCGGCCTCGCCCGCGACCAGCGCGCGGGCCAGCCAGGCGCGCACGTCCTGCTGCCACGCCTCGGCCGCGAAGCCCTCGCGCGCCGCCTGGAACCGCTCCTCCAGGTTCTCGTAGCGGGTCGTCCCGAGCGCCACCGCCAGCTCCGCCGGGACGACCCGCGCCTCCGCCGCGAGCAGCAGCAGGGCCAGCGCGACGTCCGGGTCGTCGCCGTCGGAGACGGCCCCGGCGAGCCGCTCGTGCGCCGCGTCCAGGCCCTCGCACGCCCAGCCGAGGTAGGCGAGCGGCCCGGCCATCTCGGGCAGCACGGCGAGCTCGTCGTCGCGGAGGCCCGCCGTCCACACCTCCTCCAGCGCCTTCTGCGGGACGGTCATGTCCTGCTCGCGCAGCACCGGGTCGGACGCCCGCCGGTCGAACAGGTCCATCAGCGTCCGGCGCCGCCGCTCCAGCGGCTCCAGCCCGTCGAAGACGTCCAGGCCCGCGCGCGCCAGCTCGAACATGACGGCGCGGCGCTCCCGGTCGTCGCCGGCGGGCTCGGGGAGCCACAGCCCCGGCGGCCGCCAGCGGCCGCCCTGGGTGAACCACGCCAGCGGGTCCCGGACGGCCGGCTCCGGCGTCGCGAGGAACGCCGACAGCAGCTCGTAGTCCACGTCGCCGCGCGTCCCGCCCCGCACCGCCGACGCCCCCAGCAGGAACGTCAGCAGCGACCACTGCTCGGCGCCCGCCGCGCTCGTGTCCTTGCCGTAGAAGTCGCTGAGCTGCCTGGTCAGCACGATCGCGCGCGGGTCGGCGTTGTAGGCGACCGCGCGCTCGCGCATCTCCTCGTACAGGCCGTCGGGGACGCGCCACGGCCCGAACGCGTACACGTCCAGGACGGGCTCGTCCGTGAGCAGCACTTCGAGATGGTCCGGCAGCCGGGGGGCACTCACCAGAGGGGTCCTTCTCCTACGCAGCGGGTCGGGGGTGACGT
The DNA here is from genome assembly GCF_022751215.1 of Actinomadura terrae. GTDB lineage: Bacteria > Actinomycetota > Actinomycetes > Streptosporangiales > Streptosporangiaceae > Spirillospora > Spirillospora terrae. The sequence goes on along the minus strand of NZ_JAICDG010000003.1, from coordinate 517,041 downwards.
ACGTCTGGCATGCACCCTACGACCCGGCTCGATCACGCACATCCCGTCGCGCCACTAGAGCGGGCGCGCGTTGGGGCGTTTGGGCACGCGGCCGTCGCCGGAGGAGCGGCCGGTGGCGCGGCGCCCGATCCAGGGGAGCAGGTACGCGCGGGCCCAGTAGAGGTCCGCGCGGCGCGAGGTGAGCCAGTTCGCGGGGTCCAGCGGCGGCCACGGCTCGCGCCAGTCGCCCTCGACCGGGACGCCGATGACCTCCGCGACGCGCAGGGCCATGCGGCGGTGCCCCTCGGGCGACAGGTGCAGCCGGTCCTCGAACCAGGCGCGCCGGTCGTTGAACACGCGCAGCGACCACAGGTCGACGACGTCGCAGCCGCGGCGGTCGGCGATCGCGCGCAGGTGCATGTTGAAGGTCGCGGCCCGGCCGCGGATGCGCGTCGCGGTGTTCAGCCCGCGCGGGTCGAAGCCGGTGAAGACCACCACGCGGGCGCCGGTGCCGCGCAGCCGCCGGACGGCGTCGTCGAAGACCACGGCGAGCGCGTCCGGGTCGGCGCCGGGACGCAGCATGTCGTTGCCGCCGGCGCAGAACGTCACCAGGTCGGGCTCCAGCTCGACGGCCCGCGGCACCTGGTCCTCGACGACCTGCCGGACGAGCTTGCCGCGGACGGCGAGGTTGGCGTAGTGCAGGCCGGGGTCGCGGGCGTCGAGGTGCTCGGCGAGCCGGTCGGCCCAGCCGCGGAAGCGGTCCGGCTCACCCGGATAGGGGTCGTTCAGGCCCTCGGTGAAGCTGTCGCCGAGGGCCACGTACGTCCGGATCCGCCCCATCTCTTCCATCGCCGTCCCCCGTGCCCGTTCGTTCTCGATCACGTGGGCAATGATGCATGGTGCACGCAACCTACGCGACCGTAGACCGCCCTGATGTGGGCGAGACGACACGCCCCGGCCGGAGGGTGGCGGCCGGCGTGCGCGCGGGGAGGGTCAGGTCCAGCTCGGGGAGGTCGTCCCCGGCGCGGCGGTGGCGTGCACCGACATCGCGTGCTGGACGAGCGTGATCAGCACCTGCTTGGTCGACTCGCGGTTGCGCGCGTCGCACTGGACGATCGGCACGTGCCCGCTGATCGACAGGGCGTCGCGGATGTCCTCGACCGCGTACTGGAACTCGCCGTGGAACCCGTTCACGCCCACGACGAACGGCAGCCCGAGCTCCTCGAAGTAGTCGACGGCGGCGAAGCAGTCCTCCAGCCGGCGGGTGTCGACCAGCACGACCGCGCCGATCGCGCCGCGGACCAGGTCGTCCCACATGAACCAGAAGCGGTGCTGGCCGGGCGTGCCGAACAGGTACAGGATCAGCTCGCGGTCGAGCGAGACGCGGCCGAAGTCCATCGCGACCGTGGTCGTCGTCTTGTCGGGGACGGCCGACAGGTCGTCCACGTCGGCGCTGGCGGCGGTCATCACCGCCTCGGTGGTGAGCGGCATGATCTCCGAGACCGACCCGACGAAGGTGGTCTTGCCGACGCCGAACCCGCCGCCGACGACGATCTTCACAGAGGTCAGCTCGGCCTCTGCGCCGTGCGGCCCCGGGGGTGGAACCTGATCAGAGCTTCCGAAGGCCACTGAGCACCCTTTCTAGCAAACGGAGGTCCGGCTGGCCGCCGGTCGTGGTGGGACGCGACTGGTGCAGGCGCAGCAGTCCCTCGACGGCCATGTCGGCGACGAGCACCCGCGCGACGCCGAGCGGGATGCGGAGCATCGCGGACACCTCCGCCACCGATCGGGCCGACCGGCACAGGTCCATGATCGCCCGGTACTCCGGGGTCAGCACGGCCACGTCCCGCGGCGGGTAGGGCGCCGCGGTGACCAGGGCCTCGATGGCCAGGTCGTACCGCGGCTTCGTGCGTCCCCCGGTGACGGCGTACGGGCGCACCAGCGAGCTGGCGTCCTCCTCCTCACGTGCGGGCGGCCGGCCCCCCGGCCCCGGCATCCGCCCCTGGTCCCCCGGCCAGCGCCCCGGGCCGCCCGGACCTCCCGGACCGCCTCCGTAGGAACTGCCTCGATCCATCTCGCCCGACCTCCGTCAGAGTCAGTCCGGTCAATAACGGGCGGGCCCCGCGCCCATCTCGGTCACCGGCGGCCCCGGGTACGGCGGCTGCTGCTCCGGGGTGCGCAGCGCGGGCGTCAGCACCCGGCCGACCCGCTCCACCAGCAGCGTCATCTCGTACGCGACGAGGCCGAGGTCGCAGTCGGGCGCGGCGAGCACCGCGAACACCGACCCGTTGGTGATCGACATGACGAACAGCAGCCCGCGGTCCATCTCGACGACGGTCTGGCTCACCCCGCCCGCGTCGAAGATCTTCGCCGCGCCCTGCGTCAGGCTCATCAGCCCGGAGGCGATGGCCGACAGCTGGTCGGCGCGCTCGGGCGGGAAGCCCGAGGAGTAGGCCATCGGCAGGCCGTCCGAGGAGACCACGACGGCGTGCGCGACCTTCGGGACCCGGTCCGCGAAGTTCGTCACCAACCAGTTGAGATCCTGCCCGCTCATCGGGTGCCTCCTGTCTCGTCGTCGCCCTGCGACGGCGCCTCACCTGACGTGCCGCCGCGAGTCTCGGTGCGGCCCCGATGGACGCCTCGCTGCAAGCTCGCGAAGCGGTTGCGCACGGCGTCGGCCTGCGGGCCCTGCGCCTGCCTGCCCTGTGCTTCCTGTCCCGGGCGGTCCTGCGCGGCGGGCTGCGCCTGCCCCGCCTGCGGCTGCCCGCCCAGCGGACCGGCCTGCCCCGGTCCGCCCTGCCCCGGTCCGCCCTGTGCCGGTCCGCCCTGCGCCGGTCCCTGGCCCGCCTGCGCCTGGCGTCCCACCGCGCCGGGCACGCGGTTCTTGCCCGGTACCCGCTTGGGGAGGCCGACCGACGTGCGCGTGCTCGTCACCGGCTCCCGGACGGCCTCGGCGGCGCGGAAGCCCGCGTCCGCCGGGGACTCCCAGTCCTTCGGCGGGTCCTCGCCCGCCGACGCGTCCGATCTGCGCTGGAACCACTCCGACTGCATCGCGTCGAAGATCGGCGAGCGCTCGGGGACCCGCTTGGGCCCGGCGGCGGGCCGGGGCGGCGGCGGGATCCGCGCGGGCTCGGCCGCCGCGGCGGCCGGCGTCGGCGACTCGAATCCGGACTGCTCGGGTACGGGTGGCTCCGGGATGGCGTCCTCCGGCGGGTTGGGCGTGGGCGTGGCCGGCCGCGCCTCGTCGGGCGCCGCCGGGACGCCGTTGTCCCCCCACGGGGCCCCGCCTCCGCTGGGCCGGGTTCGCGCGCCGCCTGGGGAGCCGTCGGCGAGGGTGTCGGACGGCAGCGGGCCTGTGTCGCCGCCGACCTGCTGGAGCGGGCCCGTCTCCCAGGGGATGTGCCGCGGGGCGCCCGCCTCGGGCACCACGGGCTGCGCCTCGGGGACGACGGACTGGGGTCCGGTGTGCCGGCCGGGCCGGTAGAGCCCGTTGCGGCCCGCGGCGCCGCGCGGCCGCTCGCCCGCCGGCTGCTCGCCCTGTGGCCGCTCAGCACGCGGCTGCTCACCGCGCGGCTGGAACAGCCCGTTCGGCTGGCCGTCGCCCGCGCCCGGGCGTCCCGGCAGGTTCGCGCCGGGCTCGCGGACGGGCAGCTCGCCGGGCGCGCGCGAGGGGCGGTCGTCCGCGGGCGTGCGGGGCTGCACCGGGTAGGCGTCGGAGCCGAACGGCTCGGACGGGTAGGGCTCGCCGGCCGGGGGCGAGGCGTCGGCCGGGCGCTGGTCGACGGGCGGGACGATCGGCATCGGGCCGGTGACGCCGGGCGGGACGGCGCCGGGCGGGACGGCGTGCGCGCCGCCGCCCGCCTGGGCCATCGGTCCCGTGCCGCCGCCGACCACGCGGTGCGCGCCGCTGCCGCCGACCATGGGGTGGCCGCCGCTGCCGAGCGACGGCTGCGGGCCTGAGCCGAGGGAGGGATGCGGGCCCGAGCCGTACTCCTCCTGCTGGAGCGCGCCGCCCTGCCCGAACGTCCCGGCCTGCTCGAACGCGCCGCCGGCGCCGCCCGCGCCGAGGGCGGGCGGCTCGGTCGTCGTGGTGAGCGCGGCGAGCTGTCCGCCGCCGGACGCGCCCGCCTCGCGGGGCGCGGCGCCGGCGCCGAAGCCGCGCGAGCCGATCCCGGCGGACTCGCCGGGGCTGACCACCGCGTCCGGCAGCACGACGAACGCGGTGAGGCCGCCGCCCTGCGCCGCGCGCAGCTCGACCCGGATGCCGTGCCGGACGGCGAGGCGGCCGACCACGAACAGGCCCATGCGCCGCGCGGCGGAGAAGTCGATGACCGGCGGGTTCGCGAGCCGCCAGTTGGCCTGCTCCAGCTCCTCGGGCGAGATGCCGACGCCGTTGTCGGTGATCTGGAGCATCGAGCCGCCGCCGCTGAGCAGCTGCCCGGACACCGTGACCTTGGTGTGCTCGGCGGAGAACACCGTCGCGTTCTCGACCAGCTCGGCCAGCAGGTGGACGAGGTCGTTGACGACGGGCCCGGCGACGGTCATGTCGCCCTGAACCCGCAGCGCCACCCGCTCGTACTGCTCCACCTCGGAGAGGGACGCGCGGACGACGTCGATGAGCGGGACCGGCCGGTTCCACCGCCGCGCCTGCTCCTGCCCTCCGAGGACGAGGAGGTTCTCGCAGTTGCGGCGCATACGGGTGGCGAGGTGGTCCAGGCGGAACAGGTTGGCGAGCTGCTCCTCGTCGCGCTCGCTCTGCTCCAGCTCCTCGATGAGGCGGAGCTGGCGCTCGATCAGCGACTGGCTGCGGCGGGAGAGGTTGACGAACATCGCGTTGATGTTGCCGCGCAGGACGGCCTCGTCGGCAGCCAGCCGCACCGCCTCGCGGTGGACCTCGTCGAAGGCGCGGGCCACCTGGCCGATCTCGTCGGTGGAGTCGATGTCGATCGGCTGGACCTCGATGCCGCCGGCGGCGGCCTCGGGGTCGCGGAGCCGGTCGACCAGGCCGGGCAGCCGGGTACCGGCGACCTCCAGGGCGCCCTGCTGGAGCCGGCGCAGCGGCTTCACCAGCGAGCGCGCCATGAAGGCGGTGATCAGCAGGACGAACAGCAGCAGCACGGCCGCGACGATCGCGTCGGTGATCGTCGACTGCCGGGCGTCGGCGCCCCGCTCGTCGCTGATCTTGCGGATGTCGCCGGCCAGCGACTCCTCGACCTTGCGCATCTGGTCGACCATCTCGGTCATGGCGCTGCGGATGACGAGGGCCGCGTGCGAGGTGCCGAGCGCGATCGGGAGCCGTCCGTTCCCGGCGCTGGCGGCGGTGATGGCGCGCTGCCGCAGGTCGCGGGCCTGGTCGATCCGGGTGCCGACGACGGTGTCCTCGAAGAGCTGGCGCTGGGCGACCGAGGAGGAGCCGCGGAAGGCGGTGACCGCGCTGTCCTCCTCGGCGCGCGCTGCGGTGAGCGCGTTCAGCTCGTCGGTGGCGAGCCGGTGCCCGTGCGCGCCGATCAGCAGCAGGGCGCGCTCGCGGGAGACGGCCTCCTTGGCGCGCGAGAGGGAGCCGAGCGCGCGGCTGGCCTCCGCGAGCCGGTCGTCGGCGACGTTCTGCGAGAGGGCGTCCAGGATGCCGGTCAGCTCCCGGGCCGACTCGGTGTACTTCTGGAGGACGGTGAACGCGGGCACCTTCGTGCTCGTCGCGAGGGAGCGGACCGCCTTGACGCCGTCCAGCCGTCCGCGCACGGCGGTCGCGTCGCGCACGGCCTCGCCGCCGAAGGAGGAGTCGATGCGCCCGGCGGCGGAGCGGACGGCGCCGAGCTGCGCGTCCGTCCGGCGCTGCCGGTCCTGGAACGCGCCCAGCAGGGCCGGGTCATGGTTGGAGGCGATGTACTCGACCGCGGTGTCGCGCTCGGCGATGAACTCCTGGAGGAACCGGGTGGTGCTCTCGCCGAGGTCGGCCATCTTCTCGACCCGCCCGTACGCCTCCGCCCGGCTCGCCGAGCCCGAGATGCGAAACCCGGCGAGTGCGACGGCCGCGACCGTCGGCACCAGGATCAGCACGACGAGGCGCTGCGGCACCCGCCAGTTCCGCAGGCTGAACCTGCTGCCCGTCCGTGGTGAAGGATCGGACCGTGCCTCGACCTCCCCGGGTCGGGGAAGGTCGCGACCTGCGTCGCTTGGTTGCATCCGGCGTAAACACCCTCTCGATCACGATGTGCCGCATCCCCTGTGGCCGAACCACCACGAAGAGTCCAAATGCAACATCGTTCCGCCTCCGGCGCTCGACATTGCAGCACATCCAGGGATGGGCCGCAAAGGACCCTAGGCGGTTCGATATGGACTAACGCGACAATCGGGGATTCGTTACTGTCTGTCCGTTTTCACGGGTACGGTCGATCACGTTCCGCACATGTTCACTCAGTAATCGAATGGACTCGACTCGTGACGCTCGCTGTTCGCCCGGGATCGATTCAAGATCGTGACCTTCCCGGGCCCGATTGTGGACCGCTCCGACCGATCACGCTCCGGAGCCGTCCGGCGATGGACGGTCACTCCTGACCGAAAGGACCGATGAGGGCGGGACGGACGGACCGAATCCGCCCTGCCCGGCGAGAAACCAACGGGCCGTACCGTCCAGTGGAACACGGGACGTGCGGGACGGAGTAGTCGCCGACATACCATGCGTCACGCAAGACCCGCAGGACACAAGACAGTCACGCAATCCGGAAGCAAACCACCCAAGACGCCCAACCCGCGATACTCTCCCCGAACGTGATCATCAGGCGCGGCGGGAACAGTGGCCACAGTCGTCCCCCCTGGCTCTTTCGCCCTGGTCAACCCGACCACGCCAGCATCTTCCCCTGATGAGATAGGAGTGCCATGAGGCAATCCGGACGTCGCTCTGCTCTCCTCGGTGCTCTTCTCCTGGTCGCCTCCCTCGCCGTCGGTTGCGGAGACTCCGACGACTCCTCCGGGAGTAGCAAGGGACTGGAAAAGAAGACACTGACGGTCGCGTCGCTGCCCCTCGTGGACGGCGCGGCCCTGCACATCGCGCAGAAGCAGAAGCTGTTCGAGGCCGAGGGCCTGAAGGTACAGATCAAGCCGGTCCAGCAGAGCATCCAGGCGCTGCCCGCCCTCGCCAAGGGCGACGTGGACGTGATCGCCGGCGCCAACTACGTCTCCTTCCTCCAGGCGAACGAGAAGGGCACGCTGAAGCTGAGCATCGTGGCCGAGGGGGCGACCCTCACCTCGAACATGATGAACGTGCTGGTCAAGTCCGACTCGAAGATCAAGACCGCGAAGGACCTCGAAGGCAAGAAGGTCGCGGTCAACATCCTCAACAACATCCAGTCGCTGACGCTGAACGCGATCCTCAAGGCGAACAACGTGGATTCCGCGAAGGTCAACTACGTGGCGATCCCGTTCCCGCAGATGGCCGCCGCGCTGGAGAAGGGCCAGGTGGACGCCGTCCACATCGTGGAGCCCTTCCTCTCCGACACCCAGAAGAAGCAGGGCGCGCGGGTGGCGGTGGACGGCGGCAGCGAGCCGGTGACCGGGCTGCCGATCAGCGGCTACGTCAGCACGCAGGACTTCACCAGCAAGAACCCCAAGACCGCGGCGGCGTTCCAGCGGGCCATCATGAAGGCGCAGGGCATCGCCACCGGCGACCGCAAGCGCGTCGAGGAGGTCCTGCCCGGCTACGCCCGGATCGACTCGCAGGTCGCCTCGGTCATCACCCTGCCCGGCTACCCGACCTCGCTGAACACCACCCGTATGCAGCGGGTCGTCGACCTGATGACCACCGCGGGCCTGCTCAAGCAGAAGCCCGACATGAAGACCATCCTCTTCCAGCCGACCGCCTGACGGCGGGACACCGGATTCACCCATGACACACCAGTCGACGTCGTCCCGCGGTCTCTCGCGCCCAGGCAAGTGGGCGCGGGGGGCCGTCGGGGTGGCGGTCCTGTTCCTCGCGAGCGAGGCCCTGGGGCGGGCCGACCTCGTGGACCGTTCCTACCTGCCCCCGGCCTCCACCGTGGTCGCCCGCGCGTTCGAGCTGTTCGGCGACGCGGAGTTCCTGCACAACGTGCGCGTCACGATCACCGCCTGGGGGCTCGGGCTCGGCTTCGCCATCCTGATCGCGGTGCCGCTCGGGCTGCTGTTCGGCAGCGTCCCGGCGATCAACACCGGCGCCCGCGCGATCGTGGAGTTCCTGCGCCCGATCCCCTCGGTCGCGCTCATCCCCCTGGCCGGGCTCGTGCTCGGCTCCGGGCTGGGCATGGAGGTGCCGCTCATCGTCTACGCGGCGAGCTGGCCCATCCTGTTCAACACCATGTACGGGCTCGACGACGTCGACCCCACGGCGAAGGAGACGCTGCGCACCTTCGGCTTCAGCCGCATGCAGGTGCTGCTGCGGGTGTCGCTGCGCAGCGCGGCCCCGTTCATCGCGACGGGCGTGCGGCTCGCCGCCTCGATCGCGCTGATCCTCGCGGTCGGCACCGAGATCCTCTCCGGCTTCGGCGAGGGGCTCGGCATGTTCATCGCCGACGCCGGCAACGTGCCGGACGGCACCCGCGACGTCCTCGCCGGGACGGTGTGGGCCGGCTGCCTCGGCCTCCTCAGCGACACGCTGCTCGTGCAGGCCGAGAACCGGCTGTTCCGCTGGCACTTCGCGCTCCGGAGCGGTGCCTCATGACCCGCGCTTCGAGCAGGACCGGCACTGCGAGCAGGACCGGCACTTCGGCGGGCCGGACCCCTACCCCGACGAGCGAGAGGAGTGGTGCCGCGTGACCACCGCGACCGCGACCGTGTCGTCCGCGCCGCGCGCCCGCGGCGGCGTCGCCGGGGCGCTGGTGCGGGGCGCCCTGCACCGCTGGCTGCCCCTCGTGATCCTCGTCGCCGCGTGGGAGGTCGCCACGCGGATCTCCGACAGCCCGTTCTTCCCGCCCCCGTGGGAGATCGCCAAGCACATGAAGGACCTGTGGTTCACCGGACCGGCGAGCCACCTGTTCCTCAACGGCGAGGCGACCGGCAACATCTTCCCGAGCCTCGGCCGGATGGCGCTCGGGCTGGCGGCGGCCACGGTCGCCGGGATCGTGCTCGGCATCGCGATCGGACGCTCCGAGCAGGCCCTCGCCTACCTCAACCCGATCATGCAGTTCGCGCGGGTGATCCCGCCGCCGACGCTGGTCCCGGTGTTCATCGTCCTGTTCGACCTCGGTACCCAGATGCAGGTCGCCTCCATCATCTTCAGCGCGATCTGGCCGGTCCTGCTGAACACCGCCGACGGCGTGCGGGCCGTCGACCCGGTGCAGATGGCGACGGCCGAGACGTTCCGGCTGACGGCGTTCGAGCGGATCCGGTTCCTGATCATCCCCTCGGCGCTGCCCAAGATCTTCGCGGGGCTGCGGCTCGCGCTGTCGCTGTCGCTGATCCTGATGGTCTTCTCCGAGCTGCTGCCCGGCACGAGCGACGGCGTCGGCTTCGAGCTGACCAACGCCACGAGCGTGTCCGACATGCCCACCATCTGGTGCGTCATCGTGCTCCTCGGCGTCCTCGGCTACCTGTTCAACACGATTCTGCTCGCGGTGGAGCACCGGGTCCTGTCCTGGCACCGCGGGGCGCGAAAGGCGGCTTCATGACGACCGGCTCCACCGTCCGGGACGCGGTGTTCGAGTTCTGCCGGCGGGCCGGGATGACCACGGTCTTCGGCAACCCCGGCTCGACCGAGCTGCGGATGTTCCGCGACTTCCCCGAGGACTTCGAGTACGTCCTCGCCCTCCAGGAGACGGTCGCGGTCGCCGCCGCGGCCGGGCACGCGCTCGGCACCGGCAACGCCGGGCTGGTCAGCCTGCACTCGGCGGGCGGGGTCGGGCACGCGCTCGGCGCCGTGTTCAACGCCTACCGCGACCGCGTCCCGCTCGTGATCTTCGCGGGGCAGCAGTCCCGCGACATGCTGCTGTCGCGCCCGTTCCTCGGCGCCGACGAGCCCGCGACGTTCCCCCGGCCCTACGTGAAGTGGAGCCGCCAGCCCGAGCGCGCCGAGGACGTCCCGGCCGCGCTGGCCGAGGCGTACCGGGTCGCGATGACGCCGCCGCGCGGGCCCGTGTTCATCTCCGTCCCCGAGGACGACTGGGACCGCCCGGCCGCGCCCGTCCCGCACCGCGAGGTCAGGTCCGCGTTCACCGCCGACCCGGCCGCGCTCCGCGAGGTCGCGGACGCGCTGAACGCCGCCCGCAACCCCGTGATCGTCGTCGGGTCCGGCGTGGACGACGAGGCCGCGCTGCCCCAGGTCGTGGAGTTGGCCGAGCGCCTCGTCGCGCCCGCGTGGATCAGTCCGCTGTCGGGCCGGTCCGGGTTCCCCGAGGACCACGCGCTGTTCCGCGGGTTCCTGCCCCCGGTCAAGGACCAGCTCGCCGCGCGCCTGGACGGGCACGACGTCGTCCTCGTCCTCGGCACGCAGGTGTTCACCTACCACGTCGCCAGCGAGGGCGACGTGGTCCCCGCCGGGGCGCGGCTGTTCCACCTCGACTGCGACCCCGCGCAGACGGCCTGGTCGGCGGTCGGGACCAGCCTGCTCACGACGCTGCGGCCCGCCCTGGCCGGGCTGCTCGACCTCGTCGAGAAGGCCGACCGGCCCGCGCCCGAACCGCGTCCGCGCCCCGACCCGCCGCGCGGCGGCGACCCGATCGACCCGGCGCTCGCCGTCGAGACCCTCCGCGACCTGCTGCCCGAGGACGCGGTGATCGTGGAGGAGATCCCGAGCCACCGCGAGCTGTTCCACGCCCGGATGCCGATCACCCGCTCCGGCGGCTTCCTCGCCTCCGGCAGCGGCGCGCTCGGCTGGGCGCTGCCCGTCGCGGTCGGCCGCGCGATGGCCGGGCACGGCGAGCGGATCGTCTGCGTCATCGGCGACGGCTCGATCATGTACTCGGTGCAGGCGCTCTGGACGGCCGCGCAGCTGCGCGTCCCGCTGACCGTCGTCGTCGTCAACAACGGCGGTTACGGGGCGATCCGGTCGCTCGGCCGCCGCATCGACATCGAGACGGTCCCCGGCGCCGACATCGCCGGCATCGACTACGCGGCCGTCGCCGCCGGGCTCGGCGTCCCCGGCCGGACGGTCGCCTCCACGACCGAGCTGGACGAGGCGCTCGCGCAGGCGCTCGCCCACGAGGGCCCCTACCTCGTGGAAGTCCAGGTCGAGCAAGGCGACCCCTCCCTCTACGAGCCCTGGGCGCGGTGATCAGAATGCTGGAGATTTCCGGGCTGGGCCACTCCTACGGTGGTTCCACCCCCGTCCTGAAAGGCATGGACCTCAAGGTCGCCGAGGGCGAACTCGTCACGATCGTCGGCCCGTCGGGCTGCGGCAAGTCGACGCTGCTGCGCTGCATCGCCGGGCTGATCGCGCCGAGCGAAGGCAAGGTCGTCCTCAACGGGACGCCCATCAACGGCGTCCCCGACGAGCTCGCGGTCGTGTTCCAGGACTACAGCCGCTCGCTGCTGCCGTGGCTGACCGTCCGCGACAACGTGGCGCTGCCGCTGCGGCGGCGCGGCGCGAACCGGGCCGAGCGGCGCGCGCAGGCGACCGAGGCGCTGAAGTCGGTCGGGCTCGCGGACGCGGAGTCCAAGTACCCGTGGGAGCTGTCGGGCGGCATGCAGCAGCGCGTGTCGATCGCCCGCGCGCTCGCCTACAAGCCGTCCTTCCTGCTGATGGACGAGCCGTTCGGGTCGGTGGACGCGCAGACCCGCGAGGACCTGGAGGACCTCGTCCTCCAGGTGCACCGCGCGCAGGGCATGACGATCCTGCTGGTCACCCACGACATCGACGAGAGCGTCTACCTCGGCGACCGCGTCGTCGTGCTGGCCCGCAACCCCGGCCGCATCCGGGACGAGCTGGCGGTCACGCTCCCGGCGGACCGCGACCAGATCGGCACCCGCGCCGACCCGGAGTTCGTCCGTCTCCGCGCCGAGGTGGGCGGCCTGGTCCGCGGCGTCGTCCACTAGCCTCGGCACGTGGACGACGCTCGGCACGTGGACGACGCGGAGCTGCGGCGCCTGGTGCCCGCGGTGATCGGCGTCCTCGTCCGGCGCGGAGCGGACTTCGCCTCGGCCGAGGACGCCGTCCAGGAGGCCCTGATCCGGGCCCTTTCCACCTGGCCGCAGGACCCGCCGCGCGATCCGAAGGGCTGGCTCGTCGCGACCGGGTGGCGCAAGTTCCTGGACGCCACCCGGGCCGCGGCGTCGCGGCGCGACCGGGAGCTCGCCGTGCAGGTCGAGCCGCCCGCCGGGCCGGCCCCGTCCACCGACGACACGCTCCGGCTCTACTTCCTGTGCGCGCACCCGAGCCTCCCGGCCGCCTCGGCCGTCGCGTTGACGCTCCGCGCGGTCGGGGGGCTGACCACCCGGCAGATCGCGGCGGCCTACCTCGTCCCCGAGGCGACGATGGCGCAGCGGATCAGCCGCGCCAAGCGCCGGATCACCGGGCAGCCGCTCGACCGGCCCGGCGACCTCGCCACCGTGCTGCGCGTGCTCTACCTCGTCTTCAACGAGGGCTACGGCGGGGACGTCGACCTCGCGGCCGAGGCGATCCGCCTCACCCGCCAGCTCGCCGCGCTGGCCGGCGAGCCCGAGGTCGCGGGGCTGCTCGCGCTCATGCTGCTGCACCACGCGCGCCGCGCCTCCCGCACCGGCCCGGAGGGGCTCGTACCGCTCGCCCGGCAGGACCGGACGCGCTGGGACACCGCCCTCATCGCCGAGGGCGTGGCGATCCTCCAGGCCGCGCTGGCCCGCGACCGGCTGGGCGAGTACCAGGCCCAGGCCGCGATCGCCGCCCTGCACGCCGACGCCCCCACCGCCGCCGAGACCGACTGGCCGCAGATCGTCGAATGGTACGACGAGCTGCTGAGGCTCACCGACAGCCCGGTCGTCCGCCTCAACCGCGCCGTCGCGGTCGGCGAGGCCACCGGGCCCCGCGCGGGCCTGGCCGCGCTCGCCGACCTCGCCCCCGACCTGCCCCGCCGCACCGCGGCCGCGGCCTACCTGCACGAACGCGCCGGCGACATCGCCCTCGCCGCCGACCTCTACGCCCAGGCCGCACGCGCCGCCACCACCGTCCCCGAACGCGACCACCTCACCCGCGAAGCCGCCCGCGTCCGCCAACTAGCCCGCCCCTGACCCAAGGCGACGCCGCATCCTCCGGAGCCAGGCGGGGCCACGTGTCCGCCGCGCGTTCGCGGCGCGGGTGGTCGGGCTGTGGTCGGGGGACCATGCGAAGAGGTGTTCCGCCAGGTCCGCGGGGGCGACGTGCAGGACGCGGCGGGCCATGTCGAACTCCTCGAAGAGGCCCGTGGCGAGCAGCGCGCGGGTGAGGGCCTCGTCGGCGTGCTCGACGGCGGCGCGCGGGCCGTCCGCGTCCAGCGTCGTGCGGAGCTGGAGGGTGTTGCCGGGGCCGTCCGAGGTATCGGGGCCGTCGAGGGCGGCGGCCAGCGCGCGGCGGGCGGCCTCCCGTTCGACCGTCTGGGCGCCCGCGTAGCGGACCTCGATCAGCACCGTGTAGGAGACCACGTCCCCACGATGCCACGGGTCACTTCGCGTCGGAGTAGCGGTCGACGGCGGCGGTCTCCATGGGGAACACGACGGAGGTGTCGCCGAACAGCAGGCGGCGGGCCTCCTCGGCGGCGGCGTGGACGGCGGCGGTCACCTCTCCCTCCAGCTCCGCCGGGGTGTGCACGATCACCTCGTCGTGCTGGAAGAACACCAGGCGCGGCGGGCCGAGCGCGGTGAGGCGGCGGCGCAGCGAGCCGAGCAGGGCCAGCGCCCAGTCGGCGGCGGTCGCCTGGACGACGAAGTTGCGGGTGAACCGGCCCCGGCCGCGCAGCGCCTGCGCGGCGGTCGCCTGCCTTCGCTCGCCCGCGTCGTCGTCGGGGTCGTCGGTGGCGGCGGTCAGCTCGCGCCAGCCGGCCGACGGCGGCGGGCAGGTGCGGCCGAGGCGGGAGCGGACGAGGTGCCCGTTCTCGCCCGCGCGGGCCGCGGCCTCCACGTACTCGAACGCGTCGGGGAAGCGGCTCTTCAGGACGCCGAGCAGGTGCACGCCCTCGCCCGTCCCGCCGCCGTACATGGCCGACAGCAGCGCGAGCTTGGCCTTGTCGCGTGGGCTGAGCGACTCGGGGTCGCGCCGGGAGCCCTGCTGGGGGGCCACAGCGCCGCCGGGGCGCTCCGGGCCGAAGGCGGGGGACAGCGCGGCGTACAGGTCGCCGTGGGCGGCGGCGTCGGCGAACGCGCGGTCGCCCGCGAGGGCGGCGAGCACGCGCGGTTCGAGCTGCGCCGCGTCGGCGACGACGAGGCGCCAGCCCGGGTCGGCGACGACGGCCCGGCGCAGGACGCGCGGGATCTGGAGCGCGCCGCCGCCGTTCGTCGCCCAGCGGCCCGACACCACGCCGCCGACCACGTACTCGGGACGGAACCGCCCCCCGGCGACCCAGGTGTCGAGCCATCCCCAGCCGTAGGCGGTGTGCAGGCGGGCGAGCTCCTTGTACTCCAGCAGCAGCGGCACGGCGGGGTGGTCGAGGCGCTTGAGCACGTGCGCGCGCGTCGAGGCGACGGGCAGCCCCGCCGCCGCGAACGCCTTGACGATCTGCGCCGGGGAGTCGGGGTTGACGTGCGCGCGGCCTTCAAAGCCGGCCCCGAAACCGGCACCGAAGGCGGCGTTGATCTGGTCGGCGAGCGCCTGGAGCCGGCGCGGCCGCAGCCCGCCGGACGGGCGGGGCCCGAGCAGTTCGGTGAGCAGCGCGTCGTGCTCGACGGCCGACCAGGGCAGCCCGTCGTGGCTCAGCTCGGCCGCGACCAGCGACCCGGCGGACTCGGCGGCGGCGAGCAGCGCGAACCCCTCCAGGGGGGCGATCGCCCGCTGCTGCGCGGCGTGGACGGCGACGACCTGCTCGATGTCGTCGGCGAGGTCGGGCGCGCCGGGGGCGTCGTCGCCGAACAGCGACGCCTGCGCGGGTTCCGCGCGCGGCGGCGGAGGGTCGGGCGGGACGGGGTCACCCCGCAGCCGCGCCCACGCGGCGCGGACCGAGCGCGGCTCCCCGTAGCGTCCCGCGTGGCCGAGCAGGAGCGTCTCGACGAGTTCGAGGTCGTGGCAGCGCGCCACCCGCACCCCGGCGTCCAGCAGCGCCGGGTAGAGCCGGGCGGTGGCGGGCCACACCCAGCGCGGCGCGTCGGACCGCTCCCGCGCGGCGATCTCGGCGACCAGGTCGGCCGCCCGCCACGCCGGGCCGGTGGGCGCGCCGTCCTCGGCGAAGGGCCGCAGCACTCCCCCGCCTCCGCCGTCGGCGGCCACCGCGATCCGCACCCCGCCATTGTGGCGGCCGCCTCCGACAGAATCGCGGACGGGCGCCGCGCGGACATGCGACGACCCCTCCGCGCCCGTGGGGGCGCGGAGGGGTTCGGCACGGATGGGTCAGGAGGCCAGGGCCGCGGCCTCTGCCGCCCGGAGGGTCAGGCGACCAGGGAGACCTGCTGGCCCGCCGGGGTGTCGCCGTAGCGGTCGACGACCTTGTTGAGCTGGAGCTGGTAGTACAGGACGCCGAAGCCGAGGATGCCGAGCAGGAAGCCCATGCCGCCGCTGCAGCTCGCGGGCAGCCCGGCGGCGCGCTGGGCCTCGGCGATGCGGCCGCCGAGCTTCACCCACATGACCAGCGGCCAGATGCCCAGCGTGATACTGCCGAACAGGATCGACAGCAGGGCGTTGGTCGCGGCGTTGTCGATGCGCCGGTCGTACTCGTGCAGCTCCTGGTGGACCTTGAAGAACCACACCATCCCGTAGATGCCGAACGTGATGATCGGCAGCCCGAGCCAGGCTCCGACGGGGTTGCGGCGCTTCATGTTGGCGCCGGCGCCGCGCGCGACGGGCGCCTGCTGCTGCTGGTGCTGCGGCGCCGGGGCGTAGCCGCCCTGGTACGCCTGCTGCTGCTGTTGCTGGTAGGGCTGGCCCTGGCCCTGCTGGGGGTAGCTCATCGCTCTCCTGAAGGACGCGGTCGTTTTCCGGCCGACCGTCCGTTACCGTTCACCCGTGTGGTGAGCCAAGACTGTAACGGTCGGGGACGCCGCCCGCGTCAAGATCACGATATTTGGCCGATATTCGCCGTCAAGATTATCCGATCTGAGACCTAGCGCAGCGGGATCGGCACCTCATCCTCGATGGGCGGTGACGTTTCGTGGTCGCCGCAGCCCGTGACGCCGAAGCATCGGATGCGCAGCTCGTGCTCCGTCACGTCCACCCGCAGGAAGTTCTTGAAAAAGGGCGGGGTGTCCCAGTCGGCCAGCTCCGACCGGAACCGCTGGGGGAGTTTGCGCACCGGAAGGCGGACGAAGCGCGGCCGGGGCCGGCCACCGCGCGGGACGCCGAGGAGCGCGGCGACGAAACGCGCGCGGGCCGACGGCGCGGGGCTGCCGTATCCGCGGCCCGGCTCGATGCCGAGGCGGTGCTGGACGGCGGCCGTCGCCTCCCGCGGGCTCAGCTCGAAGAGCCTCGGCAGCCGCAGCCACCGGCCGTAGAGCCTGCTGTAGCGCGAGAGGGAGTCGCCCCGGAGCGGGTAGCAGCGGAAGTCGGCCTCGTCCACGACGTGCGTGCGGGGGATGACGTGGGTCGCGTGCATGAACGCGCCGCCGCCGCCGGAGACGATGTAGTGCAGGACGCGGCCGTCGTCCAGCGTCACCGGGTAGTGCTGGTAGTTGTGGATGTCGCCGCCGATCGCCGCGACGTAGTGGTGCGCGGGGTCGCGGACGATCTCATCGACCGTCCCGCCGCCCTCGATCGGGCAGGGCCGGAGGTCGTCGTCCACGTAGAGCGGCTTGCCGGTGACCAGCATCTTGGGCTTGGGGCCCGCCGACACCTCGCGCAGCCACTCGCCCTGGTCGCGGTCGATGCGCCCGGTGATGCCGGTGTCGATGCCGACGATGCGCAGGGACGGGGTGTCGATCGCCCAGTACGGCCCCGGCTGGGCGGCCTGCTGGCCGGGCGCGCCCCGGTAGGTGCGCCGCGCCTCGGCGAGCACGCTCGGCTCGACCGTCCCGGACGCGCGCCAGAACAGGCGCGGCACGAAGGCCAGCGGCCCGCGCCACGGCGGCGGCGCGCAGTCGACGTCGAGGTCGCAGAACACGTGCAGGAAGCCGCGCAGCCCGTCGTACCAGTCGTGGTTGCCGGGGACGGCGTAGATGGGGGCGGGGTAGTCCTTGTAGGGCCGGAAGAACTTCGCCGGGTACTCCGCCGCGTCGCCCGCCGGGTAGATGACGTCGCTGGCGATGACCATGAAGTCGGTCCCGGCGGCGGCGTGCAGCAGCGGCGGGACGACCGCGTATTGCGACTTGTCGCCCTCGCCGGTGTCGCCGACGAGCACGAACGAGAACTCGGGCGAGGACCGGTGAACGGTGAACGCGGCGGGCGTCCCGCGTTCGCGGAGGGCGGTGACGCAGCGGCGGCGGATGGCGTCGGCCGGGTCGCCGAACAGGCGCGCGACCACGTCGTTGCGGGACCGCCACAGGATCTTCGGGCGGCGCCAGGAGAACCCCGGGACGCGGTCGGGCAGCAGCGAGTTGAACGTGCCCGGCGCGCCGCACTCCCACCCGGCCCCCGACTCGGACGTGCGCGAGTTGGCGGACGCCGGGACGCGCGGCCTTGGCACCGAGACGTCGTGCGCGGCGCCTTCCGCGGTGCCTTCCACTCCGTCGTCGGCCGCACCTTCGACGACGGCTTCCGCGGGATTCTCCGCACCGTCCTCTGCACGCAACAGAACACCTCCGGGGGCGGTGAGGGGGTGCTCACAGCCTGTCCCGGAGGTGTTCCGCCAGTCAAGCGACCCGGCCGAACCCGGCGGGGCTCAATGCGCGCCGGTTCCGGTCAGCGACCGGACCTCCAGTTCGGCGAACTTGTCGTCCGTGCGCTCCTTGGACAGGACGGTGCCGAGGTAGGCGCACAGGAAACCGATCGGGATCGAGATCAGGCCGGGGTTCTGCAACGGGATGGGCGCGACCGTGGTCTCGCTGAACAGCGCGTCCACGTTGCCCTTGGGCAGGGTGTCGGTCTTGCCGCCCCAGCAGATCGGGCTGAGCAGCACGAGCCCGACGGCCGCGACGAGGCCGCCGTAGATGCCCGCGACCGCGCCGACGGTGTTGAACCGCTTCCAGAACAGCGAGAACAGCAGCGTCGGCAGGTTCGCGGACGCGGCGATCGCGAACGCCAGCGCGACCAGGAACGCCACGTTCAGCCCGCGCGCGAAGATCGACAGGACGATCGCGACCGCGCCGATCACGACGGCCGCGTACCGGGCGGTCACGACCTCGTCCCGCTCGCTGGCCTTGCCTCGCTTGAACACGTTCGCGAACAGGTCGTGCGAGAACGAGGACGAGGAGGCGAGCGTGAGGCCCGCGACCACCGCGAGGATCGTCGCGAACGCGACCGCCGCGATGATCGCCAGGAAGATCGCGCCGCCGGTCGACCCCGCCCCGCCGCCGAGTTCCTGGGCGAGCTGCGGCGCGGCGGTGTTGCCGCCCTTGTCCTGCGCGGCGATCGCCTTGCCGCCGACCAGCGCCGCCGCGCCGAACCCGATGACCAGCGTCATCAGGTAGAACACGCCGATGATGCCGATCGCCCAGTTGACCGACGTGCGGGCCGCGCGGGAGGTCGGGACGGTGTAGAAGCGGATGAGGATGTGCGGCAGCCCCGCCGTCCCGAGGACGAGCGCGAGGCCGAGCGAGAGCAGGTCGAGCTTGGACCACACGGTGGTGGCGCCGTACTTCAGGCCCGGCTGGAGGAACTTGTCGCCCTTGCCGCTCTTGTCGGCGGCGTCGCTGAGCAGGTCCGACGGGTTGAAGCTGTACTTGGACAGCACCCAGACCGTCATGACGACGGCGCCGGTCATCAGCATGACCGCCTTGACGACCTGGACCCAGGTGGTGCCCTTCATGCCGCCGACGGTCACATAGAAGATCATCAGCGCGCCGACGGCGACGATCGTCCAGATCTTGGCGGCCTCGCCGTCGACGTCCAGCAGCAGGCCGACCAGCGCGCCCGCGCCGACCATCTGGGCCAGCAGGTAGAAGATCGACACGACGATCGTGGAGATCCCCGCCGCCGCCCGGACGGGCCGCTGCTGCATCCGGAACGCCAGCACGTCGGCCATCGTGAACCGGCCGGAGTTGCGCAGCATCTCGGCGACCAGCAGCAACGCCACCAGCCACGCGACCAGGAAGCCGATGGAGTACAGGAAGCCGTCATAGCCCGACAGCGCGAACAGGCCCGCGATGCCGAGGAACGACGCGGCGGACATGTAGTCGCCGCTGATCGCCAGGCCGTTCTGGAGCGGGGTGAACGCGCGCCCGCCCGCGTAGTAGTCGGCGGCGGTCTTGTTCTGCCGGGACGCCCAGAGCGTGATCCACAGGGTGAGCGCCACGAAGAGGGCGAACAGCACCAGCGAGATCGTCCGGTGCTCGTTGTCGGAGGCCGCCAGCACGGGGGCGGCGAGGTGCTGGGGGCTCACGCGCCGCCCTCCTCGGACTCGTCCTTCTTCGTCTCGTCCTTCTTGAGGCCCTTCGCGGCGGTCGCGCCCGCGCCGGTGCCCGCGCCGCCGGTGCCGGTGCCCGTGCGGGTGTCGCGCACGGAGGCCGCCAGCGGTTCGAGCGTGCCGCGCGCGTACCGCTCGTACAGCCAGGCGATGAGGAACGTCGAGACGAACTGGAGCAGGCCGAAGACCAGCGCCACGTTGATCTCGCCGAACAGCTTGTGCCCCATGAAGCCGCGCGCGTAGGCCGACAGCACCACGTAGAGCAGGTACCAGATCAGGAACGCCACCGTCATGGGGAAGACGAAACGGCGGAAGGCGAGGCGTAGCCGTTCGAACTCCGGCGACTGCCTCATCTGCGCGTAGGCCGCGTTGTCGAGCCCGCCTGAAGCGGACCCCGGCCCTGATGACTCGGTTGTCACGACCACCTCCGCCAAACGATCACACTGCGAATCTCACCGAGAATCGCGGCCACGATGCCCTACGAAGTTGGCCGATGCAGGCCAGATGGCCGAGAAGGTGGCGGAGGTGTGAGAACGGATACCCGCCCGATGCGACCCCGATGCTAGACCGTGATCCACATCACAAGATCGATGCGGTATGGGCCGCCCGCGCGACGGGGGCGGCGAGGCTCCGGATCGGGACGGGCCGGACATGCCGGACGCGCGATGCGCGCGCGGCTCCACGGGCCCGGAAAGTCGTGGGCGCCGACGCCACCCCCAGGGACGCCGGCGCCACCACGACGAGGGCGTCCGTGGTCATCATGAGTCCCCCCAGAACGGCGAACAGTCGCCTTCCCATGATGCCTCCACAGACGGCCCCAAGGTCCCGAAACGGGACGTTAATGACGCTATCCGGGGGCCCGTAATGCACGCGTAAATCGACCTAAACGCGGGGTCCAAATCTCGGATCTTTGTGAGACGGCAGGTCAGAGCGCCGTATCGGGGGCCGGGGCGAGCATCCTGAGCGCGCCCGGAAGCACCCGGACGGTCACCGGCAGCACGCCGGGCAGCTCGCCGTCCGCGCCGTAGGGCAGCCTCCGCCCGGACGCGGCGGACGGCCCCGCCAGCTCGATCCGCACCTCCCGCCCCCGCAGCACCTCGACCTCGGGGCGCCGGACGTGCGCGCCGTCCTCCAGCTCGCGCATCACGGCGAAGAACAGCGCCCGGGGCGCCCGCCGGATGAGGACGACGTCGAGCAGGCCGTCGTCCACGCGCGCGCCCGGGGCGATGTGCTTGCCGGACCCGTAGTAGCCGGAGTTCGCGGCGACGACGGTGTACCCCTGCCGCAGGTGCTCCGCGCCGTCCACGGTCACCCGGTAGTCCGCCGGGCGCCACGTCGCGATCGCGCGCAGGGCCCCGGCGTAGTAGGCGGCGGAGCCGCGCAGCACCCGGGCCCGGTTGGCGTTGTGGTTGGCGACCGCGTCCACGCCCGCGTAGACGCTGCCGAGGACGGCCCTCCCGTTGGCCTCGATGGCGTCGACGGCGCGCGGCGCCCCGTCCAGCAGTAGCGGGGCCAGCCGTTCCGGCTCGGACGGGACGCCGAGCTGCCGGGCGAAGTCGTTGCCGCGCCCGGCGGGCACGACACCGAGGACCGCGTCCGTCCCGGCGAGGGCGCCGCCGACGCGGCCGACCATGCCGTCGCCGCCGACCCCGAGGACGATCCGTCCGGCGCCCGCGGCGGCGCGCGCCAGCGTGGCGGCGTGCTCCAGCCCGCGGCTGTACTCGACCGCGACGTCGGCGCCCGCCTCGCGCAGCAGCCGGGCGAGCGGGATCAGCGTCCGGGCGGGCGCGGACCCGCCCGCCGCCGGGTTGACGATCGCGGTGAACGCGCGCCGGGACTCCTGCCTGGCCTCCATCGCGCTACTCCCCCGCCGCCGGGACGAGGACGCCGGGATTCAGGATCCCGGCCGGGTCGAGGCGCTCCTTGACGGCGCGCAGCAGCGACGCGCCAAGCGGGCCGATCTCCCTCGCGTACCAGTCGCGGTGGTCGGTGCCCACGCCGTGGTGGTGGCTGATCGTCCCGCCGCCGGCGAGGATCGCGTCGCAGGCGGCGCCCTTGGCCCGCGCCCAGTCCGCGACCGGATCGCTCCCCTGCGCGGCCACGACGGTGAAGTACAGCGAGGCGCCGGACGGGTACACGTGCGAGATGTGGCACATGACCAGCGGCGGCGTGCCCGCGCCCGCCAGCGTTTCGGTCAGCGCCCGCCGCACCGCCTCGTACAGGCCCGGGAGGCCCGACCAGAACGTCGCCGTCTCCAGCGTCTCGACGAACGCGCCCGCGTCGAGCAGCGCGTCGCGCAGGTAGGGGGCGTCGAACCGGCCCCGCTCCCAGCGGTCGCCGGGCGCGGCGCCGAGCGGCTCGCCGCCCGCCCGCGCCAGCACACGAGCGGCCTGTTCGCGGCGCGCGGCGACCGCCTCGGCGGTGCCCTCGAACCCAAGGACCGCCAGGCACCCCGCGTCGGACGCGGCGCCCACCGCCGAAGGGTCGGCGAGCCCCACCATGGTCTCGGCCTCGTCGCCGAGCCGGAGCACGGCGGGGAGCGGGCCGTCCTGGGCGAGCCTCCGCAGCGCGGCGGCGCCCGCGTCGAACGTCGTGAAGCGCCAGCCCTCGTAGGACCGTTCCTCCGGGACGGGGTGGACCCGCACGGTCACCGACGTGATCACACCCAGCGCACCCTCGGAGCCGAGGACGAGCTGCCGCAGATCGGGCCCTGCGGCCGACCTTGGCGCGCGGCCGAGGTCCAGCGTCCCCTCGGGGGTGGCGACGGTGAGCGCCACCACCATGTCGTCGAACCGCCCGTACCCGGCGGACGCCTGCCCGCTGGAGCGCGCCGCCGCGAACCCGCCGACCGACGCCCACTCGTAGGACTGCGGGAAATGCCCGAGCGTGTACCCGCGCGCGGCCAGCAGCGCCTCCACCTCGGGCGCCCGCAGGCCCGGCTGGAGGACGGCCGTGCGGGACGTCTCGTCCAGCGCCAGGAGTGCGCTCATGCGCCACAGGTCGAGCGCGACGAACGCGCCGCCGCGCGGGGTGAGGCCGCCGACGACCGAGGTTCCGCCGCCGAACGGGACCACCGCGATCCCCCGGGCCGCGCAGGCGCGCAGCACCGCGAGGACCTCGTCGTGGGAGCCGGGCAGGACGACCGCGTCGGGCGCGTCCGAGGCGTCCCCGGCGCGGAGCCGCAGGAGGTCGGAGGTGGACTTGCCCCGGGTGTGCCGGACGCGCGTCTCGGCGTCCGTGCGCACGACTGCGGTTCCGGCGAGGGCGTCCAGGTCGTCGGACGTGAGACGGCACGGCGGCACCTTCACGTCCGCCAGCGCGACGGGCGGGGCCTCGGCGGGACGCACCCCGAGCAGGTCGCGCAGCAGCCCGACCACTGGCTCCGGCAGCGGCGCGGCCCGGGAAGGATCGCCCCAGCCGCTCCACAGCATGTCCCGTTCCGCCACCGCGCCTCCCCGTTCCTGTGCTTACACTGTGACACATGACGTCTAACCGTCACAACAGCGCGGGCGGCCGGACCGCCGACGACGCCGTCCTGGACGCGGCGCGCGACTGCGTCCTGGCCGTCGGCGTGCGCCGCACCACGCTCACCGACATCGCGCGCCGCGCGGGCGTGTCCCGGATGACGCTGTACCGGCGCTGGCCGGACGTCCGGACGATCGTCGCGGACCTGATGACCCGCGAGTGGATCCGGATCGGCGCCGACGTCCGCCCGCCCGACGACGGCCGCGCCGTCCGCCCCCGGCTGGTGGACGGCCTGGTCGCGGGCGTGCGCGCGTTCCGCGCCCACCCGCTGCTCCGCAAGATCGTCGAGGTGGACCCCGAGCTGCTGCTCCCCTACGTCCTGGACCGGCTCGGCGCGAGCCAGCACGCGTTCCTGGAGCTGTTCGAGGAGTCCCTGCGCGCGGGCCACCACGACGGGACCGTCCGCAAGGGCCACCCCGCACGGCAGGCCCGCGCGGTGCTGCTGGTCGTCCAGTCGTTCGCCCTCTCAGGCCCGACGATGACCACCGACGACCCGGAACTGTCCCCAGACGCGTTCGACGCGGAACTGCGCGCCGTCCTAGACAGAATGCTCGCCCCATGACCGGGTCCTTCCTTGGTGGGGGGACGACCCCCCACGCCCCCCGGAACAGCCCTGTGCGGTCGTCGTTGAACGCAGCGCGCCGGAAGCGGGAGTTGGCCGCGCTGCCAGACGAGGTCGTGGACGTCCTCGTCGTCGGGCTCGGGGTGACCGGCGCCGGGGTGGCGCTGGACGCCGCGTCCCGTGGACTGTCGGTCGCCGCGATCGACGCGCACGACCTGGCGTTCGGCACGTCCCGCTGGAGTTCGAAGCTGGTGCACGGCGGGCTGCGCTACCTGGCGGCCGGACAGGTGGACGTGGCGCATGAGAGCGCCGTCGAGCGGGGCGTGCTGATGTGCCGTACGGCCCCGCACCTGGTCCGCGCGCTGCCGTTCGTGCTGCCGCTGACGCCGCTGGTGTCGCGCCCGCAGGCCGCGCTCGTCAGCGCCGGGACGCGGGCCGGGAACGTGCTGCGTCTCGCCGCCCGCACCCCGCGCTCGGTGCTCCCCGGCCCGCGCCGGCTGTCGGCGGTCGAGACGCTGCGGCTCGCACCCGCGCTGCGCCAGCACGGGCTGCGCGGCGGGCTGCTGTCCTGGGACGGGCAACTCGCCGACGACGCGCGCCTGGTCACGGCCCTCGCGCGCACCGCCGCCGCGCACGGCGCCCGCGTCCTGACCCGCTGCCGCGCGGTGGCGCTCGCGGGCGACGGCGCGCTGGTCCGGGACGAGTTGACCGGCGCGGAGATCACCGTCCGGGCGCGCGCGGTCGTCAACGCGGCCGGGGTCTGGGCGGGCGGCCTCGTGGACGGGGTGCGGCTGCGCCCCTCGCGGGGCACCCACCTGGTGGTGCGCGCGGAGGCGCTGCGCGGGCTCCAGACCGGGTTGCAGATCCCGGTGCCGGGCGCGCGGAGCAGGTTCCTGCTGGTGCTGCCACAGGGCGACGGCCGCGTGTACGCCGGGCTCACCGACGAGCCCGCCGAGGGGCCCGTCCCGGACGTCCCGCGCCCGACGGGAGAGGAGATCGGGTTCCTGCTGGACGTGCTCGCGTCGGCGCTGGAGGTCCCGCTGCGGCCCGCGGACGTGGTCGGCGCGTTC
Source organism: Actinomadura terrae (assembly GCF_022751215.1). Taxonomy (GTDB): domain Bacteria; phylum Actinomycetota; class Actinomycetes; order Streptosporangiales; family Streptosporangiaceae; genus Spirillospora; species Spirillospora terrae. The sequence continues at coordinate 492,349 of NZ_JAICDG010000003.1, read as the reverse complement.
GCCGGGCTGCGCCCCCTGCTCGACACCGGGCGGGACGGCGACACCGCCGACCTGTCGCGGCGGCACGCCGTCCTGACCTCGCCCGACGGGGTCGTCACGGTCGTCGGCGGCAAGCTCACCGCCTACCGCCGGATGGCGCAGGACGCCGTGGACGCGGCGATCACCGCGCGCGGGCTGCACGCCGGGCCCTGCCGCACGGCGCGGCTCCCGCTGGTCGGGGCGGCGGACCCGGCCCGGCTCGCGGCGCTCGACGCCCCGCGCCGCCTCGTCCAGCGGTACGGGACGGAGGCGCCGCTGCTGGCCGCGCTCGCCGCCGACGATCCGGGCCTGCTGGAGCCGGTGGTCCCGGGCCTCCCGGTGCTGGGCGCGGAGCTGGCGTGGGGCGCGCTGCACGAGGGCGCGCTGGACGCCGCCGACCTGCTGGACCGCCGGACCCGGATCGGGCTCGTCGGCACCGACCGCGCCGCCGCGCTGCCCACCGCGCGGACACTCCTCCGCGCCCTCGGGGTGATGTCGCCCACCCCCATTGGCCCTGCGGAGGCTATTTAGGTTAACCTAACCTAAGAGGTCCAAGGATCGGGGCGGGGGTTTTTCGTTGACGCGTGGTAAGGGCTGCGCGCACTGTCCGGGAAGCCATACCGGCGAGCGGCCGTGCGCGGCGAGCGCGACGACGAAGGCGCGCTCCTGGCTTCTCATCGAGCACCCTGGCCCCTGGCCGGAGCGGATCGAGCAGCTCACCGACCCCGGGCCGGTCTCCTGTGGGGGGACGACCCCCCACGCCCCCCGGAACGGCCCAATCGCCGAGACCATCCGGGCCGCGCAGGCGAAGGGCATCCGCCCCCAGCTCATCCGCAGGTCGGGACGCCGTCGGCCCACGCCGCCGCTCCAGGTCTACGCCGTGTATTCGCACGGCGGCACGGTGTGGATGGAAGGCCGCGAGCTCACCGACCCCGCCGAGCTGGCCGAACTCGACCTCGACGCGCTCGCGGCGGGCGTCCGCCCGGGCTTCGGCGAGCCGACCCACGAGCCGGTCCTGCTGGTCTGCACGCACGGGCGCCGCAACGCCTGCTGCGCGCGGACGGGCGCCCCGCTGGCCCGCGCGCTCACCGCACGTTTCGGACGCCTCGTATGGGAGACCACCCATGTGGGCGGAGACCGGTTCGCCGCGAACCTGGTGTGCCTGCCGTACGGACTCTGCTACGGCAACCTCGACGAGGAGGATGCCGCGGAGGCGGTGCGCGCCTACCTGCGCGGCGAGGTCGTCCTGGACCGGCTGCGCGGGCGGGCCGGAATGCCCGAACCGGCGCAGGCGGCCGAGCACCACGTCCGCGCGTCCACCGGACGGCTCGGGCTGGGCGCCGTGACCGTGGAATCGGTCGACCCGGCACCGGAACCGCCGAACGGGACGCCCCGGTACTCGGTGGTCGTCACCAGTCGGCGGAGCCGTTACCGGGCACTGGTCGAGGCCGTCCAACTGCACCATCCGTGCGGACCCGACTGCGGCGAGAACCAGAGAACCCACGTTGTTAGGGAACTCACCCTTCTCAACGAGGCGGCCCTCGTGTAATCTCACGGAGGCCCCATTCGAGGGTCTCCCTGTCGCACGACCCCAGGTTTCCGGAGTAACCGGACGGGGAACAGAGCGGCAACTCCAGACGTTGGACCATTCGGCGCTTCTGACTCATGTCACCTGAAGCATGTCGAGCGTCCATGTCCCGAAATTGTTCGAAACCAATCAAGGTGGGTGTTCCATGGCTCAGGTACGTCGGCAGGCAAACCTCCCTCGTCCCAGCTGGGGCTGGCAGGACGCCGCGGCGTGCCGGGGGGAAGACCTCGTCCTCTTCTTCGGTCCCGACGGCGAGCGCCAGCCCGAGCGCGAGATCCGCGAGCGCAAGGCCAAGCAGATCTGCATGGGCTGCCCGGTCCGCTCGGACTGCCTCGACTACGCGGTCTCCCGGCCCGAGAAGTACGGCACGTGGGGCGGACTCAACGAAGACGAGCGCGCATCCGAGCGCCGTCGCCGGATGCGTCGCGCCAACGCCGCCTAGCCGGCCGTCGCGCCGGCGGCGGTATCGGCCGCCAGCCCGCGCGAACGCTCCCATCGCGCACCCCGGCACGCCACCGAGAAACGTCACGGCCCCGCCCCGCGGGGCCGTTTGCGTTGCCGCTGTCCACTCCTCCCCCGCGGCTCCCGGATTTCGCTGCTTTACCGCAAGCGGAGATGCCGTGAGGTCCTTTCCCGGATATTCGCACGATCCATTCCCGGCCACCTCGACGGCGGGCCTCGGCGGCGCGTCTCCTCAGCCCGCCTCCCGCGGCCGGGCGAGCCAGGCGACCACGTCGCCGTCGGTGAGCTGACCGAAGTCGCGGTACCACTCGCCGACCGCGTGGAAGCCGAGCGGCGCGGCGGGCACGACCAGGTCGTCCACCTCCGCCTCCAGCGACCCGACGGTCTCTGCGGCGGCCACCGGCACCGCGAGGACCAGCCGGGACGGCCCGCGCTCGCGGGTGGCCCGCACGGCCGCGCGGGCGGTGCCGCCGGTGGCGAGGCCGTCGTCCACGACCACGACCGGCCGTCCCGCCGTCTCCGGCAGCGGGCGGTCCCCCCGGTAGGCCCGGACGCGGCGCTCCAGCTCGGCGCGCTCGGCGGCCACGATCGGCGCCAGGTCGTCCTCGGTCAGGCCGAGCCGCCGCAGCAGCTCGGCGTCGAGCACCGGCGCGCCGCCCTCGGCGATCGCGCCGAGCCCGAGCTCGGGCTGCGGCGGGTAGCCGATCTTGCGGGTCACCAGGACGTCCAGCGGGCCGTTCAGGCGCCGCGCGACCGCGTGCCCGACCGGGACGCCGCCCCTCGGCAGCGCGAGCACCACCGCGCCGTCCAGGCCGAGCGGGACCAGCCACTCGGCGAGCACCCGTCCCGCCGACAGCCGGTCGGAATAGGGCAGTGACTTCCACCGCATGAGGTGCACCCCCTGGCAGTCGAGCACCTGTCGGGGTCGGTCCTACCCAGGATCGGGGCGCCGACGAGGCGTCAGGACGCGGCGGACCCGGCGGTCAGCCAGCGGAGCGGGTTGTCGCGCAGGACGGCGTCCAGGGTGGCGTCGTCGGCCCCGGCCGCGCGCAGGGCCGGGAGGAACACCTCGAAGAGGTAGCCGTAGCCCACGCCGCCGTTGCGGGCGACCTGGTCCATGCGCGCGACGCCGGTGCTCAGCAGCACCCGGTCGGCGTGCCCGGCCTCCAGCAGGTCCATGACGCCGCGGACGCGGGCGCCGATGGCCGCGTGGTCCTCGCCCGCGAGGCCGAGCGTCCCGAACGACACGTACGCGCCCGTCTCGGCGATCTTGCGGTGCTGGCCGGGGTCGTCCACGCGGTCCTGCTGGCCGACGGCGACGCGGTCCGGCGCCAGCCCGGCCGCGGTGAGGATCTCCAGCTGCGCGACGCCCGCGCGGCCGTAGGTCGCCACGGACAGCCCCGAGTAGCGGGCGGCCTGGGCGGCGGCGCGCAGGCACGCCTCCTCCGCCTCGGACGGCGCCTCGCCCCAGGTGCCGATCTCCCCGATCACGCCGGGCAGCGAGTTCGTCCCGTCCAGCCCGAAGCCGATCTCGGCGAGCAGCCGCTCGGCGATCCGCTCGACGCCCAGCGCCTCCCCCGCGTCGAGCGCCGTACGGACGTAGTCCGGGTGGAACGGCTCGGTGAACACGCCCGTCCCGGCGACGACGGCGACCCGCGCCCCGGCGCTGATCCGGGCGAGCGCGGCGGCGTCGCGTCCCATGCCCGAGCAGCTCAGGTCGACGACGAGGCCGAGGCCCGCGCCGGCGCGCAGGTCCGACAGCTCCCGCGTGACGGCCTTCTCCTCGTCCAGCCACCGGTAGGGGTCGGCCTCGGCCAGCCGGGGCCGCGCCGGCCAGCGCAGGTCCATTCGCAGGTGCTCGTGGGAGAGCACCGGGCCGGTGACGTCGGACGCCGCGATCGTGCCGGTCACGGTCCGGAGCCGGCCGGTCTGCTCACGAGGGGTCATGTCACGCGAGGTTACGACATGTTTAACCCATTCAGGACGGACCCGGACATAGTTTTTACCCGCGCCCGTCGCCCTCGACCGCCATCGGGTCCTCCGGCTCGTCCGGGTCCACCCGCCCCTCCCGGACGGCGCGCGCCCGCGCGGTCCCGGCGCTCGGCCACAGCCGGTCGATCTCGGCGTTCAGCGCGGCCCCGATCAGCACCGCGAGCGCCGCCACGTACAGCCAGGCCAGGACGGCGATCGCGGCCGACAGCGACCCGTACACCGACACGCCGCTGAGCGAGCCGGTCAGGTAGAGCCGCAGCGTGACACTGCCGAGGATCCACATCAGCAGCGCCACGACCGCGCCGGGCACCTCGCGCCACCAGGCCGTCCGCACCGGGACGCTCATGTGGTAGAGCGTCGCCAGGAACGCGACGGACAGGCCCACCACGAACGGCCAGTAGAACAGCAGCACGAACCCGGCGCCCTCGGGCAGCGCGTCCCGCACCAGCGCGGGCCCCGCCACCAGCAGCGGGATCAGGATCAGCATGACCAGCAGGCCGACCAGGTACAGGAAGAACGCGCGCAGCCGGGTCCGGATCACGCCGCGGATGCCCGACAGCCCGTAGGCGATCGTGATCGTGTCGACGTAGACGTTGGTGGCCCGCGACCCCGCCCACAGCGAGATCAGGAAGCTGACCGAGACGATGTCCGGGCTGCCGCCCTTGATCACGTCGTCGATCAGCGGGATGACGACCGAGTGGACCGCGTCCTCGGTCAGGACGGTCTGGGCGTGCTGGATCAGCCAGGCGCGGACGTCGGCGACGGTGCCCGCGCCGAGCGCGCCCCGGAAGTGCCCCATCGTGCCGATCAGTCCGATCACCAGCGGCGGCAGCGACAGCAGGGCGAAGAACGCCGCCTCGGCCGCCAGGCCCGTGACGCGGTGCCGGAAGGCGGCGACCGCCGTGCCCCGTACGAGCAGCCACGCCGTCCGCGCCGCCAGCCGGGTCCAGGCCCAGACCGCCGCGCGAACGCGCCTCAGCGGCCCGCTGAGCGGCCCGTCGGCCGGCTCCCCGGTGTTCGGGCTCGGTGCCCGCGACACACCCGTGCCCGTCCCACCCGTGCCTGTCTCATCCGTGCCGGACTCACCCGCGTCCGACGGCTCCTCGGGCACGCCCCCCGGGGCGGCGCCCCCGGCCGGCGGGACGCCCGCGGCGTCGGGGACGGTGGTCACACCGCCCCACCGTAGAGCGTTACCTGCCCGGTACATTCCGCATCGCCCATTTCAGTGATCCACTCCGCGCGTGGCGTGCCGTCCGCCCCCTGTCCCCCGAACGCATCGGGGGGCCTGCCGGCCCTCCGTTGTCCATCCTCGCGCCCATACCCTCTTCGACGTCCCGGAACGTCGGCCGGCCCATGATCATTTCCACCGCCGGCCCCGGCGGTGCCGGGCGGGCCCGAGCACCGCGGTCCGTCGGTGACAATGGAAGGGTGATATGCCAGTCGTGCCGGGATCGCCACCACGAGCAGTGCCGTGGCGGGTCGTGGTGCGACTGCCAGCACCTGCCCTCGCCCAACGCCCCGGAGAGCGGCGCCGGGCCGTCCGACCTCGGCGGGGAGCCCGGCCGACCGGCCGCCGGCGACGCCCCTCCACCGGAACCCGGGGTGAATTGGAGACGGCAGGGATGACTCTTCTCACGTGCGCCGACGCCGGGCGTAACTGGACAGCCCGCGAGACGTCGTGTCAGAGTCTAGGCATGACTGCTGCGGATCCGTTGCTGGCGAAACGCCGGCACGTCGACTTCCTGCGCGTCCGCAGCGCGATCTGTCGCTGACGCCCCGACCACGCCCTGCTCGACGGGCGCGTGGTGCATCGGCGTCATCCCTGCGATCACCCTGCTCAGTGCCGAGCCGGCTGTCCCATACCGCCGGTGCGCTACGCGTCCCTCACCACACAGATGAGGACGCGCGCCGTGCCACCCGCGATCAAGCGCAAGAAGAAGGGCGAGGGCCAGTGGGCCCTCGGCTATCGGGAACCGCTCAACAAGAACGAGGAGAACAAGAAGAACGACGACGGGCTCAACGTCCGCCGCCGGATCATCGACGTCTACTCCAAGGCCGGTTTCGACTCGATCGACCCGGCGGACCTGCGCGGAAGGTTCCGCTGGTTCGGGCTCTACACCCAGCGCCGGCCCGGCATCGACGGCGGCAAGACCGGCGCGCTCCCCGACGAGGAGCTCGACGACCGCTACTTCATGATGCGGATCCGGATCGACGGCGGCCAGCTCAGCGGCGCCCAGCTGAGCACGATCGCCGACATCTCCACCCGGTACGCGCGCGGGACCGCCGACATCACCGACCGGCAGAACGTCCAGCTGCACTGGGTCCGGATCGAGGACGTCCCCGCGATCTGGGAGGCGCTGGAGGCCGTCGGGCTGCACACGACCGAGGCGTGCGGCGACACCCCGCGCACGATCATCGGCTGCCCGCTCGCCGGGATCGCGGCCGACGAGATCATCGACGCGACGCCGCAGCTCCGCGACATCCACGACCGCTACATCGGCTCGCCGGAGTTCTCCAACCTGCCGCGCAAGTTCAAGACGGCGCTGTCGGGCTGCACCTCGCACTGCACCGTCCACGAGATCAACGACATCGCGTTCGTCGGCGTGGTCAACGAGACGGGCGAGACCGGCTACCAGATCTTCGTCGGCGGCGGGCTGTCCACGAACCCGATGTTCGCCAAGAGCCTCGGCGTGTTCGTCAAGCCCGAGCAGGCGCACGAGGTGTGGCACGGCGTCACCTCGATCTTCCGCGACTACGGCTACCGGCGGCTGCGCAGCCGCGCCCGGCTGAAGTTCCTCATGAACGACTGGGGCCCGGAGAAGTTCCGCGAGGTGCTGGAGAAGGACTACCTCGGGTACGCGCTGCCGGACGGCCCCGAGCCGGCCGCGCCGAAGGAGCGCCGCGACCACGTCGGCATCCACTCGCAGCAGGACGGGAACTTCTACGTCGGGTTCGCGCCGCGCGTCGGCCGCGTCAACGGCGAGCTGCTCGGCGCCATCGGCGAGCTGGCCGCCCGGTACGGCTCCGGCCGCGTCCGCACGACGATCGAGCAGAAGCTCGTCATCCTGGACGTCCCGGAGGAGAACACCGAGGCGCTCGCGGACGCCCTCGCCGAGCATGACCTCCAGGTGCGCCCCTCCACGTTCCGGCGGCAGATGATGGCCTGCACCGGCATCGAGTACTGCAAGCTCGCGATCGTCGAGACCAAGCAGCGCTCGATGGACCTCATGGACGAGCTGGAGAAGCGCCTCCCCGACTTCGACCAGCCGCTCACGATCAACGTCAACGGCTGCCCGAACGCGTGCGCCCGCATCCAGGTCGCCGACATCGGCCTCAAGGGCCAGCTCGTCGTGGACGAGAACGGCGACCAGGTCGAGGGCTTCCAGATCCACCTGGGCGGTGAGCTCGGCGCCACGTTCGGCAAGAAGGTCCGCGGGCTGAAGACCACCTCGGCGGGCCTCACCGACTACGTCGAGCGGGTGGTCCGCCGGTTCGACGAGCAGCGCACCGAAGGCGAGCGGTTCGCCGAGTGGGTGCGCCGCGCCGACGAAGCCGATCTGAAGTAACCGGGGGCAGCGGAAATGAGCGAACGTGCCGCGCCGTTCTACTGCCCGTACTGCGGTGAGGAGAACCTGGAGCCCCTGGAGGAGACCGGGGCCTGGTTCTGCCACGACTGCGTCCGATCCTTCTCACTGAAGTTCCTCGGTGTTGGAGCGCCCCAGACACACAAGGAGAACCCTCGGTGACTCTTCTGGAGACCGACAGACCCACGCTCGACCTTGAGGACATCGTCGAGTCCGCCGCGACCGCCCTGGAGGGCGCGCCCACCCTGGAGATCATCCGGTGGGCGGCGGCGACCTTCGGCGACCGGATCTGCCTGACCTCGTCCATGTCGGACGCGGCGCTGATCCACCTGGTGTCGAAGGTGAAGCCCGGCATCGACGTGCTGTTCGTCGACACCGGCTACCACTTCGCCGAGACGATCGGCACCCGCGACGCGGTGGAGGCCGTCTACCCGGTGAACGTGATCAACGTGACGCCGTCCCGGACGGTCGCCGAGCAGGAGGCCGCGCTCGGCCCGCGCCTGTTCGGCCGCAACCCCGACCTGTGCTGCCACCTGCGCAAGGTCGAGCCGCTCGGCCGCGCGCTGGAGGGCTACATGGCCTGGTTCAGCGGCATCCGCCGGGACGAGACCGCGAGCCGCCGCGACCGCCGCGTCGTCGAGTGGGACCGCAAGCGCGGCATGGTCAAGGTCAACCCCATCCTGGACTGGTCCCAGGAGGACATGGACAACTACATCGAGGACAACGGCGTGCTGGTCAACCCGCTGCACTACGACGACTACCCGTCGATCGGGTGCGCGCCGTGCACGTCCCCCGTCGCGCCGGGCGAGGACCCGCGCAGCGGGCGCTGGGCCGGGATGGGCAAGACCGAGTGCGGCATCCACCTGTGAGCACGCCCCTGGTCGCGGTGGCGCACGGCAGCAGGGACCCGCGCGCCGCCGCGACGGTCGCGGGCCTCCTGGAGGCCGTCCGGGCGCTGCGTCCCGGCGTGCCCGTGCACGCGTCGTTCCTCGACCACGCGCCGCCCGCGCCCGGACGGGTGCTGGACGGCCTGGCCCGCGACGGCGTGGACGAGGCGGTCGTCCTGCCGCTGCTGCTCACCGCCGCCTACCACAGCAAGACCGACATCCCGGGCGTGCTGGCGCGGGCGCGGAACCGGCGTCCGCGCCTGCGGACCCGCACGGCCGCGACGCTGGGCCCGCATCCGCTGCTGATGGACGCGCTGGAGCGGCGCCTCGCCGACGCGGGCGTGGCGCCCGGTGCGCCGGACACGGCGGTCGTGCTGGTGTCGGCGGGCTCGTCGGACCCTTCGGCCAACGCCACGATCCGGCGGCTGGCGCGGGAGTGGCGGGCCCGGGGCTGGTGGGACGTGGTCCCGGCGTTCGCGTCGGCGTCGCGTCCGTCCCCGGCGGAGGCGGTGGCGGCGTTCCGCGCCGCCGGGGCGCCGCGGGTGGCCGTCGCGTCCTACATCCTCGCGCCGGGCCACTTCGCCGACAAGGTCCGCGCGGAGTCGCTGGCGGCGGGGGCGGACGCGGTGTCGCCCGTTCTGGGGGCGGCTCCGGAGGTCGCCGAGCTGGTCGTCCACCGGTATGCCGAGGCCCTCGCCGTCCGGGCGGAGCAGGCCGCCGTCTAGCGGTCCCGGTCCTTCCACCAGGAGGCGATCGCGCGGCGCAGCGGCGCGTGGTGCTCGTCGTCCACGATCTTGACATCGCCCATGATCGCGTGGGCGACCACATGGACGACGGGGACCCGCGCGCCGGGCCGGGGCTCGCGGACCGCGACCCGCCGGTCGCCCAGCACCGCCCGGCCGCTCAGCTCGACCGTCACCCCGTCCGGCACGATGATCTTGATGTCGCCCATCACGGCGGTGGCGTACACCGTGACCTCTCCGGTGGGGACCTGGGCGCCGCGCAGGTCGAGCTCGACGTCGCCCATCACCGACACGGCCTCCAGCCGCTCGTCGATGCGGCCGACGATGCGCTCCTTGCAGTCCCCCATGATCGCGCTGAACTTGCGCTTGACCTGCACCGGCGCCGGGTTGGCGCCGGGCGCGCCCATGCCGGGCAGGTCGCGGGTGATCAGTTCCAGCTCGCCGCGGGTGACGGCGGCGTAGGCCGCCTCGGTCCGCTCGGTCAGCTCCTCGAAGGTCAGCCGGCCCTCCACCGAGGCGACGCGCAGCCGCTCGACCACGGCCTCCCGCTCGGCGTCCGACGCCCGGACCACGCCCACCCCGGGCACGGCCGCGGGATCGGTGCCGGGCCCGCCGGCGGTCTCCGGCACCGCTGCGGGGCGGGGTTCCTTCCGCAGGTCGGCGGGGCGGCTTTCCGGCGGTCGCCCCGGCTGCGGACTGGACTGACTCATGTTTCCGACGGTATGCCTTAGCGCCTCCAGGGCAATCCGCCGCGCGGACGAGATCGCCCCACCACTTCAGGAGGATGCCCCCGCACAGGGCTCGTGAGCACGGCCGACACCCCTTCCGAACGGCATTCTGTATTGTTCCGGGTGACACCCCGCATACCCGGAGGGAGCGCCGTGACCCACGAGGTCTTCAACCAGGTCCCCCCGCTCGACGGGCACGACGTGGCCGACGACCCCGCCCTGCTGGACGGCCTGGAGCGGGAGGGCGCGGACTGGGCCGTGCCCGAGGTGCGCGAGCTGGGCCGCCTGGCGGGCACCGGGCGCGCGCAGGAGCTGGGCCGCCTCGCCAACGAGCACCCGCCCGTCCTGCGGACCCACGACCGGGTCGGCAACCGCGTCGACGAGGTCGAGTTCCATCCGGCGTGGCACGAGCTGATGACGGTCGCGGTGACCCACGGCCTGCACGGTTCCGCGTGGGCCGACCCCCGTCCCGGCGCGCACGTCGCCCGCGCCGCCAAGTTCTACGTCTGGCGGGTGGACGCGGGCCACGGCTGCCCGATCTCGATGACGTACGCGTCCGTCCCCGCCCTGCGCCAGTCCCCGGAACTGGCCGCCCAGTACGAGCCGCTGCTGGCCCGCCCGGAGTACGACTTCGGCCTCCGCGCCCCGCTGACCAAGAACGCGCTGCTGGCCGGGATGTCGATGACCGAGAAGCAGGGCGGCTCGGACGTCCGCGCGAACACGACCGAGGCGGCCCGCCACCCCGACGGCACCTACCGCCTGACCGGCCACAAATGGTTCACCAGCGCCCCCATGTGCGACGTGTTCCTGACCCTCGCGCAGGCCCCGGACGGCCTCACCTGCTTCCTCGTGCCCCGCGTCCTGCCGGACGGGGAGCTCAACCCGCTGCGCCTGATGCGCCTCAAGGACAAGCTCGGCAACCGCTCCAACGCCTCGGCCGAGATCGAGTACGAGGGCGCACTCGCCTGGCGCGTCGGCGCCGAGGGACGCGGCGTCCGCACGATCATCGAAATGGTCAACATGACGCGGCTCGACTGCCTGATCGGCGCCGCGTCGGGAATGCGCCAGGGCGTCACTACAGCCGCCCACCACGCCGCGCACCGCAAGGCGTTCGGCAAATACCTCGCCGACCAGCCCCTGATGCGCAACGTCCTGGCGGACCTGGCGGTCGAGTCCGAAGCGGCGACCGTCCTCATGACCCGCCTGGCAGGCGCCACGGACCGCTCCGTCCGCGGCGACGAGAAGGAAACGGCGTTCAAACGCCTGGCCCTCGCGGTCGGCAAGTACTGGGTCTGCAAACGCTGGCCCGCCCACACGGCCGAGGCCCTGGAATGCCTGGGCGGCAACGGCTACATCGAGGAGTCGGGCATGCCCCGCCTGTTCCGCGAATCCCCGCTGAACTCGATCTGGGAGGGCTCCGGCAACGTGGCCGCCCTCGACCTCCTCCGCGCCCTGCGCGACCCCCGAACCCAGGACGCGTTCTTCGACGAGATCGCCCTCTCCCAAGGAGCCGACCCCCGCCTGGACGCCGCCGTCAAAGAAACCAAGCAAACCCTGACCGACACCGCGACACTGGAATTTCAGGCCCGCCGAGTGGCAGAACGCCTGGCCGTGACCCTCCAAGCATCCCTACTACTACAACACGGCCACCCAGCCGTGGCCGAAGCCTTCTGCGCCACCCGCCTGAACGGCGACTGGGGAACCGCCTTCGGCACCCTCCCCCCAGGCCTGGACCTCACTCCCATCATCAACCGCACCACCCCGAAAACTCCCACAGCCAGGGGTACTGCCAGCACAGAAGGTCGATGACACTACGGGACTGCCGCCGCAGATCTGCCCACTCCTGCGCGGAGAACGGCGCTTCGGCTGACCAGAGCGCACTCGGCCCATCGCTCATCTCATCCAGCAGACGATCGATCTTGCCTAGTTCCTCCAGAAGAGCCCGATCATCGGGCCGCGATTCAAGATGCTGGCTGGCACCGGGGTACACGTCATAGAACATCAGCGCCAACTCGTCAACGCTCACGCGTTCCGCGGTCACATAACCGACCTGCTGTTCGGCATCTCGCGCAAGCCACTCCAGCGCGTGGAGAAGCGGCCGAAGATAGATCAGATCACAATCCTCGTACGCTTCGCCCACCCGACAAGACCTCCGATCGCCCCGCCCCACTCCCGGCACGACCTTGATCGCCACGAGAGCAGCGACATGCCGCGCTCGGCGGCCGTCAGCAGAGCCCGTGTCGCGACGCCATCATGCCACACTCGCACAATGCAGGACCGCCCGAAGAAAGCCATCGGCTTCCACCTGCTCGCCGGCGATGACCTGATGAGCATAAGTAGCCACGAAAATATCTATGTCTACGCAATACTTAGGATTGGCCACACCAGTAAATCCCGCTATGACATGCCTTTGATAGGCGATATTCCGCTTCCCCGATACGAACATCGTCCACCGGAGCCCTGGACTTCGCGAGATGATGACGTCACCCAGATCCAGGGCAATATCGTTCACCACCGCGTACCAGATATTCTCCAGCCGCTCAGGCCGGTCCGGATTCGCTTGCACGTTGACGCGGAACCAGTCATTCAGGTCTTGTATCGCCTGATCGTCCACACCACACCGCACCTCGTTGGCTCGCAGGAGGCTTCGCAACTCCCGTATTCGAGCCGCCTTCTCCCCCATGAGGTGATTGAACTCCTCCCGCGCCTGCTTCCGCGTCAGGTCACCGAGAAGCCCTTCATGAAGGGGCATGTAGGGACCGTAACCATCCCAGCCGACCATCAACAGCTCACGATCCTCATAGATCAAGGAGTCGGCGTCGGCGAGACGGGCGCCAGCGAGCGGCAGGCACCCACCGCCTTGGCCACCACCGGGTCAGCGGTGTCGAGAACCAACGGCTTGCTCAGCGGCGGAAACTTCGTCACCCCGTTCTGCTGCAAACACTTCCCATACGCCGAGTCGGCGTACGTGAAACTCCGCTCCTTCGCCAGCCGAGGCCCTCCGACACCAGATGATACCGCTTTTGGCGGTCCCGCCTCCTCTTTGACTTCATGTGTCTTATCTGCCCGACCACTCTCACCAGACAACGGGAATGTCGCGATAATCACCACCACCAAAGCCGCAAGGATTGCCCACCACCAACCCCCAATAGCGCGCAAACTAGAATAGAGAAGGCGCTTGAAACTCACTGTCAAAATGTCCCCGCATCAATTTTAACGTTTACAGACAGCATGGAACCGATACAATGTTGACATTAACCGACAGGGATCCCTCGCTTCGACATTATGCTACATTTTCACAATGTCGGACCACCTGAAGGAAATAATCGACTTCGACTTGCTCGCCGGCGATTATCTGGTGAGCATAGGTGGCCACAGCGATATCAATATCCACATTGTATTTTGGATTGGCCACGCGGGTGAAACCTGATATGACATGCCTTTGATAGGCCATATTCTTCTTCCCCGCCACGAACATTATCCACTGGAGGCGCGGGCTTCGCAAGATTATTATGTCACCCAAATGCAATGCAACGTCGTTCACCACCGCATACCAAATATTTTCTAGACGCTCAGGTAGATCCGGATTTGGCTGAACGTTGACGCGGAACCAGTCGTTTAGATCTTGTATCGACTGATCGTCCAGTCCGTAGCGCACCTCGTTAACTTGGAGAAGGTTTCGCAACTCCTGTATTCGCGCTGACTTCGCCCCCATGAGATGATTAAACTCCTCCCGCGCCTGCTTTCGCGTCAACTCGTCAAGGAGACCTTCATGTAGTGGAACATAGGGCTCATAACCATTCCAGTTAACCATTAATAGATCACGATCTTTACTCCGGCATTCCTCAGTGCCTCTTCGAGCTGCCTCGTCGGCCCCTTTTTCCCAGTGACTTTACTTTCACTAAAATGCCACTCCACGAACTTCACTGGCGACGATGGATCCTTCAGCAGTTCGATATCACGTTTTAGTTCCTGCTTTTCCCGTGCTCCGTATGACGTGCGTCCCACCTTTGACTCAATTGCCTTTCCGCCTGGCGTAAAAATGTCGATAACCCGACGCCCACTGGCTGCGCTAAGCGAATACTCTCGCTTCGAACCAGGATATCTCACTGCTATTCTATCAGATGCAGCATTTCCTGCTGCTCTATTCCGAGTTACCTGCGCCTCCTTTTTGATGAATCTATTGATCAATGGGCACTTGACTAGCGCCTTTTTGAGGGGGCCCCAGGCCTTTTCGAGGCCTTTTTGGCTCCAGCGGGCTATTTGTGGGGGGATGATGGGTTTGATGGCGCGGAAGGCTCCGCCGAAGGCGGGGCCTGCGAGGCCCCAGGCGGCGCCCGTTCCGAAGTCGTTGAGGGCGTCGTAGCCGCCGTAGCCGCCGTTGCTCGTGCCCCAGCCGTACATGAGGTTGCCGGCTCCGCCGGCGAGGGCGTAGCCGCCGAGGCGCAGGATCGTGCGGGCGGAGGAGCTGAAGCCTCCGCCGAACGCGCCGGCGAGGGCGCCGCTCCCCGCGGCCCAGGCCGCGTCCTTGCTCCACCAGTCGCCCGTGCTCAGCCCGTGGGCCGCGTAGCTGAGTCCGCCACCGACGATCGCGCCGATGCCGACTCTCGCGAGGAACCCGAACTCTCCGCTCGGGTCGGTGACGACGGCCGGGTTGTTGTAGCCGTAGTGGTAGGTGTTGGTGAACGGCGTACCGGCGGCGGCCTTGACCGGGTCGGTGGCGGTGAAGGCGCCGGTGGCCGGGTTGTAGTCGCGGGCGCGGACGTCGTACAGGCCGGTGACGCCGTCGAGGTACTGCCCGTGGAAACGCAGCGGGTTGGCGGTGTAGGTGCCGGTCGTCGCGATCGGGGAGCCGAACGGGTCCTGCTCGCCGGAACCGACGAGGGCCAGGCCGCCGCCCTGCTTCGCGGCGGCATCGGTGATCGATCCCTGGTAGTCGTCGAGCAGCCAGGTCGGTGGAGCGTTGGCCGGGGCGTCGGTCAGGGCGGTGCCGAGCGAGCTGACCGGGTCTTCCCACCACTGGTGGGTGACGGTGCCGTTGGCATCGGTTTCGGCGATGCGTGTGGCCAGATCCCCGAGGCCGTCCCATTGCCAGCCTGCGTCCCTTACGCCGTTGATGGCGCGGCTGGTGCGGTTGCCGTTCTCGTCGTAGGCGTAGGTGACGTTGCGTCCGTCCTCGAGCGTGACCTGTTGCAGGTTGGCGTCGAGGCCGTAGACGAAGTTCCTGGTGGCGGTACCTGTCTGCTGGGACCGCAGGTTCCCGTTGTCGTCGTAGGTGTAGCGGGTGGTGGCTGGACCGCCTTCGGTGGCGCTGTCCTGGATGGGCCGGTCGTCCGGATCGAAGGTGGTGTAGGTGCTCGTGGTTCCGCCGCCGGCACTGGCCGGTTTACGGGTCGTCAGGCTGGTGCGGTTGCCGCTGGGGTCGTAGCCGTAGGCCGTGTAACCGGAGTCGCCGGTGCACTGGCCGCCGATCGCCTGGCAGTACTTGGTGAGGCGCCCGTCATCGTCGTAGTCGTAGGTCGAGGTCGTGGCGGTGGCGCCGCGTGTGGTGGTGACGGTCGAGGGAAAGCCGCGTTCGTTCCAGGCGATCTTGTGGGAGACGAGCGGGGTGTCGCCCTGGACGTGGCGTAGGTCGGTCAGACGTCCCGCGCGGTCGTAGGTGCGGTCGGTGGTGGGCCCGTCCTGGCGGGTCGTGGTCTTGAGCGCGCCGGCCGGATCGTAGGTGTAGTCGACCTTGAGGGGCGTGGCGCCGGTCAGGGTGGTGGAAGCGACGCGGCCGTCCGTGTCATAGGTGTAGGACTGCGCCCGGTTTCCCGGAAGTGTGCGTTTGACCAGCTTGCCGTTCGCATCCCAGTCGTAGACGAACAGCTCGCCGTCCCGGGCGAGTTTGGTGACGCGTCCGTCGCCGTCGTAGGAGACCTTGGTGGTTTTCGCACCGGACGGGCCGTTCTGCGTGATCTCGACCGGGCGGCTCGCCGCGTCGTACCGGTACGCCAGGTCGGGGCTGCCGTCGTCGTAGTCGACGGAGGTCGGGCGGCCGACGCTGTCGTAGCCGTACTTGATCTGCCCTGTCGGCAACCTCTTCGAGGTGAGGCGACCGGCGGGGTCGTAGTCGTAGGTGGTGGTGCGGTCGCCCGGCGTCGTCTCGGTCTTGAGCCGGCCGGCGTCGTCGTAGGTCAGTTTGGTGATGCCACCGCGGGGGTTCTTGAGCTGGGTGAGCTGGCTGCCCTTGTCGTAGGTGTAGGTGGTGACCGCCCCGGTGGGGGTGGTGACGGACTGGACGTTGCCGAGCGCGTCGTGGGCGAAGGTCGTGGCGTGGCCCGCGGCGTCGGTCGTCTTGACCTCCTGGCCGGCCGGGTCGTACTCGGTGCCCACGCTGTGGCCGAGCGGGTCGGTGACCTTGGTGCGTTGGCCGCCGGCATCGTAGGTGAAGACGGTCCGGTAGTCGTTCGGATCGGCGCCGGCGACGTTCCCGCGCGGGTCGACGGTGGCGAGGAGTTGCCCGTCGTCGTCGTACTCGTGCGTGGTGACGGCGCCACCGCCGGTCTCGGTCCTGCGGAGCTGGCCGGCCTTGTCGTAGGTGTTGGTGACGGAGAGGCCGCCTCCGGTACGGGTCTTCTCCCGGCCGAGAGGGTCGTAGGTGATCGTGGTCTCGGCACCGTCGGGCGCGACGGTCTTGGTGATCTGCCCGTTGTCGTCGTAGCTGTTCCTGGTCTGCGCGCCGTCGGGACCGGTGGCGGTGACCGGCTGGTTTCGCAGGTCGTAGGTTGTGGCGCTGACCAGGTACTTGGCGGGGTCGTTCGGGTCGACCCGCCGGGTCTGGATGGCGTTGTCGGCCGCGTCGTAGATGTAGGTGGTCGTGTCGCGGCGCTTCTCCTCGGCCGAGGCTCCCTCGGCGTTGCCGATCGGGCCGGTGACCGACACGAGCTTGCCCTCGTCGTCGAAGACGTAGGTGGTCCTGCCGCCGTCCGGGCCGACGGTGGCGCTCTTGCGGCCTGCTCCGTCGTATTCGTAGCGCGTGACACGGCCGAGCGGGTCGGTTTCGGTCAGCGGGTCGCCGTTGTCGTTGTAGGTGAACTTGGTGATGCCGCCATCCGGCGCCTTGGCCTCGGTCAGCTGTCCGGCGCCGTCATAGGTGCTGGTGGTGACGCGCCCGAGCGGGTCGGTTTCGGTCAGTTCCCGGCCCGCGAGGTCGTAGGTCCACCTGGTGGTGTACTTGGCGGGGTCGGCACCGCTGACGTTGCCGAGGGGGGATGTCTCGGTGAGTTTGTTGTGGGCGTCGTCGTAGGTCCAGGTGGTGACTTTTCCGCCGGGGCTGGTCTGCTTCACCAGGTCGCCCGCGCCGTTGTAGTCGAAGGTGGTGGTGCGGTCCAGGGGGTCGGTGGACGTCTTCACCTGCCCGGCGGCGGTATAGGTGAGCTTGGTGGTGCCGCCGTCCGGGTTGGTCGTGGTGGCCAGCCGTCCCCGGTCGTCGTAGTCGTAGGTGGTCTTGTTGCCGAGCGCGTCGGTGTGGCTGGTGACCCTGTTACCGGAGTCGTAGGTCCATTCCTCAAACGGCGGGGACTCGTCGTCCGGCTCCGCGGGAAGGGTGCGCTTCAGCAGGTTCCCGCGCTCGTCATAGGTGGATTTGGTCAGCGCCTGGTTCGGATCGTTCTCGGCGATGACCTCGTTGTTGGCGCCGTAGTAGGTGTTGGACGTCCGGCCGTCTGCTCCCACCTGGGAGACCAGGACGTTGTTCTGGTAAATGTCCTGGCGGGTGGTTCCGTCGGGGAAGGTGACGGTGGCGGTCTCACTTTCGGCGTCCCAGGCGAAATTCGTCGTCGCGCCGGAGGCGTCCTTCTGGGACGTGACCCGCTTGGTGGCTGGATCGTAGGTCGTCCGGGCGGTGGTGCGGCCGAGCGCGTCGGTGATGCCGTTGACGAAACCGGTCGACGGGTCGTAGGAGAAGGTGGTCGTGGCACCGGTGACGTCGGTGAAGCTGGTCAGCCGCGCTTTGCCGGCGGATTCGGTGTACCCGTAGGAGATGGATCGGCCGTGGCCGTCGGAGACCTTGATGATCTTCCCGGCGGCGGCGCCATCGGTGCCCCAGCCGACGGTGAAGGTCTGCCCGAGGTGGTCGGTGAGGGTGGACAGGCGCCCACCGGAGTAGACCAGAGCGACCCCGTGGCCCTGGTCGTCGAAATCGTGCGTGAGTTGGCCGCCGGAGTTGAACCGGAGGATGTCACCGTCGAGATTCTTCAACTGCCAGCCGTCGGCCAGTTCGGTGAGTGTGGCGGTGATGGCGGGGTCGATGGCCTTGTAACGGCCGCTGTCGTCCTTGGCGAACTGCGACTGACCGCCGGTGCCGTTGCGGTAGGTGACGACCTCACTGGTCACGCCATCATGGGTGACCGTGCCCTTCGCGATACTCGCGTTGTAGGCGAAGGTCCAGCCGGGTGACAGTGGGCCGTCGGTCCCGTCGAGGCTGTTGTAGGTCCGGGTCCACCCGAGGCTCTTGCCCAACCCGTCGACTTCGAGGTCGTCGAAGTGCTCCATCAGCGCGCCGGTCGCGGTGTTGACCGGGTCCGCGGCCAGGCGGGTGTTGACCATGCCCGAGCCGTCCCAGCAGGAGCACCCCCATGTCTGCTGGAGCTTCTGCGGGTGCGGGCCGCCGTAACCGGTCAGGCTGATGGAGCGCAGGAAGACACTGCTGCCGGAGAAGGTCTTGTCGGCGACGATGCCGCGCCCGCCGGTGTAGTCCATGGTCTCGTTGTGCGCCCAGTCGGCGATGGGGTCGCCGTTCTGCTCCAGGTGCTTGAACTTGGAGCCGTCCCAGCCGAACTGGTAGATCCGCTTCCGGTCCTTGTAGTAGGGGTTGAACGGCTCGGTCTCGGAGTTCACCTGCTTGAGCAGGTGATTGTTATGGAAGACGTTGTTCGGGCCGGACGAGCCCGACCACTTGACGGCCTTCTTCCCGGCGGCCCACCAGATGGGATACCACTGCGAGTCGTCGGGATCGGACCCGCCTTCGTCACCGCAGTTGGAAGTGCAGTTGGCCGGCCGATGGGCATAGGGAACCGAAACCTCGTTGAGCTCGAAGAGGTTGTTGCGCTCGTAGCCGCCGTGCAGGTTCAGGTCCGAGTCGAAGCTGTTGCCGATCGCGACGTTGCCCGCCGCGGACCACTGGAAGGTGAAGTGACGCAGGTTCCGCGTGGTGTTGCCGGCGTAGAGCGAGTCCCAGACGCGGGAGCCGCGGAAGTACCCGTTGCCGCCCTTGCCCTTGTTCCAGGCGCCGTCCAACCGGTTGTCGACGATCGAGAGGTTCGCGGCCTCCTCGGTGACGATCGGGTGGGACCCGGTCATGTCCGAGCGGACACCCTCGACCCAGGAGTTGGCGGCCCACTTGAACACGATGCCGTGCATGGCCGCGTCCGGCGCCATGTTGCCGTAGTTGTTCCTCGCCTTCTCCTTGTCCAGGCCCGGCATGTCCTGGGTGAAGGCGAAGTTCTCGAACCCGACGTTGGTGACCAGGTCGACGATCGGGGAGACCTTGGAGTCGAAGACCTTGCCGTCGATGGGGTCGGAACCGTCGGCGGTGGAGTTGATCGGAACGTCGAACTCCAGCGGCTTGTCCAGGGTCAGGGTGCGCGCCAAGGGGTCGCCGGCGGTCACCATCATCATCTGCTGCCGCATGTGCAGGTTGTCCAGCTGGTGTTCCGTGGGGAGCGCCTTCATCTCCTCGTAGAACTTCTTGCTGTTGGCGACCCGGACGTTGACCATGCCGCCGACCTTGAAGGTGTCGAACACGGTGATCGGCGAGTTCGGGTCGAGCTGGATGACCTTGTCGCCCTTGCGGGCGGCATAACCGGTATCGCCGGCCTTCGATCCGAGCTTCACGCCCGCGCGCCAGTGCACGTTGACGCTGCCCTCGTACAGGTCCTTGCGGTTGGCCGGGGCGTTGTCATAGGCGGTCTGGTACTCGGGGGCCACCTTCCGGGACTGCACGCGGAACAGGCCGCGGCCTGGCCAGATCCACCCGCCGCTGGCGTTCTCCTCGCCTGTCATGGCGTCGAGATCCCAGCGGCTGCCGTCTTTGGTGATCTTGTCGTAGCGGGTGTTCTCGTCCGGCCGGAAGACGATCTTCGTTCCCGTGTTCCCGGTTCCCTGGCCGCGGATCCGCAGATAGTCGGCGTCCACCGAGATCTGCCGGGTGACGTTCAACGTGCCCTTGGGGAGCTGGATGATGGACATCTTCAACTGCGAACCCGTGGGCGAGCAGTTCTTCTTGATGTCGTCGATGGCGCGCTGGAGCCCGGAGGTGTCATTGCCTCCGTCGTCGGGGACGACGTGGTAGTCGTTCTCCAGTTCGGTGGCGGTGATGCGGCACTGATCCTCGTCCCGCAGGTACTGCGAGGAGTCCGGCAGCACGCTGCCGCCGCCGTATCCGACCTTCGACCAGTCGTAGAGGCCCTGGACCTTGTTGCGCCTGTTGTCGACCGTGGTCCACAACCGCTTCAGTGCCGGCCCCGGCGCGACGCTGATCTTCGCCGGCACCGCTTCCGGCAGCTCCGGCGGGTCCCCGGGCTTGCCCACCGTGAAGTTGGCAACGACCTCCAGCGCGAGACCCTGGCCGCTCGTCCATCGGGCTTTGAGCTTGTGCGCACCCTCCGCCGCGTTCACCTGCCATTCGTACGGCGCCGAGGTGTCCTTGCCCGCGTAGGAGTCGTCCACGAGGAACGTCACGCCGGCGGCATCGACCGTGTCGGCCTGGGCGAGGGTCGCGGTGAACGGTGCCGGGAGCGTCGCCCCGTCGAGCGCGGCGTTGTTGGCCTGCAGATACGGGTTGGCCGAGGAGGTGACGGTGAAGGTGGCCGACGTCTCGGTCTGCACCCCTGCGTCGTTCTTCCATCGGGCCTTGAGCTTGTGCGCCCCGGCGCCGGTGACGACGGTGTACTCGTATGGCGCGGAGGTGGCCTTTCCCGCGTAGGAGTCGTCCACCAGGAATGTCACGCCGCCGGCGTCGACCGGGCCGGTTCCCTCGACCACGGCCCTGAACGGCGACGTGACCGAGGCCCCATCGAGTTTCGCCCCGTTCACCTTCAGGACCGGCGTGTTCGTGTCACTGACGGTGAAATTCGCCACCGTCTCCACGGTCTTCCCCGCTGAATCGATCCAGCGCGCCTTCAACTTGTGCGCCGTGGCGTCGGCGATGGTCCATTCGTACGGAGCGGCGGTGTCCTTGCCGGCGTAGGAGTCGTTGACCAGGAACGTCACGCCCGCGCTGCTCACCGTTCCCGGGTCCAGCACCGTGGCCGTGAACGGTGCCGGTAGCGTCTTCCCGTCCAGCGCCGAGCCGTTGACCGCGAGTTGCGGCCCTTCGGCCCAAGCGGCATTCAACTCGGCGGGGATCGTCAGCAGAACGGCCAGTAGCACCGACAGTGCCGCAGCGAGCGTACGACGGAAGGCCACCAGGGCACCCTTCGGCCAGACGAGCGCGCGAGACGCTCGTCATCCAGTTTTCAAGCGGGGGGTGAGGTCCTTCCGCTCAGAAAGGACCGTCGTCAAGACAACGGGTCTGCGGTCACCCGGGCGAGGCGAGGAGAAGGGATGGTGACTGCGAGGTCGCTGAGTCGTTCACACCATGCCCCTCGGTGTAGCCCTGCTTCGTCCCCACCCCGGCCTCCGCTCCATGATCGGCCCGAGGTCAAGGATCAGCAGTTGCGTTCCGTCGTACAAGGGGTCATTGAGAGCCCAATGCACGAAAAGGGACATCTCGGTACATAAGCCAAGATATTTAGCTCATTCGGGCATTCTGCGGAGGAGGGGGAGACGGTTCCGCGAGTCAGCGAACCACCGCGAAGAACGCCCGGCTCAAGGCCGTGACCAACGCCGATGGCACCGGCTCGGCGACCGAGGCGGGCCCGTCAAGGCCCCGGGCGGCGAGATCGGTCAGCAGCGCCGTCCATGCCTCCACCGAGTCGGCGGCTCCTGGGGACAGGCCGAGGAAGGACGGGTCTCCATCGCCCGACACTCCCCCGACCGCGAGAACGGGACCACCGTCGACAACGTCCGACACGGCCAGACGCCCAGGAACGAACCGCAGTG
The DNA here is from genome assembly GCF_022751215.1 of Actinomadura terrae. GTDB lineage: Bacteria > Actinomycetota > Actinomycetes > Streptosporangiales > Streptosporangiaceae > Spirillospora > Spirillospora terrae. Next base: position 470,263 of record NZ_JAICDG010000003.1, on the reverse strand, counting down.
AACCGAGGTCCATCCCCTCCAGCCGACGACGTCCCCACGCCTCGCAGTCAACGACCATGCGATGGCTGACTCCCTGGAGCAGCACCGTGGAGGCCACGGCGGCGGGCAGCCCGAACGCGCGGACGAGCGCTTCGTGCACCTCCGTGGCGTCGAGGCGTCTGACATGCGAGGTGACGAACAACCGGATCAGCGGTTCGACGTCGATCGTCTGCATCCCGTAGATCCGCGAGACGAAGCCGCCCTGGCCGCCCCGCAACCGCGGCCACCACAGGCGCACCGGGCCGGCGGTCGTCTTGATGACGACGACGCGGTGACCGCTCCGCACGACGGGAGCCACGCCGGCACGCCCGACCGTGCGCTGCTGGCCGGTGTGCCGGCCCAACTGAAGTGTGACCTCGGCGTCGAGCGCCATCTGGAGCAGCACTTGGGCCCCTAGCCGGCCCAGTTCAGGAATCACTTCGACCTCTGTTTGACTCTTGTCAAACAGAGAGTCAATACCCTCGCGCAACCGGGTTATCGGACGGGCCTTCATCGAACACTCCCAGGCGACGTGTGGACATCGGCCACGAAGCGGCAATGGGACCCGAGACCAGATCCGCGGGTGGACAGTAGCCGACGGTGACTGAAAGATCAACTACTGGTGCGGCAGACGGTCGGGTGGAAACCTCCGGGAGCGCTGCCGCGCCCGGCGAGGGGCCGGGCCGGGGGCGGCTGGGCGGCGGGCGAGGGCGCGGCCGTTGGTCAGGGGCCCTCGCCGAGCGCGGGGAGCAGGGGACCGCGCCCGCCTCGTCGTGGAGCCTTCCTGCCGGCCGCGCCCTCCGCCGGGTGGTGGGTCAGTGGGCGGCCTCGTACTGTTCGATCACGGTCGCGGGGATGCGGCCGCGGTCGTTGACCTTGATGCCGGCGGACCGGGCCCATTCGCGGATCTCGGCGCTGCGCTCGCGGTTGCCGGCCCCGCGGCCGGCACCTCTGCGGGTTCCGACAGCGCGGGCCCGACGGGCATTGTCCTTGTAGGGCGCGAACGCCTTGCGTAGTTTGGCCGCGTTTTTCTTGTTCAGATCAATTTCATACGACCGGCCGTCGAGGGCGAAGGAGACGGTTTCCTCCGCCGCCCCGCCGTCGAGGTCGTCAACCAGGAGAACCTGGACCTTCTGCGCCATGAGCAACTTCCTCCCACTCGGTTTCTCAGTTCGAGAGTAGCCGATGATAGGCGAGCTTTCCCATTTGCAACAGCCTTACGCCGATGAACGGGCGGAGTTCAGTTAGCACAGTTCCTCGGGCGGGCGTCCGCGAAGCAGCCGATATGCCCGGAAAGCCCGGCCACCGGGACGGGTGCGGGGCTCTGACGAGGGCGTTCAGGTGCGGGAGAACTCCAGCCGCAGATTGTCCTTCTCGCTCAGCACCATCACCGTGCCGCCAGGGGCCCAGCGGTCGGAGACCAGAAAATAATGGCCTCCGGCATGGGCGAGCAGGCGCAGGCCGCCATACCGGTAGCCGTAGGCGGCGTTCTTGCCCGGAAGCTCGGTCTCGGTCACCCCGGGGGCGGCCAGGAACAAACGCTTTGGGCTGTAGACGGTGACCTCGTTCTGCCGGTGAATGCCCATGACGAGCCTGTCGGCGAGGGCATTGCCTTGCAGGGTCGCGTAGTTGGAGGTGCCCCAGAAGAGCATCACGACGACGGCCACCGCGACGAAAGCGTGGAGCAGTGACTCCTTGTCTGCGGGCGAAGTCCCGCGCAACTGCGTCCCGTAGAAAGTGAGCAGCAGCCCCGCGCCGATACTGAGCGGCCAGCCGACGTAGGCGACCTCCCGCCCGCCGTCGAAGGCGAACGCGCGGGCCGTGAACCCGAGCGCGTAGACCGCGAGCGGGAGCGCGAGCCAGGCCACCGCGAGGAACCTGAGCGTGCGGCGGACGAGGCGGTCCTCCGGCCCCCGGTCGCGGACCCTCGGGGCGAGCACGCGGTCGGCCTGGAGCCACCCGAGCCCGCAGACGGCGACGAGCAGCAGCAGGACCAGCGCCGGGCGCACGCTCCGCAGCAGGTAGTCGCGCACGGACTGGCCGAGGACGCTCTCCTCGATCCCCACCCGGTCGGCCATGACGTAGTTGCGCTGCCAGCCGAAGTACACCAGCAGCGCCGTCAGCACGGACACGTTGGCGATCAGCCCGGCGAGCCAGCGCAGCACGCCCGGCCCGACCCCCGCCTGCTCGGACGGGGGCTCGGGGGCCTCCTCCGTCAACTCGGCTCCGCCGACGGGGACGGCTCGCCCGTGACCGGCGGCGACTCGCCGGTGGGCGGGTCGTCGGGGCTGGCCTCGGGCGAGGGCGAGTCCGACTTCTCCGACCCGGGCTGGACGGCCGGGCAGTCGGCGAACGAGGACGGCGGCCGGTGCCGCAGCACGCTCCCCGCCACCGTGTAGAGCTGGCACTGGAACCAGTTGTCGTTGTATCCGGGCCACTCGTAGGTGTCGAAGATGTTCGACGCCGTCGTCCGCTCGCCCTTGCACAGGGCGATCCCGACCCGCAGGAGCGTCTTGTCGCCCTCGTCGCTGAGGGTGCCGCCGCTCTCGCTGTAGGAGTCGAGCTCCGACTGGGCCGCGCCGCAGTCGCCCGCCCGGATCGACAGGTAGATCGTGCCGAACGCGACCGTGAGGCCGGGGTCGCCGTCCGGGAGGCTCCAGGGGTACTCCTTCCCGCCGGAGCCGGACCCCTGCCCGGAGCCCCCGCCCGCGCTCCCCTGGCCGGTGCCGGGCGCGCCGACCCCGGAGGGCCCGCGGGCGGGCGTCGCCGGTTTCGTCTCGGGGCTCTCGACGGCCCCGCAGCCGAGGGCGAGCGACAGGGCGCCCGCGACGGCGCCGATCCGGAGAAATCTCATGGCCACCGCCCCGCGTAATCCGTATACCGGAGAGTAGTTCGTCCGACACGCCCGTGGCCGCGATGGCCGGAGCGGGACGCCGGGATGGCCGAACCGGGCCACGACGACCACCTTGGCGGGATAGCTTCCGTCGGGCGGGATATTGGCCACCATGCCCTGAGAGAAGCGATATGGACACCCGAGACATCCCCGACGACGTCCCGACCTCCGCCCGCGTATACGGGTGGGCGCTCGGCGGTAAGGACAACTACCAGGTCGATCGGGAATTCGCGCTGAGGACGGCGCCCGCCTTTCCCGAGAGCATCGACATCACCCGGCAGAACCGCCTGTTCCTGTACCGGGTCGTCCGCCACCTGGTGGTGGAGGCGGGCATCCGGCAGTTCCTCGACATGGGCTGCGGGCTCCCGACGGACGCCAACGTCCACCAGGTCGCGCAGCAGTTCACGCCGGACGCGCGCGTCGTCTACGTCGACATCGATCCCATCGTCCTCGCGCACGCCCGGGCGCTGCTGGCCGGGGACGGCTCGACCGTCGTGATCACCGCCGACTTCCGCGACCAGGAGGCCGTGCTCGGCCATCCGGAGGTCGGCCGCCTGATCGACTTCGACGAGCCGCTCGCGGTGCTGTTCCTGTCGGTCGCCCACCACCTGGTGGACGCCGACGACCCGCGCCGCGTCCTGCGGACGGTGCTGGAGCGCGCCGCGCCCGGCAGCCACCTGGCGTTCTCGGAGATCGTCTGCTCCGACCCCGCCCGCGCCGCCGACCTCGACGCCCGGATGGCCGCGGCCGGGATCCCGTGGCAGACCCGCACCCGCGCCGAGGTCGACGCCCTCCTGGATGGCCTGGAGCCGGTCGAGCCCGGCCTGGTCAACGTGGTCCACTGGCGGCCCGACCCGGGCCAGCCGCCGCTGGCGCCCGTCCCCAAGGAGCTGGCCGCCTTCGCGGGCGCGTCCAGGATGGGACGGGACTTCTGCGAGTACGGCGGCCTCCTCCGCCGGCCCTGACGCGGCCCGGACACGCCCCCGGCGCCGCCCTGCGGTCGGCGGAGGTGCTGCGCGGCGCGTGCCGTCGGCGACACTAAGCTGCACGTGAGGGGCGGGACGGTCGCGGACGGAGGTGGGCAGTTGGGGCGACGCCATGGTTCCCCGCTGACGATCCTGCCCTTCGCGATGATGGCGCTCGTCGCCGCCGTCGACCTGTCCGCCGGGCCGGGCGTGGGGTACCTGCCGCTGCTGTCGCTCGGGCCCGCGTTCGCGAGCCTGGCCGGGGGCGTACGCCGGACGGCGTGGGTGGGCCTGTTCGCGATCGCGCTGTGCGCGGGCCTGGCGCGGCACGACGAGATCATCGGCACCCGCGCGGGCGACGCGACGTTCATCTCGGTCGTCGGGGTCACGGCCGCCGGGATGCTCGCCGCCGCCTACCGGGAGCGCAACGAGCGCGAGCTGGCCGACGTGCGCACGATCGCGGAGGTGGCGCAGCGGGTGCTGCTGCGGCCGATGCCGCGCCGGGTGGGGCCGGTCCGCGCGGCGGTCCGCTACCTGTCGGCGTCCGCCCGGGCGCGGATCGGCGGGGACCTGTACGAGGTGGTGATGACCTCACGGGGCGTGCGGGTGATCGTCGGCGACGTCCAGGGCAAGGGGCTGGACGCGGTGGAGACCGCGGCGGTGGTGCTCGGCGCCTTCCGCGAGGCCGCCTACGACGAGCCGGGGCTGCCCGAGGTCGCCGACCGGATCGAGCGGGCGCTGGCGCGGCAGCTCACCAGCGAGCAGTTCGTCACCGGCGTGCTCGCCGAACTCGACTCCGGCGGACGGCTCACGCTGCTCAACCGCGGCCATCCGCCGCCGCTGCTCGTCCGCGCCGGTCACCCGGTGCGGCCGCTCGACCCGCCGGAGCCGGCGCCGCCGCTCGGCCTGTCCGGGCTCGTCGAGGAGGCCGCCGCGCCCTTCTCGGTGGGGTTCGCGCCCGGCGACCAGGTGCTGTTCTACACCGACGGGGTCGTGGAGGCGCGCAACGACCGGGGCGTCTTCTACCCGCTGGCCGAGCGCGCCGACCTGCTCGTCGGCGCCGATCCCGAAACGGCGCTCGACGCGCTCCAGGCGGATCTGCTCCGGTACGCGGGCAAGCCGCTCGATGACGACGCCGCGATGCTGATGCTGACGACGGAACCGTCCATCACCGCCTGAGCGCGGGTGCCCCGGCGAAGGTGAATCCGGCCCGTCCCCGGGGCCTTTTCGACGCGTACTGAAAGCGCGCTGAAATTCCGATCATTGACTCAACCCGGCGCCCGTCATGATCCTTGGGACCGGCACGACAAGCCCCCCGCCACGTGCCACGGCAAGCGCGCGCATGCCGACCGCTCCGCCCCCCGCCAAGGAGTAGCCCCATGCCGCGTCGAAGCATGCTCACGTGTGCCGCGCTAGCCACCCTCACGGTGGCTCCGGTGGTCGTCCCCACCGCCGGAGCCACCGCCCCCGCCGCCGCGATGCCCCCGGGACCCCCGGCGCCCGCCGCGTCCCCCAGCCCGGACGCGCCGAAGTCCGGAACCGTCACCGAGGCCCGGCCGTTCGCCCGCACCCCCGGGAGCGAGAAGGCCGCGCGCGCCTTCCGCGAACTGCACGGCCTGCGCGTACGGCGCGCACAGCTCCACCATTTCTGGGGAGTCGAGCCGACCGCCGCGAGCCACGACGGAATGATGGCGACGCAGAGCGTCGACACGTCCTACCGGGTGTCCAACAGCGCCGACTTCACCTACACGCCCACCATCAAGGCGGCCGGGTCCTGCATGGAGGTCACGACCGTCTATTCCCAGGCCGTCGGGAACGAGATCTGGGCGTGGGACTGGTGCGGCGGCAACGGGCCCGCCAAAGAGATCAAGATGGACGCCGCGTTCCTCCAGACCTACACGCAGGTCGTGAACGGCCATCCCGCCTACAACATCCAGCTCGTCAAGACGGGCACGAGCGGGAACGCGTGGTCGGCGTACCTCTACAACTACAAGACCAGCAGCTGGAGCCTGTTCTACAGCAAGTCGGGAAGCGACACGAGCCAGCTCACCTACGGCTGGAACATCTTCGAGGTGTACGCCAGCCGCGACGCTTCCACCGGGAACGCCTACTACTGCAACGAGGCCAAGAACGTCGTCTTCGAGAGCAGTTCCATCCAGCTCCGGCAGAACGGCGCGTGGCGTCCCGCGGGCGCGTCCGACTCCCCGTGGCAGCCCACCGCCGAACCGAACCCGCGCGACTACTGGTGCCCGACGCTCAAGTTCGTGCGCGCGGGCTCCAACGACCACTGGATCGTCCGCCAGTAGCCACGGCCGCAGAGGCGCGACCAGCCATAGTTCACGGATTTGTTAGGAAGGTGTCCTGACCGGCGCGGATACGTGCGGTAGGTGAAGGGACGGCTACGCACGGGCCCCCCGGGACGAGCCGGCGGCGTGAAGAGATCGTAAGCTGAAGGCCATGCCCGACGGTCGTCCCCCCTGCGCGTGCGTGATCTGCCACGACCACGGCGACCGCGACCGGCTCGACAACTTCCGGCTCCGCACGATCGTGCACATCACCCAGTACGGGTGGAGCGTCGTCCTCGTCCAGCCGGAGGGCGACGTCCCCGGCTGGGCGTACACGATCGGGCTGTGGCACAGCCACCGCTCCCCCGAGCTCGCGATGTTCGGCGGCGACGTGTACGAGACGGAGGAGACGCTCAACGCCCTCGGCCGGCGCGTCGCCGAGGGCGCGGAGCCGTCCAACGGCGAGCGGCGCGACGACGTCGTCCGGGGGCGCCCGGCGGCGTTCCGGGCCGTCGACACCCGCTGGTACGACGCGCTGTTCTCCGGCGCGGTCTCGTTCTACCGGCGGCCCCCGCTGCCGTTCCTCCAGGTCGTCTGGCCCAACGCGGAGGGCCTGTACCCCTGGCAGCCGGGGACCGAGCTGGAGTTCCGGCACACGCAGCCGTGGCTGTGGCTCGCGCCGTCGCAGCACTCCCAGGGCGTCTGGACCGGCCGCCTGCGCGCCACGGGGCGCTGACCGGCCGTTTCGGGACGCGCACGCCGTAGGATCGGCGGGGTGTTCGGGCCGATCGCCGAGACCATCACGACGCCGCGTCTCGTCCTGGAGCCGCTGGCCGTCCACCACGCGGACGAGATGGCCCCGGTGCTGGACGACCCGCGCCTGCACCGCTACATCGGCGGCGAGCCGCTGACCGTCGAGGAGCTGCGCGCGCGGTACGCGCACCTGGTGGCGGGCCCGGCGCCGTTCCACCAGGAGGGCTGGCTCAACTGGGTCGTGCGCCGCCGCCGGGACGGGCAGGCCGTGGGCTACGTCCAGGCGACCGTGGCGCCCGCGCGGCCCGGCTACACCGTGGCGCCCCCGGCGGACGGCTCGACCGTCACACCGTCGGACGCCCGCAACGCCGCGTCGGTCGCGTGGGTCATCGGCATGCCCTACCAGGGGTTCGGCTTCGCGACGGAGGCGGCGCGGGCGCTGGTCGGGTGGCTGCGCGCGCACGGCGCCGCCGAGATCGTCGCGTCGATCCATCCGGACAACGCCGCGTCCCGCGCGGTGGCGGCGCGGCTCGGGCTGCGGCCGACCGCCGAGACCGACGACGACGAGATCGTGTGGCGCCTGCCCTATGGAGTGTCGCCGCGCGGGTAGGGCGGGTACGTCAGAATCGACCGGCGACGCCGATGGGCGAGGGGGGCGGATGGACGAGGCCGCGGAGGTTTGGCCCGGGGACGCGTACCCGCTGGGCGCCACCTGGGACGGTGCGGGGACGAACTTCGCGCTGTTCTCCGAGGTGGCGGAGCGGGTGGAGTTGTGCTTGTTCGACGCAGGTGGCGCCGAGACGCGGCGCGACCTGCCGGAGGTGGACGGGCTCGTCTGGCACGGGTACCTGCCGGGCGTCGGCCCGGGGCAGCGGTACGGGTACCGGGTGCACGGCCCGTACGAGCCCGCGGAGGGGCACCGCTGCAACCCGGCGAAGCTGCTGCTCGACCCCTACGGCAAGGCCGTGGACGGTGCGCTGCGCTGGCACGAGTCGCTGTTCTCCTACCGCTTCGCCGACCCGGCGGCGCTGAACGAGGACGACAGCGCCCCCTACATGCCGAAGAACGTCGTGGTGAACCCGTTCTTCGACTGGGGCGACGACCGGCCGCCGCGCACCCCCTACCACGAGAGCGTCATCTACGAGGCGCACGTCAAGGGCCTGACGAAGCTGCATCCGGAGATCCCGGAGCAGCTGCGCGGCACCTACGCGGGCCTCGCGCACCCGGTGATGATCGAGCACCTGCTCGGGCTCGGCGTCACGGCCGTCGAGCTGATGCCCGTGCACCAGTCGGTGCCCGAGCACGCGCTGGTGGCGCGGGGCCTCGGCAACTACTGGGGCTACAACACGATCGGGTTCCTCGCGCCGCACAACGGCTACGCCTCGGCCGGGAGCGGCGGGGAGCAGGTGGCGGAGTTCAAGGCGATGGTCCGCGCGCTGCACGCGGCGGGGATCGAGGTGATCCTGGACGTCGTCTACAACCACACCGCCGAGGGCGACCACCTCGGCCCGACGCTGTCGTTCCGGGGCATCGACAACGCCTCCTACTACCGGCTGCGCGACGACGACCGGCGCTACCACCTCGACTACACCGGCTGCGGCAACTCGCTGCACGTCCGGAACCCGCACGCGCTCCAGCTCATCATGGACTCGCTGCGCTACTGGATCCTGGAGATGCACGTGGACGGGTTCCGCTTCGACCTGGCCTCGGCGCTGGCGCGGGAGTTGCACGACGTCGACCGGCTGTCGACGTTCTTCGACCTCGTCCAGCAGGACCCGGTCGTCTCGCAGGTCAAGCTGATCGCCGAGCCGTGGGACGTGGGCGAGGGCGGCTACCAGGTCGGCAACTTCCCGCCGCTGTGGACGGAGTGGAACGGCAAGTACCGCGACACCGTCCGCGACTTCTGGCGCGGCTCGTACGCGACGATGCCGGAGTTCGCGTCCCGGCTGACCGGCTCCTCGGACCTGTACGAGCACAGCGCGCGGCGGCCGTTCGCGTCCATCAACTTCGTGACCTGCCACGACGGGTTCACGCTCGCCGACCTCGTCGGCTACGACCACAAGCACAACGAGGCCAACGGCGAGGAGAACCGGGACGGCACCGACGACAACCGGTCCTGGAACTGCGGGGTCGAGGGCCCCACCCGCGACCCGGCCGTGCTGGAGCTGCGGGCGCGGCAGCGGCGCAACCTCCTCGCGACGCTGTTCCTGTCGCAGGGCGTGCCGATGCTCTCGCACGGCGACGAGATGGGCCGCACGCAGCAGGGCAACAACAACGCCTACTGCCAGGACAACGAGCTCGCCTGGGTGCACTGGGACGACCCCGGCGACATGGAGTTCGTGCGGACGCTGTCGCTGCTGCGCCGCGACCACCCGGTGTTCCGGCGGCGCCGGTTCTTCACCGGGACGGGCACCGGCGCCGCCGCCGACATCGCCTGGCTGACCCCGGCGGGCGAGGAGATGACCGACCACGACTGGCAGGCGGGGTTCGCCAAGTCGCTCGGCGTGCTCCTCAACGGCGACGCGATCACCGAGCCCGACCCGCGCGGCCGCCGCGTCCGCGACGACTCCTTCCTGCTGCTGGTCAACGCGGGCCCGGACGCGGTCGGGTTCACGCTGCCCGGCGGCGAGTACGGCGAGCGCTGGGAGTTCGTCCTGGACACGGCCGAGCCGGACGCGCCGGGCGAGCGGCCGAACGCCAAGGCCCGCGACGACCTGCGCGTCCTTGGGCGCTCCCTGCTCGTCCTGCGGCGCCTCGACTGAACCCCCCTCATCCCGCTCGGATCATCTGGCGTGGACGATGACGGTGAGGAACACCAGCACGACGGTCACGGCGGCGACCGCCCCGTGCGCGGCGACGGCGGCGGCCGGGAACGCCTGCTCGGCGCCGCGCGCGTGGCGTCCGCCGCGTCCGACGAGCCAGCGGGTGAACAGCATGAACCCCTGGAAGGCGACCACGAGCAGCGCGGCGAACGCGGACCAGGCGCACCAGGCGGCGCCGGTGAACAGGTAGGCGATCCAGACGGCGAGCCCGGCCAGGGCGACCGTGGGGTGCCCCACGAGGACCAGGATCGGGAACCGGGTGACCTTCGTCGACCGCCCGCCGTTGGCCATCCAGACGACCAGCAGGTAGCCCCCCACCGTCGCCGCGAGCACCCACGCCGTGAGTGCGGCGAACTCCACGTCCGCTCCCTTCGGTGCGGTTCTCGTCCCCGTGGCCCGCGGTCACAGTGTGACGCGGCGGGCACTCCCCCATGACTGATTCGTACAGATTGCCGCACCCGCCGTCACGTCGCCGGTCAGTGAGATGACGGGCCGGGCGGTAACTTGTGACCCCTATGGACACCTTGGACAGCACCCCGAAGACTCCCTCGGACACCGTGCGCACGCTGTCGCCGCTGCCCGGTCCGGCCGATTTCGCCGAGTACTACGCCCCGCCCGAGCAGGGCCGCCACCTGCGCGCGAACATGGTGGCCAGCCTGGACGGCGCGGCGCAGCTCGCCGGGCTCGCCGGCGGCCTCGGCAACCCCGCCGACCGGTTCCTGTTCTCGCTGCTGCGCGGGTTCGCGGACGTGGTGATCGTCGGCGCCGGGACGGTGCGGGCCGAGGGCTACGGCCCGGTCCCTCCCGACGAGAGCTGGGAGGGGCTGCGCGAGGGCCTGCCCCCCGTCCCGCCGCTGGCGATCGTCACCCGCACCCTCGACCTGGACTTCGACGCGCCCGTGTTCACCGAGGCGGTGGCGCCGACGATCGTGCTGGCGCCCGGCGGCGCCCCGCCGGAGCGGCTGCGGGCGGCCCGCGAGCACGCCGAGGTGATCACGGCCGGGGAGGCCACGCTCGACTTCGCCGCCGCCGTCGCGGAACTGGAGGCGCGCGGGCACCGGCGGATGCTGTGCGAGGGCGGGCCCTCGGTCCTGTCGGGGTTCGTGGCGGCCGGGCTGCTCGACGAGCTGTGCCTCACGCTGAGCCCGCTGCTGCTGGCGGGCGCCGCGAAGCGGATCCTGAACGGGCCGCCGCTGCCTGACCCGGACGAGCTGGAGTTGGCGCACGCCCTCCAGGACGACGGCTTCCTCTTCCTGCGCTACACCCGCAGCAGGTAGCGGACGAACAGCACGCCCTCGTCCAGGTAGAGGGCGGCGGGTTCGAGCGGGACCTCCGCGGCCAGGCCGCCGAGGAGGCGGGTGTGGCGGGGGCCGCCGAGCAGGACCGGCGCGATGTTCAGGCACAGCTCGTCGACGAGCGACGCGCGGACCAGCGCCGTGGACAGCGCGGGCCCGCCCTCGCAGAGCAGGCGCTCGTGGCCGAGGTCCTCGCGCAGCGCGCGGATCGCGGCGGGCAGGTCGATCTCGTCCTCGCCCGCCGCGACGACCCCGATCCCGGACGGGACGCCGGACCGCGCGCGCTCCGTCGTCACGACGATCGTCGGCGTCTCGGCCTCGGTGAACAGGGGAAGCGACCAGTCCAGGTCCAGGGAGCGGCTCACCACGACGATGGGGGCGGGCGGACCGCCCCGGCGCGCGCGCAGGTCGGGACGGAGCCGCGCCGGGCCGAGCCGTCCCGTCCGGACCGTTCCGGCGCCGACGAGGATCGCGTCGGCCAGGGCCCGCAGCGTCCGGAAGACGCGGAAGTCGGCCGCGCCGCCGAGGCCGTCCGTCCAGCCCTCGGCGTCGGTGGCCGAGCCGTCCGCGCTCACGACCATGCCGACCCGCAGGCCGGGGGCGTCGCCGTAGGCGTCGTAGGGATCGACGCTGGCGGCGGGCTCTGGGTGCAGGCGGCGCATGCGCGCCAGCGTAGCCAATGACCGTTTCCGGCCCCCCGGCCTGCCCCTTTGTCGGTGGCAGGGCGCAAGATGGGGGCATGGACCTGCCGATCAGTCCGCCGCTGTCGCCGATGCTGGCCAAGGCGGTCAAGACGATGCCCCAGGGCGACCTGCTGTACGAGCCCAAGTGGGACGGTTTCCGCTGCGTCGTCTTCCGCGACGGCGACGAGGTGGAGCTGTCCAGCCGCGGCGAGAAGCCGCTGACCCGCTACTTCCCCGAGCTGGTGGAGGCGGTGAAGCGGGAGCTGCCCGAGCGGTGCGTGGTGGACGGTGAGATCGTCCTGCGCAAGGGCACGCGCCTCGACTTCGACGGCCTCCAGCAGCGCATCCATCCGGCGGCGTCCCGGATCAAGCTGCTGTCGGAGGAGACGCCCGCCTCGTTCGTGGCGTTCGACCTGCTGGCGATCGGCGACGAGTCGCTGATGGAGGTGCCGCTGGGCGAGCGGCGGCGGCGCCTCGTGGAGACCCTGGCCGGGGTGAAGGCGCCGGTGTTCGTGACGCCCGCGTCCGACTCCTACGAGCTGGCGCTGCGCTGGTTCGACGAGTTCGAGGGCGCCGGGCTGGACGGCGTGATCGCCAAGCCGCGCGACGTCCCGTACACGCCCGACAAGCGGGTGCTGTTCAAGGTCAAGCACGAGCGCACCGCCGACTGCGTGGTCGCGGGCTTCCGCTGGCACAAGTCGGGGCCGATCGTCGGCTCGCTGCTGCTCGGCCTGTTCAACGCCGAGGGCAACCTCCAGCACGTGGGCGTCGCGGCCTCGTTCACGATGAAGCGCCGCGCCGAGCTGGTCGAGGAGCTGAAGCCCTACCGGATGGAGGACCTCGACGGCCATCCGTGGGCAGGCTGGGCCCAGCAGACCGAGGCCACCGCCGACCGCATGCCGGGCGCGATCTCCCGCTGGACGGGCAAGAAGGACCTGGCCTGGGTGGCGCTGCGTCCCGACCTGGTCGTCGAGGTCGCCTACGAGGCGATGGAGGGCGACCGGTTCCGGCACACCGCGCGGTTCCGCAACTGGCGTCCCGACCGGACGCCGCGGTCGTGCACCTACGAGCAGCTGGAGGTGCCGGTCGCCTACGACCTCGACGACATCTTCACCGGCTCGGCCACGAAGGCCCGCGCCGACCGCTGAGATCCCGGCAGAACGGCCGGGCCGCGCCCCCAGCGGGGACGCGACCCGGCCGCGGTGGGGTGGGTCAGGGCTGGGTCTCGTTGCGGATCGTCTGGTCGATGACCGCCTGGTCGGACTGGGCCGACGCCGACGCCTTCGCCGCGGAGTAGGGGCGCAGGTAGGTCTGCTTCAGGCCGGGGACGCGGTCCTCGATGACGAAGGTGGCCTTGGTCGAGATCTCGGCGCCGGGCGTCCGCACGGTCGGGAGGGTCTTGAAGTCGGCCTTCATCTCCTCCTTGCCGATCCTCGTCATGACGTAGCCGCGCTGGTTGTTGTAGAAGCGCAGGTGCTTGTTGATCTTGAGGTAGGGGTGGTCGGCGGGGTTGGAGTCCTTGCCGTCGCCGGTGCTGGTGACGGAGGTGCAGACCAGCTCGGAGCCGACGGTCGCCGAGTTCGGGTCGTCGTAGTTGGCCTTGAGCTCGCTCGCCCAGTGCGCGTGGACGTCGCCGGTGAGCACGACGGCGTTGCGGACCCCCGCGTCCACCCATCCCTTGGTGATGCGGTCGCGGGAGGCGACGTAGCCGTCCCAGGCGTCCTGCGAGGTCTTCTTCAGCGGCCCGGCGTCGCTGTCGCGCTGGGCGAAGAACACCTGCTGGCCGATGACGTCCCAGCGGGCCTCGGAGCGGCGGAACCCGTCGATCAGCCACTTCTCCTGCCGCTCCCCGGTGATGGAGCGCTTCGGGTCGTTCGCGGCGTCGCACACCTTGTTGCCGTCGCCGCACGCCTGGTCGTCGCGGAACTGGCGGGTGTCGAGCATGTGGAAGTTGGCGAGCTTGCCCCACTGGATCCGCCGGTAGATCTGGATGTCCGGCCCGCGCGGGACGGACCGGCGGCGCAGCGGCATGTTCTCGTAGTACGCCTGGAACGCGGCGGCGCGGCGCTTGGCGAAGTCGGCGGGGTCGGGCGTGTCCGAGCCGTCCTCGGGGACGTCGTCGGCCCAGTTGTTCTCGACCTCGTGGTCGTCGAAGACGACGAGCCAGGGCGCGGCCTCGTGCGCGGCCTGGAGGTCGGGGTCGGTCTTGTACTGGGCGTGCCGCAGCCGGTAGTTGGCGAGCGTCACGGTCTCGGGGCCCTCGTGGTCGCGGACGTTGCCGCCCGGGATCGTGTAGACGCCCTTCTTGTACTCGTACTGGTAGTCGCCGAGGTGCAGGATCAGGTCGGGGTGCTCCTCGGCGAGCCGCCGGTAGGCGGTGAAGTAGCCGTGCTCGAACTGGGAGCACGACACGAAGCCCATCGCGAGGGCCGGGCCGAAGGAGTCGGCGCGGGGCGCGGTGCGGGTGCGTCCGACCGGCGAGACGTGGTCCCCGGCGCGGAAGCGGTACCAGTAGTCGCGGCCGTGGCGCAGGCCGTTCAGCTCGACGTGCACCGAGTGCGCGGCCTCGGGGCGGGCGAGCGCGGTGCCGCGCCGGTCGATCCGGCGGAACCGCTCGTCGGAGGACACCTCCCACTGGACGGGGACGGGCCGCGCGGGCATGCCGCCGAGGCCGTCCTCCGCGTGCGGGTCGACGGCGAGGCGCGTCCAGAGGACGAATCCGCTCGGGTCGGGGTCGCCGGAGGCGACGCCGAGCGTGAACGGGTCGCCGGCGAGGGCGCGCGACCGGAGGGGGGCGGCGTGGGCGGTCCCGGGGACGCCGCCCACGGCGGTGGCGGTGCCGACGGCGAGGCCGCCGGCGACGAGGAAGGATCTCCGGTTGAGCTGGGGCGCGGAGTCGGCCATGTGAAACGCGACCTTTCGGACGTCTGGCAGTAAACGCCGGAAAGCCTCGTGAAGATCGGTGACCGGGAGGCGCCGTACGGATGACGGCCGCCGCAACAGGAACGATCTGTTCGGCGGCACGAGGGGTCGGCGGCACGAGGGGAAATGGGGTGATAAGGTGGCGACTTACGAACTGCGCACACCAAACTCCATCCTATGAACAGGAGTGTAGCCGAGGCATGGGACTCCGTCAACCGGATGCTGTCAAGCCCGAGGGCCCGGAATTTCCGGGCGGGGCGCGCGAAGCGGCCCTGCGCGCCGAGCAGGAGCACGTGACCCGCGTGTACGAACGGCTCGACGCCGAGCGCGCCAAGGCCGAGGACGCGCTGCGCCGGGGCCCGGCGGCGGGGGGCGGGAGCGCGTTCCAGGCGAGGCTGGAGAGCGCGGTCGCCACCGACGAGGCCGCGCGGCGGCTGGCCAGGCTGAGCGGCGTCGAGCAGGGGCTGTGCTTCGGCCGGATCGACCACCGCTCCGATGCGGACGGCCCCGGCGACACCTTCTACGTCGGCCGGATCGGGCTGCGCGACGACGACCACGAACCCATGCTGATCGACTGGCGGGCGGAGGCGGCGCGCCCGTTCTACACGGCGACGCCGGGCGCGCCCGGTACCCTCGCGCGGCGCCGCCACCTGCACCTCCGCCAGCGGGAGGTCGTCCGGCTGGACGACGAGGTCTTCGACCTGGAGGGACTGGCCGAGTCCGAGCGCGGCGGGATCGTCGGCGAGGCGGCGCTGCTGGCGACGCTGCGGCGCGGCCGGACGGGCCGGATGAGCGACGTCGTCGCCACCATCCAGGAGGAGCAGGACCAGGTCATCCGCTCGGCCCTCCAGGGCGTGCTGGTCGTCCAGGGCGGCCCCGGCACGGGCAAGACGGTCGCGGCGCTGCACCGCGCCGCGTACCTCCTCTACACCCACCGGGACGTGCTGGAGCGGCGCGGCGTCCTCGTCGTGGGCCCGAACGCGACGTTCCTGCGCTACATCGAGCAGGTGCTCCCCGGCCTGGGCGAGACCGACGTGGCGCTGGCCACGGTCGGCGAGCTGTACCCCGGAGTCAGGGCGGCGACGTCCGACTCACCCTCCGTAGCGGTCGTGAAGGGCGGCCTCGCGATGGCGGGCCTGGTCGAGGCGGCCGTGCTGGACCGGCAGCGCGTCCCGGCCGGGGGGCTGAGCGTCGAGTCCGACGGCCTGACCCTGCACGTCGAGGAGGCGGCGTGCGCGCTGGCCCGCGACCGGGCCCGCGCGCTGCGGCTGCCGCACAACCTCCAGCGGCGGCGGTTCGTCCACGACCTGCTGGAGGCGCTCGCGGTGAACCGCGCCGAGCAGTTCGAGCGGATCGTGGACGAGCCGCTGGAGGAGATCCTGCGCGCGGGCCAGGTCCCCTCGTGGCTCCAGGAGCTGCTCGACGAGGCGGAGGACACGCCGCTGCTGGACGAGGCCGACCTCCGCATCGCCAAGGAGGGCCTCTGGCACGAGCCGCTCGTCCGGGAGGCGATCGACGCGCTGTGGCCGGAGCTGACTCCGCAGCGGCTGCTCACCGACCTGTTCGCCGACCCCGAGGCCCTCGCGCGGCTCGGCGCGGACGTGCCCGGCGTCGAGCTGCTGCACCGGCCGCCCGGGTCGCCGTGGACGACGTCCGACGTCCCGCTGCTGGACGAGGCCGCCGAGCTGCTCGGCTCCGACGACTCGGCCGAGCGGGCGCGGCGCCGCGCGGAGGCCAAGCGGCGCGAGGCGGACGAGCTGTACGCCCGCGAGGTGATCGAGACGACCGGCGCCGAGACCGTGGACGCGGCGCTGCTCGCCGACCGGCACCACGACGAGGGCCCGGCGCTCACCACGGCCCAGCGCGCCGCCGCCGACCGCGAGTGGGCCTACGGGCACGTGATCGTGGACGAGGCGCAGGAGCTGTCGGAGATGGCCTGGCGGGCGGTGATGCGCCGCGTCCCGACCCGGTCGCTGACCGTCGTCGGCGACATCGCGCAGACGGGCAGCGCGGCGGGCGCCGCGTCCTGGGGGCAGATGCTCGACCGGTACGTCCCGGGCCGCTGGCGCGAGCAGCGGCTGATGGTCAACTACCGCACCCCGGCCGCGATCATGGAGGTGGCACAGGACGTGCTGGCCGCCGTCGCGCCGGGCGAGGTGCCGCCGGTGCCCGTCCGCGACGACGGCGCCCCGCCGCGCGCCGTCGAGGCGACGGTGGCCGAGCTTCCGGCGCTGGTCGCCGCCGAGCTGGCCGAGGTCGCCACCGGGCCGTCGGCGGGCGGCGGCGTCGCGGAGGGACGGCTCGCGGTGATCACCTCGGCGGCACGGCATCCCGGCGTCCTCGCCGCGCTGCCGGACGCGGCCGTGGGCGCCACGCCCGAGGCCCTCGACTCCCCCGTCGTCGTGCTGACCGCCGGGGAGGCCAAGGGCCTGGAGTTCGACTCGGTCATCGTCGTGGACCCCGCGGGCGTCCTCGCCGAGTCGCCCAAGGGCGGGCAGGACCTCTACGTGGCGCTGACCCGCGCGACGCGCCGCATGACGGTCGTCCACCAGGGGGATCTGCCCGCGATGCTGGACCGCCTGGCGCCGGGTCAGGAGGCGGCGGGTCAGGAGTAGGGCAGCAGCTCCTTGTCGATCTCCTCCCAGCGGTTCTTCAGCCCGTTGAAGACCTCGGGGCGGCGGTGCGCCAGGTCGGCCTGCTCGCGGGGGTCGGCGGCCAAGTCGTAGAGGGCGCCCGGGGCGGACGGGGTCGCGCGCAGGTACTTCCAGCGGCCGCGGCGCAGCGCCCGCGCCGTCCGGGTGCGCCAGAACAGGTCGTGCCCGGGCGCGCGCTCGCCGCGCAGCAGGTGCCCGGCGAGGCTCCGGCCGTCCAGCGGGTGGGACGCGGCGGGCCGCACCCCCGTGACCTCCAGGATCGTCGCCGTCCAGTCCTGGGTGATCACGGGGACGCCGCTGACCTGGCGGGGCCGGATGCGGGCGGGCCAGCGCAGGATGTTCGGGACCCGGATGCCGCCCTCGTTGAGCCCGGCCTTGGCGCCGCTGAGCGGCCACTGGTAGGACCAGCGCTCCCCGCCGTTGTCGCTGGAGAACAGGACGAGCGTGTCACGTTCCTGGCCGGTCTCGCGCAGCGCCGCGAGGACGCGTCCGACGCCCGCGTCCAGCGCCTCGACCATCCGGCGGTAGGTGTCGAGGGAGCCGCCGTCGTCGTGCCAGAGCGCCCGGGAGTCGCCCGCCCTGATCCGCGCGGTGATCTCCGTGCTCACGGCCCGGTCGCCCGGCCCCTCCCAGGGCCAGTGCGGCGCGGTGAAGTTGAGGTTCAGCAGCCACGGCCCGCCGCGCGCCTCCCGGACGAACGCGGCGGCGCGGTCGGCGATCGTCTCGGTGTAGTAGCCGAGCGACTCGGTGGGGACCTCGCCCTCGTACAGGTCGCGGCCGTCGGCGGTCATCTTGGAGTAGTAGTCGACGGCGCCCGACAGGTTGCCGAAGAAGGTGTCCCAGCCCGACTTGAGCGGGCTGTACCAGGGCAGGAACCCGCAGTGCCACTTGCCGAACATGGCGGTGGCGTACCCGGCGCCCTTGAGCAGCGACGCGAGCGTCGGATGGCCCGGCGGGATGCCGTGCAGCTCGTCCGGGCGGGCGATCGGCTCCTCCAGGCCGCCGCGCAGCCGTCCGGGGTAGCGGCCGGTGTAGAGGCCGAAGCGGGTCGGTGAGCAGACGGCGGCGGCCGAGTAGGCGTCGGTGAAGCGGACGCCCTGCCGCGCGAGCCCGTCCAGGTGCGGGGTGCGGATGGCGGGCGAGCCGTAGCAGCCGAGGTCGGCCCAGCCGAGGTCGTCGCCGAGGATGACCAGGATGTTGGGCCGCCGCGCCGCCCGGGCCTCGGGGTCGGCGCGGAAGGGCCGCTCGTCGGCGCGGGCGGTGCCGGTCGCGAGGGGTCCGGCGGCCGCGGTGGCGACCATGGCGCCCATCGCGGCGGTGGCGCCCCGCCTGCTCATGTGTGGTTTGGACGCTTCGTCGTGCTTGGGCATGAGCAACCCACTTTCCCTACTGATTTAGTAAAACAAACCGAAATAGTAGGGAATGCTGATCGTCGGCGCAACGCTGCGAGACGAACCGGCGGCCGGACGGTGAGGGAGGACACGGACGCGGCGCCCGCAAGGGCAGCTTCTGCCCAAAACCGGCGCGAGATCGTCGAACCGCGACCTTTACCCCGCGCGTCAGTGCGAGGAACGTGTGCGCGAACGGAACCACCAGCAGCTTCGGAGGTGCGGATTGCCCAGGCGATCCCCGAGACGGACCCGACGGAGCATGACCGTCGCCGTACTGACGGGCGCGGCGCTCGTCGGCGCGGGCGGCGCGACGGCCGTCGCGCAGACGTCCCCCCACATCGTGGTCGAGGGCGGCGTGACCCAGCCGGTCTTCTCCTACAAGGACGCGATCCGCGAGCACGTGTACGTCGAGTCCAGCGTGGACAGCGACCGCGACGGCAAGCTCGACCGGGTCAACGTGGACATCATCCGGCCGAAGGAGACCGAGAGCGGTCTCAAGGTGCCGGTGATCATGGACGAGAGCCCGTACTACGACAACCTCGGCCGTGGCAACGAGAGCGAGCGCAAGACCTACGACGCGAACGGGAACCCGCTGAAGTTCCCGCTGTTCTACGACAACTACTTCGTCCCGCGCGGCTACGCGTTCCTCGCGGTCGACATGGTCGGCACGACCCGCTCGGACGGCTGCCCGGTCAGCGGCGGGCCGTCCGACGTGCTCGGCGGCAAGGCCGTCGTCGACTGGCTCAACGGGCGGGCCAAGGCCTACAAGCCCGACGGCACGCCCGCGCAGGCCACCTGGACCACCGGCCGCACCGGCATGATCGGCAAGTCCTACGACGGCACGCTCGCCAACGGCGTCGCCTCCACCGGCGTGCAGGGCCTGGAGACGATCGTCCCGATCGCGGCGATCAGCAGCTGGTACAACTACAGCCGCATGAACGGCGTCAAGTACTGGACCGACGAGCAGCCGGGCCTCGCCGACACCGTCGACACCGACCCGCCCGCCAAGTGCGCCGCCGTCAACGCCGACCTCGACAAGGGAGAGGACGACGCGACCGGCAACTACAACGCCTACTGGAAGGACGCCGACTACCGGCACGGGAACATCGGCCGCCTCGGCAACGTCCGCGCGAGCATCTTCGCCTACCACGGCGTCAACGACCTGAACGTCAAGGACGACCACTTCGCCGAGTGGTGGAAGGGCCTCGCCCAGCGCGGGATCACCCGCAAGGTGTGGCTGTCGCAGACCGGGCACGTCGACCCGTTCGACATCCGCCGCGACCTCTGGGTCGAGACCCTGCACAAGTGGTTCGACCACGAGCTCCAGAAGATCCCGAACGACGTCCTGGACGAGCCGCGCGCCGACATCCAGGTCGGCCCGGACAAATGGGTCACCCAGGACGACTGGCCCGCGCCCGACGCCAAGACCGTGACGCTGCGTCCCGGCGCGGACGGCTCGCTCGGCCTCTGGCACGCCCCCAAGGGCGAGACCGCGACCTACACCGACGCCGCCGGTTCCCGCAACCAGGGGTACCGCGAGTCGGAGCTGGTGGCCGACCCGACGACCGGCAAGCCGTTCCGGCTCGCCTACGTCACCGGGGAGCTGCCCGAGACGACGCGGCTGTCGGGCACGCCCGACGCGCGGCTGCGGATCAAGCTGGACAAGCCGACCTCGAACATCACGGCGCTGCTCGTCGACTACGGTGCCGACACCCGCGTCGACTACCTCGGCTCCGGGTCGGGCATCCAGACGCTGACCACCGAGGACTGCCACGGCGAGGCGACCGCGTCCGACGACGGCTGCTACAGGCAGACGAAGATCAAGACGGTGAACTCGCCGGTGAACGTCGTCGCGCGCGGCTGGCTGGACGCGCAGAACCGGTCGTCGCTGAGCGACCCGTCACCGCTGACGCCCGGCCAGTACTACGACGTCCGCTGGGACACGCTCAGCCAGGAGTACCTGCTGAAGAAGGGCCACCGGCTGGGGCTCGTCCTGGCCGGGACGGACGCCGACTACAACACCGAGACGCCCACCGGCGCCCAGGTGACGGTGGACCTGGCGGCGAGCTCGATCCGCTTCCCGGTCGTCGCGGCCGAGGGGGACGCGGAGGCACGGCTCGCCCCGCTGCCCGCCACCCCGTGGCGCGGCCCGACCGAGGTGTCGCTGCCGGTCCAGGAGCGGAAGTTCTCCTGATCCCCGAGTGACCGGCGAGGCCGCCGCCCCCTCCTGGAGGGGGCGGCGGTCTTCTCATTCGCGGTCGGTGTCCTTGCTGGGCTGGACGCGCTTGGGCTCGCCCGGCATCTTCGGGTAGTTGGGCGGATACGGCATGTCGCCCAGGCCGTGGTCGCGCTCGTCGCGGTCGGCGAGCTCCAGCAGGCCGTCCAGCGAGAACGCCTGGTCGTCGATGGTCGCGTGCAGGTCGCCGATCTTGGCGAAGCGCTCCGGCATCGTGCCGATCGTGAAGTCGTGCGGATCGGCGTCGGCCAGCTCGTCCCAGGTCAGCGGCGCCGAGACCGCCGCGTAGGGCACCGGGCGGACGCTGTAGGCCGACGCGATCGTGCGGTCGCGTGCGTTCTGGTTGAAGTCGACGAACACCTGCTCGCCGCGCTCCTCCTTCCACCAGCGGGTGGTGACCTCGTTCGGGACGCGGCGCTCCACCTCCCGCCCGAACGCGAGCGCGGCCCGGCGGACCTCGGTGAACGTCCAGCGCGGCTCGATCCGGACGTAGATGTGCACGCCGCCCTTGCCGGAGGTCTTCACGAAGCCGGTGAGGCCCAGCTCGTCCAGCAGGTCGCGGGCCGGGCCGAGCGCCACCCGGACCGCGTCGGAGAAGTCGGTGCCGGGCTGCGGGTCGAGGTCGATGCGCAGCTCGTCGGGATGGTCGACGTCACCGTCCCGGACGGGCCAGGGGTGGAAGGTCAGCGTGCCGAGGTTCGCCGCCCACGCGATCACCGCGACCTCGGTCGGGCGGACCTCGTCGGCCGAGCGCCCGCTCGGGAACTCGATCCGGGACGTGCGGACCCAGTCGGGCGCGCCCTTGGGCGCGCGCTTCTGGTAGAAGGCGTCGGACTTGCCCGCGCCCATGCCCGCCTGCCCGCGGGCGTAGTCC
Organism: Actinomadura terrae; assembly: GCF_022751215.1. Classification (GTDB taxonomy): domain Bacteria; phylum Actinomycetota; class Actinomycetes; order Streptosporangiales; family Streptosporangiaceae; genus Spirillospora; species Spirillospora terrae. The sequence continues at coordinate 448,472 of NZ_JAICDG010000003.1, read as the reverse complement.
TCCCGGGTCGCCATCTTGGCGCCCTCGAAGACCCCGGCGGGCCAGCGCTCCAGGGTCGTCGGGCGGTCGCGGGTGGCGCGCAGGATGCCCTCGCCCACGGCGAGGTAGTACTCCACGAGCTGCCGCTTGGTGTAGCCGGGCTCGGGAAAGTAGACCTTGTCGGGGTTGGACACCTTGACGAGCCGATCCCCGACCGGGATCTCGATATACGGCGAGGCCATAACCAGCACGTTAACCCACGGGCCCGACACTCTCGCCGGGTACGGTCGACGGTATGGAGAAGATCCGGAAAAGCGAGGAAGAGTGGCGGGCGGTGCTGAACCCCGAGGAGTTCCGCGTGCTGCGCCAGGCGGGCACCGAGCGGCCCTACACCGGGGAGTACACCGACACCAAGACCGTCGGCGTGTACCGCTGCCGCGCCTGCGGCACCGAACTGTTCCGCTCGGAGACCAAGTTCGACAGCCACTGCGGCTGGCCGTCGTTCTACGCCCCGTCCGACTCGGACGCGGTCGTGCTGATCGAGGACCGCTCGGGGGGCATGGTCCGCACCGAGGTCAGGTGCGCGACCTGCGACTCCCACCTCGGCCACGTGTTCCACGGCGAGGGCTACGGCACCCCGACCGACGACCGCTACTGCATCAACAGCGTCAGCCTCAACCTGGAGCCCGCGGAGTAGGGCGGATCGGGCGCAACCATCGGCCCGCGCGGCGCGTCCGAAAGACGGGCGGCACGACGGGCGGAGGTCCGATGGGCGAGTTGAGCACCTACGAGATCGCGTTCCTGTGCGGCGGCCCCCTGCGGGTCGCCCAGACCGCCCTCCTCGGCCTGGCCGAGCGGCGCCGCGTCCGGATCTCCCGGGCGCACCGTGTGGAGGCCGTCCGCGAGGAGCCGGACGGCCCCGCGCCGGACGACCCCGTCCAGGCCGCGCTCCTGGAACGGGTCCCCGGCACCGGAACGCTGCTGGGCCCGCTGCTCGCCGCGGTGGCCGGTGCCCCCGAGGTGCTGGCCGTCGCGGACGCGCTGCGCGAACGCGGCCTCCTACGGCGCGGCCGGACGCCCCGTCCCACCCGCGAGGGCAGAGCGAAGGCGCGCGAACTCGCGGAAACCCCGGCCACGAGCGACATCGCCCGCCTCGCAGCACTCGGCCCGGCCGCCGTCGAGGACCCCAGAACCCGCGAGATCCTCACCACCGACGACCCGAAGCCGATCAAGCTGCCCCGCACCAAGCACCGTGGCGACAACCTGGACTCCAGCAACCTCTCGGACACCCAGTACGGCAGCTACTGAGCGGCCCGCCCGCCAACCTGCGGGCGGCACCGGTCGGGACCCCGACCCCAACCGCGAGCACGGCATCCGGCTCCGATTAGCACCTCGCGGCCAGCGTGGTCCTGGCCGAAAGCTCGCGGTCGGCACCGGTCGGGACCCCGCCACCGCCTCCCGGCCGAGTCGCTCATCCGGCCCCGGTCGGCACCTCGCGGCCGCGCAGCACCCGCCACGGACTCGGGGTCGACACCGGCTAGGGTTTCGCGATCGGCGACGTGCGCGACATCGTGGGGCCCGGGCGGGGGTCGAGGGGCTGGGCGGGGGTTTGGGGCGGGGTCAGCGGGTTTCGGGGACCTCGCAGTCGTCCTTGTCGCTCTGCTTGTTCGCGAGGACGACGCTGCCGTTGTCGCTGCTCTTGCCGTGGACGAAGACCCGGGGCTCGTCGTCGCCGCCGTCCTTGAGGAACTGCGTCGTCCACTCGCAGAGGGAGAGCGCGGGCTTGGAGTTCTCGTCGCTCTCCCCCAGGTCCGTGTAGACGCGGATGAAGTCGCCGCTGCGGCGGACGTCGGTGACGTGCCCGACGACCTTCTTCTCCGGGTCCCTGGTCTCGAAGTAGGGGACCGCCTCGGGGACCGCGTCCGGGTCCTCGACGGACTCGGGCCGCACGGCGGCCGCGGCCGGGGAGGGGCGGCCGGTGTGCGCGGCCACCTCGGCCCGGGGCGCCTCGGACCCGCCGCCCGGCAGCCCCGGCACCCCTCCGAACACGGCCAGCCCCGTCGCCAGCGCGAGGGACGCGGCGCCCGCGCCGGCGAGCGACGCCCGGCGCCGCGATCCGCCCGGCGACCGTCCGGCCAGCCTTCTCCAGCGGATCGACAGCGCGGACGGCGGTTTGGCGTGCCGGCCCCGGGAGTGCTGGGCCGGGTTCTGCTTGGCGGGAGAGTCGGTCACGGGGCGCACTTTACCGAGGGTTTGCCACCGACTAGGGCAGGTTGGCGACGAGTTCGCTGACGGCCTTGCGGCGCCCGGTGTAGAAGGGCACCTCCTCGCGGGTGTGCAGGCGTGCGCGCGCGCCCCGCAGATGGCGCATCAGGTCGACGATCCGGTGCAGCTCGTCGGCCTCGAACGCCAGCATCCACTCGTAGTCGCCGAGCGCGAACGAGGAGACGGTGTTGGCGCGGACGTCGGGGTAGGAGCGCGCCATCTTGCCGTGCTCGGCGAGCATCGCGCGGCGCTCCTCGTCCGGCAGCAGGTACCACTCGTAGGACCGGACGAACGGGTACACGCACACGAACGCGCGGGGCTCCTCGTCGGCGAGGAACGCCGGGATGTGGCTCTTGTTGAACTCCGCCGGGCGGTGCAGCGCCATCTGCGACCACACCGGCTCGCTGGCGCGGCCCACCGCCGTCCGGCGGAACCGGGTGTAGACCTCCTGGAGGTCCTCCGCCGTGGGGGCGTGCCACCAGAACATGTAGTCGGCGTCGGCCCGCAGCCCGGCCACGTCGTAGGCGCCGCGCGTGGTGACGTCCTTCTCGGCGGCCTGGTCGAGGAGGTCCTGGACCTCCGCCGCGTCCCGCTCGCCGACCGTGCCCGGGGCCGCGACCCGGAAGACCGACCACATCGTGTAGCGGATCACGTCATTGAGCTCGCGTGCCTTCGGCCTGCCCGCCGCTTCCGTCGCTGCCATCCTCTGCTCCTCTTCGACTGCGCACATGTTCGAGTATTCGCACCGCCGCCGCGCGCGCCGACGCGACGCACGCGGGGACTCCCAGCCCGTCGTAGGCCGCGCCCGCGACGGCCAGCCCGGGCTCCGCCGCGACGGCGGCGCGGATTCGCGCGACCCGCCGGACGTGGCCCACGTTGTACTGCGGGAGGCCGCCGCCCCAGCGGGTCACCCGCGTCTCGACGGGCGGGCCGGCCACCCCGCACGTCGCCGCCAGCTCCGCCGCCGCGGCCGCGACCAGCTCCTCGTCCGCCCTTTGCAGGGTATGTTCCTCGCCGAACCGGCCGATCGAGCAGCGCACCGCGATCAGCCCGGGGTCGTGGGCGCGCAGGTGCGGCCACTTCACCGAGCTGAACGTGACGGCCTTCACCTCGTGCGCGCTCTCCACGGCCGGGACGAGGTAGCCGCTGCCCTCGGGCAGCCTTGGGAACGCCGCCACCGGGTAGACGAGCGTGACGATCGCCATGCTCGCGTACTCGATCTGCGCCAGCTCGGTCGCTGCGGCGGGCACCTCGTCCCGCAGCAGCCGGGCCGCGGGCGCCGCCGGGACGGCGACCACCACGGCGTCGGCGTCGAGGTACTCGGGGTCGCGGGCCGGGCCGAGGGTGAGCCGCCAGCCGTCCTCGCGGCGGCGCAGCTCGCGGACCATGGCGTCGGTCCTGATCGTGCCGCCTGCGGCGGCGAGGTCGGCGGCGACCGCGGCCGGGAGGGTGCCGAGGCCGCCGGGCAGCGTCGCGAACACCGGGCCCGGGTCCTTCGGCGCGGCGCCCTGGACGCCCTGCGCGGCGGAGATCAGCGACCGGCGGCCGCGCGCGGCGGCGGCGAGCGAGGGCAGCGTCGCCTCGAACGACAGCAGTTCGGCGCGGCCCGCGTACACGCCGCCGAGCAGCGGCTCGACGAGCCGGTCGACGACCTCGCGGCCGACGCGGGCGCCGATGAGGCCCGCCACCGACACGTCCTCCTCGTGGGGCGTGCCGGGCAGGACGAGGTCGAGCGGGACGCGCGCCAGCCCCGCCGGGGACAGCACCTGCGAGGCCGCGAGCGCCCGCAGGTCGGACGGCACGCCCATCACCTGCCCGGACGGGATGCGCCGCAGCGCCCCCCGGCTCAGGATCGCCGAGGACGTCGTGCCCGGGTTCAGCAGCTCGCCGCCCCGGCCGAGGTCGCGGACCAGCTCCAAGCCCTCGGGACGGCGCACCAGCATCGCCTCGGCGCCCTCGTCCACGGGCAGCCCGGCGATCTCGCTCACCTGGAGCTTCCCGCCGGTTGCGGAGGAGCCCTCCAGCACGGTCACCCGGACGCCGGCGCGGGCCAGCTCGCGCGCGGCGGTGAGGCCCGCGATGCCGCCCCCGACGACGACGGCCTGGGCGGCGGAAGGCGAGGAGGTCATGGCTCCCAGCCTCCCAGACGCCCCGCGAAACCGCGCATCGGGGCGTGCGCTGTGGATAACCCCCCGCCGCCTCGCCGACCAGCCGCCTCGCCGACCGGCCCGGCTACTCCCCCGTGCTCGCCTCGTGGACGAGATCCGCGAGGCGGGCCAGCACGTCCGGATCGGTGGACGGGTGAACCCCGTGCCCCAGGTTGAACACGTGCCCCTCGGCGGTGCGGCCGCGGGCGAGCACGTCGCGCGCCCGGCGTTCCACCGTCTCCCACGGCGCGAACAGGACCGAGGGGTCGAGGTTGCCCTGCAACGCCTTGCCCGGCTCGACCCGGCGGACGGCCTCGTCCAGCGGGACGCGCCAGTCGACGCCGACGACGTCCGCGCCCGCCTCGCCCATCAGCCCGAGCAGCTCGCCCGTCCCGACGCCGAAGTGGATGCGCGGGACGCCGAGCCCCGCGATCTCGTCGAAGATCCGGCTCGTGTGCGGCAGCACCGACTCGCGGTAGTCCTGCGGCGCGACCGCGCCGACCCACGAGTCGAACACCTGGATCGCGCTCGCGCCCGCCGCGACCTGCACCTTCAGGAACGCGATCGTGAGATCGGCGAGGCGGCCCATGAGCGCGTCCCACAGGTCGGGCGCGCCGTACATCATGGCCTTGGTGCGCTCCTGGTTCTTGGACGGGCCGCCCTCGACCAGGTAGGAGGCGAGCGTGAACGGGGCGCCCGCGAAGCCGATCAGCGGCGTCGCGCCCAGCTCGCCGACCAGCCCTCCCACCGCCTCGGTGACGTAGGGGACGTCGTCCGGTTCGAGCGGGCGCAGCACGCCGAGCCCCGCCGCGTCCCGGATCGGATCGGCGATCACCGGGCCGACCCCGGGCTTGATGTCGAGGTCGACGCCGATCGCCTTCAGCGGCACCATGATGTCGCTGTAGAAGATCGCCGCGTCCACCGCGTAGCGGCGCACCGGCTGCGACGTGATCTCGACGATCATGTCGGGGCGGGTGCAGGACTCCAGCATCGGGACGCCCTCGCGCACCCGCAGGTACTCCGGCAGCGACCGCCCGGCCTGCCGCATGAACCACACCGGCGTGTGCGGCACCGGCTCGCGCCGGCACGCCCGCAGGAACGGGCTGTCACGCAGGGCCGGAGCGTGCGCGTTCGGAAAGGGGTCGTCGTGACCAACAACGTCGGGAACCACCATCCGATGGTCCCACGGATACCGCGGGCGGCCACACCGGCCCGGCGAGTCCCCGCCAGGGGCGCCGCGGAACACCGGAGAACGCGCAACACGCGAACGAAGTTCCGGACACGCCGAGCGAAGTCCCGCATTCTGTCACCGGCTCATGCGAACGTGATCCGTGTCATAGCCGAGGGAGGTTCCCCCTTGTACTGCTCCACCTGCGGTGATGAACGTATGTTCGAGCAGCCGCCCTGCCCCGACGGGCACGGCGAGGAGTGTCCCGAGCGGGCCTGCACCGAGTGCGGCACGGCCGTGCTGGTCGACACGGCCATGCTGATCGGCACCGCCCCGGCGCCGGACGCCACGTCCGACCGCACCCGACCAACTCGAAAACTGCCGACCCGGCACCAACCGGCCCGAGAAGACCAACCGGCCCGAGACCGGTCGGCTCACCCCCGCCCGTCCCGTGCCGGCTCCACGCGGACCGTCGCCTGACCGGCCCGGCCCCCGAAACGAAACCATCTGTGCTGTGCCTGTCTCTCCCCCGCATCCTCCCGTCGCGCGCGGCGGGAACCCGTCCCACCGTCACCGATCCGAGTCCCATCCCCCGCCCCAGGCCGGTCCGACCATGAACCCACCTGCCTTCCAGCGGGCCCTCGACACCCTGCGCGAGATCCTCGACGGGCCGGACGTCCGGCCCGAGCTCGACCTGGAGGACATGCCCGCCCCGCGGAACCTGGCCCCCTATGCCGCCGCGCTGTCGGGCAGCGTCTACCGCGACGACGACACCGAGATCGCGATGGGACGGCTGATCGTCCTGTACGACCCCGACGGCGCGCGGGAGAAGGACTGGGCGAACGGCTTCCGCGTCGTCGCCTACATCCGCGCCGACCTCGAACCCGAGATCGCCGCCGACGAGCTGATCGGCTCGGTCGCGTGGAGCTGGCTGCTGGAGGCGCTGGAGCCCGCCGGCTACGCGGGCGTGTCCGGGACGATCACCCGCGCGGTGTCGGAGAGCTTCGGGGACAAGGCCGACGAACCCTCCACCACCGAGCTCGAACTGCGCGCGTCCTGGTCCCCGACCGGCGACGACCTGGCGGGACACGTGGCGGCGTGGTGCGAGGTGATGTGCACGACGGCGGGTCTGCCGCCCACCGGCGTCGCGTCCCTGCCCGACCGTCCCGGCGGCACCGGCCGCTGAGCGACGTACGGTAGGGGGCGTGGGAAGCGAAGCGTCCGAAACCGAGGCGGCGGGGGAGAACACGGAAACAGTGGGAGTGTCCGAAACGCGCGCCACCGGTCCCGAGCGGGGCACCGGTGCGGAGAAGCAGTCCGCGGGAACCTCGCCGGAGCGGGACGCCGGCTCCCTGGAACAGGACGCCGGACCGGAACAGGACGCCGGGCCCCCTGCCGTCCCGCTGCTGGAGCCGCGTGAGGGCGTGCCGGACGTCGTCGCCGACGCCGCCGGTCTGGAACGTGTCATCGCCGCGTTCGCCGCGGGTACCGGGCCCGTCGCGGTCGACGCCGAGCGGGCCTCCGGCTACCGCTACGGGCAGCGCGCGTACCTGATCCAGCTCCGCCGCGCGGGCGCGGGCACCGCCCTGATCGACCCGGTCGGCTGCCCCGACCTGTCCGCGCTGGACGCCGCGCTCGCCGACGCGGAGCTCGTGCTGCACGCCGCCAACCAGGACCTCCCCTGCCTCGCGGAGGTCGGCCTGGTCCCCCGGCGGCTGTTCGACACCGAACTGGCCGGACGGCTGCTCGGCTACCCGCGCGTCGGCCTCGGCTCGATGGTCGAGAACGTCCTCGGCTTCCTGCTGGAGAAGGGGCACTCGGCGGCCGACTGGTCGACCCGTCCGCTGCCCGACGACTGGCTGCGCTACGCCGCGCTCGACGTCGAGCTGCTGGTCGAGCTGCGCGACGCGCTGGAGGCGGAGCTGGAGGCGGCGGGCAAGCTGGCCTGGGCGCTGGAGGAGTTCGCAGCGATCCTGGCCACACCGCCGAAGCCGCCCCGCGCCGACCCGTGGCGCCGCACGTCCGGGATTCACCGCGTCCGCAACCGGCGCGCGCTCGCGACCGTCCGCGAGGTGTGGGAGGCCCGCGACAAGATCGCCCGCGAGCGCGACCTGTCCCCCGGCCGGGTGCTCCAGGACGCGGCGATCGTCGAGCTGGCGCTCAAGGCCCCGAAGACCCCCGCCGAGCTGCAAGCGCTGCCCACCATGCGGGGCCGCGGCGCCCGCCGCCACCAGTCCGCCTGGCTGCGCGCGGTCTCCCGTGCCCGCGGCCTGTCCGACCGGGAGCTGCCCGAGGCCAACCTGCCCGGCGACGGCCCGCCGCCCGCGCACCGCTGGGCCGACCGCGACCCCGAGGCCGCCAAGCGGCTCACCGCGGCCCGCGCCGTCGTCGCCGCGCTGGCCGAGGAGCACGCGATGCCGTCGGAGAACCTGATGCAGCCCGACTCGGTGCGCCGACTCGCGTGGACGCCGCCGGACGAGGCGTCCGCGTCCGCCGTCGGCGCCGCGCTCACCGCCCTCGGCGCCCGCCGCTGGCAGGTGGAGCTGACCGCCCAGCCGCTGGCCAGGGCGTTCCTCCGGCTGGAGTACAAGGGGGAAGTGTAGGCGCCGGAACGTTCCCACCTCGACGCCGTCCCCTGCCAGGGGGGAAGTCGCCCTTGCGGGGGGCGCCGTCCGAGCACACACTTGTTTAGGTTAGCTTTGCCTAAAACGTGTGGTCGGTGGAGGTGCGTCGCGATGCTGTTGGGCAACTTCCTCATCGGGTTGCGCGAGGGGCTCGAGGCCGCGCTGGTCGTGAGCATCCTCATCGCGTACCTGGTGAAGACCGGCAACCGCCGCGCCCTGCTGCCCGTGTGGACGGGCATCGCGATCGCCATCGCGCTCAGCGTCGGGTTCGGGATCGCGCTGAGCGCCGCGTCCTCGGAGATGCAGTTCAAGACCCAGGAGCTGTTCGGCGGCGTGCTGTCGATCGTCGCGGTCGGGCTCGTGACCTGGATGGTCTTCTGGATGCGCAAGGCCGCCCGGTTCATGAAGGCCGAGCTTGAGGGCAAGCTCCAGGGCGCGCTGGACGTCGGTCCCGTGGCGCTCTCGGTCGTGGCGTTCCTCGCCGTCGGGCGCGAGGGCCTGGAGACCGCGCTGTTCCTGTGGACCAACATCAGCAACTCCTCCGAGGGCTCCACGCAGCCGATCACCGGCGCGCTGCTCGGCCTCGCGGTCGCGGTCGCGCTCGGCTACCTGCTCTACCGGGGCGGGCTGAAGATCAACCTGAAGCGCTTCTTCACCTGGACGGGCGCGGCGCTCATCGTGGTCGCGGCGGGCGTGTTCGGCTACGGCTTCCACGACCTCCAGGAGGCCGAGGTGTTCCCCGGCCTCCGGTCGGTCGCGCTGGAGCCGCACCTGTTCTTCGCCAAGTTCGGCACGCCGGGCGACTGGATGCAGACGATCTTCCAGGGCGTCCTCAACGTCACCCCGCAGATCACGTGGCTCCAGCTCGTCATGTGGGCGCTCTACCTGGTCCCGGTGATGGCGCTGTTCCTGCGCTCCTCGTCGCCGTCCAAGCCGCGCCCGGCCCCGGCGAACCAGCCCGCCACGTCCTGACCTCCCCGACACTGCCTCACAGGTCGGGCAGCGGGTCGCGCGGCAGGCTGTCGCGCGCGAAGATCTCGGTGTCGGCGGCGTTGACGACCGGGACGTACTCGTCGTCGATCTCGAACGCGGCCCCGGCGAACTCGAAGGACGCGCCGGCGCCGAGCTCCACCGGGCCGATCCGGGTGCCGCGCGGGTAGCTGCCCCAGATGCTCTTCGGGGTGCTGCGGCTCAGCGAACCGGTGGAGATCACGGCGACCTGGTCGTCGGTGACGACGAAGACGAACCCCGCTCCGCCGCCGTGGGCCATCGCGGGAAACAGGTAGCGGATCTCACCGTCGATCCCGAGGAACTCGCGGCAGCGCTCGCGGAGCGGACGTGGCACGGGCATGGCGGCGGGGGCACCTCCCCAGGTGGGACGTCATCGGCGTCCCAATCATGCACCGGTTCCTCAGACCGTGGCCAGCGCGGCCGTCGGCGACAGCCGCGCCGCCCGCGCCGCCGGGTAGAGTCCCGCCGCCGTCCCGATCGCGAGCGTCGCCGCGAGCGCGCCGCCGAGCGCCCACACCGGGACGACCGGCGGCCACCCCTTCGCGAGCGCGCACCCGGCCGTGACCCCCGTCCCGAGCACGACGCCCACCGCCCCACCGCACGCCGACAGCAGCAGCGACTCGGCGAGGAACTGCACGCGGACCTGCCCCCGCGTCGCGCCGAGGGACCGCCGCAGCCCGATCTCGCGGCGCCGCTCCAGCACCGAGATCACCATCGTGTTCGCGACGCCGACGCCGCCGACCAGCAACGCGACCGCGCCCAGGCCGAGCAGCAGACCGGTGAAGGCGCCCGCCGCCGCGGCCTTGGCCGCCAGCGCGTCCGAGGGGCGGCTCACCTTTACCTGCTCCGGGTGCTCGGGGTCGATCGTCCGCGCGAGGACGGCCCGGACGTCGCCGACCGACGCGTCCGCCGACCGCTCGTACACCGTCGTCGGGTGCCCGCCGAACCCGAGGTGGCGGCGCGCCGCGTCCCAGCCGACGAGCGCGGACCGGTCGATCTCCGGCGCCAGCTCCACCGGCGCCAGCACGCCGAGGACGGTGAACCGGCGCCCGCCGATCCACACCTGATCGCCGGGCCGGTCGAGGCCGAGCCGCCGCGCCGCCTCCGAGCCGAGGACGACGCCGGGGTAGCGTCCGGTCGCCGCGTCCAGCCAGCGGCCCGCCGCCGTCCGCGCGCCGAGAGTGCCGAGCAGGGCGGGCGTCGCGGCCTGCACCGCGATCCCCTGCGTGACCTCCTCCGGGACGCGGTCGGACCGGCGCGCGGTCGCGTCCGTCGCCCCGGTCGCGCCGACCGCCGTCACCGGCCCGATCCGGCGGACCATCTCCGGCGCCGCCTCCGGCAGCTCCGCCGCGTCCCCGAACAGCGTGTCGCCGGGCTCGGCCCGCAGCAGATTCGTGCCGAACCGGTCCAGCCGCCGCAGCAGTTCCGCCTTGCTGCTGGACGAGATCCCGATCACCGCGACCATCGTCGCGATCCCGATGGCGATCCCCAGCGCGGACATCACCACCCGTGCCGGACGCGCCCGCAGCCCGCCGAGCCCGACCCGCAGCACGTCCCCGGGCCCGAGCCGCGCGGGCCTCACCGCGCCCCCCGCTCGTCGGCGACGATCAAGCCGTCCCGCACCCGGACGCGGCGGGGCGCCGCGTCCGCCACCTCCGTGTCGTGCGTGATGATCGCGACCGTGGTGCCCGCCGCGTGCAGCTCGGCGAGCAGCGCCAGCACCTCCGCGCCCGCCGCCGAGTCGAGGTTGCCGGTCGGCTCGTCCGCCAGCAGCAGGTCGGGCTCCCCCGCCACGGCCCGCGCCACCGCGACCCGCTGCTGCTCGCCGCCCGACAGCTCGTGCGGCCGGTGCCGCGTCCGGTGCCCGAGCCCGACCCGCTCCAGCGCGGCCCGCGCCCGCTCCCGCCGCTCCCGCACCCCCACGCCGCGGTAGAGGAGCCCGTCCGCGACGTTGTCGAGCGCGCTCACCCCCGCCGCGAGATGGAACTGCTGGAACACGAACCCGATGTGCCGCGCCCGCAGCGCCGACAGCTCCCGGTCCGACAGCCGCGCGACGTCGTACCCGGCCACCCGCACCCGTCCCGCCGTCGGCCGGTCCAACGTGCCGATCATGTGCAGCAACGTGGACTTGCCCGACCCGGACGGCCCGGCGATCGCGACCATCTCCCCCGTCTCGACGGCCAGCTCGACGCCCCGCAGCGCCACGACCCCGCCCGCGTACTCCTTGGTCACCGCGTCCAACCTGACGATCGTCACCGCTCCGGCACCCCGACCTTCACACCCTCCGCGACCCCGCTGACCTCGACCCGTCCTCCACCGAACGCACCGATCCGCACCGGGACGAGCCTGCCCGTCCCATCGGCGACCTCGACCGCGAAGCCGCCCTCCCGCGTCGCCAGCAGCGCCTCGACCGGCACCGACAGCACGTTCCGCCGCCGCTCGCTCTCCAGCTCGACGGTCACGGGAGCCTCGTCCAGCCGTCCGGTGGGCCCTTTAACCGCGATGTCGACCCCCACCGTGGTCTTCTTGTCCTGCCCACTCCCGGTGCTCACCGCGACGTCGCCGACCTCGGTGACCGTCCCCGAAACGGCCTTCCCACCGGGCAGCTCCACCGAGACCTTTGCACCTTTCCGCGCGAGATCCTGCTTGTCGGCGTCCAGATCCACGTGGACGGCCCGCCGCGTCCCCGACACCTCCATCACGGGCTGCCCCGGAACGGCCTGCCTTCCCTCCGGCGCCCGCACCTTCCGCACCCGCACCGCCCCACCGAGAAAGACGACCTGCCCAGGATCAACGGCCCCCGTCACCTCAAGCCCCCGATCGTCCTGCCATTCCTTGACGGCGGCCTCCGTGGCCCCGGTGAACCGCTTATCGACCGTCAAACCCGAGTACCCGAGCGCCACGAGATTCCTCTCAAGCTGCCGCACGTCCCCACCCGATCCCCCCACCTTGAGCACCCGATACATGGGACTCCCCCCATACATCAACGTGACGACCTTCCCCGCGACACCCAACAACGCCCCGCCCCGCCGAACGGTCGCCCCTTCTTTCGGCGCCCACGTCACAATCCCGGACGCCCCGGTCCACACGTCCCGCGCCCCGACATAGGTGAGCCTCCCGTCCACCTTCTCGGTGTCCACGAGATCCCCCCGGCTCACCACCGCCGTCCCGAGCCGCACCCCACGCCGGGCCTCCGCCTCGTCCCCGCCCCAACTAAGAACGACCGCACCCACCCCGACCCCCACGACAACGACACCGCCCACCACCAGCGCCCACTTCATTTCCCGCTCCCCGGCAAAACCCCCCGGCAAGCGTTCCGCGCCTTCTCGACCGCCTCAGGACTGCTACCACTGGGAACCTCAATGGCCCCACCCGGTTTGGGATCCTTCACGTCGACCCCGTGCTCCCGCATGCACTGCGCGAACTTCACATAAAGATCCCGCACCGCCGGATCATTGAGATCGGGCATCTTCCCCCCAGCCTGCAACCACGACTGGCACTTCTTGAAGGCCGCCTGAACCTTCTCCCGATCATCTCCCTTCCCCAGCCGCAACGCCTTCTGATTCCCACTCCCCGGATCAGGAACGTCCACCCCGTTCTCCCGCATGCACCGAGCGAACCCGAGCTGAGCATCCTCCGCCGAAACCGACTTCCGAGGCGAACCCGAACCCCCCGCACTGACAACCCCACCCGACCCCCCACCACACCCCGAAAGCCCCACCAAAACCACAACCACAAGCCCGAACCCGCGAGACCCCATACCGTCCTCTCCGCCAGAACCCACGTCCCAGCCCCCCAAGAAGACCACCCCAGGGGTTAAACCAGCATCAGCCAACTCTGGCGCTTGATCGGACCGAGCCTTCACTGTCGAGCCCTCCCCCAACCGGCCACAGGCGGTCAGGCGGAACCGCCAGAAGGGGCCGCCGTCATCCACGGCAGCGGCTACGCTCCGGACCCACGGGTCGAGAAGGTACTTGCCTGGACAGGGGCGGCGGTTGGCGATGGCACATGAACAACCCCACAGGAACGAGGCTTCCGGGCACGCCAACAATGTTGTGCAGTTCAGGGACATCATCGGCGATATTCATTTCCATGAGGCCAGCCCCGTGTTCCGCGTCGCCAAGAGCGTCACCGAACTCACGAAAGTCCAGCACACCCCGCCGAAATGGCGCGGGAAGTTGCAGCCTATAAATCTCGACCAGCGGGTGATCCTCTGGGGAGCTCCAGGAAGCGGGAAAACATGCTACCTGGCGTCCCTTAATGCCGCCATTTCCCTTCTGGAGAGGCAGTGGTTCCTCACCGGGGCCGACGTCGAGTCCACCGATTTCATTACCATGCAGACCGCCACCCTGATCGGCCGTCGCACATTTCCTGAAGCCACTTACTTCGTCCATGAATTCAGCTGGATCATGGCGTCGGAGATCGAGGTCGAAATGCGCCAACACTGGCGTCGCGCCAGTGGGAGAATCCCCATCCAGCTTCACATCGAGGTCGTCGACCCACCGGGTGGACTGTATGCGGAAGCTACTCCTCCTCCCACACTGGGACTGTTCGTCGAGGACGAGAACGGCTTCGAGGGAAAGGCGATCGAGAAGGATCGGCTCTTGAACGCCTTGGCGACAAGTGACTGCATCATCTATTTCTTCGATCCCCTGCGCGAGCGGCACTATGGTGACTCGTGGGAGTACTTTCAGAGCACCCTTGCACTGCTTGAGCACAGACTTCATCAGAGCGGCAGGCTGATCGGCTCGCGCCTCCCGCTCAACATAGCCGTGTGCATCACCAAGTACGATCACCCCGAGATCCTCGATTTCGCACGCAAGGGGGGTCACCTCTGGGTCGATCCCGCCGATTCCACTCTGACGCCGCAGGTTTCGGCGGATCGCGCTGAAGATTTTTTCGACCACCTGTGCAGGTCGTCTCCCACCGGCGGCGCCAGCCTGGTCCGCCACGCCATCAAGCGATACTTTTCCCCGGAACGCGTCCGCTACTTCGCAACTTCTTCCATTGGGTTTCACCTGAACGACTCAAAGCGCTTCGATCCCGCCGACCACTACAACATCGGGGCCGGTAGTGACGGGACACTGTTCCTTCGAGGAAATATCACACCGATCAACATCGTGGAGCCCTTGCTTTGGCTGCAAGGGGCGGGTGGCCGCTGAGAGGGCCACAGGACGCGACTCGGAACCTACGCTGGGGGCCAGGGGTGCGTAGTGGTGGTTCGGTGGGTTGTGGGGCGGGTTCCTTTTAGGCGTTTGAAGGCCACGCTCAGGGCGAAGGCGTTGGCGTAGCCTACTTTTCTGGCGATTGCGGAGACGGTTTCGTCGGTTTCCTTTAGGAGGTCGGCGGCGAGGGCTATTCGCCAGCTGGTCAGGTAGGACATTGGGGGTTCGCCTACCTGGGTGGTGAAGCGGCGGGCCAGGGCTGCTCTTGACACTCCGGTCTTGGCGGCCAGGTCTGCGACCGTCCAAGGGTGGGCGGGAGATTCGTGCAGGAGGCGCAGTGCGGTGCCCACTATCGGGTCGTCCAGTGCGCGGCACCAGGCCGGGGCGGTTGAGTTCGGGGTGTCGAACCATGTGCGGAGGGCGGAGACGAGCATGAGGTCCAGGAGGCGGTCCAGGACCAGTTGCTGGCCTGGGCGGTCTTTGGCGATCTCCGCGGCTATCAGTTCTGGGGACGGGTACGCGCCATCCTCGGCCGGGACCACCAGGACGGGTGGGAGGGCGCGGAGGAGGCGTTCGCTCAACTCTCCTCGGCGTTCGAAGGCGCCGCTTAGGAGGACGGGGGCTTCGTCGGCGGGGTCTCCGCAGGTGCGGGGGGTGTGGCCCGGGCCGGGGCAGTAGTCGGCGGTGGTTATCTGCTGGGTCGGTTTCGTTGTCGGGGCGTCGGCCACCGTGTAGGGGGCGTCGCCGGGGACCACCGCTATGTCGCCTGGGCCTATGCGTACCGGGTCGTGGCCCTCGGGGACGATCCAGGCGTGGCCGTCCAGCATCGTCGCCAGGGTCAGGGAGGCGCCGCTGGTCATGCGGAGGGCCCAGGGTGGGCGCATGATCGTCCGGCGGAAGACGGCGCCGCGAGCGCGTACGCCTGCCAGGAGTTCCGATACGGCGTCCATCCGGCCAGGTTAGACGGTCAGACATCAGGTGGAGCTTTTCAGGCATGGATCGTCTCAGCAGCGCGGGGTTGGCTGGGGGCATGAGACATCAGGTTCTTGTTACCGGGGCGACCGGCAAGTCCGGCAGGCGCGTGGCTCGGCGGCTGCGGGAGGAGGGGGTGGCGGTTCGTGCGGCGGCACGGGGCGGGGAACACTTCTTCGACTGGACGGATCGCTCCACCTGGGACGCCGCCCTGGAGGGCGTGCAAGCCGTCTACATCGTCCCGCTGGACGGGACGGCGCTCGTGCGGCCGTTCGTCGAGCGGGCGGTGCGGCTCGGGGTGCGGCGGGTCGTGCTGGCCTCGGGGCGCGGGATCGACGTGCCCGGTTACGCCAAGGACGCCGGCGGGATGCTGGAGGGTCTCGTCGACGGTGAGACCGCCGTCCGGGAGAGCGGGCTGGAGTGGACGATCAGCAGGCCCGGGTGGTTCGCGCAGAACTTCAGTGAGGGGTTCTTCGCCGACGCGGTCAGGGCCGGGGAGCTGCGGCTGCCCGGTGGGGCTGGGGCCGCGTCGTTCGTCGACGCCGAGGACATCGCGGCGGTGGTGGTCGCCGCGCTGACCGGGGGCGGGCACTCCGGCCAGGTCTACGAGCTGTCCGGGCCCCGGGCCGTGACGCTGGACGAGGCGGCCGCCGCGATCTCCGAGGCGGCCGGGCGCGACGTCCGCTATGTGCCGTTGTCGGTCGAGGAGTATGTCGCCGAGCTCGTCGGGCAGGGGTGGTCGCCCGCGGATGCGGCGGCGTTCGCGGATCTCATCGAGCCGCTCAGGGAGGGGAAGGACGAGCACGTCTCGGACGGGGTGCCGCGTGCCCTGGGGCGGCCGCCGCGCAGCTTCGCCGAGTTCGCCGCGTCCACCGCCGCCGAGGGCGGTTGGGCGGTATGAGGGGGGGCGGCCACCCCTGGACGGGGTGGCCGCCGTTTTCAGCAGAGGGCGTCCTCGATCGTCTTCTCGACCGCCTTCTCCTGGGCCTCCGGGGCGTCGACACGCTGACCGTGACGCTGCGGCGGCCGTCGGGGGGCGACGCCCTCGCGGGTCGCGTGGCCGAGGGTGTCGCCTCCGTGCGCCCAGTTGTGGGCGAAGTCGGTGACGTCCCTGAGGGGGCCTCCGGGGGCGAACTGGTTGTAGCCCTGCGCGTGTGGACGGGGTACTCGCGGCCCCGGGCGAAGCCGGTGTGCCGGAGGCCGAGCGGGCGGACGATCCTGAGGGTGGCCTCCCGCTCCCAGGAGTGCCCGGCCACCCGTTCGATGAGCATTCCCGCGAGGACGTATCCGGTGTTGGAGTATTTCCATTTCGACGTGCCGTCGGGATTGCGCTCTCCCGGCTGGGAGCCTGGGCGGTGCCGCATCGCCAACGCGACCAGCTCGGCGGGAGAATAATGATCGAACCGGTGCTTCGCGAATCCTTCCTCCGTGAAGAAGTCCAGGTCGTTGGCGTAGTCATAGAGGCCGCCGGTGTGCTGCAACAACTGCCGAATCGTGATCTTGCTGCCGCGGTTGCCGTTGCCCTCGACGACGCCGGGCAGCCATTCGCCGATCGTGTCGTCCAGGCCGAGCCGTCCTTCACCAGCGAGTTGCAGGATCGTGGTCGCGACGTAGGTCTTGGTGTTGCTGCCCCGCGGAAGTAGGCGCCGTACAAGATCGGACGGTTCGTCCGCAGGTCGGCGACAGTGGCGCGGGACCGCGCCGTCTCCGCCGGGGTGTTGGTCTCCGCTTGTGTGCCGACTGCGCCGGATCGCCTCGGCGTCCCGCTGGAGCGTCGTCCCGCCCGCGGCCCCCGGTGCCGCCGACGCCGTTCCCGTCGTGGCGGTGAGCACCGCGATACCGATCATCCCCGTCGCGCCGAACCGAATCATCGTCTGCTCCATTCTTCGTTGATCTTGAACGCTCGGCATTAACGCTGGGGATTTCGCCGCACCGGCTCGACGAGGGCTGCCGGTGCATCGGGGTAGAGAAAAGCCCACCCGCGGCACCGGGGACGGCACGCATCGCACAGCGGATGACGCGGATCGCGATGGTGCGGACGGGGGAACCGGTGAATGTTGGCGGCATGTTGTATCGAACTCTCGTCATCGCACTGACCGCCGGTCTCGTCCTGCCGATCGGAGGAACCGCCCTCGGCGACACCGAGCCGCCGCCCGACACCATTCCGCTCCCCAACGGCTTCCAGCCGGAGGGCATCACGGCGAGCCCGCGGGGCGAGGCGTTCCTCGGCTCGCGGTCCACCGGCGCCATCTACCGCGTGGACCTGCGCACCGGGAAGGGCGAGGTGATCAGCCCGGGGGCGGGCAAGCCCTCACTCGGGATGAAGACCGTCGACGGACGCCTGTACGTGGCGGGCGGACGAAGCGGGACGGGCCGCGTCTACGACACGCGCACCGGGGCGCTGCTCAAGTCCTACGACCTGAACACGATCCCGTCCTTCATCAACGACGTCGTGCTGACCGACGACGCCGCCTGGTTCAGCGACTCGACCAACCCGGTTCTGTACAAGGTGCCGCTCGAAGGCGACGGCGAGGCGGTGAAGGTGCCGCTGACCGGCGACATCGTCTTCCAGCCCGGGTTCAACGGGAACGGCATCGCGACCAGCCCGGACCACAAGTCCCTCGTGCTCCTCCAGTCCAACGCCGGAAAGCTGTTCAAGGTCGATCCCGCGACGGGCGTGACGAAGGCGGTGGACCTGCACGGCGAGGTCCTCACCAGCGGCGACGGCGTGCTGCGCGACGGCCGCACCCTGTACGCGGTGCAGAACGCGCTGAACACCGTGGCCGTCATCGAGTTGAGCAGGGACGGCGGCGAGGGGAAGGTCACGAAGAAGCTGACCGACAAGCGCTTCGACGTCCCGACCAGCGTCACGCGCTGGGGCAAGCGGCTCTACCTGCCGAACGCCCGGTTCAGCACGCCGCCCGGGCCCGACACCACCTACGAGGTCAACGCCGTCCAGCCCTGACCCGCGGACAGCCCTGAGCAGGACTTACCAGGGTTTAACCACCGGTCCGCCATGCTCGCCGCATGCGCGTTTTGATCGTCGAGGACGAGCGTGTGCTGGCGGACGCGATCGCGGAGGGGCTGCGGGAGCAGGCCATCGCGGTCGACGTGGTCTACGACGGGGACGAGGCGCTGGAGCGCGCGTCCCGCAACGAGTACGACGTGGTGGTGCTCGACCGGGACCTTCCGGCCGTCCACGGTGACGAGGTGTGCCGGGAGCTGGCCGGGCGCCGGCACGCCGCACGGATCCTGATGCTGACGGCGGCCGGCGGCGTCGGCGACCGGGTGGACGGGCTGATGCTGGGCGCGGACGACTACCTGCCGAAGCCGTTCGTGTTCGGGGAGCTGGTCGCGCGGGTGCGGGCGCTGGCGCGGCGGTCGCGGACGCCCGTCCCGCCGGTGCTGGAGCGGCGGGGCGTCCGGCTGGACCCGCACCGCCGCAGGGTGCAGCGGGACGGGCGGGAGCTGCGGCTCACCAACAAGGAGTTCGCCGTCCTGGAGGAGCTGCTGCGCGCGGACGGCGGGGTGGTGAGCGCCGAGCGGCTGCTGGAGCGGGCCTGGGACGAGAACATCGACCCGTTCAGCAACATCGTCCGGGTGACGATGGCGACGCTGCGCCGCAAGCTCGGGGAGCCGGGCGTGATCGAGACGGTCACCGGGTCCGGCTACCGGCTGGAGGCGTGATGCCGAGGCTGAGCGTCCGGGCGCGGTTGACGCTGGTGTACGGGTCGCTGTTCATGGCGATGTCGGCGGTGCTGGTCGCGGTGACGTACCTGCTGACGGCGCGGATGATCGAGCGGCGCTACCCGACGGCGGGGACGTCGGTCGTGCGGCTCCGGGGCCTCCAGGACGTGGCGACGGCGCAGCGGCTGGAGGAGCTGAAGGCCGAGGTGAACCGTGAGGCCACCCGGCAGAAGCACGACATGCTGGAGCAGCTTCTCCAGAGTTCGCTGGTCACGATGTTCGTGGTCGGCGTGCTCGCGGTGGTGATCGGCTACGTGGTGGCGGGCCGGATGCTGCGGCCGCTGCACCGGGTGACGGCGACGGCGCGGCGGCTGTCGGAGAGCAACCTGTACGAGCGGATCGCGCTGGACGGCCCGCAGGACGAGATCAAGGACCTGGCCGACACCTTCGACGGCATGCTCGACCGGCTGCACCGCGCGTTCGACACGCAGCGGCGGTTCGTCGCGAACGCCTCGCACGAGCTGCGGACGCCGCTGACCATCAACCGGACCGTGCTGGAGGTCGCGCTGGCGAGCGGCAAGAGCCCGCCGGAGACCAAGGTCCTCGCGGACGTGCTGCTCGGCAACACCGCGCGGCACGAGCGGCTGATCGAGGGGCTGCTGCTGCTCGCGCGGTCCGAGCACGAGCTCGGCACGCGCACGGGCACTCCGCTGCCGGACGTCGTGCGCAGCGCCCTCGACCAGCTCGACGTCCGCGACGACGTGGACGTGGAGACGCGGCTCGGCCCGGCGGTGGTGGACGGGGACCCCGTCCTGCTGGAGCGGTGCGCGGTCAACCTGCTGGAGAACGCGCTGAAGTACAACGTGCCCGCCGGACGGATCTGGGTGCGCACAGGAACCACGGGAAACGACGTGTTCCTCCAGGTCGTGAACACCGGGCGGCCCGTCCCGTCCTACGAGGTGGGGTCGATCTTCGAGCCGTTCCGGCGGCTGCGCGCGGACGGCGGGGCACGGGCGCGGACCGGGTCGGCGGACGGCGCGGGCCTCGGCCTGTCGATCGTGCGGGCGGTGGTCGGCGCGCACGGCGGGACGATCGAGACGGTCCCGCGCGCCGAGGGCGGCCTGTCGATCACCCTGCGGCTGCCCGCCGCGGACCGCGCCGTGCCCCCACCGCGTGCGCACGCGCTTACCGACGAGTACGATGGTCCGGTTACCGACGAGTAATCTCGTCGCCGACCCACCAGCGCAGGGAGGACGACACCGTGCCTCGCACCGCACGCGACGTCGTGTTCGTCGACGGCGTCCGCACGCCGTTCGGCAAGGCCGGCCCGAAGGGCCTGTACGCGCAGACGCGCGCAGACGACCTGGTCGTCCGCGCGATCCGGGAGCTGCTGCGCCGCAACCCGTCCCTGCCGCCCGAGCGGGTGGACGAGGTCGCGATCGCCGCCACGACGCAGACGGGCGACCAGGGCCTGACGATCGGACGGTCCGCCGCCGTCCTCGCCGGGCTGCCGAAGAGCGTGCCCGGCTACGCGATCGACCGGATGTGCGCGGGCGCGATGACGGCGGTGACGACGTCCGGCGCGGGGATCGCGTTCGGCTCCTACGACGTCGTGATCGCGGGCGGCGTCGAGCACATGGGCCGGCACCCGATGGGCGAGGGCGTCGACCCGAACCCGCGCTTCCTCGCCGACCGGCTCGTGGACCCGTCCGCGCTGGTCATGGGGTCGACGGCGGAGAACCTGCACGACCGGTTCCCGGGCATCACCAAGCGGCGCGCGGACGCCTACGCGGCGCGCAGCCAGGCGAAGGTCGCCGAGGCGTACGCGGCCGGGCGCGTGCAGCCCGACCTCGTCCCGACGGCGGTGCGCTCGGTGGAGCAGGGCTGGGGCCTCGCCACCGAGGACGAGCCGCCGCGCCCCGGCACTACCGTCGAAGACCTCGCGAAGCTGAAGACGCCGTTCCGCCCGCACGGCAACGTCACGGCCGGGAACGCGGCCGGGCTCAACGACGGCGCGACCGCGTGCCTGCTGGCCGCCGAGGACGTCGCTGCCGACCTCGGCCTCGCCCCGCGGATGCGGCTGGTCGACTTCTCCTTCGCCGGCGTGGAGCCGGAGGTGATGGGCGTCGGACCGGTCCCGGCGACCGAGCGGCTGCTCGCCCGCAACGCGCTGACCATGGACGACATCGGCCTCATCGAGATCAACGAGGCGTTCGCCGTGCAGGTGCTGGCGTTCCTGGAGCACTTCAAGATCGCCGACGACGACGCGCGGGTGAACCCGTGGGGCGGCGCGATCGCGCTCGGCCACCCGCTGGCCGCGTCCGGTGTCCGGCTGATGAACCAGCTCTCGCGGCTGTTCGAGGAGCGGACGGACGTCCGGTACGGCATCACGACGATGTGCGTCGGCATGGGGATGGGCGGCACCGTCCTCTGGGAGAACGTGAACTGGGAGGGCGGCAAGTGAACCCCGACATCTTCGCCGACGAGGTCGTGACCCACGCGCTGGTGCGCGACGTGGCGCTCCCGTACGGCGCCGGGACGCTCGCGCTGATCACGCTCGACAACGGGCACGACCACACCCGGCCGAGCACGTTCGGCCCGCGCGGCCTCACCGAACTGGGCGCGGCGCTCGACACCGTGGCCGGACGGGACGACATCGTCGCCGTCGGCGTCACCGGCAAGCCGTTCATCTTCGCGGTCGGCGCCGACCTCAAGGGCGTCCCGCTGATCGCCGACCGGGCGGACGCGGCGGCCGTCGGCAAACTGGGCCACGACGTGTTCCGGCGGCTCGGCGAGCTGCACGTCCCGTCGTTCGCCTACTACAACGGCGCGGCGATGGGCGGCGGCGTCGAGATCGGCCTGCACTGCTCGTACCGGACGGTCTCCACCGGCGTCACGGCGTTCGCGCTGCCCGAGGCGTTCCTCGGCCTCGTCCCCGGCTGGGGCGGGACGTACCTGCTCCCCCGCCTGATCGGCGCGGAGAAGGCGCTCAAGGTCATCATCGACAACCCGCTCGCGCAGAACCGGATGCTCAAGGGCCCGCAGGCGCACGAGCTGGGCATCGCCGACGCGATCTTCGACTCGGCCGACTTCCTGGAGGAGTCCCTCGCCTGGACGGCCCGCGTCCTGAAGGGCGAGATCGTCGTCGAGCGTCCCGAGGTCGACACCGGCAAGGCGTGGGACGACGCGGTCGCGCTCGCCCGCTGGAACGTGGACGGACGGCTGCACGGCGCCGCCCCGTCCTACGTGAAGGCCGTCGACCTGGTCGCCGCCGCCAAGGACCGCACCCGCGACGAGGGCTTCGCCGCCGAGGACGAGGCGCTCGCCGACCTCATCATGAGCGACGAGCTGCGCGCCGGGCTGTACGCGTTCGACCTCACGCAGAAGCGTGCGAAGAAGCCCGCCGGGGCGCCGGACGCCGCGCTCGCCCGTCCCGTCACCAAGGTCGGCGTCGTCGGCGCGGGCCTGATGGCCTCGCAGCTCGCGCTGCTGTTCGCGCGCCGCCTGGAGGTGCCGGTCGTCATGACCGACCTCGACCAGGAGCGCCTGGACAGGGGCGTCGGCCACGCGCACGCCGAGATCGACAAGCTGCTCGCCAAGGGACGGATCACCGCCGACAAGGCGAACCGCCTCAAGGCGCTCGTCACCGGCTCGCTCACCAAGGACGCGTTCGCGGGCGCCGACCTCGTCATCGAGGCGGTCTTCGAGGAGATGTCGGTCAAGCGCGCGGTGTTCGCCGAGGTCGAGGAGCACGTGTCGGCCGAGTGCGTGCTGGCGACCAACACCTCGTCGCTGTCGGTGACCGAGATGGCCGCGGGGCTGCGGCACCCCGAGCGCGTCGTCGGATTCCACTTCTTCAACCCGGTCGCGGTGCTGCCGCTGCTGGAGGTCGTCCGGGGCGAGCGGACCGACGACGCGACGCTGGCCACCGCGTTCGCGACGGGCAAGGCGCTGAAGAAGTCGTGCGTGCTTGTCAAGGACGCCCCGGCGTTCGTGGTGAACCGCGTCCTGCTGCGGCTGCTCGCCGAGATCGTCGCGGCGGTGGACGAGGGCACGCCGATCGAGGTCGCCGAGCGCGCGGCGGGGCCGCTCGGGCTGCCGATGCCGCCGTTCGTGCTGATGGGGCTGGTCGGTCCCGCGATCGCGCTGCACGTCAACGAGACGCTGCACGCCGCGTTCCCCGACCGCTTCCCGCTGTCGGACAACCTCGCCAAGCTCGTCGCGTCCGGCAAGCCCGGCGTGTACCGGCCCGACCTCACCCTCGACCCCGAGGCGGTGGAGATCTTCGCGGGCGGGGCGCGCCCGTCCACCGAGGAGCAGGTGCTCGACCGCGCGCTCGCCGCGCTCGCCGACGAGGTCCGTCTCATGCTGGACGAGAAGGTCGTCGCGGCCCCCGAGGACGTCGACCTCTGCATGCTCCTCGGCGCCGGTTGGCCGTTCCACCTGGGAGGAATCACCCCGTACCTGGACCGCACCGGCATCTCCGAGAAGGTGACCGGACGCCGATTCCGCGACTGACACGCCGATCCGTACGCCTGAGGCCCCCTTAACGCGGGCCCAGACGGGCATAGGGGTGACGGACATGTGGTCACCCCACCGCTAGGAGTTCCCGAGCATGAACCTGCTGCGCACGAAGTCGGTCGAGCAGTCGATCCGCGACACCGAGTCGCCGGAGCATCGGCTCAACCGATCCCTCTCCGCGTTGGACCTCGTGGTGTTCGGGGTCGGCATCATCATCGGAACCGGGATCTTCGTGCTGACCGGGCAGGTCGCCAGGGACAAGGCCGGCCCCGCGGTCGCGATCTCGTTCGTGCTCGCGGCGGTCGTCTGCGGGCTCGCGGCGCTGTGCTACGCCGAGTTCGCCTCGACGATCCCGGTCGCGGGGTCGGCCTACACCTTCTCCTACGCCACGCTCGGCGAGTTCCCAGCCTGGATCATCGGCTGGGACCTCATCCTGGAGCTGGCGCTCGCCTCCGCCGTCGTCTCGGTCGGCTGGTCGGGATACGCGGTCTCGCTGCTGGACGACGCGGGCGTCACACTGCCGGCGGAACTCGTCCATCCGCCGGGTGAGGCGGGCGGCGTCGTGAACGTCCCGGCGGTCCTGCTCGTGCTGGCCGTGACCGTGCTGCTCGTCCTCGGGATCAAGGTGTCCGCACGCTTCACCCTGGCGGTCGTCGCCGTCAAGTTGACGGTGGTGCTGCTGGTGATCGTCGCGGGGCTGTTCTTCGTCAAGGGCGCCAACTACCACCCGTTCATCCCGCCGTCGGAGGCGACGCCGACGGTCGAGGGCGGGTCGGCGCCGCTGATGCAGGTGCTGTTCGGGATCAAGCCCGCGACCTTCGGCTGGCTCGGCATCTTCGCGGCCGTCTCGGTCGTCTTCTTCGCCTACATCGGCTTCGATGTCGTCGCCACCGCCGCCGAGGAGGCCCGGCGGCCGCAGCGCGACCTCCCGATCGGGCTCATCGGCTCGCTCGTCATCACCGCGATCCTGTACGCGGTGGTGTCGATCGTCGTCACCGGCATGCAGAACTACAAGGACCTGAGCACGGCGGCGCCGCTCGCCGACGCGTTCAAGGCCGTCGGGCACCCCGCGTTCGCCACCGTGATCAGCTTCGGCGCCGTGGTCGGGCTGACGACCGTCGTGCTGATCCTGCTGCTCGGCCAGAGCCGGGTGTTCTTCGCGATGAGCCGCGACGGCCTGCTGCCCCCGTGGCTGTCGACCGTCCACCCCCGCTTCGGCACCCCCTACCGGTCCACCGTGATCATGGGGGTGATCGTCGCGGCGATCGCCGGGCTCATCCCGCTCGCCAAGCTCGCCGAGCTCGTCAACATCGGCACGCTGTTCGCGTTCCTCGTCGTCTCGATCGGGGTCGTGGTGCTGCGCCGGACGCGGCCGGAGCTGCCCCGCGCGTTCCGCACGCCGCTGGTGCCGCTCGTGCCCATTCTGTCGGTGCTGGCCTGCCTTTTCGTGATGATCAACCTGCCGGTGGACACCTGGCTCCGGTTCCTCGGCTGGCTCGTGATCGGCGTCGTCATCTACTTCGCCTACGGGCAGCGGCGCAGCCGCCTGGCGGCCGAGGAGGGTTGATCAAGGCTGTTCCGGGGGGCGTGGGGGGTCGTCCCCCCACAAAGACAGGGGGGCCGTGATCGGCGCCTGTGATCGGAAAGCGCCTGTCCTTTGTCGGTGCCGTGGGCGAGAATGGCGGCCATGGCAGACCCTGTGCGCGTCGCCGTCGTCGGGTCCGGTCCCGCCGGGCTCTACGCGGCCGAGGCCCTCGTCAAGCAGACCGCCGGTGCCGCGCGCGTCGACGTCCTGGACCGGCTGCCCACGCCCTACGGCCTCGTCCGCTACGGGGTCGCGCCCGACCACACCTCGATCAAGGCGATCGCCCGGTACCTCCAGAAGGTGCTGGAGGGCGAGGGCGTCCGGTTCTTCGGCTGCCTGGAGCTCGGCCGCGACCTCACCCGCGCCGACCTGCTCGGCTGCTACGACGCGGTGATCTACGCGACCGGCGCGATGGTCGACCGGCACCTGGGGATTCCCGGCGAGGACCTGCCCGGCAGCGTCGCCGCCACCGACTTCGTCAACTGGTACTGCGGCCACCCCGACGCCGCCGACCACGAGTTCGACCTGTCGGTGGCGGAGGTCGCGGTGATCGGCGTCGGGAACGTCGCCGTCGACGTCGTCCGCATCCTCGCCAAGACCGCCGAGGAGCTGCGCGCGACCGACGCCCCCGAGCAGGTGATCGAGGCGCTGTCGCGCAGCCGGGTCCGCCGCGTCCACATGGTCGGGCGGCGCGGCCCGGCGCAGGCCAAGTTCACCACGAAGGAGGCCCGCGAGCTGGGCGAGCTGGGCAACGCCGGCATCCACGTCCGCCCCGAGGACATGGACCTCGACCCGGCGAGCGCCGAGCTGGCCGAGAGCGACCGGCACGTCCGCGCGAACGTCAAGGTGTTGAACGGCTGGACGGGCGAGCCCGCCGCGCGGCCCCGCCGCATCGACGTCCGCTTCTGGCGGGCGCCGGTCGAGATCCTCGGCACGACCCGCGTGGAGGGCCTCCGGCTGGAGCGGACCCGGTTGGACGAGTCGGGCCGCGTCACCGGCACCGGCGAGTTCGAGACGCTCCCGGTCGGCATGGTGCTGCGCTCGGTCGGCTACCAGAGCGTGCCGCTGGAGGGCGTCCCGTTCGACGAGCGCTCCTACGTCGTCCCGAACGACGGCGGCCGGATCCTCGCCCCGGACGGCTCCCCCGTCCCCCGCGAGTACGTCGCGGGCTGGATCAAGCGGGGCCCGACCGGTGTCGTCGGCACCAACAAGTCCGACGCCGCCGAGACCGTCCGCCACCTGCTGGAGGACCTGCCCGCCGACCGGACGCCGCCCGCCCGCACGCTTGAGGAGCTTCTGGAGTCGCGCGGCCTGGCCGCCGTCACCTACGCCGACTGGCTGGGCCTCGACGCCGCAGAGATCTCCCTCGCCCGCTCCCTCGGCCGCGGCGAGCGCGTGAAGCTGGCCCGCTGGGAGGACATGACGAAGGCGTGCCGCACCGCCATCGATGGACCTCCCGCGCCCCCCGAAGGACCCCGCTCGCAATAAACCGCTCGCCAGGTAGTGACGAAAGCGTGACGGGGACGCTACCGTGCGGCGTGTGACCGGCGGTCCCGAACTGTACGGGTTCCCCCCACCCGCGACACTGCCCGATCTGCGGTGGCTGGGCCCGGATTATGTCTCCGTGCTGGTGTACGACCTGACCCGGGGGCTGCGCTGCCAGGACCCCCGGACGGTCGTCATGGGCGTGCGTTGCGAGGGCGAGCCCGACCTGCGCCCCTCGGTCGACACGGCGGGCGTCATCCGCGCGCACGACGCGTGCTTCCCGCTCCAGGTCTACGTCCAGGACGGCGCCGGACGGCCCTGGCGGCTGCGCGGCCGGTGGACCTACTCCGGCCGCGAGCTGGGCACGTCCGCCGCGTCCGTCACGCACTTCTGGCACCTGGTGTCGGCCGAGGGGGTCTAGCCGGGCGTCAGTCGGGCGTTCAGTCGGACGTGGCGGGCTCGTGGGTCTCGGACGCGGTGATCCGCGCGACGTACTCCGTCACGTCGCGGGCGAGGGCCTGCGGGGTGAGGCCGATGTCGGCCAGGATCTCGCCGCGCCCGGCGTGGTCGAGGAACTCCTGCGGGATGCCGAACGTGCGGACCGGCGTGTCGACCTCGGCGTCGCGCAGCAGCCGGGCGACGGCGTCGCCGACGGCGCCGGTGCGGCCGTTGTCCTCGGCGACGGCGACGAGCGCGTGGTCGCGGGCGAGGCCGGGCAGCGCCGCGTCCAGCGGCTTGACCCAGCGGGGGTCGACGACGGTGACGCCGATGCCCTGCGCGGCGATGAGCCCGGCGGCCTCCACGGCGGGCGCGGCCATCGACCCGGCCGCCACCAGCAGGACGCGGGTGCCGTTGGAGCCGTCGTGCCGGGCGAGGACGTCCATGCCCCCGGCCTGGCCGATCGCCTCGATGTCGTCGGCGGCGGGGCCCTTCGGGTAGCGGATCGCGGTCGGCCCGTCGGAGACGGCGACGCACTCGCGCAGCAGCTCGCGCAGCCGGGCGCCGTCGCGCGGCACGGCGACGCGCAGCCCCGGGACGACCTGGAGGATCGACAGGTCCCACATGCCGTTGTGGCTGGCGCCGTCGTTGCCGGTGACGCCGGACCGGTCGAGCGCGAACGTGACGGGCTGGCGGTGCAGCGCCGCGTCCATCAGCACCTGGTCGAACGCGCGGTTGAGGAACGTGGCGTAGAGCGCGACGACCGGGTGCATGCCGCCCATGGCGAGGCCGGTCGCGGAGGTGACGGCGTGCTGCTCGGCGATCCCGACGTCGTAGACGCGGTCGGGGAACGCCTCGGCGAACGGCGCGAGCCCGACCGGATGCAGCATCGCGGCGGTGATGGCGACCACGTCGCGGCGCTCGCGGCCGATCGCGACCATCTCGTCGCCGAAGTGCTTCGTCCAGGTGGGAGCGGCCTTCTTGGCCGGAAGCGCGCCGGTGGCGGGGTCGAACGCGCCGGGGCCGTGCATGCAGTCCTCGGTGTCGTTCTCGGCGGGCGCGTAGCCGCGTCCCTTGGTCGTGATGCAGTGCACGATGACGGGGCGGCCGAAGCCGTGGGCGCGGCGCAGGGCACGTTCCACGGCCTCGGTGTCGTGGCCGTCGATCGGCCCGACGTACTTCATGCCGAGGTCCTCGAACATCGCCTGGGGCTGGAGGACGTCCTTGATGCCCTTCTTGATGCCGTGCAGCGCCTCGTAGGCGACGGTGCCGACGACCGGGGCGCGCGGCACCGTCTTCTTGATGAGGTCGAGCGCGTGCTCGTAGCCCTGGGTGACGCGCAGGTCGGCGAGGTGGCCGGCGAGCCCGCCGATCGTCGGCGAGTAGGAGCGGCCGTTGTCGTTGACGACGATGATGACCGGCCGGTCGACGCCCGCCGCGATGTTGTTCAGCGCCTCCCAGCACATGCCGCCGGTGAGCGCGCCGTCGCCGACGACCGCGACGACGGCGCGGTCGTCCTCGCCGCGCAGCTGGAACGCCTTGGCCAGCCCGTCGGCGTAGGACAGGGCGGTGGAGGCGTGCGAGTTCTCGATGATGTCGTGCTCGGACTCGGCGCGGCTCGGGTAGCCCGACAGCCCGCCGCGCTGGCGCAGCAGGCCGAAGTCGCGCCGTCCGGTGAGGATCTTGTGGACGTAGGCCTGGTGGCCGGTGTCGAACAGGATCTTGTCGTGCGGCGAGTCGAAGACGCGGTGCAGCGCGATCGTGAGTTCGACCGCGCCGAGGTTGGGGCCGATGTGCCCGCCGGTCTTGGACACCGCGTCGACGAGGAAGTCACGTATCTCCCGGGCGAGGCGGGGCAGCTGCCCGGCGTCCAGTCGCTTGAGGTCGTCCGGACCCGTGATCGACTCCAGCAGGCTCACGCGTGTCAACTCCTCCGTCGGGGACGTCGCTCCCCGCTCCCGGGGCTCCCCTGGTCTCGGGCCGTTCCGAGTTTAATCCCGGTTCGCCCGCGACGCGCCGGACCCCTCCCGCCACGGGGGTGGGAAACGGGTGACCGGCGTGGGCCCCATGGGGTAGGAAATGAGCATGGGCGTCGAAGAGATCGTGCTGCTCAACGCGGCCGACGAAGCCGTCGGTACCGCTCCGAAAGCGGAGAGCCACCACCGGGATACCCCGTATCACCTGGCCTTTTCCTGTTATGTCGTGGATACGGACGGTCGCGTGCTGATCACCCAGCGCGCGCTGTCGAAGCGGACCTTCCCCGGCGTCTGGACGGGAAGCTGCTGCGGCCACCCCGGGCCCGGCGAGGGGCTGCGCGGCGCGGTGGTCCGGCGATTGCAGGACGAACTGGGCATACCGGACGAGTCGCTCGCGGTCATGGCCCTGTCCCCCGTCCTGCCCGCGTTCCAGTACCGCGCCGTCGCCGAGGACGGGACGGTCGAGCACGAGCGCTGCCCGGTCGTGCGCGCGACGGTGCCGGCCGGGACGCCGGTCACGGTCAACCCCGACGAGGTCGAGGAGGCCGCGTGGTGGACCTGGCGCCAGTGCCTCGACCTGGCCGGACGTCCCGAGTCCTCGCCCTGGTACCGGCTCCAGCTCGCCGAGCTGGCCCCGCTGGGCGCCCCGCTCGACTGGCCGGACGCGGGCCCCACCCGGTTGCCCCCCGCGCTGATCTGGTGACCGGCCGCTCCGATCCGGTGGTCGCCTGCGCCGATCCGGCGATCGGGGGCCGCCGATAACCGGGAGATCACTTTTCGACACGCGGTGTTGACCATCGCCCCGTCCGCCCGGACGCTGTGTTTGTTCTCCCGGGCAACGAAAGGACGGGGCGACGATGCGACGACAGGCTTTCCACCGCTCTCTCGGGAGCCGCCTCGCGGGCGTCGCCGCCGTGGCGGTGACCGGCGCGCTCGCCGTGTCGGGCTGCGGCGGCGGGTCCAAGGGCTCCAACGACACCTCCGAGGTCGAGGTCTTCTCGTGGTGGACCGGAGCGGGCGAGGCCGACGGGCTCGCCGCGATGAAGGCCGACTTCGAGAAGCGCAACCCCGGCACGAAGTTCACCAACGCGGCCATCGCCGGAGGCTCGGGCACGCAGGCGCAGGCGGTGCTGGCCAGCCGCCTCCAGAACCGCAAGCCGCCGGACTCCTTCCAGGGCCACGCGGGCGCCGAGCTGCTCGACTACATCAAGGCGGGGCAGATCGAGCCGCTCGACTCCTTCTACGACGAGAACCGGCTGAGGTCCGCCTACCCCGAGCAGCTCCTCCAGCAGATCACCTACCAGGGCAAGATCTACTCGGTGCCGGTGAACATCCACCGCTCGAACGTGCTCTGGTACAACCCGGGCGTCCTGAAGGACGCCGGGATCTCCGCCCCGCCGAAGTCGATCGCCGAGTTCATCGCCGACCTGAAGGCCGTCAAAGAGAAGACGAGGAAGGTGCCGCTGTCGCTCGGCGCGCAGTGGACGGCCGACCACCTGCTGGAGAACGTCCTGCTCGGCGACCTCGGCACCGATGCCTACAACGCGCTGTGGAAGCCGGGCGCCGACTGGGGCACCCCGGCCGTCGGCAAGGCCCTCGGCGACTTCGGCGAGATCATGAAGTACACGACGCTGGAGGCCGCCTCGACCGACTGGCAGGGCGCCGCGAAGGCGGTCGTGGACGGCCGCGCCGCGTTCAACATCATGGGCGACTGGGCCTACGGCTACTTCACGGGCGGCGCCCCGAACGGCCTCGGCAAGAAACTCGACACCGATTTCAAATACGCCCCGTCCCCGGGAACCGACGGTACGTACATGTGGTTGTCGGACTCCTTCACCCTTCCCCGGAACGCCCCGCACCGCGGCGGCGCGATCGCGTGGCTGAAGGAGGCGTCCAGCAAGGAGGGGCAGGACCTCTTCAACCCGAAGAAGGGCTCGATCCCCGCGCGCAAGGACGCCGACAGGACCCTCTACAAGGGCTACCTCGAATACGCGTTCAACGAATGGAACAAGCCCGGCATCAAGCTCGCGGGGTCGTTCTGGCACGGCGTGAACGCCGGTAAGAAGCAGCACACCGACATCGACACGGCGGTGGGCCTGTTCTTGCAGAACAAGGACGTCGCGAAACTCCAGGCCGGGCTGGTGAGCGCGGCGAAGAACAGCGGCCAGTGACGCCCCGGATGACGCCCCGGAAGACGCGCCGGGTGCCGCGCCGGGTCCGGAACTGGCTGCCCGGCCTGCTGCTGGTCTCGCCGTCCATCCTGGCGGTCGGCCTGTTCGTGTACGGGCTGATCTTCTGGAACACGCGGGAGGCGGTGAGCGGCAAGCACGACGAGATCTCGCCCTACCGGTTCGACAAGGGCAAGAACTTCGTGGACCTGTGGGACCAGCCGAGCTGGCCCGGCGCGGTCAGGCACGCGCTGCTGTTCACGGCCGTGTTCGTCGTCGGCGCCCTGCTGCTCGGCGCGTTCCTGGCGTTCCTGATGGACAAGGGCATCCGCGGCGAGGCGTCGTTCCGGGTCGTCTACCTGTTCCCCATGGCGATCTCGTTCATCGCCAGCGGCGTGGTGTGGCGGTGGCTGATGAACCCGGCGCCGCCCGAGCGCGCCGTCGGGCTGAACCAGCTGTTCGGCGAGCTGCACCTCGGGTCGCTCGCGAACCGCTGGTGGCAGGACCCGGACTGGGGCATGGCCGCGATGGCGCTCCCAGCAATCTGGCAGATGTCCGGATATGTCATGGCGCTGTATCTGGCCGGGTTCCGCGGCGTCCCCGAGGAGCTGCGCGAGGCCGCCCGGGTGGACGGCGCGTCCGAGTGGAAGGTCTACCGCCACGTGGTGTTCCCGCAGCTCCGCCCGGTGACGCTGTCGGCGCTCATCATCCTCGGGCACATCTCCCTGAAGGTGTTCGACCTGATCATGGCGATCGCGGGCAAGCAGATCATCACCTACGTCCCGGCGATCGCGACGTACGTGGAGGTGTTCGACCGGCACGACCCGGCCAACGGCGCCACGATCGCCACCTACCTGCTGCTCGCCGTCGCGCTGCTGGTGATCCCCTACCTGGTCTGGTCGGTGCGCTCGGAGCGGACCCGATGACGGCCCCGGTGCGGGCCCCCGCCACCGCCGGGAGGACGCTGCGGATCGTCCGCCCCGCGATCCTGCTGCTGTTCGTCGTGCTGTTCCTGATGCCGGTGTACGTCCTGGTCGTCACGAGCTTCAAGCCGCTGGACGAGGCCGACCCGGGCAGCGCGTGGAACCTGCCCGGCCACTGGAGCACGTCGGGCTGGCGCGCGGCGTGGGACACGCTGCGCCCCGGCCTGGAGAACAGCGTCAAGATCGCGGTCTCCGGCTCGCTGATCTCGGCGGTGCTCGGCTCGCTGAACGGCTACGTCCTGTCGAAGTGGCGCTTCCCCGGCGCCGACGCGGTGTTCGCGCTGTTCCTGTTCGGCATGTTCATCCCCTACCAGGCCATCATGATCCCGCTCGCGGGCCTGCTGACCGACCTGGAGCTGGTCGGCACGATCCGCGGGCTGGTGCTCGCCCACGTCGTCTACGGCATCCCGATCTGCACGCTGATCTTCCGCAACTACTACGTCACGATCCCCGACCAGCTCATCGAGGCCGCCCGGGTGGACGGCGCCGGGATGCTCCGCACCTACTGGTCGATCGTGCTGCCCGTCTCCGCGCCCGCGTTCGCGGTGACGATCATCTGGCAGTTCACCTCGATGTGGAACGACTTCCTGTTCGCGGTGTTCCTCGGCGCGCCCGACAGCTGGCCGGTCACCGTCATGCTGAACAACACCGCGGGTTCGGGGGCCGTCGCCGTCCAGTACAACCAGCAGATGGCCGCGGCCCTTCTCGCCTCACTCCCGACACTTCTCGTCTACCTCCTCCTGGGACGCTTCTTCATGCGCGGACTCATGGCCGGCGCACTGAAGGGCTGACGTCACATGTATCCCGGCACCCACGGTGAGCGCGTCAACCCCATGAGAATTTCGCGCGTCCCATATCTGATCAATGTCGATACACACTCGCCCGCTCCGTTGGCATATTCGCCGGGATGCGCCTACTCTCACGGCATCGTCCCGCGCCACCGGGGCCGGTCGAGCACTGGAGGTGACCGCGTGCAGGCGATCAGTGTTCAGCAACCCTGGGCGTTCGCGATCGCGCGAGGCGGCAAGACCGTCTCGAACCAGGGCCTGCCGACCGCCTACCGCGGCCCGCTGCTGGTGCACGCCTCGATGCGCGTCGACCTGAAGGCGTGCGACTCGCCGCTCATCCAGGCCGCCGGCTGGGACCCCCGCGACCCGCTGGCCACGATCGGCGCCGTCATCGCCGTCGCCGACCTCGCGCACGTCTGCTCGGCGGGCGCGCCCGGCGGCCCCTGCGACTGCGGCCCCTGGGCCGACCGCGGCGCGCACCACTACCACCTGGCGAACGTCCGCGCGCTGCCGCGTCCGATCGTCGCGCTCGGACGTCCCGGGGTCTGGGAGCCGAAACCCGGCCTGGTCACCGAGGTCAACGCGATGTTCGCCGCCGCGACCGCCGCGAAGGCGACGGCCACCGCGAACCAGGCCCGCTGACGCTCACGCCTCCGCCGCGCCCGCCGCCTCCGCCGCCTCGCGCAGCCGCGCGAACTCCCCGGCCATCCGCTCCAGCGTCCAGTGCGCGTTGAGCCCGCTCGGGTTGGGCAGCACCCACAGCCGCGCGGGCCCGAACGCCTCGTCCTGCGGCCCGATCTTGGTGTGCGGCCGGGCGAACGCCGTCCGGTACGCGGTCACCCCGGCGACCGCCAGGAACCTCGGCCGGTGCCGCTCGACGAGTTCGGCGAGCCGCCGCCCGCCCTCGCGCAGTTCCTCCTCGGTCAACTCGTCCGCGCGGGCGGTCGTCCGGTGCGCGAGGTTCGTGATGCCGAGCCCGAACCCGGGCAGCAATCCCTGCTCGGACGGGCTCAGCAGCCGGTCGGTGAACCCCGACCGGTACAGCGCGGGCCAGAACCGGTTCCCCGGCCGCGCGAAGTGATGCCCGGTCGCCCCCGAGTACAGCCCAGGGTTGATCCCGCAGAACAGCACCCGGAACACCTCGCCCACCGGCGGCAGGACGTCCGGAATGACCAGATCCCGAGCAGCCTCAAGCTCGGCTTTTGTAGGACGCACCGCCCCACCCTACGAGCCCGGGCACACCCCCGAGCCTCCGATACGACAAACCGCCCACCGACGCGTAAGCATCCAACTACACTGCGTGCTGACGCTGGAGATGGGAGCACGCAGTGAACGTCACCCAAGGCCATGACGGCTCCGGTCCCTATACAGCAGGAGACCTGCACGCCCGAGAGGACGAAGGCAGAGGCCTGGAACTTGAGGACGGGTGGCCGACCGAGGTGTCCTACGGCACAGCACACAACGTCGCGTGCCGGAGGGTCCACGAGTTCGTGGAGGCCGCCACGAAGGAGGCGGGGGCAGCCGTCTACACCGCGGGGGGCGGAAGCTGGCAGATCGGCACGCCCGCGGGCGTCCGCAGACCCGATGTCTTCGTCGTTCCGACCCGCGTCATCCGCGACTCTTTCGCGGACCCGAGCTGGATCCTCATCCCCGGCCGCGAACTACTCCTGGTCGTCGAGGTGGTGCTGCCCGGCACCGGCAGTGAGCGGACCGACAGGGTGCGCAAGGTGGAGGAGTACGCTGCCCTCGGCATTCCCCAGTACTGGATCGTGGACTACACCCCCGTTCCCAAAGTCCAGGTATTCCTCCTGGACGATCTCTCGGCCTACCGGCTTGAGCGTGTGGTCACCGCCGGGGAGGTTCTGGAGGTCGAGGCCGAGGCCGAGGCCGACAAGCCCTTCACCGTCCGGTTCGACCCGCAGGCGCTCACCGAGTTCTGACCCGGGTCACAGGAGGCTTCGGGTTATCAGGGTCAGGGCGGACGCGGCGATGACGGTCAGCAGCGCGGCGCGCATGCGGGGGCCCTTGAGGTGGCGGCGGAGCGGGCCCGCGGCCACGAAGCCCACGAGGACGAACGGGGTGAGCGCGAGCCCGGCGGTGATCTGCGAGGCCGGGAGGCGTCCGGCGGCGGCGAGCATGACCAGCGACAGCAGCGCGCCGAGGGCGAAGAAGGCCGCGAGCGTCGCGCGGACGCGGGGGCCGCTCTCGCGCTGGTAGAGCAGCGCGATCGGGGGGCCGCTGATCGCGGTCGCGGTGCCGGTGGCGCCGCCGACCACCCCCGCGGCGGTGAGCGTGGCGGGATTGCGCGGGACCTTGGCCGACCAGGTGGTGACGCCGACCGCGGCGAGGACGAGGCCGCCGACCGCGACGCCGAGGACGCGGGCGGGGACGGCGGCGACGATCAGCACGCCGAACGGCGTCCCGGCGAGGCGTCCGCCGCATGCCCAGCCGAGTCCGCGCAGGTCGGCGTGCCGTATCTCGCGGGACAGGGTCGCGAGCGGCAGGATCGCGCCGACGACCAGGATCGAGCCGGGCATGGCGGACGGGAACAGCATCGTCACGACCGGCGTCGCGACCAGCCCGACGCCGAGGCCGACGCTGCCCTGGACGATGGCGCCGAGCAGCGCGGCGAGCCCGGCGACGAGGACGAAGTCGAAGTGCGGCACCGCCTGGACGTTACCGGCCATTTCGGACCGACTCACGTGGATTTTTGGCAAGATGTCGGCATGCTTGCCGCCTGTCTCGCCTTCGCGCTGGTCGCCGCACTGATCACGATTACTCCCGGTCTGGACACCATGCTCGTCGTGCGCACCACCGTCACCAGCGGGCGCCGGACGGGCCTGCTCACGGCGGCCGGGGTCGCGTCCGGGTGCCTGGCGTGGGCGATGGCGAGCGCGGCGGGGCTGACCGCGCTGCTCGCCGCGTCCCGGATCGCGTTCGACGTGCTGCGCGTCGCGGGCGCCTGCTACCTGCTGTGGCTCGGCGCGCAGGCGCTCTGGCGGACGCGCCGCGGCGGGTCGGCGGGCCCGGAGGAGACCCCCGACGCGGCGCTCGGCGGGCTCGCCGCGTGGCGCACCGGGTTCGTCACGAACGCGCTGAACCCGAAGGTCGGCGTGTTCTACATGAGCCTGCTGCCGCAGTTCTACCCGCAGGGCGCGCCGGTGTTCGGGACGAGCGCGCTGTTCGCGGCGATCCACGTCACCGAGTCGCTGCTGTGGCTGTCGGTCGTGGTGGGCGCGGCCGGTGCCGCGCGGCGGGTGCTGTCGCGTCCGGCGGTGAAGCGGCGGCTCCAGCAGGTGACCGGGATCGCGTTCATCGGCTTCGGCCTGCGCCTCGCCACCGAACGCTAACCGGCGGCCTGCGCGGCGAGGGCGCGCGCGAGCTCGACGGCCTGCGCGTCGTCCAGCGGGGCGTGCCCGATGAGGATGCGGTACCACAGGACGCCGTACGCCTGGTCGACCACGAGGTCGAGGTCGGTGCCGCCTGAGATCTCGCCGCGTTCGCGGGCCCGTTCGAGGATGCCCCGCAGGACGCGGCGCCGCGTCTCGATGAGCGCGCGCATCCGCTCGTGGGCGTGCTGGTCGCGCTGCGCCTCGGCCATCGAGTGCCGCAGGACGGTGGCGGTGAGCCGCTCCCCGGCCGCGCGGAAGGTCGCGGTGAGGAACGCCTCCAGGTCGCCGCGCAGCGTGCCGGTGTCGGGCACCGGTATCGCGGTCCCGGCGTGCTCGGCCATCGCCTCCAGCAGCACCGCCCCCTTGGACGGCCACCAGCGGTAGATCGTCTGCTTGCCCACCCCGGCGGCGGCGGCGATGGTGTCGATCGTCACGGGCGTGTCGCCGGGACGTCCGAGCAGGTCGACGGCCACGTCGAGGATCGCGCGGCGCGC
Source organism: Actinomadura terrae (assembly GCF_022751215.1). GTDB lineage: Bacteria > Actinomycetota > Actinomycetes > Streptosporangiales > Streptosporangiaceae > Spirillospora > Spirillospora terrae. The sequence continues at coordinate 411,624 of NZ_JAICDG010000003.1, read as the reverse complement.
GGCCTCGTTGCGGCGCCGTCCGGTGTGCGGACGGCGGGCGTCCCCGGTCATGGCCGCCACCCTACAAGGTTTGACGAGACCGTGAGTCTCGATGAATACTTGTCGAGACGATTAGTCTCGATAAAGGAGCGGACATGGCAGAGCGGGTTCTGGTGTGCGGCGGAAGCTCGGGCATCGGCGCGGCGACGGCGGCCCTGTTCGCCGGACGCGGCGCCGACGTGGTGATCACCGGACGGAGCGAGGAGCGCCTCGCCAAGACCGCCGCGAACTCGGGCGGGAACGTGACAGCGCGGCGCATGGACGCCGCGTCCGCCCAGGAGGTCGCGGACTTCTTCGCCGCCGACGCGTCCTATGACCACCTGGTCTTGGCGTTGAGCGGCGCGGCGGGCGCGGGCGCCTTCGCCACGCTTGACCTCGGCGACCTGCGCAACGGTTTCGAGGCCAAGTTCTGGCTGCACCTGCGGCTGGTGCAGGCGGCGCTGCCGCACCTCGCCGAGGGCGGTTCGGTCACGTTCATCACGGCCTCGTCGGCGCGCGCGGCGCTGCCCGGAACGGCCGGGCTCGCGGCGATCAACGGCGCGCTGGAGGCGATGGTCCGGCCGCTGGCGATCGAGCTCGCGCCCCGCCGGGTGAACGCGGTCTCCCCCGGCGTCATCGAGACGCCCTGGTGGGACGCGCTCCCCGAGGCGCAGCGCAGGGCCGTGTTCGCCGAGCACGCGGCGGCGCTGCCGGTCGGACGCGTGGGCCGTCCGGAAGAGGTCGCCGAAGCGGTGGTCCTCGCCGCGACCAACGGCTTCATCACCGGCCAGGTCATCGAGTGCAACGGCGGCCTGACCCTGCCCGCCGGCCGCTGACGCGGCAACGAGAACGGGCCGCCCTCATGCGGAAGGGCGGCCCGTCAGCTTTTGCGCCTACTTGCGCAGCAGGTTCCGCAGCACGTACTGCATGATGCCCCCGTTGCGGTAGTAGTCCGCCTCACCCGGGGTGTCGATGCGGACGACGGCGGAGAACTCCTTGCCGTCGGCCTTCACCGTCACCTCGTCCGGGATGCCGCCCTCGTTCAGCGCGGTCACGCCGGTGATGTCGAAGGTCTCGGTGCCGGTGAGGCCGTGCGACTCCGCGGACTCGCCGCCCTTGAACTGGAGCGGCAGCACGCCCATGCCGATGAGGTTCGAGCGGTGGATGCGCTCGTAGGACTCGGCGATGACGGCGCGGACGCCGAGGAGCGCGGTGCCCTTGGCGGCCCAGTCGCGCGACGAGCCCGACCCGTACTCCTTGCCCGCGATCACGACGAGCGGCGTGCCCTGCGCGGCGTAGTTCTGCGCGGCGTCGTAGATGTAGGACTGCGGCGCGCCCTCCTGCGTGAAGTCGCGGGTGAAGCCGCCCTCGACGTCGTCCAGCAGCTGGTTGCGGAGCCGGATGTTGGCGAACGTCCCGCGGATCATCACCTCGTGGTTGCCGCGCCGCGAGCCGTAGGAGTTGAAGTCCCTGACCTCCACGCCGTGCTCCTGGAGGTACTGCGCGGCGGGCGTGCCGACCTTGATCGACCCGGCCGGGGAGATGTGGTCGGTGGTGACCGAGTCGCCGAGCCGCGCGAGGACGCGGGCGCCGTGGATGTCGGTGACCGGCTCCGGCTCGGCGCCCATCCCGTCGAAGTAGGGAGCCTTGCGGACGTACGTGGACGAGGGGTCCCACTCGAAGAGGTCGCCGGTCGGGATGTCGAGGCCGCGCCAGCGCTCGTCGCCCTTGAACACGTCCGCGTAGTCCTTGACGAACATCTCCTGGCCGATGGACGACTCGACGATCGAGGCGACCTCCTCCGGCTCGGGCCAGATGTCGCGCAGGTAGACCGGGCCGTCGGTGCCGTCGGCGATCGGGTCGTTGAGGATGTCGATGTCCATCGTCCCGGCCAGCGCGTAGGCGATGACCAGCGGCGGCGAGGCGAGGTAGTTCATCTTCACGTCGGGGCTGATGCGGCCCTCGAAGTTGCGGTTGCCCGACAGGACGGCGGTGACCGCCAGGTCGTTGTCGTTGACGGCCTTGGAGATCTCCGGCTGGAGCGGCCCGGTGTTGCCGATGCAGGTGGTGCACCCGTACCCGACCAGGTTGAAGCCGATCTTGTCGAGGTAGGGGGTGAGCCCGGCGCGCTCATAGTAGTCGGTGACGACCTGCGACCCCGGCGCGAGCGAGGTCTTCACCCACGGCTTGCGGGTCAGGCCCTTCTCGACGGCGTTCTTGGCCAGCAGCGCCGCGCCGATCATCACGTACGGGTTCGAGGTGTTGGTGCAGGACGTGATCGCCGCGACCGCGACGTGCCCGTGGTCCAACTCGAACCGCGTCCCGTCCTCCAGCGTGACCGGGACGCGCTTGTGCGGACGGCTCGACCCGTCCGGGTCCACCTCGCGCGGCTTGTCGCCGTTGCCGCTGTGGCTGATCGCCGGGGAGTCGGACGCGGGGAAGCTCTCGTCGGACGCCTCGTCCGCCGGGCCCCGCACGCTCGTGACGTAGTTCTGCACGTCCCGGCGCCAGGTGCCCTTGGCGGCCGACAGCGAGATCCGGTCCTGCGGGCGCTTCGGGCCCGCCAGCGACGGGACGACGGTCGAAAGGTCCAGCTCCAGGTACTCGGAGAACTCCGGCTCGACCGAGGGGTCGAGCCACATGCCCTGCTCCTTGGCGTACGCCTCGACCAGCGCGATCTGCTCGTCGGAGCGTCCGGTGAGGCGCAGGTACTTCAGCGTCTCGTCGTCGATCGGGAAGATCGCGCAGGTGGAGCCGAACTCGGGGCTCATGTTGCCGATCGTGGCGCGGTTGGCCAGCGGCAGCGCCTGCACGCCCTCGCCGTAGAACTCCACGAACTTGCCGACGACGCCGTGCTTGCGCAGCATCTCGGTAATCGTCAGGACGAGGTCGGTCGCCGTCGTGCCCGCCGGAAGCTCGCCGGTCAGCTTGAAGCCGACGACGCGCGGGATCAGCATCGAGATCGGCTGGCCGAGCATCGCGGCCTCGGCCTCGATGCCGCCGACGCCCCAGCCGAGCACGCCGATGCCGTTCTCCATCGTCGTGTGCGAGTCGGTGCCGACGCAGGTGTCGGGGTAGGCGACGCCGTCGCGGTCGAACACCACGCGCGCCAGGTGCTCGATGTTCACCTGGTGCACGATGCCCGTCCCCGGCGGGACGACCTTGAACTCGTCGAACGCCGTCTGCCCCCAGCGCAGGAACTGGTAGCGCTCCTTGTTGCGCTCGTACTCGACCTGGACGTTGCGCTCGAACGCGTCCGGCGAGCCGAAGTAGTCGACGATGACCGAGTGGTCGATGACCATCTCGGCGGGCGCCAGCGGGTTGATCCGCGTCGCGTCGCCGCCGAGGTCCCGGACGGCCTCGCGCATCGTCGCGAGGTCCACCACGCACGGCACGCCGGTGAAGTCCTGCATGATCACACGGGCGGGCGTGAACTGGATCTCCTTGCTCGGCTGGGCCTGCGAGTCCCACCCGGCGAGCGCGCGGATGTGGTCGGCGGTGACGTTCGCGCCGTCCTCGGTGCGCAGCAGGTTCTCCAAGAGGACCTTCAGGCTGTACGGGAGACGGGCCGAACCCTCGACCGCGTCCAGCCGGTAGATGTCGTACGCCTTGCCGCCCACCTGGAGCTTGTTCAGGCTGCCGAAGCTGTTCGCGGACACGGACTCCTCCTCCGTCTTCGCCGCGCGCTCGGTCCGAAACATGGCTGCGCGGCGCTGCTCAACTCGATTCTCATGACCGTCCGCGCGCGCTCACTCGGCGACGGGACGAATGCTCATCTCTCTCCTGATCCTGCCCTAGTCAGGCGCCCGGCCGAGAATCAGGGCCCCCTAACTTCGACAGGATTTCTCTTGATGTCAAGCTACCTTCATTTTATCTCGACATCAAGCTACCTGCCCCCCCTCACCGCCGGGCCTCGGCCTGCCGCCGCACCATCCGGTCCCTCAGGAACCACTCCACCATCCGCGCCATCTCCCCGCCGTCCCCGCCGCAGTGGCACAGGAACCCACTCCGCCCCCGGGGCGCCTCGCACACGCCCCACCGTCCGCCCGGCACGGCCAGGACGGACAGCATCGTCGGAACGCCCTCGTCGTCGTACACCCGCAGCAACGGCGTCCGGACCACGATCACCTCCGGCCGGTACGTCCGCGCGCACCGCCACCCGCGCGCCTCCAACGCGTCCGCGAGCATGTCCAGGTACCGGATAGCGGTCTCGCGCTGCCCCTCGGTCCGCCAGGCCAACCAGCGCGCCCGGACGACCCGCCGCACGCGCTTCTTCCAGCGCCTCCACCGTGCCCGCGTCAGTACAGCGCGGCCCATACGATCTTGCCTCCCTCGTTCAGCGGCCGGACGCCCCACGCCCGCACCATCTCCGCCATCAGCGCCAATCCGCGCCCCGCCTCCGCCCCCCGCTCCTCGGGCCGGACGACCGGACGCCCTTCTCCGCCGTCCCAGACCTCGATCACCGGCTGCCTCTTCCGCTCGTCCCGGTACACCCGCACGACGATCGGCCCGGACCCGTGCAACAGGCTGTTGGTCACCAGTTCGGACACCACCAGCCGTCCCACGTGGTCGTCTGCTATCCCCCACTCCGCGAACCGCGCCCCCACAAACCGCCGCGCCATCCGGGGCGCCCGGTCATTCGGATCAAGCACAAGCGTCGGAATCTCCGGAGCGAGCGTTGCGCCCATGACACGACCTCGAGTGAGAGGGAATGTGAGTGAAACAACACACAGAGTCACGGAGGGCGGCTACCTTGACATGTGTACGCAGCGCACTCGGAACAACACGAGAAGCGAGGGCCCCCGCCCATGGCCACGAACCCATCCCCCGATCCCAAGGACGGCATGTGGGCGTTCATCGCCTACTACTTGCGTTTCTGCCGCACCCAGCGAGGGCTGTCCGGCGAGGCCGTAGGCCGACTCATCAACGCGAGCAAGGCCACGGTTTCGCGCATCGAGAACGGCGTCGAGCGCCTGGACGGAAAGCGCGCGGCCCTCCTCGACAAGGCATGGGAGACCGGTGGGGTCTTCTCCCTTCTGGTCCGCTACGCCAGCATTGGTCACGATCCGCAGTGGCTCGCGCGGCTCTCGACCTTCGAGCAGCGAGCGCGCATCATCCGGATCTTCGACCCGCTCCTGATCTCGGGCCTGCTCCAGATCGAGGACTACGCCCGCGCACTCCTGACCGGCGGAGGAATGCCCGACCCTGAGCCGTTCGTCGTCGAGCGAATGGCACGACAGGGCGTCCTCGATCGGGCGTTCGTCATGGTGCTACTGAGCGAGGCGACGTTGCGCTGGCCGGTCGGAAGCCCGCGCATCATGCGTGAACAGCTCGCACACGTCCTCGAAGTGGCGGAACGTCCGAACGTCGTCGTCCATGTGATCCCGCAGACCTTCGACACCGGCGCATACCCCGGCCTGGATGGTGGCGTCAAGCTCGTCACCGGTGACGACTTCGGGGAGGTCGCTTACACCGAGTCGCTCGGCGGCGGGCGGCTCATATCGTCTCCCACAGAGGTCGCGGAGTACGCGATCCTGTTCGGGCGGATCAGTGCGAAGGCCCTCCCCGAGCACCGATCCAGGGACCTGATCACGAAGGCGATGGAGGAGTTCAGTGGCGACGAAGTGGCGTAAGAGCACCCACAGCGGAACTCAGGGCGGCAGTGACTGCGTGGAGGTCGGTCGCTTTCCCCAGACAGTCGCCTTCCGCGACAGCAAGGACCCCGGGGGCCCCAAGCTCGTCCTCAGCCAGGACGCATTTGCGGCGCTGGTGTCCGAACTCAAGCAGAGCACATGACCGGGTGGCCCCTACCGAGATCCGGACGGGCCGAAGCTGATCATCAGGCGGGGCATTTTTTCGGCATCCCATCTCTGATCTGAAGCGTTAAAGGTGGGGCGCGGTGTCCGGTTTCGGCAACCTTCGTCCAACTTATGGACGGTCGCGGGGCTCGCCGTAACTGTGTTCGGCATGAGAATCCGCAGAGGGAGCACCTCCACGGTGCGGGTGCTGGGCCGTATCTCGCTGGCCGTGTCGGCGGCGGCGTCGGTGGCCGTGCTGCCGACGTCGCCCGCTTCCGCGACGACGTCCGGCGGGATCGGTGATTGCCCCATCGCCTCGTTGTGCGGCTGGTCGCAACCCGGTTTCCAGGGACAGATGGTGACCTTCCGCGCGGGCGGCGGATGCCAGGAGTCGCCGATTCCGCTCCGCTCGGTCGCCAACACCCACAGAAGCGCCATCGATGTCGTCATGACCGTGTACTCGGGCGAGGAATGCTCGGGCAAGGACCTCGGCACGGTGGGACGCGAAAGAAGCCTGTCGACCCTGCCCTCCGCAGGCTTCAGCGTGTCATCGGCGTGGTGAGCCGTAACCCATCAATGAGGCGGACGGCATGGCGCGGCGAACCCTGATCGGCGCCTGCTGCCTGGCGCTCATCACATTGACTTGCGGATGCTCGGATTCGGACGGAACGGCGTCACCGAAGAGTCCGACCTCTCCCTCGGAATCCGCGCCGGGGAAAGCGAAACCGGCCGCCACCGACCTGAACGTCTGGGCCATCAAGTTCTGCTTGGCCGTGCGCTCACTCGGCAACGTCTACATCATCGACCCGCCCATCGACCCGGACGCGGCCGACGAAGCGAAACTGCGCAAGCTCTTCGGGACGTCCCGCGACGCACTCGACATCGCGACGAAGACCGCCGCGCAGATCGGCCCCACCGGTGTCTCCGAGGCCGACCGCCTGACCGACCAGCTACGCCGGAGCCTGAACACCACCGGCCCACGCCTGACCGCCGAACTCGACGCGGGCAGCAAAGCCGAAGGCGCAAAGCCGAGCGCCAGCGTGGGCAAGGCGAACAAGCTCCTTGGCACCATCCACCCGAACTCCAACGACCTCTTCGAGGCTGCCCAGACACAAACCGAGATCGGCTCAGTAATCAAAACCACAATGGGCTGCCCCACCCAGATAATCCCGCTCCCCACCGACTGACCTGCGCACAAGCCGTCCGACGGTGCGGCGGTCAATCACTGATGCGGGCGAATTCCCAGGGGTCGTGCGCACTGAAAACGGTGACCTGATCCCCATGGTCACGGCGAAGGGCGCGCAGCCGATCCCGGGTGTTCACCCGCGCCTCGACGTCGGTCTGCGCCCCGTCCTGAACCAGGTCAAGAATGGGATGAGACAAGGGCGGAGTCTCCTCGATCTCACCGTGGTACATATAAGCGTCGCCTGCATGCAGCAACCACCGCCCAACACCGTCACGCACGGCGACACCCGAATGCCCCGCCGAATGCCCCGGCAACGGCACCAGCACCAACTCGCATTCCATCCCCTGCGGCCGCGCGACCCCTTGAATACCAAACCAACTCTCACGCTCGTCAGCAGAAACAGGCGTCAACAACGGACCATGCGCCCGATGCGCCGCCATGAACCGCTCAAGACTCTCCCGATGGTGCGGGGCCGCCGAATCAGTCACGGCCCTGTACTCAACATCCCCCACATGCACCTTCGCGCCCGGAAAATCCGGCAGCCCCCCGGTATGGTCGCGGTGCAGATGGGTGAGCACGATGTGCCGAACGTCCTGCGGCGCGTAGCCGAGGCCGATGACCTGCTGGAACGCGCTCACCGCCACGTCCCGCCCAGGCTCGGCGAAGGCCACCCACTCCGCACCCAACCTCTCCTCAGGATCGCGCAGGTCAGCCATACCAAGGCCCGTATCGACCAGAACCAGCCCATCCGAATCCGTCTCGATGAGCAAGCAGTGACACACGGCGGCCAGCTCACCACCCCCACCGACCGGGGGTATCTTACGAAGAGAAGCACAGTTCAGATGATGAATACGCACGAGGGCCTCCGGATAAGAAGCGGGCGGACTGTTCACCGAAAACCCTAGAAAGAGCTCCCGTGACTCACCAAACGGTTGGACACGAACGCGGCCCGCTAGCGGACTGCCCCGACAGCGCCCTAGTCCCGCCCGACCGCGCCCCCCACTGCCCCATAGACATCACCCTCGCCGCCCTGGCCGGCCGCTGGACCCCCCTCGTCCTCCGCGAGTTCCTGCGCCGCGGCGAAGCAACATACTCAGAACTGTCCGCCGCCCTCCCCACCCTCTCGGACAAGGTCCTCTCCGACCGCCTGACCCAGCTGACCAACGCAGGCGTGATCGAACGCCACCGCACCCCCGGCTGGCCCCCACGCGTCCGCTACACCCTCACCCCCCACGGTCAAGCCCTCGAACCGGTAATGCAAACCATGTGGACCTGGGGCACCAGAACCAACAACCCCATCCCCCAGGCACCGCCCCCCGACAAACCCCAGTGATCCCCGCACCCCGTCGCACCTGACCAGAGCCTCACCCCACCCGATGCCGCCCCCCAGCCACCCCGCATGAATGCCCCCTCCACGTCACAGCAACAATCCCAGTAGGACGCTGAGGAAATTCGCGCCAAATGACACGGCCATGCGTCTCGGTTGGTGGCGCACCCTTCCAGGGGCGATGAGGTCCCGACCACTACTACAGCCCCACCGATCACGGCGCCGTGTTACGAACCCTCGCAGGGGCAATGAGGACACGAGGTAGGCCGCATGCCTCGCGCGCTGCTCGCGTTGCGAACCCTCGCAGGGGTGCTGAGGACGTGGGCAGCCGTGCGCCGCGCGGGTAGTAGCCGGTGGGTTGCGAACCCTCGCAGGGGTGACGAGGACACGACGAGGAGATGGTTATTGGGCCGGTAGAGCGGTTGCGAACCCTCGCAGGGGTGATGAGGACGCCCCACGGTAAAGCTGCATGTGCGCGAAGGGAAGAGGGGACCGCTTGGAGCGGATTTTTCAGCGAGCCACCGGTCGTGCTGTTGAGCCCGGCGTGTCGCTGAAGAACGTCGCCTACCTCCACGCCCCCCAAGAACCCGGCAAGCAGTCCAGCTGACCCCAGGCCATGGCTCCTGCACACCTCCTGCGTGGCGACGGGACCTCAGGTTGAGGGTTGAAGCTAGCGGAACGCGGCGGTGCGGGGTCTGTGTGACCGAGAAGCCCAGGGCTCGCAGCTGCTCATGAAGAGCACTGAGGCCAGCGGTTGCCCAGTACGGTCCGCCTAGGACAGCCAGTCGGCGTCGGGGTTGGTCGCGCGTTCCCGTTGGCGCAGTCGGGGGTCAGCCCAAGGGACGTCGCGGAGACAGTGTTGTGCCGGATGCAGTACGGCACACGTCCCGACCCCCATCCCAAGATGTAGGAGGAAGCGCCACTCGCGTTCGGCAGACGAGAACGGAGCCCTGACGTGGACGGCAGGAGTGCAGCCCACCGCCTGCGCCGAGGCGGCATGGTGGCGTGGGAGAGATATCGCGCCTGGGTTACCACCGCGAACGTCACCGAGGCCGACTTGACCAAAGAGGTGGTCGATGACCTGGTGGAACAGGCGTCGTCCACGCCACCCGACCCTGATCATCCGGTCGAGCTGACCCCGACCGGGCACCAGATAGAAGCGGCCCGCACGCGGAAGCAGTGGACACGGGCCGTGGGCAGCGGCCTGGCGGCATTCGTCGTGGTAGGCAGCATCGCGCAACTCGCCGTGGACGCCCCGCTCCTCTTGGCGGCCGCAATACTAGGCACCGCCGGATGGCTATGGCACCTGGGGCGCGACGAACCCAAGTAGTGCGATTAGGCCCGCTGACGTGCGGTGCCCTCCGATGGCAAAGCCACCCGTTCTGCCCCCTCTCAAGACGATGAGGACACGCTGCGGAGACGATCCTTGTCCAGGCACTCCGGTTGCAAACCCTCTCAGGGGCGATGAGCACGTGCCCAGATGGCGTAGGGGTCGTCGAACAGCAGGATGTTGCGAACCCTCGCAGGGGTGATGAGCCCAGAGTAGAGCGCAGGTGCGTGAAGGTAAGAGAAGGTCGCCCGGAGCGGATTTTTCAGCGAGCCGCCGGTCGTGCTGTCGAGCCTGGCGTGTCGCTGAAGAAGGTCGCCTACCTCCACACCGCCCTACGAACCAAGCGAACAGCCCAACTGGCACCGGCCTCTGGCTCGTGCACGCCTCCACACCCCCGCTGCTCGCACGGTCCCCGCCGACCACCGCGACAATCCACCACGGGCAACGTCGCATGCCGCCATCTATTGCGAGCCCCCGGTTGCGAGGAGGGCACCCGCAATGGAGTCGCCGTCCAGGCGCCAAAGCGATACGGAGCCCTTATCACACCAGTCCGGGCCGGGCCGATCTGCACGCTCGATGGTGGCCTGCCCTATGTCGTGGACAAGTGGGACAGCACGGGAAAGGTGTCCTTCACGACCAGTTGGAGTTGCGACCCGGCCGCGGCGGTCGCCACTCAGCAAAGGAACCCAGGCGGCGGTTACAGCGCCGTGAAAGTGGGGCTGACCAGAAGGGGCCGACTTCGGTGAGACGACCTCGTCCTGTCCCTGCTTCGAGATCAGTTTGGCGCCCTGGCGCGGGGCGCGTACCACCGCCTCGGATCATCACCCCTTGGGGGCCAGACGTCGGCCCCTAGGTCCTGTCCGGTGGATCTGGGTGTTTGGCTGAGGCTGATTTGTGTCCTGGGTTGTGATGGTGGGCATGGTGCGTCGTCATGAGCTCACCGATGCCGCTTGGCGCGGATCGAGCCGTTGTTGCCCGTCCAGGCTGCTCGGGGTGGCCGGTGGTTGGATCACCGGACGGTGCTGAACGGGATCTTGTGGAAGTTGGCGACCGGTGCGCCGTGGCGGGACCTGCCCGAGCGGTACGGCAACTGGAAGACCGACTATGAGCGGTATCGGCGGTGGGCAGCCGATGGCACCTTCGATGCGGTCTTGAGCCACGTGCAGGTGCATGACGATGCGGTCGGCGGTATCGACTGGACGGTCAGTGTCGATTCCACCATCCTGCGCGCCCACCAGCACGCCGCCGGGGGCCGCAAAAAGGGGAACCGGGCGGGACGAACAGGGCAGCGGCAGCCGGGCAGGCACTGGGGCGCTCCCGGGGAGGGCTGTCCACCAAGGTCCACCCGAGCGTGGACGGACGCGGCCTGCCGCTGTCGATCGTGCTCACACCCGGGAACGTCAACGACTGCACCGCCTTCACCCAGGTCCTGGCGGCGATCGCCGTGCCGCGGCCTGGTCGGGGTCGCCCCCGCCGCCGGCCCGACCGGGTGATCGCCGACAAGGCCTACAGCTCGGCCGCGATCCGCCGGTCACTGCGCGCACGAGGGATCGCCGCGACCATCCCCGAACGCGTCGACCAGCAGGCCGGACGCCTGCGCCGCGGCTCACACGGCGGACGCCCACCGGTCTTCGACCCAGCCCTCTCCAACCGCCGCAACGTGGTCGAACGCTGCATCGGACGCCTCAAGCAATGGCGCGGCATCGCCACCCGCTACGACACACTCGCCCGCAACTACCGCGCAGCGATCGTCCTGGTCACAGCACTGCTCTGGATCAACACATGATCCACCGGACACGCCCTAGGGGTTACTGGGGAGCATTACCGGGGAGGCGCGGCTCGGCGGCCCCGGTCGTCGCGGCGGCGGGCGGCGAGTTCCCGGAATACATTGGCGACGGCGGGGCATATCGGCGCCGGGAGGTAAGACGCATGGTTCCGCTGCTACTGGTTCTGCTGCTCATTCTCATCCTGTTCGGCGCCGGTTTCGCGCTGAAAATCCTCTGGTGGCTCGCGATCGCGGTTCTCTTGATCTGGCTGATCGGCTTTGTCGTTCGCCCCTCCGGCACCGGTGGGCGACGCGGCCGCTGGTACCGATGGTGACCACCTGATACACCCTCCACAAATGGACCCGAACCCCGATGCGAGAGGCACGCCGCCAACGGCGTTCCTCTGCCTCTGTTCCTTGAGGATTACTCGCCCATCTGAGACGAAGGACATCAGCGACGCGGCGTACTCTGGCTTCTCAACGGTGCAGAGCCAGGCATTCAAGGACCTCCTGGCACGTCCCCTCAAATGCCCGGGAACTCACAAAAATACTCAGCCAGTCCGTCGGCCGGGCGGAGGCGGCGGAGAAAGTCGGGTGCAGAGTTGGGACCCGGTCCAGCCCCACGGCGCAGAGGACGCGCCGGATACGGTCCGGAACGGTGGTGAGGCCCAGCGCGGCGTGGGTGAGGTCGCGCGCGGCGATGAAGGGATCCCGCTGGAGCCGCAGAGGGTCACCCCGCCCAGATCGAGGATGAGCTGCTGATCTGGCCTCACGCGGCGGACGGTCGGCTGAACCGACGTCCAGGTGACAGGACGGGCCCGGTCCCGGTGACGCTGAGGGGGTTCACCGGACCGCCCCGGCCGCCTGACCGCTCGGGACCGAGAGGGCGAGGATGGCGGTGTCGTCATCCAGACCGTCCCCGAAGCCGGCGAGCAGTTCGATCGCGGCCGCGACGAACTCGGCCGCGGTGGTGGGCGCGAGGCTCGCGGCGAAGTCCAGCAGGGCCTGGTCTCCATAGCGGCCCTCGGAGGCATCGCCGGAATCACCGCCGGCGATGATCTGGGCTTCGGTCAGGCCGTCGGTGTACAGGACCAGGGTGTCGCCGGGCCGCAGGGCGATCGTGGTCGCGGTGAACGGCGCATCGTCCATGATCCCGACCAGCATTCCGTCCGGGCTGTACTGGTATCGGGCGCTACCGTCGCCACCGATCAGCAGTGCGGCGGGATGCCCGCCGCTGGCGAGCGTCGCGGTGAAGCCGTCACCGCGACGTTCCAGGACCCCGTAGATGACGGTGCAGAAGCGCGGACCATCCCCGTGGTACTGGGCGTGGACGGCGGCGTTGAGGGTGCTCAGAACGTCGCGAGGGTCGGTGTCATACTGCGCGGCGGCGCGAAGGGTGTAGCGGATGAGGGAGGTCGCCGTGGCGGCTCCGGCCCCTTTGCCGCACACATCACCCAGGAAGAACCCCCACCGGCCCCCGGGCAGTGGGAACAGGTCGTAGAAGTCGCCGCCGACCTGGTCGATCGAGGCGATGTGGTAGTGCGCGGCCACGTCCAGGCCGGGGACGACCGGCAGTGCGGGCGGCAGCAGCGTCCGTTGCAGGGTGGCGACCAGTTGGTGAAGCCGCCGACGCTCCAGGTCCGTCTCGGCGCGTGCCTGCTCGGCTTCGCGCCGGGCCCGCAGCAGCTCCTGCTCGTAGGCGCGGCGGTCCCGGGCGTCGAAGACGGTCGTGCGGATCAACTGCGGTTCACCGTCGTGGCCGGTCTTGACCGTGGAGGTGACCATGACCGGGAGCCGGGTACCGTCGGCGGCCCTCAACTCCAGCGCGATGCCGCCGATCTCGCCCTGCATGCGCAGCAGCGGCGCGAAATGGGTCTCATGGTAGAGGCGGCCGCCGACGGTGAGCAGGTCGGCGAAGCTCCGGCGCCCGACCAGGTCCTCGCGCCGGTAGCCCAGCCAGTCCAGCAGGGTGCGGTTGATCTTGGCGATCCGGCCGTCCGGCAGGGTCGACAGGTAGCCGCAGGGCGCGTTCTCGTAAAGGTCCTCGGCGCTGTCCTCCAGCAGCGAGGAGATCCTCGCGTGCTCTGAGTCGGCGGGTTCGCCGCCGCGCCGGGGCCGGTCCATCACCGCGGTCTGCCGGCAAAGTCCGCGATGGCGTGGGCGGTGGCCGCCGGCGCGCTCAACTGGGGACAGTGGCCGGTAGCCGGCAGAGTGACCTGGGCGCTGCCGGGGATCTGCGCGGTGACGTACCGGCCGACCTCAGGCGGCGCGATGGCATCCTGGACGCAGTCCACCACCAGGGTCGGCACGGTGACGCCCGGCAGATCCGCCCGGTGATCGGACAGGAACGTCGCCCGGGCGAAGGATCGGGCGATGACCGGGTCGGTCCGGCAGAAGCTGTTGGTCAGTTCCTCGCCCAACTCCGGACGCTCGGGATTCCCCATGATCACCGGAGCCATCGCCGCCGACCACCCCAGATAGTTGCTGTCCAGCGAGTCCAGCAGCTCGGCGATGTCGTCCCGGCTGAACCCGCCCCGGTAGTCGCCGTCATCGATGTAGCACGGGGAGGGCACCAGCAGCACCAGCCCGGCGAACCGCTCCGGTTCGCGGAGCGCGGCCAGCACACCGATCATGGATGCCACCGAGTGCCCTACGAACGTCACCTCGGTCAGTTCCAACTCCTGGCAGATCTCCAGCACGTCCCCGGCGTATCCGTCCAGGCCCTCGTACCGGTCGCGATCCCACGCCGACAGATCCGAACGCCCCGCGCCCACGTGATCGAACAGCACCACCCGGAACCGCTCGGCCAGTTCGGGGACCACCAGCCGCCATAGGTTCTGATCGCACCCGAACCCGTGCGCGAGCATCACCACCGGACCATCCTCATGCCCGGTGACCGTGATGTTGTTGCGGCGCACCACCTCCAGCCCCATATCACCCATACTCGCACCCCCGCCCCCCACCACCGACACCCGGACCAGGAGACGGTCCCCGATCCGGGCGTCGCCCTACGCGTCCGGCGGTGATCGGCCGCCGGGAGCTCAGGGGACCAGGGGGTTGTCACATCCCGTCGGCGATCTACCGCCCGCTCTGCCAGGGTTGGGGGATGTCGCCGATTCTTCCCAGTCCGCTCCCCTCCGTCCTGATCGAGAACGCCGTCGAGGTCTGGGGGGACGACGGACGCCGCTGGCTGGGGCGGCTGCCCGCGCTGGTCTCGGAGATCGCCCGCGAGTGGCGGCTGGAGGTCGAGACCGCCGGGTACGAGTTGAGCTACCACTGGGTCGCGCCCGTCCGGCGGGAGGACGGGACGAAGGCGGTCCTGAAGCTCGGCCCGCCCGGACCGGGCCATCTGGCCGTCGAGGCGGCGGCCCTGGAGACCTACGGCGGCGAGGGCGCGGTCAGGCTGCTGGAACACGATCCCGCCAGGGGCGCGCTGCTGTTGGAACGTGCCGAGCCGGGGGTGACGCTGAGCGAGCTCGTCCCCGGGAAGGACGAGGAGGCCACCGCCGTGTTCGTCGACGTGGCGCGGCGGCTCCGGCACGCGCCGCCCCCCGGATGCGTCCTCCCGGACCTGGAGAAGGAGAGCGCGTCGTTCTCCGGCCACCTGCGCCGTTTCCCGGGCGACGATCCGCTCCCCCGCCACCTGGTCGAGCGGGCCGGACGGCTGTTCGACGAGCTGTGCGCGAGCGCGCCCGAGCGGCTCGTCCTGCACGGGGACCTGCACCACGACAACATCCTGAGCGCGGAGCGCGAGCCGTGGCTGGCGATCGACCCGCACGGCGTCGTGGGCGACCCCGGTTTCGAGGCGGGCGCGCTGTTCTACAACCCCGACCCCGACGACCGGGACGAGAGGCTGGTCGACCTGGTGCCCGCGCGGATCGAGCAGGTCGCCGACGGGCTCGCCATGCCGGTGGAGCGGGTCGTCGCGTGGGCCTTCGTGATGGCCGTCCTGTCGGAGGTGTGGAGGGCGCAGGGCGACGGGACGCTGGGCAGCCGCGCGCTGGACGTCGCCCTCAGTCTGGTGAACCGGCTGCCATGACGGGCCGCCCCGAGGCACGTCCGATAGCCAGCTAATTGCCACGAAAGGCGACTTTTCTGTCGCGCCCTTTCGGCCTCGGAAACCCGCGGAAACGCACGGCGGTTCAATAACTCCATACCTTGATCAGAGTTTTTCTGGTGCCGCACCGGCGAATCCCCTAGTGGTGACCACTGAATCACCCTGGAGCGCGCGGGAGCACGAGCGCGGTCTCGACGGGCTCGCGCGACGGGAGAACTTCCCGGTCGCGACCCGGCTGCTGCCGAGGCGGCACCGCGCCCACCTGCGCGCGGTCTACGGTTTCGCCCGCCTGGTCGACGACATCGGCGACGAGGCGCCGGGCGCGTGGCGGGCGGCGCTGCTCGATTCGGTGGACGCGGACCTGGACCTCCTCTACAAAGGGCGGGCTCCGGTTCTTCCGCAGTTAAGGCGACTGGCGGATACCGTCCACGCGCGGAGAATTCCGGCGGAGCCTTTCCGGCGGCTGGTCCAGGCGAACCGCCAGGACCAGGTCGTGACCCGGTACGCCTCGTTCGACGAACTGGTGCGGTACTGCGTGCTGTCGGCCAATCCGGTGGGACGGATCGTGCTGCACGTGTTCGGCGCCCAGGGGCGGGGGCTGGAGGAGGCGTCCGACCGGGTCTGCACCGCGTTGCAGGTGATCGAGCACTGCCAGGACGTCGGCGAGGACTTCAGAGCCGGGCGGATCTACCTGCCCGGCGAGGACCTGCGGCGGTTCGGCTGCGCCGAGGACGACCTGTCCCGGGCGGTGACGCCGACGCGGCTGCGCGGGGTGCTGGCGCTGGAGGCCGGCCGGGCGCGGGACCTGCTCGACCGCGGGTCCGCGCCGCTCATGGCGGGGCTGCGCGGGTGGGCCCGGGTCGCGGTGGCGGGCTATGTCGCCGGGGGGCGCGCGGCGCTGGCCGCCCTCGTGCGCGGCCGCTACGACGTGCTGGCGCGGACGCCGCGCCCGCGCGCGCCCGTGCTCCTCGCCAACTGGGTTTCCACTCTCGGAGAGGGTGAGCGATGACGGTTTCGGAGACGTGCGAGCGGCCCGAGTGGGTCGTGGAGGCGTATCGGCACTGCGAGCGGGTGGTCCGGGAGGAGGCCCGCAACTTCGGCTACGGGATCCGGTTGATGCCGACCCCGAAGCGCCGCGCGATGAGCGCGATCTACGCGTTCGCGCGGGGCGTGGACGACATCGGGGACGGCCCGGAGCCCGCGTGCGTCCGGATGGATCTGCTGGACCGGGCGCGCGGCCGGCTCGAAACGGTCCAGGAGGTGCTCTGGCGGCGGGCCGACTCGCGGGCGCTGGAGGGGCACCCGGTGCTGACGGCCCTGGCGGACGCGGCGGGCCGGTACCCGATCCCGCTGGACGCGTTCGCGGAGCTGATCGACGGCTGCGAGAGCGACGTGCGCGGCGCCGCGTACGAGACGTTCGACGACCTGCTGCGGTACTGCCAGCAGGTCGCGGGGACGGTGGGGCGGCTGTCGCTGGGCGTGTTCGGGTACGACGGGCGGCAGCGCGCGGAGGGGCTGGCGGACTCGCTCGGGGTCGCGTTCCAGCTCACGAACATCCTGCGGGACGTGCGGGAGGACCGGCTGGCGGGCCGGGTGTACCTGCCCCTCGAGGACCTCGACCGGTTCGGGTGCACGCTGGAGCTGGACGGGTCGGGCGAGTTCGTCGACCCGGCGTCCCGGCTGCACGACCTCGTGGCGTTCCAGGCGGAGCGGGCGCGGGCCTGGTACGCCGAGGGCCTCCGGCTGCTGCCGCTGCTGGACCGGCGCTCGGCGGCGTGCACGGCGGCGATGGCGGGCATCTACCGGCGGCTGCTGGAGCGCATCGCGGCGAGCCCGGCGGTCGCGCTGAACTCGCGGGTGTCGCTGCCGACCTGGCAGAAGGCCGTCGTGGCCGCCCGCGCGCTGACCGGGGTGGAGAAGTGAGCGTCGTCGTCGTCGGCGGCGGCCTCGCGGGGATCAGCGCGGCGCTGGCGCTCCAGGAGTCGGGGATGGACGTCACGCTGGTGGAGGCGCGCCCCTGGCTGGGCGGCGCCACGCACTCGTTCGGGCGCGGGGAGCTGAGCGTCGACAACGGCCAGCATGTCGCGCTGCGCTGCTGCACCGCCTACCAGGGGCTGCTGCGGCGCCTGCGCACCGACCACCTCATGAACATCCAAGCCCGGTTCGACGTGACGGTGCTGCGGCCCGGCGAGGCGCCCGCGCGGCTGAGGCGGGCGCCGCTGCCGAGCCCGCTGCACCTGCTGCCCGCCCTGGCCCGGTACGCGCCGCTGTCCCCGGCCGAACGGCTGAGGGCGGTGTGGGCGGCGGCGAAGATCCAGAGCCTCGACCCCGGCGACCCCGTCCTGGACGGGGTGGCGGCGGGCTCGTGGCTGGCGGAACGGGGCCAGCGGCCGTGGGCGCGCGAGGCGCTGTGGGGGCTGTTCGTCACGGCGGCACTGAACGCCGAGGTGGACGAAGCGGCGCTCGGCCTGTCGGCGATGGTGTGCCGCCGGGCGCTGTTCGGGCGGGCGGACGCGGCCGACATCGGCGTCCCGTCCGTCCCGCTGGCGGAGCTGCACGGCGCTCCCGCGCTCGCGCGGATCGAGGAGGCGGGCGGCACCGTCCTGCTGAAGGCGAAGGTGGAGGCGGTCACCGCCGACCCGAAGGTGATCGTGGACGGGGCGCCGGTCGCGGCGGACGCGGTGGTCATGGCCGTCCCGCACGACGTGGCGGCGCGGCTGCTGCCCGCCGAGGCGCTGCCCGTCCCGCTGCGCTGGCCGGAGCTGGGCGCGAGCCCGATCGTCAACGTGCACGTCGTCTACGACCGGCCGGTGCTGGGGCTGCCTTTCGTGGCGGCGGTCGGCTCGCCCGTCCAGTGGGTGTTCGACCGGACGGAGGTGAGCGGCCTGCGCGGCGACGGGCAGTACCTGGCCGTGTCGCTGTCGGCGGCCGACCGCTGGATCGACGTCCCGACGGCACAGCTGCGGGAGAGGTTCACGCGTGAGCTGCGGCGGCTGCTGCCCGCGGCGCGGCACGCGTCCGTCGGCGACTTCTTCGTCACGCGGGAGCGGCGCGCGACGTTCCGCCAGCGTCCCGGCAGCGGCGCGGCGCGTCCCGGCGCGGCGACGCGGGCGCCGGGGCTGTTCCTCGCCGGCGCGTGGACCGACACGGGCTGGCCAGACACGATGGAGGGAGCAGTGCGCAGCGGCCTGACCGCCGCACGCCTGGTCCGCCGCCACCTGGAGGGGGTGAGGGGCCGGTGACGACCGTTCCGGTCTCGATGACCGATGTCCGCGAGCTGGTCGACGGGGCGCTGCGCGCCGCGGTCGGGCGGCTCGACCCGCACACCTACCGGGTGGCGGCCTACCATCTCGGCTGGGCCGACGCGGAGGGGCGGCCGCGCAAGGAGCCCGCCGGGAAGGCGCTGCGTCCCGCGCTGGCCCTGTTGTCGGCCCGCGCGGCCGGCGCGCCGCCGGAGAGCGCGCTGCCGGGCGCGGTCGCGGTCGAGTTGACGCACGCGTTCTCGCTCCTGCACGACGACATCATGGACGGCGACCGGACGCGGCGGCACCGTCCGGCGGCGTGGGCCGTCTACGGCGAGCCCGCCGCGATCCTGGCCGGCGACGCGCTGCTCGCGCTCGCCGGGGAGGTGCTGCTGGAGGCGCCGGGGCAGGGGTCGGCGCGGGCCGCGCGGTCGCTGGCCGTCGCCACCCGCCACCTCATCGCGGGCCAGTCCCTCGACCTGAGCTTCGAGACCCGCCACAAGATCACGTTGGAGGAGTGCCAGGCGATGGCGGCCGGGAAGACCGCCGCGCTGCTGGCCTGCTCGTGCTCGATCGGCGCCGTGCTCGACGGGGCGCCCGAGCGCCTCGCGACCGCGCTGGAGGGGTTCGGCGCCGACCTCGGCGTCGCGTTCCAGCTCGTCGACGACCTGCTCGGCATCTGGGGCGACCCGGCGGCGACCGGCAAGCCCGCGCTGTCGGACCTGCGGTCCCGCAAGATGTCGCTGCCGGTGGTGGCGGCGCTGAACTCCGGCACGGCCGCGTCCGCGGAGCTGGCCGAGCTGTACGCACGCCCGGAACCGCCGGGCGAGGACGAGCTGGCCGAGGCGGCGCGGCTCGTCGACCTCGCGGGCGGGCGGGCGTGGGCGCGGGCCGAGGCCGCACGCCGGGTGGAACGTGCCGGGGAGCAGCTCACCGGCGCGGGAGTGCCCACCCCCGTCCGCACCGAGTTCCTGCGCGTCGCCGACTTCGTCACCCACCGGGACCACTGATGACCACGACAGCCGAACCCGCGGCGCCGTCCACCAGGGAGGCGGCGCGGAAGGCGCTGGACGCGGCGCGCGAGCACCTGCTCGGCCTCCAGTCCCCCGAGGGCTGGTGGAAGGGCGAGCTCCAGACGAACGTGACCATGGACGCCGAGGACCTGCTGCTGCGCGAGTTCCTCGGCGTCCGCGACGAGGACGAGACGCGGGAGGCGGCCCGCTGGATCCGCTCCCAGCAGCGCGAAGACGGCACGTGGGCGAACTTCTTCGGCGGCCCGCCCGACCTGTCCACGACAGTCGAGGCGTACGTCGCGCTGCGGCTCGCCGGGGACCCGCCGGACGCCGGCCACATGCGCCGCGCCGCCGCCTACGTGCGCGACGCGGGCGGCCTCCCGGCGACGCGCGTGTTCACCCGCTTCTGGCTGGCGCTGTTCGGGCGCTGGCCGTGGGACGCGCTGCCCGTCGTGCCGCCGGAGATGATCTACCTGCCGTCGTGGTTCCCGCTGAACGTCTACGACTTCGGGTGCTGGGCGCGGCAGACGATCGTGCCGCTGACCGTGGTGGCGGCGCTGCGTCCCGTCCGGCCGCTGCCGTTCGGCATCGCCGAGCTGCACGGGCAGGCCGTGCCGCGGCGGCGGGAGGGGGGATGGGAGGAGGCGCTCCACGCGCTCGACCGGGCGCTGCGCGTCTACCAGCGGCGCCCGCTGAAGGCGGTGCGGCGGGCCGCGCTGCGCCGCGCCGGTGAGTGGATCATCGCGCGGCAGGAGCCGGACGGGTCGTGGGGCGGCATCCAGCCGCCGTGGGTGTACTCGCTGATCGCGCTGAACCTGCTCGGCCACGACGTCGACCACCCGGTCATGCAGCGTGGCCTGCACGGCCTGGAGCGCTTCACGATCCGGGACGGATCGGGGCGGCGCATGGAGGCGTGCCAGTCCCCCGTCTGGGACACCGTGCTCGCGATGACCGCGCTCGCCGACGCGGGCCTGCCCCCCGGGCACCCGGCGCTGGAGCGGGCCGCCGACTGGGTGCTCGGCGAGGAGGTGAAGGGCCCCGGCGACTGGCAGGTGCGCCGCCCGGGGCTGCCGCCCGGGGGCTGGTCGTTCGAGTTCGACAACGACTACTACCCCGACGTCGACGACACCGCCGAGGTCGTGCTGGCGCTCGGCCGCGTCGCGCACCCGGGCGCGGGCCCGGCGATCGAGCGGGGCCTGCGCTGGATGGCCGGGATGGTCTCGCGCGACGGCGGGTTCGCCGCGTTCGACGCCGACAACACCCGCGAGCTGTGCCGCAGGCTCCCGTTCTGCGACTTCGGCGAGGTGATCGACCCGCCGTCCGCCGACGTCACCGCGCACGTCGTGGAGGCGCTGTGCGCGCAGGGCATGGGCGACTCGCTGCTGTGCAAGCGCGCGGTGGAGTGGCTGCTGAAGGCGCAGGAGCAGGACGGCTCCTGGTTCGGACGCTGGGGCGCCAACCACGTCTACGGGACCGGCGGCGTCGTGCCCGCGCTGGTCGCGGCGGGCGTCCGGCCCGACCGGCCGGAGATCCGGCGGGCGGTGGCCTGGCTGGAGCGGCACCAGCGCGACGACGGCGGCTGGGGCGAGGACCTGCGCTCCTACCGCGACCCGGCGTGGATCGGACGCGGCGCGTCCACCGCGTCCCAGACCGCGTGGGCGCTGCTGGCGCTGCTGGCCGCCGGTGAGCGCGGCCCGGCGGTGGAGCGCGGCGTCGGCTGGCTGACCGAGCGGCAGCGCCCCGACGGGACCTGGGACGAGGAGCACTTCACCGGCACCGGGTTCCCCGGCTACTTCTACATCAACTACCACCTGTACCGGCTGGTGTTCCCGGTGAGCGCCCTCGGCCGCTACCTGAGGGAGGACGCGTCGTAAATGGGCATGCCACTACGCCAGAGCCTGCGGGTGGGCGGCTACATCCTGCGCAACCGGCTCGCCCGCCGCTCGAAGTTCCCGCTGCTGGTCGAGCTGGAGCCGCTGTACGCGTGCAACCTGGCGTGCGCGGGCTGCGGGAAGATCCAGCATCCGGCGAGCCTGCTGAAGCAGCGGATGCCGGTCGAGCAGGCGGTCGCGGCGGTGCGCGAGAGCGGCGCGCCGATGGTGTCGATCGCGGGCGGCGAGCCGCTGATGCACCCGGGGATCGGCGAGATGGTCGCCGAGCTGGTCGCGATGAAGCGGTACGTGTTCCTGTGCACGAACGCGGCGCTGATCCCGAAGAAGATCGACCAGTTCGAGCCGTCCCGGTTCTTCGCGTGGGCGGTGCACGTCGACGGGCTGCGCGAGCGGCACGACGCGTCCGTCTGCAAGGAGGGCGTGTTCGACCAGGTCGTGGAGGCAATCCGGATGTGCCGCGAGCGCGGGTTCCGGGTCACGACGAACACGACCGTGTTCAACACCGACACCCCGCAGACCGTCATCGACGTCCTCGACTACCTCAACGACGACCTGCGCGTCGACCAGATGATGATCTCGCCCGCCTACGCCTACGAGAAGGCGCCCGACCAGGAGCACTTCCTCGGCGTCCAGGAGACGCGGGAGCTGTTCCGGAAGGTGTTCGCGGACGGGCGGCGCCGCCGCTGGCGCTTCAACCACTCGCCGCTGTTCCTGGACTTCCTGGAGGGCAGGGCCGACTTCCCGTGCACGGCGTGGGCGATCCCGTCCTACTCGCTGAAGGGCTGGCAGCGTCCCTGCTACCTGATGGACGACGGCTACGCCGACACCTACGAGGAGCTCGTGAAGACGACCAACTGGGGCGCCTACGGCCGGGGACGCGACGACCGCTGCTCCAACTGCATGGCGCACTGCGGCTACGAGCCGACCGCCGTGTTCGCGACCATGGGGTCGCTGACCGAGTCGCTGCGCGCGATCCGCAGCGGCTGAGTCCGTCCCGGGCTAGTCGGCGCCGAGTTCGCGGACGACCTCGGCGATCGCGTCGGTCATGCGGTCGGCGTCGGGCACGAGGCCGGGGTCGGCGCAGACGCCGAAGCACAGGTCGCGGTCGACGCCGAGCGCCCCGGCCGCGAGCGGCGCTCCGGGCGCGAGCGGGATCACCGGGTAGACCTCCAGCAGCGGGGCGCCCGCCAGCCGCAGCCGCCGGTCCGGGCCCGGCAGGCTCGACACGATGCCCTGGAGGAACCGGGCGCTGTAGGCGTAACGGGCGAAACGGGCGTGCAGCGGGGCGGGCATGACCCGTCCGGCGTGCCGCATCACGAACCAGGCGGCGAGCGGGCGCGTCCCCGACCGCAGCACGCGGGTGCGCCGCGCGATCTCGGCGAGCCGGTCGGCCTCGGCCATCTTGCCGAGCGGCAGGTCGACCATGACGGCGCTGGTGTGGTTGCCCTCCGCGCCGTCGCCCGGCGAGCGCATCATCAGCGGCACCGCGACCCGGCAGGAGTCGCCCGCGCCCGGCGTCTCGCGCAGCACCCGGTGCAGCCCGCCCGCCACCGCGCACAGCACGACGTCGGTGACGCGCACGCCGTGCCGCCGCGCGACGTCCCGGGCCAGGTCGAGCGGGACGAGCAGGCTCCCGAACCGGCGCTCGGACGTCCCGGCGGCGGGCAGCCGCGCGGGGCGCGCCGCGTCCGTGGCGAGCTGCCCGAGCCCCGCCGCGGTCGCGAGCGCCTCCCGGACGGGCCGGCGGCGGCGCCCCGCCGCGCCGTAGCCGAGCTGGTGAGGCTCCATCAGCGCCATCGCGTGCGCGACGACCCCGACGCCGTCGGCGACGACGTGGTGCATGAGGAACACGACGGCGTCGCGTCCCGGCGCGACGCCGGTCAGCAGGATCATCCGCCACAGCGGCCGGTCGCGGGGCAGCGGCTCGGACTGGAGCTCCGCGACCACGGCGCGCAGCCCGGCCATGCCGTCCACGCGGCGCTCCTGGACGTGCCAGGCCCAGTCGATCGCCGGGTGGTCGCGCCAGACGGGCCGCCGCCACCGGCCGCCGTCCGCGAGCCGCTGCCGGAACCGGGGATGGTCGCCGAGCCGCGCGGCGACGAGGGCGACGAGGTCCGCGCGGGTCACCGGCGCCCGCGCCGTGTCCAGGACGATCAGCCCTCCGGCGTGCTGGGGCGCCTCCGGGGTCTCCACGGCCAGGAAGAACGCGTCGGGGGCGCGGACCCGCTCGTCCGCGCCGCGCGGGGCGGCGCGCTCGGCGCCGTACACCGCGAGGCCCACCAGCGGGACGGCGGCCGCCGCGTCCAGCAGGTAGTGGTTCGCGGTCGCCATGATCACATACAGCGTGAGCAGGATGTGGACGGCGTTCAGCGACTGCACCCACCGCCGCGCCGACACCCGGGCCAGCTCGACGCCGACCCACAGCGTCCAGGCCATGTGCAGGGACGGGACGGCCGCGAACCGGTCGGCGTGCTCGACCAGCGGCGATCCCCACGACCCCCACGTGCGGCCCTCCCGGACCGTGTCGACGAACCCGAGCTCGGGCATCAGCCGGGGCGGCATCACCGGGTACAGCGCGAAGCACGCGATCCCGACCAGGTTGATCAGCAGGAACGCGTTGCGCGCCGTCCGGTAGCGCTCGGGGTGCCGCAGGTACAGCCAGGAGAGCAGCGCGACCGCGCTCGCGATGTAGGTGATCGCGTACTCGTAGTTGGCCAGGACGCGCCAGACCGGCTGATGGGCGAGCCAGCCGTTCAGCGTCCGCTCCACGTCCAGCCGGAGCGTCCGCTCAAGGTCGTAGAGCGCGCGGCCGTGCCCGCGC
Source organism: Actinomadura terrae (assembly GCF_022751215.1). Taxonomy (GTDB): domain Bacteria; phylum Actinomycetota; class Actinomycetes; order Streptosporangiales; family Streptosporangiaceae; genus Spirillospora; species Spirillospora terrae. The sequence continues at coordinate 387,175 of NZ_JAICDG010000003.1, read as the reverse complement.
GCGGCCCGCTCCCTGGCGTCCTGCGGCAGCATCACGACCAGCGCGTACAGGCCGAAGACCGCCAGGCCCAGCAGCAGCTCGCCCCGCAGGCGCCCGCGCGCGACCGCGCCGCCCCGGGACACGACCGCGTCCGGCGCGGTCACCGCCTCGTCCGTCCCCATCGTCCCCCCACAGGGGTGGTTACCCAGTATTTCCGCCGGTCAGACGACCATGGCCCGATCCGGGAGGCGTCCGCGACGCGCCGGACGCGCGACTTTCGCGGGAACCATCTTCCCGAACCGTACGTCTTCGATATATCGTTGTCCTATCGCGAGAGATCATAGAGAGATCTCAGAAGGTGGTGGTGAACATGGGAACGACACACCGGAGCGGACCCGACTGGCGCTGGGCGGTCGCGGCGGCGGCGATCGGCGCGAAGGCCGCGCACGCGGCGTCCCGGCACGGACACGGACATGAGCACGGCTTCGGGCCGGGCCATGGCCATGGGCACGGGGATGCGCGCGCGCACGGCGGGCCCTGGCAGTGGGGGCCGCCCGGCGGGTTCGGGCCCGGCGGCGGCCGTCCGCCCTGGGGACGCGGCGGCGGGCGCGGCCCATGGGGGCGGGGACGCAAGGCGCCCAAGGGCAACGTCCGCGCGGCGATCCTCGCCCTGCTCGCCGAGGAGCCGCGCAACGGCTACCAGATCATCCAGGAGATCGACGAGCGCAGCGGCGAGGCGTGGAAGCCGAGCCCCGGCGCGGTCTACCCGGCGCTCCAGCAGCTCGCGGACGAGGGGCTGATCGTCGCCGAGGAGGCCGGCGGGCGCCGCACCTACCGGCTCACCGCCGAGGGCGGCGCCTACGTGGCCGAGCACGCCGACGAGCTGGACGAGCCGTGGGCGCAGATGGCGCCCGACTTCGGCGAGGGCGCGCCCGACCTGTTCCGGCAGGTCGCGCAGACGGGCGCGGCGGTGATGCAGATCGTCCACTCCGGGACACCGGCGCAGGTCAGGCGGGCCACCGAGATCATCTCCGAGGCCCGGCGCGCGCTCTACCGCGTCCTCGCCGACGAAGAGCCGCACGCCGACGAGGAGCCGCACGCGGGCGAGGCCGACGCGGGCCCCACCGACGCGGGCCCCACCACTGGGAACTCTGGCGAGGAACCGGCGTGACGACCCTGGACGGCACCGGCGTCGCCGACCTCCGTGTCGGCGACGCCGAGCGCGACGCGGTCATGGTCGCCCTGCACGACCATTTCGCGGCCGGACGGCTCGACCGCGCCGAACTCGACGAGCGGCTCGGCACGACGCTCGCCGCCAAGACCCGCGGCGACCTCGAGGTGATCGTCCGCGACCTGCCCGACCCGAAGGGCCTGGCGGTGCCGAAGACGGCGCCCGCACGTCGCGAACGCCGCCACCATCACCGGGGACACCGCCATGGTCCGCCGTTCCCGCTGCTGCTCGGGCTGTTCCTGGTGCTGGCGTTCACGATGGGCCCGGGGACGGGGTTCCTGGTCGTCCTCCAGGTGGCGCTGGCCCTCTGGGTGGTGCGGGCGATCCTGATGACGCTCAGGCACCGGCTCGCGCACCGTCAGGGCGCGGGCGGCGCCGGCAGCGGGACGTAGGCGGGAAGCGACGCCTCGACGCGGAACCCGTCCCCGCTCGGGCCCGCCGAGAAGGTGCCGCCGACGGTCTCGACGCGCTCGCGCAGCCCGGCGAGGCCCGTCCCGGAGCCGCTGGCGGCGAGGGCGGCGAGCGCCGCGTCCGGCTCGCGCTCCGGGGCGGCGCTGAGCACCGTCAGCCGGACGCCGTCGGCGCGGTAGCGGGCCTCCACCCGGACGGCGGCGCCCGGCGCGTGCTTGCGCGCGTTGGTCAGCGCCTCCTGGACGACCCGGTAGGCGGTGCGTCCGACGGCGGGCGAGGCGGGCGCGGGCTCCCCGCGTTCGACCAGCTCGACCCGGACGCCGACGGCGGCGGACTCGGCGACCAGCGCGGACAGGTCGGGCAGCGGCCCCGACGCGGGGGCGGGGGCCGCGCCCGCGTCCCCGGCGTCGCGCCGCAGCAGGCCGATGACGTCGCGCAGCTCCTCCAGCGCGTGGCAGCCGTCGTCGCGCAGCGCGTCGGCGGCGGCGCGGGTCTCCTCGTCGGGCGCCCTGACCCGCAGCGCGCCCGCGCGCAGCACCATCAGCGTCACCCGGTGCGCGACGACGTCGTGCATCTCGGCGGCGAGCCGGGCGCGCTCCTCGGTCCGCGCCCGCTCGGCGAGCAGGTGCCGCTCCCGCTCGGCGCGCTCGGCCCGCTCGGTCAGCCCCGCCAGGACGCGGCGCCGCGCCGCCACGTACATGCCGAGCAGCGCCGCCGCGACCAGCACCACCAGCCCGCGGAAGACCATCACCTCGACCGAGGACGTCTCCTGCCCGGAGACGCGCCGGATCGACCCGTCGGGGATCACCTCCTGGGTGAGGCCGACCAGCGGGACGAGCACGGCGACCGGCAGCCCCCGCACCCAGACGGGGCGGTCCGTGTCGCGGGGGAAGGCCATCGCGGCGTAGGCGGCGAACGGCAGCGCGGGCGGCCACCACAGGATCGGGGCGAACGCGCCGGGCGCGCCCTCGCGCAGCAGCGCGCCGGGCGCGAGGCGTTCGACGACGTCCAGCAGCGCGGCGAGCGCGACCGTGAGCCAGGCGACCGTCATCGGGAACCGGCGGCGGACCGCCAGCGCGAGCGCGGGCACCGCCACCACCACGGCCGTCGCGCCGCCGTAGCCGCGCAGGACCGAGTCCGGGCCCGTCGCCGTCTCCAGGCTCAGCGCCAGCGCGAGCACCACGGCCACGGCGTCCGCGGCGCGGTCGCGTCCGGGGAGCGTGAACGGCAGTGTCATGCGCACGGGCCCACCGTACGCACCCGTTCCCCGCCCGCGAGCCCTACGAAAGTCGGGTGCGGCCTGCCGTTCGTAGGGCGCGGGCGGAACGCGGAGGCGACGATGCGCCCTGCCGCCGCCCCACCCCGCACCGGTCGAATCGTGGCCATGATGGTGAAGCTCGTATTCCGTGGGCTGGCCGCGCACCGCGCCCGCCTGCTGCTATCGGTGGTGGCGGTCCTCGCGGGCGTCGCGTTCGTCTCCGGCACGCTGATCTTCTCGGCCACGCTGAGCCGCTCGTTCGACCGCGCCTTCGACGACCTCGGGCGCGGGACGGACACGGTCGTCCGGGCGCGGCAGTCGTTCCAGACCGGGCCGGGTGAGCGCGCGGGATCGCGTCCGGTGCCCGCGTCGGCGCTGGTGGCCGTCCGGCGCGCGCCCGGCGTCGCGAAGGCGGAGGGCGTCGTCACCGGGTTCGCGGCCGCCGTCGACCGGCGGGGGAGGATCGTCGGGGCGGATCCGCAGATAGGGGTGGCGTGGAGCGGCGACCGCGACCTGTCGCTGACCCGCCTCACCGCCGGGGCGCCGCCGCGCGCGCCCGACGAGATCGCCATGGACGTCACCACCGCCCGCGACGCCGGCTACCGGGTCGGCGACCGGGTCACGGTCGCGCTGCGCTCCGGGAAGCGGACGTTCCGGCTGACCGGCCTGTTCCGGGTCGGCGACTCCGCGCTCGGCTCCTCGATCTCGATGACCGCGTTCGCGCCCGGCGCCGCGCCGCGCCTGCTGGGGCAGCGTCCCGGCACCTACGAGCGGATCGTCGTGCACGCGGACGGCGGCGTGACCCAGGAGCGGCTGCGCGACGCGGTCGCCGCCGTCCTCCCGCCGGGCCTGGAAGCTGTCACCGGCGAGAAGGCGGCCGACGAGCAGGCCGGGCCGCTCCAGGACATCATCAAGATCATGCGGACGTTCCTGCTGGTGTTCGCGCTGATCGCGGTGTTCGTCGGGTCGTTCATCATCTTCAACACGTTCGCGATGCTGGTCGGCGGGCGGGTCCGGGAGCTGGCGCTGCTGCGCGCGGTCGGGGCCTCGCGCGGGCAGGTGACGCGCTCGATCCTCGGCGAGGCGGCCGGGGTGGGCCTCGCGGGCTCGACGCTCGGCCTCGCGGCGGGGGCCGGGGTCGCGGTCGGGCTCGCGAAGCTGATGACGCTGGTCACCGGCGGGGAGGAGCTGCCGTTCGGGCCGCTCGCGCTGCCCGCGTCCGCCGTCCTCGCCGCGTACCTGGTGGGGACGGCGGTGACGCTGGCCGCCGCGTTCGTCCCGGCGCGGCGCGCGGCGCGGACCCCGCCGGTCGCGGCGCTGCGCGAGGACGCGGCGCCGCCCCGCCCGCTGCGGCGCCGCGTCCTCGCGGGATGCGCGGTGCTGGCGATCGGCGCCGCCCTGGCCGGGGCCGGGCTCGCGGGGGACGGGACGTCCGGCCTCACGCTCGCGGGGGCCGGGGCGGCGCTGCTGTTCGCGGGGGTCGTGGTGGTCTCGCCCGCGCTGAGCCGTCCGGTGACCGGCGTGCTCGGCCGCCCGTTCGCGCGGCTGCGCGGCGGCGCCGGGCGGATGGGCGCCCGCAACGCGACCCGCGATCCCCGCCAGACGTCGGCGACCGCGTCGGCGCTGACGATCGGGCTGGCGCTGATCGCGACCGTCTCGATCATCGTCCAGTCGATGGCGGCCTCGGTCGACCGGCAGCTGGACGCCGCGCTGACCGCCGACTACCAGGTCACCGGGCGCAGCCAGGTCACGCCGGTCGAGGCGGGCGCGGGCGCGGCGGTGGCGCGGGTGCCGGGCGTCCGCGCGGCGATCCCCGTCCGGACGGCCAGGTTCCGGCTGGACGGCGCAGTGCGCACCGCGACCACCGGTTCGCCAGGCGAGCTGCTCGCCCACTTCCGGCTCCCGCTCCAGGAGGGCACGGCGGCCGTGCACGGCGAGGACCTGCTGGTCGGCCGCAGCGTCGCCCGCGACCACGGATGGAAAGTCGGCAGCACGATCCCCGGCGAATACCAGGATGGGACGAAGCGAACGTTCCACATCGCGGGGATCTACGCCGACCGGCCGTCGCTCACCCCGTCCGCGCCCACGATGATCATCGACTGGGCGGGCTACCGCGCCCACGACCCGGACGCGCCGATCGACCGCGTCGAGGTGACGGTCGCGGGCGCCCGGCGGGCCGCGCTGGAGTCCGCGCTCGCGCCGTGGCCGAACCTGGAGCTGAAGGACCGCGCGCAGGTCAAGGACGACGCGGCGGGCGAGATCGACCTGTTCCTCAAGCTGGTCCTCGGGCTGCTGGTGCTGTCGGTGCTGGTCGCGGCGCTCGGCATCGTCAACACGCTCGCGCTCGCGGTCACCGAGCGGACGCGCGAGATCGGGCTGCTGCGCGCGGTCGGCACCCAGCGCCGCCAGCTCCGCCAGATGATCCGCTACGAGGCCGTCGTCGTGTCGCTGTTCGGCGCGGTCCTCGGCGTGGGGACCGGGACCGTGCTCGGCGTCGTCCTCCAGAAGGCGATCGCGGGCGGGGAGGACGGCATGGTGGTCCTCGCCGTGCCCTACGGGCGCCTCGCGCTGTGCGTCGCGGCCGCCGCGTCGATCGGCGTGGTCGCGGCGGTCTGGCCCGCCGCCCGCGCCGCGCGGCTGAACATCCTCCAGGCCATCGCGACCGACTGAGCGTCAGCTGGCCGCGGGAAGGCGGTCACATTGGGAGGGGACGACCTCGTACAGCGCCGCCAGGCCGCGGGCGATCACCGGGTTGGCGCGGCTCCCCCGGCGGACGCACGTCAGCACCCGCCGCTTCGGGACGGAGTCGCCCGTCAGCGGCACCCGGACGACGGGCTGGTCGGACAGCCCGTCGGCCAGCCTCGGCACCAGCGACACGCCGAGGCCGCTCGCGACCAGCGCCCAGATCACCGACCAGGTCGTGGCGTTGTGGGCGATCCGGGGCGTGAACCCGGCGGCGGCGCAGTAGGTCATGACCTGCTGGTGGTGGGCGCAGCCGTCCGGTTCGACGCTGATCCAGGGCTCGGACGCCGCGTCCTCCAGCCGGGCCGTGTCGCGCCGTGCGAGCGGATGGCCGACCGGGACGATCAGGTCGAGGGCCTCCTCCAGCAGCGGCTCCCGGTCGAAGCGCGGGTCGCCGGGCGGCGGCGCGTCGGGGGTGGGCTCGATCACGGCGAGGTCGGTCTCCCCGGCGGCGAGCAGGCCCATCGCGACGTCGGTGTCGCACTCGCGGATCTCGATGCTCAGGTCGGGGTCGGTGCGCAGCAGGTTCCCGGCGGCGGGGGCGATCAGGCCGCTGACCGCCGTCGTGAACCCGCAGATCCGCAGCGGCCCCGCGACCCCGGCGCGGTGCGACTCCAGGTCGGCGAGGGCCTCCTCCCAGCGGGCGTGCAGCGCGTCCGCGTGCCCGATCAGCAGGTGCGCCGCCGGGGTGAGCCGCACCCGGCGGCCCTGCGGCTCCAGCAGCGGCACGCCGAGCTCCCGCGCCAGCTCGCGCAGATGGTGGGAGACCACCGACGGCGTGAGGTGCATCGCCTCCGCCGTCGCGGTGACCGTCCCGTACTGGTGGACGAGCCGGAGCATGTGCAGCCGCCGCAGATCAATCATGTCACCATATTGCACGATCAGATCTGGAAATGTGAAATAGACGCGCACGTTCCGGCGGGGGCAGACTGCTTGCATGAGCCAGCGAAACAGTACCCTCTCCCGGCATCTGACCAGCGAAGGAACCGTCATCTGGAGCCGCTGCGCCTGCGGGCGGCTGCGGATGGACCTCGTCCCGCACGGCTCGGCCCCCCGGCTCACCGCCGGCCCCTGCGCCCGCTGCCACCCGCCTAAGTAGGGTCAGCCCTTTCCGAGGGCGGCGGCGTCGGCGGCGAGCGCGCGGATGCGGTCCCAGTCGCCCGCGCGGACGGCGTCCCCAGGCGTAAGCCACGACCCGCCCACGCAGCCGACGTTCGGCAGCGCGAGGTAGTCGGCGGCGTTGCCGGGGGTGACGCCGCCGGTCGGGCAGAAGCGGGCGTCGAGCAGCGGGCCGCCGAGCGCCTTCAGGTAGGCGCGGCCGCCCGCGGCCTCGGCGGGGAAGAACTTCATCGCCGTGATCCCGTTCTCCAGCAGCGCGATCGCCTCCGACGCGGTGGCGACGCCGGGCAGGAACGGCAGGCCCGTCGCGACCATCGCCGCCTGGAGGCGGGGCGTGCAGCCCGGGCTGACCAGGAACCTCGCGCCCGCCGCCGCCGACCGCTCGGCGTCCTCGGGCCGGACGACCGTCCCCGCGCCGACAACCGCGTCCGGGACCTCGGCGGCGATCCGCGTGATCGCCGGCAGCGCCGCCGGGGTCCGCAGCGTCACCTCGATCGCGGGCAGGCCGCCCTCCACGAGCGCGCGGGCCAGCGGGACGGCGGCGTCCTCGTTCTCCAGCACCACGACGGGGATGACGGGCGCGAGGCCGAGCAGGTCGGTGTTGGTCAGGTCGGTGTGGGTCGGATCGGTGGGGGTCAGGTCGGTCATGCGGGCTCCAGGAACTCGGTGGCGGGCAGGCTCGCCGCCAGCCGGACGGTGGCGCCGACCAGCGCCGGGCCGGGGTGGACGATCAGCGCCGTCGGGATCGGCCGCAGATAGTCCTCCATCGGCGGCTTCGCCTCGAAACGGCTCCGGAACGCGCTGGCGGTCAGCACGGCGGTGATGCGCGGCAGGATGCCTCCGCCAAGATAGACGCCCCCGCGCGCGCCCAGCGTCAGCGCCACGTTCCCGGCGAGCGAGCCGAGCAGCGCGCAGAACATGGCGAGGGCCTCCGCGCAGCGCGGATCGTCGCCGTGCTGGGAGATCTGCGCGGCGGTCAGCGGCTCGGCCGCCTCCCCGTCGAGTTCGGCGAGGTAGCGGTGGATGCGGGACAGCCCGTCCCCCGACAGCAGCAGCTCGGCGGTGGCGGCGCCGCGCTCGGCGCGCAGCAGCCGCATGACCTCGATCTCGCGGTCGGTCCCGGCCGGGATGTCGACCTGGCCGCCCTCGCTCGCGAGCTGCACCCACCCGCCCGGCACCGGGACGAGCCCGGCGACGCCGAGCCCCGTGCCCGGGCCCAGCACGGCCATCGGGGCCTCGGCGGCGACCGGCGGCGCGACCGCCTCTCCCGGTCGCGTCGCCGGACCGCCGATCGGGACCAGGTCGCCCGGCCCGAGGTGCGGCAGCGCGAGCGCGAGCGCCTCGAAGTCGTTGACGATCTCCAGATGCGGGATGCCGAGGTGCCGCCGGACGTCCTCGGGGGTGCCCGCGGGCCAGCCCGCGTTGGTCAGCCGGTACGTCCCGCCGCCGGTGGGGCCCGCGACGACCGGCCCGGCCACCGCCAGGCACGCCGCTGACGGCCGCACGCCCGGCGCGTACCGCTCCAGGTAGGCCGCCGCCGCCTCCGCCAGCCCGGCGAACTCGCGCGTGGCCAGCGACTCCACCCGGGTCGGCGCGGCGTTCGGACCCGCCACGAGGGCGAAGCGGGCGTTGGTGCCGCCCACGTCGGCGACCAGCCAGGGGCCGTCGTCGCCCTTTGGGGCGCCCGCGGCGCTCACGCGAAGACTCCCGCGCCCTGCTCGGCGGGGCCCACGGCCCGCCGGAACGACTCGAACAGCTCGCGGCCGGTGCCCGACCAGTCGCCGGGCGGCGCGCCCTCGGGTTGGCGCGCCTCGAACTCCTCGTCCGGGACGAGGATCTCCAGCAGGCCCTTGTCGGCGTCGAGGCGCACGATGTCCCCGTCCCGGACGCGGGCCAGCGGGCCTCCCGCCGCCGCCTCGGGGGACACGTGGATCGCGGCCGGGACCGCGCCCGACGCGCCCGACATCCGGCCGTCGGTGACCAGCGCGACCCGGTGCCCCCGGTCCTGGAGGACGGCGAGCGGCGGGGTGAGCCGGTGCAGCTCCGGCATGCCGTTGGCGCGCGGGCCCTGGTAGCGGACGACGGCGACGACGTCCCGGTCGAGCTCGCCCGCGCCGAACGCCTCGTGCAGCGCGTCCTGCGTCTCGAACACGCGGGCGGGCGCCTCGATCGTCCGGTGCTCGGGCCGCACGGCCGACACCTTCACCACCGCGCGGCCGAGGTTCCCGCGCACGGTGTGCAGGCCGCCGTGGGTGTCGAACGGCTCGTCCACCGGGCGCAGGACGCCGAGGTCGCCCGACTCCGGCGCCACGTCCTGCCAGACGACCCTGCCGTTCGCGCCCAGCTCGGGCGTCTTGCGGTAGGCGGCGAGGGTGCTGCCGCCGACGGTCCGCGCGTCCTCGTGCACGAGCCCGGCGTCGATCAGCTCGCCGATGAGGAACGCGGTGCCGCCCGCCGCGTGGAAGTGGTTCACATCCGCGGTGCCGTTCGGGTACAGGCGGGTGAGCAGCGGCGTGACCTTGGACAGCTCGTCGAAGTCGTCCCAGGTCAGCTCGATCCCGGCGGCGGCGGCCATCGCGACCAGGTGCAGCGTGTGGTTGGTGGACCCGCCGGTGGCCAGCAGCGCGACGACGCCGTTCACCAGCGCCCGTTCGTCCATCAGCTCGCCGATCGGGGTGTACTCGTCCGCGAGGTCGGTCAGCTTCAGGACGCGGCGTGCCGCCGCCTCGGTGAGCGCGTCGCGCAGGCCGGTGCCCGGCGGGACGAAGCTCGCGCCCGGCAGGTGCAGGCCCATGACCTCCATGAGGAGCTGGTTGGAGTTGGCCGTCCCGTAGAAGGTGCAGGTCCCGGGCGAGTGGTAGGACGCGGCCTCGGCGGCGAGCAGCTCGTCGCGGCCGATCTCCCCGGCTGCGTACCGCTTGCGGACCCTCGCCTTGTCGGCGTTCGGCAGCCCGGAGGCCATCGGCCCGGCGGGCACGAGGATCACCGGCAGGTGCCCGAACGACAGCGCCCCGATCACCAGCCCCGGGACGATCTTGTCGCACACCCCGAGCATCAGCGCGCCGTCGAACATGTCGTGGGACAGCGCGACCGCCGCCGCCATCGCGACCACGTCCCGGCTGAACAGCGACAACTCCATGCCGGCGCGGCCCTGCGTGATGCCGTCGCACATCGCGGGCACGCCCCCGGCGAACTGCGCGGTGCCGCCCGCCGCGCGGATCGCCGCCTTGATCAGGTCCGGGTAGTCCTTCAGCGGCTGGTGCGCCGACAGCATGTCGTTGTACGCCGACACGATCGCGATGTTCGGTGTCACGTTCCCGCGCAGCCACAGCTTGTCCTGGACGCCGCACGCCGCGAACCCGTGCGCGAGGTTGGCGCAGCCCATGCCGCCGCGGGCCGGGCCGGCCGTCCGCGCGGCCCGGATCCGGGCGAGGTAGTCGGCGCGCCGTCCCGCGCTCCGCTCGGCCACACGTCGGGTCACTCGTTCCAGCACAGGGTGCACAGCCATCAGAACGCTCCAGAGCAGGGGGACCACTGATCGACAAGCTACCGAGACTTACGTCACCCGGACAAGCCGACTTATGAATTTTGGGTTACCGAACCTCCTCGATTATGCCAACTAGACGTACAGAACGGACACATGCTTGACTGACCGGATGCCGCGAGCCAACCGTCCGTCCACGGCCGGGGACATGCTCCGCCTCATCCGCGAGGACGGCGTCGCCACCCGCGCCGAGCTGGGCCGCATCACCGGCCTCTCGCGTCCGGCCGTCGCGTCGCGCGTCGCGGGCCTCATCGCCCGCGGCCTGGTGACCGAGCGCGCGGACGGCCCGTCCACCGGCGGGCGCCCCCCGGCCCGGCTGGAGTTCAACGCCGCCGGAGGCACCGTCCTGGTCGCCAACCTCGGCCAGTCGCGCGGGCAGATCGCCGTCTGCGACCTCGCGGGCGCGATCCTCGCCCGCGCCGAGGGCCCCCTGGCGGGCGCCTCCCCCGCCGAGACGCTCCCCCGCCTGCTCGACCGGTGGGCCGCCCTGCTGGACTCGGCGGGCATCGACCCCGGCACCGTGCGCGGCGCCGGGCTCGGCGTCCCCGACGCCGTCGAGCACACCCCCGGACGCTGGGACGGCGTCGCCGTCGGCCCCCCGGTGCTCGCCCGCTTCGGCGTCCCCGCCTACCTCGACAACGAGGTCAACGCCGCCGCCCTCGGCGAGCACCGCGCCCACCCCGGCGTCGACGACCTGCTGTTCGTCAAGGTCTCCACCGGCATCGGCGCGGGCGTGATCGCGGGCGGCGAGATCCAGCGCGGCGCGCTCGGCGCGGCGGGCGAGATCGGCCACGTCCCCATCCCGGACGGCGGCGGCCTCCCCTGCCGCTGCGGCAACCTCGACTGCGTCGAGGCCGTCGCGGGCGGCTCCGCGCTCCTCGCCCGCTCCCCCGCCGCCGACCTGCCCGCCCTCGCCGCCCTCGCCCGCTCCGGCGACGCCCCGACCGTCGCCCTCCTGCGCGCCGCCGGACGCCGCATCGGCGAGGTCGTCGCCACCGCCGTCAACCTCCTCAACCCCGCCGTCGTGGTCCTCGGCGGCGACCTCGCGGGCGCGGACGCCCCGCTCATCGCGGGCCTGCGCGAGGTCGTCTACCAGCGCTCCACGGCCCTGGCCACCCGCAGCCTGCGCATCGAGGCCAGCCGCCTCGGCGAGTCCGCGGGCCTGACCGGCTGCGCCGCGATGGTCCTCGCCCGCGCCCTGGCCCCCGAGACCATCGACGCCTGACCGTCCTTTTCGCCCTTGTTCGTTTACCCGCACCGGGGCGGTCCGAAATAGCGCGGAGCGGCCCCTTCCGGATTTCTTCCACTAACCTGGCCGCCAGGTGGTCGAAGAACAGCATGGGGGCTGCGCGTGGGGTCGTCCTTTCCGATGGTTCCGTCCGACTCTCATGGACCAGCGGCGCGACGCGAAAGCGGCCTGACGAGATACACGCCCGCGCCGGGAGTCCATCAGCCGGGCGAGATGGGCCTGAGCAAAGGCCGCAACCTCCGAGACGAATGCTGGCAAATGATCGGCGCCCGCATCCGGCAGCGGCTCGCCGAACTGTCCGGCGCCGCCGTCGAATGGTACGCCGCCACCTACTCCTCCGACGAAGAGCGCCCGTACGCCGTGACGTTCGGGCACGCGGGCCTGTCCATCGCCGAGCCCCGCGTCAACACCGACCACCGCCCGGTCTACGCGATCTCCTCGTTCCAGTTCGTGCCCGGTTCCCTCCGGCACGTCCAGGTCGATCACAGGCCGTTCCCGCTGGCTCCGCGGCCGTTCGCCAACGCGGGCGCCCCCGGCTCCGGAAGCGCCCCCACTCTGGGCCTTGGACAAAGCACGCTCGGCCTTCTCGGCAACCTTCCGCCGCGCGCCCAGGAACTCCTCCAGACGCCCTTCGTCGACGGCCAGAAGATTCTGCGCGACGACTGGCACTACGAAGGGCGCACCAATCGCCTCAACATGTTCATGTTCTTCCTGGCCGGAGCCAAGGACGTGACCGTCGCGACCGGCACCAAGGTCATTCCCGTCGGCCACACCGACGCGACCGCGCACTGGTCGCTGACCTGCTACCGGGCGTCGGTGGCACGCCGCATCGGCCGGTAGCCGCGCCATGTTCGGCGGCCTCTCCGGACACGACGCCTACGAACTCCTCCACGTCTCCCCGGACGCCTCGTCCGAGGAGATACAGAGGGCCTGGCGAAAGCTCGCGCGAACCCATCACCCCGACAGGTTCACCGACCCCGCCGCCAAGACCAGGGCGGAACGGGAGTCACGCCTCATCAACCTGGCGCGGGACGTCCTGCTCAACCAGCGCGCCACCTACGACGCCCACCGCCGCGGCCCAGAGCCGGCCGAGGAACTCATCGAAGAACCCTGGGAAGAATTCCCAGACCCATGGGACGAGGAACCTCCACCTGACCCCTGGGCCGACGCCACCCCGGGCGCCGCCGCGCCGCCCTTCACCTACGCCCCGCGCCCCCAACCCCCGCCCGCCTACACCCAACCCACCTACACCCCACCCGCCTACCCCCCGCCCACCTACCCGCCGCCCCAATACGTCCCGCTCCCGCAGTCCCGCTACCGCAGACGCCGGCGGATGGGCGCGACAGCCGGAGCCGGCTGCGCGCTCTTCTACTTCGGCATGATCTTCCTCTTCATCGCGGCCTCCTTCCTCGGCGGCTCGGACGACCCCGAGCCCGAGGCGCCCGTCCCCGGCAGGCTCGCGGGCACCTGGACGGGCACCGTCAAGATGGTCGGCGGCGACTCGTCCTGGGACATCGAGCTCACCCTCCGCAAAGGGAAGCACAACGGCAAGGTCCGCTATCTGCGCGGGAAATGCACCGGCACGGCAGTACCGGTAGCGGCCGACGCGAGCAGGACCGTGACCGTGCGAACCGCCTTCTCCAACGAAGGGTCCAGCTGCGACGCAGGCGACCTGCGCATCAGCTCACGCGCGGACGGACGCGCCCAGGCCACCTACTACAAAGCCGACGGGGTCACAAAGTCCGCCACAGGGACGCTCCGCCGCCGATGAGTTTCGCCGCTCCGGCACGTCTACTTAGGCAAGGACCGGTCGACGAGGGAGGCCCGATGTCACTGCCGCAGGTCGTGTCACGCGAGGAATGGCTGGCCGCGCGCAAGGAACTGCTCGCGCGGGAGAAGGAGGCCACCCGGGCGCAGGACGCCGTCCACGCGCGGCGCCGCGAACTGCCGATGGTGCGGCTCGACAAGGCGTACGAGCTGGAGGGCCCGGCCGGGCCGGCCGGCCTGCTCGACCTGTTCGAGGGCCGCCGCCAGCTGATCGTCTACCACTTCATGTTCGACCCCGACTGGGACGCGGGCTGCCAGAGCTGCTCCCTGGTGACCGACAACATCGGCCACCTCGCGCACCTGCACAACGCGAACACGTCCCTCGCCCTGGTCTCCCGCGCCCCCCTGGCCAAGATCGAGTCCTTCCGGGCGCGCATGGGCTGGACCGTCCCCTGGTACTCCTCCAACAAGAGCGACTTCAACTACGACTTCCACGTCTCCAACGACCCGTCCGTCGCCCCCGTCGAATACAACTACAAGGACGCCGAGACCCTGGAGCGCGAGGGCCTTTCAGGCTTCGCGAACGGCGAGGCGCACGGCCTGAGCGTCTTCCTCCGCGACGGCGACACCGTCTACCACACCTACTCCGCCTACGGCCGCGGCCCCGAGGCCCTCGTCGGCACCTACCATTTCCTGGACTTCACCCCCTTGGGCCGCCAAAAATACATAAACGAATTCGCCCACCACGACCGCTACGAAGACACCAACCCCCCGTCCTGCCACTAACCCCCCACAGGCCCCGGCGCCCCCACCCCCTCCGCGCCGGGGCCTTCTCATGTCCGCGCAAACCGAGGTGCCGCATCCGAGGGCAAATAGATCAACTGACACGCGCCATTCACGCACCACCGGCACAAGTAGCACAATGATGGACGTTTAGGACAACGCTTGCCGCCTCGCACTTCCGATGAGAATATTTCTCCAAGGGATGGCGATCGAAAGTGAGCGACATCGTGACCAGGCCATGGGAAGCAGATCATGAGGTTGGCTTTCGTCGAAGACTGGGGAAGACGGCCGCCGAAGTGGGCGACAGCCGCACCACGCAGGACTGCCCCGAGATCTGGGAACTGGACAACGGAGACATCGCGGTCATCGGCCGCGACGCCACCGGCGCGTACAGCGACCGGCTCCCACCCGGCGTGAGCATCGGCTCCGACGAACGACTCGTGATCATCTCCGGGCGCATGCTCTCGGCGGCGAAACCGGACATCCGAGATGCTTGACCAGATCCCGGCGCTGGACGGCGACACACTCGACCACGCCGCCTATCACAAGGATTTCGCCCGGCAGGCCGAGGACCTGCGAGGCGTGATCTGGAAGCTCGAACGCTCCCAGGTCTTCCGCGAGCCGCGCGACACCAGCTGGCAGGCGTTCATGGCGGGCGACTGGCGCGGTGCCCTGGAACTGCTGGAGAAGGACCGTGAGGCCGTCAGAACCGAGGCCCGGCAGAACGCCGCCAAAGGCCTGGAGATCCGGCGCGTCCGGGTGGCCGAGCTTCCGATCGGCCCCTACCTCCAGTGGGAGTTGCACGCGCTGAAGCTTCTCGCCGACGAAGGCTTCGGCCTGACCGTCCTCACCGCCGACCAGGTCGCGCCTCTCGAAACCCGCGCCCGACTGCCCGAGGTCGTCGTCTTCGGGAACGAGGTCCTCTACGAGGTGCAGTACGAGCCCGACTGGACACCGTGCGGGGCCAGGCGAATCACCGATCCGGACGTGATCAGCGCGGCGGCCACCGAGATCAGAGCCCTTTACGAACGCGGCGAGCCTTTCCACGACTTCTTCAGACGGGAGGTCGCCCCTCTCCGGGCACCCGCCGTTTGAATACCGCCGTGAATGCCCTCAGCCCGTCCGATCCGCCGTACGGCGAAGGTGGTCAGCGTTTCGTTCGGCGTCTTACTCGTCGTCGGGCTGATCGGCGCGTCACCGTGGGCGCTGCGCGCGTTCGACGGGTCGGCGGCGAGTTGGGAGCGGTTGAGCTTCATCGGCCAGACCTATGGCGCCGCGTCCGCGCTGCTGGCCGTCATCGCCCTGATCGGCATCGTCGCGACGCTCGTCCTCCAGGCTCACGACACGAGGATCGCCCGCGAGGAGGCCCGCCGCGCCGCGATCGCCGAATTGCTGAAGATGGCCATGGACGACCCGGACCTCGACGAGGCCTGGGGGCCGGTGCCCGAAGGCGAGAACCGCAAGGCCCGCCGGCAGCTCATGTACATCAACATGATCGTCTCCGAGTGGCAGACCTCGTTCCAGACCGGGGCGCTCAACGAGAAGCGTTTGCGCGCCATCTCCCGTGAGATGTTCAGCGGACGTCCCGGACGCGCCTTCTGGCAGGAGGCCCGCGAGGTCCGCATGAGCACGTCGGAGAACAAGCGGGCGCGCCGTTTTCACCAGATTCTGGACGAGGAATTCCAGCAGGCCCCTGCTCCCCCGCCCGAACCGCCGCAGGCCCGTCAGCGGAGTTGGCCGCTTGTCGCCGGCGCCGTTACCGGAGCCCTGGTCTTGGTGCCCTTCGTCCGGTGGGTGCTGCGGCGCAAGTAGGCGGGGCGCCGGTGCCCGGCTGTGCGGCGCAGTTTCTGTTGTGGTCGACTGGGGGGACGGGTGGTCAGGGAGGTTTTGGTGGGGCAGGCGCAGGCGGTTGTGGCGGTTTTGCGGCGGGGGGATCGGGTGCTGGTCATCCGGCGGGGGCCGGAGGCTCAGAGGTCGGGGTACTGGGCTCCGCTCAGCGGCAAGGTGGAGGCCGGGGAGAGTCAGGCGGACGCGGTGGCGCGCGAGGTGCACGAGGAGGTGGGGCTGCGCGTCTCGCCGCTGGCGAAGGTGTGGGAGTCGGAGACCGACGACGGGCGGTTCCGGCTGCACTGGTGGGTCGCCGATGCCGGGACGGGTGAGGTGGTCATGGACCCCGGCGAGGTGAGCGACGTCCGCTGGGTCACGCCGGACGAGTTCCTGCGCATGGAGCCCATTTTCGACGGTGACCGGGAGTTCTTCGAGCGGCTTCTGCCCGACCTTCTTCCGGGGGACTGACGGGCCGGAGAACGTCGCACTTTCGGCGTTGCCCGCGAGGGTGGGTTTGTGGTGGTGGTTCGTGTTCTTCGAGGTGGGGAGGGCGGGGTGGGGTTAGCCCCACCCCCGGGCAGGGGGGTTGGCTTCCGGGAATGGGTGGTTGGGCCCAATGTCCGGGAGTCCTCCGGGCGACAGGGTTGTTGTGGTGAAGGAACCCGGCACGGAGGACGGCATGGCTGACGGTGTGATTCGCGGGGGGCGGACGTTGCGGTCCGCGCGGCCTCTGATGACGGAGGTGGCGCTGCTGCTCGGTCTGTTCGCGTTCTACAAGTACGGGCGGACGCTCGTGAAGCACGGGCCGGGCGAGGCGCTGTCCAACGCCCACTGGTTGTGGGGGTTCGAGCGGTCGTGGCTGCCGAGCGAGGTGTCGTTGCAGCATTGGGCGCTGGAATGGGACCACACGGCGTTCCTCGCGAACCTCTATTACGTGTCGGTGCATTTCCCCGGGACGGCGCTGCTGCTGGTGTGGCTGTACGCGCGGCACCGGGATTCCTACCGCCGGGTCCGCAACGAACTGGTGGTGTTGACGACGGCGGGTCTCGTTGTGCACCTGCTGTTCCCGCTGGCGCCGCCGAGGCTGGCGGGCGTCGGGGCCGTGGACACGATGCTGACCGTGGGGCCGTCGGCGTATCCGGCGGCGGCCGACGGGATCGCCAACCAGTACGCGGCGATGCCGTCGCTGCACATCGGGTGGGCGCTGCTGGTGGCGGTCACGGTGGTGCGGGTGTCGAGCAGCAGGTGGCGGTGGGTGGTGGCGCTGCACGCGCCGGTCACGGTGTTCGTGGTCGTGGTCACCGCCAACCACTACTGGACGGACGGCCTGGTCGTCGCGCTGCTGCTGGGCGGGGCGATGCTCGTGGTGAAATGGCTGCATGATTCCGTTGCACACCAGTGGCGAGGAGCCCGCGGCCTCCGTGGCGCTGCTGCCGGTCGGGAGCCACGAGCAGCACGGGCCGTACCTGCCGCTGGCGACGGACACGGTGATCGCCTGCGTGGTCGCGGCGGAGATCGCGCGGTCCCACTCGGTGCGGACGCTGCCGCCGGTGACGATCTCGTGCTCGCAGGAGCACGCGGGGTGGCCGGGGACGGTGAGCGTGTCGGCGGTGACGCTGACCTCGATCGTGCGGGACGTGGCCGGGTCGCTGCGTAGGGCCGGGGTGCCGAAGCTGGTGCTGGTGAACGGGCACGGGGGCAACTACGTGCTGGGGAACGTCGTCCAGGAGGCGGGAGGGGACATGGCGCTCTTCCCCGTCCTGGACGACTGGGAGGAGGCCCGCCGGGCGGCCGGGCTCGAAACCTCCGCCGACAGCGACATGCACGCCGGGGAGCTGGAGACGTCGATCCTCCTGCACGCCCACCCTGAGCTCGTCCGGGACGGGTACGAGGACGGCGACCACCTGTCCGGCGACCGGCGGCATCTGCTCACGGCGGGGATGGCGCCCTACACGGCGTCGGGGGTGGTGGGGCGGCCGTCACTGGCCTCGGCCCGCAAGGGCCGGGACGTCCTGGCGAGCCTGGTCGGGTCGTTCGGGCGGTGCCTGGCGGTCCTGGAGCAGTAGCGCGAGGGCGCCGGGCAGGCTCGCGACGAAGGCGAGCACCCCGTAGACGACGGCGACGGTCAGGCCCCGCTCGGAGCCGAGCCCGGCCGCGCCGAAGGCCAGCGACAGCACGGCCTCGCGCGGGCCCCAGCCGCCGATGTTGATCGGCAGCGCCATGACCAGCAGCGCGAGCAGAACGAGCGGGACGAGGTCCCCCAGCGGGGCGGTCACACCGGCGAGGCGGGCGGCGATGAGGAAGAGCGTGACGTGCCCGGCGAGGGCCCCGGCGGACAGGGCGGTGACGGTCGGCCACGCGTCCAGGACGGGGCGGACGTCGAACGTCCGGCGGCGCGCGACCACCAGTACCCCCGCGAGCACGCCCAGCAGCGCGAGGCCGGGGAGCACCGCCGGGCCCAGCGCCGGAAGCAGGGACGGGCGCGCGAGCAGCACCGCCGCACCCGCCGTGAGCAGGACGGCCTGCCCGGCGGCGCGTTCGAGGACGACCGCGCGGACGCCGCCCGCCACGTCCCGCGCCCGGTGCCCGTGGCTGACCGCGCGGTGCACGTCGCCGAGGACGCCCGCCGGGAGCACCGCGTTCAGGAACTGCGAGCGGTAGTAGTCGGCGACGGCCCGGCGCAGCGGCAGGTGGAGGCCGAGGCGGCGGGCGACGACGCGCCAGCGGGCGGCGCTGAGCACGGTGGTCGCGAGGCCGATGCCGAGGGCGGCGGCGATCGAGGGCGGGTCGACGGCGCGCAGCGCGGCCGTGAACGCGCCCGTGCTGTGCCACCACAGCAGCGCGGCGAGGATGCCGAGCCCGGCGAGCGGACGGAGCCACCGGGTCATGTGACGCCTCCCGGAACGGCCAGGATGTCGGCGTGCTCGATCTCGGCCTCGAAGCCGGACGCGAGGCGGCGGCCGAGGTATCCGGCGGCGGGCCGGGCGAGGCCCGGGCGCTGCTCGACGGCGGCGGCGACCCACCCGCGCAGCCACTCGGCGGCCAGCAGGGCGTGCGCGGGGCCGAGCCGCCAGGGGCTCGGTCGGGTCCGGACGACGGCGCCGCGCCGTCCGAACGCCTCGATCGCGGCGGCGACCGCGCCGGGGCCGAGGAGCCCGTCGCGCCGCTGGTGGTCGTCGAACGCGGCGCCGAGATCGGTGTCGAGCGGGTCGGGCGGGGTCAACCGGACGCGGCCGACGACCGACAGCGTCAGCAGCGCGGGGACACCGGCGGCGGTGACGGCGGCGGCGAGGCCGTCCAGCTCGGCGGAGGTGAGGATGTCCAGCAGCGCGGACGCCGTGACCAGCGACGCCCCCTCCAGATCGGCCGTGGCCAGGTCGCCCACGCGCGTCTCGAAGGGGGCGGGCGCGTGCGCCTGGGCCAGGAGGGCCGGGTCGGTGTCGCACAGGATCCAGCGCTGCGGGACGGGCAGGCGCGGCGCCAGCCAGCGGGCCATGGAGCCGGTGCCGGAGCCCACGTCCCAGATCGTCAGGGGGCCGGGAGGGAGGGCGGCGCGGAGCGGGGGCAGCAGGTCGGTCGCACGGGCGGCGGCGTCGGCGGGTTCGCGGAGCGTGAGCCAGGAGGCCGTGAAGCCGGTCGTCACAGCGCCTCCAGGACGGCGGCCATGGCGCGGGACGTCTCGTCCCAGCCGGGAAGGGCGCCGCGCCGGAGGCGGGCGGAGGCGCGCAGGCGCGAGCGCAGCGCGGGTTCGACGAGCCAGCGCCGCAGGGCCGCGGCGAGCGCGTCGGGATCGTCCGGCGGGACGAGCAGGCCCGGGACCCCGCCCTCCGGGTCGTGCCCGAGGGTCTCGGGGAGGGCGTCCACCGCCGTGGCGAGGACGGGCACGCCGCGCGCGAGGGCCTCCGTCACGACCATCCCGTAGGTCTCGGCGCGGGACGGCAGCACGGCGAGGTCGGCGCCCGCGTAGGCGGCGTCGAGGTCCGCGCCGGTCAGCGGGCCTTCCAGGTGGACGCGGTCGCCGAGGCCGTGGCGTCCGATCGCACGGCGCAGCCGGGCGACGTGGCCGGGGTCCTGGTCGAGGGGGCCGACGAACGCGCAGGTCCAGGGCAGGTGCGCGACGGCGGCCAAGGCCTCGACGAGCAGGTCGTGGCCCTTGCGCGGGGTCAGCGAGGCCACGCACAGCAGGCGGGACGCGCCGTCCCCGCCGGAGGCGAGCGGCGCCGGGTCGGTCCCCGGCGGGACGGCGTGGACGCGCCACGGTTCCAGGCCGTGGTGGTCGATCAGGCGCCGCCGCGCCCACGGGGACGTGGCCATGACGGCGCGCGCGGCCCGCAGGACGGCGTTCTCGCGCGTGTCCAGGTCGGCGGCGACGTGCGCGGGCAGGCCCGTCTCGTCCGCCAGGGGCAAGTGGACGAGGACCGCGAGCCGCAGCCGGTCCGCATGCGGGACGACGACCTCCGGCACCCCGCAGGCGACCAGGCCGTCCAGCAGGACGGCGGTGCCGTCGGGCAGGGCGGCGAGGCCGCGGGCGAGTCCCTGGCGGGACGCGGCGTCCGGCCGCGGCCACGTCCCCGGGACGCGCAGCTCGACGGCGGCGGGCCCGAGCCCGTCGCGGAGGCGGCGGTCGTAGACGTTGCCGCCGCTCGGCGCGTCCACGTCTCCGGGGACGACGATCACAGCGCGCATTCGTAGCTCGCCCAGGCCACGTGGGACTCGCGCAGCGTCACGGTGATCCCCGACAGGCCGCGCGCGCCCTCGCCCAGGGCGCCCTCGCGGACGCGCGCGGCGAGCCGGTCGGCGACCACCTTCGCGAGGAACTCCGTCGAGGTGTTGACCCCGGCGAACTCGGGCTCCTCGTCCAGGTTGCGGTAGTTCAGCGCGGCGAGGACGCCGTTCAGCTCGCGGGTGGCGAGGCCGATGTCCACGACGAGGTTGTCGGCGTCCAGCTCCGCGCGGCGGAACGTCGCGTCCACGACGTAGGTGGCGCCGTGCAGGCGCTGGGCGGGTCCGAACACCTCGCCCCGGAAACTGTGGGCGATCATGACGTGGTCGCGGACGGTGACGCCGAACAAGGGGCCTCCTCGTGGTTGGCGGACTCGTAGGTGATGCGGTGGCAGAGGGCGGGCAGGTCGCCGCCCGCCAGACGCGGCATGGTCTCCGGCAGGTCGCCGAACGGGCTCTCGCCGGTGATCAGCGCGTCGAACGCGGGGTCGGCGAGCAGGCGGAGGGCGAGCGCGATCCGGTCGGCGAAGGTCCGGCTCCCCCGGCGGGGCCCGATCGTGCCGACCTGGCTGCCCCGGACGGCGAGGCGGCGGGAGTGGAAGTGCTCGCCGAGCGGGACGGTGACGCGCCGGTCCCCGTACCAGCTCAGCTCGATCACCTCGCCGCCGGGCGCGAGCAGGTCGAGCGAGCGGGCGAGGCCCGCCTCCGTGGCGCTGGCGTGGAACACCAGGTCGCAGCCTTCCCGGGCGTCCCGCGGCGGCGCGAACTCCACGCCGAGCCGCGCGGCGACGGCGGCCCGGGCCGGGTCGGTGTCCACCAGCTGGACCGACGCGCCGGGCAGCCCGGCGAGCACCCCCGCGACCGCGCAGCCGACCATCCCGGCGCCGACGACCGCGATCCGGTCGCCGACCAGCGGCGCCGCGTCCCACAGGGCGTTCACGGCGGTCTCGACCGTCCCGGCGAGGACGGCGCGTCCGGGCGGCACGCCGTCCGGGACGGGGGTGACCGCGCTCGCGGGCACGACGTAGCGGGTCTGGTGCGGATAGAGGCAGAACACCGGGCGGCCGAGCAGCGCGGACGGCCCCCGTTCGACCTCGCCCACGTTCAGGTAGCCGTACTTGACCGGGCCGGGGAACGCGCCGTCCTGGAACGGCGCCCGCATGATCTCGTGCTGGTTCGCGGGCACGCGGCCGTGGAAGACCAGCGCCTCGGTACCCCGGCTGACACCGGAGAACAGCGTCCTGACGAGGACGTCGTCGGGCCCCGGGTCGGGGAGCGTCTCGGCGCGGATCTCGCCCTCACCGGGCGACCGGATCCAGTACGCGCGCGCGTCGCGGTTCATGCGTCCTCCTTCGGGGTCGCCGGGCGAACAACCAGTGGACGTCGCGTCCGAACGACCAGGTGAGCAGGCCCAGCGCCGCCGCCACCAGGACGTCCGCGTGCGGAACGGTCCCGGCGGCGGCCACCACGAGCGCCACGCCCTGGAGCGCCGCGACGGCCTTGCGCGCGAGGCTCGGCGGGAGCGCCGCACGCAGCCAGGGCACCGCGAGCGACGCGGCGCCGAACGCGTACCGCATCGCTCCGATCGCCAGCACCCACGCCCCCGCCGACTCCGCGACCCGCACCGACAGCACGAGGATCAGGAACGCGTCGACCTCCATGTCGAACCGGGCGCCGAGCGCCGAGACGGTGCCGGTGCGGCGGGCGACGCGTCCGTCCAGGCCGTCCAGGACGAGCGCCACCGCCGACAGCGCGACGAGCGCCGCGCCGTCGCCGCCCTCCCCCGCCAGGTGCGCGGCGACCAGCGCCGTCACTCCCCCGGCCAGGACGGCGCGGACGAGCGTCACGTGGTCGGCGGGCCCGAGCGCGCGCCGCGCCCGGAACGCCGCCGCGAGAACGATCCACGCCCCGGCCGCGTAGCCGAGCCCGGCCGCCCAGCCCGCCAAGCCCGGACGCAGCACCGCCAGCAGCCCGGCCTGCGCCGCGACCGCCGCCGCCAGCTCCCGCCCCGGCGTCACCCGCGTGGTCGGCGTGGTCGGCGTCACCCGCGCGCCTCGTCGAGGTGGGGCAGGTCGTGGCCGAGGCGGTCGCGCTTGGCGGTCAGGTACCGGACGTTGTCGTCGCTGACCGGGACGAGCAGCGGCAGCCGCGCCGCCACCGCGATCCCGTAGGACTCCAGCGCCGCGACCTTGGCCGGGTTGTTGGACAGCAGCCGCACCGACCGCACCTTGAGGTGGCGCAGCACCCGCGCGGCGGCGCCGTAGTCGCGCACGTCCACCGGCAGGCCGATCGCGGTGGCGGAGTCGACGGTGTCGAGCCCGTGGTCGTCCTGGAGGACGTGCGTGCGGACCTTGGCGACCAGCCCGATCCCGCGTCCCTCGTGTCCGCGCAGGTAGACGAGGACGCCCGTGCCCTCCCGCGCGAGGGCGTCGAGGGCGGCGCCGAGCTGGTCGCCGCACTCGCAGCGCGTCGCGCCGAAGATGTCGCCGGTCATGCACTCGGAGTGCATCCGGACGAGCACGCCCTCCCGGCCGCCCACGTCCCCCCGGACGAGCGCCAGGTGCTCGTGCCGGTCGACCGGGTCGCGGAACGCGACGGCGCGGAAGACGCCGCGCCGCGTCGTCAGGTCGGCCTCCGCCAGATCGTCCGGCCCGAACAGCTCCCCGTCCTCGGGCTCGTGATCCCCTTCGTCGGCACCGCGATCGTGCATCGTTCCCCCTCCTCGGCTCGGCGTGCTCAACCCCTGGTACGCGGCCGCCCCGCCGCCCGGCCGTGTGCAAGATCAGCCTATCCATGAACCATTCAGGCCATGAATCAATCGAAACCTCCGTTACTTCTGACACGGGGCGGGACACCGGGAAGGTTCATCCCCCGCGAACGCGTTTGCTAGCGTCCCGTCGAGTCGCCGCCGTTCCCGGACTCGCCGGACGGCGGCGCGGCCCGTCCCGTGGAGGAGGAGAGATGCGGCGCACCCCCTGGCGAGGCGGCACGCTCGCGGGCGCCGTCGCCTGCGCCGCGCTCGCGCTCTCGGCCTGCGGCACCGGCGACCGCGTACGGGCGGGCGCGATCGCCGCCGGGCTGGAGGGACGCGGCCCGATCACGTTCGTGACGGCCATCGACCACTCCGGGTACCTGCGCAAGCAGCTCGACACCTGGAACGAGGACCATCCGGACGAGCGGGTCCACGTCGTCGAGCTGAACGGCGGACCCGCCGAGCAGCGGCGGCGGCTGGTGGAGGACGCGAGGGCCAAGTCGGGCGTGTACTCCGTCCTGGACCTGGACGTCGTGTGGACGGCGGAGTTCGCGGTGAACGGCTGGCTGGCCCGGCTGCCCGAGGACAGGCTGGACCTGTCCGGGACGCTCCCCGCCGCGGTCGCCACGGGGCGTTACCAGGGCGGGCTGTACGCGGTGCCGTCCTCGTCCGACGCCGGGATGCTCTCCTACCGCAAGGACCTGCTGGACAAGGCGGGGATCGCCGCGCCGCCCCGCACCTACGCCGAGATGTGGGCCGACTGCGACAAGGTGCGGAGACTTCCCGAGGGCCGGAACGTCGACTGCTACCTCACCGGCGTCGACCGCAGCGAGGACCTCACGGTCAGCCTCACCGAGGCGGTCGGCGGCGCGGGCGGCTCGATCACCGCCCCGAACGGCGATCCCACGCTCGACACCCCGGCCGCCGAGCGCGGCCTGGAGTTCCTCGCTCGGGCGCGCGAGGACGGGCGGATGCCGAAGAACGCCACCGCGCTCGACGCAGCGGACGCGCGCCGCCGCTTCGAGTCCGGGCGGCTGCTGTTCCTGCGGCAGTGGACCGCCGACCAGGACGTGCCCGCGAGCGAGGACGACGGGGCGTCCCGGGTCGCGAGCGGGCACGCCGTCGCGCCGCTGCCCGGCCCGGACGGCCCGGGCACGGCGGCCCTCGGCGGCCGCGACCTGGCGGTCTCGGCGTTCGCCGCGCACAAGCTGACCGCGCTGGACTTCGTCCGGTTCCTGACCGGGGAGGCGGCCCAGCGCGCCGGGTTGACCGCGACCTCGCGGCCCCCGGCGCTCGGCACGCTCTACGACGACCCGGAGCTCGTGCGGCGCTTCCCCTACCTTCCGGCGCTCAGGGCGGCGATCACGAACGCGAGGCCGCGTCCGGCGGGGCCGGGGTATCCGAAGGTGTCCGCCACGATCCAGGACGCGGCATACGGGGCCATAACGGGACAAATCCCAGTCGACCGGGCGCTGTCCGAACTTCAGAACGATCTTCGCCATTGACCGCGCGGTGACCCCGCACCGCACAATGATCAACATGACGGACGACGCACCGTCCGCCCCGGCCCCCGCCGTGGCGGACGCCCCCCGTGGCAAGGCCCGTGGCACGACGAAGGACGTCCAGGGGACCCGGCGGCTGGCCGCGCTGCTGCTGTCCCCCACGCTGCTCGTCCTGGCCCTGGTCATCGGCTATCCCGTGCTCGCCGGGTTCCGCGAGTCGCTCTACGCGCGCGGCCAGGGCCTCGACGCCGACGGGTTCGTGGTCGAGGGCGAGCGGTTCGCGGGCCTCGACAACTACACCTCGATCTTCGGCGGCGACCGGTCGGACGCCTTCTGGAACGCCCTGTCCAACACCACGTTCTTCACCTTCACCACCGTCGTCCTGGAGACCGGGATCGGGGTGGGGATGGCGCTGATCATGCACCAGGCGTTCCGGGGGCGGGCGCTGGTGCGCGCGAGCATCCTCGTCCCGTGGGCGATCCCGACCGCGATCTCCGGGCTGCTGTGGCGGTGGATCTTCCAGGCGGACGGCGTGGCCAACGCCGTCCTCGGGCGGGAGGTCCTCTGGACGGCCGGCGGGTTCCCCGCGAAGTCGGCCGTCGTCATCGCCGAGGTGTGGAAGACCTCCCCGTTCATCGGTCTGCTCGTGCTCGCCGGGCTCCAGATGATCCCCCGCGAGGTGCACGAGGCCGCGCGGGTGGACGGCGCCGGGCCGCTCCAGCGGTTCTGGTGGGTCACGCTGCCCCTGGTCAGGCCCGCGCTGCTGGTCGCGGTGCTGTTCCGGATGCTGGACGTGCTGCGGATGTTCGACCTGCCCGCCGTCCTGGTCGGGGTGAACCAGCGGTCGGTGGAGACGCTGACGATGCTCGCCTGGTCCGAGGCGTCCGACCTGCGGTACGGGTCGGCGGCGGCGTACGCGACCGTGCTGTTCGCCTACATCGCCCTGATCGCCTACCTGTTCGTCAAGCTGCTCGGCGCCGACATCATCGGCGAGGCGCGCAAGGCGTCCGCCCGGCGCGTGAAGGCGGTGGCGCGGTGACACGGCGAATCCTGTCGGTCGCCGGGGTCGCGGCGGTGGTGGCGTACTGCCTCGCCCCGTTCTACTGGATGGTCGTCTCGGCGTTCCGGCGCCCGCAGGACCAGTTCGACGACTCGCCCGTCCCGTCCCGGTGGTCGACGGAGAACCTCTCGGCGGTGTTCTCCGGCGGCAACGGGTTCGGCCGCGCGCTGCTGAACAGCGTGGTCGTCGCGGGCTGCACGACCGCGCTGACGCTGCTCATCGGCACCTCCACCGCGTACGCGCTGGCGCGGCTCGACTTCCGGTTCAAGAACGCGGTGCTCGGGCTGGTCGTCGCGGCGTCGATGTTCCCGGGAATCTCCCAGCTCGTCCCCTTGCTGAAACTCTTCACGGATCTGGGCTGGATCAACACCTACCAGGCGATGGTGCTGCCGAGCCTCGGGTTCGCGCTGCCGCTGTCGGTGTGGCTGCTCACGGCGTTCTTCCGGCAGTTGCCGTTCGAGCTGGAGCAGGCGGCGATGGTGGACGGCTGCACCCGCGGCCAGGCGTTCCGCAAGATCATCGTCCCGTTGGCGGCGCCCGGGGTGTTCACGACGGCGATACTGACGTTCATCGCCACGTGGAACGAGTTCCTCATCGCGTTGTCGATGGTGAACAGGAAGGAGATGCAGACCGCGACCGTGGCGATCTCGAAGTTCACCGGCGTGTCCGGTTTCGACCAGCCGTTCGGGACGCAGATGGCGGCGGGCGTCGTCGTCACCGTCCCGCTGATCGCCGTGGTGCTGGTGTTCCAGCGCCGCATCGTCGCCGGCCTCACCGCCGGCGGAGTCAAGTAGCCACGAGAACCCGGAGGACGTACATGACGCAGGACACCCTCGCCACTCCCTCGGGCTCCCCCGCCGGGGACGCCGCCCACTGGTGGCGCGACGCCGTGATCTACCAGGTGTACGTGCGCAGCTTCGCCGACTCGGGCGGGGACGGCGTCGGCGACCTGCCCGGCGTCCGGTCCCGGCTGCCCTACCTGGCGCGACTCGGCGTGGACGCGCTGTGGCTGACCCCGTTCTACGTCTCCCCGATGGCCGACTTCGGCTACGACGTCGCCGACTACCGCGCCGTCGACCCGCTGTTCGGCACCCTCGACGACGCCCGCGCCCTGATCGAGGACGCGCACGCGCACGGCCTGCGGATCATCGTGGACGTCGTCCCGAACCACACCTCCGACCGGCACGCCTGGTTCCAGGCCGCACTCGCCGCGCCGCCCGGCTCCCCCGAGCGCGCCCGCTACATCGTCCGCGACGGCCGCGGCCCGGCCGGCGACGAGCCGCCCAACGACTGGCAGTCGGTGTTCGGCGGCCCCGCCTGGACGCGGCTCCCGGACGGCCAGTGGTACCTGCACCTGTTCGCGCCCGAGCAGCCCGACCTGAACTGGGAGAACCCCGAGGTCCAGGACGAGTTCGACGACATCCTGCGGTTCTGGCTCGACCTCGGCGTCGACGGCTTCCGGGTGGACGTCGCGCACGGCATGGCCAAGGCCCCCGGCCTGCCCGACGTCGGCCGCGCGGACCAGGCCGAGATGCTCGGGACGGCCGTCCTGCCCTACTTCGACCAGGACGCCGTCCACGAGATCCACCGCCGCTGGCGCCGCGTGCTCGACTCCTACCCCGGCGACCGCCTCGCCGTCGCCGAGGCGTGGGCGCCGACCCCCGAACGCCTCGCCCTGTACACGCGTCCGGACGAGCTCCACCAGGCGTTCAACTTCCACTACCTGACCGCGCCGTGGGAGGCGCCCGCGATGCGCGAGGTCATCGAGGAGTCGCTGCGCCTGGCCGGAGAGGTCGGCGCGCCCGCGACGTGGGTGCTGTCCAACCACGACGTGAAACGGCACGTCACCCGGTACGGCGACGGCGAGCGCGGCCTGCGCCGCGCCCGCGCGGCGGCGCTGCTGACCCTCGCCCTGCCGGGCTCCGCCTACGTCTACCAGGGCGAGGAACTGGGCCTGCCCGAGGTCCTGGACCTGCCCGAGGAGTTCCTCCAGGACCCCCAGCGCGCCCGCGACGGCGCGGGCCGCGACGGCTGCCGCGTCCCGCTGCCGTGGGAGGGCGAGGAGCCCCCGTTCGGCTTCGGGGCGACGTCCTGGCTGCCGATGCCCCCGTCCTGGCGCGCGCTGACCGTCGCCGCCCAGACCGACGACCCGGGCTCGATCCTCTCCCTCTACCGCGACGCGCTCCGCCTCCGCCGCGAGCACCCGGCCCTCGGCGACGGCCCCCTCCGCTGGCTCGTCGGCCCGCCCGGCACGCTGTTCTTCACCCGCGAGACCCCCGACGGCCACACCCTCACCTGCGCGGTCAACATGGGCACCCGCACCGCCCGCGTCCCCCTGAACGGCACCCCCCTCCTCGCCAGCGCCCCCATCCAGACCGACGCGGCCTGCGCCGTCCTCCCCCCGGACACCGCCCTCTGGTGGACCCCCACCCCGGTCGACCGCTAGTCGCTTATTGTGATGAAACAACTACCTTCATTGTCAAGGGGGGCTAGATTACACTGGTGGACCCCCGACAAGGGACCGCACACCAAGTGGATCTGCCCTGCGGCCAGCATCGGGCGATCATCCCCCGCCACAAGGAGATCTCCGCGCTGGTGGTGGGGAACACGGTCAAGGGTCTGGCCTGCCTTGAGGAAGGGTGGCTCAGGTGAGCGATGACGGTGGACGCACGGTGTACACGGTCCACGCGCGGCGGTGGGAGCACGGCTGGGACCTGGAGATCGAGTCGGTCGGCGCGACGCAGTCCCACAGCCTGAAGGACGCCGAGATGATGGCGCGGGACTATATCGGCCTCGTCCTCGACGTGCCCGCCGACTCCTTCGACGTCGAACTCGTGCCCGAAGTCGGGGATGGCCTGGCCGAGCAGGCCCGGCGAGCCCGGGCGGAGACCCGGGCCGCCGAGAAGGCGCGTGACGAGGCAGCCCGGAACCTCCGGAAGGTCGCGCGACGCCTTCACGACGAACGGCTTACCGGCAAGGAGATCGGAATCATCTTGGGGGTCTCGACACAGCGCGTCTCCCAACTGCTGAAGGACGACGCGCGCGAGCGGGCCCACGAACAACGGCGGTCGTCAGCCTGAAGGGGCGCCCTGATACACCGAATCCTCGGCGAGGCTCGGGTCTTGGCTGATCGGGGTGGTGTGGCGTAGGGAGATGGCGGAGAGGAGCGCGAGGGCCAGGACGCCGAGCGCGGCGGTCAGGGTGGCGGCGTTCAGGCCGTGCGTGGCGGCCTCCCGCGCCTGGTCGAACAGGCCGGGGGGCAGCCGGTCCTGGACGGAGGACGCGCCCGCGAGGCTGTCGCGCACCGGGTCCGCGACGTCCGGCGGGGTGCCGGCGGGGACGGCCGCGGCGACGCGGTCGCGGTAGACGGCGGCGGCCAGGCTGCCGAGGGTCGCGACGCCCAGGGCGACCCCGAGTTCCTGGACGGTCTCCGACAGCGCCGACGCCGAGCCCGCCTTGTCCGGTGGCGCGGCGCCGACGACCAGGTCGGTGCCGAGCGCCGCGATCGTCCCGAGCCCGAGGTAGACCAGCCCGAAGCCGACGACGAGCGGGGTGATGCCGTCGGCGGCGTCCAACCGGGCGAGCAGGACGTAGCCGACGGCGGACAGCGCGAGCGCGGCGGCCACCACGATCCCCGGCGGCACCCGGCGCGCGGCCAGCGGTGATCCGATGGCGGCGACCAGCATCATCAGGGCGGGCGGCGCCATCCACGCGCCCGCCGCCGTCGGCGACAGCCCCTTCACGAACTGGAGCTGCTGGGTGACCAGCAGCAGGACGCCGCCGACGCCGACCAGCCCGGCGAGCAGGATGGCCAGGGCGGCGGTGAACGTGCGATCGGCGAACAGGGTGAGGTCCAGGAGGGGGTCCTTCAGGCCGCGCTGGCGCCGGACGAACAGCACGGCGCACGCCGTCCCGGCGAGGGCGGCGGCGATCGCGGGGACGCCGGGCCCGTGCTCGGCGGCGTGTTTCACCGCGTAGATCAGCGGCAGCGTGGCGGCCAGCGACAGCGCGACGCTGGGCAGGTCGAGGCGGCCCCCGCGCGGGGCGCGGTACTCGGGGACCAGCCTCGGCGCCGCCGCCAGCGTGACCGCGGCGACCGGGACGGCGAGCAGGAACGCCGAGCCCCACCAGAAGTGGGCCAGCAGCGCGCCGCCGACCAGGGGTCCGGCGGCCATGCCGAGCGCGAAGCTCATCGCCCAGACGCCGATCGCGAGCGAGCGCTGGCGCGCGTCGGTGAACATCGTGCCGACCAGGGCGAGCGTGGACGGCATCAGCGTGGCGCCGGCGATCCCCAGCGCGGCGCGCGCGGCGATGAGCATCGGGGCGCTGGTGGCGAAGGCGGCCGCGACGGAGACGGCGGCGAAGGCGGTGACGCCGGTCAGCAGCAGCCTGCGGCGGCCGACCCGGTCGCCGAGGGTGCCCATCGTGACCAGGAAGCCGGCGATCAGGAAGCCGTAGGCGTCCATGATCCACAGCGCCTCGGTGCCGCTCGGCCGCAGGTCCTCGACCATGGCCGGGAGCGCCAGGTACAGCAGGGTCACGTCGAGGCCGAGCAGTGCGGTGGGCAGGGACAGGACGGCGAGCCCGGCCCACTCGCGGGGGCCGGCTCGGTGCGCGGTGCTCATCGGACTCCGTTCACGGGGATGGGGCGGTGCCCACGCTGCCGTCCCGCGCTCACGGAAATCTCATGGTCCGCTGGCGGTAGTCTCGGGTCATGCGCTACGGGGTGCTCGGGCCGCTCGCCGTCTGGGACGCCGCTGGACGGCCGGTCGCGGTGCCCGAGGCCAAGGTGCGCGCGCTGCTGGCGAGCCTGCTGGTCCACCGGGGCGGGCCGGTCCCGGCAGACCGTCTCATCGAGGAGGTCTGGGCCGGCGACCCGCCCTGCGGCGCCGCGGGCGCGTTGCAGACGAAGATCTCCCAGCTCCGCCGCGTGCTGGGCCGGGAGCGGGTGGTCCGCGAACCGGCGGGGTACCGGCTGGTGCTGGACGGCGACGAGGTCGACGCGTTCAGGTTCCAGGAGCTGGTCGAGCGCGCGGCCGTCCAGGAGGACCCGGCGCTGCGGTGCGACCTGCTCGCCGACGCGCTCGCGCTGTGGCGGGGCCCGGCCTACGCCGACGTCGCCGGGTCGTTGTTCGCCCTCAACGAGATCGCCCGGCTGGAGGAGCTGCGGCTGACGGCCATCGAGGACCGGGCCGAGGCGCGGCTGGCGGTGGGCGAGCACGCGGCGCTGGCCGCGGAGCTGGCCGACGCGGTGGCGCGGCATCCGCTGCGCGAGCGGCTGCGGACGATCCAGATGCGCGCGCTGTACCGGGCCGGTCGGCAGACCGAGGCGCTGGGAACGTTCCAAGAACTACGCCGGCTGCTGGCGGACGAGCTGGGCGTCTCGCCCGGCCCCGAGGCCGCCGATCTGCACACGGCGATCCTGCGCCAGGAGGCCCACCTGGCGCCGCCCGCGCGACGGCCGCCGTGCCGCTCCAACCTGCCCGCGCCGCTGACCCCGCTGGTCGGCCGGGAGGAGGCGGTCGAGGAGCTGCGGGCGCGGCTGGCCCCCGGCTCGGGGACCCGGCTGGTCACGCTGACCGGCCTCGGCGGGATCGGGAAGACCCGGCTGGCGGTGGCGGCGGCGGGCGGGATGACCGAGCGGTTCGCCGACGGGGTGTGGCTGGTCGAGCTGGCCGGTCTCGGGACCTCCTCCACCCCGGACGACATCGCCGAACAGGCCGTCAAGACGCTGGGCTGCGCGGCGCCCCCGGGGCCGGGCCCCGACCATCCGGTGGGACGGCTCTGCCGGGCGGTCGCCGACCGGCACCTGCTGATCGTGCTGGACAACTGCGAGCACGTCGTCGAGGCGGCCGCCGAGCTGGCCGGGGCGGTGCTGGCGGCGGCGCCCGGGGCGCACCTGCTCGCCACCGGCCAGGAGGCCCTCGGCATCCCCGGCGAGCTGGTGCGCCCGGTGCCGCCGCTGGCGCTGCCCGACCCCGGCGGCGTGGTCGCCCGCACGGGCGCCGTCGAGCTGTTCGTGGAGCGGGCGGCGGCGGCCGTCCCCGGGTTCGACCTGGACGCGGGCAACGCGCAGGCCGTCGCCACGATCTGCCGCAGGCTGGACGGCGTCCCGCTGGCGCTCGAACTCGTGGCCCCCCGGCTGCGGACGATGACCCCCGAGCAGCTGGCCGCCTACCTGGACGACCGGTGCGCCCTGCTCGCGGCGCGGGCGCGCGGCCTGCCCGCCCGGCAGCGGACGCTGCGCGACATGCTCGACTGCGCCTGGGAACTGCTGGCGCCGGACGAGCGGGCCGTGCTGGGACGGCTGTCCGCGCACCCCGGCGGCTGGTCGCCCGCGTCCGCCGAGGCGATCTGCGCCGGGGCGGACCTGCCCGCCGACCGGGTGCCCGACCTGCTGTCCCGCCTGGTGGACCGGTCGCTGCTGATCCATGAGGCGGGACGGTTCCGGATGCTGGAGTCGGTGGCCGCCTACTGCGCCGAACGGGTCGCCGAACGGGTCGCCGAGGGTCAGGGCACTAGGTAGCGGGTGTTGCGCGCGTCGGTGATGGCCATGTGGCCCGGCGCGTGGCCGATCGCCAGCTTCGGACGGGAGGCCATGACGGCCGCCTGCGGCGTCACCCCGCACGCCCAGAAGACGGGGATCTCGTCCACCCGGACCTCGACGGGGTCGCCGAAGTCGGGCCGGTCCAGGTCGGCGATGCCGAGTTCGACGGGGTCGCCGACGTGGACGGGCGCGCCGTGCACCGACGGGTAGCGCGAGGTCACCCGCACGGCGTCGGCGACCTGCGCGGCCGGGACCGGGCGCATCGACACCACCAGCGGGCCGCCGAACTCGCCCGCGCGGCGGCAGGTGCGGCTCGTCCGGTACATGGGGACGTTGACGCCCTGCTCGATGTGGCGGACGGGCACCCCGGCCTCGCGGAGCGCGTCCTCGAAGGTGAAGCTGCACCCGATGAGGAAGCAGACGAGGTCGTCGCGCCAGTAGGGGGTCACGTCGCCGACCCTGGCGACCGGCTCGCCGTCCTCGTAGACGACGTAGCCGGGCAGGTCGGTGCGCAGGTCCCCGCCGAACAGCGACGCCGACACCTCACCGGGCTCCGTCACGTCCAGGACGGGGCAGGGCTTGGGATTGCGCTGCGCGAACAGCAGCAGGTCGTAGGCCTGCTCGCGGGGTACGGTGATGAGGTTGGCC
The DNA here is from genome assembly GCF_022751215.1 of Actinomadura terrae. Classification (GTDB taxonomy): domain Bacteria; phylum Actinomycetota; class Actinomycetes; order Streptosporangiales; family Streptosporangiaceae; genus Spirillospora; species Spirillospora terrae. Next base: position 354,034 of record NZ_JAICDG010000003.1, on the reverse strand, counting down.
TGGGTCCATCCGGCGCACCAGCCGGCCGTCGGGACGTCGAGCCCGGCGCGGAACAGCGCGCGGGCCTGGTCCGGCGACAGGGCGCCCGGGTCGATGGGATCGGTCATGGTTCTCTCACCTACTTCCAGAGGTCGTCCAGGTCGGAAAGGGAGTTCCAGCCCAGGTACAGCGACAGCAGCCAGGCCGCGGCGCCGAGGGCGAGCAGCCACACCGGGTAGCGGTAGCCGCCGAGCAGGTCGCGGCGCCGGGCCGCCACCCACAGCAGGACCGCGAGGCCGAACGGCAGGATCAGGCCGTTCAGGGCGCCCGCGAGGACGAGCAGCTTGGCGGGGGTCGTGCCGATCATCAGGTAGATCGCGGTGGAGATCACGATGAAGCCGACGACCAGCCAGTTGCGGTTGCGCTCGATCCAGGACGAGAAGGAGACCAGGAACGACACCGAGGTATAGGACGCGCCGATCACGGACGTGATCGCGGCCGACCACATGATCAGTCCGAACAGGCGCAGCCCGGTCTCCCCGGCCGCGTGCTTGAACGCCGACGGCGCCGGGTTGTCGGCGGCGAGCTTCACGCCGCCCGCGACGACGCCGAGGACGGCGAGGAACAGCAGGATCCGCATCAGGCCGGTGACGAGGATGCCGGTGACCGCGCTGCGGTTGATCTCGCGGATGTTCTCCGGGCCGGTGAGCCCGGACTCGATCATCCGGTGCGCGCCCGCGTAGGTGATGTAGCCGCCGACGGTCCCGCCGATCAACGTGGTGATCACCAGGAAGTCGACCTCGCCGGGCGCGACGCTCTCGCGCAGCGCGTCGCCGAGCGGCGGGTCGGACACGATCGCCACGTACAGGGTCATGAGGATCATGACGGCGCCGAGCACGACGACGATCCGGTCCATCGCGACCCCGGCGCGCTTGCTCAGGAAGATCGTGATCGCGATGAGCGCGGAGACGGCGCCGCCGACCTTGACGTTCAGGCCGAGCAGCGCGTTAAGGCCGAGTGCGCAGCCGGCGACGTTGCCGATGTTGAACACCAGGCCGCCGAAGACGTCGAGCGCGGCGAGCGCGTACCCGCCGCCGGGGACGACGCTGTTGCCGAGATCCTGGGCGCGGCGGCCCGAGACCCCGACGATCCGCCACACGTTCAGCTGGATCGCCACGTCCACCAGCACCGACACCAGGATCGCGAACGCGAACGCGGCACCGAGCTTGGCGGTGAACGTCGTGGTCTGGGTGATGAAACCGGGGCCGATGGCGCTGGTGGCCATCAGGAACATGGCGCCGATGAGCGCGGCACGCCGTGAGGTGGCGGTGGGCGGCGGGGTCGTGTCGACGGTGTCGGTCATGACTGCCCCTTCTGGGCGTTCGGCTTTCCGACAGCGTATGGATTGTTCAACAATCCAGCAATCCCCTTGTTGAGGTATTTCGCGGTGCGGAGGGATACGCTTGCGTGGCAGCAGTCCGCCGCGCGGGGCGGCGGGCCCGGACGGGCGGCCGGTCCGCGCCGCCGAGGAGGGAAGGCGCGTCGATGCCGGAGCGGGAGTCGTGGCTCGACAGCATGGCGGCGGCCCGGCACGGCCTGGATCGCTCCAGCACGGCCGCCCGGGTCGCCGACCTGCTCCGCGAGCAGATCACCGACGGGCGACTCGTCCCCGGCGAGCGGCTCCCCGAGGAGGACGTGTGCCGCGCGGTGAAGGTGTCGCGCAACACCACGCGTGAGGCGTTCCGGCTGCTCGTCCAGGAGCGGCTGCTCGTGCACGAGTTCAACCGGGGCGTGTTCGTCCGCCGCGTCACCGCCGACGGCCTCGCCGACCTCTACCGGGTCCGGCGGATCATGGAGTGCGAGGGCGTGCGATGCGCACCGGACGCGCCGCCCGAGGCCCTCGAAGCCGCGGGAACGGCCGTGACCGACGGCGAGCGCGCCGCCGCCTCCGGGGACTGGCCCGCCGTCGGGACCGCCGACATCCGCTTCCACCGGGCCCTGTCCGCCCTGGTCGGGAGCCCCCGGGTGGACGAGCTGATGCGGCACCTGCTCGCCGAGCTGCGCCTGGTCTTCCATGAGATGGGATCGCCGCGCGAATTCCATGAGCCCTACCTTGCCCGCAACAGGCGGATCTACGACCTGCTCGCCGCCGGCGCCGTCGATGCGGCCGAACGCGAGCTGCGCGCCTACCTCGACGACGCGGAAGCACAGCTCACCAAGGCGTTCCGCGAGTCGGAGTGATCGAACGGGCCCCGGGACCCTGGGTCAGGACGGCGCGTAGTTCATGACGTGGTCGTGGAGCAGGCGCGGCGCCTCCGGGTCGCGGCGGCGGAAGGCCTCGATCAGCTGGGCGTGCTCGGCCGACTTGGAGTAGATCTCGGTCTGGTGCAGGCGGAGCGACAGCGTCGTCCAGAGCTCGATGCCGAGGCCCTCCCACACCGAGACCAGCAGCCGGTTCCCGGCCGTCTCGACGATCTCGCGGTGGAAGGCGATGCTCAGCCGCATCTGCTCGTGCAGGTCGTCGGCGCGCGCGGCCTCGCAGAGGCGGCGGTTGTGCTCCTCCAGCGCGTCCAGGCAGCCGGACATGCGCGGCAGCGCCAGCTCGACGGCCGTCCGCTCCAGCCCGGCGCGGACGGGGAAGATCTCGGCGAGGTCCTGCTCGGTGAACGCGCGGACGCGGGCGCCCCGGTTCGGCAGCGACTCGATCAGCCCCTGCGCCTCCAGCTGCCGCAGCGCCTCCCGGACCGGCCCCTGGCTGACCCCGAGCTCGGACGCGATGCGCCGCTCGACGATCCGCTCGCCCGGCTCCCAGCGTCCCGCGCTGATCCCGTCCACGATGAACTCGCGGATCTGGACGGCGAGCCCGGTGCGGAGCAGCGGGGCGGGGATGGGCGCGTTCACGGGACTAGATATTAGACGGCGCGATGGTAGGCGGGGCCTACCGGGGTAGAATATGATCGATCATTGATCAATGATGATCGGTGAGCGTCGTGGTGATCCTACGGCGTTCCCCCCGGACAGAGGAAGGTCGCCGATGGCTGAGACCACCCAGTCGGCGGGCACGGCGGGCACGGCCGCCCCGGCCCGTACCCGCAGAGCGCGCGGCACCAGGACGCCGCGTCCCGCGGCGGCCGTCCCCCCGGCCGATGCCAAGGAGCTGATCGGCTACTACCGGCAGATGCTGCTGATCCGCCGGTTCGAGGAACGCGCGGCCCGCGCCTACACCGAGGCCAAGATCGGCGGCTACTGCCATCTGAACCTGGGCGAGGAGGCGACGGTCGTCGGGCTGCTGGACGCGCTGCGTCCCACCGACTACCTCTTCACCAACTACCGCGAGCACGGATACGCGCTGGCCAAGGGCATCGGCGCCGACCGGGTCATGGCCGAGCTGTACGGGCGCTCCACCGGCGTGTCCAAGGGCTGGGGCGGGTCGATGCACCTGTTCGACGCGCAGGCGCGGCTGCTCGGCGGCTACGGCATCGTCGGCGGCCAGGTGCCGCTCGCGGCCGGGGCGGCGCTCGCCGTCTCCTACAAGGGCGGCGACGAGGTCGTCATGTGCCACATGGGCGACGGGACGACCGCGATCGGCGCGTTCCACGAGTCGCTGAACATCGCCGGGCTCTGGGACCTGCCGGTCGTCTTCGTCGTGATCAACAATGGTCTCGGCATGGGCACGACCGTGGAGAACTCCGCCGCCGAGCCCGAGCTGTACAAGCGCGGCGCCGCGTACCGGATGGAGAGCGCCCGCGTGGACGGCACCGACGTGGTCGCCGTGCGGGACGCGGCGCGCGTCGCCGTCGAGCGCGCCCGGTCCGAGAGCAAGCCGTACCTGCTGGAGGCGGTCAGCCCCCGCCTCAAGGGCCACTCGGTCGTCGACCCGGCCCGCTACCGGTCGAAGGAGGAGAAGGAGGCCCTCAAGGCCGCCGACCCGCTCGCCCGGATGGCGCTGGAGCTGGCGGAGGCCGGCATCCTGTCCCACGACGACCGCGACGCGCTCGACGCGGAGGTCACGGCCGAGATCGACGCCGCCGCCGCGTTCGCCGACGCGAGCCCCGCGCCCGACGTCTCGACGCTGTTCGACTACACCTACGCCACCCCCGTCCCGGGCGAGCTGCGCCGCCTTCCCGCCGACCCCGTCTTCCGCGCCTGAGGAGCCCGTTTCATGACAACCGCCACGCAACGGGCAACCGTCACCTACCGCCAGGCCCTCCGGGACACGCTGCGCTCGGAGATGCTGCGGGACGAGAACATCTTCCTGATGGGCGAGGAGATCGGGCTCTTCGAGGGCTCCTACAAGATCACCGAGGGGCTGCTGAAGGAGTTCGGGCCGCGCCGCGTCCGCGACACCCCGATCGCCGAGGAGGGCTTCGTCGGCGCCGCGATCGGCGCCGCGATGCTCGGCCTCCGCCCGGTCGTGGAGATAATGACGATCAACTTCTCGCTGCTCGCGCTGGACCAGATCGTCAACCACGCCGCGAAGATCTATGGGATGTTCGGCGGGCAGGCCAGCGTGCCGATGGTGATCCGCACGCCGGGCGGCGGCGGGCAGCAGCTGGGCGCCACCCACTCGCAGAACGTCGAGCTGTTCTACTCCTTCATCCCCGGCCTGAAGGTCGTGGCGCCGAGCACGCCCGCCGAGGCGTCGGCGATGCTGAAGGCCGCGATCCGCGACGACGACCCGGTGCTGTTCCTGGAGAACCTCGCCCTCTACAACACCAAGGGCGAGCTGCCGGCCGAGATCGACGCGATCGAGCCCGCCGAGATCGGGCGCGCGGCGGTCACCCGTCCGGGCACCGACATCACGATCATCGGCTACTCCCGGATGGCGCGCGTCGCCGCCGAGGTCGCCGAGACCCTCGCCGCCGACGGCATCTCCGCCGAGGTCGTCGACCTGCGCAGCCTGCGTCCGCTCGACCGGCAGACGGTCGTGGACTCGGTCCGCAAGACGGGCTGCGCCGTCGTCGCCGAGGACGACTGGCTGACCTACGGCATCGGCGCCGAGATCGCCGCGACCATCCAGGAGGGCGCCTTCGACTGGCTGGACGCCCCCGTCCGCCGGGTCGCGATGGCCGAGGTGCCCCTCCCCTACGCCAAGTCCCTGGAGACGGCGGCGCTGCCGTCCGCCGAATCCCTGCTCGCCGCCGTCCGCGACACGCTCCGGGCGACCGGCCGTCTCGCCCTGGAGAACGCCCGATGACCGAGATCCTCATGCCCCGGCTCTCCGACACGATGGAGGAGGGCGTGATCAGCTCCTGGCAGAAGCAGCCGGGGGACGAGGTCGCGGTGGGCGACGTCATCGTCGACATCGAGACCGACAAGGCGGTCATGGAGTACGAGGCCTACGAGGCCGGCGTGCTGGAGAAGATCCTGGTCGGCGAGGGCGAGTCCGCCGCGATCGGCGCGCCGATCGCGGTGATCGCCCCGAAGGGCGCGGCACCGGCCCCGGCCGCTTCGGCCCCGGCGGCGCCCGCTGAGGCCCCGGCCGAGGAGCCTGCTTCTGCTGAGGAGCCCGCTCCGGTCGCGGCTGCGGCTCCGGCCGTCGCGGCTCCGGCTCCGGTTTCCGCCGGACGGAACGGAGCGTCGCGTCCGCCGTCGTCCCCGCTGGCGCGGCGGCTGGCGCGCGACCACGGCCTCGACCTGGCCGCGCTGACCGGCACCGGCCCTGGTGGACGCGTCGTTCGCGCCGACATCGAGGCCGCGATCCGCAACGGCGCCCCGGCTTCGGCTCCCGCCCCGGCTTCGGCTCCGGCACCCGCCGCCGCGCCCGTCCAGGCGCGGGTGGACGACCCCGACGTCGAGGCCGTCCCGCTGAACCGGTTCCGGAAGGTGGCGGCGCGGCGGCTCACCGAGAGCAAGCGCGAGGCGCCGCACTTCTACCTGAACCGGGAGGTGGACGCCGAGGCGCTGCTGGCCTTCCGCGCGACGCTGAACGAGGCGCTCGCCCCCGCCAAGGTCAGTGTGAACGACCTGGTCGTGAAGGCGGTCGCGACCGCGCTGCGCGAGCACCCGGCGGTGAACGTCTCCTACACCGAGGAGAACCTGCTCTTCCACAAGCGGGTGCACGTCGGCGTCGCGGTCGCGGTGGAGGACGGGCTGCTCGTCCCCGTCGTCCGGGACGCCGACCGCAAGAGCGTCTCGCAGATCGGACGGGAGACGCGCGAGCTGGCGGGCAAGGCGCGGGACGGCAAGCTGTCCGCGCAGGAGATGAGCGGCGGCACGTTCAGCGTCAGCAACCTCGGCATGTTCGGGGTGAGCTCGTTCTCGGCGGTGATCAACCCGCCGGAGGCGGCGATCCTCGCGGTCGGCGCCGTCCGGGACGAGCCGGTCGTCCGCGACGGGCAGGTCGTGCCCGGCAAGCGCATGGCCGTGACGCTCTCGGTCGACCACCGCGCCTGCGACGGCGCGACCGGCGCCAAGTTCCTGGCGCGGCTGGCCGAGCTGCTGGAGAACCCCGTCCTCATCGTCGCCTGACGCCGCGACCGAAGGGCCAGGTGGTCGGCGTCCCCGCCGACCACCTGGCCCTCACTCATTCCGCGTGGACGAGTTCGGTGACGTAGAACTCCTTAATGTCGGCCATCACGAGATACTCGATGAACATGTGGATCTCCTCGATGAGGAGGTTGTAGGCGACGCCGGCGTCGTCGAGGGGCTTGCCCGCGGGGGCCTGCCCGGAGTCGACGGCCATGCCGCTCGCGGAGGCGAAGTCACAGAAGAACCTCACGAAGAAGTCCGCCCGCTCGGGCATCGTCAGCATGACCTCGCACACCGTTTCGGAGCAGAAGACGGTCCAGCCGGACTTGCCGAGGTTCACTCCGCGCCGTCGCGGCCCCGGCACCGGGCCCGGATCTCGTCCAACGAGATCTTCCTGCCCTCCCTCATCTGCTGGAGCGCCCTGGCGCGCCGCTCCTCCCGGTCAGGGAGCTGGTCGAAGTGCGCCTCCGCCCACCAGCCGTCCATGACCTGCTTGAAGTCGGCCTCCTCCTTGGCGGCCATGACCTCCTCCAGGAACTTGGCCCGCTTCTCCTTGCTCAGCCAGTCGCTGATCCCCCGGATGGTGCGGGGAACGCGCTGGACCTGCCCCGGCAGCATGGGCTGTTCCGCTGGCTGTGCGCTCATCTGACTCCTGTCGTCGGGTTCGGTCCCCTGCTCGCCCGTACGAAGGAAACCCTAGTGGGAGCCTCTGTCAGTACGGACGGTTATCGATGAACACGTGCCGTGATCGCCTCGCGTGGGGTGAGAGGGCGGATGAGGGTCGTGTAGGTGTACCCAGTATCGGCGCGGACCTGGTATTCGGGGCGGACGGTGTTGGGCGTGTCGCCGACCCCCGTGACGGCGTGGTCGACGTGGAGGGTGTTCCAGCCCGGGTTGCGGACGCGGGCGAAGGGGTAGAGCGCGCGGTCGAGGTCGTCGTAGGAGGTCACGCCCGCCTCGACGTCGCCGCCGACGAGGAGCCCGGCGCGGCCGTCGGTCAGCAGGGCCCAGCGGACGTCGCCGTGGTCGCCGTGGTCCTGGGGCCGGTAGTACGGGACGTACTGCTCCTCGACCGTGGACGACCAGACGCCCATGCGCGTGCCGTCCTCGCGGTCGGGGTAGTTCTCGACCGGGCCCCGCCCGTACCAGGCGAACGTGTCGAAGCGGGCCGGGGCCTTGAGCGTGTAGCCGACGCGTCCGAGATAGGGCAGGGCGCGGACCTCGCCTCGCGGGACGACCCGGTGGGTCAGCTCGATCTGGCCGGAGCCGTCGACGGCGTAGGTCGCGGTCTGGTCGAACCAGGCGCCGGGACGGTCCGGGGCGGCCGACCTCGACGTGATGGAGACGACGACCTGTCTCCCGGGCGTGACGGTCGTCGAGGACGGCGTCGTGACGAGGCGGTCGAGGCCCGCCCGCCGCCAATCCTCGCCCTCGGCGCGTCCCCAGGTGTAGGTCTCGTTGCTGATCGGCGGGCGCCACACGTCGAGTTCTGGGCCGGTGCGCAGCAGTTCGGTTCCCCGGGCGCGCATTGAGGTGAGCGTGCCCTTGCGCTTGTCGAAGACGTATCGGAAGCCTTTCCCGGAGACCACGACCTGTTCGGCGTTCTCGCTGACCTCGGGTTCTCCCCCGGCGGCCTTCCGCAGGCCGGGAATGGCGGCACCCCCGGCTGAGAACTGCCCGAATCCGACCACGTGCCCGGCCGGTGCGTACCAGGTGCGGTGTTCGAGCACCGCCTCCACGGTCAGCCACCGTTCCGCATTGGACGGGTTATCGGGCGGCTCCGGAATCGGCGGACGCACCGCCCCGCCCGGCGGCAGGTCCAACGCCATCGCCCCTGCCTTGAGCGTCCGACCGCCCTCGGTGTACTTCCAGCGGAGTTCCAGGTCGGATGTGCCGGCGAAGACCCGCTCGCTCGAAACGGAAACGGCGTCCCCTTGCCTCGTGACCCGGATCGGTGACTGCACCCAGGAGAGCTGCGCCGTCTCCGGTTGGACGTAGCGGTCGGAGCCGACGAGGCCGTCCACCCCCGAAAGGCTCTGCCCGTTGGACAGGAACGTGCCCTCGGTGTCGAACCGGTCGAAGTCGAGCGCGAGAATCGCGTCCCGCTTCGGATCGGCGCCCGCGCCGAGTTCGGCGGGCGCCAGCGCGCGGCCGTAGACGCGGACGTCGTCGATCGTGCCGTGCGCCATGCGCCCCTTGTAGTTGTCCTGCATGGTCTCGGAATTGCGGGCGACGTTGAGGTCGGCGGACGAACGGTCGATGGCGCCGGAGAACGGGACGGACGCGGCCTGGTGTCCGTCCACGTAGAGGCGCAGGGCGGTGCCGTCGTAGGTGCCGGTCACGCGGTGCCACGCGTCGTACCAGTTCGGCGGGACGGGGGCGCGCACCGTCCGCCAGGTGCCGCTGTGGACGAAGAATTCCAGCGTCCGCTCGTTCGACATCTTCAGCGCGTAGGAATGGTCGCCCTTGGCGACGATGGTGAAGTCGCCCGTCCACGGGCGGACGGGTTTCACCCACGCGTCCAGTGTGAGCGCCGTGCCGGTCAGGTCGAGGCGCCGGTCCCGGTAGACCTCGACGAAATCGTCGAGGCCGGAGAAGTAAAGGGCTTTTCCGCGATGGCCGTCCACGGTCTTCGGCAGCCCTTGGAGCCAGCTCAGAATCCGGTTGCCCGAGCCGTCGGGAGTGGTGATGAGGGGCTGCCGCTGGTTCGCCTCGGCCCAGTCCCAGATGAACCCGCCCTGCGTCTGCGGATGCCGCCTGATGACGTCCCAGAACTCGCGGAAGTTCCCGAGGCTGTTCCCCATCGCGTGCGCGTATTCACCAAGGATGATGGGTTTCTGAGTGTCCGCCGCCTGTTTCTCCAACCGGGCCGGAGTCGGGTAACGCGGCCCCCACACCTGCGCGTAGGGGGCGTCGCCGTTCGGGCTGTTGGACTGGTGATACAGCGGACGGGACGGATCGACCTGCTTCGCCCATTCCGCCATCGCGTAGTGCGCGGCACCGAGCCCGGCCTCGTTTCCCGTGTCCCACAGCAGCACGCTCGGATGGTTCCTGTCGCGCGCCACCATCGCCTGGAACCGGTCGAGGAAAGCCGCCCGCCATTCGGGGCGGTCGGCGAGGCAGTCCCGCCCGGCCGGTTTGGAGCAGTCCTGCCAGTTGTGGGTCTCGGCGTCGACCTCGTCGTCGATCCACAGCCCGCGCCGGTCGGCGAGGTCGTACAGGTAGGGGTCGGACGGGTAGTGCGCCGTGCGGACGGCGTTGACGTTCAGCCGCTTCATCAGCGCGACGTCGGTCTCCATGCGGTCCGGGGTCTGGTGCCGTCCGGTCCGGGCGTCGGTCTCGGGCCGGTTCACGCCCTTGACCAGGACGCGCCTTCCGTTGACGAGCACCTGCCGGTCCCGGACCTCGATCTCGCGGAACCCGACCGTCTCGCGGGTGGTGTGGACGACGCGTCCCCGCTCGTCGGCGAGTTCGAGCAGCAGCGTGTACAGGTTCGGGGTCTCGTCGGTCCACTTCGCCGGGTCGGCCACCGGCGCGCGCAGCCGCAGGGACGTGGTCTCGCCGCGCACGGTCGCCGAGCCGGAGAAGCGCTGGACGACGCGTCCGTCCGGGTCGGCCAGCGTGGCGCGGACGGTGTGCTCCCCCTGCGGGCCCTGCCTGCTGCCGAGCGTGATGTCGGCGGTGAGCGTCGCGTTCCGGTAGGCCGCGTCCAGGTCGGTGTGGACCGCGACGTCCCCCACATACGTCTTCGGGGTGGAGTACGCCCAGACGTCGCGAAATATTCCGCTGAACCGCCACTGGTCGTAGTCCTCCAGGTAGGACCCGGAACTCCATCGGTGCACCTGGAGGGCGACCCGGTTCGCGCCCGCGTGCACGAGGCCGCTGACGTCGAACTCGGCGGGCGTGTACCCGCCCTGGTCGTAGCCCGCGTACCGGCCGTTGACCCAGACGAGGTAGGCGCTGGTGACGCCCTCGAAGCGCAGCAGCGTCCGGCGGTCCTCCCAACTGGCGGGCAGGTCGAGCGTCCGGACGTAGGCGCCGGTCGGGTTGATGTCGCGCGGCGTCCTCGGCGGGTCGTCCGGGACGACCTCGGTCGGGATGTTGCGGAACACCGGATGGTCGAGGCGGTCGCTCTGCCACGTGTGCGGCACGCGCACCTCGCGCCACCCTGACGTGTCGTACCCGTCGCGGTAGAAGCCGGCGGGCACCTCGGCGGGACGGTCGGCGAGCGCGAAACGCCAGGTGCCGTTCAGCGACCGCGTCCAGCGGCGGGCCTCCCCGGCGCGGGCCTCGCGGGCGCCGTCATAGGGGCGGAGCACGGCGTGCGGCGGCTCCTGCCCCTCCCCCGTCATCCCGGGATCGTCGAGGTAGGTGTAGACGTCGGGCGGCGGCGCGAGCGGCCCCGGCCCGGCGGCGAGGCTGGACGGCGACGCCGTGACCAGCGCGAACAGGGCCGGCAGGGCGGCGGCGAGCAACCGGTGCACGGTCCGATCATGGCGTGGCCGGCGGCGGGAGCGGCGGAACACGTGCATCGGCGCGGCGCCTTCCCGGGAGGGTCTGCGGAGCGGCCTTCAGAGACTGCCCGGGACGTTAGGCGCCGCCCGCGGCCCGGTCAACGCGTCCCACCGGGGTCTGGCGGTTCATGCCGACCGCGACGGCCGCGCTCGGCGAACCTCGCCGGAGCGGCGCCCCTCGCCCGCGTCCGTCCTCGGGTCGAGGCGGAACAGGTCCTCGTCGATGCGGTCGAGCGCGAGCCGCAGCGCGCCGAGCCCCACCGACTCGTCGCCGAGTTCGGACGCCTCGATCCGGACGGGGCTGAGGCACAGCGGCCTGACCTGCCGGCGCAGCTCGGCGATCAGCAGGTCACCGGCCCGGATCAGCGGCCCGCCGACCACGATGACCTCGGGGTCCAGGGCGAGCGCCATCGCCGCGATGCCGCGGGCCATCCGCCCGGCGAGCCGCTCCACGACGGCCTGCGCCTCGGCGCCGCCCCACCCGGCGACGGCGAGGACGCGTTCGGCGTCGTCCAGCGCGGGGCCCGCGGCGGCGATCCCGGCGAGGGCGGCGAGCGCGGCCTCGGGACCCACGTCCGAGCCGGTGATGAGGCCCGCCGTCGTGTCGCGCAGCCCCAGCTCGGGCAGCATCCCGATCTCCCCGGCGGCGCCGTAGCGGCCCCGGTGCAGCCGTCCGCCGATGAGCGCGCCGATGCCGGTGTGCAGGCCCGCGTGGACGCAGATCACGTCGTCGGCGGCGCGGGCGGCGCCGCGCCACCGCTCGGCCAGCGCGGCGAGGTTGGCGTCGTTGTCGACCATGACGGGGCAGCTGAACGAGCGGGCCAGCTCGCGGGCGAGGTTGACGCCCTTCCAGCCCGGGACGACGGTGCAGAACACGATGGTGCCGTCCGGCGAGACGACGCCCGGCGTCCCGGCGGCGACCGCGCGCAGCTCGTGCCGCGCGACGCCCGTGGACGCCAGGCACGCCTTGACGGCGGCGCGCACGGCGGCGATCCGTTCGGCGGGCGGTCCGGCGACGTCCAGGCGGGCGCGGTGCCCGCCGACGACCTCGCCGGCCAGGTCGGCGACCATGAGCCGCACCCGGCGCGCGTCGATCTCGATGCCGAGCGCGTACCCGGCCTCGGCGCGGAACCGGTAGCGGCGGGCGGGACGGCCGAGGCCGGTGCCCTGGCGGGGCGCGGCCTCGGCGACCAGGCCGCGGTCGGCGAGCGCGGCGATGACGCCCTCGGTGGTCGGCCGGGACAGCCCGACCTGGTTGGCGAGCTCGGTCAGCGTCGACTCGCCGCCCTCGCGCAGCGCCCGCAGGATCGCGGCGGAGTTGAGGCGGCGGAGCACCGACGGGTCGCCCCCGTGCAGGGAGTGTTCGGACACGGCACCTCTTGACAGAGATCGGTGGACGGACGACATTATTGCCAAAATACTTATGAAATGTGTTTTCTTAAGTCCGGACGAACACCGGTTCCAGGGTATCCACCCAGGTCAGGAGGCACACAAGGTGAAGATGACGGGACCGGCGATCGCCGTGGCCGGGGCTGGACTGCGGGGCACGGCCTACGCCCGGCGCATCGCCCGCGCGGGCCGGGGACGCGTCGTCGCGGTCGCCGAGGCCGATCCCGCCCGGCGCGCCCGGTTCGCCGCCGAGCACGGCGTCCCGCCCGAGCTGGCGTTCCCCGGCTGGCGCGAGATGGCCGCCGCCGGGAGGATCGCCGACGGTGTGATCATCGCGACCCAGGACGCCGAGCACGCCGAGCCCGCGATCGCCTTCGCGGGCCTCGGCTGCCACATCCTGCTGGAGAAGCCGATGGCGACCACCGAGGACGACGCGCGCCGCGTCGTCGAGGCCGCCGAGCGCGCCGGGGTCATGCTCGCGGTGTGCCACGTCCTGCGGTACACGCCCTACACCCGCGCGCTGCGGGAGCTGATCGGCGCCGGACGGATCGGCACGCCGGTCAGCGTCCAGCACCTGGAACCGGTCGGCTGGTGGCATCACGCCCACTCCTACGTCCGCGGGCACTGGCGTCGCGAGGACGAGTCCGGGCCGATGCTGATGACGAAGTCCTGCCACGATATCGACTGGCTCGTCCACGTGATGGGCGAGGCCCCCGCGCGGGTCGGCTCGTTCGGGCGGCTGTCGCACTTCCGGCCCGAGAACCGCCCCGAGGGCGCGACCGCGCGCTGCCTCGACTGCCCGGTCGAGGCGTCCTGCCCGTACTCGGCGAAGCGGCTCTACCTGTCGTGCCTGGGCGACCCGAAGATGGAGGTGTGGCCGCTCGGCGCGGTCACCCACGACCGCACCGAGGACGGCGTGCTCCGGGCGCTGCGCGAGGGCCCCTACGGCCGCTGCGTCTACGGCTGCGACAACGACGTCGTGGACCACCAGGTCGTGAACATAGAGTTCCCGTCCGGCGCGACCGGCGTGTTCACGATGACCGCGTTCGCCGCCGCCGCGCCGCGCCAGACCCGGATCTTCGGGACGCTCGGCAGCGTCGAGGGCGACGGGACGCGGCTCGCCGTCCGCGACTTCCGCACCGGCGGGCTGGAGGTCATCGAGACCGAGACCGGAACCGACCCACCGCCCGACGGCCGCCACGACGAGGCCGACGAGGCGCTGGCCGACGCGTTCGTCGAGGCGATCGCCACCGGCGACCCGTCCGCGCTGCACTCGGGCGGGCGGGAGAGCCTCGCCTCGCACCGCGTCGTCTGGGCCGCCGAACGCGCCCGGCGGAGCGGAACGGTCGTCGAGCTGAGCCTCGATAAGTCACCCACCGATCCCCCGGCGAAAGGCACGGTCCTCCCATGACGACCAGATCCCTGCGGGCCGGCGCGGCGACGCTCGCCCTGGCCCTCGGCGCGCTCGGCCTCGCCGCGTGCGGCTCCGGCGACGACGGCGGCGAGGCGGCGGGCCCGTCCGGCAACGACGCCCGGGGCCCGATCACGATCGCGCTCGGCAAGGACCTCACCCGGACGGTGCCGAAGCTCGTCGAGCGCTGGAACGGGGCGCACCCGAACGAGAAGGCGCGGCTGGTCGAGCTGCCCGAGGACGGCGACCAGGCGCGGCAGCAGCTCGTCCAGAACATGCGGATCAAGTCCGACGCCTACGACGTGGTGCGGCTGGACGCGGTGTGGACGGCGGAGTTCGCCGCCCGCCGCTGGATCCGGGAGCTGCCGAAGGACCTCGCCGACGCCCGCACGCTCGTCCCGGCCGCGCTCGGGACCGGCATGTACCGGGGACGGCTGTACGCCGAGCCGTGGCTGACCGGGACCGGCGTCCTGTACTACCGCAAGGACCTGCTGGCCAAGGCGGGCGTGCAGGCGCCGCCGGCGACCTGGGCCGAGATGCGCGAGGACTGCGCGAAGGTGAAGCGGCTGCCCGAGGGCAAGGGCGTGGACTGCTACGCGGGCCAGTACGCCAAGTACGAGGGGCTCACCGTCAACTACGCGGAGGCGGTGCAGTCGGCGGGCGGGCAGGTGTTCGACGCCGCGGGCAAGCCCCAGGTGAACACGCCGCAGGCCCGGGCCGGGCTCCGGTTCCTCGTGGACGGCTTCCACAACGGCACGATCCCCGGCAAGGGCGTGACGTTCAAGGAGGAGGAAGGACGGCGCGCCTTCCAGGAGGGTTCGCTCCTGTTCCACCGCAACTGGGCCTATGTGTATGCGCTCGCGTCCGAGAAGGACGGCTCCAAGGTGGCCGGACGGTTCGACGTCGCGCCCATCCCCGGCGAGCGCGGCCCCGGCTCGGGCGTGCTCGGCGGCAACAACCTGGCGGTGTCGGCGTTCTCCAAGCACCAGGCGAGCGCGCGCGACTTCATCGCCTACATCGTCTCGCCGTCCGTCCAGGGCGAGTACGGGCGGGCGCAGTCGTTCCCGCTGTCGCTCGCCGCGCTCTACGACGACCCCGGAATGATCAAGAAGTACCCGTACCTGCCGGCGCTGCGCAAGGGCATGGACAGCGCCCGGCCGCGTCCGGTCGTCGTCCGCTACAACGAGGTCAGCGTCGCGATCCAGGAGCAGGTCACGGCCGCGGTGACCGGCGGGAAGACCGTCGAGCGCGCCGCCGACGACCTCCAGAAGGCCCTCACCGCCCTCGCCGACTGACCCCGCCACGCCGCACCCCGCCACACCGCACCCCGCGCCGCCCCGCGTCCGCCGATCACCACTTGGAGCACCCCAATGAGATCCCCCCTGCCCGCGCGCCGCACGTTCCTGGCGGCGACCGGCGCCGGAGCCGCCGCGTTCGCGCTCGGCACCGGCCGCGCCGGCGCCGCGCAGACCGCCGGCCCGAGGGTCCCGGCCGACCCGTTCACGCTGGGCGTCGCGTCCGGCGACCCGCTGCCGGACGGCGTCGTCCTGTGGACGCGGCTCGCCCCCCGCCCGCTCGACCCGGACGGCCACGGCGGCATGCCGCGCAGCGCCTTCACCGTCGACTACGAGGTCGCCGAGGACGAGCGGTTCACCCGCGTCGTCCAGCGGGGGCAGGCGGTCGCGTCGCCGGAGCTCGGCCACTCGGTGCACGCCGAGGTGAACGGGCTGAGCCCGGGCCGGGAGTACTTCTACCGGTTCCGCGCCGGGACGGAGCTGAGCCCGGTGGGCCGCACGCGCACCGCGCCCGACCCGCAGTCCAGCCCGTCCGAGCTGCGGTTCGTCGCGGCGTCGTGCGCGGCCTGGTACCACGGCCACTTCACCGCGTTCCAGCACATCGCCAAGGAGGACGCCGACCTCGTCCTGTTCCTCGGCGACTACATCTACGAGTACGGCATCACCGAGAAGAACATGTGGCGGCAGGGCGTCGCGCTGCCCGGCGCCGAGCACGCCGTCGAGGCCACGACGCTGGAGCAGTACCGGCTGCGATACTCCCTGTTCAAGACCGACGCGAACCTCCAGGCCGCGCACGCCGCCGCGCCGTGGGTGTTCACGACCGACGACCACGACGTGCAGAACAACTACGCCAACGACTGGTCGGAGACGGGCATCGCGCCGGGCGACTTCCTGCGCCGCCGCGCCGTCGCCTACCGCGCGCTGTACGAGAACCTGCCGCTGCGCGCCGCGTCCCTTCCGGACGGCCCCGCCATCGACCTCTACCAGCGGCGGCAGTGGGGGCGGCTCGCGCAGCTGGACGTCCTCGACAACCGGCAGTACCGCGACAAGTACCCGGCCGGGCAGGTCGTGGACGACTCGCCGGAGCGCCACGACCCGCGCCGCTCGATCCTCGGCGACCGCCAGGAGCAGTGGCTCTACGACGGGCTGCGCACCTCCGACGCGACCTGGAACCTGCACGTCACCGGCGTCGTCATGGCGCAGGTCGACCGGACGCCGGGCGCGGGCGCCTCGTACAGCAACGACATGTGGGACGGCTTCCCCGCCAACCGCGACCGGGTGTTCTCCGCGTGGAAGCGGTACGGCGTCGCCAACCCGGTCGTGCTGTCGGGCGACATCCACCGGCACGCCGCCGCCGAGCTGAAGGCCACCTGGTCGAACCCCTCCTCGGCGACCGTCGGCACCGAGCTCGTGTGCGGCTCCGTCGCCTCGGACGGGGACGGCGCCGACACCGACGGCAGCGCCGAGGTCTGGCTGTCGAACCCGCACGTCAAGCTCTACAACGCGCGGCGCGGCTACGTGCGCTGCCGCATGACGCCGACGGCGCTGACGTCGGAGTTCATGACCGTGCCGTACGTCACCAGGCCCGGCGCCCCGGTGGCGACCGCGGCGCGTTTCGTCACCGAGGCCGGACGCCCCGGTCTGAACCGGGAGGTCTGAACCATGTCGAATCCAGCCATGTCGCGGCGCGCCGCGCTCGGCACCGCCGCGGCGGCCGTCCCCGCGGTGATCCTCGCCGGCCCCGGCAGGGCGTCGGCGGCCGAGGATCCGCTCCCGCCGGAGCGGATCCGCGCCGCCGCCGAGGTGGGCCGTATCCGGCTGACCTGGGAGGGCGAGGCGTACCACCCGCTCGTCGACCACTACGCCGTCTACGCCTCGCGGTCCCGGGACTTCACCGTCGGCCCCGACACGCTGCTCACCAAGACCGTCTACGCCTCGTTCCTGCACGACCGGCAGGGCGGCCACCGGCAGGACTGGTTCTACCGCATCGTGACGGTGGACGCGTCGGGCGCGCGGAGCGAACCGTCCGCCCTGGTCGAGGCGCACAGCGCGGAGTCGGTCGCGCTGTCGGCCCAGCCGATCGCCAGGGTCGGCAAGTACGACCACAAGAGCCTCGGGTTCGCGCTCGCCCCCGACGGATACGCCCAGTACAAGGACCGGTTCCCGAACGGCGTCGACTACACCTACGGCACGAGCAAGCCCGAGACCGACTGGTCCTACATCCAGCCGGGCCCGGCGGACAAATGGGCGGGCAGCCGGGAGAGCACCACCACGTTCCGGTTCAACCTGGACACCGTGCCCGCCGAGACGTGGCTGTCGTTCTGGCTGATCGACACGCACGCCACCCTCCCGGGCACGCTGCTGATCTCGGCCAACGGCACCGCGGTCCCCGAGGTGAAGCTGGAGAACGGCGCGACGCGCGGGTCGCTCGAAGGCGACGCCACGGTGCCGGGGACGCTGCTCAAGCCGTCCTATGTCGAGCTGCAACTCCCCCGCGCCGCGATGCGCAGGGGCAAGAACGCGGTGACGATCAGGAAGAAGACCGGTTCCTGGCACGTCTACGACGCCCTCGGCATCTTCGCCCGCTAGCCGCCCGTCGGCGCGCGGGATCGCGCCGGTCAGCCGTCCTCGTAGGGCTGGCCGGCGCCGAGCGGGAACAGGGGGGTCTTGCCGTCGCCCGCGTTGATCGGCTCCTGCGCGGCGGAGCGGGGCCAGGAGACGGGCAGGCGTCCTGATGGCGCGGTGTCGCCGAACAGGACGTCGGCGACACCGGCGCCCTCGGTGCCCGGGAGCCAGGACGCGACGAACCCGTCCCAGTGCCGCAGTTCGGACGTGACGTCCAGCGGCCGTCCCGAGACCAGCACCACCACGACCGGGATGTCGGCGGCGCGGAGCCTGTCGATGGTCTTCAGGTCCGTGCCGCTGAGCCGCAGGTCGTCGGTGCGGTCGCCCTTGTACTCGGCGTACGGGCGCTCGCCGACGACGGCGATCGCCACGTCGTAGGAGCGGTCGACGCCGGCGCCGTCCTCGGCGTAGGTGACGGTCCGCCCCTTTCCTGCCACCTGCCGGATGCCTTCCAGGATCGTGGTGCCGGGCGTGGTCGCGCCCGGCGCGCCCTGCCAGGTGATCGTCCAGCCGCCGGACTGGCGGCCGATGTCGTCCGCGCTCCGGCCCGCCACGAAGATCTTCTCGTCGTCCCGGTCGAGCGGCAGCACGTCGTCGTCGTTCTTCAGCACCACCTGCGACGCGGCGACCGCGCGGCGGGCGAGGGCGCGGTGCGCGGCGCCGCCGACCGTGGCCAGGTAGCGGCGGTCGGCCAGCGGGCGCTCGAACAGCCCAAGCCGGAACTTCTGCGCGAGGATCCGCCGGTTCGCGTCGTCGATCCGCGACATCGGCACCTCGCCGCCCTGCACGGCGGCGCGCAGGTCGTCGATGAACTCGCGCCACCGCTGCGCCACCATCACCATGTCGATCCCGGCGTTGACCGCGGCGGCGACCTCCGCGCGGGTGAACCCGGGTTCGCCGTCGATCTGGTCGATGCCGTTGTAGTCCGACACGACGAACCCGGTGAACCCCAGCTCGCGCTTGAGGACCTCGGTGATCAGGTAGCGGTTCCGGTGCAGCTTCACGCCGTTCCAGGAGCTGTAGGACGCCATCACCGACCCCACGCCCCGCCGCACGGCCTCCCGGAACGGCGGCAGGTGGACGGCGCGCAGCTCCGCCTCCGGCACGCGCATGTCGCCCTGGTCGTCGCCGCCGTCGGTGCCGCCGTCCCCCACGAAGTGCTTCGCCGTCGCGAGGACGGACGTCGGGCCGTCGCCCAGGCTGCGCCCCTGAAGCCCCTCGATCACCGTCGTCATGGCGGACGGCAGCCCGGGGACCTCGCCGAACGACTCGTACGTCCGCCCCCACCGGTCGTCGCGGACGACGCACACGCACGGCGCGAAGTTCCAGTCCGCGCCGGTCCCGGTCATCTCCTCGGCGGTCGCGGCGCCGATCCGCCGCACCAGTTCCGGGTCGCGGGTCGCGCCGAGCCCGATGTTGTGCGGGAAGATCGTCGCGCCGACGACGTTGTTGTGGCCGTGCACCGCGTCCACCCCGTACATCATCGGGACGCGCAGCGGCGTGCCGAGGGCCGCCCGCTGGTACCCGTCGTACATGTCCGCCCAGGAGCGCGCGTTGTTGGGGCTGGGCGCCGACCCGCCGCTCGACAGCACCGACCCGATCCGGAACCGGGCGACATCGGCCGGCTCGATGGACCGCCGCTCGGGCTGGACCATCTGGCCGATCTTGTCGTCCAGGCTCATCCGGGCGAGCAGGTCCTCGACCCGCTCCCGGACGGGATGCCCGTGGTCGAGATAGACCACGGGCGCGGCGCTCGCTTCGAGGGGCGCGCCGGCCAGGGTCAGCGCGAGAGCGACCGGCATGCCGAACGCCAGGAACCGGCGGCGTGCGACGCTGGCGGCGGAGAAGTCCATGGCGCGAACGTTTCCGGAATCGGCTCATCGCAAGGTAAGCGCGCGGACAATATCTGGCGTGGACGATAGCCGGATCTGGCGCGCGCGATATCCACCGCCGCAATCCGACAGAACACGATAACCAAACCAGGTCACGACAAAAGGGCGTCCGCCCGGGATCGAACCGGAACCTTCAGGATCACAACCTGACGTGCAGGCCACCACACCACGGACGCCGCGTCTCCGGCAGGATTCGAACCTGCGCCCTCCGGGTCCGCGACCCGGCGCGCTTTCCGCTGCGCCACGGAGACATGCTCGCGGAGGGTGCGAGATTCGAACTCGCGCAGGGTCGCCCCTGACCACGGCTTAGCAAGCCGATGCCTTTCCGCTCGGCCAACCCTCCGGAGAAAAACGAGACCGCCCGGACGGACATCGGTCCGCGGGCGGTCGTCATCGAAACGCGGGAATCACGTCCGACGGCGGCCCCCGAGACCGAAGCGGCTTCGACTGTGCACTCGATGGCGACGCATCGGCCCGCTCCTTCCACCCTCGTCCGTTCCCTTTCGAGACCAACTCTGACAGCGCGGGCCGCCACCCGGCAACTCCTTTTCCGCGCCCCTATTCCAAGGCGCCGTGAAGCGCGCGGAGCGCCCGGTAGACGCGGACCTTCACCACCTCCACCGGCACCCCCAGCAACGCCGCCGCCTGGTTGACCGAGCGGTCCCGGAAGACCGTCTCGGTGAGGATCTCGCGGTGCGCGGGCGGCAGCGCCCGGAACGCCCGCAGGACCGCGGCGCGCGACGCGACCGAACCGATGTCCTTGCCCATTCGCAGTGCCACCCAACGAACGTCGCACCCCCCGCCACCCGAGGCGTCCCCCTTATGCCCCCGTTAAGGAAGCGTTGAGGAACGGGTCCGATTCCGTCCGCCGCAGCCGCTCTGACACCCACTCACCTGCGCGAGCACAGCAAGGGAGGCCCACGACCCGTCCCTCGCGGCCGAGCAGGAGCGATCCACCTGGCCGCCCTCCACCCCACCCGTTGCCAAGATCAGCACACTTTACCTTACTTTTACCTTTCGTCAATTCGGCTCCACCCGAACACAACTTTGACCTTGACTATCTGTCAACGTCAGTAACTGAAAAGACTCTTTACTGGCACCGGATTGTGCTCCATGATCATTGGCGTACCTCCCGCCGACCACCACCCGCACCACCGCGAAACAGGAGACCGGTAAGAATGCCCCCCATCATCGCTGACACGCCGGGCCGAGCCGGCCCGTGGGGTACGTCCATCCGGTGATCATCGATCCTGAGTCGTTAACGACCCCCCAGTGTCTCGGGCTGGCCTGCGTGGCGTGCCATAAGCGGTTCCCACTGCCACGGGTGCCGGTCGGCACCCTGCCTGACGGCACCATCGTGCGGGCCTGCGAAGACTGCGCGTTCCTCATCCGGCCTCAGCACTGAAGCCGCGCCTTTCGACCACTGCCGAAAGGCGACCCGCACTCCCCCTGAAACCAGAGGTCGCCCATTTGACAACGCCCTGTCGTGACGGCGCCCGTCCCGATCCGGTTCACGGAAAGGAGAGACTACGGCCGGACGGCAGACCGTCATTGGGGTGTTCTCCCGAGATCGGGTCGCCGAACGCGGGCACCCCCAAGCCCGGGCCGTCCCACCGCAGCGGCGCCGCCTACAACAGCCTGCTGCACGCCGCCGACGCCCCGACCGGGATGATCTCGCCCGGCTGGCGGTCCCGGCTGGGCCAGGACGTGCGGCTGCACAAAGACGACGACGGCAATCGCACCAACCAGACCGTCGAGGGCACCATCACCCAGTCGCTGGCCTTCAATCCGGGGAATCAGATCACCTCATCGGGGTACGGCTACGACGCCGCAGGCAACCAGACCTCCTCCCCGACCGTGACCCAGATGACCCACAACGGCGACACCAACCTCCTCGGCTACACCGGCGCCCTGACCGCCCCGCCACCAACAACCTCTACCTCTCCCATCGCCACTACGCCCCCGGCCAAGGGAGCTTCACCCAGCAAGACACCTTTCCTCGACTCACCGACCCGATTCACGGCAATCTCTACGCCTACGCCAGCGACAACCCCGTCAACTACACCGACCCCACGGGCCGGTTCTCCCTCGGCAAAGCCCTCGGGGCAGCATCCGCTTGTATCAGCGGCGCTTTCACCGCCGCCACGGCTGCCGCCCCCTACACCCCTCTCGGAGCTGCGGCTGGAGGCGTCGGCGAAGGTGTTGTACTGCTGGGCGCGGCGGGGTTTGGACGCGGAATCGGCGTCACCGGATCGTTGACCGTGGGAGTTAACCCTCTGGGTTGACGTCTGCACCCTCGATGAAAGGATGAGACTATGGCCCTACTGCGCCCAAAGCGCGAGGTCCCCGACTCCGCACTGATGCCCACGTACCAGTATTCGATCTTCATGGCCGGGTTTTTTCTGGGCGCCGTAGGGCTCACCGCCTACTTGGTGGCATCCGCCACAGGGACGGCTCACGACGGAAACATCATCGTCTATATGGTCGTAGGAATCGCCGCCCTCTGCGGATACTGGCTGTCCTATCTTGGCTTGAAAATGACCAGGTATGCGCGAGCGCGGCACAGGAGTCATTCCAATCGGTGAACACAGACTCTTGAATAGGCCATCGCCCACGGCCGCCTTAGAAACGTCGCCGATACAGTCAAAGTGGAGCCACTCCTCCTGGCATCCGGCCGTGGAGAACTCGCTGAGGCTGCCCTCCCCGCCGCTGGATGTGCTGCCGAGGTTGCCCAGTAGCACTCAGCTTGACAAGAATGCCCTCAACTTCCCCCAAGGCGGAAATGTCCCCGGAGAAGGCTCAGAAGCCATCCGTTCGACCTCTCACCAACCTGTCGATTTGGTTCATTTCCGCCGGAGTGGCCTTGATTGTTGCCGCGGCATCCATATGGCTCGGATTCGCCGACGGCGATTGGGGAATCGCTACCGGCTGCCTGATCATCGGCTCAGCGGCGGCCGCTCTGGGGCTCTTCTTCCTGCGGGGCGCACGATCTCTCCGCAAACAGGGGGCTCGCGATGGCCGAGTTTCGTCTGAGTGAAGACCAGCGAACGGACACGGAGTTGGCACGGTCGGCGGCAGACCTGGGGAGCAGGAGGTGCGGCGCTGCCCTCGTCCCATCCGCCGAGCGAATGCCACCGCTCGCAGGGGTCATACCGGCACCGCGTCGATCTGGATACCGAGGAAGATATGTATCGCTTCCATAAACTGCGGATTATCTTGGTGTGCACATGCTGGGCCGCCTTCATGATCTATAAACCGATATATTCACAGCAAAGCACGAAGGCGATAGTTTCTTGGATGATCGGCGCCACTCTTCTGGCCGCGCTTTTGGTCTGGCTGACGGAGAGAAACCAACGTTTCAGAGACAGAGAGAAGTGATCTCGTGTCGAGGTCAGTGGTCGGCACCGGGGATGGCGCGGTAGAGGGTGCCTTCACCGGTGAGTTTCGGGGTGGACGCGTTCGCGGGGACGAAGGCTGCTTCGCCTGGGCGTAGGGACAGCGCGCCGTCCTGGCCGATGATGCGGGCTTTGCCCTTCACGCAAAGGAGCGCCTGCGGAATGCCCGTGGGGAGTTCGTGCGTCGCGCCGTCCAGGTCGTGGCGGACGAGGGCGAACTCGCGGACGGGCGGGCTGTACCGAAATTCGCCGCCCGGCCCGGCGTCCGGCGCCACCCGGTGGGGCGTCGTGGGCGCGAAGTCGACGACGCGCAGCAGCTCGGGAACGTCCACGTGCTTTCCGGTGAGGCCGCACCGCAGGATGTTGTCGGAGTTCGCCATGACCTCGACGGCGAGGCCGCCGAGATAGCAGTGCGGGACGCCCGCGTCCAGGAAGACGGCCTGGCCGGGCCGCAACGTGAAATGGTTCAGCAGCAGCGCCGCGAGAATTCCCGGGTCGCCCGGGTGCGCGCGCGCGATGCCGGCGTGGACGGGCCCGAGAGAGCGTTCCACGCTGGCGACCGGGACCCTCCCGTCCAGCATCTCCGAAAGCACGGTGGGCAGCGCCTTCTCCGCCGGTTCCGCGCGGAGCATCCGGGCCCACGGGAGCAGTTCGGCCACGCCGAGGCCTTCGAGCAGGTCGGCGGTCGCCGACGGCTCGCGGAACCCGCACAGGCCGTGGAAGTCGGTGATCGCGCAGATCATCTCGGGCTTGTGGTAAGGGTCCTTGTAGCTTCGGGCCCGGTCGTCGACCGGGATGCCGCGCGCCTCCTCCGCGGCGAACCCCGCCTCGGCCTGCGCGAGCGTCGGGTGGACCTGGAGCGACAGCGGCCGCTCGACCGCGAGGATCTTGAGCAGGTAGGGCAGCGTCGCCCCGAACCGCTCCGCCGCGGGCGCGCCGAGCATGCCGTCCGGGTCGGCGGCGATGAGCTCGCCGAGCGGGGTCCCGTCGGCGGACGAGGGCGCCGCCGGGTGCGCGCCGACCCACAGCTCCGCCTGCGGCCGCCCGGTCGGCGCGGTGCCGAGCAGTTCCGGCAGCGCGGTCACCGACCCCCAGTCGTAGGGGCGGATCGACGTCGTGAGGGCCATCGGCGCGGTGGTCGGCACGGTCGTCTGCACGGTAGCGCTCCTGCGGTCGGGGCTCACGGAGAGGGGCACGGCACCGCCCTCACGGTCGGGCCTCCCGGATCGATCAAGAAAGTCAGCGTATGAGGTGACGCCGGTCCCCCGGGGACCGGCACCGTCAGCCGAGGATAGGAGATCCGGGCCCCGGACGAGGCACGCCGGGGCGGGCGGCGATGAGTTTCCGCGGATACGGCGGTCCACCTGTCCATGACCACGAACCTGCCGGTGGAACCGGCCGTCGAGGAGCGCCCCGCCGTCCCCTACGCCGCGGTGCGGCGGAACGTCACAGCCGCCACGGTCGCGGAGATCGCCGACCGCGTCCCCGTGATCCTGGAGTGGCTGGCGGCCCGCGGCGTCGCACCGGCGGGCGCGCCCTTCATCCGATACGAGGTCGTCGACATGCCGGGCACCCTCGTCGTCGAGGCCGGGGCGCCCGTGGCGGCGCCCGTCGAGGGTGAGGGCGAGGTCTACCCGGCCGCGCTGCCCGCGGGCCGCTACGTCACCTACACCCATGTCGGGCATCCCGCTCGGCTGGTGGAGGTCACCGCCGCCGTCCTCGCGTGGGGGACGTCCCAGGGCCACACCTGGGACAGGGCACCCGCCGAGGGGGGCGAGCGGTGGGCGTGCCGCCTGGAGGTCCTCAAGACCCACCCGGCGGAGGTGCCCGACCCGAACGACTGGGTCACCGACCTCGTCCTGAAGGTCGCGGACGCCTGACCCGCCGCCGGATCGCCGGGCCCCCGGGGGGATCGCACGCGAAATGGGGGCGGTCCGCCGGTCGGGGCCCTACGATGGCCCGGTGGGCAAGCACACCAAGCCGCCGACGCGCTCCTGTCCCGGCTGCGACGGCACCGGCACCAGCACCGCGACGGGCGTCCGGTGCAACGTCTGCCGCGGGGCGGGGCGCATATGAGGTTCCCCCCCGACGGCTGCTCCTACGAGGTCCGCTACACGCTGGGCCGCCGCGGCACGGGCCTGGAGAGCTTCGCGGACGAGTACGCGCTCGGCCGCTGGTTCGGCGCGATGGCGGCCGAGGGCATGTTCGTCCCCGAGGACTTCGCCGTCCCGGACGAGGACGGCCGCAACGGCTACCAGATCTTCTGCGTCACCGGCACGGCCCGCGTCGGCATCAGCTACTTCCACCCGCGCCTCGTCCGGGGCCGGATCGAGGGCTCCCGGCAGCCGATCTGACCCCGGCGGCGGGCCCGCGTCCGGCATAATGCGCTAATGGTGTGGACAGCTCCTGAGATCGACCGTGTCCTGCAACCGCTGAGCGAGCCGACCGCGGACGAGCGCGCGCTCACCGAGGCGTGGCTCGACCTGCAACGCGAGACGCTGCTCTGGAAATGCGGCGGGCTGACCGAGGAGCAGCTCCGGCTGCGGTGCGTCGAGCCGTCGAACCTGTGCCTGCTCGGCCTCGTCCGGCACATGGCCGAGGTCGAACGCGACTGGTTCCGGACGAGGTTCGCCGGCGAGACGCCCGGCTACCTGTACTGCACCGACGAGAACATGAGCGCCGAGTTCGACCTCGACGGCGCCGACGCCGAACGCGACCTCGCCACCTACCGGCGGGAGATCGAACTGTGCCGCCGGGCGACGTCCGGCCGCGCGCTGGACGAGGTCTACCTCGACCCCCGGCGCGGCGTCGAGATGAGCCTCCGGTGGGTCTACCAGGCGATGCTCGTCGAGTACGCGCGCCACAACGGCCACGCCGACCTGCTCCGCGAACGCATCGACGGCGCCACCGGCCACTGACCCCGGCATGGCGGAGAGCCCGGAGCTGCTCAGGGGCCTGCAAGAGCGGGCCGCCCGCGCCGTCCCCGCGGAGCGGATCGAGGACGCCGGCGGGTGGTGGCTGCGCCATGCCCGCGGCGGCGCGTGGTGGGTGAGCTCGGCGCTGCCCCACGGCGGCACCGCGCCGGACGAGCTGGCGCGCGGGATCGCCCGGGCCGAGGCGTTCTACGCCGGTCACGGCGTCGCTGCCCGGTTCCAGATCACCCCTCCGGCGTGCGCGGACGCCCTCGACGCGATCCTGGCCGAGCGCGGTTACCGCAGGCACGACGCGATGTCGCTCCAGGCCGCGCCGACCGCGCACGTCCTCGCGCAGGCGTGGCCGGGCGCGCCGCGTGTCCGGCTGGACGACCGTCCGGGCGACGCCTGGTTCGAGGCCTGGGACGCGGTGCACGGCCACGGCGGCGACCCCCGCCACGAACGGGACATGCTCGCGCGCGTCCAGCGGCCGAGCGCCTACGCCAGCGCCCTCGTCGGGGACGAGGTCGTCGCGGTGGGGCGCGCGGTCGCCGACACGGGCTGGGCGGGGGTGTTCGGCATGGCCACGCTCCCCTTGGCGCGCGGGAAGGGCGCCGCCCGCGCCGTCCTCGCGGCACTGGCCGATTTCGCCCACAATCAAGGCGCGGATCGGATGTATTTGCAGGTGGAACGAGGCAACGCAGCGGCGCTCGGCCTGTACGGCCGCGCGGGGTTCGCTGAAATCTGCGGTTACCACTACCGCACGGCGGGCTGAATCCTCCGCGCCCGGGCGGTGAGGAGATCGTTTCGGGGGGCGCGGGCGGCCGGACGGTGGTTGAATTCACGGTCATGTGGCCCTCGTCACAACGATCACGCCCGTGGCGGCGGTGGTATCAGCCGGGGGTTCCCACCGAGATCGTGATCCCGGACGTCCCGCTGACGCGGCTGCTCGACGACGCCGCCGAGCGGTACCCGCGCAGGCCCGCGCTGATCTTCTACGGGCGGCGGATCGGGTACCGGGAGCTGCGCGACGCCGTGGACCGGTTCGCCGACGGCCTGCACCGGCTCGGCGTCCAGCCGGGCGACCGGGTCGCGCTGGTCATGCCGAACTGCCCGCAGCAGGTCATCGCGTTCTTCGGGGTGCTGCGGCGGGCGGCGGTCGCGGTGCCGCACGACCCGCGCCACACCGAGGAGGAGATGCTCCACCGGCTCGCGGACTGCGGGGCCCGCGTCGCGGTCGTGGTGGATCGTTCCTATCCGACCGTGCGGGCCGTCCGGAACCGGGCGCGGCTGGAGCAGGTGATCGTCACGTCCCCGGCCGACTACCTGCCGGTCGCCCGGCGGGCGGCGGCGCGGGCGCGGCGCGGACGGGCGGCGCGCGCGGCGGCCGTCCCGGACGAGCCCGGGGTGATCGCGTTCGGTGAGTTGCAGCGGCCCGCGCCGCGCGTCCGGCAGCTTCCGGTCGAGCCCGCGCGGGACCTGGCGGTGATCCAGTACACGGGCGGGGCGGAGGGGCGCCCCAAGGGCGCGATGCTGACGCACCGCAACCTCGTCGCGAACGCCTGCCAACAGCACGCCTGGGACCTCGGCGCGCGGCCCGGACGCGACGTCACGCTGGCCGTGCTGCCGCTGTTCCACTCCTTCGGCCTGATGAGCTGCCTGGTCGCGCCGGTGATGGCGGCGGGGGCGGTGGTGCTGCTGCCGCGCTTCCAGCCGGGCCAGGTGCTGGCGGCCCTCCGCAGGCACCGGCCGACGGTCTTCCCGGGCGTGCCGACGCTGTACGAGCGGGTGGTCGAGAGCCCCGGGTTCCGCCCGTCCGACCTGCGGTCGGCCCGGGTCCTCATCTCGGGCGCGGCGGGGCTGGAGCGGGCCACCGCCGAGCGGCTGGAGCGGCTGGGCGTGCGCGGGCTGATCCAGTGCTACGGCCTCACCGAGGCGTCCCCCGCCGTCGCCGCGAACCCGCTCGGCGGCGGCCGGGAGCACTCCGTGGGGGTGCCGCTGCCGAGTACGGACGCGGTCGTCGTCGACACCCGGCGGCCGACCCGGATCCTGCCGCCGGGCGAGGCGGGCGAACTGGTCGTGCGCGGCCCGCAGGTGTTCGCCGGGTACTGGAACGCGCCGCTGGCCACGGCGCGGGTCCTGTCGAAGGGCTGGCTGCGCACGGGTGATATCGCGGTGATGGACGAGGACGGTTTCCTCACCCTCCTGGAACGCCACCAGGACCTGATCAAGGTGGACGGGTTCAGCGTCGTCCCGTCCGAGGTGGAGGAGGTGCTGCGGCGGCATCCGGCGGTGCACGAGTGCGCCGTGGTCGGCGTCCCCGACGCGCGGCGCGGCGAACGGGTCGTCGCGTACGTCGTGGAGCACCCCGCCTACCTCTTCTCCTCAGACGAACTGCGCCGCCACTGCGAGCGCTACCTGTCGCGCTACAAGGTGCCCTGCGAATTCGTCCCCCGGGCGGATCTGCCCAGGAACGGCCGGGGCAAGGTCGTCCGGCGGCGGCTCCGCGACGGGGCGACCGATCCCGTCGCACGGCACAAATGACAGCCGGGGTGGTTGACTGTGCGCGTGCACACCGAGACCGCCCAGACCGGGCTCTTCGCCCGGCTCGCCGAGATCGGGCGCGACTCGGCCGGCGCCGGGGGCCCGTCCGCGGCGCCCGAGGTGCTGTACGACCGGCACGGTGTGCTCGTGGTGCGGGTCGGGGACGTGGTCGTGAAGGCACACCAGCCTGACCGCGAGTACGGAGTTCCCTTTCTCGGACGGATCCGCCTGGCCGAACGCCTGCCGCACCTCCTGGTGGGCCCGCTGGCCCCGCCTATGGACGTGGACGGGCGGACGGTCACCATCTCCCCCTACGGGGAGCCCGTGAACCCGCGGGAGGAACTCCCCTGGGAGGAGGGAGCCCGCCTCCTGGCGGCGCTCCACTCCGCGCCCGTCCCGGCGGACGCGCCGTCCTGGGGACGTCCCACCCGCGTGGCCCGCCTGGTGTCGCGGCTGGGCAGCGGCCCGGCCGGGGACGTGGTGCGCCGCGCGTTCGCCACGCTCCCCGCCTGGATCCGCGGCGAGGCCCCCGAGCCGCCCGGGCCCGGACACCTGATCCACGGTGACTGGCACCTCGGCCAGATGGTCCACCTTCCGGGCGGCGATGTCGGAAGCGCCCATGATGGAAATCGTCGGTGGCGGCTGATAGACATCGAGGATCTCGGGACGGGCGTCCCGGCGTGGGATCTGGCGCGGCCCGCCGCGCTGTTCTCGGCGGGCGTCCTGAGCCCCGAGGAGTGGGGGCGGTTCCTGGGGGCCTACACGCGGGCCGGGGGTCCGGCGGTGCCCGGCGACGGCGATCCGTGGGCGGCGCTGGACGTCCCCGCGCGAAGTCTCGCGATCCAGATCGCCGCCACCTGCGTCATATCCGCGGGGAGGGAAGATCGGCCGCTCGACGGGGCGGAGCAGGCGATGGTGGACGCCTGCGCGAGAATCACCGCGGCGGGCCCGCCCGCATGACGTGGCGGCGAACCTGCCCTACATTTAGCCTCTACCTGGGGATCCATACCGGAAGGACGGCAAGGCGATGCACTGCCCTAAGTGTCGTGGCGTGATGCGGACCTACACCCGCAGCGGCGTCCACATCGAGCAATGTGACAGCTGCCGGGGCATCTTTCTCGACTACGGCGAGCTCGAGGCCCTGAGCCAGATGGAGTCCCAGTACCGGGCGGCCCCTCCGGCCGCCGCGCCCGGCTGGGGAACCCCGGCGCCCGCGGTGCACCACCATCACCACGGTGGGCACCACCACCGCCCCCACCACGGGAGCGTCTTCCACATGCTGTTCTCGACCTGACGGTCGCGATGGCCGCGTGGCGGCCCGCCCCGGGCGAGGCGGGCCGCACAACCGCGTCCCGGGTCCGCTGAAGGCGGTCCCCGCGTCCGCTAGAGGCGCGGGTCCACCGGCTCGGACTCCAGCGCCAGCACGGCGAACACGGCCTGGTGGACGCGCCACACCGGCTCCCCCGCGGCGAGCCGGTCCAGGGCCTCCAGGCCCAGCGCGTGCTCGCGCATCGCCAGCGACCGCTTGCGGCCGAGCGACCGGCCGCGCAGCCGGTCGAGGTGCTCCGGCTCGGTGTAGTCGGGGCCGTAGATGATCCGCAGATACTCCCGTCCCCGGCACTTGACGCCCGGCTGCACCTTCGTGCCGTCCGGGAGGGGGCCGAGCGGCTTGACGACCATGCCCTCGCCGCCGGTCGCGGTGAGCTCCTCCCACCAGCCAGTTACGGCCTCTTCGGACGCGGCGTCCGCGAGGTCGGCGACCACCGCGCCCGTCCGCTGGAGGAGGCCGGTGGGGTCGGCGTCGGCGAGCCGTCCGGCGACGCCCAGGTGCCAGTCGTGGTCGCGGGAGCCCGCCCACGCCGTGCCGTCGCCCGCGAGCACCTGGAACGGGGCGAGCCGCAGCCCGTCCAGCCCGTCGACCGGCCAGCAGTAGCGGGCGTAGGCGTCGCGGAACCGGGCGGCGTTGGCGGCGCGCCGATCGACGTGCTCGCGCAGCCCGCCGAGGTCCAGGCCGCGCGCGTGGGCGCGGGCGAGCACGCCGGAGGCCATCGGCAGCGCGGCGCGGGCGGCGGCGCCGGTCGCGGCGTACTGCGTCCGGATGAGGTCCATGGCCTTCGCCGACCAGGGCAGCAGCTCGCAGTCCAGGACGAGCCAGCCGGTGCCGAGCTCGTCCCAGAGCCCGGCGGCGCCGATCGCGGCGCGGACGCGGTCGAGCACCTCGCGGGTGCGGGCGGGGTCGCGGAAGAACGCGCGCCCGGTGCGGGTGAACACCGCGCCGGTCGTCCCGTCGTCCACGCCGAAGCGCGCGGCGGCGACCGCCTCGTCGCGGCAGACGACCACGACGGCCCGCGAACCCATGTGCTTCTCCTCGCACACGACGCGGGCGACGCCCCGGTCCCGGTAGGCGGCGAGGGCCTCGGCGGGGTGCTCCAGGTATCCGGGCAGCGCCGAGGTCGCGGCCGGGGCCATGGTCGGCGGCAGGTAGACCAGCCAGCGGGGGTCCACCGCGAATCGGCTCATCACCTCCAGCGCGGCCAGCGCGTTCTCCTCCCGGACGGTGACGCGCCCCATGAGGCGGGTCTCGACGCCGCGGTTGTCCATGACGTCCTCGATGCGGAGGACGTCGCTCTCGCGGTGCCCTCCCGCGACACCTCCAGCGGACGCGGGCGCGTCCAGGGGCCGCACGGGCTCGTACCAGACCTCGCGGGCCGGGACGGAGACCAGCTCGCGCTCGGGGTAGCGGAGCGCGGTGAGCTTCCCGCCGAACACCACGCCCGTGTCCAGGCAGATGGTGTTGTTGATCCACTCCGGCTCGGGGACGGGCGTGTGCCCGTACACGACCATCGCCTTGCCCCGGTAGTCGCGCGCCCACGGATACCGGACGGGCAGCCCGTACTCGTCGGTCTCGCCCGTGGTGTCGCCGTAGAGGGCGAACGAGCGGACGCGCCCGGACGCGCGCCCGTGGTAGTCCTCCTTCAGCCCGGCGTGGGCGACGACGAGGCGCCCCCCGTCCAGGACGTAGTGGCTGATGAGGCCGTCCATGAAGCGCAGCGCGTCGGCGCGGAACTCCTCCGGTTCGGCGGCGAGCTGCTCCAGCGACTCCGCGAGGCCGTGCGCGACGCGGACCTTGCGTCCCCGCAGCGCCCGGACGAGCTTCGCCTCGTGGTTGCCCGACACGCACAGCGCGTTCCCGGACGCGGCCATGCCCATCGCCAGCCGCAGCACGCCGGGCGAGTCCGGGCCGCGGTCGACGAGGTCGCCGACGAACAGGACCGTGCGCCCGCCGGGGTGGTTCGCGTCCACGGCGCGGCCGGAGGCGTCCCGGACGATCTCGTAGCCGAGGCCGGAGAGGAGGTCCTCCAGCTCGGCGCGGCAGCCGTGGACGTCGCCGACGACGTCGAACGGGCCGGTCAGGTCGCGCCGGTCGTTCCACGACCGGTCGTAGGCGATCGTCGCGGCGTCGATCTCCTCGACGCTCGTCAGCACGCGGACGCGGCGGAACTCGCGGCCGAGACTGCGCAGCCCGCGCCGCAGCTCGCGGCGCTGCCGCGGCACGACGTGCTCGGGCAGGTCGCGGTCGGGGCGGGCGGCGTTGCGCTCGACGGCGACGTGCTCGGGGACGTCCAGGACGATCGCCGCCGTGAGGACGTCGTGGTCCTTGGCGAGCTGGAGCAGCGACTGCCGCGCCTTGCTCTGCACGTTGGTCGCGTCCACGACCGTGAGCAGGCCGCGCCGCAGCCGCTTGGCGACGATGTAGTGCAGCAGGTCGAACGCGTCGCCGGTGGCGGACTGGTCGTTCTCGTCGCCCGACACCATCGCGCGGCAGGCGTCCGAGGAGACGATCTGCGTGGGCGCGAAGTGCTTGCGCGCGAAGTGCGACTTGCCCGATCCGGACACGCCGACCAGCACGACCAGCCCCATCTCCGGAAGCCTGATCTCGGGCCTCGCGGAATCGCGTGTGTCGTCGCTCATCGGGTGAACACCCCCATCTGCGTCGGGGCGCCGACCTCCGGGTCGTCGTCCCCGACGGGTACGTGGCGGACGCGGTAGCCGTGCGCCGCGGCGACCCGGTCGGCCCACTCGCGGAACTCGGCGCGGGTCCATTCGAAGCGGTGGTCGGGGTGGCGCATCGCGCCCGGCGCCAGCCCCTCGTAGCGGACGTTGTGCTCGGCGTTCGGCGTCGTCACCACGACCACGCGGGGCGCGGCGTGGCCGAACACGACGCGCTCGACCGCGGGCAGGCGCGGCGGGTCGACGTGCTCGACGACCTCCATGAGCACGGCCGCCTCGTAGCCGCGGAACCGCTCGTCGGCGTAGGTGAGGGCGCCCTGGAAGACGTCCCGGACGCGTGATCCCTCGCGCCGCTCGTCGAAGCGGACCCGCCGCCGGGCGTGGCCGAGCGCGCGGTGGGAGACGTCCGTGCCGGAGATCTCGCTGAAGAACTCGTCGCCGACGAGCCGCGCGAGCAGCCGGCCCGACCCGCACCCGAGGTCGATGACGCGGCGGGCGTTCTCCGCGCGCAGCGCCTCCAGCACCGACCGGGCGCGCTGCTCGGACAGCGAGAGCACGGTCTCGTCAGGGGCTTCCGCGGCGAGCTCGTCGGCCGGCTCCTCGTCGATCTCGGCGGGGTCGAGGGCGTCCTCGGGCGCGCCGTCGGCGTCCGCGAGCCGGCCGAGGGCCGCGCGGACGAGCGCGCGCCGGTTCGCCAGGTAGCGGCGGGTGATCGCGCTGCGGTCCGGGTGCGCGGCGAGCCACCCCTCCCCCGCCCGGATGAGCTTGTCGACCTCGTCCGAGGCGACCCAGTAGTGCTTCGCGTCGTCCAGCACGGGCAGCAGCACGTAGAGCTGGTTGAGCGCGTCGGTGAGCCGGACCTCTCCGGTCAGCGTCAGCGTCACGTAGCGGGAGTCGCCCCACTCGCCGAACTCGGGGTCCAGCGGGACCGGCACGGCGGACACGTCCCAGCCCAGCGGACTGAAGAACCGCTCCGCCTGCCCTGGCCCGCCCCTGCACGGCAGGGCCGGGAGCACGATTTCGAGCGGAATCGGGGTCTGGGCCAGCTCGGGCCGGGCGTCGCACCGTCCGCGCATGGCGGTCCGGAACACGTTCGCCATGGCCGACGCCAGCAGCGAGGACGCCGCGTAGGGGCGGTCGTTCACGTACTGGCCGAGGGAGAAGTCCGGCGTGCCCTTGCCCCGCGTCCGCACGAGCTTGACCGGGTCGACGTCCAGCAGCAGCGCCGCCGTGCACCGCCGCTCGTCCGCGTCGGGGTAGAAGACGTGCGCGGTGCCGAAGGACTGCTCGAACCGGTGCGCCCGGTCGGGATGCTTGTGCAGGAGGAAGCCGAGGTCCGTCGCCTGGTCCAGGGTCGTGGTGATCGTCAGAAGCACGGCTCAAGTGTGGCGGAACGGGCGAACCGCCCCCATCCATTTTCGTTCACCGGCCCCCGAGGCCGCGGCTCAGGGCACGGCCGGGCCGGTCAGGTAACGGCCGCGCCGGTCGAAGGGCCAGCCGTTGATCACGCAGCCCTTCATCCCGAAGATCTGCTGCTGCATGACGGGCGCGGGACGGCCGCGTCCGGGGCAGGTCGCGTGCCCGAACCCGAGGCGGTGGCCGACCTCGTGGTTGATGGTCAGCGCGTGGTAGGCGTCGGGCTGCCCCCGGTAGTAGGTCGTGAGCAGGAGCCAGCGCTTCAGGTTCACCACCACCTGCTTGCCCCCACTACAGTTGACCTTGCCCTCCGTGGTCATGCCGTAGGAGCCGCAGATCTTGTCCACGGTGTCCGGCGCGGCGAGCTGCACCACGAAGTCGTAGGGCCCGGAGTCGACGCGCTGGAACGACCACTTGCCGGCCGCCGTCCAGCCGCGCCGGTCCCCGAGGATCTTGTCCACGCTGCGGGCGAAGGCGTCGGGGTCCTGCCTGAGGCCGCCCTCCACCTCGACCATGTAGCGCATCAGCTTGCCGTGCCCGTACACGCGCCCGCCCGCCGCCGGGCGGATGAACTTGCCGGTCCCCTTGGCGGGGATGTAGGGCTGCTTCTTCGGGGTGGCGAGCGGCGCCTCGGACTCCATCCTGTTCTGGTCCGGGGCGTTCTTCGGCTTGGACGAGGTGGACGCGGGCTCCGACGAGGAGTACCACAGCACCACCCCGCCGATCCCCAGCACGACCACCACGATCAGGGACGCGACCCCGAGGATGACGCCGCGCATCCGACTGCGCCGGGCACCCTCGAACTCGCGATCCAGCTCGTCGCTGATCCCCCCGACCGTCCCGGGACGGCGTCCGCCGCGCGGAGGACCGCCACGCGGCGGCACGGGCGGCGGCGGAGGCGGCACCGGGGGCGGAGGCGGAGGCGGCTGATGCGGTGGGGGCACCGGCCGGGAGCCCCGGCGATGGGACGTGGCCCGGCGGCGGCCCGATTGTGATCTCGGAGGCGGCATGGCGGTGCACAGCATGCCAGATACCCGGGAGAAAATGATCTTTTCTCGACAATGCGCAGGTAAGAGGCAAATCCCCACAACTTGGACGTCACGGAGAGCGACCACGCAGGGTGTCGGCCCGACCGCGCAGAGGTCGGCGCAGGCCGGGCGCCGTCAGGAGGACGCGTCGTCGTCCGGCACGTAGGAGGCGATGCCGCGGATCAGGATGTCGAGGCCGAAGTCGAAGCGCTCGTCGCCCGACGCCTCGGTGAGCTCGTCCACCATCCCCACGATGTTCGGGTAGCGGTCGGTGGGAAGCGCCTTCATGAACGCGCGGATCTGCTCGAAGCGCTCCTGGAAGTGCTCCCAGGGGTCTTCGCCGGGCGGGGTCCGTCCGGCGTAGATCGTGTCCTCGATGGCGTCGGCGTCCAGGTACATGCCGAGCGTGTCGACGGCGAGGCCGGCGATCCTCGGCGGGACGCCGCCCGCCCGCATGAGGGCGAGCTGCACCTCGGCGACGGCCAGCAGGTTGGGGCCGGTGGGGATCAGCCCCAGCGAGACCTTGGCGATGTCGCGGTGCGAGGTGTAGACGCGGCGGACCTCGCGCGACAGCTCCTTGAGCTGCTCCTGCCAGCGGGAGGGGTCGACCTCGGGCAGCTCCACCTCGGCGAAGACCGCGTCCAGCATCAGCTCGCGCAGCTCCTCCTTGCTCGAGACGTGCGCGTAGAGCGAGGCGGCGCCGGTGCCGAGCTCCTGCGCGACGCGGCGCATGCTGACCGCCTCCAGGCCCTCGGCGTCCAGCACGCGGACGGCGGTGGCGACGATGACCTCCTGCGTGAGCGGCTGCCGTACCGGGCCGGACCTGCGCTGCTTGCGCCAGGGGGGCGTCGGGATGTCGGTGCCCACGGCGGCCTCCAAACTCGCGATACATCTTGACAGCGGGGAATCGAGATATATCGTCTTCAGCGTACGAACACGAACATCGTACTTGACACGAACGCTGTTCGCACTTAAAACAGTGTTCGCACCGAACGAACGCTGTTCCCCCCGGAGGACCCATGACCGAGACACCGGCGACCACGCCGAGCGCGGAGGCGGGCTACCGCTGGCGCTGGGCGGCCCTGTTCGTGATCCTCGCGGCGGAGATCATGGACATGCTGGACGCGCTGATCACCAACATCGCGTCGCCCACGATCCGCGCCGACCTCGGCGGCTCCGCGAGCACCATCCAGTGGCTCGCCGCCGGATACACCCTCGCCATGGCGGTCGGCCTCATCACCGGCGGGCGGCTCGGCGACCTGTACGGGCGCAAGCAGATCTTCCTCATCGGCGCCGCCGGGTTCACGGTGGGCTCGCTGCTGTGCGGCGTCTCCGGCTCGCCCGGGATGCTGATCGGCTCCCGGGTGCTCCAGGGCCTGTTCGGCGCGCTGATGCTGCCGCAGGGCATCGGCATGATCAAGCAGATGTTCACGCCGAAGGAGATGGGCGCGGCGTTCAGCACGTTCGGGCCGGTCATGGGCCTGTCCTCGGTCGGCGGGCCGGTGCTGGCCGGCTGGCTGATCGACGCCGACCTCTTCGGCACCGGCTGGCGCATGATCTTCCTGATCAACCTGCCGCTCGGTATCGCGGCCGTCCTCGCCGGGCTGAAGTTCCTGCCCGCCGGGCGCTCCGAGCACGCGACGCGGCTCGACCTCGTCGGCGCCCTGCTGGCCGCCGTGGGCGCCGGGCTGCTGATCTACCCGCTCGTCCAGGGCCGCGAGCTGGACTGGCCCGCCTGGACGTTCGCGCTCATGGCCGCCTCGCTCGCCGTCTGGGCCGTGTTCGCCTGGTACGAGAGCCGCAAGCAGCGCGCGGGCGGCGACCCGCTGATCGTCCCGAGCCTGTTCCGCAAGCGCGGCTTCACCGGCGGCCTGGTCGTCGGCGTGGTGTTCTTCACCGGCATGGCGGGCATCGCGCTCGCGCTCGCCCTCTACTTCCAGCTCGGGCTCGGCTACTCGCCGCTCAAGGCCGGCCTGGCGCAGATCCCCTGGTCCGTGGGCATCGTCATCGGCTTCGTGGTCTCCCAGCCGGTGCAGCGGTTCGGCCGCAAGGTCATCCAGGGCGGCGCGCTCATCATGGCGGGCGGTGTCGCCGGGCTGGTCGGAACGCTCCAGGTCGCGGGCGTCGACGTCACGCCGTGGCAGCTCACCCCGGCGCTGCTCGTCGTCGGCCTCGGCATGGGGCTGCTGATGGCGCCGTTCTTCGACATCGTCCTCGCGGGCGTCGAGCCGGAGGAGACCGGCTCGGCGGGCGGCACGCTCACCGCGATCCAGCAGCTCGGCAGCGCGCTCGGCGCGGCCGTGCTCGGGACGATCTTCTTCGGGCTGCTCGGCGGGCACGTGGCCACCGCCGCCGACGACGGCGCGACCGCGCTGCGCGGACGGCTCGCCGCCGCGTCCGTCCCCGCTCCGCTCCAGGACCGGGTCGTCACCGGCCTGCACGACTGCGGCCGCGACCGCGCGACCGCCAAGGACGCCGTCGCCGTCCCCGCGTCCTGCGGCCGGCTGGAGGGCGAGGTCAGGGCCGCGATCGCCGCCGCGCCGCAGTCGGCGGGCGCGATCCAGAAGGCGGTCGCGGACGAGGGCGAGCGGACGGCGAAGACCGGCTTCGGCGACGCCATGAAGATCACGCTGTGGATCGAGGTCGGGCTGCTCGCCCTCACGATCGTCGTGGCGTTCCTCCTCCCCCGGTACGCCCGCCCGGAGGAGGAGGACGACTCCGCCCAGACCCCCGCGACCAGTGTCGAGGCACCGGCCGGGGCGTAACCCCCGGCGGCTCCCGGGTTTCCGGCGGCTCCCGGCTCGGCGCTCTCCGGCCCCGGTGGCGGGCACCGGAGATCCCCGTCCCGGCAACCCCGGAAGGGAAACGGCCCGCGGCGGAGGCGCGGCGTTCCAGATCACGGAACGCGCGACCCCCGACCGCGGGCCTTCTCGTTTCACCTACGTCCCGGGGCGTCCGGGCGTCAGACCTTGGCGAGGACCTCCGCCGCGATCAGCTCCAGGTGCTCCAGATCGCTCAGGTCGAGGACCTGGAGGTACACGCACTCGGCGCCCAGCTCGGCGAACCGGCCGATCTTGTCGACGATCTCGGCCGGCGTCCCCGCGAGCCCCTCCCGCCGCATGTCGTCCGCGTCCCGGCCGATGGCGTCGGCGCGGCGCCGGACCTCGGCCTCGTCGCGTCCGCAGCACACGACCTGCGCGGCGGAGTAGACGAGCGGCCGGGTCCGCCCCTGCTCCCGGCACGCCTCGCGGATCCGCTCGTAGGCCGCGCCGGTGTCCTCCGGGACGTTGAACGGGACGTTGTACTCGTCGGCGTACCGGGCGGCGATCCTCGGCGTCCGCCGGGCGCCGGTCCCACCGATGATCACCGGCGGCCCCTCCGGGCGGACGGGCTTGGGCAGCGCGGGCGAGTCGGCCACCGTGTAGTACTCGCCCGAGAACGAGAACGTCTCGCCGGGCGGCGTCCGCCACAGCCCCGTCACCACCTGGAGCTGCTCCTCCAGCCGGGCGAACCGCTCGCCGAGGCTCGGGAACGGGATCCCGTACGCGGTGTGCTCTTGCTCGTACCAGCCGGTCCCGAGCCCGACGTCGACGCGGCCGCCGCTCATCTGGTCGACCTGCGCGACGGCGATCGCGAGCGGGCCGGGCAGCCGGAACGTCCCGGCCGTCACGAGCGTGCCGAGCCTGATCCGGCTCGTCTCGCGGGCCAGCGCACCCAGCGTCACCCACGAGTCGGTCGGCCCCGGCTCGCCGGTGCCGCCGCCCATGACCAGATAGTGGTCAGAACGGAAGAAGGCGTCGAAACCGAGGTCCTCCGCCGCCTTCGCGACCGCCAGCTGGGTCTCGTAGCTCGCCCCCTGCTGGGGTTCTGTGAAAATCCGAAGTCGCATGGGCCCATCCTCGTACGAACCCGTGCCCGGACGTCAACGCGGCGGTTCCATCAGCCCCGGTCGTCCGCGCGGCTGCGGCGACGGCGGCGACCGAGACGGGTCAGCACGAACCCGGCCCCGACCATCACGACCGCGATCTCCACGATCGTGCCGGTGCGGGTCCCGGTCAGCGAGATCCCGCCCGCCGCCTTCGGCGTGCGCGCCGGGCGTCCGGCCGCGTACGCCAGCGGCCGGACGGCCATGCCGTCCCGCGCGGCCGGGGCGACGGCCTGCGAGGTCTCCTCGGTGGTCTCGTCGGCGCCGGTGGTGTCGTCGATGTCGGCGTCGCCATGGAGGTCGGCGCCGCCGTGGCCGGTGGGCCTGCTCGCGCCCGTCGAGCCGTCGGCGGGGGTGGGCCTGCCCTTCCCGGTCGACTTGCCCTTCCCGGCCGACTTGCCTGGCGCGGCGGTGATCCTGGTGCGCGCCACGGCCCGGTTGTTGGCGGTGTTGACGTCGATCGTGGACGTCGTGGCGGTGGACGGCGACTCCAGCGTCGTCCCGGCCCTGGCGCTCGCGTCCGGCATGACCTTGGTGCGCAGCGTCCGCGACTCGCCGGGCCGCAACGAGCCGACCGCGCATGCGTAACCCGCGCGCCGCGTGGCGCACGCGTTGTCGGGCCCGATCAGTTTGGCGTGCCCGCGCGTCCGGACGACCACGTTCTCGGCGGTGGACGGACCGAGGTTGCGCACCCGCATCACGTAGCGGATCGCTGTCCCGGCCCGCGCCTTCGCGGGCGCCTTCTTCGACATGACGAGATCGACCGTGCGCGCGACGCGCGACGCCGGGAACGCCTGCCTCGCCCGGGCCGTGCCCCAGGTCACGGTGGCGTCCGGCATGATCGTCTGTCCGGCCCTGGCGTGCTCGGCCACCTTCGCCCGCAGCACTCCCGGGACGGTCTGCCCCGGTTTGAGGACGCCCAGACGGCAGACGACCTTCCGGTCCTTGCCGACCGCGCAGTTCGACTGGCCGGACACGAACTTCAGCGTCTTGGGAAGCGTCACCCGGAGCACCGCGCGATGCGCCTGGGCACCCTTGGCCTGGGCTTGGACGGTCACCGCGAACGGCCAGTTGTACGCCCTACCAGGAACAACCGTGCTACCCGGACCGACCATGCTGAGCCTGACGGCCTCACCGGCGCCCTGCTTGGGGTTGGGCCTGGGCTGCGGCTCGCTCTTGGGCTTCGGTTTGGACGCGGGCTCGGCCTTCGGCTTGGCGGGGGGCTTGGGCGTGCCCGGCCCCGACTGCTGGTCGTCCGAATGCTGCTCGTCCGCGTGCTGGTCGTCCGAGCGCGCGTTGTGCGCGGCGGGCCCCGGCCCCTCGGCGAGGGTCCCGCCGTTCGCGTCCTGCATCGGAGCGACTCCGAGCAGCGGAGCCGCCGCCAGCAGCACGAACCCCCGCGCCCCGGCGCGACCCCTCACCTTCCCGAACAATGTTCCCCCCGGTGACCTGCGGTTTTACTGACGATGTCCGTTGTAGCGACCGGCCGGGCCTGGCGCTAGCGCCACGTCGGCGTGTCGTCACGCATCGTGATCGTGGCTGCCAGAGGAAGGGACAGCGCCGGTGACTCTCTGCGACTGTGATGTGACCATCGCTTGACCCGACGATGACCTGGTCTCGCCCCCGATTCCGCCTCCCGAACCGCCCCCTGATCTCGCGCATGGAGCACAGATGGCCGTCTTCGGCGTCGACTACGCGTGGGGACGCCCCGGCGCCGCCGCGCTACAGAAGGCCGGCGTGAAGTTCGTGTGCCGCTACCTCTCACACGACAAGACCGGCAAGAACCTGACCCGCTCGGAGGCGGAGGAACTGTCGGAGGCGGGCATCTGGCTCGTGGCCGTCTGGGAGTCCACCGCCTCGCGCGCGCTCGGCGGACGCGACGCCGGCGAGGCGGACGCGAAGGACGCCGCCGAGCAGGCCACCGCGTGCGGCATGCCCGACGACCGTCCCGTCTACTTCGCGGTCGACTTCGACGCGACGTCCGGCCAGCAGGACGAGATCAACGCCTACCTGGACGGCGCCGCCTCCGTCCTCGGCCGGGACCGCGTCGGCCTCTACGCCGGGCACGGCCCGATCAACCGCGCGTTCGACGCGGGGAAGATCACCTACGGGTGGCAGACCTACGCCTGGTCGGGAGGCAAATGGGACGGCCGCGCCCAACTCCAGCAGTACTCCAACGACCACGTGATCAACGGTGTCGACCTCGATTACGACCGCGCGATGGACCACGACTACGGGCAGTGGCGCGTCGGCGCCTCCCCCGGGAAGGACGACAAGCCCGGCTAGCCCGTCCGAGCGCCCGGTCCGGCCCGGTCAGCGGGATTCGTCGTGATGGTCGGCGGCGGCGGCGCGGGCGGCGTTGCGGATGACGCGGGTCTGGATCTCCAGATGCCGCAGGATCCGCCGCTGCTGCTCCCTGACGTCGCGGACCAGATGCACCGATACCAGCGACAGGGCGGCACCGGCGATGACGAGGCCGATGTTGATGAGGACGAGCAGTTCCGTCCGCCCGTCGAGCGCGGCGACGGCGGCGGCACCACCCGCGCCGGCCGCGACGACGCTGGCGGCAAGGGCCCCGGTCACGCCATTGCCACGGGTGGAGCGCATCGCCGTCCTTCTTTCACAGGG
The DNA here is from genome assembly GCF_022751215.1 of Actinomadura terrae. GTDB lineage: Bacteria > Actinomycetota > Actinomycetes > Streptosporangiales > Streptosporangiaceae > Spirillospora > Spirillospora terrae. The sequence goes on along the minus strand of NZ_JAICDG010000003.1, from coordinate 312,599 downwards.
AGCGGGGACGTTCCTGAACCGCCCCGGCATTCCTAGTGTTCCCCACGCGCCAGAGCCCGCAACAACCGGTCAGTACCGGAAAACTCACAGAGCCACAAAAACCTATCGGCCGCCGGGTTCCCCATACAGCGCGCGCAGGAACGTCAGGGCCATGCGCCGCTTGTCCCCCGCGTCGGCCCGCAGGTCGGCGAAGTAGGCGTTGAGCTCCGCGAGCTCGCGGAGCGCCTCCTCGGGCCCGTCGCCGTCCGGCACACCGAGCGGCTCCAGCCCCTCCCCAATGCGAACCAGGTCACCGCCGCGCCACTGCAAGGTGTCCTCGATGGCACTCCGGGTCCGCGCCTGCGGCCACCGGTCGCCCGCCTCCAGGTTGTAAATCGTCTTGACCGTCACCCCGGCCCGCTCGGCAAGCTGTTCCTGGGTCAGGCCGAGCGATCCGCGCCGGGCCACCACGTACTTGGCGACCCGCTCCCGGTCCAGCTCTCCCGCCATGTTGCCCAGCATGACGGAAACATTATGGAACATCCAGTAACCGAAGGCAGAAACTTCCCTTCGTCAAGATTTCCATAACTTACCGGTTCACTCTTGATAAGTTACTGGTAAGTTCCTACTCTGGAAGTGGGTCCGCCGCCGGCGGACCGGATTGCCGGCGGGAACCCCCTACAGGAAGGGGCCCGATCGCCGTGACCGAGGATGGACCGTTCACCCTGGAGCTGGCGCTGGCGGAGCTGCGCCGCGACCTCGACGTGCAGATCGCCAACCTGGAGGGCCAGTTCGCACTGCTCCTCCAGCGCATCGAACTGCACGAGCAGCAGGCCCGCGGCCACATCCGCCACATCGCCGACCTCGACGACCGCATCACCTCCGCCGAGCGCAACCAGGTAACCCACGCCTATCTCGACAAGCGCTTCCGCCACACCATGACCCTGTTGTCCCTTTTGGCCGCGACCGCGTCAGTGGTCGTTGCCCTCGTCACCACCCTCCTCAGCACCTGAGATCTCGACGATGCCACCCCACCGGATCGCGACGGCCCATCCCCGGCGGGGGGATGCGGCCAGGGGTGGTCGGTGATTCGCCGGATTAATGGTGGGCCCTTTCGGGACGATGGACGAGTGCCTTCCCTCCCTCGCCCCCTGGAGCGCATGTGGCCCGCGGACTCACCTACGCCGACGCCGTCCGACTGCTCGGCGGCGGCGAAAGTAAGATCGTCACCGCGCTCGACCGCCTGACCGGCGGCCTGCTGCTGGCCGCGACCGGCGGCGGCAGCACCTTCGCACTCAGCCTCTTCGACGCCAAGGGCGAGCTTTTCCGGCACGGGCACGACCTCGTCCGGGGGCTCGTGGCGAAGAAGCGCGGCCTCGGCCGCACCGATCGGACCGAGCTGTTGGCGGCTGCCCAGCGCGTGCTGGTGGTCACGGCGTTCTTCGAGGCCGTGGCGGAGGTGGACCTTCCGTTCGACGTCCGGGAACTGCGGATCAGCAAGGCCGAACAGGTGGCGATAGCGGGCGGCGACCCGTCCGCCGTCCCCCTGCTTGTCGCGGGCCTGACCGGCACCGAAATCCCGCTGATCACGCCAGCAAGGCCTTACGAAATTCTAATGGACGACCTGCTGAGCTTTCAGAAGAAGCTGGGCCACGACTTGGTGCGCTTTATCACGGGTCTGGCCGTCTGGGACCGGCTAGGATTTACCGATCAGCGCCGCCTCCGCCACAATATCAGAATCGATGTGCCCTTGGCAGCTGTTCGGCTTTTCGAGGAGCATTTTCAAAAGCTCACGGTGGACTTCCCCGAGCTGTGCTTCTGGGTGGCCCGGACTGACCATGAGGCCACACGAAGTGAAATCCGCAAAATTCAGACAGGACTTATCGGGGTCCGGCAGGTCCTGGACAAGATTGCCGCTGACCAGTCCATAGGGGATCAGCGCACTGCACTGTCCCGTCGTTACCGCGCTCGGCTCCAGCGTCCGCTGTCCGAGTCCGATGGCGCACCCGCCGGAATGGTCATTCCCAACCTCGAAGCCGCGTACGTCAACCCTCGTTACCGTACGAAGTATGCAAGCCAGGTCGACATGCTTACCAAGGAGGATTGGTGGGAGGACGTTCCTGTCCGGGACGACCTCCAGGAGTTACTGATCGGCCATCTCACCGCGCCGGAGGCGGCGCAGAGACCCCTTCTGCTGCTCGGCCAGCCTGGGTCGGGAAAGTCGGTGCTCACCCAGGTCCTGGCAGCGCGGCTACCAGCAAACGACTTTATGACTGTCCGAGTCGTGCTCCGCGAGACCCCGGCTGATGTCGACCTCCAAACTCAGATTGAGCACGCCGTCCGCGATGCCACCGGCGAGTCAATAAAGTGGCCAAAACTGGCGGGAACAGCGCGCGGCGCCCTCCCTGTCGTCATTCTGGACGGCTTCGACGAACTTGTCCAAGCAACGGGAGTCAGCCAGTCGGACTATCTCCATCAGGTGGTCCGATTCCAGGAACGCGAGTCCGACCAAGGACGGCCCGTCGTGTTCATCATCACGAGCCGGACCACTGTCGCGGACTGTGCCCGTACTCCGTCCGACGGGGTCGACGCGATACGCCTTGAACCGTTCTCGGACCACCAGGTCACCCAATGGCTCGACACATGGAATAGCGCTAACGCTTCCTATTTTACAAATCGCGACCTTCACCCGCTTCCCACGGCCACAGCCCTATTGCATGGCGAACTCGCCCGCCAACCACTCCTACTACTAATGCTCGCCCTTTATGACGCGGACGCGAACGCACTCCAGAAATACGACGGCACCCTTGGCCTAGCGGACCTCTACCAGCGCCTTATGTCCCGCTTTGCTGAACGCGAGGTCAAAAAGACCAGCCCAGCGCTGAGCGACCAAGCAATTAAGGCGGCGGCCGATGATGAGCTCCTCCGACTGTCAATCGCTGCCTTCGCCATGTTCAATCGAGGTCGCCAGTGGACAACAGAACAAGAACTGAACGACGATCTTACCGCCCTTTTCCCTGGACGCACTGGTGGACCCAATATCGGCTTCAAGGCCCCCATCACCCCCGGCCAGGCTGTCATTGGACGCTTCTTCTTCATCCACCAAACACAGGCAGTCGCACATAAAACTCGGCTCAGCACCTACGAGTTCCTCCATGCCACCTTCGGTGAATTTCTTGTGGCCAGGCTGGTGACACGCGAATTGATCGGCCTCGCCGACGCCTCTCTCCGCAGCTCTCGTCATCAAGTAGTCGACGACACATTTCTCCGCGTGCTAATTTCCTACGCACCGCTCACCGCCCGCGAACCAATCGTCAAATTTCTTGTCGAACTGCTTTCCCACCTCCCAGAGGAGGAGTGCCAGGCCATAGGTGACTTCACCCTTGCTTGTTTTCACACCGCACTAGAAGCACGCGGTAACTACAATGAGTATGCGCCACGCCGACAGTCAGTCACCGCTCTTCATGCGATTTACATGGCAAACATCCTCTTCCTTACGACGGTCATCAAGGGGTCGGTGACCGGGCGCGAACTCTTCCCAGGCGCCCCGGATCCGGTGACGCCATGGTGGCGCTGCGCTCGCCTAATGCAGTCACAACTCCCAAAATCAGGCTGGTCAAGCCTGATCAGAACCATCCGACTAGAACGAACTCAGACCGCGCGCGGCAGGCGCGGCATCAAGCTCACCTGTCCAACTTCAGAGCTGGCCGTTCAATCATTCTCTGCCAACTGGACGTTCGGATACCTTCCCGACACTGCGAGCCTAATTTTTGCCGACACGATGGAGATGCAGATATCCGCACAGTTCTTGTGCGACGCAACGGAAGATATTCTGATTCACGCCTTGGCGCCGATGAGTCGCACAGAAAGCTTTGGACATGATCTCAAAACGACCCTGTTCACCACTACCGGCTCCAACAAAACCGTCTCGCTTACTCATGCACTTATCAAGCTATGGACCAGTAGAGCAAAACACGGAGGAGACAACCTCGAACTCATGGACGCTTATGAGACATGCCTTCGTTTCGGCGAAAATCGCATGGTCACATATGTTCTTATACGCCAACTCTCGGCGGAAGCCCGCCTTTTGCCCAGAGAGTGGCGAGCAGGCATACTCGCCACACTCGCCCCACAGATAAGGAGTACCCCGGAGCTCTACTCGTGGGCTCGGCAGGCGTTCTATGACCTGGACGTCGACTTCCTCAACGGCGATTAGTCCTAAATTTCATCAGAAATCGTCGTTGGTGTAGGGGGCCAGCGGTACGGCGAAGGCACGATCCAAACGTCCGGCCGCGTCCGGCGTGTGCTCGGTGACGACGCCGAGGCGCGCCAGCATGCGCACGCTCGTCCCACCCAGGTAGGCGGCGCCCAGTTCCGAGGCGCTCAGCGTCAGGTCGGGTGCGTCGTCAGTACGGTCGCAGGTTCCGGCGGCGAGGCGCCAGCGGCCCTGGTTGGCGGGGAGCCGTTCGTCCAGCAGCTCGATCACCAGCGAGTCATCGGAAGCCCAGGACCGGGCCCGCAGCGCGGCCGGGGCGTCGACGAGACGCACCCACAGGGCGCCGGACGAGCCGGTCACCTCGACGCGGTCGAAGTCGGCGACCATGTGCGGGATCAGGTCGTCCACGGGCCGGGACGGGGCCTTGATCTTGTTGGTGAGGTCGATCGACGCCAGGTACTGCCACAGCGCGGCCTCGACCTGCGGGGTGTCGGCGACGAGGTCGTCGACGCGGACGTGCCCCGCCCCCTCCCCGTGCGTCCGGTAGATCACATAGCCGCCGGGCTCGCCGTCCAGGACGGCGATGCGGGGTTCGGTGTACTCGTCGTCGTCCTCGTCGACGGCGGGCAGGATCCCCTTGTCCCACCACTCGGCGTCGCGGGCGAGGCCGCCGGGCCGCCGCGCGAGGGCGCGGGCGTGGATGGGGCCAAGGACCTCGGGGGCGGAGGCGCGGTCGAGCAGCCGCAGCGGCCGCGGATCGGGCTCGGTGCGCAGCGCGAGCGGGCGGGACGTGTCGATCTTCAGGCTGATCGCGCGGTCGGCGAGGCCGTAGCCGTACCGTCCGTAGATGGCGCTCTGGGACGCCCACAGGGCGGCGACCGGGCGGTTCGCGGCGGCCGCGTCCGCGAGCATCCGGTCCATCATCGCCGTCAGCACGCCGCGCCGCCGGTGGGTCGGCAGGACGCCGACGAAGGTGACCGCCGAGCAGTCCAGCAGCGCGCCGGGTACGGCCAGCCGCATCGGCAGGACAGCGGCCTGGCCTGCGCACACGTCATCGGCATAGGCGGCGATGCGCTCGGCGCGGCGGACTATCCACAGGTAGCGTTCGCGGTCCTCGGCCGGGGTGCGCTCGTGGAACACGAGGTTCGCGAGGTCCATCATCTGGTCGACGTCGGCCAGGGGAATGCCCCGGATCTCCAGGTCGCTCATGTCTCAACCGTATTGGTGGCGCGCAACCGGTTTTCCCAGGTGATGCGGTAGTACTTCAGTCGGTCGTCCGCGCCGACGAACTCCATGCCCACGGCGGCCATGACGCGCTGGGACGCGACGTTGCCGAGGTCGGTGTCGCCCTCGACCGCGCTGACACCGGCGTCGCGGGCGAACCGCAGCAGCCCTCGCAGCGCCTCGGTCGCGTAGCCCTTGCCCTGCGCGGCGGGGATCAGCCCGTACCCGATGGTGACGGCGCCGCGCTCGTCGGCGGCGCCGTGGAAGCCGAGGCCGCCGATGGCGAGGCCGTTGTCGCGCCGCCGGATCTCGTAGGCGCCGAACGGTTTCGGGTCGCCCGCGTGCACGCAGGTCGCCAGGTACCGCCGGGCCCCGGCGAGGTCGCTGTCGGTGGGGTATCCCGGTGCCCATCCGGCGCCGGACGGCCGTCCCTCGATCAGCCCCTCCGCCTCGGCGACGCTCAGCGGATGCAGCACGAGCCGTTCGGTCTCCAAGTCCATTCCACCACGCCTACCACACCGCCCGCGCCCGTCCCATCAGGGGGTTCGACGATGGTCGTGTCCCGTCCGCGACCAAAGAAGGCCGTGATCGACGTTCGGACGACGCGGCCCCGGCCCGCCCGGCGGAACAGTGGCGGCACGAGATCGACCGAGGAGGAGACTTGACGATGGTCAAACGGGGCGCCGTGGCCGTGTTCGCGGCGGGCACGCTGGTCGCGCTGCTGCCGCCACCAGCCGCGCACGCCGGACGGGGCCCGGACCAGTTGTACGTCGCGCCCTGGGGCGAGGACGCGGGCCCGGGCACCGCCGAGAAGCCCTTCGCGACCCTGGCTCGGGCGCAGCGGGCCGTGCGCGAACGGACATCCCACATGAAGTCCGACCTGGTGGTCAACCTGCGCGCGGGCACCTACACCCCGGCCGCACCCCTGAAGATGTCGGAGGAGGCAGGCGACTCCGGAAACAACGGGCATCGGGTGATCTACCAGGCCAACGGCTACGGGACCGGACGCCAGGAGCCCGTGACCATCAGCGGCGGACAGAAGATCACCGGCTGGCGCCCCGACCCGAACCTCAAGGGCGTCTGGCGCGCCGAGGTCGGCTCGCTCGACACCCGCCAGCTCTACGTCGACGGGCAGCGCGCCGCCCGCACCACCGTCAGAAAGCCCCTTCCCGGCAATTTCAAGGCAACAAAGACGGGATACGAAACCGACAGCGCCGTCCCGCAAACGTGGAAGTCCCCACAGGACATGGAGCTCCTCTACGAATACGGGTACGCCTCAGGCCGCTGCGGTATAGCGAGCATCACCGGTGACGCGAAGCATTCCACAATCACCATGGACGAGCCCTGCTGGTCGCTGGCCAAGGAACTGTACGGGGCCGAGGCAATTGCGGAGGTATCCGGAGTCGAGAACTCGCCGACGCTCCTGCGCGAGCCCGGCGGCTGGTACCTCGACCGTTCCCGTCCCGGACATCACGCGCTGCTTTACCTCCCACGCGAAGGCCAGGACATGCGGCGTGCCGACGTGGTCGTGCCCGTCCTGGAATCACTGGTGAACGGCACCGGAAGCCCAGGACGCCCATTGCACGACATAAATTTCCGGGGTCTGACCTTCGCCCACGCCACCTGGCTCGCCCCCAGCGAACCCGCCGGTTTCGCGTCGGCCTGGAGCATGTACATGCGTCCGGACGGACTGCACACGGTCCCCGGCACCGTCGCCTTCCATACCGCCGAACGGATCACATTCGAGGGCAACCGCTTCGTCCACCTGGGCGGGCAGGCCCTGGAGCTGTCCGACAACAGCTCGCACAATCTCATAGACGGCAACGTGATCACCGACGTGTCCGACGGCGGCGTTCTTCTGGGCGTCGTCCCACCCGCCGAAAAGGGCGTGAACCGGGGCAACCGAATCACCAACAACTGGATCCACCACATCGGCGTGGACTACCGCGCCTCGTCCGGCATCTGGGACACCGCGACCTCCGGGACCACGCTCGCCCACAACCAGGTGGACCACGTCCCCTACAGCGGCATCCTCTCGGGCCCGAGCGACGACCTGCGCGGGATCATGCACCGCAACCGGATCCTGAACAATCGGGTCTTCCAGACCAACCTCGCACTACCGGACGGTGGTGGGATCTACCTGCGCGGCGAACAGGGCACCTCGTTCGCGGACGGCGCCGTCATCAGCGGAAACGCCGTCAACGACAGCAAGAACCCCGAATGGAACGTCGGGATCTACACCGACGACAGCACCAACTACGTCACCGTGAGCCGCAACGCCACCTTCGACTACGCGGCGGCGATCGGCGGCTGTAGCGAGGTGTGGGGCAACCGCCCCGTCCAGAACGTCCGCTATGTGGGCAATTTCTGGGACGACGCCGTCCCCTCCTGGGTCGCGCGGCGCAGCTTCCCGGGCGCCTGGCCGACCGCCGAGCAGGATTGCGGCGACCCCAGCAAGCTCACCTTCACCAACAACACCCTCCTGAACCCCGAGAACCCGGCCCGAGCCTGCGCGGCGAACGCCGCCTGCACAGCAATCCTCAACAACGCGGGCCCCCTCCCCTCCTACCGCCGCGCGATGAACTTTCGCTAACTCGTTGAGGCCGCTCCTCCAATAGGGCACGCTGCTAGGACCGATTTCAGGAGGTCTGATGCTCCGCGGATTCCTAGTACTCAGCGCGATAATGATCACACTGGTCTCCGGGTGCTCCAACAGCCCCGGTCCCATCGTCGGAAAATGGCACGACGGGGGCGATGAGGACGACAGCGGGACAACGCTCGAGTTCCGCGACGACGGCACCATGGCCGTCCAGAGCGACGGCGGTGGCTGCATTGGAACCTTCAAAGCAGAGTAACAGCAGCGCACCTACCGAGCCATTTTCGACTGCGGCACGAGCAAGGGCGCCAGCACCTGCACCGTTTCCTTAGACGGAAAACACCTGACGGTCATCGGCACCAGCGGCGGAAAGGGAGAATACACCCGCGTCCCCGACTAAGACCAACATCAAGGCAACTTCCAAAGGGCCGCCCGCCCGGTGCTCCCGGACGGGCGGCAAAGCCCTACCCCCCCTTCCGCCCGGCCGCACACCGCTCCCCGCGCTTCCGCGCAGCGTGACGTTCAACGATGTTCCTCAAGACGCGGCGGCACGTCTGATCGGGGAAGGAGCCGCGCCGCCGCGTCGTCTAAGGTGCCGCTCGCCCGGGGATGCCGGCCCCCGAGCGGACAGCGGGCACGGACCTCGGGGCGTAGGGCCGTGCCGATGGTGCGGCGACGTGCACGCCGATCCCTGCGCCGGACGTCCAACCGCACGTGTGGGCGGGCGCGACGGCCGCTGCCGCGCATTTCAACAACCGCCGCGCCCACGTCATTGGGCCGACTCCTCGGCCGCGCCCTCGACGCGCCGCACGATCCCCGCGCGGAGCCCAGCAGCGCTGACCGCGTCCAGCGTTCCCCGCTCGTCCAAGTGCTCGCGGACGAGCGACCCCGCAGCGCCCACCACCGGCCACGGCCGGACGCAGGCCGAGCGCAAGCACCCCTCCAGTCGGGATTTCGGCGAGGACGGTCATCTCCAAGACGCGGCGGCACGGCCGCCGGGGGGAAGGAGCCGTGCCCCCGCGTCGTCGAAGGGCCGCCCGCCCGGTGATGCCGGGCACCGGACGGGCGGCGGACACGGACCTCTGGGGCGGGTGGGTCCGTGTCCATCGCGCGGCCTCGCTCTCGGCGATCCACAGCGCCGGGCGTCCGGCCGCACGTCGGGTGGGCGCGACGGCCGGTGCCGCGTGCAACGGGTCGCCGCGCCCACGTCATCGGGTCGACCTCGGGGGCCGGTTACCTGTCGCGCCCCGGAGCTGCTGGCGCAGCTCTTCAGCGGACGAGGTGGTGAGGCTGCCTCGCTCGTCCGTCCGTTCGCGGACGAGCCCGCGCGTCGCCCACCACCGCACGCCCCCAGCGGGCCGGGTGTAGACGATCGTCCAGCCGGGGAACTCCGCGCGAAGTTCCGCCAGCGTCTCGGCGAGGGCGATCATCGGGACTCCCGGCCGCGCCCGATGCCGAACGTCGCCGCGACCTGGTCGGCCGCCCGCTCTGGGTCCGCCGCGAGCCTCTCGCCCTTGTCCGGCCCGAACGACCACACGAAGGTCTCGACGTTCCCGTCCCAGCGGACCCGGCGCGTGTCGGCGCCGCGCCGGAGCCGCAAATGGTTCCCCGGCTCCGGAGGCCCGCACTCCAGACCGTCCGGCGAAGGCTCGGGGAGGTACTCGCAGCTCGCGCCGAGCTGCGGATACCGGTGCCGGACGGCCGCGTACAGGGCGTCCACCAGACCGAACGGCGGCTCCGACACCCTGAGCTGACCCGCCGCGATATGCATCGCGGCCTCGGTGACGTTCTCAGCGGGCGCGATCGGCTCGCCCTCACCGTCGAAGAACCAGAGCCGGTCGCCGTCGACCGCCCGCGCCCGGCAGGTGATCAAGTCGGACGGTTGCGCTATCGCACCCCCGGAGTTCGCCACCTCCAGCGAGGCGCCCAGTTCGCTCCGGATGCCGCGCCCCTGAAGCATGGCCGCCAGGGCCGCGAGGGGCGCGTAGGTGCGCGGGTGCTCGGTGCCGTCGTCTGCCATGCTCATCTCCCGATGCGATTCACTGTGGCGTTCCGGTGACGTTCAGTGAAGTCAGGACGGGAGCGCGGCGGGAGAGGGAGACTCGCAAGGGACCGGTAGACAGGGAAGCGGAGTGCTTCCCTCTCAGGCGAGAGGTGCATCGCAGTGCCGCCTGACAAGAAGGCCATCGGCGCTCGCCTACGCGAGCTGCGCGAGGAACCCCGCGACCAGCACGGACGTCCACACCGCTCCCGCGAGAAGTGGGCGATGACGTTCCGCACAGCGGCAGGAACGGCCGCTGACGAGCTGCCAGGCGTCACCAGCTTGGCGAAGATGATCCAGCAGGGGGAACGCGGCGACCACGTCCCCGGCCCGATATACCGACCGCTCTACGCTCGGGTCACAGGGATGACGGAGGAAGAACTCTTCGGCGTCCTCCCGCCTGCCGCGCCGTTCGTCGGCACCGACGAGGACCGTCGTCATCTCCTTGCCTGCCTCAGCCTTCTCGGCGTCGAGACCGCGTCCCGTACCGAGCCGCTCGAACCGATCCGGCAGGCACTCATGAAGGCTCTGCCTGGCGGCGCGCGGGAGCATCTCGTCCAGCATTGGGAAGAGGTCGCGTATGAGCAGGGGCACGCTTTCCTGACCACCCCGCCGGACCAGCTCCTGCCCGACCTCGCCGCCGACATCGTGACGCTCCTGGCCGGCGTCCAGTCCGCCAAGGGCAGCACCAAGCCGGCCCTGTGCGGGCCGGCGGGGAAGCTGGCCGCGCTCACGGCCATGACGGCGTCGAACCTCGGGCAGCAGCGGCATGCCCGGGACTGGTGGAGCACCGCACGGCACGCCGCCGACGCGTCCAAGGATCGGGACCTGCGGACATGGGTTCGCGGACACGAGGCAATGAACGCGCTCGGCTGGGGCCGTCCGCTGCCGGTGGTGCTTCGCCTCTCCCAGGACGCCATACAGATCGGAGGGGACCACGGGGGCGCCGCCGCACTGGAAGCCATGGCAACCCGCGCACAGGCACTCTCAATGATGGACGGCCGCGCCGACGAGGCCGCGGCCGCGATGCGGGCCCTCACCGACCGGTGGCAGCGCCTCCCGGCCTCCGCACCCGATGACCGTCTTACCACTGGAGCGTGGCCGGAGACGGCGCTCCACCACACGGCGGCATTCACCTACACCCACATCGAGGAAACCGCGCTCGCCGAGCAGGCCCGGACAGCGGCGCTGACCCACTACCCCATGTCGATGCGCCGCCAGCGCGCGCAGATCGAGTTGCTACGGGCAACCGGCCTGATCCGTGCCGGTGACGTCACCCACGGTATCGAGCACGCGGATCGGACGCTGGAGGGTCTCACCACCGTGCAACGAACCTCCCTCATTCAGCGCCGCGCCCGCATGGTGCTGGATGCGGTGCCCGGCACCGACCTGACCCGCCCGGCAGTGCAGGACTACCGCGCCAGATGGGCCCGGCCACCCGCCAGGGGGGAATGAACCGTGCCGGACGAGGCCGTAGTGAGTGTCCATGACAGGAGTGAGGCACTCGACCTCCTGGACGAACTGGCGGACCTCTACCAGCAGGTGTACGCCGAACCGCCCTACAACGCCGGACCGAAGTTCTCCCGTGCCCGATTCCTGGATCGTACGCGGGGCCAGACTCTCGCCTCGGGCTTCCGGCTGGTGGTGGCGCGACGTAAAACCGTCCCGATCGGGTTCGCGTTCGGCTTCTCGATGATGCCGGGGGCGTGGTGGGCGAACGCGTCGCCCCCTCCCCATGAGGTCCTCGAAGCGGACAAGTACGCGGTAGTCGAGTTGGTGGTGAGCAAGCCGGAGCGGGGCCACGGTCTCGGGCGCCTGTTGCTGAACAGGTTGCTTGCCGAGCGGTCGGAGCGGTTCGCGACGCTCGCCGCTGTTTTGGAGTCGGAGGCGTACGGGATCTACCTGCGGTGGGGATGGGAAAAGGTCGGAGAGTTCAGGGTCGAGCCGCCCTTCTCGGACGCGCTCGTCCTGGAGCTTCGTCGGAAGGCCGGAGGTGCCCCGACCTAGACCGAATCCGCGAGGCATCGGGCCCCCCGCTCGCCTCCGGTGTCCTTCGGCTTTCCGAGTCGCTCCAGCGCGCTGAGGGTGGCACCGCCCGCCGACTGGTAGGTCGACGGGCGGGTGCGGGCCACGGCTACGCCACCTGGGCCCGGTAGTTCGTCCCGAGGGCGTCCTTGGTGAACGTGATCGTCTTCGGCGCGAACCTGCCCTCCGCGCACACCAGGCCGGACGCCTTCTCCTTCGGCGCGAGCATCATCGTCTCGAACTCACCCTCGGCTTCGCCGACGGATGCCTTGCGCTTCTCGCCGCCGCTGTCGGTCAGCTCGAAGAAGAAGGGATTGACCTGCAGGTTCTTGCTGGTGTTGTTCGTGACGGTGGCTTTGACGCAGGTGAAGGCTCCGCCGTCGTTGAGGGGGCCGGGGCGGAACGCGGCGCGCTTGGCCTTGATGGCGACCGGGACCGTCTTCGGCTTCGCCTTGCCTGAGGTCTTGCCGCCCTTCGCCTCGGCGGGCTGAACGGCGTTGGGCTCGGTGCCGGTCTCGCAGCCGGTGAGCAGCAGAGCGGCGGCGAGGGCGACGAGCGCCGCGAGCTTGGGCATGAGGGTCCTCTCGTAAGGCGTCGCGGCGGGGGACGGGTGTGTGACGCACCGTGGCCGTCGCGGGTTGCGCCGAGCAACACGGCTGTCACGATCCGGCCATGCGAGAGGTTCCAGTGATCGTGCGTCACTCATGCGTCGAGAGGGTCGAGAACAGGGGCCAGTCGTGTCCCCAGCTGACCAAACCTGCCTCAAGGACTCGCAGGTCAGAGCAGTGATCAGCCTTTGACCAGGGTCGCCAGAAGCTCCACGTGTTGGGTCATGGGGAAGGCGTCGAAGGCGCGGAGGGACTCCAGGGTCCAGCCCTTGTCGCCGAAGTAGGAGAGGTCGCGGGCCAGGGTCGCGGGGTCACAGGAGACGTAGGCGATCTTGCGGTCGGCGAGGCGGGCGATGTGGTCGACGACCTCGCGGCCCGCGCCGGTGCGGGGCGGGTCGAGGACGACGAGGTCGGCGCGGCGGACGCGGGCGCCGCCGCGGTGGCCGGTGCCGGCGCGCTTGTTCTGGGTGCGGGACGTGGAGTCGGCGCGGCCGAACTCCAGGTCGGCGATGACCTCTTCGACCGGGCCGCGCTCGATGGAGACGTTCGTCAGGTCGCGGAGGTTGAAGCGGGCGTCGCGGACGGCCTGGCCGTCGGACTCGACGCCGACGACGAGGCCGTCGGGGCCGATGCGGTCGGCGAGGACGCCCGTGAACAGGCCGACGCCGCAGTACAGGTCGAGGGCGATGTCGCCTGGTTTGGGGTCGAGGGCGGCGAGGACGGCGTCGGCGAGGAGTTGCGCGGCGCCGGGGTGGACCTGCCAGAAGCCGCTGCCGCTGACCTGGAAGAGGCGGCCGGAGACCGATTCGCGGACGTAGGGCAGGCTCACGCCGGGCTCGGGCTTGCCCCGGACGAGGCGGACCGGCACGTCCAGGCGGGGGACGCGGATCTTGCGGCGTTCGCGGCCGCGCAGGACGACGAGGCGGTCGCCGGTCGTCGCCGAGACGATGCCCTCGACGCCGGACGCGCCGGGCCAGCGCTTGCGCTCGATGCCCATCAGCTCGACGCCCGGGTGGGCGATCAGGCACTCGTCCACCGGCTCGATGTCGTGGGAGCGGTGCCGGCGGAGGCCGACGGCGCCGCCGGAGACCGCGAACTGGACGCGGGTGCGCCAGCCGAGGCCGGGCGGCGGGACGATCTCGGAGTCGACGGGGTAGGGGACCTCCTCGACGACGACCGTGCGGGTGATCCCGGCGAGGCGCTGGAGCTGCTCCTCGACGACGGCGGCCTTGAGCGCGCGCTGGGCGGGCAGGGAGGCGTGCTGCCAGTCGCAGCCGCCGCAGCGTCCGGGCCCGGCGAAGGGGCAGGGCGGGACGACGCGGTCCGGGGAGGCCTCGATGATCTCGACGGCGTCGGCGCGCAGGAAGTTCCGCGTGGTGTCGGTGACCCGGGCGCGGACGCGTTCGCCGGGCAGCGCGTGCCGGACGAAGACGACGCGTCCCTCGTGCCGGGCCACGCAGAAACCGCCGTTGGCGACGTTGCCGACCTCGAGTTCGAGAAGGCCCGTGTCCTGATCAGTCACGGTCCGAAACACTACCGCCACCCGGGCGTGCCTCGGCCGCCGCGCGCGGCGGGCGCCGGGACGCGCCGGGCCCCGGCGGTTCGGCCCGGCCCTTGAGCCGGTCGGAGGAGTGCAGCTGCCACGCCACGCTGGTGACCATGACGCCGGGCTGGAACAGCAGCCGGCCCTTCAGGCGCAGCGCGCTCTGGTTGTGCAGGAGCTGCTCCCACCAGTGGCCGACGACGTACTCGGGGATGAACACGGTCACGACGTCGCGGGGGCTCTTGCGGCGGACCCCCTTGACGTAGGCGAGGACGGGCCGGGTGATCTCCCGGTACGGGGAGTCGAGGATCTTCAGCGGGACGGGGATGTCGAGCGCGTCCCACTCGGCCTGGAGGCGCTGCGACTCCTCCGCGTCCACCGCGACGGTCACGGCCTCCAGCGAGGACGGGCGGGTCGCCCGCGCGTACGCCAGCGCCCGCAGCGTCGGCTTGTGGATCTTGGAGACGAGCACGATGCCGTGGTTGCGGGCGGGGAGCGCGACGTCCTCGCCGGAGGGGACGAGCTCCTCGGCGACCCGGTCGTAGTGCCGCCTGATCCCCCGCATCAGCAGGAACAGCACCGGCATCGCGATACAGACGATGTAGGCGCCGAGCGCGAACTTGGTGATCAGCACGACGATCAGGACGATGCCGGTGAGCGTGGCGCCGAACGCGTTGATGCCCCGGGACGTCTTCATCCGGCGGCGCTGCGCGGCGTCCTCCTCGGTGGAGAGCAGCCGGTTCCAGTGCCGGACCATGCCGATCTGGCTGACGGTGAACGACACGAAGACGCCGACGGTGTACAGCGGGATCAGGCGGCTGACGGACGCGTCGTAGGCGTAGATCAGCAGTCCGGCCATCGCGGCGAGGATCAGGATGCCGTTGCTGAACGCGAGCCGGTCGCCGCGGGTGTGGAGCTGGCGGGGCAGGTAGCGGTTCTGCGCGAGCACCGACCCGAGGACGGGGAAGCCGTTGAAGGCGGTGTTGGCGGCCAGGAACAGGATCAGTGCGGTCATCGCCGTGACGAGCGCGAAGCCGGGGCTGAAGTTGCTGAACACCGTGTGCGCGACCTGCGCGATCACCGGGTCGGCGTCGGCGACCTCCTTGCCGGTGAGGCGGTCGACCAGGCGGCTGCCCGCGTCGGGGTCGGCGAACTTGGCGTCGGTGATGAACGCGAACGCCGTCACGCCGCCGAACATCGTCATCGCGACGACGCCGAGCATCAGCAGCGTCGTGGCGGCGTTGTCGCCCTTGGGCTTCTTGAACGCGGGCACGCCGTTGCTGATCGCCTCGACGCCGGTCAGCGCGGCGCAGCCGGACGAGAACGCCCGCAGCAGCAGGAACACCAGCGCGAAGCCGGCGAGGTCGGTCTCGTCCCCGCGGATCTCGTAGTTCGCGGTCTCGGCCTGGAGGTCGGTGCCGAACGAGAGCCGGATCAGCCCCCACAGCAGCATGCTGCCGATCGCGAACATGAACAGGTAGGTGGGGATCGCGAACGCGACGCCCGCCTCCTTCAGCCCGCGCAGGTTCGCGATCGTGATGAGCACGACCATGACGATCGCGACGGCGACCTCGTGCGGCTGCATGAACTTCAGCAGCGCCCCGAGGTTCTCGACGCCGGAGGACACCGACACCGCGACCGTCATCACGTAGTCGACGAGCAGGGCGCTCGCGACGACCACGCCCCAGTTGTCGCCGAGGTTGGTGGTGGCGACCTCGAAGTCGCCGCCGCCGCTCTGGTAGGCCCGGACGTTCTGCCGGTACGAGGCGACCACGGTGAGCAGGATCACCACCACGGCCGCGGCCACCCAGGGGGTGTAGTGGTACATGGCGAGGCCGCCCGCCCCGAGCGCGAGCAGGATCTCCTGCGGCGCGTACGCCACCGACGACAGGGCGTCACTGGCGAACACGGGCAGCGCGATACGCTTGGGCAGGAGCTGCTCGTGTTGCTGGGAGCTGCTCAGGGCGCGGCCCAGGAGCACCCGCTTCACAAGGTCCGGAACCTTAGACACGAACGAGACTCTAGCCCGTCGACGCGATCACTCCGGGTGGACCCGCCCCCTGCGCGCGGCCCGGCGTCGGAACGCTCCAGCGAGTCGGTGAAAGCCCTGGCGGGTAGTGCTCTCCAGGGCGGATGTGTAGGTTTGCAGCCCGGTAGGGATCATTCACTGTGAAGCGATCCTCGGGTGCGCACGGCGTCGGCAGCCCACGACGGATGCCGTGCACGGCGCGGGGGCTCCAGGGGGACCGTCCTCCTGGACGAATCGAAGGAACGGCCGTGCATATCGTGATCATGGGATGCGGGCGCGTCGGGTCGACGCTCGCCCACATCCTGGAGGACAAGGGCCATTCGGTGGCCATCATCGACCAGAGCCCCGAGGCCTTCCGCCGGCTGCGCAGCGGCTTCCGGGGCCGGCGCATCACCGGGTTCGGCTTCGACCGCGATGTGATCGCCGAGGCGGGGATCGAGCAGGCGTCCGCGTTCGTCGCCGTCAGCAGCGGCGACAACTCCAACATCATCTCCGCGCGGGTGGCGCGCGAGACGTTCGGCGTCGACAACGTCGTCGCGCGGATCTACGACCCCCGCCGCGCCGAGGTCTACCAGCGGCTCGGCATCCCGACGGTCGCGACCGTCCGGTGGACCGCCGACCAGATCCTGCGGCGGCTGCTGCCCGAGGGCGCCGAACCCCTGTGGCGCGACCCGACCGGCGCCGTCGTGCTCGCCGAGCTGGACACCGGGCACCTGTGGGTGGGCGAGAAGGTGTCCGCGCTGGAGGAGCACGCCGCCACGCGGGTGGCCTTCCTGTCCCGGATGGGTGAGGCACTCGTCCCCGAGCGGGACTCGGTCATCCAGGACGGCGACATCGTCCACATCATGACGCGCGCCGACGATCTGGAGCGGGTGAACGCCGCCGTCGCGGCGCGGAGCGGGGAGGACGCCTGATGCGGGTCGCGATCGCGGGGGCGGGCGCGGTGGGCCGCTCCATCGCGCAGGAGCTGCTGGAGAACGGGCACGAGGTGCTCCTGATCGACAAGAGCCCGAAGGCCATCAAGGTGGAGATGGTGCCGCGCGCCGAGTGGCTGCTGGCCGACGCGTGCGAGATCTCCGCGCTGGACGACGCGGCGCTGGAGCGCTGCCAGGTCGTCGTCGCCTCCTCCGGCGACGACAAGGTCAACCTGGTGGTGTCGCTGCTGGCCAAGACCGAGTACGGGGTCCCGCGGGTCGTCGCGCGGATCAACCACCCGAAGAACGAGTGGCTGTTCAACGAGTCGTGGGGCGTGGACGTGGCCGTGTCGACGCCGCGGCTGCTGTCGGCGCTCGTGGAGGAGGCCGTCAGCGTCGGCGACCTCGTCCGGCTGATGACGTTCCGGCAGGGGGAGGCGAACCTGGTGGAGCTGACGCTGCCCGAGGACGCGCCGCTCGGCGGCGAGCGGGTCGGCTCGGTGGCCTGGCCGCGCGACACGGCGCTGGTGGCGATCCTGCGGGAGGGGCGCGTGCTCGTCCCGTCCGCCGACGACACCCTCGAACCGGGGGACGAGCTGATGTTCGTCGCCAGCCAGGACGTCGAGGACGAACTCGCCGAACTCCTCGGCGCCCGCTAGTTCATTGCGGTGCCCTCGGCGTCGGGCGTTGAACGCCCTCCTTCCACGGGCACCGCAGCGATCGCTGGCATCGCTCCGAACTCGCCTGGCGGCTCGCTTCGCGATCGGTTTCTCGCAGGCTCGAAACCGGCTTCGCACGCGATCGCCGGGGTGGGCCGTCAGGCGGGTTCGGCCGGGGGCCGCTCGCGTTCGATGGGCGTGCGGCCCCGGGCGAGGAGCCACAGCATCGCGGCGAGGGCCGCCACCTGGAGCGGCCAGCCCATCACGATCTTCGCGGGGCCGAGCAGGCCGCTCTGGTCGCCGTCGGCCAGGTAGATCGGGTACTGGACGGCGACGCGCACCGCGCAGGGCAGCACCAGCAGCCACGTCAGCCGCATGCACAGTTTGACGACGCCGGGGTCGGACCGCCACGCCGTGGGGTCGCCGGTGACCGAGCCGATGATGAAGCCGACGATCGGCCAGCGCACCGCGATCGAGAAGATCATGGCGACCGCGTAGCCCGCGTTGAGCAGGATGCCGGGCAGGAACGCGTCCTCGGCCTTGCCGGAGCGCAGCGCGAAGAACGCCGCGATCCCGATGCCGACGAGGCTGTTCAGGACGAACTGAGGGTTGGAGCGCTGTGCAATCCGGATCAGCAGGAGTACCACCGCCGCGGCCACTCCCGCCGCGACGGCGGGCTTGATCTCGTCGGTGCCGATGTAGGTGCCGGTGAAGGCGAGCGTCGGGACGGCCGCCTCGATCATCCCGCGGACCCCGCCGAGCGCCTTGGCGAGCTGCGCCCGCACCGCCGCCTCGACCGTGTCGTGGGCGCTCGCCGCCTCGGCTTCGGTCTCGGCCTCAGAAGTGGGCTCGGTCGCGGGATCGGTCGCGGGGACGGACGGCGTGCTCGGGCCGGGGGTGCTCGCGGCGGTCGTCGCCGCTTCGCTCACGTCTTCGCTCACGTCGCTCTCCCGGCCGGCGGCTGTCACGAGCCGCCGCGCAGCTCGTATCGCGGATTGAACATGACCTTGCGCCCGTCCTGGAGGCTGACCAGGCCCTCGGCGCGCAGCCGGCGGCCCGGGTCGATGCCGGCGATCTTGCGGCGGCCGAGCCAGACCAGGTTGATCACGTCGGTGCCGTCGTAGAGCTCGGCCTCCAGGGCGGGGGCGCCGCCCCGCGGACGGAGCGTCACCGTACGCAGCGTACCGGCCACGCAGTGCCGCTTGCGCTCACCGCAGTCGGTGATGGGTGTGGCGCCCTCGTCGCCGGTCGTCTTCTGGAGCTCCTCGGCCTCCAGTTCGGCCTTGCTGGACGCCATGCGCCGCAGGAATCGCCGCAGGCCGCCGCCCTTGCCGCGCTCGGGCGCGGAGGAGCCGGGATCCCGTGGGGCTCCGGCCGAAACCTCGTCCATGTTCGAAGCGTATGGCATCGCGGGGACGAACCACCACAGCCCACCCGAACCCCTCCGCAAGTATTGGAATGAAGCGTTCCGTTCTGCTATTATCGGAACAGAACATTCCGCTCCTCTGGAAGGGCGACCCCCGTGACCACCACGCTCGACTCGCCGCACGAGACCCCCCTCGACTCCCCCGCGGCGCCGACGCCGCACCCGCGACGCTGGCTCGGCCTGTCGGCGATCCTCGCCGCGACCCTGCTGAACCTGCTCGACTCCACCGTGGTCAACGTGGCCGCGCCCGCGATCCGCGCCGACCTCGGCGGCTCGCTCGCCGCGCTCCAGTGGATGGCCGCCGGCTACACGCTCGCCCTCGCCGTGGCGCTGCTCACCGGCGGGCGGCTCGGCGACATGTTCGGCCGCAGGCCGGTGCTGCTCGCGGGCGCCACCGGGTTCCTGGTCGCCTCGGCCGCATGCGCGTTCGCCTGGTCGCCGGCGAGCCTGATCGGCTTCCGGGTGGTGCAGGGCCTGTTCGCGGCGGTGATGATCCCGCAGTGCTTCGGGCTGATCCGCGACCTGTTCGGCGCGCGGGACATGGGCAAGGCGTTCGCCCTGTTCGGCCCCGCGATCGGGCTCGCCACGATCCTCGGCCCGGTGGTCGCGGGCGTGCTGGTCGACGCCGACCTGTTCGGCACCGGCTGGCGCGCGATCTTCCTGCTGAACCTGCCGGTCGGCGCGTACGCGCTGGTCGTCGGCGCCCGCGTGCTGCCCGCCCCGGCGGGCACCGACCGCTCCGGCGGCATGGACGTGACCGGGATGCTGCTCGGCGGCGCCGGGATGAGCATGCTCGTCTACCCGCTCGTCCAGGGCCGTGAGCTCGGCTGGCCCGCGTGGTCGCTGGCGCTGCTGGCCGGGTCGCTGCCGGTGCTCGCGCTGTTCGCCGCCCACCAGCGGCGGCGCGGCACGGCGGGACGGGTTCCGCTGCTGCGGCTGAGCGTGTTCGCGAACCGGTCCTACAGCTCCGGTGTCCTGTTCGTGGTCGTGTTCTTCGGGCTGATCGCCGGGTTCTCGCTGGCCGCCGGGCTGTTCCTCCAGCTCGGCCTCGGCTACACGCCGCTGCGCGCCAGCCTCGCGATGGCGTCCTGGGCGGTCGGCGCGTTCGTCGGGTCGGCGTTCGGCAGCATGGCGATGAACAGCCTCGGACGGCGCGTCCTGCACCTCGGGCTGACGCTGATGGCCGCCGGGCTGGCCTCGCTCTACGCGGTGTTCGAGGCCGCCGGGACGGGGCTGACCGCCTGGCACCTGGCCGCGCCGCTGCTGCTGTTCGGCGCCGGGATGGGCATGATCTTCGTGCCGCTCTTCGACATCATCGTGGCCGACATCGCCGACCACGAGGTCGGCTCGGCCTCGGCGGCGCTGGAGTCGATCCAGCAGCTCGGCGCCTCGCTCGGCATCGCGGTCCTCGGCACGGTGTTCTTCGACGTGATGGACTCCGGGACCGGCGGCCACGAGCAGGCGGCGCTGGAGGGGGCGGAGCTCGTCGCGGGCCTGACGCTCGGCCTCACGGCGGTGGCGTTCCTGGTCGCGTTCCTCCTCCCCCGCAAGGCCCGCGCCGCCTGATCGAGAGCACATCGAGCATCCGGCTTGCCAGAATCGCCCTCCGTAGGTATTCCACTACGGAGGGTTCTGGTATGCGGCGAGCGGTGGGGGCGGGATATTGCGCGAGTTCGGGGACGGGATCACCGCATTGGCCCTGCTCCTGCTGCTGACGGCGTGCTCGCCGGGCGCGCCTCCTTCCGTGGCCGCGCGTCCGGCGCAGACGCAGCAGCCCGCGCCGACGGCCGCGCGGGAGGCTCCGCCGATCACGATCGCGCCCGCCGACGGCTCCCGGGACGTCCCGCCCGACGGGCGCGTGGCCGTCGTCGCGCGGCGCGG
This sequence comes from Actinomadura terrae, assembly GCF_022751215.1. Lineage (GTDB taxonomy): Bacteria > Actinomycetota > Actinomycetes > Streptosporangiales > Streptosporangiaceae > Spirillospora > Spirillospora terrae. Next base: position 291,458 of record NZ_JAICDG010000003.1, on the reverse strand, counting down.
CACCCTCGGGCGGGTGACCGTCCGCGCCGGATCCGAGCCGGTGGCGGGACGGCTGTCGCGCGACCGCCGGTCCTGGCGGACGCGCTGGACGCTGCGTCCCGGCACCGCCGTCACCGTCACCGCCGCCGGGACGGACGAGCGCGGCGCCCGCACCTCCGCCACCTCCAGGTTCACGACGCTCCGCCCGTCCGGGACCTTCCGGGTGAGCGATGTCATGCCGCGGCCCGGGGAGGTCGTCGGGGTCGGCATGCCGGTGATCGTCACCTTCGACCGTCCCGTGGCGCGCCGCGCGGCCGTCGAGCGGTCGCTGGAGCTGCGGGCGTCGCGGCGGGTCGTCGGCGCCTGGCGCTGGACGTCGTCGCAACAGGTCGTGTTCCGTCCCCGCCGGTTCTGGCCCGCGCGGCAGCGCGTCACGCTGCTCGCCCACACCGCCGGGGTCCGGTCGGCGCCGGGCGTGTACGGGGCGTCCGGGAGCGCCACCGCGTTCCGCGTCGGCCCGGCGCGGGTCAGCACGGTCGACACGCGGCGGCACCGGATGACCGTCCGGGTGGACGGCCATCCGGTGCGCACGGTCGGGATCAGCGCGGGCAAGGGCGGACGCCTCGCCTACACGACCACCAGCGGCGTGCACCTGACGATGGGCAAGGGCGATCCCGTCGTGATGTCGTCGGCGTGGATGGGCGTGACCGACCGGCGGGACCCGCGCTACTACAGGCTGGCGGTGCGGCACGCGGTGCAGATCTCCAGCAGCGGCGAGTACGTCCACTCCGCGCCGTGGTCGGCGGCGGCGCAGGGGCGCGCGAACGTCAGCCACGGCTGCGTCAACGCCCCGCCGGGCTTCGCGCGCTGGTTCTACGCCGGTTCGCTGCGCGGCGACGTCGTCACCGTCACCGGGACGAGCCGCGCCCTGGAGTGGAACAACGGCTGGGGCTACTGGCAGCTCCCCTGGTCCCGGTGGGCGGCGGGCAGCGCGCTCGGCCCGCGCGTGATCAGGTGACGATGGGGACGGCGGCTCCGGAGACCCGCACGCGCGGATCGTCCGCGCGCAGGTCCACGCTCAGCACGCCGGGACGGCCCATGTCGTCGCCCTGGTGCAGGGTGAGCGTCGCGTCCCCCGCGATCTCGCCGCGTTCGCGCAGGTAGGCGCCGAACGCGGCGGCCGCGGCGCCGGTCGCCGGGTCCTCGACCACGCCGCCGACCGGGAACGGGTCGCGGACGTGGAACACCCGCGCCGACTCCCGCCACACCAGCTGGACGGTGGTGAGGCCGTGGGCGGTCATGAACGCGGCGAGCCGGTCGAAGTCGTAGTCGAGGTCGGCGAGCCGCGCGCGGGTCGCGGCGGCGAGGATCAGGTGGCGCGCCCCGGCGAACGCGAAGCGCGGCGGGAGCGCGGGGTCGAGGTCGGCGGCGTCCCAGCGCAGCGCGGCGAGCGCCTCGGCGACGTCGTCCGCCCCGGCCTCCTCGACGGACGGCTCGACGCTGGTGAGCGTGGCGCGCAGCGTCCCGTCCGCGCCGGCGGCCACCTCGACGGGGACGACGCCCACGGGGGTGGCGAACGCCACCGCGCCGGGCCCGTGCCGCTCGGCGAGGGCGACGGCGGCCGCGACCGTCGCGTGCCCGCAGAACGAGACCTCGGCCTTCGGGCTGAAGTAGCGGACGGTGAACGCCCGCCCCGGCTCGCCCAGCCCCTCCGGCGCGGCGGTGAGGAAGGCGGTCTCGGAGTAGCCGACGTCGGCGGCGATGGCGAGCATGTCCGCGTCGTCCAGGCCGGACGCGTCGAGGACGATCCCCGCCGGGTTGCCCCCGCCCGGGTCGGTGGTGAACGCCGAGTACCGCAGGACCGAGGCCGGTGATTTCGTCATGTCCGCAACCAACACCGGAGCACCGCCGCTTACTCCCGTCACGCGCGGCGGAGCCGGGCCCGCGCAAGGGAGGTGAAGTAGCCGAGTTCGGCGACGTGCAGCAGGCGCGCCGCGCCGAGGTAGAGCGCTCCCCCGCCGAGCCCGCCGACGACGACGGCCAGCACGCTCGGAAGGCGGTCGCCGTGCATGTGCCCGAACCCCCACACGACGACCGCCGCGAACGCCAGCGCGGGCAGCGCGGCGACGTGCAGCCGGACGAGGGTCCGGGCGATCCGGCGCCCGTCCAGCCCGCCGAGCCGCCTGCGCAGCACAAGGGTCGAGCAGAGCGCCCCGACCAGATAGAACAGGCCGTAGGCGACCGGCAGCCACAGCACGACCTGCCGCGCCGGGACGAACCGGAGCAGCGCGAACGCCGTCACCGCCTGCGCGATCCCGGCCGGGACCGCGATCAGGCCGGGCGTCCGCGTGTCGCCGAGCGCGTAGAAGACGCGCATCAGCAGCTGGTGCAGCGTGAACGGGACGACCAGCACCGCCAGCACGGTCAGGACGGCGCCGATGCGCCGCGCCCCGTCCGGCGTCATGCTGCCGTAGGCGAACAGCGCGACCGACCCCGGGACGGCGAACACCAGCATCCCGAGCGACAGCGGGACGAGCAGCGCGCACGCCAGCCGCAGCCCCCGGGAGAAGTCGTCGCGGAGCAGGTCGCGGCGGCCCCCGGCGACGTGCGCGCTCATCCGGGGCAGCAGGGTGGTGATCACCGACACGGCGATGACCGCGTACGGGAGCTGGAACACCACGAGCGCGAACTGGTAGGCGGCGAGCCCGCTGCCCGCGACGGGATGGCCCGTGTCCAGGGCCGCGCGGCGTCCGGCGCGGGTCGCGACGTTCGCGGTGACGAGCACCCCGGCCTGCGCGACGACGACGTACAGCAGCATCCACACGGCCGTCCGCAGCGCCTCGCCGAACCCGGAGCCGCGCAGGTCGAGGCGGGGACGCCAGCGGAACCCGGCCGAGCGGAGCGTCCAGGCGAGCAGCAGGCTCTGCGCCATCGTCCCGGCCGCCGAGCCGAGGCCGAGCAGCGTGAGCTGCGCGTCGGTGACGGTCTCCGGCGTCCGGCCGCGCCCGGCGACCCACAGGAACGCGAGCCCGGCGGCCATCGTGATCAGGTTGTTCGCGATCGGCGCCCACATCGGCGCGCCGAACCGCCGCCGGACGTTCAGCAGCGTGCTCGACAGGCCGCTGACGCCGATGAAGAAGATCTGGAGCAGCAGCAACCGGGTGAGCAGCACGGTCACCTCGCGCTGCCGTCCGGTGTACCCACCCGCGTAGACCGAGATCAGCCGGTCGGCGGCCAGCACCGCCGCGATCGTCAGCACCGCGAGCCCGACGAGCGCGACGCCCGCCAGGCGCCGCTCGGTGGCCGCTCCCCCGTCGGCGTCCCGCAGCCGCCGCTTCACCAGGAACGGGACGAACACGCTGGTCAGGAGCCCGCCGAGAAGCAGCTCGTACACGGTGTAGGGGATCATCTCGGCGGCCTGGTAGGCGTCGCCGAGCAACGCGGTGCCGAGCGCGGCGCCGATCACGACCGTCCGCAGGAAGCCGGTGAAGCGGGACACGACCGTCCCGGCCGCCATCACCGCGCCGGACCGCGCGACGCCGCCCGGCGGTTTCGGGGGCGGCTCCCCCGGCGGGTCGCCGACGTCCTCGGGGGCGCGGACGGGCACCAGCCCGGGCTCGGGCTCGCCGGGCGGCTCGTCGCGCTCGGCGGCCGCGAAGACCTCCGGCATGATCCGGCGTTGCTCGCGCTCTCCCATCGGCACCCCCTGGTGCCGCAGTATGCCCCGCGGGGCCGGGGGCGCCCCTCGTCCGAATGACCGAGGCGGGCGCCCCGACCCGTCCGAACGACCGATCAGGCGGTGGTGAGGTTCACGCGGTGGCGAAGTCGACCACCGAAACGGCGATCACGATCCCGGCCGCCGCCGCATATATCCAGGAGGCGATCGCGACGATCCGCGTCCGGCGGGCCTCGGGGAGCCCGGTGAGCGCCAGCGCCCAGGCCAGCGCGGGCAGGACGAGGATCGCGTGCATGGTCACGGCGTGCGCGGGCTTCAGCGCGCCCGCCACGTGGTAGGCGAGCTGCTGGTGCCCGGTCTGCACCTCGACCACCCCGCGCGCGATCATCGCGGCGCCGGAGGCCAGCGCCAGCATCAGCGCGACGAACCCGACCCGTACCGCGAGCCGCATGCTGGGCGCGACCTCCGGATTCTCCCGGAACGAGGCGATCGCGAGCGTCACCAGCGTCGCGATCAGGATGCCGCCGCCGGCCGCGAGCCCCCGCGAGATCGTCGTGTCGAGCGCCGTCTCCATGTTGAAGTGGGACGGGACGCGCCGCCACGCCTGCGTGGTGATCAGCGCGACCTCCGCGACGCAGTCGGCGGTGAACACCCCGAGCACGATGCTCCGCGTCCGGTCGCGGAGCGGCACGTACGAGCCGACCCAGGCGATCGTGATGAGCGTCAGCCCGAACGACAGCCCGAACGTGACGGCCTTGCGCCACGACACCGGCCCCTCCCAGGGGCCGCCGTCCACGGCGAAGACCCCGAGGTGGAACACCCCGGAGAGCAGCAGCAGCCCGCCGACCGCGTACGCGACGCGCTCGACCCGCCGCGCGCCGGTCCAGATCCGCAGGACGCCGCCGAGGACCGTCCCCGGGGCGAGCCCGCCCCGGACATCGCTCACGCTCATCATCAACTCCAAATGAGTGAGTACTCACCCATCATACTCCACCGCGCACGCCCCCGGGGTCGCGGACCATGTCCGCAGGTTCCTTCGAACGGCTCGGAAACGCCTTTCCGGTCTCGCGCCAAGTAGGGGTGTAACCGCGAAAGGAGACTGCATGGCCAAGCCTGAGAGCGGCCTCACCCGCAGCGGTTCGGACACCGCCGCCCTGGAGGAGTTCTACCGGCGGCATATCGAGGAGGTCAGCCGGTTCGTCGCCCGCCGCGTCCACGATCCGCACACCGCGGCCGACCTGACCGCGGAGGTGTTCCTGGCGGCCATCGACTCGGCGCACACCTACCGGCCCTCCGCCGGCAGCGAGTTGGGCTGGCTGTACGGGGTCGCGCGCAACGTCGTGTCCACGGAGCACCGCAGGGTGGCGAGAGAGTCCCGGGCGCTGGGGCGGATCGCCGGGCGGCGGCTGTTGGACGCCGGCGACATCGCCCGCCTGGAGGAGCGGATCGACGCCGAGAGCCCCGGCCGGCGGACCTACGAGGCGCTCGCCGACCTTCCACGAGGCATCCGTGCCCTGCTCGAACTGATCACGGTGGACGGGCTCACGGTCACCGAGGCGGCCACCGCCCTCGGAATCCGGCCCGTCACCGCCCGCGTCCGGCTCCATAGAGCCCGCAAGGCGGTGCACGCCGCACTGCCCGCCCAGTCCTCCGCCCTCGCCTACTCGAAGGAGTGATCATGCAGCGATTCGAAGAGCGGCTGCTGACGGAGCTCAAAGAGGTCGTCGCGGCCCGGACCGCGCCGGCGCCCTCGCCCACCCGGCCGGTCCTGCGGCGGCGGGCGGGCCTGGCGGCCGCCGCCGTGGCGGCCGCCGCGGGGCTGGCGATCGGTATCCCGGTGCTGACCGGCGACCGGGCGCCCCAGGCCAACGCGGTCGTGCGGGACCCGGACGGCTCGATCCGGATCTACATCCACGACCACCGCCATCCGGAGGTCATCGCCTCCCGGCTGCGCGGGCTGGGCGTGCCGGCGGCCGTCGACTTCGTGCCCAACGACAAGCGCTGCCGGACGCCCCGCGGGGCCCTCACCCCGGACGACGGCTCGCTCGTCACACGGGAGCCCGAGGACACCGACGAGCGGGGTCCCTTCAACCGCCTCCACCCGGACCGGCTCGGGCCGGGGAGGACGCTGGTGCTGGAGGTCAGGTTCACCGACTTCGGCGGGGGCGCGGCCGTCGCCTCGATGAACGTCGGCACCGCCACCGGCCGCGTCGCTCCCTGCGTCCTCGTTCCGGCGCCGCCCAAGGCGGTCCGAGGACAGGAGGGCGGTGTGGGCGGCTGAGCCGTCCCGCGAGGACGGGCCGGCCCCGGCTCCTCCGGCAGCCGCCGCGCCATGAAGTGCAACCCAAAGGTTGCGCATCAGGGTCGGAATGTGCAACTCTTGGGTTGCACGAGAACGGGAACAAGGAGAGGGGACCTCTGATGAGCGAGGACCGGATCGAGCGTGAAACCCTGATCGCGGCGTCCATGGAGCGGGTCTGGTCGCTGGTGGCCGACCCCGGGTTCTGGGCGTCCGACACGCCGGGCACTCCCGACGCCGCGAAGGAGGGGGAGACGACGGTGGCGCGCAACGCCAAGTACGGCGACTTCCCCGTCCGGGTGGAGAAGGTCCAGCGGCCGACGTACCTCGCCTACCGGTGGGCCAGCGCGTTCCCCGGCGAGGAGATCCGCGACGACAACAGCACGCTCGTGGAGTTCACGCTGTCGCCCGAGGGCGACGGCACGCGGCTGCGCGTCGTCGAGAGCGGGTTCGCCGCCCTGGCCGGGTCGGACGAGCTCCGCGCCCAGGCGCACAAGGACAACAGCGGAGGCTGGACCGAGGTGCTGGAGAACTTCAAGGCCCGCGTCGAAAAGGCGTGACGGACGAACGTGACCGATCACTCTGACGGCGCGGGCGGCGCGCCGGTCGACGGCGTGCTCGCCGCGCTGGCCGATCCGACGCGGCGCGCGATCCTCGACGTCCTCGCCGAGCACGGCGAGGCCAGCGCGACGGCGCTGGCCGGGCGGCTGCCCGTCTCGCGGCAGGCGGTGGTCAAGCACCTGACCGTGCTGGACGCCGCCGGGCTCGTCACGGGCGAGCGGGTCGGCCGCGAGGTCCGCTACGCGGTGCGGTCCGCCGCCCTGAGCGCGACGGCGCGCTGGATGGGCGCGCTCGCCGCCGACTGGGACCGCCGCCTGGCGGCCATCAAGCGCGTCGCCGAGGAGGCGGAGCGAGAGGACCGCTGACCCGGCCGCGAAACCGCGAGCGGCCCTGGCGACGGGGGGTCGTCAGGGCCGCTCGCGGTTTGTCTTCCGGACGGGGATCAGGGCGTCACCGCGTTCACCGCGGGGGTGCGGAGCGTCCGGCGGGTCGCGCCGTAGGCGGTGGCGCCGGTGAGGACGGCGGCCAGGGCGACGACCGCGAGGTAGGTCCACACGCTGCCGTCGGGGGCGGGCGAGTCCTTGCGGGCGATCCCGAACGGGACGATCGTGAAGACCGCGGCGATCGTGCCGCAGACGACGCCGGTGACGGTCAGGATGACCGACTCCAGCACGACGGTGCCGAGCACCTGGCGGGGCGTGGCCCCGGCGAGCCGGGTCTGGCCGAACTCGCGGCGGCGGTGCGCGGTGGCCGCGACCAGGGTGTTCACCAGCATGATCGCGGTGAACAGGACGACCATCCCGATCACGACCAGGTTCAGCGTCTCGATGCCCTTCTGGTCGGCGGTCTTGGTGACCCCCGCGGCGTGCGTCGCGGCGTTCTCGGTGGCCTGGAGGAACAGGGTGCCGACGGCGGTGCCGGTGAACAGGATGATCGGGGTGACGGCGGCGGCCATCGCGCCCGTCCGGCGGCGCATGTTCGTGATGGCGAGGTCGCCGGTCGCGCCGAGGAGCCGCAGCGGCCCGCCCAGCAGGGCCGTCACCCGCCGCATGATCAGCGGGGACAGCAGCGCCAGCCCGATCGCGGCGAGGATGTCGGCCTGCCCGGAGGTCGCCATCGCGTCGCTCCCCTTGTCGCGCATGAACGTGCAGGTGACGATCGCCTCGTCCAGCGCGAGCAGGAGGAACAGCCCCGCGAACACGACCCGCTTGCGGCTCAGCTTCGCGGTGTCGGTGGCCGCGGCCATCAGCGACTCGGCGACCCGGACGCGGGTGGCGCGGCGGGCGGTGAGCAGCGCCGCGACCGTGGCGGACACGAACGTGATGCCGAGCCCCATCGCGACCGCGATCGGCCCGAAGGAGTAGGAGACGTCGCCGGGGACCTGGTGGGTGTCGTGCAGCAGGCCGAGCAGGGCCCGTCCCGCGAGGACGGCCGGGGCGATCGCCAGCAGCGCGGCGACGACCGCGAGGCCCGCGGCCTCACCGACGATCATCCGGCCGAGCTGGGCGGGGGTGGCGCCGACGCTCTTCAGCAGCGCCATCTCCGCGGCCCGCTGCCGCACCGACAGGGTCAGGGTCGAGGTGACGGCGAAGACGACCAGCAGCAGTCCCCAGCCGCCGACGACGCTCGCCATCGTCGTCAGGGTGCTCTTGGCGGTGTCCGGGACGTTCTCCCCGTTCGCCGTGTCGAGCATGGACGCGAACGCCATCAGGATCGTCGCGCCGAGGAACATCGACAGGAAGCTCGCGACGAACGCGCCGGCGCGCTTGCGCAGCGAGCGGAAGGCCAGCCCGATCATCGGTTCGCTCCCGCCATGCTCGCTCCAGCCGTGTTCGCGCCCGCCGCACCCGCGCCCACCATCGCGCGCTGCCGCTCGACCTCGTCGCCGAGGTGGGTCATTCGCTCTGCGACCGCCTCGGCGGTCGGCTGCCGCTCGTGGCCGACGATGCGCCCGTCCGCGAGGAACAGCACCGAGTCGGCGTAGGACGCCGCGACCGGGTCGTGCGTCACCATCACCACCGTCTGCCCGTACATGCGGACGGCCTCCTGGAGCAGCGCGAGGACGTCGCGGGCGCTGCGGGTGTCGAGCGCGCCGGTCGGCTCGTCGCCGAACACCACGCGGGGCTGGGCGACCAGCGCCCGCGCGATCGCCACCCGCTGCTGCTGCCCGCCGGACAGCTCCGCCGGCAGGTGGTCGAGCCGCTCGCCGAGGCCGACCCGCTCCAGGATCGCCCGGGCGTGCCGCCGGTCGGCCCTGCGGCCCGCGAGCTTCAGCGGCAGCGTGACGTTCTGCATGACGGTCAGCGTCGGCAGCAGGTTGAACTGCTGGAAGATGAACCCGATGCGCTGCCGCCGGAACTTCGTCAGCGCGGCCTCGTCGTCCCCGGCGAGCTCCGCGCCGTCGACGAACACCCGTCCTTCGGTGGGACGGTCCAGCCCGGCGGCGCACTGGAGCAGCGTGCTCTTGCCCGAGCCCGAGGGGCCCATGACCGCGGTGAACGATCCGGCCGGCAGCGACAGCGACACCCCGTCCAGCGCCGTGACCCGGTTGCCCTCCGCGCCGTAGACCCTGCGCACGCCCTCCAGCCGGAGCGCCTCGCCGTGGGGCGCGACCGCCCCGGCCTGGTCCACCGCCTTGTTCCGCGCCATCGACCTTCCCCTCTCAGTCCGGCGGCTCTCGGTGAGCGCCGCTGAGAAAGAAGCTACGGTCGGCCCCAGTTCCGCAGGAGGGGTCCAGCATGCCGATCGGGGTAGGCAAAACCCCACCTCTGGCGGTGGATGGTCAGCCCCCCGCGCGACCCGGCGGTTACCGCGCGGGGGCGGCGATGACGTCGCATTCGGCGGGATCGACGGGGTCGAGCCGCGACCCGGCCTCGATGATGGCGTCCAGCCTGTCCCGGGCGGCCAGCAGCTCCTCGGCGGCCTCGCTGAGGCGGACGCGTTCGCGGTGCAGGTCGGAGAGCATCGCGGAGCAGGCGGGCGCCAGCGCCTCGCCGTCACCGGTCATGCACGGCAGCAGCTCGCCGATCGTCGCGGTGCCGAGCCCGGCGCCGAGCAGCAGGCGGATGCCGCGGACGGTGGCGGCGTCCTCCGGCCGGTACTCGCGGTAGCCGCTGGGCCGCCGCAGCGGCCGGAGCAGGCCCTGCTCCTCGTAGTAGCGCAACGAGCGCACGCTGGCGCCCGTCAGCCGGGAAAGCTCTCCGATCCGCATGCGACGCCCCACCATCTCGGGTTGACTCTCACGCCGGTGTGAGGGTCCAACCTATCCGGCATGGCAGACAATGAATCTTCCGTTGACCGCGAATCCTCCGTTGACCGCGAATCCCCTGTCGACCACGACACCGACGTCACCGTTCTCGGGCTGGGGCCGATGGGCACGGCATTGGCGGCGACCTTCCTCGACAAGGGCAGTTCCCTGACGGTCTGGAACCGCACCCCGGCCAAGGCCGACGGCCTGGTCTCGCGGGGCGCCAGCCGCGCGTCCACCGTCGCCGGGGCCGTGGCCGCGAGCCCCGTCACGATCGTGTGCCTCAACGACTACGCGGCCTTCCACCGGGTGCTCGACTCCGCCGGCGCGGACGCCGCCCTCGCCGGACGCGTCCTGGTCAACCTCACCTCGGGCACCCCGGCCGAGGCGCGCGCGGCGGCGGCCTGGGCGGACGAGCGCGGCCTCGGCTACCTCGACGGCGCGATCATGGTGCCGCCGACGCTCGTCGGACGTCCTGGGTCCGTGCTGCTCTACAGCGGCCCGAAGGACGTCTTCGACCGGCACGAGGGGGCGCTGGCGCTCCTCGGCGACTCCCGCCACCTCGGCGCGGACCCCGGGTTGGCGGTGCTGCTCAACACCGCGCTGCTCGGCATGATGTACGCGACCCTGAACGGTTTCCTGCACGCCGCGGCGCTGGCCGGTTCGGCGGAGGTGTCCGCGACCGAGTTCGCCGACCTCGCACTGGGGTGGTTCATGCCCGTCGTGCTGTCCCCCGCGACCCTCGCCGAACAGGCGCCGAACCTGGACAGGGGCGCCTATCCAGGTGACTTCGGAACCATGCAGATGAATCTGAACGCGCTCGAGCACATCGCCCGCACCAGCGCCGAGCAGGGCGTCCACTCCGGCTGGCCCCGCCTGATGCGGGAACTCGCCGAACACGCGGTCGCCGAGGGACGCGGCGCCGAGAACTACTTCGCGATGTTCGAGATCTTCAAGGCCTCCGCGGCCTGAGCTCCGCGCGCCGCCGCCGGGCGGCGGGCCCCGTCGACGGCCCGTTCCGGGCCGCACCGGCCCACTGGTCCGGTGCGGCCCGGACGGGTGCCGCGATCAGGGGCTCCTAGTAGCAGTGCTTCCAGACGAAGTGGTAGGTCGACCTGATGCTGCTGTCGGTGGAGTCCATGGCGATGAAGCTGACCTTCGACGAGTTCGGGTTCCCGTCGCTGGCCCGCAACTCGGTGATGATGTTGAGGTTCCGGTCCTCGCCGCACGGCTTCCAGATCAGCTGGTCCGCCGGGGCGCGGTCGGTGAACTGCCAGTTCTCGTCGAAGGTTCCCTTGAGGTTGTGCAGGACCCGTCCGGTCTGCGGGTTCCCCTGGAAGTAGTAGCTGGCGCCCACGACGGCGCCCGCATCGTCCGCCAGGTGGGCGTAACCGCGGTAGTCCGCCGACGAGACGGCGTAGGTGTAGCCCTGCGGGACGTGCAGGTTCAGGGACAACAGGCACTGCTTGCGGTGGTCGATGGGCCTCGACGAGCCTCCCGCCTGTGCCATGTAGTCGCTGTAGGTGACGGTGAACGCCTCTTTGTCGTCCGAGAGCGCCACGGCCGCGGTGCCGGGCGGGCACCCGGTCCCGTTGACGGCCGCGATCTCGACGGTGACACCGTCCGGGCCGTTGGCGGGGCGCGGAGCGGCGACGGCCGGTGTGACCGCCGCCGCCGTCACCGCGAACGCCGCAGCGGAAACGACAATTCCCTTACGCATGGGATTCCCTCCTCACTGGGAGTGGACACTGTCTTGGCTGACCGAAAATGCGGCTGCCCGGCAACCCGTTCTCCATCGGCGCCCGACTATGGGCGCGGAACCCAGGAACTGAACGGAGAGTAACTTTTACTGGTAGCGCTGTCAATCATCAACATTTAACCGCGACCCACCCGAACAGAATTGACATCCGGGGGTGCACCGTTCCATTGGATCACCGCCAATCGAAACCAGCCGCTAGGGCTGGTTTCGAGGCGGTGGCAGCTATTTGTTGACGACCACGGAAGGCGGACCCGTCAGCACTGGACGTTCACAGGGGGCCCACCCCCCACAACACCGTCGAACGCCCCCGCGGTCGACTCGCGATAGCTGTAGAAGTAGAACCCGACGCGGACCTGGGCTCCACAGGGCGAGTCGGCCTCGATCGCCACCGGCACCGTCATAGTACGCGTCCCACCAGGAGGGATCGGCGTCGTGAAGTGATTACAGTCCGTGATCTCGCCGGTGCACTCGCCCATTTTGTATTTGGCCTTGCCGAGCATCGTGTCGTAGGAGCTGTTCACGGTCAGGAATGTGAACGTGACATCGACGGTTTCGGGGTTCTTGAAAGTGACCGTCAAGGTCGCCGTCTCGCCCGGCTTGGCCACCTGCTTGTCGAAACTTGACGTAATCACATACTCGGCGTTGGCGGGTTGGGCGAACACCACACCGAGCACCGTCGTGGCGGCCACCGACAGCATGAGCAGAATCCTTCTGACCAGCATGCCCTCTCCTTTGTGAAGCGCACCTGACAAGTGCGCGATGATCACGACGGTAAACTCAGGCGAGCCGTTCGACAATCCATTGTCCCGACGTGGTCACGCTGTCATCCCGCACAGTTCATGAGGAGTCGTACCCCGATATTTCCGGATGGGTCGCAGGAGAGCGAAAGGCCATCCTTCTCAGCGGGCGCGGGGTCGCCGTGGACCGAGTGGCTCGCGGGGCACGCGAGAATGGCGGGATGGACGCGGTACCTGAGGACTGGGAACGGGCGCTCGCGATCGTCGCGCACCCGGACGACCTGGAGTACGGCGGCTCGACCGCCGTCGCGAAATGGACCGGGCAGGGCAAGACGGTCGTGGAGGTGCTCGCCACCCGGGGCGAGGCCGGGATCGACGGCATGGACCCGGAGGAGGCCGGCCGGGTCCGCGCGGCGGAGCAGACCGAGGCCGCCCGCCGCGTCGGCGTCGACACCGTCGAGTTCCTCGACCTGCCCGACGGCATGCTGGAGTACGGGCTGCCGCTGCGGCGCGTGCTGACCGCGGCGATCCGGCGGCACCGTCCCGAGGTGGTGATCTCGCTGAACTTCCGGGAGACGTTCCCGAACGGCGGGTTCAACATGGCCGACCACCGCGTCCTCGGGCTCGCGGTGGCCGACGCCGTCCGGGACGCGGGGAACCGGTGGGTGTTCCGCGACCTCGGCCTGGAGCCGTGGTCCGGCGTCCGGTTCGCGCTGTTCGGCGGTTCGCCGCAGGCCACGCACTACGTGGACGTGTCCGGCCACCTCCAGGCCGGCATCGACTCGCTGCTCGCGCACGAGGTCTACTACACGAACCTGGGCGCCGGGTTCGACGCCGCCGCCTTCCTCACCGGGATCATGGAGCCGGCGGGCCGGGCGTTCGGCGTCGAGCACGCGATGGTCTTCGAGATGATCGAGACCTGACGACCGGGCGAGGCGGCCGGGCGAGGCGACCGGGTGCCCGGTACCGGGGTGCCGTCAGTGGCGGGCGTTGGGGCGCTTGCCCTTGTTGTGCTTCGAGCGTTTACGGGCGCGACGTTTGCGCGTCTTCTTCGACATGTACCGATTCACCACCCGGCGCCGACCGGACGCAAGGCCCATAACAGCTGGCCGGGGACGCAAAAGCGCCGGGCCGCACGTCCGAAAAGGCACGTGCCACCCGGCGCCGCGAAGCCGTGCTAGCGGACCTCGGTGATCTCCGGGCCGCGCTCGAACGGGTCGAAGGTCTGCTCGGCGGCCTCTTCGCCGCCGTCCTCGCCGCCCTCGCTGAACTCCTTGGGGATCTGGAGTTCGAGCAGGTCGCGCGGGGGCATCGGGGCGTCGCCGCGGACGACGACCACGCCGCGCAGCACGTCCTCCAGCACCTGCCACTGCTCCTCGTCCTCGATCGCGGCGCCCTGCACCACGGCCTGGAGGAACCAGCGGGGGCCGTCCACGCCGAGGAAGCGGATGATCTGCGGCGCCCAGCCCTGCTCGACGAACTCGGCCGGGATCTGCTCGCGGACCTCCTGCGGCATCTCCGCGAGGACCTCCTCGGTCAGCGGCGCGGGGACCATCGCCAGCAGCTCGGGGCCGAACGGTCCCTCGCCCTCCTGGGTCTGGCCGTTGGCCTCCTCCTGGATGTCCTTGGCGGTCTCCCGGCGCACGTCCTCCCAGATGCCGCTGCGCTTGGGCGCGGCGAACACCTGGAGTTGCATGGCGCTCTCCTCGTACTGCACGAGGACCGCGACGGGACGCCCGTCGAGCGGGTTGCCCTCCTCGTCGACCTGGGTGGCCTCGAAGTTCACCTGGAAACCGAGCCCCGGGGCGACGGGAACCTGAAGGGAGCCGAAGTCGAGCCGCTGCAACTCGGGGAAGGAGTCCTCGGAGTCCCAGGGACCGCCCTCGCCGGAGTCCGCCTTGGCGGCCTCCTCCTCGTCGGCCTCCTCAACGGCATCCGCCGGCTCCTCGGTCAGCTCGGGACCCTTCTCAGGCTCCTCGGCCTGCCGGCGACGTCCAAAAGCCACGACTCACGCTCCTTCTCGACTGTGCTCATTATCCGCGAATCCGCCCGCGGCGCCGAATCCGCCGGTGGAGCCGAATCCGCCGGTTCCGCGCGCCGAGCCGGGAAGCTCTGTGACCTCGTGGAACACGGCCTGTTCGACCCGCTGGACGACCATCTGGGCGATCCGGTCTCCGCGCCGCAGGGAGACCGTGGCGCGGGGGTCGGTGTTCAGCAGGGTCACATGGATCTCACCCCGATAGCCGGCGTCGACCGTCCCGGGTGCGTTCACTATGGTCACTCCCAACCTAGCGCCCAATCCCGAGCGCGGGTGAACGAAGGCGGCGTAGCCGTCCGGCAGCGCGATCGCCATGCCGGTGGGGACGACGGCCCGCTCCCCCGGCGGCAGTTCGACGTCGACGGCCGCGACGAGGTCGGCGCCCGCGTCGCCCGCGTGCGCGTACCGCGGCAGGGGCAACTCCGGGTCCAGCCGCTTGATCAGCACATCGACCTTGCTCACGTTCCACCTCACGCTCGGGAGCACCATGCCGGGACCACCGCAGGGGACGCCGCCGGACACGCCGCGAAAGGCACCGCCGGGCCCGCCGGCGAGCCACCCGACACTACCGGGGGCGGCGGACGCGGCCGCCGCTGAAACGCCGCGCGTCCCGGCGTGACCCTACCCGCTCGGCGGCCATGACCGCTTCCGGCAGTTTTCTCCTTGTTTCGGCTTATCGCGCGTAGTTTCGAGGTTGTCACTCCTGGTTCGTCCCGCGTGAAGGGGCAGGGGATCGACATGAGCGCCCGCTTGTCTGCCGCCGAGGTCACCCACCGCTCACTGGACGGTGTGCGGATCCGGATCGCGGGCCCGCACGACCTCCGAAGACCCTCCACCAGCGTGGCGCGCGTCGCGGACGGCGGACGCCTGCACGAGATCTCCAGCGGCACCCGCGCGGGCGCTCTGGCCTGGGCCGAGGACGTCGGCGTCGAACGCTTCGAGCAGGAGTTCAGGCTCCAGGGCGGGCGGCTGCGGGTCGGGCGCGCCCGGTCCCGCGACGCCGCCACCGGCGTGGCCGACCCGATGCTCGCGGCCGTGTGGGAGGGGCGCCGGCACGCGGTGTTCACCCACCTTTACCACGCCCGTCCCGCCGACGCCGTCGCGTTCTTCGACACCCTCCGGCTGACCGAGCACGAGGACGGCGTCACGGCGGAGACCCGGGGACGCGCCCGCCGCACCGAGCCCGCCGAGCTGGTCAAGGAGGTCCCCGGCGTCGGGCTCCTGGAGATCACGGCGCTGACCCGGCGGACCCGCGGGCGGCTGCCGTCCTGGCGCGGCGCCCCGGTCGCGGGCGGCGAGCTGTTCCGCGACACGGTCGAGGGCCAGGGCCCCTACTTCCTGCTGGCGCTGCGGTCGCTGCTGGTGACCGTCCTGCCCGAGGAGGAGCACGTGCGCGAGGTGCCCGCGCGGCTGGCGCGGCTGGCGGTGGAGGCCGTCCGGTGACCGCGCTGCCGGCCGGGACCGCGGCCGTCGCGGTGCCGCTCGTCCTGCTCGGCTCGGCGGCCGGGCACGCCGCGCGGCCGGGCGCGCTGGCGGCGGCGCTGCGGGCCCAGGGCGTGTTCCCCGCCGCGCTCGCCCGGCCGGTGGCCGTGCTCATGATCGTCGTCGAGGCCGTGGCGGGCGCCTGCCTCGCGGTGACCGTGCTCCGGGCGCTGGACGGGGCGTTCCGCGTCTCCTCCCTGGCGTCCGCCCTGCTCCTCGGCCTGTACGGGGCGTACGCGGCCTATGTCGCGCGGACGCGGAGCGGCGTCCCCTGCGGGTGCGCCGGGGGCACCGGCACGCCCATGACCGGGTGGATCGCCGTCCGCGCCGCCGCCCTCGCCGTGCTCGCCCTCACCGGCGCGGTCTGGGGGCCTCCGGACGGGCCGTCCGGATACGAGGCGTCCGTCATCGTCGCGGCGGGCCTGGCGTTCGCGGTGATCCTCTGGACGCTCCCGCACGCCATGATCGAGGAGAGGAGGCTCCGATGAGCTTCCAGGAGAGCGCGCTGCTGCTGTCGTGGGCGGCGATCCTGCTGCTCGCGCTGGTCGTCGCCGGGCTCGTCCGGCAGGTCCACGCGCTGGGCGCGCCGCAGGGGTCGAGCGCACTCGGGCCCGTTGTGGGCGGCCGGGCGCCCGCGTTCGACCGCCTCGGCCCGGGGCTGCTGCTGTTCGTCGACCGCGACTGCGGTGCCTGCGCCGACGTCCTCGCCGCCGCCGGGGACCTCGGCGGCCCGCTGCACGCGGTGTTCGCCGGGGCCGCGCCCGACGCCCCCGACGCGCCCGGCCTCCCCGGCACGGTGCTCGCCTTCGAGCGTGGCGGGCTGTTCGCCGACTACCGCATCCCGGCCACGCCCTTCGCCGTCCTCGTCGGGGAGGACGGGCGGGTCCGGGCGTCCGAGCCCGTCGGGTCCGCCGAGGCGCTGCGCGAACTGGCCCCGGAGGCGGCACGATGATCGAGTTCGAGGACGTCCCCCCGCTGCGCGGCCCGCGCCCCACCGGAGCAGGACGCGTGCGGCGGCGCCCCGTTCCCGACCGGGAGGCCGGGGCCGGGCAGGCCCGGCGCAGCCTCCTGACCGGGCTCGCCGCTGCGGGCGCCGCCGCCGGGCTGAACGCGCTCGGCGTGTTCCCGCCCGCGCGCCAGGCCATCGCGTCCGGGTTCAGCCTGGCCGGGTACTACGACATCTATCCGCGCTGCCCGTCCTACGCGCGCGACCACAACTGCTCCCCCGGCTGCGGGCCCAGCTATGTCTGCGCGTGGTGCTGCCGGACCAGCGGGAAGTACAAGGGCTTCCACAAGTCCGGGACGTCCGACCCGGGCTGGTTCAAGCTGCGCCCCAACGAGTGCTACACCGGCGGCTACGACGGCTGGATCTGGGCCTACAAGAAGAAGTGCGGCGACTGCGCCAAGGGCGTCACCTGGCGCTGCCACGACGGATGGAACAAGACCAAGAAGGGCAACTGGTACAAGACCATCTGCCGCAAGGCGATGACGTGCGCGCGCTGACCGCCCGCCGCGGCCTGGCCGACCCGCTCCCGCCCGCCGCCGCGCTGGCCCTGCTCGCCGTCGCGGCGGCGGCGCTGGAGGCGTCCGTCCTGTGCTGGGCCTCGGTCGGAGCCCTCGCCGGATACGCGCTGTCGGGCAGCGTCTGAACGCGCAACAGCGAATCCGTGCTGTTCTCGCCAGGCTGGCGGGCCCCGGTACGGCGGGACGCCGTCCTCGCCGTCTTCACCCTCGGGCTCCTGCTCGGGGGCACGCTGAGCGCCCTGGTCCTGTGGCTGCTGTCCGGGCTGGCGGCGCCGCTGCCACCATCCGCGCGGACGCTCGCCATCCTGCTCGCGGCCGCCGCCGGCGCCGCCCGCGACCTGGGCGCTCTCCCCCTGCCCCTCCCCCAGAACGCACGGCAGATCCCGCAGGAGGTGCTGCGAACGCGTTTGTGGTGCGGGACGCTCCAGTTCGGCTTCGAGTTGGGGACGGGGGTCCGGACGTACGTCCCGTCCAGCGCCCCGTACGTCCTGGCCCTGGCCCTTCTGCTCGCGCACGGCCCCCTCGCCGTCTTCCTCCTGACCGGCGCCGCCTTCGGCGCGGGACGGGCCCTCAGCGCCGCCCTCACCCTCCTGGCCCGCGACCCGCACCGCGACGCCGCGGTGGCCGCCCGAATCCCCCACATCCAAAGCACCACGGCCCTGGCGACCCTCGCCGCCCTCACCCTGCTCCTCCTATGACAGGGAACGGGGACCGCGCGTCAAAGCGCGGCCCCCGCCGATAAACAACTCTCAGATCAGCCGACGTAATGCAGGCAGATGTTGAGCGGCGCACCCCATCCGGTGTGGACCCGGACGAAAACGGCCGAGTTCACCACCTGGACGTTCTCGGGGTAAATGTGGGCGTCGCCGATGAACTCCTGCCCGAAGGTCCCCTCACTCGCGGAGACCGCGACCGGCTGGGAGGCACTCACCGGCGCCCCGTACCAGGGCAGGATGGCATTGTCGTTGACGTCCCGGTAGCAGTTCGCCTGGGTGAAGGCCGCCGCCGTCCCCGCCTTCTTGGTCTGGGCGGTGAGCCTCGGATCCGGCTTGGCCAGGTGCGTCCGGCTCGGGCTCGGGTCGTGCCGCCGCGTACCCGGGTCCGGCGCGGCCGCCGCCGTGGTCGCCGTCAGCCCGGCGGCCGTGAGGGCGATGAGAGCCGTGGTCGTGAGCTTTCCCAACGTGCGCATGCGCTCCTCCTGTGGAGTCGATCGCGGTAACAACGCCGGCTGATTTCTCGTGCAGCACCTTGTTCCTTTCGCTGCCTTTCCTCCGGCGCTTCCGAGAATGACCGACCCGGCGTCCGCGCAGATATCCCTAACAGCAGGGGGTTGACGGGCCGTGCCGCAGAAGCGGCGGGCGGCTTGACCGGAACCGTGGGGACGGGTTGCATGGGGCCGAGCGATGGGCGGAGGGCGGTGCGGCGTGACATTCGCGCGGGACGTGGCGGAGATCGACCTTTCCGACCTCGGGTTCTGGTCGCTGCCGCCGGAGAGGCGGCTGGCGGCGTTCGCGCGGCTGCGGGAGCGGGAGCATCCGGCGTTCTTCACCGAGTTGCAGATGCCGTTCGTCCGGAACGGGCGCGGGTACTACGCGCTGACGAGGTACGCGGACGTGGTGGAGGCCAGCCGGAGGCCGGAGGTGTTCAGCAGCGAGCCGGTCTCCACCAGCATCGCCGACCTGCCCCGCTACATGGCCCGCTACTTCGGCTCGATGATCAACATGGACGATCCGCGGCACGCCGAGATCCGGCGGATCGTGTCGCGGGCGTTCACGCCGCGGGTGCTCGCGAAGCTGGAGACCGACATCCAGGCCGGCGCCACGCGGATCGTGGACGCCCTGCTCCGCGACGGGCCCGGCGACTTCGTCACCGATGTCGCCGCGAAACTGCCCGTGCAGGTCATCTGCGACATGATGGGCATTCCCGAGCGGGTGCGGCCGATGGTGTACCAGCGGACGAACACCATTCTCGGGGTCGGCGACCCCGAGTACACCGGCGGCAAGGACTTCAACCGCGACGGCATCACCCGGACCGGGGTGCTCTACGGGCTGCTCGCGACGATGGCGGCCGGATACGAGCTGAACCACCTGGCGATGAAGCTGGCGCGGCGGCGGCGCGCGCGTCCGGGGGACGACCTCGTGTCCGCGCTGGTGTCGGCGAACGTGGACGGGAAATCGCTGACCGACCAGGAGATCGGCTCGTTCTTCATTCTGCTGGTGGTCGCCGGGAACGAGACGACGCGGAACGCGATCGCGCACGGGTTGACGCTGTTCACCGACAATCCCGAGCAGCAAGCCCTGCTGATGGAGGATTTCGACGCGCGGATACCGGGGGCGGTGGAGGAGATCGTCCGGCTGGCGAGCCCCGTCATCCAGTTCCGCCGGACGGTCGCCCGGCACCACGTCATGAACGGCCACCACTACCGGAAGGGCGACAAGGTCCTGCTGTTCTACAACTCCGCCAACCGCGACCCGGAGGTGTTCGAGAACCCCGACGCCTTCGACATCACGCGGTCGCCCAATCCGCATGTCGGGTTCGGCGGGCCGGGTCCGCATTTCTGCCTCGGCGCCAATCTGGCGCGGCGCGAGATCACGGTGCTGTTCCGCGAGCTGTTCACCCGCGTTCCCGCGATCCGCGCCGCCGGGAGGCCCGACCCGCTCTACTCCAATTTCATTAACGGGATCAAGCACCTGCCCTGCACGTTCTGAGCCGTCGCGCCCCCTACAGGGCGAGGGTCACCTCGACCGTCAGGTCGGCGGGCGCGTCCTCCAGCGTCAGGTCGGCGATGCGCCCCGCGGCGGCCAGGTCGGGACGCGCGATCCGGGTCACCTCCGCGCCGCGCACGACGGCGCGCGACACGTCCGCGCGCATCGACGCCTTCGCCTCCGACTTGGCCTTGCGGACCTGCCGCAGCGCCTCGCCCGTCGCGGCCAGCACGGCCGGGTCGCCGCCCGGCGGCAGCTCCGCCACGGTCGGCCAGGACGCGGTGTGCACCGAGCCCGCCCGCCACCACGACCAGACCTCCTCGGTCACGAACGGCAGGACGGGAGCGAACAGCCGCAGCAGCACCGACAGCGCTGCGCGCAGGGCCGCGCGTCCCGACCGGGCGCCGGGCCCCTCCCCGTACGCGCGGGCCTTGACCAGCTCCAGGTAGTCGTCGCAGAACTCCCAGAAGAACCGTTCGGTGCGCTCCAGGGCGCGGGCGTAGTCGTAGCCCTCGAACGCCTCCGTGGCGTCGTTCACGACCCCCGCCAGCGCCGCGAGCATCGCCCGGTCGAGCGGCTCGGTGACCGCCGCGTCCTCGGCGGCCTCACCGAGGCCCAGCACGAACTTGGACGCGTTGAGGATCTTGATGGCGAGCCGCCGGCCGACCTTGATCTGGCCGGTGTCGAACGCGGTGTCGGTGCCCGGCCGCCCGCTCGCCGCCCAGTACCGCACGGCGTCGGAGCCGTACTCGCGCAGCAGGTCGATCGGGGTGACCACGTTGCCCTTGGACTTCGACATCTTCTTGCGGTCGGGGTCCAGGATCCAGCCCGACAGCGCGGTTCCCGTCCACGGCAGCGACCCGTGCTCCAGGTGCGAGCGGACGACCGTGGAGAACAGCCACGTCCGGATGATGTCGTGCGCCTGCGGGCGCAGGCTGTAGGGGAACACGCGCGCGAACAGGTCGGGGTCGCGCTCCCAGCCGCCCGCGATCTGCGGGGTCAGCGACGACGTCGCCCAGGTGTCCATCACGTCCGGGTCGCCGGCGAAGCCGCCAGGCCTGCCGCGCTGGTCCTCGGTGAAGCCGGGCGGCGCGTCCGAGGACGGGTCGACGGGCAGCGCGTCCTCCGGCGGGACGATCGGCTCGTGGTAGAGCGGCTCGCCCGCCTCGTCCAGCCGGTACCAGACCGGGATCGGCACGCCGAAGAAGCGCTGCCGGGAGATCAGCCAGTCGCCGTTCAGGCCCTCGACCCAGTTCTCGTAGCGGGCGCGCATGTAGCCGGGGTGCCAGGCCAGCTCCCGGCCGCGCGCGAGCATCTCGGCGCGCGTGTCCGCGTCGCGCCCGCCGTTGCGGATGTACCACTGGCGGGTCGTGACGATCTCCAGCGGCTTGCTGCCCTTCTCGTAGAACTTCACCGGACGGCTGATCGCGCGCGGCTCGCCGTCCAGGTCGCCGGACTCGCGCAGCATCTCGACGACGCGCTCCTTCGCCGAGAACACGGTCCTGCCCGCCAGCTCGGCATAGGGCCCGGCGGGGACGCCCTCGGGCGGGTCGGCGGCGAGCCGCCCGTCCCAGCCGATGACCGCGCGGGTCGGCAGGTCCAGCTCGCGCCACCACGTGACGTCGGTGACGTCGCCGAACGTGCAGATCATCGCGATCCCCGAGCCCTTGTCCGGCTCGGCCAGCCGGTGCGCGAGGATTGGGACCTCCACGCCGAACAGCGGCGTGCGGACGGTCGTCCCGAACAGCTCCTGATACCGCTCGTCGTCGGGGTGCGCGACGAGCGCCACGCATGCGGGCAGCAGCTCGGGACGCGTGGTCTCGATGTAGACCGGGCGCTCCACGCCGTGGAAGCGGATCCGGTGGAAGGCGCCGGGCTGCTCGCGGTCCTCCAGCTCGGCCTGCGCGACGGCGGTGCGGAACGTCACGTCCCACAGCGTCGGCGCCTCCGAGACGTACGCCTCGCCGCGTGCCAGGTTCCGCAGGAACGCGCGCTGCGACGCCGTCCTGGAGACGTCGCCGATCGTGGTGTAGAGCAGGCCCCAGTCGACCGAGAGGCCGACGCGGCGCCACATCTCCTCGAACGCCTTCTCGTCGACCTCGGTGAGCCGCTCGCACAACTCGATGAAGTTGCGCCGCGACACCGGCACCTGCCGTTTCGCGTCGGGCTTGGCGGGCGGTTCGAAGTCCGGGTCGTAGGGCAGCGACGGGTCGCACCGCACGCCGAAGTGGTTCTGCACGCGCCGTTCGGTGGGCAGGCCGTTATCGTCCCAGCCCATCGGGTAGAAGACCGCGCGACCGCGCATGCGGTGGAAGCGGGCGACCGCATCGGTGTGGGTGTAGGAGAAGACGTGGCCGACATGGAGGGAACCGCTGACGGTGGGCGGCGGGGTGTCGATCGAGTACACCTCGGCGCGCGGCCTGGTGCGGTCGAAGCGGTGGACGCCGCCGTCCTCCCAGGCGCGTACCCACTTGTCCTCCAGGCCGTCCAGGGAGGGCTTGGAAGGGACGTCGGGAGTACGCGGCTGTTCTGTCATGTGCCAATGGTATTGACATCGGCGACCCGCGCACGTGGTTAATCACCGCGACAGGCGGCACCCTGGAACGGCGCCCCGCACCCCCGGAACGAGCTGTTCCGGTAGCGTCGGACGAGACCGGACGACTGGAGGACGATCATGGCGGACAAGGGCGACATCGGCTATCGGGTGATGGCCGGCGCCGCGGCCTTCGCGGGGGGCTTCGTCGCGAAGAAGGCCATCACACTGGCCTGGAAGAAGAGCACGGGCAAGGAGCCGCCGACCAACCCCGAGTCCCCCGACGTGGCGCTGGCCGAGGCGATCGGATGGGCCGTGGTGATGGGCGTCGGCATGGAGCTGGCGCGGCTGCTGGCGACCCGCGCCGCCGCGCGGCAGTGGGCCAAGGGCACCGGGGAGCTCCCGTCCCACCTGAAGGTCGAGGTCTGACCCCGCCGGACGGGGCAGCCGCGACAGGGGCGAACGCGCGGCGCGCGGGCGAGGGGGGCGCCCGCGCGTGCGGGCGCCCTAGTCGGCGGACTTCAGGTGGGGGTGCTCGCCCGGAAGCGGGGGCGGCAGGTCGGGATCGGAAGTGGCGCCGCGCAGGTCGCTGCGGACCTTCGCGGCCAGCGCCCTGGTCGCCGCCCGGTTGAGCGCGGCACCGGCCGCGGCGCCGGTGAGGAACGGGCCCATCGTGGTCATGCTGCGGCCGAGGACGCGCAGCATCCGTTTGCGCAGGGCCGATTTCGCGGCGGTGCCGAGCGCGCTCGTGAGCGAGCCGGCCTCGAGGGGGTTGATGCCGCGCTGGCGGGCCCAGGACGTGAGGAACGCCGCGCCGCGCGCGGTGCCCGAGCCCTGCACCTGGACGCCGTACACCTCGTGCAGTTCGGCGATCATCTTGACCTCGATCGCGGCGACCACGAGGGTCTCGGCGGCGAGCTGGGCGGGGGCGGTCAGCAGCAGCGGCGGGGCGGCGAACTCGACCGCCGCGAGCGCGCCGCCGGCGGCGCCGACGGCGGTGGTGGCGTTGCCGGCCACCTTGACCACCCGGTCGGCGAGCTCCTCGCCCATCAGCCCGTGGTGGTGCCGCTGAAGGGTCGCGAGGTCGCGGATCGGGATGTGCGGCGCCGCCTCGGCCATCAGGTCGGCGAGCACGCGTCCGCGCGCGAACCCCGCGGCGCCCACCTTGCGGGCGTTCTGGCCGAGTAGCCGTGCCAGTCGCCCGAGCAGGCGGCCGCGGGTCTCGCGGTCCATCTCGTCATCGCCGGCGAGCCTGCCGATCAGCTCGCCGATCTCGGTGGAGCCGCCGCGCGGCGGCTCCACCCCGTCGTCGTCGCGTCGCTGGAGTTCTCCTGACACCTGGCCGCTCCCGGTCAGGCGGCGCACTCGCGGCAGATCGGCCGGCCGTTCTTCTCGGTGGCCAGCTGGCTGCGGTGGTGCACCAGGAAGCAGCGTGTGCAGGTGAACTCGTCGGCCTGCCGCGGAACCACCCGGAAGGTGAGTTCCTCGTTCGACAGGTCGGCGCCGGGCAGCTCGGCGACCTCACCGGCGTCCAGGTCCTCGTCGATGATGCTGGCGGCCTTGTCGGCGCGCCGCGCCTGGAGCTCCTGGAGGCTGTCCTCGCTCAGGTCGTCGTCGGTCTTGCGTGGGCTGTCGTAGTCGGTCGCCATCTTCTATCTCCATCCCCCTCAGTGCTTTATGCGCCCCGTCGCGCGGAACTAACGCTCGGGGGACCGTTCTTGTGCCCGATCCGGGCGGGAAATTCTGTCACGGTTGGTGACCTGCGACACACGAGGCGCGACCGTTCCCACGAGTGACACCTATCACCCGGATCTCTTCCTCATACTGTGTCTTCTGTCACATACCCGGCACATCGTCACCGCATCGTTCCCGCATGGGGACGCCCAACCACGACGCGGCGGCGGCGGGGATCATATCGGTCCCGGACCGCCCGCGCGCGCAGACCCGGCACCCCGGACCCGGCTCGCCGGGGACCTCCGAAGACGCGTGGTCGGCGGCTGAACCGGACACGTCGGTGAAACGTCTGAACTAACGCGATATCGTGCCCGCCTGAGGTTTGGGGGCGGGCCCCCAGCGGGGGCAGTCCGGCGAGCGCCGGACGCGACCCCACGGCGGGGTCCGGCGCACACTATCGCGGAACATCACCGCGGGTCACTGGAGGGTCAGATGCCGGATGCCGCTCCGCTGGAGCCGGGCGATCCTAGGGCACTGGGACAGTACGAGGTCGTCGGACGGCTCGGCGCCGGGGGGCAGGGCGCCGTCTTTCTCGGAAAGGCGCCGAACGGGGACTACGTCGCCGTCAAGCTGCTGCACGCCCAGATGGCGAACGACCCGGCGGCGCGCGCCCGGTTCACCCGCGAGGTGTCGGCGGCCCAGAAGGTCGAGCCCTTCTGCACGGCCCGCGTCCTGGAGGCCGACGTGCAGGGCGACCAGCCCTACGTCGTCAGCGAGTTCATCGACGGCCCCTCGCTGCACGACGTCGTCGCGCACAATGGGCCGCGCGGCGCCGCCGAACTGGAGCGGCTCGCGATCGGCACGGTGACGGCGCTCGCGGCGATCCACGAGGCCGGGATCGTCCACCGCGACTTCAAGCCCAACAACGTCATGCTCGCCTCCGACGGCCCGCGCGTCGTCGACTTCGGCATCGCCCGGACGGTGAACTCGCAGGAGAGCGCGGTCACCGCCACCGGCATGGTCGTCGGCACCCCCGGCTACCTCGCGCCCGAGCAGCTCACCGGCGCGCCGCTCACCCCGGCCGTGGACATCTTCGCCTGGGCCGCGACGATGGTGTTCGCCGCGACCGGGCAGTCCCCCTTCGAGGCCGACACGCTGCCGGTCATCATCAACCGGATCCTGAACGAGGAGCCGGACCTGTCGGCGCTGCCCGCGGGCACGCTGCGCGACCTGATCGGGCGCTGCCTGTCCAAGGACGCGGGGCTGCGGCCGCCCGCCGCGCAGCTGCTGCTGCACCTGCTCGGCCACGTGGGCGCCGCGCCCGCGAACCCGGGCGCGGGCCAGGAGGACCTGCTCAACCAGGGCACCCGGATCGCCGCGCAGCTGCCCACGCCGCCGCGGGTGCCGCCCGCGCGGCACACGCCGCCGCCGCAGCCGATCACCCCGCCCCCGATGCCGATGAACCAGGGACCGATGAACCAGGGGCCCATGGGGGGCCCGCACACGCCGCCGCCGCAACCGATCACGCCCCCGCCGATGCCGATGTACCAGGGCGGGATGCCGAACGCCCCGGCCCCGCCGCCGCCTCCGATGGGCGGCGGCGGCCCGATGCCGCCGCCCCCGTCGTACGGGCCGCCGCCGCGGCGCTCCAACGCCGGGCCGGTCATCGCGATCGGCTGCGGTGTGCTCGCGCTGGTCGTGATCATCGTCATCGTGATCATCGTGGTCGTCGCGGCCGGGGACGAGGACAAGGCCGACCCGCTCTTCCCGACCTACACGCCGGGCACGAGCTTCCCCACGTCGACCAGCACCGACATCCCGACACCGTCCACCACGGGCGGGCTGCTCGGCACCTTCTCGGGCACCGGCATCCAGCCGGGCGCAGGGTCGGGCCGCACGAGCTTCCAGGTGCGGTTCGCGCTGCTGCACTCCTTCGGCACCGCCCGCTACACCTACACCAGCACGCCGACGTGCATCACGCGTCTGTCGCTACTGTCGGGCACCGAGAGCAGCAGCCGGATCGAGTACCAGGAGACCCCGATGGCGGGGATGTCCACGTCGCAGTGCGCGCCGGGCTACATCACCTTCCTCCAGTCCGGCAGCTCGTCGATCCGGTGGGAGTGGCGGTCGAACCGGTCCGACTCCTCCGCGTCCGCGTACGGGTACGTCAGCAAGTCGTGACGGGCGCGGCCCGCCGCGGGGAGGACTCCCCGCGGCGGGCCGAGGCGTCCCCGACAACGGCCACCGGAAAGGACACAGATGGCAGAGGTCGCCCCTCTCCGCTCGGGTGATCCGGCCCATCTCGGGCCCTACCGGCTGACCGGCCTGCTCGGCGAGGGCGGCCAGGGGACGGTGTTCCTCGGCGAGGACGAACCGGGCCACCGGGTCGCGGTGAAGCTGCTGCACGCGCGGTTCAGCGGCGACGCCAAGGCCAGGTCCCGGTTCGCGGCCGAGGTGGCGGTGGCCAAGCGCGTCTCGCCGTTCTGCACCGCGCGCGTCCTGGACTCCGACGTGGAGGGCGACCGGCCCTACATCGTCAGCGAGTTCATCGACGGCCCCTCGCTGTCGGAGGTGCTGGCGGCCGACGGCCCGCGCACCGGCGCCGACCTGGACCGCGTCGCGATCGGCACGATGACCGCGCTCGCCGCGATCCACCAGGCCGGGGTCGTGCACCGCGACTTCAAGCCCGCCAACGTGCTGCTCGCGCCGGACGGCCCGCGCGTGATCGACTTCGGCATCGCGCGGGCGCTGGACGCCACTGGCACGCTGTCGAGCACGGCGATCGGCACCCCCGCCTACATGGCGCCCGAGCAGATCTCCGGCGCCCGGGTCGGGCCGCCCGCGGACGTGTGGGCGTGGGCGGCGACGATGGCCTACGCCTCGTCCGGGCGTCCGGCGTTCGGGCAGGACTCGATCCCGGCGGTGATGCACCGCATCCTCAACATGCCGCCCGACCTCGGGGCGCTCGCCGAGCCGCTGCGCGGGCTCGTCGCCGGGTGCCTCGCCAAGGACCCGGCGCTGCGCCCGCAGTCGCAGCACGTCCTGGCCTACCTGCTGCGGCTCGCGGGGAGCCTGCCGGAGCCGGGCGCCGGGGCCGTCGCCGTGGGGGGCGGGGACGGACACGACACCACGATCCTCAACCAGGGCGCGGAGGCCGCCGCCGAGTCGGAGGGACTGCACGCCTCGGCCGGGCCGCCGCCGGCGCCGTTCCCGCCCCCGGCCCCCGCTCCCCCGCCGGGGTTCCCGGGGCAGGTGCCCGCCGGGCCCACGTGGCCGTCGGGCGGGTCGCCGTCAGGGGGGTCGACGTCGCCGTTCGGAGACCCGGCCCTCGGCGCGCCGAACGGGAAGGGCGGCGGGAAGCGCCGGCGCGGCCTCGGCGTGCTCGCCGGGGCGGGCGGCGCGGCGCTGGTCGCCCTCATCATCACCGGGACGGTGATCGCCGTGCGGATGAGCGACGGCGGCGACCCCGACCCGGGCCCGACGCCGCTCGGGCGGACGGGCGGCACCCTGGCCGTCTCCACCCGCAGCGACCTCGGTAGCGGCTCGGAGATCGACCCTTCGCACAGCATCTCGGGCACCGCGCGGTTCCTCGGCAAGCAGCTGTTCACGGGGCTGACGGAGACGGGCACCGACGGCGCCGTCCGCAACCGGCTCGCGACCTCGATCCAGCCCGACTCGACATGCAAGACGTGGACGATCGCCCTCAAGGAGGGGACGCTGTTCAGCGACGGCTCGCCGGTCGACGCGCAGGCGTTCGCGCGCGGCTGGGCCCGCGCCGCCTCGGTCACGACCGGGGACTCGCCGCTGCTGATGGCCGACATCGACGGGTACGCGCTGGTGTCGGCCAACAAGGCGGCGGAGTTCTCGGGCGTCAAGGTGACCGGCGGCGGCGGCCTCGTCGTCACGCTGACCTCGCCGAACTGCGACTTCCCGGCGCGGCTCGCCGACCCGGTGTTCGCACCCGTCCCGGTGAGCGCGGGCAAGGCCGACAACGCCACCTACAACATGGAGCCCGTGGGCAACGGCCCGTTCAAGGTCGCCTCGTACGTCAAGGGCAAGACGGTCACGCTGGCCCGCAACCCCGCGTGGGCGTTCGGCCAGGCGCGGCTCGACCAGGTGACCGTCCGGCTGGACTCCGACGCCGCCGCCGGACGCGCCGCCTTCACCTCCGGCCAGGTCGGCTGGAGCACGCTCAGCAACGACGACGCGGCGACCGCCGGGCAGGCGAACGTGATCACGCGGTTCCTCGCGTCCGAGCGGATGCTGGTGCCGATCACGGCGCGGGGGGCGATGTCCAGCAAGGAGGCGCGGCTGGCGGTCTCCTACGCCCTCGACCGCGACGAGATCAGCAGGGCGCTCGGCGGAGTGAACCGCCCGGCGCACGGCGTGGTCCCGGCGGCGCTGCCCGGGTTCGGGAAGCCGGGGGCGTGCCCGTCCTGCGACGCCTCCGACCCCGCGAAGGCCAAGCAGCTCGCGGCGCAGGCCGGGCTGAAGGCGGGGACGAACGTCCGCCTCTACATGCAGAACCTGCCCGCCTACCAGCGCCTCGGGGCGGTCGTCGCGGCGCAGCTGGAGCGGACGCTCGGCTGGCGGATCGAGCAGCGGCCCTCGGACTTCTCGGCCTACCGCAAGAACGTCGTCGCCAAGGACGCGTCCGGGCTGGCGTTCTTCGCCTGGTCGCCCGACTACCCGACGCCCTACACGATGCTGTGGAGCCTGCTGGGCAGCACCGGCGTCGCGACGGAGGCCAACTCCTACTACAACCTCGCCGGGTACAGGAACACGCGCTTCGACGACCTGATGTACCGGGCGGTGCGGACCGTCCCGGAGGGCCAGCGGGCCGACCTGTACCGGCAGGCCGAGAAGGTCGCGCTGGACGACATGGCGCTGATCCCGCTCGCCGAACTCGGACGCGCCGCCCTGCGCAGCGACAAGTACGTGGGGCTGGAGTTCGACTTCGACGGCGACCCGACCCTCGCGAACGCCGCCCTCAAGTAGTTCCCGAGCGGCGGATCAGCCAGGAGGCAGGCGGACGGTGACGATCAGCCCGCCGCCCGGACGCGGCGCCGCGTACACCGCGCCCCGGTGCGCGAGCACCACCGAGCGGACGATCGAGAGCCCGAGCCCCGCGCCCTTGGCCGACTCGACGCGGTCGGCGTTCAGCCGCCGGAACGGCTCGAACAGCCGCTCGACCTCGTAGGCGGGGACGGCCGGGCCGGTGTTCTCGACCTGGACGGTCGCCCAGCCCTCCAGCAGGCCGGTGCGGATCCACAGCTCGCCGCCGTCCTCGTTGTGCTTGACCGCGTTCTCGACGAGGTTGGACACCAGGTGCTCCAGCAGCACCGGGTCGCCGAGCGCCGTCCCGGACGTCAGCTCCGGGTGGACGGAGACGTCGTTGTCGTGGTCGCGGCGGGCGGAGTGCTCCAGCACGGTCGCGGCGACCTCGGCGAGGTCGACGGGGCTGCGGGTGGTCAGCTCGCGCTCGCTGCGGGCGAGCAGCAGCAGCCCCTCGATCAGCCGCTCGTGCCGGGCGTTGGTGGCCAGCAGCGTCCGCCCGACGGCGCGCAGGTCGTCGGACACGTCGGGGTCGCCGAGCGCGACCTCCAGCAGCGTCCGGTTGATCGCAAGCGGGGTCCGCAGCTCGTGCGAGGCGTTGGCCACGAATCTTCGCTGCGAGTCGAACGCCTGACCGAGCCGCTCCAGCATCGCGTCGAAGGTGTCGGCCAGCTCCTTGATCTCGTCGTCGGGCCCCTCCAGCGCGATCCGCTCGTGCAGCGTGCTCTCCGAGAGGCGGCGCGCGGTGGCGGTGACCCGCTGGAGCGGGCTGAGCGCCCGGTCGGCGACGAAGTAGCCGAGCACGAGCGTGATGATGCCGACCCCGCCGAGCGCGACCAGCGACCGCCCGACGAGCTGCTTCATCGTCTGCTCGACGAACTGGTGCTGCACCTCGGCGGCCGTCTCCGGGTCGTTGATCCCGAACCCGACGACCTTGACGCCGCCGAGGATGTTGGCGACGAGGATCGACATCACGAACAGCAGCAGCGCGCCCGCCATGAAGAACAGCAGCCCGTACAGCAGGGTCAGCCGCAGCCGGACGCTCATCCGGCTCGGCAGCGCCTTCAGGTCGGTCGCGAACGACCCGTCCTCGGTGCGCCACACGCCCTTGACGCCCTGGTTCGGCTGCTGGGGGAACTGCTGCGGGCCCGGCCGCCGCCACGGCTGCCCGCGCCGCCCCCCGGGAGCGGACGCGGGACGGGCCGCCCGCGCATGCCCGGCGCCCACGACATGGTCGTCGCCGGACGCCTCGTCCTCCCGGGAGGTGTTCGGCTCCGGCCGGCCCGGCTCGCTCTTGCCCGGCTCGCTCTTGCCGGGCCCGCCCCGGTTGGGCTCGGCGGCGGACGGGAAGGACGCGGACGCGCCGGTCGTCTCCTCCGGTTCCTCGGGACCGCCCCGGGGCGCGGGGCCGGTCACAGCCGGTACCCCACGCCGGGCACGGTCTCGATCACCGGCGGGTCGCCCAGCTTCTTGCGCAGCGTCATCATCGTGACGCGCACGACGTTGGTGAACGGGTCGATGTGCTCGTCCCAGGCCTTCTCCAGGAGCTGCTCGGAGCTGACGACCGCTCCGTCCGCGCTCAGCAGCACCTCCAGGACGGCGAACTCCTTGCGGGTCAGCTCCACCGGGCGGGCGTCGCGGTGCACCTCGCGGCGGGCCGGGTCGAGCGTGATCCCGGCGCGCTCCAGCACCGGCGGCAGCGGCGCGGCGGCGCGGCGGCCGAGGGCCCGCACCCGGGCGATCAGCTCGGCGAACGCGAACGGCTTGGCGAGGTAGTCGTCGGCGCCGATCGACAGGCCCTCGACCCGGTCGTCCAGCTCGCCCGCCGCCGTCAACATGATGATCCGCGCCGGGTAGCGGCGCGACACGAGCTGCTTGCACACGTCGTCGCCGTGGACCCGCGGCAGGTCGCGGTCGAGGACGATCACGTCGTACTCGTTGACGCCGGCCCGCTCCAGCGCCCCGGCGCCGTCGTAGGCCACGTCCACGGCCAGCGCGTCCCTGCGCAGGCCGGTGGCGATGGCGTCGGCGAGCACCCGCTCGTCCTCGACGACTAGAACACGCACTGCGTCCCCCTCCGGCCGGGGCGCCTCCCGCCCCGGGACTTAGGTATGCCACGGAGCCCGTAAGACGCCCGTAAGCACCCGTTCAGACCGCCGTTCGCGACCCCGCCTAGGCTCGGCGCAAGAGTCCACGAAATTTGCATCGGCCAACAGGTTTACCTTCAGCCTAAGGCTGGGTAGGGCACGGGCACGATCCGGGAGGAGGCCCATGGGCGAGTTGTCACGCATGATCCACCAGCGGCTCGACGACGCGTACGCGTCATTGCGCAGCGCCCACGCAGATGGCGACACCTACCTGGTGGACATCCGCCAGGAGGAGATCAACGAACTGCGCCGGATCGCGGCGAACAACGATATCGGCGTAGAAGCTCCCAGCTGCGATTGACGCGAAGGCCCAGCGATTCATCCCAGAGCCCGGGGTCGTGACCCCGGGCTCTCAGCGTCCCCGGACGTGCTCCGGGCGGCTCAGTCCCGCAGCGGGTCAAGGCCGGCCAGAAGGGCGTGCAGGGCCTCGAAGGTGCCGGGGCCGGCGGCGATCGTGAGGTCCGGTCCGGCGGGGGCGCCGTGCAGGCCCTCGACGCGCCCGCCCGCCTCCTGGACGATCAGCGCCCCGGCGGCGACGTCCCACTCCTGGACGCCGCGCTCGTAGTAGGCGTCGACGCGTCCGGCGGCCAGCGAGCACAGGTCCACGCAGCAGGAGCCGCCCCGGCGGATGTCGCGGACGTTGGGCAGCACGCCCGTGAGCACCTGGGCCTGGCTCGCGCGGCGGGCGGCCGCGTAGCCGAACCCGGTGGACAGCAGCGCCCGCTCCAGCGGCACGGAGGCGTTCACGCGCAGTTCGCGCGTCCCGGACTCGGTGTGCAGGAGGGCCCCCGCGCCGCGCGCGGCGGTGTAGGTCTCACCGCGCCGCGGCAGCACCACGGCGCCCGCGAGCGCGACGCCGCCGGACTCGGCGGCGATGCTGACGGCCCAGTCCGGCAGGTCGTAGAGGTAGTTGACGGTGCCGTCGATCGGGTCGATCACCCAGCGGACGCCGCTCGCGCCCGCGCGGGTGCCGCCCTCCTCGCCGAGGAAGCCGTCGTCCGGGCGCGCCGCCGTGATCCGGTCGATGATCAGCGACTCGGCGGCACGGTCCATCTGGGTCACGACGTCGGTGGGGCTCGACTTGGTCTGGACGACGTCCGGGCCGGCCGGCGGACGCTTGTCGACCAGCATCCGGCCGGCCTCCCGCGCGGTCGCGGTGGCCAGCTCCAGCAGTTCCTCGGCCAGGCTCACGGCCGCTCCCCCGTCTCGGTCTGTGGTGTGCCGGCCCGCGCCTCGGTCAGCAGCTCGCGGGCCAGCGCCGCGAAGCGCGGGTCGGTGCCGGGCGTGGCGGCCCGGGCGAACGCGAGGCCGAGGCTCCCGGCGCGCTCGGCCGCCTCGACGTCGAGGTCGTACTTGACCTCCATGTGGTCGGACACGAACCCGATCGGCACGACGGCGACCGCGCGGACGCCGTCGCCGTGGAGCTTCTCCAGATGGTCGTCGATCTGGGGTTCGAGCCAGGGCTGGCCAGGGGCCCCGCTCCGGCTCTGGTAGACGAGGTCCCACGGCTCCCCCGGGGCGGCCTTCGCCGCGACCGCGCGCGCGGCCTCCTCCAGCTCCGCCACGTACAGCTCGCGGTTGGGCTGGGAGAGGGGGACGCTGTGCGCGGTGAACACGAGCCGCGCGCCGTCCGGGAGGCGGCCGAGCGCGTCCCTGGCGGCGTCCGCGAACGGTTCGACGAAGCCGGGCCGGTCGCTGTAGACGGGCAGCTTGTCGATCACGGGCGCGTCGCCCACCTCGTCGCGGGCGCGGGCGATGTCCTGGAGGTACTGGTCGTTGGTGGAGTACCCGCTGTAGGCGGACGTGACGAACGCGGCAGCGCGCGTGATCCCGTCCGCCTTCATCTCCCGGACGGTGTCGGCGAGGTAGGGGGTCCAGTTGCGGTTGCCCCAGTAGACCGGGAGGTCCACGCCGTGGGCGGCGAAATCGGCCTCGATCGCGGCCTTGAGGTCGCGGCAGAGCTGGTTGATCGGGCTGACCCCGCCGAACCGGTAGTAGTTCTCCCCGACCTTCTCCAGCCGCGCGCGGGGGATGTTCCGTCCCCGCGTCACGTTCTCCAGGAAGGGGATCACGTCATCGGGCCCTTCCGGCCCCCCGAAGGACAGCAAAAGCAACGCGTCATACGACGTCATGTCCCCCATCCAACCAGCCCCCCGCGCGTGCCCTCGCCCGGGGCGT
This sequence comes from Actinomadura terrae, assembly GCF_022751215.1. Classification (GTDB taxonomy): domain Bacteria; phylum Actinomycetota; class Actinomycetes; order Streptosporangiales; family Streptosporangiaceae; genus Spirillospora; species Spirillospora terrae. Next base: position 257,864 of record NZ_JAICDG010000003.1, on the reverse strand, counting down.
GTCAGCGGTAGCGCGCCTCATAGGCCCGCGCCAGGTTGAGCACCTTCTGCACGTACCAGTCGGCGTGGTTGTACTGCCAGACCGCCCGGTAGAGCCGCTGCCCTCCCCCGCCCGCGCCGTTCGCGCACAGGTACTTGGCCGCGCCCGGGACCGCGTCGTAGGGGTTCATGATGTCGGCCTTGCCGTCGCCGTCGCCGTCCACGCCGTAGGCGCGCCAGGTCGTGGGGAGGAACTGCATGGGGCCGAGGGCGCCCGCGCTGGACCGCCCGGCGTTGCGCCCGTGGTCGCTCTCGACCTGCCCGATCGCGGCGAGCACCGTCCAGGACAGGCCGCGGCAGCTCCGGGCCGCCTGCCGGTACAGGTCGAGGTAGCTGCCGGGGCGGCCGCCGTCGCCGGGCGGCGGCTGATACCTGCCCTCGTGCAGGTTCACCACGTTCGTGCCTCGGCCGAGGAGCTTCGTGACGGCGGCGGAGACCTTGGCGGGGTCGGCGCCGGGCGCGTTGACGAGCACGGCGACGTCGGGGACGAGGCCCATGCGGGTTCCGGCGTCCCGTCCGACCAGCATGTCGATGCCGGGCAGGCCGAACTGGCCGGAGCCGCCCATCGTCAGCGTCGACACCGTCCGCGCCACGACCGGGTACGGGAAGCCCCGGTTCAGCCGGAGCTGGTCGGCGGCGGCCGGGGACGCCGCGAACTGGCCGCCCGCCAGCGCCGACCACAGGTCGGTCTTCTTCGCGGTGCCCGGCGGCGTCCACGAGCGGAACGAGGACGGGTCGACCGCGAGCGCGTTCACCTGCCGCCCCTGGAGCTGGACGGCGCCGCCCGAGACCGCCACCACGTCCCTGACCCCGGAGATCCTCGTGACCTTCGCGACCTGGACGGGGGAGATCGGCTTGCGCGCGACCGCCAGCACGTCCGGCGGGACGACCCGGCGCAGCGGCGCGACCTGGCCGCCCTCGGCCACGTTCACCGGCCCGCCGGGGCCGCCGGGCGACACCCCGGCCTGGGGCGCGCTCGCGCGGGGCGGGTCGTCGTCCTCGAAGGTCAGCGCCGCGTACAGCCCGCCGGACACGGTGGCGGCGGCGAGCAGGGCGATGGCCGCGACGGCGGCACGCGTCCTGCCGCGCGATGCTGGTGGAGGAGCCACAACATGTCCCAACGAGTGTCGCTACGGGTGGGTTACCTGTCTTTTCACTTCTTCCCCCCAGGTAACGTGATCATTGGGCTGAAGTCGCAGAACATGGCTCGGGGCCGCCGTTCCCCGGGGGGCGGGGGAGGATCGGTTGGCCAGTCCGTACCGGCAGCTGCTGGCGATTCCGGGGACCCGGCTCTTCGTCGCCGCGGGCCTCGTCGGCCGCATGTCGATGTCCATGGAGGGCATCGGGATCGTCCTGATGGTGTCCGCCGCCACCGGATCGTACGGTATCGCCGGAGCCGTCAGCGCGACCCTGGCGCTCGGCTTCGCCGCCGGGGCACCGCTGACCGCGCGCTTCGCCGACCGGTACGGCCAGCACCGCGTGCTGGTCCCGGTGGTGCTGGCGAACACGGCGAGCTACACCCTCCTGATCGTCTTCGCGCAGGCGGGGCTGCCGGTGTGGACGCTGTTCGCGGCGGCCGCCTCGGCGGGCCTCACCCAGATCTCGCTGGGCGCCTGGGTGCGGGCGCGGTGGTCCCACGTCCTGCGCGATACGCCCGAACGCGTCCACACCGCCTACTCGTTCGAGTCGGTCGTGGACGAGACGATCTTCATCACCGGGCCGATGATCGTCACGGCGCTGTCCACCGGCGTCCATCCGGCGGCGGGCGTCGCGGCCGCCGCGTCCTTCACGCTGGTGGGCTGCCTGGCGCTCGCGTGCCTGCGCGACACCGAGCCGCCGCCGCGCCCGCGCGAGGCGGGGGCCGGTGAGGGCGGCATCCTCCGCAACCCGGGCGTGCTCGTCATCGCCCCGGTCTTCCTGATGCTCGGCATGGTGTTCGGCGCGATCGACGTCAGCGGCGTCGCGTTCGCCGAGGAGGAGGGGCACAAGGCGCTCGCGGGCGTGCTGCTCGGCTGCTACGCGCTCGGCAGCGGCTCGGCGGCGCTGTGGTACGGCGCGCGGCACTGGCGCAGGCCGCTGTCCCGGCGGTTCCTCGCGGGGCTCGGGCTGCTGACGGCGGGTCTCGTGCCGCCCGTCCTCGTCGGGGACCTGTACCTGATGATGTTCGTGGTGTTCTTCTCCGGCCTGGCGATCTCCCCGACGATCATTCCCGGGTTCGGGCTGGTGGAGCGGCTGGTCCCGCCGCGGCAGCTCACCGAGGGGCTGGCGCTGGTCTCCACGGCGGTCGGCATCGGCGTGGCGCTCGGGTCGTCGCTGTCGGGACGGGTGGTCGACGCGCGGGGCGCGCACGCGGCGTTCTTCGTCCCGCTCGGCTGCGCGGTGGTCGCCGCGCTCGTCGGTCTCGCGGGCGCCCGCTCGGTGCGGGCGCGCGAGATCGCGGCCACAAGAACGTGAACTTTTCTCACATACCGTCGCCGAGTAGAGTCGGCCCATGTCCCCCGAAACCAACCTGACGTGGCGGAACTGGGCGGGAAACCAGCGGGCCGAACCGGTGCGGGCCCTGGCGCCGCGCACCACCGGGGAGGTGGCCGAGGCCGTCCGATCGGCCGCGCATGACGGGCTGACCGTCCGGATGACCGGTACCGGGCACTCCTTCACCGGCGCGGCCGTCGCCGACGGCGTCCTGCTGCGCCCCACCGCGCTCACCGCGGTCCGGTCGGTCGACACCGCGACCGGCCTCGTGACGGTCGAGGCCGGGCTGCCGCTGCGCGTGCTCAACCGCGTCCTGCACGAGCACGGCCTCGCGCTGGCCAACATGGGCGACATCCAGGAGCAGACCGTCGCGGGCGCCCTCCAGACCGCCACGCACGGCACCGGCCGCGACGCCGCCGGGCTCGCGTCGCAGGTCGCCGCGCTGGAGCTCGTCCTCGCCGACGGGTCGGTCGTCACCTGCTCGCCCGCCGAGCGGCCCGCGCTGTTCGACGCGGCCCGCGCCGGGCTAGGCGCGCTCGGCGTCGTCACCGCCGTCACGTGGAAGACCGTCCCCGCGTTCCTGCTGCGCGCGCAGGAGGCGCCGATGCGGTGGAACGAGGTGCTCGCCCGCGTGGACGAGTTCGACTCCGCCAACGAGCACTTCGAGTTCTACTGGTTCCCCCACACCGAGGGGTGCCTGACCAAGCGCAACAACCCGGTCGCCGGGCCCGCGCGCCCGCTGTCCAAGGCCAAGCACTGGCTGGACGACCAGTTCCTGGCCAACACCGTGTTCGGCGCCGTCAACAGGGTCACCCACCGGGCACCGGCCTCGACGCCGTTCGTCAACGGGGTCTGCGCCAGGCTGCTCGGCGCGCGCACCTACAGCGACACGTCCTACAAGGTCTTCACCAGCCCGCGGACGGTGCGGTTCAAGGAGCAGGAGTACGCGATCCCCCGCGAGGAGCTCGTGCCCGCCCTCCGCGAGCTCCGCTCCCTGTTCAACCGCAAGGACTGGCGGATCGGCTTCCCCATCGAGGTCAGGGTGCTGCCGCCCGAGGACGCCTGGCTGTCCATGGCCTACGGGCGCCGGACGGCGTTCATCGCCGTGCACGTCTACCACCGCGTCCCGCACGATGAGTACTTCCGCGCCGTCGAGAACCTCCTCGTCGCCTTCGGCGGACGCCCGCACTGGGGCAAGCTCCACACCCGCGACGCCGCCTACCTGGAGAAGGCGTATCCGAAGTTCGGCGACTTCCGGGCGCTGCGCGACGAACTCGACCCGGACCGCCGCTTCGCCAACGCCTACACCACCCGGGTCTTCGGCGACTGACCGACTCCGGGCAGGGCGTTCTCACTCCGCCGGGGCGTTGCGCTGCTGCTCGCCGCCGCCGGGCTTCTCCTCGCCGCCGGGGTTCTGCGTCGACGGCGCGCTGCCGCCCCCGGACGGCGTCGGCGTGGTCGGCACCGTGGTCGTCGGCTTGTCGGTGGGACGCTCGGTCTTCGGCGGGACCGGCTCGTCCGTAGAGGTCCCGGTGGACGGCTTGCCGGTCGAGGGCGTCTCGCCCGACGGGCCGCCGCTCGGCTCCTCGCTGCTGGGCGTCTCACGGCCGGACGGCCCGTCCGACGGCGTCTCGTCGGTGCGCCCGCCGTCACCGCCGCCGTTGCCGCCGAGGACCTTGGTGACCGTCAGCCCGTTGCCCTTGTTGCCGATCGGGCTGCCGGACGCCGCCTCGAACAGGGTGATGCCGCCGAGGACGATCGCGAACACCACCGCCGACGACACCACCAGCGCCACCCAGCGCTGCTTCGCCCACGCCGTGGTGCTCTCCAGGGCGGACCTGCGGGCCACCTCGCGCACCGCGTCCTCCCCCGCGAGGCCCGCGAGGTCCCCCGCGACCGCCTGGGACGGGTCCATCCGCGTCGCGTTCGGGTCCGGGTACGCGGCGTTCGGATCCATGCGAGTGGCGTTCGGGTCGCCGAGGTTCCGCCGGACCGCGTTCACGTCCAGGTCCATGCGCGTCGCGTTCGGGTCGGACCACACCACCGTCCGGGTCGGGTCCGCGTCGACCGCGCGCGCCGCCGCGTCCTGCGCCGCGTCCTTGCGCTCCGCCGACGCCTGGAGGTGGGTCAGGTCCTTGATCTGCTCCCGGCCCTGATCCAGGTAGTGCTTGCACACGGCGGAGCCGGCCGTCGAGGCCACGCTCATGAACGCCGCGCCCAGGATCGTCCCGTACACGCCGAGGAACGACGCCCCCACCGCGGCGGCGAGCGTCGCCATCCCGCTCGCGATGAGCTGCGTCGTGCTCAGGTCCGGCAGCTTGGGCCGCATCCGTCCGTGTCCTCCTGTCTGATCGATGACAAACACCCCGAACGGAAACTAACCGCTACATCCGGGTGTTCCGACCACGGACGTGATGCTCGCTACGCCAAACGGGTGGAGCCGGGAGGCCACGTCAGGCACAGTGTGGAAAAGGATGCACAAGAATCAGGCAGGGCGGCCACGGGCGGACCCGGTGCCCGGCAAGCTTGGTCAGGTGCCCTCTTCGGCCTCGTGAGGAGGGCTTCGAGAGCGGCGATGTTCGGACATGCCGGGTACGGTGCTGGCAGCAGGTGTGTCCGAAAGAGAGACTCGGGAACCCGGGGGAAGGGCACGCATGCGCCCTCGGCGGGTACCGGACGACCGGCGGGTGGGAGCACGATGGAGGCGGGCTTCCCACCGGCGGTGTGGTCCGGCGCCCTCCGTGCCGTCTGGACAGGGCAGGAAGGACACGCATGCAGGAGCTGCGCCTCGTCGCGGTCAGCGAGGACGGTACGTACCTCGTCCTGGCCACCGCGGGCCGAGGCACCCGGTTCACCCTGCCCGTCGACGACCGGCTCCGCGCCGCGGTCCGTGGGCACTTCTCCCGCCTCGGCCAGTTCGAGATCGAAGTGGAGAGTCCCTTGCGTCCCAAGGAGATCCAGGCCCGTATCCGGTCCGGCGAGACCGCTGAGGAGATCGCCGAGTCGGCGGGCATCCCCGTCGAACGCATCCGCTGGTTCGAGGGGCCGGTCCTACAGGAACGCGAGTACATGGCCCAGCAGGCGCAGCGCGTCGCCGTGCGCCGCCCGGGCGAGTCCACCCCGGGCCCTCCCCTCGGCGAGACCGTCGAGCAGCGCCTCGGACGCGGCGGCGTCGACCTCGACGAGGCCGAGTGGGACTCCTGGAAGTGCGAGGACAACACCTGGCGCGTCCGCCTCTCCTTCTTCGACAACGGCCGCCCGCACGCCGCCGAGTGGGTCTTCGACCCGCGCCGCCGCCACGTCTCCCCGCTGGACGAGGTCGCCGCACGCCTCACCGCCGTCGAGTGGGACGAGGAGTCGCTGTCCGACACCGTGACGCCGCTCGTGCCGCGCCGTCCCGCGATGAAGGTCGTCTCCGGCGACCGCGGCCTGCCCGCCGAGCCCGAGCAGCCCACCGGGCCCGAGCCGCTGCGCGCCGCCGAGCCGCGCGAGTACGCCGTCGAGCGGGGCCGCGCGCTCGACCCGCGCACCGCGTTCCCCCCCGCCCCCGAGCAGGCCCCGACGCCGCTGCGCGAGGCCGCGGCGCGGCGCGTCCCCCCGGCCGAGCCGGAGGAGCGCCCGGTCGCGGAGGCGCGCGAGCCCGCCGAGTCGCTTGAGGACGCCCTCGCGCGCGGCGCGGCCCAGCTCCGCGAGGCCGCCGCCGCGTCCGCCTCCGCGCGCGACGACGACGAGCCCGCCTACCTCGGCGAGGTCGCGGTCGACCACAGTCCCTCCGAGGACGGCGACGAACCCGAGGTCACCGACCTCCACGAGGACGTCGAGGAGGAGCGCGCCGCCCTTCAATCCGCCGACGACGAGCGGGACGAGGCCGAGCCCGAGGGTGCGGACGAGAGCGCCGTTGACGAGAACGCCGAGGAGGCGGCGGTCGAGGCCGTCGCCGACGCCGGTGAGCCGGAGGACGTCCAGGCGGCCCCTGCGGAGCCCGAGGCCCCGCCCGCCGACGCCGAGCACGACGACGAGGCCGTGCCCGAGGAGGAGCCCGCGCCGCGCGAGGCGTCCGCCATAGACGAGGCAGCAGCCGAGGCAACCGTCGAGGAAGCCGTCGAGGAGGCGACCGAGGAGGCCGTCGACGAGCCGGTCGAGGAGAAGACGCCCGAACCGGCTCCCGCCGACGACGCCGCGCCCGTCAAGCCGGAGGAGACCGCCGAGCAGCCGGACGAGGCCGACCTGTCCCCCGCCGCGCGCAAGGCGGCGCAGCGGCCCGCGCACCGGGCCCCGGCGAAGAAGAAGCCCGCCGGGCGGCCCGCCGTCCCCCCGGCGCAGGACAAGCCCGCCGCCGCGTCCGAGACGCCCGCCGCGGCTGCGCGGGCCGCGCGGGGGCGCCGCAAGGCCAAGGGCAAGCGCGCCTCCGTCCCGTCCTGGGACGAGATCATGTTCGGCGCCCGGCGTCCCGAATAGGCGGCGGCGTCAGGGCGTGGCGGAGCCGGTGGGGAGCGGTGCGTCCAGGAACGGCGTCAGCCAGGCCGGGGTGATGGAGGCGGCCAGGGCGACGGCGTCCGGCTCGGCCATGTCCAGCGCCGGGTAGCCGCCCTCGCCCGCGCCCACGGCGATGAACAGCGTGGCGAGGCCCAGCCGGCGCTGGAAGAGCGTGCGGCGGACGCGCCACCCGACGATCGCGCCGTGCTCGATCACGACCTGGTGGCGGCGGAGGCTGCCCGAGCGGACGGTGAGGAGCCCGCCGCCGGAGGCGTGCCCGAGCTGCCGGTAGCGGTCCAGGCCGAGCGGGACGGCGCAGGCGGCGACGACCGCGCAGACGTAGGCGACCCAGAACTGCCCGGCGGCCACGGCGAGGAGCGCGACCCCGGCGGGCGGGGCGACGGCGCGCGCGACGCGGCGGCCACGCGCGGCGGGCGGGTGCGGGAGCAGCGGCCCGGGGAGCGCGCCGAGCACGGCGGTCGCCAGCGCCTCGGCCGCCGGACGCGGCGCGGCGGGCAGCAGCCGCCCCCGGTGCGCGGCGTCGCCGAGCCCGGTGATCAGCGCGCCGAGGCGGGCGACCCCGGCGACGCGCTCGAACGGGTTGTCGGCGAACTCGACGCCGCGCAGCCGGCGGCGCTCCAGCGCGACGCTGCGGCGGGTGACCAGGCCGCGCTCGGCGACCAGCGAGCCGTCCCGCTGGTGGACGGTGAAGTCCCAGTTGAAGAGGGTGAAGACGATCACCGACATGACCGGCATCGCGATCAGCACGAGGATCGCCAGCGCCACCACCAGCGCCGTCGGCAGCCCGACGACGTTGTGCCCGACGCTCGCCACCCGCTCCTCGGTGATGAGGCCGAGGTCGTCGCCGACGTTGTAGAGGGTGCCGAGGAGGCTGCCCGCCAGGGCGAAGGGCGTCAGCAGGTAGGCGCCGCTGAGCGGGGCGTACACGTACCAGCGGCGCCGCATGCGGGCCAGGACGCGGCGGGGCTGCTCGGTGCGGGCCAGCAGGACGCGGCGCAGCCGTTCCGCCTCGTGCCGGGAGACGGCGTTCAGCTCGCCCTCGCCGCCGTCCGCGCCCGCGTCGATGCGGACGACGGCGAGCCCGAGGAGGCGGTGCGGCAGGGACGTGCTGATGTCCACGCCGCGGATCCGGTCGCGCGGGATGCTCTTGACCGACCGTCCGATGAGGGAGCGGCGCAGCTCGATCCGGTCCTCGCGGACGATGTAGGTGAACGTCGCCCACGCGGCGATGTGGAAGAGCAGGCCGAACGCTAGGCCCGCGAGCGTGAAGTAGAAGGCCGTGGACAGCCCGCCCACGACCAGCCCGGTCATCCCGGCGGCCAGGAGCGCGACCATCTCCCGCACGGCACCCACGACGAACGTCAGCGGATGGAGGCGCTGCGCGGGTTCGTTCACGTGGCGTCGTCGCGGAGGTCGTGCGCGCGGTGCGCGAGGTCGTCGGCCAGCCGGGTCGCGACGTCCACCGGCAGGCCGGAGACCTCCGACGAGCCGGTGTGCGACGCGGTGTTGATCTCGATGGTCGCGAGGCCCAGCATCCGCTCCAGCAGGCCCTGCCCGGTCTCGACGGTCTGGATCCGCCCGACCGGCACCAGCAGCCACTCGCGGCTGAACCAGCCGGTGCGGGTGTAGACGACGTCCGCGCTCACCTCCCAGCGGTGGACGCGGTACCGCCACACCGGCGCGACCGTCACCATCAGCAGGCCCACCGCGCCGACGAGGTAGGGCATCCAGCCGATCCGCCCCGACAGCCAGCCGGGCAGGCCGTCCCAGCCGGAATCGTCTATCCAGGCGGCGACGCCGAGCGCGAGGCCGAACGCCAGCCCCCACAGCAGCAGGTACTCGATCGCCCAGCGCGCCATCGCGCGGGGCGAGACACGGTTCGCGGGCGGCCGCAGACGCGGCGGGTGCGGCCCCCCGCCGTCCTGGTGGTGACTGCGCCGCACCGACGTCACACCGCGAGTTTAGAACCATCGGACGCGGCCCGGGTCGCTCCAGGGCCGCTCCCGTGCCGGTCCTGGGCCGGTTCGAGGCCGGTTCAAGCCCGGCACGGGCGCGGTCTGATGGGGTCGCCGGGAAGGGTTCGCGGCGATCTCAGCGTTTTGTCAGTGGTGCGTGCCAGGTTGGAACCCAGCACCTCACGGCGGTCGCGCCGCCGAAAAAGCTGGTGCGGACCGCACCGGGCAACGCATACCTTGGCAGACCGTCTGCGCGAGCAGTGTCCGGCATACGAGACAAGTCCTAGGAGATCCCATGACCTACGCGATCCAGGCCGACGGCCTGGTGAAGCGGTTCGGTGATACCGAGGCGCTCGCCGGCGTCTCGCTCACCGCGCAACCGGGGACGGTGCTCGGGGTGCTGGGCCCCAACGGCGCCGGCAAGACCACCACGACCCGGATCCTCGCCACCCTGATCGAGCCGACCGGCGGCACCGCCAGCGTCGGCGGGTTCGACGTGGTCAAGGAGGCGCACAAGGTACGGCAGCTCATCGGCCTGACCGGGCAGTACGCCGGGGTCGACGAGATGCTCACCGGCACCGAGAACCTGATCCTGATCGGGCGGCTGCTCGGCATCCCGCGCCGCGAGTCCCGGGCGCGCGCCGCCGAGCTGCTGGAGCGCTTCCAGCTCACCGAGGCCGCCGAGCGCGCCGCCAAGACCTACTCCGGCGGCATGCGGCGCCGCCTCGACCTGGCCGCGAGCCTGGTCGGCCGCCCCCAGATCCTGTTCCTGGACGAGCCGACCACCGGCCTCGACCCGCGCAGCCGCAACGGCCTGTGGGACATCGTCCGCGGCCTCACCGACGACGGCGTCACCGTGCTCCTCACCACGCAGTACCTGGAGGAGGCCGACCAGCTCGCCGACGACATCGTCGTCATCGACCGCGGCCAGGTGATCGCGCACGGCACGTCCGACACGCTGAAGGCGCAGGTCGGCGGGCAGGTGCTGGAGGTCAGGCCGCTCCAGGAGGCCGACATCGCCGCCGCGTCGCGGATCGTCGGCGAGATGGCCGGCGCCGAACCGGAGGCCCGCGACGGGATGGTCTCGGTGCCGATCACCGACCCGCAGCTGATGCCCGCCGTGGTGCGCCGCCTCGACGACGCCGGCGTCACCGTCGGCGAGCTGTCGCTGCGCAAGTCCAGCCTGGACGAGGTGTTCTTCGCCCTGACCGGCCACCACACCGACGACATCGACGCCGAGGCCGACGCGCTCGCCGGGTCCGCCGAGCTGAAGGCGTCCGACAAGGAGGGGGCGTCGGCATGACGACCGCGACCTTCACACCGCCGCAGACCCTCTCCAAGCGGGTCTCGCCGGGCACCACCGTCCGCAACGTCCTCACGCTGGCGTGGCGCAACCTGGTGCAGATCAAGCACAACCCGATGGAGCTGCTGGACCTGTCCATCCAGCCCATCATGTTCGTGCTGCTGTTCGCCTACGTGTTCGGGCCCGCGATGGAGGGCAGCGTCGACGCCTACCTGCCCGTCGTGATCCCGGGCATCATCGCGCAGAACGCGCTGTTCGCCGGGATGAGCACCGGGTTCGGGCTCAACACCGACATCACCAAGGGCGTGTTCGACCGGTTCCGCAGCCTGCCGATCTCGCGCAGCGCGCCGCTCGCCGGGCGGATCCTCGCCGACACCGCCAAGCAGGCGTGGTCGATGATGATCCTGCTCGCGGTCGGGTTCGCGATCGGGTTCCGGGTCGAGACGAACGCGCTGGCGCTGGTCACCGCGTTCGTCCTGCTGCTGACCTTCGCCGTGCTGTTCTCCTGGACGTCGGTCTTCATCGCCATGAAGGTCAACGAGCCGGAGAAGGTGCAGATCTTCGGCTTCGTGGTGATCTTCCCGCTGAGCTTCCTCAGCACGGCGTTCATCAAGTCGACCCACGGCATCCCCGGTTGGCTCGCCGCCGTGATGGACAACAGCCCGGTCACGCACCTGGTCGAGGCGATGCGCGGGCTGCTGATCGGCGGCCCGGTGCTGAACCACGCGCTGATCGCGCTGGCGTGGGGCGTCGGCATCTCCGCGGTGTTCGCCCCCCTGTCGCTGCGCGCGTTCAAGCAGCGCGCCTGACCCCGCGCACCTGACCCACTTGCGCACCTGACCCACGCGCGCGCGGCAGGCCCGGCACCGGGCCTGGGCGCGCGTCAGCCGGACGGCCCGTCCACCCCCTCGACCGAGGGCACGGTGGCCGGGCCGTCCGGCTGCTCGGGTCGCGGTCGGCGGCGGGCGCGGCGTTACGGGGTGGGGCGTTACGGGTGGGGCAGGTCGAAGTGGGCGACGATGTCGGCGAACGTCCAGGAGCGGCCGCGCTCGTAGGCGGCGGTGAAGGCGGCGGCGCCGAGCGCGTCGCGGACGGCGCCCTCGATGGCCAGGACGTCCGGCTGGGAGAGGTCGCGGGTGCCGCGCAGGCTGTCGGCGGCGCCGAGCAGGACGGCGCCGCGCTCGGCGTCGCCGAGGGTCCGGCACAGCTCGGCGCGGCCGCCCAGCACGTACGACAGGATCGGGTAGTCCTGGCTCTGGACGCCGATGCGCACCGCCTCGTCCAGCCGGGCGCGGGCCTCCTCGACGGCGCCGAGCGCGAGGTCGAGCTGGGCCCGGGAGCCCAGCAGCATCGCGCGGAACTGCGGCGGGCCGGTCAGCCCCGCCGCCAGGTCCTCGGCCAGCGTGAGCCGGCTCAGCGCCTCGCCGGTGTCGCCGGCGCGGCGGGCGAGCTCGCCCAGCTGGTAGTGCAGCGCCATCTCCTCCTCCGGACGGGACGCCTCGCCCCGCTCCAGGGACCGCAGCAGCAGGGCGCGGCCGCGGGCGGGCTCGCCCGAGAGGTCCAGCTCGTTGCCCAGCCGCATCGTCACGTACAGCATCGACGAGGTCTCGCGGCCCAGCTCGGCGTTCAGCCGGAGGCTCTCCTCGTAGAGCGCGACCGCCGCCGCGTGCTCGCCCCGGCGGGAGCGGATCTCCCCCTGCGCGGTGAGCGTGAACGAGAGCCCCCAGCGGTCCCCCGCCTCGCGGAACCCGGCGAGCGCCCGGTCGAAGAAGCCGTCCAGCCCGTCCGTCCGGCCGAAGTTGTGGGCGATGTGCCCCTGGATGAAGTTCGCGAGTCCGCGCGCCCACGGGTCCGCCGAGTTCAGCAGCCGGTCGATCCCCTCGGCGGGGTCCTGGTTCCAGCCGTCGACCTGCATCTTGCCCATGAACAGCATCAGCCACAGCACGGGGTGGAGGTCGCGGTCGTCGATCCCGTCGCAGATCTCCTGGGCGCGCCGGAGCCAGGCGACGACCGGTTCGGCGGTCGGCCGCTTGTCGAGCGCGGTGAGCGTGGCCAGGGCCAGCGCCATGGCGGTGGGCTGGTCGGCGGGCACGCCCGGCAGGTCGAGGATCTCCTCCAGGTGCTCGGTGCCCTCGGTGAGCCGCCCCCGCAGGAACCAGGACCAGCCGAGCGCCGCGCAGAACCGCAGCGCGAGCGGCGCGTCCTGGACGGAGACCGCCCAGCGCAGCGCGGCGGCGCAGTTGTCGTGCTCGGCGGCCAGCCGGGCCAGCCACCGGGTCTGGTCCGCGCGGTACAGGTGCGGCTCGGCCTCCTCGGCGAGCCGCAGGAAGTAGCCGGCGTGGGCGCGGCGCGTCCGCTCCTCCTCCCCCGCCTGGGCGAGGTGCTCCAGCCCGTACGCGCGGATCGTCTCCAGCATCCGGTAGCGGGGCTCGCCGTCCGCGTCGGACACGGTGACCAGGGACTTGTCGACCAGCGCCGACAGGACGTCCAGGACGTCGGCGCGGTCCAGGCCCGGCCCCGCGCACACCTCCTCGGCGGCCTCCAGCGTCGCGCCGCCGGGGAAGACCGCGAGCCGCCGCCACAGCACCCGCTCGGGCTCGGCGAGCAGGTCCCAGCTCCACTCGACGACGGCGCGGAGCGTCTGGTGGCGGGGCAGGGCGGTGCGGCTGCCCGCGCTGAGCAGCCGGAACCGGTCGTCGAGCCGGACGGCGACCTGCTGCGCGGTCATCGCACTGAGCCGCGCGGCGGCCAGCTCGATCGCCAGCGGCATGCCGTCCAGCGCGCGGCAGATCCGCACGACCCAGCCGACGTTGTCCGCGGTGACGGCGAAGCCCGGGGACACGGCGGCGGCGCGGTCGGCGAACAGCCGGACGGCGGGCCGGTCGTGCGCCGCCACCGCGTCCGCCGACGGCGGCGGCAGCTCCAGCGGCTCGACCGGCCAGAGCGTCTCGCCGGTGATGCCGAGCGGCTCCCGGCTGGTCGCGAGGATGCGCACGCCCGGGCACGACGCGAGCACCTGGTCGGCGAGCCGGGCGGCGGCGTCCAGGAGGTGCTCGCAGTTGTCCAGGACGAGCAGCAGCCGGCGGCCCGCGAGCGCGGACACGAGCCGGTCCAGCGGCTCGGCGGTGTCGGGCGCCGCCATCCGGCCGGGGCCCGCCATCAGCGGCATCTCGCGGAGCCCGAGGGCGCCGAGCGCGGCGGCGGGGACCTCGGCGGGGTCGGCGACGGGCGCGAGCTCGACCAGCCACGTCCCGTCGGGCATCCGCCCGGCGAGCCGCTCGCCCGACTCCAGCGACAGCCGGGTCTTGCCGGATCCGCCCGGGCCGATCAGCGTGACGAGTCGCGCCCGCGACAGCAGGTCGTCGACCTGCCCGAGGTCGGCGTCCCGGCCGATGAAGCTGGTGAGGCGCGCCCGCAGGTTGCCCTTCCGGTCGTCCGGCGGCGGAGGGACGGGTGCCGGGACGTCCGAGCGCAGGGACGGGTCCTGGCGCAGGACGCCGAGGTACACGGCCTCCAGGTCGGGGGACGGGTCCACGCCGAGCACGTCGCCCAGGGCGCGCCTGGTCTCGTCGTAGGCGGCGAGGGCCTCGGCCTGGTGCCCGGCGGCGTAGAGGGCGCGCATCAGCAGGGCGGTGACGGGCTCGCGGAGCGGGTCCTGCGCGGCGAGCGCCTGGAGCTCGGGGATCAGCGCCGCGTGCCGGCCGAGCGCGAGGTCGGCGTCGAGCCGCTCCTCCAGCGCGGCGCGGCGGAGCGCCTCCAGGCGGGCGGCGGGCGCCTCGGCGAAGTGGAGCCCGGCGGCGTCGGCGAGCGCCGGGCCGCGCCACAGCGCGAGGGCCTCGGCGAGCCCGGCGGAGCGTTCGGCGGGGGCGGCGGCGCGGCGGGCGGCGACCAGCCGCGCCTCGAAGTCGTGGACGTCGACGTCGCCGCGCGGCACCGCGAGCCGGTACCCGCCGGGCCGCGACTCGACGGCGTCCCGGCCGACCAGCGCGCGCAGCCGCGAGACCAGCGACTGGAGCGCGTTCGCGGCGCCCCTCGGGACGTCGTCCTCCCAGAGCGCGTCGATGAGCCGCTCGGCCGGGAGCACCGCGCCGGGGTCGAGCGCGAGCAGCGTCAGCAGCACCCGCAGCCGGACGCCCCCGATCTCGACGGGGCGACCGTCCGCGAGCACCTCCAGGGGCCCGAGCATCCCGATCCGCACGCCCACGATTGTCCCCGAACCGCGGCTGTCCCCGAACCGCGGCGTGCCGGGGCCGCGCCGCTCCCGCGGCGGACCCCGGCACGCGTTTCACGCCCGGTCGGGCGGCGTCAGGCCGCGTTCTCCTTGGCCTTGCGCTCGCCCGCCTTCTGGTCGTCCAGCGCCGCCAGCTCGAAGTCGGCGCGGGGCTGCTCGACGGTGGCGAGCGAGACGGTCTCGCGCTTGAGGAACAGCGCGAGCGTCCAGTCGGCCAGGACGCGCAGCTTGCGGTTGAAGGTCGGGACCATCGCGCCGTGGTAGGTGCGGTGGAAGAACCACGCGGGCCAGCCCTTGAGCTTGAAGCCCATCGGGTTCGCGACGCCCTTGTGCAGGCCGAGGCCCGCGACCGTGCCGAGGTTGCCGTGGACGTAGGGCTTGAGCGACTTGCCCCGCAGCGACCGCACGATGTTGTCGCCGAGCACCTTGGCCTGGCGCACCGCGTGCTGGGCGTTGGGCGGGCAGAACATGCCGTCCTCGGTGAGGTCGGGGATCGCGGCGTTGTCGCCGGCGGTGAACGCGCGCACGAGGCCCTCGATCGTGAGGTACTCGGTGCCCTTGACGCGGCCCCGCTCGTCCAGCGGAATGTCGCCGTGCCGGACGACCGGGGACGGCTTGACGCCCGCGTTCCACACCAGCGTCCCGGCCGGGAACGTGCTGCCGTCCGACAGCTCGATCTGGCCGTCGACGGCCGACCGCAGGAGCGTGTTCATCTTCACGTCGATGCCGCGGCCGCGCAGCTGCTCGGCCGTCCACTTGCCCATGTCGGGGCCGACCTCGGGCAGGATGCGGTCGGCGGCCTCGACCAGGATGAAGCGCAGGTCCTGCGGGGTGACCTTGCGCATGTACTTGGTGGCGTCGCGCGTCATGTCCTCGAGCTCGGCGACGGCCTCGACGCCGGCGAACCCGCCGCCGACGAACACGAAGGTCAGCGCCTTGCGGCGCAGCTCGACGTCGTTGGTCGACTCGGCGATCTCCAGCTGCTCCAGCACGTGGTTGCGCAGGTGGATGGCCTCGCCGACGGTCTTCAGGCTGATCCCGTGCTCGGCGAGCCCGGGGATCGGCAGCAGCCGCGGCACCGCGCCGGCGGCCATGACCAGGTAGTCGTAGGAGATCCGCTCCGGCGGCCCGGCCAGCGGCTGGACGATCGCCCACCCCTCGTCGTGGTTGAGCTCGGTGACCCGCGCCTTGCGGACGGTGCACTTCGGCAGCACCCGGCGCAGCGGGACGACGACGTGCCGGGGCGAGATGTTCCCGGCGGCGGCCTCGGGGAGGAACGGCTGGTACGTCATGTACGAGTTCGGGTCCACGACGGTGACCTTGACCTCGCCCCTGCGCAGCTCGCCGCGCAGCTTCTTCTGCAAGCGGAGGGCGGTGTACATGCCCACATAGCCGCCACCCACGATGAGGATGTGGGGAGCGCCAGGGGTCTCCTCGGCGGTCCTGGCCATTGCGGCCTCCAATGTTCACGGTCGGCTTGTGAAGACATTCACAAGCTACCCGATGACCCCCGACCGGCGCCAACCGATATCGACGGAAGAACAGCGAAACTTCTCGTAACGGCAAAACGGCGGGCCACCTTACGTGTGAACTTCACCACTCCTTCTTTCATTTCCGGACATCTACCGCCAAAGTACGCATGACCAACCTCACAGGTCAGATCTGGGGCCGATCCCCGACGTGTCACGTCCGGTCCCGGGGCACGCACACGGGCCGGGCGCCGAAAGGCCCGTTCCACCCCCGCGAAGCCCCTAAGGTTGGGCCGGACGAGGAAGGGGGCGCCGCCTGCGGGACGCGCGCCGCGGGACGTGAGGTTCCGGCGGGGCGCGGCGTACGATCTCGCGCGGGAGCGTATCGACGATGATGAGCAGAGACCGGCGTCCGATCCCGGCCGCGCTGGCCGCCCTGGGCGCGCTCGCGCTCGCCCTCTCGCTGGGCGGCTGCGGGCTGATCGGCCGGCCCCAGAACAAGAGCGCCGAACTGTCGGAGTGGTTCACGGTGACCAGCCCGGTCTTCCGTGATAGCCACGACTTGCCCACGCGGTACGGCTGCGCGTCGTACCCTGGCGGGCAGGGCAGGACCCCGCCGCTGCGGTGGTCGGGGGCCCCGGCCGGCACCCGGTCGTTCGCGATCGTCATGGACGACCCGGACGCCTCCAACGGCGCCCGCGTCCACTGGGTGATCGCGGGCATCGAGGGCACGGTCAACGAGCTCGTCGAGGGGGCCAGCATCACCGGCGCCATCGAGGGGCTGACCTCGGGCGACAAGGACAAGGCGGGTTACGTTCCGCCGTGCCCGCCCAAGGGAGAACGGCATCGGTACAGGTTCACCATCTACGCGCTGGACGATCCGGCGCCGTTCAAGAGCGGCGCCAAGCTCAAGGACTCGCTCGGCGCCATCGCGAAGCACACGGTGGGACGCGGACGGATCACCGGGAACTTCGGCGGGAAGCAGGCGCGTTGACCCTGGAGCCTGAGGCACGAGGTCAGGGCGGACCCCTCGGGGGGTGGAGCTGACAGGCGGGCAAGGATCGGCCCCTGGTGCCGATCGGGACCCGCCGGGTGAGGGCAGATGTGCGCGAAGGGTGTGACAACGGTCATAGCGGTCGGACACAATCGGGCTAGGTCCGAGGGGAGCCGGCCGCCGGTGGCAGACGAGACGGACCCGCGGTCCGCGCTGGCGACTCTCGCCGGGCCAAGGCATTGGGTGGTGGCATGACTTCTTACATCGTGGTCTTCGGCCTCATTGTGGTCGTGGTCCTGGTGGTCGTCCTCGTGGCCCTTGGTCTGCGGGCCAGCAGGGCCGGGCGGGACGACGACGACTGGATGGACGACGAGCAGCCGCAGCCGCGCGGCCGCCGGGCCGCCCCGCAGCCCCAGCAAGGGGGCGCGGGCGGGCCCGAGGACGGCTACGACACCGGCTATGACGGCGGCTACGACGGTGCCTACGAGGGCGGCTACGAGACCGGGTACGAGGGGCAGCAGGAACCCGCCTACGAGGACCCCTCGTACGGCCCGGGCGCCCCCGACCCCGCCTACGACCGCCGCGTCGCCGGCGGGCCGCTCGCCGCTCCCACCGCCGCCGCGCCGCAGTCGCACCAGCAGCCGCAGCAGCCGTCCCCGCCGCCGCCTCCGCCCGCCGGCCAGGGCTCCTCCGACGAGATGGAGGACGACGACTACTGGGCGACGATCACCTTCGACAAGCCCAAGTTCCCCTGGCAGCACGACCAGGACGGCGAGCGCCCGGACGCCGACCCCGCAGCCGACCCGCTGCACGCGCAGGCACAGGCGCACCCGCAGGTCCCGCAGCAGGGCCAGCAGATGCCGCAGCAGGGGCACGAGCAGATGCCCGTCGAGCAGCCCGGCCTGACCCAGCCGGTCACGCTCGGCGCCGACGGCACGATCCTCAACGGCCTCGGCGCCCCGCTCGGGACCGGCCCCCAGCAGATGCCGCAGGGCCCCGGCGGTCCGGGCGGACCTGGCGGGCCGCAGGGCGGTGACTTCCAGGGCGGGTTCCCGCAGGGCGGTTCGCCGTTCGGCGGCGACCCGACCTCGACCGCCAACGACCCGATCCCCGCCGACCTCGGCCTCCAGGGCGGCACCGGCCCGCAGGCCCCCTACGGCGTTCCCGGCCAGCCCGACCAGCCCGTGTACGGCGGCGCCCAGGAGCCCCAGCACGTGTTCGGGGCGTCCGAGCAGCAGCCCTACGGCGGTCAGGACCAGCCCGGCTACGGCGAGCAGCAGTCGCCGTTCGGCGTGCCCGAGCAGCCGCAGTACGGCGAGCAGCCGCAGTACGGATCGTCCGAGCCTTCCTACCCCGAGCCCTCCTACGGCGACTACGGCTCCGACCCGCTGGGCGGGCGTCCGGCGGCCGCCGCGGGGCCGCCCTCAGCGCCGCCCGCGGCGTCCGGAGGGCGTCCGGACGCCTTCCCGCCGCCCTCGGGCGACCCGCGGGCGTCCGACCCGCTCGGGCTGCCCCTGCGCCGCGCTGAGGACCCGATGCGCGGCTTCGGCGAGACCGGCGGCGGGACGGGCGGCGGGCTGCCCGGCCCGGCCGAGCCCGCCGCGCCACCCGCCGCTCCCCCGGTGCCGCCGCCCGCGGCACCGCCCGCCCCGGCGGCGCCCGCCGCTCCCGCCGCGCACGGCGGCCCCGGCGGCGGCTCCGACACCGACAACCACAAGCTCCCGACCGTGGACGAGCTGCTCCAGCGCATCCAGACCGACCGGCAGCGGTCGTCGGGCGGCGGGTCCGGCGGTATGAACGACCCGCTGGGCGACCCGCTCGGCACCGGCTCGTTCGGCACCGGAGGCACGGGCGGCGGAGGCTCAAGTAGTTCCACCGGCGCCGGCCCATGGTCGGCCGGCGGCACGGGCACCGGCTCGGGCCCGTCCTTCGACTCCGGGCTCGGCAACACGGCCGGTTACGGCCAGGGCTCCCAGCCGGAGGGCTACCCGACGTCCCCCGCCTACGGTGAGTCGTCGCGCTACGAGGACCCGCTCAGCACGGGCGGCTCGTCCTATGGCGGGTCCGGCGGTTCGACGGGCGGCGGCGGTAACACCGGCGGCTACGGCGACTTCAGCGGGAGCAGCTACAACTCCGACCCGCTGGCCGGGCCGCAGGATCCGAACGGCGGCGGCCAGGGCGGCTACGGCGACCCCAACGCCACGCAGGCCTACAACCCGGGCTACCAGCAGGACGGCTACTCCCAGGACGGCTACCCGCAGGGCGGCAACCGCCCCGGCGGCGACACCGGCCCGTACGGGCAGCACCAGCAGCCCGACGACTGGCAGAACTACCGCCGCTGACCCGCCGCCCGACCCGCCATCGCTCCTGACCCGCCACCCGTTGACACGCCGAGGGCCGCCGGAATCCCGGCGGCCCTCGGCGTGTCCGCGGACATGTTTATATACGGTGTGTGACTCCCAAGTTGTTAGGCGTGTCCACACTGCGGCACGACCTGCTCGCGTCCTTCGTCGTGTTCCTCGTCGCGATACCCCTGTCCCTCGGCATCGCGGTCGCCTCGGGCGCCCCGATCGCCGCCGGACTGATCGCCGCCATCGTCGGCGGCATCGTCGCCGGACTGGTCGGCGGATCGCCGCTCCAGGTCAGCGGGCCCGCCGCCGGCCTCACCGTCATCGTCGCCGAACTGGTCCAGACCTACGGGTGGCGCGCCACCTGCACGATCACCCTGCTCGGCGGGCTCCTCCAGATCGCGCTCGGCGCCAGCCGCGTCGCCCGCGCCGCCCTCGCCGTCTCCCCCGCCGTCGTCCACGGCATGCTCGCCGGGGTCGGGCTCGTCCTCGTCCTCGCGCAGGCGCACGTGGTGCTCGGCGGCAGCCCGCAGCAGTCCGCGCTCGACAACCTGCGGGAACTGCCCGGGCAGATCGCGGACCCCGCCACCCATCCCGCGCTCGTCGGCGGCCTGACCGTCCTGGTCCTGCTGGCCTGGTCGCGGCTGCCGCGCGGCGGCGGACGGCTCGGGACGGCGCTGCGCCTCGTCCCCGGCCCGCTGCCCGCGATCGCGGTCGCCACCCTCACCGCCTGGTCACTCGGCTGGCAGGCGCCCCGCGTCGACCTGCCCGACTCCCTGCTCGGCGGCTGGCAGACCCCCGTCATGCCGCACGGGACGCCGCACGCGATCGTCGGCGCGGTCGTGTCCGTCGGGCTCGTCGCGGCCGTCGAGTCACTGCTGTGCGGGGTCGCCGTCGACCGCAGGCGGCCCGCCGGGGTGCCGCGCGCCGACCTCGACCGCGACCTGGTCGGGCAGGGCGCCGCGAACGCGGTGTCGGGGCTCCTCGGCGGCCTGCCGGTCGCGGGCGTGATCGTCCGCAGCACCTCCAACCTGGAGGCGGGCGCCCGCAGCCGGGCCTCGACCGTCCTGCACGGGGTCTGGGTGCTGGTCCTCGCGCTGCTGTGCGGGCCGGTCATCGAGCAGGTCCCGCTGGCCGCGCTCGCCGCGCTGCTGATGGTGCTCGGCGTACGGCTGATGGACACCGCGCGCGTCCGCGACCTGCGCCACCACCGCGAGGCGCCCGCCTACTTCGCCACGCTCGCGGGCGTGGTCGTGCTCGGGCTCGGCGAGGGCGTCCTGCTCGGCATCGGGATCATGGCGGTGCTGGCGCTGCGGCGGCTCACCCGGCTCTCGGTGCGCGCCGAGCGGCTCGTCCCGCTGCCGGGCGACGAGCCGGGGCGGCCCCGCTGGCACGTCGTGGTCGAGGGCACGCTGACGTTCCTCGGCGTCCCGAAGCTGACCCGGCTCCTCCAGGACGTCCCGCCGGGCGCCTCCGTCGACCTGGACCTGGACGTCGACTTCATGGACCACGCCGCGTTCGACGCCGTCCACCAGTGGCGGCTCGCCCACGAACGGCAGGGTGGCCGGGTCGACATCGACGAGGTTCACGAGACTTGGTATGAAGAAGCCGTGACTGGTGAAATGTCTTCTGCGCCCAAGAAGTCGCCTCCGGCCCGCTGGTGGGCGCCCTGGGCGAACCGGCGCCGCCGCCAGAGCGCGGAGCTGGACGGCCCCGAGGTCTCACCGAGCGCGCTGCTGCTGGCGGGCGTGCGCGAGTACCACGGCAGCACCGCCCGGCTCGTCCGCCCGATCATGGCGGAGCTGGCGATGGAGCAGAAGCCCGAGCACCTGTTCATCACCTGCGTCGACTCCCGCGTCGTGCCCAACATCATCACCGCCAGCGGCCCGGGTGACCTGTTCATCAACCGCAACGTCGGCAACCTCGTCCCAAGGCATGGCAGCCGCACCTCCGACGACTCCGTCGCCGCGACCGTCGAGTACGCCACCAACGTCCTCGACATCCGGACGATCACGATCTGCGGCCACTCCAACTGCGGCGCGATGGCGGCGCTGCTCGCGGGCGGCACCGAGGTCGAGCACCTGGAGGGGCTGACGCGCTGGCTCAGGCACGGCAACCACAGCCTCGCCCGGTTCCTCGCCACCGAGCACACCGACGAGCCTCCGCTGACCCGGCTCTGCAAGATCAACGTGATGCAGCAGCTCGACAACCTGCTCACCTACCCCTGGCTCCGGGAGCGGGTCGAGGCCGGTGAGATCGAGCTGGTGGGCCTCTACCTCGACCTGAAGACCGCCAACGTCCAGGTCCTCGACGGGCCCGCGGGAACGTTCGTGCCCGTCTCGGACGAGGTCGCCCTCTAGGAAATGACGGCGGGCCGTCCCCCGTTGGACGGCCCGCAGCCTTCGCACGGCCCCGGCCGGGGCCCTCCGCCTCTCAGCGGCCGACCAGCTCGCCCTCCCCGTCCATGAAGTCGCTCCCGCGTGTGTACATGCCGGTCACCCGGCGCGCCCGCCGCGAACTTCCGCTGGACGCCGGGACGAACAGCGCGTCGCGGCGGCTGGCCCATGCGAAGTCCGCGAGATAGGCCAAAGACGCCAGCAGACCGACGAGGCCGATCACCACCATCGCCAAGATGAACACCGGCGCTCCTCTCCGCGGGGCCGGGAACGCCCCGCCGTCATCGCCGATCCAGGAGATCGGCTCTACCTTGGACGTTAGGCGCGAACTTTCAGGTCATTTGTGTCGTGTGACCCGAACCAACCGAGTTCCAAGCCACTCCAGCTTTACGTCTTTTTCAGTTCATCTGCCGCGGCGCGGCCGCCGAAAATCGGGATGCGGCCGCATTCCCGACCGCCTAGCGTGGCCGGAATGAAGTCGCGGCCCGAGGACATCAACGAGAGCCACCTGACACGGGCACTGGAAGCCTGGAACGTTCACGCCACCGAACTGACCTACGCGCCCGTCGGTTTCGGCGACCACCACTGGACGGCGACCGGCGCGAACGGCCAGCGCTGGTTCGTCACCGTCGCCGACCTGCCGCTCAAGGGGCACCCGGACCCCCAAGCGGCGCTGCGTTCCCTGCGCGCGGCCATGGACACCGCCGCCGCACTCCACCACCTCGACTTCGTCGTGGCCCCGCTGAAAACTCCCAAAGGCGAAACCGTCCGCCCACTCGACGCCCGCTTTGCGCTAAGCGTCTTCCCCTACATGCGCGGAACCCCCGGCGACTACGACCGCCCCCAAACCCCCGCCGAACGCGCCGCGGTCATAGACCTCCTAGCCGAACTCCACCGCGAACCACCCCCCGCGATGGCACCGGTACTCGACACAGAACTCGCGCTGCGCGGCGTCCTGGACAAAGCACTGGCCGGAACACTCCCCTGGGCCGGCGGCCCATTCGCCGCCCACGCCCGCACCCTCATCACCGACCACGCCCCCGCCCTACGCCGACGCCTGGCGGAGTTCGACCAACTCTCCGCGACCCTCGCGCAGAGCGGCGTCCCACCCGTCCTGACCCACGGCGAACCCCACCCCGGCAACCTGCTGCGCCAGGACGACCGCCTCCTGCTGATCGACTGGGACACCACAGGCCTGGCCCTCCCCGAACGCGACCTGTGGTCGGTCGCGGAAACCCCGGAAGACCTCGCCCGCTACGCCAGGGCCG
Source organism: Actinomadura terrae (assembly GCF_022751215.1). GTDB lineage: Bacteria > Actinomycetota > Actinomycetes > Streptosporangiales > Streptosporangiaceae > Spirillospora > Spirillospora terrae. The sequence goes on along the minus strand of NZ_JAICDG010000003.1, from coordinate 234,893 downwards.
CGGGCCGCGCCCCCGACCCCGCAGCCCTGGCCCTCTACCGAACGCGCTGGGACCTCGACGAGGTGGCAATCTACACCGACTGGTTCCGCTCCCCCCACACCCGATCGTCCGACACCAAGGAAGCGTGGGACGGCCTCCTGGAATCAGTGGCGAACCTCGTCACCAGCCCCCAGAACCACGCCCCGCCAACGTAGTTCCCACCCGTCCGCCCGGTGTTCGCCGGCACCGGGCGGACGGGCCGTGGCTCAGATGGTCGAGTTGTAGGCGTAGATGCGGTACGGGTTGGAGTCGGCGAGCTGACCGCCGGGGCCGAGGGTGGTGAGCTGGTAGGCGCCGATCGTGCAGACGCTGGCCCGGTTCAGAACGACCTTGTAGCCGGTGTGGTTGACGACGCTGCGGGGCGCGGGATAGCCCGATGCCTGCGCGTTCCGGCAGTTACTGAAGGTGGGCGGGCCGAAGTACCAGCCGTTGCCGGTGAAGTTGGCGCCGTCCCAGAAGCAGATCGCGTTGCCAGGACAGTCGGAGGGCGCCCGCAGGGTGCGGACGACGGCGGTCTGCCCGGTGGCATGGTCGGCGGAATCGGGGGCGGCCTGCGCGGCGGTGGCCGTCGCGGGGAGCACCGCGAGGAGGGCGGCTCCGGCGAGCAGGGCGGTCCGGATGGTGGGAAATCAGTACATTGCAACCCCTTCACGTCGTGGACGAAGAATCCACCCTTAGAAGTATTGGTTATGGCCAGTCACATGACTACAGATGGCGATATTTCTGGGTTTCCAACACCCGGACCTCCTGAGAGGAACCCCAAATGATCAAGCGTGTCCTGCCGGCCGCCCTCGTCCTGACCGCCGTCCTGGCCCCGGTCGTCCCGGCCGCGGCCGCCACCCCCCTGGTGGCCGCACAGGGGACCTTCGGGTTCACCGCCCCCGACGGCCAGCCGGGGGAGCTCACGGACCCCGCCGACTTCACCTGCTTCACCATCGAGATCACAGCCGCGAACAACGGCACCGACCGCAACGCCGTCCTCTACGCCGACGAGAATTGCGAGGGCGAATCGCGCACGCTCCCCGCGGGCGAGTCGGGCTCGGGGCTGACGGTTAAGAGCGTGCGGTTCGTGAGCTGCCCCTGAGGCACGACCCGACGGCCCGCCGGTGCCCGAGCCTGGGAGCCTCTCCCCGCACACCGCCGCCAGGCCGCACAGTCAGCAGGCCCCGCCGGGCGCGGGCACCCGCTCCACCCCCTCGGGGATAACCGCGCGGCGACGCCTCGGACGGGGCCGGATTCATGAAACCAGGTCAGAATGTGGCGATCGGATTGACCGGGCTGCCGGAGGTACCGGCGAGGCGGACCGGCGCGACTGCGAGGTGGAAGTCCCACTGGCCGAGCTCGGCGGCCGTGGTCGCGCACGCCTCCAGGTCGCAGTTGTCGAGCATCCACAGACCCATCGCAACGAGGCTCACGGCGTGTACCGGCATCAACACCTCTTCGTACCCTGATGGCTGAACGTCCTGGGGGGTGTCGGCGCCGATCAGCGCGACCTCCCGTTCATGCAGCCACGGCAGGCAGGACGCGTGCCAGCCGGCCTGCGTGATACCGCCGGCCGCACCACCCTCGTGCCGGGCGCGGCCACCGCCGGTCCGCAGGAGTAGCGCATCACCGGATCGCACCCGCACACCCTGGCGACGCTCGGCCTCCTCTAGATCGTCGGGGAACACACCCTCCCCCGGTTCCAACCACGGCACCCCTCGGACCGCCGCGACGTCCAGCAGGACACCACGCGTGATGATCCCGTTCGCCGCCGCCGTGACGGCCGCCCACGCCGATCCCGTTTCGGCGTCGACCAACGAGTGCGACCGCCCGTTGTACATCGTGCCGTCCCAGAAGAGGTGGCACGGCGAGTCGACGTGGGTGACGGTGTTGTTGTGGAACATGATGCCGAGATGCTCGTTCGAAAAGCCCCACCGCCGGTCATTGCGGAATCCGGGCACCGGCATGTTCTCGGCTCCCGGCATGTCGGCGGCGCACGGGCATGACGTCGTCGACCGCTCCATCTCCGCCGGTACAACGATCTCCCATCCGCACGACACGCTTCTGCCGTGGCGCACGGCGCGCGCCGCCGCCAGCCGGACCTCGTCGGTGATGTGGTTCAAAGTGCCGCGCTCGTCGTCGTCGCCCCACCGTCCCCAGTTCGACAGCGTGTTGAAGTACCCGAGCACGTCGTCCTGTGTGGGCATCGGTCGCCCTGCCGTCATCCCAACATCAACTCCTCCGCTCACGCGGTTCGAGGCCCAAGGCCCCGCTGAACTGGCATGACACTAGATCATCAACGACCGGTAGTGAAAGTGCGTCGCTGTCGGCGGGTGGCGGTGCCTCGGCGGGTGATCCAGCGGGTGATGGTGTTGATCGCGGCCCAGTCGATCATGGCCTCGGAGACGACGCGGTCGCGTGATCCCCGCAAGTCAACGGGGAGCGGCGGGGTTCGCTCTTGAGTGGGGGCGCGCGGGCCGCCACGATCGGAGGCATGACCGACCGTTCCCTACCTTGGGGCTGCCATCTTCGGGAGGAGGACGCCGATCACCGGGGAAACCACGGGGGCCGCAGAGTGAGCTGGACCCATGGCAACGATCGTGCAGCTTCTCACCGCGACCCGTGAGAACTTCGCGTGGTTTGTCGTGCGGGGTTAAGGGAGCTGGGTGGGGGCGGGGGGATGGGGGTTGATGCGGTCGCCGGTGGTGGTGTCGATGCGGGCGCGGCACCCTGATCAGCAGGACGGCCCCTCCCCCAGTGCCGCGAGCGGCGAGGTGGGGAAGGGGCCGTTTGCGCGTCTATGCGAAGCCGCCGCCCGGGGACAGGGGCCGGGCGTGGCGGGGGGCTAGGTCGTCTGGTACTGCAGCAGCCAGCTTGCGGGGGCGTTGTCCACGGTGTCGTTGGGGCCCTTCTTCACCCGGCCGATACTGACCTTCTGGGAGGAGGCGGGGAGTTGGTCTCCGACGCGGGGGCCTCCGGCGGTGAGGTCGTAGGTCTTGACGGTGGTCCAGGTGCTGCCGTTGTGGACCGCGACCCGGAGCCGCACATCGGCCCAGTCGCTGCCGAAGCTGATGTAGCCGTCACCGGCCCAGCCGCCCTGGTTGGCCATGGGGACGGCCAGCACGATCGCGTACCTGTAATGGATGAGCCCACCGTTTTCGTTGATCGCGAAGCCGTGGGGGATCTCGCCGGTCTGGAAGGCCTGCATCGTGCTCCTCTCGATCCGCGGTGCTGGGGCGCCATCGGAGGCGCCCGCACCGGGGCGGCTTCCGTTCGTCGTGGTGGCCGGTCACCGACCGGCCACCACGACGAACGTAGTCAAACAAGTACGTAAAGTCGCTCTTCGGGAGCTGGATGGGCCGGAGAGGGCAGGTAACTGTGGCGTAGGGAACACAAGAGGGCGATGGGGCTGCAAGGCGCCCGGGGCATCGCGGGCTCCATCTAGGACGGGCGACGGAGGTTGATCTCGGATTTGCCAGGTCGACTCACCGGCGGCCCTTTCCCGAGCGCGTTTGCCGGAGCGTCTCTCCGTAGTCGCGGACGACAGGCAGTTCTGGGTGCCGTGCGATCAGGGCATCATTCAAATCTGCCGCCCAGATCCGGACGGAGTTGACCAACCGTGGTGTGGTCAATGCCTGGCATCCGAGCGCGGCGGCCTCCTCGGGTTCGCCGGTCCGGGCCAGGACGATGCCGAGACCGATGCGAGCTATCGCCTTGCGGCTCGTTGAAAGTGACGCTCCCGGCGCTGTGGTCTGGACTGCGATGGCCGACTGTGCGTAAAACTTGGCCTTCTCGAAATCACCCTGCTCGGTGTCCCCGAGCCAGATGTACGCCTGCGCGGGATAGGACGTCAACGCGAATGAGGCAAGCGTGCCGGTGTGCACCGCTAGGCGCAGCGGCGCACGGCTCGGCAGCTTCTCGTGAAGGTCATGCGCCTGTTGGAACAGCTCCTCGCACTCCTCGCGGTCGCCGAGGCGCGCGGAGGCACGAGCGGCCTGCGCGCGGAGGCGAACGGCCAGGGGATGCGTTCGCGGGGCCCGGGCGATACCACGCCGGGCGGCGGCCAAGGCGTGGGCGGGACGGTCGGTGTAGATCGCTATCGACGCCATGGCGTCGGTGGCCCACGCGCACAGCTCATCATGACCTGCCTGGTCGGCATGCTCGAACGCGTCGATCGCCCACGCTTCGGCCGCGAACGGGTCGCCCAGGTCATGCGCCAGCCAGGCGAGTGCCTCCGACAACCACGCGGCGTAGACGTACAGCTCGCGGGCCTGTTTGAGGGTGTGGGGCCCCTCGATCATTTCGGCGACCCGATGCCGGTACGTGCGCGCTATGGCGAACAGTTCGGCGGGCGGCTGCCTGCTGTAGGCGCGATCGAGTTCGGTCACCACCGCCTGTAGGTGGGTGAGGGTTCCGGCTCCTACCGACGTGGCACCGGCGAGCCGTGTGAACTCCATGGCCTCTTCGGCGGCGTCGCGGAGCATCCGGTGCATCGCCTCGGGCGCGAGCACGGTGACACCGAGTTTGAGCGCGTCCCGGCGTTTCGTCGGCTTGACCTCCTCGACGCTCGGGCCAGCAGGGGTGTCCTCCTGCTCGGACGTCCCCACGTCCGACCTGAACAGCTCATCACCAGTCTTACCCGTGACGCGGCAGTACAAGGTCTGGTAGCGCGCGTTCGGGGCGTGCTTCCCGTTCTCCCAGTTTTTGATCATGTTGGCCAGCGCCGGGACATGCGGCAGATGCGGCCGGTCGAGCGGGTCGGCCGCCTCGCGCAACAGCCGCGCGAGGTCAGCGCGCGACCAGTACGGCGGTGCCTCGCGCGCCTCGCGCAGGAGTACGCCGATGGCCTTCTTCCTGGGAGACATGCGATGCACCCTTCTGACCAGCCAAGGCAGGGGATGTACATCCCTCCGGCAGTCCCAAGCATCCCCTCCCGGCATGCCGCCCGTCGCGGTTTCACTGAACGTGACCGCGACAGCACCGTGCATCGCAGCAGGGAGACGGTCATGAGGGGACCTTTCGACCAGACCGCGCAGCTTGACGCGACGCCGATCCAGCGCGCCGAGATCGCGCGGGTGGAGAGCTGCTTTCCGGGCACGCGTGTCTGGTTCGGGCACCACACGCGGGAGTGGTGGGCGTACGTGCCCTGGCCCGTGCCCGGCTTGATCGAAGCCGCCACCCCCGACCGGCTCGCGGACGCGATGGCGAAGGGGATGGGGTTGCGCGGAGCGACCCTCTCGTCGAGCGCGAGCAGGTCGATCCGATGAACGTGGGCGCGGCGATCCATTGCGCGCGGCACCGGCCGCCGCGCCTACCCGACGTGCGGCTGGACTCCGGTGCGGCGGGCACCCTGGAGTCGCCGCACCGGCACGGACTCCCCCGCAGTCCGTGCCCGCCGCCCGCCCGGTGTCCGACATCACCGGGCGGGCGGCCCTTCGGCGGCGCGGCGGCACGGCCCTCCCCCGTGGCTTTGCCGCCGCGCTCACTCGTCCGTGGAGGTGACCATGCCCGCTCGCAACGACGGTGACATCGGGGCCCAGCTCAAGGCCGAGTTCCCGGAGTGGAACATCATCCACAGCAGCGAGGGCCGGTGGTGGGCCACGCGCGGACCGCTCGCCCGCGACGAGCGGGGCAAGCCGGGGTCGGTGGACGCCGACACCCCCGACGACCTCCGGCGCGAGATCCGGGAGTGGAGCGCACCCCGCACGCCGGGCCGGGGGTCGACGTGAGCCGAGGCGAGGACGACGAGGAACGCATCGACGTGTACGGCGACGAGGTCGTCTACATCGCGGTGCACCGGCCGAGCGACCGGGTGCTCGCGACGTTCCATCCCGGCGAGGACGAGGGCTGGTGGCGGGTGAGCACCCGGGGTCGCCTGCGGGAACTGTGGGTGCTGCCCGGCAAGCCCGAGCCATGGCGGGAGATCGTCGAACGCGTACTGGCCGGACAGTAGCCCCACGGACCCGTCGGCCGGGGCGCGATCGAGAGTTTCCTGAGTGAGGCGCTGGCTGAACCAGGGCGGAACCCGGCTGAATCATGAGTGCCGCGCCCCAGGTGAGGGGGTGTGGGCGGACGAGTCGGCCTGTAAGCCGGGTTCTGTGCCCGTCGCGTCGCGGCGGCGGGCGGCGGCCATCCATCTCGGGCCGCCGTTGCCGGCGGCCTCCAGCGGTCTACCCGCAGGCTCGGGCGGGCCGCCCTCGGGCACCTGCGCGGGGCTCCTGCCGGAGCCCCTTCTTGACCTTGCTCCGGGTGGGGTTTACCGAGCCGCCCACGTCACCGTGGGCGCTGGTGAGCTCTTACCTCACCGTTTCACCCTTACCACCGGCGGACCGGTGGCGGTCTGCTTTCTGTGGCACTGTCCCGCGGGTCACCCCGGGTCGGCGTTACCGACCACCCTGCCCTGTGGAGCCCGGACTTTCCTCGACGGGGATCGCTCCCCGACGCGGCCGCCCGGCCGGCTCGTCCGCCGTGGGCCCAGCGTACCGCGTGCCCAGGGATTGGACGGTCCGCTCCGGGGTAGCGCGGAGAGAATGATCTTCGAGGGATTCACGCTGGAGCGGATCGACGTGGGCGAGGCGGAGCTGCGGGTCCGGTACGGGGGGACGGGAACGCCGCTGCTGTTGCTCCACGGCCATCCGCGCACGCACGCCACATGGCACAAGGTCGCTCCGCTTCTGGCCGACCGGCATACCGTCGTCTGTCCTGATCTGCGGGGGTACGGGGGCTCGTCCAAGCCGGAGACCGACGCCGAGCACGCGCCCTACTCCAAGCGGGCGATGGCCCGTGATCTCGTCGCCCTCATGCGGGTGCTCGGCCACGAGCGGTTCGCGGTCGCGGGGCACGATCGGGGCGCGCTGGCGGCCTTCAGGACGGCCATGGACCATCCCGACGCCGTGACCGAGCTGGTGGTGATGGACGGCCTGCCGGTCGTCGAGCATCTGGAGCGCTGCGACGCCCGGTTCGCCGCGGCCTGGTGGCACTGGTGGTTCTTCGCCCAGGACGAGAAGCCCGCGGAGCGGATCATCAACGCCGACCCCGACGCCTGGTACACCGCCAGCAGCGAGCACATGGAGCCGGAGGCGTGGGCGGACTTCCAGGGCGCGATCCACAACCCGGCGACCGTGCGCGGGATGCTGGAGGACTACCGCGCGGGCCTCGGCATCGACCGCCGCCACGACGAGGCCGACCGCGCGGCCGGGCGCCGTGTGCGGTGCCCCACGCTCGTGCTGTGGTCCACCAGGGACGATCTGGAGCAGCTGTACGGCGATCCCGTGGCCATCTGGCGCGACTGGGCGGAGGACGTCAGGGGCGCGCCCATCGAGTCCGGCCACCACATGGCCGAGGAGGCGCCCGCCGAGGTCGCCGCCGCGATCGGCGGGTTCCTCGACGGCTAGCGCTCCAGGTGGTGGGTGTCGTTGAACAGGCGGAGGGTCGCGGGGCCGTCGGCGTACCAGTCGACCGCCGACAGGGACGCCACGTCCAGGTGCATCCGGTACAGGGACGGCATGGGCGCGCCCAGGGCGTCCTTCACCAGGAGCTTGATGGGGGTGACGTGCGAGACCACCAGGACGGACCGGTGGCGGTAGCGGACCTTCAGCTTGTCCAGTGCGGTGCGGACGCGGCGGGAGACGGTCGTGAAGCTCTCCCCGCCGGGCGGCGCGGCGTCCGGGTCGGCCAGCCAGGCGTCGAGGGCGGCGGGGTCGCGGTCGCGCGCCTCGGCGAAGGTGAGGCCCTCCCAGGCGCCGAAGTCGGTCTCGCGGAAGCCGTCCTCGACGCGGACGTCCAGGCCGGTGGCGGCGGCGACCTCGGCGGCGGTGTCGCGGCAGCGCGAGAGGGGGGAGGTGACGATCGCGTCCAGGTCCCGGTCCTTGAGGGCGAGCCCGGCCGCGCGGGCCTGGGCGAGGCCGCCCGGGGTGAGCGGTGTGTCGACGGTCCCGGCGAAGCGCTTCTCGATCGACAGCGGCGTCTCGCCGTGCCGGAGCAGCAGCGTGGTCGTCGGTTCGGTCGAGGGGGGCGCGGCGGCCGGGGGCGGCGCGGGCGGGGGCTCCTCCTCGGTCCGGCGCGTCCAGGTCTCGCCGCGCGCGGCGGCGTCCATGGCCTCGTTCGCGAGCCGGTCGGCGTGCGCGTTGCGGCCGCGCGGGATCCAGCCGTAGGTGACCGGGCCGAGGCTCTCGGCCAGCTCGCGGGCCTGGAGCGCCAGCGGGATCATGTCCGGGTGCTTGATCTTCCAGCGGCCCGACATCTGCTCGACGACGAGCTTGGAGTCCATCCGGACCTCGACGCGGGCGGCCGGGTCGATGCCCGCGGCGGCGGCGAGCCCCGCGATCAGGCCCCGGTACTCGGCGACGTTGTTGGTGGCGAGGCCGATCGACTCGGCGACCTCGGCGAGCACCTCGCCGGTGACCGCGTCCCGGACGAGCGCCCCGTACCCGGCGGGCCCGGGGTTGCCCCGGGACCCGCCGTCGGCCTCGATGACCAGCCGCCGCGCCGTCACAGCCCGGACTCGGGGGTGCGGACGAGAATCCGGCGGCACTCCTCGCAGCGGATGACCTCGTCCTCCGCGGCGGCGCGGATCCGGTTCAGGTCGACGGTGTTGAGCGCGAGGTGGCAGCCCTGGCAGGCGCCCCGGAACAGCTTGGCCGCGCCGACGCCGCCGAACTGGCCGCGCAGCTTCTCGTAGAGGCCGAGGAGGTCCTCGGGGACGTCCTTGGCGACGGCGGTGCGGGCGGTGCTCGTCGTGCCGGCCTCGTCGTCGATCTCGTGCTGGGCGGCGTCGCGGGCCTGGACGAGGCCCGACAGCTCCTCCTGCGCGGCGGCCTGCTCGGTCCGCAGCGCCGCCACCCGGCCCTGCGCCTCCTCGGTCCGCTCCATGATCTCCAGGACGACCTCCTCCAGGTCGGACTGGCGGCGGGTGAGCGACTCGATCTCCGCCTGGAGGCCGCTGAGGTCCTTTGCGGAGGTCACCTGGCCGGAGTCGAGCCGCTTGCGGTCGCGGTCGGCGCGGGTGCGGACCTGGTCGACGTCCTGCTCGGCCTTGCGCTGCTCCCGTTCCAGGTCGCCGACCTCGGTCTCGGCCGCCACGATCGCGTCGCGCAGCTCGGTCAGGCGGCCCTCCAGCCGCTCGATCTCCGCCAGCTCGGGCAGCGTGCGGCGGCGGTGCGCCAACCGGTCCAGCGAGCTGTCGAGGTCCTGCAAGTCGATCAGGCGAAGCTGGGCTTGCGGTGCGGCTTTCACAATGCTCCTTCGAAATGCAGGCGCCACGCGTCGGTGACGAGCGTGGACACCCGGGTCTCCAACGTGCCCGCTTCCTTCGACGCCCCGGTGAGCCGCCGCTCCGCGTCGGCCAGCCAGGGCCACTCGGTCGCCCAGTGCGCGGCGTCCACCAGCGCGGGGCCGTCCTGCTCGGTGAACTCCGAGGCGGGATGGTGCCGCAGGTCGGCGGTGAGGTAGACGTCGGCTCCGGACGCGCGCGCCGCGTCCAGCAGCGAGTCGCCCGCGCCGCCGCACACCGCCACGGTGCGGACGGGGCGGTCGGGGTCGCCCGCGGCGCGGACGCCCCACGCCGTGGCGGGCAGCCCGGCCGCCGCCCGCGACGCGAACTCCTTCAGCGTGGCCGGTTCGGCCAGCTCGCCGACGCGGCCGAGGCCGCGGCGGGGGTCGTCGTCGGCCGGGACCAGCGGGTGCAGCCCGCCGGTCAGGCCGACCGCGCGCGCCAGCGCGTCCGACACCCCGGGGTCGGCGCGGTCGGCGTTGGTGTGCGCGGTGTACAGCGCCACCCCGTTCCTGATCATCTGGTGGACGAGCCGTCCCTTGGGGGTGGTGGCGGCGACCGAGTGCACCCCGCGCAGCAGCAGCGGATGGTGCGTGACCACCAGGTCGGCGCGCCACTCCAGCGCCTCGTCCAGGACGGCGGCGGCCGGGTCGACGGCGAACAGCACCCGGCCGACCTCCTGGTCGGGGTCGCCGCAGACGAGCCCGACGGCGTCCCAGGGCTCCGCCCACGAGGGCGGATACAGCTCGTCCAGAACGGCGATCAGGCGGGATAGGCGCACGTCCCGCAGGTTACCGCGCCGAGCCGCTCCCGCGGAGCCACCGAGCGTTACCGCCCGGCGCCGGGGGTCTGAAACGATATGTCCCGGGAGAGCCCGACCGAGGGGAGAACGCCATGTCGGCTTCCGGTGCCGCAGCTCGACCGGAGCCCACCACCGAACCGCGACCCGTGCCCACCCACCCGGACCCCGCGTCCGCGCGGCGGCCCACGCTGCCGTTCGCGGCGCCGGAACGCGCCGCGAACCCCACGGCGGACCGTCCGCACATGCCCGGCTACGGCATCCTGGGCGCGGACGAGGGCAGCGGCCTGCTTCCGTGGGCGTGGGCTGTGGAGCGCCTCCGCGCCGCCCGCAACTTCTGGCTGTGCACGGTGCGGCCGGACGGACGGCCGCACGCGATGCCCGTGTGGGGTGCCTGGTCCGGGGAGGAGCTGATGTTCAGCAGCAGCGTCCCGTCCCGGAAGATGGTGAATCTGAGGGCCAACCCCAACGTCGTCGTGACGACGGAGGAGGCCGAGGAACCCGTGGTCATCGAGGGCACCGCGAAGGTCGTCACCGAACTGGGCGCGCTCCAGCGGTTCATCGACCTCGTCAACGCCAAGTACGCCACCGGCTATCGTGTGGACTTCCTGGACCCCGTGGTGAACGCGACCGTAGCGGTACGGCCGCAGCGGGCGTTCGGGATGCGCCAGGGAGACTTCACCGGATCTCCCACCCGGTGGTCGTTCGGGACCTGAGGTCAGGGACGCCTGTCCGCCCGCCGGGATCAATCTGGAGACTCATCGCGTTGGAGAGTGTGTGAAGTCACCCTTTCGCCGCCGCAAGCGCGTCAAGGGCCGTGCCATGGGCCACAGGTCCGAGCCGGCCGAGCAGGAGATCGTCGAGTGGCCCCGCGAGGGGACGGGCAAGTCGTCCCTGATGGGCGCCATCCGTGGTGACGGCGAGACCGGTGCCGGTTTCGGCGGCGGCATGTTCGAGGATCTCGCCTCCGCGTTCGAGGGCTCCAAGAAGGTCAAACAGGAGGAGCAGCAGCGGGAGCGGATCCTGCGGCAGGACGACCACGAGCAGGCGGGGTCCGGGGAGTCGCGCCGCGACGACCTGGACTCCGGCAAGATCCGCATCCGCCGCACCGAGCCCGGTGTGGCCGACTGACCCTCGTTCGAACACAAGTTCGAACATCGGGTTATCCTGACCGAGTGAGCGCCCATGTCCCGCCCGGCTGGCCCGCGCAGGTGCACCCCCCGGGCACCGACCGCTTCGAGGACACCGCCATGGCCTGGCTGCTCGAACTCGTGCCGCCCGAGTACCGGCGCTACGGGGTCCTGCGCCGCTACCCCCTGACGCTCGCCCGGATGGCCCGCCACCACGTGGCGGCGTCCGTCGAGGCGGCCCGCGAGGGCTTCCGGACGGCCCGCGTCGACCTCGGCGCGCTCGTCCCGCCGCACGGCATCGACGCGGTCATGGACACCTACCGCCGCGAGGGCGCCCGCCTCGTCGCGCTCCAGGAGGCCATCGCGCTCGTCGAGACCGCGATGCGCGCGATCGCCGACCCCGACGACCCGGCGCACCGCCGCCCCTTCACCCCGAAGCTCTGACCGGTGAGCGCCGAGCCCGGGTGGTACCCCGATCCCCACTGGATGGGACGCGAACGCTACTGGGACGGGACCGCGTGGACAGAACAATCTCGCCCCTACGAGGGCAAGCCCGCCCGGATGCACCGTCCCGCCTCCACACCCCCTCCCCGGGAGGCGGCCGCCCCGCCGCCCCGTTCTGACGCGTTCTCCCGTCCGGCACCGGCCGCCCGTCCCGCTCCCCCGGAACCGGCACGGAACTCCCCGCCTCGGGACACGGCCATCCCGCCCACGCCCCCGAGGCCGCCGATCCCGCGTCCTCCCCTGGACGACGACACGTCGGCGAACGACACCGCGGCGAACGACACGGCCTCGAACGACACGTCGGCGAACGGCCTCCCGGAGGACGACGTGCCTTCGCCGCCCGACCTGGTCAAGGCGCCGCCGCGTCCGGCGCCGTCCCCGCGTCCCGCGCCGTCTCCGCAGCGCGGGGCGTCGATCGGCCTTCCCGTCATCCTGGGCGTGGAGGCGGCGGCCGTCGCGCCCGCCTCCTACGCGCTGCACCTGATGTGGCCCGTGTGGGGCCCGGTGGCGCTGGTCGGCGGGTGGGTGGTGGTCACGCTGCTCGCGCTGGCCCCGTCCACCGCGCGCCACGTGCACGGCCACCGCCCCGTCGACGACTCCGAGGCGGCCGGGATCGGGGCGGCGTGGCAGGACGTCCAGGAGCGGCTCGGCCTGCACCCCCGCACCTACCGGCTGCTGGTCACCGACTCCGGCGAGCTGAACGCCTGCGCCCCGGCGGGCCGCGTGATCACGGTGACCTCGCACGCCGCCCGGACGCTGTCGCCCGAGCAGCTCGCGGGCGTCCTCGCCCACGAAGTGGGCCACGCGCTCGGCCCGCGCCTCCTGCCGGTGTTCGTGCACGCCCAGCTCACGCTGCCGAACCGCGCGGCGCAGTGGGTGCTGCGCGCGCTGTGGTCGCCGGTCCGCCCGATGTGGCGGCGGGCCGTCGGCTGGCACCGTCCGGTCGGGTTCGTGCCGGTCTTCCTGTTCGCCGCGTTCGCGTGCGCGGGGTCGCTGCTGGTGGCGATCCCGGCGGCGGCCGCGTCGGCGGCGGCGGTGGTCGCGCGGCTGTTCACCGCCCGCTCCGACGCGCGGGCGGACGTCGTCGCCGTCCGCGCGGGCCTCGGCCCCGACCTGCTGTCGGCGCTGGAGCAGACGCTGGAGGAGGCGAGCGAGCGGGGCGAGGTGCCGGTGCGCCTGGCCCGCCGCACCCACCGCCTCCGCCGCCGCCTTTCCTGAACCCTCGCGCGGCGACGTCCTTTCTCACATTCGTCGGCGGCGGTCATGCATTATGGGGAAATGAACCTTGTGGAGCAGGTGGCGCCCAATCTGGACGGTGTTCTCCGCCGGGACGCCTGGTGGATGGGATGGAATCTGCTGCTGGCATGGATTCCGGTGGGGCTCGGCTGGGTGCTCTTTCGAGGGCGGAGCCTGTCGCGGTCGCCATTCTGGTGGATGGGGCTGGTGCTGTTCGCGCTGTTCCTGCCCAACGCGCCCTATGTGGTCACCGACCTCGTCCATCTGCGCAGTGACATCGTGCTCTCGACGCAGGACGGGCCGGTGGTGACGGCCGTCCTGCCGGTTTACGCGGTGCTCGTCGGATCGGGTTTCCTCGCCTACTATCTGGCGCTCGGCGGGGCGTTGCGCCATCTCACGCGGATCGGGCTGGGGGCGTGGCGGTGGCGCGTCACGGTGGCCGCGCACGCGCTCTGCGCCATCGGGATCTTCCTCGGACGGTGGGCCCGGCTGAACAGCTGGGAACCCGTCGTCGCCCCGCAGGCGGCGCTGGAGCGGATCGTCCTGCACCTGACGTGGCAGCGGGCCCCGATGTTGATCCTCGGGGTCTTCGCGGTGATATGGCTCGGGCACTTCATGACCCGGGCGCTCGCGGTGGCGTTCCGCGACGCCGCCCTGGAGGGGGCGCGGCGGGTTCAGGGTGTCCTGACGACGTCGTCCTAGCCCTGGGGAGCGGGAGGCTGCTGTCCCCAGGGCTGCCCGGGGGCCTGCTGCTGGGGCTGCTGCGCCTGGTAGGGCTGCGGCGGGCCGTAGGGCGCGGGGCCGGGGAGCGCGGCCGGGGCCTTGGAGCCGCCGGTCGCGATCTGGAACCCGACGCCGATGACGATCAACGCCAGCCCGGCGACGCAGTAGTTGAGCATGGCCGAGAGCTGGAGGGTGATCTCCGCCTTGTTCTCGTCGGGGTCGTCGATCCCGGCACCGGCGACGGTGCTGCCGAACAGCGCGAAGCCCACGATGATGAAGCCCGCCGCCGCGAAGATGATGAAGGCTGGGTTGATCTTCGTTCCTGACATGCCGTGCAGAATACCGAAATAGGCGGAGGTCAGAGCGGTGCCGCCTGATATCGGGACAAACGCGGGAGGCGGCCGCGCGTCTCCGGGTCCCCGTGGAGACGGGGGTTATAACCACCCCGCGGACGTCCGCATCAAGGGCAGGGCTCAGCGCGAGTTTTCCGACAGAAGGCGGCGGCCGTCCATTTTTGGTATGTCCGAAATAGCCGCCTGGCCGATCACGCCTTCTCCCTGAGGGGATGGCGGACGTGGGCGAGCGCGACGCCCTCGGCGAGCGTCCGCCACCACGTGTACGGGGTCAGGACGGGACGCAGCAGCGCCATGCGGTGCAGGTCCCGGGGCGACAGCGGCGTCCCGCAGAAGACGACGTAGGGGACGGCGCAGTAGGCGATGACGGCGACCGCGCCCCAGTCGGCAGGCAGCGTCGCCAGCACGGCCGAGAGCGTGCACACCGAGCGGGCGACCGTCCGTCCGACGGAGACGCCCGCCGCCCGCAGGGACGCGGCGCGGCCACGGCACGCGGGCGCGCGCGGGGTCAGGTGGCAGGCGACGACGGCCCGGTCGGACGGGCCGGACCCGCCCCCGACGACGCTCGCGAACCCGGGGTCGTGCGGGGCGCGGGCGAGGTCGAGGGCGCGCACGACCGGGAGGTCCGCCGGGATCAGGTCGAGGCGCCGCAGGTCGCGTCCGTGCGCCAGGGCGGCCTGCCGGGTCTGCGCGGGCAGCACCGCGCCCGCGGCGACGACGAGCGCCCCGGCACCGGCGGCGCCGTCCCAGCGCAGCGGCGCGCGGGGCGGCGCGGGCAGCACCCGCAGCCCGGCGACGCGGCGGCGCAGCCGCGCGGCGTCGGCGAGGAGCAGGGCCGCCACCAGCAGGGGAAGCCAGCTCACGCGAGATCCTCCAGGCGGTCGGCGGCCTCGGCGGCGCCCCCGGCGGCGGCGAGCGAGTCGCGGACGCGGCGCGCGGCGGCCCGGTGCGGCCCGTCGGCGAGCACGGTCTCCAGCGCGGCGCGCAGCTCGTCCGCGCGGACGCGGGCGAAGCGCACCGGGACGCCCGCCCCCGACGCCGCGACCTGCCGGGCGATGACCGGCTGGTCGTCGCGGATCGGCGCGATGACCAGCGGCAGCCCGTGCGCGAGGGACTCGCAGACGGTGTCGTGCCCGCCGTGGCAGACGACGACCGAGAGCCGTTCGAGGAGCTTGCGCTGCGGGACGTGCTCGCGGACGAGGACGTTGTCCGGCACGTCGGCGAGCCGCACCGGCCCCGCGATGACGGCCTGCACGTCCAGCCCCCGGACGGCGTCCGCGGCGACCTCGCTGAATCGCTCGCCGGACGGCCCGTGCCCCGTGCCGAGGGAGAACAGGACGGTGGGCCGCCCGTCCAGCCACTCCCAGGGGAAGTCGGTCGGCGCGGGACGGCCGAGGGCGGGCCCGACGAAGGCGAAGTGGCCGGGGAACGGCGAGGAGCCGCCGACCAGCGCGGAGGTCGAGAAGACCAGCACGAGCCGGTCGGAGAAGCGCGGGTCCGGCGGGCTCTCCACCCCGTGCGCGCGATGGAACGCGCCGATCTGGTCGCGCACCCACCCCTCGATCTGGGGCAGGCCCGCGAGCGGGCGGGCGAGCCCGGCGGACGTCGCGGCCGACGTCGCCCAGGGCAGTTCGCGGAGCCGGGCCGCGACGGGCGCGGCGAGCACGAGCCGGTCGGCGACCACGATGTCGGCGCGGAACCGGTCGATGGCCGTGCCGACGCCCGGCGTCATCGCGTGCCCGAGCGGGACGACGAACTCCTCCCACAGGAACCGGAACGCGGCGGCGCCGCGCATCCTCAGCCGCGCCTCGCGGAGCGCGGGCAGCCGGTCGCCGAACCCGGGATCGACCGAGGTGAAGATCTTGGAGCCGGCGCGCAGGAGCGGTTCGAGGGTGGTGCGGTGTCCCGTCCAGGCGACCTTGTGGCCGCGCCGGACCAGCTCGGCCGCCACCGCCACGGTCGGCTCGACGTGCCCGGTGAGCGGCGGGACGGCGAACAGGAACCGCCGCTCGGGCCGCTTCTCGCGCACGATCCGCGGGCGGGGCCGGTCGCCGAGCAGGGACGGCACCTGGACGCGGCGCGGGCTCATCGCGCTCCCCCGCGACCGGGCGCGATGGGATCAGGCATGCGCGGCCTCGATGTGGGCCACGACGTCGCCGACCGTCAGGCCCGCGATCCGGTCGAGGTCGAGGCCGGCGACGAAGGCCGGGACGTCGGCGTCCGCGTAGCGCTCCCCGAGCAGCTCGACGAGCGCCACGAACTCGATGCTCTCCAGGGCCAGCTCGTCGCCGAACGCGGTGTCCGGACCGACCTCCACGTCCAGGAGGAAGTCCTCGCCCACCACCTCGGTCAGCATCCGGACGACCTCGTCCAGGACGTCGCTCATGCTCTGCTCTCCTCCATGTCGGTGCCTCCGGACGCCGCCGTCCAGGCGACGACGTGCCCGTCCAGCTCGCGGGTCGGCACGGTCGTGACGGTGCCGTCGCCCGCGACCAGGACCCGGCCGGGCTCGACCGCCGTCACGACGAGGTCGGGACGCTCCCGGCCCGCGGGCAGGTAGTGCAGCACGGCCTGCTTCGCCGCGCGGACCTGCGCGTTCTCGATGCCCTCCGAGCAGTCGGCGAGGCCGATGCCCGCCGGTTCGCCGCCCGGCCGGACGATCGCGGCGCCGAGCTCGCCGTCGCAGGCGATCGACAGCGTCAGCGGTTCGGCGAAGCTGTCGTTCCGGGCGGTGCGGGGGGTCGTCCCCTCACAGGAGATAGGCCCGGTGACGGTGGGACGGTGGGCGCCGTCGTCCCGGATGGTCAGCTCGGCGGGGAACAGCGGCCCGTGCCCGGCGCGCCAGAGGTGGTCGCGCACGGCGTCCTTCGCGGCGATCCGGCCGAGCAGCCACGGCCCCTGCGCGAAAGAGGGCAGCGCCTCGTACTCGGCGCGTTCGGCGGCGCACAGGTACTGGCGCATGAGCAGGTCGCGGGACGCGGCGCCGTCCCAGCGCTTGCGGGCCAGGCACCATCCGCCCTCCTGCGGCTCCCCGGTGCCCGACACCTCGGGCGTGAACCGCATCCGCCAGACGGCCTCGTCGGTGTAGAAGCGGTGCGTGGTCCAGCCGTCGACGCGTCCCCACAGGCTCCCGTCGGGGCGGACCATCTCGACCGCGCAGCGCATGGTCGTCTCGGTCAGGGTCTGGTTCCAGACGGTCGTCCTCAGCTCCTCGCCGGCGGGCGGCAGCGGCCCGTAGAGGGCGAGCCGTTCGACGCCCACGGGGAAGACGGTCTGATCGTCCTCGCCGTAGACCTGGAGCCAGTGCCCGCACAGCTGCCCCGCGCCGTCCAGGAGCGCGCCGGGCGCGGGCAGGACGGTGAGGACGCCGCGCAGGCCGTCCTGCGCGAGGGCCGTGATCTCGGTGACGCCGCGGAACAGCGGGCCGTGGAACATCCAGCGCTCCTCGTACAGCCGGTCGGCGGTGACGACGGGCGGGCCCTCGCCGGTGAGCGGCGTCCGGTCGGGGGTCGGCGGCATGGGGTAGGACGCGTCGAGCAGGACGGTCCCGTCGGTGTGGCCGGGGATGACGACCTTCACCCGGCGCGGGCCGCCGCCGTCGTCGACCAGGTGCGCGCGGATGTCGGCGCAGGTCGGCGGCGCGGCCACCACCCACCGGACGGCGCGGACGTCGGCGAACCCGATCACGACCAGGTCCGGGAGCAGCTCGCGGGCGGCGGCGGCCATCACCTCCAGCAGCGTCGCCAGCGGGACGATCGGGAACCGGTCCGACATGTCGGGCCAGTCGGGGGGCTGCGGGAACACGCAGTGGTCGGCGAGGAACGGCATCGCCTCCAGCGAGAACACCCGCGAGACGACCAGCTCGGCCGCGGCGGACGGCGGGCCGCCGGGGGCGGAGCCCGCGCCGCCGCCGCTGCCGAGCGCCTCCAGCACGGTCTGCGCGCCGGACGTCGCGTCGTTGAGCAGCGCCTCCAGCTCCGCGAGGACGGGGTCGCCGTCCGGCAGCTCCGGGACGCCGGAGTCCGTGCCGATCGGCGGGACCGCGCCGTCCAGCCTGACCAGCGGGGTACCGAGGTCGAGCCGCATCCCCCCGGCGGGCTCGGGCGGCGCCGGGGACGCGCCGTACCCGTCGGCCCACAGCGCCGCCACGACCCGGCGCAGCTGCGCCATCCCGTCGCGCTTCGGTGCGTTCACCGCGATCGCGAGGTGCTCGCGCGCGCCGAGCCGGTCGCCGACGAACCCGGTGAGGCCGCCCGGCCCGACCTGGACGAACGCCCGCACGTGCGCGCTCCCGTACAGCTCCTCGATCAACTCGCTGAACCGCACGGGCTCCAGCAGGTGCGCGGCGGCCAGCGCCCGCACCGCCTCCGGCGAGGAGGGGAACGGCGCGACCGTCGTCGCCGACCACAGCGGCACGCGCGGCGCGCGGACCGGCAGCGCCTCGAACGCCCGCCGCACCCGCTCCCCGTAGCCCTCGGCCGCCGGGGTGTGGATGCCGGCCCGGAACGGCAGCTCCCGCCCGATGACGCCCTCGGACGCGAGCCGCCCGAGGATCTCCCGGATATCCTCCGCCGGGCCGCACACCACCGACTGGTGCGGGCAGTTGTCGTGGCTGACGTGGACGCCGGGGCGCCCGCCGATCGCCTCCTGGGCGCGGTCGGCGCCGCAGCCCAGCGCCGCGTACACCAGGTCGGGGGCCTCGCCGGTGTCGTCGTCGAGGGAGGCGACGAACGCCTCGACCGCGTCCGCGTCCCACACGCCCGCGACGGCCATCGCCGTCCACTCGCCGAGGCCGTGCCCGGCGGCCAGGTCGGGTTCGACGCCCAGCT
Source organism: Actinomadura terrae (assembly GCF_022751215.1). GTDB lineage: Bacteria > Actinomycetota > Actinomycetes > Streptosporangiales > Streptosporangiaceae > Spirillospora > Spirillospora terrae. The sequence continues at coordinate 216,027 of NZ_JAICDG010000003.1, read as the reverse complement.
CGGCGAGCGCGGCGGCCAGCAGCCGTCCGACGCCCAGCGCGTCGGCGGCATGGCCGATCATGTCGGTGCGGCCGGTCGGGACGAACGCGGGCAGCCCGAAGTGCCGGGCGACGTCGTCCACCCGGGGGTCGAAGGCGGGCTCGAAGCCGGGGAACAGGAACGCCAGCCGCCCGCCGCCCGCCAGCAGCGGGCGCGGCGCGAACCACACGTCGCTGCGGCCCCGCCAGGCCGTGCCGCGCTGCACGACGGCGCGCGCGAGGTCGAGGCGGCGCGGGGTGGGGCCGACGATCGCCAGCCGCACCGGCAGGTCGGGGACGTGCTCGGGCTGCCGCGCGAGCAGCCGGTCGTCGGGCACGGCGAGCAGCTCGGCCAGCTCGTCGGCGGTGCGGGCCGCGAGCCGCAGCACGCCCTCCTCCGCCGCGTCGGGCGGCCGCAGCCTGCGGGGCGCCCGTGCCGACGGCGGCTCCTCCAGGATCACGTGGGCGTTGGCGCCGCCGAACCCGAACGCGTTGACGACGGCCCGGCGCGGCGCGTCGCCGGTGCGGTCCCACTCCGCCGCCTCCTGGACGAGCCGCAGCCGTCCCCCCTCCAGCGCGGGATGCGGGTCGGTCACGTTCAGGGTGGGCGGCAGGACGCCGTCGCGCAGCGCGAACGCCGCCTTGATCAGCCCCGCGATCCCGGCGGCGGGCATCGCGTGCCCGATCATCGACTTCACGGTGCCGAGCCCGATCGGCGGGCCGCCGGTGCCGAACGCGCGGCGCAGCGTCGCGAGCTCCGCCTCGTCGCCCGCCGGGGTCGCGGTCCCGTGCGCCTCGACCAGCCCGACCGCGCCGGGCTCGGCCGGGTGCAGGCCCGCGTCCCGCCAGGCGCGCTCGACCGCGAGGACCTGCCCGTCCACCAGCGGGCTCATGATGCTGGACGCGCGCCCGTCGCTGGAGGACCCGGCGCCGAGGATCACCGCGTGGATCCGGTCGCCCGCGCGGACCGCGTCCGACAGGCGTTTGAGCAGCACGACGCCGGTGCCCTCGGCGAGCAGCGTCCCGTCGGCGGCGCGGTCGAACGGGCGGATGGTCCCGGTCGGGCTCAGCGCCCTGAGCTGGCTGAACACGCTCCACACGGTCGCGTGGTGGGCGTGGTGGACGGCGCCCGCCAGCATCGCGTCCGCGTGCCCGCCGCGCAGCGCCCGCACCGCGTGCTCCACCGCCAGCAGCGAGGACGCGCACGCCGCGTCCAGCGTGTAGGCGGGGCCGCGCAGGTCGAAGCGGTTGGCGATCCGGGACGCGGCGAAGCTCGGCACGAGCCCGATCGAGGCGTCCGGGTCGTCGGGCCCGAGCCGGTCGCAGAACGCGCGGCGGATCTCCTCCAGCCGCTCCTTCTCCAGACCCGGCAGCAGCTCCCCGAGGACCCCCGCGAGCTGGTGGGACGTGCGGACCCGCTGGTCGAACCGCGCGACGCCCGGCGTGATGTAGCCGCCGCGCCCGATCACCACGCCGATCCGCTCCCGGTCGGGCAGCCGCTCGTCGCCGCCCGCGTCCGCGATCGCCTCGCCCGCCGTCCGCAGCGCGAGGAGCTGGTCGGGCTCCATGCCGCGCACCGCCGCGGGCATGATGCCGAACTTCGCCGGGTCGAAGGTGGCGAGGTCGTCGACGAACCCGCCGCGGCGGCAGTAGAACCGGTCGCTCTGCGGCGCCCGGCCGTAGGCCGCCGGGTCGTAGTACAGCGCGGGGTCCCACCGCCCTGCCGGGACGTCGGTGATCGCGTCGAACCCGGCCAGCACGCCTCGCCACAGCTCGGCCGCCGACCCGGCGCCGGGGAACACCGCGCCCGCGCCGACGATCGCGATCGGCTCCCGCTTGTCGATCACCGGGCGGTCCCGTTCCAGGGCGCGCGGGAGACCGGTGCCCTGCCGGCCGCCGCGGTGAACACGACGTGCGGTTCGTCGCCGTGCGCGATCTCCCGCAGCAGCGCGGCCGTCCCGGCCTCGGGGTCGATCAGCCCGCCGCCGTGCCGCGCCTGCTCGGGAGGCGCCGCCCCGGCGTCCGCCCACGGCCCCCAGTCGGCGACGAGGACCCGGCCTGCCAGGCGCGTCCGCCACACGTGGGCGAGCGTGCCGCACGCGTCGCCGGCCGCCGCGTGGGCGGCCCGCCCCCGGTCGCCGTGCACGCCCGCGGCGCTCCCGAACACGACGAAGAACCCCACGTCGGGACGGATGGACGCCGCGAGCGCGCACGCGCCGTCCACCCTCGTCCGGTACACGCGCTCGAACGAGCCGGGCTCGTCGGCGAGGCCCGCGCCGTGCACGACCCCGTCCAGGCGTCCGTGCCGCAGGTACACCTGCTCGACGACGTCGCGCACGGCCCGCGGGTCCCGCACGTCGCCCGCGTGGTAGCGGACGGACGCCGCGTCCGCGCGCAGCGCCGCCAGGTTCCGGCGGACCTCCCGCTCGGCCGGCACCCGCCGGACCGTCGCCTCGACCTGCGCCGGGGTGCGCCCGCCGCGCGCGATGATCGCACTCCGCAGCGCCGCCTCGTCCTCCAGGCCCTCGAAGGCGGGCTCGGCCTCCCGGGTGCGTCCCATGATCTCGATGTGGCAGCCGCTCGTCCTGGCGAGAGCGCGCGCCACCCGCGCGGTGATGCCCCTGGCCCCGCCGGTGAGCAGCACCACGGCGTCCGGGCCGAGCCCGGTGACGGGCTCCCCCGCGAGTTCGGACGGCGCGACCGTGAGCCCGCGCCGCACGTCCCCCTCGTGCCCGACCACGACCGGCTGCTCCGCGTGCGACAACTCGGTGAGGATGCGCTCCGCGATCGCCCTGGGCGCGTCCTTGGTGTCGACGTCCACGGCGCGGACGAGCGTCTCCGGGTATTCGCACGCGACCGTCCGCGCGAGACCCCGCAGGCCCGCGCCCGGCGCCGGATCGGCGGCGGCGCCATCAGGACCGCTCTCGAAGCCGCGTCCGAAGCCGCCGCCCGCGCCGCTCGCGAGGACCAGCCACCGCAGGCCCTCACCGAGGGCCCGCCGTATCCCCTCGTAGGCGGAGGGCAGCACCGCCGTCGCGCCGGGCCGCAGCGCCCCGAGGTGGACGAGGCCGTCGCACGCCCCGTCGACGGTCAAGGGGGTCCGCACCTGCGCGCCGTGCCGCTCCAGCATGGCGGCCAGCTCCAGCGCGATACCGCCCCCGTCGTCGACGATCAGGAACCGGCGCCCGGCGAACGCCGCGCCCGCCTCGTCCGACACCGGCAGCGCCTCCAGCGGGACGGTCCGCACGACCTGCCGCACGATCCCCCCGCCGCCCGCCGGGCCCGACAGCGCTGACGTGCCCACATGGGTGCCCGGTCTGGGCGTGCCGCGCACCGGGGCGCTGCGTCGCGGCGCCTGGTAGAGGCCGGAACGGGTGGCGCGGGGCGGCGGCACCGGGGCCGGGGACGGCGGCGCGGCCTCGGGCGCGCCGAGGTGGCGCAGCACCACCTCGCGCTGCGCGGCGACCATCTCGCGGCCCGCGCGCAGGAACTCCAGGACGGCGGCATCGGAGCCGGGTTCCGGACGTTCGCTCATCGCTTCTCCTGTAACACGCTGGTCTCCTGTATCGGGCGGGGCGTCGGCATCACGCGGGGCTCCGACGGGCCGGGCTCCTACGGGCTGGGCGGGGCGGAGCGCGCCGTCGGGGTAGCCGCCGTCGGCGGTGCGGACGAGATGGCCGTTCACCAGCCACCCGGGAGCGGGCTCGGGCGGGGCGGGGGCGTCGCGTCCGGCGAAAAGCGGCAGCGGGTCGACCGGCACCCCGGCGGCGGCCAGCTCGGCGAGCGCGAGCAGGAACCGGGGCAGCCCGCGCTCGCCGGGGACGTCGCAGCTCACGGCGGTGTGCGGGCGGCCGTCCAGGATCGCGCCGACGAGGCCGGTCAGCACGCGTCCGGGGCCGGTCTCGACGAACACGCGCGCCCCCGCGGCGTGCATCGCCTCGATCTGCTCGACGAAGCGGACGGGCGCGGCGAGCTGCCCGGCGAGCGTCGCGGCGAGGTCGGCCGGGTCGCCCTCGTAGGGCGCGGCGGACGCGTTGGACCAGACCGGGAACGCGGGCGGGCGCGGGTCGCGGGCGAGGAGGTCGGCGCGGAACGCGGCGGCGGCCGGGGCGACGAGCGGGCTGTGGAACGCGCACGCGACGGGCACGCGCTCGGCGCGTACACCGCGTTCGGCCAGGACGGCGAGGGCGCGTTCGAGCCCCGCCTCGGTGCCGGAGACGACGACCTCGCGGGGCGCGTTGTGGTTCGCGACGACGATCTCGGAGACGCCCGTGAGCGCCGCGCGGACCTCGCGCAGCGGCGCGGTCACCGCCGCCATCGCGCCCGGCTCGGGGCCCGCCGCGTCCAGGACCGCCCCGGCGCGCGCCGCGCTCAGCTCGACCAGTCCGTCCTCGTCGAAGACGTCGGCGGCGCACAGCGCGGCCAGCTCGCCGTGGCCGTGCCCGGCGGCGAGGCCGGGACGCACGCCGGCGGCGGTGAGCAGGCGGTGGACGGCCAGTCCGGCGATGCCGAGCGCGGGCTGCCCGACGCGCGGGTCGGCCAGCGCGTCCCGCTGGCGGCGCTCCTCGTCCGGGGTGAACGCGGCGGGCGGGAACATCGCGGCCGCGTACCGGCCGCCGCCGAGCCGCAGCAGGCGCTGGAGGCGGGGGAAGGCGACGAACAGGTCGGCGAGCATGCCCGGCCGCTCGCTGCCCTGCCCGGGGAAGAGGAACGCGACCTCGGGGGCCGCCGCTTCGTCCGGCGCGACGAACACTCCGGGTGCGGAGCGGAACTCGGCGGCGGCGTCGAGCTTGGCGGCGAGGTCGTCCAGGCCGACGGCCACGAGCGCGACCCGCACCCGGCCCTCCCCGGACGCGCAGGCGCGGGCCCGCGCGCGCAGGCTCCCGGGCAGCGCGCGAATCCGGTCGATCTCGGCGCGCGCGGCGGCCCGGTCGTCGCCGCGCACCAGGAACAGCTCGGCGGGCCACTCGGCCAGCCCCGACACGGGCTCGGGCGCGCCGTCGTACCCCGACAGCACGGCGTGGAAGTTGGCGCCGCCGACCCCGAACCCGCTGAGCCCCGCGTACCGGTCGGCGGGCGCGGCGGCCCAGGGCCGGGCCGTCCGGCCGAAACCGAAGGGGCCGGACGGGTCCCACGCCCTGTTCGGGCGCTCCAGGTGCAGCGTCCCCGGCAGGACGCCGGTGTGCAGCGCGTACGCGGTCTTGATCAGGCCCGCGAGCCCGGCGGCGCACCGGGTGTGCCCGATCTGCGACTTGACCGAGCCGAGCGCGACGCCGCCGGGCGCCGCGCCGGCGAACGCCGAGGCGAGCGTGTCCAGCTCGGTACGGTCGCCGATCTCGCTGCCGGAGCCGTGCGCCTCGACGAGCCCGACCCCCGACGGCGCCACCCCCGCCCGCTCGTAGGCGCGCTCCAGCGCGCGCCGCTGCCCCCGCGCGCGGGGCGCGGCGAGGCCGGGCGAGCATCCGTCGCCCGCCCCGGCGACCGCCCTGATCACCGCGTAGACCCGGTCGCCGTCGCGTTCGGCGTCGGCGAGGCGCTTCAGCGCGACGCACGCGACGCCCTCGCCGAGCGCGATCCCGTCGGCGGACGCGTCGAACGCCGCGCAGCGCCCCGACGGCGACAGCGCCCGGGCGGACGCGAACAGCAGGTAGTCGCGGATGCCGGTGCGCAGGTCGGCGCCGCCGCACAACACCAGGTCGCTGCCGCCCGCCGCGAGGTCCTTGCAGGCGGCGTCGAGCGCGGCCAGCGACGCGGCGCAGGCGGCGGCGACGGTGTAGTGCGCGCCGCCGAGGTCGAGCCGGTCGGCGATCCGTCCGGCGATCACGTTGGTGAGCACGCCGGGCAGGGAGTCCTCAGTCGGGCGCGGGAGCTGCTCGTCCAGGCCGGGCGGGACCTCCCCCAGGTAGGACGGGAGCGTCGCGCGGATGCCGTAGGCGGCGGCGAGGTCGCCCCCGCTCTCGGCGCCGAAGTACACCGACGCCCGGGACCGGTCGAACGGGCGGTCGGCGTACCCGGCGTCCCGCAGCGCGCGGGACGCGATCTCCAGAGCGAGCAGCTGGACGGGCTCGACGCTGCCGAGCGCGTCCGGCGCGATCCCGTACGCGCGGGCGTCGAAGGGGACGTCCGGGATGAACCCGCCCCACCGGGACGGGGTCCGGCCGTCCTCGGCGGGGCCGAAGTACAGCTCCGGGTCCCAGCGTCCGGCGGGGACCTCGGTGACCGAGTCGACGCCGCCGACGATGTTCGCCCAGTACGCGGCCGCGTCGGGCGCGCCGGGGAACACGCAGGCCATCCCGACGATCGCGATGTCGGCGGGCCGCGCCGGGACCGGCCCGGGGCGGGCCGAGATCCCGAGGTCGGCGGCGCGGGCGGCCAGCAGCGCGGTCGCGCCCTCGGTGACCTCGGCGTGCAGGTCCGCGACCGGGACGGCGGCCGAGCGCAGCGCCGCGACCTGGCCCATCAGGAACAGGCCCTCGGCGCGCTGCTCGGCGGCCTCGACCGGCTGCGGGTCGGGCAGCGACGGGCGGCGGCGCAGCCCCTTGGCGGCGACGCGGAGCCGGCCGAGGTTCAGCTCCTCCAGCCGCCGCCACACCTCCCGCTTCGGCATCCCCACCGCCGTCAGCTCGCGGCGGGCCTCCTCGAACGCGATGACGTAGGGGGTGCGGGCGCAGCGGGTCGCGTTCCCGGGGGAGGTCTCCAGCAGCGCCGTCCCGCCGCACTCGACGGCGACCTCCTGGTAGCCGGGCAGGATCGCACCCGCCTCGACCGCCTCGGGCGTGAACAGGTACGCGGTGCCCATCAGCACGCGGATCTCGGCGCCCCGCGCGGCCAGCGGCCCCGCCAGCGCCGCGACCATCGCGGCGGACCGCACGTCGTGGACGCCGCCCGCGAACATCAGCGACAGCTCCGACGCGTCGCCGCCGAACCCCATGAGCCGCTCGACCTGCGCGTCCCAGAGCGGGAAGCTCGCGCGCGGGCCGGCCCGGCCGCCGCACTCCAGCCCCTCGAAGACGAACCGGCGGGCGCCCTCGGCCAGGTATCGCTCCAGCAGTCCCGGCGACGGGACGTGCAGGAACGTGCTGACCCCCACCTCCTCCAACGGTTCCACCTCCGCCGGACCGCAGCCCGCGACCACCGCGAACGGCGGTGCCGCCGCGCGGACCGCCGCGAGCTGCGCCTCGCGGACCTCGCGCGGCGCGGACGCGAGCACGCCCACGCCCCACGGGCGCGTCCCGAGCCGGTCGGCGGTCTCGGCGAGCAGCTCGCGCATCCGGTCGCCGTCCTTGGGCGCGGACGCGAGGAACGGCAGCCCGCCCGCGCGCGCGACGGCCTCCGCGAACTCGGGGCTGTCGCTGACCTGCGTCATCGGTGCCTGCGCGACCGGCAGCGCGGCCGCCGACCGGGGCGCGAGCGGCGCGGCCCGCACGGCGGCGGCGATGTGCTCGGTGATCGCGTTCCGGACGGCCTGGACCACTCCCCCGGCGGTCTTGTACCGCGCGGCGAGGGACGCGGCGAGCGGGCCGTCCTGCCCGACGTGCAGCAGGCCGTCCTCGCCCGGCAGGCCGGGGCGCACGTACACGCGGTGGTCGTCGACGACCACCGTGTCGCCGCCGTCCATCGCCGTGAGCGCGGCGACGACGGGCGCGGGCAGGTCCATCTCCCGGACGAGCGCGAGCTGCGCGTCCAGCACGACCCCCGCCGCTCCGCCCGCTACCGCCGCCCCGGCCGTGTGCGGGCCGATCCCGCCCGCCGCGTACACCGGGACGTCCGCGGCGGGATCGGCGGCGAGGCACTGGAGCAGCACGAACGTCGTCAGCTCGCCGACCCGGCCGCCCGCCTCGCGGCCGCGCGCGATCAGACCCGTCCCGCCGGTTCCGGTGAGGCCCTGGGCGACGGGCAGCGCGGCGGCGGCCTCCTCCGGGGCGACGACCTCGATCAGCAGCCGCCTGCCCCGGGCGAACCCGGCGACGTCCAGCGAGTCGTCGCGGATCAGGGCGGGCGCGTCGACCAGCACGGCCTCGACCGTGTCCGGCAGCTCGGCCGGGCGGACCTCGCAGCCCGCCGGGACGCGGACGCCGAACGGCCCCGTCCACCAGCGGCGCACGTCGGCGAGCGCGGCGAGCGCCGCCGCGCGGCCCGTGCCGAGGTCCAGCACGCCGAGCCCGCCCGCCCGCGCGACCGCCACGGCCAGCCGGGACGCGGGACGGCCGAACGGGGAGACGCCGATGATCTCGGGCGCGCGGCGGCCGTCCGGGCGGCGACCCGGACCCGGCTCGCGCCGCTCCGCCCCGTCCCGGGCCCCGGCCCCGTCCCGGGCCCCGCCCGTGTCCGCCGCCATGCGCTGCCCCCCGACGTCCCGCGCGGCCCGAACCCCGGCGGCGCGGCTTGAAACCCTGGTTCGACGGTGCGCCACACTACGGTCGGTGACATCGTGATCGCGGGGCGACACACCCGGGAACGCGGGTGGAACGGCACCGCAAAGGAGTTTGGGAGTTCCCTTGGCCTGGACAAAACCCGTGCCGGTCGCGCACCGCGACGGAGTCGTCACGCATAATGTCGGATACACCCCGGAGCATTCGCGCGCCGGGGCCCAGGCGGTTCAGGACGGGTGCGTATGGCTACCCTCGATCCGACGAACAGCACACCCGGGATCACGACGGCTACCCCGGGCAGGTTCCGGTTGCCGTTACGCCGCCGAGGCGCGGCCACCCGGGACGGGCCGCTGCGCGCGGCCCTCGCCCCGCTGCTCTCGGCGCACCACGCCGCCCATCCCGGCGCCGACCAGACCGAGCTGCTGCGCGGGTACGCCGTCGCCGAACGGCTCCACCGGGGGCAGCTCCGCCGCTCCGGCGCCCCCTACATCACCCACCCGCTCGCCGTCGCGATGATCCTCGCCGGGATGGGCATGGACACCGCCACGCTCGTCGCCGCGCTCCTGCACGACACCGTCGAGGACACCCCGTACACGATCGGCGAGGTCCGCGCCGGGTTCGGCGAGGAGATCGCCGTGCTGGTCGACGGGGTGACCAAGCTCGACGGCGAGCGCTGGGGCGAGCGCGCCGAGGCCGAGACGTTCCGCAAGATCGTGCTGTCGGCCGCCGCCGACCTGCGGGTCCTGGTGATCAAGCTCGCGGACCGGCTGCACAACCTGCGGACGCTGCGCTACCAGCCCGAGCACAAGCGCGCCCGGTATGCCAAGGCGTCGCACGAGCTGCTCGTCCCGTTCGCGGAGCGGCTCGGCATCTACGTCCTCAAGCGCGAGATGGACGACCTCGCCTTCGCCGCCCGCTCCCCCGACGCGCACGCCGCCACCGAGCACGCCGTCCGCGCCGCGCTCCGCGACGCCGGGGGCGCGTTCGGCCCGGCCGTGCGCCGGGTCCGCCGGTCGCTGGCCGAGCACGGCCTGCGGGCGGCGCTGCGGGTCAGGCCGTCGCACCTGTACGCGGTGCACCAGTCCTTCGGCGGCGAGCTCGCCGGGCTGCGGCCCTGCGAGGCGGCCCGGCTGCTGCTGCTCGTGGACGGCTCCGACCGCGACTGCTACGTCGCGCTCGGCGCGGTCCACGCGGTGCTGCACCCGGTCGCCGGGCAGGTCCGCGACTACATCGCCACGCCCAAGGACAACATGTACCGGTCGCTGCACACGCGGGTGATCAGCCCCGCCGGCGACCCGTTCGAGGTGATCGTCCGCAGCCGCGCCATGCACCCGGTGGCCGAGTACGGCATCGTCGCGCACGTCCGCGACGCGGCGGGCGGCGCGTCCGGCGGCACCGCCACCGCCGTCGCGGGCCGCCGCGACCTGGTCTGGCTCAGCCGCCTGCTCGCCTGGCAGTCGGGCGCCACGTCCGCCGCGTTCCTGGACGGCCTGCGCGCCGACCTCGCCGCCGACCTCGCCGCCGGGAACGTCGCCGCGCTCACCGCGCGGGGCGAGGCCGTCGCGCTGCCCGCCGGGGCGACCGCGCTCGACTTCGCCTACGCCCAGGGCGCCGCCGTCGGCGACCGCTGCATCGGCGCCGTCGTCAACGGGCGGCTCGCCCCGCTGTCGGTGCAGATCCGCAGCGGCAACGTCGTCGAGATCCTCACCGACCCGTCCGCCGCCCCGTCCGAGGACTGGCTCGACCTCGCCGCCACCGTGTCCGCCCGCGTCCACATCCGGCTCGGGCTGGCCAGGCGGCGGGCCGAGGAGGCCGCCGAGGCCGGGCGGCGGCGGCTCGTCCAGGCCCTGGCCGGGCGGCACGTCGACCTGCTCGCCGCCGAGGCGCGCGGGGAGTCCCTCGCCGTCGCCCGATCGCTCGGCTACCCCGAGACCGACGCCATGTACGGCGCGCTCGGCACCGGCGCGCTGCGCCTGGACGACCTGCTCGCCCGCTTCGCCCGCCCGTGATCGCCGCCCCACTACGCTGGGCCGCATGAGCGACGAGAGCCCGTTCGAATACGGCGTCGACGGCCCCAAGGTGATCGTCGTCGGGGTGGACGGGTCGGACACCTCCCTGCGCGCGGGCGCCTACGCCTGGGGCCTCGCCCGGCGCGGCGGCGGCCGGCTGGTGATCGTCCAGGTGACCCCGACCGCCGCGCTGAGCACGCTCACCCCCGGCGGCGCCGCCGTGCTGCGCGAGACCGCCGACGAGACGACCGCCTACCTGCGCGGCGAGCTGGAGCGGGCCGCCGCGAGCACCCCCGTCCCCTACGAGCTGGTCACCGAGCAGGGCGACCCGTACACCGTCCTCGCCCGCGTCGCCGACGAGACCCGCGCCGACGCCGTCGTGGTCGGCGCGTCCGCGCAGGCCGGGCACCGGCTGATCGGCTCGGTCGCCGTCCGGCTCGTCCGGTCGGGGCGCTGGCCGGTCACCGTCGTCCCCTGACCGGGCCCGGTTGGCCCGGCCGCGCAGTGGAAAGGTAACCGACCAGGAGAAGCCGGCTCGGGGATGAGAGCGCGGAGGGGTCGCGATGCCAGATCCATGCCTGACGGAACTCCGCTGGGCGGGGTCGTGCCTGAGAATCGCCGGCCAGATCGAGCGGGGCGCCGCGCCGGTCCCCGAGATCGAGCTGCTGCTGCGCGAGCGCGACGGCGGCTGCGTGCTGCGGGTCCCGGCGTCCGTCGCGGTGCGGGACGGCGCGGTCGGCTTCGCGGCGATGCTGGACGTCGCGTCCTTCGAGGGCGGGTACCCGCTGCCCGGCGGCCTGTGGGACGTGGACGTCGCGATCGGCCGGCCGACGGAGAACGTCGTCCTGCCGCTCGGCCGCGACCACGCGTCCGGCATCGACACCTCGCCGCAGCGCCGGTTCCTGCCCGGCCCCACCACGGTCGTCGCCTACTTCGGCTTCCGGGGCGGGCTCGCGATCGACGTCGGCGGCCGCCCGCACGCCGCCGGGTCCGCCCCCGCCGACCGGCTGGCCTGGGACGAGCGGGACGAGGAGGTCTCGGTCACCGGCCACCTCGACCTCCGGCGGATCACCGCGCCGATCTCCGGCACGCTGAACCTGCTGGAGCGCCGCACCCGCCAGTCCTACCAGGTCATCGCGATGCTGGAGGAGCTCGCGAGCGGCCTCGGCTACACGGCCAGGGTCCCGGTGACACGCGCGTTCATCGACGACCCGCTGCCGCGCGGCACCTGGGACGTCACGCTCTGCCTCGGCTTCTCCGGCCTGCACCGCGAGCTGCGGGTGATGGCGCCCGGCGCGCCCGTCGACGTCCAGGTGCGGCGGCGGCTCCGGCACGTCCGCGTGGTCTCCAGCACCGCCCCCGACCCCCTGACGATCACCGTGGGCCGCGCCTGACCACCGGCGCAGTCAGAGTTCGCCGTGCCGGAAGCGGCGGCGCGGGCGGCGCGCGGCGCGGGCCGCGTCTCCCAGCGACGCGGCCACCACCGCCGCCAGCAGCGCGACCACCGCGGCCCCGCCCGCCAGGTTGAGCCCGGCCGTGACGAGCGCCGCGTCCGGCGGCGCCTGCGGGAGCAGCGGCAGCGCCGCGACGACGAGGACGCCGGCGCCGCCGATCCAGGCGAACGCCCGGACCGGGCGCGCCGCCGTCGCCAGCAGCAGGTGCATCAGCGCGGTCGCCTGGATCGTCCCCGCCATCGCGCACAGCGCGTAGCTGGTCGCCGCGGCGGCCGTGCCGGTGTGCGGCCCGGCGAACACCGGGACCCGCACGTCCAGCATGCCGCGCACCCCCAGCACGACGACGAAGGCGAGGCCGGCCGTGAGCATCGCGCAGGCCAGCCCCGTCCACCACAGCGGGCGCAGCGCCGGGTCGGACCCGGCGGAGATCTCCTCGTGCAGGGCGACGAAGTCCTGGTACCGTCTCGCCGGCGCCTCCGCCGGGCGCCGCCGCGCCGCGGAGGGACACCGGAACGAGCGCTCGAAGGGCCGTGGCGCAGGGCGGCCGGCGTGCCTGCCGGGCAGGCCGCCGGAGTACCGCCCGAATGGCGAATCGGGCATGTCCCCTCCCCCGGTGCGAACGAGTAGGTGCTACCCGGCACCGATCGGTGGAACTCCCCCAACCCGAACAATTTGCCTCCCCTTGGCCACGTCCGGAAAAGGGAGAATCCCGAGGGCGCGGCCCTCGGGATCCTCCGGAACCCGCCTCCCGGCGGGGTCTGCTCAGACCTGCCCGGCGCGCTCCAGCGCCGCGCAGCAGGTGCCCGTGATCAGGCGGGCCACCACGTACGGGTCGACGTTGGCGTTCGGACGCCGGTCCTCGATGTAGCCCTTCTTCTCCGCCTCGACCTGCCACGGGATGCGGACGGACGCGCCCCGGTCCGACACGCCGTAGCTGAACTCGCTCCAGGCGGCGGTCTCGTGCATGCCGGTCAGCCGCCGCTCGATGTCGGCGCCGTACCCGGCCAGGTGCTCCTGCGCCTTCTCCGCGAGCGCCTCGCACGCGGTGATGATGGCGTCGTAGCCCTCGCGCATGGCCTTGGTGGAGAAGTTGGTGTGCGCGCCCGCGCCGTTCCAGTCGCCCTCGACCGGCTTGGGGTCGAGGGTGGCCGCGACGTCGTGGTCCTCAGCGATGCGGTAGAGCAGCCACCGGGCGATCCACAGGTGGTCGCCGACCTCCAGGGGCCCGGCCGGGCCGATCTGGAACTCCCACTGCCCGGGCATGACCTCGGCGTTGATGCCGGAGATCTTCAGGCCCGCGTCGATGCACGCGTCCAGGTGCGCCTCGACGATGTCCCGCCCGAAGACCTCGTCGGAGCCGACGCCGCAGTAGTAGAAGCCCTGCGGGGCCGGGTAGCCGCGCTCGGGGAAGCCCAGCGGGCGCCCGTCCTTGTAGAACGTGTACTCCTGCTCGATGCCGTACCAGGAGTCCTGCGCCGCGTACTGCTCGGCGACCGGGCGCAGCAGGGCCCGCGTGTTGGTCGGGTGGGGCGTCCCGTCCACGAGGAAGACCTCGCACAGGACGAGCTTGTGGTCACCGCCCCGGATCGGGTCGGGACAGGAGAAGACCGGCTTGAGCACGCAGTCGGAGTTGTCGCCGGGCGCCTGGTTGGTGCTGGAACCGTCGAACCCCCAGTCGGGCAGGTCGGCGCCGTCGGCCAGGATCCGCGTCTTGGACCGCAGCCGGGCGGTGGGCTCGGTGCCGTCGATCCAGATGTACTCGGCCTTGTAGCTCAACGTGTTCCCTCCGAGGGCCTTGTGGGTTCCGAGCGCCGTGGTCCGGGACGCCGCGGGTGCGGGCGCCGCGGGTTCCGGCGTCTCCGACGGTGCCAACAGGCCGTTTCGGACCTGTTGCCCAAATGTGAACGGCATGTAAAACGAGCCCTGAGCAGTACGAACACGATGAGATAGTGCTCACACTCACGAAACGTCCCCTGTTCCGGTCATACTCGCGGCCATGGACCACGAGCGCATCCACCTCCTCCTCGCACTGGGGGAGAACGACTTCGACGGCGTCGTCGAGGAGTCCGAGGCCGCCCCCGAGGCCGTCGCCGGGGAGTTCGCCGCCTACCTCGCCGACCAGCGGACCTGGCCCGAGGTGACCGGCACCGACCGGCTCCTGCGCGCCTTCCGCGACCTCGACGTCGCCGGGATCGTGGCCCGCGCCGACTTCGCCTGCTGCCAGAACTGCGGGATCTCCGAGATCGGCGCCGAGGTCCCCGAGGGAGAGCAGCGGCGCGGCTACGTCTTCTGCCACCGGCAGGACGTCGAGCGCGCGGTCGCCGGTGAGGGGCTGATGCTCGCCTACGGCATTTTCCGGGACGCCGAGCACCCGCCCGAGCAGGCCGAGATCGGCGCCGAGGTCGCCGAGGCGCTGCGCCGCCACGGCCTCGACGTCACCTGGGACGGCGACCCCGCCAAGCGCGTCGAGGTCGATCTCACCTGGCGGCGCCGCCGCCACGGCGACCTCGCGACCTGGCCGGGCGCGCCCGAACCCGCCCGCGACCGCGACCTCCACGTCACCTACCACGACTACGCCCGGGGGCGCGGCCTGGAGGACGACACCCCCATGACGCTGGCCGAGGCGCGCGACGTCCTGTACGACCTGACGCCCTACACCGGCAACTTCGTCAACGTCGAGGGCCGGACGGGCGGCGGGTTCAGCCTGATCTGGAACGAGGGCCCCGCCCTGTGGCTGACGATCAACGACCGCGTCAACCGCCGCAGCCACGGCCGGGCGGCCACGCTCGCCGAGGCGGCGGAGATGCTCACCGCGCTCGTCCAGCAGGACGCGGCGGCCCTCGCCGTCCTCGGCGAGCACGAGACCGAGGACTGGCCCGGGTGACACCCGGCCCTCCCGCCCGCCATTGATCGAAAACACGGCGGCATTGATCGAGAACGCTGCGGCATTGATCGAGAACACGGCGGGCCGCCCTCCGCACCTTTCCCATTCATGATCGAAAGCCGCGCCGCACCGTTTTCGTACCGTTCCATACGCGCCGCATTCCGCTTTCTCCTGGAAATGCGTGACCCGCCAGAACCGATGTGGGTATCGTGAGTTCCACCACCGGGTGTGCTCCGAGATCGATATCGGTCGATGACCCCAGACTGGCGCTGATGCGATGTGACCGGTTTCAACTCCATCCTTCCGGAGGGCGGGTGGGCCCGGCTGGCGGGAGCCGGATCCGCCCGGACATTTCTGCCCGGCGAACTCATGCTCCACCAAGGGCGAAAGGACGACCATCTCCTCGTCCTGCTGCACGGGCGCGTCAAAGTGACCTGGAGCGGCGCGGACGGAAATGAGATTGTGCTCGCCGTCCGCGGCGCCGGCGACGTCCTCGGCGAAATCGCCCCGCTCAGCGGCACCGGGCATTCCGCGAACGTCTCCGCGATCGACTGGTGCGCGGTGCGAATTGTTCCGCTGACCGACTTCGACCGGGCGATCAAGGAAATGAACTCGGCGCACGCGCTGATCAACCACGCGGTGAACCGGCTGCGCGAGGGCGAGATCTTCCGGGCCGAACTGCCCACGCTGCCGGCCGAGCAGCGGGTGATCCGGACGCTGCTGCGCCTCGCCGTCTCCCCCACGGCCCGGTACCGCCCGGGGAACGCCGCCGAGGTGCCCCTCGACCAGCGGGAGTTCGGCCGGACCGTGGGGCTGTCGCGGGGCGTGGTCTCCGGCGACCTGGCGAAGCTGGCCGCGCGGGGCCTCATCCAGACCGGCCGCGGCCGCATCCTCATCCACGACCTGGACGCGCTGCGCCGCATGGTGCGCGGCTGACCGCGCCGAATTTCCGGCTGCTACGTCCGATTCAGGACACACCGGAGGCGCGACCTCCCGGAAACTGGCCGGGGGGAGCCGGGTTGCCCGGCCCCACCGCCTGCTGGTTCAACAGATCCAGTACGTTTGCGAGGACCAATTCAAATGCACGCTGACGAGATACTCGCCGAGCATTTCGTGTTCGGCGTCGACATCGAGAACTACGGCGGACGCGGCATCCGGCACCAGGGGCTCCTCCAGGAGCGGCTGCGTTCGATCATCGAGGCCGCCGCGCACGAGGCCGGGCTCGATCCTTCCGGGTGGAAGATCCAGGGCGAGGGCGACCGCCAGTACGTCGCGCTGCCCGGCGGCGCCGACCTCACCCGGGTCGTCGGGACGTTCGTCCGCGCGCTCGACGACCGGCTGCGGCTCCACAACGAGGACCACAGCGCCAGCCTGGAGCTGCGGGCGCGGATCGCGATGCACTGCGACGTGTTCGCGCCCGCCGCCTTCGGCACCGCCGGGCCCGCCTTCGACGAGGTGGCCCGGCTCCTGGCGGCGCGTCCGGCGGGCCAGGCCCTGGAGCGCGACCGCGACGCGACCCTGGTCCTGCTGGTGTCGCCGGAGGTGTTCCGCAAGGTCGTCCGCTCCGACCTCGCCTCCCTGCGCGAGCGGGACTTCACCGAGATCCGGGTCCCCCACCCCGACAGGGGATACGACAGGACGGCCCACATGCACCTGCCCCGCCCCCACCCCCACCACCCCGGCGACGCACCGTCCCCCGAGCCCCCCGCGCAGGCCGCGCCGCAGGGCCCGCCGCCCGGGATCTCGATCTCGGGCGACGGCCACCGCGGCCTCGCCATCGACAACACCGTCGGCGGCGACCTGACCATCCAGGTCAGCGAGGCGGCCAAGGCCGACCCGCACGCGGAGGGCATGACGGCGTTCCGGCACCACGACTACGAGGAGGCGACCGACCAGCTGCGCCGCGCCGCCGCGCAGGCCACGACCCCGCAGGACGCGGCGGGCCTGCGGTTCCGGCTGGCGCTCGCGCTGCTGCACGGGCAGCGGCCCCGCCTCCAGCGGCGGCCGACCATCCAGCGGACCGAGCGGGAGCTCGGCAAGGTGCTCGCCCTCGACCCCGACCACGCCGGCGCCCTGCTGCTCTGGGCGATCATCAAGCAGGACTACTACGAGATGAACGGCTTCGACTACACCGGCCCGCCGCCCGAGCGGATGGTGGCCGCCCTCGTCCGGGCGCCGCTCGGCCGGGGGCCGGCCGAGCTGGCGGCGGAGATCGTCGAGCACGTCCCGGCCTGGGACAACCCGATCTGGTCGTCGCTCCGCGTGCGGATCGCCGCTCCTCCGGGGCAGGGCGGATGACCGCCACCGGCGAGATCGCGACGGCACCGGGGCCCGCCGCGCCGCGTCCGGACTACGCCGTCCGCGCCTACTTCGTGGCCCCGCCGAACCCGCGCGACCTCACGCTCGGACGGTTGTTCCTGGCCCTCGGACTCGGCGCGATCATCGGGAGCTTCGTGCTGTACGTCCTGTCGGCCGGCCTTTCGTACTCGGCGCCGAGCGCGGGCACCATCATCTTGTGGGTCCTCGCGGGGTTCGGGGTCCTGCTCGGGAACCTGGCCGGATGGCCGCTGCTCGTCCTCTCGATCATCCGGTTCCACCGGTACCAGCGCCAGCGGGGCGCCCGCAACGGCGCCGCGTCCGACCAGCAGATGGACTACTGGTTCAGCCACGACATGAACGCGATCGAGCAGCGGGCGTGGCAGGAGATGGGCATCCCGCAGGAGGTGATCACCCGGCGCCCCCTCACCGTCGTGGGGCCCGCGCTGCCGACCGACTACACGATCGGCCTGGACGGCAAGCCCCGCTACGCCAGCTACGAGGTGGCCGTGGTGGTGCTCACCAATATCCAGGTGTGCGTCTACAACTGCGTCCTGAACATGATGACGGGGCTCCGCGAGCTGGAGACGACCCACGAGTTCACGCTCACCGACGTCACCACGATCGGCACGATGAACGACCGGCTGGCGACACACGGCGGCGCCGCCTCCTCCGGCAACCTGACCAGGATGGCGGGGCCCATCGCCATGAGCTATCTGACCCCGGCCGACGTCAGCGTCCGGCAGGAGTTCCGGATCACGCTGACCAGCGGCGACGCCCTCGCCGTCAACGTCGGCTGCCACGTGAACGGCACGACGCTGAGCGACGAGCGGACCCGCCACTACGTGCGCGGCACGGTGCAGGCCCTGCGCGCGACGCTCCGCCAGCTCAAGCAACCGAGGGAGTGAGCGCATGAACCCGACCTCCGACCCCGGCCGCGACCAGAACGACGCCGCCGTCGCGGTGACCGTGATGGCCACCTTCCAGGGCTACGTCCAGCACGCCGAGGCGAAGATCTCCACCCTGCTCGTCGCACACACCGGCGCGATCGTCGCGGTCATGACCGCGCTGCCGTCCCTGCCCGAGCCCGGCGGGCCGTACGGTCTCATGATGTCGGCCCTCTACCTCACGTTCACGATCGCCTTCCTCCTGTCGGGCCACCACCTCATCCAGGCGCTGCGTCCCCGGCCGCACACCCCCGTCCCGCCCAGCGCGTTCGGCGTGTTCGGCGTCTCGTCCCAGTTCCCGTCGGACGGCCAGGCCCAGCGGGACGCGGCGTGGCAGATGGTGCGGCTGTTCGCGTTCCTCGCCGAGACCAAGAACCGGCACGTGGCCAAGGCGATCCCCGGCACGGCCGTGATGCTCGCCTCGTGCCTGGCGTGCATAGCCGCGGGCCCGGTTCTGCACTGAAGCGACGGAGCCAAAAGCGCGCGAAACCGGCCCTTTTCAATCGACCGCCCGTATTTTTTACCGTCCGCACATCGCAGGCAGAACATTCCAGGGTCAGGATGATCACCGAGGAATTCATGACCGCGCCGGGCCCTGGCGGCCCGCGCGGGCGGTAGAAAAACGGGGGAAACAGAATGAGGCGGATTATTACGACCGTACTCGGAACAACGGTCGCCGTCACCGGGATCACCGGGGTCGCGCCCGCGGCGCGGGCGGCGGGGGGTCGGGTGATCGTCGTCCCGCCCGGGCACTCGATCCAGCACGCCGTCGACCGGGCCCGGCCCGGGGACGTCATCAAGCTCAGAGCCGGGCACTACGACGGCGGCGTTCTCGTCCGCAAGAGCATCACCATCCACGGCGAGGGCAACAGGACGATCCTGCGCCCCGGCCACCTGGACCACTGCGCCAGGGCCAAGCACCCCGGCATGGGCATCTGCGTCGTCGGCCGGGCGAAGTACCCGGTCCGCGACGTGACGATCCGCAACCTGGTTGTCCGGGACTTCGCCGACACCGGCGTCTACGGCATCCACACCGACCGCCTTTCGGTACAGGCCGTCCTCGCCCGCAACAACGGCGAATACGGCATCGCCGAGTTCGCCTCCACCCGCGGCCACTTCCGCTGGAACTGGACCGTCGACAACAGCGACGACGCCGGGCTCTACGTCGGCGACACCGTCAACGCGCGCGGCACCGTCGTCGCCGAGAACCATTCCATCGGCAACGCGATCGGCGTCCTCGTCCGGCACGCCCGCCACGTCCAGGTCCACGACAACACCATCGCCTACAACTGCGTCGGCGTCGCGCTCGTCGACGACAGCCAGCCGTCCGGCCAGGGCAACACCGCGGTCTGGAAGAACCACGTCTCGAAGAACAACCGCTTCTGTCCGGCGCACGAGGAGATCCCCGCGCTCGGCGGGACGGGAATCCTGTTCTTCGGCGGCGACCACAACACCGTCGCGCGCAACATCGTGATCGGCAACCGGGGGCAGCTCCCCTACTCCGGCGGCATCGTCCTGTTCCGCGGCACGCCGCCGCGGAACCGGCCCGCGCACCACAACCTGATCAAGTCCAACCACGTCCACGGGAACGCGCCCTACGACCTGGTCGACAAGAGCGGAAGCCGGACGAACCGCTTCCGCGACAACAAGTGCCGCACGTCGAACCCGCGCGGCCTCTGCTGACCGTCAGGGCCCCGTTCCCGCATCCCGGGAACGGGGCCCGGCTCCGCCGCGCAGGAACCGCTCCCCGAGCGGCGTCAGCGCGTGGTGCACTGTCTTGCCCCGGCGCTCGCTGGTGAGGAGGCCCGCGCCGCGCAGGGCCGAGGCGTGCTGGGACGCCGACGCCGCGCTGACCCCGAGCCGGGACGCGAGGGCCCCGGTCGTGAGCTCCCCGTCCGCGCCGACCAGCCGGATCACGGCCGCACGCGTCCGGCCGAACACCTGGGACGGACTGCCCGCGGGCTCGCCGGGCGGCCGGGCCGCGGGAACCACCACGCCCACCGGCCAGTCTCCGGCGACCCGGACGCGTGGCGCCGTGACGAACGGCGAGAACAGGAACTGGAGCCCCCGGCCCCGGAGCCGGACGTCACCGTCGCGCAGCGTCTCGATCTCCAGCACGGGAGGCGCCCAGCGGATGGCGGGATGCAGGCGGCCGAGCGCGGCACCGATCCCCTCGCTCGCCATCGTCCGGGCGACACCGGACGCCTCGGCGCGCAGGTGCGGGGTCAGCACGGCCCACCGGTCCGCCAGCGCGGCCCGGTGGAAGTCGCGGAGCCCGCTGATCAGCGCCCGCATCGTCTCGGCATCCCCCGTGGCGAGGCGGGTCATCCACGCGGTCGGCGGACGCGGGCCGTACGAGCGCTCCAGCTCGGCGCGGATCCGCCGGACCGGCGTCGAGGCGACGGCGTCGAGCTCCCCTTCCAGGCCCGGCGTGTCCGCGTGCGGCGTGAGGAAGTCGGGGAGCAGCCGTCCGGGCGGCGCCAGATCGAGCACCATCCGGGACGGGCCGCCGAGCCGCGCGCGCGTCCGCCGCGCGGCGGGCTCCGGCCCGCGCATGGCCTGGGCGCTGAAGACGGTCTGGGTGATCGGCGAGAGGCCGGGCAGGACGCGGAGGCGGGTCAGATCCTCGTAGTCGAGCCAGAGCCGCAACATGACCGGAACGTACAACATTTCAGCTATTTCCAAAATGATTGCACCCGGGACGGGGCCTCGTGGAGGGTGCGGGCCATGAACCGATTCCGCCTGCTTCGCCTCACCCTCCCCGCGATGGTGGTGGCCGCCGCCCTGGCCCCGGCGCCGCCCGCCGAGGCCGAGACGACCGTCCGCACGGGCAGCCTCGACGGGGTCCCCTACCGGGTCGAGGTTCCGGACCACTGGAACGGAACGCTGCTGCTGTGGAGCCACGGCGCCTACAGCCTGGAGGCCCCGGCGCCCTCGGAGATCGAGCTGACGAACCACCCGGCCACCCGGAAATGGCTGCTCGACCACGGCTACGCGCTGGCGGCCTCGAAACTCCGCACGCCACGCGGCTGGGGCGTGGTCGAGTCGGGCCTGAAGGACCAGATCGACCTGCTCGACTGGTTCACGGCGAACGTGGGCAAACCGAAGCGAACCATCTCGGCGGGCGCTTCCGCGGGCGGCCTCACCGCGGTCCTGCTGGCGGAACGCAACCCGGGCCGCTTCGCCGGCGTCGCCTCCCTCTGCGGAGTCGTCGGCGGCACGACAGGCCACTTCAACAGCGCCCTGGACGCGAACTTCGCGGTGAAGACACTGCTGGCACCCGACCTCGACGTCATCCGGATCAAGGACCCGCAAGCGAACACGTCCAACGCCCGCCGAGCACTCGGCGCCGCCCTGGCCTCCCCCATCGGCCGCGCCCGCCTCGCCCTCGCCGCGGCCCTGGCCGACATCCCCGCCCGCTACACCTCCCGCGCCCCGTCCCCGGGCACGGTCGCCGCCCAGGTGGAACAGCAGACCTACTACGCCGCCTACGACCGCGGCGCCTTCTGGGGGCTGAGCCGCACCGACATCGAGCAGCGGGCCGGCGGCAACCCGTCCTGGAACACGGGCGTGAACTACCGGAAGCTCCTGGCCCGCTCAACTCAAAAGACCCTGGTGGTACGCGCCTACCGCGAAGCCGGCCTCGACCTCACCAAGGACCTCGCCCGCCTCAACTCAGCCCCGCGCATCAAGGCGGACCCGGCAGCCGTCCGATACCTGAACCGCTACGGCACCCCCACCGGCCGGACGCCCTCCCCCGTCGTCACCCTGCACTCAACGGGCGACGGCAGCGTCCCCACCGACAACCAACGCTGGTACGCCACCCAAGTGCACCGCCCGGCGAACCTGAGGCAGCTCTACGTCGACCGCGGCTACCACTGCACCTTCACCGCGTCCGAGGAAATAGTCACCCTGCGAACCCTCCTCACCCGCCTGAGCACCCACCACTGGCCCACCACCCGCCCAACAGCACTCAACAAGTCCGCCGCCGAACTCGCCCCCGACACCCAGACCGTGTTCGACACCGACCCCGAACCGGCCCTGTATCCGACGACCCCGTCCTTCACCCGCCACCACCCAGGCCCCTACCTGCGCCCCTGACCTCAAGCCCGCAGACGCAGCCTGAACCATTGCGGGTTGGTCTTGTTCATCGGCCACCCCAGCCCAGCGGTCTCCGCGGGCTCGGCCGCGAGCATCTCCCATCCAGGAAACGCCTCCTCGACCTCCGCCTGAGACACCCCACCCATACGCGAACTCATCCGGTTGGGCCCGAAGGCAAGCATCAACAAAGTGGCATCAGGCTTGGCAAGGGCAGAAACTCCCCGCCCCACCGCACCCCGCTGATCAGCGCCGAACCCTTGGAAGCAGCCGATATCAAGAAAGAAATCGAACGCCCCCAGATCGCTCGACAGATCCGTCACGTCCCCCACAACGTAGGTCGCCCCACCGGTCTCACGCGCCTTCGCGGCCTCGATCGCGGCCGGCACATAATCAACGCCCACGGCCTCCCACCCCCGTCGCGCGAGCTCCGGCGTGAACTGCCCTCGCCCGCACCCGAGATCGAGCGCACGCCCCAGCGGCCGCGACCGCCCGGCCTCCTCCCGATCCAGCACCGCCGCGATACTGGCCGCCGCCGCCTTCCCGTACCGCTCCCACGGAGTGAACCGCAACCGATACAGCCGAGCGTAGTTAGTCATCCGACCGACCTCCCCCTGCGCGAGCCGGCCCACCCCAGGCCCGAGCCCGACACATCTACTACTGCCGATAGTACTACGACTCGTAGTAGATGACCATGCGGGAAGCCATCTTCGCGACTCCGCATCCGCCGGGGACTACCCGAGCCACTGAGGCAGATCCGTACCTGTGACTCGACGCCAGACAGCGGTGACCGTATCGGCGTCGCGCGCATGCGCATGCCGGAGGAGTTCGGCGCAAGCCTCTGCGATCTCTGTCAGATCATGCTCGGCGGCCAACAGGAATCCCGCTACCAGGTACTGTGCTCCCTCTTCGACTCGATCAAGGCCGACCAATGCCTTGCCCATCGTGAAGAAGCTCTCTGTCAGTGAGGACAGGAAGGACTCCGGCCGGACCTCAGCCAGAACGCGGTAGATCCCCAGCGCCTCGCTGGCCGCCTCCAACGCCTCCTCCCCGCGCCCCGCCTCCGACCCAAAGTTGGACTGGTTGCTCAACGACGCGGCCAAGTGGGGCAGGAAGACATCAGGCCGAGCCTCAGCCAAACCACGGTAGACCCCCGCCACCTCCGCAGCCCTCTCCGACGCCTCCTCCCACCGCCCCGCACCCGCCAGATAGACGGACTGGTTATTCAACGACTCGGCCAAGTTGGACAGGAAGACATCAGGCCGAGCATCGGCCAAAGCACGGTAAATCCCCACCGCCTCGGTGACCACCTCCAACGCCTCGTCCCGCCGCCCCACACCCCCTAGACGGTCGGACTGGCTTCCCAGCGATCTGGCCAGGTCGGGCCGGAAGGCATCAGGCCGGGCCTGGGCCAATCCACGGTAGATCCCCACCGCCTCGGTGACCACCTCCAACGCCTCGTCCCGCCGCCCTACATCCGACAGGTGGTTGGAGTGGTTGTTCAGCGATCCGGCCACGCTGGGCAGGAACGCGTCCGGCCGGGCCTCGGCCAACACGCGGTAGATCCCCACCGCCTCCGCAGCCCTCTCCAACGCCTTCTCCCGCCGCCCCACAACCGACAGACAAGTGGACTGGTTGCTCAACGACCCGGCCAGGTGGGGCAGGAACGCGTCCGGTTGAACCTCGGCCAACACGCGGTAGATCGCCACCGCCTCGGTAGCCGCCTCCAACGCCTCGTCCCGCCGCCCCACATCCGACAGGCAGGTGGACTGGTTATTCAACGATCCGGCGAGGTGGGGCAGGAACGCGTCCAGCCGGGCGTGGGCCAACCCGCGGTAGATCCCCACCGCCTCGGTGGCCGCCTCCAACGCCTCGTCCCGCCGCCCCACATCCGACAGGCAGGTGGACTGGTTGCTCAACGACGCGGCCAGGTGGGACAGG
Source organism: Actinomadura terrae (assembly GCF_022751215.1). Taxonomy (GTDB): domain Bacteria; phylum Actinomycetota; class Actinomycetes; order Streptosporangiales; family Streptosporangiaceae; genus Spirillospora; species Spirillospora terrae. The sequence goes on along the minus strand of NZ_JAICDG010000003.1, from coordinate 191,989 downwards.
AACGCATCCGACCGGCCCCCGACCAACCCGCAGTAGAGGCCCACCTCCTCGGTGGCCGCCTCCAACGCCTCGTCCCGCCGTCCCAACTGGGTCAAAACGGTCGCGAGTTTCCCGCTCCAGCGGGCGAGGTCCGCAGGGTCGGCGTCAGCCGGCAGGAGCTCCCGCACCCGGCGCGTGGCCGCCGCACCTGCGGAAGCCAGCGCCACCGTCGGATAGGGCATCTGCTCCGCGATGCGCTGAAGATCCTCCGTCCCGACCGGGACGTCCTCCAGAACACCGGCCAGCAGATCGCCCAGCCGGGTACCGGTCTGGACGGCCACCACGATCGCAGCGTCGGCCAACCGCACGAGATCGTGCCGCAACACTTCGTCGAGCAGTTCGGCAGCACGGTCGTGATGGGCGCAGGCACGGGTCAGGACCGTCAGCGCCTGAACCACCCGCCCCGGCTCCTGGTCAGCGAAACAGGCCCGGCGCAGCAACTCGTGCTCGACGAGCTGGTCGGTGGCGTGCCGCTCGGCCACCAGGTCGGGTCGCAGCACGTCCACGCCACCCGCTTGACCCGGGTACAACTGCCGCAGCCACCGCGCCAACGCCCCCACCCGCTCCTCCCGCGCCCCCTCCAGATCCGGGACGCGCCGGATCACCCGCCGGACCGCTGCCTCCCCGGCGTCCTGAACGTCCAGCAGCACCGCCGCCGCAATCACCTGCTCCAACACCGGCAACGCGACCCCCACCCCAGCCCGGCGGGCGGTCTTGTCCCACAGCCGACGCTCATGCCCCAGCAGCCGGTCCAACACCCCCAGATCCGCCGCCGCACGCCCTCCACCGCCGCCCTGCTCGGCGTCCAGTACCGCCACCAGCGCCGCCGCGTGCAGCACCAGTACCGGCAACCGCACCCCTGGACCGACCGTGAACGTCACCCGCGGGACCGGCCGCCCCCGCGCCGCCGCGAAGAACGGCAACGCCTCCTCGATCACCTCGACGTCGCCCCGCTGATCGTCCAGCACCGCCGCCAACTCCAGCACCGGGGTCCGCGCCGCCAGCGCCCGCGTCGCGTCCGACTCGGTGTCCAGCGCGGTCCACCACTCCCCGGCCTGCCGAGCCAGCAGCAGCACCCGTAACCCGCGTGCGTCCCCCGCCGCCTCACGCGCCGCCACCTCGGCCAGCATCGCCGCCAACTCCGGACGTGTCTCGGCATAGTCGACCAGCAGCAGCACCCGCCGCCCCACCCGCCCGGCCGCCTTCACCGCCGCGACCTCATCCCCCGGCCGCACCGGCTGGTACTCCCACCGCTCCAGCGGCAACGACTCGGCCAGCCGCAACGCCAGCCGGGTCTTGCCCACCCCGCCGCGCCCCGTCACCAGCCACACCGGACAGACCGGCCCGTCGTCTGCGCACCACTCCCGCAACCGCCTCAACTCGTCCGCACGCCCGATGAAGTCGACGACCGCACGCTCGGGCCGCAGCAACCCCGCCACACTCCGATCGGACGCGGCCACCTCCCGCGTCGCCGCCAGGGCACCCCGGCGCGACTCCACCTCCGCCACCCGCGCCTGCCGCTCCTCCGCCCTCGTGCGGTGGACGGCGATCACCTCACTGACATACGAACCCGCGGCCCCCGCCGCGATCGCCCCCAGCACCCCGAGCAGCACCCGCAACACCACCGGCCACGTCCCGGGCAGCATCGGCACCACCGCCGCCATCACCCCGGACGCCACCAGAAGCACCACGAACAAAACCAGCCGCCAACGCCCCCCACCGTCCATGCCCCCAGCATCAACGACGACCAACCCCCGCACACCGAAACACCGCCCATGACCCAATACGGCCGCGCCCCTGCCCACGCGGGCAGAAGGGCGTCGCTGTCGGCGTCAACGCGCCGGGTGGCACCGTCGAGCACTCCACTCCCGGGCTAGGTGAGCTGACAGGGCGTCCCGCAAAGTGGGCAGAAGGCGCGCTTGGCCGTCGAAATGACTTCCAATCCGCAGCCGCGACAACGACCCTGTTCATACAGCGCCGGCTCCGGACCGAAGCCACCGTCGTATTAGTCGCGATCGGGCCAGGCGACCGCCTCGATGAACGGCTGCTCGTCGGAGGAGTCTCCGCCTGACCGCCGGGAGACTTCAGCGAGGACCAGCACCGAGGGCACGGTGCCGCTTCGTTCCCCGTGAGCCGGCAGCACACGCTGGAGGACATCGACCAGTTCAAAGACGGTCAGGCGCAGCAATTCCTGCGCCAGACGGTCACGCTCATCATCGTCGGTCACCGGCACAAGCTACTCAAAAGGTACGCGGTGGTCGCCCTCATCGCCTCACGAAGTTTCGCAAGCGGGGGGCAGAGACAAGGCGGAGAGACCTCCTACGTGGCGCGACTCCGCACTACCGGCGAACAACATCTCCCGCTCGGGTGGCCGCTCTCGAAGCAGTCTTCTGCACCAGGAAAGCCGCTTTCGACGTCTTCTACGTCCACTTCGGCGGACGCCGTCACCGGACGCATCTGATACCGACAACAACCCCGGTCTCACCGAATGGTTGACACCACCCCTGTGGGACGACGACGGTTCCGCAGACCAACCCGGCCCACAGCGGCTGGGCCGCGCCAGGTCGGCATCAGCGCCACCACGCTCACCAACGACTGACGGTCCTCCCTCCCACCCGGAAGGGATCAGCGATTCATGACCACCACCGCCGAGAGACCGGTCGGCTCCCGGAGCGTCACCGCCGTTGATCTGCTCGCCGGCGGCCGCTCACCCAACTCTGAAGGCAGAGGTGGTCAAATGCCGCCCGCGCACCTCCCCATCGCCAACCGCCTCGCCGCCGCCCTCGTCGACCAAACCCGCCGCGCCCTCACCGAACTCATCCTCAACCACAGGCCGGCCACGGCACTCCTGGGCCAGATGAGAACTTTTTCCACGTCTTTAAAGGCGTCCGCGAAGCGTCGCCGGACTTCTCGACAGCCAGCTCCCAGGAAACGGATCATGCCGACGTAACCGGGAGCTAACAAGTCGGGTATTCCGGCGCGGTGCCGGCAGATCGTTGACAGCATGTGGTCCGTGGCGGACAAACATAGACCTCACTGGCCTCTCACCCTGGCCACCACAGCAATCGCCATACTGATTCTGGGCACCGATGCCGGCCTGACCTATGTGCTGTGGAGACACGGGCCCGCAGCGGCGACCATCTTTGCCACGCTGGCGGCGGTTCCCCTGGCAGCTGCGGCATTGTTCCCCGCGATAGCCGGCGGATGGCGCAGCCGAGGCGACCAATTGAACGTCTGCACCCCTGAGCAACTCGACCGGGCTCAGCAACTCCTGGCCCGGCTTGTGCTACAGCAGTGGCGCCAGGAGATCATCATCCGTCAGCTGGATGACCCCGCCCCGCTGGCGGTCCGCTGGCGCCTGACCGAGCTGCCCGTCATGGACCATCCCGGCCTGCTCACCCAGCCCAGGTCACTGCGGTCGCTGCTCGCCTTGGGCCAGCCCCGCTTCAGTGGCCGCACCGACCGCATCGCCGACATCGCCGCACAGTTTCGCAACCTCACCCGCCGCCGCCTGGTCATCTTGGGCGATCCCGGTATGGGCAAAACCACGCTGGCCGTGCTGCTGCTGCGCCACCTTCTCCAGCACCCCCAACCCGGCGAACCAGTCCCCATCATGTTCGCCCTGTCGGGGTGGGACCCTGACGCCCAACCCTTTCACGACTGGCTCACCGACCGCCTCAGTGACGCATATCCCGTACTTCGTGCTCACACCCTGGGCCCCAACGCTCCTCAAGACCTGGTCACCGACCGGCGCATCCTGGCCATCCTCGACGGCCTCGACGAGCTCCCCGAAGCCCTACGCCCCAAGGTCATCACCGCACTCAACTCGACCCTCACCACCGCCGACGCCATCATCCTCACCTGCCGCACCAACGAATACGAAGCCGCCGTACGCGCCCGGAAGGGTGACGCCCTGACCGCCGGAGCCGTCATCGAACCCAGTCCCCTCCAACCCGCCGACGCCGCGGCCTACCTGACCCACCTCCTTCCCCCTCGCCCCTCAGGCACCTGGCCCGTCCTCCTCGGCGCCCTTGCCCAGGGCACCACCACCCCCCTCGCCCAGGTCCTCACCACACCGTTGGCGTTATGGCTGCTGCGCAAGGTCTACATCGACGCCCACACCGACCCCGCCCCCCTGCTCACCCCTCACCGCTTCCTCACCCCAGAGCAGATCACCGATCACCTCCTGGACCACCTGACCCAGGCGCTCGTCAACGCCAACCCACCTCATCAGCGCACCAACGGCGGCGAAGACCAGCGCCCCCACCCCTTCCGGCCCCGCTACGCCTGGAAACCCAATGACGTCCAGCGCTGGCTGTCCTTCCTCGCCCGCCACCTTCACACCACCAACACCACCGACGTCGCCTGGTGGCAACTCCACCAAACGCTTTCTTCTCACACCATCAGGCTCACCGCCGCACTCACAGTCGGACTGACGGTCGGGCTCATAGGCGGACTCACAGTCGGACTCACGGGTGGGCTTGTAGGCGGGCTCGCGGGCGGCCTCGCCGTCGGACTCGCAGGTGGGCTCGCGGGCGGGTTCACCGTCGGGCTCTCGGGGAGGCTCACCGGCAGCATCTCGGTCGGACTCGCGGGCGGGCTCGCAGCCGGGCTCGGGGGCGGATTCGCGAGCGGACTCACGGTTGGATTCGCAAGCGGGCCCGTCGGCGAGCCCAAGGGGGGCCTTACAGCAGGACTCGCGTTCGGGCTCGTGTTCGGCCTCGCGGTCGGATTCCAGGGGTGGCTACATAGTTCAGGACCTACCGGCCCCAGTGCTGAACCCTCCTACGCGGACCTACGGCTACGAGGCCGGACGCGCTCACTCATACGCAAGCTCGCGTTCGGCCTCGTGTTCGGACTCGCGTCCGGGCTTGCGAGTGGGCCCACGTTCTGGTTCGGGGGCGAACTCGCGGGTGCACTCACGGTCGGAATGGCCGGCGGGCTTGCGACAGGGCTCGCCGGCGGGCTCGTGTTCGGGCTCCCGACCGGGCTCGCATTCGGGCTCACGGAATGGGCGAAGAACCCACAAGCAAGCGAAACAGCACAGAATCCCCCCGACTCACTTCGCCGCGACATTCAAATAACCTCCCTTGAGTCGCTCGCGGTCGGGCTCGCATTCGGGCTCGGAGGCGGGCTTGCGATCGGGCTCGCAGGCGAGCTCGCGGGCGGACTCGCAGACGGACTTACGGGCGGGCTTGCCGTTGGGCTCGTGGTCGGGCTCGGGGGCGGGCTCACAGGTGCATTCACAAGCGCCAGTGGCACCTACCTCATCACGCTCGTCCACTTGTCCGTCCGCCACCGGGCGCCGCGCCACCTGATGAGATTTTTGGAAGACGCTCACCGGCTCGGGCTCCTGCGCCAAACCGGAGCCGTCTACCAGTTCCGCCATGCCAAACTCCAAGAAAGACTTGCGAACACCCACACCCGTACCTGAGAACCCGACCTCAGACGACGTGACGGATGGTGTCCCATGGCGGTTAGGCGTAATTGAAGCGGAGTTTCGCAGCCTATTGCAGTTGCTTCTACAGTCGAGATAGCCAGGAGACCAGATCTCGATGATCGCACGGCTTTACTCCTCGCCGCGATGGACGGCATCGTCGCTGACGACGAGGCGACGGATCAGGAGCCGTAGCCACCCAGTTAGTCACTCACAAAAGCGAAGGCCATGGTCCAGGTGAGCGGATCATGGCCAGCTCGGTCTTCTACCGGTCGGCCAGCGCCTCCAGCTCCCGGCCGTAGGTCTTGAACGCCTCGCCGGCGCGAGTTCCGTCCAGGTCAGCGGTTCGATCCTGTACGCGTCGCCGGGAAGCCCGCCACAGGCTGCCGCTTGTAGAAGGACTCTTGCAGGTAGGCGGCCTCGTGCGGCTGGTAGGGCTCCTCCAGGTAGGCGGCCTCGTCGTCGTCGAGTTCGACGTCCACCGCGGCGACCGCGTCGGCCAACTGGGCCGGCTTGGTGACCCCGACGATGGGCGAGGTCACCGCCGGGTTGCGCATGACCCAGGCCAGGGCGACCCGCGCCGGGGACAGGCCCCGCTTGCCCGCGATCTCGTGGACGCGCTCGGCCACCGCCTGGTCCTCGTCGCGGTAGAGGATCCTGCCGCCCGCGTCGGTCTCGGCACGCGCCGTGGCGGTGTCCCGGGCCCGCGTCAACCTGCCCCGCGCCAGCGGGCTCCACGGGATCACGCCAATGCCCTGGTCGGCGCAGAGCGGGAGCATTTCCCGCTCCGCTTCTCGGTGGATGAGGTTGTAGTGGTCCTGCATCGACACGAACCGGGTCCAGCCGTTCAGGTCGGCCAGGAACAGGGCCTTGGCGAACTGCCAGGCGTGCATGGAAGAGGCTCCGATGTAGCGGACCTTCCCGGACTTGACCGCGTCGTGCAGCGCCTCGAGGGTTTCCTCGATCGGGGTTTCGTAGTCCCAGCGGTGGATCTGGTAAAGGTCGATGTAGTCGGTCCCCAGTCGCTTCAGAGAGGCGTCGAGCTCGGCGAAGATCGCCTTGCGGGACAGCCCGGCGCCGTTCGGGCCGGGGCGCATCCGCATCCAGACCTTGGTGGCGAGCACGACCTCCTCGCGCCGGGCGAAGTCCTTGACCGCCTGGCCGACGATCTCCTCGCTGCTTCCGGAGCTGTACCCGTTGGCCGTGTCGAGGAAGTTGACGCCGCTCTCAAGGGCCTGCTTGATGATGTCCCGGCTGGCGTCCGCGCCCAGCGACCAGGGCTCGCCGCCCCGGTCCGGCTCGCCGAAGCTCATGCAGCCGAGGGTGATGGCGGAGACTTCCAGTCCAGTCGTTCCGAGTTTGATGTATCGCACGCGTCGAACGTAGGAGCTGGAGTGCGCTCCAACGCAAATGCGGAGGCGTGGGGACTACGGCGCCCCTACCCGCGGGATCTCATGGTCACTCGGATGAGGAAGGGCCATGATCCGCGACTGCGGATCATGGCCTTGTGGCGGGTGGGCGCGGACGGTTTCGAACCGCCGACTCCTCGCTTGTAAGGCGAGTGCTCTACCCCTGAGCTACGCGCCCGCGTGCTCGTGACCGGGAAAGCGTACCCGGTTCGCGGGGGGTATCGCGAAACGGGGCGGAGGCGGCGAACCGGGTACGCGGGGGCGGGTCAGGAGTCGCCCAGGTGGACCCAGACCCCCTTGACCTCGGTGTAGGCGTCGATGGCGTAGGGGCCCATCTCGCGGCCCCAGCCGCTGGACTTGTAGCCGCCCCAGGGGGCGGCGGCGTCGGGGATGGGGAGCATGTTGACGAAGACGGCGCCGGCGCGGATGTCGGCAGCCAGGCGGTGGGCGGTGGCGAGGTCGCGGGTCCACAGGGACGCGGCGAGGCCGAACTCGGTGTCGTTGGCGCGGGCGGCCAGTTCCTCGGGGTCGTCGTAGGCCAGGACGGGCAGGACGGGCCCGAAGATCTCCTCGCGGGCGATCGTCATGTCGTCGGTGACGGAGCCGAAGACGGTGGGGCGGTAGAAGTTGCCGTTGGAGAGGGGGCCGTCGGCGCGGGAGCCGCCGGTGACCAGTTCGGCGCCCTGCTTCTCGCCCGTGCGGACGTAGGAGTCGACCTGGCTGAGGTGCTCGTGGGAGACGAGGGGGCCGATCTGGGTCTCGGGGTCCAGGCCGGGGCCGAGGCGCAGGGAGGCGGCGGCGGCCGCGAGCTTCTCGGTGAACTCGTCGGCGCGGCGGCGGTCGACGTACAGGCGGGTGTAGGCGGCGCAGACCTGGCCGCTGTTCAGCAGGGCGCCCTGGAGGTTGCCGGCGACGGCGAGGTCGATGTCGGCGTCGCGGGCGATGACGCTGGGGGCCTTGCCGCCGAGTTCGAGCGTGACGCGCTTGAGGTTGCCTGCGGACGCGTGGACGATCTCGCGTCCCACGGAGCTGGAGCCGGTGAAGGAGACCTTGTCGACGCCGGGATGGGCGACCAGGGCCTTCCCGGCGGCCGGGCCGCCGGTGAGCAGGTTGACCACGCCGGGCGGGAAGCCCGCCCGCTCGCACAGCTCGACCAGCCGGACGGTGGTCAGCGGCGTCTGCTCGGCCGGCTTGATGATCACGGTGTTGCCGCAGGCGAGGGCGGGGGCGAGCTTCCACGCGGCGATCATCAGCGGGAAGTTCCAGGGGGTGATCAGCGCGCAAACGCCTACCGGCTCGCGGCGGACGTAGTGCAGGGTGTCCGGGAACGAGACCGGGGAGACCGATCCCTCGATCTTGGTGCACCAGCCGGCGAAGTAGCGGAAGTGCTCGGCGGCGCCGGTGACGCTCACCGAGTGCGCGACGCCGAGGGGCTGGCCCTGGTCGCGGGTCTCCAGCTCGGCCAGCTCCGCCTCGTACTCCTCGATCAGGTCGGCGACGCGCCACAGGAGCCGCGCGCGGGCGCTCGGCGGGATCGACGCCCAGGACGGCTCGGTCAGCGCGGCGCGCGCCGCGTCCACCGCCCGGTCGACGTCGGCGGGGCCGGCCTCCGCGCAGGTCCCGAGGACGGCGCCGGTCGCGGGGTCGGTGGTGGTGAACTCGGCGCCGCCCGCGGCGGCCGTCCATTCGCCGTTGATATGGAGCTGGGTACGCGTGGTCATGGTGGGCCTCCCTTTGGGGCCCAGCTTCGAGGGAGGCGGCGTGGAGCGTCTTGTCTGTCGGTGTACGGCGGTTGACCGGTACCGCTCACTCTGCCGTGATCGTCACCCGGTACTCGCGGGGGCTGGCGCCGTAGGCGGCCTTGAACAGACGGCTGAAGTGGGCGGCGTCGACGAACCCCCAGCGGGCGGCGATGGCGCTGACCGGGCGGTTGAGCTGGAGCGGGTCGCGCAGATCGCGGCGGCAGTGCTCTAGCCGGCGCTGCTTGATCCACATCGAGACCGTCGTGCCCTCCTCGCGGAAGAGCTTGTACAGGTGCCGGGACGAGACGAAGTGCGCGGCGGCGATGCCGTCCGGGCACAGGTCGGGGTCGTCCAGGTGGCGCTCGATGTAGGCGCGGACGCGGATCAGCAGCGCGCGGCGGCCCGCGTCGGGGGTGGGGGCGGTGACGTCCAGGCGCTCGGCGAGCAGCGTGACGAGGAGGTCCACGATGTTGTCGCCGAGCCGGACGCCGGCCTGGTCGTCGAGGTCGTCGAGGTTGCGGGCGAGCTGGACGAGGAACGGCGACAGCAGCGCCCCGACGCCCTGGCGGCCGGAGATCCGGGTGGCGGTGATCCCGGCGATGGCCTCCTCGGGCAGGTGCAGGAGGCGGCGCGGGACCATCAGGACGAGCTGCCGGTAGGAGTCGTCGAAGGCCAGCGTGTAGGGCCGGGTGGTGTCGTAGATCGTGAAGTCGCCGGGGACGAGCGCGGCCTCGCGGCCGTCCTGGGTGAGGACGCAGTAGCCGCTGAGCTGGACGCCGAGCTTGTAGTGGCCCGGGTCGGAGCGGGCGATCAGCGGCCCGGTCCGCCGGACGACATGGGGCGTCGCGGCGACCTCCGCCACCTTCAGCGCGCCCAGCTCGCAGCCGCGCATCCGGCCGTCGAAACGGTCAGGGCGCGACGTTTCGGTGCGTAGCGGAACAAACATGTCCGAGACGGAGCTGCGCCAGAACTCGAACCTTTCGCGCGCGGGCCTGTCCGCGGTGGCGATGAGCGTCGACATGCGTGTTTCCCCAGGTGAGATGCCCGGCCTCCCGGTCACATAGTGCCCTGCGGAGGCCGGTCGCACCAGGGGGGCGTTTCACTCCATGGACGCGCGGACGAGCAGCGTGTCGGTGAACTGCTCGAAACCGACGACCTTTCCGTCCCGGACCCGCCAGACATGGGTGAACCGGACGCGCATCGACTTCCCGGTCGCGGCGAAGGTCCCCGCGTAGTGGCCGAGCGCCACGACCCTGCCCTCGTCGCCGTCGATGATCTCCTCGGCGGTGGCGGTGAAGTCCTTCCACTCGCCGTTGAGGCGGCCGAAGACGTTCTCGCGGATCGCGGGGACGCCGACGTAGGTCCCCGCGTAGGGGAACCCGGCCATCTCCGTCCACTCGACGTCGTCGGCGAACGCCTCGACCATGCCGTCCAGGTCGCCCCGGTCGGAGGCCGCGTAGTGGGCCTTGATGATGTCGAGCGCCTCGCTCATGGTCTCCCTCTTCTGTCGCTGGTCTGCGTCCGGTCGAGCACACCACCGGACGCGCGCGCTTCCTTGGCTGTGTCGGAACAGTGCTTGTCTGTGGCGGCACGACCGGCGCCGGACCCGTCGTACCCGGAAGGCGCCGTGCCTACGCTGACCGCCCCGACAGCGGGAGAATCCAGAGGGACGGGAGGCTGCCGGATGAGCGACCATCAGGCGGATGTGATCGTGGTCGGCGCCGGGTCGGCCGGCTCGGTCGTGGCGCGGCGGCTGGCGGACGCCGGGCACAGCGTCCTGCTCGTGGAGGCGGGCCCGTACCGGGAGGCCCCTGAGGTGGACGACCCGGCCCGCATGCACGAGCTGTGGAACTCACCGCTCGACTGGGGGTTCCAGACCGTCCCGCAGGAGCACGCGCACGGCCGGAGCCTGCACCTGCCGCGCGGCCACGTGGTCGGCGGGTCGCATGCGCTCAACGCGATGATCTGGGTGCGCGGCAATCCCGCCGACTACGACCGGTGGGCGGCGCTCGGCAACACCGGCTGGTCGTGGGAGGACGTCCGCCCGGTCTTCGAGCGCGTCGACGGCCTCGGCACCGGGAGGCCCGGGGCGCTCGACGTCCTCACCGGCTACCAGCCCGATCCCGTGCAGTGCTCGATCGTGGAGGCCGCGCAGGAGGCCGGGCTGCCGTTCAACCCCGACTACAACCGGGGGGCGACGCAGGACGGCGTCTCGTTCATGCAGTTCACGATCCGCGACCACGTGCGGCTCACGACGGCCCGCGCGTACCTGGAGCCGGTCCTCGGGAAGGGCGTCACGCTGCTCCCGGACGCGCGCGCCCGGCGGCTGATCCTCGAAGGCCGCCGCTGCGTGGGCGTCGAGTGGACACGCGCCGGACGGCTGGAGCGGGGCCGCGCCGACCAGGTCGTGCTGTGCGGGGGCGCGATCGGGTCTCCGGTGCTGCTGCTGCGCTCGGGCATCGGAGACGCGGACGTGCTCGGCGGCGCGGCCGTCCACCTGCCGGGGGTGGGCCGCAACCTCCAGGACCACTGGCTGGTGCCGGTGATCGCCGCGACCGACCGTCCGCCGACGCTGTCGCGGGGCCTCCCGCACACCCAGAGCCACCTGTTCTGGCGGAGCAGGCCGGGGCTGCCGGTGCCCGACCTGCAACCGCTGCACTTCGGCGTCCCCCTCTACGAGCCGTGGATGCACGGCCCGCCCGACGGTCTCTCGCTGATGGCGGGGCTGGTCCGGCCGGAGTCGAAGGGCGAGGTCCGGCTGTCCGGCGACGCGGAGCCGCTGATCGACCCGCGCGTGCTGTCCGCGGACGCCGACCTGGACGCGCTGTGCGCCGCCGTCCGGCTCTGCCAGGAGATCATCGCGGCCCCCGCGCTGCGCGAGGGCTGGGGCGCCCAGGAGCTGTACCCCGGCCCGCTCGCGCTGGACGAGGCGGGCCTGCGGGACTACGTCCGCAAGTGCGTGGTCACCTACCACCACCAGGCCGGGACCTGCAAGATGGGCGTGGACGACGCCGCGGTCGTCGATCCCGAGCTGCGCGTCCACGGGGTGGAGGGCCTCCGGGTCGCCGACGCGTCGGTCATGCCGGACGTGCCGACCGGCAACACCAACGCCCCCGCCATCATGATCGCGGAAAGGGCGGCCGACCTGATCCTGGGAGGGGTCAGGACGCCGGGGTGATCCGGGCGAGCGCGGCGGCGAGCCGGTCGGGCGCCCGCCGCCCGCGCGGGTCGCCCATCCCGGCGAGGACGGTGAGCGCGACCCGTCCGAGCGCCGGGCGTGACAGCCCGTGCCGGGCCGCCAGCCGCATGACCCAGGGATGCTCGACGGCCTGGGCGACCGCGCGGCCGAGCGTGAACGCGCCGCCGTGCGCCGACTTCAGCGCGGCCGGGTACCGGTGCAGCGCCCGCTCGCGCTGCCCGGCCGTCGGACGGGTCAGTGCGGTCTCGATCGTCTCGGCGGCTAGCCGGGCGGCCTCCAGCGCGTAGGCGATGCCCTCGCCGCTGAACGGGTTGACCATGCCGCCGGAGTCGCCGACGAGCAGGAGCCCGGCGGCGTAGTGCGGCTGGCGGCTGAAACCCATCGGCAGCGCGGCGCCCCGGACGGGCGCCACCGCGTGCTCCTCCGTGAGCCCCCACTCGGGCGGCAGCGTCGCCAGCCAGCGGTCGAGGACCGTGCGGCAGTCGGCGCCGGTGTCGCGCAGCAGCACGACCCCGGCGTTGCACGTCCCGTCGCCCATTCCGAAGACCCACCCGTATCCGGCGGGCACGTCGCCGACCCGGATCTCCAGGTGCGTGTCGTCGTGCCGCGGGCTGCGGTAGTAGCGGCGGGCGGCGGTGCCGATCGGGCGGTCCCGGCGGCGCCGGAGGCCGGTGGCGACCGACAGCCGCGAGGACGCGCCGTCCGCCGCGAGGACCAGCCGCGCGTGGTGCTCCCGCCCGCCGGCGACCACACCGCAGACCTGCCCGGACCGGTTGCGCAGGGGCGCGGTGACCTTGGTGCCCTCGCGCAGCGTGGCGCCCGCCTTCACGGCCTGGTGGGCAAGGAGTTCGTCGAGGTCGGAGCGTGTCCGGGTGAGCCCGAAGGCGGGCAGCGACCCGCCCGGCCAGCCGATCTCCAGCCGGTGGCGGGCGCCGACGAGCCGGAGCCCCGCGTTGCGGAACCAGCCCGGGTCCCCGATGTCGACGCCGAGCGTCACCAGCTCCTGGACGGCGCGGGGCGTGAGCCCGTCGCCGCAGACCTTCTCGCGGGGGAACGTGGCCTTCTCCAGGACGAGCACGTCCAGCCCGGCGCGGGCCAGGTGACAAGCAGCGGCGGAGCCCGCGGGCCCCGCGCCGACCACGATGACATCGGGCATGGACCCATGTTTCCCAAAGGGACGGCCCCAAACCACCCCGAACGACGCAATCGCCCGTTCAGCGCACCGCCGCGCCGCGCAGGTGCAGGTTGAACCACTCCGCGGCCTGCGTGGTGACCTCCTCCAACGCGCCCGGCTCCTCGAACAGGTGGGTCGCGCCGGAGATGACGTGCAACTCGGCGCGGCCGTCGATCCGCTCCTGGGCGCGCCTGTTCAGCGCGAGCACCTCGGGGTCGCGCCCGCCCACGATGAGCAGCACCGGCACCCGGACGCGCGGCAGGGACGGGCCCGCGAGGTCGGGCCGCCCGCCTCGCGAGACGACCGCCGCGACGTCCGACCGGGCCGCCGTCGCGGCCAGCGCCGCCGCCGCGCCGGTGCTGGCGCCGAACAGCCCGAGCGGGAGCCCGGCGGTGTGCGGCGCCGACTCCAGGCCCTCCGCCAACCGGTCGATGGTGCCGATCAGCCGCATCGTCAGCAGTTCGATGTCGAAGCGCAGGGCGGCCGTCGCCGCGTCGGCCCGCTCCTCGCGCTCGGTGAGCAGGTCCAGCAGCAGCGTGCCGATGCCCGCCGCGTTCAGGCCGCGCGCCACGGCCCGGTTGCGGGGGCTCAGCCGGGAGCTGCCGCTGCCGTGCGCGAACAGCACCATCCCGGTCGGCTCGTCCGGGATGACGAGGTCGCCGGTCAGCGTCGCGTCGGCCAGCCCGATCGTGATCATCGAGACTCCCCTCCCGGGTGCTCGCCTACCCCGCCCGGGAGCGGGTCATGTCAGGCGGGCGGCTCGGGACCGTCCTGCTCGGCGAGGAACCGCTCGAACTGGGCGCCGAGCTCCTCGGCGGTCGGCATGTCCTGCGACTCGGCGAGCAGGTTGTCGCGCTCGGCGGCGCCCGCGAACGCGTCGTACTGCTGCTCCAGCGCCCGGACGACCTTCTCGACCTCGTCGTTGCCGTCCACCTGCTCGGCGATGTCGGCGTCGGTGCGGGCGGCGGCCTCGCGCAGCCGCTCGGCGGGCAGCGACAGGCCGGTCGCCGCCGCGATCGCCTCCAGCGCGGCGACGGCGGCGGCCGGATAGGCCGACTGCGCCAGGTAGTGCGGGACGTGAACGGCCAGCCCGATCGCGTCGTGCCCGGCCTCGCCGAGTCGCAGCTCCAGCAGGCCCGCCGCGCTGCCCGGCACCTGCACCTTGTCGAACCAGGAGTTGCGCGTGACCAGCTCGGGCCGCGTCGCGTGCGAGGTCATCCCCACCGGGCGGGTGTGCGGGACGCCCATCGGAATGCCGTGCACCCCGACGACCAGGCCCACCCCGAGCCGCTTCACCAGGTGCAGGACGGACGCGGTGAACCCCTCCCACAGCCGGTCGGGCTCGGGGCCCGACAGCATCAGGAACGGCGTGTCGGCCTCGTCCTGGACGAGCCGGACGACCAGCTCGGGCGCGTCGTAGGCGGCCCAGTGGTCGCGGTCGAAGGTCATGCTCGGGCGGCGGGCGCGGTAGTCGATCAGCGAGTCGACGTCGAACCGTGCGACGATGCGGTGCTCCAGCGCCTCCAGCAGGTGCTCGCGGACGAGCTGCCCCGTGGATCCCGCGTCGACGAAGCCGTCGAGGCTGTGCAGCAGCACCGGCCCGGCCAGCTCCGGGACGTCGGTGTCCAGCTCGTACAGGTCCTCAGGGTTAAGCAACTTCTCCCCCACATCGTCATGTCGATGGTGCCAACACTAGGACATGGGACGCCGCTTCCCCGGCCCGCGTGTGATCACCGTCGCACCCCGGAAGCGCAGCTCCGGAGAAGCCCTTCCGGCGCGGGGCGGGACGCCCGCTAACCGCTCCAGAGCGGGACCGACAGCAGGATCAGGCTGGCGCCGAGCAGCGCCATCGCCGCGAACCGCCCGGCGTCGTCGGGCACCGCCTCGGCGCCGCCTGCGGATACATCGTCCGGACCGGCGGCGTCAAGCGCCGCCTCGGCGATCGCGGCGGTGTCCGGGGCATCCCGGGGCGCGCCGCGCGCGGCCGGGCGGGGCCGGTGGGCGAGGGCATGGGCGAGCCGTCCGAACAGCAACAACGCGGCGACGTCCATCGCCATGGCGAGCCCCGGCACGGCACCGTCCCCCCTCGACCTGGCCACATTAGGACAGCACCGGCCACCGATCCGGGACGCGCCGCCGATACGCACGGCATCGAAGCGATAACGAAGGGTGATCACTGAATTGCGCGGCGCGGCGCGGGCCCCCTCCGCCGTCCCATAGGTCAGGATCGGTTTACACGAGAGGGGTTTGTATGACCGGCGACCGCCCGTACGACATCGTCCTGTTCGGCGCGACGGGGTTCACCGGCGCGCTGACCGCCGAGTACCTGGCGGAGCACGCCGACCCAGGGACGCGGTGGGCGCTGGCCGGGCGGAACCGCGCGAAGCTGGAGGCGGTCCGCGACCGGCTCGCCGCGCTGAACCCCGCCTGCGCCGACCTGCCCCTGCTCCACGCCGACACCGCCGACGTCGGCTCGGTCGGCGAGCTGGCGCGCACGACGCGGGTCGTCATCACGACGGTGGGCCCGTACCTGGAGCACGGCGAGCCCCTGGTCGCCGCCTGCGCCCGCGCCGGGACGGACTACGTCGACCTCGCCGGCGAGCCCACGTTCGTCGACCGCATGTACCTCGCCTACCACGAGGAGGCCGTCCGGACCGGGGCGCGGCTCGTCCACTCGTGCGGGTTCGACTCGATCCCGGCCGACCTCGGCGTCTACTTCACCGTCGGGCAGCTGCCCGAGGGCGTGCCGCTGCACGTGGAGGGGTTCGTGCGGGCGCGCTTCGCGCCGTCCGGCGGCACGGTGCAGTCGATCATCGGAATGTTCGCCGACGTGCCCGGCATGCTGCGCGCCGAGCGCGACCGGAGGAGGGCCGAGGAGGGGCACGACGACGGCGGGCGGCGGGTCCGCGTGGCGCGGAGCCCGCTGCCGAGGACGCGCGTCACCGGCGGCTGGACGCTGCCGGCCCCGACCATCGACCCGCAGGTCGTGGCGCGCTCGGCCAGGGCGCTCGACCGGTACGGCCCGGACTTCACCTACGGCCACCACGTCGCGGTCAAACACCTGGCCGAGGCGGCGGGCATGGTCGCGGGCGCGGGCACGCTCCTCGCCCTCGCGCAGGTCCCGCCCGCGCGGTCGCTGCTGCGGCGGTTCGGCGTGCCCGGCGGGGGGCCGTCGGAGGAGCGCCGCGCGCGCAACTGGTTCAACGTCACGTTCGTCGGCGAGGGCGGCGGCCGGCGCGTCGTCACCGAGGTCGCGGGCGGCGACCCCGGCTACACCGAGACCGCCCGGATGCTCGCCGAGTCCGCGCTCTGCCTCGCCCACGACGACCTGCCCGACACCTCAGGCCAGGTGACCACGGCGGCCGCCATGGGCGACGCGCTCATCGGCCGGCTGGCCCGGGCCGGTCTTGCGTTCCGCGTGCGGAGCACGGGCTGAGCCTGCACTCGTTGCGCAGCACGCCGAGGCCCTCGATCTCGGTCTCCAGGACGTCGCCGGGTTCGAGCCGGATCGGCGGCGTGCGGCTGTCGCCGATGCCCGCCGGGGTCCCGGTGAGGATCACGTCGCCGGGTTCGAGCGTCATGATCCCGCTGATGTAGGAGACGATCTCGTCCGGCGGGAACAGCATGTCGCCGGTCCAGCCGCCCTGCATCTGCTCGCCGCGCACCTTGCACGACACCACCAGGTCGGCGACGTCGTACAGCTCGTCGGCGGTGACCAGGGCCGGGCCGAGCGGCGTCGTCGCGTCGAACGTCTTGCCCTGGAGCCACTGGGTGGTGCGGCGCTGGTAGTCGCGGGCGCTGACGTCGTTGGCGACCGTGTACCCGGCGATGGCCGCGCGGGCCTCGGCGCGGTCGGCGTGCGCGACGCCGCGCCCGACGATGATCGCCAGCTCCGCCTCCCAGTCCATCGCCCCGGACGTGGCGGGCAGCACGATCGGGTCGCGGGCGCCGATCAGCGAGTTCGCGAACTTCGCGAACAGCGTCGGGTGCTCGGGGGTCTCCAGACCGGTCTCGGCGATGTGCCGCTTGTAGTTGAGCCCCACACAGATGATCTTGCTCGGCCGGGGGATCAGCGGCGCGAGCTCCAGCTCGTCGAAGGGGACGAGCGGCCCGGTCGCGGCGGCGCGGGCGCGCCAGTCCAGGCCGGTGGCGAGCAGCGCGCCCACGTCCGGCGCGTCCAGCGGCGTGACCTGCGTGCCGTCGAGGCGCCCCGCGCGGGTGCCGCCCTCGGTGCGGAAGGTGAGGAGTCGCATGGCTGTTCTTTCGTTCGATCCCGCCGGCTCAGCGGCAGGGGGTGTACGGCTGGTCGGTGAGGAGGTAGTCCTCGCCCTTCTTGATGAAGCCGAAGCGCAGCGACACGGCCTCGCGGCAGAAGGCCAGCGGGTCCGGCCCGCGTGAGGGCTTGTACTCGACGCCGAAGACCGGCTTGCCCGCCGCGATGAACGGCTTCAGCCGATCGCACTCGCGGAACTCCCAGCACTCCTCGTTGACCATGAAGTCGAACGAGGAGACGAGCTGGGGGATCTGGCCGAGGTCGTTCTTCAGCCCGGCCGCGAGGCCGTGGCGATGCGCCATGTCAGCGAGCGCGCGGTTGAACACGAGCTGGCTGTCGGCGCTGACCTGCCACCCGGTGACCCCCGCCCCGTCCTCGTGGGCGTTGACGACGTCGAACTCGACGGCGTCGAACCCCGCTTGAACACATTTGCGGACCCGTGCCTCTTGCATTTTGAGCACGAAGTCGCGCTGCCCCTTGTCGTTGTTGATGTTGGCGTAGTTCTCCTCCGGGAAACCCGGATAGGACTTGCCGATCAGTGATTTCCCGTGGGCCTCGTGCCACTCGACGTACTGCGGGTAGTCCGGACGGACCTTCTCCACCGAACCCGAGTCGATGTAGCAGATCGCCTTGGCGCCGCGGGCGTGGATCGCCTTGACGGCGGCGGTGTTGAGCGTGGTGTTGTTGCCGGCGACCGCGGCGTCGGCGTACAGGTCGATGTCGAACACCTCGGGGCGCACGCACGCGCCCGCGCCGACCTTCCCGTCGTCCCCGTCCCCGTCCCCGACCCCGTTCTTGCGCCCGCCCCCGCCGTTGCCGCCACTGTTACTACCACCGGCATAGGGACGCTCGCAGATATCGACGTTGATGCCTCCCGTCCCCGGGAACTTGCGATCACCCGAAAGCTGGTACTGCCACCGGCTGCCGACGACCGGTCTCCACGGAGCGCCCCGTTCCTCCTTCTCGGACGACCCCGTCGAACACCCCGCCCCCGCCAGCGCAAGCAGCAGCCCGAGAATCACCACGACCTTCGCCACTTGCTTCTCTTTCCGTATCACGGAATGGGCTTCCATGAAAGGCAACCAGCATGACTCGCCCGCTGTCAACCATCCGGCACACTGCGGACATGCCCCCGGGGGCGGGGCGGGTGCCCCATGAGGCCCGCCCGGCCCCCTCCCGGGCGGGGCCCCGCGGAGCGCCGGCGGGCCTCACTCGGCCGGGCCTGCGGGTTCGTCCAGCTCGTCGGCCAGGATCGTGCGCAGCCGCAGCGCCACCTCGGTCACCCGCGCCTTCGGGAAGCGGTCCTTCGGCGCGGTGACGCTGATCCCGGCGGACGGCGTGGAGCGGCCGAGGAAGACCGGCACCGCCGCGCAGCGCACGCCCTCCTCGTTCTCCTCCAGATCGAGCGCGTAGCCGCGCTCCCTGATCTCGGCCATCTCCTCGGCGAGCCGGGCCGGCGAGGTGATCGAGTGCCGGGTGACGGGCCGCAGCTCGTGCGCGGCGGCCCACAGCTTGATCGCCTCGTCGGTCGGGTACGTCCAGGCCAGCAGGGCCTTGCCGACGCCGGTGCAGTACGCGGGATTGCGGCCGCCGATCACCGAGGTCATCGTGATCGGGTGGATGGCCTCGACCTTGTCCACGTAGACGATCTCGCCGCCGTCCAGCACGGCCATGTGCGTGGTCTCGTTCAGCTCCTCGCGCAGCCGCAGCAGCACCGGGTGGACGAGCGCGCGCAGGTCGATCCGGTCGTAGTAGCGGAACGCCGCCGCGAGCAGCTCCGTGCCGAGGAAGTAGGGCCCGTTCGGCTCCGGCTGGGCGGCGAAGCCGCGGTGCCGCAGCGCGCCGAGCAGCCGGTGCAGCGAACTGCGCGGGATGCCGGAGCGGACCGCGAGGTCCTCCAGCGTGACGCCGCGCCCGCTCTCGGAGAGCAACTGGATGATGCGCAGCGCCCTGTCCACGCTGCCCACCGGTGACTCGTTCTTCGCCATGCGACCCTCTCCCCTATGTTTCCGCAATACGGAATGCTAGCCCACGATACGGATCGCTGCTACATTCACGGCTGTGATGAAGGCACTCGTTTTCACCGCGCCGAGCGTGGTGGAACTGCATGACATCGACGAACCGTCCGTGAAACCCGATGAGATCCTCGTGGAGGTCGCCGCCGCCGGGATCTGCGGCAGCGAACTGCACGGCGTGCGCACCCCCGGCTTCCGCACCCCGCCGCTCGTCATGGGCCACGAGTTCGCGGGGACGACCCCCGACGGCCGCCGCGTCGTGGTGAACCCCATTCTCTCCTGCGGTGACTGCGATCTGTGTACGCGGGGACGCGGCAACCTGTGCCGCCGCCGCGCGCTGATCGGCGTGCACCGCCCCGGTGGGTTCGCCGAGCGGGTCGCGGTACCGGCGTCCTCGGTCCACGCCCTTCCGGACGCGCTGTCCTGGACGGCGGCCGGCGTGGTCGAGCCGATCGCCTACGCAGTCCACTCGTGGAACGTGGCAGCGGTCCCGGAGGGCGCGCGCGTCGGTGTCATCGGCTGCGGGACGATCGGCCTGCTGTGCGCGCAGCTCGCGCGGCTGCGCGGCGCCGCGTCCGTGGTCGCCGCCGACCTGTCCGAGCGCCGCGCGGCGATCGCGGGACAGTTGGGCGCCGACGCCACCGGCCCGACGCTGCGCGGGGAGTTCGACGTGGTCTTCGACGCGGTGGGGCTGCCGGCGACCCGGGCCGACGCCCTCGCCCGGCTCGCGCCCGGCGGGGTCGCGGTGGCGCTCGGGCTGGCGAGCGCCGACCCCGGGTTCGACGCGAACGACCTCGTCCGGACCGAGAAGCGGCTGCTCGGCTCGTTCGGCTACACCCCCGCGGAGTTCAGCACGGCCGTCGAGCTCGCCGCAGAATGGGACCTGAGCTGGGTGAACACCTTTCCGTTGAGCGATGGCGCCCGGGTCTTCACCGACCTGATGAACGGCGGCACGGAACCGGTCAAGGCCCTCCTCGCGCCATGACCGGTCAGTAGCAGAGGAGGAGTCGGCGATGGGGATCAGTGAGGGCTTCCGGGAACTGGCCGTCCCGCCCGGCATGGTCGGCGTCTGCGCGCTCGGGCAGGCCGGGTTCCTGCTGAAGGGCGCGAACGGCACGGTCGTCGCCGTCGACCCGTACCTGTCGGACCGGCTGGCGGCCGACTCGGAGTTCGGCCCGCCCGGCCGCTGGGCCCGCCGGTTCCCGCCCCCGTTCGGGCCCGCCGACCTGGACGCCGACGTCGTGCTCGTCACCCACGAGCACGCCGACCACTTCGACCCGCACACGCTCGGCCCCGCGCTCGCGCGCCGCCCCTTCACGGTGGTGGCGCCGCCCGTCCTGCGGCAGGACGCGGAGGCGCTCGGCGCACGGTTCGTCCCGGCGCTGGCGGGCGAGCCGCTGGAGATCGCGGGCATTCGCGTCCACCCCGTCCCGGCGGCGCACTCCCCCGAGTACACCGGGCCGCTCTGCTACGACGTCATGGTGCAGGACGGCGCGCACCGCTTCCTCGGCTACGTCGTCGAACTCGACCCGGGCGTGACCGTCTACCACGCGGGCGACACCGTCCCGCACCCCGAGATCGACCGGGCCCTCGACGGCCTGCGGCCCCGGGTCGCGCTGCTGCCCGTCAACGGCCGCGACCGGATCCGCGAGGAGATGGGGATCGTCGGGAACCTGACCGTCCGGGAGGCGGCGCACCTGGCCGCCGGCGCCGACGCGCGCTGGCTGCTGCCGAGCCACCACGACCTGTTCGCGGTCAACGCCGAGTCGGTGACGACGTTCGTCGACGTCCTCGACCGGGGGTTCCCCGACCAGGAGTACCTCGTGCCGAAGGTCGGCCGCCCGGTCGTGCTCGGCGTATGAACCGCTACCGGCCCGACCACGGAAGGACATGGCGATGCGCGGGCTGACCGGAAAGAACGTCCTGATCTCGGGCGGCACCAGCGGGATCGGGGAGGCCGCCGCGCGCCGGTTCCTGGAGGAGGGCGCGCGGGTGTTCGTGTGCGGCCTCGACCGGGTCGAGGACGTCGTCGCCGGGCTGTCCCCGCTCGGCAAGATCAGCGGGACGACCTGCGACGTCAGCCACGAGGACGACGTCGAGCACCTGGTGGCCGAGGCGGTCGCCGCGCTCGGCGGCGTGGACGTGCTGATCAACAACGCCGGGACGGGCTGGCGCGAGCCGTTCCTGGAGATCACCCCCGAGCACTGGGACACGATCATGGCCGTCAACCTGCGCGGCATGTTCCTGGTCGGGCAGGCGGTGAGCCGGCTGATGGTGCGCGAGGGGACGCGCGGCTCGATCGTCAACATGTCCTCCACCAACGGGCTCGGCGGCGAGGAGGACTACGCGCACTACAACGCGTCCAAGGGCGGGGTCCTGCTGCTGACCAAGACGATGGCGGTGGAGCTCGGGCGGCACGGCATCCGCGTCAACGCCGTCTGCCCCGGCTACATCAGCACCCCGCTCAACGCCGGGATCGAGGCCGACCTCGGCCCGGACTTCGTCGCCGCCTACCAGCGCGACCACATTCCCCTCGGACGCGCCGGGCAGGCCGCCGAGGTCGCCGCCGCCTACGCCTTCCTCGCCTCCGACGACGCCTCGTTCGTGCACGGAGCCGAGCTGGTCATCGACGGCGGCCAACTCGCGATCATGTAAGGGACACCGGTAAGGGGCACCATGGCACGCATCGTCTTCATCGGCGCCGGAAGCGTCGAGTTCACCAAGAACGTCCTGTCGGACATCCTCACGCTGCCGGGGCTCGGCGCGTCGACGCTCGTCCTGCACGACATCGACGCCGAGCGGCTCGGCACCGCCGAGACGATGGCGAACTGGATGGTGGCCCACCTCGGGCTGCCCGCCAAGGTCGAGGCGCACACCGACCGGCGCGCGGCCGTCGACGGCGCCGACTACGTGATCAACGAGATCGCGGTCGGCGGGTTCGAGGCCACGAAGATCGACTTTGAGGTGCCGGCCCGCCACGGCATCCGGCAGACGATCGCCGACACGCTGGGGATCGGCGGGATCTTCCGCGCGCTGCGCACGATCCCGGTCATGGTCGCGCTCGGCAACGACCTCGCCGAGCTGGCGCCGGACGCGCTACTGCTCAACTACACCAACCCGATGACGATGGTCCCGCGCTCGGTGTGGGAGGGGACGCCGTTCAAGAACGTGGTGGGCATCTGCCACTCCGTGCGCGACACGCAGGAGCGGCTGGCGAACCTCGTCGGCGTCCCGGTGGACGAGGTCGGCTTCGTCACCGCCGGCGTCAACCACCAGGCGTTCGTGCTGAAGTTCGAGCATGAGGGCGAGAACCTCTACCCGCGGCTCGCCGAGGTCGTCGAGGCCGACCCGAAGCTGCGCGCGACGGTCCGCGCCGAGATCTTCACGCGGTTCGGGCACTTCCCGACCGAGTCCTCGGTGCACGGCTCGGAGTACCTGCCGTGGTTCCTGCGCCACGACGACCAGGTCGAGCACTTCGGCGTGCAGATCGGCGCCTACCTGGAGTGGTCGCGGGAGAACCTCGACTCCTACGCCGAGACGCGCCGCCGCCTCGCCGCGGGCGAGGGCGTGGAGGTCGAGCCGATGTCGGAGCTGGCCTCGGAGATCATCCACTCGATCGAGACCGGTACCCGGCGGGTCGTGCACGGCAACGTCCGCAACGACGGCCTGATCTCCAACCTCCCGCCGGACGCGTGCGTGGAGGTCCCCTGCGTCGTCGACCGGTCGGGCGTGCGCCCGACCCGGATCGGCGCGATGCCGCCGCAGCTCGCCGCGCTCAACCGCACGTTCCTGAACGTCGGGGACCTGACCGTGCGGGCGGCGCTGGAGGGGCGGCGCGACCACGTCCACCAGGCGGCGGCGCTCGACCCGAACACCGCCGCGACCCTCACCCTCCCCCAGATCCACGACCTGGTGGAGGACATGATCGACGCGCACGGCGACTCCCTTCCCGAGGGGATCCGGCGTTGACCGACGGAGTCGCGCAAGGCCTGTGGCGGGCCGCCGCAATGGACGCCGCCATCGACGTCGCCTGTGACGGCGGCCCGCCGCCCTTCTTATTCACGGGCGCCCCATTTCCCGGAGGTGGAGCATGAAGCTGAGCGAGTACCGGCCCCGCGCGCGACTGCGGGTGGAGGAGTCGCACGTCCCGCGGGCGGCGGTGCCGGCGATCGACGCGCACAACCATCTCGGCCGGTGGCTGACCGGCGACTGGACGATCCCGGACGTGAAGTCGCTGCTCGCGCTGATGGACGCGTGCGGCGTCGAGACGATCGTCAACCTCGACGGCCGCTGGGACGCCGAACTGGAGGCCAACCTCGACCGCTACGACCGCGCGCACCCGGACCGCTTCCTGACGTTCTGCCATGTCGACTGGACGCGGATCGGCCGTCCCGGCGCCCTCGCCGACAGCCTGCGCCGGTCGGTGGAGGCGGGCGCGCGCGGGCTGAAGGTCTGGAAGGACCTCGGCCTGCACATCCGGGACGACTCGGGCCGGCTCGTCCTGCCCGACGACCCGAGGCTCGGCGAGCTGTGGGACGCCGCCGCCGACCTCGGCGTGCCCGTGTGGATCCACACCGCCGACCCGATCGCGTTCTTCGACCCCGTCGACGAGCGCAACGAGCGGTACGAGCAGCTGCTCGCCCATCCCGACTGGTCGTTCGCCGACGCGGACCGCTTCCCGCGCTTCGACTGGCTCATGGACTCGCTGGAGGCGCTGGTCGCCGGGCACCCCCGGACCACCTTCGTCGCCGTCCACGCGGGCTGCCAGGCCGAGGACCTCGGCCGCGTCGGCCGCATGCTCGCCGCCTACCCGAACCTGAACATCGACATCGCCGCCCGCATCGCCGAGCTCGGCCGGCAGCCGCGCGCGACCCGCGAGCTCATGCTGCGCTTCCCCGACCGGGTGCTGTTCGGCACCGACGAGTTCCCCCCGTCCGCCGACCTCTACGCGACCCACTTCCGGTTCCTGGAGACGCTGGACGAGCACTTCCCGCACTCAAGCGACGACCCGCCGCTGATGGGCCGCTGGCGCATCAGCGGGCTCGGCCTGCCCGAGGACGTGCTGGCCCGCGTTTACGCGTCCAACGCGGCCCGCGTCCTCGGCATCTGAGAAGGGCCCTGGGCGCCTGTACGGAGGCGGGCGCCCGGGGCCCTTCGCCCTGCCCGGTTCCTATCCCTTGACCGCGCCCGCGAGCGCCTGCACGAAGCGGCGCTGCCCGATGATGAACACGGCCAGTACGGGGACGGTGGTCAGCACGGTCCCGGCCATGATCTTCGGCCAGTCCGCGCGGTGCTGCCCCTGGAAGGTGGCGAGGCCCGCCTGCACCGTGTACTTGTCCTCGGAGGAGATCGCGACCAGCGGCCAGAACAGATCGTTCCACGCGTAGATGAACGTGATCACCGCCAGCGCCGCGAGCGCCGGGCGCGCGACCGGCAGCACGACCCGGAAGAACACCCCGAAGCGGGAGCAGCCGTCGATGCGGGCGGCCTCCTCCAGCTCGCGCGGGAAGTTCTGGAAGAACGAGGTCATCAGGTACACCCCGAGCGCCGACGCGAGCTGCGGCACGATCAGCGCGGGGAGCGTGTTGATCAGGTGCAGCTCGTGGAAGATCAGGAACGTCGGGATCACGGTGAGCTGGAACGGGATCAGCGTCGTCGCGATGACCAGGACCAGCGCGACCTTCCGTCCGGAGAAGCGCAGCCGGGCGAACGCGTAGCCCGCCATGCTGCACAGCACGACCTGCGAGGCCACGATCGCAGCCGAGACGATCACGCTGTTGAGGAACCACCGCGGGAACTGCGAGTCCGACAGCAGCTCCTGGTAGCCGGACAGGTCCACGCCCGGCGGGTACAGCGGCGGCGGGTACCGGTTGATCTGCGCCTGGGTCATGACCGACGCGCCCAGCATGTAGACGAACGGCAGCACCATCAGGATCGACAGCGGCGCCAGCACGAGGTGCCGCGCATCGGGCCTCTTCACAGCAGGAACCCCTTCCGGCGCCCGAACAGCAGCCCGAGGACGATGGCGACGAGGCTGCCCGCGAACAGCGCGTAGGCGACCGCCGCGCCGTAGCCCGCGGTGAAGTACTCGAAGGCGAGCTGCCAGACGTAGTAGACGATCGTGATGGTGGAGTTGACCGGCCCGCCCCTGGTCGAGGTCAGCAGCAGGTCGAAGAACTGGAGGCAGTCGATCAGCCCCCAGACGGCGAGGAACAGCGAGATCGGCCGGACGGAGGGGATGATGATGTGCCGGAACGTCCGCCAGCGGCCCGCGCCGTCGATCGCGGCGGCCTCCAGCACCTCCGGCGCGATGTCCTGGAGCGCCGCCAGGTAGATCACGACGTTGAACCCGAACTGCGTCCAGACGAAGATCCCGGTGATCACGAACATCGCCTGGGACGGATCGTCCAGGAACCCCTGCGCGGGCAGCCCCGCCCGCGTGAGCAGGCCGTTCACCGCGCCGAAGTCCTTGTCGAACACGAAGGCCATCAGCAGGCCCTCGGCGGCGGCCGAGGCGACGAACGGGACGAGGAAGCACGCCCGGTAGAACGCGATGCCCCGGATCGGCTTGTTCAGCAGCAGCGCGACCACGAGCCCGAGCAGCAGCGACGCCGGGATGTACAGGGCGGTGAGCTCCAGCGTGTTGCGGATCGACTTCCAGAAGACGGGGTCGTCGGCGAGCGCCCGGTAGTTGTCGAGCCCGACGCCCTGCCCCTCGGTGACGAGGTCGGAGTCGGTCATCGACAGCCGCAGCGCCCAGCCCATCGGCAGCAGCGAGAACCCGAGGACCAGCAGTGTGGACGGCCCGGCGAACGACCACCCGGTGGCCTGGTCGGCCAGGCCGCGCCGCCTGCGCCGCCTCGGTGCCCGGCCCGGCGGATCGCGCCGCTCGGTCTTCTTCGCGACGACGGCCGCGCTCACTGGCCGGGCACCTTCAGCAGCGCGTCGGACTTGTTCGCCGCGTCGTTCAGCGCGCTCTGCGGATCGGACTTGCCGAGCAGAGCGGCGGCGATCGCCTGCGCGACGAACCCCGAGACCCGCGGGTACTTGGAGATCACCGGACGGATCTGCTTGGCGTTCACGAGGTTCTCGGTGACGACGTCCACCCCGGGGTACTTCTTCGTGTACTCCTGGTAGCCGGGCAGGCTCGTGATCGACTTGCGGGTCGGCAGCGAGCCGGTGTCGTTCATCCAGACCAGCTGCTGCTCGGGCTTGGTGAGCCAGGTGAGGAACTCGACGGCGGCCTTGACCCGGCGGCTGCCGTGGTC
Source organism: Actinomadura terrae (assembly GCF_022751215.1). Taxonomy (GTDB): domain Bacteria; phylum Actinomycetota; class Actinomycetes; order Streptosporangiales; family Streptosporangiaceae; genus Spirillospora; species Spirillospora terrae. The sequence continues at coordinate 165,433 of NZ_JAICDG010000003.1, read as the reverse complement.
GAAGACGGCCCAGTTGTCCATGCCGGACACCGTCTGGTGGTCGCCGTTCGTCCCGGGCATCGGCGCGATCCCGTAGTCGACCTTCGCGGCCTGGACGTCGGGCAGCACCCACGGCCCCGCCAGGAACATCCCGAGGCGGCCGGACTCGAACAGCTTCTGCCCCTTCTCGGCCGGGCTCGTGTCCACGTAGACCGACTTGTCCTGGAGGGTCATCTGCTGGACGAGCGTGAGCGCCCGCACGCCCGCCGGGGAGTTGAAGGCGGCCTTCTTCTCGTCCTTGGACAGGATCGACCCGCCGTGCTGCCACAGCAGCGGCCACAGCAGCCAGGTCGTCTCCTCGCCGCCGCTGACCGCCCAGGTCGTCCCGTAGGTCTTGTCCTCGGCGTTGGTGAGCTTGCGCGCCATCGAGCGGAAGTCGTCCCAGCTCCAGGTGGGCGACGGGGGCTTGAGGCCGGCGTCGGCCAGCAGCTTCTTGTTGTACAGGACGGTCAGGTCGTCGGCCGCGGACGGGAAGCCGATCACCTTCCCGTTGATCGTCGCCGTCGCCCGGCTGTTCGGCCAGAAGTCGTCCCAGTTGACGTCGGACGCGCCGATGTACTTCTTCAGGTTCGGCACCTTCGGGCTCCGCGCGAGCGCCGCGCCCCACGAGCCGTACATGTAGGCGACGTCGGGAAAGGTGCCGGCGGCGAACGCCGCGGTGACCTTGGGCAGCATCGTGTCCGCGGTCGCGCCGCCGGAGTCGGTCTTGACCTTGATGTTCGGGTGCGACCGGTTGAACGACTCGACCAGCTTGTCCATCGACTTGGCCGCGATGTCGTTCTGGCCGTGCCAGAGCATGAGCTCGACGGGGCCTCCTCCCGAGTCCCCGTCCCCGGACGAGCAGGCTGCGGCGGTGGTCGCGAGGAGCACCGCGGCGACGATCGGCATGAGGTTCTTCAACGGGGATCCCTCCGTCAGCTCACGCATCCGCACTTTCCGTCATACGGAACGCTATTCCAGCATGCGGCAAAAGCTAGCAGCCAGTTTCCAAGCAGGTCAAGAGTTCGCAAGGCCCGTGGGGCCGGGCGGGGTCAGCGCGTGAGCCGGACGCGGTCAGCGTGTGAGACCGGGCTGGGTCACAGTTCGTGCCAGGGGATTTCGGGACGGGACTCGGCGACGACGGCGAGCGACTGCCCGCCGCGGACCGTCTCGTCCGGCCGCGCCGCCAACCGGAAGCGGGCGTTCGGACGGTGGGACTCGCCCACCGCCAGCAGCGTGCAGCCGCGCCTGAGGAAGTCGATCGCCAGGTCGAGGCGCGGCCACTCTCCCGCGTCCTCCGGCACGTCGAGGCGGTAGAGCGTCGAGTCCGCGTCCAGGGTGCTGGCCAGGTTGTGGTAGATCGACGCGACGCCCGGGTTGCGGACGGCGACGGCGACGACGGCGGGATCGTCGATGTCGACGGGCTCGATGTCCGGCCCGATCAGGCCGAGCGCCTCGGTGATCTCGGCGCGGCGGCCGCCGTCGTGCACGCCCGCCAGCAGGTGGACGGCCGGGGACCCGTGCCGCCGCAGGTGGGCCACCACCTGGAGCATGACCCGGACGGTCTCGTCGTCGGTGTGGCCGACCACGACGACCGTGCGGGCGTCGCGCAGGCAGGCGCGGTCGAACGCGGTGTCGTCGAAGGCGACCACGTCGTACAGGTCGGGGTCGGGGTTCTCGCCGGCCAGCTCGTCCGGCCAGAAGATCGTGACGACCTTCGCCGCCGCGAACTCGGGGTCGGCGCGCAGCTGCCCGATGACGGCGCGCAGGCCGTCGCGGTCGTAACCGACGGTCACGATGTGCCGCCGCAGATGCAGCCGCGCCTGGCCGGTGGCCCTCATCGTCCTCCCCTTCGCCATCCACAGCGTCAGCTCGGCGAACAGCACGAGCCCGGCGGTGAGCCCCGCCATGATCACGATCGCGCCGCCGATCCGGCCGCCGGCGGAGGTCGGGAACAGGTCGCCGTAGCCGGTGGTCGTGCCGCTGACGAAGAAGTACCAGAGGTACTCGTGCGGCTTCTTGATCTTGGCGCCGGGCTCCTCGAACACCGCGATCAGCAGCCAGCCGACCAGGAACGCCACCGCTAGAACGAGCGCCGGGGCGCGCCAGGAGCGCGCGACGATGCGGTGGGCGAGCCGCCGGAACAAGATCGGCATCCGCGCAGCGTGGCAGCAGGCGAATCCCCACGTCAAGAGCCGTTCTGCTACGGAGAGTGAGGGTCGCACCGATTGGCCGGGGAATGGCGGCCTGTCGGCGGTGACCGAAGACGGCCAAAAGGCGCACGGCCGGGGTCGGCGGGACGCGACCGGGGCGTCAGCCGGAGGGGCGGCGTTTCAGAACGCGGTTCAGGGCCGCCGCCACCTCTTCCGAGAGCCTGCCGTCCCGCTCCGGCGGCAGGGTGTCGCCCGGTGAGGCGGTCGAGCGGACCGGGCCGCCGGACGGGCGGTCGGCGGCGCGGGTGTGGCCGCAGTCGCGGCACTCCACCTCGCCCAGCCGGCACACCAGGGCGGACGAGCCGCAGTCGGCGCAGTGGTCGAGATCGGCGGCCCAGTCGTGGGCGGCCTGGCAGCCGGGGCAGATCAGCACCTGACGGTCGGCCCGGACGCCGCGCTTCCACGGGCTCGCGCCGCGCACCGGGTCGGTCTGCCGCGCCCCGCAGCGAAAGCAGGGCATCACCCCTCCAGAGGTGCGGGGGCCGGTACCGGAGGGCCGGCACCGGCCCGGTTTCTTGTGGGGGGACGACCCCACACGCCCCCGGGCCGATCTGGTTTCCCGTGGGGAGACGATCCCCATACCCCCGGAACGCCTGTGTTTCTCGTGGAGAAGCTCCCACGCCCTGCCGGGGATGCCCCGGCAACGGCCGGTTGGGCTCAGAGGGCGGCGAGCGCCTTGCGGTACTCGCCGATGTCGCGCGCGTCCGGGACGGCGTTGACGACCTTCCAGCGGACGACGCCCTCGGTGTCGATGACGAACGTGCCGCGCGTGGCGATGCCGCGTTCCTCGTCGAACACGCCGTAGCGCTGCGCCGTCCCGCCGTGCGGCCAGAAGTCCGAAAGCAGCGGGAACGTGTACTTCTCCTGCTCGCTCCAGGCGCGCAGGGCGAACACCGAGTCGACCGAGACCGCGAGCACCTGCACGCCGTCGCCGCCCAGCGTGTGCAGCTCGTCCCGGATCTCGCACAGCTCGCCCGTGCACACGCCGCTGAACGCCAGCGGGTAGAACACCAGGACGACGTTGGCGTCGCCGCGGAAATCCGACAGCTTCACCGGTGCGCCGTGCTGGTCCTTCAGCTCGAAGTCGGGTGCGACGTCGCCTACCTCGACCGCCATGCCTCTCCCGCGGTTCGCCCCCGCCGGACACGGGGGAAGTCGGTCGCCCCCACGGCCGTGGGGACGGACCCAGTCTGCCACCCGGACACGGCGACTCGCGGACCGGCGGGCGATCTGGCGCCGGCCGGCCTCGTGGGGACCCCCGGCCTACTTCTTGACCTTGGGTGCGACCAGTCGCGTCCCCGACCACTCCTTGGCGGCGCTGGTGCTGCTCGTCTGGGACAGCCCGGCCGTCTGGGCGGCCTCGCCGATGTCGCTCGGCTCCACGTGGCCCTCGCGGCCCGCCTTGGGCGTCAGCAGCCAGATGTTGCCGCCGCTGGTCAGCGGGAACATGGCGTCGGTCAGCGCCTCGAACAGGTCGCCGTCCTCCTCGCGCCACCACAGCAGCACGATGTCGACCACGTCCTCGTAGTCCTCGTCGACCAGCTCGCTCCCCGTGACGGCCTCGACGGAGCGGCGCAGCTCCTCGTCGACGTCGTCGTCGTAGCCGATCTCCTGCACCACCTGGCCCGCCTTCAGGCCGAGCCGTTCGGCCAGGCTGCGCTCAGACTGCGCCTGACCCGCGGTCGCGCTCACGAAAGTCCTCCCATGGTCGTCAAATCCGCACGGTGCCTTGTGCACGGTGCAACTCCGGCCCCCCGGGACGGGTGGCCCGCCCACACCAGTGCGGTGTTTGCGGGACAGTCCACACAAGTGGGGGCCCCTCGCGCAAGTGTCTTCCCGGCTTTTGGTCGCCTCATTGGCCCGAATACGGAGGCGGCGGTCATCGGACGCCCACAGAGGGTGACAATCCACGCCGATCCCTTAAACAATCCACGCCTATCCCTTTAGCAGCGACAACCTGACCTGTCGGTCGGGGTTGTCCAGGTTCAGATCGACCAGCGCCACCGACTGCCACGTCCCGAGGGCGAGCCGCCCGTCCAGGACGGGGACGGTCGCGAACGGCGCGACGAACGCGGGCATCACATGGGATCTGCCATGCCCACGTGAGCCGTGGGCATGCCTCCAGCGGTCGTCGGCGGGCAGCAGGTCGGCCAGGGCGGCGAGCAGGTCGTCGTCGCTGCCCGCCCCGAGTTCGATGATCGCCACTCCGGCGGTGGCGTGCGGGACGAAGACGTGCAGCAGGCCGTCCCCGCCCGTCGCGGCGGCGAAGCGCTCGCATTCGGCGGTGATGTCGTGCACGGTCTCCCGCGTACCGGTGGTCACCCGGACCACGGTGCTCTCCATGATCACTGGTGTACCCGATCCACGGCGCGAAATCCCCCGGACGCGCCCCGCCGCAGGGCACGCGCGGGGCGCTGTCGCGGTGCGGACGCGGCCGGGGGCGCGCCGGGTCAGCCGGGCAGGCCCTCGGCGGGCGCGGGGCCCTCGATGACCGCGTCCGGCCCCGGGTAGACGAGGGTCTCGTGGCCGTCGGCGAAACGGACGAGGTAGGGCGGCCCGCCGTCGGGCCCGCGTACCTCGATGATCTCGCCCTGCCGGTCGGTCTGGCCGACCACGTTGCCGTGGACGTGCAGCCGGTCTCCGATGTTCGCGTGCATGTCTCCCCCAAGCTCGTCGTCCCGGATGAGACGGGACATTTCGGGCATGGACCTGTTGTCTCCACCTTCATACGTCCGGGGCGCGGCGTCGAGAGGCATCCGGCACCGGCCTCGGGCGATCGGCCCTCAGGGGGTCCGATACCCCGGTTGACCGGGGAGAATGGGTTACCCAACGGTAGAGATGCGTTAGCCGGCGTAACCGGCGACGATGGATCACAACCGAGGCGACCAACGAGTCATACCGGGGGCCCGGTCGCCGGACGTGGCGATCAAGGCCCCACCAGCACAGACGGCAAGCGCAGAGGGGACCCCGTGGCTTCCGGACGTCAACGCTTCTCAATCATCAGCGACGGCCTGCCGAGCCAGCTTCCGGACATCGACCCGGACGAGACTCGGGAGTGGCTGGAATCGCTGGACACGGTCATCAAGACCGAGGGCCGGGGCAGGGCCCGCTACGTGATGCTCAGGCTGTTGGAGCGGGCCCGCGAGCTCCAGGTCGGCGTGCCCGGCCTGCGCAGCACCGACTTCATCAACACGATCCCGCCGGAGTCGGAGCCCTGGTTCCCCGGCGACGAGCACGTGGAACGACGCATCCGCGCCTATATCCGATGGAACGCGGCGATCATGGTGTCCCGGGCGAACCGCCCGGAGCTGGGCGTCGGCGGGCACATCGCCACGTACGCGTCCGCCGCGTCCCTGTACGAGGTCGGGTTCAACCACTTCTTCCGCGGCAAGGACCACGGCGAGTCGGGCGACCAGGTCTTCATCCAGGGCCACGCCGCCCCCGGCATCTACGCCCGCGCCTACCTTGAGGGCCGCCTCCCCGGCGACAAGCTCGACGGGTTCCGGCAGGAGCACTCGCACCCGGGCGGCGGCCTGTCCTCCTACCCGCACCCGCGGCTCATGCCGGACTTCTGGGAGTTCCCCACGGTGTCCATGGGCCTGACCGCGATCGACTCGGTCTACCAGGCCCGGTTCAACCGCTACCTCTACAACCGCAAGATCAAGGACACGTCCCGCTCGCACGTGTGGGCGTTCCTCGGCGACGGCGAGATGGGCGAGCCGGAGTCGCTCGGCGCGATCGGCCTGGCCGCCCGCGAGGAGCTCGACAACCTCACGTTCGTCGTCAACTGCAACCTCCAGCAGCTGGACGGCCCGGTCCGCGGCAACGGCAAGATCATCCAGGAGCTGGAGTCGTTCTTCCGCGGCGCCGGCTGGAACGTCATCAAGGTCATCTGGGGCCGCGACTGGGACCCGCTGCTCGCCCAGGACGTCGACGGCGTGCTCGTCAACCAGATGAACACCACGCCCGACGGCCAGTTCCAGACCTTCACGGTCGAGTCCGGCGAGTACATCCGGGAGAAGTTCTTCGGCGCCGACCCCCGGCTGCGCAAGATCGTCCAGCATCTGGACGACGACGACCTGCGCAAGCTGTCGCGCGGCGGGCACGACTACCGCAAGGTCTACGCCGCGTTCAAGGCGGCCCGCGAGCACGTCGGCCAGCCGACCGTGATCCTCGCGCACACGATCAAGGGCTGGACGCTCGGCTCCGACTTCGAGGCCCGCAACGCCACCCACCAGATGAAGAAGCTCACCAAGGCCGAGCTCAAGGAGTTCCGCGACCGGCTCTACCTCGACATCCCCGACTCGGCCCTCGAAGCCCCGCTGCCGCCCTACTACCACCCCGGCGAGGACTCCGACGAGATCCAGTACATGCGCGAGCGCCGCGCCGCGCTCGGCGGGTTCCTGCCGAAGCGGGTCGTGCGCGCCAAGCCGCTGAAGCTCCCCGGCGACCCCGTCTACGCGGAGCTGAAGAAGGGCTCGGGCAAGCAGAACGTCGCGACGACGATGGCGTTCGTCCGGCTGCTCAAGGACCTGATCAAGGACGAGAACATCGGCGCCCGGTTCGTCCCGATCGCCCCGGACGAGTACCGCACGTTCGGGATGGACTCGCTGTTCCCCACGTCCAAGATCTACTCCCCGCACGGGCAGACCTACGACGCGGTCGACCGCAAGCTCCTGCTCTCCTACAAGGAGTCCGACCAGGGGCAGATGCTGCACGAGGGCATCAGCGAGGCGGGCTCGATGGCCTCCACGATCGCGGCGGGCACGTCCTACGCCACGCACGGCGAGCACATGATCCCCGTCTACATCTTCTACTCGATGTTCGGGTTCCAGCGGACCGGCGACCAGATGTGGGCCCTCGGCGACCAGATGGGCCGCGGCTTCCTGCTCGGCGCCACCGCCGGGCGCACCACGCTCACCGGCGAGGGCCTCCAGCACGCCGACGGCCACTCCCCGCTGCTCGCCGCGACGAACCCGGCCTGCGTCCACTACGACCCGACATGGTCGTTCGAGCTGGCCCACATCGTCCAGGACGCGCTGCGCCGCATGTACGGCTCGTCCGAGGAGCACCCGGGCGGCGAGGACATCTTCTACTACCTCACCGTCTACAACGAGCCGTACCAGCAGCCCGCCGAACCCGACTCGGTCGACGTCGACGGCCTCCTCAAGGGCCTGTACCGCTACAAGGCGGCGCCAGACGTCACGTCCGGCAACGGCCAGGCACCGCACGCGCAGATCCTCGCGTCCGGCGTCGGCGGCCGGTGGGCCCTGGAGGCCCAGCGCCTCCTCGCCGAGGACTGGGGCGTCGCCGCCGACGTCTGGTCGGCCACCTCATGGAACGAGCTGGCCCGCGAGGCCCGCGCGTGCGACGAGTGGAACCTGCTGCACCCCGACGACGAGCAGCGCGTCCCCTACGTCACCCGGACCCTCGACAACGTCGCCGGGCCGATCGTCGCGGTATCGGACTTCACCCGCGCCGTACCCGACCAGATCGCCCCCTGGGTCCACGGCGACTTCTCCTCCCTCGGCACCGACGGCTACGGGTTTTCCGACACCCGCGCCGCCGCACGCCGCTTCTTCCACGTGGACGCGGCGTCGATCGTCCTCGCCGTGCTGACCCGGCTGGCCAGGAACGGCGAGATCAAGCCGGAGACCCTCTCCCAGGCCATCGACCGCTACCGCCTGAACGCGCAGGTCAGCGACGTGTTCGCGGGCGGCGTCGGCAGCGCGGAGAGCAACACCGGCGGCGACGCCTAACCCCCTACAGGGCGGGCGGTGACGAGATCGCGGAGGTGTAGGCCGCGACCCCGGACCGCCCGCCCCCTCTTTTCGTCAGGGCGCGGGTGTGAAAACCCCGAACCGGTTGCCGGACGGGTCCTCCAGGTAGGCGAACCGCAGCCCCGACACCGTCGTCACCGGCGGCTGGGCGACCTTGCCGCCCGCCAGCTCCGTGCTGACGCACGTCGCGTCCACGTCCTCGACGAGCACCAGGAACATGGCGTGGTTCTCGGCCGCGTCAGACTGGTGGAAGAGCCCGCCCTTGGGGGCGCCCTCTCCCGGGTAGCTGATCAGGTCGTAACCGTCCTCGTCGGGGTCGATGGCGAACTGCCACCCGAAAAGGTCGCCGTAGAAACGCCGAGCGTCCTCCGGCGCGTTCGTCCCCACCTGGAACCACGTCACGGTGTTGAACGCGGGAACTGCCATCTCGTGTCCTCCTCGATCGCTGTGGGAGCCAGCATCGGAGGGTCGGGCGACAACCCCCTGTCGGGGTTTTCGGACGAATACGAGAACTCCGCCCACACGACGGTACGGTCCCCGTCCTCCCGGAACCCCCACCGCTCCGCCAGGGCCTCGACCACCCGCATCCCGCGCCCGCTCTCGGACCCGTCCTCGGGCCTGACGTGCGGACGGCGGCCGTCCGCCCCGTCGTCGGCGACCTCGACGCGGCACACGTCGTCCCCGGCGAGCAGGCTGACGGTCACCCGTCCGCCGTCCCCGGACGCCGTGTGCGCGATGGCGTTGCAGACGGTCTCGCTGCCGACGGTCACGACGTCGTCCACGGGCCGCCCGTCCGGCATCACGTCGCGCAGAAACAACCGCGCATGCCGGACGGACTTCTCCACCCCCGGCAACGTGATCGCCCCGACCACGACCAGCCCCCCGCAGCCGCTCACACCCACGACACCCCCCGCCGGACGACCGCGGCCTCCTCCCCGGAAACCGTCCTGAACCGCAGAACCATGTTCATCTCGGACAGACGCATGGTGCGCCCCTTTCCCTCGGGAACGCCGCCACACTCCCCGCCCCCCGCGCCCGTCCGTGGCTCTCTGAACTTTTTCCGGCTGAATATTCAGCCCCGTGCACGCACGGCCACACTCAGTGACACTGGGCAGATGCCCACCGCATACGCCCCCACAGTCCGACAACGCCGGATCGGCTCAGCGCTGCGCAAAGCCCGCCTACACCGCAACCTGACCCTCGCCACCGCCTCCGGACACTGCGGCCGCTCCGCGGGCTGGCTCAGCGTGGTCGAAAACGGCCTGCACCCCATAGCCCCGGAGGAACTGGCCAACCTGCTCGACTACTACGAAGTCCCCGCAGGCCCCCTCCGCGACTCCCTCCTCCACCTGGCCACTCACACTCCCGGCCGCTGGAACCGCGTCTTCGAGCACCGCATCTCCGCCGCAGCACTCGACCTGGCCAGCCTGGAAGAGGACGCCGCCGAGATCTGCGACTTCGAGTGCAACCTCGTCCCCGGACTCCTCCAGACTCCGGCCTACACCCAGGAACTCGTCGTCATCGGCGCAGCCAAGCACCCGCACAACATCAAGAGCCTGGTCGACTTCCGCAAGTCGCGTCAGCAGGTGCTTTTCCGCCCTGATCCGCCTAGCTACAAGCCGCTCATCGCAGAGGCGGTCCTCTACAACCTGATCGGCGGTGACCCCGCGATCCTCCGCGCCCAGATCCGGCGACTGAGTCAAGTCAGCCAACTCAATCACGTGGACCTGCGCGTTCTCCCTCGATCCGCCAGCGCCTACCTGCAACTCATCACACCGTGCCACCTCATCTCCCTGCGCCCACCTGGGCGACTCACCGTGTCCATCGCAGAACTGAGCTCCGGAATCGTCTTCGTAGAGGACGAGGACGAGGTCGCGGCCCATCAGGAGATCTTCGAGCTGATGCGCTCAGCAGCTCTTAGCAGGACGGCTTCACTCGAACTCATCGACGGGATAGCGTCACAATCATGAGCAACCCCCGATCGTCCCAGCCCCAATGGCGCAAGAGCACCCACAGCGGCGGCAACGAGGGCAATTGCGTCGAGGTAGCCGACCTGAACGACCAGATCGCCATCCGCGACAGCAAGGCCCCCGAAACCCCCCACCTCACCCTCACCCGCCAAGCCTTCGCCACCCTCCTCGCCCGCCTCCGCTAGGCGCACGACCAAGGGCAGACCCCGCCCGTCCACGACCGCGTGCCTCTCCTCGCGCTTTTCGAAAGTCCGGTGCGGCGGACGTGGTCGTCTTTGTAAAACGGAAACGTTACAAACAATCACGTCGGCTTTGGTGGCCAGGTTGCGTCAGCGGGCTTTACAGGGGTGTCCGGCGGGCGCAGAATTTGGGTCCCAGTTCGCGGATCCGTAGCAGGAGAATATGATGCGCCGCTCTGTTTTACGATTCTTCTATGCCGTCCTGTCGGTTATTCCGCTGGTCATCGCCCTCGGCGCCGCTCCGGCGCACGCCGGCGCGACGGGTCAGCAGTGCGCGGTGTTAAGCCCAGGCAACTCCTCCCGTGTGCTGGCCTGCCTAACTGTTGCGAATGGGCAGGCGCAGGGATTTATGTACATTGTCGACGCCGCGAGCCTGACCAGGATATGGCTCTCCATGTTCGAGTGCGCGAACCAGGTCTGCACGGAAGTCTCGCTGCCGAGCGGCTACACCATCCCGGCCCAGCCCGGCAGGAGTTACATCGCCTGCGCCAACGCGATCTACTTCGGCAGCCATCAGCGCGCCTGCACCCCGCAGATCCCGGCCTAGGCAGTGTCTGGTGAATGATCCGCTGACCTGGCGCGATAGCGTCGCAGTCATGAACTCCCCCGGCCCGTCCCGGCCCCGCTGGCGCAAGAGCACCCACAGCGGCGGCAACGAGGGCGAATGTGTCGAGGTAGCCGCCCTGAACGACCAGATCGCCATCCGCGACAGCAAGGCCCCGGCTACGGGCCACCTCATCCTCACCCGCCAAGCCTTCGCCGTCCTCCTCACCCACCTCCGCTAGGGGTACTGCCCAGGGAGGTTGGTCAGCGTGGACGTGGCCTGCGGTTATGGCCGATCATGAGGCAATGTCGCTCCATACGCACGAGGCCGATCCGTTCGAGAGTTCCAGGGGTCGCCTGGAGGCCATCGCCTACCGGCTGCTGGGATCGGCCAGTGACGCGGAGGACGCGGTGCAGGACACGTACCTGCGCTGGCATGCGGCGGACCGGGAACGGATCGAGACGCCTGAAGCGTGGCTGACCAAGGTACTCACCAATCTCTGCCTCAACCGGCTTACTTCGGCACGGGCCAGGCGGGAGACCTATGTAGGGCAGTGGCTGCCCGAACCGGTGCTGGACGGGGACCGGATGCTCGGTCCCGCCGACACGTTCGAGCAGCGCGAGTCGGTCTCCATGGCGATGCTCACGCTCATCGAGCGGCTGTCCCCGAATGAGCGGGTGGTGTACGTGCTGCGCGAGGCGTTCGGGTACGCGCACCGCGAGATCGCGAAGATCCTGGACATCACGGAGTCGAACTGCCAGCAGATCTACCGGCGTGCCAGGAAGCATGTCGCCGTCGAACGGTCCCGCACGGTGGTCGATGCGGCCGCCGCGCGGAAGATCGTGGAGGAGTTTCTCGCCGCGGCCCTCAGCGGCGATACCGAGCCGCTGATCCGGCTGCTCGCCGACGACGCGGTCAGCGTGGTGGACGGCGGTGGCAAGATCGCCGCCCGCAGGACCCCGGTCCTCGGGGCGGTGGGCATCGCCCAGTACCTGCGCGGGATGTTCCGGCCGAGCGACTCCAAACGAGCCCTGGTCGGCGGCAGCCCCGCCTTCTACGCCGCGGTCGTCAACGGCGGTCCCGCCGTGCTGGTCGAGGTCGGCGAGCAGGTCATCGGGGTGGTGTGCCTCGATGCGACTCCCGGCGGGATCGCGGCGGTCCACATCCAGGTCAACCCGGACAAACTCCAGCGCATCGCGCGCCAGTGGGCGGCCGCCGGCCCGCACCGTCCGCTGGCTGAGAATTGGTGACCTGGATCATATTCGCTCGTTGTCAGGGATCGCTCGGCTGTCCGGTCTAGGAGGTGACAGCGACCAGATAGGAGCGAGCCATGAAGCACCGCATCGTCGTCCTGGGGGCCGGGTACGCCGGAGCCAACGCCGCCGGCCGCCTCGCCAGGCGGCTGCGCCGCGAGGACGTCGAGATCACCTTGGTCAACGGCGATCCGGAGTTCGTCGAGCGGGTGCGCATGCACCAGCTCGCGAGCGGGCAGCACTTGCGTCCGCGCCCCCTGCGCGACCTCTATGCGGACACCGGCGTACAGGTCCGGACGGCGCGGGTCACCGCCGTCGATGTGGAGGGCAGGACCGTCGATATCGACGGTGGCACCCTCGCCTATGACACCCTCGTGTACGCCCTGGGCAGCACCATCGCCGATCACGGCGTCCCCGGTGTCGCCGAGCACGCCCACAACGTCGCCGGCAAGCAGGCCGCTCTCCGGTTGCGGGCGCGCCTGAGCGAGGTCGAGCCCGGCGGGACGGTGCTCATCGTGGGCGGCGGCCTGACCGGCATCGAGGCGGCCGCCGAGATCGCCGAAGCCCACCCGGATCTCGAGGTCGCGATCGCCGCCCGGGGCCGCGTCGGGGGCTGGCTCAGCGACAAGGCCCAGCGCCACCTGCGCCGCGTCCTGGACCGGCTCGGCATCACGGTTCACGACCACACCGACATCACGCGCGTCGAACCCGAGGGCGTGGTCACCGGCGCAGGCGGGCGGATCCGGGCCCGGGTGACCGTGTGGACCGCGGGTTTCACCGTCCACCCCATCGCGGCCGCCACCGCCCTTGAGGTGTCCGGCGAGGGCCGGATCGTCGTGGACGCCGGCATGCGATCGGTCTCGCATCCCGACGTGTACGCCGTCGGCGACGCCGCGCTCGCCGAAGGAGCGGGCGGTAAGCCGCTGCGGATGTCCTGCGCCGCGGCGACCCCGATGGCGTGGCTGGCAGCCGACGTCATCGCCGCCCGCCTGACCGGCCGCGAGGTTCCTCAGACCACGATCGGCTACTCCGTGCAGTGCATCAGCCTCGGTCGCCGCGATGGAATCATCCAGCGCGTGACCGCCGACGATCAGGTCACGTCGACCGTCATCACCGGCCGAACCGCCGCACGGATCAAGGAGATGATCTGCGCCGGCGCGGCCTGGACCATCTCCCACCCGACCATGATGATGCCGAGCCGCCGCCGCCACCTCGCGGTCACCGGCGCGGCGGAGACCGGGCTCCTCGTCCGGTCATGACGAAGATTCGCCGGGCGAGCATGTTTGCGGCTCGCCCGGCTGGCGTGCTCCCAAGGCTGTGCTCATGTCCTGGAGCCGACCGGGCCGGAGGCAGTGGAACAGGCGGCCGAGCACGCGGTCGAGGATGTGGCGCAGACGCCGGGCAGGCTGCCCCTGGGGGGTGGCTCAGGGATGTCCCGGGCTCTACCCCGAGATCGTCGACAACGGCTGTTCTCGCCATCGGCGTGCTGCGACCGTCGAGAAATGATCTCTCAATTTCCGGAGCCGTCCGGCCCGAGGCGCCGATCCGTTCTGGTCGCGGTGGGCGCGGCGGGATTGCTCCTCGCCATCGGGGAACCAGCCGGGGCGACCATTCGCGGGAAGCGTGTGCGGTTGTCGCTGCCCGCGCCGAGTGGTCCGCAACGAATTGGAACGACAGCCCTGCATCTGGTCGACCATTCTCGTCGGGACCCGTGGACCGCGCCCGCGCCGCGCGAGCTGATGATCAGTCTGTGGTACCCGACGCTGAATGCCGATGCGCACAGGCGTGCCCCGTGGCTCACTCGGGCGGCGGCGTCGCAGTATCTGAAGAAGGCCGGTAAGGACCTCCGGACGCCGTTGGACGACGTCGTCCTGCCGATGACGCATGCGGGGCAAGGCGCTCCCGTCAGGGCGCACGCGCGCGGGAATCCGGTGGTGCTCTTCTCCCCCGGTTATGGTTCGATGCGTGCGATGGGCACCGCCCTGGTCGAGGATCTCGCCAGCCGCGGATATGTGGTCGTCACCATCGACCACACTTACGACTCACAGTTCGTGGAGTTCCCCGGCGGCAGGCTGGAACTGACCCGGAAACCGGCCGAGCAGTCCGAAGAGGCCGTCGCCAAGGCGTCGAAGGCCCGCCTGGACGACACGAGGTTCGTCCTGGACCAACTCGCGGCCCTCAACGCCGGACGGAACCCCGACGCCGAACAGCGCGGGCTGCCACGCGGGCTCAAGGGCTCCTTCGATCTCTCAAGGATCGGCATGTTCGGTCACTCGCTCGGCGGCGCGGCGGCCGCGGACATCATGGCGGAGGATTCGCGGGTCCTGGCGGGAGCCGACCTGGACGGCACCATTCCGGGGACCGTCGCCGACACCGGCCTCGACCGTCCCTTCCTGCTGATGGGCAACGCCACTCATGGCCGTGACAACGATCCGGACTGGGAGAAGTTCTGGTCGCACCTGCGCGGCTGGCGCCGTGAACTGCGCCTGCGCGACTCCGGGCACCAGACCTTCACCGACCTGTCCCCGATGGGGCAGCAGCTGATGCGGGCGCTCCCGATCCCGCCCCCGGTCGCCGCGCGCCTGACCGAGTCGATCGGCACGATCGACGCCGGACGGGCCGTCGCCGCACAACGTGCCTACATCGGCGCGTTCTTCGACCTTCATCTACGCCACCGCGACGATCACCTGTTGTCCGGCCCGTCCCCGCGATATCCCGAAATCCAGTTCGTGCCTTAACCGTCATCCCCGGGCAGACCCCAGTAGCGAACGCACAATTCGTCCGACCACAGATACCTCTACGAATTGCGATGATCACAGGCTGACCATCGACGGCACCTCGTTCAGGTGGTTTGGTGGTGACTAAACGATCTTGGATCGGAGGGGCCTGTGGGAGCTGTTTCGCGGCGGGGGTTTCTTGGGGTCGGCGGGGCGGCGGCGGCCGCGCTGGTGGTCGGGACCGGGGTGTGGGGGGCGGCGGGGGCTCAGGCGTTCGCTGAGGGGAGGAGTCTGTTCACGCTCGGGATCGCTTCCGGGGATCCGGCGCCTGACGGGTTCGTCCTGTGGACGCGGCTCGCCCCCGATCCGTTCGCGCCTGACGGGAAGGCGGGGATGCCGGAGCGGCCGGTCAAGGTGGAGTACGAGGTCGCGCTGGACGAGGGGTTCCGGCGGGTCGTCCGGCGGGGGGCCGCGGTGGCGACGCCGGAGTTCAACCATTCGGTGCATCCGGAGATCCAGGGGCTGTTGCCCGGACGGGAGTACTTCTACCGGTTCCGGGCGTGCGGGCAGATCTCTCCGGTCGGCCGGACGAGGACGATGCCGCCGGTGACGGCGGATCCCGCCAGGCTCGGGTTCGTCTTCGCGTCCTGCCAGGCTTGGGGGGACGGCTACTACACCGCCTACGACCACCTCGCCGAAGAGGATGTCGAGCTGGTCGTCCACCTCGGCGACTACATCTACGAGACCGAGATCACCGACTCGAACCTGCGCGGGGTCAAGGTGCCGTCGCAGTTCGGTACCGAGGCCAAGGACCTGGCGCGGTACCGGATCCAGTACTCGCTCTACAAGGCCGAGGCGCCGTTGCAGAAGGCGCACGCCCGTTTTCCGTGGATCGTGACGCTGGACGACCACGAGGTCGTCAACGACTGGGCGGGCGACACCGTCATCCTGGGACGCGACCCCAACCCGCCGCCGGAGGTGTTCGCCGCGCGCAAGGCCGCCGCGTTCCAGGCGTTCTACGAGAACCTGCCGCTCCGGCGCGCCCAGATGCCGGACGGGCCGCGCATGATGCTGCACCGGCGCCTGCCGTACGGCAGGCTGGCGACCTTCACCATGATCGACACGAGGTCGTACCGGGACACCCAGGCGTGTGGTGCGGGCGGCCCGATCGCGGACTGCGATGAGCGCCTTGACCCCGCTCGGACGCTGCTCGGCGCCCCCCAGCGCGAATGGCTGGTCGAGGGGTTCCGGACGTCCGGGGCTCGTTGGCATGTCCTCGGCAACCAGGTCCCGATGGCCGAGACCGACTGGGACCCGGGGCCCGCCGAGAAGTTGGCGATGGACCCGTGGGACGGCTACGCCGCCGACCGGGCCAAGGTGCTCGGCGAGGCGCGCGACCGCGGGGTGCGGAACCTGGTCGCGATCACCGGCGACCGGCACCAGAACTACGCCTGCGACCTCAAGCGGGACTTCAACGAGGACGACTCGGCGACGGTCGGCAGCGAGTTCGTCGGGACGTCGCTGACCAGGGGCGGCAACGGCGCTGACATGACCGAGGAGGGACGCAGGTTCCTGGCGGGCAACCCGCACATGAAGTTCTTCAACGGGCAGCGCGGCTATGTGCGGGTCGACATCGACCGTGAGCGCTGGCGGAGCGACTTCCGCGTCCTGCCGTATGTGCAGGAGCCCGGCGCGCCCGTGTCGACGCGCGCGTCCTTCGTGGTGGAGGACGGCAGGCCGGGCGTCCAGCCGGCCTGAGGGGTAGGGCCCGGAGACCCCCGCGGTCTCCGGGCCCCGGTCCCCCCTAGCAGGTCACCTGCACCGAGAACGGCCGGTCATCGTCGACGATCTTGTTGCCCGAGGCCGAGGGCGTGGCGGTGCGGACGAACAGCGTCCGGCTGTCGACCGCGCCGACCAGGATCGAGGAGCTGCCCGGCCCGGGGTCGTTGCCGCCGTTGGTGTTGATCGTCCCGATCAGCGCGCAGCGGCTGATGTCGGTGCTCGCCGTCAGGTTGTAGCGGCCGCCGCCGAAGTGGTTGACGTTGCCGATGCCCGACGAGCTGAGCAGGGCGCCGTTCGCGCCGACCTTGGCGAACAGCGTGGTCGTGGCGATCCGCGTGGTGGGGCGCGACGCGGCGCCGGTGTCCGCCGACGCCCCCGAGACGGCGAAGGCACCGCCCGCGATGGCCGCGGACGCCCCGACCGTCATGAGAATACGTACGGAATTCTTCATGCCTGCCTCCATGAGAATTGCGCTGGAATGCCACATCGGCCCGAGTGAGCACCGGTGAAGTGATCTTGACCGTCCCCCGGTCTCGGGCTTTCCATGACTATGCGCGGTGGCCGCGGGAGGGCGACAGCCCCAGAAACTGGGGGGTTGACAACGCCGTTACCGATCAGACGAATTCGAGGCGGCGGACGACGTAGTCGGGCGGGCCGGAATGCAGGTCCTCGAAGCGGCGTTCGGGTGCGGGCTCGTCGAGCAGGGCGGCGCGGCGGACGCGGTCGATGCGGAACGCGCGGTAGTCGCCGCGCAGGCGGCACCAGCCGAAGTAGTACCAGCGGCGGGACGCGCCGGTGAACGCGACGGGTTCGACGTCGCGCTCGGACTCGGTGCCGCCGCCGTCGACGTAGCCGAGCCGGACGACGCGGCGCGCCGAGACGGCCTCCTCCAGGACGGCCGGGACCGAGGCCGGCTCGTCGACGTCGGGCGGGGTAAGGAAGCGGATGCGGTCGGCCAGTTCGCGGGCCGAGGCGCCGTCACCGTCCGACATGGCGGTGACGATCTTGTGGAGGGCGGTGCGGGCGGCACGGGAGTAGGGGGACCCGTCGGCGCGGGCGAGCGTGATCGCGATCGCGACGGCCTCGGCGGGGGTGAAGTTGAGCGGGGGCAGCGTGCGGCTCTTGTCGAGGGTGTAGCCGCCGCCCCGGCCCACGTCAGCGAAGATCGGCACACCGGCCTGCTGGAGCGCGCCGATGTCGCGCTCGATGGTGCGGACGCTCACCTCGTAGCGGGCGGCCAGCTCCCGGGCGCTGACCCGGCGCGGCGCGCGGGCCCGCAGCTCCTCCACCAGGGCGTACAAGCGGTCGGTGCGGTTCACGCGCCGACCGTACGCGCCCCCTCCGACATTTCCCGGCTAGCGGGCCGTCCAGGCGAGGAGGTCGGCGGCCGGCAGGGTGTTGACCACCCGGTCGGCGGGGACGGCGCAGCGGGCGGCGCGGTCGCAGCCGTGGGGCTGCCAGTCGAGCTGGCCGGGGGCGTGCGCGTCGGAGTCGATCGCGAAGCGGCAGCCCGCCTCGACGGCGAGGCGCAGCAGGCGCTTGGGCGGGTCGAGGCGCTCGGGACGGGAGTTGATCTCCACGGCGACGTCGTAGGCGGCGCAGGCGTCGAAGACGAGCGCGGCGTCGAACTCCGACTCGGGGCGCAGGCCGCCGCGCTTGCCGCCCGCCTTGACGATCCGTCCGGTGCAGTGCCCGAGGACGTTCACGCGCGGGTTCGCGATCGCGGCGACCATGCGCTTGGTCATCGCGACACGGTCCATCCGGAGCTTCGAGTGGACGCTGGCGACGACGACGTCGAGCCGGTCGAGGAGGTCGGGCTCCTGGTCGAGGGCGCCGTCCTCCAGGATGTCGACCTCGATACCGGTCAGGATGCGAAAGGGCGCCAGCTCCTCGTTCAGCTCGGCGACGACGTCGAGCTGGCGGCGGAGCCGGTCGGCCGACAGGCCGTTCGCGACCTTGAGGCGCGGCGAGTGGTCGGTGAGCGCGATGTACCCGTGGCCGAGGGAGCGGGCGGTCTCGGCCATCTCCCGGATCGGGGACCCGCCGTCCGACCAGTCGCTGTGCACATGCAGGTCACCCCGTAGGGCCTGGCGGAGCGCGGCGGCGGCCTCGTCCGGCGGCTCGCCCTCGGTCGCCTCCAGGCGGCGCAGGTAGATCGGGGTCTCGCCGCGCAGCGCCTCCTCGATCACCAGGGCGGTGACCTTGCCGATGCCGGGCAGGGCCGTCAGCGTGCCCTCGCGGGCGCGGGCGGCGAGGTCGTCCGGGGGCGTGCGCTCCACGAGATCGGCGGCCGAGCGGAACGCGCGCACACGGAAGGTCGGCTCGTGTGCGCGTTCCAGCAGGAAGGCGATGCGGCGCAGGGCTTCGACGGGCTCCACGCCCCGACCGTACCCAGGTATGACGGCGGGTGGCACCGCGGTGTCATCCGGCGGGTGCCCCGATTCTCTAGCCTGGGGCTCATGTCCAGCGAGAACACCCACCTGCTGCGGCAAGTGCTGCGGGACGGGATCCTCGCCGCCACCGTGACCGGCAAGGCCGACCCGGCGCCGCTGAACCGCCCCTGGCCGCTGCTGCTGCGCTGGACGCGCTTCATCGGCGTCGGACGGCTGCCCTACGGCGTCGTGGCGAACCTGTTCGGGCTCATGCTGACGGTCGGGCTGATCGCCGGAACCGTGTCGCTGCTCACGACGGAGACGACGCGGCGGGGCCTGGACGTCTCGGGCGGCACGAAGTTCTTCGTCGCGCTCGCGGTGACCGCCCCCCTGGCGCTGCGCGAGCGGTATCCGCTCGGCGCGTGGCGGCTGAGCTTCGTGTCGATGGCGCTGGTGGACGTCAGCGACTGGCTGACCGTCCCCTACGTCCCGGCGGGGGTGTTCGCCGGGATCGTGACGCTGTACACGGTCGCCGAGCGCTGCCCGCGGGACATCACGCTCGGCGTCGGGATCCTGTCGTTCACCGGCGTCTGGATCAAGGATCCGCAGACCGGGGCGGGCGCGTCGGTGCTGCTCCTGCTGCCGCTGATCGCCGGGTACGCCGTCCGGGTCCGGCGGACGGCGCGCCGCGAGCTGGCCGAGCAGGAGCGGCGGCACGCCGACGCCGAGGCGGTGCTGACCGAGCGGCAGCGCATCGCGCGGGAGCTGCACGACGTCGTCGCGCACCACATGTCGATGATCGCGATCCAGGCGGAGGCGGCCCCCTACAAGGTCGACTCGGTGCCGGACGAGACGCGCCGCGACCTCGCCGAGATCCGCGCGACCGCGCTGGACGCGCTGACCGAGCTGCGGCGAATTCTCGGCGTGCTGCGTTCGGAGGACGGCGCCGAGACCGCGCCGCAGCCGAGCCTGGAGCGGCTGGAGGAGCTGCTCGGCAACGCGCGCGCCGCCGGACTGCGGGTGTCGGCGCGGCTGGACGGCGACCTCACCGGGCTCCCGCAGGGCGTCGGCCTCAGCGCGTACCGGATCTTGCAGGAGGCGCTGAGCAACGCCATGCGGCACGCGCCGGGGTCGCGGGTGGAGGTCGAGGTCGTCCGGGACGACGGCGTGGTGTGGCTCGGCGTCGTCAACGGCCCTCCCGGTGAGGGCCATGTGCCGACCCCGTCCCCGCCCGGCGGCGGGCACGGGCTGGTCGGGATGCGGGAGCGGGCCGCCACACTGGGTGGGGAGCTGACCGCCCGTCCGACGTCCGAGGGAGGATTCGCCGTGACCGCCACCCTGCCGGTGAACGCGAAGGACGCCGCATGAGCGTGCGCGTGGTGATCGTCGACGACCAGGGCATGGTGCGCACCGGGTTCGGGGTGCTGCTGAACGCCCAGCCCGACATCGAGGTCGTCGGCGAGGCCGTCAACGGCGAGGAGGGGCTGGCGCGGGTGGCCGAGCTGCGTCCCGACGTGGTGCTGATGGACGTCCGGATGCCGGTGATGGACGGGCTGGAGGCCACCCGGCGGCTGCTGGCCAACGCGGCCGAGGACGCCCCGAAGATCCTCATGCTCACCACGTTCGACCTCGACGACTACGTCTACGAGGCGCTGCGGGCCGGGGCCAGCGGGTTCCTGCTGAAGGACGCCTCCGCGTCCGAGCTGGCCGAGGCGGTGCGGGTGGTCGCGGCGGGCGACGCGCTGCTGTCCCCGTCGATCACCCGGCGGCTGATCGCCGAGTTCTCCCGGCTGGGGGCGCCGCGCGCGCCGTCCCGCAAGCGGCTGGACGAGCTGACCGAGCGGGAGACCGAGGTGCTCGCGCTGGTGGCGCGCGGCCTGTCCAACGGCGAGATCGCGGCGGAGCTGGTCGTCGCGGAGCAGACCGTCAAGACCCATTTCGGGCGGATCCTGATGAAGCTCGGCCTCCGGGACCGGCCGCAGGCGATCGTCTACGCCTACGAGATCGGCCTGGTGCGCCCCGGCGACTAGTCAGTGTTCATTGCAATCTCGGCCCAGCGTGCTCGCCTGGCGGCTCGCACACTGACCGATCCTGTGCGGGCGCGGATCGCTTCGCGATCTTCGCGGTGGGGCCTCGCCTCCGGCGTCGGCCCCACCGCTCAGCTACGCGCCCGCGTGACGGCTGAGGTCGCTGCGGAGGGCGTCCTAGCCCTCGCGGCGGACGCGTCTGATACCTGGCGGGGTGCCGGTAGTACCGGGGGGCGACGGCGCAGGACGGCACCGCCGGTTGATCCGCTCTACAGCGCCCGATTTCTACCTTTCTGGTCAGTGGTTCCCCACATGACCCGACCAGGAAGGACGTCCCATGCGCAGCCGCATCCGCCGCACCGTCGCCGCCGTGGTGGTGCTGGCGGTGATCGGCTCGACCACCGCCGCGACGGGACGTCCCGACCCCTACGGCGCGCCGGGGCCGCTTCCCGGGCTCTCGCCGGCCACTCTCCACGCCCGCTTCGAGGCGACAAGCCGGGAGATCGTCCGCGCGCGGGACACCGCGCGGCGGGTGGGCGACGGCGGGCGCGTCAAGGCGCTCTCGGCGTTCCTCTCGCCCGGACGGCGGTTCCTGTCGTTCGACGCGCGCGGGCACGGACGGGCGGTCGAGGTCATCGGCGACCTCGTCCACGCCGACCGGGTCGCGGTCGTGGTGCCCGGCGCGGACAGCACCCTGACCTCCTACGACTCCGGCAAGTTCGTCGGCGGCGGCAGCCGCGCGCTGTACGACCGGGCGGGCGGCGCCGGGGCGCGGCTCGCGGTGATCGCCTGGCTCGGCTACGACACGCCGTCCACGCTGGGCCCGGGCGTGCTCACCGCCTCAAGGGCCGGGGACGGCGCGCGCGGCCTTCGACGGCTCGTCGGCGACCTCCACCGGACGAACGCGCACGCCCGGTTCGCCCTGCTCTGCCACAGCTACGGGTCAGTGGTGTGCGCCAAGGCCGCGCACCCCCTCGCGTCACTGCCGGTGGACGAGATCGCCCTGTTCGGCAGCCCCGGGACGACCAAGCGCGACGCGTCCGACCTCGGGACGCCCGCCCACGTCTGGGCCGGACGCGCCCACGGCGACTGGATGGGCTACGTCCCGAACGTCCGGTTCCTCGGAGTCGGCTTCGGCGCCGACCCGGTCTCCCGGGACTTCGGCGCCCAGATCTTCGACGCCGGGAGCGGCCCGCACAGCGGCTACCTGAAGCCCGGCTCGCGCGCGCTGGCCAACCTCGCGCTGATCGCTCTCGGCCGCGACCAGGAAGTCACCCATGCGTGACCGGGCGGTCGACGCGTTGCGGGCGTTCGCGATCCTCGGGGTCGTGCTCGGGCACTGGCTGGTCACGGCGTTCGTCATGCCCGGCGGTACCGGCGACGTCCGGGTGGCCAGCCCGCTCGCCGCGATGCCCGGGCTCGTGCCGATCTCCTGGGTGCTCCAGACGCTCGCGGTGTTCTTCCTGGTCGGCGGGTACTCGGCGGCGAAGGGCCTGCGCCGGGGCGAGCCGTGGGGCGTCCGGCTGCGGCGGCGGCTCGCGCGGCTGGCGCGTCCGCTGCCGGTGCTGCTGGTCGCGTGGGTACCGGCGCTCGCCGTCCTCCGCCTCGCCGGATACACCCCGGACAGCCTGTACACGCTGGTCAAGCTGGTGGTGAGCCCGCTGTGGTTCCTGTGCGTGTACGTCGTCCTGACCGCGCTGGCCCCGGCGGTCGCGGCGCTGTGGAGGCGGCTCGGGATGTGGGGCGCCATCCTGCTCGTCGCGGCGACCGGGCTGATCGACGCCGGACGGTTCGCGCTCGGCGCCCCCGGCTGGATCGGCTGGGCCACGGTCCTGACCGGCTGGCTCGTGCCGTTCCACCTCGGCGTCGCCTGGGCGGACGGGGCGCTGCGCGGCCGCCGCGCCGGGCTCGTCCTGCTCACCGGCGGCACCGCCGCGACCGCGCTGCTGATCGTCTGCGCGGGATACCCGGTGAGCATGGTCGGGGTGCCGGGCGCCGCGATCTCCAACCTCAGCCCGCCGACGCTCGCCGCCGTCACGTTCGGGCTCGCCCAGACGGGCCTGGCGCTGCTCCTTCACGGCCCGCTCACCCGCTGGACGCGACACGCCCGGAACCACCGCGCGGTCGCCGCCGCGAACCGCTCGGCGATGAGTGTCTTTCTGTGGCACCAGACCGCGATGATGGCGGTGACGGTCGGCGCGTTCGCGGCGGCCGGAACGTTGCCAGGGCTGCACACCGCCCCCGACCGGCCGCTGTGGCTCGTCGAGCGGCTGCCCTGGCTGGCCGCCTTCGCGGCGGTACTGGCCGGGATCGGCGCGCTCGTCCACCGGTTCGAACGTCCCGGGGCGCCCCCCGACCGGCCCGCGCCGGCGCGCTCCCCGAACCCCGCCCGCGTTCCGGACGTCACACGAGCGACCCCCTGAATTCCAGAACCAGCCGCCCCCGCCGGACGATCACGGATGGTAGAAAGACGGACGATGCCGCCGCCACGCCACACGCCGCCACCGCGCGCCCGACGGCTCAGAAGGATCGCGGCCTGCGCCGCGACCATCTCGGGGCTCATGCTGACCACGGCCGGGACCGGACACGCCGACCCCTACGCCGCGCCCGCCCCCGTCCCCGCCATGGCGCCGTCCACGCTGGACGCCCGGTACGCCGCCGAGCGCGGCTCCATCGAGGCGGCGCTGCGGACGGCGCAGGCCGTCGGCGACCGGCACCGGCAGCGCACGCTCGGCGCGTTTCTCACGCCCGGCAGGCGGTTCCTCTACTTCGACGCGCGCGGGCGCGGGCGCGCCGTCGAGGTCGTCGGCGACCTCGCCCGCGCGCGCCGCGTGGCGGTGCTCGTCCCCGGCGCCGACACGACGCTGACCGGCTTCGACGACCGGGGCGACAAGCCGTGGTCGACGCCGGGCGGCGGGGCGCGCGCCGTCTTCGAGCAGGCCCGCGCGATGACGCCGCGTCCCGGCCTGGCGGTGGTCGCGTGGCTCGGATACGCCGCGCCCAAGACGTTCAGCAGCGACGTCCTCACCGCCGAGCGGGCCGACGAGGGCGCGCGTGAGCTGCGCGCGTTCCTGAGCGGCGTGCGCAACGTGAACCCCGCCGCGCGGATCGGCCTGCTCTGCCACAGCTACGGCTCGGTGGTCTGCGGGCGGGCCGCCCTCGCCGATTCCGCGCCTGGACGGGCCGCATGGAGGCAGGTCACCGACATCGCCCTGTTCGGGAGCCCGGGCACCACCGCGTGGTCGGCCGCGCGGCTCGGCGGCACCGCCCGCGTCTGGGCCGGACGCGGCACCGCCGACTGGATGGAGGACGTCCCGCACGTCCGCATCCTCGGCCTCGGGCTCGGCCCCGACCCCGTCTCCCGCGACTTCGGCGCCCGGATCTTCGACGCGGGCGAGGCCGGGCACAGCGACTACCTCGCGCCGGGCTCGCCGTCCCTGCGCAACCTCACCGGCATCGCGCTCGGCCTTCCCAAGACGGTCATAACACGCTGACCCTCCGTCTACAGAACACTGACCGACAGTGCCGGACAGCAGGCGGGCCGTCCGCTACGGGACAGGTCATCCCCCGGGTGGTGGCACCCTTGGGATCGTGGACAACGCGAACGAGGCCGAGATCCGCGAGCAGACCACCCAGCGCCTGGAGAAGGCCATGGGCACGTTCGGCACCGCGGCCCTGACCAGCATGGAGGAGCAGCTCCCCTGGTTCAGGCGCATGCCCGCCGACCAGCGCTCCTGGATCGGCCTGGTCGCCCAGGCCGGCATCGCCGCGTTCGTGGAGTGGTTCAAGAACGACGAGCGGACCCGCCCGGCGATCGCGGGCGAGGTGTTCGGCACCGCCCCCCGCGAGCTGCTGCGCTCGATCAAGCTCCAGCACACCATCGACATGATCCGCGTGATCATCGACGTGGTGGAGACCCGGCTGGACGAGCTGGCCGCGCCCGGCGGCGAGGCCCAGCTCCGCGAGGCCATCCTCCGCTACACCCGCGACGTCGCGTTCGGCGCCGCCCAGGTCTACGCCCGCGCCGCCGAGACCCGCGCCGCGTGGGACGCCCGCCTGGAGGCCCTCGTCGTGAACGCCGTCCTGCGCGACGAGGTCGATGACGGCATGCACTCCTGGGCCGCCGCCCTCGGCTGGACGTCCAAGCCCGTCACCGTCATCGCCGGGTTCACCCCCGAGGACGAGGAGCCCGAGGTCACCATCGACCAGATGCAGATCGCGGGCCGCCGCGCGCGCGCCGACGTGCTCGCGGGCGTGCAGGGGAACCGGGTCATCGTGATCGTCGGCGGCGAGACCGACCCGATGGAGGCGGCCCGGCCGATCGCGGCCAAGTGCGGCCCCGGCCCGGTCGTCGTCGGCCCGCAGGTCGGCGACCTCTACGATTCCACCCGCTCCGCCCACGCCGCCGTCGCGGGGCTGCGCGCCGCCGCGGGGTGGCCGGACGCGCCGCGGCCCGTCCACGCGTCCGAGCTGCTGCCCGAGCGGGCCCTGGACGGCGACGACGAGGCCCGCCGCCACCTGGTGGACAACGTCTACAACCCGATGCTCGCCGCGGGCGCCCCGCTGCTGGACACCCTCACCACCTACCTGGAGCAGGGATCGTCGCTGGAGGCCACGGCGCGGCTGCTGTTCGTCCACCCCAACACCGTCCGCTACCGGCTGCGTCGCGTCACCGAACTGACCGGCCTCGCCCCCACCGACGGCCGCAACGCCTTCACCCTGCGCATCGCCCTCGTGCTCGGCCGTTTCGTCAAGCGTCCCGTACGTGGCTGAGAGAGGTTCATTGGCCCTTGTAGGGGTCGTACAAACCCCTATGACCAAAGTTCGTGCCGATCGGCATCGGAATGTGGGGGCGATAGCGGCAGGCTGGTCGGCGTGATCCTCCTCGCATCGCCCGGCCAGGGCGCCCAGACCCCCGGCTTCCTCCAGCCGTGGCTAGAGATACCCGGAGTCGCCGACCGCCTGGCCTGGTGGTCGGCCGTCACCGGCCTCGACCTGGTCCGCTACGGGACGACCGCGGACGCCGAGGAGATCCGCGACACCGCCGTGGCCCAGCCGCTGCTGGTCGCCGCGGCGCTCGCCGCCTTCGAGACGCTCTACCCGGCCGACGAGCCGGGCAAGCCGGACGTGGTCGCCGGGCACAGCGTCGGCGAGCTGTCGGCCGCCGCGATCGCCGGGGTGCTGACGCCCGAGGCGGCGCTGGTGCTCGTCCGGGAGCGGGGCCGGGCGATGGCCGAGGCCGCCGCCGTCACCGAGACCGGCATGACCGCCGTGCTCGGCGGCGAGCCCGACGAGGTGCTCGAATCGATCGACAAGCACGGGCTGACCCCCGCCAACGTCAACGGCGCGGGCCAGGTCGTCGCCGCCGGGACGGTCAAGGCCCTCGCCGCGTTCGCCGAGGACCCGCCCGCCAAGGCGCGGCTGCGGTCCCTGTCGGTCGCCGGCGCGTTCCACACCGAGCACATGGCCCCCGCGGTCGACCGGCTCCGCGCGCTCGCACCGGGCGCCCCCGTGGCCGACCCGCGCACGACGCTGCTCCAGAACCGGGACGGTGCCGCCGTCGCGTCCGGCCGGGAGTTCCTCGGACGGCTCGTCGAGCAGGTCAGCGCCCCCGTTCGCTGGGACGCGTGCATGGACACGATGCGGGAGCTCGGCGTCACCGCGATCATCGAACTGCCGCCCGCCGGGACGCTGACGGGCCTCGCCCGCCGCGCCCTCGACGGCGTGGAGCGGCTCGCCCTCAAGACACCCGCCGAGCTCGACAAGGCCCGCGAACTGATCGAGGCTCACACGTCATGACCCCCGCACTGCGCATACCCGAGGTCACCGCCGGCGCCCGCATCCTGGCCTTCGGCGACTACCAGCCCGCCCGGATCGTCACCAACGACGAGCTGTCCAAGACCGTCGACACCACCGACGAGTGGATCCGCAGCCGCGTCGGCATCGCCGAGCGGCGCGTCGCCGGCGACGACGAGGGGATCGTCGAGCTCGGCGTGCAGGCCGGCGCGAAGGCGCTCGCCGGCAGCGGGCTCGCCCCGTCCGACATCGACCTGGTCATACTCGCGACCTGCTCGGCCGAGTCGCCGATGCCGGGCCACGCGCCCGCCGTCGCGCACCGGCTCGGCATCGAGGCGCCCGGCGCGTTCGACATCAACGCCGCCTGCGCCGGGTTCTGCTACGCGCTCGGCACCGCGAGCTCGGCGGTCCGCGCCGGCAGCGCCCGCAACGTGCTGGTGATCGGCTCGGAGAAGATGTCCCAGTGGATCGACTGGACCGACCGCTCCACCTGCATCATCTTCGCCGACGGCGCGGGCGCGGCGGTCGTGACCGGCAGCGACTCCCCCGGCATCGGCCCGGTCGTGTGGGGCAGCGCCGGGGACGGCTTCGACAAGATCATCATTGACGACCGGCACTCGTTCATCCGGCAGGAGGGGCAGGCGGTGTTCCGCTGGGCGACCACCGCCATCGCGCCGATCGCGCGGGAGGCGTGCGAGCGCGCCGGCATCGCCCCCGAGGACCTCGCCGCGATCGTCCCGCACCAGGCCAACCTGCGGATCATCGAGGCGATCGCCCGCAAGATGAAGGCGGTCAACGCCGTCGTCGCCGACGACATCATCCGCTCGGGCAACACCTCGGGTGCCTCCATCCCGCTCGCCCTGTCCCACATGATCGAGCGCGGCGACGTGCCGTCCGGCGCCCCGGCCCTGCTGGTCGGGTTCGGCGCGGGGCTGTCCTACGCCGCCCAAGTCATCCAGATCCCGTAGGCGCGTCCGCGCCCGCACAGCTCTGGACCAACCCACCGAAGGAGAACCCGCACCATGGCAGTCGCCACCGAAGAGCAGATCCTCGCCGGCATCGCCGAGATCATCGACGAGATCGTCGGGGTCGACAAGGCCGAGGTCACCCCGGACAAGAACTTCATCGACGACCTCGACATCGACTCGCTGTCGATGGTGGAGATCGCCGTGTCCGCGCAGGACCAGTTCGGCGTCGAGATCCCCGACGACGAGCTGCGCAACCTCAAGACGGTCCAGGACGTCATCAACTTCGTCCAGAAGCTACAGAGCTGAACCGCGGGGACGGCGCGCCGCCGAGCGGTGCGGCGCGCCAGGCCCATCCGCCCCGTTCGCAAGGAGCAGCACGCATGAGCACGAGCAAGACCACAGTCGTCGTGACCGGTTTCGGGGCCACGACCCCGCTCGGCGGGGACCTTCCGTCGACGTGGTCGGCCCTGCTCGCCGGCAAGTCCGGCATCCGCCCGCTGACCTGGGAGGGCGTCGAGAACCTGCCGGTGCGGTTCGCCGCCACGCTCGCGGTCGACCCCTCGGAGGTGATGCCGAAGCAACTCCTGCGCAAGCTCGACCGCAACCAGTCGATCGCGCTGATCGCCGCGCGGGAGGCGTGGACGAGCGCCGGGTTCGCCAAGCCCGTCACCCGCCGGTCCCGCAAGGAGGAGTCGCCCGCCGGTGTCGACGGCGGCTTCACGGTGGACGGCGAGCGCCTCGGCGTCGTGGTGTCCAGCGGCATCGGCGGCCTGCACACGGCGCTGGACAGCTACGACGTGTACAAGGAGAAGGGCTGGTCGCGGGTCTCGCCCTTCACGGTCCCGATGCTGATGCCGAACGGCGCGTCCGGGCACGTGGGCATCGAGTTCGGCGCGATGGCCGGATCGCACGCCCTGGTCAGCGCCTGCGCGTCCAGCGGCGAGGCCGTCGGCTACGCCGTCGACATGATCCGCGCGGGCCGCGCCGACGTCATCATCTGCGGGGGCACCGAGTCGTGCATACACCCCCTCCAGATGGCGTCGTTCGGTTCCATGCGCGCCATGTCCACCCGCAACGACGAGCCGGAGCGCGCGTCGCGTCCCTACGACAAGAACCGTGACGGGTTCGTCCTCGGCGAGGGCGCGGCCGTCATGATCCTGGAGTCGGAGGAGCACGCCCGGGCGCGCGGCGCGGACATCCACGGCATCGTCGCGGGCTGCGGCTACTCCGGCGACGCCTACGACATCGTCCTGCCCGACCCCACCGGCGCGGGGCAGGCCAAGGCGATGCGGCGGGCCCTCGCCGACGCCGAGCTGGCGCCCGAGGAGATCGTGCACATCAACGCGCACGCCACCTCCACCCCCGCGGGCGACGTCGCCGAACTGGCCTCCATCAAGGCCGGGCTCGGCGAGGAGGCGGCCCGCAAGGTGATCATCACCGCGACCAAGTCGATGACCGGGCACCTGCTCGGCGGCGCGGGCGCACTGGAGTCGATCTTCACGATCCTCGCGCTGCGGGACGGGATCGTGCCACCGGTCGCCAACCTGGACGACATCGACGACGAGGTCGATCTCGACATCGCGCGCGGCGAGCCCCGCAAGCTCCCCGACGGCCCGGCCGCGGCGCTGAACAACTCGTTCGGCTTCGGCGGGCACAACGTGTCGGTCGCCTTCCGCCGGGCGCTCTGACACACGCGCATCTGACACACGCGCATAGGACGGCCCGGTGAGCTTCCGCTCACCGGGCCGTTCCGCGTCGTGGAGGGGCCCCTCGGGCATGGACTGCGGCGCCCCGGCGCTCTGGTGAGCGGCGGGGCGCACGCGCCGTGAAGCCGACGTGGTGCGGGGCGCGCACGGTGCGGGGACGGGCGCGCTCCCCCTCCGGCGTCAGACCGCGGCGTGCAGCCAGCGGACGGGTGCCCCGTCGCCGGCGCGGCGGAAGGGTTCGAGCTCGTTGTCCCACGGGGTGCCGAGGAGACGGTCGAGCTCGTGCTCCAGCGTCGCCTTGCCCACGGCGGCGTTCGCCATGACCGAGCGGAGCCGGTCCTCGGGGACCATGATGTCGCCGCTGGCGCCGATCACGCCGGTGAACACCCCGAGGGACGGGGTGAAGCTGTAGCGGACCCCGTCGCACCCTGGCGTGGGATCCTCGGTGGCCTCGAATCGCAGCAGTTTCCAGTTCCGCAGCGCGGACGTGATGCCCGCCGCGGTGCCCGGCTTGCCCTCCCAATGAAGCTCGGCGCGCAGCGTTCCCGGCGCCGCCGCCTGATCGGCCCATTCAAGGGAAACGGGCACACCGAGAACACCTGCGGCGGCCCACTCGA
The DNA here is from genome assembly GCF_022751215.1 of Actinomadura terrae. Classification (GTDB taxonomy): domain Bacteria; phylum Actinomycetota; class Actinomycetes; order Streptosporangiales; family Streptosporangiaceae; genus Spirillospora; species Spirillospora terrae. The sequence continues at coordinate 135,431 of NZ_JAICDG010000003.1, read as the reverse complement.
CATGCGGGCTCAGCGCAGGTGGCGCGGAGTGGACGTAAAAAACGCCACGTGCGGTCACCGGACCTCCTGGATCTGTACCGAGGCTCGTCTTCCCCTACGGCCTCGTACGTCCCAAGACGGCGTCCGCGTCCCTCATTGTGCATCATCGGCACCTGTCGCACCACCGTGAGTTCGCTGTTTGTCGAACCCTTGACCACGGGATGCGCACCGTTCACGGTTCCCGACCGTCCAGGGTAGGGCGCGGGAGCGGGACCGCGCAGCGCAAGGGGCCGAAGGGCGGCGGCCCCGCGGACGGCTTTCGCGATCAAGCGTTACCCCGTGTCACAGGTCCGGCACGATGAGTGCGGGAGCGGGATCTCACACATGGGAACACAGCGAAAGCGAGGATCGATGTTCGATCAGCAGGCACGGCTGGAGCGGGTGCTGGAGCGGCACCCGGACGCCGTGGTGGTGGAGCCGGTGCCGGGACGTCCCGCGCTGGTCCGCCGTGACCAGATCCTCGTCACCGGGCACGACGCCGGCCTGGCGCAGGACCGGGTCCGCCGCTGGTTCGAGTCGCGGCACGACGAGGAGGGCGTCACGCGGCTGCGGCTGCGGGCGCCGCTGAAGGTGGACGTGTGCGAGCTCACCGCCGAGCTGGCCGGGGACGGGCGGCACCGCCGGATGAGCGTGGCGCCCAACCACCTCGTGCTGGGGCAGCCGCTCTGGTGGAGCGGGCCGGCCGACCTGGCGCGTCCGGCGGACCCGGTCCCGGCGCCCGAGGGCGAGCCGGGGCGGCGGGACGTCACGGTGGCGATCCTGGACACCGGCCTGTCGCCGCACCCCTGGTACGAGGACGCGGACTGGTTCCGCGAGCAGCGCGAGGAGGTCGCCGAGGTCCTGGACGCCGACTTCGACGCCGAGCTGGACGCGCAGGCCGGGCACGGCACGTTCATCGCGGGCGTGGTGCTGCGGCACGCGCCGTCCGCGCGGCTGCGGGCCCGGCGGGTGATCGGCGGCGACGGCGTCGGCGACGAGGCGGCGGTGATCCGGGCGCTGACGTGGCTGGCGGCGTGGGGCGGCGCGGACGTCGTCAACCTCTCGCTCGGCTGCCACACCTTCGACGACCGGCCGTCCCCGGTGCTGGCGCGGGCGGTCGCGGCGCTCGGCCGCCGGACGGTCGTGGTGGCGTGCGCGGGCAACGCCGCGTCCGACCGGCCGTTCTGGCCCGCCGCGCTCGGGCCGGTGGTCGGCGTCGCGGCGCTGGACGGCGCGGACCGCGCGCGGTTCTCCAACTACGGCTGGTGGGTGGACGCGTGCGCGCAGGGCGTGGACGTGACCAGCAGCTACGTGGAGTTCAACGGCCGGGCGGCCGACTTCCACGGCTACGCGAGCTGGAGCGGGACCTCGTTCGCGGCCCCGGCCGTCGCGGGGAGGATCGCCGGGCTGGCCGCGCGGGAGGACCTCGACGCGGTGACGGCGGCCGACCGGGTGCTGGATCCGACGCACCGCCCTACCCTTCCCGACCTCGGGGTAATCATCAGTTCTTGAGCACGGCACGGACGCGAACCGGTAACCGTGGGTGCCGGGACCGTCACCGAACCCCTAGATTGAAGGGAGCGGGGGGCCTCCGGAGGAGACTTCGATGGCCCTGCAAGACGGGACGGACGAACTGATGAACCGGGCCCGCGACGGCGACGGCGCCGCGTGGGCCCGGCTGGTCGAGCGCTACAGCGGCATGCTCTGGGCGATCGCGCGCGGGCACGGGCTCGGCGACGCCGACTCCGGCGACGTGGTGCAGACCACGTGGCTGCGGCTGGTGGAGCGGATGGACGGGCTGCGCGCCCCAGCGGCGGTCGGCGCGTGGCTCGCGACGACCGCGCGGCACGAGAGCGCGCGGCTGGCGGCGCGGGCGGGCCGCGACCTGCCGCCGCTGGTCGTGGCGGCGCCCGAGTCGGCGCCCGACCAGGTGGTGGTGGCCCGGGAGCGCCTCGGGCAGGTCGCCACCGCCATCGCGACGCTCCCGCGGCGCTGCCAGGTGCTGCTGCGGATGGTCGCGCAGAACGCGGGCCAGGCCGATCTCGCGGCGGCGCTGCGGATACCGGTCGGCAGCGTCGGGCCGACCCGGGCGCGCTGCCTGGAGACGCTGCGCGGGCTCGTCCGGTGAACGACGACGAACTGCTCGCGCGCGTGCGGGCCGCGTTCGACACGCTCGACCCCCTCCCGGAGGCCGTCCTCGCGGCGGGACGCTCCGCGCTCGCCTGGCGGACTCCGTCGGCCGTGCTGGCGGCGCTCACCGGCGACCTGGCCGGGCGGGTCGCGGGCACCGTCCGCGGCGGCGGCGTCCGCGCGCTGACGTTCACCGGCCCCGGCCTGACCGTGGAGGTCGAGGTGGCGCGGTCCGGGTGGGACCGCGAGATCACCGGGCGGCTGATCCCGTCCGCGGACGTCGTCGTGTACGTCCGCCACCCCGACCTCGCGCCGGGCGAGGTGACGGCGCGCGTGGAGGCGTCCGGGCTGTTCTGCCTGCCGCGCGTCCCCGACGGCGTCGTCAGCCTCGACCTGCGGTTCCCGGACGGGACGTCCGTCGTCACGAGTTGGATCCGGTTGTGATGGGGCCCGTGGTGAAACCCCCTGTTGTGAAGGGGCAGGGAGAGCGCGCGCTGCTGCGGCTGGTGGCCATGTCCCCGGTGGCGGCCCGCACCCGCGCGTTGTCGCTTCTGGAGAGCGCGTCCGTGCCGTCCGAGGAGATCCTCGCGCTGCGCGTGGCGGGGCTGGCGTCCAAGGAGCAGGGTCTGCTGGACGACGGCCTGCGCTATCTCCGCAGCGCCCTGGACCTGGCGGAGGGCCGCAGGGGGGCGTCCGTCCCCGACCCGCTGGACCTGCCGTTCGGCGTGGCCGTGCCGCCCGAGCCTTCGGAGGGCTGGGCCGATCCGTACGCGGCGGCGCAGGTGAGGATGAACCTGGTCGGGCTGCTCGCCGCGCGGGGCGAGCCGGGCGCGGCGCTGGCGTGCGCGGGAGCGGCGGCGCCCGTCCTGCGCGGAGCGGACGCCGACCGGCTCGCCGCGAACACGGCGTGCGCGCTCGCCCGCGCCGGACGGCTCGCCGAGGCGCAGGACGTGGCGGCGCGGGCCCTGCGCAAGCTCCGGCGCGGGGACGATCCCGCGACGCTCAACGGCCTGCTGGCCAACCTGGGCCTGGCGCAGGCGCTCGGCGGGGACCTCGACGGCGCGGAGGCGGTCCTGGCGGAGGCGATCGCGGTGGGCGAGGCGGCCGGGCTCGCGCACCAGACGGCGACGGCCAAGGCCAACCTGGGCTTCGCGATGTCGCGGCGCGGGGACCTCTCGCGCGCGCTGCGGCTCTTCGCGGAGGCCGAGCCCGGCCTGGTCGGCGAGCGCCTGGCGCAGTGCCGGTTCGACCAGGCGGAGGCCCTGATCATGGCTGGCCTGGCAGACGAGGCGCGCCCGCTCCTCAAGGACGCCCTCGCGGCGGTCACGGCGAACGGGTACCGGTGCGACGTCGCGGACGGCCTGCTGCTGCTCGCCCACGCCGAACTGGCGGGCGGCCAGGCGGTGCGGGCGGTCGGGACGGCCGAGCGCGCCCGGATCAAGTTCGCCGAGCAGGAGCGCATCGGCTGGATGCTGCTGGCCGAGCACCTGCTGCTGCGGGCCCGCTGGACGTGCGGGGAGCGGTCGCCGCTGCTGTACCGGACGGCCGTGGCCACGGCGGATCGGCTCCAGGACGGCGGCTGGGTCGTCGCGGCGGCCGACGCCCGCGTCGTCGCGGCGCGCGTGGCGCTGGCGCAGGGCCGCCCGGCGGGGCACCTGCTGTCGACGATCGGGAGCATGCGCGGCCCGGCGTCCGTGCGGATCTCGGCCTGGCACGCGATCGCGCTCGAACGCCGCGCGATGGAGGACCACAAGGGCGCGATGGACGCCGTCCGGATCGGGCTGGAGATCGCCGAGGACCACGCGGAGGCGCTCGGCGCGCTCGACCTGCGCGCGCGGGCGGCGGGGTTCACCACGGAGCTGGCCGCCCTCGGGCTCGGGCTGGCCCGCTCCGCGCAGGAGCTGTTCGCGGTGGAGGAGCGGCGCCGCGCGGTGGCCCGCCCGGCGCGGGTGCGCCCGCCCCGGGACCCCGAGCGGGCCGCCGCGCTGGCCGCCCTGCGCGCGCTCAGCGTCGAGCACACCGCCGACACGGCGCGCGGGGGCCTCGGCTCCGCGCTGTCGAACGAGCTGGCCGTCCTGGAGTCGCGGGTGATGGCGCACACCCGGCGCCGCGCCCCCGACGGCCTCGCGCGGCGCTCCCCGGAGCTCGACGACGTCGTCGCGGCGCTGGCCGGGCGGGCGCTGGTCGAGCTGGTCGCGGTCGGCGGCGACCTGCACGCCGTGACGATCGCCGACGGGCGCGTCCGGCGGCGCCGCCTCGGGACGTGCGCGGCCGCCGTCCACCACCTCACGCTGGCGCGGCTCGCGCTCCGCCACCTCGCGGCGGCGGAGGACGACGCGTCCGCCGCGCAGACGCTCGCCCGCTCCCGCGAACGCCTCGGCCGCCAGCTGCTGGGCCCGCTCCAGCTGGACATCGGGGACCGCGAACTGGTCATCGCCCCGCCCGGACGGTTGCACGGCCTGCCGTGGGCGGCACTGCCGCCGCTGGCCGGACGCCCGTTCACGGTCGTCCCGTCGGCGGGGGCGTGGCTGCGGGCCGCGGCCGTCGAACGGGCGGCGGGGCATACCGTGCTGGCCGGAGGGCCCGGCCTGGAGCACACCGCGCGCGAGCTGTCCGCGCTGCGGCGCCTCTATCCGCGGGCGGTCGTCCTGGACGGTCCGGGGGCGCGCGCGGAAGCCGTCCGCGACGCCCTGGACGGCGCCGCGCTCGCCCACATCGCCGCCCACGGGGAATTTCAGCCTGGCAACGCCCTGTTCTCGCGCCTGCGCATGGCGGACGGCCCGCTCATGGTCCACGACCTGGACGAGCTGACCACCGCACCGCGCGTGGTGGTGCTCTCCTCCTGCGACGGCGGACGCGCGGACGAGGGCGACGCCGTCCTCGGCATGGCGGGGGTCCTGCTCGCCCTGGGCACGGCCACGGTCATCACCAGCGTCACCCCCGTCCGGGACGAGGCGGCACCGGAGTTCATGGCCGCCTTCCACACCGCCTTGGCCGGGGGCGGGTCACCGGCGCGCGCGCTGGCGTCCGTCCCGCGAACCCCAGGTGTGATGGGCTTCCTCTGCATGGGACTGGGCTGACCGCCCGCTCAGCACGTCGTCGGCCCCGGGCGCGGCGCGGCCGAAGCCGCGCCGCGTCCGGGGCTGCTCAGTCGCCGGTGGCGACCGGACGGGACGGGTCGGTCACCCAGTGGGACCAGGAGCCGACGTAGAGGGCGGCCGGGATTCCGGCGAGGTTGAGGGCGAGGATCTCGTGCGCGGCCGTCACACCGGAGCCGCAGTAGGCGCCGACGTCGAGCGCGTCGGTCGCGCCGAGCTTGGCGAACCGCTCGCGCAGCAGGCTCGGCGGCAGGAAGCGGCCGTCCACGCCGACGTTCCCGGACGTGGGGGCGTTCCGCGCCCCCGGGATGTGGCCCGCGACGGGGTCGATGGGTTCCCGCTCGCCGCGGAAGCGCTCGGCGGCCCGCGCGTCGAGCAGGACGCCCGCACCGGCCAGCGCGGCGGCGCCGTCGGCGTCCAGGACGGGCAGCCGTCCGGGATCGGCGATGAAGTCGCCCGGCTTGACCTCCGGCTCGGCGGTGGTCACCGGGTGGCCCGCCTCCGTCCACGCCCTGTACCCGCCGTCCAGAACCCGGACGCGGTCATGGCCGAAATAGCGCAGCGCCCACCAGAGCCGGGCGGCGGCGGTGGAGTCGGCGTCGTCGTAGACCACGACGAGCTTGTCCGCCGACACCCCGGCGCGGCGCATGGCGGCCTCGAAGTCGCCGGACTCGGGCAGCGGATGCCGCCCGCCCTCGCCGGGCGGCCCCGCGACGTCCCGGCCGAGGTCGACGAAGACCGCCCCGGGCAGGTGGCCCCGGCGATAGGACTCGATCCCGGGCGGGCCCCCCAGATGCCATCGCACGTCCAGCAGGACCATGGGGGTCTGCTGCCGGAGCAGCCGGTCCAGCGCGGGCACTTCGATGAGAGGATGCACCTCGCCAGTTTGACCGGCCTTGCCCCGATTCGGGAGGGGCGAGTTCTGGTTCGTCACAACTCGTAGCCTAGGCCGCCGCGCACCGCGCCGCCGTTGACCGTGCCGGTCAGGGGCGCGACGTACTCAGCAGCGGGATCAGCAGCTCGGCCGGGACGAGCGAGCCGTGCATGCCGACCATCCGCTCCAGCCACGGCTCCCGCTCGGACGCGGTGATCGCCAGCTCGCCGCGCGCGACCGCGACCACGTCGCCGATCCGCTCCGCCATGCCGGGCGCGAGCTCGCCGAACCAGCCGCTCGCGGCGGCCTCGTCGCGGGACACGACCCAGGCGCGGTCGCCGAGGACGTCCGTCCACGCCGCCAGGACGTCGTCGTGCGCGCCCGGCTCGCTGTAGACGTACCGGCAGCGCGCGTCGCCGCCGAGCAGCGCGACGCCCTCGCGCAACCCGGGGACCGTGTCGGCGTCCACCCGCTCGGACGGGTCGACCATGCCGTGGTCGGCGGTCACGTAGAGCGCCGCCCCGGCGGGCAGGACGTCCGCGATCCGCCGCGCGAGGTCGTCGACGAACCGCAGCTGGACGCGCCAGTCGGCGGACGCGACGCCGAACCGGTGCCCGGTCGAGTCGAGGTCGGGATGGTAGACGGTGACGAACGACCGGTCGCCGAGGCCGAGCGCGTACTCGGCCCGCCCGACGAGCTGGCCGAGGCTGTCGGCGGGCAGGTAGGTCGCACCCCGGGTGGTGGCGCGGCTCAGCCCGGACCCCCGGTAGTAGCCGAGCCCGACGTAGGCGACCTCGACGCCGTCCGCCGCCGCGCGCTCGTACACGGTCGGGGCGGGCTGGAACGTCGCCGGGTCGACCGAGTCGTCCCGCCAGCGCAGGCAGTTGAGCAGCCGCCCGGTGCCCGGCACCGCCACCTGCACGCCGAGCAGGCCGTGCCCGCCGGGCGGCAGGCCGGTGGCGAGCGAACCGAGGCTCGTGACCGTCGTCGCGGGGAACCCGGCCGTGATCGCGCCGCCGTCCATCGCGTTCAGGAACGGCGCGTCGGCCGGGTGGGCGCGCAGCAGCTCCCAGCCGAGCCCGTCCACGATCAGGACGCACACGCGCGGCACCGACGGCAGGCCGAGCACGTTCACCCCGCCCGGCACGCCCAGCGCGGACAGCACCGACGGCGGAAGATCGGCGAGCGCCCCCGCCCCATACCGAGGCGCCTCCGGCCGCGCCACCGAACCCGGGGCGGCGGCCGGACGCGGGGACAACGCGCTCACCCCGGGATCGCGGGCGCTCACCTCGCGGTCCCGGGCGCTGACCACGGGATCGCGGGGGTTCGCCTCGCGGTCGCGGGCGTCCGCCTCGCGGTCGGCGGTGCTCACCGCGCCGTCGCGGTCGAGAGCTCCTCGGCGAAGGCGAGCACCTGCGCGACCGCCTCGGCGCCGTCGGCGGCCTCGCTCACCCGCAGCGACAGGTCGTCGGCGGTGACGCTGCCGGTGTAGCCGTGGTCGGCCTCGCAGTTCTCGTCGCCACAGGTCGCGGGCTCCAGGTCGATGTGGGCGATCGCGCCCCAGCCGATCGTCAGCACGACCTCGGTGGGCGGCACCCCCGGCACGTAGGACGCGGGGTCCGGGACGACCCGGGTCACCGCGACCGACTGGACGCGGTCCAGCTTGACGGCCTCGGTGGTGGTGGACGCGTGCGGCTGGGCCATGCCCTCGCCGGGCGGGTGCTCGTCGGTGTGGCACACCAGCAGCCGGCTCGCCGACAGCACCAGCACGGTCACGTGCCGGCGCACCTCCATCGCGGGGTCGAAGGTGGCCTCGTGGTGCACCACGTAGGCGATGACGCGCTCGTCACCGACGGCCGACTCCACCGCGTCCGCGACCAGTACCGGATAGTAACCGCTGCGCTCGATCGCCGTGCGCAAACCGTGATCGGTCGCTCGGGTTTCCCTCATGGCCCCCATCCTGCCCTGTCCGGGGGCGGGCGCGCACATGCCAGAACCGGCACATGCCCCTGGGACGTGGTCAGGGGACGGGACGCGGGGTACGGGAGGGGTATGGACAAAGATCCGCTGCCGTCCCCGCCCCCGGTTCCGCCGCCCACGCCCGACCCGGCTCCCACGCCTCAGCCGCTGGTGCCGCCCCCCGAGCCGCCGCCCGGACCGGCCCCGCAACCTCCCGGCCCGGTGCCGCCGGGACCCGCACCCGACCCCGTCCCGCCCGGCCCTCCGCCGGAGCCGACACCCCCGGGGCCTCCACCGGACCCGAGCCCGCCGAGCCCACCGGAACCCGACCCCGTCCCGCCAACGCCGGAGCCCAGCCCACCCCCACCGCCCGGCTGAGGTCTCAGCGCAGCCGCCCGGCCGAACGATCAGGGCCGGTGCCCGCCTGACAATCAGGGCCGGTGCCCGGCTGAAGACTAAGGCAGGCGCCGGGCTGACGATCAGGACGGGTACCCGGCGGACGATCAACGCCGCCGCCCAGCTGAGGGGTCAGGGCAGGCGCCCGGCCAACGATCAGGGCCGGTGCCCGGCTGAGGGGTCAGGGCAGGCGCCCGGCCAACGATCGGGGCGGGCGCCCGGCCGACGATCAACGCCGCCGCCCGACTGAGGATCAACCCCGCCGCCCGGCTGAGCATCAAGGCGGGCGCCGGGCTGACGGTCAGGGCAGGGCGCCGGGGGGAGGGGTCAGGGCAGGCGGCGCGGGCCGAGTTCGGGGCGCGGGCCGAGCGGGCGCTCCAGTCGCAGGGTGACGCGGCCGACGGCGGCGCCGGACGCGTCCGCCATGACGGGGTTCAGCTCCAGCCGCGCCACCTCGGGGATCTCGTAGCCGAGCCGCGACACCCGGACGAGCAGCCCCTCCAGCGCCGCGAGGTCGACCGGTTCGGCGCCGCGATGGCCGAGCAGGAGCGGGGCCGTCCGGATCGCGCGGACCAGGTCGGCCGCCTCGGCGTCGGTGAGCGGCCCGAGCCGGTAGGCGCGGTCGTCCAGGAGAGCGGCGGTCTCGTCGGCCAGGCCGAACGACACGACGGCGCCGAACGACGCGTCCTCCATGGAGACGATGCGGGTCGGCACTCCCCCGCCCTCGCCGCCGGCCTCGATGCCGTAGCAGGCGAGGAGTTCGGCGGCCTGCTCGGACGTGACGTGCACCGGGCCCCCGTCCCCGAGTCCGAGCCACTCCTCCACCAGGCCTCGCGCGCGATCGCGGTCGGCGTCGGGCAGGTCCGGGAGACGCCCCACCGGACGCTGCCGCCACTGCGCGTACCGGACGACGTACGCCAGCGCCCGCACCGCGTCCTCCGGCGCCGCGTAGGACGGGACCGACCCCTCGGCGGCGGACCCGTCCGGCCCCGGGACGCGCAGATCGGCGGGCATCCCCTCGAACCCCAGGTACGTCGCCACGATCGGCTTGGACGACCCCTCCGCCAGCCGCACGATCCGCTCGGGGACGCGCAGGTCGTAGCCGCCGATCGTCGGGGGCGTGAACAGCGCGACGACCGCGTCGACCGCGTCGTCCGCGAGCGCCCCGGCGAGCGCGGCCTCGTACTCCTCGGCGCCCGCGCGGGGCCCGAGGTCCAGGCGCGGCCTGACCTCCAGGCCGAGCGCGGTCGCCGCGTCCTGCGCCAGCAGCCCCAGCGAGTCGGAGTTGTCGATGATCGCGATACGGTCCCCGGCCGGGAGCGGCTGGTAGGCAAGCAACTGCGCGACGTCGAACAGCTCCGACAGGTCCTCGACGCGGATGACGCCGGCCTGCGCGAACAGTGCGCTGACCGCGTGGTCGGGCAGGGTCAGCGCCCGCGCCGAGTGCCCGATCGGAACACCCTGCGTCCCGCGTCCGCTCTTCACCGCCACGATCGGCTTACGGCGGCCGAGCCTGCGCGCGAGCCGGGCGAACTTGCGCGGGTTCCCCAGCGACTCCAGATACAGCAGGACGGCCTTGGTCGCCGGGTCCTCCTCCCAGTACTGCATCAGGTCGTTGCCGGACACGTCGGCCCGGTTCCCGGCGGAGACGAACGTGGACAGCCCGAGGCCGCGCGCCGCCGTCCGCTGGAGGATGGCGATGCCGAGCGCGCCGGACTGCGAGAAGAACCCCACCGGGCCGCGTCCCGGCAGGGTCGGCGCCAAAGTCGCGTTCAGCCGCACGTCCGGGTCGGTGTTGGCGATGCCGAGGCAGTTGGGCCCCACGACCCGCATCCCGTAGGCGCGCGCGAGCCGGACCAGCTCCTCCTGGCTCGCCCGCCCCTCCGGCCCCGTCTCCCCGAAGCCGGACGACACCACCACCAGCCCACGCACGCCCTTGCCCGCGCATTCGTCCACCACCCCGTGGACGGCATCCGCGCGGACGGCCACCACGGCGAGGTCCACATCGTCCGGGATCTGGAGGACCGACGCGTACGCGCGCACACCCGCCACGGCCATCGCGGTCGGATGCACCGGATACACCGGACCGGTGAAGTTCCCGCCGAGCAGGTTCCGCAGGACCGTGTGCCCCACGCTGTGCTCGGCCCGGCTCGCCCCGATCACCGCCACCGACCGCGGGAACAGCAGCCGCTGGATCGACCGCGACTCCGCCCGGTGCTCGCGCGCCGTCATGACCTCCAGCGACGTCTCGGTGGGCGCCAGGTCCAGGACGAGCTCGATCACGCCCTCCTCGAACCGCTGCCCGACCTCGTAGCCCGCCTCCCGGAACACCCGCGTCATCCGCCGGTTGTCGGGCAGCACGTTCGCCACGAACCGCCGCACGCCCCGCTCCCGCGCCGCCGCCGCGATGTGCTCCAGCAGCACCGCGCCGAGCCCCCGTCCCTGGTGCGCGTCCTCCACCAGGAACGCGACCTCCGCCGTCTCCGGACGGTCCTCGAAGCTGTCGTACCGGACGACCGCCACCATCTCCTCCCCGATCGTGGCGATCAGCGCGACGCGCCGGTCGTGGTCGACCGACGTGAAGTGCTCGACCTCACGGTCGGTGAGGCTCGGCCGGGGCGAGAAGAACCGGTAGTAGATCGACTCCGGCGACAGCCGCGCGTAGAACACCCGCAGAATCTCGGCGTCCTCGCTCCGGATGGGCCGCAGATGGGCCGTTCCGCCGTCGCTGAGGACGACGTCGGCCTCCCATTGATCCGGGTAACGCTCGGTCACGTACCAGAGCGTAAGGCACGCCGCCCCTGGTGAGCTTGCCGGGAAAAAGGAGGGCTTCCTTGCTTTCGCTGCGCGTTCGAGACCTCTTCGGGGGGCAAGAGCTGTTACGGTCGAGCACACGCCCAGGATGCCGCTCGCGCGGGCCGTGTTGATCGAGGTGATGACTCCATGACGCGCGTGGTCGTGGTCGGCGATCTTATGACAGACACCGTGGCCCGTGCCGCGTTCCCCCTGGCCAAGGGCAGCGACACGCCCGCCGCCGTGACGATCCACGGGGGCGGCTCCGGCGCCAACGTGGCCTCGTGGCTCGCCCTCGAAGGGGTCGAGGTGGCCTTCGTCGGCCGCCGCGGCGCCGACATCGCGGGCCGCAACCGCGACATGGAGCTGATGGGGTACGGGGTCGACGCCCGCCTCGTCATGGACCAGGAGCGCCCCACCGGCACCTGCGTGGTCATGGTCACCCACAAGGGCGACCGCACCATGCTGTCGGACCCGGGAGCCAACGGCGCCCTCCTCCCCGAGGACATCGAGCGCTGCAAGGACCTGTTCGTCCAGGGCACCCACCTGCACCTGTCCGGCTACTCGCTGATCAACGAGGGCTCCCGCAAGGCCGCCCGCCACACCCTGGACCTCGCCCGCCAGGCGCAGATGTCCATCTCCGTGGACGGCGGCTCGTCCTCCCCGCTCAAGCGCATGGGCGCCGAGCCCTTCCTGGAGTGGACGCAGGGCGCCCGCCTCCTGGTCGTCAACCACACCGAGGCCGAGATCCTCACCGGCCGCGACAACCCCGACCAGGCCGCCAAGGTCCTCACCGCCTGGTATCCGCAGGTCGTCGTCAACGTCGGCGCCGACGGCGCCCTCTGGTACACCAACGGCCGCCCCGAACCCGTCACGGTCGCCGCCGAACCCGTCGAGAAGATCATCGACGGCACCGGCGCGGGTGACGCGTTCGTGGCCGGCTTCCTCCCGCCCTGGCTGGACGGCAAGCAGCCCGCCGACGCCCTCACCGCAGGCTGCCGCCTGGCCGCCCAGGCCCTGCAACACCTGGGCGCCCGCCCGTCCCTGGACGTGGTGGACAACCAGATCAAAACCTGACCCACCCCCGTCCCCAACCACTGCCGCCCACACGGGCGGCCAGCCGAACGGGCAACGGGCAGCGAACCGCAGGCACACACGGACCGTGGACGACGCACCACAGGCGTACACGCCCGACAAGCCACACCGACAACGCGCGGACGTCGGACGCGCGCGCCACGCCCGGCGGACGCAGCCGGACGACGGACGCGGGGCCCGTGACCGCCGAACGCAGAACGGCGAACACAGGAAGGCCGTGACTGGCGGACGCAGGAGGCCGTGACCGACGGACGCGGCCGGACGCCGGACACGAACCTGTAACCGACGGACGCAGACAGACGATGGACGCGGGGCCCGTGACCCCCGGACGCAGAACGGCGAACGCCGGGAGGGTGTGACCGGCGGACGCAGAAGGCCGTGACCGACGAACGCGGCCGGACGACAGTCACAGACCTCCAACCGACGGACGCGGAAGGATGGCGGACGCGGGCCTATAACCGACGGACACCGGGGCCGTAGCCGACGGGCGCGAGACCTGCGGATGCGAGAGCCGCGGACGCGAGAGCCACGGACGCGAGAGCCACGGACGCGAGAGCCACGGACGCGAAAGCCGCGGACGCGAGAGCTACGGGTTCGAGAGCTGCGGACGCGGGGGGCGGCGGACGCGGGGGGCGGCGGACGCGGGGGGCGGCGGACGCGGGGGGCGGCGGACGCGAGCCGAAGGTCAGGCAAGGAGGCTGGCCTAGTGGGTCAGGCAGCGGGGGTGGCCTGGGGGGTCAGGCGGAGGGGGTATAGGTGCGGACGTCCTCGCGGACCGCGTCCCACAGGCGGTTGAGCGGGTGGCCGGCGTCGTAGCGTTCGAGGTCGGCGCGGCGGACGAACGCGCCGGTCATCAGCTCGGCCCTGGGCTCCATGTCGTCGCGCAGCTTGATCGCGCGCAGCGGGACCGCGTCGGGATCGTCCTGCCCCGCCATGCCGCGCCCGATCGACCCGGTCACGATCATGCAGCCGCGGACGAAGCCCGACTTCAGGAGCGACAACCCGTAGTGGACGTCGTCGATGTCGGCGACCACGCTCAGCCGGTCCCGGAAGTTCGGACCGTACCAGGTGGCCAGCAGGTCGGCGACGAGCCCGGCGGGCGGCACCACCAGCGGGACGCCGGCGAGGCCGCTCGTGCGCACCGGTCCGTCCGGCAGCTCGTTCTCGGACAGGTTCGTCAGCAGCAGCGCCTGCCCCCGCGCGTACTCGATGACCTCGTACTCGTCGAGGCGGCGGTCGCCCTCCGGCGTGCTGACGATGCTGCCGCAGATCAGATCGACCTGCTTGGTCTCCAGGCGCGACCACAGGTCCTTGGTGCGGACGTGCGCGACCTTGAACTCCACCTCGCGCTGCCGGAACTCCTCCGACACCCGGTCCCACGCCCGCGACACGATCGGCAGCGTGAACTCGGTCGTACCGACCGTCAGCATGCGGCCGAGCCGCCGACGGCTCCAGTGGATGGACTCCAGCCAGCTCCCGATCGTCTGCCTCGCCAGCTCGACCGTCGTCTCGCCGGTGGGCGTGAACAGGAAGTCCTTCCCGCGCCCCTGCCGGACGGTCAGCACCTCCCCGCACAATGCCTGACTGTTGCGGTTCAGCGTGTCGAGCTGCTTCTGCACGCTCGACTGCTCCCGTCCGAGGACCCGCGCGGCACGCAGCGCCGACCCCGTTGAGTGCACCACGAGCAGCGTCCGGAGCTGGTCGAACGTGGTGTCGAGCAGGCCGGACGGGCAGTCGAGAAGCTCGTCGAGGGACGGGGCCACGAGGGGTGACATTACTACCTGCTCCCGAAATGGCCGAGCGTGCATCCCGGCGGGAAATGATGACATTTCCCGCCCAACTTATCTCAAGATGTTCTTTGAAACAGCTGGACAGCGTTTCCTAACCTCTAGAACACTTTGGTCTCGCCCCCGACCGAGGAAGTGCACCCGTGAGCCCGTCCGCCCCCGAGCGCCCCGTCCAGCCCAAGGACGTCCCCGCGAAGATCGTCGCGTCCGTGCCGTCCGAGGTGGTCGTGGAACCGGCCGACAAGCTCGTGTACTCCGGGAAGGCGGCCACCTAGGAACTCCCGGTTCGCCGCGGCTCTTCTCCGCCGCGGCGCCCCGGGCCGATCGTCGGTCCGTGCGCGGGGCCGCGCGCACGGACCGGCCCATCGCCCACCCGCGCCGACAGGGGCGCGCGGGCGGGGCGGCACCGGGCACCAGCCCAGGCCCCACCTGGACTGGCGCCCGCCGCCCCCCGCCACCACAAGTCGCAGAACGCTCCGCCCCGGACCGACCACCCACAGGGAACGGCGCACGCAGGTAACCACGGAGGGGTCCCCCTCACGGCCTCGTGATCGGCTATGAGAACGCCCGTGGTCACCGCCTCAGGCGGGAGTGCCGCCGGTGTTGCGGATCATCCGCTGGAGCACCTGCAACGCGGTGACGTAGTCGGCGTCGTCGATGCCCTCGTGGATGCGGGCCCGGATCGCCGGGGCGTGCCGTCCGAGATCGACCCGCGCCCGCTCCCCCGCCTCGGTGATCCACAGCCGCCCCTCGGCGTCGCGGGTGAGCCAGCCGCGTTCCAGCAGGACCTCCGCCTCGGCCTTCAGATCGTCCTCCGGCCTGATGTAGGAGCGCATCGCGTCCTGCAACTCAGGAATGGTCATGCCGTGGCCGTCAGGCGAGATGTCGTTCTTGGACAGATTGCGCAGCAGCCAGAACTGCGGATGGGTGTAGCCCTGCTCGGCCTGCCGGGCTCGAGTGAACGCGACGAGGGCCTCGTAGGCCAGTCCGGTCCAGTAGGCGGCGGGCTGTGCGGCCAGCTCGGCGTCGGCGGTCTCCTGAGTCGGCATATCTGCTCCCGTTAGGTGGTTGCGTATTCAACCACCGTAGAACCTAGAGCTAAGTTGAGGTCAAGCCGCAAAGCCGCGAACCCGTCCTCCTGGTCGCCGCCAGCGCATACCCCACCCCCAGGCCACGCCGCTGACCGTCTTCGGCCGCCGCCCCAGCACCAACTCTGCACGGAGCTGCGGAACTGGTCACCCCTTCCTTAGGACGGGATCGCGAAAGTCAGGGCAGGACGCCGGAAGCTCGGCCTTGCCGAAAAGGCGGCGGCCACGGTCATAGCCCAGGCAGCCTCCACAAATGTCGGGCCCTTCGGTTCACCGCCGCCAGAGCACGGCGCCCATGATCTTTCCTCCGTGACGCGCTTGTCGGTCCCTTTGGTTCAACGTCGCCAGAGCCATCGCGAGCGCGGCGACGGCTCCGGCCTCCCGGAAGGGAAGCGGCCCACGACCATCGTCCGGGCAAACCCCATCCGCCAGCCGGCACCCTCCTAGGTCAGCGTCACCAGAGCCAGCAGAAGCACGGCAGGAGCTCCGCTTCACTGAGAGTCGGTCGGCGGATGGCCGGAGGCTGGACAGCCTCCATACGCGCATCGGCACCCTCCCCTGTTCGGCACCCCTGTGTTTGGCACTCCCCGTTCGGCAGCGTCGGAACAAGGGAGCATGGCGAGGGGGCCAGCCTCCCTGAGCGTAAAGCGGCCCATGGCCTGTCCGGGCAACCCCATACGCCCGTCGGCACCCTCCTAGGTCAGCGTCACCGGAGCCAGCGGGAGCACGGCGGGGCGCTCCGGCTCCCCGGGGTTCGGTCGGCGGAGGGCCGGAGGCTGGGCAGCCTTCATACGCGCATCGGCACCCTCCCCTGTTCGGCACCCCACTGCTCGGCACCCCCTGCTCGGCGCTACCTCTTCGGCGCTTCCTGCTCGGTACCGCTGGAACGAAGGGAGCGCGGCGAGGGCTCCAGCATCCCT
This sequence comes from Actinomadura terrae, assembly GCF_022751215.1. Lineage (GTDB taxonomy): Bacteria > Actinomycetota > Actinomycetes > Streptosporangiales > Streptosporangiaceae > Spirillospora > Spirillospora terrae. Next base: position 119,273 of record NZ_JAICDG010000003.1, on the reverse strand, counting down.
GGGGCCAAGCGGCCCATAGCTATAGTCCGGGCGACCCCCATTTGCCAGTTGGCACCCTCCTAGGCCAGCGTTCCCACGGTCAGCGAGAGCACGGCGGGCGCTCCGGCTCCCCGGGGGTCGGTCGGCGGATTGCTGTAGGCCGGGCAGTCTCCGTACGCGCAGTGGCCCCTCCGCTAGCTCGGCTCACCCGTTTGGCGCCGTTGGAACCAGAGGCGGTGTGGCGAGAAGTTTGGCCTCCTTTGGGAGGTCAGCGGCCCTGGGCAGAGGCCAGCTGATTCTCCGTCGGTGGGACGGCACCTCGCTAGGCCGACGCCGCCAGGGGAGGACGGCGGGGTTCCGGCTTCGCTGGGGAGAGACAGCGGTCCGGGGCCACAGTCTGGACGGTTTCCGCAGTCTGGACGGCTTGCGTGTGGCAGTTGGCGCCCTCCTTGGTCGGGTCGCGAGCGTCGGGGGGAGGGCTTGGTGGGGAGGTAGGTGAGTTGGGTGTAGGGCGGGTGGTTGTGGGTGTCGAGTGGGTGGCTGTGGGTGGGGCCGGTGGTTTGGGTGGGGCCGGTGGTTTGGGTGGGGCCGGTGGTTTGGGTGGGGGTGGTGGCTTGCTAGTTGGGGGTGGCGAGGGTTAGGGGGAGTACTGCGGGGGCTCCGGAGTCTTTGAGGAGGCGGGCGGCGACGGTCATGGTCCAGCCGGTTTCTATGCGGTCGTCCACCAGGAGGACGGGGCCGGGGGCGGTGGAGAGGGCGGTGGCCAGGTCGGGGGGGACGGTCAAGGAGTGCCAAACCGAGCGGAGGCGCTGGGCGCTGTTGTGGCGGCGGGGGACGGGGGCGCCGGTGGGGGTCAGCTCGCCCAGGTAGGGCAGGCGGCCGATCTCGGCTATGCGGTGGCCCAGGCTGGTGACCAGGCGCGGGCGGGAGTGGGAGCCGATCGTGACGACGCCGGCGGGACGGGCGGGCCAGTCCCAGGCGGCGAGGACCTTGACGACCGCGTCGACCATGTCGGTGGGGACGTCGGTGTCGGCGGAGGCGAACAGGTCGCGGAGGCGGTTGCCCCAGCCGATATCGGTGAGGCGGCCGAGGGCGCGGCCCGTCTCGGCGAGGTGCTCGGGTTTGATGCGGCCGGAGACGCCGAGGTCGTCCTTGACGCCCGTGGGCCACATGCGGCGCGGGGCCAGGTCGACGCCGGGGCGGTGCAGGCGGTCGCGGGCCTGGGCGGCGCCCTGGGGGGTGACGTCGGCGGACCGGTGGTCGCCGGTGCAGTTGTCGCAGCGGCCGCAGGGGGCGGCGGACGGGTCGTCCAGCTGGTCGCGGAGGAACTTCTCCCGGCAGGTGGTGGCGGCGATGTAGTCGAGCATCGCCTGCTGCTCGCGGCGGCGTTCGGCGGTGACGCGCTCGTAGCGTTCGCGGTCGTAGGACCAGGGGCGGCCGGTGGCGGTCCAGCCGCCCTTGACGCGGCGGGCGGCGCCGTCGACGTCGAGGACCTTGAGCATCATCTCCAGGCGGGCGCGGTTGAGGTCGACCTGCGGTTCCAGGGCGCCGGTGGACAGGGGGCGGCCGGCGTTCTCCAGGACGTCGAGCGTGGCGCGGACGATGTGCTCCGGCGGGAAGGCCAGGCTGGCGAAGTAGGCCCAGATGTCGCGGTCCTCGGGGCCGGGCAGGAGGATGACCTCGGCGCGGTCGACGCCGCGGCCGGCGCGGCCGATCTGCTGGTAGTAGGCGACCGGGGACTGCGGGGCGCCGACGTGGACGATGAAGCCGAGGTCGGGCTTGTCGAAGCCCATGCCGAGGGCGCTGGTGGCGACGAGGGCCTTCAGCCTGTTGCCCTGGAGGTCCTGCTCGGCCTGGAGGCGCTCGGCCTGCTCGGTCTGGCCGGAGTAGGCGGCGACCTCGTGGCCGCGGTCGCGCAGGTAGCCGGTGATCTCGTGGGCGGCGGCGACGGTGAGCGTGTAGATGATGCCCGAGCCGGGCAGGTCGGCCAGGTGCTCGCCGAGCCAGGCGATGCGCTGCTCGGCGCTGGGGAGCTTCACCACGGCCAGGCGCAGGGACTCGCGTTCGAGCGGGCCGCGCAGGACGAGGGCGTCGTCGCCGGCGAGCTGTTCGGCGACGTCCTTCGTGACGCGCGCGTTGGCGGTGGCGGTGGTGGCGAGGACGGGGATGCCGGGGGGCAGGTCGGCGAGCAGCGTGCGCAGCCGCCGGTAGTCGGGCCGGAAGTCATGGCCCCAGTCGGAGATGCAGTGCGCCTCGTCGACGACGACCAGGCCCGCGCCGGCGGCGAGCTTGGGCAGCACGAGGTCGCGGAAGTCGGGGTTGTTGAGCCGTTCGGGGCTGACCAGCAGGACGTCGACGACGCCCGCCTCGACCTCGGCGAAGACCGCCTCCCAGTCATCGGTGTTGGCCGAGTTGATCGTGCGGGCGTGGATGCCGGCGCGGTCGGCGGCGTCGATCTGGTTGCGCATGAGCGCCAGCAGCGGCGAGACGATCACGGTGGGGCCCGCGCCGCGCTCGCGCAGCAGCCGGGTCGCGACGAAGTAGACGGCGGACTTGCCCCAGCCGGTGCGCTGGACGACCAGCGCGCGCCGCCGCTCGACGACGAGGGCCTGGATCGCGGTCCACTGGTCGTCGCGGAGCCGCGCGCCATCGCCCGCCAGGGCGCGCAGACACCGCTCGGCCTCACCTCGTAGCCCCTCGAAATCGCTCATGCGTCCTTGGTATCAGCGCCCGCCGACCACCCGCACCAGAATCCCGTTCTGTGGATAACCCCAATGATTGTGGGCGGCGACGACCTGGGTAACCTGCCCAGGAAGATCAAGTCCTACGGGTGAAGGGACGCGGGGCGGCGGATGGGCGCGGCGGAACGCTTGCGACGAACTTGGCACACGCTCATGGACGGCCATTCGCCCGAGCCCCCCGAGGACGAGCCGGGCGAGACGGTCGACCCGCGGGCGATCGACCTCGTCCTGCGGGTGGGCGAACTCCTTCTGGCCAGCGGCGAGACGACCGAGCGGGTGAACGAGGCGATGCTCGGGCTGGCGGTGGCCTACGAACTGCCGCGCTGCGAGGTCCAGGTCACGCTCACGAGCCTTCTGGTGAGCGCGCATCCGGGGAAGGGCGCGGCGCCGGTGACGGGGTCGCGGGCCATCCGGCGCCGCACGCCCGCGTACTGGCGGCTCACTGCGCTGCACAACCTCGTGCAGGAGGCGTCCATCGGGATGGTCGAGCTGGAGGAGGCGCACAGGCGGCTCGCGGAGATGAAGCGGGGCCGTCCTCCGTATCCGGCCTGGCTCGTCGTCATGTCGCTGGGGTTCATCGCGGCGTCGGCGAGCGTGCTGTCGGGCGGCGGTCCGCTCGTGGCGGGGACCGCGTTCGTCGCCACCCTGCTCGGCGACCGCGCGGCGGCGGCCCTGGCGCGCCGGGGTGTGGCGGAGTTCTTCCAGCTGACGGTGGCGGCGGCGATCGGCGCGACGGGGGCGGCGCTGGTGGTGGCGATGGGCAACCCCGCGCACGCGGCCACGATCGTCACGGGCGCGATCCTGGCGCTGCTGCCGGGACGTCCGCTGGTCGCGAGCATCCAGGACGGCATCACCGGTGACCTGGTGAGCGCCGGAGCGCGGATGCTGGAGGTCTTCTTCATGATCGCGGCGATCGTGGCGGGGCTGGGCGGGATCGTCTACATCGCGATCCAGCTGAACGTGCCGATCGACGTCAGCCATCTGCCGAGCGCTCCGGCGACGCTGAAGCCCGTCCAGCTACTAGCGGCGGCGGCCGTGTCGGTGACGTTCGCGGTGTCGCTGGCGGCGCCCCGGGACGTCCTGACCGCGTCGGCCCTGGGCGGAGGGCTGATCTGGGTCCTTTACGTGCTGCTCCGAGGGTGGGACCTCCCTCCGGTGCTCGCGTCGGCGGTGGCGGCGACCGTCGTGGGCGTGCTCTCGAACTGGCTCGCCAGGCGCCACCAGGCGCCGGTGATGCCCTACGTGGTCCCGGCGATCGGCCCCCTCCTGCCCGGAACCATGCTGTACCGGGGCATGGTGGAGTTGAACACGGGCGCTCCGGAGGACGGCGTGCTGAGCCTTATTGGAGCGCTCTCGGTGGCGCTCGCCCTGGGCGCCGGGGTCAACCTCGGCGGCGAACTCGTCCGGGCCTTCCAGCGCGTCGGACTGAGCGCCTCCGGCCGCTGGGCCCGCCCGGCCGCCCGCCGCACGCGCGGCTTCTGAGGCCGGACGAGGACGGACCCGGCCCGGACGCGGCCCGGACGCGGCCCCGAGAACTGTCGGTGGCGGGCGTTACGTTCACCGCATGTACCGACAAGGAGACATCCTGATCCTGCCCGTGCCGGAGGAGTCCGTCCCGCAGTCCGTGCGGGAACTGCCGGCCGCCCCCCGCGACGGACGGGGGCGCATGGTCCTCGCGCTCGGCGAGGCGACCGGGCACGCGCACGCGCTGACGGCGCCCGGTTCGCTGCTGCGGGTGCCCGACCCGCTCGCGCCCGACCACCTGCACCTGCCGTCCGGCGGGCGGCTCGTGCACGAGGAGCACGCGGCGATCACGTTGCCCAAGGGCTGGTACCGGGTGATCCGGCAGCGCGAGTACGTGCCCGGCGCCGTCCGGGTCGTGGCGGACTGAGGCCGTGCTCACCGAAGCGCCCCGTGCGGCGCACTTCGTGGTCGGTGACTGGCAGTCGGCGGCGTTCGGCACCGGGCCCGCAGACCGTGCCCGGGCGGAGGCGGGCGTTGCCGCCGCCTACGCGTCCGCCGGTCTGGAGGCGCCCGCGCGGTTCGTGTGGGTGCCCTCCCCCGCGCGCGGGGCGGCCGCGGCGGCCATCCTGGCCGGGCACGGCGACGCGCTGAGAGCGGCCGGTCTGGACGAGCTGGTCGATCTCGCCCACAAAGACCTCGGGGACGTCTCCGCGGGGGTGAGCGTGCTGGGCGAGGTCAGGACGCGTCCGTGGGAAGCGGCACGTGCCGCCGCCTGTTCCGAACAGGGGCCGGAGCAGTGGCCGCGTGTCTGGGGCGAGACGGGTGGTCTGCTCTGGAACCAGGTCCAGTCGCTGGTGACGCGCGTCCGCGCGGCCATCGGCGACCTGGCGGGCGGGGGCGGCGAGGACGCCTCGGCCGCCCAGAACGAGGCCGGGACCCTGCTGCGCGCCGCCACGCTCGACGCCGTCCTCGGCCAGCACGACGGGCCGTGGCTGGCGCTGTTCGAGGCGCTCGGACGGCTCGGCGGCCCGCTGGCGGGCCTGGCGGAGGTCGCGCGTTCCGCGGGCTGGTGGTGGCCGTACGAGGGGCTGGTGATCCTGTCCGAGCGCCCCTCGGACCTCTACCGCGACGAGCCGGGACGGCTGCACCGCGGCGACGGCCCGGCCCTGGCCTACCCGGACGGTTTCGCCCTGCACGCCTGGCGCGGCATGCCGATCCCGTCCGATTTCGTGGAGTCGCTCACCGGCCTCACCGCCGCCCGCATCTCCACCGAGGAGAACGCCGAACTGCGCCGGGTGATGCTGGAGATCTTCGGATACGACCGCTACCTGGCCGAGACCGGCGCCCGGCCGCTGCACCGGGACGAGACGGGCGTGCTGTGGTCCATCGAACTGCCCGGCGACGAGCCCGTCGTCATGGTCGAGGTGGTCAACTCCACGCCCGAGCCCGACGGGACGCACCGCACCTACTACCTGCGCGTGCCGCCCACCACCCAGACGGCGCGCGCGGGCGTCGCGTGGACCTTCGGTGTGGACGAGGCCGACTACGCCCCGCAGAAGCAGACCTGACCTTCACTCCCCCTCACGGGAGGTGGAGCAGGGCGGGGATGCGTTCGAGAATGCCCCCGGCGAACGTGTCGTAGAGGCCGAGCGGCTCCAGGTGCACGTAGCCGATATGGCAGTCGCAGGTGTCCAGCGGGCAGGGACGCGGGGCGAGCGCGTCGAGGTAGGTGCCGTCGTAGAGGTTGCCCAGGACGGACGGGACGAAGTGGCAGCGGCGCACCGTCCCGTCCCCGTCCACCGACACGACGGACTCGCCCGTGCGGCACGGTAGGCCGCGGCTGGCGTGCGGGCGGCGGCTGACGGGGAACAGGGGGTCGATGCGGGTCCAGGCGTCGGCCTCGGCGTCGCTGTACCGGCGCCCCTCCTCCGCGTTGACCCACAGGTAGGTGCCGGTGGGCAGGTCGGCGCGGAGGCGGCGGGCGGCGTCCAGGTGGTCGGGGTGCCCGACGATGCCGACGCTGAACCGGATGCCTCCGTCGGCCAGCTCGCGGCATTTGCCCAGGAACCGCTCGTAGGGCACCTGGCCGGGGTGGTAGGTGGCCCAGAGCGCGAGCCGCAAGGGGTCCGCGTCCGACGTCCACGACACGCGGTGGCTCAGGTTCGTCTGGATCGCGACGCGTTCGACGTGCGGGAGGTGGCTGAGCTCCACCAGGGCGCGCCGGTACCAGGACCGGACGAGCCCCTCCCCCCACGGCGTGAACAGGACCGACACGCGGTGGTCGCGGCCGGAGACCCAGCCGGTGAAGCGCTCGAGCGCCGCGCGGTCGGCGCGGAGCTGCTCCGGCGTGTCGCGGCGCTTGGCGAACGGGCAGTACGGGCAGTCGTAGTCGCAGCTCGCGAGGGGACCCCGGTAGAGGATCGTCAGGTGTTCCATCAGCGTGCTTCGTAGGACGCCATGCGCTCCCGCACATCACGCGAGAACAGCGCCGGGCCTATGGCGTCGGAGTGGGCGAGCCCTTCCGGGGTGAGTTTGATGGTGTCCGGCGTCGATTCGATCCATTCTCGCTTGGCGAACGATGTGAGATCGGCGTTGTAGTCCTCGAACGGGTCCGTCGCGAAGCGCGCGCGGTAGGAGGTCCGATCCAGGCCGGTCGCTTGCAGAAGTGACTGGACGAGGTGACGGCGGCGGCGTTCGTCCTCGTCCAACTCGAATCCCACGCGCGCGCTGGTGAAATCGTCCTCGCGCACGTAGTCGTCGATGATGGCGCGTACCGATTTCGCCTTGACCGCGTACTCGAACGAGTAGTGCAGGGCGGCCGTGTAGGAGCGGGCGCCGCATCCCAGGCCGACCATGCCGTCCGTCTGGCAGCAGTACTCGGTTCCGCCCGCGTCCGGGGACGGCAGGCGGAACATCCGCATCGACACCTGCTCGTAGCCCTCGGCCAGGAGGTGGTCGCGGCCGAGGCGGTAGAGGGCCAGGCGCCAGTCGTCCCACTCCCGGTCCAGCAGGGCGAGGCCGGTGTTCGGGCGGACGTACAGCGGATACAGGTAGATCTCCTCCGGGCGCCACGCCAGCGCGGCGTTCAGCGAGTACAGCCATGTCTCGGGCGTCTGCCCCTCGATGCCGTAGATCAGGTCGATGTTCAGCGTCGGGAAGCCCACGGCCCGGATGCGGTCGAGCGCGGCCTCCACCTCGGCCCGCTTCTGCGGACGGACGGCCGCGCGCGCCTCCTCGTCCACGAACGTCTGCACGCCGATGGAGACGCGCGTGGTCCCCCGTTCGGCGAGGACGGTCAGCCGGTCGGTCGTGGCGGTCTTCGGGGACGTCTCCACTCCCAGCGGGCCCTTGCCGAACCCGGAGAAACGTTCGGCGATGTCGCAGAGGCGTTCCAGTTCGGAGGCGGTCAGATACGTCGGCGTCCCTCCCCCGAAGGCCGCCGTGGCGAAAGTCCCGTTCCCCTCCAGCGCGTCCAAGACGGCGGTGGCCTGACGGTCGAGTGCGCCGAGGTAGGCGCTGGTCAGTTCTTCGGGCGCGCCCGTCCGGGTGAAGAGGTTGCAGAACCCGCACCGCATCTCGCAGAAGGGGATGTGCATGTAGAGGAAGAGCGCGTCGAGGTTCTCGCCCGCCCACACCTCACGCAACGGACGCGGCGGGCGCAGTTCCCTATACGCGGTCTTGTGCGGGTAGGCGTAGACATACGCCTCGTAGGTCTCGGTGGTCATCACGGCAGTACGAACTCCCCGTACGGAACGGTCCAGACGACCTCGTGGCCGATGCGGTGCCCGGTGTGCCCGTCCTCCCCGTAGGCCGTCCCGTGATCGGAGCAGACGATCACGAAGCAGGGGCGGCGCATGAGGGCGAACAGGCGGCCCAGATGGGCGTCGACGTGCCGCAGTGCCGCCGCGTGGCTCGCACGCGTGTCGTCCCGCGAACCCCCGGCGGCCGGGTCCAGGTAGAACCAGTTGGGCTGGTGCAGCGACGCGACGTTCACCAGCAGGAACAGGCGCCGCGTGGCGGGCAGCCGGGAGGTCACCTCGGCGACGCGGTCGATCTGGTGGGGCAGGGACGCCGGGTCGGTGACGCCGAACCCCGGCTCCCAGTGGCTCTCGGCGAACAGCGACGGCAGCGCCGAGCCGAGCGGTGTGAGCTTGTTGAAGAACCCGACACCGCCCACGCATACCGTGTGGTATCCGGCGGCAGCCAGCCCGGACGGGAGGTCAGCGGCGTCGAACGTCCACGTCCCGGGGGCGGTCGTCTCGCTGCCCGGGAACGCCCCGGCGAACAGCCGGGGATGCGGACCCGGCGTTGCCGGGGTCGGCAGGAAGCCGGCCAGCATGGCGGCGTGCGCGGCGTAGGTGAAGCTGCCCGGCGTGTGGCGGCGCTCCCACCGTCCGCCCGGCAGGAGCCCCACGAGCGTGGGCGTCTCGCCGGACGCCGCCAGTTCGGCGGCCACGTCGTAGCGCAGCGTGTCGAGCGTCACCAGCAGCACGTCGTGGCGGCCGATGATCTGGTTCATGTCGTACATGCGGGGACGTACTCCGGCAGAATGGCTCTGACCTGGGCAGTGTAGGTGTCGAGCCCTTCGGCGGGGCCGCCCGGCAGGCCGGTCAGCCCGGGCAGCAGGTCACCGAACGCGTTGACCTCGCCCACCGCGAACCGCCGCATCCCCGTGTGGACGAGCAGGTCCACGCCCACCATCGGGCTCGCGGGGAAGCACGCGGCGGCCCGCGCGCACACGTCCAGCGCCCGCGGCCAACCGCGTTCGCCGAGCGCGCGCCGCACCGCGCCGAGGTCGCCCCTGGCGCCGCCGAGGTGCAGGTTGGTCATCGGGTTGCGGCTCGTCCGGACCACCGCGTGAGTGGGTTCGCCCGCGATGACGACCACGCGCAGGTCGAAGACGCGTCCGCCGATCGCGGCCTTGGGCAGCCACCGCTCCACGTGGAGACCGTCCGGGGCGAGCGCGTCGATGAGCGCCGCGACGTCGGCGTGCGTGTCGTAGGTCTGCACCCGCAGCGAGTTCACGAGGCCGGACGGCGTCCTCACGGCGGAGGTCACAGCCTTGACCCGCGTTCCTCCATGCGCGGCAGGGGCGGTCTGCATGGCGACGACACCCGACGCGGACGATCCGTGCGCGGGCTTGACGAAGACCCGCCGCACGCGCGCCTCGTCCATGCGCCGCCGTAGTTCGTCATAGCTCCGGACGGGCGGGAGCGCAGCCGGAACCGGGACGCCCGCGTCCAGCAGGCGGGCATGCGTGCGGCGCTTGTCGAACATGACCGCGATCTCCCCGGCGTCGCCGAGCAGCCGCGCCCCGGCCCGCGCGGCGGACGCGGCGATCCGCTCCACCGCCGCCGTGAACGTCCGGTACCAGCGGGCGCCTCCGCCCACGCGCGCCGGATTCCCGGGTCCGCGCAGGAGGGCGTCCGCCTCCGGGTCCTCCCCCGGCGAGTCCACGCGGAGCACGTCTCCCGGCCCGAGGGCGAGGGGGGCGCCCCGCAGCACGTCCGTCCAGGGGATGAGGCGCGGCTCGGGGAACCCGGACGACCGGCACGCCGCCGCGTAGAGCGCGGCCCGCCGGTCGCCGGGCGTGCCGACCACGGCGAGGGTCATTCCGACACCGCGATATAGCGCCAGTCGTCGTTCGGCTTCTCCTGCTCGCTCAGGTCGACCTCGACCCCCGGGAGCGCGGCCTTCAGGCGCGCGACCATGGCGTCGGACAGGAAGTGGTGGTGCAGGTCGAGTTTGCGCAGGTGCGTGAGCGGCTGGCCGGACAGCAGCGCCTCGGCGCCCTGGTCGGTCAGGATGCCCATCGCGAGGCTCAGCGACTCCAGCCGCGCCACGACGGGCGCGCCCGCGACCGCGGCAGCGATCTCGTCCTGGATCTGGCTGTCCTCCAGGCCGAGGTGGCGCAGCGCGGGCAGCCGCTCGCCGCCGAGGAACGGCGCGAGGTCGGCGACCGTGGCGTCGCCGCCGTAGTTCTCCTCGCCGAGCCACAGGTCGAGGTGCTCCAGGTTCGGCAGCTCGCTCGCCCCCACCGCCTGGACGATCCGCGCCGGAAGCCCGCCCGACTCGAACCGCAGCACCTTGAGCGCCGCGCTCCTGATCGGCGCGAGGACGAGACCCTCCGAGCCGCGGATGTCGAACCGCTCCAGCGCGGGGAAGGCCGTGAACAGCGGCGAGATGTCGCCGTGCTCGATCCAGGAGATCTCCGACTCCTCCATGGTCATGTCGCCGAGGAACAGCGACCGGAGGGCCGGGAACGACGCGGCGGACTCGGTCAGCAGCGCCGCCGGATCGGCGCTGTTCTCGTCGTAGGACGCGCCCCAGTAGCCGATGACGAGCGCGGTGACCTGCGTGGTGTCGACCGCCTCCAGGAACCGCGCGAACACCGCGTTGAACGGCTCCTCCTCGTACATCGTCCCGACGTACCAGGCGACGTCGGCGGGCGCGGGGAGCTCCTCGCCGTCCGCCACCTCCTCGACGCCGTCCTCGCGGTACGGGAACCGGTGCACCGGCAGACCGGCATATTCGTCCAGATGCTGATTTACGGTCATGGGTCCCCTTCACGTGATCGTTGGGTCCCTGTCCTATCAGCACCGGCGGACACTACGCGCGCGCTTCAGCCGTCCTCGCCGACCCCCAGGAACATGCCGTCGAACTCGTCGGGCTCCTCGGGGTCGCGCGCGGCGCCCAGCAGGCCCCGGGTGAGCGACTGCGCGGGATCGAACATCTCGTCGACCGCCGCGCCGAAGTGGGCGTCGGTGAGGCTCTCGGGCGCGTCCAGGGTGGTGCCCTCGCGGAGCGCGACCAGCACGGCGCGGCGGACGAGCTCCTTGATGAAGGAGGCCGTCACCCCCTCGGTGCGGGCGGCGACCTCCGCCAGGTCGGCGTCGAGCCGGAGTTCGCGTCCGTACAGGCGCAGGAGGCCGATACGCCCCTCCATGTCCGGACGGGGGATCTCCACAGCGAGATCGATGCGTCCGGGACGTTCCGCCAGGGCGCGCTCCAGCATCTCCACCCGGTTGGTGGTGAGGACGAACACGACGTCGGCGTCACCGGAGATGCCGTCCATCGCGTCCAGGAGCGAGAACAGCAGGGGGTTGGCGCCGTCGTCGACGAGGTCGCGGTCCTCCGCGACAAGGTCCACGTCCTCCACGATGACCACGGCGGGCTGGAGGCTGCGGGCCAACGCCACAGCCTGCCCCAGGAACCGCATGGCGGGACCGGTGAGCTGGATGACCGTCGCCCCGAGGAGCCGTCCCATCAAGTATCGGACCGTATGGGTCTTCCCCGTTCCGGGCGGCCCGTACAGCAGCAGCCCGCGCTTGAGGTGCTGCCCCGCGGCGAGAAGCTGCTCGGCGTGCTCGGCGATCCCGACCACGTGCGCCTCGATCGCCTCCAGCCGCCCGTCCGGCAGGACGACCTCGGACGCGGCCAGATGCGGCCGGGGCAGGAACGACACCAGCGCGTTCTCGTGGTACTCGCTCGCGCCGAAGCCGAGCACCTGGCCGCGCATCACGTCCCGCTCGCGGCGGAGCCGGTCCACCTCGTCGCGGACGGCGGCGGCTGTGGCCCGGTCCCGGGCGAAGACGTTGAGCACGCACATCGCCTCGTAGGACTCGCGGGTGAGGACGCCGAGCACGACCGGCGACCCGTCCGGCGCCGTCGTGGGCACCAGCCCGAGCTCCACGACCTCGATGGACTCCTCGGGGCCGACGGCGGCCGTGCCGTACTCGGGACGGCCCAGCGTGTACGTCCCGAGCATGACCGCCGCGCCGATCATCGCACTGAGGTTGTCGTAGTGGCGTTCCGTCCCGGCGATCCCGAACCACTCGGCATCGGGCGTACGGGACGCGAGGTAGGCGTCGATCCCGCGTTGCAGGCACGCGTGCTCCCACGACCAGTACTCCTGGCCGACCATCACCAGGTCGTGGAACGGGACGCCGACGTGCCCGCAGATGCGGCTTACCAGCGGCGAGGCGGCGTTGTCCTCGGTGATCCGCTCCCCCGCCGTGCGGATGAGCCGCTGGAGCCCGGCGGCCAGGGAGCGCGCCGTCTCCAACTCGATTTCCCCGTCTCCGGGGTTTGTCAGGGCATCGGTCACAGGTGTCCCCCAGTTTGTCCGGCCGCCCCCCCGGTCAGCTTAGGCAGCGCCCGCGCGCGCTTGCGACCGGTTAAACAAAGGGACGAGAAACCCCTGGGCGGACGGTCGCACCGTCCACCCAGGGGTCGCCCGATTCGCCGCGACAAGGCGTCACGATGCGATGAGCACGGAGCCCTTGAACTTGTCCTGGACGAACTTCTTCACCTCGGGCCCGCGGAGCAGGTCGACCAGCTTCTTCACGCGCGGGTCGTCCTTGTTCTCCGGAAGGGTGACGATGCCGTTGGCGTAGGGGTTGCCCTCGGCCTTCTCGGCGGCGAGCGCGTCCTTGTTCGGCGCCAGGTTCGCCTCAAGGGCGTAGTTGCCGTTGATGACCGACAGGTCCACGTCGTCCAGCGAGCGGGGAAGCTGCGCGGCCTTCAGCGGCTTGAACTTCAGGCCCTTGGGGTTGCTCGCGATGTCCTTCTCGGTCGCGCTCGTGCCCGCGCCCGGCTTCAGCGTGAGCACGCCGTTGTCGGCGAGCAGCTTCAGCGAGCGGCCCTGGTTGGCCGGGTCGTTCGGCACCGCGACCGTCGCGCCCTGCGGGACGGCCTGGAGGCTCTTGACCTTCTTGGAGTAGACGCCGAGCGGCTCGAGGTGGACGGGCGCGACGAACGCCAGCTTCGTGCCGGACTTCTTCTCGAACTCCTGCATGAACGGCACGTGCTGGAAGTAGTTGGCCGTGACCTGCTTCTCCTTCAGCGACGTGTTGGGCTGCTGGTAGTCGTCGAAGGTCACGATGTCGAGCTTCAGCCCCGCCTTGGACGCCAGATTGTCCTTGACGTACTTCAGGATGTCCCCGTGGGGCACGGGGTTGACCGCGACCTTCAGCGGGGCGTCCGCGTCGTTGGACGCCTCGGACGAACCGCACGCGGTCAGCCCCGCGAGGAGGCTCACGGAGGCCAGTGCGATGGATAGCTTGCGAAGCACGAGGAGTGCCTTTCTGTGCGTTGCTTGCAGGTTCTTATTCGGCCGTGCGTTATCTGTGTTATTTGTGCGTCAGACGCCGGGCGACGAGGTCGCCCACCGCCTGGACGAGCAGGACGATCACGATGAGCAGCACCACGGTCGCGACCATGACCTTGGTCTCGAAGCGCTCGTAGCCGTAGGTGACGGCGAGGTTGCCGAGGCCGCCGCCGCCGACCGTCCCGGCCATGGCCGTGTAGCCGATCAGCGCGATAATGGTGACGGTCAGTCCCGACACCAGCCCGGGCCGCGCCTCGCGCAGCATGACCTTGCCGACGATCTCCCGCCGGGTCGCGCCCATCGCGCGCGCGGCGGCGATGACGCCGGGGTCCACCTCGCGCAGCGCGATCTCGACGAGCCGCGCGTAGAACGGGATCGCGCCGACGGTCAGCGGGACGATCGCCGCCGCGTTGCCGATGCTGGTGCCGACGACGATCCGGGTGAACGGGATGATGGCCACCATCAGGATCAGGAACGGCAGCGACCGCCCGATGTTGACGACCACGCCGAGCACCGCGTTGGCGGGCGGCGCGGGCAGCAGCCCGCCCCGCTCGGTGATCACGAGCAGGATGCCGAACAGCAGCCCGAGCACCGCCGTGAACAGCGTCGCGACCCCGGTCATGTAGAGCGTCTCCCGCGTGGCGGGCCACAGCAGCGGGGTCACTTCGTCCCAGGTCATCGCGTCTCCTCCTCACTGGTCACCGCAGCGCCCCCGGCGCCCGGGGCGTCGCCGTCAACGCGCGCATCACCGTCAACCCGGGCATCGCCATCCACGCTGGCCTCACCCCCGGCGGCGCCCTCACCATCGGCGGCGGACGTCTTGGCCGCCCCGCTCGCCCCGGTGGCCCCGGTGGCCCCGGTGGCCCCGGCGGCCCCGGCGGCCCCGGCGGCCCCGGCGGCCCCGGCGGCCCCGGCGGCCCCGGCGGCACTGGCCGCACCGGCCGCACCGGCCGCACCGGCCGCCTTGGTCTCCTCGGTTGCCCCAGTCGCTGCGGGCGGCTCGGTCGCCTCGGTCGGTGTCTTCTCGTCGGCGGGGGGAGCCTCGTCCCCGGGCGCGCGGGGGCCGCCGTGCACGGTGACCGGCTCGGTCTCCGTGATGGGGGTCTTGACCTCCACGGTGAGGCCGGCGTCACGGAGGAAGGCCAGTTGCGCCGCGTTGACGTGCGGGTCGCCCGGCAGTTCCAGTTGCATGCGTCCGACCCGTTCGCCGCCGATGGTCTCGACGGCGCCGCCGAGGATGTTGACGTCCAGCGAGTACTTGCGGGCCAGCGCCGACACGAACGGCTGGTCGGTGGCGCCGCCGACGAAGGTGACCTCGACCACCGTCGCTCCCGCGCGCGGCGTGACGGGCGGAAGGGGGAACAGTCCCCGCGCGAGCTCCGACCCCGGGCGCGCGAGCAACTCGGTGACCGGTCCCGACTCGGTGAACCGGCCGTCGCGCATGATGGCGGCCGAGTCGCAGATGCGCTTGACCACGTCCATCTCGTGGGTGATCAGCAGGACCGTGAGGCCGAGCCGCCGGTTCAGGTCCCGCAGCAGCTCCAGGATCGAGGCGGTGGTCTCGGGGTCGAGCGCGGAGGTCGCCTCGTCCGACAGCAGCACCTTCGGCCGTCCGGCGAGCGCGCGGGCGATGCCGACGCGCTGCTTCTGCCCGCCGGAGATCCGCGCGGGATGGGCCCGGGCGTGCTCGGTGAGCCCGACCAGGTCCAGCAGCTCGGCGACGCGCCGTTTCCGCTCGGCCCGCGGGACGCCCATGACCTCCAGCGGGAACGCGACGTTCCCGGCGACCGTCCGGCTGCCGAGCAGGCCGAAGTGCTGGTGGATCATGCCGATGCCCTGCCGGGCGCGGCGCAGTTCGGCGCCCCGGAGCGCGAGCAGGTCGCGCCCGTCGATGAGGACGCGCCCCTCGTCCGGCCGTTCGAGGAGGTTGACGCAGCGCAGCAGCGTGCTCTTACCGGCGCCGCTGCGTCCGAGCACGCCGAAGATCTCGCCCTCGGGGACGGTGAGGTCGACGCCGTCGACGGCGGTCACCTCGCGTCCTCTGGCGCGGTAGACCTTGCGAAGTTTTTCGATCTGAATCACAGAGAATCATCCGTGCGTGCGGGCGCCGCTGTGCAGCGACGGCGCGGTGGACCGGAACGGGTGCGGTAAGGAACGGGTGCGGTGGGAACGTGCGGTGAGAGCATGAAGGTGCGGGCGGTCACGGCGTGCGGACCACATTTGACGCGCAAGCCGGGAACGACACTGCCTCGCGCGGACTAACACAGGCCGGGCGGGTACGGAGCGTGGCTCAGCAGGTGGCGTTGGAAGATCATGCGCGACTCGGGTCTCGGGACGGCTCGCTTCGGGGCGCGAGGCTCAGACGGGGGCCCTCAGCGGTCACACATTCGACGGCAGCGCGCACGCCCCATGGCCCGCCGGGTCGGCGGTCCGTAGTGAGGGCATGGGCGTATCGCGGTCATGTCATCAGTTAACCCGCTCGCGACAACTGGCGCAAATCGCGAGATAAGCACGGCGCCATTCCCGGCGCGCACACAGCGTGATCACCCCCCTCGCGACACCCCCCACCGGCCCGCGCGCGGCGGCAGGTACCGGTGGGCGCGGGCGGTGGCACGCTTAGCGGGCGGGTGGGGTGATGGGGCTTGTTAGTCGTCTTTGTCGTCCAGGTAGGTGTGGCCGGAGCCGCCGCGTAGGGAGATCACTTGGGTGGAGCGGTCGTCCAGGATGGCCTGGCCCAGGTGGGACGGGGCGGGGCCGAGCAGGCGGTAGTGCGAGCCCGGCGGCACGATGATCTTCGCGGAGCCGGAGCCGACCGCGGCGTCCACGGTGTCCGGCGGCTCGGTGTAGCGCAGGTCCAGTTCGCCGGAGCCCACCTGCGCCTGGGTCATGGACGCGGTGAGCCCGGTCCCCCTGACCGTGCCGGAGTTCGCCTTCAGGCGCAGGCGGCCCTGGACGTCGGCGACGGTGATCTCGCCCGAGCCGGTCCGCAGGTCGAGGTCGCCGGTCAGCCCCCGGACGTCGATCTGCCCCGACTCGGACACCGCCGACACGCGCACGCCGCGCGGTACCCGCACGTCGATGTCGCCGCCGCATTCGAGGCCCCCGTAGATCCTCACGGTGCTGTTGCAGCGGAACGTGATGTAGAGCACGCCGTTCTTCAGCGACTCGTGCACGGTCGGCTTGGTCGGCGCCCACGTCAGCTTCTTGTAGACCGTGCCCTCGCCCTCGGGACCGGCGCTGACCGTGACCCGCGCGTCGCCCATGTCGAGCCGGACGTCCTTGATCGCATGCCGGTACGGGGTCGTCTCCGTGGAGGTCTGCCGGAAGGCGAGCACCCCGACCCGGAACCCGATCGGCGCGACCAGGACGACCGCCGTCGCGATCGCCAGGAAGATCCACACGCCGCGCCTGCGCGGACGGGCGGGTGCCCCGGGGACCGTGTCCGTCCCGGCGTCCACGGTCATGTCTCCCCCTCCAGGAACCGCAGGACGGCCAGCACGCGGCGGTGGTCGCCCTCGGCGTGCGGGAGGTCGAGCTTGGCGAAGATGCTGTTGATGTGCTTGGCGACCGCGCTCTCGCTCACGACCAGCGCCCCGGCGATGCCCGCGTTGGAGCGCCCCTCCGCCATCACCGCCAGCACCTCCTTCTCGCGCGTGGTGAGCCGGTCGAGGGGGTCGCGGTGGCGGCGCAGGAGGAGTTGGGAGACGACCTCGGGGTCGAGCGCGGTGCCGCCGGCGGCGACCCGGCGCAGCGCGTCCAGGAAGACCGAGACGTCGGCGACGCGGTCCTTGAGCAGGTACCCGATGCCGCTGGTGCTGGTCGAGAGCAGGTCGGCGGCGTAGCGCTCCTCGACGTACTGCGACAGCAGCAGCACCGCGACCTCCGGCGTCTCCCGCCGCATCACCAGCGCGGCGCGGACGCCCTCGTCGGTGAAGCCGGGCGGCATCCGCACGTCCACGATCGCCGCGTCCGGACGGTGCTCGCGGACCGCCGCGAGCAGCCCCTCGGCCTCGCCGACCGCCGCCGCCACCTCGAACCCCGAGGTCTCCAGCAGCTTGATCAGCCCGGCCCGCAGCAGGACCGAGTCCTCGGCGATCACAATGCGCACGGCAACTCCACGGTGACGGTCGTCGGGCCCCCGGCGGGGCTGGTGATCCGGAAAGTACCGTCCACCGAGCGGACGCGGCGCGCGAGCCCGGTCAGGCCCGTCCCGCCGGACGGGTCGGCGCCGCCCACGCCGTCGTCGCCGACCGTCAGCCGCAGCACGTCGCCCCGGCGCAGCACCTCGACGTCCACGGACGTGGCGCGGGCGTGCTTGACCACGTTCGTGAGCGCCTCGGAGACGACGAAGTAGGCGACGGCCTCGACGGTGGACGAGGCGCGCGGCTCCACGTCGACCTCCATCCGGACGGGCAGCGGCACCCGCGCGGCGATGCCCGACAGCGCCGCGTCCAGACCGCGGTCCTCCAGGACGGCCGGGTGCAGGCCGCGGATGAGCGTGCGCAGTTCGGTGAGCGCCTCCTTGGCCTGCTCGTGCGCCTCGATGATCACCTCCATGGCGTGGTCGGGGACGTCGTCGAGCGTCTCGCGGGCCAGCCCCAGGTGGAGGGCGAGCGAGACGAGCCGCTGCTGCGCCCCGTCGTGCAGGTCGCGTTCGATGCGGCGGCGCTCGATGTCGGCGGCGTCCACGACGCTGGCGCGCTTCTCGGCGAGGTCCTCGACGCGGCGCTCCAGTTCGCGGGCCCGGTCGGGGCCGAGCAGCGCGGCGGCGGCGCGCGCGTCCAGCCGCCGGACGCCCGCCGCCGCCCACGGCGTGATCACCAGCAGCAGGAGACCGGCCAGGGTGAGCCACAGCAGCTGGTTGGCGTACGCCTTGTCCGACAGCTCCGGCGAGCTGGTCGCGGGCAGGGCCCACGCGTAGGCGCTGTAGCTTCCGAGGACCACCCCGGTCCCCCACCCCGCGACCACGGCGAAGCCCCCGCATGCCAGCAGCGGCCCCACGAGCAGGTGGTACTGGAGGACGCGCCACAGCTCGGGTGAGCGGAGGTCGCGCAGCGCGTCCCAGGGGCGGCCGCCGTCGAAGCCGGGCATCGGCGCGATCTCGATGCCGAGCAGCGCCCAGCACCGTTCCCGATGCCACGCGGTCAGGGGCCGCGCGGCCAGCAGCACCAGCGCGACCGTCGCGAACGAGAGGACGAGGACCGGCGTGAGGTCGATCGGCGTCCAGACCGTCCAGAGCACGCTGACGATCGTCCAGCCGGCGCACTGCAACGGCACCCCGGAGGCGACGAACACGGTGTCGCGCCACGCCGTCCTGGACCACGGGGCATGCGCGAGGGCGTGCCGGGCCAGGGAGATGGATGCCATGGGGCAACCGTATGGGCCGTGCTCAGCGCGCCGCCATGCAGCTTGTTTCAGCCCGGGGGGTGAACCTAGTGCCACCCCTGAACGGATATCGGCGCTACTGAAGGTGACCGGCGCCTCGGCCAGGGTTGAGGAGGCGCCGGGGAACCGGGCGCCGCCACCCGTCACCGCAGGGAGCACATCGTCATGGTCGTTGAGACGTCGCCGCTGAGGGCCCGCCGTTCGTCGATCTACGGCCCGCCCGCCCGGTCGCGTTCCGTACCCGGATCACGTTCCGTGCCCGGACCTGCGCCGCGTCCCGTTCCGCTGGAGCGGGGCGGGCGGCGGCTCGGGTGGGCCATGATCGGCGGCGGCGCGGCGCTGGTGCCGTGGATGTGGGCGCTGGCCAGGCGCCTCCCGTCCACCACGCAGGTGTCGCACTGGTCGACGGCGTGGGTCGGGCTCGACCTGATGCTGGCGGCCGGGCTGCTCGGCACCGGCGTCCTGCTCACCCGGCGTGACCCCCGGCACGGTCCGGTGGCCGCCGCGACCGGCGCGCTGCTCGTGGCCGACGCGTGGTTCGACGTGATGACCGCTTCGTCCGGTGCCGACCGGGCTCTGGCGGTCGCGCTCGCCGCCGGAATCGAGATTCCGCTAGCGATCCTGTGCGGGATGCTCGCGGCCCGCGCGCTTCCGCAGGTCCCCTCGCGTGGCGCCGCCGCCGGACATGACCGGCACGCCGACCCGCAGGTTAAGCCCGGATGGCAAAGCATCAACGGGAGTACTCCAGACGGGTGAAACCAGACGAGCCGGACCTCTAGAGTGAGTCCCACAGCGGGGCCCTCTTGCGGGAGGGCCCCTCGCCCTGCCTGCACGATCAGAGGTCCCGGACATGAACGACCACGAGGTGCACGAGGAGTGCCTGCGGCTCCTGCGGGACGGCCTGCCCGATCCCGCACCCGACGTCTTCGACGAGGGTCGGGACTTCCTGCCGCTCGGCCTCGACAAGGACGGCGACGTCGCCGCCGTCACCTTCCTGCACCAGCGGGGGGACGGCGCGGCCGACACGGGAGCGTTCATCGAGGGGTGGACGTTCCACCGCAGGGACGGCGAGTGGATGGAGCTCGGCGGCGCCGGCGGGTCGGCGCCCGACCAGCCCCTCACCCGCCGCTCGTCCGGGGAGCTGGGGCGGCACCTGCACAAGTACGGCTCGGGACGGACCGTCCGCAACGCGGGCCGGCTGCTGCCGTGGGGCGCGAAGTGGGTGAACGAGGCGCGGCTGCGCGCCTCGGCCGAGGTCGCGGCGGTCCGCGTCGGCAAGCGGGTGCTGGACGTCCCCGGCCACGGGCACATCGTCGTCGTGTGGTCGGCGCGCCGCGGACCCATCGTCGAGGCGCTCGCCGCCGACGGCGCGGTGCTGGACCAGCTGGACCTCGACCGCCCGTCCGTCCCGGGACGCCCCGCGGCCGATCACGCCGATCTCTGACGGTCTCTTACTGGAGCGTTCTACATTCGGTGCGCGCCCGTGTCGCGCCCGTAGCGGCGTGGGCCGGGCCACGCTTTCCCGGCCGCTCGCTGGGCAGACTCCACACATGGCCGTAACGCGCGACTACGACGCCGACCCGGAGCGCTTCCGCCTCGCGACGCGGGTGACGCGCCAGTACCTGATCGGGGCTCGGAGCCTCCACGAGCACATCTCTGTGAAGCTGCTGAACTCGGCGGTGTCGCGCGTCCTGGACATCGGCTGCGGGGAGGGCGCGCTGGCCGGCGCCCTGCCGGGCCGTCCGCCGTTCCAGCTGGTCGGAGTGGACGCGTCCGCGACCATGCTGCGCGCCCACCCCTCGCCCCGGGTCCGGGCGGACGCGGTGCGCCTGCCCTTCGGCGACGGCGTCTTCGACGCGGCCGTCGCGGTGAACATGCTCTGGCACCTGGACGACCCCGCGCTCGTGCTGCGGGAGGCCCGGCGCGTCCTCGCCCCGGGCGGGCTGCTGCTCGTCACGGCGGTCTGCCGGACCGACAGCCCCGAACTCGCGCCGGTCTGGCGGCCCGCCCCGACCCCGTTCGACGCCGAGGACGCGCCCGCGCGGGTCTGCGAGGTGTTCGGCGAGGTGGAGGTGGAGCGCTGGGACGCGCCGCTGATCACCCTGCCCGACCGGGACGCCGTCCGCGACTACCTGATCGCCCGGCAGGTGCCCCGCGCGGAGGCCACCGAGGCGGCGCGGCGGATACGCACACCGCTCCCGGTGACCAAACGCGGCGCCCTCGTCCTGGCCCGCCGCTAGCGAATGCCAGGGGCGCCCCGGAAGTCACGCTGACGTCAGGATCTCGGGGGTGAGCTGCTCCGGGCGGGTCAGGCCTGACAGAGCCAGGGTCAGTTCGAGTTCCGCCTGGAGGCAGCGCAGCACGTGCTGGACGCCCGCCTGCCCGCCCAGCGCCAGACCGTAGGCGCAGGGGCGTCCGATCAGGACGGCGCGGGCACCGAGCGCGAGCGCCTTGACGATGTCCGCGCCCGTCCGGACGCCGCTGTCGAACAGCACGGCCGCACGCCCGGCGACCGCCTCCACGACGGCGGGCAGCGCGTCCAGCGCGGCGATGGCGCCGTCCACCTGCCGTCCGCCGTGGTTGGAGACGATGACCCCGTCCATGCCCGCGTCCACCGCCCGCCGGGCGTCGTCCGGGTGCTGGATGCCCTTGAGCGCGATCGGGCCGTCCCAGTGTTCTCGCAGGAAGGCCAGATCGTCCCAGGTCAGGCTCGGGTTCCCGAAGTTCGCGACCCAGTGCAGCAGCGCGGCCTGCCGGTTGGCGGCGGTGACCGGCCCGCCGACCGCGCGCTGGAACACCGGGTCGGTGAAGTAGTTCGCGACGCCGATGCCGCGCAGGAACGGCAGGTAGGCGTGGTCGAGGTCGCGGGGGCGCCACGCCAGCGTGAACGTGTCGAGGGTGACGACGAGGGCGGTGTACCCCGCGGCGCTCGCGCGGCTTAGGAAGCTCACGGCGAGGTCGCGGTCCTTCGGCCAGTAGAGCTGGTACCAGCGGGGCGCGCCGTCGCCGGCCGCCTCCGCGACGTCCTCCATCGAGTAGGACGAGGCCGTGCTCAGCACCATCGCCAGCCCCTCGGCGGCCGCCGCCCGCGCCGTCGCGAGCTCCCCGTCCGGATGGAGGATCGACTGGACGCCGACAGGCGCGAGCAGCACCGGCGCGGGCATCGTGGTACCCAGCACGTCCACCGACAGGTCCCGTTCGGCGACGTCCCGCAGCATTCGCGGGACGATCCGCCGCCGGTCGAACGCCGCGCGGTTGGCGCGCGCGGTCGCCTCGCTGCCCGCCGCGCCCGCCACGTACCCGAACGCCCGCGCCGACAGGACGCCCTCGGCGAGGCCCTCCAACCGCGTCAGGTCCGTGGGCAGCTCCGGCCGGGCGTCCCCGAGTCCCCGCAGGTAGATCGAGTTCTGGAAGTCGGCGAGCGGGCTCAAGCGACACCTCCGGCGTGACGTGGGCGGCCGGCCGGACCCGGAGGAACGGCCGGTCGGGACCGCCCGATACGTTCCCTGCCTCCTCAATCTGTCAGTTCCGCGGCGGGTGACGGAACGGCCTCGATCCGCCCGATCGGGCGGCGCGCCCGGCGGTCGGGCGAAAGATGTCCCCGGGACCGGCCACAATGTGGGGCATGGCACGACGCGGATCCCAAGCCCCTCCACCGCCGCCGGACTTCGAAGAGAACATCATCGACGTCGATGTCTCCGAGGAGATGCGCGGCAGCTATCTCGAGTACGCCTACTCCGTCATCTACCAGCGGGCGCTGCCCGACGCGCGCGACGGGCTGAAGCCCGTCCAGCGGCGGATCCTGTACTCGATGAACGAGATGGGCCTGCGCCCCGACCGGGGGCACGTCAAGTGCGCCCGCGTCGTCGGCGAGGTCATGGGCAAGCTGCATCCGCACGGTGACAGCGCCATCTACGACGCGATGGTGCGGATGGCGCAGCCCTGGGCGATGCGGATGCCGCTCGTCGACGGGCACGGCAACTTCGGCTCGCTCGGCGGCGACGACATGCCCGCCGCCATGCGCTACACCGAGGCGCGGCTGTCGCGCGAGGCGATGCTCATGGTCGCCTCCATCGACGAGGACACCGTCGACTTCCGGCCGAACTACGACGGCCAGGAGACCGAGCCCGAGGTGCTGCCGTCGGCGTTCCCGAACCTGCTGGTGAACGGCGCGTCCGGCATCGCGGTCGGGATGGCCACCAACATGGCGCCGCACAACCTCGGCGAGGTCATCGCCGCCGTCCGGCACCTGATCGACCACCCGGACGCCTCGCTGGACGACCTGATGCGCTTCGTCCCCGGCCCCGACCTGCCCACCGGCGGCAAGATCGTCGGCCTGGACGGCATCCGCGACGCCTACGAGCGCGGCCGGGGCACCTTCCGCACCCGCGCCACCACGACGATCGAGAACGTCACGCCCCGCCGCAAGGGCATCGTCGTCAGCGAACTCCCCTACGCGGTCGGCCCGGAACGCGTCAAGGCCAAGATCAAGGAACTCGTCAACGCCAAGAAGATCCAGGGCATCGCCGACCTGAAGGACCTCACCGACCGCAACGTCGGCCTCCGGCTCGTCATCGAGATCAAGAACGGCTTCAACCCCGAGGCCGTGCTGAACGACCTCTACCGGCTCACGCCGATGGAGGAGACGTTCGGGATCAACAACGTCGCGCTCGTCGACCGGCAGCCCCGCACGCTCGGGCTCCGCGAGATGCTCCAGGTGTACATCGACCACCGCCTGGAGGTCGTGCGGCGCCGGTCGATGCACCGCCGCAAGAAGCGCGAGGACCGCCTCCACCTCATCGACGGCCTCCTCGTCGCGCTGCTGAACATCGACGAGGTCATCCAGGTCATCCGGCAGAGCGACGACGCCGCCCAGGCCAAGCAGCGGCTCATGCAGATCTTCGAGCTGTCGGAGATCCAGGCGCAGTACATCCTCGACACGCCGCTGCGCCGCCTCACCCGCTACGACCGGCTGGAGCTGGAGAAGGAGAAGGACCAGCTCGCCAAGGAGATCGCGAAGCTGACCGCGATCCTGGAGTCGGAGAAGAAGCTGCGGGCCCTCGTGTCCAAGGAGCTCGGGGAGGTCGCGGCCGAGTTCGCCACGCCGCGCCGCACCGTCCTGCTGGAGTCCTCCGGGCACACGGCGGCGGCCGCCGTGCCGCTGGAGGTCGCCGACGACCCGTGCACGGTCCTGCTGTCCACCACCGGGCTGATGGCGCGCACGCACGGCGCCGGCCCGCTGCCCGACAGCGGCCCGCGCGCGCCCCACGACGTGCTGCTGTCGGTGGTGCCAGCGTCCGCGCGCGCCCAGGTCGGTGCGGTGACCTCGCTCGGACGGGTGATCCGCGTGGACGTCCTCGACCTGCCGACGCTGCCGCCGACCTCGACACCTCCGTCGCTGGCGGGCGGGGCGCCGGTCACCGAGTACGTCGACCTCGAACCGGACGAGACCGTCGTCGGCATCGCCGCGCTCGACGACAGCGGCGGCGGGCTCGCGCTCGGCACCGAGCAGGGCGTGGTCAAACGGGTCGTCCCCGACTTCCCCGCCAACCGCGACGAGTTCGAGGTGATCGGCCTCAAGGACGGCGACCGCGTCGTCGGCGCCGTCCAGCTGGTGTCGGAGGAGCAGCACCTGGTGTTCGTCACCACCGACGCGCAGCTGCTGCGGTTCGCCGCGTCCAACGTCCGCCCGCAGGGCCGCGCCGCAGGCGGGGTGGCGGGCATCAAGCTCGGCGCGGACGCCCGGGTGCTGTGGTTCGGGGCGCTCGACCCCACCCGGGAGGCGCGGGTCATCACGGTCTCGGGTGCGTCCTCGGCGCTGCCCGGCACCCAGACCGGCGCGATCAAGCTGGCCGACTTCGCCGACTTCCCCAGCAAGGGCCGCGCGACCGGCGGCGTCCGCTCGCACCGCTTCCTCAAGGGCGAGGACGTCCTGCTCCAGGCCTGGGTGGCGCACACACCGCTGCGCGCCTCGGGCGCGAACGGCAGGCCGGTCACGCTGAACGCCGCCCTCGGACGCAGGGACGGCTCCGGCGAGAAGCTCGACAAGCCGATCGCCGCGATCGGCGGTCCCCTGGGGCCGCCCCCCGAGGACGAACCGTCCGAGGAGGAGTGACGCCGGTGTCCCGGGCCTGGTGAGGCCCGGGACACCCCTCTCCCTGGCGCCGCGCGGGCGGCCCGCGCCGATCAGGTCGCGTCGGCGGTCCGCGCCGGTCAGGTCGCGTCGAGGCGGACGGCCTGCTCGATGTAGTCGCGCAGGGCGTCCCCGTCGAGGTCGTCCAGGCTTTTGATCTTGACGTGCCGGGTCCGCCTGCCCACGCCCTCCAGCAGCCCGTGCTCGTCCCTGAACTCGGCGCCGCGCTCGAACGCGAGCGTGAGGTGGGTCTTGCTCTGGCTGATCACGGCGAGGACCTCCGCGCCCCGCCACGCCGGGGACCCGGACGCGAGGCCCTCGACGGCGCCCGGCGCGTGCGCGGCCATCAGCGTCCGCAGGGCGTCGAGGATGCCGGCGTACTTCGGGTCGAGCTGGCCGGCGATGTAGGCGTCGATCTCGTTTCCGGGCATGACGCTGGGTCCCTTCCGTCCGATGCGTCCCGCCGGCCTGACGGCCGATCCGGCCACGCTAGGACGGGCGGAAGCCGCCGCATCAGGGCCCTAGGACCCCAACCCCCGCCCCAGGGGCCCACACGTTCAGGGGGCCAGGTCGTGTTTGAACGCGTAGGTGACGGCCTGGGCGCGGTCGCGAAGGTTCGCCTTGGCGAAGAGGTTGTTGATGTGCGTCTTGACCGTGGCCTCGCTGATGAACAGGTCCCCGGCGATCTCCGCGTTGGAGCGGCCGCGGGCGATCAGTGCGAGGACCTCGGCCTCGCGGCGGGTCAGGCCGTCGGGCAGGTCGCCGCCGCGGCCCCCGCGCCGGGCGGGACGCTCGTCCGCGGCGACCGCCTCGACCAGGCGCCGCTGGACGGCGGGGTCGAGCTGCGCCGCGCCGCCGCGCACCGCCGCGACCGCCCGCGCGATCTCCTCGGCCCCCGCGTCCTTGGTGAGGTAGCCGCGGGCGCCCGCCCGCAGCGCCGCGAAGATCGACTCGTCGTCGGCGTAGGTGGTCAGGACGACGACCTCGACCTCCGGATGGGCCTGTTTGATCAGCCGCGTGGCCGCCACCCCGTCCACGCGCGGCATCCGCAGGTCCATCAGGACGACGTCGGGCCGCAGCTCGCCGACCAGGGCGAGCGCCGCCTCGCCGTCCCCGGCGGACCCGGCCACCTCGATACCGGGGAGCAGTTCCAGCAGCAGGACCAGGCCCTCCCTGACCACCGTCTGGTCGTCGACGACCAGGATCTTCGTCACGTCGCTCACAGCGTCCCGTTCTCGTTCGTCCTCCGGGCGGGTCAGGCGGGCACCCGGAGTGACACCCGGAAGCCCTTCCCGTCCGGCCCGGTCTCCAGCGTCCCATCGATGAGCTCGGCGCGCTCCCGCATGCCCGCCAGGCCGTATCCGCCGCTGTCCAGGCCCAGGTCCAGGCCCGGTTCGGTGGCGCCGGTGTCGGTGACCTCCAGCTCCACCGCGGCGCTCAGGTAGCGCAGGGCCACGTGGGCGCGCGCGCCCGGCGCGTGCTTGCGGACGTTCGTCAGCGCCTCCT
Organism: Actinomadura terrae; assembly: GCF_022751215.1. Classification (GTDB taxonomy): domain Bacteria; phylum Actinomycetota; class Actinomycetes; order Streptosporangiales; family Streptosporangiaceae; genus Spirillospora; species Spirillospora terrae. The sequence continues at coordinate 92,956 of NZ_JAICDG010000003.1, read as the reverse complement.
GCGCGGTCCGGACGACCGCGAGCCCCGCCTGCGGGGACAGCTCGCGCGGCGTCCCCGTCACCCGCACGTCGCAGGGGCGGCCGGTCCCGGCGTAGAACTCCTCCGCCAGCCCGGCGATCACCTCCTTCGGCTCCGGGATCTCGCCGCGCAGCGTGGCGAGCGCCCGCCGGGTCTCCTCCAGGCCGGATCTGGCCAGGTTCCGCGCGCGCTCCACCCGGTCCAGCGCCTGGACGCGGTCGCCGTCGCGCGACAGCAGCAGCCGCGCCCCCTCCAGGTGGACGAGCTGCGCCGACAGCGAGTGCGCGAGGATGTCGTGGATCTCCCGCGCGATGTGGGACCGCTCGGCCAGCACCGCGTTCGCGGCCTCGGCCCTCCGGGTCGCCTCCTGCGCGATCGACGCCTGCCGGCTGGCGAGGCCGCCCAGCGTCATCCCGGCGAACGCGGCCATCAGCCCGAAGTCGATCTCACCGCCCGGATGCGTCGCGCCCACGGCACCGACCGCGAGGGTCGTGAGCACGCCCACGCCGATTCCCCAGAGCACCGGTATCCGCCGCAGCAGCACCCACAGCGGGACCATGGCGATGAACGTGACCGTGTGCCGCGCGACCGCGTAGAGCGGGACGACCGTCGCGACCGACGCCAGCAGCAGGACGATCCCGTGCCCGCGCCACCGGGAGCCCTTCCCGCGTCCCACCAGCAGCCCGGCGGCCCCCAGCGCGAACATGACCACGTTGAGGACGACGACCGCGAGCCCCTTCCCGTGCAGGGCGGGCTCGGGCGTGTTGTTGAGGAGCGTGCGCACGTACGCCGCCAGCCCCCACAGCGGCATCACGCAGAGGACGAACACCTTCATGATCCGCTCACCGGTGACGGCTCCGCCCGCCCTCACCACGCGCATCCTCACCGCGCCCGTCTTCACGGCGTCACCCTTCGCGGCGTCCATCTTCAGGGCGCCCATCCTCACGCGCCCGCCTTCACGGTGCCGACCCTCGCGGCGCCGAGCCGGTCGGGCCGCCGGGGGGCGGGGTGTCCTGCGAGTTCATGCCCCCGAAGCTACGTGACCGCCGGACCTGCGGGCATCGGCGCGGGGCTGGACATCCCCGTCTCCACCCGGAGGTGGAGCCCCCGCGCGGGCGTGCTCAGACGTCGATGCGCTCGGTGTCGAGCTCGGTGGCGCCCGCGGTGATGAACTCGCGGCGGGGGGCCACGTCGCTGCCCATCAGCAGGTCGAAGATCTTGGCGGCGGCGTCGGCGTCCTCGATGCGGATGCGGCGCAGGATGCGCTGCCGGGGGTCCATCGTGGTCTCCGCGAGCTGGTCGGCGTCCATCTCGCCGAGGCCCTTGTAGCGCTGGACGGGCTCCTTCCAGCGCTGGCCCTTGCGCTCGAACTCCACGAGCTTGCGGGTCAGCTCGCCGTCGCTGTAGCAGTAGACGTACTTGTCCTGCCCCTTCTTCGGCTTGACCAGCTCGATCCGGTGCAGCGGTGGGACGGCCGTGAAGACCCGGCCCGCCTCCAGCATCGGACGCATGTAGCGGTACAGGAGCGTGAGCAGCAGGGTCCGGATGTGCGAGCCGTCGACGTCGGCGTCCGCCATCAGAATGATCCGGCCGTAGCGGGCGGAGTCGAGGTCGAAGGTGCGGCCCGAGCCGGCGCCGATCACCTGAATGATCGCGGCGCACTCGGCGTTCTTGAGCATGTCGGCGACCGACGCCTTCTGCACGTTCAGGATCTTGCCGCGGATCGGCAGCAGCGCCTGGAACTCGGAGTCGCGGGCGAGCTTGGCGGTGCCGAGCGCCGAGTCCCCCTCGACGATGAACAGCTCGCTCCGGTCGTCGGCGGTGCGGCAGTCGACGAGCTTGGCGGGCAGCGCCGAGTTCTCCAGGGCGTTCTTGCGGCGCTGGTTGTCGCGCTGGGTGCGGGCGGCGATGCGGGTCTTGGCGGCGCCCGCGACCTTCTCCAGGACGGCGCGCAGCGGCTGCTTCTGGCCGCGCGGCGGGTTCTCGAACACCGCGCGCAGCTCGCGCATGACGACCTGGGAGACGATCCGGGTGGCCGCGGACGTGCCGAGGATCTCCTTGGTCTGCCCCTCGAACTGCGGCTCGGGCAGCCGGACCGTCACGACGGCGGTGAGCCCCTCCAGGACGTCCTCCTTGATGACGTCCTCGTCGCTGCTCTTCAGCAGCCGCGCCGCCCGGAGCTGCTCGTTGACCACCTTGAGCACGGCGCGGTCGAAGCCGCGCACGTGGGTGCCGCCCTTGGGGGTGGCGATCACGTTCACGAACGAGCGGGTGATCGTGTCGTAGCCGGTGCCCCAGCGCAACGCGATGTCGACCTCGAGGTCACGTTCCACGTCGGTGGGGGTGAGGTGGCCCTGGTCGTCCAGGACGGGCACGGTCTCGGTGAAGTGGCCGCGGCCCTGGAGGCGCAGGACGTCGACGATGGGGGCGTCCTTGGCGAGGTAGCTGCAGAACTCGCCGATGCCGCCGTCGAAGCGGAACCTGGCCTCGGCGACCTCCTCACCGCGCTCGTCGCGGACGTCGATGGTCAGCCCCGGGATCAGGAACGCGGTCTGGCGCATGCGGTCCATGACGAGGGCCTGCTCGACCGTCGCGTCCTTCAGGAAGATCTGGAGGTCGGGCCAGAACCGGACACGGCAACCGGTGACCTTCCGGGCGACCTTGCGGATCTGCCGCAGCCCCGACTTCTTCTTGAAACGTGCGTTCGGACGGCCGTCGTCGGCGAACTCGCCGGGCAGGCCGCGCCGGAAGCTGATCGCGTGGGTGTGCCCCTCGCGGTCGACCTCGACGTCCATCCGGGCGGACAGGGCGTTGACGACGGACGCGCCGACGCCGTGCAGCCCCCCGGACGCGGTGTAGGACACGCCGCCGAACTTGCCGCCCGCGTGCAGCCTGGTCATGACCAGCTCCACGCCCGGCAGGCCCGTCCTCGGCTCGATGTCGACGGGGATGCCGCGGCCGTTGTCACCGACCTCGAAGGAGCCGTCGGCGTGCAGCGTCACGCTGATGTGCGTGCAGTATCCGGCGAGGGCCTCGTCGACGCAGTTGTCGACGATCTCCCAGAGGCAGTGTGCGAGGCCTCGGCTGTCGGTCGACCCGATGTACATGCCGGGTCGCTTCCGCACGGCCTCCAGCCCCTCCAGCACCGAAAGGTGCCGGGCGGAGTAGCCGTGCGGGTCGTCGGTGCTGGCTTCGGCGGTCGCGGCGGTCAACTGCGTGTGCTCCTCGGGGGTAGGACATTCGGCAGCAGAGTACCCCCGGCCGCCGACAATCTTTCGCGAGGCTCGCCGCCGCGGCCCGTCCCGCGGCCGGGTGGAGGTGCCGAATGTCCACCTATGGGTGGGTGCATGCACCTTCACTCGTTCCCTAACCTCCTCCGCATGACGCAAACAATCGAGGTCACCGGCCTCCGCAAGCGATACGGAGACGTCCAGGCGGTGGACGGGGTCACCTTCGCGGTCGAGGAGGGCGAGTTCTTCGGCATCCTCGGCCCGAACGGCGCCGGGAAGACCACGACCCTGGAGATCGTCGAGGGGCTCCGGGAGGCCGACGAGGGCGAGGTGTCGGTCCTCGGGACGTCGCCGTGGCCGCGCAATCCCGGGCTGCTGAACCGCGTCGGCGTCCAGTTGCAGGCGTCCTCGTTCTTCGAGCGGCTGACCGCGCGGGAGCAGCTCCAGACGTTCGGGTCGCTCTACGGCGTCCCGGCGGCGAAGGCCGACACGATGCTGGAGGCGGTCGGGCTCGGCGACAAGGCCGACGTCCGCGTCGAGAAGCTGTCGGGCGGGCAGGCGCAGCGGCTGTCGATCGCGTGCGCGCTCGTCCACGACCCCGAACTGGTCTTCCTGGACGAGCCGACCGCGGCGCTCGACCCGCAGGCCCGCCGCAACCTCTGGGACATCCTCCGGGAGATCAACACCGAGGGCCGGACCATCGTGCTCACCACCCACCACATGGACGAGGCGGAGGTCCTGTGCGACCGCGTCGCGATCATGGACGCGGGGAAGGTGCTGCGCCTCGGTCCCCCGGCGGTGCTGGTGCGGGGCCTGGACGCGCCCGCGCGGATCAGCGTGGCCAGCGGCGTCCTCGCGCTGGACGACGCGCGCCTGCTCCCCGGCGCGGACGGCGCCGACGACGACGGCGTGTCCCTGACGATCTCCACCCGGGACCCGTCGGCGGTGGTGGCGGCGATGGCTTCCAGGGACGCCCTGGACGGCGTCCAGATCCGCGGGGCGACGCTGGAGGACGTCTTCCTCGATCTGACCGGACGGGAGTTCAGGCCGTGAGCACGTTCGCCAGCTTCAAGAGCCTGTCGCGGGCGATGTTCCTCGGCTTCAGCCGGGACCGCGGCGCGCTGTTCTTCACGATCCTGTTCCCGCTGATGTTCCTGGCGATCTTCGGCGGGGTGTTCGGGCACCAGACGACGTCCAAGGTGAAGGTGCTGGAGGTCGGCCGGGCGGCCGTCCTGGACCAGGCCGTCGCGCACGACTCGGGCGGGCTCGGCAAGGTCATGAAGGTGACCAGGGCGTCCGACCGGGCGGCGGCCCTGCGCAAGGTGGAGAAGGGCGACGCGGACGCGGTCGTGGAGCAGCGGGGCGGGGAGCTGGTCGTCCACTACTCGGCGGCGGACCAGGTCAAGTCCGGGACGGTGCGGGGCCTGATGGACTCCCTCGTCCAGTCGGCGAACCAGTCGGCGTCCGGGAAGCCCCCCGCGTACAGACTGGCCACCCAGCAGGTGGAGGACGACTCGCTCAAGGCCATCCAGTTCTTCACGCCGAGCCTGCTGGGCTGGGCGCTGGCGTCCGCCGGTGTGTTCGGCGCGTCCCAGACGCTCGTGACGTGGCGGACGAAGGGCATCCTGCGCCGCCTCCAGCTCTCCCCCGCGCCGATCCCGACCGTCTTCGCGGCCCGGGTGGCGGTCAGCCTGGCCGTGGCGCTCGTCCAGTTCGCGCTGTTCGTGCTGGTGGCGCAGCTGCCGATGTTCGGGCTGAAGCTCGGCCACTCGTGGTGGATGGCGATCCCGATGGTGATGGCGGGCGTCCTAGCGTTCCTGTCGATCGGGATGATGATCGGCGCCTGGGCCAAGACGCAGGAGACCGCGCAGGCGATGACGCAGCTGATCGTCCTGCCGATGGCGTTCCTCGGCGGCTCGTTCTTCCCGCTCGACGCGTCCCCCGGCTGGATGAAGGCTCTTTCCTACATCTTCCCCCTCCGTTATCTCAACGAGGGCATGCTGAACGTCATGGGACGCGGCCTCGGGCCCACGTCCGCCTTGCCGCAAATCGGCGTCCTGCTGGGCGTGGCGGTGGCCGGGGCCCTGATCGCGACACGGTTGTTCCGCTGGGACGCGGTCTGATGTGACCTCGGTCACTAATTGGTCCATTCTGCTCTGGGCGTACGAAGAAACAGGTTGGGAACGTCCACGTCGGGTTAGATGTTCTCCTAAGTACCGACCCCGAGCATGAGGAAGGTGCCGTGACTGGAGCCCTTGCCCCAACCAAGCCGTTGACCGTCGCCGACCGTTGCGACCGCTGCGGCGCCCAGGCCTACGTCCGTGCAGTCCTTGTAGGCGGCGGCGACCTTCTGTTCTGCGCCCACCACGGACGCAGGTACGCGGAGGCCCTGCGCGCCAACGGGGCCGACATTCAGGACGAGACCGACAGGCTCAACGAAACCCCGGCAACCGCTACGGACGACGAGCGGTAGGCATGAAATAGAAGTTCCCCTGTACGGCGGTCACCGGACACGGTGGCCGCCGTTCGCATTCCGCCCATCGGGCAACTCACCAGCCAATTAGGCTTGACTGCACAGTGTCATTAATTGGTCACATAGTGTATCGACGGCGACCGTCCCGGTGACCGGGCCCACCGGCTTCCGTAGGCTCCCGACCAGCCGTGACGGCGTTCGCCCGGCGACAGATCCGCCGGGCACCACCTCGTACCGCGTCTGGGGAGATCGTGCACATCCTGCTTCCGCCATCGGAGAAGAAGGCCACCGAAGGGGACGGCCCCCCGCTCGACCTGGCATCGCTGAGCTTCCCCGGGCTGAACCCCGTCCGGAGACGCGTCCTGGCGGCCCTGGGCAAGGCGGGCCGACGCGACGACGCGGCGGAGATCCTGGCGCTTCCCGCCGGTCAGGTACAGGACGCGCTGGCCCGCAACAAGGTCCTGCGCAAGGCGCCGACCCTGCCCGCGGCGCGGCTCTACACGGGCGTCCTGTACGACAACCTGGACCTGCCGAGCCTGGACGCCGACCTCGCCGCCGACCGGGTCATCGTCTTCTCGGGCCTGTGGGGCGCGCTGAGACTCACCGACCGCGTCCCGCCGTACCGGCTGGCCATGGCGGTGTCGCTGCCGCCTGAGGGCCCGCTGAGCGCCCTCTGGCGCCCGGCGATGCTGAAGGCCCTGAACCTGGAGGACAGCAGGGCCAGGCGAGCCCCGCGAGCACGCTCCGGCAGCGGCCCGGGCGCCCGCCTGATCGTCGACATGCGGTCGGGCCCGTACGCGGCCGTCTGGAAGGCCCCCGCCCCCGCCGTGGCGGTGCGGGTGTTCCGGGAGGCGGTCGTGGGCGGCGTCCCCAAACGGACGGTGGTCAGCCACATGGCCAAGGCGACGCGCGGGCGGATCGCGCACGACCTGCTCAAGGCGGGCGCCGCGCCGAGCACTCCGGACGAGCTGCTGAAGACCGTCGCCGACCTCGGCCACACGGTCGAACTGAACGGCACGAACCTGGACGTGATCCTCCACGCCTGACCTCGTCGCGCGGTCGCGCGCATGCGTTCGGGCCCCCGTCCGATAGTGGACGGGGGCCCGGAACGGCGTCTAGCGGCTCAGTCGAGGTAGTCGCGCAGGACCTGCGAGCGCGACGGGTGGCGGAGCTTCGACATGGTCTTGGACTCGATCTGGCGGATGCGCTCCCGGGTCACCCCGTAGACCTTGCCGATCTCGTCCAGCGTCTTGGGCTGGCCGTCGGTGAGGCCGAACCGCATCGACACCACGCCCGCCTCGCGCTCGCTGAGCGTGTCGAGCACCGAGTGCAGCTGCTCCTGCAACAGCGTGAAGCTGACGGCGTCGGCCGGGACGATGGCCTCGGAGTCCTCGATGAGGTCGCCGAACTCGCTGTCGCCGTCCTCGCCGAGCGGGGTGTGCAGGGAGATCGGCTCGCGGCCGTACTTCTGCACCTCGACGACCTTCTCCGGGGTCATGTCGAGTTCCTTGGCCAGCTCCTCCGGGGTGGGCTCGCGGCCCAGGTCCTGGAGCATCTGCCGCTGGACGCGGGCGAGCTTGTTGATGACCTCGACCATGTGCACCGGGATACGGATGGTGCGGGCCTGGTCGGCCATCGCGCGGGTGATCGCCTGCCGGATCCACCAGGTGGCGTAGGTGGAGAACTTGTAGCCCTTGGTGTAGTCGAACTTCTCGACGGCGCGGATCAGGCCGAGGTTGCCCTCCTGGATGAGGTCCAGGAACAGCATGCCGCGCCCGGTGTAGCGCTTGGCCAGCGACACCACGAGCCGGAGGTTGGCCTCCAGCAGGTGGTTCTTGGCGCGGCGGCCGTCCTCGGCGATCCACTCGAAGTCCTCGGTGTCCTCCTCGGACATCGCGGGGCCGTCGGCGGCGAGGCGCTCCTCGGCGAACAGGCCGGCCTCGATGCGCTTGGCGAGCTCGACCTCCTGCTCGGCGTTGAGCAGCGGGACCTTGCCGATCTGCTTGAGGTAGTCCTTGACCGGGTCGGCGGTGGCGCCGGCCGCGGCGATCTGCTGCGCGGGCGCGTCGTCCTCGTCGTCACCGAGGGTGAACGACTCCTCCTCGTTCGCCGGCGCGGCGCCGTCGGCGCCCGGCTTGCCGGCCGGGGCCTTGGCGGCGGCGGGCGCGGCGGCGACGGGCTCGTCCTCCTCGGGCTCGGGCGCCACCTCCGGCTCGTCGGCGGTGTCGACCGCGAGGTCGGCCTCGAGGTCGGTGAGGTCCTCGTCGAGGTCGACCTCGACGTCGTCCTCGAGCTCGGGGTCGTCGCCGGCCTTCTTGGCCGGGGCCGCCGCACTCGGGGCGGACTGCGCCGCGCCCTTCTTGGCGGCGACGGGCTTCTTCGGCTTGGCCCCCTTGGCGGGGGCGGCCTTCCTGGCCGCGGGCCTGGGGGCCGCGGGACGCGGCTCGGCGGCGGTCTCCGCGGGGACCTCGTCGTCGCTGACGACGGCGGTCACGGTGTCGGGCTGCTCCTTGGCTGCAGCGGCTGTCTTGGGCCTGCGCGCCGGCGGCGTCGCGCGCTTGCGCGGCCGCTTGGGCGCTGCGGAGTCGGCAGCGCTCACCATGACGGTCACACCCTCCTTGCTAAGGCTCCGCAAGATGCTGGAGGCCTTCGACACGGGGATGTCGGCCTCCTCGAACGTACGTCGTACGTCGTCGGCTTCGAGGTAACCCTGGGACCGTCCACGCTCGATCAGTTGCGCGATGACGTGCTCGTGCAGATCTGACGCTTTCGAGGTCGAGCTAGCAGGCGACACAAATACCTCTCGAACGAACGTGTGGCTGGGCTGACCCAAGTGCCCTGACGGGCCCGGCCTCACACTGGGTGGGACCACACACTGGGCGGGACCTCCCCGTGCGGGACCGCAGCGTACCCGCTCTCACTAGGGTCAAGCATTCTGGCACTGCTGCGCATTCCGCTTCTGGAGTCCTGCCCGGTAACACTCCACCTTAGAGGGCGCTGGACGGTCCTTCGTACGTACTACACCGTCTTCGCGCCGCCGTCGGCGGGTGTCACGCGGGCTTGGGCGGGACGTGCAGGGCGAGCACGGTCACATCGTCTACCTGCTCATACCCGGCAAGCATCCGATCGACCAGGAAGTCGACGAGTCTTTCTGGATCTCCTACCACCTCGGGCGGGGCGTCCGCCGCCACGGCGACGAGCTCCTCCAGCCCGGCATCCACCCCGCGTCTACGGTTCTCCACAAGTCCATCGGAATAGAACACCACAGTGTTGCTGGTCTCGATGGAAAAATTTGTCTGCTGTCTCTGGCTCGGCCAGCCGAGCGGGGTCCCGGGCTCCAGCGCACTGACCCGCGCGGGCGCGTCGGGCGAGATCAGCAGGGGCGGCGGATGGCCGGCGTTGCTGAAGGCGCCGTGCCCGGTCTCGGGGTCGATGACCACGTACGCGACGGTGGTGAACTGCTCCTCGTCCTCGGTCGCGCTGAAGAGCCGGTCGAGCCCGGCGAGGACGGCGGCCGGGCGCGGGTCGTTCAGCGCCAGGGCGCGCAGGGCGTTGCGGACGCGTCCCATTCCGGCCGCGGCGAGGACGCCCTTGCCCATGACGTCGCCCACCGCGACGGCGAGCCGGTCGTCGGGAAGGCGGAACACGTCGTACCAGTCGCCGCCCACCTGCACGTGGCGCGTCGCCGGGTTGTAGCGGGCGGCCAGCACCATGCCGGGCAGCTGCGGAAGGTCGCTCGGGAGGAGGCTGCGCTGGAGCTCCTCGGCGGTCTTGTGCTCGCGTTCGAAGAGCAGGGCACGCTCCACCGCGAGGGCGCACTGGCCGGCGAGCGCCTCCAGGAAGACCCGCTCCTCCTCGGTGATCTCCCTGGGCCGGGTGAAGGAGAACCGCAGCGCGCCGATCGGGGCACCGGCCGCCAGCAGCGGCAGGCCCACCCAGGCGCGCTCCTCGGTGTGCTGGCTGAACAGGCCCTTCTCGTCGCGTCCCAGCTGGAGGCGGAGGCTGTCGGGGTGCTCGGCGAGGAACGGGCGGCTCTCGCGCACCGCCACCGACATCACGGTCGGGTCGCCGACCTTGATGTCGTCCCGGACGATCGGCCGCACCTCGCCCTCGGCGCCCGGCTGGGACGGCGCGACGATGCTGAGCCGCAGCTTGTCGTCGTCCAGGAGCGCGACGGCGGAGTAGTCGGCGCCGATCGCCGACCGCCCGACCTCGGTGATCACCTGGACGACCTGGGAGACGGTCAGCGCCTCGGCGAGCATCGAGGTCGCCTGCTGGAGGCGCGCCGTGCGCAGCGCCGCCGCCGAGAGCTGCTCGGTCAGGCGGCCGCGCATCTCCTCGGCCTCGCGCTGGCCGGTGACGTCGGTGTTGGCGCCGACCCACTCGATGACCGCGCCGCCCTGCCAGATGGGCACGGCCCGGACGTCGAAGTGGCGGAAGGTGCCGCTCTTGGTGCGGACGCGGTAGTTGGTCTCGAAGACCCGGTTCTCCGCCACGCACTCTCGCCAGGTGCTCTCGATGCGGGGGCGGTCCTCCGGGTGGACGACCGACAGCCATCCGCCGACCGCGTAGTCGTCGGGCGTCTGGCCGGTGATCGCGCGCCACTCCGGCGCGTCGTCGATCACGCCGCCGCCGGGCGCCGCGACCCACACCACCTGGGCGCTGGCCTCCACGAGCGAGCGGTAGCGCTGCTCCTTGCGGCGGATGACCTCCTCGGCCCGGCGCCGCTCGGTCACGTCCAGGGCGGTCAGGACGACGCCCAGGGCCTCCCCGTCGCCGCCGCGGGCCGGGAGCCAGGTGCAGGCCAGAATCCGCTCCTCGACCGCCGTGGCGAGCGCTGAGGCGTCTCCGGGCGGGCCCGGCGGGCCGGGGGGTGCGGCCGTGGCGCCGCTCTCCGCGGCGGGCACGACCAGGTCGAGGTCGCTGATGGGGCGGTCCTCGTCGAGGACCTTGCGCAGGGCCGTCTCGAACGCGGTCGCCACCTCGGCGGGCAGCGCCTCGGCCGGGCGCCGCTGCTGGAGATCGCGGACGGGGACGCCGAGCAGCGCCGCGAGCGCGTCGTTCGCCCTGCGGCAGCGCAGGTCTCCGTCGAAGAACGCGAGCCCGCCCGGCGCCTCCTTGAGCAGGGTCGCGTACAGCGCGGCGTCGGACGCATCCATGGGCTGACCCTCCATCCCCGAGACGCGGGGATGCGGAACGGACGTTTCGGTGCTCATGGACAACACCTCCGCCCCAGAAGGTCCCGTACCGCGCGGCAATTTTTCATCACTATGAGTGAATGGGAGCAGGCTAGCGCTCCCGCCTCCATCACAACACCGGTCGGAGTCAGGTATTCATCATCCCGATCGTTCGCCTCGGACGGAACCCCTGATGGACAACCTTGTCCCTGGGGCCCCCTGCGACGACCTCGGATTCGGACGCCGTCTCCGCGGCGCGCCGGGAGCGGTCCGCGGGGAGGGCGAGTACGAGATGTTACGGGGCCCGGGGGCCACAGGCAGTGAACCCGGCCGGTTCGGCGAGTTCCGGCCACCGGTGAACCGGTCCGGATTCCCGCCCGCATCACCCGTCTCCCTACGGCAAAAAGATGGCAAAACTCAACTTGCGGCTCGGCCGAAGGGGCGGCAATTTATCCGAGTTGTCGGATTTGGCCTATTTGCCGGTTTTGGCCGCCGCCTTCATCTCCGCCTTGAAGGCCCGGACCTTGGCGAGGGACTCCGGGCCGGTGATGTCGGCGACGGACCGGTGCGAGCCCTCCTCGCCGTACGCGCCCGCCGCCTCGCGCCACCCGTCCGGGCGGACGCCGTACTGCTTGCCGAGCAGCGCCAGGAAGATCTGCGCCTTCTGCTTGCCGAAGCCGGGCAGGGCGTTCAGGCGCTTGAACAGCTTCTTGCCGGTGGCCACGTCGGCCCACACCTTCGCCGCGTCGCCGTCGTAGTTCTCCACGAGGTACTGGCACAGCTGCTGGATCCGCTTGGCCATCGACCCGGGGTAGCGGTGGACGGCGGGCTTCTCCGACAGCAGCGCCGCGAACCGCTCCGGGTCGTGGGCGGCGACCTCGTGGGCGTCCAGGTCGCCGGTGCCCATCCTCTGGGTGATGGTGTAGGGCCCGGAGAACGCCCACTCCATCGCCACCTGCTGGTCGAGGAGCATACCCACCAGGGCGGCGAGCGGGCTGCGCCCGAGCAGTTCGTCGGCCTCAGGCCGCTGCGCTAGTTGAACCTTCGTGGCCATGGGCCCAGCTTAGGACCGCCCGTTACGGCGCGAGGCGGGGCCGCCCGGGCAGCTCCGTGCGAGGGGGTCCGCAGGAGATGGTGCAGATCTGTCCGAAGTGTTACGGACGGGCCGAGGGCATGGCGGCGCGGGGACCCGGGTGTTCGAATGAAGGGGTGAACGAGGAGGAGCAGGCAGAAGGCAGTCCGGTCGGTCGCCGCGTGGTGCTCGGGATGCTCGGCCTGGGCGTGGCGGGGGCCGCCGTGGGGGCGGCGGTGCAGCAGAAGGTGAACCATGCCCTGGCGCCGGTGGGCGGTCTCAGTGACGTCCTACCGGCGGCCGGTGGTTTTCGGTACTACACGGTCACCGGGAGCGTGAAGAAGTACACGGCGGCTACCTGGCGTATGGAGGTGACGGGTCTGGTGCAGGCCCCACGGACCTTCACGATGGCCGATCTCGCGCGGATGCCGCAGACGGCGCTGGACAAGGACTTCCAGTGCGTGACGGGCTGGCGCGTCCCGGACGTCCGCTGGTCGGGTGTGGCGCTGCCCGACCTGCTGCGAACGGTGGGCGTGTCGCCGCAGGCGAAAGCGGTGCGGTTCACGTCGTTCGACGGCACCTACACGGAGTCGCTGACGCTCGACCAGGCGCGGCGTCGCGACGTCCTCGTGGCGACGCAGATGCAGGGCGGGTCCGTCAGCCACGACCACGGTGGGCCCGTGCGCCTGTACGTGGCGCCGATGTACGGCTACAAGTCGCTCAAGTGGCTCGGCGGGATCGAACTGACCGACAAGGTCAGGCCCGGCTACTGGGAGCACCGCGGATACGACGTGGACGCCTGGGTGGGACGGTCGAACGGACGCGATGATGCCCCTACATGAGCCGACCCCCGATGACACGGGCCGCCGCGAGCCCGACCAGGGGGATGCCCGAGTTCGTCCTGGAGCGGTGTGGCTGGCGCGTTTCACACGGGCCGAGCGGTCGATCCACCATGTGACCGCGTTGCTCATGCTGGTGTGCCTGGTGACGGCGGCGTTCCTGTACTTCCCGTTCCTCGCCACGATGGTGGGACGCCGGGAACTGCTCAAGACGGTGCACGTGTGGTGCGGGTTCGCGCTGCCCGTCCCCATCGTCCTCGGTCTTCTCTCCCGGGCGTTCCGGGCGGATCTGCGTCGGTTGAACAGGTTCGCGCCCCACGACTGGGAGTGGCTCCGGCGCGGCGACCGCAGGGCCGTGCGCGCGGGACGCGGGGTACTGCCGGTAGGGAAGTTCAATGCCGGGCAGAAGCTCAACGCCGCGTTCACCGCCGGGGCGATTCTGGTCATGCTCGGGACGGGTGAGGTGCTCACCTTCCCCGGCCCGTGGCCCGACCGGTGGAGGACGGGGGCCACGTTCGTCCACGACTGGCTCTTCCTGCTGATCCTCGCGGTGACGATCGGGCACTTGTGGGAGGCGCTGCGTGACCGCGGCGCGCTCACCGGAATGCTCACCGGGCGGGTGGACCGCGAGTGGGCGGCACGGCATCACGCCGGCTGGGTGGACGTCGCGCCGCAGGCACGGACCGCGCAGGCACGAGCCTCGCAAGCACGGACCGCGCAAGTACAGGTCAGTGACGATTCCCAGGAGACCGCTGGGGCGTCTCCTGGGGAGGATCCAGAATTTGCGAAACGTCGTCCCGGTATGTCTTGACTCTCCTCGCAAAAGCGCTGGAATGGGACACCGAGGCGAAGTCCGGTTGGAAGCTCCCAGCCAGGGTCGGTCCGACGCGCTCCGTCTCGACCCGGCGGTTCGGCCCCGTCCGCCGAAGTCCCGTGCGCGGAGGTTTTCGCAGATGCCCGCACTGACCGATCACCGGAGAGCGGCACACGACGCGCTGACCCGCCTTTCGGAGGAGTTCACGAGCTTCTCCACCGAGGCGGTGAGGCGCTGCGTCACCGACGTCCAAGCGTGCATGACGCATCTGGGGCTCGACGCGTCCCCGGACAAGGTCGAGCGCATGGCGCGCGAGCACCTGCTGGGGATGCTGAAGTCGGAGCCGCCCTCCGGGAGGACTCGGGCGTCCGGCGGCGACGGGGACGCTCGGTAGAGCGGCCTGTACCGGCTCGTCCCATTGCGGCCTTCGCCGGTGTCTTGGACATCGCCCGGCGCCGGATCTGAGAAACTGGGGGCGTGAGTCCCCGCAGCCGCCACCGCTCCCCCGGGGATCCGGCAGGGGACGGCCCGCGTCCCCCCGACGAGGTCTCCGCGATTTTCGACGGCATGCTCCAGCACGCCCGCGAGTTGCTGGCCGTGCGGAGCCCGCTGGACGCCGAGCTCATCGTCAGCGAGATCCTCGGCTCCTGGTGGGGGCACCACGTGCCCGGCGGCGACGTGGAACAGGTCATCGGCGAGGCCCTGGTCGACTACGCCGCACGCGCCGGGACGCCCGCCGCGCTGGCGCTGCTGACGGGAATGGCCTATCTGGGCACCCCCCGGCAGGCCGTGAAGGCCGAACGCGCCGCGTTGGAGCTGATGGAGAACGGCGTGGCCAGGCCCGGGTGGGCCGACCGCGTCGGAATGGTCGCTCCCGAGGAGTGCTACGTCTCCAGGGACGTCTACGGCGACCAGGACTCCATCGTCTGCACCTACACCTACGGCGGCGCGGAACGGCACGCCCTGGTCGTGCTGGTCGACCGCAACAGGGCGGGCGCCGTCCAGAACGTGGGCATCCCGTTCACGACCCCCGCGCGCAGCGGACGGCCGCCGACGAGCGGCATGGTCCGGGACGCATGGGTCTCCTCCCAGGTCGGCAAGCTCCTCGACCACTGCCGCCAGGAGGGCCGCGCCAACCCGCTGATGCGGTTCGAGCAGCTGGACCCGCGCGACACCAAAGCTTTGCTGCAAAGCGCCCTGAATCTCACTGACGAGACCGACGACCCGCCGGTGAACGAGAACTTCGGCTCGTACCACGCGTTCGCCCGGGCCCGCGTGGGAATCCTCCCGCCCGGCGGGCGCCTTCCCCAGCCGCCCGTGTACGGGAACGACCGGCGCGCGGTCATCGCCGCCCGGTTCCTGGCGTCGGACGAGGCGGAGGAGCTGTCCGACCGGTCGGCCGCGCTCCGCTGCGTCGACCGCATCATCGACTACGGCTGCGCCCACGACTTCGGGCGCCCGCTCCGGGTCAGCCCCATCAAGTGCGAGATGTTCCTGCTCGACTGGCTGCCCCGCAAGGTGCTGCTGTCGCCCACCGAGCAGGAGGCCGTGCCGCACGTGCTGGCCGCCTGGGTGCGCTGGGCGGGCAAGCGCACCGGCCTGCCCGACGAGGGCATCAGGGCGACGCTGGACGCCGTCTGGGACGCCACGGCGAAGTTCGCCGAGGCCTACCGCGACCCCGCCGCGTTCGGCCTCGACCGGGAGCTGGTCGACCGGCTGCTCCCCGACGGCGAGCTCGACGCGCTGCCCCGGCGCGCGTTCGCGCTGCCATTCCTTTCGGGCGTCCACCGCCAGAGCGGGCGGCACGGGTCCATCGACCTGTCCACGCTCGACCCCGCGGACCCCGACGACCGCCGGATCCTGCTGGAGTTCGAGCACCCCGGCGCCGACACCGAGCACCTGGACGCCCACGAGCGCCTCGCGGAGCGCCTGTGGAACGGCGACCCTCCCCAGCTGTGGGACACCGCCCAGGCGCTCCTCGACGTCGGCTACGAACGCCACGAGATCCTGCACCGGCTCATCGACGTCCTCGACGCGCACGGAGCCGATCCGGAAGCGCTCCGAGACGCGCTGCGTGTGCTGCGTCACGAACCGCCGCCCGAGTGAACTCCCGGTTTGCGCGTCGCGTCTGCGGCGACAATCATCGGGTCTCGGGCAGATCTCGCGGGGCCGGGGGCGCCCCCGGCCGTAGGGAGTGATCTTGTTGGAGTGGTCCGAGTTCGCCCGGCGGCTGGGTCGCGAGCTGGCGGGTCTCGAACGGGACACCATCCTCATCGTTCGTGAACGCGATGAGAGCCGCCACTACGTCCAGGCCATGCGCGAGCCCGACCGGCTCTACGCCGAGGCCGTCAGCAACAACTTCCTCGACGGCCCGCTGCTGCTCACGCTGGCCGACGAGGAGGTCATGAGCGAGGCGGGCTGGCGCCCGCCCGCCGAGCCCGCGCCCCGCAACTGGTGGACCGAGCTGCCCGAGGCGGGAGTGCCCGGCGGCATGCAGGCGGTCTCGCTGGGCGACTACTCCCGCCTCGCGGACGTCATGGTGACCGCGCTGCGGGACGTCCAGGGCGTCCGGCGCCCCTCCGACCTCGTGTACGAGTCGTTCCACCGGCAGGGGACCGGGCTGATCGAGCTGGTCGACTTCGGCATCGAGACCGCCGACGCGTCCCGGGTCGCCCGGCGCCGCTCGTCCGCCGAGACGTCGGGCACGGGCACGGGTCCGCTGCCGGCGGGAACGCCCCCGGGGGGCACGCCCATGCCGCTGCCGCCGGACGGCGCGCCCGCCTCCGGCGCCGACCTCCTCGAACCGCGTCTCGCCGAGGCCAAGGCGCACGGCGACCACACCACCTACTTCGACCTCCTGGCGAACGCCGACCCGGTGCTCCCGGCGAGCGGGCCCGCGGTGGAGGATCCCGACAGCGCCGAGCTGCCGACCATCACGCTCGGCTCCGTCACCTACGTCACGGTGTTCACCTCGCCCGGGGCGCTCGCGCGCACCGCGAACCCCGGCCTGTACCGGCGCACCTCGTTCGCGTTGCTGGCCTCCGGTTGGCCCGATCCCACCTGGCGGCTCGCCATCAATCCGGGGCTGCCCAGTGAGGTTCTCCTGGACGCCTCGTCCCTTGCCCGCCTCAACAGCGCGCCGGCGCCCGAGGTGGGTGTCCCGAATCCGTATGGGAACGTCGACCCACACGCGCTTTCCGGGCCGAACCCCGTCGCGGGTGGGGCCATCCCCAGCGTGAACGGTTCCGCTCCCAAGGCGAGCCCTGCCTCGAACGGGATTCCCTACAGCGACGACCACACGGCGGTCGATTCCTACACGCTGGACGAGCTGCGGGCCGCGCTCGAATCCGGTGGCGTGCCGAGCGGTGAGCCCGCGAGTGGCGGTGCCCGGACCGGCTCCGCCCCCGGCGGCGGCGTCGTCGGGGGCCACGGCCGGGGCCCCGGTGTCACGAACGCCGATTTCGACAGAAGCGTCGCAGGCGGTGTCGCGAACAGCGGCGGCCCGAGCGCGGTCCCGGGGGGCGGAGACGGCGGCGTTCCCGTGGACGGGCCCCGCCCGACCGCGCCGGAGCCGCAGCCCGAGGTCGCGCCGCTGGGCGCCCCGACGGACCGCGTTCCCGGGCCCGTCCCTGTTCCTGGACCTGTGCCCGCCCCCGGGCCCGGGCCCGTCCCGGAACGGCAGGTCGGGGTGCCGCTCCGGCCGCCGCACGGCGCCCGGCTCTGGCAGTCGACCGGGACGGGTGAGGAGACTCCGCTGGCGGTCTACGACGCCATCGGCGGCGTCTGGACCCCGGTACGCACGGACGCCGTTCCGGCGCCCCACACCGAGTAGGGCGGGGCCCGGCCACCGTCGAGCACGCGGGAGCGACGGGCACGCGGAACCGCCCACGGACGCGAGAGTGGATCCCGATTGGACTGGAACGACTTCGCCAAGCGGCTGACCCTGGAGCTCTCGCGGCTGCCGGTCGGGGCGTTCCTCATCGTCCAGGACGCGAGCGGGCTCCCCTACGTCCAGACGATGCGTTCGGAGGGCGTCCTGGAGGCGGAGGCGGTCGGCAGCGCGTTCCTGCCGCGTCCGCTGGCACCCCACCAGGAGCGCCGGCTGAGGGCACTCGGCTGGGAATCCCCGGACGAGGGCGAGCGGCGCAACTGGTGGCGGTGCTACTCCCTCCGCGACCCCCGCCGTGACCGGGGCGCGCGTGCGTCCGGCGAGAACCTGGAGTCGTGCGCGCTGCTGGCGGGGCTGATGGTCGGCGCCTTCCGGGACGTCTACGGCGTCGGGTCCCCGCTCGGGCTCGTCTACCAGGCCGAGCGGGCCGGCGCCAAGGGCGGCGCGAAGGGCGGCCCGCTCGCGCTGCCCGGTCTCGGGCTCTCCCCTGCGGCCTCCGAGAGAGACCGCCCCACGGAGCGCAACCCCTCGGTCTACAGCCTGAAGACCGCGCTCTCTGAGGCGTGTGAGCAGGGCGACCAGCGGAGGTACCTGGAGATCCTCGCCGATGCCGTCCTGTACCTGCCCGCCCTCGGCGGCCCCGAGGACGACCGCCGGTTCGCCACGGCCCGGTTCGGCGAGGGCACGTTCGTCCTGGCGTTCACCTCGCCCGAGGCGATGGACCGCTCGTTGCAGGGGCAGGCGGTCCGGCACCGGCGGGTGTCGCTGGCCGAGCTGGCGGGCGGCTGGCCCCATCCGAGCTGGCGGCTCGCCGTCGATCCGGGCCTGCCCAGCGCGTCCTACCTGGACGCGAACGCGATCTCCGACCCCGGCGGCGGCGTGGCGTTCGCACAGGTCCCGGCCCCGCGTTCGTCCGCCGAGGGGCGCGCGGCGGGCCGATCCTGGCTTCGGCGCCGGCGGTCACGAGCACGCGTTCCCGAACCGGAAGCGGCGGCGTCCGACGCGCCACCGCGCCCCACCGAGAACGATCATGGTCCGCTCGCCGCCGACGGCGAGGTCGTGATCGTGCAGAAGGTGCTCCGGGACGAGCATGTGCGCCACTACCTGGAAGGCGGCTACGACCTCGTCGCGGGACGCGTCCACCGCCTCCGGGACGTGCGGGAGCTGACTACGCCCGAGGCCCTCGTCCGAGGGCTGGGCCTGCTCTACGAGGGGTCGCCCTTCGCGCCCTCCGCCGAGAGGATCTTCGTGATCCGCTGGGCGGCGGTGTGCCCGTCCCTGTTCCGGGGGTCGGCGTACGCGCCGGGCGGGGCGACCGCGATCCCGGAGTTCACGATCGAGAGCCAGCGGCTGCCGCACGGCGCGGAGCTGCTGCGGATCGAGGCGTCCGGCACCGCGTCGCCGGTGGCCGTGTACGACGCCGATCTGCGCAGGTGGCCGGTCCGGTTGCCGGAAGAGCGGGCATGAGCGTCAGGCACGGCTTCTACGCGGACTGGCGCGGCGGCGAGTACGAGGCGAGCCCGGACGGCGACCGCGTGCGCCTCTACGCGACGCGCGACGCCGACGGCTTCCACCGGACGGGCCCGGACCGGTTCGTGCGGGTGGTACCCGAACCCGACGTCGACCGGCTGTTCTACGTCAGCACCCGTTGCGTGTGGCGCGGCGAACCGTTCGTCGTGCTCGGCGAACAGGACGGCTGGTTGCGGCTGGAGTACTCCGGCGGCGACGCGCGCATAGCGCAAGGAATGGGACTCGAACTGTTCGACAGGGACGTGTACCAGGCGTGGGCGGCACGAGACGAGGTAAGGGACATGCACGAGGAGGTCGTTTGATCTCCCCGTCCGGGCCGGGCGGAGCGCGCACAGGAGACGGTGGTAGTTCTTGAGCATGGCGATCATCGACATCAACGCCGACCTCGGCGAGGGGTTCGGCATCTGGGAGCTGGGCGACGACCTCGCCCTGCTCGACGTGATCACCAGCGCGAACGTGGCGTGCGGGTTCCACGCGGGCGATCCGCTCATCATGCGGCGGGTGTGCGCCGCCGCGGTCGAGCGCGGGGTGACGATCGGCGCCCAGGTGTCCTACCGCGACCTGCCCGGCTTCGGACGGCGCGAGATGGACGTCGCCGCGCCCGAGCTGACCGCCGAGATCCTCTACCAGCTCGCCGCACTGGACGGGATCGCCCGTACCGAGGGCGGACGTGTCGCGTACGTGAAGCCTCACGGCGCGCTCTACAACCGCGTCGCCCGTGACCCGGTGCAGGCCGAGGCCGTCGCGGACGCGGTTCGCGCGTACGACCCCGCGCTGCCCCTGCTGACCCTCCCGAACTCGGCGTTGCACGACGTCGCCGGTGGGCTGGAGGTCGTCGCGGAGTGTTTCGCCGATCGCGCCTACACACCGTCGGGGGCGCTGGTGTCCCGCCGTGAGCCGGGGGCCGTCGTGCACGACGCGGAGGCCGTGCCCCGCAGAGCCGTACGGATGGCCGTGGACGGCACCGTCCAGGCGGTGGACGGCACGGAGGTCGCCCTGCGCGCCCGTTCGATCTGCGTGCACGGCGACACACCGGGCGCGGTGGCGCTGGCCCGGTCGGTCCGGTCGGCGCTGTCCGACGCGGGCGTCTCGCTGGAGGCGTTCGCGTGAAGGTGCGGCGGGCGGGAGACACCGCACTGCTCGTGGAGACGGGCGATCTCGCGACGGCGCACCGGTTGAACATCGCGTTCCGGGACGCGGCACCCCCCGGCATCGTGGACGTCGTGCCGGGCGAGCGGACCGTCCTGGTGGTCGCCGAGCCCGGCACCGACCTCGACCGGCTCGCCGCCCTGCTGCCCGGCCTGCCGCTGCCCGAGGACGCCGCGGGCGGTGCCGAGCCGGTGGAGATCCCCGTCGTGTACGACGGCGACGACCTGGACGAGGTCGCGCGGCTGACGGGCCTGTCCCGCGAGGAGGTCGTCCAGCGGCACGCGTCGGCCGCCTACACGGTCGCCTACCTGGGCTTCTCGCCGGGCTTCGCCTACCTCACCGGCCTCGACCCCGCCCTGCACGTGGCGCGCCGCGAGTCGCCGCGCACGGCCGTCCCGGCGGGTTCGGTCGCGATCGCCGGCCCCTACGCGGCGGTCTACCCGTCGCGCTCGCCGGGCGGGTGGCGGCTGCTCGGCCACAGCGGGTTCGCGTTGTGGGACGTGACGCGCGATCCGCCGTCCCTGCTGCGTCCCGGTACACGTGTCCGTTTCGTCCGCGAGGAGCGTCGTTGATCGAGGTCGTGCGGACCGGGCCCCTGGCGACCGTGCAGGACCTCGGCAGGCCGGGCCACGCCCACCTCGGCGTCCCGCACTCCGGGGCCGCCGACGCGCGCGCCCTGCGCCTGGCGAACCGTCTCGTCGGCAATCCCGAGGGCGCCGCGGGCGTGGAGTTCACCCTCGGCGGCGCCACGCTGCGCTTCCACGCGAGCGCATGGATCGCCGTCACCGGCGCTCCGGCACCGCTAAGTATCGGCGGGCGCGCCTACGGGACGAACAGCCCCTGCCACGTTCCCTCTGGCGCACTCGTCGAGTTCGGCATGCCGCCCTCAGGGCTGCGCAGCTATCTCGCCGTCCGTGGCGGCGTCACGGTGGAGGAGGTCCTCGGCAGCCGCTCCACCGACCTCCTGTCGAGCCTGGGACCCGACCCGCTCAAGCCCGGCGACCGCCTCCCGGTCGGCTCCGTTAAGGGTTTGGACGACATCACGGTCGATGTCGCGCCGGTGTCGCCCATCCCCGACACGCCCGTGCTACGTGTCCTACCCGGCCCGCGCGAGGACTGGTTCCAGCAGGACGCGCTGGAGACACTCACGTCCACCCCCTACACGGTCACGCCGGACAGCAACCGTGTCGGCGTCCGCCTGGACGGCCCTGCCCTCGCACGCGCGCGCGACGGCGAGCTGAGCAGCGAGGGCATGGTGACGGGCGCGCTGCAAGTTCCCCCCAGCGGACTGCCCATCATCTTCCTGGCCGACCACCCGACGACGGGCGGCTACCCCGTCATCGCCGTCCTCGCCTCGTCCTCGTTGCCCGCCGCCGCGCAGCTGCGTCCCGGCCAGACGATCCACTTCCACCTCTAGCCGAACCCGCCTGGCGCGGGGCCGGAGGGTCTCAGGCCAGGGCGCCGCCGTCGATGTCGAGGACGGCGCCGGTCACGAACGACGCCCCCGGCCCGGCCAGGAACACGACGCCTGCGGCGATCTCCTCGGGGCGCCCGTAGCGTCCCATCGCGTTGCTCGCCCGCTGCGCGTCCGCGCTGGGGCCGTCCTCGGGGTTCATGTCCGTGTTCACCGAGCCGGACCTGATGACGTTCACGGTGATGCCACGCGGGGCCAGGTCGCGTGCTGCGCCCTTGCTGTAGCCGATGACGGCGGCCTTGGTCGCCGCGTAGTCGGCCACACCCGGAGCCCCCGTCCGCTGCGACAGGTTCGACCCGATCGTGATGATCCGGCCGCCCCGCTGTAGGACGGGCGCCGCCGCGCGCACCGCCGCCACCACACCGCCCACGTTGACGTCGTACTGGCGCCGGAGTTCCTCCGGGGACGCCCCGTCCGCGTCGCCGAGCACCTCCCGGAGGATCACGCCCGCGTTGTTGACGAGCACGTCGAGCCGTCCGAAGTCCTCCGCGACCCGGGCGACCAGCCCCGCCACCTGCGCGGGGTCGGCCTGGTCCGCCTGGTAGGCCGCGGCCCTGCGGCCGAGCGCCTCGATCTCGCGGACGACCTCCTTCGCCTTGCCGGCGGACGCGGCGTAGCTGATCGCGACGTCCGCGCCCTGCTCGGCCAGCGCGCGCGCCGTCGCCGCCCCGATTCCCCGCGACCCGCCCGTCACCAGCGCGACCTTGCCCTCGAGTGCCATCGTCGTCTCCTCGTCCAGATGAGCGTCCACTTTATGTACCGATCGGTACTAAAGTCGGTAGCGTACTATACCGTTCGATACACAAGCGCAGGAGTGGAGCACGCCACATGGCCACCGGACGCCCCCGCGAGTTCGACGTGGACGAGCGGCTCGACCGTGCCCTCACCGTCTTCTGGCGGCAGGGGTACGAGGGCACCGCCCTGTCGGACCTGACCCGGGCGATGGGCATCAACCGCCCGAGCCTGTACGCGGCCTACGGCAACAAGGAGACCCTCTTCCGCAAGGCCCTCGACCGCTACGTGGAGGGCCCGGCGTCCTACGTCCACACGGCCCTGACCAAGCCCACCGCGCACGCCGTGGCCGAAGCCCTACTGTTCGGCGCCGTCGAGGTGGTCACGCGCGGGCCCGGCGGATGCCTCATCGTGCAGGCCGCGCTCGCCACGGGCGAGCAGAACAACGCCGTCCGCGAGGAGATCGCGTCCCGGCGCCGCGCGGGTGAGTGCGACCTGGCCGCCCGCTTCGAACGTGCCCGGGCGGAAGGGGACCTCCCTCCGAACATCGACTGCGACGCGCTGGCCCGCTATGTCTGGTCGATCTCCTACGGCGTCTCCGTCCAGGCCGCCGGCGGCGCTTCCCGCGACGACCTGCGGAAGGTGGTCGAACTGGCCCTCGCCCTGTGGCCCGAACAGGGCGCGCCCGACGCCGGACGGCCCGCCGCCGGACAACCCACCGCCTCCGCGTCAGCGCGGTAGCGACCGCATGCGCGCCTTCTCCGCCTCCAGCAGGTCGGCGGGGACGTCCTCGAACGCGGTGACGGCGATGTCGCCGTCCATGTCCTCCCAGACGCCCGCGACGCGCCCTTCGTGCAGGACGACCGGGGAGATCCACCCGCCCGCGCGGCTGACCGCCTTCCGGTGCTCGGCGGGGACCAGATAGGTCGCCCCCGTACCGGCCCCCAGCACGTACTGGTCGAACGCGCCGAGCAGCCTGACGGACGACGTGGGTTCCGTGGCGAGCAGCTCGTCCCTGTGCCCCTCCTGCACGTACATGGGGACGCCCTCCACGTCGACCATGGCGAGACCGTCTTCAGCGGCGGCGAACCACGCTTTGACGTCGCGCTTGCGGTTCGCCTTGCGCATCAGCCAGTTGTCGAACTGGTCGGGTGTCGCGGGCCCATGCGCGCCGAGGTAGGCGTGGACGACCGTCCGGGCGGCCTCGTCCATCGGGGGAAGGCCCTTCCAGCCCGGGAGCCACCCTTCAGGCGATGTGAAGGTGACGTTCGTGCCCCGGGGCGGGCCGTAGCAGAGCACGCCCCACCAGGCGAGCGGCTTGAGGAGTGTGCCCCAGCCGGAGCCGAGCACCTCGGCCAGGTGCCGCGACCCCGTCTCCTCCACGACGGCGGTGGTGAGCTCCTCGCGGGTGAGCGCGGCGCCGCCCGCGAGCGCCCCGGTCGCGGCTTCCGCGATGGCCTCCAAGTCGGCCGGGGTGGCGCCGAAGGTCCGCTGCCAGGTGCCCTTCTCCCAGTTGCGGACCGCCGAGCACAGCACCAGGTAGGCGGCGGCCTCGTCCACGGGGAGCAGGTGCAGCGTGCCCCGCATCGCCCAGGTCTTGACGAGGGCCCGTTCGTCCAGGAGGGCATGCGTCACCTCCCCTGGGACGGGTTCCGTCCGCCGTAGCGCGACGGCGGTCTCGGCGGCGGACGCCACCTGCGCCTGCACACCGGCCAGCCGCCGCGCGACGTCCGTCGCCGACGCCGCGCCCGCCGATTCGCCCGCCGGTTCGAGGTACTGCCGCCGCATCCGCCAGGCCAGCACCTGCGCCCATGTCACCGAAGCCATGCCTCGATTACACCGCGTCCCACCGACAGTGCGAACCACCGGGCGCCCGCCCGTGACGGCCCAGGTCAGACGAGGCGGTGCGCGAGGTCGGCGAAGGCGTCCCGGACGTCGTCGGTGGTGAGCAGCGTGAGGTCCGCGGTGGTCGCGGCGGAGCCGAGCTTGGCCGCGCGCAGGGCACGGCACGCGCACGCCTTCTCGTACATGGACCGGGCGAAGCGTCCATTGCCGAGTTCGTCGATCCGGCCCGTCCCGCATGCGCGCTGGAACACCAGGGCGAGGTCGTCCAGGGCCTCTTCCTCCCACTGGTCACCGCCCTGCTCCGCGATGAGCTGCGCTATGCGGAGGAGTTCGTCGGGCCCGTAGGAGGGGAAGTCCACGCGCACGTCGAAACGGGAGGACAGCCCGGGGTTGGACGAGAGGAAACGGTCCATGTCGGCCTCGTATCCGGCCAGGACGACCACGAGCCGGTCCCGGTCGTCCTCGGCGCGCTTGAGCAGTGTCTGCACCGCCTCCGCCCCGAACGCGTCACCGCCCGAGTAGCCCGCGTTGGTCAGCGCGTAGGCCTCGTCCACGAACAGGACGCCGCCGAGCGCGGAGTCGATCACCTTGTTCGTCTTGAGCGCGGTCGCGCCGAGGTGCTCGCCGACCAGATCGGCGCGCTGGGCCTCGACGACCTCCGGGCGGGCCAGCAGCCCGGCCGCGGCGAAGATCCGGCCGAGCACCCGCGCGACCGTGGTCTTGCCCGTGCCCGGCGGCCCGGTGAACACGAAATGCCTGGTCGGCGGGCGGGTGACGAGCCCCTGCTCCTGCCGCATCCGGGCGACCTGGAGCTGCGCGGCGATCTCCCGGACCTGCCGCTTCACCGGTTCCAGGCCGATCATCGCCTCCAGGGAGCCCAGCGCCTCGTCCAGCGTCGGAGTCTCGGCGTAGCCCCGGTACCTCTCGGTGACCTCCGCGAAGGCCGCCTCGACGTCCTCAGCGCGCAGCGTGACCAAGTCCTCGGCGCTGGGCCGGGCCGGTTCGCCGGACGACGAGGCGGACTCGACGACCCGCACGTCGCGAGCGCGCGCCGCCGCCTCGGTGAGCGTCCGGACGAAACGTCCGTTGCCCAGCTCGTCGATGATCCCGCGCCGCTCGACCTCCTCGAACCGGTCCGCGAGGCGGCGCCGGGCCTCCGGGTCGAGCCGGTCCTCGCGGAGGCCGGTGTGGTAGTCGGCTATCCGCAGCAACTCGTCGGGACGGTAGGAGGGGAAGTGCACGCGCGTGCCGAATCTGGACGCGAGCCCAGGGTTGGACGAGAGGAACTCCTCCATCTGCGCGTCGTATCCGGCGAGGATGATGACGAGGTTGTCGCGGTCGTCCTCGGCGCGCTTGAGCAGCGTCTGCACCGCCTCGTCCCCGAACCGGTCGGGCTGGCCCTCGGCCGAGTTCACCAGGCCGTACGCCTCGTCGATGAACAGCAGCCCGCCGAGCGCCGAATCGACGAGCCGGTTCGTCTTGAGGGCGGTGGCGCCGAGGAACTCCCCGACCAGGTCCGCCCGCTGGGCCTCCACCACGGTCGGCTCCGGCAGCAGCCCGAACGCATAGAAGATCTTGGCGAGGACGCGCGCGACGGTGGTCTTGCCCGTACCGGAGGGCCCGACGAACACGAAGTGCCGCATGGGCTTCTCCGTGGGCACCCCGGCGGCGGCCCGCATATGCGCCGCCTCTATGGACGCGGCTATGGAACGCACCTGGCGCTTGACCGGTTCGAGCCCGATCATGCCTTCGAGTTCCTCCAGCGCCTCGGCGACCGACAGCGACGGCGCCTCCTCAGCACGTCCTTCCGGGGAGGACCCCTGTTCGGGTACGGGCGCCGCGTCAACCGCCTGCGCGGCGGCACGCTGCTCTTGGGCCGACTGCGCGGACGCGGGTGTCATGTCCGCCGGCACGAGGTCGTCCCCGGGCGGTGCGCCGCCCGGCTTGTCGTTGGACCCCGCTCCCCCACCGCGCCGGTCGCGCTTGTCGGGTCCTGACGGGTTCTTGGACGGCCCGGGCACACTGTCCCCCTTGGGGTTGGACTGCTCCTGGACCCAGCCCGTCTCGTACGCCTCGGCGGGCACCGTACGCCGCGCCTGGTCCCACCGGTAGAACAGGACGGCCAGCGCGGCGGCCCAGCCCGGCGCCACGTGGGCGGCCGGAAGCGGATGCACGACGGCGGCCGTGACGACCCCGGCCGCGCCCAGGGCGAGCGTCGCGGTCCGCCAGGGCGCGTATCCGCGGAGGCGGAACGCGACGAACGCGACGGGGAGGGCGAGCACGGCGAGCAGCAGGGCAGGGCTCAGGTACGGCGGGTGCCCCTCGTCCGGATAGAGGCCCCCCAGCGGAATCGACAACGCGAGCCATGTCGTCATCACGGCGATGGTGGCCATGCCGCTGGGCGAGCGCAGGGTCAGGTGGACGACGACGAGCAGGATGACCGTGAACGCCGCCGTGCCCAGGGCCGGGGCCGGGCCGTCCAGGAAGACCACGGCCGAGAGCACCAGGGCGACGACCAGCACCCCGCCCAGGAATCGCAGACCCGGGGCGACCTGGAAGTAGCGCACCCGCAGGCGCTCGAATAGATCCCGTGCCCGGGCGCCCTTCGCCGGTCGGGAGCGTGACCTGCCGAACAAAGCCATCAAAGCCGAGTAAAGCGCAGGACGTGCCAGAACGGGACTCCCCACACGGGGTTCCTTGCCACATGGCAGGAGGGACCCGTGCCCGTTCATGGGCGCACCGCGTATGGCACCGGGACATTTGTACTGCCCACAAGCGGATGTCCGGCTCTGTGGAAGGGAGGAGCCGAATCCCTAGCGTCATCCCTAGCGCCGCCACGGGGAAAGCCGGGCGCCGCCGGAACGCGAGGGCCTCGTGCCCACCGATGTGACCAGAAGCTGCGGAGCGATACGAATGGTGAAGGAGTTGCGGCGCTCACCACGGGCCGATGACGCCTTCCGCCCGCTCGGCTGCGGCGGTGGCACCGGTGTTCGCACCGGTCAGGAGGAGCCCACCCGTCCACATACGGTGTTCCCCGTAACGAAGGAGGGTGGCAGGTGAGCTTCTGGAAGGGACCGCCGACCCCACGGCTTCCCGACCTGGATCCGGAGAAGGTGGAGCGGAAGGGGCCCGGTAGGCGAACGTTCCTTTTCTGGATGGTCCTGCTTGCCTGGCCCATCTATGACATGGCCAGCGGCCGCACCGAGCCGCTGTGGTTGGGGTGCATCGCTCTCCTCGCAGTGGCCATGGTGCATACGGCCATCGTCCTGACCGCGTTCGACGGGCGTGTACCCATGCGGCTCCCCATTAGCCTCGTGGCAGTCCAGACGGGGCTCGTCTCCGTTGTCGCGGTCGGTTTCCAGGACGGCTGGTACTCGCTGTTCCCGCTGCTGGGCCTCGCCACCGGCGTCGTCGTGGGCCACGCCTCCAAGCAGACGCGGGGCCCGGAAGCGTCGATGCTGCTGGGCATCGGCGGCGTGTCGCTCGTCAGCGCACTGGCCGGGTGGGTGGGCGGCGAGGACAGCGTGAGCATCCTCGGCAACTCCTACGGGACGATCACGGCGGGGCTGGTGACCGCCGTCATCCTGCGCCTCTTCAGCGCTATCAGGCTGCTCCGCGACGCGCGCGAGGAGCTCGCCGAGGCCGCCGTGACGCAGGAGCGGCTCCGCTTCTCTCGGGACCTCCACGACCTGCTCGGCCACACGCTCTCGCTCATGGTGGTCAAGGCGCAGGCCGTCCGGCTCGTCGCGGACCGCGATCCCGCGCTCGCCGCCGAGCAGGCCACCGACATCGAGACCGTCGGACGGCGGGCGCTGAGCGAGGTGCGGCAGGCGGTGAGCGGCTATCGCGGCCGCGGCCTGGCGGACGAGCTCGACGCCGCCCGTACGGCGCTGTGCGATTCGGGCGTGGACGCGACCGTGCGCCGCTCCGGCCCGCCCCTCCCCACGGGGCCCGACGCGCTGCTGGGCTGGGCGGTGCGGGAGGGCGTCACCAACGTCATCCGGCACAGCGGCGCCCGCCATTGCGAGATCACCGTCCGGAACGAGGGCGAGCGCGTCGTCCTTGAGCTGAAAGACGACGGCGTAGGCCCGAATGGTGCATCGCCTGGCACGAACCTCCATACGGGACTGGACGCGCCTCACGTCAACGGTTTCCATGCGGAGTACGGTGCGCGGGGTGGGCACGGCCTACGCGGGCTCACCGAGCGGATGGCGGTGGCCGACGGGACGGTGGAGGCTGGGCCCGCACCGGGCGGCGGTTTTCTCCTGACCGTCACCGTCCCTGTAGTCCCGTCCCTATGAGCGCCGTCATCCCTGTGAGCGCCCGCCCTATGACCGTGCTGGGGACAATGGGGCCGGGAGGTGGCACGTGATCAGAGTTCTGCTCGCCGAGGACCAGGGCATGATGCGGAGCGCGCTCGCACTCCTGCTGGGCCTGGAGGACGACATCGAGGTCGTCGCGCAGGTGGGGAACGGCACCGACGCCCTGGCCGAGGCGTTGCGGACGCGACCCGACGTGGCCGTGCTCGACATCGAGCTACCCGGCCGCAGCGGCCTGGACGTGGCCGCCGACCTGCGCGAGGAACTTCCCGCATGCAAAGTCCTCATCGTCACCACGTTCGGGCGTCCGGGTTATCTGCGTCGTGCCATGGAAGCGGGCGTCAGCGGCTTTCTCGTCAAGGACGGCCCCATCGAGGACCTCGTCTCGGCCCTGCGGCGGATACTCGCCGGGGAACGCGTCGTCGACCCCGCGCTGGCCACCACCGCCCTCTCCGTGGGGCCGAACCCGCTGACCGCCCGCGAACGGGACGTCCTCACCGCCGCGGCGGACGGATCGACCGTGGCCGACATCGCGGGTCGCCTGCACCTGTCGGAGAGCACCGTCCGCAACTACCTGTCCGCCGCGATTGGGAAGACGAACGCGCGCAACCGCATCGAGGCCGTGGGCACGGCCCGCCACAATGGTTGGCTATGACCGCGCCTCGTGTCGTCGCGCATGCGCCTTGAGGCCGGCCCAGAGCTGTATTCGTGAGCAGTACATGCGCGTCTGCTTCCTGAGGGGGACTCCTTGACCGACCCGACCGGTTTCCTGCCCGGTCTCAGCTCCGCCTCCGCCCCGCGTCCGCGGTTGCCCCGTGTCGCCGGTTACGAGATCGAGCACGAACTCCGGGACGCGCTCGCGGACGGGGACCGCCCCCTCCGGATCGCGGGCGTCGACGAGGTCGGACGCGGCGCCTGGGCCGGGCCCGTCGTCGTGTGCGCGGCGGTCGCGGACCTGAGCCCGCCGCCCGTCCTGCGGGGGCGGGGCGAACGCACCGTCGGCCTCACCGACTCCAAGCTCCTCACCGAGACGCACCGGGAGTCGTTCGCCGAACTGCTTCCCGAATGGCTGGACGCGCACGCCATAGGCGCGTCCTCTCCGGAGGAGATCGACGAGGTCGGCATGACGGAGGCGCTCCGCCGCGCGGCGGTACGCGCGCTCGAAGCGCTGCCCGTCCCGCCCGACATCGTGATCCTGGACGGCAAGCACGATTTCCTCCGCCGCCCCTGGCGGGTGCGGTGCGAAGTCAAGGCGGACCAGCGGTCGGTGACGGTCGCGGCGGCCTCCGTCCTGGCGAAAGTGCACCGGGATCGGCTCATGACCGTCCTGGACGAGGAGTTCCCCGGGTACGGCTTCGGGGAGAGCGCCGGTTACCCGTCCCCCGTCCATCAGCGGGCGTTGGAGGAGTCCGGGCCCACCCCGCACCACAGGATGTCGTGGTCCTACCTGGACGACCTTCCGCGCTGGCGCCACCTGAAGAAGCACCGCGACCCGCTCGCGGGGGAGGGTCAGCTCAGCCTCCTGTGACCTTTCCCGGCGCTCTGCGGTATCGCTCCCAGCCGCCCATGAGTCACCTCTCCCTGCTCGGGTAGGGCGGCGCCAACGGGAGGTACGTGCCATGAACACCACCACCAGGAAGTTGCTGCGGGAGTCCGGCGGGACGTTCGCCGAGGAGGCCGGAATCCCGCTGAAGGACCAGCCCGCCGCGTTGTTCAAGCTGCTGGTCCTCGCCAACCTGCTGAGCGCCCGCATCTCCTCGGGCGTCGCCCTGGCCGCCGCGCGCGAGCTGTTCGACGCGGGCGGCGGGACGCCGCGCGGCATGAGCGGGCTGACGTGGCAGCAGCGGGTCGACGCGCTGGGCCGGGGCCACTACGTCCGCTACGACGAGAGCACCGCGACCCGCCTCGGCGAGGTCGCGCAGATCGTCCAGAACAAATACAGGGGCGATCTGCGCAGGCTCGCCGCCGAGGCGGACCACGACCCGAAGAAGGCCGCCGAACTCCTGAGGGAGTTCCCCGGCATCGGCCCCACCGGCGTCGACATCTTCTGCCGGGAGGCGCAGGCCGTGTGGCCGTGGCTCCGCCCCTACGTCGACTCCCAGGTGAAGAAGGGCGCCGAACGGGTCGGCCTGCCCAGCGCCCCGGACAAGCTCGCCGCGCAGGTACCGGAGAAGGACCTGGCGCACCTCACGGCCGCCCTCGTCAGGGCGTCCCGCGACAGGAAGCTGGCCGAGTCGGTCAGGGCGTCCTGACCTCCGCGGATCATCGCGACGCGGTGGCGCCCGGCATCACAGCCGGACGATGACCTCGTCGATCGGCTTCCGGGTGATGTCGGGGACCATCGCGTCGTCCGCCGGATAGCCGACCGGGATCACGACGTACGCGCGTTCCTCCTGCGGCCGGTCGCAGACCTCGTTCAGGAACCGCATGGGGCTGGGGGTGTGGGTGAGCGTGGCCAGGCCCGCCTGGTGCAGGCCCGCCAGGAGGAACCCCACAGCGATCCCCACGGACTCCTTCACGTAGTACGGACGCGGCGTCTCCGGGCCCTTGTGCACCTCGAAGACGATGATGACCGCGGGCGCGTCCTCCAGGAAGGGCTTGTGCCAGTCGGTGCCCAGGGGCGCCAGCGCCTCCAGCCACTCCGGCGACGCCCGCCGCTCGTAGAACTCGCGCTCCTCCTCCTCGGCGGCCTCGCGCAGGCGCCTCTTGCGCTCGGGGTCGGTCACCACCACGAACCGCCACGGCTGGAGGTTCGCGCCGCTCGGCGCGGTCGCCGCCGCCCGGATCGCGTGATCGATGACCTCCGGCGGCACCGGGCGGCTGGAGAAGTCGCGCACGGTACGGCGCAACGTCATCGAGTCCGCGAACGCCTGCGCGCGCTGGACCGCCTTCTCCCCCGGCACGTCGAAATGGGGCGCCGGAACGACCGGGTACTGCCACTGAGTGCTCATGGGACAGTTCCTACCGCGCGCCTCCGGCCCCGGACAACAGGCAAGACCAGCCAACGTTCCGGGGCCGTTCCAGCAGCAGCGGCGGTGACGCTCAGTCCTTGCCGCGCGAGGCCACCCAGTCGAGGTTCCAGCCGTATGCCTGGTCGACCGTCATCTTCCCCCAGCGCGGACGTCCCGGCGGCGGCAGGACGTAGCGGCCCTCCCGCCGCACGACCAGCTCGCCGTTCACGTTCTCGATGAGCGCGAGCACCGCGTCACGCGAGGCGTCCATGCAGTCGTTCATCTGCATCTCAATGGGAGGAGACCCCACCGGGTACAGCGTGGCGACCGCGTCCAGGCCGCGGAAGTCGTCCGCGCCGTCGTAGATCTCGGCGAACACCAGGATCCGCTTGAACTTCGCGGTGTGGTCGAGGTTGATGGTGAGGTTCTCCCCCGACTCCACCGCGCCCGTGCGATCGTCCTTGTCGAGCTTGATGAACGGCGGGCGGTCGAGCGCGCCCATGTCGCCGAGCGCGTGGATGATGCCCTTCCGGCCGTCCATCAGCTCCCACAGGCAGCACAGGTCCAGGTCGAGGTCGACGCCGCGCCGGCGCTTGCCCAGCCGTCCCTTGGCGACGCCTTCGCGCGCGGTCCAGTTCAGGTTGACGCGCATGTGCCCGGACGTCGCGCCGTGCTTGGTGAGCGACACCGACGGCGAATTCTTGGTGAGGGAGATCTTGCCGCCCTGCGGCTGCGGCGGCGCGCCCTGCGGCTGACCGTACGCGGGCGCGGCAGGCGGGGTGTACTGCCCGGGCTGCGGCGGTGGCGCGTACTGCTCCGCGGGAGGAGGCGTGTACTGCCCGGGAGGAGGTGCCGAGTACTGGTTGGGAGGGGGCGGCGTGTACTGCCCGGGCGGGGGCGGGGTGTACTGGCCGCCGGGCGGGGGCGGCGGAGGCGCGTACTGCCCCTGCTCAGGAGGAGGCGGCATGTACTGGCCCCCCGGCGGGGGCGGCGGCTGCTGCGCCTGCGGCTGAGGGGGCGCCGGCTGCTGCGGAGGGGACGGCTGCGCGGGGGCCGCCGGAGGCGGGGTGGCGCTCTGCCCCGGATCGTCCACCGAGATACCGAAGTCGGTCGCCAGCCCCCCGAGGCCCGAGTCGTACCCCTGGCCGACGGCGCGGAACTTCCACGCCCCCTGGCGCCGGTACAGCTCGCCGAGGACGAACGCGGTCTCCGTGGTGGCGCCCTGGCTGTCGAACCGGGCGACCTCCGTTCCGGCCGCGGCGTCCACCACGCGTACGTACAGGCCCTGGAACTGGCCGAAGGTGCCGCCGTCGGAGGAGGCCGCGATCACGATCTTCTCGATGTCGGGCTCCACCCGCGCGAGCTCCACCGACAGGACGTCCAGGACCGTCGGCCCCTGCTGCTTGCCCTCGTGCCGGACGGCACCCGAACCGTGCGCGGGCTGGTTGTAGAAGACGAAGTCGTCGTCCGAGCGCACCCGTCCCGTGGCCGCGAGCAGGAGCGCGGACGCGTCCGCGTCCGGCACGCCCGGACCACTCTGCCAGCCGAGCTCGACCCGGACCGA
Source organism: Actinomadura terrae (assembly GCF_022751215.1). GTDB lineage: Bacteria > Actinomycetota > Actinomycetes > Streptosporangiales > Streptosporangiaceae > Spirillospora > Spirillospora terrae. The sequence goes on along the minus strand of NZ_JAICDG010000003.1, from coordinate 59,880 downwards.
GGGAACCGGCACCGCGGTGTTGGCGCCCTTCTGCATGGACATGAACGCTCCTCATCATCAGCCGACGTGACAAACCTAGGGGCAGCCGCGCGGCCCCGCGACCTGCCACGAGGGGAGGACGGACGACACCGTCGCGGAGTTCCGCGCGCCCAGGCCGCCCGGCCTACAGGTGCTTGGCGGTGTCAACGGGAGGAGTGCCCGGTAGGGGCGCCGGCTCGGGCGTGCGGAGCCCGTCCAGGACGACCTGGAGGTTGCGGTCCCACTGCCGGTGGCCCGCGCGGAGGCCCAGCGTGTGCCCGGTCGTGGCGACCGACACCAGCAGGAAGGCGACGTCCTTCCAGGTGACGTCGGCGCGCATGGCCCCGGCGTCCTGCGCCCGCTCGACGAGCATGCGGATGCGGTCGCGCAGCTCGGAACGGGCGTGGTCGAGGGGTCCGCCGAGCGCCTCGTTGATGTCGCACAGCTCGTTGCGCAGGCGGATGTAGGCCCCGGCGAACCCGGTGAAGCCCGCCCAGGGGTCGGGCTCGGCGAGGCCCTCGTCGCCCTTGGCAACGATCTCCTCCAGCACCTCGGCGAGGACCGCTTCGAGCAGCAGCTCCAGGGTGCTGACGCGCCGGTAGAACGTCCCCACGCCGACCCCGGCGCGGCGGGCGATCTCGTGCGCGGTGACCTCGCCGCCGACCTCGGCGGCCGCCTCCCGGGCCGCCCGGACGAGGCGCTCCACGTTGCGCCGGGCGTCGGCGCGCGGCCGGCGGCCCGACCCGTCGTCGAGCAGCCGGTCGACGGCGCTGAAAGTCGAGGTCATGGCCCCATTCTAGCGATAAGCGGACACTTGCGGTCCGATTTAAGTGGACAACTCGCGTCCGGTTGAGCTAGGGTCGGCGAAAGCGGACTCCAGTTGTCCGTTTAGATCGCCAGGGGGGCCACGTATGACCAGCCAGAACATCCGCGTCGGCATCGTCGGTGCGAGCCCCGACCGGGGGTGGGCGGCACGGGCGCACATCCCCGCGCTCCGCGCCCTGCCCGGGTACGAGATCACCGCCGTCGGCACCAGCCGCCGCGCCAGCGCGCAGGAGGCGGCCCGCCGGTTCGACGTCCCCCACGCGTTCACCGACGCGCGGGAACTGGCGGAGCACCCCGAGGTCGACCTGGTCGCCGTCACCGTCAAGGTGCCCATGCACGACGAGCTCGTCCGGGCGGCCCTGGACGCGGGCAAGCACGTGTACTGCGAATGGCCCCTGGCCCGCACCACCGCCGAGGCCGAGGAGCTCGCGCGGCTGGCGCGAGACGCCGGGGTCCGGCACGCGGTGGGCCTCCAGTCCCGCTTCTCCCCTGCCCTCCGGTACGCGCGCGACCTCGTGGCCGACGGCTATGTCGGACGGGTGACCTCCGTCAACGTCTACTCCGCACGCGGCAAGGGCGGCACCGGGGAGATCCCGCCGTGGTGGGCCTACACCTTCGACCCGGTCAACGCCGCGGGAGCGCTGGAGGTGGGCGCCGGCCACACCCTCGACGCCCTGGAGTTCCTGGCGGGCGAGATCTCCGAGCTCTCCGCCTCCCTCGCGGTCCAGCGCACCGAGTACACCGTCCAGAACACCGGTGAGGCGATCACGGCGACCACCCCCGACCAGATCGCCGTCACCGCCACCCTGGCCGGCGGCGCGACGGCCGTCGTCCACGTGCACGACGCCAAGGTCAGCGACGCCCGCACCCGCATCGAGATCGCGGGCACCGAAGGCGACCTGGCGGTGCTCTCCAGCGGCCCCGCCGCCTCCCAGGGCGTCCAGATCGGCGAGCTGGCCGTGCACGGCCGGGGCTCCCGGCTCCCGATCCCCGACCGCTACCTGTGGGCGCCCGAGGCCGCGCGCGACGTGGAGATCGTCAACGTGGCCCAGTTCTACGCCCGGCTCGCCGACGACATCCGCACCGGCACCGACCACACGCCCGACTTCGACCAGGGCGTACACGTCCACCGCCTGCTCGACGCCGTCCGCGAGTCGGCCGGGACCGGGAGACGGCGACCGGTCACGGCACCCGCCCGGTCCACTCCGGCGTAGTGAACTTGTCCGTGACGTACTTGCCGGCCAGCCGCAGCTCGTCCTCGCTCGTCCGGTCGTCCACCAGCCCGTACCGGCCCCGGAAGTGCCCGATCATCCGATCGATGATCTCCTCCCGGGCCAGCCCGGTCTGCCGGCGCAGCGGATCGACCCGCTTCTTCGCGCTCGCGATGCCCTTGTCCGAGATCTTCTCCCGGCCGATCCGCAGCACCTGCGTCAGCTTCGCGGCGTCGATGTCGTAGGCCATGGTTACGTGATGCAGAACCGCCCCCGACGCCAGCCGCTTCTGCGCCGCCCCCGCGATCTTGCCCTGGTCCGAGGTGATGTCGTTCAGCGGCTGGTACCAGGCCCGCACGCCCATCTCACCGAGGGCGCCCAGCACCCAGTCGTCGAGGAAGGCGTAGCTCTCGGCGAACGACATGCCCGCCACCAGCGTCTCCGGCGCGTACAGCGAATAGGTGATCGTGTTGCCCGGCTCGATGAACATCGCGCCGCCGCCGCTGATCCGGCGGACGACCTCCACCCCGTACCGCTCCGCGGCCTCCGCGTCGACCTCGTTGCGCAGCGACTGGAAGCTCCCGATGACCACCGCGGGCGCCGCCCACTCCCACACCCTCAGCGTGGGCGGCCGCCGCCCGGCCCCGACCTCCTCGGCGAGCACCTGGTCGAGCGCCATGTGCAGCGCGGGCCCCTGCGGCTCCTCATGGATCAGCCGCCACTCATGGTCGCGCCAGTCCGACGCCCGCGAGACCGCCCGCCGAACCGCGATCCCCACGGCCTCGGCGGTGATCCCCAGCATCACCGTCCCCGGCGGCAACCCACCCTGGACGCGCGCGCCGACCTCCCGGGCCTCCAGCCCGGCGGGCAGCCCCTCCAGAACGGCGTTGACAGCCTCCAGCGCCTCGTCCGGCTCAAGGAAGAAGTCCCCGCTCACCCGCGGGCCGCGCAGCAGCCCGTCCACGACATCCACATCGACGACCACGAGCTTGCCGCCGGGCACCTTGTATTCACCGTGCATCACACACCCTCAAACCCCGCCACTCCCCCACCGATTCCGTCCCCGCCCAGCCCCACCGCCCCAACCCCAACCCCAACCCCGAAAGCCTGCCACCACTTAACGACGCCTCACCGGACCCGGAACACCGACACACCCGCCCCCGGCAAACTCCTCCAAGCCCCCACCGTCGCGGCCCCCCCGAACGACGGCACCCTCAAGAACGCCCCCGTCCCGCGCACCCCACCGAGACCGGCGCCCAATGCACCTCCGCAACCCCACAAGCGCCCAGTGACGCCAGTCGATCACCAACCCCAGCCCCCACCCGCCCGAGCCCTAGCCCCGGCCACTCCGCCCGACTCCCCAGCCACGCCCGCCCAAGCCCTCCACCTCACCCCTCCGCCCGAACCTTCCGGTCACGCCCGCTCCACCGCCGCCCCAGGCATGCCTGCCCGCCCCCATCCCAGCCACGTCCACCGGCGCCTGGGCTCGTACCGCGCTGCATGCCCTGGGCTGCCCGCCCCCATCCCGGCCACGTCCGCCGCCAGCCCATCTCGCTTGAGCCCCCACCAGCCACGCCGCCCTAACCCTCACCTCAACCACGCCTGACCTACCCCACCGGGGCTACGTCCTCCCAAACCGGCACCCCGACCGCTCCACCTGAACCCCCTGCCGTGCCCACCCGAGCCGCCGCCCTCGTCGCGGCCTGGTCGGCGAGCCGGTAATCAGCACCAGCCCGAAATCGAATCGCGCCACGCGCCCTCCGGCTGTCACGCTGCCCTGATGAATCATGCGGAGGTACTGCTCATCGGAGGCCGGGCGGGGGTCGGCAAGACGACGTGCGGATGGGAGGTCTCGGCCCTGCTACGTGACGCGGCCGTCCCCCACGCGATCATCGAGGGCGACTTCATGGGGCAGGTGCACCCGGCGCCGGAAGGAGACCCCGACCGCGCGAAGATCACCGAGAGCAACCTGACCGCGATGTGGGCGAACTACACCGAGCGGGGTTATCACCGCCTGATCTATACCAACACCCTCAGCGTCCTCCCCGAGACGACACCCATGTTCCAGCGCGCACTGGGCACCGGTGCGCGGATCATACGAGTGCTGCTCACCGCGTCCGACGAGACGGCCCGCGAGCGCCTGCTGGGCCGGGAACTCGGGTCGGAACTGGAACAGGAGTTGCGTGGCGGTATCCGCAAGGCGCGGCTCCTAGACCAACGGGTCTCCACCCAGACGGTGCGCGTGGTGACCGACGGGCGAGCGGTCATGGACATCGCCCAGGAGGTGGCATCCGCCACCGGCTGGCTCAACCCGGCCCACACCCGCAAAAACTAATCGCAATAACACCCAGAGAGACGGCAAAACGCGCCCCTGCGCTTGCCATTCAATCTTTGGGCTTGTCCGGGCAGTCGGTCTCGATCCACGAAGCGTAGAGATCACGGCAGGTGATGTTCAGGGAGCCTGATGTGAAGGCGAACTCGTGCGTGCACCCGTTCGGGTGCGGAAGGATCTCGTCGAGGACGACCGGGCCGGGCAGCGCCTCGTCCTCTGCGGTTTCGACAGCGAAACGCGTGACGCCTTCGTAGCGGATGAGCAGGTCTTCCTCATGCTTCCAGCAGTTATGCCGGAAGAAGAGCGTGAGATCGCCATTGTCAGGCCCGTCGATCCGAGCAAGTTGCAGGTCTTTGACGCACCGTTCGCCCACGAAGTCGTAGTGGTCGACGTCGGCGGCGAAGGCCCGCGCCCCGACGGGCAACGCGGCGCCCAACTCGGGAAGCAGGTCGAGGTAGGACTGCGGGGAGATGACCCCGGTCACCCCGTTGACGGTGGCGTTGAGGTCGACGTACTTCATGCGCTCCTCGCCCTCGAAATATCCAGTATGGCGCACCTAAAATACCGCGTTTCGGGCCCGATCTAAAGGTGAATCTGGAGGCCGCGACACCCCTGCCCAATCATGGACTCTGACGAAAGCGCGCCATCGCAACGAACTCCGCCGACGGTTCTGCCTGCTGGATGCGCGAATACGCCATGAGGCATTGGGCTCCCGTCAGGTTTCCGAACAGAATTTCACAGGGACCACGAGCGAGCAGATGCACTGTCGGAGTTGCGCCGAGGCGATGGCGCGCATGAACGGGCCGGTGCGGACACTGCTGCATCTGTCGCTGGCACCGGAGCATCGACTTCCCCATGGGGCAACGCATTACGTATTGAACCGCGGCCAAATCGACTTGGCTCGCTTGCGGCGGGCGGTGGACGCCCTGCCGCTGCCTCGGGCGGTGAATGGGTGACGTCCAAGCCGGTACTTGTACGGGCGGCCGACCGGGGCAGGGTGGCGTTGACGCTCAGTCCGAGCGGGGTCTGAGCACGTCCTCGACGAGGGTGTCCACCAGGCCGCGCGGGATGGTTGAGCCGGTCAGCGCGCAGTAGACGATCGGGCCGACGAGCGCGTCCATCGTGGCGTCGGGGCCGAGTTTCGGCGCGAACTCGCCTGCCTCGATTCCCTGCGCGAGCATGTCGCGTTCCCGACCACGGCGCGGACCGAAGTAGCGCGCGTGGAAGCTCTTGGCCGTCTCGGGGTCGTGCTGCGCCTGGGCGATGAGCGCGAGCAGAACCTTTCCGGCGGGATCGCGGGTGAGGAACCGCGCGAAGCCGCGGAGGTAGCCGCGGACGCTCTCCACCGTGGACTCCCCGGCCGGGACGGGGATGCGCTTCTCGCTGTCCTCGATGAGCGTGTCCAGCAGGATCTCGACCTTGGACGGCCACCAGCGGTAGATCGTCTGCTTGGCGACCCCGGCGCGGCGGGCGATCGCCTCGATGGTCAGGGCGCCGAAGCCGTGCTCGACGAGCAGGTCGTCTGCGGCGTGGAGCACGGCCAGGCGCGCGGCCTCGTCGCGACGGCTCCCGGAGCGCGGCCTGCGGGGCTGAGAGCTCGTGGCGGGCATGCGGGACACCATACCGCCAGCGGCTTCGTCGATTTGTTTAGACGCAACGTCGCGTCTACTCTAAGGGCTCGCCCACCATGAAGGAGTGATCGTGTCCGACCGCCAAGCGCTCATCATCGGAGCATCCCGGGGCTTGGGGCTCGTCCTCGCCGACGAACTTGCCCGGCGCGGTTGGCGGGTCATCGCCACCACGCGCGAGGTCGGCGGCGAGTTGCAGGCTCGCGCCGATGCCTGGAGCGGAATGCTGGAAATCGAGTCGTTGGAGATGACGAGCGCCGAGCAGTTGACCGCCCTGCGCGAACGCCTGGACGGCCGCCGCCTCGACCTGCTGTTCGTCAACGCCGCGATCGACCGGGGCGACCTGCCCATCAACGAGGTGCCGACCGAGATGTTCACCGGGGTCATGGTCACCAACGCGTTGAGCCCACTGCGCGCCCTCGAAGCCCTGCGCGGGCTCGTCGCTCCCGCCGGAACCGTCGCGGTCATGTCCTCCGAGCAAGGCAGCATCTCGCGAAACACCGAGGACGGCTACGAGCTGTACAAAGCCAGCAAGGCCGCGCTCAACCAGCTGATGCGCAGTTACGCCACCCGCCATGCCGACGATGGACATACCAAGCTGCTCATCGATCCCGGCCACAACAAGACGCGCCTTGGCGGATTCGACGCGCCGCTCATTCCACAGGAGAGCATCCCGGCGGTCGTTGACGTCCTCGAAGCGCAAGCAGGCGCTCCAGGCCTCCAATTCCTGGATCTGCACGGTAAGACCGTTCCGTGGTAAGCGCCAGGCCAACCCCTCGAAGTCGCGCCCCTTGCCGGCCCCGTTCAGCAACCGGCCCGCACCTTCGCGAACGCACCGTCTCCGCCGACTGCACCGCGCCGTTTGCCGACACGCCGCGCCGAAGAGCGCCGGAAAGCCCAACTCGTGCGATGGGCCCTGCCGACGCCCGGACCCCAGCCCCGGAGAGCGGCACCACCTAATCCAGCCAGCCCGGCTCGGCCGCCTGAAGGACGAGCACCGAAGACCCGACTCGCCCCGCCGAGGCCGGCCGCAGTGCCAAGGAGCGCCGCCGTACCAAGCCAGCCAACTCGGTTCGGCCTTCTGAAAGAGGAGCACGGAGAGCCCGACTCGGTCCGCCGGGCTGGGCGCAGGTACCAGGGGGCCGCCGCTCCAAGCCAGCTAGATCGGGTCGGCCGTCGGTAGGAGGGCGCCGGATGGGTCGATTCGCTCCGCCGGGGCCAACCGCAAGCGCCAGGGAACGCCGCCGCACCGATCCAGCCAGCTTGATCGGGTCGGCCCTGTGAAGGAGGAGCACCGGACGGGGCGACTCGCTCCGCCGGGGCCAGTCACAAGGCCAGGGAGCGCCGCCGTACCAAACCAGCTTGATCGGTTCGGCCGTCTGCCGGAGGGGGCCGGATGGGACGAGTTGCTCTGTCGGGCCCGGTCGCAGAATTTGGGGAGGACGGCCACCGCATTCGGCCAGATCGGTTTGGTCGTCCGAAGCTGGACGAGAGCCTGACGCGGGTAACTGGTGGATTCAGAACAGCCAGATAGCGTCGCGGCGGTGCCGGGCGGGTGTTAGCGCGGTGTCGAACGTCTGGGAATGTAGGACGGCGCGGATCTCAAGGCGGAGGCGTTGCCGTGCACGGCGCTCCTGGAGCCTCGACCATTCGGACACCTCTCGATTGCGCGGGTCCGTGCGCGCCCAACTGTGGACGATGGCCCTCCGCCGAACCAGCTCGGGAATGGGACGCCGTCCCTCGCGGGCGGCCTGCGTTCTGCGGGCGGAGCTGTAACGCAGGTCGAAGAGGATGGAGACGCGTTGTGCTGGCCTGACGTCATCGCCGGTCGCACAGCGACTCAAAGGAACATGGTGTGCGGTACGGGACATGCTCCCCCATCGATATCGGGGCTCAGACGGGTTCCAAGATCTCAGCATCCCATCAACCGGGGAACGCGTCGTCGTTATTCGCTGACTGGCTCGTGCCGGACGGGGAAGTTCACCGAGTTCGCGATGAAGCACAACTCGTGAGCACGTTCGTGCAGCTCGCCGACCCGGTCGGTCTTCGCGGGGTCGGCCAGGGTTACGCGGGGGCGCAGGACGACTTCCTCGAACCGTCCTCCGCCGTCCGGGGTTTCGGTCATGGTTCCGTGGGGCGTATCGGTGTAGGAGGTGACCACGATCTTTTCGGTGGCGCACAAGTGCAGGAACCACAACATGTGACACTGCGACACGGACGCGACGAGCAGTTCCTCGGGGTTCCACCGCGCCGGGTCGCCGCGGAAACCGGGGTCGGCGCTCCCCGCGATCGGCGCCTTTCCCTCCGCCGCCACCTCGTGGGCGCGCTCATAGGCACGATAGGAACTCGTTCCCGTGCCCGTGTTCCCGGTCCAGGTCACGGACACTTCGTAGTGGTGGCTCTTCGACATCCCGCAGTCCTTTCCAGTTAGTCCAGGGTCGCCCTGGTGGCGCGTGCATGGTCACCGGCGACCCGTCCCGCCCGAACCCGGTCGCCCTCGGCGATCGCCCGCAGCAGCTCCCGGTGCTCACCCGCGACCGTTTCCGGGCGTTCCGGACGGACGAGCGACACCCGCGTGGAGACGATGATCCGGTCCCACAGCCGTTCGAGGCTCTCCAGCGCGATCGGATTGCCCGCCAGTTCGGCCACCCCCCGATGGAACCGGCGGTTCAGCTCGATCGCGCGATCCAGCTCACCCGCGGCGGTCACCTCCTCCAGATGCGCCGCGTCCCGCTCCAGGTCGGCGAGCGCCGCCGGGGCGATCCGCCCGGCCCGCCACCGGTCGGCGGCCAACTCGGCGGTGAGGGCCTCAAGCGCCGCCCGCACGTCGTAGGCGTGATCCAGGCACTCCGGCGTCATGACGTCCACGACGACACCGCGTCCGACACCGAGGACCAGGCCGTCGCTCTGCAAGCGCCGCAGCGCCTCCCGGACGGGCGTCCGGCTCACCGCGAGCGTCTCGCTCACCGCCATCTCCGTGAGCCGCTCGCCAGGCGAGTACTCACCGGCGACGATCAGCTCCCGAAGCCGCCGGTAGACCGTGTCGACCTGCATACCCACCCCCCATTTTGCATGCAAAGCATACATTGCATGCAGAAGGCCTGGAGCAGCAGCCAGTAGCCCCCAGGGCAGACTCGCTCTGACGCGGTTGGATGCGTACGCTGCCCGCTAGTCGCAATCCCGTCGACGGCGTAACCGCCGCCCCATCGGCCTTGGGACATGCATAGCGAGACCCGGCGCCACCTACAGCATCTCGAGCGCCGAACCTCCACGGTCGCCGAGCTGCGAATGCTCAGGGGGCCTCGTATTCGGCCGCACCCACCGTCTGCGAGCGACCGCCGCTACGTCCGCGTCCTGATAGGCGACGTACCGCTCGAAACTCGTCCACGGTTCGACCTTGAGCGCACCACAGACACTCAGGTGTGGCAGATGTCCTCATCCGCACGCGCCTACGCCACCCAGTGCGGCCAAGACGTTCGAGGCGCACAATTGCGCGCTCGTCTCGTATCGAGACAACGGCTTTTCGCTACGGGAGGCGACACTTGCGCCACGCGCCGCTCGGGCGCTCCCTCCTCGCGTACCTCACACCAGGCACGCGCTCAGCGGATTCGCGGACTAACCGAGAGGAAGTCACTTGCTGCTTGTTCTGGAGGGAGCGCCCTGAGCAGCGCCTATTTGGTGGTTGCAGTGTTGCTCAGAGCTCCAGCCGCTTCGGGTGACTACGGCGGGGGCCTGAGGTGAGTACTCGGCGAAGGCCGTTCCGTAGTTCTTCGAGAGCGGACGCCTCGGGAAGCTCAAGTGTGATGGTGAGTTCTGGGCCGATGCCGAGTTCTTCTGCTGCGGCTCGGCTCAGCTTGATTCGCAGGAGGTCGCCCTCCAGGACGCATTCGCGTACACCTCCGTAGTACGTAGCTGCGGTTTCTGTGCAGAGACAGTAGGTCTCGGTGTCCTCCTCATCGGCGAGCGGGGTCGTGAAGAGCAGCCCCTGGCCACTGCCGTCAGGGTGCTCGGCCAGCCCGACGGTGAAGGTGTCAGGGTCTTCGGAGGTCCCGACGAGCCGCATTGTGGGGGTGCCCGACGGCGGTTCGGGTGGGTCGAGTTGCCACTGCACCTCAGCCCAGAACGCGTCAAGCGGGTCACTCGCAGGAGGAACGGTGTCGAAAGCATCCGCCGTCGCGAAGAACTCGCCCTCCGCCTGGATGTCCAGGCCGGGGTAGAGGTACTTCAGCCGCGTGGAACTGGCAAGCCAGATCATGGCTTCCGCAGCCGTTTTCGGCGGGACGATGAAGAACCGCCGGAGTTCGAAGTCGTCCCCGTGCTGTTCTCTGAGCTGAGCGAGTTCGGCGCTGGCGGCCGCACAGATCGCGGCGCCGTCTTCGACGCGAAACTTGATGGCGTTGAGGAGGTAGTACTCGTCCGAGGTCATGCTCAATGATCTTCCATTGCCCTCGATGACGCCACTTCAACGGGCCCCACGATTCCGCCTGACGACCACGACCCAGTGCCTAATTTGACATGCAGTCCAAAAGCTGAGTTCGCGCACGGTGCGACGGTGCGATTCGTGCTTCGGCTATCGCGGGTGGCGTGTTTCGGGGACGGGGCGGGCTTGCCATGCTGTTGCGGTCATGGCGAGTAGGAGCCCGGTGAGGATCAGCCAGTAGTCGAGGTCCTGTGTGGTCGACGGCGGGTTGACCAGTTGACGCGTCACACCGGGTAGGACGTAGATGGCCGCGGCCAGTGCCCAGCGTGGGGTGCGTGCGACCGCGGTGGCCAGCAGTCCGGCGAGCAGGAGGACGCTTTCGGTGCCCGCCCTGAACAGTTGCCATACCTCGCCGTACTCCCAGGTCCCGGGCAGGTAGGTCAGCGCCAGGGCGGCCGCGGGGATCACGAGCCACCACAACGGCCGGGCACGCAGGTTTCGTGGACGGGCGGCCGCGAGTGCGATGGCTCCGACCGCCAGTACACCGTAGGGGGCCAGCGAGATCCAGTTGTGGTACGCCGGTCCAAAGATCTGTGACGGCCAGGTCGTCGCCTCCATGCCCACGAGCATGGCCCGGCCGGTGGAGAACGCCACGGCCAGGGCGAGCGGTAGGGCCATCAGCACCCAGCCGCGCAGAAGTGCCAGGACGAGCAGTGCCGAGGCGGCCAGCCAGCCGAGGGAGGCGTGGTCGGCGATGCCGTATGCCAGATTGGCCAGCGCCAGCGTCGACAGGCCGAGTCGCACGCCGTCCGTCCACCACGGCGTGGTGGCCGCGCGGGCCCTGGCGGCCAGGCCCGCGGTGAGGAGTCCGGCCGTCTCCCGCGGCGAGGGCACGCGGCGCGGGGTGTCGTTCAGCAGCGTGCCGAGGATCTCGGCGCCGTACTCGGCGCGGTGGCCGGGCGGGAATGCCCGCAGGGCCAGCCGGTACCAGCGTTCGGTGAAGGTTCCGCTCATGCTCCGGCGCTCCCCAGCCGCGGGGAGGTGCGGCCCGTGACGACCTGGGCGGCCTGCTGCAACCGCTGGGCCTCCCGGTGGACGGCCGAGCGCCCGTCTTCGGTCAGCCGGTAGTAGCGGCGCGGACGGCCCTGGACGGTCTCCTCGCCGTCCACAACGATCAGCCCGTCGCCGGTCAGCCGGTCGAGCGCTCCGTAGAGGGTGCCGACGGCCACGCGGACCCGCCCGTCCGACAGCGCCTCCGCCCGCTTGATGATCCCGTAGCCGTGCACCGGCCCGTCCAGCAGCGCGGCCAGCACGAAGTACGTGGGCTCGCTCATCACCGTGGTTCGTTTGACCATACGCGGGACGATATATCGTCCTGCGAGGTATCGGAAGGGGGTTCGATCGCGGTGGCAGCCGCCTGACATCCCGTGTTGGCGACGCGGGGAGGTGCGTTCTCGGAATTCGTCCACGGGAAGTTGGGGGGACGCGCACAACTCCGGCCTGGTCAGGGTTCGCGGTCGCAGGTCACGTCCGTGTGGGGTGCCTGTCGGACGCCAGGTAGGCGTTGACGGCGTCGGTGACGCAGCGGTTCGGGTGCATCCCGTAGACGCCGTGGTGCCGGACGTTCCGGAACGTGACCATGCGGGAGGCGGGCAGCGCGCGGTGCAGGGCCCCGGCGCCCTCGTACACGGTCCGGGTGTCGCCGGTCGTCTGGACGATCATCGCCGGGTGGCCGTCGCCGACCCTGGTCGGAGCCTCCAGCGGCTTTCTCGGCCAGAACGCGCAGGGGAACACGGTGTTGGCGAGCGGACCGTAGACCGGCTGCGTCGCCCGGCTGCGCTGGACGTTGCGCCAGTACCAGCCGAGGTCTCGGGGCGCGGACGCGTCGCCGCAGAAGACGGCGATGTTCATCGACAGCGCGTTGTCGAGCTCGCCGTCGGGCGGGCTGAGGTACTCGCGCAGCAGCTCGGACGGCTCGAACCGTTCGCCCCGCGCGGCCCGGTGCAGCTCGCGCACGATTCCGGCCTGCTCGGCGAAGTGGCGGTCGTCGGCGAGGATCCCGGCCAGGAGCGAGGGGATGATGTGCTCGTCCGCCCGGTACTTTCCGATCAGGAGCAGCCGCCGGGCCGCCTGCGTGCGGCTGGCCGCACCCCGGCCCGCCGACCGCGCGTGATCGTGCTGACGACGAGTACGTGCAGGCGGCGCTCCGCGCGGGTGCGAGCTGCTTCCTGCTCAAGAACTCCTCGCGGGCGCCGTCCGCGCGGTCGTCCGGGGCGAGACCGCGCTCGCGCCGCCGATCACCGGCCGGCTGGTCCGCAGCTACGTCGCGTCCCCGCCGCCCGTCGAGGACGACCCGCTGGAGTTGCTCACCGACCGCGAGACCGACGTCCTGCTGCTGATCGCCCGGGGCCGGTCGAACGCCGAGATCGGCGCGGAGCCGGGCCTGTCCGCCCCGGCCGTGATGAGCCGCGCTAAACGGATCTTCGCCCACTTGGGCGTCACCAACCGCGTCCAGGCCGCGCTGCACGCCCACCGCGCGGGCCTGCTGGACCACGACGGCCCGGCCCCCTGATGGCCCGGTGGTGCAGCCCATCTACCAGCCGGGAGGCGTTGGTGAGGTCCAACGACCGCCTCACCAACGCCTCGCCGCAAGCCGTGCCCTGTCAGATCAGGGCGTTCAGCTGCAACCGCTGGTGGAGCCACAGCCTTCGCAGACGTAGCAGCTGCCCGCCGGGCGCATCTTGGTACCGCACGTGAGGCAGAGCGGCGCGTCGGCGGTGCGGCCCTGGCGGCTCTCGATGACCTCCATCGAAGAGTGCGCCTCGCGGGACGGGGCGGGCGCCGGCCTGGTGATCTCCGCCGACTGGGCGAGGGTCTCGTGGGCGACCTCGTCCTCGGCGGGCGCGGCGCCCGGGTCCTCGCCGTTGGCCTGCATCGCGCGCTCGTCGGCGGTGAAGATGCCGAGGGCGGCGCGCTCGTCGTAGGGCAGGTGGTCCAGGGCGAGGCGGCGGAAGATGTAGTCCATCACCGAGGTCGCCATGCGGATGTCGGGGTCGTCGGTCATACCGGCGGGCTCGAACCGCATGTTGGTGAACTTCTCCACCCAGGTCTCCAGCGGGACGCCGTACTGGAGGCTGATGGAGATCGCCATGGAGAAGGCGTCCATCACGCCGGCGAGCGTGGAGCCCTGCTTGCCGAGCTTGAGGAAGACCTCGCCGAGACCGTCGTCCGGGTAGGACGAGGCGGTCATGTAGCCCTCGGCGCCCGCGACGGAGAAGCGGGTGACGGTGGCGGGGCGCTGCTTGGGCAGCCGCCGGCGGACGGGACGGGTCTCCGCCGGGGCCTCGGCCTTCGGCTCCTCCTTCTTGCCCGCCGCCGAGAGCGGCTGGCCCACCTTGCAGTTGTCGCGGTAGATCGCCAGGGCCTTCAGGCCGAGCTTCCAGCCCTCGAAGTACACCTTCTCGATGTCCTCGATGGTGGCCTGCTCGGGCATGTTGACGGTCTTGGAGATCGCGCCGGACAGGAACGGCTGGGTGGCCGCCATCATCCGGACGTGCCCCATGGGGCTGATCGCCCGCTCGCCCATCGCGCAGTCGAACACCTCGTAGTGCTCGGGGCGCAGCCCGGGGGCGTCCACGACGTGGCCGTTCTCGGCGATGTACTCGACGACGGCCTCGACCTGCTCCTGCTGGTAGCCGAGGGTGGCGAGGGCGCGCGGCACGGTCTGGTTGACGATCTGCATGGAGCCGCCGCCGACCAGCTTCTTGAACTTCACCAGCGCGAGGTCGGGCTCGATGCCGGTGGTGTCGCAGTCCATCATCAACCCGATGGTGCCGGTCGGCGCGAGCAGGGACGCCTGGGCGTTGCGGTAGCCGTGCTTCTCGCCGAGCTTCAGGCAGTCCTGCCACTGCTTGGTGGCGGCCGCGTGGACGGCCTTGTCCACCGAGTCGAGGGTGCGGATCTCGTCGTTGGCGGCGGCGTGCTTGCGCATGACGCGCTTGTGGCCGTCGGCGTTGCGCGCGTAGCCCGCGTACGGGCCGACGACACCGGAGAGCTCGGCGGACCGGCGGTAGGCGACGCCCGTCATCAACGAGGTGATCGCGGCGGCCAGCGACCGTCCGCCCTCGGAGTCGTAGGCGTGGCCGCTCGCCATGAGGAGGGCGCCGAGGTTGGCGTACCCGATGCCGAGCTGCCGGTAGTCGCGGGTCGTCTCGGCGATCTTCTCGGTGGGGAAGTCGGCGAAGGTGATCGAGACGTCCATCGCCGTGATGATCAGTTCGGTGAGCTTGACGAACCGCGCGACGTCGAACGACCCGGAGTCGGTGAGGAACTTCAGCAGGTTGATGCTCGCCAGGTTGCAGGACGAGTTGTCCAGGCTCATGTACTCCGAGCACGGGTTGGACGCGGTGATCCGGCCCGTCTCGGGGTTGGTGTGCCAGGCGTTGATCGTGTCGTCGTACTGGATGCCGGGGTCGGCGCACTCCCAGGCCGCCTTGGCCATGAGCCGGAACAGGTCCTTGGCCTTGACGGTCTCGACGACCTCGCCGGTCATCCGGGCGCGCAGCCCGAACTCGCCGTCGGCCTCGACGGCGTGCATGAACTCGTCCGAGACGCGGACGGAGTTGTTGGCGTTCTGGTACTGGACGCTGCCGATGTCCTTGCCGCCGAGGTCCATGTCGAACCCGGCGTCCCGCAGCGCGCGGATCTTGTCCTCCTCACGCGCCTTGGTCTCGATGAACTCGGCGACGTCGGGGTGGTCCACGTCCAGGACGACCATCTTCGCGGCCCGCCGCGTCGCACCGCCCGACTTGATCGTTCCGGCGGACGCGTCGGCACCGCGCATGAACGACACGGGCCCGCTCGCGGTGCCGCCCGAGGACAGCAGTTCCTTGCTGGAGCGGATGCGCGACAGGTTCAGGCCGGCGCCGGAGCCGCCCTTGAAGATGACGCCCTCTTCCTTGTACCAGTCGAGGATCGACTCCATCGTGTCGTCCACCGAGAGGATGAAACACGCCGAGACCTGTTGCGGGGACTTGGTGCCGACGTTGAACCAGACCGGGGAGTTGAAGCTGAACAACTGGTGGACCAGCGCGTACTTCAGTTCATGGTCGAAGATCTCCGCGTCCTCTTCGGAGGCGAAATAGCCCTCGCGCAGTCCGGTCTCGGTATACATCCGGACGACCCGGTCGACGAGCTGCTTGAGGCTCCACTCGCGTTGGGGCGTTCCGACCGCGCCGCGGAAGTACTTGGACGTGACGATGTTGACCGCGTTCAGGGACCAGAAGTCGGGGAACTCCACCCCGCGCTGCTCGAAGTTCACCGAGCCGTCACGCCAGTTGGTCATGACGACGTCACGACGCTCCCAGCGCATCTCGTCGTACGGATGCACGCCGGGCGTGGTGAAAATGCGCTCGACCTTCAGCCCTTTGCGGCCCCCCTTGCCGCGCCGTGCCGCCGAGCCGCTCACCGTCTCCGTCATGACCTTCCCCCTCTCGGGCCCACCCGCCGGGCCCTGTCCAGGAACAACTCCGCCGCCGCGCGGGCGATGCCCGGCGCGGTGGCGCTTTCACATGTGTGCTGCTGTGTACTGCCAGACCCGTCCCTACCGGGACGGACCGGACTCCCCCGAGGAGTCTGACCTGCGCAGTGATTCGATCTCCTTGGCGAAGTCGTCCAGCGACTCGAAGCTCCGGTAGACCGAGGCGAATCGCAGATAGGCGACTTCGTCGAGTTCGCTGAGCGGCCCCAGGATCGCGAGACCGATCTCGTGCGAGGGGATTTCTGCGGAGCCCGACGATCTGATCGCCTCTTCGACCCGCTGCCCCAGCTTCGCGAGCGCATCCTCGTCGACCGGGCGGCCCTGGCAGGCCCTGCGCACCCCGGCGATGATCTTTTCCCGGGAGAACGGCTCGGTGACCCCGCTGCGCTTGGCCACCATGACGAGCACATTCTCCTGCGTCGTGAATCGCTTGCCGCATTCCGCGCACGCCCGGCGGCGCCGAATGGCGCCCCCGTCGTCGGTCGACCGGCTGTCGATCACTTTGGTGTCAGGGTTGCGGCAGAACGGGCAATGCACGTCTGGTTCCTCCCCTGACGTAAACGCGTCACACCTC
This sequence comes from Actinomadura terrae, assembly GCF_022751215.1. GTDB lineage: Bacteria > Actinomycetota > Actinomycetes > Streptosporangiales > Streptosporangiaceae > Spirillospora > Spirillospora terrae. The sequence goes on along the minus strand of NZ_JAICDG010000003.1, from coordinate 43,333 downwards.
TGAACGATGCCATATATAGGTGAAGTACATCGGTGTGACTACTAGATGTTGTGGTCAACCGTACGGGGACGCGCAGGCGTACGCAACCTGTGCCGGCCGCCTCAGACGTTGACCCGCGTCACATCCGCCACGTCCGCCCAGGTCACGACGAAGCTGATGGATCTTGGTCCGGGCGTGTCGCGCGGCGGCCCGGCAATGTGCCCCTCACCAGGACAACCACGGCGGGACGCGACGTCGCGCCCGCTTGGAGGCCCTGTCGCATAAGGCGTCCCGAGACGGCACGGCCCCGACCGTCGAGCCGTGCCACGAGCGGTCGGTCGGGGGCGGTCGCGGGCGCGTCAGCCCGCGGGAAGGCGGATGTGCTGCCCCGGCTGGACAGTGGGGTCGCCCCCGAGGCCATTGAGGTCGATGATGCGCTGGACGACGATGCGCGGGTCGGAGCGGGGGTCGGCGGCCGTGGCGATCTCCCAGAGGGTCTCTCCGGGCTCCACGACGACCGTCTCGCCCGGATCGGACGTCCGGCCGCCCTCATGTCCACCCGCCAGGGCTCCGGGGCCCCTGGTGAGCCAGAGCGCGAGCAGGGTGAGGACGGCGGCGCCGGTCACCACGACCACGCGGCCCCGGCGCGTCAGCCGAATCGGGACATGTTCATGGGGTGAACCGGACATCTCTCCCCTCTCGACGTCGAATGCATTTTCGATCGAACGCCTGTACGATGTTGTACCGCAGGGCACCCGGAAAACGCGACCCCATCTTCGAACAATTGTTTGATCATCGGCGCGGGACGCGATAGCGTTCCATGACAAGGAGTGACGGATCGAGGCGCCCGGGAGGCGACAAGCGATGAGCAAGGTCCGGGAGCTGCCCGACGGGCCCATGGACGAGACGGGCCTGACCCAGCGGCAGCGCATGGTGCTGGAGGTGATTCGCGACTCCGTCCAGCGCCGGGGCTACCCGCCCTCGATGCGCGAGATCGGCGAGGCCGTGGGCCTGACCAGCACCTCCAGCGTGTCGCACCAGCTCCGGGCGCTCCAGCGCAAGGGGTACCTGCGGCGCGACCCCAACCGCCCCCGCGCGGTCGAGGTGCGGGTCCCGGGCACGACGCCGGTGCGGACGGACTCCGACACCTACGAGGGGCTGGGCGGCCAGCCGACCTCCACGCAGCCCGCGCCCGCCTACGTGCCGCTCGTCGGCCGGATCGCCGCCGGTGGCCCGATCCTGGCGGAGGAGGCCGTCGAGGACGTGTTCACGCTGCCGAAGCAGCTCGTGGGCGAGGGCACGCACTTCCTGCTGAAGGTCACCGGCGACTCGATGATCGAGGCCGCGATCGCGGACGGTGACTGGGTGGTCGTCCGGCAGCAGCCGGTCGCCGAGCAGGGCGACATCGTCGCCGCCATGATCGACGGCGAGGCGACGGTGAAGACGTTCAAGCGCAAGGACGGCCACATCTGGCTGATGCCGCAGAACTCCGCCTACGAGCCGATCCCCGGCGACGAGGCGTCGGTCCTCGGACGGGTGGTGGCGGTCCTCCGCAAGATGTGACCCGCAGCGCGACCAGGCCTACCGAAGGCGGTCTCCCCCACCCGGGGCGACCGCCTTCGGCCTGTTCCCGCCCGATTTCCGCTCGCGCCCGACCGCGCCGGGCCGGACACGGCCGGTACCCCGGCCGGGAGAAGCCCGCCGGGGTACCGGATCGTGCGACGTCAGCGCTTAGGGACAATGTTGACGATCTTGGGGGCGCGCACGATGATCTTGGCGATGTCGGCGCCGGCCAGGGCGTCCTGGACCTTGGCAGAGGCCAGCGCCAGCCGCTCCAGCTCCTCGTCCGCGATGGTCGGGGAGATCTCCAGGCGGTCGCGGACCTTGCCCGCGACCTGGACGACGCAGGTCACCGACTCCTCGACCAGCAGCGCCGGGTCGGCGGACGGCCAGCCCGCGCGGATCAGGGGCGCGGTGCCGCCCAGCAGCTCCCAGGCCTCCTCGGCGGTGTAGGGGGCGAACAGCGACAGCACCACGGCGATCGCCTCGGCGGCCTCGCGGACGGCGGGGTCGGCGGCGCCGGGGCCGGAGTCGATGGCCTTGCGGGTCGCGGTGACCAGCTCCATGATCCGCGCGATCGCGACGTTGAAGCGCTGCGTCTCGACCAGCTTGGTCGCCTCGTCGACGGCGCGGGCGGTGGCACGGCGCAGGTCCACGTCACCGGACGCGGCGTCCGCGCCGGGCGCGGAGGAGACCTCGGAGGCGATCCGGTGCACGCGGGCCAGGAATTTGGACATGCCGTGCGGGGACACGTCGGCCCAGTCGATGTCGTCCTCGGGCGGGCCGGAGAACAGCATCGCCAGCCGGACGACGTCCACGCCGAACTCACCGATCTGCTCACCCAGGTCGACCAGGTTGCCGGTGGACTTGGACATGCCGCTGCCGTTCAGGATCACCTGGCCCTGGTTCAGCAGGCGCCTGAACGGCTCGGTGAAGTCCACCATGCCCATGTCGTACAGGACCTTGGTGAAGAACCGGCTGTACAGCAGGTGCAGGATCGCGTGCTCGACGCCGCCGGTGTACTGGTCGACCGGCATCCACCTGCGGACCTGCTCGACGTCGAACGGGCCGTCCTCGTAGCCGGGCGAGCAGTAGCGGAAGTAGTACCAGGACGAGTCGACGAAGGTGTCCATGGTGTCGGTGTCGCGCTGGGCGGGGCCGCCGCACTTGGGGCAGTCGACGTTCACCCAGTCGGACGCGGCGGCCAGCGGCGAGGTGCCCTTCGGCGCCAGGTCGGCGCCGCGCAGGCCCTCGGGCAGCCGCACCGGCAGCTGCTCGTCCGGGACGGGGACCTCCCCGCACGCCTCGCAGTGGACGATCGGGATCGGGCAGCCCCAGAACCGCTGCCGCGACACCAGCCAGTCGCGCAGCCGGAAGTTCACGGCAGCGCGTCCGGTGCCGCGCTCCTCCAGGACCTCGATGATCTTCGCGATGCCCTCGGACTTGGCCAGCCCGTCGATCGGGCCGGAGTTGACGATCGCGCCGTCGCCGGGGGTGGCGACGCCGGTCTCGGCGGGGTCGGCCTGGCCGGTCTCGACCACGACGCGGACGGGCAGCCCGAACTTCAGCGCGAAGTCCAGGTCGCGCTGGTCGTGCGCGGGCACGGCCATGATCGCGCCGTGTCCGTACTCGGCCAGCACGTAGTCCGACGCCCAGACCGGCAGCCGTTCGCCGTTCACCGGGTTGACCGCGTAGCGGCCCAGGAACACGCCGGTCTTCTCACGCTCGGTGGACAGCCGCTCGATCTCGCTCTCGCGGGAGACCTCCTCGCGGTAGGCCTCGAACGCGGCGCGCTGCGCGGGCGCGCAGACCTCCTCGGCCAGCGGCGCGTCGGCGGCGACGACCATGAACGTCGCGCCGTACAGGGTGTCGGGGCGGGTGGTGTAGACGGTGACGGGCTCGTCGCGTCCCTCGATGACGAAGTCGACGTCGGCGCCGGTGGAGCGGCCGATCCAGTTGCGCTGCATCAGCAGGACGCGCTCGGGCCAGCCGCCCTCCAGCTGCTCCATGTCCGCCAGCAGCCGGTCGGCATAGTCGGTGATCTTGAAGTACCACTGGGTCAGCACGCGCTTCTCGACCAGCGTGCCGCAGCGCTCGCAGTGCCCGCCGACGACCTGCTCGTTGGCCAGGACGGTCTGGTCCTTCGGGCACCAGTTGACGTGGCCGCCCTTGCGGTAGGCCAGGCCCCGATCGTAGAAGCGCAGGAACAGCCACTGCGTCCACCGGTAGTACTCGGGGTCGGAGGTGTGCAGCCGCCGCGTCCAGTCGAAGGACGGCGCGTACCGGTGGAACGAGTTCGCCTGCGTCTCGATGTTGGCGTAGGTCCACTCGGCGGGGTGGGAGTCGCGCTTGATCGCGGCGTTCTCGGCGGGCAGGCCGAAGGAGTCCCAGCCGATCGGGTGCAGGACGTTGTAGCCGCGCTGGAACCAGTAGCGGGCGACGACGTCGCCGATCGCGAACGCCTCGGCGTGCCCCATGTGCAGGTCACCGCTGGGGTAGGGGAACATGTCCAGCGCGTAGCGGCGCTCGCGGCCGTCGCCGGCCTCCACGGCCTCGAACGGGTCGAGCTCGGCCCAGCGGGCCTGCCACTTGTCCTGAACCGCCCGTGGGTCGTATTGCTCGTCGCTGCTCACGCTTCCAGACTCCGCATTCTGCTCAACTGGGTCGTCCCCAGACCGCCCGCCGACATGAAACGGCCCCTCGCACAGGAGGGGCCACCACGCTGACGTCGATCCGTCAGCGCGGTCGTATAAGGAGCAGCCTGGCTGGCATACAGCAAGCGTAGCGCAACCGCAAGCCCTCCCGCCGAGAGTTCCGGACCCCTCCTCGGTGCCCTCCTCGGTGCCCGGGCCCAGTGCCTGAACTCAGTGCCCGGACGACTGGCGCGCGAGCGAGACCACGCCGGTCACCTGGACGTGCGTCAGGCCGAGGTCGGCGCCCACGGCGGAGAGCGTGCCCTCCTCGGTGACGCTGAGCGGCCCGTCGGTCAGCGCGACCTCGGCGGCGGCGCGCAGGATGCTCTCCCTGGCCTCGGGCGCGAGCGCGGAGGAGGCCCGCGCCATCTCGACGCGCACCTCGTCGAAGGGGCGGCCGAGGTCGGCGGTGAGCGCGCCGTCGTCGTAGGACGCGTCGCCCGCCTCGCGGACGACGGTGACCGCGCGGCCCCGCGCGGCCGCGTGGGTGTAGTCGCCCGAGCGCAGCACCTGGGCGATGGCCATGCGCAGCAGCATCGCGGGCATCAGCGCGAGCTGGGCGGTGGTCGGCACCTCCAGGATGCCGAGGTTCCAGCGGCCGCGGCAGGTGTCGCACTCGACGAACTCGCCGCCGGTCTTGTTGAGCGGGATGACCGGGATGAAGAACAGCGTGAAGAAGTTGCGGCCCTGCCGGCGCCGGTACTCGCGGTCGCCGCCGCAGTCGGGGCAGTGGAACACACCCCTGCTCAGGGTGAAGAAGACCACCCGCCAGCCGAAGATAATCAAGATCTCGGACCCTTTCTCGGTGAGGCGGCACATCGTAACGGGGACGTGGGCGCCGCCGTGGGGCGGACGGGACACCCCGGCCATGCCGGACATCCCTGGCCGTATCCGGCCAAATATTTGAAACCTTGACGAGACGCCGGTTCGCGCCGAAACTAATAGGAAGGTTTCTTATTAGAAATGGAGGCCGTCCCCGGACCGCTCTTCTCCCCCACCCCGTCGTGGCTACCGACTCCGATCCGGACCCCACCCCTCCAGTCCCCCCGCCAGGAGGATCGCGTATGCCCAGCCAGCCCCGTTCACCCAGCCCGTCCCGTCCAACCCGTAGGTTCCGCTCGCCCCGTAAGAGGGCACTGGCGCTCGCCGCCGTCGCCTCGGCCGGACTCACCGTGGTCGTCGCCGCCCCCGCCTTCTCGCACGGCTACACCAACACCCCCGTCAGCCGCGCCCTGTTCTGCAAGCAGGGCACGGTGAAGGACTGCGGGGAGGTCAAGTACGAGCCGCAGAGCGTCGAGGGCCCGAAGGGCTTCCCCAAGTCCGGCCCCCGTGACGGCACCATATGCGCCGCCGGTGACAGTCGCTGGGCGCCGCTCGACGACCCGCGCGACGGGCAGTGGCCCGCCACGTCCCTGACGAGCGGGCAGTCCTACACCTTCGCCTGGACGCTCACCGCGGCCCACTCCACCGCGTCCTTCCGGTACTTCATCACCAAGGACGGCTGGGACTCCAAGCGGCCGGTGACCCGCGCCGCGCTCGACCTGACGCCGTTCCTGCGCCTGGACTACGGCAACAAGCAGCCGCCGCGCGACTTCTCCCACTCCGGCACGCTCCCCGTCCGGCACGGCCGGCACCTGATCGTGGCCGTCTGGGACATCGCCGACACCGGCAACGCCTTCTACCAGTGCTCGGACGTCGACTTCGGCTGACCTCGACCTCACCCTGCGGGCTGCCGCTCTGCGCCCGCGCCGGGGACCGGACGGGCCCGCGCACCCGTCCGGCCCCCGGCCCCCTCCGGCCGACCGCCTCGTCCCGCCGCCCGGCACGGCGGGGCGGGGCGGTCGCTCTCGGTGACCGGGAGCGGAGGTTCCGCGAAGAACGGCACGTCACGGCACACGGCAGGGGATGGCGCGGGCCGAACCGCATGGAGCAGGATGAGCGGGACGGTTCCAACACTCGCCGGTAACAACCGGCGCGTGCCCACCCCGCGAGGAGTGCCATGCTCAACCTGTCCGTGCTGCTGGAGGACGCCGCTCGCGAGACGCCGGACCGGGACGCCGTCGTGTTCGGCGACATCAGGCTCACCTACGCCTTCGTCGACGGGGTCGCGAACCAGGTCGCGAACCTGCTGCGCTCGCGCGGCATCGGGCCGGGCGACAAGGTCGCGCTCTCGTCGCCGAACCTGCCCTACTTCCCGATGGTCTACTTCGGGGCGCTGAAGGCGGGCGCGGTCGTCGTCCCGCTGAACGTGCTGCTCAAGCCCCGCGAGGTCGCCTACCACCTGGCCGACTCCGACGCGAAGGCGCTGTTCTGCTTCGAGGGCACGCCGGACTTCCCGCTCGGCGAGACGGGCCGCGCCGGGTTCGCGGAGGTGGACGGCTGCGAGCACCTCTTCCTGCTCCCCGCGAGCCTCGCGGCGACCGAGTCGCCGGTCGAGGGCGCCGAGCTGTTCTGGGCGGCGCTCGCGGGCCAGCCCGACACCTTCGACACCGTCCGCACCGAGGCCACCGACACGGCGGTGATCATCTACACCAGCGGGACGACCGGGCAGCCGAAGGGCGCGGAGCTCACGCACGGCAACCTGGTCATGAACGCGATGGTGGACGACACGCTGTACCGGCGCACGCTGCACGACACGTTCCTCGTGACGCTGCCGCTGTTCCACATCTTCGGGCAGACGTGCGTGATGAACGTGGGGCTCTACCGGCGCGCGACGCTCGTCATGCAGGCGCGGTTCGACGCCCGGCAGACCGTCGAGCTGATGGTCGCGGAGAAGGTGAACTTCTTCGCGGGCGTCCCGACGATGTACTGGGGGCTGCTGCACGCGGAGGCGTCGCCTGAGGAGATCGAGGCGATCCGCGCCGAGCTGCGGGTGGCGGTGTCGGGCGGGGCGGCGCTGCCGATGGAGGTCATCAAGGGCGTCCGGGACCGGTTCGGCGTGAACATCCTGGAGGGGTACGGGCTGTCGGAGACCTCGCCGGTGGCCTCGTTCAACCGCCCGGACCGTCCGACCAAGCCGGGGTCGATCGGGCTGCCCATCTGGGGCGTGGAGATGCGGCTGGTCGACGAGGACTGGAAGGCGATCGAGGGCGAGGGGCCCGGGGAGATCGCAATCCGCGGGCACAACGTCATGAAGGGCTACTACGGCCGCCCGGAGGCGACCGAGGAGGCGATCCGGGACGGCTGGTTCCGCACCGGCGACGTGGCCCGCCGCGACGACGAGGGCTACTACTACATCGTCGACCGCTCCAAGGACATGATCATCCGTGGCGGCTTCAACGTGTACCCGAGGGAGCTGGAGGAGGTCCTGATGACCCACCCCGAGGTGTCGCTCGCGGCGGTCGTCGGCGTCCCGCACCCGTCCCACGGCGAGGAGGTCAAGGCGTACGTGATCCGCACGCCGGACGCCACCGTGACCGAGGACGAGCTGGTCGCCTGGGGCAAGGAGCGGTTCGCGTCCTATAAGTACCCGCGGGTCGTCGAGTTCCGCGACGAGCTGCCGATGACCGCCACCGGCAAGATCCTCAAGCGCGAGCTGCGCTGACGGCGGTCTTCAGGTCGCCAGGCCGTCAGAAGAGGATGTGGTCCCTGGCGAAACCGTAGAACGCGACGCGGCTCTCGGAGAGGAGTTCCAGGTCGCTCGGACGCCAGGTGTGGCGCCCCGCGTCCGCGTGCCGGATCGTGACGAAGGAGAACCGGTCGGCGGCGTAGACGCGCACGCCGTCCGCGCGGAGCCGTCTGAACAGGTCGGTGTCCTCGCCGCGGCCGCGGTCGGCGAACCGGTAGGCGCGCATCAGATCGCCCTCGCCGAGGAACGCGCCGCCGCGCAGGACGTCCACGTAGCGGTTCTCCAGGTCGGGGTAGCGCAGCAGCGTCGCGTCGATCGAGTCGAGGTGGGCGTAGTGGGCGAGCTTCCCGACCACGCCCGCGTCGGTGTAGGAGAACGCGGGGACGAGGTCGGTCAGGTAGTGCGGCCCGTACAGCTCGTCGTCGTCCACCTTGCCGACGTAGTCGCCGTCGGCGGCGCCGACCGCCATGTTCAGGCAGGCGCCGAGCGTGCGGGACCGGTCGGCGGCGAGCACGACGACGTCGTCCAGCCCGGCGGCCATGGCCTGCTTCTGCACCTCCAGCGGGTCGAGGTCCAGGCCGTGCAGGACCATGACGAGTTGCAGGGGGCGCCATCGCTGCGCCGCCATCATCTCGACCGCGGGGGCGATCTGCTCGGCGCGGCAGGTCGAGAGCACGAGCGAGACGGTGGGCGGCGCGTCCTGCCGCGCGACCCCCAGTTTCTCCAGGACGGTGTCGACCCGATGCCGGTAGGTGTGCGCCGCGTGGATCTCGCGCAGGGCGAGGTGGGCCTGCCGATCACGCAGCTCGGGGGCGTGCAGGAGCGCGCGGAGGATGCGTCCCGCGTCCTTGCCGTCCTCCACGGCGGGCCCGAAGGGCACGGCGCCCGTCCTGTGGTGGACGATCGGAACCCCGGCGGCGGCCGCCTCGTACGCCCGCCGCCCGTCCGGGGCGAGCATGACCCGGTAGCGCTTGCGAGCGGACGCGGCCTGCTCGTGCGGCCATGCCGGGACGACCCGCTGCCGGTACAGGTACGGGACCCCGGTCGCGGCGAAGTGCGCGCCGAGCCGGGGCGCGGGGGCGATCAGCGGTTCGGCCGCCGCGTCGTACTCCCCCTCGTACAGCAGCGGGTACCGGCCGTGGTCGTGGACGCGGACGGGGTTGTGCAGGCGCGGCTGCGCGGCGAACGGCAGGTGCGTGACGCGGTCGTGGCCGAGCCGCCGCCGGTGCTCGGGGACGGCGCCGGAGTCGACGGTGAACACGTGGTCGAAGTCCCCGGCGGCCTCGCCGAGGCCCGCCCCGGTGTCCCAGTACGCGGACGGGACGCCGCGCTCGCGGCACCAGGCGACCATCTCGGCGACGGGCAGGCCGGTGTCCACCGACTCGACGAGCAGCAGCCCAGGGCGGCTCGCCTCCAGCGTCTCCCGCCAGTCGCGCGGGTCGAGGCCGCCGACCTGCGTCCACTCGTAGCGCAGGGCCGCCTCCAGGACGGGCCCGAGCACGACCGCCGCGACGAGGTCCGGGCGGGCGACCGGACCGTCCGGCGGACGCGGCACGCCCCCCGGCGGTTCGACCGGCTCGGTGTCGGTGACGCGGACGTCGGGGCGGCGCGTCCTGCGGGGTTCGGCCGGGGGCTCGGGCGGCAGGGGGCGCTCGCACAGCGCGTCCCGGACGCGGCGGAGCGCGGCGGGCGCGAGAGGCCTGCGGCGCAGCGCGGTCAGCGCCGCGCCGAGCCGCGTCCAGCGCCGCAGCCGCAGCGCGTCGCACCGCCACCGCTCGGCGTCGGCGCGGTGCTCCTCGGCGGCGCGGGCCCGGTCCAACTCGCCGATGCGGCGCGCGGCGTCGTTGAGCGAGCCGATCAGCCGGCCGATCTGCTCGTCGCGCTCGTCCCGCTGGCGTTCCAGCTCGGCGAGGCGCGTCCGAACGGCGGCGTTGTCGGCCGCGAGCCGGTCGCCGCGCGCCCGCAGGCCGTCGACCTGGTCGGTCGTCGGGTCGATGTCCGGCACGGCAGGCTCCCCGGGGTGCTGGTCGACGGAGTGTGGTGGAGGGGGCGGCGGCGCGGTGGAGGCGGCCGCGCGGCGGCGGGTCCCCCACGGTCACGCTAGGCGGCCCGTGCCCGCCGTCTCCCGTACCCGGCCGGGTCACCGCCCAACGTTCACCGGAGCTTCGCCGGCTCGTCCCGCCGTGGCCGGGCTTTCGACTCGAACTCCGGCATCCGGGCTGGATCGTCCTAACCAGGGCGGACGAACCGGACAAGTGCGTCCCGAACTCCCCTCCCGGACATGGGTCGACGTGACACAGGTCACACAGCGAGGGTTGAACCGAGTGGACGGATAAAGCATCTCTTTTCCACACACTGTGTTGCGAAAGGAACCCCCTGATGGTCCGCCGGTTGATCGCCTGCGCGGTCGTGGGCACCGCAGCCGCCCTCTCCCTCACCGGTTGCCTGGGCGACAAGAAGGACGAGGCCGCGCCCCCGGCCCCGCCCACCCCGCCCAGCAGCGCCCCGTCCCAGCCCTCGTCGCCGCCCTCGTCCGCCTCGACGAACGGCGGCACGCCCGCCGGCTGGAAGACCGTCGGCGGGCCCGAGAACGGCGTCCGCATGTCGATCCCGGACGGCTGGATGGAGATCGACCTCACCAGCGGCGAGGCCGAGCAGGGCCTCAAGCGCCTCGGCCTCCAGGGCGCGAACGAGGAGCTGCTCCGGCAGAGCTTCGCCTCCCTGGAGAAGCAGAAGGCCGTGTACGCGGTCGAGACCAGGGCCGCCGAGCGCGGCTACGCCACCAACGTCAACGCGCTCTGCACGCCGACCCCCGTCTCCTCGGTCGAGGCGCTGGAGGCCGGCACCCGGGCCGGCATGAGCCAGCTCGGCGCGCAGGACGTCGAGATCACCCGGACGACCGTCGCCGGCCGCGCCGGCATCCGCACGACCTACACCCTGCGGACCGCCGCGGGCACCCTCACCGGCCGCCAGGTCCAGGTCGCCGACGGCTCCCGGGCCTGCTCGCTGACCGTCACGGCCAGGGACGGCGAGATGCCGGGCAACGCCGACCAGATCATGGGAACGCTCGAACTCCTCTGACCGCTTCACGCGGGGCCGGGCGCCCCGCGGCCGAGCCCGATGATCTCGGCCGCGGGAATTGCCCGGCCTTTCGCTTTTCACCGGCGACCGCGGCGGCCCGCCATCCCCGCCGATTGTGTTCGCCTTTGTCGATGCGTGCCACGGCGATCTGTATTTCCCTGCCACAATGGCGCGGCACGGGCGCCGGCGTACGCCGCAGATGCCAACAAAAGCCCGAGAAGTGCCCAGAAGTTTCCTACTCGACCGGGTCGGCCGGGACGGGACGGTGGCGCCCCGAAAGCGCTGTCCCTACACTACGAGACGACCAACGTGAATATCAGGGGTAAACGGGGGGAGCACCGAATCCGGAACCGTCCTTCTGAGGAGCACCCCGTGATCACCAGCCGAGTCCTGTTCTGCACACTGCTCGCCGCGGGAACCGTCGGCACCGCGACCGCCGCCGACGCCGCCTCGTCCCCCGCCGCGACGTCCCCCGCCGGCTCGTCCCGCGCCGCCGCGTCCCCGACCGCCCCGAGGGCCGCGTTCTCCATCACCAGCAGCGCCTTCCGTCCCGGCGGGATGATCCCCAAGGTCCACCTGTGCACCAGCGACGGCAGCGGCGACCCGGCCCAGAAGAACGAGTCGCCGCCGTTCACGTGGACGGGCGGGCCCGCCGAGGCCAAGAGCTACGCGATCATCATGCGCGACCTCGACAACAACGCCCTGCTGCACTGGATCATCTACGACATTCCGGCGACCGTGGGCTCGCTCCCGCAGAATGTCGAGCACGTCTACCAGCCCACCGTCCCCGCCGGGTCGAGGCAGATCTACTACCGCGGCAGCGCGAGCCTGTTCGGATACCAGGGCCCCTGCTCGCCGTCCTCGATCAACACCTACGAGTTCACGGTCTACGCGCTGAACAAGGCGACCCTGTCGGAACTCAACCAGAACTCCTCCATCCGGACGGCCGCCCAGGCCATCATGAAGGCGTCCATCGGCTCGACCGCCGTGTCCGGGGAATCGTGAGCCGTCCGGCAGCCCGAAAGGAACACGCGAAACGCCGGGAGCACGAGAAACACAGGTAACACGAAGAAACAGCGGAAACGCGGGCAGCACGGGTAACGCGCGGCACGCGCGGCGAAGGCGCGCGGCCGGGGCGCGCCGCGTCCTGACCGCCGCCGGACGACGACGAGCCGGCCCAAGGCGTCCGGCCGGCTCGTCGTCCCGCGGGGAGCGACTCCCTGGTCACACTCCCCAGTCGGGACGCAGCGGCATGTGGCTGCCGCCGTCGTCGTCCAGCTTGACGCCGAGCGTCTGGTGCAGCTGGATCCAGTTCTGGTTGAACCCGATCACGCAGCCCGCCATGTACACGCGCCACACCCGCGCCGTGCCCTCGCCGACCTCGGCGACGGCCTCGTCCCAGTGCGCGTCGAGGTTCTCGACCCAGCCGGTGAGCGTCCGCGCGTAGTGCTCGCGGAGGTTCTCCTGATGGCGGATCTCGAAGCCCGCGTCGTTCATCTGCGACTGGACGTACCCGGGGCCCTCCAGCTCGCCGTCGGGGAACACGTACCGGTTGATGAACCCGCCCTGCTTGATGGCGGGCGCCGCGTTGTCGGGACGGGTGATGGTGTGGTTCAGCATCCGCCCGCCCGGCTTGAGCTTGCCGTACAGGAACCCGAAGTAGGACGGCAGGTTCTTCTTGCCGATGTGCTCGGTGAGCCCGATCGAGCTGACCGCGTCGAAGCCGGTCTCGGACACGTCCCGGTAGTCCAGGTGCCGGACCTCCGCCAGGTCGGACAGGCCGCGGTCGGCGATCGCCTTCTGCGCCCACTCCGCCTGCTGCTTGGACAGCGTCACCCCGAGGGCCCGCACGCCGTACTCCTTGGCGGCGTGCATCACCATGCCGCCCCAGCCGCAGCCCACGTCCAGCAGCCGCATCCCGGGCTTCAGCCCGAGCTTCTTCGCCACCAGGTCGTGCTTGTGGAACTGCGCCTGCTCCAGCGTCGCGTCCTCGGACGGGTAACACGCGCAGGTGTAGGCCATGGACGGGCCCAGCACCCACTCGTAGAACGTGTTCGACACGTCGTAGTGGTGCGAGATCGCCTTCGCGTCACGGCGCTTGGAGTGCCGCAGCCACGTGGGGACGCGGCTGAACGGCGCCTCCTGCGGCGGCGGGTCCAGCCGGCGCGACATCGCCGCGCGCAGCAGCGGGTCGCCCAGCACCCCGGCGACGATCCGCGCCTTGTCGCGGGGCGTCACGTCGCCGAGCACCTGCTGCATCGTCGTCAGCGCCCGCACCATGTCGCCGCTGACGTCGATCATGCCGCTGACATAGGCGCGGGCCAGGCCCAGCGCCCCGGGCGAATGCAGCAGGTAGGACACCGCGTACGGGGAGCGCACGTCGAACCGGATGTCGGCGCCCGGCACCCCCGCCCGGGACCCGTCGTAGGCCGTGAACTCCACTGGCGCCTCAGCCCCGGCGAGCTGCTCGAAGACCCTGGCCAGCGTCATCTTGATCCCTCCTGTCTCTCCGCCCCGTCGGCCACCAGCCCTCCGAGGCACCCCCCGATCGGACGCCCGGTCAGCGTCCACGCACGCACTTGTCGTAGAGGTCCAGCAGCCGACCCCGGGAATCGTAGGTCCCCTTGAGGCGCCGGTAGGTCTCCCCGTCGTAGTACCGCCAGAACTCGTCCCGGGCGTAGAACGCGGTCGAGTACAGCGACTTGTGCCCTTCCAGCGCGGCGACCTCGCGTTCGATCAGCCGGTTGTGGTGCTCGGGGATGCGTCCCGGTGGGAGCCGCACCGTGCCCCAGAAACCCGCGTTCACATACGTCCGGCCCACTTCGAGGGGGTAGAGCGGCCACCGCTCCTTCGCCCGGAGCGGGCAGAGCCAGATGGGGCTCATCCCGACCTCGTCGTGGAAGAACTCCAGGAACTCCGGCAGCCGCTCGACGGGGACCTCGATGTCCTGGATGACGTCCTCACGCGGCCGCAGCCCGCGCCAGCGCTCCACGCGCGCCACCAGATGGTAGCGGCGGTCGTAGGCGACGAGCTTGCGGTACACGTCCGAGCGCTTGTACTTGTCGGGCCACAGCCGCCTGACGGTCGGGTTCTGCACGCCGAACGCGCCCGAGCACCAGAACCAGTCGGTGTCCCAGCGCCAGATGTAGTCGCGGATCGTCAGGAAGTCGATCGAGCGCTCCTGGATCGACCGGTAGTAGATCTTCTGGCCCTTGTAGTCGGACGTGTAGGGCGCGTCGTCGGCGAAGAAACCGAGCGTGATGTACTGCTCGGCCTTGCTGAAGACCGTCCCGTCCATGAAGTCGACGGTCTCACCCTCGTAGACCCCCGACTCGGTGATCTCCGCCATCGCCTTCGCCAGCACGGTCGCGTCGCCGAACCGCAGGTGGCGGAGCCGCACGTACGGCCGCACCGGCCGCAGTTCGATCTTCAGCCGCAGGCTGTAGCCGAGCGTCCCGTAGGAGTTGGGGAAGCCGTAGAACAGGTCGGAGTGCTCGTTGTCGCGGGACGCCGTGACGATCTGGCCGTCCCCGGTCAGGACGTCCATCTCCAGCACGCCCTCGTGCGGCAGGCCGTCCCGGAACGAGGTGGACTCGATCCCGAGCCCGGTCACCGCGCCGCCCAGCGTGATCGTCTTCAGCTGCGGGACGACCGTCGGCATCAGCCCGTGCGGCAGCGTGGCGTCCACCAGCGCCTCATAGGTCGTCATGCCCTGGACCTGCGCCGTGCGCTCCTCGGCGTCCACGCTCAGCACCCGGTCGAACCCGGACACGTCCAGGCCGGGCGCCTCCGAGGGGTCGCGCCACCGGAACAGGTTCGAGGTCCGCTTCGCGAGCCGCACCGGTGCCCCCGCCGGAATCGCCTCGTAGGACCTCTTGAGCGACTCCACCGCCCGCTGGTGATCGCCCTTGATCGCAAGCTCCGTCATCTACCCCTCCCCGGACACAGTAAATCGATCATCCCATGTACGTTCCATGTAACTCGGACGTTAGGGTCATCACAGGTCGAGAGGGGAATAAAGCCACAACGCATGCGTGCATCTCCGAGCAGCCCTCTCCAGGTGGCGACGGTGCCGCGTAGAGGCGGCCACGTCAACCTTTCCCCGAAGGCGCACGGCGACAAACCCGTTCGCCGCTTCCGTCAGCCGGAAGCGAATCGTTACCGCACCAGCCGCAGGATCCAGGGGTAGCGGAACGACTGGCCGGTCAGCGCGTACACCGCCGCGATCGCCGCGAAGATCCAGGCCACCGCGTACAGCAGCCCGCCGACACCGAACGTGACGATCGTGACGAGCAGCAGCGTCACCTGGAAGTTCACCGCCTCCTTCGCCTGCGTCCGCACATACTCCGACCGCTTCCCGCTGAGCAGCATCAGCACCAGCGGTCCCACGAACAACGTCGGCACCGCGACGGCGTGCGCGGCCGCCGCGAGCATCCGGTCCTCCCCGGTCGGCTGCCCCGGCACGGCCCCCGGGAGCAGCGCCCCCCGCTGCTGGACGGGGACCAGGTCGCGCGTCACCGTCCCCAGGTCGTCGCGCGTCTTGGCCGTCATGGCCAGGTGGACGCGCATGTCGAACTCGTCGTGGTCGATCCGCCCCTCGGCGTAGGCCTCCTGGAGCCGCTCCAGGACCGGCTCGCGCTCGGCGTCCGAGACCCGCAGATGGCCCGCCGCGTAACTGCTGTCCATACCCTCCATGGTCGGAGGCTCCCTTCCCCACGACCATCGGGGATGACCCTGGCCTTCCCCCCACCCGTCCGGCCCCCGCTCAGGGTCGCCGCCGCCCCGAGGCCTCTCGGACGCCAACGCCGGGCTTCGGCGCCGAACGTGGAACCGGGCTTCAGCGCCGAACGTGGAACCGGGCGGCAACGCTGAGCGTAGACCTGGGCCTCGGCGCCGGACGTGGAACCGGGCGTCAACGCTGGGCGTAGAGCCGGGGCCTCGGCGCCGGACGTGAAGGCCGGGCGTCAACGCTGGGCGTAGACCTTGCCGGGCGTCATAGTCCCGCCGAAAAGCTCCGTGACCGTGACGAACACGTACCCCTCCTCCTCCAGCCGGTCGAGGATCTTCGGCACGGCCGCGACCGTCGTCGGGTGGATGTCGTGCATCAGCACCACGTCGCCGGGCCGCACCGACCGCATCACCCGCCGCTCCACCGAGCGGCTGTCGCGGACCGCCCAGTCGAGCGGATCGACCGTCCACAGGACCTGCGCCAGCCCCATCCGCCGCGTGATCGACGTCAGCCGCTTCCCCGTCGACCCGTACGGCGGACGCAGCAGCACCGGCGTCATCCCGATCGCGCGCCGGATGGCCTCCTGCGTGCCGGTGAGCTCGGCGTCGACCTTTTCCTCCGGCGCGTGTCCGAGGTCGGCGTGCGTGTAGCTGTGGTTGGCGATCTCGTGCCCCGCCGCGTACTCGCGCCGCACCAGCTCGGGACGTTCGGCGGCGTTCTTGCCGATGAGGAAGAAGGTGGCCCGCACCCGCCGCGCGGCGAGGATGTCCAGCAGCTTGGGGGTGCTCTCCATCGGCCCGTCGTCGAAGGTCAGCGCCACGCACTTGGCCCGGGCGCAGTCCACGGCCGTGCCGCCCTGCTTCGGGCTCTCCGCCGGACCGGCGTGTTTCGGGCTTTCCACCAGATCGGCTTGCTTCGGACTTTCCACCAGACCGGCGGGCCCCATGACGCCGGGCGTGTCGAACGCCCGCAGAACCCGCTGGGTGACCACGTAAGGGTCGCTGCCCGCATTTGCCCGCGCCTTTACCTGGGACGCTTCGGGCCCATGGCCGGACGCGGCGCTCGGATCGCCCATTCCACCGGGCACTGGCGGCGCCTTGGAGCCCTCCACCGCGCCCGTCCGCGGGCCGTTCGGCACTTCCGGTCCACCATTGCCCTTTACCGAACCCTGGCCGGAAACCGGTCCCCGCCCGACCGCCCCGGAGGACGCGCTTGAGGAAGCGTCCGCGGACGCACCCGCGGAGGCACCCGCCCCATTCCCCGGCCCATTCCCGGACGGCCCGCGCGCATCGGATGAACCGCGCGCGCTCCGCGGCGACTTCGACGGAGGAACGTCCTGCGCCGCCGCTACGAGCCCCACATGCCCGGAATCTGGAGACAGCACGCTCAACGCCCCGCACAACGCCGCCGCGAGCACGCCGAGCGCCCCCCGCCGGACCAGGCACGGCCCGTCCATCAACACCCCCGCCGCCGATTTCCCCGTTCCGCCAGTCTAGGGCTCACGCCCTTGAGCACCTTGAAGGCCGCCGCTGTGTCGGGAACCCGCCGACCGCGAACGATCGTTATCGTCGTACACCAAAACCGGCCCCGGAACGGTTCCGGGTGCCCAGACACGACGGGACAGATCATGAGGTTCCGCGACCGATTCGGGATCCGCAAGAACCGTGGTTCTACGGTGACGAAACTCGACCGGGAGGCAACAGACTCCGACATCGAGGCACTTATCGCCTTCGCCCGCGCCCGCCGTGGCGTGGAGTTCTTCGTCGAACCGGAGACATTCGCCACCGACACCACGGCCGTCGCCGTCGCCCACGACGGCGAATGGACCCGCCGCCGCGTCGGCTCCCCCAAGGTGATCGGGAAGGTGGCCCGCGACCTGGGGCTGCCCGTGTACGACGTCCAGATCGTCGGCTACCCGCCCCGCATGCGCGCCTGGAACGAGCGCAACCGCGACCGCCGCATCGACCCGGGCACCCCCGGCCAGGCCGTCGCCCCCTGACCCGGGACCCACCCGGGCCGGCCCGCCCGGGAGGCGGTCCCAGACTCGTCCGCTCACCCGACGCCGTCGACGAGGTCCGGCGCCCGCAAAGGACAAGTCACCGCATTCCCGCACCACCGAGGCCTGCGGGAACGATCCATGCGAACGGTACGAAAGAACGGCGCCCGGAGCGGGCTTGCGAAACGCCGCCCGGCACCTGCTATGCTCCCTCGCGATATCTCACCAGGGGCCATGCCTCGCCAATCAGCTTCCCGTGTCCGATGGCACGAGGAAGGTGAGAGTCACACGACATCCTGACAAGGCGTCTTGCGATGATTGTGACTTTCCGGCGAGCCCTGACATTGCGCCGCCCCACCTCGGCCCTTTCGCGCGTTGACCGCGCGCCGGCCCCTCGATCCACCGAAACTGCGCCCCGCCCCTAGCGCGCCCGGAACGGAATCCCTCATGGCACAACATGAGGGCCCCCAAAATCCGAACCGGTCGGTGGATCCCGAGCCAGAACCAGATACCAACCTCATTCCACCGGCCGGTGCCCCCATGCGGAGGTCACCGGAATGCCAGCCCCGAAATCGCCCCCGCAACGACCATGGCTGACCCTTACCATCCTGTGCGTCGGCTTCTTCATGGCCCTGCTGGACGGCAGCATCGTCAATATCGCCGTTCCGTCCCTGATCACCGACTTCCACGCCTCCTATGACGAGGTGCTGTGGATTATCGACGCCTACATGCTCGTCTTCTCGACGCTGCTGATCACCACGGGAAAGCTCGGAGACATCTTTGGCTACCGGCGCCTTTTCCTGATCGGCGTCTCCGTTTTCACAATGGCCTCCATCCTCTGTGGAATCTCCGGCTCCCCCGAGCAACTCCTCGCGGCACGCGCCCTCCAGGGCACCGGCGCCGCGATCCTCTTCCCACAGGTGATCTCGTCGATTCTGGTCACCTTCCCACCCCCCATGCGCGGGCGCGCCTTCGGCGTATTCGGCGCGATCGCAGGGTTCGCACCGATCATCGGCCCGATCATCGGAGGATTCGTCCTCGCGCACCTCACCTGGCGCTGCATCTTCCTCATCAACGTGCCCATAGGCGCCACGACCCTAATGCTGGCACGCGTATTCATCCCAGACGCCCACCCCCGCCGCGTCCACAAACTCGACCTGACAGGTGTCGCACTCGTCACCACAGGGCTGAGCTGCCTCGTCTTCGCCCTGATCGAAGGCCAGCGCTACAACTGGGGAAGCATCTGCGGGCCGATAAATATCACCTCGCTCATCACCACAGGCGTCCTACTCATACTGCTGTTCGTCATCTGGCAACGCGTCCAGCGAGGCGAGCCACTAATGCCATGGGAACTGTTCACCTCCGAGCGCAA
The DNA here is from genome assembly GCF_022751215.1 of Actinomadura terrae. GTDB lineage: Bacteria > Actinomycetota > Actinomycetes > Streptosporangiales > Streptosporangiaceae > Spirillospora > Spirillospora terrae. The sequence goes on along the minus strand of NZ_JAICDG010000003.1, from coordinate 24,355 downwards.
CTTCCCGTCCGGAAATTGGATCGGCTTCGTCTTCCAGTTCGGGATGATCGGCATCTCCCTGGTACTCGTCCTCTACCTCCAACTGGCACGCGGATATTCACCACTGCAAACAGGGCTGTTCCTGCTACCCAACGCCGTCCTCACGGCCGCCGGCTCGGCCTTCGCGGGACGCCTGTCAGACCGAATCGGCGGCAGGCGCGTCCTTATGGCCGGACTGACCGCCCTGGCCCTCGGCCTGATCGTTCTCGCCCTGACGACACGCGCCGACTCCAGCGCGTGGCACCTCCTCCCCGGCCTACTGATCATCGGCCTCGCCAGCGGCGCGACCTTCGCACCCCTGCAACAGGTCACGATGGAACACGTCGACACGCGCCTGGCGGGCGCCGCGTCCGGCGTGGCCAACACCACCCGCCAGATCGGCGGCGTGATAGGCACCGCGGCAATAGGCGTCCTGCTGTCCAGCCGCCTGAATGCGGCCCTCCACCACGAGGCCACCCGGCAGGCCAAAGATTTGCCCCCGAATCTACGTACGCAATTCATCAAAACCACGACGGCCGCCAGCCATCAGGTCAGCCCACCCACCCCACCAAGCGACCTACCTCCCGCCGAAGCGTCCCTGCTAACCGACATCGGCCACAAAACTTTCGCCGCCGCCTACGCAACCGCGATGCAAGCAACACTCCTGACCTCAGCGGCAATACTCGCCACAGCCGCCCTCTTCTGCCTAACCCTAAAAGCACCCACCAAAACCAATTCCCAAGGCGATCGACCCACCCCAGACCCTGATGACGGCACGCCCGAAGCCGCAGAAAGTCGATGACAAGTGGAGAACCACAAACGACGCTCACCCGCGACACCGCCCCCAGCAACCCAACCTCAACTCAGGCACGACCTACCACCCCTGTCTGGCCGAGCCGGACCGAGGCCACGTCACGAGCACACTTCATCGAACCCAGCCAGCTCGCCTACGTTGATGCGCAGGGACGGGGATGGGTACAGGCAGTAGACATACAGAGGTGGACCAGCGCGCCAGCCACGGTGACGGCTGCATACACACCGGTGATCGGCTACCCAGCCAGAGGGCCACCTTGTTGCCCGAATCCGCGCACCCACAGACGGCTGAAGGACGGGACAGAGCAGGGCCACCGCCCCCGCCCCCGTCCGAGACGAAATGAACAAGCCATACACAAGGTTGAGGTTGATCGTTGGCCGGACGGAGTTACGGAGGGGCACCCATGGTCAGTATCAGCGTCGAGACCACGGAGCAGACTGAGGCCCGCCTGCGCGGTGTGATCGCCCAAGCCGAGCTCACCGTGCACGACGGCGTCTGGTGCTTCGAGGAGTTCCCCGCCGACCGGACCCCCGAACTCACGGCGGACACCCTCGCGCTGATCCGCGACGAGGAGAGCTGGAGCCGCCTGGTCCCCTTGCCCCCTGGGCACGGTGCCGCCGAACAGTTCGGGATCTTCTCCTTCCACTTCCCTGCCGACCAGGACAACAGTGGTTTCGTCGGCTGGCTGGCCACCCACCTCAAGGCGGAGCTGGGCACCGGCGTGTTCGTCATCTGCGGCAGCAACCGGGCCCGCGGCGGCATCTATGACTACTGGGGCTGCCCCATCGACATGCTGAACAAGGCGGTCGCAGCAGTCGAGGCGCTACGCACCGCCCGCCCCAGCCAGTAACCCCAAACAACCAATGCGGCACTCCACGGACCCCCAGCGCCAACGGACGGTTCGCCGTGCACCGAAACAGGCGCGGGGCCGGATGTCCCCTCCAGCATGGGGCACGGTAGGTGCCGGGACACCCGCCGAGGGCTGGTGGGTGCGCGCGTGGGCGGGCTTGGATCGGGCGCGGGCGGTCTTGTAGGCGAGGACGGCAGCTTCGCTTCGGCTCTCGCCAGTTCGGCAGCAGTAGCGTCCAAAGGATTGCTGTGGCGGGACATCACCGACCGACATCAGAGCGGCAAGGCCTCCGCCGGGGGCTCGGGTACGCATGTGGCGGCCGGATATGGCGCGGCCGGACTACGGCGCGGGCTCCAGCCCCGGGGACGCCCCGACTTCAATGTGCCAAAACGCCCGGTCGGTGACGTTCGGCCGCCGCGAGCCGTTCGACGCTGCTGCCGCCGAATCGGCACTGGCCAAACCCGTCCCCCCTGCCCATCCTCGCCTGCAAGACTGCCCGCGTTCGACCCTGGTCCGGCCGCGTCGGATCCAGCCGGGTTCGCCTGCGCAGCCCCGGCCGCCGACGGACGCTTCGGCATCGACGGCCCTCCGACTTGGCGGTGACGACCCGCTGCCGTTCGGCGTTCAAAGCTACTGCCAGCATGTTGGCGCCGGTCAGAGCAAAGCCCCCCATCCTCGCCTGCGAGGCGGATCGCGACCGAGCCCGACCGCTCGCGTGCGTGCCCGACCGGCCGCGTACGTGCCCGACCGGCCGCGTACGTGCCCGACCGGCCGCGTGCGCGCCCGACCGGCCGCGTGCGTGCCCGACCGGGCACACCGGGTCTCGCCGGGACGCGTGTGGGCGCGAAGGGCTTTGGCGGCTACGGGGTCAGCTGGCTTGGCGGGTTTCGTCTTCGTGGTAGGCGGCGGCTAATTCTTCGGGGGTCATGCGCATGCGGGCTTTGGTGGGCGGGATGCCGGCGGCCATCACCTCGCGGAGGATGACGGCCATCGAGTAGGTGGGGTCGGCGTCCAGGGCGCGGTCCAGGGCTACGTTGGCCAGGCCGCCGTTGCCCGCGGCGTAGGCGGCGAAGGCCAGGAGGGCGGCGGGGGCGGCCGCGTAGGGGGGTTCTACGCGGCGGACGACGTCGCGCCAGAAGTCGATGTCGGCTGTCGGGTCGTCCTCGTCGATGCGGACCCAGGCTTCGTCGCGCACGCGGAGTTCGGTGAGGAGGAAGGCCAGGCGGGCGACCTCGTCGTTGCTGGGGCGGGTGCCCGCGCGGGCTTGGGCCAGCAGGACGGGGACGACGGCGACGCCCTCCTGCACGAGGAGCGCCTGGAACTGGAACGAGGACGTGCCGTCGCGGGCCCAGCCGAGGAAGCGTCGTTCGGCTCGGAGGGTGGCCTCGCACATGGCCTGGCGGGCGGGGCCGGTGAGGGGACGGAGGGAGTCGGCCAGGTCGGTGCGGTCGGGGAGGGCGACGTGGCCCGCGAGGGTGGCTTCGGCGGCTAGGACGCTGCTCTTGATATCGAACGGGATGCCTTCCGGTGGGCAGCAGTCCTCGTCGCAGGTGAGGGACCACCAGCGTCCATCGGACACGCGGATCGCCTGCATGACCTCGATGCCGGCGGCTGCGAGGGCGGCGCGCATGGTGGTGGTGGCCGGTGTGGACTCCTCGGGCGTGCCGTAGGCGAGCAGGAGGACGCGGAGGTAGCCGTTGCCCGCGAGCATGCCGGACACGTTGACGGGATCGGGTGACGGTAAGTCGACGCGGACCGCGCATGTGCCGTCCGGGCCGTCGAAGGCGATCACGACGAGGCTGCCGGACGGGTGGAACCCCAGGAGGTAGGGGACGACGGCGATGGCGTCTTGCGCTGAGCGAATGACCAGTGGGTTCATGCCTTTGAGGCTCGCAGGGGCGGGCTGGTCAGCGCATCAGAATCGCGTTCTGTGGATAAGTCAGGCGTCGAGGATGCGGGGCGTTACCACCGGGGGTTCTGTCGACCACGGGAAATTGATCCAGCGGTCGGTGCGGCGCCAGACATATTCGCATTTGACGGTCGAATGGGGCTTTTCGTAAATGACCGCGCAGCGGACGTCCGCGACGTGGTCGGCGCAGAAGTCGCGGACTAGGTTTGAGGGTGGCGCCCGTGTCGGCGACATCGTCGGCCACCAGGACCTTCGCGCCCGACAGGTCGATCGCGTTCGGGACGGGTGGGAGCATCACCGGGAGATCGAGGCGCTCGTCGACGCCGGTGTAGAACTCGACGTTCATGACGTGCAGGTTCTTCACGTCCAGCGCGTAGCCGAGGGCCCCGGCGACGAACAGGCCGCCGCGCGCGATGGACAGGATCAGGTCGGGACGGTAGCCGCTGTCGGCGACCTCCTGCGCCAGGTCGCGGCTCGCGGCCCCGAACAACTCCCAGGTCAGGATTTCTCTCTCTGTGGGCACGAGGCCATTTTGGCCGATGGGGCGGCGGCGGGAACGCACCCGTCCCCGGCGGCCCGCGCCCCCAGCGTTCGAGGGGCGCGGCCGCGGTGCATCTCGACAGCGGGACGGTGCGACAGTCCGGCGGGAAGGCAATGCGGCGGTGGGGGGGGCGGAGTCGACGGCCGGGGGTGCGATGGCCTCACGGGGGGTTCTGTTGTCGTTGTCCGGCTGGTTGTGGTCTGCGGCGCTGTAGGGGTGTGGCCCGGAAGAGGAACCAGCGGAGGAGGCCATGGTGCGCGCGTCTGCGGGCGCTGTAGGGGTGTGGCCCGGCGGCACCGCGCCGCGAGTAGTGCCTGTACACCGGTCTGCGGGCGCTGTAGGGGTGTGGGCTGGAGCTTCGGGGGGTGGCCGTATTCGGTCATGGTCGGCGCGAGCGGTTCGCGGGGGCGGACGGACGCGGGTGTCCCTCGTGGGCGGTAGCGTTGGGCGGCGTGCCCGCCCCTGATCTGCTGACCGGCAGCGATACCCAGATTCCTGACATGACGGCCCTGTTGTCCGCGGCCGTCGAGGCCATCGGCGGCGCCACGCGCCCCGGGCAGGTCGATATGGCGCGGGCGGTGGAGAAGGCGATCGCGGACGGGGAGCACGTCGCGGCCCAGGCGGGCACCGGTACCGGGAAGTCGCTGGCCTATCTCGTTACGGCGATCCGGTACGCGGTGGAGAAGCAGACCACGGTGGTGGTGTCGACGGCGACGATCGCGTTGCAGCGGCAGCTCGTCGACCGGGACCTGCCGCGGCTGGCGGAGGCTCTCGGGCCGATGCTCGGGACGGAGTTGAAGTTCGCGATCCTCAAGGGGCGCCGCAACTACCTGTGCCTGCACCGGGTGCAGACGGGCGTCCCGGACGAGGACGAGCCCGGCCAGAGCCTGTTCGACCCGCAGCAGCTCTCCGCGATGGGACGGCAGGTCAAGCGGCTCAACGAGTGGGCCGACGAGACCAGGACCGGGGACCGCGACGAGCTGGTGCCGGGGGTGAGCGAGCAGGCGTGGCGGCAGGTCGCGGTGACGGCGAAGGAGTGCCTGGGCGCGACGCGCTGCCCGCAGGGCACCGAGTGCTTCGCGGAGCTGGCGCGGGCGGAGGCGGGTGAGGCGCATATCGTCGTCACCAACCACGCGTTGCTGGCCATCGATGCGCTGGAGGAGTTCCAGGTCCTGCCCGAGCACGACGTGGTGATCGTGGACGAGGCGCACGAGCTGGTCGACCGGGTCACCTCGGTCGCGACCGGGGAGTTGAGTGCGGCGGCCGTGGAGACGGCGGCGCGGCGGTGCGGGCGGTTGATCGAGGAGGCGACCGCCGACCGGCTCAAGGAGTCGGCGGAGGGGCTCGGCATTCTGCTGGAGGATCTGCCCGCGGGGCGTATGGACGTCCTGTCCCCCGCGCTGGGCACCACCATCACCGTGGTCCGGGACGCCGCGCATGCGTGCATCTCGGCTCTCGGGCCCGACAAGAAGGAGAAGGACCCCGGCGACATGGCGGCGCGCAAGGCGGCGCGTTCCTCGCTGGGGGATCTGCACGACACGGCGGTGCGGTTGCTGGAGGCGTTCCAGCCGGAGATCGCGCAGCGGTTCGACGTGGTGTGGCTGGAGAAGCCGTTCGTCCCGGAGGGGCGTCCGAAGCGTCCTCCGGCGTTGCGGGTCGCGCCGATTGGGGTGGGCGGCCTGTTGCGGAGCACGTTGTTCGAGCGGCGCACGGCCGTGCTGACGTCGGCGACGCTGACGTTGGGCGGGTCGTTCGAGCCGCTGGCCCGGCAGTGGGGGCTGCCGCCGCTGCCCGAGAGCGGTTCCCGGGACGCCAAGACGGCCGCCGAGGGCCTCGCCCACACCGCGACGAAGGACGGCAAGGACGACAAGGAGCTGGTGTGGACGGGCCTGGACGTCGGTTCCCCGTTCGACCATCCGAAGGCGGGCATCCTGTACGTGGCACGGCATCTGCCGCAGCCGGGACGTGACGGCCTCGCCGACGCGTATCTGACCGAGATCACCGAGTTGATCGAGGCGGCGGGGGGCCGCGCGCTCGGGTTGTTCTCCTCGATGCGGGCCGCCCGGCAGGCCGCCGACGAGCTGAAGGACCATCTGTCGCATCCGCTGCTGTGCCAGGGCGAGGACTCGACGTCCCTGCTGGTCAAGCAGTTCGCCGAGGATGAGCGGACGTGCCTGTTCGGCACGCTGTCGCTGTGGCAGGGCGTGGACGTGCCGGGTCCGTCGCTCCAGCTGGTGATCATGGATCGGATCCCGTTCCCGCGTCCGGACGACCCGGTGACCTCGGCCCGCTCGCGCGCGGTCGCGGCGAACGGCGGGAACGGCTTCATGGCCGTCGCCGCGACGCATGCCGCGCTGCTGCTGGCGCAGGGCGCGGGACGGCTGCTGCGGTCCATGGACGACCGCGGCGTCGTCGCCGTGCTCGACCCGCGGCTGGCGACCGCGCGGTACGGCGGTTTCCTGAAGGGGTCGCTGCCGCCGTTCTGGGCCACCACCGATCCCGAGGTCGTGCGGGGCGCGCTGCGGCGGCTCGACCAGGCCGCGACCGCCTGACCTCAGCGGCGGTAGGCCTGGAGGAACTCCCCGATGCGGCCCACCGCGTCCTCCAGGTCGTCGGCGTACTGGAGGGTGACGACGCGGAAGTGGTCGGTGGAGGGCCAGTTGAACCCCGACCCCTGGACGACCAGGAGCTTCTGCTGTTCCAGGAGGTCGAGGGCGAAGCGCATGTCGTCCTCGATCGGGTACATCTCGGGGTCCAGGCGCGGGAACACGTACAGGGCGCCCTGCGGCCGGACGCAGCTCACGCCCGGCAGGTCGTTCAGCAGCTTCCAGGCGCGGTCGCGCTGCTCGCCGAGGCGGCCCGTCGGCAGGACGAGGTCCTCGATGCTCTGGTGGCCGCCGAGCGCGGCCTGGATGGCGTGCTGGCCGGGGACGTTCGGGCACAGCCGCATGTTGGCGAGGATGTCCAGGCCCTCGATGTAGGACTCGGCGTGCTCCTTCGGGCCCGACAGGACCACCCAGCCGGAGCGGAACCCCGCGACGCGGTAGTTCTTCGACAGCCCGCCGAAGGTGAGGCACAGCAGGTCGGGGGCGAGGGACGCGATCGGGACGTGCTCCGCGCCGTCGTAGAGGATCCGGTCGTAGATCTCGTCGGCGAGGATGATCAGGTTGCGGCGGCGGGCGACCTCGACGACCCGGGTGAGGACGTCGCGGGAGTAGACGGCGCCGGTCGGGTTGTTCGGGTTGATGATCACGATGGCGCGGGTGCGGTCGCCGATTTTGGACTCGATATCGTCCAGGCTGGGCTCCCATCCGGCGTCCTCGTCGCACAGGTAGTGGACGGGGGTGCCGCCGCACAGCGACGTCGCGGCCGTCCACAGCGGGTAGTCCGGCGTGGGGATCAGGACCTCGTCGCCGTCGTTGAGCAGCGCCTGGAGGGTCATCACGATCAGCTCGGACACGCCGTTGCCGAGGTAGACGTCCTCGACGTCCACGCCGGTGACGCCGTTGCCCTCGCAGCGCTGCACGATCGCGCGGCGGGCGGCCAGGATGCCCTTGGAGTCGCTGTAGCCGTGCGCCTCCGGCAGGTTGCGGATCATGTCCTGGAGGAGTTCCGGCGGGGCCTCGAAACCGAACGGCGCGGGGTTGCCGATGTGCAGTTTGAGAATCCTGTTCCCCTCGGCCTCAAGCTGCTTGGCGCGCTTGAGCACCGGTCCCCTGATGTCGTAACAGACGTTGGCCAGCTTGCCCGACTGGTTGACCTGCATGGGGACACCCTATCCACGCGGGGGGCCGGTGCCCCCGGGGCGAGCCCCGGGGGCACCGGGCGGCCTCACACCGAGGCGATCGCGGACAGGATGCCGAGCCGCGCCGCGCGCCGGGCCGGGCGGATCGCGGCGAGCGCACCCGCCACGGTCCCGACCAGGGCGATGACCGCCACCTGGACGGTCTGCGGCGCGAACGGGTTGCCGAGCGCGGTGCCGAGCCCCCAGCCGAGGAACAGCCCGAGGCCGAGCCCGCCCGCCGTGCCGAACAGCGCGACGATCACCGACTCCCACCGGACCATCGACCTGACCTGCGGACGGGTCGCGCCGACCGCGCGCAGCAGGCCGAGCTCGCGGGTCCGCTCGTGCACCGACAGCGAGAGCGTGTTGGCGATGCCGAGCAACGCGATGACGATCGCGAGGACCAGCATCCCGTAGACGACGCCGATGAAGCCGTTCATATCCTCGGTCTGGCGGGAGACGAAGGCGTCCCGGGTCTCCACCTCCGGCGCCCCGTACGGCTTGGCGAGCGCGGTGAGCGCCTGTTTCGCGTCGCTCACCGACGCGCCGGGCCGCAGCTCGACGAACGTCATGAGGTCGAGCGGCTGCCGGGTGTGGGCGTTCCAGACCGTCCTCGGAACGAGGTAGTCGCCGACGAGGTCGGCGTTCTCGTAGACGGCGCCGATCTCCAGCCGCTGCCGGGCGCCGTCGGCGAACTGGACGGCGACGGTCGATCCGGGCTCCCACCCCTTGTCGTCGGCGACCTTCTTGGACACCGCGAACGTGCCGGGGTCGACGAGGCCGCCCTGCCGCAGGCCCAGGTCCAGGACGCGGCGCAGCGCGGACGGGTCGGCGACGCGGACGGCCGCGTTCTTCCCGTCCACCCGCATGTTGCCGTTCCCGAGGCCCGCCGCGTTCTGGACCTGCGGGAGGCGCGCGGCCTGCCCGGCGAGCGCCGTGCTGAACCCGGCGGTCTCGTTGCTGCCGCCGTCGACGACGATCGCTCCCTTGAACGACCCGGCGACGCCGTCCTCCAGGGAGGCGCGCAGCGAGCCGATGAACACGGTCAGCAGCGTGACGACGCCGACGCCGATCATCAGGGCGGTCGCGGCGCCGGCGGTGCGGGCGGGGCTGCGGCCGGCGTTGTCGCGGGCGAGCCGCCCGGCGACGCCGCGCAGCCGCGCGGCGGGCCCTCCGGCGAGCGCGGTGACCGGGCGGGCCGCGACGGGCCCGAGCACGACCATCGCGACGACGGTGAGCACCGCGCCCGCGGCGGCCATCGCCATCTGCTCGCCGACCGCGCCGAGCACGACGGTCCCCGCCGCGATCAGCGCCAGCACGCCCCCGACGATGACCCGCGTGTCGGACGGACGGCCCGCCTCTACCGCCACCTCGCGCAGCGCGGCCAGCGGCGGCACCCGCGACGCCTTGAGCGCGGGGCCGAGGGCGGCGACCAGCGTCACCGCGATCCCGACCGGTGCGGCGATCAGCGCGGACGTCGCCGACACGACGAGGCCCTCCATCGCGATCCCGATCCTGAGCTGGGTGAACAGCTGCCGCAGCAGGGCCGCGAACCCGAGGCCGCCCGCGAGCCCGGCGAGCGTCGCGGCGCCGCCGACCACGAGCGCCTCGAAGCCGACGATGGCCACGACCTGGCGGCGGCCCGCGCCGAGGGCGCGCAGCAGCGCCGACTCGCGGGTCCGCTGCGCCGTCGTGATCGCGAACGTGTTGTGGATGCTGAACGCCGCGACCAGCAGCGCGACGCCGCCGAACGCGCCGAGCACGATCCGGAACACGCGCAGGAAGCCGTCCTCGACCATCGTCATGCCCTCGTCGACCTGCGCCTTGCCGGTGACGGCCTCGGTGCCGGGCGCGAGGACGGGTCTGACGCGGGCGGCCAGCTCGTCCTGGCTGACGCCGTCCTCAGCGCGCAGCCAGACCCCGGTGACGAGGCCGGGCGCCCGGGCGACGAACCGGCGCGCCCCCTCCAGGCTGAAGGCGGTGAACGAGGTCTCGCCGAAGGCGTCCTGGTCGCCGAACCTGCTGATGCCGACGACCGTGACGGGGACGCGCTCGGGGGTGAGCACCGCGGTCCGGTCGCCGACTTTCAGCTTGCCCTCGTCGGCGAACATCTTGTTGATGACGACCTCGTTGGGCGCGCGCGGGGCGCGTCCCTCGGCGAGCCGGTACGGGTTGAGCTTGGGGTCGGTCATCCAGTTGCCCGCCGTGCGGGGGCCGCGCGACTCGATCGTCGTGCCGTCCTTGGCGAGGAGCTGGCCCGAGCCCTGGATGTAGGGCTCGGCGTCGGCGACGCCGTTCACCTTCCTGACGCGTTCCAGGACGGACGCGTCGATCTCCCCGCGCGCGCCCCACGGCTCGTCGCTCACGCTGGTCGCGTTGCGGATGCTGACGTCGGTCTCTCCGTAGGCCCGGGAGAAGTAGCCGTCGATACTCCCCGCGAGCGTGTCCCCGAGGACGAGCGTGCCCGTCAGGAACGTCACGCCGAGGAACACCGCGATCAGCGAGCCCGCCAGGCGCCGCTTGCGGCCCCACAGCTCCTTGAGCACGATGCCGATCATGAGTGGTCCCCCAGTCCGCGCATGCGGTCCAGCACCCGGTCGGGCGTGGGCGCGTCCATGACGTCGACGATCCGCCCGTCGGCGAGGAACACGACCGCGTCGGCGCGCGCCGCCGCGACCGGGTCGTGGGTGACCATCGCGACCGTCTGGCCGAGGTCGTCCACGGCCTCGCGCAGGAGCGTGAGCACCTCGGCGCCGGTGCGGGAGTCGAGGTTGCCGGTCGGCTCGTCGGCGAACACGATCCGCGGCCGGGTGACCAGCGCCCGCGCGAGCGCGACCCGCTGCTGCTGCCCGCCCGACAGCTCCGACGGACGGTGCGTGAGCCGCTCCCCCAGCTTCAGGACGCGCACCACCGTGTCGAACCACTCCCGGTCGGGACTGGTCCCCGCCAGCGTCATCGGCAGCGTGATGTTGTCGCGCGCGGTCAGCGTCGGGAGCAGGTTGAACGCCTGGAACACGAACCCGATCCGCTCGCGCCGCAGTTTGGTCAGGGCCCGGTCCGACAGCGCGCCGAGCTCCTGGTCGCCGACGTAGACCTGGCCGGAGGTGGCCGCGTCCAGCCCGGCCACGCAGTGCATCAGCGTGGACTTCCCCGCGCCGGACGGGCCCATGATCGCCGTGAACCGGCCGTCCGGGAACTCCACGCTGACCTCGTCCAGGACCCGGACGGCCATGTCGCCCGAGCCGTAGACCTTGCTGAGCCGGACCGTCCTGGCCCCTCCCCGTCCCGCCTTCTCGTCGTTGGTCGATTGCCTTGTCCGTGCCGCGTTTGCCATGTCCGGGATCGTGTCGCCGGGACGTGCCGCCCGTCGTCGGGCCAGGAGAGGCACCCGGGCTGCTCCTCCCGGGGGTACCCGCACCGCCCCGGCTACGCCCCGCGCGGTACGGCCGGAGAGATCAAATCAGACGCGGCGTCCAATTGTGACCGGCGCAACATACATGCAGGCTTGCTTGCTTGTTTGTGCGCTCGTACCGTCGGGGTTGTGCCAGTGAGACGCCGCCGTCACGGCGGGAGCCGCCGTACCCAGGAGGAACGCCGCTCCCAGACCCAGGCCAGGCTGCTTGAGGCCACCATGGACTGCCTGGTGGACCTCGGCTGGTCCGGGACGTCCACCACCGAGGTCGCGCGCCGCGCCGGGGTGTCGCGCGGGGCGCAGCAGCACCACTACCCGACGAAGATGGTCCTGGTCGCGGCGGCGCTGGAGCACCTGCTGGAGGCGCAGCGGCTGGCCTACGAGCGGGCGTTCGCGGTGCTTCCCGCGGAGCGGCGCGACGTCGCGGGCGCGCTCGACCTGCTGTGGGAGGTGTTCCGCGACAAGCCCGCCAAGGCGCTGACCGAGCTGGCGGTGGCGGCCCGCACCGACGACGAGCTGCGCCCGCTCTGCCGCGACCTCAACGAGCGCGTCCTCCAGGTCATCGTGGAGACGTTCGAGCGGCTGTTCCCGGCGAACACGCTCACGCCGGAGTTCACCGACAGCGTCCTGCGCGGCGTGTTCGCGATGTTCGTCGGCCTGTCGGTCCAGAACGCGCTGGACGACGACGAGAGCGGTCACCAGGAGGCCGTCCTGCGCACGCTCAAGGATTTCGCGCGGCAACTCGTCCCCGAGCCCGGCACGACGCCTGAACCCGGCACGACACCCGAGCACGGCACGACCTCCGTCCCCGTCCGAACCTGAAGGCCCCCGACACCGCACGCCCGGCGGCGACGCCGCCTGTACCAGCCCGAGGGAGTCCGCCATGCCGAAAGCCCCCACCGAACTCGCCGACGAGGTCCGCGCGCAGGTCACGGACGCGAAGTCCTACCTCGCCGTCATCGACCGGCTGAACAGGGCGTCGGTCGACAAGCACTGGGAGGCCTACGCCGACATCCCGTGGGAGGACCCGGAGTTCGCGGTCGACAAGAACGACCCGCGCTGGGTACTGCCGCCGTTCGACCGGCTCGGCGAGACCGCCTGGTACCGGGCGCAGCCGCCGGAGGTGCAGGCCCAGATCGGGCTGTGGCGGGTCGCGACCGCGATGAAGATCGGGCTCCAGTTCGAGAACCTGCTGAAGCGGGGCCTGCTCAACTACGCCTACCGGCTGCCGAACGGCCGCCCGGAGTTCCGGTACGTCTACCACGAGACGACCGAGGAGTGTCATCACGGGATGATGTTCCAGGAGTTCGTGAACCGGACGGGGATGCCGATCCGGGGCATGCCGCGCTCGCTCAACCTGATCGCGCAGGCCGCACCCTGGATCCCGCTGATCAATACCGAGATGTTCTTCGTGTTCGTGCTCGGCGGCGAGGACCCGATCGACTACGTCCAGCGCAAGTCGCTGAAGGGCGGGCACATCAAGCACCCGCTCGAAGAGACGATCATGAAGATCCATATCGCGGAGGAGGCCCGGCACATCTCGTTCGCCCGGCACTACCTGCGGCACCGGGTGCCCGCGATGAAGCCGCTGCGCCGCCGCATCCTCGGGGTCGCGACCCCGGTCGTGCTCGGCGTGATGGCGCGGATCATGCTGGCCCCGCCCGGCCCGATGGTGCGGCACTTCGGCATCCCGAAGGACGTGGTCCGCGCCGCGTACCGGAGCGAGGCGTCGCGGGCCGAGATCTCCAACTCGGTCGGCAAGATCCGCGACCTGATGGCCGAGCTCGGCGTCGTCGACCCGGTCAACCGGCGGATCTGGCAGGCGTTCGGGATCTGGGACGAGCCGAAGACGCGCCGCACCGTCGAACCGTCGGGCGGAGCGGCCTCGGGCGGGGCGCGGGCATGAGCGTCGCGATCGTGACCGGGGGCGCGTCCGGCATCGGCCGCGCCATCGCGACGTCGCTGGTGGCGCGCGGCGACACCGCCGTCGTCGCCGACATCGACGCCGCGGGCGCCAAGGCGGTCGCCGACCGGCTGAACACCCTGCGCCGGGGCACGGCAGTCGCCGCGCCGCTCGACGTCACCGACGCCGCCGCCGTCGCGGCGCTGTACGGCGGCGTGCGGGACGAGCACGGACGCCTCGACCTCGTGTTCAACAACGCGGGCATCGCGATCGGCGGGCTCGCCGAGGAGCTCACGCTCGACCACTGGAACCGCGCGATCGACGTCAACCTGCGGGGCGTCGTGCACGGCGTGCACGCCGCGTACCCGATCATGCTGGAGCAGGGGCGCGGGCACATCGTCAACACCGCCTCGCTCGCCGGGCTCGTCCCGATGCCGGCCGGCATCCCCTACACCGCGACCAAGCACGCGGTCGTCGGGCTGTCGCTCGGGCTGCGCGCCGAGGCGGCCGGACGCGGCGTCCGGGTCAGCGTCGTCTGCCCGAGCTTCGTCGACACGCCGCTGCTGCGCAACATCAACCCGGACCTGCCGGAGACGCCGATGAGCGGCGACGCGTCCGACGAGATCGCGCGTGCGGCGCCCCGCCCCTACACGACCGGCAGGCTCGCGCGCGACATCATGCGGGGCGTCGCGCGCAACCAGGCGCTGATCGTGGCACCGGCGCACGGCCGGGCCGCGTGGCGCGGCGTCCGGCTGAGCCCGGGGGCCGCCGTCCGCGTCGCCCAGTTCGCCGCCGACCGCATCCGCGCCGGCCGGTGAGCGGTCATTTGCCGGCGAGGCAGGGCTGGTCGAGGCGGTAGCCCTTCGCGGTCGGGCCCTCGGTGAAGTCGGTGAGCACCTTGAGGCCGGAGAACTCGTGGTCGTCCGGCCTGGAGAACACCGTCTTGCGGAACGCCGAGTCGTTCGGGGTGCCGGAGGAGTTGCCCGCCTCCGACGGCAGGATGCCCTCGTAGTCGACGTAGGTGATCTCGCGGACGGCCGCGAACAGGCCCGCGCGGGACAGGTCCTTCTTCTGGACCGCCCGTTGCAGGGCCGCCTTCAGCGGATACGACAGCGCCCACCCCGAGACGAGGTTGTCGTCGGGTTCAGTCCGGCCGACCGCCTGCCGCATCGCGGTATGGCCCGGCGAGTCGGTCGCGTACGGCTTCCAGGGCGCGACCTGGAGGTAGCGCGACTTGATCGCGTTCGCGGACGGGTCGCGCAGCATGCTCCGGTCCCACGTCGGGTTGTCGCCGATGAAGCGGCCCCGGAACCCGGCGTCGACCGTCCTGCCGATGATGGACGCGGCGTCCGCGGGCGACACGGTCAGCACGACGAGGTCGGGCCTGCGCGACATGATGGCCCGCACGGCGGCGTTCTGCACCGCCGCCCCCTGCGTCGTCGGGACGTCGGTGAACGACAGCCCGCGCACCCGCGCGCCGATCCGCGCGCCCGCCGCCGCGTCGTCGCCGTAGTCGCCGGTGTAGTGGATCGCCATCACGCTCTTGGCGCCGTACTCGTCCACGCCGTAGTCGACGGCGTTCATGGCCTCGAAGCAGTACGAGGACCCCGACTCGACGATGTCGTCGTCGAACTCCCACCGCGACGTCCAGGAGACGGGCAGCGCGATCATCTTCTTCGCGTGCAGGTCGCCGAGGATCGCGTCGGTCTCGGGCGATCCGAACGTCTGCGCCAGCGCCAGGACCTTGTCCTTCATCTCGTTGTAGGCGCGGACGTGGGCCTGCGGCTGGTAGTGGTTGTCGCGGACGTAGGTCACGACGTCGATGTCGTAGCCGCCGATGCCGCCCTGCCGGTTGACGCGGTCCCAGAACGCGCGCTGCGCCTTGGTCACCGCCGACCCGAGCGCCCGGAACGGGCCGCTGGTCAGGTCGGAGATCGTGCCGAGGTAGATGCAGCCGTGGTCCTTGTTCACCGCGTTCGGGCACGGCTTGTCGGTCACCCCGGGCGCGCCCGCCTCGACCCGTCCCTCGCCCGAGCCGCACCCGGCCGCCGCGACCACCGCCAGCAGCGCGGCGCTCGCCATCAGGGCCTTGAGCCTGTTCACGCCGCACAGCCTCACCAGGTCACAGCGCACGGAGACCATCGATCACTTCCTTGAGAAGACCCGGGTCGGGGCGTCCGGTGGCGGTCGCGGCGGGCCGGTTCACGGTCACCAGCCCCCGCCGCAGCAGGTCGCTCAGCAGCACCCGGACCACCCCGACCGGCAGGCTCAGGTCGGCGGCCAGCTCGGCGACCGACCGGGGACGCAGGCACAGCTCCAGGATCCGCTCGTCCTCGGGGCCGAGCGTGCTCGGGTCCGGCATCGGCACCTCGGCGGTGACGACGATCGCGATGAGGTCGAGCTCGTCCGCGCCGCTCTGCCGCGTCCGGCCGCCGGCCACGGCGAACGGGCGCACGACGGGCCCGGCCATCTCGTCGACCCACAGGTCGTCCGGCTCGTCGGGCATCACTCACCGCCCGGCCCAGGGGGCGTCTCCGGCTCCGCGGCCGCGCCGTCACCGCCCCGCTCCGGCTCGGCGTCGTCCTCCCGGCCGCGCCGCCATCCGCTCTGCATCGTCGACATGAGCCTGCGCGCCGCCTCGGGCGAGCGCTCGGCGGGCGTCTCGCCGGAGTCGGTGGGCGCGGCCTCCCTCAGCTGCGGGGCGATGTTCTGCTGCCGCCGCCTCCTCGGCAGCCCGCCGGGGGCGGTGCCCGGCGCGGCCCCGTCCTCGCGGTCCCCGCGCCGCGACGGCAGGACGGTCGGCGCCGACGGCCCGAGCTTGGGCGTCACGGGCGCCCGCTCTCCCGCACGCTCCCCCGCCGGTTCCATCGTCGTGCGGGAGACGGCCACCAGCGGCTTGTACTCGCCCGAGCCGCCGGACGGCGCGCCGGAGGCACCGGAGCCCGGCGCCGCGTCCTGCGCGTCGACGACGAGCGCGTGCGGGATCAGCACGATCGCGATCACACCCCCGTACGCCGAGGACCGCAGCGAGACGCGGATGCCGTGCCGCGCCGCGAGCCGCGCGACGACGAACAGCCCGAGCTGCACCGAGTCGTCCAGCTTCAGCTCGGGGTCGGTGGCCAGCAGCCGGTTCAGCCGCGCGATCTCCTCGCGGGTGAGGCCGAGGCCGCGGTCCTCGATCTCGACCGCGAAGCCGTGCGCGACCTCCCCGCCGGTCACCCGGATCCGCGTGGTCGGCGGGGAGAACGCGGCGGCGTTCTCGACCAGCTCGGCCAGCAGGTGGATGGTGTCGGCGACGGCGCGGCCCGACAGCGCCGCCCGGCCCATCGGGACGACGTCCACCCGCGTGTAGTCCTCGATCTCCGACGCGGCGGCGCGCGCCACGTCCATCAGCCGGACGGGATGCCGCCAGCTCCGTCCGGACGGCCGCCCGGAGAGGATGACCAGGCCCTCCGCGTGCCGCCGCATCCGGGTCGCGAGGTGGTCGAGCTCGAACAGCGCGGCGAGCGCGTCGGGGTCCTCGGTCCCGCGCTCCATCGCCTCCAGCCGGCCGAGGAGCCGCTGGAGCAGCGACTGGTTGCGGCGCGCGAGCGTCACGAACACGTCGTTGAGCCGCTTGTGCGCGGCGGCCTCGCCGGAGGACGCGCGGATGACGGCGCGGCGGGCCTCGGCGAACGCCTTGTCGATCCGGCTGATCTCGGTGACCGTGAACCCCGGCTGCGGGGGCGCGGCGGCAAACCGCGCGAACCAGGCGGGCGGGCCCGGCGGCTCGTCCTCCCCGGGCTTGGGCGGCTCGGCGGGTTTGACCTCCCCGGCGAGGACGATGTCCTCGTCCGGGACGGGCTCGCCGCGTCGGGCGCGCTCGGTGATCGCGGGCAGCCGGTCTCGGGTGAACGCGGTGACGGCGTCGGCCATCTCGCGGCTCTCGCGGATGAGGCGGCGCGCCATCCGCACCGCGACGACGACCGCGACGATCACGGCGAGCAGGCCCAGGCCGCCGGTCAGGTACAGACGGAGCAGGACGGCGTCGGCCTTCCGCGCGGCGCGGTCGGCGGTGGCCGAGCGGATGCCGGACGACAGCTCGGCGAGCTGTGTGTTCACGGTCTCGATCGAGGTGTGCCACGCGCCGATGTCCAGCGGCGGGTGCCCCTGCGCGGCGCCGGCCTGCATCAGCTCGTCCTCCAGCCTGCGGAACTCGACGAACGCGGCGCCGGACACGATCGCGTCGTAGCGGACGCGGTCGCCCGGCGGCAGCGCGCGGGTCGAGTCGTCGTAGAGGAACGCGCGGGCGCCGACGAGCTGCACGAGCCGCAGGTGCTCGGCCTGGCTGATCTTGCGCGCCGCGAGCGCGCCGGTGACCAGCGCGTCCTCGCGGGACATGCTCTCGCGGGCCCGCTCCAGACCGAGCAGGAGCCGGGTGTCGCGGACGATCCGGTCGTCGTCGGAGCGCGGCTCCTCGTAGATCTCGGCCGCCCGGTCGATGAAGGCGGTGTAGCGGCCGAGCGCCTCCGAGCGGTCGATGAGCCGCTTGTCGACCGAGGTGCGCACCGCCTCGATCTCGCCGAGCGAGGCCGCCAGGTCGGCCATCCGCTCGCGCGTGCGCCGCGCGGCGGCGCCCCGGACGGACGGGTCGGAGGCCGCCTTGCGGAACGCCGCGCGGGTCCGGTCGGTCCGCGCGCGCTGGGCGTCGAAGCCGGACCGGCCGATCGTCCGGTCGTCGCCGAGGTAGGACAGCGACATGCGGCGCTCGTCCTGCAACGCGGAGATCATGGCGTCGGTGGGCTTGATGACCTTGTCGGTGAAGGTCTGGGTCCGGGTCTGCCGGAGGGTGTCGCCGAGCGTGGCCGCCGCCGTGAAGCCCCACAGCACCACCAGCGCCGCGATCGGCGGGACCAGGAGGAACACGATTTTCGTCCGGACCGACCGTGTCCGCCTGGCCATCACGTCTCCCCGCTGCCGCGTCCGTCGCTCACGCCTGGCCGCCCCCTGTGATGCAGCTCACCGTCACGCGGGAACCGTAGTGCCCCGGGGCGGAGCGACTCGTCTGATTTGTCAGGAAGGCCGAGATTGTTACGGCGGCGTTATCGTCAGGGTTCTCGATCGGCAAGGACGGGAACCGGAGGGCTCAGCCGGGGTCCGTGCCGTCGCCGGCCGCCTCCAGCTTCGGGTAGTGCAGGTCGAACGCCGGACGCTCCGAGCGGATCCGCGGGATCGCGTCGAAGTTGTGCCGGGGCGGCGGGCACGAGGTGGCCCATTCGAGCGAGTTCCCGTAACCCCACGGATCATCGACCTGCACCCGGACGCCGCGCCGCGCCGTCCGGTACACGTTGTAGAGGAAGAACAGCGTGGAGACGCCCAGGATCAGCGCGCCCGCGCTGGAGACGCGGTTCAACGCGGTGAACTCCTTGGGGTAGTCCGCGTACCGGCGCGGCATCCCCTGCGCGCCCAGCCAGTGCTGGACAAGGAACGTCGTGTGGAAGCCGACGAACAGGAACCAGAAATGGACCTTGCCGAGCCGCTCGTCCAGCATCTTCCCGGTCATCTTCGGCCACCAGAAATAGAAGCCCGCGAACATCGCGAACACCACGGTCCCGAAGACGACGTAATGGAAGTGGGCCACCACGAAGTAGGAGTCCTGCACCTGGAAGTCCAGCGGCGGCGACGCCAGGATCACCCCGGTCAGCCCGCCGAACAGGAACGTCACGAGGAATCCCACCGCGAACAGCATCGGGGTCTCAAAGCTCAGCCTGCCCCGCCACATCGTCCCGACCCAGTTGAAGAACTTCACCCCGGTCGGCACCGCGATCAGGAACGACATGAACGAGAAGAACGGCAGCAGCACCCGGCCGGTCGTGAACATGTGGTGCGCCCACACCGACATCGACAGGCCCGCGATCAGGACCGTCGCCCCGACCATGCCGAAATAGCCGAACAGCGGCTTGCGGCTGAACACCGGAACGACCTCGGTGATGATGCCGAAGAACGGGAGCGCGATGATGTAGACCTCGGGGTGCCCGAAGAACCAGAACAGGTGCTGCCAGGTCAGCGCACCCCCGTACGCCGGGTCGAACACGTGCGAGCCGAACCGCCGGTCCGACTCCAGCACCAGCAGCGCGGCCGCGAGAACCGGGAAGGCCATCAGCACCAGCAGGCTCGTCAGGAAGATGTTCCACGTGAAGATCGGCATCCGGAACATCGTCATCCCCGGCGCCCGCATGCCGATGATCGTCGTGATGAAGTTGACGCCGCCGAGGATCGTCCCGAACCCCGACAGCGCCAGGCCCATGATCCACATATCGGCGCCGATCCCCGGCGAGCGGATCTGGCTCGTCAGCGGGGCATAGGCCGTCCAGCCGAAACTCGCCGCGCCGCCCGGCGACAGGAACGCCGCGAAGACGATGAGGCCGCCGAACAGGAACAGCCAGTAGCTGAGCATGTTCAGCCGGGGGAAGGCCACATCCGGCGAACCGATCTGCAACGGCATGATGACGTTGGCGAACCCGACGAACAACGGCGTCGCGAACAGCAGCAGCATCACCGTGCCGTGCATCGTGAAAAGCTGGTTGAACTGCTCGTTGCTCACGATCTGGTGGCCCGGCGACGCCAACTCCCCGCGCAGCACCATCGCCATCAGCCCGGCGAGGAGGAAGAACGCGAACGATGTGATCAGATACAGATACCCGATCACCTTGTGGTCGGTCGTGGTCGCCCACGACACCAGTACCGAGCCCCGAGGGCGCGCGGGGGCGGGCGCCTCGGGGAGTGTGCGGCCGAGAAGGACCATTGCCGGTCTCCCTGCGTGCGGCGGTCGCCCCCACTATTCGCCGGTGCGGGGAGTCAGGCAAGTGGCCGAATAGGCTGGAGTGCGTGGAACGCATACTGGTCAGTTCTTGCCTGATGGGAAGGCCGGTCCGATACGACGGAGCGGCCAAGCCCGTGGAGGCCGACCTCTTCGGACGCTGGCGGGCCGAGGGGCGCCTCGTCCCGTTCTGCCCCGAGGTATCCGGCGGCCTGGCCGTCCCGCGCCCACCCGCCGAGATCGTCGGCTCCGGCCCCGTCCTGGACGGCGCGGCCCGCATCGTCACCACCACCGGCGTGGACGTGACGGAGGCGTTCCTGCGCGGCGCCCACCTCGCCCTCGCCGCCGCCCGCCGCGCCGGGGCCCGCGTCGCGCTCCTCAAGGAGGGCAGCCCGTCCTGCGGCAGCCACCGCGTCTACGACGGGACGTTCACCGGCACGTCGGTCCCCGGAGCGGGCGTCACCACCGCGCTCCTCGAACGCTCGGGCATCCGGGTCTTCAGCGAGGACGAGCTGAACGCGCTGGAGTCCTGCCTCATCTCCCTGGAGAACCCGCAGGGTCCCCCGGACGGCCCTCAACCTGCTCCTGGGTGAGCGGCGCGGCGGACACCGGACGCGCGGCGTCCGCGCGCAACCCGTCCAGATGGAACGCGAGGAAACGGCGCCAGGCGTCCGGGGCGACGTCCGCCGTCTCGCGGATGATCTGCGACATCGCCCAGATGAGCGGCACCATGTCCGGCGCCTCGAAGTCGTCCCGCAGCCCGGCGCCCCGCGCCCGCTCGATGATCTCCACCAGGTGCACGAACCCCCGGTGGCAGGCCCCGCTGAGCTCCGAGGACGCCGGGTAGCTCCGGGCGAGCACGTCGTTGAGGCCGCGATCCCGCGCCTGCAACTCGAACAGCCCCTCGACGAAGCACACGAACCCGTCCCAGGGATCGGGGTCGGCGAGCGCCGCCTCGGCGACCCGCTCCAGCGCCTCCAGCCGCATCGGGAAGATCGCGTCGATGAGGTCCTGGCGCGCTGGGAAGTGGTTGTAGAGCGTGCCGATGCTGACCTCCGCCCGCCGCGCGACCTCCTCCAGCGGGGCGTCCACCCCGCGCTCGCCGAAGACCTTCGCGGCGGCGGCCAGCAGCTTGTCCCGGTTGCGCGCCGCGTCGGCCCGGGGCGCACGGCTCGTCCTCGCCATGGACGCCATTCTACGAACTTGAGGTCGCCCTCAAGTTTCGGCTAACTTGAGGGCGACCTCAATTTTGAGGGCACCCTCAACTTCATGGAGGCACACCCATGCCCACGACCGTCGTCATCGGAGCGGGCCCCGGGCTCGGCATGTCGATCGCCCACCGCTTCGGCCGCGAGGGCCACGACATCGCGTTGCTCTCCCGCAACGCGTCCCGCCACCCCGGCTACCTCGCCGCGCTGGACGCGGCGGGCATCAAGGCCACCGCGCACCAGGCCGACGTCCGCGACCGGGCCTCACTGCTCGCGGCCCTCGACGCCGCCGCCGAACACCACGACTCCGTCGACGTCGTCTACTACGGACCGGGCGCCGCCGACCCGGACGCCCTCCCCGCACCGATCACCTCCACCGACGTGACGTCCGCGAAGGAGGCGATGAGCTGGATCTACCCCGCGATCGACACCGTCGGCGCCGTCCTGCCGGACATGCTGGAGCGCGGCGACGGCGGCCTGCTGTTCGCCGCAGGCCTCAGCGCCGTCGTCCCGTTCCCCTCCCTCGGAAGCCTCGCGGTCTCGTCCGCCGCGCTGCGCAACTACGTCCTCACCCTGCACGCGGGCCTCGCCGACCAGGGCGTGTACGCGGGCATCCTGACGATCGGCGGCCTGATCGAGCGCGGCGACATCCACCGCATGATGACCGCCATGCCGGGCCCGCCCCCCGCCGGCACCCTCGACCCCGACGCGCTCGCCGACACCGCCTGGACCCTCTACAGCGAACGCGACACCCCCGAAGCGACCTTCAACGCCCTCCTCTGACTCGGCGCGGGACGGTAGGAGTATCACGGCCCCCTTCCGGGCTCCTCCCCACGGCGATCGACGCCTAGTGTCGAAGGCATGGACAGCGACAACCTGCTGGGACAGTTCCTCCGCGCCCGGCGCGCGCGGGTGCGGCCCGAGGACTCGGGGCTGCCCGTCGGGGGCCGGCGCCGGGTGGCGGGGCTGCGCCGCGAGGAGGTCGCGATGCTGGCGGGCGTCAGCACCGACTACTACGTCCGCCTGGAGCAGGGCCGCGAGCGCCACCCGTCCGCGCAGGTGGTCGACGCGCTCGCACGGGCACTGCGCCTGGACGTGGACGAGGCGGCGCACCTGCACCAGCTCGCCCACCCCGGCCCGGCCCGGCGGCGCCCGCGCGTCCGGCGCGAGCAGGTCAGCCCGACCCTGCTGAGCATGATGGCCGGCTGGCACCGCACCCCCGCGATCGTCCTCGGCCGCTGCCTGACCGTCCTCGCCCACAACGCGCTGGGCCGGGCCCTGTTCGCCGGACACGCCTACAGCGGCGATCTCGTCCGGCTCGCGTTCCTCGACCCCGACGCGCGCGACTTCTACCCGGACTGGGAGCGCGTCGCGATCAACACCGTCGGCGGACTCCGCTCCGCCGCCGGGACCGACTACGACGACCCCCAGCTGATCGACACGGTCGGCGAGCTCTCACTGAAGAGCGAGGACTTCCGCCGCCTGTGGGCCCGCCACGACATCCGCCAGAAGACGCACGAGACCAAACGGTTCCGGCATCCGCTGGTCGGGGAGCTGACGCTCGACTACGAGTCGCTGACCGTCAACAGCGCCCCCGGCCAGCAGCTGGTCGTGTACGAGGCCGCGGCGGGCAGCCCGTCCGAACAGGCGCTCGCCCTGCTGGGCAGCCTCACCGCCGGCGAGACGCCCGAGCACGCGCCGACGGAGAACACCCCGACCCGCGACCACTGATCACACTCTCCCGCACGACACAGGGTCGACCCATACCCTCAGGCAGGCCGCCCGCGTACTCACCCATCAGAGAAGGACATGCCGCATGAGCACGAACTCCCCCGCCTGGTTCATCACCGGCTGCTCGACCGGTCTCGGACGGGCACTGG
The DNA here is from genome assembly GCF_022751215.1 of Actinomadura terrae. GTDB lineage: Bacteria > Actinomycetota > Actinomycetes > Streptosporangiales > Streptosporangiaceae > Spirillospora > Spirillospora terrae. The sequence goes on along the minus strand of NZ_JAICDG010000003.1, from coordinate 1,237 downwards.
CCACCGCCGTCCTCGACCGCGGCTGGCGGGTCGCGGTCACCGCACGCGACACCCGCACCATCGCCGACCTCGTCACCGGACGCGAGGACCGCGCCCTCGCCCTGCCGCTCGACGTCACCGACAAGGCCCAGATCACAGCGGCCGTCAAGGAGGCCGAATCGGCTTTTGGACGCATCGACGTCCTCGTCAACAACGCCGGGTACGGCTACCTCGCCGCCATCGAGGAGGGCGAGGACGAGGAGGTCCGCGCCCTGTTCGACACGAACGTCTTCGGCCTGGTCGACACGACCCGCGCCGTCCTGCCGGGCATGCGCGCGCGGCGGAGCGGCCACATCGTCAACATCTCCTCGCTCGGCGGCCTGGCCGCCTTCGGCGCCACCGGCTACTACCACGCCACCAAGTTCGCCGTCGAGGGGCTGTCGGAGTCGCTCGCGGCCGAGGTCGCTCCCCTGGGTATCAGGGTGACGATCGTCGAACCCGCGGCGTTCCGCACCAACTGGTCGGGCCCGTCCATGCGCCAGTCGGGGAACACGATCGACGACTACGCCGAGACGGCGGGCGCACGGCGCACGAGCACGCTCGCCACCTATGGCAACCAGCCGGGAGACCCGATGCGTGCCGCAGGGGCCATCATCGACGCGATCGGCTCCGAGGAACCGCCACTGCGGCTACTGCTCGGCAAGGCTGCGTTCGACATCGCCACGGCCAAGCTCGACACCCTCAGGATGGCATTCGACACCTGGCGAGACGTCACCCTCAGCGCCGACTACCCGAAGGAGTAACACCGGCGCCAACGGAAAAGCCCCGTGAAATGAGAAAGGGCCCCGCCGGTAACGGCGGGGCCCTTCCATCAATATGAGTCCGGCGGCGTCCTACTCTCCCACACAGTCTCCCATGCAGTACCATCGGCGCTGAGAGGCTTAACTTCCGGGTTCGGGATGGGACCGGGTGTTTCCCCCTCGCCAAAACCACCGAACGACCAACCCCAACACCCCCTCATGTTCCAGGGGTGCGGGAAACTCGTTACGAGCGACCAGGCTCGAAATTCAATTATCAACAACGGGTTCCCGTTTGTTTTCCGGGAACCACACAGGGACGCGAACACCACACAGCAGCGATATGTTTTGAACGTATTGTGTGGTCAAGCCACTCGGCCTATTAGTACCGGTCGACTCCACACGTTACCGCGCTTCCATCTCCAGCCTATCAACCCGATCATCAACCGGGGGCCTTACCC